>CAVPWC010000001.1:0-100194 GCA_963709315.1 uncultured Acidobacteriota bacterium
TCTTTATCCCCCATATCTTCATGAAGATGCGTCACTCAGATTATGCGGGCTACTGCCCAGGCTAATAAGTTCGTTTGGGTACGTTCGTAGCCCGATTCAGTAGGACGAGGTTTTAGTTTTAAGTGTAGTGTTTTGTCGCGGGAGCTGAGAGGGGTGAACTCTAAACGAAGACAGGGCTGCATCTTCAGCTTCGTCCACGGTAGAGCTGGGAATCCGCGTACATCGCGGAATTTTGTGCGGCATCTGCGCGGAGCACGGAACCATCCGCGATTACAATGGTGAAACCCTCAACGTTGTCGCAGGACAGCCGTGCAAACGATTTAGCCATCCTGTGCCACCGCCGAGCACTAGACCTCCCGCTCCGGTGTGGGAAACCACTCCTGGCGCGAGCGCAAGCCCCGCTTTCTGTGTTGCGGAATCTACGGAGCCGAGTAAACATCCGCCGCTAAATCGAGCCCGGCGCTTCTCCTCATCGACGACAACTTCTCTCATTCTTGACAGATCAACTACCAATCCGCCATCGCAAGACCCGAATCCAGCAAGACTATGTCCTCCACATCGAATCAGTATTGACACGCCAGCGGCGTTCCCCACACGCACTGCTGCCTGGACATCGGCGACAGTCCCGCATCGCGCAATCAACCCGGAGTCCGGGCGACCATCGCATTCCAGATAGAACACGCCTCGGCAAAGCCGCTCTGCCCGGAACGCAGCAAATCGCCGCTGAAACTGGGCTGGAGCGCACACCAAACCTCTTCGATGGGGGTTCTCATATTCGTTCCACTTTCAACCTTCCAAGAAATTCCCGGTGAACGATCCAGCTTTTTGACATATAAAGCCGATCGTTATAGCGTGCGTTCGTACGCTCACCGCCCGCATGGAGTAGGGAACAAGACTCATGACAAGCACTAGCCATCAGGTAACCCAGCAATCAGCTACCAGAGCGTTTCCAATCGATGCCATACGCGCTTCGTTTCCTGCCCTCAACCAGCAACCCGATTTTGTTTTCTTCGATAACGCCGCTGGCGCCCAGATTCCGCAACTGGTGCTCGACACCATAAACCGCCATTTGTTGCATTGCAATGTGCAACGGGGCGGGCGCTATGCGAAGAGCATCGCTGTCGATCAAACCATCGCTCGCGCCCGCGAAAGCGTGGCCATCTTCTTGAACGCCCGTGATCCCCGCGAAATTGCCTTTGGCATGAATGCTACATCCTTCATTCGACTGGTGAGTCTGGCCATCGGCCAAACTCTAAGAGAGCGCAACGAGATCGTCGTCACAGATATTGACCACGAGGCCAACGTTGCCACATGGCTTGCTCTCGAACGTGAGGGGGCCAGGTTCCGTTGGTGGAAGATGCGAGCGGATGGGAAACTTCACGTCGAAGACTTGCGGCCTCAACTGTCTTCCGCCACCCGTTTGGTGGCGTGCACCGTGACCTCGAACTCTCTAGGTTCCATCGTGGACGTTGCCGCCGCGGCCCGCGCAGCACATGAGTTCGGTGCGGAAATCTTTCTCGATTGCGTGCACTATGGCCCGCACGGCGTGATCGACGTACAAGCCTTCGATTGTGACTACCTGGTTTGTTCTGGTTACAAGATTTTTGCCCCCCACATGGGATTTCTCTGGGGGCGCCTCGAACTGCTCGAGAAACTCCCAACGTTTCGCGAAGACTTTATTCCGAATGAGCCGCCGGGCAAAATTGAAGCTGGCACATTTATCTACGAAAATGTCGCCGGCATGGATGCGGCGATCCAATATCTCGAGCAACTAGGGAGTCGGCCGGACGGCCAATCCAAACAAGACGCTATGCGAGGAAAGGCGCTCCAATATCGTTCGCGCGATGTCCGCGATCCGTAGTTACGAACAATCGCTTTCTGTGGAAATACTTCGCGTTCTCGCGGAGAGTCATGCGACTGTCTACGGCATCGCGGAAGAGCAAGTAACTCACGAACGAGTCCCAACTTTCTCCTTCAACCTGAGAGGTATTTCTCCCGCCTCTGTTACTCAGGCTTGCGCCGACGCAGGAATCGGTATTCGAGACGGGCACATGTACTCCCCTCGTCTCATGAAGCGCCTGGGCTTAGAGCAGGACAGTGGAGTGGTGCGTGTTTCTCTCGTCCATTACAACACCATGGACGAAATTCATCGCTTTGGGAATGTGATACGCGATTTGACCCGGCATGCCTGAGAATTCTCAATCGTTCCCGGCGAGTTCGCCAAATGCACCGGCGGCCTCCACGGCACCTTCACCGCCATCTCACGCTCCGGACGGACTCCGACGCCGCCTCAACCAACGGCAGCTCACGATGCTCGCGATTGGCGGGGCTATTGGAGTCGGCCTCTTTCTAGGGAGCAGCCTAACGGTGCAGCTTGCAGGCCCCGGGGTAATTGTGTCTTACCTTTTAGGGGCGATGATTGCACTTATCGTGGCTTATTCTCTTGCCGAAATGGCCGTCTTGCATCCGGTGGCTGGGTCCTTCGGGGTTTACGCGCAGACATATTTAAGCTCCTGGGCGGGCTTCACCGTTCGCGCTACCTATGGCTTCGTCCAGATCATCGCAATTGGTGCGGAAGTCACCGCCGTCGCTATCTATTTTGCGTTCTGGTTTCCGAGTGTTCCGCAGTGGGCCTGGATTGTGACAGCCTCAGCCGGCCTGATCGCGCTCAACAGCTTGCAGGTTAGCCGCTTCGGTGAGTTCGAGTATTGGTTCGCGCTCATAAAGGTCTTGGCGATTGTCGCCTTCATCGTGATTGGCCTGGCTTTGATTTTTGGTGTGGGCTCAAGAGTACCCCTTGGCTTGTCAAATCTGACTGCTCACGGCGGCTTTCTTCCTTTTGGCTGGCGCGGCGTTTGGCTTGCCTTGACGCTCGCTCTCACGAGCTACATGGGTGTAGAGGTCATCGCCGTCACGGCGGGTGAAGCAGAGAGCCCCAGAGAAACGATTCCTCGCGCGATGCGCACGATCGTGTTTCGCCTGATTCTCTTTTACGTCCTGGCGATCACGGTTATGCTCGCAATGACGCCGTGGAACCATCTCGACAATGGCCTCACCGGCAGTCCCTTCGTCCAGGCCTTTGCTTCCATTGGCATTCCTTATGCCGCCGGTATCATGAATCTCGTCGTGATCACCGCGGCGCTCTCGAGCGCCAACACCAATCTCTATCTCACCACGCGGATGCTCTTCTCCCTCTCCCGCGGCCGTTACGCACCCGAATGGCTCGGTCGCGTTGGAAAAAACGGCGTTCCGCTTCGTGCTCTCGGCGTTTCCACCGCAGGCATGGTCGCTGCGACCTTGCTTGCATTTTATGCACCTGGCAAAGCCTTTCTCGCGCTTTACGGAGTTGCCGTGGCCGGAATGTTCTTTGTTTGGGTGATTATTCTTTTGACCCATTTCGCGTTTCGCCGCAAAGTTGAGCCAGACACCATCGCAAAACTTCCAATGCGCCTCTGGCTTTATCCTTATTCCACTTTCCTCGGCATCGCCGCTATTTTGGGGATCGCCGCGAGCACCTTCTTTGTCGATGGTTTGAAATACACCGTTCCTGCTTTCGTACCGTTTCTGGTGCTGATGTCCATAGCCTATTGGCGCATCAAGCGCGAGACTGGGGTTATGCCCCTGGCGAACAGCGAAGGCGACACCTCGCGCCCCGAAAACGCCACTTAAGGCGCCGGGAGCAGTGCCGCGCTTGCGCCGGTCTGCGCTGCGCATCCGAAGGCGGAGCACTCGTACTTCGAAGCCGCTGCGCTTTCTTTCGGGCGCTTGGAGCGGCTTACGGCCGCAGTCGCACACCGCGCCGTGGGAGCCTTCTGTGTTTACTTCGCCTGAAGAGGCTGCGGCAGCGGGCCTCTGCGCGACGACACCCTGGCACGCCCTTGCCGTTCGCTCTGCCCGCACGCAGATTTCTGGATGCGGCCAAGGCGGGATGCCAAATGGATTCAAAGACGATTAGGTGTTGGTCAGTGGACGCAAACGACGGCTCTCTTCGAAGTGGCGTGCTATGCTGCGACAATTGAAAGCGGGCAGTTTGAGGCGAAGGCCGATTTCAAGAGATCTGCCGACGGTCTCGGCCAGGCGATGGAGTACGCGCAAATCCTTGGCTTTGCCAAGCGGCATCTACTTAGAATCGTGGCCGCATCTGTGAATGATTGTTTCAACTTTCGACGCATTACTCCGGGAATTGAAGCGTTGCACGCGAGCTTCAGTTTGCCGCGGCATCGCCATCTGCGCGCCTACGCCACTGTAGTGCTCGCGGGCACGCTGGAGGAATCGGGTTATATCGGCCGCATTCAGGCGACGGCGGGCGACGTGTTGGTGCATCCCGCGTTGGATTGCCACGCTAACCGAAAAGTATCCGCTGGACTGAAGCTGATCCGATTGCATTGGACAGACGCGAATGGCTTGCCCGGGCTCTACCGTTTGGACGAAGTAGATGCGTTGGCGCGAACTGCCGAGCGAGACGTGGGAGATACGACGCTTCTCCTTAGCGATTGTCTGCAGAGAGGAACCTCGTGTCCGCCGGGTAAAAGAAACGATTGGCCTGATCGACTAGCGGCAGCACTGAAGCAAGATTCGTCCATGGAGATCGGTGAGTGGGCCGAGGAGAATGGTTTGGCGCGCGAAACCATTTCCCGTGGATTTGCGTCGGCTTACGGAGTATCACCGACAGTTTTTCGCGCGGAATGGCGCGCTCGCGCGGCGTGGCTTCGAGTAGTGGAAGGAACAGACGCCCTTTGCACAATCGCCGCGGAGACAGGTTTTGCGGATCAAGCGCACATGACCCGATGGATTCACCGCGTTTCGGGAACTTCGCCAGCCGTTTGGCGGCGTGACGCAAGCTCGTTCAACGCTTGCTGGGGGCGACGCAGACGCGAGCTCTAAAGCTCCAGCTTGGATCCCGCCGGAGTTCGATTCACCGAATGTCGAACTAAGCAAAAGTATACTGGGATTTCTGTTGCAACCAAACCAACTCCAACCGCCGCGTCGATCGACTACAATTCCAAAGGAATTCAAATCGGCCGCAAAGGAGCTCGGTATGAGGAAAATTCCGGATCCAATTACGATGCCAGTGACAATCGCAATCACGGCGAAGAGATTCAACTCCCACTGCAGCGTGTGCTGTGAAGCAACATTTGTTTCCGCGACAAGCGCAGAGCGCCGCAGCTGTGAATCTTCAGCCTCGGGTGATGTTTGAGTGCAATGCCTGCTTAAAGATTCTTATAAAGCAGCTGCTGCGCTTTAATCCGCTCATATCCATTCCTCATGTAGAAGCCGTGAGCGCGCTTGCGCTTGACGTTCGAGTGCACCCAAATCGCGGGACAAGCGAGACTTCGCGCCCATTCCTCGGCCGCATCAAGCAGAAGTTTTCCCACGCCGCGCGAACGAATGTCCTCGTCCACGATCAGCCCGCTTATTTCAACGCATTCGCCCAATTCGATGGCTCGGAAAACATGTAAACCAATCCACCCGGCGATGCCGCCGGAAACCTCAGCCACGTAAACGGCGTACTGACGCGAATCCTGCATTTGATCGAGGCGCTTGCTGACTTCTTCCGCAGTGCAGGGATATCCAAGTTGTGCGGCCAATTCAGCGATTTTTTCAAGGTCGCTTGGCTGCGGGCGGCGAATCGTGAAGTTTGATTTCTCCGGGATTTGATTGAGCGATTCTTTCATCTCCAATGAACGCACTCTCCCATTCTCGTTGCATGGAATCCCCCCGGAACTTACATGATCTGGGATTCGCTCACTTTCCGGTTCGCTTCAATTGCTTCAGCACCATTTGCGCGAGTTGACGCTGCATCACCAGAGGTGCGTTCTGTGCCGCTGCTTCGATGTCAGTTTGAAATTGCGTCAGATCATATATTCCCACGAGCCGTTCGCCCGCCTCCACAATCGGAAGGTACGAATCATGCAGCGCTGCTCCAATGACCGCGATCAAATCGTCGCTGTGGTCACGCTCAATCATTTCCTTCAATGTGCCGAGGCCGGCGAGAGCGCTCAGGCGAATTCGTTCGGGCACGCCTGGCTGCGCGTGCGCGAGCAGGATCGCCACCGCTCTCGAATCCTTGGTTGCGGCAAGCCCTGCAAGCGTCGCCTGCATCACGTGTGTCTCCGGTTTCGTTTCGGCTTCGGCCTGCAGCACGTTGAATGACTGCAACCCGCCCGACCGCCCGATATCCTGGGCGGCAACAGCCTCCACCGCGTAACTCAAATCGTTGTGCAATGCGTCTACAAGCGCATCGTAGACCGCATGGTCTTTCGAATAATTTCCGAGCGCCCTGGCCACTGCTGTTCGCACGCGGCTATCCGGCTGCCGCAAATCAGAAAGAAGAATAGCCTCGGCTTTCGGAGTTCCGATCTTGCCGAGGCTCGCTGCGGCGGCCGCGCGCACTCCGAAAAAAGTGTCGATGGAGAGCACTTGTGCGAGTGCGTTAACTCGGGCATCCTCATCTCCGCCCGCCGCCGCGCCCAATTTCTCCGCTGCACATAGCCGGCTCATCATCGAAGGATCGTTTTCCGCCTCGGCGATCACCGCGTGCAATGGCTTTTCGAACTGCGCCGTCTTGTCGATAAGATCGTCCGGATCGAAATCTACCCAATCTGGCTCGAAATCCAGCGCAACATCAAATTCCTGCCTCTTCAGATTGTCGCGCACTTGAATCTTTTTCGATTCGCCGTTGGTACGATGGAAGGCCAGCTCGATCGGCATATCGAATGCCGGAGTCATCGCATCCACAGTTTGCGTTTGCTCAACGGCGACCTTTTCTACTTTCTTTTCTTTGTCATAGCTCGCCTCTACTCGATAATCCGGATGTCCGCCCTGGAATACCCACTCACGAAAAAACCAGTCGAGCTCCAGTCCCGTCACCGAACGAATCGCCTCAATCAAATCCGAGGTATCCGCCGTGTTCGCTCGGTGCGCAACCAGATATTGACGCAGCGCCCGGAACAACAATTCGTCTTGCGACGCTGGATGCGAAGCGGCTTCCGATCCATCCACCAGGTAGCGCAGCATGTCCAGCACAGCTGCGCCCTTCTCATGGGTGATTGCGTCGAACATCTCCATCGCATCGTCGTAATGCCGGTCCACGATCGCTCGCACGTAGTCGTCTCGGTCCTGCGCCTGCGCCGCCAGCTGGTCCTTGTAGATTTCAAACCGAAACGCGTCGTTTCCCTCGTGGTGCTGCGTGTAAAGCGCCTCCAGGTAGGTCGCGAACCCCTCGTTAAGCCAGATATTCGCCCAGTCGCGCCCCTGCACCAGATCGCCGAACCAGTGCTGCCCCAGCTCGTGCGCCACAAGCCCTGTGCTCGCATAATCCTGTTCGGCTCGCTCATCGTGCAGTGTATTTTCCGTGAGCGTCGTCGCGCTCACGTTTTCCTGGCCTCCGAAGACGAAATTGCGAACCGCAGTCTGCGCGTACTGCTCGTACGGATAATCCACTCCCGTGGCCCGCGAGAAAAATCGGATCATGTCTGGTGTCAGATGAAACGCTCGCCGCGCCGTGGCGTCGTCTGTGGATTCCGGCACGTAGTAATCCACCGGCTTGTCCTCGTACTTATCGGCTACTTTGCGCCACGGACCTACGGCGATCGAAATCAAATACGAGCTGTGCGGCACTCTTTCCACCCAGTCGTATGTTGTCTCGCTTCCGGCGTGGCTCACATTCTCGAGCTTGCCGTTCGACACCACTACTTGCCCGTCGGGCACCGTGGTAATCGTCTCGCTGGTAGCCATGTCGTTCGGATAATCCCAACAGGGAAACCAGCGCTGATTGAATTCGGATTCACCCTGCGAATAAATTTCTCTTGGCCGTTTTCGATCTTCCACCGTCGGGTTCACGAAAAATAATCCGAAGCGAGGAGTGCCATGATACGCGATACGAATGTTGAGACTGTCTCTCGCTTCGTAATCGCGATCGAGCGTAATCCACAGCTTATTGTCTTGCAGGGAAAACATTAGGGGTGCCAACGCTCTAGGCGAATCGAGAGCCACCGACTCGATCGTCAGCTCGGTGCTGTTCAGATAGAATTTTCGAAAATGCGGACCGAACGGCCGCAGCGTCAACACTTCATCGCCAAACACCTCGCCTTTCGCTTGGTCGAAGTGAAGCCTCAGCTTGTAATTTTCCACGTGGTACGTCCGACTCGGCGCCCATTGCAACACATTTGGGTTGCCGAAGACGTGTGCATCCGGCCCCGGCATCTGGCCTGTCGCAACGCATGCGAACCCACCTAGCAAGACGACAAGGGCTGTGGCTCGCCTCATTCTGGCGAACATACGGCACGGTATCATCCAGCGACGATGCACGATGTTCGCCGATGCCGTCTTGAACGTATTTGACCGGGATACTGCGGCAGATCAATTAGCGTAAAATGTATTTCTTGGTCCAACAACAATTTGGATGATGTTGGCGCAAGCATATGTAGCCCATTGCTTTACTCCTAGCTGGCGGTTGTTCAATAGAGGTCTTTCCCAAATCATTCCCAAGCCGGCGGAGGAGTTGGGAGCTTACTCGGTGTCGATCACTACCGAGAGAGTATGTATGCGCCATTACCGGCGTATAGGGGAGTCGACAGCTCCCGCTTTCATGGCACGGACCGTCATTGGCACGTCGCCGTGACAGATAATGGCTGCTACGAAGCCGTCGATACCGATTTGCATTTCGGGGACCTCTTGCAACAGCTTCTTACTGCGCCCACCCGCCTCCTAGAGCGTGATAGAGCTGAACGTAGTCGAGCATCTCGTTTAGTTGAGCTTGCGTCAGCGTCAATTCGGCAGAGTACTGTCGAGTTTCTGCATCGAGAACTTCCAGGTAACTGGCGGCGCCGCCCTTGTATCGCAAATTAGACAGTCGGCTTGCATCGCGCGCGGAGTTTGTCAGTAACTCCTGTTGTTTCCGGAATTCTTGATCTTTGGCATAGGCGATGAGCCCATCGGAAACTTCGCGGAATGCCCGCTGGATCGTCTGCTGATATGTCAGCGTCGCTTGTTCTTTCTGCGCCTCTGACAATCGAACGGCGCCTCTTAGGCTGCCGCCGGCGTAGAGAGGTTGAGTGAGTTGAGCTGCGAATGACCACATGCCGGCTGGGCCAGTGAACAACTTGGAGAGCGCGACGCTTTCCAAGCCGCCGAGACTGGTGAGGTTGATTGCGGGGTAATACGCGGCCTTTGCGACGCCAATTTGTGCGTTCATCGACATTAACTCCGCCTCGGCCTCGCGAATGTCCGGCCGGCGTTCCAAGAGTGATGAAGGCAGACCGGCGGGAACTTCTGTTGAGTGAACTTGGGCGGTCAGTTGCAAGCCGCGCGCCACGTTTCCGGGGTTTTCTCCTACCAAGATACTGATTACGTTTTCCTGTTGCTGGATCTGTTTTTCAAGATTGGGGATGGCGGCGGAGGCGGCATAGACGAGCTGCTCCGCCTGGCGCACATCAAGCAATGACGTTCGTCCATGGTCTGATAATAGTTGCGTAAGTTTTAGCGAATCCTGATTGGACGCGAGCGTCTTCCGTGAGATTTGGATTTGAAGATCCTGCTCAAGCAGTGTGTAATAGGCCGAAGCCACCCCGGCCACCACTGTCATGTTCACTTCTTGCTGCGCCCATTTGTTGGCCAACAACTGATCACGCGCGGATTCCGTAGCGCGGCGGTATTTACCCCAGAAATCCAAATTCCACTGGAAACCGAGTCCAAGCTCGGTGTCATTGGTGCTGTAGGCCCCAAAGAACTTCGAGGCCGCGTTTCGGGTGGTGTTGGCCGAAGCAATTGCGGCGGCTGAAGGGAACTCGTCGCTATGCGTGATACTCAACTGTGCTTGTGCCTGCAAAATACGTGTAGCGGCAATCCGCACGTCGTAATTCTGTTGGAGCGCGATGCGGATCAACTTCTGAAGTTCTGGATCTTGAAATATCTCCGTCCATTTTTGATCTCCGAACGAGGTGGTAGAGGGGGCGTCCGTGGGAGCGCCGCGAAACGTCTGCGGTGTGTTAACGACCGGGCGTTTGTAATTGGGACCGACCGCACATCCGGCAAGCAGCATTGCAAGAAAGGTTCCAATCCCGATTTGCAAAGTTCTTCGCAGCATTAGGCGCCTTCCTCGTTTGTATTGTGCGGCGCTGGTACAGTCGTCTCGATCGGCGTGCCTTCGTGCAGCTTGAGCGCGATGCGCTCGAAGATTACAAACAAAACTGGAATAATGAATGTGGCCAGCGCGGTTGCGGCCAACATGCCGGTGACGACAACCGTTCCAAGAATTTGGCGTCCGACCGCGCCTGAACCCGACGCAATGGCCAGCGGTACGCAACCTAAAATAAAAGCGAACGATGTCATCAAGATGGGCCGCAACCTCAGCCTGGCTCCTTCGAGTGCAGCGTCAACGATATCTTTTCCTTTGCGCATTTCATCGCGGGCGAATTCGACGATCAGGATAGCGTTTTTTGCGGCGAGGCCAATTAGCATGACGAGACCGATTTGCGCGTAAATATCGAGATCGAATTTTCGCAGGTATAGTCCGGCGAAGGCCCCCAAGATCGCGACTGGCACGGAAAGGAGAACTGAGAAGGGCAAAGTCCAACTTTCGTACAGCGCTGCCAGAATCAGAAAAACAACCAGCAACGAAAGCGCAAAGATTTTGCCCGCTGTGCCGGTGGCCTTATTTTCCTGATAAGAAAGATCGGCCCAATCGTAGCCCATGCTGGCGGGTAGAGTGTCCCGTGCCACTTCTTCGAGAGCTTTTTGCGCCTGACCGGAGCTGTATCCCGGTGCCGCGGACCCGATTATCTGCGCCGCCCGGTATAGGTTGAACCGAGTTGTGTAGTCGGGCCCATTCGTGGGTTTGGTGGACACGAGCGTTGAAAGCGGAACCATGGTGCCCGCGCGGTTGCGCACGTAATACTGCGAAATAGATGAGACAGAAGCGCGATCTTCGGCTTCGGCTTCCACAAAAACTCTCCATTGCCGGCCGAAGCGATTGAATTGATTCACAAAAAGTCCGCCGAGCGAGGCTTGCAGCGACTGATAGACGTCGCTTAATGCCACACCCTGCTTGAGCGCCTTATCGCGATCGACAGTTGCGTAGACCTGCGGAGTTCGCGCCGAGAACTGCGAATTGACGCCAGTTAGTTCGGGACGCTTGCGGGCTGCTTGAAGAAACTTCTGAAGACTTTGATCCAGATCGTCCACGGAACCTCCGGAACGATCCTGTAACCAGAGTGAGAAACCGCCGGCGCTGCCAAAGCCGGGAATGGCGGGCGGACTAAATGCGAATGCGTTCGCCTCTTGTATTTGCGTGAAAAGTTGACGGTTAATGTCGGCTAGGATTGACGTTGACGTCAAACCCGATTTGGATCTTTCGTCCCAGGGCTTAAACGTAACGAAGTAGAAAGCGCTGTTCGTTGTGGAGACGCGGGTCAAGAGACTGAAGCCATCGATGGTGGTGTAATCCTTTACGCCGGGAATTTTCGCCAGTATTCCTTCAATCTTACGGGTAACTGCATCCGTGCGTTCGAGCGAAGCGGCGGGCGGGAGCTGCACGTTCATGAAGAGAAAGCCGTAGTCCTCGTCCGGGAGAAAACTGGTCGGTAACTTTCTGCCGACGAATGCGTCGAGTCCGGCAAAGCAGAGTAAGATCACAATCGCTACGAAGACTTTACGGATAAGACCCTGGCTCACGTTTACGTAGCCGATCTTTACTTTTTCAAAGCCTTTATTAAAGCTGCGGAAGAAGAAGCCAAGCGGCCCCCAGACAGGCTTGCGCGGGCGAAGCAATATGGCGGCAAGCGCCGGCGAAAGCGTCAAAGCGTTGAACGCCGAAATGAGAACTGAAATCGCAACGGTGACGGCGAATTGTTTGTTCAGCTGTCCCTGGATGCCGCTCATAAACGCCATGGGAATGAAAACCGCCGCGAGAATCAGGGCAATCGCGATAACCGGCCCCGAGACTTCACGCATGGCTTGCAGCGTTGCGTCGCGCGGAAGCATTCCTTCCTCGATATGATGTTCGACCGCTTCGACGACGACGATGGCGTCATCGACTACGAGACCGATCGCCAGCACAAGACCAAAGAGCGAAAGAGTGTTGATGGAAAATCCGAGAACCGGGAAGAAAGCGAATGTGCCGATAAGCGACACCGGCACTGCGATCATCGGAATAAGCGTGGCGCGCCAATTCTGCAGAAAAATGTAAACGACTAAGATGACGAGACCCATCGCGATTAGCAGCGTAACCAGGATTTCGTGGATGCCTTCGGTAACGGGCAACGTTGTGTCGAACGCATTGTTGTAGGCCAAGTCGGCGGGGAATCGCTGGGACAACTGAGCCATTACTTTTCGAGCCGCGTCGGCCACCGCAACCGCGTTGGCGCCGGGCGTCAAGAAGATGGCGACAATGCAACTCGGCTGACCATCGAAGCGTGAAACTTCGTTGTAACTGAGAGAGCCAAGTTCGATACGGGCAAGATCTTTAAGGTGAACGACGGCGCCATCCGGATTGGCGCGCACCACGATGTCACCGAATTGCTCTGCTGAAACGAGACGACCCTGCGTGCGGACGGTGTACGTCATGGCCGTTCCTGGTACCGCGGGATTGCCGGCCACTTGACCGGCCGGGTTCACGGTATTTTGTTGATTGAGAGCGCTGACGAGATCGCCAACGGTGAGGCCGAGCTTCGCGAGCACCTGCGGCTTAATCCAGATGCGCATGGAGTAATCGGTGGCGCCGAAAAGTATTGCTTGGCCGGCGCCTGGTATTCGCAACAGTTGATCGACGATGTTGATGTTCGCGTAGTTGGCGAGGAAGAGAGAATCGTGCGTGTGATTGGGCGAGTAGAGCGCGAAGGCCATTAGCGGCAGGCCGGTCGACTTGCGAATCGTGGTGCCAAACTGTGTGACGTCAGGAGGTAGATTTGGCGCGGCCTGCGCCACGCGATTCTGCACGTTTACTTGGTCCGTGTTCACGTCCGTATCGACATCAAACGTGACGGTCAACTGCATGGTGTTGTCGTTGCCGTTCGTTGATTGCATGTAAAGCATGTTGTCCACACCATTCATTTGCTGCTCGATAGGTGTGGCGACGGATTGCTCGACAGTTTGCGCGTCGGCACCGGGATAAGTTGCCGAGACAATGATTTGAGGCGGAACAATATCCGGGAATTGCGCTTCGGGAAGGCCTCGAATTACAACCACGCCCGCGAGCACGATGATTATGGCAATGACGATGGCAACGATGGGGCGGCCTATGAAAAATTTAGCCATGGTTCAGCGGCCTCGCCCCGGCGTGGTAGACACCGATTGGGGATTGACGGTTGCTCCAGGGTGGGCAAACTGCATTCCTCCCACAATCACGCGATCGCCAGCGGCGATGCCTTGAGTAACGATCCAGTCGGAGTCAACTTGCGAGCCAATCTGGATATTCTGAACGGTAACCTTGTTATCCAGGCCGACCACCGCAGTTTGGTAGCTGCCCTGAAGTTCTGTGACCGCGGCCTGAGGCACGAGAATCGCGTTGTGACGCATCTCGGTTATGGCGCGCACTCTGCCGTATTCACCCGGCCGTAGGACGCCGCTTGGATTAGGGAAAGAGGCCGCGACTCGAATCGTTCCTGTGCTGGGGTCCACCTGGCGATCGGTCCACAAAACTTTACCTGTGCTCGGGTATGTGCTGCCGTCAGCAAGAAGCAGGGTAAGAGGAACTCCGTCAAGTGGGAGGACTTGCCCGGCCTTTCCATTGATGCGACTTTTCTGGGCCTTTAGATAATCCTGTTCGCCGAGGGGGAAGTACACCTTGATTGGGTCGACCTGTGACACGGATGTTAGGACAGTTGTTGGGGAGACTAAGTCGCCGATTTGTACCTGCGCTATGCCGGCAACTCCGTCGACGAGTGAAGTTATTCTAGTGAACGAGAGATTTAATTGGGCTTGTTCAACCGCAGCTTTAGCTGCAACGACTGCGGCCTCGAAAGATGCGACCGCCGCGGCGGCTCCAGCCTTTGCATGCAGGTCGTTATCCATTTCACTTTGCGCTATTGCTTTGGCCTCGGCAAGAGGAGTGTCGCGAGCGACGTCTTGCTCTGCCTTTGCGTACTGCGCTTGAGCCTGGACAACTTGAGCCTGCGCTTCCCCCAATTGAGCCTTGCTCTGGTCGAGCGTTGCTTGGAATGGGCGTGGATCAATCTCGAACAGCAGCTCACCCTTGTGAACCACTGATCCCTCGCGATAGTTCTGGCGGATCAAGTAGCCCGTGACGTGCGATTGGATTTGGCTATTCACAAAGCCATCCATCGTGGCGATCCACTCGCTCGTTAGGGAGACGTCTCGCTGCTGTATGATCGCCACTTGGACTGTCGGAGGCGGCGCGGCCGTCCGCGAACTACTTTGCGCGTCGCTCCCGCATCCGCTGAACACGAATAGTGGAAGCAATGTGAGTAGAAAAAAAATCAAACGAAGCGACTGACTTCGCGGCATTCCTGACCCCCCGATTAATTGCAGACTTACTGCGTTCGTCAAACGGCACCATTGCCCTAGGCTTTGAGCCCGGATATCCAGAGGACTGTCCTGCGCCGTTCGTAATCCGCCCGAGTTGCTTGAGTTCCGAATTCTATCGAGTAATTCGCTATGTGGTAGATGCTCCAAGCTTCAGTTTGGGCACGAGATATCCGGTCAATACGGATTTGAAATCTTCAATCATCGCGATCTTCTCCCCGGCGTCGCTCTTGGCATACAACGTCAGTAGCGCTTTGCTCACTTGTTGCACAACAGATGCCGTGCGCAGGGCAGCCGCCTTGGACATGCTCGGCTTGTTTGCAATCAGCACCGCGGCAATTCGTATACGAATAAGCTCGCGTCGTGCCGGTGTGCATGCCGTGGGAGGAACATCCAGCAGCGCGAGCAAAGCTGGGTGACTCTTGACGAGTTCAATCTGCAAGCTTACCAAGCGGCAGGCGAGACTTTCAGCATTCAGCGCTGCTGCCTGGTGTGCGAGCGCAGTCCATGATTGCTCAATCTCCTTAATGTATTGAGCGCGAAGAGCCTCGGCGACAGATCGTTTGTTGGGGAAGAACTGATAGAGCGAACCGATACACGAACTCGCGCGTTCGGCGATTGCGCTCATCGTTGCCGGCTCATACCCCACCTCAGCAATTACAATTGCCGCCGCGCGCAAAAAGCGCGCGACGCGGCGCTGCCCGCGTTTCTGCTTGGGAATTCGTCGCGGCGAAATAGAAGAATATGAGGGCACGCTCATATTGTATCAGGTATGGGCGCCAGGTTATGTCAACGCGGTCGATTTCCGCGTAGTTCTCCTCCACTGGCCTAGAGTCGTCAAATCTGTCGTACGTGGATGATCGCTGAAAGCGGAGGTTGGCACGTTTACGCGTCGCCAGACAGATTGGTCGAGCTATCGAAGGTCGAACTCAGTTGGGAGCCGGAGGGAATCGGGGACGCGACAATCGCCAGGATGTAATTATCGCATAGGAATATTCGGCCCGGAAGGGTTCACATGCCTTCTTGGTTGGTTTAGGTTCGTTCCGGCCCTTTGGAATAGGCCCCTAGGCGTAGCTGGCGGTGGCGTCGCGATTTTTTTCGCCTCGCTCACGCGTGATTCGTTCCAGGTATCCAGTCGTTCGGAATGCCAGCATGGGATCTTCCGGCAGACCGCGAGCCTTTCTCCATTCGCGAATGGCGGGCCGCACATCTTCCCAGAAAGCCCCGCGCAGGGCTTCCTCCGCGTCGACCAGCGAACATTCCTCTTGAAGGTTCGCAAGCTTTGCATGATCCACGAGAACCGCTCGGGCGTACAGCTCCTGCGCGATGCACGCCGTCTGAATCATCGCCTCGATTTTTCCTTTCAGGTTATGGCTCTGATCGATCATGTAGACAATATCGGCGCGGGTTTGCGACTCCCATTCGTACATCTGGATTTCGTGGAAGATTCGGAAAATCTGGTAAGGGTCAATCGAACCCAGCGTCAGATCGTCATCGGCGTAACGCCGGTCATTGAAATGAAATCCACCAATCATTTTGTGATGAAGCAGCCACGCAACGATTTGTTCGATATTCTGCGCCTGGTAGTGATGTCCGGTATCCACCAGAACAAACGCTTGAGGACCTGCTCCCTTCGCCAGAAGAAAAGCCATTCCCCAGTCCGCGACGTCCGTATGATAGAAGGCCGGCTCGAAGGGTTTGTACTCCAACAACAATCTTTGGCCCGGCTTCAAAGCATCGTGGATCTTTCGCAGACCTTCCTCGAAATAACCGATGCGTTTGCGTATGTTTTGCGTTCCGGGGTAGTTGGAGCCGTCCGCGAACCATGGCGATACGTCTCGGCAACCTAAAGCCTCAGAGATAGCCACACAGTCCAGGATGTGCCGAATCGCCATTTGGCGAATCGCGGGATCTGGATTGCCGATCGAGCCGAATTTGTATTCCTGATTTTGAAAGACATTGGGGTTAATCGATCCAGCGCGGATGCCAAACCGCTTTTCGAGCCTTTGGATCTCGGCGATATCTTGCAGCCCATTCGGCAAATCCCACTGAACATGCAACGCCAGAGTTGGGCAGGCGCCAGTCGCGAGATGAACCTGTGCCGCATCGCTGAATTTTTCTTCGATGGTTGTGGCAGCCGCGGCTTGCACGAACTTTCCGAAGCGCGTGCCGGTATTGGCAAACCCCCACGAAGGCAATTCAATTTTGAAATTGTCGAGTGCTTTCCCAATAGTCTCGACCGTTTTATCTTTCATGGCAAAGTCTCCATCCCGGCGGTTGACGCACTTTTCCGCGCTCGACACTAACTGGTTTCGCGATCTTTCGACAAGACCATGGAACTTGCAGCCAATCGCTCGGCCCATTTTGCGACTGATTTCACCGTGACGCCTGTCGCTTGGCTCCAGTCCTGCTCACGTGCCGCCATCTGAACAGCGAAATTACCGATTGTGGTGCTTTCCGCGGAACCAAGGATAACGTCAAGGCCCGTGCGTTGCGCCGTCAGCTTATTGAGCAGGGTATTCCGGCTTCCTCCACCCACGATGAATAACGTCCTGAGCTTCTTTCCGCTGATCTTGCCAATCCAGGCGAGCACCTCGGCATAGCGGGCGGCCATGCTATGAAAAATCGTGTTCGCGAGTGCGGGGCAAGAATCTGCATCAATGCTAAATCTCGGTTGTCCAAGGCATTCGAGCTGTGTATTGATTTTGTTGATCGTATTTCCAGGAACCATCAGCGAAGGATCGTCCACGTTGATCAAAAACGCAGGCGTCGGCGAAGACTCGCAACGTGAGAGCAATTCCTCAAAGGACCAGCGGATGCCTTGCTGTTCCCATTCATCCATACACTGACGCAACAGCCACATGCCGTTAACGTTTTTCAAAAAACAGATTTTTCCGCCAACCCCGCCGAGATTCGTGAAGTTCAAGGATCGCGCGTCATCTGTAACGCAAGGTTCGTCGAGAACGGTGCCCACCAAGGACCACGTTCCAGAACTAAGGAAAGCCCAGTCGTCGCCGGCGGCTGGAATTCCAGCGATCGCGGAAGCCGTATCGTGGCACGCGGGAGCGATGATTTGCGTCTCGCGGAATGCCGGTAGTTGCGAGAGTTCAGCCGACATCGGTCCGAGCACCGAACCGCACGGTACGATTTCTGGTGCCGACGAGAGATCCAAACCAAGTGCGCCGAAAATCTCCGGGCACCAGGAATGCGTCGCCAATGCGACGAGGCCTGTGTGAGTTGCATTTGTATATTCGCTCACGCGTTTACCGGACAATCGATAACTAATGAACTCGGGAAGATTCAACCAGGGAGTTGCGGGATCGAAACCGGCCAACTTGTCCGCATAAAGTTGGTAAAGCGTGTTCAATCGAATGATTTGAATGCCCGTTAAAGAATAAAGGCGCGAAGGAGGAAGGATAGAGTGCACTTCGATTTCCGCTTTCTCTGTTCTTGCGTCCCGATAGCAGAAAGGAAGTGCGACAGGATTGCCGTGCTTATCCAGCCGCACGTAATCGACGGCCCAGCCATCGACAGCGACAGACGCAATGCCTTCAGGCGCACAAGCCGCACAAGCGCGCAAACCGGCAACGACACCGTCAAATATAGCTTCGCTATTCCAGCGCAATCCGTCATCCGTCCAAACCGGTGCGTTCGCGAAACGGTGAATCACCTCGATTTCTGGTTTGTTTCGATTCCAACGGAGGAGGGAGACACGGCAACTCTGCGCGCCCAAATCAATCGCTATCAGCGCTCTCGGGTTTGCGGCAAAGTCCATAGGCCCTGTCGCTCCTTCAAGTGGTTCAATCTTCGCCAGGAAAAGGAAGACTCACCGAAGAAAAGCCTCTGTCAATCCGCCGTCCACGGGGATTAAGTGCCCGGTCGTGCAGCGCGACTGTGGCCCCGCCAGAAACAGAATGGCTGCCGCGCAATCCTGGGGATCAATCGGCAGGTGAGTCAAAGTGCGCTTTGCATAAAAAGCCGCGAGAAGAGAACGCAGCTCTTCGTCCGCAGCCGTCTGATCGTAGGGAATGGAATATTTCTTGAGTGACGCAATCACCCGATCGCGAGGAAACATCGTCGAACCTTTCACTACAGTCGCCGGGCTGATTCCGTTGACCCGGACTTTCGGCGCAAGCGATATCGCGAATTCGCGCACCAGATGGCTCACCGCCGCCTTGCTCGCATCGTATGCCTCGCTTCCCTGCTTCGGCACGACGGCGTTGGCCGAACTGACCAGAACAACGCTCGCCGCCAGATCCTGCTCTCGCAGTATCTTCGACGCTTCTTCCAGGAGCCGGTGATTGGCCGTCACGTTGATATCAAGAGTCAATCCCCACTGCGCATCATCGATTTGGCCATCCGCCGAGGAAGGAAATATCGCTGCGGTGTTCACAATAATGTCCAAGCCCGCGTACATCGCGACCGCTTCACGGAGTGCTTTGCGAATGGAGTCCCGGTCACGAATATCGATGCCAACTGCGACGGCGCTCTCCTTGCCGTCCGTTTTTTGTGCCTCGGCGGCAACAGCCTTTGCGGCTTCAACATCTTTGTCCGCCACTACAACGTGTGCTCCACGGTGTGCGGCAAGCAGCGCAGTCTCTCGCCCAACTCCGTTCCCGCCGCCAACAACGAGACAAATCTGGCGGCTCAGCTCTTTTTCCGGAGACTGACGGCGGATCTTTGCTTCTTCAAGCTGCCAATATTCGATCCGAAATGCTTCGGACGGCGGCAGCGCCACATAGTTGGAATGGACGCTGAACGCTTCCGTTTTCGCCGCCGGACCAGCTTGTGGCAGAACGGATGGCTTGGGCTCAGAGCCCAACGCCGTCGCGCCTTCCATCACATGAATCGCATTGGTATAGAATTCGCCCGTGATCCGGGCCTCCGTTTTGTTTTTGCCGAAACTGAACATCCCAATGCCCGGCACGAGCACAACCGTCGGATTTGCGTCCCGCATCTTCGGCGAGTCTGCCTGCGCAAAAGACGCATAGTATAGGGCATACTCTTCCCGATATTTCCTGAGCGCAGCGTCAATTGCCTCGCGCAACCCAATTAAGCTCGCCTCGGGATTCCAATCCACAAACAGCGGCCGGATCTTCGTCCGGATGAAGTGGTCGGGGCAGCTTGTTCCGAGATGCGCCAGCTCCCCTGCATCGACTGAGTCCACAAATCGAAGGACCTCGGGAAGGCTGTTGAAGTTGCCGATCAGACGCTGTTTGGCTGAAACGCGTCCGCGGACAAATGGAAGAATCTCTAGAGCGAGCGAAAGAAGCTTCTCAAGTGTGGCGACGCGACTCCCGCCAAATAAAGTTGCCCCGCGCCGCTCTATGTGGCCGCACACGAACTGCCCAAGCTGGTCGATGATGGTGATCGTGTTTGCGTAACACTCGCGCTGTGTCTCTCCCCAAGTGAAAATTCCGTGACCGCCGAGAACGACGCCGTCGCAATCCGGCCTCTGTTCTGTCGCGGCACGCAACATCATGCCCAGTTCAAAGCCGGGCCGTTGCCACGGGAGCCAGATCAAGTTGTGAGAGTACTCACGGTTGAATTCTTCCATTTTCTCCCGGCCATTCGCCGCCGCAGCCAGGGCGATTCCCCAATCGGGGTGCAGATGATCGACGTGTTTATACGGAAGAAAAGCATGGAGCGGAGTATCAATCGAAGCTGCCACCGCGTTGACCCCGAAAACGCACAGCGGATACATCCCCACCATCTCATCTTCGGTACCGACGCCCCGATAGCGCTCCGCGAGGGCGTGCAGCTTCTCCAAATAAAGCGTGGCAAAGCCGCTTTTCTGTATGCTGCCGATGTCGCCGCCGCTCCCTTTGATCCACAGCACATTCTTCGGCGAACCGTCCAGGGGATCGTCATCGATGATTTTCGAACTGGTGTTTCCTCCGCCAAAATTCGTGATGCGTAGGTCGGAGCCGAGCAGGTTGGAGCGGTAACGAAGCAGTTCAGCTTCATCCAGCGCGTTTGCCACGCGCTCATCCCACCGGTCTTCCAAATAACGCAGTTTTTCCTGGGTCTTCATGAGGAGTCCCTGGCCATAGAAGAGAAGTCCGCCAACCGCGCGTCTGCGGAAATGTCTCGACGAATCTTCGAAACCATACTGCAACCGTATCATCCCCGCAATAGGCCAGTCATTTCCAAAGCCGCACTCCTTTTTTATTGACCCCGCAGCCCATCAAATCTAAAGTCGCTCCTCGTCCCGGCCACCCGCTTCGTGACCGTCGCCGAACATCCGTCCGATTGTGCAGCGACTCCGTTTGGAAAGGATTCCACTTGGGAGCAAACCCATGGCTCGGCGTTTTCTTTCACTGGTTGGGTGGACTCGCTTCCGGGAGCTTTTACGTCCCGTTCCGCCGCGTGAAGATCTGGGCCTGGGAAACCTACTGGCTCGTCGGCGGATTTTTCAGTTGGATTATTGTGCCCTGGATTCTCGCCCTGTGGATGACCAGCGATCTTCTGCGCGTTCTCCACGAAGCTCCCAGCCAGAGTCTAGGGTGGACATACGCATTCGGAGTGCTCTGGGGCCTTGGCGGGCTCACCTTCGGCTTGACCATGCGCTACCTCGGCATGTCGCTGGGCATGGCCGTAGCGCTCGGCTACACCGCCGCGTTCGGCACGCTCATGCCTCCTATTTTTCGTGGTCAGTTCGCCTCGGAGGTTCTCGGCACGAATTCAGGGCGGACAATTCTCGTGGGCGTCGGCGTGTGTCTTCTCGGAATTGTGTTTGCCGGCATGGCCGGAATATCCAAAGAAAGAGAAATGTCCGAAGTGCAAAAGCGCGCTTCCATCAAGGAATTCAATCTGAAGAAAGGGCTGCTGGTGGCCACCTTTTCCGGAGTCATGAGCGCTTGTTTTGCCTACGGTTTGGCGGCTGGCGATCCCATCAAAGCGATCACGCTTCGTCATGGCACTCCGGTTTTGTGGCAGGGATTGCCTGTTTTGGTCGTCGTTCTTTTGGGTGGATTCACCACAAACTTTATTTGGTGCGCGATCTTGAATGTCCACAACCGCACTGGCTACCAATACTTCACCTCCAAAGTGCGGGGTCCTGTCCTCTCGCGCGGTGACGAGCCTATCCTCGAGAACGTGATCGACGCTCCCGCCGAAGAAATGGCCGAGCTTGCAAAAACAAATGCCACCGGCCTTTCGAAGGCACCCATGCTTTCCAACTATTTCTTCTCCGCTCTCGCCGGAACCACCTGGTATTTTCAATTCTTTTTCTACACCATGGGCGAAACCCAAATGGGTCGCTTCAAATTCTCCAGTTGGACTCTGCACATGGCCAGCATCATCATTTTCAGCACGCTCTGGGGCATCGCTTTAAAAGAATGGAAAGGAACCGGCCTCCGCACCAAGTGCTTGGTCGGCTTAAGCCTTCTGGTTTTGGTGGCATCGACGGTTGTTGTCGGCTATGGAAACTATTTGGGTGCTGCCAGTCCAGCGGAACAGTCTTCCGCGAATCGATAGCATCCTATCAAGTCAAGGGAAGTTGGAGGTCCTCATGCCTCGAACCGCGTTTCGATTGCGAATAAAGCCCGGCAAGGAAAAAGAATACGACGCTGCGCACAAAAATGTTTGGCCCGCGTTGCTGGCCAAACTGAAAGATGTTGGCATCTCGAACTACTCCATTTTCCGCAGAGAGCAGGATTTGTTTCTGGTTATGCAGGTCGACGATTTTGATGCCGCATGGCGCGCTCTCGATCGAGATCCAACCAACCTGAAGTGGCAACAAGAAATGGCCTCGCTTTTCGAACCCGTTCCCGGCCTGAAACCAGGCGAGAAATTCGCGATGATGACGGAAGTATTTTATTTGGAGTGACCGCGCCGGGCATACTGACTCAAATCCAGTTCCGCGATATGCTTGCCGTATGAATTGGCATCCCCGGCGCATCGCCCTGCTTCGAATCGCGTCCTTCGCAGCATTATTCGCAGCACTGTCTGTGTCAGGCACACTTTCCGCGCGGCAGGTCGCGAGCTCCCCAGTCAGCATACGCGTAACAGAACCCGCGGGAGCCGGCGTAGCTGGCGTGCCAATCCGGCTCGTTCCGTCGCCCGATTCTGCGCCCCCGAAAATGGAAACGGACGAGAAGGGACAGCTCTCGCTCGACTTGGTGCCCGGCGCGTACTCCTTGTATGTGGAATTTCCGGGGTTCAAACCCATAGCTACCTTCATCAATATCGAGGCGGCAAAAGAGGTTCGGATCATTCCGGTCCATTTGGAAATAGCGGCGATGGGCTCGCCAACGGTTTATCCAGATACTGCCACTCCCAAGGATGATTTGCGCATTTCGGCCCATCCCTTTCACGCTGACCGGATATTTACGCCAGCAGAATTTAAGACCCTGCCTCACACAACCGTCATGGTCCACAACGAACACACCAAGGCCGACGAGACCTACTCGGGAGTGCGCGTCGCTGACCTGCTCGCTAAAATGGACGCGCCCTTGGGAAATAAAATGCGCGGCGCCGCCCTAAGCGCCTATCTTGTTGCGACCGGCTCCGACAATTACGTCGCGGTGCTCGCCTTGGCAGAAGCCGATCCAAGCTTTCATCCCGGAGAAGTAATCATCGCCGATGCGATGAATGGCCAGCCGCTCGATGCCAAGTCCGGCCCCTTCAAACTTGTCGTAACGGAAGACAAGCGCCCGGCCCGATGGGTCCGCAATCTGGTCAGCCTCGAACTCAAATCCGCCAGGTAGTTCGTCTCAAGCGATAGCAGCCTTGAACCTTTCATTTCGTTCCTGCCGCCTTGCATACGCCGGTTTGTCGGCTTTCTTTGGATGCCTTTGGCAAGAAACACGTCGAACGGATTGCCTGCGCAGACCGTCGAGCGTATATTTGCGGGCGGCTGCTTGAGCCAAGAAAAAGCTTTCAACTCGAAGTGTGAAGATGGCCCGGTCTAGGAGGGATTGTGCGAAGAATGTTGGTGGGTGTGGCATGTTTAATTTTGTTCGCGGCATTGCCCTTGCCGGCGCAGGCTCCGGGTCTTGCCGGGATCTACGCGCAGATTCGCGCGGAAGAGACGAACAATTCGAAAATCATGTGGATCATCCACGAAATTGCCGACGTGCACGGTCCGCGGCTGACGGGCACGCCGAACTTGAAAGCGGCGGATGATTGGGCGATCGAGACGATGAACTCCTGGGGCCTGTCGAATGCGCATTTGGAGCCGTGGACGTTTCAGCCGCCCAGCGCCGCCGCGCCGGTGCCAGGCTGGGAGAACATGGAGCTTTCGGCGGAAGCCGTCACGCCGTTTCACGGACAACTGATGGTCGAGCCGCTTGCGTGGACTCCCAGCACAAAGGGAGTTCAGACGGCGCAGGTTGTGATTCTCGATCCGCCAGGATTGGCGCTGCCGACGCGCGGTGGATTCAACTTCTTCGGCGGTGCGCCTCCGCCACCGGAACCGAAATGGGCCGCGCCTCCAATGCCCACAGCAAAACCGGCGGAGCCAAACCAGCCGACGCAAGCCGAACTCGATGCGTATTTGAATTCGATGAAAGACAAGGTTCACGGCGCGATCGTGTTTGTCGGTAAACATGTGGAAGTCAAGGAGGACATGAATCCCGCGCCGATGCGCCGTCCTGAAGACGAATGGAAGTCGCGATTCGACGCGAAGAATCCTCGTCCATTTCGCTTTCCGGAACCACAAAAGCTTCCGGAAGGCCAGTTGACACGGCAAGAAGTCTCGCGGCAAGTCGACCAGTTTCTCGTGGACAACGGCGCTCTCGTGCGCGTCAACGACGCCGGGCGCGCGCACGGCGTCATCGTTGCGCAACAGAATGGGACCTACGATTGGACTCGCGCTGTGCCGACGCTCGTTATGCGAAACGAAGACTACGGCCGGATTTCGAGGCTCATGGACGATGGCACCGCAGTTACTCTGCGCATCAATATCCAGAATAAAGAATATCCCGAAGGCACCACGGTTTATAACGCCATCGGCGAAATTCCCGGCACGGACAAAAAAGACGAAATCGTGATGCTGGGCGGACACTACGACTCGTGGCACGACGCGACCGGCGCGACAGACAATGGCATTGGCGCTTCCATGATGCTCGAGACGATGCGGATTTTGACCGCGCTGCACGTGAAGCCTCGCAGAACGATCCGCGTCGCGCTGTGGAGCGGCGAGGAAGAGGGTTTGCTCGGGTCGCTGGCCTATGTAAAGCAGCACTTTGGCAGCTTTGAAGATCAGAAGCCCGAGTTCGCGAAGTTGGACGCGTATTTCAACATCGATTCCGGCACAGGCAAACCGCGGGGAGCGGGAGTGTTCGGTCCTGCGGGCGCGGCGGACATGGTTCGCGATGCAATGATGCCCTTCGCGGATTGGGGATTCACGGGTGTGCTCGCTTCGGACAGCCGTAGGACCGGCGGAACGGACAGCACTTCGTTTAATAACGCCGGATTGCCTGGCATCGGCTTGGCGCAGGATGCCTTCGATTACGGCTCCTTCACGCATCATACGAATCTGGATACCTACGAGCGCATTTATGAAGAGGATGTGAGAGAAGGCGCTGTGGAGATTGCCTCGGCGGTGTACGCCTTCGCGATGGCCGACGACATGGTGCCGCGCTTTAAGGATTCCGAAATGCCGAAGCCCGTGCCGGAACCCGGGCCAGGAGCGGAAGCGACTCCAGTGCGCCACGTTCCAGGCAACTGAAGCGGGCAAAATCGAAACGGATTCGTGCGAGCGCCCATTTCAGCGCGTGCGAGCGCCGATTGGGCAAGGTACTGCTCAGACGCTTGCGTTAAGGGCGAATGGAAAAGGTCGAGTGGAGCGCCGCCCTGGAATCTTCTCCCGCCCAAACGTCGAAGGTTGCGGGTTCTTCGACCCAATCCTTCTTGGCCGTGCTCCAATACGTCAATTCGTCATTCCCGAGAGAAAAGTGCACCGTCTTTTTTTCGTGAGCCGCCAGGGTGACCCGGTCGAAGCCTTTGAGTTCGCGCACGGGACGCGACGTACTTCCCGATTGCTGGTGAATGTAAAGTTGGGCTACTTCGTCTGCCGGGGAGGCGCCGGTATTTTCGACATCGACGCTGACCTCAACTGCTTCGCCGGGCTTTATCTCGCTCTGGCTCAACTGCAAATTTGAAAATACGAAAGTGGAATAGCTGAGGCCGTAGCCGAAAGGATAAAGCGGCGTGCTTTCTTCGTCCCAATAGCGCTTGCCTTCATCATCCGGGGCCTGCGTCAGGTTATGTGCGTAATAGATCGGCACTTGGCCAACATCGCGTGGCCAAGTGAAGGGAAGCTTGCCTCCCGGAACAGCATCGCCGAAGAGCAAATTAGCCACGGCATTGCCGCCCTGCGTGCCAGGATACCAAGCCTCGAGAATTGCGGGGACGTGCTCTGAGGCCCACTTGATGTTGAGAGGGCGCCCATTCAAGAGAACGAGCACGACGGGCTTGCCGGTTGCGGTTACGGCTTCCAAAAGTTTTTCTTCCTGCCCCGGCAAGTCGAGCGAATCGCGCGAGGCTGCTTCGCCGCTCATGTTCTGCGCCTCGCCAAGAACGAGAATGGCGAGATCCGAAGAACGCGCGATAGTAATGGCTTTGGCCATTTCCTCTTCAGCTTGGGCAGGCGTCCAGGCAGGCGCGGCTTTCAAGTGGAAGATGGCGTCGAAAAACGACGGGAACTTGCGGCTGATCTGAACCCCAGGCGCAAAGCTGAGTTCAGCCTGCGGGCCGAGTTTGTTCCGAAGTCCGGCCAAAATGGTGACGGTTTCCGGAAGATCTTCCTGAAATGTCCAGGAGCCGAGTGTATCGATTTGCGAATCAGCAAGCGGGCCGATAACGGCAATTTTTTTGTACCCGCTCTTGCCGATCGGAAGAAGATTATTTTCATTGCGCAGGAGAACCGCCGTGCGTTCGGCAGTTTCGCGGGAGATGATGCGATGCTCCGGCACGGCAAGAACTTGGCGAGCGCGGCCCTCATCGACGAAAGGATGTTCGAAAAGTCCGAGACGCACTTTCATTTCGAGAATGGGTCGTGCGGCGGCCTCGATTTGTTGCTCGGTGATTTCGCCGCGCTGGACGGCGGTCGCAAGGCTCTTCGAGTAAGCCGTGAAGCCGATGGCCATCTCCATGTTCACGCCTGCGTGGAACGCATCGAGGCCAGCCTCGTAAACGTCCTTCGCGAATCCATGTTTTTCAAGACTTTTGACGGAGTTGGCGTCGCTGACGACGAAGCCTTTGAATCCCCACTGTTCGCGAAGGACGTCATGAAGAAGCCAGCGATTGCCGGTGGCGGGGACGTCGTTCAAGTCCATATACGCGCTCATGGCGCAACCGATGCCGGCTTTGACGGCCGAGTGAAAGGGAGCTAGGTAGACGTTGTAGAGCAGCGTTTCTGGGATATAGGACTCGTCGTAATCGCGGCCGCCGATAGCCGCGCCGTACCCCGCGAAATGTTTCATGCAAGCCAGAACGTGATCGGGTGCGCCGATGTATTCGCCCTGGAATCCTCGGACTTGCGCGGCGGCCATGGCGGAGCCGAGATAGGGATCTTCGCCGGCGCCTTCCACGATGCGCCCCCACCGCGGATCGCGCGCGATGTCCAACATGGGCGCGAAAGCCCAATCGATGCCCACCGAACGAGCTTCCGCGGCTGCGATGGTTTGCGCTCGCGTGACGGCTGCGGGGTCCCACGAAGCAGCCATGGCAATGGGCACGGGGAAAATCGTGCGGAAGCCGTGGATTACATCGAAGCCAAAGATCAGCGGAATATGAAGACGCGTCTGATCGACAGCAATGTGCTGAAGCCGGTTGATTTCGGCCGGATCGGTGACAAAGAGCACCGAACCGAGTTGTCCTTTGGCGATGGCATCATCAATGGATTTCTGCGGGGCGAACGCGAAGAGCTGGCTGAGCTGGCCGATCTTTTCGTCGAGCGTCATTTGTTTGAGCAAAGCATCAACGCGCTGGCGAACAGCGGCGTCATCTGGTGGAGGAGTACTCGGCGGAGTGTGAGAAAGAGCGAGCGGAACGATGATGAGCGGAACAATGACCAGTGCGAGAAGCAAGAACAAACTATTTTGGAGAGATTTTCCGCTGAGTGCGAGCTGCATGACCTTCTGCACGATTACCCCCGAAGATGAAAGCGCGATGCTAATGGGCCGGCCCAAAAGATGCCAGAAGAAAATCGGAGAAATGCGAGTTTCCACGGCGGTTGTGCGAACATCGGTATCGCGCAAAGCTTGAAATGGATCGGCGGGTAGAATACGGACGGAGGAAATATGACCACAACGCGGCGGGAGTTTTTGGCGGAGACTTCGCTTGCACTAGTTGGAGCGGCCGTAGCGAGGACACAACAACAGAAACCCGGCGAGCCGCCCGCAGGAACGCCGCCGGCATTTGGGACCGGGCCGGCCGTCGGGCCGGAAGTCTCGCCGGAGACGTTTACCGAGTCGGAAAAAGTGGTGCAAGTGGAAATGACCCAGGCGGACCGCGCGATGGTGGCAGCAAGTTGGCGCGGCAACATGGCGGCGCTGTATGAGCGGCGGACAGGGCCACACAAAGTCGCTATCGAGAACGGCGTAGCGCCCTATTCGCATTGGGATCCGATTTTGCCGGGGATGACGCGCGGGCCGGAGCGCGATCGATTCGTGCGCGGTTCGCACGATGCGGGAACTTTGCCGGGATGGGACGAGGACATTGCCTTCGCGCCGGTGTGGAAACTCTCTCAGTGGATCGAAACGCGGAAGATGACTTCGGAACGGTTGACGAAGATTTATCTCGAGAGGCTCGAGAGATTTAACGGGAAGCTGCGATGCGTGATTACGCTGACGCGCGAGCTGGCGCTGGCGCAGGCGAAGAAAGCGGATGCGGAGATTGCTGCGGGAAAGTATCGCGGGCCGTTGCACGGGATTCCTTGGGGAGCGAAGGATTTGCTGGATACCGCGGGCATTCCGACGACTTGGGGAGCAGAGCCGTTTCGCGATCGCGTGCCTGCGAAGGATGCGGTGGTTGTGAAGCGATTGCATGATGCGGGGGCGGTCCTCGTGGCGAAGCTGAGTTTGGGAGCGCTGGCACTGAATGACATTTGGTTTGGCGGGCAGACCATGAATCCCTGGTTGCTGGAAGAAGGATCGTCGGGATCGAGCGCGGGGCCAGGCGCGGCGACAGCGGCGGGGCTCGTGGGGTTTGCGATTGGGAGCGAGACGGGCGGAAGTATTGTTGGCCCGAGCATGCGCTGCGGAATAACTGGATTGCGGCCGACGTACGGACGAGTGGCGCGAACGGGAGCCATGACGCTGTGCTGGTCGCTCGATAAACTTGGGCCGATGACGCGGAGCGTTGAGGACGCAATGCTGGTGCTGCAAGCGATTTCCGGGCCGGACGCGGGCGACGTTTCGAGTGTGCGCAGCCAGCTGGATTTTGACGCGAGCGCGAGCGTGAAAGGATTGCGTGTCGGGTATTTTCCGCAGTGGATGAAGGAAAATCCTGCAACGGATGTGGATCGCGCGGCGCTGGAAACGGTGAAGAACGTAGGGATGATTCCGGTGGAGGTGAGCATTCCGGACTGGCCGTACGATTCGCTGAACGTGATTCTATTCGCGGAAGGCGCGGCGGCGTTCGAAGAGATTACGCTGAATCACGCAGTGGATCAGTTGAAGGTGCAGACGTACGACGCATGGCCAAATATTTTCCGGCAGTCTCGCTTTCTTTCCGCGGTCGACTTTGTGCAAACGGACCGGCTAAGGCGGAAAGTGGCGATGGAGATGGAGCGAGTTTTCTCTCAAGTGGATTTGTTGCTGGTTCCCTCGCTGCGCGACGAGATGCTAACGATCACAAATTTCACAGGGCATCCGTCATTGACGATGAGAGCGGGATTCATCGAAGTGGCCGAGGCGCGCTCGGACTGGGCGCCGGATCCAAGCCGGCCACTCCCGAAGTTTTCGCCGCCGAGGCGCGTCCCGCATGGAGTGACGTTAATCGGACGGCTATTTGACGAAGGCACAGTCGGGCAGGCGGGGCTAGCGCTGGAGCAAGCGTTCGGTGTAGTAAAAGAGCGTCCGTCGGGGTTTTAGGCTATACGCCAGAGTGCTTGGAAATGTTGACGAAGGCTGTAGCGAAGGGAGCAACGCTCGAAGGTCCCGAATAATTGGTCAAGGTCGGATGAATTTGTTATTCTGCGCTAAGGTGAGGTACAGGGCTGTATCCTGAAGTTAAGGAACGGCACCGGAGGCCACCAATGAGTGTTTTTTTCAGCTCGGGCAATGCGAAAGTCACTGTGCCCGATCTGCTGCAGCGGAAATCTTCCGGTGCAGCTTCCATTTCCAATTCGCGAAAGATTACGTGTTTGACGGCGTACGACTATCCGACGGCGAGGCTGCTCGACGAAGCGGGCGTGGAAGTTCTGCTGGTCGGCGATTCGGTTGGGATGGCCGTGCTGGGCTATGAGAGCACGCTGCCCGTTTCGATTGAGGAGATGCTGCATCACACGCGAGCCGTGCGTCGAGGGACGCGGCGCGCGCTCGTCGTGGCGGACATGCCGTACGGCAGCTATCACACCGACACAGCGGAATCCCTGCGCAACGCGGTGCGCTTTGTGAAAGAGGCGGGCGCGGAAGCCGTGAAAGTGGAGGGCGGCGAGCGCCGTCTGGAATTGATCGTGCGGCTGACGGAAGCGGAAATTCCGGTGATGGGGCATGTGGGATTGACGCCGCAATCGGTGAATGCGATGGGCGGATACCGCGTGCAAGGAAAGACGGTGGACACCGCCGAACAGCTTTTGCGTGATGCGCGCGCGGTCGAAGCAGCAGGAGCTTTTGCAGTGGTCCTCGAGGCCGTGCCGCGAGAACTGGCGGCGCAGATCACGCGCGAGCTGCGAATTCCGACGATTGGGATCGGCGCTGGACCGGACTGCGACGGGCAAATCCTGGTGATTCACGATTTGCTGGGTCTGACGTTTGGCGCGACCCCCAAGTTTGCGCGCCGCTATGCAGATCTCGGAGAGACCATCTCGAAAGCGGCGAGCGAATATTGCGATGATGTGCGCAGCGGCACTTTCCCTTCGGACGCCGAGTCATATCACACGACGCAGTTGGCAAAGGAGGAGAAAGAGGCGCCGGTGAATAGCGATGGCGACTGGTAAGAAGAGAGAAGCAAGGAAGCAACGACGTAAAGACAAAATGAAAAGCGAGATTCGTAGCACCAACAACTAAAAGCAGATTCCTCGTTTCGCTCGGAATGACAATCCGCGGGGCGCTGCGTAGGGAATGATAATTTCCGACATAGCCTGCGAGCACGAAGGAGATAAGTAAATGACGCCGGAAGAGATGCGCACGCTTTACGATTACAATGCGTGGGCGAATCATCGCTCGCTCGAGGCCGCGGCCAAGCTGACAAAAGAAGAGTTCACCAAGCCGATGGGTTCGAGCTTCGGGTCGGTGCGGGATACGCTTGCACACATTTACAGCGCGGAATGGGTTTGGCTGGAGCGTTTTCAAGCCCGCTCGCCGGCATCGTTTCCGGATGCATCGGAATTCATCGACGTGGAAAGTTTGCGCGCGAAGTGGGTAGAACAGGAAGGGCGACTGCTGGCGTTTGCCGGCAAATTGACGCAAGAAGATTTGAACCGCGTGATGGAATACAAGACGATGAAATTTGGCGTGTACAAGAATCCGCTGTGGCAATCGATGCAGCACGTGGTGAATCATGGGACGTACCATCGCGGACAGGTTACGACGCTGCTGCGGCAGCTTGGGGCGCAGCCAATCTTGACGGACTTGATGCATTATTATCGAGAGCGCGCGACGGCGGCGAGTGCGTGAGCTGCAGCTCAGTGAGCACGTGAGAAGCTGACCGCCTCTGTGGAAATAATCCGAACCATTGCCTGGATGAAGGAATACGCGCGAGGGGCGCGCGGCGACGCCCGTGTCATCGGACTGGTGCCGACGATGGGGGCGCTGCATGAGGGGCACACGGCGCTTGTGGCGCGGGCGCGGCGGGAATGCTCGCAAGTGATTGCTTCGGTCTTCGTGAATCCGAAACAGTTTGGGCCGAAAGAGGACTATAACAAATATCCGCGCGATCTCGAAAAGGATGCGGCAAAGCTGGCCGCCGTTGGAGTTGACGCCCTGTTTGCGCCCGAGGCCGCGGACGTATATCCGGACGGATTTCGGACGTACGTGAACGTCGAGGGAATCAGCGAACGGTTGGAAGGACGTTCGCGGCCGGGACATTTTCGCGGCGTATCCACCGTCGTGCTGAAACTGTTTGAGATCGTGCAGCCGCACTTTGCCTACTTCGGAAGAAAAGATGCGCAGCAGGTGCGCATCATCAGCCAGATGGCCCGCGATCTAAACCTCGGCGCGGAAATTGTGGTGTGTCCCATAGTTCGAGAGGCGGACGGTCTGGCGCTTTCGTCGCGCAATGCTTATTTGAGCGCGGAAGAACGCAGAGCAGCGACAGTCCTGCATCGAGCGCTTGAGGCAGCACGAAGCGAGTTGGCGTCGGGGGTTCGCGATGCGATGCAACTGCAGGCTACGATGCGGCAGATTATCGAGGCCGAACCGTTGGCAATTACGGACTATGCGGAAATTGTGAACGCGGACACGTTTGAAGGTGTCGTGCGTGTGGCGCGGCCATGCTATGCGTTGCTGGCCGTGTTTATCGGCAAAACGCGGCTGATTGACAATCTTTTGATCGAGCCGGTGGATTGCGGCTCCGAAGAGTTCCGTTTTCAACTTTGAAGAACGCTTCAGCCGGGAACACACTTCAAATCGAAGAGCGGTCATCCTCCGAAGGATGGTCTACATTTTTGCGACCACGTCGAGAACTTCGGCGGGGTGGCCTTTGGCTTTGACGTTGTCCCAGATGTGTTCGAGCTTGCCGTCGGCTCCAATGAGAAAAGTACTGCGAATGATTCCCAGGAACGAGCGGCCGAGGAATTTCTTCATGCGGCGCGAGCCGTAGGCTTCGATGTTTTTCAGATCGGGATCGCTGAGGAGATCGAAGTTAAGTTTTTGTTTGGTTTTGAAGGCGGCTTGCGCTTTGACGGAGTCGCCGCTCATTCCCAGAATAACCACGCCAAGCTTATCGAATTGCTTTTTTGCGTCGCGAAACTCGGACGCTTCCGTCGTTCAACCAGGAGTGTTGGCTTTGGGATAGAAAAACAGCACGACGCGTTTGCCAATGAAGTCCGATAGAGAGACGTCGTTGCCGGCATCGTTCTTCAAGCGAAATGCTGGAGCTTTGTCGCCGGGTTTGAGTGGTGGCATGACGGTATTCTAACGCGTTTCAGCCCAGCAAGCCGCCTACTTCTCAGTGAGTTGACCCGTTAGAAGCCCTTCAAGATATTTCGCGATTTCAGATACATCTAGTTTGCCTTGATCCCACGCTTTGTCAGCTGCTTGAAGGGCGGCATAGTAAGGCTTTCGATCTTCTCGGATGCGCTCCGGCACGATCTTCTTGCCCGGGAGCAATTTGCCTTGTTTCAAACAGATCAGATAATAGCAGGCGGCTCTAGCTGTTCTCCCATTGCCTTCAACAAAGGGGTGAATCCAATTCAACCGCCAAAGGGCATAGCCCGCGATCCATGTTGGATGATCGATGATCGTCCAGTTTTCATGGATCATGGAAAGGAACCGATCCATTAAGTCAGGAACCTTCTCGAAGTGCGGAGGAACATGGTGCCCGACATAAATTGGATCCTCGCGGAATCGTCCTCCAAACTGGGCAATGTTGGCTACCGCGGCGTAATTCAAAGCCCACAGCGTGTATTTGTCGAAGGCTTCTACGCCCTTCTCTAAGCCGATTTCAATGCAGTTTGAGAGCAGGTCGTATTGACGCTAAAGGTTCTGTTCTTGGATTCTTTTATAGAGAGCTACGTTGTCTTTTTCGCGGACTGACATGTGAAAAGGGCGAGGTACCTTATGAGCGGGGAAAAAGCTATTTCAGTAATCGTATGTGTTCAGATGCTTGCCGCACGCTCTCCTTCGTGATGTTCGTAGCTCCCGCAGGAGCATTGCCGAAAGCAAAACTGATTCTCTGCTCGTGCAATTCTTCCTCCGTTACTACGGTCTCGCGCGATGCTTCCAGAGCTTTCACCAGTTCCGGATCCGGTATGGCTACGCCCAAAAACTGCATCCGATCTGCCATGTTATCCACCTTCGCCATTTGTTCGACTATGTAAATCATAGCCCCTAACCTTCCAATGTCAACCTCTTTTTGATGCGGGGTGAAACTCGGGATCATCAAGAATTGACGCATGTATTGCTTAGGGCGAGAGGAGCTTTCGGAGGATGTCGTTTACAGCCTGGGGGTTGGCTTGGCCGCGGGTGGCGCGCATCACCTGGCCCACGAAAAATTTGAAGACGCCTTCGTTTCCGGATTTGAACTTGGTGACGTTGTCAGGATTTTTCTCGATGACTTCGCGGGCAGCCTGTTCGAGTGCGCCTGTATCGCTAATCTGAGTGAGACCCTCGGTGGCCACAATTTCGCCGGCGCCACGGCCTGTTTCAAACATGGTGGCGAAGACTTTTTTCCCAATGCCGACCGTGATCTGACCGGAGTCGACGAGTTTCAGGAGTTCGGCGAGCTCCGCGGGAGATACCGGGCTGGCTTCGATCTCCTTGCCGGAATCATTTAGACGGCGGAGGAGTTCTGTCTGAATCCAGTTGGCGGCGGTCTTTGCGGGAGCGCCGGATTGCAAGAGAGATTCAAAATAATCGGCGAGCGACTGAGCGGCGGTCAGAACGCCGGCGTCGTAGGGCGTCAGCCCAAACGCAACGATGAAGCGGGCGCGTTTGGCTTCGGGCAATTCGGGCAGTGAGCGGCGAACGTCTTCGCGCCAGGCGTCACTGACGTGGACCGGGAGCAAATCCGGCTCGGGGAAATAGCGGTAGTCGTGCGCTTTTTCTTTTGAGCGCATCGAGATGGTGCAGGATTCGGCTTGGTTCCAAAGGCGCGTTTCCTGGGAAATGCGGCCGCCGGATTCGAGCACGCCGATGTGGCGCTCGACTTCGTATTCGAGCGCCTTTTGGAGAAAGCGGAACGAGTTAAGATTTTTTACCTCAACCTTGATGCCGAATTCCTTGGTGCCGCGGAGACGAACGCTGACGTTGGCGTCGCAGCGGAGGGAGCCTTCTTCCATGTTGCAATCGCTGATGCCGGTGTAGAGCATGATCTGGCGAAGCGTGGTGAGGTAGGCATAGGCTTCTTCGGGAGCGCGCATGTCCGGCTCGGAAACGATTTCGCTGAGTGGCGTGCCGCAGCGGTTGTAGTCGATGTAGGCCTTAGTGGCGGATTGGGAAAACCCTTCATGCAAATTCTTTGCGGCGTCTTCTTCAAGATGAAGGCGCGTGATGCCGATGCGCTTCCTGGCGCCATTGTGCTCAATTTCGATCCAGCCGTTGGTGGCTAGCGGCAATTCGTACTGAGAAATTTGATAGCCCTTGGGCAGGTCGGGATAGAAATAATTCTTGCGAGCGAAGCGGGAATGCTCGTGCACGGTGCAGTTCAAGGCGAGCGAGGCGCGCATGGCCAGCTCGACAGCGCGCTTGTTCAAAACCGGCAGGGTGCCAGGCAAGCCGAGACAGACCGGGCAGACATTTGAATTGGGCGCATCACCGAAGCGGTTTGCACAGGCGCAGAAAATCTTAGTCTTGGTCAGAAGCTGGACGTGGACTTCCAGGCCGATGACGGTCTCATATTTCGCGAGCACTTCGGGGGCGATGGCCGCCGACTCTGGAGCTGATTTCGTCATGTTAGAGCGGGAATTATAGCATCAGGGCGACGCGTGACTAACATAGGCGAGCCAGGCTGGGGCAGTCGTTTGCACGTGGGCGCTTCCGCCACCAAGATTGAACCGGATGTGAGTGGCCACCCCACCCCGGGGGTGTCCCGAAGTTATGAAGTAACCGCATGAAGAGATTGGGGTTGCGGATGATCCTGCGTGTACGCACTTTGTTGCTGGGGGACGGCCGACGAGTCTGGGCGCCCCCTGGGTTTTCGCGTAAGCGCTCATTCTAAAGGTAGATGAAGTCGTTTGTTTCGATGGAGTTTTGTAAGTGTTGATTCTAAATAACTTGTGCGCACCCAAATTGTGCCAAACGCGGATTCGTCTCGCAGGTGCTGGAAGCAAGAGGCCTGGGCCGAAAGAGCCATCTCCGGAAAACAAAAACGCCAGCACGGAGGCTGGCGCGACGAAAACAACTCAGAATATTACTTAGCCAATACTATACGATGGAAGCTACTCTTTGTCAAGTATAAAAACGGGGTAAATTTGTTACATCAACACATTATTCGAGATTTTCTACAGCGAAAGCATGGGAAGCCAAAAAACTGCCGCCGCGCTAAGCGAGGAAGCGCTCTGCACGTTCTGAGTCAGTGGCGCACGGCGCCGAATGCGGGTTCGCGGAAGGCGGGGAAGACGCGCTCGGCGAGGGCAAAACCGCCGAAGAGCAGAACGGCGTAGACGGCGTCACCGGCCAGAGTATTCCAAAAGAAGGGAACTCCGGCAGCGTAGCAGGCGAGCAGGCCTGTACCGTTGTGCGGATAGGAGAGACCAACCGCCCAGACAGCAAAATTGGTGATGAGGAAAAACTGAACGGCGCCGAGAAGCGTAGTGCCGCCGATGCGCGCAACGGTGCGGCGATGGCGCAGCCAGAAACCGATAGCTACGCTGATGAGAAAACTGGCGTAGACGACGGGCATGAGTTTGTGAAAGCCGATGAAAATGTCGCCGGCGAAAAGTGCGAGGAGGGGAAAGAGAAACGCGAGGCGGCGGTCCTTGATCATCGCGCCGGAAAAGAGAGCCATCGCGCCGACGGGAGTGAAATTCCAGGGATGCGGGGCGATGCGTAATGCGGCAGCGAGTGCAATTATGGAAAGAACGAGCAGAGTGCGATACAGCAGATTTTCTTTTTGAGACAATTGCGTGTTCATAGCGTTGCCTTCTCCATTTTAGACAGCAAATCGCAAAAAACAAAACCATCGCGGAGGACGATCTCTCCCGTACAAACGGGAATGGGAGATTGAAAGATAGGGCCATCGAAGACGAAAGTGTGGAACTCGCCGTTTTCGCCGCAGGGGTCGGCGTGCGGCGGAAGATCGCGGAAAAAAGATTCGTCCAGCTCACGTCCGGCGAAGCTCGGAGCCAGGGTTTTGGGATCGACGCAGACGGCCACGGCGCGAAAACGATTGGCGTGGAAGGAATGGATCAGCTCGCGCGTGTCGCGCTTCCAGATGGGAAAGATGGCGGTCATGCCGATACGCGCTAGATTCTTTTCGCGATAGGCACGAAGGTCCTCGAGGAAAATATCTCCGAAGGCGACCTTGCGTACGCCTTTTTCATAGTGCAAGCGAAGTGCTTCTTCCATGCGCGCTTCGTAGATGGGATTGACGCACTGCGGCGGAATGCGGATTTCGTGAAGCGGCAGACCAATGGATTGAGCCTGCCGCTCGAGAAGTTCGCGCCGGACGCCGTGCATGCTGATGCGCTCGTAACCTTCGGTGACGGTAGTCAGGAGCGCGACGATTTGAATGTCGTTCCGCTGGAGAAGCGTGTGCAGGGCCATGGCGCTGTCTTTACCGCCGCTCCAGCAGAAGAGAATGGGTTCCGGTGCGGGCATTAGTTTCTGCCTTTGAAGGTGTAGCGCACGCCGGCGCGTACATCGCGGCCGAGAGCCGGATAGCCCAGGGCGTCCTGGTATTGTTTATCGAAGAGATTGGCGGCGCGCGCATAAAAAGTAACGCCGTGGCCGGCGTCGTAGTGCGTGGCGATATCGAAACGCGCATAACCGGGATCTTTGGTGAAGCCGAGGCCGAGAAAATCCGAGTCGGTACGAACCCCGGTGAAATAGCCGCCTATCGTCACTCCGAAGCGGCGGTAGGCGGCGTTCAAGGTGAGCGAGCCGGAATTGACGGGGCGCCTGGCCAAGTGGTTTCCGGGAAGCTCGGTCGGATCAAACGCGTTTGGAGAAGCGAGGACGCGACTGTCATCGTAAGTATAATTACCTGCCAAGTTCAGCCAGCGAGTAAGCGTAGCTTCGCTGGAAAGATTGATTCCGCGCGCGCGGGCAAGGTCCGTGTTGAAAAAAAATCCGTAGTCCATCATGACGCCTGGAACAGCCATGTTGCAAAAATTATTCATGGGCGTGCATTCCTCAAAACTGACGATGTCGTAGAAGCGGCTGGAAAAGAATTCGCCGGACAGGCGGATTCGATTGCGGAACAGTTTTTGGCCGAGGCCGGCGGTCCAGGTTTTGCTGGCTTCGGGTTTGAGCAAAGGATTGCCGAAGTCGCCGAAGTTGTCGCCAAAGATCTGGTCGAAACGCGGCTCCTTGATGCCTTGGCCGTAGAAAACCCGAAACAGCGTTTCACCCCAGACCGCACCGCCATCGCGCGCGAGGAAGGAGGCACCGGCGCGGGGAACGACGCGAGTGCCGAAATCGGCGTTGTCTTCGGCGCGCCCGCCAAAATTTAGAGAGACGCGGCGAACCGGCCGGTAGCGGAAATCCAGATAGCCGGCTTGATTATTGCGGCGAGCGTGAGGGACATCGACGGAGGTCAAGAAGGCGTTTTCCACTTCGTGTTCATAGCCTGCCGTAGCGCCGAAATTCGATAGCACGTAGCTGGATTGCGCGCTAACACTCGCGCGGTTGTATTGAAAGAAGCTGCTGCCGGTAAAGTCGCAGAATTCGGCGGTTGCCACGGCCGTGGGATTGGTCCGCGGACAAAACGCATTCGGATCGGTGGCGTAAAAGCTTTGCATGGGATTGTCGTTAAATTGACGGGTGTAGGATTCGGCGCCGCTGATTTCGTGGCGCCAGTGTTTGCCGGTGGAAAAATTCCAGCGAGCGCTGGAACTGAAAATGTGCTGATCGTACTTCTGGTGCAGGCTGGGCGGCTCGAGAAGCGTTTGTCCAGGAATGCCGGCATCGCTGTCGTTGTTGCGCAAGGTGAGGCGTAGCTGGTTGGTGTCGCTAAAGCTATAGCCGAAATTGCCGGAGAGCGTGCGATTGAGGAAAGCGTCGTTAGGTCCCTGGCCGTCGGTTTGCATGTAAGCTGCGGCGGCCGAATAGTCGAACTTGCCGAGCAAACCGCTGAGCTGAGCGCCTCCGTGGCCGGTGGAGAAACTGCCACCGTCGCCATAAATGCTGAACTCCGGAGTGCGCGTGGAGCCGCGATGGGTGAAGAGCTGGATGACGCCATCGACGGCATCGGTGCCATAGATGGCGCTTTCGGCGCCGCGAACGATTTCCACTTTGTCGATGTTGTCGAGCGTGAGATCGGAAAAATCGACGGCGGCGCCCGGGGGATTAATGGGGGCGCCATCCACGAGCACTTTGGTGAAGTTTGAATTGCCGCCGTTGAGAAAAACAGATGCGCTGCCACCTTCGGGGCCGGTGCGGCCGATGGCAACGCCAGGAGTGAAGAGAAGAGCATCGGTCAGGGAAACCCATTGCGAAGCGTCGATCTGTTGCTTAGTGATGACGGAAACCGGAGCGGTGGTTTGGTCCGCAAGCGCGGGCTCCGCTTGCGCGGTGACGATGACGCTATCGGAAAGACGCTCGAGGTTGAGAGTAAGGTCCAGGGTGCGCTGTTGATTGGGAGCTAGTTCGATCACGAATTCGTGAGAAACAAAGGGAGATCGCTGGAACGATACGTGATAACGACCGGGCGGAACGCTCAGGCTGTAGGCGCCATCGGCGGATGAAACTGCCTTCCAAGGTTGTGCGGTCGCGCCGCCTTCCAACTGCGCGGTGACGCTGATTCCAGCAACAGCCGCGCCGCTGGAATCCAGCAGAGTGCCGAACAGATGAGCATACGAGGACTGATTTTGTGCAGGTGCGGAAAAGCTGACTGCCAGGACTGCAAGAAAAAGAAAAGCAGATCGAAGAAGTGTGGTTTTCATATTTTCCTCCGCTCCCTCTCGCGCGGGAGTTGAAGGTTGGCCTGGCGCTTGGAAAAAATCGCTCAGGCTTGCAGACTTCGCCGGTCTCCTGGCTTGGCGGCAGTTCCGTCCCCGTTTCAAAGGGGCCAGTGCCAGGCCTTCCCGCAGCGTTGCCCGTTATTTCTGGGCGCGATCCTTAAGGGAGGATCGCGGACAGTGAGCGATGCGCCGCAGTGGCCACAGCAGTACCTTATTCCGCCTTACAGTCGCGCGGCGGCGACGGCTTCTTTCACGTGTGACCCAGCGCTGGCCAGGGCAAACGCACCGTCTTCCCGTGCACGAAGTCCGCGATGATTGTGGGGGGCACCCCTTGCGGGGACCCGCTGTGGATGATTCAAGTGCCGCACCAGAAAGCCGCGGCTTTTAGCTGAAAAAATGTAACTGCACTTATTTTGCAGACGGCATGTTCACACGCGGACGGCCAGACGAGCCAAGCTCCACGGTGAGAGACGTCTGAAAAACTTGTTCGAGCAATTCGCGCTGAAAGACACTCGCGGGCGGCCCAACTCGGAGGCACTTGCCTTTCTGAAAGAGAGCGACCTGGTCGGCGTACTGGCCGGCGAGATTCAGCTCGTGCGTCACGACGACCACCGTGTAGCGATTTGCGGACGCCAGGCGGCGCAGTGTCTCGAGCAGATCGACCTGCGCACCAATGTCGAGATGCAGCGTCGGCTCATCCAGCAAGAGAAGCAGCGGCTGCTGCGCAAGGGCGCGGGCCAAGATGACGCGTTGCTTTTCGCCGCCGGAAATCTGATCCATCCAGCGGTCGCTGAGATCTTCCGCGCCAACCTGTGCGAGCGCATTGCGCGCGATGAGGATGTCTTCTTCCGTTTCGAAGCGCAGCGTGCGGCCGTAGGGATGTCTTCCCTGGAGAACAAATTCCCAAGCGCGCGAAGGGAACAGCAGGGGGCTTTCCTGCTGGACCATGGCGATGCGCTGGCCGCGGGTGCGGTGCGGAAGCGTGTGCGTTACAAAGCCGTTCAGTAGCACGCGGCCGGATAGTGGTTCGAGGGCGCCGGCAATTAACTTCAGGAGCGTGGATTTGCCGCAAGCGTTTGGCCCAACTATGGCGACGATTTCTCCCGGGCGCGCCTGAAAACTTGTGGCTTCCAAAGTGAAGAGAGGCGCTTGCGATGGATTCGCGGAATAAGCGTAGCTGACCTGCTCGACGCTCAAGCGAATGTCGGAGTTGAAATCTCCGGCGTCACCGGTGGGGCGCGCAGAGGGTGTGGAGCGGGCGTAGCTGCTCACGCCAGCCTCCTACGCATCAAGTAGAGAAAAAGTGGCGCGCCCGCAATAGCCGTCATGGCTCCGACGGGAAGTTCGGAAGGAGAAACGACGGTACGCGCGAGAGTATCGGCTACCACCAGAACAATCGCGCCGCCGAGCGCCGCCGTTGGCAAGAGAATGCGGTGATCGGAACCGAAGAGCAGTCGCATCACGTGAGGCACAAGGAGGCCGACGTAGCCAATGGCGCCGCTGACGGATACAGCCAATCCGGTTAACAAGGATGCCGCAATATAGACGACCAGGCGCACGCGGCGCACGTCCACACCGAGGTGCATCGCCTCCTTTTCGCCGGCGAGCAGCAAGTTCAAATCAGACGCGGTTGTGTAAATGGCCGCCGCCGCGAGAAAGAAACCGAACCGAAGGATCAGGCTTACGATGCGCTGCGGCGGGGTCGAGAGATCGCCCATCATCCAGAAAGCCATGCCGCGATAATTTCCGCCGGTCAATGTGGACATGAAAAACATGATGATGGCGGACAAAAAGGAAGCGGAGATTATTCCGGCAAGGAGCAAAGTGCCACTGTCGATTTGTCCCTCCCGAAGGCCAAGGAAATAGACCGCTGTGACCGTAAGTGCGGCACCGAGAAAGGCACCGACGGGTGTCAGGAGCGCGGCAAGAGCAGGCGCGAGCGCCAGATGAGGCTCGATAATCAGAGCGATGATGGCGCCGACGGCCGCGCCGCTGGAGACGCCGAGAACGTAAGGATCCGCGAGAGGATTGCGAAGCAATGCCTGAAAGCTGGCGCCCGCAACGGAAAGCGACGCGCCGACAAAAATCCCCAGGAGGATGCGGGGCAAGCGAATATCGAAAATGATGAGCTGATATTCGCTGGAGAGCTGGCTGGTCTGGCGAAAAAGAACGCGGAGGAGATCGCGGCCAAGGCCGTATAGAGAAACGGGCACCGCACCGAGCTTAAGCGCGATGACCACCACGACGAAGAGGATGGCGGCGAGGATGGCGCAGTGTGCGAGCAAGCGGCTGAGTGTCAAGGGGCGCAAGCGCATGTCTCCATGAGAGCGGAATCCTCGCTGGACGGATCCATTAAGCCAAGGGAAAGTTGCGGTTGAGCAGAGGACGGATTTTTCTCCACTTTTTCACCGTCGGGAGGCGTGGAAAATGCTTCTGGATGCAACTGCCGCGCGAGAGCCTCGATGGCGGAAACGATGCGCGGTGCAGGCCTGTTTACGGCTTCGCTGATCACGGCAAAGCGGCGGTTGCGCACCGCATCGAGACCGCGCCAGCCGGGCCGCTCGGCCAGCACGTCGAAATCATTTTGTCCGCTATCGGAATGGGATTCTGCGAAAACGAGAAAGTCCGGCTGAAGGCGGACAACTTCTTCAAGACTCATTTGGGGCCAGTCTTGCGAAGAGTCCACGATAGAACTGGCGCCTGCCAGCCGCAAAGCGTCGGCAATAAAGGTATGTTTACCCACCGAGATCAATGGATCAGGCCAAACGATAAAAATAACACGACGCGGAGGGAGCCCGCTTAAGCGTTGTTGCAGCTCCGCAAGGTGACGTTCGAGGTCGGCGCCCAGAGTGACGCCAGCCTCCGGCACGCCAAGGACTTCGGCGAGCCGCTCGGTCGAAGAGACGATCTCCTCGACGGTGTGGGGATCCGTGGAATAAGAAGGGATGCCCAGACCATCGAGAGCGGTCACCGTCTCGAGGCGGTTGAGGCTCTTGGTGACGAGAACGAGATCAGGGCGCATGGCAACAATCTGTTCGAGGCTTGGATTGATTGCTCCGCCCACCTTGGGTTTTTTCTGAGCATCAGGGGGATAATCGCAGTAGTCGGTATCTCCGACGAGGCGGTCCTGTAAGCCAAGGGCGTAAATCGTTTCGGTAAGACTGGGTGCAAGAGAAACGATGCGTTGCACGGGCTGCGGGACACGAACAGTGCGGCCTAGTTCATCGACGAAATCCTTGTGTGTGGACGGAGCGGCCGGGCTTGCCGCTGGAGTTTGCGCACGCAATGCAGGGCACCAGCATGCGGCGAAGAACAGCAGCGCCGTGATTGCGCGTCCCGCCACAAAATTTTTACGTGCGTCTCTTTGTTCTGGCACAAATCCCCGCTGAAAAATCCAAATCTCTCTCAAAATAAAAAAGCCCCGCGAGACACCCTGGGGCTTTGTGGCAGCGCTCCTTCTCGCGAAAAGCGGCGGCCTCTGCGGCGCGGGAGGGTAGTCTGGCTTACGGCTTGTTCAGCCGATAACAGTGGCGGGACCGCGGCCGATTCTCACGGCCTTCCCCACTTCCCTTGCCTGCAAATTGAAAATTCAGTGTATGCCGCAGGTCAGGGAGTGTCAATCCACCGCGGGAATTTCTCACCGCGCGCGCTCAACGGTTCTTCCAATTGGGCTTCCGCTTTTCGACAAGCGCGCGGAGCCCTTCTTGAGAATCCTCGAGGCGATAGAGCTCATTGAGGAAAATATTCATGGAATTTTTCATGCCATCGCGCAAGGAAAGGCCCATGCCGCCAAGGATGGCTTTTTTGGCCATGGTCAGCACTGGACCAGAGTGTGCCGTGATGCGTTCCGTCAAATCATTCACGGTGGCTTCGAGTTTGGCTTCGGGAACGAGGCGGTTTATCAGTCCCAATTCGAGGGCGCGTTCGGCCGTCACCGCTTCTCCGGTAAGGACAATTTCCAGCGCTCGCTTCGGTCCCACGAGAAAGGGAAGAATGGTGGACGCGAGCGGCGGGAAAACGCCAATGGAAATCTCAGGTTGCGCGAAGCGGGCTTTGGGTGTGGCGATCACCAAGTCGCCAAAGGCAGCAAGCTCCGCTCCTCCACCGATTGCGGGGCCGTTGACGACGCAAATCACAGGCTTGGCCACTTCCAGCATTGCGGAAAAGGCCGCGTGGAAGGCGTCCAGCATCTGAAAAACGCGTTGCGATGTGTATTCGCCGATGTCGATGCCGCCACAGAAAATCTTGCACGCGGAATCGAGAACGATTAGCTTCACCGCGGGGGTCTCGCCGGCAATTGTGATTCCGTCGTAGAGCTCACGCAGGAACGCTTCATTCAAGAGATTGTGTTCTGGGCGGTTCAGCGTCATTCGTGCGACGCTGCCGTCTATGCGCAGCTTGATGTATTCGAATTGATCTGGCGTGCGCTTCCCGGGTCGTGACACATATTCTTCTGAGTCAACAGGCTCAATCATGCCGCGCGCTCCTTGGAGATTGCCGCTGGAATGTGAGCAGCGGCGACTGTAAAGTACCAAACTTGATGCTAGCACGTTGGGACTTCACGCCTCGGAGGAGTGAGTGGGCGCGTGCGCAAAAGGTTTGCTTCTTGCGAACTTCGCTTTGGGCCTTGTGCCACATGTTCTTGGCATTCTCCGCACACTAGCTTGCTTGCTCCCTCTCACGTTTCTTTTTGCAGGTATGCTGGGCTACGAGTTCGCGGTCTCGCGTGGGGTGTTTGGCATGATTGCTGGAAATGCATCAGGGGCTCCCGAAACGGGGACGGCCATCGCGAAACAATTCGTTGGGCGGATCGATGCAGAAGGTTTTCCGGCGGATGCGGCATGGGAAAACGCTCCGCCGATCCAGTTCGATCGCGACTGGCAGGGCAACAGCGCCGATCCTTTGCTGGCAACGGAGGTGCGGCTGCTTTGGACGAAGGATGCCCTCTATTTGAGATTCCTCGCGCACTATCGCGGCATCACCGTTTTCTCCGATGCCGAGCCGAGCGGACGGCGGGATCACCTCTGGGATCGCGATGTCGCCGAAGTTTTTTTGCAACCGGCTGGTTCAGACGCGCGGCGCTACAAAGAGTTTGAAGTGAGCCCGAACGGTTTCTGGATTGATTTGGACATTGCGCCGGGAGAAAAACACGATCTGCAGAGTGGATTGAAGCGCCGCGTCAGGGCCGATGAGAAAAACAAAACGTGGAGTGCGGAGCTGGCCTTGCCCATGAAGAGTTTGACAGCGAACTTCGATCCGGCGGTGGACTGGCGCGTCAACTTCTTTCGCGTCGAAGGGGCCAGCGAGCTACGTTTTTACTCGGCTTGGCGGCCCACGGGAACGCCGGCGCCGAATTTTCACGTGCCGGAGTGCTTTGGCAAACTCCAATTCGGGAAGTAATTCAACTGCAAAAGCGCACAGATACAAGACTGGCGCCAAGCCACTTTTTTTCCTATGCTTCTCGGGTGCAACCTTCCGTTTCTTGGCACTGGCCGGTGATACTCAAACACTTCAGCCGAATTTTCTCGGTAACTGTTACGGTTTTTGCGTTTTGCACGGCAGGTTTACTTGGCCAATCCGAATCGTCGCAAAAGCCGGCTCCGAACGCGCCCGTGGTGATCAAAGTCGAGCCGCCCTCCTGGTGGATCCATCTGACTCCCGAAGTGATGCTGCTGCTTTCCGGCCACAACCTCGAAGCTACTCGTGTGGCCTGCAATCTGCCGAGCATCGCCGTGGAGCGCACGCAAGCATCTTCCGGCGGCGATTATTTGTTCGTCTGGCTGACGATCGGGGCCGACACAAAATCGGGCACGGCCGTATGCCGCATCACCACTTCAACGGGCAAGACTTCCTTTGAACTGCCGCTAGCCACGCGCACGATGAGGCTCGGGAGAAATCAGGGGCTTTCGAACGAAGACGTAATTTACCTCATCATGCCGGACCGCTTCGCGAACGGCGATCCTACAAACGACGAAACCGCCGAAGCGCGTGGCACCCACGACCGCTCGAATCCGCACGCGTATCACGGCGGCGATCTGCGCGGGATCCGCGAACATCTTCCGTACTTAGAAGATCTGGGAGTCACCACACTCTGGCTAACGCATGTCTTGAAAAACGGCGCGGCTCAGGATTACCACGGCTACGGCGCCGTGGATTTATACGCAGTGGATCCGCATCTGGGAACAACTGAGGAGTATCAAGACCTTGTCGCTGAAGCGCATAAGCAAAAGATGAAGATTTTTTTCGATTTTGTGGCCAACCACGTAGGACCAAAGCATCCCTGGGTGGCTGATCCTCCGCTGCCTGATTGGTTTCACGGCACGCCGCTGCATCACCTGAAGTCCTCCGGAGGCGTCAACGGCACGTTCTACGGAAAAACGAATAAGCAACCGGTTTCCAACGATCCATTCGAGCTGCTTGTCGATCCTCACGCGCCGCCCCGGCTATCGCGCAATCTCACGGAAGGCTGGTTTTTCGGCATGCTTCCAGACTTGAACACGGAAAATCCCGCGGTCGCTGAATATCTTTTGCAAAACGCCATTTGGTGGGCGGAAACCTCTGGGTTGGATGGCTACCGCTTGGATACGTTTCCGTACGTCTCCCGCACATTTTGGTCAAGCTGGAACGCCGGACTGCATCAGATCTATCCATACTTGACGACCATCGGCGAAGTTTTTCACCCGGATCCCAGCGTAACGTCTTTTTTCGAGGGTGGCCAAAAACGGTTTGATGGCGTTGACTCTGGCTTGAACACTCTTTTCGATTTTCCGATATTTTTCGCGCTGCGGGATGTTCTTCTGCGAGACGCGCCGGGGGGCCGCATCGCCGATATCTTGCGAAGCGATTGGTTATACGCGCATCCCGATACGCTTGTGATCTTCTTCGCGAATCACGATGTGCCGCGCTTTGCGAGCGCCGACGGGAGTTCACCAGCCAAGCTCAAGCTCGCCTTTGGGCTGACCATCAGCCTGCGCGGGATCCCCCAGCTATATTACGGCGATGAAATCGGCATGGCCGGCGGCGGCGATCCGGACAACCGGCGCGATTTCCCCGGGGGCTGGCCCGGCGATCCGAAGAACGCTTTTACAGTCGAAGGCCGCACCGCGGAGCAGCAAGACCTTTTCACGTATGTGCAAAAACTGTTGCGATTGCGGCGCGAGCATCCCGCCTTGCAAAGCGGCAAGTTGTGGCATCTCGCTTCGGATGAGACTTCCTATGTTTTTCTTCGTGAGACGGAAGAAGAGCGCGTGCTCGTAGCCTTCAACAATTCCGCGGAACCGCGCGAGTTGAGAATTCCGCTCGACGGAACGCCGGCACAGGGCGCGGCAGGCTTCACCCTTCTTCTTGGAGAAGCGAAAGCGGAGATGTTCAAGGGCGAAGCTCGTCTCGCCATTCCCGCGCAATCCATTTCCATTTTTCTGCTCGATTGAAGAATCAAAAGTCCAGGTGAACTTTCCAATTTTTGAGGGCATCGGGAACGGTAAGCGTGACGCAGTGCCATTGAGCGTCAAAGCGCCAATCGTGAATCAATAAATCGCCAATGCGGACTTCCTTCGGCTCGGCGCCCGCTCCATAAATCTCCAGTTGCGCGCTGTTCCACCAAGGCTTGTAGCCATTTTTCTCTATGCTGCTCGAAACGGTCATGTCGTCCCGAGAAATGTCGCACGTGAAATTCACGCGGAGGTACTCGCCCTTCTGATAAGCAAAACTGATTCCGTCGTCTTGATAGAGGGTGCCGTGGCAATCGTCGCCCATATAAACTCGCAATTCCAAAGGACCATCCGGCTTTTCATTCGTGTCTTGCACCACGGGCTGCATGGGGATAATTGCGCCCGCGCGGACGTAAAGTGGAGTCTCCGCGAGCCCCGGGTGCAGCGAAATCTGGTCCTTGCTCTGATGCACTTCCGCGGTCCAGAAATCGTACCAATCGCCCGGAGGCAGATGGACGTCTTCCGCATCCAATTTTTCCGTGACGACTGGCGCAACGAAGAGGTCTCTGCCAAACAGAAATTCGTGATCTTCGCCGTAGGAATCCTCATCTCCGGGGTACTCGAGAAAGATTGGCTCCATCAACGGCACGCCGGTGCGCGAGGTTTCTTCCATCGAAGTGTAGATATAGGGCAAAAGTTTATAGCGCAGCTCGATGTAACGCTTGCGTATCGCTTCCTGTTCGGGGCCGTTAACCCAGGGCTCGTGAGGCAGAGTGCCTTTCGCCGCATGATCGCGATAAATCGGATAGAAAACTCCCAGCTCGTACCAGCGCGTTAGAAGGTCTACGGGAGGAGATCCCGCGAAGCCGCCGACATCCGCGCCGACCAACGCGTATCCGGAAATTCCGAGGCTCATGATCTGAGGCACGCTCATGCCGATGTGATTCCAGGTGGCGCTGTTGTCGCCGGTCCAGGTGGCGGCGTAGCGTTCGGCACCCGCGTAGGCCGCGCGCGTTAAAACAAAAGGCCGTTCCTCGGGACGCAATTTCAGGAGGCCATCGTGGGTCGCGCGGGCGTTTTCCATTCCGTAGACATTGTGAATGGCACGATGATCGAGCGTTGTGCCGTCGTCCAGGCGGTGCACCACGTCAAGCGGCATGGTTTTTGTGGGCGTTTCGAACACGGAGGGCTCGTTCATGTCGTTCCAGAAGCCCGCGACACCCATATCCACGAAATTCTTGTAGAGCCCACCCCACCAATCGCGCACGCGGGTCAAGGTGAAGTCCGGGAAGACGCTGTCGCCGGGCCAGACTTTGCCGACAAATACCGAGCCATCCGGATTCTTCACGAAGACGTCCTGCTTCATTCCGGAATCGTAAGGAGCATAACCGTGGCTCGGATCTTTCTTGATGTGAAGGTCGGTGATGAGAACGGTGCGCATGCCCTGCGCCCGAAAATCCGCGATCATCTTTTCAAAGGTCGGAAAATATTCGCGGTTTACGGTAAATGGCGCGTAGCCCTGTTGGTAGTCGATATCCAAATAAATGGCGTCAGCGGGAATCTTCTTCTCGCGCAACGTCTGGACAATTTCGCGCGCTTGCGCCTCGGGATAGTAGCTGTAACGGCTCTGCTGGTAGCCCAGCGACCAGAGCGGGGGAAGCGGCGTGCGGCCCACGAGCGCGGTGTATTGCTCGACGATTTTCTTCGGTTCCGGGCCGGCGATAAAATAATAATTCAACTCGCCGCCTTCCGCTCCAAACGAAAAATAATCACGAGACTCTTTGCCGAAGTCGAAGCTGCTGCGGTAGGTATTGTCGAAAAAAATTCCATAGGCCGTGCCTTTACGGAGGCCGATGAAAAAGGGAATCGTCTTGTAGAGAGGATCGTCTGATTCCTGCCAGCCAAAAAAGTCCGTATTCCACATCGTGAACGCGCGATCGCGCCGGTTCATCGAGCCGGGCTTGTCGCCCAGGCCATAGTAATTTTCATCCAGCGGCATGTGTTCCCAGACGTGGACGTAGGCGCCGTCCCAAGCCATCGGCAACGACGGCTCATCCGCAACGAGAACGTTGCCCGCCAGGTCCGCAAACGTTATAAGCAGAGGCGTTTTCTTGACGATGACGACGACCCTGCCCGCCGTCATACGCAACTCGCTCTTGCCGTCTTCGATTTTGACGGCCGGAGGCTCCGGCGACTCGATCACTGCCCAGGAAAAATCTTTGGGAAAGGAACCTTGCGGAGCCAGGCGAACCCGGACGACCCCGTCGCGAAAAGCCGTGATGCGCACCCTCGCTGGTCCGGCAATCAATTCAACGCCGTCCGGAAGCTTTTCCACGCGCTGCACGTTTCCGAGGTGCTGCCAGCCCGTCGCCGCTGCGCTGTTGCTGCTCGCGGCGCAAAGCAGCAAGCCGATTCCGGACCATCTTGCAAGCTGTGACATGGTATGCCTCACTAAGTGAACCAGGCGGGGGTTCTATCCCTTGAAATGACTCCTCATACGCAGGACATTGCAATTCCCCACGATCGCTAAGCCGCCAGCCACTCCTCGAAGAAAGACGAAGCTTTTGAGCCTTCGATGCGCCGGCGCACGGCGTCCATCACACGGCACTTGGCCGCGCCGTTGCTTCCGTAAAAGGCCAGCCAATACGGCAGATGCATTTCCACGGGCATGTGTGTGATTTCCACTTTCAAAGCGCGTAGCTTGAAAAAGCCTTGCTGGAAAAGCACTCGAAGAGCTTTTATCTTCAACAGCTCTTCGGCTGCATCCGGTTTCAGGCAAGGCATCAGCCGGTTCCGCGTCTCGATGCTGACCAGCTCATTTTCTCTCGGAACGTGGGGAAACTCGAACAGGTCGAGCGTGCCATGAACCGCGTCGAGCGCAAAAATTCGGGTATTCAGCGCGCCAACCACTTCGTAACGCACCTGATAGACCCAGAACGGCACGTAGGCATCGGCAACTCGCTGCAGAGGGCCGTTTCGAATCTTCCAATAGGCTGCGCTGAAGCCGCCCGAACGGAAGACGCGGATAGCCTCTTCCTGCGTGACGTTTGGTTTCAATGCCTGGATGGCGTACGTTCCCATTTGTTTTCCGTGCTGCGCGCTAGCGGAAATAAATCCACAGTCCGATCACCGTCCCAAGCAGCACCAGACTAAAGAAAACGTTGATCCTGTGTTCCATGGCCGTTTCGTGCGCGGGTTTGCGCTGGCGAGGATCCACCACGGTGGTTTCGATTTTGTCGTCCACGGTTGCAAATGTCAGCCCGGCAATCTGCTTCCGGTCCGGCGCTTTGGTCATCAAGCTTACCGTGATGAGCACGAGCGAGCAGATCACGAACATGAAGATCGCGTAGTGCAGGAAATTCATGTCCACCAGCCAGCGTATGGCGGAAGATTGGAAATGCCCTCCGCCGGCCTGGTCCGCAAGCTCCAAAATGAATCGCGTGGCGCCCAAAACGAAGCCGGTCAGCAGCGACGTAATCGCTCCTGATCCGTTCAGCCGCGGCCAAAGAATTCCCAGCACAAAGCACGCGGAAATCGGCGGGCTGATGTAGGCCTGCACGCTCTGCAAATAAATATAAAGCTGGCTGCTGATGTAGTGGATGAAAGGCACCCACAGCAGACCGAGCAGCACCATGAATCCCGTGGCAATGCGGCCGAAATTAACGAGCTGTCCTTCGGAGGCTTGAGGGCGAATCTTCTTGTAGAAGTCCAGCGTCACCAGGGTGGATGCGGAATTGAACACCGAACTCATCGCGCCCATCACTGCGGCCAGCAACGCGGCCATCACCAGGCCAACGAGCCCCGTCGGCAACAAATTCAAAATCAGAGTGGGATAGGCATAATCAGGCTTCTTTACTTGCTCAGGATAAAGTGCGAACGCGATGATGCCGGGCAGCACGAGTATGAAGACCGGCAGTATTTTCAAGAAGCCCGCGAAAATTGTTCCCAGCTTGGCGTGCCCTTCATCACGGGCCGAAAGCACGCGCTGCACGATCACTTGGTCGGTGCACCAGTACCAGATGCCGAGGATCGGCGCACCGAAAAAGATGCCTGTCCAGGGAAATTGCGAATCAGACGCCGGCTTAATCATGTGAAAATAACTGGCGGGCACCAGGGTCCGCAGGTGCTCAAATCCCCCCACTTTGTGGAGACCAATAATCGTGAGAGCCACTGCGCCGGTAATCAGAATCAAGGTCTGAACGGTGTCCGTATAAATGACGGCAGCCAGCCCGCCGGCCACGGTATAAATCCCCACGGCGATAACCAGCACGACCGCCGTTTTCCAAAGCGACCATCCAGCCACGCGTTCCAGAACGACGCTCGCGGCATAGAGCTGCACGGAAATCTTCGTGAAAATATAGGCGATGATCGAGATGGCGGCCAAATACACCGCGCAATTGCGATTGAATCGCCGCTCCAGAAATTCCGGCATCGTAAACACATTGGAGCGCAAGTAGAAAGGGACGAACACCCAGCCCAGAACGAGCAATATGAGGCAAGCCAGCCATTCAAAGTGGCCTACGGCCATTCCAGACGAAGCGCCGGTGCCCGACAAACCAATAAAGTGTTCCGTCGATATGTTCGATACGAATAACGATGCGCCGATGAAGAACCAACCGATGTCGCGGCCGGCAAGGAAGTAGTCTTCGGAAGTTCGTTCTCTCCTTGAAAAATACAGGCCGATGCCAAACACAATGGCAAAGTAGATCCCGATGATCACGAGATCCAAGGTGGCCAGGCTCTTGTGTGCAACAGCGACGTCCGACGCAAAAAGCATCCGCACCTCCTGGGTGATCGCCGGCATCCACCGGGCGGGATTTGTCGCTCGGCTGATGTCGCCTTCGCAAAAACGCCGTGCGCACCAGCCTTGCTTGCCGAGGCGCGCTTAGTCTGATGAGATCGCCGCAGCCCCTAAACTGGAATTGCGCGTGCGAAGTCTATAACAGGGCACAGGAAGGCTCAATGAGTGTTTAGCTCCCTGGCGAAGTCGCCGCAGCGAAGCTTGCACTCGCGGTTTCTGGCATATTGCCTTGTAAAAGCCTCATCATAAGTTATGGCCATCGTCGCCCTCCAAGACGTCTGCAAGGACTATCTCACCGATGGCCAGCGTGTCCGCGCGCTGGACGATGTTTCGCTGGAAGTAAACCGTGGAGAATTTATTGCCCTTGTCGGGCGGAGCGGCTGCGGAAAATCGACGCTGCTCAATCTCGCCGGCGCAATGGACTTTCCCACCTCCGGCCGCGTCTTGCTCGACGGCGTCGACACATCCACTCTGAACGACGCCGGTTTGACTCTCCTTCGCCGCGAGAAAGTCGGTTTCATTTTCCAATCGTTTCAACTGCTCCATACGCTCACGGTCTTTGAAAATGTGGAGCTGCCGCTACTTCTTGCTGGAAAGCCAAATGCGCGTTGTGCCGCACGCGAAAAGCTCGGCTGGGTGGAACTGGATGGGCTGGGCGACCGCTATCCGCACCAACTCTCCGGCGGACAAATGCAGCGCGTGGGCATCGCGCGCTCTCTCGTTCAGTCGCCCGCCGTTCTTCTGGCCGACGAGCCAACGGGGAATCTGGACACGGGGACGGGCAACGTCATTCTCGAACTTCTGAAGCGGCTCACGCGAGAACTAAACACAGCCACTCTGATGGCCACGCATAGCACGGAAGCCGCCGCCCTTGCTGACGCTGTCGTGCGCCTGCGTGACGGAAAAATAGAAGAGATTGCCCGGCATTGAAATGGCGCGCTTATTCCTCTTCTACCGCTTGATGCTTCGTCCTCTGCTGCGGGAACCAGTGCGGGCCATCCTGACAATACTTGCCGTCACGCTGGGTGTTGCGGTGGTCTTGGCGATCGATCTCGCCGGAGTGGCAGCCACCGGATCATTTCGCGCTTCCATGGCCACTTTGGCTGGCGACAACGACCTCGAAGTCGTCGCCTCCGGCGGCGTGCCTGAGGCAGTAGTAGGGACGCTCGCGACGCTTCCTTATTCCCTTCGAATTTCGGCGCGGATCGAAGATTCGGCAACCGTCTTAGAAACCAAACAGACTCTTCCATTGATCGGGCTCGATCTGATTGCGGAAGGCAGCTCCGAGCGTCCCGGAGCAGCTCCCGAATCCGGTTGGAGTGGATCTTTTGTACCGTCTGAAGATGCGATGCATTACTTGCAAGACCCGCAAAGCATTTGGGTGGGTACAAGCCTGGGGAAAAAGCCCGGCGATCACCTTAGCCTGCTGATTAATGATCAAGTCCGAGAATTCACAATCCGCGGCGTCTATCCGGATGCAAACGGCAACGAGTCCGCCATCGTCATGGATCTCGCGGCAGCGCAGCGTGCGCTAAACCGGTTTGGCCGCGTCGACCGCATCCTTCTTAAACTTCCGGAAGCCCCAAATTTCGAAGAATGGCAGCAACGTTTGCGTTCTACGCTGCCCGCGGGCGTCGAAGTCCGCCCGCAAGGTACCGGCACAAATGAAAATCGGCAAATGCTCGCGGCCTTCCGATGGAATTTGCAGCTGCTCAGTTACATTGCGTTGATTGTTGGCGCGTTTCTCATTTACAACACCATCTCGGTTTCTGTCGTACGCCGCCGCCCGGAAACGGGAATCGTCCGCGCGCTGGGCGCCAGCCGCTGCGCAGTGCTTATGGCGTTCATCGGCGAGGCAGCTTTTTTCGGATTAGCCGGAGCTGCGCTCGGTCTCCCCACCGGGCGCGTAATGGCGTCCGGAGCCGTAAAGTTGATGGCCGCCACAGTGGAATCGCTTTATGTAAGTAGCCGCCCGGGGCCGATCGAGTTGAGTGCATGGTCTGTGGCGCTCGCATTCCTCATCGGCGTTGGCGTAGCGATTCTCTCCGCGTACTCGCCCGCCCGCGAAGCCTCGCTCGTCTCGCCTGTCGAAGCCATGGCGCGCGGCCGGCGCGAATACATCGCCCGTGTACATAAATCGCGAGGCCTGTGGTTCGCACTTTTCTTGGCGGTCGGAGCAGCAGTTGCGGCGCGCGTTCCCGCGATACACGGTAAACCAGTTTTCGGTTACTTCGCTGCTATCTTGCTGGTCATCGCGTCGGCTCTGGCGATTCCCGCTTTCACGGATGCGGTTATTTCTCGCTCTTCGCGATGGCTTGGAAAAATTCTTGGCGTCGAAGCTCTATTGGCGTCGCAAAGTCTTTCCGCTTCACTTCGCCGTACGTCCGTGCTGGTGGGTGCGCTCTCGACTGCCATTGCCATGATGGTCTCCGTCGGGATCATGGTTGGCAGCTTCCGCGAAACCGTACGCATCTGGATGAACGACCGCCTTCCCGCCGACCTCTACATCCGGCCCGCCGGGGAACCCGCCCCAGATCGTCATCCAACGATTTCCGTCGAATTGGCGGAGAAGATCAGAGAACTGCCCGGCGTCGCGGGCGTGGACCGCTTGCGGGCCTATGAAATCAGCTACGATGGAATGCCCGCGACGTTGGCATCGGTGGACTTGAGCGCCTTCCGCTCGGAACAACGCTCAAATTTCCTCTCAGGCCGGCCCACCGAAGCTGTGCTCTCGGAGATTCGCGCCGCGAATGCCGCGCTTGTCAGCGAGCCGTTTGCAAACAAGCATCACGTGCACGCTGGCGACACCATTACGCTCGATCTCGGTGCCGCACGTCCAGCCTTTCGCGTTGTGGATGTCTACTACGATTACGGCAGCGAACGCGGCACCGTCTTGATGGACCGCCAGACCATGCTGCGTTATCTTCCGGACCCTGCTCCTTCAAACCTGGCTGTTTACGTTTCCCCCAACTCGTCAGTGGAGACCGTGCGGAGCGAGATCATTCAGACCGCTGTTGGACACCGTGTGCTGGTCGCTTCAAACCGCGATTTGCGTATAGAGGCCATTCGTATCTTCGACCGCACCTTCGCTATAACGTATGCCCTAGAGGCTGTTGCTGTGATTGTTGCGGTGATGGGCATCGCGGGCGCGCTGCTTGCTCTTGTCATCGACCGCCGCCGCGAACTCGGATTGTTGCGTTTTCTCGGCGCAGCCGCGGGACAAGTCCGCAAACAAATTTTAGTCGAAGCCGGTCTGCTCGGCTTGCTTGCCAATTTTGTGGGGCTCGCCCTCGGCTTCGCACTCTCGCTCGTTCTTATCTACGTCATCAACAAACAGTCCTTCGGCTGGACGATTCGATTCCACTGGCCCGTCGCCATTCTGCTCGGCGCCATCAGCGTGGTTTATGTCGCCACCGTGTTGGCTGGCTTGTATCCCGCCCAGGTTGCTGTGCGGCTCAATCCGCTCGAGGCCGTCCATGAGGAGTAAGCTCGCCGCGTTGGCCGTGGCCCTCCTCATTCTCCAGCCGCTCGCCGCGCAATATCGCACGGCCGTGCCCGGCTATCGATTCGAATTCCCCAGAGACTATTTCAATCACCCGGACTTTCAGACGGAGTGGTGGTACTACACGGGCAATCTGAAATCCACGAACGGTCATCGCTACGGATTCGAACTGACATTTTTCCGTGAAGCCGTAAGCCGCGACCCATCTCAATCCGCAACTTGGGATGTGAAAGACATTTACATTGCGCATCTCGCGTTAAGCGATTTGGACGGGCGACATTTCTACCACGCGGAAAGAACAAACCGCGCTGGGCCGGGAATTGCGGGCGTCAACGAATCCATCGGCCGCATCTGGAATGGCGACTGGCAAATCCAGTGGCAAGGCTCCGACCAAAAACTGCTAGCGATCGATAGCCGGTTTCAATTACATCTAACGCTCCATCCGGAAAAACCGCCCATCCTCCAAGGCGAAAACGGCGTCAGCCAGAAAGCCGAAGGAGCAGGCCACGCCTCCTACTACATTTCACTGACACGCATGGCTGCCACGGGATCCCTCGAGCTAAGGGGTGAAAGCCTCGAAGTGGCGGGTCTCGCCTGGATGGACCATGAATTCTTCACTCATCAGCTCGAATCCAACCAAATCGGCTGGGACTGGCTCAGCCTCCAACTCGAAGACCACACGGAACTGATGCTCTTTCATATTCGACGGAAAGATGGCTCGCTCGATCCATTCTCCGCGGGCACCTATATCGATGCCCAAGGCAAATCCACGCACCTGCGAGCGAACGACTTTGTTCTGCAGCCGCTCGCCGAAAACTGGACCAGCCTCGTCACCCACGCTACTTATCCGATTGCCTGGAAAGTGGCGATACCGAAGCTCGGGATCGAACTCGAAACACACACGCCCTTACCTGGCCAAGAGTTGGCCGGAAACGCTACGTTTCTGCCAGCTTATTGGGAGGGCGCCATCACGTTGGCAGGCCGCCGCGAAAAGATCCCGCTCAATGGCGTAGGCTATCTCGAGATGACCGGGTACGACCATCCAGTTAAGTTTGCGCCTTAAGCCGCGCAGGAAGTCCCTGCGCATGGAAACGAGTTAGGCGGGCTTTGGAGCAGGAGCCGTGCTGCCGCGCACAATCAATTCCGGCTCGACCACGATCTCTTTGGGATACGGCGCCTTCGCTGGCGCGATAATTCGGCGCAGAAGCGTTTCCGCGGCGATCGTCCCCATCTCGCGCAGCGGTTGCCTTACGGTAGTCAACCCCGGGTTCTGAAACGCCGCGCTCTGAATGTCATCCAGGCCGACGACGGAAACATCCTCCGGCACACGCCGCCCCGCTTCGCGCAACGCCTGGATTGCCCCGATGGCGGAAATATCGTTGAACGCAAAGAGGGCCGTGAAGGGCTCTCCGCCGGACAGAATCCTTTGCGTCACTTGATATCCGAGCAGCGGCGAAGACGAGTCTCCTTCGAGTTGCCCCGTGAGTTTTTCCTTGATCTCAATGCCGAATTTCTTGGCTGCTTCGCTGACCGCTCCCCAGCGAACTTCCGTATCCGAGCTGAATTCCTGTCCTTTGATGAATGCCATACGCCGGTGCCCAAGGCTCGTCAGATGTTGCAAGGCGAGGCACGCCGCGCGATCGTGGTTCAGAACGATGTTCGTCACTCCCGGCACATCTCGGTGGCCGGACACCGCGACACCCGGCACGTCCACCCGGTCGGAAAGCACGGTATCCACTGCGATCAATCCTTCCACCGCGCGCTGCTCCAGCAAAAGAGGATATTCGGCGATCAGCTCTTTTCGGTGGTGGTGGCTCGCAACAAAATAAAAATAACCCTCCTGCAGCAGATGATCTTCGATACCGGACATGACCAGAGCCGCATATCCTTCGCTAATCTCCGGAACAACGACTCCGATGGTGAAGCTCCTCTGCTGTCGAAGAGATCTGGCGAGATGATTCGGCCGGTAATTTAATTCGCGGGCGGCTGCTCGGATCAATTCCTGTGTACGATGCGGAATCGATTTTGCCGCGGGAGACCGGTTGATCACGAAAGACACGGCGGCTTGTGAAAGCCCGAGATGTTCCGCGAGAGATTTCAGGCTCACGCTAGTGCCCGGTCGTTTGCGCACGGTCGCGCTGCCTGCTGATTTTGGACTACGCATAAGCAGTCTGGGCAGGTAGTCTCCCACAAGGTACGTGTCCGGACAAGCTCCAAGGCTGGCCGGGCGGAATTGCCTTCTCACTGCGCTTGAGTATCTTAGTAAATCGGTTTACTATGCTGTTTCCGTGGAGGAAGCCCGTGCGCCAAATCAGTGGCCCCCGTGCACTATCGCGGGAATTCCCAAAGAATAAGGATTTTGCTGGTGCCTGGGCAACGGTCAAGAATCACAATCATTTGCCGTTCTTGCCCTAAATGGCCAGGAATCGAGTAAGGTGTTGATGTTTTTCGCGCTGCACAGGACGCCCGGCTCGGCGTCCATCGCCACTTTCGGAGCTCTTGAAAACGTGCTCATGCCGCTCATTCGACTCGCAATCGTGCTCTGCTTCTTGTTCTGTTCTCTACCAGCCGCGGCGCAACACTCCGCGCGCGGCGATTCTTCCAATAGCGCCTCCACGCATTCTCGTCTTCTCGATCCCGTCTCTGAACAAAAAATAGACGCCCTTCTCCGCAAGATGACGTTGGACGAGAAAGTCGGCCAGTTGGTCCAATACTCGGTTGGCCAGCCCGCTGGGCCAGCCACCGGCCCCATAAATTACAACGACATGATCCAAAAGGGTGAGATCGGCTCGCTGATAAACGTTACGGAGGCCCAGGACACAAACGGGTATCAACACCTGGCGGTGGAGAAGTCCCGCTTGCACATCCCGATTCTCTTTGGCCAGGACGTCATCCACGGCTTTCGGACTGAGTTTCCGATACCTCTTGGATTGGCGTCCACCTGGGATCCTGAGCTTGTCCAACGGGTGGCCCGCGTAGCCGCGCGCGAAGCATCTGCGGCCGGAATTCGCTGGGTGTTTTCTCCCATGGTGGATATCGCTCGAGATGCCCGCTGGGGAAGAATGGCGGAAGGCGCCGGAGAAGACCCTTACCTCGGTTCAGCAATGGCCCGCGCTTACGTTCGCGGCTACCAGGGTCAACGGCTCTCCGCAACCGATAGTGTCGCGGCCTGCGCCAAACATTTTGTGGGATACGGAGCAGCCGAAGGCGGCAGGGACTATAATTCCGCGGAAATTTCCGAGCACACCCTCAGGGAATTTTATTTGCCTCCCTTTCACGCGGCCGTTGACGCCGGCGCCGCCAGTATCATGACCGCGTTTGAGTCGCTAAACGGAATCCCCGCCTCCGCAAATCCATTCACGATCAAGGAAATTTTGCGCAAAGAATGGGGCTTTCAAGGTCTCGTGGATAGCGATTGGACCTCCATCGCCGAGCTTATTCCGCACGGCATTGCGAATGATCCTGCCACGGCCGCGCGAAAGGCTTTTCGGGCCGGTGTGGAGATGGATATGGTCAGCGGCTTTTATCACCAGAATCTCGCGAATCTTGTTCGTTCCGGCGAGGTTTCCGAATCCGCCCTGGATCAAGCTGTTCGCGACGTCCTGCGCCTCAAGTTTGCCCTGGGTTTGTTCGAACATCCCTACGCGGACGAGAAAAACGAAGCCGCTGCCATGCTTCAACCGGAAAGCGTTGTGCTGGCACGCGAGGTTGCTGAGCGCTCGTTCGTGCTGCTCAATAATTCGCCTCTAGCCTCTGGCTCGCCTCTGCTTCCGCTTTCCAGTGACTCGAAGAATTTCGCGCTCATCGGTCCGCTCGCCGATGACGCCACGGACATGCTCGGTTCGTGGTCCGCCAAAAGCCGTCCTGAAGATGTCATCACGTTGCGCTCCGCGCTCCTTGAAAAATTGGGCGCGGATCGCGTGCACTACGCGAAGGGCAGCGAAATTACCAAAGGTTCGGATGAGCAACTGGCGGAGGCCGTCCAGGTTGCGAAAGAAGCCGACGTCGTGATTCTTGCGCTTGGCGAAAATGGTCCGGATATGACGGGTGAAGCCGCCTCTCGCGCGCATCCCGGTTTGCCCGGCCGCCAGGAACAACTTCTCGAAGCCATCGCCGCCACCGGAAAACCGGTCGCCCTCGTGCTGTTCAGCGGGCGGCCGCTCATGCTTCCCTGGGCCTTTGAACATATCCCCGCAGTCCTTGCTGCTTGGTTTCCCGGAGTGCAGGCCGGCCCAGCTCTCGTCCAAACGCTTTTTGGCGACGCAAATCCAACTGGAAAACTTGTCGTCTCCTGGCCTCGCGACGTGGGCCAGGAACCTCTTTACTACGACGCCCTGAATACGGGCCGTCCAGCTGGCGACGCCGATCTCACCAAGCCGCCCTGGGAAGGCTCCGTCAAATATATTTCGCGCTACATCGACGAACAGAACTCTCCGCAGTTTCCGTTCGGCTACGGCCTCTCGTTCACGACCTTTCGCTTCGGGCCGCCCCGGACGAGCGCAACAACATTGAGCGCAGCAACACTGAACAAGGATCTTCTGGACGCGCCGCCTTCCTCAAAGCCCGAGCTAACCATCAGCGCCGATGTAACCAATACCGGCACACGCGCCGCCGAAGAAACCGCTGAGCTTTACGTTCGCCTCGAGGGTACCAGCACGGCGCAGCCAATTCGCGCACTCAAAGGTTTCCAGCACGTCAAACTAGCCGCTGGAGAAACGCAGCGCGTCACGTTTCATTTGGGCGCGGACGCTTTCGCGCTTTGGGACGATCAAAACAAATATGACGTCGAGCCATCGCGCGTCAAAGTCTGGATCAGCCCGGACTCTGCACACGGCACCGAGGCCACTCTCGAGATTACGAAGCAGGCCCGTTAGGGGACGAAATGGCTGAAAATCCGTTCTATGATCGGCGAGAACTCCTTCGCCTTTGCGGACTTGGCCTTCTTGCCGTATCGTTCGATTCCATTGCGTGCTCTGGTGCCAATTCACAGAAGCCCTTTATTCCGCCCGGCGGCGAGCCCTATCAGGGAACTGACGAGCAGTTGCTCGATGAATTTCAGCATGCCACGTTTGACTTTTTTTGGAACGAAGCGAGCACGAAAACGGGGCAGGTGAAGGACCGCGCGCTGGCCAATGGCCGCGATACGCGCACCATGTCCAGCATCGCCGCCACCGGCTTCGGCCTGACAAGCCTGTGCATTGGCGAGCGGCGCGGCTTTGGAAGGCGCGCGGATATTCTGGAGCGCGTCCGCAACACGCTGCGATTCCTGGCGAACGACTTGCCGCACGTACACGGCTTTTACTACCACTTCATCCACATGGAAACTGGCGAGCGATGGGAAAAGACGGAGCTTTCCTCCATCGATACTTCGTTACTGCTTTGCGGCGTGCTCACCGCGCGGCAATATTTTGCCGACCAGGAGATCAAGGATCTCGCCACAAAAATCTACGAGCGCGTCGATTGGCCGTGGATGCTGAATGGCGGCACGACGCTCTCGATGGGCTGGCATCCCGAGTCGGGTTTTCTGGACGCTCGCTGGGAGCATTACTGCGAGCTGATGATGATCTATCTGCTCGGGATTGGCTCGCCCACTCACCCATTGTCCGCGGATACGTGGAAAGCTTGGACGCGGCCCGTCATCAAATATCAAGGGATTGAATATATCTCCGGAAACGATCCGATTTTCACGCACCAGTATTCGCAAGCGTGGTTTGATTTCCGCAAAAAACGCGACGCCTATACCAACTATTTCGAGAACTCCATCAAGGCGACCAGGGCTCACAAACTTTTCTGCCTCTCGTTGCACGATAAATTCCCAGACTACAGTGAAAATTTATGGGGAATCAGCGCGTCGGACTACGAGAAAGGTTACACAGCGTGGGGCGGCCCGCCGCCGCAAGGGCCGATCGACGGCAGCATCGTGCCGTGCGCTACTGGCGGGTCGCTTCCTTTTCTCTACGACGATTGCATGCGCGTCCTGCGCAACATTCGCGGCCGCTACAAAGAGAAAGCCTGGGCGCGATACGGGTTTGTCGATGCCTTCAATCCGCTCACTGGCTGGTACGACCAGGATGTACTGGGCATAGATCTCGGAATCACCATGCTCATGGCCGAAAATCAACGCACTGGTTTTGTGTGGGACATCTTCATGAAAAATCCCGAAGCGCAATCCGCCATGCAAAAAGCCGGTTTCCGCTCAACGTAGCAACGCAGCTAAGAACAAAAAGCTGTCAACGAGGGGGAGAGTTACAGTCCGCTCGTTGACAGCTTCCTCGATCAAACTACGGAGGCGCTCTCCAACTTCGAGCTGCGCCTCCCGGGGTGGAGAAACCTAGAAACTGAAGCGCGCTCCCAGCGTAATGACGCGGGCAGCAAGAGCATTTGTAATCGTGCCGAAGTTTGAGGCGGCAATGTTGTTCGAAATGGAATCGGGGTTGAGATTCAAGTTGTTGAACAGATTGTAAGCGTCAAACCGCAACTCAATCTTCGCATTTTCCCCGAGTACCGGAACTCTGGGCAGCCCAAACGATTTGGCCAGCGTCATGTCCACGGACTTATAGCCGGGCAGATTGAGCGAATTGCGAGCAACGCCCGGGGCCGGAGGAAGCGTGGTGCCGAAGAAAGCTGGGTAGGTTGTCGGCGAAAAATACGCCGCTCCGCCGTTGGGAAAATTCGAATTCGCAACCGTCTCGAAGGCGCTATTGCTAGTGCTGCTGCCAGCCCCGCCCAGGTAGGTAGTCGGGAAGAGCGACCCGTACCCGCATTGCGCGCAATAGGTGTTTCCGCCATTGACGTTCACCATCGGACTCCACGGGAATCCAGAGTGGACATTGAAGATTCCGCTGAGCGACCAGCCTCCTGCGATCTTTTCCATCCAGTTGTTGCTTCCGTGGAAGAACACCGGCTGCCAAACGCCAAAGATCTTGAAGGACTTGCCGACGTTGTAGTCGCAGCGCCCGTAATCCAGGCTCTGGTCGAACGGGTAAGGCTGTAACGAAAACGGCGCGGAGCTCGTGTCCATGCACTTCGACCAGGTGAATTGCGTGTCGGCCTGGAATTGACGCGAGAAATCGTGCTTTAGTTCCGCGAGCATGGCGTTGTAGTTTCCGTGGCCATTCAAACCCCAGAAGTCCCCGCCGCCAATCTGTGGGTTGAGGGGATCACCTAACGTCGCAGGGACGGCAAGTGGGTTCTCATGGAAGTAGGTGTCACGCGACAGGCTTCCCTGATATCCCAATGATGCTACGAATTGATGGCCCAAATCATATTGGGTATCCACCGAGTAGTGATGGACACGCGTCGTGGGCAGGGTGTTAGGGAAGATTTCCACGTTGACAGTGCCGGTCGTGGGCAGTCCATTCGCGCCAAAAACTGAAACCGTATTCGGGTTCGCCGGGAAACCGGTCAGGTCATGCACGCCGGACGAAAGGGCATAGACAATGCCGCAGTTCGGCAACGGCTGCACGCAACTCGCGGGGTTTGGCGTACTTTGCTGGAGCGTCGGAGAAACCGCCAACCCGGGGTTATTGACGATATTTGCCGAAATAGCGAGTTGCTCGCCGTTAAAGCTCAGCCCGTAACCGCCTCGAACCACCAAACGATTGTGGAACTCATGGCCGAATACCGAAGTCGGACTCCAGGCAATGCCGACTTGGGGCCCGAAATTGTCCTTTTGTGGGTTCCAGGAATTGCCTTTCTGGATGACCAAGCCTGTCAGGTAGTCCGAGCCAGCGCCGGGAACAGCTCTGAACATGTTGTCCTCTTTTGAGTACGAGGGGCCGAAGTAGGACCAGCGTAGTCCAAAAGTAAGGGTCAGGTTCGAGCGAAGTTTGAAGCTGTCCTGAACGAAAAAGCCCAGGATGTTTTCCCGCTGGTCTTGCCGAAGCGTGGTCGGTAACCCGGTCGTGGGATCGAAGTTCGAGTTCTCCTGGCGCGGCGCATCGTTGAGGAAATCCCAGATATTGAAGAAGTTATAGCTGGGCACGCCGCAACCTGTGCAGTCTTGCAGGTAAAAGAGCCGGGTGCCTTCACCACCGAACTTAATGGCGTGGCGCCCAATAATCTTGGTGGCCACATCCTTGAAGGTATAGGTCCACTGATTCAGGATGCTGCCGACATTGGGCCCAAAAGAATTTATGCCAATGCTGCCGGTCGTATCGATATTGTCTGAAGGAAATCCAATGGGCGACTGCGGGTTGGAGTTGATCTCGTTCCAGCGCCATCCGGCAGCATTCACGCGAACTTCGTTGAGCAGGGTCGGCGTGAAGGTGTGATCCCAGATTGCCGAAAGCGCATCATTGATTTGCGAATGGTGGAAGATGTCGTAAGCGCGGTTGCCATTGAAATTGTCCTTGGACTGGGGAACCCAGTAAATGGCAAAGCCGATGCGGTCCTTTTCGGTGACATTCGCGTCGAGGCGGCCATTGTATTGGACGGCCGTAAATGTTGTCGGGTCGATGGTGCTGTAGTTCGCAATATCGGCCACATTACCCAGAGGGCTGCCAGCAGTTCCGCAGCCTGTACCCGCTCCCCCGCAGCCGGGGTTCGTGGGACTGGTCCAGCCTTGATCCTGCGCGCCCAACCCTGCCGTCAGAGGCGTGCCAAGATTGATACCTTGACCTGGAATCGTTTTGCAATTTACACCTTCCGTCAGGCCGGCAGTCGCGCAGGTGGCGGCGGTGTTGAGGGTTCCGACTACACCGTTGCCGGGGAAAGAAAGGTACTTCGCGGCAATGCTTCCCGAAGGCGCCAAGGCGTCGAACGCCGGCGTGTCGAACCAGCCGTTGCCTGTGACGTTGCTGATGGGTTCACGGACCGTCTCATAGTTGAAGAAGAAGAAAATTTTGTTCTTCCAAATCGGGCCACCGACGCTTCCGCCGAACTGGTCGAACTTATTAGCGTCCTTAGTCACAGGAAGGCCCGCGCCGTTGAATCGTTGGTATGCATTGAAGCTCGGTTCGTGGTTCGTGAAGAAAAGGCTGCCATGATACTCGTTCGTGCCGCTCTTGGAAGTAATCTGAATCTGAGTGCCACTGAAGCGTTCATCCTCGGCATCATAGCTGTTGGTGAGGACTTTTACGCTTTCAACGGAATCCTCAGACGGTGTGACGACTGTAGCTCCACCCCAAACAGCGCTGGTCGTGCTGATGCCGTCAATCGAAATGCCGTTGTTCTCCGTCTGCTGTCCGTTGCCGATGACCTGCGCACCGTTTTCGGTCTTGAAGATGCCGTCCGCGCCACCGGATTGCCCGCCGCCTGTCTGAGTGCCAGGGAGGTTATAATTGTCACTGCCACTCGCCATCGAACCATCCGCGAACGATCCGGGAGCAAGCTCTACCAGTTTGAGGACATCGCGCCCGAACGAAGGCATATGCTGAATCTGGTTGCTGGTGACCGTTCCGCTCAGGTTGGCAGTTTCCGTGTCCATGAGCGGTGTGGAATCGCCATTCACTGTGACACTTTGCGTGACCTCTCCAACTTCGAGCTGGAGATTCACCGCGTTCGCCTGATCCGCGATCACCCCTATGCTCTCAAGCACCTTTTTCGTGAAGCCCGTCTTCTCGGCAGTGAGGGAATACTTGCTGGCGGCAAGGGCGTTGAAATTGTAAATGCCGTTTGCGTCCGTCGTCGTCGTGAGAGTCTGGCTCGTCTCCAGATTCTTTAACGTAACAGTCGCCCCAGACACCGCGGCGCCTTGCGGGTCCGTTACTACTCCCTGAATCGAAGCCCGATACTGCCCGTGTGCGGAGCACAGGACTACAGTCATGCAGGCCAACATTAGCAGCGCGCGCAGGAAAATCTTAGATACGTTCATGGCGAATCCTCCCCGGAACTCTTGCCGATACGCCGTGCACCCGGAGCTAAATCGGTTAACTAATCATTTTTGAGAGTATAGTCATCCCTTTTTTGAATGTCAACGATTCTAGGTCTCGATGCTGGCCCAAGGCTCGGCAGCTTTTCTTTCTCACCCGTTAGATGTCTCCCGGCGTTCATCGGTTCGCGTGAAAAGTGTGCCTGCAGGCAATTTGGCTGTAGAGATTAAGCATGCTTCGAGCTTCAAACCGGGCAACTCCGCAATCTTCGCTCACGAAGTCCGCGCACCGGGTACGCGAAACGAATAGCCCGTTTCTGATCGCCACTCATTTATCTTGGGTTTAGGTCGACCGCTGTATAGGTAGGTGCGCTCAATCTTCATCAGGAGTGCTGCATTTCAGGAGAGAATTATCATGCATAAAGGTTTTGCAGTCTTCGCAACACTCGGCTCCCTCTCCGTCGCAACGGTTCTTTGCGCCGGCCTTTTGTCTCGCGCTGCTGCCCAAGCCCCGGGCCCTTCCGGCTATCACCTCATCAAAACAGTTCCCGTTCCCGGTGATGAAGGCTGGGATTATCTCGCCGTGGACTCCGCCGCGCGTCGCGTTTATATTTCCCATGGCTCCCACGTCGTCGTCATGAACGCCGACACCTACGCCATCGAAGGCGATATCCCCGACACTTCAGGCGTCCATGGCATCGCCCTTGCCTCCGACCTAGGTCGCGGCTTCGTCAGCGCCGGCCGCGCCAACCTGGCCGTCATCTTCGATCTCAAATCTCTCAAAAATCTCGGCACCGTGAAGACCGACACCAATCCAGACGCCATCGTCTATGACGCCGTCACCAAGCGCGTTTTCACCATGAATGGCCGCGGCCAAAACACCACCGCGATCAACGCCGCCGACGGCTCCGTTGTGGGAACTCTCGCTCTCGGCGGCAAACCCGAATTTGCGGCTGCCGATGGCCAGGGCAGCATCTACGTCAATATCGAGGACAAATCCGAACTCGTTCAATTCGACGCGCAGAAACTTACCGAAACGCACCGCTGGCCGCTCGCGCCCTGCAAATCGCCTTCTGGCCTCTCCATGGATCTCGATCATCGCCGGCTCTTCTCCGTTTGCGATGAAAAGGTTATGGCCGTCACCAACGCCGACACCGGCAAAATCGTCGCCACGCCTGAGATCTGTGAAGGTCCTGACGCCTCGGCGTTCGATCCTGCCACCGGCTACGCTTTCGCTTCCTGCGGCGACGGCCATCTCACCGTCGTTCACGAAGATTCCCCCGACAAGTTCACCGTCATCGAGAACGTCCCCACCAAGCGTTCCGCCCGCACCATGGGCCTCGACTTGAAAACTCACAACATCTTTCTCTCTTCCGCCGAGTTCGATCCTCCAGCTCCGGGAGAGCGCCGCGGCAAAATGAAGCCCGGCACGTTTGCCATCCTGGTCGTCGGAAAGTAAACCGCGGAAACAGTGGCACGCGCCAAGACCGCGCGCATCGGCATCCGCACAAAATAAAAGCGTCCCGGTGAATCTCTTCACCGGGACGCTTTTGTTTTCTTTAATGTGTTCGTGTCCTAGTTAGCGGGCACCACGCCGACATTGTGTACTCCCGCGCCCAGCGACATTCCCGTCCCTGCCGACTGGGGCAGCCACCACATCCGCCGCAGCAGCGAGTACCGGCTCGTCATCATCTTTCGTCCGACGAGGTCCAGCACCAGCGGGCTGACTTGCGTCGCCGCGTAAATCGCATTCGAGTGCGCAAACGGCCGCAACAGCGGATTCGCTTCCGTGCCGTAACCGCTCGAGATCGCTCGCCGCGTCGACCACGCATCAAACGCCGCTGCGCCCGAGGATGCCACGATCATCGCAAACCAAACCTTCTTCTCCCGCCCGGATCCGTATTCGCCGTTGCCCGTCGCCCGCACTGGCCTAATGGCCAGGGGTGGGTTCGCTGGGGCGATCGGTGCGCCGCCGGCAGCCGGATTGAGCGGCGCCGAACTCGAGGCATCCGCAATCTCCGTGTCCGTCTTGATCTTGGGATCCGGTGCGGATGGCAACGCCTTCGAGGGGGAAGAATCTTTTGGCGCTTCTTCGGAAATGCCTGCGGGGCGCTCCGTTACTGCCTTTATTGCATCCCCAGTTTGCGGAAAGGGGCAAAACAAAAGGATCGTTGCAAGCAGCATTTTCCACCTCAGTAGTTGAAAGCACTGCACATCGGTCCCCACTCTCAACTACGGAGAATATACTGTCCCAAAGGGCAGGTAGCACTGGCCCGTTGGTCACATTCCAATTAGTACCCTCCTTTGGAACCTCCGTTTGCCCTTTTCAGGACTCCCGTACTAGCCATAAATGTGAACAGTTTTTCACTTTTTCGGCAGCTGCTTGCCTGCTTTGGAGTGCGGAAGTCAAGCTCCCGCTTTTCTGCACTGCTCGAACTCTGAACCCCGAATCCTAGCTCCCGCCTCTTCCCGTCCCTTCGTAAGGCACGCCAGCCAGCTCGTCCTTCACTTCACTTGCAATCGACTCTGCTATAATCTCCCCATGGACCCGGCCATCCCGGGCCAGTTCTGGAGTTCACTCTAGAAGTCGTTCTAGCGGTTTCTCTCGAGGTCCCACGAACCGATGGCGGCCAACGATTCCACCGCGGCTAAGCGCGCTCCTAAACCAGAGCGCGGCCCGCAATCCCCCCGCTTTATCGTCATCGAAGGCCCGCTTCGCGTCGGCAAGACCACCCTCGCCAAAATCCTCGCCGAACGTCTCCACGCCCGCCGCATCTACGACTGCGAAGACAATCCCTTCCTCGCCGACTTCTACAAGGAAAAAGCCGGCGCCGCCTTCCGCGCCCAGATGTACTTCCTCATCGAACGCCAAAAGCGCATTCGCGAAGCTCTCGCCGTCGAAGCTCCCGGCCCAGTTCTCTCCGATTTCCTGCTCGAGAAAGACCGTATCTTCGCCAATCTCAATCTCGATGACGAAGAGCTGAAACTCTACGATCGCTTCTACGAATCCCTGGCCTCCGGCATTCCCGCTCCCGATCTTGTCGTCTACCTCCAAGCCAAACCTGAAGTCCTCCGCGCACGCATCGCCAAAAAAGCCTCCCGCGACGAGTCCCAAATCTCCCCCGAATACATCGAAGAAGTCGCCGCAGCCTACGAACACTTCTTCTTCCGCTACGCGGCCTCTGATCTCCTCGTCATCAACACCTCCGACATCGACTTCGTCGAGCGTAGCGAAGACCTCCAGCAACTTCTCCGCCGCCTCCAGGACCCTGTCAAAGGCACCCAATACTTCCTCCCCCTGGGCGCCTCCGAGTAATTCTCTTTCCGCCGTAGGGGCACGGCACGCCTTGCCCGCTCTTCGATTTCTACTGTCGTCTCGCCAACTCCATAACACCGTCATGTCGATGCCAGCGACCCGTAATTGTTCTTTCGTTCTAGCTACTGAAAAACACCTGCACGCGCAAAAATCTCTCGGCCCCATCGCTCATTCCTTTTGTGGGCGATGGAATCTTCCTTCTCATCGCTTGACCCAACTCGCACCTCCCATCTTCACGCTATTTCCACCAAAAATGGGAGGTGTATCGAAGCGGTACAGTACGAAAACGGGCTATTTTTCACTGCTTTTCTCCTGGGTCTGTTCAATATTGCACAGACGCTACTACGGATGACTTGATATCAACACTGCACGGCTGCTGTACTCCCTCCCGCTTTAAACAGCCACTGAAATCTTGAGTTTCATTTTTACATCCGTCTGAGGCGGCTGCTACCCCTGTCGCGTGCCTCGTAACCGGGCAAAGAGGAGAAGCTAATGCGCATATTCGTATTTAAGAAACTATCGTCGGTGGCGTTCGTATTATTCGCCCTTGTGGCCGGTTGCGGCCGCGAACAAGCTACTAGTCCGGTTTCACCCACGGTGATCGCCGCGTCCCCCGCGAATGGCGCCACGCTCGTCCTTCTCAATACGACAGTGACAGCAACTTTTAGTTCCGTGATGGCCCCCGCCACGATCAATACAATGACATTCACGTTGATGGGCCCCGGCGCCACGGCTGTCGCCGGAGCAGTGACCTACTCGGGCACCACCGCTACTTTCACGCCAACGGTTTCGCTCGCCGCTCTTACTCCTTACACCGCAACTATCACCACGGGAGCCGCCGACCCGGGTGGTAACGCTCTGCAAGCAAATTTTGTGTGGACCTTCACCACTGGCGCGCCAACCGTAATCTCCACCCTCCCGGCCGCCTCGGCTACGGGCGTCCTCGTCAACACCGTCGTTTCAGCCGCGTTTAGCGAGCCCATGAATCCCGCAACGATCAATGCGGCTACCTTCACTCTCGCCGGACCCGGCGGAGTTCTCGTCCCTGGAATAGTCGTTCGTGGGGCTGCTCCTCCTCGCCAAGCCAGAGGCGCGCGCCGCACCCCGGTCACGATAGCCAAGCCGGAAGTTGTCACCTTCACAGGTTCCACCGCGACATTCACGCCCGACGCCGATCTCGCCGCCAACACTACCTATACCGCCACGATTACCACTGGGGCGCAGGATCCTGCGGGAGTAGCGCTGGCTGCCAATTTTGTGTGGACGTTTACCACCGCTCCACCACCTGCACTTGTCTCCACCGTCCCGGCAAATCTGGCGACCGCTGTTCCTGTCAATACGCCCATCTCGGCTACGTTCACCGAGGCCATGAATCCCGCCACAATTACTGGGACAACTTTCCGAGTAACCGGGCCGGGCGCCACTCCGGTCGCCGGTGTCGTCACTTTTTCAGGCATGACGGCAACGTTTATGCCGACAGTGGTTCTCGCCAACAGCACCTTATTTACCGCCACCATCACCACCGGCGCGCAAGATCCCACCGGCGCTAGTCTGGCCGCGAATTTCGTTTGGACTTTCACCACAGCCCCGGCGCCCACGGTTGCTTCCACCATTCCAGCAAATGGCGCCACCGCTGTACCTGTCAACACGCCCATCTCCGCCACCTTTAGCGTGGCCATGAACCCCGCCACTATTTCGGGAACAACTTTCAAAGTGACTGGGCCAGGGGCTACTGCCGTGGCCGGCGCCGTCACCTATGCAGGCGACACCGCAACATTTACGCCGACGGTCATTCTTGCCAACAGCGCCTTGTTCACGGCTACGATCACGACCGGCGCGCAAGACACCACCGGCGCTCCTCTCGCAGCCAACTTCGTCTGGACGTTTACGACCGCTCCGCCACCGGCCGTCGTTCCTCCCACCGTTCCGCCAAACAACGCCGTCGCTGTCGCTGAAGGTGTCGTTCTCTCCGCCACGTTTAGCGTCCCAATGGAAGCCTCGACGATCAACACGACGACATTTACTTTGACAGGTCCAGGCGCAACTCCCGTCACGGGCGCGGTCAACTACTCCGGCACGGCGGCAACATTCACTCCGGCTGCGCACCTCGCGCCGTCAACTCTGTATACCGCCACGATAACTACTGGCGCGACTGACACCACAGGCGCCCCTCTAGCCGCCAATTTCGCATGGACCTTTACGACCGCGCCTCCGCCGGCCGTCACCTCGACCGTTCCCCCGAGTGCGGCCACCGACGTTCCGCTCAACCAAAAAGTTGCCGCGACCTTCAATACCCCGATGACCGCTTCCACGATCACGGCGGCGGGGACTTTCACCTTGGCCACCACTACTGGCGCAACGGCTGTGCCGGGTACGGTCACGTACGATGTCTCCAGCAACACCGCTATCTTTACGCCAACTGCCGCTCTTACGGCCAGCACTCAGTACACGGCTACGGTTACCACTGCTGCGCAAAGCGCACAGGGTAACGTGCTGCTTGCCAACTACGTTTGGAGTTTCACAACGGGCACCGCGGCGAACGCTGTAGCGCCGACAGTCACTTCCACCGATCCGGCCAGTGCGGCGATTAATGTCCCGTTGAATCAGAAAGTGGCCGCGGCCTTCAGCACCGCCATGGACCCGTCGACGATTTCCGCCGCCGGCACGTTCACTGTCGCAGCCACAGTCGGAGGAGCCGCGGTTCCTGGAACCGTCGCCTACGCCGGTAATACCGCGCTCTTTACTCCAACGGCCAATCTGGCGGCCAGCACGCAGTACACAGCCACAGTCACGACTGCTGCCAAAGATCTCACCGGCGTCGCCATGACCGCCAACTTCGTCTGGAGCTTCACAACCGGCGTCGCCACTAACCTCGTTGGCCCGACCATCACCGTCACCAACCCTGCGAGCGCCGCCATTAACGTCTTCATTGACACGACCGTCAGCGCCACATTCAGCACCGCGATGGATCCAACGACCATCAACAACGGATCTTTCACCGTCGCCGTTGCGGGAGCAGGCGGAGCGCCGGTCAGCGGCACCGTCACTTACGATTCCGCTAGCCAGATCGCGACTTTCGTTCCTTCGGCCAATCTCACCGCTAACACGCAATATACGGCCATGATTTCAAACACGGTTAAAGACCTGTCAGGCAATGCTTTGGCAAGCGGGCCTGCCTCCGTTCCGCCGGATCCGTGGAGTTTCACCACCGGCACAGCCACCGGCGCCGCAGGTCCCGCAATGATCAACCTCGGCTCCGCGGGCAGCTTCGCGGTGATGGCCACGGCATCCATCAGCAGCACCGGGCCCGTCGTCATCAACGGTAACGTCGGACTTGCACCGGGCACTTCGCAAGGCATTCCGCCCGCCCAAGTCAATGGCACGATCCACGTCAACGATCCGATCGTCACGCAAGCGCAAGCCGATCTTCTGGCCGCTTTCAACGACGCCACGAGCCGCTCCACCAACGCGCAAACCCTCCCCGGAAACATGGGTGGGCTGACGTTCACTCCCGGACTCTATGTTAATTCCACCTCGGTCTTGATTTCCGGAGCAGGGGCAAACAACAACGTAACTCTCGACGCCCAAGGCGATCCCAACGCGGTCTTTATCTTCAAGATGGGTTCCACGCTCACCACGGGTGTCGGTTCACAAGTCATCCTCGCTGGCGGTGCCAAGGCTAGTCACGTTTTCTGGCAGGTGGACACTTCCGCGACCATCGACGTCGGCTCCATATTCCAGGGAAATGTCCTCGCTGCTACCAGCATCACGATCAATACCGGCGCAGCAGTGACTGGAAGCATGTTCAGCGGCGCTGCCGGGGGAACAGGCTCGGCCACGATTAACGCCAGTACCGTCACTGTACCTGCGCCATAAGGCAGGCTTCATTCGCACCGCACGCGCGATGAAAAGATATACGGCCGCGAAGCGGTCCATTGAACCCGCTTCGCAGCCAGTAGACACGATTCTGGAGGCAACAATGAAATTGGGAACACGCATTCTTCCCACGATGGCGGTTGCTATATTCCTGGCGCCTGCGCTCTTCGCGCACGACACGCCCAAGCCTGGTGACACGCCCCAAAAGGACGAGTCCGCAAGCTCCGCCACGGCTACCGGCGCCGCAGCCAAACCCGCTGCAAAACCGGCGCCTCCTCAGCCAGCCCCGCCTTCAGCCCAGGCGCCCGCAGGCGAAGGAAACGCCAGCCATTCGGGGCACCATAGGCATCACATGCGAGATCAAGGCGACTCCACTCCAAAGCTGGAACTCTTCATGGGCTATTCCTACTGGCGCGCTGTACCGTACAGCACCAGTAACCGCATGGAATCCATGAATGGCGGCAGCACCTCTTTGGCCTACAATTTCAACAGCCACTGGGGCTTGGTCGGTGATTTTGCCGGCTTCAAAGTCAATTCCCTGCAGTTCACCAACGAAGGCCCCGGATTCTCTCCTTCTCGCGTTGTCGACGCGAAGAGCAACGTCTTCACGGTAATGTTCGGCCCTCGCCTTTCTTTCCGCGACCATGGCCGCTTCACTCCGTTTCTTCAAGTTCTGGGTGGGGTCGCCCACGCCGACGAACTCACCCTCGACGGCTGCACTGCTCCCATCTACGCCTGCACTCCGCTTCCGCGCGAAACCGTTTTCACGATGACCGCCGGCGGCGGCCTCGATTACCGCCTGAACCACCGCATTGCTCTCCGGCTTTTTCAAGCTGAGTTTTTGGCCACCCGCTTCCAGAATCCCAACTCTATCTTCGTCGTCGATAAAGTGTGGCAGAGCAACATCCGCCTCTCTACGGGAATCGTCTTCCGCTTCGGCGGGAATCCTCCGCCTCCACCGCCGCCGGCCAATCATCCGCCGGTAGCTTCTTGCTCGGCTGATAAATCCATGGTCTACGCCGGTTCTGGAGACCTCGTCGTTGTGCGTGTCGACGCCAGCGATCCGGACAACGATCCGCTCACCTACTCTTGGACGTCCACCGGCGGCGCCGTCGAAGGCACCGGCCCGGAAGCCAGGTGGAACTCTTCCGGCACAAACGCGGGAACATACGCTGTAAAGGTCCATGTCGACGATGGACGTGGCGGATGGGCCGATTGCTCCTCATCCATCTCTGTAGAACCGCCGCCCAATCATCCGCCCACGATGAGCTGTTCCGCGGACCACTCTTCGGTCCCCGCTGGTGATGTCGTGCAAATTACGGCAACCGCTAACGATCCCGACAACGATCCGCTTACCTATAGCTGGAGGTCCAGCGGCGGCCATGTCCGCGGCAGCGATGCATCGGTGCGCTTCGAGACCGCGGGCCTCAGCTCCCGGCAACTACACCGTGGACGGCCACGTCGATGATGGCCGCGGTGGTGCCGCCGACTGCGAGCTGGGAATTGAAGTCCAGCAACCGCCGCCTCCGCCGGAGCAGGTCGAGCTCGAAGCGCGGCTCTCTCTTCATAGCATTTATTTTGCGACCGCTCGTCCGACAGCGGCCAATCCCACTGCTGGCCTGCTCGGCAGCCAGGAACAGATTCTCGTGAAACTGGCCGCCGACTTCACACGCTATTTGACCTTCAAACCGGAAGCCCATCTCATCCTCGGCGGCCATGCCGATCCACGCGGCGGCGCGGTATATAACAAGGGCCTTACAGAACGCCGCGTCGAGCGCGCTAAGAGCTTCCTCGTGCAGCACGGCGTTCCCGCGGACCACATTGACACCCGCTCCTACGGGGAAGAGGATCAGCTCACCGCCGAGCAAACCAAGGAACAGATCGCCCAGAATCCCGACATCACGCCGGAAGAGCGCCAGCAAATGCTGGTCAATCTCCGAGTCCTCGTCCTCGCCAACAATCGCCGCGTAGACGTCACTCTCAGCACCACCGGACAACAGTCCGTGCGCCGCTACCCGTTCAACGCCAGGGATTTCCTGGCCCTGATCAGCCTCAAAGGCGGAAAAACGCCTCCCGACAAGAAAAAGCCCTAAAGCCGAATGTACTGCCTGTAGTGCAAGCGTGCCCCAGCCTTCGACGACGTCGAAGGCTGGGCACTCAGTCTTCTCGCTCACTCTCGATACAGATCCCCTGCGAGATATTTGAAGCCGGTATCCACGGCCACCGTCGCAACCGTACTCCCACTCCCAAGCTCACGCGCCAGTTGCAGCGCCGCCGCAACATTCAACCCCGACGACGTCCCAGCGAATATTCCTTCCTCTTTCGCCAACCGTCGCGCCATTTCACGCGCTGCACCTTCCTCCACCGTCCGCACCTCATCGAAATCCCCATCCTTCAAGTGCGGCGGCCGGAATCCCGCGGCGATCCCCTCGACGCGGTGTGCGCCGCCTTTCCCCGTCGTGAGCACCGGCGAACCCGCCGGCTCCAGCGCCACGATGCGCGCTTTGCATCCCGCCTCTTTCAGTGCGCGCGACACACCCACAATCATTCCGCCTGTGCCCACTCCGCCGCAGAACGCTGTCAGCCCGTTCCCCGCTTGTTCCGCGAGTTCTTTGCCGATTCCCATGTACGCGCGAATCGCATCCTGATTGTTGAATTGGTTTGTGTAGAACGTTCCCGGCTCCTGCGCCAGTTCTTCCGCGCGCCGCTTCATCCTCTGATAAAGCTCCGGCGCCAGCTTGCCGCCTTCGGCCGGAAAAATCTCCAGGTCCCCGCCGAAAAGACGCATCGTCCGCAGCTTCTCGTCCGCAAATCCATCCGACGAAATCGGCGTGAACGGATATCCCTTGATCGCGCAGACCATCGCCAGCGACGATCCCGTGCTCCCTCCCGTCCACTCCACCACGCGCATCCCTTTGCGCAGCTCCCCCCGCGCCTCCGCCCCTTCAATCATCGCCAGCGCCATCCGGTCTTTGTAGGACCCCGTCGGGTTGTAGTACTCCAGCTTCACCAGCACTTCCGCCATCCCCGGCGACACGACCTTCTTCAGCCGCACCACGGGCGTATTCCCAATCGCCTCCAGCACCGAATCCCGCACCTGGTTTTTCGCCGTCATCTCTATTGCCTCCGTCTTCGTTGTAATTGTAGGGGCACGATACATCGTGCCCGCTATCCGATTGCAGCCTTCAAACTTTGATCGCACCCGCGCATTGGATTGCATCAACACGCGAAATCGTCGCAACCAGCGAACATGTCCAACTCCAGACCTTCAAGCCATTGTGGAGGCACGACACGTTTATCCTGAGCTTCGAAGGGTCGTGCCCGCTATCCGTCAGCAACCTTCAAACTCCGTTTTCCCTTCTTGAGAAATCTAAACTGCAAGTTTAGATTTCTCGAACCCTCCATCCAAGCCCGCACCTCAGAATTAACTTGTGGCCCATGCTCACCGAAAAGACAAATTGCGCAACTATTTACGATACCGTCTTGGCGAATTGCCCCCCACACTGTAGAATCGGCCGTAACGACAACGGATACATGAAAACTTCGGCAATCTCGCTATTCAGTGGCTGCGGCGGCTCCGATCTGGCCCTGCAACGGGCGGGATACGACATTCGTTGGTCGAATGATATTTGGGACGTGGCGTGCGAAACCTACCGCGACAACATCAAGTCTCCCCGCATTGAGACTGGTGACATCTCGCAGTTCGAAAACTTCCCGGACGCTCAACTGCTTGCCGGCTGTTATCCGTGCCAGGGCTACAGCCAGGGAGGAAAAAGAGACTGGGATGACTCAATCAATTTTCTGTACCGCGAATTCGACAGAGTTCTCCGGAAGGTGAAACCCAAAGCCTTTGTCGTCGAGAACGTAAATGGCATGGCCTTCGGGGAAAGCAGAACACTTCTCGAAAACCAGTTGCACCGTTATCGCTTGGCGGGCTATCGAGTTAAGTGGAGCGTACTGAATGCCAAGGACTTTGGAGTCGCCCAAAACCGACGCCGAGTATTCCTCGTGGGCATCCGCTCCGATCTCAATTTCGAGTACAAATTCCCGAAACCCACGCACGGCCCCGATCGAAAGAACCCCTTCGTCACTCAGCGCGATGTCTTGAAAGGTCTTCCGCGCTGGCCTGCTGGCGAATTCAACGTCGAGCCTTTCCACTGGTACTACCTTTCTCGCAAGCGCCGCATGCCTTGGGGCAAACAAAGCCCTTGCATCGTGGGCCACTGGAGGCACGTTCCGCTGCACCCGCTGAGCCCGCCTTTAAAGCGCATCGACACGGACCACTGGATATTCAGCCGAGACGGCGAAGCGCGCCGGCTTTCATATCGCGAGTGCGCGCTCCTGCAGGGGTTCCCCCGATCGTTCAAGTGGAAGAGAGGTACGGCCAGAGAACGGTTCCAGATGATCGGAAACGCAGTGCCGCCGCCGCTCTTTGAAGCTGTTGTGCGAGGCCTTTCGAGGATTTGGAGGTAACTTGGCAGACTCACCCCAGAGATTCCCGAGACTGCCCGACGAAGCCCAATACACGAAGGTTGATGTTGAAGCTTTGCGCTTCGATCCGCAAAATCCTCGACTCGGTGGCACCATAAGAGGGGAAGAGGCCGAGGAGATTCAGGAACGAATTCGAAAGCACCTTGACGGAATCCCACACTACGCTTTGGATTTGATCGGTTCAATCGTCGAGAACGGCTTCCTCCCGTATGAGCCACTTATTGTCCGGCAAGACGGCCAGTATTTCATCGTAATCGAGGGAAACCGTCGCTTGGCAGCAGTACAATCAATTCTTGCGGCGCCGTCAGGAAAATATCCGCAGGAAGCGAAAGACAGACTACAGCAAATTCCGGTTCTCGTCTTTCCTGAGGGAACGCAGCGCGGAGACAGTGACGAAGTTCTCCGATACCTGGGGGTCAAGCACCTGTTCGGTTTCCGCGACTGGCCCCCCTACAGTAAAGCGATGTTTCTCGACAAGCGCGTTGCCACGAAGAAGGATTTAGCGCAGGTCTTGAAAGAGTTGAACATTACGAAGCAGGAAGCTGCCCGTTACCTGATTCCTTACCGTCTCAGGAGGGCAGCAAAGCTAATCTTTAATAAAGTAAACGCCGAAGACTTTTGGTCTTTAGCGGAGTCATTCGGTCGGAAAAACATCAGAGCCTACATAGAACTTGACGTAGACAGACGAACAATGCGGATAAAAGGGTTCAACGCCAGCAAACTTCGTCACCTAACTCGCTTCCTTTACGGCAAAAACAAATGTGTTACAGACACGCGGCAACTTTCAAGCCTAAGCACGGTACTCGGCTCTCCAGATGCCGCGAACGAGTTAGAGAGAGGAACCTCGCTCGACGAAGCCCTGATATACGTCGAACCAAAGCGAGAAAGCATCGCACATCTTGTTAGACAGATGGAAAAGGTGTTCGACAAGATCAGAAAGCTGTCACCGGGCAAGGAAGATGCCGCGAGTATTGTCAGCCTCATTGAGGAGTTCAGCAAAAGGATAAAGAAGTGATATCGGAATGAAACGCAACCCAGCTTTTGAGTTGTTTGAAGAAATCTGTGTCGAACTCAGCGACCAAGACGAAACGGTGCTGACTGATGAAGATTTCACCGATGCAACACTGCAACGCCTGAAACGCTGGGCAAAACAAGCTGGGGCGCACGCAGCCATCATCAAGGCATATGACTACCTGCGCGCCCACTTCGAATCTCGAGGATCGACATTACCGTTCACCTACGACCTCGACACAGGTCAGGTGATTGTTGCCAATCGTGAATACATCGATTTCGTCTTGAATTCGCAGGAGCAGCGAAGTAGCCCAAAGGAAGCGAAGGACTTCGAGTCGGCCACGTCGATGCATCTCGCGTCAAGACTCACGGGCATGGTTCGCAGAGTTGGTTCGCCAAGAAAGAAACACAAGTCCCGCGCAGAGTTTGCAGCCTATCTGATTAAGGAGTTTAACTTTCAGCAGGGAGTGCTCGTTGGACAGGACAAGGACGGAGGATTCGATATCCTGTGGTTTCCACCATTAGGAGCGTTTCCATTTCGAGCCATGGTGTCGATCCAGTGCAAGAATACTCCGTACGATAGACAGGAGGGCCTCGAATCCGTTGGACGAGCAAGCCAAGTGCTGAGAAGACATTCGCACGCGACCGCAGAAGAGAACCATTTGCATTGCGTCCTGTATAACGATTATATCGATGAAAGGGTGATGGACCACGCCCGCGATGCTGGATTTGTTCCTCTTGGCCTGAGTGACCTTGCCCCGCTTATAACTGCGGTATCCGTGGATCAATTGTAGTACCTCTGGAAGGAAGCCATGGCCCTCCCACCATTCGAAAGACCCGGCGCACCACGTAGTGGAAACATGCGGGCGATTCGTTCCTCGAACAACAGAACCACAGAACGGCGGCTTGTAGCATTCCTTGTTCGGAACGCAACAAAGGGGTGGAAGTTACACCCGCCCAACACGCCTGGAAATCCTGACCTGCTTATGCCTACCCGGCTAGTGGCAGTCTTTGTGGATGGATGCTTCTGGCATGGATGCCCTCGGTGCGGGCACATACCAAAGACAAACCGAGCTTACTGGCGGGCCAAGATCGCGCGAAACAAAGAAAGAGACCGTAAGTCCACGAAACAACTAAAAGCACTAGGATACCGAGTCGTCCGAATCTGGGAATGCCAACTGGCTAAGCACCCAGCGCGCTGCTTAAAACGGATAACACGCGACTAATGCGCCGGCTGTCAACTGTAATCTGCCCGCTTTCAGACCAAATAGCCGGGGAATCCGGATCGACTCACGACGCACTACCCGCTGCTCACTTCCCATCCCGTCTCACCAAACTACAAAATTCCCGCCAACTCCTTCCAACCACTCCACTTCCCCGCGTCTCATTCGAATTTTATCACTCAAGTATATATCTTGACAGTAATAGAAGCCCATGCTACCATCTCCTATGCTTCCTTCGCCACTCGCCCCCGCCCACCGCTTCTCGGATCCTTGCCCCTCCGCCTCACCCAGCGTTTTTCCCGTCCTATGCCAATCACCGACCCTCAACGCCATTCTGAACACGCAGGAACCGCCGCAAACCCTTTCCCATCAAGAGCCTCCGCACACTTTCCGTTACACCGGGGGTGTACCCTCCCACTCGTCCTTGCGCCCAACGCCCACCTCTTTTTTCCACAATCTCGCCACTCACCACTCGTCACTAGCCACTATCCCCTTTAGAATCACATTCTTTGCACACCCCCACCCTCTAACTCCCGTCGAATCACACTCTTACAAAAAACATGGGGGGTGGGGGTCCGCCCTCGAGAATTACCTAGTGGCACAGACGGAATTTATCCCGACCGGGGCGGGAGTCTGTGCGCTCTCGTGGCGATCTATTTTGAGAAAGTCAAACGCGCGAGACCAGCAAGAACCGAAAAACTTCGCCGCCGTTCCCCCAGTCATCAGTCACGAGTCACCACTCACTGTGCGTCACGGCCTCGCCTTCGGCGAGAAAAATCCAATCGGCAAATCCCGCGCCGTCCGCAAACCTGCCGGCGCATCCAGAATCACCGGAATCGAGTTCACCACCACCGACGCCGTCGCCACATCGCCATGCGTCCCGCCGGGAATCACCAAACTAATGTTCGGATGGCCCTTCAACGCAATGGTGTCCGCAGGTTCCTTCGCGCCGACGTACATTTGCAGCTCGAGGTACACCAGCTCTTTTCCGCCGCCTACGCCGCGCGCAATCTGGTGTACGCCCGCCGCTTGTCCCGCTTCCACCGTCAAGTATTCCGTCTGCACGCGCTCCGTGGCGATTTTCGGCTCGATCGTTTCCGTAATTTCTTCCACCGGCAAATTCAAGCTGTCCGCGATCATCGCCACGGATTCCGGCAAGCCCACATGCTTGATCACGCCCGCTTTCACTTGCGCGCGAAATTCCTCTTCCGTCATCCCCGCGCCGATTTTTTTCTGCAACGGCAGCCGGCGCTTTCCGCCGTCCACGATGCGCACCGCCTTCGCATGTTCAATCCGCTGCGAAACCGCCGCCAGCGTAATCACCAGCTTGTCCATCACGAACCCCGGATTCACGCCCGTTCCCACTAGCGCCACTCCCCAATCCTTCGCCGCTTTATCCAGCTGCGCCGCCAAATCCGGATACGTCCGCAGCGGAAACGACAGCTCCTCGCACGTCGAAACGATGCAAGACTCCGCTTCCAGGCACATCAGCAACTGGTCCATCACTTTCGGAAGCGAAGACGACGTCGAGTGGATCACCACGTCCGCGGCCTGCTCCAGCACTTCCTTTGCATCCGCCGAAATTTTCACGCCCCACGGCGCATCCGTCGCGCCCGTCACTTCGCCCAGGTCGCGGCCCACTTTGGCCGGGTCCGTATCAATCGCGCCGATAATTTCGATAGCCTGCTTTTCCCGCATCAGCCGCGCAATCGACGCGCCGATAGGCCCTACGCCGTACTGGATCACTCGAATCTTCTTCTTCACGATTTCCCCCGTCGTTTTTTTCCGCGCGCCGCACACCGCGCATTTTTGCTCGAAAAGAAACCTCTACGATAATGGAATTTGCGCAGCCATTCAACGACGAACAGTGCACTCGCGTAAAGCGCGCCGGGCGCTCGCAATGCCTGAATGCACCTCGCTCAATACCGCGGCTGGGCTGGACTACTTTTTTCAGAAGGCCGCAAGTCGCGGCTCGTTCGCCGGCTTGGCTGCGCGCTGGTTTACGGCACCACCGGCAAGATCAGCGCCGAAGGATGCTCCTTGTCGTGGAAAATCGTATTCGTCGCTTTTATCATTCGCGTTGCGCGCGATTGCACTTCGCCGGTATTCATGTTCCGGTCGAAGCGCGGAAAGTTGCTGCTCGAAACTTCCAGCCGCAATTTGTGTCCCGCCAGAAAAACGTCGCTCGTCGCCCACAGATCCACCGTCACGTGATACATCTCTCCTGGATTTTCCAGCTCCGGCTTTTCCTGCGAATTCCGGTAACGCATCCGCAAAATTCCGCTCGTCAAATTTTGTGCAAATCCATTCGGCCAGACGTCCACGAGCATCCCGGTGAAATCCGTGTCCACCGCCGAGCTGCTCACGTACAAATCCAGCGTCACCGGCCCTGTCACCTCAAAATCCTTCGCAAACGCCTGCGTCGTGAACACCAGCACATGCGAACGCGCCTCCGCCGGTCGCTGGTCTTCCGGCCCGATTCCTGTCGGCAGCGCGCTGCAGCAAAGCGGCCCGCCAATCGTCGGCGTCGGATCGGCGGGGTCGTACCCATACTGGTCCGGCTTCTCTTCTCCCGGCGCCGCCGTACTCAGCGTTCCGTTCCCGCCGAGACCATTCGCACTCCCCGACGAATGGAGGTAATAACGTGTGCTCTTCGCTCTCGCCAATGGCCAATCATCTTCATCGCGCCACTCATTTTTTCCCATCACAAAAATCTTCACCGGCTTTTCGCTTTCCATCCCGTTTGCTTCGCCCTTCAGAAGCCAGTCGTACCACCGCAACGTCATTTCATCCTGGTCGATCGGCAGCTTCTCTCCAAAATCCACCGCGCCCACTTTCCGGTTGCTCGACCCGCCTGCGTGTCCTCCAACGTAAACCACCAATCTCTGCCCTCGCTTCGCCGCTTCCGTTCCGGCTTCCGTTTTCAGCCGCGAATAATTTCGCAGCGTCCCGCCCAGAAAAATGTCGTACCACGCGCCAAAACTCAGCACCGGCACTTGAATATCCGCGTAGTGGTCCTCGATCGACCACTGCTTCCAATACGCGTCGAAACTCGGATGCGCCAGCCAATCCGTAAAGTACGGCGCAATCCCCGCCGCGGAAGGCGCATCCAGCACAGCGTAATCCATCAGCGGCAAAGTTTTCGTTCCGCCGAGCGGGTCGTCATTTTCCTCGAGGCGCCTACGCATGGTGTTCATCGCGAGCCCGGTGCTCCACGACTCGTTGAACCATTGTTCAAACGCTCCGCCCTGATACGTCCATCCGTCGTGGTAATTCGACGCCGTCACCGTTGGGCAAATTCCCGCCAGATGCGGCGGTTTCGCAATCGCCGCCAAATACTGCGTCGCGCCCACGTACGACCCGCCGAACATGCCGACTTTTCCGTTCGAGTAAGGCAGCGCCGCCGCCCATTCCACCGTGTCGTAGCCGTCCTGCGATTCGTTCTTGAACACATACCATTCTCCGTCCGAAGCGAACCGCCCGCGCACGTCCTGCTCGACGACGACGTATCCGCGCGCCGCCCCTTTCATTCCAAAACTCGATTCGCCCGTCTTGTCGTAAGGCGTGCGCACCAGTAGCACCGGAAATTTCCCTTCCGCTTTCGGCCGGTAAATATCCGCCCGCAAAATCACGCCATCGCGCATCTTCGCCGGCACGTTTCGTTCAACTACGACCTCATAAGTTTCCGCCGCCGCACGCGCCGTTCCCGCGGCCATCAGGACAAACATCGCGGCGCATCCAATAACCACCGCGGCCTCCAGCCGTCCAATCCTGAAGCGATTCCGCGAATTCATTCGCATCGCTGCGCCTCTCCACTGAATTATTTTTTCCAGGAAATGCCGCTCTCGGAAACGCCCTACTTCGCCTTGAAAGTGTTGGAGCCTAGGCTCGGGCACCGCTCTTGTCAAGCAACACAATTTCTTCCGCGGTTCGGCATTCGATCGGGGTGGCCGGCGGTCGGCTCCGAAAATGCCTAAGCCTTCTTCTTTGCGCTCTTTTTCTTTTTACTTGCGCGAATATAGAAATAAATCAAAACCGCAGCGGCTATCAGCCCCAGAACTCCCAGCAGCACCGGATGCGCGTGCTGCAAAATAAAAGGCAACATCTTCCGCCCATACCGCGCCGCCAGGTACGCCAGGATCATGTACCTCACAATTCGTCCCAGCGTCATCGCCACCAGGAATTTCTTCACGGAATATTGCATCGCGCCCGCGGCGAGGAGAAATGGCACCAGGGGCACCGGGGGCGGCAACAACGCCGGAATGATAATGGCCGCAAATCCCCATCGCTCGAAGATACCGTAGACCCTCTTTAACGTTTTGGCGGAAAACTTGCGCGAGAGCGATTCCTTTCCTCCCTTGCGTGCCAGCCTGTAGGTGACGAACCCTCCGATCACCGAACCGAGCGTGGACATAAGCGCGTAATAAACCCACAATCCTGGGTGCCGCGCCGCCAGGACAATCGTCAGCACATCCATGCTGCCCGGGAGAGGAATTACAGAGCTGTCGATCAATCCAAGGGGGATGAAGCCCAAGCCGCCAAGACCGACTATCCAGTGCCTGACGCTATGCGCTACAGACGGCGTTGCGGCAGCGATGAACTGGCGAGTGAGCATGGTCTTCGGAAGTGAGCGCCTATTCTCGCATGCAGATGATGATGAAGAACATCGAACTGTTTAATCTTTGCCGCGGGAGGCGAGAATGCGAATCAAGCTGTTGACGGTGAGGACGATATTCCGGCATGCACAGTTGCTCTATCATTTTACGACGTGAGCAGCATCCCCGCCGCTGCCGCCGTCATTACGACGAACGTAGCCCAGCCCAAATAACGGAGCACCGGCGAACTCACCTGCTCACCCATCACTTTGCGGTTGCTGGTTAAAAGGATGACCAGCAAAATCAGCGGTGGCGCTAAGAGGCCATTGATAACCGCCGACCAGAACAACATTTTCACCGCATTCAATCCCATGTAGTTCAGCGCGAAGCCCAGCGCCATCGCCGTCGCCATTACGCCGTAGAACGCCCGTGCCTTCTTGGGGCGGTAGGCCATCGAGCCGCGCCAGTTTGCCGCCTCCGCCACCGCATATGCGGACGACCCGACCAGCACCGGCACACCCAACATTCCGGTGCCTATGAGCCCCAGCGTGAAAAGCAGAAAGGCTCCTTTCCCGGCAAGTGGGCGCAGCGCTTCGGCGGCCTGCCGCGCCGTTGTGATGTGGGTTTGTCCGTGAGCGTGCAAGGTGGCGGCGGTTGTTAAAATGATGAAATACATGATGAAGTTCGAGAAAAACATTCCGGTGAGCGTGTCCGCGCGCGCATCTCTCAATTCCTTGGCTGTCGAGCCCTTGCGCTGCGCGAGCGTCGTTTGACCCTTGGCCCGGTCTTCTTCCACCTCCTCGGCGGCCTGCCAGAAGAAGAGATAAGGAGAAATCGTGGTCCCGAGAATTCCCACGAGCACGGCCAGGAATTCGCGTGACCATTCCATGTGCGGCACGAGCGTCGCCACCAGCGCCTGTTTCCAATCTGCGTGCGCGAAAAAGGATGTCAACACGTAGGCGAACAGCACCACGGTCATCCACTTGAAAATCCGCGCGATGAGCTTGTAGGAAGTCCACATCAGCAGCCCAAGGATCAGAAGAGCATAGAATGGAATCCACAGAGACGGCCGAATCCCAGTGACGAGCTGCGTCGCTTCCGCCATGCCGCCAAGATCGGCTCCGATGTTTATGACGTTGGCTATAACAAGGATCGAGCACGCTCCCCACAGGACCCAACGCGGATAGTTCTCGCGCACCGTTGCGGCCAAGCCCTGACCCGTAACCATGCCCAGGCGCGCGCACATGAGCTGTACAGCGGACATGAGCGGAAACGTGAGGAGCGCGATCCACAGCGTGGCGTATCCGTAAGCCGCTCCAGCGACCGAGTACGTCGAGATTCCCGACGGATCATCATCCGCGGCGCCGGTGATGATTCCGGGCCCCAATACCGCGAAGAACCTCCGCAAAGAGCCAGGTCTTTTGCTGTTCTTGGCTACCTTGCCAGGCGGCTTGTGCCGTGATTTGTCTGGTGGTTTTGTTTTCGGCATCCGTCCGTCACAATCGCGTTATCAAGATGCTCCCGACGAGATCTCGGGGAATCGTGTTCCACGACCCGCTGAATCGAGGCCCGCTGTAGAATGTCTGAAGACAACTTACTTTTGCAATCTTATCGACCGTACCTGGCGGCCTTTTTCACCCTAGACTGGGGCAGCAAGATCGGTCACAAAGAAGGCGCGGTACCAATGTTCCATCTCCTGGGGCACTTGTTCCGTGCAGGGCTGCTGCCGGGGCAGAGTTTGCGCGCCCACCGGCTTGCTCGCCATGACATTTTGTTGGAAGCCGCGCGGTGTTAACTTTTGTCTTCATCAGTTACTGCTCACCAGTCACGCGCTCCCAATCACTCCCGTCTCGAATGGTTGACATTCCCGCCGTTCTCGTTGCAAATGGACACTCTGGATTGAGCCGCTAAAACGGACCGAACCCCATGAACATTCTCGACTTGCTGGTTGGCAAGCCTCTTAAGACCTCCGACGAACGCGCCGAACAGATCGGGCCGATCCAGGGCATTCCCATTTTTGGGTTGGATGGCCTCAGTTCCGCGGCGTACGGGCCTGAGGCCGCGCTCAGCTTGCTCATTCCGCTGGGGCTACTGGGCGTGCAGTACATTGTGCCGGTCAGCGCGGCTATCATCGCGTTGCTCGTCATTGTTTACTTTTCCTACCGGCAGACCATTGCGGCCTATCCGGGCGGGGGCGGCTCGTACACCGTGGCGCGCTACAATTTGGGCGCCACTGCGAGCCTGCTAGCCGCGGCGGCTTTGCTCACGGATTACATTCTTACGGCTGCGGTGGGCATTTCCGCGGGCGTTGGCGCGCTGGTCTCCGCGGTCCCTTCCTTATTGCCGCATACGGTTGGGATCTGCCTCGGGATACTGCTCGTCATTACGATCGTCAACCTTCGAGGCGTGCGCGAAGCCGGAGTCGTTTTCATGGTGCCGACGTATCTCTTCGTCGGGACGCTGCTGATTACGATTATCGGCGGATTAGTGAGCGCGGCGCTCAGTGGTGGCCACCCGACGCCGGTTGCGGCGTTGCCTGCGGCGCCGCCTGTGACGGCCGTGGTCAGCTTTTGGCTGCTGTTGAAAGTATTCTCGAGCGGGTGCACGGCGCTGACGGGCGTCGAGGCCGTCAGCAACGGCGTGAAAGCGTTTCGCGAACCGGGCGTGAAGAACGCGCAGCGCACCTTGACGATTATTATTTTTTTGCTGGCGCTGTTGCTCGCCGGAATTTCCTATCTCGTGAAAATCTACGGCATTGCGGCGACGGACCCCGGCAAGTCCGGTTATCAGAGCTTGCTTTCCATGCTGATCGCGGCCGTCTTCGGCAAGGGAATTTTCTATTACATAACGATCGCGTCGATTTTGCTGGTGCTTTCGCTTTCCGCCAACACGGCGTTCGCCGACTTTCCCCGTCTTTGCAAGGCCATCTCGCAAAACAATTATTTACCGCACGCCTTCGGTTATCGCGGACGCCGGCTCGTGTATACGTACGGAATCGTCGTTTTGGGAGTCCTGACGGGTGTTCTTCTAATCGTCTTCGGAGGCGTCACGGACAGACTCATCCCGTTGTACGCCGTGGGCGCGTTCCTGGCTTTTACGTTGTCGCAATTCGGCATGGTCGTGCATTGGCGAAAAAATCGCGGCCCCCATTGGGTGAAGAGCGCGATGGTCAACGGGCTGGGTGGGTTCGTTACGGGGATCACGGTCGTCGTGGTGCTGGTTGCAAAATTTGCCGAGGGCGCCTGGATCACGCTGCTCTTCATTCCATTGCTGATATTTTTCTTTCACCGAGTGCGCCGCCACTATCACGCGGTCCTGGTGGCCACCACGACCAGCGACGGCGTGACTCCCGCGGAACACGGCCGGTATCCCGTCGTCGTTGTGCCGGTGGATCGCTGGAGCCGTGTCTGCAAACAGGCAATCGAGTTTGCCTCCCGGCTCTCGCCGGAAATCATCGCCATACACGTCGAGCCAGGTGAGCATTCCGAGTTGCTGCACGAGGATTGGGAGCGCTATGTGGAACAGCCCTTCCGCAAAACCGGCGCGGAGCCGCCGCAGTTCGTGACTCTTCCCTCGCCGTACCGGTTCATCATTATTCCGCTGGTGCAATACATTCTCGATCTTTCGGAAAAACATCCGGACCGGCGCATCGTGGTGGTCATTCCCGAATTGGTGGAAGACCACTGGTATGAATATTTCCTGCACAATCAGCGCGGCCGGCTGCTGGAATGGACGCTGCTTGTGCGCGGCAACGACCGCATCTTCACCGTGTCCTCACCATATTACATTTCCGAAAAAGCATGGTCCGCCAAAGGGTCCGATGCAAGCGAGAGCAAGCAAGGCTGAACCAACTTGCCGGCCTCCGCGCTGAAAAGTCCGTGCCTGGAACTCCCCTTGACATTCTACTGGGAGCGGCGTAGCTTCACCTAGGATGTCTACCAAAGAACACCGCAAGCGCATGCTCGAAGAGCTCGATGAAGACATTCGCGAGCACATCGCGCGCGAGACGCAGGACAACATCGAGCGCGGGATGTCGCCCGAAGAAGCGCGCTACGCGGCGATGCGAAAGTTCGGCAACGTCACGCGCGTGAAGGAAGAGACGCGGGAAGTGTGGAGCGTGGTCTGGCTGGAGCAGTTGCTGGCAGATATTCGCTTCGGCTTGCGTATGCTCCGCAAAAATCCTGGTTTCACTGCAGTACGGTGCTGACCCTCGCGCTAGGCATCGGAGCTAATAGAGCAATGTTCGCTGTAGTAAACGCCGTTTTGTTGCGGCCTCTTCCATACCGAAGCGCCGACCAGTTGGTGCAGCTATGGACGACGATCCCGGCATTCAATTACTCGGGGCCGGGGCAGCTTTGCGACCCCGATTACATCCTGTGGGAAAAGCAGAACAAAGCATTTTCGAACATCGCTGCTTTCGACCAGGAGACTGCCAATCTGACGGGGCTTGGCGATCCGGAACAACTCAAAGGCGCTGAAACTACTGAGAGTTTTTTCTCGACGCTTGGCGTAGGACCCGCGCTAGGCCGAATCTTTTCAGCGGAAGAAGAAAAAGCCGGCGCGCCGGTGGTGTTATTGAGCCGCAGAGTGTGGGCGGAGCGATTCGGGTCCTATTCCAGCATCGCGGGCAAGTCCATAACACTCGCCGGGAAAAAGTATACGGTAATTGGAGTGATGCCGGCGGGCTTTCAGTTTCCGAACGAATCTGATTTTTGGCTACCACACGCGCTTGTCGGAGACTGCAGGAACACCGATGTCGGAGTGATCGCGCGGATGTCGCGGGGCGTAAAGCTAGATGCCGCGCGGGAAGATGTCGCGCGCTTCGCCGAGGCGATACGGCTGGCGCATAACGGGGGCGTCGAATGGAATACTCATCAGCATTGTGCCGCTCAAGGAGGTGATGGTCTCGAATGTGCGATCACTCCTGCTGATCCTGCTCGGCGGCGTAACTCTGGTGGTGCTGATCGCGTGTGCGAACGTGGCAAGCATGCTCCTGGCGCGCGGGACCACACGGCAGCGCGAAATTGCTATTCGGCGGGCACTTGGGGCGGGAAGGCGCCGGCTTATCCTTCAGATGCTCACCGAAAGTCTTCTTCTTGCGTGCTTGGGAGGAGGTCTTGGAGTGATGATTGCGTCGTGGAGCCGCGGAACTATTGCGACTCTGATGCCCGCGCAGCTAGGCGCGGCCGGCGCGGTTACGCCGATCGGTGCGGTGCAAATGGATGCGCATGTGCTTTTGTTCGCGGCGGCGCTTTCGATTTTTGCAAGTTTGGTGTTCGGGCTGGCGCCAGCATTTCAAGCGGCGCACGTGATGCCTGGCGGTTTCTTGAAATCCTCCGTACCAGCCGCCAGCTCAAACGTGCGGGTCCGTAATCTCCGAAGCATCCTTGTCGTCGTAGAAATGGCACTGACTATGGTGCTTCTCATCTCGGCCGGATTGTTATTGAAAAGCTTCACGCGCTTGGCCAGCGTCAATCCGGGTTTCGATCCCATGAACCTGCTCACTTTTAACATCGACCTGCCGGATACGCAGTATCCTACCACTGCCAGCATGGACAGATTTCACACTGCATTGCTCGCGCGACTTGGCGGCTTACCCGGAGTACGGTCTGTTGCTACCAGCTTGGGCCTGCCCATGGGCTCGCCGGGAATCCGCGGCGATCTTACTGTGGAAGGCCAAGCCATGCCGCGTGGGTTTATTGTCAGCAAGTTTGTGGTCAGCACCGATTATTTCAGAACGATGAGGATCCGGCTGCTCGCCGGGCGGGAGTTTGATGAGCGGGATTCGGCTCAAGCGGCGCCTGTGTTGATCGTGAGCCAAGGTTTCGCCGACCAGATCTGGCCCAATGAGAATCCCATCGGCAAGCGGGTGAATCCCGGATTCTCCGGTAGTCCCTTATTTTCCGTGGCCGGCGTGGTGAGCGACGTGAGCCAGTACGGGCAGGGCAAGGGTGCTCCGCCCGCCATTTACTTACCGTATTCACAAGCGCCGAAGCCTTTCCTGATGGACTCCATGACGGTGGTGCTTCGGACAGCGATTGCTCCGGCAGGCTTGGCGCGCGCCGCGCGCAGTGCGGTCGAATCGGTTGACTCCGCTCTCCCAATTTACGAAGTTAGCTCCATGGAGCAGCTCGTTTACAAGTCTCGTGCCGACCTGCGCTTCAATTCAATCCTGTCGAGCTGTTTCGCCGGGCTGGCTTTGGTGCTCGCCGCAATTGGCATTTACGGCGTTCTTGCCTACAGCGTGGTGCAACGCACGAACGAAATCGGGATTCGCATGGCGCTGGGAGCGGAGCGTCGGCAAGTGCTGAGACTAATTTTGAATCAAGGAGCAAAATTGACGCTTATGGGTGTTGCGATCGGGCTGGTCGTGTCTCTCGCCGCAACTCGCGTGATTGCGAGTTATCTCTTTGGCGTAACGACTGCCGACCCGGCAGTTCTTGTCGGCGTCACGTTGTTGCTGATCTGCGTCGCTTTGGCTGCGTGCTACGTCCCGGCCCGGCGGGCGATGCGCATCGATCCGATGATCGCGCTGAGATACGAATAATTCCGCTAAGCGGTTGAGGGCAACTTCCCCTAAATCCACGTCGACCAGCGTCCTAAGGCTTGACGACATTCCGGTAAGGCTGGGTTTCGCTTTGGCGGGGATGCGCTTAGAATCAGCATAAGCCTCACGGGACGCGGGCTCCCTTGGGGGGCAGGAAGCATCACAAGAACGCATGCACGAGTTTAAGTTCGTGCGCCGGATGGCCCGCACCGTGTCCGCACTGCACGTGCTAACTCAACCGTAAAGAGGAATCACTTTGATCCGCACAATAAGCGTTTGCGCAGTTGCATTGATGGCCGCGTCGTTGATTTCCGGACAGGAAAAACGGGCAGGGAATTCGGACGTAACGCGAGCGACTCTGGAGAACGGGCTGAGAGTCGTGGTGATTCGCGATCCGCTGGCGCCGGTCGTTACGGTGGAAGAAAACTTTCTGGCTGGCGGCAACGAAACGCCTACGGGATTTCCCGGGATGGCGCATGCGCAGGAGCACATGGCCTTTCGAGGGTGCGCCGGAGTGACTGCCGACCAGACGGCCGCGATCTTCGCGCAGCTAGGAGGCGCAGGCAACGCCGATACACAGCAAAACATTACGCAGTACTTCACCACGTTGCCCGCTTCGGACCTCGACATTGCGCTGCGTCTCGACGCGGCTTGCATGCAAGACGTGGATGATTCGCAAGCGGAATGGGCAAAAGAAAGAGGAGCGATCGAGCAGGAAGTGGCGCGGGACCTCTCGAATCCGACGTACAAGTTCATCACGCGATTGAACGAGGACATGTTTTCGGGGACGGTTTATAGCCATGATGCTTTGGGGACGAAGGAATCTTTCGACACGACCACCGGCGAGATGCTGAAGGAGTTTTACAAGAAGTGGTATGCGCCGAACAACGCGATTCTGGTGATCACGGGAGACGTCGAGCCGGCCGCGGTCATCGCGAAGGTGAAGGAATTTTACGGAAAAATTGAAAAGAAAACGCTGCCGGCGCGGCCGGAGGTGAGTCTGCCGCCGGTGAAAGCGGAAACGTTTACGCTGGATAGCAATCTTCCCTATCTTTTGGCGTTTGTTTCCTATCGAGTGGCTGGAACGGAGAGCCCGGATTTCGCGGCGGTAGAGATTTTGGGCGACGTTCTGGGAAGCCAGCGGGGAAATTTGTATGCGCTGGTGCCGCAAGGGAAGGCGCTCGGCACGGGATTCGGGCTTGCGGAAACGTTCGCGAAGGCGAGTGTGGCCTATACCGCGGCCGCACTTCCGGCCAACGCGGATGCGAAGCCGGTGATCGCGGAGATGCGCAAAATCATGTCGGATTACGCGGCTAATGGCGTGCCTGCCGAGCTTGTGGAAGCGGCCAAACGCAAGGAAATCGCCGGGGCGGAGTTTCGGCGCAACTCGATCCCAGGACTTGCCGCCGCGTGGTCGGAAGCGTTAGCGGCCCAAGGGCGAAATTCGCCGGAGGATGACGTCGAGGCGATGAAGAAGGTGACGCCGGAAGATGTCAATCGAGTGGCGAAGAAATATCTGGTGGATCAAGAGTCGATCGCGGCGGAATTGAAGCCGCAGCCTACCGGCGCGCCTGTTTCGGCGCACGGCTTTGGAGGAGGGGAAGAACTGACCGCAGCTCCGACGAAAGCGGTGGAGCTGCCGTCGTGGGCGGCGGCGAAGCTGCTGACGCTCGAGAAGCCGCGCCCCGAGCCACCCACTTCGGACGTGACTTTGCCGAATGGCCTGCGCTTGATCGTGCGAACGGAAAACACAACGCCCACGATAACGGTGCAGGGACTTGTTCGGAATGATCCAGATATGGAGACAGCGTCCGGCAAGGAAGGTGTGAGCGATGTGCTGGGCGAGCTGTTCTCGTACGGCACAAAGAGTCTGGACCGGCTGGCGTTTCAAAAAGCGCTCGATGACATCGCGGCGGACGAATCGGCGGGCTACGACTTTTCTTTGGAGGTTTTGAAGCCGGACTTTGCGCGGGGCGTGCAGTTGCTGGCCGACAATGAGCTGAACCCCGCGCTTCCTGAAGAAGCGTTCAACGTGATCAAGCCGCAGACCGCACAGTATGTTGCGGGCAGGATGAAGAGTCCGGGCTTTCAGACCGGGCGAGCGTTGAACATGGCTTTGTATCCGGCAAACGACCCTGAGCTTCGGGAAGAAACGCAGCAGTCGGTCTCGTCACTGACTCTCGATGACGTAAAACAGTATTACGCTAATACGATTCGTCCGGATCTCACGACGATTGTGGTGATCGGCGACATCACGCCCGCGGAAGCTCGAGCAGCGATCGAGAAGGGCTTCGGAGAATGGAAAGCTTCGGGAGCGAAGCCGGAGGTGGACCTGCCGCGCGTTCCTGCCAACAAGGCGTCCGCGGCGAACATTCCGGACCCAAGCCAACTGCAGGATTCTGCGAATCTTTCCGAGACGGTTGGGATCACGCGATTCGATTCTGACTACTATCCGCTTCAAATGGGAAACCATGTGCTAGGCGGCGGATTCTACGCGACGCGCCTTTATCACGATCTGCGGCAGGAGAACGGATACGTGTACAACGTGGACGTGCGGATGAGCGCCGAGAAGACCAGAACGGTGTACACGGTGACGTATGCGTGCGACCCGAAGAATGTGTCGAAAGCGAGAGAGCTGATTCAGCGGGATCTTCTGGCGATGCAGAAGGAAAATGTGACGGAAGCAGAACTCCAGCAAGCCAAAGCGCTGCTGCTACGGCAAATTCCTTTGGCGGAATCTAGCGAAGAGGGAGTCGCCAGAGGCTTGCTTGGCCGCGCGCAAATCGGGCTGCCGCTGGACGAACCTGTGCGAGGCGCCCAGATCTATTTTTCGATGACCGCCGATCAGGTGAAGGCCGCGTTCGCAAAATGGATACGTCCGGATGGATTCGTGCAGATTGTGCGAGGACCGGCGCCGCAATAAACACGCGGGCTATGACACTGGACCACCGGACTGGCAAAGCTCTAGCTCCGGTGGCCGATGGAATCAAAAATCTTCTTACTGCTCACCGGCCACAATAAATCCCTAGAAGCGGCTGCGTTCGGGGTGTCCCGAAGTGTACAGATATTTCTATTTGAGGCGCTTAAGTTAAGGCTGCCAGAAAATTCATGGTGCCCGAACTTGGGCGCCGCGCGCGAATTAAGAGAGGGCTCTATTTCGCGTGCGGCCAGAGGAGAAGAAATCATGTTGGGAATTATCGCGGCTTTCTTGATTATTTGTTGGTTGCTTGGGCTTTTCGCATTTCACGTTACCAGCGGCTTAATCCACATCGTTCTCGTCGTCGGGATCATTCTCCTGATTTTGCATTTCGTGTCCGGGAGAAGGGTCTCCGTTTAACAGGCGGATTCCGCGCTCGGAACCGTCCAAGAGGCGTGGTGTGTTCGTTGCTGGATCGCCTCTTAGCCCAATCTGAGCGGAGAAACAATCACGAACCCAGTGAAGAAGTGTCTTCAAGAAGGAAGGGGCAACTCGTATGCATACGATAACAATGCTCATTACTGTCGGCGCGATTGTCGTCGCGCTAGTGTGTCTGGGTGCAATTCTATTTCAGAGGAAACATAAAACAGCAAGACTCCGCGCTCGGTTCGGACCGGAATACGCGCGCGTCGTCGAAGAAAGCGGGGGCCAACGGAAGGGAGAGGCGGATCTCGAGAAACGAGAAAAACGCGTGGAAGCTTTCGCTATTCGGCCGCTCGCGGCAAGCGACCGGGAACGCTACATCGCGTCGTGGCACAAGATTCAGACGGAGTTTGTCGACGATCCCAAGAATTCGGTTACGCAGGCCGACCAACTGCTCGGCGACGTGATGTCCACGCGAGGGTATACCGTAAGTGAGTTTGAACAGCGCTCGGCGGATATCTCCGTGGACCATCCGCTGGTTGTGGAAAATTACCGAGCGGCTCATGAAATTGCGATTCGCCATGCGGCTGGGCAAGCCAGCACGGAAGACCTGCGACAGGCGATGATTCATTACCGGACACTTTTCGATGAATTGGTTGGCGAGCCAGAGATGGCGCGCGCAAAAGCAGCAGCATCGTAAATCGGGATTGAGAAACGGGAGCAGAAACGAGAAGGCATATCGGGCGGTTGAGCGCAAAACGGAAAGAGGAGGCAATCCAATGGACGAAGCAAAAAAGTTGAGAGAAGAAGAGACGGATGAGGGGCTGGCGACGGCTGCTCCGGTGAACGCCGGTCTACGGTCTGAGGTGCGAGCCGCAGCTTCGCCAAGCTTCGGCGTTGGCGGCGGTTCATCCGCAGGAGCCGCCACCGCCATGGCTTTGGACAAGCAACCGGTGCCGCTTTTTTCAGCTGACGAAGCCAAGGATTTTCGCGGCCGGTGGGACGCGATCCAAGCGAGCTTCGTGGACGAGCCTCGACAAGTGGTGGAGCAGGCAGATGCTCTCGTTACCGTGGCGATGAAGCGGCTTGCCGAAATGTTCGCAGCGGAGAGAGCCAGACTGGAAGGCCAATGGGATCGCGGCGATAACGTCTCGACCGAGGATCTCCGTTTGGCATTGCAGCGCTATAGGTCATTCTTCGGCCGAATTCTCTCGGTATAAAAACGCCGGGCAGGCTACATTCGCTGACCGATCAGCTTTGCTGACTGCTTCCGGTGCGACGGCGATTCACGAGATAGGCGAGCAGAGCGAAGACCACGAAGTAGAAGATGGTGTTGACGCCGATGGCGATGCGTAGAAACCAGCCGAACGTCCAAGCGAGGGATTCGTGCGCGGCTGGCATGAGAAGTTCTGCAACCTTCAAGCCGGGCGAAATCAGAGCGACCAGGAAGACCGGTAAAGAGGATTCGCCGGTCGATGCCCAAGCCAGCGCGAGAAAACCCGCCAGCAAGCCTGCCGTGGCGGGCAAAATCCAGCGGAAGAACAAACGCATTGCCATGGACATGGATTTTATCAGACCGCATGGCACGCCCGTGCACGGGAACCCGTTTCGGGAGCGAAAGAACTATTTAGCGTGTTTTGACAACGCTTCTGAAACGATTCCGCCACATTGCGCACTACGAGAGTAGTTAGGCCCTTCCCAAATCAAATGCCTCCGTTCTAACCAATGGGGGCACCTTTGTTCCAGGTGCCAGACGTGGGGGGTAATTGGTCGGGAGACGCGCGGGGGAGCGCTTCAGGGAGAGTTGTGCTCCCCTCGTGTTCCACGCGAACCGACGAATGTGACTTGCCAGGGAAGAATCTGATTCCATCGACCTAGGGCGGAAGGAAAACCTCTCGCCGGCATTGCTGGACAGAGGACTGGGCGTTGCCGCAAACGGGGCTGACGTGCCCTGCTCAAGAGACGCCGCAAATTCACTCTCGAAATTAAAACCAGGTGGATGCTTTGTAGCGGCGATATTCGTCACCGAAGCGTTCTTCGAGGACGCGTGATTCGGCGCGGGCGCGGATGATCTGCAGGATTAGCAAAGGGATGAGAAGCAAAAGCATCCAGGGCCGCTCGAGGAAAAGAAAGAGTCCCGCGATGACAAATGTGCCGAAAAAATAGATGGGATTGCGAATGCGGGAGTAGATGCCGTGAATGACGAGGTTTTTCGCCTGTGGCGAGACGGAAAAAGAATTTCCGAGTTGGAAGCGCGCTAGCGTCAGAAGGGCTAGGGCTGGAAACATTAGGACCAGCCCTGAGATGCGCATTGGGCTCCAGGGAGGGTGCGCGAGCTCGTAGATCAGAACTGCGATTCCCACAAGCGGGACGACGATGACGAAGATAACGCCGGAATTTAGCTTCATGGGCTGACACCGCGAAACGGTTTCGGGGACCAGGCCCGAGCCTGAGTCGTAGCTATGCGAATAGAACTGCCCGGCCGCGATGCTCCTCGGGATAAACATGCTCAGCCGTTTGTGCAGCGATGCTACTTTTCCCTTTGGTGGAGCGCCGCGAAGAGCATACCACTGTCGCAACTTACTAGTGGTCGCGGGCGGGTTGGCTGTGTCACACCGACCGCGCGGCAGGATTGGGCCGCCTACTTGGTCCGGCTTGCTGGAGTTTCGCTGGGCGGCGGTTCAAAACCGCCGCAGCGTGCGCGCCAACTGTTGCGGAACTTTTCGCGCTCCTCGGGTGTCATTCTCGCCCAGCGCTCGTCCATGCGCTCTTTTATTTTCCGCCGGCCTTCGGAATGATGAGACCCGCGGAACCCGTGGCTTCCGAAAAGAATCCGGCAAAGAGCCAGGAGTCCGAAAGCTTGCCAGAAGGTGATCAGGCGCCATCCGAAGAGTGTCGGCGCCAGCCAGTTCCAGAGATGCATGACCAACTCGCCGCCAATCCAGATGAAAAGAGCGATCGCCGGTGGGGCGACGAAAATAAGCAACAGCCATTTTTTCTTTGTCATGTCGTGCTCCTCAATTTGTGCGTGAATTTCTCATTGCATTTCTTCGCGTCATTTTTTCGTAAATTCGTCGTAAATGGTTTGCAACCTTTGGCGCAGATGAAGCACGGCGTACCGTTTGCGCGCGAGTAGCGTGTTGACGTTTACTCCGGTTTCCGCGGACAACTCCTTGAAGCTGCGGCCCTCGATCTCGTGAGCGACGAATACTTCACGCTGCTCGCGAGGCAATTCTTCGAGCGCAAGCTCCAACTCATCCAGAAGCGCGTTGCGGAAGTAGAGCGCTTCCGGGCCGGCGTCGGGCGATGGCAGCAGATCTTCGATCCGCAGCAGCACCCCGTCTTCGTCCTCGAGCGACGCGTCGCTAAAAGGCGCCGGCTTCTTCTTGCGGAACAGGTCCGTGATGCGATTGCGCGCGACACGAAAAAGCCAGCCCGTGACATGTTCGATAGGCATGAGAAGGCGATTGGCTTCGACCAGTTCGTAGAAGACTTCCTGCACGATGTCCTCGACGTCGGACGGATCGGGCACACGGCGGCGGATGAAGTTGCGGAGCCGCGAGCGCTGTTCCGTGACGACTTTTGAGATTTGGCGGTCTTGCTCGGTCATCGCGATGGCGCTCACCGGATCATCCATCCAGTGTTGTAGACGAATGGCGGCCAGAAATATTGTATGGGTTGAATCGTTGAAACGGGTGTGGGCCAACCGCGTTAATGGTGTTCCGCCGGCTATTGAGAATACCTTGCCACCGGTGTTTGAATCGCCCGTGATTTGTTCGGATTATTTGATAGGAGAAATAGAATTGGAGGGGAGAGGGTCCGAGATCGGTCTTGCGAATACGGCATCGTCAATCGGGATATTCTGCTGCACGTTTTCGATATGAAGAATCGTGACGCTCCCGGGCTGAGAAAATGTTACGCGAAATGGAACCTTTACGTGGCCGACATCGCGGTAATCGGCGTAGTCGACTTCGGAAGGATTGCGCCCCAGCGGGGAATCAGCGTATCGAATGATGCGCAGGAGTAGGCCCGATTGCTCGTCAAAGCAGAATTTGGTAGCGGGCTCATCCGCGCCGCTGCCATAGACCACGTAGGCTTCACTGCCAGAGAGCATTTCGGGATATTCGATGCGCAGTTCCGGATAGAACTGCCTTATGTGCAGCGGGAACTGTAGATCGGCATCCATTCGAGCGGCATCGAGATCCGCACCCTGAATTTCCCGCAAAGCGCGGCCTGGAAGAAGGAACCAACCTGAACGGCCATCGAAAATAGCCGCGCTATCGCCATTGGGAAGATGGCGGACGACAACCTGTCTTTGGGGCGACTTTGAGAAAATTTCGACACTCACCGACCGGCCTTGGAAGCTTTCCGTGCCTTTTTCCACCCGCGTAGTGATTTCCTCGATCGACGAGCTTCCGCCGGTAGCGGCGATGAAGTCATCAAGGAGCTGAGAAATTGTGGGCAGATTAGCGGGAAGTTTTGGCACACCGGGATCGGTGATCTTTGCGGTTTGTGGCGGCTTCTCGTTGACTAGAGGAGTCGAATCGGGGTTGCGGGCGCCGCGATGGCAGGAATAGCAAGTCACCTCGAGCTGGCCATCGAAATTGTTTTTGTTGAGCGCAAACATCATCTTCATCATGCCTCGCGCGGTTTGCTTTGGCTTCTTGTCGTCTTTCTCGAAGTGGCTCTCGACATGGCAAAAGCTGCACTCGACGCCCAGCGACGAGGAGATGAATTCCATGGCAGGAATCATTTGATCGGCCGGAGCGCCTTTGAGAATCTGGATATTCTTGAAGACGTCTTCGGCCCTTTTTGAGGAACCGTTTAGGGAAGCGTCTTGACCGGTTTGGTCGGGGCCGGATGATTCGCTCATTAGCGCTTTGATCTTTGCCGACAGAGCGCCGGCCTCCGTAGACTTTCCCTGCTTCTCGTATAGAGCAATCAGATCGGTGGCAGCGGGAAGATACAAAGGGTCGAGCTTAAGGGCGCGTTCCAAGTGGGAAATCGCACGACCGCTATCACCTGCCTGGATGTAGGGCGGTGCGGCGCTCGCTTCCGTGAGCGGCGAATCGGGGTCAAGCTGCAAAGCGCGTTCGAACGCAAGCTCCGCCGGGGAAGTTTGTTTTGCGGCAAGCAATGCGGCGCCGATCCATTCGAAAAATTCGGAGTCATTCGTGAATTTATGTTGAACCTCGGTGAGGATCCGATATCCCCGTTGGATGAAAGACGGTGAATGGCGATCTATCCCGACGTCAATGTAGGCAATACCCAGGTTGCGGCGCTGCAGATTTGGCGCAGGTTCACGCCATGCGGCGATGCCAACATCCGACGGAAGATCGGTTTGTGGCGAAGGGCGGCGCTGTATCCGGTGGTCGGTAAAAACACTATGGCCGCCGTCCTGGGCGTTGCGCCGCGGCATGTGGCAGGTCAGGCAGTCGCTGTCCTTGGATGGATGAGAAGCGGGCAGATTCATTGTGTGGCAGGAAAGGCATCGAGCACGATAGTACTGCACGGGCTGGAGAGGCTCGTCATGAGGATTGTGGCACGTGCCGCACCAAAAGCGTCCGCCGCTGTTGCGCGCGCATGCACTGAGGGCCAGCTGCTCGACATGACTTATCACTTTTAAACCGCCGGCATATACGCCCGGTGGCAACACGTCGTGATAAACGGTGTAGGTATCTTCCAAAGGCTGGCCGGGAACAAAGTCGCTGATTTCCTTGCCGGGGTTGGGAACACGGGCGATGCCAAACAGATGACACTGTTCGCAGATGCTATCGCGAGCCGCAGGCTCGAGTTTTGCGGGATTAACGATCGTGCCCGCGCGAGGTTCCGCGAGATGCCTTTCGACAGGGCCGTGGCAGCGTTCGCATGTGATGGCCTCCGCAGTGAAAATTGGGGATCGATATTCATTCCGAGTGCCTGAAACATGAAGCGCGGTTCCCGAGTGGCAGAGAACGCACTCTTCGACGACCGGGCGCGAGAAATCGGGGTCGGCGAGATTTTCGTAACCAGGCGCCAGATCGTAGGATTGGCGGCTGGTGTAGAAGGCAACGGGAGATTGGAAGAGGTGCCCGAGGATGTCCACGAGATAACCGTCGGCATGAGCCCCGGAGCCAATGACGTAGGCGATACGAAAGTCCATCGCCTCGCCCTTATTCACCCAGCGTTGCCAAGAACCCGTCGAGGAAGAATGCATGGTGATTTTCGAGCCGTGGGCGTTGACGGTGCCCTCTGGTTCACGACCGGCGGGGCGCAAAGAATGAGCCATCGCCGAGCGCGCGTATCCAGCAACCTCAGCAGGATGGCAGAAAACACAGCGATTTGACCCGCTGGACCCGCTCGGCAGCCCGAGAGCAGAAGCCTGGGCAATCCTATTGGCACTGACGGGGCTCAGCGATGGATCTTGTCCGAAAGAAACGGTGGCGAGAAGCGCGAGAAAACCCAAGAGTAGTAGGGCCAGGGACTGTGTGGGATTGGCACGACAGGCTCGCGGGATCATGCGTAAGCGCGACCCAAAGCCAGAGTTCTTCATTCGAACCATACGGCAAGAACGAGTTTTACAAGTAATGCGCTAATGCCGCAAGGGCTTTTGCGGATTTGGCTGGGACGAGCTCGGGATTTATCCGGTTCCAATGTTGGTCTGTGAAGTTCGCAAAAGCTCGCCGTTCGAAATGGAAAGGCTGGAGCACCCATTGAGATTTAGGTAGATGGATGAGACCAGGGGAGTGTGAGGAAGAGTCAAAACACAGACCTTCGATGCCGAAGAGTGCGGCAGGCTCAAAGTCAAAAACAAGTGCTAACGCTTTGTCACCCGGCGTGGTCAGATATGCTTGGTTGACGGGAGTTGGCGGGGGGAGAGATTTCCGCATGAAAAA
>CAVPWC010000002.1:0-202590 GCA_963709315.1 uncultured Acidobacteriota bacterium
ACTGCAATCCTTCAGCACTGAAGCTCTGTTCGATGTGCTCTTCCTTGCGCTTTTTTGGTGCAGCCAGTAAACTCTTTCTCTTGCTTACATACAAAGGACGCACTCTGGGATGCTGATCGCACGGGATTACGTCGGATACATGGCCACGGAAGTGGTGAAACGGCTGGTAGAAGGGAAGATGATCGAGACGAAGGCGGCGGAGCCCGTGGCGCAGCGGCTGCGGCAACGCATGATGGAAGAAGTTACCGTCGAGGATCGATTGAACGAAGAAGTACGCCAAATCCTGACGGACCATCAGGAAGAAATGCGGCGCACCAACGTCTCGTACCAGGAGATGTACAAGAAGGTGAAAGCGCAGCTGGCGCGCGACCGCAAACTGGTCTTGAGGTAGCCCGGAATGCGACTGAGCCGCGAAAAAATTGTGCGACTTTCCCATCAGATCACGGACGTGCTCGTTTCCAGCGACGACGTGGAATTCGTCGAGGACCGCGATACGATTCGCCGTGAAGTGGTGCAGATATTGACGGCGACTCTTCACGAAGAAGAGAAGGCGGATCTCGAAGTCCGCAAGAAAATCACCTCGCAGAAAAAAGAGATCCTCGAAGACACCGAGGAGTGGAACGTTCTCTACCGCAAATATTACGCCGACGAGCTTCGCCGCCTCGGCATCGCCGCTGCCCCCGACGACCGCCGCCGGTTTTAGATTTAATTGCGTGCCGTGAATGGGTTGATCGTCCCGCCTTGTAAGATTCCTAAAAATGGTTTGGCATTGAACGGCTAACGCTTTGCTCTCGAGTGGTTGCGGAGGCCAGGAGGACAGCCACGATGCATAGCGCCAAATCGTGCTATGGAGAGGAGTTTGCCTGTTCCACTTTCTGGTTAACAATAATGATGCCTCCACCTCGGTTTTTTGTAAACGTTGATTCTAAAGAGGGATAAAGTTGTTTGTTTTGAATACGATGTGCAAGTGTTGATTGTAAGGGGGATAGTGACGGGCGGCGAGTGATGAGTGTCGAGCGTAAACCGGATGACAAAAATGGAAACTCGAAATTCGGACTGTACACGGCGAGGGCCAGGCGGAAAATCGAGAATCTGGCGCTTGAAAGAGGGAGCCACGTCCCCCGGATGTTTTTTGTAAGAGTTGCAGACAAAGGGGTTAACCTTGACGCGGCGCGTAAGAGTGGCAGGGAAAGGACTTAAAATAGTTGGATTATCAGTGAGTTGCCGGTAGTTTGTAAGAGCGACGAACAAAGGACTTAGAAAGGCGGTGGTTAGTGGTGTGTGACTAGTGGCTAGGGGCGACCGGTACTCGGGGCCAGAAGCAGGGGAACAGGCGAGAAGCGGGAGGGAGTTTCGATGGTTGGAGAGGTGAAAGAGGCGGACGGGTAGCGGAGGCAAGGCGGTGACTCCTTTCTCCTCCGCGATGGAACAGTACTGATTATAACACTTGCCAGTCTATTGTCAAGTAATAATCATAAGTCGTTATGGGGCAGTGGGTTGCGGGAAGTCAGTTGGGGTTGAGACGGAGGGGAACGGTCAAAACCCGCACCCTTGAAAATCACAAGGGATGCGGCACCCCCGCAAGCGAAGACAAATCCAAAATCGTTTCGGCGAATTTAGGATGCCCCACCCGCCCGCCTTGGTCATCCATTTCCTCAGCGTCTCCTGGCTCACCGGAAAACCCTCCTGGGCCAGGTGTTCGGCGGCCAGCGTGGGTCCGAAGTCGGCATAACGTTGCCGTAGCGGCGCCAAAATCTTCTGCGCGAACCGCGCTGCCAGCTTGCGGTTCGACGGCCGGCCTCGTAGGCCGTGAACTAAGGCAGCATCCCCGCGCTCGCGAATTCGAAGCAGCATTCGCCGCACTTGCCGGTCAGTTACTTTCAGCCGCTTCGCTGCTCCTACCTGCGAAAGATGCTTCTGCTTTACCTCGTGCAACACTTTCAATCGGTCCCGTTCTCGTTGGCTCAAGGCCATGCGCTCCGTTTCCATGCCGCCCTCCAGCCACCCATGAAACCGGACATTTCTACTTTGCACAAACCGGACATTCTCACTTTGCAGCGACAGATGACAACAGTTCGTTGACTTGATTCCTTGCCCGCCCTAAGATGTGCTGCACGTGCCTGCCACCGACTCGCTCATCGGCCAAACCATTTCGCATTACCGCATCGTCGAGAAGCTGGGCGGCGGCGGCATGGGCGTAGTCTACAAAGCTGAGGACACGCGGCTGCACCGATTTGTAGCCCTGAAGTTCCTTCCTCCCGAAGTGGCGCGCGATCCTCACGCGCTGGCGCGCTTTCAACGCGAAGCGCAAGCCGCTTCCGCGCTGAATCATCCCAACATTTGCACCATCCATGATATCGGCGAACAGGACGGGCATTCGTTCATCGCTATGGAATTTCTCGAAGGCGTAACGCTGAAGCATCACATCGACGGGCGCGCGATGTCGCAGGAACTCTTGCTGACGCTCGGAATCGAAATCGCGGACGCGTTGGATGCGGCGCACGCGAAGGGCATCATTCATCGCGATATCAAGCCGGGAAATATTTTCGTCACCACGCGAGGACTGGCCAAAGTGCTGGACTTTGGTCTAGCGAAAGTTTCGGGGAATCCAGAAGGGGTGGAGGCGACAGGCCCGACGCAGGATTTGCCGGAACATCTCACAAGCCCGGGTTCGGCTCTGGGGACGGTGGCATATATGTCGCCGGAGCAAGTGAGCGGCAAAGAGCTCGATGCGCGCACCGATTTGTTTTCCTTCGGTGCGGTGCTGTATGAGATGGCGACGGGCGCGTTGCCGTTCCGCGGCGACACATCCGGGCTGATATTCGAGGCCATTCTGAATCGCACGCCAGTCGCTCCCGTGCGGTTGAACCCGCAGGTTCCTTCGAAACTGGAAGACATCATCAGCAAGGCGCTGGAGAAAGACCAAAAGCTCCGCTACCAATCGGCGGCGGACATGCGCACAGACTTGCGGCGGCTGAAACGCGATTCGGACTCGGGCCATTCCGCGCTATTCGTCGCGCAGCCCTCGGACGATCTCCGCGCGGGCGAAGGGAGTGGCCTCGCGTCCCGGGCGGCGTTGTCATCCGCTCGTGCCGATGCCAATTCTTCTGCCCGCATGTCTGAGATTCGGGCAGAGAGCGGAGCAGCGCATATCTCCAGCAGTTCCGTGGTCCAAGTTGCGAAGTCTCATAAACTGGGGCTCACGGCGGCGACTGTCATTGCGCTCATCGTACTGGCCGCCGCAGGCTATGGCATCTATTCGCTCCTCGCCGGAAAGAGCGCGCCCCCGTTCCAGAATTTCGCGATTTCGCAAATCACCAACAACGGCAAATCCGCCCGCGCCGCGATTTCCCCCGACGGCAAATACATCCTCAGTGAACTGGACGATGCCGGAAAGGCCAGCCTCTGGTTGCGCAACGTGCCCACCAACAGCGACACGCAAATCATCGCGCCCGCCGACACTCTCTACACCGATCTCGATTTTTCTCCAGATGGAAATTACATCTATTTCATCAAAGCCGAGGCTGCGGTTCTGTCCGTTCGTGACCTGTTCCGCGCACCAGTCCTGGGCGGCGCTCCTCAAATCATCATTCGCGACATTGATTCCGGGGTTTCATTCTCACCCGACGGAAAACGCTTCGCGTTCATCCGCGACAACGATCCGGAGGTCGGAAAGTCTCAATTGCTGACCGCGAACGTCGACGGCTCCGATGAGAAGGTGTTTGCTAGAGGGTCCACCACGGAAGCATCGCGTTTCGTCACTTGGCTTCCAAATAGCAATCAAGTCGCCGAAGTCCAATATCAATTGGAAGGTCAACTCAGCGCAATTAGACTGTTCGATGTCGCGTCCGGCCAGTCCAAAGCCATCGCCTCTTTCACGGATAAACTACTCGACCGAACACTCTGGCTCTCCAGCGGACAGGGCTTACTCGCGATTTATCAGGATCCGTCCACGCACTACTCACGAAATCAGATCGGCTTTATTTCATATCCGGGCGGGCAATTCCACGCCGTTACGAAAGACACGAACAATTACCGCTCGTTGACGCTGTCAGCCGACGCGAAAACCTTGGCCACCATTCAACAGCGAACTCAGAGGAGCTTTTACGTGTTCCCCGCCACGGGCACGGGCGCCAGCCCTCCGAGTCCCGCGCTCCCTAACGAGAAGGACTTCGGCGGTTTCGCTTGGGCAGAAGCAGGCGGGTTCTATCTCGCCGGACTGAACGACCTCATGCGCATATCCCCGGACGGAAGCAACAAGACGGTTCTCCTGAGCAACGTGGGGATCTTCGGAGTGAATCCCTGCGCGGATGGGCGCAGCATCGTCTTTAGTTGGATCGGCCAGGGCGGTGGCACTAACATAAACGTCTGGCGTACGGACGCGAACGGCGGCGACACGAAACAACTTTCCTTTGGCAAGTATGATGCCAGCCCCGTGTGTTCGCCCGATTCGAAGTCGGCGTATTACAGCGATCGCAATTCAGACGACTTTCTGCGCGTTCCCATTGACGGGTCGAGCAAGCCGGTCGTCGTTCCCGGTACCGTGGTTCCGCACGCGATTGCCGCCGATACACGCGTCGCGATTTCTCCTGACGGCAAATACCTCGCATTTGTGATCTCGCTGACCCCCTCGGCCGGTTCAACCGCAAGCGGGCAGAGAATAGCGATGGTTCCTCTCGACTCTGGCCCACAGCCCCAGGCGCGGCTTCTCGATCCGGATCCACGCCTCCGCGGTGGTCTGACCTTCACGCCGGATGGCAAAGCATTCGTTTATGCGATTCGAGGGAACGGCGTGGAAAATCTCTGGCTGCAACCACTCGATGGTTCACCAGGTCGCCAGCTCACGAATTTTCCGGCAGAGTTGATTGCCGTCTATCATTGGTCCCCGGACGGCAAATCCATCGGCATGCTCCGCTTCCAAACCGAATCCGACGTTGTCTTGCTCCGTGACTCAAACGCAACAGCGCAGTAAACGCAACAGAACGGCCCACTTTCGATGACTTACCCGAGCCCCCAACCTAACATGAGCGCCTCATGACGGACTCCTCCTCTCCGATCGGGCAGACCATCTCCCATTATCGCGTTATCGAAAAGCTCGGTGGCGGAGGCATGGGTGTCGTCTACAAGGCCGAGGACACTTCGCTCGGCCGCTTTGTCGCGCTGAAATTCCTCCCCGACGATGTCGCCAAAGATCCGCAAGCGCTGGAACGCTTCCGCCGCGAGGCGCGCGCTGCTTCCGCGCTAAACCACCCCAATATTTGCACCATCTACGAAATTGCCGAAGAAGGTGGCCGCTCGTTCATCGCGATGGAATTTCTGGATGGGCTGACGCTGCAGCGGCGCATCGACGGGCAGCCGATGGAGATCGAGACGGCGGCGTCACTGGCTATTGAGATCGCCGACGCGCTCGATGCCGCGCATGCTGAAGGCATCGTCCACCGCGACATCAAGCCGGCCAACATTTTCGTGACCAAGCGCGGGCATGCAAAGATTTTGGATTTCGGTTTGGCGAAGCTGCAAGCAAAGTCCGGGACCGATGGCGATGCGACGTGGATGCAGGAAGCGACGCAGTTGAGTACGCCGGGCGCCGTTATGGGAACGATAGCCTATATGTCGCCGGAGCAGGCGCGGGGAAAAGAACTGGATGGCCGCACGGACATTTTTTCTTTCGGTTTGGTGCTCTATGAAATGACGACGGGGAAACAAACCTTTTCGGGGAACACTTCCGCAGAAATGTTCGACGCCATTCTGAATCGCGCACCCATCGCTCCGGCGCGGCTGAACCCCGAAATTCCAGCCGGACTCGAGCACATCATCCATCGCGCGCTGGAGAAAGATCGGGACCTGCGTTATCAGCATGCCTCGGATATGCGCGCTGAGTTGCAACGGCTGCAACACGATTCCGATACGGGCCGAGTGTCAGCTGCCCATTCGGGAACGGCGTCTGTGGCGCAGGATGCCGGTTCGCAAGTTGTATCGAAGCAGCGATCGACAACCTCCGGTTCCGCGAGTGCCATGCCTTCGTCATCGAGTCGTGTGAAGGTCAGCGAAGTTCCCGCAGCGAGTAGGAAACTCCGGAAGATTGCCGTTCCTGCGATTGCAGTAGTGGTCATTGGTCTAGCCGTGGGCGGGTGGCTTTACTTTGTGCGCCGCGCACAAGCGCACATGCTTACCGAGAAAGACACCATCGTTCTCGCCGATTTCGCCAACAGCACGGGCGATCCGGTATTCGACGACACGCTCAAGACGGCGCTTGATGTTTCTCTGCGGCAATCGCCTTTCTTGAATGTGCTCCCCGCCAGCGACGTGACCAAGAATTTGAAGTTGATGACCCGTTCAGCGGACACGAAGCTCACGCCCGAAGTGGCCCGCGACCTTTGCCAGCGGGCGGGCAGCAAAGCCTACATTGCCGGAACGATTGGCAGTCTGGGCAGCGAATACGTACTTGGGTTAAAGGCCGTGAATTGCCGCAGCGGAGACACGCTGGCCGAGGAGCAGGTGACGGCGGCGTCCAAGGAAAAGGTGCTGGACACGCTGGGGCGGGCGGCTTCGAAGATGCGCGGCGAACTGGGTGAATCGCTGGCTACGGTGCAGAAGTTGGATGTCCCGCTCGAACAGGCCACTACAGCTTCGCTCGAAGCTTTGCAAGCGTACAGCCTTGGACAAAAGGCCCATGACGAGAAGGGCATCGCCGCAGCCCTGCCTTACCATCGACGAGCCATCGAAATTGATCCGAATTTTGCCTCGGGCTATTCGGCGCTGGGCAGCGACTACTTCAGTCTCAGCGAGCTAGGGCGGGCGAGTGAGTACTACACCAAGGCATTCCAATTGCGGGAACATGCCAGCGAGCGGGAAAAGCTGGCGATCACCGCTAGCTACTATTCGTATGTAACTGGAGAACTGTATAAAGCGGTAGAGACGTATCAAGAGGAAATTGAGAGTTACCCGAGAGAAGTCGGAGGCTACGGCAATTTGGGCATTGTATACGCCGAACTAGGTCAGTATGAGAAAGCCATCGAGATTACGAAACAAAGCTTGCGCCTGGCACCGGATTGGGTGGCAAATTACGTCAATCTCGGCAACTTTGCTCTTGCCTCGCAACGTTTTGACGAGACTCGTCAGATCACCCACGAGGCGCAGGCGCGAAAGCTGTATAATTTCTTACTCCACAACTCCTGTACGCCCTTGCCTTTCTTGGGCCAGACTCAGCCGCGATGGCAGAACAGCAAGAGTGGTTTGCGGGCAAGCCCGAAGAGAACTTTGGGCTGGCGCTCGCATCCGACACGGAGGCCTATGCGGGTCACCTCGGCAAAGCGCGCGAGCTGACCAAGCGTTCCGTGGACTCAGCCATCCAGGCGGATAGCAAGGAAAATGGGGCGATCTGGCAGGAAAATGCCGCTCTGCGCGAAGCTGCCTTCGGCTATTCTGCGAAGGCACGAGAGTCAGCGAGCGAGGCTTTGAAGCTTGCACCCGCCAGTCAGGGCGTTGCGGCCGAGGCCGCACTTGCGTTTGCCATGGCGGGCGACACGGCGCGAGCCGAGTCCATGGCCCGAGACTTAGCGAAACGTTTCCCGTTGGACACGCAGATGCAATCGCTCTGGCTACCGGCTATCCAGGCGCAACTGGCGCTGAACAAGAAGAATCCGGATTCTGCCTTGACCGCGTTAGATGCTGCTTCGCCTGTTGAGCTGGGATTAATCCAGTTCCTCAACAATTTTTCCGGTCTCTATCACGTGTACATACGCGGAGAAGCCTACTTGGCAGCCGGACAAGGCAGTGCTGCCGCTGCCGAGTTTCAAAAGATTCTCGACCATAGCGGAATCGTGTGGAATTGCTGGACCGGAGCGCTGGCGCGTCTGGGAGTGGCTCGTGCCAACGCGCTTGCAGGCGAAAACCTCGCAGGGCGCGGATGCCGACGCCGCCCGCGTCCGAGCGCTCGCCGCCTACAAAGATTTCCTCGCGCTCTGGAAAGACGCCGACCCCGACATCCCCATCCTGAAGGAAGCCAAATCCGAATACGCTAAGCTGCAATAATCGGGCGGCCAAAAAAATGAGGAATTAACTAATAGTTCGGACGACTTCGTCCCTGGGCCTTGTAAGTCGTAACCGGACATTTGAAGCAGCGCTTCACTTTTCCGTTTACCACGCCGGCGCGGGCGGGTGGGGCATTAGTGTGTGGAGCGATGCGAAGAGGAAAGAAAAACTGCATTGCATGCACGTGAATCCGGTGATGGAGAGATTGGTGAAGGATCCGAAAGAGTGGGCGTGGAGCAGTTTTTCGTTCTATGCGAAGGATGAGTCAGGGCTGATGTGGCCCACCCTTTGCAAAAAAAGACCGCAAAGGGAAGGCTGCCCCGGGAAAAAACAAAGTCAAAATCATCTCAACGCGTTAAGAGTCGCCCACCCGCTCGCCGTCGGGAGTGCTTCCGATGAAAATCGCTTTACAGTACGCGAATAAGCGAGGCGGGTGTACTATGGCGCTGCTTTCAAAGCCAAAAAGGAAATTCTGGTTGATGATTAGAGAGGCCTATGGCCGTTGCTGACACCCGGGAATCCCTGAGGCGCCCCCCTGCTCATTTAGACAGTCAGCAGCGTAAGACTCCGACAATCTCTTTCTATACATGGGTGGCCGTCGGCACTTTCCTGATTGTCTTTATCGGTTTTGCGCGCACCTTCTATTTGAAGGTTCTGTTCGGAACTCGTCCGCTTCCGTTTTATTTGCATCTCCACGGATTGATTTTTACTGTGTGGTTTGTGTTGTTTTTCGTGCAGGCACGCCTCGTGGCGCGTCATCGCGTCGATCTCCACCAGCGCCTTGGCATTTTCGGTGCGTTCCTGGCTCCTCTCGGCGCATGCATGGCTATGGGAGTTTCAATTCATGCGTTGCGGCGAAGCTATCTGGCGAACCCGGCTTCGTTGTTGGCGAATGACCTTCGCCCATTCGCTCTGGATTTGGGTAGCAGCTTGACCTTCGCTCTTCTCGTTGCTGCGGCCCTTTATTTTCGTCGCCACGGCGATATCCACAAGCGCTTGATGGTTCTCGCTTCGTGCGGTCTCCTTCTTCCGGGAGTCGGACGCCTTCTCGAACGCATTCCTCTACATTTCCTTCATGCAGGCGGCCTGTGGGAAATGGTCGGCTTTACCGAAATCACTCCGATTGTGTGCATCGTGTACGACACCATCAAACACCGTCGTTTGCATCCCGGATTCGCTTGGGGTGGACTGGCGCTTTTGTCGTCCCTCCCCGTATTTATGATCATCGGCAGCACGAATGTTTGGCTCAACTTCTCAACGTGGCTGGCGAGCCTGTGAAGAGCGAGGAGGGAATGCGCCTTATTTGTCTCAAACACCGCAACCTTGTGATAAGTGAAGGAGTTCAAACCAACTGAATTTCTTCTTCCGGCCGGATTCCGTATTTCTCGAAGACGCGTTCCTTCGCCACAGCAATCAGGAATCTCACGTTCAAACAAGTCAATGACATACTCGATATGCTCAAACCATATCAGCCGGATTCTATGCGCCCTTACTCGGTGGATCCACGTTTACATCTACAATGCTTCCCGTTTTGCTTCCTGTCCCTGAAGATCGGACTCGGCTTGCTATAAAAAACGCATCCTTTCGGCGCGAAATGGACGTACCAGAGATGATTGCAGGTGGGGCGGATGCCGTTCTCTTCGGCGGCGAAATCGTTGGGCTTCTGCTTATTTTTTGGACGGGCGGTCATTGGAGATGTAATTCGGTGTAAAGCCGGAGGTAGGAGAGGCATCCTAATCGGGCGGTGCTCGCGAGCAGTGCCGGCCCCTATTTTCACCGGCCTCCTTTTAGAGTCGACTCACATGCCAAGCGCTTAGGCGAACTGAGCGCAGTCAACGGATATACCTCATCCTTTCCAGGCTCGAACCTCTACAGTTAATCCCTGACTTTTGTACAGTATCGACCGGATAGAGCATCGCGCAACAGGGGCTTAGCCTAATCGAATGCTACCGATCTTGAAAGAGGTCGCTGTTCAAAGAAGTACAAACTAACGATAGCGAGGTAAATTCATGCGCGCATTTTCATTTCTGGTTTTAGCAGGACTTGCCGGATTCTTTTTCACGGCAACGGCCCCGGCAGCAAACGCTCAAGTCGCCGTGGAGGTTGGGGTAGCCCCTGATTGCCCCTACGGTTACTACGACGTTGCGCCCTATGAGTGTGCTCCGGCCGGCTACTACGGTCCAGAGTGGTTTAATGAAGGCGTCTTTATTGGAGTCGGTCCGTGGTTTCATGGTCCAGACAACTTCCGAGGCAAGGTGGATAATCATTTCGATGCCCACCGCGGCTACAAGGGCAAGTTGCCAGAACGCGGCGAGAAAGCCGAGCCGGCAAAGCGCGTCGACAGCGCCCACTTTAAAGGAAACGAAGAGCGGGATGGACGTGGCCACGTAACGAAGGGCAAACACTAATCACGCAGCTTTCTGATTTTCGCCGAAAGCCCCGACGCGACTCTCACGTTGGGGCTTTTTTGCGTTTTCCTCAGCGCTTATATCTGCTCGCTGGCCCGTTTGCGATTCATTTTTTGCAAAAAGCCAGAGTGTTTGAAAGCTAGGCGGTGGCCGTTTGTTTGGTCGTCAGCCCTGGAGTGGTTTCAGCTGGTGCCAGGAGATAAAGGCGAAGACGGGCACAACGTGTTGTGCCCGCACGGGGAAGCAGTGCGCGCAGGGGATGCGCGGTTAGAGAAGTTTGGGAGCGAAGAAGGCGTAGAAATTTGGGTCGCCCCAGTAACTTAGGTGGGCTAGACCGGGGACACGGTAGGGGAAAGATTGCTGGTTGGCGTCGTCGAGTTCGTAAAATTTCAGGCGGGCGCTGACGGGATCCATGTGAGCGTATGCGTTAAGCCAGACGAGTTGATCGAGCTGACTGAATCGGTAGTCGAACTCGAAAGGAGTGTAATCGCGGCCGGAAGGAGTTTTGCGGAAAGAATAGAGCATGGAGAGGATCTGCGCGCGGATGGCTTGGTCGTCTTTCACATGCTGGCGGAAGAAATAATAAATTTTGTCGAGCGGCGAGCCGAAGGTGAGCAGGCCGGCGAGCTTCTGGAGTTGGGGCAATTGCAACGGAAGACCGGGGCGATCGTCGAGGGGGCCTGGAGCGCCGTTGCATTGAGCGAGCAATTCGTTGAGGGTGTCGTAGGCGATGACGCTGCCGAGGGAATGGCCGGCGAGAATGACGCGATCGTACTGATCATCGGCGAGGAGCCGTGCGAGAGCAGCGGACGAGCCTTGAAGGATGGAGGTGCGAGCGGCGTAGTTTTTGGATTTGGCGTCGGCGGCCACATAGACGGCGACGTCGGCGACGTAGGCGGTGAGGACGTAATAGCAAAAGGCAGCGATGGCGAGCGCCAGCCAGGCAGAAATTACCCGCTTCGCGAAAATTGCCGCGGCAAGCGGACGAAGATCGATAGACCAATGGACGGAAACTGCGTAGCCCAGCAAAAAGAAAAAAACAGCAGCGAGAAAAGCGAAAACGAGCCAGACCGCTCCTGCTTGCTGTTGGATGGACTGCGAGCCGCTCTTCAAATAAGCGGAAAGGGACTGAAGCATAAACCAGAGCATGAGAACGCAGGCCGCGTAGAAGACGAGAGCCAGCGGCTTGGGCCAAAAGGAGTATTGGTGAAGGGCAGAGGCAATCGGTTGCAGGGAAGTCCAGACACTGCGCGGATGAGATAGCCAAGTGAGCAGGCGAAGACAAGCGATGGCCAAGGGGATGTACAAAAGCAGGACGCGGAGAATTTCGCGGGCGCAAAGTTTGATGGAATAGGCGAGCGCGGATCCGAAGGATTGGCCGCGGGCGGACATCATTTCTTGAAGATTGTCGGCGAAATAACGGAGAGGCGTGAGGTCAGTTTGCACGAGCCAGTTCAGAGTGTCTTTCCAGCTGAGTTTGTCCTCGGTGTCAGGGGCCCAATAATATTCGAATAGATCGAGGCGGCCTTCGAGAGCGGGGCCTTGGCCGGGATTAACGGTGATGCGCACGCCGGCTTGCGTCCAGTCCTTTAGAGCGACGGTGAGAGGGGAGAGAACGGGATTTAGACTTGCGCGATCGCGTAGATAGGAGAAGAGACCGCGGGCGAAACTGTCGAGAGTTTCGTAGGGGTCCTGCTCGCCAATACCGTGAATGATGAGCATGGCGGAGCGATGGCTGCGCAAGGGAAACGCTGGAGCAGGACTGGAAGGTTGAGGCATGGGGACTCCTTGGCGGGAGCATACCATTAATGGAAGTCATCGTGGAGTAGCGCGCGGAGGGAAGGCAGAATGCGTTTGCGAGGCGTGGAGGGCTTAGTGAGGGGAGGGAAGCGATTTGGACGCTTGACGGGCGATTAAGAAGAAACCTTTGGCGCGGGCGTCGGATTGTAATTTTTCGAGATGAGAGCGGGCCGCGGCGGAATCGCCGGATTGGAGTTCGGCTTTCGCGAGGAGAAGGCGAGCTTCAAGTTCGAAGACCGCGTAACCTTCCACTTTAGCCTGAGAGTCGAGAACGGTCAGGTTGCGTTCCGCTTCAGCCGTTTTGCCGGTGCGAAGATCGACCGCGGTTTCGGCGAAACCGGCGGTCACGCGGATCATATGATCGTCGCCTTGTTGGGCGAGCGTGGCGGCACGATCGGCGGCGGCGCGGGCGTCGGCGAGTTTTCCTTGTGCGACAAGGGAACGCGCAAGCACGGAATCGGCGATGGAAGTAGAGCTGGGAGATTTGTGCTGCTCGAAAATGGCGACGGCTTTTCGCGCGAAGGATTCAGCGTCAGCGGGCTTGCCTTGGTCGACAGCGATGATGGCGAGCTGGACGTCGCCCTCGGCGGAGTGAACTTCTTCCTTTGTTTGTTCGCGCAGGGTCATGGATTCTTGCATGGATGCGAGGGCGTCATTGAGCTGATCCTGAGCGGTCTGGACTTCCGCGAGGCCGACGAGCGAGTAGGCGAGCCCGGATTTGCGCGAGAGGGCTTTCTCGATGGCCATGGCCTGCGAATACGTATCTCTTGCGGTGGCCAGTTCGCCTTGCTGATAAAGGACCTCCCCCAAATTGTTCAGCGTTATGGATTCACCACGCTTGTCTCCGACTTCACGAAAATCCCCGAGGCTTTCCTCTTTCATCTTTCTCGCTGCGGACAGTCGGCCGGCACTTAGCTCAACGTTGCCCAAATTATCGAGGTCGGCAGCGACACCACGTTGGTCGTGCAGCGAGCGCTGAATTTGAAGGGCCTCTTCCAGATGGGATCTGGCCTGATCCAGATCGCCCGTCTCCTGAGAGAGTTCGCCGAGATGGTTTGAGCACGAGGCGATGTCCCATTGCGCGCCCGAACGGCGGAACTCGGCAAGGGCAGCTTCGAGTGACTTCCGGGACTCGATCAAATCTCCCTTGTTTCTTTGGAACAGGCCAATGCCGTTGGCAGCTACGGCAGCTTCATAACTGTCACCAGCGGCGGAATAGAGATCGCGAGCTTGGGATTGGTCGTCGATGGCTTTATCGAGTTCACCGAGGTTCGACCAAGCCCAGGATTCAGCGGTCAGGCCTTTGGCTAAGAGGAGTCCGCTACCCAGGGCTCGGGCGCGAGAAATGGCGGATGCCGCCGCTTTCTGGCTGCGCTTCATGTCGCCGAGGCGCTCGGCAACCGAGTATTCCATTAGATCGATGCGAGGATCGGAGCCAACCGGAGCAGGAAGCCTCCGCAGAGCAGCAATGGTGTCGAGCGCATCTTTGGCATGATTCGCGTGGTATTGTGCGTCCGCGAAACGCAGGCCATAGTCGAGGTTGTCGGGGAAAAAATTGTGGAGAGTGAGATAAACCTCGGCGGCCCCATCACGGTCATGGGTGAGCTCGCGAAAGCGGCCCTCGATGGAAAGCTTATCCTCACGCGAGAGATTGGAGGAGAGCTCGAGGGCTTTCTTGGCTTCCGCCTGGGCGTTGAGATCGTAGCCGAGCCGCGACCACGTGTCGGCAAGCGCCGAGTGAGAGAGCGCGTGGTTGGGATCCGCCGTGATGGCCTTTTCGAAAAATTCTTTGGCCGCGAGCGAGTCGAACGCTTGAAGTTTGGCTAGGCCTTCGGCGTAGAAGCGTTCGGCTTCGGAATTGGCGGGGAAGGAAGCGCGTACTTCGCGTGTGGCGGAAGCAGACAGAGAGCCAATGCCCAGAGTACGGCGCAAATTGTCCCCGCCGGCGGAGATGAGCTGGGGAAGGTCCGACTCGGTTCCGTCCTCGGTAATCGCCGCGATGGTTTCTCCGGTGCGCGTGTCCTGGACTTGCAGCACGATTCTGAGTTTGGAGCTTGAGCCATCAGGAAGCGCGAGGTAGGAGCCGGTGGCCACCATATCGGTGCCGAGATGATTGTGAATCTTGGCGAGCGTTTCCTGGCCGTAGGTATCCGTAGGGGCAAGAGTCAAATCCAGTTTCATGCGAGCGATATTTTCGCTGGGAATCACGCGGATTTGCCGGCCGGAGGCGAGCTCCGCGCCCAGCATTTCCGACATGGCGGTGGACATCCAGTCTTCACCGGGTTTGAGGGATAGGTTTTTGAAACCAAGAACGGCAATCGAGGGACGAGGTTTGAGAGCAGCGGAAGCAGCGCCGCTGGCGGAATGACGAAAAAAACCCATGCGCATGCCAACTACGAATAGTCCGAGCAGCATAACCGCGGCAGCGGCGAGGGAGAGCCAAGTCCATCTTCGCGCGCGAACGGCGGGGATGGCAGGTGCAGGTTCGGCCAAGGCTTGCTGCGAGTTGGTCCCGGACTCGACAGCCGCGGCGACGGAGCTGGATTGCGCTGGCGGCGCGTCACGCTCAACCGGGAAGATAAAACGGTAACCAAGTTTGGGAAGCGTTTCAATAAAACGAGATTCGGTGGCGGAGTCATTCAGAACGCTTCGGAGTTCCTTAATGGCCGTGTTCAGACTGTGCTCGAAGTCCACAAAGGTATCCGAGGGCCAGAGCTGATGACGGAGCTGTTCGCGAGTGACGAGCTCGCCAGCACGGTCGAGCAATAGGGACAAAACGTGGAAGGGTTGAGGGCGGAGCTTCACCTTTGTCCCGAACTTGTAGAGCTCCCGGGAGCTGGGGCGCAGCTCGTAGGGGCCAAAGCGGGTAACCACCAGGGGCCTTTCCATCGGGTACCGAGAGTATTACACAATGTGCCCAATATTGATGCCGTTTCGGGTTCACGGCAAGTGAAGATCTTCTGTGGAATGAAAGAGTTAGGCCTTCACCTTTTTTTAATTAGATTTCCAGCCAGCCTGCATTGCTCTGACTCCATACACGTGCGAAGAATGCTACCACGGAAGCGAAGCGGCCCAAGTTCGGAGAAGGCCTTTTTTTTTCGAGATTCTGGAGGATCCTATGCGAATGCCTGGATGCATTGAATGGAATGTGAAGTTGCATGGCAAGAAGGTGGCTGTTGCAGGGGTTGTTCTATGCCTGGCTACAGTTGCCTCTGCCGTGATGGTAATTCCCAACCTATTTCCTTTCCTCGATCCCACCGGGGTCATGTCCACCTATAACACCAATGGGGCAATCGTTGAAAACACCCCGTTTTTCCAGAGCCTCGGGACGAATGGGAGAAGTTGTGCGAGCTGCCACGTCGTAGGCAATGCGATGGGATTGAGCGTGCAGAACGTCCAGGAGAGATTTCAACTTACGAGAGGGCACGATCCACTGTTTGCGGCGGTGGATGGGGCCAATTGTCCAAACACGAGTTCGAATGACCCTTCAACGCACAGCTTGCTGCTGAAGAGCGGAGTGTTTCGCATCGGAATAGCGCTGCCGTTGCAGACACAGTTTACGATCCGCGCGGTGGTGGACCCGTACGGTTGCGCGGTGACAACAGACCCGACCACAGGAGTGCGCACGGTTTCGGTTTACCGCAGACCTTTGCCGACGACGAATCTCAAATTTCTGAGCGCGGTCATGTTTGACGGGCGCGAGACGATCATGCCGCTGAACAATTTGAATACGTTCCAAGCGAATCTGCTCACCGATCTGAAGCACCAGGCGATGGATGCGACGACCGGACACGCACAGGCAGCCGAGCCGCCGACCGATGCCCAGCAGTCGGCGATCGCCGAATTCGAGATGGGACTCCTCAGCGGTCAACTGGCGGACAATCGCGCCGGGATGCTCACCGATCACGGAGCGCTCGGCGGGGCACGTAATGTTGCAGCAACAAACTACGATCCGGGGATTAACGACCCACTCGGCGCGGACCCCACCGGGGCGGCGTTCAATCCGAACGCCTTTACGCTGTTTTCCTCCTGGGAAGACTCGAAGACTGAAAACGAAAGAGAGCAAGGATTCGAGACCGCGAGGGAGGACATCGCTGCCGGAGAGACGATTTTTAACTCACGCCCTGTGACGATCACAAACGTGCGAGGACTGAATGACAACCCCACGCTTGCCGCGGAGCTGGGAACCACGGTGCCCATTGCTTCGTTTCAAGGGACCTGCACGACTTGCCACAACACGCCCAACGTCGGGAACCATTCTGTGGCGCTGCCGCTCGACATTGGAACTGGCCACGACGCGGCTCAGGAACGAGATACGCAAATCGCCAACGGACTTGCCCAGCTAAGTGTCCCCCGCGTCCCGGTTTACGAAATCACGGGATGCCCGAACCCCTTCGCCGCGGCGGAGCAAAACAGTGCGCCATATGTGATTTACACGACCGATCCCGGCAAGGGGCTCTTGACGGGGCAGTGCTCGGACGTGAACCGCATCAAAGGGCCCATTCTACGAGGATTGGCGGCACGCGCACCCTACTTTCATAACGGCGCGGCCCAAGATCTGACGGAAGTGGTGAACTTCTACAACCAACGGTTCCAGATGAACCTGACGGATCAGGAGAAGAGGCAACTGATTGCATTCCTGAATAGCTTGTAATCGTGCCGCGAGGTCCGAGAAGGAGCGCGAGGCGATTCGTTTTGCGCGACCTAGGCGGACTGCGGCCGTGCGCAGATGTACATGACAGCGGCTTATCCCGACAGGGGCTTATCCCGCACAAAACTGAACGGGCAACTCGACGTCCCCCGTTCTTGTCCGAGGCAATTGGTCCGTGCAGATTAGATTTGAACGGCGCCGACTACGGTTGACAGTCGGGGCGACGCTTTAGTGTGGGGCGGCCGTCGTCAGTGCCATCACTCGAAGTGGCGTTGGGATCGGCGGTGGATGTGGGCTGCTTGGTGGACTGCGCTGTTTTTGTCCGAAGAGTTGGCTTGCCGGGAGCGTTGTCCGAAACCTTGCGCACGAACATGATGTTGCGGAGGCGGGCCTTAACGGAATCAAATTCGGAAGTAGTGACGATGTATTCCGGACGCGCGGGGAGAATATCCGCGATTTCCTTTTGGGCAAGCTCGATGCGCTCAGGGGTCGGCGGGTGCGTCGAGAATACTTTGGGAATGGTGCCGGGACGGCGCTTTTCGTCGGCCTGAATGCGCTCAAAGAAAGTGATATAGGAATTCGGGTCGTAGCCGGCGTGATACATGTATTCCAACCCAAAATAATCAGCCTGGCGCTCGGCATCGCGGCTGAACTTCAGGTAAGTCACGGGAATGGCCAACTGTGCGGCTTCATAAATGCCGTATCCAGCCCAACCGCCCGGCCCGAGCAGCATGAGCGGGATGGTAGCAAGCTGCATGATTTCGCCCTTGGTGGCGTTCTTGGTGCCATGACGGAGAACTACGTGAGAAATCTCGTGGGCCATAACGCCGGCGAGTTCAGACTCTTCCTGGGCACGGAGAATTAGGCCGCTGTTGACGTAAAAGAAGCCGCCGGGGAGAGCAAAAGCGTTGACTTCATCGGAGTCGATGACCTTGATGGTGAAAGGAACTTTAGCATCGGAATTGCGGACGAGGTTCTGGCCGACGCGGTTGACGTATTCGGTGACCACGGGGTCGTCAATCATCTTGGAGGAGCGTTCGACTTCCTGGGCAAGCTGTTTGCCGAGGCCGATTTCACGCTCGAGAGAATAGAAGTTGATGCCCTTGCCTAGGTCGCGACTGCCGATGTCGTTGACGTCTTCCTTGGAATTCTTGGGAGTGACGGTGTCCTTCTGAGGAATCGGCTGATCCTGAGGGGTCTGCGATTGGGCCGCAGGCGTAGGCTGAGGCGGAACTGGTTGAGGCGGAGCCGGTTGAGGCGGGGCAGGCTGCGCAGGAGCGGGGGTTTGTGTCTGCGGTTGCGTGGAGCTCTGGCCGGATTGCGTAGATGAGGCGGGCTGCTGAGGCGACGTAGTCTGGGCCGGCGGTTGCTGCGTTTGTGCGGGCGCTGGAGACTGCGTGGATTGCTGAGATTGGGGCGCTGCGAGAGAGGCGCTTGCTATGAGGAGGCCTGCCACTGTAAAGCCCAGGGCTAATCTCGGAAATTGTGTCATGGCATTTACCTCCCGGTGCGGTCAGTATACACCCGTTTAAGCAATGGCAAGGTGCAATGGCGCTGTCGGCCTTAACCACTAGGATGTAGGGTCAGGGTGGAAGGTTTCCTGTTCGGCAGGCATTAGGCGATAGGGGACGGAAGAAGCTAGACGGATCCATGCGCGGTGGCGATGGCGGAGGAAAAGAAGCGGCTTCGGAGGTGTGCCGAAATGAAAAGCAGGACGAAATGTGTCCAAAATGCAGCATTAGAATGGTTGACACCTTTCGCGGTCGCCTCTAGAGTCAATGTCAGAGAGATGAGCATAAAGAAGATTCAGATTGGACAGCTTTGGAGAAAGAACGACACCGGCGATGTGTACCTGGTGACGCGCGTGTACAGCGAAGCGTTAAGCACGATTGTGGTGCTGAGGAAGTCCGGGGCAGAGGACGAGGCGCTGACGCGCTTGCGGGCAGAGAATACGCCCAAGGGCCCGGGAATTCCGGGGTATTCGCCGGCGCAGGATGAAGAGAATTTTTGATAGGGAAGTGGATAGTGGTTAGTGGATAGTGCGTAGCAAGGAGTTGGACTACCTTCGGTTTAGACCCTGCAGAATTCCTGGAAAATAAAGAGGCAAGAGTTTAGATGGAGCGTACGTCCATGGCGACGATGTCGTGGACTTGCATTAGCTCTTTGATCAGGAAGGGTTCGCCGTATTTAACGCCAATCATTTCACCGTAGTGGCGAGCAAGCTGGTTCATTTCGTCTTCGAGGCGATCGATGGCGAGGAAGACGTTTGTCTTCTTGAATTGGCGGCGAGATTCGCCCTTCGGGGGATGAAATTGTGAGGAGTAGGCGAGGATAGCGCGGCGGCGTTGCTCGAAATGCGAGGAGATGTCGACGACGAATGTGGGGCGGACGGGCGCGTAAGCTGTGGAATAGAGAATTTTGAAGGGACGGTGGGGTTCGCCGTCGATTGGCAATTGCTTGAGGCCGGCGAGGAAGCAGCCTTCGTAACCGAGAGTGGAAGCGTGATAGTGGTCGGGATGGCGAGCTTCCCAGTAGGGGAGGATGACGGTTTTAGGGCGAAGTTCTCGGATGACGGCGGCGAGTCGGAGTTTGTGCTGGCGGCTGGGTTGAACATCGGAGTCGGGGACGCCGAGAGTGCCGCGCCAGCTTACGCGAAGAATCTTGGCGGCTTTGGCGGCTTCTTTGGCGCGGATTTCGGGAGTGCCGCGGGTGCCCATTTCGCCGGCGGTGAGGTCGAGGATGCCGGTCTTGTAACCGCGATGGGCCATTTCCAGGAGCGTGCCGCCGCAGGTGAGCTCGACGTCATCGGGGTGGGCGGCGATGGCGAGCAAGTCGAGTTTCATTCAGAATCTCCTTCCGCATTTTTGACTGGTCGATGATAGCACTGCCTGACGCCGGCCTTGGCGGAGCATGACGATTGCAGGGTGTGATAACGTTTCGGGCGGCGGAATAGTGATGGCGGAGAACTCAGCACAACGTGCGGGATCGCTGGCGGGGAAAGTGGCGTTGGTCACCGGCGCAGGGAAGCGGCTTGGGCGGTCGGTCGCTCTGCGATTGGCAGAGGAAGGCGCGGACGTTGTCGTTCACTACAATTCTTCCGCGACGGAGGCGCAGGCCGTTTGCCGGGAGATCGAAACATTGGGGCGGCGCGCGGCGGCTCTGCAGGCGAATCTGAGGGACGTGAACGAAATCCGGCGGCTGTTTGACGCAACGGGAAAACAGTTTGGGCGGCTTGACGTGCTGGTGAACAGCGCTGCGAACTTTCTGCCCGCGAGCATCATCTCTACGACCGAAGAAATTTGGGACGCATCGCTGGAGACGAATTTGAAGGCAGGATTTTTCTGTGCGCAGGCGGCGGCGCCGCTGCTGCGGCGAACGAATGGCACCATCGTGAATTTTGCGGATGCTGGGGGGCTGATGGGATGGCCGGGGTACATACCGCATTCGATTTCGAAGGCCGGCGTGGTTATGCTGACGAAAGTGCTGGCGAAAGCGCTAGCGCCCGAAGTGCGGGTGAATGCGATTGCTCCGGGAACGATCACCATGCCGGGTGACCCGCCGGAATGGGAATCGGATTTTATCAGGCTAGCGCCGCTTCAAAGAACGGGAAAGCCGAGCGACATTGCCAATGCTGTTTCGTACCTTGTGCATGCGGAGTTTATGACGGGGCAGACGTTAGTACTCGATGGCGGCCGCAACCTGGGTTCGGCGAAAGAAGAATTTCGTTAAGACTGCAGCGTGCAGAGAATCGCAGCGCGGTGTATTCTATTATTCTTATCGTAGATATAGGTTTAGAGGGCGCGTGGATGAGCGTGCCGGAATCTGAAAAAAGAGGGGCCAGCCTGAGTTATGGACAATGAGACTTACACGCACGTTGACATCCCAAGCGAAACCATCAGCGTACCGCACGGATTAGAAGACACGCAGATTCAAGAGTGGCTGGAGTCGCTGGACTCCGTGCTCGAATCGAGCGGGCCAGAAGTGGCGGCGGAGATTCTCGAACGGCTTCGCGCGCACGCGACGGTTGCCGGGATTGACCTTCCGTTTTCCGCGAATACGCCTTACGCGAACACGATTCCCGCGCGGCTGGAGCCGCTTTTCCCTGGCGACCAGGAACTGGAGCGGAGGATCAAGAGCTTGATTCGCTGGAACGCGCTGGCGATGGTCGTGCGCGCGAACCGCGTGGAGCACAACATCGGCGGGCACATTTCGACATACGCTTCGGCGGCGACGCTATATGAAGTGGGATTCAATCATTTCTTTCGCGCGCGTTCGGAGGAGTTCGAGGGAGACACGGTTTATTTTCAGGGACACGCGGCGCCGGGGATGTACGCGCGGGCGTTTCTCGAAGGGCGGATTTCGCCGCAGCAGTTGGAAAATTTTCGCCGGGAGCTGAAGCCGGGCGGAGGACTGTCGTCGTATCCACATCCCTGGCTCATGCCGGATTTCTGGGAGTTTCCAACGGTATCGATGGGCTTGAGCCCATTGATGGCGATTTATCAGGCGCGGTTCAACCGGTATCTCGAGGATCGCGGGTTGAAGCCGGTGACGGACGCGAAGGTTTGGGCCTTTTTGGGTGATGGAGAAACGGACGAGCCGGAGTCGCTCGGTGCGATCACGCTGGCTTCGCGGGAGAAGCTGGACAATCTGATTTTTGTGGTGAACTGCAACTTGCAGCGGTTGGACGGTCCGGTACGCGGGAATGGACAGATTATTCAGGAGCTGGAATCGGCGTTTCGCGGCGCGCGATGGAACGTGATCAAGGTTTTGTGGGGGAGTGAGTGGGATCCGATTCTGGAGCGCGACACGGAAGGGCTGCTCGTGAAGCGGATGGGCGAATTGGTGGACGGCGAGTACCAAAAGCTGGTGGTTTCGTCGGGCGCATATGTGCGGGAACATTTTTTTGGAAGTGATCCGAGGTTGCTGCAATTGGTTGAGCCGTTGCCCGATGAGGCGCTGCGTCGTTTGCGACTGGGCGGGCATGATCCGCGGAAAGTCTATGCCGCGTACAAGGCGGCGACGGAGCACACAGGCTCGCCGACGGTTATTTTGGCGCGGACCATCAAGGGTTACGGACTTGGAGAAGCGGGCGAAGGGAAGAACGTCACGCACCAGCAGAAAAAGCTCAATGAGGAAGAACTTCGCGAATTCCGCTCGCGATTTGGGATTCCACTGAATGACGACGATTGCGTCGAGGTGCCGTTCTACCGGCCGGCGGAGGACAGCATCGAGATTCAGTATTTGCGCGCGCGGCGGGAAGCGCTGGGCGGCTATATGCCGAAGCGCAGCGTGCGATCGAAACCTCTGGTTGCCGACCATGACGAGCTGTTCAAGGAGTTTTTCGAAGGCAGCGATGGCCGGGAAGTTTCGACGACGATGGCATTTGTCGGAATGCTGCGCAAAATGCTGAAGGATCCGGAAATCGGCAAGCTGATTGTGCCGGTCGTGCCGGACGAAGCGAGGACCTTCGGCATGGAGTCGCTCTTCCGGACGGTCGGGATTTATTCGAGCGTTGGACAAAAGTATGAGCCCGTGGATGTCAACACGCTGCTTTATTACAAGGAAGCGAAGGACGGGCAGATTCTCGAGGAGGGCATCACCGAAGCCGGCTCGATGGGGTCGTTTATCGCCGCGGGATCCGCTTATGCGACGCACGGCATAAACACAATTCCGTTCTTTATCTACTACTCGATGTTTGGATTGCAGCGTATTGGAGATTTCATCTGGGCTGCCGCGGATATGCGTACGCGAGGTTTTCTGCTGGGAGGGACTTCGGGGCGGACAACGCTCTCGGGTGAGGGCTTGCAGCACCAGGATGGCAACAGCCACATTCTGGCGCTTTCCGTGCCGAATTTGCGAGCCTATGATCCAGCGTTTGCGTATGAGATGGCGGTGATTTTGCAGGATGGAATTCGCCGGATGTATAAAGATGGCGAAAGCATTTTTTATTACATCACGGTGATGAACGAGCCCTATGCGATGCCGGCGATGCCGGGCGACGTCAAAGAAGGAATCTTGAAAGGGATGTATCGCTACCGGGCTTCGGAAAATAAGAAGTCCAAGCTGCGCGCGCAACTCTTCGGGAGCGGCGCGATCCTGAACGAAGTGCTTCGCGCGCAGGAAATCCTGGAAACAAAATACGGCGTCGCGGCCGATGTTTGGAGCGTGACGAGTTACAAGGCGCTTTACAACGACGGGAACGAAGTGGAACGATTGAACCGTTTGCATCCGGGCGAAAAGCCGCGCGTGCCCTATCTTACGGAATGCCTTGCGGACGCGCCGGGCGTGCTGGTGGCCGCTTCCGATTACTTAAAGACATTGCCAAACATGGTCAGCAAATGGATGCCGCGGCGGCTGGCTTCGCTGGGCACGGACGGTTTCGGACGAAGCGAAGGGCGCGCTTCGCTTCGCGATTTCTTCGAGGTCGATGCGCGGTTCATCACGCTGGCCACTCTGCACGAGTTATATTCGGATGGAAAGATCGAGCGGGCGGTGGTCGATAAGGCGATGAAGGAATTGGGCATCAATCCGGAGAAATCGAACCCTGTCGTTTCATGATTTGGATGACGGACGTGTGCGCAAGCTAGAAAGCTCGAAAAAGGCGAACTACGGTTCGCCTTTTTTATTTTTGAGCGGGATGCTTCGCGGCTACTTCCAGGATTTCGGCTGGCTTTAGGCGTCCCGTGGCGAGTTGCGCGATAAGCTGAGAGTTGGCGGCGAGGAAATCGTAATTGCCCAGCTCTTTGGGGAGAACCCACGCGACTTGTTCGAAGGTCTGGGGGGTGAGTTTAGTGTCCTTGATACTCGCGGCGTAAAAGCGGATTTCCAGTTCGTCGAGCGAGGCGGCGTATTTGTGATGTGCGCGTCCGATTTCGACACATTTAAGCAAGGTGACGCCCAGCTCCTCGCGTAGTTCACGTGCTAATGCGGCTTCGTGCGCTTCGCCGTCTTCTACCTTGCCGCCAGGAAATTCCCACTTGAGGGGCGAAGAGTCGTTGCGACGGCGTTGGCCGATGAGGAAGCGGCGATCGCTGCGTTCGATGACTGCGGCAACAACGACTCTCATTTTGTGCTTTCCTGTGCTGCGACTTTCTGGAAGATGCGGAAAAGTTCTTTTGCCCCGGCGACGAGCGGGGGACCAGGAGTGTTGAGCCATTCGTCGCGAACAACGTAGACGTGTTTCTTGCGGATGGCTGGGATGTCCTTCCAAGCGGTAATTTCGTAGGACCTTTGCGGTTTGGATTTGGCGCCGACGGCGGCCCAGGCGAGAACGATTATATCAGGCCGCGACTCCGCGACTTGTTCGTCGCTTACTTTCTGGCCGGGCGGCAAGACCATTTCGCCGCCGCAGATTGAGACGAGTTCCGCAACCCAGGGCGGGGAACTGATGCGTGGATTCGGCCAAGCCTCGCAGTAAGCGCGTATTTTTCTCTTGGTCATGCGCGTCCTTTTGGCGATGGCGGCGAATCCTTGTCCCATTTTTCTGATGAGGCGTTCGGCTTGGTTCAAGCGGTTGGCGATGCGGCCCAACATGCGAATGTCGTTCTCGATGTCTGCGAGCGTTCTTGGATTCATAGCCAGGAAATTGAGAGGATGCTCCAACAGTTTGGCTAGGGTTTCTTGTTTGTAAGGAACGGAGCCGATGACAAGCGCGGGCTTCAGCTTCACGATTTCGTCAACGGAATCCATGTGCCAGCAATCGCCAAGCTTTGGCAAATGCTGTACCGGCGCGACGTCGGCGCACCATTTTGTGACGCCGACAAGCGATTTTATCGCTCCGATGGCGCAGAGAATCGAGGTCGCGCTGGGAGCGAGGGAAACGATCCGAAACTGGCTTGCCGGATTGCCTTTTTCCATTGCCAAAAGAGAATAGCAAACCGCGAGTCTCCTGTGCGTCTCGCAATCCCTCTAGATTGACTCCGTGGATAGTTTGTGTTGGAGTTCGCGTGGTTGTTCTTTGGAGGTAATTCGTGCGTGCCATTCGATTTTGTCTGCTGCTGTCGTTCTTCACCGTCCCTGCCATCGCCCAGAACCCGCCAGCATCGTCCGTGCCGGAGGTAGTGCACTTCAAGGGTACGATCGACAATGTGAAGTATCTATTCGGCGTTGCGCCCCCGGTTGCCCACCTGCAGCCTGGAAACATCCTTGAGGCAAACTCACTGGATTGTTTTGGCAACGGCATTCAGAAACCCGGCGACACCACCGCGATGGCCAAGGGCGACAATCCTCTTACGGGCCCATTTTTCATCGAAGGCGCAGAACCCGGCGACACGCTTGTGGTGCGAATATTGGATTTGCAGGTGGATGGCGATCAAGGCGTGGGCGCGTTGTCGCCGGGATTCGGAGCGATCAATTCCACGCACTACACGCCGATGCTCGAGAAGGAGCCGCTGTCGGAAAAGATTTGGTTTTATCCTGTCGACCACGCGGATAATACGGCGACATTTCAGGCACTCGACTCCAATTACAAGGTGAAAATTCCGATGCATCCGTTTCTTGGGTGCATCGGCGTGGCGCCGGCCAACGGCGAAGCGCGCAGCTCGATTGTCCCCGCGGAGTTCGGCGGGAATATGGATGCGCCAGAGGTAAGCGTCGGAAACATGCTGTACCTGCCGGTGAACGTGCCTGGAGCGCTGTTCTATTTTGGCGATGGGCACGCAGCGATGGGCGACGGCGAAATTGCCGGAAGCGCGATTGAAGTGCCGATGCGTGCGCGGCTGCAGTTTGAACTTGTCAAGGGGAAGACCACCGGCTGGCCGAGGTTCGAGAACGAAAAAGAGATCATGACGACCGGAATCTACCGGCCGGTGGATGACGCGGTGCGAATCGCGTTCACCGAGCTCGTGAAGTGGATTCACGCCGACTACGGGCTCTCCGAGATGGACGCCTACGAGTTGCTTTCCAAAGTCGGCAAAATTCACTTGACCGAGATGGTCGACCCAAATTACGTAGTCGTTGCTTCGGTGGAAAAGAAGTATCTGCCGGCGAAGGTGACGAACGCCGTGCCAGGAGCTTCCGCACATTAGCGCGATTTACGCGCGCGGACGTTACAATTAAGTTAGACGATGGAGATAGGCTTTAACTGCTGCCCGGTGCGGTTCTTCATCGAGGATTCTGTCCACAGAACTTCGTGAACATCAATGGGCTCGCCGCGGCCTTTAAGCTTCATGGCGGGCAGTGGAGAGCAGGGAATGGCTTGTTTAAGGCGCGCGTGGGTGGCTGAGGAAATAACGATTTGGCCAGGGCCGGCTTGTGAAGTGAGCCGTGAAGCGACGTTCACGGTGTCGCCGATGGCGGTGTAATCCAGCCGGCGTTCCGTGCCGAGAAATCCCACGACGGCTTCTCCGGTGTGAATGCCAATACCAATATGGAGCGGGGCTCGGCCGGAAGTCTTGTTCAGCTCCGCGAGGCTTTTTTGCATCTCCACCGCGGCACGGACGGCGGCTTCCGAATCGTTCTGGAGAGCGAAGGGCGCGCCGAAAAGGGCCATCAAGCCATCGCCTAGATATTTGTCCAGCGTTCCATCGTGCTCGAAAATGACGTTGGTCATGCGAGCAAAGAATTCGTTGAGGACTTCGACGGCTTCGCGAGGACTCATTTTTTCGGCCATGGTGGTGAAGCCGCGGACATCGGTGAAAAGAATCGTGATGCGCTGGCTTTCGCCGCCGAGCCGGATGTCCGCTGCTTCGGCGGCAATTTTTCTGGAAATCGCGGGCGAAAGAAATCGTTCGAGAGCGCTCAATTGCACGCCCTGGCGCTTAACTTCACTCTTGGCGATGACGCGGTCGATGACCAGGCCTGCCTGCGCGGCGATGACGGCAAAGACTTCGAGGTCTTCCGGCGTGAAAGTTCCGCGCTTCGAAAGATTGTCCACATAGAGCAATCCGAATAAGCGGTCGCGGCTCGCGAGCGGCGCGCACATAGCCGATTGCATTCCGGATAGGGCCATGCTCGCGCTAGCCGAAAAGCGCACATCTTGCCGGGCATCCATCACGAGGAGCGGTACTTTGCTCTGCATGACCTGCTGAATGATAGCTTGCGAAAGCGCCATTTGTGGTGTGGCTGCCTTCGGAGCCCGGCGGTAACGAAGAATGGCGGGGAGAAAAGTGTAACTGGAAGCGGACTGCTGGGCGGTACGAAGGGAATCCTCCGTCAAGAGCATGGCGTAGCCGCGCTCGGCGCCATCAATTTGCAGGACGAGATCGAGAACGCATTGCGTCACGTCTTCGACGGTGGTCTTGTCGCCCAAGGCTCTGCTGACTTGATAGAGAAGACTGAGAAGGCGATTCTCGCGCTGCAGAAATTCGATGCGGCTTTCAGTGTCGAAGCGCTGGTTAGTCCATTCCGAGGGTGGTTTGGCTTTGGAGGGATCGAGAAGTTTGGCCGCGCTGGCCTGATCGATGATTTGCGTGAGATGGGAAGCGACTTCAGAGGAAGCTTTGCCCACGATGGTGCCGGTGGTCATGTCCTCGAATCGGAGTTTGATATCGCCGAGGCCGATGACGTCGCCGCTTCTAAGCTGAGCGCGCTCGGTGCGAACGCCATTGACGAGGACGCCGTTGGCGCTGTGCTGGTCGGTGACAAACCAAGCGTCATCATGGCCTTCGAGAAGGGCGTGGCTGCGGGATACGCTCGAGTGAGGGAGGGTAATATCGTTGGAAGTAGAACGGCCTATCCGAATAGTGGAACTGTCCTTCAACTCATAAAGCCGCGGCTGGGCGCCGGGCCGCTCAATGATTAACCGTGGCATAGTTGGCTGGAAACGCTATCGCTATGTTCAACCTGTTTGCAGTTGCGCGCAACGAGAGTGTGGCGGCAGTTGTCGGATTTTGCAATCCAGAGCCTGAATTTTGCGGGAATGGAAAAGCGTGACGAAAGTTGAGCTACGATATCAGAATGTACAGTGAATTGGTCTTGGAGCATTTCCGGAATCCGCGCAATGCGGGCAAGCTGGCGAACGCGACGGTGCAGGTGCAAACGTCGAATCCCGTTTGCGGGGACATTCTGGAACTTGCCGTTCGAGTGGAAAACGGCGCAATCGCGGAGGCGCGGTTTTTGTGCCGCGGCTGCACGACATCCATTGCGTGCGCCTCTTTTTTGACGGAACGGCTGACGGGTTGCCGTCTTGCGGAGGCGCATTCGATCACGGCAGAGGGAATTTCGGAGGCTCTTGGGGGGCTGCCGCCCGCTACATTTCATGGGGCGCAGCTGTCTACGGATGCGCTGGGTTTGGTGTTCACGAAATTAAGCGGAAGAGATTGAGGCAAGTGGCGCTCAACCGCCAAACGCTCTTTGCATGGTGTCTGGATCGTTCAAATTGAGGATGCAGCCTTCTTCATTGGTTTGCACAATTTGCACCTGGCCGGAATGCGCCCAGACCACGGAACGCGCGCCCGTTTCGAGCGGGGCGCTCATCAGCTCCTGATACAGAGCAGCGGAAAAAATAACGGGATGGCCCCGGCGGCCTTCGTAAACGGGCAGAACGATGGATTTGCCGGAAGTGTAGAAAGTTTCGATTAGCTCGTCGACGAGCGACGAACTGATGAGAGGGTGATCGATCAGAAAAAGAACGATGCCGTCAGTTTGCGGGGGAAGACTGTGCAAGGCCGCCTGAATCGAGCTCAATTGCCCTTTTTCCCAGTCGTCATTGACGACGATTTCATCGGGAGAGAGTTTTATTTCCTTCGAGATGGGATCGGCATCGGCTCCCAGCACGACTCGGCGCACGTTGATTTTCGGGTGACGGGCGACATCCAACAAATGTTCGAGGAACGGGCGCCCCTGGTAGGAGAGTAGCGCCTTCGGCGAGCCCATGCGGCGCGATGCGCCGCCCGAGAGGATGACGGCTCCGAGCATGCCACCTCTTTCAGCGTTTAGCGTTCCGTCAATGCAGGCCGCGCTTCGTAAATTAATTTTTTGTGCGCGGCGGATTCCGCGTTGCGGCGAACGGCAATCAATTCCGCCACAATGCTGATAGCAATCTCCTCCGGCGCGAGCGCGCCGATTTCCAAGCCCATTGGCGCGAAGACGCGCTGAAATTCCTCGGGACGATAACCGTCGTTTTCCAAAGCTCTGTACACGGAAAGAACTTTTCGTTTGCTGCCGATCATGCCGATATAGCGGGCCTGTGTTCGGACGGCCCAGCCAAGCACACGCATGTCTTCTTTGTGGCCGCGCGTGACGATGATCAAATAGCTCGCGGCATTGGGATGGATTTTTTCGAAGGCGTCCTCGTAGCTCGTATAAATTTCCTGCGACATGGGAAAACGTTCGGAGTTGGCGAAGGATTCGCGGTCGTCGATGACCGCTATGCCGAAGCCCGCGGAGCTGGCCGCCTTGCCCACGGCCATGGAAACGTGTCCGCCGCCGAATAAATAAAGGATGGGCTGCGGCAGGATGGGCTCGACAAAAACTTCCAGCGTGCCGCCGCAAATCAGGCCGTTGTCGTAGGTCGCTTCATTATTTAGGTTAAAGACCATTTTGCGCGGCGCTTCTTTGTGCATCACTTCTTTTGCCGCGGCCCAAACTTCGGCTTCGACGCAGCCGCCGCCGATGGTTCCGGCGATCGAGCCGTCGTCGCGGACCAGCATGCGCGAGCTTTCGTAGCTGGGGATCGAGCCGTTCGTGTGTACGATGGTCGCCAGCGCACCGCGTTGCCCCGCGCGCCGCATTCTTACGATTTCTTCGAAGAGGTCCACGCTCTGCCTCAGCCCTCAGCCTACGGCGCGTCATTAGTCATGTCAATGTGCGTTGTCGGCAAGGTGGACTAGTGGATTTCCTAGTGCTAATTTGAACTGACTTGGAGGATGAGCATGCCCGGGAGTGGTCGACTTAGGATCGCATGGGTGTGGAAAAAGAAGCCGCCACTCTACTGGTCGGTATTGGTTGTCGCTCTTTGGTTTTATTGGATGGCCTGGATTATTGGTCCGTATTTTTTTAACTATGTGACGACACCAATTCCGTGTCTCAAGCACTCTCACGCTCTAACTGTTGGCGGCGGCGTCCGCTACATGAACCCATTGCTGTGGTGGTGCTATGACAAGGGTGGATGGATTTGCGGTGTATTGTTTCTTTTGTTGATCTTTATTACGTTTCTTAAGCGCGACCAGTTGGAGAGGGTTCGATGAAGGCGATTCGATTTCATCAGCATGGGGGGCCGGAGGTTCTGAAATACGAGGATGCGCCGGAGCCTGCCGTTCGCGCGAACGAAGTACTTGTGCGCGTAAAGGCGTGCGCGCTTAATCATCTTGATTTGTGGGTACGGCGCGGCTTGCCGGGGGTGCCGATACCACTGCCGCACATTCCCGGCAGCGACGTAGCCGGCGAGGTGGCGCAAATTGGGTCGGACGTTACGACCGTGAAAGTGGGGCAGAGGGTGCTGCTTGCACCAGGCGTGACTTGCGGCAAATGTGCTGCCTGTATTTCTGGACATGACAATCGTTGCCGCTACTTTACCAATTTGGGTTACATGATCGATGGCGGATGCGCGGAGTTTGTGCGCTGTCCGGAAGTGAACTGCTTGCCTTATCCCGAGAATCTGCGATTCGAAGAAGCGGCTAGCATCCCGCTTGTTTTTCAAACCGCCTGGCACATGCTGGTTTCGCGGGCCGAACTTCAGCCAGGAGAAGATGTGCTGATTCTGGGCGCGGGAAGCGGCGTTGGCAGCGCGGCGATCCAGGTGGCGAAATTCTTTGGCGCGCGTGTGATTGCCACGGCAGGAACGGATGAAAAACTTGTAAAAGCGAGCGAATTGGGCGCCGATTTCGTCATCAACCACAAAACGCAGAAAATCCGCGACGAAGTGCGTCGGATCACGAACAAGCGCGGCGTCGATGTGGTTTTTGAACATGTGGGCACGGCAACGTGGGACGAGAGCGTAGCAAGCCTGGCTCTTGCCGGACGCTTGGTGACTTGCGGCGCCACGACCGGATACGATGCAAAAATCGATCTGCGGTTTCTTGTTCAGCCGGCAACTTTCTTTGCTCGGTTCTTACATGGGCGCGAAGTCGGAGCTTCTGGCGGTGATGAAGCTCGTCGCCGCGGACCGCTTCAGGCCGATCGTCGATCGCATTTTTCCGCTCGCCGAAGCAGCCGCCGCGCATGCCTATCTCGAAGCTGGATCGCAGTTCGGCAAAGTGGTCCTCGCGGTCTAGTCGAATCGCGCGCGGACTTTGCTATTCTTTCGGCGCCGCGTGCGCGAAAATAGAAAGCGGCAACTATGGCAAGCTGGCAGGCTCATCTCGCGGTATGGATCATCAAGCGTCGCGTGAAGCGCAGACTGCGCGGCGCGCCGGACTACCATTGGGCTCGCAAAGTACTTACGCCAGAGCCTTATACCGTGCCGGAAGCCGCGCGCATCGTACCCGCCGAGGTCGGCGGCATTCCCGGAGAATGGGTGGAAGGCCCCTCGGCGACGAAGACGGCGATGTTGTATTTGCACGGCGGCGGATATTTTGCGTGTTCCGCGGAAACGCACCGGCCGATTACCGTCGCGTATGCGCTTCAGGGATTTCGTGTTTTCGCCGCGAATTACCGGCTCGCGCCGGAAAATCAGTTCCCGGCCGCGCTCGATGATGCGGTCGCTGCATACCGCGGCCTGCTCGGCGAGGGTTACTCGCCCGAGAATATCGTCGTCGGAGGAGATTCTGCGGGCGGCGGCCTAGCGATTTGTTTGCTACTCGACCTTCGAGCGAAGGGAATTCCGCTTCCCGCGGGCGCGGCGGTTTTTTCGCCGTGGACCGATCTCGCCGCCACCGGCGAATCTATCCGTACGAACGCCGATCGCTGCGCCATGTTTCATGGCAAAGACATTGGCCCCTCCGCGCGCTACTACCTGGGCGATATCGATCCGCGGAACCCTCTGGCATCGCCGCTTTACGCCGATCTCGCTGGTCTTCCGCCTATGCTGATTCACGTCGGCGCGAATGAAACTCTGCGGGATGACTCGACGCGGCTCGCGGAACGCGCGCGGGCGGCAGGCGTTCGTGTCGAGCTGAAAGTGTGGCCCGTAGTCCCGCATGCCTGGCAGCTTGCGCCGCAAAAGATTCCGGAAGCGCGGCAGTCCTTGCGAGAAAGCGCTGCATTCTTGCGCGGGCTCGTGCCTTCGGAAGGAATCGATAAGGTAGCGTGACGGCCGGTGATAGAAAAGTCCATGCCAAGCACCTGCGAGGTAGAAATCGCTGTCGATGTACTGATCGTCGGCGGCGGCTTTTCCGGGCTGTGCATGGCCATCAAGCTGCGCGAAGCTGGGCAGGATTCGTTTCTCCTGGTTGAGAAAAGCGACGACATCGGCGGCACGTGGTACGACAACCGGTATCCCGGCTGCGCGTGCGACATTCCTTCGCATCTGTATTCCTTTTCGTTCGAGCCATCGCCCGATTGGTCGCGCATGTATCCCGGGCAGAAAGAAATTCACGATTATCTGAAACGCTGCGTCGAGCGCCACGGGCTCGCGCCGCACATCCGGCTAAATAGGCGCTTCCAGGAAGCGATCTGGAGTGAGGCAGAAGGGGCGTGGCACACGACTGCCGGCGACGGGATGCGCATCAAAGCGCGCGTGCTCGTTTCTGGTGTTGGAGGCTTGCACGTTCCGCAATATCCCAAAATCAAAGGCATCGAAAGGTTTGCCGGACCAAAAGTTCATTCTTCCACTTGGGATTATGGCATCGAGCTCGAAGGCAAGAACATCGCCGTTGTTGGAACTGGGGCAAGCGCAATTCAATTTGTTCCGCAAATCGCGCCGCGCGCGGGGAAACTCTATCTTTTTCAACGCACTCCGCCGTGGATCGTTCCGCGGATGGATTTTGCGATTCCCGAGAAATGGAAGCAGAGATTCCGGAGCTTGCCGCTGGTTATGCGCGCATTCCGGCAATCGATTTTCTGGAGGCAGGAGTTTCGCGTGCTCGGTTTTCTAGGCAATCGATTTGTTCGCCGCAAGGCGACGGAGATTGCGACGCGCCATCTGCAAAGAAATATCCCGGACCCCAAGATGCGCGAAGCCTTGACGCCGAGGTACGAGTTAGGCTGCAAACGCGTGCTCGTCTCGGACGATTTTTATCCCACGCTAAAACGGGAAAATGTCGAGCTGGTTACCGAAGGAATCGCGGAAATCCGCGAGCATAGCATTGTGACCACGGATGGCGTTGAGCGCCCGGTGGATGTCTTGATCCTCGGCACCGGTTTTCGCGCGACGGAGCCGCTGATCGGTGTTCAGGTTGTAGGCCGCGGCGGCGTGGAGATTCACGATGCCTGGCGCGAGCGCATGAGCGCATACCTGGGCGTGACGGTTAGCGGCTTTCCCAATTTCTTTTTGCTGCTCGGACCCAATACCGGCTTGGGGCACAACTCCATCATTTTAATGATCGAAGCGCAGGTGGGTTACGTGATGAGCTGCCTCGCGCTGATGAAGCGGCGAAAAAAAAGAGTTCTCGAAGTGCGCGAAAACACGCAAAAGAATTTTGTTAGGGAGGTGCGCCGCCGGCTGGAGGGGACAGTGTGGCAATCCGGCGGCTGCAAGAGCTGGTATCAGGACCAGCGAACGGGCGAGAACACGACGCTATGGCCAGGATCGGTAGTGTCGTATGTCCGGCGAACTCGTTCGGTTTCGGCAAGCGACTACGAATTGACGTAGCCGCTCGGGAATGGCCGGCCGCCGCGGATTTGTATAGCGTGCATGGCTGTGCGAAAATAAGTGGAGACGAGGGCACTATGAGCACATCGCTCGGCAAGCACGTCACGCTGACCAAACCCGACGACTTCGGCAGCTTGCTCGAAGACGAAGGCATCATTTTCACCACGCTCGACAAAGCTGTGAACTGGGCGCGCAAAAGCTCGATTTGGCCTTTGGGTTTCGGTTTGGCTTGCTGCGCGATTGAAATGATGTCGATGGCTGCCGCGCGTTTTGACGTCGCGCGTTTCGGCGCGGAGGTTTTCCGTCCTTCGCCGCGCCAGGCCGACTTGATGATCGTTGCGGGCCGGCTTTCGCAAAAAATGGCTCCTGTCATTCGCCAGCTGTACGATCAAATGCCCGAGCCGAAATGGGTTATCTCGATGGGCGCGTGTGCGACTTCCGGCGGCGTATTCAATAACTACGCTATCGTGCAAGGCTGCAATCAGGTGATTCCCGTCGATGTCTATGTTCCGGGTTGCCCACCGCGGCCCGAAGCGGTGCTCTACGCGATTCTCCAATTGCAAAAGAAAATCGACAACGAGAAGGGCTCCTTCAAGCGCGCGCTGAATCTTTCTTAGTAGCACAGACTTCAGTCTGTGCTCTGTTGAATATTGCATGTCAACGCTTGCTCGAACGCGGTTTGTAATTTTTCCAGCAGCAGTCTTCTCCTCAACGCTTTTGCTTTTCGGATGCTGCTACTTCAATCCTTGCGACCGCGCGGCGCCACTGCTTAACTCCGGCTGGACTTTAGCCTGGAGCGATGAATTCTCCGGTCCGGACGGCTCCTCGCCCGATCCCGCCAAATGGGCCTACGACCTTGGCGGCAAGGGCTGGGGCAATCACGAACTCGAGTCCTACACCAACCGCCCCGAAAACGCCCACATCGAAAAAGGAAATCTCGTTATCACCGCGCAAAAAGAAACCTATACGGGGGCTGACGGCATATCGCGCGACTACACTTCCGCCCGCCTCAAAACACAAGGCCTCTTCGCCCAGACCTACGGCCGCATCGAGGCGCGCATCAAAATCCCAGAAGGGCAGGGAATGTGGCCCGCGTTCTGGATGCTGGGCCAGGACTTTCCCCACTGCCGGTTGGCCAAATTGCGGCGAGATCGACATCATGGAAAATGTCGGCAAGGAGCCTGGAACGATCCATGGTTCCTTGCATGGCCCGAGCATCGCGGGACGAACTAGCGACCTGACCTCTATTTTCAAACTTCCCGCCGACCAGAGCTTTGCGAGCGATTTCCATCTTTACGCCATCGAATGGGCCCCGGACACGGTCCGCTTCTATGTCGACTCCAATCTCTACGCCACGTTTCATTCTTCCGACTGGCCCGCGGGCGGGAAATGGGTCTTCGACCATCCATTCTTCATCCTTCTCAATTTAGCGGTAGGGGGTGACTGGCCCGGGCCACCTGACTCATCCACCAAATTTCCGCAGAGCATGCTCATCGACTACGTCCGTGTTTATACTAAGCGCTAGTCGGGTTTCACATAACAGGGGAGAGCGTCATCATGCCCACAGCTTCTGATCCAGCTCGCCAGCTTCTTCGCCACACGCTTGCCACGGCTGCTTATCGCGGGGGAAAGGCACTGCGCGGTGCGCCGGAATCTTTCGGGGCATTCGCGCTTGGAGAAAATCCCCGAACGCCCGCCAAGATTCTCGCGCACATGGGAGACCTGTTTGATTGGGCGTTGTCAATGGCGCGGGGAGACGTCGCTTGGCACAACTCCGAGCAGCTAGCGTGGGATACAGAAATTGCCCGCTTTTTTTCTTCGCTGAAGAAGTTCGACGATTATCTTGCCTCTCCGGAACCGCTGCGCTGTTCGGCAGAAGGACTATTTCAGGGACCGATTGCGGACGCGCTCACGCACATTGGTCAGCTCGCCATGCTCCGCCGTCTCGCCGGCTGCCCCATCAAGGGCGAAAATTATTTCAAAGCCGAAATCGCCGCTGGAAGCGTAAGCTTTGAGCAGGCCGCTCCGCGCAGCGAGTTCGACTGATTCTCATCTAAAGCTGAACTTTTTTCGCCGGGTAGCTAACGCTCAATTCATTCTATGCATCTCAGTCTCAGCTTTATTCCCATCAAATACCCTACGGAGGCACGAATGCGCAACACCAGGAATCTTTGGTTCTGCTCTATCGCACTTTTTGCGATCGGAAGCGTGGTGGCTGCCCCACGCCATCAAGACAGCGCCGCCGCTCCTGCTGTTCAAGTAATTGAAATGAGCGGGAACAAGTATGCGTTCGATCCCGCGGATATTCATGTAAAGAAAGGTACTAGGGTCCAGTTGAAGCTGCACTCCGTAGACAAAGAACACGGGATAAAGATCGATCCCTATGCCGAAGGAGCCAAGAAAGACGGCCCTCCAGGCCTCAAGTTTGAGGGGAAGAACGACACCGGGAAGGTCGTCAAAGGCGCGGACGGCACCCTCGAGTTCGTAGCCGAACAACCCGGCACGTACAGATTCGAGTGTTCGATATTTTGCGGCTTCGGACACGGGCGCATGAAAGGCAAGATTACTGTCGATGAGTAAAAGGTCCGAATGAAGAATTGTTGAGGCCCTTCGATCATTCCCGGCGCGTTTCAAACTAGCAGGGTGAAGCGCAATTACGAATCGCGATGACCGCGCATAATTCCTTTCACATCCGAAAGCCTTGGCAATATCGAGCAGGGCGGCTGTTTGGTGGCGCTTACGGAGCAGGCTCGGTCGCGCGAAAGGCGTCGGGAAATTTGGAAACGACAGCAATTCCTCCCGCCCAGCTCAAACGGCTGCCGGGTTCATTGTGGTCTTTGCGCAGATAGCCCATTCCAATCGCGCTTGTTAAAAAGGACGGGATTGCTGCTCGCGTCACGAAGCCCGCTTCCTTGCCGTCGACGGTCAGCGGCTCACCAGGGGCCGGAACGCCAGCGCCTTCAAAGATGAGATCTACCCTCCGGCGGTTGACCTGGCCGCGCGAGCGCACGCGCTCGACGATTTCCTGCCCGGTGTAGCAGCCTTTCGTGTAGCTGATGTGGCTGCTCTCCAGGCCGGCCTCGTGCGGAATCTGTCGTTCGCCGAAGTCGTACCCAAACCAGGGTACGCCTTGTGCAAGCCGCTGCGCGCTCAGCGCCGCGTAGCCCATCGGCCCACCGCCATTTTTCTTAACGAGCTCCGCGAGAATCTTCCACAGAGCTGCCAGCTGATCTCGTTCGACCAGGAATTCGCATCCGGCAACTCCGCCGGGGGACCGCTTCGTGAGCCAGCAGGGAATTGACCCAATGGTGGTTTCCCGCTGGCCAAGCTCCGCGATCGCGGAAATATCAATCCCCGTAAGCTTCTGTGCGATAGCCGCTGCCTGCGGTCCTTCGATTCCTAAAGTTCCGTAGCGCTGCGATTCATCGGCGAGCGTCACGTCATCCATGATGATGTATTTCTCGATCACTTCGATGAGTCGCTCTCGAATCATGGCGTGAGAAACGCAAAAGAGGCTTTTGGCTCGTGCATGCGTCTCGAGTTCCGCGAGTATGCGCCCCTGGGGATTGAGCAGCAGCGAAACATTTCCTTGACCGGCGGGCAAGTCCTTAATGTTGTTCGTCAGGATGGCATTCAAATAACGGACGCGGTCCGGACCCCTGAAAGAAAGATAAGCGCGGTAATTCTTGTCAATGAGAGCGGCGCTCTTTCGCGCGAATTCCTGCTCCGTTTGCGGACTGATCCAATGGTCCGGCAATTCGCAGCCAAACCATGTCCCCATCGTCGCACCGCTGCTCTTCTGCAACGCGGTAAGCGGGGTTTCGAGCACGGCGCCGGTCTCTTCCATCTTCAAGCGTCTCCTGTCTCCACCAGCTTAACAAAGTGAGCGGCTTGGCGTGCGCGGCGTACTCCTGCATCGTCAAGGCTGGATGATATACTCGGACCTTATGAGCGATGCCGTGCCCACGTTTGATGCTGTCTCCCATGGACTCATCCACATCACCATTCCGGTGGGGATGCTGCAATGCAACTGCTCGATTATCGGCGACCCGGTGACCAGGGAAGCGCTGGTGATTGACCCGGGAGACGAAGTGACACGTATCCTGGAGCTGCTGGGGCGGCACAGGCTGACGGTCAAGGCCATCGTCAGTACGCACGCGCATATCGATCACGTCGGCGGCCTCAGCAAATTGCACCAATACACCGGCGCACCCATCCTGATGCATCGCGATGACCTCCCTCTCTATCAAGGAATGGAAGTACAGGCCGCGTTCCTCGGCGTTCCAACGCCGGAGATCACCGATGTGGACCAGCTCTTGAAAGAAGGCGACTCGCTGAGTTGGGGCTCGTTCCAGGCCAATGTCATTCACACTCCTGGCCACACGCCCGGCAGCGTATGCCTCTATTTGCCAAAGGACGCTGGGTCCATCTCGATACCTTCGCCGCGGCTTTTTGCCGGCGACACGCTGTTCGCGGGCAGCATTGGGCGAACCGATCTTTGGGGCGGCTCGATGGATCAAATCACGGACTCCATTCGCGGCAAAATTATGCAGTTGCCCGACGAGACTATCGTGCATCCTGGACACGGTCCTCTGACCAGCATCGGCCAGGAACGCAATACCAATCCTTTCTTGATTACTTCCTGAGTCTTTGCGTGATTCCTTGTGGCCCGGCCTGGAGCTTTGCCTTATATCCTGAGACGCGACCACGGTATCCAGAAGAAAACCGAACTCCATAACAATATGGTGAATGCACATACGATACCGGCGTTTGCCGATTAGTTCTGTTGATCCCGCGCGCGCTTCAGTTCTTCCATGACGGATTGCACGAGCTGTTTCGCATGCTCAAGTTCTTGCGCGATGATGCGCAGATCCATGGCCGGAACCATCGGGTTTCTCTGGCTGGTGCAATAAACGCCGTGCTGGCCGACTAGCACCAGCGCGTTTGTCATCCGGTCCAGCGAAACCGCGAGCCGGCCGCGCTCCCGGCCGTACATCTGCTCGTAGTGCTCCAACTCATCCTTGTGCTCATCAAATGCGTTCATGGATGGCAGTCCTTCTTGGTTAGTGGGCTGCTGCCGGCTGCGGCAGACGGTTGCACATCGGGCACATACAACACGCACCAAACTTTACCGCATGCGGTGCTCGGAACATAATCCGCAGAAGCCATCAGGAGACGATTAACTCACAGGTTGTGGAGTAGTCCGTGAGTTTAGAGGCTGGCAATCCGGCCCCTGGGCGAGCTTGGGAAAAGATTCGGCTGGAGCAATCTGACAATGCGACGATCCGACCTGGTGCAGCACAAAGAAAAGGAGAAGGGCGCGGTGACGCGGACCTCTCAAATCGTGTTCGGCGAGCGGCAGCACCTGCTACGCGTGCTCGATTCGCTCGAAGGCACCGACCTGCCGATTGCGCGGCTGCAGATGGAGCGGCGCATTTTGGAGGATCTCATCCATGCGCGCTCTCGTGAACTCAACCAAATCAACACTGCGTGGGACGAAAAGATCGGCCTCGTGCTGAGCGCCGACGCCAAGCCCGATATGCTGGAAAAACTCGTGAAGCAAGCCCCCGAGGAAGATTTCTATCTGCTGCGGCTGATCAGCGAACACCCGCGCGCAAACGCAAAAACCTTAAATAAGCTGGCCAAGCATCCTTACGGCGCAATCCGCGAAAATGTCGCGCGCCATCCGAACGCCGACGCGGGCACGCTTACCTGGTTGAGCAAGGATCGTAGCCAACCGCTTTGGTACCTCGTGGCGTTCAATCCCAATACGCCGACTCCGCTGCAGCGCCGCCTTCGCGACCGCCTCAAAAAACTCGGCGAAAACCAGCTCTCCCGCTAGCTCCTCTACGATAGAAAAGCTGTAAGATCAGTTTCCGATTATCCGACTAACCAGGGGTTGACTCCGACAGTTCCATTGACCGAGGATATGCCTTCCGCCCCGGCCAGTGTTGAGAACTGGGAGGGAAACTGTTAATGAAGCGTCTATATTTCCTGCCGCTAACGTTTTTCATTTTCGCGAGCGCTGCCTTCGGCCAGCACGGCACCGCCGAAATTGGCTATTACCCGGCAGGATATCAAGGCGATACATGGACCGGAGTCGTCGTGTCGGCTAGCGAACAAACCGGCGAAATTACCCTGTCATATGCGAAAGGTGGAAAGTCTCAGACTTTCGTTGGCGTTCCCGAAGCGGGCTATCTGGTCCACGAACATACTGGTACGACGCGCCCGCTGAAAATGTCCGATATCCCCGTCGGCAAAGTAATTAAAGTCTGGTACATAGAAGAAACAAAAAAAATCGGCGGCGGCAAAGTCAAGGTCAACACCATCTTCTTGATAGATGCCCTTGCAAATGCCATGCATAACCGTGTGTACTTTAAGGCGTTTAACTAGCCAGAATTGACGGTCTAGCCGATTAAGATTTTCAAGTCCTGATAAACGCCGTAAGCGGAAACTGATCCACCGCCCCTTACCAACATTCCTTTGTCCGACACCCTCAAGTCTTATCCACATTCGGCCCCTGTGTCGAAGATAGTAGAATGGCGCGACGCTATTTCTCGGAAGAGGTATCTGCGTTGCGTGAGAGCATGCGAGACATAGGATGACGGACGGAGCGAGACAGCCATCGCAAGGATGGCAATTCATTCGCACAAAAAAATGGGCCATTCTCGCCATCTCCACGGCGATGATTGTCCCCTGCCTTTGGCACAAGCACATCGAAGCCGGCGATCTCGCAAGCCATGTCTACAACGCCTGGCTGGCCCAGTTGATGGAAAAGGGACAGGCGCCCGGACTGTATTTTGTTCGCCAAGGGGACAACGTACTGGTGGATTGGATGTTGCCGCATACCGCCAACCTTTTGGGTTTTGCGGTGGCGGAGAAAATTGTAGTTTCGCTCTGCGTACTGATTTTCTTCTGGGGAGTGTTTTCTCTCGTTGTCGCTGTGAGCGGCCAGCCCCCGTGGTTTCTCGCTCCATGCATCGCCATGCTGGCTTACGGATATTCCTTCAACATGGGTTTCCTGAACTACTACTTGTCGCTCGGATTGGCTTCTTTCAGTTTGGCCGTTTTGTGGCGGGGAAGGGGATTGGAGCGAATCATCGGTTTGTGTATTCTGCCGTTCATTCTGCTGGCACACCCGCTGGGACTCATTTGGCTTGCCGGAACGGCGGTCTATCTCCTTCCTTTGGGCGAAGCTGCCGAATTGGTGGAAGCTGGCCGCGCCCACCGCGGCTGCGGGTGCGATTTATGTTGTTCACTGGTATTTGGCGCACCAGACTCGGTTTCCGGTCGATTGGGTGCACGGTCCTTTTTACTCGATGAACGGTGCCGACCAGTTGACGCTCTATGGCCGGCGCTATGCCACGCTCGGATGGGCTGCGCTTATTTTCGGCGTGCTCTGTGTCCTCGTAGATGTGGCTTTCCGGCGGCGCGACACCTCCTTTTGGCGGTCCTTGCGGCTTCCGGCGGAGTTGTATTTCGTCGCGATTGTTGCAGTGGCGCTTTTGCCCGAAAATTTGCGGCCATCGATAACTGGCGGATGGATTGGCCTGCTAGCCTCCCGCCTCACGGCCATTACGGCTATCTTCGGCCTTTGTGTGATGGGCTGCCTCAAGCCCAGAAGGTGGCACTTGGCAGGTTTTGGAGCGTGCGCGATCGTTTTCTTCGCTTTCCTGTATCAGGACACATCGACAATGAATCGCATGGAATCCGAGGCCGAGCGTCTCGTCGAGCATCTGCCATTCGGAACCAAAGTGCTGTCTACCATCTGGGCGCCGCTCGATTCGCGGGTTTCCTTCATCGGCCATTTCGTGGATCGCGCGTGCATAGGCCACTGCTTCAGCTATGCGAACTACGAGCCCTCTTCGGGCCAATTTCGCATTCGCGTGCGGCCCGGAAGCCCGGTGGCCAGCGCTTCGGACGACGACTCGGAAGACATGCAGGCAGGGGAGTACGAAGTCCAGGAGGGAGACTTGCCGGCGATGGAGATTTATCAATGCGATGAAAACGACCTGACCAAGCTCTGCATCCGGAGCCTGGTTGCGGGCGAAAAAAATGGCCGCCTGGGTTATGAGCCGAACCCCGATTGACGGCGCCCTCCCATCCTCGGCCCTCCAAAATGGCGGTAGACAAATTGGCTCTTGCATCAGTCCAATATCGTGTAGAATTGGCTCAAGGTGAGAGACAATGTTGCCGCTGCATCTCCAACCTGAAAGCCACGTCCCGCTGTACATCCAGCTTCGCGATCAGTTGCGCTCCCTCGTGCACGCAGGCGATCTGCGTCCCGGCGATCGCATTCCGGCGAGCCGCGAGCTCGCCACGATGCTCGGCGTGCACCGCACCACGGTGGCAAACGCTTATGCGGAGCTGGAATCGGAAGGCCTGATCCAAGGGCACGTCGGCCGAGGCACCTTCATCAAGGGCAACGGAAACGGCCTGAAATTGACGCCGCCTGCGCCGCCAGTATTGAATGGGGGCGAAGGCATCCGCTGGGAATTGCTGTTCGCCGATGAGCGCGGCGAAGAGGCTCTCAGCCGGTTGACGGCGAGCGCGCCTGAAAATGCGCTGTCTTTTGTGATGGCCCGCCCGGCAGAGGAGTATTTCCCTGTTGAGGAATTGCAGGCGTGCGTGAATGCCGTGCTACGCCGCGAAGCCACGGACGTCTTAAATCTCGGACCTTCGGACGGCTATGGACCCTTGAAAGAGGCGCTCGTCGAGCATCTCCGCAGCGACGGGATCCCGGCGAAGGACGAAAATCTTCTCATTACAGACGGTTGCCAGCAATCGCTGGACATCATCAGCAAGGCTTTCGTACGGCAAGGCGATTCCGTAATTCTCGAGAATCCCACTTATCCCGGCGTGATGGCCATCTTCCATGGCGCGCGTGCTCGCTGTCTCGGTATACCAGTGCAAACGCGAATGGAACCCGGAGCCACGCTCGGCACCGACGTCGAGGCGATGGAAGCCACGTTGGCTGCGAATCGCGTGAAACTGATCGTGCTCACGCCCGATTTTCAAAATCCCACAGGTACGTCGATGCCGCTGGCTTCCCGGCGCAAGGTCTTGGAACTTGCCGGCCGTCACCACGTGCCGGTCGTTGAGGATCATATTTACGCGCGGCTGCATGCCCGCGACGAACGAGTGCCCTCTCTGAAGCAACTCGACCGCTCGAACATCGTGATCCACATCGATAGCTTTTCGAAGGTGGCTTTTCCTGGGCTGCGAGTCGGCTGGATTGTGGCTCCCGCAACTGTTATCGAGCGACTGCGTATCGTGAAGCAGACCACCGATTTGCACACCGACCAACTTGCGCAGGCTACTCTCGCGGAATTTTTGCGTCGAGGATTGTTTTCCAAACATTTGACGAAAATGCGAAAGGTCTATGCCTCGCGGCTTATGGCTGCGGACGAGGCGCTGCGCAAGTACATGCCCGAGGGCACGCGCTGGACGCGTCCTGAGGGAGGGATGTGTTTGTGGGTGGAATTACCACCGGGATTTGACGCCAGCGAGCTCCTGATTCACGCGAAAGAGCGCGGCGTTCTTTTTGCGCCGGGCCGTTACTTCTACGTGCAGAATCCACTGCCCAATACATTGCGTCTTGGCTATGCGGGGCTCGACGAAAAGCAAATAGCTCGAGGCGTGGCGACTTTGGCGGATGTGCTGCGCATCGAGATGCGCAAAAGGCAGCGGGGAGTGCGGCGAGCGGAACGGAGCCGCGTGGCATTGGTTTGAGGAAAAGAAGTAAGGAAATAAGGAAGTAAGGAAGTAAGGAAGTAAGGAAGAGAAGGAAGACGGAGAGGCTGGCTGAACTTGACGGACACGATCACTTTGGCGCCGAACCCAACCAACAAGTGCTTTGGCTGCGGCGGAGCGAACGATTCTGGAATGAAGCTGACGTTCGTGCAGGACAACGTCAACCGCCGCATCGTCGGGCGTTTCACTCTCGGTGAGAGGTACCAAGGCGGCGGTGGGATGGGGCATGGCGGAATTATTGCCACACTGCTGGACGAGGCCATGGGGAAAGTCTGCCGCTTTCGCGAGGTTCGCGCCGTGACGGCAGAGCTGACGATTCAATATTTGAAGCCCGTCAAAGTAGATGAAGAAATCGTCGTCGAAGGTTTCGAGACGGAGACGAAGGGGCGCAATCTCTTCCTCGCCGCTGAAATCCGCAATAACGCCGGCGATGTGCTCGCTAAGGGCACGGGAAGATTCGTGGTGGTTGGGCAGAAAGAGAAAGCCACGGCGGAAGTGCGCGGATCGTAGCGATTCGAGATGGACAGAATTTTGACGGCGATAAACACGCCGGGATATTAGGGACGAGAGGAGAAGTGACATGGATGCGAAGAAAGTGAACGGCAGCGGCGATGCTGGCGCCAATGCAAGCAATACGGCAAACGAATGGCGGGTGAAAGTCGGCCTGGCGGAAATGCTTAAGGGTGGCGTCATCATGGACGTGACCAACGCCGAGCAGGCCAAGATCGCGGAAAAGGCCGGAGCTTGCGCGGTGATGGCGCTGGAGCGCGTGCCTTCGGATATCCGCAAGGAAGGCGGCGTCGCGCGTATGGCCTCGATCAAAATCATTCGCGAGATCATGCAAACGGTCACCATTCCGGTGATGGCCAAAGTGCGCATCGGGCATTTTGCCGAAGCGGAAGTGCTCCAGGCTCTCGAAGTGGACTTCATCGATGAGAGCGAAGTGCTGACGCCCGCCGATGAAGAAAACCACGTGTGGAAGCACGATTACCGCGTGCCGTTCGTTTGCGGCGCGCGCAATCTCGGCGAAGCGTTGCGGCGCATCGCGGAGGGCGCGGCGATGATTCGCACCAAAGGCGAAGCGGGTTCCGGCAACGTAGTGGAGGCCGTCCGCCACATGCGCACGATCGTTAGCCAGATGAAGAAGCTGACGACTCTGCGCGACGACGAATTGATGCACGAGGCGAAGGAACTCAGCGCCCCGATTGAACTGATTCGCCAGATCGCGAGGACCGGGAAGCTGCCAGTGCCGAATTTCTCCGCGGGCGGAATCGCAACGCCAGCGGATGCCGCGCTGGTCCGCCGACTCGGCGCGGAAGCCGTCTTCGTCGGCTCGGGGATTTTCAAGTCCAGCGATCCCGAAGCGCGCGCCAAAGCCGTGGTGAAAGCCACAACGCACTTCGACGATCCGAAAGCAGTCCTCGAAGCTTGCGAGGAGCTTGGCGAGGCGATGCGCGGGATTGATGTGCGCCAGCTTGAAGAGAAGGACATGCTCTCGACGCGCGGCTGGTAAGGGCTTTTGCGGGATTGTTGATACAGACTTTCAGTGGGCTGCGTGCTGTGTTGCTACGAAGACCGGTACGGCACAGCGTGCTACGACGAAGACGGGCACGGCATGCCGTGCCCCTACGAGAGGAATGGAGTGCATGAAGTGAAGATTGGGATTCTGGCGGTACAGGGGGATTTTGAGGCGCACGCGGCGATGCTCGCTGGCATGGGCGTCGAGACCGCCGAGGTGCGCACGGTCGAAGATCTGGACGGGTGCGACGGGGTGATTTTGCCTGGCGGCGAGAGCACTACGCAGCTCCAGTTTTTACAGGAAGAGGGGCTGTTTGACGCGGTGAAGCAGTTTGCGGCGGAGGGCGGGGGCATTTTTGGGACTTGCGCTGGCGCGATTTTGCTTGCGACGGAGGTGAAGAATCCTCCGCAGGCTTCTTTGGGGCTGCTGGATATGACCGTTCTGCGCAACGCTTACGGCCGGCAGCTGGCCAGCGATGTGTTCTTTGGTCCCTGCAAGCTGACGGATGCGCCAATGGAAATGGTTTTTATCCGTGCGCCTATCATCGATCGCGCCGGCCCCGGCTTGGAAGTTCTTGCCGAATTCGCCGGCAAACCTGTGCTCGTCGAAAAGGGGCGCGTCATGGCGGCGACGTTTCACCCTGAGCTTGCGAGCGATACGGCCGTGCACAGACACTTCCTCGATCTGGTCGCGCTTAGTCCCAAGCGGCCCGTTTCCATCGCGCGATAGCTCGCTGAGGGAGGAGAAGACACCCAAGATTGGCTTCACTTTTTTTTGTCGGCCACTTCCTGTTTCATGGTGCGATGCATTCGTTCGTGCCGGCCATTCTGTTCCGGATGCCCCGCTGCGATACGCTCTGGCGTGATGCCCAACTTGATCCACCATACCGCCAACCGCGACAGACCCGCCAGCGCGCGGCTCGCAAAGGGTGCGCCGTTATCGGTGCGGATCGCTGCCGGCATGCCGTACTCGCGAAACGCCGCTTCAAAGATCGCTTGCACCCGGGCCGTGTCGGTCTTCTCCACAGCCTGGCAGCGTAACAGATACCGGCTGTGCGCGTCGGAGATGGTCAGCGGATCGATACGCTCGCCATCGGTGGTGCGGAACCAGCCTTTGAAATCCGCGCACCACACGCGGTTGGGTCCATCCGCATGCGCCAGCGGCGCGCGGTAGGGAGCGGTGCGCAGGTGTTTCTTGCGAGCCACCACCAAGCCTTCGCGCTGCAACAGCGCTCCGATGCTGCTGGCCGCCGGCCAATTTCGCCCCGGCTCGTCTCGCTACCCTGGTTGTCCCACCCCCCGGTTTTTTCGTAAATCTTCATTCTAAAGGAAGATAAAGTTGTTTATTTTGATACAGTTTCGCAAGTGTTGATTCTAAAGTGGATCAGCGAAGCGTAACCTTTGGCCCGATTCGTTGACATGAGACATAAAAAAAGTGGCAGATGGTCTGCCGCAGGCAGAAATGGAATTCTCTACAAGAAAGAGTACCAGAGTTAGTCTTACAAAGTCAATACAAACATTGGATAAATCCACAAGTCGTTGAAAAGATTGGTGGTAGCCGGGGCTGGCAGCGGCGAAAGATTTCTGAGGCGCGGGCAACGGAGTAAGATCGAGGTATGGAGAAGTCCGGATTGGTAACAAAACGTGACCGAACGAAGGTGCTTTTTGTGTGCCTGGGGAATGCGTGCCGCAGCCCAATGGCGGAAGCTATCGCTTCGCGGCTTGCGGAAGATGTTATTGAGCCCTCGAGCGCGGGATTGACGCCGCTGGGACGGGTCGAACCGCTGACGATCGAGACTCTCGTCAGAAATGGATATCCGGCGGCGGGGTTGGAATCGAAGCCGATTCAGTTCGAGGCGCTGCGTGGAGCGGGCATCATTGTCAATATGAGCGGGCGACCGAAGGAAATCGCCTTCGATGATCCGGCACAAGTGGAGGATTGGCTCGTCGAAGATCCTTATGGCGCGGACGCAGAGCTTTATCAGAGAATCTTCGAGGAAATTGAGCGGCGGGTGGCAAAGCTGGCAGACAGGCTGCGAAACCACGGGCGCAGCGACACGAAATCGGGGCATATCAAACAACAGGGCATTGGCGAGTCAGGGCGGGACGAGCCTTACGACGGGGGCGAGGAGAAGCTGGTTTGAGGCGAGAAAAAACGAGCGTTTCGCAGGAAGACTACCTCAAGGCTATTTGGGAAATGCTAGAGGAGGACCAGACGCCGATCAGCGCGAGGCTCGCGGAGGAATTGAGCGTCACCCCTCCGGCGGTGACGGCGGCGTTGAAGCGGATGACGAGGGACGAGCTCGTGCGGGTTGACCGGAACGGAGGGATTGATCTGACGCGGAAGGGAAGACAGGTGGCGGAGCGGATGGCGCTGCGGCACCAGTTGGCGGAGATGCTTCTGACGGACGTGATTGGATTGCCCTGGGCGAAGGCGCACGCGGAAGCGGAGCGGCTGGAACATGCCATTTCGCCGGAAGTCGAGGCGCTGCTGCTGAAGCGATTCAGCGGGAAGAAGAGCTGCCCGCACGGGGTACCGATTCGCGGAGGAGTCGCACAACTTCGCAAAGAGGGAGCAGTTCTGCTCTCCGATTTAGCCGCCAGCGACGAGGCGGAGATATTGTGCGTCTACGAGAAAGACGAGCAGTTCCTGGAATTTCTGGATGGACTGCATCTGCGGCCGGGGGAAACGGTGCGCGTGCAGAAGAAAGAGTATGACGAGACGATGACGCTGCGAGCGGACGGCCGGACGATGCACTTAGGAAAACCGGCGACGTCGCGGATTTGGGTGAAGCGGGTAGCGTGATTCGTCAACTGCGATAGAGGATGTTGTTCGCGGTTTCCCTCAAATGGTCCGCGGTAGGTGTGTACGAATAAGGCCCGAAGAAATGCTAGTTTTCGCACGACTTACCAGACATGTGGATTTTTTTGAGGTTCTCGTGATTCGGAACTGCGTGAGAGTTCTCTCTTCAGGTTTCCTCTTGCGGGTCCCTGGCGAACGAGTTGACGAATTGCAATGTCTTGCCAATATACGTCACGTAATATATAAGCTATCAGCGTGAGACAGTTTTGCCCAAAGCTGATCTTTTCATCCTGCATCGCCTTTATCCTTCTGTTGCTTGGTTCCGTGCGCGCAGGCGAGAAAACAACGGCGCAAGCCGCGCAACTTCTTTCCGAAGCTATTCAACTCAGTGACATTCGCGCACCAGGGAGCACTCCGTTCCGGCTTAATGCGCGTCTAGTCGGCAGAGAGGATAAGGATCATCCCATCGAGGCCACGTATTCCCTAGAGTGGCAATCGCCCACGTCTTGGAGAGACGAACTTAGAGCAACGAACTACGAAGAGGTGCGCGTGGCTCGGGGCGATCGCCTCTTCATCAGCCGCAAGCCGTCGAATCCAGTCGCCGCACTTTTCCATTTGAGGCGTCTGATTGAATTTCCTGTCCGTTTCGATCTAAACACGATCATGAGGATCGAAAAACTGTCGGAAAAGCGAAGCCACGGCAATCTGCAAAGAATCGTAGAGGTTTCTGCATATGATCGCTTCTCGATCAAAGTCTACCTAGATGAATCGCTTCCAACGATCAGCCGGATCGAGAACAAAGGTATCTTGTATCCGACCTACCCCTTTTACGATTTTGACGACTCAATTGAGTATCAGGACTACCAGGAATTTCATGGACGCCAATTCCCTCACAAGTTGATTCAACGCAATTCCGTAAGGGCCACAGGTGAAGTTGAAATCGTTGACCTGACTGATGCATCCCCCCTAGCCACGAGCTTTGACCCTCCTCCAGACGCTCGTTGGACCCGCTGGTGCGCTCACCCGGTGCCTGCACACCCTATCCTGAATCGAAACCTGCTTCCGCTAATGCCTCCTCCGCAGTTTCGTCCCGGCGCTCCACCTATGCACGTTCAAATCTACGGTATCATCGGCATTGACGGACTTTGGCACAATCTCACCGTCTTGAAATCCGAAGGTGAAGCTGTCGATTCCTATTTCCTCAAGACCATTGCCAGAACAAGATACTCGCCGAGTACGTGCGATGGCGCACCCGTCGAAACCGAGGAAATTCGTGACTTCTACAATTCTCCCTAGGAGCCGGTGGCTGAATCTGTCGCTTCGGCGTCTGGTTCGGACCCCAATCCTGAAATAGATTCGCCAAATGCCTGGCAGCGGTAACCGGAAAAGTGGGTAGTGAAACTTCTTCGCCTGGGCGGGATGTGGTTTCTAGATCGGATCGGGCTTTTGACTTCCGCCACGCCCTGTCAAAAACGCTTTGGAAGCCATTGCCGTAGGTCGTTGCACCAAGTCGAACCTTTATCCGCCAGAAAGATCAGGAATTATAGGGTGCCGGCTAGGTGCGTTGATCCAGGAGAGATTTTAGGCGGGCGTAGCCTGCTCGACTGACGGGAAGGCGCGTGCCGTCGGCGAGGATGGCAAGGCGGCTGTCTTTTCCGTAGGGTTCGATACGCGCAACGCGCTCGAAATTCACGACATAGGAGCGGTGGACGCGAACGAACTGCTCTGGGTCCAGGCAAGCTTCCAGGCTTGCGATAGTTTGCTGCTTCAAATGCTTTTTGCCTTCGCTAGCTAGGGCGATGTAGTCATCCTGAGCTTCGGCGTAGTCGAGTTTTCTAACGGGGATCAGCGTGACGCGAGTGCCGTCGCGGACCACAATGCGGTCCAGGAACTGTTTTGGCGGGCGCGCGGCGGCGGTAAGTTCGGGTGGCGCGGGCATTTTTTCGCCCATGCGAGATTTCGCGCGTTCGAGGGCGGCTTCAAAGCGTTCACGGCCGATGGGCTTCAAGAGGTAATCGACGGCGTGAACTTCGAAGGCGCGCATGGCGTACTGGTCATAGGCTGTAACGAAAATGACTGCGGCCTCGTTCCCAATCAGCTCGAGAACATCGAATCCGGAGAGCTTGGGCATCTGGACATCCAAGAAAATCAGGTCAGGTTTATGCTCGGCAACGGCCTTCACGGCCTCGAAGCCGTTTGCGCATTCGGCGACGACGGTGATCTCCGGACGCGATTGAATCAGCTCGCGAAGGACGAGGCGCGCCAGGTCTTCATCGTCGACGATGAGCGCGTTGATTTTCTTTTCTGGCGACTTGCTCAAGTTTCTACCTCGTCGGGATACGCAGGGAAAGACAAGTCCACGCGAAATATTCCGTTTTCGGCGCTGGTACGCATGTTGGCGTCCTTGCCATAGCGCGCTTCCAGCCGGTCGCGCACGTTTCTTAGTCCGAGGCCGCTTTTGCGCGCGGGGGTTGCATCAGGATCGAACGTATTCTCAATCGCCAGCGAGACGCGTCCGTTCTGGCTCTGGCTGGAAATGCGCACGAGACCGCCATCCGGGAGATTGGCGATGCCATGCATAACGGCATTTTCGACGAGCGGCTGGAGCAAAAGCGGGGGCAAGTGGGCGGATTTGGATTCCGCTTGAAGGTCTTCCTCGATCTGTAAACGCGAGCCGAATCGTACCTTCTCGATCGCAAGATAGCGATGGAGCATGGCGAGCTCCTCGGAGAGGGGCACGCTGGCTTTTTCGCCGAGTCCCAGCGTCATGCGGAGAAACTCGGCCAGCAAGATGCACATTTCGCGGGCCTTCGCAGGATCGATGCTGGTGAGCGCGCTGATGGAGTTGAGGCTGTTGAAGAGGAAATGCGGGTTCACTTGGGCCTTCAGCGCTTTCAATTCCGCGTCTCGTGCGAGGATGCTGGTCTCTTGCACCCGGATCTCAGCCCGATTGGAATCCTCGATGGCCAGTATGACGTAGTGAGAAGCGACCGCGAGGAGATAGAGAAGAAAACCAGCCCCGAAGAGGACGGAGAGTTGAGAGGAGAAACGCCGGTCGAGTCCCTGAAAGTCAGGCAATTGTGAAAGGCCATAGGCCAGCAGCCTCGCCAGCAGCACCCACAGAAGGCTGAGGATTGCGGCGGCGAGAAGATGTGTCAGCCAGAGGCGCTGGCCAGTGCTCTTTTGAATGGGCGCCGCTTTGCAGGAGTACCACGCGGAGAGACATACGAACTGATAGATCAGGCACAAGGGGATAATGAGGACCGTTGCGTCCAGCCAGCCGAGCTTGCCCGGCACGGCCATTAGATAAATCAGGATGCCGGCCAGCGGAACCCACGCGAGCAAGTACAGACCGAACCTGCTAATCGGACTGAGAAGTGGATGCATAGAGAGCGCTTAGTTGCCGATCTCCACGCCTCCGAAAACAATCGAGCCTGTAATGATGAGAGTTTTCCGCTTTGCGGCTGACGCGTCCTGGGGAGTTGCAGAACTGCGTGTCTTGTCCGCATAGCCGCCCAGAACCGGGATACTCTTCGAATGCACATTCCAAGCGTCGGGTACGCGAATTTCGACGCCACCAAAGATGCATTGGACTTCGAGAGTGGCTTCGTCGCCGTCAATGTTGGCATCGCGGAAATCGAGTTCAACGCCTCCGAACACGGATGTGGCCCTGCCGCCTCTAAAGGTCTGGCTGCTGATGCGCCGTTCCGTACCGCCAAAGACGGCAACCGCATCGAGTGTGTCCGATGCGTCGCCGGTACCTTTGGCGACGACGGGAGGCTTCAGAGCGGTCCACATGAGGAACAGACCTGCAATGATGATTGCGAGTGGCCACAAGTCGGCGATGCCCATGTGCATGATGCCGAGATTGTTGAGCTGGAAAACCGCGCCAATCGCGAGCAGTATCAGGCCCCAGGCGCGAGTCGAGCGTGTGAAGAGATGCCCAATCCCGAAGCAAACTAGAATCATGGGCCAAAAGCTGAAAATCGAGCCGATGTGGATCAGGCCCAGGTGGTCGAGGAGAAATGCGACGCCAATCAGGAAGATCATCGCGCCCCACACGAGTCCAACGCGAGAAGCTTCGGGGCTGCCTTTGCCGCCGATCATAATTCCTGCTACGACCTGGGGGCGTTTGTCGCGATCATCCATTGTCGGTCTCCCGTTCGTGGAACGCGGATGTGATCAAGTCATTTGCTCCAGTCGAGCCGGCAGAAGGTGATCGTAGCAAAGCCAGTCCGACGATCAAGGCTATCATCGCGAAGAATAATACCAAGATACGCGAAACCAGGTAGAAGTAGTCAATTTGATGAAAGGCAATCACGCGGGCGGCATTCAAAAGAGACATGCCGATGGCGGGCACAAACCCGAGCAAGCCGGACTTTGCAGATTCCAAGAGATGGGTGAGCGCGTGCGAGAGAAAGGCAAAGTCAGCCACCAAAGCCGCCAGCCCCAGTGCCACCAGGATCCTTCCCAAGAAGCTCATTTGTTCGTAGCCAACTGCTTGCCCTTTTGCCATTTGCCCCTCCAACTCAGGCGCTTTGTCCGCCCACGAGCGAGATTACTCAGTAGCTTAGGGGTGCGCATTTGCTATTCGGCGGACAGGTGGAATTTACCGGCCAATGGCGGATGGAATCGGCGAAAGAAGCAGCGGAGAGTGGCGCGGGAAGCCCGTACTAGGCCCCTCTTGCAAATTCCTGCCATTCGCCGTAGGGTAGCTCGCAATGAAGGTTGGCGTTTTCCGCCTTAACGTCGAAGAAATCGCACGGCGGACGGAGATGGTTTTGCAAACAGAGATTTCACACGCCAGAGGCGTAGAGCGCTGGCGCTGGCTGCTCTATGTTGCGCTAGCCCTTGCGGGCGGGTTGCTCACCTTTGTGGGCGCGCGCGCGGAACAAAAAGCCACGGATGACGCGACCTTCCGCAAGCTCATCGACGCCTATTGCGCGGCGTGGAGCACGGGCAATGCCGATAGCCCGGCGCGCTTCTATGCCAAAGATGACGGACTGGTCTTTTATGACCTTGCTCCGTTTGCCTATCACAGCTGGAAGGAATACCACGACGGCGTGAAGACGGAATTCTTCGATAATATGGCCAGCGGAACCCTCAGTGCCGGCAAAGATCTGAAGGTGAGCCGGCACGGAAGCGTGGCGTGGACCACCGTGCCGATGCATTTAACCGAGAAAACAAAAGACGGTAAAGACGTGGAAATAGACATTCGCTATACAGGAATCTGGGAGAGGCGCGCTTCTGGATGGGTCCTGGTGCACGAGCATTTGTCTGCGCCCTTGGGTGGAAGCTGAGACGCGGAGGTTGAGCAAGGGAAGTTTAGACACGGAAATTAAGTAGCGGAAGTGAAGACTAAAGAATCTTGGGAGCGGGCCATTTGCCCGAGTAAGACCGATGTTTAAAGCGCTGCAGTACTACTGGAACGTTGCTCGCGGATATCGCCTCAAACCTTGGAAGAGCCCCTACTTGCGCTGGCGCTTTGAGACTTTTCTGGGCAAAGAGGGCGCGAACCTGGACGCCGGCAAATTCTTCCGCCTCTCCTGGAAATATCGCTCGAACATGATGAATTTTGTGGACTGGGCCGCGGAACGCCGCCGCGTGCAACGGCAAATTCGGCGCCACGCATAAGTCTCGTTAACCGCTTGCTTCTCTCCCTGTCAGCGAAAGACTGTTTCGACGCGCTTGCAGGCGTATAATTTGGTTGGAAGGAGGATCCGTTTGTGAGCGATTTGAAGATCCTCCAGAAAACCGCGCAGCTGCACGAAGGCCGCTGGTGGGAGCCTGAGGCCGGCGGCCGTGTTCATTGCTATCTTTGCCCGCGCCATTGCCATATTCATTCGGGACAATCGGGTTTCTGTTTCATTCGCGTCAATCAGGGCGGCAAGCTCTATAGTCTCGGTTATGGAGCGCCCGCGGCTCTGCAAGTGGACCCCATCGAGAAAAAACCGCTGAATCATTTTTTGCCTGGGACGCGAGTGTTTAGCATGGGAACAGCTGGCTGCAACATGGGCTGCTTTTTTTGCCAGAACTGGGATATTTCGAAGTCGCGCCACGATCAGGTTCATTCGCAGACTCTCGCGCCGGAAGAAGTTCCTTTGCTGGCTCTGCAACATGGCTGCGATTCAATTGCGTTTACCTATAACGAGCCGACCATTTGGGGCGAGTACGTGATCGATATTTGCCGGGCCGCCAGGGAATACGGCCTCAAAACCGTGATGGTTTCGAATGGATACATCACCTACGAGGCTTTTCACGATATCTACGACCATATCGACTCCGCCAACATCGATCTGAAAGCGTTCACGGAAGGTTTCTACGGAAAAATCACGTTGACGCATTTGCAGCCGGTTCTCGATGCGCTCGAGTGGCTGAAAAAAGAAACGAACGTGTGGTTCGAAATCACAAACCTGATGATTCCTACGTTAAATGACGACCCGTCGGAAACGCGCAAGCTATCCGAATGGATTTTGACGCACCTCGGCCCGGACGTCCCTTTGCACTTCACCGCGTTCCATCCCGATTTCAAGCTACAAGACAAGCCTCGCACGCCGCCCGAAACGCTTCACCGCGCGCGTGCGATCGCGCTCGAAACGGGCCTCCACTATGTCTACGAGGGGAATATCTTCAGTAACGCCGCGAACACCTCTTGCGCGAAATGCGGCGAATTGCTGATTCGGCGGTCCTGGCACGACGTCCTCGAGAATCGAATTGTGCATGACGCCTGTCCGAAGTGCTCTACAATTATCCCCGGCGTATGGGAAAAGACGGCAAGTTCGCGCGAAAAACAGGCAGCTTCGCGAACACCAGCAGGGAACTACGATCATCTGAATTTATAGCCTTACAGTGGGGTGCCACGTCTGCCCAAAGTATCAGATTTTGCCAGTTGTTGCGATTTGCGGCCGCGACGAATCCGAACTCAGATTCCTCAAGGATGAAACGAGTAGTATCCGGGCCCTACACGCATTCCGTGATGCCAAGCCAGGGGAAAAGCCCACCACACCAGCGTGCCAAGGATCGCCTGCCCGACAGCGAGCGGGATAATGTTGCGCTCGCGAATGAAGAGCCAGCTCATCGCCACTCCGCCGATAAAAGTTAGCGGCACAAGAACCGGGTTTGGCCAATGCACAGCGGCAAAAATGGCGCCAGCGACCGTGGCGGTCACGCGAGGCTTCTCGAACGCATAAAGGATACGGTTCGTAAGATACGAATTGAGCACGATCTGCTGCAACAAACAAAATGCAAAATAGCCAGAGAAGCGTTTCGTTTCCACCAAATGAAGAGTCATCCGATGGAAAGCGCCAAGACTCAGGCCTGCCACGAGGACTGCAACGATGAATGCCCCGAAAATCTTCAATGCCTGGCGCGTTGCCGGCCAGATGTTATCAGCCCGCCAGCCCAGCGTTTTGGGAGTGTCGCCGTGGAGCACAATGCTGGCCACAAGCCAAATGGGGAAGACAATCCAGGAGTTTGGCCGTGTCATTTGCAGTCGCCAGATGTACCAGGCAATGTACCCGGCCAGTCCCAGCGCCTCTGCCAGAGTCAAAACGCGATAGCTAAACTTAGGCATCGGCCTCGGAGAGAGCCGGTTCTTTTGCTCCATCGAGCTTCAGCAAGCACAGGGTGCTCTCGAACAACTGCTCGATTTCGGCCTCGCTCGCGAGTTTTGGTGCCAGCAATTTATCCAGATCGAAGCCGGGAAATCCACGGCCGATCACGCTTGCCGGGAGCGATGCCCGCAACTGCTTCGAACTGATGGACCCTGCACTCAGCACCTCTTCAAACACGGCTCTTCGCAGCGGGTCCAAGAAATCTTCGGAATGCAATAGCCGGCAGATTTCCAGCCGCGTGCCTGGCTTTACGAGCACGGAACAGAGCAGCCGCAACGTGTTGCGCTCCATTTGCTCGCGGGTTTGCAGATTCGGAATCGGCTTCGTCTTCATGTTCATCTCAGGCGGAGAGTCACGGCGCATCCGTTCTTTTCGGGATTGGGCCCCCAAGCACCTGGAAAAACAATTTGCAGTCTAAGTACAGCGAAGTAAGACTTTTTCCGTATCTTCATGTCTCGTCCGCGCGTCTAAATTATGAAAAGCAATGTTGATGAGATGATAGTAGGCAGGACGAGGTTGCGTTCGGCGGAGTGACCCCTATGGGACAAAATCATCGGGTCGTCATCCTTGGCGGCGGTTTCGGCGGACTTAGGGCCGCGCGAAAGCTTAAGCGTGCGCCCGTGGACGTCACATTGATCGACCGCCGCAATTTTCATCTTTTCCAGCCTTTGCTCTATCAGGTCGCGACAGGCTCTTTGTCGCCCGGTGAGATTGCCGCTCCGCTGCGCGGCGTTCTCAGCAAACAGAAAAATACGCAGGTCTTGCTTGGCGAAGCCGCGGATATCGATCCCGTAGCGAAGCGCGTCATCTTGCGGGACGGTGCTGCCCACTCATACGACTCGCTCATTGTGGCCACCGGTTCCCAGTCGTCTTACTACGGCAAGGACGAATGGCGCGAATGGGCGCCCAGTCTCAAGTCCGTAGAGGAAGCCACCGCCATTCGTCACAAAATACTCTACGCTTTTGAGTCCGCCGAGCGTTCCACCAACATGGAAGATGTCCGCGCATGGCTCACATTTGTGATTGTTGGCGCCGGTGCTACGGGACTTGAGTTGGCGGGAGCGCTCGCGGAGATCGCCAACGAAACGCTTAAGAACGATTTTCGCCACATCAACCCGCGCGAAGCTCGCATCATTTTGATGGAGGGCGGCTCGCGCGTCCTCGGCACATATCCTGAGGATCTATCGGCAAAGGCGGAAAAGCTCGTCTCGCGGCTCGGTGTTGAGGTGACCAAAGGCGTGATGGTCACGGAGATCGATGCTGACGGCGTCAACTATAAATCCGGCGACGAATCCAAGCGTCTGCCTGCAAAAACCGTCCTGTGGGCCGGTGGAGTAACGACGAATCAGTTCGGCAGAAAACTCGGCGAACGTACGAAGGCGGAAACGGATCGCAGTGGCCGAATCAAAGTAGGTCCAGACCTCACCGTTCCCGGCTACCCAGACATTTTCATTGTTGGAGATCTTGCGCTCGCACTGGGCGAAAACGGCAAGCCCTTGCCCGGCGTGGCGCAAGTAGCCATTCAGGGCGGCAGCTATGCAGCGAACATAATTCGCGCACGCCTGAAAGGCGAAAAGAACCTCAGGCCATTTCACTATTTCAATAAAGGAGATATGGCCGTCATCGGTCGCGCCGCCGCCGTCGCCGATATCTTCGGGTTTCACCTGTCTGGCCTGCCCGCTTGGCTCGTCTGGCTGTTTATCCACCTGATGTACATCGTGGAATTCCAGAGCCGCGTTCTGGTTTTCGTCCAATGGGGATTCGAGTATATAACTTTCAGCCGAGGCGCGCGCCTCATCACCGGCACCGCCGCCACGGATTCGCTTGATAAACCATCTGGAATCAGTAACATGAAAAACATGAGCAAGCGTCACTAGTCCGCCAATGTTGTGTCGTCCGAGCTCTTGCCATTCCAAATGGCATATGCCATTATGAATGGCATGAACGTCAAGATCGATAAAGCGGGCCGGATTGTCCTCCCAAAGTCTGTGCGCGACCGTCTCCGTCTGCGACAGGGGACCGACCTGGAGATCGAAGAGCGGCCAGAAGGGGTGTTGCTTAAACCCGTAGACCAGCGGCCTTCGATGATAAAAGTGAACGGACATTGGGTGCATCTGGGCAAATTGCCCAAAGGCTTCGACTGGGACAACTTAATTGACGAGATGCGGGACGAACGAATCAAAGAACTATTGGGCCTATGAAGGTCTACTTCGACACCACAATTTTTGTGGCGGCTTCAGTTAAAGATCATGTGCACCACAACCAAGCCGCTGCTGCGCTAGCGTTGGCCCAAGACGGTAAAGTCGAAGGATTGGCAACTGGCCATGGCCTTTCCGAAGTTTACGCGGTTCTCACACGCACGCCTTTCCGCCCCGCCGTTTACCCTTCGGAAGCGTTGAAAATTCTATCAGAAGAAATCCTGCCTCATTTCCAACTCATCACTGTCACGCCGCAAATGTATATAGAAACCATTCGGGAATGCGCTGATCGAGGATGGATCGGGGGCCGAATTTACGATGCGATTCACCTGCGCTGCGCCCGGGAAGCGGATTGCGAGCGAATCTATACATTTAATGTGCGCCATTTTCAGCAACTAGCGCCCGATTTGGCGCAGCGAATCGGGGCACCCTAGATTCCGACTCCGCGTAGCGACATTCCCATTCACGATGGGTGCAGCTTTCGAGACGCAATGTTAGAATCCACGCGCCGGGGGTGAGTGATGACGACTTGCGAGCCTGGGGGCACTTCTTGATGCGCGTTGCAAAAAGTCTATTGCTTTCGGCGCTGATCGTTTCTTTCGTTGCGATCGCGAACTCTTCGGCTTCGCCGCAGGCCGTCCCACAGGACCAGGCCATCGAGCGCGGTCACAAACAGTTCGAGCAATCCTGTGCATTCTGCCATGGCCCCGATGCCACAGGCGCGCGCGGGCCTGATCTGGTCCGCTCTCCGCTTGTGGCTCATGATGTAAAGGGTGACCTGATCGGTGAAGTGATCCGTCACGGCCGCCCAGACAAAGGCATGCCGGCGATGCCCTTGGCGGATCAGCAGGTGAGCGACTTGGCTGCCTATTTACACGCGCGCGCCGCCGAAGCGCTGAATTCCGCCGACATTCCGCGGGCTTATCCCGTCGAGAAACTGCTCACCGGAAATGTCGAGGCGGGCAAGGCGTATTTCAACGGAACTGGTGGCTGCCAGAAGTGTCATTCCGTGACGAGTGATCTCAGCGCGGCCGCTCGCAAGGATTCTCCGATCGATCTAGAGGCTCGCATGCTCTACCCCGAGGATCAGCACGGCACCGCAATCGTAACGCTGCCCACGGGCGAGCAGATTAAAGGTCCGCTGGTGCATATTGACGATTTCGAAGTTGCGCTGCGCGACGCCTCGGGTTGGTATCGCTCATTCCAGCGCGAGAAGGTGAAGGTAGAAATTCAGGATCCCGTCGCGGCCCACGAGGAGCTGCTTGGCAAGCTCACCCAGGCAGACGTGCACAATCTCTTCGCGTACCTGGAAAGCTTGAAATAGCTTGAAGAACCTCTTCCATTAAAAACACGGGAGCCCGAATGCTTTTTCACTTCCACCGAACGACTGGCTGCGTGCGCGACCTCAGAAGTCGAGTCGCTCGAAATGCAGGGATTCCTCAAGCCGCACTCTGGGCAAGTTCTGCAAGCTTGCTACTCTTTTTTGTGCTGGGGCTGTGTCTTTCTCCCGTTTCCGCGCAAGGGCTCGACCCCGCCGCGCTCCTCAAGCCTGCCACGGATACCTGGCCAACGTATAACGGAGATTATTCCGGCGCGCGCTTTAGCACGCTAGATCAGATCAACGCCGGGAACATAGCTTCGCTTACTCTCGCCTGGGCCTTTCGGACGCACGGTCTTGGAATCAAATCGACTCCCCTGGAAGTGAACGGCATTCTGTACTTCACGGCTCCCGACAACGTTTGGGCGGTGGACGCCCGCTTTGGCCGCCTAGTCTGGCACTACGAGCGCCGTTCGGAAGGCGATCATATCGGCCAACGCGGCGCTGCCATGTACAAGAATTGGCTCTACTTTACGACTCCCGACGCGCACTTGGTTTGTCTCGATGCCAAGGATGGCACCGTCCGATGGATTGTCGAACTCGCCGATCCCAAGCTCGGCTACTTCTCGACGATGGCGCCGCTTGTGATTCGCGATCACGTAATCGTTGGTGTTTCGGGAGATGTTACGGATCTTCGGGGCTATCTCGAATCGCTCGATCCGGAGACAGGAGCGATCCAGTGGCGCTGGAATACCGAGCCTGATCCAGGCCAGCCGGGCTCCGAAACTTGGCCAAAAGACAGCGACGCCATCCTTCACGGCGGTGGCATGACGTGGATGACAGGCACTTATGATCCTGGACTCAATCTGCTCTATTGGGGCACAGGCAATCCCAATCCCGTGCTCGTCGGCGATGGACGTCCCGGCGACAATCTCTACACCTGCTCGATAGTGGCGCTGAATCCGGACACCGGCAAACTCGCCTGGTATTTCCAGCCGTCGCCTCACGATTTGCACGACTGGGATGCCGTTGAAACGCCGGTTCTGTTCGACGCGGAATTCAAAGGCAAGCCTCGCAAACTTCTCGCGCAGGCCAGCCGCAATGGATTTTTCTTTGTGCTGGATCGCGCGAATGGAGAGCATTTGGTCACCGCGCCGTTCATCGACCAAACTTGGGCGAGTGGCGTCGATTCTCGAGGGCGCCCGATTGCCAAACCCGAAGCCAGTCCGACGCCGGATGGGGCGCTCGTCGAACCCGGCTCCGACGGCGCCACCAATTGGATGGCGCCGAGTTTTGATCCGCAAACGGGATTGTTCTATGTAAATGCCCGCCGGCTCTTCAGTATTTTTTACGAAACAGTCACGGGGAAAGCGGAAGGCTGGGGAGGGCGAGACCGCGGATTGTGGGCCAATTCGACGTTGCGCGCGCTGGATTACCGCACCGGCAAAGTGGTGTGGAACCACGAGATTGGCGATGGGGAAAGCATCGCCGGGATTCTTACCACTGCGGGCCATCTCCTCTTCAGCGCCGATAATTCGGGCAATTTGCTCGCGCTGGACCCGTCCTCCGGCAAGACTCTGTGGCACCTGAACATAGGCGGGGCGCTGGACGCCTCGCCCATGACCTATCTACTCGATGGGCGCCAATACCTCCTCATCCCAGTGCAGGATGTTCTCTACGCGTTCGCGTTGCCGGTCGCGCCACGACCCTAGCGCGTGACCCAAACACGATCCACGCTGCGACGAGCTATGATAAACTCAGTTTCGTGCTCTGTTGCAGGAGTATGGCCTATAAACCGGTGCGCTCTGAGGGCGGGGAAGTGTTGGCGCTGAGAGTAAGTCCTGTGAAATCTGCAGCTTAACTCTATTGACGAGGGCTTTAGGCTCTGTTATCGTAGTCAGGTAGCAAGGAGTATAAGGAACCTGCCATGAACTCCGTTCGAGCCACTTTCGCGATTACCATGCCGCATGCGATTACGATGCCCCACTAAGGTCCTGCGCGAGCTGAGCCAGACCTTCTTTTTTCTTCTGCGGATCAACTTTCTTAAAGTCCTGTGATAAGAGCGGTACCACTGTCTTTGCGTATTTTTTCGCCACAAGTTCAAGTTCGCCGCCCTTCGAGCAATCTTCCGCAACGGATTTCCAATCATCGGTGTCCCAAAATTCGCGTTGCTCTGGCGCAAACGCAGCCTTCAAATCCTCTAGCGCTTCGTCAACGAGCGCTTCCGCAGTCCGGCCTTTCGGATCGCTTGCGGGATTCTGCGAAAGCCGGCAGCGAGCGCAGGCCCGGTTGTAATAGAGATTGTGGATTCGGCCGACGTATTCCTCTTCTTCCCATTTTTTCAGTGTCAGCGCCCGCGTAAGATGCTCCTCTGCGCTGCTGAAATTTCTGCTGAGATGTTCCGAAACCGCAAAATTGTATTCAGCGCGTTGCTGTTTATCGACGACGCGCAGGCTAGCCGCAGAAAATTGCTGCGCTTGGGGAAGACTGGGCGGGCTGTCGAGAACGAGAGCAACCCAGGCGCAATCGTTCCATGCAGTAAAGTTCTCCGGGTCCGTCTTCGTGGCGCGGTCCAGGTAGAATTTACTGCGGCCGAGTTCCTCGGGGGAATCTTCGTTCAAAGTCTTCCGCTGGTGCTGGCATTTCAGTGCGTAAAACACTCCCAGTCCCTGATAAATCCGTGAAACTTCCGTGCGTAAAGACCGCAAATCGAAAAACTCGAGGCTTGCCGCCGTCTTTTCATAGTAAAGAATTTCCTCGGTGGTCTGTGGCTTCAGGTTCGCGTAGATCTGATCGCTCCAGCCCTTGAACGGCATGATGTGCAGAAAGTCTCTGGTAATCCGCCGCAGGTTTGCATCGACGTATCCGAATAGCGGGAACTCGTCTCGAATTTGATGGACGACTTCCGTCGCTTTCGATTCCGCCTCGTCCAATTGCTTGACGGCTTTCGCTCGAAGTGCTTCCAGTTCGTCGCCAATCGCTTTCGCTTGCTGCAAACTGTTCTGCAGGCCGATATAGGACGTCACGCCGAGGGCTAACGCGTACAGCACGGAAAGTCCCGTTAGCAGCGCGGTAAGCTTTTCGAGGTCTTCGGCGCGCTTGTTGTACTCGTCAATTTTCACATCCAGGACTTCGATCTTTTCTTTTGTGCTTTCATTCGCGTCTTCGTTTGTGTTGGCCGATTTCTGGACATCGCTCAGGTCCGGTGCGGGATGGGATTCGTGCCATGCCGCCGCTCCCACGATAAAAACAAAGAACGCAGTACAAGCGATAAAGAAGACCAGCACCAGCATGGGCAGTAGCGTCGGGAAGGGAAGCTTAGGAAGGTTGCGAGCAGCACTGGAAGCAAGCTGCTGCTCCGCTGGCAGCGGGTCACCCACGCGGGAATGTTTTGCAGGATTCACAGGACCTCCATGCCGTGCTAGGCGGGACGCCGCTCAGAATAGCACAGCGCTCAAGAGCGTTTGGGGTGCTCGCGAGTCAAAATACCGAAGGCACGCGAGCCGCGCAAAAGGAGGGCAACAATCTGCGCGAATATTCAGTTGGGAAAGATCGAATGCTATGGATTCGCAATCGATGGATGGTGCCGGGGGCCAGAATCGAACTGGCTACGCCCGCCTTTTCAGGGCGGCGCTCTACCACTGAGCTACCCCGGCACGTGTGGTTTAGAAATTGTAGGGGGTGCAACGCGATTGTGTCAATTCGCCTGCCGGAAAGCGCCACAAAATGCGTTTCTTGACCGCGGCAACCAACGTTTGGGATAAAGGGAGAGCGGCCCTTGAACAAGTCCCTCCGCGTCTGCCGTCACTGCGCTGACTCGTCAAACTCCTTCATCCATGTCTTGCCCTTGAGGACTTCGCGAGGCCGTGTGCCGTCGGGAGGGCCAACGATGCCATCCTTTTCCATGATGTCGATTAGGTGTGCCGCTCGGCCGTAACCGATGCGCAGCCGCCTCTGCAAGGTCGAGGTCGATGCGCGGCCCATCTCGCAAACCACGCGGACGGCGTCCTGGTAAAGATCGTCGTCGACTGCTTCGCCGCTGCCTTCCGCGTTATTTCCAGCGGCGCCTTCCACCTTGCCGTTCTCATCCTTCGGCGTTTCGAGAAGTTGCTCGTTGTATTTCGCCTGCGCCTGCTCGCGCCAAAAGTCGCACACCGCAGTAATCTCATCTTCTGAAACCAGCGGCCCGTGAATTCGGTGTAGCCTCGCCGAGCCCGCGGGCAGATAGAGCATGTCGCCCTTGCCGAGCAGCGATTCCGAACCGTTCGAATCCAGAATGGTTCGCGAATCGACTTTGCTGGCAACTCGGAACGAAATGCGCGCCGGGAAATTCGCCTTAATTAAGCCAGTGATGACGTCGACGGACGGCCGTTGCGTCGCAAGAATCAAGTGGATTCCCACGGCGCGCGCCATCTGCGCCAGGCGCGTGATGGATTCTTCCACATTGTTGGTATCCACCATCATCAAATCGGCCAGCTCGTCGATCACGATCACCAGGTAGGGAAGTGGCTTGTGTTCGCTCTCCTCGACGTTGTCGAAGAGCGACAACGACTGTGCCTTCTGGAACGTGCGATTGTACTGGTCGATATTCCGCACGCCGCGCTGCGCCAGTAACTTCAGCCGCTTCTCCATCTCGCGCGTCGCGTTGCGCAGCACGTTCGAAGCAATCTTCGGGTCGGTCACCACCGGCGCAATCAAGTGCGGAATGTTCTCGTAAAGATTCAATTCGAGCCGCTTCGGATCGACGAGCACCAATTTCACGTCATCCGGGCTCGCCTTATAAAGAATCGACATCATCAGCGAGTTGATGAACACGCTCTTTCCCGTGCCCGTCGAACCCGCGATCAGCAAATGCGGCATGGCCGCCAAATCCGTCACGCGGATCCGTCCATGCAAATCGCGCCCCATCGCCAGCGTCAATTTGCTCGACGAGTTTGTGAACTCCTGCGCTTCGATAATCTCCCGCAGCGCAATCGTTTGCCGGGTGATATTCGGCACCTCAATGCCAATCGTCGATTTGCCGGGAATGCGCTCGATCAGAATGGATTCTGCCTGCAACGCCAGGCACAAATCCTCGGTCAATCCGATAATCCGGCTGTACTTGATCCCTGCTTCTGGCTTGAATTCAAACGTGGTGACGACGGGTCCTGGATTGATCTGCGTCACGCGCCCTTGCACATCGAATTCGAGGCACTTCGCTTCAATGGCCCGTGCGCGATCCTTCAATTCATCTTCATCGAGCTTTTGACTCCGTTCGCCTTCTCTGAGCAGCGAAGGCGAAGGCAGCTTGTAATTAGGATTTCCCTTGGCAATCTTCGGCTCGGCAGTCTTCTTGGAGGCGGTCCTCTCCGGCCCCACAAATACAATCGGCTCCTTGCGCCGCGCCGTCGCACCCTGTTCCGTCCGCTCCTCTTTTTCTTCTTCAAAAACGTCGCTCTCATCCGCCAGCCGAATGGACTTCGCCGGCTCATTCGCCACCGCGGCGCTGCCAAACGATTGCGGCGTCACCGGCTTGCGCCCGGAAATTCGTGTCTCTTCAACACGCCGCCGCATCCGTTCCTGTTCGCGCTCTTCTCTCCAGGAATTCCAGCGCGTTGCCGCCTTTTGCAAAAGCCCAAGTTTTTCTACTCTTCCAATGGGTCCGTTTGGCCCGCTGGCCCACGCATGCGCACCGGAAAAAGAAAATCGTGTAGTCATGAAGATTGCGACCACCAGCAAAGCCGGTGCGACAAGGTAAGCGCCGCGATTCAAGCCCGCAAGCAAGCCACCGGAAACCAGCGCTCCCACGAACCCGCCCGCAGGTATGGCTCCACGAACAGCGGGAATGAAAGAGAGCAGGGAAATGAGCGCCGGAAGAGAAAGGAGAAGCAATCCATAGCCGATGAGTGTTGCCACCTGTGAATCAATCGTCCGGCTACGGAACCAGCGCCAGCCCAGAACAAGAATCGCCGCGGGCAACAAAAAGGCCGCAAACCCGAAGATTTGGAAAAGGAGGTCGGCCCCGTAGGCCCCGGCCGGACCAATCCAGTTTCTCGCCGGACTGCCATCTGGTGGCGACGCGCTCACGTTAAACGCCGCGTCCTTCGGGGAATAGGAAAGCAGCGCCAGCGCGATCAGCAGCGCCATGGTGATACACAAAAAACCGATCAGCTCATTGAGCCGTTTATTTTCGGTCGGGGTCAGCAAACGCACAGAAGTCTCCTCAGCATTTGGGGAAGGCTGAGTGGTGCGACGGGCACGTTGGCGCTATCGCGCGCCCGCCTGGAGGAACAACAAAACCAGGATGATGATACCAAACACCACGCGGTACACAACAAATACTTTCAGCGTGCGTGTTTGCAAATAGCGCAAAAAGAAGGCGATCACAAAATAGCCGCCTACGCCCGAAACCAGAATGCTAATCAGCAGCGTGGAAAGCGGCAAATCCAGCCCGCCCGCTTTATGCAGCTTGATCAACCCAGGCAATTTTGCGGCCACTGCTCCCGCGATCAAAGGTGCTGACATCAGAAAGGAGAACCGCGTCGCAGCCTCTCGCGTAAAGCCGCGGAAAAGTCCCGTGATGATCGTGATTCCAGACCGTGAAACGCCCGGCCACAAGGCGAGGGCTTGCGCCGTCCCAATCACGCCCGCATCCCCCAGATTTGATTCCTCCAGTTTTCGCGTCAAGCCAGACCTCGAGTCCGCCCACCACATCAACAGTCCTATCAAAATCATCGACACAGCGATGATAAACGGCGTGCGCAGGTGCTCCTCAATTTGCTTGTCGAATAGCTTTCCCAGAATTCCGCCAGGAATTGTCGCAACCACCATGTACCAGAACATCCGCTGGCTTTGTGCGACCTCTTCGGCCGGAGCGGCCGCTGGATATTTTCCTCCTAGCCCGCAAATCACCAGCGTCAGCCAATCCTTGAAGAAATATAAGATCACCGCCAGCAGCGTGCCGGCGTGCAACGCAACGTCGAATGCTTCGCCTGGATCTTGCCAGTGCAGAAGCCACGGAAAAAGAATCAGATGCGCCGTGCTGCTGACCGGCAAAAACTCCGTCAGCGCTTGCACCAGCGCTAGAATAATTGCCTGAATAAGAGGCATGCGATTTAGATTTCCTTATTTGCCGGGTTGTGTTCGCCGCCCGGGGCAAGTAGCTTGCGCATTTCGTAGGCGTCGAGCCGGCCCAAGTAGTAGCGCTTTAATACCGCTTCGATACGATAGCCGCGCCTTTTCCAGAACGCAACAGCCCCCTCATTGTCAATTGCTGTTTCAATCAGGATGGTTCGCACGCCGCGCAGTGCCAGGTTCTTTTCGCTTTCCGCCAGCAGCGCCGAGCCAACTCCGTGCCTCCGATGCGTTTCCGCGACGTCCAGCGTAATGACGTGCGCGAGCGGAGGATTCTCCTCCGTCAAAATAAAGCCGGCGATTCGCGCGCCATCAGTGGCGACGACACAATCCGCGCTCGCAATCGTCAGGAAATAGTGCAGCGTTGTCTTCGAATAGGAAATCCCGGAAGGGAAGCAGGACTGATCCAACCGGTGCAGCGCGGCAAAGTCGTGCGGCTCGTAAGCCCGAAGCGTAACCGCCATCCCGCGATTCTACGCCCGGTCCATCCTAAAAAGCGTAGGGGCACTATACATCGTGCCCCCAGCCTTCCACACCGCGAATGCTTGTTCGACCTTAGAGTTTCACCGTGACTGTTTTGATCTCGGTGTAGTTCGCCAAGCCGTATTCGCCCAGTTCGCGCCCGATTCCCGATTGCTTGAATCCACCAAACGGCGCTCCCGCGTCGAAAACGTCATAGCAATTCACCCACACCGTTCCCGCGCGCACGCTGTCCGCGATGGCGTGGGCCTTGCTGATGTCCTTGGTCCATACCGCCGCCGCCAATCCGTACGCCGTATTATTCGCACGTGCCGCCACTTCCTCGATGCTCTTGAACTTCAGGATGGTCATCACCGGCCCGAAGATCTCTTCTCGAGCAATCGTCATGTTGTCGGTCACGTCGGCAAAAATCGTCGGCTCGATGAAGTAGCCCTTGTCGCCGACGCGATTGCCGCCGGTCATCAGCTTGCCGTTCTCCTTCTTGCCCTTGTCGATGTAGCCCATCACTTTGTCGAACTGGTCCTGATCGACCTGCGGCCCTTGCTCGGTCTTCTTATCGAAAGGATTCCCCACGGTCCGCTTTTTCGCGCGCGCCACGCTCTTATCCACGAATTCGTCATAAGCCTTTTCTTCGACGAATAAGCGCGACCCCGCGCAGCAGCACTGCCCCTGATTGAAGAACAAGGCAAAGTGCGCGCCCTCGATCGCTTCATCCATGTTCGCGTCCGCAAACACGATGTTCGGGCTCTTCCCGCCAAGCTCCAGCGTCACGCGCTTCAAGTTCGTGTCCGCCGCCGCCCGCATAATCAAGTGGCCCACCTCGGTGGAACCGGTGAACGCTACCTTATCAACGTCCATGTGCCGCGCGATTGACGCGCCCGCCGTTGGCCCATATCCCGGCAAAATGTTCACCACTCCTTCCGGGAAGCCCGCTTCCATAATCAATTCGCCCACGCGCAGCGCCGTCAGTGGTGTCTGCTCCGCCGGTTTCAGAACGACGGTGCACCCTGTCGCCAGCGCCGGCCCCAGCTTCCACGCCTGCATCAGCAGTGGGAAGTTCCACGGAATGATCTGTCCCACAACTCCAACGGGCTCATGCTTCGTGTAGCAAAAATAATTTCCATTCACGGGAATCGTCTTCCCCTGAATCTTGTCCGCCCATCCCGCGTAATAGCGGTAGCAAGCAATCGTCAGCGGCAGGTCCGCCGCACGCGCCACGTGATACGGCTTCCCGTTGTCCAGCGATTCGAGCTGCGCCAATTCGTCGGCATTCTTTTCAATCAAATCCGCCAGCCGGTTCAGCATCGCGCCGCGCTGCGAAGCCGTCATTTTCCTGCGCCACGCGCCGGTCTCAAACGCCGCCCGTGCCGCGATCACCGCGCGATCGACGTCCACCGCGTCCGCCTCTTGGACCTGCGTAATCACTTCAGCAGTCGCCGGATTGATAGTCGGAAATGTCTTCCCCGAGGCGCTGTTCACCCACTTTCCGTTGATCAGCAATTTCGTTGCGCTGACCTTCACACTAGGTTCAATTGCGGTCGTTGCTGTTGCCATAGAATCCTCCCTATCGGAATTATCGCGGCGCGGCCAGCACCACAGAAATTGTGCCTGCTACCTCGACTAAATGGATTTGTTCGTCGCCCACCGGCGGCTGCGGAAGCGCGTTTGCACCTATAAAAGGAAGGCAGGGCGGAACCCCTCCAGCCCTGTGGGTGCGCAAACGTGCCACCAACCAAGAAGCCTATACCCAAGCGCCGCTCGGGGCAAGATGCCACACAAGCCTGGAAGGCCAGCTGTACTTTAGCTTGTAGTCTCGCGGCCCCGGCAATGAACATGGCTCTGGCGACCCATGTTCATTGCCGCCAAATCGCCCTGGCTAGCGCTAGAGAAAAGAGATTCGCTCCTTGTTCGCTAAGGCTCTTTGGACAGGACAACTCCAAAGGCGTAAAGTACCTTTTCCGCCGTACAATTACTCCAAAGGTGCGCTATGAAACGCTTAGTTCCAATTCCGGCTGGGCTCGTCCACCACTTGGAAGGAGTTGGAGAAACCGGCATCGGCTATCAAATCGTTTCCGTGCAACTCCGGGACGGCAGAACTTTCGATCAAGTTGTCACAAGTGAAGGCTGCGTCATTGAAGTCCGCGGCTTTAAAGAAATCCCATTTGCAGCGGAGGAAGTCGCTGCGGTTAGCGTCAATCACAAGCGCTGGAATTTCAGAAGTGCCTCAGACGTGCGCGCCAAAGCCAAGGCCGCGTCCGCTTAGGCCCTATGCCCGATCAGGGTTTTTGAAGCGTCGTTGCCGTAACTTTTCCCTCTCTCGCCAGTTACTATATCCAGAGACATGATGGTCGTCCGACGTCCGGCAAAAAAGCCTTCGCCGCAAGGCGTTGAAGAGCACCTTCTCGTCGAAGCTGCTCAGGCTGACCCCTCGAAATTTGACGCTCTTTACGAGCTTCATTTCGAGCGGGTCTACTTTTTCATCGTCAGCCGCGTCCACGGCCGCGCCATCGCCGAGGATCTTACGTCCGAAGTTTTTCACAAAGCGCTCGCCAACCTCCCCACCTACGAATGGCGCGGCTCTCCCTTCTCCGCATGGCTCTTCCGCATCGCACATAACGCCATCGCCGACCAATACAAGCGCGCCTCGCGCGAGCATCCTTCCTCTGACAATCCGCCTGAACTTGCCGCTCATCCCGAGCTTTCCTCGCGCGATTTGGAGGCCATCGACTACCACGCCAGCCTTTTCCGCCTTGTCGACCAACTTCCCGCCGCTCAGCGCCGCGTCATCCGCGAGCGCTTCGTCGAGCAGCGCACCATCCGCGAAATCGCCGATCGCCTGAAAAAGTCCGAAGGAGCCATCAAACAACTGCAATTCCGTGCGCTGATGACTTTGCGCACACAGATGGAGGGCCACCATGCCTAAGCGCTCTCCAGCTGTTCAACTCGACCGCGCCATCGACGCCTTGCTAGTGTCTCTGCCGCCTGAGCCCGAGCAGCAGAATCCCAGTCCCGCTTTGGCTCAGCTCATGCCCATCGCGCGCGCATTGCGCAACTTGCCGCGCCCCGAATTCAAAGCAGCGCTAAAATCCGATCTGCAAAGGAGAACCACCATGAATGACGCCACTGCACCCGCTCCAGAATCATCCTCCAAGCCACATTTCCGCCGTCCGAATTTCCCTAATATTGCCCCCTATATCCTCGTGAATGGCGCGGCAAAATTTATGGATTTTCTCATCGCGGCATTTGACGGCACGGAGCGCATGCGCGTGCCGAAGCCCGGCGGCTCCATCATGCACGCCGAAGTCGCCATCGGCGATTCCGTCATCGAACTCAGCGATGCAAATGAGCAGTATCCGGCGCGCCCCATGACCACTCACCTCTACGTCCCCGATTCTGACGTTACCTACGCCAAAGCTATGCAAGCTGGTGCTTCTTCGGTGTATCCCGTCGCTGATCAGCCTTGGGGCGATCGCCAAGGCTGCGTCATGGACCCCTTCGGGAATCGTTGGTATATCGCCACCCCCAAGGGTTGGGATCCGGGCGAAGCGGGCATTCGCGCCGTTCAACCGTTCCTCCATCTGCGTGACGCGCACACGTTCATCCCGTTTGTCGAAGCCGCCTTCGGAGCCGAAGCCACAGGCGTCGCCAAATCGCCCGAAGGCCACGTCCTCCACGCCACCATTGAAATCGGCGGCGCCACTTTTGAAATCGACGAAGCTCACGGCGAGTTCCAACCCACCCCCGCCTACTTGCACGTCTACGTCACGGACACCGACGCTCTCTACGCCAAAGCTATCGGCGCTGGCGCCGTCGCCGTCACGCCGCCAAACAACGCGCCCTACGGCGATCGCGCGGCCACGGTCAAAGACCCCTTCGGCAACACCTGGTTCCTGGCCACCTACCTCGGTGGCAGCCAGTCATAAAACCAGATTCATTCCGAGAAGATACAGCCCAGCCGATACTCCAGGACAGGCCAGTGGGAGAACTTATCGCGCTTCTGTGCCAACCCGAAAGTTTGATTGCCGCGGGCCTATGCCGCTTCTAGCGAACCTAAAACTCATTGGTCCGCGTACAGCTTGATCAGCCGGTAGAGAAATGTTCGGCCCTCATAGACAGACTTCACCCGAATGCGCTCGTTTAGGCCGTGAATGTTGCCGCCGTCAGGGTCAACGAAAAATCCCTCGATCCCATAGGTCGGAATCCCGGCGGGATTCATGAACTGAGCATCCGTGGCGCCGGGCTCGAGCGTAGGAACCACCGGAACTCCGGGCCACAACTCGTGCGCCACTTCTTCCACCGGCTTCAGGATTTGCGGTGTCAATGGAGCAGGAGCCTCGGCGGGTCCCCGCACCTCAGGGATCGTCACGGAAACAGCTGGATCGTCGGCGATTTTCTTCAGTTGAGCCAGGACGTCCGCGCTCGAGACGCCGGGAAAGATGCGGCAGTTGATGTTCGCGCGAGCGCGTTGCGGCAAAGCATTTGTCGCATGGCCCGCGGAGAGCATGGTCGCCACGCAGGTCGTGCGTAGCATGGCATGCCAATTCGGGTCTTTGTCCAGGACGCTGACAGCAGCGCTGTCTTCCGGATTCTTGATCACAGCCGCCATCGCGTCGCCGGCTTCACCGCCGACGATCTTTGACATGCCGGCAAAATACGCCCGGTTTGCGTCATCAAGCTGAACAGGGAATTCATAGTGGCTCACTCGGTCGACGGCTCGCACCAGGTGATAGATGGCATTGTCCGGCACGGGGCGTGAACTGTGTCCGCCACGATTGGTTACCTCGAAAACATAGTTTTGAGACGTCTTTTCAGCGGCCAGAACTTCGAACGCGATTTTGTGGCCCGCCGCGTCAAGATCGCCGTCGACGCCTTCGGTCACGGCAAGCTCCGCATCGATGGCTTTGCGTTCGTGTTTGGTCAGCCACTCCGCGCCGTTCAGCGCGCCGTTGGTCTCTTCGCCGCAGGTCAGCGCCAATTTGATGGTGCGCTTGGGTTTGTAGTTTTCCTCGCGGTAGCGGATTAAGTTATCTACCCAAATGGCGGCTTGGGCCTTCATATCCGCCGTTCCGCGCCCATAGAAATACCCACCCTCTTCGATCAGTGTGAAGGGATCGCGGGTCCAGTCTTCGCGTTTTGCCTCGACCACATCGATGTGGGCCAGCATTAGGATCGCTTTCGCGCTGGCGTCCGTGCCACGATACACGGCCAAGAGTCCACCCTCCTTGGGATGTCCTTCCGGCACAAATACTTGGAGGTCCGCATCAGGGTATCCGGCCGTTTTCAGTCGCGCGGCCATGCGTCTTGCAGCGAGAGTGCAATCGCCTGCGGAAAGGGTCGTGTTGGTTTCGACCAACTCCTTGTATATCGACCGAAATCGTTCAAGGCCTTTGTCGGCATTGTCGTCGGGATATGCGTGGAGCATGGCGGCACCGATCAACACTGCAAGTGTGGCAACCGTCAGCCGAATCGCTCGTTTCATCTTGCCTCCTCAATCAGTCCGAACCCTGGCACATGCGCGTTCCCAATAGGCTCGTATTTAGACAATCGATTAAATGGGAGTTAAGTACGATCTCCGGTTTAAACGTCCCCTTGTCCCAGTATTTAATCCCAGATACCCTCATGCTGCGGATTTCCCCACAAACCTGCCATTGCAGCCACATGCTCTGCCCGTAACCACTCACGGATTTTATGGATGACACTTGATTTCAACGCGAAGGCTGGGCGGGCCCTCGGGAATACCCGCGGTAGTCTCGGGCTTCTCCACAACCTCAATGGCGTGCATGGGTTCCGGTTTCATCCACCGCACGCTCCAGCTTCCGGGATGCACGGGCAGTTTCCTGCTCGGCTGATCCGTAACGCTGCCATCGACGCGATGGTAGCGAATATGCGGGGTAGGGCCCCCCGTATCCCAATCCAGAAAGAAACTCGGCCACCGGTGATGGTGCATCGGTATCGTCGTGCCTGCGGGCGGCACAGTGACTTCCAGCACGCGCACGAACGCGTTCTCGAAGAGGACCTTGTGTGTCTGCGGCGCGGCTTGCACAGCATCGTAGCCGTCCGGAAAGTCCTGCGTGTCCTGTCCGTAGAGATAAGAATATCCAGCAAGAAAAACTAAAGAACCGGCAAGCAAGGCAGCGATTAATCCGTGCTTTCGAGTGAGGAAGAGGCGCTTAGCTTGTTTCATGGCGGGGAGTCTAATGACTCTCCTTTCGAATGGAAAGAGCATTTCTCGAGAGCCAGGTTCAATCCACTCACTGCCGTTGTGTGAAGCGTGTTGCCTCCTGCCGCGAAGTGCGCCAGCAGATAGCGGCTTAAGCGGGCTTCATTTCCTTGCCGCTGATCTGAAGATCGAAACCGTTTGGATCTTTAACGTGAAAACTGTTATCGGTGTCCGGCTGCGGGTTAAGCCCGCGGCGCTCCAATTCAGCTTTCACGGCATCCTTGTCCCAGTTCTCGATGGTGTACGCGATGTGATCGATTCTCGGCGTCGTGGCTCCTTGTGGTGCGTTGCGCGGGATAACAAACGTATTCGTGTTGCCGAGAACCAGATAACACTGAGTTCCTGTATCGCCGGTGACTTTCATTCCCAACAAACTTGCGTAAAAGTCCCGCGTCTTTGCATAGTCATTGACCTGGTACGAAATGTGGTTGACCGCAACGGCCTTGAACCCCTTCGAGCTCCCAGTTGACGCGGGCGTTACGTCTGCCGCAACTGTCGCGACGACGGCAATGCTTTTGATGAGTTGCCGCCGTGTCATCCTGCCATGCTCAAAGTCGTCCAGCAGTTTAGCAATCATGCTTTCCATGTTTCCCCTCCACAAAGATTCTCAAATACCCCGGCCACTGCCATTGAACCACGACAACAGAATTTGCGGGCACAGATTCACACTGCTACTGCTTCTGTTAGCCGAGGCGACTTCCAGCCGTACCAGACAGCAGAAACCTGGTCGCCAGACAAGCGCCACATTTCTTGGCACAAACTGGCGCGGGATGTAACATTTGGAAGTTCATGTTTCTCTCCACGTTCAGCCCCCCGAGGGGCCGCGTGCATCCCGGCGCATGTCATGCCACTGACGAAACTCCAAGGCGCTTGAAAACTCATGAACAACTGCTCTGGCGTGGCGACTCCGAGGAGTAAGAAAACTGAATGAGGCGTCCCCGAAAAATGCGATTAGGGCTTTTCGTGTTGGGCTTCTTCGCTTTATTCGCGGCTCCTCTGATGACACTTGCCCAAACCGACGAGATTCAAGTGTACGACGCGGAAATCGAGTCACCCGGCGTCTTCAATCTGATGGTTCACAGCAACTTTACTCCGATTGGCCGCCAGACCTCGGCTTTCCCCGGCGCGATCATAGCCAACGATTCGGTCAACGGCGCAGCCGAATGGGCCTACGGGGTAACGCCGTGGTTCGAACAGGGCCTCTATCTTCCGGTGTACAGCTTCTACTCGACCAATCAGGGACCGACGATCAATGGCTTTAAGATTCGCGAATTATTCGTTCGACCTCATGCGCATGACCACAAATTCTTCTATGGCCTGAACTTCGAGTTCAGTGTGAATGCGCTCTATTGGGAGTCCCGGCGCATCACCTCAGAGTTCCGTCCGATCGTAGGGTTGCATCTGCATCGTTGGGATCTGATCTACAATCCGATTCTCGACACGGACTACACGGGCGGCTTGAAAGGCCTCGAGTTCAATCCGGGAGCCCGAATCGCCTATAATTTGAATCGGACGTGGGCCGTCGCCGCGGAGCAATATGACGGTTTCGGTCGTTTGCGAGGCTTTGTTCCCCACGACCAGCAATTTCACGAAACATGGGCCGTTGTCGACCGCAAAGGTGGCTTCGTTGATGTCGAAACTGGCGTTGGCGTGGGCTGGAGCGCCGGAGCCGACCGGCTAACGCTAAAGCTGATGCTCTCCCGCGACCTCAATCCTCACTCGGCGCATTGAGAACAAATTGTTTTCATGCAAGTTTCCATGCACCCGTATGAACGGCTCGCATTCACCTTCGCGCCGAAGATTCCTAATGCACGAAAAACATACATAAAGGCCCGGATTCTTTTGACTCCCATTCGATCCAGGTCTTAAGGTCAGTCGAACTGTCATAATCCGTGCAAATCATTCCTTCCAATGAAACATATACAGGGAGAGTTTCGTCTCTACGTCAGACGCACGCGAGGGTGCCTTCATGGAAAATTTCTGGAAAGACCTGCGATACGCCTTTCGCATGCTTCTCAAGAGCCCCGGCTTCACGCTCATCGCCATGCTGGCTCTCGGTCTCGGTATCGGCGCAAATACCGCCATCTTCAGCGTTTTCAATGGCATACTTTGGCGGCCGCTGCCGGTTAAAGACCCTCAACAGCTCGTTGTGGTCGTCTCCAAAGATCAAAGTCTGGATTTCCCCGTCAATCTTTCTTACCTGGACTTTCAGGATTATCGCCAACTGAAGACGGTTTTCTCTGACCTTGCTGCTTATGCTCCGAATCCCGTGAACTTTGGCGCTGAGGGCCGTCCCGAGCGCGCCTGGGTTGAGATGGTCAGCGGCAATTACTTTTCCATGCTTGGCATCGAGGCGGTTCGTGGCCGGACCTTTGCTTCCGATGAAGGATGGGTTCCGGGCAAAGATCCGCTCATAGTCCTCAGTTACAAGTTCTGGCAGAAACGCTTCGGCGGAGCCGACGCTGTTATCGGACAAACCGTGCAGGTCAACAAGCATCCCTTCACCATTATCGGTGTCGCTCCCGAAAACTATCGCGGCGCTTATTACTTCATCGAACCGGACTTCTATATTCCTCTCACAACCATGGGCCTTCTCGATCCGACGCAAGCGAGCGCCCTCGACAACCGCAGCGCTTCCTTCCTTCGTACATTGGGCCGGCTTCAGCCTGGCGTCACCGCCGCACAGGCTACGGCCGCCGCCGAACCCCTCTCCCACCGCTTGGCTCAAGAATTTCCGGACTCTCACAAGGGATTGTCACTGCTCGTCATTCCGGAACTCAAAGCCCGTCCCGAGCCCGGATTGGTCGCTGGTTTCATGTCAACGGCCGCCCTCATCTTTATGCTGCTTGTTGGTCTTGTGCTGCTCATCGCCTGCGCCAACGTGGCCAACCTGATTCTTGCTCGCGCCAACGGCCGTAGAAAAGAGTTCGCCACGAGAACGGCTCTCGGCGCCAGCCGCGGACGCATGATCCGTCAACTCTTGACGGAAACGGTCTTGCTCTCCACTTTCGGCGGAATCCTTGGTCTCGTCATCGCTCGATGGGCGGACTTGGGGTTGATGTCCATTCACATCCCTTCTGCCATTCCCATTCGACTTTTCGATCTTCGTCTGGACTGGCGCATTTTCGGTTTCACGTTTTTGGCCGCTCTGCTAACCGGCATGATCGCCGGCTTGATTCCGTCGCTACAAGCATCGCGCACGGATTTGGCCGATACGCTTAAGGCTGGGGGGCGCTCAGGCGGCGCTTCCGCAAGTCATTACGTCTTCCGGAACGCCCTGGTTGTTTCGCAGGTGGCTGTCTCTCTCCTTCTGCTGGCTTGCGCTGGATTCTTCATCCGCAGCCTCCAGAACTCAGCGCGCGTGGACATGGGTTTTCGCGTTGACCACACGCTTATGATGTCCATGGACGTGGGTTTGCAAGGTTATAGCGAGGAGCGCGGCCAGCAGTTCTTCAAGCAGCTCGCCGACCGCGTCCGCTCGCTTCCCAGCGTCCGTGATGCCGCCGTTGCTGCTAACGTTCCTATGGGAGACGAAAATTCGCTCGTTGACATTTTCCCCGAGGGGCAGGTCATCGACGACAAATTAAAAACGGAATCCGCTTTCGACGACATGGTCCAGCCCAGCTATTTTCGCACGATGGGCACTCCCGTCATTCAGGGCCGCGAATTCACGGATGCCGACACGGCCTCGACGCCCAAAGTCGCCATCATCAACGACACTTTCGCGAAAAAAATCTGGCCTGGCCAAGATCCTCTCGGCAAAACGTTTCGCACGGCAAAAGACGGCCCGGCCATTCAAGTCGTTGGAGTCACCGCCACCGGGAAATATCTTTTTCTTTATGAGAAACCACAAGTTTTCGCTTATTTTCCTCTCGCGCAGCGCTATACCTCGGGCGTGAACTTGCTTGTTTACACCGAGGGCGACCCTCAGCAGATGGTCTCTGCCGTTCGCGATCAAGTTCGCCAGCTTGACGCCAGTTTGCCTGTGTATGACGTTACGACCATGGGCTCGCAGGTTCAATACGGCAAGGCTCTTTTGCCCGCGCGTCTCGGAGCCATGCTTGTGGGCGCTTTCGGTCTTCTCGGTTTGGTGCTCGCTTCCGTCGGCGTCTATGGCGTCGTTTCCTATTCCGTGAGCCAGCGTACTCAGGAAATTGGGATTCGGACGGCGCTCGGAGCGCAGCGGTCTCACGTGCTAGCCATGGTCCTCAAGCAGGGAATGGGCATGGCGCTCATCGGAACCGGCGTTGGAATTGTCCTGTCTTTCTTGCTGTTTCGCGGGCTCGGTTCCATGCTTTATGGCGTGAAATCCACTGACTTGGTTACACTAGCCGCCGTCTCCGCGATGCTTCTCACCGTGGCTCTCGTGGCTAGCTACGTTCCCGCGCTGCGGGCGACTCGTGTCGACCCAGTCGTCGCTCTCCGCGAGCAATGACGCGCGCTTGCCACGCTGCGTGAAACTATTCGGTCTCAACGTCATTTTTCAATTTTTCGTAAGCCGCCGCGCTTAAAATCTTTTTGGTCACAAGCTCGTGCTTGTCTTTGTAGGGGCGCCCGGCAATAATCCGTCTGGCCTCGTGCTTTCCAATTCCCGGCAAGTCCGTCAGCTCGTCCAGGGTGGCCGCGTTCAGATCTACCTTTTTCTGCTCGCCGTTTTGCCAGCCTTCTTTGGCGCCCTCGACCGCCGCTTTCACCGCCCTGCCGGCTTCTTCGACCGCGGGCTTGGCCTGCGCCGCGGCTTTCGCCGCTTCGTCGCGAATTTCCTTGTTGCGCTCGGCTGAATCGCCGCCGCAACCCGCTGCGCCGAACGCCAGAAGCACTGCCGCCGTCAATCCCAACCCCGTCAATCCCATCCGTCGCCGCATCCTCATCACCTCGCTTCTGCTACTCACTATCCTCTACGTTTGGGATGCCTCTCGTCTATCCAATTTCGCGCAACTTCATTTCCTGGGCAAGCTTCCTTGCGGCCTTGCTTCTTAAGTCGCTTCATTTGTCTTTTTTCAAGAAGGTGCCGCGCTCCAGGTCCTTAAACGCTTGCTGCAACTGTTCTTGCGTGTTCATCACGATGGGTCCGTACCACGCAACAGGCTCCTCGAGTGGTTTTCCGGACACCAAAAGAAACCGTATACCCTCCTCACCCGCTTGGACGATCACTTCATCTCCTCTGTCGAACAAAACCAGCGAGCGGTTGTCCGCCGCAACAGGAGGCGTGGTGTCCAGCCAGCCGACGGCTTCGGTAGGCACGGCTAGGGGCTCCGACGCATTGCAGAATTTTCCAGAACCTGCAAACACGTACGCAAAGGCATGGCGCGTCGTCCCGACCGGCAAAGTCTTCCTGCGTCCTGGTGCCACGGAGATATCCAGATACGTCGGCTCCGCCGCAATGCCATCAACGGGCCCGGTTTTGCCCCAAAAAGTTCCGCAGACTACACGCACGTGAGTGCCGTCGTCGTCCATGATTTCTGGAATCTCCATGGCCTTTACTTCTTGATAGCGCGGAGCGGTCATCTTCAGCGAAGCGGGCAAGTTTGCCCACAGTTGAAACCCATGCATGCGTCCCGCATCATCGCCTTTCGGCATTTCCTGGTGAATGATGCCGCTTCCCGCCGTCATCCACTGGACGTCGCCCGACGCGATTGCGCCATGGTTTCCCATGCTGTCACCGTGCTCGACCGTTCCCGCTAGGACATAGGTGATCGTCTCGATGCCGCGGTGCGGATGCCAGGGAAACCCGGCGAGATAATCTTCCGGCACGTCGTTGCGAAAATCATCCAACAATAGGAATGGATCGAAGTCTGCGGTGTGTCCAAAACCAAAGGCTCGGCTCAAGTGCACGCCTGCGCCTTCAACTGTGGGTTTGGCTTTCACGAGTCGTTTTACTGGTCGTATCGACATTCGTCCGTCCCCCAAGAGGGCACGATGTATCGTGCCCCTACCATGCTAGCCGTGTTTTTCTGTGGCTTTTTTTCAGCTATCTCCGTAAACGGGCACGCTCGCGCCGGAAATCAATTTTGCGTCGTCGTTGCATAAAAACAAAATTACGCGCGCGATTTCCTCGGGCTTTGGCCAGCTCGCAAAGTTTGCTTTGGGCATTGCTTTGCGATTTGCGGGCGTATCAATGATGCTTGGCAAAATCGAATTGGCCCGCACGCCGGTCCCTTTCAAATCCGCCGCGAGACAATCGATCATCGCCACGGCCGCGGCCTTTGACGCCGCGTATGCTGCCGCTCCCGCGGCGTGGTCCACTGCAGCCTTGGACGCCACATTCACGATGGCTCCGCTGCCTTGTTTCACCATCACCCGCGCGGCCGCCCGTGCCAGCACAAATCCCGCGCGCAAATTGAGTGCGAGCTGTTGCTCAAACACTTTCGTTTCCAGTTCCCACAGTTTCGTTCCGCCGGCATAGCCGCCCACGGCGTTCACCAAACAATCGAGACGGCCATTCCGCTCGACAATTCTGTCCATCAACTTCGCAACCGCGGCTTCGTCCGTGACATCCACGGCGTGGCCATCGAGCGACGACCCATCTGCGTTCACCAATTTTGCGCTGGCCGCCTTCTTCAGTTCGTCCAAATCGCCCGGCCGCTGAAACGTAACGGTCACGCGAGCTCCGGACTCGACGAACGCCAAACTCACCGCGCGTCCCAGTCCGCCGGTCCCGCCGGCCACCAATACGACTTTGTTGTCTGCGCTCATAGCCTCATCTTCTTACGTTCTGGGCCATCTGTCGACTGCGCGATAGCGGGGGAACGGGGATGGGAGCTCGTGAGGGTGGGAGAGTGGGTGGAGAAAGGTACCCCCAGGGTATGCAGGAAAGTGTGAAGTAAGCGCATGAGCCGATTGGAGTTGCGGGCGTTGCTATGCGCTGGATGTTTACTCGCTGTGGAAAAAGCGGGAAGTGCATGGGCAGGATTGAGCGGCGAGGATTTGTAGGTACCCACCCCCGGTGTTTTTTGCAAGAGTGGCAAACACAGAGGTTACGCTTGACGCGGCGCGTAGGAGTGGCAAATGCGGGACTTAAAGTAATTGTATCTTCTGTGAGTTGCCGATTGCCGGTAAGGGCGGCAGAGAAAGGACTTGGGACGGGGAAGTGGAAGGTCGAAAGTTCAAAGTTGAAGGAAGAAAAGGCGGGTGAGGCGATGCAATTGGAACGGACTTGAGAGGGGAGAAGGCGGCGCGGGCGAAACATGGAGAATGGTAGCATCCGAGTATTGAAGCGTAAAGTGATTTACAGGGAATGGTCGAATTGGGAGGGTGAACGGCCGTTTTCAGCGGTTGATCGGCGGGCGACTGTCTCAACCTCAGCAGCTTCAGTGCGCTTATGGTCTTCGCGCAGCGATGTCGTCTCGGACAACGATCATATAGAGCGCCGCGGTCTCGAGGGCTTGCTCCGCTTCCTGGTGAGAAACAAATCCCGAATCGTCATAAAGCGCCAGGTTCCGTTTGCGCCGGAGCCTGTCGAACACGGTTAGCAGGGAAGCGTGCTTTTTGTCGATCCGTGCCCGCACGAAATCAATGATGGCGATGTGATGTCCAGGCTGGCTCCTTGCGCGGAATCCGTAGCTGAACATGAATCCGAGAGAAGCCTTCAGCATGGCTTCGTATGCCTGCTGCAGGCAGGCTTCTTCGTCAAAGGCCAGGATTTTACGGGCAGAGGAAAGCTTCTTATCGGCGCTTGCGAGGAAGCGATTGATTTGCGCCCAGTCGACGACGTGGGGTTTGAGCTTTTTCATCCGGCCCAATCAAGGAAACGCGTTTATTGTGCCAGATATTTGCAAGAAAGGCATCTTTCCGATCTCGCCGCGACTTGAACTCCTTCACTGCCAGAACCGTGTAGTTGACTTCGCGCCCAAGCTGCCGCTCAAGTCTTCTTACTGCCTCGGCTAGAGCATCACCACGAGGAGTCCCAAGCACGAGCACATCAATGTCACTGGCTGCATCTTGCCTGCCGCGCGCAAAGGAACCATACAAATAAGCCTCGTCGATTCCATCGATTTTCTTGAGCGAGTCCGCAATCAGGGACACAGCGCCAATCGTTTTTGCAACGATGCTGCGAACCTCTTTGAACAGGGGATAGCCGCGGTTCAGCTGAAAATACTTTTGCCGCCCGCTCACTTCCGCCTTAAAGAGCCCCTCGCGCTCCAGCCGCCCCAGTTCTTTCGACAGGTTGGACGGGTCGACTTTCAACCGCTCCGCAAGGTCCCGCAAATGGAGCCGGGCCGCCGGGTTTGTGAAGTAATAGGCCAGCAGGTTTCTCCTCGCTTTGGATCGTAATTCGAACATGTAGTCGTATACTACCACAAATGTGGTAGTTATGTACCACGCTGTGAAACGCCCTAACTCTCGCAATTACCGCCTGGCCACTCACTACGTACATGGGTGTGTTGGAACGTCGACAGTCGACAGTTTAATTTTCAGGGCAAAGCTTGCGGAGAAGAGGGAAGCTAACCGAAGACAGCCCCATTCTTGATAACCACAAAGATGGGCCACCCAAAGACTACAATGCGGACTTACGTGGCGGCCACCCGCCACGACGACAAAGGGAGAGTAATCAAAGTTTTGGAAGGACCGCACCCTTCGAAAAACCAAACTCCGAAGGGTGCGCCACCCGATTCAAAAGCCTGACCCGCCGGCCGGCGCTTGCGACGAAGCGATCTACCAAAGCCGCAGTTTATGAGCCAAAACCCCCGGGTGCGGAACTGATGCCCGGGGCACCCGCCCACTCACTACGTGTATGGATGTGTTAGAATGTCGGCAGTCGGCACTTTAATGTTCAAAGCAAAACTTGCGGAGAGAGCGGAAGCTAGCCGAAGACTGCGCCACCCTCGAAAACCACAAGGATGGGCCACCAAAGGCTACAGTGCGGACTTACATGGTGGCCACCCAAAAATTAGGCCACCCGAAAAAAAAATAGAGTCAAAATCGCCTTCCCGCGCCAAGGCTGTCCCGCCCGGCCGGCAAGGGACAGAAATCCATTTGCAATTTATCCTGTGTTTATGCTCGACGCGATAGTTTATCTCGGAGATGTCTTGGATTTTGGGACGGAAACTCCCTCTTAATGAAAATCCTCCTGTACAACCCAGACAACGGCGTGACTCGCAACTTCATGCCGCATCTTTGGATGTTTCTCCTACAAGCCCTCACTCCGCCCGGCCACGAAGTAGTGCTGATCGACGGCAATGCGCAGCCCATGGATGAAGAAAGTATCGCGCGCTACGTACGAGAACAGAATATCGGACTAGTTGGCATCGGTGCGATGACCAGGATGATCGCCAAAGCTTATCGCATGGCGGACGCCGTGCGCGCCGCGGGAGTAAAGGTCGTCATGGGTGGCCCGCACGTCACGGAAATGGCCGATGAGGCGCTCGGGCGCGATGGCGGCTCGCGCCATGCGGATGCGGTTGCTCTTGGCGAAGCTGACGAAACTTGGCCGCGAATCGTGGAAGATGCCGCGCGCGGAACGCTCAAGGATGTCTACGCGCCCGTGGACGACTTCGGCCAGGAGCGCAAACCATCTCTCCGGCCTTATCCGGAAATTCCCTGGGACAAAATCAAGCTGGAGCAATTCAATTTGCTCCCGGGAGTATTGCATCCCCTGCTGAAGCGCGTGGGGGCTGGTTGGGGAAGTTTTCGAATCATTCCGGTGGAGTCCGGGCGGGGCTGCCCTTATGGATGCGAATTTTGCACGGTGACGGGATTTTTTGGCGACTCCATCCGCTTTCGCACCAATGAAAGTGTTGTGAACGAACTCTTGCTGCTGAAAGCGCGCGCGAAACAGGAGGGCGGGCAGATCGCCGTGTTTTTCATCGACGACAATTTTGCCATCAACGTAAAGCGCACAAAATCGTTGCTGCGCGACATCATCGCCGCTAACGCGCAAGTGCATTGGGTCGCGCAGATCAGCGCCAACCTGTTGCGCGATGAGGAGCTCGTTGATCTGATTGCGGCGGCCGGCGGTAAATGGATCTTCATCGGGATGGAATCCATCGATCCGGCCAACCTTGCTGATGTAAAAAAAGGCTTCAACAAGCCAGGTGAATATGCCGTGGTGCTCGACCGGCTCGCCCGACGCAACGTTTTTGCCATCACGTCTTTTATTTTTGGCATGGACAATGACACTCCTGGCGTGGCCGAGCGAACTATGAAGGAAATTCGCACCTGGCCGGCGGGGCTGCCCATCTTTGGTTTGATGACCCCGCTGCCTGGGACTCCCCTGTACAAAAAGCTGGAAGCCGCGGGTCGGCTCACACGTCCGAAGCACTGGCAAGAGTTCATTCCCTTTGCGATGGCGCATACGCCGCTGAAGATGAGCATCGACGAAGCTCATAACGAGGTACGAATTGGGTGGGCCAGCTCTTACAGCCCGGAGGCCATCGAGAAGGCCGTGGATTCACTGAACCACAAGCCGCTGGGTTATCGCATCAACATCTTTATCTCGCGCGTCTGTTTCCGGGGAATTTATTTTCCGCAGATGGGCAGGTTTGCGTGGCTGAAAACTATTCTTGAAAATCGGCGCACCATTTTCAAACTCCTGAGACAAGGGTTCGGAGGAGGGCTGCATGCCGTGGCGCCATCCGTCGCGACCGAGCCGATCACAGAACAGCGGCACTGAACCTGGCGTTTCTTCGACAGAAGGATTGTTATTCGCGAAAAGCCGTTCTAGCTTCTGGCAAGTCTTGCGCCGTAGGAGCATCCTCTGAGAACAAAATTAGAGATTTGCACCGAAACGGATTACTTGCAGGCCCACCTGACTGTTATTGTGGCGGAATCTCGCCACAGGAATCCGACGCTCGACAATCTCAAACAGCGGGTAACGTCGATACTGACGAAATGGGCTACGGCGTGCGGGTGGCCGGGCCCAGGAAACAGGAAGAGCCCACCTTTTCAAGAACCAAACCCGAAAAGGCGGGCCGCCTGGGGAAATTGACAAAGTCAAAGTCGTCGCACGGCTCTAAGACTGTCGCACCTGCCAAAGCTGCAGTTTACGAGCCAAAATCCGCGGGTTGAAACCGACACCAGGGGCACCCGCGCGTGATTCATGGTTCTAGAAATATTGCGGCGCTGTTGCGTCGTGAAGAGTTTGAGTGAGCGGCGCATTCTCCGCAGGCAAGGCCGCGGCAAAAGTCAAACACCGCGCCCTGAAAACCGCGGAGATGTGGCACCCGCGCTAAGGGTCGTCTACTCGCCAATAAGAAGCTAAATCGTCTTTGCGAATCCGCGCCGCACCCAGCCGAATGCTGTTCCCAGCGCGTAAACCGCAATGGCAGGCATCAGCCGGGTGCCGCATCCCTTTGGGGTTGTTTCATCAAAGGGTGCGGGTTTTGACTCTTCCTCGCTCGATCTTTCGACGAGCCGCTCTCGTACGTCGCAAACGCATCCTACGCCTCCTCAAACCAGCTCGATCATCACGCGACGACCGACCATTGCTGCGGCGCGTTGCAGACTGGAAAGTGTGATGTCGCTTTTCGGATTCAGGAGCCGATCAACTTGCGTGCGGCTTGTCTTGAGAAGCGTGGCCATCTTATTTTTGGAGATTTTCTTTTTCTTCATGGCTTCGTCGAGCTGCCACGCGACGACCTCTTTGACTGCCTGTGCTTGCGCCTCTTCAAAGATGCCTTCTTCCTTCAGAAAATTGTCAATGCTCGAGCCGAGGTGCTTGTTGCGCTGATTGCGCTTCTTGCTCATCGTTCCAACTCCCTTTGTCGCTTGCGTGCCAATGCCAAATCATCGTCCGGCGTTGTACGCGTTTTCTTGATAAAGCCATGCAACGCCACGAGGTGCTCGTTGTGAAAGCAAAGCAGCACGCGCGCCGTTCTGCGGGTCGGCAAGTCCGTCCGGATCTCCCACAAACCGCGTCCCAAGGGCCGACAGAGCGGCATTCCGACGGGCCAGCGCCACTGGGCACGCAGTGGGTCTTTGCCGATGGCGTGCCGCTCGGCTTCGGACAATCCCTTGAGCCAATCCCGCACGGGCTCATTTCCGGGCGGCAGACGGCAAAAAATGAGCGGTACTTTTTGCTGCGGCTGGACGTCGGCCATCCTGCACCTTATAAAGTACTATTGTACCAAGAAATGTACACAGCGCCAAACGTCAGATTTCGAGGATTACGGGGAGGATCAGCGGGCGCTTGGAGGTTTGTTTGTTGATGTAGCGCTTGAGGTCGACGCGGATTTTTTCCTTGATGACGCCCCAGTCGGATTTTTCTTCGGCGTTGGATTGCTCGACGGTTTTGATGATGACTTCGCGAGCGCCGGCGATCAATTCCTGGCCATTGTCGCTGAACATTCCGCGCGTGACAATTTCCGGCTGGGACTCCATTTTGCCGGTGTGCTTGTCGATGGCGATGATGGGGACGACGACGCCGTCTTCGGAAAGATGTTTGCGGTCGCGGATAACCACTTCTTCGATCTCTTCGAGCGAGCCGGAATCGACGCAGACGCGGCCAGCGGTGACGGGATCGCGGCGGCGGACGCCGTCCTGGGTGAACTCGATGGATTTGCCGTTTTCGAGGAGGAGGATTTCCCCGGAGACGCAGCCGAGTTGATGGGCTAATGCGGCGTGGCGGAAAAGATGGCGGTATTCGCCGTGAACGGGAATGAAGTACTTCGGCTTGACGAGCTGCAAAACAAGTTTTTGTTCTTCCTGGCTGGCGTGGCCGGAAACGTGGATGGTGCCGGCGGAATTGTCGTAATAGACGAGAGCGCGGCGGCGGAACATGTGGTCCAGCATGCGGAAAATGGCTTTTTCGTTGCCGGGAATGATGCGCGCGGACAGGATGACGCTGTCGTTTTCGTCGACGGTGACAAAGCGGTGATTATCGACAGCGATGCGCGAAAGGGAAGACATCGGTTCGGCCTGGCTGCCGCTGGCGAGAATAACGATGCGCTTGGGATCGAAATTGCGAATGTCTTGCGGGCGAACGACCATGCCATCGGGAATGCGCAAGTAATTCATGGAGTGCGCGATTTCGACGTTGTCCACCATGCTGCGGCCGACGAAAGCGACTTTGCGGCCGACGCGACCGGCGATATCGATCACTTGCTGAATGCGGTGAATGGATGAGGCAAAACAGGAAAGGATGACGCGGCGCGGAGCGGAGCGGCAGAGCTCTTCGATGCGTGGAACGATGGCGCGTTCAGAGGGAGTGAATCCGGGGCGCTCGACATTGGTGGAGTCGCTGAAAAGAGCGAGGACGCCCTCGGCGCCATAGCGAGCGAAGGTGTGGAGATCGAAGGGAGCGCCGTCAACAGGTGTCTGATCGATCTTGAAGTCGCCAGTGTGAATGATGACGCCAACGGGGGTGCGCACGGCCAGCGCGACACAATCGATGGTGCTATGCGTGACGTTGATGAACTCGATCTCGAATGGACCAATTTCAACGAGGCGGCCAGGGAGGACTTCGCGGAGAGTCGTGGAGTCGAGGAGGCCGGCCTCTTCAAGGCGTTTCTTGACGAGAGCGAGAGTGAAGCGCGTGCCATAAACGGGAACATTCAAGTCGCGCAAAATATAGGCGAGAGCGCCGATGTGATCTTCGTGGCCGTGAGTGAGAACGATGGCGCGAACGTGCTGGCGATTTTGTTTTAGGTAGGTGATGTCGGGGATGACGAGGTCGACGCCGAGGAGTTCGGATTCGGGGAACATCATGCCCGCGTCGATGACGAGAATGTCGTCACCGAGACGAAGCACCATCATGTTCATTCCAAATTCGCCGAGACCGCCGAGGGGGATTGCAAGTAACGACTGCGTAGACTTACTCAAAGAAAGGTTATCTCCGTGACGTCATAGGAATCGTATCACAGTGGGATGATGGGCGCGTGGTCCGGTCGCGATGAGAGCCGAGGGTTTCTTTTTGCACAGAGCGTTCGCGCTCATCCAGCGGGGGCGGAAGAGAATGAAAAAGCTGCGACTAGCGATCGCCGCCGCTAAAGAGATGCGCAATCAACACGAGGAGGACCGCGCCGACCGTGGCAGCGGCGAGGGAATAAAGAAAGCCTCCACCGAAAATGCCAAGCCTTATGAATATCCAGCCACCGATGAAGGAGCCGACGATGCCAAGAATAATGTCGGCGATGCAGCCGAAGCCGCGGCCGCGCGCGATTTTGCCGGCAAGCCATCCGGCGATTAGGCCGATGATGATCCAGCCCCAGAATCCATTTGGGAGGTAGACCGAAATGCCCTTCGTCTCGACCAGGGCGCTAAAAAGTGTGACAAACATTAAACCTCCAAGAAGATTCTCGATGGCATCCGCGGCTGTGGTGCGTAAGAGTCTACCAGATGAATTGCAGTTGCGTCATGCGCGAGCGGGTGGGCAAGCCCGACTCTTATGGTGCGCGGCGGCGTTAGAGGGATGAAGGTTGCTGTTGCGTCATGCAATGGATGGTTCCGAGGCCGAGGACCAGATCGCGGCAGGCGATGCCGACGATTTCGCGGCTGGGGAAAAGTTTGGCGAGAGTGTTTAGGGCGATGCGATCGTTGGGATCATTGAAGGTGGGGACGAGGACGATCTTGTTGGCGATGTAGAAGTTGGCGTAGCTGGCGGGAAGGCGCTGGCCGTCGAAATAGACCGGGTTGGGCATTGGGAGAGTTTCCACGCGAAGAGGTTGGCCGTCTTGGCCGCGCATATTTTTTAGCAGGGCTAGATTTTCCTGGAGGGGAGCATAGTTTGCGTCTTTCGGATTGTTTTCGACGACGGTAACGACCGTTGAGGGATCGACGAATCTGGCGAGATCATCGACGTGGCCGTGGGTGTCGTCGCCGGCGATGCCGTTTTTTAGCCAGAGGACGTTGGTTATGCCGAGATAGTTTTTGAAGACTTCGGCGTAGTCTTCGCGGGTGAAGCCGGGATTGCGTTCTTGCGTTTTGCTGAGGAGGCATTCTTCGGTGGTGAGCAGAGTGCCGAGGCCGTTGACGTCGATGCTGCCGCCTTCGAGGACTACGCGGCGGCCTTTGTGCATGGGTTGCCAGAGGCGGCGCTTCAGTTTTTTGTTTGCTTTGGCGACGGCTTGCGCGTCTTTTTTGTGATTCGCGTATTTTGCCCAGCCGTTGAAGAGCCAGTTGGTGTAGGCGACTTCGCCGGAGGAATTTTTGACGCAGATGGGGCCGGAATCGCGCATCCAGCCGCGATCGGTGGGGATGCGGAAGAAATCGACGGCGGAGAGATTGGCGCCGGATTTTTTTAGGATAGTGCGGACGCGGGACTCGGCTTCGCGATTTTCTACGAGGAGATAGACGCGCTCGACTTGCGATAGATGGCGGACGATTTCGGCGAAGGCCCAGGGGATGGGCGAAAATTTTCCGGGCCAGTCGGTTAGCTCGTGCGGCCAGCCTAGCCAGGTGGCTTCGTGAGGTTCCCATTCGGCGGGCATTTGAAAACCCAAATCGTGAGGCGTGGATACTTCTTGCGATTTCGGCATGGGTTCCGATGAAGTCGAAGGCTTTTTTAACACAGAGAGCACAGGGAAGAATTCATTCGCCGAGCCAGCGATTGAGGATGGGTTGGTAGGCGTCGATGCGGCGGTCGCGGAGGAAGGGCCAGTTGCGGCGGGTTTCTTCGCTCTGGGCGGGATCGCATTCGACGACGAGGATTTCTTCTTTGTCAGTTCGAGGCTTCGGAGAGAATGCGGCCGAAGGGATCGGCGACGAAAGAGTTGCCCCAGAATTCAAGCCCGGTGTCGCCTTTTTCTGGCTTGCCTTCATAGCCGACGCGATTTACGACGGCGACGTAAACGCCGTTGGCGATGGCGTGGGCACGCTGAATAGTGCGCCAGGCGTCGAGTTGAGCGGCGCCGAATTGCGCTTTTTCATGCGGATGCCAGCCGATGCTGGTGGGATAGAAAATGACTTGCGCGCCTTGCAGAGCGGTGAGGCGGGAACCTTCCGGATACCATTGATCCCAGCAAATCTGTATGCCTATGCGGCCGTATGCGGTGTCGAAATTCGGGAAGCCGAGATCGCCAGGAGTGAAATAAAACTTTTCGTAATAGAGCGGATCATCGGGGATATGCATTTTGCGGTATTTGCCGAGGAGCGAACCGTCCGCGTCAATGACGGCGCAGGTGTTGTGGTAGATGCCAGCGGCGCGGCGTTCGAAGAGGGAAGCCACGATCACGACGCTTTTTTCTTTTGCGACTTTCGCGAGTGCTTCGGTGGCGGGGCCGGGGATGGGTTCAGCGAGATTGAAAAGATCGGCGTCCTCGGTGCGGCAGAAATATTCTCCAAGAAAAAGTTCATCCATGCAGATGATTTGAGCGCCGCGCGCGGAGGCTTCGCGGATTTTCTCGACGGCGTGCGCCATATTTTCCTGGGGGTCGGCGGTGCTGCGCATCTGCACGAGGCCAATTGTGAATTTCTTTGCCATGAAATTTAGTTTATCATGCTCGCAGAAACATTTTTTGCAGCGTTTTGTTCTTTCCATCGGGGCGCATTTGTAATATCAATCGTTACCAAATTCGAATTTCATGGCGTGGTGTGAACTACGGAAACGAAATCGCAATAGAATGCGAGGAGAAGAGATGGCAAAGCGGCCAGAGAAGACGGTCACGGGGCGCGTACTGCACGATCCGGTGAAGGATAAGTTGCGGCCGATGTTTCCGATTGACCTCTCGAAATGCCGCACGATCGACGAACTTGTTCGCGGCATGCAAGACACGGCGTTCACCGGAAGGCAGATCGGCGACGCGGCGGACGTTCTGGAAGCGATGGCGCGCGACAAGGATTGTTTCGTGGTGATGACGCTCTCGGGCGCGCTGACGGTTGCGAAGATGGGATTGGTTTTTTGCGACTTGATTGAAAGCGGAGTCGTGAAAGCGATCGTATCCACCGGCGCGCTGATGGCGCACGGACTTGTGGAAGCCACGGGACATTCACATTTCCGCTATGATCCCAGCAAGATGGACGACAAGACGTTGTTCGAAGCGGGTTACAACCGCGTTTACGATTCGCTCGAGCCGGAAGTGAATCTGGATCACGTCGAAGAAGTGATGGATCACCTTTTGACGAATTGGGATTCCGAGGAAGTGGTTTGTAGCTGGAAGATTCACCGGAGAATCGGCGAAACACTGCACAAGCAGGCGGCGGGGCGGGGAATCCTGAAATCGGCTTATGAGCATAACGTTCCAGTGTTCGTGCCGGCGTTCAGTGACTCCGAGCTGGGAATTGATTTTGCACTGCACAAGATCGCGAGGATGAGGGAGAAGCGGCCGCTGCTGCGTTACGACCCGTTCGAAGATTTTGAGAAATTTGCAGATACGATGCTGGCGACGAAGCGCATGGGGATTTTCACAATTGGCGGAGGAGTGCCGCGGAACTGGACGCAGCAGTTTGGAGTCTACGCGGAGCTGCTGGCGCGGCGCGGTTACAAACAAATTCCGCTGAAGCGTTACAACTATGGAGTGAGGATTTGCCCTGAGCCGGTGCATTGGGGCGGATTGAGCGGAAGCACGTACACGGAAGCGGTGTCGTGGGGGAAGTTTGTGCCGCCGGAAGAGGGCGGGAGATTCGCGGAAGTATTTGATGATGCGACGGTGTCGTTACCGCTGGTGGTGGGGGCGGTTCTGGACCGGATCGGGTATTTCAAGCGATAAAAAGATAGCAGTTCACAAACGAAGGCCGTGAAGCGTGATCTTCAAGCAGTTCTATCTGAATTGTCTCGCACATGCCTCATACCTTATTGGAGATGAACGGACATGCACGGCGGCCGTGGTCGACCCGCAGCGTGACATAGACCGATATCTCGAGTTTGCAGCGGAGAATGGACTGCAAATCAAGCACGTGATTTTGACGCACCTGCACGCCGACTTTGTGGCCGGACACTTGGAATTGCGAGACCGTGTGGGCGCGATGATTTATTTGGGGGCCAAGGCGAAGGCGGAGTATCGATTTACGCCGCTTGGCGACGGCAGCACGCTTGAATTCGGCAGAGTGCGGCTGAAAGCGCTCGAAACGCCGGGCCACACCCCTGAATCGATATCTCTGCTTGTCTACGATCTCCACAAAAGCGAGACCGAGCCGTACTCCGTTTTAACGGGCGATACTTTGTTTATTGGCGATGTTGGACGCCCGGACCTTCGCGCAGCCCTGGGTTGGTCGGCCACCGATCTTGCTGCGTTGCTGTTTGATTCTTTGCAATCCAAGTTGCTGCCGTTGCCAGACGGTAGCCTGGTCTATCCGGCTCACGGCGCTGGATCGCTTTGCGGCAGGGCCATCAGCAAGGAAACCGTATCGACCATCGGAGAGCAGCGGCGGTTGAACTACGCATTGCAGCCCATGAGCAAGCAAGCGTTCATTGGTCTGGTAACCGCGGACCAGCCGGATGCTCCGCCTTATTTTGTTTATGATGCTGTTTTGAACAGCAAAGAGCGGCCGACGCTTGACGAAGCGCTGGGGCGCGGGCTTACGCCGCTGGAACTAGACGCCGTGCTGGCCTTGCAGGCGGAAGGCGCGCAGATCCTGGACACACGAGAACCAGAAGAGTTTGGAGCCGCCCACCTGGTAGGCAGCATCAACATCGGCCTTGGCGGACAATACGCAACCTGGGCGGGAACCGTGCTCGATCACGCACACCCGATCGTAATCATCGCGGCGCCTGGCCGGGAAAACGAGTCGGCCATCCGTCTGGGTCGAATCGGCTTCGATCATGTGGCCGGATATTTGCGAAACGGCTTACAAAGCCTGGAGGGACGGCCGGAGTTGATCGCTTTCACGGAACGGCTCAGCGCGCAGTTTGCCGCGGAGCTCATGGCTTCGAGTCAGCCGCCGGTGATTCTCGATGTCCGCGCGCCGCGCGAACGTGAACACAAACACATTGCGGGGAGCTTGAGCACTCCTCTGAATCATCTCTCTGAGCGCGTTGAGGAGTTGCCGAAGAATCGGCCCTTGCTCGTTTACTGCGCAGGCGGCTATCGCTCTTCGATTGCCGCGAGCATTTTGCAGAAGCACGGCTTCGATCAAGTGAGCGAAATTGCGGGCGGAATGGCGGCGTGGGAAGCGACGAAGTTGCCCGTGAGCAGCGGCCTGGTGTAGCCAGCCAACTGTCGTGGGATATTTAGATATTGGGGCTAGGGCCAGCGAGGAAACCGCCGTCGAGAACCAGAGTTTGGCCAGTCATGAAAGACGCGCGGTCCGAGCACATCCAAAGCACGGCTTCAGCGACTTCCATCGGTTTGCCAAAGCGGCCGATGGGATGGAAACTGAGCACGCGTTTGTTAATTTCCGGAGCGCCAAAGATGCGCTCTCCCATGTCCGTTTCGATCACGGCTGGGCATACGGCGTTTACGCGAATGCCGCTTTTTGCATTTTCGAGCGCGGCGGTTTTTGTCAGGCCGATGACGCCGTGTTTGCTCGCAATGTAGGCGCCTGCTCCCGCTGAACCCATGAGGCCGGCGATTGACGACATGTTCACGATCGCGCCCCCTCCGCCTTGCTTGAGCATCTGCTGAAGTTCGTACTTGAGGCAGAGCCAGACGCCTTTGAGATTGATGTCGATGACGCGGTCCCAGTCTTCTTCCGCTTGCTCAACAATGGGAACCCAGGTGCCCTCAATTCCGGCGTTATTGAAGGCGACGTCCAGGCGGCCGAATTTCTCGACGGTTTTCTGGACCAGCGTTTGAACCTCGTTAGCTTTTGACACATCGCCCTTGATGAAAAGACCATCGCCGCCGGTGGCCCGAATGAGATCGAGGGTTTCCTTGCCTTCAGCTTCGCGGCGGCCGGTGACCACGACCTTGGCGCCCGATTTTGCAAAAAGCACCGCGGTATCACGGCCGATGCCGGAGGTTCCGCCAGTTACGAGTGCTACTCTGCCTTGCAATTCCGTCGTCATGTATTCTCCTGTCGAGTTTGGTGCTTGCGAAGGCGCGGAAAAGCGATGCCTCGGCTCGATGAGAAAAGATAATGGCCGATTGAGCGAGTGTCAGAACTTGGTGATGTCCACGGGCGTCAGGCCCTTTTCAGCGCAGTGATCGTGGTAGCGCTTCAGGAAAGTTTGCCAGTTTTCGGTGGCGACGGTGTTGCCCGCGTCGTCGACAAAATCGAGCGCGCCCTCGATGACCGCGAAAACGATGGTGTCTTCTTTGCCGACCATGCGCGGAGAATGCGTGGAGCCGGCGACTTCGAAAACAACATCACCTGCTTCCGATACCCAGCCTTCGTCGTACGTCCATGCTCCCTGTACGGTGTAAACGACTACGGTTCCGGGGTGAAAATGCATTTGGAGAGCGGCGCCGGGATTCGAGCGGATAAACAGAATAATCTGGCCAGTGATGGGATTTAACTTGATCAGCTTGATGAAGTGTCCTTCGGCCCAGGGAACCCACGGCAGGTTCTTCGGGTTCGTATGGCTGGCCAGGGCTTGATGGACGGGATGAGTGCCGGCAGCGTTGGTCATACGGCATCCTTTCTGCTCCGCGACAACGGAATTTCGCGCGGGAAAGTGTGAATGTCGGGCTACTTTACAGGCCGGGCGTAGCGTAGCACACTCGCGGAATGCTATTGCCCCGAAATTGCATTCGGTCTTTAGAGGAAGGGAACTGCTGCTTTACCCGGAATGGGCAGTGAGAAATGAGACGACGCATGGCGAAGGCGGGGAAGCGATGAGCAAATCGTTGTACGGCGTGCACCCGGGAGTGACGATGGTGCAGAAGTGGATTGCGGAATTGAAGGGGAAGACGGGCAGGTCGCTGGAAGAATGGATGGCATTGGCCAAGAAGGAAGGACCCAAAGAGGATAAGGCTCGGCGCGAATGGTTGAAGACGAAACATAAGCTGGGGACGAACAGTGCTTGGTGGATTTCCGAGCGGGTGGACGGGAAGGGCGGGGAGGAAGATTCGCCGGAGGCGTATTTGAAGACGGCTGAGGTGTACGTTGAGGAGCAGTACGCGGGAGCTAAGGAGAAATTGCGGCCTATTTATCAAGAATTGCTGAGGCTGGGGAAATCGATGGGCGCGGATGTCAAAGCGTGCCCTTGCAAGACGATGGTGCCGCTATATCGCGAGCATGTGTTTGCGCAGATCAAGCCGACGACGAACACGCGGATCGATTTGGGTTTTGCGTTGACGCATTACAAGGGAAAATTGCCGAAGAGAATCATTGATACCGGCGGAATGGCGAAGAAGGACCGGATTACACACCGGATTCGGATCGAATCGGTGGACGAAATCGATGCCGAAGTGAAAAGGTGGCTGAAGACGGCGTATGAGTTGGATGAGAAGTGAGTTAGTCGTCTTCGCCGATAAGGATGGCGGCGCCTAGGACGGTGGTCCAGAGGCCGCGCTTGTCGCCGACGGCGGATTGCGTGACGTTCATGGTGCGGACGATTTTGTTGGAGATGCGGTAGACCTCTTTTTTCTCGTCGAAACTGAGATCCGGGTCGAATTCCACGTTCAGAGTCGTGGCAAGCATTTCAGCGGCGAGCTCTTCGGCGTATTCGCCGGCAACTTCTTCGGTTTCGCCGAAGGAGTGATGCTCGGAAAGATAGCCGTACATCAATTTATCGCTGGGGAGCGCGAGGCCGATGCTGGCGGCGATCGAGCGGTGGGCTTCTTTTGTGGAATTTTCGCTGATGACGGTGAAAGCTACTTGGCCGGGCTTGATGTGCTTTAGGCCTTCGCTGCGGGAGATGAGTTTGCATCCGGGCGGAAAGATCGACGAGACGCGCACGATATTGCACGCGGCGATGCCTGCATTGCGCAGGGCGAGCTCGAAGCTCGAAAGTCTTTCGCGATGTTTACCGACGCCTTTGGTGAGGAAGATCTTCTTAGCGACGAACGCCATGGTGCCGGCTTGAGGCGCCTCCGTGAGTGGTCTAACCGCGGAAAATTTTCCGCTGTGGAAAAATAACAAGAAGGTATTGCAGTGTCAAACGAATTCGGGGCTTTCGAGCGGAGAGCGGGAGGAAAAATGAACGAATTGTGACGGAGGTCCTCGGAGGAGGTCATTCTTCGCCGGAAATGTGTTGAAGAAGTTTGCCGAGAGGCTTGCAGAGCGCGAGAATTTTGCCTAAATCGTCGGCGCTGAAGTCCGGCCCGGCTTCTTTGGGCGTGGCGCCTTTGCGGCTGACCTGGATAACGCCGACGACCTTGTCGCCGGAAAGAATCGGAGCGCTGATCAACTTTTGGATGAGCTCGGAGGTTTCACCGCTGATTTTTACGCCTTCGAAGACCGTGGCGTGGCGGACGCTGGCGAAATTGTTGATGATGTCTGGGCGGCTTTCGCGAGCGGTGCGGGCAGCAATCGCGGAGGTGCTCGAAAGCGGGATAAAACCGATCTGTTTGAGCGACTCCGGGACAAGGAAATGCAGATGGCGCCAGCGGTTAGAAACGCCCATGAGGGCGATTTCGTCGGACTTGACGCCTAGATTTTTGGCAATGCGCTCCGCGATGCTGGCAAGAGAAATCTGGGACGTGGCAGTGGCGTCCGATTCGATGGCGGTGGCGATACGTTCCAATTCCGAAGCAAGGCTTTGACTTGTGGTCATGGGATATCCGTTGGGCACGCGAAGGCTGCCAGGCGGGAGGAGCCCGGCGGATACCATCCGTCGTACCTTCATTTAAGCGAGAAAGAGCGGACGGCGCAACGAATTTTCGAGAGGCGCGTGCCGAGTTTGGAACATGCCGAGTACTTCTTACCCGCCTATGCGGAAATGAACCGGGAAGCATGGAAACAAGCGCTGGTTGGCTGGTGAATAGGGTAGAATCTCGCCGCACGTTCCACTCGGAGGAATCCATGCGTCACGTCCGCATCTCGCTTTTGGCTTGTTTGCTCGCTGCTGGTTTTCTGATAACACAGATTGCGACGGGCGACGACATTGCCGACCGCGCGCGCAAGCTGCATTTTTCATCGGTCGTTCTGGATACGCACGACGACACCACGCAGCGCTTTTTCTCAAAGGATTACGATCTCGGTAAGCGCAATCCCGACGGCGCCATCGACATTCCGCGGATGCGCGAAGGCGGCATGAACGCGATTTTCTTTTCCATCTGGATCGACGGGAGGATCATGGGACCGCCGGCGGTGCAAAAGGCGCTCGATCAAATTGATGCGGTCCACCAAAACGTCGTCAAGTATTCGAAAGACCTGGCTTTCTGCCGCACGGCCGAAGAAGTGCGCCGCGCCCATTCCGAGGGCAAAATCGCCGTGTTAATGGGCGTCGAGGGCGGCCATATGATTGGCAATGATATCCGCGTGCTGCGGACGTTCGGCGATCTGGGAGTGCGTTACATGACGCTGACGCATTTTTATAACGATGAATGGGCGGACTCCTCGACTGCCAAACCAGAGCACAACGGGCTGACCGACTTCGGCAAGGAAGTGGTCCGCGAGATGAACCGGCAGGGAATTATGGTGGACATTTCGCACGTGTCCGACAAAACGTTCTACGATGCGCTTGAAGTCAGCAAAGCCCCGCTGATTGCCTCGCATTCTTCCTGCCGCGCGCTTTGCGATCACGTGCGCGACATGTCCGACGACATGATCAAGGCGCTGGCGGCAAAGGGAGGGGTTATCCAAATCAACTACGAAAAGAGTTTTATCGATCAAGCCTATAAGGACGCGCAAGACAAGTTGTCTGGCGGCGTGGTGGGACTGATAGACCAGATCACGAAAGCATGCGGCGCCGATCAAGGATGCGCGGAAAAGAGAATGGCCGAGATGGAGAAGCAAGCTATAGCGGAGGGCAAGCTACCGCACGTGAGCTGGGAGCGGATCATCGACCACATCGATCACGCGGTGAAGGTCGGAGGTATCGATCATGTTGGGCTAGGCTCGGATTTCGATGGCGCCAACATGCCCGAAGGCATGGAAGACTGCACGCATTTGCCGCAGATTACCGAAGCCCTGATGCGCAAGGGCTATAGCGATGATGACATCCGCAAGATTCTGGGCGGAAACCTGCTGCGCGTGATGGAAGCAAACGAGCGCGTTAGCCGCGAGATGCAAGCCGCGCAATAGCAAAAATGAGACTTACAGGACCGTCGAAGATATTTTTCGCTGTGGGGATGTGTCTTCTGGCGGGCATGGTGCTGGCGGGGACTATGGCTGCGGATGGCATAGCAGAACGGGCGAAGCGGCTGCATTTCTCTTCGCTGGTGATCGACACGCATGCCGACACGACCCAGCGTTTCCTGGATAACAGCTTTGATTTGGGCGCGCGTAACGCTCTTGGCAGCATCGATATTCCGCGCATGAAGGAAGGCGGTCTCGGAGCCATCTTCTTTTCTATTTGGATTCCCAGCAAGGTCACCGGGCCGGATGCGGTGAAGCGCGCTCTGGACCAAATCGACGCCGTGCGGGAGGAGGTTCGCAAACACGCGGACGACCTTGCGCTGGCCACAACCGCGGAGGGAATTCGAGCGGCGCACGAGCACGGTAAAATTGCCGCGCTCATCGGCGTTGAGGGTGGGCACATGATTGCCAGCGACCTCAGCGTGCTGCGCACGTATGCAGAGCTTGGAGCGCGCTACATGACGCTGACGCATACAGGCAACGTCGAATGGGCGGACGCCTCGACGGACAAGCCAGTCCACAACGGCTTGACGGATTTTGGCAAGGAAGTCGTGCGAGAGATGAATCGCCTGGGAATGATTGTCGACGTCTCGCACGTCAGCGACAAAACGTTTGCCGACGTTCTGGAGGTGAGCAAAGCGCCCGTGTTTGCGTCGCATTCCGATTGCCGTGCCCTTTGCGATGCGCCGAGGAACATGACCGACGATATGATCAGGGCGCTGGCCGCGAAGGGCGGCGTGATTCAAATCAATTATCACGTTGGCTTCCTAAGCCAGGAATTTCGCAATACGGAGAAAGCGCATCCGGAGTGGGATAAAGCAATTTCGCTGGAAATCCAGAGGCGGTGCGGGGCTAGAGAAGGCTGCCGGTTGATCGAGGGCGACCGCATCACGCGGGAATATGTCACGCGGGGCGATTTGCCCAAGGTGGAGTGGACCAAAATTATCGAGCACATCAATCATGCGGTAAAAATAGCCGGAATTGAACACGTCGGGCTAGGATCCGATTTTGATGGGGCTAACATGCCGTTCGGGATGGAAGACACAAGCAAGCTGCCGCGGATCACTCAGGCATTGTTGGAAGAGGGCTATTCCGAAGGTGACGTAAAGAAGATTCTCGGCGAGAATACTCTGAGGCTCATGGCGGAGGCCGAGCGAGTCGGCCGAGAGTTGAATGCCACACATTGAACGCAAGCAGCCTTGCCAAACAGGCCTGGGGACCTCGAACTGGAGAGGAAAAGTAATGCATAAATCTCGATGGATAATGATCGCGGTGCTGGGTTGTCTGGTTGCCGTGCCCTGCAAAGACGCGCGAGCTCAAGAGCCGCAAGCGCAAACTCCTGCTCAGCCGAAGGCAGCGGCAAGCGGCACCGCCGCCCACAAATCGGCGGCGCACCCGCGTCCATACGAGCGGATCTTGCTGCGGCCGTCGCTTCTTACCGCGCGAGCGCCAGCCACGTACAAGGTGAAATTCGTCACAACGAAGGGCGACTTTGTCATTGAGGTGACACGCGCGTGGGCGCCCCTGGGCGCGGATCGCTTTTACAATCTTGCGCGCCATCATTTTTATGACAATACGAGTTTTTTTCGCGTGCTGAAGGGGTTCGTGGTGCAGTGGGGCATCAGCGCATATCCCCCCGTCACCGCAGCGTGGGAGCATGCTCCGATAAAGGACGACCCAGTTGTGCAGAGCAATCTGCGTGGGTACATCACTTACGCCATGGGCGGACCGGACACTCGAACGACGCAAGTGTTTATCAACCTCGTGGATAACAAGCGGCTCGACGGAATGGGATTCTCGGCGTTTGGCCAGGTTACGGAAGGTATGGATGTAGTCGAAGCCCTCTATGCGGGCTATGGGGAGGGCGCACCCGATGGACGTGGTCCGGCCCAGGACATGATTGAGAAATCCGGAAAGCCCTATCTCGACAAGGACTTCCCGCAACTCGATTCGGTCAAGACGACGGAGTTGATCCTGCCGCCCGGAGCCGTGCGCCCCAAGGCAGCGTCTGCGCCGAAGAAGGCCATCGCAGCCCAATAGCCTTTGGGATAGCGGCTTTCGTAGATTACTTTTTTGAATGTCATGCATCTAAAGATTGTGATGGCCTTCATTTTGACTTAGAGAAGGCTGCGGGGTACTCTCAAGCTTGATGATGACTTCTTGCCAGATGATGTGTTGCTGCTGCGCACGCAAGGCTGCGTGTCGCATGACATTCATCTCTGGCCAGAGGAGTTTCCGGACTTAGCACTACTTTAAGATTCAAAGTTCCGAAGCCCACGTTGCCAGAGTTTCAGGCCACGTGGGTTTTTTGTTTTTAGGCAAGATTTTGGGGTCAGGCGGTGCAGCGATGAGCGAACTCAAGGAAACCAAAGCGCAGCGCGTCGAGAGATTGAAGCGTGCCAAGAATGCCTGGGAGCATTTTGACGAGATCCGCGAGTTTGCACGGGACGGCTACGCTTCCATTCCGCCCGAATGGCTCAGCACGTATTTCCGCACCTGGGGCGTATACACGCAGGGGGACGGCGTTGGAGTCATTGGAGGTACGGGAGGGGAAGGCAAAGCCATCCCGTACTTCATGGTGCGTATTCGAATCCCGAACGGCTTGCTCCGCAGCGATCAAGTTCGCGCGGTCGCGGCTATTGCGGAACAGCACGCGCGCGGCGTGGCGGATATTACCGTCCGCCAAAATATTCAGTTGCATTGGGTGACGATTGAATCGCTGCCCGACGTCTTGGAGGCGCTTTGGCGTGCAGGCTTGACGACGACCGGTGCGTGCGGCGATGTTGCGCGCAACATTACGGGCTGCCCCGTCGCCGGCCTGGACGCGGAAGAAATCGTCGATGCTTCGCCACTGGCGTTGGCCATCAACCGCGAGTTGGGAGGCGCCTCGGAATTCTACAACTTGCCCCGCAAATTCAAAATTTCCATCACGGGCTGCAGGAGTTGGTGCTCGTATCCGGAGATCAATGACGTGGCGCTGACGGCTACGACCCGGAAGAGGAGCGGTGGTCAGACCGAGAGAGGATTTTCGTTGCGAGTTGGCGGCGGCCTCTCAACCGATCCTCACCTTGCCGTGCGGCTGAACGCGTTCATCCAATGGGAACAGGTCGTGCCCGTGGCGCGCGGCGTGGCGGAGATTTTTCGCGAGAGCGAAACGCTTCGGCAGAGCCGGGATAAGGCGCGGCTGAAATATTTATTTTTGCAGCAGGGTTGGACGGCGGAAAGCTTTTTGGAAGAGTTGGAGCGGAGGATTGGTTTCGCCTTGGCTCACGCCGAACCAGAAGAAGTTCCCGCGGATATACATCGCGATCACGTCGGGATTCACGCGCAAAAGCAGGATGGTCTTGTCTACATCGGTGCTTCGGTGCTAGGTGGACGCATCACGCCGCAGCAATTGCGCACGGCGGCGGATCTGGCTGATCGTTATGCCGACGGCCACATTCGAACCACCTCGATGCAGAACCTGCTGATAGTCAACGTGCCGCGGCATCACGCTGCTGCGGTAGCCCACGAGCTTGAAGTTGCTGCCCTGCCTGTGCAGGCCTCGGTGTTCGCACGCGGAACCGTGGCCTGCACGGGCTCTGAATTTTGCAAACTCGCGCTCACGGAAACGAAGGCATTTTCACGCTGGCTGACGCACGAACTCGAAGAGCGGCTACCCGATTTTCAGGAACAGATGCGGCTGAACGTCACCGGCTGCCCGAATAGTTGCGGGCAGCATTGGATCGCGGACATTGGCATTGAAGGCAAGAAAATCAAAGTCGATGGGCGGATGGTGGACGCCTATTACTTCTGCGTTGGCGGAAACGTCGGCCAGTTTGCGGCGATTGCTAGGCCTGTTGGCTATCGGTGCGCGGCGACGGATGTTCCCGATGCCATCGAGCGATTGCTCTCCGGATTTAACGAACTGCGCGGGGCCGGCGAAAATCTGCGGCGCTTCCTTGCGAGGCATTCAATCGAGGAGATTCGCGCAATTCTAGCGGGGAACTACGTCTCACCCGTGGAGCGCGATTTGGCCCTTGGGCCGGTTCCGCAGGGCGTAGAGGGCTAAGCGATGAGCCTGTTTCCTGTTTTCTTGAAATTGGAAGGACGGCTGATTGCCGTGATTGGCGGCGGGAATGTCGCCGAAGCCAAGATTCCCGGAGTTTTGAACGCCGGAGCGCGTATCCGGCTGATCGCGCCTGCCGTGACGCCACGAATAGCGGAATGGGTGCGTTTAAGGAAAATAGACTGGCTGCCAAAAGAATTTGAAGCGAGGGACTTAGAGGGAGTCTTTCTGGTCGTTGCGGCTACGTCTGCGCATGGAGTGAACGAAGCTGTTTTTCGCGAAGCGGAAAAGCGTGGCATTTTGTGCAACGCGGTCGATGATATCGAGCATTGCCACTTTTATTACGGAGCCGTGGTGCAGCGCGGCGATTTGCAGATTGCCATCTCAACGAACGGCAAAAGCCCCGCCCTTGCGCAGCGGCTGCGGGAGGAGTTCGAAGCGCAATTTGGCCCGGAGTATGAAGTGTGGCTGCAATGGCTGGGGGCGGCCCGCGAAGCATTGCGCTCGAACAGTCCGAGCCCGGATACGACGAAGCGCTTGCTGCATGAATTGGCTAGCCGCCCGATGTTCGAGCAATTCATTCAAGAGGCCCAGCGGCGGCCAGGGCAACGAGGTACGACGTAATGGGCAAAGTTTTTCTGGTAGGCGCTGGGCCCGGCGATCCTGAGTTGCTGACGCTGAAAGCTGCGCGGCTTTTGGCGGAAGCACAAATCGTGTTGCACGACTCGCTAGTGAGCCGCGAAGTGCTGGGGATAATTACTCCGATAGCAAAAGTAGTCGACGTCGGCAAACGGTGCGGAAAAAAGCTACTTACCCAGGCTGAAATTAATGCGCTTCTTGTTAGCTACGCCGCTTCCCACGCAGTGGTGGTGCGCTTGAAAGGCGGCGATCCGTCGATTTTTGGCCGTGCCGGCGAAGAGCTTCAAGCCCTTCGCGATGCCAAGGTGGAATTTGAAGTTGTTCCCGGCGTGACGGCCGCTCTCGGGGCTGCGGCCTCGGCGGGCATTTCGCTCACAGATCGCAGAATCGCCTCGCAAGTCTTGCTGACGACTTTTTCGCGCGGGCTCGACGCCAATGCGATGGATTGGGGCTGCCTAACGCCCGCGACAACGCTGGTTCTCTATATGCCGGGGCCGGACTACGCCGAGGTCTCGCGGCGTCTTGCGGACGCTGGACTCCCAAACGATTTGCCTTGCGCGATTGTTTCGGGTGCCTCCGGATCGCAGCAGCAAGTTCGCTGGAGCAGTGTCGGTGGTCTTGCCGGAGAGGAAAAGTTGCCCGCTCCAGCTCTCATGATTGTCGGACGCGTCGCGTCGCAGCAAATTCACGAGATCGGAGACACGTTCTGGCGCGGCGCACCGAACGAGTCCATCGCGGAGAGAGTTTCGATAAGTTAATCGCATACCCGCCAGGAGAGAGTTGAATGAGTTCCGAAGAAAATGTCGTGCAAGTGAAGAAGCCATGGCATTTGTCGCTGGATAGTTGGGCTGTGCTGATTGCCTTGCTCGCGGCCTTGCTAGTTCGCGCCGGTGTCCTCCGACACATCCCGTGGTGATCGATCCGGAAACAAAACGTGTGGAGAAAAAGGAATAATCATGGCAGACGTGGTTGTAGTTCCGCAGGTTCAGCCGGTTCAGCCCGCGCTTCGCTTTCTTCGCATCATTCCCGGGGTGCTTCTGCTCGCGGGGATCGGTTACGCGGGCAAATTGCTCGAACAAAATGTCGGCAAATATGCGAAGGCCCATCACTGGGTGTTTCCAAATATCGAGTACGTCTTATGGGCCATCCTTCTGGGGCTGGTTATCTCCAACACGATCGGCGTGCCGGAAATCTTCCGCAGCGGGGTTGCTACCTACGAATTTTGGCTGAAAGCAGGCATCGTTTTGCTCGGCGCGCGGTTCTTGCTGGGAGATATTCTGAAGCTCGGCGGGGTCAGCCTCGTCCTCGTGGCCATCGAAATTACCGGGGCCATCGCGTTTATGACATTTCTTGGCCGCGCCTTCCATCTCAAACCGAAATTGACATCGCTACTCGCCGTCGGCTCCGCTGTCTGCGGCGTTAGTGCCATCATCGCCGCGCAAGGCGCCATTGAAGCCGACGAGGAAGATTCAAGCTTCTCGATTGCCGCGATTCTCGCCCTCGGTGCGCTGGCACTCTTCACGTTCCCTCTGATTGGTCATGCTCTGCATCTCGGCGACCGCGCCTACGGGATTTGGGCAGGCCTTGCCGTGGATAACACGGCCGAAGCGACCGCCGCGGGCGCGCTCTATTCCGATGCCGCTGGCAAACTAGCCGTTCTCGTGAAATCCACGCGCAATGCCATGATCGGCTTCGTCGTGTTGGCCTACGCCATCTATTGGGCCAGCCAGGGTCAAGCCAGAACCGTGCGCAACAAAGCAGCGTTTCTTTGGCAGAAATTCCCTAAGTTCGTTCTGGGCTTCCTGCTGATCTCCGTACTAGCTACGTACCAGTTCTTCAACAAAGAGCAGGCAGGCTCGCTCGCAAATCTTTCGCGCTGGGCCTTTCTCTTAACCTTTGCCGGCGTTGGTCTGCGGACAAACTTCCGCGAAATGCGCAAACAAGGCCTGCGCCCGTTCGCCGTCGGAGCGATTGGCGAAGTGGTGATCGCACTCTTCACCCTGGGTTTGGTGGTTGGAGCCGAAAAGCTCTTCGGCTTTTGATCGACCAGAGCACGCAAAAAAGATGGCGCGGGATGATCATTCGGTTCGCCGAACAACCCCCGCGCCTCTGATTTTGTGAGCAGCTTCTATAAACCGAGAACGTTGACCAGTTCACGCACCGACGCCGAGGACTTCTGCAGCGCTGCGTTTTCCTCCGCGGTCAATTTGATCTGGATGATCTCCTCTACGCCACCGGCGCCAAGTTTTGCAGGGACGCCGACGAACAAGCCCTTGACGCCATATTCGCCGTCCAGGTATACCGCGCAAGGCAAGATTTTCTTCTTGTCTTTCAGAATGGCTTCCACCATCTCGACCGCCGCGGCTGACGGCGCATAGTAGGCCGAACCGGTTTTCAGCAGATTGACAATTTCCGCGCCGCCTTTGCGGGTGCGTTCCACGATGGCGTCGATGCTCTCTTTCGGCAGCAAATCGGGGAGGGGAATTCCCGCAACTGTTGAATACCGAGGCAGCGGCACCATGTCGTCACCGTGGCCGCCGAGCACGAACGAGTGGACGTTTTCCACGCTGACCTTGCATTCCGCGGCCACAAAAGCGCTCATGCGCGCCGAGTCCAGCACCCCAGCCATTCCCAGCACACGATTTTTGGGGAATCCGCTCACCTTGAATGCGGCCTGGGCCATGGCGTCCAGAGGATTTGTCACCACGATAATGATGCAGTTCGGGGAGTGCTTGACGATCTGCTCGACGACCGCTTTCACCACGTCGTAGTTCGCCTTCAGTAGGTCGTCGCGGCTCATTCCCGGCTTGCGCGGGAATCCGGCGGTGATCACCACGATGTCGCTGCCAGCCGTCGCGCTGTAATCGCCCGTCGCTGTGGAGATTCCCGTCGCGCGCGAATCCGTTCGCGTGATGGGTCCCGACTCAAGCATGTCCAACGCCTTGCCCGCCGGAGGACCATCCAAAATATCCGTCAACACGACGTCGGCAAGTTCCAAATCAACAATCCGCTGCGCCGTCGTCGATCCAACAAAACCGCCGCCCACAACCGTAACTTTTTTTCTGCTCATCACTCTCCTCGTGTGAATTGGAATCTCTCTGCGCCGGCTCAGCGCACTCTGCGTCTCTGCGTTGTCTTTTTGTTCTCTATTGCGAAGCCCAACTAGCGCGCGACCGCGGCAGCCTGCATATTCTCAATAATCGCCGAGGCAAACGCCGCCGTTCCGACCTTCGTCGCCCCCGGCATGAGCCGCTCGAGATCATACGTCACGCGCTTTTGCTGGATCGTCCGTGCAATCCCGTCCTCAATCAACTGCGAAGCTTCCTTCCATCCAAGAAATTCAAACATCATCGCGCCAGATAGCATCAGGGAGCTGGGATTGATCACGTCCTTGTCGGCGTATTTCGGCGCCGTCCCGTGCGTGGCCTCAAATACGCCGAAGCCATCGCCGATATTCGATCCCGGCGCCATCCCCAGTCCCCCCACCTGCGCTGCGCACGCATCCGAAAGATAGTCGCCGTTGAGATTCGGCGTGGCCAGCACGCTGTATTCATCCGCTCGCAACAGCACTTGCTGAAACACGGAATCCGCGATGCGATCGTTGATCATCAACTTTTTCTTCCATTGTCCCTTGCCGTGAGTAGCCCCAATAGAATCGAGAGTCTGCTTTACTTCCTCGCAAACTGCTTTTACAAACGCCTCCGTTGCTTGCTCGAGTCCCGGCTCGATCATCGCCGCATTCTTCTCGACGCTCAGACCGGGGTTCTTGTCCAAGTTGTCGAGGATCCAACTCTCCCGCTCCGTCACCGTGTCTGCCCGGAACTCCTCGCGCGCCAGGTCATAACCCCAATCCCGGAACGCGCCCTCCGTAAATTTTTGAATATTCCCTTTGTGCACGAGCGTAACGCTTTTTCGGCCATGTTTCAGCGCGTACTTGATCGCCCGTCGCACCAGCCGCTTTGTACCGGTTGGCGAAATCGGTTTGATCCCCACGCCGGAATCCCAGCGAATCTGTTTTTTTCCATCCTTCAACATATCGTGGTTCAGAAATTCCAGCAGCTTCTTCGCTTCCGGCGTTCCGGATTTCCACTCGATCCCGATGTAAACATCCTCAGTGTTCTCACGGAAAATCACGACGTCCATTTTTTCCGGGCTTTTCACGGGAGAAGGAACTCCCGCGAAATAGCGCACTGGCCGCTCGCAGGAGTACAAATCGAGAATCTGGCGTAGGGCCACGTTCAATGAGCGAATCCCTCCGCCCACCGGCGTCGTCAGTGGCCCCTTGATGGCCACGCGAAAATCGCGAATAGCATCGACAGTCTCATTCGGAAGCCATTCCTTGTAGGCATTGAACGCCTTCTCGCCCGCGAACACTTCGAACCACGCGACGTTCTTCTTACCTCCATATGCGTGCTCCACGGCCGCGTCAAATACCCGCCGCGAAGCTTTCCAAATGTCGCGCCCCGTGCCGTCGCCTTCAATGAAAGGGATGATCGGCGTGTCCGGAACCTGCAATTCTCCGCCGCTATAGCCGATTGCTTTGCCTCCAACAGGGATAGCCTGGCCGTTGTACGAACTCTTCATGAATGCACATCCTCCTGGATTTTCCGGCGCGTCCTGTTGAAATCTCGCGGCGTATCGCCGAATTTGTTGTGGTGCATGCTTCTCAAGCGAACCAGAAAACATACCACAACGCGCGCAAACTCTGAAATCAGCAACCAGGGCCGATATTCCGGTGCCACGAAGGCAAACGAGCCTGTCCCGTCCTGAAACGCCCTGACGTTGTATACTCGCCCCAGCACGCTTCCCGGTGCTCCAAAACTTATACGGAGGAAACACGCAGATGATGATCGACTGGAACGAATACCACAAAGAGCTGGGCGCCAGGATCGGCGAACTGGCCAAGCTCAGCCCGGACACCGTGCGGGGCTACCAAACGTTAAGCGCGGCTAATGCGAAAACTGGCAAGCTGGACGAAAAAACCAGACAGCTTATCTCGCTGGCCGTGGCCGTCACCACCCACTGCGATGGTTGCATCGTAGTCCATTCCGAAGCCGCGCTGAAAGCCGGAGCGACGAAAGAGGAAATTTCCGAAGCCCTCGGTGTGGCGGTGGCCATGAACGCTGGCGCTGCTCTCGTTTACTCGAGTCGCGTGCTAGATGCCGTCGCTACAAAGATGGGGCAAGCGCAAGGCGCCTGATCGCACGCTAAGCGCTCCGCTCACATTCGCTTTTCTTGATTGCAACTGACCATGCGGCCCTCATGAGAGCGTGTTGAGGGCCGCGTGCGACTCCAGAAAGATAACGCCGATGCAGTTCAAGGGTTGACGCCTGCCATGATCCCGCCAACACCGACCAATCGGAGTCGACCGAAATGGTTTTCCCTTCAACCGTCATGGATTCCGGCAATCGCGATCGCCACGACAACCGTCGTAACTTTCGCGTGGCTCAGCGGTTACGGCCTGTCTCAAACTGCCAAAGCCGCACCCGGCGCACCAACAAACTCCGTGAAGGCCTTCGCCGCTGAATCCATTCCGGTTCTAAGCGTAAAAGTCGTTAAAGCCTTTCCACACGATCCTCAAGCTTTCACGCAGGGCCTCGAATACTACGACGGCTTTTTGTACGAGAGCACAGGTCTCAAGGGCAAATCGTCGCTCCGTAAAGTGGAAATCGCGACAGGCCGAGTTCTGCAAAGCGTCCCCTTGTCCCCCGAATATTTCGGAGAAGGTTTGACTCTCTTTCAGGGAAGAATCTATCAGCTGACGTGGCTAGCGAAGACCGGCTTCATCTACGGCCTGAAATCCTTTCGCAAGACCGGAGAATTCCATTACGAATCCGAGGGCTGGGGGCTGACTCACGATGAGCACTCGCTGATACTCAGCGATGGCACGAATCAGATTCAATTCATCGACCCGGCCACTTTTCAGGTGAAACGAAGGCTCGAAGTGTACGCGGGGCGCGAAGCGGTCGCCAATCTAAACGAATTGGAATACATCAACGGCCTGATTTACGCCAACATCTGGCACGCGACGCGCGTCGCGCGAATCGACGCGCGTTCCGGCCAGGTCCAGGCATGGATTGATCTGGCAGATATTTCCGCCAAAGAGCAGCACGGCGCCGAGGACGTATTGAATGGAATTGCCTACGATCACGAGGGCGACAGGCTTTTTGTTACGGGAAAAGATTGGCCAGAGTTGTTGCAAATCAGGATCGAAGAAAAGTAGAGCGTGGAACCCACGGGCATATGAGCCCGCGCGTTCCGTCCCCGCGAATCCCCCTAAAACATGTTCCACAGGAACTGGTTGTAGACCTCGTGGTGATACTGCACTTCGGGCACCTTCACAAATGTGCCCAGCAGCCGTGAGCACCGGTCCGCGGATGCCTGTTTCAAATCCGCGTAGCGGCCCTTCACGTCGGCGCCGAGCATTTTGGTGGTCCATTCCGATTTCGTGAAGTCCTCGAGCGCCGTATAAATATTGTCTGGCAAATAGCGCTGCGCTTGCCGCAGGTTCTTGATCTTCGCTGTCTCTCCGTCAAGGCCCGTCTTGAAAATCGAGTACATAACCAGGTAAGGATTCGCATCCGGGGCAACCGAGCGAACTTCGACGCGCATGCTCTTTTCGTTGCCAATTGGGATACGAATCATCGAGCCACGGTCCACCGGCGACGCCTTGATCTGATTGGGCGCTTCAAAGTGCGGGTCTAGACGGCGGTAGGCGTTGACGCTGGCATTCAACAGCAGGCAGTTATCATTGCCGTGCGTTAGTATGCGATCCACGAACGCCCAGCCCATCTTGCTGAGTTTTTCTTCACCCTTGGGATCCCAGAAAAGATTTTTGCCGTCCTCGCTGATGGACACGTTGGTATGCATGCCGTTGCCGTTTACCCCGACCACCGGCTTTGGCAAGAAGCACGCCGTGGACCCCATGTTCGTCGCTACCTGGCGGCAGATTAATTTGTACAGCTGGATCTGGTCCGCTGCCTGCACCACTTCGCCGTAGCCGTAATTGATTTCAAACTGCGATGGCGCGACTTCCGGGTGATCCTTCTCGTTCTGAAAACCCATCGCCCGCTGCACTTCCGCCGTGGTATCGATGAAGTTGCGCAGCGGGTCGCCGGGAAGGGAGTGGTAGTAGCCTCCAGTGTTCACGTACTCGAACTTTCCCGTCTCGTGGTAGTGCCGCTCCGCGTTTTCCCCTTTGAAGAGGAAACCTTCGATCTCGTTTGCAGCGTTCAGCGTGTAGCCCTGTTTCTTGTGCAGTTCGCCGGCAAATCCTTTCAGCACGCCGCGAATGTCCGCACTATAGGGCGAGCCGTCCTTGTCGATCACTTCGCCGAAAACGAGCACTTTGCCGGAACCAAAGACATCAGCCGGCCCCCAGTAGAACGCTCCCCAATCCATCGCCAGCCGCAAATCGCTCTCGCGCTGCGCCGTGAATCCGCGAATCGAGGAGCCGTCAAACGTCAGGTTGTCCCAGCTCTTGATCAGGAAATTTTTGTCGTAGTCCAGCATGTGCAAGCGGCCTTCGAGGTCGCTGAAAAGCACGGTCACAGCCTTGATGCGCTTCTCGTCCGTCAGGTACTTGATCCGCTCTTCCTGGACTTTGTGCGCGGCAACGCGGTTCTTACGCTGCTCTTTCGCCTTCAGGTTCAGCTCTTCGAGCTCGTCATAGCTCAGGGCAAGGAAATTACGCAGTTCGTTCGACATGAATCTCCTCGAAATAGGATGAAATAGGGTTTGGCGATAAAAAGCGGGGTATGCAGGCTCCAGCCATCGGCCCGTAGGGTATCGCGCTGGTCTTGCGAGCGTCAAATCGAAAAATCATTTTACAGCATCGAAAAAACGAATCGAGAGTGGGACAATTTGTCCCCTTCTTCGGCCGCACCCCTTCGCTAGTCGTAATACTCCTGCCCGAGGTGAGTAATCAGGTCTTCACCCATCATCCAACGCAACGTGTTTTTCAGCTTCATCGACTGGATAAACAGGTCGTGCTCGGGATACAGCCCCGGAACGGTCATCGGTGACTTGAAGTAAAAGCTCAGCCACTCCTGTATGCCCTTCATGCCGGCGCGGTGCGCCAGATCCAGGAAGAGAACGAGGTCCAGAACGATGGGTGCCGCAAGAATCGAGTCGCGACACAGGAAATCCACCTTGATCTGCATCGGATAGCCCAGCCAGCCGAAAATGTCGATATTGTCCCAGCCTTCCTTGTTGTCGCCGCGCGGCGGGTAATAGTTGATGCGCACCTTATGGCACATCTTGCCGTAAAGCATCGGGTAAAGCTGCGGCTGCAGAATGTATTCGAGAACGCTAAGCTTGGACTCTTCCTTCGTCTTGAAGGAGCCAGGGTCTTCGAGAACCTCGCCGTCGCGGTTGCCGAGAATATTCGTCGAGAACCAGCCGTCCAACCCGAGCATCCGCGCTTTAAAGCCCGGCGCGAGGATGGTCTTCATCAGTGTCTGGCCGGTCTTGAAGTCCTTCCCGCAGATAGGAACCTCGTGTTCCATGGCGAGCTGCTGGATTGCGGGAATATCCACGGTAAGATTTGGCGCGCCATTGGCGAACGGGACGCCGCTCGTCACGGAAGCCCAGGCGTAGAGCATCGAGGGAGCAATCGCCGGATGATTGCTCTTCATGGCCTCAACGAATTTTTCGGGTGTCGAGTGCACTTCCTCCGGCCTGACGAACACTTCCGTCGAACCGCACCAGCAAGTCACCAGGCGCGAAACGCGTTTCGTCTTTCGAAAATTCTCGATGTCTTCCTTGATCTTCAGCGCGAGTTCGTATTTATTCTTGGCTTTCTTTACGTTCGGGCCGTCGAGTTTCTTCACGTATTCGGGGTCGAAGACCGCCTTCATCGGTTTGATGCCGGAAAGAAAAGTTTTCACTTTCGCGAGATCCTGGGGATTCAGCACGCCGGCATTCGCGGCCGATTCGTAGGCGTTGTCGCGAAAAATATCCCAGCCGCCAAAGACGAGATCATTCAGTTCGCCGAGCGGCACAAACTTTTTGATCAGCGGGGAACGGCCATCCGTACGTTTGCCAAGCCGGATCGTTCCGAGCTGTGTTAGCGAGCCTATCGGCTGCGCCTTCCCTCTGCGCACCAATTCAACTCCGGACATAAAAGTGGTGCTAACCGCGCCCATTCCGGGCGTTAGAATCCCCAGTTTTCCCTTTGGCGGCGTTATTTTCCCAGGCTTATCCATGAACTCCTCAGTCAGCAAGATTTGGAAGCAAGAATTACGGCAGTAGACGGTCAGCCGCCCCACAAACAAACCAGTAATGATGAGCGAATGGCGCAGGATTTGCAAATCGGGACACTGCTGGTGTCAGAGAAGGTCCGGGTTCGCCTGCCGAGTTGGGGCTTTGACGCGGCGCGATAGGGAAGAAATTCCTGCCGGTGACGAATTGCTGGCGAACCCGCACCCTGCGAGTCGTTCAAACCATTACGGTGTGTAGGGCGGAGCGTTCCGCTGGATTGCTCACTTCCACGCCCAGGGTGAAGTAAAAGGTCGCGCCCAGCCCGGGTTCCGAATCGGCCCAGATCGTGCCGGAGTGCTTATGGATAATCCGTTGCACGGTCGCAAGGCCGATCCCCGTTCCTTCGAAATCTTTCTCGCGATGCAGTCTCTGAAAGGGCGCAAAGAGCTTGTCGGCATACTGCATATCAAAACCGACGCCGTTGTCCCGCACGAGGATCGCCTGCTTGCCATCGATGATTTTATTGCTGATCTCAATCTGCGCGTGCTCGCGTTTGCGCGTGTATTTGATCGCATTGGAAAGCAGATTGACGAGCGCCCGTCGCATCAGCCCGCGGTCGCACTTAATGCGGGGCAGGGGGCTAATCTTCCATTCGATTCCACGAGCCTTAGTCTCGGTTTCAAATTCCTTCCGGACTTCCTCGACCAGGGAACCCAGCTCAACGTCGCAAAATCGCAACTCTTGTCGGCTGACTTTCGCCAGCGTCAGGAGGTCGTCTATCAGGGCGGACATCCGCATGGCGCCGTCCTTGATGTTGCGCAAGAACCTCTGGCCTTGTTCATCGAGATGCGCGGCATGGTTGTCCAGCAGCAGGTTCGAGAAACCGTGAATCTGGGTCAGCGGCGCGCGCAAATCGTGCGAGACCGAATAGGAAAAGGCCTCAAGTTCCTTATTGGCTGCCTCCAGAGCCGCGGTGCGGTCCTTAACTCGCGTTTCCAGCTCTTCATTCAGTTTTCGGAGTTCTTGCTCCAGGCGTTCGCGCTCGATCGCATGCCGAATCGCCCTCGCCAAGTTGTTCCCGCTTAACTCCCCTTTGGCGACGAAATCTTGTGCGCCTTCTCTGACCACCCTCAGAGCCATGGACTGATCGTCCAGCCCCGTCAGCACAATAATTGCGACACCCAGCGCCTGCGCTTTGGCCCTTACGAATGTTTCGAAACCAAAGCTATCCGGGAGCGCCAAGTCGAGCAACAAGGCTTCAATATCTCCAGTGTTCAAGCGGTGAAGCCCGCCTGCCAACGTGTCGACAGTCTCTAAATGGAATGGATTGGGCCTGGTCTCCGCGAGTGATTCCTTGATCAACCTTGCGTCCCCTGGATTATCTTCGATTAGCAAAACATTGATTCGTCTGGAGTTCATCTTTTTGCATTCGACGGCAGTCTGAAATTCGCAAGACGAAACTTCTCGATTTATGGCACCACCGCCCACGCTGCCTCCAGTCCCGCTGCAGACTTGCGCCTAAAGCTCGCCATATGGCGCAACGCGATGCTTCTCACCTTAATCACGCGAAATCATTGGCAAAAGGAATTCCTGCAGCCTCTCGCTTTCGCCGACGGACAGCCGGTCCAGCAGGATGCCCATCTGATTCCCGCCAAGAATGCGGACGATTGAGCCCGCCCCAACAAGGGGCTTCATCTTCTGCGTCATCTCCATGCTTACGTGGACGGGTGAGCCCTGAGGAAGCGTCCTGGGCGCCGTCACAAGCATGCCGTTAAGGCTGACGTCCACCGTTTCGCACATGATTTCTTCGAAGCCAAACCTCAATCGCACCTTGGATTGAAACGGAACGCGCCGGGTCTGGCGTCTTTCGTGATCGGACCGCCCTTGCGTGGCACGGATCAGTTTCAAAAGGCGCTCTCTGTCGACTGGCTTGTAAAGAAAAAAACTTGCGCCCGCCGCAAATCCTTGCGACATTGCGCTCGGCCTCTGGTCGTCACTGAGCAGAATGATCGGCGTGGTCCGGTTATAGCCCGCGCGCCTCATCTCTCGGGAAAGCTCTATGCCATCAGGCGACCCCATGTGCAGGTCGAAAAACACCATGTCGAACTTGCCCTCATCGAGGAAAGTTGCCGCCTGCACACTGTGGGTCAGTGTCAAAGCTTCCACTCCTGCGGCATACAAGACTTTTTGAATCAGTTCGCATGTGGCTTGTTCGTCGTCCACGACAAGAGCTCGTCTTTGCATCTCACCCTCCTGGTCCTGCCAACCGGATGCCATTTGGTTTCGAAGACTCGCATTTGGTGATTGCCTTTGTGGCTCGCCCGATTACGGATTTTCGGCTTGGCGTCGCTATTCCTGCTCTCGAAACTTCATAGCAATCGAACTGCACGCCTACTCCCGTCTTCCCTCGCGCCGAATCAACCCGCTCGACACGCATGACGTGTCCCGTGCATCGCCATTCCGTAGCCGGCTCATTCGTGATTTCTTCTGGCATTTTCAGCAAAATCTCGACCGTTTCGCCCTCCCGGATGGGCGAGTCCGTAGCGAAAAAGACGCCATCCTGGGAGAGATTCAGCGATTCGGCTCGCTGCTCGGGAACGTTGGATTTCCAAATACGCACGCGCAGCGGAGTTTTGAAGCTAAGCCGGCGCGACACACGACGGTCTGAATTCGGAATTTTCATAGTTGTCTGCTTGCACCAGGAGGGGGAATGGCACAGTTGGGACTACAAGAGGGAACACAAGTATAACGATTGGCATGTACAACAGAAAGGTTAATCTGGGGTTGTTGCAAAATACGTGCCAAACATTATGTGTAATCTCTAATGCTGGCGTTCATTTTATTTCGTTCTATGTTGCGTTATTGGGAGTAAGCGGGGCCAGCTCGGAGATTCTGCGCTGCGATTGTGAATGCAACTCCCCCCACTATTCAGGTTGGCATAACGGTCCTCAAAACCAGCCGCTTCGGTAAGCCACCCACCAGCTCGCAAAAGCCACGGGAATCGTTGCAAACATGGCCCACCAGAAGGGCAGCGCCAAGTCTGCCACTATGCCCAACGCGGAAAATGTGAGCCAAAAAATCTTTTTTTCCACATCTCTATTCTAACCGGAATGCGAGCGCGAGCGCTTTCTCTCGTCAGCGGCGATGCCATATCTGCAAATCCCGGCGCCTTCAACCTTTCTTGTGTTCCAGTTCCGTCCACCGCGTATATAGCTGGTCGACGGTCTTCCGCGCCTCGTCGAGCTGCAGGGAAGCGCTATGCAGCCTCGGGCCATCGCTGATGATAGCCGAATCCTGCAGCGCCGCTTGCCGTTCGCGAAGCTCCCGTTCCGCCTCGGCGATGCGCTGTTCCATGCTTTCCAGCTCGCGGGACTCTCGGTAGGAAAGTTTCTTTTTTGTCGCGGTGGTCTGCTTTGCGTCGACAGCCGTCCATAAGTCCGCTGTTGCCTCTGGCATTCGCGCCCTTTCCTTATCATCTTCTTGCGATTCCTGCCAAGCTTCCCATTGCGAGTAATCCGCGAAACGCTCGATCCCGCCCAATCCATCGAAGCCGAGCACGATGCTCGAAACACGGTCAAGCATGTAGCGATCGTGTGTCACCAAAACCAGCGCTCCGCGAAACTCGAGCAAACTCTCTTCCAGAATTTCCAGCGTCGGAATGTCCAGATCGTTTGTCGGCTCGTCCAGCAACAGCACGTCCGCCGGCTGCAGCATGAGCTGGGCGATCAGCACGCGAGCACGTTCTCCGCCAGAAAGTTTCCCCACCCGCCGGTTCAAATCTTCACCTGTGAAAAGGAATCTTGCCGCCCACGATGCCACGTGAATTACGCGGTCCTGATAAATTACGGCGTCGCTATCCGGCGCCAGCGCTCGCCGTAATAGCAGGTCTGGATCAAGTTCTCGGTTTTGATCGAAATAGACCATGCGCAAAGGTTCGGCTTTGCGGATTGTGCCAGCCGCAGGCGCCAGGTCCCCGCGTAGCACTCGAAGCAACGTGGTTTTTCCGCTCCCGTTCGGCCCCACCAGGCCAACTCGCATCCCCGAAGTCACGCTGAAAATGAAGATTCTCGAATAGCCGTCCGGCCTCCGATCTCACAAGTCACGCCATTCAGCTCAATCAGTTGCTTGGTCTGCCGGTTGCTCGCCGAAAAATCGATTTGCGCTGTGTTGACGCTGCTCCTCACTTTCATCTCTGCAAGCTCGCCGATCATCTTATGCGCCTTGTCAATGCGCGCTTTGGCCTTAGTCGCGCGAGCTTTCGGGCCGCGACGCAGCCATTCAATTTCCGTATGCACGCGGTTTTCGAGAGCTTCCTGCCGGTTTCTCTGTGCGTGGAGGTGCTCTTCCTTGGCCTCCAGGAAAGTGCTGTAATTTCCACGGACTCGCAGCGCGCCGTCTTCATAAGCGCGATCTAGCTCGACCATCTCTCTCGCCACGTTTTCCAGGAAATATCGATCGTGGCTTACCACTACGCTGGCAAACGCCGCCCTCTGCAGCAACGTTTCAAGCCATTCAATCCCGGCCAAATCCAAATGGTTGGTCGGTTCATCCAGCAGCAGAATATCCGGGTTCTGCACCAACGCCTCGGCGATGGCCAGCCGTTTTCGCCATCCGCCGGAGAGCGTCGCCGCAAGCATCTCCAAGTCTACAAATCCTGCACGTCCAAGCGTTTCCGCGGAACGCGCCGCTCGTTCCGACTGCGGCACGGAGGCGCGCTCCAGCGCACTCTCGATAACGGATAAAATGCTCACCCCCGCCGCGAATTCGGAGATCTGTTTTACATAACTCAGTCGCGTGCCTTTGCGAACCGCGACATCTCCGCTATCCGGTTTTATTTTTCCGCACAGCATTTCCAGCAGCGTCGATTTGCCCGATCCATTCGGACCGATCACCCCGATGCGGTCCCCTTCGGACACGGTGAACGAGATATTCTTGAATAGCGGTGCGGCCCCGTATCTTTTCGATAGTCCCTGGGCGCTGATAATGGGAGCCAAATTTCTCGGTCTTCTCCTGTTCTTAGTTTACCCTGAGGAACGAACGCAGGGACAGTTTGCGGCCTCGAAGCTGTTGCGGAACGTGCCGCCGCGCTTGGCGCAAAGCTGAGTTCCGCGCTTCGTTTCGAGTTGCGTCATGAATTGTGTTTAAAGTTGCGCGTAGAGGTGAGTTCATTTGACCCGCGAATTTGACGCTCTTGTTCTCGGTGCTGGCGCTGCAGGTCTCCTCTGCGCGGCCGAAGCCGGCAAACGTGGACGCCGCGTCGCAATCCTCGAACGCGCCGATCGCATCGGCAAGAAGATTCTTATCTCTGGCGGCGGCCGCTGCAACTTCACGAACATTCATTGCCACCCCGAAAATTTCATCAGTGCCAACGAACACTTCGCGAAGTCCGCCCTGGCGCGATACACGCCATCGGACTTCATCGCGCTCGTCGAAAAACATCGTATTCCCTATCACGAGAAGACGCTCGGCCAGCTTTTCTGCGATCGCGGTGCACAGGACATCACCAATATGCTCGAAGCGGAGTGCCGCGAAGCCAGCGTCGAAATATTTCTCAACGCCACAATTCGGGAAGTCCGGCACAGCACGGAATTTGTGGTGCATGCCAATTCCACTGAGTTTCGCGCTCCCATCCTGATCGTCGCGACGGGCGGTCTTTCCATACCAAAAATCGGCGCCACCGCTCTGGGGTATGATCTTGCGCGGCAATTCGGGTTGAAAATTGTAAAAACGCGGCCCGCCCTCGTTCCGCTTGTTCTCGCCAAGAAAGAGCAAGGTCGCTACTGCGACCTTGCCGGCGTTTCCGCAGCCGTTGCCGCCTCCACCGATCATCAATCGTTTCGCGAACAAATGCTCTTCACGCACCGAGGCTTGAGCGGCCCCGCGATTCTCCAAATCTCCTCTTATTGGGAAAAAGGCCAGCCGCTCCACCTCGATCTCGCGCCGGATCGCCAAGTGACGTATCCCATCCTCGAGGCCCGCACCAGGAACCTGACGGCTGCCCGCGCCGCCTTCCTCGGCGTCTTGCCAAAGCGCTTCGCGGAACGCTGGCTCGAACTCCATGCCCCGCAATCATGGACCAATCAGGACTTGGAGAACCTCGAACGTGACGTGCACGACTGGATTCTCGTGCCCGCTGATACCGAAGGCTTCGAAAAAGCGGAAGTCACCGTCGGAGGCGTGGACACCGATGAACTCTCTAGCAAGACCATGGAGAGCCGCAAAGTCCGTGGACTATTTTTCATCGGCGAAGTAGTCGACGTCACCGGCCATTTGGGCGGTTTCAATTTTCAATGGGCTTGGGCCTCGGGCGCCGCGGCCGGGCGCGCTTTGTAATCCCGCAAATAACCCCCGGCCAACTCAGGTTTAGGCTCGAATCTTTGGAAACCGCCGAATTTCTCTCACCAGATAAATCACCACCACGATGTTGACCGCCAGCGCGACTCCTTTTGCCGTCGTCGCATGCCGGACGATTTCGTAAACCTCCAGCGGCAGAAACGAAGCTGTCGTGATGATCGTAAAATATTCCGCCCAGCGCTTGTGGAACGCCAGCCCCGTCCCCTCAGTCAAAAAAACCGCGGAATAAATAAACGTGCCCACGCTAAGTTCCTTCAGCTTCCGGTCATCAACCATGGGCAATTTCGCAAGCATCCAGTGAAGGTATCGGTTGTGCGGATCGCCGCGAAACGCGTTCACCCAGTGGTCTGCGACTTCGGCCACGTCCTTGTGCAGCAATCTCAACGCGCCGATGCCGACAGCGAGCAAAACCGCGCCCTTCAATAGTTTGAAGGCCGCGATCAGCATAAGTCCGCGCGAATGCGTTTGCGATTGTGTTTTGGCGCTGGGCATTTGAAAGACTGAGCTCTATGGGATTGTACATGGCTCAGCCAAGGTGCTATCCCCATCGGAGGAATTCATCCTCCAAAAGGGAAGCGCGCCGCCTAGTGTCTTCTGTCTTCTGTTGAAACTACCGGTCGGGCACGACTCGCTTGCTCAGATTATTCGCTGCGGGATCCTGGATCCTCACGCCCACATTGAAAAATCGGTTTGCAGTGAACTGATTGCCATTCGAGCCCGCCGCCTCGAGTATCCCAATCGGCGCTTCGGAAATGGAATTGCCCACGACGGAATTATTGTTTCCCTGCACGTAGATGTCCGCGTCCCCGCCATTGAAGACTTGGTTTTCCAAGACCTGGCTCCGGTTGCCCTGTATCCGAATGTTTTCGAAAACGCTCGCGGAAAATGCCTTGTTCCCGCGTACCTCCGCGCCATTGCCATCCACGAATATTCCAACCTGGCTGATCCCAGCCGTATTATCCGTGACGTGCACATGGTCCGATTCAGTCACCAGAATATCCGTTGCCACCGTTTCGCATGTCGCGACGGCTGTACACGGCGACCAAACGTTATTCGCCACAGTGTTCTCGCGAATAGCTCCGCCCGCGGAAAAACCGATCTGGATGCCGTTTTGCGCGGCGCCGGTTGTTGGCCCTATGCCGGTGACGACATTGCCGTGGATCTTCGCGTTTGTTCCGGATTCATTCGCTGTAATCCCGTTCTTCTGATAATCGTGGATGGAGCAGTCCGCAATCTCCACGTCCGACGATTGTCCTCCGCCGCTCTCTACAAAAACGCCCGTTCCGCTTTGGCATCCGTTTAGCGAAGCCGCAAGCTTAAAGTTGCGAACCGCCGCATGCCGCAGGCTCCCGGAAGAATTCTGGAAGTACACTCCGATCAACCGAGGCGCGCAATCCGTGATTCCGTTGTTGATTCCATCCACGGTCAAGCCCGCGATCGTAACATTCGTCGCGCCGCTCACCAGCACGGCGGCCGCAATCGCGTCTCCCGTGGCCAGGCTCATCGTGTTCTGTGGAATCGAAGCAGGCACAAGGAATGCGCCGGAATCGGCCTCGATGTCCACGGATTTATTGATCGAAAGCTGCTCCGCATAGACGCCGTTGCAAACGACGATTTCATCGCCCGCCGAAGCGGCGTTAATCGCATCCTGGATGGATGTGAACCTGGCCGCCGGACAGACGGCCGGATTATTGCTCACGACCAGCGTGCTACCGGGCGCAGCGAAAGTCTCCTGCGCGGCAAAAACTACAAACAGTGCGAACAAACTGCTGCGAAGAATGATCGAGGCATGGAGCTTCATGGTTCCCCCTTGTCGTCTTTATCAACGTCTTCGGAGCGGAGCTGGGACCACCCAAGCACGCAAAATGGGGCACCTAACCGGCAGACAGTCTCACGAGGCGTGAGAGGCTAACTTTAGGACAGGACCCCAGGAGGGCAACTTCCCCCTGAATTCATTTTACACCCTCGGCACTCTGCCGCTGTCACGCGGCGCAAGTACATAGTTACGGATAGGAACCATCGGGCCGGCCATCAAGCGGGCGGTTACTTGTGCGCCGGCAACAGATTCCAGATCGCCGGGTCTTCCGTTCCCAACACCCACGAACAAAATCCCTGAATCCCGCGCTCCTTCACCAGCTTGTAGCGTTCGTCGAACGTGCGTGCATCCGTAAAGAAAATCCACTCGCGCGTGTCTGCCCGATAAAAATAAAACCACGCCGCCCGGTCCGTCGCATCCCATTCGATATGCCCGCCATACGCCTTGGCGAGGTCCAGCGCGTCTTCCGTGCCGATATACTCCGCCGAAGGATTCGGTTTGTAGTCGGAGTTCTCGTCCGGCTTGGTCGGTGTCCCCGCGAACCAGTGGTAGCCGTAGAGCGGAATGCCCAGCGACATTTTTTGCGGCGGCACGAATTTCAGCGCGTACTCCAGGTTGCCCGTCGTCCACGCCCAGCCCGCCACGGGTCCGGGTGCCGTCCAGCGCGTGTGCTGGTCATAGGTCATCAAGCAAATCAGATCGACGGATTCCGCAAGCGCTTTCAGGTCGTAGGCCCCGCGCCAGTTCTGATAAATCCAGGCCGAAAATCCGCTTTCGCCAGGCTCGCCAGGAGCATTGGGCACGGTCGCGATTGTTAGCTGCAAACCCGCCTTGTGAAACGCATCCGCGGCCTCGCGAACCATGTCCGAAAGCGCATCGCGGTCTGTCCAATGCACGTTTTCAAAATCAAACTGGAATCCCGTGTAAGCGTTTTCTTTGCACTCCCGAATCAGCTGCGTGATCATGCTCATCCGCGCCGTGGGATTCTTCAGCAGCTTGTGAAACTCCGCCTGAACGAAGTCGCCGTTCGCCACGATTGGCATCACCGGAACGTGATGTTGCCGCGCAGTCTCAAGAACCAGCGGGTTCGCTCCGCCGGATACAAGTCCGTCCGCATCCACCCCGTACCACGCGGGAACGAGTATGTCGATTTTATCGGCATGCGCCAGAAAGGACCGCACGGAGTTCGGCTCGCGAGTCATGTAAAAAAGAGCCTTTGGCTGTTGAGCGTGTCCAGCCGGCGCAAAAAGAAAAAAAACCAAAACGAAAGCAAATGTCGCAAACGTTCGTTTCATGATGCGGGCAGTTTATCTGTCCGGGGCGCCCGGACGCAACGCCGAGCAGTGCGTACCGCGTTCGCTCCATCGCTCCGAAGCGTCACACCGCATGCATCAATCAGGATTCCACATCAAATCGATTCCGTGCTCGCAGGTGTTAGAGGACCGGATCATCGCCACTTCTTCAGTTGCGGCCAAATCTTCTCCAGCGTTCCAAACTTCGCGCCACGGCAAATATAGACCGGAATATCGCGCTCCAGCGCATATGGATTGTCCGCGGAAGTTCCCACGTACTCCACGCTGTCGAACAACTGCTCAAGCCGTTCCCGCGAGTCGTCCAACACGATCAGACAATTTCCCGAATATCCGCGCGGACCCCAAAGCCAGTAAGTCTGGTGCCCACTCAGCGCCGGAGGCAGTCCGTAGCGCGGTCCAAAAAAATCAATGGCCCCCGCTTGCCCATAGTCTTGCGCAAAGATGCCGCACGCCTGCCTGTCTGTCGGCGGGATCTGGTCATACGCTTTAGCCGTCTCTGCCACGATCTCTTCCCACCCGAATTGATCCGAATACCATTGCGGCAGTATGGCCCGCTCGTGGCTGTGCTCCATCACCGGCAGCTTCATCGGCAGATGCTTCATGTACGTAATGAACGAGTCTGGCGAGAGAATGGGCACGACCACGGGCGCGAAAAGCACGCCGCTGGCGAGCAGAACCACAACAATGACGGGCTTCAACCATGCCAGGCGATTTCGGCCGTTCGGAAGTCCCTGCGTCTCCAGGTCCCTCATTTTCCTTCCTTCAAGGGCCGATTCGATCACCACCGCTCCTGCCGCCAGCAGCATCGGGTAAACAGGAGCGAGATAATAATTCTTGCCGTGAAGAACGAAGAAAACTGTGAAGCACGCCAGATAGCACCAGCCGAGCACGCGGTAGGGCTTCAGCCGTGGCGACACAAAAAATGCGATCAAGCCCCTAATCCAGATCGGCGCCGTGAATGGGTTCACCAGCAGCATCTGCTGGAAAAAATATTGCGGCAGAGGAAGTACAATATCGCGCCCGTCCGCGCGGATGTTGTGCATTAACTCGACGAACGGCCAGTGGTTGTGAATGTTCCATAGCAGGTTCGGCAGAAAAATGAGGAAGGCTGCCAGTCCACCCAGCCAAATCCACGGATTCAGAAAAACGCGGCGTTGTGGCGTGAGCAAAAGACCGATGACCACGCCGAGCCCGAACACCGCGATCGAATACTTTTCCTCCAGTCCGAGTCCCGCGACGACGCCGAACCACAGCCAGTACCGCGGATCATTTCGTTTGATCGCCAGGATGGCGAAGTACGCGCAACCCATCCAAAGATTGGGTTCGAGGCAATTGGTGCCGAGCAAACTGCCGTTCGAGAGGTACTGCGGTGCAACCACGACGGCGATGGCGCTCAGCAGCAGCGCGAAGCGCCGTCCGCCGAATTCGCGCGCAAGAACCGCGGTTTGCACAACCAGCAGGGAAGAAGCCACCGCCGGAATGAAGCGAATGCTGCGCAGCGAGTCTCCCAGGACGGCGCGGCAGATGTGAATCAAGAAAGGGATAAGCGGCGGCTGGTCCACATAGCCCCAGGCCAGGTGATTGCCGCACGCCATGTAGTCGAATTCATCCCGGAAGTAGTCATAGCGGTTGTTGAAATACCAATGGAACACGAGCTTTGCCATGGCTATGACGACGACAATCATCATGCCATTCGCGAAGAAGGATTGATCTTTGGACTCTTGGGCGGATACCCGCAAGGAGGCGCCTGCCATCAGCGCTTCGCCAGAGACATTTCGCTCATCATGGTCGGTTGTCTCGCTTCATGTCTAAGGCAAAGTGAATGCAATCACGTAGTCGCCCTGCTTGGTTCCCAGTTTGCCGTGCCCGCCCGCCGCGATCGCCACGTACTGCTTGCCCCCGATACTATACGTCATCGGAGTCGCTTGCCCGCCGGCCGGAAGCTGGTACTTCCAGATTTCCTTGCCCGTTTCGGAATCGAACGCACGGAGATAGCTGTCCATCGCCGCCGCAGTGAACACAATTCCTCCCGCGGTAGCCATCGGCCCGCCCAACGTAATCGTTCCCGTGTTCATGCCCGGTACCAGACTCCCCAGCGGCACGTCCCAAACTTTTTTCCCATCGAACAAATCGACCGCCGCCACCGTTCCCCATGGAGGAGTGTTGCAAGGTAGTCCGCTCGGCGCGAGCAGCGGCGTACGAAACATGGCATACGGCGCCCCTGTCTGCCGCGCGAACTCTCCGTGCAGCCTGTCGGAGTCCGTGGCGTTTTTTCGCGCGCCGTCTAGCTCCGCTCGTGGAATTAGCTTCACGAACATCGGCAGCCGGTTCGTATCCACAAATAACAAATGCCTTTGTGGATCGTACGCCGCGCTGCCCCAGTTCACTCCACCCACATTGCCGGGGAACACCAGCGTGCCTTGCAAGCTCGGCGGCGTGAAGATCTCTCCGGGCCGGGCCGCCCTGATTTGGTCCGCGCACCATTGCCGCTCTTTCTCATCTTTGCCCCACGCATCTTCCGGCGTCAGTTTCTCCGGCACGAGCGAAATGGTCGAAGCAGGCTGCGTCGGCCACGATTCTTCTCCCGGTATGTCGCTCTTCGGCACGGGTTTCTCTTCCACCGGCAAAAGCGGCGCCCCATTCAACCGGTTCAGCACGAACACACGTCCCATCTTGGTTGTAATTGCAATCGCGGGCGTTCCGTCTTTCCACGCGAAAAGTGTCGGTTGTGAGGCCACGTCATAGTCCCAAAGATCGTGGTGCACTACCTGAAATCCCCACACAAATTTGCCGGTCGAAGCCTGCAACGCGACAACCGAGTCGGCCCATTTGTCGTCGCCCTTGCGAAAGCCGCCGTAATAGTCCGGGCTTGCGCTTCCCGTTGGGATGAACACGAGGTCGCGTTGCGCATCGACTGAAATCGTCGACCACGCGTTACCAGCTCCCGTCCGCGGCGTAGTCTGATAAGCCCACGGCGCAATCGGGTCCCAGGTCCACCGCAATGTGCCCGTGCGCGCATCGAACGCCCGTACAATCCCGCGTTCCAGTGTGACCGCGCGATTGTCTCCCTCCGACGAACCGGCGATGACCAAGTCTCCAAAAATGGCTGGCGCCGAAGTCTCCTGATAATCGCCCGGATCGCGCAACTTCACCTCATTCGTAAGGTCGATCTCTCCTTCATCGCCGAAATCGGCGCATGGCTTGCCCGTTTCACCATCGAGAGCAATCAGTCTTGCATCCAGTGTCCCAATGAAAATCCGCAGCGCACATGCTTTGCCCGTTTTCGCCAAGGGGTCGCGCCACGCCGAAACCCCGCGTGAAGTCACCTCCGACGACCCATATGGCAATTCCAGCTTAGGATCAAATTCCCAGAGCTTTGCTCCGCTCACTGCGTTCAAAGCAATCACGTGATCGTACGGCGTGCTCAGGAAAAGTTTCTCGTCAATCAGTATCGGCGTAGCTTCAAACGCCGCTTTCTTGTCGAGTTCCTCATTCTGCCCAAGCGCGCCCGTTCGATACGTCCACGCCACATGTAGTTGCGCCACATTGCCGCGGTCAATCTGCTTGGCAGGGGAGTACCGCGTACCGCCGGGGTCATTGCCGTAGTTTGGCCAGCCCGTGTCCGCCGCTGTTTGTGCCGAAGCCTGCACCGCCATGAGCGTCAACGCCAGGAAGAAATGCACAGTGAGCAAAAGCACCAGCCGGCTCGAGCGAGAAAAGGGAATAGCCACCTGTTGGGAAAGGTTCATGCGCAAGCGTAGCCCTCTGGGCAGTGATTATGCCCTACACCCGTGTGGGGGTCCATAGATTTGAGCGGTGATTCTCGCAAACGGAAAGCAGAGCTGGTAATGAGGGTAACGGCAGCTTCGGTTTAGAAAGCTGATCTCATCGAGCCGTTCAAGCCGAACATCCGTGATGGGGATCAGGATCCACGGCGTCCTGTCATCGAAGAAATCGAGCTGGCTATCGTAAGGGCGAGCAGAGCCACCATCGCAAAGGTAAGAATGACCACGACCACGGGAGACTCCCTTCTTCTGGGACGACGAATAGAAGGGCAAGCCAGGTTCCAAATTCAACTTGTGTGTTTTCAATTAGATGGCCAAAAGTAGCGGTAAATTCATGTCACATGGAGAGGACAAGTGTCCCTCAGAAGGGACATTTTGCCAGTAATAGTACTGGAATCCTCCATCGCCAAAAATGCCTTGCCGAAAATCGGCAAACTCTCAGGAAGCTGCCCGCAGCCTATGCCTTGCTCAGTCGGATAGCCCCATCGCCAGTGTGAATCGTCAGCGGTTGCCCTCCGCCGTTCATCTTCCCATGGAGCTGCGAGTTGCTGAACGTCCCTTCGACCGTAACCGGCAGTCCCACGCTGATATGTCCATCGCCCGTGCTGGCATCAATATTGGCCTGGAAGTCGCCAGGGAGCGCCAAGTCCACGCTGCCATCCCCGGTTCTGACGTTCCAGCTAGTGGCCATTTTCGAGCCGGGAAGGATGCGCGTATCTACGCTGCCGTCGCCGGTCTTGATGTTGAGCGCGTCAAAACGCCCTGCAATTTTCACGTGCCCATCTCCGCTGTCGGCGTCCAATTTGCCGTCGAGGTCTCGCGCTTCAATCGAGCCATCCCCAGTATGCAAGCGAATGTCGCCCTTCAGCGTATCCACATTGATGCTGCCGTCGTTGGTATGCAGATCGATCGTGCCCGTCAACGTGTTGGCCCTCACCGAACCGTCACCCGTATAAACACTCACTTTTCCGTGGATGGAGTTCGCCTCCACCGAGCCGTCTCCCGTATGCGCGTCCAGATCGGCTTCCTGAGGCATCAGCACGTCAATGTGCAGCCGCCTGCCGTGGCCGCCCCATGAAAATCCCCAATGGCTCGTAGTGCGCGCAACCAACTCGACCGTGTCGCCATTCTGTTTTGCTTCGATGTGCAGATTCTTATCGATTTCATAGCCTTCATATTCAACATGGAACTGCACACTCTTGGAGTCGCCGGTGGTTACGCGCACGCTCCCGTCATTGGTGTCGACGCGCACGTTGGCCCGGCCCGTGATCGTGTAGTTCTTGGTCCAGTCTTCGGCGCTAGCGCGCGGCGCCATGGCCGTCATGGCCAGCAGGGCAGCGCCCACAATGCCCATTCGAAGGACGGTATTCCGGTTGCAAAGAAGTTTCATGGCTTGAAGCCTCCGTAAATTCGCGTTCCAAGCGTTCTCAGGGCGTTCCAACACTATGTACGACACCCAGGGTCAAAATGTTCCCCCATCCTCCAAGCCGGGATTATCTCGACACCACTAACAGACGTCAGTCCGCCCTCAAATGTCAGGGATACCGCTTGAGCCTGAGCTTCCTGAACCGCGGCGCGGTGGGTAATCCCTACACGGCCGTCTCAGTTGTGTGCGACATGCTTCTTCCGGCTCGAGGATGTCGGACGGCCGGCGCCAGGCTTGGCCCGCAGCGCCGCCAGGAACTGCTCCGTCTCCAGGGTATTGATGACGTCGCTCTTCTCGAGCCAACCCCGGCGCGCCATCTTCACGCCATGGCGAATCAACGCCAGATTTGCGGCATTATGCGAGTCCGTCGAAATGACCACTTTCACCCCGCGGTCTTTGCACATCCGCAAATACACGTCCTTCAAATCCAGCCGGTCAGGGTACGAATTGCACTCCATCGCAACTCCATGTTTGGCGCAAGCCGCTAAAACCTTTTCCATGTCGTAGTCGATCGGGTCGCGCCGCAGAAGCAGCCGCCCTGTCGGATGCGCAATAATCTGCGTGTAGGGATTCTCAATGGCCGCCAGCATCCGCTCGGTCATGGCGGAGCGATCCAAATTGAAGTACGAATGGATCGAGCACACCACCACGTCCAACTGCGCCAGCAACTCGTCCGAATAATCCAGCGAGCCGTCCTTCAAAATATCAACCTCTGCCCCCGCCAGCACCCGAATCCCCAGCCCCTTATCGCTCGCTTCGTGAATCTTCTTGATGTGCTCCGCCATGCGTTTTTCATCCAGTCCATTGGCCACGGTAACGGCTTTCGAATGGTCCGTAATCGCGATGTACTGATGCCCAAGTTTTCGCGCGGCCTCTGCCATCTCCTCGATGGAGTTCTTTCCATCGCTCGCCGTCGTGTGCATCTGCAAGTCGCCCTTGATGTCTTTCAGTTCAATCAAGTGCGGCAGCTTGTGCGCTTCGGCAGCGGCAATCTCTCCTGTGTTTTCGCGCAACTCCGGAGGAATGTAGTCCAGCTTCAACTTCGCGTAAATCTCCTCCTCCGTCCGCCGCGCCACCGGCTTTTCCCCCTTGAGCGTCGCCAGCGCGTATTCGTTCAACGTGAGACCCATGTCGTTGGCGCGCCCACGGAGCGCCACGTTGTGCTCCTTCGAGCCGGTGAAATAGAGCAGGGCCGCCCCAAAGCTTTCTTTTTCAAGCAGCCGCACGTCCACCTGCAACCCATTCTGCAAAGTGAAACTGACCTTGTTTTCCCCATGCGCCAAAGTCTGGTCGATCCCCGGAAATTCCAGAATATGCTTGGCCAGCGCGTCCACGTGCTTTTGCGAAGTATGCCCATCCCCAAGCGTCAGCAGCAGATCCAGGTCGCCCACCGTTTCCTTGCCGCGCCCCAGTGACCCTGCCGGCGTCACGCTTTCCGCGGCCTTCCCGGCTTTCTTGATGTGCGCAATGATCGCCGCCGCCGCATCCTCTGCCGCATCAATATGAAACCGTCCCGAAGATTTCTTGAAAACCTCAATGGCTTTTAGAATGTTCTGTTCACTCTTTTCGCCAAAACCCGGAAGTTCGCGCAATTTTCCATCCTTCGCGATTTTCTCCACATCCGCCACGGTCCCCGCCTTAAAATTTGACCACAGAAACGCCACCTTCTTCGGCCCCAGCGATTGCAGTTGCAGCAATTCCAGAATCGTCGCCGGATATTTCTTCAGCAGCTTCTTCCGCAGCGAATAATCCCCAGTCTTAACAATTTCCTGAAGGTGTTCCACCATCCGCTCGCCAATCCCTGGCAGTTCCTCCAGCTTCTCCGGCTGCGCCACGAGCTGCTCGATCGATTCCGGCAACCCATCGATCAACTCCGCCGCCTTCTCGTAGCTCCGGTACCGGCCAATAATGGCCCCGTCAATTTCCAAAAGTTGCGCCGTTTCGCGCAAAATCCGTGCAATCCGTTTGTTGTCCATGCCAGGGATTATAAAGCGAGAAGCCACGGAAGAACACAGGTTGAAGCTCCTATAAGCGGATCATTTCTAGGTAGCGCTTGCCACATACCACATTCCATTTGGCAGCTTGGATCCTATGCGCCCTGAACAAACTTGCGCGAACGGGTGCGGCACGGTACGCTTTCTCTCAATGCGGATGGGGGGTGAACCATGGTCTCCTCGAAACGATTTGTTGTCCCATTGGCCCTTGCCTGCATGGCCCTGCTATGCCCTCCGCTGGTGGCAGCCCAGGGTTCCAATTTCCAGCAATCGAACCAGAACAGAAGCGCGAGCCTGATGGTTCGCAAGTTTGCATTGCATTACAACGGTTCCTTCAAAAGGGTCCCAGCGGATGAGATAGGTCACCGCCTAACGCAGAAGGGGCTCCTTCCCCTCGTGGAAAAACCCTATGATCAGGCGAAGTTGAACCTAATTAAAAAAGAAATCAAAAAGATATACGAAGAGAAAGGGATCACAGTGGATGCAGAGAGTGTTCTGAACTCAACGAGCAGTCCGCGCTACGTGGAAGTGCTCATCGAAGTTTATAAGCAATAACAGACTCTGGGGGTTTCTGATGCTCAACAGTTTCGCGTTGATCAGACAACGGCCCAAATCAGATCACCAAGCGCTGACGTACCTCGGCATCACTTCTCCAGTAACCGCGTTGATCAGAACTTAGTCGATTACTTCCGGTTTGCCGAGGATCGGTTTTAATTGATTTGACGATGAACACCCGTATGACAAGGGCAGGCTTTTGTTTTCTGCGAGCTTGCGCGATCGCAGCCTCGGTCGCGGCGGCGGTTGCGGGCTCGACGCTTGCGCAGCTGGAGCAATCCGGGACGCAGTCGGAGCGCGAGCACGGAATTCAGCACGAGAGCAGGTTGCTCGAAAATGAATTCGTAGCGGTGAAGCGGATAACCTTTCCGCCGAACAACGGGGGCTTTCGATACGCACGTGAGAGTGGGCAGGCGCGTGCCGTCTTCCTGCGATTTCGGGCCGCTGAGCCGGATGCGACCGCACCGGGCGGTTGGCGGTTCGAAAAAGTAAGTTTTTTTTCGCGTGTGGCCGGGCGAACGATTGTGCCGCCCAGTGCCGGGGCATTTCGTCTCGTCACCATTTTCTTGAATGACCAGCCGGAAAGGGCGCCCTTCGCCGATGACGCGGTGAAGCTGGACCAGAAACACAACGAAGTGCTGCTGGAAAACAGCCGCATACGGGTGGTGCGGATTCATTTTGCCCCCGGAGAATCGGGGCCCATGGTGGATAAGCGGCCGCGAGTGATTGTCGTCTTGACGGATTCGCATGCTACCGTCACGCTGCCGGACGGTCACAGCGAAGTGCGCGACGCGAAAGCAGGCACCATATATTTCGGCAAGGCGGGGCGGCAAGCGACGACTAATATTGGAACGACACCGCTGGAAAATCTCGTGGTGGAGTTGAAGGGCAAGTAGCGCTTTATCTCAGCCATCAAGCAACACTGCTCCGTTCGCCTCACGCGCAGCCTCTGCCGTCGCGCCAGAAACCGGATCTCCTAGAATTAAGCATTGCCAGCGGCCGCTGTGCGATAGACTCTGTCAGGAATCGATGCTTGGATTGCTTGTACAGCGATCCGCGCAGCCCAGCTTCCGTTGTCGGAGGGCAGTATGCGTTTTTCGCCCCTAGCAATTCTCCTATCGCTGCTTTTCGGCCAAGCCTGCTGTGCGCAAGCGCAAAAGCCTGCGCAAGTATCAGCCTCGCCCGAAAAAGTCATCATTGACACCGACATCGGTGATGACATCGACGACGCCTTCGCCGTCGCACTCGCCCTCAAGAGTCCCGAGCTGGAAATCCTCGGCATCTCCACCACCTTCGGTGACACCGAAGCGCGCGCCAAAATCGTCGACCGCATCCTCGGCGAGGCCGCCCGCACCGACATTCCCGTCCTAGCAGGTACTCCGACGCACACCACGAATCCCATGACCCAGCGCCTCTACGGCGAAGGCGGCCATTTCGTCAAACCTTCTCACCCGAACTCCGTAGACTTCATTCTCGACCAAATCCGCCGCTACCCCGGCCAAATCACCCTAATCGCCATTGGCCCGCTGATGAACGTCGGCGCCATTATCGACAAAGACCCGCAAACCTTCCTCAAACTCAAGCGCGTCGTCATGATGGGCGGCTCCATCGAGCGCGGCTACGGCGATCCCTGGTCTCCCAGCCACGCTCCCGACGCCGAATGGAACATCATCAACGATATCCACGCCGCCCAAAAACTCTTTCTCTCCGGCGTCCCTCTTTACGTGATGCCCCTCGACTCCACCCAACTTAAATTCGACGAAGTTAAACGCGCCTACCTCTTCCGCCAGGCCACGCCGCTCACCGACGCTTTAACGCTCCTCTATCACGAGTGGGGCCAACCAACTCCCACCCTCTTCGATCCCATGACCGTCTCCTACATCCTGAATCCCAATATCTGCCCCACACAACCCATGCACATCGTCGTCGACGACAAAGGTTTTACTCGCCCCAAGCCCGGCCCGCCCAACGCCCAAGTCTGTCTGCATTCCGATTCCGACGCCTTCTTCCATCTTCTAATCACCCGCGTCTCCGCTCCGTAGCCGGCCCTCGCAATAAATCGCCAACCGCCGCGTGATCCACCATCGTTTCTCTATCTCCTTTACTTCCTTTATCTCCTCTGCGTCTTTTACGTCATCTATTTCCTCCACGCCCTAGCTCCGTTTCTTCTACTCACTATCCACTCCCCACTTCCATAAAAAAAATGACCGGCAGAAGGGCGCGCTCTGCCGGCCGAATGATTCCTGGGTTTACTTACGTTGGCTTTGCCACGTTCGCTGCCTGGGGGCCTTTCGGTCCCTGGACAATCTCGAACTCTACCGAATCTCCTTCCTGAAGGGTTCGGTAGCCATCCCCTACGATTGCGGAATAATGAACAAAAACGTCTGGACCATCGTCGCGCCCGATGAAGCCATATCCTTTTGAATTATTAAACCATTTCACGGTTCCTTGCACTTATATGCTCCTCCTGACGGAGACCTGGATGTTTCTCCTGGCAAGCTCACTAGGGACAAATGCAGCCGCCATTTTTGTAAATTGCGCGGAGTCTACCAGAAAGTTGCTTTCAGTCAAGAGACCAATCGTTTTTCGCGTTCGAAAAAAGCACAATAATTCGTTTATAATAACGATTCAGTGAGAAGTCGGCGCAATTGATTATGCCGTCGTCAGGCCCAACGGGCCTGCAAGTTCAAGGGAACGCAGGGTTTGTCTATTTTGTTTCTCGATGTGAATCATTTGTTTCTTTGGCGTGACATTTTGGGGAGATGCGCTGGAAAATCCACGGAGGATCGCTCTCTTAAAGCTCCTGAAATCAGGAGCGGACCAGAAAGCGCAGATAATACAGGATTCCCGCGACGGATTTCGCGTCGCGAATTTTATTCCGCCGGATCATTTGCTCCACCTCGCCGTGCGTGAAAGCCTTTGACGTAATCCGCTCATCTTCTTCGGGCTCGGCTTTGCCGGCCGTCAAATCTTCCGCCAGAAGAATAAACATGCGCTCCTCGAGAAAACCCGGCGTGGGAAAAATGTCCAGAAAAACGTGGAACCGTTTGGCGCGGTAGCCGGTTTCTTCGATCATTTCGCGCGCCGCGGCGTGTCGCGGATTTTCGCCGTGATCGATGCGCCCCGCAACCAGCTCCCACAGGAATTGCCGCGTGGCGTGGCGATACTGGCGAATCATCAAAATTCGCCCGTCGGGAAACACCGGGAGAACCACGACCGAGCCGGGATGGGTAATGACTTCGCGCGTCGCGCGCACGCCGCCTGGCTCGATCACTTCATCGCGGCGTATGCCGAAGACGGGCCCCTTGTAAATCATCTTGCTGCGGAGAACTTTGGCAGTGGTGCGGCTGGCTGGTTTGGACGGCATAGTTCGTACGTTTTCTCCGCTGTTATCATACACTGTAGGGGCCGGTCTTTAGACCGGCATCGCGACGTAGCGCCGGGCTTTAGCCCGGCACTGCTCTGTGAAGCGTTATCGCCGGCCCGTATCTCGGCGGTTCGCGCACTTCCCAATATGTCCATCAACACCATCATCGTCGATGACGAAAAACCCGCCCGGGAAGAACTCGCCTTTTTATTGAAGGCCTTCCCCGAAGTCAATCTGATCGGCCAAGGCAAAAACGGCGTGGAAGCGGTAGCGCTGATCAAAGAGCACTCGCCCGATCTCGTTTTTCTCGACGTGCAAATGCCCGGCCTCGATGGCTTCGGCGTCCTGAAAAAGCTCGTCGAACGCAAAATGAAAATGCCGCACGTGGTCTTTGCGACGGCCTTCGATCAATACGCGGTACAAGCCTTCGACGTGAACGCCGTCGATTACGTGCTGAAGCCTTTCGACAAGGCGCGCATCGCCAAAGCTATTCAGCGCGCGCGAAAAATGCTGGATACGCAGACTTCCACGACCGAGCGCCTCGAACAGCTCGTCAGTCAGCTCGGCGCCGCCAAAAGCACCCCGCAAAAAGTGAAAGTACTGGTGCAATCGCAGCAGCGCCTGCTCCTCGTCAACGGCGAAGACATTATTTTCGCCACGACCGAAGGCAGCGCCATCGTCGTCGTGACGCGCGACGTCGAAGGCTCGTCCAACTACCGCACGCTCGAAGAGCTGAACGCCACGCTCGATTCCGAATCCTTCTGGCGCCCGCACCGCTCCTTCCTCGTGAACACCCAGCACATCAAGGAAGTCGTCCCCTGGTTCAACTCCACTTTCATCCTGAAAATGAACGACAAAAAATCCACCGAAGTCCCCGTAAGCCGCGTCCAAGCCAAACGCCTCCGCGAACTCTTCAAGCTGTAACCAACACTGTGTTTTGTGGATACTTAGTTTGCCAGTACCACGAGGTGCCGCCCGATGCTACAAGGTCCCAAAAGGTCCCAATCAGACTCATGATTCGACCGCTTTGGATGCAGCCGCGCGTTCGGGAGTGGATTGGAAGTACCCGTTAGGGATCGTCACCACGTCATTCGTGCTGATGGGTGTCTCCGCACTCTTCCGGCGACTCCCTCTTAGCTCTGGAAAAGCTGACATCCTAACACTGGCTGTGGTATTCGCCTGGCGATATGGAGTCCATCGGGCGAACATATTTCCTTGGGACCGGCGCGGTTCATGGACTCATTCATTTCTGCAGATTGTTCTGAACGTTACGGCTTGTTTCGTTTTCTTTATTACCTTCACGTTATGGCTAGGCAGAATACCCATGTTGAGTGAAGCAATAGTACCAGTGTTTGTCTGTCTATTCGTTCTCCTATTCGAGGTCCGCCCTAAAGCTACAACTTCTCTTCGATCCCACAACTCGAGTTCTTAAGTTCGCTTTCTTTGAGCATGCTTCTCGGTGTGTTAGCATCGTGCGTACCTCGCGTACATCGAACTGATGGATTTTTCGCTTAACGACCACCAAAAACTGATTCGCGACACCGTCCGCCAATTCATGGACGCGGAAGTTCGCCCCACCGTGAAGCAGCGCGACCGCGAAGAACGTTTCCCCGCCGAAGAAATCAAGAAACTCGCCGACCTCGGCTGCTGCGGCATGATGACCCCTGAAGACTGGGGTGGCCCCGGCCTCGACACGCTTTCCTACGTTCTGATGATCGAAGAAGTCGCCCGCGTCGACGCCGGCATGGCCACCTCCCTCGGCGTCACGAATTCAGCGGTCCAAATCCCGCTCCTGAAATACGGCACCGAAGCGCAAAAAGAAAAGTATCTCCGCCGCCTCGCCACAGGAGAAATTCTCGGCTCGTTCTGCCTCACAGAGCCCGCCGCGGGTTCCGACGCCGCCGGAATTCAATCCCGCGCCGTCGCCATGCAACGAGTCGGCTCCGGCCTGGGAACAAGATCGTCCCCGCCGCCGAGCCTCGCACCCGCCGCCGCAGCAGCCTGGGGCGGAGCCCCTCTCGGCACTCCGAGCGGCGATATCTATCGCCTGAACGGCACGAAGACCTGGGTCTCCAACGGCAGCGTCGCCGGCCTTTTCATCGTCTTTGCCAAGACCAATCCCGAAGCCGGCGGCAAAGGCATCACCGCGTTTCTTGTCGAGCCGAGCTTTCCCGGCTTCAAAGTCGGCCGCCACGAGGACAAAATGGGCCAGCGCAGCTCCCCCGCCGTCGAAATCTTCCTCAACGACTGCGAAGTCCCCCACGAAAACCGCCTCGGCGAGGAAGGCCAGGGCCTAAAGATTGCTCTCAGCGCTCTCGACGGCGGCCGCATCGGCATCGCCGCGCAAGCTCTTGGTCTTGCCGAGGGTGCTTTGGACGAGTCCGTGAAACACGCCAAAGCCCGCCGCGCCTTCGGCAAAACCATCAGCGAGTTCCAGGCCATTCAATGGATGCTCGCCGACATGCAAACCGAGATCGAAGCCGCCCGCGGCCTGGTCTATCATGCTGCCTGGCTTAAGGATACGCATCCGCAGAAGCTAGGTGCGGCCGCCTCCAAAGCCAAGCTCTACGCCAGCGAAATGGTCAACCGGGTGGTAGCCAAAGCCGTCCAGATTCATGGCAGTTCGGGGTACTCGCGGGAGTCGGATGTGGAGCGGATGTATCGCGACGCCCGAGTCATCACAATTTACGAGGGCACCAGCGAAATCCAGAGGACGATCATTGCAAGGGAGCTCTTGGGGAGGTCCAGTTGAAAGCCTACAGCACAAAGCGGACTGACTCCCGCTCACCTCTTCAAATTTTCCTTGACATCTGTTAACTATTATGGTACTATTTTCACAGTTTAAAAATATGGTACTCCGGCCAAACGCCGACGCACCCCAAAAACAAACTTCCACTCGCCCAGTTTCGCCCTCAATTAACTCTTTTAAATGCAACATTTACATAAACGCTCCATCTAAAGGACTTACGCGAAGCATAACTCCTTTAGCTGCAACGTTTACAAAAAAACAGGGGGGAGGGGCATCTCTTGGCCAACGCGCCCGAAGGTAAAAACGGGAGCGAGGCTCCCGCACTCCAAGGCAAGAAGCGGGTCGTCAGCGGCATGCGCCCGACCGGCAAGCTCCACATCGGCCATTACTTCGGCGCCCTCGAGAATTGGGTCCGGCTGCAAAATGAGTCCCTACCGGCCGCCAACGATGCGGGGACTGGCTCGCCACTCGTCACTCGCCACTCGCCACTTCCCGCCTATGACTGCTTCTACTTCATCGCCGACTGGCACGCCCTCACCAGCGACTACGCCGACACTTCCGCCGTAGCCCAAAACACCATCGAGATTATGACGGATTATCTGGCGGCTGGCCTCGACCCGTCCAAGTCCGTGATTTTTCAGCAGTCGTTGGTGCCGGAGCACGCGGAGCTGCATTTGTTGCTGTCGATGGTTACGCCGCTCAGTTGGCTGGAGCGGGTGCCGACGTATAAAGAAGCATTGGAGCAGGTGAAGGATAAGGACCTGCACAATTATGGGTTCTTGGGCTATCCGTGTTTGCAGACGGCCGACATTGTGATTTACAGCCAAGAGGGCGTTTCAGCTATTTGTGCCGGTTGGCGAGGATCAGGTCTCGCATGTGGAGCTGAGCCGCGAGATTGTTCGAAGGTTTCGAGGATTTTACGATTTTCGTGTCGATGAGATGAAACTGTCGAAATTTCTGGAAAGAAACTTGGACAAACGCAGCCGGATTGGGGGATTTCTCGAGGTGGTCCTGGCAGATGCTTTTTTGGCATCGCAGCACGGCCCTGATCAGATCGGCAACTTTGCGAGAGGCGTTGATGGCGCTCCAAGGGTCCATCGAAACATACAGCGAACAGGTTTGGACAATTTCCTGGAGCTCCTATCCTACGGCGACGGATTTCATTGAGGTCCACAGGACATTGACCGAGCCGCAAGTGATGCTGACGAAGACGCCGCGGATTCCTGGGCTGGATGGCCGGAAGATGTCGAAGAGTTATGGCAATGCTATTACGTTGAGCGAGACGGATGAGGAGATACGGAAGAAAACGAAGGTGATGGTGACGGACCCCGCTCGCAAGCGGCGGACCGATCCGGGAAATCCGGACGTGTGTCCCGTCTACGACTGGCATAAACTGTTCTCAGCAGGCGAGCCAGGCCGCCTGGATTGGGTGCGCCAGGGCTGCACCACAGCAGGCATCGGCTGCATCGAGTGCAAAGCCGCCATGGCCGGGAATTTGATCAAATGGATTACGCCAGTCCGCGAACGCCGCGTGAAGTGGGAGAACAATCCAAAAGCTGTGGTGGAGATGATTGACGACGGCTCGCAGCGCGCGCGCGTCGAAGCGAAGAAAACAATGGAACGGGTGAGGGAAGCGGTTTTTCATTGGAACGACAAGCGAAACGAAATTGGCAGCGGTTCCGACCGGCCGGGTTGAGACCTTTGGTGAGGCAAGGTGCAGAGCGCAAACAGTATGAGCAAACGCGTTTTGGCTGTGGTCTGGGCGATTGCCATCGGCGTTACCGCTGTTGGGGGCTCTTGGCATACCCCAACTGCTATGCCTCCGGACTGGAAATTCGATATTCAGTTTCCTGGAGTGTTCGTAGTTCTTTACGCGGGATGGTTTTTGGGGTCATTGCAAAAGTTTATGAGCCCCATCGTAGTTTGTGCGCTGACAATCTTGGCAAACGTGATTGTGTACTACGCGCTGGTGAGGATGATTCTGTTTTTTGGGTCAAGGTGGAAGGAAACCTAACGGATATTCGTGACAAAACGCCTCAGTTGGAATCTGACAAAGGATGAGTGAAGGATAGAATGGCGACGCCGAGTAACAAACTGACTGGCAACGCGGCCTACAAAGTACACATCCCTTTGTACGAAGGCCCGCTCGACCTGCTGCTTGATTTGATCAAGAAGCAGGAAATGAATATCCACGATATTCAGATTTCGCTGATCACTGCGCAATACCTGGAATATTTGCACAAGTTGGAAGAGCTGAATGTGGATGTCTCGGCGGATTTTATTTATATGGCGGCGACGCTGATCTACATCAAGTCGAAGATGCTTTTGCCGCCCGATCCTTTGGGTGCAGAAGAAGGCATCGAGGGCGATCCGAGGGCGGAATTAGTGCAGCGTCTCGTCGAGCACGAGAAATTCAAGAACGCCGCCCAGCTTTTGTATCAGAAGCAACAAATTGAAGAGAACGTTTGGTCCAAGCCGGACAAGTCGCTCTACAACGACGAAGGCACTGAAGGCGAACTGGTCGTTTCCCTCGTCGATTTGGTGAAAGTCTTCCAGCAGGTCCTCGAGCGCCGCAAAGAAGTTTCGCGGATCGAGCTCCAGCACGAAGAATTTACCGTCGCGCAGATGATTGCTGCGTTGCGCGCACAGATTCTGGCAAGCGCGGACAGCATAGTGAATCTGATTCAGTTTTTTGAAGCTTGCCCTTCGCGCCATGCCATGATCGTCGCGTTCCTGGCAGTCCTGGAAATGGTAAAACTGCAAGCAGTGGGCCTGGCACAGGAAAAACAGTTCGGAGAAATCGTGGTGAAGAAGGGCAAATCCTTTGACGTGATTTTTGATGAAAGAGGAGAGATCAAGCAGATCGACGAGGAATATAGATAGTGAGTAGTGGGCAGCGAATAGTGAGTAGAAAAAGAAAAACAGATTCCTCGCTACGCTCGGAATGGCAATAACTGGAACTGGCGGCGAGCAAGTTCAGGCGGACAGGATACGGTGAGGTGGGAATGACGAACGAAGAACGAAAAGCGGCACTCGAAGCGATCATTTATGCGGCCGACGAGCCGGCGACGATCGATCAGCTTGCAAAAGCGCTCGCCGAAGAGAAGCTAATCGTGCAATCGTCGCTCGATGAGTTGGTGGCCAGTTACGCCAGCGAAGAGCGCGGCATCGAGATTCGCGCTGTGGCCGGCGGATACAAGCTGTACACCAAGCCACAGCAACATGACGTTGTGCGGCGCTTCATCAAGAGTTTGCGGCCGCCGCTGCGCTTAACGATGCCTGCGCTCGAAACTCTAGCGGTGATTGCTTACAAGCAGCCAGTCACTTCGCCAGAAATTTCCGAGATTCGCGGAGTGAATACTTCCGGCGTGATCAGCACCTTGCTGGACAAGCGGCTGATCACCACAGCCGGTACGGAAAGAAGTGATCGGTCGCCCGATTTTGTACAAAACCTCGAAAGAATTCTTGATGCGCTTCGGCTTGAGCGACTTGGAAGAGCTGCCAAGCTTGAAGGAATTCGAGGCACTGGCGCGAGAAGCGCTCGGGAGCGATGAGGGTGTGGCGCAGTCCTCGTCGGAAGACTATCGCGAGGGCGAAGCCGTCGAAAGCATGGTATCCGAAGGCGGGGCACCGGCTGAGCCTGCGCAGGACAGCACCGCCGAAGCGATAGCGCATGTTGGAGAAGATCTTGCGGAGGCCGAAGCTTTTCGCGAGCACGAAGCTCTTGCGACTTCCGAAGGCATGCCGTCCGGCGAACTGGATGAAGAGCCGCCACCGCCTGTAGTCAAATCCACGGCAGCTGGAGAATAGAGTTCCCACCAGAAAGACGGGCACGGCGTGCCGTGCCCCTACGAGACGAAACTAAATGCAGGAAAGACTACAGAAGATTATTGGGCGGGCGGGAATTGCTTCGCGGCGCCATGCGGAGCAATTGATCCTGAGCGGACAGGTGCGCGTGAACGGCGTTGTAGTGCGCGAGTTGGGTACGAAGGCCGATCCGGCGAAGGACAAGATTGAAGCGGCTGGACGGACTGTCGGAGTCGGGACGGCGGCGCAGCGGAATGTATATCTGGCTTTGCACAAGCCGCCGGAAGTGGTTTCAGCGATGGCGGATCCCGAGGGACGGAAGTCTTTGCGAAATTGCCTGCGAGGTTTGCCGGAGCGCGTATTTCCTGTGGGGAATTTGGAGTATGCGGCGTCCGGATTGGTGTTTTTAACAAATGACGGAGATCTGGCGGCGGAGATGTTGAAGAATTGGGCGCAAATCGAGCAGGTTTATCACGTCAAAGTGAAGGGCATGCTGACCTTGGCGGATCTGGATCGGATCGGAAAAGAAGTTGGATTGAGAATGAAGACCGTGCGGCAGCCGGACGCGACACGCGGACGCGCGGCGAATTTTTGGTATGAAGTGACGATGCGGGACTCCAAGAAGGATGCGTTGCGGCGGTTGTTGATGAAAGAAATGCATCCGGTAGAGAAGTTGATGCGCATTGGATTGGGATCGCTGTCCGTGGAGGGGTTGCCGCGCGGAAGATACCGATTGCTGAAGGAGAAAGAAATCGGGGCGTTGCGCGCGAGCTTCAAACCCGCAAAAAAAGAAAAAGATAACGCCGAGACGCGAGAGACCACAGAGACAGCGCAGAGCAGATCGAGCCCCCAAGAACAGCAACGACTAACATGCAGGAAAGATTGCAGAAAATTATGGCTGCTTGCGGAGTCGCATCGCGACGCAAGGCGGAAGAGATTATTCTGAGCGGGCGCGTGACGCTGAACGGCGAAGTTGTGCGCGAACTAGGGACTAAGGCGGATCTGGAAAAGGATGTGATTTGCGTTGATGGGAAGGCGATCGCGAAGCCCGCGAAGCTGCTTTATTTTATGCTGAATAAGCCCAAGAATTATGTGACGACCGTTAGCGATCCGGAGGGACGTCCAACGGTGGTGGACATTGTGGGCAAAAGTGTCGGGCGAGTCTATCCAGTGGGACGGCTGGATTACGCGAGCGAGGGATTGCTTTTGTTGACGAATGACGGCGCGCTGGCGGAGCGAATGATGAAAGCCGGGTCGCACATGCCGAAGACGTATCTTGTGAAAGTCAGCGGGAAGCCGGATGAGAAACGGATTGCGCGGCTGCGCGCGGGGATTGTGATTGAACTGGAAGATGGGCGTCGAGTGAAAACTTCGCCGGCGAAGATACGTTTGTTCGAGGATGGGGAGAATCCCTGGTACGAAGTGGTTTTGATCGAAGGAAGGAACAGGCAGATTCGAAGAATGTTTGAGAAGGTGGGGCATTTAGTGGAAAAGATTCGACGCGTGCGAATGGGGCCGTTGGTTTTAGATTTGGAGCCAGGAAGATTCCGCCCACTGACGGGAAAAGAAGTCGAACAGTTGAAAAAAGCGGCTAGTGGAAACGGGTGACATTGGCGCGTCGAGCACGATGGCTGGTTCTCCGTGTGCAACATTTGTTTCTTGATGCGAAAATAGGTTACGTAAGAAGGGAAGAGAGAAAAGAACGGAAAAAGGAAAAAGATAACGCACAGACGCAGAGGTCGCAGAGAAGGCGCAGAGAAAACACGACAGGGCGCTACAAAGCACGGCAATGCGCGGAGAAGAGCAGGGCGTAGAGATTGGGGAACATGACACGGACGATTGAAGATTTGATACCGGATTACATTCGCGGGCTGCCCGTGTATGTGCCGGGGCGGCCGATTGAGGAAGTCGAGCGCGAGCTAAAAATTCACGCAGTGAAGCTGGCGTCGAACGAGAATCCGCTGGGTCCCTCGCCGCGCGCGGTGGAAGCGGCGAAAAAAGCGCTGGAACATGCGAACCGGTATCCAGACGGTGGAACGCATTTGCTGCGCGAGGCGCTGGCTTCGCGGACCGGCGTTTCGACAAATGAGATATTCGTGGGACTGGGATCGAGCGAGCTTATTGATCTGGCTTCGCGCGTATTGCTGCGTGCGGGCTTGCAAGGACTGACGTCGTTCGGAAGCTATGCGCCATTTTCGGTAGCGATTCGGGCCAGCGGCGCGGAGCTTGTGCTTGTGCCGCAGAAACACTTTACGTTTGACTTGCAAGCGATCGCCAAAGCCGTCACGCCGAAGACTGGCGTCATCTATCTCGCGAATCCGAATAATCCCACGGGAACTGTTTTTCGCACGGAAGAGCTGGAAGAGTTTCTGGCCAGCTTGCCGGATGGCGTGCTGGTCGTGCTAGACGAAGCGTATATTCACTACGCACCGAGTTTGAACCCGGGAAAGTCGGAAGAAATCTACCGCATACGAAAGAATCTGCTGATTTTGCGCACGTTTTCGAAGGTGTATGGGCTGGCAGGGATGCGCATCGGTTTCGCGATCGGCCGGCCAGAGTTGCTGGCCGCGATGAACAAGCTGCGCACACCGTTTAATACCTCGGGAATTGCGCAGGCCGCGGCGCTCGCCGCGCTGGATGATCGGGAGCACGTTGACCGATGCATCTCGACGAACGCGAACGAGCGGAAACGTTTGAGCGAAGGTTTGAGCGCGTTGGGATTGCGGCCGGTGCCCAGCGAAACGAATTTTATTTTTATGGAAGTGGGACCGGAAGCGAAAGAACTTTGCGACGAGCTTCTGCATTTGGGAGTAATCGTGCGGCCGCTTGGCTGGATGGGATTTCCGGAAGCGATCCGCGTGTCGGTGGGCACGGCGGAAGAAAACGACAGGTGCCTCGCGGCGATGGCGGAACTTTTTGCGAAACGCGCAGGAAAAGGCCGGCTGGCGGCACGATGAGAGTGCAGTTGCCCAGCGGTGCGAGCGCCGCGGCTGATCCGATTCTAGAAATCCTAAAGAAATATAAAACGATCGCCGTCGTGGGATTGTCTTCAAATCCGGCGCGGCCGAGCTATGAAGTGACGGAGTACATGCAGCGAGCGGGATATCGAATTATTCCCGTGAATCCGAACGAGCAGGAAGTACTTGGAGAGAAGAGTTACGCTTGCCTCGAGGATGTGCCGGAGAAGATTGAGATCGTGGATGTTTTTCGACGCGCCGAAGATGTGACGCCGGTGGTGGAGAGCGCAATAAAAGTTGGCGCGAAAGTGTTGTGGATGCAGCTGGGAATTGAGAATGCGCAGGCGGCGGAACGAGCGCGGGCGGCAGGGTTGACGGTGGTGGAAGATGCGTGCATTTTAGTGGAGCATCGGAGGCGAGTCAGAGAATTGGGTTGAGATTGGAGTTGCAAGAGATGGAGGCATTGATGCGCGCGCGGAGGTTGCGCGCGTTTTTATTTTTGAGGAAGGAATAACGCGAGGCATGTAAACCCACTGACGATCGGACGGGCACGGCGTGCCATGCCCCTACTGCGGGAGGAGGTAAACCATTAGATTGCGTTTGCCGGGAGGGACTACGCCGAGGTAGCGGCCATCAGGAGAGATGTTGAATTCGCGGAACGCCAGGTCGTGGAGAATTGGTTGAGGAGTGGGCTCCGTTACCGGGATTTCTTTGCCGGGTTGCTGCGCGGGAAGCGGCGGGATCGCGATCCACACGATGTCGCCGGATTTTCTTTCGACCGCGCGCTTAAGCAAGATGCGATTTTCATCGGGCGCCCAATGAAAAACGCCGAGGCCCACTCGCAGCCGCACAAAATGATCGGGAGCGGCAAGGTCTCGCACTTCGAGAATTTCGCGGTCGATGAAGTAGGCCACTTTTTTGCCGCTCGGTGAAACGGAAAGTCCGCCGGTGTAATCGTCGAGCGTGGCGATTTCGGTGGCATCCTGCGCGAGAAGTTCGAGGCGCTGGAGGCGCGGCGGGCCGCTCATGGCGCGGTCGCGTTCGACGGCGATGGCGGCATTGGTGCCGGGGATGCGATCGGAGTCAATGAATGTGCGGCCTTCGAACGCGGGACCGGCAGGGCCGGTGACCACATTGTAGTAACGGAAGGAAAAAAGCATCCGCGGCTTCACGGCTTCGGTGAGATAGATGACCGTGGAATTGTCCTTGAGCCAGCTGGCGTTGTAACAGTCCAGAATGGTGCTCTCGGCTTTGCCAAACCGAATTTCCTTCCCATTGTCTTCGAGAGCGAGCGTTTGGAAGGAGTCCTGGGTGCGTCCGGATTCGTCGACAACGCTGGTGGTGAAAAGCTGTGCCAGGATTTCGCGGCCATTGGGAGACCATTGGAAGGCGTCGACAGCGTAAGAAAAAGGCTCGCCGCCAACCTTGAACTTGTCGCCTTGCAGGAGCCGGCGGCGTTTGCCGTTGGCTTCCATGAGCCAGATATCGTCGTGCTGCAAATCGTACTTTTTGGTTTTGAGGGTGCGGCGCACGGAATAGACGATGCGGCCGTCGGGAGCGAACTTGAAGGCGGTGATTTCTTCGTCGATATTCTGGAGCGGCTTGTCGAGATCTTGCGCGCGAGCAATTGGAAACGAACACATACCCACGAGCATGCAAATCAGCGAGCAGAGTTGGCGAAGGGAACGGGAGCGGTTGCCGAGGCGAGGGCGGGTCATGGTTTGGGGTGGGGCGCGGTGTAGGGATGGCAGCAGGGTTTTTGGGTGGGCGTGAATTCCATTATTTCGACGCGCGTGCCGTCTGGGTCGTAAGCATCCAGGCTGTTTTTTCCGTCGCGTCCGATTTCCGGGCCATCGAACTTCTGCAACCCGTTCTTTCGCAATTGAGCAGCGGCGGCTTTAGCGTCTTTTACGCCGAGCGAAAAATGGTTTTGCACGCCAAGATCTTTGTGGTCGGCGTTGGCGGGAATGTTGAGCATGTACTCGATCCAGTTGTCGCCATCGGGAACCTGAATTTCGTACCAGTCGGTGTCTTGATCTTTGAATCCGCCGTGCCAGTAAAGACGAAAGCCGAGAAGATCCATATAGAAACGGTTCTCCACCGCTAAATCTTTCACGACAAAGCCGGCGTGAAGAAGCCGCGCACCGACCAGGTCGGAAGGGGACGGGTCGTCAACAGGAATAGGCTTCGAGCGCTGCACGAAGGCAATGGGATTGCCTTCGGGGTCGTGCATTTCGAAATGCTGCACGCCGTAGACATCCTTCCTAGAAATAGGGCCAGCAGATGCGCCATGAACCATAAGATAGCGGCGCATTTGCGCGATGTCGTCGGTAGCAAAGGCAACCTCGGCCAGCCAATTCTTGGGGGCTGGCGAAGGAGTTTGTTCCAACTCGACGTATTGGGTTGGAGACCAACTGATCAGGAAGCATGAGCGTGACTTGCTCGCACAAAGGTAATCGGATGAATGCAGCTGTAGAGTCTTGCCGTAGAATGCGTCCGACCGATCCATGTCGCTCGCGTAGATGCGGACGTGATCGATTCCGGTAATCTTAGGGCGAGCCGGCTTGTCTTGCGCGGCGAGAGAAGAGCCGACGAGACAGGCCGACAGAATCAAGGCTGTTTGCTTCATTTGCATACTTCTGAATTTTGACATGAGGCGGGATGCATTGGGAAATGCATCACTGCGTCGGCCCCGGGTGTTGGCCGGTAAAATCGGAGCAGCAGGGTTTTTCCGCGGGCTTGAATTCCATGAACTCGATGCGCGTGTCGTTGGCGTCATACAGATTGAGCTGCCATTTGCCGTCGCGGCCGATTTTGGGCTCTTCGCCGGGCTTCGCGCCCGCTTTGATGATTTGCTGCTGGATAGCGTGGATATTGGGGACGCCAAGCGAGATGTGGTTCATCACACCGAGAGTGTGTTTGTCGGCACCGGGGGCGATGCGGAGCATGTATTCGATCCAGTCCGTGCCGTCGGGAACTTGCATGGCGACCCAATCGGTCTGGTCATCTTTCATTCCGCCGTGCCAGTAGGGACGGAAGCCGAGAAGATCCTTATAGAAACGATCCGTGGCGTCGCGGTCGTTGACGACGAAGCCTGCATGAATAATGCGAACGGGATTCGAAGGGTTCGACGGCGCCAGGCCGGCATTCAGATCTTCCGAGTTGGCCAGATTATAAGAGTCGGTAATCGAAATGTGATGGCCTTCGGGGTCCTGGAGCAGCAGGCGGACGAGATCGCCGGTGTGTTTTTTCTTGACTTCGTTGAAGTCAATTTTCTTAAAATTGAGAAATCTTTTAAAGGCTTCCAGGTCGTCCGTAAGAAAAGAAATGTTTGCCAGCAAATCCGAGGGAGGCGGAGCGGGCATTTTTTCGAGCGTGATTCGCTGTCCGCTGGGCAGAAATAGGAACTGCGAATAGGCCTTTTCGCAATACTCGCAATCGTGCTGCGGATCGATGAGCTTCATATAAAACTTGCGCGCTTCAGGGACGTCCGAGACATAAATCGTGACGCCGGCGATGCCGAGAATGCGCGGGCGCTTCGGCGGTTTGCGCTTCGCGAAGGCGGAAACACAGAGAAGCAAACTCACAAGAATTAGCGCGGCTCTTTTCATTCGAATACCTCTGACTTACGGATTAGATGCCGAACGGGATTTTAGCTTGCGAATTTCGTCCAGGCGAGCGCGAAGGCGCTGTTCGAAGCCCTGATCGGTGGGCTTGTACCAGGTGCGGCCAGCAAGATTGTCGGGGAGGCAGGTCATGTCGGTTACTTTTTCCTCGAAATTGTGGGCGTATTTGTAGCCCTCGCCGTAGCCGACATTTTTCATGAGGCCGGTGACGGCGTTGCGCAGGTGCAAGGGAACGGGATCCGCTTCGGTTTTGTGCACGTCGTCGATCACTTGGCCGTAAGCAGTGTAAACGGCATTCGATTTTGGCGCGAGGGCCAGATAGACAGCCGCCTGCGCGAGCGCGAGATGGCCTTCGGGAGCGCCGAGAAAGTCGAATGCATCTTTGGCGGCGAGAGTGACGGCCAGCGCGCCAGGCTCAGCGAGGCCGATGTCTTCGCTGGCCATGCGGACCATGCGGCGGGCGAGATAGAGCGGGTCTTCGCCGGATTCGATCATGCGGGCGAGCCAGTAAAGAGTGGCGTCGGGGTCGGAGTTGCGCACGGATTTGTGCAGAGCGGAAATGAGATTGAAATGTTCTTCGCCGGCTTTATCGTAGCGGAGAAGCTTGCGCTGGAGAACGTCTTCGAGGAGTTCGCGGGTGATGGTGCGCGCGCCGCCTTTGCCCGGTGCAGCGGGCTTGGCGCTGCGAGCGGCGAGCTCGAGCGTGTTGTAAGCGGAGCGGGCGTCGCCGTTGGCGAAGGAAGCGATGCGGAAAAGAACGTCGTCGCTGGCCGCCACGTTTTCGTTTTTTTGTGCGACCGCCGAGCGGTCGATTCCGAGCCCGCGTTCCTTGTCGTCGATGGCACGTTTGAGGAGGTCAACAATTTGTGGCGTGGTGAGCGGGTCGAGAACGTAGACTTTGGTGCGCGAAAGCAGCGGTGAGATGACCTCGAAGGATGGGTTTTCCGTGGTAGCGCCGATGAAAGTGATGTGGCCCGCTTCGACATAAGGAAGAAAAGCGTCCTGCTGGGCTTTGTTAAAGCGATGGACTTCATCGACAAAGACGATGGTGCGCTGGCCGCCGCGGGATTTGTGTTCAGAGGCGGCCATGACTTCCTTGATTTCCTTGATGCCGGCAAGGACGGCGCTGAAGGCGACGAATTCCGAGCGCGTGAGTCGAGCAATCAGCCGGGCAAGCGTGGTTTTGCCGCAGCCCGGGGGACCCCATAGCAGCATCGAAGTAATTTCGTCGTTTTCGATTTGCTGGCGGAGCGGTTTGCCGGGACCGAGAAGTTTTTCCTGGCCGATGAATTCATCGAGGGTGCGCGGGCGCATACGCTCGGCGAGCGGCTGATGCGCGGCGTCTTCCGAGGCGGGTTGCGGCAATTTGGAGAAGAGACTCACTTCTTTAGTGTGCCCTTTTCGGCCAAAGAATTCCTCTGGCGGGCTGCTTCATAAAACAAAACCGCGGCCGCTGCGGCGGCGTTGAGGGACTCGATGCCGCTGGCCATTGGGATGCGAATGCGAGCATCGGCGCTGCGTTCGACTTCTTCGGGGAGGCCTGCGCCTTCGTTGCCAACCAGCAACGCCACGGGTTCGCACCAATCGACTTCCCAGGGCGAGAGGATACGAGATTCGCCGTCGTGAGGTTCGTGAACGCTGGATGCTAGAGTGCGCACACTGGCGATTTTGAGCTGCGTGAGGAGAATCGGCAGCGACATCCCGGGAAGAATCGGCAGATGGAGAGCGGCGCCGGCCGAGGCACGCAGAGCTTTCGGGGAAAACGGGCTGGCTGTGCCGGACTGGCCGGAAGCGGCGGTGACCGCGCCAGTGGCTCCGAAGGCTGCGGCAGTGCGCAGGATCGTGCCGACATTACCGGGATCTTGTACGCCGGCGAGGACCACGAGAAGCGGCGCGCAGGCGGAAGCAGGTGCGCGAAACAAATCATCGAGCGTGGCTATGCGCGGGTGAACGAGCGCGGCGACGCCTTGCGGATGCTCGGTGTCGGCAAGGCCTTCGAAGAGCCGGTCTGTGGTGTGCAGCTTGGGAAACGCCATTTCCGGCCGGTCGGTCAGTGGGGCGAGCCGTTCGTGATGGCGTTCGCCGGATTCGCTGAAGAGAACGGCTTCAATGCGGCAACCAGAGCGCAGCGCTTCTTCCACAAGACGAACGCCTTCCACACCAACCGAGCCGGATTCCGTGGGCAAGCCGCCGCGGAGCGCCATGCGGAATTCCTTGAGCCAGCGATTGTCGCGGCTGGTGAGAAGTCCGCGAGCGGAGGCCGCTGTGCCGGCCGAAGAAGTGCGAGCAGGTTTGCCTGGAGTGGTCACTACGGGGAGCGTAGCAAATTTATGGTGTGAGAGGCTAACCGTTGAGATCGTCGAGCGAGGCGAAGCGGTCCGCCTTGGAAGGCTGGCCCTACACGGACTTTGCGGCGGAAAGCAGCGGAGCGGCGTGATGCCGCTCAGCGGCCGCAACAAAGCGCTCGTGAATTCCGGCGAGTAGTTCGAACGAACGGAGGCGGGCGGCGTGATCGTAAATGTGCGCTGTGGCGATGATTTCGTCGGGCTGCGTGAGTTCGAGAAAATTGAGCAGCCGGCGCCGGGCTGTTTCCGGCGAACCAACGACGGAGCACATCAGCGTAATGCCGGCGGCGGCTCTTTCCGCGGGCGACCAAAAAGAATCGATGTCGTGGATGGGCGGAGGAATCTGGCCCGGCATTCCGCGGCGAAGATTGGTGAACGATTGCTGGACCGAAGTGAATAGGTACTGCGCTTCGGCGTCTGTTTCCGCGACGACGACATTTACGCCGAGCATTGCGTAGGGGCGGTCGAGCTGACGCGAAGGCTGGAAGCTCTCTCGATAGAGTTCGAGTGCTTGCATCATATCGGCGGGAGCGAAATGCGATGCGAATGCGAAGGGCAGGCCAAGCTTGGCGGCAAGCTGCGCGCTGAAAAGGCTTGAGCCAAGGAGCCAAATGGGAACAAGCAATCCCGCTCCCGGAACGGCGCGAATTTTTTGGTTTCGCGTGGAGGGCTCGAAATAGGATTGCAGCTCTTCAACGTCTTGCGGAAAATTGTCGGCGGTGGAAGTCATGTCCCGGCGCAAGGCGCGCGTCGTGAGCATATCGGTCCCAGGAGCGCGGCCAAGGCCGAGATCGATGCGGTCTGGATAGAGCGAAGCGAGCGTGCCGAATTGCTCCGCGATGACGAGCGGCGCATGATTCGGCAACATGATGCCGCCGGATCCCACGCGGATCGTTTTCGTGCCGCCGGCGATGTAGCCAATCACGACCGACGTGGCCGCGCTGGCAATGCCAGGCATGCTGTGATGTTCCGCCAGCCAAAAGCGGCGGTAACCCCAAGCTTCCGCGTGTTGCGCGAGGTCGAGAGAGTTGCGCAGGGCGATGGCAGCGGTTGCGCCTTCGGGGATCGGCGAAAGATCGAGAATGGAGAAGGGAATCACAAGGATTGGATGCTGGGCGTTGTGCCAAAGTTACGGAAGGAAATCCCGCAGCGGCGCGGCTTCGGGAGGAGTCGGCGTGAGCTATTCCGGTCAGGCTCTTATTGCATGGCGTGGAGGGGTATGGTAGCGTCGCCCGACTGAGTGAAATTGCGGGCGAAGAGTCAGCGTGGTATGGAACGGCTTCGCCAAAGGCCAAAAAGTTGCCGGCAGAATTGCTGCGCGTGAATGCGCAAAACCCGGAAGCAGAATTGCTGCGCTACGCGGCGGATTTTCTTGGGCGGGGAAGTGTGGTTGCTATCCCTACCGACACGTTTTACGGGCTGGCTGCCGACCCGTTTAATCTTTCCGCGGTGGACGAGATTTACAAGATAAAGGGGCGTCCGGAGACGCGGGCGCTGCCGATTTTGGTGCGCTCGCTCGAACAGGCCATGCAATTGGCGCGCGAAGTGCCTCAGAATTTTCTGCGGCTGGCGCAGGAGTTTTGGCCTGGAGCACTGACGCTGGTTGTGGATGCAGCCAATCGTTTGCCGCTGAAGGTAACGGCGAACACGGGAAAAGTGGCGCTGCGCTGGCCGAAGAGCGATGTGGCCAGGCGGCTGATCGAGGAGTTTGACGGTCCGATTACGGGAACCAGCGCGAACATTTCCGGATTTCCTTCGTGCTCGAGCGCGGAGCAGGTAATGAAGCAGCTTGGCGGGCGGCTGCCGCTGATTCTGGACACTGGAGAAACCGGGGCGATGCTGGGATCGACGATTGTCGATGTGCATGGCGGCGCTTGGAAGATTATTCGTGAGGGCGCGATTCCGGTGGCGGAAATTCAGAAGGCGCTAAAGTAGACGACAAAGCCTTGTCTTTCCTCCGTCCGATGAGGCCCCAATTCGATTTGTCTTGACCATCCCGTCACACTGATAGCAGTGCGCTATACGCGAAGGCTGTTCACTGTGCTCGAATTGTCTCCAGATCTTTACAGGCACGGCCCGCTAATTCGATGAGGGCTATAGATATGGCCAAGTTCAAAAGACTGATCGAGGTGATGGCCGTTCGGCGAGTAAAGGTATTTGTCCATTGGTCTGTAATCCTCATCGGCGCGGTCATTCTGTGCGGTGCGGTCGAAGATCCGTTGCTCGCGTTCACGGAATTGGCCGCTTACTACGGAGTGATCTTGCTTCACGAGTGCGGCCACATGGTCGCCGCGCAGAGAAAAGGCTGCACGGTGTTTTTCATCGATTTATATCCGATCTGGGGGTTAGCCCATTTTAGCGAGCCATACTCTCGCCGAGATCGCTGCGTCAAGCATGGGGTGGTGTCATGGCGCAGGCTATCATAGCCATACCAATTCTTGTTTTGGTCGAGATATTCGGCTACACGCGATTTCCGCCCGTGAACGCGATTTTGGCGATATTTGGTTTCTTTAGCCTAAGTGTGGCCGTATTTAATCTGATCCCAGTTCCACCGCTTGATGGAGCGATTGCATTACGTCTGCTTCCTTCACTGTTTAAAAGCCCACGCGCACCACGCGACGTGAGGGAGTCTGGCTGGAGGTCGTGGCGATGACACTTGAGCGACGGAAATAACTTTGGCCATGGGAGGTCTGGAACGAGACCATCACTTGGCATCGACGGCGGGGTGAACGGTGTCGAGGAAGTCGTAGTCTCCGGTCGGGGCGCAGAGTTCGCGGAGAGTTTTGCGTGCTAGCGCGGCGGGGCATAGGAGATTTTACCGAGAATGGCGAGGGCGTGCGCGCCGGTGGCGGAGGGGATATTTCCAGGGCGGCGATGGAAAGTTTCGTAGGCAAGGAGAGCGAAAGCAAAGGCTTCTTTGGCGTCTTCTGGAATGCCGAACTGCGCAGAGGGAAGGATCTCGATGTTTTTCAGAGCAGCGGCGAGTTGGGCGAGGAGAAGTGGATTGCGGGCGCCGCCGCCGGAAACGATGAGTTGCTGGATCTTGGTATTGGGAAGGACGAACCGGTTCAACGCGTCGACGACGGAGAGAGCGCTGAAAATTGTTGCGGCACGGATGAGGTCGGCGGGCTTGGCGCGATGCCTTTTGCCAAGAGCGAAAACTTTTTTCAGGTACGCATGGCCGTAGTATTCGCGGCCAGTGGATTTGGGAGGAGCAAGCTTTAGATAAGGGTCGCGCATCAGCTCGTCGAGAAGCGCGGGGATGGGGCGGCCAGTTTGTGCGATGCGAGCGTCTTTGTCGAAGCGCTGGCGGCCATGCGTAAAATGCGCGACGAGCGCGTCGATCAGCATGTTCGCGGGGCCAGTATCGAAAGCGATGACTTGTTCCGGCTTTGCCGCAGCAGGTATGACGGTAATGTTCGCGATGCCGCCGAGATTCAGCGAAACGCGGCCGAGCTTATCGTGGCGATAGAGAAGATAGTCGGCGTACGGGACGAGCGGCGCGCCTTGACCGCCGAGGGCGATATCCGCGGGGCGAAAATCGCCAACGGTGGTGATCCCCGTGCGGGCAGCGATGACCGATGGCTCGCTGATTTGCAGAGTCGAGGCCGTGGCGTGGCCAAAATAAGGCGCTGGTTTGCCCTGATGAAAAATGGTTTGGCCGTGGCTGCCGATGAGCGCAATGCGTTTTCGTGAAACGCGAAATTCGCGGCACGCGGCGAGCACGACTTCCGCGAAAATCTCACCAAGTCGAAAATTCAACTGACTAAGTTCGCCGGCGGTGATGGGATGCTGCTCGGCGACGCGCAGAATCTCCTTGCGCAATGCGGAAGGATATTTGCTGGATGTAGACGCGAGGAGCTTTGCATCCAGACGCGGCGGCGCGCCGGAAATGCGCGCGAGGGCGACGTCGATGCCATCGGCGGAAGTGCCGGACATGATTCCGAGAACGAGCATGGGTTTGGCTGCCATCGTCTGTGATGGGATTTAAACACAGAGGACACAGAGAACACAGAGCGGACAGAGTAGGACGGAGATAAAGAGTGAACGCGGGTACACGGGCGTTAAAAACTGCCAACAGCACAGCCAGGATTGGCTGTGCCACCACAATCATGAGATCTGCTTTTTGAGTTCGGCGAGAAGATTCAGGGCGTCGAGCGGCTTGAGCTGGTCGAGATCGGCGCCGCGCAATTTGTCGAGCACGGCGCGATCGAGAGCGGTGAACAGGACTTCCTGGTGTCCGTTGCGGCGATGTGAGGGAGATCCCCCCGAACCGGCGAGAGCGCCACCCGGGACTGCCGCTGGATCATCGAGTGCGCCGGGCGAAAGCGTTTCGCTGAGTTCGTGCTCGCTCTGCTCGTGTTTTTTGAGGACTTCACGGGCGCGCTCGATCACGCTGCGGGGAAGCCCTGCGAGGCGAGCGACTTCGATGCCATAGCTTTTATCGGCGCTGCCAGGCTCGACGCGGCGCAGAAAAATAATTTCGTTGGGCGTTTCTTTCACGGAGACGTGGACGTTTTGCACGCCGGTGAGAAGGTCGGCGAGCTCGGTGAGTTCGTGGTAATGCGTGGCGAAAAGCGTGCGCGCGCGCGTGTGCTTTTGGAGATGCTCGACGACGGCCCACGCGATGGAAAGCCCGTCAAAGGTCGCCGTGCCGCGGCCAACTTCATCCAACAACACGAGGCTCGATGGTGTGGCGTGATGCAAGATGGCGGCGACCTCGCTCATTTCAACGAGAAACGTCGAACGCCCGCGCGCGAGGTTATCGCTGGCGCCGATGCGCGTGAAGATGCGGTCCGTGATTGGCAGCTTTGCTTGACGTGCTGGAACGAACGAGCCCATTTGCGCCATCAAGACAATGTGCGCCGCTTGGCGGAGATACGTGGATTTGCCGCCCATGTTTGGGCCGGTGATGAGCAAGAGCTGCTGGCGTCCAGGGTCGAAACAGAGATCGTTCGGAACGAAGCGCTCGCCGCGCTGCCGCAAAAGCTCTTCGATCACCGGATGGCGTCCGCCGACAATGAGCAGTTCGCCGGTGGAATTAAATTCAGGGCAGATGTAGCCGCGATCGGCGGCCAGTTTCGCAAAAGCCGCCAGCACGTCCAGCTGGGCGATGGCGGCAGCCGTGCGCCGAAGCCGCGTGGCCTGTGCGGCGATGCCGGTGCGAATCTCGACAAAAAGCTGGCGCTCAATTTCGAGGATGCGCTCGTCCGCGGCAAGAATTTTGCGCTCATACTCTTTCAGTTCGGAAGACGTGAAGCGTTCGGCGTTGACGAGCGTTTGTTTGCGTTCGTAGTCCGCGGGCGCGAGATGAAGATTCGGTTTCGAAATCTCCATGTAATAGCCGAAAATTTGATTGAAGCGAATCTTCAGCGAAGCGATCCCGGTGCGCTTGCGCTCGCGCTCTTCCATCGCGGCGATAATCTGTTTGCTATGCTGGCTGAGATTGCGGAGCTCGTCGAGTTCGCCGTGATAACCGGCGCGAATCATGCCGGGATCGGTGGCGAGAGCTGGAGGCTCGTCGGCGATTGCGCGTTCGAGGCGTTCACGAACGTCGGTGAGTTCGTCGATTTCGCCATGCAGCTGCCGCAGCAGAACGCTTCCACCGATGGGAGGCGGCGTCAGAAAATTCTTGAGCACGGGAAGCTGGGCCAGCGATTTGCGAAGCGCCACAAGTTCGCGCGGAGACGCCAGCCCAAGAGTGATGCGGCTCGTAAGCCGTTCGAGATCCTGGATGCCGCGCAATTCCTTACGAATCTCTCCGCGAACGACCGTCTGTTGTACGAGATGCGTCACGGATTCCAGGCGCGCTCCAATCGCCCCGCGATCGAGCAACGGGCGGAGAATCCAGGAACGCAAAAGCCGCGCGCCCATTCCGGTTACGGTCACATCGAGAGCCGCAATGAGCGTCACCGGGCCGCTGCGGGAAGTCTCGTCGCTAAAGATGGGATTGATCAGTTCGAGATTGCGGATGGAAACCGGGTCGAGCACAAGCGTGTCGCGCTGCTCGTAGTAACGCACGCGGTCCAGGTGCTGCAGCGCTTCAACGCTCGTCGGTTGCGCGCCAAGCGTGCCTGTCGTGGCGGAATCCGCGCCGCGCGCGGCATTCTCGCGCAAATAGTGAACGATCGCGCCGGCGGCGGAAAGCGCCTGGGGATGGTCGTCGAGGCCGAAGCCGGTGAGTTCGACAACGCCAAACTGTTCTCGCAAGATGCGCTCGGCGTAATCGCGCTGAAAAATCCAGTCTTCGAGACGGCTTTCGACGCCGCCCGCGCCTTCGAGGAGAGAAGTCTTCGCGGTTTCGAAAAGCTGTTGCGGACGCGGCAGAAGCGTTTCACGCGGATGGAGGAGCTGCAGCTCGTCGCGAAGAGCTTCATCGGCGTCCGCACCGGAAAATTCCGTGGACTGGAATTCACCGGTGGAGAGATCCGCGAACGCCAGGCCCACTGGCGAACCGGAAGGATGCTTTGCCACGGCCGCCAGATAATTGTTTTCGCGCGCATCGAGAACGGAAACATCGGTGGCCGTGCCGGGAGTGATGACGCGGACCACTTCGCGGCGCACCAGCTTTTTACCGGGCCCAGGCAATTCCATCTGGTCGCAAATCGCCACTTTGAAGCCGCCGCGAATCAGCCGAGCGATGTAACCATCGGCGGCATGATAAGGCACGCCACACATCGGAATGGGCTGGCCTTTTTCTCGGTTGCGCGAAGTCAGAGTGATTTGCAGTTCGCGCGAAGCCAGAATCGCGTCTTCATAAAATAGCTCGTAAAAATCGCCGAGGCGAAAAAGCAGCAGCGCGTGGGGGTAGCGCGTCTTGATCGCGTGATACTGCTGCATCAAAGGTGAAGTTGGTTCGCTCATGGCTCAGTCGTTAGCAGTGCAAACACGAATTTCCGCAGCGAGTTTCGAACGAAATGCGCCGGTCATTCGCGGATTCCCAGCTCGCTCAGCAGAAACGCATAATCCAGCGCGATTTCCCGCAAATAGTCGTACCGCCCCGACGCGCCGCCGTGTCCCGCGCCCATGTTCGTTTTCAAGAGCAGCAAATTCGAGTCCGTCTTCAACGTGCGCAGTTTCGCCACGTATTTCGCAGGCTCCCAATACATCACCTGGCTGTCGTTCAGCCCGGTCTTCACAAGCATCGCAGGGTAAACCTTGGCCGCCAGATTCGTATAGGGACAATAACCCTTCATATAAAAATAATCTTCGGCGATGCGCGGGTCGCCCCACTCCTCATATTCGCCAATGGTCAGCGGCAACGAAGCATCGAGCATAGTATTCAGCACATCCACAAACGGCACGTGACTGATGACCATGCGGAAAAGCTCTGGCCGCATGTTGGTAACCGCCCCCATCAGCAAACCGCCCGCGCTGCCGCCTTCGATGACAAGATTCCGCGCGGTCGTGTATCGCTCGGCGATGAGGTGCTCGGCAGCATCGATGAAATCCGTAAACGTATGGCGCTTCTGGCGCAGGCGACCCGCATCGTGCCACGGCTTCCCAAGTTCGCCGCCTCCGCGAATGTGCGCGACGGCACAGATGACGCCGCGATCGAGCAGGCTCACGCGGTTCGAACTGAACGTCACGGAGACGGAATAGCCGTAGCTCCCATAGCCATAGAGCAGCAGCGGAGCAGAGCTGTCGAGCGGTGTGTCTCGTCGGCGAACGAGCGAAACCGGAACGCGCGCACCATCCGCCGCGGTAGCGTGCAGGCGCTCGGTGACATACCGCGCGGCGTCGTAACCGCCGAGCACAGGCTGCACTTTGCGAAGAACGCGTTCGTGTGTGCGGGTGTCGTAATCGAAAACCGAACGTGGCGTTACAAACGACTCGTATTGAAATCGCACGAACGAGGTATCGAACTCCGGATTGGCGCCTAGAGAAGCGTTGTAAGCAGGCTCCGCGAATTCGATGCGATGCGAAGCCGCCAGCGCATCGGGCGTTTCGACCGAGAGATCCACAATCCGAAGGTACGGCAGCCCGCCCTCCCGTTCGAAGAGCACGAAATGCGAGCGAAATGCGTCAACCGCCGCAATCATCACGTCCGGGCGATTGGGAATAATTTCCCGCCACCTGGCTCGCCGCGGATCGGAAACCAGCGCGCTCATCAGCCGAAACGTCCGCCCCCCGGAATTGGTGCGAATGAAAAAGCAGCCGCCCGTGTCGTACGGGTTCGCGCCCCGCTCCTCGCGCGTGAGCGGATTTGGATGATGGTCCACGTAATATTCGTGGTCCGCCTCACGCGAAGCAATCACGCGAAACTCCCCAGCCGGTTGCGCGGAGGGCAGAAATCGCACCTCGCTGGTTGTGTGGCTGGCAATCACAAGCAGAAGAAAAGCGCCGCTGCGCGTTCGCTCAATCTCTATGCGAAAACGCTCGTCGGTCTCTTCGTGAATGAGTGTATCTGGCTCCGCGGAGCCTGCCGCATGCCGATAAAGCCGGTAGGAGCGCTTCGTCGTTGCGTCTTCGACGGTATAAAAAAGCGTCCGGCTGTCCGCCGCCCAAACCGCGCTTGTGACGCGCTCGATGGCTTCCGGAAAAATCTCGCCGCTCCATAAATTTTTTACGTGCAGCGTGTACTGCCGGAATCCCGTGGTATCGAGAGCGTAGGCCAGCAGCTGATTGTCATTGCTGACGTCCATGGCGCCAAGCCCCAAAAAGGAATGTCCTTGGGCCATTTGGTTCAGGTCCAGGAGCACCTCGTCGAGCGATCCGCTCGCATCGACGCGCCGGCAATGGATCGGATACTGTTTGCCTTGCTCCGTACATGTGAAATAGAGATACCCGCGCAAGCAATAGGGAACCGAAATATCCGATTGAAGAATGCGGCCGAGCATTTCCTGATAGAGCGCTTCCTGAAACGGTTCCGTGGGCCGCAGAATTGCATCCGTATACGCATTTTCCGCTTCAAGATAGGCGATGACCTCAGGGTTTTCTTTTTGGCGCAGCCACGCGTAGTGGTCCACCCTGCGGTCGCCATGCAAAACGGTCTCCACCGGCTCACGTCGCGCGAGCGGCGGCGAAAGCGGCGAAGCGCCGGTAATGCCGGGTGTATCGTTCCTATCGTTCGAAAAGGCTGCCGCTGCTGCTTTAGCGTCTGGGTTCATGCATCTCTTGACCTGGTTCTCACGGCGGGCCGGGCCCCGGGCGCTACGCCGGTCTTGGCCGGAGTCGCGCTCACCAGAGGTGAAATACGTTCGTCCGCTATACTAGCGGAAGTCGCACGAAGGAGAAAGCCGGGGGAAGGCAGAGGATTCGGCGGAGATGGCGCAAGAAATCGAGATCAAGCTGAAGATAAGCGACGCGAAGGCTCTGAAACGCAAGCTGAAGCGCTTGGCGGCGCGGCCCGTCGGCGGCGGAACAGGCCGTGTTCACGAATGGAACGTCATTTTCGATACTCCGGAAGGCGGTCTCGCAAAACACGGACAATTGTTGCGCATTCGAACCGAAACGCCGCAAGCGAAATCGAAAATGGGCACGGCAGCCGTTGGCCATCGCACTCTTTTGACCTTCAAACGTCCCTCTCTCGAAGGCAATGCGTCTTCGGGAAGCGCGCAAGAAAACCATCGCCACAAGGTGCGTGAAGAGCTGGAACTCGAGGTAATTGGCGGCGACACTCTCGCAAAAATACTGGAAGGGCTTGGGATGCGCGGCTGGTTTCGCTACGAAAAGTACCGCACTACTTATCGGCTGCCTGCCTCTTCACGCTGGGCCAAGGACTTGCTCATCGAATTGGATGAAACGCCCATCGGAACATTTGTCGAACTGGAGGGCCCGCCGCCCGCGATAGACCGTGCCGCGCGGGAGCTCGGTTTTTCCAGCTTCGACTATATCGTCAAAAATTATCTCGTTCTGTATGTCGAAGATTGCCGCAGGCAGGGCATTGAGCCGAAAGACATGCTCTTCGCGGCCAGGAAATAGTCCGTCGAAAGAAAAAATTCAAAAAAATCGCTTCCAAAGCCATTCTTTTCTTGACATTGAATCGCTCCCAGTTTAACACTGCACCTGCAACTGCCGAACGGTATTGAAATTGCCCCGTTCAGCGGGTACTCGCTGCGTGGCGAAACATGACTGCCGCGTTTAAGGTGAATTCTCTTCGGATGAGTATGTCCAACGAACTTGAACCTGGCCCTAGTTGCTTCGGCGAAAACCGGACGGACGGGGCACGGCTTGGGACGGCCGCTTGGACGACGCCGCGCGAGGCGCAGAGCCTCTGGCACGCGGTAGGTTGGGGAGGGTTCGCGCCTGGCTAACGGTAAGCCTATTTATATCAGGCACTTGCCCGCGGCCGAGGTCATTTCGGTCCGCGGGTTTTTTGTTGCTGGGCCAGATTTTCTGCCTGGCATGTCATGGCCTTGAACCGGCCGTTGGCAATGAAGGGGCGGAATTATGGAAATATACGCAACCGAGCTGATGGGCGCGGAAGCTTACGACGCGCAAGGCAATTTCGTCGGACGCGTGCGCGAATTCTTTATCGAGCCGGCGCAGGCGCCGAATCGTCTGTCTCATTTCTTGCTCTCGCGAGGACGTTTTCAGCCACTGATTGCTCGCCACGATCAGGTAGCGACCTTCGCTCCTGGAACGATGCGTCTGAACGTGAGCGAACGCGCACTGCAACTTTATGAGCCGAACGAGGCGCTACTAGCCGTGCGCAAGGACCTGCTGGACCAGCAGATCATCGACACGCGGGGCCGCAAAGTCGTTCGCGTGAACGACGTGGACCTGGCGGAGCAACGCAGCAACGGTAATGTCGAGTTGCGGGTGACGCAGGTAGACGTGGGACTGCCGGGCGCGGTGCGCAGACTACTGCAGGGAGTGGTTTCTCCGGGGATGATCCGGAAACTGCAGAGTAAGCTGCCGCAAAGAGCGATTCGCTGGGAATTCGTGAATTTGATCGAGTCCGATCCCCTGCGGCGCGTCAAGCTGCGCATCACCCACGAAAAACTTGAGGATTTGCACCCGGCGGACCTGGCCGAAATCATGGAGGACCTCTCCGCAGCCGAGCGACAGGGAATTATCGCCTCCCTGGATGAAGAAACCGCCGCCGCCGTGCTGGCCGAACTGGACGAGCGGCTTACGACGCAAATCGTCGAGAAAATGGACCCCGAAAAAGCCGCCGACATTCTCGAAGAGATGGCGCCCGATGCCGCCGCCGACCTCCTTGCCGACCTTCCGAAAGCAACTTCGGAGGAATTGCTGGAAGAGATGCCCGGGCAGGAAGCCGATGAAGTCCGCGAGCTTCTGGCTTTTGATCCTTCCACGGCGGGCGGCATGATGAATACGGAATTCGTATTCGTCGGCGAAGGCTCACGCCGTGAAGAGGTGCTTGCCTGGATTCGCGGCCTCGAACTGAATCTCGAACAGCTCGACACGGTCGTGCTGCTGGACAGCGCCGCGGAGTATTCCGGCACTGTTTCTATCGCCCGTTTGCTTCTCGCGTCTCCGGAACAGAGAATGTCCGAGCTGCGTAGCGAGCCGCTTTTGAGTATTTCCGCGGACGCCGATGAGAACGACGTCTTCGAACTGTTCGACAAATACAATTTGAGAATGCTGACAGTGGTGGATGTGGAGAAGCGTCCCATCGGCACGGTCACTGTGGACGACGTGGTTTCGCGTCTGGTGAAAAAATAAGGAAGGGCATTGGAAGCGGCGGATGAACTGGGACAGCCTAAAATCGAGCTTTGAAAGCCTGCAAACGCGCGGCGAAGATTTGCAGCACAAGATTCGCGGCTTGCGTCGCCGGCTGACATTGCTGCTCGCGGTAGTCGGACCCGGGTTGATCACCTCGAATGTCGACAACGATGCTGGCGGCATCGCGGTGTATTCGCAGGCTGGCGCTCAGTATGGATACGCGCTGCTGTGGGCTTTGATCCCCATGACCATCGCGCTGTATGTAACCGAAGAGATGTGCGCGCGCATGGGGGTCATCACCGGCAAAGGACTATCCGACCTGATTCGCGAAGAGTTCGGTTTCCGCCCCACGTTTTTTGTGATGATCACCGGCTTCTTTGTGGACTTGGCGAACGTGGTGGCGGAATTTGCGGGCGTAGCCGCGTCCATGGAGATGTTTCACGTTTCGCGGTACATCGCGGTTCCCATCGCCGCCATTTTGGTATGGATTCTTGTGATGCGCGGAACGTACCGCCAGGTCGAGGTCATCTTTCTGGTGGCGTGCGGGTTCTACGTGACGTACATCATTTCGGCGATCCTGGCGAAGCCCAATTGGATCGAGGCGGCGCAGCACGTCGTGATTCCGAACCTGCATTTCAATGCGGGATATTTGCTCACTTTGACGGCGCTGGTGGGCACAACCATTGCCCCGTGGCAGTTTTTCTATTTGCAGGCGGGCTTCGTCGAGAAAAAAGTCGGCCCTCGTCAATATCCGCAGGCGCGCGCGGACGTTTTGGTCGGCAGCATCAGTTGCATGGTGATCGTGTTCTTTATCATCGTGGCTACGGCGGCGACATTGTATGCCTCCGGCCAGCGCGACGTTACCGACGCCGTGGAAGCCGCTAAGGCGTTAATCCCGCTTGCGGGCAAATGGGCGGGCTTTACGTTTGCTTTTGGCTTGTTGAACGCTTCGCTTTTTGCGGCCTCGATTTTGCCGCTCTCGACAGCCCATGTCATTTGCGAAGGGCTGGGATTTGAAGCCGGCATCGACCACAAATTCAAGGACGCGAAAATTTTCTATGGCCTGTACACCGTCTTAATTGCCGTAGGCGCGGGCATCATCCTCATTCCTCACGTTCCCATCTGGAAGATCTTCATTTTTTCGCAAGTGGGCAATGGAATTTGGCTGCCTATCGTGATTATCTTCATTCTGCTTCTCGTCAACCGGCGCGATCTGATGGGCGACCACGTGAATACGCTCACGTTCAACATCGTCGCGTGGGCGACGGCGATTGCCATGATTATCCTGACGCTCGTGCTGGTGTACACCTCGATCTTTCCAGTCCCGTCGGCCCCGGCGGGCTGATGCGCGGCTCAGCTGTCCTCGAAAAGGGGATGCCCGAAACGGCAACCCGCCATTGCGCCGCTGCCAAATCGTGTGTTAACTTTGCGGCATAAAGGAGAAACACTCCGAAACACCGTGCCGCTCGGTAAATCACATACGACTCTTCAGGTTTCCGTCTCCGCTGCTCTCGGCCCACTGACGCCCGAGGAAGCTCAGCTCTTCGAAAAGCTCGATTTGGAGCGTCTGCCGCGCCATGTGGCCGTGATTATGGATGGCAATGGCCGTTGGGCGCAGCAGCGTCATCTGCCACGCGTGGCGGGGCACCGCTCCGGCACGAAGACGGCGCGTTCCACGATCGAGACTTGCGCGCGGCTGAAGATCGAGGCGCTTACGCTCTATGCATTTTCCGTGGAAAACTGGCGGCGTCCGAAAACCGAAACCGATTTTCTGATGCAATTGCTGCGCGAATATTTGCGCCGCGAAATGCCGCTATTGCAAAGGAACGACGTTCGCGTGCGATTTTTGGGCCGCACGGATGAACTTCCCAAGGGCGTGCAAGATGACGTGCGCGACGCCATGGAACGAACGGCCGGAAACAAGGGCATGGTCCTTTGCGTTGCGCTGAACTACGGCGGCCGCGCCGAGATTGTGGATGCCATGAACGCGATTTTGGCTGAGCGAAACGGACATGGAGGCAACACCGCAATCACGGAAGAAACGCTTTCCCGGCACATGTATACCAGCGGATTGCCCGACCCCGATCTTCTGATTCGCACCAGCGGCGAGATGCGCGTCAGCAATTTTTTGCTTTGGCAGATTGCTTACGCCGAGATTTTCGTCACGGAAACGCTATGGCCAGATTTCAACCGCGCTCGGCTGCTCGAAGCGCTCGTCGAATTCCAAAAACGCGAGCGCCGCTATGGCGGCATTCGCGAAGGCCAGCCCGTTCCCGAAAAATCGGCTCGCGTCGTCGGCGAGTAACTGTAGGGTCACCCTTCCGAAGATGATTGCCTCCCCTTCGAGTTTTTTCCTTGCTCCCCGTGATTTATTTCCCTCGATGTGATGAGATGGAACGAGTGATTCGTCAGGGGATCCCCTTTCTATGACCTGGAAGCGCGTCGCGACAGCCGCCGTTCTCATCCCGTGTGTGGTTGGCCTGGTTTTGTGGGGTTCAACTGCATTCGTCGCGATCGGCACGGCGCTGGTCATTCTGCTCGCCCTTTTCGAATATTTTGCGCTGGGCGAAGCCATTGGTCACCGCGCCTACCGATTTTGGACGGCAACGTGTGCGTTACTCCTGGTTTACGTGCAATGGCTTCCTTCGTTCCTGCCTTCCGATGATCGCCAGCAGTGGTCAGAGTGGGAAAGCCGCTACCAGCATATGTGGCTGTTCATGCGCCAGCCTCCGGGAATCCAGGAAACATTTTTTATTTTTGTGCTTGGCATCGCCGCGATCACGCTCGCCACCAGAAGGCCCATTGTGGAAGCGCTGCCTGCGGCGGGAATCAGCACCAGCGGTCTGATTCTGGTGGCATTTCCGCTCAGCTTTGCGGTTCGGCTGCATGGTCTCGGTACGGACGGACCTGTGCTGCTGTTGTTTGCACTCGTCATAACCTGGGTCGGAGACACCGCTGCGTACTTCGTCGGCAGAGCGATTGGCAAGCACAAACTCGCGCGCGCTTTGAGCCCCGGTAAATCGTGGGAAGGAAGCGTTGCCAGTATCCTTGGCGCGTTGCTCGTTGGTGTCGCGTTTGCCAGATGGACGACAATTCCGTTGCCACACCTTCTGGGGATGGCTGCCTTGGGCAATATCGCTGGCCAAGCCGGCGATTTGCTCGAATCGGCCTACAAGCGAAGCGCGGGAGTCAAGGATTCCGGCTCTCTGCTACCAGGCCATGGCGGCATCCTTGATCGAATCGATGCCCTGATTCTGGCAATCCCGGTTGTCTGGTACTATTGGATTTGGATTTACCTCCCCAGCCGGTAGGTCCACAAGTTCATCCACTCATGGGTCGTGGGACAGACAAAAATGCCTGGCTCACCATTTCGGTGGCGAGTGACAGACTAAAAGTCTATCCCGCCAAGTTCCTGGTAAGCGGAGAAGAGATTCGTCCTTGAAGCAGCTTTCCATTTTGGGTTCAACGGGTTCGATTGGGCGGCAGTGCCTTTCCGTGGTGGAATCGCTGCCGAAGCAATTTGGTGTCGTCGCCCTCGCTGCCGGCGGCAATCTCGAAGAATTAAGCGGCCAGATTGCGCGGCACAAACCCGAACTGGTTTCAGTAGGCGACGAGATAAAAGCCGATGAGCTAGCTTCCATGCTTCGCGTTAGGGGAATTTCTCCACTGCCCGCCATACATCACGGGCGCGAAGGCATGCTGGCCGTTGGAACGCACACAAAGGCGGACATTGTCGTTTCCGCGGCCGTTGGCGTCGTCGGACTCGAAGCCACTTACGAAGCCGTCAAGCTCGGAAAGACCGTCGCGCTCTCCAATAAGGAAGTTCTCGTAGCCGCGGGCGAATTGGTGATGGCCGCCGCGAAAAAGGCCGGGCGCGAATTGCTTCCGGTAGACAGCGAACATAACGCCGTCCATCAATGTTTGCGCGGGGGAACGCACGCCGAAGTAAAACGCATTGTTCTCACCGCGAGCGGCGGCCCGTTTCGCAAAACTCCGCTCGCCGATCTCGACCATGTGTCTCCCGAGCAAGCCCTCGCTCATCCAAATTGGAAGATGGGCAACCGCATCACCATCGACTCCGCGACGATGATGAACAAGGGTTTCGAAGTCATCGAAGCGCGCTGGCTCTTTGGAGTGGAGCCCGGCCAAATCGACGTCGTGATTCATCCCCAGTCCACGATTCATTCCATGGTCGAATACGTCGACGGTTCGATTTTGGCGCAACTCGGTCCTACCGACATGCGCATGCCCATCCAATATGCGTTAACCTATCCGGAGAGAGTCGCGTCTAACCAGGTAGCCTTGGATTGGCGCAAGCTCCGGCGGTTGGATTTCCAGAAAGTTTCCACCCGGCGTTTCCCCTGCCTTCGTTTAGCCCGCGAGGCGATGAAGAAGGGTGGGGCTATGCCGTGCGCGCTGAACGCGGCGGACGAAGTCGCCGTAGCCGCGTTTCTCGAGCGGCGTTTGCCGTTCCGCGGAATCGCGGAAGTGATTGAACGAGTGCTGGCGCGTACGCCGCGGGTGCGTTTCGAAAAGATGGACGATGTACTGGCAGCCGATGCGGAAGCTCGGCGCCTTGCAAGAGAAGAAGTAAACAGTTTGGCGACAGCCGCCGTTGCGGCTTCCTAAGCGCTCAAAGAAGGGAACTACGGGAATATGGGAGCGGTCTATCTTATAGTTGGCATCGTCCTCGTGCTCGGCGTTATGGTCCTCGTTCACGAATGGGGACATTTCGTCGTAGCTCGTCTGTGCGGCGTGCGCGTGGACGTTTTTTCCATCGGATTCGGTCCACGCCTCTTCGGCTGGAAAAAAGGGCCGACAGATTATCGCGTGAGCGCACTGCCGCTAGGCGGATACGTGCGCATGGCGGGGCAAGATCTATCCGAAGTCGATGCCGGAGATAAGCCGCCCACGGGAGCGCCCGACGAGTTGATGAGCAAGTCGCGCTGGAAGCGGGCACTGATCTCTTTCGCAGGCCCCGCTGTCAACCTGATCCTTCCCATCTTCATGCTCACAGGCCTCTTCGCGATCGCGGGCGTGCCGTATTCCGCGTATTTGAATGCGCCTGTGCGGGTCACGGGTCTTGCGCCGGAACCCGGTGGACAACAAAATCCTCTTAAAGTGGGCGACACCGTCCTCTCCATCAACGGCGTTGCCACGCCCAGCTGGGAACAGGCTCTAATGGCCTTGAAACAGGCTGCTCCCCCGGCGATGCTCAAGTTGGAAGTGGACGATGCCGGCACGCGTAGAACGATCGAGGTCCCCGCAAAAAATTTATCGGATACCAGCCAAATCCTCGGCTATGCCCCCATCCGCCCGATCATCGATCAAGTCGCTCCAGCGACGCCCGCGGAACGCGCCGGACTGCGCGAAGGGGACATCATTGCGGCCGTCAACGGCAAGAAAATCGAATACTGGGAACAGTTCATGCTGGCTACCCAGTCCTCGAACGGCCAACCCATGACGCTGGACGTGGACCGCAAAGGCCAAACTGTCCAACTGGTGGTGACGCCAAAGAAAGGCGCCGCGGACGAGGACACAAATGTCTATCAAATTGGCGTGGCCCGGCGCGACGAAGTCGCCTACAAGCGCGTATCCTTTGACGCGAGCGTGAAGTTTGCCGGCGCCGAGACCTACGACACCATTGAACGCACCGTCGACGTAGTCGGCAAACTCTTCAGCGGCCGCGTCTCGATCAAGCAACTCCAGGGCCCGGTCGGCATCTCCCATATGGCCGGCCAAGCCGTTCGCCGCGGCCCTCTCGATGTCATTTCGCTGATGGTGCTCATCAGCATCAACCTGGGCATCTTGAATCTCTTGCCCATTCCGATCCTTGATGGCGGAAATATTCTGCTGCTGGCTGTGGAAGGAATCATGCGCCGCGATCTAAGCCTCAGCTTTAAAGAGCGCTTCGTTCAAGTGGGGTTGGTCTTCCTTTTGGTCATCTTCGCCATCGTTATGTACAATGACATCTTGCGGCGGATTTCGAGCCATTCCTAACCCCGGTGGGCCGCGCTTCAGGAGGGCGACTCATGTCTGTATCGCCGAGCCACCGCGTTTCCACAGGCGAGCGCCTCAACACCTCGGAGACTACCGGGAAGCTCCAGCAAGCCGTCCGTGAACGAAAAATTCGCCTGACGCGCCAGCGCCGCGTCATCCTCGAAGTGATGGACGCCGCCGAGCAGCACCTCGACGTGGACCAAATCCTCGAGCGCGCCCAGAAAATCGATCCTGGCGTCCACCTCGTCACCGTTTACCGCACGATCGATCTCCTCAAAAAACTTGGACTCATCGACGAGCTCGACCTTCTCCACTTGCGCGGCGACCGCCACTATTACGAAAGCCACGGACCGCGCGATCACATTCATGTCGCGTGCCTCGGGTGCGGCAAAGTGCGCGAGTTCGAGAGCCGTCTTTACGAGCAGCTCAAGCAGCAAATCGCCCGCGACTTCAAAATGAAAGTCACCGTCTCCCGCACCGAAGTCGGCGGCTACTGCGAAGACTGCCTCGCCAAAATGCCCTCGTAGTTCGCCTCACCCTGGTACGCGATAAAGCCAAAAATGGGCTAGACTTTACGACGGAGGGTTAACGCGATGTCATCGAGCGTGATCATTCGCAATCCCGGAATTCTCAGCGGAGAGCCCGTTTTTCGCGGAACGCGCGTGCCCTTCAAGTGCCTCACCGACTACCTCGAGCACGAGCGAAGCCTGACGGAATTTCTCGAAGACTTTCCCGGCGTGACGCGCGACGACGCCATCGCCGCCCTCGAAGAGGCCAGGATCAGTCTTGCGGCAGCGCTGAAATGAAGTTGTTGCTCGACGAGTGTCTGCCTCGCAAGATGAAGTTTCTCTTCTCTGGCAGCGGCCACGAATGCGAAACAGTGCGCGAAGTTGGCTTCGGAGGCAAAGAAAATGGCGAGCTGCTTTCGCTTGCAGAAGGAAACTTCGACGTCTTGATCACCTATCTACTCACTGCCCACTATTCACTACTCACTTGCTTCCGATGGATTTGCTGATCAAATATGAGGACAGACGGGAAGTTTCCTCGTGTTTCTGTTCGCACGAATCAAAAATTACAGGAAACGTTCTGTCTGTCCCGTCTGTCCAAAACTTCAACTTCTTATTTCGCCTGCGCTAGCCCCGCAACAACTTCGGCAAGTTTATCGAGTATCTCAACCCAGCCCTCGAGTTGCCCGCTGTTTTTCGCGTGCTCCATGGTTTCATTTCCAATGCAGGTGACTTTCGTCTGGCCGTTTCCAAGATCCTCAAAAATAACCACGTCGTTCGCACCGTCTATGGCTTCATGTTCTATTCCTAGGCTCGCAGGATCAACCTTGTTTCCCTTCGAGTCGGAAAAGTACATGGAGTAAACGATCTTCTCGTGCAGAACAATCTCGTGGTAGTCCGCGCCATTCCAGAACTCCTGCCCATCCGGCGATCTCATGCAGCAGAGAAATTTTCCTCCTACGCGAAAATCCATCTCGCAAGAAGGCGCGGTAAAACCCTTCGGCCCCCACCACTGCATCACATATTTCGGGTCTGTCCACGCCTTCCAAACCAATGCGCGTGGGGCATCAAAAACTCGAGTGACAACCATCCGCTCTGTCTCGTTAACCGTGTTTTTTGTCATTTCTGACCTCCTCCTTTTTCATTTGCTTCACAACCACATCCAACTTCTCGAAACGCTCTTCCCAGAATCGGCGATAGCTAATCGCCCAGTCGCTGACGGTCTTTATCGCCTCTGGCCTAAGCGTGCACACGCTCTCTCTTCCACGCTTCGTCTTGATCACCATCCGCGCCCGCACCAGGTAGGCAATATGTTTTGAAATCATCTGCTGCGAGAGGGCAAACGGTTCCGTCAATCCATGCACAGAGGCAGGCCCATGGGAGAGTCGTTCGATCATCGCCCGGCGGGTTGGATCAGACAGAGCCGTAAATGTTGTATCTAACCTATCCACAACCGTATGGTAGTGGATTATCCGTCGATGTCAAGTGTGAATTTTGGCAGGTGGCCCGCGGGTGGCGCACCCTTTGGATTTTGGTTTTACAAAGGGTGCGGGTTTTCTTCCTTAGTCGTCGAATCCGATCAGCGCGCGCCGCGCAAACTGCCCTTCGCCGCATGAATCAAGCCCCGCAAGGCTTGATTGACCGATTGCTCATCCGGAAAGTGCTTCGCAACGTCCGGCGAAAGCAGCACGAGATTCGTTCCCGCTCGAAAGCGCTCCACATATTTGCCGCGAACCCCGCCATTCAATTTAGACAAGTCGTACTCTCGCCGCAGTTCGTCCCGCCGAACTCGTTTCTCAGCTTTTTTCTTCATATTGTTCTCGCTCGCGCGCCGTCGTCTTTCGCGCGCTGATAATCCTGATGTTTTCGTCGCGATCCGCGTGCGCCACCATCAACACCCGGCCCGCGCTCGACATTCCCACTGTGATGAAGCGCCGCTCCGCCATCGAATGGTCCGGATCAGGGTACGTCTCCGCCAGTGGATCGCCAAATACGGTCGCCGCTTCCAGGAAGGAAATCCGGTGCTTCTGCCGATTCCGTCGAGCTTTGCCCGGATCCCATTCAAAATTCACAATTCCAGTTTACAGCGCCCTCGCCCACGGGAGCAATCACGTCCGCTCACTCTTCTCCGGTTCTGTCCTATCTACTCACCACTCGCCACTCACTACTCATTTGCTTCCCATGGATTTGCTGATCGACTAGAGAGAACCCAAACCCAAGACCCACCCTCAAAAACCGAGGGCGGGGCACCCTCCGCATAACTAAGAACCCGGGCCACCCTCTATGACGTTGTCGGCTCTGTCAAGAGAAACCTCGAGTTCACGAGCCGCGAGGGTTCGTTTTTCTCTTCACCTATAAGGATCTTTTCTCTTTCTTCTTCCTTCATTTCGACCAAGGCTCGCTTCGTGAATCTTGCGGTGGATTCTGGTTCCACCAACCATCTATGCGGTCTCCCCGTAAGGCGGACCATGATTCTTTTTTCAGACGCCGCGATTGCTCGCGGGAGCAAGGCGCCCAATCAGCCTAGCGATGGACTCGCGTCCACCAGGGTGGCCCCCGGGCTGCCTTGCCTGCGAACCAGCTGCGCGTAATCTGCTCCACTGCGGAGCATCCAATACATACGCACAGCCAACTTGCGCGCGATGGCCACTTTGGCCACCGCGTGTCCTCTTCGGAATTTCAAGCGTTGATAGTCCTGCCGCAGCGCGGGATCCTTCCGCACCGCGGGATACACAGCTTCGATCAGCAGCCAGCGCACCATGGTGTTGCCCTGTTTGCTGATGCCTCCGAGCCTGCGCCTTCCGCCGCTGGAGTCCTCCGTCGGATTCAACCCCAGATAACTCGCAATCTTTCTGCTGCCAGAAAAACGAGTTACCGGACCGATGGCCAGCACAAACGCCAGAGAGGTAACCGGTCCGATGCCGGGATGGGTCATCAAGGAAATGGCATCTTCGCGGCGCTGGGCTTCCTCCAGAACGGCGCGATCCAACTCCGCGATCGGTGCTTCGAGTTGCTCGAGCAGTTTCAGAAGTTCTTCGCGCCGGCGGCCGGCCCACGGACCGAGCGTAAGACTCCCGAGTTCCACGCGGCCCTTCTTCGTAAACAGTTTGCCCTTGCGACACAGCCCTTCGCTCATGGCCAGCGCATGCAGCTGGTTGCCCAGCATCGTGCGCATGCTTACGAGCTTGTGACGGTGCCAAAGCAACTGCCGGAGGTCGCGTTCGGCCGGCGTGGGAACCCAGATTTTCGGGAAGCGCTTCGCCAACAGCAGATCGAGAATGAGCCGGGCGTCGCGCTCATCGGTCTTCTGTTTGCGCACTTCACTGGCGCGAATCTTCGCGGAGTCTCCAATCCATAGTTCGTGCCCGAGCTCGGTGAGCAAACGCTCGAACCAATGAATGGGGCCTGTTGCTTCGATGCCCACGCGTACCGCTTCTGGCGAACCCTGCAAACTCCGGTAGAACGCTTGAGCTTCGCCGCTTTCATGGTCCAATCGCCGCTCGACGAGCAACTCGCTGGTCTCTTCTCTGGCCATGGCAATCTGCTGATAGCGTGTATGGAAATCACATCCTATAATTAACATTGCTCGGCTCCTTTTTCCGAGCCTTGGTCGTTCAACAGCTACCAAGTCTACTCGGTCGAAGGAGCCGACAACGTCATCCAATCAGCCTTGCGTCACAACGCTTGAACCCGATGGCCACGGTGGCAGCCACTCTGTGACAACCTGCGATTAGCTGAGTTTGGGAACGGTTAGTCGAGAGGATGGACTAATCGAAAGGAGCCCTGCATGGAGTCGATCCATAACTACTTTGAAGCGCACAGAGCCCTTCGCACCAGTGTCGTGTCCGTTCTGTTTTTTATTGCTTCAGTGACCTTGTTCATGGTGTTCACATCGTGGGTTTTCATTGGACTCCCGGGAGCCACTCCGGACCGCTTCCGAGATGTGGTTTTCCCATCGATTATTTTGAGTATTGCCCTAATCTGCGACTTTGGGATCACATGGATACTTCACAGACCTGACCGGCGTCGCTTCTGGGCCACCTTTGCATGGGTTTCGGCTGCCGTTTTCCTGGGGATGGTCTTGGTCTCCGTAGCAATGATTAGAGAAAACTGGCTGGAGATTATGAAAGAACTGTTTCGATATGGACCTGCATTCATGCGGAAAGGCTGACCTGTCCGGCGGGTGGGGTACCCTAAATTCGCCGAAACGATTTTGGATTTGTCTTTGCTTGTCGGGGTGCCGCATCCCTTGTGATTTTCAAGGGTGCGGGTTTTGACCTTTCCTGTCCATCTCACCCCGAATTGACCATCCGCAACCCACTGGCTTGTAACGACTTATAATTATTACTTGACAATAGACCCGTCTATGTTACTATTAGTACTGTTTCATCGCGGAGGAGAAAGGAGTAACCGCCTTGCCTCCGCTACCCGTCCGCCCCTGTAACCCCCACCGTCTGCCCCCCTCTAACGGCGAAGTTGTCCCGCCTTTAGTTGAAACCTGAAAGAGGAAGTAGCGGCTCTCGGCCTGGACTCGGATAGAGTCCGGGATGAGAACTTTTCTTTGGAAAAGGAGAGCCGCTATGGCCATGAGATACCAGAGCAGTGCGAAGAAGTCCAATCGGAAATTCGAGGTCGTGGGGGCAAGGCAGTTGGCGGTGCATTTGCCACTGCCGCTAGTCGAGCTGTGGGAGGAACTGCAACCGCAGGTCGAACACCTAGCTGGGCTGGCCGGGCTGCAGATCATCCGGGGAGTGATCGAAGAGGAAGTGACGCGGCGCGTGGGACCGCGCTACCAGCCGGACCCGGCGTTGAGCTGCGTGCGCTGGGGGCAGCAACCGGGCTATGTCGTGTTTGCCGGGCAGAAAGTGGAGGTGAAACGTCCCCGAGTGCGCATGCGGAAAGGCCAGGAAGTTTCCCTGGACAGTTACGCGCGGCCGGGTGCCCCAGGTTCGTCGTTTGAACCTGGGTCTTGGCTGCGTACCGGGGAAGCCTGGGGACGGGACGTTTTCTTCCACTTTGCCCAAAGGCGAGCGGCGATTGCTTAAGCGGCGGAGACGAGGATGCGGGAAGATTTTCTAGAGTGCGAGTTCGGATGTAGCCGGATCACGATTTCGATTTCGCAGCCCAGGCGGGCCAGGAAGTGCATCAGTCGCTCGACAGAGAAGCCATCCAGCCGATAGCGCGAAAGCGCCGATATTTTAGGCTGGTTGATCTCGAGTTCGCGCGCCGCGCGGTCTTGGGAAAGACGGCGCTCCCCAAGGATATGGTTGATGGCCACGGCGAGGCGCACCTTAGTCTGTTTCTCCTCGGGGTGTGCAAGGCCTAGATCGGCGAAAACGTTTCCCGAGCTTTTAAAGACCGGAATTTTATTTTTTCTCTTTGCCATAGTGGGCCTCATAATCCGCGCGGGCTGCTTGTATCCTTTGCGAAATTAGCCGGATATCCCTTTGAGACGTTCGTATCCCGCTGGGCGATTTCTTTTGGAAGACGTGCAGCACATAAATAGCCTCCGCAAACCTGACTGTATAGACCGCCCGGTAAGTGTCGCCGCGATAGTCCTCCACAACCTCCAGAACACCCGGCCCTTCGCCCTTCCAGGGTTTTGCGGCGGGATGCTTGCCGCCGAATTGCGCCACGCTAAGCGCGACACCAAGGCCGTCCTGTACAGCCTCAGGGAATTGCTGAAGATCCGCCCGGCTGGAAGCGACCCAGAAAAGCGGTTTTTCCCCGGGCGCACGAACCAAGCGTGTCATCGAATTATCCCAAAAGTGGGATAGCCTAGCAAGAGCTGTTTTTCTGGCGAGATCGGGCAGATAAACATGAGCAGCCAATATTTATACTACTAAGTTAAATACTACTAGATGATAGTAAATATGGGGACAGACGGGAAGTTTTCTCATGTTTCTCTTCGCACGAATCAAAAAGTCCAGGGAACGTTCGGTCTGTCCCCAAGCTTCCCCAAGCTTCTAGCGCGCCACCTTCTGGAGCTGTTCTGTCGTACAGTTACTCATAATGACCGCCTCTGTGAGAATCCTATTGGGACAAACCGCTATTCCGATAATCTGAATCATACAAGAACGAAAGTGAACGAAAGAGAGGACCAATGAAACCTTTGTTCGTTCTTCTTGTGACTTGTCTATTGTCAGGCTGCGGCGGCGGCGTCAGCAATTCCTCGAACCCTAGCAGCCCAAACCCTAACCCGACGCCGACAGCGCAGGTACTTCAGACGGGACAATGGGAGTTCACATTTCCTCTGACAGGCAGCACGATAAACGACGTTGGGTACATGGAAGCCAACGTGCAGTTCTCGAACGGCAACATCTCTGTGGCGGCAAGTGGGCTGCAGGGTTACGCTCCCTACTTTAGTCCTTCCGTGTCACCAACGGATTGGTTCATAGACGGACAAATATTCCCCAACGGGTTTGTCCTCTGTCAGGGTATTAGTGGAGAAACTGTAGTAGGTTCGATTTCTTCCTCGACATTCAAAGCTTCGGTTAATAGCTCTAGTGGAATCGATTACGGAGACCTGACTGCGCAGATGCCTGCGTCCGGTTCTACTGTGAGCTCTCTTTCCGGAAACTGGTCCTTCACCGGAACGTCTGCCGACTATGCCCCTTGGACCTGTGAAAACGCGTCGGATACATCCGGAACGTTTAGCGCACAATACGTCAGTCCGTTAAGTGGAACCTATAGTGGCACCCTGAACACATCTTCAGGCGGCACCGACGCGGTTGCTATCGTGGCTACACAGAATGGATTTTCTGTGTCGGGGAGCGGAACCGCTTCCCCTGGTACGCTAGGTCCTTCGTTCACTATCAGCGGGGCTAATGTGGCTGGCGCTCTGATGTGGGGGACCGGCATTTCTTCTAACAGTAATGTTCTTCCTTTTAATTTTGGTGCCCGCATCAATCCTTCGGGGGACTCACTCGATATCGCCGTTCATTTCGGCATAGGAGGCGGTTCTGGTGACAACGTGGAGTGGGGCACGCTCATAAAGAACTGATAGTTTGAAGCAGGGGAATCACGGGGACGGACGGGAAGCTTCCTCATGTTTCTCTTCGCACGAATCAAAAATTACAGGAACCGTTCCGGGCCGTCCTTAAGTTTCCCCGATTTTCTGTTTCCCCCAAGTTTCGGCGACGTAGAGTCACCCTGGGCGTCCCTCCTATCTCCCGGCAATTCAGCGGCTTACGTCGATTCTGTTTTTTGTGCCGGCGGGCGGGTGGGCGACCCTTAGCGCGCCGAGACGATTTTGACTTTGTCTTTTTCCGGGGTGGCCCATCCTTTGCGGTTTTTGCAAAGGGTGGGCACTCCGAGTGCCTAAGCGGCGGAGACGAGGATGCGGGAAGATTTTCTAGAGTGCGAGTTCGGATGTAGCCGGATCACGATTTCGATTTCGCAACCCAGGCGGGCCAGGAAGTGCATCAGTCGCTCGACAGAGAAGCCATCCAGCCGATAGCGCGAAAGCGCCGATATTTTGGGCTGGTTGATCTCGAGTTCGCGCGCCGCGCGGGCTTGGGAAAGACGGCGCTCCGCAAGGATGTGGTTGATGGCCACGGCGAGGCGCACCTTAGTCTGTTTCTCCTCGGGATGTGCAAGGCCTAGATCGGCGAAAACGTTTCCCGAGCTTTTAAAGACCGGAATTCTATTTTTTCTCTTTGCCATAGTGGGCCTCATAATCCGCGCGGGCTGCTTGCATCCTTTGCGAAATTAGCCGGATATCCCTTTGAGACGTGCGTATCCCGCTGGGCGATTTCTTTTGGAAGACGTGCAGCACATAAATGGCCTCCGCAAACCTGACTGTATAGACCGCCCGGTAAGTGTCGCCGCGATAGTCCTCCATAACCTCCAGAACACCCGGCCCTTCGCCCTTCCATGGTTTTGCGGCGGGATGCTTGCCGCCGAATTGCGCCACGCTAAGCGCGACGCCAAGGCCGTCCTGTACGGCCTCAGGGAATTGCTGAAGATCCGCCCAGCTGGAAGCGACCCAGAAAAGCGGTTTTTCCCCGGGCGCACGAACCAAGCGTGTCATCGCATTATCCCAAAAGTGGGATAGCCTAGCAAGAGCTGTTTTTCTGGCGAGATCGGGCAGATAAACATGAGCAGTCAATATTTATACTACTAAGTTAAATAATACTAGATGAAATCGAGCTGCGAAGGGTCGGAGCTGGCTGGACGCGTGGCCCGGACTCTTAGTCATGCGGAGGGTGCCCGTCCTCGGTTTTTGAGGGCGGGTCTTGGGTCTAGACTTTTTCTTTCGAAAACGAGAAATCTAAAGTTGCCTCGGCTATCCCCTTGCAATCCAGTGGTTTACGCCGATCCGTTTTTTAGGCGGATTTTCCTTGACGATTGACTATCGTTGTAGTACACTGTGCTCGTAGAAATTTACGCCCCGACTCTGGTTGGGGCGTTTTTATTTTCAGGGCGCTACGGCTCGCTTGCTCTTCGCTTGTGTAGGGGCCGGGCTTCAGCCCGGCGATTTTTGGGACTTCCTCCGAGATTCGCTAAGCGTTAAATCCCGCTTCTCTCTTTCTGTCGTTCACGGACTCTTGCACTTTTCTACTTTTCGACACGTAAACGACCGGGCTTAGAAGAGCCGACCTGAAGGTCGGCCCCTACAAATGCTCCTGCTCGTAACCACCGAGGCTTAGAGGCCGGCCTGAAGGCCGGCGCCTACACACCCACTACTCGCTCTAAGGACGCAAACCATGGCAAACAAAAAACTCAGCCCGAAGCTGCTCTGGATCCAGTTTGAAGATGTTCTCGCGCCGGGTCTCGGACTGACCGTCAAGGACCGCGCCGTCTACTCTTATTTGTTGCGACATACTCTCGTGGTGGGCAAGCTGCGCCTGAACTTTGCGGTTACTGCGTTAGCCCGGACTCTGGGTATGTCAGCCGGGCGGACGCGCGAGTCGGTGCGGCGGCTGGACGAGTTGGGAGCTTTACACGTGCTGGAACGCGGCAAGACCGGCCATCTCGCCGAGATGCGGTTGCCCAAAAATATCCGTGCGATCCGATCGGGGGGAAATGGCGCGTCCTCTGCCGGGCGAGCCGCTGGGGCCGTTGAAAAGGATTCCGGGTCGAAACTCGAAACCAGGGACTTCTGGAAAACCTGGGTGCTCCGCAAAGCCATTCACGATCGCGAACGCGGCACTTGCTTCTACTGCCTGCGTCGGACTCTCTCTAATGTGCGGTGCCTCGACCACGTTGTGCCGCGAGTTCGCTACGGGCGCAATTCCTACCGGAACCTGGTTTCCTGCTGTATTGAATGCAACACGGGCAAATGCGTCCGGTCCGCCGGGGATTTTCTGCGGATTCTCTACCGAAAAGGCCGCCTCACCGCCAACGAACTCGACGGCCGCCTCCTCGCCCTGAAAGCCCTCGCGGCCGGCAAACTGCGGCCCGCTGGGTTCTGATGGTGCAATTGCTTGGTAATCTTGTCGTCAGACTTTTGTAGGGGCCGGGCTTTAGCCCGGCGTTTTCTGAAGCTAAGCCCAGGAACTGGACCGAAGTCCGCCCTCTACAAAGTCACCGGGCAGTTGCTGGGCTAAAGCCCAGCCTCTACAGATTCGTGTTTGCTTTCCAGGGAGGGGTCCAGTTTGTCCCGGAAGTGTGCTTCATCCAATCGATGGTTTGCGAGCCGGACAAAGGATAAAGATGAGGGTCGCCGCAAAGCCCCTTCCGTACGGGATTCCACCAAATGTAGCAGGCGACATCCTCCGGCACCTCCTTCGGCCGCAGTATGTGATCGTAATAGCGCATTTGCCAGAGCCGCTCGCCATGGTTTTTTTTGAACTCATAGGCCGTGCGCTGTTTGAAGGCATCGACCAACTGCACGAGATCGGAGGTGTCCGAGAGACCTTCACAAAGGAAATGAACATGGTCGGGCATGACGCAATAGGCATGCAGGGAAAAATTCCGTTGAGCGGCAGTTTCCACGAGATGACGGAGCAGCCATTCCCCCGGAGCGGAGGGTGCGCAGGCTGCCTCCTACGGCGTGCGCCAGGGATCGATAACGACAATGTTGCAATCGGCAAAGTCGGGGCCGTTGCCTGTTGCAAGCCTGGCTCCATGCGCCTGAGTGGTGGCCGCGATCTGGGCGTCCGCGTGACTAATTGGCCTTCCGAGCGCCCGACGGCGTGCCGCAATCGCGGCAAAGTGGCGGGCAGCTTCGCTTTCGAATCCGAGAATACGTCCGGCGAAGTCTTCCGTAAACATTTCTTCCGCGGCAGCCAGCAGGTTGTCGCGCCGCTTGCCTTTGGCGAGCAATTCGATACCGTAAAAGATTTCCGCCTCCGTGATCGCGGTTGTAAACAGCTCTGCCGCCGGTTGCAGGGCGACCCAGGCCACGACCTGGGCGGAAGGTTTTGGCCTCATGAGCTCCGACAGCACATTCGTATCAAGGACGATCATTCCTCGAATCCAGGGGCCTTGCGCACGGCGTCGCGCTTTGGCAAGGAAAGCTCGATCCCGCCCAATGGAGCAAACCGCCGCCGAATCGCCTCCGCCAGGTTTCCGTTGGTCCGAGAGGAAGTGGTCAAAGCAAACCGCAAGATCTCGCGTGCCTCTTCTTCCATCGAGCGTCCGTGGTGGGCGGCGCGAACCCTCAAGCGGGTCTTGGTTTTCTGGTCCAGCTGCCGAATCGTGAGTGTGGCCATGCCAGCAATGATAGCATTGCTGGCATTGGATGCAAAGCGTCTCTTCAGTGGCCTTCTGAGATCGCCTGGCCAGGGCAGGCGGCGGGGCGCGGTTAGCTGTTGCGGGTGGGGACGGCGCTGCGGGTGGACCGGAAGGAGCGCAGCCGGTCGAAGAAATTGTTGGCAGAAGTGATGTCTCGCGCGATTTGCGCGCGCAGCTCTTCGGGGCCGGAGAATTTCATTTCGTCGCGGAGGCGATGCCAGAAATGGACTTCAATCCGCGCGGGGGTGATTTCCGGGATCGGTTCGAGGATATGCGTTTCGACGCTCAGCGCCGAGCCGTTGAACGTCGGCCGGACGCCGACGTTTGTGACCGAGCGGCGTGTGCGCGTTTCGCCTTCAAGACGCGTGCGCGTAACGTACACCCCGCGAGCAGGCAGCAATTCCTGCTCCGCGGCGAGATTGAGCGTGGGAAACGTGAACCGGCGCCCCGTGCCCGTGCCAGGGACGACTTTTCCCGTAAGCACGAAAGGGCGGCCAAGGAGTCGCGCGGCAGGGCCGACGTCGCCAGCCGCAATTTCGCGGCGAATAATCGTGCTGGAAACGATTTCTTCCTTGAGGATCACCGGAGGAAGGATGACGACCTCGAAGCCGCGTTCGGAGCCGAGCTGCAGGAGCAATCGGGCATTGCCGGACTGCTTATGGCCGAAGCGAAAATCCTCTCCGACAAAAACGGCGCGCACCTTAAGATCGCGGACAAGGATTTGCTCGACAAATTCCTGCGGCGTCAGTTTGGCGAGGTCGTGAGTGAAAGGCAGAACTACCGCAGCGTCCATGCCGAGCGCAGCGAAACAGCGCAAACGCTGCTCCGTCGTGGAAATGCGCAAGGGAGCCGATTCCGGACGAAGAACTTTTTGCGGAGTCGGATCGAAAGTCAAAACCGTGGCGACGGCGCCGATTTCGCGAGCCCGAGCAATGCATCCGTCGAGAATAGCTTGGTGACCGAGGTGAATGCCGTCAAAATTGCCGATGGCAAGTGTGCTCCCGGAGCTCGAAGCTGCATAACGAGCCCCCCAGTCTTGAGAAGAGTTAAACCGCTCGAGCGGCGCAGGATTACTGTCGAGCCGGCTCGCGGAATTGTGAAACAAGTCCATTTCGCACGGCACGTCGTCCGCATCGTTCCCGGTATCATCCACAGCTACTTCGATTTCGAGACCATCGTAGGCGAGCTGCACATTCGAGTAGCCGAGATTGCGAAGGCGTTCATTGGTTTCGGCGTGCGGCAAATCGTGGGCGATGTGCGTAAACCAGGCACGGCGCGGCTGCAACTCTTTGATGAGCGCGAGTGCTTGATCGACGGTCTGATGCATTGGGTGAGGAATGTCTCGCAGCGCATCGATGATGAGTTCATCGAGCCCGTGCAACAGCGCGAGCGAGGAATCAGGGATTGCGCTGAAGTCCGTCAGATAAGCCGCGCTGCCGAAGCGGAAGCCCAAAACTTCCATCTCGCCATGCAACAGAGGAATCGGAGTGAACGTGATGCCCAGCAGTTCGAACGGCGCCTTGACTTCATGAAGTGTGACGCTCGGAATCGAGCTGAGCTTCGGCTTGCCATCGAAAATGTATGCAAAAGTCCGGCGTATGGTCTGGAAAGTTTCTTCGTTGGAATAGACGGGAAGCGCCGCGTGCTGGCGAATATTATAGGGACGAATATCGTCGAATCCCATGATGTGGTCTGCGTGCCCGTGAGTGAGTAGGACTGCGTCGAGTCGATCGATGCAAGCGCGCAAGCCTTGCTGGCGAAAATCAGGCGTCGTGTCGATGACGACGTTCTGTCCGCCGCGCGAGAGCAGCAGGGAAGGGCGCAAGCGGTTGTCGTGCGGGTCGAGCGAGCTGCAGACGCGGCAGTGGCAGGAAAGCGTGGGAACGCCCATCGAGGTGCCGGAGCCGAGAACAGTTATTTTTAGCGGAACGTTGGCCATGGGAGCAAGGGACATGGAAACCGGGGCATGCTCGAAACCAGGTAGACTATTTTCAGAGCCGGGCCGGCTGGCGTCTGCAGCCGCAAAGCCCGCTACGGCCGAGTCTTGGCTTTTGCCTGCGAAGCGGCTTGGGCTGCGACCACCTGGTTCACTTCCAAATAAGTCATTTTCAATTTACCGAGAAGGTCGAGCAGGATGCTGTCTTCCTCCGGCGCGAGATTGCCTTTGGTTTTCTCGTGCAGGGAATCGAGCATATCAATGAGCTCGTGCGCAGCTTCGGGATCGAGCATGGGCTGGCCCGTGCGCGGGTCGGCATAAGCGCCAAGGACCATCGCGGCATTGCTGCCGAGCATGCGAACAAGGTTTTCGAAGGGCTGCGAGCGCTTAGGAACTTCGGCAGGAGGCTGCGGCACAACGGACGCGGGCGCTTCAGCAACGGGGCGAAGCTGTTCATCGCGCTTTTGCGCGCGTTCCTTCTCTTCGATGGCTTCCTTGCGTAATTCGCCTTCGGCAGTAAAGGGCCGCCGGTCGATAACGCGAAACGATTCTTCGTGCTTGTGCTCGGTCAAGTGGACAATCCTTGGAAAAGGCGTTCTGGAAATAATGCTCTACAAATCATGCCATGCAGACAATGCTCCAGATAAGTTTAACACGGGTCCGCAATCTCGGAGTGCCCGGAGGACATCTTGAATGGCAGGTCAATTTCCATCAGCCCGGCTTGCAAGAAACTAGGAGTTGGAGCCTGGACTGACTACAGCTCTTTCCATCGAGCCGATTCATTCATCGCGCAGAAGGATCAATGGATCGAGAGAGAGGGCGCGTTGCGCTGGAATCCAAGTAGCGAGCAATCCCAGCAACGCCATGGCTAGAACAACGCCAGCCAAGACGATCGGATCCCGCGGGGTGGCTTGATACACGATCGATGCTAAGACGCGGCTCGCGAGAATTCCAAGGAGAAGTCCCGCCGAGGAACCAAAAGCGAGAAGTTTGATAGCGCGTCCCAAAGCGGCCTGCAACACTTCCTTGCGTTGCGCGCCGAGAGCCATGCGAATGCCTAACTCACGTTTCCGCTTGCTGACCGAGTAAGCGGCCATTCCGAAGATGCCGGTAATAGAGAGCACCGCACCCATTGCTCCCAAAACGCCTAGCGACATCGTGGCCATACGCGATGGGAAAAGAGCGCTCTCGAGTTCCTGGTTCCACGTGCGGATGGTAAAGGGCAGACCTGCGTCCAGTTGCGTTACGGTGCTTTTGACGGTGGCCGTGAGACGCTGCGGATCACTATCCGAGCGAATTATCAGACACATCTGACTCGAAGGCGATTGTAGGATGGGTAGGAACAAGGCGGGTTGCGGATCTTCGGCGAGGCTGCCATATTTTCCGTCTTCGACGATGCCGACGATCTGAATGCGGGTTCCATCGCTACTCTTGAAATACTTGTTGATTGCATCGGTTGCTGAGCCAAAAAGCTTTCCCGCAAACATGCGATTGACGATGGCCACACGGGGGGCATTTTTATCGTCGTGCCATGTGAGCGTCCGGCCCGCCAACAAGGCCGTGCGGGCCGCTTCGAAATATCCGGGAGTAATGTTGTACAGCGCAGGCTCGGCGGCGGCATTCGCCGGCCGCAGATCAGCAGTGTTGTCGGTAAAGACGTGAGTGCCGTTCGCACCGTAATACAACGGGAGGCGATCGACCAATCCGACGGATTGTACGCCGGGGATGGCCGCTAATGAGTCGATCATGCGCTTCTGCATGGCGGGGACTTGGTCGCCGCTGTAACCGGCCATGCTCAGAGCGGTCTCGACCAACATGGCGTTGCGAGGCTCAAAACCGAAATTGCTTTGCAGCGAGCGCATGAGGCCGCGCACGGCCACCAGCGAGGAAGTAACCAGCACGGCGCAGATGGCAACTTGCACCACGAGCAGCAGATCGCGAACAGTAATTCGCCGTCTCACCGAGACGGTTGAGCCGGATTTGATAACTTGATAGGGGTCCGTGCGGAGCACTTGTTTAACAGGGACCGCGCCAAAGAGGAATGCGCTCGCCAAACTCAAGAGCAAGGCAACTGCGTAGACGTTTGCATCGGCGTAGACAGGTATCTGAAGTGGTGCTGTTGGAAGTGGCTGCCATACACTCAGCGCCCGCAACAACTCAATGCTGCCCCACAAACCGACAGCGCCTCCGATGAGGGAGACGATTACGGCTTCGGTAAAAAGTTGGCGCAGAATTCGCAGCGGGCCCGCGCCAAGCGCGAGCCGCACAGCAACTTCGCGGGAACGGTCGGCCGCGCGCGCGGCGAACAAGCTGCCGAGATTGGCGCAGGCGGCCAGGAGAATCAATCCGGCCAGAAGCATCAACCCTGTGAGGAATGCGCGCAGCGGACTGCCCAACCAGTCGCCGCCAAGACCCGGACGCGCCAGAGAAAATGTCATTTGGCCATCGTCTTTTGGATAGGCCTTTTCCAGATAGGAGCCGATGGAGTTGAGATCGGCGACCGCCTGCGCGGGAGTGACTCCCGGCTTTAAATGCCCCATCACCATCAAAAGACCGCGGTTTCCGCGCAGATTGAGAACATTCTCGCCCTCGATCTGTTCCTGATTAACGATGGGCACCCAGAAATCGGGGGAGACAATGAGCAAAGTGCCACGGAACTCCGGTGGCGCCACACCAAGAATGGTAAAGGGATGTTTGTTCAGCTGAACGACACGGCCCACGACGCCGCGATCATCTTGAAAATGGGCGTGCCAGTAAGCGTAGGTGAGGACGATATAAGGAGCACTGTTTGGGCCATGCTCATCGGAGGCGTGAAAGAAGCGGCCGAGATAAGGCTGAATTTCCAATACGTCGAAGTAGTTTCCGGTGGTTTCGAGAATCCAAGCGGGGGAAGGATTATTGCCCGTATCGATCCCAACGGAAGTGACGTTATAGGCAGCCAGGTCTTCGAAGCTGCGGTTGCGATCGTGCAGATCAAGATAGTCGGGATACGAGTGGTTCACAGCCGTATCCCTGCCGCGCTCGATTGCAAAGAGACTCTGCGCGTGAGGCACATGCAAGGGGCGGATGATTAGCGCGTTCAATACACCAAAAACGACGACGTTTGCGCCGATGGTGATGGCCAGGGTCGCTACAGCAACAGCGGTGAAGCCAGGAGATTTGCGCAGCATGCGGAATGCGAAGCGAAGATCCTGCAGGAGAGATTCGATAAACGCGCCACCCGCTGCTTCACTACTTTCCTCTTTGTAGCGGGCGAGTCCGCCGAACTCGATACGCGCTCGGCGTTCGGCTTCGGCACGGGGAACGCCGGAGCGCTCGATATCGTCCGCGCGGTGCTGAATGTGGGAACGAAGCTCCTCCTCCATCTCAGCATTCAACTTCGAACGCTGGAAAAGCGTAGCGATGCGGAATCGAAGGGAGTCGAGGAGTTTCATATTTCCTCCGGTTGCGCGCCGAGAGCGGAACCGATGGCGCTCACGAGGCGATTCCAATTGTCGGTCTCCTGGCGCAGACGCTTGCGGCCTGCGGCGGTGAGTTCATAAAACTTGGCGCGGCGATTGTTGTCAGATGTGCCCCAACTGGCTTTGAGGAGTCCTTGACGGACCAGGCGAAAAAGGCCGGGATAGAGCGCGCCCTGTTCGATGAGGAGGGCATTACCGGAGATTTGTCCAATGCGCAGAAGGATGCCGTAACCATGGAGCGGGCCGAGAGAGACGGCGCGAAGAATGAGGAGATCGAGAGTGCCGGGGAGAAGCTGAGCCTGGTCGGGCAAGGAGCCTCCTAAGATGGTTAGGAGGGTAACGCGGTCACTCCTAAGCTGTCAAGGAGAGAGTGAAGAAGCCGTTGAGGGGAAGTGGCGACGGAGAGTTCAATGCGTGCCGTCGCGGTTCAATGGATATGCAAAAACCGGAGCGGTTTCTTTACAACCATTTCAGTGACCCGTGACTACGGCAGCGTGAGTTCGCGCGATTTATTTTTTTTTACCACGCCTTGCACGATGACGCTGATGGTCCATTGCAGGAAATCGAAATGCCTCAACCGGAGGGGGCTCGGAAAGTGGCTAAGTCCTGCAGGACTTGATGGATATATCGGAACTAAATTGGAGAGCCCGTGTTGTATAGGATGAGATAAGATTTGTAGTGGAAGGCATTCAAATTCGTTCCATGAGAGGGGGAATCGAATGCGAGACTCAAAACTTTCAGCAAAAATAATGGCGGTTTTTCTATTTGTGGGGCTGCTTGTGGGCTGGCTGCCCGGTATCGCGATGGGACAGGACCAGCCTCCCTCGCAAGACCGCGTTCCTTCGCCGGACCAAGACCAGGCACCTCCGCCATCCTTCGGGCCAGGCCAGTTGGATCAGATGGTCGAGCGGATAGCGCTTTATCCCGACTCATTGCTGGCACAAATCATGGCCGCGGCGACTTACCCTGACCAGATTCCCGACGCTTCAAAGTGGGCGGATGAACACCATTATTTGAGGGGAGACGAGCTGGCCAATGCGATCACCGGGGACCAGTTGCCGTGGGATCCGAGCGTGCAAGCCCTGCTGCCATTTCCATCGGTGCTGGAGACGATGGCTTCGGACATGAATTGGACGACGGACCTGGGCAATGCATTTCTCGCGCAAAGGCAGGACGTGATGGACGCGGTGCAAAGGATGCGTCAGAAGGCCAAGGATTTCGGCTATCTACGGAGCAACGCACAAGTGATCGTAAGCGGCGGACCGTACATTGAGATCACGCCTGTAAATCCGGCGTTCGTTTGCGTGCCTTATTACAATCCAGTCGTTGTTTTTGCGGCGCCTCGGCCGGGATTTTTTATCGGCGGGGCGATCAACTTCGGATACGGAGTGTCACTGGGAGTGGCGTTTCGTCCGTGGGGCTGGGGATTCAGCCGATTCGACTGGGGAGCGCACGCGGTGTTCATCAACAACCACCCATGGGGACGCGTCTGGGCGAACCGGCGAGTGTATGTCCACCCGTATGCTGAGATACGACGTCCAGCGCCGGGCGTGCGGCGAGTGGAAGGACATGCGTTGATCGCGCGAGATGCGCGAGAACGGCAAGCAGCCCGTGAAGGGCATCCGCGGGCGCAAGAAGCGCATCACCCGCACGATCGCCACTAATAGCAGGCAGAGAAGAGAAGAACCGAAGACCGAACGGCAAAATCACAACAAATGGGATGCGACCGCCCCGGCTCGAAGATGAGCCGGGGCGAGCTGCGTTTAGAGCTGCGCGGAGGCAGAGCGTTCTAAAGGAACAAATTGCTCCCGGCGCGCTTGTCAAAGTGTGTGCCGCACCGTAAAGTGTAACGTTTGTTGCATTCGCGTGTGATGGATAAGGCCATGGGGATTCAGAAGAAAAGGATCCGAAAAACGAAGAAGACTCGTGTGGCGAGACGTGCTGGTTCAGAAGCGCCACGCTTGACGGCGGGGGAGTGGTTCGAGAAGCTCGCGGCGGTGCAGGCGCGGTTACGGGGACCGGATGGGTGTCCCTGGGACAGGGAGCAGACGCACGAGACGCTGCGGACTTATCTGATTGAGGAAGCTTACGAAGTTCTGGAAGCCATGGAGAGCGGCGACGACGCGAAGTTCGCGGAAGAGATGGGCGATCTGCTGTTCCAAATCGTGTTTCATTCGCAGATTGCGAAAGAGGAGAGTCGATTTACGGTGGCGGACGTGATCCGGGAAGTGCACGACAAGATGGTGCGAAGGCATCCGCACGTCTTTGGAGAAAAGCGGGCGAAGGATTCCGCGGAAGTGCTGAAGAATTGGGAGCAGATCAAAAAAGAGGAGCGGAGGGCCGCGGGACACAGGAACGGAGACGGTTCGAAGAAGGCGGGCTCGTTGATGGATGGAGTATCGCGGGCGTTACCTGCGGCGCTGGAAGGGTTTCAGCTGACGCGGCGCGCGGCGCGCATCGGGTTTGATTGGGAGAATATTGAAGGCGTAATTAAAAAGATGAATGAAGAAGCGGAGGAGTTGCGGCAGGCACTGGAAACCGAGGACGCCAAACGCACGGAAGAAGAGATGGGAGATTTATTGTTTTCGGCGATAAACCTGGCACGTTTTTTGAAGATCGACCCGGAAATCGCGCTGAAAAAGGCCAATGCGAAATTTGCCGGGCGATTCCGGCGCATGGAAGAGCTGGCCGGGGAAAGCGGGAAGGCGCTGGCGGAAGTGCCCCGGGAGCAGATGGAGGAGTTTTGGGAAAGGGCCAAGCGCGCTGAGAAAGACGGAGCAGTAAAGATGCGAGAGGCGCGTAAATCCTGATGAGCGATGGGATCGCCGTCCGAAAGTGCGTGGGCATCGAGGAGTTTCAGCGGTGCGTGGGGCTGCAGAAGGAAATATGGGGCGAGGAAGATCTGGAAGTCGAGCCGGCGACGTTATTCGTGGTGGCGGAGGAAACAGGGGGACAGGTTCTGGGCGCGTTCGACGGCGACCGGCTGGTTGGATACACGCTTTCGGTGGTTGGATTCCGAGACGGGACAGTGTTTTTGCATTCGCACATGACGGGAGTGCATGGAGATTATCGCGACCGCGGAGTTGGGAGAGCTCTGAAACTTTTCCAGCGCGAGGAAGCCTTGGGGCGGGGAATTCGCCTGATTGTGTGGACATTTGATCCGCTGGAGGCGCGAAACGCTTATTTCAATTTGAAGCGGCTGGGAGCGATTGCGAGGAAATATCTGCCAAACCTTTATGGGCTGACCACGAGCCCTTTGCATCTGGGACTTCCGACGGACCGGCTGCTGGCAGAGTGGCAGCTGGATTCAGCGCGAGTGATGGCAGCGGTGTCGGATCTGGCGCAAGAGCCGAAGGAGGCTCCTGCGATGATTACACTGCCGGCAGAACTCGAACGATGGAGGCAGAGCAATACCGCCGAAGTCGAAAAAGTGCAAGCGCGTATCCGTGAGGAGTTCACCGCGTGGTTCGCGCGTGGGTACGCGGCGGTGGGGCTGAGGAAGCAAGCCACGGGGACGGAGTATTTGCTGGCTCCGTGGAGCGATTTTTAGCAGAGAAGTTCCAGCAGGAGAGGCACGGACGTCGCGGCGCCGCGAGAGAGAACATGTCTCGCAGCCGCAGAATGAGAATGGGGCCATGCGCATACGGGAAGTGACCTTGCGAGAATTGCGAATGAAGCTGGTTGCACCGTTTGAAACCAGCGCGGAACGCACCGAAGAACGGCGCATCATTCTGGCCGAGGTTCTGGCGGACGGGGTGATCGGGTGGGGCGAGTGCGTGGCGGGAGAAAAACCGTTCTACAGTCCGGAAACAACCGATACGGCCTGGATTGTGATGAAGGATTTTCTTTGGCCGATGATCAAGCACAAAGAAGTCGCGTCGGCCGCGGAAGTGTGGCCCTTGATGGAGCCTGTTCGCGGACACAACATGGCGAAAGCGGCGCTGGAAGCGGCGATCTGGGACGCAGAGGCCAAGAGTAAGGGGATTTCCCTATCGAAACTTCTAGGTGGAACGAGAGAAGAGATATCGAGCGGCGTTTCGATCGGGATCAAGGATTCGGTAGACGAGCTGGCGGCGGCAGTGAGAAAAGAGCTGGCTGCGGGATATCAGCGCGTGAAAATAAAGATCAAGCCGGGGAAAGAGCTGCCGCAGGTGAAGCGGCTGCGCGAAGAGTTTCCGGGGATCAAGCTGATGGTGGACGCCAACTCGGCGTATCGCATGGACGATTGGGAGTTGCTGAAGCAGCTGGAAGGCTTCTACCTGATGATGATCGAGCAGCCGCTTGGATGGGATGATTTATATGCGCATGTGGAGCTGCAGAAAAAACTGGCGACGCCTATTTGTCTGGACGAATGCATTCACTCCGAGGAGCAGGCGCGAGCGGCGATTCTGCTAGGAGCGTGCAAGATCATCAACATCAAGCTGGGGCGCGTAGGCGGACACACGGTCGCGCGACGCATCCATGATTTATGCCAGGAAAATGGTTTGCCGGTATGGTGCGGAGGGATGCTGGAGTCTGGAATCGGACGGGCGCATAACATTGCGCTCTCGACGCTGGCGAACTTCACGTTGCCGGGGGATGTTACCGCCAGCAAGCGCTATTGGCATGAGGACATCATCGATCCAGAAGTGACGGTCTCGGCGCAAGGTACGATTCGCGTGCCAACGGGGCCGGGAATTGGATTCGAGCCGCGGCGCGACAGGATTGAGAAGCTTACAGTGCGGAAGGAGCGGTTGGTTTGAGCGGGCGGCGGGGAAGTTCCTGTCCGCGAGCTGGATTGCGAAGATGGAAGTTGAAAGGCGACTTATTGGGCTGCTCGCCTTGTGGCTCATGCAGCGTCTTATCTGGTGCTGGAGCGAAATCGTGATAGATTCGACCCTGCAATAAATCCAGGATATTCAGAATACATTCGACTTATGGAGAAAAGCCCGATGCGAAAGCCGATGTTGTGGATCGCCGCCCTGGCGATCATAGTCCCCGCGCTGCAAAGTACGGCTGCACAGTCGCAGACGAAAGTCGAGACAACCATCAGCAAACCCGAAGCGGAAAAGACGGAACAATTTAAGCCGGAGCAGCAGGCGAGCAAGGGTTCCGTAACCGTGGAAGGTCACGCCATCGCTTACGACGCATTCGCCGGGACACTGGTCGTGCATCCGAAGGGCTGGGATGACGTTCCGCAGAACGCGGACAAGGACGACAAAAGCGCGCCAACGGAAGCGAGCATGTTCTACGTCGCGTACATGAAATCGGACGAGAAGGGCACGGCGCGTCCGCTGACGTTTCTATATAACGGCGGGCCTGGTTCGTCGACGGTATGGCTGCATATGGGGGCATTTGGGCCGAGGAGGGTGGTGACGTCCGACAATACGCACACGCCGGCGGCACCATATCCGCTGATCAACAATGATTTCAGCCTACTGGACGCGAGCGACCTGGTATTTGTGGATGCGCCGGGAACGGGATTCAGCCGCATCGCCGGCAAGGACCGGGAAAAGGCTTTCTATGGCGTGGATGCGGATGCGCAGGCTTTTGCCGATTTCATCGTGCAGTTCCTGGCCAAATATGGACGATGGAATTCACCGAAGTATTTGTTCGGCGAGAGTTATGGGACAACGCGATCGGCGGTGCTCTCAAACGTGCTCGAGACGGAGCGCGACGTGGACTTCAACGGCGTGATCCTGTTGTCTCAGATATTGAATTTTGATTTAAGCGCAGACGCTCCGGAATTCAATCCTGGAATTGACTTGCCTTATGAGCTGGCGCTGCCCACGTACGCGGCTTCCGCCTGGTATCACCACAAGCTGCCGGATGCAAATCAGCAATTGGGGCCGTTGCTGACAGAGGTTGAGCACTTCGCCATGGGCGATTATGCGCAGGCGCTCAACGCGGGCTCGACGCTCGCCCCGGAGCAGCGGCAAGCAATCGCTGCGAAGCTGCATGATTACACAGGCCTTCCGGTGGAATACATTCAGAAAGCGGACTTGCGCATCAACGGCGGAGAATTCGAGAAAATGCTGCAGGATGCCAACGGCATGACAACTGGGCGGCTGGATACGCGATTTTCGGGGCCGACACTGGATCCGCTGAGCAAAGAGGCGGAGTACGATCCCCAGTCGGCGGCGATCGGGTCCGCCTACGTTTCGGCATTCAACGATTACGTGCGCAAGGATTTGAAGTTTGGCGATAACAAAACGTATAAGCCGGAAATCGACACGGGGTCCTGGAATTCTCTGCACCAGCCGCCCGGAGTGCCAATACCGTTGCCGCAGTCGGCGAACGTGATGGTCGATCTGGCGACGGCGATGAAGTACAACCCGGACTTGAAGGTGCTGTTGAACGCCGGGTACTTTGATTTGGCCACGCCGTTCTACGAAGGAATCTACGAGATGCACCACTTGCCGATTCCCGCCAAATTGCAGGACAACATTGAATTCAAGTTCTATGAATCAGGACACATGGTCTATGCGCATGAGGCTGCGCTGAAAGAGCTGCACGACAATGTGGCGGCGTTTATCCTGAAGACGGAAAATTCCAAGAGCAAGTGAGGGCCTGGGTGAAGAGGGAGCTCTGAGAGACTGGAGAGTCCCGCTCCGGATCGAGATCCGGCCGCCAAAACGGCGCCCTCGCGCGCATCGCCGAGAGGCTAAACCCTTCGCATGACGACGAAACCTACGAATCCGAGCGGCAAGATGCCGTTACGCTGGGGCGGGGAAGCTGCCCGTATTGCCGTGATTCCCGGGGATGGGATCGGGAAAGAGGTAACGCCGGAGGCCGTCAAGGTGCTGCAGGCGGTGACGGCGCCGGCAAAACGGCCGTTGGAGTTCGTGGAGTTTGATTGGGGCGCGGATAAGTATCTGAAGGAAGGAGTTAGCTTGCCCGTGGGGGCGGTTGAGATGCTCCGCGACGAGTTTGACGCGATACTATTTGGGGCGCTGGGCGATCCGAGAGTTCCTTCCAATCAACACGCCGCGGACATCCTGCTGGGGCTGCGCTTCAAGCTGGACCTTTATGTAAATGCACGGCCGGTGGAGCTTCTTCATGAGCGGCTGACCCCTCTCCGGGATCGCACTGAAAAAGACATTCGGTTGATGGTTTTCCGGGAGAACACGGAAGGCTTGTACGTGGGGGTGGGAGGATTCTTCAAGAAGGGCACGGCAGACGAAATCGCGGTGCAGGAAGACGTGAATTCGCGCAAAGGAGTCGAACGCATCATTCGCTATGCGTACGACTATGCCCGGGAAAACGGATTGAAGCGCGTGTGCATGAGCGACAAGTCCAACGCGATGACGTATGCGCACGATCTCTGGCAGCGAGTCTTTAAAGAGGTGCGGCAAGAGTATCCGAAGATCGAGTCGCGGCACCTATATATCGATACGCTGGCCATGGAACTGGTGCGCGACCCTGGCCAATTCGATGTGATCGTGACTTGCAACCTGTTCGGGGACATCGTAAGCGACCTGGGCGCGCAGCTGGCCGGAGGGCTTGGGCTGGCACCTTCTGGAAATATACATCCTGGCAGAACGTCGCTATTCGAGCCGGTCCATGGATCGGCCCCGAATATTGCCGGGAAGGGGATTGCGAACCCCTTCGGCTCCTTGCTGGCTTCGGCGATGCTGCTCGATTTTCTTGGGTGGAAGCAAGAGGCTCAAGTGATGCGCGAAGGCGTTAAGGCGGCGCTTCGAGAGAACTTTTTTACGCCGGACTTAGGAGGAATTAAACGAACGGTTGAAGTTGGCGATTGGGTGGCGAATTACACAACGAAGTCACTCTAAGAAATCTAAAGCGACACTTTAAGCACCGTTATCCGGAATCTTGACGGGCATAATTCACCTCAAGTTTTGCTTTCGATCTCCAAGGCTCAAGATTGTAATCAACATCCCCAGCAAAAATCCCCCGATGTGTGCCCACCAGGCGACTCCTCCAGTGGCTGCTCCACCCACGGAGCTCACACCTGCCACGAACTGCAGAAGGAACCAATAGCCCAAAATGACAAAGGCTGGGATGGGCAAGAAGAAAATCACGACGAGGGTGAGCACCCGGGCGCGGGGATAAAGAATGATGTAGGCCCCCATGACGCCGGAGATGGCGCCGCTGGCTCCGAGGGCGGGAATTGTGGAATGAAGATTGAAGATGATGTGGCAAAGACCCGAACCGATTCCACAAACCAGGTAGAAAAGAAGATAGGTGAGGTGACCGAAGTAGTCTTCCACATTGTCGCCGAAGATCCATAGGAAGAGCATGTTTCCCGCGATATGCAAGAACCCGCTGTGGAGGAACATACTGGTGAAAATCGGAAGAAACGCGGTTTCAAAGCCGACGTGGCCATTGAGAAAAGCCGGCACACGTGCGGGGACAGTGGAATAGGCCATTGCGAAGGCGTGATATTGATGAGGAGTGAGGGTGAACTGGAAAAGAAAGACGATTACGTTCGCCAAAATGAGAAGAGTATTGACGACGGGATAGGTCTTGTGGGGATTCAGATCTTTGAGCGGGATGAACATGAGCTAGTAGGATTGCTGCGAGGATCGAGGTAGTGAGTCGGAAATGTGCACAGGGATACTAACCATGCTTCGCCTTTGGCGCGACTGCCGCGGCACGAGCAAGCTGGGCGCTTGAAAAGGATGGCTTGTTACGACGGCCTTTGTTTAGGAGTTCTTTTACTTTGGAGAGAGCGCTGATACCGCCGCGCGCTCCCAGGGTCTGGCAATTCAGCCCAGCCGCCGCGCAAGAAAAGTCCAGAATACGTTGCAAGTCCCAGCCATGTAGGAGGCCGTAAGAAAAGCCGGCGTGAAATAGATCGCCGGCTCCAGTGGTGTCAACCACCGGAACTTTGTAAGAAGGAGCATACCAAAAGCGATGCCCATCCCAAGCGAGCGCACCACCCACGCCGAGCGTCGCACAGATGGCACGAAAGCCGTACTTGCGAAGAAGTTGAGGTAGTGCTTTAAGAAGGTTCTTTTCGCCGGAAGCATCGACGGGGAATTCTTTTGATGTGACCGGGTAATCGACGAAGGGCAACAGACGCAGAAGGCCGGGAGAGAGGTGATCCAAGTCGGCCATGACCGGGATTCCAGAGGCGCGCGCCCAAGAGGCCGCGATGCTGGTTGTTGAGGGGTCGTGCCCGTCCAGGTGGAGGAGGCGAGCGGAGGTCACCCAATCTCGCTTAAGGAAAGCGGGAGGGACGGTCAATCGAGGATCACGAATCCACGCGATGGTGCGTTCGCCGGAACTGGTGTCCACAAAGATGAAGGACAATTGGCTCAAGCAGTGCGGAACGTGGACAAGGTCGGCACGAACCCCGGCGCGCTGAAGTTCGTGGCGATGAATCTCGGCGGCGGGGTCGTCGCCAACCACTCCGACATAGTGGGTTCGCAGCCCCCACCGCCGACAAGCGATGAGAGACGTAGCTACCTGGCCGCCGGCCATAATTCTTCCGGCGAGCATTTTCACTTTGGTGCCGAGGGCGGGGAATTGGGCGAGCTGCATCACGGTGTCGGTGGCGTTTTCGCCGATGCCCAAAACGTCGAAGGATGGCTTGCGCATAAGTTCGTGGTGCAGAGTAACGGAAGAGTGTGAGAAATGCAAAGCGGGATGCGACGCGTGCGAGAGTCCGATAATGATGGAAGTGGCAAAGGGCCTGGTTAACAGAATGGCGAAGCGCGAGAATTGCGGCGCGGGAGCTGACCGGCAGCACGTCTTTCGTGCGGCTTGGGATTGCGGCGGCGCCAAATATTTTTTGAAATAGTGAGGCGGGTTATTTGGAGCGTGCGATGTAATCGTTGCGCGAGGGAAGAGTGTGTGATAATTAAATTGGTTCTGCGTGTGCGCTGGAATCGGACGTAGGTATGCGTGGTGTCCGGCGAAGCGTCGGCGCGCCGACAGCTCATGCCTGCCAGGGAAACGGAAGCCATCATCTTGAAGACCTTTTCGCTGGGAGAGGCGGACCGGCTGGTGAGTTTTTTCGGGCGGACGTCGGGACGCATGCGCGGGGTGGCGGCAGGTGCGCGCCGCATGAAGAACCGCTACGGGTCGACGCTCGAGATTCTGTCGCACGTCCAGGTCTGGTACATCGAGAAAGAGACGCGGGATCTGGTGCGGATTCAGCAATGCGAACTGCTTGAATCGTTTCATAAGTCGCAAAGCGATTACGAGCTGAGCACTGGATTGGCGGTCGTCAGCGAAGTCTCGGAACAGGTGCTTCCCGAGCATGAGATTGCGGAATCCATGTTCCGACTGTTGCTCCTTACCGTTCGGGAAATCGAACGCATGGGAGCATGGCAGCTGCCTCTAAGTTATTTCGCGTTTTGGACGGTACGGCTTGGAGGGTATTTGCCGCAGTTTGATCGATGCGCTGCTTGCGGGGCGGCGTTTGGGTCGCAGCCTGCGTTCCACGCATCCTGGGAAGCGGGACTCTTTTGCGAGAAATGCCGGCGAAGCGGCATGCGACCACTGCACGTGGAGGGAAGGCAACTTGCCGAACGGTTTACCGGCGAGAAGCTCGATGGAATTGAATTCCTGCAGGGGATGCAACAGCCTGCAGCGGAATTGCGAGAAGCTTCGCTGAACTGGATTGAGCATCACACGGAGAAGCCGCTAACTACGCGCAGGCTCTTGGAGTCCACTTGACAGCTAAAGTAAAGCTTGAGAAAAAACAAACCGGCCTTAACTTTCAAGATTTAGTTTTGAAACTATCTCATTTCTGGGTGAAGCAGGGATGCGTACTGCAGCAGCCCTATGACGTTGAGGTGGGGGCGGGCACGATGCATCCGGAAACATTTTTGCGCGTGCTTGGACCGGCGGCGTATCGCGTGGCATATGTTCAGCCGAGCCGTCGGCCCGCCGACGGAAGATATGGAGAGAATCCCAACCGGCTTTATAAGCACACGCAGTTTCAGGTGATCCTGAAGCCTTCTCCCGCCGACGTGCAGGATCTTTATCTGCAGAGCCTCGGCGCGATCGGGATCACGCTGAAGGAGCACGATATTCGTTTCGAAGAAGACAACTGGGAATCGCCGACACTGGGCGCCTGGGGAATTGGATGGCAGGTTTTGCTGGATGGGCTGGAGATTACGCAGTTCACTTATTTTCAGCAGAGCGGGGGCATCGACCTCGATCCAATCTCAGTGGAACTGACTTACGGACTGGAGCGGATTTGCGCCTTCCTGCAAGGCGTGGAAAGCGTCTACGATTTGCGGTGGTCGGCGGACAAGACTTACGGCGATATCCGACTGGCCGAAGAACAGCAGTTCTCGGAGTACAGTTTCAATCGTAGCGACGCCAAAGCGATCCGGGCTGAGTTTGATTTGCATGAGAAGCAAGCCAAGGAACTTCTCGATGGATTTGCCGGCACGGAGGGAACGGTGCGGGTACGGTATCCGCTGCTCCCGGCTTACGATCATTGCCTGAAGTGTTCTCATCTTTTCAATTTGATGGATGCGCGAGGTGTGATCTCCACGACGGAACGCGCGGCGCTCATGGCACGAGTGAGAACGCTGGCTTGCCGTGCAGCGGCGGCGTACCTGGAACAGATTGGCGGGCCCGCGGTGCGGCGCGAGGTGCGGGCATGAATCGCGCAAAAGAAAATCCGGCAGAGAAGAGAATTGAAGTATTGCTTGAAGTGGGAAGCGAAGAAATTCCGGCAGGCATGCTGCCGAAAGCGGAAGAAGATCTTCGCGCAAATCTGGAAAAACTTCTGGCCGCGGAGAATCTTTCGGAAGGCGTGACGGTCGAGACCTTCAGCGCGCCGCGCCGGCTGGTGGCACACATTTGCGGTTTGCGCGAGAAGCAGGCGGACGTGGTGAATGAAGTGACGGGCCCTCCGAAATCGGTGGCCTACGATACCGTCGGCGAGCCGACACGCGCGGCGCATAGCTTTGCGGAGAAGCAAGGCCTCGCCTTGAAAGACTTGTACATCGTAAAAACTCCGAAGGGCGAATATCTCGGTGCAAAGCAAGTGAAGCGCGGGCGTACGGCCGAACAGATCTTGGCCGAGATGCTGCCACGAGTGATTCATGATTTGTCCTGGCCGCGGTCCATGACCTGGACGGGGATAGACGGAGCGCGTTTTATTCGGCCCATCCGGTGGATTGTCGCCGTGGCAAACGGCAAGCCGTTGAAGTTTTTCTTCGCGGGAGTCTCGGCGGGAGACACGACGCACGGGCACCGTTTTCTCGGCAAAGGTCCACTGCGGGTAAAAGACTTCGCGGACTATGAGAAGAAACTCTTGGCGAATGGAGTCGTCGTTCGCCCCGCTGCGCGGAAAGAAAGGATAGCCAGGGAACTGGCGGCGCACGCGAAAAGGGGAGGGTATCGCGTTCACGAAGACGCGGAGTTGCTGAAGCTCGTGACATATCTCAATGAATGTCCGAGCGTGCTCGAGGGAGAATTCGATCCAGCGTTCCTGGCGCTGCCGGACGAAATTTTGATTACCGTGATGCGCGGACATCAAAAGTATTTTGCGGTGGAAAAGCGGAACGGGGAAGTGGCGCCGCATTTCCTGGCGGTGATCAATCTGCCGAAGGACCCGAAAGGATTGGTGCGCGCCGGACATGAGCGCGTGCTGCGGGCGCGGCTTGCCGATGCGCAATTTTTTTGGGAGGCGGATCAGAAGTGTCGGCTCGCCGACTATTTGCCGAAGCTGGAGCGCGTCACGTACGAATCGCGGCTGGGGAGTTACCGCGACAAGGTGGAGCGAGTGCGTGCTATTGCACGGTGGCTGGCGGAACAATGGTTCAACGGCGGGCTGATGCAGGCGCATGTCGCTGAGGCGGACCGGGCCGCGGAACTCTCGAAGTGCGATCTGGCGACAGAGATGGTGCGCGAGTTCACAGAACTGCAAGGAATCGTGGGCGGACTCTACGCGCGAGCGCAGGGAGAACCGGACGATGTCGCCGATGCGATTTACGACCACTACCGTCCCGTGGGACTGGAAGACCCTATCCCAAGAAACCTGACAGGATGTGCCGTCGCTTTGGGAGACAAGCTGGATTCCATTGTCGGGTGCTTTGCCGTGGGGCTCGTGCCTACGGGCTCGAGCGATCCCTATGCCTTGCGGCGCGCTGCATTGGGAATCGTAAAGATCATTCTCGAAAGAAAGCTGCCGGTGTCCTTATCGCTGGCAGTTGGAGCGGCCGCAAAAGCGTTGCTTACGAATCCTCCGAAGCGGGGAGTCACTCCGGGACAGGAAGCGCAAGTTCTCGAATTCCTGATGGACCGCGCAAAGTTCGTGTTGCGCGAACGCGAGAAGTTTGGCTACGACGAAGTCAACGCCGTATTTCGCGCGGGAGTGGATGATTTGGTTGATACGCACAAGCGACTCGTGGCGCTGAAAGCCATCCGCAGGTCGAAAAACTTTGAGCCCTTGGCGGTGTCGTTCAAGAGAATTCGGAATATTCTGGAGAAGTCCAATTTCAAGAAAGAAGAAGGTGCGGGAATTCAGACCGATCTGTTCGAGACCGCGGTCGAGCGTGAACTGTTCTCCGCAGTGCGGGCAGCAGCGTCCAAAGTGCAGGCCGAGAAGCGTGCCGGAAAATATCAAGAAGCACTTGAAGTGATTGCAGGGCTACGAAAAAGCGTGGACGACTTCTTTACAGGCGTGATGGTAATGGCAGAGAACGAAGCGGTGCGGAAAAACAGGTTGGCGCTGTTGTCAGAGATATTGAGTGAGTTCACGACGATCGCGGATTTTTCTGAACTGGGTGGAGAGGAACGCCGCTAGAGAAGATAAAGTTTTGGTTTAAGTTGAGAGAGTGCGAATTACGTCGGCGAGCCGACAAGTTTTCAGACGGCTGCGCGAGCGACCGATGGACAGTTTTCAAGTTTCACAAAAAAACTACGAGCGAGGAATCCAGTGAACAAATGGGTCTATTTTTTCGGTGCGGGTAAAGCGGAGGGCGAGGGGACGCAGCGCGCTCTGTTGGGCGGCAAGGGCGCCGGTCTGGCGGAGATGAGCCGGATCGGACTGCCGGTACCGCCGGGCTTCACGATTACAACGGAAGTTTGCACCTATTACTACGGGAACAAGAAGAAGTATCCGACGTCGCTCGACGCGGAAGTGAAGAAGGCCGTAGCGCGTGTGGAAAAAATAATGGGCACGAAGTTTGGCGACAACAAGGCGATGCCAATGCTGGTGTCCGTGCGTTCCGGCGCCCGCGATTCCATGCCGGGGATGATGGATACGATTTTGAATCTTGGCTTGAACGACGAAACGGTGCTGACTCTGGCCAAGGCTACGAAGAATGAACGGTTCGCTTGGGATTGCTACCGACGTTTCATTCAGATGTATGGCGACGTCGTCATGGGGGTGCAAAAGCGTCCGGACGAGGACCACGAGCCTTTTGAAGTCGTGATCCATGATCTTAAGCATGAACGGTACCACGCGGATGTTGACGATCCGAAGCTCGCGGTGAGCGATCTTCAGGAATTGGTTGTTCGCTTCAAGAAACTAATCAAGGAACGGACCGGGACGGAATTTCCGCAGGACGCCTGGAAGCAACTCTGGGGAGCGGTGGGAGCTGTGTTTGGTTCGTGGATGAATGATCGCGCGATCGTCTATCGGCGGAAGTACAACATTCCGTCGGAGTGGGGAACGGCCGTAAACGTACAGGCGATGGTCTACGGCAACACGGGCGACAAGTCCGGGTCGGGTGTGGCGTTTACGCGCGATCCAGCGACGGGCGAGAAAGTCTTTTACGGCGAGTTCCTGATCAATGCGCAGGGAGAAGACGTGGTAGCGGGGGTGCGCACACCTGAGCCAGTCTTACAGTTGAAGAACTACTTGCCCAAGGCTTTTCATGAACTGGAGAAAATCCGGCAGACGTTGGAGAAACACTTTAAGGATGTGCAAGACTTCGAGTTCACGATTCAGGATAGCAAGGTGTTCATGCTGCAGACCCGCAACGGTAAACGGACCGGGCTAGCCGCGGTGCGCTTCGCCGTTGAAATGGAGAAAGAGAAGCTCATTGATTGGAAGACGGCCATTCGAAGAGTGCCGGCGGACCAACTCGACCAAGTGCTGGCGCCGGTGTTTGATCGCAAGGCGGTTGCGGCGGCAAAAGTGATTGCGAAGGGACTGCCGGCTGGACCTGGAGCCGCTGCGGGCAGGATGTATTTGAATGCGGATCGCGCAGCGGCGGCAGCTGAAAGAGGAGAAAAGGTGCTGCTGGTCCGCAATGAAACTTCGCCTGAAGATTTGCGGGGCATGATCGCGGCGGAAGGCATTTTGACGGCGAAAGGCGGCGTCAGTTCGCACGCGGCACTGGTCGCCCGGCAGATGGGAAAGGTTTGTGTTTGCGGGGCGGCGGCGCTGCAGATTGACTACGCGGCGAAGACGATGACCGTTGATGGCGCAACTTATAAGGAAGGAGACTTTCTCTCGATCAACGGGACCGCTGGCGAAGTTTACCCAGGGCAAATCCCGACGGCCGCATCGGAAATAGTTCAAGTGCTTATTGAGAAATCGCTGGACGCCAGCAAGAGCCAGACTTACCAAAACTTTAAGAAGTTGATGGACTGGTGTGCCAAGGCGACGCGCCTTGCGGTTCGAACCAACGCCGACACTCCGGAACAGACAGCGCATGCCCTCGCGTTCGGAGCTGTAGGCATTGGACTCTGCCGCACGGAGCACATGTTCTTTGAAGGCAATCGCATCGACGCTATGCGCGAGATGATTCTCGCGGACACGGAAGAACACAGGAAAGCGGCGCTGGCAAAAATTCTGCCGTACCAGCGAGAGGACTTTGCCGGAATGTTCAGGGAGTTAAAGGGATACCCGGCGACGGTACGGTTTCTCGACCCGCCATTGCACGAGTTCCTGCCGCACGAAGGGGCCGCGCAGAGCGATCTGGCACAGAAGATGGGAGTGCCCGTCGAAAAGATCAAACAAAGAGTTAAAGAATTACATGAGTTTAACCCAATGCTCGGTTTTCGCGGCTGCCGTCTGGGGATTGTGTATCCCGAGATTTCAGAGATGCAGTCCCGGGCCGTGTTCGAAGCTGCGGCAGATGTTCAGAAATCGGGAATCAAGGTAAACCCCGAAGTCATGATCCCGCTTGTCGGATTCAAGAAGGAACTGGATCTGCAGGTAGAGGTGGTTCATCGCATCGCGAGCGAAGTGATGAAGGAAAAGGGTGTAAAGCTGAATTATCTGGTGGGCACGATGATCGAGGTTCCTCGCGGCGCGCTTACCGCCGATGAGATCGCGCAAACGGCCGAGTTCTTCAGTTTTGGGACCAACGATTTGACGCAGACATGCCTGGGCATGAGCCGCGACGATTCTGGCTCCTTCCTCGGGCCTTACCAAGAGTTGGAGATCGTTAAAAAGAATCCCTTCGCGACGATCGATCAGGCTGGCGTCGGCCAATTGATCGAGATGGCGGTAGCCAAGGGGAACAAAGGCCGTCCCGGAATCAAGCTAGGGATTTGCGGCGAACACGGGGGAGACCCGGAGAGTGTCAAGTTCTGCCATCGCGCCGGACTGACGTATGTGAGTTGCTCGCCGTTCCGAGTGCCAGTGGCGCGGTTGGCCGCAGCTCAAGCAATGGTTGAAGAAGAGGAAGCGAAGAAAAAGAAGAGGAAGTAAGACGATAAACTCCACGGCATAAACTTAATGTAACGCTTAAAGCCGTCGGCGGGCAGACATCTAAAGCAATGTCTGTATTTCCGGCGGCTTTGCCTGCTTAAGTCGGCATCTTAAAGAAGAAGTAGAGGCCTAGAAAGAAAAACGTGATGTCCGTGGACCACGCCGCGAGAAATGGCGGAAGCTGCCCGACGCCGCCCATCGCTTCGAGCAAACGCGCCGCCACCCAATACACAATCCCGATGGCCACACCCAAAGCAACTCCGCCGAGCGCACCGCGAGTTCCGACAAGCAGGGCGAAAGGAATCGCCAGGAGCATACTGATAGGAGCGATGAGCGGAAAAGCCAGCTTGACGTGCCATTGGACGGTCAAATTGGCGACGTCGAATCCTGCTTTATGCAGGTCGGCGATGTAACGCCGAAGGGCTCCCCATTTCATCTGCGACGCCTGGCGGACTTCGCGATTGAAATAACTGGGGGGCTCGGAAAGCTCTGGCAAAGATGTAACAGTGAAGCGGTCGTAGCGGGTAATGGCCCCGCCGGAAAAATCACGGACCCAGCCTCCTTCAAGAACCCACACTTTTTCTGAATCGGACCACTGCGCGCGCGTGGCGAAGATACGGCGTTTCATCTGGAACGTGGAAGGATCCAATTCGACGACGCTGAGGCCTCCAAAAAGGTTCTCCGCCGGCTCAAAGAGGTCGTAGTTGTATATCTTTTCATCGTTGCCAAAAATCCAGCGCTCCGGATGGGTATAAGTCTGTGCCGGACGGCCTTTGATCTGGTTGCGCAAGGCATCCTGGCGCTGGTTGGCATAGGGGAGGTAGGTTTCGTCCAGCACGATCATGCTGGCAGCCAGGGCCAATCCGGCGAAGAGCAAGGGCACAGCCAGGCGATAAAGACTGATGCCGCTGGCCTTACAAGCTACGACCTCGTTGTTCTTGCTCATGACTCCCAGGGTTACGAGCACGGCGACCAATGCGCCAAGAGGAGCGAGGTTATAAAGCAAGTAGGGAGTCAAATAGCGGAAATAATCAACGACGATGAGGAAAGGAACGCGGTGACGCGCGATGTCGTCAAGGAGTTCGAAGAAGGTGAAGGTCTCGAAGAGAAAAATGAAGGCGGCCATCAGCAGCGCGAAATAGAAGAAGAAGCGGCGCAGAAGATAGAGGTCCATCAAGCGAGGGAAGCTGCCGCTCGATTGCACGGCATCTTCCTGTGGTTCCAATTGGCCGTTGGGGATATGGGCGACGACTGCGGCACGGGCCCGCGACTTTCTTCGGCGGAGGAGTCTGACCCAGATTCGGAATCGGACGGTTGGTTTGAGCCAGCGACTTTCGCCGCGGAATTGTTCCATTCGAGGGAGAAGAACAAGTCCTAGAATTGCCAGTAGGATATTTGCACCCCAAATGCCCACGGCGGGAGGAACTACGCCCTGGCGCGCCAAACCGGCGCCAACCACAGTAAGCAGGTAATAGGAGGCGATCAGGATGACGGCAATCAGCGAACCCGCAGCACGCCCACCGCGGCGGGGTTGCGCCCCAATGGGAACGCCGATAAGTGCAAACACGAGACACGCCACGGGAAAGGCCAGCCGACGGTGAAATTCCACTCGGGCCTCGAGCCAGCCGGCGTCGCGCGTGGCGGCCAACTCTCGCAGAGAGCGTTCGGTATTGCTAACCTGCCGGGGCTGTTGAGATACGAGACCGTTCACGGCGATGGGCCAGTCGCTTTGGCCAAAGGCCGTAACGGAGTAATGGTCGGGATCTTCGCGCGAAAATTCGTGCGTGGTGCCACCCTGGAGATGAAGCTCCAGCTTGCCCTCTTTCGGTTCGGCAACTACAATCGCATCCTCCGCCAGGGTGAGTTGCGAGCCGTTTTCTCCCTCGGCTTCAGCGAGAAAGACGCCGTGCCAATGAGTGCCGCTGGCAGAGACGTCGTTGACGTAGAGAACTATCTTGGGGAAGCGCTCGTCGAAGACGCGAGGCTGTACGGCGAACGAGATTTGGGATGCAACCAGATCCGCTTCGAGAGTGCGGTATTTACGCACAGAAATGGGGCCGAGCCAAATCGTCATGCAAAGGGTGACGATGGCGCCGGCCGCGGCCAGAACCCCTACGGGCAGGAGAATCCGCCTGCGGCCGATGCCCAGAGCGGTGAGCGCGATGATCTCGCTGTCCGCGGACATGCGGCCGAGGCCAAGCAACACACCGATCAGCACGGCCATGGGCAGCGTAAACGTGAAGACGGCGGGGAATATGCACAGGAAAAGCTCGAGAATTTGGGCGCCCGAGCCCGTGTGGCGGACAAACAGCTCCATCAATTGAACAAGCTTTGGTACGAAGAAAACGAAAGTAAATACGGCAAGCCCGAGGAGTGCGTGACGAAAAACTTCGCGGACAATGTAGCGGTCCAGGATGCGCATGGCGCGAACCGTGAGTGTAACACGGCATCGCGATGGGAATGGGAAAGAGAGTCGCGATGAATCGCATCCATTTGGCGGTTTTGTGGCACATGCACCAGCCGCAATACCGGGATCCGGAAACGGGGCGGTATGAGTTGGCGTGGACGCGGCTCCACGCGCTCAAAGACTATTGGGGGATGGTCGTGATGCTGAAGGATTTTCCCAATTTTCACGCCACTTTCAACGTTGTGCCTTCGCTCGGCATGCAGCTCGAGGAATACGCGAGCGGGAAGTTCAACGAGCCATGGTTCGATTTGGCGTTCAAAGCGGTCGAGCAGTTGACGCGCGGGGACAAGGCGGAGATTTTGGCGCGGGCATTTCAAGTGAATCATGAACGGCTGATGTCGCGATGGCCGCGTTTTGTGGAGCTTTATGAATGGTCGCGGCCAGCGGGGGGCGCGCAAGCGTTAGTGTCGTTTACCGCGCGCGACTGGCAGGACCTTCAGGTCCTCTCGCAGCTCGCCTGGATGGAGGAGTCCTGGATAGAGAAAGACCCGGTGGTGAGCCGTCTTGCAACCAAAGGAAAAGAGTTTACGCAGAAAGACAAGGCCGATCTGAAAGCGAAACAATTGGAATTGCTGGGACTGGTTCTGCCGGCGTACCGGGAAGCGGCACAAACCGGCCAGGTGGAGCTGAGCACCACGCCGTTTTATCACCCCATCCTTCCCTTGATCTGCGACTCAGACATTGCTCGAGTGGCGAATCCAAGTACGCCTCTGCCACGGCGCGCTTACCGGCACCCCGAAGATGCACGGGAGCAACTTCGGCGCGCGCGCCAATATCACGAGCGCGTTTTTGGAAGTCAGCCGGCAGGACTCTGGCCTTCGGAGGGCTCCGTTTCCGATCAGGCACTGACCATAGCCGCTGAAGAGGGATTCCAGTGGTTTGGTACGGACGAGGGCGTCCTGGGCAGGACGCTGAACGCAGGATTCTTTCGCGACGCGAAGGGTATCCCGGCGAATGCAGAACGTCTGTACAAGCCGCTCCAAGTACAGCTAGGAGGTAAGCCAATCACGGGATTGTTCCGCGATCACCATCTTTCCGATCTCATTGGATTTGTCTATAGCCGGATGAATGGCAAGGATGCCGCCGCGGATCTGCATGGCAGGCTTCGCGAACTTGGCGAACGCGTGCAGACTTCGCAACCTCTTACGGTTTGTCTGTTCCTCGACGGCGAAAACGCCTGGGAATATTATCCTGGGAATGGCCGCGAGTTTCTGCGCGAATTCTATGGGCGAATTCAGGGCGATCAGGACTTCCGAGCGCTCACCGCCAGCGAAGCGATTGCCGCCGCCGGCGAAATTCCATCCAACGCCGGGATTTTCCCCGCTTCCTGGATCAATGCGAACTTCGATGTGTGGATTGGCCACAGTGAAGACATTGCCGCGTGGGAACTTTTGTGGGACGCACGCGAAGCTTACGGGCGAGCGCTGGAAGCGCGTAAGCAAGGCCGCGATGGAGCGCCGACCGAAGAGGCACTGAAGGAAGCGCAAGAATCCCTGCTGGCCGCGGAGGGAAGCGATTGGTGCTGGTGGTTTGGTCCGGAACACAGCACGGCGAATGACGCGGAATTTGATGCGCTCTATCGGAAGCTTTTGACGGCCGTGTATCTCGCGCTCGGGCAGGTGGCCCCGCAAGAGCTGGCAAAGCCTATTAAGCGCCAGCCTGAACATGCTGTGCAGCTCGCCCCGACAGGCTTCTTGAAAATCGCCGTAGACGGACGCGACACATCCTATTTTGAATGGTTGGGTGCGGGACTTTACTCCCCCGAGCGACGCGGCGGCGCGATGCACGGGCGGACTTTCTATCTGCACGAACTGCGTTACGGGTTCGAAGACGAGCGTTTCTGCGTGCGGGTAGATCCGTTTCTAGATCTTCTAGGAGAACTTGAAGATTCGGAATTCCGCATTACCATCGGCGGAGCTGAAGAAATAGCCATTGTGGTGAAGCTCGAACGCGGCCATTTGCAGGAATTTGCCGTCGAGACCGGGCGGCTGTGCCTTATGAATCCCCATAGCGTCGCTGAAGCTTCCTTCGAGCGCATCCTGGAAGTGGCGATCCGGCGCAGCGAGCTCAAGCTGAAAGGCCAGACGAAACTGAAGCTGGGAGTCGCGCTATGGCATTGTGGCTTACCCGTGGATGTTTTGCCGGCGGAAGGATTTCTCGAGGTGAACCTCGGAGAAGATCACTCCGCCTGGCCGGCCGAAGAGAACAGCTGATTTACCTCCGCTCCCGTCAGTCTCCGTTAGTCGCGTACAAAAGCTTTGCCGAGTCCCTCTGAGCCGTGGACGCGATTCTCATATGTCCCCAGACCGCATTCATTCTTTCTCCTTGACAGTCTAGGAGGAACCGGCGTTACTTTCCTAGTTCGTCTAGGAGAAGGCGCCCGATGGACAAACAACTCGATCTTCTGCAGGGCACGCTCGACATGCTCATCCTCAAGGCTGTGTCGCTGGGGCCGCTGCACGGTTACGGCATCCTTGCTGCGCATCCAGCAAATTTCGAAGGATCGCCTCGAAATTCAGCAAGGCTCGCTCTATCCCGCGCTCTACCGCCTCGAGCATCAGGGCTGGATCGCGAGCGAATGGGGCGAATCGGAAAACAAGCGCAAAGCCAAGTATTACCGGCTCACTGCGGCGGGGAAGCGGCGGCTGCAGGCGGAAGCTGCGAATTGGAACCGCATGGCCGACGTCATCGCGGGAATTTTGGGAACCAAGCCGGAGGAAGTATGACGCTTTGGAGCCGGGTGCGTTCTTGGTTGCGCACCACTTTCCGGCGCTCTCGAATGGAAAGCGAGATGCACGCGGAGCTGCGC
>CAVPWC010000003.1:0-368126 GCA_963709315.1 uncultured Acidobacteriota bacterium
CTCAACGCCGATCCGAGCCTGACGCTGGCGTAATTGCGGCTAATGAGGGATTACGTTGATTTTGAGCGGGACAGACGTTGGTACCGGCCCCATGGCTTCTTCTGGCGTCGCGATAAACAGCGTGCAGTGTTTCGAATAGCGCGAACAATTGAAGGTCGCTTTACGAATGATGCGTGCAGGAGTATCGTCCGGCAAGGATTCGAAGTACTTTGCGGAACCGATCGCGCCTGCGAAGCGCTTGAGCTCCGGAGACCCAGACAGAAACGCGACCTTCTCGACTTTTCCCTTGGAAAAGGAAATTGCGAAGACCGCATTGACGGAATCGGCCTGGGGCGGGTTGGGAACGACGACGTCCAGTGACCGCATATCAACCAGGGCGACCTGACCCTGAAGGGAATGAACGCCGAAATATCCGGACTTGGTGGACAGATTCAGGAGAGGATGGAGACGCTTGGTTTCCTCCGCGAGAGCATCATGGAGTTTTCCATTGGTTGGACCAGCAGTGGCATTGTAGAGAGCTTGCGTCATGTTGGCGACCACGGAGGCCTTGGCCGTTTTCCCCAGCTTCTCGTAAACTTCAACCAGATGTTCTCCAATGGTGGCCGCTTGATCAAGTTCCCACGCAGCTTCGAGGTGCTTCTCAGCCGAGGAATAATTCCCCATACGAAAGTAGATCCAACCGAGCGTGTCCCAATTCGCCGCGAGTTCCGGCATGAGTCTGAAATCAGACTGGCTGGGATCCTCGGCGGAAATTTTCATTGAGTCGGCGTCGAGAGAGGAAATGGCACGCGTCGAGTAGGCGAGCGCATCCGATAGTCCGACGTTGGCATCGGCGAGATCGTACCCTACTCGATTCAATTGTTGCGGCGTGGGGGCCGCCGCCAGAAACGGCTTGAATTCCCCCATCGCCTTGTCTTTATCCGGAAGAGCGAGATAAGCCTCTCCGAGCGCCAAATGAAGCTTGTCCGCCATCTCCGGCTTCGCGCTGACGATTTTTTCGAGGAGTGCCACCGCGTCTTTGGCCCGACCCACGCTGCAATAGACTAAGCTAAGCGAACTGAGCGCTTGCGTGTCATTCGGATCGGCCGACACTTGCTGTTCGAAATAAGGGATCAAGTCCTCGGGCTTGCTTGGCATAATGTCAACCGGAAGCGATTTGGCGCCGCCCGCAGCCACGAAATCGCCGGCCACTGGAATATATCGGTAGGCTGAGTCGTTCATCTCCTTGGAAAATTTGTCGTACACGGAACGCTCCCCACCGGGAACCTCGCGCAGAAGTGATTGGAAGTGGAGAACGCCATGAAGTGCCCCATCCTGATTCGAATAAGTTGCAGTGTACTCGGCAAAGTCAGACTTCTGGTCGACCCCTTGTGGAGGCAGGGCGATCAAACCTTTGGGCAGCTTGACTAGCGAGTCATACGTCACATCCTGAATGGGGCCCAAGGGAAGCGCTGTCTTGGAAAGCTTCTGTTCCTCGTTGAGAGTCGGCAGGACAATCGGCGGCGAGGGCAATACGAAACGATGGTTTTTCCATTCCGGATAGTCGGTGCGGTGATAGGTAAAACTGAACCAGAAAGGTTGCCCCGTATCTTCGGGCGGAGCCACGGAAACGTCGCTGACTGTTCCTCCGAATCCCATGGCAGCCACGATCTTCTGCGCAAGTTCCGGCCATTGGTTTTCCGGCGTGCTGCGGAACGCCAAACGTAACAGAACCTCGCTGTCTCCACGATCTTCGAAACGCATTTTGGCATCCAACGTGCCATTGATACTTATGGAAGCCTCAATCTTCGCATGTTCATAGTTTGGAATAGGAGGATCCGCGGGAGTGGTGACAAGCCGTGCCGGAGACGAACCCGGCATAACGAGGGCCTGTCGATCGCGCAAGTTGCGAAGGAGCAGCCCGAACGGCGCGACTTCCGGCGTCGTGTCGAGAAACACAAATGAATCCCCTCGCGGAACTGCAGTGATCACATGATCAAAAGCGCTTGGTGATGGAAATGCGGGGTCAATTTTGAAACTGGAGCTGATGAGCGCCGGATAGGCGTTAATGCCGACCGCCTGCAGCAGGGCAGCGAAAAGGGTATGTTTGTCCTTGCAGTCTCCATAGCGATTCGCCAAAACGTCCGACGCCGAATGCGGAGTGTAGCGGGCGAGACCCAGATCTACACCGATATAGCGGAATCGCGTCGAAACAAAATCATAGATGGCATGCAGCTTTTCATCGTCTGAAGCTTTCCCCTTGGTGAGTTCTTCCGCTTTCGCGCGAATTTCGGGAGTGACCTCAATCTTCGGCTGCTGGAGCGAGTTGTACCACGCTCCCACTTCGGCCCACGACGTGAACGAGGAAAGCTCAAGATCAGGGAGCGGAGCGCCGTTGTTGTTCTTCTCCCAATCGGGAATTTTGGATTCTTCGGCATGCTTGAGATTGGAATGCGTAAACGTATAGATGCGGCGTCCACCTGCATCTTGAATGCTGGGTTGAGGATCTGAATTTCGCAGCTTCACGGAGAGACCCGCGGGCAGATCGAGCTTGATCGTCTCCTGCAAGCAGATGCCTGCCGTGAAGTAGGAATCGGCATACCAGAAATGGCCCGGTGACAGAGGTTCGGTGATGGTCCAGCGCATGTGCGCCTCGAGCGTGTCCCCCACAGCGAGTGACTTGACGGCGATGTGCTTCTCGCGTTGATCGGTGTACATCGGCGCTTCCCGGCTGACCGCGGAATCGATTTCCTGAACGTCGGAAATTGGTGTTTCCAACACCGTTCCGTCCGGTTTATGCACACGCACAAAGACCACATCCAAAGTTTCGAATCGGGAAGCAAAGGCGTAAGTTAGCAGTCCGAATTCGTGCACCGCCGATTCAGATTGGATACGTACGCGAAGGCTCAGATCGCGCTGCCCCTTGCCATCGGGTTCATAGCGCACGTCGGTCTCAATGAACTCAAAGACGTATGGCTCTTTCGAATATTCGGCTGTCTTAGCTCCATAATTCTGTCACCCCTTAACGGCAACGTGAAACTGTCACCCTATGAGACAGGAGACGCTGCCATTGAGTCAGAAGGAACTACAAAGAGTGAGCGTGATCGGAGCATGCATCAAGGGAGACATGGCGTGTGCCAGAGCCGCCGTACTCCTATCGCTGAGCGTGCGCCAAGTGAAGCGCTGGAAGAAACGTATGCGCGAAGAGGGGGAGGCGGCTCTGGCACACGCCAACCGCGGCCGGCCAAGTCCCCGTCGCCTGCCGGATGACGCTGCCGCACAGATCGTGCAGCTAGCGCGCGGCACGTACGCCGGCTTTAACGACCACCATCTCTGCGAGAAGTTGGTCGAACGCGAGGGTTTTTCCATCAGTCGCGAAACCTTACGCCGGTTGCTGCGCCAGAACGGCATCGGCTCTCCTAGAAAACGCCGTGCTCCCGCTCATCGCCAGCGCCGCGTGCCTTCCGCGCGGCTCGGTGAACTCGTACAACTCGACGGCAGCCCGCACGACTGGCTCCAAGGACGTGGCCCGCGCCTCACCGCTCTCGGCATGCAGGACGACGCCACTGGAAAAATCCTGGCCGCGCAGTTCTTCCCCTCGGAAACCACTTTCGGCTATCTCTGCTTGCTTCGCCAGATGCTGCGTCGCTTCGGCGTGCCGCTGGCTTTTTACGGCGATCACAGTGGCATCTTCGTCCGCAACGACGACTGCTGGACGGTCCAGGAACAACTTGCCGGAAAACGCCAACCCACGCAGTTCGGCCGCGCCCTGGAACAACTCGGCGTTACCTTCATCGCCGCCAACAGCCCGCAGGCCAAAGGCCGCGTCGAGCGTCTCTGGGGCGTGCTCCAGGACCGCCTCACCAGCGAACTGCGGCTAGCCAAAGCAGGCGACATCGACTCCGCCAACGCCGTGCTGCGCAAGTTCATCACCGACTACAATCATCGTTTCGCTCGCAAGCCTCGCGAAATGGAAACTGCCTGGCGTGAAACTCCCGAGAACCTCGACCGCATCTGCTGCTTCGTGCACGAACGCATCGTCAGCAACGACAACGTCGTGCAATGGGAAGGCCATCGCTTCCAGATCCCCCAGCAAGCCCGCCGCTTCAGTTTCGCCGGCGCCAAAGTACAGATCTACCAGGCTCTCGATGGGCACCTCTCGCTCTACTACGGGGACATCCGCCTGGAGCACTCTGCCATGCCAGAGGGGTGACACTTTTATGTTGCCGTTAGGGTGACAGAATCACGTTGCTACAACACTTTCGAATATTCGGCAGTGGACGGATTCGAAGTGGCTGACGACTGGATCGAAGCCGACGCACCGGAAGTCTGTCTCCTGTAGGTCGGAGCCGATAGCAAGAACAAGACTGTGAAACAGCCGACCAAATAGCTGGTATACACAAGGCACCTTACATGTTTTGGTATCAACGGAAGGTAACACACTTTCCGTGCAAACGCTTCACTCAAGAGGAATGGATACCTTACGCGTAGTCTTGAGGCGCGTGCGATATACTCTTGCCGCGATGCGGACTTCTGCCAGCGACGACGTGAGCTTTCAGCCGGCAAGCGATCAGTCGCTTCTGGTTTATTTTGGGCGCCGGGGGAAGCCGCGCTTATCGGACGCTGATGCAATCGGTTCGAGTCTGCCGGCACAAAATCAGATCACAATCGAAGGGCACGAACAGGTTCGCAGACTCTTGCGTCTGATGGAGTTGGAGCCGATTGCGGGAGTGTGGAACCTTCACCCGGCCTATTCATCGATTTTGATTAAATTTGATGCGTTGAAACTGCAGCACAAAGAACTGCAAGAAATCCTGCGCGGTTACATCGAACGCATGGAGAAAGTGGCGTTGCCGGAGCCGCGTTTGGTCGAGATCCCCGTCTGCTACGGCGGTGACTTCGGTCCGGACTTGAAAGATGTTGCAGAATTGCGGGGCATGGCACCGGAACGCGTCGTCGCTCTGCACGGTTCACGAACTTACATTGTTTATTTTTTGGGATTCGTGCCGGGGTTCGCGTACTTGGGCGAATTAGCAGAAGAATTAATCGCGCCGCGTTTGCCGGCACCTCGACGAAGCGTGCCGGCCGGAAGCGTGGGTATCGCGGGAAGCCAGACGGGCGTGTATCCAATTTCAACTCCGGGCGGTTGGAGATTGCTGGGGCGCACGCCGTTGTCTATCTTCCAGCCGGCGCGGGCGCAGATGAGTTTGCTCTCGATTGGAGATCGCGTGCGGTTTGTTCCCATTTCGCCGGCGCAGTTTGCGCGGTGGGCAAGCGGATGAGCTTGATCCAGGTGCGCGCCCCGGGCCTGCTGACGACGGTGCAAGATCTTGGGCGAGAAGGTTTTGGTCCATTGGGAGTTTCGCCTTCAGGGGCCGCGGATGCGATTGCTCTCAGGATTGGCAATCGTTTGGTCGGTAACCCTGAAGGTGCGGCCGCCCTGGAGATGACGCTGCTCGGTGGGACGTTTGAGTTTTCAGAGGCTGCGGTTGTGGCGCTCACCGGTTCTGATTTTGGAGCGACGCTGGACAATGCGGCTGTCGGAATGTGGTCTTCCGTGGAAGTTCGCGCCGGCCAGACTTTGCGCGTGGGGACCACGCGCGGGGGAGCTCGTTGTTATTTGTGCATACACGGGGGAATTGAGGTGAAGTTATTCTTGGGCAGCGCGTCGACGCATCTATTGAGTGACCTTGGCGGTTTTGAAGGCCGGGCATTACGCAAAGGCGATTTACTGAGAGTCGGAACGGCCGGCGGAGCTTTTCGTACTTTTCGGAAAAGAACGCTGGCCGCGCGGGCAAAAGAAAAATTCTCGCCGCGAAAAGTCTTGCGCGTCACAGCTGGGCCACAGAGCGGCTGGTTTCCCAAGGCGGCCCAAAAATCTTTTTGTGAGGGAAGCTATCGTTTGGCGGAGGAATCCAACCGCATGGGATTGCGCCTGCAAGGACCGCCGATTTCCACGCGCTCTTCTGGCGGCGGTGGCGAAATGATTTCCGAGGGTGTTTCGCTGGGGGCGGTGCAGATCCCGGCATCCGGGCTGCCGATTATTTTGTTTGTGGAACAGCAAACAACCGGTGGGTATCCCAAAATTGCCAACGTCATTTCGGCGGATTTGAGCTGCCTCGGGCAGCTACGGCCGCGAGACGAGGTTCGATTCGAACAAGTGGAAATGGATATTGCGCGGGCGCTTTTCATCGAGCAGGAGAAATTGCTCGCGTCGAAGGAGTTGATATTGGGATGAGTAGCCGCCAACTAAAGATAGATCTGAACTGCGACATGGGCGAAATGCCAGAGGCGATTGCAGATGGCACGCAGGAAGCGCTGATGCGCTCGATCACATCAGCGAATATCGCATGCGGCGGGCATGCAGGCGATGCTCAAACCATGCGCGCCACCATCGAGCAGGCACAGCGAGCGGGAGTTGCGGTTGGTGCGCATCCGGGCTACGCGGACCCCAAGAACTTCGGGCGGCTCGAGCTAAACTTATCTTCAGATGAGGTTGCCAAATCCGTGTTCGCGCAGGTTCGGGCCTTGGCGGAAGTTGCGGAGACTTGTGGTGCTCAAGTAGTGCACGTGAAGCCGCATGGAGCGCTCTACAATCAAGCCGTCGCGAATCGGCAGCTTGCGGCAGCCATTGCTAGTGGCGTCGCGCGATGGAGCCGCGAGGTGGTGCTTGTGGGATTGGCTGGCTCGTCGATGCTTGACGTATTTCGCGAGGCCGGTTTTCGCGTGGCGGCTGAGGCGTTTGCAGACAGGCGTTATGAGCCTGATGGAACCTTGCGGTCGCGAAAATTCGAGGATGCGCTCATTCGCGATCCAGAAGAAGCAGGCAAGCAAGCGCTAAACATGGTCGAACGAGGGGTGGTGACAACGATCGACGGGAGCGAAGTGCCCGTTGCGGCTCAAACCATCTGCATCCACGGAGATACGCCGGGGGCGACGAAGATCGCCGCCGCGGTCGCGCAGACTTTGCGGGAGGTTGGCGTGGTCCTTAGCGGATTAGTAGGAAACGGGGGGTGACCGCGGAAGGATTCGGGCCAAAAAATCAAACGCAAGCAAAAGGCGAAAGGAAACTGTAGAAGCTCAGCGAGCTGCACAAGCGCTCGGAGGGTATGAATTCCGATCAGAGAAGTGCCCGGCTTCACAGAAGATGGCAGTTGTTTCCGGCTTGGCTGCAAACTTCAATCCTGCCTGCATTATCCTGAATTGCGCGACCCGCGATCTGCGAGGTTGTGACCTTAACAATTCTATGCGCACGCGCGACATCCCCGAGTGAACCCGCGGCGGGGTTCTTCGCGGATTCCTCGGCGGAGACAAGTTGCTGGCGGCCAAGGGCAACGGCGTCATCATATTTCATGTAACTTGAGGGTACAAAAGGTCCATCATTTGTGACATCGATCAATTTCCAGTCCCGCGGGGGTTCGTAATGGAGCCCCCTGCCGGCGTGGCCAATTTCACCGAATCCGCCGCCTGAGCCGTCCATAATGAAACTTTGACTACCTTCGGTGGCTGGACTGCGCCTGTGGGATTGCTGCGCTCGAGCAGGAATGGCCAAAACTACGAGCGCGACGATGATGATACTGGGTTTCATGGTTATTTCCAGAGCCTGCCTCCGAACCTACAAAAAGGAGGAGGCTTTGAGAATCCTTGAAGGAGTAGCGGGGGGACTCTGCTAGCGGTTCCGAGTATACGACGGAATGGCGGGAGCCAACGTTTCATTCATGGGATGAATACAGAATTGCCACATTGCTCGACTCGGGTGGGAGGATCGACTTACCGCAAACCGGCCCGGATCAAGCACGTTCCGGATGCTTGGAAGGGGACATGCGATGGCAAAAAAGTACACACAAATAAAAAAGGCGGGCAAGGTAACTGTCCGCCCAAGAATTGGAAAAGCTGCTTGAATGGGGCGCAGCGTGCGCCGCGCCCTCCAGGAGAGGAAGAACTATTCGAACTTTTCGGTCATTACCGGGAACTGCAGCTTGGCCTTCGCAAGAGACTTGACAACGATGGCTTCGGCGCTTTCCGCGGTGGTGTTGCGCGACGTGGCCATTTCGCTGACCAGAAGATACTTCGCGCGTTCCAGCATTTTCTTTTCGCGGAAGGAGAGAGGCTTGCTGCGGCTGAGGGATACTAGACTCTTCAGGACGACGGCCACTTCCAGGAGGGAACCGGTGCGCATGCGCTCCGAGTTTTCCTTGAAGCGGTGCTTCCAGTCGTGATGCGAATTGAGCTTGCCCTTTTCGAGGAAGCCAAGGACTTTGATGGATTCCGTGGAACGAATCACGGAACGAAGGCCAACGGTTTCTGCGTTCGATTGTGGAACCATGACGCGTAATCCGCTGGAAACAATGCGAATCATGAAGTAACGTTCGGTTCTGCCGTTCAAGACACCGTAACTAATCTGTTCAACTAGTCCGACGCCGTGGTTCGGGTAAACGACCTTGTCACCGATTTTGTAGTCCATGAATTCTAGTGCCCCCTGAGATACTTATAGATTCTAATGAGATGTGTTGGAAGAGTCAAGATATATCCCGTGGAATCATGGAGTTAGGGAAAATTAGATGTGAATTTGGCAGTCGAATTGCAACAGGCCGGTTTCCAAGTCAGAAAATACCCACTTGGCCGAGTTTAACCCTCCGGAGGAGATTTAGGGAATGAAACATGCGTTTCAGCCATTAATTATCGAGGTCGCAACGGCACGGTTCTGAACTTGCCACGGCAGTGCGGTAGAATACGCTGGTGATTCTACTGGCGCTGGACACCTGTGATTCGCGCGGAAGCCTCGCGATCTTGCAAGACGACGAGGTCTTGGCGACGCTCACGCACCAAGGGACCTCGGACTATTCGACTTGGGTTCTACCCACCGCGGACGAAGCCCTCACGGCCGCTGGACTGAGGATGGTGGATATTGACGTGTTTGCCGTGGCTTCGGGGCCGGGGTCTTTTACGGGAGTTAGGGTTGGGTTGACCACGGTGAAAGCTTGGAGCGAGGCTTATGGCAAACCTGCGGCGGGCGTCTCGAGGCTGGAAGCGATGGGTTCGACACATCCAGGCGATGAAGGGCTCGTAGCGGCCTTTGTGGATGCCCACCGCGAGCAGGTATTTGGAGGATTGTTCCGGCGCGCCCCACAAGGACTGATTCTTGTGGAACAGGAGATGGTGGTCGCACCAGAGGGTTTTGTGAAATGGGTTGAGGAGCGCGCTGCCGGGAAGCCAGTGTCGTGGGTTTCGATGGATCCAGAAAAGATCTCCTCGTTGGAAGTTTGGGCTGCGCATGCCAGCGCTGGAGAAAGCATCCATCTAAGCCCAAACGCGCTTGCATCGGCGATCGGAAAAATTGGGAGGCAAAGGGCGCGCGCAGAGCGCTTGACGGATGCTCTCGGGCTGGACGCGGAGTATATCCGCCGTACCGATGCCGAGATTTTCTCGAAGGGCGGCGCAAAAGTTGCGAGCTGAAAACAGCCGGGAGCGCGCCGTCTCGAGCGTGCACAGATTTCGCCCCGAGGATGCCGACGCGGTCAGCGCCATTTCCAACGATTCTCTCCAGGCCGCCAATTGGTCGAAAAAGAGCTATCTCGAGTTTTCCGAAGCGAACGGATCGCTGATCCTGGTGACAGAAACGGAAGGCCACCTCAGCGGGTTTTTGGCAGGCAGGCAAGTTGCAGACCAAGCCGAAGTGCTCAACTTGGCGGTTCAGAAAAAGCAGAGGCGAACGGGCCAAGCATCAGCGTTGCTCCAGGCGGCGCTTGAGCAGTTTAAATTGCGCGGCGCCAAGAGCGTATATCTCGAAGTACGAGAATCAAATACAGTCGCCATCGCGTTCTACGAAAAGCATGGTTTTGCTCGGACAGGCCTGCGGAAAGGGTATTACCGCAACCCGGACGAGGCTGCCGTGACGATGACTAAAAAACTCACGGGCTAGGACTAAATTCCCACAGCTTGCCTCTTGACGCCGCCTGCCAAAGTGCTATCTTCCGTTCATGTAGTGTTCACATTCCAATTCGCGCAGTCGTGAGGAGGACGCATGGCCACAGCACAGCGGGCACCTCGGGACATACTCCTCGATACAGACGCCGAGTATCAGCGTCTGGCCGAGCAGCACTCGAAATATGAAGCAGAATTGCATCGAATCTCCGTAGCTTCCTACCTCAGTTCGGAAGACCTCCTGGAAGAAATCAAGCTAAAGAAGATGAAGCTCCACTGTAAAGACGAGATGGAGCGGATTGCTCTGCGTATCCAGCGCGCGCGGGCGCAGTACACGCAATAACGCCCGCGATCCCGAATATTCTGTCGTAGAATGCCCCTGTTTGCTCGCCGCGTTAATACACCGGGCGAGGCCGATGAGGTATATTCCCTAAGGCATGGTTAAAGAGGGCTACTACTTTGGATTGCCGCTTCTGGTGCTGGGCGGCGTGGCGTATTTTGCACAATGGCCCGTAGCCGCGGTCGTGCTGGTGTGCCTGGCACTCTTTACTTTCTCCTTTTTCCGAGATCCAGAACGCGTAATACCGAACGAACCGGGAGCAGTAGTGTCGCCAGCCGACGGCCGCATCGTCGTGGTGACCGACGAAGAGCACGCTGGCAAGCCGGGAAAACGGATCAGCATATTTCTTGCCGTCTGGAACGTGCACGTAAACCGCTCGCCTGCGGAAGGAATCATCACTAATCTGCAATACAAGCCGGGTAAGTTTCTCGCCGCGATGCGCGAACAAGCTTCCCTGGAAAATGAACAGAACGTCTTCACGCTCTCGACAGATGCCGGCGAGATCGTTTTCAAGCAGATTGCAGGTTTGATTGCCCGGCGCGTGGTAAGTTGGAAAAAGGCTGGCGACCGGGTGGCGAGAGGCGAGAGGATCGGCCTGGTACGTTTCGGTTCCAGAGCCGACGTTTGGGTCCCGCGCGACGCCGAGATTCTGGTGAAATTGGGCGACAACGTAAAAGGCGGCTCGAGCGTGTTGGCCATGTGGCCCCAAAAGAAGAGCACTGGCCCTCCGATGGATACACAGAATTCCGGCGCGGATCTAAACGCGTCGGTAGCGGGAAAACAAACCTAGCCATGGCGGACATCGAACAGCACGAAATTCCGTTTAGAGAACGGCGCATGCAAAACCCGCGGCTTCGCCGAGGGATTTTTCTTCTGCCGAGCCTCTTCACGGCCGCGAATCTTTTCTGCGGCTATTTTGCCGTGGTGGCCACACTGCTGGGCGGGACGAGCGACTTCGATCATGCCGCCATCGCCATTGGACTCGCCGTGGTCTTCGATTCTCTGGACGGGCGTGTGGCTAGAATGACTGGAACTAGCACACAATTTGGCGTGCAGTTCGACTCACTCGCGGATGTTGTCAGTTTCGGAGTTGCCCCCGCTGTGATGGCCTATTCCTGGGGCGTGCGGGGCCTGCACACGGCTCCCGGTGGCATGGGACAATTCATCGGCGACCTGGCCTGGGGCAGCTGTCTGCTGTTTCTCATCTGCTGTGCGTGGCGTCTGGCGCGATTTAACGTTCAGGGAATGGCTCCGGGCGGCTCGAAGTACTTTGTCGGGATGCCGACCCCGGCAGCCGCGGGCGTGGTCGCGGCCATCGTTCATGGGTTCAAGGAGCCGCTACATGACGTGCGGTGGTCGATCGCTTGGTTACTGATGGTCGCGTGCTTAGGCGCGCTTATGACCAGCACGATTCGTTATAGCAGCTTTAAGGAAATCCCCTGGAAACGGAAACAACCATCCCTGGCAATCGTTTTGCTCATTCTAGTCCTCTGGGTCGTCTGGAAATTCTCCGAGCCAGTCCTGATTGTTTTGGCATGTTCGTATGCCGCCGCTGGCGTGGCATTGCATCTGGTGCGCATGGTGCGGCATCGCATGGCTTCCCGGACCACGTGATTCATGCCATCTCTTGAACAGGGATCCAACCGAATCGTGATTGCCGGTGCTTCGTCGCTGCTTGGGGCTGAGCTCCGCTCGTTGCTCGAAGAGAGCCGGTTTGCCGGAGCGGAGTTTCGTCTAGTCGACGAAGAGCTTGCCGCAGGAGTGCTGACCGAGGCCGGCGGTGAGCCTGCAGTAATTCAGCCCGTCGAAGAAGGCACTTTTGTCCGCGCCGCCAAAGTATTTTTCACCGGCTCGTCGGAGTTCACCCATGCCAATCTGGGCGCGGCGCGTGCCTCCGGCGCGGAAATCATCGATTTGTCGGGTGCGACAGTGGCAGACACCGGCACTGTGAGTTGGTTTCCGAAGTTGGATGCGCTCCAAGGGAGAAAATTTCCCAACGATGCAGCCGTCTACGCCGTTCCTTCTGCTGCGGGGACCTCTGCTGCTTCCCTGGCGTTAGGCTTGTTCAAAACCGAAGTCTCGCGCCTTGTCGTAATTTGCTTTCAGTCTGTATCCGAAGCGGGGCGAGCCGGAGTCGAAGAGTTGGAGAGCCAAACCGGACAATTGTTATCGTTTCAAGGAATGGGACAGCCGGTGTTTGATACCCAAGTGGCATTTAATCTTTTGGATCGCTTTGGACCTGGCAGCAAACATAAGCTCAGTGCGGTGCGGGAACGTTTGCGCGCCGAGATGAAATCGTGCGTCGGTAAGAAATCGGTTCTGCCGGCCTTGCAGGTGGTTCACGCGCCGGTTTTTTATGGCACGGCGTTTGCCGGCTGCGCGGAACTTTCCCCTGGCACGACGTTCGAGCAGGTCATTGCGGCGTGCGAGAGCGCAGGATTTGTCATTCCTTCGGACGGCGAAGCAGGGGCCAGCAACGTGGGCGTTGCGGGCGAAAAAGTGGCGCACCTGGCGAAGCCGGAGGAAGATCCATCGCGGCCGGGTGCGTGGTGGTTCTGGGGCGCGGCGGACAATATTCGCCTGCCGGCAGCGAATGCCGTCAAGTTGGCGGAGATGCTGCCATGATCAGCAAGAGAGTCGTCTGCGTGTGGATTGCGGCGTTAGTCTCGCTTTCTGGGTGCGGCTATCACGTTGCAGGGCATAGCTCGACGTTGCCGAAGAGCATCCAGGTGATTGCCGTTCCCGCGCTCGAGAACAAAACCACGAGCTACCGGCTCGAGCAAAAGCTGACGGCCGCCACGGTGCACGAATTTTTGGCCAAGACTTCCTACAAAGTGGTCTCGAATCCCGAAGACGGAGATGCGGTCCTTCGAGGGAAGGTGTTGAGTCTGGAGGCCGTGCCGCTTCTGTTTGACACCACGACGGGGCGCGCGACGACCATGCTCGTGACCGTGAAATGCGAAGTGACTTTCACTGAGAGCGCCACGCAGAAAATTCTCTATCACACCGATAATTTCGTGTTCCGCAACCAGTATGAGATTTCGACCGATTTGAAGAGCTTTTTCGAAGAGCAGGATCCGGCGCTGGACCGGCTGGCGCAGGATTTTGCGCAGCGTTTGGTCGCCGCGATCATCGAGAACTATTAGGAGTGTTTCGCGCATGGCCCAGGTTTCACCGGTAGAGTTGCTAGCTCGGCTTGAAAAAGGAAAAGCCATTCCTGCCGTGCTGCTCCTCGGCGAAGAACCCTATCTGCGGGATGCCTGCCGCGCGCAGCTAATCGAAAAATTCGTGCCGGAAGCGGCGCGGACCTGGGCGGTTTCGCGTTATTCCGCGAGCCGGGGCGAGACGCAGGCGGCCCTGGATCAGGCGCAAACAATGGCCATGCTTTCTCCGCTGCAGGTTGTTTTCCTTGAAGACGCCGGAGCCATCGAAAAGCTCGGAGAGAAAAATCGCGACGAGGCCGTGGCGCAGCTCGGCGCTTATCTCGATAATCCCGCACCATTCACGATGTTTATTGTGGAAGCGGCTTCGCTCGATCAACGCATGAAACTCGGAAAGCTGCTGGCGGAGAAGACGCTGGTGGTCGGCTGCGGCCTGGGCGAAAACGTGGGGGAGCGCCTCGCAGCGGCGGTGGCTTTGGCGAGAGCTCTTGCCAAGGAACAAGGCGTCGAGTTCGAGAAGGGCGCAGCCGAAGATTTGGCGGAATTCGTGGCAGCGGATTTGATGCGTCTGAAGACGGAAATCGAAAAACTCACCACGCACGCGGGAGATAAGAAGTTCATCAGCAGGAATGACGTCAGCTCGATGGTGATTTCCGAGAAGACGACCACAGTTTGGGAATTGGCCGATCTGCTGGCGGCCGGAAAGTCTGCGAAAGCGCTCGAGTTTTTGGATCGTTTGCTGCGCGACGGCGAGGAGCCTTTGCCGATGCTGGGAGCCATGACGTGGATGTATCGCAAGCTGATCGAAGCCAGCGAAGTAAAAGGCGCGACAAATGGTTGGCAAGCGGCCCGTGCGTTGGGGATGCGTCCTGAGCAAGCGGAGCTTGCTCTGCAAGCCTCGCGCAAGATTCCCAGGGCGCAATTGCTCGCTGGCTTGGGCGTTCTCCAGAGAGCGGATGACCGGCTCAAACGGGGCGGCGAGGACGCGCGCGCAATCATGGAATTCTTGGTGACCGAGTTGACGACAGGCGGCGCGGCTAAGGCAGCAGCCACAAAAACTTAATCGCTGTTTCTTTACAGAAGCGTGACTGCGCGGCGAACGGAAATGTTCATGCCGCGGCGGGCGTGGCGAACATCCATCGAGCTACAAGAAAGAAAGGCGGGCCGAGGCCCGCCCCTACAGAAAATCAACTTCGGTTTTGAATCTTACTTCGCGGCCTTCTTTACTTCGCGGCCTTCTTTACTTCGCGGCCTTCTTTACTTCGCGGCTTTCCTTACTTCGCGGTTTTAGTTTTGAGGCCGTTGAAGGCCACGGACAGCCGCGACTTGTAGCGGTTGCCGGTGTTTTCGTGCAGTACGCCTTTCGTGATGGCTTGGTCGATCGCGGACATCGTCGGGTTGAGGAGATTGCCCGCCGCCGTGGCGTCTGCGGCCGTGATGGCGGTGCGCAAGCGGCGCATCAAAGTGCGGACCCGGGTGCGGTTGGCGCGATTTACGTCGGCACGTTGACGAGCTTGCGCCGCGCGCTTTAAAACCGACTTTTTCTTCTTCTTGATTTTGGTAGCCTGTCCCTGGGCCATCTATTGCTCCTTTTAGGTATCGCTCAAACTTCTAACGTTAAACGAGGCACGAGGCTTTGTCAAACGAGCTGAAAGGGCCGTCCAGTTTGCCGGCGGCGGTGGCGTCCACTCTCGCGGGTGCAAGAACGATGGGGCCAAGCGCGGCGAGTGCGCACGGAAACGCAGCGGGAGCAACCGCGAAGCCCAACAAGCACGACGAGTTGCGGCTGCTCATCAATTCGCGGCACCCGATTATCACCGTCGAGACACCCGAAGAAGAGCGGTTCGAGGAATTGTTGCTGGACGTGGCGAGGGAATTGGGCGTGCCGCTGTATGAATGGAGCGTCACAACAGGCCTGGCGAAATACCGCGGCGCGCCCATTTACAACACCGAGCAGCCCGAACAGGGTCTGGCGAATATTCCGCTGATTCAAGGCGACACCATCTTTTTGCTGAAGGATTTTGCGCGGTACTGCGACAACGATCGAATTTGCCGACGGCTGCGGGATCTGGCGGAAAAATTCCGCACGGTACGGCGAGCGATTGTGATCTTGGAACCCGCGCTGCACCTGCCGGCGGAGCTGGAGTCCGAAGCGGTGCCGTTTGAGTTGGGCTTGCCCACGGCGGAAGAGTTGCTGCCAGGCGTGAAAAGCGTGCTCGCGGACGTAAATCGAGAGCAGCGAATTCCTGTGAGTCTGGACCTCGCGGGGGTGACACAGGTCGCGAAGAATCTCGGTGGACTCTCCGAGGAAGAAGCGATGCGCGCGCTGCGTATGTGCATTCTTGCAAGAGGGTGCGCCGACGCGGGCCTGCTCGATGACGTGCTGGACGCCAAGCGGCAGGCGCTGCGTACCGAAGGTTTGATTGAGACGGTGCGGCGGGATACGTCTTTTGGCGACGTGTCGGGACTGAAGCGCTTGCGCGAATGGATCGCGAAACGAAAAAGCGCTTTGACGCCGGAAGGGCAGCGATTTGGGTTGGTGCCGCCAAAGGGGATCTTGATCACCGGGGTGCAAGGTTGCGGTAAGAGTCTCGCGGCGCGCGCCGTGGCGGGCGAGTGGGGATTTGAACTGGCGCGGCTGGATGCGGGCGCGTTGTACGACAAGTTCGTGGGCGAGAGCGAGAAAAAGTTGCACAAGGCGCTGGAGCTGGCGCAGAAGCTCGCGCCGATGGTGCTGTGGATCGATGAGATCGAGAAAGCGTTCGCGTCGGCGGGTTCGAGCGGAGATGCGGACGCGGGGTTGTCGCAGCGGCTGCTGGCGACACTGTTGACGTGGATGCAGGATCGAGAGAGCGGCGTATTTCTGGCGGCCACGTCGAATAACATTACAGTGTTGCCGCCGGAGATGATGCGCAAGGGAAGATTTGATGAAATTTTCTTTGTGGATTTGCCGAATGGCGAGGTGCGCGCGGCGCTCTTTGCATTGCACTTGAGGAAGCGCGGCCGCGACGCGGGGACTTTTGATTTGGCGAAGCTCGCAGCGGGAAGCGACGGATTCTCCGGAGCGGAAATCGAGCAGGCGATTATCGCGGGGCTGTATACGGCGTTTTCGCAGAAGCAGCAACTTACGACGGAGATTCTGCTGGCGGAGATACACGCGACGCAGCCGCTGAGCGTCACGAGGGCCGAAGAAGTGGAGTCCATCCGGGAATGGGCGAAGACTCGGGCGGCGCCTGCGGATTGATAAGAGAGTGAGCAGTGGGTAGCGAGTGGTGAATCGTGGCCCCCACCCCGGGGGTGTCCGCAAGTTATGAAGTAAACGCATGAGGAGATTGGAGTTGCGGGAATTCCTGCGTGTAACGAACCGCGCGGGGACGCGAGACGAGGAGGGAGAGGCGGAAGGTACCCCTCCCCTGTTTTTTGTAAACATTGCATCTAAAGGACTTAAAGTTTCTATAAGTTGTTTAGAATCAGCGTTTACGGGCGATTGTGTAAGTGTTGCATCTACAGGGGTTACAGGCGGGGCAAAGATCGAAGAGTTTCGGCTCGGTTCCGGGATGCTGGCGGCTGGAGCGCGGAGTGTTGAGGACCGCGTGCGAATTGCGTTGAGGCGTCGGCCGAATTGGAGAAAAGCAGATCCTTCGCTACGCTCAGGATGACAGCCGTTAGAGGGGGGCGGACGGTGGGGGTTACAGGGGCGCACGAGTAGCGGAGGCAAGGCGGTGACTCCTTTCTCCTCCGCGATGAAACAGTACTAATAGTAACATAGACGGGTCTATTGTCAAGTAATAATTATAAGTCGTTACAAGCCAGTGGGTTGCGGATGGTCAATTCGGGGTGAGATGGACAGGAAAGGTCAAAACCCGCACCCTTGAAAATCACAAGGGATGCGGCACCCCGACAAGCAAAGACAAATCCAAAATCGTTTCGGCGAATTTAGGGTGCCCCACCCGCCCACCCCAGAAAAAAGCTAAGTCAAAATCAGGTTGACGCTTAGGGTCGCCCACACGCCCTACGAGGAGGAATCTTTCGAGAAGAGCTTTTCTGCGAGTGCTAACGCGCCGAGGATAACAAAAAAATCCGCAATTCCGAATGGCGCTGTATATGCGAGCGTGGGTCCTTTTCCGAGAGGCCATCGAACGATAAAAAATAATGGAACATGAAGCGCCAAAATGAAGACAATGGTCGCCCAAAACCAGATATGTTTCCTCAGATTCCAGCGGATCCTGACGGCACACATTATCATTCCCAAAACAATCATAGCTGTCAGTCCTATATCCGCGTTACCGAGATAGAATAAACCGCAAACACAGGTAACAGCATTGCCACAATAACGAGGCCCGTGTAATCTGTCGGCTCCTTTTTCTTGGGACCATCGTCATCAAATATGCCTAGTTCTCCGGATGATCGCATCGAGCCGCTCGCGAAGTCATAGCCGCAGTCGCAGTGTTCGGCGCTATCAGGGTTTTCCAATTTACAGTGCGGACACTCTTTCACGTCAGGACAAAACCTCCGTCAACAATCATCTTAATGCTGATAGCCAAATTCTGTGGCAAAGTCCCGACAAGTCGGAAACCGGAAGGTTCCTCCCAATACCGATTCCGGCGATTTGCCGGTTACTCAGGAGTTTAGGGCGCTGCGGTGCACGCCTGAACTACCTCGTTGAAGCGGAAAATGTCATATATTCCTGTGGTCCCAGAAAGGACATTGCCTACGAGAGGTATGGCTTTGGTTCCTCCTAAAGACAAATCTGCAAGTGCAAGGCCAACGCCTCCAGAGGCCGACAATGTCCCGAAGGGGGTCTGATCGGACACTGAAGTAGCAATTCCAGCAGCTCCACCGCCGTATGCGACAACGTCGTTAATTGCGCGGGCAGTTCCGGCTCCTGCCGAAAGCATATTGCCAAGACCCGGAATGGCTCCAACCACGTCCAGCCCAATGGATAACCCTGTTTCTTTTAGTCCCTTAGCAACGCACGAATTCACCTTGTTCGGATTGAAGCCGGCGGGTGGAGCATAGAGGGCTCCTGTTTTTTCTTGACGTTCGGGCACCGAGAGAGCATACCACTTCTGCAATTAGCCGAGGGTGACAAAGGGGTGCCGCACCCTTCGGGTCTAAGGGTGCGGGTTTTTCTTCAGTGGGCATTCTCCCTAGCCTATGCATAATCCTCTTCAACGCTACTACGGACAGGGCCATCTTCATTTTCTGACGTTTAGCTGCTACCGGCGGTTGCCGCTTTTGGGAACGGCGCGGGCCAGGAATGCATTCGTTGCGGCGCTGGCAAAAGTTCGAGAGCGCTATCGGTTTCGCCTGATTGGGTATGTGGTGATGCCCGAGCATGTGCACCTGCTGATCAGCGAATCGGCAAAGTGTACGCCGTCGCTGGTGCTGAAAGTGTTGAAGCAGCGCATTTCGCGCGATTTGAGAAAACGGAAACGCCGCGTGGCAACAGAGCAAATGCGCTTGGCATTTAAGGACGGTGACGCAAGGTTACCGCGCTTTTGGCAGCCTCGGTTTTACGATTTTAATGTGTATAGCGCCAGGAAGATTCGAGAGAAACTCGAATATGTGCACGCTAATCCGGTGAAGCGAGGACTGGTAAGAAATCCGGTGAGTGGGCGTGGAGCAGTTTTTTGTCATACGAAAAAGGGGAGCGTGGATTGGTGTCCATCGATTTCATGGACTGAAAATCGATGAGAACTCGTTACAGAGAGAAACGAAAGAAGACAAACCGGCAAAATCAAAAACAAAGTCAAAACCAAAAGCCCCACACGTAAAACCGACGTGTGGGGCACCCCGTTTTATCTCACCACGTTACGTCGGGGCCACCCGCCAGATCAATACCACCTCGTTTAGATTCTTGCCTGAAGATGCTCCCAGTCCACTACTTGATTGGCCAAATAAAGTGGCCCACCAAGCTGAATCTATGGCAGAGCAAAAGAAGTCCCAATGCAGTCATTGAAACACAAATGCCCGCGAAGCTGTTGGACCATTTTCTCCAAACTACCCAAGCTACTAGCCATGCTAGGAGGGCGACGAGCCAACTGAGAGTCAAGAGCGGTGAGAGGAGCAAACCGACGAGTTCGCCAGAATTTCGCGGCAGGGTAGCAAACCGTTGCCAACCGTGACTACTAAACAGTGGGAGAAAAACAAATGCCGAGAGACCGCTGACATAACCACCAACGCAGGCCAGTCCCAGACGCACCACGAACAACACTGTGTCGGTTTTTCGGGATAGCCACCGTAGAAATAAGAGGATCAAAACGCAAAACAATAGAAAAATCATTTCGAATTTGTAGTACCTGTCTTTGAGAACGGCTCCGATGTTTGACATGTCCACGAGGCCCTGTGCGAGCAAACAAGACGACACTGTTACGCACAACGCGCGCATAGAGTCGTGCGGCAGCAGACTTGCTTTCTCAGATTTCTCCGAACGATTAGAAATATACATACTTAAATAATCTAATGAGTATAGTAAAGAATCGGTGGCTTGGGCATTAGATTTTCCTGGATAATCCTCAATTGCTCTTCCATGAAAAAATCGCTTTTTATTTTTTCTAACTGGCTCGCCAGATTGCCAGGCCATCTGGTTTCCTTTAGATTTCTAAATGGTCCGATTCCCTGTAGAGCCGAGCTGACACTTATGGCACAGTTAAAACCACGAGGATCACCTAATTTCCTAATTCGTGCGGCAATTTGGGCTTCCTCCGCCATCGTGGTCTTGAATCGATAAGTGGAAACTCTACTGCCACTATCTTCGTGGTACTTGATGAACGGCGGGTGGCCCGAAGGTGGGGAATTTGTACTTGTGAGCGTGCCCATCATGGAGAGAATATCACTGCACCACTTTCCTGGAAAGTATAGAGAGGCGGAGGGTGCCCCAGGTTCGTTTTTTGAACCTGGGTCTTGGAGTTGAGTTCGCTTTGGTTTGGAGTTTGCGATGCCAGCGGGACTGAGGCGCTACTACGGCAAAGGTCACCTGCACTTTATTACGTTCAGTTGCTATCGGCGGCTGCCGCTGTTGAAGACGGTACGCGCGCGGAATCTCTTCGTGAAAGAGTTGGGGAGAGTGCGCGACGAATTGGGATTTCATCTGCTTGGCTATGTGGTCATGCCAGAGCATGTGCATCTCTTGATGAGCGAGCCGAAGGAGGGAACACCCTCGATGGTGATGCAGAAGTTGAAGCTGCGTGTAGCGCGGAAACTGCGGAAGCGCGGGAGGCGGGTGTGTGAAGGGCAGATGCGACTGCCATTTGCGGAAATGGGGGACGAGCCGTTGCGCGCGTTTTGGCAGGCGCGGTTTTACGATTTTAATGTATACAGCAAAGGAAAGAAGAACGAGAAGTTGAATTATATGCACGCGAATCCGGTGATTCGGGGATTGGTGAAACATCCGAGGGCTTGGGCATGGAGCAGTTGGGGATTTTACTGGGGAGGAGAGGCGGGACTCGTGGCGATCGATGTGGAGGAGTGAGAAGGGAAAGCAACCCTAAGGCAACCCAAGACCCAGGTTCAAAAAGCGAACCTGGGGCACCCTCCTTGTATTTTTGAGGATCGATCGAGATAAGCTGTCGGGATCTGATCGAGTTCACATATGAAGGAATTACTCAAAACTAAGTCCGTGCCACCCGCCAATGCAACCCCAAGCCGTTCGCGCTGGGGCACGGTTTTACGATTTTAATGTATACAGCAAAGGAAAGAAGAACGAGAAGTTGAATTATATGCACGCGAATCCGGTGATTCGGGGATTGGTGAAACATCCGAGGGCTTGGGTATGGAGCAGTTGGGGATTTTACTGGGGAGGAGAGGCGGGACTCGTGGCGATCGATGTGGAGGAGTGAGAAGGAGAAAGCAGCCCCAAGACCCAGGTTCAAAAAACGAACCTGGGGCACCCTCCGCGTATTTTTGAGGATCGACTGAGATGAGCTGTCGGGATCTGATCGAGTTCACATATGAAGGAATTACTCAAAACTAAGTCCGTGCCACCCGCCAACCCTAAGGCAACCCCAAGACCCAGGTTCAAAAAGCGAACCTGGGGCACCCTCCTTGTATTTTTGAGGATCGATCGAGATAAGCGGTCGGGCTCTGATCGAGTTCACATATGAAGGAATTACTCAAAACTAAGTCCGTGCCACCCGCCAACCCAAGACCCAGGTTCAAAAAACGAACCTGGGGCACCCTCCGCGTATTTTTGAGGATCGACTGAGATGAGCTGTCGGGATCTGATCGAGTTCACATATGAAGGAATTACTCAAAACTAAGTCCGTGCCACCCGCCGGGCAAAGGGATTCGGGAAGGAAAGACGCATTGTTTGCGAAGAGCAAGATCGCAAAAGATGAAGCATTCGGAAATTAGAAAGGGCCGCTGCAAACTTCAAGAAGAGAGGAAACAACCCCAAGACCCAGGTTCAAAAAGCGAACCTGGGGCACCCTCCGCGCTCTTTGTAATGCGAGTAGAAGATGAACGGAAGCTGTCTCCGGGCGACCCACCAAGATTTGCTGCTTGCGTTTTCAATCTGCCGCGCTGTTTACGGGCTGACTTTTCGTAGGAACGGTCGGGAATGCTACGACGGAAGAACGAGGTAAAACCTCTTGCTGCCTGTTAGCCGCAAAGCCGCTCTGAGCCTACCCACAGTTGAGCCAAATCTCTGAGGCTGTGTTTGTATGTACGCGTTACCGAGTATTCTTTCCCACCTTTTACACGCAGCATGTATTCCCCCGTCGGTAAAGGCTGGATCTCCTCCACGGCCGAAATATTCACGACGACCGAGCGGTGAATGCGAACAAAACCGTAGGGTTTGAGCTTTTCCGCAATGGACGAGAGGGACTCGTGCACCAAATAGGGATTAGGTAGGTGTTGCAACGAAACGTAATTACCTTCGGCTTGCACGGCCAAAATGTCGGCTAAATCCAAGAGTAGGATGCTGCCCTTTGCCTTGAACGCGATTCGTGGCGCCTGTCGTTTTGCTATAACCTCCAACTGCCGCAAGACTCGCAAGAGGTTTGCAGCATCGCCTCGGATTACCGGAAGCAATGATGTATCCGCAGGTTCGCAGAACTCGTCCACTGTCGGTTCAAGAGTGTAATCCTGTCTACTCTTGGCGGAGCAAATCGTAGCTCCCCGCAGTGGGCTAGCCGAAACGTCCGCATTAGCGTGAGCAGCTTGTTGAAGAAACATCTCACGTGCAATGGCCTTCTGATCCTGAATTTCGCGGACGCTCATGATGGAACCTCTTGCTCTCTTGTTTCGACTTCCTGGTACCCGAAGTGAGATGGACGAGTGCGCTGCCTCTCGATGTAATGGTCCACATAACCGGAGCAGCGAATCCCTCTGACCACCAGCCCGCGGGAACGACAAACACGTCGAATGGTTGAGCGCCTTTGAATTGCGGATTCAGCATCACCGGATCAGCCGCGGTTGCGGTTGCCCGGCGCGCGAAGAGACCGCAGCCATCCCACGATATTTTTGATTCCCGCTTTCCACACCTTCGGATCTTGCGCATTCTTTGCTAGCGTCCCGTAGCCCTCGACCGTGGCGACCAGAAAGCTGGCAGCGTCGGCCGGGTTCAGGTCGCTGCGAACTGTCCCTTGGGACTTCCCTTTGCGCAGAAGCGTTGCTATTCCTTCTTGCCAGTCAAGGAATATCCGCTCCAATCGCTTGCGAAATTGCTCGTCCAGCGGCGACATCTCCTGCGACAAAAGGAGCAGCGGACAACCGGCTCGAACGTCTTGGGAACTGGCTGGTATGTGCCGGACAACGCCGATCAAAATGTCAATGGGGTCCCCCTCGCTCTGCATAGGACGCAACCACCTGTCGCGTGTGAGTTTTGCGATTTTCTCTTCGACGACGGCATGGCCGAGGGCTTCCTTGCTTTCGAAGTGGTAATAAAGCGCTCCCTTGGTGACGTTGGTGGCGGCGAGAATCGCATCGATGCTGGCGCTCTGGAAGCCTGATCTGTGGACCTCGCAGAAAGCCGCTTGCACCAACCGTTCCCGTGTACGCACTGAGTGGCGGACCATTCGCTTCCTCTCGCAATGAACATACCAACCGGTATGTATGTTAAATCATTTGAAATTCAATCGAAAGGCTTAATTCGTGGTGACTTGGCTCTCTCGAATGCCGTATCCGCTCGCCGATGTGTGTATGAAAAGTTGGAGAAACAGCCGAACCGGTCGCTCTGGAGTCGTCCCATGAAATTGTTAATCCGCCACCCGTCTTCGATCCCTGAAAGGGCCGGCCTGTTGCGCCACGTAATCGTTACAAACGTGGACCACCACATGCTTTGTCAGTGATCACTCAGCAGGAATTTTTGGGGAGTTGTGTAGCAGCCCTGCTCTGAACTGCTGGAACGCCGGGTGGGACGTGACGTAGATCGGCGAGTCAGCTCGCCACGGTGACTTTCATGGGAGGAAAAAGCGAGATGGATACGTTAAGACGGTTGCGGAATTTCTGGATACCCGGAGTTGCGACGATTGTTTTGGGTAGCTTCAGCAGTGCGTTCGCTCAACAGAGCTACAAAATTACCGATTTGGGCATCAACAACAGCAAGGACAACTTCAGCATGGCTATGGGCCTCAATAGTCAGGGCTGGGCGGAGAACATGGATGGGACCGTGGCCCCTCCTGAGAATAGTACATCCACGACAGTTTCCAGGGGCCGCGCGGTGATCAGCATCTACGGATTCAACATCGACTTGGGCACGCTTGGAAAACCCAACGGCAACAGTTGGATTAACTGGGGCGGGATCAATGATCTTGGGGAAGCCGTTGGTATGTCCGAAACAGCTGCTCCAGATCCGAACGGCGAAGACATTTGCGGCTTTGGCACACACCTTACGTGCGTTCCGTTTCTTTGGCGAGTCGGCCACATGAGCGCTCTTCCGACGCTCGGTGGAAATAACGGGCAGGCCAGCGCCATCAATAACCGCGGAGAAGTCGTCGGATTTGCCGAAGACGGTAACGTGGACTCCACATGCCCAGCCGGCATAACCAACAATCGGACTGCGCTGGCGGCGTTGTGGGAAAGAGGCACCGCCGAAGCCCTTCCTTTGGTGGGTAACGATGTAGACGGTGAGGGATTCGGGATTAACGATCGAGGCCAAGCCGTAGGCTACTCGGGAAACTGCGTCGCAGCGACGCACGCCGTAATGTGGAAAGACAACACTGTCTCCGTGCTTCAGGATCTCGGAGGTGCAGGTTCCAATTTCGCTTACGTTATTAACAACGCGGGCCAAATCGCCGGGCAAGTCGGCACTGCTGACGGCTCAACCTTCTATGCCGCGGCTTGGCTGGATGGCGCAGACGGCGCAGTCACAAAGATCGACCTTCTGCCGGGAGATTTTGCCGCCTTCGCCACCGGCATCAACAACCGGGGCCAAGTGGTGGGAAACGATTTTGACTCGAAGTTCGACTGGTTCCACGGCTTCATCTGGCAGGATAACGTGACAACGGACCTTAACACGCTCATTCCCGAAGATTCCGGCCTCTTCATAATCTCGGCTAGCAATATCAATGATCGCGGGCAAATCTCGGGTATGGCCACGGTAGTCTCCGGGCCGCATACGGGCGACATTCATGCCTATCTTTTGACCCCCACAGACGGACGCCTAGGCGCCTCGATGGCAGATTTCGCACGTACACACCCCCAGTCCATTTTGCACGGGAATGCTTGCAGCCACTCTTTGCAGAGGTTCGGATGCGGCCGATTCGAGCGTTAAAGGGTATTTTGGGAGCTTCGCACCATGCATTCCAGCCGTAGGCTGGACGAACGCGCAGGGCTGGAGATTGTGCGGGACAACATGGGTCACGCGAATATCGACGTGACCCAGAATGTTTACGGCAAGAGCTGGTGGGAAGAGCGAGTGGATGCGGCCACCCAAGCTGTCGAATCTGTTCAGGCCAATGACATCCTTTACAGATGATCTCGGGACATCCTTTACACTTCGGCACGGCCACCCGCCAGATTCGCTAGTCTACGGATTGTTCGGTGCTGGGGATTGCGCCTCATACGTCAGCGTCACGTCAGCGAAAACCTGTTTCGGGGTAACTGACGAAAAATGATTGTTGAAACAAAGATAGTAAGTGCCAGATTTCGTAATCGGCACATTGAGCTTTCCGATGGTCTCTTTGCGGCTGTTGTAGAGCATGGGAGCTTTGTGCCCGTTTATCAAGTTCACGAAACTATCTTCGTCAGCTAGGAAAACGTCAATATCGTTTCCTCTTCCGCCGTTTGCCCTAAAGGAACCTGACACGACCGGGTTGCGCATCTTGTCGGTGTCTATCTCAAGCTTGTAGCGCACGTCCGAATTCGCCCGGACGATAAGCTGTCCGCTAACCAGACTCTTGGTCATCGGGATGAATGCAGGAGCAGCCGGAGCAGAGGCAGGAACGGATCGCGCCGTTGTTGACGCGGAAGGCGTCCTAGCTGCTGTCGTCTGAGTCCAGAAATAGATGCCAGTCGCAACCAATCCCGCCACGATGATGCCTAGAATGAACGTGAGCACGGGCTTCTTGTCTTGCATGATTCGATTCACCCCCACAATTACAGGCTAACATCGGAGCAAGCTAAGGATGGCTTCGTGTTCTCGATCCGACACGGTACGAATTGGGTACCACGCTGGTGACGTACTCAAGTTCTAATCAGTTCCTCAATGAATCAAAAGCTGGCCGGAGAAGGTGAGCTTTTCGCCTCTTCGACTGGCAATCGCGGAGGTTGACTATCTAGCCCAATCTTGGTGAATCAGTTGGCAAACCTGCTTCACGTTTCCCTTGATGCTGCCGCCTTCCTTGTTCTGCATCAAGTCTCCGTCCTTGTTGAAGACCTGAATCTGGTTGTCGCGGACTATCAGTCCATGCTCGATGTGGTTCAGGCGAATCGTATAATCCGCCGCCTGTTGATTGATGGTGATTACCAGATCGGGGCAGGTCTTGAGAATGTCCTTACTCATTTCCATAGACTGGTCTCGGTCGGAGTTCCTATTGCTGCCCTTGCTCACCGAATCCAGATACACACGCGGAGGCTTGCTGTGGTCTCCTACAGGAGCAGCCACGGGAACAACGGCAGGTTGCCCCGCGTCTTTCGTCCCCGCTCCCGCTGGTGCTTGAGCAAACGCCACGGGTGCGAACACGCCAAATGCTACGAGCATTGCGGCCCTAACGACTGACTTCATTCTTGTTCTCCTCGTTTCAGATTTGAATTGCCCTTTGAAGGTTCAGAATCCCTCCCCAATGCTTTCGGCTCAATGGTACTTTGCGTTAGCGTTAATACTCTGTCAGCACAGCACCATCCACATCCCCCAGTTTTTCTGCTCGCTGCAGCAATCAAAAACCACGCGTCTTGACTAAATCTCACATTAGACATAGTCTAAACGCTTGATGGACGCCAAGGCGATTAAACGGGCCTTCGACGGGAGCGGGATGCGGTGCACGCCGCAGCGCTATGCCGTGATGGCGTACTTGATGGAGGACAACAGCCATCCCACGGCTGCGGAAATCCTGGAAGCCGTGAATCGCATGGATCCGCGCTCATCCAGGGCTACGACTTACAACAATTTGCGGGACTTGGTGGAGGCGGGATTGGTGCGTGAAGTGGCCGTCGAGGGCCGCGCCGCGCGATTCGATGCCAAAGGCGTGCGGCATCACCACTTCCTCTGCGACCGTTGCGGCAATGTCGAAGACCTCGAGTGGTACGACGTGCCCAGGCCTGCCGCGCGCGCTCTCGGTAAGCGGATTCTTCGCGAATGCGAACTCATTTTCCGCGGGCTGTGCACGAAGTGCGCTCCGCGGCGCGCTTCCCGTTAGTATTCGAAGGCGCGTGAGCAAGCGCGGCGGTGGTTGCACGGATGGGGAACCGGGAATGATTTTGAAGTTCGTATCAGTTTTTGGCTCATTCAAAGGAAGGTGAAAGCATGGACAAGGAACTTGTAACTTCAGCGGGGGCGCCAACGGAATCCAAGTGCCCGTTTTCTAACGGAACTGCCGCACGCACGAACCGCGACTGGTGGCCGAAGCAGCTAGGCCTCCAGATTCTTCGCCAGCATTCCCCGCTGACGAATCCGATGGGCAAGGAGTTCGACTATGCCAAGGAGTTCAAGAGTCTCGACCTACAGGCCGTGATCAACGACCTGCATGCCTTGATGACGGACTCGCAGGATTGGTGGCCGGCCGACTTTGGCCACTACGGTGGACTGTTTATTCGAATGGCATGGCACAGCGCCGGCACGTACCGCATCGGCGACGGCCGCGGGGGTGCCGGAGCTGGCCAGCAGCGCTTCGCGCCGCTGAGCAGTTGGCCGGACAACGTGAACCTCGACAAAGCGCGGCGGCTGCTCTGGCCGATCAAACAGAAATACGGCCGGAAGATCTCGTGGGCCGACCTGATCGTTCTCGCGGGCAATGTGGCCCTGGAGTCGATGGGCTTCAAGACATTCGGTTTTGGCGGCGGGCGCGCGGATGTGTGGGAGCCCGAAGAGGACGTCAACTGGGGCCCGGAAGCCAAGTGGCTGGGCGACGAGCGTTACAGCGGCGACCGTGAGCTTCAGAATCCGCTCGCGGCCGTGCAAATGGGTCTGATCTACGTGAATCCTGAAGGGCCGAACGGCAAGCCGGATCCCATCGCGGCGGCCAAGGATATTCGCGAAACGTTCCTCCGGATGGCGATGAACGACGAAGAAACGGTTGCGCTGATTGCTGGCGGGCACAGCTTCGGCAAGACTCACGGTGCCGGCGATGCGGCACTGGTGGGCGCAGAGCCGGAATCCGCCAGCATCGAAGAGCAAGGCCTGGGATGGAAGGGCAAGTTTCGCTCAGGCAAGGGTGGCGACGCAATCGGTAGCGGGCTGGAAGTCACTTGGAGCAACACGCCGACAAAATGGAGCAATGGCTTCTTCGAGAACCTGTTCGGCTACGACTGGGAACTGACCAAGAGCCCGGCCGGTGCGCATCAGTGGGGACCGAAGAATGGCGCAGGCGCTGGTACGGTGCCCGATGCGCACGATCCGTCAAAGCGCCACGCGCCATCCATGCTAACCACCGACCTCGCGCTGCGGCTCGACCCTGCTTACGAGAAGATCTCGCGGCGTTTCTACGAGAATCCGGATCAGTTCGCGGATGCGTTTGCGCGGGCGTGGTTCAAGCTGACGCACCGTGATATGGGCCCGATCGCGCGTTATCTCGGCCCACTCGTTCCGAAAGAGACGCTGCCATGGCAAGATCCGATCCCCGCTTTGAATCATCCGGTGATCGGGGCGCAGGATATTGCCGCTCTGAAGACGAAAATCCTCGCGTCCGGGCTGCCCGTATCCGAGCTGGTGTCGACGGCTTGGGCTTCCGCATCGACTTTCCGCGGCTCTGACAAGCGCGGTGGAGCGAACGGCGCGCGCGTTCGCCTGGCGCCGCAAAAAGACTGGGAAGTGAACCAGCCGGCACAGCTGGCGAAGATTCTGCAGAAGCTTGGAGAGATCCAGAAGGAGTTCAACGCTTCACAGAGCGGCGGGAAAAGGGTTTCGCTGGCGGACCTGATTGTTCTCGGCGGTGACGCGGCGATCGAGCAAGCCGCAAAGGCCGCGGGGTACAACGTGGAAATCCCCTTCACGCCGGGGCGCATGGATGCGTCACAAGAGCAAACCGACGTCGATTCCTTCGCGCCGCTCGAACCGAAGGCGGATGGGTTCCGCAACTACGTCCATGGAAAGCCACGCCTATCGGCTGAGGAGCTATTGGTCGATCGGGCGCAATTGCTGAAGCTGACAGCTCCGGAGATGACGGTTCTCGTCGGTGGCCTGCGCGTCCTGGGAGCAAATGCAGGAAAGTCGACGCATGGCGTCTTTACCAAGCGGCCGGAGACACTGACGAACGATTTCTTCGTCAACTTGCTCGACATGGGCACGCAATGGCAGCCAGCGGCCGGTGCGGAAGGCGTATATGAGGGGCGAGACCGGAAGACGAACGAAGTCAAGTGGACCGGCACGCGTGTGGACCTGATCTTCGGTTCGAATTCCCAACTGCGCGCTCTCGCGGAAGTCTATGCGTGCGCGGATTCGAAGGAGAAGTTCGTGAAAGACTTCGTGGGGGCGTGGAACAAAGTGATGAACCACGATCGCTTCGACCTCGCCTGAGCTCGGCGAAAAAGAAAGCTGTCAACTACGTGCTGCCGCGGTTGGGCGATTGAATCGAGCTTCGGCATCAAATATTGGGGAGCAGGTCGAAATATTCATCGTCCTCGTTCTTGCCGCCTTCTCCTTTGCCGAGTGTCTTTTCGGACTCGATGAATTCGATGCGCTCGATCCATTTGACCATCTTGTAGCCAAGCTGGTTCTCGACTCGCAGCCGAAGGGGCGCTCCATATACCCGCGGAAGCCGTTGCCCGTTCATGCGCGAGGCCAGCAGACATTGCGGCTTCAGCAGATTCTCGAGTCTTTGCGTGTCGTAATAAGGACCGCCATAGAGAGCCTCGCCAAAAGAAAAAAACGCGACGACTTTCGCTTCCGGCTTTGGCTGCACCAATTCCATGAGAGTTTTCATGGGAATGCCGCCCCACTTCGCGATGCCGCTCCACCCCTGAATGCAATGATGCATGGTGATGTGTTCGGCCGCATCCAGTTGCTCCAGGTCGGCAAGTGAAAGCTCGACTGGATTTTCGACGAGGCCGCCCACTTTGAGGCGGAAATTCTCGAAACCCGCTTCCGCCAGGTGCTTCCAATCGTCGCGAATCGGCATTTTTCCATTGGGCCAGAAGTACGGCGAGATTTCGTCTTCGGCATATTTTTGCTGGGGAGTCAAGCGATTCAAAGTAAGAAGCTGCATCGGATAGGTCACAGACTTGAGCGCATGCTGCAATCCTCGCGGGTGGTGCCACGAGATGTAGTGCGCCACGATCCACGATAGGACAACCACGCCAATGCCCACAAACCCCAGAACCATGCCCAGATGCCCCCGATCATCCGTACCAAGCACAATGTGGTTCATATTGCGCGCAAATCCCGTCATCACTATCAGAGTGATGTGTACGAGGAGGAATGCAAAGAAGCTAAGCATGGTTAGAAAGTGGATCGATCGGGCTGATTGCCTGCCACCAAAAAGCCGCGCGTACCAGGGAAAGCGATTCACCAAGGCGGGCGACATAGCGATCCCTGTAAGAATCGCCAAGGGGCCAAAAACAAAGACCACCGTGAAATAGGCGATCTGTTGCAATGCGTTGTAACCGTAAAACCCGTTCGGTTCTGCTGGCAGATGGAATGTTGCGTAGTGCACCCAGGTGTTCCAAGCCTGCAAGAGGACGAGGGGCGAAGTGGGCACAATACGCCGCCACTGCTCTGTGTCGAAGAGCATGATGACGAAGAAAATGCCGGTGAGGATGAAGCCGTGAACGTCGATGAAGTGCCAAACGCGTGCAAGACCAATTGTGTGCCGGTAGCCCGGAGTGCCGATTAACGGCGAAATATAACGGGCGTCGTCTTTCGCGGTCCAGAGCCGGTCGCGCGGGACTTTTAGCGGTGTAAACCGGATCCATTCGCTTCCCGGAGTGCAGCCATCGTTGAAATACAAACGAGGATGATCCACCAGGATGGAAAGACCGCTGCGAATCAGCATCATCACAAAAAGAAAATTAAAGAAGTGACAGTAACGCACCCAGACCGGAAACCCGTGCGGTCCTGCGAAGTTGTTGGGATATATCTGAGGAACGGCGGGAACATGAGGCAGCCCGGCCACGGCGAATTCGATCCAAGACGCCGCGACCACAGAGAGTGCCGCGATACCGATTCCGATCAGGATGGAAGGACGAATCCAGACGCGAAATCGGCGATCAGGCGGATAATGGACGGCTCTGTGTGCCGGATCAAACGAGATCATATGGTCTCCGCGAACTGTCCGGTCAAACTTTAATCGTGCCTCCCTGCCAAACGATCGTCAGCAGAAATCCGTTCTCCTCCATAGCTGCCACATCGCGCGGAAGCGCGCGTTCCAAAATCAGCAGGGGTCCGGCGGACAGTTCAATGGCTTTCTCCTGCACTGCGGCCCGTGCGCAATGGCGATCGGACCGGGTTTTCGCGCCAACTCCGGGGTGAATCTTCGACTGTTTGTAACCCAAGGAAATTGTGGCAAGCCGCGATTTCCTGGCGAATTCGTAGGACGTCTTCCTCCCGAGAGATCGGTGATGTCAGCTCTCATTGTATTCCACTTGCCGGCTCAACGATTTCCTCCGGCTTGTATTTCTTCATCGGCATGCCAGCGCTCTCTCGGAATGAGTCCTCTCCCACCTCCGCTGGTGTAAGAAATCCCGGTCAGGTTGGTAGAGGTAACTCGCGGGGGTGTAGGAGTTGAAACTCGGTCAGCTTGGCTGGCGTCTATCACATTAGGTTAGGGCCGCGGATGACCCTAGGCCAGATTGGATTACAGCTGAGGCCGTAGGTTCATGTTTACGGGAGGGAAGTGATGTTCATCAAGGGAAGGCTCAGCGTTATTCTTTTTTTTTCGGCGGTCCTCGCGGCGGCAGGCTCGGCCCAAACTCCCAGCCTGCCGACGCCTCGCGCCACCGATCATCCTGCAGCCAACCAGCCCGCCAACGACCTGATCAATCTCGACGTGGTGGTGACTCCGAAGTCGGGCCCCCCTGTAAACGGTCTGCAGCAGCAGGATTTCACGGTCCTGGACAATAAGGTTCCGCAAACGATCCAGTCGTTTCACGCGGTACACGAGCGCGAAGCACCGATCGAGGTCGTGCTGGTTATCGACGACGTGAACACCGGTATTGCGAACATCGCGTACGAACGTTCAGAAATCGATAAATTCCTGCGCGACGATGGTGGACACCTTGCTCATCCGATCGCTCTAGCCTTTCTTGCGGATTCCGGGCTCAAGATTCAGGACAACTTCTCGAGCGATGGCAACACACTGAGTACGGCGCTGGACCAGTACACGCTCGGCTTGCATTCGATTCTCCGGTCAGGCGGAGTTTATAGCGCTATCGAACGGTTCCAGGTTTCGGTGGATGCCCTGCTTCGGCTGGCGACACACGAGGCGGCGCGTCCTGGGCGCAAGATGATCGTGTGGATTTCACCGGGATGGCCGATCCTTTCCGGACCCAACGTCGAGCAACAAATGACCGCAAAGCAAGAACAACAGATCTTCGACAATGTCGTGAAGATCTCGACCTTGCTGAGGGAAGGCCGCGTTACTCTCTATAGTATCGATCCGCTGGGCAGCGCTGACTTCGGCGGCCAGAGCTTCCATTGGGAGTCCTACGCGAAGGGTCTGAGCAAGCTAACGCAGGCCGATTGGGGCGACCTAGCTCTGCAGGTAATCGCTACGCAAAGCGGCGGCCTTGCTCTCACCACCGGCAACGACATCACAGCTTACGTGAAACAGTGCGTGGCCGATACGCAGGCGTACTACGAAATCTCTTTCACTCCTGCGTTGGACCAGAAGCGAGACGAGTATCACCATCTGGAGATACGCATGGCGGACCATAAGCTAACGGCCCGCACGCGTCAGGGCTATTACAGTAATCCTTCCCACCAATAGCATTACTTCCGACAGCTAAGCTAGCGATCGAGAAGGAATAAAACCGCGGCTGAAGGCGAGCGGTTGTGGCTGCAGGTTTAGTCGCGTTGAGGGAAGGAAAGTGGGAACTCGAAAATTTGGTTGTCGACGAAGATGCGCAGGTTAAGCTGCTGGGAATTTTTGGCGCGCTCGAACCAGACAGAGCCGGCAGATTTTTCGTGCGGTGCCAGGGTTCCCTCGAAGAGCGCGGAGGCCTGATCAGTCTGAGCCTGGTCCGCAAGAAAGTTCGGAGCAGCGATGATGACTCGACGCGTTTGAGGAGTGGCGTTGACATAGACGGCCGAAGCTGGCGCAACCGCGCTGGCCCTCGTCGAATACACAAGATGAGTTCTGGTTTTGCCGAGATCCTCGGGATTTTGATAGCGGAGCGGGCGCAGGCGTGGCGTCAGCTCGTCGAGCGTGAAGTTGGACGGATTGTAGTGGACTTGCGCGCCGCTGGCGTTGGCGATGGCCACCGTAGCTCGCATTTTCCAGCCCGTATCTTGCAAGGAAACTTGTACGGTGACGCCGTTCGCGGTCAATGATTCGACCATCGTGCGACCGTTAAAGAAGTGGTCGGTCCCGGGAGCCCCCAATTGCCAGCGGGCGATGCCACTTGTATTGTCGGCGGCATCAACCGGGAGAGGGGCCGGGGCTGACTTTGCGGGAGCCGCTGGAGCCGTGCCGAGATATATTCGCGCGATGTACCCAGTCTTGCCGTCGGCGGTGCTGACTTGCACGGTATAGCCCTCGGAGTCCGAAATGATCGCGACTTGTTCGCCGCAGTTCAGGCGAGCGATGAGACGCAGAGGAAGAGCTTGTTCGGCGTCGGCGGTGACGGGAACATTTTGAACGCCGCGGCAGACGATCATGCGACGAGCGGCAAGGGGAGCCGAGGCAACACCCGAACCGTTGTGCTCCGCAGCCGAAGAAGGCAGGGTAAGCGCCAAGCTTGCGAACGCACCCACAACCCAAAGTTTGCTTCTCATGATTTCTACTCACCCCTCAGTGATTAGAATTAGCAGCTATTGTTCTTTGTCAGCGTCGAGGGGCATCTTCGCGCTGCCGGGAGTACCGGTCTATAGCGCGTTCGTACCAGAGGACAGGTTACGATCGGGATACAGCAAACACGCTCGAAACGTCTGAATGACAAAGGTTTAGATGCCGGAGCTAGCTGCCGGGGTGCTTCATTAAATCAAGATTGTAACGAGGGCGTAGCTTGACCATGAGGCGGGGGTGCGTTAGGGTGTAAGAAGTTTCTTCCCGAGTTGACTGTTACACGGTCACCGATCGCGAGGAGGAATCCCATCGGCCATCCGGCTTCCTTAGCAGGCAGACCTTCCACTTGGATGAGACGTACCGTACACATATCCGGAAAAATTGAACCGTTCTTCGGCACGCTCGATGAGAATGTGCGATTGCTGGAGGACTCTCTGCACGTGCGGACGCATTTGCACGATACGCGGCTGACGATCGAGGGCGAGCAGGAGAGTGTGGATCAGGCTGTGAAAATCGTGGAAGAGTACAACCACTTGACGCGGCACGGGCGCTCGCTTTCGAGCACGGAAGTGAAGTCGCTGATGCGCGTGGCGACGGAAGAGCCGCACGAATCGCCGCGAGGGATGTTCGAGCCGGCGAGGACGCGGTCGTTTGGCAAGAAACAGGTTACGCCGAAAAATGCGAGCCAGAAGCGGTACATGGAAGAGATCGAAAAGCACGACATGATGTTCGGGGTCGGGCCGGGAGGAACGGGGAAGACGTACATCGCGGTGGCGATGGCCGTGAGCGCGCTGCTGACGAAGCAGGTGAACCGAATTATTTTGGCGCGGCCCGCGGTGGAAGCGGGCGAGCGGCTGGGATTTTTGCCGGGCACGCTACAACAGAAGATCGACCCCTACATGCGGCCATTGTACGACGCGCTTTACGACATGCTGGACGCGGACCGGCTCGAGAAATTTCTCGAGAAGGGGATTATCGAGGTGGCGCCGCTGGCGTTCATGCGCGGGCGCACGCTGAACGATTCGTTCGTAATTCTGGACGAAGCGCAGAATACGACGAGCGAGCAGATGAAGATGTTCTTGACGCGGCTGGGATTCAATTCGAAAGCGGTGATCACCGGGGATACGACGCAGATTGATTTGCCGCAAGGGAAAAAGTCGGGGTTGATCGAGGCGCTGGAAGTGTGCGGGAAAATCGAGGGAATTGGCGTGGTGCAGTTCGGCGAGAAGGACGTGGTGCGGCACAATCTGGTACAGCAGATCATTCGCGCGTATGAAGACTACGATATGGCGCACCCGCAGCGTGGCGTGAATGCAGGGGCTGGGGTGGCCAACGGCAAGACGGGAACCGCCGCCGAACCGGCCGGAAAAGAACAGAAGAGAGAAAACCAGCAGGCATGATTGTGAACCGCCAGCGTACAGTGCGCGTCGCGAGGCGGCCGCTGGAATCGTTTTTGCGGCGGGTGGAAGACGAAGCAGGTCTTGGTGATTCGGACGTGACGGTTTGTTTGGTAAGCGATGAGGAGATCGCGCGGATGAATGAGGCCTTTCGAAAGAAGAAAGGGCCTACGGATGTGCTTTCGTTTCCGACGGGAAATGGTGGCCAGGGGCGAGCGAGAAAAAGAAAAAACGTTCCCACGGAGAAGGCTGAGGACACAGAGGGCACAGAGAGTAGGCGACGAAAGCGCGGATCACGGGCGACAGAGAGTTATTTGGGGGATATTGCGATTGCGCCGGAGACGGCGCGGCGTTACGCGAAGAAAAATGGGCGAAGTTTGAATAACGAATTGCGCGTACTGATTTTGCATGGCGTCTTGCATTTGATGGGTTACGACCACGAAACCGATCGGGGCGAGATGAACCGCATCGAGCAGAAGATGCGGCGAAGATTCGGGCTGGCATGAACACCTATACATGGGTTTACGCCGCTGGCGTGGTTCTTCTCGCCTTTGGGCTGCCCATTTTTTCCTACCTTACGCTGATCTATCGTGAGCTCGGGCGCATGAATACCGGGCGCGTCCACGAGCATCTGGAAATATTCGAAGCAGAGATCGAGCCCAAGCTGAAAATCAAACGCCGCAGCGGCGGCCGGACATTCCGCATCCTGGGGCACTTCTGGCTGGCGTTTCTGGTGCTGGAGACGACGCGCGGCGTGGTCTATTTCGTGTCGGGGACATGGGAATCCCTGCTCGAATTTTTCGTGTTTCTGACGCTGGAAGTCGTGATTGCGATGCACTTTATCCCGGACATGCTGCTGTATCGCACGACGGGCCGCTGGCTTTTGCCGCTATTGCCGCTGATCCGGGCGGCGATGTGGCTGGTCTGGCCTGTGAGAGTTTTTCTCGAAGGCGCGGAATCGCTGGCGCGAATTTCGGAGCACGAGCCGGAGATGACTCAGGAACAGCGCACGGAAGAGCGGATTGAGGCGCTGGTCGAGGCGGCGGAGGAAGAGGGAATTATCGCGGCTGACCAAGCGGATCTGATCGAACAAGTCGTGGAGTTCAGCGACAAGCGTGTGCGCGAAGTGATGACGCCGCGGCCGGACATCGTGGCGATCGCGGCGGAAGCCACACTGGAAGAGCTGCACGCCAAGTTTGTCGAGAAGAAGTTCTCGAAGATGCCCGTGTACGAAAAAACGCTGGACGACATTTTTGGGGTGGTGCACGCGCAGGACCTGTTACACATCGCGGATCAGGATTTGCCCAAGCGAAAAGTGCGGGAACTGGTGCGCCCAGTGCTATTCATGCCGGAGACGAAGGCGGGATCGGAACTGTTGCGCGAAATGAGGCAGAAGGGGCAGCCGCTGGCCGTGATTATCGATGAGCATGGATCGGTGGCGGGGATTGCGACGGTGGAAGATTTGGTGGAAGAGATTGTGGGGGAGCGATGGAATGGGGGAAAACCACCGGCGCCTGACGTGGTGCGCGAAGCGGATGGCGGATTGATCATGCGCGGGAGCATGGCGATTCGAGACGTAGAGGAATTGTTGGGCGTGAACTTTGGCGCAAAGGCCGATGAGACCGTTACGACGATTGCGGGGTTGCTGAGTCAGGTCTCGGGCAAAGTGCCGGCGCCGGGCGACAAAGTGGATTTGGAAGGCTATCGCTTCGAGGTGATGGAAGCGAACCAGAGGAAAGTATTGCGGCTGAGGATTCGGAAGCGAGTGGCGGCGGGCCCAGCGACGGCAACTCCGTAGAGCGCGAGCATTTTTTTGCGTAGAAACATTTGTTGCATTCTGTAGGAATTCCTACTCTGACGCGATACCATGCGTGTGCTCGAACAGGATGGCCGGCGCCCCGGCGGAGGGATTTGCATGAAACGAAATGAAACCACACGTCGAATGGTTTTGTTTGCGGCGCTGTGCATCTGCGCGCTGCCGGCGCGAAACATGGCGCAAGAGACGGCTGAGCCGCCGGTAGTGATTCCGGACATGCAATGGGCGGTCAAGATACCGATGCGCGACGGGGTTTTGCTGAACGCCACCGTGTTTCAGCCGCGCGAGCAGAAGGGGCCATTGCCGGTGATCTTCACGTTTACGCCGTACATCGGCGACAGTTACACGGATCGCGCGATGTATTTTGCGGAGCATGGGTACGTCTACGCGCTGGTGGACGTGCGCGGGCGGGGAAATTCGGGAGGCGCGTTCGAGCCGTTTGTGAACGAAGGGCGAGATGGTTACGACGTGGTCGAATGGCTCGCGAAACAATCGTATTGCGATGGAAAAGTGGCGATGTGGGGCGGCTCTTATGCGGGATTCGATCAATGGACGACGCTGAAGGAATTTCCGCGGCATCTGGCTACCATTGTGCCGGCGGCTGCGGCGCATCCGGGAGTGGATTTTCCGTTCCAGTACAACATCTTCGCGCCGTACGACATGCAGTGGCTTACGTTTACGACCGGGGTCACGGGGAATGAAAAGTTGTTCGGCGACGGCGCGTATTGGGGAGCGAAGTCGCGAGAATATTACGATAAGCATCTGGCATTCAATTCGTACGATCGCATTGTGGGGAACCCTGCCGCTGTATTTCAGAAGTGGGTGCAGCATCCCGTGCCGGACGGTTATTACGACGCGATGGTGCCTACTACCGAAGAATACAGGCGCATTCAGATTCCGATTCTGACGATCACGGGCCATTACGATGGCGACCAGCCCGGTGCATTTACGTATTACAAGGCTCACATGAAGTACGGAACGGCGGAGGCGAAGGAGAAACATTTTTTGATAATTGGCCCGTGGGATCATGCGGGGACGAGAACGCCTCAACGGGACGTCGGTGGGCTGAAATTTGGAGAAGCGAGCGTTTTGGATCTGAACAAGCTGCACACGGAGTGGTACGACTGGACGATGAAGGGCGGAAAGAAGCCCGAGTTTTTGAAGAAGCGCGTGGCTTACTACGTCGTGGGAACGGGGGCAGAGAACTGGAAGTACGCGGACACTTTGGAAAGCATTTCGAACGAAACGCGCACTCTCTATTTGGAGTCGAACGGGAAAGCTGGCAGCGTATTCGAGTCCGGGACGCTTGCGGAGAAAGCCGCGGCGGGCGCTAGCACGGACAAATGGACATACGATCCGATGGACACGCGCCCGGGGGACGCCGAAAGCGGGGATGGCGCGGGGTACATCGTTTCGCAGCACGCGGTCATGAATACTTATGGAAATGGAGCGATCTATCACAGCCAACCTTTTGGCGAGGCGACCGAGGTAAGCGGATTCTTGAAACTGAGTGTATGGCTGTCGATGGATGTTCCAGACACGGATTTGGAAGCAGATGTTTACGAGATTTTGCCGAGCGGGGATTCCGTTTTTCTGACCGGAGCGACAATGCGGGCGCGCTATCGGGAGTCATTGCGCGAGGAAAAACTCGTGCCGCCAGGGAAAACGGAGAAATACGTGTTCGACAACTTCACATTTTTTTCGAGGCGGATTGCGAAGGGAAGCCGTCTGCGCCTATTCGTGGATTGCCCGAACACGACCGGCACAGAAAAGAATTACAACGGCGGAGGAGTCGTGGCCTCGGAAACGGCTAAGGATGCGAGGACGGCGCACATTACATTGGTCCATGACGCGGAGCATGAGAGTACTCTGGAATTGCCGATTGTGAAATAAACGATCCGGAAGAAAAAATATCCACACTGAGAGCGCAGAGAACGCGGAGAAGAGTGAAAGAGTGACGAAAGTTGCAAGCAAGAGGAGGAAGGATTTTCGGTCGGGATTTGTCGCGATTGTCGGGCGGCCGAACGCTGGTAAGTCGACGCTGCTGAACCGGCTGGTCGGGCAGAAGGTGGCGATCGTCACTTCGAAGCCGCAGACGACCCGGAACCGCATCCAGGGGATTGTCACGCGACCTGAGGGGCAGATTGTTTTCATCGATACGCCCGGGCTGCACGCGGCGGACTCGGCGTTGGGGCGGCAAATGATGCACGAAGTGGCCGCGGCGCTGGAAGGCATTGACGTGCTCCTGTTGATGGTGGACGCGAGCCGGACTCTACCCCACGCGGACGATTTGCTTTTGGAACGCGCCAAGCGGTTCCGCGGGAAAACCATTCTCGCGCTGAACAAAGTCGATGGACTGCCCAAGGAAAAACTGTTGCCGCTCATCGAAGCCTTTCATAAGGCGTTCGAATTTGCTGCCATCGTGCCGATTTCGGCGCTGAAAGGCGAGGGCTGCCAAGGATTGCTCGATGAGATTTTGCGGTTGCTGCCGGAAGGCGAGCCTTACTTTCCTGAAGATCAGGTGACGGACCAACCAGAACGTTTTTTGGCTGCGGAAATTGTGAGAGAGAAAGCGATCCAGGCGATGTATCACGAAGTGCCGTATGCGCTGGCCGTGAAGGTGGAAAAGTTTGAAGACTTGCCAAAACTGCTGCGTATCGAAGCAACGATGAACGTGGAGAGAGACTCGCAGAAGAAGATTCTCATCGGGCGTAAGGGCGAGATGCTGAAGAAAATCGGGACGCAGGCGCGCAAGGAACTCGAAGAGCTGTTTGATAAGAAGATTTATCTTGGGCTGTTCGTGAAAGTCGTTCCCGATTGGCGCGAAAATCCGCACCGCATAAGAGAACTCGATTGGCACGCGCAACTGGAGGCCCTGGAGGAAAACGCCGTAGGGGCAGACGACGCGGAGTCAAGCGACACAGAGTCAAGCGACACAGAACCAAGCGACACAGAACCAAGCGACACAGAACCAAGCGACACGGAATCCGGCGACGTCTGAAAGGTGCATGCGAATCGTGCTGGCGCGTCAATCCGGCGCGGCGATACCTAAAGATTTCATTTTGCGGTAGAGGTGGCTGCGCTCGAGGCCCAGGGCGGACGCGGTTTGAGTCATGTTCCAGCGGTGCTCCTGCAATTTCCTGAGAATGAATTCGCGCTCGTAGGCGCTGCGTGCTTCGTGCAGCGTCGAGTACGGCTGTTGAGGGCTCGCGGCCACTCCGCGGAAAAGCTCCGGCGGAAGGTGGTGCGCTTCGATGCGCGCCTGGGGGCAGACGATGACGAGGCGCTCCACCAGATTGCGCAATTCGCGCACATTTCCTGGCCAGGGATAGCGGACGAGAATGTCCATGGCCGCCGTGCTCAGTTCTCGCGTTTTTTTGCCGTAAGCCGAGCTGAATTCGTCAAGGAAATAGCGCGCGAGCGTGGGGATGTCCTCCTTGCGTTCGCGAAGCGGGGGAACGAAAAAGGGAATTACGTTCAGGCGATAGAAAAGATCCTGGCGAAATGCGCCGCGAGTGATCTCCTGCTCGAGATTTTTATTTGTGGCGGCGATCACGCGCGCGTCGACGGTTATCGTCTGGCTCGAACCTACAGGTTCGAAGCGCTGTTCTTCCAGAACACGCAACACTTTGGACTGCGTACGCAGGCTCATGTCGCCGATCTCATCCAGGAAGAGCGTGCCACCATCTGCCTTTTGAAATTTTCCGACTTTGTCCTCCGTGGCGCCCGTGAAGCTTCCTTTGATGTGGCCGAAAAGCTCGGACTCGATGAGCTCCTCGGGAATGGCGGCGCAATTTACTTCGACAAACGGCCCTTTGCTGCGAAGACTTGCGGCGTGAAGCGCGTGGGAGACTAGTTCCTTGCCGGTGCCGCTTTCGCCGTAGATGAGCACGCGGCCGTTGGTAGGAGCGGTGACGGCGATTTGTTGGCGCAACGCTTTCATTGGAACGCTTTCGCCGATGACTTGATAGCGATGGCCGAGTTCGCTGCGCAAAGTCTGATTTTCTTCCTGGAGCCGGCGCTGCTGGACGGCGTTTCGCACGAGGACGATGATTTTTTCGAGCGAGAGCGGCTTCTCGATGAAATCGAAGGCGCCCAATTTTGTGGCGCGGACGGCAGTTTCGATTGTGCCGTGGCCGGAAACCATGATGACGGCAGGCGCGCGCGGAATGGCCTGAAGCCGGCTAAGAGCTTCCAATCCATCCATTCCAGGCAACCAGACATCGAGCAGAATGACTTCGAGATCTCCGGCAGCGGCGCGCTGCAGGGCTTCTTCCGCGGAGGCCACCGCTTCGACATGGTAGCCCTCATCATTCAGGATCGAAGAAAGGGACTCGCGAATTCCGGCTTCATCGTCCACGACGAGAAGATGTGGTTTGGAAGTCATCGCGAGGCTTCTGTCCCATCGTGTTCGGCGACTCCCGCGGGCGCGAGTTCCGCGGCGGGAAGTTCGACGAGAAAACGCGAACCTACGGGCAGATTATCTTCCACGTGAATGGTGCCTCCGTGCTCGGCGACGATACGGGCAGCGATGGCCAACCCAAGGCCGGTTCCGCGATTCTTGGTGGAAAAGTGGGGAAGAAAAAGCTTGTCCTTGTCTTGCGGAGAAATGCCGTGACCGGTGTCGGACACGCAAATTTCGATGGTTTCTGCGTCGGGATGTGCGCAAGTCGAAATGAGAATTTCCCGGAAGGATGAGTTTTCCAGGGCTTCGGCGGCATTGTCAATCAAGTTGACCACAACGCTGCGCAGTAAACCACCATCTGCGCGAACGGGCGGCAAGTTTTCGCCGAGAGTGGTTTTGAGGGAAATGCCGTCCAGACGTCCCGAAAATACTTCGACGGCTTCGTGAACAATCGTGTTGGCATTTGTGGGTGCGAGCTTGGCCGTGGGGAAACGAACGAACTGGGAGAATTCGTTGACGAGGGCGGCAAGCGTGGAGACTTCACGCTCGATCAAGCGCGAACATTCGTGAACGAGCTTGTTCAGCTCGGGATCGCGCTGAGCTTTGCTTTCGGCGCCTTCGCGCCGCTCCAGAAAACGCGACAATCGCTGCGAAGAAAGCTGGATTGGAGTAAGCGGATTCTTGATTTCGTGGGCGATGCGGCGCGCAACTTCCTGCCAAGCTGCTGATTTTTGCGCGCGCAGCATTTCGGTCAAGTCATCCAGAACCAAAACGTAACCGGAATTGGCGCGGCGCGGCCCCAGCGAACTTGCGGTTACGGCAAGGTGCAAGAGTTGCCCGGAGACCACTGTTTCAATCTCGCGCGAGACCACGCCCATGCGCAGCGAGCGGCGCATCAGAAGCTGCAGGATGCGAGATGCGTCCGGGCCCAGCAGTTCATCGAGGGATTGTGCGTTGCGGGCATCGCCGCCAAACATTCGGGACACGGCGGTGTTGGCGCGCAGAATTGCTCCGTTCGAGTCGAGCGAAATCACTCCCGTAGGAATATTCTCGAGAACTGTTTCCATCAGCTGGCGGCGGCGTTCGAGTTCCTGAACCGCCTGTTGGAGATTTCTTGTGAACTGATCAATTTGCGAGCGATTGTCGCGCAATTGCGTGGTCATGGCATTAAAGGAACGCACGAAAACACCAAGTTCGTCCTGTGCCTGTTCGGGGACTTGATAATCGAAGTTTCCGGCGGAAACTTCGCGCGTGCCTTCGGCCAGGGCTTGAATGGGGACGGTAACCTGTTTCGCGAGGAAGAGCGCTACCCACATCACGGCTGAAAGCAGCAGCACAGTGAATAGAAGCAGGATGAGCAGCATCTGGCGTTTGAGCGCTCGGAGATCCTGTTTTTCGCGATTGTATTCTTGTGTTTGAGACTCTATTTCCGTGATGCGCGCGAGGAAGTTCGGGCTTGTGCGATAAGCCGCGACCACATACCCGGCGGGGAGGGTTCCCAGTGAAGCCGGAACGCGGACTGCAAAATAATTCCTTCCATTGGCTTCCCACACTTCAATCCCGCTGGGGAGCACGCGCACGGGTTTCCCCAGGACGCCGATTTGGGCGCAAATCGCCCCACGGCGGTCTTCGGGCTGGTTTTCACAGACGACTCCACCACTCGCGGCCGTGCCGTTTGTATCCAGAATCCACACGGCGTCCGCGCCCTTTGCGAAGGCATGTTGCAATAGATCCCCGGTGGATGACGAGGCGTCCGCTTGAACCTCCGTCGCGAGCCGGCGAAGCCGAGGGATCTGCGAATGGCCAATTTCGTTCATCAACTCTTGCGTCTTCTCAGAGGCGATTTCGAGAGGGCGCGGGAACCATCGCAGGAGGGTGCGGTTGATCAGCGAATAGCTGACGATGAACATGAAGATGATCGGGAGCAGGGAAATGGCCATCGCGCCAACGACCATTTTCGTTTTGAAGCGCGCGCCAAGTTGTTCGCGGCTAGATTCCGCCCACAAGCGCAGAATCGTCCGCCCCAGGATGAGGCCGAAAACCAGGAGCGCCGCGGTGATAAAACTGGAGACGGCGTACAAAGGCATTAATGTGCGCCAGCTCTTGGGCTCAAACGGGACTTCCAGGGAGCCGAACGTAAAAACGGCGGCGAGCAGCAGAGTGAGCAGAATCCCACCGAGGGCCAGTCTCCAACGCTGTTTGGAATCGAGACGACTCATGCCGCTGCCACCGCCATTTCAGAAGACAATTTGATCCACAGATCTGCCACGCGTTTTCCGGTCAAAGACTGCGGCCAGCTGAAATCCAGAATAAGGGCACAGTAACCGTTCCTAGGCATAGCGGGGCTTGGCAGCTGGGAGTCCGCCGAAATAGCGGTCATTTTTTGTTAGCGCCTCAGGGCGAAGAACTCTTTGCCGCACAATTGGGTACGAAAACCTGCCTTTTGCACGATAGCCACGGCACCGAAGCAAGTCAAGAACAGCACCTGTACCTCGTTCGAGAAAACCTGTCCGTGTGGGCAGGTATTAGCCATTTCAGAACTTTCTTCTAATTTCCGCACACCTTCGCCGCCGCCGTTTGCTATGTTGACTCTGGGTGCAAACCGGCAGGGAGTGCTGCGGATGTCCGTCCGTTTGGGCGAGATACTTATTAAAGAAAGCCTGATCACTCAGGACCAGCTCCAGAAGGCGCTCGAATTTCAGCGCGCAAATGGCGGCAAGCTGGGAAGCTGCCTGACGAAGATGGGCTTCATCACCGATGATGACATCACCGGCGTACTTTCGCGCCAATACGGCGTCCCTTCGATTAACCTGAAGTATTACGAAATCGATCCCAACGTCATCAAGCTGATTCCTCAGGACACCGCTCTGCGTTACCAGGTCATTCCACTTTCGCGCGTGGGTTCCGTTTTGACCATCGCAATGACCGATCCTACGAACGTCTTCGCGATGGACGATATCAAGTTCATGACCGGATTCAACGTGGAACCTGTGGTGGCTTCGGAGTCCGCCATCGGTGAAGCCATTTCGCGGTTCTATGGCGGCGGGGATTCGAACACGGAAGAGCTGAGCAAGATGATGAAGGACCTGGTCGACGAAGACCAGGAATTGGAGCTCGCCGCCGACGAAGCCGAGCTGGATACAGCGTCTCTGGAAAAGGCCGCCGAAGAGGCGCCCATCATTAAGCTGGTGAACCTGATTTTGACGGACTCGGTGAAACGAGGCGCGAGCGATATTCACGTCGAGCCGTACGAACTCGAAATGCGTGTGCGGTTTCGCGTGGACGGCCAGTTACAGACGGTGATGACGCCGCCGCTGCGCCTGAAAGACGCTATCACGAGCCGCATGAAGATCATGGCCAAGCTGGACATCGCGGAAAAACGCTTGCCGCAAGACGGCCGCATCATGATCAAGTACAAGGCCGACGGAAAGAAAAAAGAGCTCGATTTCCGCGTTTCGACCGTGCCGACGCTGTACGGCGAAAAGATTGTGCTGCGGTTGCTGGATAAAGAGAACCTGCGGCTGGACATGACCAAGCTTGGCTTCGAGCAGGAATCGCTGAAGAAGTTCGAGCGAAATATTTTGCGGCCGTACGGCATGGTGCTGGTCACGGGGCCGACAGGATCGGGCAAGACCAACACGCTTTATTCTTCGGTGGCGCGCCTGAACACGGTCGATACCAACATTATGACGGCCGAAGATCCGGTCGAATTCCAGTTGTCGGGCATCAATCAGGTGCAGATGAAGGAACAGATCGGCCTGAACTTCGCGGCCGCGCTCCGCGCTTTCCTTCGGCAGGACCCCAACATCATTCTGGTCGGCGAGATTCGCGACTTTGAAACGGCTGAAATCGCGGTGAAAGCCGCGCTCACGGGCCACTTGGTGCTCTCGACGCTGCACACCAACGACGCGCCCTCGACCATCAGCCGCTTGATGAATATGGGTATCGAGCCTTTCCTTGTGGCCACCTCTGTGAACCTTATTTGCGCACAACGTCTCGTCCGCCGCGTTTGCTCGAATTGTAAAGAAGAACTCGAGCTGCCGGAACAAGCCCTGATCGACGCTGGATATTCCCCTGATGAAGTCAAGACGACTAAAATCTATCACGGCAAGGGATGCAACACCTGTAACAAGGGCGGGTACAAGGGCCGAACGGGTCTATATGAAGTGATGGAAATCAATGACGAGTTGCGGGAACTGATTCTCGTTGGCGCCTCCGCTTTGGAACTGAAAAAGAAGGCGATTGAGCAGGGCATGATCACGCTGCGCCGAAGCGGGCTGATTAAAGTGGCTTTGGGGCAAACCACGTTGGAAGAGGTTTTGCGCGAGACGGTGTTATAGAAAAAAGGTGAAGCGATGGCCGGGATTACCCTGAGCGAATTGCTCAAAAAAATGATCGAGATGGGAGGCAGCGACCTCCACATCACCACGAATAGCGCGCCGCGTGTCCGGGTTCACGGGCATTTGCGAGCTCTGGATATGCCGCCCCTGACGGCTGCCGATACGAAGTCGCTGGCCTACAGCGTTCTGACCGATGCACAGAAGCACCGCTTCGAAGAAAACCTGGAGCTGGACTTTTCGTTCGGACTTAAGAACCTGGCGCGCTTCCGCGGAAACGTTTTCAATCAACGCGGCGCCGTGGCCGCCGTCTTTCGTACCATTCCCTGGGAGATCAAGAACTTCGACGCCTTGGGTCTGCCCAATGTCGTCAGGGGGCTTTGCGACAAGCCCCGCGGACTTGTACTAGTGACGGGTCCGACGGGCTCCGGCAAGTCGACAACTCTCGCCGCCATGCTCGACAAAATTAACGCCGAGCGTGAAGAGCACATGATCACGATCGAGGACCCGATCGAGTTCCTCCATAATCACAAGAAGTGCCTCGTGAACCAGCGCGAGGTACACGCCGACACGCACTCCTTCGCGAATTCACTGCGCGCCGCACTTCGTGAAGACCCGGACGTCGTGCTCATCGGTGAGATGCGCGACCTGGAAACCATCGAATCGGCTTTGCGCATCGCCGAAACCGGCCACTTGACGTTTGCAACCCTGCACACAAATTCCGCGGCTTCCACGATCAACCGTATTATCGACGTGTTTCCATCGCACCAGCAGCCGCAGATTCGTGCGCAGCTTTCCATGGTGATGGAGGGAATCCTTTGCCAGGCGCTTCTGCCGCGCGCGGACAGCCGCGGGCGTGTGATGATCATGGAAGTTCTGATTCCGACGCCGGCCATCCGCAACCTTGTTCGCGAAGACAAAATTCATCAGATCTATTCCGCGATGCAGACGGGCACCGGACAAACAGGCATGCAGACATTCAATCAGGGTCTTGCCAACGCCTATTTTGCGAAGCTCATTACGCTGGATTTGGCTCTTTCGCGTTCCTCGAATGCGGACGAACTGCAGGACATGATCAACCGTGGCGTGTCTTCACCGTCTGGCGGCGGTTCGAAAACGCCGGCGGGTGCCAAGCGGTAGAAGGTTCTTAGGGCCGTCGGGCCTTGGGTAATAATGATTTTTATGGATTGAGGAGGAAAGTATATGCCGGTCTTTACTTATCGAGGAACCAATCGTTCCGGCGGAAACGTCAGCGGAGAGGTCACCGCGACAAGCAAGGCGGAGCTGCAGAACCTGCTTCGTCGCCAGCAGATCACGCCGACGAAGATGTCGCAGAAAGGCAAGGAATTCAACCTGCCGACCTTCGGCTCCGGAGTCAACGCCAAGGAGCTGGCGATCTTCACGCGACAGTTCTCGGTGATGATCGACGCCGGCTTGCCGCTCGTCCAGTGTCTGGAGATTCTTGCCAGCCAGCAGGAAAACAAGACTTTTCAGAAGGTGCTGACGGGAACCCGCGCATCGGTGGAAGGCGGCGCAACACTATCCGCGGCCATGCGCCAATACCCAAAGGTTTTCGACGCCCTCTACGTGAACATGGTCGAGGCGGGGGAAACCGGCGGTATTCTCGACACCATTTTGCAGCGGCTCTCTTCCTACATCGAAAAGAGCGTCAAGCTGCAGCGCGCCGTCAAGTCCGCGATGGTGTACCCCATCGGCGTCTTGTCGGTTGCCGGTGGCGTTATTATCTTGCTCCTGTGGAAGGTGGTCCCGATTTTCGCCACGTTGTTCGCCGGCTTGGGTGTTGATTTGCCCTTGCCAACCAAGATCGTCATCGGGCTGAGCAATATTATTGGCAGCATTTTCGGCCTGTTGATCTTAGTTGCTATGGGCGCTGGTATCTTCGGATTGAAAGTCTGGTACGGCACTCCGCAAGGGCGCTATGCGATTGACGCCATTATACTGCGCTTGCCGGTCATGGGCATCCTGATGCGAAAAATCGCGGTCGCACGCTTCACCCGCACCTTGGGAACGCTCATCTCCAGCGGCGTACCCATCCTGGAAGGTTTGGATATCACTGCCAGAACTGCGGGAAACGCGGTCGTAGAAAAAGCCTTGCAGCAAGTCCGCAAGTCCCTCGAGGAAGGAAAGTCGCTCACGGAACCCTTGAAGGAATCCAACGTTTTCCCGGGCATGGTCACGCAGATGATCAGCGTCGGTGAACAGACCGGTGCGATGGACGCCATGCTGCAGAAGATTGCGGACTTCTACGAAGAGGAAGTGGACGCAGCCGTCAAGGACCTCCTCACCGCTTTGGAACCAATCATGATCGTGGTACTTGGCGTGGTGGTCGGCGGCGTGGTCATTTCCATGTATATGCCTTTGTTCTCCTTGATCGGAAAGTTGAGCGAGGTCCACTAACCGCGGCCTCGAAGGGCGAGCATTATCCAATTGGCGGAGGGCGGGGAAGGAACTCCCAGCCCTTCGCCATTTCTGTCTAAACTAGGGAATGCCCGGGAGAATACTGGGGTCAGGATCGCGGGCGATCGATGGATCAAAGCACAACAACAAGAGAATGGCTTGGCTGGCTGACCCGCGTTCGCCTGCTCACGATACTATTGATCCTGGTTGTCGACCTCCTTTGGCCGCAGTACGTCCCGGCGTCCAGCACAAACCACGCTTTCCTGCCTATCTTGCTTGTTTGGGCCACACTGGGCATTCTGCACATTGCTTTTGTCCGCTGGCTGCCCGGCGCGGTGTGGCAAGGCGCCTTGCAAGTTGCCAGCGACGTAATCCTGATTTCGGCGCTCGTTTACACCACAGGGTTGCAGGAAAGCTATTTCATTTCTCTCTACTTGCTGGTCATCATTGTCGCCAGCATTTTGTTTTCCCGCCGAGTGGCCTTCGTCACCGCTGGAGTCTGCCTTGCCATTCTCGGAGGCATGACCGCGCTGGCTTTTGCCGGAAGAATTCCGCGCACTTTCGTGATTGTTCCGACTGCGGAAGGGCTGCGAGTCTGGTTCCTCAGCAACCTCTTCGGTTTTCTGGCGGTCGCCTATCTGGCCAGCCTTCTGGCGCAGTCGCTTCGGCGTAAAGGAATCGAGCTCGAGGAAAAGCGCGAAGAGCTACTCGAACTCCAGGATTTCACGGAAGACATTATCCATTCGATGCGTGGCGGCCTGCTCACGACAGACTTGGAAGGTAGGATCGTGCTGTTAAATCGAACTGGGGAAGAGATTCTCGGCGTCCGCTTTGCGGATCTGCGCGGCCGGAAGCTTCCCGAAGTCGAAGAGAATTTTTGGCTTCCAGGCTTAAAAAGCCCCAATGATCGGCCCGTGGTTCGCAGAGAAATTGATTTTCGCACGCCGGATGGCCAGCTCAGATATCTGGGGATTTCCGTATCTCCGCTGCGTACCAGAAGTTCCACGCGGAGCGGATTCGTATTCAATTTTCAGGACCTCACGGAACTGCGGAGACTCGAACAAGAAGTGGCGACGAAGGAGCGTATGGCGGCGTTGGGAAGGCTGTCAGCCGCGATCGCCCACGAAATTCGGCAGCCGCTGACGGCCATGGCCGGCGCGGTAAAGGAATTGGCGCGGCTCGTTCCTCTCGAGGACGATGAGAAGCACTTGGTCAATATCGTCAGCCGCGAATCCGAGCGTCTAAACCATATTATTACGGACTTCCTCAACTATTCACGCGAGAAGTCCTACGAGTTTCAGGACGCGGACATACGGGGGCTATTGGACGAAACACTGACTCTGTTGGAGAAAAAGCCGGGAGTCGAGAACAAGTACCAGATTCTTCGGACATTTAACGGGACTGAATTGCGCGCGCGTGTGGACGCCAACAAGATCAAACAAGTTTTTTGGAATCTTTGCGACAACGCCCTCCGCGCCATGCCCGGCGGGGGAACGCTCACTGTTGGCGTTGAACGGCTCCCTTTTTGGCTGCGTATCGCCTTTCGAGACACGGGCGTGGGGTTGGACGCCAAACAACGCGCAAAAATATTCGAACCCCTCCAGTCTGGATTTGAGGGCGGCACAGGACTGGGACTTTCCATCGTGTATCAAATCGTGCAGGCCCACAGCGGCAGAATCGGTGTGATTTCAGAGAAAGATCGCGGCGCGGAGTTCATCGTCGAGTTACCGCGAACGGTGTGACGCTTTATGCAGGGAACGAAAGCAGCGGTAAAAGAAGTTCACAACGAACTAATTCACATCCTCGTCGTCGACGACGAGCGCTCCATTTGCGAGCTTCTGGAGATTACTTTTCGCAAGGAAGGCCACCGCGTTGAAGTAGCCCACAGCGTCGAGGCTGCGAAGCGCAAGCTCGAATCGCAGATCTTTGACATTATCATCTCGGATGTGCGGATGCCGGGAGCCACCGGTGTCGACCTTCTGAAATTCACCAAAGAGATTTCTCCCAACTCTTTCTTCTTGCTGATCACCGGCGTGCCCACCGTTGAGACGGCCATCGCGGCCATCAATTCCGGCGCGGACCGCTACGTCATCAAGGACCACGAGCTGGTGGACCAGTTGCGCCGTGCCGTCAAGGAAGTCTCCGAGAACTTGAAGTGGAAAAAAGAGGCTGGATACCTTCGCCGCGAATTGCGCCGGCTCACCGGGCTCGACAATATCATCGGCCAGAGTCCCAAGATGCGCGCTATCTTCGACTTGATCCAAACGATTGCGCCGCAAACCAGCCGCGTCCTGATCACTGGTGAGAGCGGCACGGGAAAAGAACTGGTCGCTCGCGCCATTCACGAGAATAGCCTTCGCGCTCAGGCTCCCTTCATCACCATCAATTGCGGGGCCTTCCCGGAAACGCTGCTTGAATCCGAGCTGTTCGGCTACATGAAGGGCGCGTTTACCGGAGCCAACGAAAATCGTAAAGGTCTTTTCGAAGCCGCCCATGGCGGCACGCTGTTCATGGATGAGATCGGCAACATGAGCCTGACCATGCAGGTGAAACTCTACCGCGTGCTTCAGGAAGGCAAAGTGCGCCCCATTGGCAGCACCGAAGAGACCGACGTGGACGTTCGCATCATTGCCGCCACGAACAAAGAGTTTGAAAAAGAAATTGCGGAAGGCCGCTTCCGGGAAGACTTGTATTACCGTTTGAGCGTCATTCCCATCCAACTGCCGGCGCTGCGCGAACGCCGCGAGGACATTCCTTTGCTCGCTCGCCACTTCCTGGAAAGATTTCGGAAGTCGATGGAAAAACCGATTGAGGGGCTGTCACCCGAAGCTGTCCGCAGACTCGAATCCTACGATTGGCCCGGCAACGTCCGCGAATTGGAAAACACCATGGAACGAGCCGTTGCGCTCGAGACCGGAGGTGAGATATCCCTGCGCGTTCTTCCCGACCGCATCGCGGGTTATTCGTCCTCGGCTGGCTCCGGATCCGGAGGCGCTGGTGAGCTAACTTTTCCAGCGGAAGGTCTGGACTTCGAAAAGGAGATTGCCGAGACAGAACGCCGCTATCTGTTGGCCGCTCTTGAGAAAGGGGAAGGCGTCCGCACTCGCGCAGCTGACCTTCTGAAGATTACCTATCGCTCCTTCCGCCATTACGCCAAAAAGCATAACGTTTAATTCAAAATGACTTCCGGGACGGTTCCCCAAGCCAGCATGATTCGCCGCCAGCCTTACCTGCTTATGGTTCTTGTGGCCCTCGCACTGCGCGTCGCGTGGATCCTGATTGTCCACAGTTACATCATTCCCGTCGCGCAGGTACATCCGCCTATGTCATCGGGAGATCCGCACTTTAGCTTTGGATTCGAAATCGGAAGCATCGCGCACTCCATTGTCACCGGTCACGGTTTTGGTTCGCCTTTCGGTCCCATCACCGGACCGACTGCCTGGATTGCGCCTCTCTATCCGTACCTGTGCGCGGCAGTGTTTAAGATGTTTGGTGTTTTCACTCCGGGATCCGCCTTCGTCCTCCTTTTCTTGAACAGCCTCTTCTCCGCGCTTACCTGCATTCCTATCTGCCGAATAGGCGAACGCATGATGAGCCCTGCGGTCGGACTGTGTTCCGGCTGGGCGTGGGCGCTCGTGCCGTATTTTTGGACTTGGCCGACCACCGAGATTTGGGAGACAAGTTTGGTGGCTCTGCTGCTCGCCTGTTTAGTCCTTCTGACGCTGCAGCTGGGAAACGCTACGGAGTCATCTGGAACACGGGCATGGCTGATTTTCGGCTTTCTGTGGGGCGTTGCCTTGCTGACGAACCCCGCGCTCCTCACATTTCTCCCTGTTTCTTTCCTTTGGCTGATTTATCGCCGCCGGCAGGAGGGTGCGCCGGCATTTCGTTTGATAACATTGGCGCTCGTCATTTGTGCGCTCGTAGTAGCGCCCTGGCTGATTCGCAATCGCGTCGTCTTTGGGCAACCCGTTTTCATACGGAGCAATTTTGGATTCGAGTTTCACCTCGGCAACTATCACCTCAGCAATGGCTTCGGCTGGGCGGGCAAACATCCTTCTGCGAATAAAGAGGAACGCGAGCAATACACGCGGATGGGTGAAATAGCTTATGTGGCCGTTAAGCGAGAGGAAGCAATAGCCTTCGTCCGGCAATATCCACGAGAGTTTCTCGCATTGACCGCCAAGCGTCTGTACGCATTCTGGTCGGGAGGGATGATCGATTATGGCGGGGGACCATTTCTTCCCTGGCTATACGGGCCCTTCGCACTGCTGACGCTGTTTGGTTGGCTACTCGCAGCTCGCGATAGGCATGAAGGCCAGGGACTGTTGCTGGGTTTATTCCTGCTCTATCCTTGGCCCTTTTACGTTGCATTTCCGCAGGCTCGCAATCGCCATGCTATTGAGCCAGAAATGCTTGTGCTCTCGGTGTACTGTCTAACCGTCGTACTAAGTCTTCTAGGCGTGGAACTTAGGGTGCCGCATTCCGCTAGGCGGACTCTTAAATACCGTGGGGAGGCCGCTGCCGCGGCGAAAGAAGGCGAGTAGCGCGTAAGGAATAGAATGCGGCCGGTCGGTTTCCAGGGAATGGTGACAAGAAGAATTGGCTCGCACTCAGAAGTGACGAAATGTGTCACGTAGGTTGACAAGAAAGGCGCTGACAACTTCTGTCCGAGGGAGTTCGAGTTCAAATTGGAGCTTCGCGAGGACCTCATGCTTATAGCAAACCATTAAGAATGTGTGGTTTATAGGACCTCCTGGGGAAAGCTCTTAATGGCCGAAGCTTGGCAGCTTACGTGCCTATCTCAAGCCTGTGAAATCATTATAGGTCGAGAAGACTCAAAGGGAAAGGTATGAAAAACCAGAGGGGATTTTCGCTTATCGAACTGTTGATTGTTGTGGCGATCATTTTGATCATCGCTGCGATCGCCATCCCGAACTTGCTGCGCTCGCGATTGGCAGCGAACGAGGCCTCGGCTGTGAGTTCTATGCGCACCATTAATACAGCCGAAGTCACCTATAACTCGACGTACGGCATCGGTTACGGGACACTGGGTTCTCTATCTACTCCCGCAGGAGCCTGTACCACCGCCACTTCAACCGCAGCCTGCCTGCTCGACAGCGCGTTGGGCGCCGGCACGAAGAGCGGCTATATATTCTCGTCGGTCCCCTCGAACGGTTCGGGCACTACTAGCAGTCCCTACGTAAATTTCAATTCGACGGCCACTCCTGTGTCGCCTGGCCACAGTGGCCAAAGCGATTACTGTTCCGATGATTCTGGCTTAATCCGCCGGGATCCCACGGGTGGGGCGGGCGCGGCAATCCCCTGCGCCACCAACGCTGCGATGTTTCCTCTTCAGTAGTTAGGTCGGCGGTGGGTTTAGCCAGTCGGATAATGATCCTCGTGGCCGTCCAAGAATCGAAGATGGCAACAGTCAATGCAAAAAGGGCGACTCTCACCCTCCAGTTCTGATTTCTCGTCGAAGAAGCCTCACATCGAGTCGATATCTAGAGAAAATAGCACCATGGCGAACTTTCGGTGCTTCTCTCCTCGCGCTGCCTGTCTTGCTCTGCAACGAGCGCCGATGCAGGCTTGTAACGCAAATAAAAAATAACCCCACTCGGGAGCTTCCCCTGAGCCCAGGGAGGATCTGCAATTCGCATTCTCCCCTGCCCCGCTGTCTCGATAGAGTTCAAACCCTGTTGAATCAAAATGAACCAAAGCCCACTAGATCGTCCAAGAATGGCACGCCGGCCCCTCCTCGCTGCATCAACATCAATAAGTAAAATAGCTCATTCTAGAAGTGGTGCCAGTGAGTCGTGGAACGGTAGCACTTCATACGCACGGGGGGACCGACTATGAGTGCCCTTATTCGCTTGGTGAGAGCGACACAATACGTCAAACGTAACGCTGCGGCGTGCCTTGGCAGAGGCTCGAGGCCGGACTTTTGCTAGTCAGACGTGGCCAAGTCCCCGGTTCGAATGGCCTTAGTGCATAAGAGAATATTAATTATATCTGAGTTAACACTGGGGCCTCCCTTGCTTATTGTAGGTGCGTGCTCAAGCACTGGAAATTAGACTTTCAAGGAGATAGCATGAAGAAACAGAAAGGTTTCTCTCTTATCGAGCTTTTGATCGTCGTGGCGATCATTCTGATCATCGCGGCCATCGCAATCCCGAACTTGCTCAGGTCACGTATGGCGGCTAACGAGGCTTCGGCGGTTGGTTCTCTCCGTACCATTAACACTGCTGAGGTCACTTTCAGCTCGACCTACGGCATTGGCTACACTACCTTGGCTTCACTGGCCACGCCTGCTGGCGCATGCACAACTGCCGTTTCGACGGCGGCTTGCTTGCTTGACGCCAATTTGGGTGGTGGGACAAAGAGCGGCTACAAGTTCGTAGTTACTCCTTCCAGCACAGGTACACCTTCCGCTCCGGCCAATAACTTTAACTCCAGCGCGACTCCGGTTGCCCTTGGTTCGAGTGGACAGAGCGATTTCTGCTCTGACGACTCCGGTGTAATCCGTCGGGATCCCACGGGTGGTGCGAGCACGATTGCGGTCTGCGCTACGTCCGTCGCGACCCCGCTCCAGTAGTTGGGTCGGGTTCCGGCATGACGGATCAGTTCAGATAACATAGGATCGGTCAGCAAATTGAAGAGCACGGGATATCCCCCGTGCTCTTTTTCATTGGTGCGCCGAGCATGTTTGGCGGCTGGGGGAGTGCAAAGAATGATTCATGGACCCATGGATCGTTCAAGAGTGGCAGTCCCCCTGCATTCAATGGTGCGGCAGAAAACGGCGTTACTCAGGTGAGACTCCGTAGGGGGGAGTCGGCAATTACGGCCTAGGATGGCTCGGTTGGGGTGCCCTTTTCCGCCTGCCCAAACCGACGAAAAACGTCAGATTGGGCCCCAAAAACCACCCCGAACAAAGCTTCAGCCAGGCCCTCGCGGAGGGAAAGTCCGTAAGTCTATGAATCAAAATATTTTAGAGTTCTATTGGAATCTTTTCATGTGGAGGGAAGAGTGGCAACTATCTTGCGTCATAGTTGTCCGTGCTCTGGCACCACAATACACATCTCAAGGAGATAGCATGAAGAAACAGAAGGGTTTCTCTCTTATCGAGCTTTTGATCGTCGTGGCGATCATTCTGATCATCGCGGCCATCGCAATCCCGAACTTGCTCCGTTCGCGTATGGCGGCTAACGAGGCTTCAGCGGTTGGTTCTCTACGAACCATTAATACTGCTGAGGTTACGTACAGCTCGACCTACGGCATCGGCTACACTACCCTAGCTGCTCTAACCACGCCTGCTGGCGCATGCACGACTGCCGTTTCGACGGCGGCTTGCCTGCTTGACGCCAATTTGGGCGGTGGGACCAAGAGCGGCTACACCTTCATAGTTACGCCTTCGGCAGCGGGTACGCCTTCCGCTCCGGCCACCAACTTCAACTCCAGCGCTACGCCGGTTTTGCTTGGTTCGAGTGGACAGAGCGATTTCTGCTCTGACGACTCCGGTGTAATCCGCCGGGATCCCACGGGTGGTGCAGGGACGATCGCTGTCTGCGCTACGTCCGTCGCGACCCCGCTCCAGTAGTTTGTTCTGGTTCCGGCTTGACGGATCAGTTCAGCTCACATAGGATCCGTCAGCAAATTGAAGAGCACGGGGCATCCCCCCGTGCTCTTTTTTTATTTCACTGAACATACGGCACTGCGAGAGCGCGCAAAGGATCATAGCGTGACGACAGGGAACCAGCTGACCTCTGTGATCTGCGAGATCCTGCCCCCAAAAATCATCGTACCCTAACCGCCAATAGCTCTTGAACCTTGGCAAGTATATGCAACTTATCTGGGGCAATGAAGAACAGTACAATTGAGGTGCACAGTCTCGGAGCCAACTCCGTCATCCGCCCACGCAACAACGCAGATAGCCGTGCATTCTAGCCAAATTTCGAACGCCTCGGTTAAGCAGACGAACCCCTGGTTCTCAAGCGCGCGTTTTCTTGCCGCATGGCTGTTTCCCGCGCTGCTTGGCTTCTATTTGAAGTGGTACATGATGGCGGATCAGCGAGGCTTCGCCAGGGAAGCACAGTCGATGGGTCTCCAGTCCCTGAATCTCTTCGAGCGCTTGGGTTTCTTTCGCGGAGAATTCCTCTACGCGGGCGCTGCTTATCCCTCTGGCCTTTCTCATTCTGAATCGTTATCTATCTCGAGGATGGTCGGCGATCTTCACGGGCTTTTTCAGCTTTGGACTCTCGTTTCTCTTGGGAATCCAGATACTCTCTCTCAAGCAGCTCGGCCGCTTCAGTTCGTTCAAAATGCTGCAGGTTGCTTTGAGCTGGGGAGCGCATGAGCCAGGTTCCAACGTTCAATACCTCTTCTCGAAAGAGACCCTCGTCATTCTTCTTTCCGTAATTGGGGTTGTGGTAGCCCTGGTCTGGTCGGTGAGAAACGCAAATTCCCCTATTTCCGTGCGAGCCAAGCGGGCTTGGCGAACCACCGGCGAGCTATACGTCTTTCTGATCATCGCCGCTCTCTTGCTCTCGCTTAAGTCGGACGTTCCCGCATCCCCTTATCAGGAAAACAGTTTTGTCCGCGCGAGCACTTCTCTTTGGAAGGAAAATGCCATCGAAATGGGCGAGTTTACCGGTCTGGATTTGAAGCGGTCCGCCGGTCTCGTGAGCGCCGATCTGTCTCGTCTCTCGGACGCCGATTTAATCGCGCGGTATCGTCAGCTCGTTGAAGCTCCCCTGAACGAAAAAGATTCGCGCTATTTCGGCAAGGAAGCGGGCGCAAATATTCTGTTTTTTATTCTGGAAACGACTCCGGAGAAGTATCTTCCGGTTGGCGAAACCCTTAAAGAGTTTCCGAACTTCGACGCGCTACAGCAAAATTCCTTTGTTGGCACGCGCCATTACACAACTTTCCCCATTACTCGCTCCGCCGTGTTCTCCGTATTCAGTTCCTGGTACCCCATTGACGATCCCGCGAACACTTTCGATTCACCCTCGTGGGATTCGACAGACGATTTCCTGGGCCGCCTGAACTCAGCCGGATACAAGACCGCCGTTTTCTCGCCCCTTCGTGCACCGGGTATCCCGGATGCCGAACTATTCAAAGCCGTGGGTTTTAGCAATCAGGTCTATCCCGGTTCAGCTCTCACGACCTATGATCAGCGGCCATCTTGGCAGGAAGCGCGGATTTCGGCGGATTTGGACACGCTCCGTTTGCTGGAATCCCAGATCGATCAATGGGCCAAGCACGGCCAGCGTTTTGCTGCCGCGTTCCTTCCTCAGATAGCGCATTCACCCTTTCCTGATGGCAAATCCGGAGACACTGCGGCGGATTTGCAAGTTCGGGGCCGGGCAATCCTTCAAAAGGAAGACGCATGGCTCGGAGAACTCTTGGACCTCTTGAGGAAAGACGGTCAGTTGGACAATACGATCATTGTGGTCCTTGGTGATCACGGCCCGCGCACTCTTTCCGAGAATCCCGATATGCGCCGCGGCACGATCGATGAAACCGCGTTTCATGTCCCCATGCTTATTTACGCGCCGCGAGCCCTGGATCATTCGGAAAAGATTTCATGGATCACCTCCCATATCGATCTCGTTCCAACCCTGCTCGATCTCTTGGGAGCGAAGGAGGACAGAGAATCCGAGCAGGGAACTCCTGTCTGGAATCCCGCTTTGGCGGATCGCACCACTTTTTTCTTCGCGAAGCCCATGTTTGGCGCGGACGGGTATACTTCGCACGGCGAGTTTTACATGTGGCACTATTTCTCCGACACGGTTTACGAAAAGCGCAGCGCGGAATTTGACACCACCGACATTGTTCCCCGGCTCTCCCCCACTTCGCAGCAAGTAACCGCCAAAATTTCGGAAATGGTTGCTCTCGAAAAGGCCTGGCATCGCAAGTTTTCGCATTCGGCCTCTCGCCCTCAGGAAAAGTCTGCCATCGCAACCAACGTGCGCTGAAATGCACCTCGCGTTCCCCAGGCGATAGCACGCCGCTCATCCCATTTTGCAGGTCTTTACCAACACACAATGCGGTTTGCCGCTACGCGCGTTCTGGTTCACCTCAAGGCCTGCTAGACTTAAGCGCATGACCTTCCGTCTGGTCCTCCTGCTTGGCCTTTCATCGCTTGCTACTGTTGGGGTGGATTCCCATCAACTCGTCAAGCTGCTGGAAGCGCGTTACCACGGTGCGCAGACTCTCCAGACGACATTTCTCGAGCGCTATTCCGAAAACGGGCGTGTCGTCCGCTCAGAGGCCGGAGTAGCCTATTTCCGTCGGCCTGGGAAAATGCGCTGGGAATACGAATCGCCGGAAAAGAACCTCTTTGTGGTGGATGGCAAGACGGCCTGGTTTTATGTGCCGGCGGATCGCACCGTCACGCGTGCTCCGGCAAAGGAGAGCACGGACTGGCGGACTCCGCTCGCCCTTCTCGCTGGTGAGATGAAATTGTCGCGGGTTTGTGCTCGAGTCGAGCCCGCTCCCGCCGAGAAACCAGCCACCGCGGGCAACATCGTGCTCTACTGCCCGTTGCGTGGTGAGCAAAAGAACCCGCAGCCAACCGCCAGCTCCGCGGCGAATACGCAGCCGGATGACAGCCCCGAACAGTCCGTCTACCTCGAAGTAGTGCCCGGCACGGGAGATCTAGCCCGCGTCCTGGTGCGCGACAAGGGCGGCGTCACCGTTGAATTCCAGTTCGCGGATTGGCGCCTTAACCCCTCCATCCCAGCTTCCTTTTTTCAGTTCGATGTCCCTCCAGGAGTAGCCATCGTAAACGGCGAATCGCCTTCCGAATCAAGGCCTTAAAGTTAATGCCACGTTAAAAAGTTTGGACATTTCTTCAGTGGAACAGCCAACCAACAGGTGCGTCGCCGCATACTAGCTAGTTGAGGTAAACTGACAGTCTATGGGGGAATTTGTCTGCCGCGTGGCGGATGGCAACGGCCGGGTTTTCTCGCACGTCGAGGCTGCGGGGTCATTAGCCGAAGCGCGTCAGAAACTGGCCGAGAGGGGTCTTTTTGTCTATTCCGTAGAAACCCGCAGCAGTCTGCTGAGCGCTTTTGTCAAACGCCGCGGCGACCGTCAGATTGGCGGCTCGGACTTTCTCATCCTAAACCAGCAGTTCAACACTCTCATCAAGGCCGGTTTGCCCATTCTTCGCGCTTTGGATCTTCTAGCTGATCGCGCCTCCTCCCCGAAGCTTCGCCCGGTCCTCTCGAAAGTCCGCGACCGCGTTCGGGAAGGCAGGTCTCTCTCGGAAGCTATCAGCGAGGCCGGCGTCTTTTCCAAGGTTTATGCCACGGCCATTCTCGCGGGCGAGAAGAGCGGAAACCTCTCCGGAGTTCTGGACTACTACATCGCCTACCAGCGGGTCAGCACCGGAGTTAAGAAAAAAATTCTCGCCACCTTGGTGTATCCGGTCCTTCTGATCACCGTCGCGTCGATCATCGTGATGTATCTCGTGACTTTCGTGATCCCCAAGTTTGCTTTGTTGTATCGCGATCTGAACGTGGAACTTCCGAAGCCCACGCAAATCCTGATCGCCATCACTGTCGATTATCGCTACCTGGTGATCGGCGCCATCGCGGCAGTGTTTGTTGCCGCCTTTGGCTTGTTTCTTTGGTCGAAGACGGAGGAAGGGGGCGAGACGTTTGACCGGCTGAAGTTTCGTATTCCCGTCATTGGCGACACTCTGCTGAAATTCCAGGTCGCCCAGTTTTCTCGCACGCTCGCCACGCTCCTGACGGGGGGCACCCCCTTGGTTGCGGGATTACAAACAGCCGCCGACTCTATTAGCAGCAAACTCGTCCGCTCCACGGTTACGCAGGCGACCCAAATGGTCCGCGAGGGCGAATCCCTTCACAGCGCCTTGGCGATGAAGGGCACCATGCCGCCTTTGGCCCTGGAGATGATCGAAGTTGGCGAGTCCAGCGGCGCTTTAGCTCCCATGCTTACCAGCGTGGCCGAATTTTATGAAGAGGAAGTTGGCGTCCGTCTTTCGGCGCTGGTGGCCATCATTGAGCCTGTTATCCTTATATTTATGGGCTTGCTGGTAGCCTTTATTTTGATTTCGCTCTATCTGCCGATTTTTTCGTTCTCCCTTACGGGCACGACGCCGAAGTAGGTAAAAGTAGGCAAAAGGAAACAGTGGCTACGCAAGAGCACAATTGGACACCTGGCGACGGCAATGAAGTTGTCGACGAGCGCGAAGTTGCGCGGAAACTCGCGCACAGATATCGCTGCGCCTTTGTCGACCTGAGCGAGCAGCGCATCGATCCCGAGCTGTTCCGCACCATTCCCGCGGACTTGATGTTCCGCTACAACTTCGTGCCGCTGGAACTGCAGAACAACTCACTTTCGATTGCGGTCTCCGATCCCAGCCTGGTTTTGCTCAGTGACGAACTGCCGCTGCTGCTCGGAAAGAAGTTGGCCATTAAAGTCGCCACGGCAAAGCAGATTGGCGACATCCTGAAGCGTACCGAGCAATCGCAGCGCGTCCTCGAACAGGCCACCGAAGCCTTCACGCTCCAGGTCTCCAAGGAAGAAGAAGAGAGCGAAGAGACTATTTCCGGGGACCGTCTGACGCGTGGCGATACCACAGTCAGCCCAGTCGTCCGGCTGGTGGAAACGATCATCTTCACCGCTTTGGAGCGGCGCGCAAGTGACATCCACATCGAAGCCCGTGACGCCGAAGTGGCCGTCAAATACCGCATTGACGGCGTTCTGCAGCACGCTATGCAGCCCATCGCCAAGGAGTGGCATTCGACGGTTCTCTCACGCATCAAAGTTCTCAGCGATTTGGACATCGCCGAACGCCGCGTCCCTCAAGACGGCCGCTTCCGCGTCAAATACAAAGGCCGCTTCATCGACCTGCGCGTCTCGATCATGCCCGCAAGCCACGGCGAAGACGCGGTTCTCCGCGTCCTCGACAAAGAAACGCTTTCCGAAAAATTCCAGAGTCTCAGCCTGGATGTCGTCGGCTTCTCCGAACTTGAAGTCAAACGTTTCCGACGCTACATTCAAGAGCCGTACGGCATGGTGCTCGTCACTGGCCCAACGGGCTCCGGCAAGACCACTACGCTCTACGCCGCCATCAACGAAATCAAAACCGACGAAGACAAAATCGTCACCATCGAAGACCCTGTCGAGTACCAGCTCAAGGGCATCACGCAAATTCCGGTGAACGAGAAAAAGGGCCTCACTTTCGCGCGCGGCTTGCGTTCCATTCTTCGTCACGACCCCGACAAAATCATGGTCGGCGAAATCCGCGACCAGGAAACCGCCCAGATTGCCATTCAGTCCGCGCTTACCGGACACTTGGTTTTCACCACCGTCCACGCCAACAACGTCACCGATGTCATTGGCCGCTTTATCAACATGGGTGTCGAGCCCTACAATTTCGTCTCTGCCCTGAACTGCATCATGGCCCAGCGTCTCGTCCGCGTGATCTGCGAAAATTGCAAGCGCCCACGGAGCTTTACTCCAACCGAATTGAAAGAAGCCGGACTCGATCCCGCCACCTGGGCCAACGTCGTTCTCTCGGAAGGCGCCGGCTGCCTCGAATGCTCTGGCACGGGTTTTCACGGCCGCACCGCCATTTGCGAGTTGCTGGATTTGACCGATCGCATCCGCGAAATGATCGTGGACCGCCGCCCCACTTCCGAAATCAAGCGCATCGCCCGCGAAGAAGGCATGATCACTCTTCGCGAAAGCGGCCTGGCCAAAATTCGCGCAGGTCTTACGACCGTCAAGGAAATCAATAAGGTGACTTTCGTTGAGTAGCGCCGCTACGTTTCAACAGCGAATCAATAAGAGCGAACTCGTGCGCCGCGTGGCGCGCTGGCTGGATGCCACGCCACATCCGCCCCTGGCCATCGAAATAGGCCTCAACAGCGTTGCTGGCGCGCGTTGGACCAGGACCGGCGGCGTGGACGGTTACAGCGTCGAAGTTCTTCCGCCTGGCGCTCTGGTGCCTTCCGCGGTCGAAACCAACATCGTGAATGCCGCTGCCCTCAAGGCCGCCATAACCGCCGTGTGCTCCGCGTTGCACGCCAAGGACGAAAGCGTGGCGCTTATTCTGCCGGACCCGGTCATCCGCGTCTTCGTCCAGCATTTCGACGACTTTCCTCGCTCCAAAGAAGAAGCCGATCCCATGCTGCGCTGGAAGCTGAAGAAGAGCGTTCCCTTTGAAGTCGACGAAACGCTCATCTCCTACATGCGGCAAGAACCCAGGGAAGAAGGCGTTGACATTGTCACTGCTCTTGCCCGTCTTCGCATCATTCGCGAATACGAATTGCTGGCCGAAGCCGCAAGCCTGCATCCGGGTGTTGTACTTAGTTCTTCTCTGGCTGCCGTCGCGCTCCTCGAAGAGCATCGCCCGACGCTCCTCGCGCGCGTCGCCGGCAACTCCCTCACAACCGTAATCGTTCGCGAAGGCGTGCTTTTTGGCTACCGCTGCACGGAATTGCCCGCGCAAGGTTATGATCTCACGCCGCACATGCTCCTCGAAGATATCTACCCGGTCGCTGCCTATTATCAGGACACCTGGCATGAAGGAATTCAATCGGTGCGCGTCGCGGGCCTTGGTGCGCGTCTGACGGAATTTGTGCCGCCGCTCGAGGAAGAGTTCCACTGTGAGGTCCGCTCGCTGCTTCAAGCAGGCGTCGCCGAGGGCCGCATTCCGGCGGATGCGCGGCCGCTTGCCGACCGGGGACTTGAAGGCTTGGTCGGCTGGATGTTGCATCGAGGTTAGAATAGTTCGAGCACCGTGTCAGCGGTGAAAGCCCCGGGGGATGCAGGAAGAATGAGGATTCGGCTCAATTTAGCAACCAAGCCTCTTGAGGCGCACCGGAAATTTGTCGCCGGGTCCGGCCTTCTGGGCTTTGTGGCTGCGATCGTGTTTGTGGGCCTGGGTTGGCACGTCTACCTCGCGCGCAAGGCCAATGCCGAAATGCGCGCCAAATCGGAAGGCATCCTTCGGCAGGTTCGGGATGTTGAAGAGCAACAAAGCGCTTTGCAGCGATTTTTTGCACTTGAGGAGAATGCCAAACTGCATGACCGCGCGGCGTTCATAAATAATCTTATCGATGCACGCAGTTTCAACTGGACACTGATGTTTATGGATCTGGAGAAAATTCTGCCGGCGGGTGTGCGCGTCGTCAGTATTACGCCCACGCAGGACAAGGGCCGTGTCGAAATAAGATTTACCGTCGGTGCGACCAGCGATGAAGCCAAACTCCACTTCTTAAAAGCGCTTGAAGACTCGAAATCCTTTACCGACGTCAAATTGCTTGATGAGCATATTCCCACACAGCGGACAGGCGAAGACCAGGTCGTTCTGGTGCTGACCGCGGAGTATTCGAGGACCTGATGCATCGCGATTTCACATTGCAAAGACGCGCGATCCTTGTCGTCCTCGGCTTGCTCCTGGCGGCGGACACCGGGCTGGCCATCTACAGTTGGCATCTGGCTTCGTCCCCGCGAACATCGCAGGCGGAATTCGATGCGCAGATTCTGCAGCTCAAGGTCTTGCGGGGCGATATTAAATCGGCGGAAGACATTAAAGACCATATGCCCGCCACGCGGAAAGACTGCGAGAAATTCGAACAATCCCTTTTGGCGGAGAGCACTAGTTCTTCGGTCGTCAGCGCCGATCTCGATGATATTGCAAAAAAAGCAGGCCTCCAGATTCTGACTCTCGGCGTTAAAGAGAAAGAAGTCGAAAACCGCGGCATGACGGAAATGGGTTTGGATGCCACGGTTAACGGCGATTACGGCAGCGTGGTGCGCTTCGTGAATGGCCTGCAGCGTTCGCAGAGATTCTACATTGTCGATAGTTTGGCGCTTGCGGCCGATACGCAGAGTCACACCACTGCAGGCGCCATCCGCGTGTCACTTCACCTCCGAACCTATCTGCGGAATGCCGCATGACACGTAATCGACAAATCGTCATTCTTGTTGCGCTCGTGGCTGTCGCCATAGTGGTGTGGAGTTTTGAATGGGACCATCATGCGCCTGCCACGCAAGCGGCCAGCTCCATCGAGCACTTCAAGGTGCTCGCCGTCGAGAATCCGCAAATTCGCTGGGACGAATTGCGGCGCGTGCGCGATACCGAATACAAGAGCAACGGCCGTAATCCATTCAGCGTCATCGCCCCGCCAACTCCTAAGGAGATCCAAGCTAAACTGAAACTGGAAACACAAGTCAAAAATACGCCTCCGCCTCCGCCACCGAAGCCGACCGTGGCGAGTCCTCCTCCCAACCTGAAATACTTTGGCTACGGGACCCTCCCGGCCGGATCAACCCGGCGCGCTTTCTTCACGGATGGCGAGGACATTTTCATCGTCACCGAGGGTGACACTCTGCTGGGCCGCTATCGCATTCTTAAAGTCGGCAATTCCAATCTCGAGTTTCAAGAAATTTCAAGCGGACTTCACGGCACAATGCCGCTGGAAGAGCCGCCAAGTTCCCCATCCGCATGATTAATCCGGGCACACTGACGAAAGCGAGAAAAAAACAAGATGGCTACGCCTTGCTTATGGTCGTGTTCCTGGTCACTCTCGTCCTGGTAGCCAGCATGTCCATCGGTCTGCGTGTCCTCACCGAGGGACGGCGCGAAAAAGAGCAAGAAATGATTTGGCGCGGCCAACAATATACGCGCGGCATCAAGCTTTATTACCGCAAGTTTGGTCGTTTCCCCACCTCTCTGGACAATCTCACTCAGCCTTCCGTTGGCAACATCCGTTTTATGCGGCAAGCCTATAAAGATCCCATGAACAAGGAGGACGGCTCCTGGCGTCTCATCTACGTGGGGCCCGCCGGAAATCTGATCGGGAGCATAAATCCCGCGGTGAGCAATCCTCAGATGCCCGGTGGAATGGGCCAGCCCGCCGTGGCCGGCACATTGCCAGGCACTGCGCCGGGTGCGTTCGGTTCACAGCCGGGCTCTTTCGGCAGTAGCTCGTCCCCGGCTCCGGGGACCTCGCCGGGCGCTTTTGGAAGCGCACCAGCAGCGGGCACAACTGGGACGGGAACTGGCGCGCAGGGAACGGACACGGCCGGCGCTCCCGGAGCTTCAGGAACGGGCTCGACCGGAACAGCCGCGGATTCGCAAGGTGTGTCTGGCGACACGCCGTCTATCGTCGGGGGGAACATTATCGGCGTCGGTAGTAAGGTCAACCACTCCTCTGTGATTGTGTTTGAAAAGGCCAAGAATTATCACCTGTTCGAGTTTGTCTGGGATCCTTCGAAAGATATGGCCATCGTAAGCACACCGGCAGCGCCCATTGGAACGCCAGCCGGAACGCCGGGGCAGAATCCGATGGGTGCACAGCCCGGCACGGGAAGCCCAACATCGAATCCTCCGACGACGCCTCCGACGCCGAATCCTCAGCAGCCGTAGCTTTGTAGTTTTTATTTTCTGCTTCCAAAACAGCTGCAGCTTTGCAATCTTTTTTTGCTTCCGTCAAACGAGCCAAGAAGCCGTTGCCGTACTTTATGCGAAGCGCACAACGCATCGCGATGTGGGGGTTTCAATTCGAGGCGTTTAGCTGCGGATTAAGCGTGGCGCCGCGTGGAGTCTGCCCGATGGCCAGAGCGTTTTTCTTGCTGGAGGTCTTCGTTGCGGGTTCACTAGCCGGTCCGGATTTGCTTTTGTCGTAGGCTCGCTTCACCCGGCGAACATAGGAAACCGTTTCCGCGTATGGCGGCACTCGTCCAAACTGCTCGACTCGTTCCGGTCCGGCATTGTACGCAGCCAGTGCCAGCGCCAGATCATTGTTGTAGCGCTGGAGCAAGTCGCGCAGATAGTGCGTGCCGGCATCGATATTTTCTTGCGGATCGAAAATATCTTGCACTCCGAAGCGCGCCGCCGTTTCCGGCAGCAATTGCATCAGCCCGCGTGCATTCCGTTTAGATATCGCTTTGGGGTCGAAATTCGATTCCGCGGCGATCACGCTGGCGATTAGATCCGCGTCCACGCTATACCGCACTGCCGCGGCTTTCACGAATTCACGATAAGGCGCGGTCGCGACGACTGGCGTGGGCAGCGCAGCAAATTCGTCTTCCGGATCGATCGAGACAACGTCCCCGGCGGGAATTTCGACAATACCGTCTCCGACCTGCAAACGGTACTTATCCCCAAGAAGCTGATAACCCGTTACGTGAAGCCTCTGGCCGCTCCGCAAAGCGACGTACTCGGCGCGCAAAGCCGGTGCGGCCGAGAACACAAGCGCGCACGCGAGCAGAATACGCGTCAGGCGCACGGAGCCGCCTCTCGCAAAGCAAATTGCTCGATAGCCGCTGCAACACCGCCTTCGTCATTGCTCGCTGTTTCGTGCCAGCCAAAACCCTTCAGTTCGGCTACGCCGTTTCCCATCACCACCGGAATGCCCGCGTATGCGAGCATCTCCAGATCGTTATGGTTGTCGCCGATGGCCAGCACTTCCTCCCGCGTCACGCCGCGCAACGCGGCCCATTCCGCCAGCGTGGCGCCTTTGGAACAAACTGGATTGATCACATCGATCATCGAGAAATTTCGAGTTTCATAAACGGTTGCAGCCAGCGCAAAATCCCGTGCAAACGCCGCGCCGCGAAGCGCCGCTTCCGCTTCTCGCATCCGCGCTACGTCTCCGCTCAGCATCACTTGAAGAGGATCTTCCGTCAGACAGCTTTCAAGGGGGTTGGCAAGGCCCAGGAACTCGCGATTGCGTGTGTAGTAGGCAGTGCGAATTGGGTCGTCCGAGTTCATGGATTCGAGCATGACTTGATTCTCGCGCCGGCGGTCAAAAACGACTCCCGTGCAGTCTCGCCAGGGCCGGGTAAGCTCAAGAACGCGCTCGGCAGTCTCGCGTGCGAGCAGGTGCCGCAAATGAGTCTGGCCGTCTTGCGTGCGAATGACCGCGCCGTTGCTGACAATCATGGTCAGCGGAGCGTCGATTTGCCGCGCTATGGGAAGGGCAAAATCGTAACGGCGACCCGTCACCAGGGCGACTTCGATGCCTCGCCGCGTGGCCGCGGCAATGGCGGCACGGTTGGCCTCTGGAAGCTGCCAGCGGCTATCCAGAAGCGTGCCGTCAATATCCAGTGCGATCAGCCGTACACCCATCGGACTATTGTACCGTGCCATGGGCACTGGTTTGGCGGATTTGTGGTTAACCGTAACCTGGTTAACGATAATGGGGGACCTCCCCCTGGGTTTTTTGTAAGCGTTGATTCCAAGGGAGTTTAAGCCGCCTGGAATCAACAGTTGCATAACTGTTGATTCTAAATAAGTTACGGGAGGCTTTATAGGACGCTGGATTTTCGGGGCGAAAGGATGGGGAAGAGGAGCGGTACGTAGTTTGTACCTGAAATATTGGACCGGGTCGGCGCCAAGCAGGAGGGAGATGGGGCAAGCGCCGTGAAGGGAGAAGACGGAAGAAGAGGCAATGAACGAGCGGCAAGGGCCGGAGTGAACGCTCAAGTGGAGTTGACGTGACGCCAGAAACATAGGGAATGGTAGCAGGGAATCGGATAACTGTCAAGATACAGTACTGGAGTACTTATCATTCGAATGAGATGCGGGGAAGTCGAGGAGTTAGAAGGAGTTGGCCAGAATTTTGTGGTTTGGTGAGACGGCGAGGCGGGGCGTGAGCGAACAGAACGAAGACTGGGAAAGAGAGAATCAAAACACCCAGGTGCAAAACCGGCACCTGGGGCACCCGGCCGTATCGTCGAGCAGAAACTTTTGGAGAATCGAGTGAGCCGCCCTGTTCGCTCCTTAGCGTGTTTCGACGAGAATTTGCGGGTGCAAACCCAGCGCCTCGGCATAGGTGATGAGTGTTTCCAAGCTGAACTTTGAGATTTTTCCGGTCATTAAATCGCTAACCCTTGGCTGCGACTCGTCCAAGCGCTTTTGCAAGTCCGCTTGTGCATAACCCCGCTTTTTGATCGCCTTGACTATCTGCGAATGCAGCTCCGACTTCATCTTTAGTGCGGCTGCCTCTTCGCGGGAGAAACCGATTTGCTCGAACACGTTACTTTTCATGCTTGGCCTCATTCTTCCGTTTTGCGGTTTCCCGTCTTACAAGTTGGAGCCGCTTTCCGGCGGTTTCAATCTCTTTTTGCGACGTTTGGTTGGTCGTTTTCGTAAAGCAATGCAACACATAAATCAAGCCCTCCAACGGAATGTACAGGACTCTGTACCAGTGCTCTGAATCACGGTCCCGCAACTCAAAGACGCCTGGCAGAACAGCCCCCATTGAGGCGAAATCCAAAGGCTCCTCGCCTTCGTCGAGACGTTGCAAATCGTTCCCAAGGTTCTGGCGTGCCTCATCGGAGAAACCGCGAATGACTTTTTGCGAGTCTCCTAGCCAACGAATCCGGCTTTGCGATCCCGGGCTAGTCACGGCCCATTCTATATAAGAACTTATATGACTGTCAATGGTGCTAAATGAGGAAGGTACCTATCTTCCGCATGAGACGCGGGGAAGCCGAGGAGTTGGGGGGATTAGGGGGGAATTGTGTAGTTTGGTGAGACGGCGAGACGGGGCGTGAGCGAACAGAAAGTAAACTGAAAATGGGAGAGTCAAAATCCGCAGCCTGGAAACCGCAGGGATGCCGCGCCCGGCAGCCTCTTCACTTCACCCGAGCGTAGATTGTGAAAGTGATATCCTCTCTTCGTGGCGCATGGTCAAACAGGAACCGTCGGCGAATCGAGGGCGCCACACGCTAACATCAGCGCGGCGAACCAACATCGGCGCTACGAGCAAAGAGCTGCAAGTTTCATAGGACTGATTTGAAGGGGTAATCGCAGAGAAACGGGAAAGCGATGCGATCCGGAAACAGAATTCATGCTCTCGAAGACTAGCGCTGGTTCCGTAGGAATGCCCGTCACCGCTTGGTGCGCGATACTCGCGTGGATGCTGGTGAGTGTCCCCTTAATCATGCCTGCTACGCATTCCGCGCAACAATCGGGAGACTCGGAGAAAAAACTTAAGAACCGGAACTTGAGTTGGAGCCCTCCGGCGCTGGATTCGCCGGTCCGTTCTCTGGTTTCGTCGCCGCCGTGTGAGCTTTCCAAAGTGCTGGAGCAGGCCGCCGAACGCGAAAGCGAGCAGGTCATCAATCTCCAAAACTTCACGGCGCAGGAAAGAGTCCAATATCAGACTTTCGACCGCATAGGCTCGATGGTCGATCTGGGCTCTGAAACATTCGATTACATTGTTGTTTTTGAGCCATCATCCGGAGGGTTGCTGTTTCAAGAGAAACGGAATCCCACGCATGGAAGCAGCTTGTCTGCGGCCGCGAGTCAAGACATGGGTCTGCCGGAAATGGTCCTGATATTCCTTCCAAACATGCAGGCGGACTACGAAATGACCTGTGAAGGTGCGGCCAAATGGGATGGTCAGCTCAGCTGGGTGATTCACTTCCAACAGCGCAAAGATAGGCCAAGCCGAACCTATTCCTTCCGCGTCGACAACGTCGTGTATCCCGTCGGGCTCAAGGGACGCGCATGGATTTCTTCAGATACTGGAGAGGTGGTGCACCTGGAGACGGCACTGATGGAAGCAGTTCCTGTGGTAAGGCTGCAGCATTCGTATCTTTCGATCGACTACGCACCCGTGCAATTCAAGACGCAACCTGTAAAAATCTGGTTGCCGCAGCTCGTCGACGGTTTCTGGGATTTTGGCGACCACCGCACCATCGTCTATCACACCTTCACCAATTTCCTACTGTTCTCGGTGCAAACCGACCAGACGATCGCCAAGCCCAAACAGCCCTGATGAGAGGCGCCGCCGACTATGTGGCGGCTCTACATGCCCGCATGGAAGCGCGGAACGTAGCTGAAAAGTCCGAATACGTTCAAGATCCACAAGACGACGACGATGACAACGACCGCGTTCAAAATGGACTTGATGGTCCCTTGCATCGGAATGTAGCGGTTGATGAGCCAAAGCAAAACTCCCACCACGATCAAGACAATAACTAAGTTTATTAGCGGCATCGGGGGCCTCCTTTTGCTTAACGATCTACCGATCAGCCTAGGCGGCACAATATGCGCATCCGGGGAGCTGCGCTATACACCGAAGGGGGTAGGACCTGCAGCAAAATGCATTAGGCGAATACAAGGGTTCATGATGCATCGTGAGGCAGACCTTTCGGAAAATCGAATAAAAACGAGCCAAATCCAGCCTATGGTGGCCCGGCACACGCTTTATATACAAATTAGTTTCCATGTGTTCTACTGTCCTCTCTACCATTTAGTTCCGACGAGACGCCCCCAAAACACGTCTACCCACTGGCCGGGAGTTGGCCTGCAAGGGGAGACCATTGGCCCGGATCGCGAAGCTTCAGAAGACTCTCGAAACAAGCGCCGAGCGGAGTATCCCCTCGTCAGAAAAGATAGCTAAAGCACCTCGGGCCTGCGGCCGCGTGGATCACGTCACGGGCAACAAACCGAGGCCCGATCGGCCAAGTTCAGGAAATTGTGAGCAACTGGAGTAACAGGCTAATGGCATCCGACAACGCTCCATCGGCAAGTGCTGCAAAGGAACTACAGCGGCTCGTTGCTGACCGGTTTGGCGTACTGCCGAACTTTTTCCGACTCTCGCCCGAGACCCCAGAGATCACCGAAAAATTGTGGGGATTTGCCCAAGCAGCCTATCTCGATAGCCCTTTCCCTTCTGTATTCAAGGAACGACTTTTCGTGTTTCTTTCCCGATTTTGTGCGGTCCGCTACTGCATTGCTCGCCACGCCGGTTTCCTGGTTGGGCTTGGGCGGCCCGCGGGCGATAAGGACGCTCGCGCTGAAGTGATTGTGGATGTGGTCAAACTGCTGCGGCGGCCGTTTCCACGCGGTCCTGAACTACAAACCCGACTTTCGTTTTGCTCGAAATGTCCTGCTCCTCTTCTTGAAATGCCCACAGCGGGCACGGAGATGGAGGATGGGCTTTTTTCACTTGCCGGCCATGTCTTCTTGCAGACGGCGAACGCCCAAGCCTGCCTGGATGCCCTAGAGCGATTGCTGGGCCCCATTCGACTTCAGTACTTCCTGCTTTTCTTGTCGTTCGTCAGGGCGGCGCACTACTGGACAAGGGTGCATCCTGAAATCGAGTTTGAGCGTGACATCAAGGAGCTTCTTGTAACCTACGAAGAGCTTGCGAGTTGTATCCTTGACGATTCGGAAGCTGGCGTAGACAAGGCCACGCAATCCATTTTGGACGAGCTTCCCGAATTGCGCCTCAAGGCCGATAAGGCGATCGGCCTGCTTGCCGCCATCGTGGATTCTTCCGACGATGCGATTATCAGCAAGACTTTGGAGGGCGTCATCACGAGTTGGAACGTAGGCGCCGAGCGGCTCTTTGGATACACGGCAGCCGAAACCATTGGCCGGCATATTTCGATAATCATTCCGCTCGAGCGCCTGGACGAGGAAACAAGGATCCTTGCGCGACTCAGGCAAGGCCTGCGGATCGAGCATTTCGACACAATTCGCGTAGGAAAAGATGGTTCCAAGCGTGAGATATCGCTGACAATCTCGCCAGTCAGGGACGCCTCGGGAAAAATCATCGGAGCTTCGAAAATAGCGCGTGATATCGCCGGGCGTAAACGGGCCGAACGTGAATTGCATGAGAGCGACCAGCGTTTCCGCGCACTCGCTGACGCGCTCGATACTCAAGTGCAATTTCGGACCCAGGAACTGCAGCGGCGAAACTCGGAGATCCTTGAACAGTCGGATCGGCTTCGAGACCTTTCAGCAAGATTGATGCGGGTGCAAGACGAAGAACGCCGGCGCATTGCGCTTGAGCTGCATGACAGCGTTGGCCAGAATTTGGCCGCACTGGGAATGACGCTTGCGCGGCTCGAAGATGACGCGAAACATGATCCAACTCGATTCTCCGAGAGCATCAAAGATGCCAAGGATATGATTCAGAAGCTGACCCAAGAGATCCGCACAACCTCTTATCTTTTGCACCCTCCAATGCTCGACGAACTCGGGCTGCGGTCCGCACTTCGGTGGTATACAGAAGGCCTCGCGAAGCGAAGCGAGCTTAGTATCGAGGTCAATATTCCCGATGACCTCGAGAGGCTTGCGCCAGAGATGGAACTGGCCATATTTCGTCTCGTGCAAGAAAGCCTGACGAATATCCATCGCCATTCAGGGAGCAAAACCGCAGTCATCCGCGTTGCTCGCGAGGGTGACAAGATTTATGCGGAAGTGCAGGATCGGGGCACGGGGATGTCGCAGGAACGATTCGCAGAGGTTCAATCCCAAACGGTCGGCGTAGGGATTAGGGGAATGAAAGAGCGCGTGCGCCAGTTGTGTGGCGAATTGACTATCGACTCCAATGTCTTCGGCACGAAAATTACAGCCGTTTTCCCGATCAGCACGCCCGCAGGGAAGGAACAGGGAAGGGCTGCACAACAAGGTGGGACATAATGTCCCGGGCAGCCGTCAAATTCGCATTCTGCCGCGGTTGATAAGTGGAAGTGGGCGCCGGCGTGATTTTAGCTAGCGGCAAGCCTCCGCGGGGGTGAGGCGCGCGAGAAAGTGGGAGTTCAGCGCGCCAGTGCCGAGCCGAAGGCAGGTTGTCCAAACGTCGGCCCCTGTCGTCTGTTGATTCCTCCGCCGGCACAATCCACGCACTGCCTGGTCCAGGGGATGGCTTTGAGGCGGTTGTTGGGGATGGTCTTCTCGCAGGTGATGCAAATTCCATATTCGTTGCGGGCGATACGCTCCAATGCTTGCTCGATTTCTGAAATATTGCGGATCTCGCGGTCCATCGTAATGATCGCGAGCTCGCGATTGCCGTTGCGGGAGGCCTGCATGGCTTCATCATCGACTTCGTCTTCTACGATCATTTCCTTGCGCATTAGATCCAAGTGGCTTTTCAGTTCCGCTAATCTGGAACGGAGCAGGTCTTCGAACATCTTCCATTGTTTTGACTGTTTGCTGTTGTTGACGGTCGGCATCGCTTCTTCTCCCAAGGTTGAAGGCTCCCATTGCCAGCGTATCTTTATATTCCGTGCTGGCAATGGAGCTGTCGTCGCTTGGGGAGTGTCACTCCAGTCTTGTTGTTGAGCCATACCCAAATTTACCTATTCTGACGAGCACAATACCGGAGGGAGAGGGGAGCTGGTTTTGTTTCGCTAAGGGAACGACGCGTTCCTGCTACAGTAATCACTGTATAGCGGAATTGGGTGTGCGGGTGGACTATACGGTGCTTGCAGTACCTTTAGTACGGAAATGACCATGCGGGATCTGGAATGGAAAACTTGACAGCGGAAGGGAGCGCATTTTATGAGCGTGAAGCTCAAAGACCTCGATAACGAAACCGAGAAGGCAACCGTCACTCTTCCCGGAACCGTTGAAAAGATCATCCCGTCTCTCGATCCCGATGAACCGGAGAAGGCGCAGATTGCGGTGGAAGGCGGGGATGAATTGTATCGGGAGATTCGAATTGATAACACGCTACAAGACGAAGCGGGTAACGAAGTAAGCCTGAAAAAAGGCGCCGACGTGGAAGTTACCATCGCCGCAGAATCGGACGCAACGACACCCAAGAACGGGTCTGAGCCGCAGCAGCCCGAGCCTCCCTCAAAACAAGAAGAGAAGAAAAAAGACAAATAATTGGCTTTAATACGCCACGGCTGTTCGGGCGAGGGTGGTCATGGGCGCGGACTGCGTGTTCTAATATCAATTTGAGCGAGCCTGATCCCGAGTTTGCGGAGAGACCTTCCTGACTTTACCCATCGAAGACTACGCGATGATCGGCGATTGCCACACGGCCGCGCTGGTGTCGAAAAACGGCTCGATCGATTGGTTCTGTGTTCCACACTTTGATTCCGCGGCGTGCTTCGCGGCGCTGCTTGGAACATCTGAAAACGGACATTGGTCGATCTCACCCGCGGAACCGATACGCAGCGTTCGCCGCCGCTATCGTGAAGGAACGCTGATCCTCGAGACCGAATTTGAGACCGCAAGCGGGTCCGTAACGCTGATCGATTGCATGGCGCCTCGCAATGAAACGCCGCATCTGCTGCGAGTGGTAGCCGGCACTCGAGGGCAGGTCCAGATGAACCTGGAACTGATCATTCGATTCGACTACGGTTCGGTGGTTCCCTGGGTGCGGAGCACCGAGCTGGGGATCTCGGCGATAGCTGGCCCGGATAAACTTGCACTGCGTACGGATGTGCCGCTTCGCGGAGAAAATCTAAAAACTGTCGCGACATTCACCGTGAAGGAAGGCGAGCGAGTACCGTTCGAGCTAACCTGGCATCCTTCGCAGAAGGACGAACCTTCCGCTCTGGACGTGGACCAAGCGATTCAGGACACGGAGAAATGGTGGCTTGAGTGGTCCGATCGCTGTACGTATCAAGGCAAATGGCGTGATGCGGTTTTGCGCTCGCTGATCACGCTCAAAGCCCTCACATTTTTGCCCACGGGCGGAATCGTGGCAGCGCCTACGACTTCACTCCCGGAATGGCCGGGCGGTCCGCGCAATTGGGACTATCGCTTTTGCTGGGTGCGCGACGCGTCGCTGACTCTGCACTCCTTGCTCGATGCCGGATACCATGACGAAGCGCGCGAGTGGCGAGAATGGCTTTTGCGGGCCGTCGCCGGCAGCCCTTCCCAACTCAACATCGTCTACGGCATACACGGCGAACGAAGGCTCACCGAGCTGGAACTGCCATGGCTTCCTGGTTACGCAAAATCCGTGCCGGTGCGCACGGGCAATGCGGCATACAGCCAGTTTCAATTGGATATCTACGGAGAGATTTCCAATACTCTTTTTCAGTGCCGCAAGGCTGGATTGGAACCGCCCAAGGACGAAGGCGAAGATGTAGCTCAGTCCATGATTAGATTCCTCGAGACCGGATGGGACCAGCCGGATGACGGCATCTGGGAAATGCGCGGCCCGCGCCGGCATTTCGTTCACTCCAAGGTCATGGCATGGGTTGCGGTCGATCGCGCCATCAAGTCCGCGGAGCAGGGCTGGTTCTCTGGAGATTTCGCGCGATGGAAAGCGCTTCGGAGCGCCATTCACGAGCAGGTTTGTCAGCAAGGTTTTGACACTGGCCTAAATAGCTTTGTGCAGTATTACGGATCGAAACATCTCGACGCCAGCCTCCTGATGATGCCTTTGTACGGCTTTCTTCCGCCGGAAGATCCGCGCGTCATCGGCACGGTGAAAGCTATCGAAACAAATCTCATGGAAAACGGTTTTGTTGGACGGTACACGCAGGATCCAGCCGTCGATGGCTTGCCGCATGGAGAAGGGAAGTTTTTGGCCTGCTCTTTTTGGCTGGCGGACAATTACGTCTTGCAGAACCGCTGCGACGATGCGGTGCGTTTGTTCGAACGGCTGCTAGCTATTCGGAATGACGTCGGCCTGCTTTCCGAGGAATATGACCCTGCCGCAAAATGTTTGTTAGGCAATTTTCCTCAAGCGTTCTCACACGTCGGTTTGGTCAACACAGCATTCAGTTTGGTCCGCTCCGATCGTCAGGCTGCCGTTGGCAAGACGGCCCCGGTCGCTTCCCGATGAGTGCTGGCCGATTGCCGCGTTCCGCTCATGCGGGACTAGTCTCCAATTAAGCCAAAGTGTTTGACTCTCTTCCTCAAATAAATCATCGAAAAGGCTGTGATAGAATTTTCTCCTATGACTAAACAAACGAACATTTTGGAATTGGAATGCTCCGCTTGCGGGAAGAAGTATGATTCCTCCGTCGAACAACATCTTTGCACCTGCGGCAAGCCGCTCCTTGCCAAGTATGACCTGAAACGTGCCGCCGCCTCGCTGACACTGGAAAACCTGAAATCGCGCCTAAACAGTCTTTGGCGCTATGCGGAAGTGCTGCCAAATGACCCGCCGGTGACGCTAGGCGAGGGCATGACGGCCCTAGTGCCAGCCAAGAGGCTGGGAGCCGCCATCGGTGTGTCTAACCTGCTGGTTAAGGATGAGGGCCTGAACCCCACCGGCTCTTTCAAGGCGCGCGGGATGACTGCGGCTGTTTCGAGGGCCAAACAATTGGGAGCAAAGACTTTAGCCGCTCCCACGGCGGGTAACGCTGGCGGCGCCCTGGCAGCGTATGCCGCTGCGGCAGGGCTGCCAGCCGTCATCGTGATGCCTGCGGACACGCCGTCAGCCAACGTGATGGAATGTCAGGCGTTTGGCGCGAAAGTCGTCAAACTAAATGGCTTGATCTCCGATTGCGGCAAATACGTCGCCGAGCGCAAAGACCGCGAGGGTTGGTACGACGTTTCGACCCTCAAGGAGCCCTACCGCATCGAAGGCAAGAAAACCATGGGCTACGAGCTGTGGGAACAGTTCGGCGGCAAGTTGCCGGACGTGATTATTTATCCTACGGGGGGAGGCGTCGGGCTAATTGGTATGTGCAAGGCGTTCGATGAAATGCAAGAGATGGGTTGGATCGGCGCGGAGAGACCGCGCATGGTCGCGGTGCAAGCGGAGGGCTGTGCTCCAATCGTCAGAGCCTGGGAAGCGCACCGCACTACGTCTGAATTCTTCCAAAACGCAGCGACTCTTGCTTCTGGACTTCGCGTTCCGGGGGCGCTTGGCGACTTTATTATTCTGCGCATGCTCAAGCAGACAAACGGAACGGCATTGACGGTGACCGACGAAGAGATGCTGCAAGCAGGGAAGCAACTCGCCTCGCTGGAAGGAATTTTCGCCGCACCGGAAGGAGCGGCAACCGTGAGAGCTGCTGGCAAGCTCGCAGCTTCCGGCTGGATCAAGCCGGATGAGACGGTCGTGCTATTCAATACCGGCACTGGGTATAAGTATTCCGAAGCGTGGCAGCGCGCCCTGCAGGCCTGAACTTTATGACGACACGCCGCCTCTATTACGACGACGCCTTCGAGCGCGAATTCAGCGCGCGGGTCGTGCACTGCGAACTTCTGCCGCCTGATGTGAATTCCGGAATTACGGCGCAAGCCTTGAGCTTGGTTCTGGATCGTACCGCTTTTTATCCGACCTCAGGAGGCCAGCCAAACGATTTGGGAAAAATCGGCGACGCGAATGTGCTGGATGTGCGCGACGAGGGCGACGAAATCATTCACGTGGTCGACCGCCGCCCGGGAAGCCCTGATGTTCTGGGTTGCATCCATTGGCCTCGCCGTTTCGATCACATGCAGCAGCACACCGGGCAGCATCTGCTCTCGGCGATGTTTCAAGAACGATTTGGAAGGCCCACAGTCTCGTTCCATCTCGGGAGCGACTTCTGCACCATCGATCTGCGTGGCCCGGAACCATCGGACGAAATCCTGGAAGGCGCGGAGCGCGCTGCCAACCAGATTATTTTCGAGGACCGGCCCGTGACGGTTCGGTATGGCACGGCGGAAGATTTGGCCAAACTCGGCGTTCGCAAAGAAGTGGATCGCGCCGGGATTCTGCGGGCCATCGAGATCGAGGGCGTTGACCTTCAGCCATGCGGCGGCACACATGTGAGGAGTACCGGCCAGATTGGCACGCTCTTGGTGCGGCGATGCACGAAAATACGGCAGGACTGGCGCGTGGAATTCGTTTGCGGCGGCCGAGCCGAACGCGCCGCGCGCCAGGATTTTCTTCATCTTCGTACGGCCGCGGAAAAACTTAGCTGCGCACCGGAGGAAGTGATTGTAGCCGCGGAACGCGCGCTTTCCGATCGCGACGCGAATTTCAAGCGAACTCGTGCGCTCCTTCAGCGCCTCGCGGAAATCGAAGCCGGGCAAGCCGTGCGCGAGGCTGAAGCGAGCCCCGACGGACTCCGCATCGTGCATCGCGTATTCGCAGACGTCGAACCGGAATTCCTGGGCCACTTCGCCACGGAAGTCGCGAAAACGGAGAAGGCGATCGCACTGCTGGCTCGGCTCGGCTGCGGCCACGTTTTTTTCGCGCAGCACCCCACTGCCGGTAAGGACATGAACGCCTTATTGAAACAGGTTTTGGCAAAGACGGGCGGCAAAGGCGGGGGCACGCGCGATTTCGCCCGCGGACGTCTCAACGCAGGCACGCAGGCCGAGCAGGCTCTGGCGCTCGCAAAAGATTGGCTGTCTGGCAAAGAGCCCGGTGTCTAGCAGAGAAAAAAGAATCCGCTCCGTCGCATGGATCCAATAAAACGGCGGGAAATCGAAAAACCGGTGGCTGAAAGAACGGATATTTGGCAGGCTCCGCCAAAGGATTCGAAGCTGCGCTTGCAACTTTGCATTAGTCACTATAATGTTAGGGCGACTATCGAAAGATATTCGCCTGTAAAGCGATGCCCCATCCAGGAGGGAACCATTCATGCGCCGCGCAAAGACTGCCCAAAGACGAGCACCCGCAAGAGCGTCTGGCGGCGGCACGGGTGAAGAGGCCTCCGGCACAAATCGCGTCCAAGCCGGCTCGGCGAATGGCCAAATGGTTGGCCTTCGCGAGCGCAAGAAGGCGCGCCTTCGCCAGCAGATCATCGAAACGGCTCTGCATCTTTTTCGCCAACGCGGTTACGAGAACACCCGCATCGACGATATCGTGCAGACTCTGGAAATCAGCCAGCCCACGTTTTTCCGTTATTTCCCCAGCAAAGACGCGGTATTACGCGAAGTCGGACGCCGCGCATTTGCCCGCCAGGCCGAAAGCCTCCGTTCCGAGCTATCCAGCAAAGCTACGACGGAGCAACGCTTGCGCCGATTTTACGAAACCCTGGGAAATGTGACCGAGGTCGGACGCCCTCTTTGGCAGGCTGTAATTCTTGCCGGGGCGATGGACCCGGTGCGCTCGCCCGAGTTGCGGGGAGCAGAGGCCGCAACGGTGAGCCTCCTGCGCGAAATCATCGACGAAGGCCAAAAAAGCGGCGAGGTCACCCGCGATTTTCCGGTCGTACATCTCGCCGAATTCATGGAAGGACTTTTCAATACGGTGGTCCGGCAATGGGCTGTCGATCTTACCGGACCTCACAAACTCACCGAGCGAGTGCGGAACGCGGTGGAGTTTTTCTTGCGTGGCGCCAAACCCTAAGAGCGATTCGCTCCAACGTGTTTCCAATTCGCAAATGTTCGCAGCTTCCAGAAGGAACAATTCCGGGAATCCAGATTTTTTGAGGCAGACGAAATGAGAGCCGCCGTCCTTCGCGAGTTTAAACAGCCGCTGAGCATCGAAGATGTCGATCAGCCGCAACCCGGCGATCAGGATGTGCTGATCGAAGTCGAAGCATGCGGCGTGTGCCATTCCGATTTGCACGTGGCCGATGGCGATTGGCCGCAGATCGTTCCTATCACCAAAAAGCCGCTGATTCTCGGGCACGAAATCGCAGGCCGCGTGGTGGAAAAAGGCTCGTCAGTCCATGACTTGGAAGTGGGTGACCGCGTGGGCGTCCCGTGGGTTTACTGGAGCTGTGGGGAATGCGACTTCTGCCGTGAAGGAAATGAAAACCTCTGCACAAAACAGAAAATTACCGGCGTCACGGTGGATGGCGGATATGCGGAATACATGAAAGTTCCCGCAAGTCATGCCACCAGAATTCCAGACGGACTTTCGTGCGTTGAAGCCGCGCCGCTTTTTTGCGCCGGAGTTACTGTTTATCGTGCACTAAAGAACGCAAGAATACAGCCCGGCCAACGTTTGGCCGTGTTCGGTGTCGGCGGCTTGGGACATTTGGCAGTGCAAATCGGGCTGGGTCTGGGAGCGATCGTTACTGCTATTGATGTCGCCGAGGAAAAGCTGGCCCAAGCCAAGAGCTTGGGAGCGTCGGTTACTCTGAACGCGACGACGGCAAATGTTGTCAAGGAGTTACGGCGCGCAGGAGGTGTCCATACCGCGCTGGTCACCTCAGCTTCAAAAAAGGCCTATGACACTGCCTTTTCTTCCGTTAGGCCGACGGGGATGCTTCTCGTGGTCGGGCTACCCGCCGAATCCCTGTGCTTCCCGGCCATTCTGATGGCTGCCACGGAGGTACGAATCCAGGCTTCCTCGGTTGGAACGCGGGAGGATTTGCGGGAAGTCCTGGCCCTGGCCGCTGCTGGGAAAGTTCGCTGCCAAACCTCTACACGCCCTTTGTCGAAAGCGAATGAAGCCATGGAGCAACTTCGGCAAGGGCAAATTTCCGGCCGGGTAATACTTACACCCCGCTGAACAACCTCTCGGCTCCCAAGTTCGGATGGCCTTGCGCAAGGCGCTCGCCGGACGCAAAGAAGCTTCGATCGCCGGAAAGTCAGCCGAGTTTTCCTCCAGAACATCCTCCGGGAGCCTAAACTCACCCATCTCTTGCCAGGAAGCTAACCTTTCGTCTTGACGTTAGTCAGTATTATGTGATACGGACACTCATAATTTTGGATGCAACGTCGAGGCATGGAGTCCTCAAATTCCTGGGGGCTGAATAAGAGTCTAGCGCAGTGGCTCCATGAACGCTGGTAAGTCCGGTATCAGCCGGGGATCAGCCGAATATCCTGGGTCGAGGCCGGTCTGGCCGGAGACTGACAGTTGGGAGCAGGACGTACTTGGGCCAATTGATCAAAAGTTCCGAGATGTCTTCGTCGAACGAGGAGGACTTATGAAGGCAGCTTTCCTTACTGGCGCACTCCTATCTCTGACATTGCTGCTGAGTTCAAACAATTTGGCGCACGCGCAGGGTACAGGTACATCAGGTGAGATTCGAGGAACGGTTACGGATCCCACCGGCGCGACGGTGCCCAAGGCCACCGTGACGGTTGAAGATTCCGACAAAGCAATCCACAGGACCGCAGTGACGGAGAGCGATGGTGAGTATCGCGTGACGGGGCTTCCGCCAGCCGCCTATGTGGTAACGGTGGAGACCAGCGGCTTTCAGACCGAGATCCGCAAAAATGTTGTTGTGGACATAGGACAAATCGCGATTCTTGATTTTCACCTGCAGGTGGCGTCCGCTACGGCACACGTGGAAGTAACCGGAGACTTGCCGGTGGTGGAAACCGAGAGAGGGAGCCAGGCGGACACGCTCACGCAATACGATATCGCTAATCTGCCCATCGACCGGCGCGATTATCTTACCTTCACTCTGCTGGCTCCCGGCGTCTCGAATTCCACGCGGCTGGCTTCGGACCAGGATTTTCGCGTCAAACAGACACCGCAGAGCGGTCTTTCCTTCTATGGAAGCAATGGGCGGGGGAATAGCGTGACTGTGGACGGCGGAGAAGCCAACGATGATTCCGGCGGAGTGCGGCTCACGTTGAGCCAGGATGCCGTGCAAGAGTTTCAGGTCAACCGCAGCAACTATTCCGCGGAACTTGGCGGAGCAAGCGGAGCCACGATTAACATCGTCTCTAAATCTGGCACGAACGAGATACATGGCAGTCTTTTTTCGTATTTCCGAAATGATGCGATGGACGCCGCCGATCCGTTTGCCATCAGCCAGGCGTTGCAGCCAGGCCAGAACTTCGATCCGACGCAACCTGATAGCGTAGGTCAGGCAACCAAGAATTCCTTAACCCGCTATCAATTTGGCGGGGCGGTGGGCTTGCCGATCAAGAAGGACAAATCGTTCCTGTTCCTTTCATTCGAAGGATTGCAGCAGGACTCTCAGAATACAGTGCCTATCCTGACCAACACCGATGTTCTTCGGCCGAATACCACACAACAGTCGATTATCAATGGGCTTAGCGGAGCGGGAATTGTGCCCTGCCTGAGTGGCCCAGTGGGTGCCGCAGTCGCTGCGAGCCTGGGCTTGCCGGCACCGAACCCGACGACCAACTTACCCGCGAGTACCTGTGCGGCCGTCCTGAACGGAGCTTTGACTCTGAACCCGGCGTCCAGTCCTTTGCAGGGCTTTCTTCTGAACGCGCTGGAGTCCAACGGAGGCCTATTCAACTATAAGACCCGAGAGTACCTGACCTCCGGCCGGTTCGATCATCGTTTCAGCGATTCAGACCAGCTTACTGCCACCTATAGATTTGGACACGATCTCGAGGAAAATCCCGACGTGCAATCGCTGACGGGCTTTTCCGCCGGCAGTTCGATTCACGATTATGACAACAATGCGCTAGCAGCCTGGTACCACCAGTTCAGCCCTACGGCACAGAATGAAGCGCGATTCCAATTCGACTACACGAGCTTCAACGTCGTTCCCAACGAACCTGGCGAAGTCGGACTCCAAATCCCCGGCGTTGTGAATAACCTGGGAACGAGCATATTTATACCCAACTTCACGATTACTCGCAGATTTGAACTTGGCGACAATTTCACTCTGATCCGCGGCCATCACACCATGAAAATGGGCGGTTCCGAGCTGCTGCGCGGCAATCATACCGAATCGCATACGTTCTTTCCCGGCCGCTTCATCTTTGGCTCGTTGCCCGGAGACCTTGTAACACCTCTGCTGCCCGAAATTGATCCGCTGCAAGCGGCATCGTTTGGCCTCCCGCAGGTTTTTCAGCAGGGATTTGGCGATCCCACCTATCCCTACTACACACGGCCTTTCACGGCGGCGTACTGGCAAGATTCCTGGAAGATTAAGCCCAATTTCACGCTGAACTATGGTCTCCGCTATGAACTTGATACCCAGTTCGCTCCGCTGAGTACCTACAAAAAGGATTTTGGCCCTCGCGTGTCCTTCGCCTGGGATCCTTTTAAGGATCATAAGACGGTAGTCCGCGGCGGGTATGGGATCTTTTACGCGCCCATCTATGCCCAGATTCCGGATGTGGATTACTCCCTGGGAGTCTTGAACGCGAACAAAAGCTCGGTAGCCAACACAACGTCTGCCGGTCAAGTGAATAACCTGGACAACATCTGCGGAATGTCCGGCGCTTTCGGCCTTTTCCCAGGCAACGGATCAAGCCCTTGCAACCGCGAGATCTCGATTTATATCATTCCTATCACCGGAGTGCCTGGCGGCAACCCGGCGCTGAATGCGCCGACAGTTTTCCAGACGCTATTCGCTCAAGGTGCTATCTCCTGCACGACCCCCGCACCAGGAAGCCAGGCTTGCATTACTCCTAATGGCGGCGCAGCTGGGGCGGGAGGGCTGTCCCAGTTCGGGCTCAATGTCACCAACAGCGGTCCACTTTCCCCGCTTCAGGTGATTTTCACGGACCAGCGCAACTTTAGACCTCCGTATTCCCAGCAAGCGGAGTTTGGAATCGAGCGCGAGATTGCTCCGGGATTCTCCATCTCCGCCAGCTACATCTACTCTCATACGATTGGGCTCCCGACGGCCATCGACACCAATCTGCTCCCCGCTGCCATGAGCACCGTAACCTTGGCCAGCGGCAAGAACTATTCCTACCGCAACTGGAACACCACCGCTGCTGGAGCCGATCCCCTCGGCGGTGCGGAAGGCTTGCCTTGCGATCCGACCGTAGCCAATCCCGGCGCTACTTTCGCTTGTTTTGTGAATCCTTTCATCGTGCAAAACAATGAATACGCTTCCGTGGGCTCCGCCCTTTATCAGGCCGGAATTCTCGAAGTCAAGAAGCGCTTCAGCGATCATTTCACAATGTTTGGCAACTACACTTACAGCAAAGGCTTTGATACGGGCACTGATTTCAACAGTGACTATGGACCACAAGATCCGACAAACCTGGGGGCCGATCGCGCTCTTTCCGAATTCGATCAGCGCAACAAAGTCGTGGTGGCCGGCGTGTTTGACAGCCCGTGGAAGAATCCCATCCTCGCCGGCTTTCAGTTGGCTCCCATTTTTTCTTACAACAGTGGACACCCCTTCAACCTCTTGGCTGGCGGCGAAATAAACGGTGACAATCACACCACCAATGAACGCCCCATCGGCGCCGGCCGTGACACGGGAATCGGTCCAGACTTCATTAATCTCGATATGCGTCTCACTTGGCAGCACAAAATACGCGAGAAGGCCAATTTGATCTTTACGGCCGAGAGCTTCAACATTGCCAACCACACTAATTACGCGAGTGTGAACAATGAAGTAAGCCCGCTTTTTGGCCTTCCTACAAACCCTGCTGACAATACGGCGTGCCCCGGCTGCCCCCCGGGTCTGGGGAATACCACATTCAACGTGCATGGAAGCGCAGCGCTCTCTCCCAGCCAACCGCTTGGTTTCACCTCGGACTTTCCCAAGCGTGAAATACAGCTTGGATTGCGGCTTACGTTCTAGTTCTCTCTAGATCGGCTACCGGCGGTATCGGTTAGGATGCCGCCGGCAGCCGCGATGGAGGACGGCGAGAAGGCGTCCAAGTTTTCTTTGCCGCCAGCACGAAATGACTTTCGGAATTTTGCACGAAGGAGGAATCCGGTATGTGGCAGAAAGCGAAATGGGCAACCCTTCTCATTCTCTCGGTGGCAATCGTTCCCTTATTCATTGCGGGCGTCGCGCAAGGGCAAGCAGGCGTTACTACGCATTCCGGAACCCTGGCCGACGGCGCAACCTATTTAATTGAAGTGCCGACAAATTGGAATGGCACACTATTTCTCTACAGTCATGGCTACGTCACGCCCGGCAGCGCGAATCCCGCGGAAGATGTGGGCGATCCCGTCACACGATTGTTCATGCTCTCCAGCGGGTTTGCGTTGGCGGGATCTTCTTACGCCACGACCGGTTGGGCCATTCAGCAAGCCTTGCCGGATCAAATCGCCGTTCTTGACGTTTTCAATCATGTCTTCGGACATCCCAAAACGACGATCGCTTGGGGACATTCGCTTGGCGGAATCATTACCGCCGGCCTGATCCAAAACTATCCGGAGCGGTTTGATGCGGCTCTGCCCATGTGCGGCGTGCTCTCGGGCGGCGTAGCCACATGGAATACAGCGTTGGATTCCGAGTTTGCTTTCAAGACGCTGCTTGCGCCAGGCACGGGCCTGCAGGTCGTCAATATTGCCAACCCCATCGCGAATCTGGATCTAGCCGAAGAAGTGCTCGCGGAGGCGCAGTCCACTCCTCAGGGAAGAGCTCGAATCGCGTTATCGGGAGCCTTCGCCAACTTACCGGGCTGGTTCACTCCATTGTCGGCGGAACCGGCGCCCACCGATTTTGCGGGGCAGGAGACCAATCAGTTTTTGTGGGACCAGCAAGTCGACTTTCCATTTGTGTTTGCGTTTCGCGCGGAGCTCGAAGCGCGTGCACAGGGCAACGTCTCCTGGAACACAGGAGTCGATTACCGCAGACAACTAGACCGTTCCATTGGGCGCGATCAGGTTCGGGCTCTTTACCAACAAGCCGGTCTCGATCTCGACGCCGATTTGAAAACTCTGAACGATGCGGCGCGAATCAACGCGGATCCCGAAGCTGTCCGATACGTCGAGCAAAACATTATCTTTGACGGCCGAGTCCATATTCCCGTGCTGACGCTTCACACCATTGGCGACGGATTGGTGGTGGTGCAGAACGAAAGTGCTTACAAGCAAGTTGTCGATGAGGTGGGCAATGGAGAATTCCTGCGTCAAACGTTCGTATCCCGAGCAGGGCACTGTGCTTTCACCCCTGCGGAAACCGTCGCCGCCGTTCAGACACTCGTCAACCGATTGGAAACGGGAAAATGGCACAACGTCGACGCCAGCGACCTGAACAACGCCGCGGGCGCGCTGGGCCCCGGGTTCAACCTTTTCATCACGACACAGGGCGCCGTCGTCCCCACTCCGCCAGCGTACCTCGAATTCAAGCCGAGTCCTTATCTTCGCCCGTTTGATGCGGTCACCGGTGAGTGCAGGTTTGGATTTTTCTGTGGCGACCCATTTCAGAGGTTTAGCCCGCATTGACGCTTGATCGGTTTTTTCGAGTTTGTGGCGGGCTGGCAATCTTTTAAGTGCGCGCCCAAGCCGCAGTTGGCGTTCCGCGGAATCCGCTTCGTTTCTGCCGCGTTGCGTGCGGCCGGAAAGCGGGAATGCCCCTGACCAGAGCGTTAGTTGCAAACGCGTGATATAAATTCTTCACTTGCGTGGTGCGGCGAGACCGGATCGCTCGCGCGATTGGCCAAGATGAAAGCTGGACACATTTTCGATCTCAGCGGCCGCGTGGCTATCGTCACCGGCGGTTCCGTGGGGCTGGGCAGGCAGATGGCCGAGGGCCTTGCGGAAATGGGCGCGAATCTCGTTCTCTGCGCGCGAAAGAAAGAACGTTGCGTGCAGGCTGCCGGCGAGTTGCAAAAACTCGGCGTGCAGGTTCTGGCGCTTGGCTGTGACGTAAAAGAGCCCGCCAGCATTCAGCAAGTCGCGGATGCTGCCGCCAAACACTTTGGATGCATCGACATTTTGATCAACAACGCCGGAACTTCCTGGGGTGCGCCCGTTGAAGCCATGACGCTCGAGCAGTGGAACAAGGTCATCGAAACCAATCTGACCGGGACGTTTCTTTTCTCGCAGGCCGTGGGCAAGGTCATGATTGCGCAGCGCCGGGGAAAAATCATCAACATCGCATCCGTTGCCGGAATGCGCGGATCCCCACCCAGATTTTCCGCCATCGGCTACACCGCCAGCAAGGGCGGCATCATTGCTTTCACGAGAGATCTGGCCTGCAAATGGGGCATGCATAACATTCAGGTGAATGCGATTGCGCCGGGCTGGTTTCCTACAGATATGTCGGAAAAAGTCATCGAACGGAACAAGGAATCTCTCCTCGCGGGCATACCCTTGGGCCGCTTTGGCGGGCCGCAGGACCTAAAAGGTGCCGCTATTTTCCTGGCTTCCGATGCTTCCGATTTTGTTACCGGGCACACGCTTGTCGTCGATGGAGGACAATCCGCCTGATTCAGGCGAACCGTGCAATGAATATTCCCCTTACTCCTTTGCGTTTTCTTCGTTATGCGGAGAAGCAATATCCGCGCAGAACCGCGGTGGTCTGCAACGAGCAGAGCTACACGTATGCCCAGTTCGCCGATCGCGCCGGCCGTCTCGCGGGCGCCTTGCGGCAGTCTGGCGTACAACCTGGCGATCGCGTCGCCTTTCTGAGCACCAACTGCCATCGTTTGCTCGAAGCCTATTACGGAGTGCTCGAAGCCGGCGCCGTTCTGCTGCCTCTGAACATCCGGCTTGCCGCCAGCGAGTTGACCTACGTTCTGGACGATTCCGGGGCAAGCATTCTCTTTCTAGAAAAGCAGTTTCTCGGTTTGGTCGATTCCTTCCGCAAGGATATACCTGGCGTAAGAATGTTTTGTCAGTTGGACGCTCCTCCAGAAACGTCCTGGCTCTTTCCGCAAAACTACGAGGCCCTGCTCGCTGCTGCTACACGCTATCGTGCCGACATCGCCGCCATCGACGAGAACTCCCTCGCCGAGCTTTTCTACACCAGCGGCACAAGCGCCGACCCCAAAGGCGTGATGCTTACGCACAGGAATATCTACCTCCACGCACACAACGTCTGCATGGGGTTCAACACTGAAAACGGGTCGGTTGAACTTCACACGATTCCTCTCTTCCACGCGAATGGCTGGGGCGTCGCGCATTTCCTTACCTTGCTGGGAGGGAAGCACGTGATGATGCAGCGGTTCGACCCCAAAGAAGTCTTCCGTCTCATCGAAAAGGAAAGCGTATATTCCTGCAGCCTCGTTCCCATCATGGCCACGGCTCTGGTCAATTGCCCGGAGCGCCACAAATACAATTTGAGCAGCTTGCGGCGCATTGTCATTGGGGGCGCGGCCTCCTCGCCGACGCTCATTCGCGAGGTCGAAGAAAAGCTTGGCTGCGAATGTTTTTCCGGTTACGGCCTGACGGAAACATCCCCTTCGCTTTCGATTTCTTCCATGAAGTTAGGTCTGGGCTGGAATGGCGAGCAGAAATTCGAAGGCCAGGCGATGACCGGCTACGCATTTCCAGGTGTGGAGCTTCGCGTGGTAGATCCCAGCGATAACGATGTGCCGGCTGACGGCCAGGCCATCGGCGAAATTATCGCGCGGGGCGATGGCGTGATGGAGGGTTACTGGCGTCAGCCGGAGGCTTCGGCGGAAGTCTTGCGTGGCGGCTGGTTCCACACCGGAGACATGGCGACCATGAACGAAGAGGGCTATCTGCTCATCGTCGATCGCAAGAAGGACATCATCGTGAGCGGCGGCGAGAACATCTCTTCGCTCGAACTGGAAAAGGCCATTCTTGCGCATCCCGCCATTTTGGAAGCCGGAGTGATTCCCGTGCCCGACGAGAAATGGGGCGAAGTTCCTAAAGCCCTGGTTGTCTTAAAGCCTGACGCCGCCGCTACGGAATCCGAACTCATCGAGTTCTGCCGATCGCGCCTCGCGCATTACAAATGCCCGCGCTCGTTCGAGTTCGTCGCAAGTTTGCCCAAGACCGGTACTGGAAAAATCCTCAAGAAGGATCTGCGCAAAAAATACTGGCAGGGCAAGGACACGCTTCGTCCCGATTTCCACGCGCCGAAAAGTGGGATGTGAGCCCGCGAGGGACATGTCCACCGAATCGCGATTGCGCAAGAACTGTGCCGCGCAACTCGCGCCGAACAAAATGAAGGAGTCTCTCTCATGGATTTGAACTTAACCGCCGAGGAGTTGACGTTTCGCGACGAGCTTCGCACCTGGCTCGCGTCGAACGTTCCGAAAGACTGGGAGGAATGGCGCGAAAAGCCCATGGAAGAATCGTTTCCTTATTTGCGCGCCTGGCAGCGAAAGCTCCAGGAAGGCCGCTGGGCCGCGGTTTCATGGCCCAAGGAATATGGCGGCCGCAGCGCGACGTTGATGCAGCAAGCCATATTTTGGGAAGAGATGGCGCGCGTGGAAGCACCGCCCATGGCCAATTCGCTGGGCTTGGGTCTCATCGGACCCACGATCATCGCGTACGGAACGGAAACGCAAAAAAAGCGTTACATTCCCAAAATTCTCAGTGCGGAAGAAATCTGGTGCCAGGGTTTCTCCGAGCCTAACGCCGGCTCCGATCTCGCCGGCTTGCAAACCGGAGCCCGCCTCGACGGCGATCATTACATCGTGAACGGCCAAAAAGTCTGGACCAGCTATGGCTGGGTGGGTGACTGGTGCGAGCTCGTCGTTCGAACCGACGCAACTGCCGCGAAACACAAGGGACTTACCGTTCTTCTCGTGGACATGAAATCGCCCGGCGTTGAGGTTCGCCCCCTCCGCCAGATGACCGGCGAATCCGAATTCAATGAGCTTTTCTTTCGCGATGTTCGCGTCCCTGCAGAAAATCTCCTCGGTAAAGTGAATGACGGTTGGAGCGTGGCCATGAGCACCTTGATGTACGAGCGCGGTTCGTATGGCGCTCGCCTTCATCTTATTTTCAAGCGCTACATTACGCGCCTCATCGAACTCGCGCGCACGACTCAGCGCAACGGCCGTTCCGCCGCCGAGGATCCCGTCATACGCCAGAAGCTGGCGCAATGCAGCGCCGAAATCGAAATCATGCGCTTCAATCAGATGCGTGCTTTCAGTCGTATCACGGCCACGGGCGTGCCGGGTCCGGAAGGCTCCATTCAGAAAATTTTCTGGAGTGAGCTCAACCAGCGCCTCCAACAAATCGCTCAGGAGATTCTCGGTTCTTTCGGCCAACTCATGGCGGGCGATCCGCGCGCCATCGACAAGGGAGTGTGGTCCTACGCCTATCTGCGCACGCGCGGAAACACCATCGAAGCCGGCACTTCCGAGGTGCAGCGCAACATCATTGGCCATTTCGTTCTCGGCCTGCCCAGAAGCTACTGATCCAAAAAACGATTGGCCAAGGGAATCGCAAAGGGGATACGTCATGCAATTCGGTTTGAGCGAAAGTCAGGAATTTCTGAAAGACAGCGCGCGCAAATTCTTCGCGGGCGAATGCCCCAGCGCTGAAATGCGGCGCTTGATGGAAACGGATACCGCTTACGATGCTTCACTCTGGTCGAAGCTCACCAACCAGGGTTACACCGGTATTATTTTTCCGGAATTGTACGGCGGGGTCGGCCTCGGCAAAGTCGATCTCATGCTGTTAATGGAAGAAGCGGGACGCGTTCTTTTGCCTGGTCCGTTTTTTTCGACGGTCGTCCTGGCCGGATCGATTTTGAATACCGTCAGTACGCCCGAGAACAAACAAAAATACCTCGCGCCCATCTGCAGCGGTGAAGTTCGCGCCACGGCGGCCATCCTGGAAACCGGCGCAAGCTGGAACCCGCGGGATATCCAAATGAGCGCTGCGAACGGTAAGCTCAGCGGCGAAAAGCTTTTTGTCTCGGACGCCGCTATCGCCGATTTCATTATCGTTGTGGCACGCAACGGTCTTTTCCTTGTCGATTCCAAAGCGGCGGGCCTCAAGATAGCCCCGATGTCCGGAATGGACTTGACGCGCAAACTCTACGCCGTCGAATTCAGCAATACCCCCGCCGAGCAGATCGGTTCGCCCAAGGATCTGCCGCAAGCTTTCGAGATTGCGACCGCCGCTCTGGCTGCTGAACTCGTCGGCGGCATGCAGCGGACTCTGGAGATCACCGTCGAATACGCCAAGACTCGAAAACAATTCGGCAAACCCATCGGAATGTTTCAAGCCGTGCAGCATCAGTGCGCGGACATGTATCTCGAAACTGAAAGTTCACGTTCCGCGGTTTATTACGCCGGCTGGGCTCTCGAAGAAAACGCGCCGGATGCGCTCGACAGCCGTTTCCATCGCCAAGATGTACGCCAGCGACGCCGCTCGGACCGTTGGCAACCGTGGTATCCAGATTCATGGCGGCATGGGTTTCACTTGGGAAAACGATCTCCACCTCTACTATCGCCGCGCGAAAGCTTCCGAGACCGCTTTCGGCGACGCCACATTTCACCGCGAGCGCATCGCATCCATGGTGATCGATTCTGAAAGCGTTTCCGCGCGCAGCGCCTAGGGGAAGCGTGCACTCGCAGACTCGCGCAAGCCGTGTCGATTTTCACTCTTCGCATCGCGACTTACGGTATAACGATTGACGAAAGGGCTTGCTGGCAATGGGAATTCTCTTCCTCGTCCGTCACGCGCAAGCCTCTTTTCTGGAGGAGAACTACGACAAACTGTCAGAACTTGGGGAGGCACAGTCACAGCTTCTTGGCGAGTATTGGGCACAACGCAAAATCGCTTTTGACCGCGTCTGTTCCGGCCCTCGCTTGCGCCAGAGAGATACGCTCAAGCTCGTGAGCGGAGCCTATGAGAAAGCCGGCCTCAAGTTTCCCGAACCGCAGGTACTGCCGGAGTTCGATGAATATCAGGGTGAAGAGGTCCTCAAGCTCAGCCTGCCTGAGTTGATCGAGAAGGATCAGCACGTTCGCGATCTCCACGCCGCATTCCAATCTTCACCGGACTCGGTCCGGCAGCGCGCCAGTTTTCAAAAATTATTCGAGGTGGTTATCGGCAAGTGGGTGGAAAGCGAAATCTGTCCGCAGGGCGTCGAAACCTGGCGCGAGTTTTGTTCCCGCGTTAATTCCAGCCTGATGAAGTTTCTCTCCGGCGGCGTCCGCGGCGAACGAATCGCTATTTTTACTTCGGGCGGGCCCATCGCGGTCGCCATGCAGCGCGCTTTGCAGCTCTCTGCCGCGAAAACTTTACAACTGAGCTGGATGTCGCGGAACTCTTCCTGGAGCGAATTTCTGTACGACGCAGAACGATTTACGCTCAGCAGTTTTAACGGTCACGCGCATCTCTCGGACACCACAATGCTGACCTACCGCTAGGGAGATTTTGCCATGAGCGACTTGCTGGACCAGCCGTCCTTCATTCGACCCGGCGAAGAGCTGGACCTAGCTCGGCTCGAACCTTACTTGCGCCTTCACTTTCCAAACGAGTCCGGCGCGCTCCAGATCCGCCAATATCCCAGCGGCCATTCCAATTTGACGTACTCGCTCCGTCTCGGGGCCGGAGAGTTCGTTCTACGGCGGCCGCCTTTCGGCAGCAAGGTCAAGTCCGCGCACGACATGGGCCGCGAATTTCGCGTCCTTTCAAAGCTGCATTCCGTCTATGAGCCCGCTCCCGAGGTCCTCCTCTATTGCGACGACGATTCCGTGATCGGCGCACCGTTCTATTTGATGGAACCAATCCACGGCGTAATCCTTCGCCGGCACTTGCCGAGCGGCTTGGAATTTTCCACGGAAACAGCGCAGCGGCTCAGCGAAACATTCGTCGAAAATCTCGTTCGCCTGCACCGCGTTGATTACGCAGCTGTGGGGCTCTCCGACCTTGGAAAACCGGATGGATACCTGGAACGTCAGGTCCGTGGCTGGACGGAACGCTACTACGGTTCCAAGACCCATGACTATCCGGAAGTCGAGAAAATTTCCGCATGGATGCAACAGCGCATGCCATCGACGAGCGTCGTTTCGCTCATTCACAACGACTACAAGTACGACAACGTTGTGCTCGATGAGAAGGAGATCACCAAAATCGTCGGCGTTCTCGACTGGGAAATGTCCACCATCGGTGATTCCTTCACCGATCTTGGCACCGCTTTAGCTTATTGGGTCGATGCCACGGATACCGACGAGCTCCAGGAAAATCGCTGGGGACCCACAACTCATCCGGGCAGCTTTACCAGGCAAGAATTCGTGCAGTACTACGCGCGAAAAACGGGATGCGATGTTTCCCAGCTCGCTTTCTATCTCGTTTTCGCCCGTTTCAAACTGGCCGTCATCGTGCAGCAGATTTATTTTCGCTATCATCAGGGCCTGACCCACGACGAACGCTTCGCATCCATGCCGGAGAAAATCCGGATGCTTCTCCGCGCTTCTCTGCACGCGGCACAAACTGGACATATCTAGCGCGCGCCAGGTCTCTCGTTTTTGGGTTTTAAAGCACCGCCGTCTAATCCCAGCGCATCACGAGTAGTAGCGGACGACGCATTCCGCAACGCAACCAGGCTTCTCGGACCCTTCTATTTCGATCGTCACCGCGTAGGTCGCCTCCACCGCCTCCGCGACCTCTTTCAAGGCGAGCAGCGCGACGCGTGCACGAATCCTGGAATCGGCGCGCACGGCCGCAGGGAAGCGCACACGATTCAAGCCGTAATTCACAGCCAGCCGCACACCATTTTCGATTTGCAGCAGCTCTTTCGTAAAGTGGCTGGTCAAAGACAACGTAAGAAACCCGTGAGCGATGGTCGTGCCATAGGGCGATTCCTTGCTGGCCCGCGCGCGATCCAGATGAATCCATTGGCGGTCATCCGTGGCTTGCGCGAACTGTTCAATCCGCTGTTGCGAAACCTGGAACCATTGCGTGACTCCGATCTCCTTGGCCACGAATTCTTTCAGCGATTGCGGATTCTTAATGACCAACGGTGGCATCAGCTTCCCCTGTACTGGCTTTCGTGAGGTTTTCGTATTTTTGCATGGATCATTAGCGCGAAGCCTGAGGCTCCGCCCGCTTCTTGCCTTTTGCGAGTTCCCACTTCGCAATCGATTCAACGTGTACTTCGTCCGGTCCGTCGGCCAAGCGTAGCGTCCGAGTCATGGCCCAGGCGCTCGCCAGAAACGTGTCCTGCGAAACTCCAGCGCCTCCATGCGCTTGCATCGCGCGATCCAGCACGCGAAGAGCCACGTTCGGCGCCACAACTTTGATCATCGCAATTTCCGTGCGCGCCGCTTTGTTTCCCACGGTATCCATCATGTACGCGGCCTTCAGCGTCAACAGCCGCGCTTGCTCGATCTCCATACGCGATGCGGCGATGTCCGCACGGATCGTCCCTTGCTCGGCCAGCGCCTTTCCGAAAGCCACGCGCAGCTGCACGCGCTTGCACATAGTTTCCAGCGCCCGCTCCGCCACTCCGATGCATCGCATGCAATGATGAATGCGCCCCGGCCCCAGCCTCCCTTGCGCGATCTCGAATCCCCGCCCTTCACCAAGAAGCATGTTCGAAGCCGGAACGCGAACATTGTCAAAAGTGACTTCGCCGTGGCCGTGCGGAGCATGGTCGTACCCGAACACCGTCAACATCCGCTCGATCTTCACTCCCGGCGCATCCATCGGCACAAGGATCATCGACTGCTGTTTATGCGGCGTAGCCGCGGGATCCGTTTTGCCCATGAAGATGGCAATCTTGCAGCGCCTGTCGCCCGCGCCGGAAGTCCACCATTTTCGACCATTGATGACGTAGCTGTCGCCTTCCCGTACGATTCTCGACTCAATGTTCGTGGCATCGGAAGAAGCGACAGCTGGCTCCGTCATCGCAAAACACGATCTGATTTCGCCCGCCAACAGCGGCTTTAACCAGCGCTCCTTTTGTTCGGCGGTGCCATACCGCGCGAGTACTTCCATATTCCCCGTGTCCGGCGCGGAGCAATTGAACACCTCGGGAGCCATGTGGCTGCGCCCCATGATTTCGCATAGCGGTGCATACTCGAGATTTGTCAGCCCCGCACCGTCTTCGCTTTCCGGCAAGAACAGATTCCATAGGCCGGCCGTGCGTGCTTTCGGTTTGAGCTCTTCGACGATCTGCGTGGGCGACCAGCGGTTCCGCTCTATTTCCTCGTGGAAGCGCCGCTCATGCGGATAGATGTGCTCGTCCAGGAAGGCCTGCAAGCGCCGCTGCAGTTCCTTCACTTTGTCGCTGAATTCGAAATTCACAAGGGGTTCCTCATCTACCGGTGAAAGCCGGAGCTCGTTTTTCCAAGAAGTGCGAAACGCCTTCCTTGAAATCGTCGCTCTGCAGGCTCGCCAGCATTTCTTGTTCCGCGCATTCAAACGATTCCGCCAGTGTTTGAAACATCGCGTCGTACACCTGCCGCTTGATCACCCGCGACGACCGCGGGCTGACACTTGACGCCAGATCGACCGCGTATTTCTGAGCGCTCTCCTGGAAGGCTCCTTGCGCGTAAATCTGATTCACCAACCCAATTCGTAGCGCCTCCGCCGCGTCGATCATCTTCGCGCTCAACAAAAGATCCAGCGCGTTAGCGTGCCCCACGAGGCGCGGCAGCATCCACGCCATTCCGTACTCGGCAATGAGTCCGCGTTTCGCAAACGCCGTCCCCAAACGCGCCGCGTCTGAAGCCAAACGTATGTCGCAATATAGAACGATCACCAATCCCAATCCCACAACAGGGCCGTTGATGGCCGCAATCACGGGTTTTGTAACCGCCGGGAAATAGGAGTACTTTTTCTGGAAATCCTTTCGCGCTCCCGCAACGTTTCCGCTCGCAGGTTGCAGCGCCAGCGCTCGCCGGGCTTCGTCGAGCCCTTTCTCCGCGACCGTGCTCAAGAGTGACATGTCGGCGCCCGCGCAAAATCCGCGCCCCGCACCCGTCAAGACGATCACGCGAACGTTTTCATCGCGCTCCGCTTCCGATATCGCGGCGCGCACCTCTTGTTCCATCACGGCCGTCCAGGCATTCAATTTATCGGGCCGGTTGAGGGTGATCGTGGCGACCCTGTCAGCTACGGTGTATAGCGTTTCTTGAGGTGGCATGGTGAGCCGGATTATATACAAAGGCGGCGGCGTTAGTAACATGCATCTGTGTGCGACTATCGCGTTTCAGCGCCCGCTCCGCACGCGCTGCTGCCATTCGCAATACTCCAAATTGGACGGTCCATACGTCGCGTTAAGAAGATCCAGCCAGCAGAACACGTGTCGTCCCACAAACAGCCAAACCGCCGCCACCACGATCGAGTCGAATCGTTTTTGCAGTTATTTTCAGCGCATTTATCGGGAACGAAAAAGAGAAGTGGATTTGGTGGACGAGAGGGGATTCGAACCCCCGGCCTCCTCGTTGCGAACGAGGCGCTCTCCCAGCTGAGCTACTCGCCCACGAGCAGCTTCAAAATCTTAGCAGACGCTCCGAACCTTGCCAACTGAAGCCGCCCACATGATTTACAACGATGTCAAACGGAACGTAGATCGATCGCCGCGCAACCCCCGAATCGTTGCTCCATCAGCGATCCTCCTCCGGGGAGAAACTGCCGTATCACGGTTGTTGATCGAGGTTGCCGCCGGCCGCCCGTTGCGCCACGATCTTGCGCGCGTTTTCGTAGAGAGCCCGGGCCTGCGGAACGGCTTCCTCAGCCCTTTGCACCTGAGGATCTGCTTCGAGTTGAACTTTCAGCCCATCCTGCATCCCAAACGTTGAGAAGAACACTTCCTGCTTGATCTTCCTCTTGACCCAATCCAGGTTCTCGGTCATGTCCGGCTCGGTGAAGCGCACATTGTGCTTTGTGAGATAGTCGCGGAAGGTCTTCATCACGTCGTCATCTGCCTCGAATTCCTTGGTGACGGTTGGCCGGCTACCCATGAAGAATCGCGTGAATCCTCCCACGCCGCCTGGAAAAGGATAGAAAACATCCGCGCGGAACAGCGTCTCCTGGAAGTGATCGAATTTAGGCGCAGCAACGACGATATCCGGCGTGATCCCTCCGCCGCCAGTCACTTGTCGACCACTGTCGGTGAGTTTAATCTCCGTCGGATGCTCCGGCACCTTGCGTTCATAGTGATATTCGTAGAGCGAAACGGACTTGTAATCGCGCTGGATCAGCCGTCCGCTCGGCGTGTAGTAGCGCGCGGTAGTCAGCGCCAGCCCGGTATTCTCGCTGAGCGGCTGAACGGTCTGCACCAATCCCTTACCGAATGTCGTTTCACCCACAATCAGTCCGCGATCATGATCCTGCACCGCGCCTGACACGATCTCCGTAGCGGATGCGGAATTGTTGTTCACCAGGATGACTAGCGGCACCGTCATTCCCTGATTGCCGCGCAGCGCGAAGTAGCGCCGCTCCGGAGAAGATCGCCCGTGGTGGGAGACGATCAGCTGATTCTTATCTAGAAGCATATCTCCGACGGCGACCGCTTCGTTCAGCAGCCCGCCAGGATTCCCGCGCATATCCAGAATCAACCCGTCCAGACTCGACGCATGCAGTTGGTTCAGCGCGTCCGAAAGTTCCCGGTCCGTCGTTTCGTTGAAACCGGACAGGCTGATGTAGCCGATTCCCGGCTTGAGCATAAACGCGATGTCCACGGAGTGCCGGGGAATTTCATCACGTGTGACAGTGAAAACCAACGGCTGCGGATAGCCTTCGCGGCTCATGGTGATCTTTACGACGGTCCCCTTTGGCCCCTTCAGCAAGTCGGCAACCTCTGTCGTCGAAAGCCCGTCCGTGGACTTGTCATCCACTTTCATGATCACGTCGCCAGGGCGAATCCCGGCCTTAAAAGCCGGCGCTCCGACATACGGCTGCATCACCACGGTCCGGTTCTCTTTTGGCGCAACGATCATGCCCACGCCGTAGTACCTTCCGCGCTGATCCTCGCGCAGCAGCGCAAATTGCCGCGCATCGAAGAAATTTGAGTGGGGGTCCAGTACTCGCAGCATCCCGGGGATGGCGCCTTGGTAGACTGCTTTGTCGACGTCAATCGGTTCGGCGTAATTCGCCTGGACGACGTCCAGCACATTCGTGAATTGCCGCAGCGCCGTGCTCTCATCTTCGGCCGAGGAGGTCGTGGCGCGCACGTTGGGGCCGTAAATCGCCCCAAGAACAGCTGATACAAGAATGACGGCAACGACTAGAACCAGCCCACGACGCTCTGATTTCATCCTGACCTCGCGTATCCGCTGCACTTAAAATTATAGCACACCCTAAAGTGCCGTTTGACACCGTAGGACGCCCTTTCTATGATGCCAACAGGCCGTCTTGCGGCTACTTAACGCCATGCTAAGCATGACTCACATGATTGTCGTTTTCATTGTGGTTCTGGTCGTTTTCGGGCCTCAGAAGCTGCCCGAACTCGCCCGCGGCCTCGGCAAACTCATGGCGGAATTCCGCAAAGCTTCCACCGATTTCAAGAGCGCCTTCGAACAAGAGATGCGCGATATGGAGCGCCAGGCTCTGCAAGCCGAACGTAAGAAAGCTGCCGAAGCCGCGGCCGCCTCTGCCGCCGCTGCTGAACAGCCTGCAACTCTGGCCGCCCTCCCCGGCGCAGCAACCACCACAACCACCTTAGACGCGGATACTCGCGCTACGGAAGCGCTGGTTGTCACTCCCGTAGCGGAATCAGTACCGCGCTCCAACGGTGATGGCTCTCAGGCGGCTGCGGAATCCGCCCGGCACTCCGAGGACGCCGCTTCCGAGTCACCCGACGCACCATCGGCCGAAGTGATCGCCGAACCGCTCGCAGAATCAATTGCCGAACCCGCTCAAGCCCCCTCTCATGACCAACAGCAGCCAGTCTGACTCACCCATCATTGCGCGCGACGAAGAGCCCGGCGCGCAAATGACGTTTTTTGAGCACCTTGTCGAGCTCCGCAAGCGCATCATCAATTCGCTCGTCTCCATCCTCATCGGCGCGATGATCGGCTGGTTTGTGGCGCCCCATTTCGTCAACATGATGGTGCGGCCCATGGTCAACGCCTTGAACTCCGCCCATCTCGATCCCAAACTCGTCTATTCTCATCCCGCCGGCTACCTGAACCTCCTCATCACCGTAAGCATCTACCTCGGGATTGTCATCGCCTCGCCTTGGGTTCTCTATCAGATCTGGCTTTTCGTAGCGCCGGCTCTCTATAAACATGAGCGCAGCGCCATCACCGGTTTTCTTTTCTCCACCGTCTTTCTGTTTCTTGCCGGCATCGCTTTTGGATACTTCATCTCACTCCCCTACGTCCTGAAATTCTTGATCAGTTTTCAAGGGCCCGTGGTTCCCCTCATCAACATCGACGAATATTTCGACTTGATCCTGCTGATACTTCTCGGTCTTGGACTCGTTTTTGAGTTGCCGATCCTCATCTTTTTTCTTTCGCTCTTCGGGATCGTTACGCCCCAGTTCCTTCTCAAGAATTTTCGCTACGCCCTTTTGGTCATTGCGATTCTCGCGGCTGTCCTTACGCCCACGCCCGATGCCACCACCATGGTTCTCTTCATGCTGGTCCTCGTGTCTCTGTACTTTCTCGGTGTGGGCGTGTCATGGTTGGTCGTGCGCAAGCGAAAGCGCCGTTTGGCCGAAGCCGCGGAGGCTCACTAGATGAATCTCATTCCAAAAAATCCTTTCTGCGCGGCGCTCTGCGCCTCCCTGTTTTTCCTGGGCCTCGCGGGATGTAAAGCAAAAGCGGACATTTCGCAACCTGCTGCGAAAGACGCGCCCTTCATGAGCGCCGTCACCGCCGCCCCGCCCCAAGCAGCCGACGAAGCTCCTCCGCCAGACAAGATGGACGGCTTCGACGGCAAGCGCGCTTATGACTCCGTCGCCAAACAAGTCTCTTTCGGCCCGCGTCCCGCCGGTTCGCCGGCCATCGCGAAAACCCAGGACTACATCCTCGCGGAATTGAAAAGCTACGGCTGCACCACGAATGTCGATTCCTTCAGCTCCGATACTCCCGCCGGCCGCATCGCCATGAAAAATATTCTCGTCAAAATTCCCGGCGAAAAGCCCGGCATCATTCTGCTAGGCACTCATTACGACACCAAGCGTCTCGATAATTTTGTGGGCGCGGACGACGGCGGTTCCTCGACCGGTGTGATGCTCGAATTGGCTCGCAATCTTTGTTCGCAGCATGGCCGTTATGCCGTCTGGATCGCGTTCTTCGATGGCGAAGAAGCCGTGCGCCAGGAATGGCAGGATCCCGACAATTGTTACGGTAGCCGCGAAATGGCGGCCCGCTTTGCGATCAGCGGCGACCTTACAAAGATTAAGGCGTTTCTGCTCGCCGATCTTGTCGGCACCAAAACGCCACACTTTAAGCGCGAAACTTACTCGACGAAAGCGCTCGTCGATCTAGTCTGGGGCGTCGCCAAAAAGCTCGGCTACGGAAACGTCTTCATCGATGAATCCTCAGCCGTCGAAGACGATCATCAATCCTTCTTGAAACGCCATGTCCCCTCGGTGGATGTCATCGACCTCGATAACGGTCCCGGCGGCGACGTCTACTACTGGCATACGCCGCAAGACACTCTCGACAAGATCAGCCCCAAAACTCTGGCCATCACCGGCCACGTTTTCCTCGAAAGCGTCAAACAGCTACAGTCGAAGTGACGATTCGGCTTCGCATTCCTTGACCTGTACGGCGAATTGCCGTACAGTTATCTATTGAGGAAAATCCTATGGGACATGCGATAACAAATCGCCGATCGCGAAAAGCAGAGCGCCTCGAAGCGCGTCTCACCCCGGAACAAAAGAATCTGATCGCCCGCGCCGCTGCCTTAAGGGGCTTCAGTGTTACCCAATTCGTAGTAGCCAGCGCCCAGCAAGCGGCGTCGGAAGCTATCAAGGACTTCGAACTTCTGACGTTGCATGACTCCGCGCGCGACGTTTTTGTGAATGCGATCTTGAATCCTCCCACTCCCAATGCAGCGGCGCGTTCCGCTGCCAAGCGGTACAAGAAAGCGATGGCCAAGTAGTTGAATGGCCGGGCCGAAAACCGCGCATTCTGCATTGAACTACTCGGCCCTCAGCATGAGCGGGCCGCTTTTTTCTGCGGTGTCGATTCTCTCGATCTTTATCTTAAAGAACTGGCGGGCCAGGACCTCAAGAAGCATGCTGCGGTTTCTTTTGTTTTGACGCCCGATGGCAGGGAGATCGCCGGGTACTACACCCTTTCGCAGTACGCCGTGCAGCTTGCAAATGTCCCCGAGCACCTTGCAAAGAAACTGCCAAAATATCCGATGGTTCCCACCACGCTCATCGGGCGCTTGGCCGTCAGTACCGCGTTTCGCGGCCAACGCCACGGGGAAACGCTTCTGATGGATGCACTCAATCGAATTCTCAACCACAGCAAAGAACTGGCTTCTGCCGGCGCTATCGTCGATGCGATTGACGACGCGGCCGTCGCTTTCTACAAGAAATATGGATTTCTCGAGCTCCCCAAAGTCCCCAGGCGCCTCTTTCTTCCCATCGGCACTATCGAAACGCTTTTCGGATAGCCTGGGAATCGTTGCAGCACTCATTCGGTCTTTGCAAACTCTATGCTAAATTCGATGGTCACAGAAAACTCATTCGACGAATGAAAAACAAGCGCATCGCAGTCAAGTCCTCCTCAGGCGAATACTCCGTAGTCTGTGGCATTGGCGTGCTCCGGGCTACCGCTAACGAAATCGATCGCCTCGGCAAATTCACCCGCATCCACGTCGTCTCTTCGCCCAAAGTGTGGCGAGCAGTAGGAAAGAGTGTTCAGCGTGGCCTAGGCCCTAAGAGCATCTACGCCACACACTTAATGAACGACGCGGAATCCGCAAAAAATCTTCGCACCATCGAAAAACTTCACCGCTCTCTAGTCCGCGCCGGCATCGACCGCCACTCCTTGATTGTCGCCGTCGGCGGCGGCGTCGTAGGCGACGTAGCGGGTTTCGTGGCCTCGACGTGCCTGCGCGGCGTCTCTCTCGTGCAAGTTCCAACAACCCTGATTGCCCAGGTGGACAGCGCCGTCGGCGGAAAAACTGGCGTCAATCTCCCGGAAGGCAAAAACCTCGTCGGCACCTTCTACCCCGCCCGCCTCGTTCTCGTGGATTCCGCCCTTCTCAAAACTCTTCCCGATCGCCAATTCCGCGGCGGCCTGGCCGAAGTCATCAAGTACGGAATCATCGCCGACACAAAGCTTTTCGCCTATCTCGAAAAGAACTTCGACGCCGTCCTGCACCGCGATCCCGCCGCTCTCGCGTATATCATTCCACGGTGCCTGGAAATCAAAGCTCACGTCGTCAGCCGCGACGAACGCGAATCCGGCCTTCGCGAAATCCTAAATTTCGGCCACACGTTTGGCCACGCCCTCGAAACCGTCACCAACTTCCGCACCTATCAACACGGCGAAGCGGTCGCCTGGGGCATGATGGCCGCCGCTCTCCTCGGCCACGAAATCGGTCTCACTCCCGCCGACGAAGTCTCCCGCATCGTTTCTCTGGTCCGCCGCATGGGTCCTCTTCCGCCATGGCCCATCGTTCCGCCCGAGGCGCTCACCGCCGCCATGCGCACCGACAAGAAAACGCGCGCCGGCAAGCTTCGTTTCGTCCTCGCCCCGCGCATCGGCAAAGCGCTGTCCCAAGACGACATTCCGGTCGAGACGCTTGAGCGCGTCCTCCATTTCGCGCCGCATTTCCTCAACGGCCCGGAGAGACGCCATGGCTAAGCGGCGCCTCGCATCAAAAGTGGCACAGGCTTCAGCCTGTGCGCTTGTATCCATTCAACCAACTGCGCCGTTTGAATCGAGCGCATCCGAATTAGACAACTTGTCATTCCGAGCGAAGCGAGGAATCTGCTTTTCTCTTCCGGCAACTGTTAGCTGTGAGCTGTCAGCTGTTAGCTCTAACCCTTCCACTTTCCACTTTCCACTTTCCACTTTCGACTCTCTCCTTCACGCCCATGCCCACTAAAACCTCCGCCCCGGGCACACGCCCCGAAGGTGTCCAAACCGAAGCCGACGCCTCGCGCAAAGTCCGCGAAATGTTCACGCAGATCGCGCCGCGCTACGACCTGCTGAACCATCTCCTCTCGCTCCAGCTCGACCGCTTGTGGCGCAAACGTGTCGCGCGTCAGCTGCGTCCGATTCTTCAGCGCTCCGATGCCACTGTACTTGACCTTTGCTGCGGCACGGGCGACTTGGCTTTTTCGCTCGCCCGAGAAGGGAAGGCCCAAATTTACGGCGCGGATTTCGCTCACTCCATGCTCGTTCGCGCCAAGGAGAAAGGCGCCCAGCTCTACGAAAATTCCGCCGACCCAGCCCCAAGAACGCTGCCGTTTCTAGAAGCCGATGCGCTTCGTCTCCCATTCGCGGACGATTCTTTCGACCTCGTCACCACCGCCTTCGGATTCCGCAATCTCGCCAACTACGAAGCCGGCCTCCGCGAAATCCAGCGCGTCCTCAAACCCGGCGGCACCATCGCCATTCTCGAGTTCACCGAACCGCCCGACAATATTTTAGGAAATCTTTACCGCTGGTATTTTCGAAGTGTCCTGCCGCGCATCGGCGCCGCCATCTCCGGCGATTCCGCCGCTTACACCTATCTGCCAAAATCCGTTTCCCGCTTCTTTCTTCCTCCTGAGCTCGCGTTCCTCATGCAGCAAGTCGGCTACATCTCCGTAAATTTCCGTCTCTGGACCTTCGCCACTGTGGCTCTCCACACCGCCCAACGCCCTCGTTAGTCTTCTCTTCTCTGTGCCCTCTGCGAGCTCTGTGTTAAAAAAACACCCACCCCCTCGCGCGAATCTCACCCAAGGTCTATAGCCGAGTCGGGAAGTTTCCTTCGTCTCTAATTCTAATGATGATGGGTTCTTAAGTTTTAATTCTCTGCCGGCACGGTCTGAATGGTCTCGCCTTTCACCAGCGTCCGATCGAAAAAGTCGCCGGTGGCCTGAAACACGTTGACCCAGGTGCGCCACAGCAGCGAATCGTGGACCTCGTCGGGAAGAACGGTCAGCTCGTAAGGGATGTGGTGTTGGCGGAGCAGGTGCACGAGGTTCACGGTCTGCGCAAACGGCACGTTGCGGTCGTCATCGGCCTGGATCAACAGCACCGGCGATTTCCATTTATCGATCGAACCCACCGGCGAAGCTTCGTGCGCGATTTTTTTCATCTCGTCGGAAGCCCCGGCGGCTTCCGGCCTGGCAAAGAGTGCCGCCCAGTCATGCACGCCCGCGTAATCCACGCCCGCCTTGAAAATATCCGAATTGCGCGCCAGCCCCATCGCCGTTAAATAGCCGCCGTAGGAGCCGCCCCACAAGCCGATTTTCTGCGGGTCCACGTTGGGTAGCGATTGCAGATATTTTGCTCCAGCGAGGACGTCCTGATATTCAGACGCGCCGAGCGGCCCGGCCTTGGCGGGCTGGCGAAACGCCCGGCCGTAGAGGATGCTCAGCCGGTAATTCACGGAAAGCACCACGTAGCCGCGGCTCGCGAGATATTCGTTCGCGGCATACATGAAGTTGTAAGCGTCCATGGGATGAAATCCGAGGAGCATTTGGCGGTACGGGCCGCCGTGCGTGAAGATGAGCGCGGGTCCGGGCTGCGTGCGGCCGCGCGGCACGAATAGCTGCCCGTGAATCTCGAGGCCGTCGAGGCTCTTGAATACCACCTGCTTCGGAACCACGAATTGCGCCGAGGGATAGTCGGCTGGCAGCATGTTCGAGGCGATCATTTCGCGCCCCTGTTGCGTTATGCGATATGGCATGGCTGGTTGCGTTGCCGTAGAGCCCAGGCAAAGGGTGTAACGCCCGTCACCGGTAACCACCGGCGTCCATTCAATCGTCTCGCCTTTCGTCAACGCGACGGCTCCGGGATGATCCACGCTCACGCGCCAAATGTGGCGGCGGTCGATGTCCTTCTCATTGGACGCGTAAATGACTTCTTTGCGATTGGGCGTGAGCGTGAGGCTCTGAAAGGAAGAATCTCCCGGCGTCAGCAGCACGGCCGCGCCGCCGTCCGCGGAAATCGAGTAGAGATGCACCCAGGCGTCTTCCTGCGACGCGAATAGAATGCGATTTCCGGCGGTAAACTGAAATGCATCTTCTTCCCATTCGCTTTCGCCGGGAAACGAGCCGTCGGCATCGCTCGTGCTTTGCCAAATTTCTCGCGCTTTTCCGCTAGCGGCGTCCCACACCACAATCGTCCAGGGCTGCAAGCGGCCAGAAAAGAATCCCCCTCCTGAGCCCGTCAGCCGGATGAAAGCCAGTTCCGAACCATCGGGCGACCAGCGCGGCAACATGTCGCGAAATATCGAAGGATCGGCGTAGCGCAGCGTGTCGCTGCCAAATTCGTAGATCCCGATCAGCGCGTGCGTGCCGCGGTCACTCACAAACGCAATTTTCTTTCCGTCAGGCGACCATTGCGGCTGCGAATTTTTGCCGCGAATGTAGGCGAGTTTGCGCGCCGCCTCCTTGCCCGAAACCGGCGCGATCCACAACTCGTGCGGCCCGCTCCAGACGGCGTATTGGCCGTCCGGCGAAATCTGGATGTCTTCGCAGCCCTCCTGGCCGCAATTCATGGCGCCCAGCAGGCGCGGCTCGCCGCCTGTCACGTCGGCGGCCCATACTTGCTGCTCCGGTTGATGCACGTTGTTGGTCGGATCGGCCACTTCGCCCTGCCCGTTCGCTTCGCTCCCGCGCGCGTAAACCACGCTCTTTCCATCGGGCGTTAGGCGCAGGCTCGCAATAGGCATGCCGTCGTCACCGGAATAATGCGTCACCTGACGCGCTGCAAATTCCGGGCCGTCGGCCACCCACACATTCCGCGCTCCGCGCACGTCGAAAACCCAGGCGATCCGCTCGCCCTGCGCTGCCGCCGTAAGCCCATATGGATACGGATAATTCAGCGCCTGCTCAACGGTGAATCCTTGGCCTCGCGCTGGCAGCGCTGTTAGCAGCGCCGCGAAAATGAGCGCGCCCACCAGCCCCGGCCAAAATAGTCCGCCTGCCAGCGCCGCCGTGCCCCGTGTACTCAAAATCTCGCTAGCCCTTTTCATGTTTTCCCTCGCTTCTCCGCAGCAAAACATACACGCTCTCAGCCTAGATGCATAATGAAAATGAAAAGCCCCGGCAGCCAGTGCCGTCCCCGCGTCGTGACGATCTACTTCGCGTCTGATGACCCGATATTCGAACTCAGCCACAGTTTAAGGCAAAATGATTTGGAAACATTCCCTTTGTGCCCATATTTCCCCAGGTTTTCTATCTTTGAATAGCCATGGATGGCCGCATTCCATTAGTGCTTAGCGTGGACAACATGAACACCAGCGTGTCCGGGCGCGAGTCCTTGAACGGCGCGGCCGAACCTGGACGCGATCTCCTGGAAATCGATGTCTTCGAGGTCACAAAATCCGTGCGAGCGAAGAATCGCTGCAATGCCAGCCGGCTCGAAACGGCTGACCGAACGTTCATCCATTTTCTTAAGCTGTTCGGTCCGCTCCGTTTCTAATTGCCTTAGCTCTTCGGAGAATGCCTCGGGAGGTTCCATGTAGTCGAACACCACCTCCGAGTTCTGGATTGACGACATGTAGTCCAGAGTGCGGCCGATAGCGTCTCGTGTCAGATAGGGCACAACCCCGAGCCAAGTGAAAAACGCGGGCGAGTTCTGCTGAAAGCCTGCGGCGACGAGCTTCTCTCCCACATCGTCCCGCTCGAAATCGACTGGCACGAGAATAAGCCATGGCGGAAGTGCGATTTGAGCTTCAGCCAAGCGCTGGCGTTTCCATGCCTGCGTCGCGGGGTGGTCCACCTCATAGATACGGATCTGTCGTGCGCCATGGGGATTCCGGAGAGCGAAAGTGTCGAGTCCGGCGCCAAGGATGACGATCTGCCGAATCCCTCTTTCGACAGCTCTTGACAAAGCATCTTCCGCAATCCGGCTTCGCGCGGCGGTGAACAGACGTCCGATGCTGGCCAAGGGGTGTTCGTTCGCAAATTGCAGCACTTCCTTTTCGTCTTCACGCAGAATCTTCATGGCAAATGGGTCATCGAGGATTGAGCCATGATCGAGCACCTGATGAGCAGCTCGTTGTCGGGCGATCATCAGGGCTGTGCGGCTGGGTTCATCGGGCTTCATGTTCGATGTCTCCGTTCTCAACAATAGCTGATCGCACGGCCGCCGGAGCAGCATGCGGATTACAAGTGGGAATAAGGCACAGGTTAGAAGTTGGAGGCTGCAAGTTAGAACAAAGTCAAAACCCGCGCCCTGAAAATCGCGGGGATGCGGCACCCCATCAAACGTCTGCGGCACCCGGCATCAGCCGAGGCATCGGAATCGTCTCGTCTGTCCCCGGATTCCCCCCACCTCGAAAACTTTGGAATCGAGGATAAGGCAGGTTAGAATCGGTGCCCATGAAAATCATCTTCCGTTCACTGCTCACGTTTTTTTCCATTATGGTTGCAACAGCCTTTGCCGTTTTTCTGATTTCTTCGTTTCCGGCGGCAACCGCTCGGACGTCCACCGGCTCGGGGCTCGACCGCGATATTCCTTCGGTCGATAGCGCGGAGCAGCAGGCGGTCCTGGCGCCTATAACGCAGTTGTTTGATGGCATGGCGAAACGCGACGCCGCGGCGATTAAGAAACCGTTGCTGAGCGGCGGGACGATGGTGCTGATGAGGGACGGCAAGCCGACTCAGATGACTTTTGAAGATTTTGCGAATCGGGTAGGAAAACCTGGCACCACGCAGATTCAGGAGCGAATTCATGATCCGCTAGTGCGGATCGATAACGATCTGGCGGTGGTGTGGGCTCCTTTCGAGTTTTTGGTCGACGGCAAGGTGGACCACTGCGGCACTGACTTGTTCAACGTTGTCCGTGCGGATGGTCAATGGGTCATTGCCAGCGTCGCAGATACGGGACGGAAAGATTGCGTTCGCAAGTAAACCTAGCCCGGATTAGTCAGGCCACGAGTCCAAAGTGCGTTGTCATGCTGAGCGTAGCGAAGCACCCTGCCTTGCTCGTAGCTCAGCCACGCTCATTCCGCTAGTTGCTGGCGTAGAAGAGAATCCTTCGTAGGGGCACGATACATCGTGCCCGTCTTTTGCTCCTTCAGAAATCGCCGGGGAAAAACCGAGGGCAGAGACGGACAGTTTTCCTAACGTCCGATGACCGATGCTCGAACTCGGCCACAGTTTCAGGCAAAATGATTCGGAAACGTCCCGCCTGTCCTCATGTTCAGTCCCGCATGTTCACAGAAACCTAGACGACGAGTATGATCGTTCTCGATGCAACGTCCCGGTCGAAACGATCCCTGCCATTGCGGCAAAAATAAAAAATACAAGCACTGCTGTCTTTCACTCGATGAAACGAAAGACGCACGCATGGAATGGATGCTTTCCGCAAAGACTCTGCACGACAAGAATGTGGCATTGTTAGGAGCCACGACCGACATCTTCGGTCTGAACGGCCCTTGGGACAAGGTCAAGGACGGCTTGAGCGACGCGCGGATACGTGAGTTCTATCTCTTCATCGCCGGCCTATGGGCCGTGACAACCGAGCAGCGAATCATTTTGCCGCCGCCAGATTCTAGCCTGCGCGCCTTGTATCTCGGAGAAAACGAGCCCGAGATGATGGTGCAGAACGTATTCCGGTTCAGCCTCTACGCCGACCAGATTCTGATTATCAATCCGTTCATGAACCCTAACGTTTTGGCGCAGGAGATGAATCCGATCCTTCACCCGGGCGAGTGGCGCCTTCAGACGTTGAGGCTAATTTACCAGTTGGGCCAGCTTGCGCCATGGATCTACGCAGGACTGGTGATGCTGATACCTGATCCAGGAGATTTCGACCGCTCGTTGCGCGTCAAGACCTGTGATTTGGCGATGAAGCGGCTGGATGGAACGAAGCCAACCGACGAGGATATTGATCTGTCGGCGATAAAGGCACGCACGAGGAGGGTGTTTCTTTGCAGTCCCCGAGATTACCTAGAGCGCATGACGCGGAAGGCGAATCCCGGGATTTCCGACGCGGACGTGAAGAAGGTTTTGGATGATATCGAGCGCGACCGTGCGGAGGATCCTCTTCTCCTGAACGAAACGATAGACCAGATACCAACGCAAAACATGGTGACCAGCCTAGGCGCAAATCTCGAGATGGGTTTATACATTTGCCAGGCGACCGGGTCATTCCCGTACACGAACGTGAAGTTCCGCTGGAGGGAAATACTTGCCGCGAAGCAGGAGTTGGATGTGACGGCTCAGACCTGGAGTCCTCTCACCAATGCATTCCAGCAGCTAACCTTTAAGTTTCTCGATCAGGTGGATTCCGGTTTCGCCTGCACGCTCCGAAAAGAAGGGCGGCTAGAAGGCTTTCGCTCGTACCTGCGAAGGTTGTGGACCACTGTGGGCGGGGAAGCGGACGTCGCCAAAGCCGAGCCACTGGCGCGGGATTTTCGGGACGAGCTGAGTCAAGCCTACAACGACGCCAAGGCGGAGTGGAGCGCGATCGACCGGGATTTGCTCAAGTGGGCCGCGCCCACCGTAGCAGGCGCACTCGCCTCGGGACACTTCTCTCCGTTGATCGCAACCGGATTTGCGGTCGCAGGAATCGGCGAGATTATCCAGGCAGAGATGAAGCGGCGCGAGTTCCGGAAAAAAGTGCCGATGTCAGTGTTCATCGACCTTGAGAAGGGATGATGTTGCAGCCTAGGCTGGTGGAGCACCCTTAACTTGAGAGATAAAGACAGAGAAATTACCTTTCTAGTTGTCTAAAAGGACTAGAAATGACAAATGAATGGGGAATTCCACCCCGGGTCCTGAGAAATGCCGGGTGCCCCAGACGCCGGTGTTGCGTCTGGAGTTTTCGATTCTTCCTTGCGATCGGGGATGGCGCGCCCCTCCCTATACGACAGCTAAGTGATCCTGTCCTCCGGTTCGGGCGCCGTGTTGGGAACCTGGCGGAGGAATTTGAGCCGGGTGCCCCAGGTAGCGTTTCTCTACCTGGGCGCCGGCTTTACGGCCGCGGAATTTCCAGTTGTTTGCAGATGGCCCGAACCGTCCCTTCTTTGATTTCGCGATGGCGCGGGACGCTGGCAATCTTGTGCAAGGTAGGGTTGAACCAAATGCTATGGGCACCACCTTCGCGATACAAAACGCAACCTTGGTGGCGCAGATGGCGTTCCAATTCCGCGAGTTTCATGCTTCCGCTATTTCGAAAACCTCGCGAACAGCGTGTGGGGAAAGGCCTTTTTCCGCAAGCTCGCGCTGGCATTGCAGCGCCAGCTTAAACGCGTCCGCAAGATTGGCTTTGGCTTCTTCGATGGTTTCGCCCTGCGAAATTGCGGCCGGAAACTCTTCCACAAAGCAGGTATAGCCACCCTCTTTGGCGGGCTCAAAAACGGCTGTCAGTTTCATGCCCGTAGATTATCACCGCTGGCCGCCAAAGTCTTTCCAGAACGCCAATACCTGTTTCGGCAGCACGCCGCCGACGCCGGTAGATGCGTCGAGATGCCCTCTTACAATGGATTTAGGCCATCCGAATGCGCTGCCCCAAATGCCAATTCGATCATCCGTTGCAGACCACCGAGTGTCTGAAGTGCGGAATCGTTTTCTCGCGCTACCAGGCGGCGCTGGAAAGCGCCGCGAACCAAATTAATCCGGATGTCGACGGTGACCGTGTCCGCTCCTCCCGCACTTGCCGAGCCTGCTGCCGCTGCCAACGACGCCCATCGCGGAAGCGATGACCTAAGCAATGTCCGCGCCGATGCCCGGACCGAGTTGCAGTACCGCATCTTCGCGCTTCCCGCAGCCTTGCTTCTCGCGCGCCTCGTCGCGGGCACGGGCCTGCGCATGGCGGCAGCCATGCTTGCCATGGTCCTGCACGAAAGCGGGCACGCCATCACCGCGTGGCTCACCGGCCGCTGGGCTGTGCCCCTGCTCTGGGTCACTCCGCACGGCGACCAACGCTCTTGGTTGATCGTTTTGCTGGTAACGGCCGTCATCGGCTTTGCCGGATTTCTGGCGTGGCAGATGGAACGCCCGGGATGGCTTCTCGCCGCGGCTGCGCTGCTCCTCCTGCAACTGTTGTCTGACGTTGTCTGCATTGTACCGCCGGGAGCCCTGATCGTCTTCTTCGGCGACGGCGGCGCTCTGGTGCTGGCCACCTTGCTGATGGCCACGTTCTACGCGCCGCGCGAAAGCCGGCTCTATAAGAGCTGGGGCCTGCGCTGGGGATTGCTGGCGATCGGCGCTCTCAGCTTCATGCATGTTTTCCTGATGTGGCGAGGGCCGATCGAAGATCTTCCGTTTGGCGAGATCGAGGGCGTGAACCTGTCCGATCCGAGCCTGCTCACCGAAATGTACGGTTGGACGGCCCTGCAAATGGTGGATCGCTACGTGCGGCTCGGCACGTTCTGCCTGCTGGCTTTGCTCGCGCTATACATTTGGGGACTGGTCTCCGCCTATCTCGAATTGCGACGCAGCCCGGCTGCCTAGAAGCCCGGGTTCCGCATATGCCGGTTTTGCGTGTGCGGATTTAGCGTTGACTTCATGCTCGACGTGTACCGGTCGAGGCAAGCTCATTCGACTTGCTCCGAGGTAGTTTTTCCCCTACCCTGACCAAAAGGCAGCACAGGAGTAACAACATCATGACGATCCATCTCACCCCGGAACAAGAGCGTCGCCTCCAAGCCGTGCTCAGCCGTGGTGCCTATAATTCTGTTGAGGAACTCGTCGAAGCCGCACTGACAGCGGTTGAGCAACGCACCATACCCGGTTTCGCAGGAACGCCAGAGGAACTCGACACCTTGCTCGCTGAAGGTCTCGCTTCTAAGCAGCTCACCGAAGAGGACTTTTGGAGTTCCGTCACTCAGCAAACAGATTCTCTGCTTTCTGAGCACAAGACCGGCCCACATTCGTGAAGGTTCTCTATCGACAGGCCGCTGGCGATGACCTCGTACGACAGTTCCGATATTACTTGCTTGCCGCCGCCGTTCCTGAAGTTGCTATACGCTTCCAGGAAGCTGTCCGGCGAACCGTCCAATCACTGCGCGACCATCCCCGGGTAGGTCCGCGATACTCTTCCAGCAATCCGCGACTCCAGAAACTTCGCTCATGGCCGGTCGCTGGATTTGAAGCCATCCGCATTTATTATCTTTTGGAGACTGGCACCATGCACATTGTTCGCATTCTGCATGGCAAACGAGACGTCAGGCGCATCCTTGAGAGTGAATGAACGTTCCTCGCACAATTGGGAGCCCGCCCGCCACGGCCCCTGCCGGGGTAAGGAGCGAGGGAGCAGACGGGATGCACTTACCTTCTTTCGTCGAACCCCAATTCCTTCTCCTGCAACGACTTATAATCTTCTTGACAATATAACTAACTCGTGCTATAAATCTGTGTGAATTTAAGTCGCCAATCCCTTCTTCATTCCCGTTTTGGAACTCGACTTCCGCGTGACGCCCAGCCTCCGCTCCTTGCCCCGACTCGGTCGCCCCGCGACCGCCTCAATTCCTACAAAATCTTCCGGTCCAACCCTATTACCATTTTGCAAAAACGGTCGATATTTAACTCATTTAAATCAACACTTCCGCAAGTGTTGATTCCGCTCAACTTGATCTCTTTTAGAATGAATGTTTACAAAAAAACCGGGGGAGGGTCCCCTTTTTATACGCCAAAACTTTCGCAACTTGTTACTGCGCACGCGTCACGCTACTGGACACGCAGGAACACCCACATCCCCAATCCCATCATGCATTTGCGCACACTTTCCGTCACACATGGGGGTGGGGGTACGTGCCTAACCAAGGTCTCAAGTTCCACTTTGAATTCTGCCGTCCGCCTCAATTTCACGTTTCGTTTTTCGCGTCCTGCTCGCCACTCGTCACTCGCCACTCGCCACTACTCTTCCAACCCCGCGCTCCGCAACTTTGCCAGCAAGGTCTTGGGCGAGACTCCCAGTTTCTCCGAAGCCCGCGTCTTGTTCCACTTGCACTCGCGCAAAGTACTCTCCAGCAGCAGCCGCTCGATGTGGGCCACCGCCCGACCCGTAACTTCTTCCAGCGAACCTTCCCAGCTAAACTGTTCCGGCAGCATCCCGGGCGGCAACGAGTCTGTATCCGGTTTCGTGGCGGGCAACTGCAATCCTTCAGACGTAATGCTCAGTCCATCCGTCAGAATGACCGCGCGTTCCATCGTATTCTGCAATTCGCGCACATTCCCCGGCCAGCGATAATGCATCAACCGATCCCGCGCTTCCTCGGAAAGTTCCAGCCCCGGCTTCTTGAATTCGCGGCTGAACTTCTCCAAGAAATGTCCTGCCAACAGCAGTACATCATTCCCGCGTTCGCGCAAAGGCGGAATCGTCATAGGCACAGCCGAAATCCGGAAATACAAATCCTCTCGGAAGCGCTTCTCTTCCGCCAACTTCTGCAAATTTCGATTCGTGGCCACCACGATGCGCACATCTACTTCGACGGTCTGCGTGCCACCGACGCGGTCGAACCGTTTTTCCTCGAGCACGCGCAAAAGTTTGGCCTGAATCGCCAGCGGCAATTCGCCAATCTCATCGAGAAACAGCGTCCCACGATGCGCCAAATCCAGCTTGCCCACCTTGCGCGCACCCGCGCCCGTAAACGCGCCTCGTTCATGTCCAAAAAGTTCGTTCTCCACGAGCCCTTCGGGAATCGCCGCGCAATTCAGCGCCACAAACGGCTGTTCGCGCCGCTGCGAAAGATGATGCACCGCTCGCGCAAACAATTCCTTCCCCGTGCCGCTTTCGCCCAAAAGCAAAACGGTCGAATCCGTCGCAGCCACTTTCTGAATCTGCGTGCTGATCTCCCGGATGGCGGTATGCTCGCCAACAATGCGCGGAAACCCATAGCGGGCGGTGTATTCCTCGCGCAGCAGCAGGTTTTCCCGCTGCATTTCCTGTTGTCGCGTGGCCCGTTGCACCAGCAGCTTCAGATGGTCCAGGTCCACGGGTTTCTGCAGAAAGTCGAATGCGCCGTCTTTCATCGCGGAAACCGCTTCTTCGACCGAGCCGTATGCCGTCAACAGCAGAACGGGTATCGTCGCGTCCGCCTGCTTCGATTCTCGCAAAACGTCGAGTCCGGACGCTCCCGGCATCTTCAAGTCCGTGATCACCATCAGGTAGCGCCGCGCGCGCACTTTCTGAATGGCGGTCGTACCGTCCGGAGCTTCGTCCACGGTGTAGCCGGCGCGTTCCAATGCCTTCTTCAGCATGGCGCGCAGTTCGTTCTTATCTTCAACAAGAAGAAGAGGTTCCATCTCTCTCGTTTCTACCACGAATCAGGCGGTACCCCTGCGGGAACGCGCAGCGAATGTGTAGAGAAGGGAAGTAACCAGATGATGTGGCGGCCTAAATGCCCAGCTCAAAATGCAAAACTCGAAGTACGCCTTCGCACTTCGAGTTTCGTCTTCCGAATTTCGATTTTCGTGTTTCGAGCTTCGTGCTTGGACTTTATTCCCGCGCCCATCCAGGATCGCCGCCAGACTTCCGCAGCTCTTCTTCCATATCCGAGAGCTGCTGCTTCAGATCGGCAATCTCCTGTTTTTTCTTGTCGATTTTCTCGTCTTTTTCGTTGATATCTTTGCGCGAGTTCTGCTCCATCAGCGCTTTTTGCGGGTCGGTGTAGTACTGCACCTGGGCTTTATCGTCTTCACGCTGCAAGATGTCGAGTTCCTTTTCCGCCGTGGCGATCTTCCCGCGTTGGTCCGCGAATCGCTTCCGCCATGTCGTTTCCGCGTCATCGCCGCTTTTGCCGCCGGCGCCATTGACCGCTGCATCCTTGCTATCGTCGGCTGCCGCGCCGCTGCCCTGCGCCGCTGGGCTGCTCGCATCCGTTCGCGGTTTTATGTCGTCGTCGGTATAGACTTTCTTTGGTTTGGGCGCCGTCTTCTGCTGTTCGCGCGCTTTTTTCGCTGCCGCTGCCAGGGAATCGGACGACTCCTGCTGCCCGCTCTGCTGCTGCTGTTCCTGCTGTTGCGCAAAAACCGGAAGGCCAGCCAGACACAGCCCTGCAAGAAACACGGAAGCTTTCACCCAATTCGTGACACGCATAATACGCCACCTCTCCCGGGGCGAGCTGGATTCCCCCAGCCTTCTGCTTAGATGCTGTCCTTCTTCAATTCTACCGCTTCCGGGACGCTCCGGCATACGGGTAGCGTAACAATAAATGCCGCGCCTCCCTCGGGACGGTTGCGCGCCTCAACTTTTCCGCCATGCTGCACAATGATTTTCTGCACCACCGCCAGCCCTAATCCCGTGCCTTTCGCTTTCGTTGTAAAGAAAGGCCGGAAAAGCTTTGGAAGCGTCCCGGGAGAAATTCCTGGGCCATTGTCGAAGACGGTAATTTTTTGAATGCCTTTCTCATCGTGCTGCACGATTTCTCCTCGGAGAATCACGCGCCCGCCATTGGCTGCTCCGACGCAAGCTTCCGCCGCATTCCTCGCCAGGTTCAGCAGCGCTTGCCGCAACAAGCCCTCGTCGCCGGCGACATTTTCCAGAGGTCCCTCAAACCGAATCCGCACCTGCGGTATGGCCTCGGCCACTTCGGATACCACCCGTTCCACAACTGCCCCGAGCGCCACAACTTCGCTCGAAATCTCCAAAGGCCGCGCATACTTCAGAAATTCCGTCACCACATGCGTGATACTGCGTGTTTGCTCGAGTATCCTCTCCGCGGATTCCGCCACTTCGCCGGTGATCGTTTCCGCGCTAATCATTTGCGCGTAGCCCGAAATTGTTGCCAGCGCATTTTTGAATTCGTGAGCAATTCCCGCCGACAACTCTCCCACCGCCGCCAGGCTTTCTTTCAATTGGATTTGCTGCTGCAGGGCCGCCAGCTCCGTCAGATCCGTAATCAGGCAAATCGCGCCGCTGATTTTCTCCGAACCACGCCGGATGGGCGAAATGGTCACGCCGAGGAGCCGCGAGTCGCCGTCCGGCGCTTCATGCTCGACCTGTTCTCGCCGGAAAATGCTGCCCCTCGTCAAGCATTCGCCAATCAGCCGGGTCAGCTCGGATTGTTCGCCGAGCACCTCGCTGTAGCGCCGAAATCCCAGAGTTTGAATACCCAGCACCTGTTCGGCAGCCGGATTCGCGCTGGAAATGATGCCGGTGGCATTGACCACCACCAGTCCCGCCGGCATGTTGCGCGTAACCTCTTCGCTGAGACGTTCCGTGTGTTGCGCGCGCTCCCGTTCGATCTTGTGCAGCCGCTCCAGTTCTTTCTCCTGGTCGCGCAGTTGCCGGATGACCCCTTCCATGGACGCCGTCATGAATGCCGAAGGGTTTTCCGTCCGGGGCGATGCCGCCAGGATATCCGCTCCTTGAGATTCTCGTGTGCTTTGGAAAAAACGCCGCAGCAGAAAAAATACAATCCCCACAAGAGCCAGAATGCCCGCGGCCATGCCAATGGCGATTTCCCAAATGTGCTGTGTGGGTTCGGCTTGGAGTGCTGCGAATGTCATAGCCCGCATCGGCCTCGCATCGAAAGGAATCTCAGCGCAATCCCGGGGCTAAATCTATCGAGAAAGAAGAGAACGCAAACATGACAACGAGCGCCGCGATCCCCAAAAAAGTCCCCAGCGGGAGATGGTATTTGCTGGCAATCAGCCATCGAATCTGTTTCGCCGTGCCCAATCCTCTCCGGCTCGCCCGTTCCGCCAGCTGCCGCCCCGCTCCTCCCGCGTACATCATGGCAATCACGGCCACTCCTAAAATGCTTCCAAGCAGAGTGCCCAGAAGGATGGTGAGGAACGCATTTCTTACTCCGAGAAAAGCGCCCACCATCACCATCATTTTCACGTCACCCATGCCCATGCCTTCGCGCCCGCGCACCAGCTTGTACAGCGTGGCTGCCCCCCACAACATCAAGCTCCCAAACGCCGCACCCAGAAGCGCTTCCATCACTCCCAAAAATCGTTCCGGGGGCAGCCAGTGGAAAAGCCGCATGCATAGCAAGAACGCCGCGCCGTCGTTTGGCGGGACAAACGCGGAGAACACCAGTCCCGCCGCGAAACCCGGCCAGGTAATCACGTCTGGAAGAAGGCGCACCCGCAAATCCGTTATGGCCAGAATGATGATCAAGCAGATAAAAAAGAGCCACTTCACCGTAGCTTGCGTGATCCCGAATTCCAGGAAACACGCCACAAATAAAAGCCCGGTCGCCAGCTCCACCAGCGGGTACATCGGAGAAATCGGCAGCCCGCAAGACCGGCACTTTCCCTTCAGCCAAAGCCATGCAAAGACGGGCACATTATCGTAGGGTTTGATGGGTGTCTTGCAGCGCGGGCAACGCGAGCCCGGCGAAACAATGGACAACTCTTCCGGAATGCGCGTGATGCACACATTCAGAAAGCTGCCAATCACAATGCCAAATAGAAAAAAGAAGACGATGACCACAGTTTAGTCGGCCGCTTTGCCGCCGCAATTAGTACTGTCCCACACCTACCCGGCCGCCTCAATAAACCCCGGCCCGGTGCGTGTCTCATTCCTAACGCTTTTTCTGGTTTTTATCTTCTCCGCGATCTCCATGCTCTCCATGCACACCGCGCAAATTCCTTTTCCTTTTTTTGTTTCTTAGGCTGGCGCCTGTAAACTGTTAACTGTCAGCTTTCTTCATGCACTGGTTTGAACGCAAAATTCGCCGCTACGAGCACCGCCGCTGGACCACCGACGATAACCGCCGTGTGCAGCCGTTTGATTGGGGCCTCGAACACATCGACGGCCATCCTGGCGATTCTCGTCCTGGAGAATACGTTCGCCAATATGCCAAGCGAGCCATCGAGCAAAGCACGGAATGGTTCGCCACCACGCCAGCTACGGACTATCGCTTGGATTCCGAAAACGTGCTTACCTTCACCAGTTCGATCGAGTCGCCCTGGCCGGAGAACAACACGGTTCACGCACGTATGTGGCCCGCGCGCCACGACCACAGCTTGCCCTTCAAAGCTCCCAAAGGGTGCGCCGTCCTCGTGCTTCCTAATTGGAATGCGAAATGGCATGGGCAGGACGGACTTTGCGAATGGGTGGCCCGCTTCGGGATCACCGCACTCAAGATGAGCATGCCTTACCACAATCGCCGCATGGCCAAGGGCCACGAGCGCGCAGATCAGATTTGCGGGCCAAATATCGGCCTGACAATTCAAGCCAATCGCCAAGCTGTTCACGATGCTCGGCGATGTCTTCGCTGGCTCGAACAGCAGGGCTATACGCGGCTCGGCATTCTTGGCACAAGTCTCGGCTCCTCCGTCGGCTACATCACTCTAATGCACGACTCCGCCGTCAAAGCCGGAGGCTTTCTGCACTTCTCGACTTATTACGCTGACGTCGTTAGCCAAGGCATGACGACCAACCACGTGTGGGAAGGTTTGCGCGAACACGTGACGGTCGATGAGCTTCGCGACTATTGGGCCCCGATCAGTCCCATGCCCTACGTGGAACGCGGCATGGGCGCCGACCGCAAGTCGTTTCTCGTCTATGGCAAGTACGATCCAACCATGCGGCCTGAGCTGAGCCGGCAGATGCTGGACGCTCTTCGCCGCCACGGCGCCCATCCCCGCAGCCTCGAACTTCATTGCGGCCATTACTCGCTCGAACTGGCTCCCTTCAGCTACATCGCCGGCTATCGTGTGCTTGCGTTCTTGCGTTCCACCCTCGCGCATTAAGTCGGTCTATTCTGCGGATTGCAATGCGGAGCTTGCCGGAGTAAACTGGACGGTAGAAGGGTAGAAAATCTTCTTTAATGGTGGAATCATGGCTAGCAAGGGTGCGAGCCTCAATATCAAGAATTCCGAAACGCACAAGTTGGCGCAGGCTCTTGCTCGCGAGACCGGCGAATCCCTCACAACAGCCGTAACCACGGCGATACGAGAACGCCTCGAAGCGATCCGTCGCAAGCGCAAGAGCAAAGCAACGCTCGCTGCCATTCGCGCGATCAGCGCTCGGATAACAGCCCTTGACAAGGGTCCATACATCGACCATGCCGAAATGCTCTACGATGAACACGGTCTTCCCAAATGATTGTCGACAGCTCAGCGCTTCTCGCAATTCTGCTTTCCGAGCCCGGTTCAGACATCTTCGACCAGGCGATTGTGGCAGCTACAGCGTCTAGAATTTCTGCTCCCACCTTTGTCGAGGTCTCTATAGTTCTCGATTCCAGAACGGGAGCACAGGGAGTACTACTTTGGGAGTCAATGCTGCGTGAATCGGGTATAACCATCGAACCATTCACAGAAGAGCACGCTTTCCTGGCGCGCCAAGCCTATTCCGACTATGGCAAAGGACGGCATCCGGCTGGGCTGAATTTCGGGGACTGTTTTTCGTACGCTCTCGCCAAAGCTACTGGAGAACCTCTGTTATTCAAGGGCGAGGACTTCCGCAAGACCGACGTCGTTCCCGCTCTGCCGTGAACAGATTCGGATTCACCGTCGGAATTGTCTGATGGCGATTGAGGTACTCCAACTGTGCGCCACCTCTAGTATCATCCATTCATGCAGACTCTGCTCGCCGAGGCCTTTGGCCCCCTCGTCGTGGCTTTTGCCATTTTCGTGGCTGTTTTCGGCACGCGCCGGCTGCTTCATCAATTTCGTAACCGGCTAACTCCCGAGGAACACGAAGCAGCGCGCGATGCCTTCCGAAACCGACTGGTACATCCGCATGCGGACGAAGTCGAGCAGGGAATTGGCGCATGTCTTCCGCAAAGGCTTCTCGCGCTTTACGACGATCACCAAACCATTCTTACGGAGCGACTTGAAATTCGCCGGCCAGACCCTGATCCGAACAATTTGACGGAACCGAAGAACCCCGCGGAATGGGTAGAGGCTTTTTTGCCGCTTGATCTGGAGAGCCAGGAATATGTCATCAATTTGAAGACACAAGGTTGGGGAAAAGGCTTTTGCTTTGCTACGGATGGTGAAGGGAATTTCTACTGGTCTCCCGCGAGCGACGTCCGACAGCCGGATGGCCCGGTGTTTTTCGCACATACGGATCCGGTGGCCAATGAGCAAGTCGCGGCCTCGCTCGAGGAATTTCTCGCTTGGCCGCGTATCCCGCATGAGGTTGAAACGGAGATTGAGGGATGAGAGGCCAGCTTTTCGGGAACGGTAGCGTGATCGTTTAGGACGCACTTGACCGGTGTTTTATCGAGGCCATCGCTCGAATTGCGGCGCCGATCCTTAATGCAGCACTTGTGCGATTGTGCCCTCTTCCAGCAGAGCTGAAATCGATTCGATGTCCACTGCCAGCGGGCGGTCCTGGGTTAGCTGCGCGGATGCTCCGCGAACAGCGTCATACGCTTTGGACGCTAGCGTGCCCGTTTTCAGCGGCGCGAGGAGATCGATCCCTTGGCAGGCACAAAGCAGCTCGATTGCGATGGTATAGCGCAGATTCCCGAGCATTCTTTGGAGACGGCGCGCGCCGCTCATACCCATCGAGACGTAGTCTTCCTGATTGCCGGAAGTAGAAATCGAATCGACGGAGTGCGGAGTGGCCAACGCCTTATTTTCGCTCGTCAGAGCGGCTGCCGTAACTTGCGCGATCATAAAACCTGAATTCAGGCCCGGCTCCGGAGTCAGAAACGCCGGCAGCATGCTGGTCAGCGGATTGGTCATTTGCTCGATGCGGCGTTCGGAGATTCCGCCGAGCGTGGCCAGCGCGACGGCGACTTGATCCGCGGCCATGGCTAGCGGCTGGCCATGAAAATTTCCGCCGCTGATGATGTCGCCAGTGCCGTCGGCTTTCACAAAAACGAGGGGATTGTCGGTCGCGCTGTTCAATTCAACGGCGGCCATTTCGCGCGCTTGGGAGAGAGAATCGCGCACCGCTCCATGAACCTGCGGAGTGCAGCGCACGCTGTAAGGATCTTGTACGCGGGGATCTTTTTCCGGGGAGCGATGCGATTCGCGGATTTGGCTGCCTTCGTTCAAATGGGCGAGGTTTCGCGCGGTGGTCGCAGCGCCGGTGTAGGCGCGCGCGTGCATGATGCGAGCGTCAAACGCTCCGGGACTTCCGCGCAAGGCATCCAGTGAAAGGGCGGCGGCGACGTCAGCGCTGTCGATAAGAATCTCCGCCTCGCGCAGCGCCAGACTGAGCAACGCCAACATTCCCTGTGTGCCGTTGAGAAGAGAGAGACCTTCTTTTGCTTCGAGAGAGAGAGGTCTAATCCCCGCCAGCCGCATCGCTTCGCTGCCCGCAAGAGTTTGGCCCTTGTGTGCAGCGCGTCCTTCGCCGATGACGACTGCTGCGAGGTGCGCAAGCGGCGCAAGATCGCCGGAAGCACCGACCGAACCCTGCGAAGGAATTACTGGATGCACTCCCGCGTTGAGCATTGCGCACAGCGTCTCTACAACCAGCGGACGCACTCCGCTTAATCCTTTGGCGAGGGCGTTCGCACGCAAAACCATCATGGCCCGAGTTTCCGCCTCGCCGAGCGGAGCGCCGACGCCGCAACAATGCGAGCGCACCAGATTCACTTGCAGATTTCGCACTTGCTCGGCCGAAATACGGACGGAAGCGAGTTTGCCAAATCCCGTGTTGATTCCGTAGGCGGTCGCGCCCGAAGCGACGAGGTGATCGACCACTCTTCTGGAAGCGTTCATCCGTTCGAGTGCGGCGGGAGAAAGACTCACGGGTTCTGCATGCACCGCGACCGCGTAAAGTTGCTCGAACGTCAAATCATTGCCGGTTAATAGAACGTGCGGGGCAACGCTCATGCTTCGCTCCGATCGGGCTGCGGGGCCACCACGGCCTTGAAAATAGTTTGATATTTTGGCGGCAACAATTTCGGCCGGCCATTGCTTCCACAAATGATGTGGGTGGTCTCGCCGGTCGCGAGTAGTTTCGGGTCCGCGTCGCGCAACACTTCGTAAGAAAACTTTACCAGGCGATTGCGGGATTCGGCGATGCGCGTGCGGATGCGAAGTATTTCATCGTACTTCGCGGAGTGGAGAAAGCGGCAGTGGGCGTCCGCAACGACGATGTGGCAATCGTCTTCCTTTTCCATGCGTTTGTACTCGATGCCCAAAGCGCGAATCAGTTCGACGCGGCCGACTTCAAACCACACGAAATAATTCGCATGGTAGACGACACCCATCTGGTCGGTTTCGGCGTAGCGCACCCGTACTGTCGCGTCGTGATATTCGATCATTCTCATGTCCTGTGAATCCCGTGTCCCGTGAATCGAGGCGGCTGCTAGAGTGGATTATTCCACGTCGGTGCTCCAAACGGGTTTGCGTTTTTCGAGAAACGAGGCGAGCCCCTCTTTAAAGTCCGCGGTGCAACGGATGCGCGCATTTTCGAGGATGGCGCGCTCGAGGTCGGCGTCCACGCTCGCGGCGGCCGCCGACGTGAGGAGACGCTTGGCGCGCGTCAGGCTTACAGGGCTAGCTGCGATCAGCACGTCCGCCAATTCGCATGCGCGTTGCATTAAACGTTCGCGCGGGACAATTTCGGTGATGAGGCCGAGCGCGTTCGCCTCGGCTGCGTCGATGAGGCGGCCGGTGAGAAGCAAATCACGCGCGTGCTTATCGCCGATTTGACGCGTGAGAAAAACGGAAACGATGGCGGGCAAAAATCCGATTTTCACTTCGGTGTAACCGAACTTCGCTTCGGGCGCGGCCAGCGTGAAGTCGCACAGCGTGGCGATGCCGCAACCGCCGGCCAGCGCAGCGCCGTTCACGGCGGAGATCAAGGGCTTGGAGAATCCCCAAATGCGCCGGAACATTTTCGCCATGCGCCGCGAATCGTCCATGTTTTCCGCGGCAGACTGGCTGGCGATGTCGGAAAGCATCTCGAGATCCATGCCTGCGCAAAACGATTTGCCGGCGCCGGTAATGATGGCCACGCGCGAATGGCCGTTTTCGATTTCGTCGAGCGCGGATTGCATTTCGGAGATCATCCTGGAATTGATGGCGTTGCGTTTATCGGGGCGATTGAGCGTCAGCGTGGCGCGTTGGCCGGTGAATTCGAGTGTCAGAGTTTCAAACATGACGACGCTCCATGACCGATCTTTTTGGCCCGCTGCGGTCCGCGCGAAGTGCGAGACCTATCTAATATGTTCTCGCGCGCGTACGCCCGGGCGGTAGAGGTGCAGCGTGCTGCGCCCCTACGCGGCGCGCTCGCCCTGTCCTAGGATTCTAATTCACAAGAGGGGCGTGTGCATACTTTGCGCGAATTTCGTTGGCCATCGCGAGGACCGTGCTGAGGTGAGCGGGGTCGATGACCGGATCGGCGCCGGCTTTCTTTAGCGCGGCCAGAACGTCTTCGGTGGCGATGTTGCCCACGAGGTTGTCTCCCGCGAATGGGCAGCCGCCGAGGCCGGTCAGTGCGCTGTCGAAACGCCGACAGCCGGCTTCGTAGGCGGCCAGGATTTTTTCTTCGGCGTTTTCAGGGCGGCTGTGGAGATGCACGCCGAGTTCGATTCCGGCTACGTGATCTTTTACCTCGTGATAGAGCCCGCCAATTAGTTCCGGAGAAGCCGTGCCGACGGTGTCCGCAAGCGAAACCGTGCGCACGCGAATTCCTTTCAGCCAATCGAGCGCATCCGTGACGATTTCCGCTCCCCAGGGCTCATCGTACGGATTGCCAAAAGCCATCGAAATGTAGACGACGAGATCTTTTTTTGCGGTGAGCGTTTCTTTGCGCAGTTTTTCGACGAGAAGGCGCGATTCGTTCTTCGTCATGTTAGCGTTGGCGCGCCGAAAATACGCGGAGATTGAATATGGATAGCCGATCGTGGTGACGCCGGGAGTTGCAAGCGCTCGTTCCAATCCTTTTTCATTCACGACGATTCCAATGATTTCGGGTCGTTCAATACCATCGGGAAGGGAAGTGTTGAGTTTCGCCATTACCTCTTCGCTGTCCGCCATCTGCTTAACATGCTTCGGCGAAACAAAGCTTACGGCGTCAATGTGCTTGAACCCGGCGAGCACGAGTTGTTTCAAATACTCCGCTTTGTATTCCGTCGGAATAAATTCCGGCAGTCCTTGCCAAGCGTCGCGCGGACATTCGATCAGCTTTATGGGTTCGGGCATCGGTATGGCTCGATAAGCATTGTAGAGGAAAGAGAAAGAGGTTCAAAAGTTCACGGCAACCAGGTTTTCCTGCACGAGCGAAGATAGTCGAAAACCAGCGAAAGCAGGAATCCAATAAAACAGAAAATGCCGATGAGGAACACGGTGTCGGGCACAATTCCTGTGATTGTACCCACCCATGATTCAACCACTGCCGCAATCGCTCGTCTTTGCTCCAATGTGGCGATGCGAAAACTTAGGACGGTTATCGGCGCGGCGGTCGAACAAACGAGAAGTGTCCAAGATCTATTGGAAATTCTCACGTCTGAAGCACGCCCGTTTTGAATTCGCGGATGTCGGGATTTAGGGCGGCGGCTTCTAGGGCGCTGATCAGTGCGTCGCGAGTGTGGGCCGGGTCGATGATGGCATCGACCCAGAGGCGGGCGGCGGCGTAGCGTGGGTCGGTTTGATGTTCGTAGGTGGCTTTCACGCTTTCGAGCATTTCTTTGCGGGCTTTTTCGTCGACTTTTTTGCCTTCGCGTTCGAGTTGCTTGAGTTTGATTTCGGCCAGCGTGTTGGCGGCGGCGTCGCCGCTCATGACCGCGAACTTCGCTGTAGGCCACGCAAACATGAAGCGCGGATCGTAGGCTTTGCCGCACATGGCGTAATTGCCTGCGCCGAAGCTGCCGCCGCAGATTACGGTGATTTTCGGAACGACACTGTTCGCGACGGCGTTCACCATTTTTGCGCCGGCGCGAATGATGCCGCTCCACTCGGCGTCTTTGCCGACCATGAAGCCGTTGACGTCGTGCAGGAACACGAGCGGGATGCGGTTCTGGTTGCAGTCGAGAATGAAGCGGGCGGCTTTTTCGGCGGACTCGGTGTAAATCACGCCGCCAAACTCCATGCGCTTTTGATCCGAGCCCCGTGCGTGAGTCTGCACATGCTTTTTCTGATTTGCGACGATGCCAACGGCCCAGCCGCCGATGCGCGCGTAACCGCAAAGCACCGTTTCGCCGTATTCGGAGCGATATTCCTCAAATTCGCCGGCGTCCACGATGCGCGCGATAATTTCGCGCATATCGTATTGCTTTGCTGGATTGTCTGAAAAAATGCCGTAGATTTCGTCGCTTGGATAGAGCGGTTCGCGCGACGCGACGTGGCTGAAGGGCGAAGGACTTGCCGGGCCCATTTTATCGACTAGTGCACGAATCCTGACGATGCAAGCGTCGTCGTCCGGCTCGCGAAAGTCGACCGTGCCGCTGATCTGCGAATGCATTTTCGCGCCGCCCAAATCCTCCGCGGAAGTGACCTGCCCGATGGCTGCTTGCACCAGCGCGGGGCCTGCCAAGAATAATCCGGAGCCTTCCGTCATTAGAATGTGATCGCACATCAGCGGCAAGTACGCACCGCCGGCGACGCACATGCCCATGATGGCGGCAAGCTGCGGAATGCCTATGGCGCTCATCACGGCGTTGTTGCGGAACACGCGGCCGAAATCATCCGTATCGGGGAAGACATCTTCCTGCAGCGGCAGAAAAACACCGGCGGAATCTACCAAGTAAATTGTGGGGATATGATTTTCGATGGCGATATTTTGCGCGCGGATGACTTTCTTTGCGGTCATGGGGAAAAACGCGCCGGCTTTCACAGTCGCGTCGTTGGCGATCAGCATGAACGTCCGGCCGCAAATCTTTGCGAGTCCGGTGATTGTGCCCGCTGAAGGCGCGCCGCCCCATTCCTGGTACATTTCATAAGCAGCGAAGATGCTCAGCTCGAAAAGCTGCGTGCCAGGATCGATCAGCTTCGCGATGCGCTCGCGCGCCGTGAGGCGGCCTTTTTTGTGCTGCGATTCGATGGCTTTGGCGCCGCCGCCCTTGCGAATCTGCTCTTCTTCGTTTTTGATTTTTGTGAGGAGATCGATGATGCGGCGGTGATTTTTCTCGAAGTCAGGCGACTTCGCATTGACACCGGTTTTCAAGACGGACGCGGGCACTCGCAAACCTCGGCCAGGGATTGACGGCGGCGCGCCGCAGTTCCGTTGCGCGCCAAGAGAAACAGTATACGGTCCGGGGCACTTTTCCGCGAGCGTCGTTCAAGAGCGCTGTGAAAGAGGAATGTTTCTGGAAGAAATGGCGAGGCTTCGGAGCGGAAGCCTCGCCGGGTGCTGACGAAATTTAGCAGTCTTTGAATGAGATGAAATCTCCAAGAGGATTTGGCAATACGGGAGTGAATGGATCGAAGCCAAAGGATTTTGAAACATCAAATCCCGCTCCTTTGGCGGCAGTGATGTCGGCGAACGGCGTGAGGGCATCGAGGGCCTGCTGAATGTTCGTCCAGCAAAGCGTGCGCTCATAGCCGTTGTTGTTGGGAGGATCAACGTTTTCCGCTACGCCTTGCGCGCCGGTGACTTTTTGGATGGGGCCGCCGTCTTGTGGTGCCACGTCGGCGGCGAGGACGCGGGCTAAGGTGCGATGGTCGCTTTCGATTCCCATGATGCGCGCCGCGGTGACTCGCAGATCCGGCGTGCTGAAATGGCGTACGCCCACGAGATAAGCGGCGATAAACGCGTCTTCGAGGGTAACGAGAACGTTCAAGGTGGTCTGCGCATTTTGAAACATGCCTTTGGGATAGAAGAAGGACTTAAAGGGTGAAGGTTCGTCGGTGACGGACTGTTCGAGAAGGTAGTGGGACATTTCCTCCTGACGCGCGGCAACAAGATATCCCTGATCGTCAGAGGGCAAGCGCGTGAAAAATGGAGCTGCATCGATGATGTTGGTGTACGTGGTGACGGCAAGCGCTTCGGCGATTTCCGCAGCAATGAGAATGTCGCGATCGCGTTTCTTGCCTTCTTCGCGATCATCGTCATCATGGTCACGCACGAAGGAGTTTGATCCTTGTGCGTTTGGCGAGCCGATAGTCAGAAGGCCACCGAGTCCAGCGGCTCCCACGACTCCTGCAATCCCCGCACGGTGTAAAAAGGCTCTCCGACTCGTCTCTTTTTTCAGTGTTAGATTTGTTAGTGCTGACTCATTTTGTTTTTGTTCGTTCATGGTCTCGCTCCTATCTGATGTTTTCGCAGGGAAATACAGCAGAAGGCAGCGCTTGTGCTCTGCCACCCCAATGGACCTTCCCCATGAAGGTATACGCGGAGACTTGCGAATCGGATTTGCGAAGCGAGAGATTCCTTAAGTGAGGAAACTGCAAACCACTCCCTCAACAAAACCTTTAGAGAATTGACGTAGTGGAGTGGGCTGGGTAAGATCAAGTTCACAGTGCCGGAAAGCACTGAATCTTTTTGTCGGAGGCGCCTGTGAATATCTTAACCGAAGCCGCGACGGGCGGGTATGTCTCCGGCGAGCCTTCAAATTAGTCAAACGATTTCGCCGAAAGAACTACCCGCTCCTCCTTTTTCGTTGACAACTGAATCACTGCGTTCGCTGGACGAGGAAAACGCTTGTTCAGGAGTTCCGTTACAGCGAGCGCACAGCCGTGCTGCGCGGAGGGAATTTTTCCGGGACGCACGCGTGTGGCTGCTCGCGGGCAGCGGGAGGAATTCGAAGTGTTTATCCACGATTTAGGGTGGGATGCGTATTTTGAAGCGCTGTGGAGCGAGAGCGCGCGTGATGCGTGCGTTCCGGCGCGCGTAGTGTCGCAGCAACGGGGGTTGTGGCGCGTCGTTGGGGATTTTGAAGAGTGTTGGGCGGAGCCTTCCGGAAAATTTCGCAAGGAGTCCGAGATGGGCGGTAATTGGCCGGCTGTCGGCGATTGGGTCTCGGTGGAGCTGCGTCCCGAGAAACAGAACGCATTGATCCAGGGCGTTTTGACGAGGCGCAGCCGGTTTGTACGCAAGGTTGCGGGAAAGCAGATCGCGGAGCAAGTGATCGTCGCGAATATCGATGTTGCGTTGGTCGTGGCAGCGCTCGATGGCGATTTTAATGTGCGGCGCATCGAGCGATATCTGGCGCAATGCTGGGAATCGGGGGCACGGCCGGCAATTGTTCTGAACAAAGCCGATGCCTGCGCGGAATCCAGGGAACTTGCCGCCGAGATCGCAGGAATTGCTAGGGGCACGCCAATTTTTCTCGTCAGCGCGAAAACGGGAGAAGGGCTGGATGCTCTGGAGGCTAGTTTCAAAAAAGGGCAAACGATCGTGCTGCTGGGATCGTCTGGAGTAGGGAAGTCCACGCTGGTGAATCGCTTGCTGCAAGAAGAGAGGCAGACTACGCATGCGGTGCGGGAGAGTGACAGCCGCGGGCGGCACACGACCACGTCGCGAGAATTGTTTGTGCTGCCAGGCGGGGCGATGATTATCGATACGCCGGGCTTCCGTGAACTGCAGTTGTGGAACGCGGCGGAAGGATTGACACAAACGTTTGCGGACGTCGATGAACTTGCCGCGCAATGCCGATTCGCCGATTGCCAGCATCAGCAAGAGCCGGGCTGCGCCGTGCAAGCTGCTCTGGCGTCAGGCATACTGGAGAGCGAGCGGCTTGAAAGTTGGCGGAAACTGGAGCGCGAACAGGAGTTTCAGCTGCGAAAAATGGATCCCGAAGTTGGGCGCGCCGAAAAGAAACGTGTTAAAGTTATAATGCGTCAAGTGAAGGATAAGTATAAGAACCGGGACAAAGGGAAAAACTAGAAACCGAACATGAGAGAGTTGCTGCTGAATGTGGAGCTGGCCCGGCGAGTGGAGTTTGCCGAAGCGCAAGCTGCCGTGGAATGCGCCGAGGCGCTGGGGCGGTTTCGGCCGGCAAGCGGAGCGGCGGTCCGGCGGGTTGCGGGAGGATTTGCGGTTTACTGCGGAAAGGATTCGCCGATCACGCAGGCCGTGGGAATGGGCCTCGACGGACCGGTAAACGCGGAAGAGTTCGATCGCCTGGAAGAATTTTACCGCAGCCGCGGAGAGCCGGTGCGCGTCGAAACTTGTCCGCTGGCGGACCCTTCCTTCATCGACCACTTCGCGCAGCGCGGATATCGCGTCACCGAATTTTCAAATGTCATGGCCCGGCAGGTGAGTCCGGACGAGACTTGTCCTGAGCCCCCTGAAGGCGTGAGCATCGAGAAAATCGGCAAGGACCAGATCGATGTGTGGACGACGACGGTTGCGCAGGGGTTCGCGGAAAAGTTTTCCGTTTCCCAGGAACTGCTCGAGGTGATGAAACTGTTTGCATTCGGGCCGAAGACGGAATGCTACCTGGCGCGCGTGGATGGGAAAATTGCGGGCGGCGGAACGCTGGCACTGCACGACGGCGTGGCGGGATTGTTTGGAGCGAGCACCCTGCCGGTGGCACGAAAGCGCGGAGTGCAGACCGCGCTGCTTCAGAGACGGCTTGCGCGCGCGTCGCAGGCTGGTAGCGATCTTGCGGTGAGTATCGCGCAGCCCGGAAGTGCTTCGCAACGGAATATTGTGCAGCAGGGATTTCAGGTGCTGTACACGCGCGTCAAATTCGAGAAAATATTGGATTAAGCATCGCTTCCAAGTGCTGGCTCAGCGTGCCAGGCGCTTGTGGATGAATTCCACGATGTCCTGCGTTGAGGTGCCGGGCAGGAAGATCTCGGCGATGCCGGATTGTTTCATGGCGGGAATGTCGGCTTCGGGAATGATGCCGCCGACGAGCACCGTCACATCGTTCATGCCTTTTTCGTGGAGCAGGTGCATGAGTTGCGGGCAGATAGTGTTATGCGCGCCGGAGAGGATCGACAGGCCGATGACGTCGACGTCTTCCTGAACGGCGGCGGAGGCGATCATCTCGGGGGTTTGGCGCAGGCCGGTATAGATTACTTCCATACCGGCATCGCGCAGGGCACGGGCGATGATCTTGGCGCCGCGGTCGTGGCCATCCAATCCAGGCTTGGCAATCAGAACTCGTATTTTCTTCTCAGGCATTCTTCTCTATGTCCTCTGCGTTCATCGGGGTCTCTCTGCGAGGCTCTGCGACGCTCTGCGCCTCTGCGTTATCATTTTCTTTGTAGTGCCATACGTAACGCCGAATCCCATCCTTGAGAACAGGGACATTAAAGTTGATCAGCAGTCCGATGGGAGATTGCGATAAACGAAGGTAGGTAAGCATCACTGTCTCATGAATAGGGGCGATAGCATCGATAGACTTGATTTCCACGACTATGCGTTTTCCCACGAGGAAATCCAGACGGTAGCCGCATTCCAGTTTGAGGTCTTTGTAAACGAGAGGAATGGGTTTTTGTCGCTCATAGGGAATGTCCCGCAATGAGAACTCCTTGGCGAGGCATTCTTCGTAGACAGCCTCCAGCAAGCCGGGCCCAAGAGTGCGATGAATGTCGATCGCAGCTCCGATGACGCCGTGAGTTAGTTCCAAGTCTCTCATGGACTTAAAAGACAGAGAAAAGATAACGCAGAGACGCAGAGTACGCAAAGGCTCGCAGAGAGGCTCGAATGAGTATTAAGCCCGCGAAATGCAATTGTTAGAAAACTGCAAGCGCCATAATCACGTGATGGCGACTTCTTCGTAGGTGCCGAAGACTTCGCGGAGGGCGTCGCAGACTTCGCCTACCGTGGCATAGGCTTTGACGGCGTCGAAGAGGAAGGGCATCAGGTTATCTTTGCCTTCGGCGGCTTTGCGGAGGGCCGCGAGGCGACGATCGACTTCGGCTTTGGAGCGGTCGGCGCGCAGCTTTGAGAGGCGTTCGGCCTGGCGATGCGCGACGCTTTCATCGATCTGCAAAGTGTCCAGCGGCTTTTCCTGTGCCACGTAATCATTCACGCCGACGATGATTTTTTCCTTTTTGTCCACGGCTACCTGATATTTGTAGGAGGCTTCGGCGATTTCGCGCTGCGGGTAGCTGCGCTCGATGGCGGGAACCATTCCGCCCATGGCGTCGATTTTGTGGATGTAGTCCCACGCGCCGCGCTCGATTTCATTCGTCAGCGTTTCGACAAAATAGGAGCCGCCAAGCGGATCGACGGTGTTGGTGACACCGGTCTCGTGCGCGATGATTTGCTGTGTGCGCAGTGCGATGGTGGCCGCGAACTCGGTTGGCAGCGCCCAAGCCTCATCCAGAGAATTTGTGTGCAGGGATTGCGTTCCGCCAAGAACGGCGGCGAGCGCCTGGATCGCGGTGCGGACCACATTGTTGTAAGGCTGTTGCGCGGTCAGCGAACAGCCGGCGGTCTGCGTGTGGAAACGCAATGCCCAAGTGCGCGGATTCTTCGCGTTGTAGCGCTCGACCATGGCTTTGTGCCAGATGCGGCGCGCGGCGCGGTACTTGGCGATTTCTTCGAAGAAATCATTGTGGGCGTTGAAAAAGAAAGAGAGCTGCGGGACGAATTCGTCCACGTGCAGTCCGCGGCGCATTCCGTATTCGACATATTCCATGCCGTCGCGCAGCGTGAAGGCAAGTTCCTGAATCGCGGTCGAGCCCGCTTCGCGGATGTGATAGCCACTGATCGAAATGGTATTGAATTTCGGCGTGTTTTTTACGCCAAATTCAAACGTGTCGATCACGAGCCGCATCGACGGTTCCGGTGGATAGATGTACTCCTTTTGCGCGATGTATTCCTTCAAAATGTCGTTCTGCAGAGTGCCTGAAATTTTCTTCCAGTCCGCGCCTTGCTTTTCGGCGACTGCCAGATACATCGCCCAAATGACCGCCGCGGGAGAATTGATGGTCATCGAGGTAGTGACGTTGGCGAGAGGAATCTGATCGAAGAGCACTTCCATGTCCGCAAGTGAGCTGATGGCCACGCCGCATTTTCCGACTTCGCCCTCGGAGAGCGGATGGTCGGAATCGTAACCCATCAACGTGGGCAGATCGAAAGCGGTGGAGAGGCCCGTCTGGCCCTGCGCCAGAAGGTAGCGAAAGCGCTGATTGGTGTCTTCCGCGGTGCCGAAGCCGGCAAACTGCCGCATGGTCCAGAGCCGCCCGCGATGCATCGTGGAGTGAATGCCGCGCGTGTAGGGAGGCTCGCCGGGAAACCCCAAATCACGATTCGGATCCCATCCAGCGAGGTCAGCAGGTGTGTAGAGACGGCGAATCGGGTATCCGGAGATGGTGGTGAATTCCGCTTGGCGCTCGGGACTTTTTTCGAGAGTGGGACGAAGCGTGTTTTCTTGCCAGGCGCGCTCTTTTGTGGAAGGCTCGCGCGAGACGGTTGGAGTATCGGCTGGCGTGATGGTCGTGACCGTTCCTTTGGCCTCGTCGTTCATGGTCGGATGCTCCCTGGTTGTCCGGGTTCCGCTGCGCGCTTCGATAGAACGCAGCGTAGGCCAGGCGCGGCCCTTATTCGAGACGGTCTGGCGGAGGAGGAGGGATTCGAACCCCCGAGGCCCTTTCGGGCCTAACGGTTTTCAAGACCGCCGGTTTCAACCACTCACCCACTCCTCCGTTTTTAATTCTAACGTATTCCATGAGTGAGCGGCCAAATTGCTGCGGTAGCCTGAGGCCAGAAATTACCGCTGGCCACCATCCGGAAGGCTTTTGAACAGATCCTCCACGCCGACCACCTTGCCGTGGAGAGTCCCAGGGATCAAGGTTTCGCGATCGACTTCGCCGGACTGGGCGTCGGCGATGGTGACGTGATTCACTTCGAGCGTGCGGCCCACGGCGCGCTCGTAGTTGGCTTTGGCTTCCTCGAGATTGGCGAGGGCGCGAAGCTCGGTGCCTTGCGCGGCAATCAAGTCGCGCTGCGTTTGAATGACCAGGTAGGTGGTGGACGCGCCCAACTGATATTTTTTCTGTTCGGCGTCAAACGTTTCCTGTTGCAGTTGACGCGCCTTCATTGCCGAGGCGACTTGCGCGCGGTCTTGCGTCAGAGCGATATAGCTGTTGCGAACATCGAGAAGCGCGGCATTTCTAAGCTGCTGCACCTGGGTCTCCAACTGGCGCTGCTCGAGGAGCGCTCGTGCGTGAAAGGCCTGCGCCGAGCGGTTGCGCAAGGGAAGAGTCAACGTTAATTCACCGGCGTAGGTGGGAAATTGGTTGTGAAAGATCTGGCTTTGCGCGGTGGTGAAGCCCTGTTGAGTCGTGCCAGTCACAGCCGCTGTGGTCGCCGATTCAAATACAGGCGCTCCATTTACGAGTACCGGAGCGCCTGTGGCGTCAACGACGGGAACACCGCTGCTTACTAGCGTGGGCGCGCCGAGGATCGCGGAATTTCCCGCCAAACCAGTCGCGGCAAAATAGCCGCTAACCGCAAGCGAGGGGAGAAGGGCATTTCGCGTTGCCTTCACGTCGATCTCGGCGTTCTTCACGTTATAAACCTGTTCTTGAAGATCGGGCCTCTTCGCAAACGCCTCCTTGATGGAGTCTTCAAACGAAGCGGTTTCAATCATGGCGGGCTGTTTCGGCTCGTCCGTGGGAATGATTTCCACGTTGATGATATTGGCCGCCAAGGGATCTTTGGAAATGAAGTTCTTCAGGGTTTGCTCGTCTGTGAGCTGGGTGGTTTGCGCGGCAACCAGGTTGCCTGCGTCCGTGGCCACTTCGGACTCGGAGCGAGTGACGTCGAGGGGTGCAAGGCTTCCGATTTCGAGCTGCTTCTTGTTATCCTCGTAGAGTTTTTGGGCCACGTCCACAGCCTGTTGCTGCACTTTGACGTTTTCCCGCGCGTAGACCAGCTCCCAATAAGCCGTGATGGTGTTGGTAACCGTAGTGATGGCTTGTTGTGCGAAAGCCCAGTCCGCGATTTTGCGGTTGTTTTTCGCGATCCGGATGTTACGTGTGCCCACGCCCAAGCCGTAGCCGTTCAGCAAGGGCTGCGTAATCGAGACGGAAAGGGTGGATTGCACGAAGGGGTTCAGGAAGTTGGCCGCGGCGGAGGAACTGCTGCGCGTGTTGTCCCAAATCGCCGTCAAGTTTGTTCCCGTCTCGAACGTCTGCGAATACTGATTATTGAAAATAAAAGAATGCGTAAGGATCGCCGCGGCAGTCGAGGTTCCAGCGCCCGATGAAAACGGGTTGTTGATCGGAGTCGAAACGTCCGCGACCTCCGTAGTGTTGGTAATGATGGGATCGAAGGTCGGAACGTAGAAGACGAATGGATTGATGCCTGCCGAGGAGGCCGAGATGGATGCTCCCGGCGTGCCGAAGCCTTGGCTGCCGGACTTGGCGTTCAGAATGCCCGCATCCGCCATCCACGGATAGTAGCGTTGCACGGCGATGTCCAGACTATTTTCGAGCGCAAGCTCGACCGCATCCTGAAGGCTGATCTCCAGCTTGCCGTCATGAACAAGCTGATCGAGGCGCGGCGAGTTGGTGAGCACCGGCCGGTCGATATGGATGGATTCGTAGGGCTTCAAAATGTTGGGGAAAGCGCTCGGCCCGCGCGAGTAATCGTGCGCTCCCAATCCCAACGAAGCAACCGGCGCGATCGAAGAGCCGTCCGGAGCAGGCGATTGCGCCGGGGTAGGGTTCGACGGCGGATTTTGAGCAGGACTTTGCGCGAAAACCGGAGAAAGCGGACCCCCGGCAAGCAGGACGGTCAAGAGCAGCCCAAGTGCAGATCGGGCCCACAGCGACACCGTCCTGCGGGCGCTCGCCCCTAGAATGGACCGCTTCCGGGTTCCCCTCAGCTTCATCGTAATCATCTTTACCCCTCGAGATTCTGTCCCTGCGGGACGCTTTAATTTAACCTAACTCTGTAAAACGCTCGAACCATGGCTTTTGTTTCATTTGCGCGCTGGATTTGGGCTCGCGCGGAGCAATAAACCCTGTATCGTGAACCAGAAACGCGACCCGTTCGATGCAACGAGGATAAAGGACGCTGCAAGGCAAGACAAGCGTTTGGAGCAGCTCGGCGGAGAGATTGGTATCGAATTGGCCAGCTTAACAAGAATTCGTTACCGGGCGCGCAAGGGGTAGCCCGATGAATCGCGAGTTGCATAACAACAAAAGCCCGCGCGCGAAGCATTTCGAGCGCGGGCTTTTTCGGAAGTTAGCGCTGCCCCGCGTCTCCGGAGAAGTCTTCCGTGCCTACGACCTTACCGCGGAGCGTGCCCGGGACGAGGGTAGCACGTTCCACTTTGCCGGACTTGGCGTCGGCAATGGTGACGTGGTTCACTTCGAGAGTGCGTCCCAGCGCACGTTCGTAGTTGGCTTTGGCTTCTTGAAGATTGGCGAGCGCGCGCAGCTCCGTCCCTTGCGCTGTGATCAGGTCTCGCTGCATCAGAATCACGTTGTAAACGGTGGACGCGCCCAGCTTGTATTTCTTTTGTTCGTCGTCGAAAGCCAATTGCTCTAATTCGCGAGCCTTGCTGGCGGCGTCGACTTGAGCGCGATCTTGCGTCAGCGCGATGTACGTATTGCGGACGTCCAGAATCGCCGCGTTTTTCAATTGCCGGATGATCGCCTGCTCTTCCCGCTCCGTCAGGATCGAACGCGCACTGTCGGCCTGTGCAGAGCGGTTGCGTAAGGGCAGGCTAAGTGTCAATTGAGCCGTGAAGGCGGGAAAGCGGCTATGGAAAAGCTGGCTTTCCGCAGCGGTGAATCCCTGTTGATTCGTGCCCGTAACGGTGGGGGTCACTGTCGGCTCAAAAATCGGGGTTGGCACTCCGCCGACATCCACCAGGATCGGCTCGCCGTTCGTACCGACGATGGGCACGCCGCTACTTGGAAACGTTGTCGCGCCAGTGATCGGTGAATTGCCGGCCAATCCGACGGAACTGTATTCCCCGCTGAGCGTGAGTTCCGGCCGAAGTGCACTGCGCGTGGCCTGCAGGTCGATATCGGCATTCTTCAGGTTATAAATCTGCTGTTGCAACTCGGGCCGCTTCGCGAAAGCCTCTTGAATCGCGGCATCGAAGGACGACCCTTCAATCGCCGCCGGCTGCGTCGGCTCATCCGTCGGAATGATTTCCAGGTTGACCAGGTTTATCGCCATGGGATCTTTCGCGATTTCATTCTTGAGAGTTTGCTCGTCTTGCAGCTGCACGGTCTGGGCCACGATGAGATTCTGCCGGTCCGTGGCCAGCTCTGATTCCGCGGTAATCACATCCAGAGGCGACATCGTGCCCGCCCCCAGCTGTTTTTGATTGTCGCTATAAAGCCTGTTGGAAACGGTGACCGCTTGTTGCTCGACTTTGACGTTCGCGCGCGCGTACACCAGTTCCCAGTAAGCGGTGATCGTATTGGTGACCGTGGTGATGGCTTGCTGCGCGAACGCCCAATCAGCGATCTTGCGATTGTTCTTCGCGATCTTGATGTTCCGCCGGTTGACGGAGAGTCCGAATCCGCTCAGCAATTGTTGCGAGAATCCGATCGTGAGGGTGGACTCAACGGCCGGATTGAAAAAGTTCTCGACCGAACTCGAGCTGCTGCGCGTGTTATCCCAACTGGCGAAAAAGTTCGTTCCCGTTTGGAAACCTTGGGTCACTTGCGCGTTGAACTCCGTGCTGTGCGTGGAGAGATTTTCGATCCCAGTTCCTCCCGTGCCGGAGATGAAAGGATTGTTGACGGGCGTTTCCGCGCTGTTGATGAGCGCCGTACCTGTGACGATGGGGTCATAAGAATACACGGGAAGATTGGCGGTGGAGGAGCCTAGCAAACCCCCGGCCGTCGAGAAGCCGGCGCCGCCCGCCTTCGCTTTAAGGATCGAGGTGTCCGCAATCCACGGGGCATAGCGCTCCACGGTAATATCCATGCTGTTTTCGAGGGCCAGTTCGACGGCGTCTTGAAGGCTCAATTCCAGCTTGCCGTCGTGGATGAGCTGATCGAGACGCGCGGAATTGGTAACTTCAGGCTCCTCAATCTGGATCGGCTGGTATGGCCGGAGAATATAGGGAAACGCCCTGGGGCCGTTGGAAAAATCGTGCTTGCCGAGACCCAGAGAGCTGACGGGCGCGATCGACGCGCCTTGCTCCTTTGCGGCTGCGGCCGGTGCGGGATTCGACGGCGGATTTTGCGAAGCGCTTTGCGCGAAAACCGGCGACAGCGGACCAATAACGAGCAGCGCCGTCAGCAAAAAAGCAATCAGCGCCGTGGCTATCCGAGAGCCGGAACGCCGCTGCTCTGGAAATAAAATGGACCGCTTGGTTTCAGCCGCCAAGAGCAAGGATTTCGCGGTCTCACTGAGAATCGTCATAGCAATTTTCCCCTCGAGATTCTGTCCTATAAGGACGCGTTGATTTCCATCTGCCAGAGTGGAACGTACCCTGAACAGCTGTTGTTACACTTAGTTGGCCGGTTTCTTGCCACGCGGTAGGAATCCTTCCGGGAGCGCGGCCGAGAGATTGGGCTATTCAGGGACATCCCTCACCATTTGACCCATTAAACGGCCAAAAGGTGCTGGCGGAGCCCGGAAACTTGGCCTGCAGTTTAGCAGCGCCGCACTTCCTTGACAACGCGGCGCACCACGGCTAGGCTGCTCACCATTCGATGTTTAGCGGCAATTTGCCGTTGGCCGAATACGATGCTTTCAAGAGAAGAATTGCTGCGTATCTTTGAATCGGCTGGTGCTGTCCGCCACGGCCATTTTGAGCTATCCAGTGGTCTGCATAGCGGCATGTATGTGCAATGCGCGCTCGTTCTGCAGTATCCCCAGCTCGCGGAGAAGTTGGGGCACGCTCTCGCCGCCCTGTTTTCGGACGCGGTCATCGCCGCCGTTGTTTCGCCAGCCTTGGGCGGAGTGGTTATCGGTCAGGAAGTTGCCCGCGCTTTGCCCGAACCTCCTGGCTCGCCAGGCAAGGGAATTCCGGCCATCTTTGTCGAGCGGGATGCCAGCGGCACGCTCACCTTGCGGCGCGGCTTTTCGCTTCAGCCCGATCAGCATGTTCTTGTGATCGAAGACGTGTGGACGACGGGGGGCTCGACGCTAGAAACGATCCAGGTCGTGGAAGAGGCTGGTGGACGAGTGATTGCTGCCGGTGCTCTGATCGACCGCAGCGGCGGTAAGATTGAATTCCCGGTTGAGTCCCAAGCCCTTTTGGACTTGCCCATCGCCAGTTACGAACCCGAGGATTGTCCACTGTGCCGCGAAGGGGGGGCCGCTGTGAAGCCCGGCAGCCGCTTCGCGCGTTCCGCGTCGTGACGCGTCTAAGAATTTGCCAAACTTCGCGCCTCCGCTGAAAATGAATCGCTGAAGACGGAACGTTCTCCTCTCATGCATCATTTCAAGCTCACTATCGCGTACGACGGCACGGACTTCCACGGCTGGCAGATTCAATCCTCCGACAAGCCCACCATACAAGGCGAGATTTCCGCCGTGCTGCGCACGCTCACGCAAGAGAGTGTGCAACTGCATGGCGCGGGACGCACCGACGCAGGTGTCCATGCGCTCGGCCAGGTGGCTAGCTTCAAGACACAATCGGCCTTGTCGGCGGGAGAGTTTCAGCGCGCCTTGAATGCGCTCTTGCCGCCCACGATTCGTATAGTCGGAACTGAGGAAGTAGGGCCGAATTTTCACGCGCGCTGGTCGGCGCTCGGAAAAATCTATCGTTATCGTTTGTATCGCGGCAAGGTCGTTCCGCCGGCCACGTGGCGCTACGTCTTGCATTATCCTTTTCCTCTGAACGAGGACGCTATGCGCATCGCTGCTTCGCGGTTCGTCGGCCCGCACGATTTTGCTTCCTTCGCCGCTTCCACCGGTTCCGAGGACGACGACAAAGAGCGTTCCACCTTGCGCGAGATTTACGCGAGCGAACTGGTGCGCAGCGACGGCGGAGAAGAACTGGTCTATACCGTGCGTGGCCGCTCGTTCATGCGTTTCATGGTTCGCAAAATGGTTGGCACGCTGCTGGATGTTGGCCGCGGCAAACTCGTCCCCGATGATATTCTGCGCCTCTATCAACTGCGGGACCGCTCCAAGTCGGGCCCCACCGTGCCGCCGCAGGGGCTGTGCATGGTGCAAGTGATGCACGACGAGCCTTGGCGGTTGTGAATTGTGGGGAATATTTGTGTTGCTGACTCTGAGGAGTCGTCGCAAGGAATAATTGCGGGCTTTGCTGAGGTCTCCAATCATCTCTGCATGATTTACAATATCTCGACCGCGCAGAAAAATTTCGAAAAGCTCGTGAAGAAGGCATTAGCCGGTGAAGAAGTTATTCTTGCCATCCGAAACGACCTCGTCGCAAGAATGCTACCCGTGGCGCGACGCAAGCGCACCTTGAAGAAGCGATAGTCGGAACGGAAATGAGAGCGTCGAGCTGATTCGGCTTCGATTGAGCTAGAATCTGCCTATGGCGGCCACGGCCATCCCCGTCGATACGATTCCCTCGATTGATCCCGCTACGGGAGAAATCCTCGCGCAGTTTGAGAAGACGCAACCATCGGATCTGTCCCAAATCTTTTCGCGCGCGCGCGCGGCGCAGGCGAGATGGAGCGCGGTGCCCGTCGAAAAGCGTTGTGCGCAACTGCGCGTGCTGCGCGACCGCATGATGGCTTCGCGCGATGCGCTGGCGGATGCGGTCGTTGCGGAGTCCGGCAAGCCACGCGTCGAAGCCCTTTTCGCGGATATATTTGTCGCGCTGGATACGGCCCACTACCTTTCGAAATATGGCGCCCGGTTATTGCGCTCCGAGCGCGTGCCCCACCACAGCATGGCGGCAAAAGGCAAGTCTGGCCGCCTGATCTTCCGCCCGCTTGGCGTCATTGGCATCATCAGTTCCTGGAACTATCCTTTGGCCATTCCCATGAGCCAGATCATTCCGGCGGTTGCCGCTGGCAATGCCGTCGTTTGCAAAACAAGTGAATTCACTCCGCATTGCGGGGCATTGATCGAACAGCTCTTCGTCGACGCGGGCTTTCCAAAAAATCTCGTCACTGTCATTCAAGGCGCAGGAGAGCTTGGCCAAGCCCTAATCGATGCGGCTCCTCACAAAATCATGTTCACCGGCAGTGTCGCGACGGGCCGCCGCGTCGCCGAAGCCTGCGCCAAAAAATTGATTCCCACCGTCCTTGAGTTAGGCGGCAAGGATGCGATGATTGTGCTTGCGGACGCCAATCTGGATGTCGCGTCGAGTGCCGCCGTTTGGGGCAGCAACACGAATTGCGGGCAGGTGTGCCTTTCCGTCGAGCGCCTTTTCGTGGAGCAGAGCGTCGAGAAAAAGTTTCTTGCGCTGTGTGTCGAGAAGACGAAGAAGCTGAAACTAGGTCCCGGTTGCGATCCGGCGACCGACATAGGCCCGCTGATTCGACCTGAGCATGTGCAGCGCATGAGCGATTTGATCAGTGATGCTGTAGCGCGGGGTGCCTGGGTGCTTTGCGGCGGACAACCGCGTCCCGAGCTGGGGCCAAACTTTTTTGAGCCCACCATCATTGCCGGAATAAATCATTCGATGAGGCTCTTTCGAGAGGAAACCTTCGGGCCTATTCTCGTATTTCGACCCGTCAAGAACGCCGAAGAAGCGATTTACTTGTCGAACGATTCCGCCTTTTCTCTTTCGGCGAGCGTGTGGACGAGCGATACAAAACACGGCCAAGCCATTGCCGCGCGATTGCACGCGGGAGCGGTGATGGTTAACGATGCGATCAGCTACTTCGGCATCGCCGAAGCGCCGCATGGAGGAGTTGGCACGAGCGGCTGGGGCCGTACTCACGGCAAAGCAGGCTTGCTCGAAATGGTGCAAGCAAAATATATCGACGTGGACCGCTTGCCCGGCCGCGAAAAGCCGTGGTGGTATCGTTATGGGGCCGATCTCGAGCGCGCCGCCGACGGGTTTCTCCGCTTTGAATTTGGTGGAGGCCTAGCCGCAAAATTGCGCAATGTCCGCAGCGCGCTGAAAACAATGTTCCGCGATCACGGTTTTTAGCTTCGTGGCACGCACTGATGTGCGGTAAGTTCGCGGCCCACGAAGCGAAAGAAGGCGAGCCGATGCAGCAAAATGATCCGACGCGGCTAAACGAATGGATCTACGACTGGAACGTGGCCGCTGCGCCGCTTATCGCTCCAGGCACGCATGTCCTTCTCAACGATGAAACGCTGCGTGACGGCCTGCAAAACCCCAGCGTCCACGATCCCAGCATCGAAGAAAAAATCGAAATCCTGCACCTGATGGAAGCGCTGGGCATCGATTCGCTAAACATTGGATTGCCCGGAGCGGGCACACGAGCCGTCGAGCATGTCGAAGCCCTCGCCCGCGAAATCGTCACCAAGCGCTTGAAGATCAAGCCCAACTGCGCAGCCCGAACTGTCGAAGCCGACATTCGCCCCATCGCCGAAATTTCCCAGCGCGTAGGAATCGCGATTGAAGCCGCCACATTTCTCGGCTCAAGCCCCATCCGCCGCCTCGTCGAAGACTGGACCGTCGATCATCTCGAGCGCACCACAGAAAAGGCAGTGAAGTTCGCGGTCGAGCACGGCCTTCCTTCAATGTACGTGACCGAAGACACGATTCGCACCGACCCGGACACCGTCAAGCGCCTCTATACGACGGCGATTCGCAGCGGCGCGCGCTCCATCGTGCTCTGCGACACCGTCGGCCATGCCATTCCCAATGGCGCGTACAATCTCGTTAAATTCGTCATCGAAGAGGTCGTCAAGCCTAGCGGCGAAAAAATCCGTGTGGACTGGCACGGCCACAACGATCGCGGTCTGGCCATTGCCAATTCTCTAGCAGCCATCGCCGCCGGCGCCAATTCCGTCCACGGCGCCGCCAATTCCCTCGGCGAACGCGTTGGCAACACGCCCATGGAACTCATGCTCGTGAATTTGCGCTTGATGGGCGTGATCCATCAGGATCTCTCACGCCTCAAGGAGTATTGTGAGAAAGTCGCCAAATATACGCACACCACAATCCCGCCGAACTATCCCGTCATCGGCCGGGATGCCTTCCGCACCGCCACCGGCGTCCACGCCGCCGCCATCATCAAAGCTTTTCACAAGGGCAACCAGTCCCTCGCCGATTCCGTCTATAGCGGTGTGCCTTCGCATCTCTTCGGACTCGAGCAAGCAATAGAAATCGGCCCCATGAGCGGCAAATCCAACGTCCTCTTCTGGCTGGAACGCCACAAAATTCCCGCCGACGATTTTCTCGTCAATCGCATCTTCGACGCCGCCAAACAATCCGCTCGCGTGCTCACCGACGCCGAAATCTCCGCGCTCTGCGCCGAGGCCACACGCCATTGAGCAAAGCAATCTCACGGACCCGGGCCGTGAAACGCGTCCTCGTTTGGGTTATCCTTTCCGCTATGCCGGTTCGCTCCTCTCTCGCGAGACAAACCACGCGCTCCGCTGCAACGGCCCAACTTGGCGAAAACGGGCAAGTGCGCGCGGCCGTGGACTGGTTCGTGCCCAATCTAAATTGGATCAACGACCAGCAAATTCGTCTAACCGAAATACCCGCGCCGGCCTTTCAAGAGAGCGAGCGCGCCACCGCGCTCAAACAACTACTCACCCAAGCCGGGCTGGAAGTCCATATCGACGCCACCGGAAACGTGATCGGAGAGTTGCCCGGTCTAAATGAAAACGAAATCGTCACGCTCTCCGCGCACCTGGACACGGTCTTTCCTCCAGGAACAGACGTTAAGGTTCGCCGTGATGGCGGTCGCCTCCTCGCCCCAGGCATTTCGGACAACGGCACTGGCCTCGCCGCGCTAGCAGCCATTGCCCGCGCTGTTCACGAAGCGCGCATCAAGCCCCAACGCACTATCCTCTTTGTCGCCGACGTCGGCGAAGAAGGCGAAGGCAATCTCCGCGGCATTCGCGCGCTCGTCGATACTTACCACAGCAAACTAAAAGCAATGATCGTTCTCGACGGCGCCGGGACCGATTATGTGACCACCATCGCTCTTGCCTCGCGTCGCCTGGAGGTCGTGATCAACGGTCCAGGCGGACATAGTTGGTCAGACTTTGGCATGCCCAATCCCATCAATGCTCTCGTTCGCGGCTCCGTCCGCTTCATTAACACGAGAGTTCCCGCATCGCCTCGCACCACCTTTAATCTTGGACAAATCGATGGCGGCACTTCCGTCAACTCCATCCCTTACGAAGCCCACCTGAAAGTTGATGTGCGCTCCGAAAGCCAGGACGAGCTCACCCGCCTCGAATCCGCTTTTCGCGAATGCATGGCCGCCGGCGTGCGCGACGAGATGGAGTCGTCTCGCGATCGTTCGCGCGGAAAGCTCGAGTGGAAGGTCGAAGTGATTGGCAGCCGCCCCGGTGGCGAATTGGCGGCAGAGTCGCCACTTCTCGCCGCATTGCGCGCCGCGGATGTTATCTTGGAAAACGATTCACGGATTGAACGTTCTTCCACCGATGCAAATATCCCGCTCTCCATGGGTATCGACGCGATTTCGATTGGCGCTGGAGGCAACGGCGGAGGTGCGCACTCGCTCCTGGAATGGTACGAGCCCGCGGGACGCGAATTGGGATTGAAACGCGCCCTGCTCACCCTGCTCGGAGTGGCAGGCGTTGCCCCGGAGAAGCCTTGATGAAAAATCGCGCGACGAGCTTGCTCTATTTGAGCGTTATAGTGTTTTTCAGTTTTTGCGCGGGCGTCATTGCCCTCCGCGCGAAAGCGCAAACCTCGCAGTCCTATCCGCCCCAGCCGCACACCACGGTCTATCTCCACGGCCGTATCTACACGAACGACCCTGCGAATCCCTGGGCTGAAGCCATGGCTATTCGCGAGGGCAAGATTCGCTGCGTCGGCAGAATTGATTACGTGCTGCTCGAATGCGGCGGAAGCGATCCAAACGCCGAAACGATTCATCTCCACGGCAAATTTGTGATGCCCGGTTTCAATGACGCTCACGTGCACCTCGGCAGCGCCGGCGCCGACATGCTTTCCGTCCGGCTGAACGGCGTTGCAAGCGTGGAGGAACTGCAAAAGCGCATAGCCGACGCCGTGACTCACCACCAAGAGGGCGAGTGGATCACCGGAAGCGGCTGGGACCACACACTATGGCCCGACAAGAAATTTCCGACCAAACAGGAACTCGATGCCATAGCTCCGAAGAATCCTGTTTTCCTCACGCATGTTTCAGGCCACGTGGCCATTGCCAATTCACTCGCTCTGCAGCACGGCGAAATCACCAAGGACACTCCCAATCCTCCCGGCGGCATGATCGAACGCGACGCCAACGGCGAAGCCACGGGCATGCTCGAGGAAGATTCCGCGATGAGTCTCGTCTCCGACAGGATTCCCGACCTGAAAGCCGACCAGCGCCGCCGGGGCATCCTCATGGTGCTCGCCGATGCCGCCAAAAACGGCGTGACCTCCGTCCAGGATTTTTCCGATTGGCAGGACTTTCTTGTCTATGTGCAATTGAAGCAGGAAGGGAAGCTCACCCTGCGCATCACGGAATGGCTCCCCTTTATTGATACGATGAACCAGCTTGAGGACATGCGCGCGCAAGCCGGAGCCTCGGATCCATGGTTGCGTACCGGCGCGGTTAAGGGATTTCTTGACGGCGCTCTCGGTTCTCGCACGGCCGCCATGCTTGCTCCTTATTCCGATGATCCTTCCACCAGCGGCATTCTCACCAACGATCCCGATAAATTCCGCGCCATGGCCATCGAGCGCGACAAAGCCGGCTTCCAGATCAACTTTCACGCCATCGGCGATCGCGCCAATCGTGAAGCTCTCGACATTTTCGAAGCCGTCGCCAAAGCCAACGGTCCGCGCGATCGCCGGGACCGCGTCGAGCACGCGCAAGTTCTCTCTCCCGAGGATTTGCCGCGTTTCGCGAAACTCAACGTCATCGCTTCGATGCAGCCCTCTCATGAAACCACCGACATGCGCTGGGCGGAACAACGCCTCGGCCCCGACCGCTCCAAAGGCGCCTACGCATGGGCCTCGCTGCTCAAGAGCGGAGCACATCTGGCATTCGGCACGGACTATGACGTCGAACCGATCACCCCGATGCGCGGGCTCTACGCCTGCGTAACGCGCGAACTTCCCGAAGGCGGTCCTGTCGGCGGGTGGGAGCCGCAAGAAAAAATTTCGCTCGCCGATTGCATTCGCGCTTACACGTCCGGCTCCGCCTATGCGCAATTTGAGGAAGGGAAGAAGGGCGAACTCAAAGTCGGCGAGTACGCGGACTTCGTTATTCTTTCCGACGACCTCACCAAAATACCGGCGAAGCAATTCACGAAGGTCACCGTTTTGCGTACCGTCGTTGGTGGACGCAACGTTTATTCAGCGGATGACAGCATGCTTCCTTAGGTCTATCTGCTAATAAAACGTTCTCGTTCGCCAGATTCGAACGCCGCGATAAGTCGCAACAAAATGTTCCCGCTCCGATTCGCCTGCTTCCATCTTCATCGTTTTTGGCAGCCTCTCGAAGAATTTGGCAGCGGCCTCAACTCAATTATGTTGCGGGGTGCGAGAGACTTTCTCGACCAAATAAGAACGTGGCTATCAGCGTTGTGGCCGCATGTCGAAGCCAAGTACTGAGCGTACTATAGCCATACTTCAAGCGTGCTCGCGACCCTTCAATCCAATGAATCTGAATTTTATATGATGCTGACCTCAGTTTCTCGTTGACAAATCATTCTGGTGGCCATATATAGGCCACCTATTTGTCTTTGCTGTGGTTGTATGGCGTGACGCATTTCATCGGGGATGTTTTGCGTCGTGAGCTGTGGCTTGGGAGAAATTTTCGCGTCTCTGCCACTTTTGCGTCGTAAGAGCTCGTCGAGTTTCTATGAAAGGCTGTAGTGAAATATGGCGCGGCGTAGATGGATCGTCAGCCAGTTAACCTCAGCTTTAGATAATTCATAGAACGCATTCGGCTTAGCTTTTTCTGGCGCAATGGTATCCGGCTTGCAAATGATTTTGCCATACGGTTTTAGTTGGTGGTTGCCTAATTCAAGAAAAGTTTGGATTTCTCGAAGTCGCTCGAGTGTAGCTTGCTTTGGTTAGTTTGCTTCACCTGCTCGATTCGTATGAGGGCTATAAACGCCCATCCAGGAGGTAGTTGAATGTCAAGTAAGCGAGTGGCTCTGCTCCTAGCTGCATTGTTTTGTTTGTTTGCTGTAACTCCGTCCTCCCTGTTCGGTCAAGCCGCGAGTACTGGCACGGTCGCGGGAACGGTTACGGACCCGTCGGGCGGAGCAGTGGTTGGCGCCACGGTCACTTTGATCGATACGGCGACGAACATTTCACGCACAGAAACGACGAACGACACAGGAAGATACTTTTTTGCGAACGTGGTTCCCAGCGTCTACAACGCTACCGTAAGCAAGACGGGGTTCCGCGTTTCGAAGCTGACGAGTCAGACTGTGGAGGTAGGCGCGTCCCTCACTTTGAATGTTGTGATGGAGCTGGGCTCGGTGGCTGAAACCGTCGAGGTCACTGTCACCAACGGCGCCGAACTTCAGACCTTGAACGCCACCGTCGGCAACACGATTGGCGGCAAACTCCTCGAGGATCTGCCCTCCATCAACCGCGACGCCGCGACTTTCGTGACCCTGCAGCCAGGCGTTTCTCCCGACGGCAGCGTGGCTGGCGCGGTTAGCGACCAAAGCACCTTCATGCTCGATGGCGGTCAGAACAGCAACGACATGGACGGCAGCATGGCGGTTTACACGGCTAGCTTCGCTGGCGATCCGACCGGAGGTATCGTTGCGGATATGATCGGCGGCAGCCCCACGGGTGTCATGCCCACTCCTCTCGACAGCGTCGAGGAGTACAAAGTCAATACTGCCAACCAGACCGCGGACTTCAACAGCTCGGCGGGTGCGCAGGTTCAAGTCGTCACCAAGCGCGGCACCAACTCCTGGCACGGCACCGCTTACGAATATTATCTCGACAACAATTTCGACGCCAACACCTGGAACAACAACAACTCTGGTACCCCCATTCCCAGCTATCACTACAACCGGTTTGGTGCTTCTGGCGGCGGCCCAATTATTAAGAAGGAGATTCTAGGCGGCAAGACTTTCTTTTTCGCCAATGTCGAAGGTTTCCGCTGGAATAAGTCGCAGACTTACGAAGCAGTCGTTCCCAGCGCTAATATGCGCGCCGGCGTCTTGACCCTGCCGGTGTGCACCGGCGCCTGTGCGGCTGGCGGGGCCGGTGCTCCACCTCCAGTACCCACGGTCTTCAACCTCAACCCTAATGCGGTGACCGTCAATGGCGTTACTTACCCGGGATCAGGAACAACCCTCGACCCCCGAGGCCTCGGAATCAATCCCTTGGTCCAGCAAATGTGGAACAAATTCGAACCCATGCCGAATGACCTCAATTGCAGCGGTGTTGGGCTGACCCAAACTTGCGATGGCGTGAACGAACAAGGTTACAAGGCCAACGTCGAGATACCCTACAGTTCGAATTTCGCAGTGGCTCGTTTGGACCACGATTTCGGCTCCAGGTTCCACTTCAACACCAGCTACCGTTACTACAAGCTGCAACAGGCCACAACCAACCAAGTGGACGTTGGCGGTTTCTTCTCTGGTGACACGCTGGGGACTCCGGCAGCCCTTTCCCAGCGTCCGCAGCAGCCGTGGTACTTCGTGGCGGGGTTGACCGTAAACGTCACTCCTAACACCACAAACGATTTGCATTACAGTTACCTGCGCAATTACTGGTCTTGGTCCAATCCAGGCGGTGTTCCTCAATTCCCCCAACTTGGTACCGACGTGGGCGGAGCCGCTCTTGAGCCCTTTGGCGAGACTGCCAATCCGCTCGCTCCTTACAACGTGAACACTCAAGGCGTCCGTACTCGATTCTGGGATGGCCACGACAATTTCCTCCGCGACGACTGGACCATGCTGAAGGGCAACCACCTCTTTACGTTCGGCGGCGCCTACCAGCGCAATTGGGATTGGCATCAGCGCTCCGACAACGGCGGCGGTATCAACTACCAAGCCACCTATCAGCTAGGCCAAAGCACGACTGGCGGCGGCGCCGTGGACTTCACCGGCACCTTGCCTGCCGGCGTGGCTCCAACGACTTGGGGCCGCGACAGTGCCGCCGTTTTAGGCATCGTTACCGCCTCGCAAATCGCCTATACGCGTTCTGGCTCTGACCTTGCGCTGAATGCTCCGCTGACTCACGCGTTCGACCAGAGCACCATCCCCTATTACAACGTGTACTTCAGCGACTCCTGGCATCTGAAGCCGTCCTTCACCTTGACCTACGGGTTAGGTTGGACTCTCGAAATGCCGCCGACCGAGGCACAGGGCAAGCAGATGGAGCTCGTGGATCAGAGCGGCCAGCCTGTTAGCACCGAGGCCTACCTCAACCAGCGGGAGCTCGCCGCTCTTAACGGTCAAGTCTTCAACCCAATACTTGGCTACTCTCTCGTCGGCAATACCGGAGCCGGATCGAAGTACCCCTATAATCCCTTCTACGGTTCGTTTAGCCCGCGCGTTGCCGCGGCTTGGAACCCCAACATCACCGATGGGTTCCTTGGCAAAGTGTTTGGCGGCAACAAGTCAGTCGTACGCGGCGGCTACAGCCGTGTTTACGGGCGTCTGAATGGCGTGGATCTAGTTCTCGTGCCCCTGCTGGGTGACGGACTTATTCAGGCCGTCCAGTGCAGCCAAAACTACATGCCCATACCGGTAGGCATGGGCGGGACCGGTGCCCCCACTTGCGGGGCCCCGAATGGCGCTGCTATTCCCCTTACTGTTGCCAACGCCTTCCGCGTTGGAACGGACGGCAACAATGCTCCCATCCCTGCAGCCGCACCCACGCTTCCGAAGCTCAACTTCCCGGGCGTTAATAGCGTCGCGGCGGGCGCAGGCGAAGTCCTTGACCCAAATTTCCGCCCCAACGTCGTGGACTCCTTTGACTTGACCATCCAGCGCCAGATCGGCAACAAGTTCATCTTGGAATTGGGCTACATCGGCCGGAGAATCACCCACGAGTACCAGCCGATCAACTTGAACTCCGTGCCCTACATGATGACTCTTGGCGGGCAGCAATTCTCCAAGGCCTATGCCGGCGTTGAGACTTCTCTCGGCTGTGCGACTTCCTTCGCGGCTTGCGGAGCGAATGTCCCTGCCGCGAAACTGGCGAATGGCAGTCAGAACCCGGCCTACGCACAATATTTCAACGCGATTCCGGCGCAGCCCTTCTTTGAGTCGGCTCTCTCCGGCACAGGGTATTGCAACGCTACGTACGGTGGAGTGCCCTTGACGAGCTGCACCGCGGTCGCGGCCCTCAATGAGATCGGCAACTTCACGACGCAGAGCGTTTGGAACCTCTGGAGCGACCTCGACAACGGCGGGTTCAATTTTGCCCGCAGCATGATGAACACTAAAATCGTCGGTGGTCCACTGGATTGCGGCACAACCGCCGAGCCCACCACTTGCGGCAGTGGCGGTCAGACCTCATCCGGCGTCGGCATGAATGCTAGCGTCGGCCATGGCAACTATAATGGCGGGTTCGTTTCTCTGAAAATGAACAGCTGGCATGGGATCACCCTGCAAGAAAACTTCACCTACAGCAAGGCCTTGGGCACAGGAGCTCTCGTCCAGGCCACCAGCGAGTACACACCCAATGATCCCTTTAACCTGAACGCCGGTTACGGTGTGCAGAACTTCGACCGCAAGTTCGTGTTCAACACCTACGCCATGATCGATGACCCGTGGTACAAGGGCCAGCAAGGGCTCATCGGCCGCCTCGCGGGCGGTTGGTCCTTGTCTCCGATTCTCGCGATGGGCAGCGGCGAACCGCTCGGTTGCGGTACCTTTACGAGCTCCGAGTCTTTCGGAGCAGGTGATGGTTCCAACTTCTTCGACACCGAAAACTGCATTCTCACCAAGCCGTCCTCCGGGTCCTCAGCCTCTCTTCACTCTGATGGCACTCCTGGCCAATTCAACCTCTTCGCGAATCCTGGCGCTGTGTTGAGCACGCTGCGCCCTGCGATTCTTGGCCTCGATACGAGCACGGGTGGCGTCGGCGTATTCACTGGTTTGATGTATTGGAACGTGGACATGCGTTTGGTGAAAAACATCAAAATCTCCGAACGCTACACTCTCCAGTTCGAGTACACCGTTACCAACATATTTAACCATCCCGTGTTCCAGGATCCCACCGGCGGCGACGCACAAACCGGTATTGGCGTCGTCCCAACGAACGGCGTAGGAACCTTCGGCGTTGTCAACGTCCAGGGGAACAATCCCCGCCAGATGCAGTTTGGTCTGAGGTTCGCGTTCTAACTTCTTCCGGCGTGCTTTCATAAGCCGCCGCAAAAACGGGGAAGGCCACATCGGCCTTCCCCGTTTTGCTTTTTCTGACCTTTGTCCCACTTTCTCCCGCTCGTTATAGAACTCCTTTGTCGCAGCGCCCACGCTTCGTCACCGGCGTCGTCACCAGCGTTGTCATCGTTTGCGACCGGAATTACACTTACGCGCTCGCCTCTTTCAGGCGCCACAGCACATGACCAAACGTCTTCGCGCCGATATCTCATTGGCCTTCTGCAGCCTGCTCTGGGGCGCGACATTTGTCGTCGTCAAGGATTCCCTTGGCTATTCCTCCGTCTTCATTTTTCTCGCCGCTCGATTCACCTTGGCCGCGCTGCTCATGGCTGCCTTCCGCCCACACGTCTTTCGAACGCTAAAAAGGGAAGAGCTGATTGCCGGAGCCGCTCTCGGCTTTTTCATGTTCGGCGGCTATGCTTTCCAGACTGCCGGTTTGCAATACACGACTCCCGCCAAGTCCGGTTTTGTCACCGGATCCAGCGTCGTCATGGTCCCGCTTCTTCTGGGTATTTTCTGGGGACGCCGGCTGACCTTTTGGGTGTATGCCGGCGTGTTCGCCGCGGTCTTCGGGCTCTATTTCCTGACGGTTCCCGTGGAAGGCGTCTCGCATCTCAACCGCGGCGACTTGCTGACGTTCATCGCCGCGGGGCTGTACGCGATGCATATCATTCTGGTTGGGGATTACACCCGTCGGCACTCCGTTGCCGCGCTCAGCGTGCTCCAGGTTGCGGCCTGTGCCGCTCTGGCGTGGCTTGCCACCGGTTTTGCTTCCGCGTCTGGTTGGCAACCGGCGCGCTTCGGTTGGCAGGGGGAGTCGCTAGCGGGAATCGCGATTTGCGCGGTGCTGGCGACCGCCGTGGCTTTCTCGATTCAGCTTTGGGCGCAGCAGTTCACGACATCGAGCCACGCGGCGATACTCTTCACGCTCGAGCCGGTCTTCGCGTCGATCACTTCTTATCTCTTATTGCGCGAGAGACTCGGAAACCGCGCGCTGTTTGGCGCGGCGTTCGTGCTGGCGGGCATTCTCATCGCGGAACTGCTCGGTCCGCCCGCTGCGCCAGAATCGCCGGAACCAACAGCTGAATCAGAGCCAACCGCCGAGGCCGCGTGAACTTTCGCCCCCCTGCGAACGCGAATCGCTATTGGCGGCTGGCGTAATTTTTTACGTCGACGGGTTCGTACATGGTGGCTGTGGCGGTGTGGGCTTTTTCATACGAGGTGATGTCGGCTTCGTGCTGTAAGGAGGTACCTATATCGTCGAGACCTTTCAGCAGAACTTCCTTGCGCGATGGCGCAATGTCGAAGCGGAACATCAGGCCATGCCGGTCGGCAATGGTTTGATTCGCCAGGTTCACTGTGAGCATGTAGCCTTCTTCTTTTTCCGTGCGCTGAAAAAGTTCCTCGACCTGATCCTCGGTAAGGGAAGCGGGCAAAATGCCGTTCTTGAAACAATTGTTGTAGAAAATATCGGCGTAGCTCGGCGCAATGATCACGCGGAAGCCGTAGTCCTTCACGCCCCAGGGCGCGTGTTCGCGGCTCGAGCCGCATCCGAAATTATGGCGCGCCAGCAACACGGAGGATCCTTCATAGCGCGGGAAATTCAGCACAAACTCAGGATTCGGTTTTTCGCCGGGCAAGTAGCGCCAGTCGTAAAATAAGATCCGCCCAAATCCTTGCCGCGTCAGCGCCTTCAAAAATTGCTTCGGCACCATCTGGTCGGTGTCCACATTGACCCGGTCCAGCGGCATAACCATGCCAGTGTGTGTGTTAAACGGTTCCATTTGCTGCTGCTCCTAAGATTCCTTTTCGACGTCTTTTTGCCATTCTTCGCTCAATGACTTCTCCAAGTGGCTTGTCGGGATGTTTTCTGAACCCGCGGTTTCTGCTGTCGGTAATCGTCAATTTGACTTGAAACTCGGTCTCTGAGGCAACATCATCATCGATCTGCCCCGTAAGCCGACTTAGGACCTGGGAGATTGCTCGACGCTCATCCATGTGCCGAAGTTGCTTTCCCCTCGCGATATTCTTTCGGCTCGACTTAGAATTTTCGCCATGAATGTTGCGACGGTCTCGCTTCAGGCTCAAGCTTTTCTTTTGTTTCGGACTCTTGATCTTGCTCACGGCGGTAGCTACTCGACACTCGTGACGTCGAGTGAACGTACATCCACAAAGTGGCCGGCAATCGCGGCAGCGGCAGCCATTACCGGGCTAACCAGGTGCGTGCGGCTGTCTTTGCCTTGGCGGCCCTCGAAATTGCGATTGCTGGTGCTGGCGCTGCGCTCGTGCGCTGGGAGGACGTCGGCGTTCATGCCGATGCACATGCTGCAGCCTGCGTCGCGCCACTCGAAGCCGGCCTCTCGGAAAATCTTATCGAGGCCTTCTTTTTCGGCTTGCGCTTTGATGCCGCGCGAGCCGGGCACGATGAGCGCCTGCTTGATGCTGTGCGCAACGTGTTTGCCAGCGACAAGGTGAGCGGCGGCACGCAAATCATCCAACCGCGAATTCGTGCACGAACCGATGAAAACGCGATCGACAGGAATGTCCACAATCGGCGTTCCAGCTTTCAATCCCATATATTTCAGCGCGCTTTCCGTGGCTTTCTGATCGTTCGGATCATGGAACGACCCGGGCTCCGGCACGCGTCCCGTTACGCTCGTCACCATGCCCGGATTTGTTCCCCACGTGACTTGCGGCGCAAGATCCTGCGCTTGCAACTCGACGGTCATATCAAACTTCGCGCCGTCGTCGCTCGTCAGTTTTTTCCAACCTGCAACGGCATCCTCAAATGCTTTGCCTTGCGGCACAAACGGCCGCCCTTCCATATAGGCAAACGTTGTGTCATCCGGCGCGATCATTCCGGCGCGCGCGCCGCCTTCAATCGTCATGTTGCAGACGGTCATGCGGCCGTCCATGCTCAAATCGCGAATGGCTTCGCCGCCGTATTCCGCAACGTGGCCGGTGCCGCCGCTGATTCCGATTTTTCCGATGATGGCAAGAATGATGTCTTTCGCCGTTACGCCGCGCGGGCGCTTGCCGTGAACCAAAATGTGTAATGTCTTGCTGCGTGATTGGACCAAACACTGCGTGGCCAAAACATGCTCGACTTCGCTCGTCCCGATGCCAAACGCTAGCGTACCAAAGGCTCCGTGCGTCGAAGTGTGGCTGTCGCCACAGACAATGGTTTGACCCGGCTGCGTCACGCCCAGCTCCGGACCGATGATATGCACGATGCCCTGGTTGCGGCTGTTCATGTCGAAAAGGCGCACGCCGGATTCACGGCAGTTTTTCTCGAGGGCTTCAAATTGCAGCCGGGCGTCGGTATCGACGATGGGCAGCAAGCGGTCTCCCATGGTGGTCGGAACGGAGTGGTCCATCACCGCGAAGGTCAGGTCGGGGCGCCGCACTTTGCGGCCTTCCGCTTGCAGCCCCGCGAAGGCTTGCGGCGACGTGCCTTCATGAATGAGATGGCGGTCAATATAGATCAGCGCGGGCTTTCCGGCTTCTTCGTGGACGACGTGGGAATCCCAGATTTTTTCGTAGAGTGTTTTGGGCGGCATGTGGTTTCAGTCTGGATTTTAACACTCCAGGAATGGATGTCCAATCTGGCGCGTTGCGCCGCCTGCGCAGGCTGTGGGCGGCAGCGCCAATCCTGGCGTTGCGCGGCCGTGCTGCGACGAATCTAGAATCTGCACAGCTAAGATTGGCTGTGCCACTAGCGGAGAATGTTGACTGCCGCAGCGTCGGCTTCGTAGCCTTCTTCTTTCACGGTTTCCTCGGCTTTTGCGCGGAGAGTTTTTTCGTCCGCGTCCTTTGGTGCTTTGCAATGGCGCCGGATTACTTCTTCGCCGCTGGCGATGCGAACAAGCCAGTCCGATTTCGCTCCATCCCAGGAAAGTTCCACTCGATCGGCACGCATATTTCCTCCAGCATTCCCACCACAGGGATTCGGGCGTCATTGTAGTCCAAGCGGGCGCGCAAGAGAACCGACATCTCATGGGGCGAAGCTTGTTGGAGGCACATCTCGCGGGTAACGGGACGCCCGCAAGACATTTGTTTTTGTTAGCGGAGAATGACAGAGGAAATTCGCGGCTTGCCAGTTCAGGACGCCACAGCGGTGGGCCTTGAGAGGATCCATTCTTGCAGCGAGGATACGTCGCGGAATGTCTTGGAGTTGATCTTCCACGGGATAGTGGCCCAGTAGACGGTCGCGCTGTTCGTCAGACTGTCAATACAAATGCGATCCTCGGAATCCGCCGTGGCTTTCTTCAGCCAAAGAACAGTACCTTCGTCAGATTCTTCGGCAGCAAGGAATCCGGCTTTGCGAGCTGCATCTTGAAATGCTTGAAGCTTAATCATAGTGCTTTCAGTATAAACCCTCGGTCACGCGAAGGGTGGTTTGCAAAGGAAATATGTTATTAGAAATTTTTCATTCAACTAAAAGAAAGAGAGAATGATCCGAAGTGGTTCATCCAGTTCTAACGTGGATGGGAAAACCTGTTGCCGAGGCGATGCCGGAAGCCACGCTATGCGGCGCTTGAAACCTTCGGCTTTGCAGGGTAGCCGTAGACTTTGGGTGCGTGAGAACTGCGGTAGTCGTCCAAGTCTGTCTCCGTGATCCGATAGCTTGCCTGTGGAGGATCGTTTCCGAGAGCAGCCAACTCATGCCGAAGCCTGCGCGAGCAGATCTCCGGAGCGTCTTGAAAGCGCACGCGCCGCGAACCAAATGCTTCGTTCCCAATGGTCAGTGTAAATTCGCTGGTCTCATTTAAGGCTCGCCGCACAATAAAACTATATTCGCGCACTAGCTCTTTCGATTTGAAACCCACGTACTGGATGTTCACGTTTTCAGCCATCAGGGTCCTTTCGTCCGAGCCGGGGGCATTTTCACGGATCGGGGACACTTATATTTTTACTAATGGAGCAAAGGAATAAATGTCTTGCGGCACAGGAACCGTCGCTTTGGTAGCGCGGCGGAAGGTGTGAGGGTTGACTCTTAAAGTATACGCTCTTGTGACGCCGCCTGCCCGACTATCGGGACTCGATTTTTGCAGCGAATCCGTTCATGAGACAGAAAAGCCCTGATGGAGCGCTTGTTCGGGCGAATCGCGCTTGGACAAACGCGCACGAATGTGGAATTACGCGTTGAAGCGGGCGATTGCTCGCGGGAACGGTGCCTCATCTTCGGGGTTCAGATGGATTGATTAGAATTGTCAAAGATTTGGAAAAGTCCAAACAAGCGTCCCTAAGAAACCAAATGTCAACCGTTCGGCGTGCGACGGCTAGAAAATGCAGCACAGCGTCCCCCCGCATTAATTCCTTAAGAGTGCGCAATACGAGACAGACACGGGAATCCCAAGCCCCCTACGATGACATGTTCGAGGAAACATAGACTGAGATAACTGAGGTGAATTTATGCGTGGATTTACTCTTCTTGTGATGGCTGCCGTGGCCGGCAGTTGCTTTGCGGCAACAGCTCCCAGGGCGGAGGCTCAGGTCAGCGTCGAAGTCGGCGTGGCTCCTGACTGTCCCTACGGATACTATGACATCGCCCCTTACGACTGTGCTCCGTCCGGCTACTACGGTCCAGAGTGGTTTAGTGGGGACGTTTTCGTTGGCGCGGGCCCGTGGTTTCACGGCGGCAATGAGTTCCGCGGCAAGGTAGACAACCGCTTCGATCCGCAGCACGGCTATAAAGGCGCGAAGCCAAACCGTGGCGAGAAGGCCGAGCCAGCCAAGCGCGTCGATCGTGACCACTTCAAAGGAAACGAAGAGCGGGACGGACGTGGCCACGCATCTCCTGGCAAACATTGATCCACATCTAACCCAGGCGATGGGGAGACAAAACAGCGAAGTCTTTAGCGCTTACGCTAAGAGTGTCCTCCTTGCCGGGATTGAGATGGAGTCGTGAGGTTGCGGGAAAATGTCTGTCGTCAAAATCCGCAACCTTGCGATGGTGCGTGCGGCACGAGTGGCGCATCGACTTAGAAAAAATCAAAACTCTTCGAGATGTCAGGAACGACCAATCCGCCGTTTTTTCTTGGTTCCGAGCTGTGCCACCCGCGCCTTCACGATTTTTTTGATCAGGGCAATCGGCAGAGGCTTGTCCATGGGGAAGTGGATGGTGCCTTTGGACGTGGAGAAGCTTTTCAGTTCGTCTTGAAACGCCTCGATCACGGAAGCAGTCGGAAACAGACTGATGTGGTCTGAAAAGGCCGCGAACCATAGCAGCACGCCTTTGTCGGTTTTGAAGGCAGGAATGCGGTAGCTGATGGTCTCGGTCGCTTCGAGCGGCGTGACTGCCTGAATTGTTGCGCGCATCTTGTTCAGGACTGCACGGGCAGGTTCTTGGACCCGCGCTACGTATTCATCCACGTTGCGTGGGGCGGAATTGCGTTTCGCCGTCGAGCTACGATTCGCGGATTTCACTTTTTTCATATGCGGCATGCTATACCACTTCCAGCTCAAATCCATGTGCGAGGGGAGCGCCCGTCCACAATTTCCTAATAATCGCTCCTCGGATCATCTCTGCCGAGCCGCATGCCAAATCGTAGTGATGATGACGCGGAGACCGCGGACGCGGTAGAGAATTGTGTAGGGAGTGCCGCCGATGACGAGTTCGCGAATGCCGGGTTCCGTGCCAGCGCGACCTAGATGGGGATGAAGTTTGAGAGTTTCCACGACGGCGACAATGCGGGTTGCGAGACGTTCGGCGGCGTCAGGCTTGTCGAGAGCGACGAAGGCGTGAATTTCGCGGAGACGGGCCAGAGCCAGCGGAGACCAGACTATCGCTACCGGCACAGCGACTCGTCGTCGTGGACTTTACCGCAGACGCACTTTGGCGGAGGCAATTCGCGCTTCGTGCCCCAGGAGAGCAACCAGGCCTTTATCTCCTCGTTCCTGACGTAATGGCCTGACTTCACTTGGCGCTCAGCTTGGCGCGTTTCGGTGAGGAGTCTTTCCTGGTCGGCGACGTAGGCTTCGACGGCGTCGGAGATTAAGAAATTGGAGCTGCGGCCGGAGGCTTTGGCAAGCTTTGCCAGACGGCGTTTTATCCCTGGTTTGAGCCGTGTACTGAGGGTTGCACTTCGTGTGTTCGCCATAAACACATTCTAGCACAGCTCAAACAGACGGTGACGCTCGGCAGCTAGCGCCGGTTACCAAGAGGCAGTTTATATCGGCTAAATTAGCGAGACTGGCGGGCCAGCGGTGGTGTGATATTATTTTGTTTCGCTGTTATGACGAACGGCGATAAGGATTACGGAGCGGCCGGCATTGCTGCTCGTTACCCGCTCGCGTCACCTCGAAGGTGTCCCGCCACCTTTGGAAGTTGGCCACGGCTTCCGGAAGCTGCTCCGCAGGCAAGAACCAGCCAAGACAGGAACTTCTGACGGAACTGGGCTGTTCTTGTTGTCCAGCCGGGAAACAAAAATGGAAAATCAATGATGATTCGCAATCGCAAACGTGGGACTCGACTGTCGGCCGTTAGATTGCCAATACTCATTTTGTGCGCCGCCATTGTCTCCTTTGGTGCCGATCAAACCGACCGGGACGCGATACTTGGCCACCTGAATCAGATTCTGGGCTTGTACCAGGATTCGACGGCGAAGATAGAAACGGGCGGGCTTCCGAGCGATTTGATTTTTCAGGAGAACGCGCAATCGTTGGCGACGCAGGCGGTTCGATTGGCGTTCCAGTCGGCAAGAGCGCAAGCGGAATTGATTCGAATGTCAGCGGGTGCGTCCAATGATGCGTCAGCCGGCAAACCAAATGGTGCGTCAAACGGCATTTCAAACGGCACTTCGACGAATGCTCCCACGAATAGTGCGGCTCCGCAATCCACAGAGCAGTCCGAGGGCGGCGGAACGCCAGACTATGCCGCGGTTCAGGTGCAAGTGGAGAAGCGCATTAGCGATAGGCAATCCCAGATTGATGAGTTGAACAAAAAAATCCTGGTAACGCCTGCAAGCAAGGCGAAAGCGCTGATTGCCCAGAGAGATGCTTTGGAAGGGCAGTTATCGCTGGACCGCGCGATGCTTGAGGCGGTGAAAAAGCTTGCGACCTTTGTCGAAAACAACAGCGAAGGAGGCGATGGCCTCCTTGGAAGCATCAACGAGCTTGCGCGGACGGTGCCGGAAGTCGGAGAGACGCCGACGGCCTCGAAAGGGGTTGCCGGGAACAAGCCTGCTGCTCCCGCGCCAGCGCAATCCATCGAGTCAGAGCAGCCCTCGGGATTGTTCGGGCAGATGGTCACATTGTATGGACAAGTGAAAAGCGTCCAGACCATCGACCGGCTGGTTCGAGAAAGTTCGGTTGTCCGCCAGAAGGCGGACAGCCTAAGCACGCCGCTGCGCAACACCCTGCGTCAGACAATACGGAGCGCTCAAAGCCCCGCATCCCAAAGCGTCGCTCAGCCGGCCGCGCAGGCCCAAACAAGTCCGCAGCAATTTGCCGTACTCACGCAGCAGTTCAATCAAGTGACTACGGCACTGGTGCCATTGCGCGAGGAGATGGTGGTTCTGGATCAGATGCGCGGCAACCTTGTGGAATGGCGCCACTCCGTCACGGCGGAATCCAAGCGCACCTTAATTTCGTTGCTGGTGCGGGTTGCGGGAATCGCGCTGGCGCTCGGCCTCGTATTGGTTCTCTCGGAGGTCTGGCGGCGAATGACGTTTCGATACGTGCACGATGGACGACGAAGGCGCCAGATCCTCGTGCTGCGGCGCTTCGTAATGGGATTTTTTCTCAGCGTCGTTGTGGTGCTGGGATTCGTAAGCGGGTTCAGTTCGTTGGCTACGTTCGCGGGCTTCGCTACCGCGGGTGTGGCTGTTGGGCTGCAAACCGTGCTGCTGTCGGTGGCCGCGTACTTTTTTGTAGTGGGACGATATGGTATCCGCGTAGGCGATCGCATCAGCGTTGCGGGCGTTACGGGCGAAGTGGCCGACGTTGGGCTGGTGCGCTTATATCTGATTGAGATGGCCGGGACCGGCGTCGACCTCTATCCCACAGGACGCATCGCGGTGTTTTCCAATTCGGTGCTTTTTCAGCCCACAACGCCGCTCTTCAAACAAATTCCCGGCACGGAGTACACCTGGCACGAAATTGTGCTGATGCTGGCGTCCGGTGGGGACCACAAGCTCGTACAGGAAAAATTGGTGGCCGCGGTGAACTCGGTCTACGAAAAATATCGCGACGCCATCGAGCGGCAGCATGGAGCGATTGAAGACCGCATGGAGGTGGTGCTAAAGGCTCCTGCGCCAGAGGTTAAAATCCAGCTCGCGGACGCGGGCCTGGAATTGTTGGCGAGGTATCCCGTCGACCTGCACCAGGCATCCGAGATGGATGACGAGGTCGCGAGGGCGGTGCTCGGGATGTTTGGCGCGGACGAAAAGCTGCGAGCCGCAGTGTCTGGCACGCCCAGAATTCGGGCAGCCATTCGAGGATGAAGCGCGCGTGTAAATCGCCGATCTAACCTTAGTCAATATATTTAATGGCCGGAGCCGGAAAGTTGTTGGACGATTTCGCTGACGAATTTCTTGGCGTCGCCAAAAAGCATGAGGGTGTTGTCGAGGTAATACAAAGGATTATCGATACCGGCGAAACCGGCAGCCATGCTGCGTTTGATGACCATGACGGTGCGGGCTTTATCGACGTCGATGATGGGCATGCCGAAGATGGGGCTGGATTGATCGGTGCGCGCGGCGGGATTGGTGACGTCGTTGGCTCCGATGACGAGAGCGACGTCGGTTTGCGGGAGGTCGCCGTTGATGTCGTCCATTTCCATCAATCGATCATAAGGAATATCGGCTTCGGCCAGGAGAACGTTCATGTGGCCGGGCATGCGTCCGGCGACAGGGTGAATGCCGAAGCGCACGTCGATGCCTTTCTTGGTGAGAATGTCATAGAGCTCGCGGACTTTGTGCTGGGCTTGCGCGACGGCCATGCCGTAGCCGGGGACGATGACAACTTTGTTGGCGGCGGCGAGAATGCCCGCTGCGTCTTCTGGGCTAGCGCTTTTGACGGCTCGCTCTTCTTTTGTGCCCGCGACTTTAGGCTGGACTTGGCCGAACGCGCCGAAAAGGACGTTGGAGAAAGAGCGGTTCATGGCTTTGCACATGATGACCGAGAGAATGAAGCCCGAAGCGCCATCGAGCGCGCCGGCGACGATCAAAACTTTATTGCTGAGGACGAAGCCGAGGAGTGCGGCGGAGAAGCCGGCATAGGAATTTAAGAGCGAGATGACGGTAGGCATGTCCGCACCGCCGATGGGCGTGACGAGCATGATGCCGAAAATCAGGGCGACGCCGATCATGGCGGGAAACAAATGCGTGTACTCGGGATGGACGACGAGAACGACCATAAGAATGAGGGCGCTGGCGAGGACCGTTAAGCTGACGTAGTTTTGGCCTTTGTAAGTGATGGGACGCTGCGGAAGCCATTCCTGCAATTTACCTGCGGCGATGATACTGCCAGTGAAAGTGAGCGAACCGATGATGACTTCGAGGCCGATTTCGGCCATTTCGAATTTCGGGACGCTGGGGGCGGCGACGTAGTATTCCGCGATGCCGATGAGAGCCGCGGAAAGAGCGCCGAACGCGTGGCTAAGAGCAGTTCGCTGAGGAACGGCGGTCATCTTCACCAAACCAAGAGGCACGCCGACGCCAGCGCCGATGATGAGCGTGATGATGATCCACTTGTAGTGGGTGACTTGAGGATCGAAGAGCGTAGCTGTTACGGCGATCGCCGAAGCAATTTCTCCGATGAGGACGCCGCGCATGGCGGAGACCGGAGAGCTGAGCCACTTGATCGCCAGAATGAAACCGATGGCCGCGGCGATGTAGGTGACGTCGATAAGTTGCTGGATGTCGGCGGGGTTCATGACTTTTTCGCCGCCTTGCCCGTTTTGAACATGCCCAGCATGCGGTCCGTGATGACGAAGCCGCCGACCATGTTGCTGAAAGAGGCGGCGACGGCGATGAGGCCGAGGATGGTCGAAAGGCGCGTCTCATGGCGGCCGGCAATAATGATGGCGGCGACGAGGACGATGGCATCGAGGGCGTTGGTGAGAGACATAAGCGGAGTGTGCAGAAGCGGCGAGACCCGCTTAATGAGCTCGATGCCTAAAAACGCCGATAGGATGAACACAAATAGACTGGAGATAAAATCCGCGGGCATCCATGCCTCCTTAAGGTTTCAAGATTTCGCAGCCAACGCCGGCAGCTTATAAATTTCGCGCAGCCTGGCATTCACGATTTCGCCGCCCTGGGTCAAGAGAGTGTCGCGCACGATTTCATCCTGCGGGTTTAACTGGAGCTTACCGTCTTTGACCAGGTGCAGAAGAAACGTCGCGACGTTGCGCGCGTACATTTGGCTGGCGTGATAGGGAACAGTGCTTGCCAAATTGATCGAGCCCATGATGGTCACACCATGCTCGACGATTTGTTCTCCTTCGCGCGTCATCTCGCAATTGCCGCCGCGCTCGGCAGCGAGATCGACGATCACGGAGCCGGGGGCCATGGCCGTAACCATTTCTTTGGTCACGAGAATCGGCGATTTTTTTCCGGGAATGACCGCGGCGGTAATGACCACATCGCTTTCCGCGACTACTTTTCCGAGGAGTTCGCGCTGCTTCTTGTAGAATTCTTCGCCTTGTGCGGTCGCGTAGCCGCGCGCATCTTGGGCGTCTTTTGCCTCAATGGGCAATTCGACGAAGCGGCCACCAAGGCTTTGCACCTGCTCTTTGACGGCGGGACGTAGATCGTAGGCGGAGACAACCGCGCCGAGCCTGCGCGCGGTGGCAATGGCTTGAAGCCCTGCGACGCCGCATCCGATGATAAATACTCGCGCTGGAGTGATGGTTCCAGCCGCTGTCGTCATCATCGGAAAGAGGCGGGGGAGCGTGTCCGCGGCAACGACCACGGCTTTGTAGCCGCTGATGGTGGCCATCGAGGAAAGCGCGTCCATGCTCTGCGCGCGCGTGGTGCGCGGCATCAGCTCGATGGAAAAAGCGGTGATACCTTTCGAGGCGATCTCTTGAATGGTTTCGAGTGAACCCAGCGGACGCAAGAATCCGACCAGCGCTTGATTGGGACGATAAAGAGGAACATCGGCTTTGCCGGTTCTGTCATTCGAACCGTAGCAGAGCACCTGAATGACGATATCGGCGGCGCCGAAAACATCCGCGCGCGTAGGAAGAATCTTCGCGCCCTTGGCGGCGTAGTCCGCGTCCAAATAGCCGGCTTCTTTTCCCGCGCCCGCCTCGACCACCACTTCCAGGCCCGCTTTCGTGAGGCTAGGAACAACGGCGGGGACCATCGCCACACGGCGTTCGCCGGGAAAGCTCTCTCGTGGCACTCCGACAATCATGAAGCTTCCTCCGATACTCTAAAACCGAGCCACAATGGCAGTCTTGTCCCGGCCACGCGGCATCTTACACCCACCCTGTTCACACAAAGAAATTCGCGTGCAGCTTTTCAGGAAGCCTCGCCGCGATTTATTCAGCTCCGGCCTCTTTGCCCGGGATGAAATAGACTTCTTCGAAGAGAGTTCCTTTTTGCCAGCCGGCGCGGCTCAAAATGCCCATGCCGTTTTCGCACATGCTGGGATGGCCGCAGAGATAGCCGGTCGTAGCCGCCGGGTGCAAGTCCCATTCGTCGACATACATGCGAACAAGGTCATCGACGCGGCCGGTTTGGCCTTTCCAAGCGGCGTCCTCCCACGGACGGCTGATGGTGGCGACATATTTGAACCACGGAACTTCGGCGGCGATGCGCTCGAGTTCTTCGCGGTAACCGAACTCCCAGGAGCGGCTTCCGCCTTGCAGGCAATAAAGTTTGTGCTCGCCGGGCATGGGGCTGTTACCGGCTTTCCAGTCGCGGTAAAGCGTGCGAACATAACTTACAAAGGGAGCGATGCCGGTCACGGTGGCGAGGAGCAGATGATTGGTGCGTCCACTTTTCAGATCGAGGGTGAAGCGGCCTTTCGAGATCTTGCGGCAGAGCATGGTGTCGCCGACTTTGAGCTTGTAGAGATGCGGGGTGAGAGCGCCCTGAGGGACGAGTTCGATGAAAAACTCGAGGCTCTCTTCATAGGGCGAGGAGACGATGGAATAGGCGCGCTCGATACGCTTGTCTTCGTGATCGACGCCAAGCGTAGCGTACTGGCCGGCTTTGAAAGAAAAAGGCCCGCCGGGATCGACGCGAATGAGCCACAAGTCTTCCGACAGGTCTTTTCGCTCGATAACGCGGGCTGTGAAGTGTTTGTCTGCCGAAAGAGGCATTCGGGAAATCCTCCATGTCTTGGCGCGAAAAATCCTAAAGGGCCGCCGAAAAAGCGACCGTTCAGGCGAACAGCCAGGCCGAAGAACGACAGTGTGGAGCGGCCAGCTGCGCTGCTCCGTGCCGTGAAATCCACACTGAACTCTTGGGGATGAAAAGAATCACTCGAAAGGAGCCATCCCTTGATTGGCCTTGCACTGCCTCACTCTGATCGGGGAGTTGCTCGGCGTATCCGCGCGACGTTTTGCGGGCCGAGGGACTCCATCAGGCGGCATTGTACACCCGCTTGGCCGTTTTGCGAGGGGAGGAATCAGTGAAGTGAAGCTCGCCGTAAAAGCTGAGTGTGCATGGGTATCGAAATCCGCAGCACTTGCCCATGACGGAGGTCTCTCACCGCGCGCATACCGCAGTGTATACTTCCGCTTTCGGTTTCCTTCGGGAATTAAATCCTGGAAGACAGGCGCTTTAAAAATGAATTGTGGCCATCGCCGAGCCCAGAAACGACAGGTCGCAGTCGCTTATGGATTGGGCGCTGCGTTACTGCCGCTCTTCGTTTGTGCCACCACGTTTGCGCGGACGAAGCCTGCCTCATTTCCTCGCTATTTGGCTAAAGATTTCGATTACGCGAGCTTTATGCGCTTCGGCGCAGAAGCTCCGCCCAAAGACTCAATTTACCAGTCCAACGGTTTCATCGCATTGCAGGAAAAGGGATTCGGCGGGCAGACAGTCATTGTTCCCGCCACAGTGGATCAGGTGCCCCACAACAGTAGCGATAGGGTGTTGGCGCTGGAGATTGATCCCCCGGTGTTCTCGAATGCTTCTGGCAAAACCTTCCAGTTCGGAACTGGTCTGGCGCAGCGCCATCTGGATTACTATGCGGACCGAACCATCTATCGGGCTGCGTTTGAGGGCGGCCCAACGGTTTCCCTGACGGTTTATCCCATCTACGGCAAGTCGGCCGCAGTCGTAAGAATAAACGTGGACAGAGCCAGCGAGCCCGTTCGCGTTAGCCTGCGCGTTCGCGGAACCGGATTGCCGTTGTTGGCTGACCAGAATGCCCAAATAGCGGCCTATGGTTCGGTGCGGTGGGATTATCGCGTGTTAGTGGGATCTGTTCCGGCGGCAGAGATACAAGATGGCACCTTGAAATGGCAACTGAAAGCTGGAAGCCAAGCCGCGGCAATCATCGCGTTGGGTGAGGACATGCAAAAGGCCGCCGCTGTTCTTCAGGAAGTGAGGGCTTCCGACGATTCATTCAGCCAAGCAACGCATAAGGCTTGGAACGAATATTTGGGGTCAACTCCGCTCGTGGCGCCAGCCCAGCCGATTCATTTTACGATTGGAACGTCAGGCGAAAAAGAGAGGATTGAGCCGGAGGATTTAGTGCGCAGCGAGCTTTGGTTCTGGAGAGGAGTGTTGAACACGACCTGCCAGGTATCGTATATGCCGGCTTGCCCGATGACGATCGCGGACTGGAACGTGTTCATGGGCATGTGGGGCAACGACGGTATCGCGGAGACGCTGGCGCTTGCGGCGACAGGACGGAAGGACCTGGCGCGCGGAGCGATCCTGAATTGGTTTCGTTATTCAGTGAACGCAAAGGGAGACGGCACGGCGGCGTGGACAATTTTCCCTTCCGGCAAGAACACTTTTCAGGCGAGAGGCCCTGAACGTGAAACACAAAGCGTTCCAGTGCAGGCTTCACTGGTCGGGCAATATGTGCGCATGACGGGAGATACAGCGATCCTCGACGAAAAGCCTGGTGGCGCAGCCGGCGATCGAACGCTTTGGGAGGCGCTCCTCGCGTACCAGCGGAATTTGGCGAGCGTGCGAGACCCCAATCGCGATCATCTGATCGATTGGCTGCATACTTACGAAACCGGCTGGGATGATAAGAACTCGCCGTTTGTCGACCTCGAAGGCGCTCCGACTAGCGCGATGAACGAGCAGGTATTCAATTTGTGGAGCTTGAAGGAGATGGCCTATCTCGCGAAGATTCGCGGGGAGCGGTCTGAACCATGGGAGAAGGAATTCGGCGCAGCGAAGGAAGCGGTTCGCAGCAAGCTGTGGGATGAACGCACGAAACGCTATTGGGACCTGGATGTAAAGACGGGAGAGTTGTGGACACGAGGAGAAAATCTCGATGCCTACTATTTTCTCTACTACGAGTCTGATCCCTCGCGGATTGCCGCTATGATGAAACGTTTAAACGATCCCGCAAAGTTTAACGGAGCGCTTTTGCCTACTATGGCTTTTGATACGCCAAAGTGGGGAGGGTACTGGCGTGGTCCTGCGTGGCCAAGAATATTTTCCTACGTGTCCTTGGCACTGGATCGAGCTGGGGAGCGGGGCGAGGCTTTCGAGTGGCTGGCGCGCGCGATTCAGTCGAATCTCGGCCCGCTGCTTCCGGAGAATGTCGATCCCAAGGCCTATCCGCCGGGAGCGCACGCTATTGGAAGCGTAAGAATCATGGGTTATGACGCTTTGGACGCCATGGCATTTCCGGACGTAGCGGGCTTGCGCACTTGGGCTGGCGAAGATCTTACGGTGATGCCGAACGTAAGCGAAGGCAAGGTTTATGTCCGCGGCCAGAAATGGATGGGGAAGAGCTTCGACGCGGTGTTTGAGGGCCAGCAACCCACGCGCATCTGGATGAATGGACAGGAGATGAAACCGTTGGCGGCGAATCAGACTTGGCGGGCGACGAGAAGCGGAGAAAGTATAGTGTTCAAGGCCGTACGAGCGGCTGCGGATCATATCCCAGCTCAAAACGAGTAAGGCCGCGCCATTCGGCGTTGTAAATCGGTGAGGGAACCTCTCTCCCGGAGGCGCAGCGGCTTGCGCGGATTTGCGACGTATTTGAGCATTGGTAGCGATATTCCAGAAATATTTACGCAGCGAACCTGAGCGCACTGGGCCTTCCCCTTGCCTTCTGGTATCCCGGCCGAGATTTTTTGTAACATTTAGGGGTCTCGGACACGTCTAACCTTTGACGCAATGGGAATGGCGCGTCTGCCGCATTTCCCTCCCAAGCGAACTCAGACGACGTTTGCGTTCCGCGTTAGATTGCAGGAGTCATCGATGGAATGGCGGGAAAAGGGGCGCCTGGGGCGCTTGAAAGTGACGGGTATTTCCATTTGCATAGCGGTGGGGCTTAGTGGGGCGTGGGGCACGAACGCCATGGCGGGAGAACACACACCGCGAGCAGCACAAACTGCCGCAGCGAAGGCGGTGGGAACGATCAAGACCATTTCGGGAAATACGATCGTAGTGACCACGGACACGGGGGCTGAAACCACCGTTCAGGTGCCGGATGGAGCCAAGCTAGTCCGCATCGAGCCGGGCGCGAAAGATTTGAAGAGCGCGGTTCCGCTTCAATTGTCGGAACTGCAGCCCGGCGACCGCATTTTGGTCCGAGGGATGATGGCGGCGGATGGCAAAACGCTGGCGGCCGCGTCCGTGATTGCCATGAAGCACGAGGACATTGCCGCGAAGCAGACGCATGAGCGCGAAGAGTGGCAAAGGCATGGAGTCGGCGGGCTGGTAAGCGCTGTGGACCCGTCAACCGGCACGATAAAGATATCGACGAATGCGTCTGGCGTAGCGAAGGATGTTTCGGTTCAAGTGACGAAGCAAACGATTCTTCGCCGGTATGCGTCCAATTCCGTGAAGTTTGACGATGCAAAGCCTGCGCCAATCGACCAGATTAAAGCAGGAGATCAGCTTCGCGCGCGGGGCACGCGGAGCGCGGATGGCTCGGAACTTACGGCGGACGAGATTGTCTCTGGATCCTTTCGGAACATAGCGGGGACAATCAGCGCCGTGGACGTCAGCGCAGGAACGCTGACGGTGATGGACCTGGTGGCGAAAAAAAACATCACCGTGAAAGTCGGCTCTGATACGCAAATTCGCAAGCTGCCTGCCATGATGGCGCAGCGCATTGCGATACGCCTCAAGGGCGCCCCGGCAGCCGAGGCCGCTGGTGGAAACGGGGCAGCGGGGGCGGCGGCAAAGCCCGCCGAAGCGGCGGCTGAAAACCACGAGGGCGGCCAAGCTGGCGCTCGACCTGGCGGCTCCGAAGGCCGACCGGCTGGACGGCTCGGCGGCGGAGGAGGCGGAAGCGACCTGCAGCAGCTGTTGAGCCGAATACCCGCGTCGACCCTTGCGGATTTGCAGAAGGGCGACGCCGTAATGATCGTAACGACCGAAGGCACGGGGGAGAATGACGCCACGGCGATCACACTCCTCGCCGGAGTAGAACCCATCCTCGAGGCTTCGCCGAAGGGCGGAGCGTCCAGCATCTTAACTCCGTGGACGATGAGTGAAGCGCCGACGGGCGATACCAATCCCTGAAGAACGGCGGCCAGTGAAAATAATGGAATCAAGTCAGGAGAAGGAATGAGACTGCGGGTTATCTATCGGAGCATTGTATTCCTCGGCGTGCTCTTTTTAGCAGGGATTGCGGGAAATGCGGTGCGAGCGCAGGACACGACGGGAACGTTGCGCGGGCAGGTGACGGATCCTTCCGGCGCGGCAGTCGCCGAGGCCACCGTACTTGTAACGACACCAAGCGGAGCAGCGACAACGGCGACGACGAACCGCGATGGCTTGTTTGAAGTGAAGGGATTGGTTGCGGGAAAGTATGGCGTGAAAGTGATTGCCACGGGATTTGCACCGTTTGAGCAAGCCGAGGTGGATATTGCCGCCGGACAAACGCAAAAATTGAATGCCCAATTGAGTATCCAGGTGCAGGAGCAGAAAGTCGAAGTCACGGATACGACGACGAAGATCGACGTGAATCCCGCCAGCAATGCGGGCGCGGTTGTGATTCAGGGCAAGGATCTCGAAGCGCTTTCGGATGATCCGGACGAACTGGAGTCTGAGCTTCAGGCGCTGGCCGGACCATCGGCTGGGCCGAACGGCGGGCAAATTTATATTGATGGTTTTACGGCCGGGGAACTTCCGCCGAAAGCGTCGATTCGAGAGATTCGCATCAATCAGAACCCTTTCTCAGCGGAATACGACAAGCTGGGTTATGGGCGAATCGAGGTTTTTACCAAGCCGGGGACGGACCAGTTTCACGGCCAATTCTTCCTAACGGGAAACACCGCGGGCTTCAACTCGCGCAATCCCTTTGAGGACTTGCCCGCAGGTACACAACAGCCCGGCTATCACACGACGCAATTCAGCGCGAATGTCGGCGGGCCGCTGAGCAAGAAGGCCTCATTTTTTTTCAACATCGAGAGGCGCGACATCACCGACCTCAACGTGATCAGCGCGCAAATCGTCAATCCGACGACCTTTCAAATCGAGCCGTTCAGCAGCGCCGTGCCGAATCCCCGGACACGGCTGAACATCAGCCCACGAATCGACTACCAGGTGACGCCCGGCAATACGCTGACCGTGCGCTATCAATACTGGCGGAACAACGAAATCAACGACGACGTGGGCTCGTTCAATCTGGCCACCCAAGCCACGAATTCGCTGGAGACGGAAAACACTCTGCAAGCCACCGACACACAGACCGTCAGCCCGACCATAATCAACGAGACGCGCTTTCAATACATCCGTGATTCGACGAACGGAACGCCCTTCAACACCTTGCCCGCGATCAATGTGGAGGCAGGCTTCTTGGGCGGAGGCTCTACCAGCGGTATAAACACGGATACGCAGAATCGCTACGAACTGCAAAACATTACGTACCTGAACAAAGGCAAGCACGCCTGGAAAATCGGCGCACGCGTGCGCGAGACGACGGATGACACCGCCTCCAACGCGAGCTTCAACGGATCGTACTTTTTTGGTTCGCGGGCTCTGCCTGGGTGCGTGCCCACCACGACGGACAATTGCGTCATCACGCCGCTCCAAGCGTATCAAATCACGTTAATGGGCCTCGCGAACAGTGAAAGCATCAGCGCGATTCAGGCCGCGGGCGGCGGAGCGAGCTTCTATTCCTTGAACTTCAACCCGAGCGGGACGGCGCCCGCCAGCGTCAGCTGGTTTGACGCGGCTTTATTCGCGCAGGACGACTACAAGTGGCGTCCCAATGTGACCGTCAGCTACGGGCTGCGCTATGAAACGCAGAACAATCTCGGCGACCACGCCGATTTTGCGCCGCGCTTGGGCGTGGCATGGGGGCTCGACGGCAACGGCAAAAATAAATCGCCCAAAACCATCCTTCGTCTGGGCTACGGCATTTTCTACGACCGCTTTGCGGAAAATCTTGTATTGCAGCAACAACTGGCGAACGGTTTCATCCAGCAGCAGTTTCTAATACCGAACCCGGCCTTTTTCGATCCTAACCAGACCACTTTGCCGTCTGGTTTTCCCACCACGGCTTCATCACCACAAACGGTGTACGTGAAAAATCCGAATCTTCGCGCGCCTTACACGATGCAGACGGGCGTAACGCTCGAGCGCCAGCTCACGAACTTTGCGAACATTTCCGTGACCTATCTGAATTCGCGCGGCGATCACCAGCTCTATAGCAACGTTTTTGCCCCAAACACGCCCAATGCGCCGCTCCCGGCCGGCTTTAATCCCAACGACATCGCCTACCAATACGCCTCTGAGGGCGTATTCAAACAGAACCAACTGATCGTTCACAGCATGGTGCGCATTCCAACGGCGCACGGCTTCGTCAAGAGCCTTTCGCTCTTTGGCTTCTACGTTTTGAACTATGCAAATAGCGACACTGCTGGTGCGGGATACGTCCCTTCCATCCCTGGAGATATCAGCGCGGATTATGGACGCGCGTCCTTCGACATCCGGCAGCGCGTTTTCTTCGGCGGAACGATGGACATCCCTTACGGATTCAACCTGAGCCCCTTTCTCATCGCGAGCTCGGGCATTCCGTTCAATATCACGACCGGTCAGGACGCCTTCGGCGACGCGCAGTTCAATACGCGGCCGTCCTTTGCCACATGCGGCTCCGGGGCGCCGGCTGGCGTAATGCAAACAGCTTACGGCTGTTTTAATCTTCTCCCGCAAGCGAATGAGTCGCCTATTCCAATCAACTTTGCGACGGCACCGGGGCGATTCACGCTGAATCTTCGCGTAAGCAAAACATTCGGCTTTGGGCTGAAAAAGGAAGCCAATGCCAGTGGCGCGGGCGGGCCAGGAGGCGGAGGCGGGTTCGGGCACGGACCAGGCGGTGGCCACCACGACGGAGGGCCCGGCGGAATGTTTGGCGGCGGCGGTTCCTCCAAATATCGGTACAACCTCACGTTCAGCGTGAGCGCGCGGAATCTGCTCAACAGCGTCAATTATGGGCCGTTCATCGGGAACCTGAGCTCTCCGCTCTTTGGCGAAGCAAACTCATCGGCCGGACAGCCCTATGCTTCCTCGACGGCGAATCGCCGGATCGATTTGCAGGTACGGTTCACGTTCTAGGCCGCGTTGGTTTACACTCGACGTGCGGGCGATTCGAATCTCGCCTGAACGATCATGGCCAAGCGACGCAAAAGAAAAATTCTGGATGCAGGCGTGGAAGCGCGCCGCGCGGCGCGTAATTCAGGAATCGCGCCTTCGGCCACGCGCGTGATCGCCGATAAGCGCCAGCGCGCGGCCAAGCACAAGAAAAAGTGGCTTGAGAAGGAAGCGGAGTGAATCCCGGCGGCTAGCAATTCTTGTTTTTCTTGGATTAGGTCCGGACCGGACCTAATTTTTCGAACCTCACCCAGGCTTGTGGTCGGGAACGGATTCACCGGCGCGGAAAAGCGCGGCAGGCGCGATTTTCTTGCGGTCGGCCAAGGCGGACGCGATCGATTCCAGGTCTTTCCTGTCAAAACCCATGCAACTGACTTTCACGATGCCATCCGGCTCGATCAAAAAGATCGTTGGGACATTGGTGAGCCCGTAGGCATTCGACGCGACGTAGCCTTTTTGTTTTTCATCGAGGGCCATCGGGAAAGTTACGCCGAACTCTTTGGCAAAATCTTTTGTGTCGCGGGCATCGTCTTGCGAGATTCCGAGGAACGTGACGCCGTCGCCGCCATAGCGCTTGTAAAGGCGCTCGAGGTACGGGAACGTAAATTGGCAGACGGGGCAGGATATTTTGAAGAACGCAGCGACAACGGGGCCGCGCTCGAGCAACCCGGTGAGCGAAACTTCCTTTCCATCGAGAGTCTTTAAAGAAAAATCAGGTGCTGTATTTCCGGCAACGATGTTCGTCATGGTCCCTTCCGAACCCATCCAGCGTTTGAGCCGCCGCAAGATTCCCATCGATTCATCTTAGCGCAACGGCGCAAGAGGAGCCGGTTCGCGATGCTCCTCGGCGTGCGAATGAAACAATCTTAGCTCGGATCTTCGTCCAGCAGTCACGGACACCGAGTCCGCATCAGTGAATTTGCTTCGTTTTGCGCTGCATGTAATCCATCAACAAATATTGGCCGAGGGTGTAAGGCGTCGTGAAGTAGGCCTTGCCGCGGCACATCTCGGTGATTTTTTGGACGAAGTGGACCAGGCTGTAATCGCTCGCAAGCATGAACGTGTTAATCATGATGCCCGCGCGCTTGCATTTGTTCACTTCTTCGAGCGTCTGCCCGACAACGAAAGGATCGAGCCCGAACGCATTTTTGTAGATGCGGCCGTCTTCGAGCGTTAAGGCGGAGGGCTTTCCGTCGGTGATCATGATGATTTGCCGCATGTCTTTTTTTTGCCGAAGCAGAATGCGTTGCGCCAGGCGAAGTCCTTCGCGCGTGTTGGTGTAGTAGGGCCCGACTTGAACGCGGGCGAGTTCGCCGAGAGGGACTTCTTCCGCGCTATCGTGGAATAGCACGAGGCTGAGAGTGTCCCCCGGATATTGCGTGCGAATCAGATGCGAGAGCGCCATGGCCACGCGTTTCGCCGGGGTGAAGCGATCCTCGCCATAAAGAATCATGCTGTGACTGCAATCCAAAAGTACGACCGTGGCGCACGAGCTGTGATATTCGCACTGGTGAACCATCAGGTCCGAATAGGTCATTTCGATCGGAACTTTTGCGCCCTGGCGGCGGACGGCGTTGAAAAGAGTTTCGCTGATGTCGAGATTTAGCGTGTCGCCAAATTCGTAAGGACGGGAGATGCCGCCGGATTCGATGCCGGTCGAAAGGTCGCGCGTATCGTGACGCCCGAAACTGCTCCGGCCCAGCGAACCGAGCAGATCCTGCAGAGTTTTGAAGCCGAGGAAGTCGATTGTTTTGTCCGTGATTTCAAAACGCGCTTCCGGCTGCTTTTCGTGAGGCTGGCCGACTTGGCCGCGCGCCGAAGTTTGCGGAGGCGGCGTCACTTGCGGCGGTTGCTGCGGGTTGATGAAGCCCTCCTGGGCGAGCCGCTCCATCAATTTCTCGATGAGATCGCGTATACCTTGGCTGTTTTGCGCGTCGGAATGTTGAAGCATCTCGCGAAGCTCTTCGCTCATTGCATCTTGCGGAAGTAGATCGCCCTCCTGCAAGGCGCGAAGGATGGCTTCGCGCAGCGCTTCCATCGAACGGTCGGGGTCCATCGGGGAAACGCCGTAGTATTGCGATTCGAAGCCGCTTTGCAGGAAAAAATCGCCCATGCGTTTGACGAGCTCTTCCAGATCGACAGCGTCGGCTGGTTCGCCCGTGTATTTTCCGTAGCGAATGAATTTCATCGGGCAGACCTCGGAGCGCTGACGGTCCTCGGTTCATGGTTCATGCACAGGAAAAACGAAACATGCGCTGAGCGGAAGCGAAGGTCGAATTGTCGCGTAGCGCGCATGTCAGTTGAACTGGCGTCGCGGTGGCCTGCCAGGGTTTTCTCGTTCACGTGGCTCGGGCTGCTTAGGCTTGTCCGCGTAGAAACCGCGTTCCTCGCTGCGGCCGATGCGGCGATGGGCCCACAGCCCTTCGAGAATCATTTCCGCGGCGGATGCGGCAGCGCCGGCATCCTTGCGGTCCTGGACTCCAAGGCGGCCGATGTGTTCCATCAAGCCCTGGATTTTTGAAAGCTGATGGTAGCGGTCGGGAGTTGTGGCAAGCTCGGGAAGTTTCAGTTCGCCGCCGATTTCAAACCATTGGATCACCGGCTGAAAATTGACTTCGGCGAAATGTTTGCTGAACACTCGCCCGACGGCGGTGCGGATCAGTTCGCGCGCGACGGTGTCGGCGCCTTTAAGCTCGCCCTCGTATTCGAGTTCGAGTTTCCCGGTGATGGCGGGAAGAGAAGAGTAGACATCGGCGATGCGTGCGACGACGGCTTTTTCGCCAGTACGCGCGGCGCGCTGCTCGGCGCTGCTTACGAGGCTTTCGAGAGTGGTGATGGGAAGGCGCTGGCTGACACCGGAGCGGCGATCCACGCGCTTATCTTCCCGAGCTTGAAAAGCAATCTCTTCCACGACGTTGCGAAGGTAAGCGGGAACTTCGACCTTGCGCCCAATATCGCGCGCAACCCAGGCTTCTTGCGCCGTGATGGCCATGCCCTCTTCGAGCGTGGAAGGGTAGTGCGTGCGAATTTCCGCGCCGATGCGGTCCTTGAGCGGAGTGATGATTTTGCCGCGCGCAGTGTAATCCTCGGGATTTGCCGTGAAGACCAGAAGCACATCGAGAGGCAGGCGCAGCGGGTAGCCCTTAATCTGGATGTCGCCTTCCTGCATGATGTTGAACAAACCGACCTGAATTTTCCCCGCGAGGTCGGGAAGCTCATTGATCGCGAAAATTCCGCGATTGGCGCGTGGCAGCAATCCATAGTGGATGGTCAACTCGTCCGAAAGATCGCGGCCGCCGCGAGCAGCGCGTATGGGATCGACGTCGCCGATAATGTCGGCCATGGTCACGTCGGGCGTCGCGAGCTTCTCGACGTAGCGATGATCGCGGGGCATCCAGGCGATAGCCGTGCTGTCGCCCTCGGCGGCGATTTTCTCGCGACAGGCGCGGCAAATCGGGCGAAGCGGGTCGTCGTTGATTTCGCAGCCGGCGACGACGGGAATTTCCGGATCGAGGAATTGTGCCAGCCCGCGCAGAATGCGGCTCTTGGCTTGGCCGCGAAGACCCAGCAGAATGAAATTATGGCGTGAGAGCAAGGCGTTGATGATTTGCGGGATCACCGTGTCTTCGTAGCCGTGCACGCCGGAGAAGAGCGGCTCGTTTTTTTCGATCATGCGCAAGAGGTTTTGGCGCATCTCGTTTTTCACGGAGCGTGAAACAGCCTGCGCGTCGAAGTCCGGGATGCGCTTAAGCTCGCCAAGAGTGCGAGCTTTCGGATGCGCTGAAGGTTGCAACGATGTGCTCACTGTCATGAAGCCCCGTTCCGCGTCCCCGGAAAAAGAGGACGCCTCGAATGCTAATTCAATGCGTGTCCATTGCCACCGGCGCGCTGGCGCATGACCCCTGTCTTCTGTAGATGCGGCGCCCAGGCACGGAGATACCCGACGAGCCGTTCCTGACGGTCCCCCTCCGTCCGAAGTTCGAGGATTTGTTGCTTCCACATCAGGTCCATCGGCAAACTGCCCGCAACAATAAAAGAAAGTTGGGTGGACTGCTCGCCTTCGGTATTTTTGGGATAATCCTCATAAATGAGCGTGTAGCAGGTTTCGTAGAGCTCGACCAATTCATGCTGCAAGGTTGCGCTGGTTTCGGAGTCTCGGTCTTCAAGATAGTCCACCTGGCCCTCGGCGAGTGGATTCTCGTCGAAAAATTCAATGACCCGAAATGGTTCACGGCCCACCGCCAGAATGTCCAGAGTGCCATCGGCATTGCGGTTGGCCACCTCGATGATTTCCGCGCTGCAGCCGACGCGCACAACACCTTTGGGGAGAGCAAGAAGAATGCCGAATTCGGACTTATCCTTCAAGCAGCGGCTGACCATCTCCAGATAGCGTGGCTCGAAGATGTGCAGAGGAAGGTCCGCGCCGGGGAGAAGAACGACGTTGAGTGGAAAGAGCGGAATGCGATCTGGCCGCATTGTTCCAGCCCAAATGATACCAGACGGAGGCGCGTTCTGAGTGACGAGCCGTGAAGAGTCTTGGGGAGCAAGGGCACTCCTGGGTAGTCGAGTCCCAATTGCCTCTTTTTCGGAAGTCTGTTACGCAGACGAGAGTGGTAAGCTGGCGGCGTTTCCGCTGACAAAGAGAAGAAGGAGAGCATCTAGTGGATAGGAAAAAGAAGCTTTCGTGCGTCGTGTATAGCGGTTGCTTGATCGTTGCGATGCTTATGTGTGGAGTGCAGGTATTTGCGCAGTCTGCGGCGCCGCCAGCTCCGAGCCAGAACGCCAAGCTAGCGGATCCGGCGGAAGCCTATTGGGAACAACTGACGCCTTACGAAAAATCGCAGATCGAACATATGTACGCCGATTGGGCCTTCCTCGCGAAATTCCGCGAAGCGAATAAGGAGCTGCCGCCTCCTGTAGCGGCCGAGGCCCGCGTAGTGTTCATGGGCGATTCGATCACGGAAGGCTGGGGCATGAAGGCCACGGCAACATCGCCGGCCCGCGGCGAGTTTTTCCCCGGAAAGCCTTACATCAACCGCGGCATCTCTGGGCAGACAACGCCACAAATGCTGGTGCGTTTCCGGCAGGACGTGATCGAGCTGAAACCGAAAGCGGTTTTGATTCTTGCGGGCATAAATGATATCGCTGAGAACACGGGAAAAATGACCCTGGGAGAAATTGAAGGCAACATAGAGTCCATGAGCGAACTTGCCCGGGCGAGTAAGATTCATCCCGTACTGTGTTCCGTGTTGCCGGCAAGCGATTTTCCTTGGCACAAAGGACTGGAACCTGCGCCCAAAGTCAGAGCGCTGAATGCGTGGATCAAGGAGTATGCCGCGAAAAATGACTTCGTTTATGTCGACTACTATTCAGCCATGGCGAACAGCGAAGGCGGAATGAGAGATGGTCTAAGCCTGGACGGCGTGCATCCGAACAAAGCGGGCTACGATATCATGGCGCCCCTTGCCGAAGCCGGGATCGCAGCGGCTTTGAAACAGCCGGTTCATTGAGAAGAAGTTACGGCACAGAGGCGACGGCCGGTGCAATCTCTCGAAACGTACAAATTATTCCGATTTGCAACCGATCGTGAACTTGGCGACTTCAGGCGAGCTCGCTGAGAAGAGTTTCCATTTCTGAGCGCGCGTGTTCGTCGCCTTTTTGGGCAGCCGCGGCGATGCCTGCGGAGAGAATTTTGCGGGCTTCGTCGTTGCGGGATTCGCGGGCGAGTAGCTGGCCGTACATCAGATATGCTGGAATGTAATTCGCGTTGCGTGCAAGCAACGCGCTAAAGTGACCGTCGGCAGCGGCAGGATCGCCGCTGTTCATGCACTCCATCGCGAGGCCGTAACGGGAGAAGGCGTCGTCGGGTTTTGTGGCGACAAACTCTTCAAGCATCTGGCGGCGGGTTTTCTTTTGGTCGGTCATGGTTGGCTCCCGTATTATACGGGGAGTGCCGTGGAAAAAGAATTTTACACAGAGGGCACTAACAGCCCAGAGAATACGGATAAGAGATTGACGAGAAGCGGGGAGCGAATGAAGCGAGAACAGCTTGTGAAGAGTGAGATGAGCGGAGATTTGGCGCTGAAGGGCAAGCCGGTGAGCGCCTCCAGATCCGAGATGACCGAAATTGTGCTGCCGGCGCAAACAAATCCGCTGGGGAAATTGCTGGGCGGGCAGGTGATGCATTTGGTGGACATGGTTGCCGCTATGGCGGCGCACCGGCACTCGAACAGTTATGTGGTGACGGCGTCGGTGGACTACATCGATTTTCGCAACCCTATAAATCTGGGTGAGATCGTTAATCTGAAGTCGCAGGTGAACCGCGTATTTCGGACGTCGATGGAAGTAGGCGTCGAAGTGTATTCGGAAAATGCGATGACGGCGGAGCGGAAGCACACCACTACAGCGTATGTAACGTTTGTGGCCATCGATGAAAATACCAAGTTGCCGAAGCGTGTTGCACCACTGATCCTGAAAACGGCGGAGGAGCGGCGGCGTTTTCGCGAGGCGGCAAAACGGCGCGAGGCTCGGCTGGCTTTGCGTTACGGCAAGAAACTTCAATCACGCTGAAAACCAAATTGCTTTTTTCACCAACGCCCGATTGCGTAATTCACAACATGTGTGCGTGCTGCTGGCGTGGGCACGATGTATCGTGCCCCTACCAAGAATTTGGTGAGATAAGACGCCTGTCTTGACCACGGATAGATTGTTGTGCTTGGTGCGTTCAAAGCTAGCGAACCGAATTAGCTGACGCCGCCGACCCAGCGCGGCGTTTCGGTCGGCCAGGGACTGCCGCCTTCCGGCTCTTCGGTGATGGCGATAGCCTTGGTGGCGTTCATGGATTCCGGCGGATTCGAGACCAATAGAACGAATTTCCCATTGGCATCCGGCCAAGTCATCATCGAGGGCATGGGCTTGGCTTTCGGATCTTTGGGAATGAACCACAATTGCAAAACATGATGCGGGGATGGCATGGGAATATTTTCTCCCATCACTACGATGCCTAGTTTCGGATTCCACTTGGCTTCAAGCTGCATTCCTTGCACGTTTTTGCCGACCGGAGCAATTTTCACGGAGCTGGGATCCATCATAATCATAGCTTCGCGCTTGGCTTGGGCAAGCTGCAGCTCGGCGTTTTGGCGCTGTTGTAGAAGCGCGGCCGCGCGTTCGTTGGACTCCCGAATTTCGCTTTGCAATCGGCGCATGTTCCATGTCGAGTAGATCGAAAAGACCAGGAGCGCGGCGACGGCCGCCCAGAGCCAGAATGGAATGGCGCTCTTCGCGGGCATCGCATGCGGCTTCGCCACCGAATGAGCTTGCGCTTCGGCGCGGACCGTTTGCATAAGGCGGCCCTTGAGCATGTCGGAGGGTGCCGCTTCGGGAGCGGCGTAAGCGAGTTGGCTGACAAGCCAGCGCGCTTCTTCGACGGCTTTGGCACAATCGGCGCAGCCCGTCGCAAGATGCGCTTCGAGCGCGGCGCGCTCTTCGGGATCTAGCGCACCGAGTGCGTGGGCTTCGATCAATTCACGAAATTGGTCGCAGTTCTTCACGTTGTTGCCTGCAATCCTTCTCTCAAGCGAATCAAACCGTTGCGAATCCAGCTTTTCACCGTGCCAAGAGGTTCCTTCAGGGCCGTGGCAATTTCCGAATGGCTTAAGCCTTCAAAGTAAGCAAGCTCGATGGCTTTTTTCTGCTGCGGAGCGAGCGAAGCCATTAAAGAGCGAACGCGTTCCGCGCGGCGTTTTTCGTCGAGAAGCTTTTCGTAATCGGGCGCGACGAGGACGGAAGGTAAGTCGTCAGGCAGATCCTCGCGGCGGCGCTGTCGCTCGCTTTTCAGGCGCAGGTGATCGAGGGCGCGATTGCGCGCCATGGTACACAGCCAAGGAACAAAAGGGCCGCGCGAGGAATCGTACTGATCGGCGTTGCGCCAGAGCTGGAGAAATACGTCCTGAACGACCTCTTCGGAGGTCGAGGCATGTTGAAGGATGCGCAGAACCAGGCCGTAGACGAGGCGCGAGTGGCGATCGTAAAGCTGTTCAAAAGCGCTCACGTCTTTTTGAAGAAGGCGCGTCAGCAGCGTCGCGTCTGGCGACACTTCGCGGGGACCGCTGGATGTGAAAGCCGCCAGGAACACGAGAGTCGGCTTCTTCCTCTCCTCAAAGACTATACGGCAGAAACGGCGTTTCGGATGACGGCTTGGTGTTGGCCTCCGTCATCGCGGACTTACCCCTGAGACGCGGCGCGAATTTCTTCGGCCACGGCGAGGGATCGTTCGATGCAGGCGCCGATGGCCGGGCCGCGCAGGTAGTTTCCCGCGAACCAGAGATTCTCGCAACGAGAGCCAAATTCGGATGGACGCGCCGTGCGATCGAGATGGCCGAGATTGTATTGGGGAAGAGCGCGTTCATAGAGCTGAACATTTGCAAAAACAGGAGGCTGGCCGATGGACAGGATAAGAGCCAATTCGCGATGCACGAGGGCGACGATGTCCGCGGCCGGTAGCGACACTGCGGCCGGATCCGTAGCGCCGCCTATAAAGCTGGTTAGAAGGGCGTGGTTTTCGGGAGCGCGGCCGGGAAAGAGGGAAGAATTCCAGACGGCGCCGAGGGTGCGGAGTTTTTCGGAGCGCGGGATGAGAAAGCCGAAACCTTCGAGAGAGTGGCCGATAGCTGATTTTTCATAGCCAAGGGAAAGGACGGCGAGGGGAGCAAATTCGATTTCGTTCAGCCGGCATTCTTCCATTTGTCCAGACTCGCTGCATAAAAGTTTTGCCGCGATGTTCGGCGGCGTGGCCAGAACAAGGTGATCGGCGATGATCGAATCGTTACCTGATTCGGTTTTGACGTCGACAACGAAGCGAGCGCCTGTTTGGGGATATCCAGCGCCTCCGTGTTGAAGCGAGGTGACCTCGACCCCGCAGCGAAGAGCGGGGCCAAGATTTGCAGCTAACGCGCGGACGAGAGTTTCATTGCCACCGCGGAAGGATTGGAGCCTTTGCCGGTGTTTCGGGCCGGGTTTGGACTTTGCGGCGCGTAGCATGCCGCGGATGACGCTGCCGGCGGTGCGCTCGGCTTCGTGGAGTTGAGGGAAGGCCGCGCGGAGGCTTAGTTTTTCGGGGTCGCCGGCGTAGATGCCGGAAACGAAGGGGCCGACGAGTTTGTCGAGGAGTTCGGCGGAAAATTTGCGGCGTGTAAAGGCGGCGAAGGATTCGTCGGATTCAGGAGGGGTAGTGTGGCCTAAGAGATCGCGGAGGACGCTTGCTTTTGTGCGGACGCTGAAAAGGGAAGAAGTGAAGAAGGTGGGCGGGGTAAGCGGCGCGGGTTTTAGTTGGCCGTTGGTTAGGACGAATCTTGGCGCGCCGGGCGGAGCTTCGATTAATTCGTTTTGCATGCCGAGTTCACGGCAGAGATCGGCTAGCTGAGGAGTGCCGCTGAAACTCTGCGGGCCGAGTTCGAGGAGGTATCCTTCGCGGAATTCGGAGCGGATTACGCCGCCGGGGCGCGGCGCAGCTTCGACGATGTGGGCGTCGATGCCGGATTTGCGCAGGTAGTAGGCGCAAGCGAGGCCGGAGATTCCGGCGCCGACGATTAGAACTGGAAGATGGGTGGTCATTCGTTGGCTTGGTTGCCGAGATGGGGCGCAGCATGCTGCGCTCCTACGATTGGCGGCCGGAAGCCATCCTATCATCTTGAATCGGTAGTCCCGCCCCGAGTACGGTGCGCTTCCCGACCGCATCTGGGATGAAGTGGAAGTCTGCACAGACTGAAGTCTGTGCCAGCCTTCCCATTGGTCTTTTCCAAGCGTTGCATCTGAAAACCGCAGGGAGGGGGCGGCTTCCCCTTGCCAAACTAGGAGAGCATTGGGTAGACTCCTAGCTAGGCTAGGGGAGGGGCATGCACTATGGGCAAAAACGCCGAATTGCTTCCGGGAACGCTGGACATGTTGATTCTCAAAGCAGTGTCTTTGAAACCGCTGCACGGATATGGCGTGATGGTGCGCATCCGGCAGATTTCCGGGGATGCGCTTGAGATTCCGCAGGGTTCTCTATATCCGGCGCTCTATAGACTGGAGCACCACGATCTGATCACCGCGGAATGGGGGCAGAGCGAGAATAACCGCCGGGCGAAATACTACACATTGACGGCCGCGGGACGCCGGCGGCTGCGCGACGAAACGGCGGGTTGGAACCGGCTCGCGACGGCGATTGCGGCGGCCCTGACGACCACGTCGGAGGAGGTGTGACATGTTCAAACGCTGGCGGTCGCTCTTTCGTGTACTCTCGCGGCGGCGGGATTTCGAAGCTGGCATGACGGAAGAGCTTCGCTTCCATATCGAGCAATATACCAATGAGCTAGTGAGCTCGGGTATGTCACCAGAAAAAGCGGCACGCGTCGCGCGAATGGAACTCGGCAGCCTCACGAATGTGAAAGGCGATTGCCGCGAGGCTTTCGGCGTTCACCTGGTTGATGAGTTTCGCAGACAGCTGAGCTACGCCGCTCGATTGCTGCGTAAGACGCCTGGATTCACGGTTACGGCGCTTCTGACGCTCGCCGTTTGTTTTGGTGCCAATCTGACGATCTTTGCGGTAATCGACTCGGTGCTGCTTCGTCCGCTGCCGTTTCCCGATCCCGCGCGCCTCGTGGCCATATTTAACACCTATCCGAAAGCCGGCGTGGATCGCGACGGCGCGTCGCTGACGAACTACTTTGAACGCCGCGGCCGCATACCGGCTTTCAGCTCGCTCTCTATCTATAGCTATGGCACGGAGATTATCGGCGAGCCGGGCTCGACGGAACGCGAGCAAACCATGCGAGTATCTCCGGATTTTTTCTCGACGGTTGGGCTCGGCCCTGGTATCGGACGCTCGTTCACAGACGAGGAAACTACTTCTGACACCGATCACGTCGCGATTATTTCCGACACATTTTGGCGGCAACGATTCAATGGCGATTTCCATGTGATCGGAAAACAGGTTCGTGTAAACAGTGTTCGCAGAACTGTCATCGGCGTTTTGCCTCCAGGCTTCCGGTTTCTCTCTGCCGATGCGCGTTTGTTCTTGCCGCTTGCATCGCGCCCTGAAGATCGTTTGCCATCGCGGCGGCATTCCGGGGGAAACGTGATCCAAATGATTGCGAGGCTTAAACCGGACTCTACCCTCGAGCAAGCGCAGTCTCAGATTGATGCGCAGAACGCGGCATTGGAAGTAGACGACCCTCAGGCCAAAATGATCGCTGATGCGGGATTCCGTTCCCTGGTGGTGCCCTTGCACGCGGACCATGTCGCGGCAATCCGTCCCACTCTGCTGTTGCTGGAAGCTGGAGTACTCGTCCTTCTTTTAATCGGCACAGTTAACCTTTTGAATTTGCTTCTCGTTCGCGCTAACGGTCGAGTGAAAGAACTCGCTATGCGGCAGGCGCTCGGTGCAAGCCGCGGATACATCGTCAGTGAAACACTGGTGGAGACCACCATGCTGACGGTGGTCGGCGGAATACTCGGGCTCGCCGTCGGCGCCGGCGGAATCGATCTCCTGCGGATGTTGGGTGCTGACAGCCTGCCCTTGGGAGGCCGCATCACTTTCGATGCGCGATTGGCTTTAGCGGGGTTGGCCGCAGCCATTGTCTTGGGAATTGCGCTTGCCGCACCAATCGCTTGGCTCAGCCTTCGAAGCCATCTCGGTGGCGCGCTTCAGTCCACGAGCCGGGGCGGCACAAGCGGCCGCACAGCGCAAATGATGCGCCATGGCTTCATCGTCTCTCAGATCGCCTTGGCATTCGTGCTCTTAGCCGGATCGGGTCTGCTGGCCCTCAGTCTTCAGCGCGTGATGGCTGTTTCTCCGGGCTTCCAGTCTGACCATGTGCTTACCGGGCAAATCCTGCTTCCCTGGGCAAACTACCCGAACGCCGCTCGTCTGACATTTGTTGAAAACTTGATGGACAAAATCGGACACACGCCGGGAGTGTTGGCTGCGGGCGTGGTCGACAATGTGCCGTTCAGCGGAAAGACGGGCAAGAGCGCCGCCACCATAGAAGGACACATTGCGCGTCCGGGCGAATCGGCGCGAGGGCACTACTCATATGGAGTCGGAGGCGACTATTTCCGCGCTATGGGCTTTTCGTTGAGGGAAGGACGGTTTCTGACGGCCGACGATTCGCGACGTACGGAGCGGGTCTGTGTTGTGGACGAAGACTTCGCGCGATACTACTGGCCAAACGCCAACGCGATTGGCCAACGATTGTGGGACGGGTCTGAAGTAGGGAAGGATGTCGATGCGTTCACTGTCGTGGGCGTGGTCGGTAGCGTGAAACAGGCAGGGCTCACGGAAGACGCAGCCCAGGGCGCGGTTTATTATCCCTATGCCTTCCGCATCGACAGCAGCTTCTTCGTGGCCGTCCGCACGAGCCTTGCGCCCGAATCACTGGGGTTGACGCTCCAAAAGGTAGTTCGGCAAGTCGACGCGGACATACCGGTGAACGATGTCCGGTCGATGGACACGCGGATTGCGGATAGTCTTGTTGGGCGTCGTTCGCCGGCATTGCTGGCTGGTCTGTTCTCAGGGATCGCATTGTTGCTCACAGCCATCGGAACTTACGGTGTGTTGAGCTATAGCGTGGCACAGCGCCGCCGCGAGATTGGTGTGCGCATGGCGCTGGGTGCGCAACCGCGCCAAATTCGCGGCCAATTTCTTTCTCTCTCGCTTCGTCTGATGGCCAGCGGAACGGTGTTGGGTTTGCTTGGAGCCTGGCAGGCGGGGCGAGCCATGCGGACGGTGCTATATCGAGTACCTCCCTTGGATCTCTCGATCCTTGGCGGCACTGCTTGTGTGACGGCGCTCGTGTGCTTGGCCGCGTGCCTGCTGCCCTTGCAACGCGCGGCGCGCATATCCCCAATGGAGGCTCTCACCGAAGAGTAGAGGGGCCTGGCGTCGAGGTGATGTTTTTCGAGTTAGAGATCGAAAATCGTGGGCAGGTTGCGGAGAAAGACGAGGCCTAGTTGGGTGGAAACCTACTGGTTCACGTTGGTTTCGCAGATCAAGAGTTATCTGATATGAAGGGGAAGTTAGCATCGTCATGGGAACCGGCGCGTCTTGAATATGACCGATTTTTAGCCGATCAAGGGAGAGTCAGTGGAAACAGAGGGAAACCTGGCCGCGAAGGTTAGCGACGCATCGGTGCAGACGAAGGACGACGTATTGACGGTTGTTGGCATTAGCTTTGTGGCGCAGGTTGTCGCCGATGTGTTGCATGAAGGGTTGGGGCACGCGGCGGTGGCTTTGATCACCGGTACAAGAACGGGTGTTTTGTCGACTGTCGCGTGGTCCAGCGCGGTCGACTCGCGACTGGTCGCGGCGGGAGGAACGCTGGCGAACTTGGCAGCCGGTTTGGTTTTTTGGATTGCGCTGCGCCGCGCGAAAAGTGGATCGGTTCGATTGCGTTTTTTTCTGCTGACTTGTGTTGCGTTCAACCTTTTTGCTGGTACTGGGTATTTTTTCTTCTCTGGCGTGACGAATTTCGGCGACTTGGCAGTCGTCATACATGGGTTGCCGGCTCATTGGTTGTGGCGATCGCTGCTCGTGGTCGTCGGGATAGCTTCGTACTACGGCGTCGTATTGGTTGTGGGCACGGGGCTGGTTCGGTATGTGGGAGTTCCGAGGAACGACCAGCGGCGGCTGCGGAAACTCACATACATTCCTTACTTCTCGTCGGTGGTGCTTTTGAGTCTGGCGGGGCTCCTGAATCCGATTGGAATCCAGCTGATGTGGCAATCCGCTCTGCCGGGAGCGGCGGGCGCGCACTCAGGGCTGCTGTGGCTGATGTATTACGTTCCGAGAGGGACCGTTCCTGAGCGGGGATCGGAGAGCATTGGCAGGAATTATGCGTGGATCCTCTGGGCTGTGGGGTTGTCGCTTGTTTTTATTTTCGTGATGGGGCGTGGGATTACGCTGCATTTGTAGGCTCCACGCACTTCAATTGCATTCTGTGTAGGGGAGAAGTGGCTGTGCGTCTAGAAAAAGACGAAGAGAGATTTCTCTCTGCGCGCAGGCCGACACGTTGGCAGGAGCAAACGTGAAAGAAAAGGCGTTGGCCGGCTCCGTTCGAAATGACAGGGGGACGGGGCGGAGCGGATTGAGACGGCGGTTTGCGGGGGCCTGCTTTCCAGTTACGCGGTGAGGACCAACGAATGATTCAACGGTGGCGGGCTCAATGCAAAGTGAGGCTAAAGCAAAAGGGAAACACCACCGACCGAGCATGACTATCCTGGGATGACCATCGTCACTCAAGCAGTGGACCAGCGGCGACCTTCACCAAATCGAGTTCATAGTACAGCAACTGCACACCAATTCCTGAAAGTCCTTGAGGCATATTTTTCGGTTCGATGTGGGCGACTCTGCCTGCGAATCGCCGAATGCCTGCTTTCACTCCGGTGACACGCTTGGGCATTCTTAGCAGAACTTCCACGGCCTCGCCAACACAGAGGATAACGTTCGTGGTGAAGTAAACGCCCCTGGTGGAGATATTAATGGCTTTGGCTTGATGCACGCCTTCGGATGGCGTCTCCATCCGATGAAAGGACAGAGGAGTATTTAGCTTGAAGCGTGGAGTGATGCGATGCTCGTTCGCGGCCATGCCTTCTCCTTGATTTCGCCTGAGAAGGGTATGGCAGGCAGCGTCAACCCAATTGACGGGGATAAACCTTGACACAGGTGTGCGGGCAGAACTGTCCAAAAGAGGACAGTTTGACGAACGTTAAGATTCTCCAATGATTGGAAGACGAACGAATCGGGGAACTAGAACCTTTTCGGGAAATTCCTCGCTATTTAGGTTCTGACAAACGACGTGAAGAGAGACTGAGTGGCCAGTCGAGGGCATTGAACAGTGTGGTTTCGGGACGGGCTAGAGGGTTTTGGAGAAGAGAGGCTTGGCGTTGAGGTGCTGTTTTTCGAGGTAGGGGTCGAAGAGCATGGCTGCGTTGCGGATAAAGATGCGGCCTAGGGGGGTGGAGCGGATTTCGTTGGGGGAGAGGAGGATCAGGCCGTCTTCGCGGAAGGGTTCGAGGCGGCGGAGTTCTTCGGCGAAATACTGATCGAAATCGATTCCGAATTCCTTTGAGATTTCATCCTTCAAGACAATGGTGTGGCAGAGAAGGCGGCTGATGACCGTGCGGCGGAGACGGTCATCATCGGAGAGGTGGTAGCCACGCATGGTGGCGATGCCGCGTTCGTTGACGGCTTTTTCCCAGGTGGGGATGTCGCGATGATTCTGGGCGTAGGCGTTTTGGATGCCGGAGATGGCGGTGATGCCCATGCCATAGAGGTCGGCGCCGGATTTGGTGGTGTAGCCCTGAAAATTGCGGTGGAGAGTGCGATTTTGCTGTGCGGTGGCTAGTTCGTCGCCGGGTTTGGCGAAGTGGTCCATGCCGATGTAGAGGTAGCCGGCTTCCAGAAATTTGATGAGGCCGGTGCGGAAGATTTCGAATTTTTGCATGCCTTCGGGGAGATGGCCTTCGAAAGAGTTTTGCTGTTTTTTGAGCCAGGGGACATGGGCGTAGCTGAAGAGGGCGATGCGGTCGGGAGTGAGCGAGAGGATTTGTTCGACGGTGTGGGCGAAGGTTTCGGCGGTTTGGTAGGGAAGACCGTATATGAGGTCGACGTTGACGGAGTCGAAGCCGAGGTCGCGGGCGGATTGGATCAGCGCGGCGGTAAGTTCGTAGGGTTGGACGCGATTGATTGTTTTTTGGACTAGCGGGTGGAAATCCTGGATTCCCATGCTTAGGCGATTGAAGCCCAGTTTGCGGAGGGTTTCGAGATGCTCTCGGCTGGTGACGCGGGGGTCGACTTCGATGCCGATTTCAGCGTCGGGCGCGAAGGTGAAGTGGTTGTGTGTGAAGCCGAAGAGATCTTCGATTTGCGGAGGAGTGAGATAGGTGGGAGTGCCGCCGCCCCAGTGGAATTGGACGACTGGGCGATCTTTGGAGACGGCCCGGCTGACGCTGGTGATTTCCCGTTTAAGGATTTCCAGATAAGGGAGCGAGACGCGCTTGTCTTTTTGGATGATTACGTTGCAGGCGCAGAAGAGGCAGAGACTTTCGCAGAAGGGGATGTGCATGTAGAGCGAGAGGGGGGATTTGGCGGCGTCCGCTTGCTCGTGGACTTTTTCGAGGTCGGCGGGGCCGAAGGTGTCGTTCCAGACGGGGGCGGTGGGGTAGCTGGTGTAGCGAGGGCCGGGACGGTTGTAGCGGGCTAGGAAGGCTTCGCTGACCCGGAGTTCCTCGCGCATCGTTTGCAGTGTGGGATGAGCGAAGGTCATGAGGCGCTTCCGTGGCCGGCGCGCGCGGGTGGGGTAAGCCCCGCCCCTACAGCTTCTTGTTGCAGAGGTTGTTGGCCGGTTTGGATGAACAGTTGGGCGTTCTCGACTGGAGTGTGTTGAAGGATGCCGTGGCCTAAGTTGAGGATGTGGCCGATGCCGCCGAGAGCTGCCACGGCCTCTTGGGTGGCGCGACAAATTTGGTCGGGCGGGGCGAAAAGGACGGCGGGGTCTACGTTCCCTTGGATGGCGATTTTTGGGCCGAGTTTCTCGCGGAGGGCGCGCATGTCGACGCGCCAGTCAACGCTGAGGACATTTGCGCCTGAGCGGGCTACGGCGGGGAGTAAGTGGTGGGAGGCTTTGGTGTAATAGATGACGGGAGTTTGTGGGGCTGCGGAGGCGAGGGCGGAAATGATCTCTTGGACGGCGGGAAGCGCGAAGGCTTCAAAGTCGGGGAGGGCGAGTTCGCCACACCAAGTGTCGAAGAGTTGGATGGCGGCGGCACCCGCGGCGATTTGCGCTTTCAGATATGGGATTGTGGCTTGCGCAATGCGATGGAGGAGACTGCGGAAGGTCGAGGGTTCACTGAGGAGGAAGCTTTTGACGGTGGGGAAGCCTTCTTTGGCGCGGCCTTCGACCATATAGCAGGCTAGAGTCCAGGGAGCGGCGGCGAAGCCAAGGACGGGGACTGTGGGGCCGACTTCGCGAGCAATGCGACGAATGGCTTCGGGGAGGAAGGCGGTTTCGATTTCGGGATCAAAGAGTTTGAGTTTTTCGACGTCGCGTTTGGAGCGAACTGGTTCGGGGAGATTGGGGCCAGCATCGCCTAGCTTAAGCTTGAGACCCATGGCTTCGGCGGGGATAAGAATGTCCGAGAAGACGATGACGGCATCGACGCCGAGCAAGCGAAAGGGCTGAAGAGAGACTTCGACGGCTAGATCCGGGGTTTTACAAACTTCGAGGAAGGCGTGATTTGCGCGAATGGCGCGATACTCGGGGAGATAGCGGCCTGCCTGCCGCATCATCCAGACAGGGAGGCGCGAGAGCGTTTCGCCGCGGCACGCGCGGAGGAATAAGTCTTTACGATTGAGAGGGGCGGAAGTGGTCATGTGGCGCCTAACGATGAGGATAGCAAATCCAGTGGATGATTGCAGAAGCAGGGGAAGCGGTTAGCGGGCGCCAAGTGGCTGGGCTATACTCGGGGTACCGGGCATGAAACTAAGTTCAAGATGGGAGCTGGTGTGATTGACGGACTGGCAGGCCCGAGTACGTTAAGATCGCAGAGCTAATGGAACATCTGTTCTTCATATTAACGATTATTGCGTACGCCGGAAGTCTTGCCTGCTATCTGCATTTCCTGACCTCGGGCAAAGAGATTTCGGGGCGGCTGGGGTCTTTGTTCCTCGGGCTGGGACTCATCGCCCACTACGTTGCGCTTTTGGAGCGCTCCCGTGGATTGCATATCGTTCCTTATCACGATCTTTACGGATCGATGTCGCTGTTTGGATGGCTACTTGCGCTGACGTATCTTGGCTTGGAACTTTTTCACCGCCAACGCTCGGTGGGGGCGTTTGTTGTGCCGTTCATTCTGGTGTTTTTTGTTATGGCGCAGTTGGCGCCTGCGGATCGGTTGTCCCCGACGCCTGCTCACGGTGTTGCGTTTGCGTTTCATGTGACGCTGAGCATTTTGGCGTATGCGGCGTTCGCACTTTCGTTCGTCTTTAGCTTGATTTTTCTGGGCGAGGAACGCCATTTGCGAAGCCATAAGATGGGGAGCGTGGTCTGGAGACTGCCGCCCCTGGAACTTCTCGAACGCATGAGCCGGTCGAGCGTGTTGGTGGGATTGGTGTCGATTGCGATTGGGACGGCGCTTGGATTCGTGTGGGTCGATCGGTTGCACGGAGGCTTCTGGTACTACGATCCCAAATACGTGATCACGCTGCTGGTCCTGCTTCTCTATGTGGTTTATTTCCAGCTGGCGAGGACCGCGTCTTGGCGCGGCGCGCGGGCATCGAAGCTTTGTATATTTAATTTTTTCGTGGTGGTGATGAGTTTTACGGTGGTGAATTTGTATTTGTCGCAGAATCACCGGTATTTCTAGGAAGAAAGTGATTAGTGGTTAGTGAGCAGGGAGCGGGATGGAAATTGTTCTCGTGGGGTTGAATCACCGGACGGCGCCGGTCGAGGTGCGGGAACGGGTGTCCTTCACCATGGAGCAGTCGCGCAAGGCTGCGGAAGAGTTGCGCTCGCGGGGAATCCTGCAAGAAACGCTGGTGCTTTCGACGTGCAACCGCAGCGAGATTTATGGCGTGCCGCCGGAGAGTTCGCATGAATGCGCGCCTGGATTGTCTTCCTTTCTGAGCGAATTTCATTCTGTACGTGCGGATGTGCTTGGCGTGTCGCTCTACCATCATTACGACCGCGAGGCGGTGCGGCATCTTTTCCGCGTTGCGGCGGGGCTTGATTCCATGCTGCTTGGCGAAGCAGAGATTTTGGGACAGGTGCGCGAAGCATATCGCTATGCACACGAATATGGGGCCACCGGCCCGGTGCTGAACCGATTATTTCAAGGGGCGCTGGAAGTCGGGAAACGCGTGCGATCGGAAACGGACTTGGGAACGCGGCCCATGTCGGTGGCATCAGCAGGAGTGAAACTGGCGGAGCGTATTTTTGGAAAAATGAACGAGCGAAGCGCGCTCGTTCTGGGTGCGGGAACGATCAGCGAACAGGTGGTTAATCAGTTGAGAGACCGCGGGATCGCGCGATTGTTTATCATGAACCGCTCTCGTGAACGCGCCGAAGATCTGGCAGTGCGCTTTGGCGGAACAGTCGTCGGCTGGGGTGAATGGGAAACGGCATTAACAGTGCCGGATGTGGTGGTTTCTTCCGTCACTTCGGACGAACCCGTTTTGCGACGCGAGATCCTTGAGGCGGCGATGTCTGCGCGCGGCAACCGCGCTCTTTTCCTGATGGATTTGGGATTGCCGAGAAACATCGAAGCCAGTGCCACCGAACTTTACAACGTCTATGTGTACAACATCGATGACCTGACGGAGATCGTGGAGCAGAACCGCCATGCGCGAGAGAGCGAAGTTCCGCGAGCGGAAACGATCGTGGACGAGCATGTTGGAAAGTTTCTGTCCTGGCAAGCGAGCGTGGAATTGGTTGGATTGGTGGATGCGCTGCGCACCCGATTGCGCGAGGAAAGGGCAGCCTTTATTCAGGCGCGCATGGACACCATGAGCCACCTCGGCGCTGCGGAGCGCGAGCGCCTGGAAGCAATGATGGACGAATTGCTGGAAAAACTGTTGCTACAACCCGCGGAAAGATTGCGCGGCGAGAAAGAACTTCGCCGCAAGATTCAAAACGTGGAAGCGCTGCGCGATCTATTTCTCTCGAACCGGGAGAAGCCGTGAGGCACCTGCGCATCGGCACGCGAGGCAGCTTGCTTGCGAAATGGCAGGCGGAATTTGTCCGCAAACAGCTTTTTGCCGATGCGGGAGTGGAAACCGAGATCGTCGTTATCAAAACATCGGGCGACAAGCTGCAGTTGTCGCCCTTGACACAAATCGGCGGCAAGGGAATTTTCATCAAGGAACTGGAAGAGGCGCTGCTGGAGGAAACGATTGATCTGGCGGTGCACAGCGTGAAAGACATTCCCACGGACACACCATCGCGCTTGATGTTTCCGGCAGTGTGCCGGCGCGCAGATGTTCGAGATTGCCTGGTGGGAGCGAAGGGAGCGACGCTCGGGAGTCTGCGGCAGGGCGCGCGAGTCGGCACCGGCAGCTTGCGGAGGCAGGCTCAGTTGCGGCACATGAGGCCTGATCTCGATGTGCGCGATCTGCGCGGGAATGTGGATACACGTCTGCGAAAAGTGGAAAGTGGAGAATATGACGCCATCATGCTGGCGAAAGCGGGACTCGACCGTTTGGGCTGGAGTGAACGGATTACGGAGACGTTCGCCCCCGAGGTTTTTTTGCCTGCGGTGGGACAGGGAGCCATCGCCGTGGAATGCCGGTTGAAGGACCTCGAGGCGGGAGAAGTTGTTGAAAGACTGGACGACGCGGAAACGCGCACGGCCATTATTGCCGAAAGGGCGTTGCTTGCGGCGTTGCATGGCGGATGTCAAGTACCGCTCGGCGCCTGGGCGCGGATTGAACGGGGCGAACTGGTGATGGAAGCGTGTGTTTGCTCCGCGGACGGTTTGCAATATATTCGGCAAAGGGCAACGTCGGCTATCGAGCAAGCGGCTGAGCTTGGCGGGCACATGGCCACGCTATTGATGGAAGCGGGAGCGCAGAGCATTCTCGAAGAAGTGAGCCGGCAGCGTGGGTAACACAATGGTTTCCCCGCTTGCCGGCAAGACCGTGGTTGTCACGCGTGCCGTGGAACAGAGTGGAAGACTGGTCGAAGAACTGACTGCGCGGCATGCGAAGGTAAAAGTTGTACCCCTCATTTCGTTCGCGCCGCCGGAAGATTACGCGGAGTTGGATGCCGCACTGACTCGACTGAGTTCCTTTGATTGGATCCTATTCACTAGCGCGAATGCGGTTCATGCGGTCGATCGGCGTAGACGGCAGCTTGCTCATGACGTGACTCCGACGGCAACCTTGCCGCGCGCGGCCACAGTCGGACCAGCGACGGCTGATGAGGCGGAGCACGCGGGCTTTTCGGTAGACTATGTGGCGACAAACCATCGCGGCGCGGAGCTCGCCAAGGAATTGAAAGACGAAGTGAAAGGCCGAAGCGTGTTTCTCCCGCGCAGTGATCGTGCAAACCTCGATTTACCGGAAGCGCTTCGGCGAAGTGGCGCGCTAGTGACGGAAGTAGCCGCGTATAGAACATTGCCGCCCAGCGACGACGTTCGCGAGCAGATGAAGGAGAGCTTGAAAGAAGGAGTAGACGGCATTTTGTTCTTCAGCCCGAGCGCGGTCCATGGGTTTCTGGAATTAGTTGGCCGAGAGCGGTTGACGGCGCTACAAGGCAGGGCAGTGATGGTCGCGATTGGACCGACGACAGCGAGGGCGTTGAGCGCGGCCGGAGTGCAAAGAATCGCTTGGGCAGCGGACACGACCCCGGGAGCCGTGATCGAGGCGCTAGAGGGACATTTGGCACGCACGCGGAAACGGGCAGAAGTGGAGCAAGAATAAGAATGAGCTTTCCCACCCATCGTCCACGGCGATTGAGAAGGAGCGAAGCGTTTCGCGGGTTGGTCCGCGAAACGCGGCTTACGACCGCGGGATTCATCTATCCAATGTTCGTGTGCCCCGGCACAAAAGTTCGCAAGGAAATTGGCTCGATGCCAGGGGTATACCAGCAATCCGCTGACCAGATCGTCGAAGAGTGCAGAGAAGTGGAATCGCTGGGAATTCCTGGAGTGATTCTTTTTGGATTGCCTGAATCAAAGGACGCGCGGGGGACCTGCTCGACTTCGGCGGAGGGGGTCGTTCAGCGGGCGATTGAGGCCATTCGCAAGGCGAAGCTGAAGCTCTTGGTGGTTACCGACGTTTGTTTGTGCGAGTACACGGACCACGGGCATTGCGGCGTGATCGAAAATGGCGATGTTGCAAATGACGCGACGCTGCCGATCCTCGCCGAGCAGGCGTTGTCTCATGCGCGGGCTGGCGCGGACATCATCGCGCCGTCGGATATGATGGACGGGCGCGTGGCCGCAATCCGGAAAACGCTCGACGAGCATAAGTTTCAGGACATCGCGATTCTTGCGTATGCCGCGAAATATTGTTCGGGCTTCTATGGCCCATTTCGCGAAGCAGCCGATTCAGCGCCGCAGTTCGGGGATCGCCGGAGCTATCAAATGGATCCTGCAAACGCGCGAGAGGCGCTGAAGGAAGTCGCGCTGGATCTCGAGGAAGGCGCGGATATTGTGATGGTAAAGCCGGCGCTGCCGTATCTCGACGTGATTCGGCGTGTGCGCGATGCGTTTGACGTTCCGGTGGGGGCGTACAACGTGAGCGGGGAGTATGCCATGGTGAAGGCGGCCGCACAGAAGGGCTGGCTGGACGAGAAACGCGTCGTGCTGGAAATTTTGACGGGTATTCAGCGAGCGGGAGCAAATATTATTTTGACGTATCATGCCAAGGATGCGGCGCGATGGCTGAAAGCGTGACGCCGCCGGCCGAGACTCGATGAGCGCAATCCCCATAAAAGTGAAGATAGAACGACGACGATCGCGGGAGATTTTCGAGCGCGCGGAAAAGATACTGGTCGGCGGCGTGAACAGCCCGGTGCGCGCGTTTCGTTCCGTTGGTGGCGAGCCGCTCATCATCGATCGCGGCCACGGGCAGTATCTTTACGATGCCGATGGTAACGAGTTGCTGGATTACGTGTGTTCGTGGGGCGCGATGCTGCTGGGACACGCGCACCCCGCCGTGACGCAGGCTATTGTGGAGCAAGCCCAGCGCGGCACGAGCTATGGAGCGACGACAGAGCTCGAGGTTGAACTCGCGGGAATGATTGTGCAGGCAATTCCTTCCGTCGAAAAGATTCGCTTCGTTTCCAGCGGCACGGAAGCCACGATGAGCGCCGTTCGTCTGGCTCGCGGTGTAACGAAACGGGATTTCATCGTGAAGTTTGAAGGTTGCTACCACGGGCATTCGGACAGTTTTCTTTCGCAAGCGGGATCGGGGCTGGCGACTTTAGGAATCGCGGAATGCCCGGGGGTTCCGCAAGCGCTTGCCGAGTTGACGCTGAACGCGCCCTACAATGATTTGGCGGCGGTGGAAAAACTATTTTCTCAACATAAGGATAAGATCGCGGCAGTCATCCTCGAGCCGATTGCCGCGAATATGGGGGTTGTCGAGCCGGTCCCGGGATTTCTTGCTGGGTTGCGTGAAATTACTCGGCGGAATGGAGCGCTGCTCATCGTGGATGAAGTAATTACCGGATTTCGCATGCATTATGGTGCGGCGCAGCAGCTTGCTGGTGTGCAGGCTGATTTGACGACACTCGGGAAGGTTATTGGCGGAGGATTGCCAGTCGCTGCGTATGGCGGGGCGACGGATATTATGAATCATGTTGCGCCGTCGGGGCCCGTGTATCAGGCCGGAACGCTGGCTGGAAACCCTCTGGCGATGCGCGCGGGGATTGCCACGCTCAAGCAACTTACGCGGCCGGGAGTCTATGAGAGAATCAACGAACAAGCTGGACGGCTGGTGGCCGGACTACGCGAAGCGGCTGCCGAAACAGGAATTGCCGGGCAAGTGAACGCGGCGGGCTCGCTGTCGACGCTCTTTTTTACGGCGGAGCCCGTGCGCAATTACAAGGATGCAAAACGGTCCGATACAAAACGGTATGCGCGGTTTTTCAGGGAGATGCTGGATCGCGGTATCTTTCTTGCACCATCACAGTTTGAAGCTGCGTTTGTCTCCGCAGCGCACACGTCCGAAGACATTACAAGGACGATCGCGGCCGCGCGAGACTCTTTGAAGGCCATTGCGGCGGGACCGACTGCTTGACTGCAAAAGGAGAGATCAAACCATGCCGGAAGGTATCGAACTGCCAGAAGGGGAGCACGGAGACAATCCGTTTCTAGTTCCTGTCTCCGTCACCATCTCTATTCTCGCCGTACTCGTGGCGGGAGCTACGCTGCTTAGCCATCGTGCGCACACGGAGGAACTGCTGTTGCAGGCGCAAGCGACGGATCAATGGGCGTATTATCAAGCAAAAAATATCCGTCTACATGAGATGCAGTTCGTGACAGACATTTTCGCCACCCTTGCCCCGGTGGATAAAGACAAGGCTGCCGTCATGCACGACAAGTATGCAAAGGAAGCGGAGCGGTACGGAAACGACAAGGACGACATCAGCGAGAAAGCCAAGGATTTGGAGAAAGAACGCGATTTCGTGAGCCGACGCGCAGATCGGTTTGATGGAGGAGAAGGCCTCCTCGAGGTCGGGCTGGTGATTTGTTCGATGACGCTGCTTACCAAGCGCCGGGGATATTGGTTTGCGGGCATGTTAATCGCGGCGGGCGGCGTGGTGTTTGCGTTGACTGCTTTCCTGGTGCGTTAGGAGAGAAGCTTCTTAGGGTGCAACGGTTAGGCGCGCGCTGGTGGCTGAGAACCTCTCAACAGCGCAACTTCTTCCATTAATTTTTCGAGGCGGCCCACCACTTCTAAATGACGGACTTCCTCGGAGGCAGGTTTTTTTCCGGCGAAGGTAAGTGTGCCGCCGGGCTCAAGGATGCATTTGTCGACTTCGGCCAGAGAGTCAAACCCCTGCTTTCTGGCAGCGGCTTCGAGCTGAGTGGTGGTGATCAGCTCCTTCTTCAAACGTGCCTTGTTTACCCTCCCGGCCTCAATCAAGACATCCGATTGACCTTCCACGATCTCCTCGAGTTTGCTGTGCCCGTAGAGAAAACGAACCACGAGGTAGTTGATGGCGAGCAGGGAAGTGGCGCCGATCAAGCCGCCGGAGACACTGTTGTCATCGCCAATGATGGCATTTTGCACGGTGTTCGAGAGGGTCAGTAAGACGACGAGGTCGAAGGGGTTCAGCTGAACCAATTCGCGTTTTCCAGAGAGCCTGAGGCTCACAACCAGGAACGCGTAAACGAAGATCGGCCTGAGAATTTTCTCCAGCAAAGGGAGCCCCAGGACGAACATATCTTTCCAAATGTCATGCGTTGGCACTTCGCCTCCTCACGGCCAGGTGAACTTTACGGAATCCTGCGCACCACGATTTCCGAGAAACGAAAGGGAGGTTAACACGCTCCCCGGGACGTGGAAAGGAGGCTGGATTCATCGCGCCACCGGCTTGAAATGTTTTACCTGTACTTTCGGACAGTCATATTTTCGCAACACGGAATGTGAGGCATCGTCGCCAAATGTTGGGAATCCGCTATGATTAAATCGATTCGCTAACCTGTTGACGGCGAGGTCGTTCTAGAACGCGATCGTAAGGCGGCGGAGTTCGTCTCCACCGCAGTCCTTTGGGGTACGAAAACGTTTTCATTTGCAGCGACCCTATGTCACAACGCCATTCTCTCGAACAAACTATGACGGCTAGTATCGAGCAACTCTCGATGTTGCTCGATTGCGCGCGCGAGATGCTGGTGATTCTCAGCACGGATGGAATTGTGCTTTACGCGAGCGCGGGAGCCACGAGCACGCTGGGGCTGCGTCCCGATGAGCTTGCCGGAAGGACGCTCACGGAGTTTATGCATCCAGACGACGCGAGCGAGATGGCGGACCGCTTTCGAGCGCTCGCCCATGGACCGGCCAGCCCACGCAAAGGACGCTGTCGCCTGCGCACCAAATCTGGGGAATGGCGATGGTGCGAGGCGACCCTCAGGAATTGCTTGAACCATCCGGCCATCGATGGGCTGGTTGTGACTTTCCTCGACGTAACGGCGCTACATCGTATGGAAGCAGAGCGCCAAGTCATTTCGGAAGTGGTCCACGCGCTGAATCAAACTTCCAATCTCGATCAACTGCTTGAAGGCATCCATCAAGCGCTGAAGAAAGTCCTGTACGCCGAGAATTGTTTCGTTGCACTGCATAATCCGAAAGAGGACACGTTTTCGTTTCCTTTTTTTGTAGACCAGTTCGATATGGCGCCGCCGCCACAAAAAGTGGGCCGCAGCTGCACCGCTTTTGTGTTTCGCACCGGCGGCGGGATGCTCATTCCGCAGTCGGAGTTCGACCGTCTTGCCCAGGAAGGCGAGGTGGAACTGGTCGGTTCGCCGGCTCCGGCGTGGTTGGGCGTGCCGCTAAAGACGCCGACGGCAACGATCGGTGTTCTCGTGGTGCAGCACTATCAGAGCGAGAGCGCTTACGACATGCGCGACCTCGAATTTCTGGATTCCGTGGGAGGCCACATCGCTCTGGCGATTGAGCGGAGACGTTCCGAGGAAGCTTTGCGCAAAAGCGAATCCGTTTTCCGGCTTCTGTTTTCGCACAATCCTTTGCCAACCTGGGTGATGGACGACGAGACGCTGCAGTTTATCCAGGTGAACGATGCCGCGGTTCGGCAGTACGGTTTTAGTGCGGAAGAGTTTAGCCGCATGACGCTGTTTGACCTTCGGCCGGAAGCTGAGCGAATTTCCGGCGAAGCGCGCTCTGCTGAAAACGGCGGCCCTGGACGCTTTCAAGGCGTCTGCAAGCACCGCAAAAAAGACGGGAAGGTGATTGAAGTCGAGATGATTTCGCATCAGCTTGATTCCGCGGGCCGCCGGGTGCGTTTGGTGGTGGCCCAGGACATCAGCGAACGACATCTGCTTGAGCAGCAGCTCCGTCAATCACAAAAAATGGAAGCCGTAGGGCGCCTGGCGGGCGGCGTGGCGCACGATTTCAACAATCTCTTGATGGTTATCAAGGGACATACCGAGCTGCTGATGAATGCATTGCCTCCCGCGGACCGAATGTGCAGAAAAATCTCTCAAATCGACCGAGCCGCGGATCGCGCGGCAGCCTTGACGAAACAGCTTCTCGCGTTCAGCCGCATGCAGGTGTTGCTGCCGCGAGTGATGAATCTGAACGGCGTCGTCGAGGATATGGGCAAACTGCTTCCGCGGCTGATCGGCGAGGATGTCGAGCTAGGGATTCGCATCACGCCGGAGCTGGGCGCGATTCGCGCGGACGCCAGCCAGATCGAACAGATCATTATGAATCTAGCGGTGAACGCGCGGGATGCCATGCCCAATGGCGGACGTCTACTGATCGAGACTTCGAATGCCGAGTTGGACCGCACTTACAACACGACGCATCCCATCGTGCAACCTGGGCGGTACGTGCTGCTCGCCGTTTCCGACACCGGCACAGGCATGGACGCGGATACACAAGCGCATATTTTTGAGCCGTTCTTTACGACAAAAGAGCCCGGCAAAGGGACGGGGCTTGGCCTCGCAACCGTGTATGGCGTTGTGAAACAGAGCGGCGGCTTCATCTGGGTCTATAGCGAACTTGGCAAAGGTACGTCTTTCAAAATTTATCTTCCACGTGTGGACCAGCCCGAGGATGCCGGGAGCGTACCGCAGACTTTCACGGAAGCGCCGCGCGGCACGGAAACAATCTTGTTGGCGGAAGATGAACAGGAAGTGCGCGAGGTGGCGCGCGAGTTTCTGGAGTCCGGCGGCTACACGGTCATCGAAGCGCACAATGGCGCCGAGGCCCTGCGACTCGCCACCGAACACAAATCTTCCGTTGATCTGTTAGTGACCGACATGGTCATGCCAGGGATGACTGGCAGAGAGCTGGCGCAGCGATTGCAGCAGCGGCATTCGGGCGTTGGAGTGATTTACATGTCCGGCTACAGCGAGCAGACGGTTGCCGAAACATCGCAAGCCGAAGCCAATATGCGCTTGCTCACAAAGCCATTCAGCCGGGGAAGCATTCTCCGCGCTGTACGAGAAGCACTCAACGTTGCTCGAAGCGTTTAGCCTTCCCGTTGCGCTCCAACTGTCCACGAGGAATCAAACAACTCTTGGATGTCGGCGATGCCAGTCCGTATGAAGCTGGAATGTTCGCGCTGCCTTAATCACGGCAAAGTCGTCCCCCGCGCGCCCCACGAACTGCACCCCCACGGGAAGGTTTTTTTCAGTGAAGCCGCAAGGCACGGATAGGGCGGGAAGTCCGCAAAGGTTTCCGATGGCGCCTAGAGGATCAGGAAATGAGAGACCGGCTTCCAGGTCAGTCTCCAGCGGAGGAGCGGGGACGGGTTGAGTGGCAGCCACAAGTACGTCAAACGAATCAAAAAGAGCTTCCATTTTTTTCTGCAATATTTCCCGGATGCTGAGCGCGCGCAAATAATCGGCGGCGGAATATTGTTCGTTGATGTATCCGGCGATTTGGCCCAGCGGGTCCGCTAATTCGCTGACTCTTCCGGAACGAATGAGTGTGCGAAAGGAAGCGGCAGACTCCGAGGAAATAATAATGTTCCCTGCGTCTTCAAACGGGCCTTCTGGGAGCGCCGCTGCTCGCGTGCCAGCGAAGAGTTTCCGCACGACTTTCTCGGTAGCAAGTAGGGTCTTCGCCACACCCGAATCCAATTGTTTCCACGCGTTCGTGAGCCAGCCGACTTTCAATGGACGCACCTTGAGATCCAAAGACGGAGAATAGGTGAAGGCCGCCTTGTCTATGGGAAGTGTGCTGCGGTCTTGGGGATCGTGACCCGCAATCGCGGCGAAAACGCGCGCGCAGTCTTCCGCGGTGCGCGTGATGGGGCCGATTTTGTCCATTGAAGGCGCAAGTGCCATCGTGCCATAACGGCTCACGCGCCCGTAAGTGGGACGCAGGCCGCTGACACCGCAGAACGCGGAAGGACAAACGAGCGAGCCCCAGGTTTCAGTTCCGATGGAAAATGCCGCGAGCCCGGCGGCAACGATAGCCGCGGAGCCCGACGAAGAGCCGCCCGTCCAACACTTCGTGTCCCAGGGATTTTTCGCGGCACCCTGCAACGAGGCAGAAGCAAATCGGTAACCCATTCCACCGGCCAGTTCGATCATCGATGCTTTTCCGATGAGAATTGCTCCGACTCGATTCAAGTGCTCGATGACGGTCGCGTTGTACTGGAAAACTTGATCCGCATAGGGCTTTGCTCCCCATGTCGTCGGAATGCCGTTGACGGCTAACAAGTCTTTCGCAGCATAGGGAATGCCGTGCAGAGGACCACGGTAGTGGCCGTGCTGAATTTCCTTCTCGGCGGCTTTTGCTTGTTCCAGGGCGATTTCAGGCGTCAAGCGTGCGTAAGCGTTGAAGCGCGGACCCAACTTCGTGCTGCGGTCGAGGTAGATTTGTGTCAGCTCGACTGGCGAAAGTTTCTTTGCTTCAATGCGCTTGGCGAGTTCGCTTAACGGCAGATAGAAGATTTCTTCGGCAGGCATCAGAGGTAGCCCTCACGGCTTCTTCGCGGACGTACTGGAGGCGTGAGAGATCGCAGCTGATTCGGGCTTCTTCTCTCTTTCGACCAATGGCTTCAAAAACAACGCAGGCGCGTCGCCGTTTTGAATTTCAGAGGCGCGCACGTGGTCGAGAGAAGGTTGCGCAGCGAAACATAGCCGGCGTAGTTCCGGTTTCTGTGCGTCGGAGAATCGAGAACCATAGACGGCAAGAATTGTCTGATAGCGAGCTTCTGCATCTGCCTGGCTTTCTGGCGACAACGGGGGTGTGCCCGACGGCTGTTGTGGCGCGGTCTTTTCGACGGAGGGATACATCGTCTTGGCACTTGGCGGCACCAAGGACACAGCAGAAACGATGGCGGCACGGCGCGCAAACTCACGCCGCGATATTGGTGAACTGCTCTTTCCATTCATGAAAGCCCCCAGTTCAGAGAATGGATACTCGAAGAGCAAAGAGCGAAGCTACCGAATTAGCTTTCCAGCGTCAACTTCGCGGATTGCCAAAACTAACGTAAAAGTAACTTCACTGCTGCACTTAGTCTACCCGCGTAAGCGTTTGTATCTGCAGCTCGAGCGCTTGCGTGTACTGCCGCTCGATCTGCATTTCGGTTTGCAGTTTCTTGACGAGCAAATCGAGACGGGCGATTTCCGCGCGAAGTTTTTGTATGTCAGAGGCGGTAGGAGCCGGCCGGTTATACGGTGCACCCGGTTGCTGCAAATTCTGTTGAGAGGCAGGTCCGTCAACTGGCCGCGGCGCTGTAAAGGCTTCGGCAAGAGCGCGTGGCCAAATGGATTCTGGTGTCCGCTGGTCTCCAAGCGAGGGCGGAGGAGCAACCGGCCGCGGCGGCGCGAACAGACTATTGAGAGCATTCGTCGCGGCGGGGCGTTCGGCAATGGGTGCGTCTGGCGCTCGCTTCGGCTCCAGCAAACTTTTGACGCGTCCAATCAGTTCCTGCGGCTGAAAGGGTTTGCGAATCAGTTCGTCGGCTTTCACCGCGACAGCTTTGTCTGCGACGGTCTTGTTCACGACGCCGGACATAAGCACGACTGGAGTGTTGCCGTAATCCGGATGCTGCTTGATCTGGCTGCATACGGAATAGCCGTCCTGATCGGGCATAATCACATCGGTGATCACGACGTCGGGCTTGTTCTGTTCAAACTGGGCCAGCGCGGATGCGGCGTCGGCGCATGTGATCACGTTAATGCTCTCGCGGCGGAAAGCGATCTTGATCACTTCGCGCATGGTTGCGCTGTCATCGATGAAATAGACCGTCGGTATCCGCTTCGTTTCTGTTTCGCCCAGCGGTGGAAGAGTCATCGCCTCGCTCATAGCGCTTCCTTGTCCGCCATGTCGCGCGCTCCTTCATCGTACTCGCGCATGGCATCGAGCATCAGATCAGTCGCCGACCGCAACACGGTGCGCTGCGGTGAAGTCGTCCCATAAGCAAACTTATATACGCCGGAGGCGCCCTGCACGCAGCTCTTTAGAATGTGAATCACCGCTTCGTCGCCGAACAGGCTGCCGCATTCTGCATGGGTGATTTCTCCGGCATCAAAGAAGAGCACGGCATCGGTTTCGCCTGCATTGATGTGCAGCGCGCCGGTCTGGCGCGCATGGCCGAGCATTTGCATGACGCCCGTAAGGTCGTGGTGCGTCAAGTTGCCGCTGAGGCTGGTGTCCGACTGCGTAAGCATTTGCGTGGGTTGAAAGCCCTCTGCTCTGCTGACGATGATGCTTTTGACATGCGAGGCAATAGCCGCCGGCGCGCTTTGCCGGTCGATGTAGTCATCGCAGCCTGCTTGAAATGCTTCCATCAGCGCGCGTTGGCTGCCGTCGCCGAGCGCGATGATTTGGAGCGAAGCGTTCTTGGGGTCCGCATGAATGATTCTCGCAATCTCGAGGGCGCCCATCTCGCGCATGTTGGTCGAGCAAAGAATGGCGGCGGGAGCATCGTATTCGAGAGTGGTCAGAGCGTAGGTGGCCTGCGTGCTCGACACGACTTCGAAGCCTTCGCGCTTCAGGGCGTCGCACAGCCGTTTCGCGAAATACACGTTGCTGTCGATCAATAGAATTTTTGGACCGCGTCCCGGAGGCATCATGGACTGGCCTCGAGAAGAACGGCAGGCGCGAGGGAAGCGGACAGGCCGGCCCCGCCTGGCGTCAGTGCGTCCAGATTCAGCACTTCAATCACTTCGCCATTGTGCGAAATCCAACCGGCGACGTGAGGAGCGTCCGCTTCCCCCGACCCGGTCATCTCCGCGGCAATCAGTTCGCAATCGCCAGTTACGGGTAGAGCTACCCACTCGGATTTTTCTCCGTAATGTCGCACGGCAATAAGATAAAAGCGCCGCGAACTGAGTCCTCTTCCGAGGAGAGTTTCGGCAACGTCGCACACCGGAACGATGCGGCCGCGCCGGAGAATCACTCCTTCGAGTCTTGGGGTTCGATGAGGAAACCGAAAAATGCGGCTTGGAGCCACAAGCTCTGAAATTTGGGTAGCCACCACGGCAAAGCGGCGTTCGCCGAGTCGCAACAGCACGAATGATTGAGAACCGAGTTCGGCGCTCTGTGTCATTGCGGCAACTCCGAATCGGCATTCGCATTTTCCTCGGGCACTTCGAGAGGAAGCAACGAAGCATCGAGCAGGGCGAATTCGTCAGAAGTCAGGAACCCTTCAGGGTTAACCACCGGGATCACATTTTGATCGAGAGCCGTCAATCCGCGGTACCACTGGCGTTCTTCGTCGCAATAGGCAAGTGGAAGTGCCTGCAATCGCGTCATGGTCGCCATTTTCTCCATGCCGTCCACGAGCAACGCGGTTCGCGTTTTTCTCAACACAAAAACAAGGCTGGCCGAGGAAGCCGGCAAACCAAAGTGCACGGCGGCGTTTATGACGTAGAGAGCCTTATCGCCTCGCCGTAGCACGTGGCGCACCTTGCGGAGAGTGGGCTGATTGATTTCTATGGCAGCTCCCGAAAGGCTGTCCACACTGCGGACTTCTTGCACGGATGCGGAGGACACAGCAAATAGCTGGCCGGACACGCGGAACAGAATGATCTGCTCGGTGCGCGCGGCGTGGAGTTTAGCAGGCGGGGTGGCCACATGCATCAGCGGACTCCCACGGGAGTGGAACGGCAAATCCCGATCACTCGCTTCTCGATGGCTGGATAAATATCATCGATACCCAGAACCTGATCCACTGCGCCGACCTTTATGGCTTCCGCGGGCATGCCAAAGATGACGCACGTCGCTTCGTCCTGGGCGAGAACTAAGCCGCCAGCCGCTTTGATGGCTTTTGCGCCGCTGGCTCCGTCATTGCCCATTCCAGTGAGAATCGCACCGATGCTCATGGCGCCTGCGAACGAGGCGACGGATTCCATCGTCGCGTCAATGTTTGGCAGGTAGCCGTTGATGCGGCCGCTCGAGCCGTCCAACTGGATGCGTCCCGTGGGGGTCACTCGCAAGTGATGGCCGCCGGGACAAATGTAGAACGTGCCGGGCTGAAGGGTCTCGTTGGGTTCCGCTTCCTTGACGCGAATGCCGGTGAACTCGGCAAGCTGCGTCGCATATTGCGTAGTGAAAGAGGCAGGCATGTGCTGTACCAAAATCACCGCAGCTGGGAAATCGCGCGTGAAGCCCGGAGCAAGGCGCATGACCGTCGCAGGGCCCCCTGTCGAAGCGGCCAACACGACAACGGGGAATCGTTGATCGAGGCCCGAATTGGCAGCAGGACGAGGCGCAATGGGTGGCGGAGGTGCCGTTTGCGAGGTACCGTTCGATTTCTGAACGGTGGAAGCGAGACGTGAGGCCGTGCGCACGACGCGCACTTTTGCCGCCATCCGCACTTTGCGCAGCAGATCGTCTTTCACGCTCTGCATGTCGAGATCGATTCCGCTCGACGGCTTGGCCACAAACTCAATCGCTCCTAGTTCCAGAGCTTTCAGCGTGCTTGCGGCCCCTTCGCGCGATTCAGAGCTGACGATCACGATCGGCCGGGGATTCGTGGTCATAATCTGCGCTGTAGCTTGCAAACCATCGACGTGCGGCATGTTGATGTCCATGGTGATGACGTCGGGCTTAAGAGATTCGGCGAGGGCGACGGCTTCGCGCCCATCCTTCGCGTGGCCGGCCACTTGCAACTGGTCGTCCGCATTGAAAATTGTCTCCAGCACCTTCCGCATGAACGCGGAATCGTCCACGATGAGTACGCGAAATTTCTTGTTTGCGCTGGTGGCCATGGACGATTACGCAACCGGTATCGTTGGTCGCGCCTCCGTTCCCATAAGTTGTTCCACCGCTGCAATCAGCTGATCTTCCTGCACGGGTTTGGTCAGGAAGGCGGCCGCGCCTTCTTTCATCGCGCGGTCCCTATGTTTCGCACCGGCGCGCGATGTAACGACCATTACCGGAATTCGGCGCGTCGTGGGGCTCTGCCGCAACTGCACCATAAGCTCGTAGCCCGTCATGCGCGGCATCTCCAGGTCGGTGATCACCAGGTGGCAGCCGTGTTGCGTCACCAGTTCGGCCGCTTCCATGCCGTCGGCGGCGAGCTTCACGCGATAGCCGTTCTTCTCCAGCATGCGCCCAACGAATTTGCGTACGCTGATGGAATCGTCCGCGACGACGATCAGACGCTCCTGCTCGACACGATCGATGGCTTCGGCCGGAATCGTTCCGCGGGCCACGGCCGCCGAGCCCGGTGCGAAGATGCGTGCGGCGCTGGCGCTGGCTTGCAAAGGACGGCGGTCCGACGGCTCGTTCGCGACCATACGGTTCAAATCGATCAGCAGAATCAGGCTGCCATCGGGCGCGATCGTGGTGCCGGGGAATAGTTTCACGCGGCGCAAATATTCGCCGAGGTTCTTGATGACGATTTCGTCTTTGCCGAGCACTTCTTCCACGACGAGGCCAATCTGGCGGTTACCCGCATTGGCAACGACCATGCGGAAGTAGCCATTGATCGGCTCGAGCGGCGGTAGGCCCAAATAAGTGTCCAGCCGGACGACTTCGGTCACCACGTCGCGAACCTTGGTGAGAAGTTTTCCGCCAACATCCTCAATTTCATCCGCGCGCAGGCGGCGAATTTCTTCCACGACGGCAAGTGGCAACGCGAAGTTGGTCACTCCACAGCGCACAAAGAGCGCGGGCGAGATGATCAGAGTCAGCGGCACTTTCAGAGTAAATTTGGTGCCTTGTCCGCTGACGCTTTGAATGTCGATTTCGCCGTTGAGAGCATTCAGATTTGCGCGCACGACGTCGAGGCCCACACCCCGGCCTGCCAGTTCCGTCTTAACCGGCGCCGTGGTGAAGCCCGGATGGAATAGCATTTCGCGCAGGTCACGTTCGGTGAGGCGGTCCGCGGTTTCCGGTGAAACCAGGCCGCGCTCGATCGCGCTCTGCTTCACGCGCTCGTAATCGATACCACGGCCGTCGTCTTCCACTTCGATGTAAATGTGATTGCCGCGATGATAGGCGCGCAACGAAACTTTGCCCAGTTCCGGTTTTCCTGCCGCGATGCGATCCTCGGGGCGCTCGATTCCATGCGCCACCGAATTGCGTACCAGGTGTACCAGAGGGTCGGAAATCTGTTGAATGATGTTGTTATCGAGTTCCGTCTCGCTGCCGGAAAGATCGAGATCAACTTGTTTGGCGGCCGATTTTGCCGCGTCGCGCACAGCGCGCGAAAGCCTCGAATAGAGCGTCCCGATCGGCACCATGCGGGCCGCGGTGATTTCATCTTGCAGGTGGTGCGCGAGTTTTGTGAATTCGTCGATATCACCTTCGACGCGCCCGATGAATCCCTCGAGCTGCGAAAGCACTTCATTCACGTCCGCCGAGATTTCCGCCATGGACCGCGAAAGAATGTTGAAATCATCGTAGCGGTCCATTTCCAGTTCACTGAACTCGGACCAGAACGATGTATCGCCAGAGGCCGCGTTTGTAAGCGTTTGGCGAGCCGTGGACGGGCTCCACGGCCCCGCGGGCCGTGAAGAACTGATGCGGTTAAACTCGTACTTCTCCTGGAACTCCCCGACTTTTCCTTGCAGGCGTTCCTTCGAAAAGCTCAGCGTGTCGACCAGCTTCTCCAGTTCCGCCACGCGCCCGACCATCCGAGTACGGTTGATCACCAACTCGCCGACGGTATTCATCATGCGATCAAGCCGCGACAATGCAATACGCACGGACTTTGCCGCCGCCGCTACAGGGCTCGCGGCCTTGGCTGTCTTTTTATTGGCGACAACGGGAGCGGCCGCTTCCGGCGTTTCGGAATGAATGGCTTCGCTGCCAGCAGGCGCGGCGACAGTTTCCGAGTCTTCCACTTCGATTGGCGCGAATTCCGCAATTCGTCCGAGCAGGGAATCCACGCCCGCGCGCATGCTCTTTTCGTCGGCCCACTGCCGATGCAGCGTTTTTTTCAATACATCGACCGATTCGAGGCAAATGTCCACGACCGCGGGTGATGGCTCGAGCTCGCCATCGCGCAAGCGGCCGATCAAATCTTCCACGCGGTGGGCAATCGCTCCTAACCGCTTCAGTCCTACTTGCGCGGCGGATCCCTTGACGGTGTGAATCGCGCGGAACAGCTTGTTGATCTCTTCCGGGTTGTTGTTGCCCTCCAGTGAAATCAGGCAATCGCTCACAACCTGCAAATGTTCTTCGGCTTCCGGCTGAAAGAACTCCAATATCTCCCCGGGCACTTCGTCGTCCGAGGGAAGTGCGTCGAAGTAGGAGCCGGTTGCGGCTGCTACCACCGTTTCATGCGCGGACGCTTTCGCCGGCTCCGCGTAGGCCTGCGATTGCGGATAATTCAGCGGAGGCGGTTCCGTTGGAAATGCAAAGCGATAGCGTTCCTTGAACGCGGCGATATCATCGAGACTTTCTTTGCCCGTATCACTGATCTCCAGAAGATCCGTTTCCAGCACGGAAATGCCGTCGGATAGGAATTCCGTGAGCGGACCATGCAAATCGTCGCCTAGCGTCGCGTTCAGCGCGTACTGGAATACGTGCGCGAGTTTCGCCGCAATCTCGGAAAAGCGCGGAAAGCCATAACTCGCCGAGGTCCCGCTCAGGGTATGCGCCGAAATATAAAGCCGCTCGAGATCTTCGTGCCGCGGCGAAATCTCCTGCAACACGCTGACATATTCCCGCAAATACTGCAGGTGTTCCGACGCTTCTTGAAGGAACATCTCGACGGCTTCGCGGTCCGGCATGCTCACGCGCGTCCCTCCGTTACGAGTTCCGGCTTTTGCAGCTCTTCCGCCGTTGGTTTGCGGTACAGAATGCAGTCATTCAGCACGATAGCTTGAAACTTCACCGGCATCTTCGAGATGGATTCCGAATGGCCCAGAAACAGGTAGCCGCCCGGCTCGAGCGTGTCGTAGAAACGTTGCACCAGGGTGCGGCGCCGCTCCTCCGTGAAATAAATCAACACGTTCATGCAGAAAATCATGTCCATCCGGCCGACGTAAACCGCTGACGCCAGATTCATTTGTGCGAACGTCACAAGTTTTCGCAGTTTCGGCTTCACTTGTTGCCCATCATGCGTTGGCGAGAAGTGCGTCCCCAATTGCTGTGGGCTAACGCTGCCTAAGCTTCGCCCTGCGTACACGCCACGTTCCGCGTGCTTCAAAGCGTGCCGCCCGACATCCGTTGCCAGAATCTCGACGTTCCACGAATCGGAGAAAGAAAGAGAATCGGCGATGGTGATCGCGATGGAATAAGGTTCCTCGCCGGTCGAACAGCCCGCGCTCCAGATACGCAAGGTTCGAGGGTTTTTCCAAAACTTTTTGACATGCAGTTCCGGCAGAACTCGCTTCTCGAACGCCTGGTAAACACTCGGATACCGGAAGAAACTGGTTTCCTGGGTCAGCAGGCCTTCGAGCAGAGCCTCGTACTCCACATTCGATTTGCGTATCGCGCGCAGCAAATCCGTCCCGCGATCCATGCCCTTGACGCGCAAGTGCTCTTTCACGCGTCCGGAGAAAAACCGTTCGCGCGATTCATCGAAGCAGATGCCTGTCCGCTCTTCGATCAGCATGCGGATCTCGCTCAATTCGTGTTCACTAAGACCGTGTCCCGGTCCCTGCCGTTCGTTCATTCCAGTCCCGCTTTGGCTCCGGCCTCTTGCCTGAGCAGAAAGTCACTGCTTACCGCAGAGCGCCGGCTGGGACGGGCCGCTCGGAATCTTCCAAAGTATTGCCGGATTTCGACGTCGCACGGAACTGTGCAAGCGCTTCGTTCAATTGATCGGAAAGTTTCACGAGCTGGCTGACCGTCGCGACGGTACCGCGAGTGCCTTGAGACGTCTGCCGAGTAATGCTCGAAATAATCTGCATCGCATGCGCCACACCTTCTGTGCCGCGCACCTGTTGTTTGGAAGCGAGCGAAATTTCTTGAACCAATTCCGCCGACTGGCGCACGACGTTCGAAATGGCATCCAGCGCGCGCCCGGCTTGATCGGCCAGCGTTGCGCCGCTTTCCACTTCCTTTGTGCCTTCTTCCATGACCACCACGGCTTCGTTTGTCTCCGCCTGAATGGCCTTGATCAATGCCGCGATATCCTTCGTTGCACTTCGGCTGTGTTCGGCGAGTTTGCGAACTTCGTCCGCGACCACAGCGAAGCCGCGTCCTGCTTCTCCCGCGCGCGCCGCCTCGATGGCCGCGTTCAACGCCAGCAAGTTGGTCTGCTCCGTAATGTCGTTGATGACGTTGATGATTTCAGAAATTTCCAGAGACCGATCGCCCAACGACTTGATCTTCTTCGCCGTAGCCTGCACCGACGCCCGAATGCGCTGCATGCCTTCCAGCGTGTCGCGAACGGCGCGGTTGCCCTGCTCGGCGGCATCCAGAGCGCGGCGAGCCGCTTCCGCGCTTGCTTCCGCGTTGTTGGATACCTGTTTCATCGAAACCGTCAGCTCTTCCACGGCGCTAGACGTATTAGTGATTTCCTGATCCTGCTGCGTCGCGCCAGCCTGCATCTCGTCGGCTGCCACAAGAATGTTGTTCGAGCACGCCGTCACTTCCATAGCCGCTTTTCGAACGCGCTCAAGAACTTTGGTAAAGTTGTCGAGCATGTAGTTGATGGAATCCGCGACGTTGCCGAGCGCGTCGTTGGTAACTTTTCCACGCAGCGTCAAGTCGCCGCGCGCCACTTGGTTGATGACCGTAAGCAATTCCGTGATGCTGCGCTGCAGCGCGTCATTCGCATCCTGATTGCTGGTCGCCTTGGAGACCTTGGTCACCGCGCGATTCAAATTCTCCGCGATGTATGCAAGCTCGTCGCCCGTGTTGATTTCCACGCGGGCGCGCGGATCACCCGCGGCAATGCGCTCCGAAAACTGTGCCAGCTCTTGCACCGGCGTCAGCAACCGGTTTCCCAGGCGCCATGCCAGGAAAATGGCCATGCCGACTGCCAGCAATACCGCCAGCATTACGGAGCCGCTCGCCCCGCTCGGCAAAGCACCGAAGTCGAACAAGGACGCTCCGCCGGATTGCCGTCCGGCGCTGTAAGCCAGGCCCAGCACAGCGAAAAGGACGATGCCGTTCGCCAGGACTAGCGTCCAAATTGTGGAACTCAGTCGCGATTTCATGCCTTCCTCCAAATCCTTACTGCTGTGGCCCCTATCCGCATACGGTGAGGCACACGCAAACTTACCCGTGCAACATCAAATGCTCGGCCCGGGGAAAACTTCGAGCATTCTCCTAAGGTCGATAATCAGCGCCAGGCGGTCGTCATGCCGGAGCATTCCGGTGCAATGGGGTACATTTTCCGGAGCTTGCTCCAGCAAATCCTCTGCATTCACCGAATACGTCCCGATTACTTCGTCCGCTGCAATCCCAATCCGCAAGTCGTCGTGCGTACCCTCGCCGCGTAGCGAAGCAACGACCACGTGCTTTGGCAGCAGCCCCGGCCGCCGCCCTTCCGTAATGGCGATGTCGATCAGCGGCACTATCGAGCCGCGCAAATTGAAAATGCCCGCCAGATATGCCGGGCCAAGGGGCAGCTTGGTCAATAGCGGCCAATCCAGGACTTCCTCGACGTCCAGCACCGGCAAGCAGAACCGTTCACGTCCGCTCCGAAAAACGCAGTACTGCGATTCCGGCAGCCGCTCTTCCATAGGCCCGAGCGCTTCAAGCAGATCGTCCGCATCCGCGGGAAGCGGTACCAGGTGAAAGTCTTCGCTCATTGCCGATTCATCCTCGAATCATCCCTATGCAAATCGCCGCACGGCCCGCAGCAACTCTTCCCTCGTGAAAGGCTTGGTCACATATCCGTCCGCGCCCTGCTGCTGACCCCAAAACCTATCGCTTTCCGTGTTCTTTGACGTCACGAGAATCACCGGGATGGCGTTGTAGTCCGAGTTGTTCTTCAACTCCCGGCAAACCTGAAAGCCATTGCGCTTAGGCATAACCACGTCCAGCAAAATCAGGCTGGGCCGCTCGATGGCAATCGCTTCTTCCACCCGTTCCGGGTCGTTTACGCCCACCAGGCGATAGCCCTCGTGTTCGAGAAAGCCCTCGATCAGCTTCACTTGTGAGGGTGAGTCATCGACGATGAGTACTTTTTTCTGCAGCATCGACATCTCCCCATAATTCTCCGCAGACCAAAGGTGCACGTCAGCAGCCAGGCTCGCGATTCCGTGCGAGGCCATGTCCTTATTTTGTAAGGGCTTATTTATTAAGGAGTTGCAGACTTATTCCGCCTGCTCAGCGACGCCCTGCTGGAGAGGTTGGCTCCGCTTCCGTCTCAGCTTGAGATGCATTCTCAGCTTCCCGCATCTCGCTCGCCAGCGATGAGAATCTTTGCATGATCTCGTTGATCCGCAGCGCCATGCTGTGAATCGTCTTGATTTGTGCGAGGGACTGGGAAGAAAGCTGGCCGGGTTCCAAAAGCAAGAGTTCCGCGTTGCCGAGCATTGAAGTCAGCGCATTGTTGACGCTGTGCTTCATGTCCATCATGTAGCGGCCCAGCGTGGCGTGATGTTCGTTCTTTGCCGCGCGCCGCTCGGCTTGCTTCGATACACGTTGTGCTTCTGCACGCCGCAACGATTCTCCGGCGACCAGCAACAGCGTTTGCGCCCAATCTTCCCGCAAAGGGATGTGAACCAGACGCGGATACCGCGAGCGCAATTGCCCCAGCTCCTGGGAATCCGCCGGCACGCAGAGAATCACCGCTGCGGTCGGTTCAAAGGAACGCAAGACGCCGGGCAATTTGCCATCGAGCACAGGCCCGACCACGACGAGGTCGTGGGATGCCCCTTCACGGTTTTTCCAGAGTTCGCTGTTGAGGACGGTAATCCCCGGAGCTTGCCGCTCCGCTTGCCAGCAAGCGGTCAGGAGCCGTGCGAATTCCGGTTCGTCGGTTAGGATCAATACGCTAGCGTTTCGCACTGAGGCCCCGCTCCCAGGGTAATTGCTCGGCATCACCCGAGAAGAATCTGAACTCCTAAAGCTTTTCGGCCTCGTCGAGCGCCGAGAGTAGACGTTTCGTGCTTATTCCCAGGTTCACTGCCGCTTCCGTATCTTTCGCCTGTTTGGCGATGTCCACTCGTTCCTGAAGGCGCGAAACTTCTATTCGCGCGATCGAGAGAGCCTTGTCCATGGACGTGGCATTTCCGGTTTCTTTTGCGGATTCCACCGCGGCTGTCACCATCGCCCGCGCCACCACTGCTCGTCGCAGATCCTCCGCCGACGGTCCATCCTCGCTCACGAATGCGGTTACTTCCCACGAGGACATCAATATGCGCGCAGCGCCGATTTTCACTGTGGTCATAGAACGTCCGCGCGTTGGCGGCGTGGCAATCAACTGTTCCCAGATTTTCTCGAGGCAGGAATCAAAATCGAGCGACGGGGTGCCTGTGGCCTTGGAGGCGCCCGCTGCGGCAGGTTTCTCTGCGGCGCGTGGTGCCGCTTCGGCCGCTCCCGCGGGGCGTCTCACATCGTTCGAAGATTCCGACGCGCGAGATCCCGTAGTTTTTGCCGTGGAACCGGTTTTTTCTGGTGCTTTCGGCGCGATCTTTGCGAATGCCCGTTCCACGTCCGCGCGCAGGCCAAGCAACTTTTCGAAGGTCTGATTCACTGAGCGTTCCGTGTATTCCTTCTGAAATGGCTGCTTCCACTCGTCGGCGATGTCACGAATTTTCGCCAGAGGCTCCGAGGCGGTGAGCCCGAAGTGCTGGCAGTCGATTGTCTTCACCGCGGCCGTTTCGAGTTGCGCCAGACCAGAGCGAATGGCAATCAGGTCGGCATGCATCAATTCGATGAACGTCCGCCGCAAAAGAAAATTGAACCGAACAAAAGCCAGCAATGCCGCGGGATCATAGAACATCCCGCCCGCAGTCTCCTTCACTTTGCGTCCCTGCTCGATGAAATTCGTCTTTAGGATGTCCCGCAGGCTGCGGAATGTTCCCAGCGTATCGATCATGTCTTCGAGCGGTTCGCACCACTCCAGATGGGACGCGGGCACATCGCCCAGCACCGGTTTCATGACCTGCGCGACGTCGAGCGGCTCGATCTGCTTGTGGTAAATCTTCGGAGGGGCGCAAAGCGCGAAGTATTGCACCAGTAAGAAATCGATCTTGTCGCGGTCGACGTTTGTTTTCGAAGATTTCTTGAGTTGGCGATGAATCAGGGCGCACAAGCTGTTTTCGTTTGCGTTCAGCGTCGTCGTTTGCAGCAGCTTGCGCAACTCATGCACCGCGACGCGCTGGTCCATCTCGTCCAGCCAGCTCTCGACTTCGTCAAACAACTCGATGTCGGGCTTTTCCGGCAGATTCCTTTTTTCCGCAGGGAAGGGAATTTCGATTTCGAGCTGCTTCGCCAGCGCCAGATAAATAGGGAAAACCGAACGATCCTCTGCCCACTTTGCCTGGCGAGGGTTCACCGGCTTCGCAGGCGTCGGGATGTTGAGTGTTGTAGTCGTTTTGTTCACGGCTGTGTCACCCACGCGCAGGGCCCCTGTAAGAACCGGACGGCCACCGCTTTATGTCCTTCATGATATTGCACGGCAATTACGGTCGCTTCTGCCGTGCATCCGTTCCGATCGCGTTCTATGCGCACGCGGTCATCAAACTCCAGTGGCAAACTTGAGAGAAAAATCGCATGTTCCAGGCCGCCAAACTCTAAAACCGTCGCTTCCCGCAAACGTGCATTTCCGGCTCGCAGCGCCGTGATTTGCACGGGGACTCGTACAGGAGTGGCGCGTGGGAAGAAGCGCGCCAACCGCTCCGCGCAGCCTTCCTCGCTCGCGGCGACCGTCGCTTCATTGGGTTGTCTCACTTCGCCTCTCAAATCACCCTGCGAGGTTCGCGTGTCCGTTGCGCTCTGGCACACGAGCGTCCGCAAAAGGACACAACGTCCCCGCGATAGAGATGCACGCTGCCCGCCAAAGGGGCCGAAATGGTAGAGGCTCGGAAAGCTAAGAAAGGGAAAGGCTTAGATTTTTCCCGTCGGTGCAGGATGGCTCATCTGTCTCACGCTGAAACGCTCCTGTCTCAGCTCACCCCTGCATTTGCGTCTCGTTGCTGCGCTTGAGACGTCATTCCGCGTGATGTGCGGCTTCTTCTGGGAATTCTTCCGGGTCGGATCTTAGGGGGATGTTGTAGCGCTTCAGCTTACGGTAGAGCGTTGCACGGCTGATTCCCAGCATGCGTCCCGCAAGTGCTTTGTCTCCATTTGCTTGCTCGAACACTCGCAGAATCGTCATTTTCTCCATTTCGGCGAGAGCCGTTGTGGAGAGCGACGTTGCATCTTGAATCGTGACGCCGGAGCCTTCCGTGTGCTCGCTGCGAATCGATGGGGGAAGATCGATCACGTCGATCACCAGCCGGTCACCCAGAGTAATCGCTCGAGCAATGCAGTTTTCCAATTCGCGGATATTTCCCGGCCACTCATAGTTCAAGAGGCTTTTCATCGCCGCGGGCGTCACTTGCAGGTGAGAATCCGGCGCATAGCGATCCAGGAAATGATGCACGAGCATGGGAATGTCTGAGCGGCGGTCCCGCAGCGGCGGCAGATGCACGGTCACGACATTCAATCTGAAATAAAGATCCTTTCGGAAAGTTCCTTCGCGATAGGCTGCTTCGAGGTCGCGGTTCGTCGCCGCGATCACGCGTACATCCACGTTCACTTTCTCATTGCTCCCGACGGGCCGGACTTCCTTCTCTTGCAGCACTCGCAAAAGTTTGGCCTGCATCTCGAGCGGCAGCTCACCAATCTCGTCCAGGAAGATCGTTCCGCCGTTGGCCGCTTGGAAGAGCCCGGCTTTCGTTTTCATGGCTCCTGTGAAGGCGCCTTTTTCGTAGCCGAAAAGTTCGCTCTCCATAAGCGTCGGCACCAGCGAACCGCAATCCACCGCGACAAACGGTGTCTGCGCAAGCGCTCCGCGGAAATGAATGGCACGCGCCACGAGTTCCTTGCCCGTCCCGCTTTCGCCGGAAATCAATACCGGCGTGCGCGTGTCCTTCAGCCGCGAAACCATCCGCAGCACATCCTGGATGTTCGCGGATGTACCGATGATTCCATCGAGATTATCCTCGGTGCTGACCCGTTCACGCAAAAACTCATTTTCCGTGACCAGCCTGACTTTTTCCGCCATTCGCTGCAGCAACAAACGCATCTTTTCGACGCGGAAGGGTTTTTCGATGTAGTCATACGCGCCCAATTTCATCGCGTCCACGGCGGATTCGATGGAGCCGTGCCCGGTCATAATCGCGATTTCCGCCCGCGGCAAAACCAATTTTGCCTGCTTCAGCAGTCCCACGCCCGAAAGTGTGGGAAGCTTCAAATCGGTGAGGATGAGATCCGGAGCATCGGCGTCCAATTTCGCCAGCGCGGCTTCCGCGCTCTCCGCTTCCGTGCAGGAGTACCCCAGCGTACTGCCAATGGTCATGCACAGTTTGCGGATGCTCTGCTCGTCATCCACGACCAGCAAACGTATTTTCAATTCGTCACTCATGGCTTCCCAAATGTTTTCTCCACGATTGATATTAATTGGTGTACACGGAACGGTTTCTCGATGCAAGGCGTCCCGCTGCGCGCCAGCAGCTCCTGCGTTTCGCTGTTGGCGGTGTCTCCACTAATAAGAATAATTCTCGTTCCAAGCTCGGGCCGGTTTTTCTGGATCCAAGCGTGAACTTCCGCGCCGTTCACCGCTCCTGGCATGCGGATGTCAGATATCACTCCACTATACCGCCCCCCGGCGAGCTGCTTGAGCCCTTCGGCTCCCGACGACGCGTTCACAACAGAGTATCCTTTCCGTTCGAGCGCCGCTTTCAAGAAAGCAATCACCGACGGTTCGTCTTCAATCAAAAGAATCGGGGCAGTCTGGCTAACCGTGGCTTCGAGGGTCATCGTCCGGCCTCTTTGGCAGCCATGGCGGGCATCTCCGCTGCGATGGGAATGCGTACGACAAAAGTACTTCCGTCGCTTTCGGCATTGTTCCAGCACTGAATCTCGCCGCCGTGCGCTCGAACAATCCCATAACAGATGCTCAGCCCAAGGCCCGTGCCCTTGCCCGGCTGTTTCGTCGTGTAAAACGGATCGAAAATATGTTGTGGATCAGCGATGCCGGTGCCGTTATCCGTGACCACCACTTGTACGCTATTGCCGCCCCGCTCCGTGCGAATCGCAATTCGTCCGCGCCGCCCCGATTCTTGCACGGCGTCGTAAGCGTTATTCAGAATATTCAAAAACACTTGCTGCAGCTGCTGGGCGTCGCCAAGCGCCGGAGCAAGCGTTTCGTCGAACTCTTCCGTCACTTCGACGCCATGGCTCGCAAAATCGTAACTTCGCAGCTTAATCGTTTGCCGCAGCACGGTGTTCACCTGCACTGCTTCGCGCTGCACGGGCCGCTGTCTTGCGAAACTCAGCAAATCCTGCACGATATCCTTCGTGCGCTGCGTCTCTTGCAAGATAATCTGCAAATCTTCCCGCGCCGAAACCGGAACGTCTGGATTCTCCAGCAGCAGGTCCGTGAAGCCAAGGATTGCCGCCAGCGGATTATTCACTTCATGCGCCACGCCGGAAACCAGACGTCCGATGGTAGCCATTCTTTCCGAGTGCGCCAGCTTCGCTTGCAGCAGCACTGCATCCGTGATGTCGGTCATCACCACGACCACGCTGTTCACCGCGCTCTGCTCGTCGCGCATCGGACTCAGACTGATGGAAAAATGTCCCATCGATCCGTCGCTGCGCCTCACTTGCAGTTCCAGATTCTCCACCTGCTGTCCGTTCGCCGTTGTTTCCAGTGCCGCCTCGAAATCCTTTTGATGAGAAGGCTCCACCCAATCGACAAGCCGGTGCCCGATCAATTCGTCCTCGCGGTAGCCCGCTTCATAGCACCGCCGGTTCGCATAGCTGATCAACCCCGCTGTATCCAGCACCAGAATCATGCTCTGCGTGGTGTTTAGAATTTTTTGGTTAAAGTCGCGTTCGCGCTGCAATTGCGACTGAAACGACTTTTGCTCCGTCACATCCAGCATCAAACCGCGTATCTGGGCGATGCGCCCGTGCGCGTCTTTCACCGCCGTAATGTTTTGCAATGTATGCAGCAGCGCCCCGTCTTTCCTCCTCAGTGTCTCCTCATAGTTGCGCAGAACGCCGCGCTCTGCCAGCGCCTGCAAGAATCGCTCACGCGCTTCCGGTGCCGGATAAAGGTGGGGGCTCACGTCCGCCCGCAACATCTCCTCGCGTGACGCGTAGCCCAGCATTCGAACCATGGCGTCGTTCACATCCAAAAATCGTCCATCAGGCGTCGCGAAGAAAAGCCCTTCCTGAATGCTGTCGAAGAGCTCGCGATAACGCCGTTCCGCTTCCCGCCTGTCCGTGATGTCCTTCAGGACGTGGATCGTTCGCGTATCGCCTTCCGCCGCGCCGGGCGCCCTGGACGTCGACACCAGAAAGATGCGCTCCGCCGACGCCGCCACGTATTCTTCGCGGGGCCGCTGCGTATCGCGGCAAAAAGGGCAGGGAAGATCGCTTCCGGTTTCCGCGATTTGCCGCAGTCCGCTCATCGCTTCGCCAACCAGCGCAACCGGCGGAACGCCGAGATGCGAGGCCAGTGAACGATTCGTGCGCACGATTTTCCAGGCGCGGTCATGCACCACGATGTAATCGCTGATCGCGTCGATGTCTTCGACCCACTGACGCTTCGATTTCTCCAACTGCGAAAATCGCCGGAAATTCTCGAGCGATAGCGCCGCGTGGCTCGCCAAAGCATGCAACAGCGTCTTCTCTTTGGCGTCCAGACTCTTTCGCGCCCGCAGCAAGCAAAGCATGCCCAACCGTTCGCCATCGCTCGCGCTGATCGGCACAAACACCGCGCTCATCGAACCCGCACGCTCCCCCGAAAGCGTTGCCTCCCCAGTCGGGAGCGGCCGGATGGCTGCTGCTGTTCGGCCCTCACGCGCGGACGAAATAATCCAGCTCTTGAGCGCAGCGTTTATCGCGCTTTCCTTCTCTCCGGCGGAGTACAGATCGGTTTCCCGCCCTCGAAATACGGCCACTCCGCCCCACGCCGCGTTGAGCATCCGCGCTGCACGCCCCGCAAACCTTTCCAGGAATTCAGGCAATTGCCTCGACTGTGCGGCGTCCACCGCCAATTCCATCAGCTCTTCGGCTTGCTTCGAGGAGGGAGGCACCGCATCAGTCTTATTTAGCCGGTCGGTTAACCGCGGAGTCCGGTTGGATTTCGTTTGTCGCATCAGGGGTTTGGGGTGGACGCGCGTCTCAAAATGAGCTTAGCCGTTCCGCACCAGCGTAGCGAGCCATCTCATTCTGAGTCAATCGTCGTTCTCAAGGGCGTTGCTGAATCGACCACTCTCCATCCGCTTTCTTGACGCTGTTCGTCTCAGCCTGAGACCACTCTGCAAGACGAACCCGGCAACTGAGACGCACGCACCACTTGAAGGATCTGCGCGCGTTCGCGAAGAATCGTTCTAACTCTTCATTCTAAGTCACTTGCAGCTCTCGCTGTCCGTCGGTTCTTAACATCGCACCTCTTTCCGGCCATGGCCCCCGACGTGCCTTTCCTCAACTGGGGTTTTCCCATACTTAGGAGGGGTGGCATTCATGAGATCCGGATGGAGAGGGACTATCCGCGCAATTGCGGTCGCAGGTCTCGGTCTTGGGATAGCGGCGTACAGCTTCGGGCAAACGGGAACAACGGACGAGGGTAAGCGCAAAGTTAAAACCAGGGTCTCTCCTGCCTATCCCGAGCTAGCCAAGCGCATGAGCGTCGCCGGCAAGGTGAAAATTGAGGTAGTGATTACGCCGGACGGCCGCGTCAAGAGCACTCGTGTGATTGGCGGACATCCGCTGCTTGTTCAGTCTTGCCAGGATGCGGTGAAGGAATGGAAATTCGCGCCGGCTCCGCAGGAAACCACTCAGATCGTTGAATTCGATTTCAGCGGCACGAACAACTAGGGATTCTTAGAAAAACGGTAGGAGTGGTTTGGATCAAGCCACGTCGCCGGGGGAGCGGAGGCATTTTGCAATGACGATCGGTAAAAGGCTGTACATCGGTTTCGGTGTGATTGTGGTCATCCTGGTCGTCTTGTTCCTGGTGAACGTAGGCGCCGGCTTCCGCGAACGCTCTGCCCGTGCAGACTCCAAGTCTGCGCTCGACAATGTGCACACCATCGAGTCGGTTCGCTACCAAATCATGTTGAACCGCCACAACATGGACACTTTTCTTTTGAGCGGCGACCCCCGCGATGAAGAGAAGGTCAACAAAGGCTTCACCGACATCAGCGATCTGATCAAGCGAGGCGAGGCCCAGACGACCAGCGATAGCGTCAAGACGGCCCTTATTCAAATAGAAAGCACCGAAGCGAGTTGGGCAGATAATTTCGCCAAGCCTCTCCTTGCCAAGCGCCATCAGGTGGATTCCGGCGACGCTACCGTCTCCGACCTCCAGATTTTTTATCTCCAAAAAGATCCTTCTTCCTGGCTCACAAAATCGTCGGCTGTCCTGGACCAAACCAGCACGGACATTACGAAGTCCCAGATGGAAATTTCCGATTCGGCAGACCGCGCCAGTTCCATCAGTTTTTTCGTAACGACTTTTGGCACGCTCATCGCTCTCCTGTTTGGCATTGGCGCCGCCTACAAAACCGCCAAGTCCATCAGCGAGCCGCTCACTCATCTCATTACGGTCGCGCGTGAAATCGGCGATTCCGGCGACCTCGATCAGAACATCGATATTCATCGTAACGATGAAATCGGCGCTCTCGCCACCACCTTCAATAATATGGTCGCGTACTTGAAGGAGATGGCCAACGTCTCGATGTCCGTTGCCGAAGGTGACCTGGCCATCGAAGTGGTGCCGCGTTCCAAGCGCGACACGCTCGGCAACGCCTTCCTGCGCATGTCTCATGGCCTTCAGGAACTGGTTCGCACCACCCGCGATTCCGCGAGCCAAGTTTCGGCCGGTTCCAATCAAGTCGCCGGCGCCGCCGACGAATCCGCAAAGGTCAGCGTTCAGGCTTCCTCCGCCATCGAAGAAGTCACCAGCACCATGCACGAAATGAGCATCAACGTGCAGAACGTCGTGAAGAACACCCAAGTGCAGGCTTCCAGCGTCGCGGAAACCTCCGCGTCCATCGATCAGATGGTCACCTCCATTCAGCGTGTCGCCGATACTGCCAAGGTTCTTCTTGATATCGCCAACCGTTCTCGCGAAGAAGTCGTCACCGGCATCCAGACCATGGAAAAAGCCACCGACGGCCTGAATCGTACGAACAAGGCCATTCAATCTTCCGCGGAAATCATCAACATCCTCGGCCATCGCGCCGACGACATTGGCAAGATCATTGAAGTTATCGATGACCTGGCGGAGCAAACCAACCTTCTCGCGCTGAACGCCGCTATCGAAGCAGCCCGAGCGGGCGAACACGGCTTGGGCTTTGCCGTCGTCGCCGACGAAGTTCGCAAGCTCGCCGAAAAATCAACCCAATCCACCAAGGAAATCGCCGACCTCATCCAAAGCATCCAGCGCGAAGCGCGCCAGGCCGTCGAAAACATGGAGCGCAGCACGCGCATCGTGGAAGAGGGCCTGAGCCTCGGCAACGAACTCGGCACCGCCTTGCACAAGATTTCCAACGTCGTCACTGAAGTCTATAAGTTCTCCCAGGAAATTGGCGCAGCCACCAACGAGCAGTCCGTCGGCTCCTCCCAAATCGCAAAAGCCACGAGCCGCCTTACCGAAATCACCCAGGAAATCAACTCGGCTGTCGAAGAGCAGGCTTCCGGCGCTCAAGCTGTTGTTCGCGCCATGGATAAAATGCGTGAGCTCGTTCAGCAGTCCGCATCCAGCTCCACCGAGCTTTCCGCAGCCGCCGAACAAATGCTCAAGCTTTCCCGCAATTTGCTGGACAGCATGGACCGTTTTGTCCTGGATCGTTCCGCGCAGGGCCGCGGCCGCCAACCGGAATCCGCTGCTCCGCGTCGTGGACACCAGAGTTCCGCGCGTGAACGTGAGCTCGAATACGCCGAGCTTGCGCGTTCCTGAGGAGGCCGGGATCGTTCGATGGAAAAGGACCTACAAATCGTCGGTTTCCGCATCGGAAATGAAACGTACGGCGTCCGCATAGGCGCCGTGCGCGAGATCGTCCGTGTTCCGGAAATCACCGCGGTTCCCAGCGCGCCGGATACGGTCGAAGGTGTGATCAATCTCCGCGGGAAGATCATTCCCGTGATGGACTTGCGCAAGCGCTTCGGCCACACGGAAATCAAGCCGGACAAGAAGAACCGCATTTTAGTCGTCGAGCTTGATAGCAAATTGCTGGGTTTGATCGTCAACTCGGCTTCCGAAGTCCTGAAGATTCCGCCTTCGGAAATTGAGGCCCCCGGCTCCGTCTTTGCCGATGGAGAATCCGGTTATGTCACGGGAGTTGGCAAATTAGGCGGCCGCCTGATCATCTTGCTCGATATCTCCAAACTTTTGCATCGGCCGGAGCTCAAACGACTCGAGGAGGCCGCGGAAACCGTCGCTACCGCAGATTAGCGCTGCTACCCGTCCCACCGGGACTAGCCGCACTGCCGGATTGCCGCTCATTTCATGGGAACCCTGACTGCTCAGATCCAGCTCACGGAAGCTGAACTCAAGCTCTTGCAAACGCTCGTCTATCAGGAATGCGGAATGTTTTTCGACGAACGCCGCTCTCATTTCCTGAAAGATCGTCTGCAGCGCAGGCTCAAAGTCTGCCAGCTTGATTCCTTTTACAGCTACTACCGCCTGCTCACCAGCCGTGAAGGCCGCGCCGAGCTGGCGCTGCTGCTCGAAAATCTCACCGTCAACGAAACGAGTTTCTTTCGTAACAAGCCGCAGCTCGATCTTTTGCAGAAACATGTTTTGGAAGATTTGCTGCGCAGAAAACAGGAACGCCGCGATTGGAATCTCCGCGTTTGGAGCGCTGGCTGTTCCGCCGGGCAGGAGCCTTACTCGGTTGCGATCCTGATCTGCGACGCCCTGGCTTACTACTATTTGCGCAATCCGCTCCCGTTCGAAATGCCGTCTCCCAAGCCTTTAATTCCTCCGCCTTGGAAGCTGGAAATTGTTGCTTCGGACATCAGCTATGCCAGTCTCCGCGTTGGCCAGGAAGGCGTCTACAACGAGCAGCAAATGGAGCCGGTCGATTACACCTGCCGTTTGCGCTACTTTGAAAAATCCGGCGATAAATATGCCATCAAGCCGTTGCTGAAACAGCTTGTTCAGTTCGACTTCCACAATCTCAAAACCGAATTTCTCCCGCGCCGCAACGACATTATTCTTTGCCGCAACGTCATGATCTATTTCGACGAAGCCGAACAAAAGCGCCTGATTGAAAAGTTTTGGCATTGCTTGAATCCTGGCGGCTACCTTTTTGTGGGCCACGCGGAAAGCTTGTTCGGTCTTACGCAGAAATTCCGCATGGTCCATGAAAACAACGGCACCGCCTATCAACGTGTGGAGGCGAATTCGTGAGCAAAGCTCCCGAAGATCGCAACCCCGAGCTTCGCGCTATCTTTTTCGAAAGCGCGAACGAGCTGCTCCAATCGCTCAACGAAGCGGGGCTCGAACTCGAGGCGCGTCCATCGGACGAAGAGGTCATTCGCCGCGTCCGCCGTGCTGTGCACACGCTCAAGGGAGATTCGGCCGCCGTTGGCTTTCACAAGCTAAGCGAGCTTGCTCACGAACTCGAAGACATTCTTACGCCGCAAGTCGCGCAGAAGCATGGTTCCCGCTTCGCCGAAGTCGTGCTTGCCGCCGCCGATTCATTCGAAGCGATGCTCGCCGCGTACCAGCGCAGCAAAAAGCAGCCTAGCCTCGAAACGCTGCATGGCTTGATACGCGGTTTGCTTGTGGAAACGGCTCCCGTTCTTGAAGCACCGAAATCCACCGAGAGCGTCCCTGCGGCTTTCGCCTGGACCGAGTACGAGCAGCTCATGATCTCCGAAGCTGTTCACCGCGGTGAAACGGTTTACAACGTGGCCCTGCGCGTCGATCCGGACAGCCTCATGCGCGCCGCCGCCTTTCAGCTTATTCGCAATGTTTTGCACGGATGCGGAACACTGATCGCTCTCCGCCCGGAAGACAATCTCGCCGCGGCCAGTGTCGAAATTGTCGAAGCCGCTCTGGCCAGCCTCCAGCCCGAAGAGGCCATCAAGAAGCGCTGCCACATCCCGAGCATCGTTTCCGACGTGCGCGTCGAGCGAGCCGCAACTGTCGAGACTCCCGAGCATGAACTGCTCGGTGATCTTCTCAACGCCGAGGCTGCCCGCTCCGTGACGAATCCCGTCGAACACCACGACGCTGGCGAAGCCGTCAAATCCGGACAAGCAGGTTCCGCTGTTGCCGCCGTCGCCGAAAGCACGCTTCGTGTCGATGCTAGCCGCATCGACGCCGTGATGAATCTCGTTGGTGAACTGATCATCGGCAAGTCCATGCTCCATCGCGCCCTCACCGAGTTTGACCAGAGTCACGCGCGCGATCCCATTCGCGCAAAGCTTGCCGACGCTCTCGGCTTTCAATCCCGTGTTCTCGATGAGCTCCACAAATGCGTTCTGAAAATTCGCATGGTGCCCGTCGAACAACTCTTCCGCCGTTTCCCCCGCATCGTCCGCGACGTCGCCAAGCAGTGCGGCAAGGACGTTGCTCTCGACGTCTCCGGGCAAAACACCGACCTCGACAAGAGTATTCTCGACTCTCTCGGCGAGCCTCTGATGCATCTGGTCCGCAATGCCGTCGATCATGGCATCGAGCCTGCCGATGAGCGGCTCACCGCCGGCAAGCCGGCGCGCGGCACTGTCTACCTCAACGCCTATCATCAAGGCACTCAGGTGGTCATCGAAGTGCGCGATGACGGGCGAGGCATCGATCCCGCGCATGTTCGCCAACAAGCCGTCAAACAGGGAATTATCAAGCCCGAAGATGCTGCTCGGCTCACGGATCAGGAAGCTCTCAATCTTATTTTCGAATCGGGCTTCAGCACCGCTGCCGAAATTACCGAGGTTTCCGGCCGCGGCGTTGGCATGGACGTTGTGCGCAGCGTTCTGGACAAGCTGAAGGGCACAGTCCACATTTCCACGCAAAAAACGCGCGGCACAACCATCCAGCTCCGCGCCCCGTTGACCCTCGCCAGTATTCAAACGCTGCTTTTCCGTGTCGGTGGGCGCCTGTTCGCCGTCCCACTCTCATCGGTCGTTGAGATCTCGCGCATCCACGACCAGGAAATCCATCGCGTCGACCAGCGCGAAGTACTCCAGCTTCGCGATCAAATTCTTACCCTCGTCCGCCTTGAACATCTCAGCCGTCTTCGCGCGATTGATACCGAGCCAAAGAAAAAGAAAAGTTTTGTCATTGTCATCGGTTCCGCCGAAAAACGTTTCGGTCTTGTCGTCGATAGCATGGTTGGCGAAGAAGAGCTGGTTATCAAAGCTCTCCCAAGTGACATTGTTTCCAGCGATCTCGTCAGCGGTGCTTCCATTCTCGGCGACGGCACCGTCGTTCTCATCTTGAATGTTCCTGCGGTCCTCTCGCGCCTTTCTCGCTCCGTTCCGCTGGGAGCTATCGCATGAACGCCCGCATCAAAGTTCTCGTCGTCGATGATTCCGCCCTCATGCGGAAACTGATTCCGTCCATCCTTGCCCGCGATCCTTCCATTGAAGTCGTCGGCACCGCCATGGATGGCGCTTTCGCGCTGAAAAAAATTGAAGAGCTGCATCCCGACGTCGTCACTCTCGATCTAGAAATGCCGCGCATGGATGGCATGGAGACTCTCCGCCTGATCATGCGGCGCGCCCCTATGCCGGTCATTCTCTTCAGCACGCATTCGAAGGAAGGCGCTTACGCAACCCTAAAGGCTCTCGCTCTCGGCGCCATCGATTTTGTCCCCAAGCCCCAGGATGCCGCGGCGGGACATCTTGAATCCATCGCCGAGCTTCTGATTGAAAAAATTAAAGTCGCCAAGCGCGCCGCCGGCCGCAAACTGCCCGCCGCCGTCGTCTCCGATGATCCCCCGCAGCACAAAAAGAAGCCGGCACGCGCTCCGATTCCTCCGAGCCGCATCGTCGCTATCGGGATTTCCACGGGCGGGCCCAACGCTCTCCAATATGTCCTCTCTCAGATTCCGGCGGACTTTCCCGCCAGCATCATTGTTGTCCAGCACATGCCCGAAGGGTTTACGGAAATGTTCGCGAAGCGCCTAGACGAATGCTGCAGCATCGACGTCCAGGAAGCGCGCTCTGGCGATCTCCTGATTGCCGGACGCGTTCTGATCTGCCCCGGCAATCGCCATATCATGGTTCGCCGCATGCCCCGTGGCGACATGGCTGTTCTTTCCGATGGTCCTCCCGTAAATGGTCACCGGCCATCGGCCGATGTTCTGTTTCATTCCGTAGCCCAGCAATTTGGCCTCACCGCCGTCGGCCTTTTGATGACCGGCATGGGTGAAGACGGCGCGGAAGGTCTCGGCGCCATCAAAGACGCCGGCGGAATGACCCTCGCGCAGAGTGAGGACACCTGCGTCGTCAGCGGCATGCCCCGCGCCGCCATTTCGAAGGGTTACGCCAACAAAGTGATTCCGCTGGACAATCTGCCGGGGTTCCTGGTTCAAAACTACGGCGGAGACCGCTCCAGCTCAGAGAAATTCGACAAGAACGATAAGAACGAGAAATCCGAAAGGACACCCGTTTCTTCCCATCGCACTTAACAACGTGCCGGGAGAAGGAGAAGGCCATGCAACAATTTGCCGCTCTGTTACGGAAAGACAATCAACCCGTTCGCTACCTGGTGGTGGACGATTCCGTCTTCGCTCGCAAGAACATCATCAAGATGATTGAGATGTTCGGCGGCGAAGTCGCCGGAGAAGCTGGCGATGGCCTCACCGCCATCGCGGAGTTCAATCGCACCAAGCCCGACATCGTGCTCATGGACATCACCATGCCGCAGATGGAAGGCATCGAGGCCGTCGAGCGCATCGTTCGCCAGCATAGCGAAGCGCGCATCGTCATGGTCTCTTCGGTGGGCTACCAGGAGAACATCCTGGCGGCACTCCAAAAGGGCGCGAAACACTTCGTGCAAAAACCCGTCAAGCCCGAAGTCCTTTACGAAATTCTCCGGTACGTCCTAAGTGATGATCCCAACGCCGCTGGCGCGCCCGTCGCCTTCGCAGGAGAAAACCACGCATGAGAATGGAACTCATCCAGCCGTTCATCAATGCCGCCGACGCCGTTTTCGCCGAACTCGTTCAGGCGCCGACCAATATTCTCGATCTCACCATGGACGAAAACGCGTATCGCCGCAAAGGCGTAGCCGCGCTCATCGCCATCAAGGGCGACATCGAAGGCCGCGTCATCCTCGATCTTTCGCCGGAAGTCGCGATAAAAGTCGCCAGCCATCTCGCCGGCTCGGAAGTTCCCGGTAGCGATCAGGTCGTTCGCGAAACCGTCTGCGAACTCGCCAACATGGTCATCGGCAATTCCGTCACGCTTCTCAACGACCAGGGTTTCCGTTTTAAAGTTTTTCCACCCGAAATTCACATGAATGAGGAAGGCCTTGCAGGCAGCGCCGACACCGAAGCCATGGTCATCGCCGTCGAAACTCCCTGCGGCCTAGCCTATCTCAACATCTCCATGCACTACCTGCATCGCCGCCGCCACGAGCGCGATATCGCCTCTGTAATGGATTAATCCCGTAGGGGCACGCCGGCCCCGTCTTCTCCGCGAACTCCGAGGCGAGGCCCATTCTGAGCCTGCTGCAATTCAATGTTTTGTTTTATCTGTGGATTTTGCAAAGCTGCCGTCAAACTTCAGGCCATGTAGGAAACTTTCGCCTCAATCCGCCGAATCCATAGGCGGCCGAATATAAGCAGCTCCATGCCGGTATAATCCCGCCGACGGAATCGCCTGCGAAAATACAATCCGTATCGGCACAAAAATCGCCCCGCTGCCCGGCGTAAACGGCACCGCCACTTCCACCCGCGATCCCTCCGGATATTCGTTCCTGCTCCGGAAGCTCAAGCCGCCTTTCGACAAATCCTCGCACACCGCAACTTCTTCCTGGAATCCCCGTCTCCGAATACACGCCAGCACGCGCGCTTTCACTCGCGTCCGGTTTCGCCGTGGAATCACGCGTTCTTCCACCGTCTGCTCCTGGCCCGAGCCCAATTCCGGCGTCTTGACTTCCGCCTGCGCCTCGATCCAGATCGATGGCGTATCGCAATGCTTGCAAAGCCGCGCCACGCATTTCCGCACTTCAAACGACTTCAGTTCCAATTCATTTAGATACACCACTTCGCGCCGCTGGCAGAATCCGCATTCCATCAACAGCCTGGCCAGCGCCTCATCCGCTTTATGGGGAGAAGGGAAGTCGATGTCCCAGAAATCCGCTCGCGGCTCCGCCAAATGAATCGCGTACAAAAAGCCCGCCGGCTCATGGTCTATTTCCGCCACCACGCGCGCTCGCGCGGACTTCGCTTGGTCGCCTTCCACACGCCGCAGCGTAATCTCTTGCCCCACGGTCAATTTTTCTTCCAGCCGCAGCACGCCCCCATTGCGGCTCACCAGCAGCGTTTCCGCGATGTGCTTCGCGGTCTCTCCGCCGCTTGTCGTCCACGACGCCTCCACTGGCATCCGGAAACTCACCCGGTCGCTCTGCCGAAGTCCGTCGCTTCTCATCGTTTCGTTTAGCATGTGGGTAATCAACTTTCCCAGATTAGCATCCTCCTTCCCCGCCAATTTCCTCACCTCGCGTTCCATTGTCGTACCCACCAATATCTCGTGTTCTTCTCTTTCATACCCTCCCACAACCTCGCCCTGTTGCCTTTTTCGCCTTCTTGTCCTTCACAATTCCCCTATTTTTTCCCCGCTCTGGCACCCTTATTAGACAGAGGGGAACGCCTGTCCGGTTCTTTCTGACTCTCTCTTCCCCGGCCTGAATGACAGTGGGCAACGTTATCTCCATGAGCGACCGCATCTCTGACGGATTGCCACGCAAAACCAGCGTCCGCGATCGCCGTTACGCTATCCGCTATCCTTTCGCCGCGGACGCCGAGGTCCTCGACCTCGAGTCCGGCGCTCGCTCCGAAGGCGTCACCTCAGACCTCTCTCTCGGCGGATGTTTCGTCTGCACCAGCAAGCCGCTTCCCGTGAAATCCCGCACTCGTGTCACACTCCAACGCAAAGGCGAAAGCGTTGAGGCTCTCGCCACAGTCCGCATCGTCAAACCCAAAATCGGCATGGGCCTCGAATTCATCGACCTCGAACCCGCCTCCATCGCCATTCTGACCCGCTGGCTCGACCACCTCCGTCGCGACCGCTAATAGTTCGCCGCCGAATTCCAGGCGGTTCTCCCTCCCTGTACACACTCAGGTCTTTTCATGCCCTGTCATTACTGAAGTATGAAAATTAACCAAAGGGATTGACTTTCCCCTTCCTCGGCATAGTATCGGGCGCACTGTCTTCGGGCTCGATTCGGAGACCATATAAGGGGTATGTCCAATGATTAGAAAGCTAGTTGCCTATCTATTTGCAGGCGCAGTCGCTCTATTGTTATCCGCGGGGCTTGGTTCAGCACAGCAGGGAGCAGGCACGGGACTTGCCGGACACGTCATGACTCCCAAGTCCAGCATTCCTCAACCCGGTGACGCTGGAGTCAACGCTCATACGCATCTCCGCTTGTTCGTCCCGCCGAATGCAATGAACTTCGGTCCTGCAGCTCGGCCCAACGAGCTGGAGCCCTTCCCCGGCGCCTTTTTTGAGACCCCGGCTTCTCTGGGCTGCATCTATCACCTCGTTCATCGTGAAGTCCCAGGCTGCAATTCAGACGTTACCACTGAGAATCCCAATGCTGGCAAGGGCGCGGGCGCAATCGCTCTCATCGAAGGTTTTGACGATTCCACGGCTGCCGCCGATCTGGCGGTGTTCACTACCCAATTTGGGCTTCCCCCTGCGGATCTGACCGTGCGATACCTCACCGGTACTGAACCTGGGCTGGATCCCACCGGCGGTTTTCACATTGAAACTGCTCTGGATCTCCAATGGGCTCACGCCATGGCTCCGCAAGCCAAGCTTTTTCTGATCGAAGCCCCCAATAACGGTCTCGGCAACCTATTTGAAGCTGCTCAGCTCGGAGCCAGCCTGGTGGCGGCCGCCGGTGGCGGCGAAGTTTCCATGAGCTTCGGCACTGGCGAGTTCGACCCTTCGCTCGGGAATAGTTCCGTCAGCGAAACTCTTTTCGACCCCTTCTTTGTCTTCCCCGGTGTCGTTTTCTTTGCTTCTTCCGGCGATAGCCCCGGCACTGAATACCCCAGCGTTTCTCCGAACGTCGTCTCGGCGGGCGGCACCAGTATTTCGCGCAGCACAAACACAGGTGACTTCATTATCGAGAACACTTGGCAGGACGCCGGCGGCGGTTCCAGTCTGGTTGAGCCTCGCCCTGCGTTTCAGGACGGTGTCCGCTTTATCGTTGGTAATTCTCGTGGCACGCCCGATCTTTCCTTCGACGCCAACCCGGCAACAGGCGTCTGGGTCTGGGATAGCAATCCGGTTTTTGGAACGGGCTGGTTCGTCGTCGGTGGCACCAGCGTTTCCGCACCCTCGTTGGCCGGCATCGTCAATGCCGCCGGTAGCTTCCACAATTCCAGCCAGGAAGAAAACCGCGAACTCTATAACCACATCTTCGGCGGTTCCTTCAACGACATCGTCTACGGCACATGCGGCAAACACGCCGTCTTCGCCTTTCTCGGCTACGACGCGTGCACCGGCATCGGCTCGCCCGATACCCTGCGCAATAAATAGACCTGTCCGTCCTTGTTGTCACAGTTCTGATCCTTCTTTCGCACAAAGGGCCCTCCCATCGAGGGCCCTTTGGCTTTAGTGGATCGAGCGCTCCGCCTGCTTGCTGTTGAAGTTGGGCGTGTTGTCGGTACATCACGTGTGAGGAGAATCGGCGTGAGGCGCCTAGCTCAATCGCCGCCACCTCTGCTTCCCATCGGTGGTCGTGCCTGAAGGAAATGCACTCTCGCCTACACTACCCGGCCAAAGCATTGCAAAATTTCCTGCCCCACGTCCCTACTTTTTGAGCAGAGCTTTGCCACATTTCTGAACGCTATCCAGCAACGAACCAGCCTTCAACGGCATGAAATCGATGAACATCCCTGTCGGAATGGCTCCCCGCCCAAGTTGCCCAATCCCTCCTATGATTTGCTCCATTCGTTGCGCGTTCGGATCAGCCAGAAACTGAAGCCCTATCACGCTGCTCGTCACGCCCTGATTGGTCATTTGGAATAGATACGCGCCGCGCAGCTCGGGAATTTGCTGGAAGTAGTCCGAAAGCTTTTCCAAGACGTCCGCCGGCGGTTCTTTGGCGGGCGCGCCAATAAGCAACCTCTGCCCCGGCGCAACTCTCATTTGAGTCGTGTTATCCGCAATCCTCGATTCGGGCAAGAGGCCCTGCGCCAAAGCCACAAACTCGTTTCGAGTGATGACTCCTCCCGGCCTGCTTATCTTCTGCCCCGCCGGAAGGGATTTAGTCGCACCTCCGCGATATTGCCCGGCACGATGGACTGAAACAATTGTTGGGCAGACAGCGCAATCCATTGCACTTCTGAACTCGCCCAGGAGGCCAGAGCCGCCATATCTGTGAAAACAGGCAATACGATGTTCCCGGGTGGATGCTCGACCGTATGGAACGCAACTCGCGTATTAGCATCTGCAATCTGTTTTCCCCTGCCTGCGTCCATACCCCCAGAAACGGTGCCTTGCACAATAAATGTAGTACCAAGAATGGCTTTGTACAGCGATTCGCGCGTCCCCGCATTATCATTTTTGGCGATTTCATCCATCGCGCGCTCAATCGCCGGGTTCTTCGGGGAATCCTGTTTTTTAGATGCGTTCTCGAAAAGCGACATTTGTGCCTCTCACTCTGGCGCGCCTTTGTCAGTATGAGGAAATCTGCTTAAGTCACCACCTGGCGGGTGGCCCGCACGCGTTTCCGTGAACTGTTTTCTCTGCGTGGGCTGAGATCATCTTGGTAAATATAACATGTTAATAGGTGAGGGGAGGGTTAGGATGTTGATGTTGGGGTGCCCCACACGTCGGTGTTACGTGTGGGAGTTTTGGAGTGGTGCGATGCCGAAAGGACTGAAGCGCCACTAGGGACAGGGTCATCTCCATTTTCTGACGTTCAGCTGCTACCGGCGGTTGCCGCTGCTGGGAACGGCGCGGGCCGGAAATGCATTCGTTGCGGCGCTGGCAAAAGTTCGAGAGCGCTACCGGTTTCGCCTGATCGGGTTTGTGGCGGGTGGAGCACCCTTAACACGCTGAGACGGCGTGGACTTGTTTTTCCCCGCGTAGCCTGCCTTCTCGGGTTTGGTTCTTGAAAAGGTGGGCCTTCCTCCTCTTCGCTTTTTTGCGTTTACGGGGGTTGCTTTTTCATTAGTCAGCCGAGATTCCTGTCTCCGTGCCTTCAGCCAACCCCCGCCGAACAAACGACTTACAGTTTGTACTTGACAGTCAATACCAATGTGTTATATGATCTCCCCGTATTGAGGCACAGGATCTTCCCCTGCCTCCGCAAGTCATGCGCCTCCGCCGCGCGGTCCCTAATATTCCAAAAAAATCTTCCGGCCTACCTAGGTTACCATTTTGCAATAGCCGTTATTTTCTAAGCCGTTCAGAATCAACATTTGCGGAAGTGTTGATTCCGCTCCACTTTAAGCTTCCCCAGAATCAGTGCTTACGAAAAAACCGGGGAGGGAGTCTCTCCCTCCGGTCCCAAAGTTTGGCAACTCGTCACTGCCTACAAGTGGCCGCACTGGTCATGCAGGACCCTCCAACACTCCAGTCCGATCATGCACTTCCGTACATTCCGATATCCATGGGGTGTACCCCTTACTCAGCGCACGCTCCGAAAGCGATCTGCAGTCCGTCCCAAACACTTCCCGCGATTTCCACAGCCGGGCGTCTGCGAACACGCAGGAAATCCCGCAACTCGATTACTTTCATGCGTTTACTTCATAACTCGCGGACACCCCGGGGGTGGGGGCTCATCATTGGCGCCCGTACCCTATTTCCGGAGCGCTTTTCCCGTAGGCTCGTTTTTACTTCGTCATTTCTTTACTTCGTTGCGTCACTGCTTTGTGTCGAGCGGATGTTTGCTCTTCTCGTAAAAGTCGTTCTGGATTTTCAAGCTTTGGTCGTCGGCCTTGGCCGCGCGGATACCTTCGACAATCGCTTCAACCCAATTCTTCATGTTCCATTCGCCGAGCTCTTTGGTCGCGACCGAACCATCACCCGAATAATGATTCGGGAATCGCGCGTACCACCAGATTCCCGTGTATACATCCTCCGGCAAATTCACGCGGTTCTGGTCCGCGCCCGATTCAGTCGCCGCACGGTCCAGGTGCACCAAATCTGGACGCGAGACCATGGTGTTCGAGGTTTCGTTTTCCCCGGCGTGGTAATCAATTCCGGTGGATTTCTTCGCCGGTCCGCCAGGTGTGCTTCGTTCCCCAACGATCACATAAACGACGTAGTCGTGCGGCTTATCCATCTGCGACTGCGCAAAAAGAGGAAGCAGGTATTCATTACCGCCGTGGCCATTCACGATAAGAATTTTCTTGCACCCGTTGCGCGCCATCTCGTCGGTCGTTTCCTGCAGCAACTTCAGCTGCAACTCGAGGCTGTACGCTACGGTCCCCGGCTCATGCTTCGCTTCAAAGATCTGTCCGAAATAATATTCCGGAAAAACAACGGCGTATTCCTGCGCCACCGCTTGCAACGAAGCGTATCGCACGTTCAACAAATCCGTTCCGATCGGCAAATGCGGACCGTGTTTCTCCAAAATGCCGAAAGGCAGCAAACAGACTCCTTTCGATTGTTCTATGCCACGGTGAAAATCGGCTGCCGTCAATTCTTCCCACTTCGGGGAAATTTTAGCCTGCCCCTGTGTGGGCGTCGTAACAAGCAAGCCGATCGCGCCCATCAGTGCGGTCGCAAACACCAGCGTTCTCCGATGAATCATCTCAACCCTCCTGCGTCGCGGCGAATTCTAACGCCGGGAGCCGAAAACCGCCAGACCATCTGAGAAACCCCGCCATTCACACCCGGTGCAACGTATGTTGCAATAGAATGCAATCGGCTAAACACTTGAGAATAGGAGTGTGCGGAGCCAGCTGCAGGTTTGGCCCTTGCGAGAAACCGGGCATCCTTGTAATAATGCAACATATGTTTCGTCTACGGCGAAGTGCGGCTATAAATCCATGATCGCGGGCATCCAACAAATTCAAATTCGGACGCTGGAAAGCGCCGAGGACATGAAAGTCTGCGTCGAGCTCCAGCAGCGCATCTGGGGCTATTCGGAAATCGATACCGTCCCGGACCAGATCTTTATTGTTGCCAAGAAAACCGGCGGCCAGGTGATGACGGCTTGCGATGGAGAGCTGCCGGTCGGATTTGCGCTGGCGTTTGCAGCGGCTCGTGATGGGCTTACGTACTTGCATTCGCACATGGTGGGAGTCGTCGGGGAATATCAGAACCTGGGAGTCGGGCGGATGCTGAAGCTCGCGCAGCGCGACGACGCTCTCGACCGCGGCATCAATCTGATTGAATGGACGTTTGACCCACTGCAGCTAAAGAACGCGCATTTCAATATTCAGCGGCTCGGCGCCGTTGTGCGCCGTTATATTCCGAATCTTTACGGGAGAACTTCCAGTCCGCTGCATGCGGGTTTGCCTACTGATCGTCTTGTCGCGGAGTGGTGGGTGCGTTCGCGGCTCGTGGAGGATGCACTCGCCGGAAAGCGGCGCGCCGCCAGTCCTGATTGTGAACGAATTTCGATTCCCGCGGGAATCCGCGAGATCTGCCGGGACGAACCGCTGACGGCCGAGAAAATTCAAACGAATCTTCGCGAACGATTTCTAGAAAACATCGCCGCCGGCCGTGCGGCTGTGGGATTTGATTTCGACGGGGAACAAGGGTCGTACCTTTTGGAGCCTTATGAAGATTGAATCCATCAAGTTGCGTGAAGTACAAATGCGGCTCAAGGCGCCGTTCGAAACCAGTTTCGGCGTTTCCCACCAGCGCAGAATTATTCTCGTCGAGGTCGTAGCGGATGGAGCGAGCGGCTGGGGAGAAGTGACGGCGAGCGAGACACCCGGATACAACTCGGAGACCACGGATACGGCATGGCACGTGATATCGGATTTTGTCGCTCCAGCGCTGATCGGAAAAACGATTTCTTCGGCAGCGGACTGTTCGGGATTGCTTGCCACAATCCGCGGACATCAAATGGCGAAGAGCGGTGTAGAAAATGCATTATGGGATGCGGAAGCTCATCTGAAAGGAGTTCCTCTTTCGAAGTTGCTGGGCGGAACTCTGGATGAGATTGCAAGCGGAGTGTCTCTCGGAATTCGCGAAAATCCGCGGTCGCTCGTAATGAGAGTGGATGAGGAACTGCGCAGCGGATATCAGCGCATCAAGCTGAAGATAAAGCCGGGAAAAGATTTGGAGTACGTAGCGGCCGTGCGCAAGGAATTCCCTGGAATACTGCTCTCCGTGGATGCCAATTCCGCTTACCGGCTCGAGGATGCGGCGCATCTGCGAAATCTCGATGACCATAAACTTTTGATGATGGAGCAGCCGTTGAACTGGGACGACATCTACGCGCATTCGAAACTTCAATCGCAAATTCAGACGGCGATTTGCCTGGATGAATGCATCAATAATGCAATGCATGCCTTGGCGGCCATCGAGCTGAAAGCCTGCCGGATTATCAATATCAAGCTCGGGCGCGTGGGAGGACACAGCGAAGCGCGGCGCGTCGAAGAGGTCTGCCGCACGCACGCGATTCCGGTATGGTGTGGCGGAATGCTGGAAAGCGGAATCGGCAGGGCGCACAACATTGCCATGTCCACGCTCGCGGGGTTCACACTTCCTGGTGACGTCTCCGCGAGCGCGCGTTACTGGAGCGAGGATATCATCGAGCCGGAAGTCGAGGTCACGCCGAAGGGCACGATTCACGTTCCGAAAGCGCCGGGGATCGGTTATGCAGTGAGGCGCGACCGAATCGAGCAGCTCACGGTGCGGACCAACTTATGGAACGGCAAGCGGACGGCCGCGTAGGATTCGGAAACTGCAACGGAACGCCCGCACTCGACAAATCATCAAACCCAATCAGATTCATTGCCTGCTATTCTCTTACGGCATCCGCCGGACAAACTTGGCGCGACGCGGAAGCGTAGCAACGGAAGCGGCGCAAGGGGCTACAGAAATCAGATCACCGGGGGCGCTGCTCGGTTGGTAGCTTACGTAGCGGCTTGCGTGGCGGCTTATATTATTGCTTGCCCGGCTGATTTTCATTCCGGCGGATTTTGCTAGAGATTGGAAGGAAAAAATCATGAAACGCCTTGCCGCGATGGCGATTTGGAGTGTGTTTGCAACTACAGGAGTCCTAGCGCAAAGACTGCCGGAAAATGTCGCGCCAGATTCTTACGATTTGAAGTTCGAACCGGATCTTGCCAGCGCGACCTTCACGGGCGACGAGACGATCCACGTTCGTCTGCAAAAGCCGGCAACCACCATCGTCGTGAATTCGGCGGAGATCGAGTTTAAAGAAGTGTGGATAGGATCGACGGATTTTAAGCAGGCCGCGGCAGTCACGACGGACGAGAAGAATGAAATGGCGACGTTCACCGTGCCGAGCGCAGTGCCGGCCGGGCCGGCCGAAATTCACATTAAATTCAGCGGGGTCCTGAACGACAAGCTTCGCGGGTTTTATCTGAGCCAGACGGCGCGGCGCCGTTATGCAGTAACACAGTTTGAAGCGACGGATGCGCGGCGCGCATTTCCCTCGTTCGACGAGCCTGCGTACAAAGCTATATTTCGAATTTCGCTTATCGTGGACAAGGGCGACACGGCGATTTCGAACGGGACCATTCTGTCCGATGCGCCGGGCCCCGAGAGCGGCAAGCATACGCTGCAGTTTTCAGATTCTCCAAAAATGTCTTCCTACCTCGTGGCAATGATGGTGGGAGACTTCGCGTGCATTGGCGGCGGCGCGGATGGAATTCCGATACGTGTTTGCGCAGTGCCGGAAAAGAAAGACCTGCTTTCCTATGCGTTGCTTTCGGCGGAGAACATTCTGAAGTTCTACGACACATATTACGAAATAAAATATCCGTTCCAAAAACTGGACATCATCGCGTTTCCAGATTTTTCCGCGGGAGCGATGGAGAATGCGGCGGCGATCACGTACCGCGAAACGCTGCTGACGATCGATGACAAGAGCGCCTCCGTGGACGCGCATCACGCGGTGGTGAGCGTCCTAGCTCATGAGATGGCGCATATGTGGTTCGGCGATCTTGTGACGATGAAGTGGTGGAATGATATTTGGCTGAACGAAGGATTTGCAACCTGGATGGCTTTCAAGCCGATGGAAGCATGGAAGCCTGAATGGCATGCCGAGCGAGAAGAGATTCAGCAAACACAAGGCGCTTTGAGTACCGATTCCATCGCGTCGGTGCGTCCGATCCGCGGCAAGGCGGACACGACGGCGGAGATTCAGACTCTCTTCGATGGAATCGCCTATGAAAAGGCTGCATCCGTGTTGCGCATGGTGGAGGCGTATGTGGGGCCAGAGGTCTTTCGAAAGGGCGCTAACGCTTACCTGGCAAGGCACGCCTACGGGAATGCGGCCGCAGAAGATTTTTGGGACCAGGTGGCGGCCACATCCGAAAAGCCGGTTGACAAGATCATGGCCAGCTTCACGGAGCAATCGGGTGCGCCGATGATCACGGTGAAATCGGAGTGCGCCGGCGGAGAGAGCACCGGCGGACGCTTCAAGAAAAAGAAGGCCAAAGAGACCACGAAAATAACGCTTGCTCAGGAACGCTATTTCGGAGACGCGGAAAGACTGGCGGCCGGGTCGCAGGAAATCTGGCAAATTCCTGTGAATTTGCGCGCGGCGGGAGAAAAGGACGCAACCTATTTCGTGCTGGCGCAGCGGCAACAAACTTTTGAGCTGCCGGGCTGTTCACCATGGGTCTATGCGAACGCGGGAGGCCGCGGATACTACCGAAGTAATTATGAGCCAGCCGTATTTTCGAAAATTAGCGATGAGATAGAGACGAGCCTCTCGCCGGAAGAGCGCGTTCAATTTCTCGGCGATGAGTGGGCGATGGTGCGCGTGGGACGGCTGAACATTGGCGATTATCTTGGAACTCTGGAAAAGATGAAGAGCGAGCGATCGAGAGCCACTGTGGACGCGATGATCGAACATTTCTCCGGTATCCACGATTACATTGTGGGAGATGCGGACCGAACCGCGTTCGAATTGTGGGTGCGCAAACTACTGAAACCGATGGCGTCGGATTTGGGAGAGACAGCGGCTGCTGGCGAGTCCGATGACAAGCGAGGATTGCGGTCCGACGTTTTCGGAGCGCTGGGAACGTATGGGCGCGATCCACAGTGGATTGAGAGGTCGCGCAGCATCGTTGAACAGTATATGCGAGACCCGAATTCCGTTGACGCGGCCATGGCGGGAAATGCTCTGTCCATCGCGGCGCTACAGGGGAATGCCGATCTGTACGACAAGTACATGGCGCGAATGAAAACCGCGAAAACGCCCGAAGAGTATTATAACTACTTCGGAGCACTCGGGCAGTTTCCGAGCGCGGAGCTAGCCAAGCGGACCTTCGAATTCGCGCTGGGGCCGGATGTGAAGAACCAGGATTTGTACATCCTTGAGGGTCCGCTGGTGAACGTGAACACACAAGCGGCGGCGTGGGAACTTTTCAAGGGCAATTTCAAGGCGATTATGGGAAAAGCTGACGCTTCGCTGGGAGAAAGCATGGCAGGCGTCGCTGGCGTTTTTTGCGATGGAAAGCTTCGGGACGACGCGCAGGAGTTTTTTGCCAGCCAAAACATTCCCGGGACAGAACGAGAACTGCAAAACGCGAAAGACCGAGTGAATGCGTGCATCGAATTCCGCTCGCTGCAACAAACGAACCTCTCGGAATATTTGAAGAAGGCGGCTGCGAAGGGCGCCGCGGCGCCCAATCGCTAAAGGAAGAAAGCCTTGCGCGGATAGAAGCGCTCCTCCTGACTGGCGCCATCCATCTGGGGCCGGCCAGCCACGACCCGCCGCAGCAAAACACTTGACAATCGCGTGGTTGCTACTTAGTCTCCCACCAACAAGAATGCAACAAATGTTTCAGGGGTCCCGGAGCTGGCCATGGTGGCCGCCGGCGGGGCTGGTTCTTTGTGGACAGCACCAGGAGAACAGGGAGGGAGTTCAGTGAAAAAATCTACAGGTGTGAGACTCGGATGGCTGGGTTGCGCGGCGATTCTCAGTTGCGCCGTGATTTATGCGCAAGCTCCGAAGGCGACAAATTCGATGATGGCTGCCGCACCGAAAGGCGCTGCGTCCGAGGAGATGGCGGCTAAAACGCCTGAGCTGACCACGGAAGATCTCGGAGCGTTCTTCGACGGATTCTTGCCGCAGGAGATCGAGCATGCGGATATCGCGGGCGCGGTGATCGCGGTGGTCAAGGATGGCAAGCTCGTTTTCGCGAAGGGTTACGGCTATTCCGATGTGGCGAAGAAAGAGCCGATTTCGCCGGAGACCACGCTTTTCCGGCCGGGATCGATTTCGAAACTGTTCACCTGGACGGCGGTGATGCAACAGGTCGAGCAGGGCAAACTGGATCTGGATCGCGACGTCAACGACTATCTCGATTTCAAAATTCCTCCAGCTTTCGGAAAACCCATCACCCTGCGCGATATCATGACGCACAGAAGCGGCTTCGAGGAGACGGCGAAGGATTTGTTCGTCGGTTCCGCGGAAGACCTGAGGCCTACCGGGGAATATTTGCGCGTGCACATGCCCGCCAGAATATTTCCGCCAGGAACGACGCCGGCGTATTCGAATTATGCAACGACCATGGCGGCTTACATTGTGGAGCGCGCTTCCGGGCAAAATTTCAACGACTACGTGGACGAACACTTTTTCAAGCCGTTGAACATGACGCACGCGACGTTCCGCCAGCCGCTGCCGGACTCGCTGAAGCCGTTCATGTCCGACGGATACCTTTTGGGATCGGGCGAGCCGAGACCGTTCGAGTACGTACAGGTTGCGCCGGCAGGGTCGCTGGCAGCGTCGGCCGTGGATATGACGCACTTTATGATCATGCATTTGCAGAACGGGAAATATGGAGACGTGCAGATACTGAAGCCGGAAACGGCGGTGGAGATGCACGCGCGGCAGAACGGATGGCCGCCGTCGATGAACGCGATGTGCCTGGGATTTTACGAGCAGCTGGAAAACGGGCACCGAGTGATTTCGCATGGAGGGGATACCGTAGCTTTCCACAGCGACTTGTTTCTTATTCTCGACGCCAATGCGGGGCTTTTCGTCTCTTATAACAGCGCGGGGCGCGGCGAAATAGATGCGCGAGGGTTTTTGTATGACAAGTTCATGGACCGGTATTTTCCAGCGACGCCGGCGAAGGAACCGGAAATGGCGACAGCGGCGCAGGATGCGCAAAGCGTTGTCGGAATTTATGACGTGAGCCGGCGGTTTGAAACAAATGTTCTGGCGGTGACCGGGCTGCTTGGCCAGACAAAAATAACCTTCAATCCGAAAGACAAGACGATTTCGATGGGGGGAATGAAAGAGTTGAACCAACAGCCGAAACATTATCGAGAGATCGCGTCCATGGTCTTCCGCGACGTAAATGGAAAGGCGAAGATCGCGTTCGTCAACGACCCGACGGGGCGGCGCGTGGCGTACATCGATTACCCGTTCATGGTGTTCCAGCAAGTGAACGACACGTTCGACAAACAGGGCGTGAACTATTGCATTATCGGATTCAGCTTGGTGGTCATTGCGCTGACGTTGTTGATGTGGCCGATTGGGGCGATGATTCGGAAGCATTATGGGAAGCCGCTCACCTTGGATACCGGCGCGAAGCGGTTGCGCATGCTGGTGCGGCTGATTTGTTTTGGCGTGGTGATTTATGTGGTGGGGCTGTTGATGTTCGTCAGCAAGCTCAGCAATCCATCGGGCCTGGCGGAGCGGACCGATCCGTGGCTGCATCTGCTTCAGGTGATCGGGCTGATCGTGGGATTGGGCTCGTTAATAGCGATTTACAACAGCGTGAAGTCGTGGGGCGACGGCCAGCAGTGGTTGTGGAACAAAATCTGGAACACATGTTTGGCGCTCGGGTGCGTCGGATTTTTCTGGTTCATCTACCACTGGCACTTGCTGAATTTCCATTTGAATTACTGAGATCGCGTATTCGACCGGAGTTTCAGGTGACAGGGAACGAGGAACTGCCGGTTCGCTGGCGGTAAGATCGCGGGCTAGTGGGCGAATGCGGGAATAGTGACGAGCAGAGCTTTAACGCCGTTCCACAATATCTGGACGCCGATACAGACCAGCAAGAAAGACGAGAGACGCATGATAACGGTCATCGCCGTGGGACCCAGTGCGCGCGCCAAGCGATCGGAAAAACCGTAACAGACGAAAATGCTGGCGGAGATGATCGCCGAGCCGATCAGCACGGCCAGGATGCCGAGAATATTTATGCCGTGATGGCGGGGCAGGTCGGCGCCGAGCGTGATCGCAACCGAAATGGAGCCAGGGCCGACGGTCAGAGGCAAAGTCAGCGGATAGAAGGCGTTTGTGAACTCGTCTTGCGGCGAAACACCTTTTTGTACGGTGCCATTGCGTTTGCGATCCTCTTCCTCGCTGCGATTCAGCATGGCCCAGCCTGAGGCGACCACAATAAGCCCGCCGCCGACCTGAACAACGGGCAAAGAAATGCCGAAAAAGGCGAGAATGTGCGTTCCGATCAGACAAGAACAAACTAAGAGAAAAAAACTGTTCACCGCGACGCGCCGCGAAAGAGAACGTCTCGCGGAAACGGAATAATCCGCCGTGAGAGTCAGAAAAATAGGGCTGCCACCCAGCGGGTTCACGATGGGAAACAGCGCGCTTAAAATTAAAAGCGTGCTTTTTGCGGCTTCGAGCAAACGAGTTCTCCGGGACTTGGAGTATAGCCGAGGCGCGTCTTGGGGTCCTAACGCGCGGGTTTCGGTCATTGCGAGCCGGAAAGAGAAGAGCGCGTGGTGTCTACGGAAATTGGGCGAGGACAATCTTTGCGGTGGTAATGGCTTGCCCTACGTGCCGCTGCGTATGATCGGCGATGTGCACCAGAAGGCCGCCAAGAGTGGCGGGAAGTTTCTTTTGGCCGACTGATCGCGCAGATTCCAAATCGGCTTCGCAAAGATTGCCTATGCGAGTGGCACTGCTTGCGAGGGCTTCGGAAAATTCGGCGAAAAGTTTATCGCTTGTGGCGTGTTCCTCAAATTCAGAATGGAGAGCTGCCAACTGTATCTCGCTCAAAGAGCCGCCCTCAGCGTACGTCAAAAGGCGATCCAGGCTCCGGGCAATGTGGCGCAAATGAAAAGCAACCGGGGCTAGTTTCGATGGGCGGCGAATCATCTGGTCATCCGTTAGCGGAGCACACCAGCGTTGCAGATCTTCGTGTGCAAGCTCGAGCGCGTGCAGAACAGCGCGGTGAACCGCGGGAAGCTCCGCGTGCGTTCCTCGCAACCAGGGCTCGGGCAGCGATTTCTCGGGCATTCGCAGCGGCTCCTTCCACGAAAGATGCAAGATGGATTGACGGCCAGCATGGCTAGAAACCGGCTGACAGCATTGTTTCACGCGCGGTATTGGATGCAAGCGCTGCGTTGAAAGTTAAGGTCCACTGAAAATGTGGCATGCGAGCCTTGCTCGCGAACGAGTACGTGCGCTAGAGTCGCGATTCTAGTTTGGGGAAGACCATGGCCATGAAGAAGAAACCAACAGGAAATATGCAGCCTGTTCCAGGCGAAAGAGTGAAAATTCTGCTTTCGCGTGGACGCATTCAACGGCGGATTCAAGAGCTCGCCAAGCAAATTCGCCAGGACTTTCCGGAGGAGCCGTTGCTCTTGGTGGGCGTCCTGAAAGGAGCGGTGTTTTTTCTGGCGGATCTGGCGCGGGGAATTCCGGGCGAGGTGTCGCTGGATTTCATCGCGGTGTCGAGTTATGGAAAGGATACGAAATCATCGGGACAGGTGAAACTCACAAAGGATTTGGATGCGAGCATCGAAGGCAGGACTGTGATTGTAGTGGAAGATATTTTGGATACGGGAATGACGCTGCAGTACCTCTTGCGGGTGCTTGAACAGCGCAAGCCGAAGAGACTGTGCGTCGCGGTTCTTCTCGATAAGCCGGAACGGCGGCTGACGGCGGTGCACGCGGACTACGTGGGATTCAGCATACCGAATGAATTCGTGGTCGGGTTCGGGCTGGATTACGCGGAGCGCTATCGAAATCTGCACGGCGTGGGAGTGCTCAGTCTGAAGTCGCCGGACAAAGCGAAAAAAGCGAGGGGTTGAAAGCCGGCAAGAGGCGAGGATGGCGTGCGCGTTGGGCGATCCCCGCTTTAGAGGAATTGCGCCAAAGAGGACGACCCGCGGCCGGTCCGCGCCTGCCTGCTATAATGAAATGAGTACATGAGTCCCATCGACGAACCGAAAGAAGCGACAACCGCGCGCACCGCGGCTACGGAGACGGCGGAGGTTTCTGCTGAAGTTCTGAGCACGCTAGCCGAGATTGGCGAAGAGGTGAATTCTTCGCTTGATCTGGACGAGGTGCTGGCGCGAAGCGCGGCGCTGATCAAAAAGCATATCGACTACGAAATTTTTGGCGTGCTGATGATGGAAGGCAACGGAGCCTACCTGAAACACAGATTTTCGATTGGGTATCCGCGCGAGCTTGCGGAAAATCTCCGCGTGCCGATTGGGCAAGGGATAACCGGAACGGCGGCGGCTACGGGACATCCGGTGCGCGTAAGCGATACTTCGAAGGATCCGCGCTATATCAACGCCATTGAGAGCGTGCGCTCTGAACTGGCCGTGCCGCTGATGCTCCAGGGGAAATGCGTCGGTGTGCTGGATATTCAAAGCGGACATCCGGATTACTTCACACGCGAGCAGCAAAGCATATTGACGCTGCTGGCGAGCCGGCTGGCAGTGGCCATTGAGAATGCCCGATTGTTCCAGCGGGTGCGGGCACAGGCAGAGACGCTGTTGCTTCTGAATGAAGTGGGACGCGAGACGAGCTCGATTCTAGATGTCGAAGAATTGTTGCGGCGCGCGGCGGAACAAATTAAACGCGTCATCGATTACCAGATTCTGAGCTTGATGCTTTATGACGAGGATCAGAAAGTGTTCAGGCATCGCGTGGACGTCAAGCATGGGCATCGCGTTCAAGGGAAAATGCGCGTGGCGGCAAGCGAGGGGATTGTCGGAGCGGCGGCGGCTTTGAAAGAGGCGGTGCTTGTTCCGGACGTGACGATCGACCCGCGCTATTTGATGGTGAATCCGGAGACACGATCGGAGCTGGCCATTCCGATGCTGCACAAGGGAAAAGTGATTGGTGTTCTGGATCTAGAAAGTCCACAAGAGAATTATTTTACCGAAGACCACGTTCAGACGCTTTCGATCCTGGCCGCAAATCTTGCGGTGTCGCTGGAAAACGCGCGGTTGTACGAGCAAGTGGCTCGCGACGAAGCTCGTCTGGAGCGGGATCTGCAAGCGGCGAAACGCATTCAGGGCGCGCTTCTGCGATCCGTGCCGACGGAGGACTTCGGCTTGGATCTGGCGGCGCGTTATCTTTCGGCGAGAGAAGTGGGAGGAGATTTATACGAATTCCTGCGTTACGGGCCGCAGCAACTCGGGATTGCGCTCGGGGATGTCAGCGGGAAGGGAACGGCCGCGGCACTTTATGGAGCCGTGGCTATCGGCATTATGAGAAGCCTTGCCCCGCAGAAACTTCAGCCGGCGGAAATGCTCAAGCAGATGAACCAAATCGTCGGCGAACGGCGCATCGAAGGGCGTTTTATGACGGCGTGTTTCGCGACTTGGCAGAGGGGCCGGAGCAAATTGCGCGTAGCGAACGCGGGGCAGTCGCAGCCGTTGCTGTACAAAGATGGACGCTGCGACAAGATTGCGCTTACGGGATTTCCGCTCGGGATTTTTGAAGAGGCTAACTACGATGAATGGGGCGTGTCGCTCGCGCAGGGCGATATTCTCGTTTTTCATTCCGACGGAATTTCGGAGACGATTAACAGCGAAGGACAATTCTTTGGAACGGAGAAGCTGCGCCTGCTTATCGAGCAACACCATGATGTCGGCGCGGCCGAGCTTGCGGACCTGATTTTTCGAGAGGTCGATTGGTTTGCTCAGGGCGCGCCGCTGGCGGACGACCGGACGCTCGTGGTGTTGAAGGTGCGATGAGCTCTCGCGCCGCCAATTCGCACGAGAAAATAGCGTTCGTCGACCCGGCGGAATTCACTCCACAGTTCGGGTGGAAAGATTCTCCTCGCGTGAAAGGTGTTGAGCATGTGTTTTGCGAGGGTGTCGATCTCGCCGCCGCCGCCGCTTCCTATGGCACGCCAACGTACCTTTATAGCCGGGCGGCGATCACGAATGCGTATGGCGAGTTTGACCGGGGGCTGAGCAAGATTCCGCGAACGATTTGTTTTGCCGCGAAATCCAATGGAAACCTCTCTATTTTGAGCCATCTCGCGAAATTGGGGAGCGGTTTTGACATTGTTTCCGGCGGCGAGCTTGAGCATCTGGGGCATCTTGGAGTTCGCGGCGACCGCATTGTGTTCTCTGGAGTGGGCAAGACGCGGCATGAGATTCGCGATGCATTGAAGTATTCGGGCGCTTCACGCCACGGAAGCGCCGCGCACCGCAACGGCGGAATTCTGTTGTTCAATGTTGAATCCGAAGCGGAACTGAAAGTTCTGCTGGAAGAATCGGAGCGAAATGCAAAGCGCGGTGGAAGGATTCCGGCTGTTGCCATTCGCGTGAATCCGGATGTCGCGGCCGGCGGCCACCCGCACATTTCCACGGGCAGCCACACACACAAATTTGGGCTCGATTGGCCGGAAGCCCGCCGGCTCTATCTTGCTTACAAGGATTCCAAATATCTGCGGTGGAAGGGAATCAGCGCGCATATCGGATCGCAGATCGTTTCGCTCGCTCCGTTTCGCAAGGCTTTTCGGCGCGTCGCGGGTTATGTGGAGGAATTGCGGCGCGCGGGAATTCCGTTGGAATATCTCGACCTTGGCGGTGGACTGGGCGTGCGGTATACGACAGAGAAGACGCCGGGGCGCGAGGAGTATGCGCGGATGGTCGCGGATTGCGTTCGGCCGCTGGGGCTGCACTTACTTCTCGAGCCGGGACGTTCGATTATTGCAAGCGCAGGCGTTTTGCTGACGCGAGTGATCTATACAAAACGGAACCGCGGGAAGACATTCGTCATCGTAGATGCGGCGATGAACGACCTGCTTCGCCCGGCGCTTTATGGCGCGATTCATCCGATTACGCGCATTGAACGCGAGGCCGGCGACACAAAGCCTCCCGCGCATCGCGTCGATATTGTCGGTCCCGTCTGCGAAACCGGCGATTGTTTGTTGCACGACTGGCCTCTCGGCGAAGTGAATCCGGGAGATGTGCTGGCGATCTGGGCCGCGGGAGCTTATGGAATGACGCAGGCTTCCAATTACAATGCGCGAACGCGGCCAAGCGAAGTGTTGATTGATGGAACTCGCACGAAGCTGATACGGCGGCGCGAAACGCAAGACGACGTTCTGCGCACCGACCCGCTTGCGCCGACGAGACGGCCTCGTTTTTAGGACCCCGCGCGGACTGAGATAACTCGCACCGGAAGAATCCGGCGTTCGGCCGAAGAAACAAACGTTTCAATAAGGTCTAATCAGAAGGGTAAAATCCAGAAACGGACTACAACCCGGCGCACGCGCGTGGAAACTACGTTTCACCCCACTTCAGTTTGCTGCGCAAAATCTCGAAATAGGATTTTTTCGGCGGCTGGATCAGCTTAAGGCACTGCGGCGAACGCGTGATCCGGATACGATCGTCCGACTGCATCGGAATGCCCTTTTGGCCGTCCAGAGTTAAGAAGACGGATTCGGCGTTTCCCGTCAGCTTTACTTCGATACAGGAGGAATCACGCACGACGACCGGGCGATCGGTAAGCGTGTGCGGACAAATTGGAGTAATGACGAATGCTTCGACAGCCGGGTGAACGATGGGGCCACCCGCGGAAAGTGAATAGGCCGTAGAACCGGTCGGAGTGGCCAGGACAAGTCCGTCAGCCCGATAGCGGCAGACAAAATCGTCATCGATGAAGAGCTCCAGCTCAATCATGCGAGCCAGGGCGCTCTTGTTGACGACCGCATCATTCAGCACGTGCTGGAGATCAACCACCGCCTCGGAGCGGACGAGTTCCACCTGCAACATAACGCGCTGGCTCATCGAGGATCTTCCAGCCAGCGTCTCTTCCAACGCCGGATAGAGCTCTTCGACAGTGAAACTTGTCAGGAAACCGAGGCTGCCCATGTTTATGGGAAGAATGGGAATGCAGCGTGACGCAGCGACGCGAGCCGCGGCGAGAAGTGTGCCGTCACCACCAAGGACCAGGAGAATATCCGCCTGGTCGGCGAGATGCTCGCGCGTTTCGCCGTTCGCCGGATTGGGCAGCGCAGAGGCAGTTTCCTCGTCGTAAATCACTCGCAATCCTCGCGCTTCCAGCCAGCGCAGAAGAGGCGGCACAACGGCGGAAAGATTTGATCGGCGCGGGCGCGAAATGACCCCGATCGTGTTGAAACTTGGAGATGCGTGCATAAGCTTCAGCGATTCTACTTCAGGAGCGCTTTGCGAGCGTGCAGAAAATACTCTTGATTGCCTTCCGCGCCGGTCAAGCGGCTCGCGCGCACACTCAGGCAGGTCAGGCCGGCGGCTTCGGCGCATTTTCGCACGCTCACGATTGCTTTCTCATGCAAGGCGGCGTCTTGAACGATTCCGCCGGGACCAACATCATCGCGCCGGAGCTCGAATTGAGGTTTGATGAGAACCAGAAAAGTCGCGCCGGGCTTTGCGCAGGCGGAAGCAGGCGGCAGAATCTTGCAAACGGAGATGAAGGAAACGTCGGCAACGACGAGATCCAGGAGTTCGGGGACGCTCGCGCGACTCAGTTCGCGAGCGTTGCGTTCGATGGCGAAAACACGCTGATCCTTTTGCAGCTTCCAGACTAGCTGGGAGATGGTCACGTCGACGGCGTAGACGCGGGCCACGCCATGCTGCAGTAGGCAATCGGTGAAGCCGCCAGTGGAGGCCCCCACATCGAGACAAACGAGCCCTGTTGGGTTTATCGCGAAGTCTTGCAGGGCGCCCTCGAGTTTCAAGCCGCCGCGGCTGGCATATTTCATGTGGCGGCTTTTCAGTTCGAGCTGCGCGTCAATAGCAACCGGCGTTCCGGCCTTATGCATAGCCACGCCGTTCACGAGAATTTCCCCGGCAAGAATGATCGCTTGGGCTTTTTGTTGCGATTTGGCAAGGCCGCGTTCGACGAGAAGGGTGTCGAGGCGTTTGCGTTCAGTTCTGGAAGTCATCGCGCGTGGGCTGCGTCAGGCACGTCTCTGGACAAGATATTCGGCGATTTCGCGGAGGCGGGAGGCGCGGTCGCTGTAAGTTGCTAATTCGCCGACGGCTTTTGCGGCGAGTTCATTCGCGATCTGGTGCGAACGTGCGAGGCCATGGACCGCTGGATAGGTAGCTTTTTGTTGCGCAATATCTTTTCCGGCGGTCTTGCCCAAGGCGGCGGAAGATTCTTCGACATCGAGAATGTCATCCGTGACTTGAAAAAGAAGTCCGAGGGATTCGCCGAAATCGCGAAGACGCGCGACATCTTCGGGAGAGGCGCCTGCGCAAATGGCGCCAGACGAAATGGAGGCGCGGATAAGAGCGGCTGTCTTCGAGCGGTGAATGTATTCAAGCATTTGTGGATCGATGCGTTTGCCTTCAGCTTCGAGGTCGGCGACTTGACCGCCAACCATGCCGTTAATCGTGCCTGCGGCGCTGGAGATTTCTGCCAGCATGGCGACGCGGCGGTTGGCGTCGACCGGCGCTGCGGCGATGGTTTCAAATGCCAGCGTGAGGAGAGCATCGCCGGCGAGGATGGCCGTGGCTTCGCCGAATTTCTTGTGGCTTGTCGGTTTGCCACGGCGGAGATCGTCGTTGTCGAGCGCGGGGAGATCGTCGTGGATGAGCGAATAAGTGTGAATGAACTCGATCGCGCAAGCGGGATAGTGCGCCGTCGCGACATTGGGATCGAAGACGCGCGCCGTCTCGAGGCACAGAATTGGGCGTATGCGTTTTCCGCCCGCGAAGACGCTATAGCGCATAGCCTGGTGAATGGACGGCGGTTGCGCCGTTTCGGCAGGCATCAGGCGGTCGAGCGAGGCATCGACATCCACGCGGTCTTCTTCAAAGAATGACGGGAGTTGCATAGTCACAGGCGGACGGGGGAAGCTGAGATGATCGGTGGAATCACGCTTCACCCTCACCTTCAGGATCGAACGGCTCCGCGGCGAGTTTGCCATCGGCTTTTTTCAGGAGGATTTCCACACGGCCTTCGGCTTCTTCGAGTTGCTTCTGACATTCGCGGGAAAGCGCGACGCCTTCTTCGAAGAGCTTCATGGCATCGTCGAGAGAAAGCTGAGGGCTTTCGAGACGGCGGACGACTTCTTCGAGGCGCGCGAGCGAGCGCTCAAAATCCGGCTTCTTAGGCGGTTCGGGCTTTTTGGGTGCAGGTGAATTCACGCGAGCGGTTTTTAACCTCGGCTTCTATTTCTGACAGTGCGCACAAAAATAAGTGGAACGGCCGCTTTGCGCGATGCGTTTAATCTCATTCCCGCAACGGCGGCAGGCTTTCCCTTCGCGTCCGTAGACTCGAAGAATTTTTTCCAGTCCCTGAAACCACCATTCAGGGTCGCGAAAATCGGGCGCCGGATGCAGACAGCATTCTAAGGCACGCGCGAGAACGGAAACAATCGCTTTGTGGAGGCGGCGGACCTCCGCGGCGTTCAGAGAATTCGCGCGGCGGCGCGGGTCGAGCTTCGCATGCCAAAGCGATTCGCAAGAATAGATATTGCCGATGCCCGCGACACGCGTTTGATCGAGGAGAAAATCCTTTAGCGGACGTTTGGAAGCAGACAGCAATTTCGCGAATTGAGGACGCGTGAACTCAGGCGATATCGCGTCGATGCCCAACGCGGCGAGCGCGGGGCAGGCGGCCTCCGACTCCCAAGCTTGCACGCGGCCAAAATGGCGGCCATCCGCAAAACCGAGAACGCCCTTATCGAATTCAAAAGCAACATCGACGTGGACGCCGGAGTCTTTCTGGTTGGCGACTTCAAACATTTTGGCCGGACTCGAAAACCAAAGAAGCTGCCCGTCGAGCTTGAAGTGAAGCGTGACAAGGCCGCGCCCCAGCTGAAGACAGAGATATTTGCCGCGCCGCAGGACCGCACGAATTCGCTGACCCGCCGCCATTCGTGTAAGGCGCGAAGGGAGTTGCGGTTTGGTGGCAATCGCGTGCAGCACGTGAACGCAGCGGATTCGGCGCTGCTCGACCATGGGGCGCAGAGTTCTCACCACTGCTTCTACTTCGGGCAATTCAGGCATGTGTTTATGAAATCGGTTCGAATTGAATCGCTAAAATGGCGTCAGTTTCAGCGTGTGCTTGCGCGCCTTTGCTTCGGCCGCGTCGCTGAACGGCGCGACGATGGGCTCTCCTTCATACCAGTGAGAAAATTGGTCCGTGTAATGCCCGCTACCCAATTGTCCGGATTCGCCCGCTGGAATCAGGAGAATCGAGCCGTCCCAATTCGCCAGATTGGCGATGAATCGCATGGAAGGCCCATGATGTGTAGTTGCAGCGCGCACGCTGTAAGCGGTGCCGGATTGTGGTTTGGCGGTGATGCTGAGCAATTGCTTCAGGAAGCCTGCGCGCCCAAGCGGATGCAGCATGTCAAGAGAATCGAATTCCTTCCACTCCCAGTTTCGTATGCGCGCGCTTTTTGATTGCTCTGCCAGCATGGAAACGGCCCGGTCTGCCGAGGCGGCGAGCAGTTCGTCGTAACTTTTATATGTGGACGGAAGCCAAGTCGCCGGGCGGCCGGTGAGAACTTTTTGCAGAAATGCAGTGCTACGCCATTCGTAAAGGTTTGTATCTTTGCCAAGGTAAGGTTCAAGGATCATCCGCAACGCCGCGCGGCGCGCCATCTCTAGAAAAGAGACGAGTGGCGAATCGGCGTCAGCGATTCCGTTCCAGTCTTTCAAACCATTCACAAGCTCTCGCGCGCGAGGATCTTTCGGCTGCACGATTTTCGCGGCGGCGGAAAGTTGGTCCGCAAGGAAAACGTGCGGATAGCTGTAGGTATCCGTTTCGACTTTCAACATATCGACGGGACGGAGGTCGGTTTTATTGTGCAGGAGATTGTAGATGCGCGCGGTGCGATAAGGTTCTTCCCAACGGTCCGTCAAATACGGTTTGTAATTAGGACCGACGACGCGCGCGTTGGCGGTGACAATGAGACCGCTGTCCGGATTCAGCGCCTGCGGGAGCTGGTCAAAGGGAATGTAGCCTGTCCATTCATAATCGTCGGTATCGCCGGGAACAGGAACTTCACCGCGGCCTTTCTTGCGAACGGGCACGCGCGCGGCCATGATGTAGCCGATGTTGCCTTCGACGTCTGCGTAGACAGCATTTTGGCCCGGGCCCCAGACTTTCTTCATGACTTCGCGAAACTCCTGCCAGTTTTGCGCACGCGAGAGCCAATTGTAAGTGTTTCCGAGGCCGTCCGGCTCAAGGGCAGTCCAGCGGAGAGCGTAAACCTTGTCGTCTTCGCGGCGGACAACCGGACCGTGTCGCGTAACGACTACTTTCAAGTGTTCGTCGGCTTGGCCTTTGACGCGAATCACTTCATCGAATGTTTGCGCTTTTACCCACGCGCCGTTCACGCGATATTCGTCAGGCGCCGCGGGATTGAACGTCTCGATATAAAGGTCTTGCACATCGGCGCCGTTATTTGTGAAGCCCCAAGCGATGCGGTCATTGTGGCCAATGACGATCAGCGGCGCGCCAGGCAAAGTGAATCCTTCGGCATTAAAATCCGGCGCGCTGAGATGAAGTTCATACCAGATGGGCGGAATGGAGAGTTCGAGATGCGTGTCGTTCGCGAGAAGAGGCTTGCCGGTCGCGGTGTGTGCGCCGCTCACCACCCAGTTGTTGCTGCCAAGACCTTGGCGAATTTCGCTTTGCGTTTGTTCGAGGTAGCTCTGAATCGAGGGCCACAACGCGGATGTAATGTCCGCGAAAGTTTCCGGCGTGGAGAGGGTTTCTCTTCTGCTTGGGCTATCCTGCGCTTTCAGAATCACGTCGCCATCATCGTCCTCGTCGTCTTCGCGGTGATGAACGGCGCGGGAAGCTTTCGAACCGTCGTTGGGGACATTTGGGTCGCCGATCACGAAACGGTCCATCGGCGAATCTTCCGAGAAGAGATCCTTGGAACGGTCCGGGCCGACGAGATTCTCGACCTTTGCGCGATCCAACTCTCGTTCCCAGGTATCGGTCAGAGTTTGGTACATGTAACCGGCGATGACTAACGAATCGGTGGGCTGCCATGGCTTGGGTTTATAGTTGAGCAGAGAAAATTCCAAAGGCAGAGCCTTCTGGTGCTGGTCGATGAAGCGATTCACGCCGCGCGCATAGGCTTCCATCAAAGTGCGGGAATCCTTATCCATGGCGGCGAAATCGCGCTCCGCGGCGCGGGAAAAACCAAAGGTTCGGAATTGTCTGTCTGATTTAAGCGCAACCGGCCCGACGATTTCCGCGAGCTGGCCGCGCGAGGCCCGCCGCATCAAGTCCATTTGCCAGAGGCGGTCCTGGGCCATCACGTAGCCTTGGGCTTCGACGGCGTCCTGCAAGGAAGACGCGCGAATATGCGGGACGCCCCAGTTGTTGCGTTCTACGAGGACTTCCTTCTGCAGGCCGGGCAGCGAAATCGTTCCGTCGAGCTGCGGAAGAGGCCGGTAAATGAACCACCAAGCGACCGAACCTGCGACAACCAGAACTGGCGTCAGTGTCCAGATGAGAAAACGAAAGGTTGTCCGCAAGCAATCTCCTGGACGGTGTTAGTAAAACTTGAGTTTAGTGGACGCGCTTCCAGCGCGCAACCGGGCGGAGGAGCTTGGCGGCTGTGATAATCTAAAAGGATATTGCCTATGAACATTTATAAACCAGTGCCACGAGTGCCCGATTTTCCAGCGATGGAGCGCGAGATTTTGCGCTTCTGGGAGGACAACCGGATTTTCCAGAAATTGCGCGAGCAGAACGCCGGCGGTGAGCGGTGGTCTTTTCTGGATGGACCCATCACCGCGAATAATCCCATGGGCGTGCATCACGCGTGGGGGCGCTCGCTCAAGGACATGTACCAGCGCTACAACGCGATGCGGGGATGCGCGTTGCGCTACCAAAACGGATTCGATTGCCAGGGATTGTGGGTCGAGGTGGAAGTCGAAAAAAGCCTCGGGCTCAAGACAAAGCGGGAAATTCGCGACTTCGGCATCGAGAATTTTGTTCGTGCGTGCAAAGAGCGCGTGCTGACCTATGCTGCGCGCCAGACCGAGCAATCCATTCGATTGGGCTATTGGTGCGATTGGGATGATCCCCTTGTGTTGATCGCCTTGCGGGATGCGCTGGCCGATGGAGATCGCGTGCTCACGGTGAAGCTGCCGAGTGGTTTGACGGAAACCGCGCGTGCCAGCGAAATCGTGCGCAGGCTGGGCTGCGCTGAGTATGGCGGAAGCTACTTCACTTTTTCCGACGATAACAACTACACGATCTGGTCGTTTCTGAAGAAGTGCCATTCGGAAGGTTTTATTTATCGTGGACATGACGTTATGCCCTGGTGCGGGCGCTGTGGAACGGGCCTTTCGCAAATGGAAGTCGCCGAGGGCCGCCGCATCACCACGCATACTTCTGTATTCGTTCGCTTCCCGATCAAAGGTCAGGAGCGAACGGCTCTTCTGATTTGGACGACGACTCCCTGGACGCTGACCTCGAATGTCGCCGTTGCCGTGAATCCAGAGATGACTTATCTCAAGGTCAAGCATGGCGACTGGTTTTACTACGTGGCGAAAGGGAACTTCGAGCACGATCGCTTGCAAGACCTGCAGGTGGAAGGGAAGCACGAAACGCACAAGCTGCCTTCGATCCGAACGATTTTAAAGGGCAGCGGCGGCGTCGAAGTCGTCGGCGAGCTTCCCGGCAAGGACTTAATCGGGCTTACCTATCAGGGGCCGTTCGACGAACTACCCGCGCAGAAAACGCCGGGCGGCGTGTTTCCGTACGGCGAAACCGGCGGTGGAAAAACGGCGGCGGAAGCGCACCGCGTCATCGCCTGGAAAGAAATCAGCGAAGCGGAAGGTACGGGACTCGTTCACATTGCGCCCGGCTGCGGCGCGGAAGATCAGCAACTCGGCAAAGAAAATGCCATTCCGTTCATCGCGCCGTTGGACGACAGCTCTGTCTTCCTGGAAGGTTTTGGCCCATTCACCAAACGCAGCGCCAACGAGGTCGCGGACGACATCATCGCCGCGCTTAAGGTTAGCGGCATGCTCGTCGCGCGCGAGAAATATCCCCACGTCTATCCGCATTGCTGGCGCTGTAAAGAGGAGCTGGTGTTCCGCCCGGTGGATGAGTGGTTCATCCGCATGGATTGGAGAGATCGCATTCAGCGCGTGGTGCCGAGCATCAGGTGGATTCCCGCGGAAGGCGAAGCTCGCGAGCTGGATTGGCTTCGCAATATGAGCGATTGGATGATTTCGAAGAAACGCTTCTGGGGACTGGCTCTGCCCATCTGGGTCTGCGGCGAATGCAACCACTTTGCCGTCATCGGGAGCCGGGAAGAGCTGAAAGAAAAAGCGATCGAAGGCTGGGAGGTGTTCGAGGGGAATTCGCCGCACCGCCCGTACATCGATGCCGTCAAGATTCGTTGCGAAAAGTGCGGCGGCTTGTCAAAGCGCATTGAGGATGTTGGGAATCCCTGGCTGGATGCCGGCATCGTGCCGTTCAGTACGATGCGCTACTCGACCGACAAATCGTATTGGGAGAAATGGTTTCCTGCGGACCTGGTCCTTGAGAGCTTTCCGGGGCAATTCCGCAACTGGTTTTACTCCATGCTCGCAATGAGCGCAATGATTGATGGCCGCGCTCCGTTCAAGGCTCTATTGGGGCATGCGTTGGTTCGTGATGCACGCGGCGAGGAGATGCACAAGTCCAAGGGCAACTCCATCGCTTTTGATGAAGCCGCGGAGGCGCTGGGCGCTGAAGTGATGCGCTACATCTATACCGAGCAGAAGACCACGCAGAATCTCAACTTTCCCGACCTCCATCCCGCGGCCAATGCGGGCCAAACGATTGATGGCGATGCCCGGCGCAAGCTTCTGACTTTCTGGAACTGTTACAGCTTCTTCGTGATGTACGCGGGCGCTGATGATTGGAAGCCGGGCGGTCCTGCTCTTCCGGTCACCAACGAACTGGACCGCTGGGTCTTGAGCAAGCTCCAGCGGCTCGTGGCAGAGGCGAATAGCGCCTTTCAGAATTACGAGCACTACAAATTGATTGAAGCCTTTCAGGTTTTTGACGAAGAGTTCTCCAACTGGTATTTGCGGCGTTCTCGCCGACGTTTCTGGAAGAGCGAGCCAGACGCCTATCAAACTCTCTACCAGGTGCTGACCACCGTCACGCGCGTCATGGCTCCGTCATTGCCGTTCTTGACCGAGGATATCTATCAAAACCTGGTTCGCTCCGTCGACACATCGGCGCCCCAATCCGTGCACTTGACGCCTTATCCGCAGGTAAACGCCGCTCTCATCGACGAGAATCTCGAGCACAGTATCGAAACCGTGATTCGTATCAAAAACCTTGCTCTCGGTCTACGCACACAAAGCAAGGTCAAGATTCGTCAGCCGTTGAGCACTCTTTATGTGCGCCCCAAAGATGCCGCTGACCGGCGCGTCCTCGAAAACGCGGACTATGTTGCCCAGATTCTGGAAGAAACCAATTTGAAGCATCTTGTTTTGATCGATGACGAGAGGACGCTCGTAAGCATGCGCCTCAAGCCGGACGCCAAGAAGATTGGCCCTCGCGCGGGCAGATATTTAAAGGCCATCGGGGAAGCGCTTGGAGCGGCTGATGCCAGTGAAGTGTTGAAAGGCGCTCCTTTCACAGTAAAGGTCGAAGATCAGATCTTTGAAATCGCGCCCGAAGAGATTGTGGTTTTCTTTGAAGGTCCCGAAAATCTCAAATGCAGTTTGGAACAAGGCGCGTTTCTCGCGCTCGATACAACCCTGACGCCGGAGCTTCTACAGGAAGGCCTTGCTCGCGACTTTAACCGCATGCTGCAAGACCAGCGCAAAGCCTTGAACCTCGACATTTCCGATCGTATTGTCGTCAGCTATTCCGCCTCGCCTCGCTTGGCCGAAGCCATCACGGCGCATGAAGCATTTCTGCGCAACGAGTTGCTCGCCGAGCGCCTCGAGCTGAGCCCCGCTCAAAACGGCGGCGTCAAACTGGCGCTCAGCGGAGAAGACATCTTTGTCACCATCACGCGTGTGTAGAGACAGCACCCGATCCTTTCGGATCGCTCCATGCACCTCGCGGCTGCTGCTACAATGCCGCTAGGGGTTCGCTGAGAATCTATGTTCGCAGTGCGGCTGATCGGCGTGCTGGTGCTTGTTGCGCTCAACGGCTTTTTTGCCGCTGCTGAGTTTTCGCTTGTCGCCGTTCGCCTGTCCCGCGTTCGCCAACTCGTCGCCAAAGGCGACATCCGCGCTCGCGTCGTCGAGCGTTTGCTTGCGGATTTACACCGCGTCGTCTCCGGCGTGCAAGTAGGCATCACGCTCTCCAGCTTGGCCATCGGCGCTCTCGGCGAAGCCACTCTTGCCGCCGCGTTCCAACAAATCTGGCATGGGAACCCGGGCACGGGTACGGCCTTTTTCGCACACGCCCTGGCGCTGGGCTGCGCTTTTGTCTTGCTCAGTGCGATGCACGTCGTGCTTGGCGAACTGGTGCCGAAGTCGGTGAGTCTCGCGAGGGCAGAGCGCGTCGCGCTTCTCGTAGCCCTGCCGTTCCAATGGTTTCTGCACACGTTTCGCTGGGCCATCGATTTGCTGGACGGGATGTCGGGCGTCATCGTGAAGGCCATGGGCGTCTCTTCCCCTCAAGGTTACGGCTTGGCACATTCCACCGAAGAGCTGCAAATCCAGATTCAACAAGCTCGTGAACGAGGGCTGCTTGCCCCCGGCGAGGAAAAATTCATCGTCAGCGCTATTGAGCTCGGACAAGTTCAGGTTCGCGAGATCATGGTGCCCCGCCCCGATATGCATACGCTCCCCGTAGAAGCGTCATTGGACGAAGTGATGCGCGTTTTTGCCACATCGCAGCGCTCGCGCATTCCCGTCTATCGCGGCTCGGGCGATCACATACTTGGCTTCGTTCACATCAAGGATATGTTGTGGATTCTGCTCGACCGCGAAAGACGTATGGAGGAAAATTTGCCTCCACCTCCTTTCGATTTGCGCAGAGTCTTGCGCGAAGTTCTGATTGTGCCGGAAACGAAACCTGCCAGCGAATTGCTCCAGGAGCTTCGCACGCGGCACATTGGAATGGCCATGGTGGTCGATGAATTCGGCAGCATTCTCGGCCTGGCTACACTCGAAGACATCCTCGAACAGGTGGTTGGCGAAATTCATGACGAATTCGACGTCGTCGAGCGGCCGCTCACTCTCGCCGATGGCGCGGTGATATTCGACGCTGCTCTGAACGTCCGAGATTTGGATGCGCAATATAACATCAGTTTGCCGGAGGACTCTGCGTACGCCACTGTTGGCGGATTCATCCTGGACCAGCTTGGTTTTATCCCACGCGGCGGTGAAAGCTTCGAATATGGCCAGTTTCGGTTTACCGTCGTGGAAATGGATGGCCGGCGCGTCGCTCGTGTGAAGATTCAGCGCGTGCGTCCTTCGCCCGAAGAGGAGCGAGCCGCGGAATCCACCGTAAGCGCCGACAAGGCGGCCAGCAGCACAAAAGCCGCTTCGGCGGAACCGTAGCAAACCGGCGAGAGTGCCAGCATGGACAACGTTCGGCGGTATGAACGTTGAGTTTCGTTAGGCCTCCAATAGACAATGAACGCGTGACTCCCCAAAAGCACCGGATCGCCGATTACCTGCGGCCTAAAACGGTGGCGATGTTGCTGCTGGGGTTTTCCTCAGGCCTTCCCTTTTATCTGGTCGGCAATACATTCGGCTATTGGCTGCGCGATGAGCACACCTCGCTGACGGCAATCGGGTTTCTTTCCTGGGTGGGCATCGCCTATTCGCTGAAGTTTCTGTGGGCGCCCTTGATGGATCGCGTCGACTTGCCGTTGTTTAAGCGGCTTGGCCATCGGCGCGGATGGATGATGTTTTCCCAGATCGTCGTCGGTCTTGCGCTTTGCGCCATGGGCGCAACTGGCACGAAAGTGGGGCTCGGCCGGCTTGGCGCTTGTGCGCTCATCGTCGCGTTTGCCTCATCGACACAAGATATTGTGGTTGATGCTTGGCGAATTGAATCGGCGGACGACGGGGATGAACAAGGCCTCCTCGCGTCTGCCTATCAGTTCAGCTACCGTCTGGCGCTCCTGACTACGGATTCCCTTATCCTCATCGTGGCCGCGGCCGTGGGTTGGCGCATGTCCTACGGTATCTACGGGGCCTGCATGGCCGTTGGAATAATAGCGACCTGGTTTGCGAAGGAACCGGAGCGCGCGGATGCGGTGCTGCATGGTAAAGAGCGCGAAGCGCCGCTTTGGACGGCGCGCGGTTTCTTCGACGCTGTTGTGGGACCGTTCATCGCTTTCTTCCGTGCACATGGCTGGCTCGCGCTTGTGATGTTAGCGGCCATCAGCCTCTACCGGTTGCCGGACTTCATGATGGGTCCGATGGCGAATCCCTACTACCACGACCTCGGCCTTACGAAGCAAACGGTCGGAGCGGTGCGCGGTTCCATCGGGCTAGTCGCAACGTTTGCAGGCATCGCCGCGGGCGGATTCTGCTCGCTGAAGCTTGGCTACATGCGCGCCCTCGTCATCGGGGGTATTTTGCAGGCAGCTGCGACTGCCGCATTTGCGACTCTCGCGTTCGCGGGCTTGAGCATTCGTCTCTTCGCCTTCGTCATGGCGGGTGACAATTTCAGTCTCAGCTTTGCCGCTGTTGCGCTTGTAGCGTACATGTCGAGCCTCACCAATCTGGGATACACGGCCACACAGTATGCACTCTTGAGTTCGACGTATGCCTGGCTGGGAAAGATCTTGAAGGGATTTTCCGGCGCTGCCGTCGAAAGGTTGGGCACCACGCACGGCCTCATTCACGCCTACGGCATTTTCTTTATCGCTTGCGGACTGACCGGCGTGCCTGCCGTCCTTCTGTTCGCGGCCTTGGGTTACTGGCACGAGCGGAAGCAACCGACCCCGGCCGCGGCCTAGGGCCGCCATCCCTCATAACGCAAAGCCACTCTTCGGTCTGCGCGCGTGGTTCGCTTTTTGTTGCGATTTTCGTTGTCCTTGGGTGCGGTGCGGCTTTGCGTTCTCGCTGTAATTCCTTGAAAGTGGAGAAGGGAACTATTTTTTGGGAATTACTTTTTGGCGAGAATCACAGGCGCTCCGCGGCCGACGCTCAATGTCCGCGAAGCGTTCCCTTTGTTAAGCGCAACTTCCAGGTATCCGCTGGATCCGATATAAGCCACGGCCTCGCCCGCTTTGCCTCGTGCAAAGGTATCGACCAGCCGGCTCACCGCGTGGGTTCCCACTTGCAACTTCAAGCCTCCGCCGTTTTGGGCTTCGGCGGGCAAATCTTCGATACGGAAATTAGTCACCAGATTCCCGAACGGATCGATTCGCAGCACAACCCCTTTGAGGCCGGTGTCCACATTTTTCGGCCGAGGCAGTGCAAAGCGTTTGTAATCCTGAATCTCGTCGCCCATGCTCGCGGTCTGCCAGCTCTTCGAAAGCCATGCCGCGACCGGCGCAAACACATCGCGCCCATGAAACGTCTTGCTCATCGGTTGCAAGTAGTAATGCTCCACATTCGCGTGCCGCACAACGACATTGCTTTGTTCACGATCGAAAATTACGGAAAGGACGCCATTGTCCGGCGCGATGAAATACTGATTCTGTCCGCTGACGAGCAGCGGCCTGCGTTCCGTACCTACGCCTGGATCCACAATCACGATGTGAATGGTCTTGGGAGGAAAATAAGAATAGGCGGCGCCGATGGCCAGCGCGCCGTCGAGCAGATCGAAGGGCGTCACGTGATGCGTGATGTCTACGAGCGTCACTTCCGGATTAATTTTGAGAATAACTCCCTTTAGCGTTCCGACCAGATGGTCGTCGGTTCCGTAATCCGTCGTCAGTGTGATGATGGCGTTAGCCACGAGATTCTCCCGCCCTGGGTGCTCTGCGCGTGCGCGCGTCGCGAAGTGTCAAGGCACTCCGTACTCTTTGACGCTATCGAAGCGTCGCTCCGCCGTCAAGAAATCGCACGCGACCTGCTGTGCAAGCGCCAACGGGCCTAGCGCGCCGGCGGCAAATTGGAAATTCGGGAAGTGCGGCGTCTTGTGCGAGCAGTCACCAGGCTGCGTATAATCAGTTCTGGACTCGCCGCTCGTTCGCGCCGATTCAATTCAAACAAGAATTGTATTTTATGCCTTTTTGGTATATCTAGTGCCTGCCCAGGGCCTTCTTTGTGCCCTTTCGTGTGTATAAGCCTGTGCCGTCTGATTCGTCGTCAGGCAAGTCCGAACCAGGAGCTCTGAGATGGCCATTCTGTCTTTTCTCGATCGCGAGAAATCTGTTGCGCAGCCGGGGTACAGCCGATGGCTGGTCCCGCCGGCGGCGCTCGCGATTCACCTTTCTATAGGTCAAGCCTACGCCTTCAGCGTCTTCAAGATCCCTTTGACGCAGCTGCTGGGAGTAGGCAAGCCTCTCCCGGAGGATTGGAAGCAGACGCAGATCGCGTGGATTTTTTCGCTGGCGATCGTGATGCTGGGCGTCTCGGCCGCGATTTTCGGGAAATGGCTGGAGGGGGCCGGGCCGCGGAAAGCCATGTTCGTGTCGGCCGTGTGCTTTGCCCTCGGATTTTATATTTCGTATCTGGGAATAGTCAGTCATCAACTCTGGCTGCTCTATATCGGGTATGGCGTCGTTGGAGGCACCGGACTCGGGGTCGGATACATTTCGCCTGTATCCACGCTGATCAAATGGTTTCCGGATCGCCCGGGACTTGCCACCGGCATGGCCATCATGGGTTTCGGCGGCGGCGCCATGATCGGCTCTCCCCTCGCGATCAAACTCATGTCCCACTTTCGCACTACCACGGACATGGGCGTAGGCAAAACCTTTCTGGTTATGGGCACGCTGTATTTCGTGTTCATGATGTTTGGCGTGTTCACAGTGCGCGTTCCGCGAGAAGGCTGGAAGCCGGAAGGTTGGACGCCCGCAGCGAAGCCTCAGGCAATGATCACGACGCATGACGTGGACGTCAACACGGCGTTTGGGACGAAGCAGTTCTGGCTGCTCTGGATTGTTTTGTGCGCAAACGTCACGGCAGGCATCGGGATCATTGAACAAGCCTCGCCGATGATTCAGGAGTTGTTTAAGGGAAGCATAGGCCCGGTGGCGGCGGGCGGATTTGTCGGTTTGCTTAGCCTCTTCAATATGGCCGGTCGTTTCTTTTGGGCTTCGGTTTCAGACTTCATTGGAAGGAAGCCCACTTACTTCATCTTCTTCGCAGTCGGAGCCGTTTTGTATTTCTTTTTGCCGGAGACTGGCGCGGACCACCTCAATAACGTCAAGCTATACGTAGCCATCGCTGCGGTGCTGCTCAGCATGTACGGCGGAGGGTTCTCGACAATTCCCGCGTATCTCCGCGACTTGTTCGGCACTTATCACGTAAGCGCCATTCACGGGCGGCTGCTGACCGCGTGGTCCATAGCTGGCGTGTTGGGACCCGTTCTGGTGAATTACATGCGTGAATATCAGTTGCAGCATGGAGCGGACAAAGCCAGCGCGTATCAAAGCGTGTTGCACGTCATGGCCGGGCTGTTGATTGTAGGGCTTGTCGCGAATTTGTTGGTTCGGCCGGTGGCACAGAAGCACTGGCTTACAGAAGGAAAAGCTTAAGCGTGGCGGGCGGCCGGAACATAGACACAGCGCGCTGCACGACGATAGATTAAGGAGCACGAAAAAATGCCTGAGAGCTCGAATAAGTCTTCACCAGCTTTAATTCTGCTTGCGTGGCTTCTTGTGGGGATACCGCTAAGCTGGGGTGTCTATAACACCTTGCTGAGTTCCATGAAGTTGTTTCAATCCCCTGCGGCAACAACCATCCCCGCTTCGCCAACGAAATAATGAGCTAAGACACAGCTCGGCCTGCTAAAAGTGCTACGATTTCTTTAGATGTTCGTTTTGGGGGCCCCCATGCCTAAGACATTCAAACCACGCATGACTCAGCCGTTGATCCGCGAAAACGGCGTTCATCGTCCGGCGAGTTGGGATGAAGCGATGGACCGCGTTACTGCTGCGTTTCGCAAATCCATCGCGAAAAACGATCCTCGAAACTTTGGGATGCTCAGTTGCTCGAAGACCACCAATGAAGTGAATTATGCGGCGCAGAAATTCGTCCGAAGCGTCATGGGGACGAACAATATCGACAGTTGCAACCGAACTTGACACGCCCCTAGCGTCGCCGGTCTGGCGGCGGTTTTCGGAGCGGGCGGCGGGACAAGCTCGTATCGCGAGATTGAAGAAACGGACGTGATCCTGCTTTGGGGATCGAACGCGCGGGAAACGCATCCGATTTTCTTTCATCACGTGCTAAAGGGCCTGCGCAACGGCGCGCAACTCTATGCAATTGACCCCCGTCGCACAAGCTCTGCACAGTGGGCCGATCTCTGGCTGGGATTGGACGTCGGTTCGGACATTTCGCTGGCCAACGCCGTGGGCCGCGAAATTATCGCAGCGGGGCTGGCCAACGAGAAGTTTATCAGCCACGCCACCAGCGGTTTTGAAGCGTACAAAGCGCACGTCGAGAAATACTCACTCGAACGAGCGGAACGCGAGACCGGCGTGCCCGCGGAAGCCATCCGCAAGATGGCTCACGCCTATGCCAAGGCTCCGCGCGCGCAGCTTTGCTGGACACTGGGGATCACCGAGCATCACAACGCGGTGGACAACGTCGTTGCATTGATCAATCTGACGCTTCTCACGGGGCACGTCGGCCGCTACGGAAGCGGCGTAAATCCTCTTCGTGGACAGAATAATGTCCAGGGTGGCGGCGACATGGGTGCCATTCCCGACCGATTTCCGGGCTTTCAGCATGTTGAAAACGATGAGATACGCGCGAAGTATGAGAAGGCTTGGAACGCAAAAATTCAGCCCAAGCGCGGCTGGCATCTCAGCGATATGTTTGAAGCCATGGACCATCGTGAACTCACAACTCTCTACGTTCTTGGCGAAAACCCCGCCGACTCCGAAGCGGATCGGCATCAAGCCTTGAAGCGGCTCAGCGGGCTCGAGTTCCTCGTCGTCCAGGACCTTTTCTATACCAAGACGGCGGAACTTGCGGAGGTCGTTCTTCCCGCGGCTGCGGGCGCTTTTGAAAACGAGGGGACGGTGACTTCCAGCGAGCGCCGCGTACAACGCGTGCGGCGCACGGTAGCCCCGCCAGACGGGGTTCGCGACGACCTGGATATTATTTTCGACCTGGCACGCCGGCTCGGCCATGATTGGGGCGTCCCCAATTCGGAATCCGTATGGAACGAGCTCCGGCCGTTGAGTCCGATGCACGCCGGCATGAGTTACCGTCGCCTCGAAGAGTTGGGCGGGATTCAGTGGCCGTGCTATGACGAGTCTCATCCGGGAGAAATGTTCCTGCACGGACGACTTTGGAGCGATCCATTGATTGGGCCGCGCGCGCCGTTTAGCGTTGTGGAATTTGAGCCGCCGGTGGACAAACTGGATGACCAATATCCTTTGCGACTGACTACCGGCCGCAAGCTCGATGATTACAACACCGGCGTGCAGACCGAACGCTACGCGTCACCTCTGAGGCGGGAATTGGCGCTTGAGGTTTCTCCGGAAGACGGGCTGCACTATGAGTTGCACGAAGGCGAAAGGGTACGCGTCACTTCGCGGCGCGGCTCGGTGATCGCGCCGGTGAGGTTCGACACGGCGTTGCGCCCCGGCCTCGTCTTTTTGTCGGTGCATGCTCACAATGAGGTTGCGACGAATGATCTGACGATTGACGCTGTCGATCCCAAATCCGGCACATCGGAATTCAAGGCCACGGCAATACGCATCGAAAAAGTCTAAGGGACCTGTTTGGACATTCATCTAACGAACGCGCAGCCGACCGCAGAAGAACGCGGCGCCGTTGACTCTCAGTTGAACGTTCCTGGTTCGAGCTGGCAAGGTGGCCAGCGGCAAACTTCGGATACGCGAGCGGCTTACAACGGCGACAGCCAGGATAAGCGGCATCGTCTGCTGCCTGTGCTGCACGCGATTCAAAAGCGCGTCGGCTGGATCAGTCTTGGCGCTTTGAACTATGTTGCGCTGCGGTTGAGCGTTGCTCCCGCTGAAATTTATGGCGTGGCCTCCTTCTATGGGATGTTTTCGCTAGAGCCGCGCCCTTGCGTCGTGGCACACGTTTGCGATGACATCGCGTGCCTTACGCAAGGTTCGGAAAAGCTCTGCGCTGAACTCGAAGGCAAACTTGGGCCCGCTGCTTTGCCGTGCTCCGATGGACGCGCCATTTGGCTGCGGAGCCAATGTCTGGGTTTGTGCGAGCGTGCTCCCGCGGTATTGATCAGTGTAGCGGGTGAAGAGCCGCGCGAGCGAGTTTGTGCTCCTGCTTCAGCAAGCAGCGTGCAATCCCTTATAAACGACGCGATTCATGGCCGTCTCCCCATCGAGCCGGACGAATTGAATATCCAGTTGAGCGTTCCCCAGGCCGCTAGCGAAACGGGAACCTCGTCGCTACTCCTTCTTGATCGGCTAAAGGAAAGTGGGGCTCCAACTCTCGAGAGTTACCAACGACTTGGCGGTTACGAGGGTTTACGCAAAGCAATCCAGCTCGGCCCGGAAGGAACATTACGCGAGCTAGCCACCTCAAAACTTCTGGGACGCGGCGGCGCGGCGTTTCCAACGGCCAAAAAATGGGAGGCGCTTTCTCAGCAGCGGCATTTGTTGAAGCAAGATCCGCGACGCGCGCACTATGTGATCTGCAACGCCGACGAATCAGAGCCCGGCACCTTTAAGGACCGCATTCTGATGGAGGGCGATCCGTTTGCCGTGATCGAAGGCATGACGATCGACGGCTTCGTTACCGGGGCAAAGCAGGGCTATATTTATCTTCGCGGCGAATATCCGCTCGCAGCGGAGCGGATGCAGCAGGCCATCGACTCTGCAAACGATAACGGCCTCCTCGGCGACAACATTCTCGGCAGTGGACTGAATTTCAATATCGACATTCGGCGTGGGGCAGGGGCTTACATCTGCGGCGAGGAGACTGCGCTTTTCAACTCAATCGAGGGCTTCCGCGGCGAGCCGCGCAACAAACCTCCTTTTCCAACCCAGGCTGGGCTATTTCGTCAACCCACGGCGGTCAACAACGTGGAAACTCTGGTGAACGTGCCGCGCATCATCCGCGAAGGCGGCGCTGCTTATGCCAAGATCGGAGCGGAAAACTCCGCGGGCACTCGGCTGTTCTGCCTCTGCGGGCATATTGCAATTCCAGGCGTCTACGAAATCGCCATGGGCGCGACGCTGCGCCACCTAATCGATCTTGCCGGTGGCGTAGCCGGCAGCGGCAAGCTTCAAGCGGTTCTTCTTGGCGGCGCAGCCGGAGCGTTCGTTTCACCCAAGGAGCTGGATGTGCCCCTCACGTTTGAAGGCACGCGCGCCATCGGAGCCACTCTCGGTTCAGGCGTCGTGATGCTTTTTGACGACACCATCGATCTCCGCAAAATCCTTTTGCGCATCGCTAGTTTCTTCCGCCATGAAACTTGCGGACAATGCGTTCCATGCCGCGTGGGAGTTGTGCGTCAGGAAGAAACTCTGCAACGGCTGGTCAACGCTAAACCCCTGAATTCCAACGCGCAGGAAATTGCCATGTTGAGGGAAATGGGCCAGGCGATGCGCGACGCGTCCATTTGCGGTCTTGGCCAGACGGCTTCGAGTGCGCTGGAATCCGCCTTGCAACGCTGGAGTATTTTTTCATGAGCGAATCCCTGACAAAGAGTAACCCCTCGCTCGATGCGCCTCAGCCCACTATCCCGGTTCCGCGTGGCCCGGTCCCTCACGCCCCGCCCCAGCGCGAGCGCCTCTCCATCGAACTCAAAATTGACGGTCAGGTCGTCTCCGTTCCCGAAGGTTCCACGATTCTGGATGCCGCAAAGAAACTCGGAATTGAAACTCCGACTCTTTGCTTTCTGGAGAGCCTTACGCCCGTCAATGTTTGTCGCGTTTGCGTGGTGGAGTTGGAAGGCTCTCGCACGCTTGTTCCTGCTTGCTCGCGCAAGGTGGAACCCAACATGTCCATCAAGACGGATTCAGAGCGCGTGCGCTTGAGCCGCCGCCTGGTGCTGGAGTTTCTGGCCTCGTCCGTGGATCTTTCCACCGCTCCTAACATGCGCGAATACATGGATCTCTATAATGCGCATCCGGAGCGCTTCGGCGAAACCCACGCGACCGTGGCTCAGCCTGTAAAAATCGATAACGATCTTTACGTCCGCGATTACTCCAAGTGTGTTCTCTGCTACAAGTGCGTGGAAGCTTGCGGCGTGGACGCGCAAAACACGTTTGCGATTGCCGTCGCAGGCCGCGGCTTCTCCGCGCATATCGCCACCGAGTACGATGTGCCCCTGCCTGACTCCGCCTGCGTTTATTGCGGCAATTGCATCGGTGTCTGCCCCACCGGCGCGCTGATGTTTAAGAGCGAATATGACATGCGCCAGGCCGGCACGTGGGACGAAACTCATCAGACCCAAACCGACACGATCTGTCCCTACTGCGGAGTCGGCTGCGACCTGACTGTGCACCAACAAGACGGCACAATTGTTCGCGTGACCTCGCCGCTCGATCACAGCGTGACGCACGGAAATCTTTGCATCAAAGGGCGCTTCGGCTGGCAGTACGTGGGGATTCAGGCAGCGGACAAACAAAGGAAATAATCGACCTCGTGTCCTACATTTGCACCGTCTGCGGGAAGAATTCTTAACCATTGCTGTGCGAGGGCGTCTGCTACCGCGCGTCTGAACAGTCGGTGCTTCGTCAGTCGCCTAAGAACGCAGTGGCGTATTAAGAGGCAAGGGATAGCTGCAAGGGGAGAAAAGTCTGTAACTCCTTTGCGGGGGAGTGACTCTAACGAAGTGATTGACGAGTGATATGCTCCTCTACTTTTTAGCTTTTGTCGGTGGCGTACTGACGATCGTCAGCCCGTGTATCTTGCCGGTTTTGCCTTTCGTATTTTCCCGTGCCGACCAGCCATTTCGCCGCAGTGGATTGCCGCTTCTTGCCGGCATGGCGGCGACCTTTGCCGTCGTCGCCGGCGTTGCAACATTTGCGGGCGCGTGGGTAGTACGTGCCAATCAAATCGGCCGGACTCTCGCGATGGTGGTCTTCGCGCTGCTCGGGTTGGCTCTGCTTTTCCCTAGTTTGGCCGCTTATCTCACTCGTCCGCTGGTTCGGCTGGGTGGGCGCGTGCAGGGACAAGATAGCGCCGAGGCTCCCAGTATCGGACGGTCTCTGTTGCTCGGCATGTCAACTGGATTATTGTGGGCTCCGTGCGCTGGGCCAATTCTAGGCCTGATTTTGACTGGGGCCGCGATACAAGGCCCAAGCGTGCACACAACTTTTCTGCTACTGTCGTTTTCCGCGGGAGCCGCAACTTCGCTGGCCGTGGCACTCTTGGCCGGGAACAGGGTATTCGCAATGATGAAAAAATCTCTTCACGCAGAGGCCTGGATTCGACGCGGGCTAGGCGCGGCAGTTTTGGTGGGCGTCGTAGCCATTGCGCTTGGCTGGGACACGGGAATTCTTCGCCGGCTTTCGCTCTCGAGCACTTCCGGCATCGAGCAAGAGCTGCTCGACCGGTTCCGGCCCGTCGCCTACGCAAAAGCAAGCGATTCTGCGGCTGAGGCATCTGCGACGGTAACCTTGGATAACGAAGGACCGTTTCCAAGTTTGGACGGAGCTGTGAAATGGCTGAACTCCCCGCCGCTCAAGCGCAAGGATCTCAAAGGGAAAGTGGTCGTGATCGATTTTTGGACCTATTCTTGCATCAATTGTTTGCGTTCGATTCCGTACGTGGAAGCCTGGTCGGAAAAATACAAGAACGACGGACTTGTCGTCATTGGCGTGCATACCCCGGAATTTGCATTTGAGAAAGATCCGGCAAACGTAGTGAAGTCGCTCACGGATCTGAAGATTACCTACCCAGTGGCCGTCGACAGCAACTACGCCATCTGGAAAGCGTTCAACAACCAATACTGGCCGGCGCACTATTTCATCGACGCAAACGGAACGATTCGCTACCACCATTTCGGTGAAGGGAAGTACGCCGAATCGGAGGAAGTGATCCAGCAATTGCTGCGCGAGAAGAATTCAGGGTTGAAGACCGATGGTTTCGTCCAGGTGAACGCGGCCGGCTCGGAAGCCGCGCCGGATACAAAAGATGTAGCGTCACCTGAAACATACATCGGTTACGCGCGGCAGCAAAATTACGTTTCGCCCGAGAAAATCCGGCAGGATGGGTCACAGGTCTATACCGCACCGTCGCGCCTCACGGTGAATCAGTGGGGCCTTGTTGGAAAGTGGAATGTAAGCGACGAGCATGCCGCTTTGGTCTCCGCACCTGGCAAAGTGATTTTCCGGTTTCACGCACGCGACTTGCATCTTGTATTGGGTCCTGGAAAAAACGGGAAGCCCATTCGTTTCCATGTGCGAATTGATGGCACCGACCCAGGCGAAGATCACGGCGGCGACACTGACGAACACGGTGCGGGCGTTGTGAAGGAATACCGGTTGTATCAATTGATCCGGCAAAAGGGAAAAGTGGAAGACCGAACCTTCGAAATTGAATTTCTTGATCCTGGCGTGCAGGCGTTTGCGTTTACGTTCGGATGAAGATGAATCACGAGGCCCAATATGTTTACAAAGAGCGAGAAGACAGAACCCGCTTCCATACCACTGGGGCGGCGATCATTCCTAATAGGCACAGGCGCGGCGGCGATCGGACTTAGCTGCTGGTACGTCCGGGGGCAAGCGCCGATAGCCGTGGAAGCCGCGTCTGCTAGAGCGCCCAAGATGGTGACCATTGTTGAGTTTTCGGACTCCGGCGAGCGGAAAGATAAAGTTTCCGTGGAGCGCATCATCAAGACGGACGACGAGTGGAAAAAGCTGCTCACTCCGCTTTCCTTTGAAGTCACACGGCACGCCGCGACCGAACGCGCCTACACCAACGAAAACCCGAATAACCACGAAAAGGGCATATTTCGATGCATTTGCTGTGACACAGCATTGTTTGATTCCGCCACAAAATTTGAATCTGGCACGGGGTGGCCGAGCTTTTGGGCCCCCATCGCGAAAGAAAATATTCGTGAAACGACGGATAGCAGCCTGGGCATGGTTCGAACAGCAGTCTCTTGCAGGCTGTGCGACGCGCACTTGGGCCACGTCTTCGAAGACGGGCCAAAGCCCACAGGTCTCCGCTATTGCATGAACTCCGTGGCCATGCGATTCGCTAAAGCTACCTAGAAGTTCTAACGGTACTGGTTTTCTGGTGGAGCTACATCGCTGTTCTCACTCGGCGGCAGCCAATTTGTTGTACGAGCGCTCGGTCGCTTAAACGCGTGCCCCCCATGCTAATCTTGGGCCATGAACAAAGCGCAATCTGACCGCGCCCCTGCTTTGCTACAGGCACAGCAGAAAGCAAACGAACTCTTCGAGGCCGTCGAAAAGCAGGGCCTCATCCGCGCCAGCGTGCCGGAAAGCCAGCTGAACCAGGAGATCTACGATCTGGCGCAGCAGATGTTTGGAATTTCCACTTACTGGCATAAACGCATCGTTCGCGCCGGACGCAACACGCTTGCCCCATACGACGAGAATCCGCCCGATTTGACGGTGGGCGAGGACGACATTCTGTTTCTGGATTTGGGCCCGGTCTTCGAAGAGTGGGAAGCCGATTTTGGAAGAACGTTTGTTCTCGGCTCGGATCCCGTCAAGCTGAAACTTCGCGCTGACATCTGCAAGGGCTTCCTCGAAGGCAAGAAATACTTCCACGAGCATCCCGACATCACCGCCGTTGAACTCTACAGGCACGCCCAGAAATTGGCTCGCGACTTTGGCTGGGAATATGGCGGGCCCATCGCTGGACACCTGATTGGGCACTTTCCCCACGAAAGAATCCCCGGCGATAAAGTGACGCTGTACGTGCACCCCGACAATCCGAACAGAATGCGAGACTTGGACGCGGAAGGGAAGGAGCGTCACTGGATACTCGAAATTCACTTCGTGGACCGCGCGCGTGAGATTGGCGGATTTTACGAAGAGTTGCTCACCGTTGGCTAAAAAAAAAGAAATGCAATGCTCGACAGAATTGCGGCCGCGAAAATGACTGCGAGCGCTCTTCGATTTACGACTGACCTGTTGTCAGCGTCTAGTGCTTGGAGAGCGTCACGGCGTACTTTTTAAATGTTCCCGGATCCTTGTTTTTCAGCGCGGGACCGTTCTTGTAGTGCAACTTTCCTATCTCCGCTGTGATGAAAGCAATGTATACCGGAGAAATTCGCCTCGAAAAAAGCGCGCGCAGCCTTTTCTCGATTGGAGTTGGAAAATGGCGAAAGCGGCCGGTCTGTACGAGTAGTCGCCAGATTATGTATAATCAAAAAGCTTGAGAACTGAGCGGGCGTCGTACAATGGCAGTATAGAAGCTTCCCAAGCTTCGGACGTGGGTTCGATTCCCATCGCCCGCTCCAAAATTCCTTTTCACGCCGCTGACTTTTCCGCTCAACGCGCTTCATTTCGTGAGCAATGAACTTTTCCACGCTTGCAGCCACTCGAGTACATCTCTGTATTCGCTTCTTCAGTCAGATATATGAAATCAGGCCGAACTCTTGACCGCTTTTTAGCTTCGAACCACCGATTCCAGGAAACCTCTTTTCTTTCGAGACAACTATTTATTATGCGGAAAGCGTCTTTTTCTTAGGCGCGCCTAGCGCCTACAATACTATCTATGACCAAACGCTATAAATTCTCTCTTACCGCGTTGGTGGCTCTTCTGTTCTTCCCCATTTTTCTCTTCGCCGACGGCGCCAACTTTGATTTGGACGGCCCCGCTCTGCGCGTGCGCGTCACGCGCGGCAAGCAGACGCTGGACATCGGCCAAGTCCCCAATCTTCTCGATGGCGATAAACTCTGGATTCAACCGGCTTTTCCCGCCGGCCAGACCGCGCGCTATCTACTGATCGTAAGTTTCCTCCGTGGCGCAACGAACCCTCCGCCCGAGGAGTGGTTTACCAAAGCCGAGACGTGGCTCGATCCAGTACGCACCAAGGGCCTGTTCTTAACCGTCCCTCAGGGAGCCGAACAAGCTCTTCTGATGCTGGCGCCTGTAACGGGCGGCGATTTCACGACCTTGCGCAACGCTGTTCGCGGCAGACCCGGCACCTTTGTACGCGCGGTGCAGGATCTTCAGCAAGCCAGCCTTCAGCGCTCGCGTCTGGATAATTATCTCGCCGGCGTGGAAAAAATCGCCGCGAGTGATCCCAACAATCTGCGCAAAGAGGCTCCTCTCCTGGCGAAGAGCCTCAAAATCAAGCTCGACGCGGATTGCTTTGAAAAGCCTGCGGATCAACAAGCCGAGTGCCTCACACAAAACTCCAGCAATCTTGTTCTCGACGACGGCGGTACGCAGTCCATGGTCGCCGAGCTCACCTCCGGGACGAACACCGACCTCATCGGCCAAATCAGCTCGACGCGCATGGCCGGCGGCGGCGCGTATAGTCCCTATGTCGGCGCGGTTGTGGACATGGTCAAGATTTTCGGTAATCTGCACACCGCCAAATATCAGTACATCCCCGCGATTTCCGTTGTCGATGGAGAACGCATCGGTCTGAAATTGAACAATCCGCCTTCGTTCCACGATCCGAAGTCGGTAATGGTGATCGGCCTCCCTCGGATTGGCCCTTCGCACCTTCCCGTACTGATAACTCTTGAAGCCGAGAAAATGCACTGCTTGCAAGACTCCGCATTCGTTTTGCCCATCGAAGGAGATCCGTTGCTCTTTTCCACTGGCTTTGGACGCGATTTGAAATTACATATGAAGGGCGCGGCGGGCAAACCGATCGAGCTGCCTGTCACGGAAGACGCTGGCCGCGGAGGCCTCGTTCTCAGCGCAACCAAAAACCTTCCACAGGGAATTGACGGCAAAGCGAAGCTCACGGGATTGTGGGGCTTCGATAGCTTTGACGGTCCCGATTTTCAACTTTTGAGCGCATCGCAGCCGGCCAATTGGAAACTGCGTCCTGAGGACGAAGGCCAGCTTCTTGTCGGCAAGGCCGACACCGTGCATCTGCTCTCGCGAGAAGCCGGCTGCAGCGAAAAGATTACGCTAGCGGCTGAACCTGCCAAGCCTCTCACTTGGAAAACAGACAAAGCCGGAGAGATTGAGCTGCAAATTCCACTGGAGAGTGCAAAGCCGGGCGAACTAGCGCTCGACATCAAGCAGTTCGGCATTTCTAAACCAGAAATTGTTTCTCTTCGCGCTTACTCGAATGAGGTCAAACTCAAAAACTTCAGCTACTACTCGGGTGACACTGCGTTGCACGTCAGTGGTGCTCATCTCGATGAGCTTTCTTCTCTAAAACTCGAAGGAGTTCGTTTTGTACCTTCAGAGTCTGCGAGCACCGGCGATGAGTTGACCCTTAATGCGCAGGGCGATGCCTCCTCGCTGAAACCTTCCGACGCGCAAACAGCCAAGGTGTCCTTGCGCGACGGCAGAACTCTGGATTTGAAAGGCGAGATCGAACCTCCCCGGCCGCACGTCACTCTGCTCGATAAGAACGTGAATCCGGCCCCATCCGGTGACCCGCTCGCCTTTCTGAAGCTTGGCAATCCCAACGACCTGCCCATCAACGGCACGCTCACCTTTTTCGTCAAAGACGCCACGAAATTCAGCCGTTCGATGAAACTCGAAATTGCCACGGACGACGATAGCGTCAGCGTTCAGCTGGGCTTCGCGGATGGCGGTTTGATTCTGCAGGATGCCACGACCGCGCGCGCCGAGCTTAACCCGGCCAAAAGCTTTGGTCCCTCGGTTTTCGGTGAATTGCGTTTTCGCGTTCTCGATGGGAATGGCGGCAAAGGCGATTGGCAGCCGCTCACTCGCCTAGTCCGCTTGCCGAAAATCGCGCGCATCGTCTGCCCCGAGGATGTCTCTCAATCCTGCCGGCTGGAGGGCTCGGATCTCTTCCTGATCGATTCGCTTTCATCCGATGAGAAGTTCACCGCTCCAGTTGTCGTCTCCGAGGGATTCGCTGGAACGTCAATGTCTGTCCCGCGTCCCAACGGAACCCTCCTCTACGTAAAGTTGCGGGATGCGCCCGGCGCTATCAATCATTTGCTGGCGCCCGTTTTCCCCGAACAGCAGTAATCCGGCGGATCTGCGAGATTCGTTCAGTGGGAACTCGGATGCTGCCCGAGCCAAAGCAGATCTTCCAGCAAGTAATACTGTCCATAGATCAACATTGCGTCATTCGGCCGCACGCCGCACCCGTGGCGCAGCACCCCCGGCGGCGTGCGATCGTCGCTTCCTACCGGTGTCAGATATCGGTCGATCAGCGACTGCACGATGCGCTCGCCCGTTTCTCGGTAGCGCTTGGCACGTGCGGGGTCTGTTGTCATCGTGGACAGCCGGAATAAGCCTCCGGCAATAATCGCCGCCGCGGAAGTGTCCCGGTTTCGGAAATGAACGCCCTCATCGTCGAAGTCGTACCATGGCACGAAATCATCGGGCAGGTTGTCGATCGCGTAGTCCGCGATTTTTTGCGCTGTCGTCAGAAATACGGGCTCGTGTGCCTCCGTGTAAGCCACAGAAAACCCGTACAGCGCCCATGCTAGTCCGCGTGACCAAGTGGTGTCCGGCCCATAGCCCTGATGCGTATGTTTGAAAATCCATTCGCCCGGTCGAGCCCTGTTTTCAATCTCGATTTCGGGATTCTTCGTCACTCCCCCGCGCAGCTGGAATTCCTGCGGGCTGTTTCCCGCATTGTAGTGCACGGATTGAAAAACGGATCCGTCGGGACGCACGAACCATTCCGCTGTGCGCAGCGCGTGTTTCGTTCCGATCTCGCGCCACTTCTCGTCTGCGCTCCGGTCGCTCGCCCACCACAGCAGTTGCAGGTTCATCATGGTGTCAATGATCGTGTCGTCTCCGCCGGCATTCCATGATGCGATCAACTGCGTCTTTGGATTGAACAACTGCTCCAATCGTTCGGCTCCGCTGCATCGCGCTCGCCTTGAGCGCGCTATCGTGCGTGAAATCGAAGCCAAGCGCCGCTGAATAATAGTTCGAGAAACCTGCGTCGTGATTCTCTTGCGATTCCTGCCCGATCAGCTTCGATCCCCAAAGCTCCGCCCATTTTCGGTACTTTGCGTCATGCGTTTCTCCATACATCCGCCACAACTCGGCGATCCAAAAGCTTCCCGTCCAAAAGAATCCGTTCTGTTTCCGCCATTCTCCGGTTTTGTTGTCCGCTTCCGTGAAAAATCCCTGCCCAGTTTTTACCGTCACCGGCTCTGTCGAACCGCGCAGAATCGGTTCCCAGGTTGTCGCCGTGCGATCGATACTCCTCCGCAGAAGTTCCACCGCCTGCTCCACAGTTCTTGTTTCATGCGGTACGAGCGTATCGGCCGGCGCCGGCTCGGGGCTCGCCGTACTCGAAACAATCCGAACTCCCAACGGCACCTCCATCCGCCCGGCCTTTTCCCTAACTTTCTCTAGAAACTCTTCGCGATTCCTGATTCCCTCAGACGGCAATACCATTACCGGGGCCACCTCCTTATCCTGCCCGCTCCAAAAACCGATCTTGCGATCCGAGCCTTCCTGGTCCCACGCCGCCATCGCGTACCACGCCGCCACGCCATCCTTTAAATGGAATTTCAAGAGATGATTATTGGCATCATCTTCAAATTTCGCTCCCGGCGCCGTTGTCAGCACCGCAAGCCCGAGATTCTGCCCCGCAACCTCCTCCGTTGCGGTTGCTCCAGGCGCTACCACCTGCTCTCCCCAACTCGCAATCCACGTTACAGGCGAACCGTTCCCGGAATTCACGGGAACAATTCCAGCTTTGACAGGCAACCCAGTCACGAATGCGAACTCGTCGCCCGAGTCCGCCGAAATCTCATGCTCGAATCCTCGCTCGCCCGCCCACTGCGTGATTCGCGATTTCAGGTGTACGATCTTTCCGCCGGCGTTCCACTCGCCGTACTCCAGCTCCACAATCGAACGCACCGGCCCGCTCGCCAAAATCCGCCACCTGCGCTCTTTCACATCGGCCACACGGATCAGCTTCCCGTCAACTATCGCCGCGACCGCGCCAATTCCAATCGAGTCTCCCACCTTGAATATGTCGCGTCCTTCCGGCGATTCATCGTGATATGCATAGTCAGGCGATGCATACATTCCGAGCTGCAAAGTGGTACGGCGTTTTCCGTAGATATCGATCGCGTTTCGCGGATCAAAGTAAATCCGGAATGCCACGCGCTCCGATTCCCATCCGAGCCCCTCGATTTTGGGGCTGAAAAGCGCGGCAGTCCTTTGTTTGTAATCGCTCCGCAAACGCCAAATGCGGTTTCCTTCGCCATACGAAATCGTCACAATCCGCGATTGATGCGGACCCAAATGGATTTGAAAGGCCAGCTCCTCCGCTTTCCCATCTCCGTTCAAATCGTCCGCTTGCGATGGCAGTTCTTCGGTCTGCAATACCGCCGCATCTTCCTCCAATGAACTTGCATCCGTCGCCGTGACGATCATTGCGCCAGGTGTGAAATCGGGCGCCACCTTACGGATTTCCGCAATGGAAATCGCCACGTCCGCCGCGTCGCGAGCCGTCGCGCTCGGATTCGTCACCATCACCCTGATGTTCTTGATTTGGTGGCCGCCCCAAGCTGGTGCAACGCAGAGAAGCGGAACCGCCCACATCACCCGAAAACAAAATGTGCGCATAGAGTCTTGAGTTCGCCCAAAAATAAAAGCGGCAACCCGTCCTGTCGCCTTACCTTATATAGTCTTCGTGGCGCGGTGTGAAGACATCAATCGCTCGCGAGGATTCTATCTTTGAGCGGCCTGGAATTCTGGTTGACAGCCGTATTCCCAGCGGTGCACGATTTGAGTGTAAGGACGAACCTACCTCAGCCCTCGTTTTAGTCCGGTGCATGTCCAGTTTTTGCAGGCAGCTCGCAATGAACATGAAAAAACTTCTGGCAGTTTTCCTTTTCTGCTTCCTTTTTTTCCCGGCTCGTTCCTTTGCACAGCGCCATGACCAGCTTTATACAAGTCTGCAAAGCATCCTTGATGGCGCGGTGACCGACTTTAGAGGCTATCGCGAAAAACTGGTTGCCAGTCCCGATGTCTCTATCATCGGAGCGAGAATTCCTTGCCAGCTCACGGAATGGGCGAACAATGTTTCGCTGTACATTTGCTCCGCGCAGGTCCCCGTTTCCAGCGCCGAGTCGTGGTACATCAATGTTCTCGCGTCGCTTCGCGATCTCCAGCCATCGTGGGAATTCCGGATCAACTCGCCTATTTCCGACCATTTTGTCGATGCCGGTCCTCCGAATTGCCAAGTTTCCGATACCCAGGGTCCGTACATCGGACTTTGCCCGGTGCACTTGCAGGTCAACGTGCAAAACAATGGCATGGCAAAAGTTTATTTCTGGATGAGTTCGCTCTCTTCACCGTACCTGGCGAACCGTCCGCCGGATGCGCCTTCGAGCGCCGTGCCTCCAGACATTCCCGCAAGTTGCGACGAATTGTGCCAGGGCATGAAAAAAGCGTTTGAGGCGCGTCTGAGCGACTTCGCGGATATCACCTCCGCCAAAACCAATGGCGGCGGATTGTCCGGCGTTACGCTTAAACTTTCCGGAGCGGGGGAGTGCGACGTGCACACCGCCGCAAAACCACATTCCACCGAAACAGGGTCGCAGTACGCTTGTTATTGGCCGGAGACTTCCTCCTCTTCTGCTGACGCGCGATTTCACGATCTCGTCTCGCGGGTTCAGCTGTTAGCGCCTTCGGCGTGGGCCTCCCGCAAGGAAGATCAAGTTGATCAACTCACGGGCGCAAAAGTTACCGAGTGGTGCGCGACAGCGCCGGGCGGCAAGCAGCAAGCCTGTGTCGATATTCTGGGAGAATCCGTCGGCCTCCACATCACTTCGTGGAACTAGCAGGCTCCGCGTCACTTCGCTCCACTAGCGCATCCACGTTGCTTCGTGAAATTAGCGGCTTCCGAAATACAATTCCCGGCGGAACTTGGTGCCTCCATTTGCCATGCTGAGCTTCGCCCAAAAATGCCAGCGATTTGTAGCACTCGATTACGCCGATTTCGCCAGCTTGCCAATTTCACGCATGGTTGTGTCGTCCACTTTAATCGCGGCGGCCGCCACGTTTTCTTCCAAATGGTTCACGCGAGACGTTCCGGGAATGGGGAGCATCACCGGCGAGCGCCACAGCAGCCACGCAAGCGCCAACTGGGAGGTCGTGATTTTCATGTCCGCCGCTGTGCGCGCGAGTTTGCCGCCCGGAGCCGATAATTGGCCAGCTCCCAGCGGAAACCAGGGAATAAATCCGATGCCCTCGTGTTCACAATATTCCAAAACGTCCTCGGCCGAACGGTCCGCCACGCTGAAGCGGTTTTGGACGGAAACGATGGCGATGATTTTTCGAGCATGCTCGATTTGCGCCACGGAAACTTCGGAAAGGCCGATGTGTCTGATTTTTCCCTGCGCTTGCAAATCCTTGAGAGTTCCGAGCTGATCTTCCGCGGGCACTTTGGGATCGATACGGTGCAGCTGATATAAGTCAATGCGTTCCAGCTTTAGCCGCTTCAGGCTGCCGTCGCACGCTTCGCGCAAATGTTCCGGGCGGCCATTCATGGTCCACTGGTCGGGCCCGGAACGATCGAAACCGGCTTTCGTCGCGATCACCAATCCTGCCGGATAGGGATGCAGCGCCTCCGCGATAAGCTCTTCGCTCACGTGCGGACCGTAAGAGTCCGCCGTGTCGATAAAATTGATCCCCAATTCAAGGGCGCGCCGAAGCACGCGAATCGCTTCGTCGCGGTCTTGCGGCGGGCCCCAAACTCCCTTGCCAGTGATGCGCATAGCGCCAAATCCCAGACGCCATACCGGCAAATCGCCGCCAATCCGGAATTCTCCGCTTTTCGCGGCCGGCAGATCTTTGTTCGATTTTGCTTTACCTCTGTTCGTGTTTCTCGTGTCAGCCATTGTTTTGCTCCCTGTGAGAATTCTGTCCGTCGGCGCGGGTTGCTACAAGAGCGCCGGATATGCGCTGGTCATGTGCGAGCCGATGAGAACTTCGATTGTTGGATGCGCGGCCTCTGCGACAGGGCGCGGGAATGCTGTTGGGGAGGGGCGTTGTTGAAGGAGATGGCGGGACCTTCCGTCGTGGCAGATCTGATCAAACGAAGTTAAGCCTGCCCCCTGTTTTTTTGTAAACGTTGCGCCTAAAGGGTTTAGCGTTTTCGGAAGTCCTTTAGAATGAGCGTTTGCGGCGATTCTTGTAGCTATTGATTCTAAAGAGGATAGTGACGAATGGTTGCGCACGACGGAAGAAAGATCGAAGGAGACAAAACCATCAAGTGATGCAGGTGTGGGGTGTACCCGGGGTGTACAGGAAAGTGTGAAGTAAGCGTATGAAAGAGCTGGAGTTGCGGGCGTTGCTGTGCGTGGCATGTTTACTAGGTGTGGAAAAAGAGGGAAGGGATTGGGCCGAGGGGAGAGAGCGATGAGTTGGAACCTAACGGGGATCGGGCAGACCGATTGCGGAGGCAACGCGGTGACTCCTTTCTCCTCCGCGAACAATAGGCAAGGTTACATCATGGAGGTATTGCCTGTCAAGTAAATAATCGTAAGTGCCTTGTTTTGCGGATGTTAGTGTGAGCAGTTCCAAAATGGGAATAGATGGAGAGGCCAAGGTGCGAGAAGAGCCGGGCTAAAGCCCGGCCTCTACAACGATTGGGAGAAGTAGAGGGCGGCGGCGCCGGCGATTCCGGCGTCTTGGCCGTATTTGGCGAGGAGCATGGGGATTTCGGCGAAGCGTTGGTTGACGCACCAGTTGCGGAGTTGTTCGCGGATACGGGGGAAGAACGCGCTCATGAGTTGGGCTACGCCACCGCCGAAAATGAAAACATCGGGCTCGAGGAGGTCGATTACGTTGCCGACCCAAATCGCCAGAAGGTCCGCGGTTTCGCGGAGCACTTGGGCGGCGAGCGGGTCATTCTGGCGGAACGCTTCGGCTACCGTTTCCGCGGTGACGGCGTCCACATGGCCGTCAGCTAAAGCAAGGATTTTTGATTCGGTGCTGCGCGAAGGAGAATCGTGCGAATCGGTTGGATGCGATTCCGGTTTGTTCGACGCGGCGGGGCTCTGATGTGTGTAAGGCGATTTCAGAAGGTGTTCTCTGGCCCGGCGGGCGATGGCGGGGCCGGAGCACAGGGCTTCGATGCAGCCGCGCTTTCCGCAGCCGCAGACTGGGCCGTTGTAGTCGATGGTGATGTGACCACCTTCGGCGGCGCTGCCTGTGCGGCCGTGATAGATCTTGCGATCGAAAACGATGCCGGTTCCGATGCCGGTGCCCAGCGTGGCGTAGAAAACGTTGCGATAGCCGACGCCTGCGCCCCAGATGGCTTCGGCCAGGGCGGCGGCGTTGCCGTCGTTATCCACGCGCGCGGAGAGGCCGAAAACGCGATGGATTTCAGCGGCTAGAGGGAAATTTCGCCAGCACGGCATGTTCGGCGGATTCAGGATGACTCCCGTTGCAGGATCGAGAGGGCCAGGGGCGCAAATTCCAATACCCGTCAGGTTGGAGCGCGCCTCGGGGTGCGCTGCAAAAACGCTTTCGATCGCGGATTGCACCGCGGCAAAACCTGCGGCGGAGGATTCGCGCGCGGGCATAGCTACACGCGATTGGAAAAGGATTGCGCCTTCGGCGTCTACCAGTCCTGCGGCTACTTTTGTGCCGCCGATGTCCACGCCGAGAGAAAGTGTTCGAGAGCCGTTCATGGTTTTGGTTGGGGTGATAGGGCAAGATTCCTCAAAGCGGGTTCCTGGCTTTGCTCGGAATGACAATGCTTTTCAAGACGCGGCCTGGTCTTACTGCTGGATTTGGGCGGCGAAACATTACTCGATACCGAGACGGTGCTGCATCTCTTCGAGAGTGTAGCCTTTCGTCTCCGGATAGAAGAAAAGCACGACGAAGAATTGCAGGACCATCATGCACGCGAAGAAAACGAACGGGATTCCGTGCGAGCGGGCAAAGAGCACCGGGAAAATCCAGGAAACGATGGCGTTCATGATCCAGTGAGAAGAGCTTCCCACGCTTTGGCCCTTAGCGCGAACGCGGTTGGGAAAGACTTCGCCGATGTAGACCCAAATCACGGCGCCTTGCGAAATGGCGAAGAAGGCGATGTAGGCGATCAAAAGCCAGAGGAGATAGTTTTGATGGCTGTGTGTCAGGAAGATTGCGGCCAAGCCGGACAAGCACGCCACCAGGCCGACGGAGCCGATGAGCAGCAGGGTTTTGCGGCCGAGCTTGTCGATGACGGTCATGGCGAGGAGGGTGGCGCAAAGATTCATGGCGCCGACAGCGACGGGGCCGAGTTCACCGGAAACTTTGGTGAAACCAGCGGCGGCGAAAATATCGTTCAAGTAGTAGAGGATGGCGTTGATACCGGCGAGCTGGTTGAAAAGACCGATGGTGATGGCAAGGAAGATGGGTAAGCGATATTTGCGAGAAAAAAGCGGTTCGGATTTTTGAGCGCGTTCGAGGTGAATGGATTCGACGATTTCGCGCAGCTCGGCTTCGGGATTTCCCGCGCCCATCAATTGGAGAACGGAGCGCGATTCGTCGATGCGATTCTGCGTGGCCAGCCAGCGCGGGCTGCGCGGGATGCCAAAGAGCGTGATCAGGAAAAGCACGGCGGGTAGGGCGGAAACGCCGAACATCCAACGCCAATCGTTCGCGCCCAGGCCGAGCAGGGCAATGCGGTAATTCGAGAAGTAGGCGAGCAAGATGCCGATGACGATATTGATTTGAAAAAGCCCGACGAGGCGGCCGCGCCATTTGCCCGGCGCGATTTCCGCAATGTAGACGGGACCGAGTACGGACGAACCGCCAATGCCCAGTCCGCCGAGAAAGCGGGACGCGACCAGGATTGGCCAGTTAAACGCCAGCGCGCAGCCCAATGCGGAGAGAACGTAGAAGACTGCGAGCACGCGGAGCGTTTCGCGGCTGCCATATTTTTGGCCGATCACGCCGGCGGTCATCGCACCGATGACGGTGCCCCAAAGAGCGATCGAAACGGTGAGGCCCAGCGTGGACGGAGACAAGTTGAATACGGAGGAGAGTTGATGCGTGGTTCCCGCGATGACAGCGGTGTCGAAGCCGAAAAGTAAGCCGCCGAGCGCGCCGACGGCGGTAGCTTTGGCGAGATTGGCGTTCATTGGCGCGGACCCGAAGAGATAAATGTCATGCGCGTTTCTCCAGGAATTTCACCTGCATTATTGCGCGTAGAAAACGCTCATCGTGCGATAAAAATTCCAGTCGTCCACTTTCGAGGACATTTCAAACGGGGAGTGCATCGAAAGCAGCGGAACGCCAAAGTCGATGACATCCATATCCTCGCGGGACATGAAGCCGCCGATCGTGCCACCGCCGCCGACGTCCACTTTGTACATGTGCGTCTGCCAGGGGATGGCGTCGCGGTCCAGCAGGGCGCGGATTTTGGCGATAAATTCGGAAGGAGGATTGAAACCTTCACCGTAAAGTTTGATGGCCACGCCGTAGCCGAGGCGGGCGGCGTTGGTAGGCTCGTTGGTGCCTGGGAAAATGGGATTGATGCCGTCGGTGGCGTCGGCGGAAATCACCTCGGAATTGTGCAGGGCGCTGCGCAAATCCAGATCGTTGTAGGATGAGCCGCGCTGCGCGCCGATGAGCCGGGCCAAAGTGGAATTCAGAAATTCCGAACCCGCGCCAGTGGTGTTCACGGAACCGACTTCCTCGAAATTGGAAAGATAGGCGATGGCGGTGAGTTTCGGCGTGCCTTTGAGGTCGATGATGGCGCGCGTCGCGCAATAGGTCGAGACGCGATCGTCTTGTCCATAGGCGCCAACGAGGCCGCGGTCGAACCCAACGTCGGCGGGATGGGAGACGGGGACGAGGGCAAGCTCCGCGCTGACGAGATCTTCCTCCTTGATTTTGTACGTGGAGGTCAAGATCTGCGTAACCGCCACGGCTACGGAATCCTTCTCGCCCGGGATGCTGCCGATCACGGGGTCAAGCTCTTCGCCTTGCAAAACGTTGGTGTACGTGCGCGTGCGCAATTCGGCGTCGGAGTGCGGCGCGGCATCGGGAATTACGAACACAGGTTCGCCGGGATTCAAGCCGATGGAAACGTTGATGGAGCGGCCATCGGTGGTGTCAATGCGGCCGACGAGCGCGAGGGGAATGTTGGCCCACTGATATTTTTTGATGCCGCCATAGTATTTTGTTTTGAATAGCGCGAAGCCGCTCGCGGGATAAATCGGGCGGGGCTTCAATTCGATGTGCGGACTGTCTTGATGCGTGCCGACGACATGCGAGCCGCTGACGATGGGGTCGGAGCCGATTACGGCTAGGATGAGGCTGCGGTCGCGGTTCGGAACGATCAGGCGAGCGCCGGGTTTGACCTGATCGGGCTTGGTGAACTCCGTGAAACCGGCGGCGCGGGCGCGGCGAGTCATCTCGCGCGTGGAGAAGAGTGCGGTTCTGGCAACATCCAGATAGCTCTTGTAGTCGTCGGAGAATTCCTGAACTTGCGCGCGGTCGGCAGGAGCGAGGAGAAGCCAGGCGGATTTTTTCTTTGACCAGGCATCGCCATCGTCCTGCGCGCGAAGAGCGGAGGAGAGAAATACGACGAAAGCAATAAGGAATGCTAAAAGAAAAAAGCGTTGCCGGAAAATCTTCATCGCGCCTACTCCTCGTCGCCCCAGTGGAATGTAAAAACAGCCGTTTGCAGGGAAGGATGGTACCTCAAAAGGGTGGTTATGCGTGTTGGGGAAGCGCGTGCGGACGGTGCGCTGCGAGCGGCTGAACTGCGGGAAGCGCAAATCCGGGCGCGACTGCGATGGATTGTGGACTGGGGGATTTGGGAAGTGCGGCGCGTTTCTGTATGATTTCAGGCCGTGAACATTATTCTGAGCGAGGTCGAGGCGCGGGTGCTTGGCTGTTTGGTGGAGAAGGAAATCACGACGCCGGAATACTATCCGCTTTCGTTGAACGCGCTGGTTCATGCGTGCAATCAGAAATCGAATCGCGATCCACTGATGAATGTGGATGAGGATGCCGTGCGGCAGGCTTTGCGCGCTTTGGGCGAGGAGGCGCTGGCGAGATCCGCGGGCGGAGACAGCCGCGTCCCGAAATACGAACACCGGCTGGCGGAGGTGTTCAACTTTACGCGGCCGGAAACGGCAGTTTTATGCGAATTGCTCTTGCGCGGACCGCAGACGCCCGGAGAATTGCGCAGCCGTGCGGAGCGTATGCACGCGTTCGAGGATTTGAGCGTGGTGCACTCGACGTTGAAACGATTGATGGAGCGCGAGCCGCCGCTTGCGGAGCTTCTGCCGCGGCAGCCGGGCACGAAAGAAGCGCGGTATGCGCACTTGCTGTCGGGAAATGCAAAAATTCCGGAAACAGGGGCGGGACAACCAAAAACGGAGCTGACGCAATCCAATAAGTTTGCGGATGAAGAGCGAGTGGCGCGGCTGGAAAACGAGGCCGCGGTTTTACGCGAAGAGGTTGCCGATCTGAAGCGCCAATTCGCCGAGTTTCGAAAACAGTTTGAATGAGCGGGAACCGCGCGTGAAGGACAACCGCCAAGAATTATTTTTTTGAATGAAGGGTTGACACGCGGCCCTGCGAGTTCATAACATGATGCTTCACCGTTGAGTTTTTGAATCTGCTTGGGGCGGTTCAAAAGCCGTGCATCTTGCAGTAAAAATAAATTCTTATGATCACCGTTAAAGAGCTAACGAAGAGGTACGCCCGCAACACAGCTGTCGACCATATCTCGTTCGAAATCCAAAAAGGGCAGATTGTGGGCTTTTTGGGGCCGAACGGAGCCGGCAAGACCACGACCATGCGGATGCTGACGTGTTTTATGCCGCCGACCGCTGGGACCGCGATCGTGGCGGGATTTGATGTGCTCGAAGAACCGATGGAAGTGAAGAAGCGAATCGGGTATTTGCCGGAGACGCCGCCGCTTTATCCGGAAATGCGGACCGGCGAGTATTTGGAGTTCGTGGGGAGATTAAAAGGGCTGAAGGCCCCGGAATTGGGCAAGCGAGTGGACTACGTTTGCGAGCGTTGCGCCGTGGCCGACGTGCGGGACAGGCTGATCAGCAAACTCTCGAAAGGCTACCGGCAACGCGTGGGGCTGGCGCAAGCCATTATTCACAATCCCGATGTGCTGATTCTGGACGAGCCGACGGCGGGACTCGACCCAAAACAAATTAACGAAACGCGGGATTTGATCAAGAGTCTGGCGGGCGATCACACGATTATTTTGAGCACGCACATTTTGCCGGAAGTGGAGCAGACGTGCGAGCAGGTGATCATCATCAACAAGGGGAAAGTGATCGCGACGGATTCGGTGAACAATTTGCAGAACCGGGCGCGCGGCGCGGAATCCGTGCTTGTGGAAGTGGGCGGGCGAAACGGAAACCTGGACCACGCCGCTGTCCAAAACCGGTTGGAGAAAGTTGCTGGCGTGAACAAGGTGGTGTTTAAAGAAAAGCGGCAGGCAAACGATATTTTCGAGGTCGAGAGCGGAAAAGGACGGCTAGTGCGCGGGGACTTGGCACGCGCGGTGGTGGAAGCAGGCTGGGACCTGAATGAATTGCGCCCGTCGGCGATGAGCCTCGAAGAAGTGTTTTTGCAGCTTACCGGCCAGCCGGACGCCGCGCCCAAGGAACAACCGGCCGCGAAGGGGGCGAGCAAGTGAGAAACGTATTCACAATCTGGCGCAAAGAATTGCGCAGCTACTTTGTTTCTCCAGTGGCTTACATCCTGCTCGCGATGTTTGCAGTCATTTTCGGCTTCTTTTTTTGGAATATTTTGAACTACTTCGTGTTCACGGGCATGGAATCGCAGATGCGCGGCGAGATGATGCCGATGAACGTGAACGAACAGGTGATTCGGCCGCTGCTCTCGAACGTCGGCGTGATCGGATTGTTCTTCATTCCGATGATCACGATGCGGCTGTTTGCGGAAGAGAAGCGCAGCGGGACGATTGAGTTGCTGGTGACCTCGCCGATTCGGGACGGCGAAATCATTCTCGGGAAATGGCTGGCGGCTCTCACTTTGTATGCTGGCTTGCTCGCGCTCACGGCCTTGAATTTTGTTTTCCTTTTCCGGTACGGAAACCCTGATTGGAAGCCTCTGGCCATCGGTTACCTGGGTTTGCTTCTGCAAGCCGGGGCACTACTGGCCATCGGAATGTTCATTTCCACGCTGACAAAAAACCAAATCATCGCCGGCGCCGTGACTTTCGGGGTGTGTCTCCTGCTCTGGGTATTGGAATGGGTGGGCGGCTACGAGACGGCGACCTGGGCCAGCGTGCTTTCGTATATGTCCGTGGTCACGCACATCGAGTCGTTTTCAAAGGGACTGCTGGATATGAAGGACGCGGTCTACTACGTGACGCTGATTTTCCTGGGAATTTTTTTCACGGCGCGCTCGCTGGAATCGCTGCGCTGGAGGTCGTAGGTGAATACCGAGCTGTTGAAGGCTAGACAAACGAAGTATGTAGCGTACGCGGCGGTTTACATCCTGGTGACGCTTGCGGTAGTGACGGTGGCGAACGTGCTGGCGAATCGCTACGACAAGTCTTACGACACGACAGCGAACAAGCGGTACAGCCTCTCCGAGCAAACGATGAAAATCGTGAAAGGCTTGAAGCAGGACGCGACGATTACCTACTTCGACCAGGCGACGCGCTTCCAACCCGCGAAGGATAAGCTGGAGTTGTACGCAGCGCTTTCTCCGAAAGTCCGGGTCGAGTACGTGGACCCCGACAAGAGTCCGGAGTTGGCGCGAGAAGCTGGAATCAAGAACTATGGCACCACGATCGTGCAGATTGGCACCCGGAAAAACGAAGCGAAGAGCACGAGCGAAGAGGATATTACTGGCGCTTTTATCCGCGACCTGAAGCACACGACGCGCACCGTTTGTTTTGTGACCGGGAGCGGAGAACATCAGATCGACAACACGGACCGGAGCGGGTACTCGCGACTTAAGGACTTGCTCGGTAAAGATGATTATCAGACGAAGTCGATCAGCCTGTTGGAAAAGGCGGAAGTGCCGAGCGACTGCACAGCGGTGGTCGTCGGAGGACCTAGCAGCGATTACCAGCAGCCGGAAGTCGACGCGCTGAAGAAATATGTGGAGGACGGCGGGCGCGGGATGTTCCTGCTGGATCCGCCGCTGAAAATGGGGCGGGAGGATATTGCGGATAACGATGCGCTAGCGGCGCTGCTGTCGAGTTGGGGTGTGACGCCCAACAAGGATCTTGTTCTGGACATGAATCCCATCGGGCAAGTGATGGGGCTAGGGCCACAGGTGGCGCTGGTCACGCGGTACGATTCGCAGCCTATCGTGAATGACATGAAGGGAACGGCGACGGGATTTCCACTGACGCGTTCGCTGGACACGAAAAACGGCGACAAGACGAGTGTGGACAAACTGTTTGATTCTTCGGACAGCAGCCTGGCGACGACGAAGTTGAGCTCGCCAAGTATCAATCCGAATGATCCGGCGAACAAGAAGGGGCCACTCACCATCGCGGCGGCGGGAACCTATAAGACGGCGACGGAAAACTCGCAAGGGCGGTTCGTGGTGGTGGGCAGCTCGTCCTGGGTAGACAACTCGTTTTTGCCTTTCAACGGCAATAGAGATCTGGCGCTGAACGCGATGAACTGGCTGTCTTCCGATGAAGACTTGATTTCCATCCGGCCGAAAGAGCCGGAGGATCGTCGCATCACCATGACGAAGGCACAACAGAATTGGGTGCGCATTACCAGCCAGTTCCTGTTCCCGCTTGCGGTCGTGTTCATCGGATTATCGGTCTGGTGGCGGAGAAGATAGAGCGCTTCCGGATCCGAAAAGACGCAAAGAGCAGTTCACGAAATGTTGGGGCAATTCCAATGAAAATGAATAGTTTGCTTGTGGCCGCCATCGTATTGGCGGCGCTTTCTGGAGTTTTGTATTGGTCGAATCACAAGAAGACGGCGGCGAGCGACGTGAAGGTGTCCGCGGACGCGCCGCCAGTAATTCTGACGCTGCCGCAGGCTGACATCACTAAAGTAGAAATTAAAAAGAAAGACGGGGATGAAGTCGCTCTTGCCAAGGATGATTCCGGCAAGTGGCAGATCACCGCTCCGAAAGCGTTGCGAGCGGATCAGAATGAAGTCTCCACCGTGCTTTCGACGTTGTCGTCGCTGACCTCTGAGCGATTGATCGATGCAAAGGCGGCGAACCTGAGCGAGTACGGGCTAGCGCAGCCAGCTGTCGAGGTGGATGTCACCGAGAAAAGTAATAAGACGCAGAAAGTGCTGATTGGCGATAACACGCCGACGGGAAACGCAGCTTATGTTGCGCTGGCGGGCGATCCGCGCGTATTTACACTAGCCACTTATAACAAGACCAGTCTGGACAAAAGTGAGAATGATCTGCGGGACAAGCGGCTCCTGATTTTCGACCAGGACAAGTTAAGCCGGGTGGAGCTGGAAGCGAAGAAGCAGGACATTGAATTCGGACGTAACAAGGACCAATGGCAGATTGTGAAGCCAAAACCTTACCGCGCGGACGACTCGAACGTCCAAGAACTGATTCGCAAACTCGCGGACGCGAAGATGGACTTTAGCACACCGGTGGAGGACCAAAAGAAATTGGCCGCCGCGTTTGCCGCAGGGACCGCGGTGGCAACCGCGAAAGTGACGGACGCTTCGGGAACGGAAGAATTGCAAGTGCGGAATGACAAGAGCGGGTATTACGCAAAATCGAGCGCCGTTGAAGGCATCTACAAAGTTCCCAGCGATTTGGGATTGTCGCTCAGCAAAGGCGTTGATGATTTCCGCACCAAGAAGCTCTTTGATCTTGGGTTTACCGATCCGGACAAGATCGAAATGCACGAAGGTGCGAATGCCTACTACTTGACCAAAGGCAAAGGCAGTTCGGATTGGTGGTTGCCCGACGGGAAGAAGGCGGACGCGATCAGCGCGGAAACGTTTGAAGAAAGAGTGCGCGACCTGGCGGCCAGCAAATTCACGGACACCGGATTCACGACACCGGGGATCGAATTGACGGCTATTTCGAACGGCGGAAAAAACAACGAGAAGGTGCTGATTTCGAAAAACGGCGATCGTTACATTGCGAAGCGGGAGAGTGAGCCGGCGCTGTATGAAGTGGATGCGAACTCGGTGAAGGATTTGGAGAAAGCCGCGACGGATCTGAAGCCGGCAGCCGAACCGAAACCCACGCCTCCAGTGAAGAAGAAGTAGGCCGACTAGAAATTCCTGGCGCTGCGACGCATGGCGCCATCGAGTGCGAGTTTTTCCTCGGGCGTTACAGCGCGCACCGCCGATTTCGCCAGCAATCCCAATGCGAGCGGGCCAATAGCCACGCGGATCAGGCGCAGAACTTCGATTCCCAGCGATTCCAGCATTCGGCGAATGTGCCTGTTTTTGCCTTCATCGAGAATAATCATTAACCAGGAATTGCGTTCTCCTTGACGGAGCAGGGAAGCGTCCTTCACGCGAAGCGTCTCGCCGTCCTTTGTCTGGACTCCCTTTCTGAGAGCCTGGAGCAGCGCGTCGTCGGCTACTTTTCCAATCTGGACGTGATAGGTTTTGTCGAGATGCGTTTCCGGTGCGGTGACGCGCGCGGCCCACTCGGAGTCGTTGGTGAGGAGGAGCAAGCCTTCGCTGGCTTTGTCTAGCCGGCCGACGGGAGCGACCCAGGGAATCTTCGGGCCAAGAAATTTGTAAACCGTGTCGCGGCCTTTTTCATCCTCAGCGGTGGTTACAGCACCGCGAGGCTTGTTGAGCATCAGATAAATTTTAGTGGGGGCTTCGATTTGGTGTCGGTCGACTTCGATGCGGTCCTTGCCAAGCCGCACCGGAGTTTCGGGATCGCATCGCACCCTGCCGTTGACGCGAACTTTGCCGGCTCGGATGAGTTGTGCGGCTTGTGCGCGCGAACAGTAGCCAAGCTTAGAGAGTGCACGGGCTAGGCCTGCCCTATTTGTATTTGCGAACAAAGCGAGCCCTATTCATCAGGGGCGCCTACTTCCATGAAACTGCCGGGCGTTGCGGCGTTAACAGCAGCTACCACTTGAGACAGAACTCCGCGAATGAGGCGCCACCTGCCTCTGCCAAGCACGACGATTGAGATTTTCCGCCTGGAGAGATTTTGCTGATACCTGATATTTTTATCGGTAGTCACGAACACTTCAAATCCGGCTGCTTCAGCCGCGTCAAGCAGATCGCCATTTTTAAGTTCGTCCCAACCCAGCGACCTACTTTCTGTGACCGTATGACCTTGGAGGGCGGAAGCGATTCCACGCGGCGCGCCGTTGTCCAGCAAAACACGCATCTAGGGTTGGCAAACGGGCGCATCCAGACTACGCGCCGCGAATTCAAGTACAGCCTTGACCTCTTCACGCGAGACAGGAAACTGTTCCATAAGCTCTTCGATGGTCATGCCGTCTTCCAAATTCTCGAAGACAACGGAAACGGGCGTGCGCGTCCCCTTGAAAACCCATGCGCCGCCTACCTTGCCGGGGATACTCTCAACAGCGGGGCATTGTGACCAATCAAGCGCCATACTTCACCCTCTCCGCCTTTGGCGGGCTAGGTTTGTTTGTAACACGACGGAGCAACGGCTGTCATCGCGAAAGTTTCTGTCCGAAAGAAATCCTGATGTTCGCTAGCAAAATCACACGGCCCTGGATGGCTTAACTCACCCCGGTTGCGGGTGGAGTTGGCGAAGGCGGCGTTGTTGATGGCGTAGTCGCTGCAGGAGTAGTCGTCTGAGGCGCGGGCGGGTCGTGCTTTACGGCGCCGTAACGGGCGGCGAGCCAGGCGCGCACTTCCTCGGGATCGTAGTGGAAGGGCCCCATGCCGCCGCGATAGGCGATGCGGCCGGATTCATCGATGATGTAGAAGCGCTCGGGCCATGCGGAGTAGGCGTCGTTGGCGGCGTTGCTCATATCGTCGATGCCGAAGGCGATGGGATAGTGAAAACGCTTGATGAAATCATTGGCGATAGCGACGCGCTGGGCGAGGGTTTTCGGCTGGGCGTAGCAAACATCATCTTTGATGTTGGACTTCATTTCCCACTCGTCGGTGGGATGAGCTTCGCGTACATACACGGTCAAGAAGTCCGCGTGAACTTTATAGTCGTTGAAAATCTGCACCACGTCGCCGACGTGGCGGCGGAACGGCGGTCAAGTGTAGCTTCCGAAAATGACGACGAGAGGGCGAGCGCCGGTGCGTTCGCGGATATGGAAATGAGAGGAGCCGTCGAGGGCGAGGAGGCGGGCGTCGGGAGCGGCGTCTCCGACTTTAAGATTGCCGCGATGCATATGCGGCAGAGCATAGCGGAGCATGAAGTAGGCGTCGCGCGGGCTGCCCGCCATTTTGGACAGCAGTCCAAATCCGCAAAGCAACAAAACCACAATAATGCCAATGGAACATTTCCAAAAAAGAGACATAGTCAGTTATCCCGCCCGCTCAACTCTGCGTTCATCCTAAGCCTGTACCGAGCAAGATGTTCAACGTTTTTCCTCGCAAATGAATTACCGGAAAGGGTGGCGAACCGTAACACCGTTGGGCGAAAGATTGAATAGTATTTTTGCATTAGTCTGGGGCCGGGCTATGAGCGGCCGTCTTTGGCTAGAAGATGCTCGCGGTCGGCCTGGTAACGGGCCAAGGAGCGCTCGATGACCGCCAGGGCCGCATACGCGGGCCGGATTTCTTCGACCTCGACTTTTTTGCCCTCAAGCTGCTTGTAATCCTGAAAGAATCGCCGGAGAACCAGCAAGCGGTGTGGCGGAAGATCACGTGCTTCGAGATAACTGCTGAATTCGGGATCGCCTGTGGCCACGGCGATGATTTTATCGTCGCTGGCCCCAGAATCGATCATGGACATGAGGCCGATGGCGCGGGCTTTGATCAGGGCGAGAGGCTGCACGGGTTCCTGGCAGAGCACCAGAACGTCGAGAGGGTCATTATCTTCAGCGTAGGTCTGAGGAATGAAGCCGTAGTTCGCCGGATAGAAGACGGCGGAGTGGATGATGCGGTCAACCTTGAGGAGGCCGCTGGGCTTATCCAACTCGTACTTTACATTGGAGCCGAGGGGGATTTCGATGACGGCTTGAAAGTCGCGCGGCAATTCTTTTCCTGGAGAAACGTCATGCCAGGGATGGAACATGGAAGCACATCCTTCTTACGGGCATTTTGGGTACTGTGGAGTACAACGAACCATTATCGCCGGAAAGCGTCTACAAGCCAAAAGCGAGGGCTCGAGCAAACCAGGCTAAATTTTGCGGGCTATAGCTTGCCTTCGGTTGTATGCGAGGAAGTTTCATCTTGCCGGGGCCGCGATGGGCAGAACTGCTTTTTTTTTGGAGCTAAGAGCCGGTTGGTGTTTGGACGACGGGCAGTTCCTTGCGCTTGCGCCAGAAGTAGATGGCGAAGGCGACAGCGACGAGCGGCAGGACGCAGCCAAACTCGTCGATGAACCACTTCGTCTTGCCAGTGTCGCCCGTTAGAGGTGTGAAGATAGCTTGGACGTATAGATTGTGACTGCCGTGAAGGATGGCGCCGGTCCAAAGGCTGCCGGACTTGATGCGCATCCAGGCAAAAACAAAACTGATGGAAACGACCATCACCGTGAAGCACGTGAGGCCATACCAGGTGGGAGTTCCCGCGTTGTAGTCGCCATAAATCAGGATGGGATAGTGCCAGAGAGACCAGATGATGCCGCTGACGAGTGCGGTCGTGGTGTAAGAGGTGGTCTTGAATAGCTCAGGCACGAGAAAACCGCGCCAACCAATCTCTTCGCCGAGTGCGCTGGTGACGCTGCGAAGCAGTCCATACGTGCCGATCAGAAAGATTCCCAATCCGATGGAAATCCAATGGGGGCCGCCGAGATGCATCGACTTCACAAGCGAATCCAGAAATACGGGATTGCCAAACGAGCCGAAGTGAAAAATCCAAACGACGGCGTAGGCGATCGCAGCGTAGAGAAGAGGGATGAACCAACTGCGGACCTGGTATTTGGTTTCGCCCCATTTCCAGCCGAGGTCGGCGATGCTGCGGCCGTTGAGACGCAGCGTGAACATTCCGGCGAGCGCGGGACACCACATGAGACCCAGGACGTACATGCCGCGGCCGTAGCCGAGGCTGCCAGAATGAAGAATGAGGAAGTAGAAGACCGAGCTGAAAGCAAGAACGATGATCAGGTACATGAGCACCTGAACGCGCGACTTCCTGGGCTGGGCCATGGATACCTCCGATACGGAGGAGGACCATACAACGGGAGTAGTTGCGATACAAGCGCGGTGCGGGCCTAGGCTCGTGCCTTCTCAATCATCTGGAACCAAACGCCTTTGGATTTCAGAATGAGCTCGACAGCTTCGCGAATAGCCCCTTTTCCAGCATTTGCTTTGGTGACAAAGTGCGCCGCAAGTTTCACTTCGAGGACTGCGTCACCGACGGCGATGGCCAAGCCGACGCGGCGCATGACGGGCAAGTCCGGCAAATCGTCGCCGACATAAGCGACTGCTGATTCGGGGACGCCCGCTTTTTTCAGGATTTCTTCCAGCGCTGGAATTTTGGTTGGCTGCTTTTGATAGATGAATTCCATCTTCATTTCGTTGGCACGGCGCATGAGCGCGGCGCTCTCGCGTCCTGTTATAACGCCGGTGCGCAGGCCTGCGGTGTTGGCAAGAGTCAACCCTTGGCCGTCGTGAGCATCGAACGTTTTGATTTCGAGAGCGGAGCCGTCTGGCTGCGAAAGCAAAGTGACGGAGCCGTCCGTCAGAGTTCCGTCCACGTCCATCAAAAGGACCTGGATTTGCGCGGCGCGCTTCTTGAGGCCTGCGGGGATTTTGGTCATGCCTTTTGACACGGGTTGCTCCTGTTGAAGGGATAGAAAAAGCGCGGACCTAAAGGTCCGCCACTACAACGCCGGAAATCGCGGAGGCGCTACCGTCTGTTACATGAGCTCCAACGTCCACAGGTCATGGAGGTGGACTACGCCAAGAACTTTTTTTGTTTCATCGACTACCACGACGCTTGTGATTTTGCGCTTTTCCATTTGATTGAGGGCTTCGCTGGCGAGGACGTGGGGGCCGATGGTTTGCGGATTCCGCGTCATGGCGGCGCCGGCTGTCATTTCAAGAGTTGCGCCGCGATGCTTTTCCATCAAGCGGCGGAGGTCGCCGTCGGTGAGGATTCCTGCGAGGCGGCCGTCCGCTTCGAGCACCGTCGTCATGCCCAGCTTTTTGGCGGACATTTCGTGGATAACGTCAGGCATCGGCGTAGTCGTAGAGACAGCGGGCATCGCCGGGCCCGAGTGCATTTTGTTTTCGACGCGAAGGAGTTTTGTGCCGAGCCGGCCGGCGGGATGAAGCTCGGCAAAATCCTCGGGTTGGAAGCCGCGCCTCTCAAGCAAAGAAACGGCCAAGGCATCGCCGATCGCCATTGCGACGGTGGTGCTTGCTGTGGGCGCGAGGTTTAGAGAGCAGGCTTCCTCGCGGACGCTGACGTCGAGGGCGACGTCGCTGGCTTTGGCGAGCGTGGAATTTGTCTTGCCAGTGAGCGTGACGAGCGGGGCTTCCAAACGCTTGAGCGCTTCGAGCAGATGGATGATTTCTTCGGTTTCGCCGCCGTAGGAAACGGCAAGCATGGCATCGCCGCGAGCCAACATGCCGAGGTCGCCGTGGAGTGCATCAGCGGGATGGAGGAAGAAGGAGGGTGTGCCGGTGCTGGAGAGGGTGGCGGAGATTTTTCGGCCGACCAGACCAGATTTACCCATGCCCGTCACGACGACGCGGCCTTTACAGGCGAAGAGGATGTCGACAGCTTTTTCAAAGGAGGCGTCCAGGCGCGCGAAAACATCCTGGATGGCTTGGGCTTCGATTTTTAGGACGCGGCGGGCGGTGTCGAGGCTCATCGATGTGTTTCTCGTGACTGGCGACTGGTGACTGGTGAAGCGTAACGCGTAATACGTGGATAGGGTAAGACGGGCAAGGCGTGCCGTGCCCCTACCCAGCGACCCGGGAAGCGGGTGGCGGTCATTGGACGCTCCAGCGGCGGACGACTGTGGAAAGCTCTTTGAGGCGTTTGAGGAGGGCGGGGAGTTGAGAGAGAGGAAGAGCGTTGGGGCCGTCGGAGAGGGCTTCGGCGGGATTGTCGTGGGTTTCGAGGAAGATGCCATCGACGCCTGCGGCGACCCCGGCGCGGGCCAGTGGTTCGATGAATTCGGGTTGACCGCCGCTGGCGTGTCCTTGGCCGCCGGGAAGTTGGACGGAGTGCGTGACGTCAAACACCACCGGATAGCCGAGCTTTTGAAGAGTTGGAAAGGAACGCATGTCGACGACGAGGTTTTGGTAGCCGAAGGAGGCGCCGCGCTCCGTAAGGATGATATCGGTGTTCCCGGTGCTGGCGATTTTTTCGACCACGTTGGCCATGTCCCAAGGCGAAAGGAATTGGGCTTTCTTGACGTTGATGATGCGGCCGGTTTTGCCGGCAGCGAGCAAGAGATCGGTCTGGCGGGCAAGGAACGCTGGAATTTGCAGCACATCGCAAACTTCGGCGGCGAGCCGAGCGTGGGACGGTTCGTGGATGTCCGTCAGGATCGGGAGATTCAAATCGGCTTTTATTTTGCCGAGGATGCGCAGACCTTCAGCAAGGCCGGGGCCGCGGAAAGCTTTCACGGAGGAACGGTTGGCTTTGTCGTAGGAAGCTTTGAAAATGTAGGGAACACCGCAGTCGCCTGCAATTTTTGCAACCTTTTCCGCCATTTTGCGGGCGTGGGATTCGTTCTCGATGACGCAAGGCCCAGCAATCAGAAAGAGTGGGTTGCCGAGTCCGAGACGCAGCGAGCCGAGAGAAATGTCATGAGCGGAGATCATCGAAGTTATCGAAGATAGCATATGCGGCGGGGATTTGGAGAATTGCTGGAGGGAATGAGCGAGCAAATTTCGCGGCGCGCCGGGAGTTGCTGGGCAAGTGGCGTTTGGTGGGCCGGGGCCGTTAGGGTAACTGGATGCGATAAAGATTTCTGCGGGTGCTGACTTGGGTGAAAGTATATACCGCTGGGCTTAACGCGGAGTCCACACGGCGGGGGACAAAAATCGCGGCTTTGGCATTCTTCAGGGCTTCACGGTCGGCGAGGCCGGACGGGGGCAGCCTAGGTAATTCGGAATCGGGGGATGCCGGAAGAGCGAAACTCCCGTCATTCGAGAGTGAGAAGTGCGCGAACGAAAATTTGCCCGTGACGTCCCAATTCAACATGCAATAGCCTTTGCACAGCAGTTCGGATGGATTGCCTTCCAATCCAATGGCCAGTGTTGCCGGTTCGCTCTCTTTGCCGGCAAGCGGCGTTGCGCTAACGACCCACCGGCCGTCCGGGGAGACAGCAACTAAATCCAAGATACGATCCGGAAAGGCCTTGTGGCGGTCCGATCCGTCCGCTTTTATGCGATAGCAGAAGTTTGAGCCGTTTTCGATCACGCGAAAAATCACGTCGCCGTCCGGCAGAAAAGAGGGGGAGTCTTCAATTGCAGTTTTAGAGACACGGATAGGAGACGAACTGTGATCCATGGGCGCCACCCAAATACTGGAATGCCCGCCGCGATCGTCTACGGCGAAGACAACCTGCTTTTGGTCACGAGAGATGGAGTACGTCGCCATCGGGTAACCGGGTAACATCCGTTGCGTTTTCCCGCTCGCGAGGTCCTTCTTCCACAATTCGCTACCGTCCGTCTGTCCGTTGGACATCAAGAAGTACAGGGAATTGCCATCCGACGAAAACTGAGGCGATGAAGCATCCCCTTCCGAGGAAATTTGATGGTCGCCATCGTTGTCATGGAGCCAGACGGTAGATTCGTCCGAGCCGACGGAGGCAATCAGTGATTTTCCGTCGGCGGCCAGGGCGATGCCCTCCTGCGAAGTGGGGCCAAAGGTTAGCTGCTCAGGTCCGCCGCCTGGAAATCGCTGGCGCCAGATGTGTGATTTGTCCGTGACGACGGCGAGATAAATGTATTTTCCATCCGGCGACCACGCTCCCGCGGTACAGATCTTCTCCGGTGGGCCCACAACCTGAGGAGCGCCATCGCCGGCGAAAGGGACCACACGGCAAGGCAAGAGATTGCCGCGGCTATCCATTTCCACGACTAACACGGAGCGGCCATCCGGAGAGATATAAGAGTGATGAGCCATACTGCGGTCGCCGGGTGGCAAATAGATTTCGCGACTGTGGCCTCGGGACTCGTCCGAGGTCACGATAATCATGTGCAATCCTCCCTGGATTTCGGAGAAGAGCACATGTTTACCGTCTGCGAGCCAAGTGAGCGAGGAAGCGTTTGGCAGCAGCAATTGAGGAGCGCCGCCGAGAACGGGCACTTCCCAGGTGGACCATGGTTCGACGGTGCCGTAAACGACGTTGGTGCCATCGGGAGAAAAGGTCGGCGCCATTTTCAGCGTTTTGTCGGATGTAAGTTGGACGGGTTGACCGTCCGGCAAGAATTTGACGTAAAGATCGCCACCGCCAAAAAACGAATCGCCTCCACGGATAAATGCCACCATGCGTCCATCGGGCGAGAGCGCGGGATACACGGCGGAATCGGTAAAGAAAGTAAGTTGTTGCCACTCCTGGTGAGCAGGCAAGGTGGCTCGCATCGGATGGCGGAAGAAGAAAATGCCAAGGGCTGCGGCAAGTAAAAGAACGCTAGCGCCAATTATGTAGAGGAATTTGCGGTTTGAACCTGGCGTTGCCGGCTGACCGGCAGGTTTGGAATCATCGGGCACCGGATCGGTTCTAAGGGCCGAGATTGGGGAACGGCCCGACGAGCTATCGCGTTTCAGGCGTTGGAGCTCGGCGCGGAGATCCGAAGCGTGCTGAAAACGCAGGTCGCGTTCTTTTTCCAGAGCGCGATGAATGATCTCCTCGAATTTCGGAGGCAGGTCGGGATTTAGCCGCACGGGCGGAATGGGCTCGCGATTGAGAATAGCTTCGAAGATGACGCCGGAAGTGTCCCCACGAAAGGGAAGGGCGCCGGTGGCCATTTCGTAGAGAACGACACCGAAAGAAAAGAGGTCCGTTCGCGCGTCGAGGTCCTTGCCACGCACTTGTTCGGGAGACATGTATGCGACGGTGCCCACGGTGGTGCCAGGACTGGTCAAAATGTCGGCGGTGACGGCGGTGGGCAAGCCTGGAGCGGCTTCTTGCGAGGCGTCGATTTTTGCCAGACCGAAATCAAGAATTTTAGCGTGACCGCGGCTGGTGATGAAAATGTTTGCGGGCTTGATGTCGCGGTGGACGATGCCTTTCGTGTGGGCCGCGTCCAAAGCATCGGCCATTTCGATGGCGAGGGGCAGGATGGTATCGAAATCCATGGGCCGACCGCGGATGTGGGATTTGAGGGTGGCACCTTCGAGATATTCCATAGCGATGAAGGCATGGCCTTCGGCCTCGCCAATGTCGTAAATGGTGCAGATGTTCGGATGGTTGAGCGCGGAGGCGGATTTGGCTTCGCGGCGGAAGCGGCTGAGGGTCTGCGCGTCCTGGCCAACGCCGTGGGGAAGGAATTTCAGTGCGACGAGGCGGTCAAGGCGGGTGTCTTCCGCTTTGTAAACGACTCCCATGCCGCCGCTGCCGAGTTTTTCCAAAATGCGGTAGTGAGAAACGGTTTGGCCATCGCGTGAAGAGGAGTCGGGCATTGGGCTTTATCTTAGTTTTGCGGCAACGGGCAAGTCAACGAAGGAAGGTTATAGCGTTGCAAGACTATCCAGAGGGGTGGCGGGGGGCGACGCGCAGGGTGCAAAGAGAAGTGTGGCGAGCTGGAATCACCGGAGTTCTCGAAGATAGCATACACGCGGCTTCGATTTGGAGAATTAGTGGATTGTTGTCGTCCGCTTTCCGGCTATCCACCTTATTGGGTACACAGCAGTCCGATTATGTAAACTGGCAATTAATACTATTTTCAGTTATAAGAGGCCAGTTTAGCTCTGTCGTGAGACGCACCTCAAAATAGATCGCCTTCGCGATGTGCCGAGCAATTTCGCTGGAGGACAAGCCCGGCTGTTTTGGCGGCGCAGTCGGGGGTAGCAAAGCCATGTACAAATACATAATTCGACTCGTAGCGGCTGCAATTTTCTTGATTGGGCTGATTGCGCCGGTAGTTTGGGCCCAAAACACAGTACAAACGATCGCAGGTGGCGGGCCGAACAATCTCCCCGCCTTGAAGTCGAGCCTGGGTGCTCCCGCCGCTGTCGCCATCGATGGCGCGGGGAACGTATACGTAGTCGATATCGCTTCCGAGCGGGTATTCAAAGTGGATACCACCGGCAACGTTACCCTTGTAGCAGGCACTGGGTCGCATGCAGGCCTCAACGGCTCCCTGGGCGACGGTGGCCCGGCCATCAGCGCCAACCTTATATTACCCAGCGGCGTGGCTGTGGATAGTTCCGGCAATATTTTTATAGCAGATAGAACTTATTGCAGGATTCGCGAGATCTCCGCCCAGGCTGGCATCATTTCCACCGTGGCGGGCACGGGCAGTTGTTCGTACTCCGGCGATGGCGGCTCGGCCACCAGCGCTACGCTGAATAATCCCTCCGGCGTAGCGTTGGATAGCTCAGGGAACATCATAATAGCCGATACGAATAATTGCTTGGTTCGTAAGATCTCCGCCTCCACCGGTGTCATCTCCACCCTGGCTGGAACACCGCCAGATACAACCGGGTTATTACATTGCGGATACTCGGGGGACGGCGGCTCGGCCACCAGCGCCAAGCTTGGATTTCCTAATGGCGTGGCCGTGGATGGCTCGGGGAACTTCATCATTGCAGATACCACTAATTGCGCGGTTCGCGAGATTTCCGCCTCCGCCGACACCATCTCCACCGTGGCGGGTACAGGCAGTTGTGGATACTCCGGCGATGGGGCGCTCGCCACGAGCGCCCAACTCAACCAGACCTATGGTGTCGCCCTGGATCGCTCCGGAAACATCCTCATAGCGGATACCTTCAACTGCCTGGTTCGTGAAGTTTCCATCTCCAACGGCGCCATCTCCACAGTGGCGGGCGACTATAGCCTCGGTTGTGGATATTCGGGTGATGGAGCTTCGGCCACCACCTCGCAGCTCAACGAGCCCTACGGCCTAGCCGTGGACAGCGCGGAGGACATCTTCATCGCGGATTACAAGAATTCTGTGATACGCGAAGTCTCTGCCTCTACCGGCAACATCTCCACGTTTGCCGGTGTGGCTGTACCCGATCCGAACCACGTGGGCAAAATGGTGGGCTTACCCCAGTATAGCGGCGATGGCCACGCTGCCACGGATGCGGAACTCGGCTTTCTAAACGACGCTCCTTGGGCCGCAGGTATGGCTACGGACCGCTCTGGGAACGTGTTTGTTGCGGATACGGCCAACAACGTCATCCGGGAAATATCCGCCGTCACGGGTATCATGACCACGATCGCCGGAAATGGCCTCATCGGTTATGCCGGCGACGGCGGCCCGGCCGCAAGCGCCGCTCTCTTTTATCCGAGGGATGTCGCCGCGGATGGCTCCGGAAACATCTTCATCGTGGATAGTGGTAATTGTGTCATTCGCAAGGTCACCGTCTCCACCGGTATCATCACCACCGTGGCAGGGACGCTGCCGGACAGTTCCGGCAATTATTTTTGCGGATACGGGGGCGATGGCGGACCGGCCACAAGCGCCGAGCTGAACCCCATCGACTTGATGGTACCGGCAGGAGGCGTGGCGGTGGATAGCTCCGGCAACATCCTCATCGCCGACACTGGTAATGGCGTGATCCGGGAAGTTTCCGCCTCAACGGGAATTATCACCACGGTAGTCGGAAGCGCGAGCAGCCCCTCTGTCGGCGGCGGTGATGGCGGCCCTGCCACAAGCGCCACGCTATTTGCTCCCTACGGCGTGGCCGTGGATGGCGCTGGCAACATCTTCATCGCGGACACCTACGACAACGTAATCCGCGAAGTCATGGCAGTGAACGGCAACATCTACACCGTCGCCGGCAACTTGGCTTTGCTTCCAGGTTTTTCAGGTGACGGCGGCCCCGCCGGGTTGGCTCAGCTTCGCAACACCTTCGGCTTGTCCCTCGACCCTGCGGGCAATCTCTTCATTCCCGACCCCGCGAGTTGCGTGATTCGCGAGGTTTCCGCCGCCACGGGTAACATCGATACCGTGGCGGGCACCTTCAACCGTCAGGGCGATTATTTCTGTGGATATGCGGGAGATGGCGGACCCGCGTTGAGCGCCACCTTTGATGCTCCATCAGCGGTCGGGGCAGACCCGTCAGGGGACCTAGTGGTGCTGGACAATATCCGGGTTCGCACCGTTGCCGGCCTGGTGCAAGAGCCTGCAGCAGCGGCTGTTCTTTTCCCCAACCCCTTGGTGTTTCCCAGTGAACAGCTGAGAATGCCCAACACGCTTACTGAAATGCTTAGTAATCGAGGCTCATTACCAACAAGCGTCTCTACCGTCGCCATCTCCGGCACGAATGCCTCCGACTTCTCAGAGACGGACAACTGCGTCGGCCATTCCCTAACGGCGGGCGGCAGCTCCTGCACAATCAGCGTGAAATTCACCGCATCAGTCGCCAGCATGGAGAGCGCGCTGCTTACCATAACCGACACTGCGGGCACGCAAAACGTCGGCTTGGCCGGCACGGGGACGGATTTCTCTATCGGCCTCGCACCCGGTGGTTCGGCTACGACCACTGTGGCGGCAGGAAGTTCGGCCACCTATAACCTGCAGGTGACCCCGATCGGCGGATTCGATGGAACGGTCGCGTTGAGTTGCACCGGCGCGCCCCCGGAGTCGACTTGCTTTGTTCCAGAAGTTTCAACTCCCCCGAGCGGTAATGTCGCCGCGACATTTTCTGTGCAAGTGAACACGACGGCCCCTTCCATTGCTATGCCAGGTGTCGGACGGCAGTGGCATCCACTCGATGGTTTGCGCATGTTGCCGATGTTTCTTATGGTTGCTCTCGCTTCAACGCTACTGGCTTTCGCTACGCGCTTCCGAGGCCCCGCGGCGCAGTGGCGACATGCTTACGCCTCTGCCGTCCTGCTTGGCTTTCTGGTGCTCGCCATCATCTTGATCGGATGCGGGGGCGGCAGCTACAACAGCACGCCAACCCCTCCGCCGTCAGGCGGCACGCCAACCCCTCCGCCATCAGGTGGCACGCCAACCGGGAAGTATACCTTGACGGTGACCGGCACCTCGAACGGAGTGAGCCACTCGGAGACATTGACCTTGATTGTGAATTGATACGCTAGGGATTACGCGTTGGCGGGGGGCGTGGCGCCGATGGCTTGGGACTGCGGCGTGTCGGCGGCTCGGCGGGAGCGGTTTTTTTGTGTTCCACCGCGGCGCTTATGAAGGCAGCGAAGAGTGGGTGCGGTTCGAGCTGCTTGGATTTGAATTCGGATTGGAATTGGAATTGGCAACCTTACTCTGCGGAGGAAATGTGTAGACCGACCGATCGGCCGGTCAGATACATTCGAATAGCGGCTCGATTCCTGGAATCCCCAGCGGACCAGATCGTCATACGCGCGCCCGAAAGTTCGTCGGCGTCGCTCCTCTGCTGTGCGGACCAATTGGAAGGTATCAATATCCGAAGAAGCCCCGCGAGATCATGAAACTCGCTCTCAGCAGCCGCTTCCGAATCTTGTGGCCAGTAGCAAACGTACTGCGTGCTTCGCCTGCTGGGAGTCCGCGATGAAGTCGCGCGTGCGTCCTTTGCGGATACGGGGGAGTAATGGGCGTTTGAACTGGGTTCACTCTTTGCCGAAGATCGCGCGCCAGCAGAAGGCTCGACGCTGATCGAGCAGCTTTCCGCACCCGAGAGTTTGACCGGAACCTCCAATGACGCGGTTTTGGACGGCACGGAACTTGCGCGCTTAGCGCTTAATTGTCGGAACGAACTGGCGCGATTCTCCAATATCTTCTTGAGACCTTGGCATAGATCGTCGCAGTCGCCGTACCTGGCCGGTGACCGGGCTTTGGAGTTTTCCGCGGCGGGCTCAGAGTGCGAATTTTCCGTAAGCGCAGGCGCCGGTGCCTCAAGCGCAGGAGTTAGAGGTGCGGGAGTTACCGCAGGGGTTACTGATGCTGAAGTTGCCGGCGCGGGTTGCGATTTCGGAGTTGGAGCGGAGAGTGGTTGCGATGTATTCGACTTCGCCGATGCCGATAGCTCCAAAGTTTTCGACGCCGGCATCGGATTCCGTGCAAGATTCAGCGAGGAGTTTAACCAGAAAGAAATCCTCGCCGAGCCATTGGCCTGTCGAACCGTTTGCAAATGCAATGGACACTGCCCAAGGTAGGGCCCTTCTGCAATGTAAGGCTCATCCACGTGGTACGCGCCGTAGCTGGTGGTTTCTATCGGCGGAGGCTCACAACCCTGCGGCCCCGCGTCCACATAATGATCCGCGCCGGGCGACTTGCTCTGGAATCGCCACAGATACTGCAGCTCATGGAGGTTAGCCATGGTAACTGCAAACCACTCCTCCGCTTCCTGGGCTGGAATCTCGGCGGAGCACATGTACACGGGTACCTCGTTCGTCAGCCAGAAATCTGTATGGCAGGGTACATGGATAGCGCCTACCGAAAGGTCCGGGTTCGGCGGCTTGAGTTTGCGGTCGCTGGGCTTCAGCGGGGTGCTTCCAAGAAACTCGCGAAAATCAGTTTCCGATGCGTAAAGAATATATTGCAGACTCCGACAGGTGAGGTCCTGCTGGTTCCTGCACTGCGCAAACGCCGGCACAGCGAAAAAACTCGCAAGAAGAAAAGAGAAAAACCAAGAAAGCTTTGGCTTCATGACGCGCCTGCCCCCAATATGAGACACACTTGTGCGGTAAGCAGGGACAGAGCAGGGAGTGCCCAAGCAGCAGCAAGTGCGTACTTCACCGACTACAGCTACGTACGAACTATCCTGCAATTGGTAAATAAAGAGATGGGGATTGATGCCCCGAGGGTTGCCCATCCGTTGAGACAGGAATTGGGTTCCCGCGTGCGGCGGCGTTCCCCAGCCTCGTTCGATTTATCCAATGCAATGTTCAACAACCCAGCGCTCGGAGAATTGTTGCGCGGCTTTCGTCCGTTCTTCCATGCAAAGTATCGAGAGTCCGTTGCGTCTCGACGGATTGCGCCAAGAACTAGGTGGGAATGTCAGGCTGAGGGCGGGCCAGGTCCTCCACCACACAGATCAGAGGCTCGAGATCAGGCGTTGGCGTGGGGGGCGATGGCGGCGGTTTGGACGCGCGGAGGTTCGGCGGCGGCGCGGGACCGCGCTTTCTTGTGTTCTATGGCGGCGCCGATAAAGGCGGCGAAGAGCGGATGCGGTTCGAGGGGCTTGGATTTGAATTCGGGGTGGAATTGGCAGCCGAGGAACCAGGGGTGCTCGGGGGCTTCGATAATCTCGACGTAGTTTTCGTCGGGGGTGCGGCCGGTAATGCGGAGGCCGGCGTTAACTAGAGTTTTTTCGTAGTCCCGATTGAATTCGTAGCGATGGCGATGGCGTTCGCTGATTTCTGTTTTGCCATAGGCTTTGGCGGCGAAGGAGCCGGGTTCGAGTTTACAGGGCCACGCGCCGAGGCGCATAGTGCCGCCCATTTCATCGACGCCGAGGAGTTCGCGCAGTTTGTAGATGACGCGATGAGGTGACTGAGGGTCGGATTCGGTGGTGTCCGCTTGCTTAAGACCGGCAACATCGCGGGCGTATTCAACCGTGGCGCATTGCATCCCGAGACAGACGCCGAAATAGGGAATCTTGTTTTCGCGAGCATACTGGATCGTGTAGATCATGCCTTGCAAGCCGCGCTTCCCAAAACCTCCCGGAACCAGGACGCCGTCGTAGCCGTGCAGGCGAGCGGCCGCTGTTGCGACTGAGTCTATTTCCTCGGCCTCAACCCATTCGAGAATGGTCTTGTGATTGTGCGCCAGGCCGCCGTGGAGCAGCGCTTCGCGAAGGCTCTTGTAGGCGTCTTCGAGTTGGACATATTTGCCAACGACCGCTATGCGGATTTCGCCGCCGGGATTGTGCATGCGATAGACGAGATCGAGCCAGGGGCGCATGTCCGAGGGGCGCTCTTCGAGCTTTAAATGGCGCAGGATTTGCGCGTCGAGGCCTTCGCGGCTGAGTTCGACAGGAACGGCGTAAATGGTGTCCACATCTTCCATGGAAATGACGCAGGCTTCGGCCACGTTGCAGAAGAGCGCGATTTTTTTCTTGAGATCGCTGGGAATATGGCGGTCGCTGCGGCAAAGCAAAATGTCGGGCTGAATTCCAATGCCAAGCATTTCCTTGACGCTGTGCTGCGTGGGCTTGGTTTTCAGTTCGCCGGCAGCGGCAATGAAGGGAACCAGCGTTACGTGGACAAAGAGTGTGTTTTCGGCGCCTAATTCGAGGCGCATCTGGCGGATGGCTTCGAGGAAGGGAAGCGATTCGATGTCACCGACGGTGCCGCCGATTTCGACGATGACGACGTCCACTTCATCGGAAACTTTTTTGATGGTGGCTTTGATCTCGTCGGTGACGTGCGGGATGACCTGGACGGTTTTGCCGAGGTAGTCGCCGCGGCGTTCCTTGGTGAGAATGGTTTCGTAGATGCGGCCGGTGGTCCAATTGTTGTCGCGGGAAAGCTTGGCGTGGGTGAAGCGCTCGTAGTGGCCGAGGTCGAGGTCGGTTTCGGCGCCGTCTTCGGTGACGAAGACTTCACCATGTTGAAACGGACTCATGGTGCCGGGATCAACGTTCAGGTATGGATCGCATTTCTGAAGAGTGACTTTGAAATCGCGACTTTCGAGGAGACAACCGATGGAGGAAGCTGCAACTCCCTTTCCAAGTGAGGAAACAACACCGCCGGTAACAAAAATATATTTTGGCGCCATCCATGCAGCCCGCGCTTGGGATTTCCCAGTGCGCCGGGCTTATCAGCCCTCCCAAAGAATGACGTACGAACAATTATCATCAGAATGCGAGCGGGTGTCAAATCGAAGAATCGATTTGGGGAACTTGGAAATTCAAAAGGGGGAACTTGAAAAAGACATGAAGATTGAATCCATGGACAAGTTGCAACTTTTCCCGGCGGCCTGGGTTTGCGGAAAGCGGGGAGGCTCTCGTTCGCTTGGCCGCAGAATACGGGAGATAGTTGCTCAATTGAACAAAACGATTCACCTGCGGAAACCGTTTGCATTGATGTAATCATCAAAGCAGAGGAGCATCAGCGTAAGCCCGCGGCCCAAACCGGGGCGACGCCATCCTGAGGGATTCTCTGAGGGTCTCTCGAACGTGGGGAAGGGGTAAATGAAATTGAAAATCCGGCTGTTTATGGGAAGTGTTGCATCCGCAGTCTTTCTACTATCCGCTCCCTTTTCCGGCGCACAGCAAGCACAAGCGCCGATTGCAAAAACAAGTTTTTCCTACGATTCGAGCCGTGAGACCACGATTCAAGGAACGGTAGTTTCGTACACGGCAGTTTCTCTGAGTGCGCCGATTGGGCCGCACGCAACGATACAGACTACGTCGGGCACCGTGGACGTGCACCTGGGGAATGCAAGTTTGATAAAAAGCAATGGCATGAATCTGGCGTCCGGAGATTCCGTAAAGATCGTGGGCGAGCTCCACACCTTTGGAAACGCAGAGCGTGTTTATCGCGCGGGTCTTGCAGAAGGGAAGTCAGGTGATCACGCTGCGGAATGCGAAGGGCATGCCCCTGCTTCCGGCGCGCACAGGCGCGGTCAAGACGCGCTCGATTTTGGAAGGTGCGAAATGAAGCGGGTATTGATAGTCAGCATAGGCGCGGTAGCACTATGGGCAGGGGCGTGCAGCAGCGGTGGTGGCGGTTCGATAACCCCTCCACCTCCGGCGGGCCCGTTCTCGAATGAGAGTTTGAACGGACAATATGCGTTTTCCGTCACGGGTACGGACGCTTCGACCGGCGCAGCCTTGCCGTTTAACATGGTCGGATCTTTTATCGCGGACGGAAAAGGGGACATCACCAGTGGCGCCGATGACGTCAACATCTTCGAGAGCGGCAGCAATGAATTTGATTTCAGTTCCGGAAGTTACACGATTGGCGGAAATGGGCACGGCTCGTTGAGTTTTGTCGACAGCGCCGGAACGCACACGTTCAGCATCACCATGGTTTCTAATTCCAACGGATATTTGATTTACCAGCCATCGAACCTGTTGACTGCGGCCAACGGAAGCTTTGCCCTGCAAAACCTCAATTCGTTCCAACAGTCAGGCATTTCCGGCAACTACGCTTTTGACTTGTCTGGAAGCGACGTTAATGGGGCCCCGGAATCCGCCGTGGGGCAACTTGTGTCGAACGGCGGCGGCATATTGTCCGGTTTTGCGGACGACAATGATGACGCCACCATCAACAATGGCGTAGCGGGAGCCGCGCCCATCTCTGGGAACTATGGAGCGGACCCGACTCACGCAAGCGACTTGTCAACGTTTGGACGCGGTCTATTCAACATCGATGGGGTCACGGGCGTGTTCTACATCGTCGGTCCTAACCAGGTGAAGTTCATGGAGACAACTTCCGGCGGCACGCTGGCCGGGGACGCATTTCTTCAGACAAATATTCCCACGACCGCGGCAGGGGTCAGCGGCGGATTTGTTTTCGTGATGGGCGGTTCCGGTGTTTCCAGCGCGGGATCTACCGGCCCGCTTGCTCGGGGCGGCAAATTCAGCGCCAGTAGCGGAAGCCTTTCGAGCATCATCGTCGATACCAACGACGCGGGCATGCAAAACAGCTCGGCGACCACAACGGGTACCTACACAATCGATCCCAGCGGCGATGGCCGGGGAACGGCAACGTACACCGTCTCTGGCGTGAAAGATCCCTTCAGCTATGTCTTTTACATGATTTCGCCGAATCAGGCATTCATTCAGGATCAGAGTCTCGATATCGTCGAAGATGGCTCGATGTATGCTCAGGGGTCGAGTACGATTAGTGCTTCGTCGTTGGCCGGAAACTACGCCATCGACTGGAGCGGAGTGGCCGTTCTTGACGGCGGGAAAGAGGTCGGCGAGGAAGATGTACTGGGACAAGGCACGCTAAGCAGCAGCGCTGCGCTCACCGGGAACGTCGACATCAATGAATTCGCGACAGGGGCGCAAGCCACTGGCGTTCCTTTGACCGCCACGCTAAAGCTCGCCTCGGATCCGACAAGCCACAACATCCTGACCATCACTCTGGATACCAACCCATCCGGCCAAGTTACGGCTTTTGCCTACATCGCCGCAAACAACAACATACTCATCCTGACGACGCAAACTACGCGCATTGCTGCCGGCGTCCTGAATTTGCAGCCGCAATAAAACTGCGGACTTCTGAATTGGCAAAATGCCGCCCGGCTTAGGTTGGCCGGGCGGTTTTATTTTTGGAGGAGTTTTTCAACGCGGGCGACGTCTTCGGGCACGTCCACGCTGACGGCGTCGTGTTCAACTTCGGCGACGCGAATCTTCCAGCCATTTTCGAGCCAGCGAAGCTGTTCGAGCTGCTCGATGCGTTCGAGTTCGCCCTGGGGCAGCGTGGGATATTCGAGGAGGGCGTCGCGCTGAAACACGTAGAGACCCAGGTGTTTCAAATGGCGGACCTGGATTTTGCTGCCCGTGTCGCGCACCCAGGGAATTGGCGCTCGTGAGAAGTAGAGGGCGTTGTCTTCGAAATCGAGGACAACTTTTACGACGTTGGGGTCCATGATGTCCGCGGGAGTTTTGATCGGAGTGGCCACAGTGGAGATCGCGGCGGCCGGCTCTTCGAGCAGGGCATTGACGGCGGTATCGATCGCCACGGGATCAAGCAATGGCTCGTCCCCTTGCACGTTCACGAAGACGTCACCCTTTTCGTGGGCTGCGACTTCCGCCACGCGCTCGGTTCCGGTGCGGTGGTCCGGGCGAGTGATGCGGGCCTCGCCGCCGAAGCTTTCCACGGCTTTCCTGATGCGTTCATCGTCGGTCGCGACAATCACACGGCTGGCTCGCCCGGCCATCTTGGCCCGCTCGTAGACATGCTGGATCATCGGCTTGCCAGCCAGCGAAACGAGCGGCTTGCCGGGCAGACGGGTAGAGGCAAAACGCGCGGGGATGACGACGACGACCTCTGGATTTGCCGAGTTCATACGAGTGAGTCTCGCACATTCGGGAATATTTGGGCACTCCCTACAGTCTTCAACGGATAGACGCGGAGTGCAGGCAGCTTGCTATTCTGCTCGCGGCTGCGAACTGGCGCGATGCCGGAGCGCGGCTAGCCAAAGCCGATCCGGTACTACGTGAGACCTGGTACGGGATTTGCCTTGTCTTCGCTTATGCGGGTGGTAGAATCGCGGTAGACCGAGCCGCGCGGCCGTTCCAGGTTACCGGAACGATGGGGGTGCCGTGGAACGCGATGGACATGGGTTTCGCGTTTTTTGCTTTTCCGCTGTTGTCCTGTTATTCGCTTGCCTGGTCGCTTTTCACACCGTAATTCTCGCCGCCCCGCAATCGCCATCTCCCGCCGATGAAAATAAGCAACAGGAAAAAAAGCCCAAGGACGACGTAACGAAAAACACGCCCGGACAAGTGATCAAGCCGGGGAAGTCCCTGAAAATGGACGTGGACCTGGCGCTGGTCAACGTCACCGTCACGGATCCTTACAATCGCCTCGTGACCGGTTTGGACAAGGAAAACTTTCGAGTTTATGAAGATAACATCGAGCAGGAGGTGGTGACGTTTTCCTCCGAGGACGTGCCCATTTCCATCGGCGTGATTTTTGATTTCAGCGGCAGCATGTCCAACAAGGTGGGCAAGGCTCGCGAAGCCGCCGTACAGTTCTTCAAGACCGCCAATCCGCAGGACGAGTTCTTCCTGGTGAGCTTCAATGAGCGCGCGGAATTGACGAGCGCGTTCACGAACAGCGTCGAAGACTTGCAAAGCAGCTTGATGCTGACGTCCGCGAAAGGCCGCACCGCGCTGCTGGACGCGATTTATCTTGGCCTGAGCCAAATGAGGGGTGCACACAACGGCAAGCGCGCCTTGCTCATCTTATCTGATGGAGGAGATAATCATAGCCGGTACAACGAAAGCGACATCAAGCGCTTGGTGAGGGAAGCAGACACCCAGCTCTATGCGATCGGCATCTTTGACGCGCTTGGATATCGTGACCGGACCCCGGAAGAACTAAACGGTCCGTCGTTGCTTTCTGAAATCACGGAGATGACCGGAGGCCGGGTATTTTCGGTCGAGAAACTTGAAGAACTTCCGGACATCGCCACAAAAATCAGCATGGAGCTGCGAAATCAATATGTCCTTGGATATAGACCGAGCAACAAAGCGCATGATGCGCGTTGGCGAAAAATCAAAATCAAGCTGCGTGCCCCGAGAGGATTACCGCCTCTCAATGTGTACGCAAAGACCGGTTACTACGCGCCGAGTCACTAGGGCTGCCGTTTTAGGGGTTCGCTGTTTTTCGTGGTTGTTTGTTTGTCTCGCCGCGATGGCCTTGTTTGCCTCGTCGTGTCTGGCACAGATTCCCATTGCACCTCCTCAGCCGCTGCCTCCTGGGCAGGCATCCAATGCCGGCAACCAGGGTTCGACGATCAAGGTGGATGTTGGCCTCGTGGTGTTGCATACCACGGTGCTGGATGATCGCGGAAAGTTCGCGGACGGGCTGAAAGCTGAAGATTTTCGCGTGTATGAAGACAAAGTCGAGCAAAAGCTTGCGACCTTCAAGCGCGAGGATGTTCCCGTCAGCATGGGTTTGGTGATCGACAATAGCGGCAGCATGCGCGACAAACGGCCGCGCGTGAATGAAGCCGCTCTTACGCTGGTGGAATCCAGCAATCCGCAAGACGAAGCTTTTGTCGTCAACTTCAACGACGATTTTTATCTCGATCTCGACAAAGATTTTTCCAGCAGCATTCCGGAGCTGAAGGAAGCGCTTGAACGCATCGATTCGCGCGGCAGTACAGCACTTTATGACGCCATTATCGGCTCGCTGGACCACCTCAAGAAGGGCAGTAAGGATAAAAAGGTTCTGCTCGTGGTCACCGACGGAGAAGATAATTCCAGCCACTTCTCGCTTGAAAAAACCATCCGCGAAATCCAGAAGACCGACACGGTGATTTACACCATCGGCCTGCTCGGCGATGAAAAAAGAAAAGACAAGAACACCGCCATGCGGGCATTGAAACATATCGCGGAAGCTTCCGGTGGCCTCGCGTTCTTTCCCGAGAACGTCGATGATGTGCATGCGATCTGTGAGCAGGTCGCCCATGATATTCGCAATCAGTACACCTTGGCCTACTATCCTTCCAATACCAAGAAGGACGGCACTTTCCGAGCCGTCACGGTGCAGGTGATTCCGCCGCGCGGCCGCGGCAAACTGGTGGCCCGCACGCGCAATGGCTATTACGCGCCGGGCGGTCCTACTACCTCCGCAGCAGCGGGGAACTAACGGCAACTTCCATCGAGTGATGGATTTTGCGGATCAGTGGCTGATCCGAGGCCGTAGCCCCGCGGCCGAAACTCGAACTTAACGCATTTCGCCTAGGAAACTCTCCCCGTGCGGAATCCTTCCGCCGAAAATGTTGGCAACTGTCTGGCCCATGTCCGCAAGAGTCTGCCGTACGCCAAGATTCACTCCTGCGCCGCTCGCGGGCGAATACGCCAGAATCGGCACATACTCGCGCGAATGGTCTGTCGTCGGCCAGCGGGGATCGGGGTCGCAGCCGTGGTCGGCGGTGATCATCAACAAATCCGATGAGCCGAGAAGCGCCAAAAACGGTCCGAGCATGCGGTCAAATTCTTCCAGGGATTCCGCAAAACCTTCCAGGTCTTTTCGGTGACCGTAAAGCATGTCGAAATCGACGAGATTGCAAAAAATCAGTCCGTTTTTTCTCTCTTGCAACGCCGCGGCCATTTTTGCCATGCCGTCGGCGTTGCCGGTTGTGGTGACGTAATTCTCCACGCCGCGCCCGTTGTAAATGTCATGGATTTTTCCGATTCCGAAAACCGGCACGCCGCGTTCCGCAAGCACATCCAGAAGCATCGGTTTCGGGGGATCGACGGCGTAATCGTGCCGCCGCGTCGTGCGTTTGAAATTTCCCACTGCGCCTGTAAACGGACGCGCAATCACGCGTCCGACGCGGTTTGGCCCATCGAGCAGCTTTCGGGCAATCTCGCACATACGATAAAGCTCCTCGATGGGGATCACTTCTTCATGCGCGGCGATTTGAAAGACGCTGTCACCGGAAGTGTAGACAATGGGTTTACCCGTGCGAACGTGTTCTTCGCCGAGTTCCTTGATGATTTCCGTGCCCGACGCCGGCTTGTTGCCAAGGGTTTCGCGCCCAATTTGATTTTCAAATTCCGCAATGATCTCGCGCGGGAAACCGTGCGGATAGGTCGGGAACGCCTGATCCAGCCAAACACCGGCCATCTCCCAATGGCCCGTGGTGGTATCTTTCCCCGGCGAGTGCGTCGCGCCCTTGCCGTAGGCGCCGATCGGCGATTCCGCAGCGTTTAGATGCGCGAGCGGCGCAATGTTTGCCAGCCCCAGCCGGACCAAATTCGGCAACACGAGCGACCGCGACTCCGCAATGTGTCCCAACGTTGTTCGGCCCACATCTCCATAGTCCGCCGCATCGGGCAAAGCACCGATGCCGACGCTATCGAGTACAATCCAGATCACCTTTTGAAGAGTCGCCATCATCGAGCCTCGTCCTTCATCTTGGCAAGCATTCCCCGCGGAGATTTCTTGGCCCTCGCCGCACTCTAGCATAACCGCGAAAAACCTTTCCCCGCCTCTGCACCCGCGCCTGTGCCAGTTGACCATCCACAGGCCGGCCAGTAATCTTCCCAGGAGCAGGTTATTTGGGAACCCCTGAACTTTTCTGCCGATTTGTGCGTAGTAAAGAGTGAAGAGGTGTGTGATGGCTCAAGACGGCACTCCACGGCGCGCTTCCCTGGTTTTTCCAATCCTTCTCATCGCGCTAGGCGCGATTTTTCTCTACAGCAATTGGCATCCGTCCTTCGATCCCTGGCCGGTTCTCTGGACCTACTGGCCGCTCATCCTGATTTTCATCGGTCTCGGAACCATTTGGGACCACTGGCGGCGCCGCCAAGACCCTGAGGCCCCAAAAGGATCCACGACGGGCGCAAGCCTCGGGGCGATTATTTTCATCATCATTCTGGTCGCTCTCCTGGCGCACGGCCGACATTTCAGGCGCTGGCGCGGCGGCTCCGTTTACGCTATGCAGCATCAGTCGCGAACCGTGGACCGTCAGACCGCCAAGTCCGTACACGTTTCGCTGGAAATGGGCGCCGGCGACCTGGAGCTAAGCGGCGGCTCCAGCCATCTTCTCGAAGCTGATTTCGAATATCGTTCCTCCTCCGGGACTCCCCAGGTGGACTACTCCGTTTCCGGGACCACCGGCGATCTTAATATCACCCAGCAAGATACCGACAAGCACTTTGGCACGACTTCCGACAATCACTGGATTCTGCATCTAGCCAATGACATTCCGCTCGAAATCAAGATCGACATGGGCGCCGGCCACGGAAATCTCCGCCTTCGCGATATTGACGTCACTCGCCTCAATCTCGATATGGGCGCGGGCCAGGTGGATGTGGATCTGACAGGCAATCGCAAGTCCGATCTCACTGGCGATATTGAAGGCGGCGTGGGCGAAGCCAATATCCGTCTGCCGAAAAACGTCGGCGTCATCGTGAATGCCTCGGGCGGAATCGGCACCATTGAAGCGCCCGGCCTGAACCACGATGGCGACGAATACACCAACGATCTCTATGGCAAGTCTCCGGTTACGATTCATCTCAAGGTCGAAGGAGGAGTTGGCACCATCCGGCTGACTACGGAACCGTAATCCGCGCGATGGCGCGAGCTAAGTGCGCGAAAGTTGTAATCGGATTTCAAGCTGAGCGGCGCCGCTAGCTGCAATAGGTGCTATTTCGCTGGCGCGAGCCAAATGTCTTCGTCAACATACGCCGTCAAAGGCGTGCCCTCTTCCACTTCGATATTTCCGTGCTTGATTTGACCGACAGGCCCGAGCACAGCTTCGCGAGATCTTCCGCCTCGCAAGCGGATACGGTCTGTGCCGCTGTCTATTTCCTTGATCTGGATGCTCAACTCGCCGTTGCTTCCGGGCAACATTCCGGACTTCTTTGCGTGAGTTACCACCCCGATCGCTTTTGCTCCTTGCTTGACGATGAGCGTGTCTCCCACTTTTATATCGCTTACCAGCGTGAATTCTACTTTGTCGCCTTCCGTGGCGTATCTGGAGCTCTCGTCAGTCGCAAATTTCAGGGGCACTTCGGTGCCTTCCTTCAGCAGATACTTGCCGGCGTGCGCGTCCACAGGTGCTGAACCTGCCGTAGCCGGAGATGGCGCTGCCGCCGGTTCGACCGCGGTTTTCTTCTTGCTCGCTTCCGCCTTCAACATGGCGTCCATGACCTTTACGCTCGCTCCGCCGCTCTGCATCTGAGTCATCGCGTCCGGTGAGGTGTCGAAGCGCGTATCGCTCGCCTGAATCACTTTCACTATGACCGAGTCGCTCAATCCTTGCTTCACCATGCCCATGATGTCTTTGTTGGTCAGCGCCTTGTTATCCTGCGCCCATCCAACCGCCGCTGTGACGGCCAAGATCACCGATAGCCAAACACTTTTCTTCCATTTCATGCTTGGACACTCCGATCGAAACTGTTCTCGCGAGAACCCTAAGGCGCGGGTCACATCGACCCTTTTTTCGCGATGGAACCAGCCCAAAACGCGATTGAGTTTTCGCGAAAAGCATAGCTCGGAATAAGTTCGCCTGCACATCGTTTTATCGTTTTCATTTCCGTTTGGATACACGGCCTCGGCTCAAAAAAGAGGTAGAAGAGTAGGCCCGAAGAGGCCAGCGTGGACTTCCTCTTCGGAACCATCGCTTGCAATGCTTCTATTTCGACGGAAGTCCCACGGTGTACAATCCTCAATCGCCTATGCAACCTAGACGAGTCCAGGCCCAGCCATGAAGATTTGTCCGCAGTGTCAGCACAGCTATCCGATTTCTTTCGCCGTCTGCCCTCAGGACGGCGCTCGCCTCACCGAGCCTTTGGAATGGGCTGCGGGGACCGTCATTCGCGGAAAATACCGCATTGTTGGGAAAATTGGCGAAGGCGGAATGGGCGCGGTTTACAAGGCGCTGCACATGCACTTCAACGAGTCGTGCGCGCTGAAAGTCATGGCACCGAGCCTGCTGAATGATGCGGGCCTCGTCAAGCGCTTTGGGCGGGAAGCCATCATTGCGCGTAAATTACGACACAAGAACGCCGTGAAAGTGGAGGATTTTGACGAGACGGAAGACGGCCGGCCGTTCATCGTGATGGAGTACATCGAAGGCCAAAGCCTGAAGAGCCTGATGAATGCGCATGGGCCGTTGCCCGTCGCGCGGAGCTGCTCGATTATCAAACAGGCAGCCGCCGCGCTCGATGCGGCGCACCAACTCGGTCTTGTCCATCGCGACATTAAGCCCGACAATATCGTTCTTGTTTTTTCCAATGGCGAAGAAGTAGCCAAGGTTCTCGACTTCGGCATCGCTAAAATCCGCGACTCCCAAAGCACCGCCTCCGGCATGGCGCTCACGGCGACGGGCATGGTCATCGGCACGCCGCCATATATGTCGCCCGAGCAAGCCAAAGGCGCCGACAGCGACGAACTCGATGGCCGCTCCGATATTTATTCTCTCGGCGTGGTCATGTATCAGATGCTGACTGGCGTTCTCCCGCTGAAAGCCGATACCCCCCTGAATATGTTGTTTGCTCAAATCCAAACACCTCCCACGCCTATTTACGATGCGCGCCCGGGATTGCAGATTCCCGCGCCGGTGGGAGACCTGATCATGAAGTGCCTCGAAAAAGACCGGGAGCGCCGCCCGCAGTCCGGCAGGGAACTGATTGAAGGGCTGGAACAATGTGAAAAGGGAGTGAGGACTTCTGGCGGGACGTCCTCACCAGCGAAGCCAGCCAAAGATTTTTCAGATAGCACCACGGTGCGTGACACGCCAGCACCCCTCGCGGGCCGAGGCCCGGCCGGAAGCTCAACCGTTTATGCGGATGAGCCGACGGTGCGTACGCCCACCGCAAGCCAAGAACGGCGCGTCCCCACAACGCCGCGGATTCCACCGATTCCTACGATTCCGCCTGGAGCTGCTCCGAGCGCATCGTCCGAATTCGCTTCTCCCGAAATTCCCGACGCTGCGAACGGCGCGAAAACCTCGTCTAGCGGCGCGATTTTTGCTGCCGTGATCGTTTTTGTCCTGGCGCTTGCCGCCGGCGGCTGGTATTTCGTCCGCCGCGGTTCGTCTGTAGTGCAATCGAACCCCGCGGCGCCAACAAACGATACACAGCCTGCGGCAGCCAAACCGCCGGCCGCACAATTAAGCTCTCCCGAGGTGTCTACAGCTCCCGCAGATTCTCATGGTGCGAACTCTTCTTCCGAGCACGCCGCTTCCTCCGCGAGAGAAACAACCGATGCGAAACCGAAACACGCAACGCGAGAGATTCCCGCACCGGCTGCGACAGAGACAGAGGCCGAGAAGGCCGCGCGAGCCAAGACAGTCGATGCAACAAGCTCACTGGGCGACCTTTACTTCCAAAACGGCGAGTACGATAACGCCATCAAGGAATACACGAGGGGCCTGGAAGCCGATCCCTCCAATAAATCTCTTCAGGATAAAGTTGCCGCTGCCGTTAAGGCGAAAGCCAGCTCGCAAACTCCGAAACAATAGGTCGGTTCGCCTGCTCGCAACCCCGAGCCTGTCTATGCGAGTGGGCAAGCTCTTCGTTTGCTCCCATTTTGCCGTAGCCGTATAATTTAAGGTTTAGGCAGTGCGCTCCAAGCGTGCTGTCTGGGCTACCCTTTGGCCACTAAAGAACTCACACCCGTGCTTGGCGAACAAGAGGCCATACGCGTCCGCGGCGCCCGTGTTCACAATCTTCGGAACGTCACCGTCGACATCCCTCACAACGCCATCACTGTCGTCACTGGCGTCAGCGGCTCCGGCAAATCTTCCCTGGCCTTTGACACGGTTTACGCCGAAGGGCAGCGCCGCTATGTGGAATCTCTCTCGGCTTATGCTCGGCAGTTCCTCGAACGCATGGAAAAGCCCGACGTCGACGAAATCTCCGGCATCGCTCCCGCCGTCGCCATTCGCCAGAAAAATTCCACTCGCAACCCGCGCTCGACGGTCGCTACTTCCACGGAGATTTACGACTATTTGCGCCTCCTCTTCGCCCGCTGCGGCCAAACTTTCTGCATCAAATGCGGTGCGGAAGTGCGAAGAGACAGCCCGGACGAAATCGCCACGCGAGTTCTTTCGCTCGCCCCAGGTCGCCGCTTTTATGTCATGTACCTGCTGCGAATACCCTCCGAGCCTCAAGCGACCGGCGGCGCGCGCCGCGTTCCCAGGAAGAAATCGCCCGCGCCTCCGCAAGAAGCGCTGAAGCAAGCCCTGGGGGACATCCAAAAACGCGGCTTCAATCGCCTTTATCAAGACGGCCGCGTCCATGAATTTTCCTCGCCTGAAACTCTTCTCGACGTCGATTTTGCTAAACCGGTCTACGTTCTCGTCGATCGTCTCTCCATCAGCCCCGAATCTCGTTCACGCCTCACGGACTCCATCGAAATTTGTTATCGCGAAGGCGGCGGCGAAGCCATCCTCGAATTCATCGCCGACTCTTCTGGCAATCCCGCCCAGCGCCTTACGTTCAACGAGCGCTTCGAATGCAAGAACGATGGCACGCTCTACCAGGAGCCTGAGCCGCGACTTTTTTCCTTCAACAATCCTTACGGCGCTTGCCCGCGCTGCCAGGGGTTTGGCAACACGATCGACTTCGATCTCAATCTCGTGGTGCCTGATTCCAGCAAGTCGCTCGATGAAGGTGCTATCGAACCCTGGACCAAGCCCCGTTACCGCGCCCTCCTTCAGGATGTGAAAAAATGGGCTCGCGGCCGCGGCATTCCACTAAACGTTCCGTGGCGCCAGCTCACTAACGAGCAGCGTCGCCTGGTTCTCGAAGGCGATCCCGAAAACGATTTCGAAGGCGTCAAAGGTTTTTTCAACTGGCTCGAACGCAAGAAATACAAGCTTCACGTCCGCGTTTTTCTCAGCCGTTATCGCGGTTACGCAACATGCCCCGATTGCAGCGGGACGCGTCTCCGGCCCGAAGCCCGCGCTGTCCGCGTCGCCGGACGCTCCATCACTGAAATCTGCAAGCTCACCGTAAAAGAAGCCCGCGTTTTTTTCTCGGCTCTGGTTCTTTCGGATTCGCAAACCAAAGTCGCCGAGAGAATCCTCGAAGAGATTCGCTCCCGCCTGCAATTTCTCGATGAAGTCGGCCTCGATTACCTCACGCTCGATCGCCTCACTTCCACTCTCTCCGGCGGCGAATCGCAGCGCATTCAGCTCGCTACTTCTCTCGGTTCGCATCTCGTCGGCGCGCTTTACGTTCTCGACGAACCTTCCATCGGCCTGCACCCGCGCGACACCCAGCGCCTCATCGACATCCTCAAATCTCTGCGCGACCTCGGCAACACCGTCCTGGTCGTCGAACACGATCCCGACACCATTCGTGCCGCCGATCACGTCATCGATCTCGGCCCAGGCGCCGGCGAACTCGGCGGCAAACTCCTCTTCGCCGGCAACTACGAAGCCATGCTCGCTGAACCCAAATCTTTCACCGGCCGCTACCTCAGAGGCGATCTAAGCATCCCCGTTCCCAACACGCGCCACAAACCAAGCGGCAAATTTCTTCGCCTCTATGGCGCCACCCTCCACAACCTCCAAAACATCGACCTCATGGTTCCGCTCGGCACTCTCACCGTCGTCACCGGCGTCAGCGGCTCCGGCAAGTCCACCCTTATTCACGACGTTCTGTACCGCGCGCTCGCCGCAAAACGCACCGGCGGAAGCGTCAAGGAATTCTGCGACCGCCTCGAAGGCGACGCCAACATCCGCGAAGTCGTCATCGTCGATCAATCTCCCATCGGCCGCACGCCGCGTTCGAATCCCGCCACCTATCTCAAAGCTTTCGACGCCATCCGCGAAGTCTTCGCCGCGACTCCCGACGCCAAGCGCCGAGGCTTCACTGCCGGCCATTTTTCTTTTAACGTCCCCGGTGGCCGCTGCGAAACGTGCCAGGGCGACGGCACTGTCACCGTGGAAATGCAATTTCTCGCCGATGTCGAGCTCGTCTGCGAAGAGTGCCGCGGCACACGTTTCAAAACCAGTGTCCTCGACGTCCGCTATCGCGGCAAAAATGTTCATGAGGTTCTCGGCCTCACCGCGCGCGAAGCTCTCGCTTTTTTCACCGGCGTCCCCAAAGTCGTTAGCAAGCTCCGCATCCTCAATGAAATAGGCCTGGGCTATCTCCGCCTCGGCCAATCCGCCACCACGCTCTCCGGCGGCGAAGCCCAGCGCCTGAAACTCGCCGCGCATCTCGCACGTACGGAAAATCAGGGCATCCTTTATATCCTCGACGAGCCCACCACCGGCCTTCATTTCGACGACATCGCCAAACTCCTCGCCGCCTTTCGCAAACTTCTCGAATCCGGCGCATCGCTCCTCGTCATCGAACACAATCTCGATGTCATCAAGTCCGCTGACTGGCTCATCGATCTCGGCCCCGAAGGCGGCGACCAAGGCGGAAAAATCATCGCCACCGGTACGCCCGAACAAGTTGCCCGCAATCCGCATTCGCACACCGGCCGCTTCCTCGCGCGCGTTCTCGCCGCCAACGGCCAGGCAAAGCGCTCCGCCAATGGCGCATCCAAGTCCGGTATGCCTTCGGTTACAATCGCAAATGGCGCAGGCAATCCTCCGCCCGAACAATGAATCTCTCAAGTTTTTCCAGATGCGCCGCGTTCGCCCTCGTAATCGTAGGGGCACGACATGTCGTGCCCTCTTCGTGTTTTGACTTGCACGCGTTTCCGGCATCCGCTCCCAATCAATCCTCCCAATCCCGTACCCAAACGCTTTCCAATCCCCTAAACGATCTCCTCAAGGAAGCCCAGCACGACATTGACAACAATCAATTCGAAGCCGCCATCGCTCCGCTCCAAAAACTTCTCGCCGAAAAACCCGACATCGCCTGGGCTCATTTTCAACTCGCCTACGCCTACACCGCTCTTAAACGCACCGAGGAAGCTCGCGCCGAGTACGAACGCGCCATCGCGCTCGACCCTAAAATGTCTGAAGCCTTCCTCAATCTCGGCATCCTACTCACGGAAAAAGATCCCGCCGCCGCCGTCCCGCCTCTCCGCAAAGCTGTCGATCTTCTTCCCGCGCAAAGCCGGCCTCGCTTCCTCCTCGGCTATGCGCTCGAGCGCTCCGGCGATATCCCTGGCGCAGCCGAGTCTTACGAAGCGGCTCTGCGTCTCGATCCTCTCGATAGCGAAACCGTGGTTCACCTGGGCAATCTTTATTACGGCCTCAAGAAATATCCCGAAGCCGAAGCCAAATACCGCTCCGTGCTCGAATCGCAGCCGAAATCGCCGCAAGCCCTTCTCGGCCTCGCGCAATCTCTCGACGCACAAAAAAAGCCCGAAGCCGCTGCCGCCTATCGCGACTATCTCGCCGTCAATGCGAATGACGCTCGCGTACGCACTCGCCTTCTCCACATGCTCCTCGAGCAAAAGCAGTATGACGCCGCTCTCGCCGAGCTCGATCGCGTCGATGCCGGGGGAAAATCTCCCACGCTCGATTCGTTGAGCGCCCGCGCCGACATTCAGATCTCCCAGAAAAAATGGGACGATTCCATCGTCACTCTGCGCAAAGCCGTTGCCCTTGCACCAGGCGACGCCACGTTTCACGCCGGCCTCGGCCGCGTCTACATGCAGAAGCGCGATTTTCCGTCCGCCGAAAAGGAAATCAAAGCCGCTCTCCAAATCGATCGCAACAATCTCATCTACTGGAAGGATTTGAGTTCGACGTATTATTTGGCAGGCAACTTCTCGGCCGCCATCGCCACGCTCGATCTGATCGCCAAGGCGGAAACTCCCGCGGCTGGTGAATGGTTTATCCGCGCTCTCTGCTACGATAAACTGAACCAGCCCAAGCCCGCGCTCGAGGCGTACCAGAAATTTCTCGAGCTCGACCAGGGCAAGAACCCCGACCAGGTCTGGCAGGCGCAACAGCGCAGCAAAGTTTTGAAACGGATGTTGGGTCAGGATAGGTGATTCCATGGGTTCCCGGGTGTCGCGACGCCTCGTGATTCCGATTATGGCGCTCGCCTTATGCGGCGCGGCCCGAGCCGCCGAAACCGTGACCGAACTTCAGGCGAGATTCGATGGCGAAACGAATCCCGTCCACAAAGCAAAATTGATGCAGAGACTTGGCGACGCCGAATTTGACGAAGCGGGGCGCGCGGAGCAATCTGGCGATTACATCAAAATGGGTCTGCTGCTCGAAAAATACCGCGACAATGTCCGCGCCGCTTCGGACGCGCTGCTCAAGGCCAATCCCGATGGCGAGCACCACCCTAATGGCTACAAGCAGCTCGAAATGCATTTGCAGAAAGGCTTGCGCCAAATGGATCAGTTCCTGCTCGAAGCTCCCGATCCCTACAAGCCGCCGCTCCAGCTTGTCCGTCAGGATCTGGTGACTATGGACGATAGACTGCTCCGATCCCTTTTTCCCGAGCATCCAACGATAAAGCCGCCGGCTCCTAAGACTCCAACTGCCGTTCTTCTTGACTCAAAAGTGCGTAAGGTGCGCCCATGAAACTTCGCCTCTGTATTTTGGTTCTGTTCGCAATAGCTAGTTGCGGTGTGCTTTCCGCCCGTGGGGCCGCGGCGCCGCAGAAGGACTACCTCTCCGCCATCGAGGCCGACAAAATTCGCGATGCGGAAACACCCAGCGAGCGCATCACTCTTTTCCTCTCCTTCGCGGACGACCGCATCAAAAAACTACAATACGAATTGGACCATCCTTCACAAGCCAATCACGAAGAAATGGTCAATTCACTTCTGAACGCCTATGTGGGCTGCGTCGATGACGCCGCGGATCTCATCCAAATCGGAATCGAGAAACAGCAGAACATCCGCAAAGCGATCAACCTGATGTCTTCCAAAACCAAGGAGTACATCGTCATTCTGCAAAAAATCCCCACCACCGCGCCCGACGCCGAACTCTATAAGGACAATCTGGGCGACGCTATCGAAGGCACTCAGGATGCCTCTCGCGAAGCGGAAGACGCCAAGAAAAACGTGGCTGCGCCGCCTGTCCGCCGAAAGAATTGACGCGGCGAAAGAAATGAGCCGCGGAAAAACGATGAAGCGAGATAGATGAATCCGGCAAAGCAAATCTCCGCAGTGAACGAACCAGCCCCCACCAAGCAATTGAGCTTGGTAATGGATCTCGCGCCGCCGATCGAACTAACCCACGCGAAGGCATCCGTTTCAAGGAAGAGCCACACGCCTCCACGCCCCGCGAGCTCGCTCATCCCCGGCGGCGCGCCGCTTTTTCAGCGCGTTTTCACCCGGCTCGGCTGCGACGGCCGTCCGCCGCGCTTCCGCGTCGAGTTTTATCCTTATGCGAGTCTCGTCCTAACCATTCGCCGCCGCGAGGACGTGGTCTTCGTCCGCTTTTCGGATTTGTTGCGGCGCGCACCGCTTGCTGTTCTCGAAGGTGCGGCCGCTTTGCTTCTCGCGCGCGTCTATCGCCGCAAAACTCCTCGCGCGTTGGTTGAGCCTTATCTCAACTACGCGCGTTCGCATCGCACGCGTAACCGCATCAGCCAAATGCGTCGCGGACGCGTTCGCCTGGCATCCACAGGGCCACGCGGCCGCCATTTCGATCTTGAAACAATGTTTGCAGATTTAAACCACAAATATTTCTCTGGCAATCTGCGTCGCCCACACATCGGCTGGAGCACCCGCAATTGGCGCCGCCAATTCGGCTGCTACGACCCCGGCCCCAATCAAATCTTGTTAAATCGCAGGCTGGATCATCCCGCCGTCCCGCAAGTCGCCGTCGAATACGTGCTCTATCACGAAATGCTCCACGTCAAACACCCCACGCGCCGCTCCGGCTGCAGCCTGCTCTCCCATTCCCCGGAGTTCCGCGCCGAAGAAAAACTCTTCGCCGATTTCGACCGCGCCCGCCGCATCCTCGATCATCTGGCTCGCTAACATGGCTTTTTGCCGACAACTTTCGCCTCTAGTCGCGCACACTCATGCCCAGTCCACCATTGTTATGCAGTGGCCGAGAAAAGTACCACGTGACCTAATTGAATGATTCTTCTTTCCTACTTACCTGTACAGCTTCTGCAAGTGTGCGACCGTCGAGAGCCTATAGCGATTTCTTTTCTTTCTCCACATCCTTATACAGCTTGTCGATTTTCTTCTGAATTTTGTCTTTGTCTTCCGCCTTCGGATATAAATCAAGATAGCGCGTGTACGATTTGATCGCCTGCTTCTTCAGCCCCTTTTTTTCCTGCGCCTCGCCCAAACGCAGGAAGGGAAGCGCGTACCCTGGTTTCGCGGTCGTAGCGTCCTGGAAGCGGTCGATGGCCGCGTCCAAATCGCCTTTGTGCATGTAGTACGTGCCCACCTGCATGTCCTTTTCAGCGCGCAGCGGATCCCATGTCGGCTGGTCCGGCGCATTCTGCGTGGCACTGTCCGTATTCGGTTTCGCTGGCTTGGCATCCTGTTTCTTCGGCGGCGCCGGAGGCGGGTCGGTCGGACTTGGCGGCGGAGGATTCTGCGCGGAATTGCGCAGAGGTGCGCCCACCATCAATAACGCGGCTAGCGTAACGTACAGCAGAATGTGCGATCCGAGTCTTACGCTCTTCATCCACTTTTTGCTCTTCATTCTGTTCATTGGATGCAGCCGTTCGCCCACCATGTTGCCAACTCTCCTGTTCGATCTGTCACCAGTCACGAGTCACCAGTCACGTCTTACCTTCACAAGTCTTGCCTCACGGGCCACAACTCACAGTTCTAGTATGATGGAAGTTGGCGCTTAAGCATAAATTCTGCGCCGCACTTCCATGGAACCCCGAGAAATCGCCGCGCTGCTTCCCGAAAGTCCCGGCGTCTACATCTTCAAAGACGCTGCGGGTACCGTTCTCTACGTCGGCAAAGCCGCATCGCTCCGCAGCCGCGTGCGTTCCTATTTTCTCGAATCGAGTTGGGTCAACGCCAAAACCGGATCGCTCGCCAGAGAAATCGCCGACCTTGAAACCATTCTCGTCGGCAACGAACGCGAAGCCCTCGCGCTCGAACACAACCTCATCAAGAAGTATCGCCCCAAGTTCAACGTCGTGCTCCGGGACGATAAGACCTACCCGTACATCAAATTCACCGCCGCCGAAAAATATCCCCGCGTCTATTTCACGCGCCGCATCAAAAAAGACGGTTCGCTTTATTTCGGCCCCTATTTTCCCGCGGGACTCGCCCGCCGCATTCTCCATTTCGTTCACAAACGATTCCTTGTCCCCAGCTGCACCGTCGATCTAACGCGCAGCCATCCGCGCCCGTGTTTGCAATACTACATTCATCGTTGCCTGGGCCCGTGCGTCACCGGCCTGACCACCGACGAGCGTTACGCCGAAGCCGCTCGCGACGTTCGCCTCTTTCTCGAAGGCCGCCGCCACGACCTCATCAAAAGCCTCGAAGCTCGCATGATGGCCGCCGCCGAAAAAGAGCAATTCGAGCAAGCCGCCGCGTATCGCGATCTTCTCCGCACGCTTGAAGATATCGAAGAACGCCAGCGCATCGCCGCTGCGCAAGGCGACGACACCGATGTTCTTGCCTATTACGCCGAACCTCCGCTCGTCGCCGCCAATCTATTTCACCTGCGCGGAGGACGCGTCGTCGATCGCCGCGAATTCTATTGGGAAGATCTCGACGAGTTCGATCCCCACGAATTTGTGCCCTCGTTGCTCAAGCAGCTCTATCTCGAAGCCGAATATCTTCCCAAGGCCATTCACGTCCCCATCGATTTCGATGACCGCGAACTCCTCGAAGAAACGCTGACCGAACGCGCCGGCCACAAAGTTGAAATCTTCACTCCGCAGCGTGGCAACAAACGTTCTTTCCTCGACCTCGTCGAAAGCAATGCCAAGCATTCCTTCGAGCAACGCTTCCGCGTCCTGAAGCCCACCTCGAAAGCCATCGGCGAAGCGCTGCAAAACGCCTTGAACCTTACAGAGGAACCAAAACGCATCGAAAGCTTCGACATCTCCCACATCCAAGGAACTGACACGGTCGCGTCGATGGTCGTCTGGGAAAATGGCCGCATGAAAAAATCCGACTACCGAAAATTCATCATCCGCGGCGACGAAGCGCGCACAGCAGAAGCGAGCGCTGTACAAAGGCACGGCGAGGATTCGAGCAATCTGTCGCAAACATCTCCATTGCCAATCCTTGCATCCTCGATGGCCGCGCCTCCAAATTGGAAGAACGACGATTTCGCAAGCATGCACGAAGCCGTCACGCGCCGCTATCGCCGGCTGCAAGAAGAAAAAAAAACGCTTCCCAGTTTAATTTTAATTGACGGTGGCATCGGCCAATTGCACGCCGCCGCCCAAGCCCTCGATTCTTTGCAAATCATCAACCAGCCGATGGCCAGCATCGCCAAAAAGGAAGAAATTCTTTATGTCCTCGGCCAGGAAGATGAGCCCATCGTTCTCGAACACCATTCGCCGGTGCTTCATCTCATCCAACAAATCCGTGACGAGACGCATCGCTTTGCCGTCACATTCCATCGGCAGCGCCGTGCCGCGCGCCAGACAAAATCCGCTCTCGATGGCATTCCCGGCGTCGGCCCGCGCACCGCGCAAAAAATCCTCCGCGAATTCGGTAGCGTGGCAAACGCTCGCCGCGCTGGCGTGGAAAAATTAAGCCAGGTTATCCCGCGAAAGACTGCCGAAAAACTCTTCGAACAGCTCGGTACACTGCGTTCAAACGACGCTCCTACCGATAACCAGACTAAATAACTCATACCGGTTAGCCCATATTGCGCGTCTCGGGCCGCTATGTTACGGTTTTTGTGGAGGTTCTCATGGCGGACAATGTAGGTTCCAAGGTCACATACTTCCTCGTGGGACTCGGCGTGGGCGCCCTGGTCGGCATCTTGTTTGCGCCGAAATCCGGAGAAGATACCCGCGATTTTCTCGCGAAAAAGGCCGATGAGGGCCGCGATTTTGCGCAGCGCAAAGCGAAAGAACTTCGCGAGCGCGCGGACGATCTGATCGAACGCAGCCGGGACGTTGCTACCAAAGGGAAGGATTCCATCAGCGCGGCGGTCGAAGGCGCGCGTGAAGCATATCGCCGCGAAGCTTCGAAGTCCTAAGGCTGTGAGGTCTGGGAGCTCCGCGATTTTGAAGCGGTTGTGAATCGCAGGCGCGAAGCTCTGGATCGGAACAGTTGTTGAGCCGCAGAGCATCGAGGGCGCAAGATCCGGCGCGGAATGATTTCGTCCTCGGGAGAGGGCGCGTATGCAAACCTGGCTGATGATTTTCAGCATTGTCGCGGCGATCGCGCTTGTGGTGCAAGGCGCGATGTTGATCGCGCTGTTTTTTGAATTGCGCCAGACCAATCGCAAGGTCAACGGGCTCGTCACCGATTTGCACGCGCGCGTAGGACCGATTTTGACGCGTGCGCAAATTCTTCTCGATGATACACAGCCGAAAATCTCGAACATGGTGGCCGATGCGGCGCATATCGTTTATTTGACGCGTGGCCAGGCGCAAAAAATGGATCGCGTGCTGACCGATGCCACGGACCGTCTGCGTGGGCAGTTGAATCACGCGGACCGAATTTTGACCGGCGCGCTCGAAGCCGTCGAAGATGCCGGTTCGCAATTCCGGCATACGGTTTGGCGGCCGATGCAGAAAGCTTCCGCGGTGCTTCAGGGAATCAAGGTTGGAATCGATCTGCTGCGGTCGAGGCGCGAGCGTCGCCGTCCCGACGAACCGTTGGAACAAGAAGAAGAGCTGTTTATTTGAAAAGCTGATAGCTTACAGCTCACAGTCTAGATCTCACAGCTCACAGTCGGAATTCTTCTTTCACGGATGGCGGTTTTCTTAGGGAATTTTCCCCACATTTTGATTTGTAGATTGTTTGCTTTTTCTTTTCTTCTTCTTCTCTTTACCTCGTTACTTCCTTGCGTCATTACTTCGTTTCTTGCGCCAGCAATTTCAGAGACGCGCCCTCACTTAATCCAAGCGCCGCCGAGTACGCGATCTTCGTCGTAGAAAACGGCGCCTTGGCCGGGGGTTATGGCGCGCTGTGGCGTATCGAAAATGATGCGTGCGCGGGCGCCCTCGAGAGCTTCGACGGTCGCTGGCGCGGGTTCGTGCTTGTGGCGGATTTTTACCTTAGCGCGAAGCGGCTCTGAGGGCGCCTCGATCGAAACCCAATTTACATCGTTCACTTCAAAGGACGTTGTCCGGAGAGCATCGTCATCGCCAACGACGACGCGGTTGTTCTGCGTATCGATGGAGAGCACGTAGAGCGGCTTGCCGGCGGAGAAGCCGAGGCCTTTGCGCTGGCCGATGGTGAAATTGTGGACACCGTTGTGATGGCCGACGATCGCGCCATCCTCGGTGACGATTTCGCCCTCGGTTTGCGACAGGGGGATTCCGGCGTCCTTGGAATAGGCCTGGATGAATTGAACGTAATTGCCTGTGGGAACGAAACAGAGTTCCATGCTTTCGGGCTTTTCGGCGACGGGCAGATTGGTGCGGCGCGCGAGAGCGCGAACTTCTTCTTTGGTCAATTCGCCTAGAGGGAATTCGCTGCGCGAAAGCTGCTCTTGCGAGAGTCCCCAGAGAAAATAGGATTGGTCTTTGCTTTCATCGCGGGCGCGCAAAAGTTCCCAGCGGCTGGTTTGCTCGTTCTTGCGGATGCGGGCGTAGTGGCCCGTCGCTAAGCGTTCGGCTCCAATTTGGCGCGCCATGCGGAGAAGCGGTTCGAATTTTACGTCCGTGTTGCAATTGGTGCAGGCGATGGGCGTACGACCGGCGAGATATTGGTCGACGAAGGGACGCACGACGCGCTTCTCGAACTGTTCCTCGAAGTTCACAACATAGTGCGGGAAGTTCAGGTGCTGCGCGACGCGCTTTGCGTCGTAGACGTCATCGAGCGAGCAGCAGCGGTGCTGCTTGGGGCCGTCGCCTTGGAGTTCGGGAAGGCGACGCTGATTCCAGAGCTGCATGGTTAGACCGACGATGGGGTGGCCTTGTTCCTGGAGTACGGCGGCTACCGTCGAGGAGTCGACGCCTCCGGACATGGCGATCGCGACCAGGCCGAGTTGCGTTTCCTCTCGGGTCGGTAGGGTGTCGAATTGGGTTGCGGCGTTCATGCTCATTCTATTGTATCGAGCAATGACTTTGATTGCTTGGCGCTGCGTAACCGGGGCGCAGCGTTCTGCGCCCTTACAAGATCGACCCTCACGCAAAATGCTGAACCAAAATGGTTCGAGGCGTTCGTGGATTTGCTGTCGGGCACGGCTTGCCGTGCCCCTACGACGCCGAGATCTGCTGAGAAAATCATAGGTGCGAGGCGGCCTCTTTGCGGTAGGTCGGCGAGATGGCGCGGAGTTGGACTACGGCCGTGGAAATAACTTCGAGTGCGAACGCGATTTCGGATTGTGTGGTGTGGCGGCCCAGGCTGAAGCGCAGGCTGGACTTGGCTTCTTCTTGCGAGAGGCCGATGGCGGTCAGGACGTGCGATGGTTCGACGGCCCCGGAGGAACAGGCTGCGCCGACGGAGCAGGACAAACCTTTCAAGTCTAGAGCGATGACCAGGGCTTCGCCTTCGATTCCGGCGAATTGGATATTGGTGGTGTTGGGAGTGCGCGGGGGGGCGGTACCGTTCACGCGGATTTGCGGGACGCGCTCGAGCAGGCTGCGTTCGAGTTTGTCGCGGAGGGCGGAAATTCGCTGGGCGTCTACCGCGAGCGAATGGCGCGCGATTTCCGCGGCTTTGCCGAGGCCTACGATCCCGGCGACATTTTCCGTGCCGGGACGGAATCCGCGCTGATGATGGCCGCCGTAGAGCAGCTGTTGGAGGCGAGTGCCGCTTCGGACGTAAAGCGCGCCTACACCTTTTGGCGCGTAGAGTTTGTGGCCAGAGAGAGAAAGCAAATCGACGTTAAGCGCGTTGACGTCAATACGAATTTTGCCTGCGGACTGGACGGCGTCGGTGTGGAAATAAACTTTGTGTTCGCTAGCGATACGGCCAATTTCTTCGAGCGGTTGCACAGTGCCGAGTTCGTTGTTGGCGTGCATCACGGTGATTAGGGCCGTTTCGGGGCGGATGGCGCGGCGGACGGCTTCGGGATCGACTTGGCCTTCGCGGTCGACTGGAAGATACGTGACGCTTACGCCTTGCTTTTCTGCTGCTTGGCAGGCGTTCAGGACGGCTTCGTGTTCGATGGTGGTGGTGATTAGGTGTGGGGTGGGTTGCGTCGAGGAGGAGTGCACAGCCAGGATTGCCTGTGTCACAGCAGAGCTGAGGACGCCGAAGATGGCGTGATTGTCGGATTCGGTGCCGCCGCTGGTGAACACGATTTCCTGGGGCTTGGCGCCGATCAGGGCGGCGACTTGTTCGCGGGCGGTTTCGACGGCGGCGCGGGCGCGTTGTCCGGGCGTGTGGATGGAGGAGGCGTTTGCGAACTCGGCGGAGAAATAGGGAAGCATAGCGTCGAGGACCTGGGGGTCAACGGGCGTCGTGGCGTTGAAATCAAGGTAGACGCGGTTCATGGGCCAGTTCTCAGAATACTACGAGTGGCCAGAAGATGAACGACCCGAAGAAAGGAGCAGGCTCGAACTGAAGTGAAGGAGGTCGAGAGATTGGAACGGGTTGGCGAGGTACTTAGTGGTTGGTAAATACTTGGAAGTTTGGGAAAATTCGAACAGGCTGCTCCGAAATGCTGGCCTTGAGGGACGGCGGCCCGCTTCGGAGAAGTATCCGGAACATCTCAATCGTCGTGGTGAAGCGAGCCATAGATTTCGTGCACGAATTGATCGGCCTGCACACGCCCCTGGCCCCAGCGTGCGTCAAACCGCGCCGTTGGATGATCAGCGAGGATCTGAGTCTCTGTCTTGCCAGCGTCTATTAAGTGCTTTACGCGATCGCGGACCGTCTCGATCATGTCGCGGAAGGTTTTGACGGCCGAGCCGTCGGTGACCGGCCCTCGAGCCGGAACGACGCGATAATTTGGGTCAGTCCATGCGCCGAGAGTGTTCATAAGGCCGTCCAGTGTGCCGCCCTGTGCGGGATCGATGACTGGATAGCCATCGCCGGGAAACACTTCGCCGAGATAGACCAGTTTGGCGATATGAAAGTGGGAGATCGCGTCGGCGTCGCTATAGCCCGGTTTTTGATGAACAACATGGATGGCTTCGCCATTGATATCCAGCGCTAAGACCTCGGAGAAAGCGATACGCAGTCGGTCCACGCCGAGCTGAATGAATCGTGGGGGCAAGGGCAGCGGCGGGCCCATTACGTTCCCTCCTAAACGCCGGAGTGCATTCTCTTGCATGGCAACAAATGCTCCACGCGCGCCCCATCCGGCATCACCCTCGGACTTGGCTGGATCTTCCGGCGCGATGACCACATAGCGCACGGGCGACTTGGTCCGATTCCCGAGCATGGCACTAATGGGGGCTGTGCTTGTCCCCGACGGAGTACCGATCAGCAGGGCTCCATCGGGACCAACGGAAGCGACGACATTGCCTGTTGAAGTGGCAAAGATGAGAACCTGCGGCGAGACTTCGGTGACGCTCACGGTCTCTTGCGCGCTGATTGCGGAACTGGCCGTCAATCCCAAAAGAATGGCGATCGGGATAGCCACGGTGTGCAAGGAGCGAGATCGGGCGACTGTCATAGTCGGACCTCCGGTAGACTCGCGTCGAATGATAAGGGAATTTGCAACAACTGGACTGACTGTTTTTTGTTCTTGCGTAGATAGCTCGTGGGAGACCGTTTTCACAATTCACAGCGGAGTTTGAAACAAGTGCACTAGAAGTAGTTTGACGGACCCATCGAGGAATCAGCGACCATGGGCTTTTTAATATCGTGGATGCGTTGTGGGACAAGGAAGCAAAGTCGGAAATAAGTTGCCAGCTAGACGCGCACAGACTATAATGACCTGTATGACTATAATCAATGGAAGGGGCGTGAGTCATGGGCAAGGCGGAATGGTCGGTGGCCGAGGCTAAAGCGAAATTGAGCGAGGTGATCGAGCGGGCGCAAAAAACGGGACCGCAGAAGATCACACGTCATGGGAAAGAGGCTGCGGTCGTGGTCTCAGCCGAAGAATGGAGTCGCAAAACGAAGCGGAAGGGTAACTTGGCGGAATTTTTCGCGGAATCGCCTTTGCGCGGGTCGAGGTTGGAAGTGGAGCGGTTGAAGGATGAGCCGCGCGAGATTGATCTGTGAACTTTCTGCTGGATACGAATGTGGTTTCGGAATGGGCAAAGCCGCAGCCGAATTCAAGCGTTGTTCGATGGCTGGCCGAGCAGGATGAGGATCGACTGTTCCTGAGCGTGATTACGCTTGCGGAATTACGACATGGGGTGGAACGGCTTGCGGCGGGTGCGCGTCGAGAGCGGCTGGCAAGCTGGATCAACCAGGAACTAATGGACCGATTCGAAGACAGAATATTGTCCGTCAACAAAGCGGTTGCGAATGCATGGGGCAAATTGATGGCGATGAGCGAGGCGCGCGGGACGAGGATGCATGTGATGGACGGGTTTCTTGCGGCGAGCGCTCTTGAGTGGGGATTGGCGCTCGTTACGCGCAATGTGAAGGATTTTGAGAGAGTGGGTTGCGAGGTGGTGAGCCCGTGGGATGATCCGCGTTAGCTCGCTCAACTTTTAGAGGTTCATACACGAGCGGTAAGCCGAAAATCTGATTATTCGGCGCGGAGGGCCTCGACGGGGTCTACCGTGGCGGCGCGGCGCGAGGGTAGGTAGCTGGCGAGGAAGGCGGTGGCGATCAGGCCGACAGTGACGGCGGCGTAGGTGATGGGGTCAACGGGGTTGACGTGGAAGAGCAGCGAGGACATGAGACGCATGACGATTGCCGCGACGACGAGGCCGAAGGCTGCGCCGATGCCGGTGAGGATTAGACCGTGGCGGACGAACATCCCGGTGAGCGACTGCGTCTGAGCGCCGAGAGCCATGCGAATGCCGATTTCGCGGACGCGCTGAGACACGGAACAGGAGATAACGCCATAGATGCCGATGACGCCGAGGAGCAGGGCCATGCTGCCGGCAACGGCGAGCATGATCAGCGTGAAAGAAGTGCGAGCCATGGAAAGCGAATGGTAATACTCGAGCGTGTGGACATTGGAGAGGGGAAGATTGGGATTGACGGACCACACGGCTTCGCGAACTTCTTTTAGAAAGGATTCTGAGCCGGCGCGCGGGCTGCGAATGCCGAAACCTACGTACTGGGCAACGTCGTGTGCCTGACCCTCGAAGTTGGCCCGCATGATGGGCCAATAAACCATGGACGGAGGATCCTTGGTGACGCCGTCGCCGTAGACGTTGGCAGCGACGCCGATGATTTCGCGCCAGTCGTCCGTCGAGGCGACGCGGATGCGTTTGCCGATGGCGTTGGCGGGGGATTGCCAATATTCGCGGGCGAAATTTTCGGAAATGATGGCGACGGGAAGTTTTTGATAGATGTCTGTCCAGGTGAAGTCGCGGCCTGCAACGAGCGGTGTGCCTTCCGTGGCGAAAAATCCGGGAATGATCAAGGCAAAACGGCGAATGGGAGGAATTTGTCCTTCCGCGTTGGGACGGTCCTGGGCGAAGACCAAATCGTTGCTGGAGTTGCCATCCATAGGAAAGGAGGTCGAGACAGTGACAGCGGAAACGCCGGGAATCGCGGCAATTTTGGTCCGCATTTCATCGAAGGTGCGGACGACGGTCTCATCGTCTTTCACTTGATTATCGGGAATCCCTATGCGGAATGTTTGCAATTGGGCGGGCTGAGAATAGCCGGGGTTGACGCGAGTGAGCGCGCGGAACGTGCGGATCATGAGGCCCGAGCAGATCAGGAGAACGAGGGCGAGAGCGACCTGGACGACGACAAGAATGCTGCGGGCGCGATGCTGTTCGCGGCTGCCGCTGTTGGCGCGGCCGCCTTCGCGAATGCCGGTGCTGAGGCGGACTCCCGCGTATTTGAAAATGGGGATGGCTCCGAAAAGGACGCTGGCGAGAATGGAGATGCCGAAGGTGAAGAGGAGAACGGTGCCGTCGATGCCGATTTCGTGGATGCGAGGAAGGCCATCGGGGGCGATGGCGACGAGGGCGCGCAAGGCGGCGTAAGCGAGGCCAAGGCCGATGGCGCTACCAAGCAAGCCGAGCGTTAGGCTTTCGAGGAGAAGTTCGCCGGCGATGCGGTAGGGACTGGCACCGAGAGCGGAGCGGACAGCGAGCTCCTGGCGGCGGCCTTCGACGCGGACAAGGAGAAGGTTGGCGACATTTGCGCAAGCGATGAGCAGGACGAGGCCGATGGAGGCCATGAGGACCCAGAGAGTGCTGCCCACGTCGCCGATGACGTCGGTCTTTAGAGGGCGAAGATTGGGAGCGATGCGGGCTTGGTCAAAAATCTTGGCGCTGAAACCGGGAGGCGCGGGGAAAGAACGCGCCACGATGGGAAGCATGCGAGCGACGTCGGAGCTGGCTTGTTCCATGGTGACGCCCGGTTTCAAGCGCGCGATGCCTTCATAGCTGAAATTGCCGAGATTGGTTTTGTTACGGTCCCACTGGAGGGGGAGAATGACGTCGGGATCATCCCAATCGAGAAAATGAAAGCGTTGGGGAAGGACCCCGATGATCTGGCGTGGCTTGCCATCAAGGGTAATGGATTGGCCGATGACGGAAGGGGAGCCGGCAAATTTCTTTTTCCAAAAGCCGTAGGTGAGCATGACAGTTTGCGTTGAGCCGGGAGAATCATCTTCGCGCGAGAAGGAGCGGCCAAGCATAGGGGGAATGCCAAGGAGGGGGATGGTGCCGTCGGTGACGTCGAGAGCGTCAAGACGTTCGGGTTCGGCCATGCCGGTAATGCTAACGGCATCGTGATTGTAGATGCCAATGTCCTGAAAGGTCTGGTTTTGCTCGCGATAGATAAAGTAATTGGAGGGCGCCATGTTGAGGTCGGTTATGTTGATGCCCGGAGCGGTCTGCCAAACGCCGATCAGCTCGTTGGGTTTGGGATAGGGAAGAGGCTTAAGGAGGACGCCCTCGAGGACGCTGAAAACGACTGTGTTGCCGCCAACGCCGGCGGCGAGAGTAATGAGTGTGATGGCCGTGAAGAGCGGGGCGTGAGCCAGGCGACGGAAGACTTGCTTCAGATGGACTAAGAAAGTTTTCATGGTTGGGACTCCCCCGGCCGGAGATTACAAGAATGAGCTGGTCGGCCTGACCCGCACTATTACATACGAAGAGAATGGGCGAATGTTCCGTATTGCGCAGCGGTAGGGAAACAAAACAAATGCCGGCCCTTAATTTGGAAGTATATGCTGACGCTGGCAGGTCTTCGGGTGGTTTGCAGAAAGGTCGGCGGGGGGTAGACTCCCGGTAGGGCAGAAAAAAACCGGTGGTGGTGGCAGACGAGGAGGGACCTCGATGGGACAATCAATCCCATTTGGACAACATATTGCGAGACCGCCGAGGGCGGAGTGGGTGGGCGTGCCAAGCGTGGAGAGCGTGCCGTGGCCGATTTGGTGCATTGTGGCGGGAATCGTGTGCGGGAAAATCGGGGGGCCGTGGGATATTTCGTGGCACATGTCGATCGGACGGGATTCTTTCTGGACGCCGGCGCACATCATGATTCAAATGGCGGGTGTGCTGACGGGGATCGCGTGCGCGTACATGATCTTGTCAACGACGTTTGGGCACAACGCGGCGACGCAAGAAGCTTCCGTGAAAATTTGGGGATTTCGCGGGCCGCTCGGGGCGTTTATCGCGGTGTGGGGATGCGTCGCGATGCTAACGTCGGCGCCGTTCGACAATTGGTGGCACAACGCGTACGGATTGGATGTAAAGATTGTTAGCCCGCCCCATACACTGCTGTCGCTGGGTTCGCTGGCGATCAAGATCGGGGCGATGGCGCTGATGGCGGGGCTGCTGAGCCGAGCGTCGAAGCCGGCGCGCCGCACTCTGATCGTGCTGCTGTTATTTGTTGGCGCAGGCTGTGTGGAGCAGTTGGGAACGATGCTGACGACGAATACGTGGCCGACGGAGATGCATCGGGCGGCATGCTATCTGGCGGTGGCGATTGGGATCCCAGCCGTGCTGATTGCGCCAGCGTGGGCGGTGCAGTGGCGATGGGCGTGCACGGCGGTGGCAGGAATTTACACGGCGATTTTGCTGGCCTTTGAATGGATACTGCCATTGTTTCCGGCGCAGCCCAAGCTGGGGCCGGTGTATCAACACATCACGCATCTGGTGCCGTTGCATTTTCCTTTGCTGCTGATCGTGCCGGCGATTTTGCTGGACCTTTTGTGGAGAAAAACGGACGAGTGGGGAAGATGGAAGCTCGCGGTAGTGACAGGGCCAGTGTTTGTGCTGAGTTTTCTCGCCGTGCAATGGCCATTCGCGGATTTCTTGATGACGCCGGCGGCGCGGAACAGGGTTTTCGGGATGGCGTACTTTGCGTATTTCGATCCTGCAAATTTTCTGTACAACCCATATACATTTGACGGCCATGAAACGCGCAGCCACTTCTGGATGATTATTGCAGTGGCGCTGGTGGTGAGCATGATTACGTCGCGGCTGGGATTTGCGTGGGGAGATTGGATGCGGAGAATGAAGAGGTAACCGAGAAGGAGAAAGAGAATAGACGAGAAAGAATAAGGGATAACGCGGAGGCACAGAGTTAACAGAGATTCGCAGAGTGTAACTGGAAGAGAAACACCGAAGAGAAATCGGGTGCTGGTGGAATAGAAAGTGGAGAGGGGTTTGAGGCGGATGAGGCGAGGACGAGCCATTGGGATTTTAGCGGTGACGATGTTGGCGGCGCTATCGGTGAGCGCGCACGTGGGTAGCCCGGATGTGTACTTTGAGGGAGATGCGGGACCGTATCATTTGTACGTGACAGTGCGAGTGCCACAGGTGATTCCGGGGATCGCGGAAATTCAGGTAAGAAGCGAGTCGAACGATGTCGAAAGGATCGAGATTGTGCCGATGCGATTGAGCGGGCCGGGTTCGAACTTGCCTCCGGTTCCCGACGTCGCTGTGCGGTCCAAGCAGGATGCGCAATTTTTTACCGGGAATTTGTGGCTGATGGAGTCTGGCGCGCTAAAGGTGAGAGTTACAGCGGAGGGAAGCAAAGGGAAGGGAGAGCTTGCCGTGCCGGTGCCAGCGTTTGCGCAGAGGACCATCCCGATGCAGCGGTCGCTGAGCGGTCTGCTGGGATTCTTGATGTTGTTCCTGGCTTTGGGACTCGTGTTCATCGCCGGAGCGGCAACGCGGGAAGGTAATTTGGAGCCAGGAGAAGCGCCGTCTCCAGCCAGGAAGCGGCGAGCCAGGGTTGTGATGGCGGTTACGGCGGCGGTAGTCCTGGCGATACTTTATTTGGGAAGGGCGTGGTGGGGCGTGGAGGCTTCCAACTACAAGCGAGACGTGAATTTCTTCAGGCCACCCGAAGCGGTGACGGAACTCGAAAACGGAAACGAATTGGAGATTCGAGCGAAAGGGCAAGACCCGGAATGGTCGAAACGGGTGAACATGGAAGGGCTCATTCCCGACCACAATCATTTGATGCACCTGTTTTTGGTGAGCACCCCCGGGATGGAGCGGATGTGGCACCTACATCCTGAACAAGGCCAGAAAGGAATGTTTGTGGAGGGCTTGCCGAGCATGCCCGCGGGGCATTACAAAGTATTTGCGGACGTTGTGGACAGAGCAGGATTTCCGTGGACGCTGGTGGGGCAGGTGGACTTGCCACAGATCAACGGGAAACCTCTCGTAGGGGATGACTCGATGTGGGCGGGTGAGTCGCTTGAAGCGAGGCCGGGGGATTCTACCGTCTCGCAATTGGCAGACGGCGGACTCATGGTTTGGGAAAGGGGGAACGAGCCGCTGACGGCGAATACAGCGATGGTTTTCAAGTTCCTAGTTGAGGGCAAGGATGGGAAACCGGCTCAAGACATGGAGCCGTACATGGGAATGGCCGGGCACGCGGAGTTCGTGAATTCGGACATGAGCGTGTTTGCGCATGTTCATCCGGCTGGATCGGCATCGATGGCGGCGTTGGATTTGGCGAACGGGACGACGGCAGGCCCGCCGAAAGGAGCCTGTGGGATTACAGACCAATGCTCGATGCCGACTGGGATGGCGATGCTCATGCCCGCCCCGGTGCCCGCGGAAGTTAGCTTTCCATATGGCTTTCCGAAAGCCGGGGAGTACAGAATTTTTGTGCAAGTCAAACGCGCTGGGCAAGTCCAGACTGGCGTCTTTGACGCCCACGTCCAGTGAAGAGAGTTTGTAAGCCACTGTGTTTTCGCTAACGTGCTAGAGTCTTCCGTTCAGGCTGCCCACCTTAGGTGAAAGCAAGAGCAGAGAAGGGGAGGAACGGAATTGGCGTATCGGGATTTGCGGGAGTTTGTCCAGAAATTGGAGAAGGAAGGGGAACTGCGGCGGATTCGCGCGGAAGTGGACCCCGTTCTGGAGATTACGGAAGTGACGCAGCGTGTGGCGCGGGACAAGGAGCGTCTGCCGGACAGTGTAGGACCAGCGCTGCTTTTTGAGAGGCCTAAGGGATCGCGCGTTCCGCTGCTGGTGAATACGTTTGGGAGCGTGCGGCGTATGGCGCTGGCGTTTGAAGTGGGGGCGGTCGATGAAGTGGCGGCGCGGATTCGGGGTTTTCTGAAAATGGATACGCCGCAAGGATTGTTCGAAAAGATTAAAATGTTGCCGAAGCTGGCGGAGCTGGGATCGTTCTTTCCGAAGACGGTTAAGACCGGTGCGTGCAAGGAAGTGATGCATCACGGAAAAGATGTGAACCTCCTGGATTTCCCCATTTTGAAATGCTGGCCGCAGGATGGCGGGCGGTTTATTACATTCCCCTTGGTGTTTACGAAAAATCCGGAGACTGGAAAGCGGAATGTGGGGATGTACCGGATGCAGATTTACGACGAGCGAACCACGGGGATGCATTGGCAGACGCAAAAGCATGGCGCGGAGCATTTCCGGCGGGCGCGAGCGAAAAGTCCTGATGGTCGGATTCCTGTGAGTGTGGCGATAGGAGCGGACCCAGCGACAGCGCTGTCCGGGATGCTGCCGATTCCGCCGGATTTGGATGAAATGATGTTCGCTGGGTTTTTGCGGCGTGAACCCGTGGAGATGGTGGCTTGCGAGACGAATGATCTTGAAGTGCCCGCGAATGCAGAAATCGTGTTGGAAGGCTACGTCAATCTAAATGAGATGCGAACGGAAGGGCCTTTCGGCGATCACACGGGGTTTTATTCGCTGGAAGGGGAGTATCCCGTTTTTCATGTGGAGTGCGTGACGCATCGCAAAGAGCCAATCTATTTAACGACGGTCGTGGGGCCTCCGCCGCAAGAAGACTATTACATGGGCTACGCGGTGGAGCGGGTGTTCTTGCCGGTGATGAAGATGCAGTATCCGGAAATCGCGGACGTGGCGATGCCGGCGGAAGGAATTTTTCACAATTTAATGATTGTCGCGATTCGGAAGTCGTATCCGGGGCACGCGCGGAAAATCATGAACGCGATTTGGTCGTTGGGGCAAGCGATGTTCACGAAGGTGATTGTGGTGGTGGATCACGACGTGAACGTGCACAACTATAACGAAGTAGTGTGGAAAGCGCTGTGCGCTATGGACCCGGAGCGCGATGTGCAGTTTTCGCTGGGGCCGGTGGACACGTTGGATCACGCGCAAAGAATGCAGGACTACGGTTCGAAGATGGGAATCGATGCGACGAGAAAATGGGCAACGGAAGGATTCACGCGGCCGTGGCCAGATGAGATCGTAATGGATGAAGGAACGAAAGCACGCGTGGCGGCAATTTGGAAAACGCTACAAAAGTGAACTAGCAGGCAACGGAAAGTAGAGATTGACTACTAAGAATAACCGTCCCAGAGGACAGGTTTGGAAAGCGGAAAACTACTAGTAATTGTGGTCCTGTTATGTACTGAACGCGATATGCAGTGCTGACCTCCCTGAATACCCCCGAATTGCCTAAGAATAGGGGTAGTTTTAAGGCAACTCCGGTACAGAATCCCTTGACGCTCTGAGCTTTTCAATGGGATAAACCTTGCACGGGCGCACCTCGAATTATCCGTAGCGCTAGCAGGTGTGCCGTTAGCAGTGGTGGGGCAAGGCGTAAGTTCGGGCGCCAGGGTGACGTTCCTCGTGATTGAATCGCGTGAAGTGATGAATGTGAGACAGGCGTCGCAATATCTGGGCATCTCCCCGGATACCCTGTACCGTTACATCACCGAGGGCGAAATTCCCGCGTTCAAACTCGGTAATCGTTGGAAACTGCGTAAGACGATACTGGACCGTTGGATGGAACGGAAGATGAGCCAAGCGCACGCGAGGCGCCGATAGTTTGCCGAGAGTGAAGGCGAAAGAGGCCGCGATATGTTGGGAATGGGCAAAAAATCAAGGCAGCTGGTAGGGCTGGACATCGGCTCAAGCTCGATCAAAGCAGTAGAGCTGAAAGCGACGAAGGCCGGCTACGAGCTCGTGAGCTTTGGTATGGAATCGCTGGCGCAGGACACGGTGGTGGATGGCGCGATCATGGACGCGCCTCAAGTGGCCAACGCGATCAGCAAGATTTTTGATGCGCAGCGGGTGAAGACGAAGAATGTGGCGACTTCGGTTTCGGGACACTCCGTGATTGTGAAGAGAGTTCCGCTGCCTTTGATGACCGAAGAAGAGTTGTATGACCGGATTCCTTCGGAAGCCAGCCAGCACATTCCGTTCGACATCGCGGACGTGAACCTGAGCTATCAGTTGCTGGAATCGATGGACGCGCAGATGGACGTCCTGCTGGTGGCCGTTAAGAAGGACAAGATTCTGAATCACACGAACGTGCTGGCGCAGGCAGGCAAGACGCCGGTAGTGGTGGACATCGATGCGTTCGGTCTTCAGAACTGCTTCGAAGTGAACTACGAGCCGGACGCCGGGCAGACGGTGGCGCTGCTGAACATCGGCGCGAGCGTGATGAACATTAATATCGTCCGTGGCGGGGTGCCGCTGTTTACCCGCGACGTCAGCGTGGGTGGTAACCAATATACGGATGCTCTTCAGAAAGAGTTGGACCTGAGCTTCGAGGACGCGGAGCGCTTGAAGAAGGGCGATACGCTCCCAAGCGTGACGGATGAACAGAAGCAGCAGATCCTGCGAAGCGTCTCGGACATTCTGACGCTTGAAATTCAAAAGACCTTTGACTTCTTCCGGGCGACGGCCAGCGGTGAAAACATTCAACGCATCGTCGTTGCGGGAGGAACGGCCCGAGTTCCGGGGCTGGTGGACCTGCTTCGGGAAGAGTTCGCAATGCCCGTGGAAGAATTGAATCCTTTCCGGAAAGTGCTCATCAATCCCAGCCGGCACAGCGATGACCAAATCCGCGAGATGTCTCCGCGGCTAGCCATTGCCGTAGGTCTGGCGCTGAGGAGCTTTGACTAACCATGATCCGCATAAACCTTCTCGGACAAATACGGCCCAAGGCGTCACGACGGCCAGTCGATACCGGGGCCGCACTACCAGCACTCTTCATTGGAGCGGGACTGGTTTTGGGCGTTCTGGTTCTGGGCTTTCTGTATTACTCGTGGCAAAGGCAGCTCAGCGCAGAAAATAGCCGCATTAAGGCTCTGCAGATACAGAAGACCGACCTGGAAAACATCAAGCAGCAGGTCGAGGCCTTTGATAGAGAGAAAGAAGTTCTGCAGCAGCGGGTTTCGACGATTGAGCAATTGCAGCGCGATCGCACCGGCGGTCAAGATCTTCTAGACATGGTGGCCAATACTGTCTCGCGCACGGAGAATCTCTGGCTGACGAGCATGATCAGGAAGGGAAGCAACCTGTCGATTGAGGGTTCTTCGGCTTCCATCAATGCCGTGGCTAATTTTATTACGGCTTTGAAGCGCTCCGGCTACTTCCAAAAAGTAGAGATCAAACAAACAAAGCAGGACGACAAGGTCTCGTCGGTGGAAACATTCAATTTCCAGTTGTCCGCTGAAATCGCCCCGCCACAGCCGGCGGGAGCGACGCCGCAGACCAAGCCGGCGAACGCGGTACCGAGTTCCGCGCGACCTTCAGCACCGGTGAAGAAAGGGTAAGGGACCACCATGGCGAATCCGTTTCGCGACATGTCGGTGTTCATGCAGGGCCTGGTGGCGGTGGCCATCGCGGTAGTAGTGCTTCTTTTGGGAGTCTACATTCCGCTTTCGCCGGTGGCACAGGAACGTGATTCGGTGGATAAGGCCGTTCAGCAGCGCTCGAAGTTAAGCACGGAAGTACAGCAGTTGCAGGTTTACAAGCAGCGTTATGGCGAACTCAAGCAGCAGATGGATGCGCTTTCGAAGCAACTGGACACTCTGAAGACCATCGTGCCTGAGGAAAAAGAGACGGATGAATTCATTAGACTGCTTCAGGGAGCCGCAAGCGCGTCGAACGTGCAGATCCGCAGCCTGACGGCGCAAGCCATCGTGCCTCGGGAATTTCACTATGACATGCCGTTCGAGGTGCAAGCGGACGGTCCGTACTTCAACCTGATGGATTTTTTCGGCCGATTGGGCCGGCTGTCGCGAATCATCAACGTGGGTGATTTGGAGTTCGATGATCCATCAAAAGCCAAAGGCACAAAGTATTCCATACGGCCAGGAACGACAGTTTCCGCAGTATTCACGGCAACGACTTTTTTTACCAAGCCAGCCGACGCAGGACCGAGCCCCGAAGCCGGAGCGAAGTCCGCGGCGAAGCCGGCTAGGAAACCCTGAGCGGGAATGAGCGATCTATGCGTTCAGTAATAACTCTCGTACTAGGGATTTTGCTCGCGGTGGCCGCACCTGGGCTGCACGCGCAAGCCAATCCGGCGACGCCTGCCGGCGCGAAGCCCGCGCCACAGGCCGCTGGTACCGCTGCGCCGCACGCACGGAGAAACGCCGGACCAGCGTCAGCGCATCGCGCAGCAAAGCCCACAAACAGAAAATCGGATCAGGTTCCCAGGCCCGTCAAGCCTGTTGAGACCGCGGTGAATCCGGACACGGCGGCAGAACCAGGAGAGAAGGTCGCGCGGCGCGATCCCTTCGAGTCCTTGGTCGCTCGTCAGCAGGCGCAAGCTAACGCGGGAAAGAATCTCCCACCAGGCATCGCGGGACTGCAAGTGAGTACGCTGAAGCTTGACGGTATCGTGAAAGCGCCCAACGGCATGATCGCTGTTGTTACAAATCCGCAGGCACGCACCTATTTCCTCCGGGAAGGCGATCAGTTGTACGACGGACGCGTGGAAAAGATTGCGATGGATGGCGTTTCGTTCCATGAAATCGGCAAGGATGCGTTTGGCAAGCCGGTGGAACGCCAGGTCGACAAGAGAATTTACTCCAGTGCAGGAGAACAGCAATGAAGACGAATTGGCCCGCCTTTCGGTGTGGCTGCCTGATCCTCTCGAGCGTAGCGTTGGGCGCAAGCCCGCTGCTCGCTCAGACGCAGGAGCCTGCCGGCGCGACCGCGGCATCCGCGGTGATCTCGAGCGTGGCGATAACGCAAGCGCCACAACGCGCCAGTGTGCGTGTGGAGGGTGAGGGGCGGCTCGACGTCCACGCCTTGCGCATGCAGAATCCCGAGCGCCTCGTATTGGACTTCTCGGGCGCACGGCTGGCACTCGACAAGACGATCATTCCGGGCACTTCGGAGCCTGTTCGCGATGTTCGATTGGGTCAGTACCGCCCCAATGTGGCGCGCGTCGTCGTGGATTTGACCAGCGTGTCGCCCTATCAGATTTCCCACGACGGCTCAGCGGTGGTGGTCTTCTTTGACCAGCAACCTGAGACTCCAGTCGCGGCATCGGCCAATCCGCAGACCGTCAGTTCGCTGCCAAATACGAAAACACGCGCGGCGTTCGAATATAGCGCGTCGGTTCCACGCACCAATGCGCGGACATCCACGAATTTGCAAATTCCAGCTCCCCGCTTCGCTTTGCCTGGCGAACTGACCCAGCCCTCAGTCACCCTGGCATCGTTTGGCGGGTCTGCGGAGACAGGCAAGACCGCAAAGGCGCAGGAAGCGGCCCAGCAGGCGGCTCAGCAATCGACTGCAGCGGCCAACACGTTAGCGGCCTCCGCGGGGCGTGAACCGCAAGCCCAGGCGTCGCCGGCACCGGCACCAGTTGCAGCAGGAAAGTACACCGGGGAACCGATTTCGGTGAACTTGAAGGATGTTGATCTGCGCGACTTTTTCCGTCTAATCCATGAAATCAGTGGATTAAACGTGGTCTTGGACCCGGCGGTAAAGGGAACGCTGACCATCGTGCTCGACGAAGTGCCTTGGGATCAGGCGTTGGATATCGTTCTCCAGAACAACGGCCTCGACAAGCAGCTGAACGGCAACGTTTTGCGCATCGCTACTCATGAAACCTTGAGGAAGGAAGCAGAGACTGAACGCGACCTGGCAAAGGCCCAATCGGAAGCTATCGCTCCGACGACCACGACTCGAGTACTGAGCTATGCCAAAGCCTCCGCTCTTGCGGCGACGCTGAAGAAGTTCCTCAGCTCGCGAGGCGATATCATCGCGGACGACCGTTCGAATCAACTCATCATCCGTGATATCCCGTCGGTATTCCCTACCATCGACAATCTTATCCACCAGCTCGATCGTAAGTCGCAGCAAGTGGAGATCGAAGCGCGCGTGATTTCCGCGTCGCGTTCCTTTGCACAGGATATCGGCACAGAACTCGGCTTTGCCGGAACGACAACGGGCGGACGCGACATTTATAGCGGTGCGCCGCAGGTCGGAGTCAGTCCCGGCCCGATTGGCACTATCCCGCCTCCTCCGCTCATAGCGGTTCCGTCCGGTGGTTCGTCAGGCGGTCCTTCGAGCGGGCTACCGCTGGCCACCAGCTTTGGTGCAGGTGTCCCGACGAGCGGCTTGGGCTTCTCGCATAGGTCGCCAAACTTCGCCATCGACTTCTTCATTACGGCAGCCGAAGCTAAGGGTGTTGGCAAATTGCTTTCGAAGCCGCGGGTTGTGACGCAAAACAACGAAAAGGCAGTCATCAAGCAGGGCGTCAAGCTGCCGATTCAGACCACCATCAACAACACGATTTCGGTGCAGTTCATCGACGCCGTGCTGCAATTGGAAGTCACGCCGCAAATTACCGCCGAGGGCACGATCTTCATGGACGTGCTCGTCGAAAACACGCAGATCGATCAGGGTATTCCGCGCGTGCAGGGTATTCCTGCATTGGACACGCAGTCCGCGCAGACGAAAGTGCTGGTTCCGGATGGCGGAACTGTCGTGATTGGCGGAATCATCGTCAACACACAGAACACGAACATCCAGGAGGTTCCTATCGTCGGCAGCTTGCCGCTGATTGGCAATCTCTTTAAACGGACAACCATCTCCATTCAATCCCAGGAATTGCTGTTCTTCCTGACGCCGCGAATTCTTCCCGGGTAATTCCGGCTCAAACATTCTAGACTTAGGACGGAAGCGAGGAGACTGCGGTCTCCTCGCTTCATTTATGAGTTCACCTTTCAAAGCCCGGCTAAAAGCTCTCAACCATTTGGTCTTCGAGGCCGGCATCGACGCCTTGCTGATCACCCATCCGGCCAACTGGTATTATCTGACCGGATTTACCGGCGACGCCGGAGTCCTTATCGTGCGGAAGTCGGGGGCGACGCTGATTTCCGACGGCCGGTTCACGACTCAGGCGCGCGAGGAAACTTCTTCGGTTGGATATATCGAACAAAAGGGCTCCTTGGCCGATACGGCCGGAAGGTTCCTGCGAGAAAAATCCCTGCGGCGCGTTGGGTTCGACCCGGCTCAAGTCTCCGTGGCGCTGCTGAGGTCGCTGCGAAAAGCCGCAGGATCGCGAACCGAATGGGTATTAGCGCGCGGTTTGGTGGAGAAGCTCAGGATTCGAAAGGAGCCCGCGGAGCTAGCTTGTATGCGCTTGGCGGCAGATCTGGCTGGCCGGGTTCTGACGGACGTTTTGAAACTCTTGAAACCCGGCGTTAGGGAAAACGAGATTGCCGCGGAAATTGAATTCCAAATGAGGAAGGGCGGCGCTTCAGGTCCATCCTTTGAATCGATTGTGGCTTTTGGAGAGCGCTCGGCGTTGCCACACGCGCGGCCGACCGCCAAGCGATTGAGGAAAAATGAGTTGGTGGTACTAGACCTGGGTGTTATACTCGCCCACTATTGCAGCGACATTACTCGCACGGTGTACGTCGGCAGGGCTTCAGCGCGCATAAAACAGTGGCACAGCGCGGTTCAGGAAGCGCAAGGCGCGGCGATAGCGACAGTCAGGGCCGGGGCCAGCACCGGAGAAGTGGATGCTGCGGCGCGGCAAGTTCTGGCCAGTTACAGGCTGGACCGGTATTTTACGCATAGCACGGGGCACGGTCTGGGCCTGGAAGTACACGAAGATCCCCGTGTGGCGCGGGGGCAAAAGACACGGTTGGAACCGGGATTCGTGGTCACGATTGAACCTGGGATTTACATGGCAGGCGTCGGGGGAATTCGGATCGAAGACGACGTCGCCGTGCACGCAGGGAATACCGAAGTACTGACCCGCATACCGCGGGATCTTATCGAGCTCTGACACAGGCATGAAACGAAAACAGCCCTCGAAAACAGCCGAAAGTTCCTCCATCGCTAGTCCAGAAGTCCAGCAAATCGAGCAACTCCTCCGCTTCATGAGCGAGCACAACCTCGAGGAGTTCGAGTATTCGCGAGGAGACCTGAAGATTCGGTTGAAGAAGCCGTCCGCGGGCGTGCCCATGTATTCGCGGTCGATAGGAGTGCCAGAGATTATCGTTCCCGGAGCGGTTCCGGAAAGGCCATCGGCAGCTTCCCAGAGCGCACCTGTGGCTCCCGAACCGCGGGCTACGGAGGATTTGCATCTTGTTAAATCGCCGATTGTAGGGACGTATTACGAGGCGCCAAGCCCCGGCGCCGAGGCGTTTGTAAAGATCGGGGCGCATGTCGAATCCGGACAAACGCTCTGTATCGTCGAAGCCATGAAGCTCATGAACGAAATCGAGTCGGACGAAAGCGGCGAACTGATTCGCATCTTTGTCGAGAACGGCCAGCCTGTCGAGTACGGCCAGCCGCTCTACGGCATCCGTCCCAGCCGGAAGAGGTAGCCGGCGCCCGGCCATGTTCCAGAAAATCCTAGTAGCCAATCGCGGGGAAATCGCGCTGCGGGTCATCTGTGCCTGCAAAGAACTGGGCATTTCCACGGTCGCGGTGTATTCCGAAGCGGATCGGAACTCGCTGCATGTGCGCTTTGCGGATGAAGCCGTATGCATTGGACCGCCGCGAAGTAGCGAGAGTTACCTCAACATTCCTCAAGTCATAAGCGCCGCAGAGATCACGAACGTGGATGCCATCCATCCGGGATACGGATTTCTTTCCGAAAACGCCAACTTTGCGAAGGTGTGTGAGGCGTCTAAGATCACATTTATAGGCCCGACTCCGGAAGTGATCGAAATGATGGGAGAAAAGGACCGGGCGCGCCGGGAAATGAAAGCCTTGGGAGTCCCCACGGTTCCTGGAAGCGAAGGGGTGGTCGAGGGAGAAGAACAGCTGGCGAAGGAAGCCAAAAGGATTGGTTATCCACTGATAATCAAAGCTTCGGCAGGCGGCGGCGGACGCGGAATGCGGGTGGTGCACAAACAGGAGGAATTGCTGAACGCGTACGAGACAGCGCGAAGCGAAGCGCAGCAGGCGTTTGGGACGCCGGATGTCTATGCGGAGAAATTTCTCGAACATCCACGGCACATTGAGTTTCAGGTCCTTGGCGATCAGCACGGTAAAGTGATCCATCTGGGGGAGCGCGAGTGCAGCATTCAGAGGCGTCACCAGAAGCTTGTTGAAGAATCGCCTTCTCCCGTGATGGACGCCAAGCGTAGAAAAGATTTGGGCTCGAAGGTTGTGCGGGCGCTCGAAAAGGTTGGGTATACGAACGCGGGCACCGTCGAGTTTCTGATGGACGTTGACGGTTCGATTTATTTTATCGAGATGAATGCGCGCATCCAGGTCGAGCACCCCGTAACGGAGCTGGTTACTGGCGTTGACCTGATCAAAGCGCAGATTCGCATCGCCGCCGGCGAAGGACTGGATGATGCCGTTGGAGAGATGAATTTTTCAGGGCACGCCATCGAATGCCGCATCAATGCCGAGGATCCGGAGACTTTTGTACCTTCAGCGGGACGCATCACCACGTTTCAGGCGCCGGGAGGTACGGGGGTCCGGGTGGATTCCGCCGCCTATGCCGATGCCGTGATACCGCCGTACTATGATTCGATGATTGCGAAGCTGATCGTGAAGGGCCGTGATCGCGCCGAGGCGATTGGACGAATGAAGCGGGCGCTGGAGATGTTCGTGATCGAGGGGATTAAGACTTCCATTCCGTTGCACCGCCGCATTATTGCGGATGGGGAATTTGCCGCCGGGCGCTTTGACACGCACTTTATCGAGAGGTTGCTCGGAACGAACGGGAAATAAGTGTCGATGCGCCTTGTCCTCCCCAGGCTGTATGTGATACTAGACGCTTCGTTGATTACTACCTCCGAACGAGATTGCGCCCTGGGCCTCGCCGAAGCTGGAGTTCGCCTCCTCCAGTACCGGAATAAGTCTGCCCCGGCGAAGCAGTTTCTCCAGTCTTCCCGTGAATTAGCTCAGATGCTTTGCCCGCGGGGAGTGTCGTTTTTTGTGAACGATCGCCCAGATGTGGCGCATCTGGCAGGGGCAAGCGGGGTGCATGTTGGGCAGGAAGACCTGGATGTCGAGCAGTCGCGCGGAATAGTAGGCCGGGAGAAGCTGGTCGGTGTTTCCACGCACAATTTGGAGCAGTTCGAACGGGCAGCGTCGAGCTCTGCGGATTACATCGCAGTAGGACCCGTCTTCGCAACCTCTTCCAAGACCAATCCCGATCCGGTCGTTGGCTTGGATTTTCTGCGTAGCGTTCGGGCTTTGACCGACAAGCCGATTGTGGCCATCGGCGGCATAACTTTAGATCGTGCTGCGGTCGCGATTGGAGCGGGAGCCGATTCGGTTGCCGTGATTAGCGGAATCCTGCATGCGCCCGATCCGGGCGAGCGTGCGAAGCAATACTTGAACACACTTGAAGCCGCGAAGCACGCGGCGGCTATCTGAGGCACATTCCGAATGGCCGATCTCAAACCTCCAATCCCCCAAGAGGCTGCACAAGACAGTAAGAAAAATGAGCCCGGTTTCGTCCGGGCGATCGGATTGTTCGACGGCACGATGATCGTCGTCGGCTCGATGATCGGCTCCGGCATTTTCATTGTCGCGGCGGCAATTTCTCGGCAGACGGCCTCGGCGGGCGGTTTGCTGCTCACCTGGGTGTTAACCGGATTGCTGACCATAGCGGCGGCGCTGTCGTATGGCGAGCTTGCGGCGTTATTCCCGCATGCTGGCGGGCAGTATGTTTATTTGCGCGAAGCTTATTCGCCGCTATGGGGATTTCTGTACGGGTGGACGCTGTTTCTTGTCATCCAGACGGGAACGATCGCGGCAGTGGCCGTGGGTTTTGCGCGATTTGTGGGGGTCTTATTTCCGGCCATTTCACCGACGGCCTGGATCATTGCGCCGATTTCCATTGGCTCCAAGTTCGCTATCAGTCTCTCGATTCAACAGTTTGTCGGCATCTTGATGGTCGTGCTGATCACGTTCTTGAATACCTTGGGAGTGCGCCTTGGGAAGCTGATTCAAAACATTTTTACCAGCGCGAAGACGTTGTCGCTGGTTGGCTTGATCGTGTTGGGCATTTTTGTGGGCCGAAACGCAGGCGCGATTTCGGCCAATTTCTCCCATTTGTGGGCGATTCACACCCCGGAGACGATCGAGCCCGGTGCGAACTTTCTGCGGGGAATAGTTCCACCGGTTACTGCCGCCAGCGGGTTTTTCGGGTTGATTGTGGCCTTTGGCGTGGCCCAGGTTGGGTCTCTTTTTTCCGCCGACGCTTGGAACAACATCGGGTTCACCGCTGCCGAGGTGAAAAATCCCAAGCGCGACGTCGCGCTTTCGATGGCTTTCGGCACGTGCATCGTCATTACGCTTTACTGCCTGGCGAACCTTGCCTATTTATTCGTGCTGCCGTTTTCGCAAATCCAAAATGCGCCGGATGATCGCGTTGCCACACTGGCGTTGAACGGGATTTTTGGCGCGCCGGGCGCGGCGATTATGGCCGTGGCGATTATTATTTCTACTTTCGGCTGCAACAACGGCTTAATCCTTGCGGGAGCGCGAGTTTCCTACGCGATGGCGCGCGATGGTCTATTTTTTAAGTCTACGGGCAAGCTTAGCAAGCGCGGCGTGCCGCAGAGCGCGCTGATATTTCAAGGCATTTGGGTTGTCGTGCTGATTTTGCTTCGGACGCGGCGAGTGGATGCGTCCGGAGCGGTGAGCTACGGTAATTTGTACAGCGATTTGTTGAATTACGTGGTCTTTGCGGTTCTGCTGTTTTATGTGCTCACGATCGTTGGAATTTTTGTGTTGCGGCGGAAACGGCCTGATGCGGAGCGGCCTTACAAGGCGTTTGGGTATCCCTTTGTGCCGCTGCTTTATATTATCGCCGCGACCGTCATCATGATCGTGCTGCTTCTCTATCAAACGCAGACGGCCGGCGGGGGATTGATCATCGTGCTGCTAGGATTGCCGGTGTACTGGCTATGGTCGAGACGAGCTTCCGTGTCCGCGGCGAAAGAATGAGATAGGAAAAAAATTGTGTAGGGCAAAAACGGCCTCGCCCCTACAATGTGACGATACTTTGAGTCCAAATTGGCATTAGGCAGTGCGAGCAAAAGCAAGTCTCCTTAGGGGAGGGATTGCATGGGCAGCCGGTTGTTTGCGACGAAGCCGATTGACGTTTTGATGCGTGAGGCGAGCGATACCGGTGAGCACAGCCTGAAGCGTGCGTTGGGGCCGGTCAACCTCGTCACGCTCGGAATTGGCGCCATCATCGGGGCCGGGATCTTCGTACTGACAGGTTCGGCTGCGGCCTTGTACGCGGGGCCGGCGATTATGCTGTCGTATGTGCTTGCGGGAGTTGGCTGTGTTTTCGCAGGATTGTGCTACGCCGAATTCGCCTCGATGATTCCGATCGCGGGATCGGCCTATACCTACGGATATGCGACGCTAGGCGAGCTTGTCGCTTGGATCATTGGATGGGACCTGATCCTGGAATACGCGTTCGGCGCTGCGACGGTGGCCAGCGGCTGGAGCAGCACGCTGGTGGCTTTCCTGCAGGATTATGGCCTCAGCTTGCCGCCGCAAATTTGCGATGTACCCGGGGCCGAATGGGTAAAAGTGGACGGACGCTGGGGCCCGGTTTCCACTTTCATGATGACTACGACAGAACTCGCGAAATATCCTCATGTGACCGCAAAATTCAACCTTGTCGCTTTCCTTGCCATCATCGCCGTCACGATCATCTTGATTGTGGGCATCAAAGAATCCGCGAACTTCAATACCGGTATCGTGTTCGTGAAGCTGGCCGCGGTATTGACGTTTATTGCCGTGGCCATTCCGTTCGTCCTGCACCATCCGGCGCTTGCGCATGACAATTGGAAAGTTTTCCTGCCGCCGAACACCGGGCAATTTGGTTCGTTTGGTTGGTCCGGCGTTTTGCGAGGAGCTGGCGTGGTATTTTTTGCGTACATCGGGTTTGACGCCGTTTCGACCGCCGCGCAAGAAGCCCGCAATCCACAGAAGGACATGCCTATTGGCATTCTTGGGTCGTTGATTGTTTGCACCATCCTGTACCTCGTGGTTTCCGGGCTGCTGACCGCGACCGTTCATTACTCACGTTTGAACATTGGAGCGCCTGTGTCTCTCGCTATTCGGGAGACCGGAGTAAAGTGGGGCAGTTACGTGGTAAACGCCGGGGCTCTCGCCGGGTTGAGCACGGTCATGCTGGTGATGTTGCTGGGCCAATCGAGAGTTTTCTATTCCATGGCAAATGACGGGTTGCTTTGGAAGTGGGCCGGAGATATTCACCCGCGTTTCCGGACACCCTGGAAATCAACCGCGATCGTGGGTTTAGCAGTGGCGATTATTGGCTCGCTCGTACCAATCGGCACGTTGGGCCAGATGGTCAGCATCGGCACGCTCCTGGCATTCGTGATCGTGTGCGCCGCGGTTTGGCTGCTTCGAAGGAGGCGTCCTGACCTGCAGCGCCCGTTCCGCACGCCGTGGGTACCGTTTGTGCCGATTATGGGCATCATTGTCTCGCTCGGGTTGATGGCCGGACTCAACGCGATCACCTGGGTGCGCTTGATCGTCTGGCTTATCATTGGCCTGGTGATCTACTTCACCTACAGCGTGAAACACAGCAAGGTGCGCAACGCACTGAAATAGCTCCCCACCAGTTGCCCGTTGCAAGCGTCGAGGCCCACTCTCGCGGCGCGTTTGCCCTGCACGAGCAAGACTTCTTCAGGTAAAGTAGTATTTCTCGCTCGACCGCCCGATGAAATCTCTGCCTGCGAAACTCCGAAATGCCTGGCGCCGACTCTCTCGAGTCGACCTCTTGGCTATTGGACTTATTCTCGGCGGAGCCACTTGCACGCTTTTGGATCTCAGCGGTGGCTCTGCTAGCTTCCTTAAGTTTCTTGCCGTTCTCGCAACCGTCTACGTCCTGTTTCGCCTGGCGGGCTGGTGGCGATCGCGGCTGCTTTGGAGCCTCCGCAACCGCCTAATCGTTGCCTATCTCTTCATCGCGGTTGTTCCTATTCTTCTGATCGTCACGCTCGTGGTCCTGGCGGGCCAAATCCTCTATTCGCAATTGGGCGCATACCTCCTCTACGACGACGTCCAGCGTCGCGTCGCCATGATGGCGGACATCACGGAGCACATCGCGGCCGCCCATCGAACATTGCCAAAAGGAGTTTCCGAGGAAGACTCGGAACACGTTCTCGCCGCGCAATCTCACATGGTTCATGACCAGGAACTTCGCGGACTGAATATCGAGTTCACCGGCGACCCTGCCTTTCTCCATAAGGTGGCTGGGCCAGCGAGGAATTCCTTCGCTGGCCTGGTCGAGGAACAGGACGCGCTCTACCTCATGAGCATTCGCGCGATGCCTGAGCAGAGCGGAGTCCGGGTAGTCACTTTGCGGGTGCTCGTGACGCCGGAATTCCTGGCAACCATTGCGCCGGACCTCGGGGCCATTCAATTGAATCTTACGAAGCGGTTCGAAGGCGGCTTACGTCAGGGCATTCTCTACAATTCGGGGATCTCACAGTACGAAACCACCAGCCGTATTCTGGCTCGGAATAGAACGCTGTACCCGCCGGACTATTTGTTCGATCCGGCCATTACCGGATTGTCCCGTCTCGACGCGGTTTATCTCGGCCCTAAAGGAGTCATCGACTCGCAGCGGCCCGTCCTGGCCACGTTTAACGCGCGCCCCTCGCGTTTGAATGCGAGGATTTTCTCATCGCTCGGAGATCTCAGCGATTTTTACGCCGTCGGCTTTATCGTTGTGAGCGGTTTTTTTCTTTTGATCGAGATTGCCGCGCTCGTCACGGGCGTTGTCATGACGCGCCGGATCACGAAGGCGGTCAGCGATCTCTATCAGGCCACCCAATACGTTAAGGCCGGCGATTGGACACATCGCGTGCGCATCGAGCGCCGGGACCAACTCGGGGTGCTGGGCGAAGCCTTTAATGACATGACCGGTTCCATCAGCGGATTGCTGGAAGAATCCAAAAAGCGGGAGCGGCTGGAAAATGAGCTCTCCATCGCCAGCGAAGTGCAGAATCAACTTTTTCCGCAAACCGTGCCGTCGGTAGCGGGTGTCGAGCTGGAAGCCATTTGCAAGGCTGCAAGGACCGTGAGCGGCGATTATTACGATTTCATCCAGCTCAGCCCCACGCATCTGGCGATTGCCTTGGCGGATATTTCGGGGAAGGGAATTTCCGCCGCGCTCTTGATGGCCAGCTTGCAGGCCGCGCTGCGCAGCCAGCTTCTGGCCGCCGGCAGCGAGAAGATGAGCACTGCGGATCTGGTGGCCATACTGAACGTGCACATGGTGCGAAACACGGCTGACGACCGTTTCGCCACTTTTTTCGTCGCCGTTTACGACAGCGCGACGCGCACGCTTCGCTACACCAACGCCGGTCATTTGCCTGGTTTCTTGATTTTCAATGGAGCTTCGAAGCATCTCGACAAAGGCGGCATGGTTCTTGGCGTCGTGGAGGATTACGTGTACGAAGAAGATTCCGTGCTCGTGCCTCCCAACGCCATGCTGGTGCAGTACAGCGACGGATTGGTTGAGCCCGAAAACGTTTACGGTGAAGAATTCGGCATCCGCCGTTTGCAGGAAGCCGCGATTCGTGTGCAAGGTTCTGCCCCTCGCGTCGTTGGAGAATCGCTGATGGGCGCCGCGGAAGAGTGGGCCGGCACGCCGGAACAAGCCGACGACATGACCGTCGTCGTGGCGCGCCTGCGTTAACGGTAGCAGCGAGGCACAGGCAGCCGAGGCACGGCGGCTGGGGACTCCGGTAGTCCGCGTTTCGCGAGTGGGCTATACTGACAAGCTTTCCAAGGATTTTGCCAAGGAGACGAATGCCGCTTGTTAATCGTGTCGCGCTGATAACCGGAGGAAGCCGCGGGATTGGCCGGGGAATCGCCGTCCGGCTCGCGCAGGAAGGCGCGCGCATCGCCATCTCCTACCTCTCGAACAAAACGGCTGCGCAGCAGGCGCTCCGGCAGCTGCAAGCAAGTGGTGCGGATTGCGTCGCGGTGGAAACGGACGTGACAGATCCGGCGCGCGCGGAGCAACTCGTTCAAGCCGTGGCCGACCGTTACGGCCGCCTCGATATTCTCATCAATAATGTTGGCGGCTTTCGCTGGGGCACGCTGGCGGAATCCTCGCTCGAGGATTGGCAGGGAATTTTTTCTTCGAATTTATCGAGCGTTGTGTACGTGAGCCGCGCGGCGCTGCCTCTTATGCGGCGCGGACGCTGGGGCCGCATCGTGAACCTGGGGGCGGTTGGCGCGGAGCGGGCGTTTGGCCAGGCAAAGATTTCGGCGTACGCAGCCGCCAAAGCGGCGGTAGTGGCGCTGTCGCGTTCGCTGGCGCTCGAGGAAGCCAAGAACGGCATTACCGTCAATGTCGTGAATCCCTCGAGCATCGATGAAAAAGAGCTGACGCTCAGCGAAGCGCGCCGTATTCGCGATGCGCGATTTCCGATTGGCCGCCCGCCTACGGTCGAGGATGTTGCCGCTGCCGTCGCGTTTTTTGTTTCCGATGAGGCCGAATACGTGACCGGCCAAGTCGTAAACGTCAGCGGCGGATGGATGCTTTGAGTATCGCGTGAATCTGCTATGAAAGCCCTGACTGCAGCCGAAATGCGCGACGTCGATCGTCTGACGACCGAACGCTATGGCATACCCAGCCTTCAATTGATGGAAAGCGCCGGGAAACATGTGGCCGATGCCGTTCGCGTCAGACTTGCTATGTTTCGATCGCGGCGCGTCGTGGTTCTCTGCGGAAAAGGGAATAATGGCGGCGATGGACTTGTCGCGGCACGTTTGTTGAAAGAAGCACGCATCGAGCCCTTAGTCTTTCTGTTTGGCGGACGCGACGGGGTTCGTGGCGATGCCGCGGCAAACCTCGATCTTTGGCAAAAAAACGGCGGATCGATAGTCGAGATAACGGACGCTGCTTCCTTGGAGGCGGTTTGGGCTCGGATTGCGGAGGCACACATAATCGTGGATGCGCTTCTGGGAACTGGTCTGCGCGGGGCGGCCACGGGAGTGATGGTCGAAGTGATCACCAGGCTGAACGAGCTTTCTGAAAAGGCTACCCTTGCAAGACCGGCGATGATTCTTGCCGTGGACATTCCTTCCGGGCTGCCCCCCGACGGCCAGCCGGCGGATGGCCCATGCTTGCACGCACATCGCACCATCACATTCACCGCTCCAAAGATTGGACAACTCGTCTCTCCGGACGCGGGATGCTGCGGTCAACTCGAAGTAAAGCAAATTGGTTCGCCGGCGGCGCTGATCGAAGAAATCGGGCAAGGTGCCGCGAGGTGGGCTGACCCGGAGGAGTTCGCTGGAATGCCGCTGGTGCGTGCCGCAGATTCGAACAAGGGGACATTCGGGCACGTTCTGCTGCTAGCGGGCTCCGTTGGAAAAAGTGGGGCGGCCATTCTCGCAGGGCGCGCGGCTTTGCGAGCGGGGGCCGGTTTGGTCTCGATTGCGACTCCTGAGCCGGTGCAGTCCATCGTGGCGATAGGCGAGGCGGAATTCATGACCGCGCCGCTTGGCGCTTCAAAGGCTGGCACACTATCTCTGAGGAGCCTGACGGACGGGACCTTTGGCGAATTGGAAGAGGGCAAAACCGTGCTGGGCATCGGTCCCGGGCTGGGGACGAGCCGTCAAACTCAGGAGTTCATTCGCACAATTGTCGCGCAAACGGAATTGCCGGTTGTTCTGGATGCGGACGGACTGAACGCGTTTGCGGGAGACGGAGCGAGTCTTCGCAAACGCAAAACGAAATTCCTTGCGATCACGCCGCATCCTGGAGAAATGGGACGGCTGCTCGGCATCTCGATAAAGAAAGTGCAAGCAAACCGTTTGGATGTGGCATGCAGCACCGCGCGAAAGTGGAATGCTCACGTCATACTGAAAGGCTTCCACACCATCATCGCCTCGCCAAAAGGAGAAGTCTTCGTGAATACCACCGGCAACGCGGGGCTGGCGAAAGGAGGCACCGGCGATGTTCTAACTGGCGTACTCTCTGCACTCACCGCGCAATTCGGAACCAAAGATTGGATTCGCGCCCTGACGCTTGGTGTGTATTTGCATGGACTGGCTGCGGGATTAGCAATCACGAAGGGCGATCTCTCGGGACTGCTTGCGGGAGAAGTAACGCAGCTTTTGCCGCACGCTCGCCAGAGACTATTGAAGGAGTTGCAGCGGCGTGGCTGAAGAGATCATCACCCACTCCTCGGAAGAAACGACGAACTGGGGGCGCGAATTTTCCAAACGGCTTGCGGCGCCGGTTCTTGTTTTGCTGACGGGCGAACTAGGGAGCGGTAAGACGACTCTGACAAAAGGCATCGTCGCGGGCTTGGGCGCCGCGCGCGAAGAGGAAGTCACGAGCCCGACCTTCACGCTCGTTCACGTTTATGGAAATTCGCCAACGGTTTACCACGCCGATTTGTATCGTATCGAGAATTTCCACGATTTTGAAACCCTGGGTCTGGAAGATGTATTTGCAAAACCGGCGGTCGTCATTCTGGAGTGGTCAGAACGCTTTCCCCTGCCCTCGCCATGGCCGCAAGTCCGCATCCGTCTCGATCATCATGGCGGAGACGCTCGGCGTATCTCCGTCGCGCCATAGTGCCTCGTAAACCTCCTGTTTCCATGAGCTTGCAGCTCTGTCCTTACTCTCTGGTTACCAATGCGGGTAGTCCTGTTGCGGAGGCCTGCGCGCGCTGCTAGGTTGATTAAAGCCCCTTCTGGTGGAGTGCATGGCCGACGAGACTCTCACACTTGGCGTCGCAGAAGCGGCCCGGATCGAACTAAAGAGCTATACCGTGACGATCCCCATGGGATCGTTGTCCATCGGTGTGGACAATATCCACCACGATGTGTTCCTTAGCCCGAGGTTTGTCCAGGCCGCGCGCGACTATTTGTTCGACCTGATTCGCCAGAGCACCAGCGCCACGTATTTTTCCGGCATCGAACTGCGCACCGTCAAAAGCCTCGATAATGCCGGGTTTCGCAAGCTGCTGACCGAGCTGCTGCAAAGTTCGCTGACCCAGGCCAAGTATTATAAGAATATCGAGATCGATCTCGTTTTCCGCCTCGGCCTTCTGAAATTTCTCACTCAAGAATTGGGCAATCAATTTGCCAACTTGATCCTGGAAGGAAAGGAGTGGGTTCGGCAGCGCGGCGAGTTTTTCGAACGCAGCCAGCAGGCCCACGTCATCAAAGCACGGCTTTCGGAGCTGCAATCGGCCAGACGCAAGGTGATCCGCGGCGTCGGGCAGCAAGTTGCGCAAATGGTCGTCGACGTCGAGGAGAACGTCATCGCCAAGACGCGGCGGGCCCTCTTCGGCGACGATTTTGCTCCTCTTTACGAACTTCTGAAGAACAGGCTCATCTTTCTGGATGGCGGGAAAGACGACGTTTATTTTCTCGAGCATTATGTCTTGCTCGGGAATTATGCGCGTGACCCGGACCGCTTCGAAGCCATGGATATCCTGTTCCAGGAATTCTTGTGCGAAGCGGGGCTGACGATTGGCCAGGACCCCGCGTTTACCGAGGCCAACCAGGCGCACAATGCCCTGCTTCAGCAGGCGGCAGCGATGCGCGCTGAAATCGCCAGCCTCGAAGAACAACGCGAAAACATTCGCAAGAAGATGGAACGCGGCGACAGCTTCTTCAACAAATTTCTGAACTCGGCCGATCCCTCGGATTTGAAAGCGTCGCTCAGCGACATCGAGATGCGTTTGAAGCACCAGGAAGTAAAGCTCGAAGAGATGGGGCCGCAGATCGACGCTGCGAAGCAGAAACTGGATTTCTACAACAAGGATTACCGCGGCCGCCTCGGGGATTATTTGAACGATCCGGAAAACGCCAAGAGACTGTTCGATGCTTCGGGCTCGGACTCTCAGACCGGCGAGCAAGCGCGATTGCTTGCGCAACTCGTCGATCGGCTGGAACAAAGCGACGTGCTCTACCACGTGCTGGCGAGCTACGAGATTCGTCCCATCGCCAAAGAGTATTGCCCTCCGGTTCACCTCCAGCAACTCCGCAAAGCACTGGTCTCCAAAGACGAGATGAAACAGGTCGAGCAGGTTCTGAAGCATGTTCCCGCAAAACAGCTTTCCTTGAAGCCCATCGATGAACTCTCGAAAAAGATTCGCCGGTACTCGAAAGAGGAAATACAGGGTTTTGTGCTGCGTTTCGCCACCGACTTCCTGAGACTGCGCCGGGATCTTCGCGATGCGGAGCACCTGACCACCTGCATGGAACGCGTTCATCTGGTGACCACGGAAAAAGCGCGGGAACTCTCCCGTCTCAATAACCGCCTCTACGAATGTGTTCTGCAAGATGAAGCCAGGCTCGAAGAGGACCAAGTCGTCTCGCACGTCATCATCAAGGCTGACGTACGCGGCTCCACAAAAATGACGCAAGACTTGCTCACTCGCGGTCTGAGTCCGGCATCGCATTTCAGCTTGAATCTGCACGAGCCGGTGAAAAAATTGCTGGACCGCTTCGGCGCCAAGAAAGTGTTCATCGAGGGCGACGCTGTAATTCTGGCCATTTTCGAAACGGAATCGACGCGCACCTATGCCCGCGCCGTCGCCAAAGCCTGCATTCTTTCGCGCCAGATCCTCGCGGTGTGCAATTCGTATAACGACGGTGCCGCTGCAAACGACCTTCCCGCGCTGGAGCTTGGCCTGGGCGTTGCGTTTCAAGGCTCGGCGCCGACCTACTGGACGGACGGGGATTCTAAGATCATGATTTCCAAAGCGCTGAATCTTTCGGACCGTCTCTCCGGCTGCGCCAAACTCGCCAAGCGCATGCTCTCCGGCCAGAAAACTCATTTTTGCGTGTACCAATTCCTGACCGCCATGGAAGGGGCCTCCGCGGAGGAATTGGACGAGTTCCTTGTGCGCTACAACATGAATGGCATCGAGCTGAACGAAGAAGGTTTTCAAAAATTGTCCGAAGAGATCTCGCTCGATTCCGTGGAAACAAAACTGGAAATGCCCTGGGGCAAGGAAACCGTCACGCTGCATTACGGCGAAGTTCCCATGGGCGAATCAGTCGAATTGCTGGTGCTGCGCAAAAGCCTTGCGCGCGAACTTCTGCCAGACGGCAAGATCGGCGTAGCGTCCACGCATCCCTACTACGAAGTCTGCACCAGCCCCAAGCTCTATGATCTGGTCGCCGCCCTCATCCGCACAAAGGCCGCTGCTACGCCGATTGAAACCGTCCGCGTCTGACCCGTATACTCTCATTGGAGGCGAAAGGGGTCCGGTGATCTTCCCGGCCTTCAAAGCCGGCGATTCGGCTCTTCGCGGGTCGAATGGTGGGTTCGACTCCCACACGCTTCCGCCAAATCTTTTTTGCTTCTGGATACTTGACGTCTGCGCGCAGGAACCTCAGAGAGCGCAATGACCTTTTCATGTTCCAGTTGGCAGCAAAATCCGAGCGAGCTTGCTGGTTCTGCAGGGTCGGCCGCGCAGCTAATCGACTCGGCCTAGGTATTTGTCCAGCCACGCTAGGACATTTTGAATAAGTTCGGGGCGGCGCTCGGTGACATCGTGCGGAGTGTCAAATTCCACGTGGCGCTTGTCGCCTGGTGGAGTACCAAGCATTTTGAATAAGGGATCCTGAGCCGTCTCTACGGAGAAGACGTAATCAAAACGGCCATTCACCATGAGCACCGGTTTCTTGAGGCGCGGAGCGAAATCGGCCTGATCGCCACCGGTGGGCGGCGTGTAAAGAAAGTAGCCGCCGTCGAGGAAAACCACCGCTTTTAGCCGATCTTGCGCAAGCGCTGTAAAAATCACTCCTTCGGCCGAGCCCATGCTGACGCCCAAATAAGCGAGTTTGTTCCGGTCGATGTCGCTCCGGGTTTCCAGATAATCGATCGAACGGGCGAGATCTTTATAACGCTCGGTCATGTATTCCAAATTCTGGGATGTTCCTGGGAGCACGACCTTCACGGCCCGTTCGTAAGTACCCTGGTAGATCGGGTACAGCACGGCGCGGCCGCTCTGGACGATATAATCGAAAAACTTCATGTCTCCCAATGTTTGACTGTTCGCCAAGTCCAGAACTCTGGCGCTGGGAAAGAAAACCACAGTTTGAAAAGGCTGCGAGACCTTTTTCGGCAGGAAAAGATACGCCGCCATGCGTTCGTTGTTGTAAGCAGCATCGAAGGTAATTTTTTCCTCGCGCCAATCCTCGGTATCTTGCACCACGCCTTCCACCTTGGCGTTCAAGGGCGTCTTGTCGTACGCGTAAAGTGTTTCGTAGGCGCGAAAAACGTCGTCGGTTGCGGGCTTAAACTTGGAGAAGTCGCGCTCGAACGTCTTGATGGGAGTCGTCAAATTCTCAGGTACTGGTGTTATGTTCCGGACGCACCTGACACCATTTGTGGGCGAGCGATCCCAAGCGGAGAGCGCCTCCGGGTTGTAGTAAAGATAAGTCGGAGACTTCCAAGCTCCGCCGAGTATGAAATAAGTGCCGGTTGTGGTGGCGTTTTGGACCCACTCGCGCACGTTTCCGGCCATGTCGTAAGTGCCGAACGGTCCCAAGCCTTTAAAGGTGCCAACGGGTACCAGACCGGATTGGGAAATGTTGCTTTCTTTGACGACGTACCCGGCCACATCGGGCGGAGCTGCAACATACCATTGAACGAACGTGGGCAAGCTCTTGCCCGCGAACGTCGCGTAGGCAGCGGCCTCGTACCAACTGACTCCTGAAACTGGATAGTCCCCCTGTCCTTCCGGATAATGGCCGGCGGCCCAGGTGGAAGGACCCGTGCGTCCGGTAGTGTCTCGGAACTGAGACTTGGCGTCTTGCCACGCCAGCTCGCGACCGTCGCGCAAAAACTGTTTTGGCCAGTACTCCTGTTTTTCGTACCCACCTTTGTCGACGAATTCCTGATACTGGCGATTGGATACCTCCAAGCGATCGATGTAATAAGGCGGCACGTTGTAGGGACCGACCCAACCAACAAATGCGATCAAATCGGCCCACGAGCCTCCCCGGACCCAAGACATTCCTTGCGGAGCTGCCACAGTGGAGTCCAAAGCGAACTGCATATTCTTCTTGGTCGTTGGAGCAGCGACAGATTCGCCAATGCCAGCTTTCGAGACTTTCCAGCGGAAGTAGCCGTTTGGAATCTGAACGCTGGTGAGTGGCGTTGCGCCTAAGCTGTACCAGGCCCCATCCGGAGATAGATAATCCTGGATCTCAACAATCGCGCTGGTGGGCGAGGACGTGACTGAAATGTGCGTGGTATTTTGTTCGGCAAGCCGGGAGAGCTGCGGATCGCCGGGCAAATATTGCTCTGCTTTCTTCAGTATCAGAAATGCAGCGAGGGATTTGTCTTCTGATTTGAGTTTGGCGATCTCCGGAATGGCTTCCTCGCGCGCCCAATGACGCCGCTCGGAGCGCTGATAGAACCACATCACCGAACCGGCGAAGAGCAGCAGCAACACAATGGCGGTGAGCAGAATCCTCGGCGAAAACCTTGATGCACGTTCTACGGGCGGGAGCGAGAGAGCGCTCAGTTGCAGCAAAACGTCGGAAAGATCGCGCGAGATTTCAGAGGCACTCTGGTAGCGCTTGGACAGATCCTTTTCGAGTGCGTGCGAGACGATCAGAACCGCGCCCTCGGGAGTCTCTGGGCAAATATCCCGCACCGGCTTGGGATCCTCCGTGCTGACCGCACGGAGAATCGCGAGCGCACTCGCTCCTTGAAACGGAGGCTTGCCTGCGAGCGCTTCGTACAGCACGACGCCAAAACTCCAGAGATCGGTGCGGCTGTCGACAAGTCTGCCCTCGGCCTGCTCCGGAGACATGTAGAGTGCAGTGCCAACCGGACCACGGGTTTCGTCTAAGGAGCGAGTGACTTCTGGAGTGCCGGCCGGTTCCAGAAGCTTCGCTAATCCGAAATCCAGAACCTTGGCGTGGCCCTTGGGCGTGACCATGATGTTAGATGGCTTCAGGTCCCGGTGCACGACTCCTTGCTCATGCGCTTCTTCAAGTGCGCCCGCTACCTGAACGCCAAGCGACAAGATTTCTTTGGCGGGAAGCTGTTGCGATCGCATTTTTTGCGCGAGGGTCTGGCCGGGGACGCACTCCATCACGAGGTAGTCCATGCCGTCCTGCTCGCCCACATCGAAAACGGCGGCGATGTTTGGATGGCTGAGTCTTGCTAAGGCGAGGGCTTCTTTGCGGAAACGGCTTTTCGCGGGTTCGTCGGAAAGGAGGCCCGGCGGGAGAACCTTGATGGCGACATCGCGTTGCAATCGCTCGTCACGCGCGCGGTAAACTACACCCATTCCCCCCTGACCAAGAAGGGCAACGACGGTATAGGGGCCTAACTGGGTGCCTTGCGCTAAAGGCATAAACGCCGAAAGTATAACCCGAAACTGCCGGCAATCTTAGGTCATTCGCGGATTCAGACCACGCTCGACCTCTACACAGACGAAGACTTCGACGAGATGATTGCGGCTCAGGAAAAGTTTCTCAACGCCGTGGGATTCGGATCAGGGAGCGTTCAGTAGAAGCTGTGGGTGGGATTGTGGGCAGGAGTTTTCGGTGTCACGTCCGATAACTCCTTAAGAAAGAATGGCGGGGACGACGAGACTCGAACTCGCGACCTCTGCCGTGACAGTTTAGCCGGGATAGGTTTTACAACAACATACAAGAACGCGGGGACTGCCAAAATACCCGTAAGACTTACAAGGCTACAAGAATTGTGGGTTGGGTTGTGGGTTGGGAATTCTTAGGGAAAAACCGCCCTGAACGCCACCTTGCAGGTCAGTCCGTCGCATCGTCACGCTTGTGCGGTCCCCAGACATATTTGCCTGAGCGATCGATGTAGCCGGTGCCACCGTTCTTGGTCTGCACTTCGGCCAATCCATTATGGAACGGCTTGACGGTCCAGAATTCCTGAGGTGTTATCACCATTTTTCCTGTGGTTTCGATGTAGCCCCATTTCTTGTCGATCTGAATGGCAGCCAGACCTTCAGAGAAACCATAGGCGAGGTCGAACTGCGGCGGGATCACGGTTTTTCCGCTACGGTCTACGAACCCGTATTTTTTCCCGAATAGCCAGCGTGACAGACCGTCCGTGAAATCGCCCCAAGCGGAAGAGCAGTCTTCCTGCCCGCCAGGAGCAGGCAGTCGGAGAATTTGGTCACCTTTCTTGTCAATATAGCCGCAATTCTTCTTTCGGTTCACTGGTGCGAGTCCGAACTGGAAGCTGCTGGCCCAGTCGAAGCGTGGTGGAATCGCCCAGTTCCCGGACCTGTCAATGTAGCCCCATCCCGTGTCGCCGGATTCGGACTCCGTAGCCGCCGCCAAGCCCTCAGAGAATGGGTAGACATACGTGAACCTCGCCGGTATGACGAGCTTTCCGTCCTTGTCGATGAAGCCTTTGCGCGGCGGAATGGCCTTGTCCTCGACTTCGACCATCGCCAAGCCATCGTGGAAGGCCGACTCTTCACCATTGCTATCGCTAATGATACGGCCAGAATTCGGAGGGATGACGAGCTTACCAGTTTGGTTGATGTAGCCCCAGCGGCCGTCATAGCCGAGGACCGTTCCGGTAACCTGCACATGAGCCAGTCCCTCATGGAACTCTTCGGCCCAGGGGAAAATTGGTTGGATGACTATGTTTCCGGCAGGATCAATGTAACCCCAACGTCCGTCCCTCTCGAATCGTGCAAGTTCTTCGGAGAATTGTCCGACAGCATCAAAGCAGAGAGGGATGACAATCTGGCCAGCGCGGTCGATGAATCCTTCGCGTCCATGCTCCGCTACTTCGAAGAGTGCCTGGGTCGGCGACGAACTGGAGGAATGCGTGCTGCGCCAGTGTTTCAAGCACTCTACATCTCTCGGAGTGCTGGCGGAGATGAGCGTACCGTCCGGCGAGACTTCCCGTCCAGAGCACCCGCCATTATTCACGCGATACTCGGCGCATTCGCCTTCACCGAAATCGTTGGGCGTCCAATTGAGTAGACCGTGCGACCACTCGTATCGCCAAAGGAGAAGATGCCGGTCCGGAAAAATGAGCCAGTCCGCTCCATCAATCTTTAACAACGCGATCTGTGACTGTTCGGCGCGAACCTTTTCGACCAGATCGTTGCGTTCACGGAGTTCCATGTCTTTGGAGAAGGTCTGCATAGCGTGTTCACCAAAGGAAAGCCCATGAACGTTGAACAGATACGCATGCGTGTCAGGGTGCTCGCGAAGCCAATCCATCAACCATGTGACAGACAGCGTCAGGTCCTCATATCGTGATCCTGTCTGGAGGAACCCATCCACTCCTTGGATTCTGCCGCCTTCTGAAAGGAAAATGCCCTCAACCGCGATATTCGAGGGGAAATCGGGGCTATGTAGAGTGACGTGGAGGTTGGTTTCGTGTGGTCCTTTGGTTCTCCATGAAACGCCATACTCGGCATTGTGATAAGGATTGATGTCACTGGCGCTGATCGTATAGCGGCGGCGAAGCTTGTCGAGCGAATCGCCAGCGCGGTCTTCGGCCCCGATTATCTTCCACTGGCCCTCAATGTTATTCAACACTGCGTCAGCTAGATGAAAACTAAAATCAGGATCAGCAAGTCGCTCCTTGTTGACGCTTTTTGAAGGAAGGAGTGCCGAAATCGCCCGCGGGATATCGGCATTGTAGGTTTCCTCGTTTTCAGATCCGTGTATAGTCCACGGGAGCATAAACTCGTAGTACGAATTCGAAGTCAAGCTGATCTGTGAACCGTCCGAGAACTTAACCCTGACCTCAGCTCGGGGATAGTCGTCAAATCTCGTGAACGTGAATAGGGCAGGAACAACGTTGCCAATCTTCTCCGGGTCGGTAAACGTGGATTCGAACAAAATCTTTTGGCTCGCTGTAGCCTCAGACATCTTCGCGGGCATTCGATCTTCGACAAGCGCTAATTGCGATTGAAGCCAACTCTTGGTTATCCCCAAATTGGGGGCATCGGGTTTCGAAATTGGTGGCGCTTCAGCCGCGGATACGAGTGCCTTTACTAGGGCTGGCTTCACCGGCTTCCCGTCCCGTTGGAAGCCATTGGGAGTCGCCAGGATCGTTACCGCTAGGTCTTGAGGCGTTCCAAGACCTCCCCAGCCGGAATGAATCACTATCTCTTGAACCTTCTTATCAGTTTGGGCAGAGAGACTTGCACTTAGTGCGAGCAACCCGAGACTGAGCAAGCCGAGACCGATCCAACGCGCTAGAGAAGGCATAGAAGATATTCTCTCCCATTCGTCTGACCATCCGTGAGGATTCTTGAATTGCGAAGCGCGGAGCATTGATCTGAGCGACTGCCGCTGTAAGGCAGCGTTCAACCCGCCTTCGAGGCCACCAAGCTACGCAGATTGACCATTCCCGTTAGCCTATCCCCCTGTTTCATTCGTGCAGGAAGGGGGAAGCAATATGCAGGACGGAAGTGTGACAGTTGAGCGGCGCAAGCGAGGGCCGGATGTTTGGTGCTTCAGGTGGCGCGAGGGCGGGCCAGACGGCCGAAGAATACACCGCCGCATCGTTCTTGGAACGGCTGATGACCTGAAAAGCATCGCCTCCGCCCGGAAGGCGGTTCTTGGTCTCAGACGAGAAATCAATCTGAATGATGTTCGGATTAGAAAGGAATCGATGACACTTGCCGATTTGTCGAGGCATTTTCAGCAACGAGAGCTGGTGAGAAGCGATACCCGCATCGCCTATTCGACAAAGAAAGCTTACGAAGGTTATCTCAGGAAATGGATCGAGCCTCGGTGGGGTGAGTATCGGTTGTTTGAAATTCGGGCAGTGGAAGTCGAAGCATGGCTGAAATCTTTGAACCGGGCGCCAGGAACACGCAGCAAAATACGAAATGTAATGAGCCTGTTGTTCAATCACGGTCGCCGTCACGACCTCTGCGACCGCAACCCCATTCAGTGGGTTCGGCAAGGCGCCAAACGCCGCGCGGCACCAGATATCCTGACCCGCGAAGAAGTCCAGGGATTGCTCGCAAATTTGCGCTTTAGAGAACGGACTCTGGTCCTGTTGGCCGTGACCACCGGCTTGCGGAGGAGCGAGTTGTTCGCGTTGAAGTGGAGAGACGTGGACTTTCAAGCCAAACAGATTCATGTAACGCGCTCGATCGTGCAGAACGTTATTGGCGTTTGCAAGACCGAAACCTCACAGAAACCTGTTCCAGCTCACGACGATCTGGTCAAGGCTCTGCGCGAATGGCATCGGCAGACGCCGTATCAATCGTCGGAGAGCTGGGTATTCGCGAGTCCGGTCAGCCAGGGTCGCTGGCCTTTCTTGGCCCAGGAGATCATGCGGCACCATATCATTCCGGTTGCGCGAAAGCTGGGCATCACGAAGCGAATCGGCTGGCATACTTTTCGTCACACCTATTCGACGCTGCTTCGATCTACCGGCGCAGAGCTGAAGATCATGCAAAAGCTGCTGCGCCATTCGACAATTCGTGTGACTCTCGACACATACACGCAGGCAGTCACAACGGAAAAGCGAAATGCGCAGGAGGCAGTCGTCGCGCTCTTGTTCCGAGAAAAAACGCAGGAAACGTAAGCTCTGCTTGGAAAAACTCCATTTCCTGTACCTATTTTGTGCCTTTTTGTGCCCAGGCGAAAATGGAGCACTTTCGGTAAGTTCTTGAAAAGAAATGGCGGGGACGACGAGACTCGAACTCGCGACCTCTGCCGTGACAGGGCAGCGTTCTAACCAACTGAACTACGTCCCCGCTGAAGGGTGAAGCGTCACAGGTGCTGAAAGGCATTACGTGCGATTCCATGCGTCACACGCGATGCTTCACAAGAGTAGAGCCCAATTTTACAGCATCACTGCGCTGGCCGATGGCTCTGCTTTTATGGTGGGCACTGTCCGATTTGAACGGACGACCTTTCGGGTGTAAACCGAACGCTCTAACCGCTGAGCTAAGCGCCCTTACAGAACTAATCGTACAGTATGCGTCCCGTAGCGTCAACGCTGCCCGAAAGTTCCATCACGCATTTTTCCTGCCTGTTCGAGACGCAAAATCGCGTTCCCAACTCGTTCCTCTTGCGCAAAGGGGACGAAGAAGTGGCTTAGAATTGCCGCGAAAAAGGATGCTACAATATATTTGCTCTTTCTGGACAGGGCGCGGTCGCCAAGTGGTAAGGCAAAGGTCTGCAAAACCTTTATCGGCGGTTCGATTCCGCCTCGCGCCTCCAATTTTTCTTACTCGAAGCGTGCTCCGACACTTCAATCCTTCAGCGCTGAAACTCTGTTCGATGTGCTCTTCCTTGCGCTTTTTTGGTGCAGCCAGTAAACTCTTTCTCTTGCTTACATACAAAGGACGCACTCTGGGATGCTGATCGCACGGGATTACGTCGGATACATGGCCACGGAAGTGGTGAAACGGCTGGTAGAAGGGAAGATGATCGAGACGAAGGCGGCGGAGCCCGTGGCGCAGCGGCTGCGGCAACGCATGATGGAAGAAGTTACCGTCGAGGATCGATTGAACGAAGAAGTACGCCAAATCCTGACGGACCATCAGGAAGAAATGCGGCGCACCAACGTCTCGTACCAGGAGATGTACAAGAAGGTGAAAGCGCAGCTGGCGCGCGACCGCAAACTGGTCTTGAGGTAGCCCGGAATGCGACTGAGCCGCGAAAAAATTGTGCGACTTTCCCATCAGATCACGGACGTGCTCGTTTCCAGCGACGACGTGGAATTCGTCGAGGACCGCGATACGATTCGCCGTGAAGTGGTGCAGATATTGACGGCGACTCTTCACGAAGAAGAGAAGGCGGATCTCGAAGTCCGCAAGAAAATCACCTCGCAGAAAAAAGAGATCCTCGAAGACACCGAGGAGTGGAACGTTCTCTACCGCAAATATTACGCCGACGAGCTTCGCCGCCTCGGCATCGCCGCTGCCCCCGACGACCGCCGCCGGTTTTAGATTTAATTGCGTGCCGTGAATGGGTTGATCGTCCCGCCTTGTAAGATTCCTAAAAATGGTTTGGCATTGAACGGCTAACGCTTTGCTCTCGAGTGGTTGCGGAGGCCAGGAGGACAGCCACGATGCATAGCGCCAAATCGTGCTATGGAGAGGAGTTTGCCTGTCCCACTTTCTGGTTAACAATAATAATGCCCCCACCCCGTTTTTTTTGTAAACGTTGATTCTAAAGAGGGATAAAGTTGTTTGTTTTGAATACGATGTGCAAGTGTTGATTGTAAGGGGGATAGTGACGGGCGGCGAGTGATGAGTGTCGAGCGTAAACCGGATGACAAAAATGGAAACTCGAAATTCGGACTGTACACGGCGAGGGCCAGGCGGAAAATCGAGAATCTGGCGCTTGAAAGAGGGAGCCACGTCCCCCGGATGTTTTTTGTAAGAGTGGCAGACAAAGGGGTTAACCTTGGCGCGGCGCGTAAGAGAGGCAGGGAAAGGACTTAAAGTGGCTGGATTTTCAGTTAGTTGCAGATGGTCTGGAAGAGTGACAAACAAAGGACTTAGAAAGTCGGTGGTTAGTGGTGAGTGACTAGTGGCTAGGGGAGGCCAGTACTCGGAACCAGAAGAGGGGGAACAGGCGAGAAGCGGGAGGGAGTCTAGATGATTGAAGAGGTGAAAGAGGCGGACGGATAGCGGAGGCAAGGCGGTGACTCCTTTCTCCTCCGCGTTGGAACATTACTAATTGTAATACATGCCGGTCTATTGTCAAGTGATAATTGTAAGTCGTTATGGGGCAATGGGTTGCGGGAAAGTCAGTTGGGGTTGAGACGGAGGGGAAAGGTCAAAACCCGCACCGTTGAAAATCACAAGGGATGCGGCACCCCCGCAAGCGAAGACAAATCCAAAATCGTTTCGGCGAATTTAGGATGCCCCACCCGCCTGCCTAGTCTCTTCTCCACCCGCCAGGGAGATTACCGGAACGTCAATTCATTTGCGTGGAATGGTCGAAATTGAGGGTTGAACGGTCATCTTGGGAGGGCGAACGGCGCGAAGGACTTGCGGGCCGGACGGAAAGAAGAGTCAAAACCCGCATCCTTGAAAATCACAAGGGTTGCGGCACCCCTCTGAAAAAGACAAAACCAACTGCACAAATTTCAGCGGCTTCCTGGTCTCTCTGCCACCCGCCAGATCAGTTCCTGTCGCCTTCTGTGCCCTGAACTGCTAGAATCCGCCTAATCGATCGCACCTCGAAACAGAGCACTCCAACGGCGATTACCAGGCCAAGCCACTCCGTATCCACGGCGGATCGTATGCACACCGCCAGTATCATTAGCACTGCGACACTCTGCCACGCTATGGCTGCATCGGGCCTTCTATTGGAGAGGGACTGCCCGCCGGCGAGAAACCATAGCAATGATGCTGCGATGCCGCCTATTACCCAGTGCTGCGTCGCGAAGCTTGTTAAGTCCTTCAAGGTATTTCTCAGAAATAAAATGTTAAGCCGGGGAGTTGACTGCACGTGTTTCGGACCCCCGCATCCATGGCCGTTGCAAATGGTATGGTGAGCAATCCGATTGGGCTTGCCGACTCCAGTGTTTCTATTCTAGCAGCTGTTGGGGCTTCAATGATGACAACAGTTCGTGTCAACGCAAAGTAGAAATGTCCGGTTTTCTGCCAGATAGAAATGTCCGCTTCCATGGTTTTCTCCAAGGGTGATCGGCAGGCACATGGTATTTGGGTTTGATTTTGTTTTGGGGTTTCGGTATTCGTTCGGCAAGTCCTGGAGGCCGTAGGCCGGAAGGACTTGCGGGCGGGCGCACCGGTTCTGGGCAGGGGCGCAGGCGCAGATAGCGGCCGCGGAAGCGCAGCCAGTGGCGTGCCATCCAGCCGCCGTTCGATCTCTACCGGCGCTCCGCGAAGCCCCGCACAGACTTCTTCCCGCGGCACGCCCCAGCGGTTTCCCTCCCAGCTGACCGTGTGGTCCTGTGCCACCTTGCGGGCCACGCGCACACTCAAGATTTCTTCCAGGCGATGTTCGCGCCCCAGTCGTCGATGGGCATTGCGCGGGTTGCGCGGTGCCACCGTAAAACGCTGCTCCCACTCCGGAAGAAAGCGCGTCTCCAAAAAGTGATTCGCCGCCTCGATGGTGTCGATTCCCGCCAAGCGCATCTCTTTCACCAGGCGATCCTGCAGAGTCTCGAACAGCCGCTCGATGCGGCCTTTGGCTTGCGGACTGTGCGCCGCGATCCATTCGATCCCCAGTTCTTTCAGCGCTCGTCCGAACTGCGAACGCAGCGGCTCTCCCCGCAGTTGTTCCGGAAGCGGCTGCCGGACCGGCCCTTCGAAAAATGCTGTTTTTATCGGTGTAATGCGCCAGCGGACGTCCGTAGCGCCGCAACCATCCTTCCAGAGTTCGCAGGTTCTCTTCCGTGGTGTCGTGTTCGGTGAAACGCGCCCAGATCCGACTGGTGGCGTCATCGATCAGCGCGATCAGATGACAAGCCGGGCCGCGCTCCTCCAGCCAGCGGAACGGTGAGCTATCCTGCATCACCAACTCCCCGAAACTGGCTCGGCGCTCTCGCCACACATGGATGGTCTTCACGCGCTGGCAGCGCGGGCGCCACAAGGC
>CAVPWC010000004.1:0-777053 GCA_963709315.1 uncultured Acidobacteriota bacterium
CACGACCACGTTTCCGCTCGTTGCGCCGGTGGGCACGGTGGTGGCGATACTGGTGCCGCTCCAGATGGTTGCTGTAGCGGACGTTCCGTTGAACTTGACGGTGCTCGATCCCTGGCTGGCCCCAAAGTTAGTCCCGGTGATGGTTACCGGATCGCCGATCATCCCTGATATAACGGATAGGTTGGTGATCGTTGGAGTTGGAAGGACGGTGAAGCTTTTCCCGTTGCTGTCTACCCCGCTAGCGTGAACAACAACGTTGCCCGTCGTCGCTCCCGGTGGTACCGGAACGTGTATCGTTGTTGCGTTCCAACTCGTGGGACTTCCAGCTGTGCCGTTAAATTTCACCGTACTACTCCCCTGAGACGAGCCAAAGTTGCTTCCGGAGACCGTCACGGAGGTTCCCACTGCCGACGAGGTTGGCGAGAGGCTAGATATGCTTGGGGCTGAGACCACGGTGAAACTCTTGCCATTACTGGCGGTACCCGAAACGGTCACCACGACGTTGCCTGTCGTCGCACTGGTCGGAACAGTGGCTACGATGCTGGTCGAACTCCAACTGGTTGCCGTTGCCGCCTTCCCATTAAACTTGACGGTGCTGGAACCTTGGCTCGACCCGAAGTTCGTCCCCGTAATCGTCACTGAGGCACCCAGGGCCCCAGAGGTCGGCGAAAGACTGGTTATGCTCGGTCCAGCCGCCTGGAGTTGGCCTGCGAGAGGAAAGAAGAAGAGGACGAACGCGAGAATCAGTAACAAAATCCAGAGTTTTCTACTCATCTCCACACTCTCCCTCGCTGTCTATGGAGTTGCTAACCCAGAGTCCGCGCGCTCGATCTCTTGGAACTAGGGCCGGCTTATATCTCGCATATCTTCACGTGTCAATAGTACTTTCTGACATTCCATTGACATGAAACACAGTATTGGCAAGAACCGAAGAACTGCTTGGCTCGCATCGAGCTAGGACGGAGGCTCACAACCTCGCAAAGCCCGAACGATGGACGCATCGAAGTCGCAGTCAAGGGCGATTGTCGAGAGCCCCGTCAGTGGGCCTGCCTCTTGACGGCGGCGAGAGCGAAGGGAGATTTCGTCGTTGGCGGTCATTCGTTCAGAGTTGGATCACGGACAGGCCGGGGATTCTTCGGAAATCGCCGAGATTCGCCAAAGAATCTCTAAAGCTGTTCAACATCGGGTTGTTCATCTTGGGCGTTGCCCACCTGCATTCCACGCTTTCAAAACTTAAAACCGCTGGCTTTGAAGTTCCGGATTATAGCTGGATGGAGCACTGACCACGCCAAACTGCGTATTCAAATAGTTACGACCGGAAGTCGAATCTTAAGCCTGAGCGTGTGCATGTTTCCGAGAGGATTTGCGCGGTGCGTCGTCCTCGGATAGCTCCGAAAGCACAACTGGCGCGCGATCCGGGAATTCAGCGACAATGCGAACGTCGCCGCCCATGGCTTTGACCGTCTTTCGGAGTGTGGAGATTAACAGGTCGCTGCGCTTTTCGAGCCGTGAAACACTGTCTTGAGTGATTCCGAGAGTCTTGGCGACGCGAGCCTGCGTGAGTTTGCGAGCCTTGCGAAGATCACGCAAGCTCATCTCCTCTGCGATTATCTCAGCCGCGCGGTCCTCGACCTTCTTGCGCTCGGCTGGATTCAGCTTCCGAATTACTTCATTCACGTTCACAGACATAGTTATGCCCTCTTTCGGATCCGAGCAAGATGCGCGTCAAAACGCTCATCTGCCTTCCTTATCAGTTCGCGGTAGAAACGTTTTTGGCTCGCACCCGATTTGTCTCCCGCTACCAGTAGAATCGCCGCACGCCTGCGATCAAAGGCGAAGGCCACTCGCCATTCACCATCTGCCGCGCCGAATCGCAATTCCTTCATGTTCGCGTGCCGAGACCCTTTCAGAGTGTCAACGCGTGGCCGACCTAACTGCGGCCCAAACTGTTCTAGAACAATTGACAACGCCAGTATCTCTGTCCGCACGTCCTCGTGCAGCGCGTGAAATTCCGGTTCGAATTCATCGGCCATTTCAACGGCCCATCTCACGTGTACAAATATGGCATGGAATACATTATGGAGTCAAGACCATATATCTGCGGACTGGCAGGTAGGAGGTAGTGGTGTACGAGACCGCAGGAATCTTGCACTTGACACTATGTACGTTATACATTACACTCGAAGCAAGGTTGGAGGCCCACATGCCCGTTCAATCCTCAGAGAGTCTAGCCTACCGCCGTCGAAGTGCGCTTTGGCTCTTCTATGGCGCTGCGGTAGTTTCTGCAATTGCGATCAGCGCAGTTGGCAAGGTTCCTTCTCTCCGAGTTCCTATTCTCGCCCTCGCTGTTCTGGCAGCAGGGGCCGCGATTCTGTCCCTGCTTCGTTTCCTCCGCTCCAACGATGAGCGGGAGCAACAAGTCAACTACCGCGCCCTGACGTTCGCGTTCGCGGGCACGCTAATTTTCTCGCTCGCTATTGGCTATTCGCAGGCTGTTGGCTTCCATTCCATCTCATGGCTAGGAATTCCGCCATTGATGGTCGTCCTGTGGAGCATCGGCCTCGTTTTGTATTCCTGGCGGTACCGATGAAGACCCGGCTGCGCGTATTGCGTGCAGAAGCGGAATGGTCACAGGCCGAGCTCGCCGCGCGGGTTGGGGTAGCTCGCGGGACCATCAATGCTATTGAGACTGGCAAGTATGATCCGAGCTTGCCGCTCGCATTCAAGATCGCGCGGGCGTTCGGAAAGAATGTCGAAGAGGTGTTTCTGTACGCCGAGGACCAGGATCACGCGTCGCGCACCTGAGTCCGAGGGATAAGTGAAGAGATTCCTATGGACCGGCCTTACAGCATCTCCGATTTCGCTTTGCCGTCCCGTTGGGAGTCAGACTCACGCCCCAGTGTAATCGAGCGGGCGGGCAGGTCCCCAAGCGACGACAGAACCCGCACTCAAGAAGATCGCGAAAAGCATTCCGATTCTGGCGCACCTTCAGGCTTCGACCGATCCAGAACAATCTATCGTGGGCGCGACCGTGAGCATTCTCTGCGTGCCTCAGAAGTACGAACACTCACCGATGTGGGCAAGTTTCGCGTCGTGCCAACCGACGATCTGGCACGGTTCGGATATCAAGGCAATCAGGCTCACATGGAAGCCGACATTAGAAATCTGCGGAAGCACGGGCTAGTCGAACAGCGGACGATTGAAGGTCATTCCTCATATTCGACGAAGGTACTCACGCTAACGAAAGAGGGTCAACGGCTGCTCAAACGTGCGCAGCTTGTCTCCAATCAGCAGGCGACGTACCACGGCCTCGCGAAGCCCAAGGAAGCGCGTCACGACGCCGAACTCTACCGGCTCTATCAGAAGGTCGCCAAAGAGATCGAACGCTCGGGAGGGAAGGTCTGGCGCGTGATTCTCGACTTGGAGTTAAAGAAAGAGCTCTACCAAGCCATCTCAAGGATGCGGCCCGATAAGGACCCAGCCTATGAGCGCATCGCCATCGCCAGCCGGTTTGATCTGAAGGTTGTGAATGACAAAATTCCGATTCCCGACCTACGAATCCAATATGAAGATGAGTGCCGAGACGTGCACCGGCTCGATTTAGAGGTAGCCACTCGCGACTATCGACCTCAGGGTCTCGGCGAAAAAGCCAAAGCTGGATTCCATGTTTTTGCTCGGCAGCAAGACCATGACAGACTGCGCCGCGTACTCGATTCGCGGGAAATCACCGCGAGGATTTTTGCACTATGAAATTCCTGCCCATACATACGGATGCTCTCCGCAGCTTTGGCTATACCGAGCAAGAAGCACGTTTCCTCTACCTTGTGGCGACGCATTCCGGGTACTTCACCTGCCAGCAGTTTTTGCAGTTCATCGAGACGAAACCCGGCAAGCGCAGCGTGGCCTTCGCCCAGAAGGTTCTCGACAAGAAGCACGCCAGCGCCAAGGAATACCTCCGGCATGGTCGTGTCTTTCACCTTTTCTCGCGCAATCTGTACGAAGCCATCGGCAGAGAGAACATCCGCTTCCGGCGCATCCATTCGACTGAATACGTCCGAACGCGGCTTATTGCGCTCGACTTCATTCTCAGAAACCAGAACTTCACGTATCTCGAAACCGAGGATCAGAAGCTCACCTTTTTCTGTGAGCAGATGGGGGTCAATAAGAAAGTCCTTCCCCGCAAGCGGTATTCCGGGGCTATCAAGGGCGACTTCACTGAGCGCTATTTCGTGGATAAGTTTCCGATATTTTACAACCCGAGCGTGTCTACCTCGCCGGTGGTCATATTCAGTTTCATCGATCCGGGATTTGAGAGCATGGACAGTTTCAGAACCCACTTGGACGCTTATCTGACACTTTTTACCAAGCTGCCGCAACTCCGCTTCTATTACATCGCTACCCGCGATACCAACTTCGAGCGAGCCAATAGACTTTTCCGTGAGACGTTTCAACGGCTCTGGAACCCGGATTCTCCGTTTGGTCTACTCCAATATTTCCACACGCGGCGGCTTTGGGATGACAAACAATACGGCAAGCTGAGCAACGGCGATATCGAGTTCCTGAACCAGGCACAAGAGCGATTCAGTGATCCTGGAGTCGAAGAGCTGTATTCGAAGTGGCGTGCAGGAGAGGTTACGGGAAACTTCGTCCGTTCGGAATCCGGGAAGTATCGAAGGCCGGGGCAGGCGGCTATGATTTGCGTCACAGTGAACGGACAGGCTGCGATGTTTGAACGGCATCCGCATCGGCCCGTAAACGTGCCGGTGAAAAGTTCCAGAGAAGGAGTTTTCCAGAGAGATTTCACCTCCGACTTCTCCCCGGCTTGGAGATAAGTCTAAGAAAGCGCAAGCAAATGCAGCGGACAAGGCAAAGAAACGGAACGCGGCCAAAACACGACCAGTGGCGGGAGCGACCCCATCGCGCCGCAGAATCGCGGCCCGATCCCTTCGGGCTTCGGGGGTCACTCCCGCCTCTTGCTGCTAGAAAGCGCAGCTCGTGTTTTGGCCGCGAACTATCGAGCAAAGCCCACGGCTTTGTAAGACGAGTTGTCAGACAAACTCCGAACGAGGATTGAGGGCGAAATATGGCAATCATCAAAGCACCACCCAAACAACCGAAGTCGGTGACGGTCCAGGCGCGAGTCGAAGAAGCCATCAAGCTTCAACTCGACCGCTATGCAGAATTCATTGGCTCGACTCCGTCTTACGTGATTACCGAAGCCCTGAAAGACCTCTTCCGTCGAGACAAGGATTTCAAGTCTTGGCAGGACCAACACGCCGGCAACGCAGACGAGGATGCGCCCGCCGCGCATCATGCTTGACACCGATGCTTCTGAATCACAGCGGCGACAAATGCAGGGGACCACAGGGGGAGCGAACAAGAGTTTGTCGAATCCAATTCCGTCCAGGAGTAGCTGCAAGCAATGGCCGTCGAACTACAATTCGAAACCTCAGTGCAAATCGAGCGGCACTACGCCGTTACGGAAATCGCTGAGATGTGGAACCTCAGTCCTGATAAAGTTCGTGAAATTTTCGAGGATGAACCAGGTGTGCTTGTGATCGGAGATCGCAATCCCCGTCACAAGAGACGCTATGTTACGCTGCGGATTCCGCACTCCGTATTACAGCGGGTCCATCGGCGACTATCGGCGAAAGCCGCTGTTCGCTAGGAGTGTTGCACGATGCTGACCATTTACCGCCGCCATCGAAGGAGCTGCAAGCAGCGCACGAAGGGGCGCAAGCACCGGCATTGCCAGTGCCCTATTTGGGTTGATGGTTTCCTTGGCGGCAAGGAGATACGCGAGTCTCTTAAATTACGCGATTGGCAGCGGGCACAGGAGATGGTCCGCGAATGGGAAGCGGAGGAACGTAGGACACGCCAGCCGGAACAGCAAATAACGATTAAGGACGCTCGTCGGAAATTCATAGCGGACGCCGAAGCGCGGAAACTGAATCAATCCACGCTGTACAAGTACCGTCTCTTATTCCAAGAGCTTGACGCCTTCGCGGAAGCATGCAAGCTGCAATTCCTAATGCAGCTAGACCTGGACACCCTTGCAACATTTCGTGCCACGTGGACACAGGGACCGCGCACGAGTCTCAAGAAGTTGGAGCGCCTGAGGGCATTCATGCGCTTTGCTGAAAAGAGAAAATGGATTGGCGATAATCCCGCCCTTGAGCTGAAGGCACCGAAGGTTCCAAGCAAGCCAACAATGCCTTTTACGCGAGAAGAGATGACTCGGATCATTGCGGCTCTTGGGCCTTATGGCAAGAGCGCCGGCATTCGCAATGCGCAGCGCCTGAGGGCCTTTGTTCTCTTGCTCCGCTACTCGGGGATGCGAATTGGGGATGCAACTCAGCTTGAAGTGAGCCGCCTCAATGGAAACAAGCTGCTCCTTCATACGGAGAAAACTGGTGTGCCCGTCTATTGCGTCCTGCCCGACGCCGTTGTTGAGACCTTGGAAGCAGCCCCGCGTTCAAGCGAGCGATATTTCTTCTGGACAGGCGTATCCACCGTGAGAAGCGCAAAGGGAAAATGGCAGCGCCGTTTGCAGCGCCTCTTCGAATTCGCAAAGGTTCCCACCGGCCATCCGCACCGCTTCCGCGATACGTTCGCCGTCGAATTGCTTCTCGCAGGTGTCCCTCTCGATAGAGTTTCGATCCTTCTCGGACACAGCAGCATTCGGATTACGGAGCGCCACTACGCGCCGTGGACGCGATCTCGCCAAGAGCAGATCGAAGCCGATCTCCGAGCGGCTTGGAGCAACGATCCGCTGATTAAAGAGGTACACGCCGGGTACACGGCGAAACCCGCCGCCAGAACTCGCGTGTTTTCAAGGAGAAGGATTGGTAGGGGCGGTGGGGATCGAACCCACGACCTTCGGCTTAAAAGGCCGCTGCTCTACCACTGAGCTACGCCCCTAAATTGGTCACTGCTCAATAACTTGTGAGGTGGTTCTTTCCGAACCATTCTCAACGGCGGCAACCGCGGTGGGGGTCGCTTTTTGCAACGACGCCAACGCTTGCAGTTTGTTCGGACCCAAATGCGCGTCTCGCCTAGTCATAGTAAAACTCTTGCGCCCCAACAGTGTGACATGTCTTCAAGCGGAGCACCTCTCATTCGCAGCCGATTGCGAACGTTTGCCTCAAGTCGCGCCATCCAAAGTTCTTGATCCTCGCTTCCATCACCGCATCGCTGAACCAATGCACACCATTTTCAAGCGGCTTGCCGATCTGGACCGACTGGAACACACGTTTTCTCCCGTCGCCCCAGTTGTGCCCAATCCTCTGGGCAGCAGCCGCAGCATCATTTAACGGGACGTGTATGGATTCTTCGTTCTTCGCCCGCGCGATGTTCAACATCCGACATCTAAAGTCTACCATGCCCCGCGCCTGACTGTATTGACTGCCCTTCCGCAGACCCATATCGATCGCGGGATCCAACTCAGCGCGGTGCAAGGTCACTTGCCTTCAATAACGTTTCGGAAGCTCCTTTTCTTTTCTTCCGTCAGAAGCCGAACGCCGCAAGACTAGAAAAAGCCTCCAATGGCCTGCCCTACCGACATAGAACCATTGAGAGACATTTGGATCGGGCTATATTCGAGCGACTCTTCTAGCAGGTACAGCATTCACTCGAAACTCGTGCCTCTCCCCACTCTTTTCTTTGCGTTTGTGCCTGTATCTCGAGAATGCAGAAGCAAGGGCTTCTTCACAGATACGAGATTTCGCTCAATTTCATACAGCGCGAACTGTATGGTCCGTTCTTCGCTGTCGTCTTATATCTAATAGCGAAAAAGGCTGAACTCAAACAAAACACCGAAGGAGATGCTGCCGTTATGAACAGCCAACCGGTATATTCGGATCAATCTCTAATTGCCAGGGCACGCGCAGGTGACCGTGGCGCCTTTGGAGAGCTGGTCCACATGCACTCGCACCGGGTGTATGGCATGTCTTTGAGGATCCTCAAGAACCGCGAGGACGCTGAGGATAATTTACAAAATGTCTTCTGCAAAGCGTATGGCAAGATCGGCCAATTCGAAGGAAATTCACAGTTTTCGACTTGGTTGATGCGGATAGCAATCAACGAAGCGCTGATGATGTTGCGTAAGCGTAGACCGCAAGAAGCGGCAGCATCTACTGACCATGACGGGGGTACGGCTCGGGACGATCATGAGGTGAAAGCGGAGCCCCGAGACTCACACGCGGATCCCGAACGCCAGTACGTGACGAAAGAATTAGCGACAAAAGCCCTGGACGCACTTCAGCCAACCCTTAGATACACTTTCCTCCTACAAAAAGGGGAAGGCTGGACGAGCCGTGAACTGGCCGAAGCTTTAAACATTACTCCAGAGCTTGTTAAATCCAGGATATTCCGGGCACGGGTGCGGCTGCGGCAACGGCTCGCCTCGCTTGCAAAACCAAGTTCAATGGCGCTCCAAAGCTAAACGAGGCTGAGGTAATTCTTTTCCAGCTCAAAGCTGTCTCTCGACGCGGCTCGGCTCGATTCGCCATCGGCAATTGTTGCCGTTCGGCCCGCGAAACTTGGTGAAGGCTGTCCACGTTCATTGTCCGCAACCCACGGATATTACATCTGTTCTGGCAATCCCATCCTGTTCTCCTTGTATTTTATATTTCGAGACATTCCCATGACGCTTCGTTACGAACCGGCAGCCCTCCGATCGTACTTGTCAGTAGCTGTTTTCGCGATATTTGTGCGGTATCTGAGATTCAACAAATATTAGAAGCGAATGTCGTAATCGTGCATACACCAACGCGGCGCGACTTCTACACGATTGCCCGGATTGTTCGAACAAGCTAGTTCGGGTGAAATGGACCACAGAGGGCGAACCACAATGCTAATCATACTTATAGTAATTCTTCTTCTGCTGAGTCTGGGCACCCTGCCGACGTGGCCGCACAGTCGAGGCTGGGGCTACTACCCAAGTGGGGGCCTGGGCCTAGTTGTTGTCATTCTTCTAGTTTTATTGCTTCTTGGAAGAATCTGAAGTTCTTGGGTCAGGTCATCAGCCAGTTGTAGGAAATGAGCGGGCTTGCGTGTTCATGGCTTTGCTTCTTATTTTGCTGCATGCGTGGCTGAGTGTCTTCCTGGAGTTTCACGCACCCCGCGCTTTGATATCTTTTGTTGCTATTCGCGATCATCTCATTAGTCGTGCATCTCTTTGAGCATGGGATAACCGGACACAGCAATCTGTGATGCTCTTCCCAACTAAGCGGAATACCTTGCGCTTTGCCTTCTATGCCTTCTTTTGTGCAAGTACATGTCCCAATCTGCGTGTGCCGTAAGCTCTCCAAGTGTGTTAGCAGTCCTTGGATCGAACCGCGCCATGCCGATGCTGAACGAGAGTTTGAAACGCGGCTCCGCAGTGTTTTCCTTCTCCAGGCTCTCCGCGATCCGTGACACGATCACTTGCCTGCTTGCGATGGAGGTGTCCGAGGCCAGCACCGCGAACTCATCGCCACCGAGCCGGGCTAGAATGTCCGAATCTCGGAACGTTTCCGTTAAGGCATCCGCAGCGCGAATCAACGCTACATCTCCTGTCTTGTGACCGAAGGAATCGTTGATTCCCTTCAAATTATCCACGTCGCAGAAGAGGAGCAGTGCGTCTTGCGAGTTGCGATGAGCCAGTTTTAGATGGTGTGTCGCGGATGCAAGGAAACCGCGCCGGTTGTAAAGCCCTGTGAGGTCGTCCGTGATGGCCAGACACCGAATTTCACGATCCAGCAGAGACTGCCTCATGGCACACGATGCTGCGCGCTGAAGGGCGTTGTCCAGATTCCTCTCATTCAGGGCGCCGGATTTTAGCCCGTTCGAAATCTCCTCTAGCACAGACAAGATTTCATCAAGCTCAGAATCCTCCGAACGCAAGGCAGAGGCGAGAAGAGACTCCAGCGTATTCTTGGAGGTGCCTTTCGCCCTATCTATGGAGAGGACCGCGACATTGGCTCGTGGATCGATTTTAGAAAGGCTGTCGGATTCGTCGTGGCTATACACGCACTCTTCTGAACTTTGCAAAGCTCCTCGTACTTGGCGCATTGTGGCGTGAACACTCCCAAGGTTGCCGCATTATATTAGTCGCCCAGCTCCGTCTCATCTATCGGGTAAAACCTGTATTCGCTATAGATGCGCCCCGCTGGCGAAACTCGGCAAACAGCGGCTTTTCAGGCACTGCTTATAGAACGCCCACTCGTTCAGCATTGGATAATCGCAGCACTGGATAATCGAAAATTCAGGTAAACACTGGATGGTAAGTCCCGCGACCGGGGGCCAAACTTGAATCCGTCAAGACTTCAACTTCAACGGAGTGCTCGAACCTGGACTGAGGAGAAGACGAGATGATCAAGAAAGTTCCAATTGGTTATAAGGTTCTTTCAGAGAAGGGCAAAAACCTCGGCGGGCCTTACAAAACGAAGAAAGAGGCCGAGAAAAGGCTCAGGCAAGTGGAGTACTTCAAGCATAAAGGGCGGTGAAAGACGCCGGGGATCTTTTGCGATTGGATTTGCTCCCGATAATCTCGCTTTCGATCCATTCCCGCTGCGGGCAGAACTGGAGGACAAATGAGACGGCTCGCAATTTGCTTCGCACTGATTCTTCTTTTCACCGCAATTTCTTTGTGTGGATTTGCCGCAAGGCCTCCCCAAGAGCAGAACAATACGCCTATGTCCTTCACCGGCGAACTCACGGACAACGTGTGCGCCGCGCAACATTCCCACGATGCCATGATAAAGAAAGAAGGGTTCAAGGGTTCCAAAGATTGCACCTTGGGCTGTGTCAAGAGCGGTGGGCAGTTCGTTCTGTATGCTCCGGCTAACAACACCACGTATCGGCTGGATGATCAGGAAAAGCCGAGCGGTTTTGCAGGCCAGAGAGTCACGATCATAGGCACCTATGACGGCGCTACAAAAACCATTCACATTCAAAGCATCCAATCCGCTCCCTAAATTCAGCTTCAGACAGCTGTTAATGACGGAATCCGGCGTCGTCTGCCTAGGAGCGGCTCGAAGGGCACGCCCTTATGGATTAAGCTAACTTTATGAACCCCTCCAGCTTTCTGGGGTATTACAGGTATTCCCTGAACAGGGAAGGCAAGTATATAAAGGAATGGCGAGGTCGTATCGCCATGGACCTGCGAATTCTCATTGTGGATGACTCCGGGAGCATGAGGCGAATTATCGCCACCATCGTGGGTTCGCATTCCGGCTGGACGATATGCGGCGAAGCGGAATGCGGTTTGTCCGGAGTCGAAAAATTCCAGGAACTGAGTCCGGACCTGGTGCTATTGGATTTTGGAATGCCAGACATGAATGGGATTGAAGCAGCGTCGCGGATGTCCACGGCCAATCCGATGGTGCCGCTTATCTTATTCACTGTATGGGATGTGGAAGGTCTTGAGCGAATTGCAGCCAAGGCCGGTATCTGTGCGGTTGTGCGAAAGAGCGAGGCTTGGAAGTTGATAGCACAGATCGAGACGGTATTCGCGCAACGGTCCAATCAGAGGATCCAATAGAACGCGATTTCATCTAGGGTTGCCTACAGCAAAAACCCTATGTTTTCCAACCGTGCTCCTGTCCTATAAACATGGATGGGGTGTCAGCTATTGGGGTTGCGAATCCTGATTGTGGACGATTCGGAAGCAACGCGGCGCCTTCTGCGCGCCATCATCGGTACGCGTCAATGGACCGTCTGTGGAGAAGCCGAAAATGGCCTGATTGGCGTTAAGAAGTTCGAGGATCTAAAGCCAGACTTGGCTGTCATTGACTTGGCCCTTCCGGACATAAACGGTATCGAAGTTGCCAAACTCATGTCCTCTCGGGACCCCAGCGTGCCTCTGGTCCTCTTCACGATTCTGGATGTGGAAGGGCTCGAAGGCCCAGCTCGTAAGGCCGGGATTTGTCAGGTCGTCTCAAAAGCCCAGGTGTGGGATCTTATTAGGAGTATCGATGCTGCGGTGATTCAGGCCCACGGGCCGAAGCACCCGCCGCCCGATATCAATGGCTGAAGCCCCCCGAAGCAGCTAAATGTTCTGCGGAGCTGGGTGCCGCAGATTTCACGGGAATGACCGCCTCCAGGAGTGTCCCGGGATTGCCCTTTCGCAATCGCAATTCGCCGCCCAATTCTTGGACGCGTTGCCTCATTCCCGCTATGCCAACACCAAGTTTGTCCACTTCAAAATCTGCAATGGAGTCCGGAATGCCCTTCCCATCGTCGTATACCCTAATTATTATTTGGCCCTCTCTTACCGCCAAATTAAGACGGGCTCTTTTCGCCTCGGCGTGCCGGAACACATTGGTAAGCGCCTCTTGAACGATTCGGAATATGGTGGTTTCCAATTCTGATCCGAAGCGCGGAAAATCTTCCGGTTGTACTTCCAATGAGGTTTCGAGCCCACTTCGCTTGGTCAGTCCATCCAAAAACCAACGAAGAGAGGACTGAAGGCCGATTTCGTCAAGCATGGGAGGATGCAAGAGATGCGAAATGCTGCGAACTTGCTGGATCGCTTGATTGATCAATGCGCTGGCCTCTGCTGCAGCCTGTTCTTTCCACTCGACTGACTGATTTTGCATCTGGATGCAATCCACCATCATCTTTGCACCGCTGAGCTCTTGGCCCAAACCATCATGCAGATCTCTGGCGATGCGTCGCCGCTCCTGATCCTGCGCTGCGATGAGACTGCTGGAAAGGCGGCGCAACTCGAGGTTCAGAATTTCCAATTGCCGCGTCTTGCGATGCAAATCGACAAATACACTGACCTTCGCTCGCAACAATTCCGGGATGACCGGGACGGAAATGTAGTCCACCGCACCACGTTCGTATCCCCGAAGCCGGTCCACGTCCGTCAAAAGCACTGCTGAAATGAAAATGATTGGTGTTCTATGAAAGCGCGGATGCTGGCGGATCATTTCCGCAAGCTCAAAACCATCCAGTTCCGGCATGCTGACGTCCAGAAGGATCACCGCGATATCTGACTTCAGCAGATGGTCGAGAGCCTCCTTCCCTGACTGGGCTTTGATCAGGTTCTCACCTAGGTCAGCAAGAATAACTTCATAGCTGAGCAGCTTGCCAATCTGATCGTCGACCATGAGTATGTTCACTTTTTCGTGCACGCCCATTGACTAGCCCTCGCAAGCGATGAGCTTACCCTTACGCATGCTCATCGGCAACTATCGCAACTGATGCCAGAAAATAAAACTTACCGATGGAGCCACATCCGTAATCCCGACAGCAACTGTTCCGTATTCACCGGCTTTGCCAGGTATTCAGACGCGCCCGCCTCAAGACACTTCTCCCGATCCCCTTTCATTGCTTTCGCCGTGAGAGCGATGATCGGAAGGCGCCGAAATGCCGGATTTTGCCGGATGACCTGCATGGTTTCATACCCATCCATCTCCGGCATCATGATATCCATGAGGACAATCGCAACATCAGAAGTTAAAGTGAGGGTTTCGATCGCTTCGCGGCCCGTACCCGCAGTAAGGACGGTCATTCCGCGGCGCTCGAGCACGCTGCTTAGAGCAAAGATATTGCGGACGTCATCATCCACAACAAGAACCTTCTTTCCTACCAGTGCGTCATCCGAACGGTGCAAGCGGTCCAGCATTTGCTGTTTTTCTGGAGGAAGGTCGGCGACGACGCGATGCAAGAATAGCGCCGTCTCGTCCAAAAGCCGCTCCGGCGACTCAACGCCCTTTACGACTACGCTGCGGGCCAACATATGCAACCGGGCATCTTCCTCTGGGGATAGGTCTTTGCCCGTGAACACAACTACCGGCAAGTCCCCTAGGGATGGTGTATCGCGCAGGCGCTCCAAAACATCAAAGCCGGTCATGTCGGGCAGACGGAGGTCAAGCACCATGCAGTCAAAAGGCTGCTCGGCAATGGCGGCAAGCGCCTCTTTGCCAGTCGCGGCGATAGTGACCTGAATATCGTTATGCCCCAGAAGCTCTCGAATACTCAGCTGTTCGCCAAGGTTGTCTTCCACAACCAGCAAACGCTTGAGGTGTGGCGCTGCGTATTCCTTGATTCTTGAGAATGCTGTTTTGAGTTCATCGGGCGTCGTTGGTTTCTGAACAAATGAAAATGCGCCACGCGAGAGCCCGTGTTGTCTGTCCTCATCCATCGTCAGAATTTGCACGGGAATGTGACGCATCGCCGGATCCTGCTTCAGATGATTGAGTACAGTCCAGCCCAACATATCTGGCAGAAAGACGTCCAAGGAAACGGCCATTGGGTGGAACTCTCGTACCAGGGCCAGCGCCTCAGCACCTCGCGTGGCAACCAGAACTTTGAATCCCCTGTCGCGCGCCAAATCGCGCAGCAAGCGAGCGTAGTGCGGGTCATCCTCAACAACCAGCAGAACGGTGTCGGTTTCGTGCAGGTTTGCACGATCATCGTCTATGGGCTCGATGCGATGCTCAGTTGCGACCGCAGGAATAAGCTGCGGCGCCTTAATCGGGGCGGTTCTCATTTCCAACACATTGACACCTGTCGACGGTCCCACGTAGGTTTGCGGAAGGTAGAGGGTAAACGTGCTGCCCTTTCCCAGCTCGCTACGAAGTTGAATCTCCCCACCCAGCAAACTGGCCAGTTCACGGCTGATGGCCAGTCCGAGTCCCGTGCCGCCATATTTACGACTAGTACCCGCGTCGGCCTGCTGGAAAGCTTCGAAAATAATGCGCTGTTTTTCGGGCGGAATGCCGATGCCAGTGTCTTCTACCTGGAAGGCAATGACGGCTGGTGCTGCTCGCAGAACGGCATGGTCATCACTCCAGCCGCGCTCGGCCAGGAACACAGACAGCCGCACGCTGCCCTGTTCGGTGAACTTAAATGCGTTCGAGAGCAGATTCTTGAGTACCTGCTGCAACCGCTTCGAATCGGTGACAAGGCTACGGCTCAATCGCGGATCCGTCGTCAACTCGAACGTAAAGCGGCGATTCTCCGCCTCATGGCGGAAGGGTCGAGCCATCATGTCCAGCAAACTTGCAAAGAAAACCTCTTCAGCCTGAACGGAAACGGTTCCCGACTCAATCTTGGAGAGATCGAGAATGTCGGTAATGAGATTCAACAAGTCCGTGCCGGCCCCATGAATGGTGCGGGCAAACTCAACCTGTTTGCCCGTCAAGTTACCGTCAGGATTATCAGTTAACTGCTGGCCCAAGACGAGAATACTGTTGAGCGGAGTGCGCAGTTCGTGGGACATGTTGGCGAGGAATTCTGATTTGTATTTGGAAGTGAGAGCCAGTTCTTTGGCTTTTTCTTCAACGGCGCGGCGGGCCTGGTCGATTTCCTGGTTCTTACGTTCCACTTCCACGTTTTGCTCAGCAAGTTGCTGGGCTTTTTGAGCAAGCTGCTCGTTGGTCTGCTGTAGCTCCTTCTGCTGAGTTTGAAGTTCGGTAGCCAACTGCTGAGATTGTTTTAAGAGGCCTTCGGTCTGCATCGTGGCCTCGATGCTGTTTAGCACAATGCCGATGCTGGCTGTCAACTGTTCGAGAAAAGCGAGATGGGAGGCTGTAAATGTGCTCAATGAAGCCAGCTCGATGACCGCTTTCACGCGATCCTCAAAAAGAACGGGAAGCACGATCACGTTTAGCGGCACGGCCTTGAATAATCCGGAACGAATGGGAACAGCGTGTGGCGGAACTTCCGTGATGAGCATGCGGCGTTTCTCCGCTGCGCACTGGCCTACGAGTCCTTCGCCAACTCGCAGCTGACGCGCATGTCCCTCAGGCGCGTCATCGGCATAAGCCGACAGCAGCATCATTTCAGCCGATTCGTCTGTCTCCATTTGATAGATCACGCCTTGCTGGGCATTGACGAGCGGTGCGAGTTCGGACAACATCATGCGCCCCACGGTGGCGAGATCACGCTGGCCCTGTAACATGCCCGTGAACCGCGCGAGATTGGTTTTCAGCCAATCTTGTTCCTTATTACGGTCCGTGGTTAGCCGCAAATTGTCGATCATGGTGTTGATGTAATCTTTGAGTTCGGCTACTTCTCCGCTTGCCTCCACCTGAATGGAACGTGTGAGATCTCCTTTGGTTACGGCCGTTGTGACTTCCGCAATGGCCCGAACCTGGTTGGTCAGGTTGTCTGCAAGCAGATTTACGTTGCCGGTAAGATCTTTCCAAGTGCCCGCGGCTCCAGGCACGTTAGCTTGCCCGCCAAGGCGCCCCTCGACTCCCACTTCGCGGGCAACTGTCGTCACCTGATCGGCAAAAGTGGCCAGCGTATCGGTCATGTTGTTGATGGTCTCGGCCAATGCGGCAACTTCGCCTTTGGCATTCACGGTGAGTTTCTTCGTGAGCTCGCCGTTTGCTACAGCGGTCACGACTTTGACGATGCCTCTCACCTGTTCAGTAAGATTGGCAGCCATGACGTTTACGTTGTCGGTCAAATCTTTCCAAGTACCGGCCACGCCAGAGACTTGGGCTTGACCGCCGAGTTTGCCGTCCGTGCCAACTTCGCGGGCCACGCGGGTAACTTCGCCGGCAAACGCGTTGAGCTGGTCCACCATCGTGTTAATCGTGTCCTTTAACTCGAGAATCTCACCCTTCACGTCCACCGTGATCTTGCGGGACAAATCGCCTCGCGCTACCGCTGTCGTGACTTCCGCGATGTTTCGCACCTGGCCGGTCAGGTTTCCAGCCATCGAATTGACCGAGTCTGTTAAGTCCTTCCAAGTGCCGGCAACGCCCGGAACGTTAGCCTGTCCCCCGAGGCGGCCTTCGCTGCCTACTTCGCGCGCGACGCGAGTCACTTCGCCGGCGAACGCGTTGAGCTGGTCCACCATCGTGTTAATGGTTTCTTTGAGCAGCAGAATTTCGCCGCTCACATTGACCGTAATTTTCTTTGAGAGGTCGCCACTGGCAATCGCCGTCGCAACTTCAGCGATGTTGCGCACCTGGCCCGTCAGATTGCTGGCCATGGAATTGACGGAGTCCGTGAGGTCTTTCCAGGTACCTGCCACACCGGGAACTTGCGCCTGCCCGCCGAGCCGGCCTTCGCTGCCAACTTCGCGCGCGACGCGCGTTACTTCCGATGCGAACGCACGCAACTGATCCACCATCGTGTTGAGCGTGTCCTTGAGTTCGAGGATTTCGCCTCTAACGTCCACGGTGATTTTGCGGGAGAGGTCGCCGCGCGCGACCGCGGTGGCAACCTCCGCAATATTGCGGACTTGGCCGGTGAGGTTGCTGGCCATGAAATTCACGTTGTCGGTGAGGTCTTTCCACGTACCTCCTACGCCAGGAACCTGTGCCTGCCCTCCCAACTTCCCTTCCGTTCCAACCTCGCGCGCCACGCGCGTGACTTCGGCAGCAAAGGCGTTTAGCTGGTCCACCATCGTATTGATGGTGTTTTTCAATTCCAGAATCTCGCCCTTCACGTCTACGGTAATCTTGCGCGACAAATCGCCGCGCGCCACCGCTGTCGTAACTTCCGCAATGTTGCGCACCTGGCCAGTCAGGTTTCCCGCCATCGAATTGACCGAGTCCGTGAGGTCCTTCCAGGTGCCCGCAACGCCCGGGACGTTGGCTTGTCCTCCCAGCCGGCCTTCGCTACCCACTTCGCGAGCCACGCGCGTCACTTCACCCGCGAACCGATTGAGTTGGTCCACCATGGTGTTGAGCGTTTCTTTGAGCTGCAGGATTTCTCCGCGAACGTCCACAGTGATCTTGCGGGAAAGATCGCCGCTGGCGATTGCCGTAGCCACCTCGGCAATGTTTCGCACTTGTCCAGTCAGGTTGCTGGCCATGAAATTTACGTTGTCAGTCAGATCTTTCCACGTACCACCCACGCCCGGCACCTGCGCTTGGCCTCCCAGCTTGCCCTCGGTGCCCACTTCGCGAGCCACGCGCGTAACTTCACCAGCGAACGCGTTAAGTTGGTCCACCATCGTGTTGATGGTATCTTTCAATTCAAGAATCTCCCCCTTTACATCCACGGTGATCTTGCGCGACAAATCGCCTCGCGCCACCGCCGTCGTAACTTCCGCAATATTGCGAACCTGCGCCGTGAGGTTGCCAGCCATCGCATTGACCGAGTCCGTGAGGTCTTTCCATGTGCCTGCGACGCCGGGCACAACCGCTTGGCCTCCGAGTTTGCCGTCCGTGCCAACCTCGCGGGCAACACGCGTCACTTCGGAAGCGAAGGACCGCAACTGATCGACCATCGTGTTGATGGCCTCCTTGAGCTGCAAAATCTCTCCGCGGACGTCAACCGTGATCTTGCGAGAGAGATCACCGCTGGCAACGGCCGTCGCCACTTCGGCGATGTTACGCACCTGCCCGGTCAAGTTGCTAGCCATCGAATTCACGGAGTCGGTCAGGTCTTTCCAAGTCCCGGCGACACCGGGCACTTGAGCTTGGCCGCCGAGTTTTCCGTCAGTGCCAACTTCGCGAGCGACGCGAGTTACTTCAGCAGTAAAAACACCAAGCTGCTGGATCATAGTGTTGACGATTGTTGCGGAACGCAGAAATTCTCCTTCGAGCGGCCGGCCATCCACGTCCAGCCTAACCGTTTGCGTCAGGTTTCCTTGCGCTACGGCTGCAATCGCCCGTGTGACTTCAGTGGTCGGCTGCAGCAAGTCATCCACAAGCGTATTGATGGATACCTCCATCTCTCCCCAAGCGCCCTTTGGCTGATGAAATTGGGATCGCTCCCGAGTTTTTCCCTCCTTGCCCACCACTTGACCGATCCGCTTTAACTCGTGTGCTATTTGCTGGTTTGAACCCACAATGTCATTAAAGGTGTCCGCAAGCTTCCCAGACAGACCCGTCCAAGTCCCGGGAAGGCGCACAGAGAAATCTCCGTCGCGCATGGTCAGTAAGCTGGAAAGAACCAAATTCAATTCGTTTGCTGAAATCTCGGCCACGACATTGCCGGCGCCGTTGCTGCCCGGTTCAGCGGGGGGATGCGTTGTTGCGCTTGCATTCGATGAGTTTCGTTCTATTCTCTTCATGCTCATCTCCAAAATCGCATTAAAATGGCTCGTCTAAGCAGATGAACTTCTCCGTCTTCGGCACTTCTTAGAATTCTCCCCTGCAGAATTCAAGGCCTAATTAAAGGCGGAGTTGGCTGCCAACAAAAGCAACACCCCGTAGAATTTTGGAATCAAATCAAGAGAGATTACTTAGCATAAGTACTGTAGGTATTCTCTACAGTTTTTACTGTATAGCCCCGCCGAGCGGAACAAATTCGGCTACTTCACCGGCATTGTGGACGGTGCGACTGAGTTGAGGCGCACCCGTATCCTCTTCTCCTTGGTTCCAGGAATTCCTTAAGCCCATGTGAATGAGACATTTACATTGATATCAGCAGTTTCGGCAGCGATCGCGGTCGGAGTCTCGATTCGGTAACGGTCCGATGGGGTACTAGCTGATTCTACGTGGAATGCTGTATTGACGCCGAAGTAGGAATCTTCTATGACTATTCTTCCCGAGCTTCTCCATTTCGCCGTAGGAAATTAAGGTGCGAGGTGAATGTCGACATGAACCCTTCCATGCATAAGTCCGCAGGTCACAGCCCCGAGAGATCGACACCTTATGAAACTAGAATGCCGGACGCCCTTACGGTTCTGGTAGTCTCCGCCGATCTCGAGGGCCGCCGATCGGTAACCAAAACCTTGGAAGCACTCTCGGTTCAAGTAATCCCTTGTTCCACGTTGAATCAGGCCGAGCAAGTACTATCGCTCCAACGTCCTCATCTCGTCTTCTGCGATGAGCGACTACCGGATGGCGGCTATGCGGACCTCCTGGTTTTGAAAGACTCGGGCAGAACTCCGCCGCCGATCGTCGTGCTGACTAGAAATGGAGAGTGGGAGCTCTACATGGACGCGACACGCCGCGGGGCGTTTGACGTAATACGGAGTCCATGGTGCCCCACAGACATCGAGCTGAGCCTCATCCGTGGCGCTCGCGAGGAAATGCATTGCACGTTCAGGAAAATCCAATAGACCAAGTTGGCGAGAGTACGTTCTTCTGAGTCGGCAAAGAATGCAAAGGTTATCTGCGCTGGTGAGCACGCGGACTGCTGGTTTTACATAACTGTGACGTTGGGTTGCAGTTGGGTCTCGAACTTCTACAGCTATCCGATATTCCGCATTGGAATGGAAACCTCAACCTTTCAGGCCACGCGCCTCAGCCTTTTCATCAGTTCCGCCAGGCGGCAGCGATCATCATTATGCACCGCCATGAGTCTCAGCCCCAACCCGTAGCCAGGTTTTGCGCGTCGCACCACTGCGTCGGCTCGGATCTGGCCTTCTTGAACGAGAAAATGGAGCTCGGCCGCGTCTCCCGGATCTTTGGATTTTTCTGTTTCAATGAATAGTCCACTAAAACTCAGATTCTTCACGATCGCTACATCCTCACGCCCGTCAGAGGACCAAAATATATACACGTTCACTGACGCCTCCACCCGCGAATGACTCCTTCTCAAGTGGACATTCTTCAGCTGCGGAATACTTTGACGACTTAGCTCATGGCCGCCAGCAGGGCCCTCGACTGTTTGATCTTCATCCACGCGCGCTGGCCTCCCCGCATTAACAGTATCCGTCTAGAAGACTGGGCTCGGTATCCTATGAATCCGGTAGGGCCGAGTAAATTTCGCTGGAGTCGCGAGTCGGGCTTATCCAACATTGAAATTTAGATCCACCGGCGAGCTGATACCAAAAGCATTCGCAGACGCCTCAAATTCAATGTGTAGCTGGGCGCCTTAGAGAAACAAGGAGGACGTAAAATGAAGAAGCTTATCTGTTGCAGTTAGTCTGTATTGTGCCCTGCGCACCTGCGTCAGACATCGCACAAGTCTGCCGCTTGCCTCAATGAGGTAAGCGGATCACGCGCGGGCACGAACTCATGCGCCACATAGCCATGGAAATTCGTCGCGGCGATCCCGCGCATCACGCCATCCCACTGTACTTCCTGCGTGTCGTCCAGCTCATGTCGTCCGGGAACGCCTCCCGTGTGGAAATGGCCAAGCCATTGGATATTTTCTTGAATGGTACGGATCAAGTCTCCTTCCATAATCTGCATGTGGTAGATGTCATACAACAGCTTGACTCGTGGTGAGTTCACAGCTTGCACCACTTGCACTCCCCACGCGGTGCGGTCGCACATATAATCCTTGTGATTGATCTTGCTATTCAGCAATTCCATGCAGATGTTGACGCCGTGGTCTTCGGCAATTTTTCTCACTCGATTGAGCCCCGCAATCGTGTTTTTGGCTCCCTCTTCGTCGGACATCCCGGCGCGGTTCCCCGAAAACGTGATCACATTGGGCACGCCCGCCTTCGCCGCCAGCGGAATGTATTTTCGAAAACCTTCCTCGATCCGCGCGTGGTTCTCGATGCGGTTCAGCGCGCTGGCAATCTCACCGCCTCCTGCGTAACCCATGCTGCACACCAGGCCATAACGGCCAGGTACTTCGTATTCATCGGGGTTCAAAAGATCGACGGCCTTCAGACCAATTTTCGCCGCGTAAGCACAGAGTTCCTCGAGCGGAATCTTCTCGTAGCACCACCGCGAGACCGATTGCTGTATCCGGCCTCTGCGCGCGATGGGAGCTTCTTGCTTCGGCCAGGCCATCGATGGAAGAGAAGCCATAGTCACTCCCGAAAGAGCAGTCTTCAAGATCGAACGCCGCGAAAGTTTAGTCATAAAATTTCACGCTCAATCCCGCACATAATCTTCTAAAATTCTTTAGCTCATCCACGACAGCAACTTTTGAAGATCGGCTGGCGAGCTCGATTCCGTTCCGCGCGGCGTCGAGGGGCCAATAATCAGCGCGTCCCCGTGATTCTCAAACCACACCAGAAACGATGACTGCTCCGCTCCCGTCAGCCGCTGTTGATTCAACCAGTTGTAATACGCTCCCATATCCCCATCGATGAGTGAACCCATGGGATCGAGTTCCAGCCGCTCATCGCTTGCCGAGAGCATCGCGTTCATGGGCTTCTGCCGTTGCCGCGGAGCGTAGCGAACCAACAGCGTGACTGGCTGAGCGCGCCGCAGTGCTTCACGCGCCGCCCACTGCGCGAAAGTTGTGCTGAAAATCTGCGTGCCGGAGCCCTCCGTCAGCAGTTTCACTTGAAAGCGATCGAGCACGGCGTTTCCTATATTGTCCGCACCCTGATTCCCTGCTTTCTTCTCTCCGCCAAGACCCAGATCCGCAGGATGCATCTGGGCAAGAAGCGTACGCAGCGCCTCCGGCCCCATCCCGGGCCTTTCGATTTCGGATTTTATCTTGCTCGACAACGCCGCGCGAGCCGGCCCCAGCGCGTTGTAGGAAACGGAGGTGAGAGCCGCATCGTGCTCCGCCTGCTGGCCGCCATCGATGTACCAGTGGCCGTATTCAACAGGATGTGCTTTGGCTCGGGCGGCAACCGCGTCCAGCAGCACCTTCAATCCATTTTCAGGCTCAACATGGCTGAAATACGTCCCGTGCGGGCGCAGCTTCCGAAATAATGGTTCGTCCGGCGTAGACACGCCTTGGCCCACGATGGTGATTCCTAGTCTGGGTATCGCCGGCGGTTCGGGAGGCATTGCTGCGCGCAATCGGTCTGCGTACGCGAGCGCCGCCGCTCGAAAAGCATCCAACTGGTGCGTCGCCCACAGGTGCGCCGAGAGTTGTTCGACAAATTGCGCCGGCTGGTTGACCCAATCCGATTGTTCAATCTCCGGGGAGAGTTGAATTCGCGCAAACCCTTGGAACCATTCTTTTGTTTGCTCCGCCGAAAGCGAGTTCAAATTCCCCAGTTCCCTTTCCAGCGCTCTGCGCTCGACGGGAAACTTGAAATCGTAGTCTATGACCTCCCGCAGTAAACTCGGCACGAAGCTCAGCGGCAGCCTTTGTAGCGCGGCAAGATCGCTCGTGACGAGTTTTTTTGCTTCCGGCGGATAGCCGTTGAATTGTTCGGGCTTGAGGTCGGTGGGAAACATGGAATTACACGAGCTCGGCGATTGGCTTGCCTTGCGCCTGCGTCGGCGAAAATCCAAGGATCGCTCCGAGCGTTGGCACAAGGTCGGTGGATTGCAACGGGTGATCGAAAACAACTCCTTCACGAACGCCGGGGCCCATCGCTAGCATCCAGGTGGTGCGCGATAGCGCATCGCCCGTGCGGTGATGCTGGAATCCGTTGCCGCCGGAGTCCTCGTCGGAATCCCGGCCAAAGTCCGGCAAGATGAAAACAGTCGTGTTGCCCGCGTATTCCGGCTCGCTCTGAATGGCCTTCCACAACTCAGCGCAAAGCCGATCGGTGCGGCGAATGCCTTCGATATAGAGCGAATAGGCTCCGGCATGCGCGATATCGATGTCATGCATGGTGATCCACAGGAGGCTGGGAGCCAGTTGATGCATCAACTGGCGCGCGATGTAAACGGAAAGCTCATCTGGACTCGAGAGCGTGTTCGCGTGTTTCTTGAAGTCGTCCACGGAAAGTTTCAGTAACATTTCTAGTTGCTGTAATTCAAATTCGCTGCCGCCTAACTCCGGAGTGAAAAATGGCGTCTCGTAGTTGTCGCGCAGCAAATGATCGTAATCCCCGCCGCCTCCGGCATTTGCTGCGGCCAAAAGGTGCTTAGGCAAAATTACTCTCGCTCCCAGACCCGGGCCGTACGAACGATAATTGCTTTCACCAATCCGGTTGAAGCCGTTGCTTGGCGCTACCACCCATGCATCAGCCGAAGGGCGTTTCAAATCTTTTCGGAAATATTCGAATGCCGTGGGATGTTGCGGGGGAACAGCCGCAAAATTGTTGAAGGTTTCATACACGCCGGTTGCCAGGCTTGCCGTCGCAACGTAATGTCCGAGTATCCCGCGATTGACGACTTGCGTGAAAAACGAAGCTTGCGGGATGAGTTCCCGCATCATGTGCGGGATATTTTCTTGCCCTTCCGGCGCAAACGTTTCCTGGTCCCGGGCGCCACCGCCAAAAGTGATGACCACCACCTTCTTTTTCTTTTCAGGAATTCCCGTTTTGGCTGCTAGCCCGGAGCCGAGCAACGCGCCTCCCAGGGAGACACCAGCGGCGCTTCGCAGAAACTCGCGGCGCGTAAAAGCCAGTTGACGGGCCATTTCCCGAGGGCTGGCCCCCGGATCTGCCCCGCCCAACATAGACGTGTTGCTCGAAATTTGCCCTGTTTTAGCCCGGGTTGGTAAGAGGTAGGTCATTGTAAACGCAACGCTTAGCGTAAGTTACCCCGTGCCTCCAGCGAAGTCAAGCAATTGCGTCAGGGACGCCCTCTCCTGCCCTTTTTCGCCCGTCTTTCGATTTGGCGATAATCCCAAAATTCGTTTGTATTTAACCATCTGGTTAAATAATTCCGTCATTCTTTCGTTCACTCCTTCCTTCTGGCCTTCACCCTGCCAAGCCCTCATGCTTTGCCCTATGCCTCCCAAACTTCATGGTTTTGCTGAAGGGCTGTCTTTCGCTGCAAAGACAAATTGCCGAACCTCGGCTCTCTGCTTTTCGAGGTCCGCCAGATGCTGCTCGTTCATCTTTTGATAGACCTGAAGTTGCGCCTGAGCGGCCTCCTTTTGCCCGGTCCGGACATAAGCTTGTCCCAAGCGGTAATGGGCGTCGGCGAGATCGGGATTCAATTCCAGTGCGCCCAAATATTCCGGAATGGCTTCGGTATATTTGCGCTGGTCGGAGTAGAGATTGCCCAACTGTAAGTGCGCATCGGCGAGCTTGGGGTCGAGCGCAAGAGAATTTTTGAGCAGTGACTCGATCTGGCTGAGATCGAGGCTTGGATCTTCAGCACGCTTCCCTTTCCACAAACTCATCGCGTAGTAGTAGAGGGCTTGGGCATTTCGCGGTTGGAGTTCCGAAAAACGGCGAAATCGCTGGACGACATCGTCAGCTTGGCTCGGCGAACTATAGTAGGCCCTGGACAAGAAAAGATAGCAGCTGGGATCGGAGGGGTTCAAATCCGCTGCTCGGAGCAGTGATTTGACCGCATCGTCGTAGTTGCCGTGTGCGTAAAGCGCCATTCCTAATCCGATCGCAATCCGCGGAGACGCCGGGTAGCGCTTGGCGGCGTCCTGGAAAACTTCGACCGCGGGTCCAAGCGTCCTGTGCAGCAGAAGTTCGCTCCCCCAATCGAACAGATTGCTCTCGCTCGGATCGGCGTGTGCTGCAAGTTCGTATTCGTTAGCGGCTTGTACGAATTTTCCGTCCTGCTCCTCCACGGCGCCGAGCAAGTTGTGCAGTTCGGCTGTGTCTTTCTGCTTCAAGAGTTCCTGGATTTGTCCACGTGCGTCCGCCAGACGGCCGGTGACGAGATACGCGAGAGACAAATCATAGCCATTGTCGTAAGAAGACGGTTCGATGCGCTGCGCGCGATCAAGATACGGAACTGCTTCCTTGATTTTCTTTGATTGGACGTAAAATTCCCCCAGATTGTGATTCGTGTCGTAACTCTTCGGATCGAGTTCAGCGGCCTTACTGAACTGCTCGCCGGCACGATCGATCTTTCCCAGTCGCACGAGATTGGCGGCCAGATTGGTCCGCGCCGCAGCGGAATTGGGATTCAGCTGGACGGCTTTCTCGAGGTGCGGGCTCGCGCTGGCGTCGTCGGACTGCGCGGAGTAGACAAGACCAAGCAGTTCGTGAACCTCAAAACTCTCCGGGACCTGGTGCAGCAAATCCTGCAGCTTTACAACGGCTTCGGGGTACTTGCCCGAGTCATACTGAGCGACGGCCGCCTGGAATTCGCGATCCAAGCTTTTGTCCTGGCCGACAAGGGCAGGCACAACGAACGCACACGCCAAAAGGAGGGAGAGAACAGGCTTGGTAGAACGGCTTCCGATGAGCACGACGATCCTAGGTTATCACCGCACAAGGAGTCAGGCAAAGAGCGGGCAAAAAAGGGTTCCCCGCGGAGCGCCCTCGACGAGCGCTCCACGGGGAGGTGTGTGGCAAAACTAGAAATACAGCTTCAAAGCAAACTGGACCTGCCGCGGATCGTAAGGGGCATCGCGCGTGGACCCGATTTCCCCGAAGGTTGAGGGATTGATGAAATTGGTCGACCCGGAGATAGCGACGACACCATTCCCGCCAAAACCCGGGGAGTTGAAGTTCGGGTGATTGAAAATGTTGAAGATCTCAGCACGGAACTCCATGCGGAAGCGCTCGTTGAGCGGAATCTGCTTGAAGAGTGAAAAGTCCAGCCGGTGGAATCCCGGTCCAGGAACCTGGGTGATGCCACCAAGGCAGGAGGCGCTGCCTCCCACGGTGCAAACGGCCGGATCGGTAAACGCTGCCGGATTGCCGAACCAGCTCAAGAGGCCGTGTGCATCATTGTGAAGTCCGAGGTCAAGCGGTTGCCCCGTGAAAAGAGCACCGCAACCGAGACCGCTCGCTGCCGTACTGGTCGGGCAACCAAGAGAAATCGGCTGACCACCCTGGAATGTGGAACTCCAATTCAGGCTCCATCCTCCGATGAGTTTGTCCTCGGCTCCATTCGCGTCGGACGCGAAACGCTTGCCCTTGCCGAACGGCAACTCATAGCCGCCGCTAAAGTGGAAGACATTCCGGACATCGAAATCCGCCAGACCATAGTCGAACGCCATTCCCAGCCCAGGAACATCAGGCGCGCGGAAGCCAGCCACGGACCCTCCGTTGAGCAAGTCGCCGGCATCGGACATCGTCTTGGACCAGGTGTAGGTGAAGAGGAAGTTCAGCCCATTCCCAAACTGTTTTTCTACCTTAGTTTGTAGAGAATGATAAGCGCTCATCCCCGCAGTGGCAGCATAGCTGCCACCGAATCCGAAATCGGGAAACGGCACGAGAGTGCTTTCTGGCGTGCCGGGAGGCGCGATGGAAATGGGATTGTTCGCATTTGGAAAAGACTCCAAATGCCGCGCCAGCGTCGTGACATAACCGGCTTGAATCGACAGCGTCGGCGTCAGTTGGTATTGAAGGGTAAGATTGCCGGACATCGTATAGGGAGTGTCGTAGTTGAATTGAATCCCGCGCAACGCCAAGCCGCTGGCGTTGACCAACAGCGGGCTTAACGGAGTGCAAGCAAACCCGGTCTCAAACGTTGCGGAATTTCCCGGGCCCGCAGCCGTGCAACCCGGGAAGGTGATGGGGGTTGTATCGTTTGGCGAGGAGAACGTGAAATTGAACTGGAAAGGATAGTTTTCCCCAAGATTTGGTGAGAACCCGCGGTTTTCAAAGCCGTTGTAGAACATACCAAAGCCGGTGCGAAGAACAAGCTTTGGACTAATTTGGTAAGCGAGACCCACGCGCGGAGCAAAATTGTTGTTCTGCGAGTGTCCGAGTCCCTTACCTTCTGAATTTGTGCTCTCGCACGCGATACCGTCCGTGTTCAGCAAGCTAGTGAAGCTCGTCGAGAGATCGGTCCCGGGGGTGCACGACGTCGAAGCGGGCAACAAATATGCCGGCCCGCCAAATGGCCCGCCAGCTGGGATGAAATTAGCCTGGTTGCCGTGGTGCTCGAACACCAAGCCGAAATAATCGTAGCGCAGACCGAGGTTCACGGTCAGTTTACGAGTGACCTTCCAATCGTCGTTGAAGTAACCTCCGTAGTAGTCTTTGCCATTGTCAGTTAGAGAGATGTTGGACAAATCGATGTTGCTTGCGCCTCCGACGAAATCCACCCCGCCTGGCACACTCGAAGCCGTCGGCGTCAGCAGGAAGTCCGCTCGACCGGTGCTGCCCGAATCAATGTTGGGAATTTCCGTGTAGTCGCCGTTGTAATCATATTCTCCGCGCGACCAAGGCGGCTGCAATGTTGAGAACTTCACGTGCTGCCACTCAATACCCATCTTGAAGGTGTGCTTGCCATAGATCTTCGTGACGTCGTCGGTCAGCTGGAACGTGGAAGTGACTTCGTTCGAAGGCAGGAACGCGTTACTGCCCAAGGTGGACAGGCCGTTGATTCCGAACGCGGGAAGTCCTCCGTTCAACGATTCCTGAGGGACACCCTGTATGCCAAAGTTGCCGGGAAGGTTCGTCAGATCGTTGGCGTCCGGCGAATAACGAGACGTGTGAAGGTAATTGAGTCCGGCACGCAGTTCGTTAATCAAGGTTGGAGAGAAGGTGTGCGTGTAGCCGAGCGCGCTCTGCTCCGCGATGGCCGTCTGAGTTCCCTGCTGGAATCCGCCACCGTCCGCCTCACCTCCGAAAATACCAGGAATAAATTGCGGGTCATCTACCAAGCTGAACCGGTAAAACAACTGGTTCTTTTCATTAAAATTGATGTCCATGCGGGCATCGAAGGAATTGCTGTGCTCAAAAAGCTTTGGCGAATTGGCGAAGTTTGAAAACAACGAATTTATCGAATTGCTTGTCGGCGCCGGATAGAGGTTCAACAGCGCAATGGCATTGGGATCCAGCCGGTTGGCATTAATCATGTTCAGGCTGGGGCAGTTGGCGAGCGAAACGACCATCGTGGTCGCGGCACAGCCAAATGGATCGCGAACAAACTCCGTCGTCCCGGCGGCACCATTCATTGGAATCGGTACGGGCAACCCTGTCACAGGATCAGTTCCGCCCTCAACAACCGCGCGCGTCGTAGCAGGATCCAAAATGGTTCCGTTGGCGATCGAACGCCCCAAGGCGTCGGTCGAACTGCCCGATTGAGCTTGGATGAGGTCTTGGAAGTTGGTGTAACCGCTGGTGCGCTCCGTCGCGGTGGGCACTGAGCCGGTCAGAATCGTTCCCTGTACGCGGCGCAGGGCCTGGTAGTCGCCGAAGAGAAACACTTTGTTTTTGCCGTTAAATACTTTGGGGATATAGAGAGGTCCGCCAGCGGTAAATCCGAACTGATTCTGGCGAAGTTCGCCTTTTGGCACGCCGCCGGAATTTTCAAAGAAGTCCGCGGCATCGAGCTTATCGTTCCGGAAGAACTCCCAAACATCCCCGTGAAACTCGTTGGTACCAGATTTGATGGAGGCATTAAGAACCGCAGCGCCAGAACGGCCGAACTCGGCGCTAAAGTCAGAGGTTTGCACCTTGAATTCCTGGATGGCATCGACGGGAGGAAGAACGACATAGTTCGTACCGTTCAGAAAGTCCACCGTATCCGAGTTGTTGTCGATACCGTCGAGAAGGTAGTTGTTCTGCGCCGGGCGGTTCCCGTTGGCCGAAAAAGCGCCGCTAGCCGCGTTGCCTCGCGTGTCAGCTTGAGGGAGATTGACGCCAGCAGCAAGCTGGGCCAGGAAGGTAAAATTCCGTCCGTTCAGGGGAAGATCATTAATGCTGCGCGAATCGATGACCTGGCCGACGGAAGCGTCTTGCGACTGAAGCACGGGAGCTGCGGCAGTGACCTCGACGGTTTCGGTGACTTTGCCGGGCTTCATGGAGAAGTTAGCGACAACGTTTTGCCCAATGTTCACGCTGACGTCACTCTGCGTAACCGTCTGGAAGCCGGAGAAGGTGGCGCTGAGTTTGTAACTCCCGATTCTGACGGGTGAGAATTTGTACGAGCCGTCGGCCTCCGTCGTGGTCGTGAGGGCCGCACTTGTACCTTCGTTCGTCATCGTGACGGTGGCGCCAGAGATCGGCGCGCCAGAAGTGTCCGTGACGACACCCAGGATCGCGCCGGCATCCACCTGCGCGTAAAGGGGCCGGGCGCTGAATGTTGTAATTGCAAGTACCCCCAAGATCGCCAGCAAAACCCGCCCGACCAGCTTTATAATCGCATTTCCATTCATCGCCTATCCTCCAAAGCCCTTAGACTCTTAAGTGCACGGCAAACGCCGATTTTGCAGCCCCGCGGCTCGACCCCCATGGGGCTCAGAACGATCCTCGACTGTTTGAAATTGAAAATTGGAGGGCCACCACAAACTTAAAATGTGGAGAACGAACCCCACCAGGACAACGCAACATAGTGTATGGCACCCCAAACCCCTTGAAGCACATGAACCGCTTAACTCAAGCAGCGCACAATCTGCTTAAGCGCTTAACCTGTATATGTATTCCCACATTTCATTGGATATTGTCAAGCATTTTTTTTAATATACACAACGGCGTCCTTTCAACGCCGGAAATCCGTGCGCAGTTGCTTGCGAAAATTTGAGCAAATCCCCCTATGTCTCTGACTATCCGTGATGTCGCTAAAGCTGCCGGCGTTTCCACCGCGACGGTTTCGAACGTATTGAACAAAACCGGCAAGGTAGGCTCGCACACGCACCGCCAGGTGCTCTTGACGGTAAAAAAACTCGGCTATTTTCCAAACGCTCATGCACGTCATCTGGCTTCGCGCGACAGCCGCACGCTGGGGATTATCGTTTCCGACATCGTCAACCCTTTCTTTCCCGAAGTCATCAAGAGCTTCGAAACGCGCGCTCGCATGCTGGGGTACGACGCCATTCTCAGCGACACGAATTACGATCCGCGAAGAACTCGAGAAGCCGCCCAGCGCATGATGGAGCATAACGTTCGCGGCGTGGCCATCATGACTTCGGAGATCAGCTCGCGCCTGATCAAGGAACTGGAACGCAGAAAGATCGCCGTCACTTTCCTCGACCTCGCTCCCGTCCGCGGATACGTGAGCAAACTGCGGATCGACTATTTCTCGGGAATCAAACAAATCGTCGAGTACCTGCACGGATGCGGGCATCGACGGATCGCTTTCATTGCCGGCCGGCCAAAACTAAAATCCAACCTCGCGCGGCTCGAAGCCTATGAAAAATGCATGCAGGAGCTGGGCTTAGAGCCGGGGCCGGTGGTGCATGGAGACTTACGATTCGAAGGCGGTTTGGCAGCGGGGTTGAGCATCGCCAAACTTTCGCTCAGGCCTACTGCCGTCATGGCTGTGAACGATCTGACGGCCGTGGGCGTGATCAAAGGATTGCTAAAAGGAGGTTGCCGGGTGCCGCAAGATATTTCGGTTACGGGATTTGACAACACGCGCCTGGCGGAATACAGCAACCCCTCTCTGACGACCGTGGACATCCACCGGGACATGCTGGGCGAAATGGCCGCCGACGCCTTGCACGAGCTTTCCTGCTCTGCTAATCCGCAGGGGAAGGAATATCAAATTCCCGCGGAACTGATTTTGCGAGAATCCTCAGGACCCGCTCCCACTGAATAGCTCTGATCAAATCCCCGGCGTTTTTATTTTTTGTACGGTTAAGGTTGCAGCATCCATCTATGCGTACTTCGCTCCCAAAGCGTTGCGCTTTGGAGCAGTGTAAGCTCGGTGCTAGCATTTTGATGTCACGCCAGAAAGGCGAGGACAATCGAGAATGGCGCGTTATAAAGACAAAGACGGTGCGCGTTCAAGGCGTATCTTTCTGAAGAAGATGCGGTGGGCGCCCTTGCTCTTCCTGCCGGCTCCTATCCGTGCAGCTTCGTCTTGGCCGTTTCGCGGAGGAATTCCGGGTGGCCACAATTTTGCCTTTGACCTCGCCGATTCTCGTGTTTCTCCTCACTATCCCGCAAAATCACCGTTGGAGGATGTGCTCCGCAAAGCCCTTCCGGGTAGCGATGAATATGTCACCGAGAAGTACGCATTTGAAATTATGCGGCCCCTCGAGGAATGGAGCCAAGCTCTTAAGGAAAGGGCGCCCGCTCTCGGAGTGCTGGCGAAATTCTTGGACGCTTCGCTGGAAGCTAGTTCGCTGGCCCCCAAGCAGGATTCAACCTTACGGTCGGGCGACGGAATCCATGTTGTGCGAAGAAAGTTTGCGACCGACGTCACCTTGGGCCGCGAGGGGTTCCTTCAAGAGATGAAGAAGTATCTCAGCTCGATTTCGGAGGTAGAAACGGCTGAATTTGAGATTACCGGCATCGAGGAAATCGCGGGTTCCTCTGCCACGTTCAAGATTGAAATACGCTATGACTTCGTGGGGGCGCTGAAGGACATGGGGCGCGAGCAGCACGTTGGACACTGGCTGACGCAGTGGTCCAGGGACGAAGCAAACGGATGGCGAGTGCATCGATGGGAGGCGGCTGAGGAAACTCTCAGCCAGGTGCGCGCGCCGATCTTCGTTGACGTTACTTCTCAAGCGCTGGGGCAAACGGAATCGTACAAAAAGCAAATGCTTCATGGCGTGGATTACTGGCGCACCGTTCTGGATGGAGCGTGCGGAATCGACATCTACGGGAACAATGGCATCGCCGCCGGAGATATCGACAACGACGGATTCGATGACCTGTATGTCTGTCAGCCACCGGGACTTCCGAATCGTCTTTATCGCAATCGAGGCGATGGAACGTTCGAGGATGTGACGGAAAAATCCGGAGTCGGCGTGTTGGACGGCACGGCGTGCGCGTTGTTCGCGGATTTTGAGAACAGCGGGCTCCAGGACCTACTGGTGGTTTGTGGCAGTGGGCCATTGCTATTCCTGAACCAAGGGAATGGAAAGTTTTTGTTGAAGCGCGATGCATTTCAATTTGGGCGGGCTCCGCAGGGGACATTCACGCACGCAGCCGTAGCCGACTATGACGGCGACGGACGCTTGGATATCTATTTTTGTTTGTACAGCTACTACGTGGGCCTGGAGCAGTATCGCTATCCCGCCCCTTATTTCGACGCGCGGAATGGACCTCCAAATTTCTTGGTGCACAACGAAGGTGGTCACACTTTTCTGGATCGCACCGAAATGGCCGGATTGAATGTGGACAACGACCGTTACAGCTTCGCGTGTGCCTGGGGCGACTACAGCTCCGATGGGAAGCCCGACTTGTACGTGGCCAACGACTTTGGCCGCAGCAATCTCTACCGTAACGACGGTGGCGGGAAGTTCACGGCCGTTTCCGGGGAAGCGGGTGTCGAGGAGGTTGGCGCGGGGATGAGCGCCTGCTGGCTCGATTTCGATAACGACGGTAAGCAGGACGTGTATGTTTCGAATATGTGGTCCGCGGCGGGCCAGCGCGTTTCGGAACAGAAGATCTTTCATGAAAAAGAAACTGAGAATATTCGCGCGCTTTACCGGCGGCACGCCAGCGGCAACTCGCTTTATCGGAACCAGGGAGACGGAAAGTTTCAAAACGTGAGCCGTGCGGCGGGTGTGGATGTAGGCCGCTGGGCGTGGTGTTCGGACTCCTGGGACTTCGACCACGACGGTTATTCGGATTTGTATATCGCCAACGGGTACATCTCGGGTCCCAAGACTTCGGAACACGGAAATGCGAACATCGCGAGTTTTTTTTGGCGGCAAGTTGTGGCGAACTCGCCTTCCAGCGCGACGCCGGCGGAAAAATACGAGCTCGGTTGGAACGCCGTGAATGAATTGATCCGCTCCGATGCTTCCTGGAACGGTTACGAGAGGAACGTCTTGTACGTGAACAACCAGGATGGAACGTTTTCGGATGTGTCGGGCGTGGCGGGATTGGATTTCCCCGAGGACAGCCGTTCGTTTTCGCTCGCGGATTTGGATCACGACGGGCGTTTGGAAATCGTGCTCAAGAATCGAAACGCTCCGCAGTTGCGCGTACTACACAACGCGATGAAGGGCATCGGAAATTCGCTCGCATTCCGCTTGCGCGGTACAAAAAGCAATCGCGATGCGATCGGGACGGCCATCACTGTCGAAGCGGGGGGACATCGTCAAACGAAGTATCTGCAAGCCGGCACGGGATTCTTATGCCAGCACACCAAGGAGCTTTTCTTCGGAGTTGGAAGCGTGGAAGGAAACATCCGCGCCACGGTTCACTGGCCCAGCGGGTTGACGCAGGTGTTCGAGAATCTGGCAGCAAACCATCACGTCGAAATAGAAGAGGGCTCGGCGGATCTCGCAGCGAAGGCATTTGCGGTTGCTCCAAAGTCTTACGCACTCGCCGGCGATTCCAGCCAAGCGGAGAGTTTGCCCGCGTCAGCGGAGACATGGCTTATCGAGCCTTTGAACGCGCCAGAGTTTTCCTTGCCGGACCTTGCGGGCAAATTGCGCGATCTTCGATCGTTTCGTGGCGGCATTGTGTTGCTTCACTTTTGGAAACTGGCTGCGCCTGCTTGTGTCGAACAGTTGCGCGTTTTGCAAAGGCAACGTTCTTCTCTCGCATCCAGTGGACTTAGCATCCTGGCCATCAACCTGGATGAGCCTGGCGATACCGAGATGGTGCGAGCGTTCGCGGCGAAGGAAGGACTTCCCTTCCCGATTTTGCTGGGCACGGCGGAGGTTGCAGGCATTTACAACATCATTTACCGCTATTTGTTTGACCGGCGCAGGGATCTTCCTCTTCCTGCCTCTCTTCTTGTCAATAGTGGCGGCATGATCGTGAAGATTTATCAAGGCCCTGTAAATCCTGCGACTCTTGAAGCGGACCTTCGATCGGTACCGGGAGATGCCGCTGCCCGAATGCACCGAGCCCTGCCCTTCGAAGGGAAACTCTACCAAGACGAATTTCAACGCAACGATTTTACATTTGGCGTGGCCATGTTTCAGCGCGGTTATCTTGATCAGGCGGCGGCGTCTTTTCAGCAAGTCATTGCGGCGAAGCCGGAGGATGCGGAAGCCTATTACAATTTGGGGACGCTTTACCTCCGGAAAAATTCTCTGCCCGAGGCTCGACGGTACCTCGAACAGACTTTGAAGCTGCGTCCCGAATATGCGGAGGCTTGGAATAACCTTGGAATGATTGCGGGCCAGGAAGGCCGGGCCGACGAAGCCGTTCGCGACTTTCAAACGTGTTTGAAACTTAGGCCGGATTACGTTATTGCGCTGCTCAATCTTGGAAATCTGTACCGGCGGCAAGGAGCGAGCGACGAAGCGGAAAAAATGCTGAATCGCGCGCTCGAAATCGAGCCTGAAAATCCGGAGACGAATTACAGTTTAGGAATGCTTTACGCGCGGCTGCAGCAGTTCGACCGCGCCTCGAGTTTCTTGGAGAAAGCCGCGGAGTTGCGCCCTGATTATCCGGACGCGCTGAACAATTTGGGCGTTCTGCTCGTGCGACAACAACATTTTCCCGAGGCGAAGGAAAAGTTCGAGACTTGCATCCGTGTAGCCCCTAACTTTGACCAGGCTTATCTCAACCTGGCCCGGCTTTACGTGGTTTTGAACGACAAAGAGAAGGCTAAGGAAGTATTACTCGCGTTGTTGCGCCAGCAGCCGCAGCACAAGTTGGCTCAGCAAGCGCTGGAGATGCTAAATTGATTTTTACACGCTTGCTTGAGAGCGCATTCGGGGGAATGCCTGGAATGTTTTGCGATGTAATATTTTCGCGCCTATCGGGCAGAATTGGCAGCCGAGCGCGGGCCAGCCTTGTCTTCGCGTTAATCGCATTTTCCGTTTCTGCGCGGGGATTTGCGCAGCAGACCGTTCCCACGCGACGTGACACCCCGCAGCCCTCAAAAACTTCTCCACTTCTTCTGGAAGCCGGCGAACTCCTGCGGCAAGGTTCCATCGAGCAGGCCAAAGAGAAGATACAGGAGGAGCTTCAGCGGAACCCTTCGAACGTGCAGGCTTACAATCTGTTGGGGATTGTCGAAACCAACAAAAAAGATTACGCGGGCGCTTTGCAGGCCTTTCAAAAGGCACTGAAGATCGAGCCGAACTCGATCGGGACCCTCAATAATCTTGGGAACTTATACGTCGCGCAGGAAAAATTCGATCTGGCGGAAACCGAATTCCGGAAGGCCTTGCGTCTGGAGCCTGCCAATCGCGATGGAAACTATAATTTGGGCCTGGTCCTCTTAGCCAGGAATTTGCCCACGGAAGCAATCGTGTATTTTCAGCGCGTCCATCCGTTAGACAATGCGACGCGCTTCAATTTGATCCGTGCGTATTTTCGTGCCGGAAGAACCGCGGAGGGCCTGAAAGCGGCGGCGGACCTCTCTTCAGAAAGTAAAGCTGACGTGCGGTTGCAATTCACCCTCGGCGTCTTGCTGGCTTCCCAAAAACAGTACCGCGCGGCTCAGCTTGAGTTGGAACAGGCAGACGCTTTGCAACCGGAAACGGCCGATATTCTTTATAACCTCGGGCAGGTTTATTTTCGAACTGGAGACAGTGCCAAAGCGGAACTCATCTTGAACCGGGCTCTCAAATTGAAGCCCGATTCGCCCGAAACGCTCTACCAGTTAGCACAGGTCTACCAGCAACAGAACCGCGCCGTGGATGCTCTGGATGCGCTGGTTCGCGCCCATAAACTGGCTCCTCAGAATACCGACATCATTTATCTGCTGGCGCGCGTCAGCATGAATCAAAATTATTTCGAGGACGCCATTCCTCTGCTGGAATCGGGGTTGAAAATTGCTCCGCAGCGGGCGGATCTTCACGCTGCGCTGGGTGAAAGCTATTTCAAATCAGACAAGACGGAAATGGCTATACAGGAGTTCCAAAAACTGATCGATATGGACCCAACCGCGCGATCTTATGCTTTGATGGGAATTTCCTATCGGCGTCTCGGGCGTTTCGACAAGGCTAAGGCGTATTTTGAGGCCGGGCTCAAGCGCGACCCCCGTGATGCCTCCTGCTTGTTCAATATCGGATACATCGACGAGCGTCAGGGGAATCAAGCGCGAGCCGAAGAACTGTTTCAGCGGGCGCTTCGAGCGAATCCTGATTTTTCCGAGGCCTTGCTGGAACTCGCGAATCTGCGAATCGCGAACAAGAGATTCGAAGAAGCCGCGGTGCTGCTTCGAAGGTATGTCAAGGTAAGCCGCGATCCAGCTTCCGGGTACTACAAACTGGCCACAGTGGAGAAAAGTCTTCATCAGACGGAGGCGTCCGAAAGAGATTTGAAAGTATTTCAGACTCTCTCCAAGGATCCTGCCTCGGGGCCTTATCCTTACCAGCATATTTTTGACTACGTCGACGAGCGCTCGAATCTTTCTCGCGAGGCGCGGACACAGCAGGACCTGGCCGATCTCACCGTGCAGCTGCAGAAAAATCCGGAGCAACCTCAGAACCTCTATCTGCTGGCGGAGACTTACTTGAAGCTTGGAAAATCAGAGGAAGCGCTCAAGGCGGTGGCGCAGCTCGATCAGTTGAGTGCGGGCGACTATCGAACGCAGACTGGCGTGGGTGTGCTACTGGCGCGTTATCGTTTGTATGACGACGCCATATCGCATTTTAAGGCGGCGCTGAGCTCGAATCCGGACTCCGATGATTTGAGGTACGATCTGGCCGACGCGTACTTTCGGAAAGGCGCTTACGCGCAGGCGCTCGAGGTTGCCAAACAGGTTTCCGCGCAGGGCCGGCAAGATGGCGCCTTCCTTTCTTTGCTTGGCGACATTCAATCGCATCTCGGCGATACTGCCGATGCTTCGGCGATTTTCAGCGACGCGATCAGCCGAAATCCGGATAACGATCAGTATTACCTCTCACTTGCTCTAGTCGAGTTGCGCGAAAATAATGTGACTGGTGCCGAAGAGACTTTGGAGAAAGGACTAGCGCGCATTCCCAGCTCCGGAAAAATCTTTTGGGGATTGGGAATTGTCTCCGTGCTCGAAGGCAAGACTCCGCAGGCGGAACAGGACTTCGAGCGGGCGGTGAACCTGTTGCCGGAATGGTCCGGAAGTTATTCGACCCTGGGCGTTTTTTATTTTCAAACCGGCGAAATCGCGAAGGCTCGCGAAGTGCTGGATCGCTTCAAAGGCAGCAACGCCGCCGGCGGCTTGGACATCAATCGCATCGAAGAAGCGTTGTCTCGAGCGCCGGATGTGCCCTCGACCATAAACGAACCGATGCCGATGGCTGCCCGGGCGCAGTTGCTTCAGCTGGCGCTCTCGCTCGCGGACCGAACGCTTTGATATCCTCCGCTGTAACTTGCGGTTGAACGCTTGGAAGCCGGGGGCTAGAATGCGTGAAGCGCTCCGCAATCGAAACTTTTTGGGGGCAACTGCTTCCCGTGCATGGGATCAACGCCGTCGAGATAAGCTTGGAATGGGCCAAAAACCGGAGTCAGGCACGCGACGGTTCCTCATAATTATCTGCGGCGCAATTCTGGTGTTGAGCGCGGTCGCAGGATTCTTTCGCCATCCTAGGGTTTTCGCTGAGCAAACTGCTAAACCACAAGCTCCGGCGATCACTGTCCGCTTCACCGACGTTCGAAAAGAAGCGGGGATCACTTTTCTGCAGGACTCGACCCAGACGGACGAAAAGTATTACCTCGAAACGATGGGCACGGGCGTCGGCTGGCTTGACTACAATCAGGACGGCTTGATGGACCTTTTCTTCGTGCAATCCGCCGCGACGGATGCTTACAAACCTGCCCATGCGCTGCGTTCCGCGCTTTATCGCAACAACGGCGACGGAACGTTTACCGACGTTACGGAAAAGGCTGGCGTCGGCGGAATTGGGCATTACGGCCAGGGCGTTGCCGTCGGCGACTACGACAATGACGGATACCCCGATCTTTACGTGACCGGCTATGGCCGCGCGATTCTCTACCACAACAATGGGGATGGCACATTCACGGATGTGACTGCGAAAGCGGGAGTCGCCGATGAGGGCAACTGGTCTACCAGCGCGGGATGGTTTGACTACGACAAGGACGGCTGGCTCGATCTGGTGGTCACGAATTACATCGACTGGTCCCCCAAGAATAATCTGTGGTGCGGAGACCGCCGCCCCGGTTATCGCTCCTATTGCAATCCTAACAACTACCACGGAGAGAAGACCAAGCTCTACCACAACAATCGCGACGGAACATTCACCGACGTGAGCGAACCATCCGGCGTCGGCAAGCCCGAATCGAAAGGCATGGGAGTGGTACTGGCTGATTTCAACAAGGACGGCTGGCCGGACATCGCCATCGCCAACGACACTTGGCCGAATTTTCTTTTTCTGAACAAGCACGACGGCACCTTTCAGGACGTTTCTCTCGTTTCCGGCATGGCCGCAAGCGAAGATGGCCGTTACGAGGCAGGAATGGGCATCGATGCTGCGGACGTTGACGGCGACGGCTGGCTGGACATCTATGTCACACATCTGGATTTCGAATTGAATCGGCTTTATCACAACAATCACGATGGCACGTTTGACGACTACACCTATCGCTCCGGCCTCGGCAATAAAGCCATGCTTTTCAGCGGCGTCTCCATGAAATTCCTGGATTTCGATAACGACGGCTGGGAAGATATCGTCCAATTGAATGGCGCAATGTTGGACAATGTGCAGCTCTATCACGCCGAGGTGGCGTACAAGGAGCCCCTCTTGATGTTCCGGAATTTAGGAAAGGGCCAATTCGAAAACGTATCGGGTTCGCTCGGCGCGGATTTTGCGCGTCCCATCGCCGGCCGCGGTATTGCGACCGCCGACTACGAGAACAACGGCGACATCGACATCGCCATCAACAACCGCGGCGATTATCCGGAGCTCTTGCGCAATGATGGCGGCAACCTCAATCACTGGCTGGAGATTCTGCTCGTTGGAACGCGTTCAAATCGCGATGGGATAGGCGCTTCGCTGAAGCTTACTTCCGAAGGGTTCGTGCACGTGCAGCAGGCCCAAGGCGGCATGGGCTATATGTCCGCGAGCGACCAGCGGATTTTCTTTGGTCTTGGAAAACGCTCTAAAATCGAATCGCTGGAGATTACTTGGCCGAGCGGTCAGGTGGACAAATTGACGGACGTACCTGTCGATCGAATTATCGCGGTAAAAGAAGGCACGGGAATTGTGGCCCGATCGTTTCCTAAAATCACGCCAAAGGCGGCGGCTCGATGACGACAACGGGTGCAGCAAATATGCGGATTAATTTTCACGCCGTCCGTCCGCGTATTGCGACGAAGCGTTCTGAAGTCTGGATCAGTCATCGCCCATGAATCTCCTGCGCCGGCATTTCCTCGGTTCCTCCTCGGTTCTTTTTGGCGGCGCATTGCTGGACGCGCTCACAAGTCCCCTCTGGAAATGGAAACGCTCCCTGCTGCTCGATGCGGCGCCTGCCCCGCATTCACTGACACCAAACCCTGGTGTTCCATCGACTCTTGCGGCCTCATCCGTCGTCTTTGTTGACGTAGCCAAAGAGGCCGGTCTCAATTCTCCAAATGTTTGGGGCGGTGTCGATCGCAAACAGTACATCATTGAGGCGAAAGGAAGCGGGCTCGCTTTCTTCGACTACGACAACGATGGCTGGCTGGATATTTATTTGACCAACGGAACGCGTTTCAACACCGAATGGCCCGCAGGAAAAGCGCCGACTTCCCATTTGTATAAAAACAATCGCGACGGAACGTTTACGGATGTCACCGAAAAATCAGGCCTCGCGCGCACGGGCTGGCAGACCGGCGTCTGCGTCGGCGACTACGACAACGACGGCTGGGACGATCTCTTCTGCTGCTTCTGGGGACACAACATCCTGTTTCACAACAATGGCGACGGTACGTTTACCGACGTCACGCGCAAGGCCGGCGTTTACGATGAGCAAATTCGCTGGGGCTCCGGCTGCACATGGCTCGACTATGACCGCGACGGGTATCTCGATCTTTTTGTGGCTCACTACATCAAGCTTGACCCGCAGCAAACTCCTTCCGCCACGCCGCCGCCCGTTTGCCAGTGGAAAGGTATCCCCACGATGTGCGGCCCACGCGGCCTGCCGGGCGATACGAATCTTCTTTATCACAACAATGGAGACGGTACCTTCACCGATGTTTCGGAAAAGTCCGGCATCTTGAAACCTGGCCCGCGTTTTTCGATCACGCCTGTTTCCTACGATTTCGACAACGATGGCTGGCCGGATATTTATGTGGCCGTGGATTCCGAGCCGAGCATTCTTTACCACAACAATCACGACGGAACCTTCACGGATATCGCGGTCATCGCCGGCTGCGCCTACAGCGAGAATGGCCACGAACAATCTGGCATGGGCGTGGGCGTGGCTGATTACGACTGCGACGGATGGCTCGATATTTTCAAGACGAATTTCGCCGATGATACTTGCAACCTCTACCACAACAATGGCGACGGCACCTTCAACGACGTCACGTTTGCCTCTGGAATCGGAGTCAACAACCAGTACGTCGCGTGGGGCTGCGGTTTCATCGATTACGACAACGATGGCTGGCCGGATATTTTGCAGGTCAATGGACATGTGTACCCCGAAATCGAGGGGCATGACACTGGCCAGACTTTCAAGAACCCACGCCTGGTTTACAAAAATCTGGGAGATGGGCGCTTCAAGGATGTTTCCGCCGGGATGGGCCCCGGCATCAGCGAGCGTTTCTCAAGCCGTGGCGCCGCTTTCGGCGACTACGACAACGATGGCGACATCGACGCCGTGATTTTGAATATGAACGACTTGCCTTCCCTGCTGCGCAACGACGGCGGCAACAAGCAGAACTGGATCAAAATAAAATTGATCGGCACGAAGTGTAATCGCACCGCGATCGGGGCCCGCGTGCGCGTCGTCACCGGCAAACACGCGCAAATGGACGAAGTTCATAGCGGCACAAGCGTCATGTCGCAAAGCGACTTGCGTCTGCACTTTGGCATCGGAAAAGCTGCCGCCGTGGATTTGATCGAAGTGAAGTGGCCGACCACGCAGAAGATTGAAAAGTTCACGCAGGTGAAAGCCAATCAGATTCTGACCATTCGCGAAGGTAGCGGCATCATCTCGCCTGTTGCCGGCAAAAACAAATAGCTCTGGCCTTCTATTGCGGCGCGGTTGTTGGCTGCTTTTTCAAAATAATCAAAAATTGCTGGCGTTCTTTCTGCTGCCGTTCCGTTTCGGCAGTCTCCATTTTTTCGGCTTGCTCATAATCTTCAAATTCCTGTTGAGCCTTCGCTTTCTCACCTTTTCGTTGATAGGCGAGGCCAAGCTGGCGGTGCGCTTCACCGAGATTCGGGTCTACTTCGATCGCCTTCTCATAATCCCCGATGGCCACTTCCAGATCGCCGTGCATCGAATGCACAACTCCCAGCTGCAGATACGCCTCGTCACATTTCGGATCGATCGTTACGGCCTTTTCGAGAAGTGATTCGACCTTTTTCACCTCCGCGGGATTATCACTTCCCTTTTCACGCTTCCAAAGGCTGATCGCGTAGTAGTAATTCGCCAGAGCATTTCCAGGTTGCTCTTGTGCAAAGCGTGCAAGCTTCTGCTCACTGCATGGAAGCAGACCGGGCGTCGTCCTTTCAATTTTGCCTAGAAAAAGATACGGCGTGGGGTCGGAGGGCTGCAAGTCCGCCGCCTCGCATAAACGCCGGGCCGCTTCTTCCGCGGAGCCGCTCGCGAAGAGAGCCGCGCCAAGGCCGGTGAGCATTCTTGCAGAATCGGGATGCGCGCTGTGGCCGCGCGCAAACACTTCGACCGCAGGCTCGCCCGCTTTGTGCAAAAGCAGCTCAGTTCCCCACTCGAAATAATTTTGTTCGCTGGGATCCATGCGAACCGCGGTTTCGTATTCCTGGACGGATCCTAAAGGATCGCCCAATTGCTCATCCAGCTCGCCGAGCAGACGATGTCCTTCGGGATTGTTTGCAACTGCCAGCGTTTTGCGAACTTCCCCGCGAGCGCTCGCGATGTCGCCTTTTTCTCTGTAAGCGAGTGCAGTTTCATATTCCTTGCTCGAAGAAGCTGAGGTTGAGGGCTGCGGTCCGCTGGATTTCAGGCCCAGTGTTTCTTTCGCAAGCGATTCGCTGGTTCGCGAACTGGCCGCGGAGCCGTGCAAGCCGAGATTGCTCCAATCGGTAACGCCTGCAACGGTGAAATTCGGCTCGTCCTTGAATTCCATCTCACCCGCCGCCGCTTTGGCGGACGCCGAAGCTGCAGCAGTCTCAGACTTCAGAGACTCGCGCGAAGTGAGAACCAAATCGATCTGTTTTTTCTCGCCAAGAGACATCGCAATTGCATCAACGACAGTATCGACGTATCCAGACTTTTTCGCCCGCACGGTATATCTTCCGGCGTGACTTATCGTTAGGAGGTAACCTCCATCCGGATTTGTTTTTGTCTGGACAATCTCCGAGTTTCCTTTCTCCTCCAACAGCAGCGTCGCATCGCCGACCGGCGTTCCAGCGGAATCTCTTACCGTACCTTGGATCGCGGCGCTGCCAGAGTGCTGCGCAAAGCCACTCTTTTCAAACGGCGCAGCGCTCGTGGTACCAATCAGCGTGGCGACCCAGATCGCCAGAGCGGCGCAAGATAGAAGACGAGCTCTCCCGATAGAAAGCGGAAATTGCCGCGGGCAATCTACGACAGTGGCAAATTTCTTTTGCCCGTGCATTAAGACTTGTCTGACTTGCAAGGTTCGAGGCATTCCTAACCATTTTGACGGCGGCGCCGCCGATGCAGTTGCTTTCTACGAACTCACATTCGCTCCGTTGGCCTGCGTGGCCTAGACCACTTCCGGAGGACTGGCCAGAATTTCAAAGCTCACTTGTTGCGTGCCCAGACGCGGATGTGTGGCGGTGAGCCGCGCGGTTCCGGCCTGCTCCTTTGCGCGAATCCAGACGGCGCCTGTTCCGCCGATCAGCGCGAAGGGGTTATCGCCAATGATTTCGGCGGGCCCTTCGAGGACCAGTTTGACGGAATCGTTCGCAAACGGACGAATGGCGCCGAATTCATCGGTTACGCGTAAAACGACGCGCGTTGTGTCCGCTCCATCCGCGCTCAAACGCGTGTCGTCGGGCAGCAGCGTGAATTTCTGGTCGATACCCCTGCCAGAAAGCGTCTTCGTAATCGCTAGCTTGCCGTTCAAATAGCCTTCGATTCGCAGATCGCCCCAGTGGTCTATTAAATGTCTTAAATCCACGGAAAACGGCGCGTAGCGAAGATTTGCGAATTCGGTTTTGTTTGGATCGGCTTCCGCGACCATTTTATCGGCAATGAAAAATTTGAGATGATCGCAATTCGAGCAGACATAGGCCGTGGTGAAGCCGACGGATTCATCACCGCGCGCCCAGTGGAATGCAGGCTCTAGCACCACCTCATTCGAAGGATCGCATTGCGACTTGTAGAAGCCGGCTGCGGGTTTCGGTTCACGAAAAATGTCGGTTACGCCGTGGTAGCAGATGCGGTCGCCGCTCCCAAAGTCAGCATGTGTGTTGTAGTCGAAGGCGCACCAGCCGAGGCCTCCGGCGTATTGCGGATCGGAAGCAAGCTGATTGTGAATCCGCGCGTGGCGGAGCATGTGCTCGGTCAGGCGTTCTTTGTTATCGATCGTTTTCGTCGGATAGGTGTGGCCGACGAATTCGGTGTTGAGGTAGCGGGGATGGTTCGGCTTCTGCAAGGGAAAGCCGAAATCGTTGATCGTGAAGACATCTTCCAGAAATTCAGATGCCGGGAAATTGCGAATCCCGCACGTTTGGCGCGTTGGGTCGAGGCGATGGGCCACCGCGTTGGTACGCGTGTAAAAATCGTGATCGTCCTTCGATTCGTTGATGCGCACGCCCCACAGGATGATGCTGGGATGATTCCAGTCGCGGTGAATCATGCGGCCAACGTTATCGATGGAGATGAGCTTCCACGCTTCATCGCCGATGTGCTGCCAGCCGGGAATTTCCTCGAGAACGAGCAGCCCCATTTCATCGCAAGCATCGAGAAAATGCCGGGATTGCGGGTAATGCGATGTGCGAACGATATTGCATTTCAGATTCTTACGCAGGATGCGCGCGTCGCTGCGCTGAGGGCGGCCCGGCATGGCCTGGCCAACGAATGGAAATGTTTGATGATGGTCGAGGCCTCGCAGCTTTATGACCTTGCCATTCAGCTCGAAACCGTGATCCGTGAACTGCGCTTCGCGAAAACCGATGGTGCGTTTGTCCTTGTCGATGAGTTCCGAACCTTTGAGCAGCCGCACGTGAACGGAATAGAGATTTGGGTGATCGAGTTCCCACAGTTTAATTTCGCTGAGATTTTCAAAATGCACGGTGTGGGCGGCTGCCTCCGCCGTGGCCTCGGACGCCGGAACATGTTGCGTCGCTTTGGCCAGGACGTGATCGCCATCGCGAAGTTCCGCTTCAAGCGTAAGAGCCTCATGCGAAGCTTCCGCATGCTGAAGGAAGCAGTCTACTTCCAAACCGGGATGCTCGTTCAACACATCTTTGGGCTTTGCAAAAATGTTTTCGATAAAGGTTGTCGGAACGATGCGCAGCCAGACTTCACGATAAATGCCGCCGAAAGTTAGATAGTCGATTTGATAGCCGAAGGGCGGAATGTCCGGGCGCTCCGTCGAGTCCACGTCGACGGCCAGCACATTTTCTCCGTCGAAATCGATGTGCGGCGTGAGATCGAAAGAAAACGGCGTGTAGCCTCCCTTGTATTCGCCGAGTTTCACCCCGTTGATCCACACGGTGGAGGCGGTCATGACGCCTTCGAAGTCTACAAAAACGCGCTTACCGCGCGCTTCGGCGGGCAATCGAAAACGACGCCGATAAATGGAGACAAATTCATATTCCTTGTCGTCGAAGCTGTGCCACGGCAAGCGAACATTGGTGTGCGGAATCACGACGCGCTCAAAAGCCGAGTCGTCAAATTCCTTTCCGTGCGCTCCTTCGACAAACGAGCGGTTATAGCGCCAGTTCCGGTTGATGGGAAAAACCAGACGGCCCTCGCCGCTGGAAGCCGGGGCCGCGGGATTTGCCGCAAGCAATCCCTTGGCAAGTGTGGTGCCTGCAAGTACCGTGCTCGTCGTCTTCAAGAAATCTCGTCGGTCCATGGCCTTCCTTTTTGATCGTGGTTCGCGACAATGCAGCGCGAAAAGATTGCGCCGCGCATCTTACCAGTTTCAGCGCAAAAGTTTTGCCGATTTTTATCCGCGAATCGCTATTCCGTTCCACAAGCAGCACATGGCGGCGAAGTCAGGAGAGCGCCGGCGCGGGAGCGCGGGGGCGCTTGCGTTTCCATTCGTAGTCTTTTCGCAGGCGCGACTGGTGTTTTTTCACCTGGGATTGCATTTCGCTGAACGCCTGTTTGCAACTGGCGCGCGCATTCGCGCCAGTTCCAGTGGCGTGCAGAATGCCGGTCGGCAGCGACAAATTCAGCGAGAACGAAAGTTCCTCGCGATGGGGGTTTTTTGTAAACACGCCGTGCAACTGCACCAAATCCGGTTCATAGCTTTTCAAAAGACGATTCACCTTATTCGCATAGAGCTCGACTTCTTTTTCCGCTGCTTTGTGGAGCTCGACGTTCTTGTAACTGATGGACAGTTTCATGGTTGCACCTGTAGGACTTCTTGTGGAAGAGGCGGGCGACGCGGATTTGAACTTTGTACCGCATCATGTTCTCAGCCTACCACCGTGTGCCGCCCCCGGCAATCGCGCGCCGTAAAAAATGTGAACTCGGGAGGGAGAGGTTCTCTCGTTGACAGCTGTGCTTGCTGCACTTTAACCTGCCTTCTGTGCATTGCAAAAAGCCCGCAGCCAGGATTGGCTGTGCCACCCACAATCGCCGCCTAGCGAGCGCATTTCCCATATGTCCCCCATAAAAAAACCCGCCTCTTTTACAGTGATTCGCGTCGGCCCCGCGGGCTGGTCGTATCCAGACTGGTCCGGCTACGTCTATCCTTCGCGCCGGCCAAAAGGTTTTCACTACGCCACGTACCTCGCGGAATTCTTTGACACGATCGAGATCAACACGTCGTTCTACAATCCCATTCGGCCGGATCACGCGGCGCAGTGGATTGACCGTGTGGCCGCAAATCCACGGTTTGTTTTTACGGCGAAGCTGTGGCAGCGCTTCACGCACGAGACAATTGGTAAAAATGTGGATCCAGCAAATTCGGCTGGCGCCGCATCATCGACCCTAGCCGCTGCGGCAGCCGAAGACGAGCGCGCGGTTCGCGCCGGGTTCGACGTTTTGCGTGCGGCAGGGAAACTCAGCGCGGTGCTGCTGCAATTCCCTTTTTCGTTCCACCGGACGCGCGAAACTGTCGCACAGCTTTCTGCCCTCTTGAAGCGCTTCGGCGATTACCCGCTGGTTGTCGAAGTGCGCCACGCTTCGTGGAAGACGCCAGAGACTTTTGCGCTCCTGGAAGAATTCAACGTGGGTTTCTGCAACATCGACCAGCCCGTCATCGGCCGGTCGCTCGAACCCTCGGCCGAGAGCACTTCGCCGATTGGCTACGTGCGGCTGCACGGGAGGCGCTACGACACCTGGTTCTCTGACGATCCCGTTGTTCCTTCGCACGAACGCTACAACTATCTCTACTCGACGGAAGAGCTTGCGCCATGGGCCAAGCGGGTCGAGAAAGTGGCGGAACGGGCGCGCGAAATATTTGTGATCACCAACAACCACTATCAGGGAAAAGGAGTGGTCAACGCGCTGCAACTGATCAGCATTTTGAAGGGCTCGAAAGTGAAAGTGCCGGAGCCTTTGCGGGAGAAGTTTCCGGAATTGGAAGCCATCGCGGATGCGCCGCCTGCCGAGCCGAGTTTGTTTCCGATGAGCAAAAAGTGAATAGAGAATAGTGGGTAGTAAGTAGCGAAACCAAAAAGCGCAGAGACTGAAGCCTGTGCCACCTTCCACCGGGGTATCCAGAGAATTGTGAAGTAAACGCTTGAGAAGAATGAAGTTGCGGGCGTTGCTGTGTGCGGGATGTTTACTCGCTGTGGAAAAAAGAGGAAGTGCTTGGGTCGGTTTGGGATTGATTATGGATACCCCGCCCCCTCCCCTGTTTTTTGTAAGAATGTGATTCGATGGAGGTTACGTGGCGGGGTTGTACGAAGAATGTGATTCTAAAGCGGATAGTGGCGAGTGACGTGGCCAGGAAAGGGCGTTGCCAAAGCAAGTCGACCGTCAATGGTTGAAATCCGGAGCAAGGGATGCGTCCGAAAGCAGTTGGCGCAGCGGCCGGTGTAACGGAGCGGGTTCTGCTTAACACAGAGTTCTCAGAGAACGCAGAAGAAGAACGAGTGTGGATGGATTTGGCGGGGGATAGGCAGAGCGGGGCAAGGTGCGGGGCTGAAGACTGGGATCTGCAAAAGCAGGGGACGCGATGGTGTGACCGAACCATAGTGAATGATAGCAGGAATTTTGATTACTGTCAAGGTACAGTACCCGCATACTTATCATTCGAATGAGATTGGCGGAAGTCTAGGGGTTTGAGGGAGTTGGCGGGAAGTTTGTAGTTTGATGAGACTGGAAGCGATAGCGAGTGGCGAATAGTGCTTAAAAAAACGAGAGAAAGATAGCGAAGAGGTATTCCGGCAGCCACACACTTGCAAAAATCGGCAAGGATGTGCCAACCAAAAACTTTCTTCGGATTCGAGGATTGCCTCGTGCTCACTCGCCTACCGGCGGATGACGGCGTCCTTACTGACTTCGGAGTCCGCCGAGATCGTCGAATCGGTCTGGAGCACGCGGACCTCGCGTGTACCCTTTCCCACTAGATGGATCGTTTTCGCGCGCAGAGACTGCAGCGTCACATTTTTAGTATTCGTTAGCTCGATTGAAGGGGCGGTGGACGCCGGTGCGGTTTCCACCTCCACGGTATCGAGTCGCAGATCCTCGACATCTTCCGCGGCGAGACCCGAGCGCCACGTCCCCGAGTGCGGCTGCTCCCAGCGAATTTCGGAATCTTTTATGGAAAAGTTGCGCGCTTGACGGAGCGCGATGGCGTTGCGCGTATTTTCGTAGGGTGCGGCCGGATCATGAGAGACAAAAAGCTGGACGTTATCGAGATGGATGTTCTCGAGCCAACTGTCCGGATGGCCGTTGATTGCCGAGGTGCCGGTGCCGTGAGCAATCACGTTAGAGATCGAGACGTTTCTGATTTTTCCGGCAGGCGGTTCATGGTCGCGCTTGGTTCCATCAACCTCGCTGCGACGCTTGATGTTGAAGTGAATCGGGTCGCCGTCGCCCCACCAGAACCAATCGAAGCGGCGCGTTTCGATCGAAACGTTGGAAATCACAACGTCTTCGACCACGCCGCCGTCGAAGACCATGAACGCCAAGCCGCGATTCGAGTTGGTAATGACGATGTTGTCGATGGTGACGCGGCGAACGGCGTTGGAGTTGCCATCGCAGAACTTCAGCGCGCTGGAGGCCGAGGAAAGGCGGCAGTTGGTCACCGTCACATTCTCGGTGGGCAATGCCGGACCCCAAATATTCGCCGACCACAGGACGATGGCGTCATCGCCTGTCTCGATGGTTGAATTGGCGATGCGCACATCCTGGCAGCCATCCGGATCAATGCCATCGGCCCAGACACCTTCCCTGGCACTGGAATAAATATACACGCCATCGATGACGAGCCTTTTGCAGGCGTAGGGGTTGATGGTCCAGCTGCGCGATCGAATGAATTTGAGACCCGCGATGCGGACATCCTGGCACCGGAGAAGCAGAACCAGGCGCGGATTGACCGTCTCCGTGGGGTATCCGGAAGGGAACGATCTGAGGAGCGGCTTGCCGGTGGCCTCCATCAGGAGTTGGTTGGGTCGAATATAGAAATCATTGAAGTCGTTGAGCTGCCACTTGTAGGAGGCTTGGCCATCAATCGTGCCGCGGCCTTCGAGAGCGATGTCATGCAGGTCCTCGCCGATGAACAGCGCTGATTTAGGAGGCGGATCGAAATGGCGGCCGTCGAGCGAAGCGAAGATCGTTGCGCCAGCCTCCAGATAGAGGCGGACTCCCGAGCGTAGGCGGAGTTGGCCGGAGGTGTACTCGCCCGGCGGGACGTACACCGTGCCGCCGCCGGATTTTCCGCAAGCATCGATGGCTTGTTGGAGGGCGGGGCGCGCGTCGTCCTGTTTGCTCCCGGTGGCGCCGTAGTCTTTCACGTTGTAGACAAGTGGGGCGGAAAGCTCAGGAGCGGGGGCGAGAGTAGCTGCCACGAGCTCATTGCCGAAGAAGGCCGCGCTTGCGGCACCTGCTGCAGCGGAAGCAAAGAAACGGCGGCGGTCGAGCAAGGAAAGGCCTCCCATTACAACGAAGCGGGGATGCTATCGTCTGCGGGCTTCATTGACAATAGAAGAGCGCGGCCAACAAAGCTGTAGCGAGGAAAAACGCAGGGGCGACTTCGCAGGGGCTTGCGAACCGCTCGAATCAGTTTCTTATTCCTGAAAAACCCAAACCACTGCTGGATGCGACGATGAGCCAACCTAATGGTTAGGTACGTGCAGAGCGATCTTCGGTATTTTGCGAGCGGCTAAATTGACTTGTTGCCTTGGTTTTTGCGGCTCTTGGATGCTGAGTACAATCGTGTGTTGCAAATTCCTCATTGCAAAGCCGCATGTAGTTTTCCTTCATTTGCTGGAGCGAGTTTCCCGTGGGGGAACCCGACGGGCGGAACAGCCACGTGCAACGCGAGCATGCCGGGCCGTGAAAACGCGCCTCGCGAATCCATGTCAGCGTGCGGTGGGTGGAAACCACGTAATAGTTTGTACGATTTGAATTGCTTTCGGTTTCTGGCATTGGTTTCTCCCTGCGGGCCTATATTCTCTTGCGAGTGTATGATCGAGGAGGAAACCGGACATTAGTATCGGGTAAACAGTGTAGTAACTAGAATTAAGAAGCGGAGAATATCGATTCGGTGGAAGTGGGACGAGAAATGTGCCGAATTGGCCCACGTACTGCAATGTAGCTAGTTCGTCACAAGGAAGGGACCGGCAACGATTTGCCCTGGGACAAGCGACTCAATCTTGCCATGACACGCGATGCATTCGAGCCCATCATTTTTAGAGTCGCCCATCAATCCAACGTGCAGAATCATTTTCGCGCCACACTGGGGACATTCGATGCACATGCTGTATTGCGAAATTCTTTTAGGTTCGGGTTCTGTTCCAGGCACAAAATCTCCCAAGAAAACTATCGCTGTCAGCGGTTTTTTATAAAGCTACATTAGCAGCCGCCAGCGTGGATGTTCAATATTATACACCCCAGAAGGACAGTTTTATGGGAATACCGGGAGTAGGCCCTCGGGCGTAAAATCAGTGGGATATTGCGGACATTCTTAAGTGTACGAGTGCCTTCACCGGCGAAGGATGGGTCGGTTTCTTCCACCCCGCCGAAACGCAACCCAGCCACAGCCAGGCTCTTTAGGGATTCGGCGATCAGAGACAGGGGTGTGATTCGATGGCGGGCGACGCCGCCAAAATCCGCATGACTACAGCAAGTCCGCGCCGGAGCTACAGACGCTGCTGTATGGGCGCTTAGCCCTTAGAGCGAGAAAGTGGAAATGCAAGGGAGCAGCGAGGCGAAGCCCCTACTTTGTAGGGGATATGGCTGAGCACCTCTCTGCTCTCTTGCGCCAACAGCCAAACCCGAGGCCCTCCGCTGGCTGCACGGAATGGTGCGCAATGGAAGCAAAACATCTGACACTTCCTACGTGAGCAGATGGGGAGGCCGGGATGACGCAACCTGGTTATTCGTATGCACTGGATGCAAAGCTAGAACCACTCTGCCCGCGGGACAATAAGATCATGCGATACGAGGCGAGCGGGCTTCCTTCCGGCACGGACAACCGGCCTGCCTATCACTGCGGCCACAATGGATGCAACGTTCGCTACGACCTGGTGAACGGATATTTCACATTGATCGGAATGCCCGATGAGATAAATCCGGTGGCGGAGCCGGGCGTAAATACGCTGGTGTGCGAAAAACATGAGACGTGGCTTCACCGCCGCGGAAATCCGGCGAAGGAATGGGGCGATGAGTGGTGTTGCGGCGTGGAAGGGTGCGACTTCTGTATTGTGACAGGCACAAAAGGGAGTTGGGTCCGAACGTAACAGCGTGTTCCAGCAAATAACCTCCTATAAATCGACGGCGTGGGGCGCGGCGGGGAATACTGCGGCGCAAGCCGAATCTGTTCCGCATAGTCCGAATTTGAGCGACTCCTCCTGCACGTCTGCGCGATGATGTGTGGCCTGAGTGCCACTGGCAAGGAGAAGACTATGGGAACAACAATAGCGACGGTTGCGGTGCAAAAATCGAATACGATGCTGGCTATTTTTGTAGGAGGCCTGATTGCAGGAGCGCTGGATCTGACTGCGGCGTTTATTAGCTACGGGCCGGGAGTGCCGCGCGCAATCGCCGCCGGCTTGCTTGGGCGAACGGCGATGCAAGGAGGAACCGGGACGTACGTGCTGGGCATTCTGCTGCACTTTTTTATCGCCTGTTCAGCGGCAGCGATTTATTACGCGGCGAGCCGGACACTGGAGTTCATGACGCAGCACGCGGTGGTGTGCGGTTTGTTTTACGGGATTGCGATTTTTCTGGTGATGAATCTCATTGTGCTGCCGCTCTCCGCGCTGCATGCCAGGGGTCCGTATCATCTTGAGGGACTGGTGCAAGGACTGCTGATCCATATGATTCTGATTGGGCTGCCCATTGCGTTCAGCGTTAGGCAATTCTCGAAATAAAAGAGGGGCAACGAGGACGCGCGCCGGACGCCGGGAGGATGGCCATGGCAGCGTGGAACTTTTCGCGGCAACCATCGTAGTATGGGGTAGATGGTGGAGGGCCAAATTATGTACTGCGATGGATGCGGAACGCCATTCAACTCTGGGACGAGATACTGCAGTTCGTGCGGAAAACAGTTGCTGACCGGACCGTCCATACCGGCGGAAGCGCGACCCGCACCGCCGCGAGCGGCGATGGGGACGCCCATACAGCACGCGGGGGATGGGCGAGTAAGACGAAACCTAAACATCTTGGCGGGATTTTGGATCGCGGCAGGATTGCTGCGTTTGCTGGCCTTTGGCGGGCTGTTGATGTTTCGCGGACTGTTTCTTAATTCGGGTTGGGACTGGATGGGAACAGGAGGATGGCCGTTCAGCGGCGCATTCGGGATCAAACCGTTTTTGATCGGCGGGTTAATTTCGGGCGGGGCAATACTTGCGCTGTTTGCCGTGGCGTACCTGGTGTTTGCGTGGGGCTTGCTGGAAAGACAGCCGTGGGCGCGGATGCTAGGGATTGTGCTGGCGTTTCTGGCGCTGCTGAAAATCCCGTTTGGAACGGCACTAGGAATTTATACGCTGTGGGTATTGCTGCCGGAAAGTTCCGGGCGCGAGTATGACGCGCTGGCCGGAGTCAGCAAGCCCGTAAACACCGCCGGGTAATCGGACTGAGAGAGCCGGGCGAAGATCGCACCTCGCGATCTTGCCCGACTCGATAAACTCAGCTGCCTCAGAAGGTCAAGTGCAAGCCCAACTGCAGGAAGCGCGGGCTGCCAACCGTATGCTGAATCACACCCAAGCTGCCCGTGGGCGGGATCGAAGGCGGACCTTCGAAGTTGGGGAAAAAGTCTACGTCGTTGTTCGGCGCATCGAAATCGGGATGATTGAACATATTGAACGCATCGAACTCAAAACGCAGGCGGAAGCGATCCTTGATAGGAAACTCCTTGGCCAGGCTCATATCGAAGCGCACCTGGAAAGGACCTCGGAAAATATTGCGGCCCGTGTTTCCGTAGAGCGACTCGAACTGGTCGCACCCGGATGCGTCGCAAGCGGGAACGCCGTTCGTGCCAGGAGTGACAAATTGCGGCGCAAAGTCCGCGGCATTGAGCACCGGGGTGCCTGGATTGACGCCGAGGGTGCCCTGAAGTTGTGCCTGCTTAGGCGTTACACCGGGTGCAAGAGGGACGATGGGGTTCCCGATCTCATCATCGGTGCCAAAGAACAAGCTGCCCACCGAACCGGTAAAGTCATACACGCTGTACGGCTGGCCACTTTCGGCCACGGTCTGGCCACCGACAACCCAGCCATTGACTGCGTAACCCAAAGCCCTGCTTTTGACGAGGTTGGGAAAAGTGTAGCTGTAGTTCACGAGGAAGACATGCGTTTGGTCGAAATCCGATGAAGCATAGTTGGCTTTCGGAGTGATCGGATTGTTCCCTGTAACGAACAAACCCTCGCCGCTCTGATCGTCAAGAGAGTGCGACCAAGTGTAGGAAGCGGTGAATTGGAAGCCCCTTGATAGGCGCTTGTGAACCTGAACCTGCAGAGCGTGGTAGTTGGAGATGCCTTCCGCCTCGTAGAGCACGGAATTCATGTCGTAGCCAACGAAAGGAACGCGGACTGGCGCGTTGCCGGAAAATTCGCTCGTGAAGATGGGCTCGTTATCAAGGATCCAGTGGGCTCGTACCACCATAAGAAGTGGTCTGGCCATTCACGGGATTCGAGGCCGTAGCAATTTGAGGTTGGTTGAATGGAATGGGCAGAACTTCATGAGTGCCATGGTTGCCGACATAGGCGATCTCGAAGAGCCAACTATTAAAGGCCTGGTACTGAACGTCGAAGGTCCAATTCTGCGTATAAGGCAGCTTGTTGAAAATGTCGTAGCCGCCAAACAGAAAGGGACCGAATAGGTTACCGAAGCTCCGGAAACTTTCCTGATTCGGTTTGCGCCAGGTTTGGCAAGGAGGCAAGGAAAGCTGCACCGGTTTGCGTCGGCGGCGGAGGCACAATCGTCCCGAACGGATCGGAAAGGATCGCTCCCTTAGCCGTGGCAACCGGTTGGACGAAGGGAGGCGCGAGGGTCACGCCAAAGGGGCCGTTAAAGCCGGCGCCCGCGCTTGGGGAGAAGTAGCTGAAAAGCTCGCCGCGATCATAATAAATGCCGTAACCCGCGCGCAGCGTCAGTTTCTTAAAAGGCGACCAGGCGACACCAATGCGCGGCGCAAAGCCCCACTGATGATTTCTCATCAGAGAACTGCTAGCGCCCGGCGTGGCGGCGGTCGGATTATTTCCGGCAATACCAAACCAGAGCCGGTGATGAGGTCAGACCCGGATCGCAAGTGTGTATCCGGGTCGCCGCGCCATCGACAGGCAATAGAGTAGCTGATTGGGGTCGAAGCCGGTCAACTTGCCATGTTCCTCGGAGAGCGGCCCGTCGAAGTCCCACCGCAAACCGCCGGTGATGGTCAGATTGCTGCGGAGCTTAAAGTTGTCGTTGATGAAGGGGCCGGCGGTATCTGACGCTGATAGTAGCGATCCGCCGAGCCAGAGAATTCGTCTCCGGCGCGTACGCTGCCTTCGACAAACGTCAGGAAGGTTGGAAAGTTGACGGTATCGGTGTTGGTGTTGTTGTTGATGATGTTGAGTTGCGTGTGGTCCCAAACTGTCCGCCGAAACTGAATATGTGCTTGCCCTTCACCCAGTTCAGCGTCGAAGCCGCCACCCCACTGATTCTGGAACAAACCGCCATTGCCAAAGCTGGTGCTGGGACCGAACTCCAGTCCCTTGCTAATGTTCGGATCGGCGGTGAGTTATGTCGAACTGCGGGAAAGTTGCCCCGCTGAGAAGGCTGATGCCATCGTCAGCCGGGGTGAAACCCTGTTGGTGTGTTAGCGTAGGCTCGCAGCCGAGTGAAGCCGCCGTGCTGCTCCCAGGTAAGGTTAGGGGAAAGGACGATAGTGTTCGTGAGAGTGAAACGACCTGGCTGCCGGCGGAGAGCTGCTGCGGGAAGCCGAGCAGCGAACCGACGGCGCCAAACGGATTGTTGGTGGGATCGCTCTGAAAATAATACCTGGTCGAGAGACGGTCTTTGGGGCTCAACACATAATCAATGCTGCCGATGGCTTGATTGACGCCTGGATTCCGTATTGGGGCCCTGCACGACGGCGTCGAAGCCAGCGTCATGCGCTTGTTGAAGAGTCGTAAATTGCGCGCTCGGATTTGGAATCAGAAACTGTCCGTTGGGAAGTTTGGCATTCAGCAAGTCGAGGGCTGCCGCATTGATGTGGCTCGTCTGAAAGTGGACAGATCGCGGGTGGCTTGCGGAACATTGCAGTACGCGGTGTTAATCATGTTGACGATGCCCTGCGTGCTGCGGTCATCTGTAAGAGCCGAGCGGCACGGTAACGTCCTTTGTTGGAAGCCCCGCCATCGGAAATGCGAACACCCTGATAGGAGCCGAAAAAGAACAACTTGTCTTTCTTGATGGGGCCGCCGATCGTTGCGCCAAACTGGTTTCGATTCAGAAAGGGGGTGGGAGATCTCCGGTGAGGGTTGGCCGCGGCGTTGTAGAAGAACGGCGTGGCGTTCATATCGCTGTTCTGCCACTGCTCCCAGGCGCGACCCATGCATCGCGTTCGTACCGGATTTCGTGGTCACATTGATGTGTGCGCCGCTGTTGTTGCCTTGCGTTGCGTCATACATCGACGAGTTGACGGAGATTTCCTGGATGGCGTCCGGAGGGGGCGTGGGGAGGGCCTGGCCAATCGCGCCGTAGACCGATGTGCTGGTCTGGATGCTCGCCACCCGCAGCCGAAGTTCTCACCGGTGTTCAGGACGAAGCGGTTCTCTCCCACCTGGCTGGTGGAATTGCCGTTAAAAAGATTGTTGGTGCTGGTGCCGTTCAAGGAGAAGCTATTGCTGGTGTCGCGGTTTCCGTCGGAAAAAATCGCTTGGTTGCCGAGGCCGGAATTGGAACCGGCACCGCCCAGGAAATCCGCAGTGAACGCCGGGACTCAGAATCGCCAGTTGCGTGAAGCTGCCGGTGCCAAGCGGCGTGTCCTGAATGATTTGTGTATCAACCACGTAGCCGGTGGTGGTATCCGTCTGGTTCATCAAAGGCGTACCACTGACCGTGACCGTTACATTGACTTCACCAGGCTGCAGAGAGCCGTTTACCGTGGTCGTGCGATTGCCTTGAACGAGGATTTGGGAGTGGACCTCGGTCTTGAAACTTTCGCGAGAGAAAGTGACGCTATATGTGCCGATGGGAAGATCGGTAGCACTGAACGATCCATCCGACTTCGTAGTGACAGTTTGTTCCAGACCAGTTGCGAGGTTGAGAATCTTAACGGTGGCATCGTGGATCACGCCGCCAGAACTGTCCGTAACCGTGCCGCTGATGGAGCCGAGAGTTTGTTGCGCCTGCGAAGGCCAAACATACACGCAAAGGAGGACCAAACCAATCAGGACAAGCCGTGCCATACTTTTCATTTCAAGACACCCCTTAAGTTAGATTCAACCGACCTATGTTTGCTCCTATGTTTCCTATGGATGTACCACATCCTCGACACACAAATCGAGTGCGACCCTGTGGATATCCTCGGCTGCCCCAAACAAAGAGGAGAGAGTATGTCGGCCACATGAACCCAAGTAAAATCGAAAATTACAATGCCGTGAATTTGGATTGAGCCTGATTGTGTCTGTGGAGCGCGAAGGCCATTTGGTCCCGCCGCAGCCGAGGCAGAGTGGAGGAGCGACGCGGAATGCCAAAGATGCAACCTGCCTTCTCGGAAAGGCGGAGAAGGACGCGCAATAATCTAAAGCGAGAGCACGGTTATTTCTTGAAGAGATCTTCAAAGGCCTGGCGGGCATCGTTGGTGCGCGGCGGAGCCTGGACGGCGGCAGCAACCTGGGCAGGCTGGGCGTAGGAGGTTGGCGCGGTATCTTTTTCGATGGTCATGCGGAATTCGTAGAACTTGCAGTTGTTCTTGGTGTCTTTGGGAGTGATGCGTTCAGGGATTGGCTGGGTGCACTCGAACTGGGCACCGGAATCGAAGAAGCGGCATTGTTTGCAACTGTGCAACTCGAATTGGCACTTGGGACACTGGCCGTCAGGATCGAAACCCGAAGTCAAGACTGCCCCGCAGTTAGAACATCGGCCTCGAGTAACGGTGCCGACCATGCGCGGAGTACGCGGGCCGAACTGATCCGCGCGGGGACCGCCTTGCGGGGGCTTGCGATCGTGCCCCTTTTCTTTTTTTTCGCCTTTTTCTGTATCGCGATAACCGCGATGACCGTACTTTCGATCCACAAACGCCTCCGTCCGGGCACAATGCCGGACTGTGACTATGACCGCCTAGACTTCCGCGCTGATGCGCACTAAACCCTTGGTATGTATCCGACCGGATTATTACACTCGGCCCACAGCGCAATCATTACCCAGAGGATCAGAACAGGATTGGCTACGTCCAAGCAGGAGATGGGACATCTATGTTTTTAGCCCTCTGGGAGTTCGAAGTCAAGCAGGGATGCGAGGAAGTGTTTGAAAGCTTATGTGGGCCCGACGGGGATTGAGCCCAGCTCTTTCGGCGCGATCCTGCTTATCTGCGAACTCTCCTCCTCTGCGCCCCCATTCGCACTCGCACTTACGTGACTTGCGATTTCTGGGAAACGCGCGAAGCCTATGCGGCATTCCTGTTTGCTAACTACGATGCGTACCTGGCGCTCGATAAAAGATGCGAGAACCTCACCCTCGAAGAGCGCAAGATCGGCGCATTCGAACAGGTATCAGAGAACAACTGAAACACCTCGCTCATCGGCCTCTCCGTACCGAAGACCGTCGCCCGGATATTCAGCGCTCGTTCAACTCTTTACCCACAGGCCTGCCAGCCCATCGGGCTTTAAATCGGGCTGAAGAAATTGTTTGGGCGTTCCCGCCGAGCGCAGGACCCCCTCTGCGGCGAGATAACCACTGCGAACGGCTCCTTCCATGGTGGCGGGCCAGCCAGTTGCGGTCCAATCACCGGCGAGAAAAAGACCGCCGATGTTTGTCTGTTGCTTTGGACGCCAACGATCGACGCCAGGTTGCGGTGAAAATGTGGCGGCAGCTTCCTTGATGACGGTGGCCTTGAGGAGATTGGCTTCGCGAGCAGCGGGAAGCGCATGGCGCACTTCCTTAAGGCAGAGATCGATGATTTCTTGCCGGGGCATTTGAAGGAGCTCGTAGGAAGCGCTGATGACGAGTTGAAGATATTGGCCTTTTTCGGAGCGCACGCTTGCCGAGGATGCACCGTTTGTGCCCGCGTATAGAGCTGATTTATTGAAGATCCATTGCGTGGTGGTGTCCAGCAGAGTGAGGAAGGGTTCCGTCATCACCTGGCGGTCGAACCAGAAATGGACGCCGGTGATGGGGGCGACGGTGATTTTGTCGAGATTGCCGAGGGCGGTGTCGCTCTGCTTAAGGCTTTCAGGAAGCAGTTCGGAAAGCACGAGATGGGGAAGAGCGATGATGTAAGCGTCGGCAGATTCTTCGCGGCCGTCGTCGAAGAGCACAGCGGTCAGCTTGCCGTTTTCGATGCGGAGGCCGCGGAGAGGCGAACGGAGCACGACTTCCCCGCCCTTTTCTTCGATGACCGCTTTGCAGCCGTCGTAGAGATCGCCAAGGGCCACCGAGGGAACGCCCATGCGATAGCCGGCTTTATTGGAGAGGACTGCTTTCCAGAACACGTCGATGCCGTAACGGGCATCGATGCGGTCGAGCTCTTCCGAGAGTGCGCTGACAAGAACTACTCGCCAAAAGCGGCTGATGGCAGCAGGAGTTTGTCTGTGGCGGCGAAGCCATTCGAGCATCGAGATGCCGCCGGGTTCGTCCACATCAGGCGGATGGCCGCCGCTCTGCAGTATGGAATAAAAGGCGCGAGCGATGCAGAGTTTGTCTTTGAGAGCGAGCGGAGAAAAAGTAAGGAACGAACCGGTCATGTGAAACGGCGCAGGGAGGATGCCTGCGTGCATTTCGCCCCGGCGGCCTTGGGGATCGAGGAGGACAAGACGATCGAAAAATTTAATCTTGTCGCTGGCGCCGACGCGGCGATAAAAATCCTCGAGGTTGGTGCAGCAACCGAACGTGACATGTTGGCAGTTGTCCACATGCTCGCCGTCAGGCAGGACGTAGGAAGCCGCGCGTCCGCCGAGGAACGGGCGCTGCTCAAAGAGACGAATGCGCCAGCCAGCTTCAGCTAGCGCGACGCTGGCTGCCAGTCCCGCTAGCCCGCCGCCGATCACGATCACGCTTTTCAAGGATATTCTCTTCCGAGAGGCGGCCGAAGCGCGCCTTGGCAATGAACAACATTTTTTCCGCTTTCGAGAGCCGCACGCGTTCGCCGAAAACGGCGAAGTCGACGGACTCGATGCGCGCCAAAAGCGCGCTGTACGTATGCACGAGTAACCACAGGGCGCTGCGGCTTTCCGGATCGATCAAGCTAAAGAGCTTGCAGCCCTCTTCATAATTCTGCCAGGCACGGTCGGCCTCGAAGCGCAGCAGCTCGCGTACACCCAGCGTAGCTTCGCGCTTGCAGAAATCCTGCGGGGAGACTCCGTAGCGTGCGAGATCTTCCTCGGGGAGATAGACGCGGCCCACCGCGTAGTCTTCGTGGACGTCGCGAATGATGTTGGTCAGTTGGAATGCGAGGCCGAGTTTTTCGGCGAGATCGAGGGCGCGCGGGTCATGGAAGCCGAAGACGTGAGTGCAGGTCAGACCGACCGTGCCGGCGACGCGATAGCAGTATTCGCGAAGGCGATCGAAAGTAGAGTAGGAGCGGAGAGTCAGGTCCATTTCCGCGCCGCTAATGAGATCGTGGAGATAGCGCGCGGGCATTTTGTAGCGCTGCATGGTGTCCACAAGAGCGGGAAGAACTTCGGTTGCGCCGCTGGGAGTGGCGGAACTGAGTGCGGCCGAGCCGTCAACTAGCCGCTCCTCGCCAATTACGGCATCGTCCAGGGCGGCGCGCCAATCCGCAAGGCCGCGCTGCTTCGCGGCGAGGTCGTGACCTTCATCGGCGACGTCATCGACCAGGCGCATGAAGGCGTAGAGGGCTGCGAGACCGTCGCGCTTCGGCTTGGGCAGCAGATAAAACGCGTAGTAGAAATTGCTGTGGGCGGCGCGGGCTATGCGATGACATGCAGTGTAGGAGCGGGACACAGAGACACCCGCGACGGGCACGGCGCGCCGTGCCCCAACGAAGGCGACGCTGCCGCTTTCGGTTTCGGGACGGATGGGCTTGGCGACTAGATGCGTTATGAGCGAGCGGCCCAGGAGGCTGAGCTGTTTGGCTTTGCTGATGGCGGGCCGATTGTGGAGCGTGTCGTAGCCCATCGCTTCCATGGCATCGAGAACGGCGACTCCGCCGCGGCTGAACATTTCCAGGTCGACGCTTAGGCGGCCGCTAACCATTTTTGCTAGCGGGGCACCTTGTGCAAAGAGAGCACGGGTTCGTGCGATCAAATCTTTCATCAGATTGACGTAACGCTGGTCAAAGCGACGCTCGACGATGTCGCTTTCGGCCAAGCCATGGCTTGCAGCGATATCGAGAGGAATATAGATGCGGCCCTTCTCGAGGTCACGATCAACGTCCTGCCAGAAATTCGCAAGTTGCAGCGCGGTGCACGTAGCATCGGACATGGCCTGGCGCTCTTCGTCGCGATAGCCGCACAGATAGAGGACCAGGCGCCCGACAGGATTCGCCGAATAGACACAATAGCCGATCATGGAATCCCACGTGGGATAGCGTTTCACGTTTTGGTCTTGACGGAACGCTCTCAGCAAATCAGCGAAAGGCTGCTTGGGAATGTCTTTGGTGAGGATCGTTTCGCGCAGTGCGATAAAAACGGGATGAGACGGTCGGCCGTGGTAACAATCGTCGAGTTCTCGTTCCCACCAATCGAGCAGTTCGAGGGCGCGTTCTTTTTGCGGCACTTCGTCGCCTAAGTCGTCGGCCCAGCGGCAGTAGGCGTAGAGATTGTAGAAATGCTGGTGCAGATTTTTCGGCAAAAGCCAGGAGGCTACATTGAAATTTTCATAGTGATGCGTCGCGAGCCAGCGCGTGTATTCCTGCGCTTGCGCGGGGGAGCAGTTGTTTGCCGGGGCGCGCTCGGCTAGCTCTAGTTCACCTGGACGCAGCATCGAAAAGCAGATTCCTCGCTTCGCTCGGAATGATCACGACTGCTGGGGCTGGGACTCGGCACGCAGCCGCTGCGTGGTCAAGGCTGAGATACGTGGCTGCGATCGCGAAAACGGCAGCACGGCTGCCGCACTCCAGAGTCACGGCCTCACGGCCAGCTTGATTTCGCCGCTGCGGCTTTTCATACGCTCGAAGGCCTGCGGAAGGTCGGTCAAGCGAATCTCCTCCGTGACGAAGTCGTGGCCGACGATATCGCCGCGGCGAATAGCTTCGAGGGCTTCCCGGATAAAACGCGGCGTGTGATGGAACGGCGAGATCAGTTTGATTTCAGAATAGTGAATGGCCGCGGGATCGATCGCGACATTGGTACCCGACGGCAAGCCGCTGAAGAAATTCACAACGCCGCCGCGGCGCACCATAGCTAGTGCCTGCTGCCATGTGGCCGGATTCCCTGCCGCCTCGACTACAGAATCGGGACCGCGCTGGTCATCGGTGAGAGACTTCACGGCGGCCACGACGTCCGGCGTTTCCGTCACATCGATCGTCGAGATTGCGCCCAGCCTGCGAGCTACATCGAGCGGCGCCGAACGGCGCGCTATCGCAATGACGCGAACACCGCGGCGGGAAAGCATCCGGACAAACGTCAGGCCAATGGGTCCGCAACCAATTACGGCTGCCGTATCTCCCGCGCGAACTTCCATTTCGTGTATGCCCCGAAGCACGCAGGCCAGCGGTTCGACGAGGGCCGCGCTGCCGTCATCGACGGAGTGCGGGACTTCGAGCATGTTCTCCGTCGCGATACGTCCGGGGATGCGGATGTATTCGGCGTACGCGCCGTTGTTGAAGAGCAAATCCTCGCAAAGATTTTCCTGGCCGCGGCGGCAGTGATAGCACCGCAGGCACGGGGCGGAATTGGCGGCCACGACGCGCATGCCTATACGCCAGCGAGCATCCACGCGCTTGCCAGTCGCCGCGATGTCGCCGACAACTTCATGGCCAAAAACGGCTGGCGGTTGAATCATTTTCGCGTGGTAGCCGCGCTTCCACACTTTCAGGTCTGTGCCGTCGGTCAGAGCGAGGCGGACGCGAAGGAGGACTTCGTCAGCAGCCAGATGCGGCACATCGATCATCTCGATGCGCAGATCTTCGCTGCCATACAGCACAGCCGCGGTCATCTTCGATGGCACGGCGATTCGCGCGACCGCAAATCTCTCTTCTTCTCCAACTTCGATCTTCTTCGTCGTGGTTGTCTTCATGCGTGAGTAATCAGAATCTTCAGCGATTCGGCCGTTGGCCGGGCCGCGAGCTCCAAAGCTTCCTGAATTCTATCCAGCGAAAAGCGGTGCGTGACAATATCCATCACGGGCAGTTTCTTCCCCAGCACCAGTCCCGCGGCTGAATCTTGGATGTCCACAGCCGCGCTATAGCTGCCCAGGATTTCCTTTTCATCGATGCCCACGGCGGCGGCGGGAAACTCAATCTTCGTGACCGGGTCGTTCGCCGCGAAAAGCAGAACGCGCCCCCCGGGCCGTGCCGTTGCCAAGGCATCTGTTACTACCGACGGATGCGCCACCGCAACGAGCACCGCATCGGCCCCCCGACCGTCCGTCCGGCCCCGAACCTCTTCCACAAGCTTACCACTGGTTGGGTCAAACGACTCCAGGGCGCCGAGGGAGAGGCTCTTTAGGCGGCGCTGTGCAATTGGATCACTGGTGTACAGCTTAGCCCCTTCGATTTTACTGACCATGAGCAACTGCAGACCAATGGGCCCGCAGCCAAGAATCAGAACCGTCTCGCCCGCGGTAATCCGCGCCTTTTGGACCGCTTTCACGATGGTATTGATGGGTTCGATGAAGGTGGCTTCTTCAAAGCTGACGTTGTCCGGGAGCGCCACGATGCCGCGCTCGGCAACCCAGGGCATGGCTTTGACGTACTGCGCGAAGCCGCCGCCATTGGGTGTGAAGCCGGCGGTCAGCCCGGTCGTTTTGTATTGTTTGCATTGGGAAAATAGACGCTTCTCACAATAAAAACATTTGCCGCAAGGCGTGTGATGGAAACTCATCACGCGATCGCCAGGCGTCCACTTGGTTACGCCGCGGCCCGTCGCGACGACCGTGCCGGCAAGTTCGTGCCCCAGAATTTGAGGCGGCTCGACGTAACGCTGAAAAATTTTCTTGATGTCCGTCCCGCAAATGCCGCAAGCCGCCACTTTGATGAGCACTTCGCCGTCGCCCATCTCGGGGACAGGCACTTCCTCAACGTGTACGACTCCTTTGTCGCGGTAGACGCCCGCTCGCATGGTTTTCGGGACGGGCCCGAGCGATTTCAGAGTCTCGGCTGCTGTGCCGATGCTGCTCATGTCGCGGAGACCTCTTCTATCCTGGGATGCGGGACTTTCGACCAGTTCCGCGAGATCGTGGAAACGTAGCGATCCAGAAAATTCGCCAGCGATTTGGCGGCGGCGCGGCTCTGGCGCCCAAACTGGATCAGCATGGGAATACGGTACGGGCTGAGGCCGACTTCCTTGAGCAGTCCGCCCATTTTCAGATGCCCATGCGAATCGAGAATGCGCGCAAAATCCACAGGCAAGTCTTCGTCCGCGGCGTCGCTGATAGCGCGAACGGCTACGCAGGGCACAAGTTTCTGCGTCGCAGCGGCGAGGATGTGAGTGGATTCCATCTCGACGATACTTCCCTTCCTGCCTAGCGCTTCCTTTTCTTCCGCGGTCGCCACAATTTTCTCAGAAGTCAGCGAAACATTCACAAGCTTTGCACCCGAGGCTACCGCGAGATCAACAAGGATCGGTTCGCTGGCAATTAGCAAGCTTTGGTCCAGCATTTCCGCGGCGCGAGAAACGGCTATATCGCCGGGAACTAAAGAACCGTCGAGGGAACCGGCGAGCCCCGTGGAAATGCAGAGATCGTGAACTTCGATGGGGATCGATGACATGGCTTTCGCGGCGTTATCCACTCCCATACCCGTCAGCAGGACCGTAACTTCATTGGGGCCGATATTGGCTTTGAAAAGATCGAATTCCCGGCGGCGCTCCCAATTCTCAAATTCATAGGGAACAAACGCGTGGCGAGACGACCACGGCGAAAACTCGGCTTTGATGGCGAAGGTGACGAGGATGCGCATAAAGCTCAAAATTTTGGATGCAAAGGCCCGTCCCGCGACTACAAACGCGTCCTTCCTTCACAACACCTGCACCACGCAAGCGCACAGCCTAAAGCCTGTGTCACAAAACTCAGGCAGCGGCGCGCAGCATTTTCTTGAGGCGGCGCGGCTTCACGTAGCCGTTCCCTTCGTACCAACGCACAGCGCGCTCCAAAGCCGTCGCGACTGAGCCCGGCTGAAAGCCTAGTTCGCGCTGCGCTCGCGTACAATCCACGAACATCATGTGTTGAGCGATTTTCACGCCTTCCACGGGGATTTGCGGCTCTCGTCCAATCAGCCGCGAAAACGCAGTGCTCACGTAGGCTACACCCAAAGCCAGCCCGTGCGGAATTTTCAGCGCGGGAGCCGGAAGCCCGGTTATCTTTGCGAGTGCGTCCAACATTTGCTTGAGCGTCAAGTTTTCCGCGCCCAGCAGGTAGCGCTCGCCGACTTTGCCTTTTTCCGCGACCAATAGGTGACCAGCCGCGCATTCTTCCGCGCCGACAAAGTTCAGACCCGTTTCGACGTATCCGGGCATTTTTCCATTCAAAAAATCGAGGATAATTTTTCCCGTGGGCGTGGGCTTCCAATCGCCGGCGCCGACAGGAGTGGTTGGCATGGCTACTACGAGGGGCAAACCCTCCTTCGCGGCGTTCAGCGCTTCGCGCTCGGCCATCCATTTTGAGCGTTTGTAGTGGCCGACCATTTCTTCGAGCTTGGCGTCGGTCGATTCGTTCGGCAACTGCGGCCGGTCGACAGCGATGGTAGCAACCGTACTTGTGTAAACGAATTTCTCGACCCCGGCGCGTTTTGCGGCAGCGAGCAGATTTTTGGTGCCCCCCACATTGGAGTCGTAGATGTCTCCTGACCTTTTTGCCCAGAGGCGGTAGTCCGCGGCAACGTGAAAAACGCGCTTCACACCGGCCAGGGCGCGCTCCAGAGAGGCTGCATCGCGCAAATCGCCGGTCACGTATTCCAGAGAGAGGTCCGCGACGGCGCGATTGGTGCTCGAGGGACGCATCAGTATGCGGACTTCATCGCCGCGAGCGACGAGCTGCCGCGCTACGTGGCTGCCCAGGAAGCCCGAAGCGCCTGTGACGAGCGTGGTCATCCGGCTTCGGCACCTTCGTGAAGACTGTCTCGTTGTGGCTGCTGTAGCGGCGGCCGGCCCAACTCTAAAGAATTTCGCGCCACGAAAGGTGCGGCGCTGGCGTCCAATAAGGAACAAAGCAGGGCACAGCGACGATTCAACAAACGACGGCGCAGACGACCAGCTCGCTCTGCAGGCTCGGCATTGGGGTCGGACTGGGTAATCAAGCATCCATCGACATCGAGTTTGTGGACCGCTTCATTGAGACGTTCTATTTCAAGGTCGGTCGTCTCCGGTTGCAAGACGAGATTTGCGCAAGTGAAGAATCCCGCCAAGCGGGCCATGCGGATGGCTTCCAATTCAACGCGGAACGCTCGTTCACTAGCCTCGCTCTGACCCATAGTCCGCGTGCCGTCATCGAAGCGGATAACAAAATAAAAGCGCGAAGACGGCTGAAATTCATGTAGACGGGGCTTCAGCGAGGCGCCGCACGTTTCGAGAAAGACGTGATGCTCCGCCGCGGCCAGAGAATTGGAGAGGAGCGCCGCGCCGGGATAATCCAGCGGTTCGGCGCCGCCAATCCAAATTATCGCCGAGTGATTTCGCGGAAGACTGCTTCGACTGGTTCCAGAATGCGATGAATCGTTTTCGTCTCGCCCACCCTCTCCTGCAATGGAGTACGAGTCCAAGTCGAACGTGCAGCCTGGCGAAAGGCGCAGCATCGAGGCAGAGTCACGCCGAATGCCGAGAGCGCGGGAAGTTAAAGCAAGTGTGAGATCCGCGGTGAGCCGCAGAGAAAAAGACATCGCGGGCTCTAGAACCCGCTCCGCAGCCGGAATTCGGCTGGCTGGAATTTCATGGCGCAATATTCGTGCGGACCTTGCACCTGATTAAGGAATCGCGCAAGCGCGTACAGCGGGAAAGAATTGCGGTACAGGTGATACTTCAAATAGAAAACTCCCGGAAAGCCTGTTCCGGTGAAATCGGATTCGCTCCAGGAGCCGTCAGGATTTTGCTGGTGGACGAGATAGAAAACCGACTTCTGAATAGCGGGATCGCTAGGTTCGGCGCCCGCGAGCAATCCAATCAAGCCCCAAGCCGTTTGCGAAGCCGTGCTGTTTCCTTGTCCCTTCGTTGATGGGTCGGTGTAGCTCCACAACGATTCGCCGAAGCTGCCGTCCGCTTTCTGAACCGCGCGCAGCCAACTGACCGCACGCTGGCAAAATTCCTTCGCGGTGAGGGAGACAGTTTCAAGAGCACGCAGTGCGCCGCTGGTGCCATAAACATAATTCACGCCCCAGCGTCCGAACCAAGAGCCGTCTTCACACTGATCCTTGACCAAGAACTTCACTGCGCGCTGAATGGCGGGATGCTCTGCAGGCCAGCCGAACCGGCCGAGGCATTCGACGACGCGCGCGGTCACGTCTGCCGTCGAAGGATCAATCATGGCATTGTGGTCCGCGAAGGGAATGTTGCACAAAATCTGGCGGTCGTTGTCGCGATCGAAGGCGCCCCAGCCTCCGTCTTTATTTTGCATGCTGAGCAGCCATTGGATCCCGAGACGAACTGCTTTCTCCATGCGCTCAGTATCGGGATGCTTTACGCGCTGCAGGGCCATCAGCACGAACGCGGTATCGTCCACGTCCGGAAAGAAATCATTGCGAAACTCGAATGCCCAGCCTCCCGGTTCTGCGTCTCTGTTCTTGAATTGCCAGTCCCCCGGCCCAAGCACTTGCTTCGAGAGCATCCAATCCGCGGCCTTGACCAACGCGGGATGGTCCGCGGGCAGCCCCGCCTCTTCCAAAGAAACCATGGCAATGCACGTGTCCCAAACCGGGGAGACGCAAGGCTGCATGCGGATGGTGTCGCCTTCTTCGATTTCGAAACGCGAAAATTCTCGAATTTCGCGGGCGGTCAGAGGATCGTCCGGGCCGTGTCCGAGCGCCATCAAGGCAAAAATCGAGTTCATCATTGCGGGGTAGATAGCCGCAAGGCCTTCGCTTCGCTCCATGTGAGCGACCATCCACGCTTTCGCTTCGCGAAGAGCGCGGCGGCGAAGCGGCTTCCAGGGAAGCCTTTCATAGAGCTTAAGGCCGCGATCGATGGCCATGAACACGTTTCGCCAGGAGATAAGTTGCTTGCTCCAATCAAACGCCGCGGCTTTGTGAGAGATATCCTTGAAGAGTTCGTCGACGCGAGCCCGTTCGGGCAACCGCCACTCCGGCCGCAAGGCGGAAAGTATCGCCATGGGGATGACGATGCCGCGTGTCCAGGACGACATTTCGAAAATGTTCAGATAGAACCAGTTTGGCAGGAGCAGCAGCTCGGGTGGAATCGAAGGAACAAGTTCCCAGCCGACCGCACCAATCAGCGCCAAATAAAAACGAACATAAGAATTTGTGAGTTCGAGCCCACCGAGGCGGTGGACGGCCTCGCGCGCCTGGGCCATATGCGGCGAATCGATATCGTCGCCAACGAGTTTTAGCGCGAAATAGGCTTTGCACGTCGCATTCAGATCCGAGGGACCGCCTGGGAAAATATTCCAGCCGCCATCGGGCAATTGGCGACGCCGAACGTAATTGGCAAGTTTAGCTATGCGGCCCGGATCAGCCTTGCCGAGGACGTAGAGGTAATAAATGTAATCCGATTCGAGGGTAGTATCGGCTTCGAGCTCACCGAGCCAATAGCCTTCTTCGGCCTGCAGGGAAATCAGATGATTTGCGCCGTTCTCGATGGCTTGCTCGAGAGAGCGAGCCGAGTCTTTCTCATGCCAAAAAGGCGGTACGGCCGGAACGGGCCTGTCGAGTCCTATGCGAGTACCTGTCGCCAAAATACGTCCCCCTAAAGCAAAATCTACCCGAAGGCAGGCGTATTAGATTCGCCCAAGAATGTTAAACCGGGCCTAACTGCTGTATTGCTAACTACTTCCCACAACGCCCAGCGCCAGCATCGGGCTTTTTCTAAAACCAAGTAACACAAGTACTAGTAAATTATCGCCGTCTTGTGGCGATGGGTCAACCGATAAGATGCGGGGGCGTTACAGAATCGTTGTCAAAGCGTGATATTTGGCGGCGCTTGCAACGCCCGCTCGATGAGCACCTCGAGTGGCGCGGGCAGGGGCTCGCCTTCGCGCTGGGAAACGGAGGGCTTGGTGCGAAGTAAATTTGCGGGAAGTTTTACCCAGGATGGCGGGGCGGCGGAAGTATCCATCGAGCCGCGAAGAATGAGCGCATCCGCGCGGTCGAGGGCCACACGTGCGGAGTCCTTGAAATCTTCCCTGGCTGGATCGATGACTGCAAAATAGAGGCTCGGTTTCACGAATTGCAGCAGCGAATTAGTCTCCAGGATCAGCGAACGAGAATCTTCAGTAGCGTCGCTCAGTGTTTCCTTAAGCGCATTCCGCAACAACGGCAGGCCTTCGGCGAGAAAGCCTTGTTTCGTTCTCAGCCAAAAGGAACGTTTCGCGCCCGCCGCCAAAAATCGGGCACTGTCCGTGCCAGATTGCGGATGCGCCTCCCATTCGATGGCGCAAACGTGCTCATCGGGAGCGCAATCGCAATTGTTGCCGTTTTGTGCGCAGACGCCGTGGCCGTATTGGGTGATCTTTCCTGCAATCCAGTTTGCACCCGGAAAAGCGCCGATGATGTCGCAGACGAGTTGCGTCTTTCCAATGCTACGAGTGTGGCCGCCTACCACGATGACGCGCCATTGCGCGGCTTCGCTCATGTCACTTCCCTTCCCGCTTGGTTTCCAACTTTGCTTCCAGTTCTTTGATGCGCGCGGCCAGTTCCGGTAAACGCGCTTGCCATGCAAACTGTTCTTTAAATTTTTCGAGCGAACGCGCCGGCGTTCCCCACACGGTTTCCCCGCTGCGAACCGTTTTGCCGCCAAGTACGCCGGACTGGCCGCCAATAATTGCGCCGTCTTCCAGATAACATTGCTCCCCAAAACCGGCCTGGCCGCCCACAACGACATGCTTGCCGAATTCGCAAGAACCAGAAAGACCAACCTGCGCCGCCATGACAGTATGCGCGCCGATCTGGCAGTTGTGTCCGATGTGCACGAGATTATCGAGTTTAACGCCTTCGGCGATGCGCGTGTCATCCAGCGATCCGCGATCGATGGTGGTGTTCGCGCCAATTTCGACATCGTCCGCAATCTCCACTATTCCGGCTTGCGGAAATTTCCAGTAGCGGCCTTCACCTTGCGCGTAGCCGAACCCGTCCGCGCCAATCACCGCGCCCGAATGGATTTCCACGCGATGCCCGATGCGAACCCCGGCATATAGCGTCACGCGAGGATGAATGCGGCAGTGGGCGCCGATCCAGGAGCCAGCGCCGATTACACTGTGCGCGCCGATTTGTGTGCCCTCGCCGACGTGCGCGTCTTCGCCAATCACGGCAAACGGACCGATGCCAGCGCTTTCACTGACGCGTGCAAGCGGCGCGACAATAGCGGTCGGATGAATTCCAGTTGCGATAGGGGCTCTCCCCAGAATGAGCGCCGCCGCTTTTGCAAACGCCACTTTCGGTTGCGCACTGCGAAGAATAGTTTTCCCTTCCAGCCGGAGATTTTCTGGAGCAATAACACAGATCGCTGCCGAGGCCGCAACGCGATCCGCGTGCTTGGCTCTTTCGAGGTATATCAGATCGTGTGGCCCGGCACGCTCGGGCGCCGCTACGCCGCGCAACTCGACGGCGCCATCTCCTTCGAGCTTTGCCCCGACCGCTTCCGCCAACGACTTTGCCGTTTGCATCATCGAAGACCTCTCTCAAAAATCATACAGCGCCGGCTCCCCTTTTGGTCTGGTCTTCCAGCGCTGGTGAACCCAAACCCATTGGTCGGGATGTTTGCGAATAATTTCTTCGATCACTTTGGCGAAGCGCTGCGTATTTTCGAAGACGTCGCGCTCGGTGTCGGCTGTACGAATCAGTTCCACCGCGGGTTCGAAGCGCAGGCGGTATTTTTGAATCGTCTCATCCCAGTAGGCATATCCAGGAACGACGGCTGCATCGGTATGGAGCGCCACACGCGCGATGCCGGTCGTGGTACAAGCGGACTTACCAAGAAAATCGACGAAGACACCTTCCGCGAGAAGCGTGTTTTGATCCGCAAGGATGCCGACGGTTCCAGCATCTTTCAGAATTTTTAGCATGACGCGCGCTGATTCGTTTTTGAAGATGGGGCGATTGCCCGAGGCACAGCGATACCGGTTTACCAGCGCGTCGAGACGCTGGTTGTCTAGCGGGCGAGCCATGTAGTGCAGGGCGTAACCATAGAGCGCGTGGGCAAATGACGAGAGCTCCCAAGCGCCGATGTGCCCGGTTAAGTAAAGAACGCCTTTGCCGCGCTGCTGCCCTTCCAGAAAATTTTCGTGGCCTTCGAGAATCACGACTCTCTCGATGTTCTCTTTCGTAAGGCGCGGGAAATGCGCAAATTCCGCCGCCATCCATCCCAGATTGCGCACCATTTTGCGTGTCGCGTCCTGGCGTTGCGCGCCGGTCCAATCCGGAAACGCGAGCCGCAGGTTAAACTCCGCCGTTTTCTTTAGCTTAGGTTGCAGCGAAAAGAGCACGCTCGCCACAAACGCCGCGTAACCGCGTGCGAAGCGGCGCGGAAGGAGGCCCAGCTTTTTCAGGATCACCCAAACGGCGGCGTATTCGAGCCATTCTTTCATTTTCGTTAGGAGCGGCCGCGGCGCAGCCGACGCGCGACAGTATGCAAGAGGTGCCCGGTTCGAAGATAGAGTTTCAATGCTAGACTTTCCCATCCGTGAGCGAATCGCCTACCGCCAGCCTTGAGAATCCGCGGCCCAGCACCGCAGCCCGCATCGCTTGGGCCGTTCTTATCCTTGCCACTCTGTACGTTTGCTACTTCAGCCATCTCGGCGCGATCGGGTTTGTCGGACCAGACGAGCCGCGCTACGCATGGATCGCTCGAGCCATGGCGGAAACGGGCGATTGGGTCACCCCGCGTCTGTACGGCCAGCCGTGGTTCGAAAAGCCGCCCCTCTATTATTGGGGCGCGGCGACTTGTTTCAAAGTTTTTGGCGTGAGCGAAACCGCTGCGCGATTGCCGAGCGCGATCTCCGCGCTGCTAGCGACGCTTGCGCTGGCTTGGCTTGCTTTGCGGATGTACGGCGGGGAGACTGCGCGCTGGCTGTTGCTACTGCTTCCGACAACCGTCGGCATGATCGGATTTTCGCACGCTGCTGCGACTGATATGCCGTTTAGCGGGATGCTGACCATCGCGATGGTCAGTGCCGCGATTGTTCTGCGCCTGGTTCCGTCGGCGGAAGGCGGGGCAAGCCCGGCCACTACAAGCTCATCGACACCATCGACAGCTCTCGTCCTATTTGGCTTTTTTCTCGGGCTGGCGGTCCTCGCAAAAGGGCCCGCCGGTATCATCCTCTGCGGCGGCGCGGTTTTCTTCTGGGCAATATTTACCAAACGCTGGCGCGACGCATTCCGTTTGCTTCATCCCGCGGCCATCGCCGCGTTCTGCTTGACAGCGCTGCCCTGGTACATCCTCTGCGCCCGCCGCAATCCCGATTTCTTCCGCATCTTCATCATCGAACACAATTTCAAACGTTTTCTTACACCTGAATTCCAGCACATCCAGCCTTTTTGGTACTACCTGCCAATATTGTTTGTTGGACTATTTCCATGGATCGGTATGACCTTTAGTGCCATCCTATACAGCTTCCAACATAAACTCGGAATGGAGCTGAACTCGGCCACTATTTTCTTTCTAGCGTTCAGCGCATTTCCAGTTTTTTTCTTTTCAATCTCTGAATCGAAACTACCTGGCTATGTTTTGCCTGCCATTCCCGCACTTGTTTTTCTTGCTGCCCACGCACTCACAGTCGCGCTTCAGATGGAAAAGGTTCCCGTTCCAGCGGGCTTCGCTGTGCTAGCCTTAACGCCCGTCGCGCTGATGGTTGCAGTAGGTCTCAGCATCTATATTCCGGGGCAACCACAAGCTCTGCGCCCATTCGCAGTTGCGGTCTCTCTCTTGGCTCTTCTCGCGATCAGCATCGCTCTCGTGTTTGCATTTAGTGGGATACATAGAGCAACTCTGGCGACGGGAATCCTGGTTTGGGTCTGTTTTATCGCTCTTACCAATCGCGTCGCGATGCCCTGGCTGGATCCCCAAGTCTCTGCGCGTCCGATTGCTCGGACCATCCTTCTCAATCCGGAAATTGCCAGCGGTCTCAAGGTCTTCCGTGTCCAAAGAGGCCGGCAGTACGCATTAGATTTCTATTTGGGCCGCGAACTGAGAGAGTGGGATCCCTCCGAGCCGCAAACCCAGTATGTGATTCTCTCCCCGAATGGAATTGTCGAGCTGCGAAAGGTGGGAATTCGTTACGAAGTTTTGGACGACATTTGCCTGGACGCAATCCTAATTCAGGTAAGGCCAAGTGCAGGGAGTCGCCCGGAGAAAACATGGTCGATGATTATTAAGGGCGGCCCGGACAACCGTGGAATCTGAAGCGTTACCGCGCGGGTAAGCCGGTAGCCGGTAACTTCAGTAGGAAAAAGCTAAGCACGCGGTTCTCATAGTCCCGCTTATCATTCTCTTCCATGGACGCGAAATTGCCATGGGCTATGATCTCCTGCTCTCGCGGTTCCGGCGCTTTATCAAACATTTTGCGGGTGATATCGGCAAGCTCGGGATCGTCCGAGGCCTCAATGAAAAGTTTCGGCACTCCCGCAAGGTTGTTCAACTTTTTTGAGAGCGGCGGATCATCGCGGTACTTGTAATTCAACCACGTAAAGCTCAATTCAGCCGAGCGCACCATCAATGGAAATCCACCGAGGCCACTGCGTTCCACGCCGATTTTCACCATCTGTTCCGGCAAATCGTAAACCGAATCCAGCACGATCGCGCGGATGCGATGGTCGTTTTCCGCCTCGCGCAACGCGGCATAGGCGCCCATGTTGTAGCCCCACAATCCAAAGCGGGCAGGATCCACGTCGCTTCGCGCCGCCACGGTATCGACGGCCGCGCGCACTTCGTCGGCCTCGCGATAGCCGAAGGTGGTAATCCCGTCATTCACGCCGTGCGCCGCGAAATCAAAAACAAAAACGTTGTACTGGTGATCCTGCAACGCGGAGACCAGCGTCAGCAGTTCGCCGCGGCTCGAACCGTACCCGTGGCACAGGACAATGGTCGGCGCGCCCCGCAATCCAGGAAAAAACCAGCCATGCCGGTCGCCCAGCCCCGAGACCGTAAAATCCACAAGGTCCGGCTTCCCCGGAAAACTGTTCATATCGATTTCGCTGCCGGTACGCTGGGGTTTGACGATGCGGTAGACCAGGAAACCCGCGATGGCTACTGTCGCGAGTACCGCAAAAAAGACCAGCGCCAGAAAGGCCGTAAGGAGTTTTGCATACCACTTCGTTGGATACCGGAGTTCGTACAGGATAGACATTCGTAGTCTGCGTCACTTCGCGGCCTGTGCCGCTGGTTTTCAATCCTCACAAAACAAGCACGATATTCGCGATGTTAACACACCTCTTCGGCGCCATTTCAGGAAGCATTCACTACTTGTGTCGGAATTGTATCGACGCGCCGTCTCGCTTGATTGTGCGGCCTCCGATTCGGCTATCATAGAGCCTGCGCGGCAGGGGCCGCCTAGCAGTCCTCTTCATCCATGAATATTGTCGACTTGCGCCAGACGACGGTCCGCCAACTCGAGCCGCTCCTTGAAGAGGAAGCGCGGCACTGGCGCGATGAACTCCACTGGGACTACCGCAGCGCGCTGGAATTGATCAAGCGCTTCCTGGATGCGCACGCGCTCGCTGGATGCGTGGCCTTCGAAAACGGCAGCGCCGCGGGCTACTCCTTTTATGTCCTCGAAGAACAAAAGGGCCTGATCGGCGGGCTTTACGTTTCAGCAAAATTTTCGCAAGCTACTATCGGACAGCGCTTGCTCGACGAAATGCTCTTCTCCATGCGCGCAATTCCTCAGCTCTTGCGCATTGAAGCCCAACTCATGCCCTTCAGCGGGCCCGTCGAAGTTCCTCTCAGCAATCAGGGTTTTCGCTTGTACTCGCGCCAATTTATGCTCCAGGACCTGCAGAAGCTGCCGGAGGCCAAGCCCGGCGTTTCCGCTGGAATGCGCCTCGACCGCTGGAACGACCGCTACTTCGAGCCCTGCTCCAAACTGATTTATCTGGCGTATGCCAATCATGTCGATGGCGAAATCAACGATCAGTACCGCAGCCGCTCCGGCGCCCTTAAGTTTCTAAAAAACATTATTCTGCTGCCGGGCTGTGGCCATTTCGTGCCGGGGGCTTCGTTCGTCCTCCGCCAGCCCGGAAGCGATGATCTTATCGCCGCGATTCTCACCAGCGAAGTTTCGCCCGGCGTCGGCCACACGACACAAATCTGCGTGCTTCCCGGTTATCAAGGGCACGGCATCGGCCGTATGTTGATGCAGACCTCCGGCGAAACGCTGCGCAGCATGAAATTCAAGGAGTTAACGCTGACGGTCACTTCGGAGAACTATGGCGCGGTTCAGCTTTACGAAAAATTGGGATTCACTACGATTCGTACCTTCACCGCCGGCGTCTGGCCGCGCTGAGAACACGCTCACTTCTTCCCGCGATCCTTCAATAAATTCTTTAATTCAGACATGAATTCCTGAACATCCTTGAAATCCATATAGACCGACGCGAAACGCACGTACGCCACCTTATCCAGTTTTTTCAGCCGGTGCATGATCATTTCGCCGATTTCCGTAGTGGTCAGTTCGCGCTCCGTCGCTTCGTGAACCACACCTTCGATTTCATCGACAATCCCTTCCAGCTTCGGCGTCGCCACCGGCCGCTTCTCGCAAGCCTTCAGCAATCCCTGCAAAATCTTCTGCCGTTCGAATCGTTCACGGCGTCCATCCTTCTTGATCACCATGTACGGGATTTCATCGATCCGTTCGTAAGTGGTAAAGCGGCGGCTGCACTTGAGGCACTCCCGCCGCCGGCGAATCGTGTCTCCGGCGCGGCCTTCGCGCGAATCGATCACCTTATCGTCCAGATGCGCGCAGAATGGGCACTTCACTCAGGCATCTCCTTGTACAAACTCGACGGAATCTTTGGGTTCAAGCTTCCATCTCTTGTTTTTCGTGCTGCGCCAGCTCTCGCAGTTTACCGGGCGAAAAACCCTCGTGTAGCAGCAGCGGCACGCCCGAAAGACTACACGCGGCGAAGGAAATCAGCCAGAGCACAATTGCGGCGGCCAGCGCGCGTTCGTCGTCCACTCCAAGAATCTTCGTGTAAACCAGAAACGTCGCTGCCTGCGCCCCGCCCCCGACCGTGGGCACCTGGACGGCCGAGCCCACTAACGTGAACGCCAGCACAAGCATCGCGTCGCCCAAGCTTATAGTGCCAAGGATTGGCCCGCCAAATGCCCGAGACACCCAAAGATAGACCAGCAACACCAGGAACCAATGCGCGGCCGAGTAGAACAAGGCCATTACAAGTTCGCTGAATGAGCGAATCGCTTGCACGCCTCGCACGAACCCAAGCAATATGCGCGCGGCCACCCCACGCCAGCCATATGCGGCGTGCCAGCCCTGCAAACGCCTTTCGAGAAGCGCGGTGCCATGCATGCGCAGATACACCAGGAATACGACGGCTCCGAGAACGCCTGCAGAAAGCAACGTGCCTGTCGTTTTCGCCGCAGCCTCAAGCGCGCTGGCTGCTTGGCCGACCGGAGCATGAGATTTGAACAGGAGCAACGCAATCGACGCAACCACCGCGGTGCTCGCAAAATCAAAAAGTCGCTCTAGGAAGTAGATCCCGAACATATCCGCGAACGGAATTCCCTCTTTGCGCGCAAGGAGTGCAGGCCGGACCGGCTCTCCCGCGCGGCCCAGCAAGAAAACTGCGGAAAATCCTGCCAGTGTCATGGAATAAATCGGCCAAAATCGCGAAGGGCCCAGATTCCCCTGGAATAACTTCCACCGCAAGGCGCGAATCGCATAACAAACATAAATGGCGACAATGGAAAGAATCAGGAGATAGGGGTTCGCGTTGCGGACGGCGTGAAGGAGCTTTTCCCCGCTGAAACCCTTTAGATGGATGAATCCGCGCGAAAAGTAGATGGCCAGCCCGAGGGCGACAAGCACGAGCAGCGCAATCAGCAGCTTCCTCGACGATGAACGCATTAGCTTGCCAGACTATCGGTCGCCACCAGATGCGTCAAGACGAGCCGCGCAGTTTTCTCCCTCCGATTTCCAAAATAATTCCTAGCTGGACTTCCCGCCTCTGTTTTAATTGGCTGCGAGAAAACTCAGAATGCGGGCGCTCACCTCTTCGGCGAGATTCACCGCCATCCAGTGTCCGGCGTTTGGAATCTCACCGAATTCCGCGACAGGAACCATTTCCGCGAGTCTTCTCCCGTGCACGGCCGGAAAATGCTTGTCGCGCTCCGCCCATAAAAATAACGAACGTGTTCGAATCGCAGGATAAAGTTCCTTCAGGCGCGGCAAGGTCCCTTGATAACCGGCGCACATGCGCACCACAAATTTTCTCACCTGCGGAAGCCGGAAGCTTTCCCATAGATCGCCGCGCAATTCAGCGCTGAGTTTGTAGCCGCGCGGTAAGAATGTTCGAATGGCTCGAAAAAATACGGCTCGCGGCAAGCGCTCCAGCAAAACGCTGTTCCAACCGAATTTTCGCAGCAGCGCAATCTCCCACGACGTCTTCTCGTCCCAAATCACAAGCGAGTTCATCACCACAAGTTTGCTGATTCGTGAAGGATTCTCGGCGGCAAACGCCAGCGCGGGCTGGCCCCCCATGTCATGCCCGATGATTGCCGCGCGTTCGAACTTCCAGGCGTCCATCAGCGTACGAAGCCGCCGCGCAAAGTCGAAAGGCGTGGCTCCCCCGCTCCACGCTTCGCTAAAACCCATTCCCGGCCAATCAAATGCAATGACCTCGTAACGTGTCGCGAGCCGCGCCGCGAGTTCAGACCAAATCTGCAAATTGTCCGGATATCCGTGGAGCAGAATCACAGGCGGCCCACTCCCAAGCCGCGCCACGCGCAACTTGCGTCCGCCATGTATTTCGATGGAAGTCGCCAGCATCACGCGAAATCCTTTTGCAAACAATCCGCCGCCAGCACTCCCGAAATCGCGCAGAAGCTCACCCACTGCCCCGGGTGCGTTGCGCTGCCCGCCAGATAAAGTCCGCGCACCTCCGGACTGCGATGCGCGAGTCTTCCTTCTCGCATGAACTTCGCCGTCATCACGGGATTCATGCTGTCTCGCGCGAGCGAATATTCCGCGCCCCACTCCGCCGGCGTGCGCCGCGCAAGCACGCGATACTCATCGATTCCCTCTTGCCACCATTTTTCTTGCAGCACTTTTTCAAGATACTCGGCTTGCCCAACCGGCCCCAGGCGCTCCGCCTTCGCATGGTCCATTGGGCCGAGCAATCTCGCCGGATACCATTCGCCCCGTTTTTCTTCCGGATTCATCACGCCAGGTCGAATCAACAATCGACAGCGTTCTTCGCCTCCCGGAAGCAAAAATCGCAAGTACGGCGGCCCAATTTTCCCCTTCACGGCTAGGTAAGCGCACACACCGGGTGATTGCAGTGGCAGCTTCTCGCATCGCTGGCTGCTCAAACTTTCCTTTCGATCGAGCAATTCAAGATATGTGGCGATGCCGCAATCGGATACCACGGCGTCTGCGGAAAACCTTTGCCCTTCCTTCGATTCCACTCCTGTCACGCGACCACCGTCCGCGCAGATCCTTTTCGCTTTCGTGCCGTAACTAAATCCCACGCCGGCTGCTACTGCGGCCTCCGCCAAAACCGCGGGGATGGATCGGATTCCCTGCTTCGGATAAAAACAGCCGACGGAATGTATCAGGGCAGGAACAAACGCCAAGGGACTCGGCGCTTCCTCCGGACGCTGCCCAGCCACGTGCGTCCATATCGAAAGCGCATCCACGATTGGCTGTGGCAGCCGCGACGCGCGCAAGACCGATTGTAACGAACGCAAGAGAAATCCCGCGTGGCGCCAGCGGCCACCGCCGAGCATCGACATTGGTCCGGGCGCCGAGCCGTATAGAAGAGGCCGCAGCGAGCCCTCAATCGCCCTCGTCTTGCGCACAAAACGCAGATACAGTTCTCCGCTTCCCGGCCAGGTTTGTTCCAACTCACGTGCGGTCGCAGGGTCGCTCGAATAAATGTTGACGGTAGGACGGACCGGTGAAGCAACGCTGTAAACGTGGTCGATCGGCCGCAGCTCAATGTGCTCGCTAAGTTGCAATCCCACGGATGCAAACGCCCACTCCAAGCCCGGCCGGTCCAGTAAAATATACGGCCCGGCATCAAACGCGAATCCCTCATGCACATTTCCGGAAGCCAAACCGCCCGCTTCGGCGCGCGCTTCCAGCACCTGAACGCGGAATCCTTCCCGCGCCAGCCGCAGCGCAGCCGTCAAACCGCCCATTCCTGCGCCGATAACAACGACGTTCTTTTTCACTGGGATGCAGCCTGAACAGTCTGCTGCCTTTTCGTTCGAGGGAAGTGCAAACCGAGAAGTCTGCGAAGCGCCCCGCGCAAAACGCGATGAGAAAACGACACGCGTTGAAGCGGAGGAAACGCCGCCTCGTCCATCTCGGGAACGAACAACGAGCCGCGCCCGCTCCCGAAGACATACACCGGGTACGCCACAAAACTCAGCATCGTGGAAAACTCTGTCTCGTAAGGCCCGCGCCATTCGCGCAAATTCTCATTTGCACCAACAACTTCGATGCGCTCCCGCGGATCGCCAAACCAATGGCAAGCCGCGCGTAAGATATTTGTCTGCTCCGGTTCACGGACTCCCATGTGCCGCGCCGCCACCAAATCCACGGCCAACGCATCTTCGCCCGCATACACCCTCCGCGGCGACGGCGGCCTCGGGCATCCCATTACTCCCACAAGCCCATCGGAAGCCTCGTCATACGCATCCAGCAACACAAAATCCGGCGGAAACCCATCCAGGAGCATCATCAACGCGGTTTCTCGATGCGCTTGCCTCTCAACAAAAAGAAATTCATCGCACCGTCCGCCCATCCACTCCAGATTGCCGATCGTGAGATACGCCATCTCAATCGGATGGCTTCGCATTTTGCCGAACGAAATCCGGAAGTCCGCCTCTTTCCAGCTCCGCGAAATCGTGTTCTGCGCCATGCCGCGAAAATATTCATGCGGCACCTGGTCGGTGGAAGCGTCAACGATCGGCACTCCGCACTCCTGCATCCCAAAATAGGCCGCCACTTCTGCGACGCTCCGATGCTCGAAGAACTGGTCGTAGATATTCGCGGATTCGACAATCACAGCATTCCCACAGCCCAGCTCTCGCAGAAAGTTTGCAAGCTCCCGCAGCAGTTCAGCATCCGTGATGATCGAGCGATCCTTCCTTGCATACCCCAACATGAACGACGGCTTGATGACGATTCGCAATTCCTCAGCCGGTTTTCCCAGCGCCGCCGCGCGCTGTCGCAGTTTTCCGGCCAACCCGCTCTCTTCCAGCAATCGACGGAAGACACTGCATTTCTCCTCCGAGGCTTGCCCCTCAAACGCGAACACCCGCCCCCCGCTTCCGATTTTACTGTTCACAACTGTCTGCTTCCGAAGCGTGCGCGGTAGGAAGTACTCACCAACGTCCTCAATCTTCTGCGTCAACGACTCTTCTGTCTCACCAGCAACGAGATGGTCTTTTTCGTCCAGGGCATTGGCAAGTATTTCGAAAATTCGCGCGTGACGTTCTTCGTCGTCCCGCACCCGAACAAAATCCTGCGCAAGTTCTCGCCCCAGCTCAGGCGCTTCCTGCGCCAGCACAATCATTCGTTCGTAGCACAGGCTGGCCGTCTTCTCCGCGTCGATATTGAATACGCAAAATTCGCGGAACGGCCCATAGTTCAAATATTTTCGGACGTCTTCAGGCACCTTCCCCATCACTGCACCGAGCCAAGTCACTAGCGTCGCACCAGCCCGCGAAACCGGCGCTTTCGACCACGGCACATGCTGCCGCACCGACCCCGCCCATCCTCCCACCAATCCGCCCATCTGCTGCGCAAACGCTTTCATCCGCAGCAACCGACCGCCATATTTGAGCAGCGCCCCCCGAATGTAAATCGAGTGCATCTCCTCGTCGCGCCAGGCCCAAATCAAAGCGTGCCGCATCAACTCGCGAACCGCCGGCGGAATCGGCATCGCCGAAAGCCGCTGCGTCATCAACTCCTCGCGATACCCAACGCTAACTAGCTCCTCGCGCTCCAGTGCCAGCAGACACAACCCAATCAACTCGTCTCGCGGCCGGCCCGCAAACTTCGCCTCCCACGCCTTCAACTCCTTCGCGAATTGTTCATAAACCACGCTCACGGAAGGACCCTCTTACCTCCCATATAGGCACGAGTATGCATCGCGAACAAGTCGCCGTCTAAGCACACGGAAGCTATGAATCATCCAGATCATTCAAATATTTCAATGATTTAGAGAGCAGCGGGAGCGAGCGGCCGGAACGCCTTCTTGCGAACCCCTGTAATGCTATGCTTGTGTCCAGGGGCAGCGGTGAGTAAGATGCCCCCACTCGCGGTCGGTCGCCCGGGCCAGAACTACAGGGAACTTTTCGAGAGCAGTTTGCGTTCCATAGTTGCAGGCCGATGTTGGCTCCAGGCAACTTTGGGGTCAAACTGGTCACCGTAGCGGGATTCGAGGCTGATGATACGTTGGAGCAGGACGCCCAACTGGTCCAGCAATGCCTCCAGGGCGACGGTTCGGCCTGGGAGGAACTTGTGCGCCGTCATTCGCGCCGCATCTTCAACATTTGCTACCGGTTTACTGGCAATGGCACAGAAGCCGAAGACTTGTCGCAAGAGGTTTTCCTCCGGGTGTATAAAACTATTGGGAGCTATCGCTCCGCTTATGGCGGGTTTGCTACATGGATGACCAGCGTCACGCGCAACCTTCTCATCGACCACTACCGGCGCACCAAGCGCGACCGCATCACGGACTCGCTCGAAGACGCCATGCCGGTGGTCGAAAACAAGGAGTCTGCAGGACGCCGTCCGGACCAGCAGTTACTCCTCAGCGAGCTGAGTTCTCAAGTACAGACTGCTCTGACGAAACTTTCACCCGAACTACGCGAGGCAGTGATCTTGCGCGATTTGCAACAACTCGAGTACAACGAGATTCGTCAGGTTTTGGACGTACCGGAAGGCACAGTGAAATCTAGAATCAACCGCGGTCGAATCGAACTCGCGCGCATCCTGCAGCAGATGGGAGTGCGTCCGTCATGATTCGCCTATTTGTATCGAGCATGGATTGGAACCCGGCGCGGAGCATCTCATGACCTGGACTTGCGAACAAACCGAAGCGCGGATCAGTGATTACCTCGACGGACTCCTCAGTCCCAGCGAGCGCCATGACTTCGATATACACGCCAAAACGTGCGCAGGCTGCGCGCAAATGGTCACCAGCCTTTCTCATTTGCTCAATGATTTGCACTCCATCGAGCAAATCGAACCGCCCCCCCAGCTCGTCTACTCGATTCTGAATCAAACGCTTGGCCCGCGCGAGGCCAAGAAAGGCTGGCGTGGCGCGTTCGGCTGGCTGGGAGGCTTGACGTCGCCCCGCTTCGCCTATAGCGCCGCTTCGATTGCCGGTTCCTTGGTGATTCTCCTTGCCGCCTCGGGCGTTTCGTTGCGCAAGCCCAAGCTCTCGGACCTCTCGCCCGCCAGCATTTACCGCAATGCGAACAGCAAGGCGCATCTCGCCTATGCGCACACCACCAAATTTGTCAGCGATCTTCGCGTCGTTTACGAGATTCAATCTCGCTTGAACCAGGACAACAACTTGCCCACGACGCCGGAAACCACCCTGCCGCAAACGGCTCCGAACAAAGCACCCGGTAGCACGGACAGTACTCGTCCGGACGCGCCTCGACAGCAGAACCGCGCCAACGGCATCGAGCAAGAGCTTGAGGTTCTCGCTGCGGAAGCACCGGCCGTCAGCGTTGCTTGGTGCGGCCAGATCCTCAGAAGGAGAATTCCATGAAGTGCGCCGTCCATCCCGACGTGGATGCTACAGGCTATTGCCGTAATTGTGGCAAGCCCATGTGCCCGGATTGCGTTCGGCCGGTTCGCGACGTTCTCTATTGCGAAGATTGCCTGGCCAGCGGCATGGGGCACGTTGCGCCTCCGGCCCCTCAAGTTTCGCCAACGGGAGTTCCGCCGCAGCCGTACGCACCCGTGGGCACTTTACCTCCTCCTGGCCCTCCAGGAATTGGGCCCAATCCGGTGTTGGCTTTCTTCCTGGGATTTCTACCAGGCCTAGGAGCTTTCTATAACGAGCAGTACGGCAAAGGCATGGTTCACCTCGCGATTTTTCTGGTTCTCTTTATCGCGGGCGTGAATGGCGCGATGAGCGGCGGCGCCGAGGCGGCCCTCTGGATTTGCGTCGCCGCACTTTGGATCTATATGCCCATCGATGCGCTCCGCACCGCGCAGGCCAAGCGCGCTGGGCAAACTCTCTCGGATCCATTGGATAATTTCAGCAGGAATCGTCCCATCGGCCCCATCCTTTTGATTGGCGCCGGGCTGCTTCTCTTGCTTAACAACTTTGACTGGTTTCCGTGGTACCGCGTCTCGCAATTTTGGCCTTTGATTCTAATCGCCGTGGGCATCCTGATGTTTCGAAACCGGATGAATCCGCGCCATTAGGAGGCTCCTTCGGGAGGTCACACAACGATGAGTAATCGCAATTGCAACTGCCAGCGTTGCACCCTTCGTGGTCTTCGCGGCCCAGTCATTGTGGTAACTGTCGGCGTACTTTTTCTCTTGCAGGAAATGCGTGGCGGCTACTTCGACTTCAGCAATACCTACCCGATCATCATCATCGTGATCGGGCTGATGAGTCTTGCCTGTGCGTTCGCTTCCAACGAAGGGCATGTTTCTCTGAACCCTCCGATGCCGCCAGCGGTTCCTCCCGCACCAGGCGTACCGCCCCCTCCTTCCGGCCCGGCGCCTTCAGCCTACCCGGGACAAGGACAATAACTTAAGATGCCTCGGAGCCGGCAACGCAGCAGCGGAATTTTCACCGGTCTCGTTCTTCTGACCGTCGGCTTTATTCTTCTCCTCCACAACTACCATGGCCTCGAAATTGGTTACCTGCTCGTTCATTGGTGGCCCCTCGCCCTCATCTTTCTCGGCCTGATAAAGCTCTATGAGCGAATGGCCGCAGGCCGTTCCGATGATCCCGGCTACGCTCGCATCACTGGCGGCGAAATTCTTCTCGTCATCGGCATGGTTACTCTGCTGAGCGCCGTAGTGGCTGTCGATTACGGCAGACGCGTCATCCCTGGCAAAATTCCCGGTGACTTGATGGGCGACGCTTATCCCTTTGACCTGGATGTCGCGCCGGTGAACGTCCCTGCGAACGCCAGAATCACGGTCCACGGCGGCCACGGCGAGATTACTGTCCGTGCTTCGGACACTTCTGAAATTCGCGTCTCCGGCAAGAAAAATGTCCACGCCTGGAGCGAGACCGACGCCCAGCGCTCCGCTGGCCCGGTTTCCGTTGCCATTGTTCAAAACGGTGACGGCTACGAAATCCACCCAACGGGGATGGACTCCGGCGACAGCCGCGTAAGCGTCGACATGGACATTCAAGTCCCCAAAAAATCTGCTCTCTCGGTCCGAAACGATCAGGGAGACATTACTGTCTCCGACATGGCCTCGCCGGTTTCCGTGGTTAGCTCCAGCGGCGATATCGAAGTCCGCGATACGGCCAGCGATGTCACCATTGAAATGCATAAGGGCGACGTAAAAGTTTCGGACACGAAGGGCGACATCAAAATCTCGGGAAATGGCGGCCAGGTGGACGTCGCCACGGCCACCGGAAGTTTTACTCTTGATGGCGAATTCTACGGCCCCATTCGCGCCGACAAAATCTCGAAAGGCCTTCGCTTCATCTCGCAGCGCACCGATCTAACGCTTACGTCTCTTACCGGCCACATGGAAACCAGCTCCGGCAATTTGGAAATAACCGACGCGCCCGGCGACATCGCTTTGCGTACAAATCGTTATTCCGTGAACATCGAGAACGCCACCGGCAAAGTCACCGTCGACAATCGTGATGGCGACGTCACTCTTCGCTTTTCCTCCCCGCCCAAGGAAGACGTCGGAGTCACCAATTCCAATGCCAGCATCTCCTTGACTCTTCCGGAGTCCGCAAGCTTCAACATTCTCGCGGACTGCCACTCTTGCGATGTCGATTCGGAATTTTCATCGGACAGCCTGAAGAAAACCACGTCGGAGTCGGGCGACTCTCATCTCGAAGGAAGATACGGCAAAGACCGCGCACCCAAAATCACGCTCAAGACCAGTTACGGCTCAATCTCCATCCGCAAAACCAGCTGAAACACGAAATTAGAAATTCGAATCTCGAACTACGCGAGTCGAAATCCGAAACTTTGTTCTCGAATTTCCAATTTAAAATTTCGCTTTTCTTCTAACGTTCCGCCAGCCTGTCCAGATCCTCAAAAAACGTCGGGTAAGAAACCCCCGCACAATCCGCATCGCGAATCATTGTCGCGCCCTCCGCCGCCAGTCCCGCTACCGCAAACGCCATCGCAATCCGATGATCCCCGTGCGGCTCGATTTCCGCGCCGTGCAATTTCCCCGCCCGTCGCCCCTCCACCTTTAATCCATCAGGACGTTCCTCCACCGTCGCTCCCATTCGCCGCAAATTTTCGACCAGCACCGCGATCCGATCGCTCTCTTTCACTCTCAATTCCCCCGCGTTTCGAATCTCGATGCCTTCTTCCGTATACGGCCCCAGCGCCGCGAGCATCGGCAGCTCATCGATCACCAGCGGAATCCGTTCGCCTTCGATGATGCCCCCTCTCAACGGCGCGCCCTTCACGGCCAAGTCTCCCACCACTTCTCCGTGCGAACTTTTCAGCGCCAGCATCTGAATCGAAGCTCCCATCTCCGTGAACAAATCCAGAATCGCTGTGCGCGTCGGATTCAGCCCGACATTGTGAATCCCAATGCTCGAGTCCTGCAACAGCGACGCGGCCGCAATAAAAAACACTGCTGAAGAAATATCGCCCGGCACGTCCAAGGATTTCGCCACCAACCTTCCCGCCCCATTCCCGCCGAAAAGTCCATGAATCTTCGTCGTTCGCCCGTGGCGCTCCAGAGCCGCTCCGAACTCCTCCAGCGCCAGTTCCGTATGATCGCGCGTTCGCGATGGCTCCGTCACACTGGTCACTCCCTCCGCATACAATCCCGCCAGCAGCACCGCCGATTTCACTTGCGCGCTGGCCATCGGCATCTGGTAGTCGATCGCGTGCAGGTGCGCAGCTTTAATTTCCAGCGGCGCAAAGTTGTCGTCCCGGGCTCGTATGTCCGCACCCATCTCGCGCAGTGGCCCCACGACACGCTTCATCGGCCTCTTCTGCAAAGATCCATCGCCCGAAAGTTTGGTATTGAATTGTTGTCCAGCCAGAATCCCCGTGAGCAGCCGCATGGTGGTCCCTGAATTCCCGGCATCCAGCGCCCGCCAGCTGCTCTTTAGCCCGTGCGCCCCGCGGCCAGTAATTCGGACCACATCTTTCTCCACCTTTACGTCGGCGCCCAACGCGCTGATGCACCCAAGCGTGCTATGGCAATCCGCGGCAGCTGAAAAGTGCCGCAGTTCGCTCGTTCCCTCCGCCAAACCGGCCAGCATCGCATAGCGATGGGAAATGGATTTGTCTCCCGGCAGTTCCACCCCGCCGGTCAAGAGTTTTGCAGGATGCACCGTTTGCTTTTTCACGCGACGATTTTAGCACGCCCCGCACGATCGCTCCGCGACTGCGGTGGTTCACCTCTCCACACATCATCTTTCCGGCTCGGCCCTTGTCCTTTACTTCCTTTACTTCCTCAATTTCTGTGGCGTCTTTCGCTCCCTATTCCTGTCCCTTCGTACAGTTTTGCGAAGGAACCAGACTATGCGAGTGCTGAAATTTCCATAGCCCTTATTTCGTATTATTGAGTGAGGAGAGACGTCATGTCAGCCCGCAGAACGTTGTTTCATCTCGCCGCAAAAACCGCGATGGTCTTCGGCGCCATCTTTGTAGTGACCGTATTGCTCGCGGCCATGCCCGGCCACCACGCACCCGTCACGCAGGATCAGGCGCCGCCAGAAACTACCGTGCCGCAGTCCAAAGCCATGCCCGGAATGGACATGAGCGACGAAAAAGCCAGCGAGAAAGACGCTGTCGCGGACATGACTCCCGGGCGCAATAACTCGCACAATCTTCACATGTACATGACTTCCATGCGGCCGCAGCAGCCAGGGGACGCCGAGCGCGCCAACGACGTCGTCACCGAACTTCGCTCCAGCATCGAAAAGTACAAGGACTACCGCGTCGCCCTCGATGACGGCTACAAAATCTTCCTTCCCAATATTTCGCAACCCGAATATCACTTCACGAATTACCGCAATGGTTTTCTGGAGTCCTTCACGTTCGATCCCGCACGCCCCACTTCCCTTCTCTATAAGAAAACCGCCACCGGCTATGAACTTGTCGGCGCTATGTACACCATGCCGCGGAGCGCCACGGAAGACCAGCTCAATGCCCGCATCCCGCTGAGCATCGCCATGTGGCATTTGCACACGAATCTTTGCTTTCCGCGCCTTGGTCAGCTGCGCACCGCCGATTGGACAAAATTCGGGCTGGGGGGTTCCATCGCTACGGAAGATGCTTGTTCCGCTGCCGGCGGCCGCTTCCATCCCGTCGTTTTAGGCTGGATGGTCCACGTCTATCCCTACCACCAGGGCCTCGACAACATTTTCGCTATGCAACATCACATGGATTAACACCGCGCCGGCTTCGACCGGCTTTTTTGCGGAGCAGCGACGCTCGCAACGATCTCTATTCTTGGTTTTTAAGTTTTAGCTTGCTCTTGTTCTCTTCGAGGAATGCGCGCAATTCCCCTGCTATATCCAGCAGCCGGATCCATTGCTCGTAATAGAGCGTGACCGGAAACCGGCCTAGTCCATACACACTCACTCCACCTTTTTCTCCCACTCTGAATTCCAGACTGCCCTTTTTCCTCGATCCCGCCTGTTTCTCCAGTTCGGCAATCCGCGCCAACAATTCTTCTTTGCTTGGTTCTGACATTATCCTGGCTCCCCCTTTTTATGACTCGAGGGACACTCAAGTCCCGGGACTTCTCGACAAATCCTATCAGGTTTGCCTTCTCTCAGCCTTAACAGCGCATCCTTCCCCATACCCCAGGCAATAGTTTCCTCCAGAAAACACCCAAACGAATCCGCCGTTGCCAGCCTTCCTGTCTCGGTGTAGGATACGCCTCTATGCGGATGAAAAATCCGCGCACGGGTGTAGTTCTCTGATGAAGTATCCCTCGAATTCACCGCAGGCCGCGGAGGAGTTTGCGTCATGGCTCTGCATTTGGCTTTTCTTGCCGGCTTCTCCTTCGCCATTGCAAGCGTGGATGGCTGCGCGTTCGCGGCGCACCCGCCGCTGCGTGAGCGTTTTTGAGCGAGTTTCTTTGGCGGTCATGGACAAGAAGTAGGCGATGTGTGGACAAAGGGACGTTTCGGGCTGCGTCTCTGTGAATTGAGCATCTGTTTGAAGAGTCGAGCTTTCGAAGAAATCTCCGAGGAGGAAGTAATGAATTTGAAAGAAAAGAAAAAAACTCTTGGTCGGGGCTTTTTGGTTTTCCTGATATCGATGATGTTGCCATTGGTCGTTTCCGCCCAGAAGAAGCCGTCAGCCCCAGCGCCCAAAGCGCCGGCCGCTAGGCCGGCCGCTGCACCGCATGCTAACAATACCGCCCACACCAACACGGCTCACACCAACACGAATACGGCCCACACTAATACAACGCACACAAACACGACCCGCACCAACACCAACACCGCCCATACCAACACCGCTCATACCAACACGGCTCACACGGGCACGAATACCGCTCACGGCAACACCGGGCACACGGCCACCACCACTCGCACCACCACGACTTCTCACACCGCCACCACAACGCACACGGCGAACGGCGGCCGGAGTGTGGCTCATGCCGATGGTAGCTCCCACAACTTCAACAGCCATGGCACTCGAACCAGCGTCACGACCAGGGGCGGTGCCTCCGGCCACTTCAATTCCCGTGGCCACGTCACTTCCATCCACTCTCATGGCATGACCATCAATCATGGCGCGCACGGCGAACGCCGCTTCGAAACCCACGGCAGGGACGGCGGCAGATTGGTAGGCTACGGCCACGGCCGCGGATTTGCCGAGCACGGCTATATGCGCGGTGGTCATCCTTATATGCGACGCACTTATTTCTACGGCGGACACCGCTATGCGTACGCCTACCGTGGCGCTTACTGGCATGGCGTTGCCTACTATGGCTACGTCCCGCCCTATTACTACGGCGCGCGCTTTTACGGATGGGCCTACAACCCCTGGGCCGCTCCGGTCGCCTGGGGATGGGGATGGGGCGGAGCTCCTTGGTATGGTTTTTATGGAGCCTATTTTGCGCCAGCTCCCGTCTATGCTGCTCCCTCACTCTGGCTGGCTGACTATCTGATCGCCGCAAATCTCCAGGCCGCCTACGACGCCCGTGTGGCTGCCAATGCCGGCGCCGCGGCTGCCGCAGCTTCGGATTCCGACCAGTCGGACCAACCGGCCGCAGCAGCGAATAACGGACCTGTGGCTCTCACTCCAGAAGTTAAGCAGGCCATTGCCGACGAAGTGAAAGCGCAAATCGCTGCCGAGCAGGCCGAAGCTGCCAACCCAACTCCAGCCCCGGCTACTTCCACCGACCAGGTACCTGCCGCTCTTGACCCGGCTCACCGCACCTTCGTCGTTTCCGCGGTACTCAACCCAGCGCTGCCGGATGGCACGGAATGCTCTTTGACGCCGGGCGACGTCCTTACCCGCATCCAAGACACTCCGGACGGAAACCAGAATGTGACCGTCCTCGTCAGCAGCAGCCAAAAGGGAGACTGCTCCTCTGGGGCGCAGGTTCCCGTGGCTGTCCAGGACTTGCAGGATATGCAGAACGACTTCCGCGCCAAGATCGACGACGGCCTCACTCAGATGGCCGCGAATCAGGGGAAGAACGGCATGCCCGCTGGCCCCGCAGCGGACAAAAAAGCCTCACCCGATGGCCAAGTACAGGCTGATCTGACTGTGGGCGATGACCTGAAAGCCCAACAACAGAACGCAGATCAAACCGAACAAGATGTGAAGACGGCCGCATCCAGCAGCAGCGGTGGCGGTGGCGGCGGAAACGACTAACAATCCAGCCCGGCCCGCCCTCCAGGTGGATCGGCATTGCACAAGCTAAATGTGTATCGGGAAGCGCCAGACGCAACGCTCCAAGGCGCTTCCCGTAGCACACGCAAGGGCTCTGATTCGAAGAAAACTGTTTTCTGATTTGGAAAAACTCCGTCCGGAAGGTTCAAGGAGGATCTTGCAATGAGTCCCAGCGTCATGAAGTTAATCCGTTATAGCGTCGCTACCCTCGCCTTAGTTTTCTCTGCATATCAGGCGGTTGCGCAAGACGCGGCGTCCCCTTTGGAAGCCCAGCTCACCACCAAATACAAGCTCGTGAAGCTCGGCGAAGACTCCACCGGAATCGCGGTGGTCGAGGCTGGCACCATTTTGGACATTAAGAAGGGCGGCATTCTCAGCTATCCAACTTCCAACGCCAGGCCCTTTGCCTCGACGTATAGAGACGGAACTATTCATCCCCCGGCCGCGACCAAGGTCCCGGGCTGGCTGCCGCATGCTTCCTCGATTCCAGGACAAGTAAGCGACACAAAGTTCCTAACCGTGGGCGAAAAGGTCTACCCCACCAGGATCGAAGTCCAGCAGAAAGACAGCAAAGTCGCCGTCTTCATCATCGAGTGCGATTCCTGCAACAGCGTACAGGATCCCTCTTTCCGCCGCGCCCAGGTCGTCTTTCAATTCCCCAAGGGGTATCTCGCCAACGCTGACGCCGGGCAAATCTCGGATATGATCGAACAGGTTCTTGCGGTCGACACCGGCGGCGACAGCTCGCAGCAACAACAAGGCCAGCAAGGGCAAGACGCCCAACAGCAGCAAGGTCAAGATGCGCAAGGTCAGCAAGCCCAACCCGCTCAGCAGCAGCAGCCGGCCGGGCCTCCCCCGACCATCCAGTTGGGCCAGACTACCGACGAAGTAGTCGCCATCATGGGCCAGCCCGACAAAATCGTCGACCTCAAGACCAAGCAGATTTACGTCTACAAAGATCTCAAGGTGACTTTCGTAAAGGGCAAAGTCACGGACGTACAATAATCACAAAAAATTTCCGAGGGCCGACCGGTCCGAAGCAAACCGGCTCTTGCGATTCACAAAATCTGCGGTTGCTGGGAATTGGCAGCGAGAGTATAATTGGGTTGTACAAAACCTCGTTCACAAAGCGGGAGCCTTGCTCCCGCTTTTTCTTTTCTCGAGAGTTGCTGGTGCCAGCGTGGCGGTGTTCCATCCCGGCGAACACCGAGAGCTCCGTCGATAGAGTGGTCGGCCCACACGAGGCACAATTTGCAAAACTACCACTCCGACTAACTCCTTTAAAATGAACGTTTGCAGAATGCTCCATAAACATTCATTTTAAAAGACTTAGTGAATTGCTAAGTCTTTTAGATGCAACGTTTACGAAATACTGGGGGTGGGTGTGGTGCAGTTTTCCGGCCCAATGCAGGCTCGCCTGCCCTTCTCCAGTGGCGGCCCCAGTCCTCCTGCGCTTGGCGCAGGTGCATATCCGGTAGCGATACCAAGGCTGTGCTGCCAAACCAGCAATTTAGAAGGGAGTGATTCGCTGCTGCGCGACTGCCTCCGCCGAAGCCTGTCCAAATCCGTGCCCTGCAAGGAGGGCTCTTCCGCTGCTCTACAATTTTGTGCGCTTTCCCCTTGCTTACCGAGGGGAGTTTCTGTACCCTGCTCTCGGTAACCGAGGTGAACCCATGAGCAAACCTTCCGATCTCGTCCAGGGCACTCTGGATTTGCTCCTCCTGAAAATTCTCGCTCTCGAGCCCATGAATGGATACGCCGTCAGCATCCGCCTCAAGCAAGTTTCCGGCGACATCCTCCAAGTCAGCGACGGCTCGCTCTATCCCGCTTTGCATAAGCTCGAACAAGAAGGCTGGATCACCGCCGAGTGGAAGCCCACGGAAAACAATCGCCGCGCCAAGTTCTATTCCCTCACGCGCCTCGGCCAAAAACATCTAGAAAAAGAATCGGCCAATTGGAGCCGTCTCTCCGCCGCCATTTCCAATGTGGTGAAACTCAAAGAAGCTTAAACGTCCCCGATTCAAGCAAGGAGGTATCCTCACAATGCGCCCCAAGCACTGGCTCTACACCTTGCCGCTCCGCTTTCGCTCTCTGTTCCGCCGCAACCAAGTCGAGAACGACCTAAGCGAAGAACTGCAATTCCACCTCGACCAGAAGATCTGCGAACATATTGCCGCTGGCATCGCCCCAGTAGAAGCGCGACGCAGAGCGACGCGCGAATTCGGCGGCCTCGAGCAATCCAAGGAAAATTGCCGCGACACCCGCCGCGTCAATTACATCGAGACACTTCTCCAGGACACAAGATTCGGCCTGCGCATGCTGCGCAAAAACCCGGGATTCACCGCGATCGCCGTCCTGACCTTAGGACTCGGCATCGGCGCAAACACGGCAATGTTCAGCGTGGTCGAGGGCGTCCTGCTGGCTCCGCTGCATTACTTCCAGCCCGATCGCTTAGCGATGGTGTGGGAGAACAATCCACGCTTCCCGCGGGTGTGGGTTTCCTATCCTAACTTCCGGGATTGGCAGCGCAGTACCCGCTCATTCCAGCAAATCGCGGCGGGCATGGATCGGGGGGTTGATCTCACAAGTCCTGGTGCACCCGAACACCTCAATGGAAAGGAAATCTCTTCGGGGTTTTTCCGCACTCTGGGCACGGAGCTAACGCTCGGGCGTGAATTCTTGCCTGACGAAGACCGGCAGGGCGGAACGCCAGTCGCGATCATCAGCAACCGTTTGTGGAGATATCGATTCGGCGGTAGCCCTGAAGTGCTCGGCAAGTACGTGACCCTGGATGGAGTGAATTACACCGTCGTCGGAGTTGTGCGGTCAGACTTTAATTTCGGAGACCAGTACGCGGATGTTTATACGCCGCTCGGCCGGAGCGATCCACTGATCCTCAACGATCGCGCAGCCCACGACGGTATTTTCTCCATTGCGCGCCTACAGCCTGGGGCGACTCTAGCTCAGAGTCAGGCGGAGATGAATACGATTCAAAATGGCCTGGATCAACTCTATCCCGATGCCAACCGAGATCTGGGAATTTACATCGAGCCCCTCAAGCAGGTTGTCGTTGGAGACGCCGCCAGAATGCTTCTGCTGCTGTTGGGAGCCGTGGGGTTCGTCTTGCTGATTGCTTGCGCAAATGTCGCCAATCTTCTGCTCGCGCGCTCGACGGCACGCGCACGGGAGTTTGCCGTCCGCGCAGCGCTTGGAGCGAGTCGTTCGCGCTTGGTGCGGCAGTTGCTTACGGAGAGTGTACTTCTCTCGCTGGCTGGCGCGGGACTGGGGCTCCTGATTGCAATGTCGGGAGCGAGGTCCTTGCTGGCGGCCGTCCCGGGAATCTTGCCGCGGAGCGATAACATCGGCGTGAATGCTCCTGTTCTACTTTTCACTCTGGGGGTGTCGATTATCGTTGGGATTCTGTTTGGCCTCGCGCCCGCGCTGAAAAGTTGGAACGCCGATCCCCAAGCCTCACTGAAGGAGGGAAGCCGCGGCTCGACGAGCGCGCACCATCGCTCTCAAAGCAGTCTCGTGGTCGTCCAGATGGTCTTAACCATGGTGTTACTTGCAGGTGCGGGACTCTTGTTCCAAACGATGCGCCGCTTAGGGGATGTCAATCCCGGCTTCGACACGCAACACCTCATCACTTTCAAGGTTGGAGTTTCGCACGGGCTGACGAAGACGGCTTCGAGCACTCGAGTCGCTTATCAGCAGCTTATTGAGCGCATTCGGCAAATTCCCGGCGTGCAGGCGGCGGATTTTACCGATACCGTTCCGCTGAGTGGTCAGGGTGGCACCATGCCCTTCTGGATTGGCTCGCAGAAGCCGGCGTCACTTCAGGGCGCCCCCCGGCTAGCGATGTTCCTTACGGGACCGGATTACCTCCGAACGATGGGGATACCACTGCTTCGCGGCCGCTTTTTCACTCCCGAGGACACCACCGATTCCCCGTGCGTCATGGTCCTCGACAGCGTTTTCGCCCGCACCTACTTTCCAGATAGTGACCCGCTAGGTCAGACGCTATCAGCTGGGTTTTCACCTGTGGGCCCTTGCCGGATTGTCGGCGTCGTGGGCCACGTAAAACTGTGGGCGCTAAATGACTCCAGCGAGTACACCCAGAATCTGGCGTACTTTCCGCTCTATCAAGATCCGGACAAATGGGTGCCCCTAAATTATCCCTATACGACGATCATAATTCGCACGCCGCTCGATACCGCGACGGTCCTGCCCTCGATCAAAGCGGCTGTTTACACAGCGGGGAGCGACCAGCTCGTTTATAACATTCACACCATGCAGCAGTTTGTTTCCGAGTCGATGTCGTCACAACGATCCCCTCTGATTTTGTTGGGGACATTTGCGGGCTTGGCATTGCTGCTGGCGTCTATTGGAATTTACGGCGTGATTTCGTATTCGGTGACCCAGCGGGTGCACGAGATCGGGATTCGCCTAGCCCTCGGTGCCGAGCGGCGAGACGTTTTTCGGATGGTAGTTGGACACGGTCTCCGGCTGGCTCTTGCTGGCCTGGCCATCGGAACAGCGGTCGCGCTTATTCTTACCCGCGTGCTGCCGAGCTTCTCGCACTTGCTTTACGGAGTTGGCGCGAGCGATCCCACGACATTCGTCACGATCTCTGTCGTGTTGACTGCGGTGGCGGTCTTAGCATGCTACATCCCCGCGCGTCGCGCTACGCACGTAGATCCGATGGTAGCCCTGCGTTACGAGTAGACGGAAGTAAATGCCTGAGCAGCATGAAGGAGGCCGTTTGAACATGAATCGTTGGCTGAGCACTCTGCCGCTTCGCTTGCGCTCCCTCTTTCGCCGCAATCAAGTCGAGCAGGACTTGAGCGATGAACTCCGTTTCCACATCGAGCAGAAAGCCCAGGAATATGCGGCGAACGGCCTAAACGCCGAGGAAGCCCTCTGCAAAGCTCGCCGCGAATTCGGCGGGCTCGAACAATCCAAAGAAAATTGCCGTGTCGCCCGCCGCGTCGGCTACATCCACGATCTGCTGCAAGACTTAGGCTTCGGCCTGCGCATGCTCCGCAACAGTCCAGCGTTCGCGCTCGTTGCTATCTTGACGCTGGCTCTCGGCATCGGCGCCAACACCGCGATTTTTTCCATGGTGAACGGCGTTTTGTTACGGGCGTTGCCGTACACTGAGGCAAGCCAGCTTTATGCGATTCACGAGGTAGTGCCCCAATGGATCTCCTCCGATCCGTCACTGGCGGTGAACGGAGGAAATTTTCTAGCTTGGAAGAAAGATTCTCATGCTTTCTCGGCAATGACTCTGCTTGATTCGACGGATGGGAGCTTGCTGGGAATGGGGCATCCGCTATGGCTCTACGGCGCCGCTGTGACGTCTGATTTCTTATCGACACTGGGCGCAAAGCTGCAGATGGGACGGGCATTTCTGGCGGCAGACGGAGCCGGCAGCAGGCCAGAAATCATTCTGACGAACAAATTGTGGCGCGAGCAGTTTCATTCCGATCCTAACATCCTTGGCAAGATTGTGAACTTGGGCGGCCGCGGCGTAACGGTTGTAGGCGTCCTGCGGGCGAGTTTTATCTTCCCCCAGATTTTAGCCCATGAACCGGAATACTTGAGACCTTTCGTGTGGTCGGAATGGAATTCTCGGCCAGGGATTGGGATGCACAATCATTTCGTGATCGGGCGGCTCAAAGGCAGCGTCACTCCTCGCGAAGCTGAAACGCAGCTCGATGTCATCGAAGCCCGAATTGCGCAGAAAGATAGGGGAGGCAAATTCGGTCTGTATGCGGTCCTCACACCGCTCAAGACGGAGATCGTCGGGCCAACGCGAAAGGCGCTTTGGATGCTGACAATGGCCGCGGGGCTTGTGCTGCTGATCGTTTGCGCCAATCTGGCGAACCTGTTGCTGGTGAAAAATAGCAAGCGCGTGCGAGAGGTGGCCCTGCGTTCGGCCCTCGGAGCCGGCTATTGGCGTCTGACGCGGCAATTTCTCACTGAAACGCTCATTTTAGCCTTGGCGGGAGGGTGTCTCGGCTTGATCCTCGCTCAGGTTGGATTATCGCTGTTGGTGAGAAATGCGCCTATCGGCATCCCGCGTGTGGATCAAATACGCCTGGATTCGACAGTTCTGTGGTTCACTGTTGCGGTCACAATCTTGGCCGCGTTGGTTTTCGGTTTGCTGCCCGTATTGCGAGCTACCAAAGTCCAACTCGCCGAGGCATTAAAGTCCTCCGGGCCGATGTTAAGCGTCAACAGACAGGGGGCCCGACTGCGAACCGGGCTGGTTATTGGCGAGATCGCCTTGTGTGCGGCCATACTGCCGCTTTGCTTGCTGCTCATTGAAAGCTTGCGCCATGTAGTGCTCGTCAATCAGTGGATGAACGAGGAGCATGTGATCACAGCTGACCTGGTCGTGCATGTCCAGGCCCCGCAAATTCAAACCCCGCAGGGCATGCGGCGAGTATTCGATGAAAGCAATCGTATTTTTACCTCCATCGAGGAAAAAGTCATACAGTTGCCGGGGGTCGAAAGCGCAGGGCTCACCAGCGCGGTTCCCCTCGAAGGCGAGGGCTGGGGCGACGCCATCAATTTCCAGGAAATCCCACTTCCAGAAACGGAACTGCCAGGTGGGGAATTCAGGTTCGTCAGCCCCGGATACTTCCATGCAATCGGTTTGTCTTTGATTAAGGGCCGATTGTTTTCGCAGGACGATCTTCATCAATCTGTAGCCGTGGTTTCGGAAAGCGTCGCGCGAAAACTGCTCGGGGGGCGCGATCCGTTGGGAATGCGCGTTTTCTGCGGCAATTTCAGTTTCGAAGCGGAAAAGTGGTGTCGCGTCGTTGGAGAGGTTGCGGATGTTCGGGCGCAGTCGGATCAAGCGCCTCTTTTGGCGGTCTATTTCCCTCTCTGGCTATACTCGGAAGACTCGGAAACCCTTGTCGTTCGCACAAAAATGGATCCTACCGTCAGCGGCAGGTGCAATTCGCGAAGCGGCCTGGAGTGTGGACCCGCGACTTGCCATCCCACAAGAGAAGACCTTGAAGACGGTCTTGGCAAGCTCTGAAGCCCCACGCCGATATGAAACCTCGCTTATAGCTCTCTTCGCGCTCTCCGCTGTTTTATTGGCGATGCTCGGACTTTATGCGGTCATCTCTCACTCTGTAAGCCAGCGCACGCATGAAATCGGTACCCGTATGGCGCTCGGCGCGCGGCAAGGAGACGTGCTATGCATGGTGGTCCGGGAGGGAGCCGTGCTGGCTGGTCTCGGCACTCTTGCTGGGCTCGGTGGTGCATTGGCTCTAACGCGATTCTTGCGGGGTTTGCTCTTCGGGATTCAGCCCACCGACCCGGCAACATTTGTAGCTGTGGCGATTCTGTTGGCGTTCGTCGCACTTCTCGCCTGCTACATTCCCGCGCGCCGCGCCACGAGGGTAGATCCGATGGTAGCCCTGCGTTACGAATGAATCAGCGGTTGGGCGACTGACTGGCCTGCATCAGTGCCCTTTCGCCAAAAGGCTCTTCCATCGCTCCCACGCATCTGCACGAGCTTTCTTGTTTGCGTCGGTCGCATCCGGCGCTTCGCCCGCACGCATGAAGCCGTGCCCCGCTCCATCATAGGTCACCGGCTCAAACGTTTTCCCCGCGGCCTTCATATTGGCGATGGCATCGGGCAGCATCGCGCCAATCCGCGAGTCATTGCCAGCGAAAAATCCGTAAACGGGTGCATTGATTCGCGCCATCGCGTCCTTCTCCGGCGGGCCCTCCATAGAAAACAAACGCTCCCGACAGGTCGCTGCGATTCGTCGCGAACCGGAACGATTGGCTTCCTCCCCAGCAGAATCCCACGACAAATAATTTTCCGTTCGATGCGGGGATTTTGTTCGCATAATCCGCGGCCGCGTTCAGAGTCGGCAGTTACTTGGTCGGGATTCAGATGGCTCACCGCTTCCGTCGTCTTTCCTTCCGCGAACGAGGAGCTGCGCCCGCCATCTGGCCCCATTCCCGAAAGCAAATCAGGCGCAACCGCGATATATCCCGCTGCAGCCACTTGGTCTGCCAAATCCTGCACCCAGTCCGTCATTCCGAAAATCTCGTGAATGATCAGCACCACCGGCCGCTTGTCCTTCGACTCCGGATACGCCACGAACGTCTCGACCGACCGCCCGTCGTGCTTCACCGTCACCCACTCGCTATGCCGTGGCGATTTCGCCAGCTTGTCTTTCGCCCAATCCTGCGCGGAAGCCGTCTGCGCCATCGCCAAAATCAACAAAACCCAAAATATCCGCCTCATCTTTTCCCCCTCGCGCTTCTCTCGATAAAATCGCCTGCTAACTCGGTTCCTCACCCATTCTCATCGCGCAATGCTCCCGCATCATATCCGCTCTCGCTCCGCAACTTCAATCCCCGGTATCGGGATCAATCCCCTGTATCGGCGAGTTTGCCAGGCAGCATGCTTGCTGACTAACCGACTCCAGCAACACGCGGGAGCCGCTCAACCTTTTTAGCGGATAAAGAAAGAAAATGTAAGGAACAAACGTCTTCTTATTTACGTTCGTCCAAGTAACTGTATGGCTCGTCCGGGTAGCCGATCCTTTGTCCAACACCCGTCAGCTCGACTAGAACTTGTGGAGAATCTTCGATGCACTCAATCTGGCAGGACTTCAAGTACGGCCTCCGACAGCTCCGGAAGAACCTCGGCGTCGCTGCGATCATGGTGTTCACGCTGGCGCTGGCCATCGGCGCGACCACGGCAATCTTCAGCGTGGTTTACGGCGTGCTACTGCGCCCCCTGCCATACCTCGATGCGAGCCGCATCATGGCCATCTTCGAACTCACGTCGAAGGGCCACCCATCGCGCCTCGCGGACCCGAACTTCGACGATTTTCGCGATCGGAACCGCGGCTTTCAGGCCATTGCCAAGTACAACAGCGACATCGTTTCCGTCTCTGGCGGTTCGGAACCGACCCGCACGACCGTCTCCGCCGTAACGTCCGACTTTCTTAAAGTCTTAGCCGTCGAGCCAATTCTCGGCAGGGATTTCACCGCTGGCGACGTGAAAAAAGGCACCGCTCCCACTGTTCTTGTCAGCTACGGCTACTGGAAGCAGCATCTCGGAGCGCCGAAGGATCTCTCACAGTCGCACCTGAAGATTGAAGGCGCGGTGTACTCGGTGATCGGCGTACTGCCACCCGGATTTCAATTTCCGCAAGATGTGGAGTTATGGCTGCCAGCCGATCTGCAGGGCGAAAATCCAAGCAGGACGTCGCATAACTACAGCGCAATCGGTCGCCTGCGCGACGGCGTGACCGTCGCGCAGGCAAATCAAGATATCAGCGCGATCGCCCGCCAGATTCACGCGACCTCGAGCGAGCAAGGCGACTATCTCCTCAAAGATGGAATGGCTCTTCCTCTACAGGCCTCGATCACGGGCGATGCTCGGCCGGCACTACTGGTCCTGCTCGGGGCGGTGGGATTTCTGCTGCTGGTTGCCTGCGCAAACGTGGCGAATCTGCTGCTCGCGCAAGCGTCCGTGAGAGGGCGCGAACTCTCTATTCGCAGCGCGCTCGGCGCCGCGCGTGGACGGCTGATCCGCCAATTCCTTACCGAATCTTTCGTGCTATCGCTCGCCGGCGGAGTTCTTGGCGTGCTGGGGGCGTTCGCAGGTGTGGCAGGATTGCTCGCACTCGCGCCGCAAAGTCTCCCGCGACTGGATAGCGTCTCGATCAATTTCCCTGTACTTGCTTTCGCTTTACTGCTTACAACCGCCGTCGCCGCCGGACTCGGAGCGTTCACCGCTCTACGCGCGACTTCCGGCGACCCACGCAACGGCCTCGCCGAAGGCGGGCGCGGACAAGTTGGTTCGCAAGGCGGCCAACGCGTTGGCCAAGTCATTGTGGCGGCGCAAATCGCGATCACTTTGGTGCTCGTGATCGGGGCCGGATTGCTCGGGCGCAGCTTGATGAAAGTGCTCGAAGTAAATCCCGGCTTCCGCGTGGACAGGATTGTTAGCATGGACGTTTCGCTGCCGTGGGTCGAGGATCCCCAAGCCAAAGCAAGCCAGGGAATTTTCTATTCCAATCTGATTGACCGCCTCAAACAAATCCCGGGTGTGCGCAAGGTCGGTGCGGCGAGCAACCTGCCCATGGTGGATGGCGGCCTTCCCGACGGGACGTTTCTACTCATGTCGCAAAATGAAATCCCCAAGACCCCAGATGGTTTTGGCCCGCTGCTCCAGCAAAAAGAACGCATTGGCATTGCGGATTTCTGCGTTGCCAGCGAAGGATACTTTCAGGTTCTCGGAATCCCACTCATTCGAGGCCGCATTTTCGACGGCCGCGACGGCGCGAATGCTCCGCACGTTGCCGTGATCAGCCAATCGCTGGCACGCGACCGCTGGCCCAATCAAGACCCGATCGGCCACACCATTGAGTTTGGAAACATGGACGGCGATTTGCGCTTGCTGACAATCGTCGGAATCGTGGGCGATACGCACGAGTACGGCCTCGATGCTCCGCCGCGTCCAACCGTCTATGTGGATTTGTTCCAGCGGCCCCGGGCGGAAATGACCCTGACGATGCTGAGCGATGCCGATACTCGCTCCGTTACCTCGGCGGCGCGCGGCATCCTGCAGGATCTCAATCCCGAGATTCCCGCGAAATTCCAAACGTTTTCGCAGATCTATTCCGCCTCGATGGGTTCGCGGAGATTCAACGTTATTCTCGTCGGATTCTTCGGCATCACCGCGCTGCTGCTCGCAACGGCGGGCGTCTTTGGCGTGATGGCCTATTCGGTCAGCCGTCGCACCCGCGAAATTGGCGTGCGCATGGCTCTCGGAGCAGTCTCCGGCGACGTTTTAGGCATGATCCTTGGCCAAGGACTGCGCACCATCCTCATCGGCGTCGTAGTTGGCATCGCCGGCGCGCTGGCTTTGACGCGCACTGTCGCTTCGCTTCTCTTCGGGGTCACTGCCACCGATCCGCTCACTTTCGGCGCGGTGACAATGCTCCTCGTTGGCGCAGGGCTGTTAGCGTGCTACATTCCCGCGCGCCGCGCTACGCGTGTCGATCCTCTCGTCGCGTTGCGCTACGAATAAGCCGCGCCTACAAATCAACCGAACTGCGCGGCTTCGGCCTTAGTCCATCTTCGCCCGTGAGATTTACAAATTTTTCTTGCGTGTAAGCCCCGTTTCCAAGAGACTGTGCCCCTGTTTCCACTTCTTCGGAGGCGACATGACCCGGCTTCGCACTCTCATCGCAATTCTTGCGCTCTGCATTCTGCTTCCAGCGCTTGCCGCTGCTCCTCAAACGCCGGCTCCCACAAAGACCGCCGCGCCGCCTGCTGCAGCCGAAACAAAGCCCGAGCAGGCGACTCCGGTGCCCGTCGCCCATCCTCTCGAAAAATCCGACCTCGAAGCTTTCTTCGACGGCCTCGTCCCGCTTCAGATGGAACGCAGCGACGTCGCCGGCGCCACCGTCCTCGTTATGAAAGACGGCCAGGAACTCCTGAAAAAAGGCTACGGGTATTCCGACCTCGCGAAAAAATCTCCCGTCGACCCGGACACCTCCATGTTCCGCCTCGCCTCCATCTCAAAACTTTTCACCTGGGTATCCGTCATGCAACTCGTCGAACAGGGCAAGCTGGACATCGACGCCGACGTGAACAATTATCTCGATTTCAAGATCGCGCCCGCCTTCGGAAAACCCGTCACCCTTCGCAACTTGATGACCCACACGGGCGGCTTCGAGGAAGTCCTGCACGACATTATTTACGTCGAGCCCCACAAATCGACGTCGCTAAGAGATTTTCTCATCGCCAATCAACCGCGCCGCATGTATCCTCCCGGCCAAATTCCCGCCTATTCGAACTACGGCGTCGGCCTTGCCGGTTACATCGTTCAACGCGTCAGCGTCGAGCCCTTCGAACAATACGTCTCCGAGCACATCTTCCAACCTTTGGGCATGAAGCACTCCAGTTTCAATCAACCCATGACCGCCGAGCTTGGCCCCTACGTCTCCGACGGCTATCGCGCCAGCACGGAAAAGCCCGCCATCGGTTTTGAAATCTTCAATCCCGCTCCCGCGGGCGGCGTCTCTTCCGCCGCGGGCGATATGGAAAAATTCGCACTTGCTTTGCTCAATGGCGGTGAACTTGATGGCCACCGCATCCTCAAGACCGAAACGCGCGACCTCATGTGGACACCGCAATTCGACGCTTCCGACCAACTGCCCCCGATCTGCATGGGCTTCTACCAAACGTGGCGCAACAATCTCCGCTTCATCGGCCACGATGGCGACTTGATCGCTTTTCACAGCATGTTCCTGCTCGAGCCCACGCAAAAACTCGTCGTCTTCGTGTCCTACAATTCCGCCGGCTCCGCTTCCAAAAATCGCACCGAACTCCTCGACGGCTTTGCAGACCGCTACTTCCCCGCTTATACGCCACCCACTTTTCAAAAGTTCCCCGTCGATCAGCTCAAGGATATCGAGGGCAACTTCCAATCCACGCGCCGTGCTGACAGCACCAAGCTAGCCATCGGAAATCCCGCCGGACAAGGCGTCGTAAGTGTCGACAAAGATGGCGTCCTGACCGTCGACGTGTCGAAAGACATCCGTGGCCACATTCGCAAATGGAAACCCATTGGCAAGGATCTTTGGCAAACCGAAGACGATCAAGCTCGCTTGTTCGCGATTCGCGGTTCGTCCGGAAAAATCGTCCGCCTCGCCGTCAGCTTTCCCGGCGTGCAGCTTCAGCGGGTTCGGTGGTACGAGAACAAGTCTTTTGTCGGGATTTCTCTGGCGATCAGCGTTTCGATTTTGCTTCTCGTCGTGCTGGCAAGCTTGATCCGCTTCGGCAGGAAATTATTCCTCGGCAGCCGGCCGCCATTCAAGCCGCAGACCGGGACGCTCCGGATTACCATCGGGCCGCGCCTCGCCGCGTTCACCTGGATCATCGTCTGCATTTGGATCGTGGCCCTATCCATAGATCTCCAGAAGGAAGCTTTGCCTTCCTTCCACATGCTCGAGCGTTATTTTTGGCTGATTAATTGGTTCTCCGTGCTGGCTGTGATCTTCAGCATCTTCGCGCTCGTCGCTGGCCTGCGCATCTGGCGCAAGTCGGATGTCCGGCCAATCTCCCAGGTGAAATTTTCTCTGGTAGCGGCGGCTTGTGTTTTTTTAACGTGGTATTCGATCCACTGGAACCTAATCGGCCCCATTCACCGTTTCTGACACTCTTGGGCGGGCATGACCGTGCTCGTTATGTGGGGTTCACCATTCGCTTGACGAAAGTTGTTCTCAGGCGTAAATAGGTAGGGTGTCTACCGTAGATGATCCACGGAAAGCCCTCGAGTTTCTGCAGGGCACCCTCGAAGTCTTAATTCTTCGCAGCTTGCAAGGCGCTCCGAACCACGCCTATGGCATATCGCAATTCCTCGAGCAGCAATCGGAATACGAATTCCTTGTGGACAACGGTTCGCTCTACCCGGCGCTGCAGCGCCTACTTCAACGACGCTGGATTAGTTCGCAGTGGAAGAAAACCCCCAATGGCAGACGCGCGAAATACTACCGGCTGACGCCTCTTGGCCGCACTCAGTTGGTCGTGGCGAAATCGAGATGGATGCGGTTCGTGGAAGCGATGGGCCGAGTTCTAGCTCCCCAAAGGTGATTCCATGCGCGAATGGTGGTCAAAGATTTATGGCGCGTTGCATTTGCGCCGTGGGCTTGACGACGACCTCACCGACGAGATGCAAACGCATCTCGATTTGATGACCTCCGAATACCTCGAACGCGGCATGCCAGCGGACGAAGCTCGCGCGGCAGCTCGCCGTGCCTTCGGCAATCTGGCAAGGACGCAAGAGAACGCGCGTGAGGCGTGGCAGTTCCCAGGATTGGAAACCACACTCCAGGACATCCGCTACGGATTGCGCGGCATTCGGAGGTCGCCAAGCTTTTCGCTAGTCGTCATCTTAACGCTGGCGCTCGGCATTGGGGCGAACACGGCTATCTTCAGCGTGGTCTATTCCGTACTCTTGCGTCCGCTCCCGTACCCCAACGGAGAGCGGCTTGTTTGGCTCGGCGAATCCACTGCGAAGGACGCTGGCATCAGTATCACCTGGATCAATTTTGAGCACTGGCTTCACGATAGCGATGCCTTCGAAAATATGGGGGCCTTCGACGCCGACGACTTGACCCTCACGGGCAGAGGTGACGCTACAGTCACACACGAATGGCGTGTGACGAGCGGTTTTTTTCAGCTCACTGGCGCTAGGCCTATTCTGGGCCGCCTTTTTACGGACGCCGACGACACGCCGGGCGCTGCACCGACGGTAGTCGCCACAGCCGATTGCTGGCAACGCAAACTCGGCGCGGATCCAAATGTTATCGGCGAGTTCGCCGTTTTGGATGGCACGTCGTATCAAATCATCGGCGTGTTGAGCCCGGGATTTCAATTCCTCACGGGGCCTGTCGATTTTTACCTGCCCCTCGGCCGCACCTCCGATCCTTCTGGCAAACGCAGCGATCATGGAACGATGCGGGCATTGGGGCTTCTCAAGCCGAGAAAGACTCTGACGCAAGCAAAAACTAATCTCGACGCCATCATGCAGCGGCTCGCGCTCAGCGACCCGGGCCCCGAGGATAATCATCGCGCGTTTGCCGCCTACTTAACTGAGGTAATGGGCAACGGCGTTCGCACGACGCTGCTTGTTCTCATGGGCGCAGTAGGTCTCGTGCTGATCATTGCCTGTGCCAATGTCGCAAGCCTTCTGCTCGTGCGCAGCTCGGGGCGCGCTCGAGAGATCGCGATTCGCGTGGCGATCGGCGCTGGGCGTGCGCGTCTTGTCCGCCAATTGCTCACCGAAAATATTGTTATCGCGGCCATCGGCGGCGCATTGGGACTGCTTCTCGCAGGATTGTGCTTGCGCGTCCTGATACTGATTGGTCCGCACGATATTCCGCGTCTCACGGAAGCCACGGTTGATATTCCCGTTTTACTTTTCGCGGCGGCAATCTCGGTGGCCGTCGGATTGCTCGCCGGACTCGCTCCCGTTTTCAGTGCTGGAAAAATTGATCTAACAACCGCACTGAAAGAAGGCTCGCCCACAGCAGGCACGGGGAGGCGCGGTCAAGCATTTCGCAGCGCGCTGGTGATCGCGGAAATCGCTATCACGCTGATGCTGGCGTTCGCTTCAGGACTGCTTGTCCGCAGCCTCATCACCGCGCAAAATTCCAATCCCGGCTTCGAACCCCAGCATCTCCTGGCCATCGAACTTGAGCTGCCCGAGTCGCGGTATAAAAGTGACGACAGCGTTCGCGAATATTACAGGCAACTTTCGCAGAACCTGCGTGCTGAATCTGGGGTTGAAGACGTCGGCCTCGTGATGTGTCCTCCGGGTGCTGGCGAGTGCCGCGGTTACTGGTATTCCATCGTCGAAAAACCTACGCCAGCGCGCGACGATGTTCCGCTCTCGCCTTTCAATAAAGTGGATGCCAACTATTTTCGCGTTGCGCGCGTCCGCCTCATCGCGGGCCGCAACTTCAACGATTCGGACCGCGCCGGTGGCCCGCGGGTCACAATAATCAATGAACGGCTCGCGCATCAAGAATGGTTAGATCCGCGACTTGCAATAGGACAGCATCTTAAGGTTGGCGGCCCATACATGGAAGGGTCAACGCTTGAAATCGTCGGAGTCGTAGCGGACGTCAGCCAGATGGGTCTCGACGCTGAACAAGTGCCAACGTTCTATTATCCCTTTTCGCAGAGGCCTGATTCGGCGATGGTTGTAACGATGCGAACGCATGGCGACCCCGCGCAATGGATGCACGCCGCCCGCCGGCAGGTTTCGGCTCTGGATCGAAACGTTCCCATTCAATCGCTGCGGACCGCCGAAGATTGGCTGGGTGCCACGCTCGAGCGTCGGCGCTTTGCGACGCTGCTGCTTGGCCTTTTCGGCGGGCTGGCGATGCTTCTGGCTGCGGTCGGTATTTACGGCGTTCTGAATTATTGGGTTAGTGCGCGGCAGCGAGAAATTGCAATTCGGCTCGCGGTTGGCGCGCACCGTTCGACGATTCTTCGTTGGGCTGGATTCCACGCTGCTCGCCTAGCTGTGTTTGGAATTGCTCTGGGGGCAATCGGCGCCTGGATTGCCTCTCGTTGGCTGGAAACCTTGGTCTTTGGCGTAACTGCGCGAAGCCCTTTGATGATGCTGCTCGCGGGAACGGCCGTGATTGCCATCGCTGCATTAGCTGCCAGCATCCCGCTATGGCGCGCTACCCACACGGATGTCGTCCGCAATCTCCATGAAGCGTGACGCTTTCGAGTTCGTGACTTATAGAACGCGACTTCTTACAACTCCCAGCCCTTCCGCCGTTCCGGCTGCACTAACTTTTGCGCCGCCTGAGAATTTGTCACCTTCAAACTCCCGCGATCCCAATGCAGCCTTTCGCCCGTCATGGACGCAACGTTCCCCAACAGCAACGTCTCCGTCACCATGCCTGTAAACTCAAAATTCGCTCCCGGCTTATCCTTCCCGCCTTTACATGCATTCAACCACTCCCGCTCATTTCCCGGCGAACGCGGCAACGTCTTCGGCGGCGGCACGAACGCCTCCATCTTCGCGCGCGGAATCAGCTCTGGATGCCCGCCGTTGAAATCGCACAAAATCTTTCCGTGATCTCCGACGAACAACAATCCCTCGTTCTCTTCCTCCTCACCTTTGAGGGGTCGCCCCTCCTCCAGTTCGTCAGGCCGCTCCGGTTTCAATCCGCCGTCATACCAATTGAATTTCACGGCAGGCATATTACCGCGAGCGGGAAAGTTATACCGGCAAATCGAAGCGAGCGGATAGGTCTCGTCATATCGTTCGCTCGAACTCGCTTCCACCGTCTCCGGCGCTTCCAGTTTCAGCACGCGGAATAGTGTGTCGTAACTGTACGACCCCATGTCTCCCAGAGCGCCGCAGCCAAAATCTCCCCACCCGCGCCACACAAATGGCAAATACGCTTGATTGAATCCGCGTTCCGGCGCAGGACCAAGCCACAAATCCCAATCCAATCCCGCTGGCACAGCCTGCACGTCCTTCGGCCGCTCAATTCCCTGTGGCCAATACGGCCTGCTCGACCAGTTCGAAACTTCCCGTACCGGGCCAATCACTCCCGCCCAAATCCATTCGCACAAAAGCCGCGTCGCTTCCGACGCTTGATTTCCGACCGCGATTTGCGTTGCGACTCCCGTTTCCTTCGCCACTTCCGCCATTCGCCGCGCCTCGTAAATCGTGTGCGTCAATGGCTTCTGGCAGAAAACGTGTTTCCCTTTTTTCATCGCCGCAATCGAAACTGCCGCGTGCAAATTGTCGGTCGTGCAAACGACCACCGCGTCCACATCCTTCTGTTTCTCGAGCAGCTCGCGAAAATCAACATGTGCCGCGCAACCGTTGTAGGTCCCCGAGCGCTGTTGCGTTCCGTAATATCCATTCACAATTTTCTGGCAGGGCTCACGCCCCGCCACACCGCTCGTCACGCGCAGCGAATGCGTCAACTGAATCGGTTCGTTCGGGCTCAACCATTCCCAGCCGCTGTCCACGCCCAGCAACTCTCTCACCGATTTGGTAAATTCGTGGTCATCCCACTGCGGATAATTCGCTGCGCTGGTCGTCACATCGCACACCGCTACGCCCTGCACGTCGGGCTGTTTCAAGAACCCCAGCATCACGCGCAATCCTTGCGCGCCAACTCCAATAAAGGCAATGTTCACTTTGTCGCTCGGCGGCACGTATCCCGCGCCGCCCAAAACGTGCCGCGGCACAATCGAAAATCCCGCAGCCGCGGCCGCCGTCTTCCCCAAAAACTCGCGCCGCGAAACCCCGCTCTTCGGCGAAACTTTCCCATCCGCCAGGTCCTCGCCGCTCCCAATTTCATTGCCCTTCCCTATGATATTCAATCGTTTCAAGTCTCCCATTTCGCACCTCGCCGCCGCAGATTCTACCTCTCTTCTCGAAACACGTCGACAATTCCATTCGCCGGAGCCGGCCCGCTCCTTGGACCCTTCATATAAACTAGTTGTCGTCTTCGAACAGATCGTTAGCGCGGATTCGTCGCGCAAGCACCGCTTGCGGTCGCGAGGCAAGGTATGACGCCAGTCCACAACGAGCTTCTCAAGGAATTTCGCACTTACGCCCAGAGCGCTCTCTCGGCCAACGCCCTCATGGAGCACATGGCCATCCACCTTCACGAAAAAATGACCCGCTACAATTGGACCGGCTTCTACCTCGTCGATCCCGCCGACTCCAGCTTCCTGATCGTCGGCCCTTATGCCGGCAGCTTCACCCCCAATGCCCGCATCCCGCTAGACCGCGGCCTCTGCGGCGCTGCCGCCACCAGCGGCCGAGAGGTCGTCGTGCAGGACGTCGCCAAAGATCCGCGTTATCTCGCAGGTTCTACCCTGGTGAAATCCGAAATCGTCGTCCCCATTCTCGTGAACAAAAAACTCGCCGCCGAACTCGACATCGAAAGCTATTTCGCCGACACCTTCACCAAACCCGAACAAGACTTCGTCGAAGCCTGCGCCAACGTCCTCGCAACCTACTTGGCAAAGGGCTAGCCCGCCGGGTATCTCTCAGTCTTGGGAATCCACGCCCGCCACCTATCTGGTTCTAGAACGCCTAGCCTCTCTGTCCTACCTTTTGCCCCTCCAGCCGGTTGATTGCTTCCCCGTACCTCGCCGCGTATGATTAGCGATTCATGCTCTCGGCTCGGCCTAATCTGTCCATGACTCGCCATCTCTTCCGCTTCCTCATTGTTCCAGCGCTGCTCTTCGCCGCCGCGCCATCTTTCTTCCCCGCGCAAGCGCAAGTTCCGGCCACCACCGAAGTCATTCCCCTCAGCCAAATCCACCCCGGCATGCAAGGCTATGCCTACACGATCTTTGCCGGCGACCAAGTCGAAAAATTCGACCTGGAAGTCATCGGGGTCATGCCCGATTTCCTCGGCCCCAAGCAATCCATTATTCTGGTCCAGCTCAAAGGCCCCAAAGTCGAGCACACCGGCGTCGTCGCCGGCATGAGCGGCAGCCCCGTCTATTTCGACGGCAAACTTGCGGGCGCTCTCTCCCTAAAGCTCGGTGTTTTCACCAAAGAACCTATCGGCGGCGTCACGCCGATCGAAGACGTTCTTCGTCCCCAGCCGCAACTCACCTCCGAAGCCGGCCCCTACCAATCTCCCCCGCCCCAAATTTCTCTTCCGCAGAACGCAACCTCCAGCGCCAGCCTGCCCACGGGCTCGGCCCTCGAGCCCATCGAAACTCCTCTCATCTTCTCCGGCTATCAACCCGAAGCCCTCCGCCAATTCTCCAGCCAACTGCAGAGCTATGGCTTCGTCGCCGCGCAAGGCGGCACCGCCGCTCCGAAAACTGGCGATTCTCATCTTGTCCCGGGCGACATGGCCGGCATGGTCCTCGTGCAGGGCGACACTTCCATCAGCTCCGCCTGCACCGTCACCGCCGTCCGCGCCAACGAAGTCTATCTTTGCGGCCATCCATTCCTTAGCCTCGGCGACGTCCAATTCCCCATGGCCCGCACCGAAGTCGTCACCACCCTCTCTTCCGAACTCGCCTCCACCAAAATCATCAACGTCGGCGGCGACATCGGCACCATCACCGGCGACCATCTCACCGCCGTCACTGGCAAGCTCGGCGCGACTCCTGCCATGATCCCGCTCGACCTCACGCTCTCCGTCGGCGGCGCCGAAAAAAAACTCCACTTCGAAATGGTCGATCACCCCAAGCTCACTCCCCTGCTAATGGGCCTCACCGTGTTCAACGGCCTCACCCAAAATTCGCTCTATGGCGAAGGCACCACGCTCCATCTCTCCGGCCAGATCCTCGTCCACGGCCACGCGCCCGTTCAAATTGAAAACACGTTCGCCCCCGGCGACGCTTTCTCTCCTGACGGCCTCCCCATCGCTCTCAACATCCAAACTATTTTCACGCGCCTCTTCACCAACACGCACGAAATCCCGGTGTTCGATGCCATCCACCTCCACGTCGAGAGCGTCCCCGGCCGCCAGTCCTACAGCATAGAAAGCGCTTGGCTCGAAAAAGGCGAAGCCGCTCCCGGCGAAATTCTCCGCGTCCGCGTCTTGCTCCGCCCCTATCGGGGGGCCGCGCGCATTGAGGAAACGACCGTCCACGTCCCGGATCAGGCTACTCGCGGCACCACTCTCCGCGTGCTCGTCACCGACGGCGACATGCTCAATCGCGCTTCCCGCGGCTTCTCATTTTCAAGCGCCGATGGCAGCTACACCAGCCTCGATCAGCTCATCGCCCTTCTTAACCACGAGCGCCGCAACGATTGCCTCTACGTCGGCCTCTTTGCGCCCACGCCTACCATCCTGTGGGACGACAAAGAGCTCCCAGACGCACCGCTTTCTGAAATAAATGTTGTCGATGGCCGCCCCACGCCCGGCACTGTCCAAATTCTGCGCGAGTCGCTGGCCAGCGAGTCTTCCGTCCCGCTCGGCGGCCCCGTAACAGGGATCATCTCGCTAAATCTTCAAATCCGGTGACCATGCAAATGCATAATTTTCGACGACTCCTTGCCAATCTTCCTGTCAAAGTTTTGCGCAAAATGCGCCAAAGCACTCTCCCCTCCACTCGCCACTCGTCACTCGCCACTCGCCACTCCCCCGCCGTAGCTCGAATCTCATTCATTTCCTTACTTCTTTGCTTCGTTACTTCTTCTTTTACTCCTCTCCACGCCGAGCACACCCGCCGCTGGCTCGAAACCACCTACGAGGAATTCCTCAAAGGCACCGCCCACGGCGTGGCCGTCCGCAGCGACGGCCGTCTCGAACTTGCGCCAAAATTCACGCTTCTCGCCGACGCCGACGCCTCTTATCTCTGGTCTCTCCGCATCAATCCCAAAGGTGTTCTCTACGCCGCCGGAGGTTCTCCCGCAAAAGTTTTTCGCTTCGACGAAAGTGGTAAACCGACCACCGTGTTTGACTCCTCGGATCTGGTCGCTCAATCCATCGCGTTCGACTCCAAAGGCACTCTCTACGTGGCCACTTCTCCCGACGGCAAGGTCTATCGCGTCTCCGCCAATGGCGAAAAGTCTGTTTTCTTCGAACCCAAAACGAAATATATCTGGGACATCGCTTTCGGCCCCGACGGCATTCTCTACGTCGCCACCGGAGACAAAGGACAAGTCTTCGCCGTCTCTCCAGATGGCAAGGGCGAACTCTTCTACTCGAGCAACGAAGCCCACATCCGCGTTCTCGCATTCGACCCGAACCACAATCTTCTCGCCGGAACGGAACCCAACGGCCGCGTTGTGCGCATCACGCGCCCTGATGCCAAATCTCCGCGCAAAGAAAAGGATTCTTCAGCTTCTGCCGCAGCAGCAGAAGGCTTCGTGCTCTACGAGACTCCCAAGCGTGAAGTCACTTCGCTAGTTGTCGCTTCCGACGGATCCATCTACGTCGCCGCGATCGGCGAAAAACAACGCACCTTCTCCGCGCCATCCACGACCTTCATCTCTTCGCCGCAAGGAACCACCACCTTCACGACAAGCTCTGTGGGTGTCACGGGCACGGTTTCCGGACAGCTGCAACAAGCAACTCCTTTTGTGGCCTTCCCTCCCGCGCTCTCCAGCAGCATTTATCGCATTGCTCCCGATGGCGCTCCGGATGAGCTTTGGACCTCTCGTGAGGATCTCGTCTATTCCCTCGGCCTCGCTTCCGACGGCCGGGTCCTCGCCGGTACAGGCAACAATGGCGCTCTTCTCGCTATCGACGGCCACGGTGTTTTCGCGCAACTCGCAAAATCCGGCTCCGCTCAAATCACCGGCATTGCTCGTAACGCGAGCGGCAAAGTTTTCTTGTGCACCGCCAATCCCGGAAAAGTCTTCTCTGTCGGTCCCGAGTACGAACCTCAAGGCACTTTCGAATCACGCTCTTTCGACGCACAGCTTTTCTCCCAATGGGGACGACTCGACTGGTGGGGTCCGCCTCCCGCGGACGCGGCTTCCGCAAAATCCGGAAAAAGCTCCGGCGAGCCACGCCTTGAATTTTTTGTGCGTTCGGGCAACACGGAGGATCCCGACAAGGACTGGTCGCGCTGGTTCGGGCCTTATTCCAAACCTGGCAGCGCCGTCGAAGCCCCCAGCGCCCGTTTCTTTCAGTGGAAAGCCGTCATCCACGACGGCCGCCCCGGCGACGGCATTGACTGGGTCAGCCTGGCGTATCTCCCGCGCAATGTCGCTCCCGTAATCGACGCCATCGTGCTGCAAGATCCCGGCATCCGGGCCCAAAGCACCACGATCATCTCTTCCGGCCAGTCTCCCAGCGTCACCCTCAAGATGCCGGCGTCGCCAAACACTCTCGGCGTGTTCGTCTCGCAAACCACCACATCCACGAAATTTGACCAGCCGCCCCAGGGCTATCGTGAGAGAGGATTTCAATCCGTTTTGTGGAGCGCGCACGACGACAACGACGACGACCTGCTCTATAGCGTCTACTATCGCGGCGAAAACGAACACGAGTGGAAACTTCTGAAGGACAAACTCGACCAAAAATTCTATTCCTGGGATACCACCGCGCTCCCCGATGGCGCCTACTATCTCAAAATCGTAGCCAGCGATTCCCCTTCGAATTCGCCTGCCCTCGCTCTAAAAACCGAGCGCGAATCAGAGCGCTTCGAAGTCGATAACACTCCGCCCGTCATCGAGCGCCTTAAGGTGAGCCAGGGCGCTTTTCAGAGCGGCCCTAACGTCGTCCTCATCTCAAACCTAATCTCATTCACTGCACATGATTCCTCAAGCAGCATCGATCACGCACAATACAGCCTCGATGGCGGGGACTGGACGCTTTTAGCCCCAATCGGCAACGTAAGCGACGCTCCTGAAGAGCATTACGAATTTTCAATCGACAAGCTCGCGTCAGGCGAGCACACCATCGCCGTCCGTGCCTTCGACCGCTTCGATAACGTCGGCAGCGCGAAGACTACGCTAACGGTCCCCGCCGCGAAACCCTGATCACTAACCCTTGGCAGAGTCCTGATTTGTTTAAGATTGAATGGATTCGTAGTTCGCCCTAGAATTCCGCGGGCCCGCGTTCACGTTATTTTGGGGGAGGGCTGCATGATTTCCGGTGCTCACGTAGTCATCTACACGAAGGACCCTGAAGCGGACCGCGCCTTTTTCCGCGACGTCCTCGGCTTCCAGTCCGTGGATGCCGGCCATGGCTGGCTGATCTTCGCGCTACCTCCTGGTGAGGCTGCCTTCCATCCCTCCGACAAAAACGGCCCGCACGAACTCTATTTTATGTGCGACAGCCTGAAAGCTGAGATGGACCTACTCGCAAAGAAGGGCGTTGCGTGCTCCGCGGTTTATGAAGAAAGGTGGGGTTCGATCACGAAAATTCGGCTTCCTGGTGGCGGCGAAATCGGACTTTACCAACCAAAGCATCCGACTGCATTGGGCCTCCGTGCGTAGCGGGCTCGCCGGTTAGGACACAAAAACTCTAGTTCTTAAATGATTTACTTGCGAAGCTCTAGGACATCCAGCGCTCGGCCACGGGCACGGAACTGAACTTCACAATCTCCGCCCCAAAACCAATCCGGCCATCCGCGTAGGCTTCATTTTTCACGTGCACGACTCGCGCGGTGCAGTGCATCTCTTCGGTTTGGTTGCCCGTTACTTCTCCTGGCATCCGCAACGTCACTTCAATCGGCATCCCCACCTGGAGCGGGGCCGACGAGGCAAAGTAGAACCCTCCGCGCGAAATATTCAGCGCTTCCGTGAAATGCTCGCTCTTATCCGCGGCCACACCCGTGGAACGAAATCGCAATGATGTGCGAAGCTGGTGACGGGTCAATTGTCTGCGTTCTGCACCTTGCATAATGTCCTCCTCCGCGCGAGGAAGCTAACTCGGAGCCCTCGCGCCGTTTGAGAAGGGGTGTTTCAGCGTAGCAGACCAGAGCACGGGGTCAAGCATCAATCCTTGGTACTAGGGGTACTCGCCGCCCAGCCCTTTGGATTGGCTGAGCGCGCTCGATCCGCAAGTCCTATATTTCTTCGGCTCTCTGCCAAAAACGGGGGATTGCAAATCGATGGTGGAAGCAGAATTTTGCACCCTCCCCACCATACCAATCATCAAAGGGTAGCTTCGTTTATGGGAGAAGATCCATGATCTTTGGGATGACTTATTTCACCTGTTTTCACGTGCTCTTGAGTCTGGTCGGTATCTTTACTGGTCTCATCGCCGTCTTCGGCATGATTGCCGGAAAGCGCCTCGATGGCTGGACCGCTACTTTTCTCTCGACCACGGCGTTGACCAGCATCACGGGCTTTTTCTTTCCGTTTCACGGAGTGACGCCGGGGATTATTCTCGGCGTCGTTTCGCTGATCGTGCTGGCAGTTGCCATTCCCGCTCGCTACGTAAAGCACCTCGAAGGCGCCTGGCGCAAAACCTACGCTATTACTGCCACTATCGCCCTCTATCTGAACGTCTTCGTCCTCGTCGCCCAGCTCTTCGGCAAGGTGCCAGCCCTTCACGCTCTTGCACCCAAAGGCAATGAGGCACCCTTCCTTATCTCCGAGGTCGTCGTGATGGCACTCTTCATCGCCCTTGCTATCGCCGCCGCTATCAAGTTCCATCCTGAACCGATCCACGCCTCCTGATCGGATTCGGCAAGTCTTGCGGAGCAGTGGCGCGCGCCGCGCTACGGCTTTGCAGACAGCTTGTCGAGCAATTCGTATTGCGCCCGCTGGCCATCCTTCTCAGCGCGCGGCTTGGCCGCCAGATGCATCACCATATAGCCGTCCTTTGCGTTGTACCGCGGCCACTCAGCTAGTCCCTGTCCATTCGGATTGCCTGTCTTCGCAAAGTTCGTCCAATACGCACCCATCTCGTCGGACAAGGTAAAGTCCTCAGGACGCCACGGCAGATCCTTCGATTTCAACATTCCAAATACAAATTCAATTTCCGACGAGTGATAAGCTCCGCGAGAAACGCCAGGCGTCCCGTCTGCTGCCGGTGGCATAGGCGGCGCGTCGTCGAATTCATACCGATATACGGCCGGCCGCTCAAGCTCTCTCTGCTCTTCAATCCACTTCCATGTACCAAAGGCGATGAAGTTCGCGGTCGCCAGCAGTCCAGCCGATTCTTGCGCTTGCTCGTCCGTACCACCCGGGAACAGTTTCAAAACCTCCGCCGCTTTATCCCCAAACGTCTTCTCGATCTTCTTCGCGTAATTCTCCTTCGTAGGTTCGTCCTTCCCAAAAAATTGATGGTAGCTTCCCTCGTCGTGGTTCCAGCCCGCCAGCAGTTCCACGTGTGCCTGCTCCCTCTTGGCGTAAATCTCCGCGGGACTCTTCGGGAAAAAATATCCGTCGATATTTGGCCCGAACCGGAACGAATCCTTGTCCTTCATCGCTGCGTCCATAATTTGCTGTCCACTCATCGCCCGCAGCTTTTCCAGACTGTCCGCTCCAATCGACTCTCCAAAGTTGGCTCCGTCCTTCTCGCTCTCAGCCAGCGGCTTCGCGGGAAGGGTCCGCCCGAAAAACGCCCCACTCTCTCCAATCGCCCGGTGAACCAATCGCCTCGCAACCGGCGAAGCCATCTGCGCGCTCACCGAAAACGATCCCGCCGACTCCCCAAATATCGTTACGTTTTCCGGATCGCCTCCGAACGCCGCGATATTCTTTCGCACCCATTCCAAAGCCGCCGCCTGGTCCAACAAGCCGTAATTTCCAGACGCGTGATGCGCCGATTCCTTCGTCAACTCCGGGTGCGAAAAAAATCCAAATATTCCCAGCCGGTAATTCATGCTCACTATCACCACGCCTCGATGCGCGAGCATTTCGCCGTCCTGCCTCGGCTCCGAAGTCGCTCCCGCCTGGAACCCTCCACCATAAATCCACACCATCACCGGCAACTTCGCGCCTGCCTCCGCCTTCGGCGTCCATACATTCAAATAAAGGCAGTCTTCGCCCGGTCCCGCATCGCGAAATACCATGTCTCCAAACACATCCCATTGCATGCATCGCGCGCCAAACTCCGTCGCTTTCCTTACACCTGTCCAGCTCGGCGCGGGCTGCGGCTCTTTCCACCGCAATGCGCCGACAGGCGGCGCCGCATAAGGAATCCCTTTAAACATTTGCACTTTCCCATCCGCGCTCGTCGTGCCTTCCACGACCCCGGCTTGCGTTTTCACTTCATTGGCCGCCGCAACTTCCATTCCTCCGAGCAGCGCCACAAAAACAAAAGCTCCCACTGCGCGGCGCACGTTCTTCGCGTCCATCCTCCCGAAAAATCCCATGAATTCTCCTCCTTACTTCGTTAGCTCTTCGTTAAATTCCGCGACGATAATACCTCCCTTGCCTTCGCGGAACCAATTCTTAACTTTCAAATTTTTCTGCACGTCCCCGCAACCTTTCGCGCCACGCTCTGTCGATGTTCCCCCGAGTCCACTTTGGCCTGCTGGTCGATTTACAAACGACCGCCATCTTCTCCAGGGCATTCTTTCTGTATGCAATAATGAATGTCGTTTCGAGCGCTCGCACACGCCGGCGCCAAATCCGAATCGTACAAAGGCTTACTATGAGCACAGCGCCGCAAGTCGAAGCACCCGATTTTCAGCCACCGGCTTGGGGCGCTATCCGCGAAGCTCATGCGCGCATCGCTCCGCGCATACACCGCACTCCGGTTCTCACCTCGCACTCCCTGAGTGCCATCGCCGGCGCACAGTTTTTCTTCAAGTGCGATAACTTTCAGAAAACCGGTTCGTTCAAAATTCGCGGCGCTGCAAACGCTATTCTTTCGCTGACCGACGCCGAAGCCGCGCACGGTATCGTCACTCCTTCGAGCGGCAATCATGGCGCCGCCGTCGCCTGCGCCGCCGCATGGCGCGGCGTGCCCGCTTATATCGTCATGCCAAAAAACTCCTCGATGGTAAAGTGCCGCGCCGTCGAAAGCTACGGCGGCCGCATTACCTACTCTGAGCCCACCGTCACTTCTCGCCAGGAAACCTCGGCACGCGTACAAGCCGAAACGGGCGCAATTCTTATCCACCCCTACGACAACGATCGCATCATTACCGGCCAAGCCACGGCTGCAAAGGAATTTCTCGAGGAAGTCCCGGATCTCGACGCCGTTTTCGCGCCCGTCAGCGGTGGCGGCCTACTGAGCGGGACATGCCTTAGCGCAAAAACGCTACGGCCTGATATTCACGTCTTCGGCTGCGAACCTGCTCGCGCCGATGACGCTTTTCGCTCGCTGGCCAGCGGCACTTTGCAATCACTGGATTCCAGCGACACGATCGCCGACGGCCTTCGCGCCTCCCTGGCTCCGCGCACGTTTGCGATTCTGCGCCGCCATCTCGATCGCGTTCTACTCGTCACCGAGGAAGAAATCATCGACGCCATGCGGCTCGTTTGGGAGCGCATGAAAATCATCATTGAGCCGAGCAGCGCCGTGGCTATCGCTCCACTGCTCCGTGCCGGAGCGGCCTCGGGCCTGAACCTACGGCCTCGCCAGGACAAGCAACCCCTCAAGCTTGGGGTTATCTTCTCGGGCGGCAATGTTGACTTCTCCGCCTTGCCTTTCTGAGCGAAGCGCTGAGCTTGGCTACAAACTACTTTGTCTTTAATCTCTTTCCACATCTTCATCATTCCATAGTAGCTTACGGATAAGATCTTCCAAATCAGCACAGAACGGAGTTGCTTTCGAAAACCTGCATAATTCTGACAGAGATTTTGTATTTAACCTGGCGGTTAAATGCGGTGACCAGAAAACAGGGAGTCTGCTTCTTTTTTAGGTACTTGGTTAAATACGAAGGCTCGTCCCCCAATGATCTTCAGGAATTCTAGAGCATCCGGCGAGTATTTCTGACCATCTAAGGGTTAAGTGAGTAGGCCGAGGGTATAATCTCGGCAGGGCCCCCGGGTCGAGGAGAAGATCATGAAATCAACCCTAGCAACGGCAGATAGGTTTGCATGGGTGTTTCGAGGAGTTTGCGCGGCTACTCTCGCGCTATCTCTGAGCGGTTTGGCGCTCGCCAGGCAAGACCAATCGCAGCAACAAGATCGGCCGCCTCAGAGCCAATCGCAAGCTCAGCCCCCGATGCAGCAGCAAGATCAGCCGCCCCAGAGCCAGGATCAAGTCCCTCCGCAGAGCCAGACGCAGGCGCCGCCCGCGCAGCAACAGGCTCCGCCGCCGCAGCAGGCTGACCGCCCTCCCCAGAGCCAGCAGGCACAGCCGCAGAATCAGCAAGCCCCCCCACCTCCTCCTGCGCGGCAAGACAATAATCGGCCGCCAGTGACTTCCGTAGACCGCCTGCCGCAAGGTTCGGGGCAAAACGGGGACCAGAACGCGCCCCAAGCTGGGCAGCCAAATGAGCAGCCTTACGGGCAACAGGATAGGCAACAATATGGGCAGCAGTATGGCCAGCAATATGGCCAGCAAAATCAAGGTCAGTACGGTCAGCCAAACCCACCTAATCAGCCAGTTGCCCCACCGCCCGCTTTGCTCACGATTCCTGCCGGAACGGTGATCATCATGCGCCTCAACGAGCCGCTTTCGAGCGACCGTAACCAGATTGGCGACCAGTTCAGCGGCGTTCTGGAGCAGCCCATTGTTGTAAATGGCTGGGTGGTCGCGCGGCGTGGCCAAGTTGTGATGGGCCAGGTGAAATCCGCGAAAAAGGCTGGCCGCGTTAAGGGCCAATCGGAGTTGGGGATTGAGCTGACGGACCTTACCCTTGTGGACGGCGAGCAAACGCCGGTTTTGACCGCGTTGTGGAAGGCCGAAGGCGGGACTACCCATGGCGCGGATGCCGCCACGATCGTAGGCGGCACTGGGCTAGGCGCGGCCATTGGCGCCGCCGCCGACTGGGGGCGAGGAGCAGCAATTGGCGCTGGCGCAGGTGCGGTAGCTGGGATTGGAGCAGTATTGCTGACGCGCGGCCGTCCTACGATTCTCGCGCCAGAGTCTGAATTGTCCTTCCGGCTAGTCGATCCCGTGAAAGTCGACACAACACATAGCCAGCAGGCCTTTTACCCGTTATCGCAGGATGATTTTGGAAACGGGCGAGGCGGTCGCCCAGCGCTGCATGTGGGTAACGGCTACTATGGCGGATATGGCCCTTATGCTCCTTGCGGTTATGCTTATCCCTGCTACTACGGTCCCGGCTATGTTGGAGTATATCCGGGGTTCGGCTGGGGCTGGGGTTGGCGCGGCGGGTTTATTGGCCGGCGAGGCTTTCGGCGCTGGTAATCTAAGTTAGGAATTAGCGAGTATTGAAAGGCATGCGGGCGTTCTCTGAAACAGGGACGCCCGCTTTTTCATAATGGAACGGTTCACTGAAAATTGCTTCTGATTCAAGAGGTCTTGCGTGGATTTGCTGTTGCATCGGCGCGGGGCAGATTCGGGTGCGTCAAAATGGAGCACGACAAACGGAAAAGGTTTTAAAACGCGCAACAAATGGCAGACTCTGGGGTTGTTAATTTGTTAAAGACTCGCTGTCAAATAGTTACGCGGAAGATACGGGAACTTCGCGGATGGTTTGGCGGAATACATGAAGGAATAAACAGCGAGTAATTACGGTCAGGTTGAGTGGAACTCACTGTCCTCGGGGAGTGATTACTTCATTCGGGCGGAAAACGGGGTCGTGGAACGGGCAGGCGTGCAGCAATATAATCGATGGTAGTCGGGTGGAGAGGCGCCGGCAGTGCTGCTATCGTTTCCTGCTAACCTCGGCGGCGATTCCCGGGGAGTACGTGCAATCGGGGCGAGTCCTTACCGAAGCAACCATTTCGCGGAAGAACTAATCTTCTACGGTACGGTTGCTCCCCCTGGACCGATGACGGTTCTTAGAAGTACATAACAAATCTGCGGTGTGGACGGATCATGAAAACCAACTCTCAGGTCATTCGCAGTCTTTTTTTCTTTTTTGCTGCAGCCACCATCATTTCGAACGTGCCGGCATCGGCGCAAACTGCCTCGCAAAACGCCGCAGCAGCCTCAAAAGCGACTTTCGTTCCCTCACGAATCACGCAAGCCATCGACGAAACGCAGCTCGTGACGTTGAAGGGCAACGTGCATCCGCTGGCGCGTACGGGCGTCGATCAAGGACCGGTGAGCGACGCGATGCCCGCCCCGCGGATGCTGCTATTATTGCAGCGCAGTCCGGCGCAAGAGACCGCGCTGAGGCAATTGCTGGACCAGCAACAGGACAAGACTTCTCCGAATTACCACGCCTGGCTGACACCGCAGCAGTTTGGCACACAGTTCGGTCCTTCTGATGCAGATATTCAGACGGTGACCGGCTGGCTGCAGTCGCATGGATTTCAGAATGTAAAGGTTGGAGCAGGCCGCACGACGATTGAGTTTTCCGGAAATGCTGGACAGCTGCGGAATGCTTTCCACACGGACATCCATCAGTTTTCGGCTCAAGGTGTACAGCACGTTGCCAATGTAAGCGACCCGCAAATACCAGCGGCTCTCTCACCGGTGATTGCTGCGGTGAGTGGGCTCCACAACTTCCGGCCGAAGTCCCTAATGCACCGGGCGATGAACTTCCAGGGTACCGCGGCTAAAGTGATCAGAACACAGCCTTCGGTCACCTTCACTGGATGCGGCCCAAGCGGCAACCAGGAGTGCTACGGGGTAGCACCGGCGGATTTTGCGAAAATCTACAACGTCCCCAGCACTCTCACGGGTGCGGGGGTAAACATCGCAATCGTCCAGGACTCAAACATAAATCTTGCCGACATCCAGCAATTCCGCGGCCTATTCGGCCTGTCCAACAATTTTACCGCCAGCAATATTATCTTCAACGGACCGGACCCAGGTATTCAAGGCCCAGACTCGCAAACTTTTGACGAAGGCGAAGCCGTGCTGGACGTTGAGTGGTCCGGAGCGGTAGCGCCGGGGGCGAATATCCAGCTGGTGGTATCAGAAGAATCTCAGACACTGGGGGCTGCCGGCATCGACCTTTCGGCGGTCTATATTATTGATAACAATATTGCGCCCATCCTGAGCGAGAGCTTTGGCGCATGCGAGGCGCTCCTAGGAACCGGTGGCGTAGGGTTTTATAACGCCTTGTGGGAGCAAGCGTCGACAGAAGGGATTACGGTTCTTATTTCCACCGGAGACAGCGGCTCGGATACTTGTGACAATGGTTCAGGGCTGGACTTCTCGACGAGCGGACTAGGGATCAGTGGTCTGGCCTCAACGCCATTCAATGTGGCGATGGGAGGAACGGATTTTCAGAATGGAGCATCTCCGTCTGTTTTCTGGAGCACGACGGGAACCGCGATGGAATCCGCAAAATCTTATATTCCCGAGGAGCCTTGGAACAGTTCTTGCGCAGCGACAGCGACGAGCGGAAGTTTGGCGACCTGCACGGCAACGATCATCAATACGGATACCGCCAATGAATTGGGTATTGATTTGATAGGGGGCAGCGGAGGCCAAAGCGCATTTCCCACGATCAATGCCAAGCCAGCCTGGCAAACCGGCGTAGTACCCGCGGCTGATACAGGGCGCGACATTCCCGATGTTTCTTTGTTCGCCGCAGTAAATACAAGCAACAACGACTTTTACATAACTTGCGAGCAAGACGCGCCATCCCAAAACGGCGACAGCTGCAGCCTGACTGCGGGGCAGCAACCGGAGTTTAGTCCCGTTGGCGGGACTTCCGCTGCGGCGCCCGCGTTTGCAGGGATTATGGCGTTGATCATCCAACAGGAGGGCGGTGCACGGCAGGGCAACGCGAACTTTGTGCTCTACCAACTTTTCAAAAAGGACTCGGCCAATCCTGCCTTGGTGTGCCCGTCGAATGCGGCCAATGTGGCAACATCGACTTGCATTTTTTACGACGTAATTACTGGCAACAACTCGGTAGCCTGCGAGGGCAGCACTCCAAATTGCAGCAATAAGTCGACCGCTGCGAGCCAGTTTGGGGTTCTGGTTGACCCGAGTAATACGAACAATCCGGCTTTCTCGGCGGTGTCGGGATACGACAAGGCAACGGGACTTGGGTCGGTGAACGTCGCAAACTTGGTTACGGCCTGGAGTTCGGCAACTTTCGACTCCAGTACCACAGCCATCACGACTTCCCCAACCGGGACGATTGCCCACGGCGCAACGGTTAGCTTTACAGTGAAGGTAACCTCGACCTCGGGTACGCCCACGGGAAACGTCTCATTGATCGCGTCACCGCCGGGAAGTGCGCCGACAGCGATCGGTGTATTTGATAACACCACGACCTCGACGTTTGCACTGAGCGGGGGGACAGCTACCATCACGACGAATTTGTTGCCAGGGTTCGTGGTTGGAGGCGTGCCGACGGCCTATCCGGTAGTGGCGCAGTACGCCGGTGATGGGACATTTGCTGCGGGCACATCCACTCCAGTCAACGTGACAGTCGGTCAGGAGGCTAGCGCGGTCGCCGTTAGTCTTGTTGGCGGCGCTACGGCAAGCTCTGTGGTTTACGGATCGCCCTACATCACTAGGGTGGACGTAGTCGGAACGGGAACGAATAGCGGCAGCCAGGAATGCTCCACAACCGCCATTCCTTGCCCCACAGGCAGCATTAGCCTGGCGGACAATGGCAACAACTTGAACGACTTCCTGAACACACAAACAGGGACGTTTTCCGACACGGCAACGTTGCCGAATGATTTAGGCTTCCTTGAGGATCAATTTGTTCAGCTTCCAGGGGGCACAAACAGCCTGGTCGCGAAATATAGCGGAGACACAAGCTACACGGCTAACACTTCTCCAGCCCTGGTGGTTATGGTGACGCCCGCACCAACCTCTGCGGGCGTGGTGCCAAGCGCGACGACGACAACCACGGTGACGCCAGTTACTCTGACGGCAGGAGTGTTCACCCAGAGCAGCGGAGCCGGGCCAACAGGAACGGTGACGTTCCTGGCGAATGGCACTTCTATCGGCACTGCGAGCGTGGTACCGACGGCAGCTGTTGGGCTCAACACGACATCGCCTGTGCTGGCGTTCGGCACCGCAACGTTGTCGCACACATTCGCGACCACTGGCACGTTTACGCTGTCGGTTAGCTATGCCACTGGCGACCTGAACTACGCGAACTCAACCTCCTCGGGAACCGGAAATGCGACGCTGGTGGTTACCCAAGGACAGTCGGTTGGGAATATCGCCGTCAGCTACTCGCCTGCGAGCCTGACCTTGTCATCGACAACGGGCGCGAGCCAAGCCACGACGGTTACCGTGACACCGAGCGGAGGATTTATGGGCGGGGTAGCGTTAACCACTTCCACGCTGCCGGCTGGCGTGACTTGCTCCCCCTCTCCGCTAAATTTCAATGTGACGGGGACGACGGCTGTCACCGGACAGTTGACATGCATGGTGGCGTCGACATCAACCACATTGACGGCTTCCAATGTTCCCCAGGATCGGATGCTGGAAGCAAAGACGACTTCTCCTTCAAAGGGAGATAAAGGATGGTGGACGCTTAGCGCGGGAACGGGCTTCGCGGCGCTATTCCTGCTGTTCCTCCCCGGCGGCCGTAAACGGTACCGCGCGGCGCTTGGGCTCGGCCTCGTCTGCTTATTCAGCTTTACGCTGGGATGCGGAGGAGGTGGAGGAGGAGGGACTGTGCCTCCACCGCCGATGCTGACGCCCACAGTTACAACATTGACCGTGAACAGTGACAAGGTGGCCTCTGGGACAGCGTTCACATTTAGCGTGGCGGTGACTGGCGGGACGCCTACTGGGATGGTCCAACTGTTTGACGGCGCGACCATGATCGGGACGGCAGCGAGCGTGACAGGAGGGACCGCGACACCTACGGCGCCCGCTTTAGCCGTGGGCACACATGCGATCAGTGCGCACTATCTGGGCGACGCGAGTACAGCAGCGTCAGTGAGCAGTCCGGCGCTCAATCTGACGGTAACGGGCACGACGACAATTGGTATCACGACGAGTCCAGGTGCTACACCGGGGGCACCACCGCTCAGCATAACGATCAACTAAACATCAGCCAGACCTGGCAGTGGAGCGGCTCCGACATTGGCGGGGCCGCTCTTTTTTTGGAACGAAATAAAAGCAGACGGAGAAGAGCAAGCCGAAAGAGTCTTACACAGAGTTCGCCGAGGACACCGAGGCCATAGAGAAGAAGAACAGCACACACGGGCCGCCGAACAGGCGGCCGGCCTTCGAAGTCTGGATTGGCGTCAGTTGACGGAGGGTGGAAAGAAAATGCCCCAAAAATTTGGGGAAGGCGACGTGAACTCGATGGGAACCTGGGAGCCTTCATGAGACATTTGCGGCGGGCGCACCACACGAGCTTCCACTTTGTTTTGTGTTTTGGGATTCTCGACGGTGAGTTTGGTGCCTTCCGAAATGCCGTGCGGAAGAATCAGCATGGCTCCGCTGGCGCTGACGGTATGCGTGGAGCCTTCGACCGGCTCCGGCTTGCCATCCACTAGAACCATAACGCGGATCCTGAGCAGGACGCGTTGCGCGCGGCGGCGCTCTTCCGCCGTGGGCGGACGCGTGGCGACAACCCTGGCGGGCGATGTGGCCGGTTTAGCGTTCGGTTGAGGTTTGATCACAGCTCAAGCCCCCAAAAATCCATCTCCGGCGCGACGAGTTCGACGCCGTACTCCCAGCCGTCGGGACGCGGAACCCCGCGCCAGACTACAACGGCGGCATTGCTGGTATCCGTGGCAAGATTGGTGAGCGCGAGGCGGTGTTCGAGCTGAAGTTCCTGCTCTAAAACGACCATGCAACCGTAGGGATTGACGACGCGAGTGTGCGCTTCGACAGTAACGCGCTTCCCCGAATCGACCTCCCATTCCAAGCGGACGGGAACCCGGGAATTCATACGGCGGCCGCGGCGCTTGTCGCTATAGCGGCCGTCCACAAGCTTGGAATCGCGCGTCTTGACCGGCATTTTTGCCTCTAGAAGGCATGCTAAAGTTGCGAGGAAAAACGGTCAATGGTACGGTCGAGTGGAGTCACACGAAAGGATAGCTGTACGAAAGGACAGGCTGGAACGCTGGGACAGGCAAGCCTTGAGAAACTTAATCGTAAACGCGGATGACCTGGGATGGACGGAAGGCGTGAACCGCGGGATCGCGGAAGCGCACCGCAACGGAATCGTAACGAGCGCTTCCCTGCTGGCGAATGCGGCGGCTTTTCAGTCTGGCGTGGAGTTGGCGCGTGCGGCGCCGGGGCTCGGAGTGGGCGTGCATCTCAATTTGAGCGAGGGAGAACCGGTGGCGCCGGCGGAGCTGGTGACGACTTTGTTGAATGATAGGGGCGAGATGGAAGGCCGGCCCCAGAATTTGCTGCTGCGGCTGGCGCGGCGGAGCCTGCTGCTGGATGAGGTGGAACGCGAGTGGGACGCGCAAATTCAGAAAGTGCGTGACGTGGGAATCGAGCCGACCCATCTTGACGGACACAGACACGTGCAGATGCTGCCGGGGTTGTTTGAAATAGCGCTGCGGCTGGCGAAGAAGCACGGGATCGCGGCGATACGAATAGCGCATGAGGAATCGAGCTTGCGCGCGGCGCTTTCGGCCGGGGAAAAACAAAAGGGGACGGTGGTAATGAAGCAAGGCGTGCAAGCGCGGGGCCTGAAACTGCTGGCTCCGGACGCTCACGAAAAAGCGGAACGCGCAGGGATTGCCGCGGCGGATTATTTTTGCGGAATTGCGCAGACGGGAGAGCTGACGCGTGAAGGCGTATTGCGGCTGCTGGAGATTTTGCCGGAGGGTACGACGGAGCTGATGTGCCACCCCGGTTATGCGGACGCGGAGCTGGCGAAAACGGCGACGCGGCTGCAGGCTTCCCGGCAGACGGAGCTCGAGATACTTACTGACACAGAAATACGAAATCTTGTCGCATCGCAGGGGATTCGGCTGATAGACTATGCTTTCGTTGCCCAAGAAGCCTGAGGAAAGTCCAGAACTTCGAGCATGAAGAACGATCCGCCCATTCGGTACTCGATCGTCGTTCCGTTTTACAACGAACAGGAAAATATTCCACCACTTTACGTGAAGCTGACGGAAGTGATGGATGCGATTGGCGAACGGTATGAATTGGTGTTTGTGGATGATGGGAGTAAGGACAAGACGTTCAAGGTACTGTCCGATATTTACGAGCACGATCCGCGGGTGAATATCGTGCAGCTGCGGAGAAATTTCGGGCAAGCGCCGGCGTTGAAAGCGGGATTCGATTTTGCGCGCGGCGAAATCATTATTTCGATGGACGGAGATTTGCAGCACGACCCGGAGGAGATTCCGAGGTTCCTCGAGAAGATTGAAGAAGGTTACGACCTGGTGAGCGGCTGGCGCGTGTCGCGCACGGACCACTGGCTGATGCGGCAGCTGCCCAGCCGCATTGCAAACAGAATGATGGCGAAGTTGTCGGGCGTGGATTTGCACGATTTTGGAACGACGTTCAAAGCGTACCGGCGGGAAGTTTTGTCAGAGATTCATTTGTACGGCGAACTGCACCGGTTTATACCGGCGCTGGCGAGCTGGGCGGGAGCGTCGGTGGCGGAAGTGCCGATCTCGAATATCGCGAGGAAGAATGGGGCTTCGAACTACGGGATATCGCGGACGGTGCGCGTGCTGCTGGATTTGTTGAGCGTTAAATTTTTGCTGGATTATTCGACGAAACCGCTGCAATTTTTTGGGTTGATGGGTTTGGCGTGTTTGACCGGAGGAGCGGGGATTGGATTGTGGGTATTTCTGCGCAAAGCGATCCTAAATGAAGGATTGCTGGCGAATCATGGGCCGTTGATGCTGCTGGGAATGGCGCTGGTGATGGGCGGGATTCAGTTTATTGCGACGGGATTGATCGGAGAGATGCTGGCGCGGACTTATTATGAATCGCAGAATAAGCCGGTGTACAGCGTAAGGGAGTTTCGGAGCCGGAGGGAAGCGCTGGCTGGGCGAGATGAGCCGCCGCGGACGGCGGGAGCCGGAGGCTGGTAGTCCGGCGAAAATTGCGCGTGAGATTGTGGCGATTGGCGATGCCTTCGGTTGTGCTTTCCCGAAATATTGAGTGTACTTTCTTCCCCGCTAACTTTTGGAGAAATTCCTACTTTACTCTGCATTCCTGGGCGATATGCGACGAGAAGCGCTGAATTATTTTGCTTGCCCGAGTTGTGGGGGCGAGCTGTCGCTTCAAGAAGAAGGAGTCCGCGAAGAGCGTGAGCACGTCATGGCCGGCACGCTCGCGTGCGCGCCGTGCGCGGCGGTCTTTTCGATTCGCGAGGGAGTGCCGGTTCTGCTGCCGGCTAATCTGGAAAATCTGAAGCTCGAGACGGCATCGCGGTTCGCGGAGGAGTGGACGCGGTGGAGCGATTTGCGCGGATATTACGAGAAAGAGTTCTTTGATTGGATCGCCCCGGTGACATGCGCGGACTTTAAAGGACAAACGGTCTTTGAAGGAGGATGCGGTAAGGGGCGGCACACAGCGATCGTGGCTGGCTGCGGAGCAAAGGCGATCGTGTCGCTCGATTTGGGAGAGAGCGCGTTTGTGGCGTTTGCGCACACCCGTGAGTTGCCGAATGCGCACGTGGTGATCGGGGATTTGCTGCATCCGCCGGTGCGGCCGATTTTTGATATGGCGTTTTCGGTGGGAGTTTTGCACCACTTGCCGGATCCAGCGACGGGGTTTGCGAGTCTGGCTTCGCGGGTGCGGAATGGCGGTCGCGTGTTTTTCTGGGTGTACGGATACGAGGGTAACGAATGGATCCCGCGATTCATCAATCCGATTCGAACTGCGGTCACTTCGAAATTGCCAGCGGGATTGTTGCGCGTACTGTGCATCGTGCCGTCCGTGTTTTTGTGGGCGGCGATCAAGCTTTTTTACCGACCGCGAGCGAATGGGGAAGGCCCGAAACATTTGCCTTATGGCGATTATTTCGCGGCGATGCACAGCTATCCATTCGATGAGATTCACGCGAATGTTTTCGATCAGTTGGTGACGCCGGTGGCGTATTACTTGAAGGAAGAGGAAGTGCGGCCGTGGCTGGCGTCTGGATTTAAAGATGAACTCTTGCGTTCGCAGCGGGGATATAGCTGGACGGGGCTGGCGAACGTGGATCGACACTGAGGGATTGCGGAGGTTGGCGTGAACCGAGAGCAGTTTTACGCGATTATGAGCGGGGATGGGACGCTCGACTATGAAGTTTATTTGAGCACGAAGTCATTGCTCTCCTGCCAACTCGATTACGACAAGCTGTGCAACGCGGACGAGATGCAGTTTCAGATCGTGCACCAGATTGAAGAGCTATGGATGAAATTGATGGCGTACACGCTGCTGGACATCGATGAATATTTGCAGCAGGAAAATACGAATCGCGTGATTACGTTGTTCCGGCGTGTGCATACGGCGCAGAAATTGATGATTCAGCAGCTGGCGCTGCTGGAGACAATGTCGCCGAAGGAGTATCAGGAGATTCGAAAGAAATTGGGGAATGGCAGCGGACAGGAATCGCCGGGATTTCGCGTGCTTTTGAAGATGTACCAGCCGATCTGGAATTCTTTCAAGGAAAGTTACTTGGATAAGCACGGGCTGACGATCGAAAAGATTTACGATTCGGAGTACAACCACGGCGACGCGTACATGGTGGCGGAAGAGTTGGCGGAGTTTGATGAATTGTTCCAGAAATTCCGGTACGAGCACATGCAGCTGATTTACCGCACGATCGGATTTGGGTCGAAGTCGCTAAAGGGGCGGCCAGTCGAGATCCTCGAGGATGGGATGAAGCATAAGTTTTTTCCGGAGCTTTGGGAGATTCGCGGGCAGATGACGGATCGCTGGGGAGCAGAGTATGGAGTGAAGAGGGATTCGCTGGGTGGACAGTGAGGGAAAGCTAACAGTCCACAGCTCGGAGTCGACAGCCAACAGTTCAACGGGGGAAACGAGGAGCGGTCAGCCTCGGAAAGTTGACCTTACACGAACCGGCGCGATCAGCGGGGCGGAGCGAGCTGTCGATAGCGGCTGCGGAAAAAGATCAGGGGCTCGCCAGGGGAAAGATCGGCGGATTGAACTTCACCTAAGAAAATAGTGTGGTCGCCGGCGGCGTAGGAAGCTACTACGCGGCAGACGATTTGGGCGATGGTGTCTTCTAGCAGCGGGATACCGGCCGGCGTCCAGCGATAGCAGACGCCGAGCTTAGCCTCGGCTTCGGGCGTCTGGTCGGCTTGCGCGAAATAAACAGAGACGGCTTGCTGGTGGTCCTTCAAAACGTTGACGCCGAAAAAACAGTTGTGTTTGAGAAGAGGCAGGAGATGGCTGCGCTGGTCCACGCAAACGAGGGCGAGGAAAGGGTCGAGCGAAACGGAAGCGAAGGAATTCGCGGTCATGCCATAGGCTTGGCCTGGGGCGCGAGCGGCGGTGACGACGGTTACGCCTGTGGCGAACTGACCGAGCGCGTGGCGAAAGTCTGTTGGGGTGAGAGGAAGGGCGGTCATATTCGAAGTTTTCGAAGATACCATACTGCGAGCATGCGGGGAAAAGACGCTCAATTGATTTCGGGGAAAGACTTTGATTCTCTGATCGCAAGGACCCTAAAATCTCAGTCCCACCCATTGAGTATTATAATGGCGGGCTCTCCGTGGAATCTTCTACCGCAATACCCACAATGTTAACACGAGGTCCAATCGGCCAATCCTGTGAGTATAATTGCTTTGAAGCAAATCGATGAATAGCTGGTTTGAAAGACGCCTTAGACGGCGAAGGAATCTCGCGCACGGTGCTGACGCAGACCTCCTGCGCGACAATCGCAGACGGTATAGGCTTGCCTTTGGATTATTTGGGCTCGGGACACTTCTTTGGCTTCTCGGCGCCAAGATTAGGGTTCCGAGTGTGCTGCGTTCGATTGCCGTCGGTATTGGCATGATCAGCGTTGTCGCAGGGCTCTTCCTTGCTGCTTGGGCACAACAGGAAGACGCCTTCCTGAGCAAACCGGACCCAGAAGAACCTCCGCGGATATTCAAGCTATGAGAGCAAATTCAAAGTGCCTTGCCTCACGCCGCTATGCGGACGAGTTAATCCCATACGCGGTGCTCCTTGCAGTGAGTTGACGGAGCGGAGTAGATGCGGGACGAGGCGCGCGACAATTCCCTAACCGATGCACGATAGGAGGAAATCGTGAGAGCGTACCAAACAGAATTGGCTCGTACGTTCACCGGCTTGGCCATAAGTGTGGCGATGGTGGCGATGACTTTTTCCGCGCTTGCGCAGACGCCTTCGGCGGTGCCTGGCGCCACGGAGCCGACGATTCTTTACGGCGCGGCCTACTACAACGAGTACATGCCCGCCGATTTGCAGCCTGGGCGGCTGGATAGAGATGTCGCGTTGATGAAGGAGGCGGGCATCAGCGTCGTGCGCATGGGCGAATCCACGTGGAGTTTGTGGGAGCCGAGCGACGGGCAATTTGAGTATGCGTGGATGGACCGCGTTGTGGATGCGATGGGGAAAGCGGGGATCAAGGTCATCATGGGCACGCCGACGTACTCGATTCCGGCGTGGATGGCGCATGCTCATCCGGAAATTTTGGCGCGGCCGCTCGGAGATGGGTATGTCGGCTATGGAATGCGACAGAACATGGATTTTGATAATGCCAAGTATCGTTTCTACGCCGAGCGCGTCATCACTAATCTGGTGAGCCACTACAAGAACAATGCCACGGTGATTGGATGGCAGATCGACAACGAAACCAGCGGCTACGGCGCCTCGAATCCCGATGTTTTCGATGGATTCGTCGAGCATCTCAAGAAAAAGTTTGGTACGACGGACGCCCTCAACAAGGCTTGGTTCCTGAATTATTGGGGGCAGGACGTAAACGATTGGGCGGACATGCCCACGCGCGATAACGCTACCAGCACCAGTTACAAACTCGAATGGAGCCGCTGGCAGGAGATGCGCGTGGCAAATTTTCTTGGCTGGCAGGCCGCGCTGGTCCGCAAGTATCGCCGGCCGGACCAGTTTGTCACTCATGACTTTGGCGGAATGATGGGCGGCGGAACGGATGAGCCCACGGTCGCAGCGGCGCTCGACGTCGTCGCCAACAATCCCTATCACGGCACGCAGGATCACATGGATGGCGCATGGCAAGCATTGCAGGGAGATTTTGCGCGGTCGCTGAAGCACAGGAATTTCTTGGTTACCGAAACGAATGCTCAAACTTTAGGCTGGGACTCGGCGGGCCAGTTCCCGCCTTACGATGGACAACTGCGGCTTGACGTGTACACGCACGTATCGAGCGGGGCCAACATGGTCGAGTATTGGCACTGGCATTCGATTCATGCGGGGCAAGAAACGTATTGGAAGGGCGTGCTGAGCCACGATTTGCAGCCGAATCGTGCTTATGCGGAGGTCACGCGCGTCGCGCACGAGCTGCAGAAAATCGGCCCACAGCTGGCCAACATGAAAATCCACAACGACGTTGCGATTCTTTACAGCGTCGATTCCTCGCAGGCTATCAGCTTCATGCCGTTCAAACGAACGCCGGATGTTGGTTGGATGCCTGGGAGAGCTGCGGGAGGTTACAACGCGATTCTCACACAACTTCACAACGCTCTGTATTTCGCCAACGTGGGCAGCGATATTGTTTTTCCGAGCGTGACGGCGGCCGAACTCGCGAAATACAAATTATTGATTGTTCCTTGCCTCTACGTTGCGGATGATGCGCTGCTGCGGAGAATCTCAGATTATGTTCAGAACGGCGGCCATGTCTTGATGACGTTCAAGAGTGGCTTTACGAACGAAAACTCCGCCGTTCGGTGGGAGCTTGCGCCAGGGCCGTTGCGAAAGTCCGCCGGCTTCACTTACCAGGAGTTCTCGAATCTCGAGCATCCGCCTGGCATTGAAAGACGATCCGTTTCACGTCGGCGAAGAGAACAAAGTCAACACATGGGCCGAGTTTCTTCAGCTGGAAACGGCCAAGCCTCTCGCTTACTACGATCATCCATTTTTTGGACGCTGGCCGGCCATCACGGAAAATCATTATCGGCTCGGGAACTCTTCTGTATGAGGGAACTGCCGTCTCCGAAAAATTGCAGGATGCCATTGTGCTAGATGCGCTCAAGGAAGCCGATCTTACGAACTCTGACCAGCAGCTTCCGGCAAGCGTTCGCGTGAAGCACGGCATCGGCCAGGACGGCCGCAAGCTGCATTACTTCCTCAACTATTCCAGTTCGCCCGTGACGATTACTTATTCCTACGCCGCAGGGACCGATCTCCTGAACGGCCAATCGCTAACGTCGGGCCAGCAGCTAAATATTGGGCCGTGGGATCTCATCATCGCAAAAGAATAAGGGCCAAGTTCAACACAAGACCTGCGCGGAATCGTGCGCCCACAAATCCGCTAGAGAGCGAGGAGAGCCCGGGCGAGTTTGCGTTTTTGTGCGCGGGTGCGCATGACCGTGGGCATGATGGCGACTTTCATGCCGAGGGCACGGATGGCGTCGGCTTGCGAAGCGTCGCGGCGGTCGATGACAAAAGTGCCGGTGAAATCGGCGTAGAGTTTCGCGACGGCGGAGGCGGACGAGCCGCAGCCGAGTTGGATGAGCATTTTGTCGGATGGACCTTTGAGCGATTTTCCGCCGACGATGGGGCAAACGGCGATGACGCTTTCTCTCCGCGCCCGGAGTTGTTCGCGGACGCGCGGCACGGCCAGAATCGGCCCGATACTGATGAGCGGATTGCTGGGGCAAATGATGACGCGGCCGGCGTCGCAAATCGCCTCGAGGACGCCGGGAGCGGGGTGGGCGTGCTTGATGCCGTCGAAGTGGATGCCGCGGATGCCGGGCTCGGTGCGATGCTTGATGAGATATTCCTGAAAGTGCATGTTGCCGTCGCGCGTTTCGATGATGGTGGGGACGGGCTGGTCAGACATGGGAAGGATGCGGGATTTCACGCCGAGAGCGTGGCGGATGGAATCGGCGGTTTGCGTGAGCGTTTTGCCGTGGGCGAGCAAATTTGTGCGATGAACATGCGTGGCGAGATCGCCATCGCCGAGATTGAACCAGGTTTCGTGGCCGTACGCGCCAAAACGCTTTAGGAAATGAAAGGTTTCTCCGCGGATGCCCCAACCCGTCGTGGGATTGACGACTCCGGCAAGCGTATACGTGACGATGTCGAGGTCGGGAGAAATTTTCAGGCCGTGGAGGACGATGTCATCGCCGGTGTTGACGATGATGGTGAGCGCATGGGGATCCATCGCGTGGTAGAGCCCTAGCAGAAGCTTTGATGCGCCGATGCCGCCGGCCAGAGCGGTAACCGTGAGTTTTTTTGCGGAGGACATAAGAGAACTAAGAATGCCCGGCGGGAGGAGATTCTCGCAAGTGGAAAACTGCGGATGGGGGCAGAAGACTAAACGGGAGCGAAGTTGATTCGTGGCGAGGGCGTGGGGCTGAAAGCCAAAAGCTGACCGTCAACAGTTGAGCAGAACTGAAACAGAGACAGAAGCAAAGGCACGAGCAAGAACTGGGACAAGGACAGAAGCGAAGACGCGGCTCAAAGACCCTCCTATACTCCCGTCCGATTACCGGAAGAGGTCTTCGTGGGCGGGACGGATGATGCGGGCAGCGGGATCTTGTACGGGGCGATAGCGATAGCCGCGGATAACTACGACCGGAGTGCCTGCGGACTTTTCCATTAAAAGACCCGCAGCGGCGGTGAGTTCATCGGCGACGGCGAGAATCGTGGCGCGGAGAATTCTACGATGGCGATCGCGAGTGCCGCGGAGATCAACGAGCGCCGGGGCGCCTGACGCGCCGATGGCGACGTTGACGAGACCCAGCCTCCAGGGACGGCCGAAAGTGTCACTGATGAGGACGGCGAGGCGTTTGCCGGTCTGTTTGCGCAGGGCGGCGGCCAGGCGGCGAGCGGAACGGTCCGGATTCTTCGGCAGCAGCGTGACGAAATCGCGGCCCGGAACATTGGAATGATCGACGCCAGCATTCGCGCAGACGAACCCGTGATGGGTTTCGACGATGAGGACGCGGTCGGAGCGGACGATGCGACGAGACTCGCGGAGTACGATTTCGATGAGGCGCGGATCGCTTGAGAGTTTTTTCGCGAGGGCAATGGCCTGCGACTTTGGACGAATTGTCGATAGTTGTTGGACGCGGCCTTCGGCTTTCGAAACAACTTTTTGCGCGACGACGAGGATATCGCCATCCTCGAACCTGATTTTGGCGCGGCGAGCGGCGACTGCGGTCAGCTTGGCCAGGTTATGGCCCTTACGAATTTCCGGGAGGCCGGGAACGATGAAGAGAGAAACAGGTCCGGCAACGAGGGGCGCTCGCTCTGAACGATGAGGACGTGAAGGCTTGCCGGCCATGATCTGGAGGAAGAATCTTACGCGAGATAGGCCGTAGAATTCACTTTGAAGCAAAAATCGCGCAACAAATTAAGAGCGGCGCGCGGTACTGTCTCGAATGGAGCTTCCTGCAATTTCGAAACAAGAAGAAAAGGCCTGGGTGGCGCTACCTGTTGAACGCGTGAGCGAGAAGAGATTCTTGGAGTTGCATTGCCCAATCCGCGACGGTGGTAAACAAAGAAAAACCCGCTTCGATAGAGAGAAGCGGGTTTTCTTGCAATGTTTGCTGATGGCTAAATTACGCCGAGGCGTTTATCTGTGAGGGTGACCACCACCACCGCCACCGCCGCCGTGCGGAGCACTGGCATGCGAGCTGCTGCCGCTGGCATGGGAACCGCTGTTGCCTCCATAGCTCCGGCTCGGCGCTGAGTATGTGCGAGACGGCGCGGAAGACGTCCGGCCCGAGGAACCTGTGGTTCTCTGAGGCGCAGTATAGGAACGGTTGCCACTGGTGGAAGTCTCGCGATTGCCGGAAGCGCCCGAGCCAGCCCATGGCGGGCGATCCTGTCGATTCGTGCGAGCGGTCATGCCTGAATCATTGCTAGACCGAGAGCTGCCAAACCCCTCCGGAGCGCGACCGCGGTCGGTTGCATGGCCTTGAGCAGACCAAGCGCGCCCGGTGTTGGCGGGACGCAGCCCCTCGGAACTCGCCGCGTGCACTGACAAATGCGACGCAGCGGAAGCCGGGGCGGTACGTGCCATTACAGAGCGGTTCTCAACGGACGCCGGGGGATGCGAAACATTGCCTCTGGCGTTTGCCGCACCCAGCGAGCTTTCCCGCGATGGACTGACCCCGACAGGGTTTCGCACTTCCGCGCCCTTGAGGGAAGCTTCGGAGAAGTGGTCGGCGCCGCGATTTACGGCTTGGCCGCTTGCGAACCCTGTGCGCGAAGTCGCCGTTACCGCACGCGTGTTATGCGCATAGGCGTAATTGAAATTGCCGCCCGCGCGGAGAACGCCGGCGTTGCGGATAGCGGTGTTGCGGAAATTCACCCTCTCTACATACCCGAAACCAGCATGGTACCAAGGGTGAAAAGGCTCCCCGAAGCCCAGCGGGAACCATCCAACGCCGAAGCCGACACCAAATCCGAAGCCGAAGCCTCCGCCGAGAAACCCGACAAATGCAGGGCCATAGAATGCGGGTCCGATGATTGGGCCCGGGCACCAGCCCCAGCGACCACCGATCAAACCCCAGCGCCCATAATGATAGGGAGCGAAGCCCCAAGGCTCATATCCAACCCAAGTCCAGCCCCAAGGACCAATGGAACTCCAGTAGCCGTCACTGTAGGGCGCCCAGTCCTGCGGAACATCGTTAGGGTACCAAACCGCGCCAGTGTCGGGTTGCTCGCTCCATGTCCCGTTGTTATCGAGATCGGCAGTGCCAGGCATGTCTGGAGGAACGTAGCGCGAGGAAACGGAATCCTGTTCACGGAGATCGCGATCATTGGACCATTGATCCAGCCCATCCGCCGGGGGCGCCTGAGCGATCGTGGATTGGATCTCGTTCGTGCCGTTGAACACGCCGCGCTGACCGGCTTGAAGATCGTATGTCTTGCCGCCTGCGGTTACTTGCCCAGCGCCGCGGATGACTGTAATGCCCGTAGAGTCTCCGTTTTCACTCACATCAATCCTAAAAGCGCCAGCTTGCTTGACGGTGAAAACGGCATTAGGCGTATCCACTTCGTTCAGGTCGCCTTCGCGAATTTCCTTGACGCGGAAGTTGACGGAACCTTCGGCCACACGCATTTGCGAAATCGCCTGGTCAAGATTGAGAAAGGAAAGTGCAGTCATGCTGCCGAGGTGGATGGAGACTACGCCGGTCTGCAATTCAGCGCGGGCATCTTTGTCGGTCCAGAGCTTGTCGCCGATGGTCATGGGACGATTAATGGGAGCGGAACCCCAGTCGCCAGTTCCACCGGGCTGAATGGAGACAGAGCCATCTACAAAGCTGATTCGAGCCACGCGAGTCGGGGGGCTTCCTGCGTCACTTTGGGCGACTTGCCCTTGCGGGGTTTGCTCAGGCGGGGCTTGATCAGGTGCGCCTTGCCCGGCGCGCGCCTTCGGCGCAGCGACGCAGAGAAGACCGGTGAGACAGAGTAGCAAGCCAACCCTGCCCTTGCCGCGGAAGTTGGTCTTCGTCATAGTTATCCCCTTGTGCCCAGTCCGGACCTTCAAAGGTTCCGGCCAACGGGAGCTTATCCAGTATATATAACTCCCAAATGATAGAACCCCCAAGTGGAAAAGAAGTTGCGGGGCCGCGATGGCGAATGTGGGATCAGATGGTTTCGAGGGGCTCGGGTCACTCGAATCGCTAAACCTATTATTATCTGTATTTTAGGAAAGGGTTGAAGAAAATCTCAGCCTGTGCGGTAGGACAGTTCCCTTCCCGCTCCTTGGAGGTTGAAGCTAGGGATGAGAGAGGAATGCGATTGGGGGCGGGGGCGTCAGTTGTGAGAACCGTTGCCGCCGATCTGGTAGCCGACGCCTCGAATGGTTCGAATCAGAGGGCGGTCAAAACCTAAATCCACTTTGCGGCGGAGGTAGTTGATGTACACGTCCACGACATTCGTCATGGTATCGAAATTCAGCTTCCATACTTGCTCGACGATGGCCGTGCGCGTGACTGCCTGACCTTCATGGCGCATGAGGAATTCGAGAAGAGCAAATTCCTTTGGACTGAGATCGATGGCCTGTCCCGCGCGATGGACATGGTGCGCAACGCGATCGATTTCAAGATCACCGATCTTAAGCAAGGCCTGGCCAGGACGGCTGCCTCGACGGAGCACAGCGCGGATCCGGGCGGCAAGCTCCGCAAAGGCGAATGGTTTTGCCAACGAGTCGTCCGCACCGGCATCGAGCAAGCGGACGCGCTCCTCCGCCAGATTCGCGGCGGTCACCATAAGGACCGGCAGATCGGGTTTCTTCGCGCGAATATGGCGAAGAACGTCCAATCCGCTTTCCGCCAATAGATTGAGATCCAAAATTACGAAATCGTACGGCTGGTCTGAAGCCAGACGCTGAGCTTCCCCCCGTCCGAGACCATCTGTACGGAAAACTGTTCCTGCTGCAACCGCTGATGGAGAAACTCCGCCAACGGTGCGTCATCTTCAGCGACAAGAATGCGCATCGGCAGACACCCAACGATAAATTTGGAAGGGGGTAAAACGATAATGAGGGTGACGTGGAGTTGTGTCAACCAAGTATCGGGAGGTGATGGCGCAAAGGGTATCACCTGCCGGAGTTTCAGAGAATCAGGCGATTACGAAAGGCTGGTCCGACCGTTTTCGATTTTCAAAACCGCGAGAGGCTGGAACTCGGCAAATTTGTCTGCCGAACGCAAGCTCTGTTCGATGTTCTCCGTTCGACTTGCCGCGTTTCATTTCGCCTTGTCAATCTCGCTGATCTTCGTTGCCTGCCACGCCACAGCCTGCCAACGGCCATTGCGGCGAAGAAAAGTTCCGGTATTTCTATAGTGTGCCTGCTCCACTTTTCCGTCGTCGTGTACAGTTCGGCCTTCCAGCCGGAATGCCACAATCACAGTGTCACCATACTCGTGAACCGTAATATCCTCGGCCGAGTAACTGCTCTTCCCCTCTGACGCTGGCGCTGGTTTCCCCAGGCTTCCCATGATGTCGGCCTTTGTGATGACCACTCCCGTCGCCCTCGTATAAATCACATCATCGGCAAAAAACTTTTCAAATATCGCGCGGTCTCCGCTGCCGGCGCCTGCCATAAATTCCCGCAGTAGTGCGGTAACTTCTTCGCCCGCCTTCGTCTGTGCCCTGGTTCCTGCCACAGCCATTGAGCAAAGCACCACCACGATCATCGCGACCCTTGCGAATTTCATTCCCTCTCCTTTTCCGCTCGCGTTCTCATGTTGATTTTTGTCAGGCGGATTGTTCCTGTTAGGATAGAACGATTCAGGAGCTCTGAAGAACCTTAATGGAAACCGCCTACATTTGCGACGCCATTCGAACCCCCATCGGGCGTTATGCCGGGACGCTTGCCTCGATTCGCACGGATGACCTGGCAGCCATTCCCATCAAAGCCCTCATCGACCGAAATGCCAAAGTGGATTGGAACGCGCTCGACGACGTGGTCTATGGCTGCGCAAATCAGGCCGGCGAAGATAACCGCAATGTCGGCCGAATGGCTTTGCTGCTCGCCGGACTGCCAAAGGAAGTCGCCGGCGTCACGGTAAATCGGCTCTGCGGCTCCAGCATGGACGCTGTAGCCACCGCCGCGCGCGCGATCAAAAGCGGAGAAGCCGAACTCATCATTGCGGGCGGCGTCGAGAGCATGTCGCGAGCACCCTTCGTGGTGGGCAAAGCAGACGCGGCCTTTTCCCGCGCCATAAAACTTGATGACACCACGATTGGATGGCGCTTTATCAATCCGCTGATGAAGGCAAAATACGGCGTCGATTCCATGCCCGAAACAGCCGAAATTGTGGCGGAAGAATTTCACGTCTCGCGCGAAGATCAGGACGCGTTCGCGCTGAGAAGCCAGCATCACGCGGCGGCGGGGCTGAGCAGCGGATTTTTCGCGCAGGAGATCGTGCCGGTCTCAATTCCGCAAAAAAAACGGGACCCCATTCTATTCAACACAGACGAACACCCCCGCGCGGACACCTCTTTAGCCGCGCTCGCGAAATTGCCGGGCATCGTGAAACCTGGCGGGACCGTTACAGCAGGAAATGCTTCAGGCATAAACGACGGCGCCTGCGCCTTGTTGCTGGCTTCGGAATCGGCGGCCAAGCGTCATGGCCTGACTCCCAAAGCGCGCGTCGTTGCGGCTGCCGTAGTCGGAGTTGCGCCCCGAATCATGGGCATGGGCCCCGCACCCGCCTCTCGCAAAGTGTTGGCAAAAACAAACCTAACCATCGGCCAGATGGACGTCATCGAACTTAACGAAGCCTTCGCTTCGCAAGCCTTGGCCGTGCTTCGCGAACTGGGCGTGCTCGACGACGCTCCGCACGTAAATCCCAACGGAGGCGCGATTGCTATCGGCCATCCTCTTGGCGCTAGCGGCGCGCGCCTGATCACGACCGCGATGTACCAATTGCTCCGCACCGGCGGGAAATACGCCCTTTGCACCATGTGCATTGGTGTTGGCCAGGGAATCGCCCTCATCATCGAACGTGTTTAGTTCGCGCGGCGACCCAGAGAACACGACCGCTTATGAACATTGCGTCCCATGCGCGGCCATTAATCGGCTACACAAGCCTTCAAGGAAACCGTTTTCTTTCGCGGCCGGGAGTGATTACACTCTGCGCATGAACTTGCTAGACCCTCTCTTTCGCTCCCAAGCTGTCGAGAAGGTCTTCTCGAATCGCGCCACGCTGCAAGGGATGCTCGATTTTGAAGCGGCCCTGGCTCGAGCCGAAGCGCGCGCGGGATTTATTCCTGCCTCTGCTGCTCCTGCCATCGAAGCGAAATGCCGCGCCGAACTTTACGACATGACCGCGCTGGCCCGCGCTGCCGCGAACGCCGGCAATCTCGCAATTCCCCTCGTGAAACAGCTCATCCTACTAGTCGCCCAAAAAGAGAAGGACGCCGCCCGCTATGTCCATTGGGGCGCGACCAGTCAGGACGCCATTGATACCGGACGCGTGCTTCAGTTGCGCCAGGCATTAATTCTCTTCTCCACGGAACTTGACCTCTTGGCTGTCGTGCTCGTCGAATTGGCGCACAAGCATCGTACGACGCTGGTCGCCGCTCGCACTTGGATGCAGCAAGCACTTCCAACCACCTTGGGAGTGAAGGTGGCAGGTTGGCTCGATGCCATTTACCGTCATCGCGCGCGCCTATCGGAAACGCAAGAACGCTGCCTGGTCCTGCAATTTGGAGGCGCCGTGGGCACGATGGCCGCTCTCGGCGCACGCGGACTGGACGTCGCGGCGGCTCTCGCCAAGGAATTGCAACTTCCATTGCCCGAACTGCCCTGGCACAGTCATCGTGACCGCATGGCGGAAATCGCCACAACTCTCGGCCTGTGCACAGGAACGCTCGGCAAAATCGCACGCGACATTTCCCTTCACACGCAAACCGAAGTCGGTGAACTCTTCGAGCCTTCCGCTGACGGCCGAGGCGCCTCTTCCACGATGCCGCACAAACGCAATCCCGTCACTTCCGCTGTTGTATTGGCCGCGGCCGCGCGTGTACCACCTCTCGTAAGCACTATGCTCGCAGCACAGGTGCAGGAACAGGAGCGCGGTTTAGGCGGTTGGCAGGCCGAGTGGGAAACTTTGCCGGAGATCGTACGTCTGGCGGCCGGCGCTTTGCATCACCTCACCAGCGCGGTCTCCGAATTGGAAATCGATGCCGGACGCATGCGTCATAATCTTGATGTTACTCACGGCCTGATTTTCGCTGAACCGGTCACCATGGCGCTCGCCGAAAAAATGCCGCGTTCCGACGCGCACGAACTCGTTCAACTGGCCTGCAAACGGGCCCAGAGTGAGAAGCGCGAACTACGTTCCGTTCTCGCGCAAGACGCGATTGTCAAAACCACTCTTTCTGAGGCCGAACTGGAACGACTCTTCGCGCCGGCAAACTACTTAGGCGTGGCCGATCAGTTGATCGACCGCGTGCTTGCCTCCCGTACTTCGACTCGCGAGCAGAAAAAACCCCGCAAAAAGTGAGAACCATGTCCTTCGCTCAACTCAAAGACGTGCGCATCCATTACGACCTGACCGGCCCAGCCATCGCCCCCGTGCTCGTTTTCTCAAATTCTCTCGGCGCCAATCTCTCCATGTGGGATTCACAAGCCGCCGAGTTCCAAAAGCTCTTCCGCGTCCTGCGCTATGACGTTCGCGGCCATGGTCAATCCTCCGTCACGCCAGGCCCCTATACTATCGAGCAGTTGGCGCTAGACGTTCTCGCCCTCCTCGACGAATTGCAGATGGATCGCGTTCATTTCTGTGGCCTCTCCATGGGCGGCCAAACGGGAATGTGGCTCGCGTTGAACGCTCCGGCGCGGCTCGAAAAGCTTATTCTCTGCAACACCGCTGCAAGAATCGGGAATCCGGAAATGTGGGAAAATCGTATCGATACCGTTCGCAAAAAAGGAATGAACGCGATCTCCACCGCGGTCATCGAACGGTGGCTTTCCGCGGGCTACCGCGCGAAGGCTCCCTCCGCCGTCGCTTCCACAAAACGCATGCTTGAAAGCACGAATCCGGATGGCTACGTGGCGAATTGCGCCGCGGTCGGTGGCCTTGATGTACGCGAAACCATCTCCGCGATCCGCGTCCCAACACTCGTGATCGCAGGAACTCAGGACGCCGCAACCACTCCAACCGATGGCCGCTATCTCGTTAACCACATCCCTCGAGCACGCTACGTCGAACTCGACGCCGCGCACCTTTCCAATATCGAACAGAGCGCCCGCTTCAACAGCGAACTGAGTGGGTTCCTTACTTCCTAGGAGAAAAGTTCCGGAAGGTCACGCTTTCTTTCGGTGCTAACTTTTTTTTGCAGCACCCGCCCGCATTGCCGAAGCGCCAAGCGAATTCCAGATAACCTTTGTGCTTTTGTTACGTCTATAGGCGCAAAGCGGCAGGCAACTCATCCCGGCGCCTTGGCGCTAATCTTTAAGGGCGGCAAGACGTAGTAATGTATAAAAAGGCGTGGGTTTCTCGGTCGCATTAAAGTTTAGCGTTCCATAGGGATGAATAGAATGGGTGCTCTCGGCAGAAGCCGCCTGCGGGACCGCAGTTCCAAACCACTCCCCAGCGAAATCATCGGCGTAACTCCTGGCGTCCGTCTCAGCCTTATCTCAGACCAGCCAGGAATTGTCGAGTTTCGCGGTTCTCATCGAGTTGTGGTATCTCTCCACATCGGGCCTTCCGTGGCCGTCGACTGCCGGCGCGGCGGCGAAAGATATTGTGGAACCACGATTCACGGAGATTTGGAGATCATTCCCCCAAATCTCGGCGGCATTTGGGAAATTAAAGCCCGAGATACGGCTTTGATAATCGGGCTCAAGCTTCGCCTGCTGCAGGATGTCGTGGCAGAGAGCGGCGGAGATCCGAACAAATTGCAAGTTACAAACCGTTTTCAAGTTCGCGACCCACAGATCGAGCACATTGGCTGGGCGCTCAAGGCGGAGATGGAGAGCGGCTATCCGAGCGGCCGGCTTTATTTGGACGCCTTGGCTACCGGCCTGGCGGCGAGGATTGTCCGGAATCACAGTTCCCTTGCGCGGGCCTCTCGCTCAACTACGACCGCGATTCCCGGGGGCAAACTTAAATTAGTTTTGGGCTACATCGAAGACAATCTGGAGCGCGACCTGGGGCTTAGCGAGATCGCTGACCTCGCAGGCGTCAGCGTTTCGCATTTCAAGGTGCTTTTTCGAAAGTCGGTGGGATTGCCTCCGCATCAATATGTGATTCGGCGCCGGGTGGAACGCGCGGCAATGCAGTTGCGCGAAGGGAAAACGCCGATCGGGCAGATCGCCCTGGCAAATGGCTTTTGCCACCAGAGCCATCTTGCGATGCACGTACGCCGCGTTCTTGGGGTGTCGCCGCGGCAAATCAGAGATGCATGTTGAAGAGTTGTCTCAATGAACTATGGACCGCAGCTAGTCCAGCGCCCGGCCTTGCGCAAGAAAGACTCTCCTACGGCAAATCCTTACTCATCCGCTCCACAGCCGCCTTCGGCTCCGTCACTGGAGGATTGCTCAGATACTTCCCGAAGAACACCAAGTACCTTTGATACCTGTCCTGAATGTGCCGCGGTTCGACAAACCCGTGATTTTCCCGCGGATAGGTAACGTACTCCACCGGAACGTGTTTTTCATACAGGGCTCGATAAAATTCCTCCGCTTGCGGAATCGGCACGCGCGTGTCCGCCTGCCCATGCAGGATCATCGTCGGCGTCTTCACGTTCCCCACGAACTTCATCGGCGAATGATCCCAATATTCCTGAAAATTGTCCCAAGGCGCTTTCAGGCCCAAAAACATCGTCAAGTACCGGTGAATATCGGTCTGCGAATACATGGAATAAAGGTCCGGCAGCCCAGCTCCCGGCGAAATCGCCTTGAATCGGTCCGTTTGCGTATCGATCCACATGGTCATGTATCCGCCGTACGACCATCCGAACGCCCCCAGCCGCTCCGGATCAGCCCACCCTTTATCCACCATCGCCTGCACACCGCTCATGTCGTCCTTAAAATCACCGTCTCCCCAATCGTTCTGGTTAGCCGTGGCAAATTTCTCTCCGCGTCCTGTCGAGCCGCGGAAATTGGGCTGCAGAACGATGAAGCCGTTCGCGGCCATGATCTGTTCCGTTGCGCTAAAAGAAAGTAGCGACGCGCCTGTCGGTCCCCCGTGCGGATTCAACAGAAACGGAACCTTCCGCGACCCATCAAAATCCACTGGCTTGGTCACAATCCCGTCGATCTCCATTCCATCTTTGCTGCTCTTCCAACGCACCACCTCGCTCGCTCCCAGCGCATACTCCGCCAGCCACGCGTTTTGATTGGTGATGCGCTCCAACGACCCAAAACTCAGATCGCTCCGAAATACGTCGTCCGGGTGCGTTGCATCGCCCAGCGTCCCCACCGCGGTCTTCCCGTTCGCGCTGATTTCCGCAACGCTGGCTACCCCCGTTGTGCCGGTGAGCGGCCGAATCGTACCCGCGGCTACGTCGGCTGCAAAAACGCGCAACGCTTCATGGTCATCGCTGCTGAAATAAATCTCCTTGCCATCCGTCGACCAAATCGGCTCGCCCGCATTCAGTTCGAACGATCCGCTCAACTTCTTCGGCGCTCCGCCACCGGCTTCGACAACAAAAAGGTTTTCCTTGTAAATCAGGAGCCCGGAGCTGCTCAGGTACGCAATCCACTTTCCGTCCGGCGACCAGCGCGCCGTGTGCGTCGGATCCGTCGTTTCCACGAGCTTTCGCTGTGTTCCGCTCGCCGCGTCAAGTATCCACACCGTCTGCAAGGCGATGTCATCGAGACGCGGCGTCGGATTTGCCGTGAACGTGATGTGCGACCCATCCGGCGACCAACGCGCATCGCTCACCGTGAAGTCTCCTTTGCTGAGCTGCTTTTCCTCGCTTGTCATGATGTTCCACGTCCACAGTTGCGCCATTTTGAGATCGTGATCGACTACCACCGCATCATCTTTCTCTTTGGTCCGCTTCCCTATCGCTTCGTCGTCCGCTGCCGTGGCTGTCAGCAACAGTGTCTTCCCGTCCGGCGAGAACTGAAATCCTCGCACTCCCGATTTATGCTTTGTCACCTGCCACGGCTCGCCGCCGTCCGCGTACATGAACCATACTTGCGGCTTTGCTTCTTTCTCTTCGCCCGCCTCCATTGTGAATGCCAGCAGTTTTCCGTCCGGCGACCATTCCAAATTCGATACGCTCTTCTCGCCCCGCGTGAATTGCCTGGCGGCACTCGCCGGTCCTGCTGTCGGGACCACCCATAGATGCGTCACAAATTTCCAGGCCTGCTCTTTTTCCGTGTCGTTATCCGCCACCAAATAAGCCACACGCGACCCGTCAGGCGAAATTCGCGGTGAGCTCACGCGCGCCACACGCAATGCTTCTGCTGAACCAAACAACTTTTTCCCATCCTTGCTCCGCGCAGCCGCTGTCTCTTGGCCCGAAGCATTTTGCTGAGCCCCAGCTGCCAATGGCGCTAGGAAAATCGCCGCAATCAAGATGGCTCGCGTCACGCTCGTAAGCTTGGACTCCATCATCTGAAAATCTCCTTGCCCTTGAAGCATTCGTCTCACACTCTCTCAACGCCGCGAAGTATATTGGCAAGCTTCTGGGTGCGCAAGGCATTCGCGCAAAAGGCGGGATCGAGTCTCTCTTTTACTCGTCCATTCACTCCCCCAGATTCTTGGATTTCAGCTTCCCGTTTTCTATCTAGTTGAAAAAAGAAGCAGAAGGACCGTTCGCCGCAAGCAAGAACTCCGTCCGCCAGGGAAAATCTACATGGCGAGCATTTTGCTTTTGGTTTAAGGCGCTTCTTGACGGTGCATCTATGATCTTGAATCTTAAGGACCTTACGAAATTCATTGCGCCTCTGGCCGCAAACTTGCCTCTCTAAGCGCGGGAACGAAACAATTCCGAGAGAATCCGCCCGCTCGAGACCTAAGGATTTGCTCGCGTATTGCGCAAGTAGGCGCAAGAATGCGATCAATCCTCGCTGGGGAAGAAATGATTAATTTAAATGCTGGCGAAGAGCGGAAAACCGTTGCATGTACCTGCGTCGTCGAACGCGACCAGCCTCACACGACGACATCATCCGAAAACGAATCGATAGCCAGGGCGCAGCGCGGAGATCCCTCGGCATTCGAGTGCATTTATCGTCGGCATAGTTCGCGCGTTTACGCGCTGTGCTTGCGCATGGTTGGAAACACCGCCGAAGCCGAGGATCTTACGCAAGATGCTTTTCTGATGGTCTTTCGCAAGATTCGCACCTTTCGCGGCGAATCCGCTTTCTCCACTTGGCTGCACCGCATCACGGTGAACCTTGTGCTCATGCGTCAGCGCAGAAAGACTCCCGTCGAAACTCCACTCGAGGACGCCGGTGCGTCCGGCAGCGATCGTCCCAAGCGCGGCGCGGAGCTCGCCAGTGCCGACCTCTTCTTAGCCGGTTCGCTCGACCGCCTCAATTTGGAACGCGCGCTGGACCAGCTTCGCCCATTTCAGAAACTCGTTTTCGTACTCCACGACATTCAAGGATATAAACACACTGAGATCGCGCACATGATGGATTGGTCGATCGGAAATTCAAAATCGCGCCTTCACAGGGCGCGGGCACGGCTTCGTGAACTGCTGCAGGATAGCCTAAGCTTGAATTGCATGCCGCCATCGCGAGCGGCCCAGCCTGCTTTCAGTGCATGACGGCTTTGCGAGTGATCCCACACGGAGCCATTCAAGCTAGGACAATGGAGGAAAACCGCCTTTTAGAAAATCGCATCTGACTTAAAGTAACCAAAGAAGGGTTCTTTTCCGCAAGTTCCCCAGCAAACCATCCCGGCCTAACTCATCTAGGAGGTCTGTTGTATGAAAATAATCAGAACAGCTCTGTTGTTCGTTTCTGCCGTTGTATTCTCCGCAATCTGTGTTTCTCGCGCGAAGGCAGACAACTGGAACGAAAAAACCCTCGTGACCTTTAACGACTCCGTGGAAATTCCCGGTCAAACCTTGCCCGCAGGGTCTTACGTGTTCCAGTTGGCAAATAGCTCTGCCAATCGTGCCATCGTCGAGATATGGAACGCGGATCAGACTCAACTGATTGCCACGCTCATCACGATTCCAGACTACCGCGCGGAAACTCCAAACAAGACCATCTTCGATTTCGATGAACGCCCGGGCGACTCGCCAATGGCGATCGACACTTGGTACTTTCCTGGCAAAAACTTCGGCCTGAGATTTATCTATTAACCAGCAGCCTCATCGCCGGCGCCGGCCGCGAACTGCGCGCCCCGCGGTTACTCCTGTCGTAGAGCAATCACCGGGTCCACTCGGCTCGCGCGCCGCGCCGGCACAAAACTTGCGACCAGCGCAGCAACAACCAGAACGGGAATCATCAAGATAAACGTCGATACTTCAGTCGGCTGCATTCCACCCACGAACCGCTGTAGAACCCGTCCCGCAGCCAAAGCGGCCGTCGAGCCAAGCGCCACGCCGACGACAATCATTCTCAGGCTCTGTCGCAGCACCATCCACATGACGCCGCTCGGGCTGGCCCCCAACGCGATGCGCACGCCGATCTCCGGCACGCGTTGTCCGGTTAGATAAGCGAGCACACCATAGATTCCGATGCATGCGAGCACCAACGCCAAACCTGCGAATATGCCAAACAACAATAAGAGGAAGCGCTGGCGTGAGAGCGAATTGCTCGCCAGTTGCTCCATCGTGCGAATCTCATAAAGCGCTTGGTCGTCGGCAGCTCCGCCGGCAGCTCCCCGAAGTCCCTGACGAAGCGATTGCACCACGCTCAAGGGCGCCACGCTGGTTCGCACCGCAATCGACATGAGTTCCGACCAACGGCGCAACAATGGGTCTGCAACCTGCGCAAACGGATAGTAGAACTGTGCGCGCACTTCGGCTTGATCATCTCCGGCCAGCCCCCAATACCGGACGTGGCCGACGACTCCTACCACACGAGCGCCGTCCGCGCTCTCCTTTCCCGACGAGAATGGGCTGTCCCTTCCTGGAATCCAGAGCCGCTTCCCGATAGGATCCTCTTTTCCGAAGGCGAGCTGGGCCAGGACATCGTCAATCACTACGACCACCTCGCTACCCTGGCGATCGTGGTCATCGAGGAACCGGCCTTTCAGCAACGGAATTCCCATAACTTCTAGATAGTCCGGAGTCACGCTGCTCGCCAGCGCAAGCGGCGTCTTGTCCGCCGGCGGCACGTCCGCCGAAGTCCAATACCCGATGCGGTTGTTCCCATCGCGCATCGGCACCGTATCGACCGTCGCAACGGATTCGACTCCAGGCACGCTGCGTGCGCGATCCAGCACGTCCTGCCAGGCAGCACGGATATGGTCACGGTTTGCGAGCGTGGCAGGCGAGAGCGCCATCCGAGCGACGAGCACATTACGAACATTGACGCCTGGATTGCGCGAGGAAAGCCGCAACAGCGTGTGTCCCAACATCCCTGCCGAAACCAGCATCACCACCGCCAGTGCAATCTCAGAAACGACAAACGCCCCATGCAGACGGCGAGAGCTTCCCGCAACCGTGCGCGCTCCGGCACGGAGCGTCTGCTCCAGCTCGCGCGCTGGAGCCCGCAACGCGGGCGCCAATCCAAATAGAAGTCCACTCAGAAGGGACACGGCAAGAGCAAACAGCAGCACCCTCCAATCGAGCCGCACCTCATCCGCGCGCGGCAAGCTGCCCGGCCAAAATTTCAGAAACGGGCCTATACCATTCGCTGCAAGCAAAACCCCCAGCACGCCACCGGAAAAACTCAATACTGCGCTCTCGGTCAGGCATTGACGCACTAAGCGGCCCCGGCTCGCTCCCAGCGCCACACGCATCGCCAATTCGCGTCCTCGCGAAACCGCGCGCGCCAGCAATAAACTAGCCACATTCACGCATGCAATCAGAAGCACCACGCTCACTGCGCCCAGCAGTAGCCACAGCGTGGACGCAACATCTCCCACGTCCGCGCGCAGCGGCTGCGCTAAAAAGCTGCGGCCTTTATTCGATTCCGGAAACTGTTCAGCGAGTTGATGGCCAATCAACGACAACTCTGTCTGCGCCTGAGCCAGCGTCACCTCGGATTGCAGGCGTGCAAAAACTTGGATACCAGGATGCACGTCACGTTTCTGCAAATTCGCCGATGTGTCCTGGCCGATCGGAGTAAAAACATCATATTCGCCTTCATTGATCCGGAAACCAGCGGGCATGATGCCGATCACGGTGTACGGCTTTCTGCCAAAAGTTAGCGATGTGCCGATGGCTCCGGAGTTCCCCGCGAAGAGGCGCTGCCACAAACCATTGCTGATGATAATTACGGGCTCGCCACCCGGCCGGTCGTCCTCCGGCAAAAAGGCGCGGCCTCGAACCGGAGCAACACCCAGCACCGAAAAAAAATTGTAGCTTGCCTCCACGCCGTCCACGTACTCGGCCGCTTTGTTCACGCTAACCGTGCTTCCGTTATAGCGCCATGCCGCCATCTCTAGAGATCGGCTCTCGCGCTTACAATCGAGGTAGTTCGGATAGGCAAACGCCCAAAGATTCCCCCAAATTCGGCTGGTGACCTTTTCCGTTTGCTCGTTCAGGGTGACCAGCCTGTTGGCCTTCGGGTATGGCAGCGGCCTCAGCAAAACACTGTTCACGACGGTGAACATAACGGTCGTTGCCCCCGTGCCGAGCGCGAGCGTCAATAACGCGACAGCCGCAAACCCCGGCCGTTGTCGCAGTGTACGCAACGCATACCGCAAGTCCTGCCAAAAATCCTCAACCCACCTCGTCCCTCGCGCATCGCGACATTCTTCTTTCACTTTTTCCGAACCGCCCAGTTCCAGCCGCGCTCGACGCCGCGCTTCCGCCGGGTCAACGCCGCTCTCGATCAACTCTCTCGCATGCTGTTCCAAATGAAAGCTCAATTCCCTTTCGAGCTGCGCTTCCATCCTTTTGCGGCCCAGCAACCGCTGCCACCAGCTCATTCCGCACCTCCTTCGGACAATTTCATAATGAGCGAAACGGCCTCCGTCAATCGTTCCCAACTAGCCGCTTCCTTTTCCAGCTGCCCTCGTCCTTTTCCCGTCAGGCGATAGAACTTCGCCTCTCGCCCCGTCTCGGTATCCTTCCAGTCCGCCGCCAGCAATCCACGGTTCTCTAGCCGGTGCAGCGCGGGATATAACGAACCCTGCGGAACCTGCACAACGTGCCGCGAAACCTGTTCAAGCCGCTGCGCGATCGCGTATCCATGCACTGGTCCCAGCGCCACCACTTTCAGAATTAATAAGTCCAATGTGCCCTGCGGCAGATCCGATTTCGGATTCAACGCTCATACCTCCGACTTCTGCATATATACAGGACAACCTGTAGAAGGTCAAGGTATCGCTCACTTTTCCCTTCCATCCCCACCTCCTCGCGCGCGATCGTTGATTGCGTAGCACCGACGGTCTAGCTTGCGCGATTCGGAAATAACGGATCTTTCTTTCTCGCCCTCATAGCGGCCAGTCCGCTCGCAATGGATCGGTCCTTACATCACCTTTTTCTTTTGCCTGCCATGCGTCACCAGTCCCCACAGCCAACAGCAGGCTTCGGCGCGAATGTGAACATCGTGCGCCCTGCGCTTGGGTGTAGACTCTGTTCCTATGAAAACTCTCTTCAGCGTTACCTTGTTTGCCTTCATCATTGGATTGGTGCTCCTCTGTTGCTTTGCTCCTTGGACGACGACTCCGCCGGGCAGTTCTGCGCAGCACGACTTCCTGGGTTACGCCGCCATCTGGTCGCACCAATTTGCTGCACTGCCTGGAGCCAGGGTAGACCAAGGAGCCTTTGCGATGCTCGCCGGAGTGGTGCTGTTCTTCGCAATCGCTATCGGCGGGTCCGCATACTTCTTCCGCAACAAGCGCGGCTCGGAAAGAGAAGATGTCTAAGGTTATGGGAATTCTTACGAAAGAACTTATTTAGGCTGCCCCAAAAAGGAACGCGCACGTTCCATTATGGCCGAAACAGTCGGACTCTAAAGCTCCAGTCACCTCCATATTCTCTGAAACATGTCCACTAACGCACAGTATTTGCGTCGTGAACAAGGCAAACTTTGGGTCTCGCAGTTTTTCGAAGGAGACTCATGCACAAGCTTTCAAGACTCACCTTAGGATTAACCATCGCGCTCGGTGCCACCGCTTACATCCAGGCACAGGCGCAGTCACCTGCACAACCAAGCGACCCCATACCTACCTACCGCGTCTCCGTCGTGAGCCGCACCGCAGAAGCCGTCAGCTACAAACACCGTGGTGGCTCGACCCACGTGGATTTCCAAGGCACCGACCTCATGCCCAGCGCAACGGGCGAAGCCAAGGTCGAGAGCAAACGCGGAGTTCTGGGAATCGAAGCTGAATTCTCAAACCTCGATAGGCCGACAACCTTTGGCAATGAATATCTCACTTACGTCCTGTGGGCCATTTCTCCAGAAGGACGTTCCGTAAATCTTGGCGAAGTTTTGGTCGGCGACAATCACCGCAGCAAGCTGGAAGTGACGACCAACCTTCAGGCTTTCGCGCTCATCGTGACCGCGGAACCGTATTACGCCGTGCGCCGCCCGAGCAATGCGGTGATTCTGCAAAACATGGTTCGCCCGGATACCAAGGGCACTTTGGCGGTCGTGGATGCCAAATATGAACTGATAGATCGCGGCGGATACATACCCACGGGCTTCACCTTCGACCCGGTGGTGTTGGACGCCAGGTTGCCGCTCGAATTCTATGAAGCGCGCAATGCCGTGCGCATCGCCAAATCGGCGGGAGCCGAGAAATACGCTGGCCCCAGTTTCGAAAATGCCGTTCGTCAGATGAGAGAAGCGGATGCTCTGGCCACCAGCAGACACGAGGACAAGAAAGCGCTGATCTCGGTCTCGCGCGAAACTGTCCAGACCGCCGAAGACGCGCGCGAAATTGCGACCAAGCGCATCGCGGATGCTCGCGCCGAAAACGAGCGCGACGCTTCAGCGAACCAAGTGGCGGACGCGAACAGCGCCACGGCCGATGCCCTTAGCGCGCGCAACGAAGCCGAACGAAATAAGCTAGCCGCACAATCTGCCGCCGCATCTGCCAATCAACAGGCACAGCAAGCCAAAGACGCCCAAGCTACCGCCGAGGCGGATTCCGATCGCAATCGAGCCGCCGCCGCTGCCGCCGACCAGCAGGCACAACAAGCCAGAAGCGACCAGGCCACCGCCGAAGCCGACTCTGAACGCAACCGGGCCGCGGCAGCCGCTTCCGATCTTACGGCGCAGCAAGCCGTCAACGACCGCGAAGAGCTTCGCGCAAAACTGCTGCAACAGTTCAACTTGATTCTCGAAACTCGCGACACAGCTCGCGGCCTGGTCGTGAACATGTCGGACGTGCTCTTTGATAGCGGACAGTACACTCTCAAGCCGCTGGCGCGCGAGAAACTCGCCAAAATATCCGGCATCGTGATGGCTTATCCGTCTCTCAAACTGGCCGTCGAGGGCAACACCGACAGCGTGGGAACAGACGAGCTCAACCAGACTCTTTCGGAGAATCGAGCCGAGAGCGTCCGTACCTACCTCACCCAGCAAGGCGTGCCAGAAGCGTCAACGACCGCCCAGGGCTTTGGCAAGACGCGGCCCGTGGCTTCCAACGATACAGCCGACGGACGCCAGCAAAACCGGCGTGTCGAGCTGGTTGTCTCCGGAGAAGTGATCGGCACGACAGTCGGTTCGCTCGTTGTAATGCCAGTCGCTTCTTCAACGCCTCGCTAATCGAAGCGTCATCGCACCAGAGAACACAACGAAGAGGCCGGCTCGCATCGAGCCGGCTTCTTCGTTATCCTTTCCGTTTTAATCTGGAGAGTATTTCGGATCGCTGCTCGAGCCACTCCATCTTTTCGCAAGCCCTGCAGCCGCGAAAGTCAGGCCGCCGTGTCTCTCTGGCGCGTCGCTTTGACGCCCGAAAGTATCCCAACTCCCACTAATACGATCGCGCCAACAACGATCCAGTGTGCCGGCAGATGGATCAGGTACGCACCATAAATCAGTCCGGCGATTACAATCGCGAATCCACCCGCGTAGAGTCCGAATGACATGTTGTTTCCTTTCCCAGATTTCCTCTTCACCTACTTCCGTTCCATTGTTCCGCACGCAAGATGCTTGCGCAGCGCGGCCTGCTCACCGGCAATTCATCGAGAGACGTCTAAGGCTTCCCCTGCTCTGTGCCGAGGAAGCCTCCCATCGCTTCATTACTCGACCACCCTTTAGTCGTGATCTGGATGCTGATGCCGCCACTTCCAATAGTCGTCTTGCTGCCGCCTGTTGCTCAGCCGGAACTCACGATAGTCTCTGTGCCTTTCGCCGAGATAAACCCGGTAGGAACGGTCTTCGCGGTCATTCCACTGATGGTAGTCGTGATGGTAGCGGTCGTAGTAACGATGATGATCGACCCGCGCAGTAACTACGACTGCCTGCGCGCTGACCTTTGAAGCCGCTGTAGCACTGAGTGCCGCAGCCAGGAAAATAAATCCTAGATATTTGCTCGCTTGGTTCATGTGGTCCCTCCGTTAGTCGCGACTCCAGGGATGGAGTTCTAGCTTCTCTCAAGTATCTCCGCACGAGGTTTTTACGTCTGTACAGTACAGGACACAACTGCGGTGCTTCGTCCAAGGGGGCGCTATCAGCCGTGAAAACGGCGGCGGCGTAAAATGCGCAAAGGTACACAAGGCGCGCGAAGACGTGCCCGTACTGTACCAAAGTGAATCAGCTTCTTCTCTCAACCATCAATACAGCCAGCGTTGCAGACCGTCGGGGTTCCGTGTACGGTATCGAGGGCCGGAAAAAAACATGACCCGGCCAAATCCACGAGGATGGTAAAGATGCCTGGGGAAATAGACAAAGAGCAGTGGACTCGGCGGGGATTCTTGGGAGTAAGCTCGGCAGCGCTTGCAGCAGCGAGCGTTCTGGGACCAGACCGCGCTGCGGCGCGAGAGCAAAATGCTTCACAAGCTTCCTCCACGTATGGAAGCGCGGGCAATCCGGGGCCGACCAACGCTGCCTTGGACGCAGCCAACCCGTCCGCCAGTCATCCTGTTCCGACAGACGCCGGTGGGGTACCAACCTTCAAATATCCTTTCTCCTTCGCACACAAACGCCTTCATGAAGGCGGCTGGTCGCGCGAAGTCACGATTCGCGAACTATCCGTTGCCAAAACGCTAGCCGGTGTGGACATGCGCCTGACCGCCGGAGGCGTTCGCGAGCTGCACTGGCACACGGCTGCAGAGTGGGCCTACATGCTCTATGGAAATGCGCGCATCACCTGCATCGATGCGGACGGCAAGAGCTTCGTGACCGACGTCAAGGAAGGCGACCTCTGGTACTTCCCCACTGGAACCCCCCACTCCATTCAGGGACTCCCGCCGGACGGCACCGAATTCTTACTGGTTTTCGACGACGGAAACTTTTCTGAATACGAAACAGTCTTGCTCACCGATTGGATGGCCCACACTCCACCTGATGTCATCGCGAAAAATTTCGGAGTCCCGCCGTCAGCTCTGGCAAATATGCCCAAGCGGGAGAAATTCATTTTTCAGGCCGCGGTTCCCGGACCGCTTGAGCAAGACCAGCGCATCGCCGCCGGCGCGCTTGGCATGTCGCCCGTCGATTTTGCGTTTCGCACCACGCAGCACCCAGCGCCCACGCGAATAAAGAGCGGTGAAGTGCGCGTAATCGATTCCAGTAACTTCAAAATCTCAACGACCATCGCGGCAGCCGTCGTAACCGTCAAACCTGGCGGCATGCGCGAACTCCACTGGCACCCCAACGCCGACGAATGGCAATTCTTCTTCGGCGGCAAAGGCCGCATGACCGTTTTTGCCACCGGTGGCCATGCCCGCACCATGGATTTCGAAACAGGCGATGTCGGCTACGTCCAAAAGACGCTGCCCCATTACGTCGAGAATACCGGTACCACCGATCTGAAGTTCCTCGAAATGTTTAGGAGCAGCTACTATCAGGATCTCGCTCTCTCCGAATGGCTGACGCACACGCCGCCGGAATTGGTTGCTGCCCATTTGAACCTGGACAAAGCCACGCTCGACGCTTTGCCGAAAAACAAACCGATCATTGTGCCGTAGGCTCGCCGGCTCCTGAACGCCGCGATGGTTCTTAAGCCTGCTTCGGTAAGCCCTCCAACGCGCAACCAAAGAGTTGCATATTTCTTCGTCCTTGGCTATTATGCAACCTGGAGGTTGCTGAACATGGCCGACCGCATCGAAAAGCGCATCGAACTCAAAGCCCCCGTCTCCCGCGTCTGGCGTGCCCTCACCGATCACCGCGAATTTGGAGAGTGGTTCCTCGTGAAACTCGACGGCCCATTCGTAGCTGGCCAGGTCTCGCGCGGCTACATCACCTATCCCGGCTACGAACATGTCAAATGGGAAGCCCGCGTGCAGAAAATGGAGCACGAGCGCCTCTTTTCCTTCACCTGGCCCCATCCCGAATCCCTTGAAAAGGGGAACTATCAACCGGACTCGGAAGAACCGACCACGCTCGTCGAATTCCGTCTCGAGAAGACCGCCACCGGCACCTTATTGGTGCTCACCGAATCCGGCTTCAATAACCTTCCCGGTGACCGTCGTCTCGAAGCCTTCCGCCGCAACGAGGGTGGCTGGACAGAACAAATGAAGAACATAGAAAAGCATGTCGCGCAAACATCATAGCCGCCGAATTGCAAACCGCCGCCCTCGCGCGCTCGTTTGTGCCGCTCTTGGCGACGAAACGCGCCTCTGGCTTGTAGCCAAACTCTGCGGCGGCCAGCCATTTTCCATCTCCGAGCTAACGCGTGGTTCCCGCCTCACGCGACAGGCAATCACCAAGCATCTGCGCGTCCTCGAAAATGCCGGCATTGTCCATGGCGTCCACGTAGGCCGCGAGAGCCGTTTCGAATTTGACCCCGTGCCGATGGAAGAAATGAAGCAGTACCTCGATTTCGTTTCCAAGCAGTGGGATCAAGCTCTCTCCCGGCTGAAATCCTTCGTCGAAAGTTAAACCCCAGCAGCTAGTCAGAGCCCTCGATGGCTCAGACATAGTCTCCCTTCAAGATTTTCTTGGCGCGCGCCACGCGCAAAAGATCAGCAAGCCTCTCCGCCTCCGCAATGGCCAGTTTGCGTCCAGCGGACGTCAATCGGTAATAACGCCGTCGCTCGTGGCCGAGTTCCGTGTCCTCGCGCTGATCCAGCTCTTCGATCAATTTCGCCTCGAGCAAAGTCTGGATCGAGCTGTATAACGTCCCAGGGCCCAGCCGGATGCGCCCGTCCGTCTGCTCTTCCACTTGCCGCATAATGGCGTAACCGTGCAGATTTTCGCCCGCCAGTGATAGCAATATCTGAAACGCGGCTGACGGCAATGGATCAAGTTTTCGTTTTGGCATAATGTGTCGATAGTCGCTATATCGATAATCGACCATACTCTGCCAGGTTGCTGTTTGCAAGAATTACGTTCCGCAGGTGTTAATAAGAAGACCGGACGATTACGAGCTGCTCGTCCGGTGTGCTCCGCCTTCATTCGTAACGAAGCGCCACCAATGGATCGACGCGCGCCGCCCGGCGGGCCGGAACCCAGCACGCAATCAATCCTGTAATCAAGAGCAGCAGCGGAACCGTGACCAGAGTCATCGGATCGTATGGCGACACGCCCCAAAGCTGCGTGGCAATTACCCGCGCGACACCGAGGCTCGCCGCGAGACCGATCAGCACTCCGAAAATCACAAGCCGCAGCCCCATGTTGATCACCAGTCTCAGCACATCGCCGCTTTCCGCTCCCAGCGCCATTCGAATACCGATTTCATGCGTCCTTCGCGCCGCTGTATATGCAAGCACGCTGTAAACGCCGATCGTCACAAGGATCAATCCGATCGTCGCGAAAATTCCCAGCAAGAAAAATCCAAATCGCGGACCAGCATAAGAAAACTGGCTGATGTACCCCTCCAGTGTGCCTGTCAGCGTCAGAGCGACGCTGCGATCCGTCGCCCAAATCTCTTGCCGCACCGCATTCAGCATCAACAGCGGCTCGTTCGCCGTGCGAATAAGCACGCCGCGCTCAAACGAACCGGTGATCGTGTAGGGGATCCACGTCTCTGGTGTCACTGGGTCCTGAAGGCCTTGATTTTTCACGTCGGCGACCACGCCGATCACCTCGAACCATGCATCGGGAACCGGATCGGGCGCTGTTTCAAGCCGAATCAAGTGGATGCGCTGGCCAAGCAGGTTGTCCGTGCCAAAGTACTTGTGCGCGAAAGTCTGGTTGATGACCGCGAGCTTTCTCGCCCCGTTCACTTCCGCCTCGGTGAAGGGCCGGCCAGCAATAAATTGAATTTTCAGTACGGAAAAATATCCTTCGCTGCACAGCTGAAACGCTGTGTTCCACTTCTCGGAGTGGGTCTTTCCGGGAATTTCCACATTGCTGGGGATTCCTCCGTAAGGAGGCAAGGTGCTCGTTTCCGTTGCTTCCACGATCCCCGGCAAGGCTTTCAGGCGCAGCAGAAGCGGGCGATAGAAGCCGGCGATTTGATCGGCGGTTTTGTACCGATCCAGAGGAAGTGGAAGACGGGCCACCAAAACGTGATCGGGCTGCAGCCCCAGATGAACTTCATGGAGCGCCACAAAGCTCCGCATCAAAAGTCCCGCACCCACCAAAAGACTGAGCGACAGCGCGACTTCCAGAACGACAACCGCGTCGCGAAGCCTTCCATGACGAAAACCGCCGCTGACGCCTTTGCCGCTATCGCGCAAGGGATCATTCAAATCACGACGCGCCGACTGCAGCGCGGGAACCAGTCCAAATACCAACGCGGTCAGCACGGAAACCGTGAGCGTAAATAGCAGAACCGCCGCATTCAGCCGGATCGTCGCCTCCGCAGGAATGATTGCTTGCGGAATGATTGCAATCAGAAACTTGAGTCCGCCCCATGCCAACAGGGCTCCGAATCCGGCCCCCCCGATCGCAAGAATCAGGCTTTCGACTAGAAGTTGGCGCACCATCCTCCAGCGCCCCGCTCCCAGCGCTGCGCGAATCGCAAACTCTTTTTCGCGCGTCGTGGCTCGGGCCAAAAGCAGGTTCGCCACATTGCCGCAGCCGATTAGTAAAAGAAGTCCAACCGCGGCGAGCACAATGAAGAGCGTTGTTCGGAAGCGCCCCACGACGCTATCGGCGAGCGTTTCGATGAACACCGTGAAGTGCTTGGGATAATCCTTCGGATAAACCTTCGATAAATGTTGCGCGACGACCGAGAGATCGGCCTCCGCCTGGCGAATGGAGACTCCTGGTTTGAGATGCCCCAGTAAGAACCAATAGCGCGGAAAGCCGCGCGCCGTCAGGGTATCCGAATGGCTGGGTTTTTCGGGAATCCACAGGTCCGCGGCTCCCCAGGCAAAGCGCGGCGGCATGATCCCGATTAGCGTGCGCGCCGTTCCATTCAGTACGAAGCTCTTATTCAGAATTCCCGGATCGGCGTTGAACCGGTTCACCCAGGTCGTGTAACGCAATACGAAAACGGGCGGCGCGCCTGCCTCGTAGTCGGCCGGCTCCATCACGCGGCCCAGCAGCGCCCGCATGCCCAGGAATTCGAACGTTCCCGGCGTAACGACGCATCCGTTGAAGCGATCCGTCCCTTCGCCGTACGTGTACAGCACATCCTGCGGGTCGTTGCCAATCACGCGGTCGAAGGAGTGATTCTGCTCGATGTAATCCAAAAATTCAGGGCCGGAATAGCCGCCCCGCCCGCCGGGCTGATTTTGCTCCGCGTCATGAATTTGCACCGAAACGAACCGCTGGGCGTCCGGATAGGGAAATGGCTCCATCAGCACATTCTCGATAACGCTGAAGATGGCTGTGGAAGCCCCAATGCCCATGGCTAGCGTAACTATCGCCACCACCGCAAATCCCGGACTTTTCCTCAGGGTTCGTCCCGCGTAACGAAAGTCCTGCCAAAGTGAACCCATGTCGCCCCCGGATCGCTTAAGAACTCTTAATGAGTAGACGCCAAAAGGTCCGATAAGTTCCCTTTTCACGCGAATTCAATCAAGAAATTCTCTGCCTGCACCTGTTCGTGGGGCTTCCGTCGTTCCCCGCCTTCACACCATATCGACTTTTAGCTTCTGTGAACGAAAATTGAGCTAAAGCACCGATCAATCGATGGTTTGGCACAAGAGCGTCTTTCGGCTACGATGTGCTTGCGCGCGGGAGAGCCCGGCGCTTCTGGCGAAAAGATTGAAGTGCGAAGCCGGGATTTTCGCGACCTTTACAAGATGGAGACTCGCATGAAAAAGTTCAGCGTGTTCGCCCTGATGGCGATGGGATTTGTACTTGCGCCAGGTGCAAGAGGCGCTGGCCAGGCCTGTGAAACATTGGGGCAGCTCGCATTGCCAAATACGCAGATCACCTCGGCGGAGTCAATCGCCGCGGGCGCATTCTCATCCCCGCCAAGCATGGCCGCGTGGCTCGCCGGTCATCCGTCCTTCTTCAAGCGTCTGCCGGCGTTCTGCAGGGTGATCGCGGTATCCAAACCAAGCACGGACTCCGATATCAAAATCGAAATCTGGCTGCCGGCAACCGGATGGAACGGCAAATTTCGCGGCCAGGGCAACGGCGGCTTCGCCGGGGAAATTGACTATCGCGCCCTGGGGATTGCCATCTCGCAAGGATATGCTTCCGCGGGCACGGACACGGGCCATGCCGCGGAGGACACCGACGCGCGCTGGGCGTTAGGGCATCCGGAGAAGATTGTCGATTTTGGATACCGCGCGATTCACGAAATGACCACGGTTGGCAAAGCGGCCGTGAAGACGTTTTATGGCGATCGCCCGCGGCGTTCGTATTTCGCCAGCTGTTCGAATGGCGGCCGACAGGCCCTGATGGAAGCGCAACGCTTTCCGGAGGACTACGATGGAATCCTCGCCGGCGCACCCGCTAATTACTGGACACATTTGCTCACGACCGCTCTCTATAATGCGCAAGCCACCACGCTCGATCCGGCCAGCTATATTCCAGCGAGCAAAATTCCGACCATCGCAAAGGCCGTAAACGAATCCTGCGATGCCCTGGATGGCGTCACCGACGGCATCTTGAACGACCCGAGAAAATGCCATTTCGATCCCGCGGTTCTTCTCTGCAAAGCAGCCGATTCGAATGCATGCCTCACGCAACCGCAAGTCACTACTCTCAAAACATTGTATGAAGGCGCCCACGATGCCGAAGGCCGGCAGATTTTCCCTGGATATGTGCCGGGAGGCGAAGATGGCGGAGGCGGCTGGGCCCTATGGATCACGGGGCCAGGCCCCGGCAAGTCCCTGCTGTTTGCGTTCGGCGGCGGATATTTTGCGGATATGGTTTATGGGCAGTCGGATTGGGATTACAAAAAAGCGCGTGTCGACGATGCGTTGAAAGCCTCGGATGAAAAGTTCGCAGGCGTGCTGAACGCCACGGACGCCAACCTGAAACCGTTCGAATCGCGAGGTGGCAAACTGATCATTTATCACGGCTGGAGCGACGCCGCCATTTCCGCGCTGAACTCGATTCACTATTTCGAGAATGTCGAAAACAAGATGGGCAAGCAGGACGCCGATTCTTTCCTGCGCTTGTATATGGTGCCGGGGATGCAGCATTGCGGCGGAGGGCCGGGACCAAATATTTTTGGCCAGACGGGCGTCAGTCCCGTGAATGACGCGCAGCACAATATGTATATGGCGCTCGAACAATGGGTTGAAAAAGGCACGGCGCCCTCGACAGTGATCGCCACGAAACAGCCGGAAGAGGGCGCATCAGCAGCAAAGATGACAAGGCCGCTCTGCGCTTATCCTGAAGTCGCGAAATATAAAGGAAACGGCGATACCAATGACGCCGCGAATTTTGTCTGCGCCCCGGAAAAGTAGAGACACAAAACAACAGCTCTATTCAACAGAGCGTCTTGCATTGGCGGGCAATTCTTCCAAGATATTTTAGAGCGTAAGGCCAAAGCGTTACGTCCGCGCGTTGCGTCTGCGCTGCGCCCTTACGTTACGCCTGTGCGTGGCGCCTGCAGCTTACTTCTCCGCGCTACGCCAGTGCGTTATGCGGCGTTTTCGGGGCGGAAGACGCGTTGGAAGCGCGGGCCTGTGAACTGCACGCCGACCAGGCGTTCGCCTTGCCGGGGAGCATCCACGACGTGGACGACGCGGCCGGATGTGGCGAAGTCTGCTTCCGTCCGGCGTGACGCGTAGTGCGAAAAAGGGATGCGGATTTCGAGGTCGGAGCCGATGGCCACGTCGAAGCGCGTGACAAACGCGGCGCCGCTGCGGCATAAATTTTCGCTGGAAGTTTCTTCTTCAAAGATAACGCCGCGGCTGTCGCGTCCCCGCACTCTGAGGGGGAGGCGGACGGCGATTCTACGCTCCGAGCGTTGCTTGGAAGCGGTCTGCGTCAAGTGGACCATGGGCTGGGTCCTCTTTTCTGGCGTTCGCCAAGCAGCCTTCATTCTGGGCAGCCGCAAAGCGGTTACTATCCTCGTCCGGCGCAGAACGATCACCGTTTTCGGCGGCCGCAGTGCGACTGACTCCCGCGGCGGCTCGGCTCTCGAAGAAGGATTCCACCTTCTCGACAACCTCGCTGGGCGTTCGCGCCGCATGCACGATTCGACGAAGCTCGCTGCCGTTCCCCACGCCATGAGTAAACCAGCAAGCGAACTGCTTCATTTTGCCTATACCATCGGGCAGGTTGGCAGCGCTAATTTGCCTATAGTAGCCAGAAAGTAACTGGTGGCGTTCATCTTCGGTGGGCGTGTCGTAACGGCCACTCGCGGCGTATTGCTGCATTTGCAGGAAAATCCAGGGATTGGTGGCGGCGGCTCGGCCAATCATCACGGCGTCGCACGCGGTTTCGCGGACCATGCGTTCGGCATCCTCGGGCGTGTTAATGTCGCCATTGCCGATCACGGGAATCTTTACGGCTTGCTTCACGGCGGCGATGATGCTCCAGTCGGCAGCGCCGGCGTACCCCTGCAAACGCGTGCGCGGATGAACAGCGATGCCTTCCACGCCGAGACTTTCCGCCATTTTCGCGACTTCCACGGCAACGATGGATTTGTCGTCCCAGCCGGCGCGGATCTTGATGGTGAGAGGAATCTTGACGGCGGCGCGCACGGTTTTGAAAATTTCTTCGAGAAGCGGCAAATCGCGCAGCAAACCGGAGCCGCCGCACTTGACGACTTTTTTCGCGGGGCAGCCAAGATTAATGTCCACGGCGTCGTAGCCGAGGTCTTCGACCATGCGCGCGGCGTCAGCCATGACTTGCGGATTCGCGCCAAAGAGTTGCGCAGTGATGGGATGCTCATCTTCCTCAAAATAAAGATAGCGAAGCGTTTTGGCGGCGCTACGCGTGATGCCTTCGGAGCTGGTGAACTCCGTCATCAGCAAACCGCAGCTGCCGAGGCCGCGAATCACTCGGCGAAAGAGCGTGTCCGTCACGCCAGCCATGGGGGCGAGGACCGCCGCGGGGCGGATCGTCAGGTCACGAATTTGGAAAGATGCCGGTAGCATGCGCTCGCTCATGAGCTAGTCCAGTCTAGGCCGATGCGGGAGTCTATGGCAATACGAGAGGTAGAGAACGGATCCCTCGTTGAGATGCTGGAAGCGGAGACCTGCCTGGCCCCACCCCCGGTTTTTTTGTAAGTGCGGAATATAAAGGAGATAGTGGCGAATGATGAGTGGTTGGTGGATAGAGGAAACGTGACGCCTGTTCCGTGTACCGTGATCCGTGAAGAAGGCACAGAGAGAAAAAGATGAGGCCAAGTTGGCCCGAGGGTGGGGGGCGCGGGAGTAGGGACTGTAATAGTAGAGAGTGGTGAGAGGCAAGTGGTCAGGTTGCGGAGGGAGAAGGTTTGGCTTGAATGGTGTAACCCCCACCCCGGATGTTTTTTGTAAGGGCAATAATATACTTGACTCAGTAAGGCGTTTGGGATATCCTTTTGACAGTGAGGAACGCAATGAGCGCCAAGCCAAAGACACTCCAACAAGCCATCGTCTACTTCGCGGACGCCGATAACTGCCTTAATTTCATGGTCAAATTGCGCTGGCCAGACCGCAAGGTTATCTGCCCTACTTGTGGCAGGAATGACGTTCGCTTCATCGCGACTCGTCGAATGTGGGAATGCAAGAGCCAGCACCCCAAGAAACAGTTCTCCGCCAAGATTGGGACTATCTTTGAAGACTCCGCGCTGCCCCTCGACAAATGGCTTATCGCTATGTGGATGGTTGCTAACTGCAAGAACGGCATCAGTTCCTACGAGATTGGCCGCGCACTCGGCGTTACACAAAAGTCCGCATGGTTCATGCTCCATCGGATTCGCCTTGCGATGCAGACCCGTTCTTCCGTCCAACTTGGCGGAGAGGGTAAAGAAGTCGAAGTAGATGAAACTTTCGTTGGTGGCGCTGCGAGATTCATGCACGCCGACAAACGCAAGCGTCGGATTACTGAGACTGGCACTAAGGACAAGGTCGCTGTTCAGGGAATCCTTGAGCGCGGCGGAGAGATTCGCGCGGCTGTCGTGGGCAATCGCAAAAAACACTTGCTTCAATCCAACATTCGCGCTCACGTCAAAGCGGGAAGCGCGATCTACACGGACGCACTCTTGTCCTATCAGGGACTCAAGCATCAAGGATTCGAGCACCAAGTTATAGACCATGCGGAGTCCTACGTTGACGGACAGATTCACACCAACGGACTCGAAAACTTCTGGAGCCTGTTCAAGCGCCAACTGAAAGGCACTTATATCAGCGTGGAACCATTCCATCTGTTCCGGTATCTGGACGAACAAGTTTTCCGCTACAACTTTCGGAAACTTGCTCACGATGGTCTTCGATTCGAGCACGTTGCCTCACACATCCTAGGAAAGCGTCTCACCTATGCCGAGGTCACTGGCAAGGTGGGTTCCGCCGCGAATAATTAATCCGGGTCATTTACCACGCGGGAAGCGGGCTAAACCTTAGCCCGCTTTTTCTTTTTTTCTTCTTTCTCTTTTTTCCATTTATCTTCGCGCCGTTCTAGTTCTTCATGGGATACGGTAAGAATTTGTTTCATCGCGTCCTTGAAGTTTTTTAATTCTGATTTTTTTTTCACGAAAATACTCCAGACGCAGCTACTTTATCTAAGTTTTCCGCATCCCATAGTTTGGGAACATGAAGGCCTAAGCGCGTGAACAATCCAAGCAAGTCCGAAGGTTCAGCATCCTTGTTATTTATTCGTTGAATCATCCAAGAACTCGACTCGTATGCAACTACGTCAGCCATTTGCAATCCTGGATACTCAGCATCTCTTGCAAAGGTTATTGCGCTAACTCGTTCTCTGACTCTTGGGAAACCAATTTTTAGAGCTTCTAGAAGGTCGTAAATTTGTTTTCCATATTCCGGGTCTTCATCGATTATAAGACTAACGGATTGACATTTATCTACCCGATCTATCTTGTCGAGACTCTCCATGAAGAGCGTGTACAGGCCTAGATAAAAAGGATTTTTCTTCATTTTATTTTTGAAAGGAGAGTCTGGCATGTTTCTAAAATATTCAGCATCTACTGCGGCTCCTACGCAAACCGTCGAAGAGTTCCGAACTATAAGGCCAAAATCACGTAGCATGGCATCGCGTTTATTTTCCCAATCCTTTCCCCATTTATTTTTGACCTCCAGCCACGATTCGCAGCGAGGTCTTTCCGGGTCTTTGATACATCGCATATGAATTGGAGGAACTCCCCAAGATAATCGCAGATTGTTCCATTCCATACTCACGCGTTCCCACTCGGAAACATGCCCTACGTAGCCGCAGAAAGAAACGTAAGGGGATTTAGCTAGTTTTCCACTCTCATCTCCGTAAATCATGAAGTACGCCATCAATTCTCCCAGTCCAACAGGAGTTGGTAACGCAAAATCCCATGTGCGAATTTCATATCGTCTCACTCATTTAATACCTCGTCTCTTCCCGCAACAATACCTTGCTCCCGTTACTTCACTGAGTCAAGTATATTATTGCCTTTGTAAGAGTGGCAAACAAAGGGGTTAAGCTTGACGCGGCGCGTAAGAGTGGCAAATGCTGGACTTAAAGTTGTTTTGTTTTCAGTTAGTTGGAGAAAGCCTGTAAGAGTGGCAGCGAAAGGGCTTAGGGACGGAAAATTGACTGTCGAGAGCTTAAGGTTCAAAGGGGAAACATCCGGAAAGCTGAACGCGGAGACGCTGAGTGCGCAGAGAGGAGAGAAGCGAAAAGCAGATCCTTCGCTACGCTCAGGACGACACCGATCGGAGTGAGACGGATGGGGGAGCGGGAAGCGATTCGTCGGAGAGGAGGCTGGCGAGGAGAACATGAGGAATGGTAGCAGGGAGATTACCGGAGCGTCAATTCATTTGCGTGGAATGGTCGAAATTGGGGGTTGAACGGTCATTTTGGGAGAGCGAATGGCGCGAAGGATTTGCGGGCCGGACGGAAAGAAGAGTCAAAACCCGCACCCTTGAAAATCGCAAGGGATGCGGCATCCCCAGAAAGTAAAAACCAACTGCGCGGGTTTCGCCGCATTCCTTTTCGTTCCGCCCGCCATGCAAAGTGGTAGGCTCAAGGAGCCCGAAATCAAAGACAAAGGATCCCACTGTGCTCCACCCGCCGAAGTATGTGGACTGTGTGGAGGGATCACACCCGCCACCCGCCGGAACCAGTAGCGGCAGCGCTGTTGGCCTCGGTACGCCTCCGATATTTCAGACGCGATGGGCAGCCCCCCGGCCACCTTAAATAGCATCTACAATCCGACGAGTTTGTCCGCAATTCGGCATCAACAACTATCACGTCAGGTCCACGGATAAGCCAGTACTGAGTTGGATGGATAGATTGCGCACAATCGCTTTTGGCGTTTCTTTGAATAGATTATAGGCAAGCGAGAGGCAAAATCGGACGCGGGGTCGGCTCAAAGAAATGGATCGATTTCACAAGGCGTTGAGGAACTGGCGTCTCACCTCACAGGACCTGGAGGAACCGGGATTGGGCCGATGCCGCGGGGCCTTACCAATTCACTGTGACTACTGAATTGATGCCACTGACCAGGTCGACAAGACTGGAGAGCCGCATATGCAGCCGGTGGTGGGACTCACATGCCACCACCGACTAAAAGACCCCGGGATATACTGATGTCTCTCAGCCCTACACGAACTATGACGCAAGTGACGACAATTACGCGTGGCAGACCCAGATATGGGAGCTCGAGGGATTCCTTGAGGGCTACCATAACGGGAAGGGGGAATCGGTACAATGGAGAAGTTGGGTACGACAAAACAAACGAAAACGGTAAACTAATGTGGCAGTGTTATTACGCGCAGTCAACAATTATATAAGTAGAATAGTAAATTTGGTGCTCTATGATTTCGATAGTCTTCGGCTTTCTCTGCTTCTTTGCGTATCCGCAAGGACAAACCAGCCCACAACAATCCGGCCCTCAATACAATTTCAAGATTATGACGAAGGGCGAATTGCGGGATGTGGAGGGGTTAAATCTATCGTTTACCGAGTTATATGGCCACCGACGGAACTGGCCTCATGCAAATTTACAAGAATTCGATTCCCCAGATGAAGCGCGCGCAGTATTTGGAGCAACACGAAGAGAGAGGCCTCTGAACTGACCTGCTCCCCTCAATTTGCCGGCATGCATCGATGATTTCGCCGAAGAACTTCTCCGTTGTCTTTCTGTAACATTATACAAAAGTGGTATCCTTTTGATCTGCCCCCGCAGTCCGCGCACGGGATCATACGACACTCGAATCCTCTAACTGCATGGTTTTTGCCTCCGGCAGTGCGGCGAGTTGCGGCGCGCAGGGAGCCGTAAGCGACCGGAGCGCCGCAACTCGCCGAGCAAACTCCCGCGGCGCCAGGTACCCCAAACTACTGTGCGGCCGCTCTTCGTTGTACTCCTTCCTCCACGCTGCGATCTTGCCCCGCGCTTCAAACAAATTCCTGAACCAGTTCGCGTTCAAGCATTCATCCCGCAACTTCCCGTGAAAACTTTCTACATGTCCGTTCTGCATCGGTCGTCCCGGCTCGATGTGCACCAACTCGATCTTCCGATCCATGCACCATTCCAGAAAATGCCGGCTCGTAAATTCCGGTCCGTTGTCGCGGCGAATCGCTTCCGGAATTCCTCGCTCCGCCTTGCTGGTCAAGTTGTTGTCCGCATCGTGCGCGTAGGTTTCCACCGCCGTCGAAGGGAATGAGGTCTGTGTCACCAGCCCGAACGCGTCGTAGGTAAACATCGTGGCGTGCCCGTTGGCGGGTGCGGTTCGCCCACGTCCATAAAACCGATGGATGGGAGTGCCAGGCCTTTTGTTCACCCTTGTGGAGTTTCTGGAAGGCGGTCAACGTCCTATCAGCAACGTGATCCACTGCTTCCTGATCCCATTCCCCGCCGATTTTGGAATTTGTTCTCGCGGAAGGATGCTAGAGCGGACAGGTCTGCTTCGGCACGCACAGGCAGTTGTGTTTTTTTCTTCTTGGGAAGCGCGGCTTGCGGATGTTTTGGTAGAATGGAGGTCTCAGCCAGAAAGCTGAGGTATGTATGCGACTTGCAAAGCGTCGCGCCATTCTGCTGACCTTCGTTGCATTGGTCCTGTTTGCCCTTCAAGCCGGACTCTGGAGCCACTCCGTAGCGCAGGACCATTCCGAAACCGACAAACAAGATTCCGAGAACCAGCATCCGCCTACCGAAATACCCGGTCTCGCCGGGTTCTGCTTGCTGATTGCGGCCGGCGCAGTTGTCATAATGGGGCCACCGTACAGCGAATAAACCGGGACCGGACGGAACGGCAAGCCTGGCGCACGTGTCGTCAAAGTTCCGACGAGCGGCATCGAGGTGTGGGCCGTACGTCCCGCGCACGAAAGACCCCGCCCTTTCGAGAAGCAAACGCAAAAGGCCGGGCCACCCTGGAGAGGGAAAATCAAGATCATCTCTGCGCTCTGAGTGTGGTCCACCCGCGAAGGTTCGGAGGTTTGAAGGTTGGAAAGTTGATGGTTTAGGATTAAGGTCAGTGAGATGCGATGGGCGGAATCTATGAGTCAGGTGCCAGTTTGGTTTGAACGGAAGTTTGAGTTTGCGTATCCAGCGGACGTGTGGCCGAACGTCTGCGCGCGGCTCCGCGGGACCCCGGCAAGGCTGGAAGAGGCCCTTCGGGGATATTCGCACGAAATCCTGGCTAGGAAAGCGGAAGGAAAGTGGTCGGCTCAGGAGCATGCTGGTCATTTGCTGGATTTGGAGGCGCTGTGGCTGGCGCGGGTGGACGATTACGTGGCGGGCAGCGAGCAGCTTGCCGTGGCGGATTTGCGGAATCGAAAGACGGACGAAGCGGATTACAACGCACGGCCTCTGGAGCTGATTCTGGCGGAGTTCCGCACGGCGAGGGGAAGATTGCTGAAGAGTGTGGAAGAAGTGGATGCATCGCTATTTACTCGAGCCATTGTTCATCCGCGGTTGAAGACGCCGATGCGGCTTGTAGATCATTTGTATTTTGTGGCCGAGCATGATGATCATCATTTGGCACGAATGTGGGAGCTGGTCAATGCCGTCCGATAGGGTGATGTGTTTGGCTGGGCGGTGCGAGAGTTTTGGGAGTGAGCAGAGGATAGTGAGCAGTGGGCAGAGCCGGAGAAGACGAAGACCCACCCTTGCGTGGGGCAAAACCGCAAGGGATGAAGTAGCCAAGAATTAAGAAACGGCCCCCCGCTTTTCCGCGCGGGCATTTCGGACATTTATTTTCTCTGAGGTTGCGCCAGATCACTCCCGTAGTGATATGGTCGCGTTGCTGGAGGAGAATGCAATGGCCGTAATCTGGCTGGTGGCGTTGATTCTGGGCTCGGGGTTCGCCATCGCGGCCGGACAGGACGCGACGTGGAAAGTCCTGAACGCGGTCATTATTCTTGGGTGCATGGGTCTGGGGTTCGGGCTGGGGTACGCGGTGGGTCTAGGACGCGGGGACTTCGGATTCGTCCGCGGCGAAGGACTGCCCTTCGCCATGATGTTCGGGATCGTGGGTGCGATGGCGTGCGTGGCGCGGAACACGTGGAGCTCGAAGGGGTAAATCATTTCAGGAGTTCCCAGGGAAAACTGATCATCTCTTGCGATTGCTTTTTGAGGTTATCAGCGCGGGGGCGTTCAAATAACTTGGTTATCATCTTCCCAAAATCCCGGCGAAGCATTATCTGCACGGAAGCGTCCTTGTGCATCGATGCAACGCCACCGATAGGGATTTATTTTTTCTATCGCCAGCAAGTCATCCACAACGGGGCGTGAGCGACGGTGGGATGAACGATCTGATTCGTTTGCGATTACTTGTCAGGAGTCGCGGCTGTTGGCATCCGCTTGCGTTGGCTGGGTAATTGCCACTCATTCAGTACAGCGACTAGCGAGGAGTCTGCAAGGCGTTTGGTTGTTGATCTAGCGCGGCCAGAATCCAGCTTTGCAAAACGGCTCGAGAATTAGGGTTCATTTCGCGAAACACCAACCCTACGCCCGTGGGCTGGATATAGAGGACGGTTGCCTCGGTTTCAAAATTCTCCCCAGAGTTGTGAATCTTAAGCAAGACATTGCAATGCATCTCAAACGAGGCGGACGTCTCTAGGTAACACCCGCGCAGGCTTAGTTGCGTCACACGAGCGGGGACAAAAGCAGTGGGCAAGCTTTCACGAGCAATCTCAGCGCCCGCACGGAAGGCAAACCTCAGTCCTCTTGGTTCGTCGTTCACGATTGAAGCTTATTGCAGGGAATAAAGGATGTCGAGTCATGCGATTAATGACTGACACTTATCGGCTAGTAGTGGTCTCCCAACGGTGTGGGACTAGAGCCGGGGCGCGGCCATGCGGCATAAAAGGATTTGCCCCGCTATGCGTTTGTCAGGAGCCAGAAATAGTTCCAACTTCCACTTTCACGCACTCCCTTGAGTTTTCAGCCGTGGCCGTGTGCTCCACGGGAAGGCGGGATGGGTCGCGACGAAGGCTCGGAGGGTTGCTGTAAACTGGGCGCTGCGGAAGCGCCGAAGATGATGGTTGCCGCGGGGAGGCAGGAACTCATGAATCAAATGGAACGTATCGCTGATACTTATCATGCCGCGACGGTGAAGGGCGCGTGGTATGGGCCTGCACTCGACGAGCTGCTGGCTCGAGTTACGCCGGAAATTGCGATTGCGCGGCCGACTCCGGGAGGCCATTCCATTTCGATGCTGCTGCAACATTTGCTGCTCTGGAATGAAAGAACGCGGAATACTTCCGAGAGCCAGCCAATGCCGCGCTGGGAGCCTGAAAAAGAATGGGCGGAGCCGCTGATTCCCTGGAACGAGCTGGCAGCGCGGTGGAAGCAAAGCCGCGAATTGCTCGAAGAGAAGATTCGGAATTTTTCCGCGGAGGATTTTGCACAGCAGGTTCCGGGGCGCGATTATTCGCACGAGACGCTGCTCGAGGGAACCGTGCAGCACACGATTTACCATTCCGGGCAGATCGCGATGGTATTGAGCATGGTGGGCTCGCGAGCTCAGTAGCGCCTGCACGTTTTTTTCAGTGGATGTGGATGAGGTGCATGTGCTTTCTGCGTGAGCCGGGCGCGCACAGCGGATTTCGAAACATACGCCTTCGATGGGTTGCTGCGTTTAACAGGCGGCCCTGCCTACCTTTCGAATGGCAACCCATTGGGCAAACTTGGGATGCAGATCGCGTTTATCCTGCCGATGTCGATGCTTCTGCTCGTTCCTGTAACCGAGTTTCGTTTGAACTTGTTTTATCCAGCGTTACTGATTCTGCTGGGAGCGCACTATCTTCCATTTACTTTTAGTTATGGCATGCGCATGTTCGTACTCCTGTGCGCGATACTCGTCAGCGGTGGTGTTGTCATTGCGCTTTATTTTCCGGGAACATTCAGTCTCGGCGGATGGGTTGACGGACTGACGCTGTTTCCTTTTGCCTGGATCGGGCGCGCTGTGGTCCGCGCTGAAGCTCGCGGCACAACATAGCTGATGCGAAAGGGCCTCGACGTTGAGGAAAAAACGCGGAAATCGAGAAGGTATATACATAATTTTCGATTTAGATTTCATAAAGAGTAGTTTGATTTATTGTCGCCTTCCAAAAACTCCTTTGCTTTCTGTTCGTTGACTCCGGCCTTTCAATTGCAGTCCTGTTCGCGTGTTGCGAAATCGGGATTTCCCGAATTTGCACGTGTTGGTCCAACGGGAGGGCTTCTTGAAACCATTTAAAAGCGGAATTCTGTATTTCGTATTTTTCGCCATGCTGTGTGTCTTTTGTGGAGTGGGGGCATCTGCGCAAGATGCCACCGGGCGCGTGACCGGCATTATTTTCGACCCGAGTGGCGCGACGATCGCGGGCGCGAATGTAACTGTGACGAACGTCGGGACGCAAATTTCCAGGGAAACGGTCTCTGATACGACGGGCTTCTATCAGGTGCTCGCGTTGCCGGTGGGTTCTTATACGGTTAGCGTGGAGCGGCAAGGATTCCGGTCGGCGACGACGTCACCGAGCAAGTTGGAGATTAATCAGACGCTAAAAATCGACATCAAGATGGAAGTGGGCGCAGCAGCCGAAACGGTGACGGTGGAATCGACGACTGGCACGGTCGAGACCATCAATCCGACTCTGGGATCCACGGTTTCCGAGCGTACCGTGCAAGACATGCCGCTTAACGGCCGAAACGCGCTGGACCTTGCGCTGTTGCAGCCGGGCGTACTGCCCGCGGACAATCCCTCGAATGGAAGCGGGGGAACGGGGGGAATGCAGTTCAGCATCGGCGGCGGGCGCAGCGATTCCAATACGTTCGTGTTGGACGGCGGCCTGAACAACGATCTTCTCGACAACGGCGTTGTCTACAATCCCAATCCCGATTCCATCCAGGAATTCCGGGTCCTCACCAGCAACTTTACCGCTGAGTACGGACGAAGCGCCGGAGGCATCATCACCGAGGTAACGAAGTCTGGAACGAACGCTTTTCACGGAAGCGCTTACGATTTCGTCCGCAACACCATTTTCGATGCGAACAATTTCTTCAGCAATTTAGATGGGCAGCCCCGGCAAACGCTTCATCGGAACCAGTACGGGGGCACCGTGGGCGGGCCGATTAAAAGGGACAAGTTGTTTTTCTTTCTGGCCTATCAAAAGCAGGACCTAAGTGAGGAGTCGGTGAGTAGTCAGGTGACGCTGCCGACGGCTGCGGAGCTTCAAGGAAATTTTTCAGGCTCGCCCAATCAGGCAGCCGTTGCCAGTTTCCTGCAGGCCAATCCCTTCTTTCAGCCCAACGCGGCGCTTGCCGCTCAAGGCATCATCAATCCCGCGAGCATCGATCCGGTTGCTCAGGCATACATTAAGGCCGGTCTGATCCCCACGTCGAATTCGCCGACGGGCGCAGCCACTTTTCAGAATCCGCTGACAGACAATCCCGACGAGTGGACCGGAAAGCTGGACTACGAAGCTTCGCCGAAGGACCACTTCACCGCCACGTTCGGCCGAATCCTCGATCCTCAACTGAATCCCGGTCCAGGCGGCATTCCCGGCTACGGCTCCACTTCAGACCTCTATAGCCGCTTTTTCAATCTCGCGTATATCCGCACGTTTTCTCCCAGCATCTTGAATGAGTTTCGCGCGACGGCCCAGCGGAGCGATACCCTGCAAAGGGTCCCGGCCAGCCACCAGCCAACTTCTATAGGCTTGGGAATTAATATACTGTCCGATAATCCCACCGGTCCCACGCAGCTCGACTTCCCCAACGCCACCATTGGTTTCAGCATTCAGGGACCCTCCCGGCTGGTCGACAACACTTTTGCCTACTCCGATGTACTCTCCTGGACTCACGGAAAGCACACCATGAGGTTCGGCGGCTCTATCTCCGCCTATCAGGACAATCAAGTCTTCGAATTCGAAATCGACGGACAGTTTTTTTATTCCACATCGGGTGCGGCCGGCGATCCATTTGCTAACTTTCTCGTAGGCCTCCCGGACTTTTACGACCAGGGTCCGGCCGCACCGTCCGACATCCGTACCAAGGCGACGTATGTATTTGGGCAAGACGAATGGCATGTGGCCAACAACCTCACGCTGACGTATGGCCTCCGCTATGAATACAGCACGCCCAAGTCCGATACGGAAGGCCGAACCTATTCCGTTATTCCTGGTGCGCCCCAGTCCACCGTGTTCCCGGGAGCGCCTCTTGGACTGGTTTTCCCCGGCGACAAAGGTGCGCCTAACGGCGCCAACTTCCCGGATAAAACAAACTTCGCTCCGCGCATCGGGTTTGCGTGGCAGCCATTTCACGACGGAAAGACTAGCGTGCGCGGTGGATGGGGAATTTTCTATGACGTGCTGAAAGCCGAAGATAACTTTCAGTTCAACGGACAGGTACCGTTTGCGTCGGCAGCCTTTATCGGCAATTTTACCCCGCAGGGACCTGCAACCACCACGGGCTTTGGGTTCCAGAGCGATCCTTTCGGCTCGACGGGCAACCCAGATCCGTTCGGCCAACCGCTAAATCATAGTGTCATTTTTGCGGATACCTTCGGAACCTTCACGAGCAACGGCACGGGCGCAACGATTGTGAACCCAAACCTCCGCACGCCGTACACATATCAGTACAACCTGAGTATCGAGCACCAGGTTTCCAATAAGTTGGTGGCTCGCGCCGCCTACGTCGGCAGTTCTTCCCATGGTTTGACGACCCTCGTCGACATCGACCCGTTCGATCCCGCGACGCTCAACAGCCCCAATCCCCAGCGATTCCTGAACGAGCGGCCGGGCAATCTTCCCGCGTTTACAAATTCGGATCCCAATGGCGTAACGCCTCCGGGCTTTAATCCGAATGTTCCCGACGGCAGCTTTGGCCAGGAGCAGGAGTTTGAAAACGCTGCGAATGCCAACTACAACGCCTTGCAGTTGAGCCTCACGCAGCAGACCACGAACCTCGGAAGATTCGGTGGCGTCTACTACACGCTCGGTTATACATGGGCGCACAGCATCGACAACGCCTCCGGGTTCCGCCAGGGCAATTTCGCGGTTCCCTTTTTCGATCCGCAGTTGTTCCGTGCCTCGTCCGATTTCGACGTCCGCCAATACGTGACGTTCTCCGGCGGATGGGACCTGCCTTTTAGCCGCGGTCCGCAGCGCCTTGTGAAAGGGTGGAGTCTCTATCCCATCCTTACTTGGAGGACCGGATTTCCGTTTACCGCGATCGGAGGATTCAACACGCTGGACAACGCGCCGGGCCCCACAGGCGCCGGCGACCAGGGCCTGATCAACGCCAACTTGACCGGGCCGGTCCAATACCTGAATCCCAAGACGAACGGCCTGCAATTCTTCTCACAGTCTACCTTCAACGACAACGTCGTCCAGGGTTATGGCACCGCGCCCCGCAACGTATTGCGTGGACCGGGACGCACAAACCTGGATCTTTCGCTGGCGAAAACCACGCCGCTCTATCACGAGCGCATCACTCTCGAGCTTCGTGTGGACGCGTTCAACCTCTTCAACCACACCGAATTCGAAAACCTTGACAACGACGCGCAAGACATCGGCTCGACGTTCGGGCAGGTGGTCAGCGCGTATGACCCGCGCATCCTGCAAGTCGCGGCACACCTCCGGTTTTAGCCGTCCAGCTCCAGCCGGAATTCTAACTCCGCAAAAGCCGGACCTTCGGGTCCGGCTTTGCTTTTTGTACTGGCGCATCGAGCAAATTCCCGCCGACAGGCGAAAACATTTTCGTGCGTTCGCATGGCGCAAACCGGCGTTTGAGAGCCCTACCCGCTGAGAGCATGCCGAAGCCCCCCTCCCTAAATATTTTTCTTAAAATATACCTTGACACGTATATACGCTAACGAGTATATTCATGGCATGGAATCGTTCGAAATCATTGCGGAGCCGAACCGCCGCGCAATACTGAGCCTGCTGGTCTCCTCACAACAGTCGGTGGGAGAGATCGAGCGTCAGCTTGGTATGACCCAGCCGACCGTATCAAAGCACCTGCGCGTGCTGCGCGAGGCCGGTTTCGTGGAGTCCACCGTGGACGCACAACGCCGCCTTTACCAGCTCAAACCTAAACCATTTCAAGAGGTGGGAGCCTGGCTGGAGCAGTTCCGCCGGTTCTGGTCCGGTCACGTGGATGCTCTCGAGCGGCACCTCGACCGCATGGATGAGGCAACACCAACGATGGCGACACCGACGAAAAAGAAGGCCAAGAGAAATCACCGCGGCGCAAACCGCGGGAATAACAAAGGAGAAAAGGAATGAAAATCAAAGTGACCACCCTACATGTAGACGACCAGGACAAAGCACTGCGCTTCTATACGGAGACGCTGGGCTTCGCCAAGAAAAACGACTTCAGCCAGGGCCCCTATCGCTGGCTGACGGTGGCTTCGGCCGAGGATCCGAACGGCGTTGAGCTGCAACTAGCGCTGAACAACAATCCTGCCGCCAAAGCCTACCAGCAGGCGATCTTTCAGCAGAACCAGCCCGCCATCATGTTCTTCACCGACGACATCAAGGGCGATTACGAGCGCATCAAGGCCCGCGGCGCCGAGTTCACGATGCCGCCCACCGACGTGACCGGTTCGACCATTGCGATGCTGAAGGACACTTGCGGCAATCTTGTTCAGCTGACCCAACTGGCAAAGTGGTAGGGCGCCCGTTCATCACCATTCGATCCGAAGGGGCGCGGCACGCCGTGCCCGCTGGAAAGCGAGCAGGAGAAGAAAATGACCAATCTCGAGCAGTACACACCAGCTCCGGCCTACGGGGCGCAGATCCAAAAGGACGGAGAGAAGTGGACGCTCATTCTCGTCCGAGAACTGCGCCACTCGCCGGAGAAAGTCTGGCAGGCGCTTACCGACCCGGCGCATCTGCGCGAGTGGGCTCCGTTCGACGCCGATGGGAGCCTCGGTACGGCTGGCGCCACGGTAAAGCTCTCCACCGTGGCATCGCCCAAGCCGCACGTTTCCGAAGCAAGAGTAACGCGAGCCGACGCTCCCCATGCGCTTGAGTACAACTGGGGTGACCACGATATGCGGTGGGAACTCGAACGCTCTGGTGACGGCACGCGCCTGACGCTGTGGACCAACATCGGTCGCCCCTTCATCGCCATGGGCGCTGCCGGGTGGCACATCTGTTTCGATGTCCTGGATCGCCTTCTCAGTGGAACTCCCATCGGCCGCATGGTTGGTGGCAACGCGGTGAAGTTCGGCGGCTGGCAACGGCTGCATGCGGAGTACGCCAAGCAATTCGGAATTGAGCCACCCAACCGGCCACCTCAGGCGGCTCAAAAGTAGTGAATCGGGCCCGAGTAAATGACGCGTTATCGCAGATAAAGGAGGAAATGAATCATGAAAGAAGCTACGAAACGTTCGATCGTTCGCTGGACTCACATCGTCTTGGCCATTCCCATAGTCGGCTATATTTATAGCCCGTTTGACCAAATCCCGAACTACGCGTTCGTTACTCGGTATGTCTACGTTCCTATCCTCGTCCTTTCGGGATTGTGGCTTTGGAAAGGCCACGTCGTTCGACGGCTTCTTACGAGTAGGCTGCTGACTGGCACAGCCTCGCACTCGAACCTAAGATCTTCGACCGGCGGATGACGCGGCAGCATGGCAGGTCAGGCCGAACACTGAGGAAATGACGACACGCCGCCGCCTTTCTCCGCTGTAAGCTGTGAGCTGTCAGCTCCACCACCAATCACGTCCCAGATCACGGTTCACGGGCTACGGGTCACGCCGAAAAAAACGGAGCGCGACCACCCCATGAAGCTCATCTAGCTATTTTTCAATGGGGCGCCCGAAACACAGCACGTATCCGCTGTTATCGGTGATCTCGAAGGCTCGGAGTCCGTCGCCCGTACTGGCCAGTTCTCGATGCATGGGCACGTCCCTGCCTACGAACTCGGTGTACAGTGAGTCGGGATCATCCGTGCCGATGTAGGCGTCCCAGCGAGCCCATTCGTGGCGCGAAGAATTCGGCTGTGGATGGATCTCGGGTGTGATGGCCTTGAAGAAGAGCATGGCTCGGTCGCGTACCAGGATGGCCCAGAAGTCGTCTCCGACTCCGTCGCCACCACCCTTATGAAGAACGTCGAATCCCAGCTTGGATTGATAGAACGCAAGCGTCGCGCCCAAGTCGTCCACGATAAAAGAGGGAGCAGAACTTTTCAACATAGCGAACGCGCCTTAGACTGGAATATAGCCTACGTTGAGCACCTCGTTCAAGAATTGGAGGCATAAAATCCATGAATCCATCGGAACGTATTGACCTACTGATTGAATCACTTCACGACTGGCGTGGCAGAACGTTCGCCACTGTCCGCAAGACCATCCTTGAGGCCGACCGCGAGATCATCGAAGAATGGAAGTGGATGGGAAGCCCAGTCTGGTCTCGCGACGGAATGATCGCGGTCGGCAACGCCCACAAAGATAAAGTGAAGCTAACCTTTTCCAACGGCGCCAGCCTCCCGGATCCAGAAAAACTCTTCAACGCGGGTCTCGGTGGCAACAAATGGCGAGCCATCGATCTTTTCGAGGCGATAAGATCAATGCGCGTGCTCTAAAAAATCTCGTCCGTGCCGCCATTGATTACAATCAGCTCAAATTGAAGAGGAAAGCGCTTGCGGGTATTCGAGCGAAAGTCAATAAAAGTAAAAAGCATTGAAATTATGGCCTTCATTCGCTTACTTTCTTCGCGGGCCTGCTTGAAAAATGGTTAACGTCCCGTCTGGAAGGTGTGAAGAAATTGACGAGCGCTGATGGAGGAGTGTGTGTAGACTGCGCTCATGACGAACGAGTCTGCCGCAGTTCCTCGCCTGGTTTCGATTAATCGTCAACAACTTGTTCTTCGAAGTATGGATGTCGAGAAGCTGGTGGACGAAGACCACAGCGTCCGAGCGATCTGGGAACTGGCGGGGCGCCTGGACCTGCGCCGCTACCATGAGCAGATTGCCGCTGTTGAAGGAATCGCTGGGCGCGAGCACACGGACCCGCGGCTGCTGATCAGCTTGTGGCTGTACGCCTACAGCCGGGGCATCAGTTCGGCGCGGGAACTGGCGCGGCAGTGCGAGTACGAGCCGGGCTGCCAGTGGTTGTGTGGACTGCAACCGGTGAGTCATCGAACATTGTCGGGCTTCCGGTCGGAAAACAAGGCCGGACTCGATGACCTGTTCGCGCAGGTGCTGGGGATGCTGAGCGCGGAAGGCTTGATCACCCTGGAACGGGTGACGCTGGATGGAACCAAGATCAAAGCGAACGCCAGCGGCAACACTTTCCGCGGCCGGGAGAAAATCGCCGCGCATCTGGAGGCAGCACGCGAACAGGTGCGGCTGCTGAACGAGGAAGCCGAGAACGAAGAACGACTGACGCCACGCCGCGCCGCCGCACGGCGGCGTGCCGTGCGGCAACGAGCGAGCCGGTTGGAAGCGGCGTGGCGCGAGGTCGAACGCTTGCAACAGGAAAAGCGGCACGACCGAAAGGACTTCGTGGCGCGTGCGAGCACAACGGACCCGGAAGCCCATGTAATGAGGAACGGCGAAGGCGGCACCGTGCCGAGCTATAACGTGCAGGTGGTCACCGACACCAAGCACGGCCTGGTCGTGAACGTGGAAGCGACGACCGACGCGATTGATTATCGCCAGCTTGATGCAGCGCTGGAACGCTGCGAAGAGAAGGTTGGCCAACTGCCACAGCAGATTGTCGCTGACGGGGACTACACGAACCACGCTTCGGTCCAGAGCGCGGCGGAACGCGGCGTGGATTTCTACGGCTCCTGGCAGAACAGCTGGAAAGCCAGCGAGCAGGATGCACTGGGACGCAAGGCCGCCTTCGTAAGCACGGCTTTCCCGTACGATGCCGAGCAGGACTATTTCGTGTGCCCCACAGGAGAGAAGTTGCAGCACCGCGCGGTACTCCACCGCGGGCACGGGGTGCGTACGCATGTCTATCGCGCGCCGAAGGGAGTCTGCAGCGCTTGTCCGCTGCGCGATGACTGCGCGCCGCCAGGAGCAAAACCCGAGTGGCGCCGGTCGGTAACGCGCATCGAAGAGTCCGGAGCGACGACTGCATTCAAGGCCAAGATGAAAACGGAAGAAGCGCAGCAGATCTACGCGCAACGTTCGCGAGTCGCGGAGTTCGTGCATGCCTGGATGAAGGAACGCTGTGGACTGCGGCAGTTCCGCTGCCGCGGACGCCTGCAGGCAACGATGGAAGCTACGTGGGTGTGCTTGAGCTACAACTTAGCGCGCTGGTTCGCTCTGCGGCGCGGGTTGCACCCCACAGCGGCTTCAATGTGAGACGTGCACCATGATGGAACCATAGAAAAGCAAAACAAAAGCGGCGGGAGAATCGCGGCGACGACTTGCTAAATCACAAAAACGTGACACCCCATCACCCAAAGCCAATTTCTTCACACGTTCCTGTCCCCGATGTCCGAGCAACATGACGCTGAGAACGAGCTTCATTGCCGCCTCCTACTTGTTGATGTACTTGCAGGCCGCTTCGAAGTGGTGCTTGAACTTGTTCCCGAAATGCATTTCCGGCTTGGTCGTCATCAGCACGTCGCCGTCTTTGTTCATCAGAGTGAAGTGCCAGTGTCGGTACGTCGTGCCGTCGTCCGCGCTCATCGTCTCCGCCGCTTCGAGAATGTAGTCGGCTTTCGCTTGGTTCTCTGTTACAACCACGTTCGGGCAGTACTTCGCGAATCCCCCAGCGACCTCAGCCGTAGCGATGTTGGATTTTGGGGACAGCACAACCCGCTTCGCTTCTTGCCCCATGACCGGGACTGTCATCAAGAGCAACAAGCATAGTCCTAGCCGTTTCATGGGCTTTTTGTCTTGCATGATTCGATTCACCTCCCGACTGACAGGCTAACATCTGCGCAAGCTGTGGATGGTTTTGTGTTCTCGATTCGACACGATATAAACTGGACGCCGAAGTAATTGCGACTGTAGTCTGGCGAGAGCGCGTGATCTGGGCCCTCGCCAGTATCGACGCTGAACAACTGACGCGGCATTTGCTCAGGCATATTTGTTAGAAGTGGCCCAAGGAATAAGAAAGCCTCTCCGGGAATAGTCCGAAGCGGCTTTCAGAATTCACAAACTCTACCGTCCTGGAGCTGGAGTAATGGGCAGGCCTAGCTTCATAGCTACGTGCAGGAAGGGCCGCATTTTTCCGTGCTGAGGTTCAACCCAACAATGTTCTCCTGTGAAAGTCTCACTCAAGAAGTCTCTGAGGTCTTCTAGGCTCGCGGCCTCGAATAGATGAGACTCAGAACGGACTACTGCTCTGTATTTCACAAATGTGGTTTCGCTCATGGGAAACCTTTCGTTGATGGGTGCCGGTCCCTGATCAGGGCAACACCATCCCCCCAATAATACTCCTTGGATAAAGCTTTCGCATCTAGAACACCGGAAATATGGGGACAGGAACGTGTGAAAAAATACAGATTCGCGATTTCAACGGAATCGGCATCCAGGAATTTATCGTTTATAACGCTTATAAGCGACGTTCGCAGCCGGGTGCCCCAGGTAGCGCGGGTGCCGCTGCCTTCGGTTTTAAGGCTGCGGGTTTTGACTCTTCTTCTTTCATCGAGATCGAAGGTCCATGTGCGCGCCGGGTGCCCCTGACGCCGGGTGCCCCGGTAGCGCTTTCTACCTGGGTGCCAGCCTTATGGCTGCGGAATTTCCAGTTGTTTGCAGATGGTCCGAACTGTTCCTTCTTTGATTTCGCGATGGCGCGGGACGCTAGCGACCTTGTGCAAGGCACGGTTGAACCAAATGCCGGGTGCCCCTGACGCCGGGGTTGCGTCTGGGAGTTTTGATTCTTCCTTCTGTTGCTTCGCTACGGTTCTCTCTCAATCTTCTAACTTTGAAGCCTGCGGGAAACTCCAGTGACGAAATCCCAAGACGAAACCCCCGGGAAACCCCCGAGGACAGACGGGTCGTTTTTCTGCTACTTTCCACATCGATTCCAGGATTTTCCTGTACAATAGGAGTATAAGCGCTTATCTGTCTAAGCGTATAGGTGGAAAGAAAGATGGAAGAAGCCGTGCGTTGGAGTATCAAAGTTTCGCGGGAAACCGACCTCACGTTGCGCACCTATCTTGGTGCGCGAGGAATGAAGAAAGGCGATCTCTCCAAGTTCATTGAAGAGGCCGTACGATGGCGCATTCTCAGTCGTGCCGTGCGCGACATCAAAGCACGCAACGCCAACGCCGATGTGAACGAGTTGCAGGCCACCATTGACGAGGCGGTCCGCGAAGCCCGCGCCGAACTTCGTGGCGAAAAAAGGGCCCCCAAGAAGAAGCGCGCCAGGGTCTAAATGCGCGTAGTGCTCGATACCAATATCCTGGTGTCTGCCCTCATCGCCCCGGCTGGTTACCCCGCCGCTATTTACAACGCTTGGGAATACGATAGATTCACGCTCCTGACGTGCGCGGAGCACATCGCGGAAGTTGGGGCCACGCTGCGAAAGCCGCGCATCGCTGCGCTCATCGAGCCCTATAAAGCCGGCCGCCTCATCAATCAGATCAAGAAACTCGCGGCGAACGTCGTAAATCTACCGCGGGTTCGTCGCTCGGCTGATCCTGACGACAACTTCTTGCTGGCGCTCGCGGAGGCCGGCGCAGCGGACTATTTAGTAACCGGTGACAAAAGCGGATTGCTTACACTCAAAAGGCACAAGCGGACACAAATCATTACCGCCCGTCAATTCACGGAAAGGATCGTGGGGAGAATCCTATGATCCGTGTTGGGTGTAGGTACTGGCGATCTTGTCCAAGGTAGGGTTGAACCTAATGCTATGGGCACCACCTTCGCGGTACAAAACGCAACCTTGGTGGCGCAGAGGTCGTTCCAATTCCGCGAGTTTCATGCTTCCGCTATTTGAAAACGCCCAACTGGCCGCCTAAGGCAGCTCAAAAATCGTGAATCGAGGGGATCGCAAAAACAATGCGCCAACCACGCTCGTGCGGACGACCGAAATTCAGTTCCGTTGAGGAATATTTAACCTCCCAGGACCATGCGAAAGAAAGAACCCTCAGGTCCGTAATTGATTTGATTCTTACCCAATTTCCGGAGCTAGAGTCCAAAATTTCCTGGAACGTACCTACCATCCACCGGAACGGGGAGTATGTCGTTGGCATTTGCGCTTACAAAAATCATCTGACATTTTCACCCTGGAGCCCTCGGGTAATGGAAGACTTTAAGGTGAGATTGGGAAAGTTTGTTGTCTTCACGAACTGCTTTCAGATCCCTGTCGATTGGAAAATCGATAGAAAATTAGTGAAGGATTTGGTGCGCGCCAGGTTAGCCGAGCTGGATTAAGAATATCTTTGGCGGACCGAAGGCGGCAAGGATGTCTTCACGCTCGATTTCATCGGCCGCGGCAATGGATGCGGCGGGCGCATCTGCGGCATCGACATGCATACATTGATGAAGGACGAATTGTTACTGCGCGGCGACTGGCAAACTGTGGGTTATCGATCCAACAGCGAGATGAACCCGGTTTGATCGACTGGATAAGCTGTTGGGCGCGGAGCGAGGTGCCAATTGCGACAAGTTTGGATGACGATTGTGCTGCTCGGCGTGGCGGCGATTTTCGCACGCGAGAGTCCGCAAGCGCAGGACACCAAGCCTGCTTCGACGACGTGGAAGACATTGTGGACCTACGAAGGCGCAAAAGGAGCCGACCATTGGGGCGACCTGGATCCTGATTACGCTACATGCAGAGACGGCAAGGAACAGTCTCCCATTGACATTCGGAGCGCGGAGAAAGCAGAGCTTCCCGCGCTACGATTTGAATACAAAAGCGGCCCGCTCAATATCATAAACAACGGATACACCGCGGTGCGCGTCGACTACGTCCATTCGGGAGATTTTCTGATCGCGGGAAACAAGCGCTATGAACTCAGGCAATTCCACTTTCATCGTCCGAGCGAAGAGCACATTGACGGCAAGCCGTACGATATGGTGTTGCACTTGATGCATTCCGATAACGATGGCGAGGTGGCGGGAGTGGCGGTGCTTCTGAAGGCAGGGAGCGCGAACGCAACCGTTCAAAAGCTTTGGGAGCATATGCCAAAGAAGGCCGGCAAATCGGAGGAGATTCCCGGAGTCGAGGTCGATCCCGCCAGCCTGCTTCCGCGGAACACCGGCTATTACATGTATAAAGGGTCGCAAACGGCTCCGCCCTGTACGGAGGGCGTGACGTGGTTTGTGTTGAAGGAGCCGATGCAGATTTCCACGGAGCAGATCAACGCGTTTGCCAAGCTTTATCCGCACGACGTGCGGCCGGTTCAGCCGCTCAACGGACGCATCGTCAAAGAGAGCCAGTAAGTATCGCTCAGGAAGCGCCGCGCCTTTCTTGGCGGGCATTCGGCGGAAATATCAGGAAGCGCCGGTTGGGTCTTTGAGGAAGGCGTCGAGCTTCAGGAATTTGCGGCCGAGGGCAGGGCTGTAGGTGGACCATTGGTCCTCTCCGGAATCGGCGGACAGGGCCGCACGGACGGCGGCCATTTTGGAATCCATGTCGTCAAGATAGTGAAAGACAAGCGCTTCGCGGATCATGGGCAATTTGGGCGAGCCGAATTCATATTGGCCGTGATGGCTAATGAGGAGATGCTGAACGACGGCTTTTAAATTGGCGGGGAAACCTTCGATGGCGTCCATGGCTTTCGAGACGGTTTCGATTTCCATGACGATGTGGCCGAGGAGCTGGCCTTCGGTGGTGTACCCGATGGCGCGGTCGTAGCAGAGTTCCTCGAGTTTGCCAACGTCGTGGAGGATGGCAACGGTCATTAAGAGGTCGGGATTGAGCTCGGGATAGTGGGCGGCAACCTGTTTGGCCAAACCGCAAAGGCCAACCACGTGTTCGAGAAGGCCGCCGAGATAGGCGTGATGCATCACTTTGGCGGCGGGGGCGCGCTTGTAGCGAGCAGCGATCGCGGGATCACCAATCATTCCGTTCACTAATTTCTTGAGCCAGGGATTCGCGATGGAATTCGCGTACTCGAGCAGCTGCGCCCACAGCTTGCCGACGTCTTCTTTTGTGTGCGCCAGAAAATCGGCGAGATCGACTTCTTCCGGCTTGGCGCGGCGGAGATTCTGGAGAGAAAGCTGAGGCTTGTTGCGATAAATCTCGACGCGCGCCTGCACTTTTACGAAGTCGTCACGGCTGACGTCTTTCGCGGCATTCTCGAACTGATCCCACATGCGAGCTTCGATGGTGCCGCTGCGGTCGCCGAGTTCAAGGCGAAGATAGGCTTTGCCTTCCCGCGTATTGCGGATTTCTTTTTCATGCACGAGAAAGAAAGAGGTGATGGATTGCTCGGTCAAAAGATCGATGACGAACGACGTCTTCATCAGTCGCCCGTATCGGCAGCACGCTTGCCGAACAACAGATACTTTTTGTGCCCCTTCTTCGTCTTGGTGACTTCAGGAGTGGCGCTTACTTCCTGTATTTCGGAGTTACTTCCCCCGGCAGCATCCTGATAGCCGGGCTTGACGACGACGTAGCTTTGCTCACGAAGCGTCTTGAGATAATCGCGCAGCGCCGGCTCCATTTTTTGGTCATAGAGCTTGTTGGTGATTTCATTTTCGACTTTATCCAGCGACTGCTGGCCTTCGTCGTAATGTTCCATGACCTGCATGATGAGGAAGCCCTGCTTGGTTTCCATGACGTCGGTGAGGTCGTTCTTCTTCATCTTGAAGACGACGTCTTCCAACTGCGGCGAGAGCTCACCGCGCTTGTAGGTCCCGAGGAACCCGCCTTGTTTCGCGGTGGTGCCGTCGGAATAGCGCTTGGCGATTTCGCCGAAGTCTTCGCCGTCCTTGACGCGCTTGAGCGCCGTATCGGCTTTCTTTTTCAATTCCGCTACTTCCGCCGCATCTTTGCCGGCGGTGTTCACTTCGATGGAACGTAGGACCACCTGCTCAGGGCGAACGTAGTCGCTTTTGTGCTCGTCGTAGTATTTTTGAATTTCGTCCTTGCCAACGTTGATGTGGGAGCCGACTTCCTCGCTGATGACTTTCTTTGTCAGAAGGCCGTTGCTGATATTGTTCTTGAATTCTTCCCAATTCATTCCCGGCTGGGAAGTGACCGCCTGCTCGAGAGCCTCCATGCTGGTCAACTTATTTTCGATGCGGATTTCGTCGAGCTGCTTGATGGTGTCCGCTTCTACACTTATGCTCATGTCCTTTCCGCGCTGAACAAGAAGGGACTGGTCGATGAGATCACGCAAAGCATTTTTCTCGTGGTCGTCGATGAGCGATTTCAATTGCTCGGGAGTGCAGCGGTTCTGGCATTCCTGTTTGGCGTCGTCCTCTGCGGAAGCTTTCGAATGGTCGAGCTCGGAGCGGGTGATAATCTCGTTGTTGACGCGGGCGACGATTTCTTCCACCACTTTGCCTTCGGAGTCCGAAATAGCAGGCTTTTTTACAGGTACGGGCTTTTTGGCCATACCGGGCGTATCCGGGGGAGCCTCGTCGGGTTGCCCCAAGGCCGGCCTAGCCGGCTTCTGCGTTTGCGGAGCAGGGTTTACCGGCTGCTGTGCCGCGAGCGGCAGGGCGGCGAAGAGCGCCGCGATGACTGCAAGATTGCGCATGTAGTTCCTCACCTATAGAGTTTAGCTCTGCCCTTGAAGGCCGAGCAATACGTTTTTCAGAGCCCCCGGGACCGACTCTCCGCGCGTGGTTTCCAACCAAAGAACGCCGCTAGGATCCAGTTTTATGCCCTTTCGCGAGCGCACCACTTTGACGAGCGTGGCGGGATCTAGCGGCGTTTCCGCGTGAAAGCGGATAGCGATGCGGTTGCCTTGGCGCTCGACCGCGGAAATGCGCAAATGCTCGCACATTGATTTGAGCACGGCGTACTCCAAAAGGTTTTCTACCGTAGCCGGCGGAGCGCCAAAGCGGTCGGTCAGCTCGCGGCGCACGTCCTGCCGTTCGTCCTCGGTGGCAATCGAAGAGATGCGCTTGTAGGTCCGCAAGCGGAGATTTTCGCTGGGGATGTAATTTTCCGGGATGCGCACGTCGAGGCCGAGGCTAAGAGTGGTGCGCAGCTCTGAAGCGGATTCCTCGCCCTTTAGCTTGGAGACGGCGCGCTCGAGCATTTGGCAATACATGTCGAAGCCGATGGCTTCGATGTGGCCATGCTGCTGGCGGCCGAGCATGTTGCCCGCGCCGCGAAGTTCGAGGTCGAGGGCGGCGATACGGAAGCCGGCGCCCAGTTCGCTGAACTCTTTCATGGCAGAGAGGCGCTTGCGGGCGATTTCGGAAAGCGAGGTATCCGGAGGAACGAGGAGATAGGCGTAGGCGCGTTGATGCGAGCGTCCGACGCGGCCGCGGAGTTGATAGAGTTCGGCGAGGCCGAGACGGTCGGCGCGGTTAATGAGGATGGTGTTTGCTTTGGGGATGTCGAGGCCATTTTCAACGATGGTGGTCGCGACGATGACGTCGGCTTCGTCGCGGATAAATTTGAGCATGACGCTTTCGAGTTCTTTTTCGCCCATTTGTCCGTGGCCGACGACAACGCGGGCCTTGGGCACGAGCTTTTGTACGAGTGTCGCAAGGGAATAGATGGATTCGACGCGATTGTGGATGAAGTAGACCTGGCCGTCGCGGGCTAGTTCGTTTTCGATGGCGCGGCGGACGAGGTCCTCCTGGAAAGAGGCGACGACAGTTTGAATAGCAAGGCGGTCGCGTGGCGGAGTTTCGATGACGGACATGTCCCGCAGGCCGACGAGCGACATATGGAGAGTGCGAGGAATGGGAGTGGCGGAGAGAGCGAGCGCGTCCACGTTTTGGCGCATTTCTTTGAGGCGCTCTTTGTGCGCGACGCCGAAGCGTTGCTCCTCGTCGACGACAAGCAAGCCGAGATCCTGAAACTTTACGTCTTTCGAAAGAAGGCGATGCGTGCCGATGACGACATCGACTTTGCCAGCTTCCAAGTCGGCGAGAATTTTCTTCTGCTCCGCGGGGCTGCGAAAGCGGCTAAGCATTTCGATGCGCACGGGAAACGCGGCGAAACGCTGCTTGAACGTTTCAAAATGCTGGAAAGCGAGAACAGTGGTTGGAGCGAGAACGGCGACTTGCTTGCTGTCCGCGACAGCCTTGAAGGCGGCGCGCATGGCGACTTCGGTTTTGCCATAACCGACGTCACCGCAGAGGAGGCGGTCCATGGGAGTGGGGCGCTCCATGTCGCGCTTGATGTCAGCGATGGCGGTGTTTTGATCGACGGTTTCCTCGAATTCGAAGGCGTCTTCAAATTCGCGCTGGAAATTGCCGTCCAGAGAAAAAGCAAAACCTTGCGCGGTTTTGCGGGCGGCGTAGAGAGTGAGAAGCTGCTCCGCCATGTCTTCGAGCGATTTGCGGACGCGGGTTTTGCGCGTGTTCCAGCCGGTGCCGCCCAGCTTATCGAGCGTGGGATGGGAACCTTCGACGACGCGATAGCTTTGCACCAGGTCCATGCGCTCAAGAGGGACATAAAGACGGGCGTCGTCCGCGTAACGCAGCAGCATGAATTCGCCACGATGGCCGTCCGATTCGATTTGGCGCAGGCCTTCGAACTGGCCAATGCCGTGATCGACGTGAACGATAAAGTCGCCGGGCTTGAGCTCGGCGAAATCGGTGAAAAAGCCGGAAGTACGGATTTTGTGGCTGGGGCGTTCCACGGTTGGGGCGACGTCGAAAAGATCGGCGTGGCCAAAAATCGTGAGCTTGGCTTCGGGAAAGGTGACGCCTTCGGCGAATGGCGCGCGAATGAGGAGCAGGCCAGCGGTTTCGAGTGCGCCTTCAGCTGTAAAGCCCGCGGCGGCGTTTTCCGTTTCGCCAAGCACATAAGGAACTTCGTATTCGCGGGAGATGTCCGCGAGGCGCTCGAGTTCGCCTGTGCTGGCAGCCGTAAGGAAAACTTTTCCGCCCGAAGCGAGCTGGGTTTTTACGTTGCCCATGCACGCCACAACATCGCCGTGAAAGCGGGCGCTGGGTCTTGAAGAGAGTTCGAACTGAGGGGGGGAACCGATGTTGACGGCGAGTTGTTCAAGATGGGCTTGCGAAGTTTTTCCGAGGACGGCAGCGAATTCTTCTTGGGTAAGGAAGAAATGCGATGCGGAGGGAGCGGTCGCGCTGCCATGGCGCTCGTAGATTTCCGTGGCGTGTGCGAGATGCTTTTCGGCGGCGTCTCGCAGATTTTGCGGCTCGTCCAAAAATACGACGGGCTTGAGCGAGCTTTCCGCAAGCTCGAAAAGAGAGCTTTGCCCGCTTTGCCCGGAAGGGCCGAAGAACGACGTTGCTTCCCAAGCGGGTGGCGCGGCTTGCGCGGCCATTCGCGATGCACCGACAAGCGCGGCCAGGTTCCATTCGGTGAGCGGCAAAAGCGTGGTGCGATTTACGGGCGCGATAGAACGCTGCGTACGCGGATCAAATTCCCGCACCGATTCAACGGTGTCTCCCAACAACTCGATCCGTACCGGACGCGGCGCCTCGGCCGAAAAAACATCCACGATCCCGCCGCGCATCGCGAACTGCCCCGGCAACTCAACCATTTCCGTACGCGTGTAACCTACGCCAGCGAGATGCGCGATGAATTCTTCGAGCGGGACTTCCGCGTCTTTTGTGAGCATTCGCGCGAGCGACAAATATAAAGTGGCGTCCTGAAATCGCCAAAGGGCGGCTTGCACGGGCGCGATGACCAGCGAAACTTGCCCATCGGTCAGACGAAAAAGCGTTGCGGCGCGGCGTTCGAGAATATCCGGATGGGGACTCTGTTCTTCCCAAGGTAGCGTGTCGAAAGCCGGGAGAGTGGCCACGCCGCCGTTCGCGCCGGGGAAAATACTCGAAAAAAAGCGCACCGTTTCCGCGAGAGCTTCTGCGCGGCGGTTCGAATCCGTGATGAAGAAAGCGGGCCGGCGCAATTCATGCACGAGATACGCCGCGACCAGGGCTTTAGCAACATCGTGCAAGCCAGAAAGAGAGATGTGGCGCGCGCCATCGCGCAATGCCCCCAGCGCGCCTTCCACCCCGGGGTGGCGAAGCACTGCCTCCAATCGCTCGCGAACGGCAGGAAGAATCATGCGGGAACGTCAGGCTTCCACGCGAGAGGCAGGAGCGCCCTCGCGGATCTTTCGAAGAATCTCCGTGGTGGAATAACCTGGCACGACTGGGATGGAAACGACGCGGCCGCCCGCGGCTTCCACTTCTTCACGTCCGACAATTTGATCGCCGGGCCAATCGCCGCCCTTTACCAATACGTCCGGAAGTAAACCAGCGATGACCTCGCGCGGCGTAAGCTCCGCGAAAATTACTACCGCGTCGACGCATTCGAGCGCCGCGAGAATTTCGGCGCGTTCGCCTTCTGGCAAAACGGGACGGCCTTCGCCTTTCAATTGACGCACGCTGGCGTCGCTATTGACACCGACTATCAGCGCATCACCCAGAGCGCGAGCCTGTTCGAGGCTGCCGATATGCCCAGGATGCAGCAAATCGAAGCAACCATTGGTGAAGACGATGCGGCGGCCGTTGCGTTTCTCGCGGCCAAACCGCACAATCGCTTCCTCAAGAGTCAGAATCTCCGGGTTCAAAGGAACTCCATGAAGGCCCAAGCAAAAACAGGCCCGCTGTCGGACGAAAAGCTAGTTTATCACGCACGGCAGCCGCAATGCCTCCGGGCCGAGCGCCCCTAATGAAAGCGAACAAAACGCTGCGTGCTTTCATTGGCGCGGGGCTTTGCGGCGCCGGTTTGTGGCTGGCTCTTGCGATTCCCAATCATTCGCATACGTTCCGTATCGACGCCGGTGGATGCCGCATGTTTACGGACATCATCGAGCCCGCGGGGGGCACTCCACCGGGAGTGCCGCCGCGTGGATACGTCGTCTTGCTGCACGGTCTCGCGGCAAACAAGAAGATCATGTCCTACCTCACGGCGGGTTTTGCGTCGCAGGGGTTGCGCGTTTTTGTTCCGGACCTGCCTGGGCACGGGCGCACGCCCGGCCCTTTTTCTTACGAGCGTTCCGAACAGTGCAGCGAAAACCTGGTTCGAGAGCTGATCGCGCGCGGGCTACTCGATCCGGAACGCACAATCCTGGCTGGACACTCGCTGGGCGGCGCCGACGCGTTGCGCGTTGCGTCCCATATCCCGGTCGCGGGCGTGATTGCGTTCTCGCCGGCTCCGATGCGGCCCATAGCGGGGTTTCCTCCAGAGACGATTCCCTTTCATGGTTTCGGCGCGCCTCCGCCTCACTCCTTGGTTATGAGCGCCTCTGGGGAGCCCGGGCAATTCCGCAACGCGGCAAAAGATCTCGTACCCATTCCCGGCGATGGGACAAGCGAGTACGTGGTGATTCCCCACTCGTCGCACGTCAGCATCTTGTTTGACGGAATGGCTATGTCGGTCGCGGAAAAGTGGGCAGCCCTGGTTCTGCATCTAGAAACGCATCCAGCATTACCCTCCCATCGATCACTGTGGGGCTTCTTTGCAGGCTTCGTGGGAATACTGTTGTTGGCGGGACCATTTCTCCGCGAGACTCTGCAAAACAAAAAGGACTCAGCACCACCGCCCGATCACGTTTCCGCGCGCACGGGCGCCCGAGGGTTTATCGAATGCGGAATCGTCTCGCTCGGCGCCGTGGCACTGCTTTCGTATTGGAACCCGCTCCGCGTTCTTCATCTTTTTGAAGGCGGCTACTTCGCGAGTTTTCTGCTTATCCTGGGAGTGGTTCTGCTTGCGTTTCGCTGGACTTCGCTACATGACTTTCTTAAAGCCAGCCCAACTGGCGCGGCCGCGGACAAATCTGCCAGGCCCCTTTATCTCACTTTGCTCATCACCGCCTTCGCCGCTCTCCTGCTGCAATTCCTGGTTACCTCCTGGATCGATCTGACGATCAGCGAGACCTGGCTGACCGCCGCGCGATGGGCGCGCTTCGTTCCTCTTGCCCTCGTGGCCCTTCCGTATCACGCGGCGGAAGAGTTGCTGCTCGGTCCAGCGCTTCGCGGCAAAGGCCCACGGCGCTTGTTCGCTGCCCTTTTCCTGCGCCTGATCGCGTGGGCCGCCATCGTGGCCGCTATCTTTCTGCTGCACAGCGGCGAAGTTCTGCTCGTTCTCCTTATGCCCTACTTTGGGCTATTTTGCCTGCTCCAAAGGTGGGGGATGAATGTTGTCCGAGAAGTCACGGCCTCGGCGGCAGCGGCGGCCCTTTTCGGTGCTATACTCCTCGCCGGGTTTTGCCTGGTAGTTTTCCCCGCCACTTGACAGGCACCGTCGCCTAAAAATTTGGTTGCCAAACCCGCTCGCCACCTGTACGTTCCTCGATAAGCGACGGAGTTCGAAACCAACAGCGAGATAGGACCATGGCTGAGATTGCAATCGTCGGCGGCGGACCGTCCGGCGCAATGTGCGGTGAGCAGCTCGCGCGCGCGGGCCACCTTGTCCACATATTTGATGAGCGTCTCGCCTGGGAAAAACCTTGCGGCGGGGGCTTAACCCATAAAGCCGTCCAATGCTTCCCTTTCTTGCTCGACAATCCTTATCCCAAAAAGCTGGTGAGTTCCGTGGAATTGATCAGCAGCAACGATCACCGCGCCACTCTCGAAATGTCGCACCCCATTGTTATTTATTCGCGCCGCGTGCTGAATGGCATGTTACTGGACCGCGCCAGAGAGGCGGGCTGCAACGTGCGACAGTCGCATGTGCTCGCCGTGGATACCTCCACGCCGAAGCCGCGCTATTCGGTCGATGGCGAGTGGCGCAGCGCCGATTTTCTGGTGCTCGCGGCTGGCGCGCGCAATCAGCTTGTGCCGGAAACGCGCGCACTTCAGAGAGACGAACTGGAAATGACCCAGGGTTATTTCGTGCCGCGAACTGCCGAAGGCATCACCGTGAAGTTTCTTCCCCACTTCGAAGGTTACATCTGGTCCTTTCCGCGCTGCGACCATCTTTCCGTGGGAATTTGCGGAAGTATGGCGGCGCACACGAGCGCGGAGCTCAAAACGCATCTGAACGCTTTCGTTGAAAAGCATGGCATCTCGACGGAGGGCGCAAAGTTTTACAGCCACGTCCTGCCATCGCCGCGGGAGCGCACCTTTTCCGATCGTACGGTCTTGGGGAAAAATTGGGCGCTGATCGGCGATGCCGCTGCCTGGGTCGATCCGCTGACGGGCGAAGGGCTTTTCTACGCGATGCGTTCCGGCGAGTTGCTGGGCCGTTCGCTTGCGGAAGGATGCCCGGAAAAATACACGGCGTGGGTCAAGGCGGCATTTTCTTCCGAACTGGAATTCGCCGCACGCATCGTGCGCCGGTTCTACCGCGGATCGTTTCTCGGAACTGCCGTGACCACGCACATGGTCCAATTCATGAACCGCAGCGCTGTGTTTCGCCAGTTGATGAGCGATATATTCAGCGGCACGCAGGATTACACCAGTCTGAAACGACGTCTTTGGGGCCACTTGGGAATCACCGTGAGCGATTTTGTGGCCAGCGTCTTGAATCTGGACCGCCCCACTCCGGCACAAGTTCCGCGCGGTGGCGCAGCTGGGGATTGACCGCGCGATAGCCCGCTGCCAGAGCCTCCTAGCGCGATTTCGCGGGTCCTTTGGCAAACCGACCCCGCCGGTGGCGTGTAGATTTTGAAACCTACGCCGCATCCAATTGTCTGAGATAATCTCCCCAACTCATGGCCCCTGAAAAAGATCCCTCGAAGGAATCTAAAAGCGAGAAGCGCAAGAACGCCTGGAAGTCTCTTCCGGACGTCTGGGCGCTGATCAGGCCGCGCCGCGGCTTGCTTGCGCTGGGCTTCGTTCTAATGGCGATCAACCGCGTGTGCGGATTGGTGCTCCCCGCTTCCACAAAATATTTCGTGGATAACGTCGCGATTCACCATCAGACGTATCTCTTGACGCCGATTGTGCTGGGAGTCTTGCTTGCAACCATTATTCAAGGACTGACCTCATTTACGCTCACGCAGCTACTCTCGAAGTCCGCGCAAAAAATGATCACCGAGCTTCGCCGTCAGGTGCAGGCGCACATTGGCCGCTTGCCCATCTCTTTTTACGATACAAATAAAACGGGCGTTCTCGTTTCGCGCATCATGAGCGATGTCGAAGGGGTTCGCAATCTCGTGGGCACCGGACTGGTCGAATTTGTGGGCGGGTTGATGACCGCGGTTTTTGCGCTCGTGTACTTGATTCATACGAGCGTCTTGCTCACATCGGTGGCGTTCTCGATTCTCCTGGTGTTCGGCTTCGGAATCAGCCGGGCTTTTGCGACGATTCGGCCGATCTTCCGTGCGCGTCCAAAAATCACGGCGGAGGTCACTGGGCGGCTCACCGAATCACTCGGCGGCGTGCGCGTCGTGAAGGGCTACCACGCCGAAGAGCGCGAGGAAGGAATCTTTGCTACGGGTGTGCAGCGCTTGCTGGACAATGTTTTGAAAACGCTAACGGCCACTTCTCTGATGAGTCTTTCCGGGGCCACGCTGCTGGGCGTTGTCAGCGCATTGATGCTCGAGCTAGGCGGCCACAAAATCCTAGGCGGCAGCATGACGCTGGGCGATTGGTTTGCTTTCAATCTTTTTCTCGGATTCCTGATCGCACCGGTTTTCCAGATCGTCGCGATTGGCACGCAGATCACGGAAGCCATCACCGGGCTCGAACGGACACGCGAAATCTTGAACGAAAAGAAGGAAGACGAAGACCCGCGGCGCACGGCCACGATGGACCGCATCATCGGCCAGGTCGTGATGGAAAATGTCAGCTTCGCGTATGAATCCGGCAAGGAAGTTCTTCATGAAGTGAGTTTCGAATCGCAACCGGGAACGGTTACGGCTCTGGTCGGGCCATCTGGAGCGGGTAAATCGACGATTATCGGATTGATCTCGGCGTTCTACGTTCCCTCCGGCGGCCGCGTCCTGGTGGACGGAATCGATCTTGCCACGGTAAAGCTAAACTCCTATCGCACGCAGCTTGGTGTCGTCTTGCAGGAGACTTTTCTCTTCGACGGGACGATTCGAGAAAACGTGGCTTTCGCGCGGCCGGCCGCCAGCGAAGAAGAGATTCTTGCCGCCTGCCACATCGCGCGCGTCGATGAGTTTGCGGAATCGTTCGAAAAAAAATACGACACGGTGGTTGGCGAGCGTGGCGTCAAGCTCTCCGGCGGGCAAAAACAGCGCGTCTCGATCGCGCGCGCGATCCTCGCCGACCCGCGCATCCTGATTTTGGACGAAGCGACTTCAAGCCTCGATTCCGAATCCGAAGCGCTGATTCAGGAAGGCCTGCGATACTTGATGCGCGGTCGCACCACGTTTGTTATAGCGCACCGGCTCTCCACGATTCGCCGCGCCGAACAAATTTTGGTCGTCGAAGGCGGGCGCATCATCGAACGCGGGACGCACGCGTCGCTCTACGCCGCTGGCGGACGCTACTACGACCTCTACACCAAACAACATGAGGTAGAGAGCAATCTCTTCCTCGCGCCCGGCGAAGGTTCCGGTGAACCGGAAGATGGAGATGGGGCGCGCATGCCATCGCTCGGGCGCGCAGGCGCAGCTCTGCCAGATGCAATTCGCTTGATCCGCGGCCAAAATAATTAAAGATGTGGAACTAGGGAGTGGAACGAGCGCGGCCAAGAGCACGATATTCGATGCCGGCTTGGCGCTGTTTGCACGAGTCGAATGACTCTTCGCGTTCGGTGCTTTAGCTACGGGACCGGATGCTAAACCGTAGGCCGTCGGATGACGAGTTTTTTCGTCACGGGCGGCGGAATCAGCGTTGCCATTTTACGAATCATGGCCAGCACCAGGCGCTTGTCTCCATCGGAAAGCGTTGTGCTGAAGCGCTTGATCTCCGCAAGGAAGCGGATTTCATCCTGAGAAAGTTCGCCCAGCATTTTCTGCGTTTCGCGGTCGCGCGGCGTCTCCGTGCCCGGGAAAAAATCCGCGAGCGAGATGTCCATAGCTTCCGCGATTTTGGCTAGCGTTTCGAGCGAGGGCACGGTGTGGCCGTTCTCGACGCGCGAGAGGTAACAGCGCAACAGGCCGGTGCGGCGCTCAATGTCTCCCTGCGACAGCCCTCTTTGGCTGCGATATGATTTGATGACTTCTCCGATGTTTACGCGCGGTTTTTCTTTTGGCACGATGGCTCTCCAGGTCGAGGGGGTATCTTAGTCACTAACAGTAGGAGAAGCAAGACGGAGTTTCGGGGGCATGGTTCCAATCAGACAACACCCCCGTCAGTAGCTGTGGAAAACCGCGCAACGCGGAAGACTACTTGACGCTTTACCGCCACGCAGGACGATTCCCTGCTCAAACGGCCGCAAACCTACCGCTGTGTCGGCGTAACCACGGCCGGCTGCTGCAGACGGAATTCGAGCAAAGTCTCGCTGGGCATCTTCACCTGCTGACCGCGGGTGAACACTTGCACCCCAGCACCTGCCGCGGAACCGGCTCCTGCGCCAATCGCGGCACCTCTTCCACCCCCAGCGATGGCGCCGAGGATAGCTCCAAAGATCGCGCCGCCTCCGACTTTCTTAGCAGTGTCCGCCCCACGGCTTTGCCCTTTCAGGCTGTAGTCGCTGCTGGCCAGCGGATAGTCATGGCCATCGATGACGATGCGAATAAGCTGCAATTGCAACTCCGCGTTTCCGGAAAGATGGCCCGCTTCTTGCGCGTTGGCCAACTGGCCGTAGATGTCGGTCCCTTTTCGAGCCACGAGAGTATTGTTGACGTAAAGATCGGTCTCCAGACTTGCGTGAAACACATCGCCAACGTGGTTTCTCGAGGAATCAACGCCGTCAATCATACGGATAAGAAGCGCTTGCCCCGCGGGAATAGTGACCTCGCCATATTGCGCCGCGGGATCTTGGGGTGGGGAAGCTGGAGCTGGAGCAACGGAAGGCGCAACAGCCTGAGCGGGTGAAGCCGGTCTCGCAGCCCGAGGCGGAACGTCCTGAGAAACGATGGGTCTGGGAGCTGCGTCAGGCGGAGCCGCCTCGGGAGTGGGCGATGGCGCTGAAGCCGCATCAGGAGAAGGAGCGGGCGGCGCCTGCGGCTGAGGAGCGCCAGCGGGAGTGCTTGTCGCACCGGCGTCGCCCGTGAAGGTCAACGCCGCAGTCTCGGACACATAGAAAGTCTGCACCTCGCCGTTGACCTCAAAGCGCAGCACGGCTTGCGTTCCGCCCAGGTACCGGCCATGAAACACTCGCCCATCCTTAAGTTCGAGAGTATCGGCGGCCGCGGCGCCGGCAAGAAACAATCCAAGAATAACAGTGGTGAAAATCCGCCCTCGGCTGTTCATCGTATTGCCTCTCTCCGCCGACGCATGGCGGTGGTACGGCTCGCAGCGTCGGGTCCTAGGCTGCATTCTGCCCGACATCTTACCCTATCCGCTTAGATGAGGCCGTCTGTTACAGGGTTGCGAAACGTTGACTTTCTAGCGGCTACTGGGTGGCTTGGTAAAGCAGGCGCGTAATATCCGCAATCAGCGCCGCGCTGATCTTGGTGTCCGCGATTCCGCGGACGAGGATAACCAGCACGAAAGGCTTCGGCGCAAAGACGATCGCGGCATCGTGATGGATCTTTGTAATTTCGCCCGTTTTGTGCGCCACGCGCGTGCCGGGAGGCAACCCGGCAGGGATGCCTTCGTTGAATTGTTGCCGCTCGAGGATTTCCAACATCTGCCGCGAAGACTCCCGATCGACAGCTTTCCCCTGCGCAATGGCATCAAGCAGCTGCAAGAGCCCTCGCGCGGTCGTCGTGTTATTCAGGCCTTTCTCGAATGCTTTCTCGTCTTCCACGCCGCGCAATACATTCATTCCGTCCGCGTGCAACGAACGCACCGTGGCGCGAATATTTTCGACTCCCAGCTTTTCGATAAGCAGATTCGTCGCGAAATTGCTGCTGACAGTGATCATCAGCTCGCATAGCTGGCCCAGCGTACGCGTCTGCCCTACCGCTTTGTACAAATCAGCTTCCGAATCATCGGCAGCGTCAAGCGTGTAGTCCGAGCCATCCGCCAAACTGTGAAATTCATTCTTGATGGGGAGAGCGTCGTCCAGCTTTAGTTTACCCTCGCGTACTTGGCGGAAAAGCTCGATCATTACCGGAATCTTCATCGTGCTGGCGGCGTGGAAAGGATCATCCGCGTGGAAAAACCATTCCGTCTTGCCATCCAGCGTGCGAAATGCAATCGCAACATCAGCCCCGCTTTTTCGGATTAGGTCCTCGATTGGTTGCTGGGCACCAGTGAATTTTGCATCCTGCCCCCAAATGGGTGTACAAACCGCCGTCATCACCAACATTACGAAAAATGCGCGACCGATTCTCAAGAGTGTTCCTCCGGCGAACTTGTCCACGGCTCCCAGAATTGCCACGCAAATATACTCCCCTCCGCGCTCGTTCAAAATGACTGATGAAACTCGGGCGAATGTCAGGATGAGAAAATCGGGTGGGCTAAGCTACTCTGTCTGTCTGAAAGCGGGCCGCGCTATTTCCGCAAGTTGTCAACACCAATCATGCGCGCAAATGGTCCCGGAGGAGGGGGTCGAACCCACACGGCCTTGCGGCCACCGGATTTTGAGTCCGGCGCGTCTGCCAGTTCCGCCACTCCGGGCAACTCGCTAACTCCCAAAATTGTAGCAGGTTCCGTTTGCCGCGTCTCTTGGCGCGCTCGAGCAATTTTGGCAAGTGTGTAGCTACGCGCGAATGAAGAGGCCATTGTCGCGCCAGCCGAGAGATTGGTCCGCCTCGGGCTTCTGAAGGAAAGCCTCCAAAGGGCAGGCCAACGTCTCACCACATATCTGATCAGGAGTTGACTGATTCGCGTCGAGCGGTTGTGCAGATCGCGGCCGGGAACGATACTGACCAAGACAAAAATATCCAGGCGCGGCGCCGTGGTTGCAGCGGCATCGTTTTAGTCGCAACTAATTACTGAACGGGGACAGAGCTGCACCGGAATCACTTTGATTGCGCGTGATCGACGTAGCGCCGCGCTTAAGCGGCAAATCGAAAACATTGAGCACCAAGCCCACGGTCGATTCAACATCGGGACAACGAAGGCAGGCATCGCTCGATTCTTCGCAGAAGGCATCCTTTTGCGGAAGCATCGCCAGATTTCGGCAGGTTCTGCCCTGTTCGACAGAAAAAAGTGCAACAGAAAAAGTTCGGCGCAAAAATGTTCGGCAGAAATTCGGAGGATGATCTCGTGACAAAAGCCCGACGCAGCCTGACAGTTCTCTGCGGCATATTCATGGTGGCCTTCAGCGGACAACTCGCCCGCGCGCAGGGCGTGAACAAACCCAAAATTGGCTTCTCCATAGAAGACATGAAGGGAGAGCGCTGGCAGACGGACTTGAATTCCTTTGAAGCGCGAGCAAAAGAATTAGGTGCGGAAGTGATCTCCGCCGACGCCAGCGGAGACAGCGCTCGTCAGTTCCAGCAGGTGCAGGACATGATCAAGGCTGGCATCAAAGTGCTGGTGTTAATGCCCCGCGATACCACAAAAGCCAGCAGGATGGTGGACGCCGCGAAGTCGGCGAACGTTAAGGTGGTCAGTTACGATCGCCTGGTCCTGGACAGCGATGTCGATCTGTACGTGAGTTTTGACCGGATCGAGACCGGCTGGATGCAGGCGGAATATCTGACGAAACATGCGCCCAAAGGCAATTATGTTCTGATCGCGGGTTCTCCAAATGACGAAGGCTCAAAGATCCTCCACGATGAGCAAATGAAAGTCTTGCAACCCTATATCGATCGCGGCGACATCAAGGTGATCGCCGATGCCTACACCAAAGACTGGCTGCCCTCGGAAGCGTACCTTTTCATGCTCAAAGCGATTGATTCCTCGCAAGGCAACATCGCCGCCGTGCTCGCATCCAATGACGGATTGGCGGGCGGCGCGATCCAGGCGCTCCGCGAACATAATCTCGCCGGCAAAGTATTGGTTTCCGGTCAGGATGCGGATCTGGCCGCGGTCATCTGCATTGCTCAGGGCGTGCAAAGCATGACGGTGTACAAGCCGGTGGAAAATGAAGCGACAGTCGCCGCGGAGGAAGCCGTTCGCCTGGCGAAGGGCGAGAAGACACGCGCGGACAGGACCGTTAACAACGGCAAGACGAATGTACCCGCGATTCTGCTGAAACCCACAATGGTGACAAAGGACAACATCAAGACCACGGTGGTTAAAGACGGATTTCAGAAGTTGAAGAGCATCAACCAGGCATTATCTGAAGACCAGCAGATCAAATAGACGGTTTCTTCTAACGCGTGACGTTTGGCGTGACGATGCACAAGCGCTTAGACTTAGCCCGCAAAAAACAATCGCAGCGTAGAACATCCCCTTCGTAGACCGGTTAAAAGAACGTCACGGCTCGAACAAGAATTTGATCGTAACCGTTACGTGCGCGGGGACTGGCTTCCCGCGCCTTTTCGCCGGCTCATATCGGTACTGCTTGAGCGCTGCCATGGCTGCATTTTGTAAGGACGGAGACCCCGAAAGCGCTTTCATGGATTTCACATGGCCGGATGTATCCACTAGCGCGTCGAACGTGACAATGGCCGCGGCGCCTTCGGCAAACACCGGTAATGAGCCCGGCGAAGCTACCGCGAGGACGGATTTGATCAATTTCGGCGGGACGATCGTGACTCCGTCGGAAGGCTGCGCATCGGAAACAGCCACGTCGTCGGTTGAAGGCAGCACAGATCCCTTTCGCGCCGAACCACCCTCCTCTGGATTTTTCTTAACCACCAGCGCTTCCACTCCCGCGTCAGCCATTGCTTTCACCGCAGCCGGCGTCTCACTCGCGCGACTTGTGGATGGCTTCTCTGCTCCTGCCGCGGCGGGTTGTGACGTATCCTGTGCGCCTGCCCCAGGCGGAGTTGACGCATCGTTGTTTGTCTGTAGGGACTTGCCTGTATCCGTTGGGGAGTTCGCCGTCTTTGAGGGCATGTGGGAAGAAGGATGCCCGTCAACAGCGGAAATCGCCTGGGGAAAAACTGCCTTTCGCTGCGCCAGCCCCGGAAGCAAATTCTGGTACCACGCCGCAGCTGCGGTAATGATCACAAACGCGGCAAAAAGCAGGTCCTTGCGTACCGCAGCACTCCGGCCGTTGGTATCGAGGGTCTGCTCGGGCTTCGAATCTCGCTTTGCGAGCGGTTTAGTGCCTTTGAAATCCAGAGCAGGCTTTGGCAGGAGATCTTGCCCGGAAAACGACGGCTTGCCAGAATCGTTTTCCTCGGAAGCGGAGGCAACGGCACCATGAGCGCTCGCGAGTGCGCCAGACGCTTCCGTTGCAGATACTTGCCGCACCTCGCCGGCCGCATTGAGCAAATTCAGCAACTGTTCACCGGGTGCCTGCGGAAGCACCGGAGTCTGGGAAGCAAATTGAGCAGGTGCGGGGGCGGCAGCGAGAGGAACTTCTGGAGCCACCGTGGCGTCAGCGGAATTCCCCGACACGATTTGTGTTTGCATCAATTTCAACTGCTCGCGGAGCACTTCCACTTCGTCCTTCAGCGCCGAGATTTCCTGTTCGCTGGGAGCGGAAGTCAGCTCGTTCTCTTCGCCAGCGAGCAGGTCCGCTTCCACCTGGGCCAACTCGTGAGCTGTTTTTTGCGAGGCTTTCGCCGAAGCCACAGCGGGCGTTTTGGGAAAGTCGATGCCCCAGAACCCGGGTGAGGGCTCGCTGAATTCCACCTCGACGTAACAAACCGCCGGCCGAAAAGCGCTCTTGCGCGTCACATGTGCCACTACTTCGCGCTTTGTTTCCTTGTGAGTGAGAAACAGCAGCTGGCCGGTAGCTACCGCCGCGGAGAGTCGCAGCACTCCGCCAGTTTCAAATACCAAAGCCGTGGTCGTCTCTTCCGTGAACAGCTCGCGCTTCCCGCCATTCTCCCCGGCCCGCGCGCCCGTAGCGATGATCGCCACTTCACGATCCACCGCATTTAACCTGGAATTCGCCGGACGATTTACAACAGAAGTTTTCGAGCCTCTCGCCGAGGGCGAGTCTGTCGAGGACCGAAGGTCCGCTGCGGAAGACACGATAGGGTTGTCCCTCGTGCGCCGGAGGGCGGCGCAAGTTCAATAAAAGATCAGGCTGCGGAGAGCCGTACACGCAACGGCCCAGACAACAATGAATTGTCGCAGGCCCTAACAGCGATGCCGATAGTACAAACGTACTGCGCTGTCCCAAAGTGCAACAGCCCAATTATCCGACGAACCCATCCAACGGAAATCCACCCAACCATGGCGCATCCCCATCAACTTATTAAGAAATGTGTCTGTCCCACGGCGGAGGCACTCTTACCGAGGCCATTCCCGCCGCAGTCGCTGCCTGAATCCCCATCTCCGTATCTTCAAAAACCAAGCACTCCTCCGGGGCCACTCCAAGTCTTGACGCGGCCAACAGAAAGGCTTCCGGATCGGGTTTGCTCTTTTTGTACTCTCCCGCGCAAACCAAAGTGTCGAATCTGTCGAGCAGCTTCAGCATCTCAAGCGAGGCCGTCACCGAGTCCCTGGCACTCCCCGACACCACCGCAAAGGGAATCTTCCCGTGCTGCGCTTCGATATGCTCCAACACTTCGGGAATGACTTTGAGCTCGGGCAGCAACTCGAAATACAGGATTTCTTTCCTGCGCGCCACGTCGTCCACGGGCATGCGCAGTCCATGCGTTTCGTTCAACGTGGAAATGATTTCCGGCGTGGGCCGGCCACCCCAAGCGTAGAAAAGCTCTTCCGCGAACTCACAGTTCCACTCGCCTAGCGCTTTCTTCCATGCAACATAGTGAAGTGGCATGGAATCAGCAATCGTTCCGTCGCAATCGAACAAATACGCTTTAAACGAGCCCGGAGGCAATTTCAATCTCATGCGCTATTCGCATCTCCTCTTAATCATTCTAAACGGGTGCGCGATACTTACGCTAATCTGCCGCGAACCGTCGAGTTCGCAGACCGGTTCAGCGCACATAGCAACCCCGCCCCGCGTCCTTCAGCGAGAGCGGGTATCTCCACTTGTCCGCCGCACGGCGAGCCGATAAACTCCGCCCTTCCATGCCAACATCATCATCGAACGAATCCAACGCACAGTTTTCATCTCAATCGCCGCGCCTCGGCGGCTTCTGGGCGCTCATCGTCGTGCAGTTCCAGGGCGCATTCAGCGACAATGCCCTCAAATGGCTTGTAAGTTTTTTGGTACTCGACTCCGCACTCTCAAAAGAACAGCGCGATCTGTGGTTTGTTCTCGTCGTCCCGCTCCTCTTCGCCATCCCCTTTCTGTTGTTCTCCATTCCCGGCGGCTATTTCGCCGATAAGTACAGCAAGCGCAGCGTCACGCTCTGGACGAAAGTCTTCGAGCTTGGCGTCATGGGTTTGGCAACCTACGCTCTGACAAGCAATCGGCTGGACATCGCGGGAATCGCTCTGTTCCTCGCTTGCACCCAAGGCGCAATTTTCGGCCCCACCAAATACGGCTTGCTCCCCGAATTGCTGCCCCTCGCCAAACTAAGCTGGGGCAACGGCATCATTGAACTCGGTACTCTGCTCGCCGCCATCACTGCCGCTCTCGCCGGAGGCTTTCTCGCGCAAAACTTTCATGGCCGACAAGTGTGGTCCGGGATCATCTTTCTCGCTCTCACCATTGTTGGTCTCTTCAGCAGCCTCGGCATCACCAAAGTACCCGCCGCCGACCCCGCCCGCCGCTTCGATTGGAACGTGCCGGCCGAATTTTTCCACGAAATCCGCCATATGAAAGCCGACAAAACTCTTTGGACCGCTGTGGTCGCCAACACCTTCTTCTGGTTTCTCGGTTCCCTGCTCCTGCTGAACATCGTCCTCTACGCCACGGACATCCTTCACGTGGACGACGCGCACAGCAGTTATCTTCTCGCCGCGCTCAGTCTTGGCATCGGGATTGGCAGCTTTCTAGCCGGCCTTGCTTCCGGAAAAAAGATCGAGCCTGGCATGATCCTTCCGGGATTAGGCGGCATACTCTTAATGGCTGCTCTGCTTTCCCGGCCGGGCATCAGCTACACGACCGTCCTCGTACAATTGGCATTTCTCGGCATAGCTGGAGGCTTCTTTGTCGTGCCCGTGAACGCCCTCATCCAACAGCGCCCGCGGCCTGAAGAAAAAGGCCGTGCCATCGCCGTCGCCAACTTACTTTCCTTCGTCGGCGTCGCCCTGCAACCCCTAGCGCAGTTCGCCATGCTCCGCCTCGGCCATCCCGATCCTTCGCGCGTTTTCTTGATCGCCGCCGGCATGACCTTGCTCATGGGCGCCCTGCTGCTTCGCATGTTGCCCGACCTCTGGCCGCGTGCCCTCGACTGGACTCGGATGCGACCTGGCGCTACTCTATAGCCCCCGTTCGTCAGGGGCTCCTGGCCCTCCGGAAGCAAACGGACGGTTTCTGAAGTCGAGGCATTCGATGGCTACCCCGTCGGCCGCTTCGCGGTCGCCTAACTCTATGACCGCTTCGCGGTCACCCCTTTCGTTGACCGCTGTGCGGCTACCGTTTCCTATTCTTCTTCCTCCAGGCTCACGGCCTGAACATCGCGGCCTCGCCTACTGGATGAACCGCGTTTGCGAAGAGCTCGGCGGCCTCCATGTATCGCCTGATCGCGACACCGTTCACGACCTTCGCGTTGCGATTCGCCGATGCCGCTCCTTGGCTCTCGCGATGGAAGAAGTCGACCCCGACCCGGCGTGGCGGGAAATGCGCAAAGTCGCCCGCAGGCTATTTCGAGCTCTCGGTGCTCTCCGCGACGCGCAGGTGATACAGGAATGGATTAAGAAGCTTGGCGCTGGGCCCATAGACAATGACCCGGTGCGAGCGCAGCTTCTCGTTTCCCTCGAAGCAGACGAAAAGCAGCTTTCGGAATCCGCGCTGCGTGTAGCCTCAAAGTTCGAGAAAAAGGACTGGACTCGTCTTGAGCGCCGCCTGCGCCGTCGTGTCCGGCTGGTTCCTGTCGGAGGCCTCGCGGCCGAGTGCCTGGCTCTCGAGCGCTTTGAAGAAGCAAAGGAATTGCACAACCACGCGTTGCGGACGGAAAAACCCAAGCCATGGCACGCACTGCGCATTGGTTTGAAAAAATTCCGCTACACACTCGAAGGACTCCTTCCGGAGCACTACGCTGCTTGGAACGAAAATCTCAAACGTCTTCAAGACCTCCTGGGCGACGTCCACGATTTCGATGTGCTCTCTGAAATGCTGGATGACGCCAATTTCTCCGAATCGCCGCAGGCTCTTGAAGCTCAAAAAATCTGGCGCGAAAAAATCTCGCGCGAGCGACACGATCGCATCGAAACATATCGCCAGCTCACCCTCGGCAAAACCAGCCTTTGGCACGCGTGGCGCCACAATTTGCCACACGGCCGGGGTTTGGAAGCGGCGGCAACCGCCCGGATTCGCGCTACGGCTCGCGCCGCTGACCCCCACTCGCGCCGAACAGCTCCGATCTCGCGCCTCGCGATGCGCGTGTTTGACCTGCTTCGCCGCGTACAAGCCGCGCCGGCGTTTCACGAACCAAACATGCGCCGTATCATGGAGGCAGCCGCAAAGCTACATGGCATCGCCCGTGTTGGAGATCAACGCCTGTCCTCGAAGGAAGTTCGCAAATACCTACTTGGGCTCAGGATTCCCCCCAACTGGACTACGGAAGAATGGGATTTGATGACGTGGGCGATTCGTTTTCACCGCGGGGCGGAACCCAAGCCGAAAAACGGCTTTGCCAAACTCTCAGAGGAAGACCGGGCCTCCGTTCGCGCCTTGGCAGGCGTCCTGCGTCTTGCGCGCGCCCTGCGAAAATGCGGCATCGAACGCACTATTGGACTCCGCTCAGAAAAATCAGCTGAGGCTATCGTCTTAACTATCCCCGGACTCGCAGACACGGCGGAAAGTGCCGCTCGTCTCGCCGCTGCCAAACATCTCCTCGAATTCGCCTTACAGAAGCCCCTCATCCTCAAAGCCGCTCCGAAACCTGAAGCGGCCGCCGCTCTTCCCGAAGCCAAATCCGAGCCGCCGCTGGTCGCGGTCGCAACTGCTTAGTCGACTCGACCTAGTAAAGGCTACTACTTCCCTGCCCGGCGCAGCAGTTTCGGCGGCGCCAGCCACACCAATTGCCCGCTAGGCGGTGAAACACGCTTCAACTCTACCAACGCGACTCCGGCCTTCTTGAGAGTTGTAATGTGATGCTTCAATCCCAGCGCCGTCGAAATGACGTCATCCAACTGCGGAGCATGTCCAAAAATAAATAGCGTAGAGGTTTGCTTATCCTTCACCAGTTCGCGAAAAAACAGCGTCGGCTCCGCCCCGGGCAGCAGCAAATCCGTGCGCCGGATTTTCTGTTTCGGATAATCCAGCGCCGTCGCGAAGATCTCCGCCGTCTGCATTGCCCGTACGTAGGGACTCGAAAGCAGCAAGTCCGGCGAAGCGCAAACCACCGCGACCCCCGAGGCCACTCGCTTGGTTTTTTCAATGCCCTCTTCCGTCAAGTATCTTTCGGGGTCGGGCGGGCACTTGGGATCTTCTCGATCGATGGCGATGCCGTGACGCACGATGTACAGTTCCATCAGCGGATTCCCCCCTCACAAATCTAAATGTAATCGCGCCGAGGCCGGAGCAAAACTCGGCGCTGCGTCTCCTACGAAGCAGTCTGCCGGAAATAGAGCCTCACGTGAAATTCTTTCTCAAAAAGTTCCGCGCTGCGGTTGGCGTCCAGCAAATCCTCCGCCGCGTCGCCTCGCGCGGTCACTTGCAGCCCCACCGCTCCGCCTTGAAACACCGCGCGCAACTGCATCACACGTTGCCGATGCGAGTGGTCCAGTGCCTCGGCAATTCTTAAAATCGACGCAAGACGCCGCGCAATCCGCTTGTCGTTGTTATTCAGAGACGAGTACGCCGTGTGGTGCCCGGCTGGCTCCGATTTTCGATTGTGATAACGCGCCAGCGACGCGACGATGGCGCGATCCCGCCCTTCCAAACCCGGGATATCGCCGTTCATCACCAGATATTCGCCGTGCTTGTGATGCCCGCGATGGCTAATCATGTGTCCCGTATCGTGCAAAAGCGCGCCAGCCTCTAGCAGCACACGCGACTGCGCGGGGAGATGGTGCACGGGCTGAAACTGGTCGAACAGCAATATGCTCAGTTCACGGACGTGTTCCGCGTGCGTTTGATCTTTTTGCAGGCGGCGCGCATAGCTCCGTGTTCCCACCAGCAATTGTCGCGCGGCCGCGTCATAGCGGTGAGGCTCCGTCCGGGAGAACGCTTCGCGCGCAATCTCCTGGAGCAATCCCTCCCGAAGTCCCACGCCGGGAATGGAAAAATTTCGTATGTTCAAGTAACGCCCCAGCGCGATGAAGGTAATCGCTGCAATGCCGACCACGTCCGCGCGGTCTCGCCGAATCGCGTAGCTCTTCATCCTCTCGCGAACATCGCGCTTCAGAAGATCGGGCAGCCGCTCCCGCAGCAAGGAAAGCTCGAGCGTCTGCAATCCATGAAGCCGCGGCCCAGGCGCAATGTTTGCCAAAGTCTCCGCGTTTCCGCCGAGGGCCACCGCTATCTGCTCGCCCAGATTCGGCCGCGAAGGCAGCCGCGATTCCAAGAGGGCACGCACGTACCTGCGCACCTGCTCCGCCTGCAAGGGACGGATGACACCGCGGATATTCAGCGTGCTCATCAGCCGAACTGTACCCACGGGCAGTTGCGCGCCCAGCTCCACGCTGTGATCGCGAAGAATGCTAAGCTCCAGGCTCCCGCCGCCCAAATCGGCAATGCAGCGGGGAGGCGATTCCGGCCCTAGCGCTGCCAGCGCGGCAACGCGTCCAAGCCGCGACTCTTCCGCGGAACTGATTACTTGCAACGCGATTCCCGTTTTCTGTTTGATCCGCCGGAGGAATGCCTCCCGGTTGCGTGCTTCGCGGCAAGCGCTGGTCGCCACGGCGCGATAGCGCGTGACCCCAAACTCCTCCATGATTTCGTGGAAGTGCCGGAACGCCTTGACGCCGTTCTTGAAAAGTTCTTCGCTGAAGCGGTGCCGCAAGAAAACGCCTTCGCCAAGCCTCAGCGAATACCGCTCGTTCACCAGCGGCTCGATATCCAGCGCCGAATAGGCCCTCGCCACCGCGAGGCGCAGCGCATTCGAACCCGCGTCGATGGCGGCAATGTGAACCGGGTCGGACATTTCGGAATTTACCGCCAGAGATGCGCGAGCGCGGCGGAGGGCGTGTACTTCGTCGCGCGAATCCCCAATTGTTCGCCAATTCGCTGGCGTAGCTGTTTGTTGACGGCGGAAACGCTGGCTTCTCCGTCCAGCTCGATGAACGAGTGCCGCTTGGCCATTACTTCAAACTCGCGTTTGATCATCGTTTGGTAGCGGATGAAAGACCAGTACAAATCGTGCGAGAGTGACATGTCCCGCCCGGCTTCCCAGTAGCTGATGGCTTGCGCTTTCTTGAATTCGCGCGCAAACGCCGTTTCTGGACGCACATTCAGCCAGAAGGTTAAATGCGGGCGCAGCGCCATGGCGTAAAGACCGTTCAGATAATCCCGGTTGATGCCCCGCACCACGCCGCGCGCTACCAGCGTGAAAATGAAACGGTCCGCAAGTACTACCGTCCCCGAACGCAACGCCGGCAAAATCCGATGCTCCACTTGATCAAAAAAATCCGTCGCGTACATCAACGCCAACGTCAGCCGCGTCACCGCGTTTTTCGCGAGCAGTTCGTCGATGTCGCGTCCAACGAGGTTCGACCTGCGCAATCCGCTCGTCTGGACCGCGAACCCTTCGGATTCAAGCCATTCCTGCAGAAGTGCGATTTGCGTCGAGCGCCCTGATCCATCCATCCCTTCAATTACGATCAAATTCCCCGTGATTTCGCTGGGATCAAAACCGACCAGCGCTTCTCCATAAAAGAACTGCGCTGCGCCGTCTTCGCCGGGCACAGCTGGCTTAACTCCGGGCGGCGGAGCAGGCGGCTGAAGCGGCTGAGGTGTCTCCGTGGAAATAACGGCCGGTGCGCTCGGTTTATCTTTCTCTTTTTCCTGATCGGGCATGCTTACTCCGGAGCCGGAATCCGTGGCGCGAAACGTTTCAAATCGATTTTCGAAGCCACTATATCTCTCATCTGCTTTTGCAGCTTGTTCACGGGAAGCGTCCCGTCCAGCACGACGAAATTGTCCGAGTCCACCATCTTGTCGTACTCCTCAAGGATGCGCGCCTGGAACAGCCGGAAACTTTCCGCTCTGTCATACGACAGCGCCATATCCATTCCCGCTTCGTAGTATTTCAGTTTGGGGCGCCCGCTGAGGATGCGATGCACGGCAACGTCCAGCGGCGCGCGAAAATAAAAAGTGATGTCCGGCACGGGCGCGAAGCGGTAAAGATTCCTGAGCCATCGTCCGGGGCACCCGCGGGCGGAATCGCGCGCGAATGCCGTGTAAATGTAACGGTCTGCGAGGACCAAATAATCGCCTTGCAGCAACGGCATGATTTGCCGCTCGCAGCGATCCGCGAAATCGGCTGCATGTAGCAGCGAAAAGGTGGTCGGCGTGAGCAGCCGCCGCTGTTTTCCGCGCCGCGTCGCGGACTTCACCAGCGGCGAGGAATTCCACTCCGTGAAATGCAGCCGGTAGCCGCCAATTTCCAGCCAGCGTTTCAATAAATACAGCTGCGTGCTCTTGCCGGACCCGTCCGTTCCTTCCACGACGATGAGCGCGCCGGGATATGCGCGGCTCGGAACCGGCTTCCCCGGCTGCGGAAGTGTGGATTTGCCCGCTTCCGTCCGCGGCAACTTTTGAGCGATGTCCTGATTTTCCATGAATCTCTTTAGTGGAACCGACCCGGCAACTGAGCGTAAGCCCGCATTGTTACAAACTCATTACAACACACCCCGCCGTACGTGGCAAAGTGCGCTGAAAGTCAACTCAGAACGCAGCGAGCTTGATGCGCAAGAATTTTTTCGGATTCTGCCGGAAATCTCCGATAAGCAAGCGCAAATCTCCCGTGAGTCCGGTCACGCTGTCGTAAAGTTTTGGATCGGAAAAAAGTTTGCCGACCGTGGTGGTGTTATCGTTCAGCTTGGCGGTAGCGGTGGCCACGTTGTCGGTGGTTTCCCGGAGCTTGTTGTACAGGGTATCGTCCGTCACGAGCTTGCCCAGCGTTCCCTTCCCTGCGCGAACGTCGCCGATCATGGCATTGCCGTTCGTTACGGCTTGCTTTGCTTCATCGTAGAGGGACGGATCGTAGAGCAATTTTCCGATTGTGCCCTTCTGCGAACGCACATCCGTCAGAATCACGTTTACGTTGTCCAATCCTTTGTCCACTTTGTTGTACATTTCGTCCGAAGCCACAAGTTTTCCGATCGTGCCCTGGCCGGCCTGGACATTCGCGATCATGGCGTCGCTCTTGGCCAGAATACTGTTCAGATGGTTGTAGGCTTCTTGATCAGTCATCAGCTTGCCTAATGTGCCTTTGCCTTCTTTCACGCCGTTGACCAATTCCTGAACGGTGTCCGAGAGGGCCTGCATGTTTTGAAGCATGTCGGCTCCACGGGCCATCACCTCCTTCAGCGCCAGCCCCGAGGAGCCATGCACTTCCTGTCCGTCCGTCAGTTTGGTGCCGGTAAATCCCCGAGTTATTTCGACGTATTCGTTGCCCAACAACCCTTCGGTGATCAGGCTGGCCTCCGAGTCGGTGAGAATGTCCTCTTGATATTTTTTGGCCACGCGCATGACGACCTCGATATTCTTGGATCTGTCCTGCGCGACGTTTCCTGTGCGCGGAGCAATCCTAATGGATTCGACGTTTCCTATTTCCACGCCGTCCAGACGCACAGGTGCGCCGTTGGCCAGGCCCGACACGTCGGGAAGATAAGTAACAAGCCGGTATTTGGGCCCGAGCGTTCCCGCGCCCGTCACGTAGAAAATGCCGGCGGCCAAAACCAAGAGACCCACCAACACGAAGATCCCCACGCGCAGTTCCGTCCATGTCAATTGTTTGCGCTGCGCCATTTTTTCTTTCCTCCCTTTCGTTCTCCCGAAGAACTACCGGCCATTCACACCAAAAACCGTTTCAGATATTCATCTTTCGTCGTCGCAAGCTCTTCCTGCCCGCCTTCGAAATAAACCCCGCCATCGCGCAAAACCAGAAATCGCGTCGCCGCCATCTTGGCTCCCGCGGATGCATCCCCGTTGGAAACACTATGCACTACCTTCTTCGCCGCCGGGTCAAATCTGAAATTGGCCAGCGCGAAACCGTCCTGCAGCCGCTGCGTCGCTAGCAGTGCGGTCACGCCATACACGTCGCGCAGCCGCAAGATCAGCGTGATGATGGTTTGCGACGTAACGGGATCGAGCCCCGCTGTCGGCGAATCATACAGCACGATGGGCGGCTGATTAATCAGCGCTCGAGCGATCGAAACGCGCCGCCGCATTCCGCCGGACAACTCTGACGGAAACAGGTCCACCGTATGCTCCAGCTCAACAAATCGCAGAACCTCGAGCACTCGCGGCTCAACTTCGTGGTCCTTCACTCCGTCTTCCAGCAACCGGTAGGCTACGTTGTCGCCAACCGTCATGGAATCGAACAGAGCGCCTTCTTGGAAGACAAATCCTATGTGCCGCCGAAATTCGAGCAGCTCGCGCTCTTTCATGCTGGAAAGCTCTTTACCCAGCACCTGGATGTGACCCTCGGAAGGCCGGAGTAATCCTGCAGCCAATTTCAAAGAGAGCGTTTTCCCGGTGCCCGTTTCTCCCAGCAATACCAGCGTCTCCCGTTCCTGCACCTGAAACGACACACCCCGCAGAATATCGCCTTCCTCGAAGCCGATGCGCACATTCTCAAATGTGATGGCGGGTCTGGAATCCGGACTCGATGTGACGAGGCGAGGCATCGGGTGTGCCCGCCATTATAGCGGCAATTCCGCTGTCGCGCCGAGCAGGAAACGCGGCGCGGCTGCAGGCGTCATCGGGATCGCCGAGCCCTCAGAAAAGTTTGTCCGCGAGAAACAACGCCACTTTGGTGAGGAATGCGTCGGCCACAATGATCATCACGGAAGAGAGCACCGCGGCTTGCGTGGTGGCCCGCCCGACACCCTGCGTGCCACCGCGCACGGTGAGGCCTTTGTAACAGCCGATGGTCGCGAGGATAAACGCAAAGAAGAACGGCTTCGTAAAACCCTGCATCAAGTCCGCGAAATCCAAGGCGTCAATCGCTCGGCGCCAGAACTCGATCGCGCTGAGTCGCAGCGAAAAAACAGAAGCGACGCATCCGCCCAGCAAGCCCATAAAATCCGTCATCGCCGTTAGCAGCGGCAGCGTCAGAATCGTGGCAATTGCCCTGGGGGCGACGAGCTTGCGGATGGGATCCGTCCCCATGGCGCGCATTGCGTCTACTTGTTCGGTAACCAGCATCGACCCTAGCTCCGAGGCAATTCCCGTCGCGCAACGGCCTGTTACCAGCAATCCCGTCAGTGACGGCCCCAATTCCCGCACCAACGCGATGGCCACCACGTCGCCGGTCAGCGAGCTTTGACCAAAACGAGTAAATTGCGAGCCCGTCTGCAACACCATCACCGCTCCAATGAAAAACCCTGAGAGCAAAATGATCGGCAGCGAGCCGGCGCCTATGTTGTCCATCTGCTGCAAAATGTCCTGGAGGTAATAAGGTGGCGTGAAGATAGCGTAGAGCGTGCGGCCACAGAGCACGGCGTAGTCCTGGACGTCCGCCACCGCATTTTTTGCCGCGTTAACCAGCACTCCCACGACGGTGAAAGACTCCTCCGTCTTGGGTTCACGATCAGTGACTTCGAGAGGTGTGTCTGCCACGAGTCCCTGTTTTGCCGGCGCCCCGCCGAATTCCGCGGCAAAAATCCTGAATCGGAAGCCTAACCGCGCGACACAGACACGTCAAGTAAACTGTCAGCTGAACACGCAGATCGCGAAACATCTGGTTTGCTGAAACTTTGGCATTCTAAAGCGGAATCAGACTCTACCCAAATCGTCGCATGCCCGAGTTACTCTATGACTGGAGTCATCTAATAAAAGATGGACACCCTAATCTCATGCATCGACCATATCCAGACTGCAGCGCCGACAGGCTGCGAGGCTGCCGCTCGCGAATTTTACGGATCGCTCCTGGGTCTGCGCGAAATCGAAAAGCCACTTTCCCTGCGCGCCCGCGGCGGGTGCTGGTTCCAGTGCGGTGAACAGCAGCTCCACGTCGGCGTCGAATCCAACTTCCAGCCCGCTAAGAAGGCTCACCCTGCTTTCGCCGTGTCCGACCTCGCCAAGCTCCGCGAATCTCTACTAGCCCACGCCGCTAAAATCACCGAAGACGATTCCCTGCCCGGCTCTCGGCGCTTCTACGCCGAAGATCCCTGGGGCAACCGCGTCGAATTTCTGGAATTGACCACTCCGCGTTGAGTCTGTCTCCGGTAGGGAAGCCTACCGAGAGTTGGCATGCGAAAAATCAATGGCGTTGCCCTCCCTCGGCAATCCACAGTAGACGCAGTTTCTAGGCAGCCACGGTCTCCAGAGGCCACGGAAAGCACATCCACAACGCGGACACGGCCAGCGAAGCCACTTTAACTGCCTGTAGCTCATCACGGCTATTGCGGCAATCGCCGCAACGAGACAAAGAGGAAATAGACCAATCTGGACAGTCTTCGGAAGTCTGTCGGCGAATGCCGCTACCAAAATCAGCGCTACCCCTATGGCACCGAACCACGTGCAAGACCACATGTAAGTACTTCGCAATTGCCGATATTGTCGCCATGACGCCTGATAAGCAGAATAATCTTGGACTGGCTTGGGCGGGACGACTTCTTGCACACGCTCTCTGACCGCGAAGAATACCACTGTCGAGGAAAGCATAATGGCAACGAGCCACGGCATCCCAAGCTCAGGTGCGGCTCCGAGGACTCCCCCGGCTCCTATTATAAGAGCCAGCATTTTAATCAACCAAATCGTGCGCTTCGGAAAAGGAATGCTGTGCGCTGTAATAGCCTGCAGGCAATTCTTGGTACGCACAGCCAGCCATATCCAGGGAGGAAGCACGACGAGAGAGGCAATTGCGGGAAGCAACTTTTCTTGAGAGCTCACGATTCTGGCGCTCCGAAACGATTTTAGCCTGCCGTAGCGTCGGGAAGGGCCTCACTTAAGACGCAGCTTCCAAGCAGCTAACAGAATCAGTGCGTGGTCAACGTACCAACCGGGAACTGACCTCCGACGACCTTCTGACTCGCTGGACGCGCGGCACAACCGCGGCTACACTGCTTGTTTCCACTGCCCTAAGTTTTTAAGTGAGTGAGGATGTTCGCGCAGATGTTGAAGTTCTATACGGCGGGTGAATCGCACGGACAGGCGCTACTTGCGTTTGTTTCTGGCTTGCCCGCGTCGCTGCCCGTCGATCTGAACTTTATCAATCACGAGTTGCACCGGCGACAGCTTGGCTACGGGCGCGGCGGCCGTCAAAAAATTGAAAAAGATCGCGCCGATATTTTTGCGGGTGTCCGCCATGGGCAGACCATTGGCGCACCTATCGCGCTGCGCATCGAGAATCGAGATTGGGCCAACTGGGAGAAAATTCTGCCCGTCGAAGCCAGCGCTGAATCCGCGGGCCACGAAAGAAAACTGCTAGCTCCGCGGCCCGGGCACGCCGATCTCGCCGGCTCTCAAAAATTTAATTTTCACGACGCGCGCTATGTGCTGGAGCGCGCCTCGGCCCGCGAAACCGCAGCTCGCGTGGCCGCCGGAGCTTTCGCCAAATTGCTGCTGCGCGAATTCGGCGTGGAAATCGCCAGCCACACGATTCAAGTGGGCCACGTGCGCCTTGAACGCGCCGCGGCCTGGAAGGAAATCCAAGCCGTCACAGCCGATCTCGATTCGCCCTTGCGTTGCGTCGATGCTGCCGCCCAAGAAAAGATGAAGGCTGAGGTCGATGCCGCTCTCAAAGCTGGCAACACCGTCGGCGGCATTTTTGAAATCATCGCGCACAACGTCCCCGTGGGCCTCGGCAGCCACGCCCAGTGGGACGAAAAGCTCGACGGCCGGCTTGCCCAGGCGCTGATGAGCGTGCAAGCCGTCAAAGCCGTCGAAATTGGCGCGGGCGTCGCCGCAGCAGGCTCCTACGGCAGCGAAGTCCAAGACGAAATTTCATATGACAAGCCGGCGCATCGCTTTCGGCGATCCTCGAACCGAGCGGGCGGCCTCGAAGGCGGTATCACCAACGGCGAAGACGTCGTCATTCGCGGCTACTTGAAACCCATTTCCACGCTGCGCCAAGCCCTTCACACGGCGGACATGGTCACCAAGGAGCCCGTTTCAGCAGCCTATGAGCGCTCCGACTGGTGTGTCGTCCCGGCAGGCGCCGTCGCCGGCGAAGCGATGGTGGCCCTTGTATTAGCGGATGCTTTTCTGCAAAAATTTGGAGGAGACTCCCTTTCCGAGATGCGGCGGAATTTCGACAACTATGTCAGACAAATCGAAGAGTTCTGAAGCGGTCATCACTCCGGCCCCGGCCTCGACGGAAACTGCCGCGCCCGCTCGCAAAATCTATCCCATCGTCAAATACGGCGATCCTATTCTCGAAAAGCCAACCCCGCCCGTGACAAAGTTTGACGTTGAACTCGAACAACTCACCGAGGACATGTTTGCTTCCATGTACGCTGCGCAAGGCGTCGGTCTGGCCGCCCCGCAAATCGGCCTGAGCCTGCGCCTCACCGTCATCGACGTCACCACGGGAAAAAATCCCGAGGCCAAGATCGTCCTCGTCAATCCAGAAATCATCCATGCCGAGGGCGAAGTTCGCGAAGAAGAGGGTTGCCTCTCGATTCCCGGCTTTCGCGGCTACGTCATCCGCCCGCAGTTCGTCACCGTGCGCGCCCAAAACGCCAAAGGCGAGCCGTTCGAGATTCGCGGCGAAAATCTTCTCGCACGGGCCTTTTGCCACGAAATCGATCACCTGAACGGCATTCTGTTCCTGCAACACCTCAGCATGCTCAAGCGCGACCTCATCCGCCGCAAAATCAAAAAGCTCAAGAAGCAAGGCGAGTGGTAGCTTCAGACGCAAGCCGGCTGCGGCTCCTTTTCTGCGGTACTCCACAATTCTCCGTACCCTCTCTCAAGCATCTGCTACAACAACCCGATTTTCATGTCCTCGGAGTCATTACCCAGCCTGACCGGCCTCGCGGCCGCGGCCAGGAACTCAACTTTTCTCCTATAAAAGATGCGGCTCTTGCCGCAGGCATTCCCGTGCACCAACCTGAAAAAATCCGCGCTCCGGAAGTTCAAGAGCTATTGCAGAAACTTACTCCCGACGTCATCGTCATCATCGCCTACGGCCAAATTATCCCGGCGCGTCTTCTATCCATTCCAAAATTCGGCTGGATCAACCTTCACGCTTCCCTGCTCCCCAAGTATCGCGGCGCCGCGCCGATCAACTGGGCCATCGTCAATGGCGAGACAAAAACCGGCGTCACTTCCATGCATATCGATGCGGGCATGGACACCGGCGAAATGTTGCTCCAGAAGGAAATGGAAATCGGCCCGAAAGAAACCGCGATCGAGCTTGCCGCTCGGATGTCTGAGCTGGGCGCGCCTCTGATGGCCGAAACACTGCGAGGATTGACGGCCGGGGCCATTCCGCCGCGGCCTCAGAATCATGAGCAAGCGTCGCTCGCGCCCATGCTCAAAAAAACGGACGGCCTCATCGACTGGTCTCGCAGTGCGCAGGAGATTTTCAATCGCATACGCGGTTTCGCCCCTTGGCCCGGCGCTTACACCCTCTTCCGTGGTCAGAACTGCCACATTGGGGGCGAGCCGGCGTATAACGATTTATCCGAAGAGATCGCGCGGGAAGCACAAAGCTCGACACCGGGCTCTTTGCTTGTCCAGAGCAACGATTTGCTTATCCTGTGCGGCGGCACAACCTATTTGCGGCTCCTCGACGTCAAACTGGAGGGGCGCAAACAAGTTTCGGCCTCGGAGTTTCTCCATGGCGCCCGCTTGCTTCCTGGCGAACACTTCGGCGAAACCTAGTTTGCGTGTGGTCCATCGCTCAGGCATACTCAAAAATTGATCCACGCATGAACGCGATATTCGCCTCAGGAGTTCAAATCTCATGAAGAGTTCGGAATCATTCCGCGCAAGCGGAAGCTTGCACGTTCGCTCGAAACAATTCTTGCGCTTTGCCGCTTGCTGGGCTCTCGCCGCGCAGCTCGTTTCTTTGCCCATCGCGTTCGGGGCCGGCAACACTTCTTCGCCTCCCCCCGCCGACAAGCCCACTCCAAAAACAGTGAGCGATCCGGTTATGAAGGTCATGCAAGCCGAACTTGCTCGCGCATCCACGGACCTCGGGAAAACGGACTCCGCTCCTTATTACATGAGCTATACCGTCTATGACCAGAATCTGGTGGTTCTCGTCGGCGCTTACGGCAGTCTGCTGACCGACGCTTCTCTTAAGCGCCGCCAAGCGGATGTAACCATGCGCGTCGGCACGCCGGCTCTGGACAACACGCACGGGCAGAGCCGCTATTCCGGAATGACCTCCGGCACGTTGCCACTAGGCGATGACCAGGACGCCATCGCGCGAGTGCTCTGGGAATTGACCGACCGCGAATATAAGCGCGCCGCCCCTGCTTTCCTGAACGTTAAAACCAACACCGCCGTTCGCGCGGAAGAGGAAGACAAGTCTCCGGACTTTTCCAAAGAAGTCCCCGAAATCCACTTGGACAATCCCGCCGCGCCTCCGCCCTTCGATCGCGCCGCCTGGAGCGATGAAATTCGCCGGCTGTCCGCCAATTTCCGCAAATATCCCGACGTCTATTTTGCGACCGTCGTTCTGCAGATCACGGATTCCAATTCCCGCATGGTGAACAGCGAAGGCAGCGCAATTGAAACTCCGGGCTCCAGCACGCGCCTCATTATGGAAGCGCAAACTCGCGCTGATGATGGAATGGAGTTGCTCCGCGTCGAAACCTTTCAGGCTCCCTCGGCGAGCGGTCTTCCTAGCGAAGCGGACCTCTCCGCCAAAATCGTCAAAATGGCCGATGACCTGAAAGCTCTAAAAGCCGCGCCGGTCGCAGAGCCTTACGACGGTCCCGCACTCTTGAGTGGCCGTGCCGCCGCCGTTTTTTTCCATGAAGTGCTCGGGCACCGGCTGGAAGGCCACCGCCAGCGCGATGAAGACGAAGGCCAGACCTTCACGAAAAAAGTCGGCCAGGAAGTTCTTCCGAAATTCCTGAGCGTGACCGATGATCCCACCCTTCGCGAGTTGGATGGAGTGAAACTCGCTGGCTCCTACGATTTCGATAACGAAGGCGTTCCTGCCCAGCGCGTCGACGTGATCCAGGACGGCGTGTTGAAGAATTTCCTTATGTCGCGCATGCCCGTCAAGGATTTCAGCAAGTCCAACGGACACGGCCGCGATCAGCCTGGGTTGATGCCCACGGGACGCCAGGGCAATTTGATTGTCACTTCGACACTGAGCGTTCCAGAATCCGAGATGCGCCAAAAACTCATCGATGAAGTCAAAAAACAAAACAAGCCTTACGGCCTATATTTCGACGACATCCAGGGCGGCTTCACTCTGACAACCCGCTCGCTCCCCCAAGCCTTCCAGGTTCTGCCGGTGATCGTCTATAAAGTTTACGCGGACGGACGGCCCGATGAGCTCGTCCGCGGCGTGGACATTGTCGGAACACCGCTAGCAGCTCTCACGCGAATTATGTTGACCGGCGACAAACAGCACATCTTCAACGGCGTTTGCGGCGCGGAAAGCGGCCAGGTACCCGTTTCAGCAGTTGCTCCGGCCATGCTGTTCTCCGAAATGGAAGTGCAGAAGCGGCAGCACTCTCACGATCGGCCGCCCATCTTGCCTCCTCCCGGATTTGAAAACCTGGCTTCTGCAAAAGATGCGCAATCCCAGCCGGCGGTGAAGCCATGAAAATCCACCGCACATCCACGGCATCTCTTGTTGCGGCGACATTGCTCTATGGCGTCGCGCAGCTCCACGCCGCAACTCATACTGGGCTACGTGACCACCTGTGGGAAAAGCCTGGGCCGTCCGCTGCAGCTGTCCCGCACCCGGCCGCCGAGGGAGATCCCTTGCTCGACGCGCTTCTCACTGAGCTGGACCGCTCGAAAGCGCAGCTCAAAATCGATCAAATCCCGGCGCCGTATTACATCGAGTACCGCGTGAACGACGTTGACGATTACGACGCCGAAGCCGCTTTCGGTGCGCTTCGCGAAAACCAGCGCGTTCGCATCCGCATTCTTCGCGTCGTCGTTCGCGTCGGAGACTATGCACAGGACAGTTACTTCGGCGAAGGCATGGGCGAAACCAACATTCTTCCGCTCGATAACGATCCAATCGCTCTTCGCCATCAAATCTGGCTGACCACCGACGAAGCTTATAAAGCCGCCGGAGAAGCCCTCGCGGAAAAACAAGCTGAGATGAAGCGCTTCAGCGCCGACCCCAATCCCGTGCCTGATTTTGCCAAGGAGCCGGTTGTCCACGCGCTGGAGCCCATCGTTTCTCTCAAAGTCGATGAAGAGGCTTGGGGAAAGACTCTTGAGGACGTCACCAACCTTTATCGCCAGTATCCCGAGATCCAATCCGTGAGCGCATCAGCGCGGTTCACCGCCGTCAACGAATATTTTGTCGACTCCGAAGGCACCGTCACGCGCAATAGCAAGACCACGTATAACGTCCAATTGAACGGCTCTGCGCAAGCCGAAGATGGCATGCGTCTCAGCCGCAATCCTTATTGGATGGTGGGCCGCGCGGAAGAACTTCCGTCGCGGGCAAAACTGATGAGCGAAGCTAAACAAGACCTCGAAACCGTCGTCGCTCTCCGCAAAGCTCCTATCGTCGAGGAAGAATACCGCGGTCCCGTGCTTTTCGCGCCGGATGCCGCAACGGATGTGATCGACTCGCTCGTCGGCTCCAACGTAGTGGGCCGCAAGCCGCAACTCGGCAAACCTAACCGCACTACCGGCGCTTTCGCCACCAGCTACAAAATGCGCGTGCTGCCTGCGTTCCTCTCCATCGTCGACGACCCGACTCTGAAAGATTTCGAAGGCCACAGCCTTGTCGGCAGCTATGACATCGATAACGAAGGCGTAAAAGCGCAATCCGTAAACGTGATCGAAAATGGCACGCTCAATAATTATCTGCTCGGACGCCAGCCGGTCCGCGACTTCCCCTTTTCGAATGGCCACGGCCGCGCCGCCCCGGGTTCTTTCCCCTCGCCGAGCCTCGGCGTACTGTTGCTGAAAAGTTCGGAAGCGCAATCGCCGGACGCGCTCAGAAAAAAACTAATGGACATGGTCACCGCGCAAGGCATGCCTTACGCTTACCGCGTCGAGACGCTTGGCCCGGGCAATTCTCCGCGTCTTCTCTACCGCGTATACCCCGATGGCCACGAACAACTCGTGCGCGGCGCGGTTTTCAATGAACTCGATGTTCGCGCCCTGCGCAGCGATTTGATTGCCGTCGGCAACGATCCGCTCGTGAGCAACCGCACGGGCGGCGTGCCCACCACGGTCATTTCGCCCTCGCTCCTATTCGACGAGCTCGAAGTGAAGCGCGCGGACACCAGCAAAGACAAGTTGCCGGAATATGCGTCTCCGCCGCTAAGAAACTAGAAACTGTTTCCGTACTCAGGCCTTCAGTTTTACACTTAAGCCTGGGCTTCGAACCCGCCAACTCTTATGACTCTTCGAGAACGGCTTGAATGGGCTACCCGGATGGCGCTGCTCGTCTTCATCCTGGCCTCCGCCGCTTTTCTTAGTGCCATTACTGCCATGCGCATCGCCATTCATGGCCGCGAAGTGAACATGCCGAATCTGGTAGGCAAGAATGTCTCGGAGGCCAATGGCCTGCTACGCTCGCACGGGCTCGTCCTTCGCGTCGCGGACCGCATCTACAGCGAACTTCCTATTAACGTCGTTGTGCGCCAGAGCCCGCCGCCGGGCATGCTAATGAAAGTTTCGCAGCAGGCCAATGTCATCCTCAGTCTTGGCCAGCGCCAGCTGCAAATTCCTCTGCTTGAAGGAAATTCCCTTCGCGCCTCGCGAATCGAGCTGCTCCGCGCCGGCCTGCAAGTTGGCGAAGTCTCTGGCATAACAATGTCCGACGATCCCGCCGACACCGTCATCCTCCAAACCCCGCTTCCCGGCGCAGGCGCTGCCAGCCCTCGTGTCGACGTTCTCGTTTCCGATGGTCCGCGCGAACCCGCTTACGTCATGCCCCATCTCGTTGGATTGAACGAAGCCGACGCCCAGCGCCGTCTCGATTCCGAGGGGTTTCATAGCAAGCTGAACCACGTCGCGGCCCCCCAATGGCCTCACGCCGCCGTGATCGACCAAACTCCTCTTGCCGGCCAGCGCATCACTCCCGCCATCATCGTCGAGCTAACCGTCTCCGATTAAACCGCAGCTCAACGTATTTTTCCTTCTTTGCCCCGCGCACTCAAGCAGCTAAATCCACGTAGGGTTCGTCAGCACTCGCGCAATCGAATAGGACCTTCGTTTTCATCGCCTGAATCAGACAGCACGCCGCTCCTCAGTTCTTCGGCGCTTTCTTGCACGCTTCGCTCGCGCCGCCACTGGCCGTCTTGTGTCCTCTTTCGGACAGACAGCGCACTCTCGGCGTGATATTCGTGACTCTGCGGATTTTGGTCTCCCTCTGGCTGACTGCTTCGGCCACCCTCGATTGCACGACCGAAATTTTAGGTTAGGAGAATCTCACATGCTGCAGCGGTTGCGCGTTTCGTATCTTTTTGTGGCCGTCACGGTCTTGGCCCTGGTCGCCCCGGTCGGAATGGCGCAGACCACCGCCGGAGTATATCCGTCCGGCAATGTCGCCACGCCCTTCTCCTCGCCAGCGCCCTCAACTTTGAATCTGACGTACCGCCGTCCATCAGAGAAAATCAAGCTTCGCAACTACGTTTTCGATGCCTTCGGCCCTTATCCAATTGTCGGCTCCGCGCTTCTCGGTGCTGTCAGTCAAGCGAATAAAACACCTCCGGAGTGGGGACAGGGATTCGGAGCGTACGGCGAGCGTGTGGGTTCGGACTTCGGTATCGCATTAGCCACGACGACGACGCGTTATGCCTTGGCGGAAGCCTTCCGGGAAGACACCTTGTATTACCGCTGCGAATGCTCGGGGATTCTTCGACGCATGGGCCACGCCATGATCTCCACGGTGACGGCACGGCGCGGTAGGGACGGCCATCGCCGGTTGTCTTTCCCCGCAATCGTTTCACCCTATGCCGGCACCATGACAGCGGTCTATGGCTGGTATCCAGGCCGCTATGATGCCAAGGATGGACTGCGCATGGGCAACTACGCACTCCTCGCATTCATGGCCGGAAATATTGCGAAAGAATTTATCTATGGAGGACCGCACACGCTATTCAGCCATCTGGATCGCCCGGGATCTCCGGGAGCGGACTCGGCAGAGAGCACTTCGAACCACTAAGGAGACTGGACAAGACCGTGAGTCACAACGCAAGCATCCCCCACCGCTTGATCAGCCAGGATGTGCCGCAAACCCCATCGCTGATGCGCGCCACACTCGCTTCCATCTGGAGCCCGTTCAATGGCTTCCTGGAATGGTTCGGAGAGCTGGGTTTTTTCGCCTGGCAAGTCGCGCGGGCCGCGGTGCGCCGGCCTTTTGAAATGCGCGAGCTGATTCGGCAGTTCGACGAAATCGGCTCGAAATCGCTTCCTCTGGTTGCGCTCGCGGGTGCGGCCATCGGCGCCGTGCTTTCTCTCGAAAGCCGCAGCAGCCTCGTTCGATTCGGAGCCGAGTCCATGCTCCCCGCCGCGCTCGTGTTTTCCATCATTCACGAAACGGGCCCGATTGTAACCGGCTTGGTGGTCAGCGGAAGAGTGGGAGCCGGCATCGGGGCCGAATTAGGCTCCATGAAAGTGAGCGAGCAAATTGATGCTATCGAAGCATCCGGCGTAAATCCCTACAGATACTTGGCCGTCACCCGCATCGTAGCTTGCATCTTGATGCTTCCGCTGTTGACGCTCGCCGCGGACTTCTTCGGTGTGCTCTTCGGTTGGGTTGCGGATACTTTGACTGCCCCTATTTCTCTTCAAAAATTCATCCATCAAGGGTTCGGAGGCACCAGCTTCAGCGATTTTCTCGCGCCAACCCTCAGAACGGCGGTCTTCGGCTTGATCATCGGCGTGATTGGCTGCTTCCAGGGAATGCGCGCCAAAGGCGGCACCGCCGGCGTGGGGCTTTCCGCTACAAGTTCCGTGGTCCTCTCCTCGCTCTTTGTCATTCTGGCCGACGTGGTCTTGGTGAAACTGATCCTGGTGTTCTTTCCATGATGCTTCCCGAACAAGCCATTTCGGTTGGCCGCGAAGAAAGCGCATTTCCCTTGGCGCTGGAGAGTCCCACCGGCCAGAGTGATGGACACGCGGTAGTTCTGCGCGGCTTGAACAAATCCTTCGGGAAGCAGGTCGTCCTGGATGAGATTAATTTGACCGTGAAGAGTGGCGACACTCTCGCCGTTCTCGGACGCAGCGGCACTGGCAAGAGCGTGCTGCTTAAACTGATCATTGGCCTGCAAAAGCCGGATTCGGGCTCCATTTGCGTCCACGAGCAGGAGATCACCCACCTCGATCTTCGGCAGTTGAACCAGATCAGAAAAACAATGGGATTTTTATTTCAAAACGCGGCCCTCTACGACTCTTTGACAGTTGAGCAAAACGTCTCATTTCCTTTGAAGCGCCATTCCAACATGACGAAATCGGAACGCGCCGTCCGCGTCAAAGAACTTCTGGCCAGCGTCGGTATGGAAGGCGATCTCAAGAAAATGCCCAGCGATATTTCCGGCGGCATGCAAAAACGCGTGGGCCTGGCCCGCGCCCTGGCTCTCAAGCCCGGGATCCTCTTGCTCGATGAACCCACCGCCGGACTCGATCCCATCACCTCGGGCGAGATTGATGAGCTGATTCTCAAGCTGCAAGAACAACATCACATGGCTTCGATTGTAGTCACCCATGACTTGCAAAGCGCAAAAACGATCGCGGATCGCATCGCGCTGCTCCACAAAGGCAGGGTGCTGATCGAAGGCAGCTTTGAAGATCTTGTGAAAAGCGATAACAAATTTGTCGCGGAATTTATGAAGCGAGATTCTTAGGGAGCGCATATGTCAAGGGCGGCGAGACTCGGAGCTTTTATCATCCTGACGCTGGCGATTCTTGCAGCAGGAGTGTTTATCATTGGAAGCAAGCGTTATTTGTTCAGCCCCACCTATCGATTGAAGGCGCAGTTCGCCACGGTTGTGGGCCTCGATGCCGGCGCGGAAGTGCGCATCGCCGGTGTGCATACCGGCACGGTCCGCGAGATCGACTTGCCAAGCAAGCCGAATGATAAAGTCACGGTGCTCATGGATCTGCAGCAATCGACTCACTCCATCGTCAAGCAGGACTCCGTGGCTTCCATCGAGACGGAAGGCCTCCTGGGAAATGAATATATCGCCATCTCGTTTGGATCCCCGCAGGCGTTGAATGTGAAGGACGACGATACCATCGCCAGCCAGCCTCCCCTCGTTCTCGCGGACCTGATGAAGAAGGCCGACGGCATTTTGGACACTAGCGAGGAAGCGCTGAAGAACATCACGGTGGCGTCGGCAAATGTGAGCGCCATCACCGTCAAGATTAACGACGGCCAGGGAACCATCGGCGCCCTGGTGAATGACAAGCAGCTCTATACCCAGCTGGACCAGACGACCACGGGCTTGCACGACACCGTCAGTCATGCCCAGGCGGGAGTCACGGCATTCCAGGAAGATATGGAGGCGTTGAAACAGAATTTTCTGGTGCGCGGGTTTTTCAAGAAACGCGGCTATGAAGATTCCGCGGACCTCGCGCAAAACGCAATCCCGGAGCTTCCCCAGTCGGCGCCTCTGAAAACATTCACTTTTGACTCGAAGAAGCTTTTCGACAAGCAAGACACCGCCAAACCGCGGAACCAGAAATCTTTGCGCGCTGCCGGCCAGTTTCTAGCGGACACGGAGTTTGGCATGGCCGTGGTCGTTGTTTCAGCGGGCGGTACCGGCGACGAACACAAGGATGTGGTCCTCACACAAGCCCGGGCCATGGTGGTTCGAGACTACCTGGTCAACAATTTCTCATTTGACGATACGCAACTCAAAACCATGGGACTCGGCAAAGGAAAGAGCGTAGCTCCTGATTCTGGCTGGGGCACCGTCGAGATCATCGTCTACCCGCCCGACACCGAAGTACCGGCTCAAACCAGCGCCGCGAATCCTAAATAGGTTTCTTAATGCTCGATCGTCTCCGGTTCGAGTTCACGAACGCCGGGCCGATGGCGCCGGAACGGAATGAATAAAACGGTTTCCGACCAGATGGCACAAAATCCGACGCAATTCAATATAGCTGCCATCGCCAAGCTGGAAGAGGAAGCTCTCGATCGCCGTACGCGCACGGAGCGCCAAAGCGACGTCGTCGTAAGATTCATTGGCAGTCCCGTGTTCCTTCTCCTGCATGTAACTTTGGTAGTTGTATGGAGCGCTGTGAATCTCAATTTGATTCCCGCGTTGCCGGCTTTCGATCCCTCTCCTTTCGGCATTTTGGCGCTTTTTGTTTCCTCCGAGAGTGTGTTCCTGACTATCTTCGTGTTGATCAGCCAGAATCGCATGTCTCGCCAGGCAGAGCGGCGCGCTCATCTGGATCTTCAGGTAGGTATGCTAGCCGAGCAGGAACTCACGATGATGCTGCAGATGCTACAAAAGCTCTGTCAGCACACTGGGGTCGACACGCAATCGGCGACCCAACAGGTGCAAGGCTTCAGCGAGACCACGGATGTTCACAAACTCGCCTCCGAACTCGATGAAAAGCTCCCCGAGCAGTAGCTAGCGCACTGCTTCGTCGATGAAAAAGCTCCCGCGTTCTACACTGCTTCTCCAGATTCCCTCGCTGCACCTGCTCAGCGCCAATGATCTCTGGCGTTGCCCCTGCCGAGAATTGATTTTTCTGGATGAGTCCTCCTGATCCGCTTCCTCGAGGCACTCCATTAGCGCGCTGCTTAGAGTCAGCCAAGCAGCTTTACGGAAGATCTAGATCGACAGAATAGAGTTCATACCCGCCCCGAACGGCGATTACCATGGGCGACCCATCTTGCATCACTCCCGCAAATCTGCACCGGACAACGTCTCCCTTCAGCATCGATTCGAAGGTCATGACTTTCTCGACCTTCCAATCGCTATTATGCATGCGGAAGAGTGGCTCTCCCGGTGAACGAATATCTTGAAAATAAAAATACTCTCCTCCTGGCGACTTCCGCAGGCGATAAAAATCGTTCCCATGCGCCACGTCTTTCCATCGATGCGTCTGAAAGTCAAACACCTTTACCGTATCCAGATCCAGGTCGCTCCCGCCGAGTCCCACGAGATAGCGGCTATCAGTAGTCAGCTGTGCGTCCGCCATCCCTTCCGATCCAGGAATTCGGATCGTTTTTCCAGTCTTCAAATTTAGGATGAAAAAGCCGCTCGCTTCCTTGGGATGGGCGTCGCCCTCGTCAGGCACGGAATACACCACGGACTCTCCATCGGGCGACCAATCGGGTATTTCATGGCGCTGATCGTTCGGCAACAATTCCTGCGACGGTCCCCCATCGGCGCGAACCTTATAAATATTGGACGGATGTCCGTCCTTTCGTCCTTGAAAAACGATCCAACGTCCATCGGGGCTCCAGCGCGGCACGTCTACATATCCGCCAAAATCGACGCTGAGTTGCGTCCGTTCCGTCCCGTCCGGCCGGCTCCGCCAGAGCGTCCAGTCGCCCAAAACTACCGCGAGCCAGTCTCCCTTGGGAGACATAGTCGCGGCGTGAACGTCGCCCGAATCGAAAATCGGTGTCAGCGATTTCTTATCGTGCGCAACGCGAAGCAATTCGTTCTGCTCGTGGGCGATTCCCGCCACAAACAATCGCCTTCCGTCCGGACTCGCGCGAAGGAAGCCGAAGCTTGTTGGCCCAGCAGTCAGTCGCACCGGCAAGCCGGGTTTGGACCACGGTACGGCGCTTCGCTTTTCGCGCCGGGCCCACACATTTACCTCTCCTGCATTCGGATCTCCCCGGTTGGATACAAAAAAGAAGTATCGGCCGTCCGCCGACCATTGGCCACAACACTCGTTTTCAGGTGCATGCCGCTCTGGAAACAACGGGTGCAGGTTGCTTCCGTCACTCGATACTTCCCAAAGAGAAAAATCATAGTTTTTCGTGTTCTCTAGAGTAAACCGCAGGACTCTTCCGTCTGGCGACCATGCCAGTCCCCAGGAAATACCGGGCAGGTTTACCAGCTTGTGCGCCCCGCTCCCATTTCGATCACAAACATAGATTCCATCCACCTTCGTGTACACGATCTTCCGTCCATCTGGAAAGAAAATCGCATCGCGTCCCGACAGATTGTTCAATCGGCGGGGTGCGCCTCCCACGAAAGGCAACAACAAGAATTCCTGCTCCCCTGGTGAAGTGCTCGCAATTAGCTTGGCTAGAAACTCCGACCGGTCCGGCGCAAGATCTAAGATGACCCCGTTTTCAAAAGCCGGTTGAAAAGGCTCCGATTCTCCGCCTGAAACGGCCACTTGCATCAATTTGTAGCGATCCGTCTCCTTTCTCACGTAAAACACGCGTCCACCATCCATCGTTAGCCCGCCCACCGGCTCAACATGACCGAAATGCGTCAGCTGAGTAATATGGAGGGCCCGTGGCGGAGGCAAAGGCGAGAGCCATCGAAAAATGGCCAAGGCGGCCAATAACGCCGCAACGCCAAAGGCGGATACCCTCACGATGCGTCCACGCCACCAGCGCGGCCGTGGGCGCCGCGCTGGGGCAGACGCTTGGGATTGAGCAAGTCCTCCAGGCAGCTCCAAATCAGCCTCGGCCTCAAGTCTCGGCCGCTCTGCATTATTTCGAGCTGGAACTTCTGCCAAACTCGGCTCGATCGCACTCTTATAGTGGGCAGAATTGCCATTGGGGACCGATCCTTCGATCACCTCAGCCTCGGCTATAAAGCGGTACCCGAGTCTCGGTATCGTTTCCACATACCTCGGCTCCATCGCTGAATCACCCAGAACGGCGCGAAGCTCTTTGATCGATGTATTCAGGCTTTGCTCGAAGTCTACAAATGTCTCCGTGGACCACAGCCTATTACGTAGCTCTTCTCGGGTGACCAGTTCCCCGGACCGGCACAGCAGTTCATTTAAAATTTGAAAGGGTTGGGGGCGCAGCTTTAGCTTGACCCCGTGCTTGTATAGCTCACGGGACCGCGGGCGAAGTTCAAAAGGGCCGAAAGCGAAGATATTGGAGGGTCTCTCCAATTGACACCCCACCGCAAATTGTCCGCCATTCTGTGCTGTTCGCATCTCGATGTCCAATACAAAATCTATGCTGTCAATGGTTTGCGCCTTCAGACGGAATTCACGAAACACTCAGCTTCCCCCTCTTGACATACCTTCCTGTTTTCTGCGATCAGTGACCATGTTCGTGCTCATTTGCCTCGTCTCCGAGGCTTCGGCACACGTTTGAGAGTCACTCACCGCGGACTGCTCACATGTCTTGCCGCGTTCGTTTTTAACTTAATCCCGAGGAAACTGGTTTGACCTTCGAGCCGCACCAACCCATAGCAGAGTTTCATTCTTTGAAAGAAAACTCGGCGACGCACCGAATCTTTGTTGTTCGTTCTGTCCTTCATCTCGCGGAATACAAACCACTTCATTACCAAATTGCCGGCCAATTCTCGGCTGCGCCTCCAAACATGGAAACCGAGAGATCCCTTCTCGTTGCCCTCGTCCTTGCGCACCTAACTCCATCTCAGGACCGCTCCAGCTCAATTCCCACGCAACCAGACAAGGAGATCGGCGTGACCTCAAAACACCTGCGGCATATTGCCTTCATTGGCGCACTTACCTTGGCTCTTTCCGCCAACACAGAAGCTGACAAACTGAAGCAGCAGGTAGACACGGACCTTACGCTCGCCATTGTCGGTGTCGCTGCCGTCGTCACGGTTGTCGTTGTGGCCGTTCATCAAACTGCGACAAAGCGAACCGTTACCGGCTGTGTAAACGCCGCACCCAACGGCATCACCGTTTCCGATGAAAAAAACAAGCGCGTCTACGTGCTATCCGGAGACACTGCCGGAGTTAAACCCGGAGACCGCATGACGCTGCGCCTTAAGCGCATCAAGTCAAAGGGCAGCAATAGCCTCACTTGGGAAACGAAAAGAGTTCTCAAGGATATTGGCGCCTGTCAGCCCTAGGTGGCTTGTCTGGTCAGACTTCGCGCTTGCGATTGGAACAGGAGAGGCTATTTTATGCGGTCAATTTTAATTGCCCTATTCGTTCTGGGCTTACCCTGCCTTTCCTCGGCCCAGGCAGACAAATCATCCTGGACGAATTTGAGCGCGCTTCAACCGGGGCAAAAGCTCCAGGTGCTTGAAGGGAACTCTAAGAGAGACAGCGGGATCTTTGTGAGTGCCAACGACGCCGGCATCACCCTGCAGGAGAAATCAGGCGAGCAGACGATCCAGCGAAAGGACGTCCGCACCGTCCGCCTGATGAAAAACAAGCATCGCCGCCGCAATGCCCTCATTGGAGCCGGAATAGGCGCCGGCATCGGAGCGGGTCTAGGCGCGGCGACCGGCGGTCCATGTAAGGTGCCTTCTAGCTGTTTCTTTTACCTCACGCGGCCTCAGCAGGCGGCGATATTCGCCGTTCCCGGTCTCGCCATCGGCGCCGCCGTCGGCGCTTTATGGCCGACGAGCGAAATAATTTACCGTGTCGGCGGCTCTTAGTTTTGCACGACCGGAGTCGGCGGAATGTTGTCTTGATAAGATTCGGGCTACAAAAGGCGGCGAAAAAAGTACAGTGAGCGGCCGCACAAAATGAACTCACGCGACCTCCGTCACGGACTGCTCGTAGTTATCACTCTTGCCGCGATGTGTGCGCAGTGCGCCTCGGCGCAAGCCTCCAAGGATTCTCCGATTGCCAAATGGAAGTTGAAGCATTCCTGCAGCGAGCTGCGTCTCGAACCGACGGCGTTGGTAACACTGCGCAGGACGCCGCGCTTCTACTTCGGCTCGGAGTGCGCATCCAAAACCGAAGGCGAGCGCGCAGAAATAGACTTGGAGCTGTCCAGTCCGGAATCAATTCCTCTCGATTCCATAACGGCGATCGCTCGAGAAGTGATCACACGAAGGCCGGTTCAAGGCGCAATTCAGCAAACGGCCTCCTTACTCGATCCTGAGGACATGCTCAAGCAGGCCTGGTTGGACCCACGGGCCTTCATAGTGCTCCCTCTATATCCAGTGGTCATCGTCGCCGCAGCGGAAGCCATGGAGCCTTTCCGCGGCGTCGCGACGCACATCAACTCCGTTCGCGTCTTATGGACACAGGATGGTTCTCCTCGCAGTACGAACTTCCTTCTTTCTCGAGGAGATGCCGAATCGCTCCTCAACCACCTGACAAAGGCCACCGGCAAGAGTTGGACATCCGCGCGTTTCGACGGCAGACGGCAAGATGACCTGGCATCGCAATTCCTCGTGCGTTTCAGCAGGCCCGTCTCCGCGCAGAACATCACCGTCGGCGAGGGAAACTTCCGCTTGGCGATCTACCATCGCCTCGATTCCGCACGTCTCGTGTATCTGCTTTCCGAAGATCAACAAAACCTACTGACGGCGTTCACCGCCGAGGCCACGCCGCTGGGTATGGGAAAACCCTGGATCATAAAGCTGGCACGCGCCGGCGACGGCTCCTGGTGCCTCGCCGAACTCAATACAAACCTCGAACATCTGCTACTTCAAGCTTGCCAGCGATAACCATCTCTACATAAATCCGCTCATCGGCGTCGTTCCATAAATCATCCATGCAGTCAACAACGGCGAAACTACCCACCCGTTCACTGATTCCTGGTGCTACAGATTTCGCTTTTTTCTCGAGGAGGTGCCGAATCGCTCGTCAACCACCTGATTAACGGATAAGCCGGAAGGAATCCCGGCAGACCCGATTCGTCTGATTACTTCCGCGTTGCCCACGATCCTCCCGTAGCTGATGAGTGTTTTGGCATTTGCTTACGTAACGCAACCCAAAGGGTCAATCCCAACAGAATCTTTGACGAAAATGGCTCCAATGTGTAGGATCGCGTTGTGCCAAACAGCCAAAAGTGAATTTCCGGTTTCCATCACCATGTGCATCGACCTTATGAACCGCCGGCGGTTCCTCACGTGCGGCGCTGGCGCCGCCCTGGCCACACCCCTGCTCTGGACGGCCGAAATGCGCGCCGCCATGCCGCAGCCGGCCGCCACGACTTCCGTTGAAAAAGACCTCGACGCTTTCATCGCCGGCTACATGACGGCCATGAACGCTCCGGGCATGACGCTCGGCTTGACCGATTCCAGCAAAACCCAACGAACCGCCGGCTACGGCTTTGCCGATGTGGATAAGCGCATCCCCGTCAACGACCGTCATCTTTTCCAGATCGGCTCCATCACCAAGTCTTTTGTTGCCTTGGTGGTGTTGCAGATGCGTGACGAGGGCAAGCTCGATCTGCAGACACCGGTGCTCGATTATCTGCCGCAGCTGCCGATCGACGCGCGCTTTGGCCCGATCATGATTCACCACCTGCTGACTCACACCTCAGGATTGCCCGACAACCTGGGCGTCTTTCTCAGCGACGCGGATGCCCGGCTCGTGCAGGGCTTCAAACCCGGCGAACACTTTCACTACTGCAATGCGGGCTTCGGCATTCTCGGTCTGCTGGCCGAGAAACTGGACGGCCGTCCGTGGCGCGAGTGCGTTCAGGCACGGATTTTCACGCCGCTCGATATGACCGAGACGGTCGGCGTGATCAGCACAGCGTCGCGCGGCCGCGCGGCAGTCGGCTATCAGGCATTCTGGGACGACCAGGTGTATCCACGCCAGGGAAGGCTCTCACCCGAGGCGAATCTGGTGATGGACGATACCGCCGGGTGCATCGCTTCCACGCCTGGTGACATGGCGCGATATGCGCGCATGCTGCTGAACCACGGACAGGCGCCGCGCGGGCGCATCGTGAGCGAACAAAGCTTCGCGTTGATGTCGACGCCTTACATCAAAGCACCCGAGTTCAGCAAGACGGCAAGCTACGGCTACGGCATCGCGGTCGACACGCTCGAAGGACACAAGATTCTGCGGCACACCGGCGGCATGATTGCCTTTGCATCTTCGATTCACGTTGACCTTGACGGCGGTGTTGCGGCGTTTGCTTCGATCAATGCCATGCAGGGCTACCGGCCGACGGCAGTGACGGAGTACGCGGTGCGGCTGCTTCGCGCCGAGCGCGAGTCGAAGACACTGCCCACGGCGCCCGCCCTCGCCAATCCGCTCGAGGTGGACAACGCGGCGGATTATGCGGGGACGTTTACTGATGGCAATGGTCGGAAATTGGAAATCGCCGTCGAAGACAAACAACTCTTCTTGGGACACGAAGGGAAGCGAATTCCTTTGCAGCACGCGTACGGCGACAACTTCATCTCGACGACCGAAGGCGTCTTCGCCGATCACACCTTCATCTTTGGCCGCGCGCGGGCGGAGACTGCAAAATCAGGAACGCAGCCTGCGAGCACTTCTGCGGCCGGCAGCGCTGACTCCCGTGAAAAGCCAGGGCCGGTTGTTGAGGTCAGCTACGGCTCGGACTGGTATGTGAACGCCAAGTATTCGGGACCACGCAGTTTCACCGCACCGAAAGATTATGGAGCCTTCGCCGGTCGATACCGCAGCGAAAGCGCATGGGGCGGTGACGCGCTAGCCTACACGCTCAAAGGCCAGCTCGTGCTCGATGGCAGGAAGCTGCATCCCATCGGCGCGTCGCTCTTTCGCCTGGGCGACGAGGAGTGGATGCCAGACACGGCGGAGTTCCTCTGCGTCTTCGAAGGCAAGCCGCGCATCCTGCGGATTGCCGGAATGGATTTCTGGCGCGTCGAAGTCGACTGATCCTCCCGGCGGCATCCTTCGGTTGCACCTTTGGAAGGATCGTCATCACGCCACGAAAAAAACAGAACTATTCTTCGATTCTTCCCAGTTCGCTGTGGAATCGGTGTTTGCTTTCGTCGATCTCCAGGCGATTCTTAAGGATCAGTTTTGCTTCCTCGGCGGCAGCGCGCAGTTCGGGATGCTTGTCGTCGTGAATGGACGTCATAACGGCACTGGCCAATCGCTGCAGGCAGTTCTCCAATTCCGTGATGCGCTTCGCGACCTCCGGCGCCGACGTTTGCGCCCTGACATAAGCATCGAGCGCGACTTCGCCCTCGATCTTCTCTACGTATTCGCTGATCGTGGTTTCGCCGTCGTTTACTGGATGAACGACCTGTGGAACGACGCCCGCAAGTGGATTGACGTTCGCCATCGGCGCATTATAGCTCAGGAAATCGCCAGACGAGAATGCATCTTGTTCGCGCTCGACGTCACCCGACGCGGTTTTGTTTGCCCCTGCCGGCTTCCTCGAGCCAGCGGTCGAGAATAGGCTGGTATTCCGCATCCACTTCGAGAAAGGCCACGCCCGCTCCCATATTGGTCTGGGCGTAAACGATTTTCGATTTGGCCTGGAAAAAGGCGTCGCCGGCGGAGATTTTCACCAGCACGAGCGTTCCCACAGGGAATGGATTCATCATATCCAGATAGCAGCCGTGCAAGCTTAGCTCGCTCACGCGCGTGGCGATCCGCACGTCCGACGTTTCTTCAATCAACTCGGCGCTGGCAATAAACGTATATCTAGGCGTGCGACGGCGTTCTGATCCCAATGAATGGCCTCCAAAAGATGCCCCGTACTGATAATGTTACGCCGGATTGCATCAATCTTGTTTTTGATTCGCCCAAATCGTAACTAGCGGAAGTGCGGTTAAAAGCCGCTGCATCGATTGCTCGCAGGTGGGAGCGCATTTGCACTTTCACCCTTGGTTCAGGAAAATCAGGTGCCAGCATAAAACGCCACCAGACAGTGCTCAGGAGAGCGATGCCAGGAGATCGAACGAGAGCGAGACAGTTAGCAGAGGAATTCCTTCGGCGGGGTGATCCAACCGGATGGTTTGAAGCTTTGTACAAAGAGGGAGAGGAAGGCAAGAGTGTCGTGCCGTGGGCGGACCGCGAGAAGAATCCTCATCTTGCGGAATTTTGGAAAGCGCATCCGCAAAAGACGGAAGGGAAAAGTGCGCTCGTCATTGGCTGCGGTTTGGGAGACGACGCCGAGCAACTGGCCGCATGGGGATACCGCACTACGGCGTTCGATATTTCGGAGACGGCGATCCGCACTGCGAAAAAGAGGTTTCCGGGCACCTCTGTCGGATATCGCGTTGCTAATTTGCTCGAACCACCCGCGGAGTGGGGGCAAGCCTTTGATTTTGTGCTCGAAGTGTACACCGTGCAGGCTCTTCCTCTGAGCTGGCGTTCGCGCGCCATAAAGAAAGTCGCCGCGTTCGTCAGATCACGCGGAAGTCTATTGTTGCTGGCAAGAGGTCGCGAGCCGAACGAGCCGGAAGGACAATTGCCGTGGCCGCTGACGCGCGCCGAATTGGCGGAATTCAGCCGCAGCGGACTGCAGGAAGAAAGCTTTGAAGAATACTTTGACAAGGAAGAACCGCCTGCGCGAAGATTCCGCGTGCTCTATTCTCGTACCTAAAGAGCGCAACGCCTGTTGAAGGCGGCGAGGAGGAGTTTTGCGCGTGACAATACAACGGGAAATGAATGATCTGGCGGCACGAAAACACAGAGGAGCCATGCAGGCGCGCTTTATTGCAACGTTTGTTGCGCTCCTCGCCTTTCTGGTTCTGTGCTCGGTTTTTCCAGCGCAAGCCGCGCTACAAGACGCAAAAAATGAAACAGGATTTGCGGGCGCATGGAAAGGAGAGCTCGGGACAGGTACGGAGAAGCTGCATATTGTTTTGACTGTCACCAAGCTCGCGAGTGGCGAGTACACCGGTCAATTGCTGAGCGTGGACCAAGGCTCGACGATTCCCATGGAGAATCTCACGCTCAAGGGAGACGCAGTGCGCTTTGAAGTGAAGGCCATTGGAGGCCTGTACGAAGGAACGTTGAACGCCGCGCGCACAGAGTTCGCAGGAACCTGGACGCAGACCGGTGTGCCGGCGCAGCCTCTCACGTTCACACGCAGCACGGACGAATCCGCCGCGAACGGAGCCGCGGCGCAAAAGACGCCGGAAGGTCCGACGAAGGCCCCCATCTCCGCGTTTATGGATGTGGTCGTGCCAATCGCGCCGACGGCTTTCAAGGCGCATGGAAAATGGCATCTCGTTTACGAATTGCATTTGAACAATATGGACCGGTGGGATTACCGCCTGACGAAAGTGCAAGCAGTCTCGGGGGATTCCGCGCAGCGCTCGCTCGTTTCCTACACCGGCGCGGAATTGGAAGCGGCGATGGCTCGCCCCGGCCAGCCAGGATTGACGGAAAAAGCGAAGATCGGACCCGGCTCGATGGCCGTTGTTTATATATGGGCAACAGTCGATTCGGAGGACGCAGTGCCGGCGATGATGCGACAGCAACTGACAGTAAAAATTGGAACGTATCCGGAAGAGATGACGATTGAAACCGCGCCGATGCCGATTGGGCGCGGAGCCGTCGAGATCAGCGCACCCTTGCGCGGAGATCATTGGCTGGCGGCGAACGGGCCGTCGAACACGTCCGGCCACCGGCGCGCGCTGATTCCCATCGATGGGCACGCGGTGATCTCGCAGCGATTTGCCATCGATTGGGTGAAGCTCGGCGACGATGGCAAAACATTTCGTGGAGATGAAAAAGACAACAAGAATTATTACGCGTTCGGTAACGACGCACTAGCCGTGGCGGATGGCATTGTTACCGAAGTGAAAGACGGGATCCCCCTCAATGTTCCGGGAATCGATTCGCGCGCGGTGCCGATCACGCTCGAGACGGTTGGAGGAAACCACGTCATTCTGGATATTGGCGGCGGAAACTTCGCGTTTTATGCGCACTTGCAGCCGGGCTCGTTGCGGGTGAAGCTCGGCGACAAAGTGCGGCGCGGCCAAGTGTTGGGACTGGTGGGAAATACCGGAAACTCAACGGAGCCGCATTTACATTTTCATATCGAGAATGGGAGTTCGCCGCTGGGAGCCGAAGGACTTCCCTACTCGTTGGCCTCGTTTGAAGTGGTTGGCAGCGGCTGGGGATGGAAACCGTCGGATGCGAAAGGACCGGGCGAAATACACAAACACGAAATTCCGCTGGAAAACGAGGTCGTGAATTTCGACGCCAATCATTAGACCCGTGCAATCCACGACGCCGAGAGAATAAGACGGAAGAAAACGAAATGCTAACCGCGAGCCACGAGACAAGCGATCTCGTGGCTCGCAGCAGCGTCATTTGGAATTTATTTTGACGAGTCCTTTTTGTGGAGGTCGGTGCAGACCGATACGGCGGTGTTGGGGTTGACGGCGCTGTCGCCTTCTTCGATGTGGCGGATGATGCCTTCTTTATCGATGACGATGTTAGCGCGCTGGGCCCACTGGTAGGTTTGGTTCTGCACGTCATAGCCCTTCAGGATGCCGTAGGTCGCGAGCATCTTGTGGTTCATGTCGCTGAGGAGCGGGAAGTTGATGCTGATTTGTTTGGCGAAGGCGGCGTTGGCTGCGGGACTGTCCATGCTAACGCCGAAAACTGCTGTATCCGAAGTGTCGATCTTGCCTGAGGCGATTCCAGCCTGGACCGCCTGAAGTTGTTTCGTTCAACCACCGGTAAAAGCCAGGACATACACGGCGAGAAAGACGTTTTGCTTGCCGTGAAAGTCGCTGAGCTTTACATTTTTCCATTGGTCGCTGAGCAGGGTGAAGTCTGGTGCAACGTCACCAACTTTCAGCGAAATTTTTGCAAGTTCCGGTTTTTGCGCCTCTTGTGCCAGTGGTGGAGCGACCGGCATGAAGGCAAGCGAAACCAGCAGAGCTAAAACACGTTTCATTCGCACTCTCCTTGAAGATGGGATGCAGAGTCTGACGGATACAACGTACCACCAGATAGATACCGCGGAGAACCTCAAAATATTCCCGCTTTTTCTTGTGAGAGAGGGCTGGGAAGATCCAGACCCTCCGGGGGTCGGATCGGGGAACTTTGGATTGGCGGGGTTCGTATGTTTGTACAGGAAAGAGAAGACGTATGAAAGAATCCCAGGTGGGTGTCGTCCAAGAGATAGCGAGTTGAGGAGGATGAAATGAGAGAGCGCGCTTCGGAAGGCTGGACTGCGGTCAGAAGTGTCGGTAAGCGAACGGCCCTGATCTGTGCCGCGTTGTGCGGGCTGCTGAGCTTGGCTGCGAGTAGCGCTGTGGGTCAAGACAAGAGCGGTGTGAATGTGACGGTAACGGGGAAAGATGGTAGCCAATCGGCGGGGCTGGTGATTAGCGCGGAGGCCACGGCAAAGGAAGCTGGACTGCCGCTGTACCCTGGGGCCAAACCAAGTAAAGAAGACGGCGACGGTTCGTCCTCGGCGAACTTGGGGCTGTGGGGAAGTTCGTTTGGATTCAAGCTGGTGGTGCTGAAGATGGAGTCGAACGACTCGCCGGAGAAAGTGGCCGCATTTTATCAGAAGGCACTGGCGAAGTATGGCCACGTGCTGAACTGTAGCGACGGATCGAAGGCGGAGAACGACAAGGATAAGGACGAGTCTTCGAAAAAACTTACGTGTGCAGATGACCATCCGGAGCCGGGCGGGTTGCTCTTCAAGGTTGGTACAAAAGAGAAGCGACATATCGTCAGTGTCAAACCGAATGGGACGGGCTGCATTTTTCATCTGGTTTATCTTGAATCGCGCGGCGAAGAGAAGACCCCAGCTTGATCGAGACCTCCTCTGAAAAAATCTTGCGGATCCGAAAGGGCTGGATCGCAGGAGTGGGACTCGGTGTGCTTGTGCTTGGCTGCGCGCTCGGAGTTGCGCTGGTTCGAGCGCAGGGGCCGCAAATCCAGGTAAAGGTCAACCTGGTGGGCATATCGTTTGTAGCGCGGGATGCGAACGGAGCGCTGGTCGACAATCTTACGCAGAACGACCTTGAGGTTTTCGAGGACGCCGTGCCGCAGAAGATTTCGTACTTTGCGAAGAGCGCGGATGTGCCGCTGACGCTGGGGTTGGTGGTGGATGCGAGCGGGAGCCAGGATCATTTTGCAAAACAACACCAGGAGGACTTGAAAGTTTTTTTCAAGGATGTTTTGGGACCGAAGGACCGCGTGTTCCTGGTTGGATTCGGGAATCACATCCGCCTGGTGAGCGATTTTTCGGCGTCCGGAGCGGATTTGCTCGAAGATTGGAAGAGATATCAGAAATCCTCGGGAAAATTTCCGGAACTCGGGCCGAAAGAAGACCGCGATCTGGGTACGGCGTTTTACGACTCGATTTTTTATTCAGTGACGGAAAAATTGGCGCGCGAGAATGGCCGGCGGGCGATTTTGCTGTTCAGCGATGGCGAAGACAACTCGAGTTCGCACGACATGATGACGACGATCGAGATGGCGCAATTGGAGAACGTGGTGGTGTACGCGATCCGATATACCGAAAAGGAACACGGAAAGCTGACGCCGCGGAATAAGTACGGAACTAGCGTGATGGACCGCGTGGCTCGCGAGACCGGCGGCGCGCACATCGACGCGGCGACGACGGATCCACATACGTACTTCCGGCAGATTGCGGAAGAGCTGAGAACTTCGTATGAGCTGGGATACTACCCAAAGGATCCACTGAAGGATGACACTTTTCGGAAGATTGTCATCAAGCCGAAGCGCGAGGGGATCACGGTGCGGGCGAAGACGGGATATTTTTCGAGGTAGAATCGTAAGCGTGCTCGAATACCGCGTAACCAAGTACAATCCAGCCCTTCGCGATGCGAGGGGCGCATTCACTCGAGACGAATGGATTTGTTTCAGAGACATAGGTGAGTCATTCGCTGGCGTGACACTGACCCGCGAGGAATATGAACGCGCTGAACACGCATACGTAAACGTTGCGTTGGCTTTCCTCAGTGAATCTGGTGTTGACTCACTGACGATCGAGGGTCTGGAGAATAGTCGGAAAACTCAGCTCAGGATCAGTAATGGCAGTGTCTTGCCGCTCGATCAGATTGGCGATGTCATCGCGCGAGTCCTGCGGGAAGAGTTCTGGTGCCGCTTAGTAGGCGTAGGAGCTTTCCTCCACATTGGCTGGGACTACTACATGTACGTCGGCGTCCTGATTCCCTGCCCAGCAGCACAGGCGTTAGCTGCCTCGCTTCGCCTTTTCGTTGAGGAGTTCGAGTCCCCTTACCGACCGTAGCCTCATCGGTCATCTTTTGGCTCTTGCCACGAACAGAAGAGTCGTACCTTGCCCAGCAATTGCTCCTCGGGACAGACACGCTCGGCGGACGCCGGGAGGGTCCTTCGTCGCGATACTCCTCGGGACAGAGATCCTTCATCGGATTTCTGGTTAACAGTAAGAGAGCGTACCCCCTGTTTTTCATAAAGACTGATTCTAAAGATGGTTAAAGCCTATTGTTTTGATGCACTTATGTAAGCGTTGATTCTGCATGGGTTAGTGTGGGGCTTGTTTGGCCGAGATTTTAAGGCGCCGACTAGGGCGAGGCAGGCGCTCATCGGCGTGGGTGCTGATAAATTCGTGTTGAGAGAGTTGGATGGTGCGCGCCATAGTTCGGGAAAGGAGGGCGAGGGTGGAGGCGGTTTTAGGATTGCATTGGCCGTGTGCGACCTCGGGCAAGAGGCGGGCTATGACGGCGCTGAGATCGTAGGCGGAGACGCACTCTTCCGAGAAGAAGAAAGATAGGTCGGTGGGGGTGGATCGGGGGCGTGGGCTTGGGCCTCCTTGCGGGCGTGGTCGAAGCAAAGGCGCGGATGACTGCTAGAGAGTGGAGTGCGGCAACGGCGGCCGTCGGCAAACGTGAAGGTACACAAGGACGCGCGGTCCTGCGGGCGAATCGAGGACATGGATGTCTCCTAAGAATTGAATTTTGGATTTGAAAAAAGGAGCACAGCCAGGATTGACTGTGCCACAAAAAGAAAAGCCTCGCTGGAAGCGAGGCGCAGTTCCCTACAAGCACAATATACCGGGTTGGTAATGAGCTTGTCAAGGAGAAAATGGAGTTGGTGGATTGCCGGGCTGGAAAAACCTGCAGATGCCGCCCTAAAGGGCGGCGCTACGTACGATCCCTTAGTAGGTCTCCCGATGAGGTAATCGTAAAACTACATGCCGAACATGGAGTTGACGCCGGCGCGGGGTGGCTGCTTTGCGCCGGGCTGTTGCGCGGCAGGCTGGCCGGGGGCGGGCGATGACGGGGCGGCAGCCGCAGCAGCGGCTTGGGGAGTTGCGGCGCTTGGGGTGGGGGCGATTGGCTGGCTAGGAAGCTGCTGGAGATAGATTAGGTCGCGGGGCTCTTCGGTGCCGGGTTGGACGGGGGTGGATGGCAAACTCAGTTGATGCTCGAGGGCGGTGGCGATGCGGTGCAACTGCCAGATGAGCTTTTCGAGGTCTTTGGAGCGACTAATTTTTAGATTGCGGTCCCACAGAAAGCGGATGGCAAAGACGAAGAAAATGGGCAGGCCGATGGCCAGCGTGGCGAGTACGACGCTTTGGAAGATCGAGTCGAGAGACGGCAGGGATGGGTTCATTGGGGCCTCCAGTTGCGGGGTGCAGAAGGAAGGATAGCGCAGTGCAGGGGTGGTGACAAACGGATCGGAGTTGGACGGCACTGTGAGGTGTAGCCAACAGCCATGGCCGTTGACGCTGCTTAGAGGGTCTTGTATGGTGGAATTTAAGGCGGTACGCGCGCGGTCCGCTAGCGACGCGTGATGGAGCGCGCAGGAAAATGCCATGGCAGTAAAGATCGAACTTCCCGAAGATATCGAGCATTACCTGGAAAATAAGTGGGGTGATCTGCCGCGGCATGCGCTGGAGGCGCTGGCGATCGAAGGTTACCGGGCGCGAGTGCTGAGTCGATCCCAAGTGAGACGGATGCTGGGGTTTGAGACGGGCGCCGAGGTCGATCAGTTTATGAAGCGCGCTGGTGTGCCATTTGACTATACGGTGGAAGATTTCGAGAACGATGGGGGAACCAGCCAGTACTTGAAGGAAACGAGAAGCAAGGAATTGTAAGGGCGATGATTGTCATCGCCGACACCAGCCCTCTTCATTATTTCATCCTGCTAGAACATGCTGAAGTTCCGAGAAAGCTATACGGTCGCGTGATCATTCCCGAGGCCGTTCTTTCGGAATTGAAGGCCAAGAACGCACCCTCTGCGGTGAAACAGTGGATCAAGAGCCCGCCGGAGTGGATGGAAGTGCGGCAAATTACGGTGCCTGCAGACCTTGCGCTGACAAAACTTGACGCCGGAGAGCGCGAAGCAATCGCGTTAGCTGAAGCGCTGCGGGCCGACGCACTGCTGGTTGACGAGAAGGCTGGGCGGCGAGAGGCCGAGCGGCGAAAAATACGGGTGATCGGAACGGTGCGGATTCTGGATGATGCTGCGGATGCTGGTTTGGTGGAGCTGGCTGGGTGCCTGCGGAAACTGCAAGAATTCGGGTTTTATCTGGGCGACAAACTTGTGCAATTTCTGATGGCGAGACATTCCGAAAGGGAGCGGCGTAGATTACGAGATTAGCCGGACGCGCGGCCCTTTGTCATGCTTTATGATTTGGCTGGAGCGAGACAAGCGGATGCAGGGAAAAAGAGCACCCAAACGTTTGCGAAAACGGAAACAGCAAACGGTAGGCCACCCGGAAAGAGATGGTGGTCAGAATTGGCACGTCACCATGAGGCTGCCGCACCTGCCCAGCCCCCTGTCTCCCGACGTTTCTTAGCTCGGATATCGGAAAACAATCCATCTATCTCCCGCTCACGGCGGACGGTGAGGCGGAGGTCACGGATGGCGCAAGGAAAGTGGCGAGTGGCGAGTGATGAGTGGCGAGAAACGAAAGAGAAAAGCGACGAGAGATTTCTCTCTCCGCAAGCCGACACGTTTGCAGGAGCAAACGTGAAAGAAAAAGCGTCGGGTTGCTGCGTTCGAAATGGCGCTGGCGGGAAGCGGGTCAAGGGGAGAGCAGGAGGTTAAGGCTCGATAATTCGGCGAAGGAGCGGAAGTCGCGGTCGCGGGTGATTAGGGAAAGGCTGGCGTCGAGGCAGAGTTGGGCGATGAGGGAATCGGCGAGGCGAGCACGGCGGCGTTTGGCGAGAACTTTTGCGCGGAGTGCTCCAGCGCGTTGCCAGAAACCGGACTCGACCTCGATTAGGGGAAGATCCATGAGACTGGCAGCCACGGCCGGCGGGAGGTTTGGGTCGCTCAGCAGCTCGGTGAGAACGACAGGGAGCATCGACAACTGATGGGCCTGCAGCGTCTTTTTAAGCAGCAGAACGTCCTCACCGGAAGGGCCGTCCAGGAACGCGACCCAGGTGCTGGTGTCGGCCGTGATCATCGGTCATCTTTTAGCTCTTGCCACGAACGAGAGAACCGCACCTTGCCCTGCGATTGCAGCAGACGATCATAAGCCCGCGATGCGGCGAGGAGCTGGAGTCCAGTCCGGACAGTCTGCGTGATGCCTTTGCCACTGGCGCGCTGCGCTTTGTTGAGAAGGTCTCGAGGTACTTCCACAGTGATTTTGCGTGCTGCGCCCATAGAGAGATTTTACCATACTTATAGCCAGCATTGAGTATGGCCTTTGGCAAAGCAGCACAGACAGGACTGTCTGTGCTACTTACCTGAGATAGCCCCAGTTGTGGAGTTTGTCGGAGTCTTCGACCCAGCGGTCGCCGATGTCGGTGCGGTAGTACATGTTGGCGATCATGATGTTTTTGATGCGGGAGTAGACCTGAGCTTGGGCTTGCAGCATGGTTTGGCCGATGCCGACGACGACGAGGACGACACCGCTTGTGCCGGCGATTAGCCATTGGCCTTTGACTTCTTTTACGTCTTCGATGTGGATGCCATCGTAGTTGGGCTTTTTGAGGACGATGGCGCCGTTTTTGGAGAAGGATTCGAAGGTGGGCTCGTCGTCGAAGGGGAATGGCGGGACGACGATGCGGACGCCAATTTGGAAGCCGCTGCGAGTGCGCCATTTGGGGTCGGCGCCGGTGGCGAGCTCCCAGAAGAGGTCACTCATGGGAGTGAGCATGCCTTCCTGCTGGATGCTGATGGTGGGATAGCCGAAACGGCTGGTGAATTCGAGCGGGTAGATGCCGTTGTTGTTGACGATGCAATTCAGGTCGATGTAGCCGACGTAGCCTTCTTCGGCGAGCTTGGGCTCCATTTTGACGAGCGTTTGGTTGAAGAGGCGGTTGGGGTCGCTCCAAAACATGGAGGTGCCCATCTCGCCGGTGGGCGGGCCGATGTTGCCGGGGAAAAGTTTTTTGTGCTCGAAATTGATATTGACGGGAGTGATGAATTTTTTGCCGTTGAAGAAGGCGCCGACGGCAACTTCGACGCCGGTGACGCGGCGCTGGAGCTGGAAGACTTTGATTTCGTCGGAGAAGGCGCGTTTGTAGGCTTCGAGCATGCGGACGACGTCGTCGCCGTCTTCTTCTTCGCCGACAAAGAGGCGGCGCTTGACGTTTTGGGCTTCGCCGCTGGGCTTGATGACGTAGCGATCGGGATTTTTCATGACGAATTCGATGGCGGGATCGAAGGATTCGAAATCCTGGTAGGGGATGATGTTGACGCCGGCTTTTTTGAGCTCCTCCTGGCCGAAGGAGCGATCGTCTTCGAGGCGATCGGTGTATTCGGTGCCGCCGATGACGGGCTTTCCGGCGGCGCGAAGAGCTTTGGCTTTGGCGCCCTGGCCGAGGGTGTCATCGAAAACGACGATATCGGCCCACTTGGTGTCGCGTTCCCAATCTTTGGATTTGGGGACGAAGCCGTCGGCGATGTCGCGCTCTTTTTCGGCTTCGATGTAGTAGCGGACATCGTGGCCTTCCTTGAGGACTTGCCAAGCGATATCACCGATCAGGCCGGAGAGGGAGACGAAGAGAAATTTGCGTTTGTCCATTTAGATGAAAAGGCGGCGGGCCGCAGCTCCTTGAGAGCGTGAAGGTATAGTAGCCATGGTGAGCGGGGACATTGTTACATTTCGTTGAAAAATATTGAAGGGCGGGGATGCGGCTGGGCAACCCGGGGGTGCGAAAGGGTGCATCACAGGGGCTGGGGGAAGGTTGAGCGGGGACCTGTCCGGAGGGGCAAAGTTCTTGCTCCACCTGGCCTTTTGTTCAGGTTATACTTACTCGTTCCTGCCGGTCGGGAGCAGGGATGGTTTGGTCCTTCGAGGACCTGTGTCCGGTGGGCTGGTCATAAGATTCAAGCGAAGAACCCGACAATCGCAAGAGAGGTGACGTTTGGGCCGAACTGTGAAAAATGCAACCTCGAAGCTATGTGTAACCAGGATGTTGATGGCGGGCGGAATCCTGGCCGGATTGTGCTTGCTAGCAGCAGCGCCGAGCAACGCGCAGATCTTCCACAAAAAGAAGAAAATTGATAAGTCAACGAGCGCGGACAACAACGCTCAGCCGGACAAGATTTTGTATGACAGGGCGGTAGACGACATCAAGCACGGGCGGCAGGAGATTGGGCGTCTGAACATGCAGACGCTGATCAACACGTACCCGGATAGCGAGTATCTGGCGAAAGCAAAGCTGGCGATTGCGGACTCGTACTACAAAGAAGGCGGGACGTCGAATCTAACGCTGGCCATATCGGGATACAAAGACTTTGAAGTGTTCTTCCCCTTCCTGCCGGAAGCGACTTACGCGCAGATGCAGGTGGCGATGGCGCACTACCGGCAGATGGAAAAGCCGGATCGGGACAGAACACAAGCGGTGGCGGCGGAGGAAGAGTTCCAAACTTTTATAGAGAAATATCCGAACGACCCGCTGGCGCCTCAAGCAACACAGCATCTGAGGGAAGTGCAAGAAGTGCTGGCCGAGGGAGACTACCGGATCGGGTACTACTACTATTTGAAGGGCGATAAGCGGGCAGCAGCAACGAGACTGCTGACAGTCACGAGCCGGTATCCGTTGTATAGCAGATCGGATCGCGCACTCTGGATGATGGGAGACATCTTCGAGAAGAGCGAGCACAAAGACGTCGCGGCGAGATACTACACGAGGATCGTGAAGGATTATCCGTTGTCCAGCACAGTACCGGACGCCAAGGCCAGGCTGAAGGCGTTGGGAGCACCGATCCCGCAGGCTGATCCCACGGCGCTGGCATGGATGACCGCGGAACAAAATACGCCCCGTGAAAAAACAAGCATGGTGAAGAAGCCGATGTCACTGTTCAAGAACGGTCCGGGCAAGGAATTGCTGACGGCCGCTAGGACGGGAGCGCCGGACATGCAGCCGGAATCGGACTCGATGTCCGCAGCGGACCTGCTGACACCGGGAGGAGATACGAAGCTCGGCGGCAAGGGCGGAGGAAGGACGTCGCTTGTGACAACGGTAACGCCAGGAGGCAGCGGTACCGCAGAAACGACCGGTGGTTCCGAGAACGTGGCCCCTACACAGAGCGAAGGCGGAGCTGATGTTGGAACGGTGGGCGCGACGCCGGCAGCAAGCGATGCACCGAAGGAAGTGGCACCAAATCCGACACCCGAAGGGGCACCGGCGACAGCACCAGCAACGGCACCTCCAGCGGTAAGCCCCGCGGACGGCGATGCCGCGAAGAATCCACCAGCAACGGAGACGCCCACGAAGAGTGACCCAGCGACAGCGGGCGCGGATTCGAAGAGCGACACAGCGGCCCCGGGTACGGAGAAAAGCAGCGATGCGCAAACCACCAGCGATGCGAAGAACACGAAGGATGACAAGGACAAGAAGGAATCCAGCAGCAAGAAGAAGGGATTGCGTAAGCTGATCCCCTGGTAAGGCAAGCGATTCGATTCGAGACTGGACGGAGTTAAGAGGACGACGGGGTGCGGCGAGGGCCGCACCCTTTCTTTTTGGCACAGTACGGCCTCGGAGGGGGACAGGGAGGGCATATTCACTTCCGACACACAGCCGATGCGTTGAGATTGACGGCTAATTCGCCGAGTGCTCCAATACTCTGGAGACTGATTGATGTGCCGACCGCGGGGCGCCCGGCGTTCCAAGCGTTCGCGAAGCGGTCGGTTCTTAAAGCGACCGCAAAGCGGTCAATTTTTAAAGCGACCGCAAAGCGGTCGACCTGCGGGATACGGGTGAAATACATCCGGAGGATGTTTGGTGGCCAAGATTCTCGTTGCCGACGATAACAGCAACATACAGAAGATGGTGGGGCTTGCCCTAAAAGATCAGGGCATCGACGTCGTTGCCGTGGGCAATGGTGAGGCGGCAGTACGAAAGATTTCCGATATCCGGCCGGATTTGGTTCTTGCGGATGTATTCATGCCGGTGCGGAACGGCTACGAAGTTTGCCAGTATGTGAAGTCCGATCCGTCACTTGCGCACATCCCGGTGATATTGCTGGTGGGTGCGTTCGATCCGCTGGACGAGCAAGAGGCGCAGAGAGTTGGCGCGGACGGAGTTTTGAAAAAGCCGTTTGTGCCGCCAGATCCGCTGATCTCGATGGTGAAGTCCGCGCTAGCGCGGGCGGGCGTGTCCATCGGCGGAGCAGCGTCAGCACCAAAGGCACCAGAAGAGCCAAGACGCGTGGCGGAAATGTTGACACCGCGAACGGCGCCAGCGCCGAGCGCGATTTCGGGCAGAAGTGCACTCTCGCCAGTGCCAGAAATGGCATCCGCGGAGAGCGAGCCAATGCACGATGAAGGGCACGGACTGCCGCAGCCTGTGCGAATAGAAGCGGGTTCACAGCCGCTGGCATTCGGCAGCCTCCTGGAAACGACTGAACCGGAGCAAGAAGAAGATCTTGGATTTGCGACAACGGCGGTGCCAGAACTCGAGAGAGATTGGAAATCGGGTGAAGCAGAAGAGGAAGAGGTCGCCGAGGAAGAAGACGAGAAACAGGGCGCTTCGTGGCGACGGGACGCGGGCGACGAGGCAATGGACAATGTGGAATCCGGCAGCGGTGCGGTAAAAGATTGGCGCGAGACGGCTTTTGCGGAAGCGCCAGCACGGAAAATGAAGCACGATTCCTGGGCGCCGCAAAAAGAGATTTCGACACTTGAGGAAGCGGCGGAATCCGAGCAGCGCGTCGGGGCAATGGTGAAAGACGAACCGCTTGCGGAAACGAAATCGGGGCCTTCAGCGCTTCCCGCCTACACGGAAGATGCTTGGGTAGCCGCGCTGAATCAAAAGACAGTGGTGGAAGCGGAAACGATGGAAATGCCCGCACCCACGATTGAGGCGAAAGAGCAACGAGTCGAGGCGGAAGTCCAAACAGAAGTTCGCGCAGATGTTGCCGTGAGCAGCCCGGCGAAGGCGGAGCAAGTTCCCGAACCGGCAAAGCAGCCGGAGAGCTCATGGTTTTCGGCAGTTTCCAGCCCATGGGATGCAGAAGCGCAAAAAGCAAGCCGATTGGCATCCACGTGGGATTCGCCAACAGCCGGCCAGCCAGCGGCGAGCGCGATTCCCAAGCCGGTGCAAGCCGAAGTCCATGAAGACGTGAATCAAGAGGAGCACGACGCGGTGCCCCAATATGTGCACGAACCCCTGGTCAGCGAAGACCCGGGTGCGACCGTCGATGCACTGACGCCGAGTTTGAGCGAAGACGTGAAGGCGAAATTGGAAGAAGTGGCCTTACCGGCGGCGACCGTGGAAGCCATACGCGAAGAGGCCCAGCACGTGGCAGAAACTGCCGTGCAGCAAGCTCCCGCGTTGGAAGCAAACGCAAAGGCTCCTGAGAGCAGCATGGAAGATATGGTGGCAAAGGTGCTCTCGAAAATGAGCCCGGAAATGCTGCAAGCGGTGACGCGAGAGATTCTGAAGCCCGTCGTGGAAGCGATGGTGCGAGACGAATTGAACGCCAAGAAGTAGCAGTTCCCTCCCCTAAAAAACAAATCTTGCATGTCCACTGGCACCGACGGCTCTTGAAGCTTGAGGTGTGCGTGCAGATGCGATTGGCAGATGTGCCTGCGGACGAATGGGATGGATTGGCGTTGAATTGACGGAGCTGGTTTTTCCCCCGTATAGTCAAAGATTACTCTGAACGATTTGGGATTGCAGAGAAGAGAGAGGGCAGGGCAAGCCCCGCCCCTACAACCACGGAGATGCATCCTTCATGGCACGAGAGATTGCCAAAGCATACGAACCGCAGCAGATAGAACCGCGCTGGGCGGAATATTGGGTTGCGGAAGCGCTGTTTAAGGCCGATCCGAGCGCGCCGGGACCGGTGTTTTCCATCGTGATTCCGCCGCCGAACGTAACCGGATCGCTGCACATCGGGCACATGCTGGAGCACACGGAGATCGACATCCTGACGCGTTGGCACCGGATGCGCGGATACAACACGCTGTATCTGCCGGGAACAGATCACGCGGGCATCTCGACCCAACGCGTAGTGGTGAAACAGTTGAAGGATCAGGGAATCGATTACCAGAAGCTGGGGCGCGAGGAGTTTGAAAAGAAAGTTTGGGCGTGGAAGGCGGAGGCGGGCGGCCAGATCACAGCGCAGATGCGCGGCATTGGGGAAAGCTGCGACTGGTCGAGAGAGAGATTTACGCTGTCCCCGGAAATGTCGCGCGTGGTGCGCAAGGTATTTGTGCAGCTTTATAACGAGGGATTGATTTATCGCGAGACGCGGCTCGTGAACTGGTGCCCGGTGTGTTTGACGGTGTTGAGCGATTTGGAAGTGAACCATGAAGAGCGATTGGGGCACCTGTGGCACATCCGGTATCCCGTTGCAGGAACGAAGGAATTCGTAGTTGTTGCAACCACGCGGCCGGAAACGATGCTGGGCGATACGGCGGTGGCGGTGAATCCCGAAGACGAACGGTACGCGGCGCTGGTGGGCAAGAGTGTCGTACTGCCGTTGATGAACCGGGAGATTCCGATCATTGCGGACGCGATGGTGGACCGGGAATTCGGGACCGGCGCGGTGAAAATTACGCCGGCGCACGATCCGAATGACTTCGAAGTGGGCAAGAGGCATCGCCTGGCAGAGATCGATGTGATGACGGACGACGGACGCATGAGTAAAGCGGCTGGAGCATATGCGGGACTGGACCGGTTCGAGGCGCGAAAAAAGATCGTGGAGGATCTGAAGGCGCTGGGCTTGTTGGAAAAAGTGACGGACCATACGCATGCCATCGGGATTTGCGAGCGGAGCAAAACGATTGTCGAGCCGCGGATTTCGACGCAGTGGTTCTGCGCGATGAAAGGGCTGGCGGAGCCGGCGTTGCGAGCGGTGAGGGAGTGGGAGCCGGGAAAAGAAAATACGATTCAGATTGTGCCGGACAACCGGCGGCAGGAGTTTTTGAACTGGCTGGACAATATTCGGGATTGGACGATTTCGCGACAGCTTTGGTGGGGGCACCGGATTCCGGCGTGGTATTGCGGGGATTGTGAAGCGCTGATAGTCGCAGAAGAAGCGCCGACGGAATGCACGAAATGCGGCTCCGGAAAATTGCGGCAGGATCCCGACGTGCTGGACACGTGGTTTAGCTCGGGGTTGTGGCCGTTTTCGACGCTGGGTTGGCCGGAGAAGACGGTGGATTTTGAGAAATATTATCCGACGAGCCTTTTGATTACGGGCTACGACATTTTGTTTTTCTGGGTGGCGCGGATGGCCATGCTGGGGATTCACTTCACGGGAAAAGTGCCGTTTCACGCGGTGTATTTGCATTCGCTGGTAAGGACGGGAAGCGGCGAGAAGATGTCCAAGTCGAAGGGCACAGGTCTCGATCCGGTGGTGCTGAACCAGCAGTATGGGACGGACGCGATGCGGTTTTGCCTGGCGTCGATGGCCGCGCCGGGGACGGACATCGTGTTGTCGGACGACCGGCTGGCGGGGGCACGGAACTTCGCGAACAAGATCTGGAATGCGGCGCGGTTTTTGTTTATGAATTTGGATAAGTTTGAGCAAGGCGGCGGGGCGGCGATTGAGGAACTGGCTGCGCCAGAAGTGCGGGTGGGGGCGCCTTATAAGTTCAATGGAAGTGTGCCACTGGTGGACCAGTGGCTTTACTCGCGGCTGACGATCACGATTGAAACGGTGAACGAGGCGCTGAAGAATTACCGGTTTCATGAAGCGGCGCAAAACGTCTATCAATTTTTCTGGGGTGATTTTTGCGATTGGTACATCGAGTGGGTCAAACCGGAACTGCAGAGCGGAAACCGCGAACGAGCGGTCGTCGCTTGGAAGAATTTGTTCGCTGCGTTCAATGATGCGCTGCGTTTGCTGCACCCGTTCATGCCGTTTTTGACTGAGGAGTTGTGGCATCAACTGCCGCAGAAATCCGGCGCAAAATCCATCGCGCTGGATCCATTCCCTTCCCCGCGGACTCATTGGGCGGATGGCGGCAAAGAGATTGGATTGATGATCCAGTTCCAGATGATGCAAGAGGTGGTGACCGCATTGCGGAATATCCGGGCCGAAATGAAGCTGGACCCCAAAAAGAAAATGTCTGCGGAATTGTATAGCTTCGACGGGATGACGCGAGACGCCATTGAACGCAGTAAGGATGGCATCATTCGACTGGCTTTGCTCTCTGATCTCACAATTTCCAGTAAACCACTGGAGCAAGCGGGCGGGGCGATACGATCAACAGCGGAGTTTGACGTCCGGATCGCGTATTCCGATGTGGTGGATGTGGAAGCAGAGAAAGCAAGGTTAAGAAAAGAGATCGAAGGTTTGCAGAAGGCGATCTCGTCGAAAGAGAGCCAGTTGGGGAACGAAATTTTTCGAAGCAGGGCGCCGGAGAAGATTGTTCGCGGGCTGGAAGCGACACTCGCAGAGCAGCGGATCGAGCTACAAAAGTTGCGCGAACGGTTGGCGGAATTGGAAAAGGACAAATAAACAACGCAGGCGGATTGTCCCGGGAGCCCTGGGGCCGGATCTTGCGATTGACGAAGGGCCGGGCAAGCCCGGCCCCTACAGGGCATACACATTCCTTCGCGGAATTGTTATGCGCAGGGCGGTGTGCTTGTGCAGACCCGGTGGGAAACGTAAGCTTAGACGGCGCCGAAGCGCGCCGTAGAACCTCGATGGCCCAGGAAACACTCCCAGGAACAACGGACAAGCGACTGGCGGCGCTGCTGACGCTGCTGGCGGAAAACGCCACGATTGTGATCAGCGGGGCGCGGATTGCGCGGGAAATCGGCGTATCGCGATCGATGGTTTGGCAATGGGTGCGGCAATTGCGCGGGATTGGTGTGCGCGTGAAAGGCAAAGCCGGGGCGGGATATTTTCTGGAGCGGGTTCCGGACATTTTGACGCCAGACATGCTGCGACAGCGGTTAAAGGGCAGTCTGTTCGGGAAGCGCATCTACCACTATTTCAAGACGGATTCGACGAATCGCGTGGCACTGGAATTGGGACACGCCGGCGAGCCGGAAGGCGCGGTGGTGCTGGCGGAAGAGCAGACGGCGGGCAAGGGGCGTGCAGGACGCACCTGGCAATCGGACCGTGCCGCAGGAATTTACGTGACTCTGCTTTTGCGGCCGAAGCTCGCGCCGGTGCAGGCACCGCTCCTGACGATGATGGCGGGGCTTTCCGCGCGCGCAGCGATTGAGGCGCAGACGGGGTTGACGGCGGACTTGAAATGGCCGAATGATTTGCTTTTGCGGGGGAAGAAAACGGGCGGGATTTTAACGGAGATGCATGCGGAACCATCGCTGGTGCGATTTGTGATCGTAGGGATTGGATTGAATGTGAACCAGGAAAAGTTTCCGGGCGAGTTGGGGACGACCGCGACTTCGCTGCGCATCGAAACAGGCAAGCCGGTGTCGCGGCTGGAATTGCTGGTGCGGTTGCTGCGCGAATTCGAGAACGACTACAATCGATTTTTGCGCGAAGGGCCGGCGGGAGTAACAAAGAGATTCGAAGCGGTTTCGAGTTACGCGCAAGGGAAACGGGTGCGAGTGACGAACGGGCTGGAGAGTTTTGCGGGGACGACAGCGGGGCTCGGGCCGGAAGGATTGTTGCAAGTGAAGCGCGATGACGGGCAGCTCGTGACGGTGATTTCGGGGGATGTGGCGGAGGCGCGGTAGATGCTGCTGACGATCGATGTCGGGAATACGAACACGGTGCTGGGCGTTTTCCGCGGCGAGGAATTGATTGCGAACTGGCGGCTAACGACGGCGAGGCAGCAAACGATCGACGAGTACGGCGTGCTGACGCGAAATTTGTTTACGTTGGCCGGATTGGACCGCGACGCGATTGGCGGGGTGATCATCAGCTCGGTGGTTCCTCCGGTAAATTGGACGCTGGCGGAAATGTCGCGGATTTATTTCGGGCAGAAAGCTTTATTCGTGGAAATGGGAGTGAAAACAGGGATGGCGGTTTTGGTGGATAACCCACTGGAAGTGGGTGCGGACCGGATTGTGAACGGGGTGGCGGCGTTTCACAAGTACGGCGGGCCGTGCATCGTGGTGGATTTTGGGACAGCGATTACGTTCGATGCGATTTCCGCGCGGGGCGAATATCTTGGCGGCGTGATCGCACCGGGGTTGGGAATTGCTTCGGAAGCGCTGTTTGCGCGGGCGGCGAGACTGCCGCGAGTGGAAATCAAGGATCCCGGAAAAGTGATCGGGACGAATACCGTCACGCATATGCAGGCGGGGCTTTATTATGGCGCGGTGGACATGGTGGATGGGATGCTCGCGCGGATGAAGGCGGAGCTCGGCGGCGATGTGAAAGTGGTGGCCACGGGCGGGCAAGCGAGATTAGTGGCGAAGGGTTCGAAGCAGATTCAGGAGACGGATGAATTCTTGACGCTGACGGGGCTGCGGCTGATTTGGGAGAAAAATCAGACGGCGGAGACGGAAAAGGGAGCGGCGGCGAATCGCGGAGCGCGCACCGCCGCGCCCCCTGCGGGCGCGGCGAAAAAAGTACAGAGATAGACAGACCCTGAAAAGCACTGCGCGCGTGGAGAGCGCGCCAGCTCAACGCGCTCTTCGCAATGGCAAATCGCATGGACAATTGGAACTACTTCAACTACTTCACAGAAATTGAAAATTATTTCTGGAAGAAGCGCGGGGCGCATTTACTGGTGTCGCCATTGGATTGGGCGATCATGGAAACCTGGCAGAAGGCGGGTGTGCCGCTGGATGCGGTGTTGAAGGGGATCGACCACGCGTTCGAGAGTTACCAGCGTTCGAGGCGGGGCGCGGGGAAACCATTGAAAAGTTTGGGGTACTGCACGGACGCGGTGCTACAGGCGGCAGAAGAACAATTGGAGGCCGCCGCTGGGAGCGCGCCAAAAAATGGCAACGCGGCGGCGAAGGAGCCGTTTTCGCGCGAAGAGTTGCGCGTTTATATGGCGAAAAACGCTGCGCAAATTGCAAGTGTGGCGAGCCGCACGGGCGCGGAGAGAAAAGAACTCGAACTCGCGGCGCGATTGCGCGAAATTGAGCAGTCTCTCGCGGGTATGGAGAAATTGCTCGACGCACCAGGCATCCTGGACTTGGAAGATTTGGAAAGGCGGCTGACGATTTTGGATGACAAGCTGCAGGCTTCGTTGATGAGCCATGCGAGCGAAGAAACGATGCTGAAGATCCGGCGCGAGATGGACGGCCAGCTTGCCGTATACCGGCGGAAGATGAAAGCAGAACAGATTGCACTGGTTGAAAAACAATATTTGCAGAAGCGGCTGCTGGAGGAGTTTCGCTTGCCGCGACTGAGCTTGTACTACTTTTCCTGAGCTACGCGTTCCAGAAGCAATCACCTTTTCTTTCCACGCGAAAAAACGCAGAATGGGGTCTACGGATATGCCTGACGAGTTACGATTATCGATTGAGAAGCTTGTATATGGCGGCGACGGATTGGCGCATGCCGACGGGAACACTATTTTTGTGCCGTACGTGCTGCCGGGGGAAGAAGTGCGTGCAGCGGAGAAATCGAAAAAGAAAAAAGTGCTTTGGGCGAAGCTGCTGGAGGTGACGTCGGCCTCAAAGGAACGGGTCACGGCGCCGTGCCCGCATTTCCAGACATGCGGCGGGTGCCACTACCAGCACATCCCGGCGGCGGAACAAGTTCGCTTGAAGAAAGAGATTTTGCGAGAGACGCTGTCGCGCCTCGGAGGAATCTCTTGGGATGGGCCGATTCAAGAGCACGCCGCGGAACCTTACGGCTACCGGAACCGCGCGCAGTGGGCGGTGAAAAGCGGGATGCCGCGCGCGTTGGGATATTTTTTGCCGGAGAGTTCGTTCATTGTGCCCATCGACGAATGTCCGGTTCTTTCGCCTCAGCTGGCGAAAACGTTTGGACAATTGCAGGAAATGGCGAGATCTGGGGCGCTGCCGGTGGGGATACTCGAGATCGAAGCGTTCGCGGACTCGGCGGACGAGAAAATCGCTTTGAATGTTGCGTTCGAACGATTTCCGAGGCCTGCAGCGGAGTTGGCAGCGACGCTGCGCGGAGCGATGCCACAAGTGGATAGCCTGCTGTTGCTGGACCAAAAGAAGGACAAGTTCGAACTGACTGGGCCGGGATATCTTTTGCATGAGGCGGGCGGGTTCACGTTTCGCGTGAGCCACTTGTCATTTTTTCAGGTGAACCGGTTCTTGGTTGGGGATTTGCTGAAGACGGTGACAGCCGGTGCAAAGGGTGAGTTAGCGCTCGATATGTACGCAGGGGTCGGATTTTTTACGCTGCCACTCGCGCGGGCGTTTGAAAGGGTCGTGAGCGTGGACGCAAATCTCGCGGCTACACGCGATCTCTATGCCAACGCGGAAGCCGCGAAAGTAGCGGTCACCTCACATAACGAGCACGCGGAGGATTTTCTTAGCAAGACAAAAGATCGGCCGGAGTTTGTTGTGCTCGATCCGCCGCGTGCGGGACTGGGCGCCGAGACGACGGCTAAACTAGCCGAATTGGGTGCCGCGGAAATCGTGTACCTGTCTTGCGACCCGTCCACCTTGGCCCGGGATTTGGCCGTGTTGACAAACTCGCCGCGAAAACCAAAAGAAATTACCGAGCCGATTGCACGGTATGAGTTGAGCGAGATGCATTTGTTCGATCTGTTTCCGCAGACATACCACATCGAAACGCTGGTCAGGTTACGAAAAGTCACATGAGATTGCCGGCCGTTGCCATCGCCGCTTTATTTGCTTGCGGCGTTGTGCTCGGCCAAGTGTCTTGGCTTGCAGAACGAGTTTCCGCACACCTCTACATGGAGATCGGTTTCGTTCTGGCCGCGTTCCTGATTTGCGGCGGTATTTTCCTGGCCAGAATCGGATGGCTCTTCCCTGCTGCCGCACTTTCTGGTTTGAGCTGGCTGATTCTGGGCGTATTAGGCGTGGGCATCGCAAGTCAGCCGCGGCCCGCGGACTACGTGTTGTCGCTCGTGGACGCTGGGCACGTGGAATTGAAGACGCCACTGCGTTGGCACGGGCGTTTGCGGGACGAACCCGCGCGCTTGCCGTGGGGTTTCGGTTACGAGATCGGTTTGACAGGAGTGGAGTACGAGGGCGAGCTCGTGCGCGCGCGCGGAGGTCTGCGCGTTAGCTTTACGGAAGCGTCTGGCGAAACGCAGGCAGCCGCCCCAGATGTCCATGCTGGGGACGAGGTCGTCGTCGTGGCGCAGGCGAGACGGCCTCAGGTTTACAGGGATGATGGAGCGTTTGACCGGCGTGCGTATCTCGAGCAGCAGAATATTGATTTGACCGCCTCGCTGCGCGCGGCACAGTTGATGCAACGCACGGCTGCGGCTCCGATGACCGCGGCCACACTTTTGGCACATGCTCGGCGCCGATTGCGCGATGAGATCGACACTCTATTCGCCGGCAAACCGCAAGTGGACGGCGTATTGCGCGCCATGCTTTTGGGCGACCGAAGCTTTGTGGAGCGCACGGAGTCCACGGATTTTCAGAAGACAGGCGTGTTTCACGTGCTGGTGGTGGCTGGGCTGCACGTCGGGGCGCTCGCGGTGTTTTTGTTTTGGCTGGGGCGCATCTTGAGGCTTACGCCGTTCTGCACGGCGCTGATGACCCTCACGCTTCTTTTCGCGTACGTTGCGGTGGTGGAACAGCGGCCGCCGGTGCTTCGCGCCGCGTTGATGACGGCTATTGTCGTGATGGGCGGATTATTTTTCCGGCGGCTGGATTTACTGAATTCCGCGGGAATTGCGGCGGCGATTTTATTGATTGTGAAGCCGCTGGCTGTTCGCGATTCGAGTTTTCAGCTTACGTTCTTAGCGATTGGGTGCATCGCAGGACTGGCTGCGCCGTGGCTTGAGAAGACGGTACAGCCTTATATAAAGGCGTTGCGCGGGTGGCGCGACGTCACGCGTGACACCTCTCACGAGCCGAGGGCGGCGCAATTGCGAATCGATCTGCGCGCGACGGCGCGCTGGATTAGCAGGCGTGTGCCCGCGCGAATGGCCAACGCGACGGGCGACGCGCTGGTACGCGGCATCGGAGTTTCCCTTCGCGTGTGGGAAATGCTGGTCATCACACTGGCATTGCAAATTGGCATGCTGCCGCTGATGGCGAGCGATTTTCATCGCGTTACGCTCAGCGCGCCACTGGTGAATCTGGCCGCGGTTCCGATAACCGGGATCGTAGTGCCGCTGGGATTTCTGACGCTGGGCGGGGGGCTGGCTCTACCAGCTCTGGGAAAGCTTCTGGCGGCGCCGCTGGGGTGGGCCACGCTGTTGCTGCTGCACATCGTGCAGTGGTTTGCACAATTTCCGAGATGGAGCTATCGCATTCCGGGGCCGCCTGCTTGGCTGGTTTTGGTGTTTCTCGCCGCCGGCGTATTTCTTGCGGTGACTGCGCGTGGTTTCCTTTTTTTGCGGGGATGGGGTTCGCGTAGTGCAGGGGGAGTGCTGGCATGCAGCGCCTTGATGATCGCGATATTTCCGTTTGCCCCGCGCTGGTCAAAGGGAAAACTGGAATTGACGGTTTTGGATGTTGGACAGGGCGACTCGTTGTTTGTCGTGTCGCCGCATGGAAGAACGCTCTTGATCGATGGCGGAGGTGCGTTCGGCGGATTTCCGGGCCGCGAAGAACACAACGGGATTGATCCGGGCGAAGAGGCGGTGTCGCCATATTTGTGGTCGCGTGGATTTCAGAAATTGGATGTCGTGGCGCTGACGCATGCCCATCAGGACCACATCGGCGGATTGACGGCGATTCTGGAGAATTTTCGCGTGCGAACACTGTGGATTGGGCGTGAAGTCGAGTCCCAGGCGCTCACCAATCTCGAAAAGCTGGCTCGTGAAAAGAAAATTCCTATCGTGCACGAACTCCATGGGAATCCTTTTTTGTGGGATGGCGTCGAGACAGAAGTGCTTTGGCCGGAGATCCCGCCGCAGGAAGTTGGGCCTTCGCCGAAGAACAACGATTCGCTCGTGCTACGGATGAAATATGGAGAACGCGCGATGATGTTGCCCGGAGACGCGGAAAAGGAGGCGGAGAGATCGATACTCGAGGAGGACAGCAGTGAACCGGCTCTCAGCGCCGATGTGCTGAAAGTGGGCCATCACGGCGGCAAGAACTCCACGATGCCGGGATTTCTGGCGGCGGTTCATCCGAGCATCGCAGTGATCAGCGCGGGAGAAGACAATCCGTACGGGCACCCCAACCCGGAGTTGCTCGAGCGACTTGAAAATGCGGGCGTGCGGATTCTGCGGACGGACCGCGAGGGCGCGGTTCATGTATTGACGGACGGGAAAGAAATCGAGGTTAGCTGTTTTGTGGCGTGTCCGGAGAAAAGCGGAAGAGCGGTTTCAGCGCAGACGCAGCCACCAGATCGCGAGAAGGACAACGAGCAATAACAGAAACCCAATGGCAGCCTGATATTCGTGATTTCTCTTATACTGCGCAATAGAAAACGAACCGGAACCAGCGAAAGACATTCTGACGGGAGTGAGTCGCGGGAAGAATAGAGGGACGGCGCGGGCATATTCGTCAAATGCGGCACCGTGATGGCGACGGAGCTCTTCCTCCTCGCGGCGCATGACCACGGAATAGAAAAGTGCAAAGTAAGCGCAGAGAAAAATGGCCGAGATCCAAGAGTATGTAGCAATGGCAGCGCCAAGCGTGAGAATAGCGCTCCCCAAGTAGAGCGGATTGCGCGTGTAAGCGTAGGGCCCGGTAACGGTGAGAACTTCTTGTTTGTGCAGATGGCCGGCGGCGCGAGCGCGGAGTAATAGTCCGAGCAGACCGACGGGCGCACCCCAAAGAATACTGCGAGGAATGGGCCGCGCAAACCACAATACGAGGATCGCAAGTGGATAGCTGAGGCGCACACGCCAGCGGGTAAAGAAAGCGCCGGCGGACCTCATGCAGGAACTCCGAGGCGGCTGCGAACGGCATCGAAGACTTCGTTCACTTGGATTTGCAACATGGAAGGATGAGTCTGATCCACGCGGCTATGCGTCTTGACGGCGCCGGGCGCGCGCAAGACAATGTCGTCCGTGCGATAGGGGCCGTTCCGCGCAGGGTCCGTGGGGCCGAAGAGAGCGACCGCGGGAGTGCCGAGAGCGATGGCAAGATGAAGCGGGCCGGTGTCTCCCCCGACGATGCACACCGCGTTACGCAAAAGCGCCATCAATGGTCCGAGCGCACCATTGTAGGGCACGGGATCTGCGTCGGCGCTGCAGTCGCGAACAGCGAGGGCGAGATCGTCCTCGCCAGGGCCATAATTCACCACGCAACGCAGCCCGAGCGAATCTCGAATCATTTGGCTTAGTTGGCCGAAGCGTTCAGGAGGCCAGCACTTCGAACGCCAGCCACCTCCAGGACTCAATACGACGAAGCGATCGAGACTCATCTTCCGCAGGTAGTCTCGAATTTCCGCGTCATCTTCCGTCGGAACGTGCAATGCGAAGGGCGAAACGGGATTGTGCGCCCCCGCGCGCAAAGACAGCTCGCCATTTTGATCGGCGATATGGACCGTCGCGCAAGGAACGCTGTCGGTATAAAGAACAGGAACGCCAAATTCGCGAATGGTCTCCGAGGAAAAACCGATTCTTCTTTTGATGCCGCCGAGATAAGCCAACCCAGCGGATTTCCAAAGGCCTTGATAGTCGATCGCGGCATCCCAACGAGCTTTTCTAAGATCGTTGATAATCTTGCGCAGTGAATGAAAGGAGCGCGTTTCGGTGGCCCAGACTTGCGAAGCCAGAGCGCTGCTCTCCACCAGAAGTTTCCAGCGTGGATGCGTTAGCCACACGATTTCCGCGGCCGGAAAAGACTCACGCAGGGCAGAAACGGCAGGAAATGTGTGCACAATGTCGCCGAGCGAACCGAGGCGCAGAACCAGGAAACGCGGCTCAGACATGCGGTGCCTTGCGGACGGATTCAAGAAGTTCGCGCGTGGAGTGGTCCTTGGGATCGCCAACGATGGCTACACGAATTCCGAGACGCGCGGCAGTGGCGCGCTCGGGGACGGTGTCCAGCGTGTAGTCCGTGCCTTTGGCGTGAACTTCCGGACCGAGCTCTTCGAGTAGAGACTCCACGCTAGGCTCACTAAAGAGCACAACGTAATCGACGGGGCGAAGCGCGGCGACGAGAAGCGCGCGGGCATTTTCGTCAAGAATGGGACGGCCGGGGCCCTTGAGCTTGCAGACACTGGAATCCGCATTGACGCCAACGACGAGGATGTCGCCTTCACGGCGCGCGCCTTCGAGATAACGGATGTGGCCGACGTGAAGCGTATCGAAGCAGCCGTTGGCAAAAACGACCCGCTGACCGCGCTGCTTATGCTCCGCTACTTTGCCGCGAAGCCATTTGCGCTGGACGATTTTGGATGCAGCTGAGCGCATGTGTCAGGAAGCGGACCCGCCGGCTTGGTGGCGGATGGCGGTGAGAAGTTCCTCGCGCGTGACGGTAGCGGTTCCACGCTTCATCACGACGAGACCGCCGGCGATATTCGCGATGTGCGCGGCTTCGAGAGGAGAAGCGCCGCAGGCGAGCGCAACCGTATAGGCGGCAAGCACGGTGTCGCCAGCGCCGGTGACGTCCACCGCTTGATCGCTGCCGTACACAGGGATGTGCCTAACGCTGTCTCCGGGTTCGAAGAGTGCCATGCCATCACGTCCGCGCGTGACGAGAAGGGCGCGCAGTTTCATCTCGGCAAGCGTTGCGGCGCCGACGCGCGTCAGTTCGGCGAGATTCTGGCCTATCGAAACGTGATGAAGGGCTTCCAGTTCGGCTTCGTTGGGAGTCGCGGAGGTAATGCCCGCCTTGGCGTAGTTATGAAGGTTATGGCGAGCGTCGACAGTGACAAGGAGTGCGCCCTTTTGTTGCGAAATCGACTCGCGAACGAGTGCAGGTGCGGCGACACCAAAGCCGTAGTCGGAAACCGCGAGCGCATGCGCGGAACGAATCTTGGATTGCAACTTGGTTTGCAACTTCTTGTGGAACGGCTCAGGGATTGGGGATTGCGGCTCATGGTCGACGCGTACAACTTGCTGGCCGACCGTGTGGGTCCAGCCGGCGAGAATGCGGGTTTTCGTGGGTGTCGTCCATCCTTTGAGGCGGAGAATGCCGGAGACATCGACTTTTTTTGTCTGGAAATAAGCAAGGAGCGCGTTGCCAGCGGGATCGTCGCCGACGGCGCTAATCGGAAACACGCGGACGCCCAGGGCGGCAAAATTGTTGGCGGCGTTGGCACCGCCGCCGGGAGCAAAATGCGTTTCCCGATGACGTAGGATTAATACTGGGGCTTCACGCGAGACACGCGAAATGTCTCCATACTGATATTCATCAGCAACGAAATCGCCAAAGAGGACGACCGTCTTGGAGGAGAACTGCTCGACGTAGTCCGCGAGAGCGAGAAGATCGACGGACGCGGAGGGAGCGGTTTTATTTGCGGAACGCTTCATTTCGATGGCCTCAAAATCCAGTGGACGGCGTCGGCAAGGTCAGCGGCGACAAAATCAGGCTGAATCTCCCATTTCGCTACGTTCCAAAGATACTCGCCTTCGCCGTACCCGGTGCGCACCAGGATGCTGCGCGCACCGGCGCGGCGGGCAAGCTCGATATCGCCGTGGCGATCGCCCACGACGATGGATTGAGGCAAGTCTACGGCATGCTCACGGACTGCTCGCTGTAGCATTCCCGTGTTGGGCTTGCGGCAATCGCAGCCCTCCGCCGAACCATGAGGGCAATAGTAAATAGCATCTAGATGCGCACCGGCAGCGGCGAGTTGCTGGGTCATAAGTTCGTGGACAGAGTGTACAAGGGATTCCGGAAAGTAGCCTCTGCCCACGCCGGATTGATTGGTCACCACAATTACCGGCAACCCCGCTTCATTCAAACGGCGAATGGATTTGGCGACACGCGGCAAGATACGAAATCTGCTGACATGATTCAAGTAGCCGACTTCTTCGGAAATAGTGCCATCGCGATCGAGAAAAACCGCTGGGCGGGGCAGGCGAGGTTCAGGCAGGACGCACCTCCGTCGAAGAAATCCAATGCCGAGCGGCGGATTCCACGGCAGCGGGCGTAATACGAGTCATGCAGCGGTGATCCGTCGGACAGCGGCGAAGAAAACATGGGCTGCAATATGGCTTTTCCTGAACGATAGTGCAGCGCGGAGTGACCGGTGCGGTACCGAAGGGATCAGTCGGTCCGAATACAGCAACGACGGGAAGACCGACGGCTGCGGCCACGTGCATCGCGCCGGAGTCATTGCCGATGAATAGATGACAGTTAGAAAGAAGCGCGGGCAAATCGGCGATGGATGTTTTTCCCGTTAGATCGATAGGAGGACGGTGTAGGCCTGCTGCGATGGCCGAGGAGACGGTGGCTTCCCCGGAAGTGCCGAAGAGAATCACGTCGATGCCTGCTTTCAGCTGGAGGCGATTCGCAAGCTCCGCAAAGCGATCTGGCGGCCAGCACTTGGCCGAGCCGTAAGATGCGCCCGCACCGATGGCGATGCGCAAGTTGGCCGGATTCGTGCCGGAAGTAAGAAGGAATTCGGCAGCGCGGCGGCGATCTTCCTCCGGAACGTGCAACTTGATGAACGATTCATCCGGCAGAGTATCCAGCCAGCCGGCTCGGCGAAGTAGTTCCAGATAGTAGAACTGCTCGTGAGCAGGAATCTCGCCGGCGTGCGGAACGGCGATGGCTTTGGTGAGAAGAAGACTGCGGCCGTCGCGGGCATAGCCGATGCGTTCTGGAATTCCGGCGCGCCACGCAAGCCAGGCAGCTTGAAACGCGTTTTGCAGCAATAGTGCGGCATCGAATTCTTGAGCGCGAAGCTCGTTCACCAAATCGTTTTTGTCGTCCACCAATATCATGCTGTCGCATACCTGCTGATTTTTGTAGATAGCGGAGACGTAAGGCCGCGCGAGAATGGTGATCTGCGCATCCGGGAAATACGAGCGAACCACACGCAGGGCGGGAAGCGCCATGATCGCGTCCCCGACCCAATTCGTCGCACGAATGAGGATTTTCACGCGGAAGTCTCCGAATGTGTCTGCAAGAAGCTGACGATGGCCGCGTGGAATTCGCGTTCGGGAATAATTTCGAGGTCGATCACGGCCACATACAGAGGGCAACTCCTCGAACTTTACACCGCTAAGTTTTGAACGTCTTTTTCGGTGGTTACGAAAGCCTTCGCCCCTGCCGTTCGCGCCGACCTCTTCGAGGGCTTTCGCATCGGAGGTAGTGTAGCGGTGGTGATCTCTAAAATACATTTTCCCCGCCAAGGGCACGTTCCAACTTTGAAGATCGCGGAGAAAGGCGTGCGGGTTTCCAATGCCGCAAAATGCAAAAAAAGGTCCGGAGCCAATTTGGGCAGCAGACAAAAGTGCCGCATCGCCATGCAAACGGTATCCAACAAGTTTCGTTACGGCGGCAAAGACCGGGTACTCGTTTAGTTTTCCGATGGCGTCGATCGCGCCCTTCTCTGTCTCCACGCGTGTAAATACCAAGAGATCGGCGCGGCTCATCGCCGAGACGGGTTCTCGGAGGGAACCTGAGGGCAAGAGAGAAGTTTTATGGACGGGACGCAGCATATCCATCAGCAGAATATCCAGATCGCGCGCCAGAGAGAGGTGCTGAAAGCCGTCATCGAGAAGAAAAACATCGACGCGCTCTTTTTCTTCAATGCGATGGCCTTGGGCAAAACGATCTTTGCCGACGCCGAACGCAACCCGGCCTTGCAAACGGTGCTTCATCAGCTCGATTTCATCGCTCGTGCCGCCCTTCCCTAGATAGCCGCGGCTTAGAATGGCGACGCGCTTCCCTTCCGTGAGAAATTTCTCCGCGAGCCACAAAACCATGGGCGTTTTGCCCGTGCCGCCGACGGTCAGATTGCCGACGCTAATCACCTTGCCGCGCAATTGCCGCTGCTTCAGCCAGCCTTTCGCATAGAACCACGCGCGAAGCCGAACATAGCCGCCATACAAAACGGAGAGCGGCCAGAGCAACAGTCGCACGAACGGCGGAAAATTCATTTACGCTCTCGCGGAGCGCTATCGAGATGACGGGCAATTTCCGCGATGGCTCGATCCGTGGCGCCACGGCTGCCCTCGACGAGATTGCGAGCCGTCTCGCCCATGCGCGCAGCCCTCTCCGGATTGCGCAGGAACTCGATCCACGCAACACCCGCGTCCTCAGGACTCTCGACCTGCACGGCTGCCCCGGCTGCGGTGAAGCGCTCCGCCATTTCCGCGAAATTTTCCATGGACGGCCCAAAGACAGGAACCTTTCCAAACGCCGCGGGCTCAAGAATGTTGTGCCCACCACTCTCAACAAGGGAGCCGCCAACAAAAGCGCCGTCGGCTACGCGATAAAGCGAAGCGAGTTCACCGATGCTGTCGAGCAGGATGACAGTCACATCGTCGGCGATGGGGAATTCCCCGGCGGATGCTCCATTTTGCGACGGCCCGGGAACGGGAAGTTGCGAACGGCGAATGAATTTGCGGTGAGAATCATCGATGAACTGAGCGGCGGATTCGAAGCACTCTGGCTTACGCGGGGCCAAAACCAGCAGTGCTTTACGGTGCTCCCCCTGGAGCGTGCCGAAGGCGATCAGCGCGAGAGGCTCCTCGGTCGCGACGACGCTGCCTGCAACAATGACGGGCGAGCGACCGGCGCGTTTCGCTTCCGTAGCCAGCCATTGCGAAATCGGCGTTGGCGCGGGAAGCTCCAGGTCGTATTTCAAGTTGCCGCTGACCTTTACGCGGTCTGGCGACGCCCCCAGGGCACGAATCCGCTCGGCGTCTTTTTCGCTCTGCATCAGAAATGCGGAAGCATCGGCAAGCGAACTGCGCAGAAAAGGCCGAAGGAAAAATCCGAAAATGCCCAGGAAACGCTGATAGCGAGCATACGAACGGTCCGAAATGCGGCCGCTCACGAACACCACGGGAACGCTGCGGCGGTGGGCCTCGCGCAGAAAGTTGGGCCAGATTTCCGTTTCGAGAACGATAACGATCGAGGGCCGCACCGCCCGCAAAGCCCGGCGAACACAAAAAGCCCAATCCAGCGGGAAGTAAAAAATCGCGTCCGCAAAGGGCATGCGCTCGCGAGCCAAAGCCTGGCCCGTTAAGGTGGTCGTGGAAACGACCAGAAGACGGTCTGGATAGGCTTGTTTCAAACGACGAGCCAGAGTAACGCCCGACAGCGCCTCGCCCACGGAAACAGCATGAATCCAGATAGCTTCAGGCCGGTTTTCCGGAAGTTTGTCCAGCGAAGGAAACGAAAAGCCGAGCCGCTGCCCAAGGTTTGAAAAATATTTGCCATGCCGAATTCCTTGCCACAACCAGTAAGGTGTGAGCAAGAGGGCGGCGAAGCCCAGCAGCAAACTATAGATAAAATGCACTAAACGCGGCTCCAGTCATTCTTCCGCAGCGCCGCGAGAAGACTGTGCGCGGCGCGGGCAACCTTGCACTTCCCCCAGGAATCGAAGGCCTCGAGATGAGAAAGGACTATTATAACCTGATGCGAAACCTAGCCATCATAGTTCCCTTTCTTGCCGCCGTGCTTTTTTCTGGCGAGGCCGGCGTTCAGCCTCCGCAAGCCACGATGAAGGCTGCCGCCATCGAGTCCCACGAGGGCGTCACCATCTCCGCGCAGCCCTGGTTGGATGAAGCGAATTACAAAGCAAAATTCCCGAAGAAGTCCCCGCTCACGGCGGGCATCGTGGCCATTGACGCGATCATTCGCAACGATACTGACGACAGCATGAAGATCGATCTGGAGCAAATCCGGTTGAACGTCACGCTTTCCGAAGACAGCCGCCAAGCGCTCCGCTCTCTGACTCCGGACGACGTCGCCGACGTGATGATGGACACCGGGAAAAAGGATCCAACCGCGAGCCACAGGATGCCCTTTCCGATTCCTTCCAGCGGACCAAAGGCTGGCCGCGACAAGCACTGGGTAGCCGCGCAGAAGGCCGCGGCAGATGCGGCGGTTCCCGGAAGCGTTGTGGCTCCCCATCATGCCATGCAAGGGCTGCTGTACTTTGATATGCAAGGGCAATTCGATTTGCTGAACACGGCGCATCTTTACATCCCCGACGTGCGCGCGCTCGAGAAAAATCATCCTCTGTTGTACTTCGAGATTGATTTGAGTAAGTAGAGTAAGCATTGCATGTGCTCCGCGAACTTTTGCCGGATTTTTCTTTCCGAATGCAGGTGAAAAATCCGGTAATTTGCGCGAGTACGCACAGTCAGCTACCATCACAAGGCATCGTATCTTCGACCACTGCGGGTAAATGTTGAATCTCCTCGATGAATTGAATCCGGAACAGCGCTTGGCTGTGGAAACGACCGAAGGTCCCGTGCTGATTCTTGCTGGAGCGGGAACCGGGAAGACGCGCGCGATCACCTTCCGCATGGCCAACTTGATTTCCAAGGGCGTGCCGGCCGAAGCGATCCTCGCCGTCACTTTCACGAACAAGGCTGCGGAAGAAATGCGCACGCGGGTTTCCGATCTGCTGCTGCGCTCGGGAATTCCGCCCGTACAACCCTGGCTTTCTACGTTTCATTCACTCTGCGCGCGGCTTTTGCGGCGGGAAGCACCAAGCGCGGGATTGCCGCGAGATTTTGCGATTTACGATGACGATGACCAGATCGCCGCCGTGAAGCTCGCCATGGGCAAATTGGCGATCGACGATGACAGTCTCACGCCGCGGAATATCCTCAGCCGCATCAGCTATGCGAAAAATCATGCCAAGACCCCGGAGATGCTGCGCGGCGAAGCGATCGGCCAGGACGGACGCCGCGCCGCGGACGTCTTTGAGGCTTACGAGAAACTGCTGCACCAAAGCAACGCGCTCGATTTTGACGATCTTCTTCTTCGCTCGGTGCGCCTGCTCCGCGAAGCGCCGGCGGTGCGTGAAAAGTGGCAAGCTCGTTTCCAGTACATCCATGTCGACGAATACCAGGATACCAATCGCGTACAGTACGACCTGCTGCGTCTGCTGACTGGACCGAACCAAAATGTTTGCGTCGTCGGCGATGAGGACCAATCGATCTATCGGTGGCGAGGCGCGGACGTCTCCATATTGCTGAGCTTTTCGCGGGACTTCCCCGGCGCGCACGTTGTGAAGCTGGAGCGGAACTACCGGTCCACGCAAAACATTCTGGATGCGGCGGGAGCGGTCGTCGCGAACAATCCCGAGAGATTGGGCAAATCGCTGAGCGCGACGAAGGGAACGGGCGCGAATCTGCGTTATTTCGAGGCTCGCGACGCGCAAGCGGAGGCGGAATTTGTCGCCGGAGAGCTGGAACGCATTCTGAACGACGACTCCGCGCAGACCTGCGCCGTCGAGTACCGGACAAATTTTCAATCGCGTGCTTTTGAAGAAGTATTCCGCAGGCGCGGGCTGCGCTACAAATTGGTCGGAGGATTCAGCTTTTACAATCGCGCTGAAGTGAAAGACGCGCTTGCATACGTCCGGCTGGCCATGCATCCCGAGGACGATATTTCATTGCTTCGCGTGCTGAACGTGCCTCCTCGCGGTATTGGGAAGACTACCGTGGATTCCCTGCGGGAGACGGCTCGCGTGGACGGGTCGCCGCTTTGGGCCGCCATCGAGAAGTTTGTGTCCGCAACAGCGGGCGGCCGCGCCGTCACCCCATTGCGTACGTTCCAAGACTTGATCCGCAAATTGCAGGAAACTCTGACCGCGAAAGAACCGGCAGAGTTTCTGCGCGCTGTCCTTGAAGAGAGCGGTTACATGGACATGCTGAAAGATCGCAATACGCCCGAGGATGTCGCGCGACTGGAAAATTTGGAAGAATTGACTCGCGCGGTCGCTGAAAGCATGGAAGCGGGAGAATCGTTCACCGACTTTTTGGACGCGGCGGCGCTCGTGAGCGACGCGGACTCGTTCGAAGGCAAACCCGGCGTAACCCTGATCACGCTGCACAGCACCAAGGGACTCGAGTTTGACCACGTTTTCCTGACGGGAATGGAAGAAGGCATTTGCCCTCATGGCCGCTCTTTGAACGAAGAAAAAGGGATTGAAGAGGAACGGCGGCTGGTGTACGTCGGGATGACGCGCGCACGCACTTCGTTGACGCTGACGCGAGCCGTCTACCGCCGCATTTTTGGCAACGAGCAGCAGCTGCGCGCTTCTCTGCCTTCCCGTTTTTTGGCGGAGATCCCCGCCGAGCTGGTGGAAACCATTCGTGGCTCAATGGCTGAAATTGGCGAAAAGCGTCGTTATGAGCCGGACCCGGAGTATTCCTACTCGCCGGATGAATTTCTGCGGCGTGTGCGTGGCAAACCGGAGCCCGCGGCGACAAAGCCAAAACCTGCTCGAACTGTAAGCTCATTTGGCAGACCTGCCGCTCGGCGTGGCGGCGATGCAAATCCCATGCTCGGCCGCAAGGTTCGCCATCCCAGCTTCGGCATAGGCACCATTGTTGGCGTGGAAGGGGACGAGGAAGACCGTCGCGTTTCGGTGAGTTTTCCGGGCCGAGGCACAAAAAAGTTTATCGAGCGCTATGCGCAGCTTGAGCCGGCCTAGTTCGTGCCAAGTCCCGTTCCAAATGCACACCACCCTTGGTTGCGAAACCAGGCATCTCAGGGTAAATTGAGCCAGGCATTCTTTCCTGAACGGCGTTTCCGGTAATTCCAGGCTTCCGGCTTGTCCAGAAGCGATCGGAGAGCATGGGTGGGATCACAACTCCTGCGTTGCAAGAGTATCGACCAACTGATCTCCGATTCGGAACGTCCGGAACATCGCCTGAAAAAGACTCTTGGCTGGGTGAGCCTGACGGCCCTCGGCATTGGCGCCATCATCGGCTCTGGCATTTTCGTTCTGACGGGAACCGCCGCTGCGGGTGAGTTTTTCCAAGCCCCCTCTCTCCTGCATGCCCAAGTCCTCGACATCATCGTGAATTTTCTGCGCACCGGAAACACGGCAAACGTGCTTATGCACGGCCGTCCCGCGGCCGGACCTTCCATCGCCATCTCGTTCTTTCTTGTGGCCGTTGCCTGCTGCTTTGCTGGACTTTGCTACGCCGAACTGGCCTCCATGATCCCTATTGCTGGAAGCGCCTACACTTATTCCTATGCGACTCTCGGCGAAATCTTTGCCTGGATCATTGGCTGGGATCTGATTTTGGAATACGTCGTGAGCAATGTCGTTGTAGCCATCGGCTTTAGCGCGTACACCAAAGCGCAATTGGCTTCCTTCGGAATCCCTCTCCCCGATCGATGGTCGACTCCCGTATGGGAGTCCGGCCATTGGACAGGGTCTTACTTCAATGTTCCGGCATTCTTGATCATTTTCATCCTCACCGTGCTGCTCGTTCGTGGAATCCGTGAGTCCGCCCAAGCGAATAACGTAATGGTGGCCATCAAGATTGGCGCCATTTTGCTCTTCCTCGTGGTCGGCGGCATGTTGGTCAATCCTTCCAACTGGAAGCCATTCGCTCCCTCCGGTTTTAGTGGAGTCGTCACCGGGGGAGCCATCGTTTTCTTCACCTACATCGGCTTCGACTCTGTCTCAACCGCCGCCGAGGAATCAAAAAATCCCCAGCGTGACATGCCTATTGGAATCATCCTCTCGCTAATCGTCTGCACCATTCTTTATATTGGTGTGTCGATCGTGCTGCTTGGAATGATGAAGTACACCACCTTCGTTTCCGGCGCCGCCGCGGAAGCCCCAGTCGCCTACGCCCTCCAGGTTTTGGGTGCCAACCGTTTTTCGCGCTCCATAATCGTTGTGGGCGCGCTGATGGGAATGATTTCCTCCCTCCTCGTCTTCCAGTATGGTCAGGCGCGCATCTGGTATGCCATGGCTCGCGACAGGCTCTTTCCGAAAATTTTCTCCGCAGTACATCCGCGCTTTAAGACTCCCTATTGGTCTACCTGGATCGCGGGCTTCGCGGTAGGAATTCCCGCGGGAATCTTCGCGATCAGCGACGCCGCGGATCTCTCCAACATTGGCACTCTTTTTGCCTTTGTACTGGTGTCACTCGGGGTAATCATCTTGCGCCGGAAACAACCCGACCGTCCTCGTGGATTCCGTGTCCCCTTGGTCCCTTGGTTCCCGCTGATCTCGATCCTTCTCTGCGGGGGGTTGATGACCGGCCTGACCGTGATCACTTGGCTTCGCTTCGTCATCTGGTTAGCAATCGGCTTGGCCATTTATTTTCTCTATAGCCGCCACCGAAGCACGCTTCGGTCGGCTGATTCAGCTTAAATTAGGAAGTGCGTATGCGGGCCGCCATCACAAGCAAATTGCAGAAGTCGGCGAAATTGCTGGCTCTGATCTCAATTCTTGCGTTTTTTCCCCAACTGGCCGCCTCGTGGGGACGCAACGCCAACCGTTTGATCGTAAACCAAGCGATCGACACCCTCCCCGCCGACGTTCGCGCTTTCTTCGATGCCAGCCGCAGCATTCTTCTCCAACACGTCACCGACCCGCTGGACGAAGTTGCAAAAACTCCCGCCGAGAAGCGCAACAACCATCTTTATCTCGATAAGTACGGCCGCTTCCCTTTTGATTTGCTACCGCGCGACTATAAGACGGCCCTCGACAAGTTCGGGAAATCAAAGCTTCAGGCGAATGGCGTGCTCCCCTGGCAAATTGGGGTCTATAGCGCGAAGCTGACCGAGGATATGAAATTGGGCCACTGGGGCGAGGCCAAACTGGATGCCGCGATTCTGGCGAATTATGTCGCTGACGCGCACGACCCTTTCAGTACGACGGAAAACTTTGACGGAAAGTTGACCGAACAGCGCGGCGTTAACGAACGGTTTGGTACCACCCTCATCGATCGCTATTCTTCCTTTTTCCCCATGCGGCCAAACGACGCCGCGTTTATCAGCGACCCGACGGATCACGCCTTCGAGGTCTGTCTTGGTTCGCACAGCTGGTTGGAACCGATTCTCCTGGCGGATCGCAATGCTTTTCTCGCGGGAAAATCTTATTCCTACAACGACGAATACTACGATCGCTTTTATAACCAGTCTGCTTCCATTTTAATCCGGCAGCTCTCCGAAGCGTCTACCGATGTCGGCTCCTATTGGCTGACGGCTTGGATAAACGCCGGCCGGCCGCAGTTGCCGCACTGACGCTCTCGGATGCATTCGTCTGATCTTCCAGCGCGCATCGCTTCCCTTCCCAAAGCCGAGCTGCATCTGCATCTCGAGGGCTCGATTCAGCCTGCAACCGTCTGCAAACTCACCGAGCGGCACGACATTATTCTCACGCAAGAGGAAGTTCGGCGGCGTTACACATATAGTGACTTCGGCGGCTTTATTGATGCCTTCAAATGGGTCACGTCTTTTTTGCGCGAGCCGCGCGATTACGGTCTCATCGCGAAAGACCTCGCTGAACATCTGCTGACGCAGCACGTGGTTTACGCCGAGGTCACTCTCTCCATCGGAGTGATGTTACTTCGCAAGCAGCGGCCGGAAGCCAATTTCGAGGCTATCCTGGAGGCTGCGGAGCCGTTTGAGAAGCAAGGGTTACGCTTGAATTGGGTTTTCGACGCTGCGCGGCAATTCGGAGCCGAAGCGGCGATGGAGGTAGTCGCTGCGGCGCGGCGTTGCCACTCCAAGGCGATTGTGGCATTTGGAATTGGTGGCGACGAAATGAGCATCGCCACGAAAGATTTTCGGCCCGTTTATGAGCAAGCTGCAAACGACGGACTGCATCTCTTGATGCATGCGGGAGAGGTTGGCGGCCCGGAGAAAATCCGCGAAGCCATCGAACTGCTCCACGTCGAGCGCATCGGGCATGGCATTGCCGCCGCGCAGGATGCTGCGTTGATGGATTTGCTGGTCGACCGCCGTATCCCCTTGGAGATTTGTCCTCAAAGCAATATCCGTACGGGCGCGCTTGCAAAACAGTTGCGCCTTCCGGGGGCGAGTCTTGCACAGCATCCGTTGCCGCAACTTTGGCGCCACGGAATCCCCATCGTTCTTTCCACCGACGATCCCGCGATGTTTCACACAACATTGCTGGGCGAATACGAAAACGCGTCGAGGATGGGAATGAACGATAGTGAGCTCGCCCAGCTCGCGGAAATGAGCTTCGCGCATGCCTTCCTTTCGGAGAAGGACAAGCTCGCCCTCAGAAAGGCACGCAATAGCTAGCGCCGCGCCGCGGATTGCCTACTTTCGAGGGTCCGGCTCGAACGACCTTTGCCGGCGATTCCGATGTTATACTTGGCCCATGAAAGCACACGTTTGGGTGATGCCGAAGCGCACGGTACTCGATCCTCAGGGACAAACGATTCAGCATGCGCTCTCCGGGCTGGGCTATGCCTCTGTCAAGGATGTACGCCAAGGGAAATTCTTCGTGCTCAACGTGGAAGGCCTGACCCATGACGAAGCCGCAAAGCAGCTCGAGCACATCACCAAAGAAGTGCTCACCAATCCAGTCATTGAAGAATCCCGCTTTGAAATTGTGGAGTAATCTCGGCAACTAATGGTTCGTCGTTCTAACTCCGCGTGGCTGCCGCATGGTCTCCCGGCCTTTCTGTGTCTGGCGTTCGTTGTTCTGCTTTTGATGTTCTCCGTCTCCGGGTGCAAAACTAAAAGTCACACCTCCGACGCGCGTCTGAAAAAAATCGACGAGATGCTCAACACACAGCTTCCCCAAGGTACGTCGAAAGAACGCGTGGAATACTTTCTCACTTCGCGAGGCTATCGTGTCGAAGATTCTCGCGACAAATTTTCCGTGGTCGGTGTAGTCCGCCACATCGATACGGAAACGCTGCAGCCCGCCACCGCTCGCGTCACTTTCCATTTCGATTCCAACGGCAAACTGCTTTCCTATGAACTCCAGCCCGCTTCCGACGTTCCGCTTCAGCCTTGACACATTTCGCCACATCCTTGGCAGGAACCCGCCGGGCCTTCGATGGTCCATGCTAGTCTTACGAAATAGCTTTTTCAGGAGATCCCGCGCATGTGCGGAATTGTCGGTTATATAGGGCCGAAGAAGGTTGTGCCGGTCATCATCGAGGGCCTGCGAAAACTTGAATATCGCGGCTACGATTCCGCGGGCATTGCCGTGGTCACTCGGGACGGAAAACTGGAGATCCGGCGCGCTCCTGGAAAGCTTCGCAACCTGGAAGAGGTCATCCAGAAATCGCCCATTGAGGGCACTTATGGCATCGGCCACACCCGCTGGGCCACGCATGGCCGCCCGACGGAAGAAAATGCGCATCCTCACCGCGACTGCAGCGGCGAAATCGTGGTCGTTCATAACGGCATCATCGAAAATTATCTCGATCTGAAGGAGCAGCTTCAGCGCGAAGGCCACAAGTTTGTCACGGAGACAGACACGGAAGTCGTCGCGCATCTTGTCGAGAAGAATTCAATGGGCGGTGTGCCGCTGGAAGAAGCCGTCCGCAAATCCCTCAAAGAACTCCGCGGCATCTATTCCTTGGTTTTTCTCTCCGCCCGCGACCCGCACAAAATCGTCGCGGCGCGCAACGGCCCGCCCTCCGTCATCGGCCTCGGCGACGGCGAGTATTTTGTGGCCAGTGATATTCCCGCGCTCCTCGAACACACGCGTCAAATTTTCTTTCTTGCGGATGGCGATATCGCGGTCCTCACGCAAAACGGCGTTCGCGTGATGGATCATGATGGCCGCGCGGTCGAACGCCCCGCCCACCACGTCGCCTGGGATCCCATCATGGCGGAAAAGGGCGGCTACAAGCATTTCATGCAAAAAGAGATTTTCGAGCAGCCCCGCGCCGTCCGCGACACTTTGCTCGGCCGCATCTCGCAGGATTCCGGCAAGGTTTTTCTCGACGAGATGCAAATCTCCGAACAGCAATTCCGCGACTTCCAGCAAGTGCGCATCGTCGCCTGCGGAACCAGCTGGCACGCAGCCCTTGCCGGGAAATTCATGATCGAGCGTCTGGCTCGCATGCAAGTCGAAGTCGATTACGGCAGCGAATTCCGCTATCGCGACCCCATCCTGGATTCAAAGACGCTGACCGTTTGCATCAGCCAATCCGGCGAAACCGCGGACACTTTGGCGGCGCAGCGCGAATCCAAGCTCAAAGGGTCGCCCACACTCGCCATTTGCAATGTCATGGGCTCGATGATCACCCGCGAAGCCGCGGGGACCGTCATCACGCATGCGGGCCCAGAAATCGGCGTGGCCTCCACCAAGGCCTTCACCGCGCAGTTAGCCGCTCTAATGCTCCTCGCTTCCTATCTAGGTCAGCTTCGCGGAAAGCTGGCTCCCGCAGCCGCATTAAGACTGATGCAGGAATTCACGCGCATTCCCCACAAGATGGAAACCGTATTACAAGCCGACGTTTCCGGTTTCTATGAAAATCTCGCCAAACAATTTTTCCGCTACACGGACTTTCTCTATCTGGGACGCGGCATCCACTATCCGATCGCTCTAGAAGGCGCACTCAAGCTCAAGGAAATTTCCTACATTCACGCCGAAGGCTATCCCGCCGGCGAAATGAAGCACGGACCCAACGCCCTCATCGACGAAAACTTGCCGGTGGTTGTCCTGGCCACACGCGACGAAAGCGACCCCGAATCGGTCACGCGCTACGAAAAAAGCGTCTCCAACATCAAAGAGGTTAAAGCCCGTGACGGCATCGTCATTGCCATCGCCACTGAAAACGACCGTCTCGCCCGCGAAGCGTCCGACCACATCATCGAGCTTCCACCCGCGCCGGAAATCCTTGCTCCCCTCCTGGAAATCATCCCGTTGCAACTTCTCGCCTACCACATCGCGGTACGCCGAGGGTGCGACGTCGACCAGCCGCGCAATCTCGCGAAATCGGTCACGGTCGAATAGCGAAGCAATTCCGCTGTTCGCCTGTCCACCGCAAATTCTTGCCGCAAAATCTTACGCGGATAGGCCCCAGGCCCTTTTTCCGCTAATATAAAAACATGCTTCTTGTTTTCCGGACCCGCTTGGGAGTCTCTTTCTTTTCCGCGTTGCTTTTCTTTATCCCGGCAAGCGCGCAAACGCCCGCCCCGGCAACCGCGATTCTTCACGAAATTCGCGTCGAGGGTCTGAAAACTCTGCCTGTAGAGCAAGTCATTGCGCTTTCCGGCCTCCAGCAAGGCTCACAAGTCGGAAAAACGGATCTGAAGGCCGCTGCGGATCGTCTATTGCAGACTGGCCTTTTCGCCAAAGTGAACTACAAGTTCGAGACAAAGGCCGAGGAGTTAACCGTAGCCTTCCAATTGGAGGAGGCGCCGCGCGTTCCCGTTTACTATGACAACCTCCCCTGGTTTTCAGACAGTGAGCTCAACGATGCCATCCGCACCAAACTCCCCGCATTTGATGGCACTCTTCCCGAAGCCGGCGTGGCTCTGGAACAGGCCGCCGGTGCCGTAAATGATTTGCTCGCGTCACACCAGTTGAAGGTGACCGTCGATCACGAGTTGATCGCCAATCCTCTCGGAGACGGTAACGTCCAGGACTTTCACGTCCAGGATGTCTCCTTCGAGGTTGCCAGCGTCGAATTCGGCGATCCTTCGCTGTCCTCTTCTCACGTCGTGCAGCAAGCGCTTTCCTCTGTGCAGGGAAAGCCTTATTCGCGAATGACGCTCGATCTTTTCCTCTCCGAGCAAGTGCGCCCTCTCTATCTGCAAGCCGGCTATCTCCGCGTGAAGCTCGGCCCGTCGGCGGTGCGTCTTACGGGCAACCCCAACCAGAAGTTGCCCGAGCAGCTTCCCATTTTCATTCCGGTCGCAACGGGCGCCGTCTACCATTGGAAGCAAGCGGAATGGACGGGCAACTCCGTGTTGTCTTCGATCACCCTTTCGAATGAGGTTGGCCTAAAGCCGGGAGACGTCGCCAACGGTATGCAGATCGAAGCTGGCTGGGACCGCGTCCGCGAAGAATACGGCCACCGCGGTTATCTCGACGCAAAAGTTGATCCGGTTATTGCCTATGACGACCAGACGCATACCGTTTCTTACGCTGTCTCTGTTGTGGAGGGGCGGCAATACCAATTTAACACCATGGTTTTGACTGGCCTCTCCCTCGATGCCGAGCGCCTGCTTCTTGAAAAGTGGCCTATGCAAGCGGGCGCTGTGTTCGATAAAGCCGTCTTCGAGCAATTTTTAACTAAGCTGGAGACTCATCCCGCGGAGATTTTCGGCGACTTGCCCGTGCATTACGACAACGTCGGCCATTGGCTTCGCCCCAATCCAGAAAAGCACCTCGTCGACGTTTTGCTCGACTTCAAATGACCGCGTGTTCGCGAGCAGCTTGCCTGCTAAATAACGAACGGGCAGGAGTATACTTTCGGTGGAAATGAATACATTCGTGCGTATCCGGGCTGTGGAGCCTACGGAACTCCCGGCCGGCGAAAAAGAGTTGCTGTTGCAAAAGCAGCTGGCCGAGTTCCCTTCCGTAATCGTGGCGCTCTCGGGCGGCGCTGATTCTGCCTACTTATCCTGGGCTGCGCATCGCGCGGTCGGCGAGCGGGCGCTATCGGTGACGGCGCTTTCGCCCAGCTATTCCGCGCATGACCGCGTCGTAGTCGAGGAGTTTGTCCGCAAGCTCGGCGTCCGCCATGAATTTATCGAGACCCGTGAAATGGAAAATCCCAGCTACCGCGCGAACGCCGCGGACCGCTGCTATTTCTGCAAAGATGAACTTTTCAGTGTCCTCGATGCCATGGCGCAAGACCGCGGCTTCGCGGTCGTGGCTTACGGCGTCAACGCCGATGACACTTTGGATTTTCGCCCGGGCCACCGCGCGGCCTCGGAACATCGCGTTCTTGCGCCTCTTCTCGATGCCGGATTGCACAAAACAGAAATTCGCGCACTATCTCAGCGCGCTGGACTGCCCACCTGGGACCGTCCCGCGTCGGCGTGTCTCGCCTCGCGCCTGCCCTACGGAACCGAAGTGACACCGGAACGGCTCGCCCTGGTCGAGCGTGGAGAAGCTGCCTTGCGCGAACTAGGGTTCAGGCAATTTCGCGTCCGTTTACACGAAAAGCTGGCACGCGTGGAAATTGCGCCGGAAGAGATGCACCGCGCGATGTCGCCGGAAATGGCCACTTCTATCGCAGCGCGCCTCAGGGAGGCCGGGTTCACATATGTGGCCCTGGATCTCGAAGGCTATCGTCAAGGCTCTCTGAACGAAAGCCTGGTGCGCTAGCGGAGGCTCTGGCGCTTACGCGCTCGGAACATATTCCCCAGGTTCTGCGTATCTTCTGTCAGGTAAGGACAAAAGAAAAGAATGGTTCTGATGGCGCAGGAGGAAGAATGACGCGACACCACAGACTGGGCACATCCATCGCGTTTATCGCTCTCACCTTGGCTCTTTCTGGCTGCCAGATGGGCCCCGCCATCTCCGGCAGCTTTGATCGCTCGCTGGACGTTTCCGGGCCTATTCGCTTGGAGTTATCCAATGTCTCTGGAGACGTTGCCATCATTGGCAGCGCGGATGGAAAAGTCCACGTGCATGGCGATGTGCGTGTTTCCGGTTTTGGTTTTGGCAGCCCGCAAGAACGCCTGAGTCAGATTCTTGCCAGCCCGCCCGTCGAACTCAAGGGAGATACCCTTCGCGTCGGAAAAGAACTTTCGCGGCTCCATAACGTCTCTATCTCTTACTCCGTTGAAGTTCCCCGAAACACGGAAGTCAGTTCGTCGAGTATCTCTGGTTCGCAATCCGTTCGCAACGTCGCCGGGCCCGTTCGAGCGGAATCCGTCTCCGGATCGGTCCTTGCGCAAGGCATCGCCCATGAAGTCAGATTGTCCTCAACGAGTGGAACCGTCGAAGCTCAGAATTGCGGAGATGACGTCCATGCCACAAGCATTTCTGGCCGCGCCACTGTCTCGAACGCCAAGGGAGATGTGCTGGCTCATTCCGTTTCCGGGGATGTTCAGGTGGACAATCCGGGCGGCCGCGTGGATGCCGACTCCTCCAGCGGCTCGATCGACGTGCGCGGAGCAATTGCCGACGTCAAAGCCCATTCCGGTGCCGGGCACCTTAGTGTCCAAGGCAATCCAAGCGGAAATAGCTTCTGGGAGTTGAAAACGGTCTCCGGCTCCGTACATATCGCCGTGCCATCAAACGCCAACTTTCACTTTTCCGCGGGTGCGGTCTCCGGGGAGATTCGCGCCCAAATTCCCATCGTGATTGAAGAACAAGGAAAGCACTCGTTGCGCGCACACATAGGGGATGGAGGCGGACGTGTCGAAATCAATACCGTCTCCGGGGATATCGAAGTTCAAGGTGCACAACAGGCTGCTCTCCAGTCCCAACAATAGCTCGCATCCATTATTTTCCGCGTCCTTCGGCATTCTCTCTCGAAACAGATTAGAATCCTTTCCATGAACGTTTTGCGCTCCCGCATGGTTTTTACCCTCGCTCTTCCCCCGATTCTTTGCTTCTTTCTCGCTGGACGTGGCGTGCATGCGCAACAAAACCAAAGTCAGAATACGGCACCGCAAAGCTCGAAATCCGCCGCCAAGAAAGCGCTCGCCGCCAATGCATCCTCCGAAATGGAAGACTTGCAGCGAGCTATCGATAACGCGGGCAACGACCGCGCCGCGCTTGTCCGCAACCTCGAGGATTTCCTCAAACAGTATCCCGAATCGCAGAAGCGTCCCCAAATCTATCGCGCCCTGGTTGAAGCCAGCCTGCAGTTGAGAGATTCCGCGCGCGCAACCAACTATGCCGAACGCATCGTCGCCCTCGCTCCCGAAGATATCTCCATGACCGTCCTCGCCATCCAACTTCTGGAGCGCAACGGCGACGAGGCCGCTCTCCGCCGCGCTGTCAACTACTCCACGCGCGTGCTGGAATATATCCAGCGCAACACTCCCGAAGATAAATCACCAAAAATCTCGAAAGAAGAATGGGACGCCGGACAAAGGCGCGACGAAACGAATATTCTTACCCTCCGTGGGAGGCTCTCCTTGAAACTCCACGATACTGCCGCGGCTGAGAAGGACTTTCGCGCGAGCATGGCGCTCTCGCCAAGCGCCTCAGCGGGTGAGAAACTCGGGGAAATTGCCGAATTGAACAAAGATCTGCCAGGCTCCATCCGGGAATATGCAAGGGCCTTTGCGCTCGCCAATGCCACCGCTGGCGGTGCAAATCGCCGCGAGATTCGCCAGAAGCTTGGCAATGTCTGGCGTCTCTCGCACGGCTCGGACGCAGGCCTTGGCGATTATCTCTTGCAGACTTTCGACGAAGTCACAGCCTCTTCGGAGGCCCCCAAGCGCGCTAGAAACCCGGACGCGAAAGAGCCCTTCGATTTCAAGTTACGGAAGGCTCAGGATGGTTCGCCTTATTCGCTCGCCGATCAGAGGGGAAAAATCGTCGTCCTGAATTTCTGGGCTACGTGGTGTGGACCGTGCCGGGAGATGGAGCCCCACTTCGAGCGGGTGGCTGCGCAATTTCAGGGCGTTCCGGACATTGTTTTTCTTGCTGCGGATTGTGATGAAGACGAATCCCTCGTCCCTGAATACCTCGAGGAAGAAAAGCCTCGCACAACGGTGGTATTCGCCGACGGGTTGGACCGCCTCCTTGCCGTCAATGCCTTTCCAACCGTCGTGATTCTCGATCGCTCCGGAAAAATCGCCTATCGCGCCGAGGGGTTCGATCCAGATGACGTGGAAACAGCTTTGACTAGCGCGGTCCGCAAGGTGCTGGCAGGCCAAAAAGAAAACGCGGCGCAGCCTGCTCAGGGCGTCAAATCGCCGTTATAGTTCGAGATGAATTCTTCGAAGTCGTCCACTTCATCCATATCCTTGCCCACGAATCGTATCGTATGCGAGTCCACTCGCTGCACGATGCGCAAATAGCTCAGCACTTCCGCGGGCATGTAGTTCTTGAACGTAATCTCGAGCGTCACCGGAGTTTTGATCACATAAGGTTTGAAGTCATGGAGCCGGTTCATCGCCGATTTCACTCCCGCGTAAATCGCCTCGCTCGAGGCCGCCGGCGTGAGCGACTCCGCGGAATGAAAACTCAGCGCCTTCTTCGTTTCCACCGTTTCGATGTTTCCAAGACGTGATTTGAGCTCCTCCACGGCCGCGTCATCTCCCGAAGCAAATATAACTGGCACTCCCTTTGCTCCCGCGTACGCTGCGTTGTACTCCCCTTCCGTTACTGCGTTTCCATTTAACGCCACACGCGCATAATGCGCGCTGGAAAACGTATGCGCGCGGACGCCATTCGGGTTCGTTGTGGATGCGTGATAACCGATAAAAATGGCCGCGTTGAAACTGGAATCGAGCCCGGCCATCATTCCGCCATGCCGTGGCCACCCACGGACGATACGAACTTCCTTCGGGAACTCTTCGACCAGCAAATTCTCGCCGTTTCCGTGCGAGTCGCTCACTACAATCTCGCCGGCTCCTGCCTCTTTCACCGCCCGCACCGCCGCGAGTGTCTCATCGGTCATGAAATGCCGGAACCGTTCGTATTCGAATCCGCCTGGAATAAGCTGATCCGCCGTGACCACGCCCGCTACGCCTTCCATGTCCACCGAGACATACACCTTCAAACTCTTCGCCGTGGTATCCGAAGCTTGCGCCGAGGCCTGCCTTGCCGTCATTTGATCAAAGACAAAAAAGGCGAGAACGGCTCCGACAAGCAACATACCTCGGCTCGCTCGCGATCTGAAAAGGCTCATGAAAACCCTCACATTTCTCGGAATGACTTTGGCTTTGATCGTGAACGCCGGGTTATTTTTGCCCCGCAGCCGATGCCGACGGAAACGTCCGCGCCACATCGCGCGCGGCTAGAATCGTGTTCACGTGGATGCGTATCGTATCTTCGACACGCCTCGCGTACCCCCCTGCCAAGGCTGTCGCCACGGGAATTCCCCGCCGTCGCGCTTCTTCAAACACTTTCCGGTCGCGCTCCTTCAACCCCTTCTTCGTGAGCGACAATCCGCCAAGCTGGTCTTCGCAGAACGGATCAGCTCCGCCAACATAAAAAAGTAGCTCGGGTTGAAATTCATCCAGCGCGGACTGTACCGCCGGAATCAACACGCCCAGATATTCGTCATCGTCCACGCGGTCCGCCATATTCAGATCGACATCCGAGGGCGGCTTGTACGCTGGATAATTATTTTCCTGATGGATCGAAAGCGTGAAAACGGATTCGTCCTTAGCAAAAATCGCCGCCGTCCCGTTGCCATGGTGTACATCCGTATCCACGACCATGGCTTTTCGGATCGCTCCATCGAACTGCAGTCTCCGAATCGCCACCGCCACATCATGTATCGCGCAAAATCCCTCGCCATGCTCCGGATAAGCGTGATGAAAGCCGCCGCCGAGATTGCAGCCGAACCCATCGCGCAACGCGCTCCGTCCCGCCAGAATCGAGCCTCCAGCCGCCAGCCAGAACGCTTCCACTGCTTCCTGCGAATACGGAATCTCCAATTTCATAATTTCGCTAGCTGAAAGCGTCCCGGTCTTCAACTTGCGCACCCACTCCGAAGTATGCACGCGCAGCAAATCTCCATCCGCCGCCGGTTCCGGCGTTAGATAATCCTCCCTAGCAGCGATTTCTTCGCGCAAAAGCGTTTCCGCAATTAAATGAAATTTCTGTGAAGGAAAAACGTGTTCACCAAGATTTAAATCGTAGCCTTTGTGGTAGACCAGTTTAAAAGGCAGCATTTCCGTGGGGGCACGGGCACGCCGTGCCCATCTTCGTCTGTCCTAATCCCCTAATTCTCCCGCTCCAGAATAAAATCCGGCAACGTTAACAATGCTCGCGCATACTCCGAATCTCCGCGCCCCTCCAAACAGGCTTTCGCCCGCCGCGCATACTCATGCGCCAGACCTCGCGCGCGCTCCAGCGCCCCGGATTCGTGCACCAACGCAACAATCGTCTCCGCGCGAACCGAGTTGAACTCTTTCTCCTCCAGCACCCGCGCCACCAATCCGCGCGCCTCGCGATGCCCGTTCTCCATCGCGTAGATCAAAGGCAGGGTAACCTTTCCTTCTTTCAAATCGCTCAGAACCGGCTTCCCAAGCTGCTCCGTCGACGCCGTAAAATCCAGTAAATCATCCACCAACTGAAACGCCAGTCCCGCGTAGCGTCCGTAGTCCGCCAGCGCTTCTTCCTCCACGCCTTCGAACCCGCCCAGCACGGCGCCCAATCTCGCGCACCCACTAAAGAGACACGCCGTCTTGTACGTCGCGAGCCGCAACGCGTCTTCTTCCGTCACATCGATCCGCCCAATTTTTGCGAGCTGAATCAATTCACCCTCGACCATTTTCTGCGTGAGATCGATCAGAATGTCGAGAATGCGAAAATTTCTTTCTTCCAGCGCCATCTGGAACGACTGCATGTACAGCCAATCCCCGCCCAAAACGCTCCGATGATTGCCCCATCGTGAATTCGCGGAAGGCCGCCCGCGGCGTGTATCCGCGCTGTCGATCACATCATCGTGAATCAAGGTCGCGCTATGCAGTAACTCCACCACCGCCGCCAAACGAATCGCTCCATCGCTGCGCCGGCCCGTATAGGCATTGCAAAGCAGCAAAAGCGCCGGTCGCAGCCGCTTCCCTCCCCCGCCCAGCAAATAGCTCGTAATTTCCGCAACCGGTTCGAACGCACCAGCGCTCTGTCGCGCGAGCTCCTCCTCAACCAAAACCAAATCATCTCGCACGAGATCAAAAATCCCTTTGGCAGTCAGCAGCGCGATCGCCTTCCTCCCCTGGCCTGCAATCATCTTTGGGACTCCGCAGCCGCGCTCATCGACGGCTGGGCAAGGTGGAAAAATCGCCGGAAATTCCTTGCTGTCCTGGCGGCGAATTCTTCCGCGGGTAAGTCTCTCACAGTAGCGAGTGTACGCGCCACTTCCGCCACATACGCCGGTTCGTTCCGTTTCCCTCGGTAGGGCTGCGGTGCAAGGTATGGCGAGTCCGTCTCAATCAAAATGTTCTCAATTGGCAAAGCTTTCGCAACATCTCGCAAATTCTGAGTTTTCGGATAAGTCGAATTCCCCGCAAACGAAACCATAAATCCCATCTCGATCCCGTGTTGCGCGTCTTCCAGCGTGCTGGTAAAGCAGTGCAAAATCCCGCCAAGCCCGGTAGGCCGCCAAACTTCCTCAATCACCCGCAAGCAATCCACCCAAGCATCCCGGCAATGAATAATAATCGGCAGCTTCGCCGCTGCAGCCAATTCCATCTGCTCGCGAAACACCCGCTCCTGCACATCCCGCGGCGAATGGTCATAAAAATAATCCAACCCAATCTCGCCCCAGGCTATCACCTTAGGATGTTTCGCCAACCGCGCCAATTCATCCAAATGCGCCTGCGTCACCTCCTTGGCCTCATGCGGATGAATCCCCACGGTGGTGTAAATCCACTCATGCGCCTCCGCAAATGGCAAAGCCGCATCCAATTTGTGCGCCCCCGGCCCAGTCCCAATCGCCAACAAAGTACTTACGCCCGCCGCACGCGCCCGCTCAAACATCTCCTCCCGATCCTCATCAAATCGGGCATCATCCACGTGCGCATGCGAATCAATCAATTCCATCGTGTAGGGGCACGATACATCGTGCTCTCTTCTCCGCGCCTCAATTTTCGCAACTTACCGTCACTTCAATCTCGCCCCAATTTCCACGTCTTCATCCGGAAATCCCACCAACACCGGCCTCCCCTCCGGCCCCACCGACGCCGCCACAATCATCCCGTTCGACTCCACGCCCCGCAGTTTCCGCGGCGCCAAATTCACAACCACCGCCACCTTCCGCCCAATCAATTTCTCTGGCTCGTAAAACTGCGCAATCCCCGCGCAAATCTGCCGAATCTCCGTCCCAATATCCACGGTAAGCTTCAACAATTTGTCCGCACCAACGATTCGCTCGGCCGTCTTGATCTGTCCCACGCGCATCTCGACTTTCGCAAAATCCTCAATCCCAATCTTCTCCGCCGCCGGCGTTGCAACAGCAGCCGCCGGGGCCGCCCCCGAAGTCGCTGCTCCCGCAGTAGCAGGCGCAGCCGTCGGCGTTGTCGCCGCAACCGGTGAAGGTGCATTCTGTGCTTCTTTTTCCATGGCTTCCATCCTCTCCACAGCTTCTTTATGTTCAATGCGAGGGAAAACAGCCTTTACGGTCCCAATCAAGGTCCCAGGCTTCAGCTGTCCCCATGTCAACTGATCTAGATTTTGGTCGGCGGGTGTTCCTGGCAAACCCAGCTGTTTCCAAATTTCGCTTGTCGCGTTTGGAATCACTGGATGTGCCAACACTGTAATAATCCTCAGCGCCTCGGCTGCACTGTATAAAACATCAGCAAGATGAGTTTTCTCACTCTCATTCTTTGCCAAGACCCAAGGCTTTTCGTTTACCAAATATGCGTCCACTTGCGAGACGAGCCGCTCGACATGTTGCAATGCTTGTGAGAATTGAAGAGTACCGTAATAACCATGCTCGCCAGTTTCGGCGTTTCCTACAATCATCCCGATTTCCTGGCGAAATACGAAGCCGAGCGTACCGCCATCAACACTCTCGGGACGCGGAATGCGGCTCTCACAATACTGCTGAATCATTGTGAGAGTGCGATTCGAAAGATTACCAACTCCATTAGCGAGATCGGAGTTGTATCGCACAACCAAATTGTCATAACTAAAATTCCCATCCTGCCCAAACACCGTCTCACGCAGCAAATAATACCTAAGCGCATCCATCCCCAAAACATGCACGATCGGCCGCGGCCGCACCACATTCCCCAGCGACTTGCTCATCTTCGCGCTGTCCATCAACAGCCATCCATGCGCCCAAATCTGCTTCGGAATTGGTAACCCCGCCGCCATCAAAAACGCCGGCCAATACACCGCGTGAAATCGAATAATTTCCTTTCCCACCAAATGCAGATCCGCCGGCCAATAACCGCTCTTCTCATACTGCGGCCCGCCCACCGCGCTCAAATACGCCGTCAACGCGTCAAACCACACATAAAAAACATGCGGTTCTTCGCCTGGAACAGGAATGCCCCACCGAATCGACGTCCGCGTAATGCTCAGATCCCTCAGCCCGCCCTCAACGAAACTCAAAACCTCGTTCCGTCGCGCCTCAGGCTGAATAAATTCCGGATGGTTCGCATACCAATCCAGCAGCGGCTTTTGAAACGCGGACAGCTTGAAGTAGAAATTCGCCTCCGTAACGGTTTCTGTCGGCCGCCCGCAATCCGGACAATTCTCTCCTGGCTTCACATCCACATACGCGTTGTCGTAAATGCAGTATTGCCCCGTGTAATGCCCTGGATAAACGTACCCATTCTCCCGGCACAATTTAAATAGCCACTGCACCGTATGCGCATGCTTCAAATCCGTCGTACGAATGAACTCGTCGCCCTGCACTCCCAACTCGTCCCAAAGCACCTTCCACTGCGCCGCCATCTTCGCCACAAACTCCGACTCCGGAATCCCCGCCTTCTTCGCCGACCTCTCTACGTTGACGCCATGCTCGTCCGTCCCGGTCGTCAGCACCACATCGTATCCAAGCATCCGCTTGTACCGCCGGATCGTGTCGCACACGATCGTCGAATACGTATGCCCAATATGCGGCAACCCGTTCGTGTAATAGATCGGCGTAGTCAAATAATATTTTGGTTTTCCTGCTGCCATCTTTCTCCGTTCTTCTCTGTGCTCTCTGTGTCCTCTGAGCCCTCTGCGTAAATGTTTTCTCGTAGTCTTCTTCGCTTTTTTCTTCTCTGCGCTGACTCCGCGTTCTCTGCGTCTCTGCGTTATCTTTTTTCTTGTCTTTTCTCGTAACTTTGCAAAGCCTCCGCAATCACCCGCTGCAAAGGCACATTCTTCTCCACCGCCAATTTCCGGCAATCCTCAAACTCCGGCGCCACATGCAAAATCCGCCCATTCACCCGCGAAACCTTAATCCGCACGTCCCCGAATTCCGTCGCCACATTCACCCATTCCCGAGGCAACACGCGACGTTGCGCCCGGTAAGTCCGTACCCCAAATGTAGTTGTCTCCGCAAAAATCAGCGACATCAATAAATTCGTATCCGCCGGCTTGCACAAAACCGTCAACAAAGTCCCCGGCCGGTTCTTCTTCATCTGCACCGGCGTCGTATAAACATCCAAAGCCCCCATCCCCAGCGCCTTCTCCAAAAAATACCCATAAATCTGCGGATTCATGTCATCCAGGTTCGCTTCGATAACCGCAATCTCCTCGTCGAACCCAGTGGCACAGACTTCAGTCTGTGCTCCTTCTTTTTCCTTCCCAGCCCCAACCACATCCCCCACCATAATCCTCAAAACATTCGGCTGCCCCTCCAGATCCGCAGTCCCCGCCCCATATCCAATCGCCGACACCGTCATCCCCGGCTGCGGCCCGAAAATATCGCAAAGCGTAGCGATAATCGCCGCCCCAGTAGGCGTCACCAACTCCTTCTGCACACCGTTAGAGTAAGTCGGCCGCCCCTGCAGCAAATTCGCGGTAGCAGGCGCTGGTACCGGCAAAATCCCATGCGCCATTTTCGCCGTCCCTCCGCCCACATTCAAAGCCGAGCAAGCAAACTTCTCAATCCCCAGCACCTCAAACCCAACACACGCCCCCACAATATCCACAATCGCGTCCACGGCCCCAACCTCATGAAAATGAATCTTTTCCAAAGGCACGTCGTGCACCCGCGCCTCCGCCTCCCCCAACTTCCGGAAAATCGCCCCAGCCCGCACCCGCACCTGCGGCGCCAGCTTCGACTTCTCCAAAATCTCCAAAATCGCCCCCAGCGACCGGTGCTTCGACTGATCCTCCGTCACCACCTTTACGTAAGTGGCCGCCATTCCATTCTTCCAAACCTTCTCCGCCGTCAACTCCCATCCCGCAACTTGCAACCCGCCCAGCTCCGCCCGCAAATGCTCCACCGCGCAGCCCGCGTCCACCAACGCGCCAAGCGTCATGTCCCCGCTAATCCCCGAAAAGCAGTCAAAATAAGCCAGTTTCATGGAATGCCGTCGCCGCGGGAACCGCGCATTTTGATGTGTTCCGTTGGAGTCTTTCGATACTATCGGCGCAACCCATGAGTGTCAAACGAACCCACGAAGGTAGGGACGGGCTTGCCCGTCTCTCTGTAGCCCCACCTCCGCCGACCCACCCACCACCAGGTAACTCCGTTCTTTTCTATTATATATAAAGTAATTCTTGACATTCCATAACCTTCATGGTACTATCCCTCATGTCTTGTGTGGCTGGTCGCTCGAAAAACCGCCGCGCACCCTCTGACTCGCCGCTCCGCCCCGCACAGCGAAACGCATCTCCTTTTCTTTCTGTCGCTTACGAACATATGCACGCACACGAATCGCACTTAAACCTCCTATTTTCATACGTTTCCGGACAATTCTTTGTATGCCAGGGGGTAGGGGGGTATCATCCCCGAGATTTTTCCCCGTCGTCACGTTTTGACCCGTCTGTTTCAGCCCGCGTATACTCACCCATGATTCTCGTCGAGGCTCCGTGTACCTGACACTTAAAAATCGTCTCCGCGACGCTCTGGCACGCCACATCCAGGAACACTACGCCACCACGATCGATATCGTCCTCGACCGCCCGCCCAAGATCGAAATGGGCGAAGCCGCTTCGCCTGTCTGCTTCGAGCTAGCCAAACGCTTGAAAAAAGCGCCGCGCACCATCGCGCAAGAAATTGCTAACTCTCTTGGCAAAATCGATGGCATCTCGCGCGTCGAGGTCGCCGGCGCCGGTTATCTGAACGCATACTTCGATCGCGCCGCCTTCTGGGATTCTCTCTCGGCACTCGCCACTCGCCGCTCACCACTTCCTTCCACAGAAATATCCGGCAAAGTCATCGTCGAGCACACCAGCATCAATCCCAACAAAGCCGCGCACATCGGCCACGTGAGAAACGCCGTCCTCGGCGACACCATGGCGCGAGTTCTTCGCCATGCCGGCCATGCCGTGCAAGTCCAAAATTATATCGACAATACCGGCGTGCAAGTCGCCGACGTCGTGATCGGCTTCCTTGACATGGAACGCCGCACGCCCGTAAGCGTCAAGATGTTCGCGATGGATCCGCGCTTCGACTATTACTGCTGGGATTTGTACGCCAAAGCCACGCACTTTTTTGAAGAAGACAAAGCACGCGCCGCGCAACTTCGTGGAAGGACGCTGAAAGCGATTGAAGAAGACCGCGGCGAAGAAGCGGAAGTCGCCCAGGTTGTCGCGGACGCGATCGTCACCCTGCATTTGCGAACCATGGCGAGGCTGGGAATTTTCTACGAATTGCTGGCGCGCGAAAGCGAAATTCTCCATTTGAAGTTTTGGGACGCCGCTTTCGAGAAACTAAAAACGTCCGGCGCGATTCAACTGGCAACGAGCGGAAAAATGGCAGGCTGCTGGATCATGCCCTGGGAAGAAGAGCAAGGAATTAACACTGAGCCCGCGGAGAACACCGGGGGCTCTGGGAAGGACGGCGAGGAGGAAAATTCGCAAGACAAAATCATCGTCCGCTCGAATGGAACCGTAACCTACGTCGGAAAAGACATTGCATATCAACTTTGGAAATTTGGACTGCTCGGCAAGGATTTTCACTATCGCAAGTGGCCGAAGGTCCCCGAAGGCGAAACAGTTTGGGCGACGACCAGCCTTAAGAATGATCCAACAGCTCCTCACTTCGGCGAACCAGCCTCAATTGTTTACAACGTGATCGATGCGCGCCAGTCGTATTTACAGGATGTTGTAGCGGAAGGATTGCGACGCCTGGGACACGCCGAAGCCGCGGAGAAATCGATCCATTTGTCCTATGAAATCGTTGCCCTGACGCCGCGCTGCGCCGCGGAAATGGGCTATGAGCTGACTCCTGAAGAAGCAAAGAAGCCCTACGTCGAAGTCAGCGGCCGCAAAGGCTTCGGTGTCAAAGCCGACGACCTAATTGACAAACTCGAAGCCGCCACGCTTGCCGAAGTCCAGCAGCGCCATACGGAAATGAGCGAAACCGAGCAGAACAAAACCGCGCATGAGGTCGCTGTAGGCGCGCTCCGATTTTTCCTCTTGAAATTCACGCGCAACGCCATCATCGCCTTCGATTTCAAAGATGCCCTCAGCTTTGAAGGCGAGACCGGTCCCTATTGCCAATACGCGGTAGTGCGCATCCGCGGTATCCGCCGAAAAGGCGCCGAAGCGGGCGCCACAAACGACGCTGTTACGCACGAAACTGTTGGCGCGCTTCTTAACGGCCCCGATGGAAATGGCCTTTGGGAATTACTGCTGGCTAGCGCGTCGCTGGACCTCTCCGTCGACGCCGCCATCGGCGCGCAAGAACCGGCCTTCATCGCCAAATACGCCTTCCAATTAGCCCAAACCTTCAACAATTTCTACCACAAGCATCACATCCTGACAGAATCCGACGCACAGAAACGCGCATTCCTTCTGCGCCTTACAGAATTGGTCGAAGCGCGCCTGATAGAAACGCTTTCCCTGCTAGGCATCGAAGCTCCAGAAAAAATGTAGGGGCATGACACATCATTTCCTTGTGGAGGCGCAGCATGCTACGCCCTGGAGGTATGTAAACGACCGCAGAAAGTGGCTAAATTATTTTGTATCGCGAAGCAAGACGATATCGGCAGATCGCGTGCCGCGAACGACATAGAGCATCTTGCCGTCGGTAGACCAGCGGAAACTACTGAGCACCGGCGTGGTGAATTTCGTGATTTGCTGATAAGGCCCCCCGGCGAGGGGTTGCCGCCAGACATTCGCCGCACCCTTGCGAAGCAGCGCGTAATCAAACGCTTTTCCATCGGGCGCCCAGTCTCCCCACGTCGAGGCCGAAGGAACATTCTCAAAGAGATAGTTCGGCTTGCCGCCATTTAGGGGCGCGGAGATGAAAGCCATCCTCTCCGGCGGGCCAACGACGAAATCAATGGCGCCGAGCATTTGGCCATCGGGCGAAACACGGACGCGCCCGTATTTCGATTCCATATCGATCTTGGTGGCCGGCGCTTTCCCGTCGATGTCCTCGAGGAGCAGATCTGGCGATTGCCAGGAGATAAACGACCTGCCATCCGGCGTACAGGCAGAGAACAGCGCGCGTTTCGCGTGAGTCAACTGGACTGGATTGCTGCCGTCGGCATCGGCTTTCCATACGTTGACGGAGCCATCGCGCAGTTCGGAAAAGAAGAGCGTACCGGCTGGCCCACATTCGAGCAGGTTGCCGATGTCCCGTCCAGAGAGCAGCTCGCTCTGTCCGGAGCCATCGGGGCGCAGCGCGAAAACTTGCGCGTGCCGATTCTGAATGATGAGGCGATCCGCGGTTGCTGCGTCGACGCGGCCAGGCTCGCCATTGAAGGGAATTTGTGTGGCGCGGCTGGCGTCGCCGCCCGGGGCGGCCCAAAGTCCGAGGCTGACGGAGGTTTGCACTACGGCAATCGATTTGGCGTCTTGCGTGAGCCCGATTGATCCGAGACCGTAGTTGGTCAAATCATTTGTCAGCCGATGAACCTCTCCGGCCGGATAGGAGATATACCAAAGCTGGCCCGGAGAGTTAGCAGCGGGCTCGGCCATCAAGAAAAGAAGGCCGGAACCATCGGGCATCCAAACGGAGCGGCCAACAAGGTTGGGGGTTTGATAAAGCGAACGAGAGGACCCGTCGACTGGAGAGATGGCGTAGAGAAAGCGCTCGCCAGAGCTTCTCCAATCCGCGACTACAAGAGTCTTGCCATCTGGGGACCATGCGGGAACTGACAGGCTGGTATTATTGGAAACTGCCGGAAGCGAGGTAAGAATTTTCTCGCCTCCGCCATCGATATCTGTAAGCACAACGTGCAGCTCGAATTTCCCCGGATCGCCGCGCAGAAAAGCGAGGTGCTTGCCGTCGGGAGAAATGGCGGGCGCAGTGTCCGCGTCATGCGCAATGGACTGTGGCTGGCCGCCGAGGACAGGCATTTTGTAGATATCGTTGTACCCGGCGATTTGCTTATTGAGGCGGCTGAAGTAGACGTAATTACCATCGGAGGAGAATGTCAGACTGTTGTAAGCCGTTTCATCCGGTGCAAGAACCTGAACGTCGCTGCCGGTTTCGACCTGGCGAACATTGAGGCTTTCCTTGCCGCCATCGGTGAGGACGTAGACGACGTATCGCCCGTCCGGAGAGATAGTTACAGCAGAGGCTTTGCCGGATTGTGTTAACGGGGAGATCCGCATGCTTTGAATGTCGAGCGCGATTTTTCGCGGAGAGAATTTGTAGACGGCAAAAATAATCGCGGCGGCAGCAACCAGCGCGCCGAGTAAAGCAGGAATGAGCCAACGATTTCGCTGCGAGGCAACGGGAGTGCCCGCGGATGCCGTGCTAGCGAGCGGGGCGGTGGGAGTGCCACCTGAGCCGCTGGCAAGTTGCGCGGGAGAGGTTGTTGCCGCGGCGCTGGCAGCGTCTTGCGCGCTGGTTGCGGCCTGGACGCGGCTGGAGCTGGTGTCGCGCTGGAGGCGCTTGAGATCGGCGCGTAGATCGGCGGCGCTCTGATAGCGCATGGCGCGGTCTTTTTCGAGGGCCTTGTTCACGATGCGCTCGAGTTCAGGAGGGAGTTCCGGATTAAGGCGAACAGGAGCGATGGGTGAGCGATTTAAGATGGCGTCGAATATGGCGGCAGATGTGGAGCCTGAGAACGCGGGGCGGCCGGTGCTCATTTCGTAAAGGACGACACCGAAAGAAAAAAGATCTGTGCGGGCATCGAGTTCTTTTCCGAGAGTTTGCTCGGGAGACATGTAGGCTACGGTGCCGAGAGCCACGCCGGGACTGGTGAGATTGGCCTCGCCGATCGTGGCGGTGCCGTGCGTGGCGCCATCGCTTCCGGAAGGCATGACTTTGGCGAGGCCGAAATCGAGAACTTTGGCTTGGCCGCGATCGGTGACGAAAATATTGGCGGGCTTGATGTCGCGATGAACAATATTTTCGGAGTGCGCGGCATCAAGCGCGTCGGCGGACTGAATGCTGAGTTCGACGAGAGAGTCCAGCGGCAGCGGGCCGCCCGCAATCCGGTGCTTTAGAGTTTGGCCCTTGAGGAGTTCCATCACGATGAAGCGGCGACCGTCCTGATATTCGCCAATCTCGTGAATTGTGCAGATGTTGGGATGGTTGAGCGCAGCGGCAGCGCGGGCTTCGCGAAGAAAACGTTCGAGAGTGGCTTTGTCTCGCGATAATTCTTCGGGGAGAAACTTCAGAGCGACCATCCGCCCGAGGGTCGTGTCCTCTGCTTTATAGACGACACCCATACCCCCGCCGCCGAGCTGCTCAAGAATGTGATAGTGAGAAAAGGTTTGACCGAGAATGGGGTGGGATTCAGTCACTGTCGCGAAGGCATCTTAGGGCAGGCGAAGAGCGAAGTCAACGAACCGGATGGACGAAGTGGGCAAAGAAAGTAAAGTAAGGAAGAAAAAAAAAGGTGGGCGACGAACTGACCCGCCCACCGCTTAACCGATAGGACTAGTTCGCAAAAGCAAAAAATCAGTAAGACATAACCAGTTGGACTAAGGTACGGAGCGCAACTCCGGTGGGACCTTTGGCAAGCCAGGGCTTCGCGTCATCGTTCCAAGCGGTGCCGGCAATGTCGAGGTGGACCCACGGGGTGTCGCCGGCAAACTCGCGGATGAACCACGCGCCGGTTATGGAGCCGCCGCCTTTGCCGCTGCCGATATTTTGAATGTCGGCGACAGTGCCTTTGATGTATTCGCGGTACTCGTCGTCCATCGGCATTTGCCACATTTTTTCGCCGGCGGCTTTCGCGGAAGCCAGCACTTTATCGGTCCAGGCCTGATCCGAGCCGCCAAAAACACCAACATTGATGCTGGCCAGCGCCACGACAATCGCGCCCGTCAGCGTCGCGGCATCCACAAGATGCGTCGCGCCAAGCTGCTTCGCGTAGTGAACGCCATCGGCCAGAATCAGCCGCCCTTCAGCGTCCGTGTTCAACACCTCGATGGTCTTCCCGGACATGGCGGTCTGAATGTCTCCGGGCTTCTGAGCTTTGCCTCCAGGCATATTTTCCGTGGAGGGCACGACGCAGATCACTTTCACGCTGGGTTTCAGCGTCGCGAGCGCGCGCATAACGCCGATCATCGTGGCCCCGCCGGCCATGTCGTACTTCATTTTTTCCATGCCTTCGGAAGGCTTGATGGAAATGCCGCCAGTGTCGAACGTAACTGCTTTTCCGACAAGGCCGATGACTGGCGCGCCCGGCTTGATGTTCGAGGGAGTGTACGTGATGACGATCATGCGCGGCGGCTCAGGTCCGCCTTGCGCGACGCTGAGCAACGCGCCCATCTTGAGATCGGCGATTCTCTTTTCGTCGAGAATTTCTACGGCCAAACCTGCTTGCTTGGCCATGGCTTCAGCTTTTTCGGCAAGAATTTTCGGGGTGAGCTTGTTCGACGGCTCGTTAATCAGATCGCGCGCAAAATTCTGCGATTCGCCGATGACCCTGCCGCGCACCAGTCCGCGATCTCCAGCGGCCCGTTCGCTCTCCGAAAAACCGGCAAGCAGAACGGAATCGATCGACTTGTCATTTTTCTTGTCGGTCTTGTACTTGTCGGATTCAAAGTCGGCGGCAAGGAGACCTTCGGCGAGGGCTTGCGCCGAATCTTCGGTGGCATTGCCTTCACGAACGGCAACCGCAAAGTTGTGTACGCCACGCGATTTCAAATAGCGCAAGGCCGAGCCGGAAATTTTTCGCAGTGCCGCGGAATCAAACTTTTCGCGCTTCCCTGCTCCCACAAGCAAGAGACGCGCGGCCTTCAATCCGGCCGGGGCATGAATCAAAGTCATCTCCAGAGTTTTGCCAGTGAGTTCGCCGCTCTTTGCCAGCCTTCGCAATAGTCCGTGGGCGGCCTGATCGATCTCCGCGATGCGGCCCTGTACGGGGTCTGATTCTTCGAAAACAAAGGAAACAAGAGCTTCGGTCTCCAGCGCAGCATACGGTTTCGAATCGAGTGTGATTTGCATTTTTCCTTATCGCCTCCGGTTGTTGTACATCGCTTTTTCAGTTTCCCTACGGGCTTCTTTGTCGCGCTCGTCCTGGCGCCGGTCCCATGACTTCTTGCCTTGCGCCAGGGCAATTTCGACCTTTGCCAAGCCATTGCGGAAGTAGACGCGCAGTGGAATGACGGTCAAACCCTTGGATTGGGTGCGGCCGGCAAGCTTGTTGATTTCGTTCTTGTGGAGCAGGAGTTTGCGCGACCCAAGAGGCTCGTGGTTCCAAGGGCCGCCGGGCATGTACTGCGCAATGTGTGCGTTAACCAGCCAGGCGCCGCTGGGTTTGAAATCCACGTAGGCGTCACGGATGTTCGCTTTCCCTTCGCGCAGAGCCTTCACCTCGGTGCCATGCAGGACCAGACCGGCTTCGAACCGATCCAACAGATGAAAATTGTAAGAGGCAGAGCGGTTTTGAGCAACAATTTGCTCGCCGGACTTACTGCCCTTCTCGGGTTTTTTCGCGGGCTTCGGCACAATCTTCCATCATAACTGGAGTGTTAAATCTTGGCTACGGCCTTGAAAAAGTGCCCTTCAAGACACCATATTATCCACTGTAGGACAGCCAACCTTCCACGTCTTGCCGGTGCTCTAAACCGGATGTTAGACTGCAAAGGCTTCGAGTCGAGGCCCCGGAGAGACCATGCGACGTTGTAGTGGCGTCATTTTGTGTCTAGGAATTGGTCTGTTCGCAGCGGGCTGCCCAAAAGGCCAAACAGATTATAGCAAAGGGCGTAAGGCGGAGACGTTGCAGGATTACGACGCCGCTCTAGAGTATTACCAAAAAGCGCTGAAATCCGACCCCAACAACGCAGCCTTCAAAATCAGGCTGAACCAGACGCGCTTCGAAGCAGGAGAACTGCATATCGGTCTGGGGCAGAAGCAGAGAGAAAACGGGGATCTGCAAGGGGCGGCGGCGCAATTCCAACGTGCTCTGACAGATGACCCTTCCAGCGCCATTGCCGCTGAAGAACTGAAAAAAACATTGGCAATGATCGTGGAACAAAACCACGCATCGGATGGGAACCCGCCAGCCGCGCAAGACGAGACGATGCAATACATGGCAAATCCGCCCGAGCTCAAGCCTATTTCCAATGTGGCGATCACTTATAAGGCGTCCGGGGACGCAAAGACACTGTTCGATACGATCGGAAAACTGGCGGGAGTGACGGTGATTTACGACCCGGATTTTCCGGCGCGACGCATCTCGGTGGATCTGAATAACCTGACGCTGGAGCAAGCGCTGCAGGTTGTTTGCTTAGAGAGCAAAGCGTTCTGGAAGCCAGTTACGGAGAACATCATTCTGATTGCCCCGGACCAGCCGCAGAAACGGCGCGATTATGAGGAAGAATCGCTGAAGACTTTTTATCTGGCCAACACAGTTACGCCCCAGGATTTGACGGAAATCGTGACGGGATTGAGGCAATTGTTCGATTTGAAGCGGCTACAGCAAGTCAACTCGCAGAATGCAATCATCGTGCGCGCGACCCCGGACGTCCTGGCTCTGGTGGGCAAAGTAATTCAAGACGTGGACAAGGCCAAACCGGAAGTGCTCATTCAAGTGGAAGTGCTGGAAGCACGCACGGACCGATTGCGAAATTTAGGTGTGACGCCGGGACAGAGCGCGTCCATTGCGATCAATCCGAATACGACGTCGAGCACTACAACCACCACGACGAACAATACGACGCTGCAGACGCTTAGGACACTCAACAGCAGCGATTACACCGTCACGCTGCCAAACTTTACGGCCAACGCAGTGCTGACCGACACGTATACCAAGATTATTCAGGATCCGGAATTGCGATCGGTGGACGGGCAAGAGGCAAAACTGAAGATCGGCGATCGCATCCCGATCGCGACGGGAAGTTTCCAGGCAGGCGTAGGCGTGGGAGCGGTTGGCGCGGCAGGGTTGGTGAACCCGCTGGTCAACACGCAATTCCAATATCAGGACGTCGGCGTGAATATCGATATGACGCCGCGGGTGCATCCGGATCATGACATCAGCCTGAAAATGAAGATCGAAGTGTCGTCCGTGACGGGAACATCCACGATCGGCGGAATCAGCCAGCCCATTATCAGCCAGCGCGTGGTGGAACACGATATCCGGCTGGGAGATGGGCAAGCCTATATCCTGGGCGGCTTGATCGAGAGAACGGACACGAGGACATTGAACGGTTGGCCTGGATTGGCGAAGATTCCGGTCATTCGCTACTTATTCTCGAACGACAACGTGGAACACGAGGAAGACGAAGTCATCATCATGGTGATTCCGCACATCGTGCGGCTTCCCGAATGGACGAAGGAGAATTTGCGGGCGATCTATACGGGTTCGGATCAGGAAGTGCAGGTGCGGCGTGAGAGTGAAGTTCGCACTCCCGCGCAGGAAATAGGGAGGCCTGGCAAGCAAGCGCCCGCAGGCGTAGCGCCGGGAGCGGGCACGCCGGCGCCTGGTGCAGCGGCTACTGCGGGGGCACCGGGAGCGGCCAATGCACCGCAAGGGCAGCCCGGGAAGCTGAGATTCGAACCGCAAGGGATCTCGTTGAAAGTGGGCGAGACAAAGACGATCGCGGTGGTGGTGGACAACGTGAGTGACTTGTTCTCGATACCGATGCTGCTGCAATACAATCCGGCGGTGATTAGCGTCGACGAGATACAGCACGCCGTGGGCGAGGGGCAACATGGAGGATTCCTTTCCGGCGGTACACAGGAAATCGCCATCGTATCCAACGTCAACAAGGAGAAGGGACAAGCCATCGTTTCCGCCACGCGACAGCCGAATACGCAGGGAGTCAGCGGGAGCGGGACATTGATGGGTATCGTAATCAAGGGAATTGCGCCGGGCACCTCGAACTTGTCGATCGTGCAGCAGAACGCCAAAGACTCGTTGCAGAGACCAATTTCGCTGGTCACGAGCGAAGCAACCGTTCAGGTGCAACCGTAGACCGAGCAAGAGGAAAGTAACGATGTTAAGGCGCAAGTTTCGTGCAAAGGAAAATCATCCGCGTCGGCGCCTATCTCCAGCTTCTGGAATGACGCTTCTGGAATTGATTATTGCCTGCTCGATTCTTCTGGTTCTCTCCTCGATGGCACTGCCGATTGCACGGTATACCGTGATCCGGCAGAGAGAGAACGAGCTGCGCTACGATCTTCGGACGATGAAAGATTCGATAGACCGGTACAAAGACCTGGCGGACCAGCATAAGTTTCGAACCGAAGTGGGAAGCGAGAATTATCCGCCGGATTTGGACACGCTGGTGAAGGGCGTGCAGCTGGGAGCGGGAGACGACAAAAAACTGCGGTTTTTGCGGAAAATTCCCGTAGATCCTATGACCGGAAGACCGGACTGGGGGTTGCGGTGCGTATCAGACGACCCCGATTCGACAAGCTGGTGCGGAGACAATGTGTTCGATGTGTACTCGAAGTCTACGGGCACGGCACTCGACGGGACGAAATATAGCGACTGGTAGTTGAGCCGAGGAAATGGGATGAACAGAATTGGACAACGGATAGAGGGCAAAGCCGGCCTAGAGGGAAGAGCGGCGGTTGGCCGAAACGATGGGTTCACGCTCATCGAAATGCTGATTGTCATCACGATTATCCTGATTCTTATCGGCATGGCGGCGCAGAGGTATGACAAGTCGATCGTTCGTTCGCGCGAAGCGGTGTTGAAACATGATCTGCAGGTGATGAGAGAAGCGATAGACAATTACACGCTGGACAAGCAGGCGGCTCCGCAATCGCTGGACGACATTCAACAGGCGGGGTATCTGAGGGAAGTTCCCACCGATCCCATCACCCACGCAAAAGACTGGGTGCCGCAATTCGACAATGTGGTGATGAGCCCGGATCAAGTGACCACGGGGATCGTTGACGTGCATTCGAACTCGGGCCAGACTTCCCCGTTCGAAGGGACGCCGTACAACACCTGGTAGGATTCCGCAGATTGTGATGGCATCGAGATTGTCGCTTGCATCTGTAAGTAGTTCCCACTCAAAAAACCCGAATCCTTGCTGAAGCTAAACCGTCCGCTGAAGGTGCGTCAGGACGGCCCTCGGAGAGCCGGTGCAACATGGGAGGAGTTGCAGAGTTGCCGCATCCTTTAGCGTTTAATCAAAAAGCGATTTGAACCGCTTGAAACATTGTCCAGTGGTGGCAGGCCCCAGGGACCCAATCTCAACAAATTTCAGGTTGATCCATGCTTGTGGTGGCCCAGGCGGTTCCTTGACGCTCGCCGTCTTTGCGCGACGAGAAATATTCGCAGAAATCCCTTTCTAGTTGATGTAGCGACCGCTCCATGAAAACGCTCAAGAGCACTCGAGCATTTGCAGAACTGACGCGAGTCGCGTAGTATGAATGTGCGGGGTGGAGCAGCCTGGTAGCTCGTCGGGCTCATAACCCGAAGGTCGTCAGTTCAAATCTGACCCCCGCAACCAATTTGAAGATTCGCAGGCCGGGCACAGGCGCCCGGCCTTTTTATTGATGGCGAGGGCCCGGCGGGTGAGATTCGATTTCTTAAAACTCCTCGATGATCCAGGTTCAAACGCAGGACGCGCGGCGTCAGCCAAACTACGGGGAAACGTCCGTCTGTCCACCACGATTTTCGCCAAACCGAAAGATGTCATCAGATCCGAAACCGCATCGCCAATGTCGGAGCCGTATTTGCTAGCGCTATCGCAAGAAACGCGCCCGACCGATCCTTGCACTTTCTCGCAACGCTTCTTATAATCCTGTCAACGTTAGCGTGCCAGATGAGCTCTCCAGTCAATCAGTCAGCGCAACCCGATCCGGACTCCCCTGTCCTTCAAGAACTCCGTAGGCTACTCATCAAATCCGGTTATTGTGATGCCGGTGTCTCACCCACGCTTGAAAATATTTTCCCTCCCATTTCTATGGATATTCCTTCCGGCACCCCGCTACACACTCTTCTCAAATTCTTCTATTCAAATGAACAAGTGGCTCCCGACCTTTTGAAGGAAGCTCTTGGTCCGCTCACTCTCGATCAACTGCTCTCCACAGGTCTTTGCGTCCTCGAAGACGATCAGGTTGTCCCCAATGTTTTCATCCAGCCTTACGAACATCTTCTCTTTGTCTTCACCGAGGAGTCCTCCCGTCGCGCAACGCATTCCGAAAATGTGGTCATGAAGATCTCCGAGACCTCGCTCGAGCTCGCACATCTCATGAATCGCCGGCGCGCTCGCAATGCTCTCGATCTCGGCACGGGCTGCGGCTTCCTTGCCACCCAACTTTCACCTCACGCCGATCGCGTCTATGCTCTTGATCTAAATTCCAGGGCGGTGCAATTTGCTGCCCGGAACGCCCGCTGGAACTCCCTCTCCAATATCACCTGCCTCCAAGGCAACCTTTTTGAACCTGTTCGCGAACTTAGATTCGATCTTATCGTCTGCAATCCACCTTTTTTCATCTGCCCGGATCCGGACTCCCCCGTCAATCAATTCCGGTTCGCGCACTCTGGTGAGGAAGGCGATTCTTTCTGCCTTAATCTCGCTCGCCAGGCGGCTTCGTTTCTTAACGAAGATGGTTTTTTCCATATGATGTTTAGCTGGATACAAACCGAAAGCCAGGATTGGCAGGCAAGGCTCGCTCCAGCATTTTCCGGCCTCGATTGCGATGTTTGGTGTCTTCGCACGGGCGAAGATTCGTCCGAGGATTACGTATCGGGGTGGTGTACGGACTTGTTGGAGCTTCAAGATACGGATTTCGATGCCCTGTACAGCCGGGGCTTAGCCCACTTTCAGAAGCACAAAATCGCCTCGGTCGGTACCGGGCTATTGACGCTTCGCCGCTGCACCACTCGTCCTAACCAGATATGGTTCGACGAAGCACCTGACGACCGCTCCGAACCCTATGGCTCTTGCGTCGCCAACCTGTTCGATCTGCGCGCAAAGTTTGACTCCACCCCAGACGAACTTTTTCTTCGGGAAAAATTCGCCGTTGCTCCCGACATCGCTACCATCGAGAAATCCGCACCTAAAGATGGGCGATGGGAAGTTATCGCTTCGGAACTGTGTTGCGATTCCGGCTTGAAATACACGTTTAGCGGCGTAGATCCATTGCTTTCTGAAATCGTGACACGCCTCGATGCCCAAGCTTCTCTCCGTGAACTGCTAACCGTCCTCGCTGAGGAACGGGACCTGCCGCTTTCCCGGGTGATGGTTACGTTGCTTCCCAAGCTGCGCGAACTGTTGCGTTACGGCTTTATCCAACCGGCATCCGCTCCCCACTTATCCTCCAGACGGAGCTCCGCGTCGCATCCTTCTTCCAGGTAGACCGGATTGTTTCGCTTCGAGGGCGGTCGGTGGGATCGCTCTATCTGTCGAGGCTGTGCGTGACGGCGCGGAAAAGTTCAGCGCTGGCCGGCACAGTAACAAAGTTTAATCGATACGCCTACCGTCACGCAGGTCGTGTTCCGTCGATGCCGTTGGAGTGGGTGCTCTGCGTTCACCCCGACCTGGTCGGGAGGGCGAGCGCTCTTCCGCCTATAGTTAAATCGATCTTGTGGCTCAACACCATCTGATCACAGGGATGACATCTTCACGGCGCGGTTCATGGGTAACGCAATTACGGAGCCAGCCCAAACATCCCTCCTGCTTTACGTGGCTCGTCACTTTCCCTATAATCCCTGCACATTTGACTGAGCGCCTGCACCCGACTGACGCAGCTCCCGGCGAGGAACAATACTCGATCGCCGTGATCACGGTGGAAGAGACCGTCTTCCCGGAAATACGCCAGCATCTCGGGCCGGCCTTCCAAACTGCCCTGGCCAATACCGAAACACAGATCAAACACCTTATCGACGACCCGCAATTGCACGCTATCCTTTTCGACCTCGACAGCGTTGGCGTGGGTGCCAGCGACAGTCTCGACGTTCTGAAAGAAATGCGCCAGCTCCGCGCGGATCTGGTTATTGTCGCCATGACCCGTTCCACCGACCGCACCGTCCCGGCCAAGGCAAGCCGCGCCGGTGCCGACGAGTTTTTCCTAACGCCTCTCAATTTCCCGGAGCTTCAGATCGTGCTCATCCGCGCTATTCAAAAGCGCGCTATGGAGATCGAAGGCCGGCGCATGATCGAGCAAGTCGAGAACAAATCCGCTTTCTGTGGGCTCATCGGCGGAAGTTCCGCGATGCAAAAGATCTACAAGGCTGTCCTTTCGGTGGCGGAGAGCAACACCAGTGTCGTCCTTCGAGGGGAAAGCGGCACCGGCAAGGAGCTTATCGCCCGGGCCATCGTCCAATCCGGCAGCCGCGCCGATAAGCCGTATATCTGCCTCAACTGCTCCGCGTTGCCGGAAGGGTTGATTGAGTCCGAACTCTTCGGCTACGAAAAGGGCGCTTTCACGGGAGCAGACACCACCCGCATAGGATTGATCGAATCGGCGCACGGCGGCACGCTATTCCTTGACGAGATCACTACGCTCAATCAGGGTCTCCAGAGCAAGCTTTTGCGCGTGCTTCAGGAGCACACCGTGCAGCGGTTGGGAGGTCGCGCCGCAAAAAAGATCGACTTCCGGCTAATTTCCGCCACGAACGAAGACCTCGAAAAAAACGTCAAGATGGGCCGTTTCCGTGAGGATCTCTACTACCGCATCAACGTGGTCCCGATCGTCATCCCGCCGTTACGCGAGCGTCAAGGAGATTTGCCGCTACTGGTCGATCACTTCCTCCGCGTCTATTGCGCTTCTGCCCGGAAACCACTGAAAAGCATGAAACCGAATGTCCTGGAGATCCTGGAAGACTACGCCTGGCCAGGAAATGTCCGCGAGCTAGAAAACATCATCCAGCGCCTGGTAGTCATGAACGACAGCGCCATCATTACCGCCGACCAGTTGCCGCAGACGCTGCTGTATTCCAGCACTGCGAGCCACGAAGCCATTCTTATCCCCGAAGAGGGCGTGGATTTCGATGCTGAGATGCAACGCATCGAAGTAGCCTATCTTAGCGCCGCTTTGCGCCGCACGGGCGGCAAGAAATCCGCGGCGGCTGCCCTCCTGCGCATGGACGGCCAGCGCATGAAGTACCTGTGCCGCAAGCTCAAGGTATGAAAAGGTTAAAAATTAACCCTTAGGCGGTTAATTTTTAAACTCACCTGTGCTTTTTCACCCCGTCCAAACGGCCACTATTCCCTGGAACCTGGCAAGTCCTTGATTTCATTGTCCATTCAAGAATGGACGGCAAGCTCGGGAGTTTGGCCCATATCCTGCAATGGAGGTAGATGTCCGGAAACGGAAAGACAAATTTAAATTCGAGGAGCCCTCAAATGTCCATCCAAAAAAAGTCTCTCATCAGCGCACTGAAGACCACCCAGAAAGCCAATATCGCCAGCGCCCCAACCGCAGAGGTGCACGGCGCGGACACGACCTCCATGGCACCGTCCAGTCACAGCGCCTTGAGCGCGAAGTCATTCACCAGCGCTAAAAAGTTCGCCAGCGCCAAGAGGTTTGCCAGTGCCAAAAAGTTTGCAAGCGCCAAGAAGTTCGCTAGCGCTAAAAAGTTTGCAAGCGCAAAGAAATTCGCCAGCGCCAAGAAGTTTGCCAGCGCCAAAAGGATAGCCCCGAGCGTCCAGGGCTAGTTCCAGAGACAGTGTCTCCCAAATGGGAGCGTTGCCAAGCGGGCTGCCACTAGGCAGCCCGTTTCTTTTCACCACAGTTTCCGGCCGGCAAAGCGAGAGGCTCCCTCCCAGCACAATGCAGCAAGACCCCTTCTCCGCCCGTAAATGTGCGCCAAACCCTTCATTCCCGGCTTCATCCGGCCGTCGGCATTCACTAATACCAAGTCGACCAGATAGAAATTGGGAGGATTGAGACCCTTCAATTTGCTGGCCTCGTTTAACGACGGATCCGCCTCCAAGGATGCGGTGGTAATGGCCAGCGCTGTGGCGTTCTGTACCTTCCAGATGCCATCGATCTGGACGCGCGCAGCAGCGCCCACTTTGCACTTATAAATGTCGTACTCAGAAACATAGATTCGCGCTCGCATCGTGCTCAAATCCCCAACATCCACCAATTCCGAGCCTTCGCGCACATAAGATCCCAAGCGATCCTCGACGCGCGGTGTCAGCACCGTGCCGGTGATTGGACTTACTACTTCTAGATTGGAGGCCGCCTTGAGCAACTCGCCCCGCTCGGCGCTTAGGCGGTCACGATCCATGGCCGTGGCACCCACTTCGCCGTATCGCAAGACGGCTGTCGTCGCCCGTTTTGTCGCCTGCAGATAATCAGCATCAGCGCGAGAAACTAGAGATTGCAGCGGCAAATTGCGCAGTTGCAGCAGCGGTGCTCCCGCGGAAACGTACTGTCCTTCCTTGGCATAAATGGCGTCAACCATTCCCGGCACCGCGGCACGCACCCAGGCCTCACTTTGAGGCTCCAGCACAAAGCCGCCAGTCACGGAGTCGCGCCACAGGGGAAGGAACAGAAAAAGCGCGGCCAACGCCGCGAGGCCCATGCGGCGCTGGATTGTGAACCACGCGTGCACACGATCTTTCTTATCCAAATAGACGAATTTCATAAAGTTCACCAAGAGGCGGATGCGCGATCGGAAGATCAGCCCCGCAGTCGCCAATTCCGGTATGAACGACCATTGCGGATCAAAATTGCGAAACACGTTACCGACAAAACCAGCCACGAAATACAGTACGGTATAACTGTAGGCGCCAGAAAGCAGTGCGTAGACAACGAAGCCGAGACGCCGGCGCTTCGGTACATAGGGAACTTCCACCGGTAGTTTCCAGATATGGTGTTTGACCCAAGCCGAGACGTAGGCTGTGGAGTTCTCTTTCAGGTCCGTGATCCCCAGGATCTCGCACAGCATGTAGTAGCCGTCCAGCTTGATCAACGGGTTCCAATTGATAAGCAGCGAGGTAATTCCCGTGAGCAGCATGAGGAAGTACGCGCCGTCGTGTATCACCGTATTGGGTGGCGTACCCCACCAGATAGGCGTCGCTATCGAACAAATAATTAGTTCAACCCAAATGCCCGCAAGAGATATCACCAGTCGCTGATAGCGCGTGCCTTTTACCGCGCCTTCCGTGGTGTCCGTGTAAAACGCCGGAGTCAGATAGATCAGTGCGAAACCCATGGCTGGCACGCGACCGCCATAGTGCTTGCAGGCATGCGCGTGGGCATATTCGTGTGCCGCGACGACAAACATTCCCAAAACGTAGAGCACCGCGATGTCGCCCCACGTTTTTTCCGTAAAATTATAGAACTGCACAGTGTCGCGCCCGATTTCCGGCCAGTGGGCAATCGTCAGCCCTAAGGTGAACGCAAAGGCCGCAAGCGTCACAATCGTGAACCATGGTGTGTAAATCCAGGACGTCCAGCCATAGAGCTTGGTTAGAAATTTATCTGGATTGAAGGCCGGGAAAAGGATCATGGACAAATCCGCGTAGCGGCTCTTTACTCTTAGCTTTTTTTGCCGCTCCGCACTGCTCTGCAGCATCAGCAGAATGTTCTTTTCCTGCGCTGTCTTGTACCAAAAACCTGCCCCTTCCAGCTCCCCGGCGAACTCGCGAACCGCTTCGGCGCCGAACTGGTTTCCACTCTGCGCCGAGTACTCCACAGCGATGTCTTCGTACGTGCGCTTCCCGTCGAACAGCCGGATCAGATTCCAATGCTGTTCGGGAAACGAATACATAAATCCACTGCTCGGCACGTATATGCGCACCATCATCACGTTGTCTTCCAGATGATTCTTGAAAGTGACGTTGGGGTCCAGCCGCGGATAGCGCTGCGCCAATGTCCGCGCTGGAATCTCCGGCAGCGCCACATTGAGTGCTTGGTTGAGGTTCATTGGCTTGTCAGTGCGGGGCGTCCACTCGCACGGTGGCCGTCATGCCCGGCCGCAATTCCCCGTGTGCGCCTTGCAATTCCGCCAGCACATCAAACATACCGCTGGACGGGTCAACCACCGGGCTCACTTCCTTGATTCTGGCGGCGTGCATTTCCTTCGGCACATCCGGCGAGGTCAGAGGAAGGACTTGTCCGATCTTGACGCGACCTAAATATTTTTCCGGCAGGGTAAATCGCAGCAGTAGCGGCGCTTCGGCCGTCACCCAGAACAAGCGCTCGCCTCGCGCCGCCGATTGACCTTCATGCGCATAGCGCCGCGCTACCAGACTATCGAATGGCGCGACGATACGATTTTTTTCCAGCTCTAGTTCCTGTGATCGCTCTTCCTGCCGCGAAGTATTCAGCAGTTCCGTTACTCGCTTGATGTCCCACTGTTCGGACTCGGCCTTATATTTTGCGTGCTCCAACTGCTCTTCCGGAATGAGCCCCAGGCTCCAAGCTTTTTGTGCGCGCTCGTAGTCGGACTTCATCACTTCTGCTTCCGCCTGCCAATTTTTCAAATCGTTCTCGATGCTTCGCGTTTTGGCGCGCGCCGCTTCGAGGTTGGCGCTCACCTGCCGATCATCCATTTGCGCCAGCACGGTGCCGGCTTTAACTCGCTGGCCAGCTTCGATATATATTTTGGAGACCACGCCGTCGCGTTGGGCGGTAATTTCCACCTGATGCTCGACAATCAGCGGCCCGGATGCTGTGAATCCTTCGTCGTTCTGTGCAGGCGAGGAATTTGAAATCGTTGCTGGCACTGACGGATGCGTATCTGCGGCAGCGGGCGCAGGTCCAGCGCTCTCCGATTTCGTTTCGCCGCAGCCGGCAACCAGCCCTATCAGCAGCGCCAGTACCCACAATTGTCTTGGCATCCCCGCTCTCCGCGTTCTCTCTACCATCCGAACCACGACCATAGCTTTGAATATGCCCAAACCACTGGGCGCCGAAAAATCACGTACCCGGACGGATACCACGCCACACGCACTTTCCCGCGGCCCTCCATTCCGGAGCGAATCGCGCCATCCGCATTGGGCAGCAACACTCGCGCGAAAAACACCCGGTCATCGTGGTCCATCTCGCCCTTTGGACTAACCAGCGCAACGTTCCCATGAAACGTTCGCATCGCGTAGCTGTTCAGCTTGATCGCGGCCGGCAATCCCGCCTTCAACAAACTCGCGTCCGTATCATCTACGGCAACGTCCACCACGGCCTGGCTGGTGTCCATCACTTCCGCGAACGTGTCGCCATATTGCAAGCGACGGCCCACTAGGTTTTCCACATGCGGAGTCGCTATCACTCCGTCGATCGTTGCGCGTAATTGCGTTTTCTCTAGCAGACTCTTCGCCCGCTCCACCTCGCCTTTCCAATAGTCGGCCTGCACACGTTCGACGCCAGCCTCGCTCGTATCATTGCCCGCTAGGAAATGATTCACTTGCAGCAGCGTGGTCTGATATTTTGCTTCCGCGCCCGCCAGCGCCAAGCGGTAGTCCCATGCGTTCAGCTCCGCCAGCACTTGACCGCGCTTCACAAACTCACCTTCATGCACGTGCACGGCGGCCACCACGCCCTCTATTTCTGGTTGCACCTGCGCACGGCGCACTGGCGCCACCACGGCGTCGCCATCCACCCGCAACGGTAAAGGAACGATGGCCAGAAAAATAATCGCGGCAGCCGCAAGCGCCAGGATGGCTGCTCGCCGTTTCTTCTCCATAGCCATGAACTTTCGCTTGCGTTCCAGCACTGGCTCCAGAACGGAAATAAACGGCACTTCCTTGTACATCTGCGCGTTTCGCAGAGCGACGGTGGCCTGTCCCGCCAGCACCTGCAGAATTTCAACGTGAGCGGGCGATAAAAAATCCGGATCACTGCTTTCGACCGCCAGCACGCCGACGCGGCCCGTGTCATCGCCAAGCGGCATCGCATAGAACGCCCGCACTCCGCTTCCCGCGAAATATTTTTCGAACTTTGCCCGCGTTTCTTCGCGCGGCGCGTCGATCTCGTCGCCGTGTTGCCGCACATCGACGATTTCTTCCGAGAGCGCCGCCCATTGCAAAATGCTGTTCAGCGGCGCGATTTCCTCCGCGTCCACATTCACTTGTGTCTGGCCGGTCACGGCGCTCAGCTTGAACCTTCCGCGCTGCTCCAACGCAATGGCCGCGCGTTCGTAAGGAATCACCGCCTGCGGAGCATTCACGATGGTCTGCAGCATGCGCTCTAGATTCAGCGTTGAGGTGATCTCATGGCTGACCGTCACAAGGGTTTCAAGAACTTCCACCTTTCGTTCGGCCATCAATAAACTAGCGTTGTGCAAGGCCGTCGACGCTGTGTCCGCGAGACTTCCCAGCGCAAATAACTCATCATCGTCGAACAACGTGCCGTCCATCTTGTTGACCGCCTCGATCACCCCCACCAGCGATCCCCTGTCCATAATAGGCACGACCATAAGCGACCTGATCCGTCCGTCAGTCACTTCCCCATTCCGCGCGACCAACCGCGTATCCTCAGGGTCCTCAATCAGGAGGGGCTCGCCATTGTCAGACACCGCGCCCGCGTGTCCCTCACCGGGCTTCTGCGAACTCTTCTCAGGCATGGTTGGATCAATTCCTGACTGATGCGTCAGTTGCACCGTCTCATCCGGTTGCAGCAACCAGATGTTCAGCGCCTGGCACTCCAGAAGTTCGCGAAGCTTCGCACCGATGATGGGCAGTAATTCATCCATTTCCAGTGTGGAAGAAAATACCTTCTCGAGATCGTAAAGTTGAGTCAAGCGGTTGATTGATCCGAGAGTGTCCTGCCTCTCCGTTTCGTATCTTTGCGCTGCGGCGATTGCCGCGCCGATCACTTCGGCCAGCGGAGCAAGAGGAAGAATGTCGTCGTCTGTTATCTCGTTGTCAAAGCTTAGAATCTCGATCGCGCCTATCAGCTCTTCTTCTTTCACAAGGGGCAAGTACGCCAGCGAAAGTATCGTTCTACGAATGTCCAAGTGGCCGTACTGCTCGCGCGGCAATTCCCTGCCTGAAATTAGCAGTGAACTCCTCTGGGAAAACAATTCTCCCAGCGTTCCAGAATCCACCGGAATTGCCACGGTATTCACCGACACGTCACCGGCGGTGGCCACGGCGCGCCACACTTGGCCCTCATTTTCGTTTACCAGGGCGTATAGATTTACGGCTGTTCCAGAAATGGCTTGCGCCACGGCTTTCGCGGCCGTGCGTGATCGAGCGGAAAGTTCTTGATCCGCCAGCAATCGAATGGCTGTTCCAATAAGATTGATATTCAATTCTTAACCTTGGGCTGAATCTATGATCGGAGGAGATTGCGCGCGAAGGATCGCGTGCGGGATAAAGCCCCCTCTCCACTTGCAAATTCGCGACCGTTCCTCTAAGTTGTGCGGGACTCTAGCAGACGCATTTAAGGGTGTCAACGCGCGTCCCTGCGAAACCTGGCACGGTTCCTAGCGCGTTTCGCCTGCGGCAGACGAGGGAGCAAATCTTGGAGATCGAAGTTCGCACGCAGGGTCAGGTTAAGATCATTAAATTGCGTGGCAAATTGAACAGCGGCCCCCCGCTGGACCGCTTAAACGACACATTTACCGATTTGTTCGCTGCCAACGATTCGCGTTTTGTGCTCGACCTGGAGGAGATGCCCACAATCGATTCCAGCGGGATAGGTTTGCTCGTGCGATACTACACTGCTGCAAAGCAGCGCGGCGGCGCCGTTAAGCTCCTCAATCCGTCGAAGTTCACGGTTCAAACATTGAAACTCATACGAGTGCTCAACCTGTTTGAAGTGTTCGAGGACGCACAATTGGCGGTCGCGTCCTTCGAAGAAGGCTCTTAGGAAGAGATTTGCCTCTTCACATATAGAGTGACGCCTTCATTGCCAAGTGGCCCTAGCCCACGCAACATTAGCCAATCAACTCATCGCAAATAGGAGCTCTCCTTTTCTCTTCACCTCATCTCCGCAACTCGCTAACATTCGTCGTTTTTCATATTTTGCCGCAACTTGGGGCATCTGCTTTCGTTCGCAGACTAGCCGCGATAATCAAAGCACACAGGATCTGACAAAGCCCAAAAGCGCCTTCTTAACAGAAACGTAGTTTGCACCGGTGTTGCGACTGCATCGCTATTGGTCTGACCAGAGAAGGGTCCTGGGGCGGCCGTAAATAACCGGGGCTTGCTGAAAAAATATCAGGTGAAATACCTAGGACTTATCCGAACATCCTGTAGAGCTCTATATTTCACTTTTCATCTTGCAATTTCGCCGGCGCAGCCTTTGATCGGGTGGATCTTGCCCGCGTGGATGAATATTTAGCAGGCAGGAAAGATGCCCTACCAACTCTCACCGTAGAGGCCTACTGGAGATTACGTATGGCTCGATTGACACTCCGCTTGTAGCCTGTTCTAGATTTTGTCTGCGAGAAGGAGCGCAATATGCGGATAGCCCAAGTTGCCCCTTTGTATGAGAGCGTGCCACCTCATTTGTACGGCGGCACGGAACGTGTGGTCTCGTACTTGACCGAAGAGCTGGTTCGCCAGGGACATGACGTAACTCTCTTCGCGAGCGGAGACTCCGTGACACAAGCAACTCTCATAGCACCGTGCGAAAGATCTCTCCGATTAAGTCCTGATTGTACGGATCCGCTCGCCCATCACGCCATTTTGTACGATCAGGTTCTATCCAGAAAAGACCATTTCGACATTCTGCATTTTCACACGGACTACGCTCATTTCCCCATTAGCAAAAACCTGAAACTGCCGGTCGTGACGACCGTACACGGACGCCTGGACATTCCCGATCTCCTTCCGCTCTACCGGCATTTTTCGCGAATGCCTGTTGTTTCCATCTCCATGGCTCAAAGAGACCCGCTTGAAGAAGTCAACTGGGTTGGCAACGTATATCACGGCTTGCCCGCCGAGCTTCATCCACTCTGCAATAACCCCAGAGATTACGTGGCTTTTCTAGGCCGCATCTCGCCTGAGAAACGGCCTGACAGGGCCATTCGCATCGCAGTGCGTGCGGGAATGAGATTGAAAATTGCAGCTAAGATCGATAAGGTCGATCGTGAGTACTTTGACTCCCAGATCAAACCCCTGCTCAAGCGCCCTGGTATTGAATTCATAGGAGAAATTAGTGAGAGCGAAAAGAGTTCGTTCTTGGGCGACGCGCTGGCGTACCTATTTCCGATCGACTGGCCCGAACCCTTTGGACTCACGATGATTGAGGCAATGGCTTGCGGCACGCCGACGATAGCGTTCAACTGTGGATCGGTTCCAGAAGTCATCGAAGATGGCGTGACAGGCTACATCGTAGAAACCGAAGAGGAAGCTGTGCGCGCACTTGGCCGCCTTCACCTTTTGCGGCGCGAAACTTGCCGTAAGGAATTTGAAAGGAGATTCAGCGCGCGCCGTATGGCAGAAGACTATCTTGCAATCTATCGAAGCCTGGCGAAAAAGAGAAATTGTCCAGCAAGACGAAGTTCTTCCGAGTCAGATATTCTGTTAGTCCCATGAATCCCGCAAACAGAGCTCGCGACGTATTGGCAGTCGACAACGAATACTACGTTCGTGCTACCTCCGGGTTGGCAGATCACAGCACGCGTGTGTTGAAGTACGGGGATACATTTGGCGTGTTTAACAGATACGGGGACATAGAAGCGCTGGGTTCGCTTCAATTTGGATTATTTCATTGCGAGAGCCGGCATCTTTCGCGAATGGTTCTTCGCGTGAACGATCAGCAATCACAACTCCTGGGATCAACGGTCCGACAGGACAACGCCTTACTTGCCGTGGATCTAACGAACTTGGACGAAAGCAGAAACCAAGAAGGGGGCCTCCTGCGCGGAATCCTGCACATCTTCCGCTCGAGTGTTCTGGATTATGCCAGTTGTCATCAGCTCGTGCGACTCATCAACTACGGTCCGGAAGAAATAGAGGTTTCACTCACCTTGCAATTTGACGCCGATTTCGTCGACCTTTTTGAGGTTCGCGGCTCGAAACGAGAAAAGCGCGGCGAAATACTGCCGGTGCAAACGAATGAACAGGAAGTTCTATTGGGGTACCGTGGATTAGACAATGTAGAGAGACGAACGCGAATTTATTTCTGGCAGGTTCCACAATCACTCGAAAGCGATGCAGCAAGGTTCACGTTCAAGCTTGAACCCAAGGTCGCACAAAGTTTGGTGGTTGATATTTTCTGTGAGCGAAGGAACTTGAAGCCATCGGCCAAGTTGGAAGCGCCTTTCGCACCAGGCCACTCGTCTTTATTTTCAACAACTCTTCGCGAGACTCGTCTCGCCACATCAAGCGATCGCCTGAATGCCTGGATCAATCGATCGGAATCAGACCTGCGGATGCTAACTGTGGGAAATCCGGAGGGTGATTACCCCTATGCGGGAGTGCCGTGGTTCAGCACGGTGTTCGGACGCGACGGGATTATTACGGCGATGGAATGTTTGTGGATTGATCCGCACATGGCGTGGAGCGTACTGAGCTACCTAGCGGAGACGCAAGCAACCGAAGAGAATGCAAGGCAGGACGCCGAGCCGGGAAAGATTATTCACGAAATCCGGCGGGGGGAAATGGCCGTTCTCGGCGAAGTTCCGTTCGCTCGGTATTACGGCAGCGTGGATGCGACTCCGTTGTTTGTGATGCTTGCCGGTGAATATTTCCGCAGGACGAATGATCTGGATTTTGTGAACCGCATCTGGCCGAACATTGAAGCGGCGCTAGCCTGGATTGATCAATACGGAGATGCGGACGGCGACGGGTACGTGGAGTATCAGCAGAAATCGGAGCGGGGACTCTTGCAGCAAGGTTGGAAGGATTCCAACGATTCGATTTTTCACGCAAATGGAAAGATTGCGGAGCCGCCGATTGCGTTGTGTGAGGTCCAGGGCTACGTGTTTGCCGCCAAGCAGTCAGCCGCCCAGCTCTGCACGGCGCTGGGGCTTGCAGATCGTAGCGAACGATTTTCGAAGGAAGCTGAGAGTCTAAGAGAGCGCTTCAACATAGATTTTTGGTGCGAAGAACTGGGGACATTTGCGCTAGCTCTGGATGGCGACAAAAAACAATGCCGCGTGAGCACTTCCAACGCCGGACATGCGCTTTTTTCCGGTATTGCCACGCAAGGGCACGCGAAAGCGGTTTGCGACACGCTTTTGGGCGCTTCCCTTTTTTCGGGCTGGGGGGTGCGTACCGTGAGTGCTTCTGAGAAGCGCTACAATCCGATGTCCTATCACAATGGTTCTGTCTGGCCTCACGACAACGCCCTGATCGGCGCCGGATTTGCACGGTATGGGCTGCAGGAGAAAGCACTGCAGACATTGACGGCCATGTATGATGCGAGCTCCGAAGTAGATTTGCACCGGCTTCCTGAGCTGTATTGTGGTTTTCATCGTCGCGGAGATGCCGGGGCGCCCGTTCTTTATCCGGTGGCGTGTGCTCCGCAAGCTTGGGCGGCGGGAGCGGTCTACATGTTGTTGAGCGCATGTCTGGGAATGAAGATCGACGCTTGCGAGAGGTTTGTTCAATTTGAGAATCCGCAGCTGCCCGCAGGAGTTTCGGATCTGGAGATTCGGGGATTGCAGGTGGTGGATGCTAGCGTTGATCTATTGATTCGAAGACACTCGCGGGGCATCGATGTGGAAGTGCTCGAGAAGCGAGGACAGCTTGAGGTGTCCAAACGGATATAAACGGTGAATAGCGAGCAGGGCTGCTATCGATTCATCCATTCGAAGTAGTGGAAACAGCCGCGGTGAGACTTTTGAGGTTAAGAATCTCTCTTACAACTCTTAGCAGATCTTGCGAGTCTTTTCCTTTGGAGATGAAGCCGTGAGCCCCAGCCGCATGAACCTCTTTCACCGTTTGATCGGAATCGTGCACGGAAAAAACCAAAACCTTTGTCTGCGGCCGAAACCTTAGTATTTGTCTCAATGCGACGAGTCCGTTAAGTGCCGGCATGTTGATGTCAAGAATAACCAAGTCGGGCCGGAGAGCTTTCACTTTCTCGACCGCATCCTGTCCGTCGACAGCCTCGCCGCAAATTTCAAGATCCAGCTCCGTTTGCAAGGTGTTTCTCACGCCACGACGAAGCATCTCATGGTCGTCCGCGATGAGTATTCGCTTCCGTAGAGTATTCTCTAACGTTACCGCAAGTTCGGAGGAAGCAGGATTTGAGGATGATGCGACCAAGACCGTAGCAGACTGCGCGGGAATTGCCGCCAAGCTGGAAACGGGAATCGTCGCTGCGACTAAAGTCCCTTTATTGGGACTCGATGTAATTTCCAGCTTACCCCCCAATTGGCGCATGCGTTCCGTCATGCCCTGAATGCCCACGCCAAGACGTGCCACTGATCCATTTGGCGAATTAGCCCTGGAAGATTGCACGCCTTTCCCAAAATCTTGAATCTCGAGTCTGATCTCGTCGGCGGTTACATCCATCCGGACAACTGCTTTCGGGCTTTCGGCGTACCGATGTACGTTTGTGAGGCTTTCCTGGAGAACGCGGAAAATGGCCACTTCGGCGTCTGGGGACAATCTCTGGATATCGGAGGGAATTTCCATTTCCATTTGGATGCCCGTTCTGCTTGTGAACCCAGCCAGATACCATTTGACGGCTGAAGACAGTCCCAATTCGTCCAGCAAGGGCGGATGCAACAAATAAGAGAGTGTGCGAATTTCAGCAGCGACCTCTTTGCTCCAAGCGAGGGATTCGGTAAGCGCACGCTTCGAGTCCGCATCAAGGTTACCGTTGGGCCGGTTGAGAACACCGGATAAAGCCATGGATAATACGGCGAGTTTTTGTCCAGTTACATCGTGCAAATCGCGCGCAATGCGGCGCCGTTCTTCATCCTGAAGTTGCAGCAACCGAGCGGAGAGCTGCCTTAGCGATTCCTCATTGGACTTCAGCGCTGCGTTGGCTTCCACCAACTCGGTAAGTTCGGTGGCAACTACGCCGACTTTATGAATATCCGAATCTTTCAACGGGCGAAGGGTAAATCGGACTAGTTTGGGCCTTCCAGCCGTGGCATCCAAAGTAAGCTCAACCGCGGAGCTACGATGGAGCGCCTGGCGAATGAGCTTTTTTAGCTTGTCGCTCTGCCCGGCCGATAAGTTGTTGTGCAGCGAGCTCCCAGTCAGTTTTCCCACAGGGATGTTCAATATCTGAGCAAAGCGGCTGTTGGCATAGAGCACTATTCCGTCGGCGTCCAGAGTGGCAGCGCCATCGTTTATGGATTCGACGAGGACCCGGTAGGGGTGTTCCGTACCCTGTAGAGTGACGACTTTCTCTCCGTGTGTCCCCTGCATAACCAGGGCATCTATTCCTCCGCGGCGAATGGCAAGCACGATTTCTTCAGCTTCGGCGCTGTTCCGGCGGGATTTTGTGGCAGAGGAAAGACTCTTGGTCCGTAGGGCCCGGGGGTGCTTCTTTTTCTGGATATCCATCTTGCTTTTCAATGGTTTGCCTGAGTACTTAGGGATGATGATCCTCTCGCGACCTTTTTTTTGAAATCAGGGGAATCATGTATATTGGGAGGTTCCTACCTAGCGCTCGATACAGCGCGAGCTTTGGCCGTTGGTTTCTTTCCTTTTGCTTTGCGGATGTCCAAACCGACGACCACCCGCTCGGTGTCCGACAAGTCGCCTATTATCTTACGAATAGGGACAGGAAGGCTTCTGACAAGCGTGGGAATGGCCAAAATTTGGTGATCTCGCGCCAAGGCAGGGTTCTTGAGCAGATCGATCACTTCAATGTGATAGTCTTCCTCGAAGTTTCCAGCACAAATGTTTTTCAGATTCGCGATGGCCGCCAATGACTTGGGGGTCTGTCCCGCGACGTACAGTCGCAATTCAACCAGCTTTTTGGAACTTTTGACTTTGTGCTTAATTTTCAAGGGGTGCCCGCTTCCGATTTCTAAGTCTCAGATGCTTTTCTAGGCCAATGCTACTGGTTTACCGGCAATTATCTGGAACGACGACTCTTAGCCAATGTGTCACGATCTGCTTTGTCTTGCTGTTCCCTCTCGCCCTCTTCCCGGCTAAGGGTCTGTTCTTCTTTCTCGACGGCGTCGAGTTCCGCCTGCAGCGCCATCACTTGTGCCTGTATCGTCAGGCGCTTGCGGACAGCATCCTGCTGTTTGCGCTCGATCTCTTGCTGTTTTTGAACGGCCTCGGCCCGTTCTGCGGACTCCTGTGTAACCCGCGACGATCCCGTCAGGACGCCACCGTGGCCGATGTAAACCGGCAGGAGCCTTATGCCGTGCCCGGTGATCACAAACTCGCGAAGCTGATTCGAATGGGCCATTCCTCGTGATTTAAGGACATAGAGACAGCGGTTACGTTCTCCATTTAGCTCCAAATCTCGCAACAGAATCCACGTATCGCTTATGGAAGAGATTCCGACGCTGGTCTGCTCCAACTCGGCGCCGCCGCTCGTGAGACTCACGAAAAGCGCCGTGATTCCCGACACCTTCAAGAAGTCCATCAGCCGCATGAGCATGGAGTAGACTTCCGTATCACTGCTCCCGTTCAGGAGGTTGGTGATGGGGTCGATGACTACGCACTGCGGTTTCACCTTTTCGATGAATTTGTGGATGCGAAGCAGATGCATCTCAATGCCAAATTGCGTGGGACGCCAAGCTTCATGGGTCAAGAGTCCTTTCTTGGTCCACTGATCGAGATCAATTCCAACAGAGTTCATGTTTCGCGCCACTTGGTCCCGCGATTCTTCGAAGTCGATAAAAAGGCAGCGCTCACCTCTTCGACAGGCAGCATCGACAAACGAAGCAGCTAGGGTGGTTTTGCCGCTGCCGGCGGTCCCCGTGACAAGCACGCTGGAGCCCCGGTAGTATCCTTTCCCTTCGAGCATTTCATCCAAATCGGGCACTCCGGAGGAAATTCGTTCGCTGGACACGGTGTGCTGCAATTGCAGGGAAGTGAGCGGCAAAATCGACATTCCGCGCTCGTCGATCAGAAATGGATACTCATCGGCTCCGTGCTTCGTGCCTCTGTACTTTACAATGCGCAGGCGGCGCGCCGAAATCTGATCCTTAATTCGATGGTCAAGGAGAATCACGCAATCGGAGACGTATTCTTCCAAACCGTGACGAGTCAGCGTACCGCCGCCCCTCTCGGCCGTGATGACAGTTGTCAGTCCGCGATCCTTTAGCCAACGAAACAAGCGGCGGAACTCAGCTCGCAAAATCCCGGGGTTTGAAAAACCCGAGAAAAGAGCCTCGAGGGTATCGAACATCACTCGCTTTGCACCCACCGCATCCACCGCGCTCTGCAAGCGGATAAACAACCCTTCCAGGTCGTAGTCTCCACTTTCCTGAATTTCATGGGGCTCAACGCTTATATAGTCAAGAAACAGTTTTTTCTTCTCCGCAAGGTCCTGGATATCAAAACCCAACGACGCAACGTTTCGTGCGATATCCTGCGGCGTTTCCTCAAAAGCCATCAGCACGCCGGGCTCGTCGTATTGCAGTGCCCCGCGAACTAGAAATTCAATTCCGAACATTGTCTTTCCACACCCAGCACTGCCACAGACAATTGTGGTGCGCCCTTTGGGCAGGCCGCCCTCGCTAATCTCGTCAAATCCGGGAATGCCCGTGGGGGTTTTCTCTAAAGGTAAGAGTTCGCGGGCAGCTCGCTTGGCACGACCAGGCATGTGACATTGACCTCGACTATACAAATCAAATGCGTCCGATTGGCGCCGTAGTGGGGCCGAAGATGGAGCTCAACGCGAGGCGAACCCGAACAAAACAAACGTGGAACATGGCACATTCAAATTATTCAAGGTAATCACGCTACGATACTAGCGGGAGCGTTTACTACTATACAGGAAATACTGTAGCAGTTGAAAACATCCGCTGTAGATTGCGGCCCCAAGAAGTCTGCGACCGGGCAGCTGAGGTTTCGCGCTCGACGCAGGTCTTTCGGATTGTTTTCGGCGATGGATTTAGGATGGATCGACGCGCGTAATTTCCAACTGTTCAACCACCCTGGTTCCCCTCAACGACACCGTCATCGACTCCCGCAGTACCAGACGGGCTAAAACGTCGCCAGCGGCAGTGCAATCCAAGGGTCGCGTATCCAAGTAGATGTACAACTCGGTTTCAGGCTTCTGGCCGAGATCCCTACGCCGAATCCCTTTTGTCACGACGACTTTGTATCTTTTCAAGCCCTGCTCGGTGCTCCACCGATATCGAGTTGGGTTTATTGCGTGGCGCGAGGGAGGAAAGCACAAAATAAGAAACAATGCTGGCCGCTTTCTACAGCACTTACCTGATGTGATTCGAAGATCCACTAGATGAAAATAGGGCAAGGAGTTTCTTATGCCTTCCTCTATTTGGAGAGGCTCTATTGTCCTTAGCTTAATTTCGATTCCGGCTCAGCTCTATGCTGCCGCTCGGAGCGACCGCACCTACCTTCACCAGATTCATAAGGAATGTAATTCCCGAGTGCGACAGCCTCTGTTTTGTCCGACATGCAACCGCTTTGTAGAGCGCGGCGAAATTATCAAGGGTTATGAATTTGATGAGGGGCAGTATGTCCTGATGGAGGATAAAGAAATCAAGAAGCTCGCGGCGGGATCTTCACGCACGCTCGAAATTCTTGCTTTTACGAAACTTAGCGAAATTGATCCCATCTTTTTTGACTCATCCTACTTCTGCATCGCCGAGGACAGCGGCAAAAAGGCTTATCAGTTGCTCGTCAAAGCTCTCGAGGACACCGAGACAGTCGGGATTGGCAAACTGCTTATGCATCAGCGGGACTACACCGTGTTTCTGCGTGCTTATGAGCATGGCCTTCTGCTTCACACCATGTATTTTTCAAATGAAATTCGGCACTTGCCGCAGTTCGGTGTCATTGAGGCTGTAAGTCTAAAACCCCAAGAAGTAAAGCTCACTGAGCAGCTGATTAAATCGATGACCGAGCCTTTCAAGGCAAACAAATATCACGATGAATTTCAGGACAAGTTGCGCAAGCTGATCGAGGCCAAGCAGCATGGCAAGACTATCGAAATCGGCAAAGAACGTGGCCGGTCCACAGTGATCGATATTAAGAGTGCGCTGAGAAAGAGTCTGGCCGCTTCATCTTCTGGTTCAAAAGAAAAGAAAAAGGGCAACGGAAAAGCCAAGAAAACGGGACAGACAGTGCGTAAGGCAAGTTAGCGAATTTGTGGTCGATAGGGTTAGGAAAGATTGGCCATCCAGCTTTGCTTAGCGCGGGAATGAGCGAACCCACCGTCGCTCAACCTGGGGGGCCGGGAGAAATAATGTCGAGCAAGAAGAAAAAACTAAAGGCATCAGTGGGAAATCCATCTTTGCTCGAATCTCTTGATCCAGAGAAAGCCAACCTTCAAGTTGTGATCGAGACGCCCAAAGGCAGCCGAAACAAATATGCATTTGACGAAAAGCAGAGAGTGTTTGGGCTGAAGAAAGTCCTCCCGGCCGGGATGGAGTTTCCTTACGACTTTGGCTTTGTGCCGTCCACGCTCGCTGATGATGGAGACCCTACAGATGTATTGGTATTGATGGACGAGCCAGCATTTCCCGGGTGCGTTTTGCATTGCAGAGTTGTCGGAATCATCGAAGGTGAGCAGGGCGAGAAAAAGAAACTCGAGCGAAACGACCGTGTTGTAGCAGTCGAGAAAGAAAATCACAGCTTCGCGGACATTCACCACATCAAGGATTTGGGCAAAACCTTTTTGCGGGAATTGGAAGATTTCTTCGTCAACTATCACGAACTGAGCGGAGAGAAATATCGAGTGTTGGGCGCGAAGGGACCGGCGACTGCCATGAAGCGCGTTAAGGATGGCATGCGGGCATTCAAGAAAAAGTAAGCAACGGTCCACGAAGCCTCTGCCGGGCTAGGGCTTGAGTTTCGGGGGACGCTGTCCGCGCCGAGTAGCGCCCAGCACCGATACATATTCAAGAGGCGATCCAACGGAACAGCACCGCAAGAGCAGACCTCCCCGGCTCATATCTCCCCGGCCGACGAAGTCTCTAGGAAAGAGCAATCGTTCTCCAAAAACTTCCAACAGCGGCCGTGCATACTTTTCCGTTGCAATGCTCCCGAGCAAAACAACCTGGGTTTCTGGCTCCAGGAGGTTGCGCAATCGGATTGCATCGCGATCAAGCGGTCTTCGATACTCGAGGATTTCCGCATCAACATTCGAGGCGGAAATAGATCTGAGCTTGGCTAGCGTCATTGGCTCCTCAGGCAGCAGAAGGCCAGCCGTAGGAGTGATGATATGGACTCCCGGTACTCCGGGCGGCGGATTCTTAAATTTTTGCGCGTAGGCCAGCTTGCCGCGAAAATATAGGCCGCTAATGAAGCTAAAGACCTCCCCAAGAGGAGCGCTAGAATTTCGGAGGCGTCGAGCGATGTCAAACCGGGCATTGGGACTGAAAAGCATTCTCGCTCGGATTCCGCCGGAATTTGCTGGTGAGAGCAAGAAAATCCAATGTGACCTAGAGTTTTCTCGCTTTCCGACGGCCAGTGCTCTAAGCTCCGGGGAGTGTCCCTCGAACGTGATTCGTCTATCGGCCAAGCTGTCGTCCCATCGTGAAAGCCTCTCCCTATCGACAGCTTTTACATATACAGGGTTTCATGTAAAGCAATTACGGCTAATAGGATATCTAATACTCATGAAAGTGATTGTGGGACAGCAATGATTAAAGTTCCTTTTCGAGTGTCTCCCATGCTGGCAACTTTGGTCGATGCTCCATTTGCGAGGCCCAACTGGATCTTTGAAGAGAAATACGACGGTGTGCGGATGCTTGCGTATAAGGAAGGTACGCGTGTGTCCTTGATATCGAGGAATGCGATTGATCGAACGGCCCGTTACCCGGAAGTCGCAGCTGCAATTCAGAAACTCAGGACGACGACGCTCTGTGTCGACGGCGAAGTGGTTGTGTTCGATGCCAAGAATGTTTCACGGTTCCAGTTGTTGCAACAAGGGAAGGGCCATCCTCAATATGTAGTCTTTGATTGTCTCTATACAGACGAAGGCGATTTGAGACAAAAACCACTCTCCGTAAGGCGAACGGCGCTCGAACGGGTAATAAAGCCCTCCGCACGACTCCGGTTGTCAACCATCTTGTCTGACGACGGCCTGAAAGCATTTCAAATTGCCTCAAAGCGCGGGTTTGAAGGTGTAGTTGGCAAAAACCTTGCGTTTAGCTATGTAGAGAAGCGGTCAAAGGAATGGCTCAAGGTGAAAGTTCACCAGGAAGATGAGTTTGTGATCGGTGGCTTCACCCAACCCACGGGTTCGAGACAGTATTTCGGAGCCTTGCTTTTGGGAGTCTATTCTGGCAATAAACTTCTCTATGCCGGAAAAGTTGGCACAGGGTTCGATACGGAAATGCTCGCCGCTCTTCATCGAAAGTTTAAGTCTTTAGTTCGATCGAAGTCTCCTTTTGCATCCGCGGTGCGCGAGCGAGATGCGACGTTCCTGGCCCCAAAATTGATAGCTCAACTCTCATTCACCGAGTGGACACAGGATGGAAAGCTGCGTCATCCGGTTTATCTGGGGCTGCGCGACGACAAGAAACCTAAGGACGTGACTCGGATGGAGGTTTGAATGCCGCCCGCATCAAGGAAAGTGCCAATAAAAGTATCGAATCCCGATAAGGTATTTTGGCCCGAAGAAGGGTATACAAAGCTTGATCTGGTCACATTTTATCGAGACGTTTTCCCCGTGCTTCGTCCTTACGTCAATGACCGCATCTTGACGTTGGAGCGCTGCCCAGACGGCATGAGCGGCGCCTGTTTCTTTCAAAAGCAGAAACCAGAAAGTATGCCAGCTGGAACTCCAACAAAGCGAATCGTGAATGACAAAAGCACTTCTTCTCGAAAAGCGACCGACTACGTTGTGGGAGGTTCGCTCGCGACGCAGCTTGGCCTAGCCAATCTCGGCTGCATTCCCATACATGTAAGCGGAAGCAGAGCACAAACCTTTCCAAAGCCTGATTGGGTTTGCTTCGACCTGGATCCTCAGTCAGGAAAGTTTGCGGATGCCGCGAAGGCCGGTCTGTTCGCAAAGGGGATGTTGGATGAGCTCGACCTGGTTTCTTTTCCAAAAACATCTGGGAGCCGCGGGTTACATATCTTCGTTCCAATCCGAGTGGGTCCTGAGGCCGACGAGGTGCTGAAGTTTGCGGAGGACTTTGTGGCGCGCCTCGCCGCGGCCTATCCGAAGCAATTGACGGTGGCGCATGCGATTGCAGATCGGGGAGCGCGTGTCTACCTGGACGCTTTTAGGAACGGCTCCGTGCAAACAGTCGTGAGCCCCTATTCGGTTCGCCGAAAACCACACGCGCCCGTCTCGACGCCCCTGGCATGGTCGGAAGTCAAGCCTTCTCTTAATCCGTCCAGCTTCAACCTCGGCAATTTTGGCAGCCGGCTTAAAAAGAAAGACCCGTGGGCGGACTTTTTTGATAGCCGGCAATCATTAAAACCGGCGGTTGTACGTTTGAAACAATTATGAGAGTTCCCTGCGTTCGCCGTTCATTAGTGCCCGAGGAGGAACGATAGATGTCGCTCGACAAATATAAGAAGAAACGGAATTTTCGGATTTCGCCGGAGCCTTCGGGAAAACCACATGTTGGTGCACGTTCGAAGCGCGAGTTGCTCTACGTAATACAGAAGCATCGCGCTTCGCAATTGCACTACGACTTTCGTTTGGAGTTCAAGGGCATGCTGCTTTCCTGGGCAGTTCCCAAGGGTCCTTCATTGGATCCATCCGTCAAGCGATTGGCGATGCAGGTGGAGGATCATCCGCTCGAGTATGGAAACTTTGAGGGCGTCATTCCCGAAGGTGAATATGGGGGCGGCACAGTAATGGTTTGGGATAACGGTGAATGGACTCCGGAGAGCGACGACGTCGAAGCGGCGCTCAAAAAAGGCGATCTGAAGTTTACTCTCCAAGGCAAGAAACTTAAGGGGTCGTGGGTGTTAGTGCGAACGCGTGGGTTTGGCAGCAAGCCTGATAAATCCTGGTTGTTGATCAAACATCGCGACAAATATGCATCGGATAAAGACATAACTATCTCCCAGCCGCGTTCCGTCTCGAGTAAACGACTTCTAGCAGACATCGCTCGCGACAATGGTGGAGATGTCGAAAAAGCAGCGACCGGCGATCCGGAGAAAATCACAAAAACAAAAGCGTCAAAGCCAGGAAAAACCGCGACCAACAAGAAACGTGCAATGCGATGAAAACAGTAGCGGAAGACTCATCCGAAGCATTAATCGTGGCTGGGCTCTCGCCAAACAGGCATTCCATGGACCTGTATTCGAATCGGTTGACGAACTGAAGAGGAATCTGCCACAGGGCAGGATCAAGGGGCTTGCTCAAAATGATGCCGCTCATCTTTCGGTTTGTTGTGGGCGGCATCATCGTGTCGATCTTCGCGATTTTGGGAGACCTTCTAAAACCGAGGAGTTTTGCTGGTCTATTCAGCGCCGCTCCTTCCGTTGCGCTGGCTACCTTGGGTCTGACGATTTTGACGGATGGGAAGCGCTATGCCGCCCTGGAAAGCCGTTCGATGATTGCCGGCGCAGTCGCTTTTTTTCTGTATGCCTGTCTGTGTATTCACCTCCTTGTCCGCAATAGATGGGGCGTGATGGCGGCGAGCGTGTTTTCCTTTTCGGCGTGGTTTGCTGGAGCATTCGGTTTGTGGATTCTGCTCTTGAAATGAAATTTGATGCGCGTCCACTTTGATTACTCCTCAATCCGGAAAACTCGCTGGTACGAATATGCAGTTCGTTTCCTGTTTGGCGGTGCGATCACGGCTGCCACTGGTGTTGTTGCCAACCATTTTGGTCCCGTGGTCGGCGGACTCTTTCTCGCCTTTCCAGCAATTTTCCCCGCTAGTGTTACGCTAGTTGCGAAGCACGAGCAGGAGAAAAAACAGAAGAGTGGAATGGACGGAACAGCGCGAGCAAAAAAAGCCGCCGCCCTGGACGCGCGTGGCGCCGCTATGGGGACTTTCGGGCTAGGAATTTTTGCGGTGCTGGTTTGGAAACTTCTTCCTGTTTGGAACTGGCAGGCGGTCTTGATCCTCGCCATGCTCGCTTGGTTCGCCGTTTCCATATTCACTTGGAACGCGGAACAACACCGATGGCTTTAGAGGGCGTCCGATGCGAGAAACCGTTCTCTCTCGCCTGACAAGTTTTCTAAGCTGTCCGTTTTCCGCTAAACAACTGCATGATAATGAAGATGACAGCAAGAAGCAGAAGTATGTGGATCGCGAATCCTGCCACGTGGTAGACAACAAAACCGCCTATCCACGCGCATACCAGCAAGAGCGCCAACAAAAGCCAAATGAATCTCATCTTTCACCTGCCCTTCGAGAAACAACTTACATTGAGAAGTTTCTGCTCGTAATCGGGTAAATGCCTTACAGGGTAGATTCTGCCCATGCAGGAGAACTCCGGGGGGCAGGCGCGAGACTTTTCACGGATTCAGGGCATGGTGATTTCGTTCGAGGTACGTGAAACCGATCTCTGCGATTTCGGAAGAGTCTTCTGGAGAGAAGCCGCCTGAAAGGGCGTCCGACCTCATGGCCGCAACAATCTGAGAATCGGTCAGCAGAGTTTCGCGATAAGCGCTGACATATCTCTGGGCCATGTCCATAGCAGCATCCCACATTTTTCCTTCAATTTGTTGTGTGACCGTCGTCATTATATCCTCCCAAGACTGCTTGCATGCGCTCGCTTAGAATCCTATTCGGACAATCCCATGCATGGGCTAGGTTCCGCATCGAAGAAAGTCTCACCGCGCAAAACAGCATCCACCGCCTCAAGCAATTTGTTCGCGCACTCGGCCTTAGGGACAAAGCCCCTTGCCCCAATCAAGCGCAGAGCATCAAGCAGGGTTTTGCCATCGTGCATCGATAGCATTAGTATCGGCACTTCCGGAAGAATTTGCCGGATTTCAGTCGCGGCGCCCAAACCGCTAAGAACTGGCATGGCTTGGTCGAGAATAATCAGATCGGGATGCAATTTCCTTGCTTTATCAACCGCTTCTCGGCCGTTGACTGCCTCGGCGCAAATCTCGAGGCCCTTCCTCGATTCCAATATGGAACGCACTCCACGGCGAACAATCTCATGATCATCAGCAATCAGAACTTGCATAGGGCCTCATGTAACATCCATCCATTCCTAAGGTGAACGTCCATCTCCTGGACGTATATCGGTGGAAACCTGTAAATGTGTTTTTTTGGGACCCCGCCCGTTTCTGCCTCACATTTCGATGGTTCCTACAGGGAAGACCTGATGGTTGCCCGAAGAAAACAGCCAGAGTACAGCAACTGCCTTATAGTGCTGAGATTCACGCATCGTTTACGCTGAAGCCGTAATTGACGACCTCGGAGCGACGAGGGGGTCATAGATGTCGAGACCGCCGTCATACAGCGGATTAGGGAAAGCCTCAGGGAAGAAATGGACCGGGAAAATGGCCATAACTGGTTCCTTGCTTTGCTTGTGGTCAGCGCTGATTATCATGGGCAGTATCCTCCCAACGGAAGCTCAGGTGAGTATTCACAACGCGCTGCAAGTTGCTAGCCCTGAGAAACATTTGAGCTATCTGGTGCGCGAGACTATCGAACATGAAATTGACGCCGAAGCGAAGGATGAATCGTTATGGTGCTATCGAAAACTGGAAGAGAAAGATGGCCAACGACGATTGTTTAAAGCGTGTGAGGCAAAAGGTGCGCAGATTGAACGATTGTTGGCGGTGAATGGCAGACCGCTGGATGAAAACCAGCGAGAAGCGGAAAATCAAAGAATAGAGAAATTGCTTAGAAGCAAGCGAGAACTGCATAAACAAGCGCGTCAACAACGCGAGGACGCAAAACAAGCCACTCATTTGCTGGAATTAATTCCGGACGCATTCGTGTTTCGAATGGAAGAAAGCGATGGGAATAAGATCACGCTGAAATTTTCGCCGAATCCTGCTTTTCACCCTTCAAGCCACAAGGCAGAAGTTTTTCACCATATGGAAGGCACCTTGATTCTGGACCTCCGTCAAAAACGCCTCGCGGAGATCCATGGACGTTTGAAAAGCTCCGTGAAATTCGGCGGGGGACTGTTAGGTCATCTGGATGAAGGCGGAACCTTCTTGGTAAAGCAACAGGAAGTCGGCCCGGGGTGCTGGGAAATGACGACTCTGGATGTGCAGATGAGTGGTAAGGTGCTTTTTTTCAAGACAATTGATGTGCGGCAGAAGGAGCTTTACAGCGAATTCCAGGCGGTTCCTATGTCTGCCACGATTGAGCAGGTTGCGGAAATGACGAAGGATAAGACTACTGCAACCCTTGCGCGAAGATGAGCAGGGGGCGACAGCCATTCCAATGAGGGTGTATCCCGTTGAAGCAGGAAGCTTTGGCGCAACTGTGCCGGAAGCCTCGCCGCGGAGACTAGATTATTCCATGCCCACCAAACAGGTTATTCTGCGCTCTAGTTCCGCTGTCATACAGTGTTTACCGTATACCGTCAGGGGATAAAATTTGGGATACCATCATCCACGTCTATATCTCCCTGTCCCTTAGCTTGGGTCCGACTGTCAACAGTTTTTCATGGAGGGAGAGCCTTAGGATTCTCATTGCAAATGAACACGAGTTACCGTTAAACGTGACCGACCATGACGCCCAACTCATCCACGCCCGCTAACCTCGTTAAAGTCCGTGGCACCGAGCTTTTGGCTAGCGATACTCATGAACAGTATCGACAGAAGTTGGCCCGAATCACCCTGGACTCCATGGTTCAGTTCGTTGGGCTGTTGGACGCAAAAGGCACGGTGCTTGAAATCAATCATGTTGCGCTCGACGCCGTCGGGATCAATCTCTCGGACGTCGAGGGCAAGCCATTTTGGACGACCTTCTGGTGGCAAGTCTCAGAGAAAATCAACGTGACGCTCAGGGAGTCGATCCTGCGCGCCTCGCAAGGCGAATTCGTTCGCTGGGATACGGAAATCTACGGACGCGCTAGCGGCAAGGAGACAATCATCATCGACGCCTCGCTCATGCCGGTCAAGGACGAGCAAGGGAACGTCGTATTCATCACCGCCGAAGGTCGCGACATCACCGAGAAAAAGGCGCATGAGCGCGAGATCGCTCGCCAACGCGAAGAATTGGCGGAACTCGATAAGCTGAAGACGCAATTTTTCGCCAATATCAGCCACGAGTTTCGCACGCCGCTGACCTTGATGATGGGGCCACTGGAAGATGCAATAGCGGCGAAAGAAGGATTGTCTGCCTCAAATCGAGAGTGTTTGGAGCTCGCACATCGCAATTCCTTACGTTTGTTGAAACTCGTTAACACTCTTCTTGATTTTTCGCGGATAGAAGCTGGCCGTATGCAAGCCTCCTATGAGCCCACTGATTTAGCTCTTTTGACAGGGGAACTCGCCAGCGTGTTCCGCTCTACCATCGAGCGAGAAGGAATGCGGCTGGTCATTCAATGCCCCGCCCTTCCGGAGAATGTCTACGTCGATCGAGAAATGTGGGAAAAAGTCGTTCTGAACCTCCTGTCAAATGCGTTCAAATTCACGTTCGAAGGTGAGATCGAGATTTCACTACGGCAGGTTGGTTCCTCTATAGAGATGCGGGTGCGCGACACGGGAACGGGGATTCCAGCCAGTGAGATTCCCCGGTTATTTGAACGTTTCCACCAAGTCAAGGAAGCGCGTGGACGATCCTATGAAGGCAGCGGAATCGGCCTCGCGCTCGTGCTGGAGTTAGTCAAGCTGCACGGTGGCAGCGTGCGCGTCGAAAGCGAAATCAATTGTGGGAGCACTTTTATTGTCACTATTCCTCTGGGCAAGGACCACTTGCCTGCCGATCGTATAGGCGGTGCGCGCGAGCTGGCGTCAACCGGGACGGGTAGTAAGGCGTACGTGGAAGAAGCTTTGCGGTGGCTGCCGGAACAGCAAAACGCTGGTGAGAACATTCAAGCCCCGTCCCCGCTTTCATTCTCGGAATGCATTCCCCTTTCCACACAGGAATGCGAGCAAGCTCCCCGCATTCTGGTCGCAGACGACAACGCCGACATGCGCGATTACGTTCAGCGGCTTCTACGCGGGCAATATGAAGTCACAGCCGTAGCGGATGGTGAAACGGCCCTTAAGAATGCGCGCGAGCGACACCCGGACCTGATTCTTTCGGACATCATGATGCCGCGATTGGATGGCTTCGAACTGTTGCGGAGGGTGCGAGCCGATAAGGATTTGAAAAGCATTCCAGTCATTCTGCTTTCGGCCCGTGCTGGAGAAGAGTCGCGTGTCGAGGGACTCGACGCGGGAGCCGATGACTATCTTGTGAAGCCATTTTCTGCCCGCGAATTACTGGCCCGTGTGGGGACACATCTCGCAATGGCAAAAATTCGCCGCGAAGCGGCAGATCAGTTTCGCACCCTCTCCGAACGTCTCGATGCAGAAGTGCGCGTGCGAACACTGGAACTGCAGCAGCGTAATGTGGAGGTCGTGGAACAATCCGAGATGCTTCGAGAGCTCTCTAACCGAATGCTCAAGACGCAGGATGAGGAACGGCGGCGCATGGCACGCGAGCTGCATGATAGCGCTGGACAAATCATAACCGCTCTAGGTATGGGCATGGCCAACATCGGTCAAAAGGTCAGACAGAATCCTCCTTTGGCGAAGGCTCTCGAGGAGAATCAGGATCTACTTCAACAATTAAACAAAGAGATTCGCACGATGTCCTATCTGCTTCATCCGCCTCTTCTGGATGAGAATGGCTTATCCGAAGCGATTCGTTGGTACACGCAGGGATTGGCTGAACGCAGTGGCCTGAGCATTGAAGTGACCGCTTCCGAGAGTTTTGGCCGGCTCGACGCCGACATGGAACTGGCCATTTTCAGAATCGTACAGGAGTGCCTCACGAACATTCACCGGCACTCTGGCAGTAAGACGGCAACGATTCGTCTTTTGCGCTGCCAAGACACCGTTTCCGTCGAAGTGCAAGATGAGGGCAAAGGAATATCAGCGGAGAAGCTGGCCGGAATGAAAGGCCGGTCAGGGGTTGGAATCGCTGGAATGCGAGAAAGAGTTCGGCACTATGCTGGGACTCTCGAGGTCATATCAAATGGGAAGGGCACGAAGATCGCAGTATCCTTGCCGATTCCTGTTCGGGAGAACTCGACCATAAATCGTTTGGCAGAACGGTCTGCGAACGCTTAATTCTTCAGTGTTACGGGCTAAAAGCATGCGGATCTTGGTGGCAGATGACAACGATTTTGTACGGAAAGGTGTGATTGACATCCTGCGGTCGGAGGAAGGCTGGGAAGTCTGCGGTGAAGCCAAGGATGGGTTGGATGCAATCCAGAAAGCACGAGTACTTCTTCCGGACGTAATTATCCTGGACATTAGCATGCCGGGGATGGGTGGACTGGAAGCGACCCGGCTTTTGCGAGGACATCTTTCCCAAGCGAAAATTCTCATAATCAGTCAGCACGACCCACACCTGCTACTGCCGCGCGTAATCGAAGCGGGCGGCCACGGTTGCCTCGACAAGACTCTCCTCGCCTCGGAATTGTTGGTCAGCCTGCGGAAACTTCGAGAAGTCGATCGAATCTCCTAGCATTCGCGTTAGCGGGGTACGCTGCCGGCTTACCCAAGCGGACTGGATCCCGGTTCTAGCGCGAGTCGACTGCACGGGATGGAACTCTAGAATCACGACTTTGCGACAGACAGTGTCCACAAGAAATTTATTATCCAACCCTGCTAACTCCAGCATCTAACGAGCGAGAATACAGACAGACGAAGTGGAAGTGGTTAACCGGGCCCGCGATCAACCTTATACGCTGACGAAAAACGTGCGGATTTGGGAGGGACGAAAGTGTTCGAGCAATTGCCGCCGAACCCCGGCGATAAAAGCCTTCAAGTCTCTCTTTCCGGATACGACCTGATCAATTCCCCCCGTCTCAATAAAGGAACAGCATTCTCCAATCGCGAACGAGACATATTCGAGCTCCACGGTTTGCTTCCACCGCACGTCGGAAATCTCGATGAACAGGTTAATCGCCGGCTGCGTGCACTGGCCGGGCAACCGACTCCCTTCAACAAATACGCCCTTCTCCGCGATCTGCAGGACACCAACGAGACTCTGTTCTACGCACTCCTGGTTCGCAATGTGGAACAGATGCTGCCGCTCGTGTACACGCCTACGGTCGGCGAAGGTTGCCAGCGCTTCAGCGAAATATGGAGAAAGCCGCGCGGCTTGTTCATCAGCTATCCGAATAAAAGCCGTATCACTCAAATTCTGAGCCATTCTCGCTACGACGGCGTGAAATGCATCGTGTTCAGCGACGGCGAAAGAATTCTCGGGCTCGGCGATCAGGGCGCAGGAGGGATGGGCATCCCTATCGGAAAGATGGCTCTCTACACTGCTCTCGGCGGCATCCATCCGGAACATTGCCTGCCCATTCTCCTCGACGTTGGAACGGATAACGAGGATAGGCTAAAGAATCCTCTCTATATTGGATGGAGAAATCATCGAGTCCGTGGTGAAGAGTACGACAATTTCGTGGATGTTTTTGTACAGAGCGTCAAGAAACGCTGGCCACACGTTTTGTTGCAGTGGGAAGACTTCGCCGGTTCGAACGCTGCCCGATTCTTGGCTCGTTACAGAGACCAGCTATGCACCTTCAATGACGACATCCAAGGCACAGCGGCCATAGCGACAGCAACCTTACTTTCCGCTATCAATGTGACTGGAGTTCCACTCCAGCAACAGAAGATTGTCGTCGTCGGTTTCGGGAGCGCAGGTATTGGCATCACGAACCTCCTCGTGCAGTTTATGCAGGACACAGGTCTTTCGAAAGAGGAAGCTCGCAGTCGCTTCTACGCGATTGACCGCTTTGGCCTGCTTACAGAGAATACCCAGGATCTGCGGCCAGAACAGCGGCTCTATGCCCGCAAAGAGCAGGAGGTGCGAAGCTGGAGACAACCCAACGGAGAGATTGCGTTGTCGGACGTTGTGCGCAATGCCAAGCCCACGGTCCTCATCGGAGTCTCTGGTCAAGCCGGAGCCTTCAGCGAGCAAGCAGTTCGTGAAATGGCCACGCTTACAGCTCGGCCAGTGATCTTTCCGCTCTCGAATCCCACCTCACGCAGCGAGGCGACTCCGCAAGCTCTCATGGACTGGACGGAGGGCCGCGCCTTAATCGGCACCGGCAGCCCGTTCGAACCAATAAATTTTGGCGGCAAGCAGATCCACATCGCCCAAACAAATAACTCCTACATCTTTCCCGGACTTGCTCTCGGTATCGTTGCGTCCAAAGCCAAACGCGTCACTGACTCCATGATTAAGGCCGCGGCTCAGGAATTGGTACGTCACCTGCCGACGCAGAAAGATAAGAACGCCAGCCTTCTTCCGCCAATTTCGCAAGCGCGTGACCTCGGCCGCCTGATCGGCCAAGCCGTGGCAAGGCAAGCCCTTCGGGATGGACAAGCACAAGTGGCAGACGAGGAAGCCCTCAACCATCAACTCCTGGCAAATGTCTGGGACCCTGTCTACGTTCCATACGAACGCAATCCGCAATCACTCAGTCGAAGCGTCTAGCGAACGAATCGTAAGTGGAAGACAGGAACATCGAAATGGCAAGGAAGGTTGCGGAGATGATAATTGTAGCGGCCCACAGGGCCGTATCTCCCGGTGAATGGAGGCAGGAGCTAGTCCGTTGAACGCCTACCGGGCAAGACCTTCGCGCTGTGGATGCAGCTCAAAAAGGATTTCGTGCCGCTCGGATTTCGATGCCGGGATGGTGGCAAGCGCCTGATAGGCTGCACCTAGGAGTGGCGCGTCTTCATTCAGAACAACGGAGATCGGAATATTGGAAAGCACGGATTCCAGCCGGCCTTTTTCCGCGAACGACCGGCAGAAACTGCTCTGCTGCAATTTGGAAAGAATCTTAAGAACGATTCCGCCGGCAAAGTAAACGCCGCCATACGCCAGAACCCGCAGTGCGAGATTGCCAGCCTCCGCGCCAAATGCATCGATCCACCAATCGAGCGCTTCGATGCACACAGGACACGTGCCTGCCAAAGCGTTCTGAGTGATTTCGCTGGCGGAAGCGCCCTCCGGCAGTTGAAACGTGGGATGAACGATTTTCGGATCGAGAAATTCGTGCAGCTTCCGGAACCCGCGACCGGAAAATATTTCCTCGCAGGAAACCCGCTGCATGCGCTCTTTCAGAGACAGCAAGAGCTTTATTTCGCGCTCTGTCCGGGGCGCAAAATCGGCCGAGCCGCCTTCTGAAGGAGAAGCACGATGTTGGTGGCCGTCCCAAAAAATCATGGCCTCGCCCAAGCCAGTTCCGGCGGCGATCAGCGCCTGGTTACCATTGAATTGTGGAGCACCCGCGTTCAAAACGAGAAAATCCTCTGGCTTCAGATGAACCAAACCGTAGGCGGCGGCCACCAGGTCGTTGATCAATATAAGTTGTTCGAGTTGGAGATGCAGCTTGCAGGCCAACGCGGATGCGGTCAGATCCCACGGGATGTTGTTCGCCAAGAGGCGGCCATCCACCACCGCTCCAGCGACTCCGAAGCCGGCTGCGGTAATCTGGTTCTCGGGAACCGCGCAACTTTCTGCCGTGCATTCACGGAAAAACCTTTCAATGATTTCCTCAAGGCTGGAAGACTCATCGGTGGCGTAACGCCGCTTAAAAACCGTTTCGAGGGAGGATCCACGCTGTTCGAATGCGGCGAGATTACATTTGGTGCCGCCAATGTCACCAGCGAGAATCATTTCTTCCTCTGAACGGCCATCAACTCCTCCACAGCCTGCTGGATGCCCGTTACGCAGAAATCAGCTGGTTCTTCTCATGCGGAAACTTACATTAACATGCGCAACGTAAGCATTTACATCTCGACATTTTGCTTCACCGGAACCGCCGTATCACCAGATTGTGCCGGTCAGAGCGATAAAAACCCAGAACATACAACACGGCTTTGCCGTTGGTCGAGAAGATCACCTGCCGGATTCGCAGTAACGGCTCGCGCCGCGGCACGTCCAGCAGATCGGCCGTGCGCGGATCGGCGGCAGTGGCGTCCACTTCCTCATCGGAATATCCAATCTCCACCTTGTAATCGCGTTCCAGAATGCCGAACAACGATTCTCTTTGCAGCGGCGCCGAAAGTAATCCGGAAAATTGCGCAGCGGAAAGGTAACAGGTCTCGAGAGCAAAAGGCTCTCCCGCCGCATGGCGCAGGCGCTCCAGCTTTATGACGCCACTCTTCGGAGAAAGAGAAAGACGCGCGTTGGCCTCTTGCTCGTCGTCGATAATTTTAGCGAAGAGAATTTTCGAAGCGGCCGTCATGCTGCGGCTGGCCATTTGCTCCGTATAACTCATCAGCTTATTGAAATGAATCTTCGGCGCCGAGACAAACGTGCCGATTCCCCGCCGCCGCTCCACCACGCCTTCGCGCTCCAGGGAAGCCAGCGCGTGCCGCGCCGTCATCAGACTCACCGAATGAATCTTCGCCAGGTCGCGCTCCGACGGGACAGCATCCCCGGCGCGCAAATCTCCGGCCTCGATCCGCTTCCGGAGAGTACCCTGAATTCTTTGGTACGCTGGCAACCCGTTGCTTCGACTTTGACTCTTAGCAGGCATTCTGGCCCCCGGAATTTAGCAACAGCCTACAACGAATTGGCGCTGCCGCAGCATCTCGAGCGTAAGAAAACGGAACCCCTCTCCACCGTTGGCCTCCATTCGATTTCCGCATTCCATTGCCGCTGACCTCCTCCCATTTCTACCCAGTGGCCCGGCCCCAAAACCTGCCCCAGCCGGCTCATTGCGGCGGTTGTCGCGCTGCCTCAGCCACCGCATTTGTGATATAGAGCGCTTTCAGTTACGGCTATATATCACAACCGCTTGCGGCTATACATGCTTTCATCCATATTCCTTATAAATCATTACTTTTTGCTTGACAAGCATAAAATCGTGCTATATAGCTATCAACCGGTCGGCCATATAGCGCGTCGAGGGCGCTTGTTGCTGTGCGCGATCTTTCAAAAGAGGCGGAGACGATCTTCGGTGGCCGATGTCTCCCCTCGGAGGAATGAATATGAAAAAATTGCAGTCTGTGGGGCTTTGTGTTTTCTTTGTGACTCTGGTTGCCCTCCTCTGCGGCGCGAACGTGGCGCTCGGTCAGGGAGTCACCGCTGCCATCACCGGGACGGTTACCGATCCCAGCGGCGCGCCGCTCGCAGGTGCCGCGGTCTCCGCAAAAGACCTCTTAACTGGTATCGCCTACCCCGCTCTGACCAATACTGACGGCTTGTACTATCTGTCGCAGTTGCCCGTTGGCAAGTATGAATTGAAGATCGAGGCCAAGGGCTTCGAGACCTCCGTTCACCCTGCTTTCGATCTCGTCCTTAATCAAATAGCCCGCGTCGATATCCAAATGATAGTCGGCGCTGTGTCGCAGACCGTGGAAGTCAACGGAGCGCCGCCTCTCCTGCAGACGGAAACAACTGAGATCAGCACCCATATCGATAGCGTGGTCACGGAAAACATCCCGTTGATCACCCGCAACTACGGCCAACTCACGCTTCTAACGCCGGGAGCCGTGAGCACGAATCCGGGAGCCTTCACCTCCGGGCAAAACACCTTTCAAGTTGGCCGCCCCTACATCAACGGCAACCGCGAGCAGACCAGCAACTACATCCTCGACGGCATCGACAACAATCAGCACGATAATAACGAAGTGGCCTACTCACCCAGTCCCGACGCCATCCAGGAATTCAATTTGATCACCCAAAATCCTCCTGCGGAGTTCGGCAACTTCCTCGGCGGCATCGTGAATACCACCATTAAATCCGGCACCAACGAATTCCATGGCGACGCCTTTGAATTCCTTCGCAATGATGCCTTCAATGCCAACAACTGGTTCAACGACGTTTTGGGCGTTCCGAAAGCCAGCCTCCGCTTTAACCAATTCGGTGCCACCTTCGGCGGCCCCATCATTAAACATCGCCTCTTCTTCTTTATCGATTACCAGGGACAGCGCAACAGCAGCACCTCCACGCAGTCCGCCCAGGTATTGAGCGCCGCGGAGCGCGGGGGCAATTTTGGCGAACTCTGCCCGGCAGGATTTAACGGCGCGGGAGTTTGCACAAGCGCCGCCACGGGAAACACGCAGCTGTATATGCCGCAGGTCGGCGTCGATCCGACGGCTCGGACGCCGATTCCTTTTAATAATCTGACAACCGCGGGCCTCACATTGAGTTCGGCCGCATCGGCGATCGTTAACTCCCCACTCTACCCATCGGCGAACGCGGCAAACAATATCCTCAACTATACGCAGCAAACTTCGAACGACGACGATCAAGGCGACGTGAAGATCGACTGGACGCCAACGGACAGAGACCGCATCTTTGGGCGCTACTCGCAACAGTCCGTGCGGAATCCCACGACAGAAACGTATGTCCTGGCCAACAACGGGATTACAAATTTTACTTATCCCCTGCGAAACGGCGTTGTCGACTGGAACCGCACGCTTAGCTCCACCCTGGTAAATGATTTGCGCCTCGGCCTTACGTACTTCCCTGTTAACCAGGGCTATGCCAACCCAACAGGCGAAAATCTCCCACAGACGTTCGGCATTCCGGGCTCGCCGAGCACATTTCTTCCCGCAATTGGCGGCCAATTCGGCGGCGTCGCCACCATTGCCAATAATCTCTCAGCTTCTAACGTATTTGCCGACACCGTGATTCAGGCCGGCGATTCCATCTTAAAGACCTATGGCACCCACGAAATCCACGCGGGCTTTCAGTTTAACCGCTACCGGGACAATTTCCTCTATCCGGGAAACGAAGGCTTGGCTGGTCTTTTCAACTTCAGCGGTCAATATACATCGAACCCCGGTGCATTGGTCCCGGGGACGGCTCTGGCCGCCAACACAGGCTCTGGACTGGCCGATTTTCTGCTTGGCCTTCCCAACAACGTAGGCATTGGTGGTTCAGGAACTGGCAATCGGCACATGGAAAACAGCCTCTATTCCGCGTACGGGCAGGACAGCTGGCGGCTGCGGCCTAATCTGACGCTTAACCTTGGCCTCCGGTGGGAGCTCAACACCCCACGCGTTCCCAACGAAGGAAACGCCGTGAATTACGAGCTGATGGGCGGCCAGCTCATTACCAACACGACTAACAACAACGGCTTGGGCAAAGCTCTCTATGCCCAATACAATGGCATCACCAACTTCCAGCCGCGCGTCGGAATAGCGTGGCAGCCTCGATTCTTGAAAAATTCGGTGATTCACGCCTCCTACGGTGTCTCTAACTTCACGGAGAGCAATGGCGTAAACAACCTGCTGACGCAAAACCCGCCGTTTGAGACGGCCAACAACGTTACCTATCCTTCTGTCGGCGCGGGCTCCGACCTGCCCGGAAGCACTTTGGACCAGGGCTTCGTCGCTTTCCCCACAGGCTGCACGCTGGCCTTAGCTCAGGCCTTCAGTCCGACGTGCTTTGCTGGCGTGAACATTCACGCTTTTGACACCCATCTCCGGCCGGAAGTCCATTACCAATGGAATGTCGGCATCCAACATCAATTCGGCAACGCCACGACGGTACAAGCCAGTTACGTCGGTCAGGAGAACCAGCACCTCAGCAACATCATCATGCTGCAGCAGAAGGAATTGAACGCCAACGGCACCATCACTCCAAGTCCGTACCTCAATCCAACGCTTCTCAGCGAAGTGGGCCAGGCAAGATACACGCTTTCCAACGGCGTGAGCAATTACAATGCCTTGCAGCTCGTGCTTCAGGAGCGCTTCAGGAACGGCTTGCAAGCGCAGGTGAATTACACCTGGTCGAAATGCTTGAGCGATACGCCAGGTTTTTATGGCCAGTTCGGCGACGCCGTGTCCACCGAATCGCAAACTATCGCCGGATGGGCTTTCCCGCAGAATCCCTACGACCAGATGGGCGACTATGGCCGATGCCCGCAGAACATCGCGTCGCTCTTCAACGGCTACGTCGTCTACGAACTTCCTTTCGGGCGCGGCCGCCAGTTCGGCAGCGGCGTTAGCAGGTTGGCAGATCTCGCGATTGGAGGATGGCGCATTAGTTCGAGCTTCGTCTTCCACAGCGGCTTTGCGCAAACTATTTTCTCGTCCACCGATACGTCCGGTACTGGAGGATTCTCCACTCGCGCAAACTGCGTCCCGGGCATACCCGCTACCGTCCCTATGGTGTTTGATCCGGCCACGAGCAGCGTCAGCTTCCTGAACCCTGCCGCAGTAACCACCCCGGCTGCAGGAACCTTTGGCAACTGTGCAGTTGGAGCCTTCGACGGCCCCGGATACAAATCTGCCGACCTCAGCATTGCCAAGGACTTCACCATCACCGAGCGGCAAAGGATCGAATTCCGGATGGACGCCGTGAATTTTACCAACACGCCGATCTTCAACTTTGGACAAGAGTTCAACGGCCAGCACACTGCGGGTGCCGCCAACTACGGCCAGATCGACAGCTCCCAAGGCTCGCGCAACATACAGTTCGCACTGAAATATTATTTCTAGCCGAGTCTTTTAATTCACCCCAACCGGCGATCCACCCCGAAGCACCCCGGGAAATGGCAGGCACTCCGGTGCCTGCCATTTCTTTTTCAAGCTCGCACCTCAAAGGTGGTTCGATTTGCAGTCTCGTGATGAATCGCGTCTTCACATTTAGAGCCGGTCTCTCGATCTTTCTACGTCAAAATTGTCGAAGGCCAATCGCATTGGACCTGAGCCGCGCGAACGCTGCTCTATCTCGACTTTGTATCTATTCGCTGCCCAAAAAGGCATAGCGCAAGAGAAACAGCACGCTGAGCACCCAGATCAGCGGGCTGATCTCACGATACTTCCCCGTCCCCACCTTTACAAAAGTGAAAGACAGTAGCCCAAGGCTGAGCCCCGTCGCAATGCTAAAGGTTAGCGGCGTTGCGACAAGAGTCAGAAACGCTGGAAACGCCTCGCTGAAATCGTTCCATTGAACTCGCGCTACCGCCCCGCACATCAAGGCGCCTACAAGAATGAGCGCCGGCGCCGTGGCATAGATCGGAATCGTCGCGATCAATGGCGCGCAAAACATCGCCATGAGAAAGAGCCCCGCGATGACCAGATTGCCCAGTCCCGTCCGCGCGCCCGCAGCCACACCCGCCGCGCTCTCGATATAACTGGTCACCGTGGACGTACCCGTTAGCGCCCCGAAAATTGTTCCGAACGCATCCGCCAGCAGCGCCCGGCTCGCACGCGGCAGTTTGCCGTCGCGCAAAAATCCGCCTTCTTCGCAAACGCCCACGAGCGTGCCCACGTTGTCAAAGAGGTCCACAAAGAAAAACACAAAGACCAATTCGCCAAGTCCGATCTTCGTCGCCGCCCGCATATCAAGTTTCAAGAAGGTGCCCGACGGATGGGGCAGTGAAAACAAATGCGCAGGCCAGTGCGCCAATCCCAACGGAATTCCCGCCACGGTGATCGCCAAAATCCCCAGAAGAATCGCGCTGCTAACCTTGCGCGCCATCAATACGGCAATCAGAATCAATCCGCTGCACGCCAGCAACACTTGCGGATCCGAAATTTTGCCGAAGCCGACAAACGTAGCCGGGTTTGCCACAATAAGCTTCGCGTTGCGCAATCCAATAAACGCGATGAACAGGCCGATCCCTCCGGCGGTGCCGTACTTGAGGCAATCCGGTATTCCGTTCACGATTTGTTCGCGTACTTTCGTCAGTGTCAAAGCGAGAAAAAGCAGCCCGGATAGAAAAACCACGCCCAGCGCCGTTTGCCACGGCACGCCTCGTCCCAGCACGATCGAGTACGTGAAGTACGCGTTAAGCGACATCCCCGGTGCGAGAGCGATCGGATAATTTGCCCAAATTCCCATCACCAGCGTCGCCGCCGCCGCCGAAATGCATGTCGCAAATAGCACGCCCTCCACCGGCATACCCGCCTCCGACAGAATCTGCGGGTTCACCACCACGACGTACGCCATGGTCATGAACGTCGTTAGCCCCGCGAGCAGCTCGCGCCGCACGGTGGTCTTGTTTTCTTCCAGGTGAAAAACGCTTTGTAACAATGGCGACTCTCCAACCCAAAGGTGCGCCACTATAGGCCGCGAGCCACGCAAGGTCAACGCTGTAACAACATCAAATCACAACGCAAATAGTGATTGGACCAAGTTGCACAACCGCGCGGCGCGGTCACTGCACCGTCGGAACCACAGCTTCATCCTCCGTCCAGTGCCCGACCATCTCGCGCGCCACTTTATGCCCCGACGCGTTCTGCAGCTTTCAACGCCGCGAAATACCTGACAAATCTGAACATACTTTTTTCGAACTCTTGATCTGCTGGATCGGCCTGTTATTCTGTTCGTCGCGCCAAGCCTGGAAAAAATATGAAAAACTCGAAATGGCAATATCTGCAAAACTCTCGGCTCCTCGCTGTATCCACGGCTCTGGTCCTTTCCTTGCTTCCCGCAGCGCTGGCCTCTGCGCAATCCCAACCCTCGGCTCGCGTTGCCGCACAGACTGCCGGTGAGCGCCGCGCCGAACTCAATCTCAATGCCGCCCGCCAAAAGCCTCTTCAACTTCGCCACTTCCTTTTCGAGATGCCCAAGGGAGGTGATCTTCACAATCATTTGAGCGGCGCCGTCTACGCGGAATCCTTCCTTCGCGCAGGCGCCGAAGATCACTTGTGCATCGACGTCGCGAAGCTCGCCTTCGCAAAACCGCGATCCTCTTCAACCAGCGCATCCGAGCAATCCGAATGTGGAGAAGGCAAAATCCCTGCCACTGCCGCCTACAAAGACCAGGGATTGTATGATGCGCTCGTCGATTCTTTCTCCATGCGCGGCTTTGTGCCCTCACCGGGAGTGACGGCGCACGATCATTTTTTCGACACCTTTACAAAGTTCAATGGTCTCAACCATCGCCATCTCGGCGAGTGGATCGATGAAGTCGCCACGCGCGCCGCCGTGCAAAACGAGCAGTATCTCGAATTGATGCACACTCCCGAATACGAGCATGCAAAGGAAATTTCCAAGCAGGTTGCATGGAGCGACGACTTCCAAAAATTGCGCGAGGACTTGTTAGCTCATGGCTTGCGTGATGAAGTGCCGCTCGCCAAGAGTGGTCTCGACGAGGCCGAAGCTCTTCGCGCGAAGCTCGAACATTGTGCTGGCCCCGACCCGGCTCCCGCCTGTCGCGTGCAAGTTCGTTATCTCTGCCAAATTCTGCGGGACTATCCGAAAGAGCAAGTCTTCGCTCAATCCTTGCTGTGCTTTGAAGACGCCATCGCCGATCCGCGGTTCGTAGGCATCAATCTCGTCATGCCCGAGGACGGTTACCTTTCCATGGCCGATTACGCGCTTCACATGCGCATCATCGGCTTTCTTCACACCATCTATCCTCAAGTGCATCTCAGTTTGCACGCAGGTGAGCTTGCGCCCGGACTTGTCCCCTACGAAGGACTTTGCTGTCACATCCGCATGGCCGTGGAAGTGGCCCACGCCGAACGCATCGGCCACGGGGTCGACATCATGTACGAAAATAACCCTCACGCCCTAATGAAAGAGATGGCCGCGAAACATGTGATGGTGGAAATCAGCTTGACCAGCAACGATGTAATCCTCGGCATCAGCGGCAAAGACCACCCGTTCCCTCTCTATCGCATGTTCGGGGTCCCCGTCGCTCTTGCCACCGACGACGAAGGCGTCTCTCGCATCGACCTCACGCACGAATACGTCCGCGCCGTTCAGACCTACGATCTGCACTATGCCGATCTCAAGCGCATGGTGCGCACCAGCCTCGAACACAGTTTCCTCGCCGGCGCCAATTTGTGGAGCGCGCCCGACGAGTTCGCGCACCCAGCGGCAGCCTGCTCACAGGACTCGCTGGGCTCGTCTTCCCCATCTCCCCGTTGCACAGCGTTTTTAAAGACAAGCGAGAAAGCCCGGCAGCAGTGGGAATTGGAAAAACGTTTCCGCACGTTCGAATCGACGCTTTGACACCATAATTCTACTTCAGGGTCCGTTAAATCCTTGCGCTCCGCCAATCAAGCTTGTATCGTAGCCGCAATTTCTACCCCGCGAGTGAAGGCGGGAGAAAAAACGCCTCAATCTGGGTATCACGAAAGCTCGACCCGGCTCAGGTGGCTATGAATTGCTGCACGCAGGATCTCTCGCCACTGAAAACGCCTGCTCGGTTCGTTTCCACGATTGCACCCACCACAACTCCGGTGGCGATAATTCCCCAGTCTACACTCTCCAGATTCGGTAGATTTTTTATCTGCTGCGGCGAGTGGCTCGCTTGACGGACGAACTCGCTCGACGCAATCCCCGCCGCGTAGCTTTCGCGGCCTTGCTTTTTTTCAAACTTACGGCCGTAACCCTTGCAGTCTTGCGGGCCGCTCTCTTGCTTCTCCGTGCAAGCCTCTTGCCTTCCCGTCCCACAACATGAACCGCGCTGCTGCGGCTCAGTACCCTCTGTGCCGCATTGGCCTTCGCGGCGATAGTTCCCAGTGCTGACCCGATCGACTCTGCCAAACTGGTCAATAGTGCCGCGTCCTTGGCGTGCCTTCGTGCGTGTGCTTTCATTTGTTGGCTCCGTTTCGATACCTGAATGCCCTGTTTTATAAAACAGGGGTCGTACGACATTCCTGTACATCTTGATTTGTTTCTCGTAAAAGCTATGCCTTCTTGGCTTGGTTGTACGCAGCGTCGCCCGCGTCCATCGCGTCCTGCACTTGGTCTTTTGCCATATCCACCGCTCTTTGCGCTCGCCGCTTCAAATCTCGGCCTGTGCTGCGAACTTGATTGACGCCGTCATTCACGCCGTCAGCAATGTCGCCCCGCAATTCCTCGCCAGACTTGGGTGCAAGAAGTAACGCAACTGCCACGCCTATTCCTGCCCCCACGGCAAAAGTTGCAATCGCTCCCGGAATCTGTTTTTTGTTCATCGTCAATCCCTTTCCAATGCCATTTTCTTCGTGTTCCGAAATTTGTTTGGAAAAAGAGGATGAAATCGATATCGACTTCATCCCCATTGGATTATTACGAAGTACGCGCAGCCTTGGCGGAGCTGTCGCGATCCACCGAAGCTTCTCCGGTCGACGTAACATCTTCCGCGCCCGTAGCCTTCAGAACATCCTTGGCACGCTTGATTTCGTCCGACGTGTCGCAATGGACGGAGAGAAGAATTCCCCCGTGTTGCAACCGGCCTTCGTAACGCTTCGCTTCAAACTCAGGAATTCCCGAGCCGATGAGAGCGCCCGCAACTCCTCCCACTGCCCCGCCAACGCCCAGCCCTGCAAGTCCTGCCATGATCGGGCCTGCTGCGATGAAGGGCCCAAGACCAGGAATCGCCAGCAAGCCGACGCCTGCCAGCACGCCAAGCGTGCCGCCAATCACTCCGCCTGCTGTGACGCCCGCTGTCGTACCTTCAGGCGCTTTCGTGGCCTTTTCTGTTCCCATTTCTTTAGATCCCGCAAGGTTCTCCGGCAATAGCACCGAAATATCTGGAGACGGGAAGCCCGCCCTCACAAGCGAGTCAACACCATTTTCAACACCCGTGCGAGTCGAGTAGATTCCAAACACTCCTACTTTTTTTCCTGACATTTGTATTTCTCCTTTTCGATTCAACTCTTGGATTCAACGCCTGGCTGCTACTGCCCCATTATTTCGGCGGGGCAATTTCAAGCAAATCGGTCACATTCCCTTGTCCGGCCACGGCCACGGCTTTCGCTTCGATGTTGTTCTTCTCGTCTTCAGATCGCACAGGTCCCCGTAGAGTCACTTTGCCGTCTTGTGAAATGATTTTGATGTTGTGCGCATAGGTCGAAAGTGACGTGTCCTCATGAATCGCCTTTCGGATCTTATGTGTCAGCTCGCGGTCCGCCGGATTCATTTTCTGTTGATCCGCGCTTGGGCTGGTTTGGTCCTTGTTTTGTTTCGTGTTGTCCGGTGGTGTTTGCTGGTCTTGCTTTCCCGGGATTGGCGTTGCCATCAGGGATGCGCAAAAAACCAGCGAGCCCAGCGGCAGCAGCAATCGCGATACTCTGCTCAAACTTCCGTTCATATGTGTTCCTCCTTTTGAATTGTGTTTCCGTTGTTCCTCAAGAATGTGATTAGGCTCGTGCGGTCTTAGCCTTCCTCGTTATGCTGTTCCCGTTATCCGATTCCTCAGAGCCGGCAGCCTCCAGGTTGATGTTCTCCGCCAGTTGCGTCAGCTTCGCGTCTGTCTTTTTTTCTTCCTCAAGGGTTTCCTGCAAAAGCGCCTCTGCTTCGTTTTCGCCCAGAAGCTTCGCGTACGTCCTTACACAGCCGTATCCGGCGATTTCATAATGTTCCACGCGCTGTGCAGCCGAGATCAGACCAGCATCCAATTCCTCGGGCGCTGGATCTTCCTCGATCATTTCTCCGCCTTCCTTGATGAGTCCCTCCATGCCCTTGCACTTCTTTCCCTTCGGGCTTTCTCCGAGCGCCTTGAAGATCTCTTCGAGCCGTGAAACGTGCCCCTTCGTCTGCTCGAGATGGCCCTCAAAACCCGCGCGCAAATCCTTCGAGGTTGCGGCCTTGATCATCTTAGGCAGCGCTTTCACCATTTGGTTTTCAGCGCTGTACAAATCCTTCAATTCCTCGATGTAAAGATGCTTTAACCGGTTCGTTACCATGGGAATCTCCTGTCAGACCTGAGTTCATCTGGTTTCCGTAATCTCTAGTGCGAACGTTTGTCACACCGTCTATCTTCCATAAACAACTTCCAGCCTCGACCAGCCATAAGTGGAAAAGGGTAGGAGGTGACAATGAAACGTGTAGCCCTCAGACGCCAACGCTGCCACCACACCACTTTATGGAATAACCTCGGTATCTTTGCTTTTTGACCGTGAGCTTAACGGGTTGGGTCTCGATAGTGGCTTACCCGGTACTCTGGTTCTGTTCTGTTTGGGACATTTCCATATCCTCTAAAGACAGAACTACGCCGGACGATCGACGCGCAGACTGTGGCTAGGCTTGATTTCAGATTCAGGGGACACGGACTGCACTCTATGCGAGTCGGACTCGATAGATTACGAGCTAAGGATTCTGATATGGCGAGGGAATCTCTAGCGAAGTACCGCTTGCGCCGTTCCCACTTCGGCCTCCTGCGTTCGAAGGACAATGTGCTTCAGGATCTGCGGCAGAGTCGTGAACACTCCATGGCCCTTTGTTAGTTTCAAGCGGATTGCGGCCTTCTCTGGATCTCCCTCGAAATGCCACAGACAAACCGCGATGTACAAATCCGGTGCCTGAGCCCGCAATCTTGCATACAACGCTCGAGCATGGTTCACCGCGAACGGGGGCAGCGCCGAAATGCAAACGACGGCCGGGTTTAGCTCCGCCACTTGGGCAAGCATCTCCGCTGTCGTGCCGATGGCTATGCCCTGCGCTCGGTGACCTTGTCGCTCGAGAAGTTGCGCAAGCACCATTGCCACAACATCATCTGCATCATCCCGAGCCGGAATGCAGAGCACGTCCAATCCGCCTGTTTCATCATCGCTCCCCGTTCGAGGCAATTCGGACGTATTTTCTGACGTAGTCTCTGCGCTCTGTTCAGTGGCAGTTTCTGCCAGCTCTTCGATAATCTCTCTCGTGCTTTGATAGATGAAATTTTGCTTTTCTTCATCCAGTTCATTTCGATGCCTGTCTTGTTCGGCAAGACTTAACGCCGGAATCAGGACCGTACTGTAAAGCTCTTCTAGATTGTTCTCTTTAAGGTTTTGCTCTAAGACTTGCCTGGCTTCGTTTTGATCAGCAGCTAAAAGCCGCTGATAATACTGCGCATGGGCCGGCAAGACGGGTTCATCTCCGAGCAGCACATTTAAGAAACTCAATCTCGGAACGTAGCGACCCATAACCACCAAGCAGACTGTCAGAGGAGTAGCCAGCACCAGCCCCGGAAATCCCCAAATCAGAGTCCAAAACACGGCCGCCACTAGAATCGCCAATGGCCCAAGCCCGAGATGCGCACCGTATAGCAGCGGCTCAACAAAATTCGCCACGGTCAACTCGAGTATCAAAAAAAGTCCCGCTGTCGCCAGCGCGTGTTGCCATCCGGGGAAAACGGCAAGCGACAGCAAAATGGGCATTGCTGCGGCCATTGGCGGCCCGATATACGGCAAGAACCGAAGCACGCCAGCGGTCACGCCCCAAAGCGCGGAATTCGGTATACCAATAAAATGCAATGCCGTGAATACGATCAGCCCATAGCCTGAGTTAACGAGCAATTGCAGAAATAAATATCGATTTATCCGCTGCGTCGCCTCGTCCAGCGCCTGCGTCATCATATTCAATCGGCCGCCGCCCGCAAGCCGGATGAGCCGATTGCGCAAATCTTCCCTGCCCGCAAGAATAAAAATCGTGAACAAGATCACCACCCCCGCGTTTCCCAGGGGGCCAAGCAGGTTCTCGACGGATACGAGCGGATTACCCGGAGCAACGAGTTCTACAGCCATAGGTCGCGATGCTGAGGATCCAGGAGCCGCGGATGTCTTTTTCGTTTCCTTGCTGGACGGTGTGGAACCAGGACTCACCGCGGTTATTTCCTTCGACAACTCCTCAACAGTGTCCGAAGCCTTGTGAATACTCTGACTGCCAGGCCCCTTCAGCGAGCGAATCTTAGCTTCCAGCGTCTGTCTGTAGGAAGGCAGTTGGTCGGTTAAGTCGACGAATTGCTGGGAAGTTTTCCAGCCCACCAGCCCCATCAAACCAACCAATAGAAGAATCACTAGGAGGATCGCAGCCGCGCGCGGCAGCTTGATTCTTTCAAGAAATGCGACTGGCGGAGACAATACCAGTGAGAGAAGCAGAGCCAGCGCTAAGGGTATGAATACGATTCGCGCAAAATAGAGTGTTGCGATCACCACGACCGCGGAAACAATTCCCAGAAGCCGTGAATTTTCAGTCGACCCCGATGCTCGTTTGAGAGATTTTTCCATGAGAGACAATTCGTACTCTAGGCCATCTTCATCAAAGCGAAGAAGAAGTGGAATACACTATTCCCTCTACAAAGTTTGCATTCAAAATTTGGTGCCGTCTGTCCAAATCGAGACATGCAATGGAAGCAGGGGATTAGCGTTGCTTTCTTGAACTCCAACTCACCGGTCCGTTTAACTTGCCATTCGGTGAGCTTTGAACCCAAAGTCAGCCGGGAGGCTGGACCGATCAATGAGAAAGCGAACCAAAGTGCTCCACGCATCGCTTTTCCGGGAAACGTCGATTTTTCCACACATTTCCACAGCCGTAACAAACCCAGCAATCCCCACTCAACTCCTTCATACCCCTCAACTTCCATGGCTCTCATTCGAACCCGCACCCTCCATTCGAATAAGCATCCAGTAAATTATTAAAGTAATGGACAAGCGCGCATTCCCTTGCTACCATTTCTTGTGCTTCGCTCGTGCCGGCTTTTCATCGACCCCGTCGGGCGTCATCCCGAACGCAGTGAGGAACCTGCCTTTCTCTTCTCCGCCCCTGCTCCTACTTCTTCGTTCTCAGCAGCCTCCGTATTAAGAAAAACCTATTCGCTCGGTCATCCAGCCACGCCCCCCGTTCCTGTCATTAAGTCCTTTATAATCAGCAGTTATGAAAAATCCACGTCTAACCCCTTTAGAATCCGCATTTGCAATACAAAGGACTTAAACTCCTTTAGAATCCGCATTTACAAAAAAAACCGGGGGGAAGGCAAGTCTCGATGAACCTGGATTACGCCCTCTTGAAGAGTCTCCCCAAAGTTCTGCTCCACGAACATCTCGACGGCGTCCTCCGCCCCGAAACCGTTATCGACCTGGCCAAGTCCTCCGCCTACGAGGGACTTCCCACAAGGAATCCCGAAGAGCTCGCCCGCTGGTTCCATCAGGGAGCCGACCAGGGCAGTCTCGCCAAATATCTAGAAGGCTTCATCCACACCATCGCCGTGATGCAAACCGAAGAAGCTCTCGAGCGCATCGCCTACGAACAGGCAGAAGATCTCGCCGGCGACGGCGTCGTCTACTTTGAAACGCGCTTCGCCCCGATTTTTCATACGAAAAAAGGATTGAGCCACCAGCAGGTAGTCTCTGCCGTACTAAAAGGTCTCGACCGCGGGAAACACGACTTTGGAATTTCCTCGGGATTGATTATCTGCGCGATGCGCAATATGGACGTCTCGCTGGAAATGGCCGAGCTTGCCGTGGACTTCCGCGATCGTGGCGTCGTGGGTTTCGATCTAGCCGGCGAAGAGGGCGGTTATCCGCCCAAAAAACACGTCGCAGCTTTTCATTACATTCAGCGCCAGAATTTCAACATCACGATTCACGCCGGCGAAGGCTACGGAAAAGAATCCATCTGGCAAGCCATCCAATACTGTGGCGCGCACCGCATCGGCCACGGCACTCGACTCATCGACGACATCGCCTTCGCCGAAGACGGCAAAGTCGTGAAACTGGGCGACCTCGCTCAGTACGTTCTCGATAAGAGAATCCCGCTCGAAATCTGTCTCATCAGCAACGTGCACACCGGCGCCGCGCGCAGCCTCCCTGAGCACCCCTTCAAGATTTTTTATCAGCAGAAATTCCGTGTCACCCTAAACACCGATAACCGCTTGATGAGCGACACTACCATGACCAAGGAGTTCCAGGCCGCCACCGATACCTTTGGCCTGGCCCTCGACGACTTCGAGAAAATCACCATCAATGCGATGAAGAGCGCCTTCCTTCCCTATGACCGGCGCATCGATTTCATCTATAAGGTCATCAAGCCCGGCTACGCCAAAATCCGCCGCTTCCAGGAAGAGCAATGACGCCACATCTTGCAATCGATTCCATCGTAGGGCCACAGCATGCTGTGCCCGTTTTGCGCGGCATGCAAATCAATATGCTGTCTGTGGGTCTCGAATCCGCTCAACCTGCGAGCACAGCGAGGGTTTCCGCGAGCACAAGAACCCCACGTTCAATGTCTTCCGGCGAACTATATTCGTCGGGGCGGTGGCTGTATCCATTGCGGCAAGGAATAAACAGCATCGCCACAGGAGCGATACGCGACATGAAAAGCGAATCATGATATGCACGGCTAACCATGGAGATAAACGCCAACCCGTGTCTTGAGCACGCTTGCGAAAGCGCTTCGACAATTTCCGGAGCACACTGCGCCGGCGCATCCGCGTTCACCAGCTCTTCGCGAATCGTGACTCCCCGCTTCGCTACAATCGATTCTCGCGCCGCTTCGATCGCCCGCATCGCGGTGTCACGCCGGTCCAAACTTGTATCGCGAGCATCCAAAGTCAAATCCACTCGGCTCGGAATAGAGTTGACCGCGCCCGGAAACACGTCGCAAATGCCCACTGTCGCCACGGTATCCATCGCGCCGCTCGATTTCGCCGCGCTTTCAATAGCGAGAATCAATTCTGCCGCCGCGCAGAGCGCGTCTTTGCGGTCCGGCATCAGCACCGCACCTGCGTGCCCGCCCGCGCCTGCGATGGAAAAACGAAGGCTCGCAGGTGCAGCAATGCTCGTGACAATCCCAAGAGGGATTTTCTGCCGTTCGAGCAATGGCCCTTGCTCGATATGGAGCTCGACGAATGCCTCGTAATAATCACGCGGCAGTTTCACTTCCTCCAGCGGCGCGTTATATCCCGCGTTACGGCGAACGGTTTCCAGCGAAGCGCCGTCTTTGTCGGCCAGCTTTCGCGCTTCATCAGGAGACAAAGTTCCGGAGAGCAATCGGCTGCCAAGGCACCCGATTCCAAAACGCGTCGGCTCCTCGGAGGTGAAAAGAAGCAGCTCGATGGAATGTTTTGGACGGAATCCGCTGCTCTGCAAGGCGCGAATCGCTTCAAGACCGCCGAGCACGCCAACGACGCCGTCATATTTTCCTGCGTTGGGTATCGCGTCGATATGCGAACCCGTGCCGACGGCAGCGGGGTTTGGCTCGGAACCATTCCATCGCGCAAAAATATTCCCGATGGCATCTTGTCGAAGCGCCAACCCGGCTCTTTCGCACCGCGCCATCAGCCAAACGCGCGCCCTAAGATCCGTTGGCGAAAAAACAATTCGTGTTACCGCGGGAGGGTCCGCGTCGGAGATCGAAGCGAGCTCTTCGATCTCCGACACCAATCGATTTCGGTCGACTTCGATCTTCATCGACGCTTGCCAACTGGAGATTTTCCGGACGACCGTCTTCCCCGCGTTGTCCCGCTTAGCGAACTAGCTTGCGGAGATTTTTCCTGCGCACCGTCGCTCAACACCTGCGAATTGGCATCCTCCATCGGATGACGGTTCGCACCCTTTGTGTCTTGCAGTGGGTGACGGTTCGCATCTTTGTAGATGAGATATTTTGCCGGTACATTGCCGATGGCGCCGAACCACTGCGGACACCACGGCGCCATGTAAATAAAATCGCCGGCGGTGACTGGATACCACGAATCGCCGAGACGATAAATGCCAGCGCCTTCGAGCATCAGGAGGCCGTGCTCCATGATGTGCATTTCGACCATGCTGAGAGCGGCTCCCGGCTGGTAGACCATCGTGTTGACCGCGAAATCGAATTGCATGATATCGGGGAGGAGGCATTTTACTTGAAAAGTCGCGTCATCGTTGAGCGCCTTTGAAGGAACTGCGTCTTCACTTGAAATAATGGCTCGCGGCGATTCGGATGATGCGCGTTGTGAATACGCGGAAGCTCGCAGCGGATCAGAGGAAGCGCTCGGCGCATTCGACGAAGCGAGCGGCTGATAACATTTTTCGATGACAGCAACGCGGCTCGGCTTTGTCGCCAACACGCGATGCGGCGCGCCTTCGGGGAAATATGCGTAACCGCGCGCTGCCAGTTCGTGCTTGCGGCCTTCCGTTTCCACGGTGAGCTGGCCTACGAGCACGTAAAGAAAACGTTGTGCCGGCGTTTCGCCGAGTTCGCCGGCGGATTCACACTCGGCGGTGTATTGCGCGAATTTTGCGCCGCAGTCCGGGCCGGCATGAACAACGGCGGCGCAGGATTTCATGCCGGGCAGCGTGGTGCGGACGAAGGTGTCCGGAGTCAGAAGCATGTGATTGTGTTTTTGGGAACTTCGCGTTTGACCGAGATTATGCACGGCACGTCCTTTTTAGAAATTCGGAGGATTTGGCAAGCTGATCCAGCAAATGCAAGCCGCAATCAAGCGCTTTTGAGACATCTTCGATTTCGACTGATTCGGCGGGGTCATGGCTAATTCCGCCCGGCGAGCGCAGAAAAATCATCGCGGACGGAATCTTCTCGGCGAGGATCATCGCGTCGTGCCCAGCGCCGCTGGTCATCCGATGCGGCGTGCAACCGGTGGTCTGAATTGCTTGTGCAATCTGATCGACGAGAAACGGATCCATCTCGACGGCGCTATGGTTCAGAAGGACATTTTGTCGGAGAAAAAGGCCGCGACGCCTGGCAATTTCGCTGGCCGTTTCGGCGAGCGTCCTTGCCGCGCGGTCGCGGATGTCGCCGGACTTGTGGCGAACGTCCAGCGTGACGCGAGCTTCCGCGGCAATCACATTGGTCGCGCCCGGCTTAGCTTCGATTTGGCCGACGGTGGCGACAAGACCCGGTTCTTCGATGGCCACGCGCTCGACCGCGACGATCCATTCCGCCGCGGCGGCGACGGCATCGCGCCGAAGATGCATTGGCGTGGTACCCGCGTGGTTGGCACGGCCCACAAACGTAAATTCGATGCGCGTTTGCGCGGCAATGGCTTCGACAGCTGCCAGCGGAAATCCAAGCGATTCGAGGACGGGGCCTTGCTCGATATGAAATTCCAGGTAAGCAAGCGCATCTTCGCTTACAGCTGCACGGGGAATTTCCGCGGCATGCAGTCCGAAGTCTTCGATGGCCGAGCGAATCGAAATTCCATTCGCGTCCTGGTGGCTGAGGAGGTCTGCATCGAGAGTGCCGACCAGCGCGCGGCTGCCAATGAAGGGCAGACCGAAGCGAACGCCTTCCTCTTCGGAAAAACCGATGACTTCGATGGCGAAAGGAAGTCGGCGATAGTTGAGCGATTCGAGCAGAGCGACGGCGAGAAGAACTCCGAGAGTGCCATCATAGGCGCCGGCGTTCGGAACCGTATCGAGATGAGAGCCGAGGAGAAGCCTCGGGGCGCCAGCTTGCTCCGCGGCATAAAAGCCGCGCACATTTCCCGCGGCATCAACACTCACCGCAGCTCCCGCCGCCGCTAGCCATTTCGTGATTTCACGATGGCAATCACGCATCGGTGGCGAAAGGAAAGTGCGGCGTGTGCCGGCCGGGTCTTCAGAAAAAATCGCGAGTCGTTTGCAACGGGCGATAATTTCTTCGGCGCGAGTTTTTGCGTTTCCAGAAGTGGACACGAATGCTTACCCTTACCGGTGAAGGCGTGCCTCTATGGTGCCGTGCGGCTCGTCGATGGGCACAAAAATTTCGTTGGGATTGTCTTGACCGAAACGGGAGAGATCGACGAGAAGACAATGGATGTTGGGCATCGTCAATGTGATCTCCTCGATTTCCTGGACATTGGCGAGAGCGGCTTCGCCTATGGCGTACAGACTGTGCTGAACGGATTTGCTGGTATGTGCGGCGAAAACACTCAGCAAGATTTCGCGTATCCTGGAGCGCAAAGCGGCAAAAGGAAGACTCGGCGACGAATATTTCCATTGCGCGCGAATGGAAGTGCCGAGGAGGCGATCGGTCGAATCGGGCAGAGTCGTCAACGAATCTTTAAGGAAGCCCGCGAATTCCGAACCGGCCGTTTTCATAATGACAAGATTTTGAAGGCCAGAAACCACGGAAGGCACAGCGTTTCGGACTGCCGCGATGTCGGCCGTCTGGCGCTCGCTGCTCGATTGCACAAATGTGGTGGGATGGGGCTTTCCGCCGGTAGGAAGGTGTTCCCAGTGTCTATCCGAGAGCGCGACTTTTGCTGAGGAGACTTGAGGATTGCGTTCCAGAAAAAAAGCGGTCAGTTCCTTGCCGAAATCTTCCAAGCATTCCGCAGAAGAGGTTCTCGCCAGCGAGTAAACGGTATTTTTCATCGTGTCCGTGGGAAGAATCTCGCTGTTGTCTCCGGCGACAAAGCAGGATTCGAAATCACCTTGGAGCGAAATATCGATGGTCCATTCGCGAAAATCGTGGCGGCCGGAATGGCGCTTCACTTTTACGAGCCGGACGCGCGATTTGCCGTAGCTGTTTTCGGCGAGAGTCATGATCGAATCAGCTTCCCCGGTACGTCGTATAGCCGTGCGGGCTTAAGAGCAGCGGAATGTGAAGCTGCGATTCACCACCGCGGACCTGAAACGTAATTTCAATGACGGGATAAAGGCCTTCGTGGTTTTGCGCATGATGATAGCTGGCGGTGTCGAAGGTCAGCCGGTAAATCCCGGCACGAAGAGCTTCGCCCTCCGGGAGCAATTGCGCGCAGCGGCCTTCGTCATCGGTAACAGTAGAGGAAAGCACGCGCCATTCGCCGGCGAGCTCTCGCCTTTCAAGCCGCACCGGGACTTCGTCCGCAGGCTTTCCTTGGGCTGTATCCAGCACGTGCGTAGAGATGCGATTCATGAGTTGAGCCATTTCTTCAGCCGAAGTCGTGCGATTTGCCTTTGCTCTTCGGCTGCTTCGCGAAGTTCCGTCGATTCGTCATTTTGCAGTCGGCGTTGGAGAATTGCCAGGATTTCCGGCGCCGATTTTCCGGTTACGCAAACGATGAAAATGCGTTTGAAACGCTTCTCGTAGGCACGATTGCCCTCCGCGAGAGCAACTTTAACCTCTTCGGCGGCCCCGCCAACTTTGCGCTGTTCCTCGCCGGACCATGCTGCGGACTGGGCCGTGCCCGAGACCGGGGACCGCGATTCGCCGATTCGCGGATGACTACGGAACGCTTCGAGCCAATCGGATTCAGAGAGGCCGTTCCAAACCTGGTCGCTGACAGCCAAGAGAGTTGCTTCATCGCGAATTGGCCTTCGAGCGGCCATGCCGAGCGCCCAGGCTTCCGAACCGCAGCAAGGCAAAATATTTCCCGCGGCTTGAACTGATGGCATTGCGTTCCATTGCTCGAGAAAATTCCTTGTGTTTTTATTCGGGACGCCGCGCGCGGCGAGCTGCTCGAGAAAATCCGCCACAAGATTTCCCGCCACGGCGCCACGATACCGGGCGGTGGAGCGGATGTCGTCAATGGGCAGGATTTCCCCAGCGGCTGCCTTTCTTGCAGATTGGATGAGGGGTGGATTGATCTCGTTTCCTTTTACGAGGCGCTCGGTCTCGGCCAAACGAAGAGGAACCGGGGCTACGCTTCCCATCGCGAGGCGAATATCTTCGACGACACCATCCGCGAGCCTCCCCAAAGCCGCCAGGCAAACCTTGGCAATCGCTTGTGCGTTGCGAGCTCCAACTTTCCGCACATGCGCATAGTAACCCGAAAACTGTTTTTTAATGCAGACGGCGCGAATCAGTTCATCGGGCGCGAGCTGCGTTTTATGATAAGCAAGATGAAAATCCGCGTAAGGCAAGCGGCGTTCGCCACGTGCGGAAACGAGAAGGAGTTCCACTTCATACACGAGAAGCGCGGGAAGCGAATCGGCAGCGGGCGAAGCGTTCACGATATTGCCGCCGAGAGTGCCGCGATTTTGATTGGCGATTCCACCGGTCCAGCTTGCTGCGCTGGAAAGCAGAGTGAATTCGCGGCGGATCATTTCGTGTTCGCGGAGATCCGTGTATGTGCAACCCGCGCCAATCTGAACTTCGTCTGGCAAATCCTCGATGCGGCGCAACTCTGGAAGATTCCAGATGTTGACGAGTTTACGCGCAGGCAGTTTTCCCGCTGAATACTGAACCATTACGTCCGTGCCACCGGCGATAGGAAGCCACGTGCCGGGCTCTCGAGCGAGAAGCGACAAAACCGCGGACAAACTGGCGGGCGCAATGAGTTCAAATTCGGCTGGGCGGGCTCTCAAGTTGTGGCTCTCCGACGTGCGGCTTCCGCAACCGCTTCCACAATTTGCAGGTAGCCAGTGCAACGGCAGAGATTGCCCGATAAGCCTTCACGAATTTCTTCGAGGCTGGGCTGCGAATTCTTTATTAAGAGATGGCAAGCGGCGAGGATCATTCCCGGAGTGCAGATGCCGCACTGCGCGCCGCCACAATCGAGAAAAGCTTGCTGCACGTTCTGCATGTGAGCGTCATAAGCGAAACCTTCGATGGTGACGACGCTTGCGCCGTTCGCTTGAAGGATCGGAATCAGGCAGCTATTTACGAGGGTCCCGTCGAGCAAAACAGAACAGGAGCCGCACTCGCCCTCGCCGCAGCCTTCCTTGGTTCCCGTCAAACCAAGCTCGGAGCGCAAAACGTCAAGGAGGCGCTCCATGGGGTACACATGAATAGTTTCCGGCTTTCCGTTCACGGTAAGGGACACTTCGCATTTTGGGCAATCCGGGCGGAATTCGGTCATTGGCCGCCTCGAGCCGCAGGCAACGCGTCTTCGACAGCGGTGCTTTCCGAAAGCGCGTGAAAGATATCCTCGGGAAGCAGCGGAACGAAATAGAACGGAATGTGGAGGGCGTCTTCGACGGCATTGAGGATGGCAGGCGCCGGACCATCGATCGGAAGTTCGCCGATTCCCTTCGCGCCGTACGCGCCGTGAACGTTGCCCAATTCTTCGAAGTAAACGCGGATGGAAGGCAGATCGGCCGAAGTCGGCATGATGTAGTTGGTCATCTGGCCGTTCTGCATGCGGCCTTGCTCCCAAATGACTTTTTCATAAAGAGCAAAACCGATGGCTTGGGCGACGCCGCCTATGATTTGACCTTTGGCCAGAATTGGGTGGAGCACTTTTCCTATTTCCTGGAGCGCAACAAAATCCTTGACGGCTACGCTATAGGTGGTGAGATCGACCGCGACCTCCGCAACATAAATGGCCCAGGCAAATGCGGCGTAGGCGGAGCCGCGATATTTTTCTTCGTCCCAGACGATTTCGCCGGGCTGTTCGTATTGCGCGAGGCTGCGAAATTTACCATGTTTCGAAACATAGGCACGACAAGCGGCGCGGAATTCTTCCGGGGAATAGCGTGCGCCGAGCATGCCGGATGCAGTCAGCGTTTTCTTGATGCCTTCCGCCGCGGATTGCACGAGTTTTCCGACTACCATCACGGTGCGCGAGGCGACGGTGGGGCCGCTGTTGGGCACTTCGTGCGTGTCGGGCTGAGCGATGGCCACGTCTTCGTAGCGCAGGCCGAGCGCTTCCGCGGCGATTTGGCAGAGAACCGTGTTTGTGCCTTGGCCGAATTCCGTGCTGGAGACGAGGATGCGCACCCCACCGTCGGCGCAGGCTTCGAGACCAACGATAGAACCGAGATAGCGCTCGCCGGACCCGGTGAATCCCGCGCCGTGGAGGAATGCGGCGAAACCAATTCCCTTCTTAATGCTGCCGGTATGATTTTCCCTAGCGAACTGTTCTTTTTTTGCGGGATAGTTTGAGAGTTCGAGCGCCCGGTCGAGGAGCTTCGGAAGATTTATTTCTTCCTGAATCGTTTGACCAGTGGTCGTCGTCTGGCCAGGCTGAAGAAAATTTCGCCGGCGAAGCTCAACGGGCGAAAGTCCGACGACCTGGGCGATGCGGTCCATGTGCCGTTCGAGCGCGAAGAGGGATTGCGGCGCGCCGAATCCGCGGAATGCGCCGTGCGGCGGGGCGTTGGTGGCAACGGCTTTGGCGCGAATGCGAATGCTGGGCCAATAATACGCGCCGCCGGCATGAATGGCACCGCGAGAGAGGACCACGGGAGAGAGAGTTTTGTAGGCGCCGCCGTCGAGCGTGAAGTCAATTTCACCGCCGAGAATTTTGCCGTCTTTGCTGACGGCGGTGCGATGGCGAGTTCGCGAAGGATGGCGCTTCGTGGTGGCCGCCATGTCTTCCATGCGGTCGTAGATAATTTTCACGGGCTTGCCGGATTTCAGAGCGAGAAGCGCCGCGTGAGCGGCAATCATGGAGGGATATTCTTCCTTGCCGCCAAAAGCGCCGCCGGTTTCCATCTGCACGACGCGGACGCGATCGGCGGGAAGTGCGAAAAGTTCCATGAGAGCTTTGTGAATGTAATAGGGACACTGCAGTGAGCCCCAGACGGTGAGGCCGCGCCGGGGATCGAAGGCGGCAATCATGCCATTGTTTTCGATGTAGAGCTGCTCTTGCGCGCCGGTGCTGTATTCGCCTTCGACGATATGATCGGCATTTGCGAACGCAGAATCGACATCGCCCTTTTCGATCAGATAAGTTTTGAAAATATTGTCCGCGCCCCAAATGATTTGGGATTGGCTCTCGCTTTCTTCCATGGTGAAGAGGGCTGGGAGCGGATCGTATTCGATGGAGACAGCTTCAACGGCTTTGGGGAGGAGATGGCGGTCCGGATGAGCGAGAAGCAGAATCGGTTCCTCGGGATGATGGATGACACCGTCGGCGAGACAGGGTTGATCGCTTTCGATAAGGGCAATGCAATTTGTGCCGGGAATATCCTTGCAGGTGACGATTACGAATTCGTTCCAATCGATTGCCGGGCCGAAAGTGATGTTCTTGATTTTTCCGCGAGGGATGCCGCTGCGCACGGTGGCGCCGTAAAGCATGTCCGGCAAAACCATGTCGTCGACATAGCGTGCTTCTCCGGTGACTTTGCCGCGACCTTCCATGCGCGGAACGGAAGCGCCGACGATGGGAGCGTTTTTCATGCGAGCCTTGCGCTCATGCAGGCTTTTGCTTTCGATTTCCTACCTGCCCTAGTTTATGACAGACGGCGCGAAACTTGGCCTGGCAACTGCGTGGAGAGAATTATTTGGAAATGTGCATAGGATTCGTTGCACACGCTAAGGCACGTATTCCATACCGATGGGCTCTCCGGGGAAATCGCCTTCGCTGAAAACTCGAGCGCCTCTGAGATAGGTGGCTTTCACAACGCCGCGCAGTTTTTCTCCAAGATAGGGAGAAAGTGGATGACGAAAGTGCAAGCGGTCCTCAGTTACGACGAACTCGGCGTCGGAATCGAAGACTACGAAATCGGCATCGTAACCCGCCGCGAGGCGCCCTTTGCGATTCGCGCAACCGGCGAGAGCCGTGGGGGCTTCCGCCATCCAGCGAGCGATGTCGTTGAGGGCAAATCCGCGTTTAGTGGCTTCGGTATACATCACTGGCAGCGCGATGGAAAGGCTGGCGATGCCACCCCAAGCGGTTTGGAAATTTCCTTCGGCGAGGCGTTTCATTTCTGGCAGGCAAGGGGAATGATCTGTAGCAACTAGATCAATCGTTTTGTCGCGAAGGGCTTGCCAAAGTTGCTCGCGATTTTCGCGGCCGCGGATCGGCGGAGCGCACTTGAAGAGCGTGGCTTTATTGGGGATTTTTTCGGCCGCGAAATGCAGATAGTGGGGGCAGGTCTCGACAGTCACCGGCAAACCCTCTTGTCGCGTAGCGCGTAGCTCGGGAAGCGCGCCGGACGCGGAAAGATGGACGATGTGCAGACGAAATTTATATTCGCGGCAGAGCGAGAGCAGGAGGCGAATCGCGGAGAGCTCTGCTTCCTCAGGGCGCGATTGCAAATAGGTTTGATAGAGAGACCAATCGGAGTTTGCCAGACGCGCCGTGGCGGAATCGATGGGGCCAGGGAGTTCGGCGTGGACGAGCAACGGAAGTTTCGTCGCAGCGACATGCGGCAGAGCGGAGCGAAGCTGCTGCTCGGTCACCATGGTGAAGCCTTCGATGCCGGGATGGACCAGAAAACATTTGAAGCCGGGAACGCCGGCGTGGGCGAGCGACTCGATGTCGTCCTGATTATCCGCGACGACGCCTCCCCAGGCCCTCCAATCGACGCGACATCGGCCCTGGGCGGCTGCGCGTTTAGCGTGGAGAAAGTCGACATTAGTGGTGGCGGGCAGGCAATTCAAGGGCATGTCCACAAGGAGCGTGTAGCCTCCGGCGGCCGCGGCGCGCGTCGCGGTCTCGAAGCCTTCCCAGTCAGAGCGGCCGGGGTCGTTGATGTGAACGTGAGAATCGACCAGGCCGGGAAGAATTGCGGCGTCGCGAAAGTCGTGTAGTTGCGCGTGGGCGGGGATTTGATCAGGAGTGACGACGGCCTGGATTCGCCCGCCATCCACAAGCAGAGCGGCGGGGCGCACGGCGTCGGGCGTGACTACACGACGGGAAAGGAAGGCGCGCAAAGTCATAGGCGATCGACGATCCGTAGAAAAGCTCGTGAGAATAAGATTTGAGCGTAGACGGATAGCTTCCTGTTTTCAAGTGAGCGAGATCGATAATTCAATACGAAAAACATGCTGGGTGCGTGTTTTCCGAGCATATACTGACGAACGAGTGCGAGCTTCGGGCTAGATAGTTGGCGGGAATTTGGAACGCGGCGGTAGCACGCTTCGCGCCAGGCCAGGCGAAGAGGAAAGAAAGAGATCGGCAGCAATCAAAGATGAGCAATCCATTCATGGAGCGGGCGATTCAGCTCTCGATCGACGGGGTGCAGTCCGGGCAGGGCGGGCCGTTTGGCGCGGTGATTGTGAAGGAAGGAAAAATTGTGGCCGAGGGCATGAATCGAGTGACCTCGACGAATGATCCGACGGCGCACGCGGAGGTTCTGGCCATCCGGCAGGCATGCGAAAAGATGGGCGTGTTCGAACTGAAGGATTGCGAGCTGTATACATCGTGCGAACCGTGCCCTATGTGTATGGGGGCAATTTATTGGGCGCGGCTTTCGCGGATTTATTTTGCGAGTACGGCCGAGGATGCCGCCAAAATCGGATTTGACGATTCGTTCATCTACGATGAGCTAAAAAAACAATTTTCACAGCGGCGCATCCCAGCGATCCAGATGATGCGCGAGGAAGCGCTCGCGGGATTTGCCGCGTGGACGGCGAGGGCCGACAAGATTCCGTATTGAAAGTTCGGCCTATGGGACCGGCTGCTTCTTCTCTTCTGATTTCAGTGATGGCTGCAAACGAGGAGCAGGCCACGATTATGACGCATTGGAAGGAACACCGGCTGCGGAGATCACTCTTCGATCTTGTACTCATCGATTTTGTTGTAGAGCAGACGCCGATTGATTTGCAGTTTGTTGGCAGCTTCGGATTTGTTGCCGTCAGATTCTTTCAGGGCTTTTGCGATTAATCGCTTCTCGAGCTCGGCGACGGATTTGTGGAATGGAAGAGAGAGCAGATTGATTTCCATTTCCTGGGAGTCCCGTTCGCCATTGGGATGCGCTCTAGCCGGCAAGTGCTCCGGCATCACTACACGGCCGCGCGCCATGAGCACGGCTCGTTCCACCATGTTCTCCAGTTCACGGACATTTCCCGGATAAGAGTAGTTTTGCAGCAGCAGAATCGCCTCATCGGAAAACCCGATCGCCGACAACCCGTTCTTATCGCTATAAATCCGCAAGAAATGTTCGGCGAGGGGAACAATGTCAGAGCGCCGTTCGCGGAGCGGAGGAATGGGAATGCGAACCACATTTAACCGATAAAAGAGGTCTTCGCGGAAGACTTTTTCGCGGACGGAAGCTTCGAGATCGCGATTGGTGGCGGCGAGAACACGGAAATTCCCGCGAATCGTCTCCGTTCCTCCGACTCGTTCGAACGTCCGCTCCTGCAAAACCCGCAATAGCTTTGACTGAAGACCTGGCGATAGCTCCCCTATTTCATCCAGAAAAATGGTGCCAGCCTCGGCCATTTCGAAGCGGCCGAGCTTACGGCCGATGGCGCCGGTGAACGCGCCGCGCTCATGGCCGAAGAGTTCCGTTTCGAGAAGAGTGTCCGGCAGAGCGGCACAGTTGACCACGACAAACGGTTTATCCTTGCGCTGGCTATAACTGTGAATGGCTTCGGCTACCAGTTCCTTGCCCGTGCCAGACTCTCCACAGATCAAGACGGTCGAGTCCGTCTCAGCGACCTTCCCAATCATGATGAATACGTCCAGCATTGGCCCGCTGGAGCCAACGAGCCGGCCGGCAGCGGATACATGGCCCTGACTACCGTGCGCCCGTAAGCGGACGACTTCCCTGTTCAATGACGAATGATCCAGAGCTCTTTCGGCAGCCAGCACAATTTCATCCAAGTCGAATGGCTTGGCGACAAAATCATACGCGCCCAGACGCACCGCCTCTATAGCGCTATGGCTTGAACCAAATGCGGTGATCACGATGACGGGAATGGATGCCAAGCGAGCTTCGCCGCGCAGATGCCGGAGAAACTCCTCACCGCCCATTTGCGGCATTTTCCAATCGCTGAAAATGAGGTCTGGCGTTGCGTCGCGCAGAAGCTGGACGGCGGCAGCGCCGTCCTCAGCCTCTAAAACGGAGTAGCCGCGGGCGCTGAGAATTTCGGCGAGTGTCTTGCGCAGATTGGATTCGTCGTCAACGATGAGAATCGTGGCGCCCATCGAATTTTGACTCCCAAAACAACGGCCTGCGAATTCAGGCGTGGACGGCGGGAATTGTGATCCTCACACTCGTACCGCGGCCTTCCTCGCTATCGACTTGAATTTCTCCGCCGTGGGCCTGCACGAGCTCGTGGCAGATGGAGAGGCCAAGCCCGGTGCCCGAAGGCTTCGTGGTGAAAAACGGATCGAACACGTGGCGAACAACAGAGGACTTCATGCCCCGCCCTGTGTCTCGAAACTCGACGCAAATTCCCTTGCCATGGCCGACAAGACCGGGCTCAGCCGCGAGGGTCACGGAAAGCGTTCCGCCCCCGTCGGACATGGCTTCGATGGCATTCTGAATGACATTGTCAAACACCTGAGCCATGCGGTCCTTATCCAACGCCAGCGCGATATCGCTCTTGGGCAATTCGGAGCTCAGAGTGATGCCGCGCCGCTGGGCCCATTCGCGAAAGGATTCCATACGCTCTTCGATTAAACCCCTTAGATCGGCGGGTTCGCAGTGAAGTTGGACAGGTCGCGCAAAGTTAAGCAAACGGTTCACCATGCCGTTGAGCCGTTCGATTTCTTCGAGGGCCACGGCACACGATTCCTTGACGTGTGGGTTGTCCGTATCGCGACGGCACATTTGAACCCTGAGGCGGATTGTGGCGAGTGGGTTGCGAACTTCGTGCGCCACTCCGGCGACCAGCCGGCCCAGACTGGCAAGACGTTCCGAATGCCTCAGCTGTCCCTCGATCTGTTTTTCCCTCTCCATGTTTTCCCGGAGAGCGGTTCCCACGCGGTTAATCGCCTGAGCGATGCGCTGAATCTCCTCAGGATCACTTTCCGAATCAATCTGCGAGGATAGGTTCAGTTCCAGCCCGCGCAGCGCACCTTCGATCTTGCGGACACCTCCTTGCAAGTTGTGAATCACCAAGAGGGTCAAGAGCACGCTGGCAAGCGCTGCGAGGCCCAAGCCGACTGTAATTAGATAGGCTCGGAATCGGTTCGCGCCGGGAAGAACACTGAGCCGCTTCATGGTCCAAGCGCTGCCAACCACAGAATAACCATCGCGAATTGGGACAGCCTCGATTAGAACAATGCTGGAAGGATTGGATAGGACGCGCTCCGAGGGTTGACGCGATTCGACGGCGGTCTTAGCAACGTCAAGAATGTCGCTCTGCTCCTTCGAAGATGAATTGTCATAAGCAGAAGCAGCCGGCGTTCCTTCGGGGAGCGAGACGGAGTCGCCAAGCAGCGTACTGCCCGTTGTGGAATAGAACCCGCTTTTTACACCCTCGACATTCTGCAATACCACGCGGCTCAAAAGACCGAGGACTTCACGCGAAGATGCTGCTGTTGGATTGTTCAAAGGGGGCGGTTCTTTGTTCTGCCGAAAAAATTCCGCCTTGTCATCATATTCTCTTGCCAAATTCTGCGTAATTGAGATGAGCTGCTTCTTCTCGCTTGTAAGGACGGCGGATTTTGTATAGCGCAGGGTAGCAAAAGCGGCAAAGAGTACGGAAAGAAAGAGAACGAAAACAAGGGTTCCCAAAAGCGCGATCTGCCAGCGGAAACTTAGTTTCGAGAGCGGCAGTCTCGACACCAGCGTGTCACCCCTTTCCGTTCGATCTATCATAGCAATTCCATGGTCGGGTTGTTCTAAAGAGAGCCTTGAGTTACCTTCACCGAGAATGATCGGTGGGTGTGCCGCGTGAGGTTGGACGGCCTCAGATTGATCGGCAGGCCAATTACGGCGACCTATGGTGCAAGCCGCATTCCACCTTTTGCATGGATTCCACTTTGTCCTAAACCCTTATGATTCTTGAAGAAGAAGGGAATGTTGCGATCTGACGCGATTGTTCCTTTCGGAAGCGAGCAGAAAAGGAACAAGACTTGTAAAGAAAGCGAACGGCGAGATTTGAAAGTAAGTGGCGAGAAGACAAAATAGAGCGCCCGTCATTGGCACTTGATGCGTTTTGCTAGGTTGTGCAAAATTAGCACAAAAATTGTGAACAAAGCGAACAGCACAACATTCCCCCGCATGGTGCCGCTGAGCAAACACCCCTCGTTGAGCCCCAGCTGAGAACTTCTACGCTCGGTGCTTTTCCCGGACTAACAGCTCTATTTTCTGAGCTTTGGGCGAATCGTTTGCTCCGTAAGGCGAGTGCTTCTGTGCCCGCCTGGAGGATGACCATGGCTGCGGTGATCCCGGACAAGTTGGAAGGTGACCTGCTTTCAATTTAGGGACTCACGTGGCGAAGATACTGCGCCGCGAGAGGAAGTTATGGATTGAGCCGCGGTTGTCTTAGCTACTGTCCGAAATCCGCTGACGCCTTGGCTCAAGGTGGGTGGAGAAGCCCTTTGCCCGCAGACAGGCTTAGCCTGTGCGGCACCAGAAGCCAAAGGATCACGGTTGCGGCGCGCACGTCGGTTCGAGAGCACCCCCTGCGGCGGCAAGCACCGCTGCTAGCAACCTCCAATCTCGAGGCGAAATCTATGTCAATTCTGTTTGGCTCTATGGATTGTCCGAGCAACCACAAGCTTGGGTGGAACTAGACCAATGCATTCGTCCAGGAGAATCGCATGACGGAGCACCAAGTGAGTCCCGCGAGTCTGGAGCAATTGCGCCGGATTGGGACGTGCATTATCGCAAGTGCCATCGAGACGTTCCAGGTTCGGTTACCCAACACCGGATTCAGCAATTCCAGCGTCCGCTGTATGTTCGAAGAACGGCTGCCCATCGCGGGCTACGCTGCAACGGCTCGTATCCGAAGCGTGAATCCGCCGATGGAAGGCCGCGGCTACTACTACGAACGCACGGATTGGTGGAATCACATTCTGAGCCTGCCCGCTCCGCGGATTGTCGTGATCGAGGATGTGGACAACCCGCCCGGATTGGGGGCATTCATCGGAGAAGTGAATGCGAACATCCTACTCGCCCTGGGAAGCGTTGGAATGATCACGAACGGATCGGTGCGGGATCTCGAACACGTAGAATTGACGCGCTTTCAGATGTTTGCTGGGGGAGTGTCCGTCTCGCATGCCTACGCGCATGTCTTTGATTTCGGCTGTCCTGTTGAGGTCGGCGGTTTGAAGATTCGTCCGGGAGATCTGATCCATGGGGATCGCCACGGTTTTCAGACGGTGCCCATGGAAATCGCGGATAGGATCCCCGCCGCTGCACACGAAATTTTGCACCGAAGGCAGCACCTGATCGGTTTGTGCCGCGCCACCAACTTCTCCGTCGAGAAGCTCCGCGAGGCAATCCAGACACCGGACCTGAAACCATGAATACGAAGAACCGGGTGGAAACCATTTTGAGATTCGTTCCCTCATGTTTGCGGAAGCCCATGACTGAAGCGAAGCCCGGAAGCCGGGAGTTCCTCTTAATAAGAGGACGCAACACCTGCGTGATCCTCTTTTTTTCCGCTTCCCTTCTTTGCAGCTGTGGGCCAGCGGGAACGGCCAAACCCGAGGATCCCGCGAATGCGCCCCATGTTGGGGTCGTGCGAGTGGCGAGGAAAGATCTTTCGAGCGATTTGCAAATCGATTCCGAGTTAGAACCCTTCCAGGAGGTCAACGTCTACGCGAAAGTTTCGGGGTATGTCCAGAAACTCGATGTGGATTGGGGAACGCATGTGCACAGGGGACAAATCCTGGCCGTTCTCGAAATTCCCGAGCTGCAGCAACAGCTTGAGGTGGATGAGGCTGCGGTCCTTCGCAGTAAGCAAGACTTGACGCGCTCGCGTGAGGACTTGAGTCAGGCGGAGTCCAGGTACGCGGTCGCGGACCTGACCTATAACCGGCTAGCGACGGTAATGCAGACTCGACCAGGGCTCGTCGCTCAGGAAGAGGTGGATGTCGCCAATGGAAAGGACCTTGAGGCAAAGGCCGGCGCCTCAGGATCCAAAGCCGCGGTTTCAGCGGCGGAACAGGCTTTGGCGATGGCAAAAGCTTCTCTCGAGAAAGACAAAGCTCTCTACGCCTATGCGCGTATAACGGCGCCATTCGATGGAGTTGTGACAGAAATCGATGCCTACACAGGAGCTCTTCTACCGGCGGGGACTTCCTCTAACAAAGGGGATCAAGCGCTCTGCCGCTTATCGCAGAACAACCTTTTGCGCCTGGTCATCCCCGTGCCGGAACGGGCCGTGGGCGAGATTCGCCTGGGCGAAAGTGTTGCGGTGTTGGTGGCAAATGGCAGCCAGACATTCCAAGGGAAAATCGCTCGCTTCTCCGGGATGATCGACACGCAAACTCGGACCATGCACACCGAAATAGATGTGCCGAATCCGAAGTATCAGCTTGTTCCGGGAATGTACGCCAGCGTCCGTATCCCGCTGCAAGCCGTGAAAGGGGTTCTGACAGTACCGACGCAAGCCGTACAGACTGCCGGCGGATCGCGCGGGAGCGTTCTGGTCGTCAATAGCAGTTCGAGGATCGAACGCCGGGAAGTTACGCTGGGCCTGCGGACGCCAACGGATGCGGAGATCCTATCGGGGCTTCAAGAGAATGAGATGGTCGTGTTTGGAGAGCAGTCGCAATTCAAACCAGGCGAACTGGTAGCGCCAAAAGCTATAGCACCCGCGGAAATGGAGTAAGAGTTTCATGTCCTCGTTTTCCTTGCGGCACCCTTATTTTATCGTTGTTATCTGCCTCTTCGTCTGCGTCCTGGGTCTCACGGGTATGGCTCAGATGCCGGTGGACATGTTTCCGCCGATCAACATTCCCGTGGTGATGGTGGCAACTTTCTACAGCGGTATGCCCCCTCGGCAAATTGAAGCAGACATCACCGATACGTTCGAGCGCTTCTTCACGCTGGGAAGTGGAATCGACCACATGGAGTCGCGTTCCATGTCAGGCGTTAGCCTGATCAAGATCTATTTTCAGCCTGGCACGGATGCGAATGCCGACGTGACGCAAATTTCGAACCTGGCGATGGCTGACTTGCGCCGTCTGCCGCAGGGCACGCTTCCTCCGGTGGTGATGAGTATGGATGCGTCAAACCTACCTGTATGCCTGCTGACGGTGGAAGGACAGGGTCTTAGCGAAACGCAGCTTCACGACTATCTGCAATTCGCGATTCGAAATCAGATCGCCGGCGTCCCCGGCGCAACCGTTCCTCCACCGTATGGCGGCCGCTACCGGCAGATCATGGTTTACGTCGATCCGCTGAAATTGCAGGCGCATGAACTAAGCCCAATGGACATCGTGCGCGCCACGGACGCCTCCAATTTGATTTTGCCGGCCGGCGACGTTCGCATCGGCCCCATGGATTACAACCTCTACACGAACGCACAGGTTCCTGACGCGGAAGCGCTGAACGGATTGCCGCTCAAGACGGAAGGAGAGAGCTCGGTCTTCATTTCGGACGTAGGCAAAGCAGTGGACGGCGCCGCGCTGCAATACAACATCGTGCGCGTCAATGGGCAGCGCTCGGTTTACGTACCCATCCTGAAGCAAGGCGGGAACACGAATACAATCGCGGTCGTCAACGGCATCCGGCAAGCCATCAAAACTTTGCGCGATATTCCTTCGCAACTGAAAACCCACGTCGTCTTCGATCAATCGTTGTTCGTCAAACAGGCCATCTCGACGGTGCTTCGCGAGGGGGGAGCGGGTCTTTGCCTCACGGCAGTGATGATCCTGATTTTTCTTGGCAGTCCTCGCGCCACGGCCGCGGTTTTTCTGTCCATTCCACTTTCCGTGATGGCCACATTCTTTTTTCTCCATTCGGGCGACCAGACCATCAACAGCATGGTCTTGAGCGGGTTGGCTCTCGCTTTTTCGCGCCTGATCGACAACTCCGTGGTGGTCCTTGAAAATATCTTCCGCCACATCGAACTGGGGGAGAGCCCGGCCATCGCCTCCGAGAAGGGCGCGAACGAAGTGGGGCTGGCGGTGCTGGCCATTACTCTGGTAACCGTCGTCGTTTTCTTTCCTGTGACCCTCCTTTTCGGCGTCAGCAAATTCCTGTTTACAGCTCTCGCGCTTGGAGTTGTCATCTCCTTGTTCGCTTCCTACTTCGTGGCCATCTCGGTTGTTCCGCTCTACTGCGCGCGGGTTCTCAAAGGCATCGCACACCATGCCGAAGGGCTGGACATAAAAGCAAAATCCTGGGGGGCAAGATTCCATGCGGGGTTCAATGCCCGCTTTGAACGGATGCTTGAACTATACGATCGGTGGATTCAAAGGGCGCTCAATCGCCCGCGGGCGGTCGTGCTCGGCTTTCTCGTCGTGTTTCTTCTGAGCTTCCTGCTCTATCCACTGATAGGGCTTTCCTTTTTCCCCCGGACCGATGCTGGCCAGTTCGTCATCAACGTGAAAGCTCCGACGGGCACTCGTCTGGAAGTAACCGAGTCTTATGTGAAAAAGGTGGAGAACATCGTTAATGAAGTCGTGCCCTCCAGGGAGTTGAACTCCGTGGTCTCTAATATCGGCATCATGGCCGACCTATCGGCGTTGTCCACTCCGAACTCGGCCATGCATACGGCATTCGTTCAAGTGGGGCTCAAAGAAGATCACAAGGTGAGCAGTTTTACGTACATGGCCGAGGTTCGAAAGAAAGTCTCGGAGGAACTGCCTGAATTGCGTACCTATTTTCAGTCTGGAGGATTGGTGGACGCAGTTCTGAACCAGGGGATGCCTGCACCGATCGATGTGCAAGTCAGTGGCATGGACTTAATGTCCGCCGACAAAATCGCGCTGGATCTGGCCAGGCAATTCAAGGCGCTTCCCGGCGTATCCGACGTATACATTCCGCAGGACATGGATTATCCGGCGTTACAGGTCAACGTGAATCGCGAGCGCGCCAGCCAGCTCGGGCTCAGTCCCAAGGAAGTTGTCGATAACCTGATCACCGCCCTCACTTCGGATGCGATGATCGCCCCGAGCTACTGGGTAGATCCCAAGAGCGGGAACAACTATTTCGTTACAGTCCAATATCCCGAAAATCAGTTGAAGTCTCTGGAGGATTTGAAAGCGATGCCCCTGCGCTCTCCGCATTTGAAATTGACGACTTATCTGAACCAGGTCGCGGACATCACTCCCCTGCTGACACCGACAGAAGTCGATCATTACCAGTTGCAACGAACCATCGACGTATACGTCGCGCCATCCGGCGAAGACTTGTCTGCTCCAGAAAAGGAGGTCTCTAAGATTGTTTCCGCCACGCAATTGCCGGCGAACATTCGAATCAACATTCGCGGCCTGGTAAGAACGATGCAGTCGTCATTTCGGAGCTTTGGCTTAGGGCTTTTCCTTGCGATTTTGCTCGTCTACCTGGTCCTGGTAGCTCAGTTCTCTTCTTTCCTGGATCCTTTCCTGATCATACTCGCCGTTCCGACTGGGCTTGTCGGCGTCATTTTGACTCTCGCCTTCACGGACACCACTCTGAATATCCAATCCCTTATGGGCATCGTGATGTTGACGGGCATAGTCGTCTCCAACAGCATTTTAATTGTTGATTTCGCGAATCGTCTTCGCACGGAAGGCCGCGGCGTGCGGGACGCTGTCGCCCATTCTTGCCGCATACGCCTGCGGCCCATTCTGATGACTTCGTTGGCGACGGTCGTCGGACTATTGCCGATGGCTCTGAAACTCGAAACCGGAAGCGAGGCGTACGCGCCCTTGGCTCGCGTCATCATCGGCGGGCTTCTGGCCTCGGTAGTACTGACCATCTTTGTCGTTCCCGCCGCCTACCTTCTGATTTATCAGCGTTCTCCTAGCTCCACAACGCCTGCTACCGCAGAGGGGGCACTATGAAGCCGCGAGTCTTGCTGATCGTTTTGTTACTCGTGCCGGCCTTCTCGCAAACGCCGGCCGTTGCTCAGATGGCTCAAAGTTCGCCGAATGTTCAACAGCTGACGCTTCATCAAGCCGAGCAAATCGCCATTCAGAACCATCCGCGAATTCGGGCCGCAATGAATTTAGCCTCGGCTGCAAAGGCACAAGTCACGGAGACGCGCTCCGCTTACTATCCCACTGTCTACGGCAGCCTCACAGGAGTCGATGCGGAAAACAACAGTCGTGTCGCGGCCGGTGGGCTGAACAATCCGATCATCTACGACCGGTATGCCAACGGAGTTACCGTCAACCAGCTCATCACCGACTTCGGCCGCACTCGCGAGCTCGTCAAAAGCTCGGACTTCAACGCGCAGGCGCAACAAGCTACCGTAGTCACTACTCGCGCGGACGTTCTCCTTCAGGTCGATCAGGCCTATTTCTTCGCGCTCAAAGCCCAGTCCGTCCTCGCGGTCGCCGAAGAGACTGTCAAGGCACGCCAGCTTGGCTCCGACCAGGTCACCGAATTGGCAAAAAACAAGATCAAGTCCGAGCTGGATGTTAATTTTGCGAATGTTAACTTGGCACAAGCCCAGCTGCTCTTAATCCAGGCGCAGAATGATCTACAATCCTCGTTTGCACGCCTGTCTGCCGCGCTGGGCTATTCGGATTTGCGCACCTTTCAGTTAAACGACGAACCCATGCCGGCGGCTCCTCCCGTGGAAGTTTCAGGCCTCGTTCAGCAAGCTCTCAGGGATCGCCCTGAACTCGTCAGCCAGCGGCTTGCGGTAAGTTCGTCGCAGAGTTATGCAATCGCAGAGCGCGACCTCAAGCTGCCCACCGTTACCGCGATCGGTACCGCTGGACTCACTCCCGTGAACGAAGCTCCCTTGGCGCCTCGTTATGCTGCGGCCGGTTTCAACGTCAACATACCCATCTTCAACGGGCATTTGTACGGCGCGCTCCACACCGAAGCAGCAGCTCGCGCGCAAGCGGAGACAGAATACCTTCGTGATTTGCAGAATCAAATCGTTCGCGACGTGCAAACTGCATGGCTCAATGCCAATTCCGCCTACCAACGCCTGGCCGTTACGGACCGGCTCCTGAGTGAGGCCAATCAAGCTCTCGACCTCGCACAGGGGCGCTACAGCATCGGCCTAAGTTCGATTATCGAACTTACGCAAGCCGAGTTGAATCAAACCGAAGCCCGCATCGAACAGGCCAGCGCCAAGTATGATTACCAGACCCAGACTTCGTTCCTGAACTATCAGCTCGGCGCGCTTCATTAGACCGAGAAAATCGCCGGAACGCTGACTACGCGGCCCTTGCCTTCGCGGACGGCTTGCGGTCGCAACAGGCGGTGTGAGGAAGCCCGCCAACCAGCTTTATGGCCAGTGTCAGGCTGCACGAGGGGCAGGTGGAAGACCAGTTACGGCCGCAAGCTGGGCATTGCTTCAGAATCACTTCCGCGCCATCCTGCGATTTGCCGTCTATACGGCGGTCGAGGATGAAGCGGCACTTGGGGTTCTCACAAATCAGAAAGTGCTCCATAGGGGAAGCCTCCTTGAGGGCGGCCTACAGATACTCTTGCGGCATTATTGCGTCAATAGGGTAGATATACGTACATACCGCGATCGACCACTGCCGGGCCTGGGATTTACACCTTGGAGGGAGGAAGAAGTCGCCTGCTGCTTTTCCGCCTTTGTGACCTGGAAAAGTTTGCGTGGCCACAGCATCATCTGTTCTCATGCGGCCGGACACTGACAATGCCCTTATTTGTGTAGAATAGGGCGCCGCGGAAACAGGAAACAATAATTTGGCGTAAATCGTCCCGGAATTCAAGTCTCATATAGCGCGCCACAAAGGGAGAGTGCGTATGTCTTACAAATTTCGTCATAAGAGAGCCGCGACGGGCCTTCCTTTCGTGGGACTCGCTCTGTTTTCGCTCATGGTCGTGCGAACATCGGGGCTCAGACAACAACCATCGCTCCCACCCCACCGATGGGATGGAATAGCTGGAATCATTTCGCCGACAAAATCGATGACGCAACCGTGCGAGCGCAGGCCGATGCGATGGTGTCGAGCGGAATGCGAGACGCGGGATACGTCTACATAAACATCGATGACACATGGCAGGGCGAACGCGACGCGCAAGGCGTCATTCACGCGAACAGTAAGTTTCCAGATATGAAAGCGCTGGCGGATTATGTTCATGGAAAGGGGCTAAAGTTGGGCATCTACTCTTCGCCCGGACCGAAAACGTGCGCCGGATTCGCTGGCAGCTACGGCCACGAAGAGCAGGACGCGCATACCTATGCGGCATGGGGCATGGACTATCTTAAGTATGATCTCTGCAGCTTCGACGAGATGATGAAGCAGGCCGGTTCGCCGGAAGCGGCGCACAAAATGATGCTCGATGCGTACGTGAAAATGCACAAGGCTTTGCTCAAGACCGGCCGTCCGATCGTTTTCAGCCTCTGCCAATACGGCGCCGACGCTGTGTGGCGCTGGGGCGCTTCGGTGGGCGGAAACTCCTGGCGGACGACGGGAGACATCTCCGACAAATATTCGAGTATGACGCAGATCGGTTTCGAACAAGCCGGCCTCGCCAAATTCGCCGGACCGGGTCATTGGAACGATCCGGACATGCTGGAAGTTGGAAACGGCGGAATGAATCTTGAGGAGTACCGGACGCACATGAGCCTTTGGGCTCTGCTCGCAGCACCGCTCCTGGCGGGAAATGACTTGACCACCATGAAGCCGGAAACGATTGCTCTGCTCACAAACAAGGAAGTGATCGCGATCGATCAAGACCGGTTAGGTAAGCAAGCGAACCGCGTCTATACGGAAGGGACAGAAGAGATTTGGGCGCGTACGCTGGCGGATGGTTCGAGAGCCGTCGGCATTTTCAATCGGTTCGACTGGCCGCAAACCATTGAAGTCAGTTTTCGAGAACTTGGTTATAAGGGCAGCGTAAAAGCGCGCGACATTTGGGCGGACAAGGATCTAGGGACGCTGCCAGCCCACTACAACGCTCGGGTGCCGGGGCATGGCGTAGTGCTGCTGCACGTTTCGGAATAGAGTACGGCGATCTCAGCACAGAACTTGCCGAGTTAAACGCCGTCGCGCGGCCTTTCACGCCGAACAAACATGGTGTCTTGAATTGGCTCGGATTCACATTCAATCGCGAGGGTAGTAAGCGGTTGATCGGGAGCTTCGCTGGGCAAGCCCATAAACCGGGCCCGGAAACGATCCTGTTCGAATTTTACCTCGTGGCCGGAGGCAAAGAGCCGCGCGGACTTCACTTTCGTCATCAGTCCCGCCAACGCCACGGTTTCTCCCGGCCAGAAATATACATGCATGTAGAGCGTGTTACCTTGACGCGTAAAGCCGGCAAACTCGGAAGCGTGCACCTGGCAGCGGTCCGTGGTGTGAATGGTTTGGCCGTTGCGCGACATCCACTGCCCGACCTCCGTGAGGACACGCACCGACTCTTCCGGAATCGAGCCGTCGGGCTTTGGACCGATGTTCAGAAGATAATTGCCGCCATCCCGCGAACACGAGACCAGATTCCGGATGACCGTTTTTGGGCTCTTCCAGTCATCATCGGCGCGCTGATAGCCCCAACTGTCGTTGAGCGTCATGCAGCTTTCCCAGGACCGGCTTCCCTTCTCGGCCACAATTTCCTGTTCCGGCGTCGAGAAATCGCCGGGCAATCCGTTGCGATTGTCCACGATGATGTCCGGCTGCAGCTCGAAAACCATCTTGTTCATGCGCTCGGATTCCCATCCCGCGGCGTCGAGCGGCCAATCCACGTCATACCAGAGCACATCGATTTTTCCGTAGTTGGTCATCAGTTCGCGGATAAGGCCGTGCGTGTATTCGACGAAGCGTTTGCGCGCTTCGGGATCGGTCGCGCAGCGTGCTCCGTCCGGATGATGCCAGTCCATCAGCGAATAATAGAAGCCGACATGCATGCCTTCGGCTCGCGCTGCTTCCACATACTCCCGCACTAGATCGCGGCCTGGACCTTGCTTTGGCGCGCAGTAGTTTGTGAGCTTGGTATCGAAATTGCAGAAGCCTTCGTGGTGCTTCGTGGTCATCACCATATATTTCTGGCCTGCCTGTTTGGCCAGCTTGGCCCAAGCGCGAGCAGCGTTAGGCTTCGGCTGAAAGCGTTTCGCCAGAAGCTCATATTCAGCCACGGGGATACCTTCCTCCTCCATCACCCATTCGTGGCGGCCTAGAACACTGTACAGCCCCCAATGAATGAACATGCCGAAGCGCGCTTCGTGCCACCACTTCATACGGCGAATACGGTCGGCGTCCTCCGCTTCGGGAGCATCTTGCTGCGGAGATGCTGGCGATCCAGTCCGCGGCAACGCCGCCGAGGCTGCCGAAGCAGTAGCGAGCGCCATCAACGAAGCGCTCGTGCCCAACAACCAGTCGCGTCGCGGAATACGATTCGGTCCCATGGCATCACTCTCCTTCTAGAAAAAGTTGCGAGAACGAATTACCTTGGCATAGAAGCCGAGGAATGACCGGCTCCTGACGATTATTTTTCAAGCTCGAAAATTCTTTCCATCAGCAGCCACTTTTCGCCTGGCTTCGCCTCGGGAAGCGGCTCTTGAAATTTCCACATCAACTCTTCCCATTCGCGCACCTTGGGATTTCCGCGATCGGCTTCTGCTTTCGTCTCGAACGAAAATCGCTCGTTCACTTCCATCACCATGAACATGCGTGTGCCGAGCAGATAAATTTCCATGTCCTCGATGCCGGCATCTCTGATGCTTTTCGTGATCTCCGGCCAGATCTTCTCGTGGCGCCGCCTGTATTCGGCGATCAGTTTTGGATCGTCTTTCAAATCCAGCGTCAGGCAGTAACGCCGATTCATTTTGCCTCGGCCATGGCAGCAGCTTCGGAACTAGCCGGGAATGAGGCCGGCTTGTAGCCGCTCACCGCGAAATAAATCACATAAAGATAGCAAATCAAAGGTACTACGAAGGCTCTCTGAATGTTGCTCAAGTCTGAGATTTTTCCCATCGCCGCCGGAATCAGAGCGCCGCCGATAATCGACATCACTAGCAGAGACGAGCCGCGCTTTGTCATGTTTCCCAAATTCTTCAGGCTGAGCGCAAAAATCGTGGGGAACATGATGGAATTGAAGAAACCGATCAGAACAATGGCGATCACCGCCGCAAGTCCCGAAGCGCCAATCCCAATAAGGACACAAACCAGCGCCCCGATACCGAAAATAGCGAGCAGCTTCGCAGCCGGGATCCGCTTCATCATCCACGAACCCGAAAACCTGCCAATCATAAATCCTGTCTGATGGGCCACGAGAAAAACAGCGGCCATTTTCTCTGGACTATCCGAAATGAAATGCGCTGCGAGGCTCCCCTTTTCGCCGTGGTGCCCCGCGAGAAACTGCGAGCCCCATGCGGCCATATTATCGAGCGTCTGCGGCATGGTTTGCTTAGCGAAGCGAATCACAAAACTGCCCACCCCCACTTGCGCCCCTACGTAAAAGAATTGCGCGATCACGCCTTTAACCAAATGCCTGTGTGCCAGCATTTGGCCAAGCCCCGCTTCGGTGGCTTCCTCTTTATCGCCGTTCGTGCGCGTGGTGACCTCCGGCAGATGAGCAAAGTAAATCAACATCGCCACCAGCAGAAACATCGCGGTGATCACCAAATATGGCACTTTCACTGAGTTTGCTTCGGACGCGATGTAGGCCTGAACCTGTTGCGGACTCATTGCCGCTCTCTGCGCCGCGGTGTGTTCGACTCCGGAAAGGATAAACACGGAGCCCATCGTCAGCACGAGCACGGCGCCAACAGAATTGAAAGATTGGGCGAAGTTGAGCCGGCGCGCCGAACTCTCTTGTGGCCCGAGAATGGTCACATAAGGATTTGCGCCAACTTCCAGAAAAGATTGCCCGCACGACATCACAAACAACGCCAGCAAGAAGAAAGCGTATTGCCTCGAGCTCGCCGCGGGAAGAAACAGGAGCGTTCCCGCGGAACAGATCAGCAGCCCAACAAGGATGCCTTTCTTGTATCCGATCTTCTCCATCAAACGGCCGGCCGGTAAAGCCGCGAGAAAATAACCGCCGAAGAAAGCCACCTGAATAAAAGAAGATTGAAAATCGGTCAGGTCAAAAGCTTTTTTGAGATGCGGAATCAGAACGTCGTTTAAGTTGACTCCGATCGACCAGAGAAAAAACAGGCTCGTTACCAAAACAAACGGCAGGAGATATTTTCGTTCGGTGAGCGGCGCGGATGCCTGAGTCATTCAGCTCCTTTACGTCAAAGCGCGATCGAGGTGCGTGTAACCGCCGTCGACGAAAATGTGCTGGCCCGTGATATGAGAGGCTTGTGCGGAGATGAGAAATAGCACCATGGCGGCGATTTCGTGCGGCTGCGTCATGCGTTTGCCCAGCGGAATTTTGGAGACAATGTGCGCAAGCTTTTCCTCGGGATTCGGAAATGTACCGACCCACTGTTTGTAGAGCGGCGTGCTCACTTCGGCGGGAATCACGGCGTTCACACGAATTCCAGAGGGAAGCAATTCCGCGGCCCAGTCCCGCGTAAGAGAAAGAATCGCGCCTTTCGCGGACGTGTAGCCCGACGTGCCGCCCTGCCCCGTAACGGCAACTTTCGAAGCGATATTCAGAATGCAACCCTGCGCTTTCTTTAGCGCCGGCAACGCGAAGTGGGCCATGTTGTAATAGTGAAAAAGGTTGAGCCGCAGAGAGCTCACAAATTTTTCGGGACTGCCGCTCTCGAGCCCCACGTTATCGTTCGCGCCAACATTATTCACGAGCGCATCCAGCCGTCCATATTCTTTCAGCGTTTGCTCGATAGCCACATGGCAACTTTCCACCGATAAAACGTCGGCGCAGATCAGGCTGCAGGTTGCGCCATCGATCACCAGCTCCGTTTGAAGCCGCTTTCCAGCGTCGGCGTCCTTGTCCACAAATACAGGAATCGCCCCCTCGCGGGCGCAACCACGCGTAATCGCTTCGCCGATACCTTTCGCCCCGCCGGTGATGAGAACTACTTTGTCTTTAAGCTGCAAGTCCACGAGGAGCCGCCTTCAATCCATAAAAACGTATCGCATTTCCGCCGAAAATATTTTCCCGATCACCGGACGAAAGAGCCTGCACATATTTCTCGACGATCTGCTTCACCTGCCGGTAATTCGCTGCGAGCAGGCACACTGGCCAATCGGAACCGAACATCAATCGCTCCGGGCCAAACGCTTCGAAAACAGTGTCCAGATAAGGAAAAAAATCTTCCGGCTTCCAATGGAACCAATCTGCTTCGGTCACAAGCCCTGACACTTTGCACATCACGTTTTCATTTTGTGCGATGGCCCGCATATGCGTCGCCCAAGATTCGCGCTTTCCCGTTTTGATCTCCGGCTTGGCCAGATGGTCCACAACGAATCGTTGCCCTGGAAAGCGCGAGACCAGTTCAATAGCCGAAGGCAGCTGCTTCGGATAAACGAGAATATCGTACGTAAACCCGAATTCTCGCAAGCTGGCTATCCCGCGCAGAAAATCGCTCCCCACAAGGAACTGGTCGTCGGGTTCCGCCTGTGCAATATGGCGAAACCCGCGGACCTTTTTAGACTGGGAGAAAAATTGCAGCCTTTCTTCAACCTGTGGCGAGCGCAGGTCGATCCATCCCACAACGCCCGCGATGTGTTCGTCGCGCTCCGCCAGATCCAAAAGAAACAATGTTTCTTCTTCGGACTGATCGGCCTGCACGGCAATCGAGCCATCGACGCCGTTCACGGCGCATTCGCGCTCGAGCTCCTCCGGCAAAAAATCGCGCCTCAATGCCGACATCGCATCCGTGATCCAAGCGTCGCGCACCGCATCATATCGCCAAAAATGCTGGTGCGAATCAATGGTCACTTTCGGGAGAGCTGCGCTCACAGCCGATTCAGTGAGCATCGAGATAATGCGTTTCCGCCAGATTTCGCAGCCGGGCAGCCGCGCCCTCAGGAGTGATATCGCGCTGCGGCCCCGCAAGCAGTTCATATCCCACCATGAATTTTTGCACCGTCGCGGACCGCAGGAGTGGCGGAAAATAGTGCGCGTGGAAATGAAACTCGGGGTGGCTCTCGCCGTCAGTCGGCTCTTGATGGAAACCCATCGAATAGGGGAAGGCCGTCTCGAACAAATTGTCGTAGCGAATCGTCAATCTCTGCAGGATGTCGGCAAGTTCTCTCGGCTCCGTTTCATCCAGCGCCGCAAGGTTTGCTACGTGGCGCCGGCTCAAAACCATGGTTTCGAATGGCCAGACCGCCCAGTAAGGCACGAGTGCCACAAATCCATCGTTCTCGCAAACTATGCGCTCGCCGTCTGCGATTTCCAGCCGCAAGTATTCGCAGAGCAGGCACTTCTGATTGTCATCCAGGAACCCGCGCATCGCTGCGAGTTCCTTCGAGGGGATGTTCGGCACTGCTTCGTTGGCCCAAATCTGCCCATGGGGATGCGGATTGCTGGCGCCCATTAACACGCCGCGATTTTCGAAAATTTGGACGTGCTTCACCCACGGAACCCCGCCCAGTTCCAGATACTGCTGCGTCCACACCCCAACAACGCGCCGGACCTCTTCCAACTGCATGCGCGGTATTGTCAAGTCGTGACGCGGGGAGAAGCAAACCACGCGGCAAATTCCTCTTTCCACTTGCGCCAGGAGCAATCCATCTTGTCGCGTTTCGTCGGCAGAAACACTCGGAAGCATGGCAGGATAATCATTATCAAAAACAAATGTCTCCGCATACGCCGGATTCCGCAAACCTTGCGCCCGCACATTCCCAGGGCACAAATAGCACTCCGCATCGTACTCAAGCAGCGGCGGCGGTGCGACCTTATCTACTTTTCCCAGCCACGGCCGTTGCGTGCGATGCGGCGAAACAAGCACCCATTCCCGCAAAAGCGGGTTCCAGCGCCGGTGCGGCGTGCTGCGGAAATCCGTCTGATTCATAGGTGGCTCAGCTTATCTTGCCATTTCGGAAGACTCAACTAAGCTTGCGCCGTCCGCAGGCATGCAGATATAAACGACGGCGGTGATGCCCGTTTCCTTTTGATAGCCCTTGGCAACGCTCTCCGCAAATGCCGCGGCGTGGCGCGCCTCCACAAGATTGATTGTCGCTCCGCCGAATCCACCTCCGGTCATTCGCGCGCCGTAAACGCCCGGCTCTCGGTTGGCCAGATCGACCATTAAATCCAGTTCGGCGCAGCTAACTTCAAACAAATTGCGCAAGCTCACGTGCGATTCAGCCATGTATACGCCAAATTGCTGTAGGTCTCCCTCACGCAACGCCTCCACGCTATTCAAGACCCGCTCATTTTCCGTGACGATGTGTTTTGCGCGTTTATACAGCACTTCCGACAGAAGATCGCGATGCGCTTCCAACTGCTCTCGGCTCACGTCCCGCAGAGCGCGAATGCTCGGCAGGGCTTTTGCCAAAACGCGGACGGCCTCTTCACACTCTTCCCGCCGGCGATTGTATTCGCCCCCGGCAAGTGTGTGCTTCACTCCTGTATTGCAGATGACCAGCCGGACGGATTCGGGAATCGGCACTAATTCAAAATCCAGAGACCGGCAATCCAGCATCAGAGCGTGGTTCGCGCGGCCGTGCAGCGAAATAAACTGATCCATGATTCCGCAGCGCATTCCTACGAAATCGTTTTCAGCCTGCTGGCAGATGCGCGCGAGGTGCGGCCTATCGATCGACAGCCCGGATTCTTCCGCCAGCGCCAGCGCGGTGGCCACTTCAATCGACGCGGAAGAACTGAGCCCGGCTCCAATCGGCACTTCTCCGTGGACGAGCAAATTCGCGCCGCTCAGCCGAAACCCTGCTTTCTCAAGCTGCGCCGCTACTCCAACCGAATAGTCGCTCCACGTATGCGACGGCTGGATCGGCCGGGCGGACAAATCCACCTCTGCCTGCTCGGGGAACTCCTCGGAGGAAACCACTAGCCTGCAGTCTTGCCGCGGGCCGGCCGCCACCCAGCAGTAAAATCCCAGCGCCGCGGGCATCACGAACCCGTCATTGTAGTCGGTATGCTCGCCGATCAGGTTCACACGCCCCGGCGCGCGGTAGACATGCGGCTTCACTCCAAACTTCGCGCGAAACTTTTCCGCAATGATTTTCTCGCTGGTCATAGTTCGGCTTAGTGAATGTCCTTCAAATTGGCCCTGAGGAGTGCAAAAACGAGGAAATGGCGCGCCCGGGGGGACTCGAACTCCCGACCTTCTGGTTCGTAGCCAGACGCTCTATCCAACTGAGCTACGGGCGCGCGGTTCACAAATATTAACATAGGGCTGCGCCGCTCATCCACCCGCTCCGCTCCTTAGTTAGAAAGCGGAGCGCGCGCTGCTCGTCCAGGAAACACACTTTCCACAAGCTGGCCATCCTTTAAAACTGGGACTCCATTCACGAGCACGAATTGGATACCTTCTGAGTATTGCAGTGGGTCCTCATACGTTGCTTTATCGATGACCCGCTCCGGATCGAACACGGTTATATCAGCATCGGCGCCAACGCGAATCCTACCTTTGTTGGAAAACACCGGAGCCCGCTTCTCCAGGCGCTGCGCGGGCATCAGCGTCATTTTCCGAAGAGCCGTCATCAAATCCAGGGCTTTTTCTTCTCTTACGTAGTGCCCTAGCACTCTGGAAAATGTTCCTTGCCCCCGCGGGTGCACCTTGGATCCGGTAATTGGCATGCCGTCGCTGGCGATCATTACGATTGGGTTGGCCACCGCCGCGCGCGCCGCCTCTTCGGGAATCGAATGGATGACCACGATTCCCCCAATTTTCCTATACTTCTCAAAGGTTTCCGCGGTCAATCTTTCTCCCGTTTCCGTCCACTGCACGTCCTTATAGGTAATGCCCATGCTCTCCTGCCAGCCGGGATCGAAAATCGCCGACTGCAGCGCCGTACTCCCCGCTGTATACGGATAACACTCCGTCGTCACATCCATCCCATGGCGTTGCGCGCCCTCAACCATCGAGATGAGCTCTGGCGTGAATTTCAGCCCCATGCTCGTGATGTGTACGACGTGCAGGGAAGCGCCAGTCGCGGCCGCGGCGGCGAGCACCTCTTCGAGCGCCGCTAGTCCCGTGGTGGGCTCCTTTAATCCCGCGTAGCGCAGATGTACGTGCACGGAAGCGTGATATCTCGCGGCAATTCGGAACATCTCCACAATTTCCCAGTGCGTGGCAGCGGCGGTGTAATTCACTCCCATGCCTTCGGCCAACGCACCCTCGCGAAACCCCCTGTCCATGTCCGCGCTGATCTCCGCAAGTTCTCTGGGTGTGGCCTCGCGGTGCGCCGCATCGCCCGTTGGCAAAAATGTGCCGGGATCGTGCATCAGCTTCATACGCACGGGTATATGGCCGATGCTAACCCCAAAATTGATCAGCGACCTCCCTTCCCGGTCGGCATACCAACTGGCCACATCAGCGGTGCCTGCTTCCAGTTCAAGCGAAGTAGTCACTCCGTCGTGCGCTTGGAATTGATAATTTCGCGGCTCCTGCCCGTGTTCGTGCATATCGATGAATCCCGGCGCCACGACAAGTCCCTTCGCATCCAGTGTGGTCTTTCCTTGCAGAATGTTCGCGGAAATCGCGCGTATCTTCCCGCCGCTAATTCCCACGTTACGTACTGCATCCAGCCCCGATTCCGGATCCATCACTCGGCCGTTGGCAATGACTACATCGTAGTTTTCTCCATTGGCACCCGACCCTGCCGTGGCCGCGCAACTCAATGCCACCGCCAAAAAAGCAGTTGTGATTGCCGCGGCCCGTATTCTCCGAAAAGGTCCCTGCCGCATTTTCCCGCCCCCCGGTGTATAAGCGGCGCTAAGTTTCTTTCCCCAAGCGTCCTGTGTCAAAGGAAATCTTAAGCGCTTAACTAAGCGCCCGGCTCTGGAATACGCATGCCGTGGAGCTCCAATCCGGCCCCAGGCAATCCCTCGGGAAAGAAAAACCCGGGTCGCTGGGGGGAGCGACCCGGGTGGGGGTTACTGCTGAGGGGGGCCGGAGGAAACTCGTAAATTTTTTAGTTCACCTGATGCACGGTCAGCATGCAAATCTTTCTAAGTTCTTCGTAAGTGAAGAACGTCTCTTCCTGTTCCCCCGCGCACTCTTTGTGTCCCAATCCTGATTCGCGCGAAAGATGGGAAAGTTCGGCTTCGGAAATTCCAAGCAGCAAGGCTGCCCTTCCTTGTGTCACATACTTCGGCACTTGGCTATTCATCGTTCCTCCTCACGCAGGAAGCAACGCCATCACATCTTGCTCAACCGCCAAAATCATCGTCTTGTAGATGTCCACATCCCAGCCTTCGCCAATTCTCATCCGTACCGTTTCGCTGCCATCCTTCAGCAGTGTTCCCCGGAGCGGCACCTTAATATCACCTAGCGCCACTTGCAGCACGACGGACTGTCCAACCCATGTTTCGTATGCGCTGTCCATATCCCCCTCCTGCAATTGTTCGGCCTCGTTGACGTGGACAGAATCGCTGAGAGCGCCTCCGCCGACAATGGTACAGAGAGGGTACTAGCCTAGTAAGATGGTACTGTTTAGTTCCACACGACCAATCTGCGCTGAATCGGCACAGAAGTACGCCCGTACTGTTTTTTAGAACTCGCGGTCCATTGGCCCATAACAAGGCGGATGGCATCCTGGTTCCATGATGGGTTCCGATCACTTCCCGGTGAACTCCAGGACAGTGGCCTCTCCTGAACGCACGGGTCTGGGGTTGGCTTTAGGCGGCGGATTTTCGCGCGGTTTCGCGCATCTTGGCGTTCTGCAGGTTCTCGAGCAGAATCACATACCTATTTCTTATATCGCGGGCACCAGCGTCGGCAGCATTCTCGGAGCGGCATACGCCAGCGGCGCGCCGATTGCGCGCATCATCGCCACCTGTCGTACGATTCGCTTTCGCGATATCGCTCGATGGCGCGTATCGCGCTTGGGACTAGCCAGCAATCACCGGCTGGGCGACCTAATCGAACAAGTTTTCGAATCGCGGCGCTTCGAGGATCTGCGCATTCCGATGGCTGTCGTTGCCACCGACCTTGCGAATGGCGAGCCTGTGGTCTTCACCCATGGGAATCTCTCCGAAGCCATTCGCGCGAGCTGTGCTTTCCCGGGCTTGTTTGAACCCGTTGAAATCGGAACTCGGTGCCTCGCCGATGGCGGGCTGGTTGCACCCGTCCCCACGCGGGCCGTTCGTGACCTTGGCGCGGCCCATGTAATAGGTGTTTCCGTTGGCGTTCAAGACGGCACCCGTGGCGCTCCATCGAACATCTTTCAAGTCGTTTGTCGCGCGGTTAACGCTGCGCAGAAGCATCAGCTTGAAGTATGGGAGCGCTACGCTGACTTGGTGCTCCATCCCGATGTGCAGTCTCACGCTTGGGACGATTTCGACCGCGCCGATGAAGCCATCGAAGCCGGGGCCATATCCGCTCGCCGCGCTCTTCCCCGCATACAGAAGATGCTCGACCCTGTGCGGGAATCCCACTCCGAATGCGAAGCCCGGCTCGAAGCCGAAGCTCAGAGTTATATTTGGCTTGCGGAGGCATCCCGATGATTCGCCTTGCTGCCTTAATCGCCGCCGTTATCGCGTCCACGGTTCTGTGGTACGAATGCGGAGAGGACATCGGCGTTTTCTGTTACCGTATTGGTTTGGGTACTTTTTCGATGCTGCGTTCTCGCACGCTCGTCCCAGTGCCTGTCTCTCAAATCCAAGCATCGAGGAACCGTTTCGCTTGCTCCAATTCATCGTCCACTTTCTCCACTCGCTCTATAGCCCCGAGGGACTTCGAGAGCTAATCCGCTCTGGAGGCGCTCCTCTCGTCTGCACCGTCGTCTTTATCGAAACCGGTTTCTTTGTCGGCTTTTTTCTTCCCGGTGATTCGCTTCTGATCACCGCGGGCATTTTCTCCTACGCAGGGGTCATTCCTCTCAAGTGGCTTCTGCTTCCGGTGATGTTCTGCGCTATCGTAGGTGATCAAGTCGGCTATTGGATTGGCCGCTCCGCTGGCGCGGCCCTTTATCGCCGCGAAGATTCTCTGTTTTTCCGCCGCAGCCATCTCCAGCGCGCCCATGTTTTCTACGAGAAATACGGAGGCCGGGCCGTAATTCTCGCGCGCTTCGTTCCCATCGTTCGAACGTTCTGTCCCCCGGTCGCGGGTGCCGCAAGAATGCCCTACTCTCGCTATTTGCTTTTCGACGCTTTTGGTGGCATCTTCTGGATTGGGGCCACGATTCTCGGTGGTTATTCTCTTGGCCATTTCATTCCCAACATCGGCCAGTACATCCACTATGTGATCGCCGTGGTGGTCTTCCTCTCGATACTCCCTCCCATTATTGGCGTGCTTCGTTCCAGGAGGAGGTCCTCCGGAAATCCACCGGGCGGCGTCGTATTTACCCAGAGGGTTAAATAAGTCCGTGTCCCCTCAGAAGCTCCGCGCCATCATCTTTGACATCGGGCGTGTCCTCGTGCGTGTGGACGTCGCCCGTGCCATGCAGGGACTTGCTTCGGGCACTTCTCACACTCCTGCTGAACTGTGGTCTGCCATTGAAAAAGATCCTCGCTGGCCAGACTGGCAAGCAGGACGCATCTCTTCGCGTGACTGGTATCTCCATTTGAATCAGCGTCTGGGAGGAGGGCTCACTTTCGAGCAGTTTACCGAAGTCTGGAATCGCGCTCTCGATCCCGTCCCGATCCACCAGGATTCCTTCTTCGAGGTGCTCTCCAAAAGGTACCGCCTTGCCCTGCTTTCCAACACCGACCCCATGCACGTGCATCACATGGAAGCCAGCTACAGCTTTTTCAATTTCTTCCCAATTCGTATCTATTCCTGTTCCGTCGGAGTCAGTAAACCTAATCCTCTCATTTACCGCGAGGCTCTTCGGGCCCTCAAAGTTGGTGCCGAAGAAGCCTTGTATATCGATGACATTGCCGCTTATGTCGAAGCGGCTCAACGCCTTGGCTTGGGGGGCATCCAGTTTCAGTCCCCCGCTCAGTTGGTCACCGATCTCAAGTCCTTGGGAGTCGCGCTGCCCTGAGCGTGCCGGAAGCGTAAGAAACTCCGTAAAGGGAATTTGTTGGGTAAAGATTGCGAGGACTAGTACTGACCCTTCTCGTTCCTGGTTATCTCCCTTCTCTGCCAACCCGCATTTATTCATTGATTTACAGCCACCTTCGCTCCGTCTTCCCCCGCCGTCGTTTGGCTCATCAGTTGCACCCCTTCCGTTACGGGCCGGTTACAAATTCAAAAATAGTTCGCCCACATCAGGGTGAGGAGAAAAGAATTTATATGTCAGAGGAACACATCATCGAAACAAGAACGGGTTCATCTTGGCAGTTGCCCGCGATCATCGTATTGGGTTTGGTCGCCATTGGTGGCTTGGCGTTTGGCTGGAACGCGTCTTCAAAACTCGACGCCACACAGCAAGCCGTTACAACGCAAGTGAAGACCGTCCAGCAGTCTGTGGAACAGGACATGTCGTCGTTGAAAGACCGCGTTGCGCAAGACGAGAAGGCCAATGCCGACCTCCAGGGCGACCTGAAGGTTGTCACTGACAAGCTCAAGATTACGCAAGGTCAGCTCAGAAAGGCGCGCAAGGAAGCCACCGATCTGAATGACCAGACCACGCAAAAAATCAGCGCTCTTGACACCTCTGTCCACACGGAACTGGCCACTAAGGCCGGTACCGATGACGTCAAGAACGTTGACACCAAGGTGTCTGCGGTCAGCACCGACCTCAACTCCACCAAGGAAGACTTGAAGATGGCCAAGAGCGAAATGGGCACGCTGATCGCTCGCAACCATGATGAAATCGACCAGCTCCGCCGCCTCGGCGAGCGCGACTACGTGGAATTCACCATCGATGGCAAGAATAAGCCCCAGAAGGTCGGCAATGTCACCGTCGAGCTGAAGGGCGTCAACCAGAAGAAGAATCAGGTCAATTTCGCCATGGTTGTTGAGGACAAGCGCTTCGAAAAGAAGAACCGCGCGCTCAACGAGCCCATTTTCTTCTACACCTCGGGGACTCGTCTTCCTGAGGAAATCGTCATCAACAAGGCCGGCAAGAATACCGTCAGCGGCTACATCAGCATTCCTAAAGCGAATGCGCAGCCGGCCACCACCTCAACAACCTCCGGAAACTAAGATACGGAGTAATCTTCGGCCGTTAGGGCCAAAGAGACAGAAAGCGGGCAGGGATTCCTGCCCGCTTTCCTTTTCTCGGCCCCCCTCTCCAGCCATCGCGTTCTCGCTGAACTCTCGCTCATTTTTGCACTCAATTTCCGGTTTTCGTTGAATCTCCGCTAAGATGGATTCACGCATCGCGGAGAACCGATTGCACCAAACCTCCTATATCCTGTATATCGCCGTGGACGCCTTAATCCCCGCGGGTGGAAGCTTCGCTCCTGGCTTGGATGAGTTCGCCGCCGCCCTTGATCACCGGGGTATACCTGCCGTTTGGCTCACCAGCCGCACTCGTCTCCAGTTGGATGAACCCCGCCGCAAGCTCGCTCATACGCACCCTTTTATCGCCGAAGATGGTTCCGGCGTCTTTCTTCCGGAGGACTACTTTCACTTGCGTCCCCAGTCATCGCCTTCTCAGCCCCGCAAAATGCCGACCGTCCGTCTCGGCCGCTTCACTTGTCTGCCCGTGGCCGAGCAACAGCCCGCGGCAGCTGAAGCCTTGGAGTCCCTCGCCGCTGAGACAGGCATCTCCGTTGTACCTATTGGCTCTCTGCCCCCGCGCGAGTTGGCACAGAACTTGGGTTTGCCTTTGCGCGAAGCGGAGTTGGCCAGACAGCGCGACTTTGATGAGCTTTTTTTCTTTGCAGGAGCGTCCCCTCAGGACATCGAAAACTTCCTGGCGGCTGGGAGCCGTCGAAAGATCCAACTTCGCCCAAGGGGAGCTTTGTGCTCCTTGGCAATCGGGGCGAGCGTCCGCCGTTGCGTTAGCGAGCTTTCCAATCTCTACGATCGCGCGCTGCGTTCGCACGCTCGAAGCATTGCCATCGCTACCTCGGGCCAGGAAGAAGCGCTCTTTGCGGCTTGCGATCGCGCAATTCTGCTGTCTGACAAAGCGAAACGTCATGCGGACAGCGCTGAGGAAGAAGCTCCTCGCCAAGCTCATCGAGTAATGGAACTACCACTCAGATCACCAGACGTTTGGGAACAACTCCTTGCAAGTCTTTCAACGCGGCGAGAGTAGATTGCCGAGACACAAACCGTTCTTCGGAAATAAACTGTCTGTTATGCCCTGACTTTTCCACACTATTCGCACCACCTCGCTCAATCCCCTTTTCCAGCAACTCTCCCAAATCTCTTGTTTTCGCGATGATAGCCACATTCGCCTTCACCTTTCTCGTGGCCCTTCGATTGCCCATTATTAGGCGGGTGGACAGTATTGGTATATCTACTCGCTCAATCAGTTTCGCGAAGCAGCTGACAATTCTATCGGTTTGAGTACTAGGAGAACCCCTACCATGGCATGGCTCATTCGCAAGCTCCACATTCCAGCCTCGGAATCTACTATGGGAATTGTTCTTACTGTCTGTGTCGTCACCATGGGATTCATGTCGGTCGCTCTTCTCTGGCAGGCCCAGATCATCGCCAACCAGCGGGAAGCGATTCGCTGGCTAGAATCTCTGAAGTTTGGTGGATAAGTTCCCTGCTCAGCCCTGCTAACGCCGGGCGCGCACCCCTCCGCGCGCCTGGCACCCCTCTCGTGCCTCCCATTTCTTTCTGTTTCACGGATAACCATCGGGTAAAATTTTGGCGACTTCCTCACCTTGTTATGTTCCAATAGGTTCACAGGGGATTTCTGTTCCTTGGGAGATATATCGTGAAGCGTACTTTTCGTCTCATTCTGCTGGCGGCAGCGCCAGCGCTTTTCGTTCCTGCGCAATCCATGTTGTTACAAGCACAGCCAACTCCTGCAGCAACCGCCGGCAACAGCCAATCACATTCCTCGAGCCCGGATTCTTCTTATCACCGGCACCGCCGCAAGCACCGCAAACACCGTCGCCATCATCACCATGTCGCGCCGGCGCACCACTAGCGTGGAAAAGAATTTAGAAAATGAAATGGGGGAACCCGCCGGTTCCCCCATTTCTTTGTTTTGCTGCGTTGTCTGCAAAGCGCGCTAAATTCGCGTATGTTTCGCGAGCATTCTCACCGCAAGAGCGGCGTGTTCAGCTTTATTTCAGCTCTAAGCCCGGTGGAGTCATGTCCCCTCCGGAGCTCCTCGAGCTCTCGTCTCCGATGTACTACCTCGTTTCGTAAATTGCAAACGAAGAATGGGATTTCCTTAAGTTGAAAAAATGTCTCAGCGGCAAGTTCTTAGCTCGTCGCAGGACTGGCATACGTGTGGCGAGGCCGCCGCGGAAAACGGCGAAACACCTCACGTCCATGCGGAGGGAGGCACAATGATATCGTCCGCTGGAACCAGCGTGTTCACCGAGACATGCGGCCAAGTGAGTCCATTGAAGTTCAGGAACACCGTTTGCGTGTATTGAATTTGCGTAAACGTGAGCGTGAGTTTGTGCGGCACATCCAGGTCAAACGGCGCTACGCCGGCGAACCTCGCCACGCGCTGCCCGGGAATACTTGGTTTGGCTTTGATCACGAACTGCTGACCTTTGTTCAGCGGCGGCACCAGAATGACCTCTTGGACAGTTTCAATCCAGAAGACCGCGGTCATCCGGGTGGCCTGAGCGTTGGGCGCTGGGGGTGGGACTGCGGGTTGGCCCAGCAGAAACGCGATGTTGTCCGTTCCGCCGCCGAAAAGCCCGACGGGCGGAGGGGGAGCCGTGGAAATGAAGATGGTGGTTGTGCTGGTGATGATTTGCTTGCTGATTTGAGCGCGCAGTAATGAATTGGGATCGTCCAACATAGCCTGAGTGATAGTCCCGCGTGTGATAAATGGGCTTAAATCTTGCGGGATTCTCAGCGTGTTGGCGTTAGCGGCGGTCTGGCTCGGAAACTTGATGGGAGCGTTCGTCGCATTGATGATTGGCGTGATGTCCACCGGAGCGATTGTGGGTGGCCCAGGTTTTGGCGGAAGTACAAGCCCCTGAGCCTCGATAGTCGCCCCGTGAGGAATGGAGGCCATGCGCGTGACGGTCTCCCCGAGTGGTGGGATGGTTGTCGCGGGCACATGAATCCAAATTCCGGGCTCGAAATGGATCCCCACACTCTCACCATGTATCGTAATGTCGTTGATGCTCTGCACATAAGGCACGCCGTTGAGCGAGGCGTCCGGCTGTGCCCCCGTGCCGCGATTCGGGACCGAACCCAGGCTCTTCGAAAACGAGAGAGTCTCGGAGGTGAGGTTCAGCTCGAGAATATTGTCGTGCGGAGGCGCCGGCGGAACTGGATTCGGGAGTGTCGTCGGGCTGGTAGTGCTATCCGGCCGGAAGATGGTATTGAAGCCGTTGCCGACCCAGTCCCCTACAAATGCGCCCAGTGGGCCAAGTGGCGCGGGCGTTGCGGGAGGGGGAACCAATTTGTGATCTGCGCGAAGTTCCCCGAAAAAGAAGTCACTGGGCAGACTTATGGATGCCCTGGGTTTTGTGTCGCTCATTCTTGATCCTCCTTAGGGCCGCTCCTGCAATCGCGGAACCGAAATTCTCCTCCTGCGGTTTCGTCGAACGAGGCAAGCGGTTGTGAATTGGTTGAAGGCCGCGCGGGTTTTTCCTTTGCTGAGATCGCTTTACCGCGGCAACCGAAGCGTATCGAAATGCGATTGGGCACGGACCATGGTCATAAGTGTAGTGGCCGTTAGTTTGGAATCGTTTCAGAGAGCCAGAAGGCTATTTAGGATTCAGAGCGGCGGCTTCCTACTGTACTGGCGTTGCCAAATTCACAGCCAAACAACGCGTTATTCCGCGGCGATTCTATTTGTCCGGCGGGTCAGCTTATTGGGTATGCGCGTCTGCGCCTTGGAAACAGGCTTCTCGCAAGCTACGAGCTGGTATGGGGGCGATGCTCGGCAATACAAAGTGGATTCAAGATCGGCCGTGCGGGCTGGCTTAACAAGCAAAAGTCGGGGGACACACTAATTCCTCAGGCCGACGATTTCTCCTGGGTGTTAGCCAGCTATTTTATGAAGAGCGTTTCGCGAAGTTGATCCCTGCTCACGAACGATTTCATCGTGCGGAATCGACTGAACAAATCCTGAATTTCCCGGTTCTGATAGACCTTCTGCGCCGGGCAAAGCATACTCGCCGAAATAATCTGCAGCGAATTCGAATCCGCGATACGGTAGCGCTGAAATCCGTCTGGCTTCTTGCTGTGGAATAGCGCGAATACAACTCCACCCGGACGCAGCAGCTCCGTCAAATTCGCCACTGCTTGCTTCGCTAGCGCCGGCTCCAGATAATCCAGCAGATCCCAAACCAGAACCGCATCAAACGAGGCTCGCGCATACTGCAAATTGGATTCGAGGAATCTCCCCGCGCGCCCCGCCGGAGTCATGTCCACATTGTCGGAAATGACGCCCGCGTCGTTCAGCCGCACTTCTTCTTCTTTTAGGAAATCCTTCCACTCCCGCAGAATGTCTTCCGATGACACTCGGAAACCGCGCTCAATGAAAAAACTAAGCGTGGTTTGCCATGCCGGACCCAAATCGAGCAATGTCCCGCGTCCGAGTCCGTCCAGATTCCACAAAAGCTCTTTCAGTCCATTCGAAATGCGCGTCGAGCCAGGCGCTTCCGGCGGACGCATTGAACCTACCGCAGGGACTGGGACCACATTGTGCGCTCGTCCATTTTGGGGTATCGGACGAGAAACCTCGCGTCCTGTTCCACTTCCAATGCCAATCCCAAGTTTATGCAGGAAACTCATGGATCAATCCGCCGCCGTTCCGGAGTTTACAGACAGCGACTTCCCTCCGGAAGTCGAGGCCGCCCCTGCGGCCGCCGCATGGGCTTCCCCGGACTTGCCAGGCTGTTTTCCCGCTTCAACTCTTCCGCGCAGCATGGCGCCGTCTTCAATCGCCAGCCGATCGGTTTGCACCTCCCCAGTAACTTGCCCGGTGCTCCAAAGCTGCACTTTGTCGCGTCCGGAAACTTTTCCCTCTACCTTGCCGCGAACAATCACTTCGCGGGCGGTCACGTCGGCTTTGACGTGCCCGTTCGGCCCGATGGTCAAGCTCCCATTCGTAAGGCTCAGCTTTCCATCCACTTGGCCGTCGACAAAGAGATCTTCGCTCCCCGTCACTTCGCCCTTGATTTTGATTCCTTGGCTAATGCAGGCGGCCGCGGTCCCAGAGACTGGTACAGTTTTCGGGGTCTCACGGATTGGGGACGAGCTTGAACTCGGCGTGCTTGGAACACCCGCAGGCACTGTGGAAATCTCGGGTACTCCTTGGGGTTTTCCGTCTTCTTTTTTCCACATCTTGACACCTCGACATCGAAAATTGGATTTTCGAAGCCGCCGATCGAGTGCTGGGAGGAACCGCGACTCAGAAGCGTGAAGATAGTACAGCACTTAGCCGCTGTAAACAAGTATGCGGGGTAGCAAATCTAGCGTGTTTCCTAAAGCGCTATACCATACTTTGTGGTTTCAGTCCGGCCATATCCACTACCAATTGCGATGCCGTACGCCGCCTCGCTATCCCTATCTCGGCGGGATTGCTCCCTCCGAGCAGACACCCGTATCCATTTACTCATATATTCAAAAACTATCTATTATACATTTGGCATTCTTGTTGCGTGCTCACATCCATGGATCGTCGAGCGTGGCTCATGTGGAAAAAAAATGTTGGATGAATCATTCGCGCTTTTCGCAGAGCTGCATTTTGCATGAATGATTGGTGGCCAAACTCGCGATTCTTCCGCGCGTCTCTAAATCGACGACTTCATGAATTAGGGTCCAGCTCGCGTAAGTGGGCGGCCGCTTGCTCCGGCAGTTCCCCGTTGAAGTAAACCTCTTTGATGCTGTAGGACTTGCTCCGCTTTTCCACGATCGGCAGAATTTCGATGTGCCAGTGGTAGTCTTCCGCCAGCGTTTTCCAATAGCCCGCCAATTCGCCCTTCTTGCTCTTGGTGTTTGGCGCTGTATGCACCACCAAATGATAGGCTGGCGCTACTTTATCCAACCGGCGTAGCACGCGTCCTAGCAGCGCCGCCAGTTGCTTGCGGTTCGAGCCGGGCCGCGGCTGCTCGAACAGCTGATTGTGCTTCCGGTGCATCACCCAAACTTCATAGGGAACGCGCGATGCATACGGGCAGAGAGCGTAGTAGTCTCCCTGCACATCCACGATCCGCTTTCCCTGTTTTTCCTCTTGTCTGACGAAATCACAGAAAATGCAGCGTTCTTTGTCTTTAAACCATTCGTGCGAAGCATGCAGCTCATATTTGATTCGCCGGGGGACAAAAATCGTTGCCGTGACTTCGGAATGCGCGTGAGGCCACTCTTCTCCAGCCGCCACGCCATGATTCTTGAAGACGCTTACGTATTTGAAACGCGCATCCTTTTTCAAATCGGCGATCCGCACGCCCCAGACCCACAACACCCGCTCAATCTCCTCATCGCTGAATTGCGTCATCCGCTTGTCATGGCTCGGGGTTTCCACGACAACCTCGTGCGCTCCGAGCGGTCCCATCTTGTCGTACATTCCCTCAGCTAGGCGTCCGGGATCTCCTTCCACACGGTACAGTGGGTCAGGATGAGGCACGACGCGCACCTGCCACGGTCCTTCGGCGGGCCAACTCATGATCGGCTTTAATTTGTCAATCCTTCCCGGTTCAAACGGGCATTCGGATAGGGATTCGCCCCCGACTTCGCGGTGGCCCAATATAATCCAGCTTTGTGTGATGGGATCTTTTCGGAGTTCCATTCAGGTTTCTTCAGAAGATCTCGAGGTCGCTCCTCTGGTTGCTCACAATCAGGAGCAATTTCCAAAAAAATCGATTTGTGGCGCTCGCACCAAGCGCTTCCGCCTGAGCGTAGTTTGTTTGTCCCCTCCCCAATTGTCAAGCAACCAGCCCGCAAATCCTGGCTTCTTTTTCTCCGTGCAGGCGGCCGCCAAAGGCATGGAGCCACAATTGCGATCGGATCTGTCCCGTTGTGTTGAGTTGCGGGTTACGACCAATGCGGCGCCATCGGGCATGTTGGTATGCTGAACTTCGACCATGTTATCCTCACCCGAAGCCTTTCATTAAAAATGGACGCCGACATTGTATTCATACAACTCGCCATTGAGGAAGCCCGCACTGCGGCCGCAGCTGGCGAAGTCCCCATCGGAGCTCTCATCGTTCACGGCGGCAATATTCTGGCTCGCTCCGGCAACCGCACTATCCGGGACTGCGATCCCACGGCCCACGCCGAAGTCATCGTGATCCGCGAAGCGGCTCGATCGTTCAAGAACTATCGGCTGGCCGGCACCACACTCTACGTCACGATCGAGCCCTGCAGCATGTGTGCCGGCGCCATCATTCAAGCCCGCATCCCCCGCCTCGTCTACGGCGCTGACGATCCCAAGGGCGGTGCCGTCCGTTCCTGCTTCGAAGTCCTCACGAATGCGAGTCTCAATCACCAGGTAGAGGTCGTTCCCGGCATCCTCAGCGAGGACTGCGCATCCCTCCTCCAATCCTTCTTCGCCACCCGGCGGTAAATCCCAAGCGAGATCCAACTATGTTAAGTCTCATGTTATCTCGCGAGTTCTGACCTCAGCCTAATAAAGGGAATGCGATCATGACCTGTCGCAACGCTGGATTGCCCGAAGCCGGAAGCCTTGCTACGATGGAACCTGCCACCATTGCGGAGAGGTGACTGAGCGGTTGAAAGTACTCGCCTCGAAAGCGAGCGTACGGGAAACCGTACCGTGGGTTCGAATCCCACCCTCTCCGCCATTTTCCGCTTGATGATCTGTGAGAGCCACAACAAAAAGGCCGGACATTTGTGTTCGGCCCTTTGGATTTTTTGAGTATGTGTGCAATTTAGAAGTGGCAGGATGCCACTCCGCGCTTCTGCAGGTACTTCTGGTGATATTCCTCCGCGCGATAGAAGGTCGCCGCTGGCGTGATTTCCGTGGCGATCGGCCGCTTAAACTTGCTGCTCGCTTCCAGCGCCGCCACCGCCCTCTCGGCGATGGCTTCTTGCTCCGCCGAATGAAAGAAAATAGCCGTGCGATACTGCGTGCCAAAATCCGGTCCCTGCCGGTTTACCTGCGTCGGGTCATGCGCCTTCCAGAACACGTCCAGCAGTTGCTCGAAGGTCACTCTGGCTGGATCGAACGTCACCTGCACTACTTCGGCGTGCCCTGTCTCGTCCGTGCAGACGTCTTTGTACGTGGGATTCGGCGTCTCGCCGCCGCTATATCCGACGGCCGTCTCGATTACCCCCGGCACCTGCTGAAAGGCCGCTTCTACTCCCCAAAAGCATCCTGCCCCAAACGTTGCAATCTCTGCCATAGCTCTCTCCTAGCGAACAGGTATTCGTCCGCGACTGTATTCACCTTATCCGTAGTAAATCACACCCATTGGATGCCGTTTCATCACTCTTGGATTCGCCCAGCGGTCCAATAAATTATCCAGAATGCCGCTGGCGGCGTGAACTTTGTCGGTCCCTGCTCCGTAGTTCGTCTCATCTGCGCGATCAGTGCTTCGAAGCTCCCACGAAGGTTTTCAACTTTGCCTGTGCCAATGGCTTATACGGACTATTCACCGATGCCGATTGCGTGAATGCTTCCTTGGCCTCGGCATTCCTCTTCAAATTCAGCAGAGCAAAGCCAAGCCGGTATTGATTTCTCCCATAGCTTCCTTCGTTTGGCTTCAGCAGTGGCGCAGCGGCTTCAAAATTCTCTACGGCTTGCGCATTATCCTTTTTTTCAATTTCAACCTGGCCCAGAGAACTGAGCGCCAGCCCTTTCTGCAACGAGAGCTGCTGCTGCCATTGTTCATCGGTCACACCCTCCGGCTTCTGAGCGCTCCCCAACAGGGTAATCGCCTTCTTCGCCGAGGATTCTGCCTTATCGAGTTGCTCCCCCTTGTCGCTGTAATAGTCGGAAAGCAACAGCAGCATTCCTATGTTGTTCGGATCCTTTGTAAGCAATCCATTCGCCACCTCAAGCATTTTCGGTATGTTTTGTGCCTGCTGATAGGATGTCGCGGCTACCCCGAGTGCTTGATTAGCGTATGGCGAATCCGGAAAGACTTGCGCAAAGTGCGTCAACAGTTCAGCGCGCTTGGCAGCCGTGGGCGTTCGATAATCCACCATGTACAGCGCTTCCTCGATGTACGTGACATTGTCCTTATTGCTTTCGAGTATCGCGGCTTTTTGCCGCTGCCAGGATTCTGCGTCGACGCCTGCCGGTGCGGGCGAGTCCTTGAAGCGTTGCAGTATGCCGGGCAATTTTTCGCCGTACACCGCAACCTTTTCGCCGTCCCCTTTTTCGCTGGCCGCGCGAACCATATTCACGTCATTCGTAAGATTGTCGGGATCGAGCGCGAAGAGCTTGTCGCCGTACTCGAATGCTTTGTCGTAGTTCTTTTGCGCGATGTAATAATTCACGTAGAGGTCGTCAGCCACAATGGCCATGTCCCCTTGGCCCAGGCTCGATGAAAATTTATCGATGAGCGCCAGCTTTTGCGACGGATCGGCGGTTCCGTTGATTTCTGTCAGCGCGTGGTCCGCGTCCGAACCCGCCGGGATCGGCACGTATTTGCCAATTTGCTGAGCGTTCGCACGGCCAGCCCCAAAAAAAAGTAACGCTAATACTCCGAATGATTGCACAATTCGCTTCATCGAGACCTCCACTGGCAGGAAATTTCCTGCATCTTAGCGCCTGGGCGCTTCCCGCGCAAACAAACTTCAGAGAAGAGAGCCCGCAGCTTCTCGAATCCACGTGCAACCGCGTTTTCGTCTAGAATGGCAGAGACTCGCTCGTCCTGGAGGAAGTCTTGCCGAAACTCGCATTGAAACCGATTTGCTCACTCCGAAAGCTGACTGCCTCCGCAGCATTTGCTGCACTTCTGGTCGCCGCCTCCGCACCGCGCATCGTCGCGCAGAGCGCAATGAGCTCTCACGCGATGGACATGCGCGAGGAAGTTTCACCCGAAAAGCTGCCTCCTCCGCAGAAACTCACCGGCATCGGCAACGCCCACATTCACATTACCGCGAGTCCCGAAGCACAAGAATGGTTTGACCAGGGCTTGAACTTGCTCCATGACTTTTGGAATTACGAATCCGTGCGTGCCTTCGAACAAAGTGTCCGCATAGATCCTAGTTGCGCTATGTGCTACTGGGGAATTTATCAGGCGGAGAAGTTTAGCCACAGCAACTCGAAATTCTATTCGAATCAGGCGCTGGAGAAAGCGATCAGCCTGAAAAACCATGCCAGCAAAGCGGAGCGCCTGTACATCGAGGCGAGCGCGGCCGCCGAAGCCGCGGAAAAATCCGGGAAAGAAGACACAAGCGGAAGAGATTCGAAGGAAGTTCAAATTTATCGCAAACTCGTAAAGAACAACCCCAAAGACTTGCAAGCCCGAATTTTTCTTGCCGAAGCGCTCGGCGACGGCTATGACGATGACGATCAACCGCGCGCCGGCGAAAAAGAGGAACACGCGATTTTGCAGAGCGTGTTGAAAGAGGATCCGGAAAATTCCGCGGCGAATCATTATTGGATTCACGCCGTCGAGCCAAGCCTGCATCCCGAGCAAGCCCTTCACAGCGCGGAAATCCTCGGCCGCCTCGCCCCCACTTCCGGGCACATGGTTCACATGCCGGGCCATATCTTCTATCGAGTCGGCGATTACGCCCGCGCAAAAGAGGCCTTTGCAGCCTCGATGAAGGCCGATGAAGCATATATGCGGGCCCAACACGTGCAGGTGGATGACGACTGGAACTACGTGCACAATTTGATGTACGCCATTGCGAACTTGATGGAAGCCGGCGAATTGGACGAGGCTACGGCGCTCTCCGGCAAAGCCAGGTCTGCGCGCGGCGAACTGGAAAATACGCTCTACATCCGGTCGACCCGCGATGGGATGTCGCGGCTCGATCCTCGTCTTCCTGTGGCTCTCCGCGCCGCCGATTGGAACACGGCTTCGGAGCTGCTCAAGAACAGCGATCCCGCCGACTCGCTGCCAAATCTAAAATTTCTGAGAACACAGCTCGAAAGTTTTGTCTCGGGGATGCAAGCTCTCGAAGAAAAAGCCCCCTCCAGAGCAAAGGCCGCGTCGGCCGAGTTCGACGCGGGATTGTGGCGAATCTCCGAGCAACTCAAGGCAGACGACGAAGCAAAAGACAAAGAAAAGGACAAAAAACCGGCGAACGCGGGCCCGCCTAAACTTCAGATCCTACCCGACGCGCAGCCCAAGCCGCTCATTGCCAACCTCTCCATCATGTCTCTCGAATTGCGCGCCGGATTGTTGATGGTCAAGGGGCAGTTTGACGAAGCGAAAAAGCTCTATGCACTTGCCGCGCGCGATGAAAAGGCTTTGGGCTATCGCGAGCCTCCCGCCTACATCCGCCCCGTCGGCGAAACGGAAGCCGCTGCGTTCATGGCCGCATCGGACTGGAAAGACGCCAAGGCCGCCTTCGAGGCGGCGCTCGTCGAACGGCCGCACTCTGGTTATCCACTCTATGGCATCGCGCTAGCTAGCGAACAGGCTGGCGACACCACCGCAGCCGCGGCGGAGTATGCCGACTTCTTGTCAGCCTGGAAATCCGCAGACTCGGATCTTCCACAACTCGCTCATGCCCGCGCCTTTGTCGCTTCTCACGGGACAGTCGCGGCTAGCAAATAGCAGCCGGCCTGTCACCACCCAGGATGAAGCAGTATATCCATCACGGAGAGGCTGATTCTTCCCGAACGATCCGGGCCACCTATGCTGTCGGAATTAGGAATGCTCTCGCGGCACACAATTCAGATACAGCCCAATTTGCCTCTTGAACGAACTCTCCAGCAGGAGTATTCTTGTGGCTGGGAAATTCTGCAAAAAATGGCAGCCACTGGCTGCCATTTTTGTTTTAAGTTTCCGCGGTTTGAGCATGAGCCTGCTGCGTTCTGGGTGCCCATTCGCAACGTAATACTGCCTAATTTTGGTGGAATCGTAAGCTCCGTAGAATCAACACTTACCAGACCGTCCGCAGATGCTGTGATTCTAATGAACTTACAGGAATGCTAAAGTCTTTAGAAGCAACGTTTAGAAGAAAACGGGGGGCGTCACCTGCCAAGGGATACAGACCGGCCGCTTACCTGACAGAAGGAACCGCGAGCTCTCCAAACACTCATCCCAGGCAACCAGCGCCATCAAGCCGGAAGATTTGACGCACCGCGTTTTTCGCGAGACCATGCAAAGTTTGAATAGGGAGCAAAATTGGATCTAGGCCTGCAAGGCCGAGTAGCAATCGTTGCGGCTGCCAGCAAGGGACTTGGCCGAGCCGTCGCGGAGGAACTCGCGCGTGAAGGCGCCAGCGTCGGCATATGTGCCCGCAGCGCCGCCGAACTAGAACAAGCCGCCGCGCACATCCAGAAAACCACTGGGCGGGAAGTCTTCCACGAATCTGTGGACGTCACGAGCCCTGCCGCGATATCACATTTCGTTGCGACGGTTGAAGATCGCTTCGGGCGCCTCGATATCTGCATCACGAATTCCGGTGGTCCGCCGTCCAAAATGTTTGCGGACACAAATCCGGAAGACTGGCGCTCTGCCGTCGACCTTGTTCTGATGAGCACCGTCTTCTTTGCCAAAGAAGCGCTGCCACGCATGCAAAAAAATAAGTGGGGACGCTTCATCACCATCACGTCCTCGGCCGTAAAGCAACCTGTCGATGGCTTGCTGCTATCTAATTCCATTCGCGCCGCTGTCACCGGTTTGGCGCGTACGCTCGCGAATGAATACGCCCAGTTTGGAATTACCGTCAACAACGTTTGCCCCGGATACATCCGCACTGCTCGACTCGACGACCTTGCCGCCGCCATCTCCGCTCGCACGGGATCTCAGGCAGACGCTGTCTTCGCCGATTGGACGCGCCAGATTCCCGCAGGCCGTATCGGAACGCCTGAAGAGTTCGCCGCCGTCGTGGCGTTCCTCGCTTCGGAGCGCGCCAGCTACGTGAACGGAACTTCCATCGCCGTGGATGGCGGCATGGTTAGGAGTCTCCTGTAAAAAGATGAGCCTTTCCATGCGCCACTTTCAGCTATCGCTTTTGCCGGAGAGTTTCACCATTGTGGGGCTTTCGCCGCGTGCGGAGCTTCCCGCGTGGGCCACGGAAGGTTCTTTCTTTTCCATCACGCGCACCAGCGACGAGCTCTCGATCATCGTTGAAGATTCTCGCGTTCCTGCCGGGGTGCAGTCCCAAGGCGGCTGGCGCGTCATCAAAGTGCACGGTCCTTTTGTATTGTCAGAAGTCGGTGTGCTGGCTGCGCTTGCCGGTCCCCTCGCCGCTTCAAAGATCAGCTTGCTGGTCGTCACCACGTTCGACACGGATTACCTGCTTGTGGCCTCCGAAAATCTGGCCGCAGCCGTCTCCACTCTCGAGCGGGCAGGGCACACTTTCCAGAGGAGCTAGACCAAATGAATGTTTCAATCCTTGCAAAGGTTTGTCGTCCGCGCTATCGCAGGAAGCCTTTTGCCATCGTCGGTCTACTTGCCATTTTTTTCGTCGCGCTCCAGCTGCGCGCCGACGAGCCCTACGCTCCCAGCCGCGATTACGATCTGCAACACTCGCGCATCGCACTGCGCTTCGATCTCGATCAGAAAAAGGTTATCGGCGACGTTACGCACACGCTCATCATCCTGCGCGACTCCACTTCGAAAATCGTTTTTGATTCCGCTGGGCTCACCATCGAAAGCGTTACGGTCAACAAGTCCCATGCCAAATTCGAGACTGCGAATGACAAGCTCATCATTCCGCTATCTTCACCCGCGCATGCCGGCGAAAAATTCGAAGTCAACATTCGGTACGAGGGTAAGCCCACCAAGGGCCTTTATTTTATCCTTCCGGACAAAGACTATCCCGATCGTCCAAAACAAGTCTGGACCCAGGGAGAATCCGAGGACACGCATTATTACCTTCCAACCTACGATTACCCGAACGATCGCCTCACCACGGAAACGATTCTCACCGTGCCTGATACCTGGATCACGGTTGCCAACGGAAAATTGATCGGCATTTCCGAGCCGCGCAATGGGTTGAAGACCTGGACCTGGCGTGAATCCCAGCCGAGCTCGACTTATCTCATCACGGTGGTCGCGGGCGAACTCGACGAAGTGAAGGATTCCTGGCGCGGTCTTCCCGTCGACTATTACGCTCCCAAAGGCCGCGGCGACCGCCTTTCCATCAATTACGACCGTACTCCCCAGATGATCGATCTTTTCAGCCAAAAACTCGGTGTCGACTATCCCTGGGAAAAGTACGCGCAATCCATGGTCGATGACTTTGTCGCCGGAGGCATGGAAAACTCCAGCGCCACCACCAACACGAGTACTTCGCTCCGAAATCCCAAACTGGTTCCAGAATACCCGACGGGCGAAGACGATCTCATCTCCCACGAGTTGGGCCACCAGTGGTTCGGCGACCTGGTCACTTGCAAGGATTGGGGCGATATTTGGCTCAACGAAGGTTTCGCCACTTTCATGGAGACGGTTTGGTCCGAGGCGCACTTTGGCAAAGACCAAGCTGACTACGACAGGTGGGAAGCCGCCCGCGGTTGGTTTGCGCAAACCAATGTTTACAGCAAACCCATCGTTCGCTTTGACTTCCATGATTCCAGCGAGTTTGACGGCAATGCCTACACCAAAGGCGGCTGGGTTCTGTATATGCTCCGTCACCGGCTTGGCGAGGATGCCTTTTATCGTGGGTTGAAACATTACCTCGAGGTGAATCGTGGGAAGAACGTCGTAACCGCCGATCTCTCGAAGGCTATCGAAGAGGCCACGCACACCGACGTCGACCAATTCTTCGACCAGTGGCTGTACGGAGCGGGGGCCCCCAAGTTTGATCTCAGCTATACGTACGATGCCGCCAAGCGCGAGGTCGCGCTCACCGTCAAACAAACGCAGAAAGTGGAGGGCAGCGTCGGCCTCTTCACGATTCCCACCGAAGTCGAAATCACTACCGCTTCGGGTCCGAAGCTTTTTACGATTACCGTGACGAAGGAATCTGAAGTCTTCACTTTTCCCGCGGAATCCGCTCCCTTGATGGTTCTTTTCGATAAAGGTGGCCAGATCCTCAAATCCGCCGATTTTCACAAAGAAAAAAAGGAGTGGCTCTATCAATTGAAGAACGCCGGTGAGTTGGGCGACCGCGCCGATGCCATTGCCGCTCTTGCCAAACTGAAAGCCGATGACGATATCGTCGCCGCACTCGGCGACGCTCTTCGCAACGACAAGGCCTGGGGCATTCGGGCCAACGCCGCTGAAGCTCTCGGCCGATTGGGCGGCGCTTCCGCATCGAAGCAACTCCTCGATGCGCTCAACGCCGACAAGGAACCCGCGGTGCGCGCTCGGATCGTTTCAGCCCTCGGCAATTTCAAGGACGACTCGGCCGTCGTAGCCAAGCTGAACTCTATCGCTGCGGATGACGGTTCCTTCCGCGCACGCGCGGCGGCTCTTCAAGCAGTAGGCCGCCTCAAAACTCCCGGCGCGCTCGCTACGCTCGACGCCGCTGTTGCCGCCGATTCTCCGGATGGATTCCTACGCAACGCCGCGCTTCGTTCCATGGGTGCTCTCGGCGATGATAAGGCTGTGCCGCTGCTTCTCGAATGGTCCGCCGCGGGAAAGCCTATCGATTCGCGCACCGCCGCCATTTCGAGCCTGGCTCATCTTCAGAAAGACAACAAAGAGATTACGGAGCGGCTCGCTTCTTATCTTAACGAGCCTCAATTTCCTATCCGTTTTGCTTCCATTTTCGCGCTTGGCGCCCGAGGCGATGTGTCGGCCATTCCAGCTCTTGAGGCGCTGCTGAAGAGCACCGATCTCAGCATCGAAATGGCTCCGGTAATTGAACGCCAGATTGCTCGCTTGAAAAGGCCTGCGGGAGGCATTGGCGCGATGGCTGGCGAAGAAGGAGGGGAAGGCGAAGGCTCGGCAGAAACGAGCGCGCCAGGCAGCGATCAAGGCACCGTCGCCAAGCGACTAGACCGGATCGAACATATGATGCAGGAAATGAACACCCGCCTCAAAACGATCGAGACGCGCATTCCGCCACCAAAACAATAATTTGCCGCGCTCAAAATATAAGCGGCGATTGGATCAGTGCCCAGAATTCTCTGTATTCTCTACGCGCTCTGTGTACTCAGCGATCCTTGTGTAAGAATTGTTTTTCTTCTTTTCATTGCACGTTTGCTTGCTTTCTTGCCTCATTACTTAGGGTTCCGCGAGCAAAATCCGCAAATCACGCAAGTTGTTCCCTGTAGGCCCCGTCACGATCGTGTCTCCAAGCCGCCCAAAATAACTGTACGAGTCGCTCTCTTGAAACATGTGCCGCGCATCCAATCCAATCGCGTGCCCACGCTCCAAGGTTTCCCCATCCGCTACCGCCCCCGCCGCCGGACTGTTTCCGTCCACTCCATCCGTGCCCGCGCTGAGCACCGCGATTTTCTTTCCTGCAATTTTTTCCACGCAAGCCAGCACAAACGCGCCGTTCCTCCCGCCAACGCCTTTGCCCTTCACAGGGGAACTCACTTCTCCATCCGCAATCACGGCCACCCGTTGCCCGGGATTCGCTTTGCGCACTTGCTGGAGTTGTTCCAATAAATAATCTGCCGCTTTCTCAACGGGCCAATCATCCGTGGTGTTGTCGCAGCACGCCAGAAAACCCTTCGCTTCTGTGGCGTGATGTGCGGGATGAAACAGATCATCCAGCCCAAGCAGCAGCGAAAAATGTGCGTTGCGGAATGCTTCGTGATCCTCTTTCGGAGTCTCCGGCATCTTTCCTTCGCTCAGCCATCGCAAAAGCGCAGGGGGCAACTTTTCCCCAAGCGAAAACTCTGCGATGACTCGTTGGACATCTGCAATCGTCGTCGGGTCCGGCAGCGTCGGCCCGGAGGCCAGCGCCGATTCTTTTCCAACGGGCACATCGCTTACCGCCAGCGTAATCTTCGTCGCGCGTCCCGCAGCTGCTGCAAGCCTTCCGCCCTTTACGGCCGAAACATGCTTTCTAACAGTGTTCATCGCCTCGATCGGCGCTCCGCACGTCACCAGCGCACGGTGCAGTTGCCGCACGTCTTCCAGCCTTTGCCGCGCATCCAACGGCAGCTCGACAAGCGCCGATCCTCCGCCCGACAACAGAAAAAATACAATCGTCTTTTCGTTGCATTTCCTCAACGACGCAACAATCGCTTCCCCGGCTTTCCAGCTCTGCTCATCGGGTGTCGGGTGCCCGCCAACGAAGTACTGCATCCCTTCCACGGCGCGCAATGGCGCCGTTGGCGCCGAAACAATCCCCTCAAACGGGACGCTTCCGCCAAGCAAAATGGCAAACCCCTCCACCATTCGGTGCGCCGCCTTACCCATCGCCATCACGCGTATGCTTTTGAAAGCACTCAGGTCGGCACGCATTTCTTCGAGATGCAACACCGTTCCCTCGCGCCGCAGTTTTCTCTGCATCGCCTCGGGAATATCAATCGCCGAAATGGTTTCGTGGAAAATCCGGCGGGCAAATTGCTTCAGTTCCGCCATACGAGAGTCGTCAACACTTTTTTATTTTGCTTTCAGCACTTCTGGATTCAGCATATTCGCCGGCCGCTGTCCCTTGAAGAGGGCTACGACATTTTCCGCCGCCATGCACGCCATCTTCGTCCGCGTTTCAATGGACGCCGACGCGATGTGCGGCGCAAGCACCACGTTGGGCCTTTTCAACCCCGGATGGATGAACGGCTCGTTCTCGAAAACGTCCAGTGCCGCTCCCGCAATCTTGCCGCTTTCGAGCGCGTGCACCAGCGCGGCTTCGTCAACCACCGGTCCACGCGAGGTATTGATCAGAAACGCTGTCGGCTTCATCCGGAAAAATCTCGGCGCATCGAACAGCCCGCGTGTTTCCGGCAAGAGCGGTACATGCACGCTCACAAAATCCGATTGCGCAAGCAAGTCGTTCATCCCGCGATACGTCGCATGCAGTTCCTTTTCGACCGCCTCTTGCGCCCGGATCGCGTCGGCATAAACCACTTTCATCTGAAATCCGTTCGCCCGCCGGGCCATGGCTTTTCCGATGCGCCCGAATCCGACGATCCCCAGCGTTTTGCCCCATACATCGGTCCCTACGAGCTGATCCAAGTCCCAGCCCTTCCAATTGCCGCTGCGAGCCAGCGACTCTCCTTCTCCAAGCCGTCTTGCCACCGCCATCAGCAGGGTCCACGCGAAATCCGCGGTGGTTTCATCCAGTACTCCCGGCGTATTGGTCGCTACCACGCCGCGCTTGGTGCACGCGGCCACGTCGATATTGTCGAATCCCACCGCGACATTCGCCGCAATCCGCAATTTGGGCGCCGCGTTCAGCAAGCTCAAATCCACTCTCTCCGTCAGCAGGCATACCAATCCTTCTTTATCCTTCACTTTTCGCAATAATTCTTCTCGCGAAATGCTTTCCGGTTTTGTCCAATACTCCGCTTGGCAGCCCGCATTCAGGATCTCCTGCGCAGCGGGAAACAGGGGCCGCGTCGCCAGCACTTTCGGTTTTGCCATCGTTTTCCTCTTCCGGCCTTCCGCCCCTTTTAAAGCGTTACACTAACACACTCCGCTCCAGCGCCGCAGACCGGCGCAAATCTTGTCCTCGAGGTTGTTTAGATTATTTATTAAGAATGGTTTTATCCTCCAAAGACGGCAACGCCCCTTCCGCATTGATGGGGGCAGATGCGGAAGGGGCGTACCGTCTTCAGGAGAGAAGATCGTTGTTAAGTTAGAGCCTGCTTCAAACGCAATGTTTGGCGCAGGACTCCATATATTACTCGTCAGTCCGCGGTGGCGGAGCACCTGCCATAGACCCGTGGCCCCGTGCGCCGCCTGCCTGCACGGTGTAATCCGAAGGCACAGTAAACAGCGTGGCCGCCGGCTCATTCCTCTGAATGCTGGTCACAGTGTACGTTGTGGTTCCAAAGCGGGGATCGGTCCGCGTGCTCTTCAGTACGATCTGAAGATCAGGCGAATACCACTGTTCGGAAACCACCTGCAGCGCTTTGTCGTTGCCAATCTGCCCGGCAGGGATAACATGCGTGGTCCGCGTTCCTTGCGCTACTACGCCATCGATGACCTGCGTTCCCAGCGATTCCTTCTTCAGCAAACCAGCTGCCTCTTCCTTTTGCTCCCGTGCCTGCATTTTGGCCGCGAAGGACGATGAAGATTGAGTGTTCACATTCCCGCCACCGTGCGAGTGGAAGGACATTTTGTGCGCCACTTTCTGCTGGGCATCCAACATGATGTGCACACCGGCGACAGGATCGGAAATCGCCACCATCGTCTTCGGCGTTCCCGATGCCGCAAGCGGTCCGACCCCCGTGAATGTCGCTTCGTGACGCGACCTGCCTTGGCTGTCCCGGTACATGGTCACTTGCGAAGTCCGATGAATCACGGAACCATCTTGCAGCGTTTGCGTCGTCTCTGAGGAAGCCGTGGCGGAGAACGGCGCACCTGTCACCGTTTTGCCACCATGCATTCCTTCAAAGCCCATCAACTCCATGGGGCCTCCGAAGGGAGGGCCGCCAGGTCCACGATGCTGCGCTTGTACCGCCATGGCGCTCAACACCAGAACACTGCCTAAAGCCAGACACGTTTTCATTTTCAGGTTCATCATTCCGTCTCCTCTTCTCTCCCTGGCCGCGTTGATTTGTTCAACGCGGCAATCTCGTTTCAGTTTTCTTCCTGCGCCAACCGCACGGCTTGCGGTAAGCCATCGTTTCCAACCAGCAAATCCACTTGGATCCAGTCGCTCGCGCGCTGTTCATTCACGGGCAATCCGAAAGCACCAAGCGACCCGCGCTGCATTCTTACGCGCAAAATCTCAGACTGTTCCGTGAGGTCCGGAGCTGTGCCCGGCAGAGGTGTAAAGTCTCCCAAATCATCTCCGCTTAAAATCCCTGCGGAAAGATTGTCCGGCTCCTCTGTTTCTCCTGAAGCCGCAGCGCTCATTGGCTGGGCAGTCGGCGCTATCGCGACCTGTTTTGCTACATCAGCACGCCGCGATTGCTCCCAATTCCACCAGCTCGCAGCACCAACAAGCAAGGCGGCGACAGCCAGGGCCCAAGCCGTCACCGTCGCTCCACGCCGTACCGCCAGCGTGCGATGGCGTGTGCGAAACTCCTGCCGAAGCCGCATCTCGACGCGCGCCGGGGCCGCCGCGTCCAAAGTTTCCTCGCTGAGCAGCAACAGCTCCCGCTTCGCCGCTTGCCAGGACTCCTGCAGAGCGGCGCAGCGCGGACAATGGCTCACGTGCGCCAACGCCGCCGATCTCTCCAGCGAGTCCAGCATGTCGTCACGATCGAGGTCGATAACGATGGCTTCCAGTTGCTCGCAATTCATTTGCTGTTTCCCAAACGTTTCCAAGACTTGTTCACCTCGCCACTTTCATGCGCCGAGGAACGTCGCGCAGCATCTCCAGCTTGGCCAGCAGCAGAGCCCGGCCGCGATGCAACCTGGAACGTATCGTTCCAATCGGGCAGCCGGTCATCCGCGCCGCTTCCTCGTAACTCATCTCTTCCAGTTCGCACATCACCACGGCTTCGCGAAATTCCGTCGGTAATTCCAGTACAGCGGCTCTCACCTGGTGCATGCGTTCCCGCGTTTCAACCCATTTCGCCGGAGTGAAGTTATCCTGCAACACGATACCTGAGCCGGTGCCGTCTTCGTTTTTCTCTTCCAGCGAAACCTCTCGGGGGATCCGCTCCAAATGCTTCATCACGCGGTTGCGCGCAATCCCAAAGAGCAGCGCGCCTACTGTCCCGCGCTCCGGATCATATTTTTTCGGCTCGCGTATCAGGGTCATAAAGACGTCCTGCACAATCTCTTCTGCCCCCCAGGCGCTGCCCGTCATGCGCAATGCAAACCGATACAGAGCGCCCTGGTGCCGCCGGTAGAGAAGAGCAAAAGCCTCCTCGTCCCCCTTCGCGGCACGCCGCAACAGAAGCTCGTCTCTGTCCTGAGCTGCGATCCTCGCCTCCCCTGCTACGGCGTTTCTGCCTGTTCGTGCGTCCTCTGCCTTCTCCCCTATTTCCCGTACCATCCCCAAAAAGTTCCCGGCGCGGCCTGGGGCGGCGGTCTCTCCAATGGCAAGCTTTGGTTTCACAGTAGTTTAGACGTGCCCGGGACCGGGCGCGTGTCGGCGAGATTGCTCCCTGGAGGAGCCCCACTCAATCAGAAGCCATGGACGAACCTGTACTGGCCTTTCGTACCGTGGTTCGATTCCAGCGGTTCTTCGCAAGAATCAGGACTTCTTCTTGGGTCTAAACATGCGCGCCGCAACGCGCGCCACAAAACGCCGAGAAACAAGCCTTTGCCCGAGAACGCCGAGATAATTCCCCAATCCAGAAATGACATAGCTCTTGCCAGCCGCGAGCCCGCGTAAGCCAGTTCGCGCCACTTTCTCTGCTGTCTCTCGATTCGCTCGCGTGGCGGAGATATGCGCTTGCCCGGCGACTTCGGAGAATTCCGATTCGGTCGATCCTGGGCACAGCGCGCACACCCGCACGCCGTAAGGTTTCATCTCTTCCGCGAGTCCTTCGGCAAAGAGAAGGTCAAAGGCTTTCGTGGCTGCGTAGGTCGAAATATAGGGAACGGATTGAAACGACGCGGTCGACGCAAGAATGAGCACGTCGCCGTGGCGCCGCGTCACCATCTCGGGCAGATAGAGCCTCGTCAAGTGAACTACCGCCGTGCAGTTGACTTGAACCATGTCGATGAGCCTTTGCGCTTCGACAGCGGGAAATTCACCATAAGCGCCGAAACCCGCGTTATTGATGAGCAGTTCGATTTCGATTCCTCGCTCTTTTGTGAATTGAAATATCTTCTCCGGCCCATCCGGTTGCGCCAGGTCGGCCGCGAACACCTTTGTTTGGATTTTGTGCTTCGCCGCGAGATTTTGCGCCAGTTCTTCGAGGCGTTCGCGCCGCCGCGCCGTCAGAACCAAATTCGTTCCACCGCGAGCCAGCTCTTCCGCCAGCGCTTTGCCGATTCCGGCGCTCGCTCCCGTCACGAGCGCCCATTTTCCTGCCCACGGTGTCATCGCCTGACTCTCCCAAAGAGTCTTTCAGCGTATCACGGAGTTCTTTATGAATTGTTCCCGGGCAGAAATCGTTGGCAACCGCGGAATGCGACTACTGGATGGCGGTACTACCACCGTAAGCGGCGAGTTGCGCGAAAACATTTTGGACCACTCTATCGCAACGGAGGCCCATGAAAGGAAACGCATCCTTGGCGTTGGAGCCCACCCGGGCGAGAAGCCAGGCGCGCACCATTCCATGCCCGCGGTGCAGACGCACCTTCACATTCTCTTCCGTGAGGCTCAGAGCATCCGCGGTCTCGGCGGTGCTCAACTCTTCGATATCTCGCAGCATGAGCACCACGCGATATTGCTCTGGGAGATTGAGAATCGCCTCCTCCAACAGCTGGCGAAGTTCCGCTCGAGTGGTTATCTGTTCAGGATCGGGAGAAGTTTCAACCATATTTGCTCCGGTGCTATAGCCAGCTTCGGAATCCTCCAATTGATCGAGTCGGCCCCGTTTGCGAAGGCGGAACAGAGCCTCATTCACCGCGATCCGGGTGAGCCATGCCGCGAATGGTGCGCGACCCTCAAATTGGCCAAGGTGCTCGTAGGCGTGAATATAAGCGGATTGCATGACGTCTTCCGCTTCGCCGTCATCGCGGACAATGGCCCGCGCGACACGGTAGAGGCGCTGGTTGTAGCGGCGCATGATGATTTCGTACAAGGCGGTCTCTCCCGCCCGCACCCGCTCAACGACCTCTTCGTCAGTCCACCCTTCAATTCTCGCCCTATCGAGGATCCCAGTGCGTTCCATGGTTCTCCCACTATAAAAGAGCTGCCGAGAAGGAAAAGGTTACAAGCCATGTTCCCATGAACGCGGATACAGGGCCACAATTGACTCCGGACCGGCGGGCGAGCGCGGTCTACCGAAAGAAAGTTTGTAACCGAACACCGGCATTAGGGCTCACTTAGACGGGGGCCAATGATGAGAGATTTCGATAGCCGTCTCAATGCCAGTTGGTGGGCGCTAAGAATTGGTGTGGGATTAGGGCCGATCATCGCGGGCGTGGACAAATACTTCAACAAACTGACCGATTGGGGCATGTACCTCAGCCCACTCGCCACCAAGGTTGTTCCGGTCAGCACCACGACGTTCATGCATGGAGTCGGAATTATCGAGGTCATCGCTGGCTTGATTGTCTTGAGCAAGTGGACGAAGATTGGCAGTTACATCGTGATGCTATGGCTGCTCGGCATCGCCGTGAATCTGCTGACCACCGGGATGTTTTACGACCTTGCGGTACGGGACGTGGAGATTGCCGTGGGGGCTTTTGCACTCTCGCAGCTTACGGCCGTGCGCGAAGGGCCACTCAGGACAACAAATGGATGAAAGCAGCAAGCAGTTGGCAATTCGTCGTAAGGGCACTTCACAAATCGAAATAAGACTCAAACGGAGGAAATCATGAGAAAAATCAGCTATCTCGCATTACTGGGCCTGCTTGCATTGCCGGCCTTGGCTTCTGCCGAAACTTACAAGGATGTTCCGGTCGTGGACGTAAACTGTTCGGCGAAGGCGGCTTCTGCCCCTGACACACACACGCGCGCATGCGCTCTGAAGTGTGCTGAGAGCGGATTCGGCATCATCACCCAGGACAAGAAGTTCATCAAATTCGATGCAGCGGGGAACAAGGAAATCACGGCAGCTCTCAAGGCTTCCGACAAGAAAGATCACCTTCGTGTGGACGTTAGCGGAGACGTGGAGGGAGACACGCTGAAAGTTACGTCCATCAAGCTGTTGTAAGCTGCCCTAGAGCAGGCATCGCGCGCGGCGCGCTTCAGTCAAACCGCTGCGCGCGAGGTCTGCGACAATCCTGCATCTTCCGCGGCCACGCGGCCGATGACGGACCAGTCTTTATCCTGGTTTCCGCGCGCCATCGCCGTGATAAACCGGTCGCGCACCACGCTCGCGATAGGCATGGGAACGTTGGCAGCCTCCGCGGCCTGTAGAACCAGGCGCACATCCTTCAATCCCAGGGGCAAAGCAAAACCAGCAGGTTCGTATTTTCCCTCCACGATCAAATTGCCATAGACCTTGTAAACGGGTGCGTTAAAAAGCGTACTCGTCAAGAACTCCATTAGCTCGCCCGCATCGATGCCCGATTTTCTCGCAAACGCGAGCGCTTCCGCGAGCGATTCAAGCACCGAAGCAATTAGAAAATTCCCGGAGAGTTTCACGATGTTGGCCATCGAGGGACGCTGGCCGGCCACGAACAGTTTCGGCCCCATGGTTTCGAAGAGCGGCTTACATTTTTGAACAAGAGCTTCCGCGCCGGCGACCACCACGGCGAGACGCCCCGCGTCCGCTGCATCAGGACGCCCGAAAACTGGCGCCGCCAAATAGCCTTGCCCCGCCTTTGCGTGTGCCGCGGTCATTCTGTCGCTTAGGGCCACACTGATCGTGCTCAGAGAGACATGTACCGCGCCGCGCGAAAGCGAAGCCAGGATTCCGCCATCAGCGAAAACCAAGCTTTCCAACGCCGCATCATCCGCGACCATCGTGAAGACGATTTCGCTGCGACACGCTTCGGCCACGGATGCTGCGACAATGGCGCCGTCGGCACGCAGTGCTTCCGCTTTCTCGCGCGTACGGTTGTACACCGTGACGCCGTGCCCGGCTCGCAGTAGGTTTTTGGCAATGCCAGAACCCATGTTCCCAAGTCCGATCAATCCAGCTTCCATAGCGACGCCTCCACTTTGAAATTTTCCATTGCCCTTTCCTCTTCCTGGTTCTCACATCAGGTTTTTCATGTTCCCGTTGTTTCTTTGGATTCGGCGGAATTCTTAGGTGCGTCTTTTGGCGTACCCCACACCGCATCACGCATGCGGCCGCCTTCCTTCTTTATGCGGTCCATCAGTCGCCTGGCCCAAACAAATTCCGCTGCTAGCAAGCCCAAACCGAGAAAGATGACGAGCCACCCCGGCCCGGGAGTTACCAGCATCACGATGCCAATAAGCAATAGCGTGAAACCCCCGACGATTCGAGAGAGGCGGCGGACTTGTTCAACAGTGCGGAGGATCATAGAAGTCGGTGGAGCGCAGCTTTTCGGGTAGAGGGAATCCAATCACCGTTGAGCTTCCTCTTTATGTTGACCTGTCCCCGAGCTTCGCGCAAGACCACTTAGGTGTGCCCCACAGTCAAGCGAGAGAGGAGGGTCGGCTACCTCGACCCGAGTAGACTGTGGTTGTCGACGACCGAGGCTCGGGAGGAAGGAGCCAAACATGCTCATTACAGGCGTGGACTATTGCCCAAACTTTTGGCGAATTACATTTTTCGTCCAGGCTCTCTCAAGAGTTTAATGCAAAACTTACCGCGAAAGCTAAAGACTCCTAGACGGCTGTCGTATGGCTGTTCCAGTTACTCGTGCGCACCGTCACCTGCTCGATTCGATCACGTCTGACCGAATAGCCGATGCCGGGTGAAGTGGGAACGCGAATCGTGCCATTGGATGTGACTTGGACTTCCGGCTCGATGAGGTCCTCGGTCCAATACCGTTGGCTGGCCGACACGTCACCAGGAAGCGTGAACCCCGCAAGCGTTGACATGGCAATGTTGTGAGCCCGGCCGATCCCAGTTTCTAACATACCGCCGCACCAGACGGGGATCGCGTGCCTTCGGCAGACTTCTTCCACACGCCGAGCCTCGCTATGCCCTCCCACCCGCCCGAGCTTTATATTGATGATCCGGCATGCTTTCAGCTCGATCGCTGTTAACGCGTGTCTGGCGTTGTTGATGCATTCATCGAGGCAAATCGCCGTTTGAATTTGCGACTGAAGCTTCGAATGTATATAGATGTCATCCCAGTTCAGCGGCTGCTCCATCATCAGCAACTTGAATTCATCGAGTCTTCGCAAATGCGCAGCATCCTCCAGCCGATAGGCGGAATTGGCGTCCACGGATAGCAGTATTCCTGGGAACTGTTTGCGCACCGCGGCCACGTACTCCAGATCTTTCCCCGGCTTGATCTTCAGCTTGATTCGCTGATATCCGCTGCGCAACTCTTCTTCGACTTTCATGACGAGAGACTTTGGATTCTCGCGAATGCCCAGCGACACCCCACTCGCAACCTCGTCCAGCGTGCCGCCCAACAGCTTCGAAAGCGGAACCCCTTTCAGATGGGCCTCCGCATCCCATAGCGCGTTTTCCACTCCGCTCTTCGCCATCTGATGGCCTCGGACAGCGGCCAGCAATGCAGGATAGTCTGATGCCGACGAAACCATCTTACCGATTAGCGCGGGAGCGATAAAATCCGATATCACATGCCACGCCGTATCGGTTGTCTCCGAGTTGTAGCCCGGTGTTTCGCTCGCCGTCACTTCTCCCCAACCGCTCACTCCGTCCGCCACAACTTCTACGAGAATAATTCTGCGCTGATGCGAAACGCCAAAGCTGGTCTCAAAAGGCGCTTTGAGGCGCATTTGCACCTCACGCAATATGATGGATTCAATCTTCATAAGGCTCCAGGAGGTACGTTCCTTGTTCCCCGTTGAACTCAAATGCAACAGCTGCGCAGCCCTGGGAGATGTGCGCTAAGAATTGTTCGCGAACATGTGTTTGGATTTTCTCAGCCGTTTGGGGATGGTCCCTGCTGATTTCCCGAATGGTTGCCGGAATTGCGATCCGGTCACAAACTGGCCTTTTCTCTCTCGTCTGGCCGTCGAGTACGTCCGCCACACGCCGCGAGCGAACCCACCACTCCGCGACGAGGCGGTCGGTCGGCAACCCGGCGTGAAGTGGACTTGACGTTCGCCCGTAAAGGTTCGGTATGTAGTGGCGCACGATAGCGCCAAGCCGCTCGATATTAAAGTGCGCGTTTTTCAATTGCAGCGGGTCAAACGTCCATTCAATCAGGTTGATGCCCCGTTCCACCGCGTCCTCCCGCTGCGCCAGCTTCAGCAGCCTTCCAACTCCGCGATTCTGATACTCCTCGACGACCCCGACCATATGCGAATGCAAGTACATAAATCCTGCGCGCGCCGCTGCGAACGCTAGCGCAAATCCCACCGGCTGCTCCCCATCGTAGGCCGTCATCACCTGGCCGCCGGTTTTTCTCGCCACGATAAAAATCTGGTCTGGCACTGTGTCGATTTCCGAATAGCCCCAGATGCGCTGCTGCAATTCCACGCAGACTTTCATTTCATCGGCATTTTCCAATGTCCGGATGTTAATTCCTTGTTTTGTCGCCGATGTTCTTCCGTCACTCATCCACTGTTCCTCTCCTACGAGCTCAAGGCTCACTCTAGCCAACGTTCTTCCGCAGCTGTCACGGTCAAAACTTCAATCCTAGTCCAACTCTTTCCCATTCTCAGGCACCCAATACCACCGGTGGTCGGCGCTATCGTCCTCCGCGCTTCGCCGCAGCAAGGCAAGCGTCCGGGAAGTTTGCGTGTGTGCGCAGGCAATAAGAATCGCACCCAAGACAGCCATTGGAGCCACGTAGGAACTGCCAAACGACGGACTCGCCACCGAAGCAAGGCAAAAATTGTCGCACACCCTTGCAATCGGAGTCCGCTCGCTGTCCGTAATTCCAAATGTCGGAACCCCCAGTTTTCTTGCCCGAAGAGCCGCTTCCACGGTTTCTCTCAGGCATTGGCCAAAGCTGATCGCGATCAGCAGGTCTTTCGAGGTAAGCGTCCGGACTCGCCTTTGCACATTGCCTGTGCCGCCGACAGGCGCTTCCGCTGGGAATCCCAGATGCACGAGGCCGTACGCCAAATGCCAGCTCAACGCGGCCGCAAGGTCAATTCCCACGACCATGATTCGCCGGGCGCGCTTCACCATTTTTGATAACGCAATGATGCGCTCCGGATCCAATGACGTTCGCAACGACTGCAAATTGCGCAGATCCATTTCCACACCATGCCGGATGCGATCTTCGGGGGCGCGCCTTTCCTGAGACGCTGCTTTCAGCGCTGTATACGGCGTTATCCGCATAATGAAGTGAGAACGCAGGTCCGCCGCAAATTCAGCGAATTTGCCGTATCCCAGAGCTTGGATCGTGCGCACAATAGTCGCTGCATCGACTCCGTATCGTTTGGCCAGCTCGCGCGAGGAAAGAAAAAAGGTGTCCCCCGGGTTTTCCAGGATCATACCGAGCAACTTCTTCCTGCTCCTATTCAGCTTGGCTTGCGACCTCGCGTATCGGATTTCAAGCGGCGTGCGCCCGGCGGACTGCAGGGTTTCTTCGGGCGTGTTGCGCGGAATGGAACTTCGAGCGTTTTTACCCAATGGCATCTCCTTGCCTCGCTAACCGATCACCGGCGCTCCAGAGTTTTCGCCAGCCCGCTCGGCTTAGCCCCCAGAACATTTGCCGTCTCGAAAAACATGTCCGCACCACGGTGAGGCAAATACAACGTATGTTACATTCTGTCAAGCACGGTGTTTCCCGTGCCGCTACCATCATTTCTTTTTTCGATTCACTGTATCACTAATGCAACAAATGTTGCGCCAGCAAGGAGTTCCCTGGGAATTCCCAAAGAATGAGTTGACATTTTGGCGTCGCACGCCTAGACTCGCGCGCAATGAATCGTTTTTATCATACTGCAACAGTCGTTGCATATCAGTGAATTGCAAAGCTCGCGCAATTGTTGGTATACGGCAATACGCACTTTGAGGGGGAGCACAGGAGGGGATATGGGAAACCGTGAGGGGCATTCAAGGAAGCAGTGTCCGAACAAGTGGGCGAATTCGAAACGTTTGCTGAGTCATTTTATTGGCCTGGCTCTTCTGCTTTTTCTTTCATCGGCCAATCTGGCCGCGCAGACCACTTCCACGATTGAGGGCACCGTCAAGGACAAGCAGGGCCTCGGCGTTGCGGGCGCACAAGTCCACGTCACGAGCGCCGCATTGGCTGTGGATCGCACCGTCACCACGGACACCGACGGCAGTTATCGCGTCGCGACGTTGCCACCAGGCACTTACGAGATCAAGGCATCCAAGGACGGCTTCGAATCGGAAGTCCTCAAGAATATCGAAGTCACACTGAACAGAACCCTCGAGTTTGACATCGCCCTGCAAGTAGGCTCTTTGAATCAAACCGTGGAAGTTAGTTCGGCCACTCCTCTCCTCGAAACCTCGATTTCTTCGACCGGGAGCACCATCACCCCCCAGCAGATCGAAGACATGCCCATCAACGGCCGCAACTATCTGGATCTATTGCAATTGGTTCCGGGCGTAGCGCTCAATCGCCAGAACGATCCGGCAGGGGACAACTCCACGCCCATCCTGGGCGAGCGCGGCGGCAATGCTCTCTATCTGATCGACGGCTTGCCAAACCGCGACAATTTGAATGGCGGTCCTTCGGCCCAATTCAACCAGGATTCGATTCTTGAATTTCAAGTTATCACGGCCGGCTACAAGGCCGAATTCGGCCACGCCTCCGGCGGCATCATCAACGTCGTCACGCGTGGCGGGACGAATGACTGGCATGGGGGTATTTCTACTTTCTTCCGAAATTCAGTATTCGACTCTAACGACATTCCGGCTGCCACGGGCGGCGCGCCTTTTCTCAACCGTTGGGATCCCACCGTTTATTTCGGCGGACCCATCCTGAAAGACAAGATTTTTCTCTTCGGCTCGGCGGAGCGCATCCAGGAAAGTCGAGACTTGAATTTCACTTTTAATCCGAACTTGCCCTCCAGTCTCATCGCGTTCGAAACTCCTTTCAATAAGCATTCTCTTACCTACGACACACGCGCGCGCCTCAAGCTCGATGAAAATCTCAGCCGTCACCGTCTCAGCGAGCAGATGAACTACACCAACACTCACGTTACGGACTACCTGCCGTTGACGGCTTCCATTAATCTACCGGACACCAGAGAAAACCTCGACGGCAGAACCCTTATGCTGGGGCTTAGCGATCTCTGGACATTGGGCGATACTTCGAACCCCTGGATTGCCAACTCCTACTTTCAATATCGCGCCAACCCCCTTCTCACCAGCCCTTCCCATCCGAATGCCGGCATTCCAAATACTCTTTTCAACCTTTTTGATACCTACACCAGCGGCGACGAGTTCGGTGATCTTGGCCAGGCCTCTTTTGGTCCGGGCTACAACGCTTTCAGCTACTATCAAAAATATATGTCGGCTGGCAGCAATATCAGCAAGGAGTTCGGCCGGCATACCATCAAATTCGGCTGGGACTTCCAGAACACCAAGGTCGACGGCGCGGAACCGAACAATTTCTTCACTCAGTTGTTCGCAACCGTGGATGACTTCAACACTTTCGGCCCCATCAATTCTGGCATCAACCTGATTACTCTTCAGGCCGGACCAACGCCGCAGGACAACCTGGTTCATATCCGCGACAATTACAATGGCCTATATTTTCAGGACGATTGGAGAGTCACTTCTAAAGTCACGGTCAACGGCGGTCTTCGCTGGGATTACGACTCGGAGTTTCCCAACAAAACTGATTTCTCCCCGCGCATCGGCGTAGCCTGGGCAATCAATTCAAAGACGGTCGTCAATGCCAGCTTTGGCGTCTTCTTCGATCAGTTCCGCGAAGGTGTTGCCAGGGATGTCCCTGCTTTCGGCGGCGCGAACATTCAGCGTGAGCGCCTCTTGTCGTTTCCGCGGCTCTTCTACGGAAACCCCACGACTCTCACGAGCCTCTTCCAAACCCTCGGCCGCCCAACCGTATGCGTCTCGAATGCCATGTCCGAATCGCAAGTTCAGTCGTCAGGAGCCACATGCCCCAACGGTCTCGGCACGACCCTCTACGGCATTGACTACCTCAACAGCATAGTCGCTCCAGGACATGCTCCGATTCCAGCAAATACCGTCGTCAACATGGCCAACATTCAACAGTTGAGTGGTTTCACCCCGGATCAGTTCCTCGCAGCTGCCGACGCCGCCATCGCGAATATGGCTGGCACGGATGCTAATCTCACGGTTCCGCAAAACTACTGGAGTTGGGATCCTTTCGGCAATCTGACAACCATTGGCGGCATCAACGGCACCGCCGGGCAAGTTCCCGTCTCGGTAGATCCTGGCTTCAAAGTTCCTCGCACCTATGACTACCATGTCGGCGTTCAACGTGAGATCGGATCAGGAATGGTTCTGACCTTCGACTACTATCATAAAGACATCGCGGACATCACCACCATTCGTTCCACAAACCTGGCCTTTCAAGCGCGCATGCCAGATACACCGGGTGAACTTGTGCCCGGCACCGGCAAAGTCAGAATTGAGAGTTTTGGACCTTGGGGAGCCGGCACCTACAATGGATTCACCGTCGGTTTCAAAAAGCGTATGTCGCAGAACTTCACCCTCGAGGCCAACTACACCTACACGAACGCCAACGACGACGTAATCAACTCAACTCTCACATCTGAAATTCAAAACGGTGAGGGAGTCAATTTCCTCCCCATAGCGGGGCTTTCCGACAGCTTTGTCGGCATTGTGCCGCTTGTTACCGATGCCGCGACGGGACAAACAAACAAGACGGGCCCTTTCATCAACAGCAATCTAAATCCCGTCCCCAAAGCAGGCACGTTTTACAACGGGGCCCTCATTGACAAAGGTCCATCGGATCTCTCGCTGAATCACACGTTTCTCGTGCATGGTATTTGGCAGCTCCCTTGGAAGATGGAATTTTCCGGGATCTTCCGCGCCCAGAGCGGCTTCCATTACGGCGTCAGTCCCTTCGCCGGTGGCTCTGACTTTGACGGAGACGGTCTGTTTAACGGTGCCGGCCTCTATTTTGATGGTTTGGGAAACCCGTTGTACGCTCGGAATTCTCAAACCGCGCCCCCCTTCGTAAATCTGGACATGCGTATTGCTAAACGCTTCAACTTGGGAGAGCGAGTCAAGGCGCAAGTGCTTTTCGAGATGTTCAATCTCCTCAATCGCGATAACGCAGCGGCGGTGAATGGGCTCGAACCCACCTGTCCGAACGACCCTGCAAACATCAGTCCGCTCGGTCCCCAGACCTGCAACGTCTTTCAGCAGCAAGGCGGGTCGCCTGGGGTTGGCCAAGTTCAACAATATCTGCCCGGTCGTGAAGGCCAGATTGGAATTAGATTCGAGTTCTAACTTTCTTTGGGCCATTTCCTCGTGTCCGGCGAGAGCGGCCATGCATTGTGGCCGCTCTTTTCTTTCGAGCCCTCCAGGCGCCCGAAATGACTTCTGCCTGTGCGCGCGAGTTCGCATAGATGCAGCGGAGGCAGTGCCATGGTGCGTCGTTCGTTTTTGATTCTCGCTTTGATTTTTTTGGCGATCTCGCCCGCTTTCGGCCAATCGGGCACGTTCGATCTCGTCATTTCCAGGGCGCACATCATCGACGGCTCTGGGAATCCTTGGTATGTGGCTGACGTTGGCATCCGTAACGGTCTCATCGTCGAGATTGGAGACCTTTCGCAGCGCCATGCAACGCGCGTCATCGATGCGCATGGCATGGTCCTCGCTCCCGGTTTTATCGACATGATGGGCGGCACCACACTTCCCCTCCTCCTCGATCCGCTTACTGCGCAGAGCAAGCTGCGCCAGGGCGTCACCACCATCATGGCCGGCGAAGGCGACTCCATGGCTCCGCAAGACGAACGCACCATCGAAGACCTGAATTTGCCTTCGAACATCTCTCACTGGACGACTTTTGAAGAGTACAACCGCATGCTCGACGCAAAAGGCATCGGGATCAACGTGATCCACAACGTCGGCGCCGCTCAAGTGCGCCGCGTCGTCATCGGCGACGAAGATCGCACCCCTACTTCCGAGCAGTTGTCAAAAATGAAAGCCCTCGTTGCCAAGGCCATGCAGGACGGCTCCATCGGACTTTCCACCGCCCTGATCTATCCTCCCGGCACTTACGCTAAAACGGAGGAAATCATCGAGCTTGCGAAAGTCGCCTCTCAGTATGGCGGTGTCTATTTTTCTCATATGCGCAATGAAAGCGCCCAGTTGCTGGATGCCATCCAGGAAACCATTCGCATCGGCGAAGAGGCCCAAATTCCCGTGCACATCTACCACCTGAAGGCGGCCGGGCAGGATAACTGGCCGCTGATGGCCAAAGCACTCTTGCTCATTCAGTCCGCGCGCGACCGCGGGGTGGACGTTACCGCGGATATTTATCCGTATATTCGCAATGGCATCGGCCTCGGTTCCTTCATTCGCCCAAATCACTATGCCAAAGGTCCCGACGCATTTTTGGCTACGCTATCGGATCCCAAAGTGCGCGCGGAGCTGCGCAAGGAAATTGAGGCGACTTCGGATTGGGAGAACTGGTATCGCCATGTCGGACAAGATTGGGACAACGTACTGGTCGTCCAGGTTCCCGCGGCAATGGACAAACGTTACGAGGGAAAATCCATCCAGGAAATCGCCGAGCTTCGTCAGTCCGATGTCTGGTCGACTTTCTTCGATCTCGTCCAGCAAGGGCCCGTGGACGTGGATCCCAAGAGCATGGACGAAAACCAAAAGGACGAAGCGCTGCGCGCTCCTTTTGTGAGCATTGGCTCGGACGCTGAGCCTATGAATCCTGCCACATCGACGTACGCGCACCCCAGAACCTTTGGAACGTTTCCACGCATTCTGGCGAAGTATGTGCGCGCGGAAAAAATCGTCAGCCTGGAAGATGCCATCCGCGAAATGACCTCTTTGCCGGCCAATGAACTGCATTTGCGGAATCGCGGCCGCATCGCCCCTGGGTTGGCGGCAGATCTTGTTTTGTTCGATCCCGAGAAAGTTGCGGACACTGCTACATTCGCCAAACCACTCTCTTATTCTGTCGGCATGGAATATGTTCTCGTGAACGGACAATTGGCGCTCGACAATGGCCAGGCTACCGGAACTCTGGCCGGAAAAGTGATTCGCGCCGCTCGCTGATTGTTGCTCGGAAAATCGGGGGGGGCGCACGAAGTTCTGGGAGGCGTAAGCATGGGACATCTTCGAAAATGTTTTCTTTCCTGGAGCGCCGCTGCAGCTTGCCTGGTGTTTGCGGCTGGCGTTTCCGCTCAAACCAGCCCGACGGAAAAATATGAATATGACATCGTCATTCGCAACGGCCGCGTGCTCGATGGCGCGGGCAATCCATGCATTTTTGCCGATGTTGGGATCAAAGACGGGCGCTTCGTCAAGATAGGCAAGATTGCGGGCAGCGCGCGTACCGAAATCGATGCGCACGGCCACTACGTTTCTCCCGGCTGGATCGACATGATGGACCAATCCGGCATCGCCCTGCCAAAAAACGGTCTCGCCGAAAATAAATTGATGGAAGGAGTGACCAGCGCCATTGGCGGCGAAGGCGGAACACCTGTTCCCGCCGATCAAATTCCGGAATTTTGGGCTGGCCTCGAGAAAACCGGAATCAGCCTCAACTGGGGAAGCTATTTTTCTGAAACGCAGGCGCGCGTTGCCGTACTTGGTTATGACTCGCGGCCACCAACCCCCGAAGAGCTCGACAAAATGAAGGCCATTCTCGATACCGCCATGCGAAATGGAGCCATGGGAATGACCACGGCGCTTATTTATCCGCCGAGCAGTTACGCGACGACTCCGGAGCTGATCGAAATGGCCAAAGTCGCTGCAAAGTACGGTGGAATTTATGCGAGCCATATGCGCGGCGAAGGAAAAGAGCTTGTGCAGTCCGTGGATGAACTCATTGAAATTGCCGAGAAGGCCGGGCTGCCCGGAGAAATATTTCATTTCAAGGCAGCATACAGCCCGGGCTGGGGCACGTTGATGCAGGAAGCCGGACGGCACGTCGATGCGGCGCGCGCGCGCGGAGTGGACGTCGCCGCCGATCTTTATGTCTACACTGCCGGTGGCACGGGACTCGAGGCCACCATTCCTTCCTGGGCGCATGAAGGTGGAAAGGACGCGCTGCTACAGCGGCTGGCCGATCCGGCGATTCGTGAGCGGCTGAAGAAAGAGATAGTAAGCGGCTCGCCAGGGTGGTGGAACATCGTTGAAGCTTCCGGAGGCTGGCAGAACGTAGTGCTTGTCAACGCTCAGAATCCAGATAACGCCAAATACGAAGGACACAGCATCGCGGACATCGCCAAGGATCTGAAGAAAGACCCGGCTGACGTTGCTTTCGATTTCGTCGCGCAAGCTAAAACGGGTCGTGTGCTGGCGATCTATCACATGATGAGTGAGCAGGACATCGAGACCGCTCTCAAATTTCCGTGGACGAGTATTGGCAGCGACGCGGGCACGGCGCTGACTCCCGGCGGCGATGATGCGCTTGGTCTGCCTCATCCGCGCAGTTACGGAAATTTTCCGCGCGTGATCGCGCGCTACGTCCGCGAAACCCATACGCTGACGCTGGAAGATGCGATCCGCAAAATGACTTCCTGGCCTGCCACTCGGATGCGCATCGCCGACCGTGGCGTAATTCGCGAAGGCTTGTGGGCGGACGTAGTTGTGTTCGACTACGAAAAAATACAGGATCGTTCCACTTACGAGCATCCGGATTTACCCCCGGACGGAATCGATTATGTTCTGGTCAATGGACAGGTCGTCGTCGATCATGGTAAGCACACCGGGGCGCGCCCGGGCAAAATTCTCTACGGACCCGGCTTCCATAAATAAAAAATCGGGACGGTGTGATTGCGAAGGCCCGTTGGCACCGCTTTCAGATGGCGATCACTGGAGTGGCCGTTTGGCCTCGGGACTCGCTCTCAATTCCTCTGAACCACGGCTCGTTGGCCGGAAACCAGCGCAAAGCAGACACCATCATAGACACCAAGTATTGTAAGTATAAGAGAATAAAAGGAGTGGCGGAGAGGGTGGGATTCGAACCCACGGTAGGGGTTAACCTACACACGCTTTCCAAGCGTGCGCCTTAAACCGCTCGGCCACCTCTCCCGCGATGCAAACAACCTAATCAATTTAGCAGAAACTCGTGCTGCGCGCACAATTCACCAGCTTCTGGAATTGGAAGGATACATCGTTTTCCCCCGGCGGAGTTGAGACGTGTGAGTCCAGAGAGGCGGAGGGGAGAGCCCGCTTCGCACATTCTTTTGGCTCTGCTAAACTGTTTGCCGCGGTTCCGGGATCGTCTAATCGGTAGGACATCAGCCTTTGAAGCTGAGTATCGTGGTTCGAGTCCACGTCCCGGAACCAAACTTTCACTCCTCTGCCTCGTCCCAAGCCTGCCGACTAATAGATAAGCGCAATACTTGCTTAGGGCTATCCGATATTGCGCGCACCTTTAGGAATTAGTTCGAGGTCGCAGCACTCTTGATAATCGCACGGATAAAATCGACTTCGTCTTGCCTGTACGGCTGGCCGTTGGTGCGGAAAATTTCGTGGAACCACACAGCCGGTTCGCGATTCGTATAGGGGTTCTTCCACGAGTCCCACGGCAAATAGGTCTGCGTTTTGCCGGCGACGAGCCCCCAATTGATGGCGGCGACATGGTATTTCTTTGCGAGGGGCAGTGTGCCTTGAAAAGTGCTGCCATTTCCGCGGGCCATATATTCCGTGCAGAGAATAGGGCGTTGATACTGTTGGAGCGAAATTACACGTTTTTCAAACTCGTCCGGTGGATCGTAGCTGTGAAAGGAGATTACGTCGGAAAACGCGAGCTGAATTTTCTCCATTGGGCCGAGCTTGTCGAGGGACGACCAGTCTCCATGCCAAACGCCGCTGGTGAGCGGCTGGGTGGCGCCTGCTTCGCGAGCCCAATCAAACACTCTCGGCAAAAGTTCCATAACGAGGTCCACTTTGTTGGATGGCTCCAGGTTTGCATAGCTTCCCTCGTTTGTATTGTCCGGCTCGTTCCAGACATCCCAGGCAAGTATTCTCTTGTCGGTGGCAAAGGCTCCGACCACGCCTTTGACGTAAGCCTCGAGCCGGGGATATTCCGCCGGATCTTTGAGCGCATCCGCACCGGGGCTTTGCACCCAGCCGGAATTGTGCACGCCAGGCCTCGGCGCACGCTGCTTTCCGAGTCTCGGATTTGGATCCCAGCAGGAATCGAAGAGCACAAAAATCGGCCTGATTTTATGTCTCTGCGCGATGTCCAGAAAAACATTGATGCGTTTCTTGAAGCCTTCCGGATCCTGTTTCCAAAGCAGGTCATGCAAAAAGACGCGCATGGTATCCAGGCCGAGCGATTGCGCCCAGCCGAGCTCTTCGTCGATGCGTTTGGGATCGAACGTTGCCGCTTGCCACATTTCGAGCTCGTTGATAGCCGTGGCGGGGATGTAGTTGCTTCCCACGAGCCACGGTTGCTGCGCGTACCACTCCTTCGAGGTCTTCTCGGACCAGCGGGCCGTCTGCGCTTGTGAACAATGCGCAAAAACAAGCACGAGCGCGATTGCAGCGAGGAGGCGTTTCATCTTAGTTGTATTCTCCGTTTCTTACTGAGACTCGATCCAGCGAGGCCGCCCTGTTCATGAATCCTGATTTGGATTTCCGGCCTGGAAGTGCTTTGAACTACGGTCCATTTCCATTCAAAAAGCGCCTGCCTTTTGCAAATCAGCCTTCATGCCGGCCCAACTTTGCCGGCTAGATTCCTCGGCCGTGCTAGCTCCGCGCCAGTGCGTTTCCAAACTGACGGCAAAGTGGTACCCGTCGCGTTTGAGCGCGGCAAATTGCCCGGTCCAATCAATGATTCCGCGGCCGATCGCGGCCCACTCGAAACCATTTCCACCCGGCTTCTTTTCGACATCTTTGCAGTGGCAATGACCGATGCGATCTTTGGGCAGCAGCGCATATCCATTCGGATGCGCGATCTCGCCGCGAGACGCGGCGTTGCCGGGGTCCCAGTTCAGCATCAAGGAAGGGGACTTCACCTCGGCCAGAGTTTTGGCTGCTTCCGCTCCCGTCGCGGTGTTACATGAAGGTTCATTCTCGAGCAGGAGAATCACGCCTTTCTTCCCTGCCACACCAGCGGCCCCAAGCAACCTCTCATTTATTGCCGCGCGATACGGCCTCTGATCGCCGAGCCGCCAAAAATCGAAGCAGCGGACACGATCGGTCTGGAACGCCTTCGCCAGCTCAATACTGCGTTCGAGGACTTCATCCTGCTGCTCATAGGTGAAATCCGCGCCGAACTGCGCGCCCTTCGGGCTGAATTCGGATTTAGGCGCGCCGGGCCAATCCACTTTGAAGAGCGGGCTGGCGATATCCGTCACGCGTAACTTATATTTCTCGAGAATGCGACGCGCTTCGGCGACTTCTTTCGAATCGAGACCGAGAATGTTCTTGTTCCACATCCCGCGCAGCTCGATCCATTCCAGGCCAAACTCGCGCGAAATGACTTCGCACGAGCGACCAAAGTCCTGGCTAACCTCGTCGTTGATGACGGCCACGCGAAAAGGCGAGTTCATACCTTCAGCCCCAGCTTTTCTTCCACGTATTTTTTGTTGATGATCGCCGATTCTTTCGGCGTTCGCGACTTATCCGGAACGGCGTCCAGCTCCACGATTCCCCATCCGCGAAAATCTATTTTGTGAAGCGCGTCCATGACCGCCGGAAGATTTACGAGCCCCCGCCCGAGTTCCACGAAGCGATAGGATTCCTTGCCTTCCGCGCTCGCGGGCAGATGCTCGACGTCCTTCAGGTGCAGAAACAGCAGCCGGTCGTGGTATTTCTCGATAGCCTTGGCGGGATCGCCGCCGCCCTGGAAATAGTGCGCCACATCCAGCTCCAGCTTTGTATAGCGCGGATCCACGGAGTCCATGATCTGATCGAGGCCTTCGGGAGTTTGTCCCATGGATCCCATATGATTGTGATAGCCGAGTTGCATGCCGAGATCGGCGATGCGTTTTCCCAATTCCGTCAAGAGATACCCTAGCCGCTTGTAATCCGCCGCGATGATCTCGCGACCTTTGGGCCGCTCGTCGATGATCTGGAGGTACATACCTCCCGCGTCGCGCAAGAATTTCGCATTGGACACATGCTTCTCGATTTTCGAGGATTCAATCGCGGGATCAAGGCTGATGTTCCCGCTGGAGAGAGCAACCATCTTCAGGTGGTATTTATCCAGAAATTCGTGTACGGCGGTTCCGCTGCCGAATTCTTTGACGGCGTTCGAACGTATTTGAATTCCTGGGTAACCCACCGCGGAAATATCTTCGATGGCCTGGCGATCGTCGCCGCCCCAAGTGATCGAGGCATAGCCTATGTGCAGTTCGAAAGGCGCAGGAGAAATCGGTGTATCGAAATAGGACAAATCTGTCGACGGATAAAGCTTCTCGCCTGCGGACAACAGGAGATCTGGAAAAGATGCGGCCACGGCCAAAGCACCCATGCCTGTGAGAAACTCACGGCGAGGTCTGCGAGACTTCATTGACGCTCCTTTCAGCTCTTTGTATGCGCACAAGATACCGCATGCGCGTGCATCTGGACAGCTTTCTCCCCGAAAAATTGGCGGTTGGACACTCGCGGCGGTAAGAGAGTTTGCCAGTAGCCCCATCAGACCGTATGATTTTATTTAGACAGAGCTGAGCGTTCCCAAACGAGCGGCTCGAGGTTTAGATGGCTCAGGAATCGACCAACAGTCCTCATCCCCACATCAATCCCTGGATCATCGCTATCGCCGTCATGCTCAGCACTTTCATGGAGGTGCTGGACACCACGGTTGTAAATGTTTCACTCCCGCACATCGCCGGCAGCCTTTCGGCGACCGTCGAAGAAGCCACCTGGACGCTGACTTCTTATCTCGTGGCCAATGCCATCATTTTGCCGCTGACGGGCTGGCTTTCCAATTTTTTCGGCCGCAAGCGCATGTTGATGTTTTCCGTAACCGGCTTCACGATTTCTTCGTTTTGTTGCGGCCTGGCCCCGAGCCTGCCCTTTCTCGTTTTTTTTCGTGTCATCCAGGGCGCCTGCGGCGGAGGTCTGCAGCCCATCTCACAAGCCATCTTGCTGGAATCATTTCCGCCGGAAGACCGCGGCAAAGCCATGGGATTTTGGGGACTGGGCATCGTGGTCGCGCCTATGCTCGGGCCTGTCCTCGGCGGCTGGCTTACCGATAGCTACTCCTGGCGCTGGGTCTTTTACATCAATATCCCCATTGGAATCATTTCCATCATCATGACGTCGCTGTTTATTTTCGATCCGTCCTACATCAAGCGAGCTTCTGAAAAGATCGATTACTGGGGCATTGGAATGCTCGCGGTGGGGATTGCCACGCTGCAGATCGTTCTCGACAAAGGTCAGGAAAAAGATTGGTTCGGCACTCATTGGATCACTGTGCTCGCCGTGATCTCTGCCACGGTCATTTTGGCATTTCTTTTTTATGAACTGCACGTCGAGCATCCCGTCGTCAATCTTCGCGTCTTCACCAACCCCACTTATTCGACGGGCGTCTTTCTGATGTCGTTGCTCGGCGTCGGCCTATATGGAACAACCGTACTAATCCCGCTCATTTTACAAACACTGCTTGGATACCCCGCCATCCAAGCCGGCATCGCCATGGCGCCTCGCGGACTTGGCTCCTTTATCGCCATGCCCATCGCCGGCATCTTCATGGCCAAATTTGACCCCCGCAAGATGCTGGCTGTCGGACTGGTCGTCTGCGGCTTCACCCTCTTTCAATTTTCCCGCTTGAGCCTTAGCGCCGGCTTCTGGGATTTCTTTTGGCCGCAACTTCTCATGGGATTATCGCTGGGCCTCATCTTCGTTCCGCTCACGACCATCAGCATGGCGCCCATTCGCAAGGAGAACATGGGAAACGCAACCAGCCTGTTCAATTTGGTGCGCAATCTGGGAGGAAGCATCGGCATTTCCGCAGTCAGCACCATGCAAACCCGTTTTCAGCAGCGCAATATAAACCAGCTTGGCTCACACGTTACGCCTTACAGCTTTAGCGCCAGGAATATGATGAACGCGATGCAGTCGATGTTCATGTCCGGCGGGTCGGATAAAGTCACCGCGGCACACCAGGCACGCGCCGCGATGTTTGGAATGGTCGAGCAGCAAGCCAGCATGCTCGCCTACAACAGCGTCTTCCTGATTTTGGCGGGATTGTTCGTTCTAATGCTTCCGTTCATTTTTCTGATGCGCCGCCCGCAAGCGAAGGGCGGCCCGATGTCAATGCACTGAGACGCCACGACTCTCGCGCGCTGAAAGGAAATATCTCCTTTCAATTCTCGGGGAGTCTCGATCGGTTCGCTTGAGCTTTCTAAGTAGCGCTAGTGAACGCCGGGATTGGTGGGTCTCTTCTACTGCTCTGGATCGAACGGAACTGGTCCGGTCAGAGGTTCCATAATTTCCTCGACTGAATTTCCGGATTCTTTTTCGGCGGTTTTATCCAGTTTCCGTTGCACGCGCCGCTCTTCTTTCATTTTTCTCTTTTCCATACGCTTCATTTCTTTTTGCCGCTTCTGAAATGTCGTGGTCATAGCGTCTCCTCGCAAACGCTGCCCGGCGCGGTGCGCGCCGTCGCTGCCAAGCTACATCCCTTTCTATTACCAGCGCGGTTCGCGCGGCTGCCGTGCCGATTCGCGGTAGTCTTCGTTCGAAAAGCGGTCTCGTCCGCCGCCTCCGCCCTTCCCTCGGCCACCTCCGCCGCCGCTCCCTCCGCCGCCAGGTCTTCCAAAACTCTTCGGCCCGCGTGGCGGTCCGCCTTCACCCTTGGGACGCGCTTCATTCACCTTCAAATTGCGCCCGCCCAATTCCTTGCCATCGAGTCCGGCCATGGCCTTGGCCGCTTCCTCGTCGTTGGGCATTTCCACGAACGCAAACCCCCGAGCCCGGCCGGTTTCCCGGTCCATGGCCATGTGCACGCGCGTCACCTGTCCAAATGGTGCGAACAAGTCGCGCAGTTCGCTTTCCGTGGTCTGAAAACTCATGTTGCCGACAAACAAACTCTTCATCTTGATTCTCCCTGTACTCTTCGAAGCACCATGAGTGCAGGATCTCGGCGAGCTTCCGCTTCCGGGACACCACGATACACTGGCCTAAAATTGGCTGAAGTCACTGGAGGGAGGGCCGCAAAGCGCGCCCTTCAAGGAGTTCAGGCAACCCTACTTCGGGAGTCTACATAAGGACAATAGCACATCTGGCCGGAATCCCTTCACGCTGATTTTAACGGCGAAAAGAGTGGTTTGCCGCGTCGCGCACGCTAACTCTTCAGAATCTCGCCGACAGCGCGCCACGCCTGATCGATGGCTTCATTCGTGTATGCGTTGGCACCTGCGTCTGAATTCGCAATCGCGATTTTGCCGAATGGCTTTCGTCCGATCACCCACGGCTTCTCTTCTTCCTTCCAGTCCGGATCAAAGAGCGTGTTCGGCGTATACGCATAACCGTGCGCCCAGCGGTTCACAGTGATTCCTTCGATGTCTTGCGCCGGGTCGAACCCGGCTAAGCCAAGCATTCGCCCAAGTTGTTCGCGTATGTTGCGTTCGAATTTGGAAAAGGGTGTGTCCATAAGCTCCATGCGGCCAGCACGGAACTGATCGCGCATCGGCAACCCCGGCCGGCACGGAGTACGCAGCATGAAAAGCACCATCGGCTCTTCGGGCTTGCTGGGAAAAGCGTATTCCCCGATACTCACCGGAAAATCCAGCGCCGTATAAGTATGATACGCACCGGGTGCCACGATTTGGTGCACGGCCAGCTTTGCAAACGAAGTCCAATTCCTCAGCGCGACATGCGTGTACACCAGCGGTGTCTTCACAAGATAAGATAGCGCTTCTTGCTGTTTCTCCGGCAGCTCGGGGCAGATGTAGGGAATCATCATGTTGTAGCAAGCTAGCACGCAATTTTTTGCCTGCACCGATTGCAACTTTTTCTCGCGCATGTAAGCGATGTCCACCGTTTTCGGCGCGCCGTCCGTTTCGGCGTGCCGCACGTGCATCACGGTAGTGTTGAGCCGGATGCGCACCGGTGCCCCCTCGACATCGAGCTTGCTGTAATCCGCGCGCGCCGTCACCACATCATCCATCGAGTGTCCCGGTATCGCCTCCGGAATCAGCGCGCGCACCAGAAGCCGTGCAATCGACGCGTTGCCATCCGGAAAATGAAAAATGTAGGGCTCTTCTTTTTCATGCTCGCCGATGCCCAAGCCGTCAAAGCCCGGATAAGTGAAGGAATTGTAGTCGTCGCCAGACTCGAAACAACCAAGCGCGGGAACCGCGTCAATCCCCACACCGTACAAGTCATGGGGAAACGTTTGAAAGAAAGGCAGCGCTTCGGGAGTTACCTTGCAGATTTTCGTCAAATAGTCCGAGTAACTGATTTTCGCAAGCTTCGCGAGTTTTTCCTCTTTAGAAAGTCCCGCGAGGTAGTCCACTTTCTCCGTATAAACTCTCGCGATGTCCTTTTTTGCTGCATCCGTCAGTGGCGCCCTCGCCAAAAATTCTGGCCAGGGGGTCGTGTTCATTCCCGTGAGCAGCAGATCTTCGCCGAATGTTTCTTTGTCAAAAAATGCCCCCGTCCCCATCTTCGCATAGAGATTCCGATCGTAATCTTTATAAAATCTCTCCGTCTCGACGCCAATCTCCTTAATCAGGCCTTTAGCGACATCGCTATAATTCCCCGGGCTCTCGATGGATTGCGTTCCTCCATAACTCAGCACCATGCGGTTGCCGGCGCGAAACTCGTTACGCTTGGCGTGGCCGCCAAAGTCGTCGTGATTATCCAGAATCAAAATTCGCGCATGCTTCCCGGAGCTCTTCCGGTAGAAATACGCCGCCGCGAGCCCGCTAATTCCCCCGCCCACCACCACTAAATCATAAGTCTCACTCGTTTTCGCAGGCCGTCCGGAAGCATCCCATTTCTCTCCATCGCGCAAACTGTGCGCGTACGTAAACGTCCCGTCGTGATTGCCGCGCATGCCCATTAGCGCCGGCGGATAGTAGTTCCCTGCTTTCTCCGGCACGTACTCGTCCAGCGACTCGGCCGTCAGAAGCGCGTTTGCACCGACCGAGCCGCCTGCGAGGGTTCCTCCGACGCCGATGGCCACACCGTTTAGAAAATCGCGCCGCGTGATCGGGCAGTGCATCCCCAGTTCGCGATCTTTTTTGTCCGCACTCATTCTGCAACCTCTCTCCAGTTTGGGGAGCGGTCGGAATTATAGCTTGTGACGGAGTTCAGCGCGCAAACGGAATGCGGTCGGGAGATTTTAAGTAGGGGAAAGTTTTGTTGTCAGAGTTCCCGCAATGCCGTGGCGATGGGGCGCTGCGCGGCGCGCACGGCAGGCGGTAATCCGCCGAGCACGCCCATAACCAGCGCAAAAATCAAACCGCTCAGCAGCAGTACCGGCGTGACTTTGAAAGCGAACTCCATGTGCGCAAATGTCTGCCAGTTCATCGTGCCGGTGGTAAACCCATTCAATGGCAGCACGGCAACCGCGCCGAGCGCCCCGCCCACGAACGAAATCAGCAGTGCCTCAATCACAAACGAGATAACCACGGCCGCGGCGCCGAAGCCCAACGCGCGCATCGTGGCGATTTCGCGGCCGCGCTCCGCTACCGCGGAGTACATGGTATTCAACGCGCCAAAAATCGCTCCAATGGCCATCACTCCCGCCACAAGGCCGCCGAGAATGCTGATGAGCGTCGTCATACGCGTTGATTGCTTCGCGTAGTAATCGATCTCGCGGCTCACTTCCACGTTCAGCCGCGGGTCGGAGGTCACGTAGTCTTTGAATTGCTGATACGCGGCCGGCGAAGTGAGATGCACGGTGACGGATTGGAAAGTATCTTCGGGGCGCTTGAAAGCTCCGTTCAAAAGATGTGCATCACACCAAACCTCGGAATCGAACGCACTCCCGCCGGCGTCGAACACACCCACAACGTTCCAATTTTGGCCGCCCATGGTCATGGTGTGCCCGACGGTCAAGCCCTGATAAGCGCCATTGGCATTTTTGCCGACAATAACCTCAGCAAGCCCGGAGCGGAACATGCGCCCCTGGACGATCTTGATGTTCTTGCGGATCTCAAAGACGTTAGGCGACACGCCACGAACCTGCACATTGGCATCCGTGCCTGTCGAGACCAGTGGAATGGGAGTGACTAGCACCGCTTCGGTCGTGATCAACGGGCCATCGGCGCCGCGCGCGACGCCGGGAGCATCTTGTACGATCTTTGCGCTCTCGAGCGAAACCGCGCCCGTCATCTCCGACGTCGAGCCCGCCCGCATGATCAAAGCGTTGTCTGCGGAACCCGAAGAGACCAGCGTGGCCTTAAATCCCCGCGCCAGAGAAAGCATGGCGATGAAGACCCCGACGGTGCCGGCGATGCCTAGCACGGCAACAATCGCAGAGGTCCACCGCGCCTTCACGCTGCGAAAATTATAAACGACCGGAATAGCCATCTCACACCCTCCGAAGCGCGTTCACTACGCGCATACGCATCGCGCCAATTCCGGGAATAATTCCGCTGACCGCTCCCACAAGCACTGCCACCAGCAGACCAAGAGAGAGAATCGCAGGCGACAACACCAGCGACGGCAGCAAACCGTTTAGAGCGCGCCCGAGAACCGGGATTGCCAGAAGAGCGAGGCCGAGACCCAGGATTCCTCCCAATAGCGCGATGGCCAAAGACTCCGCCAAAACAAAGAATAGAACGGTTGGATCGCTGTACCCGATGGCTTTCAGAACGGCCAGTTCGCCGATTCGTTCGCGCACCGACGTAGCCATGGTGTTGCCGGTAACCAGGAGCAACGTAAAGAACACCACCATGCCTACGATTTCGATCAGCAACTCGATGTTTCCGAACTGCTTTATAAATCCGGCGGCGAAAGCCGATTCGGTTTCTGTCTTGGTTTCGTAGGCAGAATTGGCAAACATCGTGTCGATGGCCTTGGACACACGCGTAGCGTCGTCGGGGTTATCCAGTTTTAGCACGTACCAGCCTGCCGTGCTCTTCACGAAATCCGGAACGTTTTCGTCGAAATATTTGTACTGGATCCAGAATTGCGTTTCGTCGCCGCCGGGATGATCGTTGTGATAAATCCCGTCAAGATTGAACTCCCAGGTTTTCGTGGGGCCGTAAAGTGAATTAATGATGGGGATACGATCCCCAACTTTCCAGCCAAAGCGTTCCGCGGTTTTTGCTCCGACGACGGCTCCCTGCCGGTCCTGCAAGAAAGTGGACCACTGATTGGGAGGCACTTTGAATTCGGTCATGACTTTCAGCATGTTGTCCGGGTCGATCACAAACTGCACGAAGAAATTCTTTTCGTCCTGGTAGACCCCGCCGAACCAGTGGTTTTGCGTTACTGCCTTTACGCCAGGGATAGTCAGGATTTTGTCCTGGTAAGAAATCGGCAAAGTTTCGATCAGGCCGATGCGGTTAGTGACCACAAGTCGGTCCGCCCCCGCAACTTCAGCTCCGCGGCTGAAGGCGCTCTTCACCACCGCGAGAAACGCAAAAAGAAACAGCGCCACGGCAAACGATCCGATGGTCAGCATCAGTCGGATTTTTTTTCGAAAAAGATTGGCGAAGATCAGTCCGCGGAATTTCACGCCACACCTCCAGCGGCCACTTCCTGGCGCACTCCCCCTTCAACCAAGAGTCCTTTCTCGAGGTGCAGCGTCAGGTCCGCTTGCTTGGCGACCACTGGATCGTGCGTGACCATCAACACCGTTTTGCCATATTCCTTCACGAGCCGGTGGATCAAATCCATGATTTCATCCGCGCTTTTGCGGTCCAGATCACCCGTGGGCTCGTCGCAGAGCAGAAACGTCGGGTCGGCCACGATGGCCCGAGCAATTGCCACGCGTTGCTCTTGCCCTCCAGAGAGCTGCCGAGGGTAATGATCCATCCGGTCTGCAAGCCCGACTACGCTCAGCGCCGTCTCCACGTGCTTGCGCCGTTCGGACTTTGAAAGTTTTGTCAGGAGCAGTGGCAGCTCGACGTTCTGGAATGCCGTCAGCACCGGAATCAAGTTGTACATCTGAAAGATGAATCCCACGTGCCGTGCACGCCAGTGGGTCAGCTTGCTTCCGGACATGTTCGTGATCTCGTCGCCTGCAACGGTAATGCTGCCGTGTGTCGGCACATCCAGCCCGCCGAGCAGATTCAGCAGTGTGGTTTTCCCAGAGCCGCTTGGCCCCATGAATCCCACGAAATCGCCTTTGTCGACATCCAGATTGAGCCGCTGCAGAACCTGAATCTCTTCTCCGCCGCGGCGGTAGGTTTTGTCCAACCCACGCACTCGAATCAGACTGTTTGTGTTTCCCTGGCCATCCACTCGAATCATCTTCGGCGCTCCTATTTCTTAATCTGCACAGCCTGGCCGTCTTGCAGATTGGCAGGCCCACCAACGACTACTTCGTCTCCAGCCACAAGCCCGGACAAAATCTCCGTCTGCGTTCCTTGCGTGTTTCCCACGGCCACCGCGCGCCGTTCCAACCGATCGTTCTTCACCAGGAACACAATCTTTTTTCCGTTTTCGTCGCGCAACGCTTCGCTTGGCAGCAAAGCCGCTACGACTGGCGGCGTCTCGCCTTTTTTCTTCGCCGGCTCATCGCTCAAAAAGGTCACTTTGATGCCCATGTCCGGCAAAATGCGCGGATCCAGTTTGTCGAACGAAATGCGCACTTTCACCGTGGCCTTCTGGCGGTCCGCCGTCGGAATCACCGTCCGGACGTGGCTCGGAATCTGCCAATTGGGGTACGCATCCAATACCGCCATCACTTTTTGCCCGTCTTTTACGCGCGCGATGTAGGACTCGTTGACGTCAACCTCGATCTCGTTCGAGTTCATATCCACAATCGTGGCGATGCCCGTGCGCGTGAATCCACCCCCCGCGGAAATGGGCGATACCATCTCTCCGACTTGCGCATCCTTCGAGACCACTATGCCGTCATAGGGGGCGGTGATCACACAATTGTCCACCGCTTGTTGCGCCTCGCGAATGCGCGCGTCGGAGGCTAGCACCTGCTCCTTCGCCAGTTCGATCTTGGCTTTCAGACTGTCCACGGCGGAACTCGAAGTATCCAGTTGTTCCTGGGACTGCACACCGGCCGCGCGCAGCTCCTGAGCACGCCGCAACTCGATCTCCGCAAGCCTCAACTGCACCTGCAAGTCCGCGATGGCTGCTTGCGAAGCGTCCCGGTCCGCTTTCGCCGAATCCAGTGCTCGCTTCACGTCCGACTCATCCAGTGTGGCCAGCAACTGCCCCGCGTGCACATGCGTCCCTTCGTCGAAGAACACGCCTGTAACGCGTCCCGTGATCTTGGCCGCGATCGTGGCTCTTCGCCGTGGCGTGACGTAGCCGCTCGCGTTCAGAATCGCCTCGCGGCCCCCGGCGGCTGGCTGTTGCGCCGCGACAACTTCCACCACCGGCGTTTGATTGCGAAAGGCGAACGCCAGCCCCGCGATAATGACGATCAGCCCGAGCACCGCAGAGACGTATGCCATCCGCTTCCCCGTTCGGCTGCCCGTGCGGTGGCTGTCGTGGATCCGCAAAGAATCCAGATCCGGCTGCGAATGAATTTCCGTGGTGGCCATCAATTCCCTGTTCTCCGTGTCGGAGGCCCTGCAACCTATTCTACGTAACGACAATTCGGAAGATTGCAGTCCGGCGCGGGATTTCTACTTCTGATTCTAACCCGTTTTATCCGTTTCCGTTCGTACCTGGGAAAGCACTTCCTGCAATTTCCGTACATTCTTGCTCTTCTGGCCGAATATGCCGCCCGACGCTTTGCTACGCGCTGGTCCTCAAGTACACTTTTCTCTCGCTAATTATCTTAGTTTGTGAGATATTTAGCTGTCAAGATAAAATGCTCATGCCCACTTCCTCGCAAAAACGCACTGCCTTGATCCATCGGGTCGGCATGGACCTGGGCCGCGAAATCGGTACCGTGTCCGTCTTTCTTCACCAGGCCATCGCCATCAGACTGGGCCTGAATGTTACCGATACCAGATGCTTTGAGTTGATGTCTCGTTATTCGAAGGAGCCGCTCACCGCCGGGCATCTCGCTCGCGCCACGGGCCTGACCACCGGCGCTGTCACCGGCATTCTGGATCGCCTCGAAAAAGCCGGATTGGTCGAGCGCTTTCGCGACCTCAGCGACCGCCGCAAGGTCTTTGTCCGTCCTTGTCCCGAAGCCCTACAGCGCGTTGGCCACCTCTATGAAGGACTGGCTGCCGGAATGCTAAGACTAGCCTCCAATTATTCGAACGAGGAGCTGGAAGTGATCGGCGATTACATGGAGCGTGCGGCGGGGGTCTTTCGCGAACAGTCCGCGAAGCTCTCACAGGCCCGGAAGGCCGGCAAAGGGGCGGGACGATAGATAGAACGAGAAATAGAATGACAGCATGAGACGACGTATTTAACCAAGAAGTTAAATACAAAAACCTCTTGGCAGAAGACCAGCGACTTAAGGCGGGTATAATCCTGCAAAATCTCTGTCCGCAACTGAGACGACGAATCCCGCAATCGAACACTTGTGCCATGGAATACGCCATGGCACTCTCCCTAAAGGTCATCGATTTAATGGTTTAGGGGTAGATGCGCGGGGGCCTGTGGATGCGCAGCAATCTTTGGATTTTTGACCGGAGCCGACCTTAATGCTGAACTTCTGGAAAGACATCCAGTACGCCTTCCGCACGCTCACAAAGAACCCCGGCTTCGCTTTCATTGGTATCGTGACCCTGGCCCTCGGCATGGCCGTTAACACCACTCTTTTCAGCGTGATAAACGGTTTCCTCCTTCGCCCCCTTCCCGTGCCTCATCCCGAGCAGATGACCGTCCTCGCGTTGCATCAAGAGGCGGTTCCTGGAGCTACCCGGTTTTCGTATCCCGATTACGAGGACTTGCGGGACCAGACCGATTCCTTCAGTGATCTATTCGCTTACCGCGTCACTCTGGCCTCCGTCGCTGTCGATAAGAATGCCGATCACTGTATTATCAGCCGTGTTTCCAGCAATTATTTTTCCGCCCTTGGCATTCGTCCCGCATATGGCCGCTTGATTTTGCCGACCGAAGGTCGCACTCCCGGCGCAGATCCCATCCTAGTTTTGGGGTATTCGTATTGGCGCCGAAGATTTGACGGCGACCCGGATGTCGTCGGCAAAAAAGTGGAACTCAATGGGCTGCCATTCACCGTCGTCGGCGTGGCCCCGCGCGAATTTCACGGCACGTATTCGGTTCTCGATATGGACGCGTACATTCCATTCAGTGCGGATCCGAATGAAGATCCTGATGCGCCTATCCAAAAAATTTGGACCAGCCGTGGCTCTCGCACCCTTACCTTAATGGGCAGGCTCAAAGCAGGCGTGAGTGTGAAACAGGCGCAATCCAGCCTCAATGTCGTGGCCCAACGCATTTCCCAACAACATCCAGACTCAGAGAAAGGCATTTCCGTTCAGCTGTACCCGGAAAAAATGGCTCGACCCGATCCCGACCCGGAGAATCCCGTTCCCATGGCGGCAGTCACTTTTATGGCCATGGCTGGTCTTGTGCTCCTCGTAGCTTGCTTCAATATCGCCAATGTTCTGCTCGTACGCGCTACGGTTCGCCAGCGCGAGATGGCTATCCGCGCCGCTTTAGGCGCGGGCCACGGGCATCTCGTGCGGCAATACCTCACCGAAAGTCTTTTGCTCGCATTTCTTGGGGGAGGAGCTGGCCTAGTTCTCGGTTCCTGGGCAGCGGGAATTCTTGGTTCGCTTCGGCTTGGGACTGATCTTCCGATTCACTTCGATTTTCATCCCGACACGCGCGTATATCTGTTTGCGTTAGGCGTCGTTTTGCTAACCGGTCTGGTTGTCGGCATTATGCCTGCCCTTCGAGCCGCGCGCACCGATGTCATCACCGTGCTCCACGAAGGCGGCCGCGGCTCATCGTCTGGCCCGCGGCGACAGTTGGCGCGCAACAGTCTGGTCGCGGCACAAGTGGCGGGTTCGCTCGTACTGCTGATCGTCGCTGGGCTCTTTGTGCGCAGTCTGCAGAAGGCACAAAAGATTAATCTCGGCTTCAATCCCGATCACGTTCTCAACCTTTCCGTGGATGTGGAACAAATCAGCTACAAAGAACCGCGAGGCCGCCAGGTTTTCAAGGAAATCGACACCCGCTTGCGCGCGCTGCCAGGCGTGGAATCCGTGGCACAAGCTTTCATTGTTCCTATGGGTGTCGTCAGTTCCGATGATCGCGTGTGGATCGAAGATCATCCTATCGAGCCCGGCCAGCAAGCTGCGGAACTCGAATACAATATGGTGACGCCGGGCTACTTCGATACCCTTGAAATTCCCTTGCTCCGTGGCCGCACATTCACGAACGCCGACGGTGAAAAAGCTCCTGTCGTAGCCATCATCAACCAAAACATGGCCAAGAAATTCTGGCCGAATGAGAACGCCCTCGGCAAACGCTTTGGCACCAAAGGAGCCGATGGTCCTTTCATGGAAGTGGTGGGCATCGTCCAGGACGGGAAATATCATAACGTCACCGAAGATCCCATGCCTTTCTTTTATTTGCCTCTCGATCAAAGCTATATGTCCATGCGCACGATTCAAGTGCGCACTTCCGTTCCCCCGGAAACTTTGGCGCTGCAAATCGAATCGCAGATTCACGAACTGGCTCCCGGTTTGCCGATTACCCAAGTGCAGACCATGAACGAATCCCTGCAGGGAGCGAACGGCTTTTTCTTCTTCCACTTTGGCGCGCAGCTCACTGCCGTTATGGGACTGCTCGGGCTGATTCTCGCCGTGGTGGGAATCTACAGCGTGGTTTCCTACGCGGCCGTCCAGCGTACGCAGGAAATCGGCATTCGCATGGCCATGGGAGCGGCTCCGCGCGACATCTTGAAAATGGTTTTACGCCAGGGACTCGGCGTCGTTGGCATTGGCCTGGCTCTCGGATTAATTCTGGCGCTGGCGGGGACACGCCTCATAGGCAGCCTCTTCGTGGGCATCAAACCGACGGACCCGCTCACATTCATCGTCGTGGTTTTACTGCTGACGGGAATCGCTCTCTTTGCCTGCTGGATTCCCGCGTATCGCGCGACGCACATCGATCCGCTTGTTGCCCTGCGCCATGAATAGCTAGGAGGCCGCTGTGCGCACTTTGTTGCAGGATATCCGCTTTGCCATCCGCCTGCTTCTGAAGAATCCGTCGTTCGCCGCCGTCGCCATCATCACTCTTGCGCTCGGCATCGGCGCCAACACCGCCATCTTCAGCGTCATCAACGCGATTCTTCTGCGCCCGCTTCCCTACCCGCAAGCGGAGCGCCTCGTTCTCCTCAGTGAATTCTCGGAACAAATTCCGGACATGAGCATCAGCATGGCCAACTTTGATGATTGGCGAAAGCAAAACACAGTCTTCGAAAGCATGATGCCCTACCAGAATGACGATGTGGTCCTCACGGGCCGCGGCGAGCCGGAACGCCTCCATCTGCGTCGAGTTACCGCAGGTATCACGCAAACTCTGAAGGTTCCGCTGATTCTGGGGCGCGCGCTCGCTCCGGAGGATGATAAGGTCGGCGCCGCGCCAGTCGTTTTGCTCGGAGAAGGCTTTTGGCAGCGCCGCTTCGGGGGCGATCCAAACATTGTGGGCAAGCAGCTTGTGGTGGATGGCGAATCGTTCACCGTTATTGGAGTTCTGTCGTCCCGCATGCACGAGAGCATGCGCCAAACCGATCTCTTCACTTCGCTTTGGCGTCTCGAAGATAAGCTTGGCGGCGACGCCAATCGCGGCGAGCATCCCGGTATCTACGCTTACGCGCGCATGAAACCTGGTGTGACCATCGCGCAAGCGCAACAGGAGATGAAGAACATCGCGCAGCGTCTCGATCAACAGTATCCGGCAACCAACGGCAAGGATAGCGTGACGGTGAAGCCGTTGCTCGGCGCCGTCGTCGAAGACGTTCGCCCCTCCCTGATCGTCCTCATGGCCGCCGTGGGTTTTGTGCTTCTCATTGCTTGCGCCAACATCGCGAATCTTCAGCTAGCCCGCGCAACGGACCGTTACCGCGAGCTCGCAGTCCGCATGGCGCTCGGAGCCGATCGTTCACGCCTCGTGCGTCAGATGCTGACAGAAAGTCTTCTGCTTTCCCTGATTGGCGGCGTTCTTGGTCTTTTTCTGGCAGTGTGGGTCACCGTCGGCCTGATGCGCGTTGCGCCTGCCGACATCCCGAGGATTGCCGAAGCCTCCCTGGATCGCTCGGTCCTTCTTTTTTCGCTGGTCATCTCGATCCTTACCGGCGTTCTCTTCGGGATTTTTCCGGCGCTCCAGACCGCTCGCACCGATGTTCACGATGCTTTGAAGGAAGGGGGACGTACAGGAATCGCCGGCGGGCACCGCAAGGGGCTGAGGGACGCCCTGGTGATTGCCGAGGTCGCTATTTCGCTGGTTCTTCTTGTCGGGGCCGGCCTGATGACGAAAAGCCTTTGGAAAGTGCTTGAGGCCAACTCGGGATTCAGGCCCGAGCATGTCCTTACCACTCGATTCGCATTTCCAGATATCGCCTATGCCGACGCCGCGAAGCGCCGTCTGTTTGTCGATCAACTAGTCGCTAAAGTGCAATCACTTCCTGGTGTGGAAGCCGCCGGTTTCAAGAACCCGCTTCTGGGGGGCTGGCAATCCTCTTATGGGATCGAAGGCCGACCCACGCCTCTCCCTGGACAGTATCCCTCGACAGATATGGCTCGTGTTTCCCCTGAGGCGATGCAGGCCATGGGCATACGGTTGATTCGTGGCCGTTTCTTCGACGCTCACGACAACGAAAAGAGCCAGCATGTTTGCATCATCGATGAAGCTTTTGCGCAGCAGAATTTCTCGAAGGAAGACCCGCTTGGAAAACGCATCAACGTGGACGGTCAACCCGATCCGGGCACGCCGATTAACTGGATCACTATTGTCGGCGTCGTGGGACACGTAAAAAATTACGGAGTCGATCAGCCTTCGCGCGTCGAATTTTATGAGCCCAATGACCAGAGTCCTGGCTACGGCGGATCGCTCATCGTTCGTTCCACATCGGATCCTGCCGCGTTAGTCCCGAGCATTCGATCGGCTGTGCAATCTCTCGATCCGAGCATACCGGTTTTTGACGTTCGGCCGCTCGAAGCGATTGTGGCGGAAAGCACTTCCTCTCGCCGCCTCTCCGTCATTCTGATAGCGTTCTTTGCTGCTCTGGCACTTGGGCTTTCGGGCCTCGGCATCTATGGAGTCATTTCCTATCTCGTCACGCAGCGGCGCCAGGAAATTGGTATCCGCATTGCGCTCGGCGCCTCTAGTCACGATGTCCTCTCGATGGTGCTACGGCAGGGCGCCCGGCTCGCTGCCTTCGGCATTCTCGTGGGACTGGTGGGCGCAGTCGTCCTTACGCGCCTGATGTCCTCTGTGCTTTTCGAGGTGAGCGCGCTGGATGGTATGTCCTTCGGAGTTGGCGTCGTCCTATTGGCAGGATTGGTGCTCTTCGCATCATGGCTCCCCGCGCGCCGCGCCACGCGCATCGATCCGCTCGTCGCGCTGCGCTACGAGTGATCGCCGACGGGCAACCGTTGAATAGAGCTAGTGCCGCTTGCTAAGTACGCTTTGCAAACCGGCAGCAATTCTTGTACTCGTGTCGCGTCAGAGCGTCGGAATTGGCTCGTCTTTTGATTCGCAACTCCCCTTCTCTCTTGCCTCCCCCAAATCTCGAAACCAGGATTTACGTTCGGGCCCGTATTAGACTTCCCCCGTGCGCCGGTGGAACAATAGGCCCACTTTCTGCGCCAAGCCGGCACACTTCCGGTTAACCTTAGTTTAGAGTTGCGCTTCCCTCGAAGAGTATAGAACGTGTCCTACGAGCACCTCCGCCGCAGCAGCCGCATTCCCAAAGAGCTTGCTATCCTTTTGACTGGAAGCGACATGGATGGCAAAGGCTTTTCGGAAATGACCAAAACCGTGCTTCTCAGCCGCCATGGTGCCGGCATCATTTCCACTTATAAGCTCTCCGCCGAGCAAGAAATCATCATTCGCTATCTGGACACAAACAAGGAAGCCGTCGTTCGTGTTGTCGGCCGCATCGGCTCTGAAGACGAGATTTACACCTATGGCGTCGCGTTCGTAGACCACTCGAATATCGACTTCTGGGGCATCGACTTTGCACCTGTCTCCGAAAAGGAAAAGGAAGCTCGCCGCATGCTTCTGGAATGCGGCAACTGCAAGGAACAGGAAACCGTGGAACAGAGCGACGTCGAGTCCGACGTCTTTCTGATCAACGAAGGCATCGTCCGCTACTGCAAGCAGTGTGGAGACTCTACTCTATGGAAGCGGGCTACCGAGGTTCGTCCCGAAATTACGGAGGAGCAGCCAGTCCTGGTTGCGGCGGGGCCAGTTGCAAGCACTTCGTCGTTTTCGGGAGCGAGTACCGACCCCGCTGAATTCGATCCGCCAGGCCCTCAAGCCTCCCTGGGCACGCAAACTCCCTCCATATTGCAGCCCTCTTCTGGCTCGCAAAGCTCTTCGGCCTACGCCTCACCGGGAGACCAGAAGCCCGCCGCTCCCTTGGACAATCGACGCAAACACTCTCGCACAAGGGTCAGTTACAAGGCCGCCGTTCGCCGTCCGGGCCTTTCCGAAGAAATTGTTACCTGCGAGGACATGTCCAAAGGCGGTCTTTGCTTCCGGAGTCGCAAGCAGTATTATCAGGGAACCGAGATTGAAGTTGCCGTTCCGTACTCGCCGGGTGGCAACGCCATTTACGTCTCCGCCCAGATCGCCTGGGTCGTGGAGATCACCAAAGACAAGCTATATAAGTGCGGCGTCGCTTACCGGCGCAGCGGCAGAACCAGCTAAGCCCTCAACAAGCAGCGAATTCGGCGCTAAAGACGCTTCGCGAAGGCCATTGGATTCGACGGTCTCGGATCATTGCTTTTCTATGCAGCCGATTTGTTCACCCGCGGGCTGTCCTGGGTAGGTTGAGAGCATCTCCTCCACCACAGCTGTCTCGCTGCCTATAACAACATGCGACGAGTTATTTCGAAGCCTCTCGGGCTCGGTTCCGATTAAGACAAGCGCGCCGTTGTGCCGATAAGAAACATAGTAAGGTCAGAAGAGAGTCGCGCGGCTATGTTCGCCCGCCGAGGAGCGCCTGAATGGTGCAAATCAAGGGAACCGCCATCAAGGACACCATCGAACAGGTCAAGCGCCGATCTGGCGACCCGGCCTTTAAGAAAATACTTGGACTCCTCGACGTCGAAACTCGAAAAGTACTCGAGAGCGAAATCTTCTCTTCCACCTGGTACTCTCTCGATCTCTTCACGCGCTTCCTCGAAATCGAAATCAAGGTTCTTGCGGACGGGAACGAGGAGATGGTCACGCGAGGCTCGGAAGCGGTGATCGAACGGCAGCTTCGGGGAATTTATAAGGCGTTCGTGAAGCTGGGCTCACCCGAATTTGTGATCAAGCGCATCGCCGCCGTTCACGCAACCTACTTTCAGGGCGTACCCATCGAAGTCCAGATACAGGGACACGGCAGAGCGCTGGTCAAATACACTGGCTTTGAAAAACAGCATCGCATCATGGGATTCGCCATCGTGGGATTTTTCAAGAAGGCGCTCGAGATTTCCGGCGCCAAGGATGTGGTGATCTATTTCTCCGTCCCGATCGAAGAGGGCAAGAGCTATTCCGAGCTTTCCATCGCTTGGAAGTAAACGGGGACGGGTCTCGCGTACAATAGAGCTATGGCCATGTCTGAACTTTGGCGAAACAGGCGCTGCACGTTCCTGCCGCTGGCTTTCCTCATCTTTGGCTCGCAAATTCCGGCCCGCGCACAGGAGCAGCCGCAAAGTGTCATTCGCGTTGGCGTAAACCTCGTATTGCTCGACGCCACCGTTAAAACCAAGTCCGGGCAGATCATGGCCGACCTAAAAAAAGAAGATTTCGAGGTACGCGAAGACGGCGTCGCGCAAAAAATTGACGTCTTTAGCCGTGACGCGTTGCCTATCAATGTGGCGCTGGTGCTGGATCTGAGCGATTCCATTGGACCCTTCCTTGGCCCATTGCGTGACGCCGCGAACACTGCTCTCGCCGCTTTGAAACCCGATGACGAAGTGGCGCTCTTTACCTTTTCCACGGAAGCACAACTACGCGTCCCCTTCACGACAGACAAGACGGAAATCGCCAAGGAGATTAATTCTTTCCACGCCGGCGGCGCCACAAATATCAACGATGGTATTTTTCTAGCCTCACAGTATCTCCTCAAACTTCCCCCGAAGGGCCGCCGAGTGATTATCCTGATTAGCGACGATGTGGGCACCGATGCCGGGGGACAAGGCACTCGAGATATCGTGACCGAAGCCATCGCCGCCGATGCGGTGCTCTACAATCTGAAGATTCCCGGCTACAATCCGCCGCAGACGATTTTCGCCGCGAGCATGATTCCCGGCCTCGTCAACATTCGCAGAGTTACCGATGAGACCGGCGGCGAAATCTTCAACGTCCAGGACGTAGCACATCTGGACGCCGTTTTCCGCGCGCTGATCGAGCGCATTAAAACGCGCTACACGCTCGGCTACTACACGAACGCTAGTGCCGCGCTCGGCAAACCGCACAAACTCGATGTACGCCTGGTTTCCTCGTTCGGAAAAAAGAGCCGCGACTACGTAGTCCTGTCCAAAACGGGATTTTACGTGCATTGATTGCCTGGAGCGGGATCCACACCGCAACCCTTTGTGCCGTTTACCAAGCACAGCATTCGAGACGCGCATCCTTCCCTGTTGACATCCCACAGGGGCTTCGTCATACTCCTGTGGTCACTCCACAGGAGGCTGCATGGGCGGCGAGAAATCGGAAATTCTTCAGGGAACTCTCGACTTGATGGTGTTGAAGACGCTGGCATCCATGGGCCCGCTGCATGGCTACGGAATTGCGCGCCGTATTGAGCAGCTTAGCGAAGAAGCCCTGCAGATCAATCAGGGGACAATTTACGCGTCGCTGGTTCGGTTGATGCACAAGGGCTGGATCGCGGGCGCCTGGGGAACTTCGGACAACAATCGAAAAGCAAAATTTTATTCCCTGACGAAAAGTGGGCGAAAGCAGCTGTGGGCCGAAGCGCGGAATTGGGAACGCATTTCCGGGGTAATTGGGCGCGTTCTGCGTATTGCGGAGCGAGGATAGCGCCATGTTCACCTGGATAAGAACGCTTGCTTCGCGGACTTGGACGCTACTTTCCTCCCGCCAGGTTGATCGAGACTTCGAGCGGGAGCTGGAGACTCATCTCGATTTGCTCACCGAAGAAAATGTGCGTCGCGGCATGACGCCGAAGGAAGCGAGACGCGTTGCTCGAATCCGGCTGGGAGGAAACACCCAACTCAGGGATATCAACCGCGAGCTTCGTGGATTGCCGTTTATCGAGACTGTCTTGCAAGATGTGCGCTTTGCCTTCCGCACGCTGCGCAAGAATCCCGGCTTCACGGCCGTCGCTGTGCTCACACTCGCTCTCGGCATTGGCGCGAACACCGCGATTTTCAGCGTTGTTTATGCGGTGCTCTTGAAGCCGCTGCCCTACGCGCAGCCTGACCAGCTCTTCAATGTGTTTCAGGCACAGCCGCAAGAGGGTATCCCGATAGACGGCTGGTCGTATCCAAATTTTAAGGAGCTGCGCGAGCAGAATCACGTTTTCACTGAATTAGCAGGAAATCAGCATCATCAGCTCGCGTTGACGGGCCATGGCGAGCCGACAGTCGTGAACACCTCGGTCGTAACTCCGGAGCTCTTCTCGGTTTTCGGCGAGAAGCCGCTTGCGGGGCGCGTATTTTATTCGGACGACGGCAAACCTGGCGCGGCGCCTGTCGTCATCCTAAGCGAGAACCTTTGGCGGGGTGTGCTCGGAGCGGACCCAAACATTATCGGAAGCAACATCGACTTGGACAAACGTTCTTTCACGGTAGTTGGGATCATGCCCGCGGCATTTCGCTTTCCCCTTCTTACCGAAACCGAGCAACTATGGATTCCGCTCGTGCAGGACCCGCTCTTCGGAAGCTGGATGCCGCGACGCGGGGGCCACTGGCTCACGGTGACCGGCCGCTTGAAGCCCGGTGTATCCAGGAAGCAGGCTCAGACGGAGCTGGACGCCATAAGCGCGCGGCTCGCTAAAGAGTTTCCTCGCGGAAAACAATGGGTGGGCGATCCACATGAACCCGCTCCAGCAGGATATCGTCGGAGATGCGAGGTCCCCTCTGCTTGTGTTGCTGGCTGCCGTGGGCCTTGTGCTGCTGATCGCCTGCGCCAATATCGCCAACTTACTTCTTACGCGCGCGACTTCTCGAGCGCGAGAGATTGCCATTCGGGCGACGCTCGGCGCCGGGCGAGCGCGGATTGTTCGCCAGTTATTGAGCGAGTCCGCAGTGCTCGGTCTTCTTGGCGGGGTGGCCGGCATTGCTCTCGCTTACTGGGGTGTTCGAGGGCTGAGCTTTCTGCTGCCGCCAAGTTTGCCCCGAATGAATGCCATTCGCGTGGACGATTTTGTCTTGGGGTTTGCGCTTCTGCTTTCCGCGATAGCAAGCTGCGCCTTTGGTTTGGCCCCGGCGCTTTTTGCGGCCAATGCCAACTTGCAATCGAGTCTTCGCGAAGGAGGCGGCCGTTCAGGCGAAAGCCGTCAATCGCCGCCGCGCGCGCAGCTTCCTGGCGGCAGGAGAAATTGCGCTCGCGATGGTGCTGTTGGTAGCGGCAGGCTTGCTCTTGCGCAGCTTTTCGAATCTCATGTCCGTCAGTCCGGGCTTTGACGTGCAGCACATCATGAAGGCGGATATTTCGCTTCCCCAGTTTGAATATTCGAAGCCGCAACAATGGATCACATTCTCCGACGAATTCTTGACAAGTCTCCAGTCGCAGCCCGGAATGCAGGATTCATCGATAGCTGTTCCCAGGCCCATTGCCGACGCCTGCGCCACACTGTCATTCGATATCGTAGGAACTCCTCCACAATCCGCCGGCGTATCCAGGACCGCGGACTATGTTTCGGTCAGTCCCAATTATTTTCATGTGATGGGGATTCCGCTGCTGTCCGGACGCCTCTTCGACCACCGCGACATCCTCTCGTCGCCGCGCGTCACGGTCATTAGCAAAGAGATGGCGCGGCTTTATTTTCCGAATCAGGATCCACTCGGAAAACAGCTCTTCTTTGGATTTGCTTACGATGCCGGAGTCCCGCACGAAATCGTGGGAATCGTGGGTGACGTTCGCGATGAGAGCTTAGGTAAGAATCCCGGGCCGATGATGTACGTGCCCTACGACCAGGCGCCTTTATGGGGCGCGAATGTCGTGGTAAAGAGCACCTTGAGCGCATCCAACGTGGCCGCTGCGATCCGCGAGCAAGTACAAAAAATAGACAAAGATCTGCCTGTGACGGATGTCGCGAAGATGCCGGATATTCTCGATGCTTCTTTGGATCAGCCCAGGTTCCGCACGTTCTTGCTTGGCCTCTTTGCCGCTATGGCGCTGGTACTCGCCGCTACCGGAATTTTCGGCGTGATTTCCTATTCCGTATCCCGCCGAACGAACGAGATCGGCATCCGCGTCGCGCTCGGTGCGTCGCGCAGGATAATTCTGCGCATGATTTTGGGTGAAACCCTATTCCTGACGTTCGTCGGCCTTGCCGTTGGGCTCCCTTGCGCACTCGCGGCCTCTCGTCTCGTCAGCCACATGCTCTTCAACGTTTCCCCCAACGACCCGGCTACATTCGCAGTTGTGGCGTTGACTCTCTGTGCAGTGGCGGCTATTGCCGGATACATGCCTGCGCGCCGTGCCATGCGCGTAGACCCTATAGAAGCCCTCCGTTACGAATAAATCAAGATGCCACGGCGCCGCGGGATATGCGTTTCGGCATGGATCGATGCTGCGCTTCGCGGGTCATGCAAGCGTCGGGGGGAGATTCAACGTTCCGTCAACGACTTCGAGAAAGGTTCTCTCCTCCCGCAGGATGAAGTGATTGCTTTGCGCCATCACAAAATTCATGCGGGCTTCTTTGTCGGTCTTTAAGTGTGTTCGATATGCCTCATAGCTCGCGAGACTATCGAAGGAAATCAGCCCCCACGCGATATCGTTAGTCCCTTCGTGCGGAAGAAAATATCCCACCAGGTGGCCCCCGCAGCGGGGGATAATGCGGCCCCAATTCTCCGCATACTTCATGAACTCACTCCTCCGGAAGGGATCAATTTGGTATCGAATGAAGCAGGTGATGGTCATCGTTTTGCTCCCGGTGATTGGTTTTGCTTCTCCGTCGCCACCGCCGAGCATGAGCGCTGCGCTACGCGCCGCCATCAGCGAAGTGAACGAGCGGAGGCTGATTTGCTCAGCCTAAGACGAGGCCGGATTCGTAGGCGCAAGTCTGCTGGACGCTCCACGGCTACACTTCGCTGGCCATCACACTATGGATGTCGCGCGGCACGCCGCAACGGTCTTTGAAAGTGCGGCAGCAACCGGCGAAACGGGGAAGCCTTCAATTAGATCGCAGCGGCGAAAGCAGCTCAGGGCACGCTGTCAGAGGAACTACGGCGAATTACGGCAATCGAAATACGAGGCCGTTATGTTGCAGACGACGTGGATTGACCGCGGGCAGCTTCGACCAGAGAAGCGATGGCACCGACGCTATCGATTTTCTCCTGGTCAAATCCAACAGCGGCAAAGTCGACCGCAAACTTCTCTTCGAGAAAAACGACAACCTCGACAGCATCCAGAGACTGCAAGCGGCCGCTGAGTAGTAGAGAGTCGCTGTCCGAAAATGGGAGCGAGTCACCTTTGGTGGCCAGCAAATCCTTCAGAAATTGTCGAATCGCAGGTTTTTGGTCCACGGTTTCCTCACGTCACGTCGTTAAGTTGAAAAGATGTGCCAAGAAGCGAAAATGTTCTTGAATGGGAACTGTTCTGCTGGTGTCCGAAAAGACGTGCAACAAACAATAAAAAAACGCGACGACAAACGAAGGGACCAGGCGTCCGCGCACCCACCCGGGCGCGGGAGGCTTTCGCTTGCGCAGTTGCGAAAGTCCGATAGCTACGCCGAGAACGAGGCAGTAAAACAGATACGGTTGATACGCAAGGATTGCTTTCCAGAAGCCCAACTTTGCGATCGGTTCCGGCTCGTTGAAAAAATGATAGTACGCGTTTCCAAAGGTCGCGGCCGCCAGCGTCGCGGCAAAAAGACGAACTTTTGGCCGCTTTTTGAAATAGCGCATAAACGCCGGATAGAAAAACACGTCCACCAGCAATTCCTTGAAATAGAAATAATATCGGTTCCAAAACTCGGCAATGGTCCGGGATTCGAGAGGACGGTAGGTATTCCGTAACGCCGCAAATCCAGCCATGCGGCAACACGCGATGATGGCGTGGCCCATGACGGACAGGGACAATAGGGCCTCCAGGAACGCCGCGACCAGGCTGGCCCAGCAAACGAACCAGGGATCGGGCGTTCGCTGCATGCTTTGGGCGAATGCGGCGGCAAAGGTTGGGATGGCGAGCCGCTGATACACGATGGCTTGAAATACGAAAAAGACTTGTTTCAACAGCAGCGCCCAGACCAAGAGCTTCAGACCTTTGAGCTGCGTTATCGCTAGCCCTTCTGAGCTTCGCGCTTCGATGCGCCGCAAGTAGGCCGAGCCCTTGGGATAGGGCGTGCTTGTCGAGCCCCAGAAGGGATGAAAAGTTCCAAGCTGAAGGCCGAACGGATCGCGATCCTTCGAATCGCGATCCAGAAGCGCGTAGGCAATGAACCACAAATAAGCGCTGAAGATAGTTGCAAAACGCCATACCAAGAATGCGCCAGGAGAAGTCGCCATGAATATCGAAGCGAGATACGCGAGGAAGGCATAGGACGTCAGCAAGACGAAAATGGGCCGCCGGCCAAACATAGACTGGCGAAAGCGAACGGCGAACCAGAACAGGACTCCGCCAATCGCGCAAGCGCCAGCCTTCATCGTCAGGGGAGGCAAAAGACCCGCGGTAAATGAGGTCTTCTCGAGAGGCAGCAGAAATGTCCATTGCAACATGCCGATTGTGACGAGCCATCGGCGGTGCTTCGGAAAAATCGTGATGACTGCCAGCCAGAGCGTCATCTCCTTCCAATCCGTCATCCAAAATTTCAGCCCAAAACCGAAGAGAAGCAGGAGCAACGCTTTGCCCGGCAGCGTCTGCGCGAAGGAAACGATGCCTGGGTAAGTCTCAATTCGCGGAATGATCCGAAACCTGAACGGCTGCGGCGCTTTCGCTGCGGCCAGGTCCGCGGGTGTCGCCGAGGCAGCCATGGCTATGAGTTCTTCCCGCCGAGAAGCGTGACGAGATCTTTGCGATTTACTTTGCCGTTGGCGTTGAGCGGAAGTGAATCGACGTGGTGGACAGCCGTGGGAACCATGTAGCTTGGGAGGCGCGCTTTCAACAATGCCTTTTGCGTGGAATCGGAAGCGGGGATCTGACCGCTGATAAAAGCCACAATGCCCGCGGCAGAGCCGTGTTCGACCGGCCAGGCAATCGCAGCGACCGAATCCGTGTGATAAATCTCTCGCAAATGGGCCTCGATTTCTTCGAGCTCGACGCGCATCCCGCGCACTTTGACTTGATTGTCGAGCCTTCCCAAATGGTGAAAGGTGCCGGAATCATCCTGATAGCCGAGGTCACCGCTTCGATACCAGCGTTTCCCGGAGATCGTTGGATAACGGACGGAAGATTGCTCTGGGTCGCCAAAATAACCAGTGCTGAGTTGCGGTCCGGAAATCACGATTTCACCTTGTTTGCCGGTGACTATGTTCAGTGCGGAGTCAACGATAGCGAGATCCATGCCTGGAAAGGCGATGCCGATGGCGACAACGCCGCGGGCCGGAGTGGCATCCGCCGCGCTGGTAAAACGCTGACCCGTGCATACGACCGTGGCTTCCGTCGGCCCGTACACATTGTCGAGCACACTGTTTGGAGCGGCCTTTTGCCAGGCCAGCGCTGTGGACACGGGCAAAGGTTCTCCAGCGAAGAGCGAATGGCGCAATGTGGGCATGGAGCCCGGCGCTAAGAGTTTCATGCGAATCATGAAAGCAGCGACCGAAGGAACGGTGAAAACGAGCGTTGTGGCGTTCTGACGGATGCACTGCAGCGGAGCCATCATTTGCGTGGCGGGCACGACAAAAAGCGCGGCGCCGCGGCTCCAGGTCATGAACATATCGACGACCGAAAGGTCGAAGGTTATTTCCGTGACGCCGGCGACTCGATCGCCCGGACCAATGTCGTAGCGCGAGAGCATGACTTGCAAGAGATGAGCGACTCCGCCGGCGGGAATCATCACGCCCTTGGGAACGCCGGTTGTGCCGGACGTGAATAAAATATAGACGGTATGATCCGCGGCAACGCTAACCGGCTTGTCGTTGCTATCGAAAGCGGGGAGGCCTGCCGCGCTCTCGAACACGGAATTTGATTCCTGGCGAGCGGCGTCGGACTGCCCCGAGCCCATCAAAATGTGGGAAGGACACTTTCGGAGAATGCGATCAGATAGTAGAGCGCGAGAATCGCGATCGATAATGAGCGCTTTAAGGCCGGTGCGCTCGAGCAACTGTAAGAGCCGCTCTTCAGGAAGCTTGGGGCTTAGAGGCACATAGGTACCGCCGGCCCAGCAGGTAGCCAGGATGCCGACATATGTTTCCAGGCTTCTCGACGCAAGAATGCCGACGCGCGTGACGCTACCACCGGCTTTTTCCCGCAGCCATGCTGCAACCGGTTGCACAAGACTCCTGAGCTCGGCATAGCTCACCGCGCGATCAGCGACGGAGAGAGCGATGTTCTCCGGATACTTCTCGGAACAATCGTAAAATGGCGCGGCGAGGTTGTAGTTCATTCGGGCCGTTCTCTGCAAACAATAAAAGCGTAGCAGTCTGCTGTGCCGGGAGGCGAAAGCAGAAGGCACAGCGGTGTTTCACTCGGCAATAGGATTTTGATTACAGAAGGATTGCGTCCGGCGAGGGAAGCGTCTGGCGATCCAGCTTGCCGTCCGGAGCCAGAGCAAGCTCGTTCATCAGGATGATTTCAGGCGGCATCGCTTCCGAGGGAAACTGCTCGCAGCATTCGCGCAATTGTCGAAGAAGCTTTTCTCTTGGGACTGCCTTGGTGGGCGCGTTGGCAAACAAAGTCAAGTCTTCGTGATTCATAGGCAGCCCAGGCCAAGCTACCAGGGCGGTGTTGGGCGCCTCATGCAAATGTTTTCGAAGAAAGAGCGCGTCGTAACTGCCGTCTGATTTAGAAGCAGCCCAGCTCATCTGAACGTCGTATCCCAATTGGGTGCCCAGCGACCACAGATCTTGCGGATCGATGCCGTGATCCGCGGTTTGTTGAATATCTGTTTTGAAGGACCCAACCGTTTGCAAACCGCTCCGTGACGGAAGCTCACGGAAAGCCAGAACGTCCTTCTCGATTCTGCGGTTTCGGACCTGCGTGAGGCCGAAGGATTCGAGATTCTGTTTTTCCAGTGCACTTGCAATGGATTCCAGCGGCGCTTTCTCTCGCGGCCAGGAGAGCCACGTTGGCTCGATTTTGAGGGAAGGCTTGGCGCCCAGGTGAAGAACTGCATTGAAACGGTAGCGATTCATCTCATTATCAAATCGCCCTTGCCTTGGCTGGAGTTCGACGTGGGATATCTCCGGCCATCTTTGACCGAGAGCAGAAAACAGCGCCGGCGAGAGAATCAATTGTTCATCCAACCGAATCCGTTTTCGGATGCGCTCGCGCAGCTGCGCTACGTCCATCTCCGGAGCTGCCTGAAACAGTTCCACCGATGTGGCAAAAGGGCCCTGAAGCGGCAAACTTCGTAAATCACCCAGAAAGATCCTGCCGCCAGGCCTCACAACGCGAACTGCTTTCTCCAGAATATTCAGCAAATAGTTGAGGCTTGGAAAGTGTTGCGTCACGGAATTGATGATCAGGGTGTCGAACGAGTTCATCGCGAAACCGTCGAATTGATCCGCAGCCCGTTCCAGAAGTTCCACTTGCGGCCATGCGCCTCCCAACTGATTCATTTGCCGCTTAAGCGCCTCGAGAACCGCCGGGGAATTGTCCACTCCGACATATCTTCGGCATCGCCGCGCCAGACGCAGCAAAAGCAGTCCCGCGCCGCAGCCCAGTTCAAGCACTTCCGAAGGTTTAAATCTCTGGATTTCTTGCACCGTGAGATCGACCCACTCGCGCATTTGGTCTTCTGGAATTGCGAGCCGCGTGTAACTGCTGTTCCACCCCAGGATGTTGAAATCCGGCTGAGAAATGGCCGATTCCCTTCCCGATTGTGTCAACTCGTAGGTCTTGCGCCATTTTTGGATGCGCCGGGATTCGTCGTTCGCCTCCGCCAACGTTCGATCGAGGTATTCATTATTCGGAACCACATAAGCGACGAGACGCGGGTCTGCCTCGCTGGACCTCCAAAGGAGGACGACCGCTTCGCGTACGCCCGGATGCGCTCGTAGTCTGGTCTCGATTTCGCTGGCGTGCTCAGCGAGTTGCAAATTCATGCGCGATGGTCCTCAAGCGAAGAACAAATGACTGGGGCTCATGACAGTTGCTCATAACAAGAGAAACTACATGCTATCGCCAACGAGGAGTCACTCCAATTCAAATGCGGAACGATGTTCCATGGACAGCTCGGCCAACTCTCATCGAGTCAGGTCTTTGCAATGGACAATCGTGCGGAAGGTCAGTCGGCGAGGGAAACTTCGCGGTCAGCTTTCTGTAGGGATTGCGCTAACGGGCGCCGAACTCGAATGTGGCGCTATGAGCAATCAGTCAGGCCACTCAACTTGCGCTCAACTTACTGATACTGCGCGACTACTTCTCCATTTTCTATGCGCAAGTCCGAGATGTCCGACGGCAGGCGCAGCTTCTCGCGGTTCTCGGGCGACTCCATCATCTTGCGCACAGCTGCTTCGAGCGTGGCTTGCGGAATCGGTAGCGCCCCAATTTGGCCGCTTACCGGCTCAAAATGCAGGAAGCCGTCCGCCGCGCCGAGCTTGCCTTCGAGCTGCAGGGTCATGTCCTTGCCATGAACGTTGAAGACCACATAAGCCCGCACGTGGTCATCGATCAATTGCACCTTCACGTCCTTCACATTCGAGCGCATCTGCTCGACGTCATCCACCGTGGGCTGGTCCGCACTCGGTGTTCCGTCGGCAGCACCATCTGGGGATGGACTTACGGCCGCGGCGACTGGCTTGCTTCCCGCAAGAGCCAAATGGGAAGCCAAATAAGAATTCAGCTCGGTCTCGTCCATGCGCAATGTGCCTGGTTGGCCTTGCGCGGCAGCCTGTTGGACGTCCTGGACCTTCTGCTCGGCCCGCGCCGCGGCTTGTGGACTGGTCGCCACCCGCGGCGGCGCAGACGTGTGAAGTAATAGAATCAATAAAATGAGGGCGCAGGCATACACGGTCCAGCGTACGATTCGGAAAACCAGTACTAGGGTGCTCATTCTGGAAGCGTGGGGATCAGCCGCGGGATTACCCCCCGGAGGGTTTGCGATGTTTGGCATGACGTGCTCCTTACTCTAGTGCCCCCGTCTTAAGATGTTAGTTCCCACCTATAAGTTACGCTTTTTCAGCGCTCTAGCTCGGGGACCACATTAAACTCTGCTAAGAAAAGCCCGTGCCTCCCGATTTCCTCTAACCCTAAGTCCAGCCATCGGTTGCGGCAAGAGAACCAAGGTACTCCGGGACCAAACTCGCCACCTGACCGCTTGTCCACTTCCGGCAACGGCCTTACTCTCTTCGAGGAGGCGATCATGCCGCGCTCTCTTTCCATTCTTCTCTTGTTTTTCATTCCCTTCGCTGCCGCCGCGCAAGACTCGGCTCCGCGGGGCACCCTGCCAGAGCCAAGAATGGAGGCTGCGGCGAACGCGGCGGACGGCTCGTCGATGGGGACGGTACAGCAGCGACCGAAAGGACGATTGCGTATTGGCGTGGCGCTCGAGGGCGGGGGCGCGCTCGGGCTCGCGCATATCGGCGTGTTCGTAGTTGATAGTGATATTCGTGTCCATCGAGTTGCTGGCGCAGAACGCTATTGAGCCAATGTCGGGTGAACACCGCAGCCAGACAAGTGGGCGTTTGTTTCTAACTCTCTCCGTTCAAAATACGCCGAAGGAGAGCAGGAAGCGCTTGTGATGAAATTCGCTTCACCCTGCCGGGAACGGGTACGGCTGGTGTAAACTGGAAGCCGTATCTGAAGCCGAGAAGGAAAACCTCGTTGAAACGAATTGGCGCTTCCCTACTTCTGGCCGTCTTAAGTATCGCTTGGTCGATGCCTGCGAACGCTCAGCAAGGGATGACTGGCGCGGAATATGGGCGTCGAACGCAGATCGAATCCAAAAAGGCTGCCAAACAACAGCGAAAAGCAATGAAGCACGCCATCAAAAAGCAGCGAAAATCGATGAAGAAGCTCGCCAGGGCGCAGCGTAAGGCGGCCAAGCAGGCGAATCGCCGCGGCAGATAGTCCTTCGCGTTTGTACGGGCCTCAGACTTTCGGCTGGAGCAGTCCCCTGAAGTGAAACTCAGAGAGATGTCATCGCCAATCCTTTCAAGATGTTCTTTCTCGGGAGAGATGACCAAAACCTGATTGACGCTGAGCATGTCTTCTTCCTTTCTTTCTGAGGGTTCGAAGAAAACGGCCGCAATCCGTGCGACCCCATCTCGACTCGTTCCGATAGACTGTTTTCGCCCCGCCCGGAGGCGGCTCCGAACGAGAGGCTAATCTCCCGTGACCGCTCCGACGGCCAACTGGTGGAAGAGAAGCACCCTATCAAGAGGATTTTATGCAAGACTGTCTAAAATTGAACAGCTCGTTTCCTTGGAAACTCCTAGTCTGACCTACGGCGAGAAAGAGCGACGTCGGCCGGGATCCAGGGCTGGGCCGGGCGAAATCCCTCCTCTCGCCACACCCCTCTTTTAACCCCCTCGAGTAACTCCTCAAAACACACCCGCGGCAAAGATGAAATCGATCCGCTAAATTAGCCGCCCTATATTTAGGAACTGTGCGAAATGAGGCTGTTTGGCTTCCAGCCGGGTGCCAGGATGAATACATGCTGCAGAAGAAACCAAAGAAAGAATCTCTCGGCGCGTTACGCGCCAGCGTCAAGAACGAAATGGCGCGGCCTCGGATGGCCAAGTCCGCAAGGATCATGGAACGGCAGCTGGAGGCAGGCCGAACTCCGGAACAATCAAGCACCATGATGCCGGGAAAGGTCGCCAAAATCATTCGATCTCGAAGCCGGAAACAGCCGGAAAAAGCCCAGATTGCCGTCGACAAGGCCGCCCCCAGATATCGAAATCTTCGTATTGAAAATTCTCTAACTGACGAACATGGCGACGAAGTGAAGCTCAAAAAGGGTGCTCGCGTTGAGGTTACCATCGCCACGGATGGCGAGACCTTAACCGCGAAAATTTTGAAGGACCGCCAACCAATCCGGCGCGTCAAAGTTTGACGGGCTCTTGCCGGCCGAGTGCATCGCGTTTTCATCGGCCCACTTCTAAGTGGCCGGGGCCGTGAATCGTCGATCTAACCGGTCACTTCGCGGTTTTCATCTTCGCCAGGGGGCCTCGGGTCGAGTAGAGATCGAGTTATCGGCGGAAGTATGCGCTTGCCAAACATCTCCAGCAGCTTGACTTCTGATTTCCGATGCCTGAATTGTGACGGCGGGCCGCGTATTCTTGCCACGCATCGGCTTCGCTTCACGAGGTGCGAAAATGCCCGATGAAGAGTGGATCAAAATACTTGCAGACGGCAGAAAAGTGAAATTCATCTACCAGGAACTGCCGGCAGACGGGGCATTTATCACTGCGCAGATCGCGGGCAATGAGGTCGTGTATTCGATTGTCGTGGCCAAGGCGGGAAACCCGCTAAGCCGTGAAAATGTTGAAAGCCGTTTCAAGGGCGAGCTTTCGAAAAAGTAGCGATACTCGATGTGCACCACGGTCGGCGAGCACCCGATCCAATCCATCGCGGTGGCCATCAAAGCTGTATTGACTAGAGCGCCCCGGTTGCGCTATATACTTGAATCAGGTGTCTTTATGCGGACATCCACGACCTCCAGGAAAATCAAGTCCCGTACAAAACCCAAGCAGAAGCTCGTTTTCGATGCCCAGGCTTTTCTCGATTCCGCAGGTGTAGCCAGGAAAGTTAAGCAGTTCAAGCCGGCGGAGGTCGTCTACGCTCAAGGCACCCCCGCCGAGAGCGTGATGTATCTGCAAAGCGGCGGCGTGAAACTGACTGTCGTCAATGAAGTCGGCAAAGAGGCAGTCGTGGCTATTCTGCGACCGGGCGATTTCTTTGGTGAAGGGTGCATGGCAGGCCAATCCGTTCGTTTTGGAACGGCTACTGCGATTGCGCTCACCACTGCGCTGGTCATTGAGAAGAGTGAGATGTTCAAGGTGCTGCACGAGGAGCACGCCCTGTCCGACCGATTCATCAGGTTCATGCTGGCACGGAACATTCGCATCGAGGAGGACCTGGTCGATCAGCTATTCAATTCCAGCGAGAAGCGGCTCGCCCGCACTCTTCTATTGCTTGCGCGTTACGGCAAAGAAGACCAGCCCCATGGATTGCTTCCCAAAGTGTCACAGGAAGTGCTGGCGGAGATGGTCGGCACAACCCGCTCGCGCGTCAACTTCTTCATGAACAAATTCCGGAAGCTGGGTTTCATCAAATACAACGGCGGCCTGCAGATCAATACTTCTCTTTTGAGCGTCGTGCTGCACGAGTAGGCCAACTCGCTCAATTCCTTGTGGCAGACACGGGACTTCTCTTACAATCAAACTGCGTGGGCTGCAGGTCCGGATGCGCACCATGCCTTCACGCACGAGGAAGGTTATGCTGAAACTTATGACTGCATTTATTGCGTTTGGTGCGATCGTACTGGGGATTATCTATACCGCTGCGACCGTCGCCGATGAAGAGTTCGGGCCATCAAACCCGTTTTATGCGGCCAGCACTCTTCCGTTTCACGCGCCTCCCTTCGACAAGATCAAGGACCAAGACTATCAGCCGGCAATCGAAGCTGGCATGTCGGAGGAGCTTTCCGAGGTCCAGACGATTACCGACAATCCAGCGTCTCCGACGTTTGAGAATACGGTCGTCGCCATGGAGAAAACCGGACAGCTCCTTCAACGGGCGCTGGCGTCGTTCGGCGCCGTCACTGGAGCAAATACCAATCCTGTATTGCAGAAAGTCCAGGCCGAGGAAGCCCCGAAATTGGCGGCGCACTTCGATGCCATCTACCTGAACGCAAAGCTTTTTGCGCGCGTATCCGCCGTTTACAAGCAGCGCGAGTCGCTCAAACTCGGCCCGGAAGCGCTGCGGCTCCTTGAGGTGGGATATCTCAACTTCGTCCGCGCCGGCGCAAACCTTTCGGACGCCGACAAAACAGAACTGAAGAAGCTGAACGAGGAAATCTCCACGCTCTCAAATGACTATTCGACGAAGATTCTCGCCGCCACCAAGGATGGAGCCTATTTCGCTACGGACAAGAGTGCGCTCGCGGGTTTAAGCGACGCACAACTGGCCGCAGCGGCACAGGCCGCCGAGGGCCGAGAAAAGAAAGGCTATTTGCTTCCGCTGCAGAACACCACGCAGCAACCCGATCTCGCTTCGCTCAGCGTACGTGCCACGCGCCAAGCGCTCTTCGAGAACTCCTGGGACCGCGCCGAACATGGCAATGCTAATGATACGCGCGACATCATCGCGCGAATGGCGCAACTTCGCGCCCGGCGAGCGCAACTCCTCGGCTACCCCAACCACGCGGCATGGAAACTCGGCGACCAGATGGCTAAAACTCCCGAAGCCGCCATAAAGTTCATGGATGCCCTCGTACCCGGCGCCACCGCGAAGGCAGAGCGGGAGGGCAAAGACATTCAGGATCTCATCGACGCACAAAAGGGCGGCTTCACGCTTCAGCCGTGGGATTGGAACTTCTACTCCGAACAGGTTCGCAAGGCGAAATACGATCTGAACGATGCTGAGGTCAAGCCCTACTTTGAGCTGAACAATGTGCTGGAAAACGGCGTCTTCTACGCGGCGCACGAGCTCTACGGACTCACCTTCAAGGAACGCAAAGACATTCCCGTCTACCAGTCGGATGTCCGCGTCTTCGAAGTCATCGACGAGAACGGCAAACCGCTGGCGCTCTTCTATTGTGATTATTTCAAGCGCGACAATAAGAACGGCGGCGCCTGGATGGATAGCCTCGTGAGCCAGTCCAAGCTTCTGGGCATGCTTCCGGTGGTTTACAACGTGGCGAATCTTCCCAAGCCCGCGCCCGGCGAGCCCGCGCTCATTAGCTTTACCGACGTCACCACCATGTTCCACGAGTTTGGCCATGCGCTGAACGGCATGTTCGCCGACACCGAGTATCCGAGCCTCTCGGGCACCGCGACGGCTCGAGACTTCGTCGAGTTTCCCTCGCAATTTAACGAGCATTGGGCGCTCTATCCGGCTGTTTTCAACCATTACGCCAAGCACTACAAGACGGGCGCTCCCATGCCCGACGAACTGGTCGCCAAAATCCGGAAAGCGGCGACTTTCAACCAGGGCTATCTGCTCACGGAATTGGTGGCCGCGGCTGAGCTCGACATGCAGTGGCACACGCTTCCGGCTACCGCCCCGCTTCAGAATGCGGACGTCTTCGAGAAGCAGGCGCTGGAGAAAAAGCACGTACTCCTCAGCTCCGTGCCGCCCCGCTACCGTTCGAGCTATTTCAGCCACATCTGGGGCAACGATTACTCAGCGGGTTACTACGCATATTTGTGGGCGGAAATGCTCGATGATGATGCCTACCAGTGGTTTGAAGATCATGGAGGGCTGACGCGCGCCAATGGCGACCGCTTCCGCCAGATGGTGCTTTCGCGCGGCAATACGGAAGACTTAGAGAAGATGTACGCAGCATGGCGCGGTAAAGAGCCAAGCGTCCAGCCCATGTTGAAAGACCGCGGCCTGTTGGACACCACCAACTGACACGTGCATACGTACGCTAATGAAACGATGCGAGGGCGGGAATTGCGCGTGGAGGCTCTTCGAAGCTTGGCTGTATCTAGGGCTTTGGAGCTGGCGCAGCCGTCTCAGAAACCACCAGATACTCGTACTTCTTGCCGTTCGCATGAAATTTCATCTTATCTTTCTCCAACGTGAACTCGACGCTCGTGTTCACCGGAATCAGCGCCTTATCCGCGGGCTTCTCTTGCCGGACGTGATACTCCGTCGTCTCCGTGCGGATTACGTATTCCTGGCAAAGCACTTCGGCAGTCTGCTTCTTGTTTTTCACCTGCGACCCGCAGGCCACGGAGTTCTCGGAAACGATAGTTCCCGACTGAATCTCCTTCGCGGCAGCAGGAATCGCCATCAGCATCGCCGCTGTCACCAGCAAATATGCTCTGCTCATATTGCCTCCTTGGAACCATTCCTCGCTCATTTGACTTGAGGTAGAACGCCTGGGCCGTTTCGAGTCTTAAATCACTTGTAGCTAATTCGGCAGCTAGCCGCCAGCTCCTTATCCCGTTCTGTTTCGCAAGAGTAGCCAGTGTCTTGCGGAGGCGAGCGGAAACATACATCTCTCAGCAACGGCTCCATCTGACGGAAATCTGGTCGCTGTGCTCCTTCCGAAGATTTTTCCAACGTAGCGTGAACAGAAACATTTCATCGGCATATAATCCATTCGCCTGTGTTTGGTCTCCGCGGAGGATTTATGAACGCAACGACTGCTCGCGCCGAGCGCGACCTTTGGCCCGAACTCCCTCTGGAAGCTTGGCAAGACACCTACGCGACTCTTCACATGTGGACGCAAGTCGTGGGCAAGGTGCGGCTCGCGCTGGCGCCCAATATAAACCACTGGTGGGGGGTTCCGCTCTACGTCAATGCCTTGGGACTCACCACGTCGGCAATTCCCTACGCCGGGGGCAACTTCGACGTTCAGTTCGATTTCATCCATCACCAGCTCGTCATTCGAACGAGCAACGATGCGATCCTCGCGCTGCCCTTGACACCGCGCTCCGTGGCCGACTTTTACAGGGAGTTCATGGCCGCTCTGGCTTCGCTGGGCATTGCCGTGAAAATATGGAGGATGCCGGTCGAGATTCCGGACCCCATCCCCTTCGATCAAGACACCAAGCACGCCGCGTACGATCCCGAATATGCCAGCAGGTTTTGGCGGATTCTTTTGTCCTGCGACGCGATCTTCAAGGAGTTCCGCGCCAGGTTCATCGGGAAAGCCAGTCCAGTTCATTTTTTCTGGGGAAGCTTCGATCTTGCGGCGACGCGGTTTTCGGGGCGCCGCGCCCCAGAACGGCCCGGGGCGGATTCAATTACGCTCGAGGCATATTCGCACGAGGTGATCAGCGCGGGATTCTGGCCCGGAGGCGGCGACATTAAAGGAGCCGCGTTCTACGCGTATGCGGCGCCCGAACCCGCTGGATTTGCGCAACATCCCGTGCGGCCGGCTGAAGCGTTTTACCATCCGCAACTGAAAGAGTTCATCTTGATGTATGACGACGTGCGCCGGGCCGCCTCGCCAAGAGAAACCCTGCTTGCGTTTTTGCAAAGCACGTACGAAGCGGGCGCGAATCTTGCGAAGTGGAATCGCAAAGATCTGGAACGCGGGAGCGGAGCCAGCTAGGAACTGATTTCCGGGCTGACAGGTTCCGGCGTTACTGGAAGAGGCTCGGGGAAGAAGCGCCGAGCGCGCAGCGTACCGATCAGCAGAGCGAGATTGGTGATCAGAATCACCGCAAACGCCAGTGAAGGAAGAAAAGCAAAGTCGGCGCCACGAGCTTCCACGACATCAATGCCCAGCACGGCGGTGATAAGGCCGCGGGGCAGAAACCAAGTCATAAGCTCGCGCTCGTGAGAAGTGAAAGCGCGCCACGCGAAGCGGCCAGACTGCACGGCAATCCAGCGAGCGACGAAGAGCCCTCCAAAACAGGCTAGTGCGAGGACGGCGTGCTGGCGCAATCCTGCAAACTCAACGAGGGCGCCTAGCAAAACAAAGAAAAACGTACGAATCAAAAACGCCAGCTCACCGTGAAACGTGAGCATCTGGCCTTGATGCTGCGCGGGCGAACTGCCGGACTCGTGTTTGACGGGCGTCTCTGTGAACCAATCAGCGCGTTCGGGGGCATCGCCGAGATGCACGCGCTTTTGCGCGGCGGGATAATTGGAAAGCGTGAGACCAAAAACGAGGACGGCGACGAGATCGTTGCCGTGCAGGGCATGAACGCCGGAGTAGACGAGTAATACGGCGGCAAAAGTAAGAACATGCCAGAAACGCTCCTCCGAGAGAAAAGGAAGGAGATAGGACCACAGGATGCCGATGAGCACGCCCGAAGCCACAGCAAGGATGACGCTGGAAAAGAGGCTCCACGCGATGATTTTGGGAGAGGCGCTGCCGCCGGCGGCGATATCGATAAGAGCGGTGACAGCCAGGACTCCGAGGGCGTCACCGAACGAGGCTTCGACAAGAAGAGTGACTTTGACTTCGCGGCGGAGATTCACCTGCTGAAGTACCGGAAGGATGATCGAACTGCTGATGCAGCCAAGAGCTGCACCGACAAGGAGCGCGGCAATCCAGGTGAAATGAAGCACATGATGGCAGACCAGAGTGACGGCGGCCGCACTGAGCAAATAGCTGAAAACAGCGAGAAAGAAGCCGCCAGCGAAATGGTTGAGAATTTCGCGAATCTTGAGCTCGAGCCCGCCTTCGAAAAGAATAAGAATGAGCGCGAGGGAGCCGAAACCCTGGGTGACGCCGCGAAAAACATCGGGGTTGACCCAATGAAGGACGGGGCCAATCAGGACGCCGGTAGCCATCAGAATGATGACATCGGGAACGCCCGTGAAGCGCACGAGGCGATTAGCAAGGAAGGCGAGAACCAGCAAGCCGCCGAGTAGCGCGAAAAAAAGATTCAGGTCCATCGAGATATCCGGCATGCCCGGAGTGGAGAAATAGTCGCGGAAACGTGGAGCCGAAGCAAATGAATAATTGGATCATGCACGATCCGGTCCGCTCTGGCTAAAAAATCCAGTAATTGCAGATTCTGTTGTAAGCACACTGCGAAAAGGTCAAGACGAACTCAACCAATATATTCTGCATGCCTATGTCGTGATGGCGAACCACATCCACGTACTGCTCGTGCCGGGAATCGCAGCAGCGCGCATCACGTGCGGAATAAAAGGCGTCACATCACGAAACGCAAACCGGATCCTGGCTCGAACCGGCCAACCGTTCTGGCAAGACGAATCCTTCGATCACTGGGCAAGAGATTCTGCCGAACAAGAACGCATCCGCAAATATATCGAAAGCAATCCCGTAAAGGCCGGGCTAGTGGCAAAACCAGAGGATTGGCTGTGGTCGAGCGCGCACAAGTAGCACAGGCACTCCTGCCTGTGCGGTTTTGCCGGGATTTGATCAACACCCAATGGATATGCACACAGAACGAACACAGGCAAGAGTGCCTGTGCTACAAAGAAGAAATCCTTGACTTTCGCTTTTTGTTCGCCTATAGTACGGGGCGGTAGAGGAAACGGGAAACGGGTGGCGTTCGGCTCCATTGCCTTTCATGGCTCTCACGAACTGGGCGCCGCCCGTTGAAAATTCCGAGCCCTAAGCGGGGTGAGGGGTCCGCTTGAAAGAGCGATCCCTCGTTCCCGGAGAACCATCCGGAATGCAAAGAACGCGCTCCGCGATGGCCTGCCTGCTCGGAGACATTGTAAGCCGATCCGTTCCTCTGCATTCACCGCTGTGCGGTGACCGTTAATAAGACCGCTTTGCGGCCACGATTCCTAGGAGCCGTTATGGACGTCTGTATTGAAAACGTATTTCCCGCAGTGGCGATGCCGTTTAACCCTTTTCAGGAAGACGCGCGCGAAGAGAAAGGCCGCGGAGCCGGTGCGCCGCGCGCCAGGGCGATTCCGAACATAGTACATGTCGATGTGGACGCGTTTTTTGCTTCGGTCGAGCAGGTGCTGAACCCCAAGCTGCGTGGAAAGCCCGTGCTGGTCGGGCGCGGCGTGGTGGCGTCGGCAAGCTATGAAGCGAAAGCGTGCGGCGTAAAAACGGCCATGACGTTTCGCGAGGCGCTGCGCATTTGCCCCAAGGCCGTGGTCGTGCCCGGACAATATGAGCATTACGCGGATTATGCCGAACGCGTGCGGCGCATTCTCGAGACGTACACGCCAGCGGTCGAAACGGCGGCGCTCGACGATTTTTATCTGGATTTCGCGGGGACGGAACGGCTATACCCCGATTACGAAACAGCGCTGCGGCGCGTGCAGTCGGACGTGCTGGAGCAGACGGGGCTGAACGTGAGCGTCGGCGCGGCACGCACGAAAGTGGTGGCGTCGATTGCGTCGCGTATCGAGCGGCCGCGCGGCTTCCGCATGATTACGCCGGGAACGGAAGAAAACTTTTTGACGCCGCTGCCGGTCGAAAAACTGCACGGAATCGGACATGTCCACGCCGGAATGCTGGCGGAGCGCGGGATTGCTACGATCGGCGAATTGCGGCAGGTGCCGCGAGCCGCTCTGGAGGCCGCGTTTGGCGAAGTAATTGGAGGACAGATCTGGGAACGAGCACGCGGGCTCGATGGGCGCGAAGTGATGCTGCCCTCGACACCCAAATCCGTCTCGCGCGAAACAACCATCGAGGGCGGAACGATCGACACGGAGTTTCTCGGCGGCTTGATCGAATATTTGAGCGAACGCATCGGCTCGACGCTGCGCGAATACGGCCGCCAGGCGCGCACGATAGGCCTGCGCATCCGCTATGTGGACCACTTCTCAGCGCACCAGACCGTGCGATTGACGCGGCCAAGCAATGACGAGCGCGAACTGCTCGCCGAAGCAAAAGACCTTTTTGCAAAATTATTCACGCGCCGCGTGGCCGTGCGTCTTGTCGGCGTAAACGTGACCAACCTCGAAGCCGACCGCCGCCAGCACGAACTCTTCGACAAGGATGCCAACCGCCGCTGGTACCTGAATCGCGGCCTCGATTCGGTCCGCGGACGCTACGGCTGGAACGCCGTCTTCTACGGCAACGGCCTCGAGTTGCGCGAGCATTACGCCACCAAGCCCGGCGGCCTGGTGCTCTCTACACCGTGTTTGTCGCGATGAAGAAAGACCTTCAGGCCTGAGGCCTGAGCAGCGGAGTTTTTGCATCACGCTTTGTAGTGGCGCAGCATGCTGCACCCCTACAAAGAACCAATGACCAAATGTTGCTGAGTTTCCCTTCCTGTTCCCTACCCTGATTTGAAGATACAAAACGCCTGCCTTACAGCGGGATCGGCTTCTTCCCTCTCGGATCGAGAGCACTCGTGTTCGTACATTTGCATTGTCACAGCCATTATTCGTTTTTGCGGGGCGTGGCGTCTCCCCAAGAGATTATTGCAGCGGCGGTGGAGCAGAAGATGCCTGCCGTGGCGCTGACGGATACGAATGGGTTGTACGCGGCAGTGCCGTTTTATCAAGCGGCAAAAGCGGCGGGGATCAAGCCGATTGTAGGAGTGACGCTGGATGTGGAGTTAACACAAGAACGAGGAGAGATTCCTCGCTTCGCTCGGAATGACGGGGCTGTGGAAAGCGCCAACTCGGTAGAGATGGTGCTGCTGGCAGCGAATATGGAGGGGTACAGCAACTTGTGCGAGTTGGCAACGCTGCGGCATTTGGGGACGAAGGAATTGGCGAAGAATAAAGCTTCCGGCGAGGATGACGGGCGGCCGGTAACGCTGGAGAAATTGGCGGAGCATTCGAGAGGCGTGATTGCACTGTGTCCATTGCCAACGCAAATGCACGACCGTAGGGGCACGGCATGCCGTGCCCGTTCTGAAAATGGTGCGCCGAGCGAGGCGGACGGGATATGCAGGACGAACGGCGCATACAAGGTCGATACGGCGTACAAGACGGACACAACTTACAAGACGGGCATGGCGTGCCGTGCCCCTACAAAGGCTGGACAATGCGGCGACTTCGCGCGGCTCAAGGAGATTTTTGCCGACCGCCTGTGGATCGCGGCGCAACATTTGTCTCCGGGCGATAGACGCAAGCTGCGCGAGGCGGAGCGCATCGGGCGCGAGCTCGGCGTGCCGCTGGTGGCCACGAACAATGTCTATTTTTTGCGGCCGGAGGAACATCTGCATCACCGCGCGGTAAACGCCATCCGCACCGGAGGATTACTGACAACCGTGGCTTCGCCCGACATCACTACCGGCGAAGCGTGGTTCAAGCCGGCGGAAGAAATGCAAAAACTCTTCCCCGATCATCCGGAATTGTTGCAAGCGACGCTGGACATTGCCGAGCGGTGCAATCTCGAACTCGCGCTGCACAAAACGATCTTTCCGGAATTCCCCGTGCCGAAGGACGAGTCCGCGTTTTCCTATTTGTGGAAGCTGTGCTTTGCGGGCGCGCAGCGGCGTTACCGGCCACTGCGGCCCGAAGTGCTGTCTCGGCTGACGCATGAATTGGGCGTGATCGAGAAGCTACATCTCGCGCCGTATTTTTTGCTGGTATGGGAGATTGTGGAAGAGGCCAAGCGGCGCGGGATTCCGGCGGTGGCGCGCGGCTCGGCGGCGAGCTCGATGGTGACCTATTGCCTGGGAATTTCGTGTGTGTGTCCGCTGCGTTGGGGATTGTACTTTGAGCGTTTTTTGAACGAGCAGCGCGGCGATTGTCCGGATATCGACATCGACATTTGCGGCGCGCGGCGCGATGAATTGCTCGACTACGTGTATGAGCGCTGGGGCGAAGAACACGTAGCGATGATCGGAAGCTTTGTAACCATGCATGCACGGCTGGCCATCCGCGAAATCGCGAAAGTATTCGGCGTGCCGCCGGGCGAAGTGAATCATTTCACGAAGCGCCTGCCGCACCGGCCGGTGCGCGAGATTTTGCGGGCGATTCGCGATTTGCCGGAGTGCCGCAATTTGCCGGTGGACGACGAGCCATGGAAAACGATCTTGCAGGTGGCTTTGCGGCTCGATGACGCGCCGCGCCACATGGGGATTCATCCGTGCGGAACGGTGATTTCGGCGAAGCCACTGAACCGGTTGACGCCGCTGGAGCGCGCGACGAAAGGAATTGTTGTGACGCAGTACGACATGAATGCCATCGAAGCGCTCGGGCTGATCAAGATGGATCTGCTGGGACAACGCGGGTTCACGACGATGTCGCTGGCGCTGGACAACATCGAAAAGGAGGTAAAGGAAATAAAGGAAATGAAAGACACGAGCACAGCCAGGAGTGGCTGTGCTACTGCGGCGAACACTGCGGCAGCGAATGTCGCGCCGGATGGCGTGACACCATGCCCGAAGCCGCGAGAGATTGATTTTGACGCGATACCGGAGAATGACCCGGCGACTTGCGATGTGATTGCGGCGGGAAAGACGATGGGCGTGTTCCAGATTGAGTCGCCGGCGATGCGCGGGCTGCTGAGGATGATGAAGGCACGAACACTCGAAGAGATGGCTCAGGCTTTGGCGCTGATCCGGCCAGGAGCCGCGGAGTATGGATCGAAAGAATTGTTTATAAAACGGCTGCGCGGAGAGGAAAAAATCGAATATCCGCATCCGGCGCTCGATAGCATCCTCGGCGATACGCTTGGCGTATGCATCTTTCAGGAACAGGTGATGCAGATTTCGCAGGTGGCTGGGGAAATGTCGCTGGCCGAAGCCGACATCATGCGGCGGGCGTCCGCGAAATTTTCCGGCCGGCGCGACCTCGAGCGATTGCGCGGAAAGTTTATGCTGGCCTCGGGAATGATGGGGCTGACTATAAAACAGCGTGAAGAGACCTGGATGATGGTGGAAAAATTTGCGGGATTTGGTTTTTGCAAGGCGCACGCGGCGACGTATGCGGATATTTCGTACCGCATGGCGTATTTGAAGGCGCATCATCCGGCGGAGTTTTTGGCGGCAATGTGCAGCGCGGGGGCGGGGTTTTATCACGTGTCGGCGTACGTGGAAGAAGCGAAGCGCTGGGGGATCGAGGTGCGGCTGCCGTCGGTGAATCATTCGAGGATGGAATACACGGCGGAGGCGCTTGCGGATGGAAGGCGTGCGCTGCGCGTTGGGTTGATGCAGGTGAAAGGTTTGCGCGTGGAGACGATGACGGCGATTGTGCGGGCACGGGAAGAAGACGGGGCGTTTCGGTCGCTGGAGGATTTTCTGTGTCGCGTGGCCCAATGTAACCGGGACAAGCTGGTGGAGAAGGATGAGATTGAGGCGCTGATCAAGTGCGGCGCATTTGATGGAGTGGGCGATGAGGCAGGCGAGGATGCGCATGGAATGACCCGGCCGGAGATGCTGTGGCGATGGAATTTGCTTCAGGTAGGAAACAAAAACATACGGTCTCTTCAAAGTAAAAGTGCACAGCTTCTTCAAAGCAAGCGGGCACACCCACAACCTCTTCAAAGCAAGAATGCACAGCCAGGATTGGCTGTGCCACCCAATACGCCGGAGATGCTGTTTGCTGACGCGAAAGATGAAGATGCGATTGGGGCGACGCTGGCGGGGATGCCGGCGGCGGCGTACACGCAGGAGCAGAAGCTGCGATACGAGCGGGAAATTTTGGAGGTGTGCGTGAGCGGGCATCCGCTGGATTTTTTGCCGCGAAACGGCGAGGTGTGGAGCGACGAGCTGGACGGACTGCAAGGGAAGCGCGTGACATTGTGTGGGTGGGTGGTGACTTACCGACACGTGGGGACGAAAAATTACCGGAACATGATGTTTGTGACACTGGAGGATCAGCGCGGATTGTATGAGGTGGTGCTCTTTCCGGATGCTTACGACCGCTATGGCGGATTGGTGTTTGAAACGCGGGCGATGCGCGTGACGGGGCGCGTGGAGGTGGGCGGGCAGATCAATGGGGAGAAAATGGAGGCGTTGAAGAAGTGACTGGCGACTCGTGACTGGTGATACATGCTTCGTGACCCGTGATCCGTGACCCGTGAAAACATTCGTACAGAGGACGCAGAGAACACCGCGGACGCAGAGAAGAGCTGGAACGGCGCGAACACAAGGTATGGAGTCGGTGAGAATGTTATTTCGGATAAGGAAACCAAATGCGGGGGCAGGCACGACTGCGGGTAACTCGATGGAGCCGGAGGCGGGGCGGCCGGCGGAAACGGGTGAGGAGTGGCTGGGCCGGAACCGGAGCGCGAAGCGGCGGCTTTGGGAACGGCTGAATCCGCGACATAAAAAAGAGCTGCGCGTGATCGCGGAAGCGCTCGCAATGCAGCAGACGCACGCAAACCTGCCGGAACCGCTACGGGCGCGGTTGAGCGAGTCCATCGAGCAAGTCGAGCGGCTGGCGCGGCGGATCGGAGCGCTGCTGGCCGAGGTAACACGGCGGACACCACCGCGCTCGTGACGGTTGCTAGGCCGCGGCGGCAACCGCATACTGAAAATATGGCTGTCCCCAAAATGCGCGGCTCCCTCTCTGTTGTGGTATTGGCTGCGGCTTTGTTCGGCATTGCTGCTTCGACACGGGCGGATGAAATTCGCCTGAAAGACGGCAAGAAGCTGTACGGCGTGATCGTGGCGTACGAAGACAACATGTTCAAAGTCAAAACGGACTTTGGATATGTGCTGGTGGAGAAAGACAAAATCGCGTCGATTGTTCCTTCCACGCCGGCGAACACGGCACCGAAGACCGAGAAAACTCCCGCGGCGAAAAAAGAACCGGCTGGAGAGAAGCAACCGACGGCCGAGGAAACCGTGGCGTCGTCCGCCGACGCAACCGCGGAGGCGACGAATGCCAGCGCAAAATCGGCGGAACCAAGCGCGTCCGCAGAGCACGAAAAAGCGTCCTCAAAAATCAGCAACGCCGCAGTGAAACCCGCGACTCCAGCGAATACAAAGACAAATGCAGTGGCTCCAAACATGGCAGCGCCCGCCGGAACTCCAGCTTCCACGCTGGCGGTGTCCGCAGCGCAGCCCGCGGCTCCGAAAGAGCCGGAACTTCCGGCAATGCGCGAAGACATTCAGGGCAATCTCTACACGAACTACACGCACGGCTTCAAAATGTACAAAGCGCCGAGCTGGCAATTGATCGAAGATGCGCGCAAGGCGCTGCCGAATGCGGTCGTGGCACTGGGCACAGAGAACGAGTCAACGCTGCTGGTCGTGGGCCAGGAGAAGACCAAAGAGCCGTTGGACCCGGCGGCAGACGCGGTCGAGAAGCGGCTGAGCGACATCTACGACAACTACCGGAGAATCTCGCAGAGGAAGACGGTGGTCGGCGGATTGCCGGCCGTCGAATACCACTACCGCGGGACGGCGGACGCGCACGACTGGTCCGGCACGCTCGCCGTGATTGCAAGAGGGAATGAGATCTTCACGGTGCTCGGCATGACGTATGCGGATGACGACCTCATTCAGATTCAGGAAAATGTGATTTCAAGAGCGATAGCGAGTCTGGACTTCAGCGTTCACTAAGGAAAGTGGGTAGTGGGTAGTAAAACCCACTGCTTCGGCTGCGCTCGCGAGCGCGCCAAAATCCGGAGTTAGTCACCTCAGCGGTTGCAGGGTACCCCCCACTTTTTTGTAAGCGTTGCGTCTAAAGGACTTAGCCTGTTTGTAAGCCCTTTAGAATCAGTCGTTGCATGCGGTTTGTAAACACTGATTCTAAACGGTTTGGACGAACGCGGAAATTGGCCAACATTCTGTTGCCCTGGACTTTCCGCTGCTGCCCCCTGCGTCGCCTTCGGGAGGTCGCCCGTTCATTGAAAAAGAAAACGGCAGCCGAGGGCTGCCATTCAGCGTCAGATAGGACTCTTCCTAGCATCGATGCTAGGCCTGCCGAAGGGTGAGTTCAAGGTACAAATTGGCTGGTACAAATTCGAGGCCGGCGGGCCCACAGGCGGGCATGCCAGCGAGACTTCCTTAGTCAGAAGCAACAGCGGCAAGATCGGGAAATTTCTTGTGTTCGCGGATGACGGCAATCAAGGCTTGGGCGGCGCGGGGGAGGCTGCGATCTCGGCGGTAGACGAGGCCGAGTTCGCGCCAGAGGTCGACGCCTTCGACGTTGAGCAGCTTTACTTCCCCGGCTTTGACCTGGTCGCGCGCAAAGCCCTCACTGATAAACGAGACGCCGGCATCCGCGGCGACGAAGCGCTTGATCATGCCAATGCTGGGCAGCTCCATGACAACGCGAAGGCGTGCGCGATAGGGACGAAACAGCTTGTCGAGCACCTGGCGAGTGTAGCCAGTACGCGGAAAAATGAGCGGCTGGCCGGCAACTTCCTCGAGAGTGATCTTGGAGCGATGCGCCAGAGGATTGCGACTGCTGACCATGAAGCGCAAACGATCACGCGAGATGTGATGAACCTTGAGAGTAGGCGATTTGATGGGGAGCGTTACGATGCCCACATCGACGGAACCATCCTCGACGCGCTGCAAAATCTTGTGGCTGAAATTTCGGTAAATGCTGATGCGCACTTGGGGATAACGGCGCTGAAATTCCGCAAAAATGTCAGGAAGTAAATAGAGGCAGGTGGCCTCGTTGGCGCCAAAAACGAGCGGACCTTGCACGACATCGCCGCGGTCGGCCACGACTTGAATGGATTCATCGCGGAGACGAAGAAGACGCTCTGCATATTCGAAGAGGACTTCGCCGGCGGGAGTGAGCTCGACGGATTTGGCGGAGCGATCCAGGAGTTTGGCGCGATAGGCTTGTTCGAGCTGGCGAATCTGGGCACTGACGGCGGATTGCGAGCGAAAAACTTTCTGCCCGGCTCGCGAGAAGCTCTTGAGCTTGGCAACGTAGACGAAGGTAGCGAGTTGATCAAAGTCCATAGGCGGGTGTTTCGGCAAAGATTATAGCGGATTGCAACCGCTAAGTAAGCGCGGAATCTAGCTCCTTTGAAACCGGCAGCGGCGCCTGCGAGAGCGCGGCACTTTGCGGCGGACTGAAAACCATTTCTCGACGCTTCAAGCGGGCTAGCAGCGGCTCCCAAGTGGCTTCGAGAGTGCCCTGGAAATGAAGCGGCTGAACGCGAAGCATGGGAAGAACACCGCGGCGCGAAAGCAGACGCGAGGCGCGCGGACTCGCCGTGAAATGCAGGTGTTCTTCGAGAACGCTACGGAGCCAGGCTTCTTCGCGTTTGTCGATTTCGGTGAGAGCGACGAAATCGCGGTGAAGGACTTCATCGGCTTCGCCGCGGAGAACATAGGAAAGACCGCCGGTCATGCCCGAGCCGAAATTCAGGCCAAGAGGGCCGAGGATGAGCACGACGCCACCGGTCATATATTCGCAGCCGTGCTGGCCGACGCCTTCGACAACCGCGAGCGCGCCGCTATTGCGAACGGCAAAGCGTTCGCCAGCGCGGCCGGCGACGAACAGCTGGCCGGACGTGGCGCCGTATAAAACCGTGTTGCCAGCAAGGACGTCGCCGCGGCGAGAAGCGGCGGAGCTGGCGGCAATCGCGATGGTTCCACCCGAAAGACCTTTGCCGACATAATCATTGGCTTCGCCAGAGAGTATCAACGTGATGCCATCAGCGAGGAACGCGCCAAAACTTTGTCCCGCGCAGCCGTGGAATTCTCTCGTCAGATCCTGCGCGAGCGGTTGAGCATGACTGCCGGGGCGGCGACGGCGCATCAATTCTCCGCTGACTCCGGCGCCAACGCTGCGGTCAGAGTTTTGGATGGGCTGCGATTCTGTCTGGAGCTGGAAAGAGACGCTGAAATGCAAGGCGTCTTCCTGCGCGGCGGCATGCAGAGCGGGAGATTGGTGGGGCGCGACGCGGTTGGACTCCGTGATGGGAACGATCAACAGGGGGTCCATGCCAGAGCGGGCGCTAAGGCGGTCGTACCAGCCAGTGAGATCGCTGAGAGAGCGAGCGCCGAGTTGTGCGAGACGATTGCGGACTTCTTCGGCGAGAGAGGTAAAGTAGGCAGCAACCATCTCCGGCTTCCCCGCAAAGCGAGTGCGCAATTTTTCGTCTTGGGTGGCGATGCCGACGGGGCAAGTGTTGAGATGGCATTGACGCGCCATCACGCAGCCAATCGCGAGGAGCGCGGCGGTGCCGAAACCGAATTCATCGGCGCCAAAGAGAGCAGCGACGATAATGTCCCGCGAGAATTTCAGACCGCCATCCACGCGGAGAGCGACGCGCGAGCGCAGGCCTGCGCGAACGAGAGTGTCATGCGTTTCGCGCAAACCGATTTCCCAGGGCAGGCCGGTATTTTTGATGGAGGTAAGCGGCGAAGAGCCGGTGCCGCCGTTGTGGCCGCTGATGGTGATGACGTCGGCGCCAGCTTTGGCAACGCCTGCAGCGATGATGCCGACGCCCGCGCCGGCGACGAGTTTCACGCCAATTCGCGCACTGGGATTGACAGCACGCAAGTCGTGGATGAGCTGGGCGAGATCTTCGATGCTATAGATATCGTGGTGCGGTGGAGGCGAAATTAGCGGTGTGCCGGGAGTCGCGTGGCGGATACGCGCGATGTATTCGGTGACCTTGCGCGCAGGAAGCTGGCCGCCTTCGCCGGGCTTGGAGCCCTGGGCCATCTTGATTTCGAGCTCTTCGGCGTGGACGAGATAGTCGGCAGTGACGCCAAAGCGGCCTGAAGCGACCTGTTTGATTTTGTTCGCGGCAGCGGGCTCGAATCGATACGTGTTGGGATCTTCGCCGCCTTCGCCGGTGTTGCTGCGGCCACCGATCAAGTTCATACCGAGAGCGAGAGTGCGATGCGCTTCGGGGCCAAGCGAGCCGAGAGACATGGCCTGCGTGCTGAACCGACGAAGAATGGTGCTGACGGATTCCACTTCTTCGATCGCAACAGGCGTGCCTGGAATGGTTTCGAGCAAATCGCGAAGAAAGACCGGACCCTGGTGCTCAGCCAATTCTTCGAAGGCGGAGAATTTGCCAGCTTCGGGCGCGCGTACGTGGGCGTGCATACGACGAACAACTTCCGGAGACGTGGCGTGAAGTTCGGCGCCTTTGCGGAAGCGATAGAGGCCGGCGTCAGCGAGTTCAGTGGACAAGGGCGAAAAGGCTGTCGTATGCATGCGGACGTAATCCGCGAAAAGATCGTCGAGAGTTTTGGAGCCAGGATAATCGGCGGCATCTTCGAAGAACTCGGCGCAGAGATCCTCGGATAGGCCGACGATTTCAAACAGATGGCTATTGCGATAGCTCGCAAGAGTCGAGACGCCCATGCGGGCGAGGACTTTCCGAAGGCCGGCGGTGATTGCGGTGCGCATGCGGTCCGCGCCCCCGGATTCGAGCGATTCGGCGAATTCGTCGGCGAGATAGGGGACGACAGCACTGGCGCCGGCAGCGACGAGGAGCGCAACGTGATGCGTGTCGAAGACTTGAGCGGACTCGACGATGAGCGGCACGTCGGAGAGGCCTTCGCGAAGCATCGTTTTCCAGACAGCGGCGGTGGCCAACAGCGCCGGAAGCGCCGCGTTTTCCGCGCTGATGCCGCGATCGGAAAGGAGGAGGAGTCCCGGGCGTCCGCTGCTACTCAGAGGGGTAGAAGATAGCTGAGCAAAACTGCAGCGTGCGCCCGGGACTCCCAGGGCGGAAGAGAAAGTCATTTCGATGCGATGAGCAGGCGCAAAGAATTCGGAAAGCTCCGCAAGCTGAGCAACGCTGAGCAGAGGGCCTGGCAGAGTGGCGCCGTCCTTTAAATGGACGTCGAGAGACATGACATGGGCCTCTCGCAACGGATCGATAGGCGGATTCGTGACTTGCGCGAAACGCTGCTTGCAATAATCCCAGAGAGTGCGCGGGAGCGCGGAAAGAAACGCGGGCGGCGCATCGTCGCCCATGCTCCAGTCGGCTTCCTTTCCGTAGAGTGAGCGCGGAGAAAAGAGTTTTGAATTGGTCTTCGGTCCATCCGGCAGCGGCGGCGATGCGCTTCGGCTCGCCCGTTACCGGAGGATTGGCGGCGGCGGAAAATGCAAGATGGCGAACGGGGGCAATGGCATGCTTGGCCTGATGCATGGCCAAACGCTTCAAGATTTCGCGCCAGCGAAGGAAAAGGCCGGTGGCGGGATTGGCTAGGATCATTTCACCCGGACCGAGGCGCTGGCGTTCGGCAATGCTTGATTCCTCGAGATCGATCAGACCCGTTTCGGAGCCGGCGATCAGCAGACCGTCGTGCGTCAGCGTGTAGCGCAACGGGCGAAGGCCATTGCGATCGAGCTTGGCGCCGACGAATTGACCGTCGGAGAAAATCAGAGCGGCGGGGCCGTCCCACGGTTCGCTTTGCCGCGAAAGCGAGGTGAGCGCGGAGCGGATGTCGCGCGAGAGCAGCGGATCGTTTTCGAACGCGGGAGGAACCATGGTGAGCATGGCTTCATCGGGCGCAAAGCCATCGAGCAGCTTTAGCTCGAACGCGTTATCGAAACTCGCGGAATCGCTAACATTTGCTTCTAGAGGAGTGAACCAGGAGCCGACGGTCAGGCGGGCGCGGAGTTCGAGCTGCTTGGCGCAGAGCCAGCGGCGGTTGGAGACGATGGTGTTGATTTCGCCATTGTGGGCAGCGTAGCGAAAAGGCTGCGCCAGATGCCAGGAAGGCTGCGTGTTCGTGGAATAACGCTGGTGGAAGATGGCGAAGGTCGTCTCAAACGAGGCGTCGCGGAGATCTTCGTAAAACTGAGGGAATTGCCAGGGCGTGAGCAGCCCTTTATAGACCACTGTGCGCGAAGAAAGCGAACAGAGATAGCAGCGCTCGGGCAGAAGCGATTCGGCACGTTTGCGAAGGAGGGCGAGTTTCCACTCGAAGCGGGCCACGCCGCGCGAAGCGTGAAATGGCGCGACGAAGAATTGCCAAATTTCGGGCATTGTTTCGAGAGCGCGGCTGCCAAGAGAGTTCGTGTTGGTGGGGACGCGGCGCCAGCCGAGAATGCGCAGGCGCTCGGTGTCGGCGGCAGCTTCTACAGCGGCGCGAGCGACCGGGGCGGCGGGAGTTGGGAAAAAAGCGAATCCCAAGCCAAAAACTTCGGGGAGCTCGATTCCCTGCTCTTGCGCTCGGGCCCGGAAGAACTGCTCGGGGAGGGAGGTCAGCAAACCCGCGCCGTCGCCACTGGCGCCGTCGGCGTCAACGCCGCCGCGATGGGTCAGGCGTTCGAGTGCTGTAAGCGCGATGTTGACAATTTCATGGCTGGCGGGACGGCCAAGGCGGGCGACGAAACCAGTGCCACAGGCGTCGTGATCGGGATGGCCCCAATTGGGATGCCGATCACTGCGGGCTGGTGCGCACCGTTGGACCATACCAAGTTATTAAGCCGAGAGAGCGAAGATGTACAACGCAGATTTTGCATTTATCAAATCGAATTTGTGCGGGACGAGATTCTAAGCCGTGAATTATTAAAACTTTGTGACTTCCGAAAAGTGAAAATCGCGGACTTTCATCGCGGGAACGACCATTTCGAAAGCTTCTTCTCCGGTGGCGCGGACGACGGGGCCAAGCAGCTCAACGTTGCGCAGCATCTCGAGAATGGACTGGTTGAAGCGGAAATTGCGGACGGCCGTCGAGACTTTGCCCATTTCAACGAGGAAAAGGCCGTCGCGGGTCATGCCGGTCATGACTTTTTCGTAGGGATCGACTTCGCGGATATACCAGAGACGCGTGACAAGGAGGCCGCGATCCGTGGAGGCGATCATTTTTTCCAAGGAGGAATCTCCGCCGGCGAAGATGAGATTCATGGGGGCTTCGCCGTATTCGTTGGGAAGAGCGAAGCCGTGGCCGGTGGGGTTTTTTCGCGCGGCTTTGGCGGTGGTACGCGCGTAGACCAGATTTTTCGGCACGCCACGATCCACGAGTTGAACGCGCTGGCGCGGGATGCCTTCCCCGTCGAACGGGGCGCCAAGTTGCAGCGGGTGGTAGGCGTCATCGGTGATGGAGATGTTTTTGCCGAAGATTTGTTTGCCCATGCGGTCATTTAGGCAGGAGCGTTTGTCTTGGAGAGCGGTGGCGCCAAAATCGTAGAAAAGGAAGCCGACGAGATCGAGGACGGCTGCCGGCTCGAGGATGACAGTGTAACGGCCCGGGGGGAGTTCGCGCGCGTCGACGGCCATGTGGGCTTTTTCGCTGGCGCGCTGGGCAAGTTTTTGAGGATCGAAAGCGCGAACGCTGGCAGCGTTTGCTTTGGCCCAGCTGGCGGCGGGAGTCTCCTGCATGGTGATGGAGAATTCGGCGTGGGTCTCGCGGTAGGCGGCGAAAAGTCCGCGCGAATTGCCGAGAGCGGATTGCTGGAGGCCGCATGCGAAAATTCCTGCGGCGACTTGGCCGTTTTGGATAGCAAGGTCACAAGCGCGGCGGACAGCGCGGGCGCGCTCTTCGGGCGTGAGAGCCGCAGTGTCCTTGATGAAACGGTTCACTTTGCGATAGTGCTGTTTGCCGGGCATGGAAAGGAGATGCGGATCTTTCGGTTGGCTATGCGAGAGAGAGAGGGAGGCGTCAATCGCGGCGCGGAGGGAATCTTCGTCAACGCGATTCGTGGTGGCGCGGGCAGTGCGGCTGTCCACAACCGTTCGAATGGAAACGTTTAGGCCACGTTCGGCAACGTTTTGGTGAATAGCGTTGTTGGCAAAGCGCGTGAGGGATTCCGCGGTCTCGTCGACGTGGACTTCCGTTTCGTCCGCGCCTGTGGTTTTCGCGAGGCGCAGAACCGTGTCGATGATGCGGCGTAGTTCGCGTTCGGGAAGCAATTGATCCGAGCGCGAGGCGCTCTTCCCTGCCGTCGATTTCCCGGATTTGCGCGAGGGGCTCATTGATCCGAAAAGGCCGATCCAATTCTGACGTTGCGGAATCGCGCTGGTGCGGCGCCGTGACCGGTGCCCATGGTTTGCATGGGCTGGCCTTTGCCGCAGTTGGGCGTGCCCCAGAGGGTCCAATGATCGCGGGAACAGATAGCGTCGCAGGAATTCCAAAATTCCGTGGTGATGCCGCTGTAGCTGGGATTTTTGAGCATGCGATTCTTTTTGCCACCTTTGATTTCCCAGCCCATTTCGGTGGAAAACTGAAATTGATAGCGGCGGTCGTCGATGGACCAGGAACGATTCGTTTCCATGAATATTCCATCGTCCGTATCGGCGATTAAATTCTCGAAATCCCAGGTGCCGGGTTTGAGACTGATATTCGTCATGCGAATGATCGGCAGACGGTTCCAACTTTCCGTGCGCATGGTACCGGACGAGCGCTTCAGGCCGATGAGATGGGCGGTTTCGCGATTCGAGAGATAGCCGCGGAATTGGCCGTCCTTGATGATGTCGGTGCACTGGGCGGGTACGCCTTCATCATCGTAGGCAAAGGTTCCGAGGCCAGGGCCGTGTTCGAGGCGAGCGTCGGCGACCACGTTGACGATGTCAGAGCCGTAGCGCAGCTTGTTGAGCTGATCGAGCGTAAGAAAGCTTGTGCCGGCAAAATTGGCTTCCTGGCCGAGGACGCGGTCGAGTTCGATGGGATGGCCAACAGATTCGTGAATTTGCAGGCCGAGCTGGCTTCCGCCAAGAATCAGCGTGCCCGTTTTCTCGGGGCATTGCGCCGCGGAGTGCAGCGCGACGGATTCCTCGCCGACGTGCGTCGCGTGCTTCAGCAAGTCGAGCGATTCGACGAGTTCGTAACCTTCGAGCGCATGTTGGCCGCCAAAACTGTTGGGATAGGAACGCTTCTGAATTTCGTCGCCTTGAAAAGAAGTGGCGGCAATGCCGCAGCCGGTAATCATTTTTCGTTGATGAATGCGGGAACCGATGCTGGAAGCGAACCAGGAATCGATTTTGCGGAATTGCATTCCGGTTTCCGTGAGCGTGACGCCTTTCACATGGCGCATCTCGGCATCCGCGGCGAGCAGCAAAGCGAGCTGGTTTTCCAGCGGAAGTTCGAAGGGATCCTTGCGAAACGGGCTTTGCCAGCTATCGATGTAGGGTTGTTCGTCGACCATCACAACGTCGCCACGCTTCGCGATCGCAGAAGCTTTGGCGATAGAAACAGCTTGTGCGGCGCAGGCGGAAACGCCTTCGCGGGTGAGTCGATCCGTGGAAGCAAAGCCCCACGCGCCATTTGCGAGCGCGCGAACGCCCATGCCGATCGATTCGGATTGCGCTAGCGTGCCGATTTGGCCGTTTTTTGTGGTCAAATCGCGCTGTCGGAGGTGCATGAGGCGCACGTCCGCGTAGGTTGCGCCGCGGAGGCGGGCCGTGTCTAGCGCGTCGATGGAGAGATCCCACATGAAAGCGTTCCGAAGGAACCCACAACAATTTTACAAGAAAACGGGGCGCAGGTTATTGCGCCCCTTTACAAGGACAAGAGACAGACAAGAATGCCTGTCCCGCCAAATTACGTGCCTTCTTGCCAGGAAGCGAGATAGTGCTCCTGCTCGGCGGTGAGCTTGTCGAGTTTGTGGCCCATGCTGTCGAGCTTCAAGCGCGCAATTTCCTTGTCGAGATTTTCCGGGACGACGTAGACCTGCGGCTTGAGTTGCTTGTAATTCTGACGCAGGTACTCGGCGGAGAGAGCTTGATTGGCGAAGCTCATGTCCATGACCGCGGCCGGATGCCCTTCGGCGGTAGCGAGATTGACGAGGCGGCCTTCGCCGAGAAGATAGACCTTGCGGCCATCTTTCATCAGATATTCATCGACGAGCGGGCGCACTTCGCGCTTGCCAGTAGACAAGCGTTCGAGCGACGGAATATCAATCTCGACGTTGAAGTGGCCGGAATTGCAAACCACCGCGCCGCTCTTCATGGCTTCAAAATGCTCGCCGCGAATGACGTTCTTGTTGCCGGTGACGGTGATGAAAATGTCGCCATGCTTGGCGGCTTCCGCCATGGGCATGACGCGGAATCCGTCCATTACCGCTTCGATGCCCTTGGTCGGGTCGATCTCGGTAATGATAACGTCGGCTCCGTGGCCTTTGGCGCGCATCGCGATGCCGCGACCGCACCAGCCGTAACCAGCAACGACGACTTTCAGTCCGGCAATCAGTAGATTGGTGGCGCGAATCACGCCGTCCAGCGTGGACTGGCCAGTCCCGTAGCGGTTATCGAAGAAATGCTTGGTCTGCGCGTCGTTGACGGCGATGATCGGATACTTGAGCGTGCCGTCTTTTGCCATGGCGCGCAGCCGAATGACGCCGGTCGTGGTCTCTTCGGTGCCGGCAATCACGTTGGAAACCAAGTCGGTCCGTTTCGAGAGAAGCATGGTGACGAGGTCGGCGCCGTCGTCCATCGTAAATTCCGGTTTGTGTTCGAGCGCGGCGCGCAAGTGCGAGTAGTACGTCTCGTTGTCCTCGCCTTTGATGGCGTAGGTCGGGATGTTGTAATCGCGGTTCAGAGAAGCGGCGACTTCGTCTTGCGTGGAGAGCGGATTCGAGGCGCAAAGAACCGCATCGGCTCCGCCATCGCGCAAAGCGATCATAAGATTCGCGGTTTCGCTGGTCACGTGCAGACAAGCGGAGACACGCAATCCTTTGAGCGGCTGCTCTTTCACGAAGCGCTTGCGGATAATTTCGAGAACGGGCATCTGCTGATGCGACCACTCGATCTTGCGCTTGCCGGCGTCGGCCAGCCCGATATCCTTGACATCACCCTTTTTCAGTTCAGCTATAGCCACACTCATTCTCCTTGACTCGAATATTGCGCGGCGAAGGGACTTCGCGCGAAAAAGAACAGGACGCCGGCGCAGGAGCCGACATCCCAAGCTTCCAAATCCTAGCGATGCGCGCCTGCTTCGACGGTGGCCGCGACTCCGAGGCCAGCGGCCTTACGCAGAGCATCGGCACGATCAGCGCGTTCCCAAGTGAAGCCGGGGCCGCTGCGCCCGAAATGGCCGTAAGCGGCAGTGTCTTTGTAGATGGGTCGGCGAAGATCAAGAGTCTCGATGATGGCTTTGGGGGTCAATGAAAAATATTCGCGAATCAGAGCGGTGATTTTTTCTTCGGAAATGGCCGCTGTGCCGAACGTTTCGGCCATGACGGAGACAGGTTCGGCTACACCGATGGCATAGGCGAGCTGGACTTCCGCTTTTCGCGCCAGGCCTGCGGCCACGAGATTCTTGGCGATGTAGCGGGCCATGTAGCAGGCGGAGCGGTCTACCTTCGAGGGATCCTTTCCGGAAAAAGCGCCGCCCCCGTGGCGGCTATAGCCGCCGTAGGAATCCACGATAATCTTGCGGCCGGTCAAACCAGCGTCGCCCATGGGTCCGCCGATGACAAAGCGACCGGTGGGGTTGATATGGTACCTGGTCTTGCTGTCGAGCATGGACGCAGGAATGATAGGACGAATCACGAGTTCGGTAATTGCGTCCCGAAGGTCGGCGTTGGAAACTTTTTCGCTGTGCTGCGTGGAGATAACCACGCAATCGACGCGAACGGGACGGCCATCGCGATATTCGATCGTGACCTGGGATTTGCCATCGGGCCGGAGAAAATCAACTTTGTTGGACTTGCGAGTATCGGTGAGGCGCTGCGTAAGACGATGGGCGAGTTGGATGGGCATGGGCATGAGCTCGGCGGTTTCGTCGCAGGCGAAACCGAACATCAGGCCTTGATCTCCCGCGCCACCAGTATCGACGCCCATGGCGATATCCGGCGACTGGCGCTTAACAGTGCACATGACGGCGCAAGTGTCGGCATCGAAACCGTATTTAGCACGTGTGTAGCCAACTCCACGGATGGTGTCGCGGACCAGATTGTCGTAATCGATGATGGCGCTGGTGGTGATTTCGCCGGCAACGACTGCAAGGCCGGTGGTGACGAGCGTTTCGCACGCTACACGACCCTTGGGGTCCTGCTTGATGACTTCATCGAGAACGGCGTCGGAAATTTGGTCGGCAATCTTGTCCGGATGGCCTTCCGTGACGGACTCAGACGTGAACAAAAAATTGCGTAAGGCTTCGCTCAAAAGACATTCTCCTTCGTAAGCCACGGCGGCGCTGCCGCCGGGATAGGCTATTCAACAGTGTATTCGCTTGACCTAACAAAGCTAACATCGCAGAGTCCAAGAATCAACGTATTGAGCCTAAATGAGTTAAAACATGCAGCGAACGGTCGAAATTGAATGGTGAACGGCGTCTGGGTGCATTGAACGGAGGTCGTCCAGGCGGCGTCTAGGCGGCATCCGCGTCGCCATCGTCGTCGGGCTGAACGTCCAACTTGCCTTTGGTCTTCTTGGCCATCAGATAGGATCGAATGAAAGGGTCGATATCGCCGTCGAGGACGCGGTCGACGTCGCCGGCGCTGAACTTGGTGCGGTGGTCTTTGATCATGCGGTAGGGCTGCATGACGTAAGAGCGAATCTGGCTTCCGAAGGAGATGTCCAGCTTGGATTCGTCGAGCTTGTCGGTATGCGCCTGGCGCTTTTGGACTTCGAGATCGTAAAGCCGGGAGCGCAACATTTTCATGGCCATTTCGCGGTTTTTGCCCTGGCTGCGCTGGGCTTGGCAGCCGACGACGATGTTGGTCGGCAGGTGGGTGATACGTATGGCGGTCTCGACTTTGTTGACGTTCTGGCCGCCTTTGCCGCCGGAACGGAACGTGTCGACGCGGAGGTCTTCGGGTCGAATGTTGATTTCGATCTTGTCGTCAATTTCCGGAATTACGAAGACGGAGGCGAACGAGGTGTGGCGCCGCGCGGCCTGATCGAACGGCGAAATTCGAACGAGACGATGCACGCCCGTCTCGCCCGCAAGCAGACCGTAGGTGTTTTCGCCCGCGAACTGAATGGTGGCGGATTTGATGCCCGCTTCTTCGCCAGGCGTCTCATCCAGCAGGGTGGCGTTCATCCCTTTGCGTTCCGCCCAGCGCAGATACATGCGCAGCAGCATCGAAGCCCAGTCCTGGGATTCGGTGCCACCGGCTCCAGGCTTAATGGTCATGATGGCGTTGAGGTGGTCGGTTTCACCGGAGAGAAGCGTCCGGGTTTCGAGTTCACCGACGTAGGCCTCCGCCGCGGTTAGTTCGCGATCGAGGTCTTTCAGAAGGTCGTTGCGTTGCTCGGCATTGGTCTCTTCCCCTGCGAGGCTGACGTACGTCTCGACGTCGCCGGAGATGGAGGTCAGCTTATCGTCCGCGGCAATCTGCTCTTCCGCGCGTTTGCGATCGCGCAGAACGGCTTGCGCGGCTTCCTGATTGTTCCAAAAATCGGGTTGAGCAACTTGAGCTTCGAGCGATTTCAGGCGTTCCCGGAATTGGGGCGCGTCAAAGATAGCTCCGCACGAGGGTGATACGAGGCTTCAATAATTCGTAGCGATGCTGCAGATCTTCGAGAATCATTCGTTTCGCCAGTCTTTAGAGGATTTTCTACTTCGTTTGTATGCTTTGCTTCCTTGCTTGGTTACGTCTCGACTTCCATCTTCTCCCTGCGCTTCCAATACAAGGCTATCAGAATAACGGAAACAATCACGCAGAGCCAGGCGAACCAATCGCCGAAGCGGCTGTAAATGGTTTCGTTCGTGCGGAAGTCGTAAGGTAAATCGGCAGCGGCGCGCACATCGCGCGGCAAGGGGCGGAAAATCCGGCCATACGGATCAATCGAAGCAGTAACTCCGCTGTTGGTCGCGCGGACGATCCAGCGACGGTTTTCGACGGCGCGAACACGAGCCATGCGGAGGTGCTGCTCCGCGGCGGCGGAGTGCCCGAACCATCCGTCGTTCGAAATATTCACGAAAAGCTGGGCGCCATTGGCGGCAAAGCGGCGAATCTCGCCGGGATAAATAGCTTCGTAGCAAATGAACACGCCGAATGTGTAGCCGTTCGAAAACTGTCCGACGGAATACTTGGTCCCTTTGCGAAATCCTCCGACCTCGCTGGAAACATTCGCCACCACGCGGTGAATCAGAGGAAATGGCTCGTACTCGCCGAAGGGGACGAGATGAATCTTATCGTAAGAAAAGACGCGACGGCCCTGCGCGTCGAGCATCAGGGCGCTGTTGTACGGGGCCATAATCGTGTGGCTCGTTCCACCGGCAGAAACAGTCTCCGGCTTCCATTCCACGGTGCCCACAATGAATGGATGCTCGAAGCGCATGGCCAAATGCGAAGCCACATACGCAAATTGCGTATCCTGGAACGAAAAAGGCGCGGGAGCTTCCGGCCAAACGAGCAGATCGGGATGATGCGCAGAAGGCGCAAGGCTAAGGCGCTCTACTTCTTCCATGTCCGAAGCATGAACCTGGAACCAATTGGGCGGGTACTCGTCCGCTTCAGGAAAATTGAGCTGCACCGCGCGGGCGGTGTGGTTCGCCACTGCCGTTGGCACGAAGCGCGGTCCAGCAATCATCACAACAAGCACCAGCGCAGCAGCGCCAGCGAGAATCGCGAAGCGCTGCCTCGGGGAGTGTGTCGTTTCCGCGTCGCACCAGGCGATCAGCGCGTTGAACGCCGCGACGGCAAACGACAACCCGTAAATTCCGGTGATGGTTGTCAGTTGTACGAGAGCGACATTCGCCGCGGCTGGATAACCCAGCAAATTCCACGGAAAACTAATCTCCGGCAGCCAGGTGCGAAACATTTCGAGCGAAACCCACAAGAAGGGGGTGCCAATGCATGCAAGCGTGATACTTCGCAGGGAAAGACGGTGAATCGCCCAAGTGACCACACCGTTTGCCCCGGCCCAAACCGAAGCAATCAAGAGCAGAATTCCCCATCCTCCGGCGCGCGAAAGTCCGCCATGGACAGCGAGCACTTCCGCGATCCACGAGACGGAGGTCAGGACGAACAAGAGGCCGTGCAGGAATCCGCAGCCGAACGCCACAAGCGGGCGCGCTCCGAATAACACAATCACTAGAACCCCGACGCACACCCAGGAATAAATGCTGAGGTAAAAACCAGTGAAAGAAAACGAGAGCGCCGCGCCAGAAACGGCGGCGACAAAAAGCCTCATCCATGCTGGAGTTTCACTTCCGGGATGCGGACGAAAATAGCCAAGCCACGGGCGACCGGGCATTAGTGCTTCACTATGGCCTTGAAGCCGGCCAGCTCGAGACCTTTTTTGGCGTTGTCGACAGCTTTCTGGTCCGCGTAGGGTCCCACCAGCACGTGATAATACTTGTCGCCCTGCGGCGTCTCGACATACGTCGGGAAATTTTTCTTCCGCAATGTATTCGCGAGAGCCAAGAGCATCGGACTTCTTGGTGAGCGCGGCGACCTGCAAGTTTACGCCGCCGCCTGAACTGAGCGGCGCTGCCACACTGCTCTTCGGAGCTGGATTCACCTGCTTCATGATCGCGGAATTCTTTCCGGCAGGCGCCGCCACGGGGTTCGCAACCGGCTTCAAATGATCATCGGCTTTGTTGGAATCGCCTGCGTGGTAGAACTCCCAATCAGAATTCGGAGATGCTTGTGCGTCAGGCTGACCGTCAGAGGTGGGTTTTTTCTTGGAGGGCTTCGCCACAACTTCGGCTTTGGGCAAAACATCGTTATCAGGTAAGCCTCGCAGATTCGTCGCCGCGCGCACTTGGCCGTCGTACTGGTTGCGCCCCATCACGAAGCCGAGCGTAAAAAACAAGCCGGAAAACAGCAGCATCAGCATGAACAAGCCGATGACGTGCCGTCCCTCGAGCACCCGCTCGCCGGCGCCCCCTCTTTTTCCCCCAGAAGCCATTCTTACTTTTTCGATCCCCCTAACGCTTGTACCCAGCTATTAATGATATCGATGGGCAGTGGGAAAACAATCGTTGTGTTCTTCTCGACACCTATCTCCGTCAAAGTCTGCAAGTAGCGCAGCTGAATGGCGGAGGATTGCGTCTCGAGAACTTTCGCGGCATCGGCAAGTTTTTGCGATGCCTCAAACTCGCCCTGCGCGTGAATGACCTTGGCGCGACGCTCGCGTTCCGCCTCGGCTTGCCTCGCAATCGCGCGTTGCATCTGCTCCGGAATGTCGACCTGTTTCACCTCGACGTTGCTCACCTTGATGCCCCATGGCTCCGTGTGCTGGTCCAGGATAAGCTGCAGCTTCGAGTTCACTTTCTCGCGTTGCGACAGAATTTCATCGAGCTCGAACTGTCCCACGATACTGCGGAGCGTGGTTTGCGCGAGCTGCGAGGTTGCGTATTGATAGTTTTGCACCTGGGACATTGCAAGGTTGGCGTCCACCACGCGAAAATAACAAACGGCGTTCACTTTCACGGAAACGTTGTCGCGCGTGATGATGTCCTGGGGCGGAACGTCCAGAGTCTCAAGCCTAAGGCTAATCCGATAGAGCTTCTCAATCGGCGCGAAGACCAGGTTAATACCGGCTCCTTTTGGCTCTGGCAGCAATCGCCCCAGCCGCAGCACCACGCCGCGTTCCCATTCCTTGATGATATAGATCGAATTCCATATCCAAATCAAAACGATACCTGCAGCCACCGCAAACGGCAGTAAGAAGCCTACATCCATGTCTACCCTCCTCTGCGCCAACGCATTTTACTTGTTTTCCGCGGCGGATGCTTCCTCGGGCTCGACGTGCAGCTTCAAACCCTCCACGCGTCGCACGCGCACGAGCTTCCCTTCCGCCACTCCTTGCGGAGAAACCGCGCGCCAAAGTTCTCCATGAATGCGGATCATTCCCTCCTGGCCAGCAACCAGCGCGGAAGTGGTAACGCCCTCCTCGCCGACCAGCTCTTCACTGCCGGTCGTCAATTTCCACCGGCGCGAGCGCAGTACCAGCCGCATCAGGAATACCGTGATGAGCGCAAAGGGCAAAGTCACGGCGAGCGCTACTCCCAGGCTTACTCCCCCCGAAGTTAGCGGCGAGCGAATCAAGAACATGGCGCCCAGCATCATCGACACGATACCGCCAACGGCGAGGACTCCATGACTGCTGAACTTGGCCTCCAGAATGAATAGCGCGAGCGCAAGAAGAATCAGAAGAACCCCCGCGAAATTCACTGGCAAAAAGTGCATCGCATAGAGAGCCAGAACCGCGCAGATGCCGCCAATCACCCCAGGTGCAATCATACCGGGATGGGTGAATTCCGTGTACAAGCCGAGCACACCCACCAGCAAAAGCACAAAGAAAACATCTGGCTCGACAATGCGCGCCAGAAATCTTTGGCGTCCGGAAAGTTCAAAAGGAACGATCTCCGCGCTCTTCAGAGCCAAAACTGTTTTTGTGCCGTCGAACCGCGTGATGCTCCGGCCATCGAGCTGATGCAAGAGATCCGCGGGTGAGGCAGCGATCAAGTCGATCAGCTTGCCGTCCAGCGCCTCTTTTTCCGTGAACGCCTTGGCGTCCGTTACAGCCGTCTCCGCGAGCGTTACATTGCGACCTCGCTTTTCGGTGTAACTGCGCAAAAAGGCGAGCGCATCGTTCAAGATTTTCTTGTGCATCGTCTCATCCACTTGCAATTGCCATCCGCCAATCGCCACGACCGGAGAAGCGGCACCTGTGTGCGTTCCAGGAGCCATGGCCGCAATATCCGCGGAGAGGAGTATGAAAAATCCAGCGGAGGCGCCGCGCGCGCCAGTGGGCCAGACGTAAACCGCGACCGGGACAGGCGACGCCAAAATGTGCTGGATCATCTCCGTCATGGAATCGCTCAAACCACCGGGCGTATCCATGGCGATCAGAACGAGAGACGCATGGCGGCTCGCTGCGTCGTCAATGCCTTCCTCGATGTACGTGGCCAGAACCGGTTCAACCTCGCGGTCGAGGTCGAGGCGCAGCACGAGTGGATTGCCGGAGTGCTCATCGGCGGTGGCCGAGGGAAGCAAAAGAAGCGCTGTCGCCGCGGAAAAAACGCAGAAGAAAGCAAACGGCGTTGCAGCAGAAATGATTGCCCGGCCAATTCGTTGAACCAAGCGATGAGCGCTCATTGCGCACCTCCCGAAGGCTTCACTTTCTGGAGATTTGCGAGTAGAGCTTTTGCATCGGCGTATTTGGGAGCAAGTTTCAGCGCGCGCTCCACCTCCGTCCGAGCAAGATCGAGTTTTTTCTGCTCGAGATAGACTCGCGCAAGAGTTGTGCGCACCGCCGCGGAGTCCCGGATGTCCAGCGAAGCCTGCAGCTCTTTGGCGGAGTCATCGAGCTTTCCGCGGCGCCGATAGACTTCCGCAAGTCCGTTATGCGCCGAGGCGCTCGCGGCATCACCGGCCAGCGCCGCGCGAAATGCGATTTCCGCGGCGTCGACGCGGCCGGCGGAGAGCTCTTGTCGGCCTTGACGAATGTGCGCTGCCGGCGTGTCCACAACTGCTTCCGAATTCGCATCGGTCGCCGGAGGCGCTGCGGAGACAATCTCGAGGCGCAATGCGGTGGTATCCAGTTCCGTGCGCACCCTTTCCAGATGCGACAGGGCATCTTTTCCATTATCCAGATGAATCGCGGGAAGCGCATCGGGACCAAAAGTTTCCGCGGCTGTTTCGCGCTCCTGGTCCGCTTCCGCCTTATTGCCAGCTTTCTCGAGCGAGAGAATCAGCAGCGCACGGTTCTCCGGGTTATCAGGTTCGCGCCCGGAAGCGTCACGGAAATATTCCGCAGCTCCAGCAAAGTCCCTGGACGCAAAGGCCAGCAAGCCCAGGTTGAACGGGTAGTCGTCCTCGTCGGGATCGAGCTCCGTTGCCCGGTGGAGATCGGCTACGGCGGCCGGCGTTTTACCTTCGCGAGCCAGAGCAAGAGCCAGATCATTCAAAATTTCAGGGAGGTCCGCGCCGGAAACCATGTTCTTGCGGAGGAATTCCTGCAACGACGCGAAAACTTCATCGGCCTGGTCCGGCTGATCCATCAACAAACGGCAAACGCCCGTCGCAAACACGGCTTCCACATAACGATCGTGCGATTTGGGAACTTTCGCAAACCAGGGCAGCGCCGATTCGCAATCCCTTCGGGAAAAGTATGCGTCGCCAATCGCGAAATCCGGATCGGGCCAGCCGGGTTCGAGACGCGCCGCTTCGCGAAGCTCGCGCAGCCGCGGGTCATCATCAGTCGCCAGCAAGCCGCGAATGTAGTGTTCGAATGCATCGAGTCGCAGCGGCCTCTGGGCCTTCGAAAAATCTTCAAGACTCTGCCGGTAGGCGTGATCGTTGGCGGCCAGTAATCGCCACAGCATTTTCAAATGCAGTTCCATGAGCGAATCAAGCGGACCCGTCTCGCGGACCGCCGGAAGGAGCCGCACGGGGCTGATGCGCAGAATGCGAGACTCGATGGTGAGCGATTGTCCATCGGACGTAAATCTTCCGAAAATTACAAAGTCCGCGTCCATGTTTTGCGCGACGCGCAGCATCGAAGCACGGCTCAATTTGGCCGTAGGTGGAAGCCCTGATCGGTCCAGCTCTTCCGTGCGCCCCTCATGCGAATAGACTTGCTGGCCAGCCGAGGAAAGCCGCTGAATCGTGAGCTCTTCCAACCCTTCGCCCAGCCAGTCCAGCGCCGGCGACGCCCCTGCATTTTCGAACGGAAAAACGAGATAGATCCCTTGTTGGGATAATGCCGGCGCAAGGGAACGCGCGGCCGCCGATCCGCTCGAGACTGTGGAAGGTTGTTGTGCAAAGAGGGGAGGAGCAGCCGCGACGGAAACGGCAATTGAGCAGTACAGAATCAACGAGTACGCGCTGAAAACAGGACGCTTCATGCTTATTTCATTGTAGCAGAGGCGTCTGGCAACATTGCCTTAGAAGCGTAGCGATGTCGAGGCACTACACAGTGGACAAAGACGGGCAAGACGAAGAAGAAGTTTCTCCTGCCATGGGAAACGCGGAAGAAATATCTGAAATTTGGATTAGTTCTAAAGTTTGAACTCGTGAGAACTCGGGATCTGTGCTGATTTCGTCGGAGAAGAACGACTGATAGAGAAAATACGCAGCCCACATATTTTTGGCAAACCAGTGTACCGATTCTTGCTCAAATCGGTCCCATGGGTAGAGGGGCACCGTTCCTCTTACTAAAGGTGTGCGGGCTCCGTCGGTTTCGGAATCAGCAGCTCCTGGATTTCCGGATTTTTCAGAGCGGCCGCAAACGCTGGATCTTTCTTTATGTTCGCAATGTCTTTATAGCCTTCGTCCTTGGCTTTGCGGAGATAATGAATACAACGCTCGAGGTCCCCGGCTTCCGCAAAAGATTTTGCAAGCATATAGTCAAAGGCTCCCCGGTCTTCGACGGAACGATCCTGCAGGATCGACCCATTGCGCGAACCGTTGTGTTCGAAAAGCAAGGGGTCGAGAATCAGGCCTTGCCGGAACGCGGCAATGGCCTCGCTGTATTTCTTTTCGCCAAAATACGCGTAACCCAGATTGCTATAGAGCACGGCCATATCGTTGCGCATCTTGATGGCTTTTTCGTAAGCCCTTATGGCCTTGTTGTAATTCTTACGTTGATACCAAATCGTGCCCACATTGTTTTCAGCGTCCGCATACTGAGGATCGACCTTAACCGCTCGCTGATAATATTTCAGCGCCAGTCCAAGCGCCTCCTGCTGGTGCAGAGCGATGCCCAGCTTGTTCAGATACACGGGATTTCTGGGGTTCTCATCCGAAAGTTTTTTGAAGAGCCCGGCTGCCTCGCGAAACTGCTTGCGGACCATGTACAGGTCGCCCATCTGCTCCTCGGATAGCTGAGGGTGTGCTATGGGCTGCGGCTCCTGTGCCGAGGGCACTTGGGCCACTCCGGGCGCGATCACCAAAGATCGAGTCGCTTCTAGTGTTTGACCTACCGCTGGGATAGACAGACTTAGAAGGAGAATACTGCCCGAAACCGCCACTCGTACATGAGTCATGGCGAGTCTCCCTTCTCCGGCTGAGGCTTGTCTGATTGTGGCTTAGCCTTGTCGGGATCCTTCTTCTTGCCTCCAAAGATACCAAAAATCTTCCGTAAAGGGTTCTTTTTCTTTTCCTCGGGTTGCGCGGCGGGGTCCGACGGCGTGCCCGGAGTTGAGGCAAGGACTCCCTGTCCGGTCGCGTCCGGAGGCCTGTTTGGATCATAGGAGGTTACAGGCTTGCCCTGCGCATCGGTTTGCGGCTGCTTGGGCTGGCCACCTCCAAAAATGTGCGACAGCCAGGAGCCCGTGGCGGAAACGGCGCCGCTCCCGCCGTGTAGTTCGCAGAATTGTGTCGGCGAAGACCCGGCGATATAAACCTCTTCGCGGGTGGTGGGGCAGTTTGGCGTGGCCAGCTCGAGCGATTCGGGGTCGATCAGAACCGATTGCACGCCGTCAGGAATGGCGAAATCTTTAACGTCACGGTAAGGAGGGAGTTTTGTGGCGCGAAGCATGAAGTCTGCCCAAACTGGCGCGGCAGTAGCGCCGCCCGTGATGTTCAGATCGCGATTGTCGTCAAATCCAATCCAAATAACGGTGAGCAGGTTCGAGGTGTAACCGGCGAACCATCCGTCACGCGAAGTTCCCGTTTTTCCAGCGGCTGGAAGTGCGAAGCCGCGCGCGCGAACCCCCGCGCCCGTGCCCTTGTTCAAGACATCTTCGAGGATGCTCGTGACCAGGTAAGCCACGCGCGGATCCAGCACGAGGCGCGTCTGCGGCGTAAATTTCTCCAAGACGTTTCCGTCAGCGCTTACCACGCTGTGAAGGAATTCGGGCTCGGCCCGGACGCCGCCGTTCGCAAATGACGTGTAACCTGCGGCCACTTCGAGCGGGGTCATCTCGTACGCGCCGAGCGCAACCGCCGGCGTCGCCAGAATGTTGGTGCCCAGCCCCATTTGCCGCGCGATCTGCACCACTCGGCCGTAGCCAATCAACTCGGCTACCTTCACCGTGGCCACGTTGAGCGAATTCGTCAACGCTTCGCGCACGGTCACATGGCCCATGAATTTCTCGCCGTAATTGTTCGGCGTATATTCCTTGCCGTCGAATTCGAACGTTGTCGGCTCGTCATCCACCGTCGTCGCCGGCGTAATCACGGGCTGCACGCCGTCCACGGCGTTGTCAAACGCGGCGGCATACACGAACGGCTTGAAGACCGAGCCAGGCTGGCGATGGGCCAGCGCATGATTGAGCTGGCTTTGCCCGTAATCGCGGCCTCCAATCAGAGCCTTGATTTCGCCTGTCTTCGGATCGATCGCCACCAGCGCGATCTGTATCTGCGGCACGGGCTCTGTGCTTCCCTTCTTCGCCGCCTCTTTGCGCCACTTCTCATATTTCTTCGCCAGAAGCAGGTCCACGTTCTTTACTCCGGCGTCCACCGCCGCCGCCGCGGCCCGCTGTAGCGCGGGATCGAGCGTCGTGTACACGCGGAAATTCTGGCTCAACAGATCGCTTTCGGAAAATTTGTCCAAGAGATGGTCCTTGACCATGTCCACGAAATATGGCGCTTCGCTCCCGGAGCCTTCCGTATGCACGATTTTCAACGGCGCGCGCTTGGCTTCTCCCAGTTCCTCCGCCGTGATGTACTTGTTTTCCAGCATTTGCGTCAGCACGCGATCACGCGCTTGCGCGCCGCGCTCCGGATGCCGGTCCGCCGAGGAATAGTAATTCGGCGCGCGAATGATCCCCGCAAGGTAAGCGCACTCCCCAAGAGAGAGCTGCCGCATGTCCTTCCCGAAGTAGGCGACGCTCGCTTCCGAAAAACCGCGAATTCCAAAGCTTCCGCGATTTCCGAGATACACCTCGTTGGCATATAGCTCGAAGATTTGTTGCTTGTTGAAGCGCTGCTCGAGCTCCATCGAAACCGTGGCCTCGGCCAGTTTGCGCCGCCAAGTCCGCGCGTTGGAAAAGAAGAACGTCCGCGCCACTTGCATGGTGATGGTGCTTGCTCCCTGGTAGTGCGTCGAGCTGTGACGAATGTCGGCCCATGCCGCACCGGCGATTCGAATAAAGTCGAACCCGCCATGATCGAAAAACCGCTTGTCCTCGGCGGAAAGAATCGCGTGAACTAGCGTTGGAGGAAGATCGTCGTAGCGCACGGGCCGCCGCTTTTCCCGCGCGCTATCGAACAGGTTCGTAATCAGCTCCGGCTCGATCTGCGCCGTCTCCAGTTCTGCGCCGCCGGCCAGCGGGCGAATCGAATGAATAGATTTCCCGCTGAATTTCACGGCCAACGCGTTCGAACCACCGAAATACGAAAGTTTCGAGGGGCGAATGTCGACTGTGTCGCCCTCGACGGTAAACTCGCCCAAGGAGTTTTCGTCCGTCTCGGGGCGGTACCCGATCCGCGTCAAATACGTCGCCAGATCCTCCGGGCCCCAGGCCTCACCGACGGAGATGTACTCCGGTGCAGAAAAAATCTGGGTCGTGTTTTGGAACACTTTTCCGGAGAGCCGCGCGTCGATCATGCGCGAATATTTGACGTGGTAATAAGTGAAAATTCCTCCGGCTGTGAGGAAGAGGGCGAAGATGATTCCCAGGATCGTCAACCCTGGTGCGGACGTGAAGAACCCTTTTCGAATTCGAATGCGCAAACAGTGGCTCCCGGGGCTGTAGCTTTATTGTCTCGCAACACCCGCCACTAAGATAGACAGAGTTGGCCAGTGAGACGTTGCCCGTACAAGCGTGCGCCAAATCGCAGCCTTGATAAATTTCATCAATGGCGTCGCTTCGCCCGTCGCGATTAGAGCCGACAATACAAGCCTCAAGCCAGCCATTCGAACAAGGAATGCAAAACCGCTACATGATGGATTTGTTTTCACTGGAAGGAGAAAAGTGAAGTTCGGTGCTATAGACAAGCAGATCGACCGGAACCGTGTAAACGACGGTGATCTTGACGACCTCCCGTGTAGCGCTGATCTTGATGTCCTCCCGTTTCGCCGGTATGTCCAGATCCTGAACCTCTTTGTAGATAATGTCGCGAATCTGATCTTCCGAATAGCGGTTTACGACTGCGAAGCGCGCCTGCTCCTCCATCTTGTCGTTCAGCTGATATTCCGACACGTATGCCGGCAGGATTTTAAACGCCACAAATATCGCAATCACCAGGACGACCGTGTAAAGGACAGCCTTAATCCCGCTTCCACCGTGCTGCGATCCACGGTGCTTTATCGAAGCCTTTTGCGGGACTCTCAGGTATTCCACGAAACTTTCTCCGGGCGCCGGCGAAGCCGCAGCCAAAGTGCGGCATAACGCGGCAGGATTCAGCTACTCTCTCTCAATTAACGCTAGCACCCTGTCAGCAAGGTGTCGAGAAGTTGCCGCTTGGCATGTTTCCGGAAGGGTACGGGGCATTGGTACTAGTGGAAAAAGCTCACAGGCCGAAACTTCAGTAAGCCCTCGCAAAGATCGCCCGCTCCGGCGCTGCTTTTCCGCAATAAACGCAAACCGCGGCCCCGCTAGCCCGGGCACTTCCTTCGCCAAGGCTCTGATCGACCGGGATGCACCGCATCGTAGCGCGCGTTTCTTCCTTAATCTTGGCTTCGCATTCCGCGCTCCCGCACCATCCCGAATAGGCGAAGCCCATCTCGACGGCCTTCTTCAACTCGTCGTATGTCTTCGCATCGTGCGTATTCGCTTTTCTGAATGTCAGGGCCTTGTCGTGCATGGCTTGCTGAATTTCCACGAGCAATTTTTCTATCGTATGCGGCATTCCCGTCAGTGGCGCGCTGATCTTGCTTTCTCTACCGGGACGATCACGCCTCGCCAGCACCGCGGCCTGCTTCGCCACATCCTTTGGTCCCAGCTCGACGCGCACCGGCACGCCGCGCATCTCCCAGTCATTGAATTTCCACCCGGGACTTGGTCCTTCGCGTTCGTCCAACGTGACGCGTACATTAGCCGCCACAAGTTCCGCCTTCAATTTGCGCGCCGCCTCCATCACCGAGCTCTTCTCTTCGTCGGTCTTGTAAATCGGCACGATTACCGCTTGATAGGGCGCAAGTTTTGGCGGCAATACCAGTCCCTGGTCATCTCCATGCACCATGATGATCGCGCCGATCACGCGCGTCGATAGTCCCCATGACGTCGTCCAGCAGTGCTGCAACTGTCCACTTTGATCCAGGTAGCGCACTTCGAATGCCTGCGCGAAATTCTGCCCAAGAAAATGGGAAGTCCCGGACTGCAGCGCTTTCCCGTCTCCCATCATGCCTTCGATCGAATAGGTCACGTCCGCGCCGGCGAATTTCTCCGCATCCGATTTTTTTCCGGGAATCACCGGAATAGCTGCATCGTTCACCGCAAAATCCGTGTAAATATCCAACATCTGCCGCGTCTCGATTTCCGCTTCTTCACGCGTGGCGTGCGCCGTATGTCCTTCCTGCCAGTAAAACTCCAGGGTGCGCAAAAAAAGTTTCGTGCGCAATTCCCAGCGCACTACGCTGTTCCATTGGTTCATCAAAACCGGCAAATCGCGATAGGACTGAATCCATTTTGACCACATATGCCCGATGATCGTTTCCGACGTTGGCCGAATCACCAGCGGCTCCGCAAGCTTTTCGCCGCCGCCGATCGTCACCACCGCCAGCTCGGGCGAAAATCCTTCTACATGGTGCTTCTCTTTATCGATGAAGCTGCGTGGTATGAGCAGCGGAAACGCCACATTCTGGTGTCCGGTCGCCTTGAACCGCCGGTCCAGTGCTTGCTGCATGTTTTCCCACAGGGCCCACCCGTACGGACGCACGATCATACAGCCCCGCACAGGCGCGTAGTCGGCAAGCTGCGCCTTCAAAACCAGCTGGTTATACCACTCCGAAAAATCTTGTGCGCGTGTTGGGAGCTTTTCTTCAGCCATGCGGCGGTGTGTTCCGTTCTCCTCAGAATCAATAATTCCGTCCTAGTAAACTCAAAAGCGTAACGGACGTTTTGCGGCGTGTCAACGAACAGGAGCAGGACCGGGGAAAAGGAGCCCGCTTTAGGCTGAGGAACCGGAGCGCTTACGGAAAGGAGAAAGACTTGGACACGGTCAAAGATTACTTGCAGGAATCGCGCATCCGTGAAGAACCTTCAAGTCCGGCGCAAACGTGGTACAACGTTTTGGATGGCCCAGTTGACAGAGATGCAGCCCGAACTTGCTACGGAGACCGCTGAAACAAAGCCGCAAGAGGCGCCGCACGAGGCGATTTCCGGCTGGCGCGAATATGTAAACGCATTTCTGGCGTCAGAAATTTCCGCGCTGACGCGCTACTACGACCGCGTAATCCAATGGCTGCCGCGCGAAGACGACAAAGGCGGGCTGCTCGCCGCGGTCGACGCGCCACGCAAAGAAACTGTCCGCAAAGACGAACCGTTTCCCGACCTGACCCACGAGCGAGATAAACGAACTGCGATTCTGATCAACGGCACTTTCAATCACGACTTCGATATTCAAGCGCTTTTGATGCATTTGAAACTGAAACTGGCGCGCACTTCTCGCCTCGTCGTGGTTCTCTACAATCCGTACCTGCGCTGGGCGTACTACCTGACAAATCGACTCGGAATCCGCAAAGGCGACTTGCCGAGCACATTTGTGACGCGCGTCGATCTTGAAAACATCGCGAAGGTGGCAGGCTTCGAGATCGTCCGCCAGCGCCTTGCAATCTATTGCCCGTGGAAAATGCTGGGACTTGGGACAGCGATTAATCGTGTGATGCCGCTTGTTCCCCTCGCGCGCTGGATGAGCTTGACGTCGGTTGTTGTGATGCGGCCCCTGCTCCCGTCGTCGCAGCAAGGCCTCTCTTGCGTGATTCCCGCACGCAACGAGCGCGGAAACATCGAAAATGCTTTGAAGCGTTTTCCGGATCTGGGCCGCGAGGCGGAGATTATTTTTGTCGAAGGCCACTCAACCGATGGCACTTGGGAAGAGATTCTCCGCGTCTCGACGGTGTACCGTGAACAATTCCGCATCCTGGCCGTGCAACAACCAGGCAAAGGCAAGGCGGATGCCGTTCGATTGGGCTTTTCACACGCTCGAGAAGACTTGCTGGTGATTCTCGATGCCGACTTAACCATGCCGCCGGAAATGCTCTCGCGCTTCGCTTATGCCTATGACCAGGGCCACGGAGATTTTATCAATGGATCGCGGCTGGTCTATCCGATGGAAGGCGCGGCCATGCGCTTCTTGAACCGCATGGGCAATATTTTCTTCGCGAAAATGCTGAGCGCCGTATTGGATGTGCGTCTCGGCGATTCCTTGTGCGGCACGAAGCTTCTCACGCGGCACGATTACGAGCGCATGGTGGCATGGCGAAAGGATTTTGGCGAATTCGATCCTTTTGGCGATTTCGAGCTGCTCTTTCCCGCCGCGGAGTTGGGGCTGGAAATCGTGGATGTGCCGGTGCGCTACCTAGCGCGCACCTATGGCGAGACCAATATTCAACGCTTCCGCCACGGTCTGCAGCTGCTGAAGATGACATGGGTGGGCCTTGTGCGCATTAAGATGGGGATTAGAAAAAGGCCCGCAAGCGCGGCTAAAGCTGCTTCACAGAAGGCTTAGATCAGGGTTTTCCTAGAGCAGAGCAAATCGACATAACCTGAGCGCTTGACGGCGGCCTCGATCGCGTGATCATCGGGAGCCGGTGTGGTGGCGGCGCGAGTCAAGATATAGAGCTGATAGCCAGCCGAGCGGAAAAATTCGAGCAATGCCGCTGGCTCGAAACCAAGCTCGCGCATTGCTTCGGGGGCGTACTCCAACGCAACACATAATGCGGGAAATCTTTGTAACGTACCGCGCATGCCTTGGCAGACGGCAAGCTCATAGCCTTGCACGTCGATCTTGATGAAAGAAATATTCTGTAAATTGCGTGTGACAACAAAATTATCAACGCTGGTGACGGCCACCTTTGCGATTTTGTCGGCCGCGGACCGCGTGCCTTTGAACTGCTCCGTGGCGACGCGATGATCGGCGGAGTGCTCTTCGTTGTGCCAGAAATCCAGAGAGCCCTCGGCGCTGCCAACCGCCATGTTGAATATTTCCGCAGTATCGCCGAGTTTCTTGCGGCGGACAATTTCTCCAAGAGTCGAAAAACTGGCGAGATCGGGTTCGAACGCGTAAACCTTTGCCGGCCTGTTCGAATGCCCCAGCGAGCGAATGGCGCGAGCAAAGACCCATGCGGTATAACCGATGTTCGCACCAACGTCGAGAATATCTCCGCCAGAGAATATTTCCGGACTCCGTTTTGTGAGCGCCCAGAACGGATCTTCATACCAACGTTTATAAAGAAAATAGGAAAAAAGAAAAGCGCGCTCGGACAACGGCAAGCCTAGTAGCCCGGTGGAACGCACCAGGTTGTAGGCGCGCGTGAAAACATTCGTGGAAGACTTATTGCTCATGCTCTCAGGCGCTTTCCGTCGATATCGCTGTGCGCGGTCAGTTTCGTCATGCCTTCTGCTACCTGGTTTTCTCCAGCACAATTAAGACTCGGAGAGCGGCTATGCGCCGCCACAGCGGTGCAGTGAGCCGTTCGGCCTTCGAAATCGCGGGATACAAAAAATTCGGCAAGAGATTCATGGGCTTGAATCCGCCGCTCAGCAAATACGCAAAAAAACAAAAAGGGTCGATGGCAAGAAGTCTAAATGCAGGCAGAGAACTCAGTGTGTCCGAGCGATGGCGCGGTCCGAACAGGAGATACGGGATAGCCTGATTGCCATCGAACGCCATTTTTTCAGGGATGGAACCAGTTTGATTTTGCTGGCAGGGAGTTTCAGTAAGATCGCAACGCTCCTGGTGCAAAAATCGATAGATAAAATAAGAGACTGGCGTGATCCACGGCTCGATGAGAATTAAACGGCCGCCTGGCCTCAGGATGCGGGCAGCCTCTTGAAGAAAAGCTACGGGCGCGGCCAAATGATGCAGCATGTCCAGCCCGAAAATATTTGCAATACTGTCGTTTCGAAACGGAAGCTGTTGTGCGTCGGCGATGCCGTCGAGCCAGGGGCACCAGATGAGGTCGGTTGAGAGAATGTCTGGCGCGAACTCCTTAAGAAAACCGGGACCGGCTCCGACTTCGAGCGAAACGCCACCTGGCGCGCGGAAGGAGAGCAAGCGCGCGAAAAATTCCTCGGTATAGACGCGCCGCAAGATGGGCTTCCGCTCCCACACTCGGCGGTGCCGAAGAAGCTGTTCATAGGCTTGCGTATCGTTGGACACTGTGCGTTTTCCGATTGTACTGAGTTCGGTGCAGGCGGACACGCAAAGCTCGCGAGTTTGTTTGGTTGCGGTTATCCAAAGAAGACTGGCCCCCGCGGACAAACGATCTGAGGCACAGGTTCGAACAGACCGGCACTAAATTCTGTGCGAGATGAGAATTCCAGATCGGCCGGTAACTAATCCTGTTGGCGGCTCCTACAGATGCGTTGGAACGCTCTCGAACTTTGATACGCTGATCTGGAAGTGAATTCAGAATCACAATCGATGGAAGTTCCCGAAGGTGGCCTGACTTCGGCCAGCTCACGCAGCGCGCATGATGCGATGCAGCCAAGGGACTGGCGGATGAACACCGTTCTGGCCGTGTTGCTCGCGCTAGGAACAGCCGCTGTTTATGCGCCGGCGATGCGCAACGGGTTCGTGAATTTAGACGACCCCGATTACGTCACGCGGAATCCGTATGTTCTGCACGGCCTGAGCTGGACGGATCTTCGATGGGCGCTCGGCTCCAATTATCCTTCCTCAAATTGGCATCCGCTGACTTGGATCTCGCACATGACGGACGTGCAGCTCTACGGTATCAACCCGGCCGGACACCACTTCACGAGCGTATTTCTGCATATCCTGGACGTCGTACTGCTATTTTTGCTGATCGAATGGGCAACAAGCCGAGCGCTTCGCAGCGCAGCAGTGGCCGCGCTGTTCGCCGTCCAGCCGCTGAACGTGGAAGCGGTCGCGTGGATCTCGGAACGGAAATCGGTGCTATGCGTTTTGTTCTTTCTGCTCGGCATCATCGCGTACGGCTGGTATGCGAGAAGGCCAGGCGTAGGGCGCTATCTTTGGGTAGCTTTGCTCTTTGGGCTAGGCATTACAGCTAAGGTGATGGTCATTCCATTTCCTTTTGCTTTGCTGCTGCTGGATTACTGGCCGCTGGGAAGGCTTCCGGGAACGGACGCCGAGGGAAAGCCACGCGCGTTCTTCCCCGCGCTACGCGTACTGGTCGTCGAAAAAATTCCGCTCTTCGTGATGGCCGCGGCGGGCGGCGCCGTCACCGTTTACGTGCATTCGCGCGAACACGCTCTGACGGCCTCGATGCCTTTTAGCTGGCGTTTCAAGAACGCGATTTTTTCTTATCTGGCATATCTCGGAAAAGCCGTCTGGCCGGTTCGCCTTGCGCCTTTCTATCCGCACCCGGAAAATACGCTGGCTTGGACGACGGTGATTCTTTCCGGTCTCGCGCTCGCCGGCATCACCGTGCTCGTCTGGCGATTTCGAAAGCGCAAGTATTTGGTGATGGGCTGGCTTTGGTATCTCGGGACCATGTTTCCAATGATTGGATTCGTGCAGACAGGACGCCAGGGAATGGCAGACCGGTTCATGCACATTCCCATGATGGGCTTGCTTGTCGCGGTGGTATGGCTGATTGGAGATCTTGCAGCGCAGAGGCATTGGCAAAAAGAAATCCCCGTAATTATTTTTCTGCTGGCGGCTGCCCCGTTTACGGCCGTGACGATCAAGCAGATCAGCTACTGGCATGACAGCTACACACTTTTTGGACATACGCTCGAGGTTACGCGGCACAACGGCATGGCGGAAAACAATTTCGGAGTAGCGCTGGTCGAGCGAGGCGAGGCTGCACTTGCAGCGCAACACTTCGCGGCCGCGGTGCGCTTCAGCCCCGATCTGGCGTCCGGCCATTATAATCTCGCTGTGTTTTTGCAAAGACAAAACCGGCTGCAGGAGGCGGAGCGCGAGTACCTCGCGGCGCTGGAGTTGTCCACCGACCAGACGGAAATCGTGCAGTCTCATAACAATCTCGGGATTTTGTACATCGGCGAACGCAAGTATGACGCGGCGATGACCGAACTGGATGCGGCCATTGCTCTCGATCCAAGCCAGCAAAATAGCTACATCGGCCGAGGCACGATCGAGATGCAGACGTTGAAACTCGATGCGGCAATTTCGGATTTCGCGAAAGCGACGCAGATTACGCCATCGCCCCTCGCGCTTTACTGGCTGGGGCGAGCGCTAGAGGAAAAAGGCGAAACCCAGAAAGCAGAGGCGGCGTACGGGGACGCTTTGCGGCTTGCGCCCGGAATGGCCGACGCGCGGGCACGGTTGCAGGCCTTGCAGGCAAGGCACGAATGACGGCGATGACCGAGCCAGAACCGGAAACAACAAATTTGTTGTCGGTCAATTGAACTAAGTACGCTTCCGTTCCGCTGTCCTAAGACCCCAAACCTTTAAGAAGGGCCATACCACTCAAACTCATGTCCACAGTGGTGTTTATCGCGTTTCTCTCGTCTGCTTCATCCGGCCGAGGGCTGCAAATTCGGAAAGCCGCAACGCTTGAGGAGCGCGAGAAATCGGGGATCGGCGCGGTAGGCATCCCATTTGGGATCGATGGGGAGAAAGACCAAATGGACGTCGTGGATGTCGAATGAGCGATCCAGCCACTCGAAGGAATCGTTGGGTTCGCCGAGCCCCGCGTGGACGAGGGCCACTGCGTAAGGAGGAATATAGCGCTCACGTGAAATGGCCACGAGGGCACGAAGAACTTCGCGGGCTTCGTCAGTCCGTCCCATCTTCGCAAAGACGTGGCCGCGCAGCGAGACGACTTTGCTGTTTCCACCCGAGAAGCGTCCAGCGTTAGAAAGCGCGTCTAGAGCCTGCTCAAACTGGCCGAGTTGTTCAAGGACTTGCGCCAGTTGAAGGTGTCCAACCCAAAATTCTGGATCGACCGCAATGGCTTGCCGCGCGAATTGCACGGCTTCAGAATAGTCGCGGCAGGCGAACGCAACCTGTGCGGAAAGTGCCTGGTGGACGGCGAGAAGCGGGTCCAACTCGCGGGCACGGCGCATCGCGGGGCGAGCTTCTTCCCGCCTGCCTGCGTGCGCAAAAGCGATGCCAAGCATGCGGTGCGGTAGAGGATAGCTGGGGTCGAGCACGATTGCTTTGCGGAAGGCGGCTTCTGCGCCGGGCCAATCCCATTCGAGCCAGAACTTCAGAAATCCGAGGGTGGTCTGCACTTCAGCGAGTTCAGGTTCGGCCCTGATCGCGTTGTCCGCGGCTTCCTTGGCGCGAGGCCAAACAGCTAGCGGAGGTGCATCGCCATTGATTGGCCCTGCTGAGTAGGAGTCCGCGAGACCGGACCAAGCCAGCGCATAGTTCGGGTCGAGTTCGGTGGCGCGCGCGAAATACTCGATGGCGCGGCGCGTTGCGGGAGGTGTGAGTTGGTTCCAGAAGTGGCGGCCTCGAAGATAGAGGTCGTAGGCAGCGGCGTTTCTTGAGTGGCGGCGGGACAGTGCGCCAAGACGGTCCGGAGAAAGGCGGAGGTGAACCTGTTCGGCGATGGCGGCGCTGAGTTCCCGCTGGAAATTAAGCAGACTGCTGGGTTCGCTGTCGTAAGAGGCAGACCAGATTTGGACCTGGTCGCGGACGCGGATTAGCTTTGAGGTGATGCGCAGCCGGCCACCTTCGGCGCGAAGCGAGCTCTCTACAAGATAAGCAGCGGCAAGCTCGCGGCCAATTTCGGTGAGGGACTTTGTGGTGCGTTTATAAGCCATGACCGAGGTGCGGCCAATGACGCTGAGATGGTCGGGATCGATTTGACCGAGCGTGACGATCGTCTCTTCGGTGAGACCGTCGGCAAGGTATTCGCGGTCCGGGTCGAAGCCGATGTTCTCGAAAGGGAGGACGGCAAGGGTAACGGATGCCGGCGGAGGATTTTCGTCGGATGTGGCAGAAGTTGGCTGCGTGGATCCAACGGCGTGAACATCGGCGACGAAACGGTATCCCTTGCCCGGAATAGTAAGGATGTAACGATTCTCGCTTTGATTCTGGCCAAGAACGCGGCGCAGGGTCGAGATGTTCTGGTTGAGATTGTTCTCCTCGACGACCGTGTCCGGCCAGATCGCGCGCATCAGGTCGTCCTTTTCGATGATTTCGCCTCTGTGCTGGAGGAGGTGGAGCAAAGTATCAAAAACCTTCGGTGTAAGCGGGACGGCATCGCCCTTATGGAGGAGGCGGCGCTTGTCAGTTTCGACGCGGAAGTCGCCGAATTCGTAGAAGTTAGTTCCGGGGGCGGTCATCTCTAGGCGTCAACATCTTCAGAAGTTTTCAGAAATCTTCAGGGGCATTCTAAAGACTTTCATCGTGCGTGGGAACGAGTATATGCCCGGCACGCTCCGCAGAGAAGTCTCGAGAGCGGTGCCAAACGAGGAGAAAAACCGTGAAATCAAGAACTTGGAAGGCATTGGCGGTATTGACGGTGGGACTGGCGCTGTTCCTGCTGGTAGGACGGAGAGCCACGGCACACTCGGAAGATTGGGATAGGGATGCGCGGACGCTTGAAGGGACGTGGGTAGTGACGGTAACCCAGCAAGTGTGTCCGAACGGACCAGCCGTTGCACCACCGTTCAAATCGTTGCTGACGTTTAACGCTGGCGGGACGATGACGGAAACAACGGACAACCCGATGTTTTTCCCTGCGTTGCGCAGCCCGGGCCACGGCGTATGGAGTCACACGGGCCGTCACACATATAGCGCGGATACACTGGCGTTTGTAACCTTGAACGGCTCCATCGTTAAGGTACAGAAGATCAGCCAGACCATCGAAATTGGAGACGACCCGAATCAGTTCACGACTACCGGGGCTTCCGTCCAATTTTTCGATCCGGTGACCAACAATCTCCTCATGAGCGGCTGCGCAACAGCCACTGGCCAGAGGTTCGAGTAATCGACGGCAGGGCGCGGGTCCTTCTGGGGACGATCACGGGCAGAGAATGTTATCGGTTCTCAATGCACAGACGAGCGGCCCTCTATCGCCTAGGTCGGACTCACGCCGTTCCGCTGTCGTGAGAGATGAAGTAAAGAGGATTATTTTGTGGCGGCGGCCGCGTTTCTTGCGGCTGTTTTCGTGAACGCTATGTTTCGAACTCTGCCGGCGAAAAGGTCGCAACCAGTAACGTGGCCCGCGGCGTCGCGACGGAAAACAATAGCCGTGCCGAATGGGCCCTGGAATTCGTCAAGAATGGTTGGTTCGAGGACAGCAGGCTCTTGCCAATTCATGGCGAGAGTGAGTTTGCCATCCTTGACGGCAAAGCGATAGGTGGCTTGGAGTTCGGCGCTGGTGTATTCGCCGGCGTATTGCGCGAAGTTTTCCGCGGAAGCTTTGAGCGGTTCATACTCTTCAAAAATTTGCGGCGCGGTATCTTTGAAATTCAACGTAAAGCGCAAACGCGAATTTGGCTGGCGGTCGAAGACTATTTCGGGGCCGCGCGGGGCAACGAAGTGGGTCGCGTCACGCGGTTTGAAAAGTGTGCCGAACGCCCCCACGCCTTCCTTTGACGCGGTAATTTCAAGGACAGAGTGAGACTCCAAGTTACGATACCAACCCGCGAAAGGTTGCGCGTCAACGCTCGTGGCCGCGGAGACGGAAGGTTCAGGGGCGAACTGGCCGGCGAGATATAGATCCGCGACCTCATACGACAAGCGCGCGGGATTGCTTGTCCCAACGTTGCAGAGCGTGATGACAGAAAATTTCTGCTCAGGAAAACGCAGCAGTTCGGTGCGATAACCAAAGAGCGCGCCACCGTGCTCAACGATGGGTAATCCGCGATAGTTGCTAATCTCCAGCCCTAACGCGTATTCGATTTGCTTTCCGTTGTTCAGCACGCCGCGCGTCTGCAGTTCCTTCAGCAGTGTGCCTTTCCCCAGCTTGTTGTCATAAAAATTCCGATCCCATAAAAGAAGATCGTCGACGCTGCTCATCAGCCCGCCATCACCGATTTTGTCGAAGTTAGTGGACCAATCTACCCGGAAACCTCCGCTGGGGCGCGGCTCGTACGCAGGAACGCGGCCCGGAACGACTACACTGCGATCGTCATAAAAGCGCGTATGAGTCATGCCCAGCGGCTTGAAAATGTTTTCCTCGGCGAACTGCGAGAGCGGCTTGCCCGTGACGCGGTGAATCACCACGCTCATCAGAAAAAAATTGGTGTTGCTATAGAGGTATTCGTCGCCCGGCATGTAATTGAGAGCTTTTTGGCGGGAGAGCAAATCGAGCAGCTCCGGCGTGGGATGGATATCCTCGAAATTGCGCCCGGCAAGCAAGAGTAGACCGAGAACGTCCCGCAGTCCGCTCGTGTGATGCAGCATTTCGCGAAGCGTGATGGGCTTGCCATAGAAAGGAATTTCAGGAACGTACTTTCGGATGTCGTCATCGAGCGAGAGATAGCCTTGCTCGGCGGCGAGCACCACGCTCGCAGCGGTAAATTGTTTCGAAACGCTGCCCATGTAGAAAACGGATTCGGGAGTGAGAGGAACGCCTAGTTCGAGACTGCCTTCGCCATAGCCACGCTTGTAGATGAAATTGCCGTCGCGCACGACGCCCAGCGCGCATCCCGGAGAATCTTGCTTATCGTAATCGGCGAACACCTGATCCACTTTGCGTTCCAAGCTGCTCGCGTCCTGCTGAGCAAACGCAGCAACCGCAAAGAGCGAGCCAGCGCAGAATAAAAGAATGGCGAAGCGACGGAAAAGGATCACGGGAGAAACTCCTGAACTTTTATTCATCCAGCGAAAGAGACTATATCCGCGTCTCCCCCAATGCAAAGCCTTTGGCACCAGCTGGCGGCAAGAAATGTGCAAGTTTTCAACTGGCACGCACCTCTTCAAATTCAAACCTATCTGCATCGCCGGACTTCCTTGCGCGTTGCTCTGAATCCCCGCACGCCGCCATTTACAGCACATTTGCACCGAATAAAATCCAGCAATGCTTTCTTGCATGTTAGATTTGCTCATCCCATTTGCTGGAGTTCTGATGAACGACAGCCGCCGACCGCGCATTTCTCGAGCACCTTTTGGCCGAGACTATCCGGCGCTCTTCGTTCGGGTTCTGCCAGAACCGATGAAGGAGGACAAGAATGAGCCCCACTGGTCTGCTCTTTTCGTTTCTTTTTATATTCGTCCTGATTTTTGCTGTGAGCGTGGTGCTCGGTTCGTTCTTCACCGTGGAAACCGCTCAAGTTGCCATCGTTCAGCGCCTCGGCAAGTTCGCGCGCGTAGCCGGTCCTGGGCTTAACTGGAAAACGCCATGGATCGAGACGGTCGTCCGGCGCATGAGCATGAAGGTCCAGCAGTTTGACGTGAAAGTGGAAACGAAAACGCAGGACAACGTTTTCGTCCAAATCCCCGTTTCGATCCAATACAAAGTGATCCCGGAATCCGTGGAAGCCGCATTTTACAAACTGACGGATCCCGTCAAGCAGATCGAGTCCATGGTCTACAACGTAGTCCTCGGCCATGTTCCCAAGATGAAGCTCGACGATACCTTCCTGAATCAGGCCGCCATCGCCAACGACTTGCGCGACAGCCTCGACGGCTCCATGAAAGAGTATGGCTACTCCATCGTCAAAGTGCTCATTTCCGATATCGTCCCCGACCTCAAAGTCAAAGCGGCGATGAACGACATCAACGCTGCGCAGCGCGAACGCGAAGCCACCGTATCACGCGCGGAGACCAACAAGTTGCTTCTCGTAAAACAAGCCGAAGCGGAAGCCGAGTCGAAGCGCCTGCAAGGCGAGGGCATCGCAAACCAGCGCAAGGCCATCATTTCCGGCCTCAAGGATTCGGTGGAAGACTTCGCGAAAACCGTCCCGGGTTCCACTCCCCAGGACGTCATGCAACTTGTCCTGATGACGCAGTATTTCGATACCTTGAAGGACATCGCCGCGAACGACCACAGCAACACCATCATGATCCCGCACACGCCAAACACGTTGACCGATTTATTTGGCCAGATCCGCAACGCCGTGATCACCGGCACGGAAATGACCAAGCCGGTCCTGCCCTCCTCACCAGCCTCGGGCTCGCCACAAAAATAAGTGGCGCCGCAAAGATAATGCAACACTAACCCGCGTTCTTCACCAGCAGACGGAGCTTTTATTTGTGAGCGGGCTCAAATGCTTCCATCTTCCATGCAAACCCAGTTTTTCCAGGTCAGCTTCCTTCGCGCAAATTGATCCCTACTCACAGTTGTCCTCGCTTCGCAGATTGGTCGTTGGCGGGTTAATATGGTGCACCATCCAATCGATAGGACTACACAGATGACTACAGAAGCCAACGAACGAATGCAGCGCCCGCTGGAAGCGGTTGATCCGCCAATCGCGGATTTACTGCGGGAAGAAGCGCAGCGCCAGGCCACCGGGCTCGAGCTTATTCCTTCGGAGAATCTCGTCTCAGAGGCAGTCCTGGAGGCCATGGGCTCGATTTTCACGAACAAATACGCGGAGGGCTATCCTGGCAAACGTTATTACGGCGGCTGCGAATACGCCGACAAAGTCGAGCAACTGGCGATTGACCGCGCAAAAGAGCTCTTTGGCGCGGATCACGCCAATGTCCAGGCCCACTCGGGAACCTCGGCCAACGTAGCCGTCTATATGGCCACGCTGCAGAAAGACGACGTGGTTCTGGGAATGAAATTGTCGGACGGCGGACACCTGACCCATGGCCATCCGTTGAACTTCTCCGGGAGGATGTACAAATTCTTCGCCTACGGCGTTCGCAAAGAGGATGAGCGCATCGATTACGATGAAATTGAAAAGCTGGCGCAGGAACACAAGCCCAAGATGATTGTGGCTGGCGCGAGCGCGTACTCAAGAATCATCGATTTCGAACGTATTGCGAAGGCGGCCAAAGCCGTGGGAGCGCTGTTTTTTGTGGACATGGCCCACATCGCGGGCCTGGTCGCGACAGGAGTGCATCCCAGCCCCGTCCCGCATGCCGATATTGTCTCGACGACCACGCACAAAACTTTGCGTGGCCCTCGCGGCGGATTAGTCCTCTGCAAAGCAGCCTTTGCTAAAGAATTGGACAAGCTCACGTTTCCCGGCACGCAGGGCGGTCCGCTTGTGCACACCATCGCGGCGAAAGCGGTCTGCCTCAAAGAAGCGATGGAGCCAAGCTTCAAGGATTACCAGAAGCAGGTAGTGGCCAACGCAAAGGCTCTCGCGGCGGCCATCGCCAAGAGCGGATTCCGGATCGTCACAGGCGGCACGGATAATCATCTCTTCTTGGTGGAAGTGCATTCTCGCGGGATCACTGGAAATGACGCGGAAAAAGCGCTGGACCGCGCGGGAATCACGGTGAACAAAAACTCAATCCCGTTCGATCCCCTGCCCCCGATGAAGGGCGGCGGAATCCGGCTCGGAAGTCCTTCGGTGACCACGCGCGGAATGCGCGAAGCGGAGATGGAAAAGATCGGCGGCTGGATCGGCGAGATTCTCCTCCATCTCGGCGACGCGGAAACCGAACAAAGGGTTCGCAAACAAGTGGCCGATTTCGCGGCGCGCTTCCCCATTTACGAATCGCGTGTCCGCGGCTCTTCGCGCGCCGAACAGGCTCGCGTGTGAACTCCGCATGATGCCCGGCATCCTGGAAGCTACTTTTGACTTCGAAAAATGGCTCTCCGCCGAGCTGCCCATCCTTAAGCAGGATTTGCGCCTCAAACACCAGTTTATGGCCGAGGCGGCATTTCCCTTTTTTCGTGCCACATTCTACCGATGGCTGCAGCTTTGGCCGGAAGTGTGCCCCCAGCTGGCGAAAGCTCCCAAAGTTCTGGCCGTGGGCGATTTGCATATAGAAAACTTCGGGACTTGGCGCGACCTGGAAGGCCGCCTGATCTGGGGAGTGAATGATCTTGACGAGGTTTTCCCTTCCTCTTTTGCCATCGACCTGGTGCGGCTGACGACGAGCGCCTATTTGGCGATCCTTGGAGAGCATTTATGCATGCCGCGTCGTGGAGCGTCCGAAGCGATAGAAGAAGGCTATCGCGACGCGCTGGCCGCAGGCGGTAAACCGTTCATTCTTGCGGAAGATCATCAGTGGCTGAGGCTCATGGCGCTGAGCAAATTGCGCGACCCCGTCCATTTCTGGGACAAGCTGACGCACCTGCCGTCCTTTACCGCAAAGCCGCCGGCGGAAGTGCGCGATTTGCTCGAGGAATCGCTACCCCCGAAAAGCTTCTATCAACTGAAAAAGCGAATCGCCGGGCTGGGCAGTCTCGGGCATCCCCGGATTTTGGCGCTCTCGTCTTCGGGAGGCGCGTTCATTGCTCGCGAAGCCAAGGCGATTCGGCCTTCGGCCTCCGCGTGGCACAAGAAGGAACCCTCGGCCGTCATTTACGGCCCGAAGCTGGTAACACACTGCTTGCGCGTGCAGGACCCTTTCGTGCGTTTTCACAACCGGTGGCTCGTGCGCAGGCTGGCACCCGACTGTTCGCGAATCGAATTGGCTTCCCTGACCGCCGAACGGGACGAGGCGCGGCTGCTCTATTCCATGGGATGGGAAACCGCCAACATGCACTTCGGTTCCCCGCAAGCCATTCCGCAAATCAAGCGCGATCTGGCGCAAAGAAAAGGCCGTTGGCTTCACAAAGCCTCCAAAGCGATGTGCAAAGCGACGCTCAAGGATTGGGAAGACTGGCGGAAAGGCTGGAAGAAGCTGACGAAGTGAACTTTCCCCGGGGTCTCCGGAGATTGCCGCAGTGCGCTCTGAAGCCGGCTGCCAAATTGCAAATAGACGCCAAATAGTGGCCATTTCGCCTACTGTCCTTCTCAACCTGTTAGTTACTTCGGTGCGGCTGACCCAAGACTGTCCTACGGGTCAGTAGATTCCTGCACAAAGAGCGCGTAGGTTCGGAAAGTACTGGGATGGGAACCGTACTCGCCACGCTGCTACTCGCTGAACTGGACACCACACGGGTGAACGCAACATTTTTATCTGCGACTTCGAAACAGCCGGCCTCGCCCCGCACTCGAGTGGCAGGTGTCCTCCTTCTTTGCAGCGCGCGATCTGTTTCCTACTTCCCGGGGAGTCCTATTCCTTACCCATGCTGAGAAGGCTGGGGGCAACGAGGTGAAGCGATGATGGATACGGAAGCCTTCCGCGAATTCAAGACCGGATTGACGCTGCTCCGCGATAACTACGCCAACAAAGCTCTGCCGCACATGAAGCGCGCGGTAGACCTCGATAAGAACAATCCCTACTACATGTCTTACCTGGGTGTCGTGTTGGCTCGCTCTGAACAAAAATGGGGCGAAGCCGAACGGCTATGTGACTCCGCCGTTCGAATGAAACGGAATCAAGCCCAACTCTATCTGAACTTGGCGGAAGTGTATGCAACAGCAGGGCGGCGCGACGAAGCTGTGGAAGCGTTGCAGTCCGGCCTCAAGTTCGCGCGGCGCGACGTGCGTTTGACGATTGCCATGAACCGCTTGGTCGAACGCCGGCCTCCGGTTCTGACGTTCCTCACGCGGCAGCATCCGATCAACCGGCAGCTGGGAATGATCCGCCACAAAACCATGCGGATTTTCGGACAGGATTAACTTCGAGTTCTCTCCAACCCCCAATAACAAGAAGGGGCGGGTGGCTTATCGCCATCCGCCCTTTTTTGTTTTTAAGCTCTTTCGTAATTCTAAAATTGACTTGCCTCGCGCCGAACTCCCCGTCTACCAGCGCCTTCCGGAAGCGCCGTAGGCGGCCGGCTGCTGCATGCCCATTTCCATCAAGATCTTCAGACCTATGCCGAACATGCCTGTGGGAAGAGGATCCCGGCGCACCACTTCCGCGAGATATTCGCGATTCATCGCCATCGGATCTTGGGAATAAGGCAAAGTTACAAATAGCCGCATACCGATCTCGTAAGCCGGCTCGCTGGACTGAAAGTAAACGCCACTCCGTGAAACGCTGAGAGTTCCGCGCAAATCCTCGAAGTGCTCCTTCTCCGGATCGGAAGGACGGAGGCGCATGAGTTGTGTAATTTTGCAGCGGCGAGTGCCGCGGCGTTCTGCAGTTGCAGTCTTCGAAGTGGCGGCGCCACCACTGCTGGGGCTCTTTGGCATAATGCTTTGCTGGATCTCCATGTACCTTGCCTCTCGCAGACAACACGCTTCAAGAGAGAGTGTAAGGCTCGCGCACTGCAAAACCTATAGAGGAGACGTACCTGCATACGGGTAGGACGCTCCGAAGCGATGATAGTACGGAAGTACCGCGAAAGAAAGAGCGCAAAAGGGCGTTTTCCTACTAAATAGAAGAATAAGAAGGGTTTAATCAAAGAGTTCCGAACTGAGCTTGCCTACCGGAATTGGTACCAATGTGGGACTAGTAACCTAGATAGCCCTATGCTCATCTGGCACTACGAGATCCTAAACGATAGGTACGGTAGGAGATAGATGGGGACTGGCGCGCGGGGCAATAGATAAACCGCGGCTCCAAAATTGCTCCTGTTGGGTGCGCGGCGCGAATCTGAATTCCCTCATGCATTCTTTCAGAGGATTGGATTCGCTGGAACAATGCCAAGACAGTTGGAGGAAAGTCCCCCATGAACACAGTAGCTCGCCGAAGCCAGATTTCGTCAGACAATAGTCAACGCAGAGAGCTGCTCCGGATAGAACGGCGTGGGACTCCGCCTCCAGCCGAAGAAGCGCCGCGAATCAAAACAGCCGGCGACCTGGAGCAAAGGGCACGTGTGTATATTGCCGCGGAAAACCGTCTGCTACGCGAAGCCCTTTCGCGAATGCTGATGAGGCGAGGGGATATTGATGTCGTGGGCCTTCACTGCACGGGGCCCTTCCGCGTGGAGGGCCTTGCGGAAGAGAAGCCCGACATCTTGTTGTTGACGTCCCGGGGGAGTCTCGCCGAAGACATCCATGTGATTCGGCAGGTTCGTTTGCTGGCTCCCGCGGTCCAGATCCTGCTCGTGGGCATGACGGAGGATGAAACAGAGTTCGTTCAATACGTGAGGGCAGGCATCAAGGGCTATCTGCCGAGGGACGCCTCCTCGGAGGACGTTTTGGAGGCCATGCATGCGGTCCACAAGGGCAAAGCCGTATGTCCCGGTTCGCTGTGCGCGTTGCTTTTCCGCTTCTTTGAACGCGAGGCGACCTCGCTACACTCGCCGGCCATCCAGCCCAAGCTGGGTTTGACGCGTCGCGAACAGCAGATTGTTCCGCTGATCGCCCAGGGGCTCACGAACAAAGAAATCGCCAATAAGTTTTGCCTCTCGGAACAAACGGTAAAGAACCATCTTTATCGAATGAAACACAAAGTCGGAGCGGGCGACCGATTCGGTATCGTTCATCTCTGCCGCACACAAGGCTTTCTGGTTTAACTCTTCAAATCCTCATCCGCCAGTCAAGCATTAGAGCAAAAACCTGTCTGGCGCGGTCACACAAATCATCGGTCACAAGTCGCTTCACGCCTCGCTGGCCTAGTCTCACTATTTAGCTCCAGGTGACTTCCTTCCATCGTTTGTGCGATTCTCTTCCTCAACAAAACGCGAGGAAGTGCCCATGCTGAAGAAATTCAAGGAATTGTCGGAAAAAGAAATTCTGGCCCTGGCCATTGCATCCGAAGAAGAAGACGGCCGCATCTACGGCGAATTCGCGGACGCTCTGCGAGAAACCTATCCAGCAACTTCAAAAATGTTCGAGGAGATGCGGGAGGAAGAAGTTGTGCACCGCGACCGGTTGCTGGCGACGTTTCGGGAACGCTTTGGCGACCACATCCCGCTGATCCGCCGGGAAAACGTGAAAGGATTTCTACAGCGCCGTCCAACATGGCTGGTGCGGCCGCTCGGCGTAAACGTAGCCAGGAAACAAGCCAAAATCATGGAGATGGAGGCGGCGCGTTTCTACGCGCGAGCAGTGAGCCGCATCACCGATGCGCCCACGCGAGAGCTGCTGAATAAACTGGCGGATGAAGAGCGCAAACACTCCGCAACGGCAGACGGGCTCGAAGAAAAGCATTTGACAGAACCCGCGCGCGCGCAAGAAGAAGAATCTCACCGAAAACTGATCCTCCTGCAAATCGTACAGCCCGGGCTTGCTGGCCTGATGGATGGCTCGGTCTCGACTCTCGCGCCATTATTCGCGGCGGCATTCGCCACCCACAAGAGCTCGGACGCATTTCTGGTGGGGCTCGCAGCTTCCATCGGTGCGGGCATCTCCATGGCGTTTTCAGAAGGACTTTCCGACGACGGTTCGCTGACCGGTAGAGGCTCGCCGTGGCTCCGCGGCGCGGTCACGGGTGCAATGACCACTGCCGGTGGCATCGGTCACACGCTTCCCTTCCTCATCGCGAATTTCCACATGGCAACGATCGTGGCCGTCATAGTCGTTGGTTTCGAATTAGGAGTCATCAGCTACATTCGGCACCGCTACATGGATACGCCGTTCTTACAGGCCGCGTTTCAAGTAATCGTGGGAGGCGTACTGGTTTTCTTTACAGGCTATCTGATCGGCAGCTCCTAACCGCCGAGCGAGCGCGGTCGGCCATTCTTCTGCCACAAGGAAACTCGCTAGAGTCTAGCGCTACGCGGTTCAGTCTGCTTCAGCGCCTGCGGGAACAGGAGCGTGTCCATGCTTGCGGATACCTTGCAACCAGGATTGCAATCGGTCCATATAGATATAAACAATCGGCGTCGTGAATAGAGTCAGCATCTGGCTGACGATGAGCCCGCCAATGATGGTGATACCAAGAGGCCGGCGAAGCTCCGAACCTACGCCGGTGCCCAGCGCGAGAGGGAGAGCCCCAAACAGCGCAGCCATCGTGGTCATCAGAATTGGCCGGAAGCGCAGCAAACAAGCTTTGTAAATAGCCTGCAAAGGCGGGATGTGTTCTTCGCGTTCCACTTGCACCGCAAAATCAATCATCAGAATGGCATTTTTCTTAACAATCCCAATGAGCAGAATGATGCCAATCAAGGAAATCATGTTGAGATCCGTACCTGCAGCCTTAATCGCCAGAATAGCGCCAATGCCCGCGGAAGGAATCGTCGAGAGAATCGTGATGGGATGAATAAAACTCTCATACAAAATGCCGAGAACAATGTAAACGGCCACCAGCGCGGTGATCACAAGAAACAGTTGCGAAGATCGCGAATCCTGAAACGCCTGCGCAGTGCCCTGAAACGTGGCGTGCACAGTGGGCGGCATGCTGACTTCACGTGTAGCCTCTTCTATATGCTCGACAGCCGGACCGAGGGACGCGCCCGGAGCCAGATTGAACGACAAGGTGATCGCCGGAAAAATGCCCAGGTGATTGACCGATATCGCCGTGTTGGATGGCTCGTAATGAGAAAACGCGCTCAGCGGCACAAGGCTCCCGGAAGTGGTCGGCACATAAATCGATTTCAACGCCGTAGGATCTTGCTGCGCGCTCGGCATCACTTCCAGCACCACGTGATATTGATTGAGCCCCTTGTAAATCGTCGAGACCTCGCGCTGCCCGAACGCGTCGTTCAACGTATTGTCTACGTCCTCCATCGACACCCCAAGCCGCCCCGCCGTGTCGCGGTCGACAACGAGTGAACTTTCCAATCCATGCATTTGCTGGTCGGAGTTGACGTCGCGCAGCTCGGGGATCTTGGCCAGTTTTTGTTCGAGTAGAGGCGCCCAATGAGTGAGATCGCCTAGATTATCGGATTGCAGCGTGTACTGATATTGCGCCGCCGTGCTGTGGCCGCCCATGCTCAGATCCTGCACGGCCTGCATATAGAGAACCGCACCAGGAACTTTGGAAGTCGCCTTACGAATGCGCGCGATCACTTCGTCGACGCTGATTTTGCGCTCGCTCAAAGGCTTGAGCTGGCCAAACATTCGTGCCGTGCTCCCGCCGCTCCCACCGCCGGTAAACGCAGTGATGGTATCCACCGCGGGATCCTTCAATACGATATCCGTAAACGTGCGCATCTTTTGTGACATGGCCGCGAAGGACAAATCCTGATCGCCATAAATGGTGCCGGCGATGCGCCCGGTATCCTGCTGCGGAAAAAATCCGGAATTCACGTGAAAAAACAGGTAAGCGCAAATCACCGCCGTAAGGAAGGTCATCCCAAGGATCAGCAACTGGCGCCGTAGAACCCACGTGAGCGAAATATCGTACAGACGAAGCAATCGGTTAAACGCGTTCTCGAAGAACCTGTAAATCCAGTTGTGGCGGCCACTCTCATGCTTCAGAAATCGCGCGCACATCATGGGCGTGGTGGTGAGAGATACAAACAGCGAAACCGCGATGGCCACGCTGAGGACAATCGCAAATTCGCGAAAAAGGCGTCCAACGATCCCAGGCATCATCAAGATGGGAATGAAAACGGCCACGAGAGAAGTGCTCATCGAGAGCACCGTAAAACCGATTTCACTCGAGCCCTTCATCGCGGCCTCGTAGGGCTTCATTCCGTTTTCGATGTGGCGCGTGATATTTTCAATCACCACGATGGCGTCGTCCACGACGAAACCGGTGCAAATCGTGAGCGCCATCAGCGACAGATTGTCCAGACTGTAGCCGCACAGATACATAATGCCGAACGTGCCGACGAGAGAGAGCGGAACAGCGACGCTGGGAATGATCGTGGCCCACGTACTACGCAGAAAAGCGAAGACCACGAGAATAACGAGAAGGATGGAAATAACGAGCGTGATCTCGACGTCCCGCACGGAAGCACGAATGGTTGTGCTGCGATCGACGGCGACGGCTAGGTGGAGCGATGGCGAGATCGACGCCCGCAGCACCGGAAGGATCGTCGTTATGCGATCGACGGTATCGATCATGTTCGCGCCGGGCTGCCGGAAGATCGCCAGCAGCACGCAACGCTTTCCGCCAGAGAGGCCCAGGTTGCGCGAGTCCGCGACGGAATCGACAACTTGGGCGACATCCTGGAGCCGCACCGGAGCGCCGGCATGGCCGCCTGCGATCAGCGGCTGGTATTCGTAGGCTTTGAACAGCTGGTCGCTATCGTTCACAACCCAGGTTTTCTTGTCGTCGGAGAGCGAGCCCTTCGCCAGATTCGAGTTGGCCGATTGCAGCGAAGCGCGAATCGTCTCAAGACTGATCCCGTAGCTGTTCAGTTGGTACGGATTGGCCTCCACGCGTACAGCAGGGCTTGCGCTTCCCCACGTGAAAACCTGGCCCACCCCTTCCACCTGCGCCAACTTCTGCGCAAGGATAGAATCGGCGGCGTCATAGATCTGTGCCGGCGGAATATTGTCCGACGTCAAAGAAAGAATCAGGATCGGCGCGTCCGCGGGATTGACCTTGCGGTACGTGGGCTGCCCCGGAAGATCGAGCGGGAGTTGCGTGCGCGCCGCGTTGATGCAAGCTTGCACGTCGCGCGCAGCCGCGTTGATGTCGCGATTCAGATCAAACTGCAGTGTGATGTTGGTCGAACCAAGGCCGCTCGAAGAGGTCATCTGCGTAACGCCCGCGATGCGGCCAAACTGGCGCTCCAAAGGAGTGGCAACCGCCGAGGCCATCGTTTCCGGACTTGCCCCAGGCAAACTCGCGCCCACGGAAATCGTCGGGAAATCAACCTCCGGAAGGGGTGCCACAGGAAGAAAACGAAACGCCACCACGCCAGACAGAAAAATCGCAATGGTAATCAGCGAAGTCGCGACCGGCCTGCGAATAAATGGCGCCGAAAAATGGGATGACGAGGTCATGGTTTAATCCCCGTGCGCAGGCTCCTCGAGCGAATTGCCAATCCGAAACGTAAAGCGGTGTGCCAGCCAATCGAATGCGAGATAAACCACCGGCGTGGTGTAAAGCGTCAGCAACTGGCTCAATATGAGCCCGCCAACGATGGTAATGCCCAACGGACGGCGCAACTCCGAACCGACACCGGTCCCCAGCGCTAGAGGCAACGCGCCAAGCAGAGCAGCCATGGTCGTCATCAGGATGGGGCGGAAACGAAGCAGGCACGCTTCATAAATGGCATCCAGCGACGTCTTCCCTTCCTTGCGCTCGGCCTCGAGAGCGAAGTCGATCATCATAATCGCGTTTTTCTGCACAATTCCTATAAGCAGAATAATTCCGATCAGCGAAACGACGCTGAACTCCGTGTGAAACAGCAGCAGCGCAAGGATGGCGCCGACTCCGGCGGAAGGAAGCGTCGAGAGAATCGTGATGGGGTGAATGTAGCTCTCATACAGCACGCCGAGAACGATATAAACGGTGATGAGCGCGGCAAGAATCAGAATCGGCTCACTGGCCAGCGAATTCAGGAAAGCTGCCGCCGTGCCCTGAAACGTCGCCTGAATGCTCGGAGGCATGTTCAATTCCTGCTTGGCCTTGTTGATGGCGTTAACGGCATCGCCCAGCGCGGACCCGGGCGCGAGATTGAAGGAGACCGTGACCACCGGAAATTGTGCCTGATGGTTGATCGTTAAGGCGGCCGAACCTGGCTCAAAGCGCGTGAAAGCGCTCAGCGGAACTTGCGGGCTTGGAGCGGAAGTTATATTCGCCTGCGCTGCCGCCGAAATATTGGCTGTGGACCCGGAGGAAGCCTGAAGCGGCCCCGATGACCGCACGTAGATGTTTTTCAGAGACTCGGGATTCTGCTGGAACTGGGGATCCACTTCCAAAACGACCCGGTATTGGTTGAGCTGGGTAAAGATGGTCGAGACTTGCCGCTGACCAAAAGCGTCGTAAAGCGTGTTGTCGATATCCGAGGGCAGAATACCGAGACGCGATGCCGTGTCGCGGTCGATGACCAGCGTGGCCAAGAGCCCCTGGTTCAACTCGTCGCTGGCAACGTCGCGCACATCTGGGATGGAACGCAGTTTGTCCATGAAGCGGGGCGTCCAATAAGCAAGCTCTTTGGAGTCGACGTCTTCGAGGCTGTACTGGAATTCCGTGCGGCTCACGCGGTCTTCGACGCTGAGATCCTGCACGGATTGCATGAAGAGCGAAATGCCATCGACTTTCGCGAGCTGCGGCTGGATCCGCCGAATGACGTCGGAGGCGCTGATCTTGCGCACGGAAAGCGGTTTGAGATTGATCTGAATTCGGCCCGTGTTCAGCGTCGTGTTGGTTCCATCGATGCCGATGAACGAGGAAAGGCTTTCGACGGCCGGGTCTTTAAGAATAACCTCCGCGAGAGCTTGCTGGTGCTTGGCCATGGACGCGAAGGAAATATCCTGCGCGGCTTCCGAAACGCCCTGAATGAGTCCCGTGTCTTGCACCGGGAAAAAGCCTTTGGGAACGTAAATGTAGAGCAGGATGGTGCAGACCAAAGTTCCGAATGTGACGAGCAGGGTGATTTTGCGATATTGCAGAACAAATCTCAATGTACGCCCGTAGAAAGCAATGATGGAATTGAAGGCGTGCTCCGACTTGCGATAGAACCAGCCCTGGTCTTCCTCTTTCTGATGGCGAAGGAGTTTCGCGCACATCATCGGAGTCAAGGTCAGCGAGACAAAAGCAGAAATGAGAATCGTGATAGCCAGCGTAATTGCGAATTCGCGGAACAAGCGGCCCACGATGTCGCCCATGAAGAGCAGTGGGATGAGCACAGCGATAAGTGAAACAGTCAGCGAGATAATCGTGAAGCCGATCTGATCGGAGCCTTTCAGCGCCGCATCCAGCGGCGAATCCCCTTCTTCAATGTACCGGCTAATGTTCTCGATCATCACGATGGCGTCATCCACGACGAATCCCGTCGAGATAGTGAGCGCCATCAGGGAAAGGTTATTAAGCGTGTAGCCGCAGAGATACATCACGCCAAAAGTCCCGACAATCGAGAGCGGCACAGCCAGCGCGGGAATTACGGTAGCGCGGACGTTTCGCAGGAAAAGGAAGATCACCATGACCACCAAAGCAATGGTCAGCATTAGCGTGAATTGCACGTCTTCAACGGAGGCGCGAATGGTCGTGGTGCGGTCCGTCAGAATGTCGATCTTCACCGACGCGGGAAACGAAGCCGAAAGCTGCGGGAGAAGTTTCTTTACGCGATCCACTACGGAAATAATGTTGGCGCCCGGCTGGCGCTGAACATTCAGAATGACGGCTGGCTTTAGGTTTGCCCACGCAGCTTGCTGGACGTTTTCCGTTCCCGCGAAAACGGTGGCCACGTCGGACAGCCGCACGGGAGCGCCGTTACGATACGCGATAATGAGCGGGCCGTAACTTTCACTGGAAATGAGCTGGTCGTTCGCGCCGATGGTATACGACTGATGAGCGCCGTCGAAGGTGCCCTTCGCCTGATCCACGTTGGCGGCGCTGAGCGCGGTCCGCAAATCCTCCAAACTCAGCCCATAAGAAGCGAGCGCAGTAGGATTAGCTTGGACGCGCACCGCTGGACGCTGGCCTCCGCTGATGCTTACAAGTCCCACGCCGGGAAGCTGGGCCATTTTCTGCGCGAGCATCGTGTCCGCAAGGTCTTCGATCTTGGATAGCGGAAGTGAGTCCGAAGTAAGCGAAAGCGTGAGGATGGGGGCGTCGGCCGGATTAATTTTGTTGTATGTGGGGGGATTCGGAAGCCCCTGGGGAAGAAGATTGGAAGCGGCGTTGATGGAGGCTTGGACCTCTTGTTCCGCAATGTCGATGTTGAGATCGAGGTTGAACTGCAAAGTGATGATCGAGCTGCCGAATGAACTCGTCGAGGTCATCTGGCTCAAGCCGGGTATCTGGCCAAACTGACGCTCGAGCGGCGCGGTGACGGAAGACGCCATGACGTCCGGACTTGCACCGGGATAAAACGTCTGAATCTCAATCGTCGGATAATCGACTTCTGGAAGGGCGGAAACCGGAAGCTGCCGGTAAGCGACGAAACCAACGAGCAGCACGCCCAACATCAACAGCGTGGTCGCGACAGGCCGCAGAATGAACGGCCGGGATGGACTCATCGAGTCTTTCCCTCCGACTGCTTTCGAGCGGAATGGCCAGACGGCGAAGGCGCTTGAGCAGCGGCAGGTTCTGAGTTGGATTCTCGGGTCGCGCCAGCGGGAGAAGTGCTGGCAATGACCTTGCTCCCATCCTGCAGTTTGTCCGCACCGTCAATCACCACAACGTCGCCACTATTTAGGCCGGAACTGATGCCGACATTATTGCCGGTCGTCTGCGAGACGGTGACCGTGCGAATATTCGCGACGTCGCCTCCCGTTACGACGTACACATACGTCCCTTGTGGTCCGCGCTGAATCGCCGCCGCGGGAACGATCGTTAGATTGTGTTTGGTGTCCACAAGCATGTGAATATTCACGAACTGGTTCGGGAAGAGAATGTTGTTCTCATTGGCGAAAATTGATTTGAGTTTGTAGGTCCCCGTGGTCGGATCGATTTGATTGTCGATAGTCGCAAGCTTGCCGCTGGCAATCTTCGTGGTGTCATCCCGGTCGAATGCTTCCACAGGAAGCTGGCCGCCGCCGCGCAGTTTCACCAGGACTTGCTGCAGCTGATCTTGAGGCAGCGTGAAAATAACGGAAATCGGCTGGAGTTGCGTGATGACGAGCAGCCCCGTTGTATCCGTGGCGTGCACGATGTTTCCGATGTCGACCAGACGCAATCCCACGCGTCCGCTGATGGGCGAAGTAATGTGCGAGTAAACGAGCTGAAGTTTCGCGTTATCGATGGTGGCTTGGTCCGCTTTAATCGCACCCAAATACTGCCCCACCTGCGCCTGCTGCGTATCCACTTGCTGCTTGGGGATGACGCCCTCGCTAAACAGTAGTTGATAGCGCTCGTAGTCGACTTGCATGTCGTGCAGCTGGGCCTGGTCCTTGGCGAGCTGCCCCTCGGCCTGCTCCACCATCACCTGGTAGGGTCGCGGATCGATTTCGATCAGCGCATCGCCCTGGTGCACGAATTGCCCCTCGGTGAAGTTCACCTTGACGATTTGGCCGTCGACCCGGCTACGTACCGTTACCGTGTTAAACGCCGTGACTGTTCCAAGGCCGATGAGATATACGGGAAGATCACCCTTTTGCGCGGTGGCGACGACAACGGGTACCGTGAAGTTCTCTTCTCCTGCGCCGTGCCTTCCCCCTCTCTCAGCGCCTGCGGGGCTTTTACTGCCAGCTTCGCTCGTTGAACGGCCCGCGCGGAAATACCAGATACCAAGTGCGATAACGCCCAGAACGGCGAGCCACAGCCACCAGCGGCTTTTGCCGGGATTTGCCGCGGACGAAAAATTTGCGTCCGGTTCGGGACGCTCTAGGGGGTCGAGGTGGCCCATCCATTCTCTCCTGTCGATCAATGCAAATGATGCGAGTGAGTCTGCCGGGTCGGAACAGTCCGGGGTACCAATTTGGGGATCCCCCGCCTAGCCATTTGAGCCTACCGGAAAAGACAGCCTGCGCATAGATAGGACGGATTTCAGGAGAAAATGGTTACCAGATCTCTGTTCGAATGGGGAGGTCTCGGGAAAGCAATGGGGTGGTCTCAGAAAATTAGCGCGCGGCCTCAAGAAATAGGTGGATGGCTTGAGAAAACAAGCGGGCAGCCTCGGTAGGTCAGAAAGGAATGGCGAATGGCCAGCCGGACCACCGCTCCGGGAAGCAATTTTTCTAGTGGGCAGCGGTACCGGGCTAAGTTTACACTAGCGCACCGCGAATTGACGTGCCACGGACGGGTGGCTCCAGGGGTTCAAGTAGGCTTCTAATAAAGGTGGGTGAAAAACGCCATGTTTAAGGGCTTAGTTATCGGCATTCTGCTCGCGATTTTGCTGTTTGTATGCGGCGTTTACTTTTATTTTTCCACCGGGCGGGCCCCCATCGCGGCGAGCGATGCGCCTCTTCCCTTCGAAATGAAGCTCGCACATATGGCCATCGACGCGCGCGTTGCAAGACAGAAGATCCCGGATTCGCCGGTGGTCGCGGATGAGAAAAGCTATCTCGCTGGCGCGGAGGTTTACAAACAGAACTGTGCCGTGTGCCATGGACTGCCCGATCAGCCAAAGACCAACATAGCGCAAGGCATGTCTCCGGCACCGCCGCAGCTTTTCCATGGAGTGGGCGTATCCGATGATCCGGCTTCCGAAACGTATTGGAAAGCCGAAAATGGAATTCGGCTGACCGGCATGCCGGGATTCAAGGGGCGCTTGTCGGAAACGGAAATATGGGAAGTCAGCGTGCTGTTGGCAAATTCGGACAAAGTGCCGGCGTCGGTGAAAACCGCTTTGATCGCGCCTCCTGCTCCTCCCGCGTCCGCAGTCGGCGGCGCTGCGCCAAGCGTCGCTGCAAACCCGGCCGTGCCAGCAAGCGCGACGCCAGCGAAACCGAAGCAGTAATGAGGATGAATGCGGTGAGCGTGCCGCGCCAACGGGGCGCTTGCACCGAGCCTCTGCGATTTTGATGGGCGCAACCTTCAGAGCGTTCACCGTCAGAAAATTCACGCCGCGCGCGTCGGTAACGAGTGGATCTGCTCGACCTTCCTTAATTCAGGGAATCGCCACGCCCAGATTGCAGTCACGACGATAGTGCCGATTCCTCCGAGCACAACGGCCGGCACGGTTCCGAGCCATTGTGCTGTCAGTCCAGACTCGAATTCGCCGAACTCGTTCGAGGCCCCGATGAAAACCATGTCCACGGCGTTGACGCGGCCGCGCATCTCGTCGGGCGTAGTCACCTGGATCAGAATGGCGCGGACGACGACGCTGACCATGTCCGTTGCGCCGACAAAAAACAATGCGACCATCGAAAGTACGAGACTGCGAGAAATTCCAAACAGAATGGTGAACACGCCGAATCCCGCCACGCACCAAAGCATGATCAGTCCGGCACGCCGCCGCAACGGCCTGTAGGCCAGGAAAATCGCCATCACCGCAGCGCCTATACCCGGCGCCGCTCGTAGCAGGCCCAGGCCCCAGGGGCCTGTGCGCAAAATTTCCTGCGCGTAGACCGGCAAGAGCGCGACAGCTCCGCCAAGGAATACGGCAAACAAATCGAGAGAGATGGACCCGAGAACTACTTTCTCGCGCCAGATGTAGTGCAAGCCCGCAAGAACAGTTTTGGAATTGAATGGCTCGCGTGGGCGAGGCTTCGCCGGCGACTTGATTTTGAGCGTGCAAGCTAAAGCTACGACGGCCAGTATCATCGCCACGATGTAGACCGCTCCGGGTCCGCGAAACGCGGCGTAGATGACTCCACCAGCGGCAGGCCCGAGGATACTCGCGCCCTGAAAAAAAGTAGAAGCCCACGCGATCGCGTTCGGAAGATCCTCGTCGGGCACTAATTGCGGAAGGAAGGCGCGGCTCACCGGAGCATTGAAAACGCGCAGAACTCCGAGAATCGCGAGAACCACGAAAATAAAGGAAACGGAGCCGTTTGCATGCAGGGCGGTCCAAAGCAGCAGACCAAAACTTAGGCCATAACCGATGTAACAAAGCATGACGAGTTTTCGGCGGTCGTAGCGGTCCGCAACGTGACCGGAGACGAGAAACAGGAGAATCCCCGGAAGAAATTGCACCAATCCGACGAGCCCGAGGTCGAGCGGACGTTTCGTGATTTCGTAAACTTGCCAGCCGACGGCCACCGATTGCATCTCCATGGCCACGACCATGGCGGTGCGTGCAGATTGAAAGAGCAAGAAATTCGGATGGCGAAATGAGGCGCGACCGACGGCTCTGGAGTTGTCTGGGTCGGCCATGAATCATTACTTTGCCATAAAAATAAAACTGCGACGAGTGCGTTACGAACGAAGTTTCGGCGAGAGCGCTCGAAAAACGCTCTAGCGGCTGAGTTGTCGTTCCTCGCCGAATCATTGATCGTTGCCGAATTATTCTTTTTCGACTTTGATGTAATAGAGATCGGTGGCCACATCGAACTGGTCTTTCGAGAGCGGCGTTTTTAGGGTTTGCCAGGTGGTCGTCGCGTTGATGATTTGCCAGTTCCCTTTTGTTCCGACGCGGACGGGCATGGCAAAGCCCTGCTCATCCACCTTCCAACGATAGGAAACGGTGCCATCCGTTTCGTTGAATTTGAGCTCGAGCGCGGGAATGGCCGTATGGCGAAGATACTGGTTGAAGATCGGCGTCAGGTTCATCCCGGTTTTTTGATTGAAAAACTGGACGACGTCTTCGGTCATGATGTTTTTGTACTTGAAATGCTGATAGAAATCGTGGATGAGCTTAAACCAGCGAGGGTCGTCGTTGACGACGCTGCGCAGCGTGTTCAGAAAGAGCGCGCCTTTAAAATACATGTCCTGTGGCGGCTCGGCGTTGACGCCGCGCTCGGCGATGATGGGTACCTGATTCTTTACTTTGGATTTGTAGGCGTTGACGTACTTTAGGTAGTCGTCGTGGCCCCATCTGTATTCGACATAGAGGCATTCGAGATACGTGGCCCAGCCTTCGTGAATCCACATGTCAGACGGGTCGGCGGCCGTGATGGAGTTGCCGAACCACTCGTGAGCGCTTTCGTGAATGATGATGAAATCGAACTTCGTGCTGATGCCGACGCCGGTCCAATCTCGCTCGAGATAGCCATTCTTAAAATGATTGCCGTAAGTGACGGCGCTCTGATGCTCCATGCCGGAGTAGGGCACTTCGATGAGTTTGTAGCCGTCTTTCTTGAAGGGATATTCGCCGAAATAGTGCTGGAAAGCTTCGAGCATACCTTTGGCTTGCACGAACTGCGCTTTCGCTTTGTCCAAATCTTCGGGGAGAACGTAGAAATCCAGCGGGAGATCGCCCAGGCGGTCGGCGAAATGGACATAGTTGCCGATGTTGAGCGAGACGTCGTAATTGTTGATGGGATAGTGGACGAGCCAGTCCCAGCGCGTGTAGCCGTCGCCGAGATCGGTCTTGCCGAGAAATTTTCCGTTGGAGACGTCAACGAGATTATTCGGAATCGAAACGCTGATCTCCATGCTTTCGACTTCGTCGCGCCATTGATCCTTGTTCGGCCACCAGGCGCTGGCGCCGATGCCTTCGCACGCGGTAAAAATCCACGGATGACCCGCGGTATCTTTGTGGAATGAAAAACCGCCGAAGCGGCCTTGCTCTTGCGGATTCCCGGAATAATAGAAATCGATGGAGTACGTGCGGCCGGCGCGCAGCGTTTCCGGAAAGTCGATGAAAACGGCGCCGAATTGGCGCTCGTATTTGAGTTCAGTTGCGCCAAGGAGAATTTTATCGACTTGAAGCGGCTGCTGAAGATCGAGTTGGATGCGCGTGCCGTCCTGAAGCATCTTGAAACGAATGGTGTTCTTGCCGCTGATGAATTTTTTATCGGGGTCGACCCGGACGTCGAGGTGGTAGTAAAGCAAATCGTTATTCGCGCGGTAGGGGCCGTACGCGCCGCGAAGAATATCGGCCTGCGTGGGCACATGAGCAGTTGGAGCCGACTGGCGTGTAGTGGCCTGCTGAGAAGTCTGCGCGGAGGGTGGCGGCGCAGCCTGCGCGTGGGCGCGATGCGGCGCTAGAAGTATGACGAGAACAATGCTGGAAATGGATTGGTAAGAAAGCCCTACGCCTCATGACGCGCCTCGCAAATGGATTTGACGTGCAGCCGGCACGGTAACACAAGAGCCCGACGCTGGCGAAACCGGGCGAGCCTGCTGGTAAGGCAGGAACCCCCCCACCCCCTTTTTTGTAAGTGCACATTCTAAAGAACTTTAAGTGCTGCGTTTTGGAAGTGCGGAATCTAAAGGGTTTACAGGGGAGTTTTGTGGAAGTGCGCATTCTAAAGGGATTAGCGGCGAGTGACCGTTTGTCTTCGCTCCCTTCGACCTTACTCAGGGCAGGCAGAGCGCACGAGTGGCGAGCGGTGAGCATTAAGAGATGAGACTGTGGAAAATGGCGGAAGGAGTTGGGTTGCACTGCAAACTGGCGCGAGGAAACAGACTCTACACAGAGGTCGCGGAGGGCACAGAGTACACGGAGGATGGGCGAGTTGGATTCTAATGGCTGGAGCCGCGACGCAATCATAAAACATGGTAGCAAGGTATAAAATGTGTGTCAAGTACTTTGTTGGTATCGTTCGAATCAGCTGTGGAAAAGAGATAGAGGTTAGAAATACGAGAAAGACGAAAAGTTCACCGCTCAGGCCTGATGGCAATGCTCGCTTAAACGGTCGTACAATCGAGTTTGAATCACGGGAAGAGGTGCGACATGAATATCTCTGTTCGCCCTGAATTGGAGCAAGCGATTCGCGCTAGAGCCGAAGCGGAGGGGCTTAGCGTGGAAGCCTACGTGGAGCAGTTGGTCCGGGCTGACCAGCGAAGGATCGAGGAATCGGACGGGCCAGACGCGGCCCGTGGCCGAGGAGTGGCCGCAGAGATAGAGAGGAAGCTGGAGGTTATACGCACTGCGGCGCTTCATGAATTCCCTACCGCCGATATGGAGACCTTGTCAGCGGAACCGGAAGGCGATTGTGGCGGCGAGAGTTAGGGTAAAGTAGTCGGCGGGTAAGTTTATGCCGAAGCGAAAGAATCTGACTGGCGAGCAGGCGGCCGCGAAAGTTTCCGGCTCGCGGCACGCGCGTGTTCCTTCTTCAAAAAGGCGGGCTACTCGCAAGCACTTCTCGGGGAAAAGCAGCGTGTTACCCAAACCCTCAAAATCTGAGCCGATTGAGGCGGTGCTGCAATCGCTTGCGGATGGCGTACCGGAAACAGAGTGGCAGAAGCTGCCTTCTGATCTTACCGAAGATTTGGACCACTACCTGTACGGCACTCCTCTGTTTCCACCCGCGCGGTACTAAATTTGAGAGCCAGCCTGGAGAGTCAAAACCCGCAGCCTTAAAACCGAAGGCTGCGCCACCCGGCGTGTTTTACGAGAAGTAAAGACCCGCGAGGATTATCGCTGATCCCGCCACAAGGACCGCGTATGCCGACCAAGTTAAAAGTCTGACCGCCAGCGGCATCCTCACTTTTCCATCTTTCCCCAAATAGTCGAGTGCGTCTCGGGGCATACTCGCCTTTGCGCACAAGGAAGCGAAAGCTGTCATCATCGCTCCGCCGCCGATAAAGACCCACAACGCTGCTTTCAGCACAAAAGTCCACTCCAACGTCCATGAGTGAATCATGGCATAAAAGAGCATTACGATGACGTAAGCCCCGCATAGCCATTTTCCCATTCCCCTCATGCAGCGGATTCTAGCACATGCGCCGCGAGCCATCCCAACACGACTGAGAGGGTTGAGCACATCCTTCTTGTCACTCAGGTATTCTTGTTGTATTCGGGATAATTTTCCAAGCGTCTAAGCCGTCCGTGAATGATTCTGTAACCGAAAGTCGTCACATGGATTTTTTGGAAGATGTCTTTGTATTTCACGAAGCCATAAATCACCGATATTTTCCCGCTTTCCTCGTGCCCTACGGCTGTCGGTGTCCACGGCAGTCTCTGTGTATGGGGAGCAGCGCCACCTTCAACCATCCCGAGCGGTATGGTGCCAGCTTCGATGTATTCCGCCGACTCGAAATTCGGTGTCGCTGGAAGCGTGTCCACGATTTCAAATTTAGCTCGCGTCTCGCTGATCCACGCCGGACTTTTGCCAGCATTCGTGCAAACCAAAACGGCATAGATTGCTGTGCTGTCACCCGACGTTCCGCTCCCCTCAAGGACATGGAGTTTACGGTCGCGCCATTTTTCGGAATCAGGCTCGACATCGGCCATCACCCATGCCCGTTCGATAGTCTTGCTTGTGAGAATCTGCCATACCACACCGACAAACAGAAGTATCGTAAAAAGCGCGATGAATGCCGTCGAACACGCATTGAGAACATCAATCCAATCGTGCGTTGCCACACCGGTATCATACGGTGACTACACAGATACGGCAACCCTATCCGCCGAAACAATCACAGACGAAGAAGAGGCGAGGGTACAAAGACAACGAACCTTCACGACGGCGAAGGACACCTCTCGGCAGGAAAGGTGTCGACGTTAGGAATGTGAACCAGGGAAGCCGAGGATGGAGCGGAGGGCGTGGGGGCTGGCGCCGGAGGAGGCGAAATCGTCGAAGGCGGATTGGGCCGCTTGGATGATGTGGCGCTTGATGAAGGGGGCGCCCTCGGCGGCGCCTTGTTCGGCGGATTTGATGCAGCACTCCCATTCGAGAATGGCCCAGCCGGGGAAATTGTATTGGGTGAGTTTCGAAAAGATGGCTGGGAAATTGACTTGGCCGTCGCCGGTGGAGCGGAAACGGCCCGCGCGTTGCAACCACGGTTGATAACCGCCGTAAACGCCCTGGCGGCCGGTGGGATTAAATTCGGCGTCCTTGACGTGAAACATTTTGATGCGGGAGTGGTAGAGGTCGATGAATTGGATGTAGTCGAGCTGCTGGAGGACGAAGTGGCTGGGGTCGAAGAGAATGTTGGCGCGGGGATGATTGCGGACGCGGTCGAGAAACATTTCGAACGTGGCGCCGTCGTGGAGATCTTCACCGGGATGGATTTCGAAGCAGAGGTCGACGCCGGCGCGATCGAAGGCGTCGAGAATGGGGAGCCAGCGCTTGGCGAGCTCGTCGAAGGCGGTTTCGATGAGGCCGGCGGGGCGCTGCGGCCAGGGATAGATGTAGGGCCAGGCAAACGCGCCGGAGAAGGTGACGTGAGCTTTGAGGCCGAGATTGGCGGAGGCGTGTGCGGCTTGATTTAGCTGCTCGACGGCCCAGGCTTGGCGTTCCTGCGGATGGCCGTGGAGATTCTTGGGAGCGAAGCCGTCGAACATGGCGTCGTAGGCGGGATGGCAGGCGACGAGCTGGCCCTGGAGATGCGTCGAGAGTTCGGAAATGGCAAGTTTGTGGCGAGCGGCGACGGATTGCAGATCGTCGCAATAGGCTTTGCTTTCGGCCGCGCGCTTGAGATCGAACAGGCGAGCGTCCCAGGACGGGATTTGCACGGCGACGTAACCGAGATTTGCCGCCCAGGCGCAGATCGAGTCGAAGGAGTTGAAAGGCGGATTATCAGAGGCAAACTGCGCGAGAAAAATTCCCGGGCCTTGCATCGTTTTCATGGGTGCGCTCCTGCCGCCTGCGGAACTGATTTATAGGTGACGCTGAACGGCCAGGGAGTTGTACTAAGTTCCGAGTGAGGAATTCAATGGAAAGGCCGCAGGCAGGCGGCATGCGTTCTTCTCGTTCACACTTCTTCCGCCAGAGCCTCCAGAATCGAAGACTGACAACACGCTTCGTCGTGAATGATGGAGACGAAGTCCGGCTCGATCCCGGAGGTTTCCGAATTCAGTCACTTGGCCAGCTTTCGCAGCAGGGTCATCCCTTCGGAATCGCTCAGGATGTTTTTACCGTTTAGCAGGGCAACCAGTTCGCTGACGACTTTCCGGAGTTCCTTGAGTTCAACGTCCGTGCTCTTCGCGGTCTCGCGTTGGAGAAAGACGTTTGACTGCTCCTCTTCATTCGTTCTGCCGCCGCTCAACTCGTGCAGCCAGGAACCCAGTATGCGCAGTTGATCGGGCTCTGCCGTCGTGAACAACAGTCCCATGCCCATGCCGGCTTTTGAATAGACGACCTTGGCCTGGGTTTTGAAGGATTGATTGTCTCTTGTAACGGTAAGCGTGACGGCAGCGTCCTTCGCAAACGGGTTGATGGTATCCACGTAGCAGCCGTTTCTGCTGATATCGGAAAGCCGGCCGAGAATGCGTGTGTCCGCCTGAAGATCGAGCGCCTCCACGGCCGGCGAAAAAGGAAAGCGGGGACAGCTGCGCTTTTCGACCGGCTCAACGGGAGGCGGCGACTGAACACGGACTGTTTTGCTAAGCAGTTCCATTATGCAAACTCCAGCCCGAGAGCAGATGCCGCGGCTTCGGCGGCGAGCTTAGGAATGACGCCCGCCCCGGTGCACTCCTTCGCTGATGCGACTGCAAGACGCATACTCATCGATGAACGACCACAGCCGATTCAGGAATCCCGGTTTTGAGCAAAATGCCGAATTGGCGGGCAAGCACCGGCCGGCTGAAATAGTACCCTTGCGCTTCTTCACATTGGTGAGCCCGAAGAAATTCCAGCTCTTCCCGCGTTTCCACTCCTTCGGCAACGACTCGCAGCTTCAGGCTTCGGCCCATGCTGATCACGGCGGTCACGATGGTCGTATCGTCCGGTGCGGAGGTGATCTGGCGCACGAACGACTGGTCGATCTTCAGGGCATCGATGGGAAACTTTCTCAGATAGCTCAAGCTGGAATAGCCCGTGCCGAAGTCATCGACGGCAATCCGCACTCCTTTGCTTCTCAGTGATTTGAGGACGGATGCAGCGGACTCGGCGCGCTTCATCAAAACGCTTTCCGTAAGTTCCAGCTCGAGGAACTTCGGATCGAGGCCAGTTTCGCTGAGAATCGTGAACACACTCTCCAGAAAATTGTCTTCGCGGAACTCCATCGAGGAAATATTCACCGCCATAGTGCCCAGGGGCAGTCCCGCGTCCAGCCAAGTACGGGCCTGCTGGCACGCTTCCCGAAGAACCCACTGGCCGATCGGCAAAATCAGACCGCAATCCTCCGCGACGGGAATAAAACTTGCCGGTGAGACAGGGCCACGAGTCGGATGAGTCCAGCGTAGGAGCGCTTCCGCGCCGGTTATCTCTCCCGTTGCGAGCCTGACCTTGGGCTGATAATGCAATGAGAATTCTTTCCGTTCAAGGGCGCGCCGCAGGCCCTCCTCGATAGATTGCCGCTCCACAGCCCGGACGTTCATGGCCGGCTTGAAAAATTGATAGCTCTGGCGTCCATTTTCCTTGGCCTGATACATGGCGGTGTCCGCATTCTTGATGAGCGTCTCCGCGTTCAGCCCGTCGTCGGGGAAGACGCTTACCCCAATGCTGGTAGTGACACGAAGATCGTGCTGGTCGATGCAATGAGCTTCGGCCACGGCCTGAAGCATTCTTCTCGCCGTAATAGCGGCGTCTTCCGGATGCTCCGTTTCCGAAAGCAGGACAACGAATTCATCGCCTCCCTGCCGGCTAACCGTGTCCGAGCTGCGTACACAATCGACGAGGCGCTTTGCGATGGATTGAAGAAGTTTGTCACCGATGGGGTGCCCCAAGGAATCGTTGATGTGCTTAAACCCATCCAAATCCAAGAACAGGACAGCAACTTTTTTTGAGCGGCGCTCCGCGGAGGGAATCGCCTGGTTCACGCGATCGTTCAGAAGCATGCGGTTGGGCAAGCCGGTCAGAAAATCGTGTTGCGCGGAATGCGTCATCTCGGCAGCCATGGCCCGCGCCGTGCTTACGTCACGAAAAACGATCACGGCACCGGTGGCTTTGCCTTCGCGGTCATGAATGGGGGCTACTGAATCTTCTATGGGCGTTTCGAATCCATCGCGCCTGACAAGGATACAATTCGACGGCAGATGCACGGTCTTGTCGAGCCCCAGTGCCACGTCCATCGGATTCGGAGTGATCTCGCGGGTCACGGCGTCCAGAACTCGAAACACCTCGCCCATGGGCCGGCCCACCGCTTCTGCCCACTGCCAACCGGTCATTTTTTCCGCAACGAGATTGAGGAAGGTGATATTTCCCAGAATGTCGGTACAAACGACGGCGTCGCCGATACAGTTCAGCGTGACTTGCGCGCGTTCCTTTACCGTGAATAGCGCATCTTCCATTGCCTTACGTTCGATGGCGTAGCGCAGCGCCCGCAGAAGACCACGCGTCTCGATCTGGCCTTTGATGAGATAGTCCTGCGCTCCTTCTTGCAACGCTCGAGTGGCGAGCGATTCGTCGTCCAAGCCCGTCAACACCACGAGCGGGACACGAGGGGCGACTGCACGGGCTCGCCGGACCGCCTCCAGACCTTGCGCATCCGGCAGCCCCAGGTCGACCAAGACAATGTCAAAAGACGCCTGCGCAAGATGCCTCTCGGCCTCACGCATGCTCTCGGCCTGCGTCATTTCTGTTTGGTGCGCGCCTGCTTCATCGAGCATCTCCCGGAGCAAGCGGGCATCTCCGGCGTTGTCCTCGACCAGAAGGAGCAACCTAAGGGACCTCCTGATCATTCGTTTTGCCTCTGCTGTGGTAATTTCACTTTGGTCAGCCAGAAATCATTGATGCTCTTCACCAGGGCCTCAAAGGCATCCAACTGCACCGGTTTGCTGAGGTAACAGTTGGCCTGGAGTTGGTAGCTTTTCACAATGTCGGCTTCCGCTTCGGATGTGGTGAGAATTACAGTAGGGATGGTTTTCAAGCTGGCGTCTTCCTTGATGTGAGCCAGCACTTCGCGGCCATCCATTCTGGGCAGGTTCAGATCCAGCAGGATAAGCTCGGGGCGAGGAGCCTGCGCGTGGATGCCCTCGTGCCTTAGAAAAGCCATGGCCTCCACGCCGTCGGATGCCACGTGCATATGAATGGAGGGATTGGCCTCGCGAAAGGCTTCCTGCGTCAACCGCACATCGCCCGGGCTGTCTTCAACTAAAAGTACTTCTATGGGCATACCATCTCCTCCGATAAGCTTCATCATTTCCTCTCACTCGCGGCCAGGACAAACCGAAAAGTGGAACCGTGCCCAGGCTCTTACTTGACCGAAATGTTGCCGACATCTGCGCGATCGAAAAGCGTACCCGGAAAGCTCCACAGGCCTTTTCGAGAGGGAAAAGCAGCTGGATCCATTTCTCGTTCACGTGGTCTGCCCTTGCTGCGGCAGGATGGCTTTTGTCAGCCAGAAATCATTGATGCCCCTCAGCAACCTCTCGAATGCGCTTAGTTCCACGGGTTTGCTCAGGTAGCAGTTCGCCTGGAGTTCATAGCTTTGCGCAATGTCCGCTTCCGAATCTGAAGTGCTCAGGATTACTGTAGGGATCGCTTTCAAATCGGGGTCTTTCTTGATGTGCGCCAGTACCGCGAGCCCTTCCATCTTAGGAAGATTTAAATCCAGCAAGATGAGATCCGGTCGAGGCGCATGGACGTAAGTCCCCGTGCGCCTCAAGAGTGCCATGGCCTCGACCCCGTCCGAAGCCACCACCAAATGGATGGAATTGTTCGTACCATGCAAGACTTCCTGCGTAAGCCGCGCATCGCCGGGGCTGTCTTCGACCAACAGAACTGTTACGGGCATGCCTTCTCCTTCCATCGTTTTCCTCATCTCCCCTCGCTTTCTTCCAGGGCAAAGCGAAAGGTCGAACCGTGGCCGAGCCGCGACTCAACCGAGATATTGCCGCCATGCCGTTCTACGATCTTCTTGCAGATCGCCAAGCCGATGCCGGTGCCCGCGAACTCTTCCCGCTTGTGGAGCCTCTGGAACATCCCAAAGATTTTCTCGAAGTACTGCGGGTCAATTCCCAGCCCGTTGTCTCTCACGGAGAATGTCCATTTCTTCCCGCCATTCTTGGCAGCGGAGATGTGAACTTTGGGGATTCCGGAACTCTGGTATTTAATGGCGTTGCCAACCAGATTTTGAAACAGTTGTATGAGTTGCATTTCGTCCGCCAATACGGGGGGCAGTGGATCGTGAGTCACCAGCGCGCCCTTTTCCTCGATGGCGTGTCGCAGGTTTATAAGCGCCCGTTGTAGTGCCTCCTCGCTGGAGACATCGAGCAAATCCCTCCCTTTTGTGCCAACACGCGAATAGGCCAGCAGGTCTTGGATCAAGCGCTGCATCCGGCTGGCCCCGTCCACGGCGAAAGCAATAAATTCATCGGCATCGGAGTCCAGCTTTCCTTTATAACGTCTGGATAGCAGCTGTGTATAACTGGCCACCATGCGAAGCGGCTCCTGCAAATCGTGTGAGGCGATGTAGGCGAACTGCCCTAGTTCTTCATTCGAACGGTTTAGTTCCTCGACCTTGCTCAGAAGATCGGCTTCTGCCTTTTTACGGGTTGTGATGTCACGGACTGCCATCGTCACCAAAATCCCCTCGGCGCTCTCCAACGGGCTCAGCATGATCTCGATGGGAAACTCACTGCCGTTCTTCCGCTTCCCATTGAGCTCGATTCCCGTGCCGATCTGTTGTGCCAGCGCATCTTCCACGGAGCGAAGCGCGTCCGCGACGAGCCTTTCCGCGAAACCCTCCGGAATTATGTTCTTCACTTTCTGACCCACGAGTTCATCCCGGCTGTAGCCAAACTGTTTTTCCGCCTGCACATTCAACAGCACAATGGCTCCGTTCTGATTCACCACCACCATCGCATCCGGTGCCGCCTCCAGCAGCCCGCGATACCGTCCTTCCATCTGCGCCAAGTGCTTTTCCGCAGTCTTGCGGACGCTGATGTCCCGAATCGCCGCCGTCACTAGTGTGCCCTCGGCACTTTCCAGCGGGCTCAACATAATCTCGATGGGAAACTCGGTTCTGTTCTTGCGCCGCGCAATAAGCTCGATTCCCGTTCCGATCTGTTGCGCCAGCGCTTCCGCCGCAGTTCGCGTGCCGTCCGCAATCAACCGCTCTGCAAACCCTTCCGGAATGATGTTCTTCACCTTTTGCCCAACCAGTTCATCCCGGCTATAGCCAAACTGTTTTTCTGCTTGCACGTTCAGGAGAACGATTTCCCCGGTCTGGTTGACCACCACCATTGCATCCGGTGCCGCCTCCAGCAGCCCGCGATATCTGCCTTCCATCTGCGCCAAATGCTTCTCGGCAGCCTTGCGCACGCTGATGTCCCGAATCGCCGCCGTCACTAGCGTGCCCTCCGCACTCTCCAGCGGGCTCAGCATGATCTCAATCGGAAACTGGCTTCTATTTTTCCTCAAGGCAATAAGCTCTATCCCTGTTCCGATCTGCTGCGCCAGCGCTTCCGCTGCGCTTCGCGTGCCGTCCGCAATCAACCGCTCCGCAAACCCTTCCGGAATGATGTTCTTCACCTTTTGCCCAACCAGTTCATCACGGCTGTAGCCAAACTGTTTTTCTGCTTGTACGTTCAGGAGGACGATTTCCCCGGTCTGGTTGACCACCACCATCGCGTCAGGTGCCGCTTCCAAAAGACCACGGTACCTCCCTTCCATCTGTCCCAGATGCTTCTCGGCGGCCTTGCGCACGCTGATGTCCCGGATCGCCGCCGTTACTAGTGTTCCGTCGGCGCTTTCCAGCGGACTCAACATAATCTCAATGGGAAACTCGGTTCCGTTCTTGCGCCGTGCTATGAGCTCAATTCCCGTACCGATCTGCTGCGCCAGCGCTTCCGCTGCGCTTCGCGTACCGTCCGCGATCAGCCGTTCTGCAAATCCTTCCGGAATGATGTTCTTCACCTTTTGCCCAACCAGTTCATCACGGCTGTAGCCAAACTGTTTTTCTGCTTGTACGTTCAACAACACGATCTCCCCGCTTTGATTCACTACCACCATCGCATCCGGTGCCGCTTCCAGAAGCCCGCGGTATTTTGCATCCGACTCGGCACCCTGGCTGAGATCCCGGCTGATAACGGAAAACCCGCGCAGAGTTCCGGCTACGTCACGCGACGCCGTGTACGTGGTTCGCACGAGAAAACGTGCGCCGTTTTTCCGCAGCCGCATCCCTTGTTCTTCATAGGAGCCGCTAGCCGCTGCCATCCGAAGGATTTCCTGTGGCCTCCCTCGTTTAACCTCTTCTGGAGAAAAAAAACGGGAATAGTTCTGACCGGCGACCTCTTCGAACTTGCAGCCTGTCATTCGTTCCGCGCCGGGATTCCAACTGCGAATTTCGCCCTGCGGACCCAGCATCAATATGGCGTAATCCTGAACCCCCTGGATCAGCCTCCTATACTTGTCTTCGCTGTCCTGGAGCGCTGCCTCGGCGAGCCCGCGCGCGACGCTGTCGTGATGGGCGCTCCAGCCCGCTGTGGCCGCAATCAGCACGCCGAGGAATGTTCCCAGGATCAGTACGGTCTTGGTTTGGCCTAGGCGACGCCTGGCATCCGCATCCCGCAGAACCAACAATCGATACTCTTCCTCTTGCATCTCGCGGATCGCCTCTCGATACCCATCCATTATTTGCTGGCCCCCTCCGCTCAGAGTGGCGTCGACCGCCGGCTGCAATCCTTCCGCCCGTCGCACAGCAATAACTCTCTCGGCAAGTTGAATTTTCCTTGCAGCCAAATTTTCAAGAATGGGAATCTGACGCTGCTGGGCCGGATTATCCCGGGTCAAATTGCGAACGAGAATCACTTGCGCATGGGAGTGCACTACGCTTGCATGGTAGGTTTCGAGATAGGATTCCCTGCCAGTCAAGATAAATCCACGAGCGCTCGATTCGAGATTCTGCATGGTTGATAGTAGATCCGCGATGTTCTCGAGCACTTCGTGCGTGTGCCGCACCCACAGGTCGCTTTCGCTGGCTACCGCCGCGGTACGGAGAGCAATTGCACCCACAACGAGCAGCGCCAAAATGGCGGACCCGAACGCGAGCTGCAGCTTGCACCTCATCACGGACTTCGTCTTCATCGCACGCCTAGCTAAATAGGGAGTTCTATTCCGGACACGGTCCCGAGGGCTGAAAGAGGGCAGCCTGTAGCCGCGTGCCGATTTAATGCAAAGGGACTTTAAGTTTATACCGGCCGTTCGCCCGGTCAATGAGGGCTTTGCCGAAAAGTGTCCAACGGGCTACAGGCCTATCCTGCGATTACCTCACAGGTGCAACGAGCTGAACCCCGGATTCCTGCGGCAAGGTATAGCAGTTGCCCTCCGATGCCCCGAGAATTCGCTCCACGGCGGTCGAGTCCAGTGGTCTGGAGAAAAGATAACCTTGGGCGAATTCGCAACCGAGCGATTTCAGCAGGTTCATCTGTTCGCAAGTCTCCACGCCTTCCGCGACGACCTTCATGCGCAGGTTTTTTCCAAGGCTCAGAATGGTTTTTACGATCTCCTGGCTTTCGCTGTTGATTAGCATGTCCGTCACAAAAGACCGGTCGATTTTCAAAATATCCAGAGCAAATCGGCGCAAATAACTCAAAGACGAGTATCCGGTTCCGAAATCGTCGATGCACAAACGCACCCCCAAATTTCTGAGTTCGCTAAGAATTCGCGTGGTGCGCTCTTCATCCCGCATGGTTACGCTTTCCGTAAGTTCCAGCCTCAAGGTTTCAGGCGCAAGACCGGTTTTGCTCAAGACTTGCGCGACCTGGCTAACTAGATTGGCCTGCGCAAACTGCTTGGCGGAGATATTGACGGCCATGGTAAAGGGAGACGGACACGGAAATAGCACGTTCCAGACGCAAATCTGCCGGCAGGCCTCCTGCAAAACCCACTCGCCAATCCATAGAATCAAGCCGGTATCCTCTGCAGCTGAGATAAAGCCCCCCGGCATGACCAGGCCAAACCCTGGCCTCTTCCATCGCACGAGCGCTTCGAACCCAGTGATGCGAAAATCAAGCAAGGAAATGATCGGCTGGTAATGGACGAGAAATTCCTGATTTTCCGTGGCCCGGCGAAGATCCGTCTCCAACCGGAACCGGCCTGCCGCGGTGGCGTGCATCGATGGATCGCACATTTCGTAGCGCGCCTTGCCAAGAATCTTGGCCCTCGCCATCGCCGTGTTTGCGTCGCCGAGCATATCTTCCGCCGCGCTATAACCGGTGCCGCTAAACGCTATGCCCACGCTCGCCGTGGTGAAGACCGCTTGTCCATCGACATCGAAGGGGGCTTGGATGCTTTTTTGGATTCGTTCGGCCACGCGAATTCCTTCGCCGGCGTTCCGGATGTTATCCAGCAAGATGGTGAATTTGTCGCCTCCCACTCTCGCCACTATGCCGGGTTCCGCGAGCCGACCGGTCGTCCCTCCCGCTTCCGCTGTACGCGAGATCACATCATCACGCCGGATGGATCCGAGCAGCCGTTCCGCGATTTGCACTAAAAGCCAGTCACCCGCAGAGATACCCAGACTGTCATTCACGACTTTGAAGCGATCCATGTCCACGGATAACACCGCAAATTTATAATCGGGATGGAGCATTCCCCAACTGACACACAGCGTCAATCGCTCCAGAAAAAAGGAACGGTTGGGCAATTGGGTGAGCGGGTCGTGAAGAGCATCGAAGGTCAGTTTGTCTTCCAATTTCAGAATGCGCTCACCAGAGCGCAAGCGTGCTTTCAATTCTTCCGAGTCGCAGGGCTTCGTAATATAGTCGTCGGCGCCCGCCTCGAGACCCATGACGACGTCCACCTTGGAAGTTTTCGCCGTCAGCAAAATAATGTAAATGTAGGGATATTCGGAATGTCTGCGGAGCTCACGGCAAACTTCAACCCCATTGAGCCCCGGCATAAGCCAATCCAGGAGTGCCAACCGGGGTCCATCCGCGCTGGACAGAGATTGCACAGCCTTGCGCCCGTTCTCAACCGCAACAACTTCATAGCCGGCCTGCTCCAACATTTTCCCGAGAATACGCCGTGTGAGGGCATCATCGTCGGCAATGAGGATCTTCGTTGCCTCGCGCGTTCGTGAAAGCGTCGATTTCAAGCGCACGCCTGCCTCCCAAGGCTATCGAAATGTCCGCTGTCAGGCTCGGAAGCCGTGAACACGGGCAAATGTCCGAGATTGCCAAGATCTTCCGGCCGAGCGCCGCTCATCGCGCAAAGGATTGGGTTCGCGATGGAACAAGAAATGAGCAGGTTTGCCAGTTGCCAGCTTTTCTGAAGCAATTGCTATTGCAGAGTGGATTTCGCTGATTCTCGTCTTCAATTTCCTCTCCCCGAACATCCAGTGACGCTGAGGCAACTCGCACAGACACGTTTGCTCGTGCATGCGAAATTACGTCTGGGACATTCAGTTCCTGTAAGCTGAGAAAGAAACGAAAGGGCAGCCAAAGAAACAGATTGTTGAAGGGTAGGGCTAGTGTCGCCCCGCGCAAAACAGGAGTCAATGATTACTTCCGGGACTGTCCGGCGAATGCTACCCCCGCGCGGAACTATCGCCAGGTTATCTTTTCTTTTACGAGATTGGAGTTGCCAGCGCGAAACCGTGGCCGATCCAGTTGCACAGTGCAGATGGAACCACAGGATGAACTCTTTGCTGGGAATCAGGTTGGACAAACGGACGACAGAGCTTGGACTTGATAGTTTGTGCCCATACGTGATCTTGGCCAATTACGCCAAAAATCCGTCAGTCATTGAAAAATAGCGGGCGAGCCTGTAAGCCGGATTCTGTGCGGCGCGCCTTCCCGTGAAGGACGGCATGCTGCGGCGATCATTCCTCTAGGCCGTGACTCGCGCCACGGCTCCAGCAGCCTACCCGAGGGTTGCTCTCCACGCTGGATTGCTCCATCGCAGAGGAAGAGCGCTTGCTTTCGCAAACGTTCTCGGCGAGCCGGGCCGGCTCTCCCCTCCTATTTGGCCTTGCACCACGCGGGGTTTTCCGTGCCTCCGATGTTGCCACCGGAGCGGTGGGCTCTTACCCCACCTTTTCACCCTTGCCAAACTGAGCGAGCGTTTCGAAGACGTCTCGCAGGTTTTCCTGCGCGATGCCACCGTGCTTCTCCCAGCCGGCGGTATATTCTCTGTGGCACTTTCCGTGAACAGTAGCACAGGCTTTAGCCTGTGTGCTTTTCTTCAGCCGCGCAATTCACGCGTTCACTTCGCGCACCCGAAGAGCCACAGACTCAAGTCTGTGCTACCGCACCCCTGGCGTTACCAGGCGCGTTGCCCTATTTCGTCACCGGCTCTCGCGAGCCTACGACGACGGTGTCCGGACTTTCCTCCCGCCCAGCCATCTCACGATGACCAAGCCAGCGATCACCCGGCTCACCCGCCACTCTTATTATACCCGATTGCTTCCTTCATACCGCTGGTTGCGTCTGTGTTTCAGGCAACGGATCGGGCGCGTCAAGGACAGTTACTGGCGGCCAAAATCGGAACAACACAAAAGCCAACACTCCCCAGCAAATTATGACGATCACTCTAGCCACGAGGGGATCTTGTCCGTCCCGCCAGTGCGAACTCGAAAACGCCATGACATTTTGCAGCCCGTGGCAGAGCGCGGCCGGCCAGATCGAAGCAGAGCGCAGCGTGAGCCATCCGAACACGTAGCTCATCACGACGCAGGAAGACAAGCGCAACAGCAATTTAACAGCAACTTCATAGTCATCGGTGGTCTTTTGGAAGTCTCCGAAAAAGTGAAATGCGCTCCAGACCAGTCCAAGCACGAAGATCCCGCGGGCGATCCCAAATCGATGGACGAATCGTGGCTGCAAATAGCCACGCCAAATGATCTCTTCGAAAGCAGCGGCAGGGAGGTACCAGAGATAGTAGGCTTCCGGAATCTGAAAGTAGGAAGAAAACGCTGGAGGAGAAAGCCTTCCAAACTCAAAAGTCGCCCAATGAATTCGGTCATACAAGTAAAGAAAGAAATGTGGAACGAGGTTGAATACGATTGGGAAAATCGCCCCGAGCATCCCGAACTGAATTCCGGGAGATCGAGTGAACTGGTGTAACTCCTTCCACCGGTTCTCTCCAACTGCCCAAACCGCGATTCCTCCTAATAACGCCGTGCCAACTGCAGCATCCATTGGAGCGTTGGAGGGCAGCCACCGATAATTCACGAAATGAAGAATCACCCAGTACGCACCCTGAACCAAGAAGCCTGCGCCAAGCCCAAGAACCGAAGTTCCCACAATCGAAATCCAGATAAGAACCTGAATTCGTTTCCATGCGCCGCCTTCGTCAGGCTCTGCATCTTTGTCCTTGCCCAGCGAGAGCGGTAGCGCCGCAAGTCCAAATCCAAACCTTGAAAGAAAAACGAGCACTAACAAAATACCAAAAACACTCATATGCAACGCCGGACCGATACTCCACAAGGCTTTTATGATCCGTGCCTCGTCCTGTGGGCCTCTCTGCAAAACGCTTGCGAACGGAAAGTCCGAATTCTTGGTTAGCTGCAGAAAGTGCATGCAAATAGCCGCCGTTCCAGCAAACGCGGGCACGCACACGAACAAAAGTATCCGGCGAACAGGACGAGGTCCCGGCCAGAAGCAGATGAAGAGGCCTGCCGCTCCCGCAAGAACAATGGGAAAACGCGCTGCCACGGAAAACAGCAGCCAGGCCTGATAGGTGTTCGCAGCCTGATCGCCGTACGATCCACTGAGAAAGACATTCACTCCGGGCACGTAGTCCTTGCTAACGGGGAAACAACGTAATTGCATGCAAATGAGAAGCAGAATTGACCCGACGAGAAATAACAATTGGAACGGATCTGAGGGAACGACAGAACGCGCGAACTGGACAAAACGCTTCACGGCGAAGCCTCAAACTTGGCGGGGATTATGCCCTACGGTTCAATTTAATAGCTATCATTTTGTAAACTGCATAGGCGCGGGGCAGCGGCTACTTGAGACCGATCAGCTTTTCAAATTCGGATTCGGTAAGGATGGTTACGTCGAGTTCCTTCGCCTTCTCGTATTTCGAGCCAGGATCGGTGCCAACCACTACGTAGTCCGTTTTCTTGCTGACCGAGCCAGAGATTTTCCCGCCGTGCTGCTGGACGAGTTCACCGGCTTCTTCGCGCGAACGATTGGCTAAACCACCAGTGAAAACGAACGATTTGCCTGCAAACTTCCGGCTCTTAACCTCGCGCTTTTCCGCTGTGGGATGGACTCCCGCTTTGTGGAGCCTTTTGACGAGCTGGCGGTTGGCTGGCTCGGAGAAAAATTCGACAATGGCGGCGGCGACGATCGGGCCGACTTCGTGGACCGCCTCGAGCTCCGCTTCCTTTGCGGCGGCCAGCTCTTCGAGCGAAGAAAAATGTTCTGCCAGCAATTGGCCCGTTCGTTCGCCGACGTTGCGAATGCCCAGCGCATGAATGAGCCTTGCCAAACTGTTTTTCTTGCTCCCTTCGATCTCCGCAAGCAAATTCTGCGCGGATTTTTCCGCCATGCGATCGAGCGCCGCAACATCGTCCTCTTTCAGCGCATAGAGATCGGCCACATCTTTCACCATGCCCTTTGTCCACCAGTTGATCGACGATCTTGTCGCCGAGACCGTCGATATTCATCGCATGCCGGCTCGCGAAGTGCAGCACGGACTCTTTGCGCTTCGCCGGGCAAGCGGCGTTCACGCATCGGTAAGCCACTTCCCCGTCCACGTGATGAATCGCGCTGTGGCACTCGGGACAATGCTTCGGCATGCGAAACGGCTTGCGGTTCTTTCCTTCTTTCACGACTTTCAGAACGTGCGGAATGACTTCGCCCGCGCGCTCGATCAACACGGTGTCGCCGATCTGCAAGCCCAGCCGCTCGACCTCATCCATATTGTGGAGTGTGGAACGGCTGACAGTGACGCCTCCCACTTGCACCGGCTCAAGCATCGCGACCGGCGTCAGCGCGCCCGTGCGGCCGACCTGCACGATGATGTCGTTGACGACGGTCGTCTCTTGCCGCGCTGGATATTTGAACGCAATCGCCCACCGCGGAGCTTTGGCGGTAAACCCCAGTTCGTTCTGAATGGCCGTGGAATTGACCTTGATCACGACGCCATCGATCTCATACGGCAGCTTTTCGCGCTTCGTGTCCCAGTCATCGCAGTAAGCGGTCACCGCCTCGATCCCATTGCACAACTTCCAATCATCCGAAGCACGGAAACGCAATTGCTTCAGTGCTCCGAGGCTGTCGGAATGCTTCGGAAAAGGCACTTTGCCATCGACGAAAAGGTAGTACGCGAAAAAATCCAGCCGCCGCGCCGCAGTGATCGAGGGATCGAGAACGCGCACGGCTCCGGCCGCGGAATTGCGCGCGTTCACAAAAATCTTTCCGCCTGCCAACTCCTGCTGCCGGTTCAGCGCCTCAAACGCCTTGCGCGTCATCAGCACTTCGCCGCGCACCTCGAAATCGGAGGGCAGTCTGGCCTTTTTCAATGCCGTCGCATCGATTTGCAACGGTATCGAGCGAATCGTTTTTACATTGGGAGTGACGTCTTCGCCGGTCGTTCCATCGCCGCGCGTCACGCCGCGCACAAGTTTTCCGCCAGCGTATTGCAACGAAATACTCAAACCATCGAATTTGTGCTCGGCAATATATTCGATCTTTTCCTTGCCAATGCCTTCACGCACGCGCCGGTCGAAGTCGCGCAGCGCGTCGTAAGAAAACGCGTTGTCGAGGCTCAGCATTGCCCGCGCATGCTGCACCGTCTGGAAACCTTCGCGGGGTGTGCCGCCGACGCGAACCGTCGGCGATTCCGTCGTAATCAGCTCCGGATACGATGCTTCGAGCGCCTGCAATTTCTGCATCAACTTGTCGTAAGCCGCATCCGATATTTCTGGTTCGTCGAGGACGTAATAGCGATATTCGTGGTGCCGAAGCTTCTCGCGAAGCCCTTCGATCTCTTTCTTGATACTCGCAGGCGCGGCTTTGGCCATGAAACCCTCAGTAGAAGGGATAGCTCAATTTCGCCTGACATTATATAGAATGAACGTGGTAAGAAACGACTCGCGCGAGTGACGCGGAACCGCATGACCCCAGAAATTCGAAATGCGCTTTTGATTCACAATCCCAACGCTGGGAACGGCGGTCATGCGCGCCGTACCTTGCTTGATGAAGCGCGCCGCATTTTTGCTGCTGGTGGCATCCACACAGACCTCGCCGAAACCACAAAAGCCGGTGACGCCACCGAGATCGCCCAGCGCGCGAATGACGAACGCCGCCACCTGGTCATCGCGTGTGGAGGCGACGGCACGCTGAACGAAGTCGTGAACGGCCTCGCAGGCCAAAAGAATGGCCATCGTGTCCCGCTCGCACTTCTTCCCGGCGGAACGGCCAATGTGCTCGCCAAGGAGCTGAACCTGCCCTGGGACATTCCCAGCGCGGCGGAAAAACTCGTTCGCGGAGAAGTGCGGGAAATCCCGCTGGGGCTTGCCACTCCGCTGAATGAACCGGCAAAGAAAAAGTATTTTCTCAGCGTGGCGGGCGCGGGCGCCGATGGCATGATCGTGTATTCCATCGATCTCGACCTCAAGGCGCGCGTTGGCATTCTGGCTTATTGGTGGCAAGGAGCGCGCGAAGCGCTACGCTATAAATTCAAGCATTTTCGCGTAACTGCTGCCGGCAAGGAAATTGACTCGTCGCTCGTCGTGGTCGGCCGCACCAAAAATTATGGCGGCCCATTCAAAATCACGACCGATGCGGATCTCTATGAAGATCAGTTTGAGTTGATGACGCTGACCACGCGAAGCGGCTTGCGTTATCTGAGTTACCTGCCGACGCTTTGGCTGGGAAAACTTCGCGGCACGGCTGGCGTCCACTTTTGGAAAGCGGATCACGTACTCTGTGAGCCGCTCGATGAAAGCCCCATTTACGCGCAGGTGGACGGCGAGCCGCTCGCTCGTCTCCCCGTGGAATTTAAAATCGTGCCTCGTGCTTTGAAGCTGCTCGTGCCGCGCAACGGCCTCTCCACGCAAACGAAGATAAATACGCAGACGTAATCGTGGACATTCTCACCCATGGACTCGCATCCCTAGCCGCCGCGCGAGGCTTCTTTCCTCGTGCAGGCAAACTGGCGATGGTCGGCGCGGTCATTGCCGGCTGTATTGCCGATATCGATTGGCTGAGCAGCTATGCTGGTCCATCGACTTTCCTTGCCTGGCACGGCACTTATACGCATTCCATCCTGAGCATTTTTCTCTTCTTGGGGACCATTCCTTCGGTTCCGATCGCCCGGTATTATTTAGTACCAGACAACCGCAGCGTCGATTCCAGGCGGACAGCAGCAAAGGTCTGGGGAGGCGTGCTTAGAGTGGCCTTCTGCGCGGCTTTGTTGCACATCGCGATGGACGCCTGCCAATCCGACGGCGTGATGCTTTTCTGGCCATTCAGTTCCCGGCGATTCGCAGCGGACTGGCTTCCCGGTATCGATCCCTGGATTCTCACCATTCTCATCGCTGCCATCGCGATTCCCGAATTGCTTCGTTTGGTCGGCTCCGAAATCGGTGCAAAATCAAAAAAACCGCGCGGGCAAACCGGCGCCCTCATCGGCCTGGCCCTGGTCCTCGTCTATGTGGGCGCACGCGCAACTGTGCACTCGAATGTAATGGCCTTGCTCGAATCGCGGACGTTTCACGGCGAGACTCCGCGCCGCGTGTGGGCTTACCCGGAATCGCTCTCGCTGCTCACCTGGCACGCAGTCGTCGAAACCGAAAGCGCACTGGACGAAATCGACGTCAACGCCACTTCCGCCAGCGATTTCGATCCCGACTCCAGCGTGCGCATCTTCAAACCGGAATCTTCTCCCGAGCTGCAAGCCGCACGAAACACGGACACGGCCAGGCGCTTCCTCGCAACGGCGCAGATTCCCAAAGCCAGCTTGGAAAAAACCGAAGCGGGCTACGCCGTAGTCCTGCGCGATTTGCGTTATGCCGCGGCAGGCGAGACCAAGCACGAAGTTGCCGCTTACATCGAGCTCGATCGAAACAACCAGGTCACGACGCAAGAATTGGTTTGGGCCCGTGACTTGCGCCAATAGTCTTTTTGGGCGCTAGTTCTGCTGATCCTGATGCGGTCTATGCCGCAGGATCCAGCGCGAGAGCCCATAGCTGACCACGACTAGCGCGATCACCAGGGCCGTCACCTGCAACTTATGCGTCGCAAGATAAGGCATCGCGTCCGCGCCATAGCGAACGGCGAGATAGCCCACGCCAAAATAGCGAAATAGACGCGCCAGCGTGATCGCCGATGTAAATCCCAATATCGGAGCTTCAAAAACGCCGGCGGCAAACACAAATATCTTGAATGGCGTGGGTGGCGGCAAGAGCGCAGCGATCAGCATTCCACCAAACCCATTGCGTTCGACCCAATGGCGAATCGCAAACGCGCGTGCCCCGGCTTTCCGGTGAAAATAAGCTTCCCCGCCCAAGCGCGCCAGAAAGTAAAGCACCACGCAACCCAGCACCGATCCCGCCGCGGCCATCAAGGCGTAGAGCGGCATTCGCGCCGGATGCTGCATGGAAAGTTCAATCAGCAGCAAATCGTTGATGATGGGAAACGAGAGCACCGAGGAATCCAAAAAGGAAATAATGAAGAGACCGGGCGCTCCCAGGCCGCCGGCGAAAGCAACAAACTTCTGCTTCCATCCGCTCAGATGCATCGCCAATCGCAACTCCCTCTTCCACGATTTTCCATTCGCGCTGCTGCAACCTTATCCCGCCACACATGCAAGGAAATGTATCCGCCGCGATAGGGACGATCAGTCTAGCAGACAGCTCATTTGTTCTGGAGCAACGGCAGGTCCATCGCGCGTGATTACTGTGAAAAAGCGGCGCGGTCGAAGTGGTTCATGAAGATCTGCATCAGGGCCGTTCGGTGAAGATTCGGAAGGCGGGGAATCTCGCCGATCACTCTTACGTGCCCAAACCGCTCGATCGTTTCGCGGTTCTCCCGGTTCTGGTCGCCAATCAAAACCACTCCATGTACCGGCAGTTCCGCCGCATGCAAAGCCGCCAGCGTAAGCAGAGTATGATTGATGGTCCCCGCGCCACTGCGCGCCGCAAGAATCACGGGAAGCTTGAACTTGACCATCATGTCCAGCATGAATTGTTTTTGATTGATGGGAACAAGCACCCCGCCCATTCCCTCGACGACCAGCCAATCGTTCAACAAACTGGTCGGCAAATTGATTCGCCCCAGATCGATTTCCACGCCCGCCCAGCGCGCAGCCAGATCCGGCGAAACTGGCGGCACAAATTTGTACACCTCATCCAGCGTGCGGTCCGTTCCAATTCCCGCGAGCCGCATCACCGTTACACGGTCCGAACCTTCGAGCGTTCCTGTCTGAATCGGCTTCCAGTAAACCGCATCCAGCGCCGCGCAAAGCAGCGCAGACAGCGTCGTCTTTCCGACGCCGGCATCCGTCCCCGTAATAAAGAAATGATTTCTCACGCGCGTCCCGGTCCCGCAGCTTGATCGTGTTGCCTCCGCGCTGGCTCGTGCAGTAGCGCTGGCGGCACTTCGTGGACCGATCCGGCTTCCCTATTCGTTCGATTGTTTTGAACTGCGACGATGGCCGTCATGCAACGAACGGCCACCAGCGAAAAATCTAAGCTCATGGACCCCCGTCCAAACCGGGATGATTCCTGCTCTAGCAATGCAGGCATGTTACCATCGCTTTGCCATTGTTTCTCTGCTCCGTATTCGTTGCGGTACCGTCCTACTAACCTCCGAATTAGCCCGTTATAATCCTGCTGCTCAAACCCCCATTTCGCAGCCTCAGAGAGACCTCCGCAAAGTTTGACCCGCCACTCCGCTAAATGTTATAAATCAACGTTTTGTGTTTGCCCGTGCGCGGGCCCTACAGGGAGCTGCCTCGTGCTCTTGCGGTGGCAGATAGGTTGGGCGCGCGTCCTGGAAGCCCCGGTCCGGCCGGGGCAGCACAAAAGCCAAGTTCCTGTCCTGTCTTGAGGTGGGAGCCTTTTGAAATCCGGCGAGGCACTCCCTCGGCGCTAACCTTATGGTATTTGGATGAAGTAGTGTGCCGGAAACGAGTGTGCAGGGCCGCAGTTGCCCTGAATCCGATTCTTTTCATGGAGGATTTTTGATGCGCACCTGGCTTTCAAGTGCCTGGTCCCTGGCATTCAGATTCGTAAAGTGGAGCGCCGCAGCCACTCTTCTTACCCTCTTTGCCTCTGCCGCAACTTTAGCTCAAGAAGCCGGCGGCGAAGCCGACTTAAAGGTTCCGGATCTTTCGCAAGTTAGCTTTCTCGGAATCGACGGCCACAAGCTGCTTCTCTTTGGCATCGTCTTCTGCGTCTTTGGCCTCATTTTCGGACTGGCCATTTACAGCCGCCTCAAAAGCATGCCCGTCCACAAGTCGATGCGTGAAATCTCAGAACTCATTTATGAGACATGCAAGACTTACCTCATCACCCAGGGCAAATTCCTCGTTCTGTTGTGGCTGTTCATCGCTGTAGTCATCATTCTTTATTTCGGCGTTCTCGCTCCGGTGCATCCCACGGCGGTCACTCTGCCGATCATTCTCATTTTCAGCGTCATCGGCATGGCGGGAAGCTACGGCGTGGCCTGGTTCGGCATTCGCGTAAACACGTTCGCCAATTCGCGAACCGCTTTTGCTTCTCTGCGCGGCAAGCCTTATCCGATCTATCACACGCCGCTGGAAGCCGGCATGAGCATCGGCATGATGCTTGTCAGCGTCGAACTGATCATGATGCTCATCATCCTGCTCTTTATCCCTGGCGATTATTCCGGGCCATGCTTCATCGGCTTCGCCATCGGTGAATCGCTTGGCGCGGCTGTGTTGCGCATTGCGGGCGGCATCTTCACAAAAATCGCCGATATCGGCTCCGACCTGATGAAGATCGTCTTCAAGATTAAGGAAGATGACGCGCGCAATCCTGGCGTCATCGCCGATTGCACCGGGGATAACGCAGGCGATTCCGTTGGCCCCAGCGCCGACGGCTTTGAGACCTACGGCGTGACGGGAGTTGCTCTCATCACTTTCATTCTTCTTGGTGTGAAAGATCCAAAGGTCCAGGTGCAATTGCTCGTATGGATCTTCGTCATGCGTATCATGATGCTCATCGCCAGCGGCGCGGCCTATTTCCTCAACGGCTTCATCGCCAAAGCAAAGTATGGAAATGCGGACAAGATGAATTACGAAGCGCCGCTGACCTCACTTGTCTGGATCACCTCTCTCGTTTCGATCGCGCTGACCTACGTGGTCTCTTACTATATTATTCCCACCCTTGGCAGCGATTCCTCTCAGTGGTGGAAGCTGGCCACGATCATTTCCTGCGGCACGCTGGCAGGCGCCATCATTCCGGAGCTGGTGAAAGTGTTCACCTCGACGGAGTCACGCCACGTCAAGGAAGTCGTCTCCTCGGCGGAAGAGGGCGGCGCATCGCTCGGCATTCTCTCTGGATTCGTCGCGGGCAATTTCTCCGCCTATTACATCGGTTTGGCGATGGTCGTCCTCATGTCCATCGGCTACCTCATCAGCAACCTAAGCCTTGGGGCCATGATGCTCGCGCCTGCCGTCTTTGCTTTCGGTCTGGTAGCGTTCGGCTTCCTCGGTATGGGCCCGGTAACGATTGCCGTCGATTCTTACGGCCCTGTCACGGACAACGCGCAATCCGTTTACGAACTTTCGTTGATTGAACATGTCCCTGGCATCCAGCAGGAATTGAAAAAAGACTACAACATCGACGTAAACTTCGAGCGCGCCAAGGAAATGCTGGAAGCCAACGATGGCGCGGGCAACACGTTCAAAGCCACCGCCAAGCCCGTGCTTATCGGCACGGCGGTCGTTGGCGCCACGACGATGATTTTCTCGATCATCATGGCGCTCACCCACGGCCTTACGGAAGACGTCAACAATCTTTCGCTCCTTCACGCACCTTTCGTTCTTGGGCTCGTCACCGGCGGGGCGATGATCTACTGGTTCACCGGCGCCAGCACGCAGGCCGTAACCACCGGCGCCTACCGTGCCGTTGAATTTATCAAAGCCAACATCAAGCTGGAAGGCGTCGAAAAAGCCAGCGTCGAAGACAGCAAAAAGGTAGTCGAAATCTGCACCAAGTACGCACAGAAGGGCATGCTCAACATTTTCATCGCCGTCTTCTTCGCCACGCTGGCCTTCGCTTTCATCGAACCGTTCTTCTTCATCGGCTACCTTTTTTCCATCGCCATCTTCGGCCTCTATCAAGCCATCTTCATGGCCAATGCCGGCGGCGCGTGGGATAACGCCAAAAAGATCGTCGAAGTCGAGCTCAAGCAGAAAGGCACGCCCCTTCATGACGCTACGGTCGTCGGCGACACGGTTGGCGATCCTTTCAAGGACACCTCTTCCGTCGCTCTCAACCCGGTGATCAAGTTCACAACGCTCTTCGGCCTGCTTGCCGTCGAGCTTGCCGTGCAACTCACCGCCAGCCAGGGTAACGGTTTAACGCACATCCTGGCAGCCGCCTTCTTCGTCGTTTCTTTCTACTTCGTCTACCGCTCGTTCTACGGCATGCGCATCCGCGGCTCCGCCGCCTAATCGCAGAAGTAGAGTAGATACACGTTCGACTCTGTTGTGATTTCTTCACAAATCACAAAAAGAGGCAGCCACTGGCTGCCTCTTTTTATTTAACGGCTGGTGTATTTGGCGGCGAATCAGCGTTAGAATCCTCGCGCATTAGACGGAGGTCCGAATATGAAAACAACTCATCTCTTGTCATTGGTAATTGCCGTGATGGCTACAACCCCGAGCATCCTGCTAGGACAAGTCGATACGCGGTGGAAGATTCACGATCTTAATCGCCCCGTTCCCGCGGTCGTCGATCCAGGCACGTCCAGCACGCAAACTGAGCCGGGACGCCCGCCCTCGGACGCAACGATTCTCTTTGATGGAAAAGATCTCTCGAAATGGCAGCACAAAGACGACACCCCTGCAAAGTGGAAGGTCGAGAACGGCTACGCGGAAGTTCTCGCAAAGACCGGCTACATCTACACGAAACAGGCTTTCGGCGATTGCCAGTTGCACGTCGAGCTTCGCGAGCCTACGCCTCCGCACGGCGAGAGCCAGGAGCGCGGCAACAGCGGTGTTTTCCTGATGGGCCTATACGAAGTCCAAGTCCTCGACTCTTACGAGAACAAAACTTACGCCGATGGCCAAGCGGCAGCCTTGTACGGGCAATATCCCCCGCTTGTGAATGCTTCGCGTCCCCCAGGCCAATGGCAATCGTATGACATCGTCTTCCACGGCCCGCGGTTCGACGCCGGCGGCAAACTGCTTCGCAAAGCCCACGCCACCGTCTTTCACAACGGCGTCCTCGTGCAAGACAACGTCGAGCTTACCGGCCCAACCGAGAACGGCGTGCGTCCGCCGTACAAAGCGCATCCGGAAAAACTCCCGCTCGCTCTGCAAGATCACGGCGATCCTGTGCGTTTCAGAAATATCTGGATTCGAGAGCTGAACTGACAAAATAAAACTGGCCGTCCATAATCAAGAGATGAACAACTTTCCATGCCCGTGTTGCGGCTACCTCGTGTTCACAGGACCACCGGGTTCCTACGACATCTGCCCGATCTGCTTTTGGGAAGACGACCTTTCTCAGCTTCGATTTGTTCGCACAGATGGAGCAAACCGCGTAAGCCTTACCCAGGCGCAACGAGGATTCGCGAATGATGGAGTTTCAGAGTCCAAATTCAAGAAACACGTGCGGAAGCCCGGAAAGGACGACAGTCGAGACCCGAAATGGCGCCCGATTGACGAGTCGCTCGACAACATTGAGGATTCGGTGAGAGGGACCAATTACGGACTGACGTATCCGACCGATAGTACGTCGCTCTACTACTGGCGGCCGAACTATTGGCGGCGTTCGACGAACTAGATACATTCTAAGAACGGATCAAACCAGGGAACTTGTGCGAATTATCGTCGAAGCCCGGGAACACCGGCGCAAGATCTTTCACGCCAATGTGCTTCGTCAAGACTTCACCCACGACGCTTCGAAAATCCGTCGTCAGCGCTAGATCGCGCCCTTCATTAAGTTGATGGTCCTCAAGTCCGGGCCACTTGCCATACACCTGCCCGCCCTTCACGTCGCCGCCCATCACAAACATGCAGTTCGCATGCCCGTGATCCGTCCCGCGATTGCCATTCTCTTTCGCGGTGCGCCCGAATTCGCTCATCGTCACAAAAACAATATCCTGCATGCGGTCGCCCATATCCTGATGGAACGCAGACAGGCCTTGCCCCAAATCCCTGAGCAAATTCGAGAGCTGTCCCTGCGCGCCGCCTTCATTCACATGGTTATCCCAGCCGCCGCAATCCACAAACAAAACTTCCACTCCAATGTTCGCTTTCAGAAGCTGCCCGATTTGTTGCACGCTCTGCCCGAGCCGGCTCTTCGGATATTCCGCGCCGTTTTCGGGCTGGTATTTTGCGGGATCGGCATTCCGCAAGAGATCGATGGCTTCGAAAGTTTCCGTGCCCGTGCCGTGCAGCGCGTGGTCCACGGTTTGCGCATACATCGCCTCAAAACCGCCTTCCACCACTTGCCCTGATCCAGGCGACTGCGCCATCACTTTAAATTGTTTCAAATCCGGCAGCGCGATCGCTGGGGAACCTCCGCGAAGCATCAACGGCAGATTCGGCCCCATGGCCACCGCGCGGAATGGCGATGCTTCCGCTTCGGGCACTGTCTCGAGAGCCCTGTTCAGCCAGCCGTCATCCGTCGCCCGCAATCCCGGCGTTCCGGACTCCATGAAATCCTGCGCGTCGAAGTGCGAGCGCGTGGGGTCCGGCGATCCTGCCGCGTGCACAATGGCCAGCTGATTCTTGTGGAACAGCGGCTCGAGCGGCGCGAGGCTCGGATGCAATCCGAAAAATCCGTCCAGGTCGATCACCGCGTCAGTTCCGCCGCGCGTGGGCTGCGGAATCGCGATGCTCGGCCGCATCCGGTAATAATTCGGCTCGCCAAAAGGCACCACGATATTCAAACCATCCGCGGCACCGCGCTGAAACAAAACGACCAGCTGCTTCTTGTTCGGCATCGGCGTCGCCGCTACGGCGCGCTGCAAGAAAGCAGGCATCGCGCTAAGGCCCACCATGGCCACGCCGCCCTGCTTCAAAAAATACCGCCGCGAAAACTTCAATCCTCGCACGCCCTCGCAACATTCATGGCTCATCGTAACCTCGCTCGTCCTAACCTTCCGCTCTTCCGTTCTAGTCTCTGTGCCCTCTGTGAACTCTGTGTTAGAAAACACCCTCCACTTCAACCTCAGTCTCAACTGTGCGAAATGGCCGATCTATCGCCGCTGAAACTCCGGTGCTCCAAGCACGAGCCCCGCCACGACCCCCAGATCCACATGCTTAACAGGATCGTCCAGCTTCGCCTGCACCACTTGCGGGTTATCGAGTTGCTTTTCAAGCGTCTCGACAGTCGTCGGCGCCACCTGCCCGCCAAGAAAAATCTGCACTGCTCGCTCCAGCGCTGCCTTCGCATCCGCCGTCGATTCGACTCCCAGCAGCGAGCCGACATCGGTGCGCGATCCGCGCATTCTGTTCCCCGCCAGCGCCAGCGAAAAATTCAACCGGTTGAGCAACGCACCCGTATTCACCCAAGCATCCGCTTTATCCGCGTAGCCGGTAGGCGGCTGACACTGATAAAGCGGCTCGCCAATTCGTCCTATCCACCCCACCAACGGTTGCGCCATGTCCACATCCGTTCCCAGCGCGCGCGCCGCGGAAACCACCAGCTCGAACGGCGTCTTGATTTTCGCCCGGTACGCTTCGCGCGACCAAAACTCCGGCGAATAAATCATCGTATGCATCACCGCTCGGATGTCGCCGTCGCTTTCCTCGAAGGTCTTCGCCATCCGCGCCACAAGCTCCGGCGGCGGATTGTCCGAGACAAAACGCCGCGCCAGCTTCGTTGAAATGAATTTTGCCGTACTCGGATTTTGCGAAAGCAAGGCGATCACTTCCTCGCCGTCCTTCATGCCTCCGGCGTGAATCTTTTGGCCCAGCACGTATTTCGGGTCGGGATCATGCAAACGGTCATCAAACTTGAATTCCGGATTCTGGCGTGGCTTTTCAATCGTCCAGCCCGTGAAGCAGCGCGCTACTTCTGTCACGTCTTTCTGCGTGTAGCCGCCGTCGACGCCCAGCGTTTGCAACTCCATCAGCTCGCGGCCGTAGTTTTCGTTCAGCCCGCGTTCGTTTCCTTTTTTCTGCTGTCCTTGCGGTGGAGGCATCTGTCCAAAGCGCCCATATCTCATCTGTTGGCGAATGGCGCGCTCCTCAGCCATCCTCTGAGCCGCGCGCGGATCAACGCTCAAAAAATTATCCAGGTAAAACAGCATCGCCGGGCTTTTCGCCGACGCCGTCAGCAAGTCCTTGAACTTGCCCAGCGCGTGCGGCTGAATTACGTCGCGCTCGTAAGAAGTCAGGTAGTAGCGGTCTTCACCTTTCCCGGCATACACATTGAAGTGATTCAACCAGAAATCGTCCATCACCTGCTGAAGCTGCCGCTCGCTATAGATCGCCCGCGTCACTTTCGCCATCGCTAATTCCGCAACGATGCGTTGCGGCCGCTTACTGTCTTCGCCGAGGCCCCGCGCAAAGTTGTTTGGATCGCCTCCGCCAGCGAAACGCCGTTTGCCTGCGCCTTTCACGTTGGAATTTTCTTGCGAGGGATTATCCTTCATCGGCGAAGGTGCATTGGCATCCCCAGCGTCAGGCTGTCCGCCGGAGGCAGCGGACGAAGCCGAGGCCGTCTCCTTCGGTTCCATCTCTGCCGTTTCTGTCGGAGCCGGTGCCACCAACATGTCCTTTGAAACGATCGCCGCCGCCGCGTCCGAGCGCCTCTGCTGATCCTGCTCGATTTGCGCCTGCGCTCGCTGCGAAGCCCGCTTTTCCACCTGCTTCGGCCGTGGATATTCTTCAATAAGTTTCGCCGAGGACATTTTCAGCGTTGGAAAATCCTCGAGCCGCGCGTCCAGCGCCTTGTCATCCATCGAACTGGGATTCAATTGCTGGTCGATCCATTTCGCAAGTCCCATCTGCCGGATGCGCTCCACATCGCCGGGGCGGGGACCGTACGCCAGGCGATTCAGCGCATGCAGAATCGCTTCATCGGCGCTCAATTCGGTAATCGGCAGACTCTTTAGAACTGGATCTTTTTTCGCTTTCTTATCTTTCGCGGTTGCAGGCGCCGCAGAAAGCGAAGGCACGGGGATGCCAATCGAAAACACGCAAGCCACGGACAAGATGGCTGCGAGGAAAGACTTGGGGGTAGTCAAAATGGTAGCCGTTTGCTGGCCGGGGCCATGTTGCACGCTCATGACTATCTCCTGCCGGACGAAGTGCGCTGCAAACACCTAGGACTCCATAGAATAACCCCCCAATTGCCCGGAAGTTGCACCCCTAAACGGCCAGTGTCGAACCCTACTTTGCCCCTTCGTACAGCCCCGTCCTAAGCGATTCAATCCTCAAAGGATAGCGCCGGCAAATCTTCACCTACGCCTCTGCCACTATTGACGCACGTTCGCTCTACCCTTATTCTCTGGCTTCTCATGGGAGGTCCCGTGCTGGTTCGCAACTTTATCTTTTGGCTCTCCACCAAGCGCAGTGTCACGGACCGCATCGCGCGCCGTGGTATGAAATACGGTTTCGCTCGGCGTTTTGTCGCCGGCGAATCCCTCGACGACGCACTCACCGCGAGCCAGCAACTCTGCTCCCAGGGCCGCAACGTCAGCCTCAACCATCTCGGCGAAAACGTCACCAGTGAAGCCGCCGCCCGCGAAGTCTGCTCCAGCTACATCCGCATGATGGAAGAACTGCATGCCAAGAATCTCGGCGGCAACATCTCCATCAAGCTGACCCAGCTTGGCCTGGACATCGACAAACAGCTTTGCCAATCCATGGCTCGCGAAATCGCTGCTCGCGCCGCCGCTCTCGGCCGAACTATCGAAATGGACATGGAAGGCAGCGCCTACACGGACGCCACCCTCGATATTTTTGAAAACGTGCAACGCGAGCTCGGAAATTGCGGGCTGGCCATGCAAGCCTACCTTTTCCGCACCGAGAAAGATTTGCAGCGGCTAGCGCCCATCAAACCGAAAATTCGCCTGGTCAAAGGCGCCTATCGCGAACCGAAAAAAATCGCCCTCCAGCAAAAGAGCGATGTCGACGCCAACTATAAGAAGCTGACCACTCTTCTGCTCGAAGGCGCCGCTCAAGGCATATTCTTACCCGCCATTGCTTCCCATGATTGGAACATGGTCGCGCACGCGCAAGCCGAGGCCACCCGGCTAAAGCTCGAAAAATCTCGCTACGAATTTCAGATGATCTATGGGATTCGCCGGGATCTTCAGGAACAAGTCCGCTCCGCGGGTGATACGCTTCAAGTCTACGTGCCCTTTGGCACCGATTGGTGCCCGTATTTTATGCGGCGCCTCTCGGAGCGTCCCGCGAATTGCTGGTTTGTTTTGCGAAGCCTGCTCGCGGAATCAGGCAGTGCCTCCCATCAGCCTGCTGCCTAGGTCGTCATCGCGCGGCGCACTCCCGGCCTTGAGTGCTGTTTATTCCGTAATGTCGAAATCCACGACCCGGTTCTTAGCGTGATGTCCGGCGCCGTCGATCGCCATCATCACCAAGCTGTAATTCCCCGGAGCCAAATCCTTCACTTTGACATCCAGTCCCAGGGGAACCATCGGGCTGCCTTTTTGTACGTAATCGCCCAATTGAACTGCACCAGTCTTAAAGAGGACCTTGCCTGTGGCCCGCTCCAGAATCGCGTAGCCCGCGGCGACCTCCGGGGGATTCGCGGAAGCCAGCAGCGGTTCGTAAATCTCCGTGTACAACGCCACATTGTCCGTCTTCTTGAATTGATTGCTTGGAGACGGATTGATCTGCATTCCTTTCACCACCAGCGGTGTGCGGTCCTCCAACAACACGGAATCGAGCCCCATCGGAATATCCGTGAGCTTTTGCATCGAGTTCGAAAGGACCACTCCTCCCAGGCTGAATTCCTTGCCATCGTAAGGATCGATTTGCAGCCGCGATTCGTATTTCCCGAAAGTGTCGCCACCGGAGCTAACTACCACCTCCAGTTTGTATGTCCCCGCTCCCGCATCGAACTGGTTTTCGTAAGAATACGGCTTCGTCTCGAACACCTTCATTTCGTCTTTCTCTAAATCCATATTGACGGTGTCGCTGAACTTCGCCCCTATCGTTCCATCCGGCTTGTACGCTATCCCCAGCACATTCAGGCTGGCATGATATTTTCCCTTCTCCTTGCTGAACTGCACCGTGTTCGAAGGGATCTGCATGGACAGGTTCACTCGCGCCACATTAGGCGCCGTGTAAAAATAAGGTACTTCAAACGGGCCCTTCATCGTTCCCGTCTGCGTTCCTGTTGCACGCGCCTCCAGTTGCTTTTCCACGGGAGTGCCTTCCAAAACATTCGTCGACTTCGTGTTGCAGTAACCGCTTCGCGACCTCACGTGCAAGCCGCCGCGTTCCATTTTCACCTTGAGCGTATGGCAGCTTCCCTCCGCCGTCTCCGGCGGCACGTAGCCCAGAATATAAAACTCGTTCGCCTCGCGCCCGATCTTCTCGAGCCCTCCCAATAAGTCGTTGGTGTTGAAAATGGTGAATCCGCCCGTTCCCTCTGCAAGGGCCGCAAGAATCTGTTGATTCGTCGTGGCAGATGTTGGGAATTGGGGGACGATGGACCTCGGCTGCGAATAGATCGAGTTTGGATTATTGGTATTCGTGTAGCCTCCCGCGCGCCCCGTGGTTCCGCCGCCCGTCCCACCTGTTCCTCCTCGACCGCCAGTCCCTCCTGTTCCTCCTGTCCCGCCACGACCGCCAGTCCCTCCCGTTCCGGTGCCTCCGGTGCCTCCAGTTCCGCCCCGGCCGCCAGTCCCGCCTCCGCCCGTTCCTCCAGTTCCGCCCGTTCCACCTGTTCCTCCGGTTCCGCCACCGCCGCCCGGGCGTTGGGGTTCAAACAGAGAAACGGAATAGGAAGCCAGCGCGAAGTGCGCTCCATCGTAATCGTTTCTCTCGTCGTTGCGCTCGGCAACGGTCACGGCCCTCTTGCCTTCGTCCTGAGGCTGGAGCTGCGAGCTCGCGCCAGGAGACGTAGCCAGCAGCCCGCGCACATCCACCGAATAGATCGCCACATTCGCTTTGTTGCAGGCGTCGATCGTCGCCGTCAATTCAGACTCGCTCTCATTGGTCAGCGGAAACCCCGCGGAAAATAGCACCACCATCTTCCGCCCAGGGACTCCGCGCAGATTCTTGGCCAGACTTCGCAGCGACAGCAGCATGCTTCGCGCCCCGAAATCCGCTTCCGCGTTGTTCATCGACGAAAACGGCGAAGAGAATGGTGTTGGTCCGGACGTTGGGGACAATCCTGCCGAAGCTACCTCGACGGGAGCCTGGGCGTTGGGGTTCACGGACGAACTCTTCGCTCCGCTCACCGCCGCCTGCAGTAAGTCCGCATTCGCCGTAAAATTCTGGACGATTCGCAAAGTCCCGCCGAAATCCACGATGGCCATCAGCTGGTCAGGCCCCGCGTTGCCGTCGATGAACTTCTTCGCCGCGGCTCGCGCCTGAATCTGATCTGGCGCAGCCATCGTCGAGTTATCGAAAAACAAAATTAAATATCTTTTCTGTTTCTGCGCCTGAATCGCCGGATCGGCCCCAAACGAAAAACTCGCCACGCTTTGTTCCTTGTTGTCTTCGTATACCTTGAAATCGTTCTGCGTCAGGTCGTGGACGTAATCGCCTTTTTTGTCCGTCACTACCGCATCCACCAGCACCAGCTTGGATTCCGATTTGATCATCGCTCCAGCCGGTGCCTGAGCCGCTGCCGCAGCGGGAGCAGGTGCTTGCGCTGCCTGTGTCTGGCCAACAAGCTGCCCCAAAAATACGCACGATAACCCGGCCGTGAATACGGCAAACCAACCCCAGGTTCCAAGACCACGGTTCTTTCTCGTATTCATTTCTTCCCCCATCAATTCGGTATGACTACGGCGCCGTTGCGCGCCGCTAACTGCGCTCCCTCCGAGTCACGCACCACCTGTCTCACAAGATAACTGCCCGGCTTCACGTCGAAACTCGACTTCAAATTGAGACCTGACCGAATTAGCCGGTCGTACGTTGGGTCCAGAAGCTTCATCTCGATTATTTTTTCTCCGCCTGTCACGTAGTTTCCGTTCTCATCGAAGATCGCCGTTGCCACGGTCAAGTCGTCTCGCGTGCGCCCGTCGGCCTTCCGGAAGTGCACCGCCGAGATATCCACATGCGTGATCACCGCCAGCCGCGCCTGGTCGCTGGTCGTTTTAAAGAATTGCGTGTGCAAATCCACCGGCAAGTCGCGAATTTCGTCCTGCGAAAAGAGCGCTTCCTGAATCTCCTGTTTTGCGGCTTCAATCGGATCGACCACATGCCGCGGTGCGAAATACCCGTGACGCGCCTGGATTTTGTAATTGGTCTTGTGCGCGAAAGAAACCTTCAGAGTGTGCAGACTCCCGTCCAGCTTCAGGTTTTGCGGCGAGAATCCCAAAAGATAAGTGATCGGCGGCGCGGCTCCGGCCTCGCGCAGACCTTCATCCACGTCGTTCCGATTATGAAAAAAAGTCCCGCCCGTGCCATCCGCGAGCTGGCCCAGAATGTCTTCCTGCGCGGATTGCCCGGCCACGCGATAGGAATCCTTGACTCCAATGAGATTAGGCGGGTCTCTGTAAGGGTCGCTGATATCTCCCATGTCCGGCGTGTACAATCCCCGCGCGTCGATTGTGTTAATCACGATATTCGCCTTGGTTGCGCGATCCACCAGTGCGCTTGTCTCCACCTGCAGAGTCGAAGGGATGAAGCCCGGAGAGACGAACACCATGACGCGTTGTCCCGGCATCGACGCCAGCCGCCGCATGATATCTTCCATATGCCGGTACGCGTACTCCGTCGAGGAATCTTCTCTCCCAAGCACCGTCATCGACGTCGACTGCGCCAGGGATGCCGCTGCAAGTTTCTGCGTTTCGTCGCCTTGGAACGCGCACTGCACCGCGTCTTCCGTCGCCACCGCCAGGGCCTGCGTATCTTCTCTGTTTTGAATAAGGTCGGCCATGTAATAGCTGATATCCGGACAATCATGAATTCCGGCAGTGGGCGAACGAGGCACAATCTGCAGCAGAGCTTTGCGCAATTGCTCGCGGTCGCTCGTAAATTCCACGGTGAATTGGCCCGAGGTCGAGTAGATTCCGATTCGATCGGAAGCCGCCAGCGCGCTAAAAAACTTGTTTGCCGCGTTCCGCACAAACATTGCGTCCGAGATGTTCAGGTGCTGGTCGTCGAACACCAGCGCAACAAATCTCTGCGGCAACGCGGCGGCGGCCTTCACCGCGGCTGGGTCGGCGGGAGCATTTGCATCTGTGCTCGTCGTGGCGGCGACGATATGCGTTTCCGGGGTCTCCACGCTGAACGTGGAAATCGTCTGCGGCTTGCGGTTGTCGGAAAGTAGAAAGTCTTCCCTGTGCAAGTCCGGCACTACATGCCCTTGCTGATCGCGCACCACCACTCTCACCAGCACAAGGTTTACTCGAACTTTGAACGTGGGAGCCGTATCGTGGCTCGACACTTCCGCGTTGTCGTTGGAACTCGGCTCTTGCGGCTTCGCGGGCTGTGCAGGAGCCTGAACAGCAATGCTGGCAGCGGGAGCGGCTGGTGCGGCCGGCGTTTGCGCCTGAACCGTAGCGTTCACGCTGGCCTGCAGCAACACCAGGAAAACACACCACGAAATCCGCGCTAACGGGAACTTCGGTAGGTAGGACATCCCTTTCCTTCTCTGATCCGTATCCGCAGGCACCGCCGGCTCAGTGGGCAGCCGACACTACGGGGGGAACTCTTCATCACTCTCGCGAAATGACTATACGCTTCCGTTAATTTTTGTGTCAACGCGTTTGCCCGCCGCGCGAAATGCCGTCAGGCTCCCGACATCCTGCGCGTCATCATGCCGCAAGACGTAGCGGTCCCCGTCCTCGGCAAGTACGCGAAAATAAGTCGCGCCGGGCGAGTACCAGCGGTCTTCCATTTCCGCAATCTCCAATGTTTGCGTTTCGAATACGATTCTCACTGGCCGCTCGTCCGCTCTCTGCCCCGAATAACATTCCACACGAACCAGTCGTTCAATCATGTTGCTTGTTCGCACGCTCATCCGATTTGCAAAGCCTACGCAGCGCCTCGTCGGTTCTCTGCCCGCTCCGCGTTCCACGCCGCTCCAAGGAATACAATGATCGCCGAAAGATGCAACCAAATCATCAAACCGATCACGGCTGCCAGTCCCCCGTAGACTACGCTGTACGGCACGCGCCGCACATAAAACCCGAATATCACATTCGCAAGCCACCACAGCGACGTCGCCACCATCGCTCCGGGCAAGACGTTTCGCAGAGTTTCCGTTCCCGGACGCGCCACCCGGTAAATCACCGTCAGCGCCACCATCGCCAGCACGATGGCCGCCGCTGGAAAGAAAATTGCCCACCACCCCTGCAGATGATGATGCGCGCCCAATTCACCCGCCAGCCAATGCCGCAGTGGTCTCCCGAGAACGCCTAATATCGCCGCCGCCAGGAGCGGGGCAATCGTCGCAATCAGCAGCAACAATCCTCTGAACTGCCGTTGCAGGAATCCCGGCTGCACCTCGTCCCCGTAAATGCGATGAATCCCGTCCATCAGCAGCCGCATCACCTGCGATCCCGCCAACAGCGTTCCCGCCCATCCAATCAGTGCTACTTTCCACGCCTCCGGTCCGCGTTTCACCAAAAACTCGGAAACAATCGCCTGGCTTCCCGGCGGCAAAAACTCCGTCAAATCCCGGATTAAATCAAAGAGGCTTGTGCGTCCCCCGATGCGGCTGGTCGCAAACCCTACCGCGATCAGCAGCGTCGGGAAAAACGCCAGAAACAGATTAAATGCGATGGCTTGCGAAACCATGCTGCAGCGCGGAAAGACGCGCCTGATCGCGCGGAAGGCTTGCCGGAGATAGGACCCGTTCGATTTCATGCCGCGACATTATACGCACGGTAGGCTTCCTGCTGTAGCAAAGCCTTTGCGGAGTATCTGGCCAGCTTCGCGGTGCCACTTTCGCTCCGCACTTGGTTCCCTCAGGATATTTTCCCGTGAAACGATTCGTTCCTAGAACTCACTATTTCGCAGTCACGCGCGGCCCTGTTTGCTCTAACGTCAGCTGGTCCTATTCGCCGCACTCTCGGGGAATCGTGTGAGGTTCTCAGGAAATTGAGAAGCTCTCATCCCCGCTCTGACGTCGAACGGGCCGCCGGCCTCTGCGCGTTTCCATCATGAAAGGAGTCTCCAGTATGCCTTCTGCCACAAGACTGCCCAGGAACCATAGCATCAAGAAATACGGCTGGCTTCCCGATGTTCCCGATCATCGCGATTTTCTGTACTCCGCGCCTCAGAGGTTTCTCGGGGAAAATCTTCCCGAGAGTGTCGACCTGCGTCCAAAATGTCCAGCCGTTTACAATCAAGGCCAGCTCGGAAGTTGCACGGGCAATTCCATCGCTGGCGCCATTCAATTCGAGCAAATGAAGCAGAGCCTCCCCAGTTTTGTACCTTCTCGCCTCTTCATTTACTACAACGAGCGCGTCATGGAAGGTACGGTCGCGACCGATAGCGGAGCGCAAATCCGCGATGGCATCAAGAGCGTTTCCACTACCGGCGTTTGCCCGGAGACCGATTGGCCCTACAACATTACGAAGTTCGCCGTGAAGCCGCCTCCGGCCGCCTATACGGATGCTTCCAAGGACGTGGCTACTTCTTACCAGCGGGTCCCGCAGATTTTGAACCAGATGAAGGGTTGTTTGGCATCGGGTTTTCCGTTTGTCTTTGGATTTTCCGTGTACCAAAGTTTTGAAACTCCCCAAGTCGCAAAAACGGGCCACGTTCCCATGCCCGCACCATCGGAAAAAATGCTTGGTGGACATGCCGTGATGGCTGTTGGCTACGACGACAAAAATCAGTGGTTTCTCGTCAGAAATTCTTGGGGCGCCGGTTGGGGAATGAAAGGATATTTCTCGATTCCTTACACGTACCTCACGGACAGCAATCTTTCCGACGACTTCTGGACGATTCGTCTGGTTTCCTGATCGCACAAACGAGACTGGCACGGCGAGATTTCCTCTCATCTTTCACTGGACCCGCCATCCACGCCCGCTTTGTTTCCGAGCTGCTTTCCACGCGGCTGGCTAAAGCTGCCGGTACATCACAAGCGCATCGATAGCGCCAAGGGTTGGGTGCGCGAACGCTCCGGGAAGTCTGCCTACAATCTCGAAACCCATGCTCTGCCAGAGCCGCACCGCTCGTTCGTTGCTGCTCACCACAAAGTTGAACTGCATCGCGCGAAATCCTCGCTCCTTTGCGCGCTCCAGAGAATGTTGACACATGCCCCGCGCCACGCCGCGCCCGCTCGCCCACTGCGCAGTCATGTAACCGCAATTCGCAACGTGCGCTCCTCCGCCTTTCTGGTTCGCGCGCAAATAATACGTCCCGAGAACCTCCCCGTTTTCCTCCGCGACGAACACCTCGTGCCCCGGCGAGTTCCAATACGCCAAAGCGTCCTCGCGCCTCATGTCTTCCGGCAAAGTATATGTGTCTCCGCCGCGAACCACCGGTTCGAGGATCTTCCAAATCGCATCGTCGTCGCTTGCGGTTGCCGCTCGAATCTTCATTCTGCTGATCCCGGTTTTCGCGTTCTGGTCTCCTGCCCGTGCGCTCAGGTCGTTCTCCCTACATCGTCAATACCACGCGAAACTCCGCTTTCCCGCTCATCATTCGCACAAACGCTTCGTTCACTTTTTCAAGCGGATATTTTTCGATCATCGCCTTCACGCCCGATTGCGATGAAAATCGCAGCGTATCCTCGGAATCCATCGCCGATCCGCTGGGCCACCCCTGGATATCTCGACGCGCTGAAAGCAGCGCTACCGCCGAGACTTCCATCGGCTCAAACGGCGCGCCCACAACGAGTAATTTCCCGCCTACCCCGAGCCCACCGATCAACGCCGCGATCGACTTCGCATTCGGCGCTGTGGCCAGAATCACCTTGGCGCCTCCCATCTTCATCAACTCGTCCGACGGATTTGTCGCGGTGGAATTAATGTAAACGGACGCTCCCAGTTTCTTCGCCAATCCCGCGTTCTCTGGCCCGCGTCCGATCGCCGCCACACGATACCCAGCCTTTGCCGCGTACTGAATTCCCAAATGTCCCAATCCCCCGATTCCCTGCACGCCAACCAAGTCGCCCATTCTCGCTCCGCTGTGCCGCAGCGAATTAAACGTCGTAACACCAGCGCACAGCAGCGGTCCCGCTTCCGCGGCATCCAGATCCTCGGGTATCCGAGCCACCGCTTCGTGCCTCGCCAGCATGTATTCCTGATATCCCCCGTCGCGCGTAATGCCCGTGATCGCTGCTTTCTCGCACTTAATAAAATCCCCTCGCCGGCAAAACTCGCACACAAAATCGTGCCCTCCGTGCCAACCGCTCCCCACTCGATCCCCTTTCTTCCACTCCGTCACGCCCTCGCCCACTTCATCCACCACGCCGGCAACTTCGTGCCCCGGCACTCGCGGATACACGATTCCCGGCCACAGTCCGTCTTTTACGAGATGATCGCTGAAACAAATCCCGCACGCTTGCACCTTAATTCGCACCTCGCCGAATCCCGGCCGCGGCATCTCCCGCTCCTGAATCTCAAAATCCGCTCCCGGCTTCACAACCACCGCTACCTTCATCTTCGGCATCATTCTTCTCCTGTCTTCGCATATGCTTCCGCGCAAGACGAACTGTAACTCCCCTCTTCTGATGCGCCAGGAATTCAGAGCGTTAGGTGCCAAGAAAATCCGAAATCGGCCGGAGGAATAAAACTGGAGGCCACAGGCTACTCTGACGGGGACGCACTTCTGCGATCAGTCAAGCCTAGTTAGCGGGGACTTCCAAAGGTCTCACATCACGTGCAACCTTGACCGCGATTTCATCTTCAGCGACCTCCAGATCATAGCGAATCTGGAGATTCATCCAAAACACCGGAGCATTCTGGAAGTAACGTGCAAAACGAAGCGCCGTGTCCGCCGTAATCCCGCGCCGCTCGTGGACGATGTCGGCGATCCGCGTCACAGGAACACGCAAGTCCATCGCCATCCGGTTCATGCTCAGTTTCAGCGGGGCCATGAACTCTTCCCGCAGGATCTCGCCCGGATGCACTGGTTTGATTTTCTTTGCCATCGAACTCTCCTAGTGATAATCCACGATCTCGACTTCGTAGGCGTGACCTTGTAACCAGACAAAACAAATACGCCACTGGTCGTTAACACGGATACTGTAGCGGCCCTTTCGATCACCTTTCAACGCTTCCAGCCTGTTCCCTGGCAAAGTCGCGAGTGTCCGGATGTCCGGCGCAGCGTCCAGCATATCCAGCTTCCGTAGAGCTTGCCGCTCAATAGACTTGAACCGAAGCACAGTTTCCCGCCGGAAAAGGCGTTCAGAATCCGCGCTGCAAAAGGAACGGATCACGGATTCAGCGTATACTGTTTTCCGGTAAACGTCAATCAGTACACCTCTGCGGGGTCGCATAAGCTTGCTGGACGTTTCAGCGCGTCGTACACTCAAACAGCACAAATCTAACGCCTAGGAAACGCCCATGACCACGCCCGCAAAACCCATCCCATCAACGATGTCCCGCAGCGAAGAAATCGTCGCCAAACACAAAAAATACATTTGGCCCTCCGTCACCAACTACTACCAGCATCCGCTCGTCGCCGACCACGCCGAAATGCAGCACGTCTGGGACATCGAAGGCCGCAAATATCTGGACTTTTTCGGCGGCATCCTGACCGTCTCCGTGGGCCACTGTAATCCTAAAGTCACCAGCAAGATCAACGCCCAGGTCAACAAACTCCAGCACCTCTCCACTCTTTATCCCAATGAACAAATCGTCGCGCTCGCCGAAAAAATCGCTCAAATCACTCCCGGGAATCTTCAATCGAGTTTCTTTACTAGCTCCGGCAGCGAAGCCGACGAAGCCGCGATTATCCTGGCGCGCATGGCCACTGGCAGTTTTGACGTGGTCGCCCTCCGCCACGCCTATTCCGGCGGGTCGGCTCTCGCCAGGTCCGTCACCGCGCATGCGCCCTATCGCAGGGCCGCCGTCATCAGCGTTGGCGTCTCGCATGCCATCAATCCTTACTGCTACCGTTGCCCGTTGCACCTGAAATATCCAGAATGCGAAGTCGCGTGCGCCGGCGACGTGGAAAATCTTATCCAGACCGGTACCAGCGGCAACATTGCCGCCTTCATCGCCGAGCCGATCCAAGGCGTCGGCGGCTTCATCACCCCGCCAAAGGAATATTTCAAGATTGTTTTCAGCATCGTGAAAAAGTACGGCGGCCTCTTCATCTCCGACGAAGTGCAAACTGGCTGGGGCCGCACCGGTAAGAAATGGTTTGGCATCGAGCAGTGGGAAGTGACGCCAGACATTATTACCAGCGCAAAAGGCATGGCCAACGGCGCCCCCGTCGGTCTCACGGTCACCACTCCAGAGATCGCCGCCGGCTTTCAAGGGCTGAACATCTCCACGTTCGGCGGCAACCCGGTCACTTGCGCCGCCGCCCGCGCCACGATCGAGCTAATCGAAGAAGAAGACCTCCGCGAAAACGCCCACACCGTCGGCAATTATTTCCGCGCCAAGCTCGAAGAACTTCAACAAAAATATCCGCTCATCGGTGACGTCCGCGGCATGGGCCTCATGCAAGCCCTCGAACTTGTAAAAGACCGCAAAACGAAAGAGCCCGCCCCCGCGCAAACCACTCAAGTCATGGAACGCGCCCGCGACAACGGTCTCCTCATCGGCAAGGGCGGCCTCATGGGCAACGTCCTCCGCCTTGCTCCCATGCTCAACACCACCAAACCCGACGTCGACGAAGCCATCCGCCTCCTCGACAAATCCTTCAGCGAAGTGAGTGTATGACGTCGATCTGAGCGAAAGAATAATGATAGCTCTCGGCCTAATTTACCTGTTGTGCTCAGTTCTCACTCCTCTCGCACTTGGGTGGGCTGCGATGCGCTGGTGGAAATCTGAGCCGAGATTTGAAACTCCGAAATGGAGAAGCCGATTGGCCCTGGTCGCCTTTAGCTTAGGGGGAATCTCCCTCGCGCTCTGGTACGCACTCATGATTCGGGGTCTGCTCGGAGGAACCCGATTCTACGATGCGACCCCGTTCGACGGATTGGGATCATGCACTGGTGCCGTTGGATTCCTTTTTAGCTTACCAGCCAAAGGCAAACTCAGATGGCCGGGATGTATAGTTTCGGTCACGATGACGGTGATTTGGGTTTTGCCGGCATAATTGAATTTATGGCCCTGCGTTTTCTTGCGTCGTTTTTGCTTCTCACCCTCGGCGGCTACCCGTCGACGGGAATTCCCGCGGGCGAAAAGGCCCTCTGGAAGCCCGTGCAGTTCGCCATCGTGCGCTTCAACGACGAGGCCCCGCAATCCTGGAATATCTACCACTCGGAAAAGCGCGATGCGCTGCTTGTGAAATTGTGGAAACGCTTTCTCTATCTGGACCTAAAAGAGGGCGAAGTCTATGAGATCGATCCGCAAACCGTGAAGGCGCAGGGCGACAATGTGGAATGGTCGCTCTCCGACCTTCCCAGTGACCCCATTGAGATTTCTGACTGGAAAATGCGCGACGCCGGCTTGATGGTTCGTCGCATCCGCTTTCGCTTCGGCAAGAACGGCCACTACCTGGACATTAATTTACCACTCAAGCCCGACGGCAAACCCAACTACTAGAAAAACGTGGCACGGGCTTAGCCTGTGCTCTTCTCCCCCACTACCGCTAACAACGCTCATCGCCGGTACACCCCGTAATACCACGGAATCCCCAGCGCTCCCGGCCCCACCGCCACCGTCACCGTATCTCCATCCTGAAACCGATCGAAATCATCCGCATCCACCGCCAGCCGCTCGACGTGCTGCCCAGGCCGCCACGAATGCACTAGCAATCGCCTGCTCCCGCGCACAATGCCCTTCATATTGAATTTACTCACGACGACAGTTGGGTAGTATTCCAAATGCTTCTGCGAATCGAGTTTACCGTTCAAAAAAAGCGTCGCCACCAGAATCCACGGCAACGGTATGAATCCCGAGTAAATGCGCTTGAGCACCTCCAACTCCTTGTGCTGCCGCGCACGGCTCTCGAGGACAACCGCGATGGCCAGCGCCAGGAAAAATAGCAATCCGAAGAACACCAGCATCAAATCCAGATCCAGCGGAGGAAAAATTTGGCTTACGTAAGGGAACGCTAGCGAGCCTACGAGAAAGATCGCGGTTCGCGACACCAGCCGCCGCCGGAACAGCAATTCCGCGGCGACGGATGTCAAACCGCAAGAGGGACATTGGTCTGCGGTACGCGGTGAGCCGCAATCAGCACATCTGGTCATACCACCTCGAACGCCATTCCAAACGCCTCGTCGTTCCAGGCGAGAAACGTCAGGAATGCCGGAGCCAAGCTCAATTTCACGCTGCCCGCGGCGCCCAAGCAAAACCGCGGCGCAGCAAGCATAGTATAAGTCGAGCTTACGTACCTGTCTTGGAGAGGGTCTCGAGAAGATCTTGATAGCGTTGTTCGTGCGGCTCTTCGGCAAGCGTCACGGAAACGCCCATGCCCCGGCCTGGTTCGATGCGCTTCACCGAACAATTCACCTTGACCGGCCTGTCCAACACCAAATGTGCCGTAAACCCTGCGCCAATCCACAAGGGATCGGGCGATTCGATGAACATCCCATTCGAGCTGATGTCGCGCGTGCTGGCGCGCAGAACTGCGGAGCCCCACTCGATTTCGAGGTTGGCGCGAAACGAATACCGCGGTGCCCAGCGGCGGTCCGAACGCCGGGAAATATGGTCCCCACTGCCCATCGACCTGGAGAGCCCCCCTGCCAAGGATCCCAATCCCAAGGTGTGTCGCTGCACTGGTCTTGCCGCTAGATCGTCTTAAGCATACGCCTGCTGCTGGCATTCCCATACGACGCCGGAACCGGATGTTTTGTTCCCGCCAATCCGGCCGCTATATCCAGCGGTCAATTCGGCCTACCGATCCAATTGCTCCTTTGCAAAGCACTCTCTCGAAATGGCCACCCGAATTCTAGAACGCAGCATGCTCCTTAGTTCTGCTCGGAAGTAGTCGGCAAGTCAGACGTATCGTCTCTCTGCCTCGACTTTTCTCCCGCGCGAATCCGTCGTTGCACTTCCGCCTGTAGATATTTGCGCAGACTCTCCGCAACGATTCCCGGCGAAGCCAATTCGCGCAAATCAGAAACCGTCAGCTCCGGCAAATAAGCGAGCACCGTAGCCAACGGAGAAGACGGATGCCGGACCAGCGCGAGCCGCACGTTGTAGGTAATTGACCACTTGCGGTGCCGCGCGATCTCCTGAACGATCACCGGCGGCAGTTTTTCGCGCGAAAGCACTTTCAAAACTTGCGCTTCTGTCAGATAGGCATTGTCCAGGACGATTGCCACGATTTGTGCGTGCCCTTCGGCGAGCAGCGCGCCTGCAAGGCGCGCAGGTCCGCGCCGCGCCAGCGTGATTTTTTGCCCCAGCGGCAGTTGCGGCAGCCGCGAGACCAGCTGGTCTTCCGCGTTTCGTTTCAATTCCGTGGGAATCCCAGGCAAGAGTGTGAGCTGCACGACGTCCATCAAGTAAAGGTCGCGCAACAGCCGCATGGTGACGAGCCGCGGCGTCCGCGGATGAAACACAAGCGCGCGCTTCACGCGATAATTCTTCAACAGCGGTTTCCGCCGCGCCACTTCTTCGAGTATTTCCGCCGGCAGATTTTTTCGTTCCAGCAGAATGCAAAGCTGCGTTTCTTCGATCGAAGGATTATCGAGCAACGCCAGCAGAACTCCCGCGTCGGCATGGTGAAGCAGAGCCGTCAGCTCCTCGCCCGAGGCCGCTAGCGCGCGCTCCATATTTTTTTCCGCGCCTGCCATCTCAGTCCCCAGCCGGATTCCCGCCAGCCACTTCCCCGCTCGTTTCCTCACTGGCGGCCAGCAGCCGCAACGCCAATCGCGCAGCCGCTTCCGCCGGAGTTATTCGCAACTCTCCAAGCTCCGCCAGCGGAAAGAGTTTCCGCAGCCGTTCCTCGATTTGCTCCTCGAGAAACTTGCAGCGCCCGATAATTCCACCGGTTTTCGTCAGAAAGAATTTCGTGTCGCGCAACTTCAGCCGCTCCGCAAGATTCTCCGTTAACGTCGCCAGATCAAACGCAGCCGCTCGCAAGATGCCTTCCGCCGAAGACTTTGCCGCTGGTCCCACCGAAGACTCGTACGAATCCGCTAGCGCCGCAACCACGGAAAACAGCCGCGGAAAAACTTCGTCCGAAGCCGCCTGCGCTCGCGCCTTCACCCCGGACCAATCCGCGCATCCCAACTCGCGCAAAAGCCGCTGCCCCAAGACCGAATCCGCACCCGTGCGGTCGTTTTCGTGCATCGCCGTCAACACCGCGCGCCGTCCAATGTCGTACGCGCTGCCCTCGTCCCCGATTTGCGAACCGTAACCACCCGCGCGCGCTGTTTCGCCCGCCGCATTGCGCCCGACCGCAAACGAGCCCGTCCCCGCTAACAGCACAATCGCCGGCCCATCGATTGTCGCACCCAGCGCGAGATCGAGATCGGTGCAAACCTGAACCTTCGATTCCGCAAATTCCGCGGCAAGAAGCGCGCGAATCTTTTCGGTGGATTCGGGCGGTCCCGCTCCCGCAAGACCAGCGCAAATCGCCGCCGCACGTGAATCACCTGCCATCGACGTTTGCGCGACAGCCTGCCGCGCCGCCTCACGAATCGCGGAAATTGCTGCGCCAAATCCTACACGCAGAGGATTCGAAGGCCCCGCTTGCGTTCTCGCCAGGATTTTCCCGGACTCGTCCATCAAGACGCAATCGGTCTTCGTGCCACCGCCGTCAAACCCCAAAACAAAGCGCATACAAAAAGCATAAGCGAGAATCGCGGCCAATGCATTCGCGGAGGCAACTAAAGTGTGCAATCGTGCGCCCTGCCCTCGAGGCATCGCGACCCTGGCCAAATTGCCAGTCTCTCATCCTTATCGCGCACTGATTTCTTGACCTGCGTTGCACCTGCCACTATTCTCGGTTCACTTTTTTGATCGAGAAACTCTGAGTAACGGGAGCTTATCGCCCCAACGATCCGCTAATGCGCATCCACCCGCTCGACCTCGCCATCGTCATCGCCTATCTTCTCGCCGTAACCGCGCTAGGCATGCGTTTCCGCCGCGGCAAAAAACAAGTTGCCGGCGAAAATCGCGAAGCCGTCAGCCTCGACTATTTTCTCGGCGGCAAGACCGCACCCTGGTGGGCCCTCTCTCTCTCCATCGTCGCCACGGAAACCTCCACGCTCACCATCATCGGCACGCCCGCCATCGCCTACGCCGGAAACATGACCTTCATTCAACTGGTCATCGGCTACCTCATCGGCCGCGTCCTCATCGTCTTCCTTCTCCTCCCCGGCTATTTCCGCGGCCAGTTCCTCACCGCCTACGCGCTCATCGAAAAACGCTTCGGCAAAAAAATGCGCGCCGTCGCGGCGAGCACATTTCTTATCACCCGCGCCATCGCCGAAGGCGTCCGCGTTTCCGCTATCGCGCTTGTCGTCAGCGTCGTCCTCGGCACATCCGAGCACCTCGCCATCGTCATCGTCATCGCCCTCACCATTCTCTACACCTTCGAAGGCGGCATGAAAGCCGTCATCTGGACTGACGTCGCGCAGCTTCTTTTATATTTGACCGGCAGCGCCGTCACCTTCTGGATTTTGCTTCATCGCATTCCAGGTGGCTGGACCGAAGTCGCGCAAGTCGCTGCAACTGCCGGCCATAAACTCCAATTCCTCGATTTTTCGTTCCATCTCGCCACAAAATATACATTTTGGTCCGGCCTCATCGGCGGCGCATTCCTCACCATGGCCAGCCACGGCACGGACCAAACCATCGTCCAAAGGCTCCTAGCCGCGCGCAACGAAAGCGACAGTCGCAACGCCCTCCTCACCAGCGGCGTAATCGTCCTCATCCAATTCACGATTTTTCTTTTGATCGGCGTCCTGCTCTACGTCTTCGCCCAACACACGCCGCTCCTCGCACCTGGCGACCGCCCCGACCGCATCCTCCCTCTCTTCCTCGTCCGCGAAATGCCCACCGGCCTCGCCGGCCTTCTCCTCGCCTCCATCATCGCCGTCGCCATGTCCAACGCCAGCGGCTCGCTCAATTCCCTCGCCGCAAGCAGCGTCCTCGACTTTTCCACGTTGCGTGGCCGCTCCGCCGACTCTGTCCAATTCCTTCGCCTCTCGCGCCGCATGACGTTAGTGTGGGGCCTAATCCTCATGGCATTCGGTTTCATCCAGTGGGGGCCGCTTCTCGAAGCAGGCTTAACCGTAGCTTCCCTCCCCTTCGGCAGCCTCCTCGGCCTTTTTCTTCTCGGCACGCTGGACCGCAAAGCCACCGCCATGGGCGCTCTCGCCGGTATGTTCCTTGGCCTGGCCACCATTCTTTGCGTTTGGCGCTATACGGAAATAGCCTTTACGTGGTACGTCTTAGTCGGCGCAGCCGTCACATTCTTCGTCGGCAGCGCCGTAAGCCGCGCGCTAAAAAATGAAGTCGCACCCACATGAAATTTTCATGCACGTTTTTGTAGGGGCACGATATATCGTGCCCTTCTGTGCCAATGATGAATTTTGAGGAAGCTTTCGATTAGGTGCTCATGCCAGAAAAACGTCTAGATCTAATCCGCGGCCTGGGCGCCTGGGCTTCCGGCGCCATCGTCGTCGGCACCATGATCGGCACCGGCATCTTCTTAAAGCCCGCCGAAATGGCCCGCGAAGGCCGTACCGTCAGCGTCGTCTTCGCCGCCTGGATCGTAGGCGCGATCCTCTCCCTCTTCGGCGCGCTCTCTTTCGCCGAACTCGGTGCCGCCATCCCCGAAGCCGGCGGAGAATACGCCTATTTGCGCCGCGCTTTCGGCCCCGCCTGGGGCTTTCTTTTCGGCTGGATGCACGCCATCGTCGGCCGTCCCAGTTCTCTCGCGTCCATCGCCGCCGGACTCATGCGCTTCATGAGTTTCCTTCTCCCCGTCGTCGCCGTCCCCATTTTCACGTTCCACATCGCCATCCCCGGGTTAACTGGCTGGATCAAGCCCTACGATTTCGTCTTCACCTGGGCGCAGCCTCTCGCCGTTCTCTGGATCGTGGCCATGACCGGCATCAATTATCTCGGCGTCCGCCTAGGCGGCGCCGTGCAGGTTTTTCTCACCGCTATAAAAATCACGTCGGTAGTGATTGTGATTGGTGTTGCGTTTTTCGCACCTGCAGGCCCGCCGCACGCGCCCGATCCTATCTGGCCGCATGCTCTAAACGGCGGCGTAATTAGCGCGTTTCTAGCCGCCCTCGCCGCTGCCTTGTGGGCTTACGACGGCTGGGAAGACTTAAATCTCGTCGGCTCCGAAGTGCAAAATCCTCAACGAAATTTCCCGCGGGCGATGTTCGGCGGCGTCACTTTCGTCGCAGCAATCTATTTCCTCTTCAGCGCCGCCTGCCTCAAGGTTCTTCCCTTTTCATCCGTTGCCTCATCGCCGCACATCGCCTCTGACGTCGTGCAACACGTCGCCGGCCCCGCCGCCGCCGCGTGGATCACCATCGCCATGATCATCAGCGCGCTCGGCACCATGAATTCTTCCGTTCTAAGCGGCGCTCGCCCCGCCTACGCCATGGCCCGCGACGGCATATTCTTCAAAATCGCCGATGGTGTTCATCCCAAATATCGCACCCCGGCACGTTCCCTGATTTTTCAATGCGTTCTATCCTGCCTGATGGCTCTCACCGGCACGTTCGAGGAGCTGACCAATCTCTTCATCTTCGCGGGCTGGATTTTCTACGGCCTCGCGGTCGTCGCTCTCTTCCGTCTCCGCCGCACCGAGCCCGACATGCCCCGCCCCTATCGCTGCTGGGGCTACCCCGTAGTCCCCGCCATCTTCGTAGCCGGCGCCCTCGCCCTAACCTTCAACATCTGGCTCGACCGCCCCGGCCGCTCCTCCATCGGCCTCCTCCTCATCCTCGCCGGCCTTCCCTTCTACCGCTACTGGAGCCGGAACATCTCAGCGACCGACGACACGTCGAGAGCCTAGACCACGCATAAGCAGAAATTGCGCAGGCAGGCCACCCGCAAGAAGGGCCATTGCCGGAATCAAGACCCAGCCGAGCAGAGCCAATACGAGAGCCATCGGCGCAATGTTGTGCGCAATAAAATGGTCGAAGATCAAACTGACCGGGAGGACCACCACGATCGATGCAAGAAACGGCAGAGCAGAAAAAATCGTCGAGAGAAAGATCGCACGACCGGAACCGCCCGCGCGATAGGAAAGATAGGCACCCACCGCTCCGACAAACGGCAAGCAAAACAACCAGGGAATATAAAGCAATTCGACGGGAGGATGGCCCCAGGACATAATCCAGGGCTTGGGACCGTAAATCTCCGTCAACGCGAGAAGAATCGTCGACAAGAATAAGGTCGCGAACCCTGGAAGCCAAAACTGCCTGACGCGATTAGACATGATGTTCTCCTTCCTTCGTGCAGCCTGAATTTTCCGCCGAAGGTCTTGCCAATCCTTCACCTGCAACAGAGTGCGAGTGACGGCAGCCCCTTCCGCCAATCCTTGCCGGCGTAACTCCTCAAAACTTTCCTCGAGATGGGCCGCGAGTTCCGCGATGACTTCGCCCCTCTCATCCTGCTCAAGAAAAAGACCAGCGAGCCTTTCGCGCACGAGCGCGTTCCAATCAGGCATGCGACACCTTGGTGAGCCGCTTCAACGCGCGAAACAGCTCGGCCCATTCCTTGCGGATGGGCGAAAGCTCCTTCTTCCCCTGAGGAGTGAGCCGGTAGCAGCGTCGCCGGCGTCCCGCCCCGCTGGTTTCCCAGGCGCCGCGCACCCAGCCGCGTTTTTCCAGCCGGTAAAGCAGCGGATACAACGACGCCAGCGTAAATCGCAGCGAGCCCTGCGTCTGCTCTTCGATGCGCCGCGCCATTTCATACCCATGAAGCGGACCGTCTTCAAGCACGCTCAGTACCGCCAGTTCGGCCGTCCCGCGTTTGATTCCCGGAGCAATCATAAACTCTCCCTATGTATAGGATTCTTATATATAGCCGCAAGAGATGTCAACTGCTCTGAAGAACAGGTATGTCCACAACAAACGCGCAATGCAAGAGGCTGTCGTATAAGTGTAGGGGCGGGACTTGCCCCGCCCAGGCAGGGCAATCCTAAGCCGAGGCGCGAAGCGACGACGGAAAACTGGTCACCGGCGAAGCGATGGGAATCGCAACGCTCCTCGCTTCCGGACTGACCGCAATCTCCGGATGGAGAATTTTTGACAGCGCTTCGATTCCTGTGATCAGGCGGGGCCCGGGGCGCGAAAAATATCCACTGGCGTCCATCGCGTACACGCGCGAATTGCGCACCGCAGGAATCGCGCTCCACTCTTCCGAAAAAGTCATCGCGCGGTATTCGTCGCGCGCCTGCTGCGCGCTATAGCCGCACTGCGCTATCAAGAGAATATCCGGCGCGGCATCAATTACATCTTCGGCGGTCACGCGAAACGAAGGCGTCCGCTTCCGCCCAAGCACATCTTTGCCGCCCGCAATTTCGATCATTTCCGGCACCCAATGCCCCGCTACATAAAAGGGCTGGAGCCATTCGAGAATCGCGACGCGCGGACGGCTTTCTACATCATCGAGCCGGCATTCGAGTTCGCCAATGCGCGTTCCAATTTTCTTCAACAAAGCTTCTGCTTCGTGTCCGCGGCAGGTTGCTTCACCAACCCACAAAATGTCGCGCCACACATCGCCAAGATCTTGCGGATTCAAACAAAGTACTTCCGGCCGCCGAGGAAATCGTGCAAGTGTCGCAGCCAGATCGTCCGGCGAAGCCGCGCAAACCTGGCACAAGTCTTGCGTAATAATCAAATCCGGCGCCAACTCCACGAGTGCTTCGGCATCCACGGAATAAAGGCTCTCGCCGCGCGAAACATACTCGCGCACCAGCCTGTCGATCTCCGCAGGCGCCGCATCGTGCGGCAGCCGCGAATGAATCACCACGCGCTTCGTCCGCGCCTGCGGTGGGAAGTCGCATTCATGGCTCACGCCAACAACTTCTTTGTCGAAGCCCAGCGCGAACAATATTTCCGTCGCTGAAGGCAGCAAGGACACGACTCGCATGGGGGGACTCTATCACAAGAAAGACGCAAGCGGAGCGGCCTTGTCCCGCCCACAACTCGCCAGGCGTAATCACTTGTAGAGAAAATACTTGCGGCGTGTTTCGTCGTAACTTGCCAGCGCGGCGGACCAACTCGCGACGATTTGCTCTGGCGCGACGCCGGCCTCGAGCTGGCTGACGGTGTCCGCGTTGCCGAGAAGGAATAGCAATTTCGCGAATTTGAATTGGGACGGATAAAGCTTCTGCAAAATAACGGCGATCTCCAGGCTTGCGCGCACGGAACGCACAGCCGCGCGGTCCGTGATGCGAATGGCAACGCCACCGCAACGTTGTCCCGCATGCAGGCCATAAACAGGAATGAAAGGTTGATCGGTGAAACGCAAACCGGGGAGATGGCGCGCATTCAACTGGGCAGCGACGTCGGTCCCGTCGACCCATGGCGCACCGAATTCCTCGAAGGGCGTCTCTGTTCCGCGGCCGACGGAAACTCCTGCATTCTGCAAAATTTCAATTCCCGGATAAAGGATCGAGCCTTTAACGGTGCGCAAATTCGGTGAAGGCGGTACCCAACGGATGCCGGTGCTCTCGAAAAAATAATTACGATGCCAGTTTTTCATCGTGATGACGTGCAGATCGCATCCGATATGATTTTCCCCGTTAAAGTATTGCGCGAGCTCACCGATGGTCAGCCCATAGCGTATTGGGATTGGATAATAGCCGACGAAATTTGTCTTGTCGGGATCGAGCATCGGGCCTTCGATAATGTCTCCGCCCAAAAGGTTGGGCCGGTCCAGGACATAAAAGGCGATGTGGTGTTTCGCGGCTTCCTCCATCGCATAAGCCATCGTTACGGTGTAGGTGTAGAAGCGCACGCCGGCATCTTGCATATCGAACACAAGCGTGTCGATTCCAGCGAGCATTTCGTCGGTGGGACGAAGCGATTCGCCGTACAGGCTATAGGTGGGCAGGCCGGTTGTCGGATCTTTTGAGGAGGAGACTTTGTCATCCGCGCTGCCCGAAATGCCGTGCTCCGGACTGAAAAGCGCGACAAGCTGAACGCCGGGCGCGCGATACATGACTTCGATTGTCGAGCGGCCCTGGGCGTCAAGCCCGGTGTGGTTGGTGATGAGACCGATGTGCTTGCCGCGAAAAGGCGCGAACTTTTCCGCTTCGAGGACGTCGAGTCCCGTTTGCACTCGCGCAACGCGGCTGCCGTGTCTCGTGTGTTTTACGGCGGCGTGCGAGGAAAGGCAAAGTGCAAAGGCAAAGAAGGATGACAGCAAGAATTTTCCAATGAGTCCGCCGCGGGATTGGGCCAAAGCATTTCCTCCGGTAGTGCGTCACCAATGATATTCTGGAACGCTTCGTTCGGCGTTGCGTTGTGAGCGTGAAGTGCGTGTGTTATATACAGGCGCAGGATCCGGGCGATAACCGGGGGACCCACATTCGATGAAAGGACGCAGTATCAGCGTTCTGCTGCTCATTTCTTTTGGTTTATTCCTCCCTCTTATGGCCCACACGATGCGCAGTCAGAGCAAAACTTCCGCAACGCTCTCCACGAATGAAGCGGCCAATGCAAAACGAAACGCGGCGCCCGCGCGGAGCTTGCAAAAGTTATCCCCGGCGGCCGCGCAATGGGTGGCGACGACTCTCCGCAAAATGACGCTTGACGAAAAAGTCGGGCAGATTCTTTTTACGACGTATCACGGAAGCTTCACGCCCACCGACGCGCCCGCTTATGCAGAGATGATGCGCGACGTGGAAACGTTGCACGTCGGCGGATTTATCAATATCACGGAACCGTCGCCGCTCGGCATCGTGAAGAGCCAGGCGTATCCAACAGCTGTCCTGACGAATCAGCTGCAATCCAAATCGAAGTTGCCGTTGCTCTTCGGCGCGGATTTTGAACGCGGCACGGCCATGCGTCTGGATGAAGGAACGTCGTTTCCAACGGCAATGGCGCTGGCCGCCGCGGGCAACCCCAAAGACGCGTACACGATGGGAAAAATCACCGCGCTCGAAGCGCGCGCCGCCGGCATTCAGTGGATTTACGCGCCGGATTCCGACGTGAACAACAATCCGAATAATCCCATCATCAACACACGTTCGTTCGGCGAAGATCCGCAGAAAGTCGCTGCGTATGTGACTGCGTTTGTGCGCGGCGTGCAAGAAAATCGCGGGCTGGCGACCGCGAAACATTTTCCGGGGCACGGCGATACGGCCGCGGATTCGCACATCAACTTGCCCGTGATTCACGCCAATCGCGAACGCATCGAAAGTCTCGAGCTGGTTCCCTTTCGCGCGGCGATTGCCGCCGGCGCGGACAGCATCATGACGGGGCATCTTTCGATTCCCGCGCTCGAACCGGATCCCAACACGCCCGCTACACTTTCCTCGAATATTTTGACGGGACTTTTGCGCGATGAGCTTGGCTATCAGGGGCTCGTGGTCACCGACGCGATGGACATGGGTGGCATCACCGTGCGCTTCGCGCCTGGCGACGCGGCCGTACGGGCGTTTGCGGCGGGAGCGGATGCGCTGCTGATGCCGCCGGTGCCCGAGGCGGCATTCGATGCGCTGAAGGAGGCGGTGAAGTCCGGCCGCATTTCGCGCGAGCGGCTCGATGCGTCGGTGCAGCGAATTTTGCAAGCGAAGGCGCGGCTGGGCCTTTATAAAGAGCGGCTTGTGGATGTGAACGCGCTGAACAAGAATTTCGGCCGCGTCGAGTGGCAGCAGGAAGCGCAGGAAATCTCCGACCGCGGCGTGACGCTTCTGCGTGACACGCCGCATCGCTTGCCGCTTGATGGAACGAAACTGACGCGGGCGCTGCTGGTTGCGCTGTACGCCGATCCTGAACCGTACCCGGCTGAGGACTTGGAGCGCGAGTTGCGTTCGCGCGTGGATACGCTGACAACGTTGCGGGCGGACACGCGGTTCGTGAAAGCGGACAATTTAAAGTTGCCGGCCCCGGACACGTATGACATCGCGATCCTCGCGCTTTTTGTGCGCGTGAGCGACCGCAAAGGCAATGTGGATGTGCCGGCGGAACAAGCGGCGTTTGCGGACAAGGTTTACAAGAACGGAAAGCCGGTTATTACAATCGGGTTTGGCAGCCCGTACGTGGTCGAGCATTTTCCGCAGGCGGAAACGTGGCTCGGCGTTTTTGGGATCAGCGATGTGGCGCAGATTTCCGTGGCGCGGGCGCTCTTCGGGGAAATTCCCGTGCGTGGGCGTTTGCCGGTGACCGTTCCGGGCGTGGAGGTGAACGCCGGATTTGGAATCGAAGTGCCTGCCGATTCGATGACTGTCGAGCCGATGGAGGCAAGCGCGGATGCAAAACTCCAGCCTGCGTTTGACGTGCTCGAACGCGCGATTGCGGATAAGGCCTTTCCCGGCGCGACGCTGGCGGTTGGTTACAAGGATAAAGTGGCGCTGCATGCGTTCGGGAAGCTGAGTTACGACGCGAAATCGCCGCAGACGAATTTGCGCACGATGTATGACGTTGCGTCGCTGACCAAAGTGATTGTGACCACGACGCTGGCGGAAAAACTCGTCGAAGGAGACTTCCCTTCTCCGCTGCAACTGGATGCGCCGGTCGAGCGCTACTTGCCGGAATGGGCCAGCGGGCCGCAGCCAGAGTGGCGTCATCGCGTGACGGTGCGGCATCTTTTGACGCATACGTCGGGACTTCCGCCCTTCAAAGAATATTGGCGAACTTCCAAAGGCAAGGAAGATACGTTGCGAATGATTTTTGCCGAGCCGCTCGAATACGAGCCGGGGACGAAAATGGTGTACTCCGATCTCGGGATCATTCTGATGGGCGAGATTATCGAGCGCTTGACGGGACGAACACTCGATGACCTCGCGAAGGAATATATTTTCACGCCGGTGGGAATGAACGATTCGATGTACAAACCGCCGAAAAAACTTTGGCCATCGGTCGCGCCGACCGAATTTGACGCAAACTTTCGCCATAGATTGATTCAGGGCGAAGTACATGACGAAAATGCGTTTGCCATTGGCGGCGTTTCCGGGCACGCGGGAGTTTTCAGTACGGCCCCGGATTTGGCCGCGTTTTGCCAGATGCTTTTGAATGGTGGAGTTTACGCGCATCACAGGATTTTGCGCCGCGTGACGATTTCGCAATTCACCGCGTCACAGGAACTTGCCAAAGGCGAGCGAACGCTCGGGTGGGTGGTGCCAACCGAGGGCAGTTCTAGTGGGCATTACTTTTCGCCCCACAGTTTTGGGCACACGGGATTTACGGGCACCTCGATTTGGATCGATCCGGACCGGCAGGTGTTTGTTGTTCTTCTGACGAATCGCGTCAATCCTACCCGGGAAAATCACAAAATCGCCGAGGTGCGGCCGGCGTTGCATGATGCCGTGATGCAGGCGCTGGGTTTGGCAACGGCGAAGTAAGCTTCGCGTCCCGTCATCTGTGGTCTATGCCCCGCCAGACGGGCACGATGTATCGTGCCCCTACGGGTGCCGTTGATCGATAATTCCGGATCGCTGTTCTCCCTCCCCTCTGATTTTTGTAAGTGTTGCTGATACGAGGCTTAGGCGTTTCGCAAAGTAAGAGTGCCGGGCTGAAGCCCGGCGCTACGTGGCGGCGGAGTTCACCAGGGTTTGCCGTCGATTAGGAGGCGGTAGTTGGGGCCGTAGTGGACGGCGTAGGGGTCGCGGGTTGGCGCGATTGAACGCCGGGTTTGGGCAGGTGGTTGAGTTGGGTGCGGGTTGGATGGGATGCGGGTTTCGTCGGTGATCGGCGCGATGGGAGCTTGCCGGGGTCCTTCGCTGCGCTCAGGATGACAGGCTGTTACGGCGGGGACGGTGGGTTCGGGTTGGGTGGGGATTGCGACGGTTGCGTTGTGATGCGGGGGAAATAAGGAACGCGCGACGTTAAGGGCGGCTTCGGCGTCCGCAGGCGAGGGGCGGACTGCGGGCGGCGGTTGTGGAGTAGAGATGGCGGATGGGGGCGGCGGCGCGGCAGCGGTTTGTTGCGGACGGGATTGCGGTTGGGTGGGTTGGTCGGGGCGGCCGGGCGAATCGGGCCGGGCAAGCCCGGCCCCTACAGACGTTGAGGAGGCGGGTCGGACCGGAGAGGGGGATGGCGGCGGAGTTGCGCCTTGAGTTGGGGCTTGGCTTCGGGTTGCGCGATCTGGCGGATGAGGTTGGGACGCTTCGGGTTCGGGATCGGGTGGGAAGAGGTAATCTTGGTTGGCGTTGACGGAGGAGTGGACGGCTTGGCGCCAGCCGTCGGTGCCGAAGGCGTTGATGTATTCGTGTTGGGCTAGGTGAGTGGACTGGAGGAGGGTTTGGAACATGTAGGCGACGGTGCGGGCCAGGCGGGGTTTGATTTCGCCGCGGATGACGGCGGGGATTAAGCGGGAGAGGGCGGTGCTGAGATCGCATGCGGAGAGGTAGTCGCCGGAGAAGAAGTAGGCGAGGTCTTTGCCGAGAGTTGCGGCGGCTTGGGATTGGGATTCTTTTTGGGCATGGTAGAAGCAGAAGTGCGGGTGGCTGGCGATGCGCGGAGTGCGGCAGCGGCGGCCATCGGTGAAAGAGAATAGACAGAGAGAGACGCGGTCCTTGGGACTTAGAGATGGCATACGAAGCTCCTTTGATTTAGTTTTTGAGTTGGACTGACTGAAAAAGAAAGAGCACAGGCAGGATTCATCGCATAAGGCGCGATGGAGAAGAGTTTGGCTGTGCTACAGACGAAAAAAGCACAGGCAAGAGTGCCTGTGCTACAGATCGGGCCTGGAAACGAGAACGCCTCGCGGAAGGCGAGGCGCAGTACTGAACAGAATAATTATATCAGGATAGGTATTTAGTACACAAGGGGGAAAGTGGGGGCGAGGAAGGGAAAGGAAAAAGATAACGCAGAGGCGCAGAGAAGAGAAGACCCGCCTTTTCAAAAGGCAAACTCGAAAAGGTGGGACACCCCGGAAAGATGCAAAGTCAGAATCGCTTCGCTGTGGCTGAGTGTGGTCCACCCGCCAAAGTCAAAATCGGTTCGTGGCAGATGAGCTTAGTGGAACTGCAATTAGACTGCACACTTTTTATCGGGTTTTAGCGGGTGCATAAAAATCGACGAGATTGCCGTCGGGGTCGCGGAAGTATATGGAACGGGTGCCCCACGGCTGAGTGGTCGATGGTTTGACCCAAGTTTTCACCAGGGGCTGGAGTCGCGCGTACTCTTTGTCAACGTCAGCAACCTGGAACTCGAGGATCACGCTCTTGTTGTTGGCCGGCTCGGCGGAGCCGGGAATGTACTTTTCTTGGGCGGCAGCGGAGAAAATCGCGAGCACTGCCACGCTGGTGTGAAACTCGGCATAATCTGCACCGGACTTCTGTGCTTTTATCGCGAGGATGGGCTCATAGAATTGAACGAGCCTGTCTACGTCGTTCGTGATGAGGCAAGTGTGCATCAATTTTGGGGCGATGCTAGCGTCCTGGAGCAAGTGATTATGGGTCGGCAAGAGCGCCACTGACAGGGCTCCGAGAGTCACTGCCAGTTCAAACACCAAGAACTTAGCAAGAGTCGTAATCATCGCGGTCCGCTCCTGAACACCGCTCGTCAGGCTTATTGGCGATTCCAAGCGGCTAAGCTATCCACCCATTAGACGGCAAAAGCCTGCCAAAGAATAACCTCATGACGGGAGAACATTTTGCTGGAAATCGAGGGCGGCTTGGGTTAGGTCGGCGGGTTTGCCTAGGTCGCGCCAGTAGGAGGTGTCGTGGCGGAAGGCTAGGATTTTTTGGGATTGGGAGGAGAGGCGGAGGTAGGAGTCGATGATGGAGAAGACGGCGGTGGATTCGGTGAGCAGGGGGAGGAGGCGGGGGGAGATGACGTGAATGCCGGAGAAGGCTAGGGGAAGGAGAAGTGGCGAGTGGCTAGTGGCGAGTGGCGAGCGAGAAGAAACAGCAGATTCCTCGCTCCGCTCGGAATGAACGCTCGCGGGGGCGTCCTTGATCGTTTCGTTGGTCGATTGAGCCGAGAACGCCACGGGATTCTTCGCTTCGCTCAGAATGACAGAGCTCTGCGGACTCGGATTGACGATTTCGTCGTGAGTGTTGATGCGGCGGCCGGAGAGTTGGAGTTGTGGGGTGAAGAGGAGTTGACGGGAGGAGGGGCGGGATTGGACGGCTAGGGTCGCGAGCGCGCGATTTTCTTTGTGGAATCGGAGCATGGCGTTGAGGTCGATCGCGCTGATGACGTCGACATTGTGGAGGATGAACGGCTCGTCTTGCTGAGCGGGATCTTCTTGGAAGAACCAGGCGGCTTTTTTCAGGCCGCCGCCGGTGTCGAGGAGTTGGTCCTCTTCGCGGGAGAGTTCGACGCGGAGGCCAAAATTATTTCTGGATTGGAGGTAAGACGCGACTTGATCGGCGAAATGGTGGACGTTGACGATGAAATCGGTGACGCCGAAATTGGCCAGGCGGGTGATGGTGATTTCCAGGAGGGTGCGGCCGCTTAGTTCGACCAGGGCTTTGGGGCGCTCGTTGGTGAGTGGGCGGAGGCGGGTGCCCAGGCCGGCGGCGAGGATCATCGCTTTCATTTGCGGAGATTTTCCAGGCCCAGGTGGCGGAGTTGGACTTCGATGCCGGGCTTGGGGCGGAGGCGTTTGGCTAGTTGCTCGGCAAGAAACACAGAGCGGTGTTGGCCGCCGGTGCAGCCGAAGCTAACCATTAAATTTTTGAAGCCGCGGGATTGATAGCTGGAGATGCTGGAGTCGATCAGACTGAGGACGCTGGCGAAATATTGGTGGACGCTTTCTTGCTGGTTGAGATAGTCGATGACGGGCGCGTCTTGACCCGTGAGTGATTTGAAGCGCTCTTCCCTGCCCGGGTTCGGGAGGCTGCGGCCGTCGAAAACGAAGCCGCCGCCGTTGCCGGTTTCGTCCTTGGGCAGGCCTTGATGAAAAGAGAAACTGAAAATGCGGACGACGAGATTGTCCGCGTCTTGCGCGAGGCTTTGCAATTTTTCCGAGGCTAGCATGCCCTGGAACGCGGCCATTAATGCGGGCAGGGCGATGGGGAGTTCGGCATGGTGCAGGAGCCAGCGAAGATTTTTCAGGGCGTAGGGGACACTTTGGAGGAAATGGGCTTTGCGTTCGTAGAAGCCGCGGAAACCATAAGCGCCGAGAGCTTGCATGATGCGGACGTAGACGTAGCCGTAGTAGTGGCGGATGAAGGCTTCGCGGTCGACGGGGATAAATTTTTCGAGAGCGCGGAGATAGTCGTAAAGAAGTTGCTCGCGAAGGTCGGGAGGGAGATCGGCTTTGGCGTCGTAGAGGAGCGAGGCGATGTCGTATTGGAGAGCGCCTTTGCGGCCGCCCTGGTAGTCGACAAAGTAGGGTTGGCCATCGCGGAGGAGGATGTTGCGGGATTGAAAATCGCGGTAGAGAAAATAATCGCGCGGGGCGCTGAGGAGAAAATCGGTGAGGCGGCTGAAATCGTCTTCGAGAGAGTGCTCGTTGAAGGGGATGCCGGCTAAGCGGAGAAAATAGTATTTGAAATAGTTGAGATCCCAGGCGATGGATTGGCGATCGAAGCTAGAGATGGGATAACAAACGGAGTAGTCGAGATCGCGGCCGGCTTCGACTTGGAAGCGCGGGAGAATAGCGACGACTTTTTTGTAGGCTTCGACGACTTGAGGAGCAATGGCAGCGCCTTGGCGATTTTTCGAGAGAAATTCGAAGAGCGTGGTGTCGCCGAGATCTTCTTCGATATAGGCGCCTTCGGCGAGATCTTCGGCGTAGATTTCCGGGACGGGGAGATTGTGTTTGCGGAAATGTTTGGAGAAGGAAAGGAAGGCGGCGTTTTCTTCGCGGACGTCATAGAGAATGCCGATGGCGGTGCGCGGGCCGGTGGTTAGGCGGATGATTTTGCGGCCGGAGCCGCCGAGCTCACCCTGGAGGGGAGTGACACGCTCGACGGGGGCGTGGAAGTGTTTCTCGAATAGAGATTTTAGGGTGTCGATGGACATGGTTTTCGGCTAAACAACCACAACTCATTTGTAGAGCCAGGCGATTTCTAGCATAGCTGATTCTTTGTTCAGAGATTTGTGCGGAAGTATTCGGGTGTGCCTAGAAATGTTCAGTCTAGGGGGACCGGGGGAAAACATTTACACAGAGGGCACGGAGAGCACAGAGGACACAGAGAAGAGCACAGGCTGAAGCCTGTGCCACTCTATAATTGTGGGATGAGATTGGGAAAGAAAGACGCTAGAAGGACGGAGCAGCGGCTGGCGGCTTCGAAGCGGCTGGACCGCATGACGGCGCTAGAGATTGTGCGGTTGATGAACCGCGAAGACCGGCGGGTGGCGGCGGCAGTGGGGCGGGAGTTGCCCGCGATTGCGCGGGCGGTGGATGCGATTGTGGCGGCGATGCGCGGCGGCGGACGGTTGATTTATGTGGGAGCGGGATCGAGCGGGAGAATGGCGGTGTTAGATGCGGCGGAGATCCCGCCAACGTTTGGCGTCCCGCACGAAGCGATACGGGCATTCATTGCGGGAGGAAGGTATGCGGTGACAGGGGCCGTGGAAGGCGCGGAAGATGCAGCGGACGCCGGCGTGGCTGCTCTGCGAGGCGCGAGAGTGGGAAAGGGAGACGCAGTGGTGGGAGTGGCGGCGAGCGGGACGACGCCGTATGTATTGGCGGCCATCGACTATGCGCGCGGGCGAGGAGCGACCACGATCGCAATCACCTCGAATGAGCACATGCCGCTGGCGCAGAAGGCGGAGATCGCGATCAGCGTGGACATTGGGGCGGAAGTGTTGACGGGGTCAACAAGATTGAAGGCGGGGACCGCGCAGAAGATGGTCTTGAACATGCTGAGTACCGCAGTGATGGTGAGGCTGGGACATGTTTATGAGAACCTGATGATTGATGCGGTTTTGACAAACAACAAGTTGCATGTGCGAGCGGTGCGGATTTTGATGGAGGCGAGCGGGGCTGGTGTGTCTGCGGCCGAGGACGCTTTGCGGGCTGGGGGACACAATATGCGCGTGGGATTGGTGATGCTGAAATTGGGAGTGGGGGCGGGAGAGGCGAGGAAGAGGCTGGCGGCGGCGCGGGGGAATTTGCGGTTGGCTTTGGGGGAATAGGAAAAACATTTACGCAGAGTTCGCAGAGAGCACAGAGGACACAGAGAAGAGCGGATGGATAAATTTCTAATTCGAGGCGGGAAGGCGCTGCGGGGAACGGTGGCGATCAGCGGGGCGAAGAATTCCGCGCTGCCGGTGATGGCGGCGGCTTTGCTGACGGCGGATCGCGTGGCAGTGCACAACATTCCCAAGGTGCGCGACCTGGTGACGATGGGGAAATTGCTGACGTTTATGGACGCGAAAGTTTCGGTGTCGGAGATGCCCGCTAGCGATTACGTGATTGAGGCGCCGAAATTGAATCATGCGGAAGCGCCGTATGAATTGGTGAAGACGATGCGGGCGTCGATTCTGACTTTGGGGCCGCTGATGGGGCGGGCGGGGATGGCGCGGGTTTCTTTGCCGGGAGGGTGCGCGATTGGAGCGCGGCCGGTGGATTTGCATTTGAAGGCGCTGGAGCGAATGGGGGCAGAGATTATGACCTCGCACGGATATATCGAAGCGAAAGTGCCGGGGAATGGATCGAAAGGCCGGCGGCTGAAGGGCGCGCATATTGTGTTTGAAAAAATTACGGTGACAGGGACGGAAAATATTTTGATGGCAGCGACTTTGGCGGACGGCGAGACGATTTTGGAAAATTGCGCACGGGAGCCGGAGGTGACCGACTTGGTGGTGATGCTGCGGAAGATGGGGGCGCTGATTGAAGGAGACGGGACGGCCACGCTGCGGATTCGCGGCGTTTGCGAATTGCATGGGACGGAGCATTGCGTGATCCCGGACCGTATCGAGACCGGGACGTTTTTGGTTGCTGGAGCGATTACCGGCGGCGATTTGACGATTACGAATTGCCAGCCGGAGCATCAGGGGGCGGTGATTGCGAAGCTGCGGCAAGCAGGTGCGTGTATCGAAATCGTGGACCAGACTACGTTGCGAGTGCGCGGCGGGAAAAAACTGGTCGCCGTGGATATGACTACCGAGGAGTATCCGGGATTTGCGACGGACATGCAGGCGCAATATATGGCACTGGCCACGCAAGCAGAAGGCACGTCGGTGATTACCGAAACGATTTTCGAAAACAGGTTCATGCATGCCAGCGAAATGACTCGCATGGATGCCAATATTTCACTGGATGGACGGCGGGCTATCGTGCGTGGGCCGGCGGCGTTATCTGGAACGACGGTGCAGGCTTCGGATTTGCGGGCTAGCGCGGGGTTGGTGCTGGCGGGGTTGGTGGCGAGCGGGGAGACGGTGATCGACCGCGTGTATCACATCGATCGCGGGTATGAGGGGATTGTGGAGAAATTGCAGGCGGTGGGGGCGGATATTGAGCGAGTGCACGGATCCCCCTCTGGCGTGCATACTTCCGCTCCTGCTCCGGTAGTCTGAGGATGAGTGGCGCACTTCTCGATCCTTATTTCATGAAAAGTGAGCGGCTGGGGTTTCGGTGCTGGTCGGAGGAAGATTTTCCTTTGGCGCGCGCGCTGTGGGGCGATCTGGAGGTGACGCGGTATTTTGGCGGGCCGTTCTCGGATGACGAAGTGCGTGTGCGGTTGGGGCGGGAGATTGAGCGGAAGAAGGCGCACGGGTTTCAGTATTGGCCGATTTTTTTGTTGAGTGATGGGGAGCATGTGGGGTGTTGCGGGTTGCGGCCTTATGGGACGGATGCGGCGATTCCTGGAGTTGGGATTTCATTTGCGGCCGAAGTTTTGGGGACAAGGATTGGCGGTGGAGGCGGCGCGGACTGTGATTCGTTATGCGTTTGACGTGATTGGTGCGAAGGGATTGGCGGCGGGCCACCATCCGGAGAATGCGAATTCGAAAAAAGTGATGGCGAAGCTTGGATTTCAGTACACGCACGATGAGTTCTTTGCGGGGCTTGGGATGGACATTCCGTATTATTTGCTGATGAGCGAGACGCAGACATCTGAGAAATGCCGATGAAAATATTGTGGTGCTGGCGATGTAAGGCGGAGATGCCAATGCTGGATGAGGAGGAATTTCAGCGTGTCACGCTTTTGAGAAACCGGAGCGGTAAGGGTTTCAAGGAGATGTTTGGCGCGCTGCTTGAGGAATATGAGCGCATCACGGGTTATCGGGAAACCAACGGGAATGCGGTTTTTCACCACAGGCTTTCAATGTACGGGCCGCCTTGCGCAAGATGCGGAAAACCGCTTCGAACACCTCGGGCGAAGCTGTGCGGTTCGTGTATGGCGCCTGTAAATTCCAAAGCGTAAAGAAAGAGAAAGATAACGCAGAGGCACAGAGTACACAGAGGTTCGCAGAGGAAAAGAAAGGCCCCCGATTTTGTCGGGGGCCTTTTTGTTTTGGTGGAGATTGAGATTATTCGGCGGAGCTGGAGTCGGCGGCGGAGTTGGATTCGCCGCCCGTTGGGCCCTGGCCACCGCTGCCGCTGGCTGCGGCTTTTTGTTGTTTTTCGCGGGCTTCCTTGATTAGGGCTTTGCGGCTTAGGCGGACTTTGTTGCCCTCGATAGACAGAACCTTGACGAGGACTTGGTCGCCTAGCTTCAGTTCATCGCGAACGTCGCGGATGCGATGTTCGGAGATTTCACTGATGTGCAGAAGGCCATCGGTGCCGGGGAAAAGTTCGACGAAGGCGCCGAACTCCGCGAGGCGAACGACTTTGCCGAGATAGGTTTTGCCGATTTCGGCGGAGGCGGTGACGTCGCGAACCATTTGCAGGGCCGCGTCGCCGCCGGCGCCACTCGTCGAGAAGATGTGCACGGTGCCGTCTTCGAGCACGTCAATCTTGACGCCGGTGGCTTCGATGATGGACCTGATTTTCTTGCCGCCCGGACCGATGAGGTCGCGGATCTTGTCCTGAGGAATTTTCAGCTTGAAGAGGCGCGGTGCGTAAGCGGAAATTTGCGTGCGCGCTTCGCTGAGAGTCTTTTCCATGGTGTCCAGGATTTGCAAGCGAGCTTTCTTCGCTTGCGCGAGGGCTTCGCGCATCATGGCAATGCTAATGCCCAGAACCTTGATGTCCATCTGCAACGCGGTGATGCCTGCGCGCGTGCCCGCGACTTTGAAGTCCATGTCGCCGTAGTGATCTTCGGCGCCGGCGATATCGGTGAGGATGGAATATTTCTTGTCATCGCCAACGACGAGGCCCATGGCGATGCCAGCGCAAGGAGCCTTCAGAGGAACGCCAGCGTCCATGAGGGCGAGTGAGCCGCCGCAGACGGTGGCCATCGAAGAAGAACCGTTCGATTCGAGAATGTCCGAAACGAGACGCATGGCATACGGGAAATCCGCCTCGGGAGGAAGCAGGTTAACGAGGGCGCGCTGTGCGAGAGCGCCGTGGCCGATTTCACGGCGGCCCGGGCCACGCAAGAATTTCACTTCGCCGACGCTGAACGGCGGGAAGTTATAGTGCAGCATGAAGCGATTGAACTGATCCTGCTCGAAGAGCAGATCCAGACGCTGCATGTCTTCCTTGGTGCCGAGGGTCAGAGTCGCCAGAGCTTGCGTTTCGCCACGGGTGAAGAGCGCGGAACCGTGCACGCGAGGAAGCAAGCCGACTTCGCAAGAGATGTGACGGATCTGGTCGAACGCGCGGCCATCTGGGCGGCGACGAGCGTTCAGAACGTCATCGCGGAAAATATTTTCGCGAAGGCGCTCAATAGCGCGCTTGGTAAGCGCGCGCTTTTCGTCCATCTCCTTCTTGGGCTCTTCGGGGATGGCCTTGACGATTTCTTCCTTCAGGGCATCCACGAGCTGATAGCTTTCTTTCTTGGGATGCTTTTCAGTGTTGAGAGCGTCGTGGAACTTTGCGCCGTACTTTTTTTCGAGGTCCTTATAGATCGATTCGTCGAAGGGAACCGGCTTGGCAACAACCTTCACGGGTTTCAGTTGCGCGTGCAGTTCCTTGATGGCGGCGACAATTTTCTTGACCTGAGCGTGGCCGAATTCGAGAGCATCGACAACCGTCTCTTCGGAGACTTCCAGAGCGCCGGACTCGACCATGACAATGGCTTCTTCCGTGCCCGCAATAACAATGTTTAGCAAACTCTTTTTTTGTTCGGCGACAGTCGGATTGGCCACGAGCTGGCCATCGAGCAGCCCGACACGAACGCAAGCAATGGGCTTCTCAAACGGAAGATCGGAGCAGTACGAAGCAGCGGAAGCAGCGGTAACGGCGATGACATCAGGGTCATTGTCGCTGTCCGCGGAGAGCACCATGGCGACGATTTGCGTTTCATTGCGCCAGGATTCGGGGAAGAGGGGGCGCATGGGGCGGTCAATCAGGCGGGAGGTGAGAATTTCTTTTTCCGAAGGACGGCCTTCGCGTTTGAAGAAGCCTCCTGGAATTTTTCCAGCCGAGTAGGTGTTTTCGCGGTAGTCGACGGTTAACGGCAGAAAATCGCGGTCGTTGGCTGTGGGCGCCATGCAAGCCGTGGTGAGCACAACAGTGTCACCGTAGCGCGCGGTAATGGAGCCGTTCGCTTGCTTGGCAATTTTTCCAGTCTCAAGAATGAGGGCGCGTCCCCCGATTTCAACGGAGACCTGGTGTGGTGCGGGTGTGTGCGTATTTTCAGACATAAATAATCATTTCCTTTGGCTCCAGCCGAACCGGAGCATTTTCATCGTGTCCGCAGGAGAGCCGACCATGCAGGGGGAAAGGGCCGCAGTGCGGCCTGGGAACAATTCCCTGCTTCGAGCCGGCCGGCGTTAGCCTGGCCTGGATAACCCCAGAGAAGAAAAGAGGCGAGAACTACGATAGGAGCCAAGTAATGCGATCCGGATTACACTGCGAGATACGGCGGCCGAAACACAGCCGGAGGCCCGAAACTTTCACTGACGAGCCTTGGAAAACCGAGGCTGTCAAACAGACTTCGTGCGGAAGTTGTCTTTTTGTGAAAACGCAGAGGCTTCTGCCCGTTGCCACTGATGAATTTCGAGCAGTTACTTGCGCAGGCTAAGACGATCAACAATCTCGCGGTACCGATCCGGGTCGCGACGGTTTAAATAGTCCAGCAGGCGACGGCGCTTGTTGACCATCATGATCAAGCCGCGCCGGGATGCATGGTCTTTAACGTGGGACTTGAGGTGCGTTGTGAGGTAGCTGATCCGCTCGCTCAAAAGTGCTATCTGGACTTCCGGTGAGCCAGTATCTTTCACTTCCCGCCGGAATTGTTCGATCAACACCGCTTTGGCTGTGCTCAAGTGCCCCTCTCCGTCGTCCCCTGAATTTTTCCTCTTCTCTTCGACTCATTCAGGCTAACACAAGTATGTTTTGAGTGTAAAGGAATGTAAACATAGCAGAGCGACGGAAAATTGGAGTTGGTGGTCACGAGTGGATAGTGAATAGTGCGTAGGGAGTAGTGAAACCCAATGGAGGGCGGGATGAGGTCGTGGGCCGAGGAGACCGTGACACCACTTACAGGTTGCGCTGGGGCGTTAAATTGGGTTGAATGTTTGGTGCGAAGGTAAAAGCTTCGAGAGGAGAACGAAAAATGAAAAAGCAGATCGCGATGATTTCCGGGCTGTGTCTTGGTTTGAGTCTTCTGGCCATACAGGCTTCCGGCCAACAGGACAAGAGCAAACGGCCGAGTCCGCCAGCGCAGACGCAATGCGACTTGGGCGGAGGGCAGACGCTTACGGTGGATTACTCGAGCCCGCGGGCGAAGGGGCGGAAGATTTTCGGAGGGATTGTTCCGTATGGTGAAGTGTGGCGCGCAGGAGCAAATGAAGCAACGACTTTTGTGACGACAGCGGACTTGAAGGTGGGCGGGAAAGACGTGCCTGCGGGCAAATACACGATCTTCACCGTCCCCGAACAGGGCAAGTGGACGCTGATCATCAGCAAGAAAACCGGGGAATGGGGAATTCCTTATCCAGGAGAAGGTTCGGACTTTGTACGCACGGAAATGAGCGTCTCGAGCGTGCCAGAGCCCGTTGAGAACTTCACGATTGCGCTTGAGAAAAACGGCGATGGTTGCAGGATGCACATGACGTGGGAGAAGACGCGGGCTTCGGTGGAGATCGCCAAGAAGTAGCGATGCGGGACAGGCATTCTTGCCTGCCGGGATTTTTTTACAATTTAAGAACAGAAGAGCGAGGGAGACAGACAGAAACGTCTGTCCCGCTCGTCAGGAATTTTTTGTGCGGACGAGAGAAAGGAATTCGTCGCGCGTTTGCTTGTTGTGGCGAAAACCGCCGAGCATGGCGCTGGTGAGGGCCTGGCCATGCTGCTTTTCGACACCGCGCATCTGCATGCACAGGTGACGCGCCTCGATAATCACGCCAACGCCTTCGGGGCTGATTTTTTCCTGAATGGCCGCGGCAATTTGGCTGGTGAGACGCTCCTGGATTTGCAGGCGGCGCGCGAACATGTTAACGAGACGCGCGACTTTGCTGAGGCCGATGACGCGTTTATTGGGAAGATACGCGACGTGGCATTTGCCAAAGAACGGCAGCAGGTGGTGTTCGCAAAGGCTGAAGAATTCGATGTCCTTCACCACCACCATTTCGTCGTAGGCGACGCTGAAGGTCGCGCCATTGAGAATGTTTTCCGCGTTCTGGTGGTAACCGCTGGTCAGGAATTTCAGCGCCTTCTCATAGCGCTCGGGCGTTTTGCGCAAGCCCTCGCGATTCGGATCTTCGCCGACCAGTTTGATGATTGCGCGGACGTGACTGGCAATCCTGTTCACGTCCAACTCTTTGTCATCGTTCAGAACGATCTCTTCCGTCGGTTTCGTCATTGTGTTTACCTTTCGAAGCCTTCTGGATTGTCTCCAGCGTACTCGAAACTGTTGTTCGACGTTTCTTGAATGCGAACGCGTTCGAGCTTCGCTTTGGGGTACGGTTTGAGGCGGCGAAAAATCTCGATGCACAAATTTTCCGTCGTGGGCACTTCGCCAAGAAACGCGGGGACATCTTCGTTGAGCGATTTGTGGTCGAAGGGCTCGAGGACTTCGCGCTCGACGAAGCCATCGAGGTCGGCGAGATTCGCGATCATGCCCGTGGCGGGATCGATTTTTCCAGACACGAGGATTTCCATCACGTAATTGTGGCCGTGGCCGTAAGGGTTGTTGCACTTTCCGTAGATGCGGCGGTTCTCTTCTTCGCTGAGGTCAAGATTGTGCAGGCGGTGCGAAGCTGCGAAGCGATAGCGCCGCCCCAGCTCAATCTTAAGCTCGCCGCCGTTTTGTGCAGCGGAATTGCTCACGTTTTGGCTCCTGCCGCTCCGTTGCGATAACAATCGGCAAAGAGATCCGGCGTTTCATACAGGCGCACGCGGTGAAGCTTTCCTTGTTTGATCTGGGGATCAAGCAACTGCCAAATCACGCGCGCGATGTTCTCGCACGTGGGAATTTGACCGGCAAGCTCGGAGACTTCGTAGTTCAAGAAACGATGATCCATACGCTGCATCACTTCGCGATCAAGAATGTCCTTCAAATCCTTTAGATCCAAAACCATTCCGGTAACGGGATCGGGCTCACCGGCGACGGTCACCTCGAGGGTGTAATTGTGCCCGTGGCCATGAGGATTGTTGCACTTGCCGAAGACGCGGCGGTTCTCCTCCGGAGAGAAATCCGGATTGTGATAGAGGTGTGAGGCAGCAAACTCGATTTTGCGCGTGAGCAGGACCATGGATGGCGTTTCGCCTATGTTTCGCTTTATTTGTGCGTGTCGGGAAGGGTTAACGGGACTTCCCGCCCTTTCCACTCGACCGTACCCTTCACGTGACCCCGGTAGGAAGCCCAGAGCGCACCCGCGTAGAGAGCCACTGCGGGCACATAATAAATGATGAGTTTGGAGGGAAATTGGTTACGAGAGAGCTCTGTTCCGTAGATGAACTCGCGCATAAGGAGGAAACAGACCCCCAGGAGGGTGAGAATCGGGATTTTTATGCCAAGCAGGATGAGCAGCAGCGGAATCCATGGAATCGTGGACTCAAGTTCGCGGAGGACTGCATGAGGCGTGCCGCCAATCAATAGATACAGGTTCTTTTTCCAGCCTTGCCACATGGCGCGGAAGGAGCGGTACATACGCACACGCACGATCCCCTGTCCGGAGCCAAACCAGAGGCGAAATCCAGCGCCTTTTGCGAGCACTGCAAGAGCGACATCTTCGAGAACATCGGCGGCGACCCGGGCATGCCCTCCAATGGAATCGTAAGCCTCGCGCTGGATCATCAGGAACTGGCCATTGGCGGCCGCGACGCGGGAGGCGGGGTTATTCACGTTGTCGTAAGTAAAATGCTTGGCCAGACGAATGTAGACAAAAGGAATTAAAGCTTTCTCATACCATGACTGGGTGATTTGCTCCGGCGAAAAGGAGATCAGTGCGGCCCCTTTTTCTTGCGCGATTTGCAACGCACGAGCAGCGGCGCCGGGTTGCAGCTCGGCGTCAGCATCGGTGAAGAGCAGCCAGGGGCTTTTGGCTTCCTTCGCGCCAAGAAAAGCTGCATTACTCTTGCCGATCCAGCCGGGTGGAACTTCTTGTGTTTCCAGGAGGCGCAGATGCGGAATCCTAGGCATCAGGCTGCGGACGATTTCCGCGGTGTTGTCGGTGGACTGGTCGTTCACGACGAGAATTTCCACGATCTCAGGTTGCAGCGCCAGCGATTCGATGCAAGAAGCGATGACAGCTTCTTCGTTTCGCGCCGGCACGATAGCGGCAATCGATGACGGCGGAGAGGCCGGCTGCGGATTCGAATTTGTGGATTCGTTGGTCACGATAAAGTCAGGGGACAAGGACCGTTTTCCGATCCCAGGCAGATAAGCTAGTATAGCATTCGATGAAAATCGGACCGAAAATAGTGGCTTGGGGCGGGCTGGCAGCTTTACTGGGAATCATCGTTATTTTTGCGCTGCCGAGTTACCGGCATGGCGAGGCGTCCGTAGCGGGGGAGAAAGCGGAGAATTTTGCGTTCAATTTGGACGGTAAGCCGGAGCATTTATCCGATCTGCGCGGGAAAGTCGTGGTGCTGAATTTTTGGGCAACCTGGTGCGCGCCCTGTATCGAAGAAACTCCAGACCTGAACCGGCTGCAGAAATACATTGCATCACGCAACGCCGTCGTTTTGGGCGTTGCGGCGGACGAGGATCAAACCCAATACGAACAGTTTCTTAGCGAGCACGGAGTCATTTTCCCGACTTACCGCGATCCGGGTACCACCAACAATCATTCGCCGATCGCGGCAACGTACGGGACGTCGATGTATCCCGAGACTTATATTATCGGGCGCGATGGCAAGATCGAGCGCAAGATCATCGGGTATCAGGAGTGGGATTCGCCGCAAATGCTTAAGTATTTCGATTCGATTCTAGGGCGGAGCTAACGGAGGTTTGCTGAAGGGGAGCGGGGCGAGCTCCCCCTACAACGCCTGGGGATGCGGCGACCCACATCAGAGCTGCGCTTTTCGCAGGCGAAGCGCATTAGCGATAACGGAGACGGAGCTGAAGCTCATGGCAGCGCTGGCGAGCATGGGACTGAGAAGCCAGCCGAATATTGGATAGAAAATGCCTGCCGCGATGGGAATTCCTAGCGCGTTGTAAAGAAAAGCAAAAGCCAGATTTTGCTTTATGTTGCGGATGGCAGCGCGGCTGAGTTTTCGCGCGCGTACGATTCCCCGCAGATCGCCCTTCACCAGGGTGATTCCGGCGTTTTCGATGGCTACGTCGGTGCCAGTGCCCATGGCGATGCCAACATTTGCTGAAGCAAGAGCAGGGGCATCGTTGACGCCATCCCCCGCCATAGCCACGATGCGACCCTCGCGGCGCAGGCGGTTGATGACTTCGGCTTTTTGCCGCGGTTGCACTTCGGCTTCGAATTCGTCGATTCCTAGTTCGCTGGCGACTTTGGCCGCTGTCTCGTGGCGGTCGCCCGTGAGCATCACGATGCGGATGCCTTCGTCGCGGAGTACACGAATCGCTTGTGGGGTCGAAGCCTTGATTTTGTCGCTCAGGAAAAATATTCCAGCTGCTTTCCCATCGACCGCCAGATGGACGGTTGTGAGCGCCGCGGAGGCGGGGCCGAGGGCAGCGGAATGCTCGTTGGCGGTAACTTCAATTCCCTGCCCTTTCAAAAATGTGGCCGTGCCTGCGAGAACTTTCTTGTTCTGGAAGCGGGCTTCGACACCGCCGCCGGCGGTGGCAAGAAAATCGGTGACGGGCGCGAGCGGCAATTTTTTCCCTTCGGCGGCGCGAACGATGGCGCGAGCCAGCGGGTGCTCGCTCGAACGTTCGAGGCTGGCGGCCAGGGAAAGCAACTCGTCCTTAATGAAGCCGGCGTCTGCGAAGACTTCAACGGCGATGAGCTGCGGTTTGCCTTCGGTGAGCGTACCGGTCTTGTCGATGACGAGGGTGTCGACTTTCGCGAGTGTCTCAAGAGCTTCGGCGTTTCGAACGAGGACGCCGGCGTGTGCACCGCGACCAACGGCGACCATGATGGACATGGGTGTCGCAAGGCCGAGGGCACAGGGACAAGCGATGATGAGCACGGCAACTCCCGCGATGAGCGCGTGAGCGAAACGCGGCTCAGGCCCATACAGCGCCCACCCCGCGAACGCCAGCGCAGCTGCAACAATTACGGCGGGCACAAAATAGGCGGCTACGCTGTCCGCGAGACGCTGCACCGGCGCGCGGCTGCGTTGTGCTTCGCTGACAAGCTTCACGATTTGCGCGAGAAACGTTTCGTTGCCGACGTGCTGCGCTTCCATTGCGAAACTTCCGCTAGTGTTCAACGTGCCGCCGGTTACTTTGTCTCCCGCAGCTTTTTCCACGGGCATGGGCTCGCCCGAAATCATGGATTCATCGACGGCGCTGGCGCCTTCGCGCAACACGCCATCCACGGGAACACTCTCGCCTGGCCGCACGCGCAATCTGTCGTCTACTTTTACGAGGTCGAGCGAGACGTCTATTTCCGTGCCGTCAGCACCAATCCGGTGGGCTTGCTTCGGCGCTAAATTGAGCAGAGAACGAATAGCGCCGCTGGTTTGCCGGCGAGCGCGCAACTCCAGCGCTTGGCCAAGAAGAACGAGCGTGGTGATGACCGCTGCGGCTTCGAAGTAAGTGGACACTGCTCCATATGCGTCCCGTAACGAGGCAGGGAAAACTTGCGGAATGACAGTCGCTACGACACTGTCGAGATAGGCGGCTCCGGTGCCCAGCGCGATCAGCGTGAACATGTTTGGACTGCGATTCACGATGGATCCCCAGAAGCGATGGAAAAACGGCCAGCCTCCCCAGAGGACTACTGGCGTCGCGAGAACGAATTCGATCCAATCGCGCGCGCTGGTTGATAAAGGAAGCTTGAGCGCATCGCCGAACATCGCAAGTAGGAGAACGGGCACAGACAGCGCGGCGCTCACCCAGAATCGTCGCAACATCGAATCGTACTCGGGGTCAGCTTCAACCTCCGCGAATGCATCCACCGGCTCGAGTGCCATGCCGCAAATCGGACAGTTTCCCGGCCCAAGCTGAACGATTTCCGGGTGCATCGGGCAGGTATATCGGATGTCTTTGGCTACAGCGGCAGACCGATCAGGAATGGGCGCGGCGGGCGTAGAATGCTGCTGATGGCCTGCCGCTGAAACAGATTCCATGCCGGCCGCGCGGGGCATCGCCAGGAATTTTTCGGGCTCTTTTTCAAATCTTTCGGCGCAGCCCTGCGAGCAGAAATAGTAGGTCTGATCGGCGCGCGTGATTTTGGCGGCGGCTTTCTGCGGATCAACCATCATTCCGCAGACGGGATCTTTGGCGCGTGGGGTTGAAGCGAGAATAGGCAGATCAGTTTTCGGCGAGTCAGGCATGGGTTTAGGTTCGGACATGACCATCTTAGATGATTTGAAGTTACCAGCGGCTACGAACCAAATTCTTGCACGGGCTGGTATAATCGCGGCATGACACTGCTCGAAATCACTTACGAACTGCAATCCCCGCTCACGCAGGAACAACTGAGGCTTCTCGGCGAATTTTCAAACACTTACGGCCTGCGCCGCTTCCGCTTCGATGAGAGCAAAAAGCACCTGTCATTTGAATACGACGCTTCGCGGTTGGGCGCCACACAAATTGCGCACGTGCTCGGCCGGGCGACCATCGCCGTCACGCGAAGAGTCACTGAAACAGGCGCCCAGCCAGAATTCAATAATTAGGAATGAGAGAGCTGGGGCAGAGCGGTTCGTTCTGGTTTGGAAAGCATTGAGCCAGGACGAAGCAGGAACTGTGGAACGGGAGCGTATTTAACCGGCCAGTTAAATACAAAGGGTAGGAGCGAAAAAAATGAGGCCCCCGCTTGGGATCGGGGGCCTCGGAGAGTGCGTTTCGTTGTCAGTGTCGTTTTCACACCGACGCGTGGGGTCATCCATCCTAGCTTCCCTCTCAGAGGCAGGTGGGAACGAATTGCGAAAAACGGTGAGCAAGCCCCTTCCCCCTCGCTCACCGCTCTCCTCAACTCGTCATGTGAAACGCACTCATGCGCCTGTCTAATGCACGGGTTGCGCCAATGTCGGCCGCCGGGTGAGTTTCTATCAAGTCATTTATTAACAAACACTTGGCCAAGCTGAGGAGTTCCTCGTGCTGCGCCAAATCTGGCCGCGGATTTCAATTTGGAACTCTTGAAAACTGAATCGGGAACCATGGGATTCGGAGCCTCATCTTCCTGCGCAGCGAACTGGTTCCAGGACCAAGGTAACAATTTTTTCGGTCTCTCGGCGCTATCGGTTTTTTTGAGCCTTGATTGCAACATTGGCTCATGCGCTTGCTCCCCAGCAATCAGCGACTTCCGAGTAGACTTGCGGCCCTGGCCACAGCTTTGTTGATCTCCATGCTCGGCGGGTCACTCCTGCTCTCGGCCGATACGCCGAACGCAATGCGAACAGCCGCCGTCGGCAATTGCTACTGCCACTGCGCGGAAGCCCGCGCCCACAGAAGCTGCATCAAGATGTGCGAATTGCCGAAATACGCTTCGCGGCGGTGGGCCACAACTTGCGCTAAGCCGCGCATGAAACTTCCTGTGGAAGAGCGCGATGCGGGGCCGCGTTTCGAGCATCCAGGCCGCAGCGAGAGGGCACAGCTGTCGAAGCCGGTGGCGGGCAGCTAGTCCGAGGTTTGCGATTGAATGGCCATGGACGGAGCGGTTTGAGCTTTCTCGACATCCTGCGTTTCCAAGAGCTTAGCCAACATTTCCGGGATTTCAAAGATGGCGCGGTTATTGAGGGCCGCGACATTTTTTCGAAATTCAGCCAGGCGCGCCGGCTCGAGCATCTGGCGGACGCCGTCAACAACATCCTTAAAACTGTGTAGAACGATTCCGACGCGCTTTTCCGTTACCCACACGGTGTTGTAGCGTTCCTGAGGCAAGGTCCAAGCATTGCACTCGATCAACACGGGGAGATTGCGCACCATGGCTTCGGCGATGCTTCCAGGTCCAGGCTTGCCAATCAAAAAGTCCGCGGCATGCATCAGTTTGTGAACTTCCTTCGTGAAACCAACGATATGCACGGGCATCTTCCATTCTTGGGCGCGCAGTTTTGTGGCTAAAGCTTCGTTGCGCCCGCAAATCAAGACGAGCTGGAGCGGCAGGCGGGCGGCACCTAAGCGCTGCGTAATGTCGTACATTACTTTCGAGCCGTGTCCTCCGAAAAGGACAATCGCGGTCGGCAAATCCGGATGCAAGCCCATCTCTTTGCGAAGGGCGACAGGGTCGGCGCTTTCTTCGACGTAAAAATCAGGACGTAAAATCATTCCTGATGCGCGAAAAATATGTTCATCGTCGTGGCCAAAGGCGCGCGCTTGTTCGGCGGCGCGTTCCGTCCCGGCAATGACGTATTGCGCTTTCAGCGGCTCAATCCAAAACCGCGGCGGCAAATCGGCGAGGTCTGTAATAAGTGTGACAAAAGGCCGATCCGGGTAGACCGATCTCCAGCTTTCGCAAATCTCGCGATTGAAATGGGGAATGACGGAGACAAGCAGATCCGCAGGATGCTTGCGCCAAAAATCTTCGAGCAGCCGGACCATGGGGCGATGGAAAATACGGATCGTAAGCTGCAGAATTCGGAGAACATGGAGGCTCCCGAGAGTCCAACCGTTCTGCAGCATCATGTTGTACAAATTTTGAATGCGGATGCCGGTCAGTTTGCGAAGCACGTCCAGGCCGTCCGTCAGATCCTGAAATTGCACGAGTTCCAATTGCCAGTCACGTCCCTGTTGTGCGGCGATGGTTTGGAGGGCGATGGCAGCATTGCGGTGTCCACCACCGCCGTCATGAAAGACGACGTGAATTTTCTGCATGGCGGAAATTCTGCCATGGGATTTCGATGTGCTGTGGAGAGCAAGCTCCATGCCATGTGGATAACTTTGGAAGTCCAATGTGTTCAAGGAGTTCCATGGACACATTTACCTACAATTCGTCACCTCTTCATGGCCTGTTCATATCCTGGATTAACAATAGTTTCATGCGCTGCGATCTCCACGTTCACTCCATCGCATCAGGCATGTGCGACACTCCGATTCTGAACCGGATTTGCCGCGAGTCGTACAACCAACCCGCGGAAGTTTACAGCCGGCTGAAGCAGCTTGGAATGTCCATAGTAACCCTAACTGACCACGACTCTATTGACGCCGGGGAAGCGCTCCGGAAGCACGCCGATTTCTTTCTCAGCGAAGAAGTGACCGTTCGGATGCCCGGAGGAACGGACATGCACCCTGGTGTCTACGGAATCACGGAACGCGACCACGCTGAAATCCAACGACGCCGTAAGGACTTCATTTCACTGATGATGTATCTGACGGAGAGAAAGCTGTTTTTCAGCGTCAATCATGTTTTCTCGGGGTTGACGGGGAGGCGCAGCGAAGAGGATTTTTGCTGGTTTGCTTCCTATGTTCCGGCGTTTGAATCACGCAACGGCCAGATGTGGCCGGAGGCCAACGAGAGCGCCGCGAGGCTCGCGACTCGACTGGGCAAGATTGCGGTGGGCGGAAGCGATTCACATACCTTGGCGGGCGTGGGACGCACGTATACGGAAGTTCCTGGAGCTCGCACAGCCGACGAATTCTTTGGAGGGCTTCGAGCCGGGCAAGGGCAAGTTCATGGAGTACATGGCAGTTACGCCAAACTGACTGCGGACGTGTTCCGGATAGTCTGGTCTCTATGGATGGAAAAGCCTTGGACGATTGCGCTCACGCCGCTTGCTCCGCTAGTCCCTGCAGTCACGGCTGGGCACTGGCTGAACGAAATCCGCTTTTGCCAGAAATGGGCGGCGGCTCTAGAAAGCGGAAAGAAGCAGCAACGAATGTTGTGGGATATGGATTCCAGCTTCGAGGCGAACTGGAGCTAGATGGGCTAACACTATGAGCTGTCGCGCGAACAGTCTGGGGATATATCGAAGGGCGTGATCACCGCCTGATGAGGCGGATGAACCGCTGGCGAGCTCCGCGGTGGGTGCGTTTGTGGATGATCCTGGCAACACGTATGGGGGACGGCTGGCTTTGGTATGGACTCGGGATCATGCTGTTGCTCGATGGAGGACCGCAACGATTCTCCGCCATCGGGGCTGCCGGGGGCGCGGCGACTTCCGGCATTTTAGTCTTCAAGGTACTGAAAAGACTCAGCCAGCGTCCGCGGCCTTGCCAACTGGAACCGCATTGCTGGTCGAAAGTGCTGCCGCCGGACAGGTTCTCGTTTCCATCGGGACATACAATGACGGCGTTTTCGGTAGCGCTAGTGGTGAGTTACTTCTATCCCTCCCTGGAAGCTCCACTGTTCTTTCTGGCGATCAGCATTGCGGTTTCCCGCATCGTGCTGGGAATGCACTTCCTGAGCGACGTGCTGGCGGGGATGGTTTTGGGAGTGGCGCTTGGATGCGCCTCGATTACCACTTTCGCTTCGCTTGGATGGGTTTAAATTTAGACATGCTCGTGGAACGCGGAACATTCCGCCGATTGAATAGAGCCTAATCTGCATTTCTTGATGGTCGTGACTGTGATTAAGAGGGAACGGCGTGCCGTGCCCCTACGGTGGGGTGTTTCGTTTATTGCTCGTGAGAAGAGTGGGCCAGCCGCTCTTACAAAGGTTTGGGATGAGCGGCTAAGGCTTCGCGGAAGACCGCGAGATTGCTCTTGTCGATGATCGCCGTGCCCGTATCCACCCACGATGGGAGGGGATCGGCGGGGGCGGTGCGCCAATCCTTGAACTCGTGGACGGCGTTGTGATGCAGATCGTCGGCAAATCTTAGGCCGTAGTAGGCCATGATGTAGGGTTTTTGCACAACCGTCGCATTAATCCAGCCTTTATCGATGGCATCGAGCGTTTCCGGATCCTTGTCGAAGGAGACGATAGCGACCTTTCCAGCCAGGTCCAAGCGATGCAGGGCTTCCGCAACCCCCGATCCGCCGGACGCTTCGAGACAAATCACGCCATCAACCTTTTCCTTCTTTCCCAAAATCGCTGAGATACCATCGTTGGCAGCGTTGGAATCTCCTTTGTCATCGATGGTCTGGGCGATCTTGATCCCCGGATATTTCTTCAGCGCTTCGTTTACGCCGCGAACGCGCTCCTCGAGATTGGGCTGACCGGGAACCGTGACGATGACGATCTGTCCCTGGCCCTTCAGAATATCCGCCATGCGCTTTCCACTCTCCTGGCCGGCGCGGAAATTGTCAGTACCCACGAAAAGAGTACGGCGCGAATCAGGCGCGTCGGCATCGATGCAAATCACGGGAATGCCTTGCGAGACGGCTGCATCAATCGCGGGCTTTAACAGTTCCTGATTCGTGACGGAAATGAGAATTCCCGCGGGATGCAGGGCCACGGCCTTTTGAAAGGAGTCCAGCTCGCCCTGCGGCGAGAGGGTCGTCGGGCCATCCATTTCCGCTTTGACGCCCATGACTTGAGCGGCGTCCCGAAGGCCAGCCTCGGCTTCCTGCCAGTAGGGCAAGTTGATATTCGCGGTGATCAAATAATATTGCTCGTCTTTTTGGTGGTACGGTTCCTGGCAGGCGGCCAACGACACACCAAGAAGGACAGCGGAGAACGCTATGGTTCTGGAATGGAGTTTCATGGAAGTTCTCCTTTGCAAAAAGTAGCGGCTCGGGATCGATAAAAAACGAGAGACCCGAAGTTCCTGGCGCAAAAGGTTATCACAAGCGCGACGGAGAACAATCACCCGCTGTAAAAATGGCGGAATTGATTTTTGTTTCGATGAGCGCGATTCTCTTCGCCCTCGTATCATTTTCGTAGCTGCGCGCGGAAAGCTCGCGATCAGAAACCGATTTCTATAGTCTTCTGTTAGAGATTCCTTGTTTTGTTTTCCAGGCAGACACCTTGGATGGAGCACGGAGGCAGGATTCTGGAAACACGCTTGCCGGCGATAAACATGAATCGGACGGGCACGGCAAAGGGAGGTGCGCGGACTTCCGAGCTGGGCTTTCTTTTGCAGGTTTCGAGGCCCGGGCTTTGGAGCACTACCGCGTTGTTCTATCTAATGCCGCTGGGGCATGCGGTTCTTTTGCATTCGGAGAGGCTGTGGCTGGGACTTTTCTATGTGTTGTTTCCGCTGGGATTTCTTTTGTATGGCGTGAACGACATTGTGGACGCGGAAGCAGACCGGCTGAACCCGCGCAAAGGAACATTCTTGTTTGGCTCGCTGGGTGCGGCGGAACAGCTCGCTGCTTTGCGATGGAAGATTGCCGCCGTGCAAGCACCTTTTCTCGTCATTTTCTATTTTCTTGTCGGACCGCGCATACTAGGTTGGTTTGGCGTGCTGTTGATTGCCGTGGGAATTTATAATGCGCCGCGGTTCGGATGGAAAAGCCACCCGCCTTTGGACGTTTTGATTCAAGCGAGCTATTTGCTGATTTTCGTGCTGAGCAGCTGGCTGAACGGCGTCCACCAACTTCCGTGGCAGACATTTTTGTTTGGCGCGATCTTTGCGATGCACTCTCACATTTTCGGCGAAGTGATGGACCTAGAACCCGACAGGCTGAGCGGGCGGCGTACGACGGCGACGCTGATTGGAGCGGTGGCTTCGAAAATCTTGATGGCGGGAGTCTTATGCTTGGAGACGGTGCTAGTTTATGGGTTTTTTAGAGACTTAGTGATTGCTGGATTTCTTGGGTGTGGAGCGGCGTGGTTTGTGGTGGATGCGCTGGTTGTTTGGAAGAATCGGCCCTACAGCCCAAGCGAGATGCGGCTTTTTATGTGGGGTTGGAACGCAGCGGCATTGCTGGGCATGTATTGGAATTGGTCGCACGGCACACTTACGCATGCGCGACACTTCGCGGGGTTTTAGTATGCAAAGCGGATACATTCTGGAAATCAGCGTGGAGAGCGTCGAAGCGGCGATGGCGGCGGAGCGTGGCGGAGCGCAGCGCATCGAGTTTTGCAGCAATGCGCGGGAGGGCGGCACAACTCCTGGAGGCGATTTGCTGCGAGCGGTGCGCGAGCGCGTGCGTTTGCCGATTTTTTCTATGGTGCGGCCACGCGCCGGGAATTTTTTCTATAAGGATTCGGAATTCGAGGCGATGCGGCGAGAGGTCGGGGCTGCGAAGGAATTCCGGATGGACGGGATCGTCTTGGGATTGCTGGATGCCGGCGGACGGGTCGACGTCGAGCGCACCCGGCAACTTGTGGAGCTGGCGCGACCCCTCGAGGTGACATTTCATCGGGCGTTCGATGAATGCGTCGATTTGCGGAAGTCTTTGGAGGACGTCATTCAGACTGGGGCTTCGCGGCTGCTCACTTCTGGCGGGAAGCGGACGGCTCCCGAGGCGCTGGGAGTGCTCAGCGAGCTTGTGCGAATGGCGGGCGAGCGGCTGACTGTGATGCCGGGGAGCGGGTTGCATGCGAGAAACATTCGCGAAACGGTCGCAAAGACGGGTGCTCGCGAATACCACGCGGGGTTGAGTTCGGTGGTCGCAAATCCCGGGGAGAACGTCGCGGGACTTGAGGGAGAAGTCAGAAAATTTGCATTTGCGCTGCGCGCATTGAATAGTGTGGGTGGATAACAGCCGGGGAATGTCTGTTGGCTGGAGAGAAAAGAAAGAGGAAAAGAAAGAGGGCACGGCGTGCCGTGCCCCTACGATCGGAAAATTCAGGAGAAGATGCTTAGGCTTTTTGGGCTTGGCGGCGGAGAAATGTTGGGACGTCCAGGTCGTCGGCGGGGACTTCGTGGCCGACGTCGCGGACGTTTTGCTGAACTTGATGGACTACGTTGGGCAGCGTTTGCTGCTGCGGGACCGGAGTTTCCACTTCGCGGCCGGCTTTCCAGGTTTTGGGGAGGAAGGAAGGCTTCTGCTGGACGTTCTTCTTGTTGGCTTCCTTAAAGCCGGCGGCGATGACCGTGATTTTCACGGCGTCTTTCATGGAGTCGTCCATTACAGCGCCGAAAATAATGTTGGCGTTCTCGTGAGCGGCTTTTTGTATGACGCTGGAGGCTTCGTGGACTTCATGGAGCGTGAGGCTGGAGCTGCCGGAAATGTTGATGAGGATGCCTTGCGCGCCTTGAATGGAATTGTCTTCGAGGAGCGGGCTGGAAATGGCGCGGTTGGCGGCGTCAATGGCGCGATTGGTGCCGGTGGCGATGGCTGTTCCCATTACCGCGTAGCCTTGGCCGTGCATGATGGCTTTGACGTCGGCGAAGTCGCGGTTGATGATGCCGGGGACGGTGATGATGTCGGAGATGCCTTGGACGGCTTGGCGAAGGATGTCGTCGGCGATGCGGAAGGCGTCGAAGAAGCTGGTGCCGCGCTCGACAGTGTCCATGAGGCGCTCGTTGGGGATGACGATGACGGTGTCCACGGCGCCGATCAGTTCTTGCAAGGCTTGTTCGGCTTGGAGCATGCGGCGTTTGCCTTCGAACGCGAAGGGCTTGGTGACGACGGCGACGCTTAGCGCGCCGAGTTCGCTGGCGAGCGAAGCTACCACGGGCGCGGCGCCGGAACCGGTGCCTCCGCCGAGGCCGGAGGTGATAAAGATCATGTCCGCGCCTTCGAGCGCTTCGATGATTTTGTCGGTGTCCTCGAGGGCGGCTTTGCGGCCGACTTCGGGATTTGCACCCGCGCCGAGTCCTTTCGTCAGCTTCGCGCCAAGCTGAAGTTTCGTCGGAGCTTGCGAAAGTTTGAGCGCTTGCAAGTCGGTGTTAGCGGTGATGAACTCGACGCCTTCGACTTTGGCGCGGATCATGCGGTTGATGGCATTGCACCCGCCCCCGCCTACACCGATTACCTTAATTTTCGCCGGCTGCAGCTCTTCGCTGAAGCTCATGCGGATTGCTGCATCTTTTGTGGTCATACGTCCCTCAGCCTTCTCCAGATTTGCGGTGCTGCGCTCGGACGGGTTCACGAGGCACCTGCAAACATGGACTTCAATTTGGATACTAGATTCCCAGAGCGCTGCGACGCGTTGCGACGCGTCTTCGCGCCGTACATCACCAAACCGACGACGGTTGCATATTCCGGCTGGGCCACCTGTTCGGGCAGATCAGCCAAACCTTTGGGCTCCGCGATACGCACGGGCAAGTGAAAGGATTGCTCGGCGAGATCGACCAAACCGTTGAGCCTCGCGCTGCCACCGGCGAGGATGAAGCCGGCGGGAATTTGTCCATCGAGGCCGGCGCGCTGCAGATCGTCGCGAATGAGCGAGAGAAGTTCCATGGCGCGAGGCTCGATGATGTCCGTGAGCATGCGGGAAAAGATGGTGCGCGGCGGACGGTCGCCGACGCTGGCGATTTCGATGGAGGTGTCCTCGTGGAGGAGTGAGGATGCGGCGCAACCATGGCGGCGCTTAATTTTTTCCGCTTCGGGTATGGGCGTGCGCAGAAGGACAGCCAGGTCGTTCGTAAAGTGGTCGCCGCCGACGGGAACCGCGCTGGTATGCCGCACGACACCGCCGCCGAACACGATCAATTCCGTCGTTCCGCCGCCGATATCGAGAAGACAGCAGCCCAGATCGCGTTCGTCCTGCGTGAGGCAGGATTCCGCGGAAGCCAGCGGCTCGAGCACGGTGTCACTGACGAGAATGCCCGCGCGATTCGCGGCAGTGACGAGATTTTGGGTGGCTGCAATCGAAGAGGTCACGACATGTACATTGGCTTCGAGGCGCTGGCCAACCATGCCGACGGCATCGCGAATGCCGGCTTGCGCGTCGACCCTGAATTCGTGCGGGAGGACGTGGAGAACTTCGCGGTCTTCCGGAAGAGTGATGTTGCGGGCGGCATCAATGGCGCGGCGCACGTCGTCGCGCTCGATATCTCGAGCACGATTGCCGAGGGTAACGCCGCCGCGGCTGTTGACGCCACGGACATGGCTGCCGGCTACGCCGATGACGGCGGATTCAACGGGGACGTTGGCCACGCCTTCGGCTTCTTCGACGGCACGGCGGATGGAGCTTACGGTGGAATCGAGATTAACGATTAAGCCTTTGCGCAGACCCTTAGATTCAGCCGCGCCCAGCGCAAGAAATTTTATTTGTTCGCCGTCGAATTCAGCGATCAACGCGGAAGTCTTCGTGCTGCCAACATCCAAGCCTATGATGTAACGATCTTTTTTTGCCAAGCCGCCGCCCCCACCCTGGATCTATGCATTCCTCGACTTCAAGCTCATGGACTTCAAATTCTTCCCCCTCTAATTTTTCAACTTCGCTGAACTCGTGGTGCTATCCGCGTTCACAACCACCTGCCGGGAATATTGCAAATCGATGGACTGCACGCGCCCGGCGTTGGCCTGCCACTGCGCAAAATTGTCCACGAGCATGTGGTACTTGCCCGTGAAATCCGTGTTGCCAAAATGAACGGTTACCGCTTGCGAATCGGTTGCGGAGGCGAGGCCGGTCATGACCACGCGCAGATCTTTGGGATTCGAAAGATCGACTTCGCTAACACGGTTGGAGGATTCGGAGCGCACCAGATCGGCGTCTCGCAGGAATTCCTGGTAGGTCTGCATACGCTTCTCGCGCTCCTCGCGCGGAACGCTGTCGGGAAGGCCAGTGACGATCGGGAAATGCAAATCCTCGCCGTCGGGACGGTCCAGAATCACGCCGTGGGCGTCGATCAAGGCCAGTTCGTTGCCGTTGCGCAAGAAGGCGATCGGGGTGCGTTCGGTCAGCTCGACGCGAATGCGGTTGGGCAAAATGCGTTGAATGCTGGCGGATTCGACCCACGGCAATTCCTCGAGCTGGCCGCGGCGCGCGTCTAGCGGAATGCGAAGTACGCTGCGGTTGCGGTCCAGCGCAAAGGATTGGAGCACCGCGTTGCGGCTCACGATATGGTTGCCGGTCACCTCGATTTGTTCGGGCTTAAGAAGCAGCACTTGCGGCGAATAGAGCAGGAAACGCACGCCCGCGACGGTGACAGTGACGCCCGCTGCGCCGACGATGGTCCACACCAGCATGCGACGGTAGAAAGGCCAGCTTCGTCCACCGAACTTTTTGCGGCGAATTTCGAGCGGCTTTTGGCGGCGCAGGTAGCGCGGCTCTTCATCGGCCAGCAGCTCCGGGCGGTAAGGCTGCGGCGGCGGCGTTGCCGCGTTGCATGGCTTTTACGCGTTCCAAACCACCACCTCGTATTCGAGAATTACTCCGAACGACTTTTGAACGCGCTCGCGCACATTGGCGATCAACGCCAGCATGTCTTTGGCGGAGGCTTTGCCTGCGTTCACAAAAAAGTTGGCATGGCGGTCGCTCACGCGGGCGTCGCCGACACTGAAGCCTTTGAGGCCCAGCTCATCAATCATGCGTCCCGCGGAAGCGCCTGGAGGATTCTTGAAGATGCAACCGGCGCTCTTCTGCCCGAGCGGCTGGCTGGCACGCCGCTTTTCATTGCAGATACGAATCCCTTTTAAAATTTCAGGGTACGGTTTGGAGGGTAATTCCAGCTTCACTGCGAGCATCATATCATCAGGCGCAAAAGATGTGTGCCGGTATTCGAAAGAAATTTGATCACCTTCGAGAGTTTCGAGTTTGCGGGCGGCGGCGCGGTAAAGCTTGACCTGGCGGACGTAGCTGCCGATTTGCATGCCGTAAGCGCCGGCGTTCATGCGGAGGGCGCCACCGATAGTGCCAGGGACGCCGATGAGGCCTTCCATGCCGCCGAGATCGTGCTTGGCGCAGAAAGTTACCGTGCGGCCGAGGTCAGCGGCAGCGTCGACTTGGGCAAAATTGCCTTCCAGGACGATATCGGGCTTTGGAGAAACGAGTTGGAGCACCACCCAGGGCAGTTCGCCGTCGCCGACAAGCAAGTTCGATCCGCCGCCGAGAAATTTGTGGGGGACGCTCTCCGCATCCAAGAGATTTAAGAGGCCCGGGATCGACTCGTGGGTCTCAATGCGCAGTAAATCGGTTGTGCCGCCGATGCCCAAGGAAGTGAGCTCGGCCAAGGAAGCGCCTGGGTGCAGTTGCACGCCCAGTTCCGGCAGCGCTGCGACGATTTTGGGGTCCTCAACGCGCATGCGGTGTAGGATTCTCCGTCCCTAAAAGGACCATCAGTTCGTTGCTGGCACGGCTGACGTTGCCGGCGCCGATCGTCATGATCGCGTCGCCCGGCCGCGCTTCACGCAAGAGGAATTCAATGCCCGCCTGCATGGAACGGAAGTAATGAACGTTTTTGTGGCCAGCCTCGCGAATGGCATTGGCGAGGGCTTCGCTGGTGATGCCTGGGATCGTTGGCTCGCTCGCCGCGTAGATATCCAACAACACCAAAACGTCGGCCTGATTGAAGGCGCGGCAAAAATCGTCCCAGAGGTGCTGCGTGCGCGTAAAGCGGTGAGGCTGAAAAAGAACGAGGATGCGATTGAACTTGCACCCGCGAGCCGCCTCGAGCGTGGCGCGAATTTCGGCAGGATGATGGCCGTAGTCGTCGATGACCACAACGTCGTTGACCACGCCCTTGATATCGAAGCGGCGCCCGACGCCCGTAAACTTCGCCAGGCCTTCGCGGATCAAATCGCTCGGTACATTTAGGTAGAGAGCCACGGCTGCAGCCGCAGCGGCGTTGCGAACGTTGTGGATCCCCGGGGGATGCATTAGCTGGAACAAGCCGAGGTCCTCGCCCTTGAAGGTGAGACGGAATTCGCTTCCGAACCCCTCGAGCTTGACGTCGCTGATAAGCAAATCCGCCTGGGAGGAGGTGCCATAAGTAATGATGGGGCGCTTGACGCTGGGAATGATGGCTTGCACGTTGGGTTCGTCGAGACAAAGGATTGCGGCGCCATAGAACGGCACGCGGTTCACGAACTGGATGAAGGCGCCTTGAATGTCATCGAGGGAGCTGTACTGGTCGAGATGCTCGCGATCAATGGTGGTGACGACGGCCACGACGGGCGCGAGCATGAGGAAGCTGCGGTCGCTTTCGTCGGCTTCCACGACGAAATACTCGCCTTTGCCGAGGCGGGCGGTTGTGCCGGCCTGGTTGACCCTGCCCCCGATGACGAAGGTTGGATCGAGATGCGCGGCGTTGAGAACGGAAGCGACCATCGAAGTTGTGGTGGTTTTGCCGTGCGCTCCCGCTACGGCAATGCCATATTTCAAGCGCATCAGCTCGGCGAGCATCTCGGCGCGCGGAATTACGGGGATCTTTTTCTTGTGGGCTTCGATGACTTCTGGATTATCTAGCTTAATGGCCGAGGAAATGACCACCACGTGCGCGCCTTCCACGTTGACGGCTTTGTGGCCTTCGTGAATGGTCGCGCCAAGATTTTGCAGTCGCTCGGTGATGTTGGAGGGTTTGGTGTCCGAGCCGGAAACGGAATAGCCCAGCGTGAGCAGGACTTCGGCGATGCCGCTCATGCCGATACCGCCGATACCGACCAGGTGAATGCGCTGAAAATTGCGGAAGGAGACCATCATGGAGTTGCCCTCTGAGCAATTCCCTGCACGTTCGCGGCCTCTTCGATCAAGTCGACGATGTCGCGCGTGGCGGCAGGGCGGGCGAGGGCGCGGGCCGCGCTGGCCTGCTTTTCAATCTGGTCTGGTTGATCGATGAGGGAGAAAATTTCGGCGGTCACGCGTTCGGCGGTCAGTTCGTTTTCGGTGATGACTCGGCCTGCACCGGCGCGTTGCATCTCTTGCGCGTTGCGCAACTGGTGGCTGTCGGTGGCGGCACCGAAGGGAATGAAGATGGCAGCGCGGCCCGCGGCTGCGACTTCCGCCGCGGTGATAGCTCCTGCTCGGCAAACGATCACATCTGCCCAGGCAAAGCGCTCCGCCATGTTCGTGAGGAAGGGAACAACCTCCGCATTGATTTCGCGCCGCGCATAGGCGGTGCGTACGGCATTATAATCGCGTTCGCCGGTCTGATGCACGATAGACAAGTCGTTTTTTCGGGCAGCGAGGGTGTCCATGGCATCGACAAACGTGCGATTGATCGGCAATGCACCTTGGCTTCCGCCAGTGACCAGCAAGCGAAAGGGCGTTTCGAGGGTTCGAGGCGCGATCGAAAAAAACTCAGCGCGCACAGGGCAGCCTGTTGCTATGGCCTTTTTTCCCCAGGTCTGAGCAGAAATTTCATAGCCGGTGGCGATGCGTTTGGAGATTTTGGCGAGGAGTTTATTGGTTAAACCTGGCTCCGCGTTCGGCTCAAAGATAATGTTGGGGACCCGGCTTAGCCATGTCGCCAGCATCATTGGGCCGGCTGCGTAGCCGCCTACGCCGAAGGCTGCGATTGGGTTGTGTTTCTTCAAAACACGGCGAGCGTCCATCATGGCTGGGGCCAGCATGGCGAGATTACGAAGTAAAGTTGCGCCGCCCTTCCCTTTTAGGCCGGCGACTCGCAGGGTTTCCAGAGGCAAGCCCGCTTGAGGGACTAACTTCATTTCGATTCCGCGTTCCGTTCCTACTAGCACGACTTCTCTCTCTTTGCCGCGTGACAGCCATTCTCTCGCGATGGCGATTGCGGGGATTACGTGGCCGCCAGTGCCGCCGCCCGCGATGAGGAGTTTCATGGCTTTGACCTGGGCGTGGTCGCGCAGCATTCAGCGCCACTACAAGGGTGGGCACGGCGTGCCGTGCCCCTACGACCGAAACCCGATCCTGATGCACGTGGTTGGTTCATGACTCTGTGGCCTGCTGGCTGATGTTCAGCAGGACGCCTGTGGCTAATAGCATTACCAGGAGGCTTGAACCGCCGTAACTGACGAACGGGAGCGGAATGCCTTTCGTCGGCACCATGCCCAAAACAACGGCAAGATTGATGAAGGCCTGGCTGAGCACCAGCGCCGTGATTCCCAGAGCCAGAAGCCGGCCGAATCCATCGGGAGCGGCGAACGCGGCGCGCAGGCCGCGCCAGCCGTAGGCAACGAACAGCGCAATGACGAGCATCGCGCCGATGTAGCCGAGCTCTTCGCAGATCACCGCATAAATAAAATCCGTATGCGCTTCGGGCAGATAGAAAAGTTTCTGCTTGCTTTCCATCAATCCCACGCCTGTAAACCCGCCCGAACCCACGGCGATAAGCGATTGCATCAGCTGAAAGCCCGCGCCTTGCGGATCGGAATTAGGATCGAGGAAAGCGGCCAGCCGGGCCTGGCGGTAAGAAACATGGGTGATTAGAAGATATAGCGCCGGTAAGGAAGCTGCCGCGCCTGCCGCGAGCCATTTCCAGGATAATCCCGCGGCGAAGAGAATCGTGGTGGCAACCAGAACGATGTCCACGGCGGTGCCCAGATCCGGCTGAGCCAGAATCAAGCAAACATAAATCAGTACCGGTGCCGCGGCGGGAAGAATCGTTTGGAGAAAATCCTGTTTACAAAACTCCATCCCCGCTTGGGTGCGCCGCTTCTGGTCGAGGAACCACGCCAAGTAAAGGATTACCGCCAGCTTCGCCAATTCCGATGGCTGAATGCCCACCGGTCCATAACGAATCCAGCGATGCGTGGCGTGCGCCTTATCCAGAAAAAACACTCCGACCAGCAGGAGCAGGACGACGCACACGGTTGTGTAAACCACCGCGGGTTCGCGCAAGCGGCGGTAATCCGTGCGCATCAAAGCAAACATTCCCAAAAGCCCAATCACGAGCCACGCGGACTGTCGCAGAAGAAAATAGTAGCCGTGGCCAAACTCTTTCTCGGCAGTGACTGCCGAGGCGCTGAAGATCATCACCGCGCCGAACAAGCAAAGCGCCACCGTCACTCCAAATAGCCAGCGATCCGTTTCAAGACGTCTCGGCACGATTGATCACCTTTTTCCGGAGCTTGCACCGGCAGCTTGCTTTTCCAGCTGCGCAACCAAATCCTTGAAGACGTGGCCACGGTGTTCGTAATTTTGAAACTGATCGAAACTGGCGCAGGCCGGCGCAAGCAGCACAACGTCGCCGCGTTGCGCGGCGTGGGAAGCTGTTTCAACGGCGCGTTCGAGGGTTTCCGCGCGTTCCAGCGCTACGCTTCCCGAAATTTGCTTTTCAATTTTTTCGGCGGCCGCGCCGATCAGGAGCGCGAGAATCGCTTTTTCGCGCAGCGGCTTTTGCAGGACGGTGTAGTCGCTGTCCTTATCTTTTCCGCCGAGAATGACAAGAATGCGACCGGGAAATGCCTCGAGCGCTTTGAGCGTGGCATCCACGTTGGTGGCCTTCGAATCGTTGTAGTAGCGCACGCCGGCGATCTCGGCCACGAATTCCAGGCGGTGCTCGACTCCCGGGAAAGACCTGACACCTTTCGCAATCGCAGCCGCGGGTGCACCGGCGAGACGCGCTGCAGCCGCAGCGGCCAGCACATTTTCCGTATTGTGAGCGCCAGCGAGTGGGATATCTTCCAGCTTTAGAAGGACTTCTTCGGTGCCATTTTGCCGGAAGACAATTTCCTCGCCGCGAAGATAAGCGCCCTGCGCGACTCGCTGCTTCCTGCTGAACCAATACACATGCGGAAGAGACGGAACGTATGGCGTGGTTGTCGCATCGTCCGCGTTCAAAATTGCCGCATCTTCGTCGGTCTGGTTTTCGAACAATCGCGCCTTCGCGGCGCCATACGCCTGCAAGGTGTGATGGCGGTCGAGATGGTCCGGCGTCAGATTGAGGAATACGCCAATATTCGGGCGAAAAGAATCGATGAGTTCCAGTTGGAAGCTGCTCAGTTCGACTACCGTCAAGGTGTCGTCCTTCATCGCATCCACGCAACCGATGAGCGGCGTACCGATATTTCCCGCGAGAATGGTGCGCATCCCAGCCGTCTTTAAAATGTGTTCGACAAGTGAGGTGGTCGTTGTCTTACCATTCGAACCGGTGATCCCAATCAGGCGGCCTTTCAAGAAGCGATAGGCCAGTTCGATTTCGCTCCAAATCATGACCCCTTTCGCGCGTGCCGCTTGCAAGTGCTTCTCGTCAGCTGGGACGCCCGGGCTGGGAACAATCAAATCCTGCTCGAGAAAAGTTTTCTCCCGATGGCTGCCGAGTTCCAGCGCCACGCCGGCGTCTTTCAGCTTAGGGATCGCTTCGCCAATTTCGCTCTCGCCGCGGGAATCCGTTGCGGTCATCTGCGCGCCTCGGGCGGCGCAGAAAAGCGCAGTGGCCACACCCGTCCGCGCCAACCCCACGGCCAGCACGCGCTTTCCCCGCAACTCGATTCCACCCGGCATTGTTCTCTTTCAAGCCTGACTGGCTTTCAGTGTGCTCTACCTCAACTTCAACGTGGTCAGCGCAAACAATGCGAAGACCAAGGCAACAATCCAAAACCTCACGATAACTTTCGACTCGCTCCAACCCAGCAATTCAAAATGATGATGAATCGGCGCCATACGGAAGATGCGCTTGCCACGCAGCTTGAACGAGCCCACTTGCAAAATGACCGAAAGCGCCTCGATCACGAAAATTCCGCCAACAAAGAACAAAAGAATTTCCTGCTTGATGATGACTGCCACCGTCCCCAGAGTTCCGCCGAGCGAAAGTGATCCCACATCGCCCATGAAAATTTCCGCGGGGTGTGCGTTGTACCAAAGAAAACCTAGCGACGCGCCCACGAGGGCTCCGCAGAAAACGGTCAGTTCGCCGACGCGCGGAATGTACTGAATTTCCAGATAGCTAGCCCAGCGGGAGTTGCTGCTGACGTAGGTGAGTACGGTGAGCGCGCCGGCAGCGATGACCGTGCACCCGATGGCCAAGCCGTCGAGGCCGTCGGTTAGGTTCACCGCGTTCGAAGAGCCCACAATCACGAGGCAAATGAAAGCGAGAAAAGGAAGAAACGCGAACGGCCAAAGGTGCGGCGAATCCATCAGCGAATGGACGACAAGATCAGGATGCAAGCGTTTGAGAAACGGAATCATCAATTGCGTCGAGTACGCGTAATGCGTTACGAGAACGAGCAGCGAAATCCCGACGATCAAACTGACCAGCACCTGAAAATAAATTTTCTTTTTCGCGGTGAGACCGAGGTTCCGCTGCTTCGAAACCTTCGCATAATCGTCAATGAAGCCGATGGCCGCGAAACCGATGAGCGCAAACAGAGAAAGCAAAATAAAAGGATTCGTGAGATCAGCCCAAAGCAGAGTGGGTACAGCCGTCGACAAAACGATCAGCACGCCACCCATGGTGGGCGTGCCCGCTTTTTTCTGATGCTCTTGGGGCCCCTCTTCGCGGATGTATTGCCCGATTTGCAGCTCGCGCAAGCGGCGAATCAGCCAGGGACCAAACACCAGGCCGAGAAACATGGCCGTCAGGCTTGCGTAGACGGTGCGAACCGTGATGTATCGAAAAACGTTGAGCGGGCTGAAGTAGCGCTGCAAAACATGGTAGAGGAGGTAGTAGAGCATTTCAGTGGCGAACCTCCAGCCGCGAAAACTCGCCGGGAGCGGCGTAACGCGTCAGCAGCGCTTCGACGATGCGTTCCATCTTCACTCCTCGCGAACCTTTCACAAGCAGCACGTCGCCCGGCGTGAGAAATTCCTCCAAGAATTTTGCGGCCTCTTCTGACGAGGAAAAAAATCTGGTTTGTGCTCGCGGGATTCCTGCGGACACGGCACCTTCCACGATTTGCTCGGCGTCGCCTTCGACTCCGATCACCCAATCGACTTTCCCCGTTTTCGCCGTGAAAATTCCCGCTTCGCGATGCAGGACGGGCGAAGCTGGGCCCAGCTCTCGCATTTCGCCCGCGGCCACAATTCGCCGCTGAAAATTCGGCGTGGCCGCCAGCACCGACACCATGGCATGCAACGCGGCGGGACTGGAGTTGTAGCTGTCGTTGATCAGCGCCGCTCCATTCGGAAACCGCAGCAATTCGCCACGCATGGCGGGCACACGCAGCGTTCGAAAGACGCTTTGCGCCTCCGCCGCGCCAATGTTCCAAATGCTGCCGGCCGCAAGCGCTGCGAGGGCGTTGTAAATCGCGTGGCGGCCAGGCACAGGAAGCTCCAGCCGTACACGGCCTTCGGGACTGACGTAGTCAAACGCCGAGCCCAGCGCGCCCCGGTCTTCAATCCCCACGGCCGAAAAAAATGCGGGCGCATCGATTCCATACGTCAGCACGCGGCCTGGCGCGAACGCGCCGAACGCGGCGACACGCGGATCGTCCGCGTTCAACACCGCCGTGGATTCGTGCCCGTTCAGTCCTTCGATCAGCTCGCGCTTTGCCAACGCAATCTCATCGATCGACGAAAAAAATTCCAAATGCGCAGGCGCAACGCGCGTCACGATACCCACGTCAGGGCGCGCAATCGCCGCGAGCCGCGCCAATTCTCCGCGCCGGGACATGCCCATCTCGAGCACGGCCGCTTGGTGCGTTTCGTCCAAACGGAACAGGGTCAGCGGCAGACCGTACTCGTTATTAAGATTCCCTTCCGATTTCAGGACCCGCAGCTTCGCGCCCAGCAATGCCGCCAGGATCTCTTTCGTGGTGGTCTTGCCCACGGAGCCTGTGACGCCGGCAATTTTTCCGCCCCAAGCTTCGCGGACCGCCCGGGCGAGCTGCTTGAGCGCTTCGAACGTGTCCCCCACGAGCATGCAGCGATTTCGGACACTTTCGCCGTAGCGGCCGGCTTGCGATTCGGCCACCAGCGCCGCGAGCGCTCCACGCCCCAAGGCACTCGCCACATAATCGTGTCCATCGTGACGCGGTCCGTGGATGGCGACGAACAGTTCTCCTGAACGTACCGTGCGAGAATCAATCGAGACGCCGGCCACCCGGGCCACGGGGTCGAGTCCCGCTCCCGCCGTAGCACCCAAAGCGCCAGCCACTTGTGCAATCGTCCACCGCATAAATGCCTCAAGGGGTTTGCTTTACGCAGATACCCCGCGTATCGGTTTGTTTTCACCGTATTCTGAGGGCTCCTCCTTTTGCGAGTTGACTACTGGCTCGCGCGCCCTCGTTACACTTTCCAGCCAAACTAGACAAGCGCGCTATGTGCCAAACCCTGAGCCGTTTTTCGGCTTTCCGGCGCCGATTTCGGCCTTCGTCTCGCTATATCCTCGTTCTTGCAAAGCTCGCCTCGCTACGTCGCGGTCGTCAAATTCCAGCGTGCGGTCGGCGAGAATCTGATAATTCTCATGGCCTTTGCCGGCAAGCAGAACAATATCGCCCGCGCGTGCTTCGTCCATCGCAACGCCAATTGCTTTTTCGCGGTCCGGTTCGATGAGATATTTCCCGGCTGTTTTTTGCAAACCAACGATGACGTCGCTGATGATTTTCAGAGTATCTTCGTGGCGTGGATTGTCGCTGGACAAAATCGTCAAGTCGCTGAGACGTCCCGTTACTTCTCCCATCACTGGCCGTTTAGTGCGATCTTTTCCGCCGCCGCATCCGAAGAGCGTGATAATGCGGCCTTTGGGATTGAGTTCTCTGGCCGTTCGAATGAGATTTTCCAGCGCATCATCGGTATGCGCGTAATCGACCACAACAAAAAATGGCTGGCCCAGGTCAATACGCTGAAAGCGACCGGAGACACTTTCGAGATTGCGAATTCCCGCTTCGATGACTTCGTTTGAAAGGCCCAGCGCCTGCGCCGCTCCAATCGCCGCGAGGATGTTGTAGACATTGATGCGCCCCACGAGAGGCGAGGCAACTTGCACTTTTCCATTTGGCGTTTGTGCCGTGAACGCCAGTCCGTTGAACGTCAGTTGGAATTTCCTGGTGGTGATGTTCGCATTGGATTCGAGGCCATACGACACGGTTTTCTTCGCCAAACCTGCCAGCCGCTTGCCGTACTCGTCGTCCGTGTTAATAATTGCAACTTCCGGCGCACCGGCTCCGGTGCCCTCGAAAAGGGTCTTCTTCGCAGCGAAATAATCTTCAAATGTTTTGTGATAGTCCATGTGCTCGCGGGTCAAGTTCGTGAAAACAGCCGCGGCGAAATGGCAACCCCACAAACGGTCCATGGCCAGGGAATGCGAACTTGCCTCGAGAACGGCGTACCGCCCGCCGGCATCCCGAATCTCCGCAAGAAATCCTTGCAAGTCCACCGATTCTGGCGTGGTGTTGGGTGCGGGGTACTCGCCGAGCGGCGTGTGATACGCGATGGTTCCGAACAAGCCTGTCTTTGCTCCGGAAGCTTTTACTATCGCGTCGACCAACGAAGTTGTCGTGGTTTTCCCGTTCGTTCCGGTGACCGCCACGAGTTGCAAGCCTTCCGCGGGGTGACCGAAGAAATTCGCCGCGGCAATAGCGAGGGCTTTGCGCGCCGCGGGCACCTGAATCCACGCCACGCTGGAAGGAATATAGGCTGGCGCAGTCGCTTCGCTCGCGATTGCGGCCGCTCCGCGCGAAACTGCATCTCGCACAAAGGCGTTCCCGTCTTCTCTGGCTCCGTGCAACGCAAAAAAGAGAGCGCGCGGCTGTACTTTTCGGGAATCGCAGGCAACCTGCTGGATTTCCAATTCCTGCGCAGCAGGAGGAATGGTTGCTTCGGTCCCCACCAGCAAATCTCGCAGTTTCAAAATTCGATGGGAGACAGGGGTTAGCGATGAATCTTGCCTGCGCTCATCGGCGCGGTTCGTTTTGGCGTTGCTGCTGTCTTCTAGTTGGCTCAATCCAGTTCTCATCCTAATTCCTGTTTCCTTGGCGCGGCTTCGAATTCTTCTCGAGCGGTGTTCCGAATCGCACCGTGATTTTGGCGCCGCGCCGCACACTCAGTCCCGGCGCCGGCGATTGATCCATAGCAAGATTGCTGCCAACCAGCACTGGGTCCAGCCCCAGCCTCAGCGCGATATCCGCTACTTCACGCATCGTCTTTCCGCTGAAGTCCGGCATTTCGATTTCGCCGCCTTGATCGACTGCAACCGTCAACGGCGGCTTCTTGCTCTCCTCCTGCCCTTGGCCGCCAGCATTCGAAGGTTGCGATGCCGCCGGCGGCATATCGGGCTGCCCGGAAAAATCCACGGAGGAAAGATCCTCGAGCGTGCTCCCGTCTTGCTTCGTCTGCTTCTGATAGGCCGCTTGAATGAGCTTGGGATTCAGCGGAACATCGCGCGGCACATCGAGATAAGTCAGTACTTCTTCGGCGATGCGTTTGAACACCGGCGCGGCCACTTCTCCGCCTTCATGCAGCCCGACGGGAGAATCCAGAGATACGAGGATGGTCACGGCAGGATTGTTGATCGGCGCGAAACCGGTGAAGGAAGCGATGTATTGCGTCCGCGAATAGCGACCCGTCGTTGGATCGATTTTTTGCGCCGTACCCGTTTTCCCGGCCGAAGTCCAGCCATCGAGATGCGCTTTCGGGCCCGTCCCATAAAGCACCACGCCCTCCATCAGCTGGCGCATGGTAGCTGCTGTGTCGGGACGAATCACGCGCCTCGGCTCCGTGGGCGCAAGAATGCCCTCCGCGGGGAGCACGTGATCGCCTCGCTCCAATTCCGCGACGACATGCGGCCTGTAAAGCAGACCGCCATTTGCGATCGCCGAGACTGCGGTGATGAGTTGTATGGGCGTGACGCCAACCTCTTGCCCCATCGAGATCGAGCCAATTGAGAACGAGCCCCAGTCATTCACCGGCCGCAAGATGCCTTTACTCTCGCCCGGCAAATCGACACCAGTGAGTGCGCCGAAACCAAAAGCGCGGATGTAATCGTAGAATCTCGGTGCTTGCAGTCGCAGTGCAATCTTGATGGCGCCGACGTCGCTGGATTCCGCCAGGATTTGTGAGACGTTCAAGAGGCCAAACGGCTTGTGGTCATGAATCCGGTGACCCGCCACGAGCACGCTGCCGTTTTCGCAATCGAAGACTTCGTCGGGCCGGGTGATTCCCTCGTTGAAACCCGCTGCGAGCGTCACGAGCTTGAACGTCGACCCCGGCTCGTAAAGCGCGCTCACGGCGCGATCCATGCGCGCTTCCGCGGGCGCTTCGCTGGCTTTATTGGGATTAAACGTGGGCCAGTTCGCTAGCGCCAGGATTTCGCCGTTGTTCGGATTCATGACGATGGCGCTCCCCGCAATCGCGTGGGTCTGCGCGATCGCGGCGTTCAGCTCGCGCTCGGTAAGGTACTGAATTTTTTCGTCCAGCGTCAGCACGACATCCGCGCCGCTGTCGAGCTTCGCCTGGCTGGCATCGAACCAGCGCTTCTTGGCGTCTTCCATCACCACAATTTTCCCGCTTTCACCGCGGATCTTGTTGTCCAGCTCGTATTCGATCCCGCCGAGCCCCTTTTCGTCCATATCGACAAAGCCCAGTACGTGCGCCGCAAGATCGCGCTTCGGGTAGAATCGCTGGTTTTCTTTCTGTAGGTAAACACCCTTCAAATTCAGCGCCGTAATCGCTTCCGCTTTCTCTGGCGGGAGCTTTCGGGAAATCCAAACAAAGGAGCGGGAGGATTCGAAGCGCGTTTCGAGCACCTCTTGCGGAACATCGACCACTCCGGAGAGCAGCCGCGCCGCTAAATGTTCGTCGGCGATTTCCGAGGGAACTCCAAAAGCGGAATCCACCGGAATACTCATCGCCAGCGGCCTTTTGTTGCGGTCGTAGATCGCGCCGCGCTCGGGAGTTATTTCGATGGTGCGCTGCTGCTGGTGCAAAGCGCGTGCAAGGTACTCGCCGTGAAGGAAGAGTTGCAGGTACGTCAGCCGCCCGAAAACCGCGCCGATCCACAAGAGCGCCACGCCGGCGATAAAGAGCAAACGGACGTGGGCGCGGTCTCGTTGCATGGCGAATTCAGGTCGGCAAACGCTCCGGTTGGAAGATCAAAGTAACGTGAAATTTTATGTTTGGAAACGCTACACCGGCTGGTGGCTTCACGGCGTGTGGTTCGGGCGCACGAATCGCGCCGCAGCTACTTCCGCGCCGTCGGGCTCATCGTATTCCTGCACTTGCGACGGCAATGGTTCGGTCAACCCCAGGCGGCGCCGGGCGATCACGTCGATCCGCATCGGATCGCGGAGCCCCGCGATTTCCAGTTTCAGCTCTGAATTCAACGCCGCGGCCTTGGCCTGTTGGCCTCTCAAATCCTCCAGCTGAAAACTCAAATCGATGCAGCGGAAGTGCTGGAAAATGTACAGCATGAAAAACGCCGCTACGACGCTTCCCAGCGCCACCATCCGCCAGAGATTCCGCATTTTGGCCGGTTCTACGTTGCGCACCAGTCTCGAGTTATCGATTCGCTTGACGGTATGAAACTCCGCCATGACTGCCTTCTTCCTCTTGCCGCTCATGACTACACTCTTTCTGCACACCGCAATTTCGCGCTTCGCGAACGCGGGTTGGCCGCCTTCTCTTCTTCGGTCGGCTGGATCACGTGACGGGTGAGCACCTGGAGCGTCCCTTGACGCTCTGCCTCCTGGAACGCGTGCTTCACGATGCGGTCTTCGCGCGAGTGGTAGCTCAGCACCACCATGCGCCCGCCAGAATTTAATGTGTCAGGGGTCCGAATTAGAAACTGCCCGAGTTCCTCCATCTCTCGATTCACCGCTATCCGCAGCGCCAGAAACGTTTTTGTTGCGGGATGCAGTCTCTGCCTTCCCCAGTGCTTACGGGCCCCTGCCACAACCGTTGCCAGGTGCGCGGTGTCTCGAATGGGCCGCGCTCGTACAATCGCCCTGGCGATCCTTCTGGAATCGTGCTCATCCGCCTCGCGGTAGAGCAAATCGGCCATCTCTTTTTCGGGCCAGCGATTCACAATGTCTCCTGCCGTCAACTCGTCATTCACGGCATCCATTCTCATATCCAGCTCAGCCGCTTCGCGAAACGAAAATCCCCGCGCAGCCTGGTCAAGCTGCATGCTCGAAACTCCCAAGTCGGCCAAGACCCCGTCCACCTTCGGAATCCCCAACTCTTGTGCGGCCTCCGCAATCCTCGAGAACGGCGACTGCACCAGCGTCACCTTGGCTCCGAAGCTCTTCAGCCGTTCCTTCGCCAGCGCCAACGCCTGTGCGTCCCGGTCCAGGCCGATCAGCCTTCCCGACGTCAGTTTTTCTGCTATCGCCGCCGAATGCCCTCCGGCTCCCAGCGTGACGTCGATGTACATTCCTTCCGGCCTGATGCCCAGCCATTCCAGCACCTCGTTCAACATCACCGGCGTATGCGCCGCACTCAATCGGTTATGCCCTTCGCCCCACTGCCCCACCGAATCTGAGGCTCGTAATCCAGGACTCGTAATTCGAAACTCGAAATTCGTTACTTCCCTACTTCTTTACTTCTTAAATTCCCAGCGCCGTATCGTCCGCCGCCGTGTACGGCTCATTCTTCAACTTATCGAGCATCCGCGTATGATTCATCACTTCCAGGTAATTCAGCGTCCCGTACACATCCACTTCCCCCATTGTTTGCGCGGCATCGCGCAGCACCGCCGGCAAGAGCACTCTTCCTTGCCCATCCAATTCCGCCTGCTGCCCAAAATAGCTTGTCCTTAGAAGAAACTTTTGCTTCGCGACATGCGTGCTCGGCAATTGCGCCAGCTTGTCCTCGATTTCCGACCAGACCTTCATCGGATAAATTCTTGCCGTCTCGCCCGTCGTACTTGTGATATAAAACTGGTTGCCGTACTCCTTGAGCTCGTCCAGAAACACTGAGGGTATTTTGAGACGCCCCTTCTCGTCGACTTTCGCCGGACAGTTTCCCCTCAGCTTCATAACCCCCGCTCAAAAACCTGTTTTGGATGCCCTGAATGCCCACGTTCACGATTGCCCTCGAGAACGCCTCAACTTGGCCGGAAAACTTCTACTTTGGTCTACTGCCAGCCACTCTTTTCCACTTCTCGCCACATCATAGGGTGCTTTCAGCGTTTGTCAAGAGAAAATGTGGTTCCTTTGAAAAAATTTATACATTTTCGCCATCCTGAAAACATCGAATTTCGCCTACCATGGGTTGTGGTTTTTTCCGCATGGCATCGCCACCCTTCGTAGGTCACCTCTAGTTGGTTAGGCACACGCGTTTCGTCCCGGGGTCCTTCCATCCGCCGTGAAGCTGTGGTATATTGAGGGCGATTTGAAGTTTGCGTTTCGCATCTCACTAGGAGCCCTTCGCCATGGAATGGACCACCCCTCAGCACGAAGAGATCGACCTGAACTGCGAAATTAGCTCGTACGCCAACGCCGAGATCTAAAGCGATGACCGCGCCCAGCGGTCATTTTCCGGCGTGCCGGAATGCGCGTTAAAGTCCTCGGCTCCGCAGCTGGGGGCGGTTTCCCGCAATGGAATTGCGCATGTCCTCAGTGTATGGGTGTGCGCACTGGCACTTCGAAAGCGCGACCTCGAACGCAAACCCAAGCGGCACTTTCACCGGACGGCAGCCGCTGGTTCCTCCTGAACGCCTCCCCAGATCTTCGGCAACAAATTCTCTCCTCCGCTGATTTTGTGCCTCCAACAGGCTCACGGAATTCACCGATCCATACGGTTTTGTTGACCAGCGCTGACGTCGATGCCGTGATGGGCCTCTTGCATCTCAGGGAATTCCAGCCCTTGCAGATTTATTCGACGGTGGCCGTCCGGCGCATCCTCACGGAAGAAAACGGTCTCTTCCGCGTGCTCACTCGCTCCAACCCGCCTGTCCGATGGGAGACCCTGTCGCTTGATCGCCTGATGCCCTTAGTCTTAGCATCGCCGAGCGACAAAAAAAGCGGACTTTTTTGCAAGGCTGTGCCTCTAAGCGGGAGCTTTCCGGATTACGTGAGCGAATCTCTGCGCGCCAGTCTCGGTCCAGAAGAAGCCGTCGTTGGCCTCAGTTTCGTCTCAAGAGACAAAAGAGTCTTTTATGCTCCCAACCTTCCGGGCGTCGGAGACCGTTGGCTGCGCAGTGTGGAAGAAAGTGATCTTGCGATTCTCGACGGAACTTTCTGGAAAGACGATGAGCTGCACTCCATCCAGAAAGGAGGCAAATCCGCCAGACAGATGGGACACTTGCCCCTTTGGGGGGACCGCGGGCTTCTTCGCCAACCCTTCCGGCCTTCAAAAACGCGCCGAGTGCTCATCCACATCAATAACACCAATCCCATATTGAACGATGAAGGCCCGGAAGCGCGCATCGTTCGCGATGCCGGCTGGGAAATCGCCTATGATGGAATGGAACTCGCCGTATGAGCCAAACTCAAGCCATCGACGCGCGGTTGCTCTCGGAAACGGACTTCATCGCCGGCTTTCATGCCATTGGCGAAGAGTGCTATCACCACAAACATCCCTTTCACGCACTGATGCACGAGGGAAAACTTTCACGCGGGCAGCTTCAGGCCTGGGCTTTGAACCGCTATTACTATCAAAGCCGAATTCCGATTAAGGATGCGGCTATTCTTGCGCGCAGCGAAGATCCCGCGTTTCGCCTGGCATGGCGCAAACGCATTCTCGACCACGACGGCGACGGCATGAAACCGGGAGGAATCGAAAAATGGCTGCGGCTTGTTGAAGCTACCGGCCTTTCCCGCGAACAAGCGCTTTGCGGCGACGGAATTTTGCCTGCCACGCGTTATGCCGTTCAAGCTTATGTGGACTTCGTCTCGACGCGCCCGCATCTGGAAGCTGTCGCCTCCTCACTCACGGAGCTTTTTTCAAAGAAGCTGATTACGCTGCGCGTGGATCGTCTGCGCCACCACTATCCGTGGCTCGCGAGCGGCCTCGACTATTTCACCGGCCGTCTAACGCAAGCCCCCGAAGACGCCGAATTCGCTCTAGCCTGGGTCGTCAACCACGCACGCACGCGCGCGGAGCAGGACAAATCCCACGCCGCCCTCCGCGCCAAGTGCGATATCCTCTGGGCCCAACTCGACGCGCTCTATTTTTCCTACGTGAACCCCGGCTGGCCGCCGCCCGGCGCGTTTCGCCCAGCTTCAGAAGCGGGCTCGCAATGAGTATTGAACATGAAAGCCGCCCGCGCCTCGCACCGGGCGTCCGCCTCAGCGAAAGCGACAAGCAGCGCGTTCTCCAGATGCCGGAGCGTGCCTTGCGCTTGAATGGCCCGAGCCTCGAAATTGTCGAACGCTGCGACGGCAAGCACACCGTTCAGCAGATCGTCACCGAATTGCAGCAACTCTACTCGAAAGCCGAGCCAGCTAAAGTCGAACAAGACATCCTCGGCTATTTGGCTCTATTGCAGAAAGAACGCGCACTCGACTTCGAGCCATGATTGCCTTGATAGGATCGCGTTACCCTGCAGCTTTGGAGGCATTCTCGTGAACAACTGGCTCTGCGTCTTCACATTGATCTTTGCGTCGTTCGTTCTGACTGCCTCTGGGCTCACGAAGTACATGTCCCAATCTTCCAGCCCAAATCTGAAAGGAGTATCTGTGTCCACTCACGCAACCGGTACATTTGAAGTGAAGCTCACGCCTCAGATGTCCGGCGAAACCACCCAGGATGCAAATCTTGGCCGCATGACCATCGATAAGCAATTCCATGGCGCCATCGAGGGCACCAGCAAAGGCCAGATGCTGACTGCCGGGACCAGCGTCAAGGGCTCCGCGGGCTACGTCGCTATCGAACAGGTTTCCGGAACTCTCGACGGGCACAATGGCACCTTTATCCTTCAACACAGCGCTACCATGACACGCAGCGTCCCTGAGCTGAGCATCACTGTGGTCCCGGATTCTGGCACCGGCGAACTCGTCGGTCTTTCCGGCAAAATGAACATCATTATTAGCGAAGGCAAGCATTCCTACGATTTTGAATATCAGATCTCCAAGCCTCAATAATTTGGCCGGACGAAAACCTTTGGCACTGCGATAGTAAATGGTTCGCTAGTAATTGCTGTCTGGCTTCGATTCTCACACCAGCATTCGGGTATTCTAGAGTCGCGCAGCCAAAGCAGATGACTTCAACGAACCCATTAGCTCTTATCGCCGAACTAACCCATCGCTGCCCGCTGCACTGTGTCTACTGCTCGAATCCTCTTGAACTTTCGCAACGCTCCACAGAACTCTCTACCAATGATTGGTCCCGCATATTCCGCGAAGCAGCTGCGCTAGGCGTCCTGCAGGCCGATTTCACGGGCGGCGAACCTCTCACGCGTCCCGACATCCTCGATCTCGTCCGCGCCGCGCGCACCGCCGGCCTTTACGTCAATCTCATCTCCTCGGGCCTGCCTCTTGATGAATCCCGCCTCGCAGCTCTCGTCGAAGCCGGCCTCGATCATTTTCAACTGAGCTTTCAAGGCGCTCGCGAAGAAACCTCCAACGAAATCTCCGGCACCAAAGCTCACGCCCACAAACTCCACGTCCTCGAATGGCTCAAGCGCCATCGTGTCGCCGTAACGCTCAACTTCGTGATTCATCGCCGCAACACCGAGCAACTCCCCGAAATGCTCGCTCTCGCCGAATCCTCCAGCGCCGGCCGCGTCGAGTTCGCCAACGTTCAATACTACGGTTGGGCTTTCGCCAATCGCGATTCCCTTCTTCCCACTCGCGCGCAACTTACGCAATCCATCGAGTTCTTGAAAAACGCGCAGGAACGCCTGGCAGGAAAAATTAAAGTGGAATATGTCGTTCCGGATTACTACGCGAAATATCCAAAACCCTGCATGGGCGGATGGGGACGCAAACTCATGCTCATCACTCCAAATGGCGACGCGCTCCCCTGCCACGCGGCGCGCGTGATTCCCGGACTCTCATTTGAAAATGTGAAGAACCACAGCTTGCGCGAAATTTGGGAAGTCTCGGATGCCTTCCAAAGATTTCGCGGCGAAGCGTGGATGCAGGAACCCTGCAAAACCTGCAACCGCCGCACCCAGGATTTCGGCGGCTGCCGCTGCCAGGCTTTCCTTCTCGCCGCTGATGCCAACGCTACCGATCCGGTGTGTTCTCTATCTCCGCAGCGCTCCAAAGTAGACGTCATTCTCGCCACCATCCATGACGCCGTACAGGCGGGGCTTACCCCTCACCCTTCGACCCCGCCCTCCGCCGCCCTAACCAAACCCGCGTGGCTCTACCGTCCCAATCCGTCCTAAGCCGCCGCCGGTTCCGCAGGTTGCCGCTGCAACGGCAAAACTACTAGAAAAATAAAAATCATGCTCCCCAGAAAACAAAGCGTTCCAAAAACCGCGAGAGTATAGGGCGCGCCGACCCGCGTCGCAATTCCGCCAGCGATCAGCGACCCGATTGGCTGCACGCCCATGAACATCGTCGCGTACACCGCCATGATTCGGCCACGCAGTCGATCCGGCACACGGTTCTGCAAGGTGGTGTTCGTCGCCGCCATCTGCACCGTTGCGCAGAATCCGACCACCAAGAGCACCGCCATCGAGAGCCAGAACACCTTTGACTGCGAGAAGATCACCAAGGCCACCGCGCAAGTCGTCGACGTGGCGGCAATCCACCTTGCCAACCCTTTGTAACTCGTCCTCGCCGCAAAATGCAGTGCGCCGAGTACCGCACCCACGCCTGCCGCACTCATTAACAAACCAAATCCTTTCGCACCTCGATGCAAAACGTCACTCGCAAAAATTGGCAAAAAGACGGAGTACTGCAGCCCCAGCAAGCTCAACATGCTCAGGAGCAGCAGCGTCGATCGGATCGGCAAATCGCTCATTGCAAAACGAAATCCCTGTATCAAACTTTGGAACGGCGAACCAGCTTCTTTTTTCGAGACCTTCTTCACAAGACGCATCGCAAGCAGGGCCCCAATCACCGCCAGAAAACTGACTCCGTTCAGGAAAAAACACCACGCCGGCCCCTTCCACGCCAGTGCGAATCCGGCGATGGCCGGCCCCACCACGCGTGCACCATTGAAAATCGAAGAATTTAGAGCGATTGCATTCGGCAAATCCTCGATGCTCACCATCTCGACCAGGAAAGCCTGCCGAATCGGCACGTCGAACGAATTCACCACGCCTACAAGGAACGCGACGAAAATCAGTTCCCAAACCTGGATGATATTCGCAAAAGTTAGTGCCGCAAGACTGAACGCCAGCACCATCGAAACTACTTGCGTCCAGATCACGCCGTGATGGCGGTTATAGCGGTCGCCAATATAGCCGCCCAACGCTGCCAGAAATAAAATGGGAACTTGACTGGCAAAGCCAAAAACTCCTAGCAGCGCTGCGGAATTTGTCAGCTTGTAGACCAGCCAGAGTTGCGCCGTCGTCTGCATCCATGTGCCGATGAGCGAAGTCAACTGGCCAGCGATAAATAGTTGAAAATTACGGTGCTGCAGCGCGCGAAACCGCGACGGCAAGACGGGAATGGCTCCCTCCCCTCATTGGATGCGCACAACGTGAAGCAATCACGATGCCGCGCCGCTCCTGCCACTGTCAATGGCGGCGCTGATTTAGCAGCGGCCAAATTGTCTGAGGGGAAAATCCGGGGAGATCCGGTCGCGTCGCTTCAAGTCCGATGGAAGCGCAAAACGAGGGAGAAAGACTGCTGCGTCACTCGTTCGGCGCATCCGGCGGCGCACCCACATGCAGGTGGCTCAAATCTCGCAGCGTCGCCCTATCCTCGTCGCTCATTCCTTCGGTGAACTTCGGATCATTCAACCGCTGATTCCGCGCGAACTCCGGCATGTTTTGCAAAACGCGCAGTCTCTGCCGAATCGCCTGCCGCCGATCCGAAGGCATCTGTCTCCACTTTGGAAGCACGTCGTTCCGGATGTGGCTCTTCTGTACCGGCGTAAGCCGGTTCCAGGTTGCAATCCGCCCTTGCAATTCTTGTCTCTGCGCAGGAGACATTCTGCTGAACCGATTGTAATTATCGAGGACTCTTTGCTTTTCCTGCGGGCTCAAATCGCTGAATTTCCTTTGTGTCTGCGGTGGAGTGTATGAAGACGGCGGCCGGTTCGGATCGGCATTCGCACGGGGAGCATTATTTGGCCGGTTCGCCTGATTCCCATGAGGATTGTCCGCTCCCCCGTTCTGCCGCCTTTCCTGCTGAGCTGCCTTAGCCGCACTCTTCTGTTGCTGGCGCTGCTGCTGCCGCGCCTCTCTTCTCGCCTGAACTGCTGGCGCCCGATGCTCCTGCACCGCCATCCAATGCGCGCGGCCGCGCTGCGCCGGGCATGGCGCTGCCAGCACCGTGCCAAGTCCCATCGCCAGCAAACATCCCGCGAGTTGGAGTCGAAGTCTCATGTATTACATCGGCTGATTCTGATTCGGCGTCTGGCTCTGATCTTGCCTTTGATTCTGCTGGTTCTGGTTTTGATCCTGGTTGGCGCCGCCGGTATCTTCCGCCTGCACGGGCTGCGGCAGGTCCGTCAGCGCTCCGAAATCCGAAAGCACGTCAAGATTCTCGAGCTCCGGCAAATTCTGGTTGATCTGCGCTTCGTCCGCCGCCGTCAGGGAATGCTCCGGCGGCCGCGAACCGACCCACACCGTCGCCAGCAAGAGCAGCGACGCCGCGAATACCACGCGCGGCGACGGAGTAAACCACGCCCACCAGCCCTGCTTCACGGGCTCCGCCGCTACTCGCGCGCGCACTCGCACGTCAAACGCCGCTGATGGCTCGATCTGCGGCACTTCATCCAGCAATCCCGCCACCGCGCGAAATTCGTTCACGCGCAACTGGCACGCCGCGCACGCCGCGAGATGCTTATCCATCTCCAGCCGTTCGCTCTCTTTCAAGCGTCCGTCCACGTACGCCACAATTCTGTTTTCCATTCGCGTACAACTCATGACTGCCTTCCTTCTCTATCCCCGGTTCTACTGCTACTTCCCTTGCCTCGCCACGAGGGGGGCTAGTTCCACTCGCAACGTTTCGTATGCCCGAAAGAGCAGTGACTTCAGCGCGCTCTCCGAGCATTCGAGAATCTTTGCAATATCTCCATAATCCAGCTCCTGATACTTGTGCAGGAGCACTGCGGCGCGCTGCTTTTCCGGCAATTTATCGATCGCGTGCCGGATCATTTTCTTCCGCGCTTCCTCCACCAGGTACTGCTCGATGTTCGGATTTTTTTCCGCAATATCCAGCACCTTCTCATCGCCGTCTTCCGCATCCACGGTTACCGGTGCATCCAGCGAGACTTCCATCCGTTGGTGGCGGTTGTCCCGCACGGAGTTCAACGCCAAATTTGTCGCGATCCGGAAAAGCCATGTCGTAAACTTAGCGCTCGGCACGTAATCTTTCCGCGCGCGATACACTCTCAAAAACACTTCTTGCGCCAAGTCTTCCGCCTCTTCCCGCGCCCGAACCATGCGGTAGAGAAAGTTGACAAGGGGTGTCCTGTAGCGCTGGAGGAGAAGCTCGAACGACTGTTCATCGCCCGCCTTCACGTCCAGCATCAGTTGGACGTCCGACCTGGCCATAGCCGCCACATTCTATCGAACCCCAGCGGGCTCTTAAAGTTGCAAATGGAACAGATGTGTTAAAGCGAAGATAGAGCGAAATCAAACGTGGAATAAATGCTGCATTATCAACACCGTGGCCACTCCCACAAACACCAGCGCGGCCATCCTCCAATTCGGTTCCCGGTTGACCTCCGGCAGCAGATCCGTCGCCGCGACGTAAACCGTCACTCCTCCGGAAATTGGCAGCGCATACTTTAATTGGCTTTGTAAAACGCTGGTCAACAAAACGCCTAGCAGCGTCGCCGCTCCTAGTAACCCGGCGGCAAGGATTGCGTTGCGCCGACCCTGCCCGCTTGCCAGCACCACCGACGAAACCGTGAATCCTTCCGGCAGCTTATGCAGGAAAATCGCGACAAAAATCATCGCTCCGAGCCACACCGAAACCAGAAACCCCGCGGCAATCGCCACGCCGTCAAAAAAAGTGTGAATCACCAGTCCCAACAACACGGTGTTGCGCGCGTGGTGATGGCTGATCTCATCGTGGTGCGTCTCTTCCCCAAAATGAAAATGCGGCGCAATCGTGTGTTCGAACAAATGCACCAGAAAAAATCCAATCAAAACAAACTGCAGCGCCTGCTCGCCACCCAACTTAATCGACTCAGGGATCACATCGACAAACGCCACCGCCACCATGTACCCGGCGCCCAGCGCCAGGAAATATTGCAGGTACCGCCGCGGCCAATCCCGGTGCACAACAAAATATCCGCCAATCAAATTCCCCGCCGCCGCGACCAAACCCAGCCCCGCCGCCAGCGCCGTCCGAAATGCCAAATCGTGTGCCATAAATCGCAAAAGCGGCAGCAGAGCTGCCGCACTCCATAATCAGCGCCACTCAATCTCGATTTCTCTGTGTTCTCTGTGCTCTCTGCGATCTCTGTGTAAATTTTTTCCCGAATCTATTTCCTTACGCCATTACTTCTTTACGTCCTATTCTCATCCAGAATGCCTAAACAAAATCACATCCCCTTCTTGCACGATGTACTCTTTCCCTTCCAGCCTTACCTGCGCCTTCTCCCTCGCCGCCGCAATGCTACCCGCCGCAAGTAGATCGCTCCATTTCACCACTTCCGCCCGAATGAATCCCCGCTCGATATCGCTGTGAATCGCTCCCGCCGCCTTTTGCGCCGTCGACCCCTTGCGTATCGTCCAAGCCCGTACTTCCGGCTCCCCTGCCGTAAAAAACTGAATCAATCCCATCAAGTCGTACGTCGCGCGAATCAGCCTGTTCAACCCTGGCTCTTTCAACCCATACGACGCCAAAAGCTCCGCCGCTTCTTTTTCATCCATCTCGGCAAGTTCCGCTTCCAGCCGCCCGCAGATCGCCACAACCGCGGAATTAGGCTTGCCTTGCAGGGCGCTTAGCTTGTGCCGCTCCACTGCCGTGTCCAACTTGTCCGCCTCGTCGTCGCCCAAATTCAACACGTACAAAACGGGCCGCGCCGACAAGAACAAAAATCCTCCAATCGGCTTGCGCTCCTCCGCCGTCAATTCCAATTCGCGCAAAGGCTTCTCCGACTCCAGATGCGCCTTGCACTTATCCAAAACCGCTTTTTCCGCCAGCAAAAGCGGATCGCTCTTCTTCTTCAAATCTTTTTCCAACCGCTCCAGTCGGCGCAAAATCTGGTCGTGATCCGAAAGTATCAATTCCAATTCCAAATTCGTCGCATCCCGCAAAGGATCGATGCTGCCCTCCGAATGCGGCACCGACGGATCGTCAAACACACGAATCACGTGCGCAATCGTATCGACTTCGCGCAGCGGCGCCAGCGCGTCGCGGTTCTTCTCCTTCTGCATGCCGCCCAAATCCACGTACTGCACCGTCGCATACGTAATCTTCTTCGGGTTATAAAGCTTCGCCAACTCCAGCAGCCGCGGCTCCGGTACCTTCGCCACGCCAACATGCGTCGCCGATCCGCCGCCCTTCCCCTCGACGTTTGCCTTCGTCAAAATCCGAAACAGCGTCGTCTTTCCAACCTGTGGCAATCCAATAATCCCAGTCTGCAAGTCGCGTCCTTCCCTACCGCCTCATCTGTCTCATCCGAAACTCACCATCCTAGCACACACACCTTAAGCCATTGAGCTTGCGGTGAGACCTCTGAACGGAGCCCACTTGTATGCTAGGCTTGCCATCTTATGCGTACATTCGAGGTTTTCCTCAACGAAAAGCGCCTTTGCATCGCCGGGATTGACGGAGACTGCGTCCTGTCCGCGATTGTGAACTACGTTTCAATTAAGAGAGCTCGGTCCAATCTCACCGTGGGCGGTCTCAATACCGTGAAGGATGAGCACGTGAGGTGGGTGAATCGCCATCTGCGTGTTGGCGATGAAATTCGGATTCGCATCGCCAAGAGGAGCCGGGCCGACAGGCCAGTCGAGCGCTTTCCCCGAGACCGGTCAAAGGAAGTTGAATCCATGAAGCGCTATGTCCGCGAATACGCCAAGCAACTCGGCTGGGAGATCAAGGAATCGACCTGAGCGGCTTGACTTTGCGCGATGAACATCACCCTCCTCGATCTCTCCGCCTACCTCGGCCTCATCGCCGTCGGCGCTATCACGATCAACATGCTCCTTGGCGTGATGATGGCCTTTCGCTACAGCCCGGTCCGTAACTGGCCGCACCATCGCTTCAATTATTTTCGCCTCCACAACTGGACGGGTTACATCGCGCTATTCTTCGTGATCGTTCATCCCATTGTTTTGCTTTTCAATGAAAAACCAAAGTTTCGCGTAATTGATCTCGTCTACCCCGTCCACTCCCCCCAGCAACCTCTCGAAAACACCATCGGCGCTATCGCTCTCTACATCGTCGCGTTCATGGTCATCACTTCCTACTTCCGGATCCAACTAGGCCGCCGCACCTGGAAAGCCTTCCACTTCACCGTCTACCTCGGCGCTGTCGCCCTCTTCTATCACTCCCTCTTCACCGACCCCGACCTCCAGCATCACCCCGTCGACTGGCTCGACGGCGGCAAGGTCTTCGTCGAAGTCTGCGCCCTCATTATTCTCGTGACCATCCTTCTCCGCGCCCGCCACGCCCGCAGAAAATCTCTCAGGGTCAAACAACCCTCGCATGAACCCTCAGTCTCCGAATAAACCATTGGACGGTTCGATTCCGGGTTTCCAAATTTACCATGAGTCAATACGCTCGGCGCCACGCTAGAATATGCAGCGTCATCCAATACTGCTGAAAGTGACGTCCCTATGCCAAGGAAGCGGATCGTATTGGTGCTCGTTCTCTGGACATGCACGGCGGGACCTATCCATTCGGCGGAGTGTGGCAGTTCTTCAGGGAAAGAGCTAAACCTCGACGCCGGGTCCTCAAGATACCTGGCTTCGCCGGATCAAAGCTGGGAGCTTGTAAGTGTCCCCTCTAGCTCCCCCGAATACAGATCGACGATGTATATTCAGCGCAAACACAATCACAAGAGATGGAATGTCGGCTACATTGAGCGCAGTGGGACCGCCTTTTGGAGCGAAGACAGCAAGCGGTTGTTCCTTCGAGACGAGTATGCTGCTGACGACACGAGCATTCGGGTATTTGACGTGACTGGGGCCACACCTAAAGAGATAAAGGGCTTGGACGACAGAATCCAGAAGTGGATTCTTACCCACATCCCAAAGGATAAAACGACGCTTTGGCTCTACTATCCAAGGGTCTGTTTCGCGGTGAACGATTCTTCGACGATTATCGTCGTCGCAGATGCTCCTCTCGTTCCGAAAACGGAAAGCGGTAGCGGGAAGCCCTTTGGGTTCACGCTCACGGTCAATCTCAACACTCTTGAGGTCGTCGACTCAACACCAGCAGGAAATCCTCTACGTTCATCTGTGCAACAGGACCCCGGCCTAGTTTCAGCTCCAGCCGATTGGCACAGAGTTGACGCTGGTCCGTTTTCGATTCTGGCGCCGTCGGGCTGGGAGTTTCACCAATTACAGGGCGTTGATTCGTATGTCGGCGAGTTTGTTGGTGATGGTGTCGTCCTGACGTTTGATTTTGGCGGTTACTCAAACGATCTTAAAGAGGAAATGAAACCGGTGTATGTCATCATCCAGAAAACCATCGGTGGGCGGCGCGCGAAAATAGTTAGTCCAAGAACTCCGGGCCAAGGAATCACGGGCGTGTATTTCCGCAACGTCGGTGACTCGAATGCGCTCTGTCTCTGGGGCAAAGACCTCACATCCGCGCAACAGGAATTGGTGCTGAAGATCCTTGACACACTCCGATTCGGAGGCCCAATTCCCCGGTACATCCTTCCTTCGCCACCGCCTGCCCCCAAGAACGCGCAGTTTCGGCCTTGCTGAAGCCAGGAACTCCCTCGCCGCCCGCGACCAAAGACTGAAGTCCCAAATAGTCTCGACTTCCTACTGCCCCGTGACATGGGCGGCGGCCAGTTCGTCCAGATAGTCCGGCTTGCTCTCGTCGCGGACGAGATGCGGGTAACGCTTCCCGCCGTGATAATCCACGCTGCACGTTTTGTAATAGCCATCGATCACCACCAGCAACGTAATCGGCTCGGTGCTCTGCTTCGATGCGGCGATGGCATCGGCGAGCAAGTCATGATCATAAACGCGCCCGTTCACGCCAACGACTTTCATCCCGGAGCTGATACCCGCCTTGAAAGCCGCGCCCCCGACAATCGAGTCGATGACCGTGCCGTCATCGCCCAAGTGCAAGCCAATCGTATACATATCTCCCACATTGCCGTGGTGCGTCTCGCCCTTGGGCGGCTCATCATTGAACAGGAATTTCCAGCCGCCGTTTTCGATCCCTCCAAGCGGCGGGTTCGGCGATGTCGAGTTCAATCGCTCGTGCAGAAACTTCGCCCAGTCATACGGAGCAATTGCATTCAGCTCGTGAACGACGTCCTCGAACGTGTACGGTTTGATTTCTGCCCCGTTATTCGCGCCACCGTAAAACGCATGGCAGAAATCGTCGATGCTTTTTTGCCCGTGCGTCTGCTCATGAATGATCGTCGCCACTTCGAGCCACAATAAGTCGCCTTCATCGTAATAATCCGTGCCGCGGCGCCAGTTCAGCCATCCCCGCGCGAATCCTCCGCCGGCCACTGCCACGGCCGTATCGAGCAGAGGGCGCCACGTCCTTCCCGGCCGTCCCTCGCCAAGCTCGGCCGAAATATTTGCCAGATTGTTCTGGTAGTCCTTGGGCGTCCACAAGCCGCTGCGCGCCGCCAGCAGCGGCCCCGCAAACTCGGTGAACCCTTCGTAATCCCAGAGCAAATCGTCCCGCATTGGAGTTTGGTATTCCGGAGTAGCCAGTCCCGCGGGCCGCCGGAATTTCCCGCTCCACGAATGCGCATACTCATGCGCGACGAGCTCTCCCATCGCCAGGCCCGCATTCGGCCCGAGCAGAATTCGTTCCGGCAGGCGGCTGTCGTTGCATTCGTTATGTTCCAAACCGAAGTGTGCCACGTGATCGCTCAGCGTCAAAAGAAAACGATATTCGTGATAGTGGCGCGAACCGAAAAGTTTGCCGGCTTCGGCAACCAGGTTCGTCAATCCTTTCTGGACTGCAGGACTCATGTTCAGCGCCTCTTCGCTATCCGCCACCAAGTCGATTTCGTGGTGGATCGATTCGCCCGGCGGCGTCAAATCAATCGCGCGGTAATACTGCCCCGCAATCACCGGCGAATCCACGAGCCGTTCAAGCGATAACGGCGCGAACGAAACTTCATTTCCCGTTTGACTCTCGATGTGTTGCGGCGTTCCGAACTTCCATCCTTCCGGCAGCACGAGCTTGGGATGAAAAGTAATTTCATTCGCTGGACGTCCCGCCGGATAAAGCACGTTCTGGTTCCACTCGATTACGACGAGTTTGTCTGTCGCCGACATCGCGGAGGTTGCGAATCCGCCGCCGCTGGGCTCCAGATAATCGAACGCCACGTGCAATTCGCTGGCGCCCGCAGGAACTTCGACGTGGAAGGTGAACATATCCGAAAGATCCCGTTGCCAGGGAATCGTCGTTCCGTTCGCGGTAAATTTCAGGCCGGTGACATTGCTGAGCGGCCCGTCCGGCCCGTGCTCGCCCGGAATCCACTTCGGGTAGTAAAGCGTCAACGGTCCCGGCTTCACCGGAATCGTTTCCTGCGTCCGGATAACTTTCAGCGGCGTCTGCGTCGCATCCACCGTCAGTGAAATGGCGCCGGTTTGCGCCGAAGCGCTCCACGCCAGCCCGAAGAAAAGAGCGGCAAGCGCGATTCGCTTTCCGTGAGCGATCCCCGCCAAGGCACCTCGAGCGATGACATTCCATCCTCTGCGAATCTCAAAATTCATGATCACAACTCCTCCTCAAAATATTGTTCTCACTGCTTTTGCGCGAAATCTGAGGACTCAGCACGATTGGGGTTGTCGAGCGCCTCGTCATCAGCGCAGAAAATTTCTTTTCAAAGCGGAATCGAGCATACCGAATCGCCGCGCCTTTTCCTATCTCCTCCTTCCTCAGAGCTCTCTGTGACCTCTGTGTTAAAACCCCCTGCCAACTCATCGCGGTTCTATCGAACGTGCGTCCACTTTGACTCGCCCCCACGCACTTTGCCCGCCAGGCATTCCATCTTGCCTCTCGCCTGAAACTTGTTAATCTATTCTCCCGTTTCCAGAATGGAGTAAACGTGCCCTCTTCAACTCCCACTCCGTCTTTCGATCTCGTCGAAGCCATCAAGCACCTCGCCGAGCGCGACGAAAAACTGAAATTCCTGATCGCCGAAACGGAGTGCTTCCAAATGGACTCTGACCATCTCCAGAGCCCCTACGAAGCGCTGCTCGAAGCCATCACGCACCAATCCATCTCTGGCAAAGCCGCCGCGACGATCTTCGCCCGCATCGTCGCTCTCGGTTCAAACGGCAGACCTCCCGCTCCCGAGCAAATGCTCAAAATTCGCAAGCCCGCGCTTCGCAAGGCCGGCCTCTCGGGCGCCAAAGTTCTGGCCATGAAAGACCTCGCAAAAAAAACGATCGAGGGCATCGTCCCAACTCTCGAAAACGCACAAATGCTCTCCGACGAAGAACTCGTCGAGCGCCTGACTTCCGTCCGCGGCATCGGCGCGTGGACTGTCGAAATGTTTTTGATTTTCCGCCTCGGCCGCCCCGACGTTCTTCCTATCCACGACCTCGGCGTGCAAAAAGGCTGGTCCATCACGTACGGCAAAAAGCACAAGCCCAAACCCAAAGAACTCCTGGCCTTCGGCGAGCGCTGGCGCCCCTATCGCACTGTCGCCAGCTGGTATATGTGGCGCGCCTGCCACCGCGCCGGCAACGCCGCCATGCGCAAAATCCGCCCCGCCAAAGTCCGCCGCAAGCCCAGCAAGAAAGCCAAATCCAAACGCCGTAAAATGTAGGTGCCGGGCTTTAGCCCGGCCTGCCGTTTTTTTCCCCGCGTTTCTCTTCTTCCCTAATTCGCTTCCATCCGCGCCGCCCACAACATCTTCCCTTTCACTGCAAACACGTTCCCCATCACCCGGCTCACATCGTGCTTCTGTGCCGTGGGCCGAATCACCATCTGCTTATTCGTCTTCTCATCCATCCACCAGATTTTTGTCGGCCCCGTTTCCGGCTCCGTTTGATACACGTCCAAGGTCCTACCACCATCGGTGGCACTCTCCACCAGGTTCTGCAGCACTACAGCAGGGAGCAGTGTTAGCTGGTGCACGCTATCCCACTCCGCATCCCCGAATGGCTCCCGAACCATTCGCACCATCTCCTGTCCGTCTTCGGGCAACGGCCAATCGTCCAGAAACGCGTCAGACCGGAACAGGGCATTCAGCTTCCCTTCGGTAAAAAGCAGCTTCCCGCTCCGTGCCTCGTACCCGTCCGTTTCGTTGTACCCAATCGCCACCACCGACGCCGGCCCCGCCATCCTCAAGTAGTAAGGTGGCGTGTCCGTTTGCAGCGGCGCATCCAGCAGCGATTTCCCAGTGGTTCGTTTCACGCGGTGCAACCCTTTCCAATCCATGTACAAGAGTGTGTCCGTGCCCTTCTCCCAAAGTAGATTTGTAGTATGCCCGTGAGTTCTCACCCTCCAGCGCTCCTTCCCGCTCTCTGCATCCACCGCTGCTATCCGCTTCTCTCCAATCGCCACGGCCAATCCGTCATACACAAAAATCCCCGTCACCTTCCCAAGGTCCTCGATCGTCCACGCCACTTTTTCCGTCGCAGGATCAATGGCCTGCACCTCCTTTGATACGTAAATCAGCCGCCCATTCGCCATCTGCAACGGCACCGGTAGGCTCGCCGACCACAAATGTTTCGCTCCGTCTTCCCACAACACTTTCCCGCTCGCCAGGTCCACGCAGCCCAGAAACCTGTTGCCGAAATAAACAAAAAGATGATTGGCGAAGGCGCTCACGTAAGTCGTTCCCGGAGTAAACGTCCGTGGATATTCCATATTCCACGCGATTTTCCCCGTCCCCAGGTCCAACCGCTCGAGCTCGAACCGGTAAGGATAAGGAAGCACACCCGACGCAAATAAAAACGGCACTTCCGAAGCTGTCGCCGCGGCCGCTTCTGCCACCAAAATCTTTTTCTGCACTCTTCTCGACACCACCACAATTTGCCCGCTCTCATACTGCGGAATCACCGTCATCATTTCATCCACTGGAGGCTCATCCCATAGCCGCTCCCCGGTCATCAAGTTCAGCGCAATCAGCCGCCGCTCGGCGCTACTCGGCAATCTCGCTCCATTCAGCAGCAGCACTCCCATCCAGGGTACTTCCAGCACGTTCAGTCCTCGTTTTTCCGCTCCAGGTATGTCCGCCACGGAGATGCTATCCAGCCGGACGTCCGCCAACTCCCACAATTCCCGACCGTCTTTTCCATCTAGCGCTGTCAAACTGTTCTGTGCTTTGACGATCAATATCCCGGGCGAAGTTCGCACGTACCACGACACCGGCTTCGCAAATTCTTTCGTCCAATTCAATTTTAGAGTTTGCGAATTTGCTGGAGGTCCGATGAAAAAAAAGACGCACTGCACCACGAGCAAGAAAATCTTTGCCGTGCGATCCAAGACTTCACCTCGCGCAGTAACTGCCTCACAGAATCCTGCCTATGGTATCAAAATTCCGCAGCCCCATTCGCGCCGGTTTAACTGGGCAGGGCCTTTGTGTCCGCTATGCAGCTTTTGGCCCCGCCATTCCCCACATCCTTCCGGCAACCAGCAAGAACCAAATCGCCTGCCCAAAAATCAACATCCCAAATCCATGTTTATCCGGCGTCAAATATCCCGAACAGATCCCCGCCGCCATCGCTACACCCAACAAAACGCCGTAGACCCCAACTCCGCGCCCCAACGTCCGGGATCGCAAGATCGACACCGACCACAACACCACAGCAAGCGACGACGCCACCGCATACACGCGCGCAAACGCCTGATTCATCTGGAAGTTGAAATTCATCAGCGTCTGCCACATATCACGAGTCTCCGCGCTTGCCGCCACAATCTTTCGCATCAGCACGGGCGTCATCAACCCGTCGAACACGGCCGCATTCATCACCGCGAGACTCGCCAGCGCGTACAGCCCCAGCCCGGCCCACGCCAACCGGTCCGCCCCGCCAAGGCGCCGCGTCATCCCCCACGCGCCGAGGAAAATCACCGGAATGCACGCCAGCGCCAGCGAATGCACAACAATCAACATTCGCGCCACATGATCGACTTCCGCCGGGCTAATCTTCCCGCCCGGGTGGGAAATCATGGTTATAATCATGCCCACTGATCCTGCGATTAGCGCTATTGCGCTCCTGCGTTCGTCGGTCATGCGCCAGACAATACGGACGCTTCGTCGGGCCGTCAACGCTGATTCGTTGCATGCGCCGAGATACCGCACAAAGAGCCTCCCAATGTCCAGAAACTCGCCGCCGCCTTCGCCAAAACCCGCTCGGGGAACCGCGCAGCAATCTTCAAACTGGCCCGCGGCAAAGAAAAAAGTCGCGGTGTCACCGGTCGCAAAGAAAATCGACCGCCGCGTTCGCGCCACGCGCGATAACCTTGGCGATGCCCTGATCGCCCTCATGCACGAAAAGCCCTTCGAGACCATCACGGTCCAGCACGTCTTGGATCGCGCCAAAGTCAGCCGCTCCACGTTCTACGCTCACTACAGCGACAAGAACGATCTCTTCCTCAGCGACGTCGAAGACTTCTTCGAAATGTTCTCCACAGCCCTGATCCGCCACGGCGACACGTCCACGCGCGTCGCTCCCGTCCAAGAGTTCTTTTCCCACGTCGCCGACATGCGCCAGTTCATTTTCTCGATGACCGCCTCTGAAAAGATTCGCGATGTCATGGAACTGGGCCAAGGCCATTTCGCCCGTGCCATCGACCAGCGTCTGGCCACGCTTCCGGCGACGCGCAACCTAAGCGCCACTCGCCGGTCCGCCTTAGCCCACGCCAGCGCCGGTTCCCTCTTTTCTCTTCTGAACTGGTGGCTCAATTACGGCGGCGCGACCACACCAGCCCAAATGGATGCCCTCTTTCATCAAATGATCTGGTCCGGCATAAATCCCTCAGCCCAAACCACGAATCATGCTCGCGGCGCAGACAAAAGCAAAAGCACGTTCATGGATCGCGGTAGCATGTAAAACGAGCGAGTTGTATATCCAAGCAGGTGCGAAGTGGTCAAAAGACAAAAACGGGAAAGACGCAAGAAGAACTTGGTGAATTCGATTGGCGATTCGCCTTTGAGCGGGGACTTTTCAGAGCTTTCAAAACCTGCGCAGCGTGCGCTTGTAAACAGCGGAGTCCGAACCCCTGCCGATCTCGCGCAAAAAACTCCCGGGGAGATTGCCGAACTTCATGGCGTGGGCCCTTCGGCGTTTCCTATTCTGAGAAAAGTTCTTAGAAAAAACGGTCTGTCATTCAAGAGCTAATTTAAGCGCCAATTCCCGCACCATGAAGTACATCGCCGCGACGCCAGCCAGTAAAACGCCGCTCTCGAGCGAGACGGAAATGCTGTGCAACCGGCTGAACTCCGCCAGCACAGGACTGTCCGCTGTCGTGGCCTGGATCGATCCCATCTGCACGCGCAAGACAGCCATCTTAGCGCTCACCGTGTACTGCGAGATGGCTGTCAGCACGATCATCAGCGCGACGCAAAGCGCCGCTGGACTCGTAAGACTGGCAAACGTCCGCGTCCGCGCAAGCCGAACCAGCATAAACACGATGCCCAGCACAATGCCGCCCAAATGCATTCGCGTCAGCGAGTAGCCCACCATGGCACCAGCTTGGTCCCTGCTAGCCAGAATCCCAAACGCCCCCGGCGCCACAACAAAGCTCAGAAACACGTCGCTCCCGAGCCACAGGCTGACGCATAGAAACTCAATCGTACGAAGAACGGAGGACATGTCGAGTTTTCAGTAAAATAGCTTCGGCAGAGCGTTGAAACGAATCCCTTGGGGATTCTCCCGTTCGAGCAAAACGAGAATACACCATGAATGAGCAGACCGCGCACAATCCGTTCAAATCGGGGCTGTGGCTCTGCTGGATAGCAATGTTCATATTGCCGATCGGTTTATTGGCGATCGGCGGTGGCCAATGCGCCGGACCGCGAAACGCGCTGGGTTCCACAATTTTGCTAGGTGTCGGGTGTGGAGCTGCCTGTGCAGCAATCGTAGGAGCAGTGCGAGTGCTGCGCTCAATTAGGGCTCGGGCCGTCGCAGGGAAGCTCTGGGGCGTCTGTTCCATCCTGTGCGCTGGCCTCGCGGCGTTTGTTGGAGGGTTCTACGTCCTTTTGGGGTGTGTTTCACTGCAAGCCTTCCTGCAATATTGATTGTTTGAAGGTTCGCTACGCCCACCGTTTGAACACACGGTGCAAGTCCTCTTTTGGCAGGGTCCAGAAATTAATGGCAGAATTGAGTTTAGATGGTGGGCGACAAAGGACTTGAACCTTTGACCTCTCCCGTGTGAGGGGAGCGCTCTAACCAACTGAGCTAGTCGCCCGGCCTGTACCGCCGCGACGCTCCGCAGCGTCATCTATTTGTAACAGGAAGGACTTGGGTTTTCAACCGATGTCCACGGCCACATCGCAGATCGTTTCGCAACTCCAGCGCTCCATTGCCCAAGCAATTTACGGCAAGGAAGAGGCCATTCAGCTCGCACTGATCACGCTTCTAGCCCGCGGCCATCTGCTCATCGAAGACGTTCCCGGCGTCGGCAAGACCACCCTGGCCCAAGCTCTCGCGAAATCGTTTCATTGCAGTTTTCAGCGCATCCAATTCACTTCGGATTTGCTTCCAAGCGACGTGCTCGGCGTCAGCGTCTACAATCCCGAGACGCGCGAGTTCGAGTTTCGATCGGGGCCGATCTTCGCCAATGTCGTGCTGGCCGACGAAATCAACCGCACCACGCCGCGCACGCAATCCGCTCTTCTCGAAGCAATGAATGAAGCGCAAGTCACGGTGGATGGCAAAACTTTGCAACTGCCGCACCCTTTTCTCGTCATCGCCACGCAAAATCCCGTCGAGCACCACGGCACGTATCCGCTGCCCGAATCCCAGCTCGACCGCTTCCTGATGCGCATCAAGATGGGTTATCCCTCGCACGAAACGGAACGCGAAATACTGCGGAAGCACATCCATGACGATGCGCTGGCGGCCCTTGAGCCCGTCGCTGACGTCAGCGACGTACTCGAAATGCAGGAATCGGTCGCCCGCGTGAAAGTGGATTCCAGCCTGCATGACTACGCACTGGAGATCGTCAATCGCACGCGCAAAACCGAGCAACTGGCTCTGGGTGTCAGTCCTCGCGGCACACTCATGCTGCAACGCGCAGCGCAGGCCCGCGCTTTTCTCGATGGCCGCGATTACTGTCTCCCGGACGATTTCAAGCAGCTCGCCGTAGCCGTTTTTTCGCACCGTGTGGTTGCCAGTTCGCGCCACGCCTCGCTGCAGAAAAAATCGGAGACGACGGAATCCGTCCTTCGCGAGATCGTCGACTCCGTTCGCGTACCTCTGTGAGTCTATCCACGATAGCCGCGCAACTCTGGGCCAAAGCCGATCGCTCCGCTGTGCGCGCTTTCTTCGTCTCCGTCACCGCGCTGGCCTTTGCCTTGCTCCTCGCGATCTATTCCGGCACGGCGGCGGAACTGGGCCATCTGCCCATCGCCATCGCGTCCGCGCTCGGCGCTTTGCTCGTTGCCGCATGGGTGGCCATCACGCTTGTTCCCGTTCTCGCCCGGCGCACGCCCCTTCGCTGGCTCGGCTACAAAATGGAGTACCGCGTTTCGCGCGAAGGCTGGATCTATATTCTGGGAATCTTTTTGGTGGCCATCGCCGCGCTCAACACCGGCAACAATCTGCTCTTTCTCATTCTCGCGAGCCTCATCTCGATCATCCTAATGTCCGGAATTCTCTCCTCGATCACGCTTTCGGGCGTCGAAATGCGTCTGCAGTTACCCGAGCATATTTTCGCGGGCCAGCCGGTCCGTACTCTCGTCGAACTGCAAAACGAAAAACTGACTTTACCGTCGTTCTCTCTTCGCGTCGAAGCTGTCCGCGGAAAAAACGCCTCCGAAGCAGCCATGCTCGAAACGCCGGTCTATTTCCCGTACATTCCGAAACATGACCGCGTGCAGCAGCATGTGCCCATGACGTTTCCACGCCGCGGCATCTACCGCCAGGAAGCTTTCCGCATCGTCACGAGGTTTCCGTTCGGCTTTTTGCAGAAAGCGCGCCGGCTTGATTTGAAATCCGAAGCCCTCGTTTACCCTTCCGTCGAACCCTCGCGGGATTTCTTTGAGATTCTTCCCGGCATGCAAGGAGCGCTCGAAAGTCTTGCTAAGGGCCGCGGCCAGGATTTATACGCGTTGCGCGACTATCAACCGCGCGACAGCTCGCGCCACGTGCACTGGAAAGCCTCCGCGCGATTGGGTTCTCTGATGGTCCGCGAATTCACCCGCGAAGAGGATTGCCGGGTTATTCTTGTCCTCGATCCCCATGCTTCCGCCGGACTCGCGCCAAAAGAAGCCGACACTCGCTTCGAGCGCGCCGTTACGATGTGCGCCGCGTTGGCTTGGCATTTCTACGAACGCAATGCCATCTTGCAATTCCGCACCGCGGGCTTTGAAACCCCGCTCGTCGAAGCCGACGAGATTATCTTTGATATTCTGCGGCATCTCGCGACGGCAAAACCGTTTCCACCTGATCCGCAGCGTGCGCTCCTCTCGGATTTGGCCAGCGTCCCGGAAATTTTCCGCGTTATTGTCACCAGCGAATCTCGCGGCGCCATCCCCGCGAGCATCTGGAACCAGTCCTGGGTCATCTTCCTTGAAGATCTCGGTCCCTGAGCCCCGCGTCTACTCCAGCTCTTATTCGTAGCGCAATGCCACAATAGGATCGACGCGCATCGCGCGGCGCGCAGGAATGTAGCAAGCGGCAAACGACACGATGGCGACCAGGACGCCCACCGCCGCAAACGTGAATGGATCACGCGCCGTGATCCCGAAGAGCAGGCTGGCGATCAAGCGCGTAAGCACAAAGCCGCCGGCCATTCCAACGGCCGTTCCCAGAATGGCCAACTTCATCCCTTCGCCGACAGCCATGCGCAACACTCGCCCGCGCTGGGCGCCAAGCGCGATGCGTACACCAATCTCCCGCGTACGCTGGCTGATCGAGTAAGAAAGCACGCCGTACACTCCCACCGCTGCAAGGAAAATGGCCAACACGGCGAAAAGCGCCACCAAAACCAGATTGAAGCGCTGCGGCGCGAGAGATTTATCAATCGCCGCATCCATGGTTTTTAGATCGTCGAGCGCAATTTCCGGATCAATCGCAGCCACCGACGCGCGTATCGAGTTGAACATCAGCGCCGGATCCTCGCTGGTTCGCACTGCCAGGTGAAGCGTGCGCAGCTCATCAAAGTCCTGGCTTTCCAGTGTTGCGTTTTGTTCCTGCAAATAAGGCGTGTACGCATGTGGACCGGCGGGCGCCTGCAGCGAGGCGTCTTTCACATCGCCGGCGACCCCAATCACCGTGCGCCAAAAGTTCCCGCTGTACCGGATTCGCTTGCCAAGAGGATCCTGGCCCGGCCAATACGTGCGCGCGGCGGTTTCGCTCACGATGACCACGTTGGGAGCTCCCACAATCTCAGCCGGAGTGAAATCGCGGCCGCGCTTGAGCGTAATTCCCATGGCGCCGAAATAATCGCCCATGATCCAGCTCTGCGAGATGCTGGGCAGGTTATTGCCAGAGCTTTCGTTGCCCTCGAGGGTGACGGCGTCACGCTCTTCCACGTCCAGCGGCAAATCCGTCGAGAAGCCGGCGGCGCTGACGCCCGGCAGCTTCTCCGAGCTGGCCAGCAAGTCCTTCCAGAAACCGCGGATCGAGTCGGCTTTGGAATACGCGCGAAGCGGCAATGCAATCGTTGCGGTCACCACGCGCTGCGGGTGAAAGCCCGGATCGGTCTTGAGCAGCAACGAAAAACTTCGCATTAACAATCCCGCTCCGATAAGGAGCATCACCGCCAGAGCGGTTTGCGAAACGATGAGAAGACTCTGCAATTTGCGGCGTCCGCGCGACGAACTTCCGCTTCTGCCGCCTTCTTTGAGAGATTCCAGCGGATCAATGCGCGTGGCTTCGATGGCAGGCGTGATGCCAATGAGAATCGCCGTCGCCAGCGACAGCAGCAGTGCGAAAAGAAACACGCGCCAGTCCATCCGTACTTCCTGCATGCGCGGCAAGCCTGCGGGCGCCAACGACAAAATAAGTTCCATGCCCCAACTGCCGAGCACAATCGCAGCCAGACCCGAAAGCAGTCCCAAGACGGTGCTCTCCGTAATCATCTGCCGCGCCAGCCGCCAGCGATCCGCCCCGAGCGCCGCGCGCAGGGCAATTTCCTTTTGCCGCGCGGTGGAACGCGCGAGCAACAAATTCGCGACGTTAGCGCAGGCAATCAGCAGCACAAATCCTACCGCGACGAGAAGCAGCAACAAGGGCAGGCGCATGTCGCCGGTCACCACCTGGCTGTACGGCGCGACGGCTGCGCCAACATGCGCGCCATGGAAAAAAGCCACCAACGCCGCGGGGTACAAAGCTTCGACCTCGGCCATCGTGCGGGACGCGTCGCTCTGTGCGTGTTCCAGAGTCACCCCGGGCTTGAGCCGGGCCACAACGCTGTGGTTATACATGTTGCCCCAGCCCTGTCTCTCTTCCGGTGTAAACGACATGGGCACCCACAGCTCGGCGGGTGTGGTGCTCCAGACTCCTCCGCGAAGCGGAAATTCAAACGTCTTCGGCATTACGCCGATGACCGTGTAAGCCTGGCGGTTTAGTTGAATCTCTCGGCCGAGGATGCTCGGGTCCGCGCCATAGGTTTGCTGCCACAGTCCGTAACTCAGAACAACGACCGCATGGCCCGACTGATCTTCTTGCTCGGTATAAGTGCGGCCCATCAGCGGCGCAATTCCCAGCAGAGGGAAAACCGACGCAGACGCGCGCGCTCCCATGACTCGCTCCGGTGTTCCCGTCCCGGACAAATCGAAGTGCTTGTTGCCGTAAACTCCCATCTGCGCGAAGGCTTGCTGGCGCTCGCGAAAAGCGTTGTAGTCCGTCGCATTCATGGGAATGCTTGTGCTGAATCCTGGCAGCTTTTCGAGGATGTAAACAATGCGATCGGAATTCTGAAAAGGCAGCGGGCGCAGCAGCACGCTATTGACGACGGAAAAGATCGCTGTATTTGCGCCGATTCCCAAGGCGAGAGTCGCCACCGCGATCAGCGTCACGCTCCAGGATTTGAAGAGCACCCTGATTGCGTAAGCTACATCCTGTCTAAAGCCGTCCATGGTCCCTCCCGAAAGCAACCGCTAGCCGCAACGCGACTCGGAACAGCAAGATTACCAGCAATGGGACGCCCACGAAGAAAGAAGCAACTCGTCCGTTTTCAGCAATTTAAAACCTCGAAGAGGCAAGACGGAGGGAATTGCCGTTCGATTTTGGGATTGGCTGTCCGGCGCCGGACAAACTGGTGAGGAAAACCATCGGCGCGGCTCTGCGAGCGCGTCTTTCCTTTTCTGTGGGAGAATCCTGCCTGTGATGCTCACCGTTGGCGAGGCCAAAACTTTCCGCAAGCAGTTGCTCGCCTGGTTTCGCCAGTTTCAACGCGACCTACCATGGCGACGCACCAAAGATCCGTACCGCATCTGGATTTCGGAGATCATGCTGCAGCAGACGCGCGTCGCTGCCGTGATTCCCTACTACGAACGATTTCTAGCGCGTTGTCCCGACGTGCACGCGCTCGCCGAAGCGCCCCCAGAAGACGTGCTGAAACTATGGTCGGGGCTTGGTTATTACAGCCGGGCACGAAATCTGCAAAAGGCAGCGCATCAAATCGTGGCGCGCCATGCCGGCGAATTTCCGAACGACGAAGAAGCTATACTCGCTTTGCCTGGTGTCGGTCGCTACACAGCGGCGGCAATTTTGAGCATCGCGTTCGGCGCGAAATTCGCCGTGCTCGATGGCAACGTCGCGCGCGTTCTTGCGCGGCTCGGCGCGGTTCGCGGCGATCTGCGCGAATCGCTTCGCTGGCGAGGACTTCAAGAAACAGCGAGCAAACTCCTCGACCCGAAATCAGCGGGCGATTGGAATCAGGCCATGATGGAATTGGGCGCAATGGTTTGCACGCCGCGCGCTCCACAGTGTCTTCTATGCCCCGTTTCAACGTTTTGTCGCGCGCGCAAATCGGGTGACCCCGAATCTTTTCCTGAAAAACGCAAAAAGCGCGAAGCCGTGGAAATCGTTCTCGCGACGGCAGTGCTTACCAGCCCACGCGGCGAAACTCTTCTTCTGCCACCGCCTGGAAAGAAAACAAAGAACAAGCCCGATGCCGATGACGTGGCCACTCTGGTCTCCCGAATGTGGCATTTTCCCACGGTCGCGATTCGCAATGATGCGCTGGCGGAACTCAGAAGTTTTCTCGCAGGCTCTGCACTCTCCAAAATTGCCACGCTTCGCATCGAGCCTCTCGCTCGCGTCCGCCATGCCGTGACCTATCGCAACGTCACGGTTCTACCGTTCCGGGTATCCGTCGCCGCGATCCCCCGCCTTCGCGGCGCAAAAGTGATGCGCCTCCAGGACTTTTCCGCCGTCCCCGTCTCGAACCTCACACGCAAGATCGCTCGCGCCGCGCTTTCCGAAACGCCCACAGTTTCCGCTCGGCGACGGAAGGCGTAAACGTTACGGTTTCGCGCTACGTCCACGGCGGCCCTCTGTGGCCCCCTGCCCTAATGCTAGGATGGATTGTCCCCTCATGGCCGCCTCCGCATCCATAACGAGTGTCCCCGCGCTCCCCGCCGAGCGCTTCTTTCGCACTTCTCTGCTTCTGCTCATGGCAACTGCTGTCGCCACTCTTGTAAGCACTGGAAAACTGGATTTGCTAACGATGATTCTGGCGCCCTCGGCGGTGCTGTATAAAGGAATTCGCTGGTGGCGGCGGCGCCCCGCGGAAATTCCGCAACGCATCGCGACCCGCCTGGTCGTCGCCTACTTGCTGGTTTTCCCGCTGGACGTGCTCTTCCTTTCGCGCTCCTTTGTAGCCGGCTCCTCCAACCCCGCGCTCTATGCCGCGCTTCTTGCAGCCATCCATTTTCTTCTCTTTGTGATGATAATCCGCCTCTACAGCGCCACCACGGACCGCGATGCGCTCTTCTTGACCATGCTCTCCTTCGCGGCCATTCTGGCGTCCGCCGTCCTTACCATTGACACGACGTTTCTCGGTCTTTTCTTCTTGTTTCTCGTGTTTGGCGTGGCCACTTTCGTCGGCCTCGAAATGCGCCGCGGCTCAAAAGGCGCAATTTCGCCGGAAGTTGACGCGCAGCCCGAGCGGGAACGCCGTCTTACTCGCGCGCTGGTGCTCGCAGCGCTCAGCGTGGCCGTGGGCGCCATGATTATCGGCAGCGCGCTGTTCTTCTTCTTTCCTCGTTTCAGCGCGGGTTATCTCGGCCGCACCAGCTTGCAACCGACGCTGATGTCCGGCTTCACCGACGACGTCGAGCTTGGCCAAATCGGTGAGATCAAGAAAAATTCGACGGTCGTCATGCGCGTGCGCACGGGCAAGCCGGTGGGTTATCCGGGGCTGCGCTGGCGCGGCATCGCGCTTTCCGCTTTCGATGGAAAACGGTGGTACTCCGTCGATCGCGAGAACGTGACTATTCCCGCGGGACTCAACGGCTGGATCGACCTGCAGGAGCGTCCGGGAGACCAGGATCGGACCGCGACGCGGCTGCATTACACCGTTCTTCTCCAGCCTGTCGCGACCGACACGATATTCGTCCCCGCAAATGCAGTGGCCTTGCGCGGGAATTTGTCAGGCGAGGGCTCTAACCAGGATGCGGGTACGCGCCACAGCTACATCGTCCGCGATGCCACCGGCTCTTTGTTCAATCCTTTCCACAATTTCAGTACCCTGCTTTACGAAGGGTATTCCCTGCTCCCGGCGGTGAACGCGCGAATGCTCCGCGAGGCCTCGACCGAATATCCGGAAGAGATTCGGGACATCGATTTGCAACTTCCGCCGCAGCTTGATTCCAGAATTCCCGAATTGGCGGCGCAAATCACCGAGCGGGCAAAGAATCCTTTCGACAAAACCATCGCCGTCGAAAATTATCTGCGCTCGCACTTTGCTTACACCCTTAACCTCACGGGAAAACCGGGCGACGACCCTCTTGCTCACTTTCTTTTCCAGACGCGCGCGGGGCACTGCGAATATTTCGCTTCCGCGATGGCCATCATGCTTCGCACGCGGGGCATTCCTACGCGCGAAGTGAACGGCTTTTTGCCGGGTGAATATAACGACCTTGCCGGAGACTACATTGTCCGCGCCAGCGACGCGCATAGCTGGGTGGAAGTGTATTTCCCCGGGACAGGCTGGATGACTTTCGATCCAACTCCGCCTGGCATTGAAGAGGCGGGGGGAATCTTCTCGCGCCTCGGACAGTACATGGACTGGTTCGAGCTCACCTGGAACGAATGGGTGATCAACTACGATTTCAATCATCAGGTGCAGCTGGCCCAAACCATGCAACGCACCACGCGCGCGTGGTCGGAAACGGCGCGTAACTGGTTTCTGAGCCAGCAGGAAAAAGGACGGAGCTGGATGAAATCCTGGAACAACGGGCTCCGCCTGCTGCTTCCATTGGCCATCGCATTGTTCTTATTGGCGTTGCGTTTCGACCTGGTGGTCGCTCTCGTGCGGCGTTTGTGGCTGTCCTGGCAGCTTCGCTCGCCGGAGCTGGCCCGCTCTAATCCGCTGCTGGCTTCCCGGCTCTACGGGGAACTTTTGTACTTACTCGAGCGGCGCGGCTTCGCTCGCCAGCCGACGCAGACGCCGTTTGAGTTTGCCGCGGCCGTTTCGCAGCCGCGTCTCGCGTCCGCGGTATATGAATTTACGCGGTGTTACACGCAAGCGCGTTATGGCGGCGCGCCATGCGATACGATCCGGCTGCGCGCTCTCCTCGAACAGATCCGCTCGTCTTTCGCTTCGCGATGAACTACTGATTCTTTAGCGCTTTTCGCCGTCCGATCGCACAATGCTAGTCCACGGGTGGCCGGTTACCCTCTCCCGCTGCGTGGTACAATGGGAAATTGCACAAAGGTCCTATTTTACTGCCTATGACTAAGGTCGGATTCGTCAGCCTGGGATGCCCGAAGAACCTCGTCGATAGCGAGGTGATGATGGGTATTCTTACGCGCGAGGGGTATGAGTTGACTCCGCGCGCCGATGAGGCGGAGATCCTTGTCGTAAATACGTGCAGCTTCATCGAGTCCGCGCAAAAAGAGTCCGTGGATGCGATTCTGGAGATGGCCGAACACAAAAAGTTTGGCGCGGCGCGCAAGCTGATCGTCGCGGGATGTCTTGTCGAGCGCTTTCGCGACCAGATTCTCGAGCAAGTTCCGGAAGTCGATGCGGTGGTGGGAACCGGCGAGGTGGAGCGCATTCTTGAGGCTGTCGACGGCAACCTGCGTGTATTGCCCGCGGCACCGCCGGCGTTTCTCTATCACGACTTGACGCCGCGCGTGATTACCACCCCGCGGCACGCCGCATACATCAAGATCGCCGAAGGCTGCGATCATCCCTGCACGTTCTGCATCATCCCACAACTGCGCGGTGCGTTCCGCAGCCGCCGTTTTGAGTCTGTCGTTCGTGAAGCGCAAAATCTCGCTGCCGCCGGCGCGCGCGAAATAACTTTAATTGGTCAGGACACGACTTCTTACGGCGAAGACCTGGATCTTCGCGATGGCCTCGCGCAATTGCTTCAACGCCTCGCGCAAGTCGACGATCTGCTCTGGGTGCGCTTCCTCTATGCCTATCCAAATCGCGTTACGCAAAAATTGCTGGACACACTCGCGGCGCATCCGCGGCTCGCCAAGTACATGGATATGCCGCTGCAACACGCCAGCCGCAATGTTTTGGCGCGGATGAAACGCGGCTCGCACGGCGACGCCTTCCTGAAACTCCTTGAGCGCATCCGAACGACGATTCCAGGCGTTTCGCTGCGTACTTCGTTTATCGCGGGCTTCCCGGGCGAAACGGAAAAAGACTTCGAGGAACTTTGCGATTTTGTGCGCGCCGCGAATCTCGATTGGATGGGCGTGTTTGAATATTCGGATGTGGACAACGCGAACAGCTATGCGCTCGATGAAAAAGTCGACGCGGAAACGATTACCGATCGGCGCAACCGGCTGATGGCCATCCAAAAGAAAATTTCGCGCGAGAAACTGCGTGCCTGGAAGGGCCGCACAGCCACGGCGCTTGTCGAAGGCCCGTCGAAAGACAATCCGCTAGTGTGGGAAGCTCGCCTCGAAGGCATGGCGCCGGATATCGACGGTAAGCTTTATTTGACGGACATTGAATTGCCGACAGGAGAGACGGCAGAGGCAGGCGATGTCGCGCGTGTCGAGATCATCAAAGCGGATGTGTATGACCTCATCGGCCGCGTGGTGGAAATTCTGCCGCAGCGCATGGGGAGCGGGCTTGCTGGCGTGGCAAAAGTCCCGCACATTCCTCCAGCCGAAAAACTGACTCGCATCGCGACCGGCGCTCCGCTTCGCGTCCTCGGCTGAGCTATACTCGGATTTCTGGGGAACTCTTCCTCTCGATCCGGTGGTTACGCAGCCGCTACTCTTAGGGCGGCTTACTAACCCAGAGGCCGGGGAGGACTCAGAGAGGACCGATGAAACATCGCTGTCCAATTTGCAAAACGCCAACCGACTCTGAAATCAACGCGGACTTTCCCTTCTGCAGCGAACGCTGCCGCGATCGCGACCTCGGCAACTGGGCCAGCGAAAAGTACGTTGTGTCCGAGCCGGTATTCGATATGAGCGAGTTGGAAATGGGTGACGAAGCGGGCGGCAAAACGCCAGCCGAAGAAGACGAGGACTTTAAGGGATTCACCAAACCCGATGACACCATCCACTGAAACTCTCAACAACGGTGCGGCTCCGCAAAAGAAACCGCGTCTGGCGATGGCCATCGCGACCGCGCTCGGCGTCGGCTACATCCCCAAAGGCCCCGGCACGTTTGGCTCGCTGGTGGGAGTCGCGACGGCCGTTCTTTCCGCCGCATTTTTTCTGCATCCGGCATCCGTTCGCGGGATATTCTCGCGGCACCCACTTTCGGATGCGGTTTTTTCCGACAAGCACTTTCTGGTTCCCGGAAGCGACATTCACGATTCGGCACTGGCTTTGCCGCTTGTTTGTGCTCTCGCGCTTCTCGTAATTCTCGCCGCCATCGGCGTGTGGAGCGCTTCTCGAACGGCCGACTTCACGGGGATCAAAGATCCACAATTCGTGGTGATTGACGAAGTCGCCGGACAACATTTGACCTTGATCCTGCCGCTGATTCCCATCGGGCTGCCGCATCTGACCCAGCACATGGATTTCTCCATGTACGCCATTTTTTTCGCGCTCAGTCTGGTGAATTGGAAATTCCTGCTGCTGGGATTCCTGTTATTCCGGCTGTTCGACATCTGGAAACCCTTCCCCGTCCGGCAACTCGAAAAACTTCCGCGCGGCTGGGGCATCATGGCCGATGATTGGATGGCAGGCGTCTACGCTGCTATTCTGTTGCGGGTAGCGCTACACTTTGGTTTGCTTGGGTAGGTATGAAATTCGGCTTTGGGTCTTCGGCAGAAAAGAACGGCATCCCCCGGATCGATAGAGTCGCGCCCTCCGCTGCCATTCCCGGCGGCGAAATTGTCATTCATGGCAGCGGGTTCGTTTCGCGTGCCCAACCGCGCCCAGTGGTTCGTTTCGGCGAAGCGGAAGCCAGCCTGGCGCTGGCCAGCGAAAACCGTCTGATTGCGCGGGTTCCCGAAGGCGCGAGCGGCGGAATTGTGCGTATTTGTAGCGCGGCCAACGAAAGCCAGCCGCATCCCGTCTCGATCGGCGTGCTCATCGCGGATAATCTGAACCCGATTGCCAATCCGGCTGTCGATTCCTATGGCAATACATACGTCACTTTTTCCGGCAGCCGCGGGCAGCGCGTTCCCGTTTCGCTGTATAAGATCACGGCGAATTACAGCGTGAAGCCTTATGTCACTTCCCTTTTGAATCCCAGCGGCCTCGCGCTGGATCGCGCGGGGAATCTCTTCGTCTCCTGCCGCAACGACGGCACGATTCATCGGATCACGCCGGAAGGCCGCGCCGAACAGTGGATCGAAGGCATGGGGATCGCCACGGGCATCGCGTTCGACCGCGCCGACAATCTGTATGTAGGCGACCGCAGCGGGACAATTTTCAAAATCAACGCAAGCCGCGAGGTTTTTGTGTTTGCGACGATCGAACCGTCGCTCGCCGCCTATCATCTCGCGTTTCATCCCAACGGTGATCTCTATGTCACGGGGCCGACGACCTCCAGCTACGACCGCGTTTACCGCATCACGCAGGGCGGCGACGTCATCACGTTTTTTCGCGGACTTGGCCGTCCACAGGGATTGGCTTTCGATCGCGACAGCAATCTCTACGTCGCGGCTTCTTATGGCGGCCGTCGCGGGATCATTCGCATCACGCCTCAGGCGCATGCCGAGGTGGTCCTCAGCGGCTCAGGGCTTGTCGGCATGGCGCTGCAACCATCCGGCCGCGCCATTCTCGCCACCACCGGTGCCCTTTTCACACTCGATTGGGAAGTCCGCGGCCTGCCCCTGCTAGGATAATCGAAAAGATGAAAGCAGAAATCATCGCCGTGGGTTCGGAGCTGCTCACGCCGGACCGGCTGGACACCAATTCGCTCTTCCTGACGGAAGAGCTGAACAAGATTGGCATTGAGGTCCTGCGAAAGACCGTCGTGGGCGACGACCGCGATCTGCTGCGTGAAGCGTTTCGCGACGCGCTCAATCGCGTGCCGCTGGTCATTTCCTCCGGCGGACTCGGCCCCACCGAAGACGATCTGACGCGCGAGACCGTCGCGGAGCTTCTGGGGCGCAAGCTAAAGCGCAACGACGATATTCTTCGCTACATCGAGGGCCGTTTCCGCGCGCTGGGCCGTGAAATGCCGGAAGTGAACGTGCGGCAGGCGATGGTCCCCGAGGGCGCGGAAATCCTGGAAAATCCGCGCGGCACCGCGCCAGGTTTGTGGCTCGAAGACGGCGGACACTTCATCGTGCTGTTGCCGGGCCCACCGCGCGAGTTGAAGCCGCTATTTCGCGAACAAGCTCTACCGCGGCTGGAGCGCCGCGCTTCCAGCGTGCGCATGTTCCATCGCGAGATCCGTGTTACAGGTCTGGGCGAATCGCACGTCGAACAGCGCATCATGGGCATCTACAAGCGCTTTCCCGAGGTGAACACCACCGTCCTCGCGGCGCCTGGCGAAACGCAGGTCCATCTGCGCATCTGGACGGACGACGCGGAACATGCCAAAAAGGCTTTGGACGAAATCGTAAGCGGTTTCGAGATCGCTCTTACGGACCGCATCTTCAGCCAGGATGGCTCACCGCTCGAAGAAGTGATCGCGGCGGAATTGACGCTGCACAATGCCACGATTTCCGCGGCGGAAAGTTGCACGGGCGGCCTGCTGGCACAGCGCTTGACAAGCATCGCGGGCAGCTCCTCCTATTTTCTTGGCGGAGTCGTTTGCTACAGCAACGAGCTCAAGACGGCGTGGGCGGGTGTACCCGCGGAACTAATTCAAGCCAAAGGCGCGGTCAGCGCGGAGGTCGCCGTAGCGCTCGCGGACGGAATTCGGCGCCGCGTTGGCAGCACGTTTGGCGTCGGCATCACGGGTATTGCAGGTCCCGGCGGCGGCACGGAAGAGAAGCCGGTAGGAACGGTACATATCGCGCTCGCGCATTCCGGCGGCGTCAAGGAACGCAGTGTGCGCTTCCCAGGCGATCGCGAATCCATCCGCTTTCAAGCTTCGCAGACCGCGCTGGATATGGTCCGCATGCACTTTCTCTATAGCAAGCTGCCCCCGAATCGAGCCTAACGGTGCGCCTTTTCGTTGCGCTGGAGATTCCCGCCGCTGTGCGAGACAATCTCGCAACCCTGATTAAGGACCTTCGCGCTTTGTCTTCTCAGTTGGCAGACAAGAGCCCGCGATGGGTGCGACCGGAGAATCTTCACGTGACGCTTAAATTTATCGGCGAAGTGGCACACGCCGAGCTCGTAGGCATTCGCGCCGCGCTCTCGACGGTGCGCCGCGATGCGCCGCTGGAAGTTCGCGTACGCAGACTGGGCTTTTTCCCCGACGAAAGCCGCCCAACTGTCCTCTGGACTGGCTTGGACTCCGCTCCGAATCTTTCATGCCTCGCGGGAACTATCGACGGCGCACTCGCAACACAGGGCATCCCGAAAGAAAACCGCTCTTTCGTCCCGCACCTGACGCTGGCCCGGTTCGCTCTTTCCGGCATACAAAAACAACTCCTTGCGGCCATCCGGCAGAACAGCGAGCACGAATTCGGCTCGTTTCGTGCGCGTGAATTTCATCTGATCGAAAGCAAGCTAAAACCGTCGGGAGCCGAGTACACTTCCCTCGCCTCTTTCCCCATTACGTTGGAGGCCTAGCGCAATGGCCGAACTGAACGAGACACTCATTTCGATTCCTGTTGCTGCATATATTCTTGGCTCGATTCCCTTCGGGCTGTTACTCGGCAAACTTTTTGTCGGGGCCGACGTTCGAGAAACAGGCAGCGGCAATATCGGCGCGACCAATGTCGCACGCGTCGCTGGACCCACTGCGGGAATTCTCACGCTGGTTCTGGATGCGGCGAAAGGTGCGCTCGCCGTTTTTCTGGCCGCGCGGCTTACGAACGAAAATGCAACTTGGATGATGATCGCCGGGCTCTGCGTGCTGGCGGGGCATTGCTTCCCGATGTGGCTGGGATTTCGCGGAGGCAAGGGAGTGGCTACAGCCGCGGGCGTTTTTCTGATGTTGTGCCCGCCCGCGTGTCTCGGAGCCGTAATTCTATTTGTTCTCGTGGTGCTTTATTGGCGTTTTGTATCGCTGGGTTCTATCTCGGCGGCAGCTGCAATGCCCTTGCTGATCTATTTTTTCTGGGCGCCACACCACGCGCCGCCGCACATGATCACTTTCGGAACGCTGGCCGCGACACTTCTGATTATTTATAAGCACGACGCTAACATTCAGAGATTGGTGCAGGGCGACGAGCCAAAATTTTCTTTCGGCAAGAATAAACGGGATGCGCCGTGAAACGCATCGCGATTCTTGGCGGAGGAAGCTGGGGTACGGCGCTGGCCATCGTGCTCTCCCGCACGCATGAGCCGCACGAAATCTCGGTGTGGGTTCGCGACGCATCGCTCGCGGAATCCATTCGTCGAGAGGGCGAGAACACGCGCTATCTACCAGGCCATAAGCTTCCGGAGACGGTTCGCGTCACGCACGACGCGGCCGCAGCTTTGGAAAACGCCGATGTGGTCATCGGAGCCGTCCCCGCTGCGCATGCGCGTGGTGTCTATCAGCTCGTTCTGGCTCATCTCTTGCGAGGCACGCCGATTGTCAGCGCCACGAAAGGGCTTGAACCCGCCACCCACGCGCGTATGAGTGAAGTCATTTCCCAAATCGCCCCGCGCGAAATTCCCCCGCGCATCGCGGTTCTTTCCGGGCCGTCTTTCGCCGCGGAGGTTGCAGCGGGCCATCCCACTGCGGTCGTTCTGGCATCCAGCGACCTCGCCCTCGCGAATGAACTTCAGGACGAGTTCGCCAGCCCTTCCTTTCGCCTCTATACCAATGCGGATGTGCTCGGCGTCGAGCTGGCTGGGGCCATGAAAAATGTCATGGCCATCGCTGCTGGAGCCTGCCAGGGCATCGGCCTGGGCGCAAATTCACTCGCCGCGCTCATCACGCGTGGCCTTGCGGAAATGACGCGGCTTGCCATCGCCTTAGGTGCACGCCCAGAAACGCTCAGCGGTCTCGCAGGACTGGGGGACCTCGTGCTGACCTGCACCGGTTCTCTGAGCCGTAACCGCCGCGTAGGGATTGAGCTTGGCAAGGGCCGCTCATTGGCCGAAATCCTCGAAGGCATGAAAATGGTCGCCGAAGGCGTGGGCACCGCCGGGGCGCTATTGTCTCTTGCCAGCGAGTCGGGGATCGAACTCCCCATCACCGAGCAGGTTGAAGCCATTCTGCATCAGGGCAGGTCGCCGCGGGACGCTATCCGGAACATTATGGAGCGGTCCCTAAAGCGTGAATAGACGGGCGTGAATAAAGGGTCGCCAAAGCTCGCCCACTAGTAAATGTGCGCAAATGGGGCTATTTATGCCATTTGAGCACCCCACGGACAGCCACTAGTACCAAGGTTCCAGTTGCAAATGCGCGACGCTACCCTATTCGCAGGCCCCACTGGCCCTTCCAATCCCCTAAAATTAAGAGCTGCGATGCCCGAACCCAGCTCATCTCCGTGGCAGCATCTGCGCAAGGGACGCGTACGCATTTTGTGGCTCGTCCTGGGCGCCCTTCTGCTTGTCAGCGCGCTGCCTATCGGGCTTTATCACCGCCAGGTGCTGCAGCTTAGCCAGGATAAGTTGGTTGACACCGAACGCGTTCAGCAATCCGCTTTGACGCGCTCCCTAGCCCAGGAAATTCAACTCTTCGAAGCGAATCAAACGCAACAACTCTTCAGCGAACGCCAGATTCTGGCTTTGACCGGACTCATCGACAATGTGGAAGACCCCGCCGCCGAGCCCAAAGTCACTCGCCTCTTGCAGGAGTTTGTCGAAAGCAACCGCGACACTTTTGTTTATCTGACCGCGGTCGACAGGTCCGGCAAGGGCACCAAAGCTTCGCAAGGCAACTTCCAGGCGGAACAGGATCCGTTTGTGGCCAAGGCGCTGCAGCGCGCGTTCGTGACCTGCATGCAATCGGAAGAGCTGCACAGCGTGAAGTTTCGCAGCGATCCGATTGCGCTTGCGCCGAACAACCAGCCCGCCTTCGTCCTGGCGGTTCCTCTCCAAGACTTGAACAACAACTTCACCGGAATGCTTGCGGCGGTGGTTTCCCTCGAGCCGATTTCAAAACACTTGCGGGACGCCAGCGTGCGCGGTCGCACCGTTTTCGTGGTGGACCACTCCGGGCACATCGTGGCGCATCCTGACACGAAAAACTTCGTTCCCGGAGCGCAAGCTAGCGGGAAACTTGTCGACTTGATTCGTGCTTTGCCGCCGGATCTTCGTAATACGGAAACCATAAGTTTTGCGGAGGGCGACAAAAAGCACTCCGTCGATATGATTGGGACTTACAGCACGCTGCCCGAGGTGAATTGGGCGGTCGTTTCGGAGCGCAGCCTGGCGCAGGCGCGCGCCGACGCAGGCGTGACGGAACTGAATCGCCAGGCTCTGGCCTTCGTTAGCGTCGTCATACTCGTGGCCATCCTCTTCGGTTATTTTTTTGCCGTGGGCATCAGCGGGCCGATTCGCGGCCTGGCGGCTTCCACGCGCGCTATCAGCCGCGGCGAATTTCATCAGCGCTCGCCTGTTCGAGGCGCTTCGGAAATCAGCGAGCTGGCTGAAAACTTCAACAAAATGGCCAGCGACATCGAGGAGTACATCGAAAAGCTGAAGGAAGCCGCGGAAGAAAACCGCGAGCTTTTTATTGGCTCGATTCGCATGCTCGCCGCGGCCATCGACGAAAAGGATCCGTATACGCGCGGTCACTCCGGCCGCGTCGCGAAGTATTCGCTGCTGATTGCGCGCGAGCTGGGCCTTTCGGGCGACGAGTTGGACAAGCTGCGCGTTGCCGCCCTGCTGCACGACGTGGGCAAAATCGGCGTCGAGGACCGCGTCCTGAAAAAGCCCGGAGCTCTGACGCCGGAAGAATTTGACTTGATGAAGCAGCACACCGTGAAAGGCGCGAATATCATGCGTCCGGTTTCGCAACTGAAAGAGATGCTGCCCGGTATCGAGTTGCACCACGAACATATCGATGGCCGCGGTTATCCGTATGGCTTGCAGGGCCAACAAATCCCCTTGATGGCGCGCATTATCGGCGTGGCGGATACGTTGGACGCCATGACAACGAATCGTCCGTATCAATCTGCCATGGACATTGAGTTCGCTCTGAACCGCATCAAGTCCCTCACCGGCTCGAAGTTCGACGCCGTCGTCGTCAACGCCCTCGAATCCGCTATCAACGCCGGAAAGCTCCGCCTCAGCGCCGTCGAAGTGACCGTTTAGACTGTTTCACATCCTCCTCACCGTATTGAACCGGCCACCTGCCGGCGGGCCGGGCTCGCATCGCGCGCTTCTGCTACAATTTTGGATGGCGCTAATTGCGCGGCGCTTCACCTCATGATTTCACTTTTTGGAAAACCGGAGAAGGTCGAGCCATCGCTGCTCGAACGGCTGAAAGCCTCCGTCAGCAAGACGAAGGCGGCGCTGTCCGAGTCGGTCGAAAACATTTTTCTCGGCGAGCGCAGGATCGACCCTGAGCTGCTGAAAAAGCTCGAAACCGCGCTGCTTTCCGCCGACCTGGGCGTGAAACCGACGCGCGAAATTCTGGATGCCGTGCGCGAAAAATTGGATCGCAACGCGCTTTCCGACGCCAGCCAGCTGAAGCGTGAGATTAAGTCTCACATCATTCGCATTCTGACCATGAACGACAGTCGAGCCAGCGTTCCAACGTCGAGCGCTGTGGCAAGCGGCGCAGGACTAGCGCCCGCAAAAAACCCTCCTAGTTCACCGAACGGCGCTGGCCCGCGTGTGATTTTTATCGTTGGCGTGAATGGCGCTGGAAAGACTACCAGCATCGGCAAGCTCGCGAACCGCTTGCGCCAGGAAGGGCTCAGCGTCGTGCTCTGTGCTGCGGATACCTTTCGCGCCGCTGCCGTCGAGCAGCTCGAAATCTGGGCGAAGCGCAACGGTATTGACGTGATTAAACAAAAGTCCGGCGCCGATCCTGCCGCCGTAGTTTTCGACGCGATGGCCGCCGCCAAGGCTCGGAATGCCGACGTTGTGATTGTGGACACGGCTGGCCGCCTTCATACCAAATCGAATCTCATGGCCGAGCTTGAAAAAATGAAGCGCACCGCCGCGAAAGTCATTCCCGGCGCTCCGCACGACGTGCTGCTGGTGCTTGACGCAACCACCGGACAGAACGGCCTTGCTCAGGCGCGCGAGTTTACTTCGACTGTCGCCGTCACGGGCATCATTCTTACGAAGCTTGATGGCACAGCTAAGGGCGGCATCGTCGTCGCCATCGCGCGCGAACTCGGCTTGCCCATCCGTTTTGTCGGCACCGGCGAGCAGATCAACGACATGGTGCCCTTCGACGCGGAAACCTACGCGAACTCTCTTTTCGATTAAGCCACAGACTAAACGATGGACGCTCACGCCACTCGCTTTATGGAACACGCCCTGGCCTTAGCTCGCAAAGGCGTGGGCCTCGCGAGCCCCAATCCCATGGTCGGCTGCATTCTCGTGCGCGATGGCGAGATTGTCGGCGAGGGATTTCACCAGTACGACTGGCGCGATCATGCCGAAATTGTCGCGCTGAAATCCGCCGGCGAAAAGGCGCGAGGCGCGACGATGTACGTTACGCTCGAACCATGCAATCACACTGGCCGCACTGGACCTTGCACGGAAGCGATTATCGCGGCGGGTGTGCTGCGAGTCGTCGCGGCGATGGATGATCCTAACCCCGTCAATTCCGGCCGCGGTTTCGATCGCCTGCGTGCTGCTGGCATCGAAGTCGAATCTGGCGTTTGCGAAAAAGATGCTCGCCGATTAAACGAGGCTTTCGCCTGCTGGATTCGCACCGGCAAACCGTTCGTCACGCTGAAATCTGCGCTGACTTTGGACGGCCAGCTCGCTCTTCCCCGCGAGCGGCGCAAGCCCCACAAGGGAGCCAGCAAGCAAAAACAGAAAAACTGGATTACTTCGGAAGAATCACGCGCGGAAGTCCACAGAATGCGCCATGCGGCGGGCACCTTACTCACGGGCATCGGCACGATCAAAATCGATGACCCGCTGCTGACGGATCGCAGCGGCTTGCCGCGCCGCAGGCCGCTCCTGCGCGTCATTCTCGATTGGGGTCTTGCCCTTTCGCCGCACTCCCGTATTGTGCACACAGCTGAAGACGATATCCTCGTTTTCACGCGGAAGAACCAGAACCTGCGCAGGCTTCGCGAACTCGAACGCGCCGGCATCGAAGTCATTAGTGTCGATTCGCGCATGGGACAGCTTAATCTCGAAGCCGTTCTCGCCGAACTTGGCCGCCGCGAAATCCTCAGTGTCCTTCTCGAAGCCGGTCCGACGCTCAATGGTGCCGCGCTGAGTGCGGGAATCGTTCACAAATTGTTTCTCTTTTACGCACCAAAAATCGCAGGCGAGACGCGTGTGCCCTTCGCCGTTGCGCCAAACCTGAATCTCCCGCCGCTAGAAAAAGTCCGCACGCAAGCCTTCGGCCCCGACATCGCTCTCGAAGGCTACTTGCAAGACGTCTACCGCTAACTATGGAGTGCGGCAGCTCTGCTGCCGCTTTTCCGGCGTCATTTCAGCGTGAGTCCTAAGAGCGGGAGCAGAGCTCCCGCACTCCACAGCGCCATATCAATCGGTAATGCGCAAAACCGCCGCGCCTTCGATGGCATCATTTTTCAAGGCATTCAACGCGCGGTTTGCATCGCTAAGCGGAAAACTCTGCGTGCGCATCTGAACCGGAATCTCCGCCGCGACACGCAGGAAATCCTCGCCATCCTTCCGGGTGTTATTTGCCACGCTGCGGATCATGCGCTCGCCATAGAGCAAATCGTAGCTAAACGACGGAATCGGGCTCATATGAATTCCGCCGAGAACGAGCACTCCGCCTTTGCGCAAAGCCGCGAGCGCCGCAGGGACGATTTCTCCGGCTGGCGCGAAAACAATCGCCGCGTCGAGCTTTTCCGGAGGCGCATCGAGAGTTCCGCCGGTCCACGCCGCGCCAAGTTCACGCGCCAATTTCTGATGCCGCGCCTCTCGCGTCGACGCATACACGGTCACGCCCCAATGCCGCGCCACCTGAATGGCGACGTGTGCCGCAGCACCAAAACCATAAAATCCCAGTCGTCCGCCCCGCTGGATCCCCGAAAGCCGCAAGCACCGGAATCCGATAATTCCCGCGCAAAGCAGCGGCGCAGCCTGTTCATCGTGAAAGCCCTCGGGAATCGCGTAGATGAAATCTACCGGCGCGACAACGTATTCCGCGTAGCCTCCATCAACGCTGTAACCCGTGAACGTGGGGCTGTCGCAAAGGTTTTCTTCGCCCATGCGGCAGTACATGCACGTTCCATCCGTATGATGCAGCCACGCAACGCCGACACGCGCCCCGAGTCTGAAGCGCCGCGAGCCTTCGCCAAGCTTTTCAACAATGCCGACGACCTGGTGCCCAGGAATGATCGGCGACTTTCGCGGCGGCAATTCGCCTTCGATCACATGCAAATCCGTCCGGCAAACTCCGCACGCGCGCACGCGAATCAGCACCTCTCCCTTGGCGGGCTGCGGCACCGGGACATCGGTAAACTGAAGTGGATTCGTTTCGATCCGCGCAGGAGCGTTGAGCAAGCAGGCCTTCATAATGCAACCTCGAATGAATCCGCCATCTATTCCGCTTTAGTGTAGTGCTTTCTGCATGCGCGGTGAAATGCTGTAAACTTGTTGCCGAGCAACTCGCGCGAAATCAAGAGGAAGTTGTGTTCACTGGAATCATCGAACATCTCGGCACCATCGAAACTCTCGATGTAAAGCCCGGCGCCGGGCGCGTCACCATTCACGCGCCCAGCGTCGTCCCGGCACTCGCTGTTTCCAATAGCATCGCGGTGAATGGCTGCTGCCTGACAGTCGTCGCTCTCGGGAAGGGAACTTTTTCTGCCGATCTTTCCGGCGAAACCATTCAAAAAACGGCGTTCGGCGCAAAAAATGGCGTACTGAAAAAAGGCTCGCGCGTCAATCTCGAACAGCCTCTCACCGCAGGCAAGCAATTCGGCGGTCATTTTGTTCTTGGCCACGTGGACACGGTCGGCCGAGTCGCGCGCCTCGATCCTGAAGACTCAGAAAGCGGCAACTGGTGGTTCGGCGTGGAAGTTCCCGAAGACTTTGCGCGCTACATCGTCCCGAAGGGATCCATCACTATCGACGGCATCAGCCTAACCATCGCCCGCTGGCATAATTTTGTAACGCCGCTAAAGCAAGTCACGGCCGTAGAAGTCGCCGTAATCCCCTACACCTACGCGCACACCAATCTTCGCGACCGCAAACCCGGCGACGCGGTAAACCTGGAAGCGGACATCCTGGGCAAATACATCGAGAGTTATCTCGCGGCTCGCGATGCAAACGCCGGAGCGGCCGCCGTCACAAACTCGCAAGCAACGCCGCTCACGATCGAATCGCTCGTCCGCCAAGGCTTCTGAAGTTTTCTAAACGCTCTCGCTCGTCTTGCTTCGCGCTCCACGAAAATAGAGAAACAGTCCCAGTGCGATCGACGCAACGGTTCCCCCGACCAGTTTGCACTCGAACAAAACCTTATTCGATTCTTCTCCCGGAGGGATCAGCGAGAACGCAATCCCGCACAACACGGATACGAATCCCAGCCCTCCCGCAATCCACACTCCCAGCTTGCCCCCCGGGATCAGCACGGCATGCGGATTCTCTCTGCGGTCTTTCCGTCCAGCCAGTTTGATCGCCGCCGCATACATATACATAAATGGAATGAAATACAGAATGATGGCCGCATCCACAAGTATTTGGTAAACGCCGGCCATCGTCGCTTCCTTGATCTGGCTCAACAAAAGCACAGCAAGAGAAGCGACGGCTTGCACCAGGATGGAAATGTACGGCGTTTTCCACTTTGGATGGATTTTTCCGAACGCCGCCGGCAAATACTTGTCAATTCCAACGACGAATGGCACACGCGCGATTCCCGCAACCGTGCTCCCCACGCCGCCGGCGTTGCCAACAGAAACCAGCATCGCCGCCAGCACTCCAACGAAGCCGATGCGCAGCGCCGTCGAGCCGATCGTGAGCGCCTGGAACACGCCGCTCTTCGGGTCCGCGTCGGCAGCAGGGACCAGCGCCAACACGGCAAACGTGCCGACGATATAAATCGCCGCAATAAACGCGCCGCTGGTTAGTACTGCCCGCGGCAAGGTCCGCCGCGGATCTTTGATCTCATCGCTCATGGCAGAAACCAGTTCGAGACCCGTGAATGCAAACGCGATCTGCGACCAGAAATTTACCGTGTCCCAGCTCCAGTGGGGCATCATGTTGGCCCGCGTGAAGTGCGTCGCCGATCCGTGATGCATCCAAACAGCCCCTGCAACCGCCGCGAGTATCAGCAAAGGAAGATAGGTCGAGATTCCGCCGGCATTTTGCAGCCACTTACCGACGTTCAGTCCGACGATATTCATCACCACCGCCACGGCGAGCAGCACCACCGAGCCTACCAGCAGGAAAGTCGTGTTCTGAGCAAGCGCCACGCCGCCCGTACCAGCTACGTAAGCTCCCATCGCCGCGCTAGCCAGCAACAATCCGGGGAAATAAAAGATGGTATAGATCCAGTAGGTCCAGCCAGCAAGGAAGCCGTGAAAATCGCCGAACGCCTCCTTGGACCACACGTAGAGTCCGCCTTCATGCGGAAAGCGCGACGACAGTTCGTTGATCACCAGCGCTGTCGGAACAAAAAAGAAAACTGCCGCTATTGCCCACAAACTGATGGAAGATGTGCCGTTGTGCGCCGCCGCGGCGATCCAGCGCGGTCCGAGGACCGTCGCAATGTTGAAGAACAGCACGTCCCAGAAGCCCATCGTTTTGGGCAATTGTTTGATGAGGTCGGCAGCGCCGGCCGCGCTCTGGTTCACAGAGTCACGTCCAGCGCGGGAATCAGCGCATCCTGCATGCGGAAATTATGGAGGAAGGGATCTTTCGAATTTTCAAAATCATCCCACGGCCCGAAAAACGCGACGCGGCCGTCTTGCAGGAAGACCACGCTATCCGCGAGTTTTTTCGCAAGATGCGTGTCGTGCGTCACCACAATCGAAGTGCGATGGAACGCTTCCTTCAGCCGCAGAATCAAATCGCCCATGTGTCCGGCCATAATGGGGTCGACCATGGTTGTCGGTTCATCGAAGAGAATCGCATCGGGATTCTGGGCAAACGCCCGCGCCATGGCTACCGCGCGCTTCATCCCTGTCGATAATTCGCTCGGTAATTTAGCGAGCACATCTTCGACTTCCAGCATCTTCGCCAACTTCGCAACGTACGCGTCGATATCTTCGTCCGCGAGCCCCGGCTGTTTTTCCAGCGGAAAAGCGATGTTTTCCGCAACCGTCAGCGAATCGAACAGCGCGCCAGACTGAAACACCATCGTCACTTTTCGCCGCACCTCTTCGAATTGCTGCTCGTTAAAATCCGTGACGTCTTCTCCGTCTACAAAAATGCGCCCCGAATCCGCCTTCATAAACCCCATGATGTGCTTCAGAGAAACGGATTTTCCCACGCCGCTCCGTCCCATGATCACGCAAGTTTCGCCGCGTTTCACAGTGAAGCTGACATTTTTCAGGACATAATTGTCCTCGAATGACTTGTTTACATCGCGAAACTCAAAAAAGCTTTCGGCTTGCGGCTCCGGGTTTTCGCTGGAGGCACTGCTCTCCGCTGCGCCGGACGGTCGCCGCGCACCGCCGGTCTCCATCGCGGTCATGCCGCGATTAATATCGTTTGTGTCTGTCATGCTGGATTTCCGCCGGGCGCCGCAGCCGCCATACTGATGTCCTCTATTTTTCTTCCGTTTGTCCGACGATCCGCCGCGCCTCTTCGTAATCCGCCGCGGTATTCATGTTCCAGAAAAGCCGCCCTGCGCTATCAAATCGTTTCCAGTCCCGCTCGTCAAGAACTTCCACGCGCAGTAGTGCGATCCCCTGCGTCATTTTGCGAACGCCTCGCTCGAAAGCATCTTGCAGAACCTCCACGGCATCCGTTCGCCAGCAAGCGCAAAGCGGCTCCGGCCCATGAGCCGAATGCGGCACAACCACCTGCGCATCGCTCTTCAGTGCGCGTTCCGAGAGAAACCGCAACCAGTCCGTGGTCAAAAATGGCATGTCGCAGCTGACAATCAAGTTCCATCCGCAAACCGCGTCTTGCTGCTGCGTATGCCGCAAAGCGGTGACAACTCCCCCCAGCGGCCCTTCTCCCGGCCACCGGTCTTCGACGCACACAGCCCAAACTGTGTCGTACTTTTCCGCTGCTCCAATCACCACCGCCTTGCACGCCAACTCCTTGCCAGATACCGCGTAGTCCACCAGCCCCGCCATCCGCGCGAGCATCGGCTTTCCGCCTAGCTCGGCGAGCGCCTTGTCCCGCCCAAATCGCATGCTCCCGCCACCTGCCAGTACGTACGCGCCAACTCTCGTTTCGCTCTTCCCCAAACTCATTCTCCAAATCTCGGCGTCTGAACCCTTCTCTGTGTCCTCTGCGAACTCTGTGTATGTCTTTTATTCTTCTTCGATCGGCTCCCGCCCTGGCCGCCGGATTCCCAATTCGCGCAATTTTTCCTGCAAACTTTGCCGGTGCAACCCGATCGTCGCCGCTGTCTTCGATACATTCCAGCGATGCTCCACGAGTTGTTTCGTAATATAGGCGATCTCGAATTTTCGTTTCGCCTCGCGAAAATCTTTTTCGCCAAATCCATTCTCGCTCGCGCCTTCGGAACTCTTGTGAGGCGCGGCCTCTCCGCTTAACACTTCCTGCGGCAAGTCTTCCACGCCAATTTCTTCGCCACGGCACAGCACCAGACTCCGCTCCAAGGCATTCTTCAATTCGCGTACATTCCCGGGCCAGTCGTACCGCTCAATCGCCGTCATCGCCTCCCGCGTAACCCGCATTGTAGGGGAGGGGCTTGCCCCTCCCGCTCCAGCGCCGCCGCGCAATCGAGCCGTATGCATTTGCAAAAACGCCTCCGTCAGCACCGGAATATCCGCCTTATGCGCCCGCAAAGGCGGCAACTCAATCGTCACCACGCGCAAGCGGTAGAACAAATCCTCCCGAAACTTTCCCGCGCGAATTTCCGCTCCCAAATTCCGATGCGTAGCGCTAATCACCCGCACATCCACCGGAATCGGTTGCGTCCCGCCAAGCCGCTCAATCGTGCGGTTTTCCAATGCCCGCAAAACTTTTGCCTGCGTCACAGGGTTCATGTCGCCGATCTCATCTAAGAAGAGCGTCCCTCCCGACGCCAATTCGAATTTCCCCTTTTTCTGCTGCGCCGCACCCGTAAACGCTCCGCGCTCATACCCAAACAATTCCGACTCAATCAAAGTCTCCGGCAAAGCCGCGCAATTCACGGCCACATAAGCCTTCACGGCGCGCGGCGACCTCGCATGAATCTCCTGCGTCATCAAATCTTTTCCCGTTCCGCTTTCGCCGAGAATCAGTACCGTCGAATCCGTCGCCGCCACGCGATCCGCCATCTCAAACACCCGGCGCATTTCCGCCGTCCGCCCAATCATCTGCCCAAACTGTCCCTCGGTCGCCATCCGCCGGCGCAACGAATCATTTTCTTTCTCCAGCGTCGCCAGTTTCAGCAGATTCGCCACGCGCTGCCGCAACTCCTCCAACTCAAACCCCTTCACCAAATAATCCGCCGCGCCCAACTTCAAAGCCTCCACCGCAGTCTTCGCCGTATCCAATGCCGAAACCACTAACACGGGCAATTCGCTACCCTGCTCCCGCATCCACCGCAAAAATTCCAACCCACTCTGCCCCGGCAACACCACATCCAGCAGCACAAGGTCAGGCAGCCCGGTGTTCAAAGCCGAGCGAGCCGCCTCGGCCGAATCCGCCTCCGCAATCCGATACTTCCCCTCCAACGCCCGCCGCAATCCATATCGGGCCGCCGGCTCATCATCCACAATCAGTATCGTCCTCATCGCGCTCCTTGAATTAGTGCTGACGACGCAAACGTTCGCAGTCCTTATTGACAGCTGTCGTGTGGACGGGCTTCAGTCGGTCGCCATCGAGAACAAAATAGAATGCGCCTTCGCGGCTCTCGTCTTCGTCAAGATCTCCAAGAACGACGAGCAGTTGGCTATCCCTGCGGAAAGCAAACAACCCGTAGTCGCCCTGCGCTTCGGGAAACAGCCTGCGGTTGTCCACACCAAAATACACGCCGCTCGTATGAGAAAAACCTCTCGGCGTCATGACGCGGCCAGTGTCGGTATCAATTACAGCAAACATCGCACAGGATGAACCGCAACCCCAAACCGCGACACGATAGTGCCCCGCGAAATTTGGGCCCTGCGCCAACTCTTGCCGCAGGATCGTCCTGTACTCCCTTGCAATCGGGTTGCTCCTAAGGTCGAGTTGAGCATTGGCTCTGCTCTTTGCAGGGACAACACGGTAAGTCGCAAAACGCGGTGCCTTTGCATCCTTCAAATCAGCAGACGTGACCATGCGGCACTTGTCGAACGGAGATGGAGCGTCTTGTTGCTGATGTGCACGAGCCACCATCGCTACAAGCAAGAGTCCTAGAGAAACGTAACGCCGTTTCATATTTGCTCCCTCAGCGGCATCGTGATTTCAAATCGTGTACCCTTGCCACCCTTCGCCGGGCTGTTCCATTCCAGCCTCCCCCCAAATTCCGCCACGCGCCGCGCCACAATCGCCAAGCCAAGCCCCGTCCCTTGCGTCTTCGTCGTAAAGAACGGCTGCAAAATCTTTTCTCGCGCGCTTTCTGGAATCCCGGGCCCATCGTCTTCCACCACAAACAAAAATCCCTCGCCATTCGCGCGGCCGCTCACCTTCACACGGCCGCCGCGCACAATCGCTTCCAACGCATTCACCACAAGGTTCGACAAAATCTCGCTCACCGCCTCCGAACTGGCCGCCAACTTTGTTCCGTCCGCCCCAACTTCGACCACGAGCGCCACTCCACGTCGCTCCGCCTCATGCCGCAAAACTCCGCTGACTTCCTCGGCCACCGCCCGAGCATCGCAACTCGCAGCGACAACACCCCCGCGAATCGCTGGCCGGCTAAACTGCAGCAATTGGTTTAGCTTCGTCGACAACCGCCCAATCTCCTCCAAAACCATCTTCGTTTCGCCACGAATCGACTCCGGCAACTCCGGATTTTCCAACTGCACCTGCAAAATCGTCTTGATCGACCCCAGCGGATTCTTCAAATTGTGCGAAATACTAGCCGCCATCTGCCCCAACACCGCCAGCCGCTCTCGCTCCGCCAATTCCCTCTCCAATCCCAACTTCTCTTCAATCAACCGGCACAAATCCAAAGCCCCGGGCAACTGCTCGCACAAGAACTCCAGCGCCGCCGCCGTCTCGCCAGACAACATCGCCCCATGCGACCGCACGTTCAACGTCGCGATCACGTTGCCGCCCAACAGGTGGGCCTGCCGCGCCGCGCCGCTCAAAACCACGAGCTGGCACCTTGGCTCACCTGATGTGAGCTCACCCGTGATCCCATGCTCTCTCGCGAATCGGCGCGTCGTCTCAGGGATGTACCTCGGCCCGCGCAGACTGACCTGAGCGCTGGAAAGTTCAAACGCCTCCTTCACCCTGCTTTCGATGAAGCGCGCCAGCTGTTCAAGATTGCCCTGCCGGGCCTCCTGTTGAATCTCGGCAATCAATCTTTGCACGCGATCCAATTCCCGTTGTGCGGTCTCCTGCAGTCTGCGCCCCAGCACTCGCTGAAGCGGCTCGATAAAAATCACGAGCACGAACAAAAGGATCGCGGCTGACGCTTCTGGGGGCAGCGCCGGCTCAAGCCAAACGCCCACTCGGCGAACCAAGCTCAAATAGAGAAGGGCCAGGAATGTCGCCAGCGCCGCATAGACCAAATTCTTCTGCCGCCCGATCTGCAGGAAATTGAATCGCAATACCAGATAGATCAGAATCGTAAAGGGCGGGATCGACAGCCATGCAAGCATTGTGCTGACGAGGATGGAAACACTCGTGGACAGCGGCCCCCCGAAAACGTGGAGGTAGAACACCATGCCTGCCCCAGCCACGAAAAGCCCTGCCACCAAACCGTGGAACTGCCGCTGCGCTCTGTCGGGCGCTACAAAAGCGAAGCGCGATTCCCAACCCGCGCTCACGAACAGAGCGATTCCCAACCAAATGCTGTAGCCGCGCCCCAGTGCATTTCCCGGAATCAAAAAATCGAATCCTGGCGAAGTGACAATCTGCGGGAAGTAACGCAGCAGAAAATAAAGAATCGGTGCGTAAGCGGCCAAGAGCAAGAGTCGTTTCAGGGTACGACCCGGCAGGAGGTTGCGCGTCTCCGCGAATTCGAAATGCAAATGGATAAGAAGGGGCGGCAAGAGGCACAAGCCAACGCAGAGTAGGGTGATAGCGGAAGACTGCAACAGCGGAGGAGGGACGGAATAATAAATCTGCGCATTCAGTGCCAGCAGCGATCCGCTGTAGAAAAGGAACAACGCGAGGCAGAGGAAGAAGAACACTCGCTCAAAATTTCTTTGCCGACGGTAGCCGAGAATCACCACCATCCAGAAAAGCTGCAGCAATGTGCCCGCAGTGAAGCCAATCAGCCGGATATAGACGAGTGACCCCATGTAGCTCGAATTGCCAAATTCTACGTCAGAGGTAGCAGCACGGCAATCGCCAAGTGTCGTATTTTTCTTGCACCAATTAAATCATTGACAACAAAACGCTTACTGAGCGTTCAACGTCTCTCAGAAATCTTCATAGCTGTCTGGGAAATCCTTGACATGCCAGCAATTTCTGCTATATTAGCAGTCGACTGTGAGGAGTGCTAATTCCCTTCCGTACCCCCAGTCTCGGTTCAAACCGTAAGATCACCTATGGAGGTTCTTCCAAGATGGCAGTGAATCTGACCCCGCTCCACGACCGTGTGATCGTGAAGCGCATTGAAGAAAAGGAAACCGTCAAGGGAGGCATCATCATCCCTGACTCCGCAAAAGAAAAGCCCATGGAGGGTGAAGTTATCGCCGTTGGCGCCGGAAAGCGCGAAAAAGGCGAGTTGATCCCTCTCGACGTGAAACCAGGCGACCGCGTTCTGTTCGGCAAGTACGGCGGCACGGAAATCAAAATCGACGACGAAGAGTACCTCATTCTTCGCGAAGAAGAGATTCTCGCCAAGCTAAGCGGCGCTGCTAAAGCCGCCAAGAAGTAACTCCAGTTCCAAGCCGTAGGGGCACGGCATGCCGTGCCCGCTGATGTAGCAAAGTAGCAAGCTCAAAATCTCGCAGTTCGCAGAAACAGTTTGCAGAAAGCTGATCAGGAGGAAATACCAGTATGGCGAAGCAGATTGTAACAGGTGAGGCATCCCGCCAGTCGATTCTACGTGGCGTGAACATCCTCGCCGATGCAGTGAAGATCACCCTCGGCCCCAAGGGCCGCAATGCGGTGATCGAAAAGAAGTTCGGCGCGCCGATCATCACCAAAGACGGCGTCACCGTGGCCAAGGAAATCGAGCTCCAGGATCCTCTCGAAAACATGGGCGCGCAGATGGTTCGTGAAGTCGCTTCGAAGACGTCCGACGTCGCCGGCGACGGCACCACCACCGCAACCGTGCTCGCGCAAGCTATCTTCCGCGAGGGCGTCAAGACTGTCGCCGCAGGCGCCAGCCCCACTGCTCTCAAGCGCGGCATCGAAAAGGCCGTCGAAGTGGCGGTCGAAGAAATCCGCAAGCTCCACAAGGACGTCAAGGGCGAAATGATCGCTCAGGTTGGCACCATTTCCGCCAACAACGACAAGCAAATCGGCGGCATCATCGCCGAAGCCATGAAGAAGGTCGGCAAGGATGGCGTCATCACCGTCGAAGAATCCAAGACGATGGAGACGACCCTCGAAGTGGTAGAAGGTATGCAGTTTGACCGCGGCTACCTCTCGCCCTACTTCATCACCGATCCCGATCGCATGGAATGCGTCCTCGAAGACGTTCGCATTCTCATCCACGAAAAGAAAATCAGCTCGATGAAGGACCTGCTCCCATTGCTCGAGCAGACCGCCAAGATGGGCAAGCCCCTCTTGATCATCGCTGAGGACATCGAAGGCGAAGCGCTGGCGACTCTGGTCGTGAACAAGCTTCGCGGCACGCTGCAGTGCGCTGCCGTCAAGGCCCCTGGCTTTGGCGACCGCCGCAAGGCCATGCTCGAAGACATCGCCACCCTCACGGGCGGCAAGGCCATCACCGAAGACCTCGGCATCAAGCTCGAAAACGTGAAGCTCGAGGACCTCGGCCGCGCCAAGAAAGTCACCATCGACAAGGATAACTCCACGATCATCGAAGGTGGCGGCAAGTCCGCGGACATCGAAGGCCGTGTGAAGCAGATCCGCTCCCAGGTCGAAAACACCACCAGCGACTATGACAAGGAAAAGCTCCAGGAACGCCTTGCCAAGCTCGTCGGCGGCGTTGCCGTCATCAAAGTTGGCGCGGCCACGGAAACGGAGCTGAAGGAAAAGAAGGCGCGTGTCGAAGACGCAATGCACGCTACCCGCGCGGCTGTCGAAGAAGGCATCGTTGCGGGCGGCGGTTCGGCCCTGCTCCGCTGCATCTCCGCAGTTGAGAAGCTCAAGCTGCACGATGACGAAGCCGTTGGCGCAGGCATCGTGAAGCGCGCTCTCGAGGAGCCCTCCCGCCAGATCGCACTCAACGCCGGTTTTGAAGGCGCTGTGGTGATCGGCAAGGTTCGCGACTCGAAGGACGAAAACTTCGGCTTCAACGCCGAGACCGGCGAGTACGGCGACATGGTCAAGATGGGCGTCATCGATCCAGCCAAGGTCACTCGCTTCGCGCTGCAAAACGCAGCCTCGATCGCGGGCCTCATGCTCACGACCGAAGCCCTCATCGCTGAAATCAAGGAAGAAAAGGCTGCAGCTGCTGGCGGCGGAGCTCCCGGCGCAGGCGGCATGGGCGGTATGTACTAAATCCAGGTAGCACAGGCTTCAGCCTGTGCTCCGGGCCGGCTTTACCAGCTCGCCCACTACCTCAATCCAAAGGGCGTCCTCGGTGCAAACCAGGACGCCCTTTTTTCTGCGATAACTAGAAGATCGTGGAAACGAGTCCGCTCAGAAACGAATTCGGCTCGCCATGCGAATCGCTGAAAACAATCTTACTGTTCATGTTTCATCGCCGCTTCAATTTCCTCCGCTGTATACGGCACACCAGGCGTGAGAAGTTCGGGGCCCGCCTCCGTAATCAAAAACATGTCTTCCAGGTAGTAGCCCTGTCCGCCAATCGACACGATCGGCTCAAAATCGATCACCATTCCCACTCGCAGCCCGCCTTCGATAGATCCGGTATCGAGATTTGAAGTATGTATCTGCCAGTACGGAACGTTTTTTCGATCGTTCCACGTTTCGATGGCTTGTTTAGCTAGCGGGCTTTTCACGAATGCACGATGCCGCAGCAATTCCGCCTTCCACACGTCAAACACTCGCTCTTCCGTGTTTCCCAGGCGTAACTCTTTGACTCCAGCAAGATAAGCCGCAACAAACATGTTCCATATCTCGCGCTGCTCCTCGCTGTAGTGCCCCGACACCGGCACCGTTCGTCCCAAATCGCCCTGATAGTGCTCCCACTCGCATCCCACATCCAGTCTCACAAGATCACCGCGCTGCAACACGGCATCGAGGTGGTCATAACGCGTGAACGAGTCGAAGGGTCTCGGAAAAACGCCGTTCGCGCCTCCCATGACCCATGGCCAGAACGAAACACCATGCGCCCCCGCGTTCCAGCAAGCGCTCTCGACCGCCAACTCGATTTTCCGTTGTGAAATTCCTGGCCGGATACCTCGAATTCCCGCCATGACTGCTGGCACCGTCGCGCGCGCTGCCGCGCGGCTGAGCTTTTGCTCACCCGCGCTCTCTTCATTCATTAACCCAGATAATTGGCCCTCGACAAACTGTATATCCAGTGCTGGCCATTTCTTCGTCAGAGCTTGAATCCACGTTGGCGTGCGATTGTCCCTAGCCTGGACAAGGTTTGGAGGAAGTTCGGCCGTTTCTCTTTCGCAGTAAATTTTCGCACTCGCTTGAACAAGCCGCGACAGGAAACTATCGAGTTCAGTCCAATCCACAACATGTTGCAAACCCAGTTTCTGTGCAGACGCATCGCCAGGCTCGGCCTCCAGCGGCGTTCCCCGGTGCCATACATGCACAAACAGCCAGCTTTCTCGGGTCTTGCCGTCAATTGCAAGGATGGCTCCCGGAGTATTTTCCAAGCCTGTCAAATAGTAGAAAGTTGCGTTTTCCCGGTAACCGTCCGCGGCAGCGTTCACGTCAATTCTCGAGCGCACAAGAAGCACACCATCCGGGAACGCCTGCGCTGCGTGCAACCGTCTTGCTTGTAGTTCGTCTTTGCCAGCGACCTGAGCATGAGACGCAGAACAACACGTCGCCAGAACTGCCATCCATGCAATCCACCATCTCATGGCCGCCGAGCCTATCACCCGTCCATCAGTCGCGCAATCAGCCTCGTTCTTTTGAGCCCGCTTGCCTCGCGCACCACCCCTTCGCTACACTCTTCAGGCCTCACCACCGACTCTTCAGGGGAGAGTCACGACATGCCAGGACTTTTGCAGCGCCTCATGCCGCGCGAAGAGGGTTTCTTCGACCTTTTCGCCCAGCAAGCCGAGAATATCCATGAAGGGGCGGAAGCTCTCCTCAAAATGCTCTCGCACTACACTGGTGTTCCCGAGCAAGTACAGATCGTCAAGGCCATCGAGCACGAAGGCGACGAAATCGCTCACCATCTCCTCATCAAGTTAAACCAAACCTTCATCACGCCTTTTGACCGCGAGGATATCCACACACTCTGCAATCAACTCGACGACGTCATCGACCTCATCGACGCCGCCGCCAGCCGTTTCGTCCTCTATCGCGTCGATACCGTCCGCGAGGGCACGCAAGAGCTCGTCCAAGTCCTCGTCTCCGCCACCGTTGAAGTCACCGCCGCCGTCAAAGCCCTCGGCACTCCCGAAAAAGCCCTCAAGCACTGCATCGAGATCAACCGCTACGAAAACGAGAGCGACCGCCTCTGCCGCACCCTCATCGCCCAGCTTTTCGACGAGGAAAAAGACCCCGTCCAAATCATCAAGTGGAAAGAAATCTTCGAAGTCATCGAAACCGCCGTTGACAAATGCGAGGATGTCGCCAACGTCATCGAAGGCGTCATCATCAAGAGCGCTTGATTCGCCGATGACCAGCTTTCACCTGCTAATCGCCGTAATTGTCCTCACGCTGGCCTTCGAGTTCTCCAACGGCTGGCACGACGCCGCCAATTCCATCGCCACTGTCGTTTCCACGCGCGTCCTCACTCCTTTTCGCGCCGTCGTCTGGGCCGCCTTCTGGAATTTCGTCGCTGCCTTCGTCTTCGGCACCGCCGTTGCCAATACCATCGGCAAGGGCATGGTTCACATCGAAATGGTGAACCAAGTCGTCCTTCTGGCCGGCCTCTTCGGTGCCATCACGTGGAACCTCATTACCCTAATCCTCGGCCTGCCCACCAGTTCTTCACACGCTTTGATGGGTGGCTACGGCGGCGCGGCGGTGGCCCATGCAGGCTACAAAGCGCTCATTCTTAGCGGCTGGACCATGCCCGTCCTCTTCATTTTTCTTGCTCCCTTCATCGGCATGTTTATCTCCATGGCCGTCACGATCTCCACTAGCTGGATCGTCCGCAAACAGCGCCCCCGGAAAGTCGATAAATGGTTTCGCCGTTTGCAGCTGCTCTCCGCTGCCGGCTACAGCCTCGGCCACGGCACCAACGACGCCCAGAAAGGCATGGGCATCATCACCACGGCTCTCGTCGCTGGCGGGCTCATGAAAGGCTACGCCGTTCCCGATTGGGTGATCACTTGCTGTTATCTGGCAATGGCTGGCGGCACTATGGCCGGAGGCTGGCGCATCATTAAGACCATGGGTCAGCGCATCACCAAGCTGACCCCGTTTGGCGGCTTCGCGGCCGAATCCGCCGGCGCGCTCACCTTGCTAGGCACAGCTCACTTCGGCATCCCCGTCAGCACCACTCACACCATCACCGGTGCCATCGTCGGCGTCGGTGCCACGCGCCGTCTTTCCGCCGTTCGCTGGGGTGTCACGCGCCGCATCGTGTGGGCGTGGATCCTCACCATCCCCGGCGCCGCTCTCATCGGCGCGGCGATTTTCCATATCATCAGTCATTTACTTCGCTAAGCGTATGGCCCCTAATTCTCAGTTTGGCCTCTTGCCCCGCTCATCTGCCCGCCAAAGCTCGGGCCATTTCGACGAATTTTCTTGTCTTTTTCACACGTGTTTTGATACACAATCAGCACCCAAACGAGGGAGTTCCACATGAGCACATCCGCCAGCTTCTCATCCTCACCCGTGCGCGAATTGAAATTCGAGCTCCTCATCATGCGTCTTGCCTGCTCGCTTCCCTTCAGTTCGAATTGAGCACTTGGATGTCTTCCCAATACGGACTCTTCTGGAGTTGTGCCGAAAACTCCTGCATTCGTTCGGCCTGGTCATTGCGCTGCACAGGCCACGCAAGCGCGACGAATTGGTCGGCTGAACGAGCATTGCCGCTGTACGTTAAGTCAATTACGTATTGCCAGAATACGCCGGGCACATCCTGGGTAGACCACGTGGGATTCGAGGCAAGCGCTCTGGCTTTTGCTCTCAATTCCTCAACTGATGGAGGTGGCTTCTTCATCAGGTTGGCGGCCAAGTGGAACGAGCCATTCATGTATCGTAAGATTACTTCGGGCGATGCCGAATCAGCAAACCCAGCCCCAGACATCCTTACTGCTGGATCGCACCCATAAAAGAAATATTGGCCATCGCTCTGCCGTTGGAAACGGGAGCCGTCACAGTCTGCGCTTTCGATGGTCGCCAGCTTCTGAAGATTGCTACCTATGCTGAAGACCTCGAATGACGTACAACAATGTGCGCCTCCTGAATATTCCCTCACCACGAGATTCGGATTACCCGCGCCCGTAACGTCCGCTCCGACAGGAGTTCCGGTGTCATCGATGTCAAATGACTCGTATTGCCCGGTGTAGACCCTGGTCCCGGCTTTCAAGATTTCGAGGAAACCCTGGCCTTCGTCATCGCTGGGACCTCCGTAGATTCGAATCGTGTAGTCACCGAACTTGTTCTCCTGCAACTGGCCCGATGGGGAGAACGCCTCTGCCGACGCAGGGGGCGGGGCGGAAGTGCTGATGGGCTGAGATTGGGACGACGTCGCTGGTACCGGTGCGGGGGGAAGCGTGTGTGGTGAGTAGCTCGGTTGGGGGCTGGCTCCCCATTCTACGTCATAGTGGCGACAGCTTGGCACTCTTGTATCGCGGAATTCCGGAGGCGGCGTGTTCCATTTTCCGCACTGGGGCATGCCCTCGGCCCATTTTTGGTCAACTACATCGTAAGCAAACGTCCGGCCAGTTATTGGATTCTGCTTGATTTGGTCCCGTTCACCGTTCGGCTCCCAGACAATGCCGTGTTGGTACGGCACGCACCACACAGCGATCCAGTAAAACAGCAATGCGATGATCGGTGCGGGAATCCGGCGAAGTGCCGTGACTGCTTTACCGGGCTGAGCCTGCTTCGTCATTGCAAGGCGCATTCCGTAAACCGCAGCGAGGGCAACAACGTAGACAATCAACTCAGAGTAAGACCATACGCGATAGGCGATCAAGAACAGGACCGCGAAGCAGATGTATCCAATAAAATTTCGCGAATGTGGTTTTGCCTTCACCACCCCCAATGGCGTGTCCGGCGCAGCGCTGGGAACCGACGCCGCTTGGTGGAGGGGCCGAGCTTGATTCGGAACAAGCATTGGCCAAGTCCCATGTAGCCAGCCCGCGACGTAACTGGCGACGAAGTAGAGTATGTCGAGCGAGAGCCAGTACGGGCCATTCGGTTCGTATTCACGCCATTTCACGCTGATAAGCCAGGCACTCAGTTCGTCAGCACTCGGACGATGGCCAAAGTATCCGGTCGCATCGCTATAGTTGTATGCGAGACCTAATAGTAGCAACAGGACGGCGACACCGAGCGGAAATACGAAATACATCCATCGCCGCCCGACGCACAGCAGTCCAGCAAGCACAATCAGAGCGGCGGCGAGCCAGCCAACCCATAGGTTTTCTCTCAGAGACTGGTTGCTCGTCGCGTTCGTAGCGATGATTATCAGCGCGGCGACCGGGATTGAAGCCACGCGCAGTATCTTGACCATTTTGCTCGCACCCTCTAAGGGCGTCTTTTCACCTCTAGTTCGAATTGGCCGTCGCGAATGTCCTGTTTTCGAACATGCACTTGACCGTTGTCGTGGTCAAGCCACAGATTGGGTCCCGTAGGTTGATTCTTACTCACTTTGAACTCCAGCTTGAGGTTCTGAAAAATACCGTGAACTCGCTGACCGGGGTTCAGATTTCCGCCGTTTGTGGCCATTGTTCCCCTCACGGGAGTAACGTGACAACGCAAATCAATTTTACGAGCAACCTTGGTGGAGGCCCCGAGTTCTCGGTCTCAAGTTGTCCTTCGAGTAAGTAACTGATTGGCGAAATTGTAGGCGCGCTTCCCAGAGACCCTCTGGCCGCTACCGCTATGTCTAAGGGAAAGTTGGACTTGTCCCCATTTTTGAGACAACCAGTTAAGAGACAATACCCAGCGAATGGAGGAAGGAACATGGGATTGTCTCGACGAAAGTTCACGCGTGAGTTCAAGCTGGACGGCTATCGAGCGGCTGGAATCGGGGGCTTCGGTGGCGGCGGTAGCGCGGGCGTTGGAAGTGAGTCCGAGCCTGCTGCAGCGGTGGCGGCAGGAGTTTCGCGAATCGCCGGGGGCGGCGTTTGCCGGCGCAGGCAAGCGGCGGCAGGAGCCCGGACCGGGTGGCGCAACTGGAGCGCAAGATCGGTCAGCAGACGCTGGAGATTGATTTTTTGAAAGGGTGCTTGCAGCGCATCGAGCAGCAGCGGCAACTGCAGGCTGTGATTGGAAAGCCGCTGTCTACGGCGAAATCCAAAACCAGAGAGACGGAGCCGCAGCGTTGACGGTGCGGCGCATGTGCGTGTTGGCCAAGGTGAGCCGAGCAGGATTTTATCGTTTCCCCTCGGCGTCGCTCGGGTGGCGATGCGGAGATTAAAACTGCGGGACGCGATGCAGCGGATCGCACTGGAGTTTCCCAGCTACGGCTGGCCGCGCATGACCGAGGAACTGAAGCGGCGCGGCTGGGCGGTGAATCACAAGCGCGTGTACCGGCTGATGCGCGAGGATAATTTGCTGTGTCTGCGGCGGCGGAAATTCGTGGTCACCACCGACTCGGCGCACACTCTGCCGGTGTATCCGAACCTGGCGCGGCGCGATGACGCTGACGGGCCTGGATCAGCTCTGGGTGGCCGATATCACCTACATTCGGCTGCGGGCCGAGTTCGTTTATCTGGCGGTGATTCTGGATGCGTTTTCGCGGCGGGTGATTGGCTGGGCGCTGGGCCGCACGCTGGAAGACGACGCTGACGTTGCGGGCCTTGCGCATGGCGCTGGAGCAGCGGCGGCCCGCGCCGGGGTTGGTGCATCACTCCGACCGCGGCGTGCAATATGCTTCGCGCGACTACACCGATCTGCTGCAGCGCGCACGGCATCGCGATCAGCATGTCGCGCAAAGGCAATCCGTACGACAACGCGAAAGCCGAATCGTTCATGAAAACGCTGAAGTACGAAGAAGTGTTTCGCGAGGACTATCGCGATCTGGCCGAGGCGCACGCTGGCGATCGGGCGTTTCCTGGAACAGGTCTACAACCAGAAGCGGCTGCACTCGGCGCTCGGCTATCGTCCGCCCGCCGAATTCGAGCTCGCGGTGCGGGCCGACCAGGCCGCAGCGAGCGAGGCCGATCGCAACCGCTTCGGCAACTCAGGAGTCGGCATGAGTTTTTTCAGGCATGAGGAAATCTATCGCCCGATGGATGTCGGAAACGTGCCGGGGCGGCCTTGGCACGACCGCCCCCAGCCTCATCGGTACGATGAGTTTCCGGCTGGCTATTCCTCGGCAGGTTGCGCTCCCGCAGAGCCCGCCTCCGCTTCACCAGCCGAGGCGCATCTTGCAGGATTCGGTTCAGGCAGTACAATCGATTTGCAGCGAACGGTAAACCGTCTCTTAACTCCGTGTCTCACTCAAGGGGACAACCTCACTCCACACACGAACTCTCGTTACCCCGTTTCCTTCCATGCTTTACTTCACGCCTTCCGTCGCGCCCCGGCCAGGGGATTTCCTCGATCTTTGTCCGCGCATACCGCTCGTCCCACCGTACCTCCCCTCTCGGACACAACTCCTTTCGATGCAACACTTACAAGCCCTCCCGCAACCACACATACTAAGGCACTTACAACGAGACTAAGTCCTTTAGATGCAACGCTTACAAAAAATCAGGGGGGCCATCACTGCCTTCCAATGTCAACACGCTGCTCGCGATTCATCACTCGCTACACACTCCCCCAATCAATCCGCTACACTATCCCTCTGAGGCACACATGACCCCGACAGACCCCATTTTCGCCACTGTCGAAGAAGCCGTCGAAGAAATTCGCCAGGGCCGCATGATCGTCCTCGTCGATGACGAAGACCGCGAAAACGAAGGCGACCTCACCATGGCCGCCGAAAAAATCACGCCCGAAGTCATCAACTTCATGGCCAAATTTGGCCGCGGCCTAATCTGTCTCGCGCTCACCGAACAGCGTTGCGATGACCTCCACCTCCCGCTCATGTCTCCCATCAACACCAGCGTCCACGGCACGGCCTTCTGCGAGGCCATCGACGGACGTCTCGGCGTCACCACCGGCATTAGCGCCTCCGACCGCGCCATCACCATCCTCACCGCCATCGATCCCAAGACCAAACCACAAGACCTCGCCCGCCCCGGCCACATTTTCCCGCTGCGTGCCCGCAACGGCGGCGTCCTCGTCCGCGCCGGCCAGACGGAAGCCAGCGTCGACCTCTCGCGCATCGCAGGACTGAATGCCAGCGGCGTCATCTGCGAAATCATGAATGAAGACGGCACCATGTCCCGCGTGCCGCAGCTCCACGAGTTTTGTAAGCAGCACAATCTGAAAATGCTGACCGTCGCCGACCTCATCCGCTACCGCATGCAGCACGAGCGTTACGTCCGCCGTGTCGCGGAAGCTGTCCTTCCTACTCGCTTCGGCGATTTCCGGATGTTCGCCTACGCCAGCGACGTCGATCACGATCAGCACATCGCTCTCGTGCGCGGCAGCCTCGAAGGCGAAACCCCAGCTCTTGTCCGCGTGCACTCGCATTGCCTGACGGGCGATGTCTTCGGCTCAACAGCCTGCGATTGCAGCGAGCTTGTCTCCCGCTCGCTTGCCACTATCGCCAAGGAAGACCGTGGCGTTTTTCTTTATCTCCATCACACTGGCCGGGGCTTCAGCGTCGAAACGGCTGACGAGCCCGGCGCGCTCCCCCAAATCCATTTTCATAAACGCGGCCAGCTCGACCGCGAACCCGCCCGCCAGCGCATGGTTCAGCACGAAAGCGGCATCGGCGCGCAAATCTTGATCGACCTCGGCCTAAGAGACATCCGCGTCCTGACGAATCACCCCAAAAAAGTAGTGGCCCTAGAGGGCTACGGCATTCGCATCGCCGATCAAGTCCCCCTGCGCATCCACGAATCCAAGCCCGGCGAACATCTCCCCACACACCAGGTCCTCTGATGCCTCTCCAACTCGTGCCCTCTCCAAAGCCTGTAGGGGAGGAGCTCGCCCCTTCCTCGTACGCGTCCATGCCCACCAAGCTGAAAAGGGTTGTCATTTCGAGCGAAGCGAGGAATCCACTTTTTCTGTCGAATAGGAATGCGGTGGATTACAACGAGCCACACGGAGGATCGGCCGGAATTGTCGAGGGCTTTGGCGGGCTTGGAGGCTTAGCTGGCGAAGCCGTGGGCGTCCTTGCTGACGCGGGCCTGCTCGACCCTGCCGCTTTGCCGACCGTCAAATACTTGCGCATCTTCTCGAGGCGTTTCGGACCGATGCCGCGAATGGCGCGCAAATCGTCCACACTCTTAAACGGTCCGTACGACTTGCGCATCTGCAAAATCTTCTCCGCCGTCGCCGGGCCAATCCCGGGTACCAACTGCAACTCGTCCGATGTAGCGCTATTCAGATTGATTGGCGCAGCCGGGGGCTTCTTCTTCGCAACTGCGGAGCAAAGCAGTGCGCTGCATGTAAATAGAACGATAGCGATTCGCGCGAGCATGCACCAAGAAGCGGAGACGGACGAGCGTGGCACTGGAGCCAGCGGAACATGTCTGGAAGTATAACTTATCCTGCACTAATAGATACTAATAATTATTCTGACTTAGCCGAGATGCTTGCCTTGGGCGTCGAAGACTTCGAGTTCGCCGAAGAGGGCGGCTTGCGATTCGATTTGCGCGCGGTCGCCAACGACGACGATTTGCATGTTCGTGGAATCGAGATATTTGCGGGCTGTTTCGAGCAAATCAATCGGTGTGAGTGCGCGCACTTTAGCGCGATACGTCTCGAGATAGTCCTCCGGCAATTCGTTCAGCGCCACCACGGAGATCTGCGAGAGCAAACCATTTTGTGTCGCGAGTCCCATGGAAAAAATGCCGCTCAAATAATTTTGCGCATCGGCCAGCTCGGCTTCGGGAACCGGCACGGAGCGCAGCTTATCCATTTCATAGAACATTTCGGTGAGTGACGCCGCCACCACGTCGTTGCGCACAGCCGCCGACACCGAAAAGTAGCCATACTGGCGCAGTGCGTTGACGCCGCTTCGCGGACTGTACGTGTAGCCCTTGTCTTCGCGGATATTCATCACCAGCCGCGAATTGAACGCACCGCCATACAAACTATTCGTAAGGCCGAGCTTCACCCAGTCCGGATGCTTTCGCGTAATGCCGTGGCAGCCCGCAAGAATTTGCGTTTGTACCGCGCCGGGCAAATGCACGAGATAAACTCGTCGTCCGCGAGGATTTGCCGGAGCGGGATACACACTCGCTTCCGGCTTTTTGCCGCGCCACGCGCCAAAAACTCTTTCCACGGATTGCAGCATTGCGTCCGGCTGAAAGTCGCCGACAAGCAGCAGCAACCCGTTTTCCGGCGTATAAAAATCGCCATACAAGGAGATCAAGTCGTCGCGCTTGTACGCCGCGACCTGCTCTTCGCTCGGCGAAACTTGCGCATACGGATGCGCGCCGAACAAAACTTTGCGCAGCCGCTCGCTCGCCAGGAATCCGGGATCCGTCCGTTCCAGCTTGATCTCTTCCAATTTTTGTCGCCGCTCGCGCTCAAATTCGGCTTCCGGAAACGCCGCTTCTCTCGCCAGTTCGTCGACCATTCCAAGAAGCGGCTCGGCAAACTCGGAAAGGCCGGCGAAAGAAATCGCGCTCGTATCCGAACCAGCCCCCGAAGAAAGGTCCGCGCCGATGCGGCGCAAATCTTCTTCAATTTGCCTGCTGGCGCGCTTAGCTGTGCCTGTTCGCAGCACTGCAGCCGTTATTTCCGCGAGCCCGGTTCCTCGATCGATGGCCGCGGCGTTGCCGGAACGCAAGAAAAGCTCGCTATGAAATTTCGGAATCGTATGCGATTCCACGAGAATCACTTCGAGTCCATTCGAGAGCCGCGCCCGTTTCCGATTCGGCCATGTGACTTGGCGTTCGGCGGACAGCGCCGGTACTGCAGTATTCACTTCGACCGCGCGCGTCGCCATTACGCAGCCTCCTTAACGCCGGCTGCCGCCGGAAGTCGGAAAACAATCGCGCGCTTTTCCTTGCGCAAATATTTTTGCGTCGCCGCCTGAATTTCTTCGCGCTTCACGGAGAGAAAACCATCGAGCACGGTGTTCACCAATTGCGGCTCGCCGTCAAACAAAGTGAAGCATGCGAGCAGATGCATCAAGCCGTAGCGCGGCATTCCGCCGTGCCCGCCCTCGAGCAACGAGAAATAGTCCGATTGCCATTTCACTTTCAGTTGCCCGAGTTCGTCCTCGCTGATTCCCTTCTCCTGAATTTCGCGGATCACTTCATCAAATGCTGCAAGCGTCTGCTCGCTCGAATATTCCGGCTTGTGAAGGATTCGCGTCACCATCTGCGTCGGCCCGTTGTAGCCGAAAATATCGTCGATTCCTCCGTCGAGTTCCACGGCTATTTGTTTTTCCAATACGAGTTCGCGATACAGTTTTCCCGCGCGCCCGCCGTGCAACGCCTGATCCAGAAGCGCCATCGCGCACCAATCGGTGGTCCGCCGTTTCGGCACGACATATCCGATGGCCATTGCAGGCAGCGTGCCGAATTTCTCTTCCACGTTGCCGCGGCGCTCCTCGTTCTGCTCCGGCTCGGCGGGATCCGCAAACGGCGGCGTTGGCCCGGCAGGAATGTCCGCGAATAATTTCTTCGCCAGCGCAAATCCTTCTTCCGGTTTGACGTCGCCGAGCATCAGCAATACCGCGTTGTTCGGCACATAGTACGTTTTGAAAAACGCAAAAACATCAGCGAGATCGGCCGCATCCAGATCCGTGAAATCTCCGTAGAAATTGTGCGAGTTCGCCCAATTGCGAAACGCCACCGGCGGCAAATCCAGCCACGGAAAACCTCCGTACGGCTGGTTCAGAACGTTCACGCGCACTTCTTCCTTTACCACGTCGCGCTGATTGCGCAGATTTTCGTCATCGACTTTCAGCGCTCGCATGCGGTCCGCTTCGAGCCAGAGCACCCGTTCGAGCGCGTTCGAGGGCACTGCTTCGTAATAATTTGTCACGTCATAATGCGTCGATCCATTGAGGACGCCACCGCTCGAATTGATCAGCTTGATGTGCTGCATTTTTGGAGCGTTCGCCGAGCCTTGAAACATCATATGCTCGAAGAGGTGCGCGAAACCGCTGCGTCCGCGCGGCTCGAGGCGAAATCCAATCTTGTAATACACGCCCACCGTCACCACGGGCGCCGTCGTGTCCGGCGCGATAACTACTTTTAATCCATTCGCCAGCGTTGTGCTCTCCATCGCAATCTGCAGTCGCTTCACGCGCATCCCCCTGTCGCTTTCACTTTTGATTTTTTGCTCAAAGCCACTTTCTCGAGCTCGGCCAGCATGGACGCGGAATCCTGCGCGAGAACCAGCGCCGCGAGGCGGTTCACCGATTCATAAGCCTCCACAAACTCCGGCGGCAGATTTTTCATCGCCTCCGTGTGCGCCGCCACCACACCATAGTCTTTTCGCGACAGCGGCCCGGTCCACGCAGCCCGCGGGCCCAGCCGTTCAAAGTTTTCGAGCACCTGCCGCGTCAGTGGCAGCAACGCGCGCACTGCTTCGCGCCGTTTCATTCCGGCTTCCGTCATCAGCCGTGTGGCGGCTTCCATCAAAGCCAGCACGCTACCCGCGGCCAGCGCTCCCGCCGCATGATAAAGAGGTTTCTTCGCGCCTTCGATGGGCACGGGAATCGCGCCGAGTCCGCGCGCAATCTGCCGGGCCATGCGGACCGCCGCGGTGTCGCCTTCGATCGCAAAAACTCTTCCATCGAGCGGCGGGATTCCGACCCCGCTAAAACTTTGCAACGGGTGCATCGAACCGACAGCCGCTCCACATTGTCTCACTGGCGAAAGAACTTCTGAACTCAGCGCTCCGCTGGTGTGCAGCACGATTTTACCGCGCAACTCTTCCGCACCGATACGCGCCAATTCCTCGGCAACTTCCGCTACACCGCGGTCCGGCGTGGTAATCAGGATGACCTGGGCGGCAAGCACACGGCGCGTCACGAATGCGTGCGAATGACCCGCTCCAATGGAGCGCACCGCCTTGCGGGCGCCCGCTTCGTTGCGCGTCACGACTGCGCCGATCTTCCATCCCATCTCGCGGAGCCGCCGTCCGAGTGCGCGGCCAACACGTCCTGCACCGATGATTGCAAGGCTCCCTGACATTACATGCTAGGATAACCCGAGGCCGTCGCTCGATACCAATTTTGATGCACACTTTTGGAATTATTTTTTTCTTCTTGATTGCTGCCTTCTGGATTTTTCACGGCATCCGCGTGGCGTACGGCGCGACGAAGCTCCCCTGGATCAAAGATTTCGCGCCAGCTCAAGACGCAACCTGTCCGAGCATTTCTCTTATTTTTGCCGCTCGGGATGAGGAAGAAAAACTTCCCGCGGCACTCGCCACGTTAGCGGCGCTCGATTATCCTCACCTCGAGATCATTACCGTCGACGACCGCTCGCGGGATGCCACCGGGCGCATCCTGGACGAATTCGCCGCAGCGCACCCTCGCCTTCGCGTCGTACACGTGACAGAGCTTCCGAGTGGCTGGCTTGGCAAACCACACGCGCTGCAAAAAGCGTACGAAACTTCACGCGGCGAATGGCTCTTATTTACCGACGCGGACGTGCGATTCAAGCCGGATGTTCTTCGGCGAGCCATCACGCTTGCAAAGCAAAACAATCTCGATCACCTCACACTCGTCGGCGACGTTGAGATGCACGGCTTCTGGGAAAAAACGCTGCTCACTTTTTTTGGTCTGACCTTTTGTCTCTCGACGGACGCCTATCGGGTGAGCGATCCAAATTCGCGCGCCTACGTGGGCGTGGGAGCGTTTCAATTGCTGCGGCGGAACGTCTACGAAGCAATCGGCACGCACCGGCGTCTGGCGATGGAAGTGGTGGACGACATGAAGCTCGGAAAACTCGTTAAGCTAGCCGGCTTCCATTCGTGCGTCGGAATCGCGCAGGATTTTGTATCGGTTCGCTGGCATGCGGGGATACGAAACATCATTCACGGTGTAACCAAGAATTTCTACGCGGCGTTCGGCTACAACCCGGCGTTTGCCGCGGTTGCGTGCGCGGGGATGTTGCTGCTCAATGTTGTTCCTTTTTTTGCGGTTTTCGGCGGGCACGGATGGATTCGCATTTTTTCGGCGATCGCGGTGGCCGTTGCGATTTGCATGCACGGCAGTGTGGATGTTGTGAACAGGGTTTCGCCGCTATATGCCTTCACGCACCCGATTGGCGCCATTTTGTTTTGCTACATGATCGCGCGATCCGTTGCAGTGACAGTATGGCGCGGCGGAGTGACGTGGCGTGGCACGTTTTATCCCTTGAAGGAATTGAAGCGCGGAGTTGTTTGATGGGATTGCGAGATGTGGCGAACAGCGCTCGTAGGGGCGGGGGCAAGCCCCGCCCCTACGGATTGGGGCTGGGTTCGGGGATGGGCGCAGTCTCAATCGCGAACATGCCGGCTATGTCTTTTTGCTTTAGCGAGCGGATGCGGTCGCGCAACTGGGCGGCGCGTTCGAATTCGAATTTTTTCGCGGCTTCGCGCATTTGCGTTTCGAGCTGTTGCAGCATTTCGGCAAGTTGCTGTTCGTTCTTGATTTTGGCAGTCGCGGCATCCAATTCCGTGTCATCCGTCGAGACGGTAACATAATCGGCTTCGACGATGCGGGCCAGATCCATGTCCACGGACTTGATGATGGACATCGGCGTGATGTTGTTTTCCTTGTTGTACTCGAGTTGCTTGGTGCGACGGCGGTTCGTTTCGTCAATGGCTTGATTCATGGAGCCGGTGCGCCGATCGGCGTACAAAATCGCGCGGCCTTCGATGTGCCGCGCACAGCGGCCCATGGTTTGAATGAGAGCCGTGGCGCTTCGCAGATAACCTTCCTTATCCGCATCGAGGATAGCCACCATTGAGACTTCCGGCAGATCCAATCCTTCGCGCAGCAAGTTGATGCCGATGAGGACATCGAATTCCCCGCGGCGCAAATCGCGCAATATTTTGATGCGGTCAAGCGTCTCGATCTCGGAATGCAAATAGCGGCAGCGCACGCCGACTTCCGTAAAGTACTCGGACAAGTCTTCCGCCATGCGCTTGGTCAGGGTAGTCACCAAAACGCGTTCGTTTTTCTCGGCACGAATGCGAATCTGTTCCAGCAGATCATCGACCTGGCCTTTCACGGGCCGAATCTCGACTTGCGGATCGACTAGCCCAGTGGGGCGAATCACTTGCTCGACAACGACTCCGCCGGATTTCGTCAGCTCGTACGGCCCTGGCGTCGCGGAAACGTAAATGACCTGATTCACGCGGTGCTCGAACTCCTCGAACGTTAGAGGGCGATTATCGAGCGCCGAAGGCATGCGGAATCCGTAATCGATCAGCGTTTGTTTTCGCGCGCGATCTCCATTGAACATGCCGCGCACCTGGCCGACCGTCTGGTGAGATTCATCAATGAACATCAGAAAATCCTGCGGGACATAATCGAGCAGCGTGGGCGGCGCTTCGCCAGGCAAACGGCCGCTGAGATGGCGCGAATAGTTTTCGACGCCATGGCAATAGCCGATGGTACGCATCATTTCGATGTCAAACATGGTGCGCTGCACGACGCGCTGGGCTTCAACAAACTTGCCTTGCTTCTCCAGTTCTTTTTTCCACCACCACAGCTCTTCCTGGATCGTGACGATGGCTCGGTCGCGGTTCTCCTGGGGCGTCACATAGTGATTCTTCGGAAAAATCGTGACGCGCGGTAAATCCTCATGGCCGCTCTTGACTTCACCGTTGAGGGGATCGATCTGGCGAATTTTGTCGATTTCTTCGCCCCACATTTCGAAGCGGAAGCCGTCGTCCTGGTAGGGGGGATAAATTTCGATCATATCGCCACGAACGCGGAAGGTGCCGCGGCGCAAATCCTCGGAGCGTTCGTACTGGATGTCCACGAGCTTGTGGAGAATGGTTTCGCGCGAAACGTGCTGGCCTTTTTCAAGGGTGACGAGCATGCCGTAATAAGCTTCCGGCGAACCGATGCCGTAGATGCAGGAGACGGAGGCGACGATGATGACGTCGCGGCGCTCGAAGAGGGAGCGCGTGGCGCTCATGCGCAGCTTGTCGAGTTCGTCGTTGATAGTCGCTTCCTTGTCGATATAAATGTCGGCGGAAGGGACGTAGGCTTCGGGCTGGTAAAAATCGTAGTAGCTGACGAAATACTCGACGGCGTTTTCCGGAAAGAAGGATTTGAACTCATGATACAGCTGCGCTGCCAGGGTCTTGTTGTGCGCCAAGACTAGCGCGGGCCGGTTGAAAGCTTCGATGAGCTTCGCCACTGTGAATGTTTTGCCGGAGCCGGTGACGCCGAGGAGCACCTGATGCTTGTCGCCGGCTTCGATGCCGCGAGAAAGTTGTTCGATGGCCGCGGGCTGGTCGCCGCGTGGCTGATAATTGCTGCGCAGCTTGAAGTTCATGGAAAGGGTCTCCCGGCACGAATTCCGGCCAATGCCGAAACCCCTATTATACCCCTCGACGCAAATCATCGTGGGAGACGATGGTGCGCGGGGCGATCAGGGCTGTTTTGGAGAAGCGTCCGCGATCAGGAGCACGCGCGAATGACTCTCCGCATCGATACCGTAGTGAACCTGATTCGAACCGTCCGATTTCGAAACGGTCACGCTCATCGATTGATTGGCGTCTTCCGTGGAGCGCACGAGCAGCCCAGTCGTCAGAGAAAAATAGCTGATAGTCTGGTTTTTGCCTTGAGCTGTGCCGGTGTTGCGCAGATCGTGGAGCTTGTAATCCTCGGGCGTGGCGTCGTTGGGCGAGGACTTCTGTCTCAGTATCGCCGTGGTCAAAATCACGGCGCAGGTTTCCAGCGGCTGCAGTCCCACGGCAGGGTCGCCTTGCCGCGTAAGCTTCATGGCGGCGCACGGCGCATCGTTCACGTATTGCGATTCTTTTTGCCAGGACAGCCCCGCGAGCAAGGCATTGGGTACCGGTTCGTCGCTCTTCCATTTTCCCCCGGGTTTCACGCCTTTCGGAGGAAAGGCCGCTGCGCCGGCAAAACGATCTGCCCATTCTCGCCAGGCGGCTTGCTCAGCAGGCGACAGCGCGTCGAGGCCTTGCACGCCGGTAACCTGGCCATCGCCATGCAACGTGAGTTCGACGGTCTTGCCGGTCTGTTCGCTTGCGCCGGACTTAGCAGCGCCACTCGCGTTCGGCGCGCTGCCCGCCGTCATACTGTCGTTCGCGGCCGTGGCATCCGTCTCGAAAATGCGCGTGCGCAGACGAGCCAACTCTCTTCCGGCTTCGGCGCGCAAGTCCTCGACCTCGACCTGCAGAACAATGTTCGCGTTCGTCTGGCCGCCGTCCGGCGCCATAGGTGTGGCCACGTTGCTTTCCGTGCTTTGATCGGTGGTCGCGCGGTAGCCGACTTGATAGCGAATAATTTGTCCGACGTGGAGTTTGGGGAAAAGATTGACGCGGTCAGCGCCTGCCTGCGCACCGCAAGCCGTTACTGTCAGCAACAGGAAGCAGCCGAGGCCTCGGAAAAAATCATTCATGGCAGGAGCACCTGCCGAGCATCAATGTTCCGGCATTTTGAAATGCTTATCGAAGAAGTCGCTCGAAGCGTGATAGGCCGCGAGCCAGGTTCGATGCATTAGGAAATCGTGAATCTCATCGGGAAAAACCAGCTGTTCGAACTGGACACCTTGTTTTCGGAGCGCTTCGGCGAGATCGACTGTTTCCGCGAACGGAACGTTGCGGTCATCGTCGCCCTGAATCAGAAGCACTGGAGAGCGCCACGTGCTGATGGAAGACAGCGGCGAGGATTCCCAGGCGAGTCTTGCAAAATCGGTGCGGTCACCGGGCTTGTAAGAGGAAGCGAACGTGGGAATCTCCGTATTCCAATCGTGCACACCGTGCATATCGACGCCCGCAGCGAAAAGGTCGGATGAGCGAGCAAGTCCAAGAGCCGTCAAGTAGCCGCCATAGCTGCCGCCCCATAGACCGATACGGGCGGGGTCCACATCAGGGCGCGAACGCAAATAAAGTCCAGCGCCTTCGACGTCGTTGAATTCGCTGGCGCCGGCGGCGCCATAGTTAAGCGCCTCGCGAAAATTGAGGCCATAGCCGATCCCGCTGCGGTAGTTGACGGCGAGAACGATGTAACCGCGGCTCGCCAAGTACTGATTCATGGCGTAGGCGTTGCTGTAGTAAAGCATGTAATGCCAGCCGAGGAGCATCTGGCGGCGCGAGCCTCCGTGAAAGAAAACGAGCGCGGGATGACGCGCGCCATCGCCGGCATCGCGCGGCATAAAAAGCTGGGCGTGAATCTGCATGCCGTCCGTGCCAGAGAGAATCACTTGCTGCGGCGTGACCATGGCGTTCGCGGGAAAATCCGCCGGGAGCGATTGAGGGGCGAGATCGCGGAGTTCGCCTTTGGCGGCGGCGAGCGCAGGGCGCATCGTGGTATGCGCGTCGGAACGCAGCACGACAATCGTTTTGTTGTCGCTAGCCATCACGGGCTCGGTTTCGATTCCCGTGCCGCTCGTAACTGCTTCGGGATGGTCGCCCATGGGCGAAACTTTCCAAACGTGGCGGCGGTCAATATCGTCCTGATTCGAGGAATAGACAATTTCCCGTCCGTTGTTGCTGGCAGCGACGTATTCGACCTCGAAATTTCCGGGAGTGAGCAGTTTCGCTGCGCCGCCGCTTACCGGAGCAGACCACAGATGCAGCCACCCACCGCGCTCCCAGGGGAACACGATGCGGTCTTCCGCCGTCCAAATGAGCTGATTATCCGCAACCATTTCGTGATAGACGCTGCCCGTGCCGGGATCGGCGTGCCAGATTTCCTGGCCCTTGCCTGTGGTAGCGTCGGCGATGTGAATGGACCACGGCTGGCCTTCGCGCCGCGGACTAAAAGGAAGTTCGCCTTTTGCGACGGCGATGCGAAGGAAGGCAATTCTGTGGCTGTCCGGCGACCACGCGGCCTGAGTGTCCGTGTCCACGCTGGGGTCGAGATAGACTAGCGATTTCGCCGACAAGTCATAGACACCGATGAAGCCGTGATCATTACGGCGGCTTGCGAATGCCAACTTCGAACCGTCGGGCGACCAGCGCAATTCGCTTTCGCTGCCATTCGCGTGAATCAATTGTTCGGGCTTGTCGCTGCCGTCCAGTTTCGCGAGCCAAATTTGCGCCTTGAAAAGATAGGCAACGCTGCCTCCCTTAGGCGAGACGGCTGCCGAGTGGCCTTCGCCAAGCTTTTTCGGCGCTGCGCCATTCCACGAAATGGCCCAAATATCCTGCTCGACACCTAGCGGCGAACTATCCGGATTCGGATAGCTCGCGTTGGGGAACTCAAGATCGCCGCCGTGCGTGTAGACAATCGTTTCGGCATCCGGGGCCCAGCTGAGATCGCCGAGGTCCTGGCCATCGTCGTCCTTATACGAGGTGAGTTGTCGCGATTTGTAACTTCCGTCGGACGCGGGCTCCGCGACCCAAATATTTCGCACACCTTGCGCGTTGAAGACCCACGCGACGCGGCCCTTGGCGGGCGCGGCGGTCAGCTCCGTTGGAAATGGAGCGCTCAGAAACTGTTCAATGGTGGGCGATTTCTGCGCTTTCGCCGGCGGGCAAATCATCAGCGCTGCGAGCATCATGAGGGGTACATAGCGTTTCATCAACAGCCTCCAAGGTCCTAGAATTTTGTCGCCAAAATCTTGCTCTCATCTCTCGCAAATTTCAATCCGCAGGCTGGCGCGCGGCCGTCTTTTCAATCGAAACGCGCGGCCCGTCGAGCGGCCCGGATATTTTCAGCACGCGGCCCGTTTCGTTGATGCCGAGCGTTTGGCCATGCCGCTTCGCCGCGCTCAACGTCTCGATGGTCAGGTCGGCGTCGCGCGCGAAACTGACCGTACCTTGCAATGAAGTTTGCACGCCGGCGGATTGCAGCGTCAGATTATCCACCGTAACGGCGCGGTTGCGCATCGTAAACGCCCCGTCGCCGATTGTCCATCGCGATGTGCCGGAGCGGGGAGCGCCGTCGGCTACGCTGGCGGTCACGTCCCACCCGCGAAATTCCACGTTCTTAAGCTGCACTTCGCCGCCGCCGGCCAGCTTCTGCAGCAGTTCATCGCGCCCCACGCCGTCCGTAACAAGATGCACCGTGCCGGAGGCCAGCCCCGCCAGGCGTTCCGCGAATGGGCCAGAGACAGGAATTTCGGCGAGATTCACGCGATCGAGCTTCGCCGTCACATCGTATTTCGGAAGCGGCGCAAACATCGCATTCAATTGCGCGTGTACCGTGCCGCCCGCCCACTGCGCGTCCGCATCCCGCACATCGAGCTGGAGGTCGTGCAAACTGCCCTCCGCGTGCACATTCGAGAATTTTAGCTTTTCGATGGTCAATTCCCCGATGGTCAAATCGCCGTCGGCATTCATCTGGCGAACGAGATCGCTGGCAGCCGGGCTTGCTGATGATCCGCCAAGAAACGAAGAGAGCAGCCGCCGCAGCCAGTTTGGCCGCGCGCGTGGGCCGACCCAGCGGTCCAGCTCGGCGGCGTTCATACGATCCGCGGTGAGATTAAAATTCCATCGAGGTCCGTCCTCTCCATCGGCGATTTTTCTTTCAACGATGGAGCCCGACCAGGCCCCGCCGAAACCATTCACTTTTGTCATGTCGACGGAGCGCAGTCCATCTTTCCAATTTAACGTGCTTTCCTGGACCACAAGAGGCTGGTTGAGTCCCGCAACGGCAAGCTTCGCCTTGCTAAAAATTATTCTGCCGTTCCAGCGGCCACCTTCCGGTTTATGCCAATCCCAATGGGTCACGGCGAGCGCGTTTCCGTTAAGTTCCCATCCATGATTGAGAGGACGACCGAATGCCGCCGCAGCCTTCAAGAGATCCTCAACTTTTTGCACCTGCCCTTCGATACTGAGACTTCCCGATTGACCGCTCAAATCCTGCGTGTAAGTAATATCGGCGGCGTTCTCCATGAGAGCAGCTATCCGCCGCTTTCTGGGAGCGTTCACATCGCGAGCCGCACCGCCAAGCGCGATGCGCACCGGCTCCGCGACCAGCGTGTCTCGCTCGCGTTGAACGCGCACGGGGCCGATCCGCACCGGAACTTTTATGCCCGGCACATGAACGATACCGCCATTGCTGGAGAACCCGGCTCCTTCGAGCGTCAGCGGCCAGCCGCGCAGCTTCATCGCGCCTGTGAAATACTGTTCCGCGGAAACTCCATCATCGATGCCGGGATGAAACGCTCTGTACCACGCGAGCAGGTCCACCGCCTGAATTCCGGACGAATCAAGTTGCACTTCGAAGCTCGGCGACGGCCCAGTCACGTAATTTGCTGTTCCGCGCAAATTCGAACGCGGCCCCTCGACGGTCACTTCTTCCGCATGTACTGTGCCCGCAGCCACGTCCCAGCGGCCTTTTATGCCCATTCTTAACCGAGGATTGTCGCTTCTTTCGATGAGATCCCAGCGATGGATTTGCGACGCCCGAGCTTCGACGGAAAAAATCCATTGTCCCGCAGGCGTATCGGCGTTCGAATTGGCGGCACGCGCGCCGCTTTTAAGTAATCCATCGAGAGTAAAAACTCCCCGCATGCCGTAATCGCTTCCGCGAAGCAAACGAAATAAATCCGCGAGGGAGACTTGTCCCCAATGTACGGTAATTTGCGCCGGCTGCAGCCGCGCCGACGTTCCCGCAAGGTCTCCGCGCACCTGAACTGTTCCCGCCGATTGCAACACCACGCCGCTGCGCCAGGGTTGCGCTTCCAACCGCAATTGCCATCGTCCCGGCGAAACTTGATCGACGCTTCCCGAGACTCCCGTCAATGCGAAGGGAAGCTTTTCGTCTGTATTCTTGAAATTGACGCGCCCATCCTCGAACTCGATTTTCAGCAAGCGGTTAACGGGCGCGATCGCCACGGGAGGTCCGTAGAGACGCGCGGTTGCTTCCGCAGCGGCTTTCGAAGGAGGCAGCCACTGCTCGAGGTTCCACCTTCCCTGGCTGTTCCGCACCAGAACTAAACTCGGCCGGCTGAGCGATAACGTCCCGAACTCAAAATGGCCAAGCAGCAACCCAGTCCACCGGAGTCCGGCGGACAAGTTGTCCGCGCGCAAGAAATATTCGTTGCCGAATGCGGGATCTTCGCCAACCGTAATTTGTTCCGCATCCAATTCCGGAGCCGGCAGCAGTTGTACTGAAAATCTTCGCACCTCGACCGGCCGGCCAAACGCTTTCTCCAATTGTGTGGTCAGGTAGGAGTGCAAGCGGTGTGTACGCACAAGCAGCGACACGCCTAATTGCAGGGCTACGAGCAGCGCCACAACCGTTAGCGCCGGCTTCCACCACTTGCGGGGCATGTTCATATCGTCCGGAAGTCTCGCAGACTGGCTTGTAAATGAAAAGCCGCCGCGCGGATGCAACCGCTTTGTTCTTGTTTCATTCCAGAGGCAGGCTTTCCCACGGCGCGATCAAAACGCCCGCACGTTTCAGTGCACGGTGCGCAGCATGCGCGCCCAGCGCGTCCGCGCCGGAAGGTGAGCGAGCGTTTCGAATACGCTCTCGAGCCGCTGCAGAAAAGTGCTTTGCGTGTAGTCGCTGCTGGTCGCATCCACCGACCAATAAATCAGGAAGGGACGCCCCATAATCGCGCTGCGATCAACGAAACCCCAGTAGCGGCTGTCCGAGCTGCGATCGCGATTGTCTCCCATGGCAAATATTTTTCCTGGGGGAACAACGAGCTCATCCCCTTTCACATAACTGCGAAGGGTATCTTGCCATCCCGATTCCGGCACCACTTGCGGCGAAATCATCTGGTCTCGTGTGGGCGGAAACGAGTAATTGAAAGGATCGTAAAAAACGGTCGGATCGTGCACGACGTACGGCTCGTTCAGCAGTTTGCCGTTCACATACATCTGCTGGTCGACCATCTTTATGCGGTCGCCGGGCAATCCAATCACGCGTTTCACAAAGTGCTGATGGTCAGCGTAGGGATACTTGAAAACAATAATGTCGCCGTGCTGCACCTGGCGGTAGGGAAGAAATTTCTCGTACCACGCTCCGCTGCCGCCGAAGATGAATTTGTTTACCAGCAGATGGTCGCCGATCAGGAGTGTGCCTTCCATGGAAGCGGATGGAATTTTAAATGCCTGCACGATAAAACTGGTCCCGAACAGAGCGAGCAGCACGGTGACCAGCAACGATTCCAGGTATTCGGAAATCGTGGTGGTATCGTCGTAATGCTGCTCTTTCTTCGGATCTGCAGGCGCCGCCGGCTCCGCGGCCTTCAGCGCCGTTTCTTCCGCCATTCGTTCTCAGCCTTTCCGATCCGCCCGTGCGTCACTTTCGCTCAAGAATTTCCATGGTGCTTTGCGCCGCTCGTTGCTCGGCTTCTTTTTTTGTGCTGCCCTCGCCGCTGGCCATGCGCTCGCCGTTGATCCAAACCTCGACCTCAAACACTTTCTGATGATCCGGCCCGCTCTCGCCAGACAACCGGTATTCGGCGGGCGGCTGCCCACGGCCTTGCAAGAATTCCTGCAGCGCGGACTTCCGATCGGAGTCCCCGATCCGCTCGCCCCGCTCCACCAGCGCCTGCTCGAAAAGCAGCCGCTTCAGCATTTCGCGCGCGGCGGCCAGCCCGGCGTCCAGATATACAGCGGCAACCACCGCTTCGAACGCATCCGCCAGGAGGGTCGGCTTCTCGCGGCCCCCTGTCTTTTCCTCGCCGCGGCCCAGCCGCAAATGTTCGCCGAGCTTTATCCGCCGCGCAACGTCCTCGAGAGAGTGCGCATTCACCAGCCGCGCGCGGCTCTTGGAAAGCTGGCCCTCTCTCCATTCCGGAAAAGTCTTCAGGAGATATTCCCTGGCCAGCAACTCCAGAACGGCGTCTCCCAGGAACTCGAGCCGTTCGTTGTCCCGGATAGCTGCCGCTTCCTCCGAGCCTTCCGCGAATTCCGCCCGCAATTCGGGAACCGCGGAGCTGTGGGTCAGAGCGCGCTCGAGGAGTTCCGGTCTGCTGAACCGGTGGCCGAGACGCTCCTCAAGTTGCTCTGCGTCGACAGGTGTCATTTCCTTGCGTACTGCGTTCCGGGTTGCCAGATGCGTTTATTGGGGAGCGCTCAACTGCGTGGCGGCCAGTTTCTTCGCCTCTGCGGCACCTTGCTGGCATTTCGGCTGCAATCCGCCAGCCACCGTCGCGCACTTGTTGAATGCGGCCGCCGCTGCGTCATAATGCGAAGTCTTTTCCTCGGCGATTCCCAAAACATAAAAGTTCACAGGATCAATTTCGGGATTCGGATCGACCTTCGTGGCCTCCTCAATCTCCGGGATCGCTAGATCATATTTGCTGCGCCGGAAATAGACGAGTCCCAAACCGCTGTGAGCCATCTCCAGTGTCTGATTCTTGGCCATTGCGAACTGAGCGTCGCTCAGCGATGCCGGCTTTGGAATCGTGGGAGTGAGCTCGATCGCGGATTTTGAAAATTTTTCGGCTTTATCCAGCTGCAGCGTGGCGTTCGGCATTGTTGCATTCCATGCCCTCGCCAGCGTCTGCCCAAGGATCGCCAAAGTCTGAACGTCATTCGGAGCGAGCGCCACATCCTTCTCGCCCACGTCTTGCATCTTCTGAACGTCGTTCGCTTCCAAATAGAGTTTGACGAGCACCGAATAGATCTGCACGAGATAGCGGCTCTGCGGATATTTCTGAATGAACTGTTCACCTGCCTGAATCTTCATCGCCCCGTCCGTGAGGGGCATGGTCATGAACGCCTTGTACGCGGCGTCCTCTTCCGCGTTCACCGGAGGCGCTGGCGTGTCGAGAGTCAGCGTGTTGGCCTTGTCCTTATCTGCTTGCGACTGGGCAGGCGGCGTACTTTGACCGGTTTGACCGCTCTGACCGCTTTGACCGCTCTGACCACTTTGGCTGCTCTGCGCGGTCTGAGCGGACGCCCCTACGCATGCACAGAGAAAAAATCCCGCCACCGCACCCGTTCCTATCCACTTTTGAAACGTCCCCTTCATTTCCTGCCTCCTGTTTGGTTCCCCAAGTCATTGCTCGACTCTGGAGGTTCGAGCTTAGCCCTGTAGTCTCCCAAGATTTTCTCAATTCCTTGCTCACTACTTAAGGTCGTTCCGCTGGTTTCTCCAAATTGACAACTTCCAATCCCTGTTGCGCCGCTTGCCTGGCGCGGTCCGGGCTTCCAGGCACGGCAAGGGCGGCCTGAAATTCGCTCTTAGCGAGTTTCTGCTGCCCTTCATCATCATAAATCCGGGCCAAGTACACGTGCGACCATGCTAGCACCATGGGGTCGCTTGTGGCAGCGTGCTCCCCGGTGGTGAGCCTTCCAAAAACTTGCTTGGCGCGCGGCCCATCATGATCGAGCAGCGCCACCAATCCTAGCCCATACCACGCTCGAATCTGGTCAGGATATTTTGTCAGCACCTTCTGGAAGGAGGCTTCCGCCGCGCGCGCATTTTTTTCCGCGATGCGCCGCTCGCCATCCGTCAGTTCGGCAATCGCCTCGGCATCGTTGGGCACCGTGGTAGGAACAGCCCGGCGCCGTGTCACCTGTTCGCCAGCAGCGCCCTCCGCGCTCTCTCTGCTATCCCCCTGTGCAAAATGGATGGCGTCAATGCGCTTGGACTCCGTCGCCAAATTGATTCCTCTCACCAGGTCCGGAAAATAAAGGGCCATCGACGGCTCGGAACTCTCATACTTGGCCAACCCTTCAAAGATCGACCGCACGAACGCGTAGCCATCCACGTCATCGCGCTCCATCGCCGCTTCCCGCTCGCCGGGCGAGATCCGTTTCAACTTTAACTCCACCGCGCGCACCAGACACTCTGCGAAGTAAGCCGAAAAATCCTCTTTCAGATCCGGCGACAGGCGCGGCGCCAGCGCCACTTTTTCATAGAGAGGGCGCTTGACCGCCAGCACGTGCGGATACCGGTCTGGAAGCGGATCGAGCAAGAAATGGAGGAAGGCATGCCTGACGACGTCGACGGGAATGTCGTTCGCTCCGCTCAAAACGATTGAGTAGTGCTCCCCGGAATTCCGCACGTTCGTAATGCGCCCCACCAGGGGCTCAAGGACGATCGTAAAAGTCCTGGTGGTCGAGGGATCCTGAAGTTGCCGCAGATAGCCTGTAGTACGGAACACAATGTCCGAAATCGGGTCGTGCACCTTCTGTATTTCATCGTTGTAAATAGGTTGCAGGTCTCTCCACAGCCGCCCGATATTTTGCTCCTGATAATAGTTCGAGAGGATTTCGCTGAAGCCCTCGAGCGCCAAGACTTCCGTGGGCTGGTCATCTCGCTGAAGCGTGATGCGGAAAGCCGGTGCGGGCCCGGACAGTAGTCCAAACCAGATGTACCGCGAGAGCGTCGCTCCCGAATCGGGCAGTTCGTGCTCCTTGTAGAACAGGCGCATCGCCTCCACCGCTGGGCCTCGCTGCTGCTGCATTTGTTCGCGAAGCCGCGCGCGCAGTGGATGCCAATTCTCCGCGCTCACATTCGCTTCGAATCCAGACGCCAGCAGCGCGCACATCGTGGTGAACATCGCCTCGCTACCGGAGACATTGATATTCGTAACTGGCGCGCTCTTCAGGCGCTGCGCTGGCAAAGGCACCTGCGCGTACGCTGAAAGCGGCAGAAGCGAAAAGACCACCGCCACGCACAACCCCACCATAGCCATTTGCCGAAATTGTTTTGTCATGAACTCTGCCGCAGTTCCGCTCGAACTAGCTACTCTAGAGCCTCTGAGGTGGGACAGACATTCTGGTCTGTCTCCTGCTTCCCTGGCTGCGCTTCTCCATCTCCGGTTCTCGATCTCAGTTCCCTGGGGCGCTCACTATCGTGTGGCTACCCTGCAGCATCCTGCCAATTTACAAGCGCCCTTCCCATCCGTCAAGGAACCACAAGCCCGCGCGCGGCCCCTCCAACCAACTCTTGCAACGCGACGGAGCATCTGTTACCTGTGAGGATGCGTTCACACCTGCCTCGGGATGGCTCGGCGTTATGCGTTCCCTTCTTGTGAAAAGAGTGGCCATTTTTCTGGGTATCTGCACGTGCTCGAGCCTCCCGCCCGCGGCTCTCGATGCCCAATTGGCACATGAATACGCGGCGCGGCAAGCGCAACACTCCCCGGCTCAATCTTCCGCATCGGCTCGGGTGGATACGCCTTCCTCTTCTGCGGCCTCTAGCAAATCCCGCGTATCGCAGGAAGTCCAACTCACGGGAGATTCGTCCTGGTTCAACACGGGCATCGATGTGCAAGCGGGCGAACATGTCGTCGTTACCGCTTCGGGCACGATGCGGTACTCGGGCCAGCAAACCGCGACCGCGCCAACGGGCATGCCCCGCGGCTTCAAAGATCTACTCCGCGATTTTCCGGATAACGAAGCCGGCCGCGGCGCCGTCATCGGACGCATCGGCGACGAGGACTCCTCGCAGCCATTCCTAATCGGAGCGAAACGCGATCTTGTCTCGTCCATTTCGGGCCGCCTCTCGATTGGCATCAATCAACTCAGCAGTGACACCGGCGAAGGCACCTACGTCGTTGAGATTATGATCTACCCCGCCGACGCGAACTCAGTGCTGTTCACCGCCGAGGCCGTCGCTTCCATCTCCGGCGTCGACAATCACCTCTTTTCTAAAATCCCACGCCGCATCTCCGATAAAGCTGGCAATCCGGGCGATATGGTTAACTTCCTGATACTTGGTTCCCAGGACGAGATGGAAAAGCTTTTCACCACTGCAGGATGGGTACAGGTCGATGCCAACGTTAAGGAGACCCTTGTCCACGGCTTGCTCGAAAGCATTTCCAAGGAATCGTATCTCACCATGCCGATGAGTCCGCTGTATCTCTTCGGCCACCCGCAAGATTACGGCTGGGCCCACGCCGAACCCATTTCCGTCGTCGCCTCGCGCAATCATCTGCGAATTTGGAAAGCACCCTTTCAAGTGAACGGCCGGACACTGTGGGTCGGCGCCGCTACTCACGACGTCGGCTTCGAAAGGGATCAGCGCAACAATGGCCTCACGCACAAAATCGATCCCAACATCGACCTCGAACGCGACTACGTCGAAAAAACACTCATCTCGACGGGCCTCGTCGCGGAAGTCACTCACGTTCTCCCCGCGAATCCCACGCAAGAAGCTAAGACCGCCACTGGCGGTGGTTTTCATTCGAACGGCCAGGTCCTCGTTCTGAGGCTTGGACAAATTCCTAATAAACCATGATCGTGGATGGCCAGAGGCAACAGATTAAAATGCGTGTCCGAGGTTCTCGGCCTCCTCTTGCTGCCTACAGGACCATCCGCGAGGCATGATTCCAGCAGATGGAGTATGATGGCGCCCGCCCGGCGCCCTTAAACCGGGCCTGTCGGTATCTTCCGGAGTCAAGCATGCCCGTGACCAAGCCTCTCAACGAAGCCGCGCGCCTCGCCGCTCTCGAGCGCTACGCTATCCTCGATACCGACCCGGAAGAATGCTTCGATGATTTGACTCAACTTGCTTCGTTTATCTGCAAAACACCCATCGCGCTCATCTCGCTGATCGACGGCGACCGCCAGTGGTTCAAATCGCGTGTGGGCGTCACGATTTCCGAAACGCCTCGCGAAGTCGCGTTTTGTTCCACAGCGATTCTGCAATCGGACATTTTTGTGGTTCCCGACGCGCTGAAGGACGAGCGTTTTCGCGATAATCCTCTTGTCGTTTCGGAGCCGCACATTCGCTTCTACGCGGGCGCCCCACTCATCAACGAGGATGGCTACGCGCTTGGCACTCTCTGCGTTGTCGATCAAACACCCCGCGAATTGGCGCCCGAGCAGCGCGAGGCGCTCAAAGCGCTAGGCCGTTTGGTCCTTGCCCAGATGGAATTTCGCCGCAACCTGATTTTGCTGAAAGAGGCACTCACTGACCGTACAAAAGCCGAACACGAGCGCGAACTCGAGCTCGTAAAATTGCAGGCCACCCTCGTGCGCGTCCTCGGCTTGCGCCACTCCATCTCCGCAACGAATGCGCTCTAATCGCTCTCCTTAGCATTGGCAAATGCGATGTTGGGATTGCTGGAAGATTGACCGGCCGCGGCTAAGACGTCGTTGTAATACAATGTCCAATTTGTAGTACAATGAGGTTATGCGTTCGGCCATTCAAGCGAGGCTTGATCCCCAATCACGCAAGCGTTTAGAAGCCTTGGTTCGCGAACTGGGATGGACTCCTTCGCAGGTCGTGAGAGAGGGCTTGCGCATTCTGGAAGCAAGCCGATTGCGAAGAAAGAGGCATGCCGTCATTGGCCTGGGGATGTTCCGTTCGGGCGTGCGCGATCTCGGCTCCAACAAAAGGCATTTGCGGAACTTCGGGCAGTGAAACCCACACTTCTCGATACCGGCGTGATCGTCGCGCTATTGGACCGCAGCGAAAAGTTTCATCAAGCCTGCGCGAAAGCGGTCCGCGACCTCGATGCGCCTCTCGTCACGTGCGAAGCAGTTATCGCCGAGTCTTGTTACCTGCTACGAAATTTACGCGGCGCGCCTGAAGCCGTCATTGAAAATGTTGCCGCAGGCATATTTCAGATCCCTTTTCACCTCTCGCGGCAAACCGCCGCTTTGAAACAACTCCTCAAGAAATACCGGGACCGCAGCATCGATCTCGCGGACGCCTGTCTGATTTGCTTGGCCGATGAGTTTGAGACCGCGGACATCCTCACGCTGGACAAGGACTTCCATATCTATCGCTGGGGCAAATACAAAGCCTTTCGGCCTCTTCTGGATTTGAAATAGTCATGGCCGCCCTCATCGTTGTCGCGAGATCGACACTGCGCGCGCTCTCTGCAAATCTCAGCGCTCTCCGCGTCTCTGCGTTATCTTTTATTTTTTTCTGCCTGCCCTGTTCTGCAGCTTAGGCGCCACCGATCGCCAACCGCAACACACCACGAGAAATATTCGCCCCACTCACAACCAGCACAACATTTTCGCCAAAATCCGCGCCCGCATCGAGCAGTGCCGCCGTGCTCGCCGCCCCAGCGGGCTCGGCGACAACATGTTCTTCCACAAGCAAAGTCTCAATCGCGCGCAGCATCTGTTCCTCGCTTACGAGCACAACGTCATCCACGAGATTTTTCACGTCGCGCACATTCGCTGTATCCGGCGTTCGCGTCGCCAATCCGTCCGCGATCGTGTCGCACGTCTCGGTGCCGACAACTTTGTTTTCCTTCCACGACCGGTAATAAGCGGGCGCACGCTCCGCTTGCACGCCGATGATCTTCACTTGCGGCGCAAGCTGTTTCACCGCCGCAGCAATTCCGCGAATCAAGGCCGTATCGCCCATGGGCACCACAATCGAGTCCGCCTCAGGAAGTTGCTCCATAATCTCGCATCCGATTGTCGCAGGCCCCGCCGGCAAATCCGTATCCGTCGCGTCGTTTAAGAAATAAATCCCCGGCCGTTTCGCATACTCCGCCGCCAATTCGAATGCCGCCGCTAAATCTGAACCGCCGCTTTCAACAATCTCGGCTCCCAGCGAAGCAATTCGCGCCCGTTTGACAGGATTGCATCTCGCAGGCAGAAAAATCCGCGCCGCTACGCCCATCGTTTTTGCCGCATAAGCCACCGCCGCCCCGTGATTCCCCGTGCTCGATGCAATCACCTCCTCGATCGCGCCCTTCTTCAACCTGATCGCCAGCGCCCACAGCGCCCCGCGCACCTTGAACGATCCCGTTGGCAGCTCCGTCTCCAATTTCAAATAAACCCGTTTCCCGGCCCTCTGACTCAAATATGGCGCAGCTATCAACCGCGTCGGCGAAAAATGGCCGGCCAAGAAACTCCGCGCTTCTCGAATCGTCGTCAGACTCGGCACAATCATTTCTTCCCCCGCAGAATTGTCCCCATCCAAGCCCCTCCAGAGTGAAATAAATCAATTTCTCTCTAACAGCATAGGGAACAGCTGTTCGGTTCTCCCGTCACCTGTGAGACAATTTTTCCGCAATGCTCTCACAAAAATGAAAAAACCGGCTCCGATTCGCCCGCAGAACTCTTCCGCGCCAGCGTCCCCGGCGAAGGCAAAGGATTTGCTTTCTCCCAAAGCTGCTCTCATCGCGGCGCTCGTTCTGGTCGCAGCTCTTTTCGCCATCTACAGCCCCGCTTTAAATTTCCAGTTTATTCTCGACGACCATCGTTTCACCGGCGATCCTCGTCTGCAGTCTTCCGGCCATCTGTGGGAGTACTTCACCAGTTTTGTCTGGGCCCAAATTCCCGGTGGGCCTTTGAGTTTCTATCGCCCGCTCTTTCTCATATGGTTGAGGCTGAACTTCATCCTCGCCGGAGCTTCTCCGTGGGGCTGGCACCTGCTCAGCATCGCGAAGCATACCTCAGTGGCCGTCTTGCTTGGCCTGCTGGTGTGGAAGCTGCTTCGCGATCGCGTTGCCGCATTGATGGCCGCCGCACTCTTCGCTCTGCATCCCGCCCAGACGGAATCGGTCGCCTGGGTCACTGTTCCCGATCCGCTGATGGCCGCCGCGGTCCTCGGTGCTGTGCTTCTTTATCTGAAATATCTGGAGCGTGCGCCCGCTGGGGCCCAGCCTCTGGCTGAAAAAATAAGTGGAAAGAGCGCCGGAAAATCCAACAGAAAATCGCGCCAGCAAGCCCGCGGCAAACCCGGCGAGGATCTGCTCAGTGTTATGGCTCATTGCCTCTGTGGCTGCTTGCCTCGCCGCGTTGATGGCGAAGGAAACTGCCATCGTGCTGCCCGCTATTCTTTTTGGTTTGGTTTTGCTCAAGCCACTGAGCAAGCCCATTGGCAAGGAAGCGCAGAGCGAAGCACGGGAAAGTTTTGGCGTTTACCTGTTTTCTGCCTTCCGCGCAATTCTCCCGTTCCTGGTTGTCGCCGTCGTCTACCTCCTCCTGCGTCTAAACGCTCTCGGCGTCGCACTCAGTCCTCTCACTCAGCATTTGCCGTGGAGAACTTTGCTGTTGTCCTGGCCCGCCACTCTCTGGTTTTACGTGGAAGTGCTGCTTTGGCCCTTCCATTCACGCGCTTTCGCCGATTCTAGTCTTGTCGACTCCTTCACGTTGCGCTCCGTCGCGTTGCCAGCCTTCGGCGTGTTCTGCGCCATAGCGATACTCGGACTCTTTTGCGTCTGGGCTCTCAAAAAAACGCGCCGCGATCTGCTAGACCGCGATGCAGTCGGCGTCAAGCGTGCGCTTTTGCTTGGCGCTTCGCTTCTCGTACTTCCGATTCTTCTCACGCTGAATCTCAACGCGCTGAATCCCGGCGATTTCCTCCATGGCCGCTACACTTATTTGCCTTTGGCCGGACTGATGCTCCTCGTGGCGACGGGATGGCGCCTCGTGAACAAAGGCCGCGCTGCTCTGCTGGAGACAGCAGGATTCATCGTTATCGTATTCTGCGTGCTAACCGTCCAGCAGGAGAGCGCTTGGAAAGACGATCTCACCGTCTTCACTGTGGGTCACGCGATCGCTCCCAACAACGCTCCCGTAGCCCAAAGTCTGGTCAGGGCACACGTGCAAGTGGGTCTGGCCCTCGATGAACAGGGCCGCTGCGATGAAGCCATGCCCATATTCGACGACGCCATCCGCCAGTATCCGCAGGATTGGTATGCCTGGGCCGGTCAGGGTGAGTGTTATTTCAAAATGGACAATCTGCAGAAAGCCGAGCAGTCTCTCCGCCGCGCCGCCGAACTCTCCCACGAACCCCGCGTAAACGAAGAGTGGCAACTAGTCCGCGAAAAAATGGGCCTACCTTCCACGCCAATGCAATAAATGCCGTCAGTGACAAGATTACTTGCGTCACTCTTGTCTGGATTGAGCCACGTTGTTTCGCGCCTGCGTTATCCTTTTTTCCGTGTTTCGTTATGTCTTCACCTATTTACTTCTCACCCTGCCGCAGCAGCCGCTTCTTTTGTCCTCGAGGCTTTCCACAATTGAATATACGGCTCAAGGTCCTTCATCATTTTTTGGAATTGCGGAATGTCCAGCGACTGTGCGCCGTCGCTGATCGCCTTTTCCGGAGCTGGGTGCACTTCCACGATCAATCCGTCCGCGCCGATTGCCACGCCCGCGCGCGAAACCGCTGGGACGAGGCTGCGCTTCCCTGTAGCGTGGCTAGGATCGAGAATCACAGGTAAGTGGGTCAGCTCGTTCAGCGCCGGAATCGCCGCGATGTCGCACGTGTTTCGCGTTTCCGTCTCGAACGTGCGGATGCCGCGCTCGCACAAAATCACGTCGGAGTTTCCGTGCGCCACGATATATTCCGCGGACATCAGCAGCTCTTTAATGGTTCCGCTCATACCCCGCTTCAAGAGCACCGGCCGCCCGCATTTTCCCAGCGCTTTTAACAGAATGAAATTCTGCATGTTTCGCGCGCCCACTTGCATGATGTCCGCGTACTGCGCGATCAGATCGACATCGCGATCGCTCATCACTTCCGTGATAATCGCGAGCCCGGTAGCTTTCTTCGCCTTCTGCAATAACTTCAGCCCCTCTTCTTCCATGCCCTGAAAATCGTACGGCGAAGTTCGCGGCTTGAACGCCCCGCCGCGCAGGATTTTGGCCCCCGCCGCGGCGACACCCTCCGCCGCGCGCATGATTTGCTCTTCCGATTCGACCGAGCAGGGCCCGGCCATCACCACAAACTCGTCCCCGCCAATGACGGTGCCATTCACGCGCACGTGCGTCTTCCCCGCCCGGAATTGTTTGCTGACGAATTTGTACGGCGCGGAAATGCGCACTACTTTCTCCACCTGCGGCATGGACTCGACGGACTCCATGCACGCCGTCACGTCACCAACTCCCACCACGCCGATCACCACACGTTCTTCTCCCTCGATCGAATGAACCTTATAGCCGAAGTGTTCCACCTGGTTGCGCACTTCATCGATCTCCTGCCGCGTGGCATGCATCTTCATCGAAATAATCATGGCTCGTTCCTCTCACATTCATCTTTTCTTTCCGGTTTCTTTCTTCAAACATTTCTTCCCAGACTCTTTCCTGTACAACTTCTCTCGACCATTCCCTCGCCCAGCGTTTCTTCATAAAGTGTCTCTCGCCGCCTTGCTTTCCGGCGAAATTCTCTGCTCCAAAAATAAAAAAACCCACTCGCTGCGAGTGGGTCGAAACTTTTTGCGCTCTTGCTAATTACAGAATCGCCCCTCGCCTCCTAGATGGGTGGGTACCAAAATCGAAACCAATAAGAGTGGGTGCCGCAATTCATGGGCGCATTCTATTGCGTCTTGCCCCGGGAATCAACCGGTTCTTTCGTTCCTTATCTCGTGTCTTTGCCAGCGGATTTCCTCCGCGCGCACCCGGCGTGAAGGCCTTCAGGCGCGAAGCTGGCTGAAGCAGCGCTCAATGGAGCACGACGGCGAGCCGGTAGCGCGTAAAACCTGCTTCATCACCGCCCAGGCAAGCGCCCACTTCCGCCTTTCGATACTCCCTGCGCTTGATCTGCTGCAAGAGCTGATCGGGAAGCTCATCCAGGGTCGTTACCTCGAAGCGAGATACGTAGGTCACAGGCGCATTTTCGTAGACCCGATCCGTCCCACACGTCTTGCGTGCTTCTTCCGTTGCAATGGCGCCTCGCATCCCAACTCGCTCCAATAGCGAGATCACCTTTGCTTCCTGCTGCTCTAAGCTCAACTCCGCCACCGGCCTGGAAAAATCCTGCACGGCGAAAAGTCCGCGCGTTCCCCTTATCGTGGCGATGCCCACGGAAGCGAGTTCAGGGTTGAGAATGTTTTTCCGGTGGCCGGGAGAGTGCATCCATCCCTCGTGAATGGTATCGGCAGTGAAACCCATGGCGACGTTCTCCGCGATCAGAGAAAATTTCGCCCCAGCCCGTCCAGCGCGTTCAGCCAAGGGAAGTTCATCCGGATACTGATGCGACAGAAGGATCTCATGCGCCATGAGCGCGGCGTGTTGCCGTGCGGCAGCCGCGAGAGCAGCATCCCACTTGAGAGGTTGTACGCCAGCCGCGGCGCGCGCGCTGTTGGCGTCGTCGAAGAGAACTTTCTCGTCAGCCGAGGGATAGAACGTCCGAGAAGAGGCAGGAGGAGGAACCGGCGGCCGGTCCTGCGATCGCACGGAAAAAAGGAAGAAGAGAAAACAGAAGGTTGCCAACGCGCCTGCGGCTCTGGCGAAGCGCACGATTTTCACCGAAAGCTATCCGCGAACGTGGACGGCGCTGAAGCTGAGAATAACGTGCCCGCCAGAAGTGGGACGGCCGAAGCTCATCATCGGACGGAAGCGGGAGAAGAAGAGCATCTGGTCAAGCTGATGGCGCAAATCAGGGCTGCTAGGGCCGGAAAGAATCTGATAATCAGCCATCTGGCCGTGCGCATCGACCGTTACATCGACGAGCAGGCCGTGGGGCAAAGCAAGCTCGAGATCATGCTGCTCCGGCGCCCAGGATTGCGGATAGTCAGACAGGGTAAGAAGCTCAGCAGGGCGCAGAATATTCAAAGGCACGTCGTTCGACACGGCGCGCACGGTGATGCCCGGAACCATCAATTGCAGAGCCACAACAAAAATCAGAACCGCGGAAAAGATTCCGCCGGTGGCCGGAACTGTGAGCGGCCGAAAAACGTTGTCGAGAAGAATTTCGGCGCGGTCGCGCACTTTGCGAAAACGACTAGACAAGTCGCGGGAATGCTGCGCCTGGGCCGCAGCCACTTTAATGCGCACAGCCAGTTCCGCGGGTGGAACGCTTTTCGGCATGCGCGAAAGCAGCACGGAGAGCTTGCGAAAGGTTTCCAACTCGGCGCGGCACGTGATGCAACTGTTCAAGTGCTCGCCAATCTGCGCGCGCTCCGCGATTGACGCCGTACCCGTGGTGGCGTCGTCGAGATAGCCCGCCAGTTTTGTCCGTACCGTCGTGCACTTCATGGAAGCCCCTCCCCCGCGCCGCTTACGCGCAGGGACCGATCCTGCGAAGAATCTTTTGCACGGCGAGCCGCCGAATAGGCGTCGCCGAAGGGCGATGGCTGCGGCTCAGCCACAGCGCTATGTGCGCCGTGATGGGCCGCACCATTCTCGGCTCCATCGCTATGGGCCGAGCGACCGTGCGCGTCACGTTGGGAAGAAGCGCTCGAAGTGGCTTGCGAAGTTGCGTTCGAGCTTACGTGTGAAGTTACATGCGATTCGTGCTCGCCAAGCAGAGGTTCGAGAACCTCGCGCAGCGCTCGCCGTCCACGCAGAATGCGCGACTTCACCGTGCCGACGCTGCACTCCAGCACTTCGGCCACTTCCTCGTAACTCAAACCTTCGAGATCGCGCAAGATGACCGCCATGCGAAACACGTCCGGAACCTCTTGCAAAGCATGCTGCACGGCGATCTGAATCTCTCGCGAGGCCAATTGCTCGAACGGCGTGGCACCCAGATCCTCAATTTCGATGGAAGCGTGGCCCTCTTCCGGCGTCGCGTCGATCGATACATTTTTTTGCAAATGGCGTTTGAACCAGCGCTTGTGATTGAGCGCTTCGCGAATCGCGATGCGATAGAGCCAGGTTTTCAACGAGCTGCCTTGCCGAAACTTCCGAATCCCGCGAAATGCCTTCAAGAAAACTTCCTGCGAACCGTCGGCGGCGTCCGAAGTATCGCCGAGCATGCTCAAAATCAAGTTATAAACCGGAGCGTGGTAATGGGTGACTAGCCAGTCGAATGCCGTTTCCGAGCCGGCTTGCAGCTCAGAGACGAGTTCGGCTTCATCGCGGCCCCAAGAAAGGGCGCTGACCCATTCGGACACTGCCGGCCTTTCCGGCCCGGTTGCTGGCTTGCCCGGACCACCCTGCTAGTAGGTCCACGTTAAAATGCTTCTTTAGAACGTTGGACCCAGGCCTTCTTGCGAGTGCGGCCCCGAACCACTGGGACCGACTTGCGACTGGGAACGGCACTCTGCGGTTGCCGAACCCGATGTCCGCTCTCACTTGCTTAGACACCAGCCAGACCGTAGATGTTTCCCGGCTTGTTGCCAAACCACTAACAACCGTGATTCTGGCACTTTGCGGGTTGCGGCGCAACGGTACCAGCGGAGTCGTGACCTGGGGCCCGTGGCCCGTGTTCCGTGAGGGCCGAAGAGCGACTGACAAGCATATCTGTCCCGCCGCAGGGATCCCCCACCCCCCGGCCTGTCCGCGAGTTATGAAGTAAATGTATGAGCCAAATGGGGTTGCGGGAGTTTCTGCGTGTACGCAGGAGCGCTGAGTGGGTAGTGACGAGTTGCAAAACTTTGGGGTTGGACGGCGGGACCTCTCCCCCGGTTTTTTGTAAGCGTTGCTGATAAAGGACTTAAAGTGGAGCGGAATCAACAGTTGTGGAAGTGCTGATTCTGAGCGGGTTAGGAGATGACTTCTTTTATTAAGTGGTAATCCATGTGGAACTGAGAATTTTGCTGAGATTTTAGGGACCGCGCGGCGGAGGCGTCCCGTAGAAGCCTCCGGGATGCAAAAAACGCACATGGCTTCGAGGAGCTTGGACAAGGTCCGTGCCCCAATCGACGCAGATATTATAACATATTAGTACCTACTGTCAAGGATAAACTATAAGTGGCTTGTTTGGTGCCAGTTGACGGAAGGCATGAGGGCAGGAACATTGACCGACCAGGGAAAGAGCGAAACCACAACCGTTAAACCAAAGAGAAAGACCCACCTTTTCAAAACCAAACCCGAAAAGGTGGGCAACCCCGGGGAAAGGCAAGTCAAAAACGTTGCGTGAAGTTAAGGCTGTTCCACCCGCCCACGTTTCCATCGTGTTCGCGGGCTCCAGCCACCGCTACCATTGACAGCCTCCGCCCGGCCATGTAACAAAGGAGAAGGTACAGCTATGGCGGATTCAAAAGAACGCGCGCACGAATTGATTGATCTGCTTCCGGAGAGAAAGCTTTCCGCTGTCGTTGGCGTGCTCGAAGCTATGCTCGATCCCGTCTCTCTCGCCATCGCCAATGCTCCCATCGACGACGAGCCACTCACAGCCGAAGAAGAAAAATCGATTGGCGAAGCAAGGGAGTGGTTGAAGCATAACCCGGGCATTCCTCACGAACAGGTTCTTGCCGAACTCGGGATCACCCAAGAAGAGATTGAGCGGTTCGAAGAACTGAAGTGAAGCGCATCGTCTGGACCGCGTTGGCCAAGACCGACGTTCGCCGCCTGGACAAACCCACCGCTATGCGCATTCTAGCCGCCTTGCATCGTTTCGCTGATTCGGGCGAGGGCGATGTGAAGGCACTCCAAGGAATTAAAGAATTACGGTTACGCGTCGGCGACTATCGCCTTATTTTCGTCAACGAACCTGCCGACACCCTCGAGATTCGCCGCGTCCTGCACCGCAGAGAAGCTTACCGCTGAGAGATGACGATTCCGGCCACCTCTTGTGAGATCTGAATCAATTCACTTGGGCAAGCGGAATGATCAGGCTTCCCAATTGCGCCGTGCTGGGATCTTCAACAAAAATGCGCAGCGTGGTCGCGCCTGCCTGCGGCTGCACAAACTGATGGAAGGTAAACCCTGACTTCAAGATAGACAAGTACTGCGTTTCCTTGAAATTAAGATTGATCCTGCTCGCGGATTGCCGAAGAATTTTGCCCGTTTCATCCTGTTCGATGGTGGCCACTTCCACCGCACCTTTGCGCAGCCCGCCTTTCTGTTCCAGGCGAACATTGTGAATATCAATCAAGCCGAAGAGGCTTAGGCAATGCGGCAACGGCTCCTCGACGCGAAGTACCCTAACCTGCACGGGGATCGAAGACGAGTCCAGCGGACTGCGAAGCGCCGCCAGAAAATTGTTGTGGCGTTCGTCCGCGGTCGCCGGGGCGTCCTTAAGCGCGAAGTAGCCTTTGGGGTAGCGGAGATCTAGCCCGGCGCTCTTTACTTTCACTTTCAGCTCATGGAATTTTCCGTCCAGCGATTCAGCATCGATGTAAAAACCGAGTGTGTAAGTTACGGCGGAATCTTCAACGGCCCTCCGGATCGCTCCAGTGATGTCGTTTGTATTGAGAAACGCCTCGCCGCCCGTTTCCTGAGCAAGCTTCTGCATAGTGTCGTTGCCGATTGGCTGCAAAGACTGCGCCGGCATGCTCTCCCCGTTTCGCGCCACCTGGTCGAAATCAATCCCATCTTGCTTCATTTGAAAAGGCGTGCGGGCCAGTAGCCCGCGCGCATCTATCGGATAGGCTGCAATCTGGGCTGGGCTCAACACCCGTGCCATCGCGGCATCCGAAAAAGGGAGATTCGCCGTTAACCAAACTAGGTTCTTGCGGCCTGGAATATTGGCGACATGAGCGGCGATCGACACCAATGCGGCCATTGTTTTCTGAGCGCGCTCTTGATTCGCCAACGCGGCCAACCGCACCGCTTCCCCGTTCATTAAGGTATCAACCTCGGGACCCATGGGAGTATGGACTGCGCCGGGCTCAACCGTCGCGCGCCTGGTCATCGATGTGGCGTCGTAGTTTTTTAAAATCGCGAGGAGCTGACTGCGGTCGCAGGCAAAGTCGCAAAGCACGTGCAATGAGTCGCTCAAACCGTACAGGGCAACGCGATCTTGCGGACCGAGATTTTTGAGATATTCCAGCAGATGTGCCTTGGCATTGGCGAGGGCATGATCCTCCATCCAGTAGGGCGTATCCTCGTAGAGGCCCGGCGTCGAGCCGTATAGCGTATTGAGATTGTCGAGCAAAACAATCGTTACGCTCCTCGGATTGCTGGTGCTGTACTCCGGCAGGTCGGAGAAGGTGTTTTGCGGCAACGGCTGCGCGGGCTGCGGCTCGGACTCGCTGGATTCGACGGAGAAGACACTGATTTGCTGCGGCTTCCCGCGATCGAGAATGACGAAATCGTCCTTGGTCAAATTTCCCACAGAGCCATGACTGTCACGAACGATCACGCCTATCTGGACGAGGTGAGTCGATACGTGAATCTGCGGGGCCTGGGGCGGAATTTGCGGTGCCAAAGTCAATGGCAAAAGTAGAAGGGCAAGCACAGCCGGGACGCGAGCGCTAAAGAACTGACCAAACGGTCTTACGGACGGTCCCATTTCCGGCCTGCTCGCGCCAAGATTACCACGTATTTCAGATGCGCCAGAGGAAACAGAACGAGGGAGAGTCGGGCACGAGAAAAAACAATGCAAATAGCAGCCAACTGGCGTCGACCAAGTTGCAAACGAACGGGCAGACGAGAGCACGGCGCCGCCTTCCAGATGCAAGAGCGGCTGAAGATTCATGGGATTTACGTGTCTTCGTCCTGCGGCCTCGCCGGGAATTTCACGATTCAGGTTCTGTTTTCAAGAGGACAGAACATTCATCCTAACTTTTCTTCTTGGGAACTTTGGCACCTTTTTTGCGAGCTTCGGAGAGGCCAATGGCAATCGCTTGTTTGCGGCTCTTCACAACGCCGCCCTTGCCACCCTTTCCTGAGCGCAGTTTGCCGCGCTTCTCTTTATGCATTGCCTGCTTGACGCTTTTGCCTGCCGCCTTGCCGTATTTTGCCATTTCATCTCCTTCGACCGTCTTCGCTTTTCTAGATTACGCCTGACGTGATTCCCGTGCGATCCGCAGAATACCTTAGGGCGCAGAGCAATCGATTGTAGGAATGACGATGGCAGGGAGCCCACCATCAAACGCGTGGAGTAGACGATCGCTAACGCCAAGATGCCGCGATGGAGGATCCTGACGCTCGAGAGCAGGACTTACTATATTTGGAATTGAGACGCGATGCGTTTGCACATTGGACGGAGCCGGCGCGGAAGAACTCGACACATGGGGGCGTTCGAAGATAAAGATAGAGCTTACGATCGCACGGCCAATCCAGAGAACCTTCGCGGGCGGACGGAGAGTCGTTACCACCATGTCCACGCTGTCAGAGCTCGAATTCCTCCTGGTGTCCAACGAATATGCCACGCTCACGGCCGTTGCCGGTGGCGTGAAAAAATACGACGCCAAATTTGGGCTGGTTCCCACCTCGGAGGCCGCGCGCGACTACGTGGAAAGAAAGAGAATCGACGGCGTTTTCGTGGACATGCAGGTTTCCGGTGCGCTTGAGTTGATCGAGAGCATCCGGAAGGGTTCCTCGAATGGCAAGGCTGCGATTTTCGCCTGCGTCCAGACGGCGCGTGAGACTACGGCTGCGCTGAACGCCGGAGCAAACTTTGTATTGCGCGCGCCTTTGAGCGTGGAACTGGTGGCGCTGCACATCACCATTACGAAAGAAATTATGCTGCGGGAAAGAAGACAGTTTTTCCGCCATGCCGTCAACTTCGCGGTAACGCTGCGAGACGGAGAGACAGAACACCACGGACGAGTGGCTAATCTGAGCGAAGGCGGAATGGCGGTTCGAGCGGTCAAGCCGCTGAAGAATGGCTCGACGATTGAGTTTTGTTTTGCGCTGGCTTTCGAAGCCGAGATGAGCGGAAAAGGTCCGGTGGCTTGGACAAGTACCGAAGGAATGGTGGGGATTTTGTTTCACACCATAAATGGAATGGGACGCGGACATCTCACGGCTTGGCTGAAGGCGCGCGAACGGCTTTCGGTGAAACCGCGCGAGAAGGAAAGCTCTCTGTAGGATGTTTGGGCACGCAGGCGCATACCAGGGAACGAACAGCCTCCCTCGGAATGGAATTTGGGGGATTGATTAAGTCGAAAAAGCCGAGTTAGTTAGGTTCCCGTTAGCATAAAACCTTTAGTAAAATGGAAGATTACGGTCGGAAAGCAGGTCGTTTTTGGGCTGAGAAGTAGGTCCAAAACTGGACGTTCGAAGTGTATGCGGCCGTGCGAAGCGGTGGTGCTTGATGCCCTCCCCCGCATGGATTCGGGCAAAGCGGAGAATGCGCAATGAAGCGATCGAATGAGCTCAAGAGCGTGGCGACGGTGGCGATTCTGGCCGTCGTGTATTTCGTCGCGGGAAAACTGGGATTGCAACTGGCGTATGTACATGCGAGCGCAACGTCCGTTTGGCCGTGTACAGGAATAGCGATTGTGGCGTTGCTGTTTTTTGGCTATCGAGTCTGGCCGGGCATCCTGATTGGCGCGTTCCTTGTGAATTTGACGACAGCGGGTTCGGTGGGGACTTCCATGCTGATCGCCGGGGGAAACACTCTCGAAGGATTGGCGGGATGTTACCTGGTGAGCCGATTCGCACGAGGCAAAGAAGCGTTTGAGCGGGCACATGACATTTTTAAGTTTGCGCTGCTGGCGGGAATGGCGGCTACAACGATCAGCGCGACGATCGGAGTAGCCACCCTGTCGGCAGCAGGATTCGCGGATTGGGCAGCGTTTCGTTCGATCTGGTGCACGTGGTGGCTGGGGGACGCGGTGGGCGCCGTGATTGTCGTGCCGTTGCTGCTGCTCTGGAAAGAGAATCCGCGACTAAATTGGAGCAGCGAACGATGGACTGAGGTCGCGTTCCTGTTTCTCGGACTTCTCACCACCGGATGGGCGGTATTCAGCGGAATTTTTCATTCTGTTTTAAAAAATTATCCTTTGGAGTATCTGTGCATCCCGTTTTTGATCTGGGCGGCGTTTCGATTTGGGCCGCGCGAGGCGGCGACAGCTATATGCGTGCTGGCAGGGATCTCGGCGTGGGGAACGGTACACGGATTTGGACCGTTCGCGCGGGAAACGCAAAACGCCTCGCTGCTCTTGATGCAGGCGTTCATGGGGATCATGGCGATCACGACGATGGCTGTGGCCGCAGAAGTTTCCGAACACCGGCGGTCCGAGAAGCAGGTGAGGAGCCTCGCTGTAAGCGATCCGCTGACGGGATTGGCGAATTACCGGCAAGTGGTGGAAGCTCTGGAAACCGAAATCAAGAGATACGGCAGAACCGAGCGGTCCTTCGTGGTCTTACTTTTGGATCTGGATGGGCTCAAGAAAATTAACGATGCGTACGGACATATCGTAGGCAGCCGGGCGCTCTGCCGGCTGGCGGATATGCTGCGGCTTTATTCGCGCGAAATGGATACGGCAGGGCGGTACGGCGGCGATGAATTCGTGCTGATTTTGCCGGAGACGGATGCGGAAGCGGCGCGGCTGGTGGCGCAACGAATCTCGAAGCGATTGGAAGAAGACGGAGAAGCGCCGCAAATCTTTGTAAGCATCGGGACAGCGGTGTATCCGAACGATGGAGAAACGCTAAACGAGATTTTGGGAGCAGCAGACCGCGACCTGTATCGCGAGAAGCGCGTTCCCCGGAAAAAATCTCTTCTGCCGAGTTGAACTTCTGCGGGTCACTTTTGGACTCAATTCAAAGTTGCGCGTATCGAGGGGAAAAGTGACTCGTGACTGGTGACTCGCGTAATGCACGCTCAGAGCCGCGATAACACTTAGAATTTCACGCCAATTCTCAAATGTGAACTCCGGTTCACCTCAAATTAGAATCAAAAAAATGGAAAGCCAGGGTGGCGGTCTGCGCATGGATATCGTCGCGAAGGACGCCCGCCCGGTCGAGGCAAAGCTGGGGTTTCGTTTGGTCGCCGAGTTCGAGGCAGGTGGCCAGAAACGTATAATGGCCGACGTCTTGGATGATGGTGAGCTGCGCGCCGGGAATATGAGCAACGAAATATTTTGCGCTGGTATCGATGGGAACGACCGTATCGGCCGAGCCTGCCACGATCTGGACCGGGATGGAAATCTTCGCGAGAGAATCCGGCGCGAAAGCTGGTCCAAGAGCCGGGGCAATGGCGAAAACGGCGCGGATACGCGGATCGCGATGCGGCTGGGCGCCTTCCAGAAGAGCGGCTTGAAATGCAGGATCCGTTTTGGAGAGCGCGCCGAGTTTGGCGGATAGCCCGGGAAATTCCGGAGGGTCGGTGCAAGAGCCATCGCCGTTGTGAGATTCGCAGAAAGCTTCCACACGGGAAAAATCTCCGATGCCACCGGCGATTTCCAGAACTGTGAAACCTCCGAGAGAAAAGCCCGCTGCGCCGATGCGTCGCGGGTCGATGCGCGGGCCGAAAGTGGAATCGGCAAGCATGGCGTTGAGGACGGCGGTCAAGTCGCTGGCGCGTTCCCACCAGATTGAAAATCCCTGTAGGGTGTAGGGTTCGAGCCCGTTGTTGCCCGGATGATTTACGGCAACCGCGATGTAGCCATGCGATGCGAGAGCAGTGCCGAGCCAGGCCATCATGGTTGAGGAACCGCCGGTGCCGTGTGAAAGCAGAATTAACGGAAGTTTTTCTGGAGCGGCAATCACCGGGGCACCGGGAGCAGCCTTGCCGGCTGTGGCAAAAGGAGCATCTGGCGTACCAACTAATTGCGGTTGCTCGACAGCTGTGGCATCGGCGGGATACCAAATGTCGGTGACGAGGGAGTGAGTCTTTGCACCGCGCCAATCGTACGGCTCGGGCGGAACGAATTGGCGGTGGGCTATGCCGACCTTGTCGATGCGGACTTTCGGTCGGCCGGCCTCGGCCGAGGAAAGAAATAGACACGAAACAGAGAAGCAGAGGACTGCTAAAAATGTGATTGTACGGTTCATGTGGTTTCCGGGACCATGGAATTTCAGAAACACTCTAGACGATTTGACGTGGAAGATGCGAGTCATTAACGGATTTGCGAAGCTAACCTTGATTTCTTCGGCAGCCAGCCCGCAGTTAATCGCTACGGGCCTGCAACCGTCATGTTGTGATTGCTTCCAGTGATTCGTTATTTGACCCCTGCGCTGGCTTGCTCCGCCCATCGTTGAACGTTCACGCCCTTCACGAGAAGCCACAAGCAAAGGGATAGTTCCGCGAGGAAGCCGAGGACCTGGAGGTAGGCGGACAGATGGTTTGCGAAGGGGGCCCGAAAGATGAGCCAACCCACGCCGGCAAACATCATTAGCACGCCCAGAATTCGAGGCAGAAAAGTGGACCTGCCAATGAGGTAGCCGAGCAGGAAGCAATAGGGCCCGAAAAATACCAGGGAGTTGATTTTGTAGGGAGGGCGATGAAAAATATTAAGAACATCATTGGCGCACCCCAGGAAGCCGAAGAGCGCGGCGAGCAAAGAGAGGCTCACGTTCACCGGCTTAAACAAGTAGAAGAACAGCGGCGTCAGAGCGATATAGAACGCGTGGGCGACGAGGTTGACGGCGTCATACGCAAGAAGATGGGTCCGGCCAACAAAGACCTCGCCGGATACTGCTGTCAGAAAGTAAAGCAAATAGACAACATCGATAAGCCTGGCCCGGGGACGCGGCGACGCTTCGGCAATGCGCTCCATCATTTCGCGGACCCCAATCCTCCTACTTGCCGCTTACTGGGCAAAAATCAGCAGAGTGAAGGTCTTGGAAATTACTTTTGGCCAAGGATGAGGATGCTGCGGCGTGGCAGGCGGTGGGGGCTCGAATTCGGCCGTCACGGTATATATGTTGTGGTTTTTCGTGTCGAGCGCCATGGTTCGCGCTCCCTTTTGCGTCTCGATGGTCTGGACCACGCTGTATTTGTCTGGCGAATCCTCGTGGGCTACCGTGAACGTACCATCACCGCAAGAGGCAAACGCCAGTCCCGCCGCTGGATCGAAGCGATTGGCATCCACACCCTTGCCAATGGGGACGGTCGCAACAACCTTCCCGTTTGTGTAATCGACCATGGCCATCAACTGATTTCGGCAACCGACGAAGAGACGCTTGTGAGCGACATCAATCGCCATCCCGGCCGGGTCCTGCAGGGAGCCGAAGGCCAAGTGTGCAGCACTTCTAGCGTTTTCGAATCGAAGGCCACAATCTCATCTTTATCCTCCACGTTCACGTAGATGTGCCCGTCGCCATCGGCCTGCGCGGTCTCTGGCTTGCCGCCGAGTGGGACACTGCCGACAACCTCGCCCGTGGCGGCATCGATGGCCGTTGCGTCTTTGGTGCCGCCACCATTGAAAGTGAAAACACGTTTGACGGAGGCATCATAGAGGATGGCGTCCGGATCCTTGCCCTTTAGATCGAAGGGAGGAAGAACCTGCATTTTTTCCATGTCGAGGACGGCTACCGAACCCTCCGCGCTGAGGAAGGCACGGTTGAGCTCGGGAGCGAACACGATGGCGTGAGTGCCATGCACGCCGCCGATATCGGCGAGCTGCTTTCCGCTGGAGTCCAGGACCATGATGTGCTCGCCACGCGGGATGAAGACGTGGCCGGTGGCTGGATCGACGCCAAAATAATCCCAGCCGCCTTCTCCGCCGAGGGTGATTTCTGCACTAGCGTGTATCCGGCGGTGTTGGAGGCGGCGTTCGATGCGTGAAGGCTTGCCACGAACGAAGCTACAAGGAACATCGCAAACATGACGGTTGCATTTCTTTGCATTCCTCCCCCGAATCCAGTGACTTGAAGCCGACAGGATATGTGATCCTCCGATCCACGACAACAGGCACTGAAGACTTACGACGAAGCTTTAAACCTGCCCGCAAAACGAAGCTGTGAAAAAACATCCCTAAATTCCTTCCTTGAAAATTCATCAGAGCTAAGTATGCTCGGCGCATGGGCCAAGAAAACGTGAACAAGCAAACCTTTGATCCGATTGGTAAACCGACAGCAGATGAGTTGGCGGGCGGTGGATGTAGAGCGACTTGATCGGCGAGGACCATCGCGGCGCGAGCGATCTGGACGCTGGTGGGCGCGATTGGATTTGAGCCGGTTCTACGAGGACATTGAGAGCAGCGCGGAAGAAGGCGGGCGTCCGGCATTCGATCCGCAACTGCTGATCAGTTTGTGGGTGTACGCCTACAGCGAGGGGATCGGCTCGGCGCGGGAAGTGGCGCGGCGGTGCGAGTTCGATCCGGCGTTCCAGTGGCTGACGGGACTGGAAGAAGTGAACTATCACACGCTGGCGGATTTTCGCGTGGAGAAGCAGCAGGAGTTGGACGAACTGTTCACGCAGGTTCTGGCAGCGCTCAGCAAGGAAGGGCTGATCACGCTGGAGCAAGTGATGCAGGACGGGACGAAGATCAAAGCGCTGGCAAGCGGTCGGAGTTATCAAGGAGAAGGAACGATTCGCGAGCATCTGGAGCGGGCGCGGCGGCGCGTGGCGGAGATGGGCGATCCGCGGAACGAAGAGGCCAGTCCGAAAGCCAGGCAAGCGCGGACGCGGGCGCGACGCGAGCAGCAAGAGCGGCTGGAAAGCGCATTGCAGGAGCTGGAGAAGCTGCAGGAGCGCAAGAAGCGGAGAGCAAGCCAAGAGCAAGGCACGAGTGAGCAGCGAGCGATCCGCAAGCGAGAGTGATGCACCACTCCGATGGAGGATTATCGCTGAGCTACAACGCGCAGATTTCCGCCGAGCGGCGCACGGACTGATCGTGGGCGTGGCGGTGACGCAAGCAGGCCAACGACAGCGCGCAGTTGCTGCCAGCGGTGGACGCATGGAAGACCGGCTGAAGAAAAAGCCGCAACAGATGGTGGCCGACGGCGGCTACACCACGCGAGACAACATCGAAAAGATGGCCGAACGAGAGATCGATTTTCTGGGGAGCATGGGCCGGAAGAGATGCCAAGCGGGACGACCTGCTCCCGCATCGGCTTCCGCCCAGCGCGTTTGTTTACCAAGCGCGAGACGAATCGCTATGTTTGCCCGGAAGGCAAGCTGCTGCGGCCGCAAGGGCGTTACACAACAAGAAGAAACGGGCTTAATGGCTTACTGGTACGAGGCAGAATTCAGTGACTGCCAAGCTTGCGCTCCGCAAGCCCCAGTGCTGTCCGGAAAATCAGAAGCGAGGCCGATCGGTGGCTGCGGCGGATAGAAAAGCGGCGGTCGCTGGCCTTCCGGGAAAAGATGGCCAGCGAAGAAGCGCAAGCGCAATACCGTCGCCGTGGAAGAGTCGTGGAATTTTGTCACGCGTGGATCAAAAGCAAGCTGGGTCTGCGGCAGTTTCACGTGCGCGGCCTGGTCGAAAGTTGCAAACCGAATTGCTCTGGGCCTGCCTCACCTACAACCTGCAACATTGGATCCGCTAAAGCTCGGGCGCGGAACGCTTCGCATATCGCCATTCAAGCAGGAATGCGATGCCGATTCCGACGAGAACGAATCGCCAAAGCAAAGACGTGTTGAGATGGATCACGCCGACGCTCGCGAGCAGGAAAGCGCCACCAGCGATTAAAAACAATGGGCTAGTTAAAGCGCAGTGAAATGAGCGGTTTTTAAGCCAGTTGGCGATGCAGCCGATGGCCATGGCCAAAAGGCACGCCGCCGCTGACGGCTCATGGAGAGGACGCCAATAAATCCCTACGAGGCTCAGCACTCCCCACGAAATCAGCGAGACTATGAACCAGTAGCACATTGCGGCTGGCGAACTACAGCACGGTTCCAGTTGCCTTGTCATAGCTTGAGGTTCACTTGGAAAGCAGGTCTGTGACTGCTTTCGAGAAATCGAGTGCATGGACCACCGGACCATTTAAGAAGACAGCGCGCGGAAGTCGTTCATCCCAATGCGCATCTCGACCGTACACGGCGACTTCATCCCACTGAATTCCTTTGCTGGTGCAGCATTTCGGCTTAGGTTGGTCTGCGTCAGCACTAATCCTGCGCCCTTGTTGTTTCTGCGAACATTTGGTTCTTATCCTAATACTGTTCAACTGTCGGGTCAGAGAGCCGTGCCAAGATGGCCATGCCCGGATTGGAATAGTCAGTGGGCAGAATTGGTTCCCACACCGCAAAGACACGGATGTGCGGATTCTGGTTCTGCTTTAGAACATCTTCGACTGCGGATGACCCCCGCAGACAGGTTGGTCACGTTGGAGAGAGCAGTAAAACGATACGCACTTCGCCAGATGCCGCATTAAATGCTGCACGCAATTGGTCAAAGTTCGTTGACGTAAGCGAGACAAGTCTCGGTTGTCCTGCCGGAACCGCTTCCCCGCCGTAGAAGTGCCGACCCAAAACCACCAATCCCACGAACACCAAAACCGCAAATATGCCCAGGAGTTTTTTCATTGTTTCCCCGAAAGGTCCGCAAGCACGCTGGCTATAACTTGAGGAAATAAAAGAAGAAGAACCACAACAAGAGTGGCGAGACTCAGCAGTGCGATTGCGGCTTTACTTTGACGGGTGCGGCAGCGTACCCCACGCCAGACTTGAAAAAAACCGGCTCCAACCAGGACGACTGAAAGCCCCAAGAGCCATGGTCGTGCGCCAGCCAAGAAGACGGAAGCCCCGGCTAAACCTGCCGCTCCCAAAAATGGCAATGGGAGACAGCAACCAAGGGTGAGCAGCGAAGTGAGAATCGCACCCACAGAAATACCGCTTGTCTTCCAGCCAGCCATTAGAACCTCAAGCCACGCGCTCGTTCGATTGCAACGCGTAGTCTCCATTCAGACGGAGCACCGCTACCATCCAAATACAAGCGGCACATCAGTCCAAACGAAGCGGTTTGTTCGCTCTGCGGCTCAACATCGTGTTCCGTTTATACGAATTGTTGGTGAGCCCGGGAACTTGAGTGATTGAGCCATCGCAGCATCGTTTACCAATATTTCGTTGACGGATGTTTGAAGATTTTCCGCAGATAGGGTTGCACGTAGCCGTTCAAGGGCGACAGCATGATTCGGGCAGTTGGCTACGTACAACAATTCAATGTTCACTCGGCACCATTACGTTTGGATGTTCCGAAGACCGTTAGGACTGGGCAGCGCCCGTTCTTTCCCCGTCTGCGGTTGAGTTGGGCGCTGCACTTTGTACGGGCGGACTTCAATTCGTGTTCCAGCCTCGCCAGCGCAATCCTCTTTGCATCGAATATCTTTCAGTTTGTGGTCAAGCATCTTTCTACTGCGGGGCACGCACGCAGATCATTGGTTCTCAAAGATATAAATTCAGGAATCTCATGGAGTAGAATCCCAAGGCCTGCAAGTGCGAATGAATGCAGCGCGGAAAGATCATTAGAAGAGTACAGACGAAACCACCGGCGTGCGGGTGCTGCAAGAATCCGTTGCGTTCATAAAAGCGAATCGCGTCTATGCTTACGCCTACATGTTTGGACACCTGCCCGATCTGCATTAACTTCCTCGCACGAAGCATGCGGCACCCTCACCGTACACCCTTGAGTGTAGTCCAGAGTCAAGCGCGATCTAATGAGAGCACCGGCGCAGGTCGAGGATGAGTTACGTGGTTGGTTTGGCGGTGGTCGGAAGCTTGACCGTAAAGTCGGCGGTGCGGGTGACGGTTTGATCGGTAAGGAGGTCGAGGACGTAGATTTCTAGGGTGTAGCGGCCGGGGGCGAGAGAGGAGAGCGGGAGATTGCGTTCGAGGGTGATTTGTTCGCGGGATTGCTGGAGTTGTTCGGGAGATTCGTCCTGGTGCCAGACTTGCTGGTGGTCTTTTAGGATGCGATAGGAGACGGAGACATTCGTTTTGTGGGATTGGGGGTCGAGCTGGAGATTATAGAGCTGGAGGAAGATGCCCATACTGTCGGCGGAGAAAAATTCGGGATTGACACGAGGGCGAACTTTATAGGAACCGAGAACGAAAGGGCCCTGACCAATTTGGGAAGAGGGGACTGGACGGATTTGGTCGGCGAGGATGAGCGAGCTGGCTTGGATGGAGTCTTCGTCATAGAGCGGAACGCGCAGTGCGGCGTCGATGATGCCGACGTTGCCGCTTTGCGCGTCTTTGAGGACAACATCGAGGCGATACAGACCGGAGCGGAGAGGGACGGAGCGCTGATAGATAGAAGATAGGTTTACGGCGGATTGGAAGAGAGAGTCCGGAAGATCGGTGGAGATAACTTGTTCGAAAGTATCGACGACGCGGCCGCTGAGCGTGGTAATGCGGCCATAGAGATTCAGGACGGCCGATTGGACGCCGTCTTTTCCTTTGAAGCTGAGGTCGCGATTGGCGACCTGCAGAGTAATGGGGACTAGAACGGAGTCGCGGGTGACGCGGAGGAAGTCGAAGCGGTAGTCCAGATGAATTTGATTGCGCAGGATGCGAACGCCGACCATAGCGGTGAGGTCTTTGAAGTGATCGGGAGGACGCTGGACCTTGAAATAGGTGTCGAGATTGTCGAATTCGTTGATGCCGATGCCGCCGAGGGGAGCGGGAAGAGTGGTGCCGTTGGTGTTGGTAAAACGCTGGGCTTTGGTGGAGAGGCCTAACATTTCGGAGAGGCTTAAGCCGGCGCCGGGGACTTTGGCTAGCGCGTCCTTTTCGCCGGGGTCCAAGGTGATGTGATATTCGCCGGAACCAGTGGTATCGACGAATTCGATTTCGATGTTGTCGCCAATGTCTTCGAGATGGCGATAGCGCCAGAGTTCCCAGGGATAAGTGGTGGTGGTGCCGCCGCCCTGCTCAGGGGGACGATCGTAAGTGCCGCCGGAGGGATGGGATTCGATTTCGTCGGGCGGTCCCCAGAGGATGTAGATGTGCCCGCGATCGGTTTTCCAGCCGGGGACGCCGGAGGAGAAGTGCTCGTTGGCGTCGGCGATGCGGCGATAGTGTTCTTCGCGATAGGAATTATCAGGGGAATCCGGATCGGGATTGCGGCGGCGCCAGAAATCTTCGATGTATTGTTCGCGCTCTTCGTTAGTGGTGAGGCGAAGGAATGCGTCGCTCTCTTCCTTGGTGATGATGTAAGGGACCTCTTCGGTGAGCCAAACGGTGTAGGGATTGCTTTCCTTGGCGAACTGCTGGGCTTGCTTTTTGCGGTCCTTGGCGCTTTTCGGCTGAGTTGAGGCGGGCTGCTGGTCTTGTGCGAACACAGGGGATAAAGAAAAAAGTGCGAAGAAAAAGGCGGCGGAGAAAACCTTCCAACACACACGGCGCATTAGGACACCTCACACGCAAAGCGTTCTAAGGGTGGCGGCGCACCTGCCGCGATTGCCCCTGGCCCGAGTCCTCAGAGACAGCTGTTATGGCACTCAGAACCAAAGAAATGCAGGCGGGTTGCCTGGCATGGCGATGAGCGAACAACCATTGACATGAATGCATATCCAGAATACCGTTCGCGGCTTATGAGAGATGCGAGTTGGGGGCGATGAAGAACAAACTCTTGGGAATGGCGATTGTTGCGGTGACGCTTGCGATTGTGGTGTCGCTCGCGGCGGGCGGACATTCGTCGGGCGCGGCCGGGCTTGCTGCGGTCAGTTTGCGGTGGGTCGCGATTGGTTTGATGGCGTGGTATGCGGGGGCAAGGAGGTCGCTGACGGCGTGGATAGTGGTAGGGCTACTGGCTGGGGCGGAATTGGGGCACGACTGGCCGGCGGTGGCGGAGAAATTGCAATTTTTGGGAACGATTTTTTTGCGGTTGATCAAGGTGATTATTGCGCCGCTGCTGTTTGGAACATTAGTGGTGGGCATTGCGGGGCACGCGGATTTGAAGAAGGTGGGGCGGCTGGGGATCAAGTCGCTGATTTATTTTGAGATCGTTTCGGTGATCACGCTGGTGATTGGGTTTGCGGCGATCAATATCAGCCGGGCGGGCGAAGGAGTGCATCTGCCGCCGACTGCCGAAACTATGCCGCTGAATGCGGTGCCGCATACAGCGGCGCAATTGATCACAGATATTTTCCCGGAGAACATCGCGAAATCGGTGGCGGAAGGGCAAGTGCTGCAAGTCGTGGTGTTCAGCGTTTTGTTTGCGATGGCGTTGGCGCTGGTGCCAGAGCCGAAGCGGCGGCCGATGCTGGCGTTTGCGGAGAGCCTTTCAGAGACGATGTTCAAGTTCACGAATCTGGTGATGTATGCGGCACCGATTGGCGTGTTTGGCGCGATTGCTTACACGGTCGGGCATCTGGGATTGGGCGTACTTCTGCCGCTGGTGAAGCTGCTAGCGACGATGTATGTGGCGCTGGTGATTTTTATTGTGGGCGTACTGTTGCCGATTGCCGTGCTGGTGAAGACGCCGCTGAAAGAATTTTTGCGTGCGGTCACCGAGCCGGTGACGATTGCGTTTGCGACGGCGAGCTCGGAAGCGGCTTTGCCGCGCGCGATGGAAGAGATGGAAGCGTTTGGCGTGCGGCGCGAAACAGTGGCGTTTGTGATGCCAACGGGATATAGCTTCAATCTGGGCGGGTCGAGCCTTTATCAGGCGTTGGCGCTGGTATTCATCGCGCAGGCCGCGGGAATTCACCTGACGATTGGACAGCAGACGGTGATGCTGCTGACCTTGCTGATCAGCAGCAAAGGAACGGCGGGGGTGGCGAGGGCTTCGCTAGTGATTGTGCTGGCCGCAGCGGCCTCGTTTCATCTGCCGACGGAGCCGTTGTTTTTGCTATTCGGGATCGACCAGCTGATGGACATGGGGCGGACGGCGGTGAATGTGCTTGGGAATTGTTTGGCGTGCGTGGTTGTGGCGCGTTGGGAGGGCGAGTTTCGAACGGAAGCGGTGCCAGCCACGATTCACGATTGACGGTGCATAAAGAAGTCCCGAGTGTTTGGCCGGCAGAGGATGATCTGGGCGAGGATTCGATGGCTCTGCACCACGAGCAGCGGCTGGGAAGCGATAGAGACGGCGGTGAGCGATCGCGGCTCGTGGATGCCGCTCGTTCACATGCCGCGCTTAGGAACAAAAAAGAAAACCATCGGAATGGGCTGCGCGAATTTTCGTTTGAGATACCAGCAAGGGGCGTCGCCAGCGTGCGGGAACAAGGAATGAACGCACACGGCAGTTTGCTGAGGCTGGACCGGATCGATGGTGTATTCGGTTTTGTTTCCTTTTTCGTCGATGGCAAGGATGCGGAGCGCGGTAATGGTCTCCAAGGGGTTGCTGGGCTTTGGATGCATCATGCGCACGTGAAACGAGATAAAGTCAGCGGCGTAGACGAGTGCCGCGACGGCGACAATTGCGATTAGAATGCGATTTGTGAGAGTACGCAACGAAATCAAGAGAGAACGCCCTCGAGTCTCGCCCAGTAGACAACAGCCGCGAGGTATTCGTCACGCATTATTCAAGAGCGGCTACGGCTTTTCCTTGGGGATCTCGATGGGCTGGCCAATCTTGATGGTCGAGCCGAACCGCTTGTAATTTTCGTAACGCACGGTCATGCGAATGCGCACGCCTCCGGAGCTGAATTGCAGAGTGTCCTCGGAGTGAGTGTAGGTCGGGAACCAGAAGTGGCCTTCGATGTTTTCACGGTACGTGATGAAACGCGGGAAGACGTTCTCCTGCCCGTGTTTCTTGATGTCGGGAACAGCCTTGCCATCGGTCTTGACGATGGCGAAGTCCTTCTGCTCGACCCAAATACGGCCCTGGAAATAGCGCTGGTTTTTCTCGATGGTTTTGGGGCCGACATCGAAAACATAGGTGTTCAAATCGTCGAGCTGCTGCTGGCCTACGTACTTGACGGTGTATTTGGGGAGTTCATCGGTGGTGAGCACGAAGGGCTGCACGTGCTCGAGGTCGTCAAAATCCTGCTGCGACATGGTGATGCGCTGAAGGCTTGGAGCGGGAGCGTCCGTGACGTGCTCATAGCGCTTGCCTTCGGGAGTGAAAAGAATGTCGCTGGTCATGCGATATTCGCCGTCGGGCTGTCCGCTGTATTCGTCGATCGTTTGAATGACAAAGGTTTGCGTGTAGGTGTAATTGTCGCGTTCTTTTCTGAACTCGGCCTCGCGCTCGGCGAATTTCTGAATGATCTGATCGGCAGGGATCTTCGGAGGGTCCGTTGAAAGAGGCGACTCGGTAGTCGTCTGATGGGGCTCAGCCGCAGGCATAGAACTAGTGGGTCGAGGCATTGGCGCGGGAGCGGTGTAGGACGGAGGCGGCGGCAGAGGACCGGTTTGCTGCGCGGAGAGTGGGAGAACCAAAACGAAGAGGGCCAAAAGATTTGTAGATAGAAGCGGGATCGGCACGGAGAGCTTGCGGGACGGCACCTGGAACTTGTGTGGCATTCCTTGCGAATTCCTTTCCCTATATCGAGCGGCCTAAAGTGTTAGGAGCTTCAGAATAGCGCCAGGGTTGCTCCGCGTCCAGAGCGGAGAAGCATAAATTCATTGACCTCGGCTTGCTGCGCACGTATCATCCGCGCAATTCCAGGCAAAATTTGCGAGGGGGATTCAGCATGTTGAAGCGTGCGTGTCTCGTTTTACTAGCGCCGGTAGTAGCGATTCTGGGCCTGCCGCAGTTTGCGCAAGCACAGCAGACAAAAATCGAACCTGACGCCTACAGCCAACTTGAGTTTCGATACATCGGGCCGGTGGGCAATCGCACCACGGCGGTTGCGGGAGTGCCGGGAAGCCCTTATCTGTACTACGTGGGGTCGGCGTCGGGCGGTATCTTCAAGACCACGGATGGCGGAATACATTGGGATCCCATTTTTGATAAGGAGCCGGTGTCTTCGATAGGTTCCCTGGCGGTTGCGGCCAGCGATCCGAATATCGTGTGGGCTGGTACGGGCGAGCCGTACATCCGAAGCCATATTTCGGTTGGCGATGGGATTTACAAATCCACCGACGCCGGGAAGACCTGGACGCACATGGGGCTGGATAAGACGGGGCGGATCGGCAACGTGCTGATCGACCCGCGCAATCCGGATATCGTGCTGGCGTGCGCGCTAGGCCATGCGTACGGTGCGCAGCCGGAGCGGGGCGTTTTTCGGACGACGGACGGCGGCAAGAACTGGGAGAAGGTGTTGTTCGTCGACGAGAACACGGGCTGCTCGGATATGGCGGTGGATCCGAATAATTCGCGGATTCTGTTTGCGGGGATGTGGCAGCTTGAGATTCATACGTGGGGACGCAGCAGCGGCGGGCCGGGCAGCGGGCTGTTCAAGTCCACGGACGGCGGGGTGACGTGGAAGCGGTTGGAGGGACATGGATTGCCGCACCCGCCGGTGGGGAGGATTGCGGTGCGCGTGGCACAGCGCGATTCGAATCGCGTCTACGCCATGATTGAAACGGGCGACGGAGTTCCCTGGGAGGGCCACCCAGGACAGAACGGAGCACTTTGGCGCTCCGACGATGGCGGCGAGGACTGGCAGTTGGTGAACTCCGACCGGCAGGTCCGCGGGCGGACCCACTATTACACGCGAGAAGAGATTTCGCCGGACAACGAGAATGAAGTGTATTTCTTTACGTCCGCGTTTTCGAGGACGATGGATGGCGGACACACATTGACGAATATGCCGGCGAGTCCTGGCGGCGACAACCATGAAATGTGGATCGATCCGACGAACGGCGACCGCATGGCAGTGGTGAACGACGGCGGCGTGAGCATTTCCGTGAATCGGGGACACACGTGGGACCACATTCAACTTCCTATCGCTCAGATTTATCACGTTACCGTGGATGACCAGATCCCTTACTTCGTTTACGGCAACAAACAGGATGGGTCGTCCTATCGCGGGCCGAGCAACAGTTTGCAGTTTGGAGGATTTGGCGGAGGCGGAATCTCGCGCAGCCTGTGGCACTCCGTCTCCGGGGGCGAAAGCGGCTTTGCAATGCCGGATCCGGTGGACAACAACATCATCTGGTCGAGCGGGACGGGATCGGGCAGCGTGAGCGGGGCGGTGGTGAGATTTGACGAGCGCAATCGGCAATGGCGCGAAGTCGAGGTTTGGCCCGTGGATGTTTCCGGAGCGACGGCAGCGGAAGTGAAATACCGCTTCAACTGGGAATTTCCCATTGCGATTTCGCCGCATGACCACAACAAGGTCTATGCGGGAAGCCAGTTTGTACACGTAACGACAGACGGCGGAAACAGCTGGCAAGTGATTAGCAAGGATTTGACGCGGAACGACACGAGCCGCATGGGAAGTTCGGGCGGACTGACACCAGACAACATCGGCGTGGAATACGCCGGAGTGGTCTTCGCGATAGCGGAATCGCCAAAAGAGGCGGGCGTGATTTGGGCAGGCACTAACGATGGGTTGGTGCAAATCACGCGCGACGGCGGAAAAGTGTGGACGGACGTCACGAAGAATATTCCCAACATGCTCGAATGGGGGACGGTGAGCAACATCGAGCCCTCGCGATATGACGCGGGGACGGCATACATCACGGTCGATGGCCATCAGGTGAATAATCGAGACCCGTTCGTTTATAAGACGGCGGACTTCGGGAAGACGTGGACGGAGATCACCAATGGCATTCCGCACAGTATGCTGAGCTACGCCCATTGCGTGCGCGAAGATCCCGTGCGTAAAGGCTTGCTGTACCTGGGCACGGAGAACGCGCTTTATATTTCCTGGGATGATGGAAAGAACTGGCAGCCCATGCAGAGCGGGCTGCCTCACGCGCCGGTTTATTGGATCACAGTGCAGGAGCGCTTTCATGATTTGGATTTGGCGACGTACGGGCGCGGTTTCTGGATCCTGGACGATCTAACTCCATTCGAACAGCTGACTCCGGAAGTGCTGGCGTCAAGCGCGCATCTCTTTACGCCGCGAGACGCTTATCGCTTTCGGCCGTTGGAGCAGCCCGGCGGCTTTTCCGCGGATCCTACTGCGGGACACAATCCTCCGTACGGCGCTTCGATCAATTTCTATGTAAAGTCTAAACTCAGCGAAAAAGAGCATGCAAAACTTACGATTACCGATTCGAAAGGAAAAACCGTGCGCGAAATCGAATGCCACGCGCCACGGACCGAAGGCGGCCACCGCGCGGGTGCGGGCGGCCCTGGCGGCGGAGGCGGAGGATTTGGCCAAGCGGGCCCTCCACCTTGCGAAGTGAAATCAGGCATCAATCGCTACTGGTGGAATTTGCGCGGCGAAGAAGCCACGGAGGTAAAGCTAAGAACTCCTCCGACGTATTCGCCGGATGTGCCACTGGGACCCGAAGGCTGGCGCAACGCTCCCGCCGTGAACCGCATTTCGGTGCTTGAGCCCCCAGGGACGTACACGGTCACGCTCACGGTTGGTGAGGAAAAGAGTAGCGAAAAGCTGAACGTGCTCAAAGATCCCCACTCGACCGGAACCGACAGCGACATTCAGGCGCAATTGCAGCTGATCTCGGAGCTTCGCGAAGAGATGAACGCGCTGGCGGAGAGAGTCAACCAAATCGAATCGATTCGCGCCCAGCTCGCCGATCTCGAAAAGCAGCTGGGAACGGATGAAGACTCGAAGGCGATTCGGAAAGCGGCTGATGCGCTTGCGGAAAAGCTGGCGGGAGCGGAGGACAAGGTCGTGCAGTTGAAGGCTACGGGAAGGGGCCAGGACGACGTGCGCTACTTGCCGATGCTGCTGCAAAAAATCAGTTATTTGGCGGAGGAAGTGGGAAGCTCGGCGGATTTTCCGCCGACGACGCAGCAAACGGCCGTGCAGCAGGAATTGAAAACGCAAGGCGACGAGTCTGAGCAGGCAATGCGCCAGGTCATCACGAGTGATGTAACTGCGTTCAACGCGATGCTGCGCGAGAAAAATATTGCAAACATAATCGTCAAGGCGCCGTGAGGCGAAAAGCGAAGCCGTGGGAGGTTAGCCGCAATGCTTTGGGGCTTAGCTCTTCGGTTTCATGCGCTGGATGCCGCAACTAAGGTCAGTGGAAACGATCTCCAGGCAATCCTCATTCGAGTTGCCGGCAAACCTGTGTGTTTCTCTGTCCGGTATTGTCGCAAGCCCGCGCTCCGCCATCGTTGATGCCCAGCCAAGAGGCCGCCCAAATTCCGCGAAGGGCGTTAGGAAATCACATTGGCGGTGAGGTATCTTGAGGGCAGGAGGGGCTGCGCGGAGCCATGGAAGGCGGCGGGATACACGCGTTCGAGCTGGTGTTCCTCTTGTTGCTGGTATTCGTGGTGGTGTTTGCCGTGCTTGCTAGGAAGCTCCAAACGCCCTACCCAATCGTACTGGTGATTGCAGGCCTGCTTCTGAGCTTTCTTCCCGGGATCCCGAAGGTCACGCTGAATCCAGACGTTGTCTTTCTAGTTGTTTTGCCGCCGCTTCTCTATTACGGGGCCTGGCTGACGCCGTGGCGCGAGTTCCGATTCAATCTTGTGAGCATCTGCCTGCTGGCCTTCGGTCTGGTGGGATTCACGGTTGCGGGAGTGGCTGCGACGGCGAAATGGGTCTTTGCGGGTTTCGATTGGAGGCTTGGCTTTGTTCTGGGCGCCGTGGTGGCAACCACGGATGCAATCGCGGCGACTTCGATTGCGAAACGCGTGGGATTGCCGCAAGGCATCGTCGATATTCTGGAGGGCGAAAGTCTTTTGAACGATGCCACGGGACTTCTGGCGTTGGAGTTTGGAGTGGCGATGGTCGTCACTGGCGAAACTCCAACCTTCGGCGCGGGTCTTTTGCGGCTGAGCTATCTGACGATTGCGGGCGTCGTGCTCGGACTGCTGGTGGGGATCGTCGTGGAATCGATTCATAAACGCATCGATGACGGCCCCATCGAGATCACGTTGAGCATCATCGTGCCCTACGCAGCTTATCTTGCTGCTGAAGCGATTCATTCGTCGGGAGTGCTGGCGGTGGTCGCGTGCGGGCTGTATATGAGCCGGCACAGCTCGCACTTTTTCTCGCCCAGCGTGCGCATACAGGCGTGGGCGGTGTGGGACTCGCTGACGTTTGTGCTGAACGGCCTGGTATTCATGCTGATCGGCCTGCAATTGCCGTTCGTGCTTGCCGGGATCCGCGAGTATAGCCTTCGCCAGCTCTTGCAGTACGGGGCGCTTTTCAGCGGGATCCTGATCTTGCTGCGCATGGTATGGATGTATCCTAGTGCATATCTGGCCAACTTGATCCGCAGGCGGGTCCTGCACCAAAAGGTAAAGCTTCCGCCGGCTCGGCAGATTTTTGTGGTGGGTTGGACGGGAATGCGCGGAGTAATTGCCCTGGCAGCGGCGCTTGCTCTACCGGAAACACTGGCGGACGGGACGGTGTTCCCGCAGCGAAATCTGATCGTTTTCCTGACGTTTTGCGTGATCCTGGTGACGCTGGTGTTGCAGGGGCTGACGCTGCCGCCGCTGATCCGTGCGCTGGGACTTTCTGGTAAAGGTGGTAACAAGGACGAAGAAGAAGAGGCGGCCAGGCGAGCCATGATCGAAGCCGCGCTGGCGCATCTTGAACAAGCGAGGCTGAAAGATGGCGGCGAATTTGCCACCGTCTACAGCGAGATCGAGCAGCGGTACAAACATCGTCTGACGAATCTGATCGGACAAGACGATCAGGGGATTGTGGCGAATCGTCATGCGCATTCCCGCTACCTGGAACTCTCGCGCAGCCTGCTGGGCGCCGAGCGGCAAGCCGCATTAAGGCTGCGGGGAGCCGGGCGCATCAACGACGAAGTGTTGCGTAAGGTCGAACGCGAACTGGACCTAACAGAGACGCGCCTTTCATTGATGTCGTGAACCGAGAGGGCGAGACAGGCGCGTTCTTCGCGGGGTGTGATAAGCTTTTGCAGTATCTCCGGTGGGGCCGTGGCGCAGTTGGGAGCGCGCCTCGATGGCATCGAGGAGGTCGTGGGTTCGAATCCCATCGGCTCCACCAATCATTTCAGGGTCCAACCCGGACACATGGATAACAGAGCTTACCGGGCACATAGGTAACGCCCTCAGGTCGCTCATTCCTTGGTTTTCGTTCCTTTTGCAATTTTCCCTGTAAGCTAACTACTGCCGATGCAAAGCGTCACACTTCGAGTGACCGCGAATCCGGATTTTGGTTTGAGAGGACACATGATGCTCATGCGCCGAAGGCTGTGGCCCATCCTCTGTTCCGCAGTGATTGCAGCATTGTCCGTTGCGCCAGCGCATGCACAGCACGCTGGTGCCGTGAAATTCGCGACGGAGGTGCCGCTTCTGGATTGCGACGGCTTGCCGTGTGTGGAAGCGCGGATCGGAGACGGAGCCGTTTTGAAAATGGGCATCGATACGGGGAACGCGAACTCCGTCCTGGATGCGGCGTACGCGAATGCGGCGGGCTTGAAGCCCACGTCGCCGATGCCGCCGGGTGCGCCCTCGGGAATTTTTCCGACCGTGATCCCATCGATCACCGTGGGAAGCATCCACCTCACAAATGTCACCACACTGGCGATGAGTCTCACCGACATGATTGCGCAAGGCCAGATGCCGCACGTGGATGGCACGCTGGCGTACACGGCTTTTAAGGACCGTGTCCTTCAGATCGATTTTGTGGCGCGTAAAGTGCGAATTTCCGGCGTGTTGGCGGCGTCCGTGGGCTGTGCAGGAACGTGCGACAAAATCTCGCTGATCAAATTCGGCAATGATGGACCACCGATCGTGGTGGCGGAAGGGTTTGAGATTAATGGAAAGAAAGCTTCCGCGCAGATTGACACGATGTATAGCGGGACGCTGCTGGTGTATACGGCCTCGATCGAGAAGCTGCAGCTTGCGGAGGCGGCAAAGACTACAAAATCGCGGGATTTCCCTTTCACGGATGGCGGAGTAAAGATGAAGGAAGCTCCGGCGGAAATGGAAGGCTTTCACGAATTGACGTTGAGCGGTCCCGCGCCGCTGGTCTACTTTCCCACGCCGGATGTGCATGAGCCGGACGGACTGTTTGATGCAACCGTGGGGGTCGAACTGTTTTACAAGGCGGTAGTGACACTGGATTTTCACGACATGACGGTTTCGGTGGAAAAGCGGTGATTCTCGCCTAGAGCAACACTTGCACCGCATCGCCTCGGACTGGCGAGTATTTCAAAGTAACAACAAATGACAATGCTGCAGCGCGGGAAGTGCGCCGCGTGATTTGCGAAAACTCAGCGAGTGCGCGAGAAAAGAACCGCATCGCTGTTAATCGAACCGCGAGAAAGCGCAATCTTGCTTCCGTCGGGCGACAAAGCAATACTAAAAATCCGGCCTGAAACAAAATGTGTTAGCTGCTGAGGCGGCTTCCCTACCAGCGAATACGTCCAAAGATTCGGAGAGCCGGAACGCGCATCCACATAGACGAGCGCTTGCTGGCCGGGAATCCAGCGCCCATCGCGCAGTTTGGCGGCGCCAGGTGGCGGTTCCAAATACGCGATGGGGGCGTTGCCGTCCAGCGTAGCCTGCCCTACGCGCATCTTATTATTGTCCTTGTAGTCCAGAGAGGCGAACAGAATGTGTTTGCCATCCTGCGCGAGATTGATTCCGATCACGGTGTTGGGTATGAGAGCGGTGTCCTGGCCGCCATCGAGAGACAGTTTGCGCAAATTGCCGCCGGCAATGGCTTCGTCCTCGCTGACGAACGCCAGCCACCGGCCTTCTCTCGGACACGCGGGATAAACTTCACCGATGCCGTGCGTCAACTGCACGACGTTCGTTCCGTCTGCGTCGGTCTTCCAAATGTGATTTCCACCCGTGTTCGAAACGAATACGACAGAGCGCCCAGAATCACAAACCACGGGAGCGCTGTGATACTGCGGTGCACCGGCAATCACCTGGGCGCCGCCGCCTGCTAAATCCACGGCGGAAAGATCCCAGTTCCCGGAATCGTTCGAAGAAAAAACAATTCTTTGCGGAGTGGCGAAATCCAGTCCATGCAAGCCGTCGTTTCGTCCCTGTGTCACCTGTTTGATGTCATCGGGGTGATCGCTGGGAGCAACCCAGATGCTGGCGTTGACGTCGGTTTGCACGGCAACAATGACGTCGGTGTCGAAAGCCAAGCTCGCGCTGTTGTAGTCTTCCAGGTCGTTGGTTACGCGTTGTATAGTTCCGTCCGGGTAAGACACGTGCCAGATTTGCGTCGGATCTCCCGCCCGCTCCTGCGCTGTTAGGAGCATGCCCCTTCCGTCGTGGGTCCAGAGCATATTTCGAATCGCCCTCCAGCGCGTAGGCAGATCCTGTACTTTCTTGGTGGCGAGATCGAGTGCTTGCAGGTGCGCGCGCAGGCCCTGCGGATCCTCATCGACCAGCGCGTTGAATGCGATGCGCTTGCCATCGGGCGACCAGGCCGGCGCATAGTGAGGCGTGTCCCATTTCATCAGGTCGGTCCGTCCAGATCCGTCCGAATTTATTTGTATGAGGCAAAGCTCCATCTCTCCGCAACTCAAGGCGAAAAACGCAATCTTGGTGCCGTCGGGGGAGAGCGTGAAGCCCGTAGATAAATGCTCGGCAATTTTGCGAGGTGTTCCTCCAAGCACGGGAATCGCTAAGAGTTGCAAATCGTTCGAGTTCTCATTGCGTGAGCTTGAGAAATAGATGAAATTTCCATCGGGAGAAAACATGGGCGAGGTCAGATAGGCCTGCGGCGCCGGCGGGACCAATTGTTGCGCGCTGGATGCAGCCGTTTGGCGAACCCATAAGCTTTCCTGTCCGCCATCGCGGACAACGTAAGCCACGTATCGGCCGTCAGAAGAGATTGCGGCCGCCGTCACGTTGCCGTTTGTGGTCAGCCGCGAAATACGCCCATTGGTGACCAGCGGCAAACGATCCAGGTCACTCTTTGACGTGAAACGTTTCCAAGCGAAAAAAGCGCCTGCGCTGGCGGCTAAAACGACGAAAACAACTACAAGCGTGCGTAACGCTCCGAAAGAAGCTGCGTCACCCGGGGACGCCGCGACACTGGCTCTCGCGGAACTGCTATCTCGCCTCAGGCGCTTCAAATCCGCTTGGAGCTCTCCCGCTGACTGATAGCGCAAGTCCCGATCTTTCTCCAATGCCTTGTTGATAATTCGTTCCAGCTCTGGCGGCACTTCAGGATTCAATCGCACGGGTGCTACCGGCACGACGTGCAAGATCGCGTCGTAGATCGCCGCCGTCGAATCTCCGCGGAATGGAAGCGCCCCCGTGGCCATTTCATAGAGCACTACGCCGAAGGAAAAGAGATCGGTTCGCGGATCGAGAGGCTTGCCGAGAACCTGCTCGGGAGACATGTACGCAACGGTGCCAAGTGTCGTGCCGGGGCTCGTCAGGTGCTCTTCTGAAACTGTTTTCACTTTTTCCGGCGAGCGGGTCGCTGTTGCATCGCCCGCCGGCATGACGCCTGTAACCTTTGCAAGACCGAAATCGAGAATTTTGGCCTGCCCCCGATTCGTAACGAAAAGATTCGAAGGCTTGAGGTCGCGATGGATGATTCCCTTCTGGTGAGCAGCGTCCAGAGCATCGGCCATCTGAATGGCCAGCTCAACGAGCCTGTCGAACGGAACGGGCTTGCCTCCAATTTCATGTTTCAGCGTATGCCCTTCCAAAAGTTCCATGACCAGGAAGGGCTGGCCATCGTGCGCAGCGATCTCATGAATCGTGCAGATATTCCCGTGATTGAGGGAGGAAGCCGCGCGGGCTTCCCGCTGAAAGCGCTCCAAGGCTAGTGGACTCGTTGCTAGAGCTTCCGGCAGAAATTTCAGCGCAACGTGCCGGCCCAGATTGATGTCTTCCGCTTCGTAGACCACACCCATCCCGCCGCCCCCCAGAGTGCGGAGGATTCGGTAATGGGAAACAACGCTCCCGATCATGGAGGGTAGTTCAGACAATTTATTTCCAATTTGGAGACGCAGAGACTATTCGGCGGGCCCTTAAGGCCTGCCTGCATACTTATCGAATCAACTGGGCAGAAAGTATTGTCTGTGGCAGGCGGCAAGTCAATCAGGTAGGAAATGCGGACCGCGAAACGGCTATTGCACCATTGTATAGATTGGACTCAATCGCATGTTTTAGCCGCCAGTCTGAAACCACATGTTCCCAAGTATCGTTTAGAATGGCAGGCCTATGGCAAAGCTCACCTTTCTTGGCGCGGCTGGCACGGTAACGGGTTCGAAATACTTGGTGGAAGCGGCAGGCAAAAAGCTTTTGGTGGACTGCGGTCTCTTTCAGGGTTCGCCGGAACTCAGCGATCGAAATTACCAACATCTCTCCATTGATCCGAGGACGATCAATTACGCCGTGTTGACCCATGCGCACCTGGACCACACGGGCTGGCTGCCCGTCCTCGTCAAAGAGGGCTATCAAGGACCGATCTACGCGAATCCCGCCACGATTGATTTGACCACGATTCTCTTGAAGGATTCGGCGCACCTGCAGGAAGAAGACACGCTTCACGCTCGGCAAGGAAAATACAGCCGGCACGCAAATCCAGAAGCCCTGTATGTGACGGGGGATGTCGATCCAGTGCTGAGATTATTAAAGCCCATTGCGCGCACCGGTGCGTTCGATATTAGCCCCGAATTTCATATCACTGCTTTCGATGCCGGGCACATCTTGGGCTCAACCAGCCTGGAACTAGTCATCACGGAGAACGGAAAGAAAATCGTGGTGGTGTTTTCTGGAGACATCGGCCGGTACGATCAGCCGATTTTGAACGATCCGGTAACGCCGCCCTCGAAAGCGGACGTGCTTCTTTGCGAATCGACGTACGGCGACCGCGAGCATGCCACGGGTGATCCGGCAGAGCTACTAGCGGGCATCGTAAATCGCGTAACGAAGCGGGGCGGCTCGATTGTGATTCCCGCGTTTGCCATCGGGCGAACGCAAACATTCATGTATTACCTGCGCCAGCTCGAGGACCAACAACGCATCCCACGGCTTCCTGTATACGTGGACAGCCCCATGGCGCTCAGCGCCACGGATCTATATTTGAAATACAAGGAAGACCACGACTTGGACTATTCGCGCATCGAGGCTGGCGGCAAAGGCGATCCGCTGGACGTGCACGAATTTCATCTCACTCGATCGGTCGAGGAATCAAAGGCTATCAACAACGTCAAGACGCCGTGCATCATTGTCTCCGCCAGCGGAATGGCCTCGGGAGGCCGCGTGCTACATCACCTGGCACAGCGGTTGCCGGATGCGCGGAATGCCGTTATTTTAGGCGGGTTCCAGGCTCAGGGAACGCGCGGGCGCGCGCTCGAAGAAGGCGCAAAGACGTTGAGTCTCTATGGACAGCATGTACCTGTTCGCGCCGAAATCATCCAAATGGGGCAGTTTTCCGCTCATGCCGGAAAAAGTGAACTGTTGCGATGGCTGAGCGACCTCCCGGCGCCTCCCAAGCAGATATATCTGACTCATGGCGAACCTCAGGCGGCGCAGGCGTTGCAGGGAGCGATTCGGGAGAAGTTTCAATGGAAAGTGGACGTAGCGCGGTACCTGGATACTGTTGATTTGGTGCAGTGATACAAGTCAAAAATATTTTTGCAGAATCAGGAAACTAATTTCGCCGTGCCATCGTCTATATACACAAGACCACTCGCGGGGTAGGGGGCTAACCACCACAGGGCAACCGACCGTCAGTCTCCTACCCCTTAAAACTTCGGAACTGCTGGTAATTCAGTTATTTAGATAAATTTTAGCGGTTATTCTCAGTATCGAACACTCGGCACATCGACATTCTCGTCGGCTAACGATTTGCGAGATGCTCGGGGAGACGGGACAGCCTTTTCTCGGCCGCTGAGAGTGTGCTTTCCTTTTTGCAAAACGTGAAACGAACCTGCGTGGCGCCGTCGCGGGCGTCATTATAAAAACTGGATCCGGGAACAACCGCCACCCCTACCTTTTCCACTAAAAATTTTGCGAATGAAACATCCCGCGAGCCCGCTGGATATCGATCGGCGGGGAAGTCGAATCCAGAGACGTCCGTCATGATGTAGTACGCGCCGCGCGGTTTGAAAACCTTGAATCCGGCGGCGGTAAGAATTTTGAGCAATCGCTCGCGGCGCACCGTGTAATCGGTCGCAAGCTTGTCGTAATAAGACTGCGGCGATTTCAGGGCGATGGCGCCGGCCTGCTGTAAAGGCGCTGCGGCCCCCACCGTAAGAAAATCGTGCACCTTGCGGATGGCCGCCGTCGGTTCTGGGGGCGCAATAGCCCAACCCACGCGCCAGCCAGTGACGCTGTAAGTCTTCGACATGCCATTGATCACAATCGTACGGTCACGCATGCCGTCGATCCGCGCCATCGAAATATGCTCCGTCCCGTCGTAAAGAATATGTTCGTAGATTTCGTCCGTCACGCAATACGCGTTCCAGCGGACGCAAAGCTCGCGGATAAATTCGAGTTCAGCGCGCGTGAACACTTTTCCCGTCGGATTGTTGGGAGTGTTTAGGATGATGGCTTTGGTGTGCGGTCCAAAAGCGGCTGCCAGTTCCTTCTCGTCGAACGTCCAGACAGCGCTCTCGTTTTCCGGCGGCCGCATCTTCACGAAGCGCGGCTTCGCTCCGCTCAAAATCGCGTCCGGTCCATAGTTCTCGTAGTACGGCTCGAATACCACAATTTCATCGCCCGGATTAATGATGGCCAGCATCGTGGACATCATCGCTTCCGTCGAGCCGCAGCAAATCGTGATCTCGCGCTCCGGATCGACGCGCACCCCCTGCGTCCGCTCAAATTTCTCGACGATGGCGTCGCGCAGCGGCTTCGCGCCCCAGGTTATCGCATATTGGTTTATGTCATCGGCAATCGCCTGACGTGCCGCTTCCTTGATTTCCGCGGGCGCCGCAAAATCGGGGAAGCCCTGCGAGAGATTCACAGCGCCATGCCTCATGGCCAGCCGCGTCATCTCGCGAATTACGGATTCGGTGAATTGTTCTGCTTTTGCGGAAAGCATGCGCCGCGCTGCCTGCGCTACGCTGGATTCAGAAGAAGTCATTTAGCCTGCCAGACGACCTGGATTGTCAGTTCGGTTGCGTGCAATGAATCCGGCTCGGCCGAATGCTTACCGGCTATGCCCTGCCGCCGATGCCGAGGAAAGCGCTGCGCCCGGCTGACCGTAAATCATCCGGTAGACTTCGGAATTGCGCAAGACGATTTGCACGTAATCTCGTGTTTCGCTGAAAGGAATGGACTCCACAAGTTCGGGGATCTCGTCGTAGCTGCGCTCGGCTTTCCACGCCGCGATGCGGTCTTCTCCCGCGTCGAAAGCAGCCAGCGCATAAGCGGGCGCTCCCGTCAATTTCACCAGACCGGAAATGTACAGCATCCCGAGCTCGATGTTGTAGTCCGGCTGGAAAAGCTTGGCGGGAGTAAAACGCACGCGAAGCTGCTTGGCGAGAAGCCGTCCCGTTTTCGGGATCACTTGCATCAACCCGATCGCGTTTTGCGGCGAAAGCGCGTCGGCTTGAAATGTGGACTCTTGCCGCATCAGTCCAGCGGCGAGCATGGGGTCAAAATTGTTCCTAGCCGCTTCTCGCCGGATCACGGATTCATAGGGAAGCGGATAAAGCACTTTCCAGACATCGATAGGCAGGTCGCTCATTTTGCGCGCGTCGAAATTCGGAACCATGACACGCCCGTAAGCCATGCCCACCGCAAAATGTCCCTGGTCGAACGCAGCTTGCGCGGCTTCGTAGAGGAATCGCGGCGACGAAGTAGCAAAGTACGCGTTCTTCAGTTCGAGCTCCGCCGCGGAATCGAACGCGATCGTCCGCAACGCTTGTGCGCGCGCCCAACGGTCGGCTGCTGCCGCGGGAATTGGCTCATCGAAGGGCCGGAGCGCGGGCGGCGGAGGAATTTTGTCCAGAATTTCCGGTGCCGGTGGGTCTCCAGCATTGGCAGCGGGTTCCAATCTGGTCAAACGCTCCGTCGCGGCATGTCCAAAATAGGTCTGCGGAAAGCGATCCGCGTCTTTCTCGTAGTAGGCTCGCGCTTCGGCAATTTTCCCGTTTCGCTCGGCATCTCGGCCCAGCCAATAGACGGCGTCAGGCGTGTCACCCGATGCCGGATATTTCAACAGAAACGCTTTCAGTTTGTCTTCCGCGTCAGGCTGTCGATTCAAATACGCGACCCACGTGACTCGCCACTCCGCGTTGAACGCATCCCGCCCGCTCGGGAAGGTGTCTAGAACGCGTTGATAGTAACTGGCAGCCTTACTGCGGTCGAGGTTCACCCAGTAATAGTTTGCCTCCGACATAAGCGCGTCTTCGTTCCATTTGCTCAGCGGATATTTCCGTGTAAGTTCATCGAGCGTCGCGAACATCTCATCCGACTTCTTGTCCGAACGATAAAATTGCGAGAGCGCATACAGGCGTTCCGCATCGACCTCCAGATCCGGCGTCTTCAGCGACGCAAGAAGTTTTGCCGAGCCTTTCAGCTCCACACGCGCTTCGGCGACGCGAAGTTCCGCCAATTGCCGGTTGGGATTCTCGGGGTCCTTAAGCATTCCCAGAAGCTTTTCAAATTCTGCGCGCGCTTCTTTCCACTTGTGAACGTCATAGAAAGCCTGTGCCCGTTGTTGCTGCAGCTCCACCCCGGGGTACGGATATTCCTTCCCCATCTCATGCAAAATTTTCTTCAGCGCACCGTCTGCCGCTTTCGCCTCGTCGCTTTGGGAGTATTTGTAGAAAATCGTCTGGTAATCCTTGGCGGCTCGTGGAAGTTGATGCAGCGACTGGTAAGCTTGAGCTCTCTCAAGCAGCAACGTGGACTTGCTTCCCGTCGCCGGATAAGAATTCAGCGCATCAATGGCGTCCTGCGCCTGCCCCAGTTCGATGGCCAGCGGGACCAGGCTTTCCAGCAACTGCTCCTTCATCGCCGTGTTCGGATAGTCGCGCTGGACCGTTTCCAGATCAGCAAGCGCATCCTTTGAACGCCCGAGCCCGTGCTTCGCCTGGGCCGTCCAATAAAGCACGTACTCGCGCAACAGCGTGTCGCTGCTCGCCTTGGTAAACCACGCGAGGGCCTGCTGCTCGTGCCCATGGGAGTGATCTTCATAGCCGAGTGCCAGCGCCGCTCGCGCGCCCCAGACATTCGCCGCATTTGTTGCTGCGAACGCGGAAAGTTTTCCGTAGGCGCCGGGATCCGCGAAGTGCACATCGCGCGCCAAATTCGTCAGCTCCTTCTGATGCGCGCGGTCCTCAGGCGTATCTCCCGCCACAAGCTCGGGACCAGCCGTCTCCAGCACGCAGCCAGCCCGGCATGCCACCGGCTCCGGCTTCTTTATTTTCTTTTTCTTGTGAGGACGCGAAGGCTGGCGCCGCGCTGCGGCTGCTCCGCTAACGCCGGCGCTTGTGACTAGCGCGAACGCCAGCATCAACGCGCACACGCCAAGCGCTGCCGCGGTCCAGTTTCTGGCCGCAATCTTAGCGATGCCGCGCGGGCGTGGCGTACGGGTATTCGCCGAGAGCGTGTGCATCGCCCTCCGCGAGGATTTCCACCATCCAGCGATAAAAGTAATCCACTGGGTGGTCCATGATGGGTTTGAAACGCCGGTCGTATTCTCGATGAGCTTTTTCAATGTCGTCTTTCAATCTTATACAAAGATCTTTTTTCTCGCGCCCGAGCCGCACTTGTTCCGGTCTCAGCATTTTAATATCTTGCATCGAAACTTTCGCCACCCGATTTGCCCGCCTGTGCAGTTCCTGTTCCTCAGGCGACAGGTGGTTGACGTCGAACTCCTCGTCGAACCCATGTTCGGAAGCAATCTCGGGCGCCGGCGTCTCGATCAATTCGATCGCTTCCGGCTCGCCTTCCAGCTCGATCATGGGCTCCGGTTCCGGAGCAGCGGTTGGAGCGGCCGCCGGCACTGCGTGCAAAGGCTTTACGGTCGCTTGCGCCGGCGCATGCGCCATTGGCGTTGGCATCGTCGTCTGCGGGCGAACCGGCTCCGCGGACGGCTCCGCTCCCGTCGTACTGATTAGATGCGCGATTTGCGCTTCCAGAGGAGATCGCTGCCCCGGCTGCACCGCCATCGTCACGAACCGCGACAATACTTCCAGCGCCGCGGACAACGATGCCGCGGAAGTCTGCGCCCGCAACATCGACGGCAACGCATTCGTCGGCTTCGAGCTCCCGCAAGCGGCCACGATATCCCCGACGGCCTGATGCAGCTCGTCGGCATTTCGCTGAATCCGTTCGAGGTTCTCCCGCAAGGCTCGCGATACGGCTTGTTCCACGGCGTTTGGCTCTTGTGCCATTCCTGTTTTCTGGGGCTCTCCCCTGCTCCAAATGCTCTGGACGGTTCGATTCGCCCATTCCATCCGGGCGTTATACCCCGTTCCGTGATTTTGTAAGGCAACCTGTTTGGAGTCAACCGCCTAGCAGTACCTATGTGCCCAATCGTTGCTTACGCCTCGGTTCCTCATGGACCATCTCGGATTCCTCGGAAGACAGGAACCATGCGGGACAGCATCCGGTCCGCTCAGGTTGAGCGGGCCTTTCCTTTCGTTCTGGCAGACTTTCCACATTCCATTCGTTTCTGGATTAGGGAAGCTCAAAACCGGGGAGCCGCAGCGCCTTCTCATCAAAGGTCAGCGTGCACGAACAGTTCGCCTTCGCTCCGAGCCCCGCGATCATGGCATCGGCGAACGATCCACGTCCTTCCTTCGCCGCAATCATGGCTGTGAACACTTCGAACTCGCTTTCCAGCACAAGCACGTCCGCTTGCAGCATTCGTTCCACCGCCGCCGCAATCCGCGCCCCGGAAAATCCGTACGCGCTGTCCAGCACCCACAACGTTTCCACCATGGCCACAATACTGACGAAACCCGGATTCTCTTCCGTCAGACGCCGCTCCAGAATCTCGCTGGCTTTTCGCGATTGCACAGGGTCGTCTTGCGTGAGGTAGCGAACCAGAATGTTCGTGTCGAGTCCAATCATCGCCGAGCCGCGGGCCGTGCCTTTGCGGCGCTTTTCGCCACCGCCTCGGTCATTTCCTCCGTTGTCACGGGCCGTCTGCGTCTCGTCTTAAGCATCCCTCGCAAAGCCGTAACCGGAAGCTTCGGTAAGAGCACCACGCTGCCGTCCGGATGCACGAAAAATTTGACCCGGTCCCCCGGCTTCAATCCAAGATGCTCGCGAATAGCCTTTGGGATCGTCGCTTGGCCTTTCACCGTAATCGCGGATTCCATCGCGCCCCCATTACATTCATAACAATGTAATACCACGCCGCGCCAAGATGGTCAAGCAATCCCCTCGCGCCCCGTCTTCAGTAGGGCCTGCTACCGATAACAACTGAACGTAATAAAGTGCAGGTGACCTTTGCCGTAGTAGCGCCTCAGTCCCGCTGGCATTGCAAACTCCAAACCAAAGCGAACTCAACCCCAAGACCCAGGTTCAAAAAACGAACCTGGGGCACCCTCCGCCTCTCTATACTTTCCAGGAAAGTAGTGCAGTGATATTCTCTCCATGATGGGCACGCTCACAAGTACAAATTTCCCACCTCCGGGCCACCCTCTATGACGTTGTCGGCTCTGTCAAGAGAAACCTCGAGTTCACGAGCCGCGAGGGTTCGTTTTTCTCTTCATCTATAAGGATCTTTTCTCTTTCTTCTTCCTTCATTTCGACCAAGGCTCGCTTCGTGAATCTTGCGGTGGATTCTGGTTCCACCAACCATCTATGCGGTCTCCCCGTAAGGCGGACCATGATTCTTTTTTCAGACGCCGCGATTGCTCGCGGGAGCAAGGCGCCCAATCAGCCTAGCGATGGACTCGCGTCCACCAGGGTGGCCCCCGGGCTGCCTTGCCTGCGAACCAGCTGCGCGTAATCTGCTCCACTGCGGAGCATCCAATACATACGCACAGCCAACTTGCGCGCGATGGCCACTTTGGCCACCGCGTGTCCTCTTCGGAATTTCAAGCGTTGATAGTCCTGCCGCAGCGCGGGATCCTTCCGCACCGCGGGATACACAGCTTCGATCAGCAGCCAGCGCACCATGGTGTTGCCCTGTTTGCTGATGCCTCCGAGCCTGCGCCTTCCGCCGCTGGAGTCCTCCGTCGGATTCAACCCCAGATAACTCGCAATCTTTCTGCTGCCAGAAAAACGAGTTACCGGACCGATGGCCAGCACAAACGCCAGAGAGGTAACCGGTCCGATGCCGGGATGGGTCATCAAGGAAATGGCATCTTCGCGGCGCTGGGCTTCCTCCAGAACGGCGCGATCCAACTCCGCGATCGGTGCTTCGAGTTGCTCGAGCAGTTTCAGAAGTTCTTCGCGCCGGCGGCCGGCCCACGGACCGAGCGTAAGACTCCCGAGTTCCACGCGGCCCTTCTTCGTAAACAGTTTGCCCTTGCGACACAGCCCTTCGCTCATGGCCAGCGCATGCAGCTGGTTGCCCAGCATCGTGCGCATGCTTACGAGCTTGTGACGGTGCCAAAGCAACTGCCGGAGGTCGCGTTCGGCCGGCGTGGGAACCCAGATTTTCGGGAAGCGCTTCGCCAACAGCAGATCGAGAATGAGCCGGGCGTCGCGCTCATCGGTCTTCTGTTTGCGCACTTCACTGGCGCGAATCTTCGCGGAGTCTCCAATCCATAGTTCGTGCCCGAGCTCGGTGAGCAAACGCTCGAACCAATGAATGGGGCCTGTTGCTTCGATGCCCACGCGTACCGCTTCTGGCGAACCCTGCAAACTCCGGTAGAACGCTTGAGCTTCGCCGCTTTCATGGTCCAATCGCCGCTCGACGAGCAACTCGCTGGTCTCTTCTCTGGCCATGGCAATCTGCTGATAGCGTGTATGGAAATCACATCCTATAATTAACATTGCTCGGCTCCTTTTTCCGAGCCTTGGTCGTTCAACAGCTACCAAGTTTACTCGGTTGAAGGAGCCGACAACGTCATCCAATCAGCCAATTCCTCACAAACGCCGTCGGGGTGAGTGGTAACACGCCTTTGTCAGCTCTCTCGCCAGCTCAGATGTCTACGCTCGAAAACGGAATTGCGCGCTATGAAGGTTTCAATGCTGCAGGCAGCTACTCGGTCACGGTCACCTCGGTAGTCCGTGTTCCATGATGATAAGGAGGGGAATACTTTGGACGGAACAAACCACCTGTTACTGAAGGGCAAATGCGCGTTAGTGGTGTGTGCGGCTGGCTTGCTTATAGTTGCTCCGGGAACTTGCCAAGCCAAACAGAGGCCAGTGAGCGATACCGCTCATGAGCCTGTCTTTATATATGACGCTACTGGAGTCCGCTTGGAGGGTAGGCTGGAAAGGCGCAACGTTTACGGGCCACCGGGCTACGGCGAGACGCCGGCTCAAGATGAGAGAGACACCATCCTAATCCTGAAACTCCTACATCCGATTACCGTTGAGCCCGCAGCAGGCGTGGTGCCTAAGGACAATCCGAATGCTGAGACCTTTAAGCACGTGCGCGAGGTGCAACTTTTTGTCCAACATGCAGCTTCCTCCGACGCAGATAAGATGGTAGGGAGGCTCGTGGTGGCTTCGGGAGTTCTTAATGAACACGTTGCCCCGAGCGATCATACCGACGTCTGGATGGCGGTGAAAACGCTCAGCCCAAAGTGAGGGGGACCCACGCACCCCGGAGGGAAACGAGAAACCCAAGGACATAGGGCACCTTTCCGGAACTCTCCATCACCACCCCGTCTCACCAAACTCCCAAATTCCCGCCAACCCCTTCCATCCACTCCACTACCTCGTCTCACGTTCGAATCATTCCCGCACAGTACTATACCTATCTTGACAATATTTTAACCTTGTGCTACCATTTTGTATGTTCTCGCTGTCCCATCCCGCTCCTACCGTACCCCCTCCCGCCTCTTCCCCCACCCCAATTCAGCGCACCCATAACATCCGCCGGCGGGTGGCAGCGCCTTAGATCCGGAAACCCCAATCCCATCGCTTCGTTTTGCAGGCGGGTGGCCGCAACTCAGCGGTCGCGACTTTGACTTTGGCGGGCGGTGGACTCCCATTCGCGCACCGCGGCGATTTTGACTTTGATTTTTTCTGGGGTGGCCTTCCCTTTGCGTTTTCTGTGTTTCTGCAAAGGGTGGGCCATTCTCCGGTCTGCAACTGCTTCGGAGACCGGGAACAGGCGGCACGTTTTCTACCATAACGTCCGACGTTGGCCCCTTTTTTATCCTCTCGATTTCTACACAGCACCCTTCGCGCGTCGCCCGGCATCGCCGCCCTGGTTTCGCGAGCGTCGCCGTTTGGCAAGTCCTTCAAACTGCCTAATCCGTACTTCGCCAGCCGGAAACTTCGCGCGAATCTCCAGCCTCCCGCCCATCGCCTCGATTGCCCTGCGCAACGTGCTCACGAAAATATCGGACCGGCTTTCGATCTTCGAGACCCCGGCTTGATTGATCCGCAACGGCGGGTGGCCGCCCCTTAACGCGCCGAGATGATTTTGACTTTGTCTTCTCTTGTCGGGGTGCCGCATCCCTTGTGATTTTCAAGGGTGCGGGTTTTGACTCTTCTTCTCTCCGGCCCGTGAGTCCTTCAAACCGCTCAATCCTCGAAACCACCATTCAACCCTTAAATCCGACCATCAAGAACCAGCTTGAGGACACCAACGGCGACTACGTCTACGACGCTGCCGGAAACCTCACCCAGCCCGGCCCCATCGGCGGCCCTTACGTTTACGACGCCGAAAATCATCTCATCTCCGCCGACGGCGTCACCTATACTTATGACGGCGACGGCAATCGCGTCATGAAATCCAACGGCACCATTTACTGGTACGGCGCCAACAGCGCCTCGCTCGAGGAATCCGATCTCAGCGGAAATCTTCAGCGCTGGTATTATTTCTTCGATGGACAACGCGTTGGCCGCAGCCTCACCACCAACGAAGTCGGCTTCTACATGACCGACGCTCTCGGCAGCGTTCGCTATCTCGGCGGCTCCGCCACCGGCTATAGGTTCGATTACTTTCCCTTTGGCGCCCCCATCCTCGATTCCGACACCGGCGACGACCGCTACCAATTCACCGGCAAAGAACGCGACTCCGAATCCGGCCTGGATAACTTCGGCGCCCGCTTCAACTCCTCCAGCATCGGTCGCTTCATGTCCCCAGATTGGTCAGACTCTCCTGAGCCGGTACCATACGCCGACATCACCAATCCCCAAAGTCTCAACCTCTACAGCTATGTCAAAAACAATCCAATTACGTTTGATGATCCCGACGGCCATTGCATCGGACCGGTGATCTTCGTGGTCTGCGCAGTGGTGGTTGGTGTTTCCGCCGCCGCTTACGGAGTCTATAAGCTCCACCAATGGTTCAAGAAAGGACTGAAAACGGAAAGTGACGCCTTTCAGAAGTCGTACGACTGCGCGATCAATGGCGCGATATGCACAGAGGAAGAAATAAGAGCGTACGATAAGGCGCGATTGAACACGTACGGTGATGGGGCGGTGCAGGCGATTACGAACACGTTGCCAGGTGCAACTCCATCAACGGAAATCAAAGATGTGGTAATAGATGAACTGAAGGACAGGGCTGCGGATAAGATGGTAGATTCTGCGAAGGAGAAGGCGGCAGAGAACGAAGACAATAAGAAGGCCCCCTTGCCGGGCCACCCGGATAAACCCGGACCACCGAAAGAGCCAGACAACCTGCCGCCAAAGGTCCAACAACCAGTGCCCCCGCCCTGCGCGGTCGGCGTGGAGAAGTCATGCCCGATCTGAAGCGCAAATACTCGGGGCTGGCGTTAAAACTTGCCGCCGCATTTCTCGTCGGCGGTCTGATGATCTTGTTCACCGTGCCGCTCATCGGACCTTGTTGGCATTTGCTATTCGGCGACAAGATTTCATACGCGGGTTGGTCAATTCCCGTCCCGAAGGGATTTTATCCTCGCAATTCGCGAGATGGCCCAACCATGTGGAAGCTCGAACCTTGGTATTCCGTTGCTGCCGGTACCATACGGGCACGTCAGTCTCTTCTTCCGCCCAGGCCAGGTGTTTCTCTTTTCGCAGCATTATCGCCGGTTTGCCGCCGCTGTCTCCGCGGACGCTGCGAGTGGTGGATACGCGGTATTAGACCGCACAGTAACTGCTGCGGGGGCACCCGCATACTGTGTGCAATTGGACCGCCAAGCGGGTGAGCCAAACTCGCTTGTTCGCTGCGCAGTTGAAGGGACTGGGATTGCGGTCTTCTATGAGGGCGACAGAAAGTACCTCCCTGATTTCTATTTTGTACTTGAACACGTGTCCGGAACACAACTAACCGGCGCTAAGTCAAAACGCTGACTCGGGGCCAACTAGGCGAGGGTGGCCCGGAGATGGTTTCCGTTCATTTTCTGCCCACACCAAAAAGTGCCTGATTAGATGACGGCGTCGGTGATCTGCCCCCGCAGTCCGCGCACGGGATCATACGACACTGAATCCTCTAACTGCATAGTTTTTGCCTCCGGCAGTGGGGCGGGTGGGCGACCCTTAACGGCGGGTGGCCGCTCCTTAAACGCGCCGAGATGATTTTGACTTTGTCTTCTCCTGTCGGGGTGCCGGCGGGTGGCGACCCCTTGGGCCATTCGGCGGGTGGGGCACCCTAAATTCGCCGAAACGATTTTGGATTTGTCTTTGCTTGTCGGGGTGCCGCATCCCTTGTGATTTTCAAGGGTGCGGGTTTTGACCTTTCCTATCCATCTCACCCCGAATTGACCATCCGCAACCCACTGGCTTGTAACGACTTATAATTATTACTTGACAATAGACAAGCAAGTGTTATAATTGGTACTGTTTCATCGCGGAGGAGAAAGGAGTAACCGCCTTGGCTCCGCTATCCGTCCGCCCCTGTAACCCCCATCGACGGCCCTTACGTCTACGACGCCGAAAATCATCTCACTTCCGCCGACGGCGTCACCTATACTTATGACGGCGACGGCAATCGCGTCATGAAATCCAACGGCACCATTTACTGGTACGGCGCCAACAGCGCCTCGCTCGAGGAATCCGATCTCAGCGGAAATCTTCAGCGCTGGTATTATTTCTTCAACGGCCAGCGCGTGGGCCGAGGCCTGACTACCAACGAGGTCGGCTTCTACATGACCGACGCTCTCGGCAGCGTTCGCTATCTCGGCGGTTCCGCCACCGGCTATAGTTTCGATTACTTCCCCTTTGGCGCCCCCATCCTCGATTCCGACACCGGCGACGACCGCTACCAGTTCACCGGCAAAGAACGGGATAGCGAGAGTGGACTGGACGACTTTGATGCCCGCTACTACTCAAGTTCAATGGGGCGCTTCATGTCGCCCGACTGGTCCGAGTCCCCGGAGGCGGTTCCCTATGGCGTTCTGTCAAACCCACAAACGCTAAACCTCTACGCGTATGTCAAGAACAATCCCCTCAAGGACACTGATCCCACAGGCCACTCGGGGGACGACGACATCGTCGATCACATTCTCAATTTCGCCGTATCCGCAGCTACAACGTTCCTTAGTGACAATGTTTTCGGAGCGTTCCGGCCAACCCCGAAATCACCGGAGGGCACATTCGGTCAAGCAGTTGGCGACTTCGCCGCGCAGCAATCGGGAATCGCCGAAGCGGAAGCCGGTTCAGCAGGCTTAACGGATGCGGGAGTAATGGCGGTGATTCCAGGAGGACAAGAGGCAGCCGCAGGTGATGCAGTTGTCTCTGGAGCAGCCGTCCTGCACGGAACCGCAACAGCCGCCATCGCCACAGCGAACCTGGCGAAAGACGCCAATCAGACCTCATCTGGTGGACCAAAAGCTAACGACGCACCTGGTGTAACTGCTGCTGGACAAGCCACGGATAAGCAGGGAAACAAGTTGGGACCAAGCGGCAAGCCACAGATAAATGAGACGAATAGCAATACTCGCGAGGGCGCAGGGAACAGGGCTCTAAACGAAGGCTCGGGAAAGGTCGAGCATCCGAACCCAAAGCGGGGTGAGCCACACTTCCATCCGACTGATAATAAGGGAAAGAAGAAGCCGGGAAGCACGCACCATAATTACCCGGATTAAACGCATGGAGAGAATCTGGTTGGTTACATCCGAAGTTCTAGTGGAGCCTGGCGATCTAGCGTCAGGGTCCACCAAAGCTTTTGTGAATGTCACGACGTGGGCCGACTCGCTCGAAACCGCAAGAGAAAAGCTGTCGCGGTATCTGGAAACTTACAAGTGGCATTTGATATCGATCGAGAAGGCCAACCCGATTGACGAAGCCCATGATTATGGGGACGAGATCGAAGACATGATCGAAAGAACGAGAGTCAATCCTCAAGCGATCATTCTTGGACACTTTCACAGCTACAAAGAGAACTAATGACCGATGGGAGCTATCTCTGTGACGCACAGACGATCACGGGACAGCAGGGTGCAAACCATGCTTACGACGCACAAAGAAGGCGAACGTGCACTTACGATGCGACCGAATGTGCTTACGACGGTCAGTTCCCGCATGTGTTCCTAGACACGCGGGGGCGGGTGGAGAAGAGACTAGGAAGCCGCTGAAATCCGTGCAGTTGGTTTGGTTTTTTTGGGGGGGGGTGCCGCACCCTTCGTTTTTAAGGGTGCGGGTTTTTACTCGTCACGATGTTCGATTCTTCTCTATCTCCGCGAACCGAATCAATTCGAATTTTCCTTTCTCCGCTTCCAGCGTAATTCGCCCAGCTACTCCAAGGCCAGTCCTTCGCATATTCCACCAACTTTCTTTGCACCGGATTTGCGTGCATGTACTCCAGCTTTTCCTTCAGTTTCTTCTCGCTCCACACATTGAAATCATAGAATCGTCTCTGCCAACAATGCGCCCGTTCATCGCCACTTCCCTCGAATGGAAGCGGCAGCTGGCGGGTGGCCGCCCCTTAACGCGCCGAGATGATTTTGACTTTGTCTTCTCTTGTCGGGGTGCCGCATCCCTTGTGATTTTCAAGGGTGCGGGTTTTGACTCTTCTTCTCTCCGGCCCGTGAGTCCTTCAAACCGCTCAATCCTCCAAACCACCATTCAACCCTTAAATCCGACCACCAAGAACCAGCTTGAGGACACCAACGGCGACTATGTCTACGACGCTGCTGGAAACCTCACGCAGCCCGGCCCCATCGGCGGCCCTTACGTTTACGACGCCGAAAATCATCTCACTTCCGCCGACGGCGTCACCTATACTTACGACGGCGACGGCAATCGCGTCATGAAATCCAACGGCACCATCTACTGGTACGGCGCCAACAGCGCCTCCCTCGATGAATCCGATCTCAGCGGAAATCTTCAGCGCTGGTATTATTTCTTCAACGGCCAGCGCGTGGGCCGAGGCCTGACTACCAACGAGGTCGGCTTCTACATGACCGACGCTCTCGGCAGCGTTCGCTATCTCGGCGGCTCCGCCACCGGCTATAGGTTCGATTACTTCCCCTTTGGCGCCCCCATCCTCGATTCCGACACCGGCGACGACCGCTACCAGTTCACCGGCAAAGAACGCGATGCCGAGAGCGGGCTGGATAACTTCGGCGCGCGCTATATGGCGAGTACGATGGGCCGCTTCATGTCGGCTGATCCGTTTACGGTGACACCGGGTCGCGTCGTAGACCCGCAGCAACTGAATCTGTACGCCTACGTCAGAAACAACCCGTTGAGGCACATCGATCCCACAGGAATGCTGATCGATGATGCTGCTTGCAAGCAGGACATGAAGCACTGCGGGAAGGACTGGCAGAAGGTTCAGGACATCGCAAACCAGCAGGACAAGAACGGGAATTACCTACATCCAGAGCTGCACAATGAGCTCACCGCTCTGCAGAACGACTCCCGCACATTCACGATAGAGAATTCCAGTCTAGGCGCAGGCACAGCGGGTCAGTTCACGATCACGAACTTCACGGCTGACGGAAAGGACTTCACCAAAGCCACGTTGCAACTCGACTTCAAGCAGATAAAGGGAATCTCCGGCGTGACCGGTGCTGATCTCGTGCCGGGCTTCAATAAGTATCAGGGGCTTCTCGATTCGCCGATGTACCGACTGGCGGAGACGTTCGGTCATGAAGCTGGTCATGGCCTGTTCTCGATCCAGAACCCAGGCCAGGCTGTCGGAATCCAGCAACTTCTGAACCAACGCGACGCCGCAATGCAGGGTCAGCACTACCCGTACCCGCCAGATGTGATGCAGAAGATGCAGCAAGCAGATCAGGCGCTGATTCCTACAGAGCGATTTGCGCAGCAGGTGGAAAAAATCGTCAACGGCGAGTTGTCGGCGGGCAAGAAAAAACAATGAGCACTCGAAAACTCACTCTACTGATCTTCGCAGTGGCGCTGTTGGCTGAGCCGTCGTTCGCACAGCAAAAGGGAGGTTCTTCGCCGTGCATGGCTGAGTATGAAAATCACAATCAGATCGACTACGGCCCTCTGATCGTTCAGGAAGTGAAAGGAACAATCACAGACCCGCAGCAGAGTGCAGTCCCGAAAGTGTGTGTGGGCATTTTCACAGAGAAGGATCACAAATTGGTTGCCACCACGGAAAGTGATGCAGACGGCAAGTTCTCTCTGCAAAGTGTTCCGCCTGGACGGTATCGGCTAGTTGTGAAGGCCGACCCTCTGTGTGCCGCAAATGTTCCACTGCAGGTGGTGAAAAGCCAAAAGAAAAAACAGGTCTTGCACGTGCACATGAAACCGCGTGGACTCGACACATGTAGCTATGGTGAGGTCGTAAAAGCCGATAAATCTGTGAAGAGCAACAGGCGGGTGGCCGTCGATAAGAACGCTAGTGCCCCGGATGTAGTTTTGCGCATCTCCTTCACATACGAAATCGATCAGAGCCCGACCGCTTATCTCGATCGATCCTCAAAAATACAAGGAGGGTGCCCCAGGTTCGTTTTTTGAACCTGGGTCTTGGGTTGCCTTAGGGTTGCCTTCCCTTCTCACTCCTCCACATCGATCGCCACGAGTCCCGCCTCTCCTCCCCAGTAAAATCCCCAACTGCTCCACGCCCAAGCCCTCGGATGTTTCACCAATCCTCGAATCACCGGATTCGCGTGCATATAATTCAACTTCTCGTTCTTCTTTCCCTTGCTATACAAGTTAAAATCGTAAAACCGCGCCTGCCAAAACGCGCGCAACGGCTCGTCCCCCATTTCCGCAAATGGCAGTCGCATCTGCCCTTCACACACCCGCCTCCCGCGCTTCCGCAGTTTCCGCGCTACACGCAGCTTCAACTTCTGCATCACCGTCGAGGGTGTTCCCTCCTTCGGCTCGCTCATCAAGAGATGCACATGCTCTGGCATGACCACATAGCCAAGCAGATGAAATCCCAATTCATCGCGCACTCTCCCCAACTCTTTCACGAAGAGATTCCGCGCGCGTACCGTCTTCAACAGCGGCAGCCGACGATAGCAACTGAACGTAATAAAGTGCAGGTGACCTTTGCCGTAGTAGCGCCTCAGTCCCGCTGGCATTGCAAACTCCAAACCAAAGCGAACTCAACCCCAAGACCCAGGTTCAAAAAACGAACCTGGGGCACCCTCCGCCTCTCTATACTTTCCAGGAAAGTGGTGCAGTGATATTCTCTCCATGATGGGCACGCTCACAAGTACAAATTTCCCACCTCCGGGCCACCCTCTATGACGTTGTCGGCTCTGTCAAGAGAAACCTCGAGTTCACGAGCCGCGAGGGTTCGTTTTTCTCTTCATCTATAAGGATCTTTTCTCTTTCTTCTTCCTTCATTTCGACCAAGGCTCGCTTCGTGAATCTTGCGGTGGATTCTGGTTCCACCAACCATCTATGCGGTCTCCCCGTAAGGCGGACCATGATTCTTTTTTCAGACGCCGCGATTGCTCGCGGGAGCAAGGCGCCCAATCAGCCTAGCGATGGACTCGCGTCCACCAGGGTGGCCCCCGGGCTGCCTTGCCTGCGAACCAGCTGCGCGTAATCTGCTCCACTGCGGAGCATCCAATACATACGCACAGCCAACTTGCGCGCGATGGCCACTTTGGCTACCGCGTGTCCTCTTCGGAATTTCAAGCGTTGATAGTCCTGCCGCAGCGCGGGATCCTTCCGCACCGCGGGATACACAGCTTCGATCAGCAGCCAGCGCACCATGGTGTTGCCCTGTTTGCTGATGCCTCCGAGCCTGCGCCGTCCGCCGCTGGAGTCCTCCGTCGGATTCAATCCCAGATAACTCGCAATCTTTCTGCTGCCAGAAAAACGAGTTACCGGACCGATGGCCAGCACAAACGCCAGAGAGGTAACCGGTCCGATGCCAGGATGGGTCATCAAGGAAATGGCATCTTCGCGGCGCTGGGCTTCCTCCAGAACGGCGCGATCCAACTCCGCGATGGGTGCTTCGAGTTGCTCGAGCAGTTTCAGAAGTTCTTCGCGCCGGCGGCCGGCCCACGGACCGAGAGTAAGACTCCCGAGTTCCACGCGGCCCTTCTTCGTAAACAGTTTGCCCTTGCGACACAGCCCTTCGCTCATGGCCAGCGCATGCAGCTGGTTGCCCAGCATCGTGCGCATGCTTACGAGCTTGTGACGGTGCCAAAGCAACTGCCGGAGGTCGCGTTCGGCCGGCGTGGGAACCCAGATTTTCGGGAAGCGCTTCGCCAACAGCAGATCGAGAATGAGCCGGGCGTCGCGCTCATCGGTCTTCTGTTTGCGCACTTCACTGGCGCGAATCTTCGCGGAGTCTCCAATCCATAGTTCGTGCCCGAGCTCGGTGAGCAAACGCTCGAACCAATGAATGGGGCCTGTTGCTTCGATGCCCACGCGTACCGGTTCTGGCGAACCCTGCAAACTCCGGTAGAACGCTTGAGCTTCGCCGCTTTCATGGTCCAATCGCCGCTCGACGAGCAACTCGCTGGTCTCTTCTCTGGCCATGGCAATCTGCTGATAGCGTGTATGGAAATCACATCCTATAATCAACATCGCTCGGCTCCTTTTTCCGAGCCTTGGTCGTTCAACAGCTACCAAGTTTACTCGGTTGAAGGAGCCGACAACGTCATCCAATCAGCCAGCAAAACAGGATCATATACGTGAAACCTTGACCATCTAAGGGGTCTTTAGCCAAAAAGTACGTTTCGGAGGTGAGCGGATTGGGTACAAGCTATGTCGCATACAAAGGCTTTGGCTTCTGGACTCGCGATGCTTTTCTTGAGAATTGGCTCGAGACACTATTGGATGAAATGGGCAAGCTTCCGGTGCTTGAAACGTGGCAGGAATCACTAATGGGGCATTGGCGCACGCAAACGACTATTGACGGCGGGGTCATGTCATTGAATCTTGATCAGTTCCTGACAGATACAGCGAGGGAAACGTTTGTATTGCTGCTAGCGAAACGTGCTCTGGAACGTAGCGGCCCTCCTGGCCGCCAAACGGGCCAGCTTTTTGTTGACCTACTTGCGGGGAGATTAAAAACCACCGTCTCTAGCCCTGTCGACTATCTCGCAGATTCAGGAGGGACCAAGACGAGTGGCCCTGACAATAAATCCTGACACGAACTTTGGGGGGCGGGTGGCCGTCGATAAGAACGCTGGTGTCCCGGATGTAGTTTTGCGCATCTCCTTCACATACGAAATCGATCAGAGCCCGACCGCTTATCTCGATCGATCCTCAAAAATACAAGGAGGGTGCCCCAGGTTCGTTTTTTGAACCTGGGTCTTGGGTGCCTTAGGGTTGCTTTCCCTTCTCACTCCTCCACATCGATCGCCACGAGTCCCGCCTCTCCTCCCCAGTAAAATCCCCAACTGCTCCATACCCAAGCCCTCGGATGTTTCACCAATCCCCGAATCACCGGATTCGCGTGCATATAATTCAACTTCTCGTTCTTCTTTCCCTTGCTATACAAGTTAAAATCGTAAAACCGTGCCTGCCAAAACGCGCGCAACGGCTCGTCCCCCATTTCCGCAAATGGCAGTCGCATCTGCCCTTCACACACCCGCCTCCCGCGCTTCCGCAGTTTCCGCGCTACACGCAGCTTCAACTTCTGCATCACCGTCGAGGGTGTTCCCTCCTTCGGCTCGCTCATCAAGAGATGCACATGCTCTGGCATGACCACATAGCCAAGCAGATGAAATCCCAATTCATCGCGCACTCTCCCCAACTCTTTCACGAAGAGATTCCGCGCGCGTACCGTCTTCAACAGCGGCAGCCGCCGATAGCAACTGAACGTAATAAAGTGCAGGTGACCTTTGCCGTAGTAGCGCCTCAGTCCCGCTGGCATTGCAAACTCCAAACCAAAGCGAACTCAACCCCAAGACCCAGGTTCAAAAAACGAACCTGGGGCACCCTCCGCCTCTCTATACTTTCCAGGAAAGTGGTGCAGTGATATTCTCTCCATGATGGGCACGCTCACAAGTACAAATTTCCCACCTTCGGGCCACCCGCCCGTAGCAGCGCCTGCAGCCCCAATCATAATCCAGGCGGCAGAGGCGGGATATGTGAATACGAACGTTTACCTGGGGGGGTGGGCTGCTGGCGACTTCGAAGGATACACAGCTACGCGGGAGATGCTCTATAATCTCATCAACGCCGACATAGTGCCCGAGGGTACCTCACCAGCTGCTGTGTTCGGCGCATTGCTCGGCTGTGAGCTCTGGGGAGACAATCCATGCCCAGGCCTCCTTAGACGACACTAACGATCCGACCCGCTTCCAGACCGTATGCGCCTCCGATGTCCAATCTGCAACAAGGAAATTGACTCCACCGCACTGCGCATGGAATGGGGTCCCGGCGGCGGCTATCGCTGTCCGTCTTGTCAGGGACTAGTTCGCTACTGTCCACCGTACCTTGGACTTAATGCAGTCGTCTCGCTTTTGATCGCTTTGGCGATCCTGATAACTCTAGGGGTACGAACTATTGGCACGTTGCTCGCTCTATCCGCCTTAATATGGTACCCTGTGTCCCTCCTCGTCAACGTAGCCGCCTCTCGCATCAAGCCTCCTACGCTAAAGAGAAGACGCGACAGAGGATATGCACCCGCGTACCAAATATTTGGCGAAGGGTCCCACGCCATGCCGACGGCTCCCGAACCGGCCACACATGGACAAGAACCGAGCGAGGCAAACTCCGACGAGGGCGCACGAAAAAACTGATACGGGCGGATGGGACCGTGGGTGACAGACGGGACGTAATCGGTCTCACTAAACTCGCAAATTCCCGCCAACTCCTTCCATCCCCTCGACTTCCACTCGTCTCATTCGAATGATACTTAGTGTATAATACTCCTTGACAGTAATAGAAACCCGTGCTACCATTCCCCATGCTCGGCGGGTGGCCGCCCCTTAACGCGCCGAGATGATTTTGACTTTGTCTTCTCTTGTCGGGGTGCCGCATCCCTTGTGATTTTCAAGGGTGCGGGTTTTGACTCTTCTTCTCTCCGGCCCGTGAGTCCTTCAAACCGCTCAATCCTCCAAACCACCATTCAACCCTTAAATCCGACCACCAAGAACCAGCTTGAGGACACCAACGGCGACTATGTCTACGACGCTGCTGGAAACCTCACGCAGCCCGGCCCCATCGGCGGCCCTTACGTTTACGACGCCGAAAATCATCTCACTTCCGCCGACGGCGTCACCTATACTTATGACGGCGACGGCAATCGCGTCATGAAATCCAACGGCACCATTTACTGGTACGGCGCCAACAGCGCCTCGCTCGAGGAATCCGATCTCAGCGGAAATCTTCAGCGCTGGTATTATTTCTTCGATGGACAACGCGTTGGCCGCAGCCTCACCACCAACGAAGTCGGCTTCTACATGACCGACGCTCTCGGCAGCGTTCGCTATCTCGGCGGCTCCGCCACCGGCTATAGGTTCGATTACTTTCCCTTTGGCGCCCCCATCCTCGATTCCGACACCGGCGACGACCGCTACCAATTCACCGGCAAAGAACGCGACTCCGAATCCGGCCTTGATGATTTTGGTGCAAGATACTTCGGATCAAGCCTTGGCAGGTTCATGTCTCCGGACGGACCGTTCTCCGACCAGAACAACGAAAACCCGCAGAGCTGGAATCTGTACACCTACGCCCGAAACAATCCCCTTCGGTTCACGGACGCCGATGGCCGTGCCTGTGTCCAGCAAGAAGATGGCAGTTACAAAACTGTAGGCACAGAAGGCCAGAGTTGTGAGGATGCAGCCGCAGAGGAAGCCGGCGATAATCACGTCGCGAGTGCCGTCGTGACTCCGTCCGACGACGATCAAATCAAGATGTTTGCAGAAGACATCGGGAACATCGGTACTGCAGAGTTAAAGCAGGACGTCCTAATCATGGCCGCGGGCGCAGCCGATGCAGCAGCAACCAGTTACATCCTGCGAATAGGCGCAGAGGCTGAAGAGGAAGTAGCCATTAATTCCCAAAAGCAAGATGGCCATGTGAAAGACACGCCACAATACAAAAACCGCATCAAAGGCGGAAAAAGTACTTCCGCGTTTCGCAGCCGCAAAATGGCTGATAAGCTTACAAGAGACACCTGGGACACCGGCACACCTCAGCCGGACGGTTCTCGGATCAAGGACTATGGCAGACCTATTGCTGAAGGCCCCAACGGGGGAACCCAGACTAAAGTGCGAGTGACCCAAGACGCAAGCGGTCAGATTCACGGAACTCCCTGGGGACCGGTGACTCCATAATGGGGGGCGCTATGATCGAGACAGTCAGACGCGATATTTCGGAAGCGTATGGCCCGATGGATAAGCCCAGCTTTGAATTCGAAAAAGAGGAGAGACGACGCAGCGCCTACGAGCCATTTCTACGAGACTTGGCGGCATGCCTGCTAATGGACACTCAGGGGTTCTTCAAAATCGCCAGCATCACCGATGTAAATTCGGATCACGGCTTCGCCTTCATAATTCAAGGCATCGGCGAATGGTGGTTACAGCTCTCGTTTGTCGGCTTGTACGCTGTCCTGATGCGCCTAACAGAACGATCGACCCTCGAAGTAATAAACCCCGACGCTGCCAAGAAATCCGCTACCGAGGAACTTATAATTCGCCTCATCACCAAAAACGGCATTCATTTGTTGGATAAGGAGACCCTCGAGATTCCTATTGACCTAAAGCTCTTCGACACGGAGCTGCAGAATGCCAGAGTTTATCAGGCGTTGTTTTCAGACAGAGATGTGCTGCCCTGGCGGACTACCCTTAACGCGGCTGATTGAAAGCGAAGGGAATCTGGGGGCTGATTGGATGAAGGAAACATGGGGGCGGAAACATGGGGACAGGAACGTGTGAAGAAATTGGCGCCGGAACGTTCCCTGAACTTGACCTGCCCCCAGGCTCCGCGCAAACTCGCGCGGCGGGACGTAATCTGTCTCACTAAACTCGCAAATTCCCGCCAACTCCTTCCATCCCCTCGACTTCCACTCGTCTCATTCGAATGATACTTAGTGTATAATACTCCTTGACAGTAATAGAAACCCGTGCTACCATTCCCCATGCTCGCCGCAAGTCTTACCCCGTCGCCTCTTCCCTTTCTCTGTGAACTCTGTGCCCTCTGTGTTAAAATCCGTCTTCCGCCCCGCGCACCTGTCTCCTCTGATCTCCCAGCTAAGTCCCTTAGAATCCGCACCTACGCAAAACAGCCCCCTAACCCCTGTAGAATCCGCACTTACAAAAAAACAGGGGGAGGGGCACCGTGGCACAGACTTCAGTCTGTGCTCCCTACCCGATACCGAGCGTCGGCCGCGAAAGGCCCTGCGCAATACGCAGGAATCCGTGCAACCCTAATCTCATCATGCGCTTACTTCATAACTTGCGGATACCCCGGGGGTGGGGTATCTGCCGCTCCTCGCTGCAAAGTCCCACCGTGCCCTGCATCTCTTCGTTATCTTTGTTCCTTCTTGGCTTTCGACTTTCAACTGTCGACTGTCAACCGTCTTACTCAGCACCCATCCAAAGGAGGCTACACAACGCCCATTCGCCAAAAATGCTAAAATACCCCCAGGGGGCGACTCGGTTTCGACGGAAGCTGTCGCGGCCCGAAGGCATGCCGGGACCCACCTGCCCGTAACTTGGTGGAAACTAGAAATGCCAACAACAACTTGGCACTTGCTGCTTAATTAATTAAGCGCACGCTTCCCCGGGCTTCGCTCATGGGCCCGGCAAGAAGCGTCACACAGTGAGCTGGCCTGGGCCTTTCGGTCCGCAAGGCTCGGGCGAGAACCATCGGACTAGTTGGTTGCGCATCTTGCTCATTCCAAGCGCCGCCGGCGAACGCGCGATCAGCTCGCAAGGGCCGGGTCGCACACCGAATTGAGATAAGCATGTAGGCTTCGTGTCGTAGCGCTTTTCGGACGGGGGTTCGACTCCCCCCGCCTCCACCATCTCTCGCGAGTCCGGAATCCGGCAGGAGCGCGACGCCGCAAAAGACGCGGTCGTCCATCGGATCCCTCGACTCGGATGCATGAACGTCGGGATCGCGCTGACTTTTCGTTTCGGACCGTTACGGAAAGAAGCGCGGCATCGGGCATAACCAGAAGTTTTTCTCGTCCGACCGCGGGTTCTGAATCGCCCGACCGCGAGTTCCGGATCTGCCGTCCGCGGGTTCAGAATCGTCCGACCGCGGGTTCTGATTCGGTAGATTGCGGGTTCTGAAATGGACCGCGTCCGCTAAACTGTTCCAATTCGACGCCGCTGGTTCGCGTCGGTTCAACACTTTCCACCAGCCATCAGCCCCAGGCATTTGCAAGCGCCGCATCCCCTTATTTTTCAATATCTTGCAGGTAGAGTCGCCAAGCAAACGAAGTCCATCCTTGGGTAGATTCGTGCAGGTTCCCCCATGAAGGTTCAGCGGCCCCGCGACCAATCCAAGCGCAGGCACCAACTCATTCGGTGCCGCGCGAAGGAAGCGGGCTCCGCTCGGTGATTCTTGCAACTGCCGCAACCAAAAACTGCGAAGCTCGCGGGCATCTCCAAACCGAGCACTCCTCGCGCGAACTTCCGCCGCATTGAACGGCGCGAATGGTGGCTCTGGACAGCCGCGGCCATCGTCACGCTTCTCCTCACGCTCGGCCTGGCCTCGTTTCTTGTTCCGAACGCGCAGCTTCAGCAGGACTACCACATCCAGAATATGCTGTCCCAGGCCCTGCGCGGGCTGGTCGGTCTCGTTTTCCTCTTCGATCTCTATACCATTTATCAGTATCTTCTGATCCATCGCATACGCCGCCAGTTGCTCGAACGCGAAGAGCTATTCCACCTGATTAGCGATAACGCCGCCGACATGATCGCGGTCGTGGACATGAATGGCAGGCGGATTTACAACAGCCTTTCCTACCAAAGAGTGCTCGGCTACTCACCCGAGGAATTGCAAGCGTCCTCCTCATTCGAACAGATTCACCCGGATGACCGGGAGCGGGTAAAAAGCGCAGCGGAAGAGGCGCGACGCTCGGGAATCGGAAAAACCCTCGAGTATCGTCTTCGTCATAAAGACGGCACCTGGTTGGTGTTGGAATCCACTTCCAGTGTTATCCGCGATGAAAAAGGCGAACCCGAAAAGCTCGTCATTGTGAATCGCGATGTCTCCAAGGCTGATTGGATGACGTTGTCGGCTCCTTCGACCGAGTAAACTTGGTAGCTGTTGAACGACCAAGGCTCGGAAAAAGGAGCCGAGCAATGTTAATTATAGGATGTGATTTCCATACACGCTATCAGCAGATTGCCATGGCCAGAGAAGAGACCAGCGAGTTGCTCGTCGAGCGGCGATTGGACCATGAAAGCGGCGAAGCTCAAGCGTTCTACCGGAGTTTGCAGGGTTCGCCAGAACCGGTACGCGTGGGCATCGAAGCAACAGGCCCCATTCATTGGTTCGAGCGTTTGCTCACCGAGCTCGGGCACGAACTATGGATTGGAGACTCCGCGAAGATTCGCGCCAGTGAAGTGCGCAAACAGAAGACCGATGAGCGCGACGCCCGGCTCATTCTCGATCTGCTGTTGGCGAAGCGCTTCCCGAAAATCTGGGTTCCCACGCCGGCCGAACGCGACCTCCGGCAGTTGCTTTGGCACCGTCACAAGCTCGTAAGCATGCGCACGATGCTGGGCAACCAGCTGCATGCGCTGGCCATGAGCGAAGGGCTGTGTCGCAAGGGCAAACTGTTTACGAAGAAGGGCCGCGTGGAACTCGGGAGTCTTACGCTCGGTCCGTGGGCCGGCCGCCGGCGCGAAGAACTTCTGAAACTGCTCGAGCAACTCGAAGCACCGATCGCGGAGTTGGATCGCGCCGTTCTGGAGGAAGCCCAGCGCCGCGAAGATGCCATTTCCTTGATGACCCATCCCGGCATCGGACCGGTTACCTCTCTGGCGTTTGTGCTGGCCATCGGTCCGGTAACTCGTTTTTCTGGCAGCAGAAAGATTGCGAGTTATCTGGGGTTGAATCCGACGGAGGACTCCAGCGGCGGAAGGCGCAGGCTCGGAGGCATCAGCAAACAGGGCAACACCATGGTGCGCTGGCTGCTGATCGAAGCTGTGTATCCCGCGGTGCGGAAGGATCCCGCGCTGCGGCAGGACTATCAACGCTTGAAATTCCGAAGAGGACACGCGGTGGCCAAAGTGGCCATCGCGCGCAAGTTGGCTGTGCGTATGTATTGGATGCTCCGCAGTGGAGCAGATTACGCGCAGCTGGTTCGCAGGCAAGGCAGCCCGGGGGCCACCCTGGTGGACGCGAGTCCATCGCTAGGCTGATTGGGCGCCTTGCTCCCGCGAGCAATCGCGGCGTCTGAAAAAAGAATCATGGTCCGCCTTACGGGGAGACCGCATAGATGGTTGGTGGAACCAGAATCCACCGCAAGATTCACGAAGCGAGCCTTGGTCGAAATGAAGGAAGAAGAAAGAGAAAAGATCCTTATAGATGAAGAGAAAAACGAACCCTCGCGGCTCGTGAACTCGAGGTTTCTCTTGACAGAGCCGACAACGTCATAGAGGGTGGCCCCGACGTAACGTGGTGAGATAAAACGGGGTGCCCCACACGTCGGTTTTACGTGTGGGGCTTTTGGTTTTGACTTTGTTTTTGATTTTGCCGGTTTGTCTTCTTTCGTTTCTCTCTGTAACGAGTTCTCATCGATTTTCAGTCCATGAAATCGATGGACACCAATCCACGCTCCCCTTTTTCGTATGACAAAAAACTACTCCACGCCCATTCACCTGGGTTTCCTGTGAGCCCTCGCTTCACCGGATTAGCGTGCATATATTCCAGTTTCTCTCGAATCTTCCTGGCGCTATATACGTTAAAGTCGTAAAACCGAGGCTGCCAAAATCGCGGCAACCTCGCGTCGCCCTCCTTAAATGCCAAGCGCATTTGTTCTGTTGCCACGCGGCGTTTCCGTTTTCTCAAATCGCGCGAAATGCGCTGCTTCAACACTTTCAGCACCAGCGACGGCGTACACTTTGCCGATTCGCTGATCAGCAGGTGCACATGCTCGGGCATCACCACATACCCAATCAGGCGAAACCGATAGCGCTCTCGAACTTTTGCCAGCGCCGCAACGAATGCATTCCTGGCCCGCGCCGTTCCCAAAAGCGGCAACCGCCGGTAGCAGCTAAACGTCAGAAAATGAAGATGGCCCTGTCCGTAGTAGCGTTGAAGAGGATTATGCATAGGCTAGGGAGAATGCCCACGGAAGAAAAACCCGCACCCTTAGACCCGAAGGGTGCGGCACCCCTTTGTCACCCTCGGCTAATTGCAGAAGTGGTATGCTCTCTCGGTGCCCGAACGTCAAGAAAAAACAGGAGCCCTCTATGCTCCACCCGCCAGGCAACATGACCTACGACGGAAGCCACACCTACTCCTACGACGCCGAAAATCGCCTCACGACTGTGGATGGCGGGAACACCGCGAGCTACGCCTACGATGCCGAGGGACGACGCGTGCAGAAGACAGTTTCCGGTGCCTGGAGGGTTTACGTGCACGATCTTGCCGCTAGGGTCGTCACTGAGGTAGTTCCGTCGAGCTGGGGCCCTGGCTATGTCTATCTAGGCGGTAATCAGCTCGCGGAGTACAGTCAAAGCACAACTTATTTCGTGCACCAGGACCACCTCGGCTCCACTCGTCTCCTCACCGGCCTCAACCAGGGCATCGTCCAGAAACTCGACTATCTCCCTTACGGCGAACTCATCTCCACGGACAGCGGCATCGACACCCACAAATTCACCTCCAAAGAACGCGACTCCGAATCCGGCCTCGATAATTTCGGGGCACGCTACAACGCGTCTAGCATGGGGCGTTTCATGTCTCCTGATCCGTTCTACAACGACTCGCATCCAGAGAATCCGCAGAGTTGGAATGAATACGCCTATGCACGCAATAACCCTCTTCGGTACGTTGACCCTAATGGCGAAACGGCTACAGTCTCGACGACCTGCACGACCGATCAGCAAAACAACAAGACTTGCAACGTGTCTGTGACGGCCACCATCACGGTCTACGCAGCTGCGGGCAGCAACTTGACGCAAGATCAACTCAGCCAGGCGGCGACCACAATCCAGAATTCAATCAACACCGCATGGAGCGGATCGTTTACAGGGCAGGACGGTGCTACCTACAACGTTTCGACGCAGGTTAGCGTGTCCGTCGCCGGAAGCCAAGATGCAGCCATGCAGGGCGGAGCACAAAACGTCATTGGCCTAACCGAGGGAATGGCCATATCCGGTAGCGCGAACAGCTTCGTAAATCCACGATCACTTTTTGCCTCGGACTCTTCCCCAGACACCGGCGTTTGGAGCACCACTATGGGCGGCGGACTTGCGGCCCAGAGCGCCCACGAGTTCGGACATCTTTTGGGCCTCACGGAATCCACCAATTCGGCAGATTTGATGGACTCGGGTCTGTCACAGCTAATGTACGGCCCAACCGTGCACGCGACTCAGTCAGACTTTCGCGAAGGCGTGGGCGTAGTGTCTGCCTTCCAGCAAAATGGGCTAGGCATGCTCCCAAGAGGTCCAAACCCCATGACGGTCCACGCTCCCGACACAATTCAAACCAAAGTGAACGTGCTTTGGCAGTTGCTGACCCACAAATATTGAGGCGACAGAAGGAACATGTTCTCAACCATCGGCTTTTGGGCACTGTTTTGGGCTGAAATTCTAACGACTTTCTGGACCTCCCTAGGAGGGCCCATTGATTACCACCTGCCCTACCCGACCAGATTCAGTTATCTGGGAGAGCACGCCCTCGTTTGGCTGGCCTTTGTGTTCATCGCTCACTTGGCCTTGCGGCCAATCAGCAAGTCGCCTTTTTCTATGACATTTGCGTCGCTCAGAACGGCCCTGCCAAGCTATGCCCTCGTAGGGCTGTTCGGTGAGCTTGGGGCTTCCATCCTTCTCTACCGGATACAGTCCTGGTCCCCGAGAGGAGTGACAATCTGGGTCGATCCCACAAATCCGCACCACGTTCTGCAATCTTTCCTCGCTGAAAGACTGACAACGTGGGTTGTTGCATTTCCCGTGGCGTTCTTTGTGGCATACGCCCTTAAGGGCAAACAGAAAGCATTAAACCAAAGCTAGTCATACGACGCCGGGATCTATGCTTACGACTCGCGAATACAAATTCACCGGCAAAGAACGGGATACCGAATCAGGGAACGACTACTTCGGCGCCAGGTACTACGCCAGCAGCATGGGACGGTTCCTGAGTCCCGACAAATTCTTCTTCCAAAAGGAAATGTTGGAGGACCCGCAACGGTTCAATCTCTATGCTTATGTCCGTAATAACCCTCTCGCTATGATCGATCCGAGTGGAGAGGCTATTCAGCTTTCAAATGATGCAGATGAGAGAACTGCTCAAATGAATGCGCTGTGCGGGGTTGTTGGGAGTCAAGGCTGCTCATACCTCTACTCGAACGCCGTTACGACCACAGACAAAGATGGAAATCAGCAGACTAATTATTACGTTGGAATTCTGTCGGGTGGTCCATCGGGAAGTGGTCCGGCATTCTCCGATCTCAATGGTCCAGCTTCAGCAGTTGCCGGTATAGTAGGCGATTCCCGAGTTGCGCAGTTGAGCCTTGTTGATCCTGGGACTGTCGTGGGTAGTCCCGGAGATCAAGCCACGATTGGTAGGGCTCCTTCCAATACGCCGGGAGCAACGTTCCAGTCTCCTGATGGGCAATGGCACATAGATTTGCTTGATCCAAGGAAGTCAAGTCCCGGTGTAATGCCTGGAGCTTATATGTCGGATGGGCTGGCGCACTTCCTAACGATGGGAGAGGTTACAGGCCACGAACTTGGGCATCTTCAATACGAATGGTCAGGCAAAATGTCTCAAGTCTTCCAAAACTTTGCGCATCCGTTAGAAGGAGGCAGCAACGGAAGTGCGTTGAAGTTGGAGAACCAAGTTCGACAGTTGAAAGACCCATCTGCTCCCACCCGGACACAGCACTGAGGCGACTGACAATGAGACCACTAGTTACCATGTTCTGTAGCCTTGGACTTCTGATGTTGTCGGGGATAGTCGGCTGCCGTACTCCGGGCACGCCCCAGGAGAAGTTCAGCTACTTGTTCGCGGACTACAAGCTACTTCGCTCAGGGGCGATTCCGAGTAACACTGACTGGAGAATCAAAGCAGCGAACGGGGATTTTTCTGATATATCGGGTCTCTCGCCCAGTTCGCCGCCGCAGCTTTCCGGGGGGACTGTATATGTTTTTGAAAAACAGTCCTCTTCGAATGAACAAACGGAGGGACTGAAGAAGCTGCCCTCACGGCTTAAAAAGGTGGGCGCTTTGCTTGAAAAGCACCCAACATCAGACAGAGACTTGCTGTGGACATACTTGGGTGGGCCACTGTTTTCGATAGAGTTCAAATTCGACGGGCACGACGGCGTTATGTTCAACTTCATCCACGCTGATCCCAAAGAGGAAGGTCTCGTCGTTGTCTATCGATAGTGATCAATGGCCGTTCCGCTGCAACACAGGCCGCCTTCCGGGGCGGCCTGTGTTGGTTATGGCCTCTGCCGAGCCTTGGGTCATGGCAGACAGTCCGGTTACTTGCGCCGGATTAAGATGGCGGGTGGGGCACCCTAAATTCGCCGAAACGATTTTGGATTTGTCTTTGCTTGTCGGGGTGCCGCATCCCTTGTGATTTTCAAGGGTGCGGGTTTTGACCTTTCCTGTCCATCTCACCCCGAATTGACCATCCGCAACCCACTGGCTTGTAACGACTTATAATTATTACTTGACAATAGACAAGCAAGTGTTACAATTGGTACTGTTTCATCGCGGAGGAGAAAGGAGTCACCGCCTTGCCTCCGCTACTCGTGCGCCCCTGTAACCCCCACCGTCCGCCCCCCTCTAACGGCTGTCATCCCGAGCCTAGCGAAGGATCTGCTTTTCTCCAATTCGGCCGACGCCTCAACGCAGTTCGCACGCGGTCCTCAATACTCCGCGCTCCAGCCGCCAGCATCCCGGAACCGAGCCGAAACTCTTCGATCTTTGCCCCGCCTGTAACCCCTGTAGATGCAACACTTACACAATCGCCCGTAAACGCTGATTCTAAACAACTTATAGAAACTTTAAGTCCTTTAGATGCAATGTTTACAAAAAACAGGGGAGGGGTACCTTCCGCCTCTCCCTCCTCGTCTCGCGTCCCCGCGCGGTTCGTTACACGCAGGAATTCCCGCAACTCCAATCCCCTCATGCGTTTACTTCATAACTTGCGGACACCCCCGGGGTGGGGGCCACGATTCACCACTCGCTACCCACTGCTCACTCTCTTATCAATCCGCAGGCGCCGCCCGAGTCTTCGCCCATTCCCGGATGGACTCCACTTCTTCGGCCCTCGTGACGCTCAGCGGCTGCGTCGCGTGTATCTCCGCCAGCAGAATCTCCGTCGTAAGTTGCTGCTTCTGCGAAAACGCCGTATACAGCCCCGCGATAATCGCCTGCTCGATTTCCGCTCCGGAGAATCCGTCGCTTCCCGCTGCGAGCTTCGCCAAATCAAAAGTCCCCACGTCGCGGCCGCGCTTCCTCAAGTGCAATGCAAAGAGCGCCGCGCGCACCTCGCCATTCGGCAAATCCACAAAGAAAATTTCGTCAAAGCGTCCCTTGCGCATCATCTCCGGCGGCAACACCGTAATGTTATTCGACGTGGCCGCCAGAAATACGCCGCTCTCTCGATCCTGCATCCACGTCAACAGTGTCGCCAGCAGCCGCTGCGACAACCCCGCGTCCGCATCTCCGCTCGAACCCGCCGACGCGAACGCTTTCTCGATCTCATCGATCCACAGCACCATCGGCGCGAGCTTCTGCGCCAGCTCCAGCGCCTTGTGCAACTTTTTCTCGCTCTCGCCCACGAACTTGTCGTACAACGCGCCCGCATCCAGCCGCGCCAGTTCAAATCCCCACTCGCCCGCCACGGCGCGCGCCGCGAGACTCTTGCCGCAACCTTGCACTCCCGTGATCAAGATCCCCTTTGGCGGCACCAACCCAAATCGCTGCCCTTCCGGCGTCAAAGCGCTTTTTCGTTTCGCGATCCATTCGCGCAAACGTTTCAGTCCCGACACGTCGCCAAAAGACGTATCCCGCCGCACCGTCTCAATCAAACCTTCGGTACGCAGCGCCTGCCGCTTGGTGTCCAGCACGTCATCGAGCAGGCCCGCGTCGGCGCACCCTCTTGCAAGAATGCACATACGCAGCGCGCGCATCGCTTCTTCCTCGGAGAGTCCACCGAGATTCTTCGCGACCTGTGTCATCCCCGCGAGGTCCAGACTCACAGGAATTCGTTGCTCTCGATTTACGTCCGCGAGTACGCTTTTCACGCCCGGCAGCAACTCTTCCGCCGTGGGCAAGCCCAACTCAAACGGCACCGCTTCGGACTCCAGCTCAGCCGGCAGTTGCAACGAAGGTTCCAGGATCACAATCGCTCGCCGTACCGTGCGGAATTTTTCCGCCAGATCCCGCAGCCGGCGGCAAATTCGATCGTTGTCGCAGTACCGCGCAAAATCCTTCAGCAAAAAGATGGTGTCGCCTTGAATCAGCGGAATATTCGCCAGACCCTGTTCGGGCTGCTCGGTGTTGTAAATGGGCGCGCCGCGGTATTTCGCCAGGCCTGTTGTGACGCTCCATTCATACAGCGGCACGCCCAATTCCCTCGCCACGTCCAGCAACAATTCCTCGAACCGCTCTTCTTCGGGTGTCTCGACGGTGATAATCGGGTGCCGCGAATTGATGAGCAGCCGCAACTCGTCGTGCTTGTTGGGCTTCGCGGTTGCTCCCGCTGCGTTTCCGTGCGCACTCGCCGCGCTTGGCCCCATCGTTCTTGCACCCGCGAGAGTGGACGCCACCGCCGCCGGCAAACTGGACGGCCCTTTCAGCTCGTTTGACAAAGCCTCGTGCCTCGTTTAACGTTAGAAGTTTGAGCGATACCTAAAAGGAGCAATAGATGGCCCAGGGACAGGCTACCAAAATCAAGAAGAAGAAAAAGTCGGTTTTAAAGCGCGCGGCGCAAGCTCGTCAACGTGCCGACGTAAATCGCGCCAACCGCACCCGGGTCCGCACTTTGATGCGCCGCTTGCGCACCGCCATCACGGCCGCAGACGCCACGGCGGCGGGCAATCTCCTCAACCCGACGATGTCCGCGATCGACCAAGCCATCACGAAAGGCGTACTGCACGAAAACACCGGCAACCGCTACAAGTCGCGGCTGTCCGTGGCCTTCAACGGCCTCAAAACTAAAACCGCGAAGTAAGGAAAGCCGCGAAGTAAAGAAGGCCGCGAAGTAAAGAAGGCCGCGAAGTAAAGAAGGCCGCGAAGTAAGATTCAAAACCGAAGTTGATTTTCTGTAGGGGCGGGCCTCGGCCCGCCTTTCTTTCTTGTAGCTCGATGGATGTTCGCCACGCCCGCCGCGGCATGAACATTTCCGTTCGCCGCGCAGTCACGCTTCTGTAAAGAAACAGCGATTAAGTTTTTGTGGCTGCTGCCTTAGCCGCGCCGCCTGTCGTCAATTCGGTCACCAAGAATTCCATAATCGCGCGAGCGTCCTCGCCGCCCCGTTTGAGCCGGTCATCCGCTCTCTGGAGAACGCCCAAGCCCGCGAGCAATTGCGCCTTGGGAATTTTGCGCGAGGCTTGCAGAGCAAGCTCCGCTTGCTCAGGACGCATCCCCAACGCACGGGCCGCTTGCCAACCATTTGTCGCGCCTTTTACTTCGCTGGCTTCGATCAGCTTGCGATACATCCACGTCATGGCTCCCAGCATCGGCAAAGGCTCCTCGCCGTCGCGCAGCAAACGATCCAAAAACTCGAGCGCTTTCGCAGACTTTCCGGCCGCCAGCAGATCGGCCAATTCCCAAACTGTGGTCGTCTTCTCAGAAATCACCATCGAGCTGACGTCATTCCTGCTGATGAACTTCTTATCTCCCGCGTGCGTGGTGAGTTTTTCGATTTCCGTCTTCAGACGCATCAAATCCGCTGCCACGAATTCCGCCAAATCTTCGGCTGCGCCCTTCTCGAACTCGACGCCTTGTTCCTTGGCAAGAGCTCTCGCCAAAGCCACCGCCGCTGCGAGGCGCTCCCCCACGTTTTCGCCCAGGCCGCAGCCGACCACCAGCGTCTTCTCCGCCAGCAGCTTTCCGAGTTTCATGCGTTGATCGAGCGAAGCCGCTTCCACAATAAACATCGTGAATGGTGCGGGATTATCGAGATAAGCGCCGAGCTGCGCCACGGCCTCGTCGCGATTTTTCTCTCCGAGCTTTTCGATGGCTCCGGCGTCTTCAAGGAAAACAACCTGCAGCGGAGAAAGCATGGCCATTGTTTGCGCCTGATCCAGGGCCGCCTGCGTCTCGCCCCGGCTCGCGGAATAACGCGAAACCGCCCAGGTCCGCGCCGCTTCCGGCACGAATTTTTCGATTAGCTGCGCGCGGCAGGCATCCCGCAGATAGGGTTCTTCGCCGAGGAGCAGCACGGCAGGAATGGCTTTTCCTTTTTCAAGCCGAGCTAGCAACTCTACCGGTGAAACCTGGGCCATGCGCGAAACACTCCTAATAGTTCTCGATGATCGCGGCGACCAAACGCTGCGCAAAATCCTGCGCCAGCCGGTCCAGCGCCGGATCTTGCTCTTCGAAAAAGCTCTTCAAATCGGTCGAAATCTCATACTGGTTGCGGAACACGAAATTATCGGTGTGATAGAGAATTTTCTGCGTGGCGCTCTCGGTGAAAGTCACTTCGCATTTCACGGTCACGAGCATGGTCGTCGCGCGCCCCGTCGTGGTGTCAAACAGAAGCGGCACGGCCTCCAGACTCAACACCTTTCCTCGAAGGACCGCATCACCATCTTCGGGATTCGAGACCACTTTGTAGGAAGTCTTGGCCAAAAATTCGTGCACCGTGGCGGCCGTCAGCTTTTGCTCGAGCCGGTAGCTCGTGGTTTTGTTCTCGAGCGCGGGAACGGCAATCACCTGGATGCTCTTCGGCAACGTCGAGCTATGCCCTGCAACGTGATAGCCGCACCCAGAAAGCGAGACTAACGCCGCAATCCACACGCAGACGACTCTCTTGCTGATCATGGCAGCATCTCCGCCAACTTGACGGCATTCGCAGCCGGCAGGCGAATATTGTCCGCCGCGCCCCAGAACCACCACGCACCCGGCCGCGATGGATCTTCCTCCGGCTTCGCCAGGTGCGCCACTTTTTCGCCCGCAACGCCCACGTTGCTGGCCCCTGCTTCGCCGTCCGAAGGAATGACAAATCCTGCGCTCTCGCACGCCGCAATGACCTGCTCGAACGTCGTGCCAGGGGAAAGTTCCGCGCAGCCGGCAAACGCCGTGCCATAAAAAACCGGCGCGTGAACCACCTGCAAGGCCGGCAGAACCGATTTCTTACCGACGCACGATTTCATCTCGGCGCGCAAACGTTCCCGCACCGCACTGAGCTTATGTTTGCTGCCAGGTCCAAAGCGATCCAAAAGATTAAATGCCACTTGGGTATCAAACACCGGCTGTCCCATTCCTTGAAACGATAACAATTGTCCGGTTTGGCTCTCCAACTCTTCGACTCCGGCTCGCCCCGCTTCGGATACAGACTGAAAGCAAATTACGACAAGGCGCGAGACTCCGGTTTTGAACAAGCCTAACGCCAGGGAAGCAGCAGAGGTCCCCGCAGCAGAAGGAACGGCGTAGACGGCTGCATCGTTGGGAAATTTTCTCCCTTGGAGCGCATCCAACTTCGGAAACCAACTCACAGTGCCGGTGTCTGCCACTGTCGCACCCGACAAATCGATGATTTTCGCGCCGGAGGCACGCGCCGCGCCCAGATTGGCATGGGTGAACTCCGACGAGCCGGTGAAAAATACTTTGGCGGCGCGGACAAAAGTGCCTTCTTCGACGGGCTGAATTACTGCAGGCTCACCGCCGGCCTCGGTCAGCACTCCTGCGGCAAGCTCTTCGTCGACTAGACGAAACTCCGCTCCGGCAAACCGGCTCTCTTCGAGCAACGAGCGGAGCTCAGCCCCAAGCAGCGACGAAGCACCGGCAATCACGATTCGGTTGGATCCCTGTTCAAGAGATGGCATGAATCACGTGGTCCGGGAAGCCATGCGATGCCGCACCATGCGCACCAGATGCAATGCCACGCCAGCGGCGGCATACGAACATGCCAAAACAATCAGGACTGGCTCGGAGAATTTCCAGACGACCCAGAGGACTAGAATGAGCAAAACGATTGCCAGGGATGGTTGTTTCCGTTTCCAGGGGATTTCCTTAAAGCTGCTATAACGAATCGTGCTGGTCATAAGCGCGCCTAAGCACGCGACCATCAGTAACCAAGCGATCGACCACCGCACGTCATGTAGCGGCTCCTTGAACCCATGAACGATGGCTGCGACCACGCCCGCGGCTGCCGGGGTCGGCATCCCGACAAAGTACTTCGAGCCGCCCGGAGCCATTCCCTGAACGTTAAATCGCGCCAGACGCCACGCACAGCAGATGAGAAACAGCAGACAGCTGCCCCAGGCCAGGTCGCCGATGAATTGTCCCATGCCACCGGGAGCCGTGTGCAGGCCCCGCACGCCCCAGGAATAGGCCATCACAGCGGGGGCAACTCCGAAACTGACAACATCCGCGAGTGAGTCGAACTGCACGCCAAATTGTGTGCTAGTTCCAGTCATTCTAGCCACACGCCCGTCCAGAGAATCGAACACCACGGCGAGACCAATGGCGATGGCGGCATGATCGAAGTCGCTCGTCCCGCCCAGCAGTGTGGCCACCACGGCAAAATAGCCGCAGAAAAGATTCGCGGCCGTGAAGAGGCTCGGAAGAAGAAAAATCCCTCGGCGAAGCCGCGGGTTTTGCATGCGCCGTTCTCTAAACGGAATTTCGTGCTGTTCGATGTCCGCCATGGCTAGGTTTGTTTTCCCGCTACCGACGCGTTTAGATCCGCGCCGGAATTCTGTGTATCCCTCGGAGGGCCGGTGCTCTTCTTTTGGGGCCACATGGCCAACACGCTCGAGCCGCCTTTTACGTTGTCGCCCAATTTCACCAGAATCTCGGCGTCGCGCGGGACCCAAACGTCGGCTCTGGAACCGAAACGTACCAGGCCGATCCTCTCGCCTCTCGCCACCCGGTCGCCAGCCTTTTTCCAACTTACCACGCGCCGGGCAATCAAACCTGCAATCTGCTTGAAAACGATCTCGCCGGCATCTGTCGAGAGCGTGAAGACGTTCTGTTCATTTTCCAGGGAAGCTTGTTCGCGCATCGCGGCGAGAAACTTACCCGGCTTGTATTGCAGATTAGTGATGATTCCTTCCGCAGGCGAGCGGTTTACGTGCACGTTCCAGACGGCAAGAAATATGCTGATCCGTTTTCCCGGCTTGCCAGCGTGCTCTTCGTCGGTCACCACGACGATGCGGCCGTCCGCAGGTGACACTACTGCTCCCGGTTCGTTCGGTATTACGCGTTCTGGATCTCGGAAAAAGGAGAAAGTAAAGAGTGCCAGGCACACCAGCACGACCGCGGCTACGGGCCATTGTGCAAAATACGCCACGCCGCCCAGCACCAGAAGCGGCAATCCAAAGTAGTAGCCCTCTTTAACCATGCCTTAGGGAATATACCTCATCGGCCTCGCCCGGTGTATTAACGCGGCGAGCAAACAGGGGCATTCTACGACAGAATATTCGGGATCGCGGGCGTTATTGCGTGTACTGCGCCCGCGCGCGCTGGATACGCAGAGCAATCCGCTCCATCTCGTCTTTACAGTGGAGCTTCATCTTCTTTAGCTTGATTTCTTCCAGGAGGTCTTCCGAACTGAGGTAGGAAGCTACGGAGATTCGATGCAATTCTGCTTCATATTTCGAGTGCTGCTCGGCCAGACGCTGATACTCGGCGTCTGTATCGAGGAGTATGTCCCGAGGTGCCCGCTGTGCTGTGGCCATGCGTCCTCCTCACGACTGCGCGAATTGGAATGTGAACACTACATGAACGGAAGATAGCACTTTGGCAGGCGGCGTCAAGAGGCAAGCTGTGGGAATTTAGTCCTAGCCCGTGAGTTTTTTAGTCATCGTCACGGCAGCCTCGTCCGGGTTGCGGTAATACCCTTTCCGCAGGCCTGTCCGAGCAAAACCGTGCTTCTCGTAGAACGCGATGGCGACTGTATTTGATTCTCGTACTTCGAGATATACGCTCTTTGCGCCGCGCAATTTAAACTGCTCAAGCGCCGCCTGGAGCAACGCTGATGCTTGGCCCGTTCGCCTCTGCTTTTTCTGAACCGCCAAGTTGAGCACTTCGGCTTGGTCTGCAACTTGCCTGCCTGCCAAAAACCCGCTGAGGTGGCCTTCCGTTTCTGTCACCAGGATCAGCGATCCGTTCGCTTCGGAAAACTCGAGATAGCTCTTTTTCGACCAATTGGCGGCCTGGAGAGAATCGTTGGAAATGGCGCTGACCGCGTCGGCATCCTCGGGGCGAAATCTGCGCACGCTCGAGACGGCGCGCTCCCGGCTGTTTTCAGCTCGCAACTTTTGCGCCGCCCTTCGAGAAAATCTCGGCATCGGTACGGCGGATATACTCCGCGTCCAGCCCGAGAGCATCCGTCAAGCGCTCTGCGCGCGCCCTTTGCCTCCCAATTTTTCCGATCGCCGATGCAAGCGCGTTTGGGCTTAGATGGATGCTTTCTCCAGCGCTGGCATGCGCAGCCCAAACTTCCAACGAGGAGATCTTTTCTGGATCCATCGAAACCCACGACACTGGCTTCCCGGCAGCGCGCTCCTCAACCCATTTCACAAAACCCTCTGGTGCGACCACCATCTCCTGTTCCACAAGAATCAGTCCTTGTGGGGCGCGCCGGAACAATCCTCCAAATACCTGCTCGCGGTGGGCATCCACAAAGGCCGCTACGAGCCCTTCATCGCCTGGATGTGTCGAACCCATCGCTTCCAGCCTCGAGACGCCCGCCGCAGGTTTGCCATAAGCCTCGCTCCAAGCTTTCACCGTGGTCAACCCAACCCTAACTCCCGTAAAAGACCCCGGCCCCGAAGCCACGGCAAACACGTCAATATCCACCATCCTCAGTCCAGCGGCCGTGAGGGCTTCGTCCGCGGTGGGTAGAACCCAAGTCGAATAGTCCGAGGTCCCTTGGTGCGTGAGCGTCGCCAAGACCTCGTCGTCTTGCAAGATCGCGAGGCTTCCGCGCGAATCACAGGTGTCCAGCGCCAGTAGAATCACCAGCGTATTCTACCGCACTGCCGTGGCAAGTTCAGAACCGTGCCGTTGCGACCTCGATAATTAATGGCTGAAACGCATGTTTCATTCCCTAAATCTCCTCCGGAGGGTTAAACTCGGCCAAGTGGGTATTTTCTGACTTGGAAACCGGCCTGTTGCAATTCGACTGCCAAATTCACATCTAATTTTCCCTAACTCCATGATTCCACGGGATATATCTTGACTCTTCCAACACATCTCATTAGAATCTATAAGTATCTCAGGGGGCACTAGAATTCATGGACTACAAAATCGGTGACAAGGTCGTTTACCCGAACCACGGCGTCGGACTAGTTGAACAGATTAGTTACGGTGTCTTGAACGGCAGAACCGAACGTTACTTCATGATTCGCATTGTTTCCAGCGGATTACGCGTCATGGTTCCACAATCGAACGCAGAAACCGTTGGCCTTCGTTCCGTGATTCGTTCCACGGAATCCATCAAAGTCCTTGGCTTCCTCGAAAAGGGCAAGCTCAATTCGCATCACGACTGGAAGCACCGCTTCAAGGAAAACTCGGAGCGCATGCGCACCGGTTCCCTCCTGGAAGTGGCCGTCGTCCTGAAGAGTCTAGTATCCCTCAGCCGCAGCAAGCCTCTCTCCTTCCGCGAAAAGAAAATGCTGGAACGCGCGAAGTATCTTCTGGTCAGCGAAATGGCCACGTCGCGCAACACCACCGCGGAAAGCGCCGAAGCCATCGTTGTCAAGTCTCTTGCGAAGGCCAAGCTGCAGTTCCCGGTAATGACCGAAAAGTTCGAATAGTTCTTCCTCTCCTGGAGGGCGCGGCGCACGCTGCGCCCCATTCAAGCAGCTTTTCCAATTCTTGGGCGGACAGTTACCTTGCCCGCCTTTTTTATTTGTGTGTACTTTTTTGCCATCGCATGTCCCCTTCCAAGCATCCGGAACGTGCTTGATCCGGGCCGGTTTGCGGTAAGTCGATCCTCCCACCCGAGTCGAGCAATGTGGCAATTCTGTATTCATCCCATGAATGAAACGTTGGCTCCCGCCATTCCGTCGTATACTCGGAGCCGCTAGCAGAGTCCCCCCGCTACTCCTTCAAGGATTCTCAAAGCCTCCTCCTTTTTGTAGGTTCGGAGGCAGGCTATGGAAATAACCATGAAACCCAGTATCATCATCGTCGCGCTCGTAGTTTTGGCCATTCCTGCTCGAGCGCAGCAATCCCACAGGCGCAGTCCAGCCACCGAAGGTAGTCAAAGTTTCATTATGGACGGCTCAGGCGGCGGATTCGGTGAAATTGGCCACGCCGGCAGGGGGCTCCATTACGAACCCCCGCGGGACTGGAAATTGATCGATGTCACAAATGATGGACCTTTTGTACCCTCAAGTTACATGAAATATGATGACGCCGTTGCCCTTGGCCGCCAGCAACTTGTCTCCGCCGAGGAATCCGCGAAGAACCCCGCCGCGGGTTCACTCGGGGATGTCGCGCGTGCGCATAGAATTGTTAAGGTCACAACCTCGCAGATCGCGGGTCGCGCAATTCAGGATAATGCAGGCAGGATTGAAGTTTGCAGCCAAGCCGGAAACAACTGCCATCTTCTGTGAAGCCGGGCACTTCTCTGATCGGAATTCATACCCTCCGAGCGCTTGTGCAGCTCGCTGAGCTTCTACAGTTTCCTTTCGCCTTTTGCTTGCGTTTGATTTTTTGGCCCGAATCCTTCCGCGGTCACCCCCCGTTTCCTACTAATCCGCTAAGGACCACGCCAACCTCCCGCAAAGTCTGCGCGACCGCGGCGGCGATCTTCGTCGCCCCCGGCGTATCTCCGTGGATGCAGATGGTTTGAGCCGCAACGGGCACTTCGCTCCCGTCGATCGTTGTCACCACCCCTCGTTCGACCATGTTTAGCGCTTGCTTGCCTGCTTCTTCTGGATCGCGAATGAGCGCATCCTCGAATTTTCGCGACCGCAAGGTTCCATCAGGCTCATAACGCCTGTCTGCAAACGCCTCAGCCGCCACGCGAAAACCGGCCTCGCGAAATACGTCAAGCATCGACGAGCCAGCCAATCCCACAAGCACCACCTCGCGGCTCCATCGCGCGACGCCACTAGCAATGGCTGCCGCAAGCTGCCGATTCGCGACGGCTTGATTGTAGAGCGCTCCATGCGGCTTCACGTGCACTACTTGAGCACCACAAGTCTCCGCAACTTCCGCCAAGGCCCGAACCTGCGCGAACACGGATTTGGCAACCTCATCTGAAGATAAGTTTAGCTCGAGCCGCCCGAAGTTCTTGGGGTCCGCGTAGCCCGGATGCGCACCAACCGCAACTCCCGCTCGCTGTGCCTGCTCGATGGTGGCGCGCATGGTTTGAGCATCGCCTGCATGCCCGCCGCATGCGATATTCGCTGATGTGATCGAGCGCATCAGCGCTTCCTGCGTGCCATCTGCAATCGCCTCTGGCATTTCGCCCATGTCGCAGTTCAGATCTATCTTTAGTTGGCGGCTACTCATCCCAATATCAACTCCTTCGACGCGAGCAATTTCTCCTGCTCGATGAAAAGCGCCCGCGCAGTATCCATTTCCACTTGTTCGAATCGAACCTCGTCTCGCGGCCGTAGCTGACCGAGGCAGCTCAAATCCGCCGAAATGACGTTGGCAATTTTGGGATACCCACCGGTTGTTTGCTGTTCCACAAACAAAATAATCGGCAGCCCGGATGCCGGGATCTGCACCGCCCCCAGCGAAACACCCTCGGAAATCATTTCGCCACCGCATTCAGAAGAATCCGTGGAAATCGGTGCTCCTTCGAGCCGCAATCCCATGCGATTTGATTCCTCCGCCAAGCGATAGCTTTCCTCATAAAAAGATTTTTGGGCCGCCTCGGGAAACCAGCCGCTCTGCGGCCCAGTTGTGACGCGCAAGACTTTTCGCGGCGAGAATTTTTCTCTTGCCCGCGCGGCCAGCGTTCTTTTCCGAAAAGTACGAAAAGCTCCGCCTGCGGTTCCAACTCTCAGTAAATCTCCTTTGCGTAATGCTCGGCCTTCAAAACCGCCAAGGCCGCTCAAGAGGTGCGTGGAAGCGCTGCCCAAGAATAACTTCACCTCAATTCCCCCATGTATGCACAAATAACAACGAGCTCCCCCGCGCGTGGTCCCCACGCCCAAAATCTGGCCGGCGCGGACTTCCATGGAAGACCACATTTCGACAGGCACATTGTCCAGCGTCGCTCCAAAATCCGAGCCAGTGAGCGCCACAACCGCAGCCTCTGAAAACTCAAACGTCCCACCGAGCAGCGTCATCTCCAGGGCGGCCGCACCTTCAGGGTTACCGACCAAACGATTGCCAATCCTGAGAGCAATCGCATCCGCGGCCCCTGAAGGCGAAACTCCCAATGGACCAAAACCTTCTCGCCCAAGATCTTGCACCGTCGTCAGCAGGCCCGGGGCGCGCACCTGGATCAAGCTCATCCGCTTGCCCACCGCGCAAACTGCGCCGGCGAAATGGGAACAAACCGCACGCGATCTCCAATCGAGAGCAAACTCATCTGCGCCCGCGCCGGCTGGAAGATAGACAACGGCGTGCGCCCCAGCAATCTCCAACCGCCCGGAGTTGAAATTGGATACACGCCCGTCTGGCTTCCCGCGATACCCACGCTTCCGGCCGGCACGCTTCGTCGAGGTGCCGGCAAACGCGGCGCGATTAATTCTTCTGCTAATTCGCCCAAGTACGCGAACCCCGGCACGAATCCCAAAAAATAAACAATGTAAGTTCGTGAACCGTGCAGAGCGACGACGCGTTCGGGTGCCATGCCCCGCAATTCTGCAACATCTTTCAAGTCCGGACCGAAGTCACCGCCGTAGCAGACGGGGATCTCGACCAAACGCGGCTCCGGCAACGCCACTTTCTCCATGCGTTCGATGTAACCGCGCAGGATTTCTTGCAGTTCTTTGTGCTGCAGTTTCAACGCATCAAATTTAATCAAAATCGATGAATAGGCCGGGTGAAGGTTCCACACTCCCGCAATCGGCTCCAACTCCATCAGACGCAAGAGTCTGCGAACCTGTTCGTGCCCTTCGATTGTGATCTGATTTTGTGCCGGCAGACCCGAACCGATTGCATCAGCGTCCGATAAGCGCGGCTTCCCCCGGCGCCCAAAATAAACCAGAAGCGACTGATCGCTTGCCGGCTGAAAGCTCACGTCGTCGCTGGCAGAAGTTCGCATCGCGGCAAGAGTATATCGCACGCACTCGGAGACCGTATTCCGCGCAGTAGGCGTTATAATGTCTTGTTATGACCGAGCAAGCATCCAGTCTCTTGCAGAAAGCATTGGCGCTCTCCGAGGAAGAGCGCGCCGACCTGGCATGCTCTTTGATTGACAGCCTTGACGCAGCTGTGGACGAGGCCGCTGCGAATGCGTGGGACCAAGAGATTGCCCATCGTATTTCCGATCTGAACTCTCGACGGGCAAAAACCGTTCCGTGGGAGGAGATCCGCGGTCGGATCTCATCCAAACTTTCCAATGGCAAGAAAGAAAGTTGAGTTCCACGAAGCGGCGAGTCTCGAGTTCGAGGCCGCCTTCGATTGGTACATGGAACGCAGCGAGCCGGCGGCTTCCAGATTTGCGGCAGAGCTAGGCCAAGCGATTGCGAACATCGCCGAAGCTCCCGATCGCTGGCCAGCAAGCAATCATGGCACTCGCAGATTCCTGCTCCAGCGATTTCCTTTCGCAATCTTCTACAGGGAACTTCCTTCCGTTATCCAAGTATTGGCTGTGGCCCACGGACATCGGCGACCCGGCTATTGGAAGAAACGCATTTAAGCGAATGGCCGCGAGAGCGTGCTCAGGGCGGCGAGAGGACAGCACAGGTACCGCGGGCCCATTCGGCACCATTATTCTCTGAAGGCAGGCTTAGAATGAAGTGAGCGGACGATGTCTATGAACCTGATTCTGCGTCTAATCCTCTGGATGGGACTATCTTTGCTGGTCGTTCCGGCCTGCGCTCACCCTAAACCCAAGAAGCCCGGTCATAGCGCGACTATCTCGGACGGCGTGCCAGTCTCTCAATTTATCAGCGCCATCCGGCAGAAAGCCAAAGCTCTCGAATCATCGTCAGGCACGCGGAACGCTTATCAGGCTTTCCTTGCCGCGCATCATCTGGCGCAAAATAGCGTGCGGTACTCCGACTTCGCGATTGTCCGGCTCCTTTTCGAAGCTACGCGCGATGCAGGCTACTGGAACTTGCACTGGAGCATTACCGATCAGCCGCCTAATTCGGACCGGATCTGGAGACAGTGGCGGGCAGTTGGCCGGCCTTCTGCTTCTGAACCGACCGCGACTGCGGAATGCGACGAACTTTCCGCCCTCTACGCCTTCCTGGTGGAACGCACCGGTGTCAAAACAGTCGGCCTTCTCTGGCCGACTTCAAACCACACAGTGGCCGTTTGGATTGTGCGACCAGCGACGGGACCCGTCATTCGTGTGGTAGTTCCCACTTCGCAGATTTTCCTCGAAGAGACCGACAGCTTTGATACACGCAAATTCGATCCGTGGCGGCAAAAGACGATCTACGAATACACGCGCCGCGACGTGCCGGATTCCTTCGAACTCCCCAAACCCCTTGTGGATTTTTTCTTGAAGCAGATCGACAAATACGCTGGCGCTTCTGATGCGACTTTGCAGCGCCTTCGCTATGTTCGCGATGCCGTATTTGTGAAGACTTGGACGACCGAGCAGGCCGTTCGCGACGCGCAAACTCGCCTTGCGACTCTACCTCGCGGATCAACCGAAGACGCTGCGGCTCTTCAAAATTTCGCCATCGATATGCAAGTCGAACCCTTCCGGCAATAGTCGCGGAAATTCAGTCCTGCTCGCAGCTAACGCTTCCGAAATCGGCCCGTTAAATTGAAGCGCCGGATGGACCAGGCAGCAGCCTCAAGCCAAGACTAGACTTGGATCGGCGTTAAG
>CAVPWC010000005.1:0-163699 GCA_963709315.1 uncultured Acidobacteriota bacterium
TTCTCCATAGCCGGACCCGAAAACCCACCAATTCGTATTTGCCCAACCGGTGGCGCAGTTCGCGGTTTTCGTCTTCAAGGCGGGAGAGCCGAAGCGCGTTTTCCACCGTGACTAGCAACTTGTCCGTGGAAAGCGGCTTTTCCAGAAAGTCCAGTGCGCCGAGTTTCGTCGCTTTGACGGCCATCTCGACATTGGCCTGACCGGAAATCAGAACGATTGGCGTCTTCACGCCGGCTTGTTTCAAATCTTCGAGCAGCTCGATACCGCTTTTTCCGGGCATAACCACATCGGAAAGAATCAAATCAAAGGCTCGGTGCCCAGGATTCCAAAGCGCGAGGCGCGTTGTCGAAACGGTGGCATCGTGACCCGCGAGCCGAAACGCCCGCGAGAGCGAAGCCAGCGTGTTGGGGTCGTCATCGACGAGCAGCAGGTGAGCTTTGCGTGGCAAATGGATGCCTTTGCGACGATGCATCAGTCAGAGGCGGCTACGGTGAAACTCTGTGAAGGCTTCTTGTCTTGTGCCGGTTCTTCCGAAGGAGTTACCCGCCGGGCGGGCTGGCGCTGGGGCAACTCGATGCGGAACGTCGTGCCGTGCCCTTCGTCGCTCGAAACGGAAATGGTTCCGTGATGGTCGCTGACGACGGACTGAATTATGGCAAGGCCGAGACCCGTTCCCTGCACCTTCGTCGTGTAATACGGGGTAAACAATCGCGAGCACTCTTCCGGAGTAAGGCCCTTCCCGGTGTCCGATAGTTCGATTCGAACGTTGTCTTCCTGCTCGGTCGTGCGCATCGTGAGGGTACCACCAGCGGGCATAGCATCAAGAGCGTTCAATACAAGATTTTGAAACGCGCGATGGAGCAAGTCGGCATCCGCGTCGATTTCTGGAAGCGGCTCTGTAAGAAAATATTCGGGAATGACCGGAGGCTTGCCGACGGCGTTGAATTGCGGTTCAAAAGGCGAACGGCGTTGCGCAAAGCTTCATTCACATTAACGCGCGCGAAATGAGGCGCGGGCATCTTCGAGAAATCGCTGAAACGTCCGACAATGGTGTTGAGATTCGCAAGTTCCGCTTTCAGCGTGGCGGTGGACTCGTTGAAGACTTCCAAGAACTGCTTCGCGTCCAGTTGCCTTGCCTTCTGCAAATTTTCGACGGTGATTTGCAGAGGAAAGAGAGGATTGCGCAGCTCGTGCGCGAGCCGCCGCGCCAGCTCGCGCCAGGCTGCCACTCGTTCCGTTTGCACGAGCTGCTCCCGCTGCGCCGTCAGCGTTTGTGTCATCTCATTGAACGCGGCCGCAAGCTGTCCAATCTCATCGCGTCCGCGTAAATTAATGACAGTGTCCCACCGGCCGGACGCCACTTCTCGCGCGCCTTCGGCCAATTCTTCGAGTGGACGAGTAATTCTGGAGGAAACCCAGAGACTGAGCAGCAAACCGATCAATCCCGCCGCGCCCGCGACTGCGCCCGCAATCTGCAAAATGTGACGCGTCAAGAGCACGACGTCCCGGCGCGAACTCCCCAACAGCAACACAGCCAGCAGTTCGTTGTTTCGTCCCGGAAGCGGAATCGCGTGAAACGTTTCGGCGTCCGCGGCGTTCTGCGACCAATCGATCGTTCGGACCGCGGGCCTCGGCTGCTTCTCGACGCTTTCGATGAGCGGATCTAATCGGTCTGCCTGCGGGAACGGCCCGTTGGCGTCCGTCAACGCCGAGGGCACAAAACCTGGCTCCAGGTTTCGGTATAACAAGGCACGCATCCCCGCCGGAGGCACGAGCGACGCCAGAAAATTCTGATCCAGCCGCCTGCCGCCAATAATGTACATAGACTTCCCGTTTCCCCCGGAAAGCATACGCACGACCGTCAACGACAGATCGACTCCGTCCGGCAATTCTTCCTTCCTCAAAAACGGTGGCGAATCGTTCCAGTCCTTTTTCGCCGTAACCCAGTCGTCCTTATAGCCCACGCGCGCCGGATATTGTGCCGAGGAGATGAGCGTGCCATCCCAATTCACGAACTCGACAAAGTCCAAACCGTGATCCTGGGCCGCGCCCGAAGCGTCATGCACATAGAGCGAAAGGTCGGGATTGGAGCCGGCCAAATCGATGGCCACCTTCAGCGTGATCTCGGCGTCTGTGATATTTTTCACTTGCCGGGCGATCTCATCGCCTCGCTGCGCGTATTCTTTATTGAATTGAGCGACCAGAGCCTCGCTACGTTGCGCGTCTTCCTCTTCAAACGCGGCTTGCGTGTAATGGGTGACGCCGTAGGCCACCAACGAAACCGAGGCAAGGACGGTAATCAGGAAAACGGAGAATAATTTTGCGCGGAAACTCATGGCTTTGCTCCGGGAGCAGCCCCCTGCGGCGAGGTGGAGGGCTGTGCCGCAGGTATTGTGCTATTCGAACTACCGGCGGTCGCAGGCTCGGGAACCTCCAGCCAAACGTCGGCGAGGTGCCACTCGCCCCAGCGGGCAGGCATCCAATCGCGCACAGTTGGCGCGAGGCCTACGGACTCCGCTTCCGTAACAAGCGGAAGAATACGCAACTCTTCCAGAGCCCGGCGCTCGCGAGCGTAGAGTTGTTCGTGATCCGTGATCGTGGCGTTTACCTCGGAAGACTCAGTCAGATTATAAGCTGCAAACATGGAATCGAGCTCTGCTCGAGGAGAAAGAGAGGAATAGTGCCAGGCAAAAAGGTGAACGCCAGAAGAAGGGTGGGGCGGCACAACGGCGGAGCTAGCATGTGCGATAGGCTTGTTGATGACTTGCACGAGAATCGCAGCCTGGCGCGCGTTCACGGCGACGCGCTCCGCGAGAAGCTTCGCCAGGTCGCCGGCGGGATCGACATGCAAGCGCAACGGCTCCGCGCCCGCGGCTTCGTTCGAAGGAAGCTCGCGGCGTAACTGCTTTGCGTGTTCGAGATCGGTGTCCACGTTGAGGAGGAAAGCATATCCTGAGAGCCATTGCGGCAAAAGGGCTGAAGCAGCTTCGGCTTGCCTCTGTAGCAACACGTTAGCCATGGTGCCGCGGTCAAGAGAAAGAGCCAAAGCCTCGCGCAGATGAATATCGGATGGAAGGGACTGCACATCGTCAAATCGCAAGCCATAAAGCGTCAAAGACTCCGAGGTCCAGACCCGCAGATTGGCTTGTTTGGCGCGGGGAACAAGATCGGGCGCGAGCTCGATGATATCCGCCTTGCCGAGCTGTAAGTCGAACATGGCGCGCAGGGGAGGGACTCCGAGTGTGACGTCAATGCCGTCGGCGAACGGGCGGCCGGACCAGGCTTCCTCGTTGGCACTGAAAAAGATATGAGCGTATCCGGTGCGTGAGACTGCGCCATCCGTAGCCTCGGGACGCGGCGGGGTGGAGTTTTTCTCTTCATTTACAGCCGAGCCGGCAGGCTGGTTTGCAAGAAGGAATGGCCCAGTCCCAACGAGCGCGCCGTTTGCCAGCACTCGATAGACAAAATAGCGTCCGGAAGCAAGCTGGAAGAGCAAATCGCGCGCGGGCACACTCGATTCAATCACGATAGCGTTCGCGGAGACGGAAATTTTCTGCGTCTCTGGCAACAGCTGTTGAAGCGCGGCAGCGACATCCGCGGCAGTGAGTGGCGAAGCGTCTGAAAACTTGACACCTGGGCGAATTGTGAACTGCCAGCGCCTGTTCGAATTGTCGTGAGACCATTCCGTTGCCAGAACTGGCTGAAACCGGCCGTAATTATCCAGGGCAACCAGACGTTCGAACACCAGCGAGGCAAGCTTTTCATTCGCGGCGGATTCGAGCGACCCCGGTTGCCATTCGCGCGGATCGAGCGACGCGCTGGCGGCATGCATCTCAAGGCGCAGAGTACCCCCATGACGCGGGTGGACGGCGGAGCGGACGCTGCTCGCCGGGACGAGAAGAGCGCTACCTAGAGCAAGCAATCGAAAGTAAGTAAGCTTCATACCATCCAGTTTGCAAATTTCGAACGATCGCGACAGCTTGCGCGTTCGCTGCGGTATTTTCGGCGCTACGTGTCCAGAGATTATGCAAAGCGACAATCGGTCCGGAAAACTCCAGAGGATCGGAAACGGGCTGCGCTCGGCGCTCCTCAATATCGATGGCTTGAATCTCGTCGGGCTGGGTCCAGTCGGCTCTGCCGGTCACGAGCAATTGCCAGCCGCTTCCGCAGCCGCTATAGACGCTGGCAATTTCGCTGCCCCAATTGGGAAAAACGGCCACAGGCTCGGAAGTATCTTCATAGAGGCGCGCCAGCCCATCTTCCCCCGTCACGACGATTTTTGTTTTTCCATCGGTCTCGAATTGCGCGGCCGAAATCCAAGGTCCTGTTATTTTTCCAGCGACCGATTCGGTGGACACCGCCCTGACCCACCAAGATTCCGGACGGCTTGTGCAGTTCCAACCCGCGCTCACCGAGATTGAAGTCGTGCAAATATCGCCTGGCAGCTCCGCACGCTCAACATCAATACCAAATTCGAGGAATCCCCGAAGCTCGCGCCGATTTCCGTGCACTGGAAGAGGATCTGTGCTTGTGAGCATCCATTGACCGCCCCGCAACTCGTAGTAATAAACTTCCTGTGTCCCGAGCGCCACTATCCTGCGATCTTTCTGATTCACCACTGCGTCCACAATCGGGCTGGTCTGCGAAAAGAGGAATTCTCTGTGGAGCGTCAGACTGAAGGCAGGTTCCGGCGCCGCTGCCCCATCCACCGGCCTGAGCGTTTCCATAACTGTTTCCGTATTTTCTTTCCGCTGGATTTGCACCACGCCGATGTAGTCCGCGGGGTCCTGCGTGACGCTGACGATTAGATTTACGGCAGCATCCCCGGGCAAGATTTTAATGCCTCGCCGCTTTAACTCTTCCTCGAACGCGGCTGAAAGATTCGCAAAGTCCACCCTTCGGAGCGAAGAAAGGTTTCGAAAATGGCAGGTCACCGAAGTTGCGTGGATGGAAGACCATACCTTGCGAGCCAGTGCGCGAGCAGACTCCTCCAAAGAATCGGCACGCGCGTTCCTCGGAAGCAGAAAACAAACAAGGAAAAATCCGAGGAGGTGGCAAACTACCACGAAGCCGCGTGGGCGCGGCGGAAACAGATTTTGCTTGGCAGACACAGGCTTGCGGGATGATGATATCACGCCCGAGATTCGGGGAATGTAACACCGGCGGCCGCGATGTGCCGTATCCATTCGTGTGAATCTCGATTTTTGAGCGGCAAGCCGGCCGCGGCTGCCAGAAAAGGCTGGCTCTTCGCGAAACCTTTTGCGTGTAGATGCGTCTTTCTAAGTAGTCAGTTACCGGGGTAAATTTCTGTCTTCAAGGGTGATCGGAATGAACAGAATCGCACTTCGTCTAAATGCCGTGCTGTGGCTGGCCATCGCTGCGTCAGTCTGTCTATGGGCCCCGCCAGCTCGCGCGAAATCCGGCACCGATGTGGATCAAGTGCCCTCGGGACCCACGCGCCTTTTGCGATTCGCGGACATCTCGAAAGACAAAGTCGTCTTCGCCTACGCGGGTGATCTGTGGATTGCTTCTCGCGAAGGCGGCGCCGCACGGCGGCTGACCTCGCACGTCGGCGACGAGCTCTACCCGAAATTTTCTCCCGATGGCAAGTGGATCGCCTTCACCGGCGAATACGACGGCAACCCGGACGTATACCTTATTTCCGCAGATGGCGGCGAGCCCAAGCGGCTCACTTTTCATCCGTCGAACGACATCGTCCTCGGCTGGACGCCGGACGGCAAAGACATCCTCTTCCGTTCGGACCGCTTCAGCTCACCTCTGGGACGTTCGACGAAACTCTTCCTCATCTCTCCACAGGGTGGCAATCCCCGCCCCCTGCCGGTTCCACGGGGCGACCTAACTTCTTTTTCTCCCGACGGCACGAAAATCGCTTACCTCGAAACCTCGCAGGAGTTTCGTACCTGGAAGCGCTATCGCGGCGGCTGGAGCTTGCCCATCGCCATCTACGATCTGAAGAAGAATACCTACGAAGAGTTGCCGAAAACCACGGGCATGGACATGTTTCCGATGTGGCACGGGAACACCATTTATTTCATCAGCGACCGCGACGGCATCATGAATCTTTACAGCTATGACCTCGGTTCGAAGGAAACCAAGAAGCTTACCGACTACAAGGAATTCGACATCAAGTGGCCCAGCCTCGGACCTGACGCCATCGTTTACGAAAACGGCGGCTTGCTGTACGAATACAGTCTGGACAGCGGAAAGACGCGCCAGCTTGCGATCACTGTTCGCGCGGAAGACCTCGAAGCCAGGCCGGAATTTAAAAGCGTTGGAGATAACATCGGCAGCGGCGCGATCTCTCCCTCCGGCGTTCGTGCCGTGGTGGAAGCCCGCGGCAATATCTTCACCATTCCCGCGGAGCACGGCAGTGTGCGCACGCTGACGACTGAGCATTCCAGCGTGCACGAACTCAATCCTGCTTGGTCGCCTGACGGCCAGTTGATCGCTTATCTCTCGGACAAAACGGGCGAGTACGAGCTTTACACGCGGCCGCAAATGGGCGGCGACGAAACACGCGTCACCACGGATGGCAGCGTCTACCGCTTCGGGCCAACGTGGTCTCCCGACAGCAAAAAACTCGTGTACTGGGATAAGTCCAACCGCCTTTGGTATGTGAGTCTGGAAGACAAAAAGCCTGTTCTGGTCGACACCTCCGATTACGGCTTGATTCAGGACGCCTCGTGGTCACCCGACAACCTCTGGCTGACATATTCCAAGCCGCATCGCCGCGGCGCGAATGACGTTTTTCTATATTCGCTCGCCTCCAGGAAAATCACCGAAGTCTCGACGGGCTTTTACAACGACAACAATCCTGTTTTTGATCCCAGTGGCAAGCTGCTCTATTTCATTTCCACGCGCTACTTCTATCCCAGCCTCGGGCAACTCGATTTGCGCTACAACTACTATTCCACCGACGGTATTTTCGCGGTGACGCTGAAGGCGGACGAACCCTCTCCGTTCAAACCTGAAAGCGACGAAGAAAAAACCGCTGAGGAGAACAAGGAAAAAAAGTCCGAGGACAAAAAAGCTGACGCCGCTAAGACCGGCGAGCAAAAATCCGAGGAACAAAAAGAAGAGAAAAAGTCGGAGGCGGTCAAGCCCATTCAAATCGATCTGGATGGCATCGCCAATCGTGTTGCACCTGCCCCCATCGAAGCGGGCATTCTGAGCAGCCTCACAGTCCGCAAAGACAAATTCTTCTATATCGTCACGCCGATGGAAGCCCGGCAGTTTGCGATGCCGTCAGAGCAAGGTCCGCAGAACGTGCTGCACGTCTACGATGTAGCCAAACGCGAAGACAAAGTCTTGCTCGATGGCATCGAGGGCTACGACATCGACAAAGACGGGGGCAAGGTTTTTTACAAGGCTGGGCCGGTCCTCGGCATCACCGATGCTGTTCCGGGCAAAGCTAAGGTTGGCGCTGGAAAGCTCGATCTCAGCGGCATGCAAGTGAAAATCGATCCCCGCGAAGAGTGGCGCCATATCTATCACGAAGCCTGGCGCATCGAGCGGGATTTTTATTGGGATCCAAACATGACGGGCCACGATTGGAATAAAATCGGCGCGCGCTACGAGGCGCTGCTTCCCTGGGTGGCCCACCGCAGCGATCTGAACTATTTGATTGGCGAGCTGATCGCCGAACTCAGCACTTCGCACACCTACGTTGGCGGGGGCGAGCAGCCGAAGAAGCCGCATGTCAGTGTCGGCATGCTCGGCGCGGATTACGAAGCGGACGGCGGCTTCTATCGCATCACAAAAATCTATCCCGGTGAAAATTGGAACGACGACACGCGCTCTCCGCTAACCGATCCCGGCCTCAAAGTGAAAGCTGGCGATTACTTAATCGCGGTCAATGGCCAGGAGGTGCGTACCTCGCAGGCCGTCTACGCGTATTTCCAGGGCCTTGCGGGAAAACTTGTCACACTGAAACTCAACAGCAAGCCCAGCTTGGACGGCGCATGGGAAATTACTGTAAAACCCATCGCCAGCGAAGTTGGCGTGCGTTACGTCGACTGGGTTGACGGCAACCGGCGCAAAGTCGCAGAAGCCACGGGCGGCCGCATCGGTTACATGCACGTTCCGGATACCAGCATTGCTGGCATCATCGACTTCGACAAGGAGTTCACCGGACAACTGGACAAAGACGGCATCATCGTGGATGAGCGCTACAACGCTGGCGGACAGATTCCAGATTTCTACACGGAAAAGCTTAAGCGCTCACTTCTGGCGGTCATTTCGGTGCGCGACGGCAAGGATGCTCCCTACCCGCCGGTCGCCATCTACGGACCAAAAGTGATGCTGGTCAACGAGCTCTCCGGATCGGGCGGCGATTTGTTCCCGTGGCTTTTCCGCTTCGAGAAAATCGGGCCGATCGTTGGCACGCGGACGTGGGGCGGCTTGGTCGGCATCAATCGCGGAGCTCCCTTGCGTGATGGAGGTTTCGTCACCGCGCCTTCTGCGGGGTTTTATTCGTGGGACAAGGACTCTTCGTCATGGGTCGTCGAAAACCACGGCGTCGATCCGGATTACGTCGTGCCCGAGCGGCCCGATCTCGTCGTCCAAGGCCACGACCCACAGCTTGAGAAGGCCATCGAACTGGCCAAGGAAGCTCTGAAAGATTTCAAAGGTCTTCCTCCGCGACCGAAGTTCCCCGGCTCCAAATAGTCCTACAAATTGGCTGGCTTTAATTGCCCCTGGTCTATAAATGAAGAAGGCCGTCGATGAACCGGCCTTCTCTTCTTCAAGCAAAGGAATAATTCAACCGCTAGCCGAGTGGCTCGGTCCGCGCCGCCAGCGGAGGAATAATCTCTGGCAAATTCGGCGAAGCGCGGCGGTGCTTGCCTGCATGCTCATGATCTTTCCTCCTTTCCAGTGGCGAGTCCCGAGCCACCCACAGGGGTTTTGGCTAGCGGAACCAGTAGCACAGACTTGAGTCTGTGCAATTTCTGCGAAATTCCGGTTCGGCCGATTCGCGATAATCCTCGGCTCCCATCTTGAGAATGAATCCGATGGCAAGTGCTGGCACGAAGAACAGCGCTTTTGGGCTCCTAGACAACTAGGCCGCCCGCTCGGGCGCCGCCTTGAAAGGGCTATGCGCCATTGTGGGAGCCTTTGTCCCCGGTTGATTCGTCTTACTTCTAATGACCAAGCGCCGAAGTTGCTCTGAGACGTAAATGTCGTAGGCGGTCAGAGCCCCGGTACTACCGAATAGTCCGAGCCCAGCGATCATCAGCACGTATTTCAAGGCCAACATGACGTTGCTCTCTTCCCACTCACTCCCATGCGTTGCAGCGGAGAGGTGACTGTCAACTCCGCCGCCCACGTTGGCCGGAAATCCTGTCCGCTGCGGTTCAGTCCGCATGTTTGCAAGGCACTCGGCTCAGCGGTGTTGTGCATAGGCGCGCGCCACTTGGGCCGCTCCTCGTCCCAGGCTGGCTGGCGCAGGTGCGCGCTGGGCCGTAGCCGGCTGCATCAGGACGAACATCGCTCGCAACAGCATCCAGTCAAACGCCAAAGCCGCGGCGACGGCAAAAATTGTGACAACGGCGAGTGTGGCAAAGTGCAGCATGGCAATCATCCGGTGCCTCCCAGTCCTACAGCGTCCTACTCCAATGGGAATGGCACGCAGAGCGCCATGCGAAATGTGCTGAAAACAAGCGACTTATGATTCTGGCAAAGCTTGGCTTTTGTGTGGATCTGAACACGTCGTTGCCAGGCAGACGCGCACATACTCCTGGGTTTGGCCTCGCGGCCAATCAGAGCTATTGTAGTAGTGACAGGAAAAGAGCACGGAAGGACGAAGCGCACCAAACTGCCTCGCAGATTTCCGTTAGCGCAGGTGCATGCTTCGAGCGAGAGACTTAGACATGGCGCAAAGTTCCGGAATGCGGCTTGGCAAAATCCTGGGGATACCTATATATCTCCACTCGACCTGGATCATCATTTTTGCCGGCATAACCTATTTTCTGTTTGTGCAGTTCGCGCAGGAATATCCCGCCTGGACGTCCGCCGAACATTTGAGCGTCGGCGTGTTCACGAGTATTCTCTTCTTTTGCTCGCTACTGTTCCATGAACTGGCCCACAGCGTTGTGGCGCAGCACTATAAGATCCGCGTCCTCTCCATCACATTGTTCATTTTCGGCGGAGTAGCCAGCATCGAGCGCGATCCTTCCAAGGCTATCGAGGAATTCAACATCGCCATTGCCGGACCTGTGGCGAGCGGGATTCTTGCCGCATTCTTCTTCGGCGTGGCTCAAATGTTTCCGTCAAACCAGATGGTGAATGCGGTTTCCACCTGGCTCTGGACGACAAACCTCCTTCTCGCGGTCTTCAATCTTCTTCCTGGCTTCCCGCTCGATGGCGGCAGGATCTTCCGCGCGATGATCTGGGGGGCGACCAAGAATTTTTCCAAGGCCACGCGTATTGCGGGCGCCAGCGGCCGGCTGATCGCCTACGCGATGATCCTTCTGGGTGGCTTTGTCGTTTTCAAAGGGTTCATCTGGCAGGGCCTCTGGAGTGTTTTCATCGGCTTCTTCCTACTGAACGCCGCGCAGGAAAGCGTCGCCCAGGCAGCCATCCGCGAAACTCTCTCGGGTCTGCGCGCCGCCGATGTGATGAGCCACGAAGTCCCGACCGTCGGCCGAGCTATCTCACTCGAGGAATATGGCGCCGAGGTGCTACGCACGGGGCGCCGCTGCCATCTCGTGATCACAGACGACCGGCTCGTTGGCATGATGAACGTCCACAAACTGAATTCCGTTCCACGCGACGAATGGGCGCACAATTCCGTGCAGGCGGTAATGATTCCGCGTGAGCGTATTCTCTGGGCTACGCCCGATGAGCCTCTGCTCGGCTTGCTCGAACGGCTGCTTACGGCCGACGTCAATCAAATGCCTATCGTCTCCGGCTCCGACGATGGAGCTGCTCAGATCATTGGCATGGTTTCGCGCGACTCGATCCTCCGCGTGATGCGGACGCGCACCGAACTCGGGCCACTGTCCTACAACAGCGTCGCCAGCAAGTAGCCGCTTGCCACTCCTCATTCTTGGGACCGCGTAACCGAACTTGCGGCGTCATCCACTTTCCGCAAAATTCTCTTCTTTTTAACTTCGGGAACCGGCTTGGGTATACGATAGTTGTCTACTCCAAAGGAGGACGAACATGGCCAAAAAGAGCAAGCTCACACGAGTCGCAGCGAGCATCGGTGGCGCATTCGGCAAAGCGGATCGCAAAGCCCATAAGGTAGTGGAAGCAGGAGCGCTCGCCAAGGAAGAACTCCTGGTGATCTCGAAGCAAGTGGGAGCACTCAAGCGGCAATTAGAGAAAACCACCAAGCGCCTCAAACGCGCGCTTAACTAGATTCCCGTCATTCCCCAAATTCGAACTCATCCAATTCTCGGGTGCCCCTGTGTCGAGCAGCTCGTTTCACGCGGCACTCCTGCGGATTCTTCCGTGATAAAAGATTCTGCCTCGTCTCACGCATTTATTTGCAACCTCGCACCCTCGATGTCCGTCTGATTGGTTTATAATGCGCCGCCCGTGGGGAAGATAGCCTGACCGCGAATCCGCAAACCAAATAAGAGGGAGCGTAGTCATGAAACCGGCGAACCGATGTAGATTCTTGTCGTCGCGAAGTTCAGGTTTGCACCGGTGGAGCTCGCCCGCAATTCTGCTTGCTTCCGCCATCTTCGGAGTGAGCCTCGCCGCGCAAACACACGGCAACTCCGCCAGCACAGAGCCGCCCGCCGCGACGCCTGCATCGCCTTCACTCGCCCACACGCCGAACTATGGACTCGAAGCCCGATTCCTCCCGGCAAGCATGAACAAACTTGTTTTCGATCTCTCGGTTACGCCGCACTGGTTCACGCTCTCCGACAAATTCTGGTACAGCTACCGCACGTCCGAGGGCACGCACTACTACATTGTGGACCCCGTCAAAAAGTCCAAGGCACCTCTCTGGGACAATGCCAAAGTTGCCGCAGCTCTTTCGCTGCTTACGAATTTTCCGTATAACGCACAACACCTTCCGATCAAACGCCTCAAACTAGTGGATAAAGACACGCGAATGCGTTTCGAAGTGGAGATCCGCAAGGATGGCGTTGTCCCCAATGAGCCTGAGAAAAAAATCCAAAACGACGGCAGCCAGCAGGGCAATGAAAGCGAAGTGAAACAAGGCGAGGAAAAGCAAACGGAACAACAGGGCCAACGCACGGAAGGTTCCGGAGCGCCCGCGGAGCCGAAAGAAGAAACCCGCACTCTCGTCTTCGAATACGATCTGGCCACCGGCAAAGTCACTCGATTGGATGACGCTGAACCGGTTAAGCCAAGGCCGTTGTGGGCTTCCGTTTCACCCGATGAAAAAACTTTTGTCTTCGCCCGCGGACAGAATCTCTACATGATGGACGCTGATAACTACGCAAAGGCAGTGAAAAAAGCCGGGGACAGCAGCATCTTTGAGAGCCAGCTGACCACCGACGGCCTGGAGAAATTCGGTTATGCACGCCGCCTCTTGCCCGAGCAGGAAGAGCAACTCAAAAAAGAAGACAAGGGCGATACAAACAAATCTGGAATTCGCGCGCCGGCCATCCAAGTGCACTGGTCGCAGGACTCGAAGAAATTCGCGGTCGTCCGTGAGGACGCGCGCAAAACACCCGAGTTCTGGGTCATTCACTCGCTGGCAAATCCCCGGCCCACTCTCGAGTCCTATCCATACAATCTTCCCGGCGAACAAGCCGTGCCGGTCTTTCAAATCGAGGTTCTCGACGTAGCCTCGAAGCAACTTGTCGTTGTGCAAGCCAAGAATTTTTCGGAACAGGAGCTGCGAATCGAAGATGCGCCGCTTGTGGAGAAGGACCGCGAAGAATTCCGCGAAGAGCAGGAAGGCAGTCAGGAAGGCGCCCCGATGCCGCTCTCGCGCGTGACCGCGCGGTGGCTTTCGGAAACATCGGACAAACTCTATTTCACGAGCACCGATCGGGATTTTCGCAAAGTCGACGCCTGCGTCGCCGACACTTCTACTGGCGTTTCAAAAACACTTATCGAAGAGCGTTCCAACGTTTGGCTTAGCGTAAAGCCGCTACTTCTAGTGGGCAACGGGCAGGAACTCATTTGGTGGTCCGAGCGCGACGGCTGGGGACATTATTACCTGTTCGACGCTCAGGGCAAGCTCAAAAACCAAATCACGTCCGGCGAATATGTCACCGATCAAATCGTCTCCTTCGATGAAAAATCGCGCACTCTCTTTTTCAGCGCCAACGGCCGCGAACACGGCGAAGATCCCTATTACACTCATCTCTATCGCGTCAGCCTCGATGGCTCCGGCTTGCAACTCCTAACACGCGGAAATTTTTCTGGCGCTTTCAGCGCTCCGGACTCCGGCAGATATTTTGAAGACACGTTTTCACGCGTCGACACCGCTCCCAAATCCGATCTTCTCGACGCGCAGGGCAATCACGTTCTCGATCTCGAAACCACCGATGTCTCGCAACTCCTCGAAGCCGGTTACAAATTTCCCGAGGTGTTCAAAGTGAAAGCCGATGACGGCGTCACCGATCTTTATGGAGTGATGTACAAGCCTTTCGACTTTGATTCCGCTCACAAATATCCGCTCATCGAGTTTGTCTATCCCGGCCCGCAAACCGAAGAGGTTAACAAAACTTTCTCTCCGAAAAGCCCCAACGTCCCTCTCGCGCAACTCGGCTTTATCGTCATCGAAGTGGGCGCTCGCGGCGGTAGTCCGCAGCGCGACAAATGGTATGACAGCTACGGCTATGGCGATCTCCGCGACTACGGCTTGGCCGACAAAAAAGTTGCGGCCGAGCGCCTCGCCGCACTCCATCCCTACATCGATCTGTCGCGCGTGGGAATGTGGGGCCATTCCGGCGGCGGCTTCATGACCGCTGCGGCTCTCATGCAGTATCCCGATTTCTATAAGGCCGGCTGGTCCGAATCCGGTAATCACGACAACGTCGTCTACAACCGCGATTGGAGCGAGAAATACCATGGCGTTCGCGAAGAAACGCTAAAGGACGGCACGCAGAAATACGTCTACGAAATCGATAAAAATTCCGACCTGGCCAAAAATTTAAGGGGCCACCTGATGCTTACCACCGGCGACATGGACAACAACGTGAGCATGGTCAACACGATGCACGTCGCCAACGCACTGATCAGAGCCGACAAACGATTTGAAATTCAGGTTTATCCCGGCATGCGACATTCTTACATGCCGATTGCCAGCTATGTCGACGTGGCCCGTGGCGATTTCTTCGCCCGATGGCTTCTCGGCACCTATGATACGGGCGCTGATATGATCGAACTCCAAAACGAGAGGCTCGCCACGCCTAGCAAAAAATTCAAGGAGTAGAGCGGAACCCGCCATCGACCGCGAGGTTAAGTTTGGTGCTTTTTCCGAACTTTTCCGCGGTCTCGACGAATTGAAGGAGGAATGAATTCAGACTCTCGCTTTGGAGTGGCTCTTCAAAGCTTCGCCGACCCTGTGCACCAGCAGGTCGCGCGAAAACGGCTTTTGTAAGAAGAAGCCATCCTGCAAGAAATCTTCGTTACCTCGGTTGTACTCCAGGTAGCCAGACATATACATAATCCTGAGGCTGGCCCGAAGACTCTTTAGTTGTTTAGCGAGTTCCGGCCCCCGCATCTTGGGCATAACAACGTCCGTGAGCAACAAATGTATCGGCTCTTCCCACTGTTCCGCTATTCCCAGCGCCTCTAAGCCGTCCTTCGCCGTAAGCACTCTGTAGCCCGCCGACTCCAAGAATTCGGAAGCAAGATCTCTAACCGCCTCTTCGTCCTCCACGATGAGCACCGTTTTGCGACGCACAATGGAAGTGGCTGAGGTTTTTTCAGGCGCATCGAGGTCTGCATTTCCGTCAGCGCGCGGGAGGTAAACCTCGAATCGCGCCCCTTTGCCTGGCTCCGACTCCACCCAAACGCATCCGCCGCTCTGCTTCACAATACCGTAAACGGTGGCGAGGCCCAATCCAGTTCCCTTGCCCAGCTCCTTGGTTGTGAAGAAAGGCTCAAAGATACGCGCTTTCGTTTCCGCATCCATACCGAGGCCGGTGTCCGTAACCGCCAGCAAAACGTACTCCCCAGGCTTGATCGGTGGCCGGGCCGCGGCGCGCTGCTCATCGACTGTCACATTTCGCGTTTCGATGGTTAGACTGCCTCCCGTCGGCATGGCATCACCGGCGTTCACGGCAAGGTTCATGATGACTTGCTCGATCTGTCCCGGGTCCGCCGTCACTCGCCCGAGTGACTCGCCCGCATGAAAATTGAAGGCGATATCTTCGCGAATCAGCCGCCGAAGCAATTTGCACATTTCCGAAACCAGGATGTTCAGGTCCAGAATTTTTGGCTGCAATACCTGCATCCGGCAAAAGGCCAGCAACTGGCGAGTCAGAGATGCGGCGCGATCCGCCGCGTTTTCTATTTGCCGGGTACATGCGAGGAGCCGGTCGTCACTCGGCAGCCGGTCCATCAATAAGCCGCTGTTCCCCTTGATGACGGTCAAGAGATTGTTGAAATCATGAGCCACGCCGCCCGCCAGGCGGCCCATTGCATCCATTTTCTGCGCCTGCCGGAGTTGGCCTTCGAGCTGTTGTTTCTGTGCTTCGTGTTGTTGTCTTTGTACTTCATTCCTTTGCAAGGTGCTTCGCATGTCCTGAAAGGCCCGGGTGACTTGCGCTACCTCATCCTCGCCACGCGATTTCAGGGGATAACTGAAATCGCCCTGTTCAAGAGCTCGTACGCCGTCGGCAAGGCACACTAGCGGACGAGTGGACCGATCCGAGATCACGAATACCAAAGCTCCGCCGCCCAGCACGGCGGCTAGGCCCAAACCCAGAAGCAGCTGGTTCAATCTCTTCAGCGACGCTCTCGCTTCGTCATAAGATTTCAGAACGGTGAGGGTTAGTGCTGGTGAGGCTCCGGAGTTTAAGGCCAGCGAACTTGCGAAAAATCGCTCGTTGCCTATTTGGAAGTTTTCCGCTGTAGGGCGATCGCGAAACTGCGGTACGAGCTCTTGTTCATTGGCGAGCGAAAACGTGCTTATGATTACATCGTCTGCCTGACGAAACACAATACTGCTTGACGAAATCCGCGCCAGCTCCGTGGCGCCCCTAACGTCCAGCTCGCGCCCGACTATCGCCATTCCCAAGGCGTGGCCTTTGCGTGGCTCGCCCTCATAATAGGGCTCAAGTACGACTTGAAAGAGATGCCCATTGCCAAACCACCAGCCTACGCGGCTATCCTCCTTGAGGGAGCGTCGAAGCAATTCTTCCACGATCGCGACAGTTATCACGGAACTTGCCGTCTGCAGGGCGATGACCTTGCCTTGCCGGTCGGCCAGCGCAAACAGGTCGCATTCGCCGGTCTGCCAAGGGTCTTGGCTTGCCTCCTGAATGGTGGATGGATCCCCGTTGCGGATGTAGGCAAGGGTTGCGAGCAGGTTAGCTTTGCGGCTGAGCGTTAAGTCCCGCTGGTGTTCCACGGCTTGGATGGTCAGAAGGGAGTTGCGAGCGTCTTCCTCGATTTGTCTCTGCACCTGGGCCTGAGCTGACTGACGAACAGCAAGCAGAGTGGCGCCGGTGAGCACGGCTGTGAACAAGACAAAGGACACCAATAGCTTGGTACGCAGTCGTAGGTTAGTGTGGCTCTTGAACAGAGCCTTCAAAGCACGGCTTACCCTCGTGAAATGAATAACTTGCCTCCCACGACGTAGGTCTCCAAGAAGGCCCTCAGGATTCGGCTAGGACGATGCCTATTAAACTAGTTCACCCCGAGTTAGCATGTCAATTGGTTGACCTTAGTAAGCTATTAGGCTGGTCTCAATTAGGAAATAGGCCGGGGGTACCATTGAGCGAGTACCCAGCGAGGCAGGCCTGAACAGTAGGGCATTTTGATGGGGGGCGGCGTCCTGCTAAACAACGCAACGCCGCGTCGCCAGCTTTGGAGTCTATCTTCCACTTTCAGTTGACGCTTGCATCCGCAACAATCTTTCGAGTGGCCCCTAACTGTGCGTTCGTTGCACAAAGATCGGACGGTTCCATGCAGCGACCTTTCGTTCTTCCACTTTACACGCCCTCGATTACCACCCCATTCTTGATCATGCCATTCGAATGGAGCGCGAAGGAAATCGCGCGAACAACCCCGCGCCGGAGACCGCCCTTCGGCGTGCTGATACACTACAGCGAGGAATGAACTCCTCCTTTTGCAACGTCGCTTTGCCCGTTCCCCTGCGCACTACGTTTACCTACTCCGTCCCCGAATCCTTGCGGGGCTCTCTTCAACCGGGCAGCCGCGTCCTTGTACCGTTTCGCAAAAAGTCCATGATCGGCGTGGTGGTTGAAATGGCCGACGGGCCGCCGTCCAACGCCAAGGTGCGCGAAATCTCTAAAGTCATGGAGTTTTCCCCGGCTCTCACCCCCAAATTGATCGAGCTGGCGCAATGGATCGCCAGCTATTACCTCGCGCCCATTGGCGACGTCTTTCGCGCCATGTTGCCTCCAGTAACGGAACTGAGTGTGCGTCGCGAGATCATTCTGACGGCGGAAGGAAGAGGTGCGGCCGAGAGTCTCGGCGGTGGAGAACTTTCTCACGGGTTGAACACGGCGGAGGCCGCATTCCTGGAAAAGGCCAACGCAAAAAAGGGGCCAGTCTTATTAAGTCTTGCGACAAAGATGGGCGTCTCCTTGGCGGCTTTGCAGCGGCTGCAGCAGCGTGGCCTCATAGAAATTCACGAGAGTTTGCAGGAGACGAAAAGAAAATCGCAAACCATCGTTGCCTGGAAGGGTTCCGCGGATACAGCGCAGAAACCTCTTAAGGAAAAAGAAGAAACGGTCCGGACGATTGTCGAGACGGAACGGGGCGCGCTTCCTTTGCTGCAGCTCCTCAAGCTGGCCCAGGTTTCTCGGAGTTTGATTGACCGGATGCTTGCCGAAGGCTTGCTGGAGAGTTGGGAAGAACGCGTCGACCCCGAGGAAGATCCGTTCGACACGGGATATACGCCGCCTGCTCATGCTCTGAATGAAGAACAAGAAAGCGCGATGAAAGCCATTCGCTCGCGTTTCGAGCTGGGCGAATTCGGCGTGCAGTTGCTCCACGGCGTGACGGGAAGCGGAAAAACCGAGGTTTATTTGCGCTGTGTGCAGGAAACACTTGCGCGCGGGAAAACGGCGATCATCCTCGTGCCAGAGATAGCGCTCACCCTCTGGGTCGGCAGGCAATGCCGCTCGTGGTTTGGAGCCAAGTATGAAGGCGTCGCGGTTCTGCACTCCGCGCTGAGTGACGTCGAACGCGCCCGCGAGTGGTGGCGCGTGCGCAACGGCGAAGCGCGAGTGGTGGTTGGCACCCGCTCCGCCGTGTTTGCGCCGCTGCAGAATCTCGGCTTAATCATCGTCGACGAAGAACAAGAAAACAGTTACAAACAAGAGGAGACGCCGCGCTATCACGGACGTGACGTGGCCATTGTCCGCGCCAAAAGCGAAGGAGCGCTTGCGCTTCTCGGTTCAGCCACGCCCTCCCTTGAAACGTATCATCACGCATTGAGCGGAAAATACGAACTGATCACCATTTCCTCGCGCGTCGAGAATCGCTCGCTAGCGAACGTTGAAGTGGTCGATCTTCGCGAGGACTTTCAGCAAACGCACAAGGCCAGCCCCATTTCCGCAGCGCTTCACGCAGGGCTTCAGGAGTGCCTTTCTGCGGGGACCCAGGCACTCGTGCTCATTAATCGCCGTGGCTATGCCTGGTCGGTTCTATGCCGAAGTTGCGGCGCAAGCGTGCAGTGCCAGAATTGCAGCATCTCGATGACCTATCACAAGAGCCGCAACCGCCTTGAATGCCACTATTGCGGCTCTATTCAGCAAGTTCCTAAGGAATGCTCGAAATGCCAGTCGCAATATGTTTATTTTTTTGGCGAGGGCTCGGAGCATCTCGAGGAGAGATTGCGCAAAGAATTTCCCGGGGCGCGCATCGCTCGCCTTGACCGGGACACGGCTCGAACGAAGCGCCAATACCAGGAAACTCTCGGAGCATTTGCCGGGGGCGCCCTCGACATTTTGGTCGGCACGCAGATGCTTGCCAAGGGACATGACTTTCAGCGCGTCACTTTGGTCGGCGTAATCTCCGCGGACTCTTCACTGAGCATGCCGGATTTTCGCGCAGCGGAGCGCACCTTTCAGTTATTGACGCAGGTTGCAGGCCGCGCGGGGCGCGGTGAGTTAAAGGGGCGCGTACTGATCCAAACTTATTATCCGGAGCATTACGCGATTCAAGATGCGGTGAAGCAGGATTACGCTTCTTTCTTCGAGCGAGAAATGCATTTTCGGCGAATGATGGCTTATCCGCCGCTGACCTCGCTAGCGAATGTGATTGTGCGGGATATCAGCCTTGAAAAGACAATTCGCTACGCGCGCAAGCTCTCCGAATATTTTTCGCCGCATGACGGACATCTTGTGCGCATCCTTGGGCCTGCAACCGCGCCGCTCGCGCGCCTCAAAAAAGAGCACCGTTTTCAATTTCTGCTGAAGTCGCCGAAACGCTCAGTCTTGACAAAGCTCCTGAGCGGCGCTTTGATGTACTGCGATGCGCAGGACATTCCGCAGACCGCGGTGCTGGTCGACATGGACCCGCTCAGCCTGTTTTAATTCCTGTGAAGGACGGCAGCCGTGCCACAACTCTTGCAGCCGACGAATAGTCTTCTTACTGGGGGTTCAAAGGCTAATGAGAACAATACCGGCAAAGATCGAGGCGATTCCGAGCCATTGCCAACGCGAAACACGTTCACGCAGGAAAATCGCAGCCAGACCGACAGTCACTGCGCCATAAAGCGAAGCCAGGACGCTCACCACGGCAATTTGCTCGATCTGCATTCCGAGATTATTCATGACGTAAGCGCCCGTATCCGTCAGTCCCATCCCAAGAATCCAACCGCCAACCCGGCCCGAGGGTGGCTGGATCGGTTTCCGCGCCGCAAGGATCAGCGCCGCAGTGAGCGCCGAACTCGTCAGACGAATCATCCACACGGTTGGCGCGGCTCCGAGGCTCGGCACAATGCGGACTCCCAGAAGCCAAAAAAGAAATCCAAATCCCACCGCGGAACACAGCGCCCACGAAATTCCCTTCCCGCTGCGACGCAAACCTTCCACGTCATGGTTCTCCGGTTTTTTTTCTCCGCCCGCAACAAGAATCACGCCGAGCAAGGTAAGTGCAATTCCGGCAATGCGGGCCGCATGCAAATGCTCGCCACTCAACACAGAGAGGAGGACCGTCAGAACGGGATAGCTCGCGGAAATCGGCGCAACGACCGCCAGCTTGCCAACTTCGAAGGAACGAAAGAGCGTAAGCGTCGCGCCACAATTCAGAATTCCAGCGAGCACGCCCCATCCCCAGGGTTGCCAGCCGGAACCGTCCGCGAGATGGCCAAAGCCGCCGAGCCAGGGTAGAGATATCGTGAGCAAGAGCAAGCCGGTAAACTGCATATACAGCATGGTGCGAAGAGTTCCGATACGGTGGGTGGCGAAACGCGCAAGAAAATCCGAACTGCCCCAAGAGAGAGCCGTGAGAAGGCCCAGAAGAATTCCCATGTCGAACTAGGAAGACTCGCCGGCCGCGGCGGACTTACTGGACTCGGCGGTCTTTCCCCTTTTCGGTTCGAGGCCGAGAGCCGCCATGACTTTTTGCAAATCTTTCCAGACTTCGCTTTTGGCGCTAGGATTGCGCAGCAAATAGGCGGGATGATACGTGGCCATCAATTTTCGTCCACGAAATTCAAGCCACTGGCCACGGAAGTTTGAAATGCCGCGATTGGTTTCGAGAAGTGTTTGTGTGGCGCAGGCGCCGAGGCAAACGATAACTTTGGGATTGATTGCATCGAGCTGACGCAGCAAGAATGGCGAGCACGGCGTTATTTCGTCTTTTTCCGGGAGGCGATTTTCCGGCGGACGACATTTCACGACGTTGCAGATGTAAACGTCTTTTCTCTGTAGGCCCATCGCTTCGATCATTTGCGTCAGAAGTTTTCCCGCGCGGCCCACGAACGGTAGGCCTTGTACGTCCTCATCGTGCCCGGGACCTTCACCGACAAATACAAGTTCGGCCTTGGGATTGCCGTCGCCGAAAACGATTTTGTTTCGTGTTTTATGGAGTTTGCAGCGCGTGCATTCGCCGAGATCGGCGCGAATCTTTAGCAACGTGTCGTCCGGAACTTTGCTGAACGCTTCGAACAGGGACGGGCCCAGGCTTACCGGCAACACGTCGGACTTTCGTGCAGGTTGCAGCGACGGAATTCGCGGCCCTGATTGAGCGGCCTGAGACAATTCCGGTTTTCGAGTGGATTTTGGCAAGGCCGCTTCCCCATAGGAGATTTGCTGGCGAGCCGGTATTTCTAAAGAACCGGCGATCGGCGTTTCGGCGCGCTGAGCTTCCAAGACGCTTCGCTCTTTGTAAAAGAGACGAACGCCAAGATCCTCATAGAAGTACAATCGCTCGGAGAGTTTTTTGTGGAGAGCTTCGGAGATGTACTCGGCCATGGCGCGCTCAAACCGTGGAGTGATAATGCGAGGCCGCGTTGTCGCGAAGCGCACTGCGAAGTCGCAAGACTTCATCGAGGATGCGCTGGGCGACTTCGGCCTTGCTCAGTTTTGGCAGGGCCAGGTCGCGGCCATCGCGCGAAAAAAGTGTAACGACGTTGGTGTCATGGTCAAAACCAGCGCCTTCGGCAGTTACGTCGTTCGCAACGATGAGATCAGCGTTTTTCGCAACGAGTTTCTTGCGGGCGTTTTCGGCGACGTGGTCCGTCTCCGCGGCGAAACCGACGATGAGGCGATCGCCTTTTGAACGCGCAGCCTCGGACAATATATCGGGAGTCGGTTCAAGGTGAATCGTCAGCGGCTCTCTGCTTCGCTTCATTTTTTCCGTCTGCGTTTTGGCCGGTCGATAATCGGCGACGGCAGCCGCGAAAATCGCGATCGTGGATCCAGCGAGGCGCTCGGAAACGGCGTGGCGCATTTCTTCGGCGGTTCGAACGGCGACGCGTTCGACTCCAGCGGGCGTCTCCAAAGTCACAGGCCCGCTGACGAGCAAGACTTTCGCACCGCGGCGGGCTGCAGCTTCGGCGATAGCGTAACCCATTTTGCCGGAGGAGCGATTCGTCAGGTAACGCACGGGATCCAGGTCTTCGCAGGTCGGTCCCGCAGTGATCAAAATTGTTTCGCTCCGCAAATCTTTTTGTGCGAGGAGCGTTTCGCGTACCGCAGCGATAATTTCCTGCTGCCCTGCGAGGCGGCCTGCGCCCGTCATCCCACAGGCAAGATAACCTTCATCGGGGCTCACGATTTTCACGCCGCGTGCGCGCAGCCTCTCAATATTCTCCTGCGTCGCTGCATGATTCCACATATTAACGTTCATGGCCGGAGCGACAATTACGGGCGCGATGGTGGCCAAGTAGAGCGTGGTGAGAAAATCGTCAGCGATGCCGCGAGCAAATTTGGCGAGGACGTCCGCGGTCGCCGGCGCTACGAGAAGTAAGTCAGTGCGTTGGGCCACGGCAATATGTTCAATCGCGCTTTCGACGTTTGGTTCGCCTGACTGTGATTTCTCGAAAAGATCGGTAATTACCTTTTGGCCGCTTAGAGCGGCAAAGGTCAAAGGCGTTACGAATTCGCGCGCGCCGCGCGTCATGACGACCTGCACGCTGAAACCGTCTTGTTGGAGAAGGCGGACCAGCTCGGCAGCTTTGTAGGCTGCAACGCCGCCGGTCACACCAAGCGTGATTCGCATCGCATCCTCTACGGCCTGCTACTTCCGCCGCTTGTTGCCGTCCTTGTCTTCGTCAATCGAAGACGGCTCCGTGAATTCGTATTCAATGAGGCTGTGCTCGAGTTCCTCGCAGGCGATGCGAGTGGCTTTGAGCGTTCTAGGATTTTCGATAAGCGACGGCGCACCCGCCATAATCTGACGCGCACGCCTAGCCGCAAGCACGACGTAGGCAAACTGGCTCTGTGGAGCTTTTGTCTGCACGGTCATTTCAGTCTTTCCCTCCAAACGATGCCAGAAGCTCTTCAACTCGAATTCTACGCTGCGCTGCGGAACAGCGAATCGCCGTCACAATCGCCTGCGCTTCACGTCCCGCGCGTTCCACATCGTCGTTCACGACGCAGTAATCGTAATAACGCCCAAACGCCGCAATCTCTTCCCGTGCCTTGGCCAAACGCCGGGCAATCTCTTCGTCGGAGTCTTGCCCGCGGCCGCGCAGCCTTCTTTCCAATTCCGCGCGCGATGGAGGCAAAATAAAAATCGCCACCGACTCCGGAAGCTTTTCCTTTACTTGGGCCGCGCCTTGCACGTCAATCTCGAGGACGAGGTCGAGACCTTTCTTACGCGATTCCTCGAGCCATTTTTTCGGCGTGCCGTAAGAATGCTTGCCGAAAACGCGCGCATATTCCAAAAACTCACCGCGGTTGACCATGGCGTCGAATTCCGCTTCCGTGACAAAATCATAGCATTTCCCGCTGGCTTCAGTCGCCCGGCGCGACCGGGTGGTACACGAGATCGAAGGCATCGTCCCCGGCAACTCCAAAATTCTCTGCACCAGCGTCGATTTCCCCGATCCCGATGGCCCTGAAACAATCAGCACCAGCGGTGCAAGCTCTGTCTCCGCGCTCATTCGATGTTCTGCACCTGCTCCCGCAGTTTTTCGATTTCGGACTTGATTTCGAGAGCCAAGCCGGTGATGGCCAAGGCTTCGCTCTCGACACCCGGCGTTTTCGATAGCAACGTGTTGGCTTCGCGATGCATTTCTTGCAAAAGAAAATCCAACTTTTTGCCCATCTCGCCGGCGCCATCCAAAAGCTTTGCAAACTGCTGAAGATGGCTGCGCAGACGGTCCAATTCCTCACTGATATCGCCGCGCTCCGCAAGAATAGCAGCCTCTTGCGCGAGCCTCGCGGGGTCGATTGAAGTGCCGCCGAGTAATTCCTTGAGGCGCGTTTCAAGGCGCCGCGCGAAAACGGGACGAAGCGTGGCCGAAAGTTCGCGGACTTTTTCCGCATGCTCGCCGATGCGCGCCAAACACGCGCGCAAATCTTCGATCAAGTGGCGGCCTTCCGCCCGGCGCATATCATCCAGCTTCAGTAAGGCTTCAAGCAAGCAGGCGTCCAGAGCCTGGCCGAGACTTGCCTGTTCGTCTTCGGATTCCGGCACAGCGGCGGAAAGTCCGGCGATGACTCCGGGCAAGCGCAGAATGGCGACGACATCAACGTCCGCGGCGGCCCGGGACTGCTGACGGAATTCTTCCGCGACGCGCATGTAAGTCTGGGCAAGCTCGCGATTGACCTGTACGGGTGCGGCGACCGCGGGGTCGACGTGCACGTAAACCTCGACATGGCCGCGATGAATGCGTTCGCGCAGCACCTGACGCAATCGCTGCTCGTACAAGTCGAAGCCTTCGGGGAGGCGCAGCTTCAAATCCAGGAAACGGTGATTGACACTTTTCACACTGACGCGGACAGCCCAGCCGTTTTGTTCGTTGCGCGCTTGCGCATAGCCGGTCATGGAAAAACATTCCGCGCCTTTTTTAGGTAATGCAGAAGTTTGGGTCATAAGGGTTCCGCTGCCGCCGCCACGTTCACCGGCGCTGCCTGAGCCGGCGTCAAAAGGTCGTCATCCGCAAATTGCAAGTCGTGCAAGCGCGCGTAGGTTCCGCCACGGGCAATGAGTTCGGCGTGCGTGCCGCTCTCGCGGATTTGGCCGTCCTCGAGAACAAGAATCTTATCCGCCCGGCGGATCGTGGCCAAGCGATGCGCGACGACGAAAGTGGTGCGGCCGACCATGAGGTTGGAGAGAGCCCTCTGCACATACATTTCGGATTCAGCGTCGAGCTCGGACGTTGCTTCGTCGAGGATGAGGATGGGCGAGTCCTTCAGGATGGCGCGCGCGATGGCGATGCGCTGTCTTTGTCCGCCGCTGAGGCGGGTACCGCGTTCGCCGATTACGGTGTCGTAATGTTCGGGCAGCTCCATGATGAAATCATGGGCTAGAGCGGCTTGCGCGGCGGCAATGACGCGATCTCTGGGAACATTGGTGAGGCCGTAACAAATGTTGTTCCACACCGTATCGTGGAAGAGGATATTTTCTTGAGTTACGACGGCGATTTGTTCGCGCAGCGAGCGAATCGTGGCTTCGCGAATATCCAGGCCGTCGATTTGAACGGAACCGGCAGTCAGTTCGTAGAAGCGAGGCAGCAGATTTACGAGAGTGGTCTTGCCTGCGCCGCTCGAGCCTACGAGCGCGATGACTTGGCCGCGGTGAGCTTCAAAGGAAATTCCACGCAAGACCGGGTGGGAATCGTACGCGAAGCCAACATTCTTATATGCGATTTCGCCTTGAAAGCGCGGAAGAACACGGGCGCCCGGCGCATCCGAAACTTCTTCGGGCAAATCAAGATAGGAGATGAGCTGCGTGCTGGCGCCTTGCGCGGTCTGGAATTGCTGAATCACCGTGCCGAGGCGGCGAAGGGGCATGTAGGCGTTGAACATAGCGTAGACAAACGTGAAAAATTGGCCGGTGGTCATCAGTTGATGATGGATTTGGTCGCGCGCGAAAAGCAGGAGTAGCGGTATAACGATGGCGCCCAGCAAATCCATCAACGGCGGCGTGATCACACCTGCGCGAATCCACCGCATATTCTCCCGGAGAAGCTTTCTGGCGGCTTCGTGAAACTTGCGGATTTCAAAGTCTTCCATGCCGAAAGCCTTGACAACGCGGTTGCCGGCTGTCGTCTCGTGAAGAATTTGGTTGAGATCGCCAAGCCGCAGCTGACCTGTTTCGGCGGAACGGCGTATTTTCTTTCCAAACTTACTAACAGGCAGGACGACGAGCGGAAGCAGAACGCCGCACGCGATGGCCATTTTCCAGTTGATGACCAGAAGAACGGCGGTGAACACGAGAAACGTCAGGCCTTTCTGAAAGAGGTCCACCAAAAACTCGCCCAAAGCGGGGCGAGTGCGCTCGACATCGTTGATCACCACGGACACGAGTCTTCCAGCGGGATGATCCCGGAAGAACCCAATGGGCTGTCGGAGGATTTTTGCAAAGAGGGCATTGCGTAGATCGGTGACGGCAGAATAGCCGACGCGATAGATTTCGGTGGTGCCAAGATACTCGGCGACGGCTTTGGCAACGTACACAATGACCAGAGTAAAAGCGAAAATCGTCCAGACGTTGTGGATGCTCGGCGGGAAGAAATCGTTGAGGTAAATGGTTTTGCCAGTCCAGGGAATTGTCACCAGCTTGAGGGAACGGCCCACCACGGAAGGGTTCAGAACGTGGTCGACAGCGGGAGTCACAAGCAGGGCGACGATTCCCTCCGCAAGGGCCACAAAAGCCAACAGCGCCGCACCGACGACCAAACGAAAGACGTAAGGCCGCACGTAGCCGAACAGACGCCGAAGTTGTGGTGAGACGATAGAAGCCACAGTCCTGAATCCCCTGCGATTCGTACTTGGTACGCTAGTGCGCCGGCTTGGGGTGTGTCAAGTTTTCGGGAGCGGGATTGGCAATAGTCTGTGGGGGGCCGAATGAACCAATGGCAGAAACGGAGCGCGATAACTAGCCGACGTCGCCCCCCGCTGGAACCCTTAGTGCCCCAGCGGGTCCGGCGGGATTCTTCGTTCACAGATTTTGACCGGTCCGGTGTGTTGCGCCCTGCCTCACTCTGAAATCTCAAAGATGAGGCCTTGGTCGATATCAGTCACCCAGAGCGTTGTGGCGTCGGGGTCGTACGCTACGCCATAGTTGGTATCACCAACGTGGGTGGGATAGGTAACAGTGCCCCCATTATTTATGAGGAAGACATATCCACCGTGGGTCGCCCCAAAAACGCCAAAAGTGCTCAGAGTAAGAGCCTCAGGCTGGCCGTGACCGGTTATGGCATAGGATGCGATGAGAGAACCCTGGCTCGTAAATTGCTCCACGATCTGTGATGCGTAGCAACTGACCCACATGTCTCCGCCAAGTATTCCGTTCACAGCGAAGGGGTTATTAGCGAAGAACACCGGCTCGCTCCCAGTCGCAATCGATCTAACAACGCCCGTTTGGGCGTTTATAATGCTGACGCTTGCGCTATGAAGATTGGCCACCCAAACGGTGGTTTGATCGTTCGTGCTGTTGACCGCCACTCCCCACGGGTAAGTGCCTACTGGGAATGTATTTTCGACGAAACCGTTGGAAGCAAGTAGCTTCGTTACAGTATTAGAGCCAGAGTTGCTGACCCAAATGTAAGTGCCGTCGAAAGCGACCCCTCGCGGCTGGGTACCGACTGTGTACAACGTCCCGTTGCCGGTGCTTACGTTTATTTTCTCGACCGCGTTGCTGTTGTAGAGTGCAACCCACAGGTTCGTGCCGTCGAAGGCCAGTCCTTGGGGGCCATCAGCAGTGCTGATGGTACGCTCTATAATACAACCGTGCCCTAATATAAGGATCTCATTGCTCATGAACATTGATACAAAAGTACGATTCCCGCTAGGGTCAAAGATTGTGTCTACCGGCTGGCCGCCGGGAATCGACAAGGTACAAAGTATTGTTTGGGCGTGGGATGCGGGGACGTAAAGCATTGCGAGCAGAGCAAAGAATGCGAGCACTATGGGAACACGTTTTTGCATAGTTCACCTTTTGCCTTTGAAGGATTGATCGTCACGACCCAATCTACGTACGAGCTGTCAAATTTGGCCCATAACGGCTGGACACACCTCGCCTGTTGCGAGGAGGTCGCGATTGATGGTTTGTCAGCTCGCAAGAGATTCAGGCGACGAAGGCATTCTAGAACGCTCGGATTTTGGAACAAGCCTTAACGAGGGGCCATTCGCGCAAGAACGGCACAGGTTGACCTACTGCTTGAGGTATTCAGGAAATATCCAGACCGTATTTTCAGCAAGCGTCACCGACTTAAGTACGAGGGATGGTCCGTTTTCTAGAACGCGCGACCGAAGATCTTCGGGAGACATTCCGGTGGCCTTCTTGATTGCACGAGCAAAAGAGCGTGGCGAAGCAAAGCCAACAGCAAAGGAAACTTCTTTGATCGCCAAGGATGGTTTCCCCGAAAATAATTCAAGTGACTTTGCAACCAGCGTATCCCGACGCAAGGCTCTGTAACTCTTTCTGGCTCCGCGTCGAATCACTTCCTGAATGGTTCGGCGGCTAACCTGCGTTCTTTAGACAGGCTCTGAAGGGATGTACACGGTTCCCTCCTTATATGAAGAAGGATCCGGCGAAAAAGGGAGTCGCGATCGTAGGACATGTCGGATTTCCACTAGTCTTTGCAGTCACCGAAAAAAGGACACGCAGGCGCCCCAGATGACGTCGGAGCATTCGTTCTGTTGTGGGCTGGGGGGTGAGTTGTTCTTGGCTGTTTTCGTTTCGACTAAAGAACGCCAATACCTCGTCGTGCTAGGCACTCGCTTTGTAACAGTAGGAGGTGAATATGTCAAGTGAAGATCTGAGGGCGCACGCCCGCTACGGAAGGCCAGAGTACGACACTTACTTCTCCATATCGCGGTGCGTGACTTTGGAGGAGAAGCCACGTTTCTCGAGGGATTTTTTTACTTGCTCGGCGAGCATTACGGAACGGTGCTTTCCGCCTGTGCAGCCGAAAGCGATGGTCAGATAGCTTTTTCCTTCGCGAATGTAATGAGGTATCAGATAGGTGAGCAGCCCTTCGATGCGGCGAAGAAATTCTCCGGTTTGCGGAAAAGAGCGAATGTATTTTTGAACTTTGGCATCTTTTCCAGTGAACCGGCGCAGGCTGGGAACGAAATGGGGATTGGGCAAGAAGCGCACGTCGAATACAAGGTCGGAGTCCGAGGGTACGCCGTATTTATAGCCGAAACTGACGACGGAGACCAGCATGGGACGCTGGTCGGGATTCTTGAAGCGCTCGGTAACAAAGGTGCGCAGTTCGTGGACGTTGAACTGCGTGGAGTCGATAACCACGTCGGCGAGCTTTCGGATGGGCTCCATGAGCGTGCGTTCGTGGAGCAAACTTTCGCGGACAGAAAGCGCCTTGCCCAGAGGATGTGGCCGGCGGGTCTCGCTGTAGCGTCGGAGTAAAGCGTCGTCGTCGGCATCGATGAAAACCAGGGTAATCGGATGATCCTTGCGAAGATGCTTGAGCAGAGCCGGGAGTTTTTCCAGCTGAACACCTTCGCGGGCATCGACGAGCAGGGCGGCACGGGCAAAATCGCCCTCGCCGGCAGCGTGCAGTTCAGCAAAAATTGGAATCAATTCAACGGGAAGATTATCGACGCAGTAAAAACCCATGTCTTCGAAAGCGCGGAGAACGGTGCTTTTCCCCGAGCCGGAGACGCCCGTAAGGATAACGAGATGGCGCGCGTCGCGTCTGGTGGGCGGCTTCACGAAAGTCGGCAGCTCAGCTCTTTACCCGGCGCTGGTGAGTGCTGGGGATGCGCATGTCCTCGCGGTATTTGGCGACAGTGCGCCGCGTTACGTGAATGCCGCCGTCGTCGAGCTTTTTGGCGATCTGTTCGTCGGTGAGCGGCTTCGCGCCGTCTTCTTCTTCGATCATCTTCTTGACGAGGCGCTTCAGGGTGAGCAGCGACATGCCGCTGCCTTCGGGACCGTTCACCGATTCGCTGAAGAAGGAGCGGAGTTCGAGCACGCCCTGCGAGGTGTGCGCATATTTGCTGGCCACGGCGCGACTGACGGTGGAAGGATGCACGCCCACTTCTTCGGCGACTTCCTTGATCATCATGGGCTTGAGGGCATCCGGGCCGTGATCGAGATATTCGCCCTGCCGGGCGATGATCGATTGGCAAACGCGGAGAATGGTGTGTTTCCGCTGCTCGATATTTTTCATCAGCTGGATGGCGGCGGTGAAGCGTTCCTTGACGTAGTTGCGCACGTCGCGGTCGGCGGCGTCGCGGGCGAGCAGGCGGCGGTATGTGGGGCTGAGGCGGAGCTGCGGCATGTCGTCTTCATTCAGGAAAACCTGCCACTGGTCGTCGACTTTGCGGAAATAGACATCTGGTTCGACGAGACGCGGCTCCGTTTTGTTGTAACGCAGGCCGGGGCGAGGGTCGAGTTTCTTGATGACTTCGAGAGAGCGCTTGATGATCTCGAGCGGACGGTTCAGCGCGCGGGCGATTTCCTTCAACTGGTTGGATTGCACCTGCTTCAAATGTTCCGAGACGATTTGCTGCGCCAGCGTATTTTGCGGATCGAAGGCTTTCAGTTGGAGCAGAAGGCATTCGCGCAAATCACGGGCGCCGACGCCGATGGGGTCGAAATCCTGAACGACGGCGAGAGCATCGTCGAGATCGTCCTGAGAAAATTTGCCGTTCTGAACGAGTTCCTCAATCGACGCTGTCAGGTACCCGTTTTCATCCAGGTTACCGATGATACTTTCGGCGAGTTCCTGCACGGATTCGGAGCAAATCGTCATGCTCAATTGCCAGCCAAGGTGGTCCGTGAGGCCGCTGGGCGAGGAAAGGAACTTCTCAAAGGAGGGGCGCTCGGAGACTTCTCGTTCCTGGGATTGCCCGCCATCCCCGCCGGTGTCGAGATACTTGTTGAAAAAACTGCCGACGTCGAACTCGTCAAAAGGATTGGCCTCCGGCTTCTCCGGGAGCTTCTCGGTTTCGGCTTTCAGAAAGTTTTCGTCGCTGTAGTTGTCGGTCTGGGTGGGTTCTTCGCTAAGTTCTTCCAGGACGGGATTGGCGATCATCTCCTGGTTGATCATTTCGCGGAGTTCGAGGCGGTTGAGGGCCAGGACGCTGACCATTTGGACGAGGCCGGGCGTCAGAATCTGCCGCTGCGACACTCTCAGGTTGAGCTTGAGTCCCTGCCAGGCCATGATCGGTTCCGATTATCCCTTCAGAATCCTCTGTTCTGCATCTTAGTTCAGCCGGAAATGATCACCCAGATAAACGCGGCGAACTTCCGCATCGTTGCTTAATTCAAGGGGCGTGCCCTTCGCCATTATTTTGCCATGATTCACGATGTATGCGCGGTCCGTCACGTTGAGTGTTTCCCTGACGTTATGATCCGTGATCAGTACGCCTATGCCTGAGCGGCTCAGATCCCTAATAATTTCCTGGAGGTCCTTAACCGTTAGAGGGTCGATGCCGGAAAAAGGCTCGTCGAGGAGTATGAAAGAGGGCTGCAGGGTGAGCGAGCGGGCGATTTCGAGGCGGCGGCGTTCTCCTCCGGAGAGCGTGTAGGCTTTGCTCGTGCGCACGGTTTCGAGTCCCATTTGAACCAAAAGCTCTTCGAGGCGGTCGCGTTGCTGCTCGGGCGTAAGAGGAAGGGTTTCGAGAACGGCGAGCAGATTTTCTTCGCTGGTCAGTTGGCGAAAGACGGAGGGTTCCTGAGGGAGGTAGCTAATGCCACTGCGGGCTCGAAGGTACATCGGAAGGTCGGTGATTTCGCCGCCATTGAGGAGAACGCGGCCTGAGTCCGGCCGAGCAAGACCAACTAGGATATAGAAGGTAGTCGTCTTACCGGCGCCGTTGGGTCCCAAGAGCCCGACGACTTCACCCTGGCCGATCTCCAGCTCAACGTCATCCACGACCTTGCGACCGCGATACGACTTGCTCAACTCGACGGCCTGGAGTTTCAGCATACCTCGTCACGAACGGCCGCTCGGCGGCCACGTCACTTTTCGACTCGGTGCTTCGTCAACGTCCGCAAACCATTTTCTGAGTCGACGATGATCGTATCATCCGCTAAAAAGAAGGTCAATTGACGGCCGGTAGTGGTTCCCTCGGAACTGTCGTACAGCGTGGGATTCCCGCCGCTCATCACGAACTTTCCGTCGGATGCGGTGTATTCACCGCGCTCCGCCGTGGCGCGGCGGCCGCCTTGATCCACGATCACTCCGCCCGTTCCCACAGCACGGCTGATTTGTTGTGCTCCCGTTTTCGCGGTTGCTCCGGTGGTGCTGTGCGCGGTATTGCCGGCGCCACGCGTAAAGTACAAATCCATCTCTGGAGCGCGGATCCTTTGATCCGGAGATTGCACGACGACGTTTTTTTCGAGATGGGCCATGTTCGTTTCGTCGCTGTAGCTCAGCGTTGCGGAACTTATGTGCCATATAGCTGCTTTCTTGGCTGAACTTTGTGGCGCGCCGGCCGCCGCAGGAGCCGGCGTCTGCGGAAAGACGGCGCGTACATTCCCGGCTGCGTTTAGGATTTTTGTTTCACGCAACAGCTCGATGGAGTCGGCCTCCAGCACGGAATCGCCCTGCCAGAGGCGGGCGCGGCCGGTGTAGACGGCGCGTCCCGTCTTCGAATTGCCTTGCATCGTGTCAGAAGTAATGTTGGCCGGCACTTGGGCGAGATGAACCACATCGCCGTTGGGGGAAAAATCCGTGGAACGCACGCCGCCTTCCGCGTGGATGTCGCCGCTTACACTTGCAAACTGAATTCTCGGAGCGCGGGTCTCGGTGGTGGCGTCACGTGCGACAGCATGCCCGGTCAAACTCGCCGACTGAGCGGGGCGCAGAAACGTCACGTGGTCAGCCTGCGCGTTCCGGTCCGCCTCTTTCAGCTTCACATCCCCTTGCAGATCCATCTGCGACCATCCACCAGTCGCAAGCAGTTGTACGATTCCGCTCTTGGCGGTAGCCGTCTGGATGGGGTGGCCATTCGTAGCGCGCTCTGTTTCTACATTGCCCGTGGCATCGAGCTGCTTCGGCTTACCTAGAGGACCAAATGCCAGTTGCAGCTTGTCCGCTTGCAATTTCATGCGGGTGGGTGAGGTATTTGCTTGCACCGCTGCGTCCGTCCATTCCATTGTGCCCGCGGTAAGAGTCTCAGCGCTGGTAGGCTTGCCGGCCTCGCCCTCTTTTCCTTCGCTGAACTCCATGCGCAGTACGCCGGTCTGAAGAATTCGCGTATCGCCGTTCTTGTTCATGCGGGTCTTCAACAAGACTCCTCCCGTGAGATTCATCTCTTTAGCCTGATTCACGCGGGGCCAGAGATCGAGCGAGGCCGCATCAGCGTGAAATTCGTCTTCTTCGAGCTCGCCATGACGAGACCCGCGCACACTTCCCTTTCCATCCATTCGAGTGACCCAGCCCCCCGGAGAAAACACTGCCGTCATCGTGTCCGCATCAAGAAGTAGAGAGTCCGCGCCGCGTTGCGAAGTAAGTTCCGGGAGCTTGCCATTTTCTCCCGCAACGGCGATGAGCCTGCGCGCGCGAAAAGTCGAATCCATTTCGAGAGTGAGCGCCCCGGCAGTCAATCGGGCCGTGCGCGAGACGGCCTCGGCCGGGCCCAGGATATGAATCGTTCTCTCATCACGGCCAAAATCCAGGCTGCTGCCCGTGACTTGCACTTCCTCGCTGCCTGTAGCTTTTGCGGGCGTTCTTCCGGTATCCGATCTTGGGGGCGACCGGAGTTTCAGCTTGACGTTCCGCAGTAGATTCAGCGTCCCTTCCTCAGAGTTGTAAACTGCTCCCACGGCATCGCCGCTCCCGTTTGGAAACGTAAAAATCACGGGCTGATCGGTTTTTGCGGCGCCGGAGGCCCGGTCAAAAATCACGCCGCGAGTATCGATGTGCACGACCTGCGACGGGAGTGTGGGATCCTTTGCGGCATGATCAGCGTCCGCCGCGCTCTCCAAATCGATCTTAACTTCTCCGCTGCAAGTGATACTCCCACTTCCTTTTCCGTACTGGCAGCTTTGCGTTTGCATGGTGTCGTGCCGCTCGCCAGTTTTACCGAATATTGTCACTTTCACGTTTTCGAGCAGGCTGGCTTCCATATCCTTGAAGTCGGTGGATTTGGAGGCTTCGACGGTGAAAATCTTGCGGGGACCATCCATTTTCGAAAATGTCAGCCCGCTGGATTCCTTCTCGACGTTCAGCGGCGCGGGCGGAGGCGCTTTCCTCCGTTCGATAATTCTCTGCCAGCCGCGCTTCAGGTACACGCCAGCCGTTAGACAGGCCAACAGCAGGGCCACTGCCGCGGACCAGCGCGCATACCGCGCTGCTTCGCTTCTTCGCATAGATTCAGTTAAGCAAAATTCCGGGGGACTGTATAGAAGCTGCAGAGAAGCAACAGCGAGCGCGAAAAAATGCTACCCGGCTGTTTCGGCGGCTGCCGTGGTCGTATCCGGCAAGATGCCGATATTTGCCGCCGCCACGCTATCTCGGTTCGTGTTCTTCACCAGGTACATGGCCTCATCGGCGAGATGCAGCAGCCCCTCTTTGGTTCGCGAATCGGTGGGATAGGAGGCTACCCCTAAGCTCGGCGTCACATGGATGCTTAACCCCTCAGGGTCGAGCCACACGGTTTCGCGAATGAGCTTGTGGAGGCGGCGGGCCACATTGAGCGCATTGTCTTTCGAGGTTTGCGGCAGGAGAATCACAAATTCATCGCCGCCGTAGCGAAACGCAAAATCGATCAAGCGGCAATGGGCTTTGAGCGCATTGCCGATTTCCGCGAGCAAGCGCGAGCCGACGAGGTGGCCGTGTGTGTCATTCACTTGTTTAAAATGATCGAGATCGATGAATACCAGCGAAAATTGATAATTGTAGCGTTGAGAGCGGTAGATCTCGGTCTCGAGGATGAAGCCCATGTGCCGGGCGTTATAGAGACTGGTGCAGTCGTCCGTGATGGTCAGCTCGTGAATTCGTTTCACGTGTCGGGCGTTTTCGAGCGCAATCGCGGCAAAGTCAGAGAGCGCCTCGAGCAGCTTCAGGTCGCGCTCGTCAAAACCTTCAGGACCAAAACAATTGATCAGCTCGATGACACCCAGGCATGTATCGCGGAATTTGACGGGCACGGCGACGATCGATTGTGTTTCCGTTTTTGTTTTTTCGTCCACCTGTCCAAAGAAGCGCGTATCTTTCGTGGTGTCCGGCACGACCACTGTTTCACCGTGTTCAGCCACCCAGCCGGCGATCCCCTGGCCAATCTTGATTCGAACGTCCTTCAGCGCTTGGGAAGCCTTGCCGACCGCCAGCTCGAAATAGAGTTCTTGTTTGGACTCGTCCAGCAGGAGCAGTGACCAATTATCCGGGCGTAGGAACTCGTCGATTTTCTCCATGATGGTGCGGAGAACCTGGTCGAGCTGCAGAGAAGAAGTCAGCGCCTTCCCCAACTCCTGGAAGATGGCGACTTCGCCCGCTTCGCGTTGATCGCCGGAAACCGCGGGATTGCGGCGGCGTTCCACGGCCGGAAACTGCTTTACTTCGTCCACGCTCGATTAATCCCTAGTTTAAGATTTTTAAAGGCCAGACTTTCACCGCCGCGGAAGACAACACCACAAGCGCGATTCGAGGCTGGTCCACGAATCTTTGCCAGTATAGGCGTGTCGCAAAAAGGGGTGCAAGAATCTCGTAGTACAGGCGTGGCTATCTTGCCATCGCCAGGTACAGGACGTACCGGGTGCCTGTACGGCCATCTAACAAAGCGCTGTGAGATCGTTTCCTCGATACCTGGCGGGCGGAATGCTTTCCGCAGCGGGCGCAGTTGCCAGGCACATAGTCGGCAACACAGAGGTATCGCCGCGCGCGATGATTGCGCACTTTCATTCGCGTTGTTTGACACTCCTGCGCAACACCGCCTATAGTTTCGTCGAGGGGATTTTTGCGCGTTGCGCGGGCCGGAATTTGTTCACACATTCGCGCGCGGGTGAGCCGTCTTACGGTCGCACCTCAGCGCCCGAGCAGCGATCATCAAGAGAAAAGGGGCGCCTGCCACAGCCGGCTAGTTTGCGATCACCGTGTAGTCCGATCGCTCCACTGCCCTACGTGTATCGGCGAGGACAGGTTTCAATTCATGGCCAGGGGAAATTTTGGCGAACGCCTTAAGCGCGAGCGCGAGATGCGCGAAGTTTCGCTTAAAGAAGTCACCGGTGCCACGCGCATCGGCTCGCGTTTCCTCGAAGCCCTGGAAAATGAAGAATGGGAAAAACTCCCCGGCGGCATTTTCAACCGTGGATTTGTGCGCGCCATCGCCCGTTTCCTGGGCCTCGACGAAGAAAACCTGCTCGCCGAATATGACCTCGCGCGCGGCGAGCAAAGCTTGCCTGTCCCACAGCCTTACGAAAACAAAATCCCTCGCCCGCCAGTATGGCTTCCGATACTCGCAGTGCTTGCATTGCTCGCCGTGCTTGGCGGGCTAATTGCCGGCGGAATTTATGGCTGGCGGCGCTATTCCGCTCACCGCGCCGCGAAACGAGCTGCCTCCTCTGCTTTGCTGCCGTCACAACAACATTTGGAAACCTCGGCAGCAGCACAGACACAGTTCGTGGCTGCCCAGATCCCTTCTAAGGCTCCGGCGATCACTACAGCGATTGTTCCACTGGACCTTACTGTCTCCGCTTCCGCCGCCACGCGCGTGCGCATCCTGGCGGACGGCGCGTTGCTGCTTGATGCCGAACTCCCCGCCGGGGACACACGGCACTTTTCCGCCAAGCAGCAGTTTGCGGTGACCGCGGCAGATTCCTCCGCGGTGTTGCTGGAATTGAACGGGCGAGCCATGCCGCCGGTTGGAACTCCGGGGACCTCCGGTACAATACTGCTCAGTCAGAAAGATTTGAGGCAAGCGTCCGGTGGAACCACTCAGCCCTGAAGTCATCGAAGACCTTCGCGCAGGCCGTGCCCCCCGCGAGCGAAAGATCGCGGTTTGTTCGGGCGGGGCGCATCTCTCACCCCCGGATCGCGCGGAAATCTTGGCCGTGCTCGCCGGTGATGCCGATGAAATGGTAGCCGGGCGTGCGCAGGAGGCCATTCTCTCTCAGTCTGCGGAAGCTTTTGTAGAAGCGCTGAAGCGCGAGAAGGCCGTCCACGCGTTGTTCGCTTACGCGGGAAAACACCTCGCCGATAAACCCGGCGTGTGTGATGCAATGGTACAGAACAAGAATTGCTCGGCAGAATATCTGATTCCCATTGCACGCCATCTTTCTTCCCTGGGGATCAGTGCGCTGATGGAAGAGTTAGAACGTGTGAGCGAATCCCCGGCGCTCGCCGCCGCTCTCGAGCACTCTTCGGCGATCACCGCGGACCAGAAGCATCAGCTCCACGAACTGCTTGGCTCGGCGATTGACGAAGCCGCTCTTGCGGAAGCGGCCGTTGAAGCGGAACCTGACGCCGCTAAACGCATAACGCTCATTCAGCGCGTCGCAAAGATGAATGTTTCGGAACGCGTGCAGTTCGCGATCAAAGGCGCCTCAGAAGCGCGCCGCACGCTCATTCGCGACTCGAACAAGGTTGTCCAGCGCGCCGTCCTGCAATCGCCTCGTCTCACGGATCAGGAGGTCGAAGCCTTCGCCGCCATGACTAGCCTCACGGACGAGATTCTCCGGCTCATCGCCGGCAATCGCAAGTTTCGAAAGAACTACACCGTGGTGCGCAACCTTCTCAACAATCCAAAGACACCGCTCGACGTCTCCCTCCACATGCTGCCCATGGTGAACGGCACAGACCTAAAAAGGTTGACGTCCAATAAGAATGTGCCGGAAACCTTGCGGACCACCGCCCTCAAACTGCAGCGCACGCGCGCAGACCTCAAAAAATAAGCGTACGGCACCATCCGGGGATCTTGCCTGCACGCACAATCTGTAATTCGTCGCCGCTGGCGCGATTTGGTTCTACAATCTTGCCCGGAGACTTTCCGTCATGTTCTTCCTTGCCAAACTTTGCAGATACGCCGTCCTCTTTGGGTTTGGTTTTGCCGCTGTGTTGCCTCTTGCATCGCTCCTTCTGCCCGCTCAGAGCAGCGCCGCAAACCAGGAAAAATCAGCGGATCCGTGGAACAATTCTCAAATCCTGCGCGCCAGCGACCTTATGCGCGAACTTGGCGCGGGCAAGGCTGGAAGTACTCCGACAATCGTCTACGTAGGCTTTCGAACGCTGTTCGAGGGCGGCCACATCCCAGGGGCGTCTTTTCATGGCACGGCTTCCAAGGAAGAAGGCCTCGCGGAATTGAAAATATGGCTTGCTAGTCTGCCCCGTTCAACGAATTTGGTCATCTACTGTGGTTGCTGCCCTTTTGATCACTGCCCCAACATCCGGCCAGCTTATGCGGCACTTCACGAGTTGGGTTTCACTCACGTGCGAGTCCTTCTTCTCCCGACAAGTTTTGCAACTGATTGGGTTGAGAAGCGCTATCCGATGGAAAAAGGACTCTGACAAGCTGGCTAGCTGAAGAGGGCTGCGGCAACTCCAAATCCTTGTGTTGCATCTGGCAAAAGAACGGCTCGACCCTATGCGAGCCTCGTGACGGAGGGCAACATGGCGCTCTGGTCCAGTATCCGATTTTCGCTGCGCATTCTACGAAAGCACTGGAAACTCACCTCCATCGCCGTCTTTTCCTTAGCGATAGCGATGGCGGCCGGGGCGGTGGGGTTCAGCATCTTCAATGCCCTGTTGTTGCGCCCTCCGGCTGTTCCCGCCCCCGACCGGCTCGTGTCGGTCTACACGTCCACGCCATCGGAAGAGTTCGGCGGTGTCTGCTATGAAGATTACAAATATTATCGCGACAATAATCACGTCTTTTCGGGCGTCCTGGCATTCCCGTATTCGATTTCGGCAGGCCTCATCACTTTCGATCACCGGAACAAATATGGGCTCACAAATGCCGTGTCGGATAATTATTTTTCTGTTCTTGGCGTAAAACCCATTCTAGGGAGGGTGTTTGCCCGGGGCGATGACGACAAGCCATCCGCGCTGGCCGTCCTCAGTTACTCCTACTGGCGATGGCTGGGCGCTGACTCGAACATTGTAGGAAAGACCGTAACAGTCGGCGGGTCCTACCCGGGCGGCAATTCCGCCCACACGCCGCTAACCATCATCGGAGTCGCGCCAAAGGGTTTTGCTGGAACCATATTCAGCGATCTTCCCGATCTTTGGTATCCACTCTCCACGAACTTTTCGACGAATCAACAAGCACAAGATTGGCGCGCGGACCGCAGTAACCGGTTTCTGTATCTCGTTGGCCGATTGAAGCCTCGCGTGACGCGCCCTCAAGCTCGGGCGGATCTGCGCATTCTATCCGCGCACCTCGCTGCGGCTTACCCAAAGACCGACAAAGACCGCATCGCTCAGCTGACAGAAATGAGCATGCTGCCCGTAGACTCGGTTTCCTCCGCAAAGATCATCTCGGCCCTCATTCTCGCGATTGTCGCTTTGGTCCTATTTGCAGCCTGCTCGAATGTCGCCAATCTACTGCTTGCTCTGGCAGGCGCGCGCCGTCACGAAATCCTGGTACGCGCGGCGATGGGAGCGACTCGCGCCCGCCTGACTCGCCAACTCTTGCTCGACAGCACGATGATCGCCACCGGCGGTGGAGTACTTGGCTTCTTGCTGGCCTATCTTGGCCTTCGACAATTGATGCAATTCAAGCCCTACATCCCTGGCATTGGATTGCTTCCCTTGACGATTGATTTTCGGCCGGACATCCGAGTCGCCGCTGCGACCATCGCGCTGATTTTTGTCGTCGGTCTTGCCACGGGCTTGGTGCCAGGACTCTACTCCTCAGCTCCTAATCTCGCGGGAGCTCTGAGCGGGGAGCTCGCGATTGGTGGAACGCGCAAAGGGAGGATTCGTCAATCGCTGGTGGCCATCCAAGTAGCCGTCTGCACCGTGGTGCTTATAGGTGTCGGTTTGTGTTTTCGTAGTTTGCGCAATCTCGAAAGCGTAGATCTGGGATTTTCTGCCCGCAACCTTGCGATTTTGACCCTCGATTTGCACGCTAACGGCTACCCCGAAGAGCAGGGCCGACAAATGTACGTAAGAATGCGGGACGCGGCCGCGCAAATCTATGGCGTGAAGTCGATTGCCCTTGCCAGCGACATTCCTCTTAGCGAAGACGATGGAAATCCAGAACAGGTTCACGTGGAAGGCTCATCCGCGACAAACCAGCAGGTGGCCAGCATTTCGTCGGTGGCCGTTGACGAGAATTATTTTTCCACCCTAGGAGTCTCCTTGCTTGCGGGGCGCACATTCGGCGCGGCGGACACTACCAAGGGCCCCGCCGTGATTGTCATCAATCACCTGATGGCGGAGAAATATTGGCCCGGACAAAATCCCATAGGCAAGACAGTGCGAATTGATACCGGCAATCAAGTTGAAACTGTCGTGGGTGTCGTTGGTGATGGCAAATATATTGATATAGACGAACCTGCCCGCCCCTTCATGTATTTCGACTTGAATCAGCGCTACCAGCCTGCTGTCTATCTTATGGCGCGGACACGAGGCAACCCGCGTCAGTGGCTCGCGCCGATGTCCGAAGCGCTCAAGAAGTTGGACTCTCAACTTTCTTTCCAAACATTGACGATGGATGATTGGAAGGATCTCTCGCTGTACGTCCCGCGAATTACGCTGGTCTGCACTGGCGCGTTCGGCGGTTTGGCATTTATCCTCGCGGCGATCGGGCTATACGGAGCAGTCTTCTACTCCGTCAGCGAAAGAAAAAAGGAATTGGGCATTCGCGTCGCGCTTGGCGCAGCGCCACGCGATCTCTGGAGAATGATTTTGCGTCAGACGAGCGTGGTGACGGCTGCAGGCGTGGTCCTGGGAATTTTGGGCGGAATCATCGCCAGCATGCTCGTGCGTTCGCTGCTGTATGGAATTCATCCCGTCGAATGGTTCGTATTTCTTGCGGTCGCGCTCATTATGGGAGGTATGACCATGCTCACCGCGTATTCCGCGGCGCGGCCGTGGATGCGGGCCGATCCGATGGAATCCGTCCGCCACGCGTGAGTTAATGTGGCCGCCGCAATCCGAACCCCGCAGACTCATCTGGAAGATGGCTCTAGACTTTACGCAGGACCAGGCAGCTCGCGATCATGTCGTGAATAGCTTGTTTTTTCTCGGTGAAGCCCGCCATGATGTACCCGATGAGAAGAGGAATCATCCCGGTGATGATTTTTGCGAAGTAGCGCCCCGAAGCACGGCCAAAAGTGATGCGCTGCCCGGTCATGTCGGTCACCTTCAAGTTAAGAATTTTCTTGCCCAGCGTAGCTTGCCAGGAAGAGCTCTCTGAAAGCGCGTAGTACAGCCAGCTTACAACGAGAATAATTCCAAAGAATCCGAGGATAAATCCAGCTCCCAGGAAAGCGCTCACATCATCGCCTACGTCCTCGCCGGAAATGATTCTGCCGAGTGCCGCCCCAGCGCCCGTCAATACAAAGAGCGGAATCAGAAGGATCACAAAGGCGATGCAAGAAACGATGCCATCAATGATGTAAGCCACAAACCGCAACCAGAAGCCGGCATACTCCACGCCGCCGTAACCCATATTGTTGGAACAATCGGTGCAGGCGGACCCGGCACAACAGGTGATAGAGACGGGAGTGCTGGCACCACGCTGGAAATTGCCTGGCCACAAGTCGAGCAGAACGCCGTCGTCGGAGAAATCTCGCTTCCACATTTTGAGCAATACACAAAGTCTCCTTATTCGCGCGAGCGCTCTTGCTGGGCCCAGGTTCGGAAAATCCTACTTCGCCGCTGCGGGGCGGGTCAATCAGCCTTGGCTACCGATCAGAGACCGTCGCGCCTTCAACCCGGAATGGGTTCAGGGCGCGCACTTCGAATTGCGAAAAGTCCCGTTCATTCCGTGTGGCGGCTATCATCCCGTGGATTCGTGCAGTCGCCGCGATCATCGCATCCTCCAGCAGATGCCCTTGTTTTCCTTCCATGAGGCGTGCCCATTCGCGAAAGCACACTGAATCCACGGGCAAGATATGGCTAGAGCGCGCCAAGCTTTCCACAGATGCTTCAATCTCCTATGCCTTTATACGATCTTGAGGTCTTTTTAGTTCAACTCTTCTTCTCATTTCTACAAATGTAAATGCCGAGAGGCGTATTTGCTCGCCTCGCAATTCTCAAACAAACTATTCCGCGGCCGTGAGACTTAGGCTCCTCAATTCGGCACCAACATTGGTGTCGAGCAGGTACTTCTTCATTCGAACTCCACCGGGTCACGCCTCTTTAGACTGCATCGCTCCGGCATGCGACCATCCATTTCGAACAGTCTGACCGCGGTAGTGGCAGACCCTAGCATAAACCTGGGTAAATCTCCCGGCTTTCCAGCTCCAAAAACGAAAAGCAGCGGCTTGCACCTGACGCTGCAAGCCGCTGCCTTAGGAGACCCTCGAGTGTTGCTCGGATCTTACCTGTCGTATTTCAGGCAGATTTCGAGCTGGTGAATCGCATTGTCGATCGCCCCGATGGCTTCTACTTTATGGCCACCGAAGTCATGTGCAGCGTGATCCAAATGTTCCCGAGCGTGCCGCAATGAGTTGATCGCTTCGTGAATTTCTGGATGCGGTTCCGCTGCGGGAGTGGCTGGCACAGCAGTGGGCTGCGGAGCCGCCGCCGGCAAAGCATTCGTTTTGGCTGCGTTCGGCGCGGCAGGGGCCGACGCCGTGTAGGCAAATGCTACGACTAGAGCCACCATTGCAATTGCAATCAGAATTCTCGTCTTCATAAACTACTCCTCCTCGTCCGATTAGAGGCTCGGACTACCTTAAGTACCTCGATCTACCGTCCGCACATTCGCCGTGGTGAATTGGCCAACCAGTTCCCGGCGAATGCGCCAAAGAGGCCTGCCCGGCTCACGCGCGCAGCCGTTCTGTATCTGTCTTAAGTCATCTTCCGGAACATGAACAGAAGAATCTTTCGGTCAGCGCTCAATCAGAGAACCCCCTGGGTATTGAGCCGCCTTATCACGCTCGTCGCTTTCCTGTTGGGCCCCGCGCCAGGTCGGCGCTCCCACTCTATTTCGCCAGTGCAAACGCCACGTACACTCCGCCCGAGGGCGACTTGAGATCTTTGCCGCCTCCTGCTGCAATCACGACGTATTGCCGTCCATCAATGGCGTACGTTACCGGAGTATCGTTACCCGCGTAAGGCAGCTTGGTTTCCCACAATAATTCGCCCGTCGTTTTATCAAACGCTCGGATTTTCTTGTCGTAATTTGTGGCTGCAATAAAAACCAGCCCTCCCGCCGTCACCACCGGTCCGCCGTAATTCTCCGTCCCGGTATCTTTCAGACCCTTTGCGGCAAGCTCCGGATATTCGCCCATGTTTATCTTCCAAACGTATTCGCCGGTGTTCAGATTGATGGCGCTAAGCGTACCCCAGGGCGGCGCTATTGCGGGATAACCATCCGGGTCCAGGAACTTGTGATAACCGGTAAAACGGTATTTCATAATCGGTGGTGAGACTTCCGAGTTCGGCAACTCTTTGGAGTTCCCGCTCGTCAGAAAATCGACCAGCGCATAAATCTGCCCATCGTCAAAGTTCGTGAACGCGGGCATTCTTCCTTTCCCACTCTTGATCGTTGCGGCGATTTGTTGCGCGGACAGCCGGCCTCCGACACCGACAAGCGAAGGCATCGCGGGCGGCGATCCGGTCATCTTCTCGCCATGGCATACGCTGCACTGGCTCAGATAAAGAGCTCTGGGACTATTTTCCCCTGTGTCCGGCGCCAGGGCGCCTGTCCAGGCCATTTCGTTTGCATTCACGTAAAGAATGGCGGTCTGCGGGTCGACTGCCGGGCCGCCCCACTCCGCGCCCCCATCAAATCCAGGAAAGATCACAGTGTCCTTACCCACGCTAAAGGGCATAAACTGTCCATCGCTGCGGAACTTTCGAAAATTCTCGAGCGCCCACTGATGTGCCGCGGGCGTGCGGTTTGTCAGCATGTCTTCACTGAGAAATTGCCGGGCGAATGCTGCAGGTTTTGCCGGCAATGGCTGCGAGTCGGCCATGACCTCGCCCGGAACATCGCTCGGCGGATATTTGCGATATTCGATCGGAAAGAGCGGCTTTCCGCTCACGCGGTCGAACAGATACACGAATCCCTGTTTGGTCGTTTGCGCAACGGCATCGATCTCTTTCCCATCGCGCCTTACTGTCACAAGCGCGGGTGGTGACGGAAAATCGCGATCCCAGACATCGTGCCTCACGCCTTGAAAATGCCAAATTCTCTCTCCGGTTTCCGCGTTCAAAGCGATCAAACAATTTGCAAATAGATCGTCCCCCAAGCGATTGGCGCCATAAAAATCAAACGCAGCCGATCCGGTCGGTACGTAAACAAGGCCGCGCTTCGCATCCAGCGCCATGCCCGCCCAATTATTTGCTGCTCCACCGTACTTCCACGCATCTTTCGGCCACGTTTCATAGCCAAACTCGCCGGGATGCGGAATAGTGTGAAACGACCAGCGTAATTTCCCCGATCGTATGTCGTAGGCACGAATGTCTCCGGGCGGTGCAGGCAAAGTTTCCGGTTCTCTTCCACCAACAATAATCAAATCCTTGTAAACAATTCCGGGTGTCGTCAGTGCGACAGACTGCCTTTCCGGGTCGCGCCCCAAATCGCTGCGCAGGTCGATCCGCCCGGCATTCCCGAACGCTGGGATTGGCTTGCCCGTAGCCGTGTCGAGCGCATAAAGAAAATTCATCACACCAACTAGGATGCGACTGTCTTTTTCATTCGACCAGTAAGCCAGACCGCGATCTGGCTGTGTGCCCTTGATCCCCGAATCAAATTTCCACAAAAGTTTGCCAGTAGCGGCATTCAATGCGAAAACCTTCTGCGTCGGGGTAATTCCATACAAAACGCCGTTCACAACAAGGGGAGTTGTTTCGAGTCCCCCTGGTTCACCGGTATCGAAGCTCCAAGCGACTCGAAGCTCTTTCACATTCGAACGGTTGATCTGCATGAGGCTCGAGTAATGCGTATTTTCCGGCGCTCCGCCATAGAACGCCCAGTCGCCTCCTCCTTCGCCGATATTTGTGGTGGCAGAGTCGCTGGGCTTAGCCTCACTTGGCGTCTGTGCAGCACGCACCCTAGCCATGCGCGTTCCCGAAAAGAGCAAACTCGAAATCGCGAGCACACCACAAGTAATCAGAGCCACGCCGGAAAACCTCGTCATGTGATAACTCCGCATCGAATCTCGAGACTATCGCGCAACAATTCGTGTTCGCAGCGACGGCGTATCTTACTCCCGAACCAACCAGCCAGCTGCAGATTCTCTGGTCGTGATTTTGAGTTTATGATTTCCGGTTTTCGATCTTGAGTCTCTAATTCGGACCGTCTGAATCTTTGTGGCATCACGCTGCCAGGCTGCTATAATTCGCGCGATTTGCCATTCTGTTCCGCTGGCAAAACTCGCAAACGAGGCAAACTATGTCCGCTCCGATTTCTTATATGATCGCTTCCCTCATGCTATTGGCCTTGGCGGCAGGAGGCGGCCGCGACCCTGCTTCGTCGGCGCACGGAATGCTCGTTGTGGCCAACCAAGGCGATCATACTGCCCTGCTCATCGATCCGCGGACCCGCAAGGAACTTATGAAAGTCACCGTTGGAATCAACGGTCACGAAGTCGCCGTGTCGCCCGACTCCCGCTTAGCCTATGTTCCGATCTACGGCAATTCCGGCGTCGGCAAACCTGGCACGGACGGCCATGCCATTGACATCATCGATCTGCGCGAACGCAAACTGGTAGCTTCCATCGACCTCGGCAAGCCCATTCGTCCTCACCGCGCCGAATTTGGTCCCGACGGCATGCTTTATGTCTCCGCTGAACTCGACAAAGCCCTTGACGTCATCGACCCTTCCACTCGCAAAGTCCTCGCGGAAATACCCACCGGCGCATCGGAATCCCATATGTTCATTATTTCCCCCGATGGCAGCCGCGCTTACACCGCCAACGTCGGCCCGGGAAGCGTCAGCGTCCTGGACCTCAAGAATCGCTCTCTGATCACCGTCATCCCCATCGCGAAAACCGTACAGCGCATTTCCATCACGCCCGATGGCAAGCGCGTCTTCACTCACGATCAAGACAATCCGCGAATCGCCGTCATCGATACAACCACGAACAAAATCGCGAGTTGGATTCCTCTCCCGGGGACGGTCTATTCGTCTTCGCCCACGCCGGACGGCCGCAAATTACTGGCCGCCTCTCCCTCTGGAAAACTCTTCGTCATCGATCTAGCCAGTTTCAAACTTGAACAGTCCTTCGATATTCCGGCTGCGGCGGGTGAACTACTGATCACTCCCGACGGCAATTTCGCCTTCATTAGCTGTCCTCAGACTGGCGTGATTGAAGTTTTCGATGTGCGAGGCAACGAGCTGCTCGAGCCGATCAAGCTCACTCGCGGCGTGGATGGCCTCGCCTGGGCCCCGGCAATCCCCTAATTCACCCAAAGGAGAGTAGATGCGCAATCTCAAGCGATTCGCAGGCTTTTCGTTCGCGCCTTTTATAATCGGCATGATCGGGCTCTTTTCCCTTATGGAAAGGCCCAGATTTGCGGCCATTCATACCGTGGATGTTCTCCAATTGCTGGCCTCTGGAGCGTGTTTTGGAGTGGCTTTGACTGGACTGCTTATAGCCTTTCGCGGCCGAATCGGAAGCTAGCAGATCATGCGCATGGATCGCCGATGAACATCGATTGGGTTCGCGATCTATGTCTCACGTTTCCGCGTACAACCGAGCACATTCAGTGGAACGCTCTCGTTTTCAAGGTGGCTGGCAAGATTCACGCCGTCGCGGCGCTCGAACCCGCCGGGGTTTGGCTTTCTTTCAAAGCTTCCCCCGAAACATTCGCGGAGCTGATTGAGCGCTCCGGCATCATACCTGCACCCTATCTGGCTCGCGCCAAATGGGTCGCTCTGGAAACTAAGGACGCCCTTACGCCTGAAGAGCTAACTCCCCTGCTGCGCGAGTCCTACGACTTGGTAGTCGCCAAGCTGCCTCGGAAGACTCGCGAAGCCCTCGCCGACAATAAGCCAGCCTCGATCATGAGATCTCGCAAGAACCTCGAACCGCCGCGGCGTTCCCGAACGTCGCGGCGCAAAACGAAAAAGCCCTCTTAATGAAAAAAAGGCTCCCAATTTCCATCCATCTCTGATTTTTCCAATTTTATGCGGAGGCTTTGGAATCTGCGGTGCGGCGCAGCGGTCTGGCGCCGGGCAGAGGGAAACTCATATGCCAGAAATTCGAGTCCGGCGAAACAAACTCAACCCCTACGTATGTCCTGCTCTCGCGGTCGCGCTTGACGGAAACCACTCGAGACTCCACCGTCCGGTCGCTGTTTTCATTTACCAGGATCAGCATCTGACCCACAACCACGGGCTCATCCAGGTGCAGTAGCGCTCCGTGCCGGTTCACTGATTGCGATTTCGCTTTCACGCGAAACTTGTCGCCATTCTGATCTTGCCCATGCACGGTGATCGGGACCGTAATGCTCACCCGCAATGTCCGCCGCCGCTCTTTACACCGAAAGTGAAGTATGGCCATGAGAGAAGCTAACCTCTCGCTTGAACTTGATGACTCGGGGACCTAAGCCTGCCCATACTGGACTGGCTTCAGCGTCAGCACTACTCTTGCGTACATGGCGCTGAAGTGAACGGTCGACACGAGCGAGGAAACAAGCACGAACGTCGTCCACATTGTTCGTATAATGCTTTTTGGCCCCGTTACAAGCAATAGCGGGACGGTACCAAATTAATCCCTATTGACCAAGTACTGTAGTACGTTACCCCGCCTAGTTCAACACCATTTTGGGAATACATCGCTCTTTAATAGTGCAACTCAACGTCCATTCGTTTCATATTTCCACAGAATGCTCGCCCCTTGTGCATAGACGCACAAGCTACTCCGATCTGGTGCCCTAATCGCGAACTTTCCAGAAAATAACTCGCTTATAATCTGTTGCTTACGGACACGCCCACGAGGTAGCGTTTATCCCTTATCGGTAAGGTGGACGAATTCGGCCTTCCACGGCCTTATTCCGAGGTCCAACCTTGCCACTGTCACGGGCAGTTGAAAGCGTTTGGAACCAGCGCTCCCGGGATTTATGTACACCACGCCGTCCTTCTCGGACTGACTGGGTTCATGGGAATGGCCGCACACCACAATGTTGATTCCCATAGCGACGGGATTGATGTCCAAATCATTTAAAATGTGCAACATATAGATACACACGGGACCGGCCTGAATGACTTCCGAGAGGGGCAATGCCTTCGTCCAACCTCCCGTATCTACATTCCCGCGCACCGCTATCACAGGAGCCAGGCTCCTTAGCGCATCAAGAATTTCCGGCGTCCCCACATCCCCAGCATGGAGGATCACATCCGAACCGTGCAGGGCGCGCAACGCCTCTTCGCGCAGCAACCCGTGCGTATCCGAGATCAGACCGAGAATTTTTCTCTCTTCATGCAAAATTCTTCACACCGTCCAACGATAGCGCGTTAACTTGGGAGACTATTTTATTCTGGCCGGGAACTACCCTTTTCCGAGAACTCTCACGATGTCCAGCGCATTCACGCGCGCACGCTCCACCGTCAAACCCCAATGAAGATGAGGCCCGGTCACGCGGCCTGTCGCTCCAACCTTACCCAATATCGTTCCGGCTTTCACAGTGTCGCCGACTTTCGCATCGATTTCGGAAAAGTGGCAGTAGAACGTGTAAATTCCCAATCCATGATCGACGATGACCGTGTTCCCTGAGAAATATAACGGCTCCGCTAGCACTACGCGCCCGCTCTGGGCCGCGTGCACCGGCGTACCTGTCGGCGCCGGAAAATCCACGCCGGTGTGCGGCGATCCCGGTTGTCCATTCAAAACGCGCCGCCGCCCAAAATTGGTGCCCTTAAATTCTCCGTCGAGCGGAACGCGAAAGGGGCCCTCCCATAGGCGTTCCGGCGTCACGCGATCAAAAATTTCGCGAAGGCGTTTCGTTTCCGCTTCCGCGCGCGCTACTTGTTCCGGGTCCGGCTCGACAAACTGTTTCTTTACAGTCAGATTTTCTGTGGCGAAGTGCCCTTCTTCCACTTGCACCATCGTGCGGCAGCTAACTTGTTCTCCGCCTTGCATTTGACCGGCGACACTGAACTCGTACTTCCCTGCCGGTTTTTGCAAATCCACTCCAAGCAAAGCGTGCCGCACTTCCGCGCCCGTTAATGAGCGCTCCTTCCCTCCTGCCCGCCAGAAAGGAACTTCACGATCATTCCACTTGCCGCCCACTTCACCAAACGGCTTGGCACTGCGTATCGTCACCAAAAGCAGGCTTCCTTGCGCTGCATCGGGTGCGCTCAACCGCAGCTCAACACCGCCCCCACAATCATCCGCACGGGCCACGTTACAAAGCAAAAGCGATCCGGCAAGGACAACAAATACCGCAAGTTGTAAAGAAAGTTTTCGCAACAGAACCTCGCCGAACACCTCTACTTTGGCCGCATCGCCTGAACGCGCGGCTCCATCTTTAGGAATTGCGCCCGTCCCAGCTTCGATCCCAGAATCACGCTTTCAAACGCGCGCAACATGTCGGGATTCTTTGTCTTTTCTCTCAGCTCCTTCAAGAAGGGCCGCACCTTGGCGAAAACGAAAAACAGCTCTCCGCAAAACGCCGGATCAAAAAATAGCTTTTCGCTGACCACCCCGTTCGACACAAAGGACAACGCAATTCCCCAATAGCTGAGCACCTGTCTCAACCAATTGTTTTCATCCGTTCCCATCGTCATGGCGGTTTTCATGAAATCGTCCGCGTCCTTCGGCCAAAACGTCGCCGTCCACCACCGCCGCGCCTTCCGCATCTCCGGTTCGCGTCTCAAGTCGTACAACTCAAGAATCAATCGTGCTTCCTCAACACTCAGCTTTTTCGCCATCTATTTTCTCCTCCACTTCACCGGCAAGTGATTCTACCTTCTGGGCCGGCGTTTTTCCTCTCGGTTTTCTGATTCTTATCCTCAACGTAGTTCCCGGCTCACCCGGCTTGACGGCGCCATTCATTTCCATTTCCTCACGGCGGAGCAGTCCCTCGCTATTTACAGTCCCCTCCAGGTCGAGCATGATGCATGTTCCATATCGGCGCCCGCGCCGCAAACCAGGAGGAACTTCATGCGCAAACAGCTTCTATCCGCGGCTACCCTCCTCGTACTATCTGGTTGCTTCGCTCTGCGCGCCCAACAATCCCCAGCGCCTTCTGCGGCAGTTCCCCGCTCGCCAAGCCAAACCGAAACAGATGAGTATACGCGCTACGAGTTGCTTTCTCCGGATACCGCGAGTTTTAAAATCCATTACGAGGTTACGGCCACGACGCCTGGCGCCGAGTTTTTCTACAACCCCATTCGCAAAGGCAGTGCCGCCAGCGATGAGTCTGTTTTCGATTCCATGACTGGCGAGCCTCTCCATTTCCAGGTCGTCAGCGGCGCGGAAGCGCGCAAGGACGCCCTCATGGTGGACGCGGATGCCGATACCAATTACATCAAGATTTCGCTGGCTCGTCCCGTCCCTCCAGATGGCCAGGGCCGCATCCTTATCCTCAAAACCTATAAGGACGCAAAAAGCTATTACCGTGACGGCGATGCCATCGTTTTCAATCGCCCGCTCGGCATCAAGCGCAACAAAATCGTACTGCCAGCCGGCTACGAACTGGTGAGCTGCAATGTCCCTTCGCAAATCCTGCAGGAGCCGGACGGCCGGATCGCCGTAAGCTTCATGGACGCCGACTCGGGTGAAGCCACGCTAATTCTTCGCGCCAAGCTCGGCGCGCAAGCCGGAACCGCCGCCGCACCTCATCCTTCTACACAAGCCCGCAGTTGGGAATCACCTTTTGAAGGAGAAACGGAGCGAGCTCGCCTCTCCGAACGCGCCCACCAGGACCGCGACATCGTGTACTTCCTCCAGCAGCCTGAAACTCACGCTTTCAGCCTCTACCATGACTACACCGAATCTCACGAAGGCGCCGACAAATACCTGAATGTCGTTCGCGAAGGCAGCACGGTTTCCAACCCCTCCGCCTACATCATGGACACTGGAGAAAAACTTTCGACCAAGTTAATGACCGGCGCCGATCTCACAGCCGCCAAAATCGATGCAGGTGAACCCGTCACCCCCACAACACAAGTTGTCCTGATTCCCTTCCCGCCAGTGAAAAAGGGCCAGTCCGTCCGTCTGCGCATTTCCGAAACCTATACGGCACCCACCAGCTATCGCCTCGACAGCGACGAACTGATCTTCGACCGCAGCCTGGGCAGGGCACGCAACGCCGTCGTTTTACCCACTGGCTGGTACCTCACCGCCAGTGCCATCCCCGCGACCGTCAAGCAATTCACCGATGGCCGCATCCGACTCGATTTCTGGAATGGCCGTCCCGATTCCGTTGACGTCCTTATCAAAGCCAAACGCCGCGCTGTACCAGCCTTAGTCGGAGCCACAAATTGAGTCGGTAGATCCCTCCGCGGATCCTGTCCGAATCCAAATCTCGCACAAGATTGCAGCGGATGAGCGCGCCCCGCACGGGCACGATCGAGAACCACCAGCGATCCGCGCGACATTCTCCAATTTTCAGCGTTTCGCGGCGCCGCCAATCTTCTTCCCAGCGCACTTGATCAGTGCCTGGCATGCCTCCAGGCAGGCCTCTTTGAATTCCTTCGCAATCTTTGCCTCAACTCCTTCGCCCAACAGCAGGATGGCCGTTCCGTGCACCATCGCAACGAGCGCCAACGCCGGACGTGCGTAATCTGCCGCAACGCCACCGAGATCCTCCGCCAGCCTGGTCTTCACAAGCTCAAACGACGGCATCGGTTCCTTGCGCCCTAGCCGCTCCGCCCAATCCGACGTCAACAAGAGGTACTCGTTTCCGTTTGCCACAGTGAACTCGAGCCCCAGCCGGCACGCCTCCATCGTTGTCTTGGCGGGTTGCAGCGCCGCGAACATCCTCTGCCTCGCTCGCGTGCGCAGAAAGTTGATCAGATCATGCTTGTCGCTAAACCTCTCGTAGAGCGTCGGCGTTGTCGTTCTCGCCGCTTTTGCCACCGCTCGCATCGTCAACGCGTGTTCCCCGCCCTTGCTCCAGAGCTGGTACGCGGCATCCACAATTCGTCCTTCTAGACGTTCGTCAGCTTTTCGCGGCATCTCCGGTCTCTTTTTTCTCCTCTCTATTAAACCCATTTAACACTGCAATTATATGCTTGACAGCGTTAAAGAAACAACGTATAACTTTCCTTCGCCCCCCGCTCGTGCGGTTGGCTCGGCCCCCAATAACACAACTCAGCAAGGAGAATTCAGTACCACGTTATGGCAAGATTCGAATATACCGTCATTACCAAGGCTAGCCCTGCGCTCGCCTGGCTCGTTTTTTCTGATCTTCACCGCTGGAACAATTTCGCCAACGTCTATGGCCAAATCCGTTGGATGGACGGCTACCCCTGGGAACCTGGCAGCCGCCTTCAAATCGAAATCCTCCGGCCCGTGCATGCCCTCATCGACCACGTCATTACCACATGCGTGCCAGGAAAGAAAGTGGGATGGATTGATCACGCCATCGGCGTCGCCATGGCCCAGTGGGTCACTTTTGAAGAGCTTCCCTTGGAAGGCACTCGCGTCCACACATGGGGAGAAATCGTTCACTCAGGAATCAACATCGGCGGTTGTACCGTTGAGGAACTCGTCGCTAGCTTCACGCGCACTTGGTACGAAGCGTTTCGCTTGGCTTGCAACCGCCTCGTGCTGCCCGGCGGAGCCATCCCTGGCGACCCGTCTTACATAACCCAATAACGGCAACCATTAGCAGCTCATAGCGGCTTACCGCCGTTTTTTTTCGGTCGCGGGCTGACGGCACGAAACTTGCGCCTCGGTAGGCACAAGCAAGCATGAGTAAGAGGATGCCGAATTCGTAATGCCTCAAGCCTTGGGACATCTGCGCGAGCGATTCGCCGTGAATCGCTCCGCACGAGTCTCTCGGAACCTTCGCAGCCTTTATCTCGCGACGCAGCTCAGGGGGTTCGCCGGTTAGCTGCTTGCGGCATCGTCCATTCTCCTACACTAACGAACAACTCCAGCCCAATCGCGAAGGAATCGCTTCCCAGCGGCTGGCAATAAACCACACGCGCTCTTGACCTCAGGTTTCCCAAGAGCGATCTCACCCTCACATGATCGTTCGGCTGCCACGGCTTACTGGTCAGCACCCGCGCTCCACGTGCGCTCACGTTTTCCGTCACTCCTTGTTGAGCCGCTGTGTGCACATCCAACCCAGATAAGTCCACGGTCACGTGCACCGGAGAACGATCTTCCAAGCGACGCACTGCGCTATCCATGGGGCACCGAGATACCTTCCGGGCAGGGATGTTGAAGCGAACGTTGCGGGGGGTTCAACGACCGGCAAATCATACGCTTTTAACCCCCAGGATGGTCAAGAAGTTTCATTTTCTAAAGTTCGTCCCGCAAAGCCGACTTCCAAGTGTCCGGCAACGCGACATTTGCGTCCCATGAACGCACGCTGGCACGCCTTGCTGGCAGCCTCATCGTCTCATAACGCCTTATTTATCTATCGCTTGGACACGCCACGTATTCGGCTATCGGATTGCCCATCTCTTCAAGCTTGAATCTTGCTCCCATCGCGAGTTCCTGGTCCAGGAGGCGCCCATGAAAAAGCACGAACGAATCCGGGAAAAGGTCACCATCCTCCCCACTTCCATGTATCTGTCAAAGATGCATGACGCTGGCTGGACCCTCGTCGCTCTCGAATGGGAACGTGAGGTCGAGACCTCCGCCACTCCCGAACCGCCTGAGGAAGCTATCCCCTCCGAGGAGATCCCCTTTGGCCTGCGCATCGCCACGGACTGCCATCACCTCGAAGATGACCCGCTCGAGATGCAGACCCTCAAATTTCTAGCCGAGCTGATCGTTCAAGACGTTTCCTTCACGAGCATGGCAGACGCCCTAAACGTCCGCGACTACCGCACTCGTAGTGGCGCTCCCTGGACCGCCGCCACTATCTTTCGGCTGGTTCCCCGCTTGATCGACGTCGCCCCGCGCATCTTGGCAGGCGCCGAATGGCAGTCTCGCAAGGAGCAACTCTCTCGCGTTGCCTGGAACTCCTAACCGTATTGCTCCGCGCAAGGCGCGAAACATAAATCTGCTCTTAACGATGGATTCCTCTTCGAATCCGCGCCAACGCTGACTGTTTTTCTTTCTCCTTGACATTCTACCTATCCCCCATCCTAATATGTCGATTGTCTAGGAGACGCCATGCCCATCGAAAAATCAGACCTGCTCCAAGGCACCCTCGACATGCTCATCCTCAAAATCGTCGCGCTCGGCCCCATCCATGGCTATGGCATCTCCCTCCGCATCCGCCAAATCTCCAAAGAAGTCCTGCGAGTCCAACAAGGCTCCCTCTACCCGGCCCTCCATCGCCTTGAAAAGCGCGGCTGGCTTGAATCCGAGTGGGGCGCCTCCGAAAAAGGCCGCCAGGCCAAGTTCTACAAATTATCCCCGAAAGGCCGCAAGCAACTAGAGAGCGAGGAATCGAACTGGAATCGCCTCGCCGGTGCGGTCGCCAATATTTTGCAAACCGCCCAGTAGGAGTCCCTCATGCCTTGGTGGAAATCCTTCTTACCCAAACGCGCTTCCGATTCGCACATGAATTCCGAGCTCCGCTTCCACATCGAAGAACTCACAGAAGCGAATATCGCCGCGGGAATGACTCCCGAAGAAGCCCGCCGCCGCGCCATCCTGGAATTTGGCGGCCCAGAACAAGTTAAAGAAGACGTACGTGACGTTTACCGCGTCCGGCTTCTCGATGCTACTGTCGCCAATCTAAAGTCCGCTTTCCGCTTCATTCGCAAGTCTCCCACCTTCTCTGCCACCGTCGTCCTCACGCTCGCACTCGGCATCGGCGCAAACAGCGCTGTCTTCTCCGCCATCGACGCCATCCTCCTAAAGCCATTGCCTTTCCCCGATGCCGGGCAGCTCATGCTCGTTGAGCAGCACAATTCCAAAAGCCCCGCTGTCCTGACTGGAGTGGCACCCGTTCGTCTCGACGACTGGAATCGCTTCAACTCCACCTTTCAAGGCCTCACCGGTTACTACACCGAGAATATTTCCGAGTCCACCGGCCCGCTTCCCGAAAAAGTCACCGAAGCCTTGGTCTACTCTTGTTTTTTCCAGGTGTGGGGGGTTCTACCCGCTCTCGGCCGCGAATTCTCTCCCGAGGAAGAGACCATCCACGGGCCTTCCGCCGTCCTGATTAGCGATCGCTTTTGGCATCGCCGTTTTAACGCTGACCCCGCCGTTATCGGAAAAAACCTGCGCCTCGACGGCCATCTCTATCCCATCGTTGGCGTTATGCCTTCGTCCTTTTTGTTTCCCGACCGGGATACGGATTTGTGGACGCCCATTCCTTCGGGCCTTTCTTTTGGCGAAGCTCGCGAAAACAACTGGTTTATCGTCATCGGTCGCCTCAAACCTGGCGTCCCTGTTGCACAAGCTCGCGCCGATCTCGCTACCATCCAGAGTCAACTCGGCCGCCAATTCCCCAAAACCGACGCCGATCTCTCAGTCACCGTAGACGCGCTAAAAGAAACTACGGTCGCCGGATCCCGCCGTTCCCTCTGGCTGCTCTTCGGCTCCGTCTCTCTTCTTCTGCTCATTGCGTGCACCAATATTGTGGCTCTGCTCCTCTCTCGCTCGGCCCAGCGGCAGCACGAAATCGCCGTCCGCTTCTCTCTGGGAGCGCCTCGCGGCGCGCTCATTGCCCAACTGCTCACAGAGACGTTTCTCCTTGCCCTTCTCGGCTCGGCGCTGGGCCTCTTTCTCGCAGCCGGCGCTTCCGGTATTTTCCGCTCTCTCGCCGCGCAGCTACCCCGCGTCGAAGAAATCCATCTTGACGCTCGCATCATCCTCTACTCTCTCGCCTGCTCTGTCGTCGTCACGCTTCTTTGCGGATTGGTTCCCGCCTTTCGCGGCACCCGCCGCAGTCTTTCCGTCTCTCTTGCACAGACCAGCCGCTCGCAAGTCTCAGGACGAAATCCGCTCCAATGGCTGCTCGTCGGCATTCAAGTTGCCCTCGCCGTAACCCTGCTCGCGGGCGCTGGTCTTCTCCTGCGCAGCTTTCAGGAACTTGGCCACGTGACACGCGGCTTCGATTCCAGCCACATTCTTACTTTTCAGCTCAGCATGAACTGGGGCGAAACCGGCGACATGAAAAAACTGCGCCAGTTCACTGACCGCGTCCTCGAAACTTTGCGTGCCACGCCTGGCGTCGAATCCGCCGCGATCTCCGTAGGCGTTCCAGGCGTTCCCTTCCAATATCAAACTGAACTCAAACTACTTGAAGGCCGCGCCGAATCGGAGCCCAAACTCATCGCGGAAAACCGCTTCGTCTCGGCTGGCTACTTTGCCACCATGCGTATCCCTCTGCTTACTGGCGAAGTGTGCCGCGAGACGGATGGGCCGCCTACCGTGGTGGTGAACCGCGCGTTCGCCGACACCTATTTCCACGGCGAGTCCGTCTTGGGTCACCACGTGCAACCTGTCGGTCTTGGCTATTCCGGCCCAGCCCAAATCGTCGGAATCGCCGGCGACGCCCGCGAATCTGGGCTCGGTCACGCGCCCACCCCCACCGCCTACTGGTGCGCTCCCATCGCGCAGCCCGGCACTTATTTTCTCGTCCGCACCCACAACGCTCCCATGACCATGGCTGAAACGATTCGCCGCCAGCTTCGCGACATCGAGCCCATGCGCTCCGCTTACGATTTCGCACCGCTTGAACAGCACTTCTCCGATGGCCTCGCGGAAAACCGTCTGAGCACCATTCTGCTCACTTTTTTCGCCGCCACCGCTCTCTCGCTCGCCTGCGTGGGCCTGTACGGAACGCTCAGCTATTCCGTTAACATCCGCCAGCGCGAAGTCGGCCTCCGTCTCGCACTCGGCGCCTTGCGCGGACAAATCGTCAAACAATTCCTTTGGCAGGGACTTGCCGTGAGCATCCTCGGCTGCATGGTCGGTTTTGCTTTGGCCGCCGCCTCTTCCCGCGTACTCGCCGGCCTGCTCTACGGCGTCTCTCCCACCGACCTCCCCACACTCTTCTCGGTAATCCTGCTCGTACTCGTCGTCGCCGCAGCCGCCTCCCTCATCCCCGCCTTCCGCGCCTCCCGCGTCGATCCCATGCAAGTCCTCCGCGACGAGTGAAACGTCCTCTCTCTAGCACTTGTTAACCAAGATTCCGGGAATCACCCGGCATTCTTCAACTTGAGGCTTCTCCCAAGATTCACAAGCCGCGAGTCTCCGATCACCTGTCTCTGGTCAGTCGCAAATCATCACCTACCAGCTTCTGTTATTCTGTTTTCTCAGTCCAAAGGAGCCCCATGCAGTCGCTGCGGCTGAATCCGATCCTCAACACTGACTCCTACAAGCTCACCCATTGGTGGCAATACCCGCCGGACACCCGCCACATCTACTCCTACGTCGAATCCCGCGGCGGCATGTTCGACGAAACGATGCTGGCCCTCCTCCAGTACATCGTTAAATCCAATTTCGCAGGCCAGGTTTTCACGCTCGAAGATATCGAGGAGGCTCGCCGCTTCGCTCACGCCCACTTTGGCGGCCATCCCAAGTCCTTCAACTATGAAGGTTTCAAATCTCTCTATGCCAAACATGGTGGCCGTCTTCCTCTGCGTATTCGCGCCATCAAGGAAGGCACCGTCGTCAAAAGCCGCAACGCGCTCATCACCATCGAAAACACCGATCCCGAATTTTATTGGCTCACCAACTGGGCGGAAACCGTTCTCCTGCAAGTGTGGTATCCGATCACGGTCGCCACGCTTTCTCGCGCCATCAAACAAGTCATCGGCAAGGCCCTCGTCCGGACCGGCGATCCTTCGCTTCTCCCCTTCAAGCTCATCGATTTTGGATTTCGCGGTGTTTCCTCGAAAGAATCCGCGGCTATCGGCGGAGCCGCGCATCTCTTCAATTTTCTTGGCACGGATACCATCGCAGCCATTCAGCTTCTCAATCAGTTTTATTCGGCGGATCTCACGGCACGCGACCCGCTCAATTGCGCCGGCTGCGCCATCCCCGCTTCCGAGCATTCCACCATCACCGCCTGGGGCGAAGAAAATGAGGTCCAGGCCTATGCCAACATTCTTGAAAATTGCCCCGAAGGCGTCGTCGCCTGCGTCAGCGACTCCTACGACATTTACAACGCCGTTCGCAATCTCTGGGGCGGCGCCCTTCGCGACAAAGTTCTTCAGCGCAAGGGCACGCTCATCATTCGCCCGGACTCCGGCGACGCCGTCACGGTCCTCGAGGAGCTTTTCAAAATTGTGGCGGAAGTTTTCGGCTACGAAGTTAATAGGAAAGGATGGAAAACCACCGTTCCCTGCGTCCGTTTTATTCAGGGCGACGGCGTAAATTTTTACACCATCCAGAACATCACCGGACAACTCACGCGCAAAGGCTGGTCGCAGGATATCTGGAGCTATGGCATGGGCGGCGCGTTGCTACAACAGGTGAATCGCGACACACTGAAATTTGCTTTGAAATGTTCCGCCATCGACCGCGGCGGCAAATGGCACAACGTCTATAAAAATCCCAAAACCGATCCATCCAAAGCCAGCAAGGGCGGCCGCTTCAATCTGGTTCACAACGGCAAGGATTTCGTCACCGTCGAAGTCGATAACGATTCTCCTAATCCTGACCGTTCCGCTCTCGGCCCCAATGCCCTCGAAACCGTCCTAGAAGACGGAAAGCTTCTCCGCGATATGACCCTGCAGGAAATCCGTGACATCGCCGTCAAATACGACACGTACAACGATGCCGCTTAATTATCGCGTCTCCCCGCGGCGTTCGTAGCGTCCGTCGGCCCAGCCTTATCGACTTGAATTCCGCGCCGTTGTAGTGGCGGGTCTTCAGACCCGCTCTTTTTCTCCGTTAAAGCAATCTTCGCGCACCGCGCAAGCGTCACTTCTTCACGAACAAAACGCAATAATCGCTCGTCGGCCAGTCTTCCACGACCTTCTCAACTTGAAAGCCCACCTTGCCCAATTCATCGATGAGGATTTTCTGCTGGATGCCATGATCTTCGCGATCTTTCGGCACGCCTTTCACTTTTCCGTATTCCGGATGAGGCGGAAAATCGATGATCGCCAGCTTTCCTCCCGGTTTCAGCGAGCGAAGAATGCTCGCATCGAATTCCAGGGGCTTCGTCAAATGATGGTAGACACGCCGCAGATAAATCGCGTCGCAACACGACGCGGGCAAATTCGTTTCCGCTTCCCCGCTCTCGATCACCGCGACGTTTGGCAACTCTCGCTTTTTGACTTCGGCCCTCAACACTTTGAGTTTCTCTGCGTCGATCTCCGTTGCAAACACCTTTCCCGTCGGGCCAACCCGCTCCACCGCCGCAAACGTGTAGCTTCCATCTCCCGCGCCAATGTCCGCCACGACCGTTCCCGGCTTCCAGTCCATGAGCGCCGCGAGTTTTGGAATCTCGTCGGCCGCGGAAGCCTTGACATGCAGCGCGAACGCCAGGCTTGCAATGGCGACGCAAGCAAATGCAATCAGGAAATACCGGGTCGTTTTGATTTTTCTTTTCATGGAGGACTCACTCTTTCGACGTATGCTTGCCGGATGTTGAGAAGATGCAGCTCATTCCTCGCCGATATCCTCGCGCCACAACGCGGGATTCTCCTCGATGAATTTCGCGAGCATCTTGACACATTCTTTAGACGCAAGATCGATCACTTTGATTCCATTTTCCTGAAGCCAGTCAATCCCGCCGCGAAAATTCTCGGACTCTCCGACGACGACGGTTCCAATTCCAAATTGGCGGATCAGGCCGCTGCAATACCAGCACGGCGCGAGCGTCGTCACCATGATTTTGTCGCGATAGCTCTTCTGCCGGCCCGCGTTGCGAAACGCGTCGGTCTCTCCGTGCGCCGAGGGATCATCGTCCTGCACTCGTCTGTTGTGCCCGCTTCCCAAAAGCTTCCCGCTGGTATCGAACAGCGCTGCGCCAATCGGAATTCCACTTTCCGCGAGCCCGCGCCGTGCTTCTCCCATGGCCGTTTCAAGCATCGCAAGATATTTGGCTCGATCCATCTACACATCAGCCCTTCGTTTGCGGCGCCCGAACCGCGGCGCGATCGCGTAATTAAGCTGCACGAGAATAATGAACGCAATGCTCCAATAGGTGTTGAGAAAACAAAGCAGCGCGCCAAACGCATAAAACGATTGCGCAATCACAATGCGCCGGCAAATCGCGGCTGGCACCTCGGGCGGCGTGTCGCTTTTGATGAGATTCGAGTGTGTTGCGCGCCCCCAGCTGGCATAGAGAAAGGCACCGAGAAGGAAAATGTTGGCCCAGTAAGCAAACAGCGCCGTGCGGAAGCTGATGAATTCAATCAAAAATCTCGTGGAAAAGGGCATGAGCGTGACCAAGAAAAGAAATCCCAGATGAATCCAGGTCAAGTGCCGCTCGCAGCGATCTAGATGGTTGAGCTGGGTCTGCTGGCCCATCCAAAAAATGCCCAGCGTCAGAAAACTCATCAAGTAAACGAGGAGCTGCGGCGCGAGCGCGACAAGCGCATGCCGCAAATCGCCTTCGCTGTGAATCAAGTCTCGGATAGGAACATGCAGTTCGAGCAGGAGCAGCGTCATCGCCACGCCGAAAATGCCGTCGCTCAATGCGGCGAGCCGCTCCACACTCTGACCCGCAATCGCGTTGTAAGTAGTCCTCAACATTGTTCGAGGCGCCTCTACTTCAGTGACGCTTCGACTTTTTTGCCGTATTCTCGGACTTTGACAAGAATTTCCTGTTCATTGAGCGTCAAGAGTTTTTTGTCGCGCATAACCATACGTCCGCCGATCACCACCGTTTCCACATCGTTAGCCTTCAGCGCGTACGCAAGCTGCGAATACACATCAAACATAGGGACGGCATTCGGCTCTTCGAGCCCGATCAAAATGATGTCAGCTTTTTTCCCAGCTTCAAGCGAGCCGATTTCCTTTTCCATGTGCAGCGCTTTTGCGCCATCGATAGTGGCCATCTCGACGACGGATTTTGCATCCAGCGCGCGCGGGTCCATTTTCGTTATTTTTTGGAGCTTCGCGGCAAGGTCCATTTCTTCCATCAAGTCGAGGTCGTTGTTGCTGCCCGCGGGACCGTCGGTTCCCAGGCCGACGGCAACACCCGCGGCTCGTTCTTCGACCACAGGAGCCACACCGCTTGCGAGCATCATATTGCTCGACGGATTGTGCACGCAGCCGACCCGGCGTTCGGCAAGGATTCTTCGGTCGTCCGCGTTCACGAAAATGCAGTGCGCCGCCACCACTTCGGGCCCGAGGACGCCGATTTTGTTGAGATATTGCACGGGTGTAAGGTTGTTCTGCTTCAGACTGTCTTCCAGTTCTTTTTTCATTTCGGCAACGTGGATCAAAATCGGCGCGTGATATTTGCGAGCGAGCGCGGCGGAATCCTGGAGCGTTTTCTGCGAGCAGGTATAAATCGAATGAGGCGCCACAGCCGCGTGAATCAGCGGGTCCCCGGTCCAGCGCTTCAGAAATTTCTCGGTGTATTCAAGCATTGCTGAGTTGGTTTTATTGTCAGGCGCGGGGAAATCGATGAACGTTTCGCCAAGCACGCCGCGCATTCCCGCGGCTTCGGTTTCTTCGGCGATGGCATCTTCGAAATAATACATATCGGCGAAAGTGGTGACGCCCGAACGGATTTGTTCCGCTGCGGCGAGCCGCGTGCCCCAGCGGACAAACTCCTCGGTCACGTTTTTCGCTTCGGCTGGAAAAATACATTTGTGCAGCCAGTCATCCAGCGTGACGTCGTTGCAGAGCCCGCGAAAGAGCGTCATGGGAACATGCGTGTGGCCGTTGATAAAACCCGGAAGAACGAGCGCCCCTTTCGCGTCGATGGATTGCCTAGCCTGAACGCCTTTGGGGAAAAGGAGATTGTCGCCGACGGCGTAGATGGAGTCTCCGCGAACGGCGATCTGGCCGTGCTCGATGATGCGGCGGCTCGCATCCATCGTGACGATGGTTGCGTTGCTGATGAGAAGATCGACTCTCGCCGCTTCTTTCGGTGGAGACTGGCCAAGAATTGCAGCCGGAATTAGGAGCGGCAAAAGAAGAATCCAGGAATTTAACTTTGCTTTGCAGCGCATGGAGGCTGACCTCATGAGGAATCTAGTAACTGGATATTTACCTATAAATTCGAGGAATCGAACGGCTTGGGAAACAGATCGCGCATCTGGAGCGTTTCCGTTTTACCTTTTAAATTTGACAGAATTACAGGGACATCACCGCAAAATTCCCAGATCAACTGGCGGCATGCACCGCATGGCGGAGTGAGCGTGTCTGTGTCCGTGACGACGGCGATGGCGTCGAAATTACGCTCGCCTTCGCTCATGGCTTTGAAAATCGCGACGCGTTCGGCACAAACCGTCAATCCGTAGGTGGCGTTTTCGACGTTGCAGCCGCCGAAGACTCTGCCCGATGTGGCATGCAACGCGGCGCCGACACGGAAATTTGAGAACGGCGCGTGCGCGTTTTCTCGCGCCTGTTGAGCGGCTTCCACAAGTGCGTCATGTTCGTTCATTTTTTAGTTCTCCGCGGAATGAGAGAAGAGTTCCATGGGCTTGAATCAACATTTGAACTTGTGATCCACCGCTTTGCCCAGATAGCGACCGAAGTTGGGGTGGCATCGGGGTTTTAACACAGAGTGCACAGAGATCACAGAGAAGAGACCGGCTACTCATGAGAGTTCCGCGGCGATGCGTGGGATTACAACTTTGAGGAGGGTGAGGAACTGGCCGCGGACGCGCTCGGCGGTTTCCAGGACTTCCTTGTGGTCGAGCGGTTGATCGAGAATGCCGGCCGCGGCATTCGTGACGCAAGAGATGCCCAGCACGCGCATGCCGCAGTGACGCGCGGCAATCACTTCAGGGACGGTAGACATTCCAACCAGATCGGCGCCGATAGTGCGCAGATACCGTATCTCGGCCGGAGTTTCGTAGCTCGGACCTGGCAGCGCGGCATACACGCCTTCGTAGAGGCCAATGCGGTTGCGGTTTCCTTCACCGACGGTCATTTCGCGAAATCTTCTGTCGTAAGCGACGGTCATATCGGGAAAGCGGGGGCCAAAGCGCTCGTCGTTGGGGCCGGTAAGCGGATTCGCGCCTTGCAGGTTGATATGGTCCTTGATCACGACGAGCTGGCCTTGCACGAATTCGCGTTTGATTCCGCCGGCGGCGTTGGTGAGAATCACGGCTTTGACGCCCATGCGCGAAAAAACGCGAATCGGAAACGCGACATCCTGGGCGGAATAGCCTTCGTAGAGATGGACGCGGCCCTGCATTCCGGCGACGGGAATATCGCCCACCATGCCGACGACCAGCTGGCCGGCGTGGCCGATGGCGGTGGACCTGGGGAAATGAGGAATATCCGCATACGGAGTTTTTGTTGCATCGCCGAATTCATCGGCGAACGCGCCGAGGCCAGAGCCGAGGACCAGCGCGATTTTGGGGCGAAGTTCAGTTTTGGAAAAGATAAAGTTCGCGGCGGTTTCGGCGCGATCGAACTCGCCGGGGGGATTGCTCTTGGAAGGGGCTTTCCGTCTTGGGCTCATTATGTTGTTGGGATTTTATCCTGAGTTCGGCCTACGGCACCAACTTCAATGCACCGCCAGGATTCATCGCGGCAAGATCGCGCGAGGGGAGGAGGTGACTTTGCGACCGGAGAGTCGCGGATCGATGTTGCCCAGCTGGGCCCAGCATATTGCGCCCCTATAGGAGCAGGAGAAATTCAGGAAAGGATGCCGACGATCGAGGCGGACATTAAGTTGGCCATGGTGCCGGCGAGCATGGCGCGAATGCCGAATTTGGCAAGCTGGCCGCGTTGTTCCGGGGCAAGGGCGCCGATACCGCCAATCTGGATGCCGATGGAGCTAAAATTCGCGAAGCCGCAAAGAGCAAAGGTGGCGATCCGGGCGGAGCGCGGATCAAAGGCGCTGGCCTTGATGAATTCCCCGAGTTGCTGGAACGCGATGACCTCGTTAATGACCATGCGTGTGCCGAGCAGGTTGCCCATGGCCATGCATTCGTGCCAGGGGATGCCGATGAGCCAAGCCACTGGCGCGAAAACCCAGCCGAAAATCTGTTGCAGGCTGGATGGAAACCACGCTAGATGCAGGCGTGGATGGATCGCGAGCCAGTTGTGAGCGCCCCCCATCACGGCATTGATGAGATAGAGCAAAGCGATGAAGGAGATGAGCATGGCGCCGACGTTGAGGGCGAGATAGAGGCCGTCCACGGTGCCGCGCGAAATGGCGCCAAGAAAATTTGCGTCTTTTTCCATCTCGGGCAGTTCAACGCGGCCGGCGGTGAGCGGCTGCTCCGTTTCCGGCACGAGCATTTTGGCCATGAGCAGAGTGCCGGGAGCGGTCATGATGACAGCGGTGAGCAGAAACTCGGCCTTGATGCCGAAGGCGATGTAAGCGGCCATGATTCCGCCGGAAACGTGAGCCATGCCGCTGGTCATAACAACCATGAGCTCGGATTTTGTGAGCTTATTCAAATAGGGGCGGATGGTGAGCGGAGCCTCGGTCTGGCCCATGAAGATGCTGGCGGCGATGTTGAGCGATTCCGCTCCGCTGGCGCCCATGACGCGAGTCATGATCCATGCCGCAAAGCGGATAATCACTTGCATCACGCCAATGTGATAGAGGAGCGCAAAAAAAGCAGCGATGAAAATAATCGTGGGCAGAACCTGAAACGCGAAGATGAAATGCTCCGGGGAAGCAGCAAAACCCGGAGAGGGAGCCGAGGGCAGTCCAAGCTCGCCAAAGACAAACTGGGAGCCGTAAAAAGCATAGCTGAGAAGCAGATTGACGTAATATCCGGCCTTTTCAAAAAGATAACGGCCGGCGCCGAAACGCAAGACGAAAACGGCGAAGGAGAGTTGCAAGCCGAGACCCCAGAGGACGGTTTTGAGCTTGATGGCTTTGCGTTCCGTCGAAAAGAGATACGCGAGGCCAAGCATTGCTAGCAGGCCGAGCACCCCGGTGTAACGTCCCATGCGCTGTCCTCTTTCTATCGTGCAGGCTAAAACAAAATCGTTGGTGCGCTATCCGCCAAGAATGCGGCGGATGAGCGGGCGCTTTCCCGAAGGCGCGGCTTCACCGATTTCGTAACTCTCAGCGATGAGCCCCTTCGCTTCGGCCAGCTTTGCGCCGCTATTGTAATGAATTGTGACCAGAGGTTCGTCTTTTTCTACATGGTCGCCGATGCGCTTGTGGAATTCGAGGCCCACGGCATGATCGATGCTGTCTTCCTTTTTCTCGCGGCCTCCGCCGAGCATGGCGAGGGCGGTGCCAAAATCTTCGCAATTTGTTGCGGTGACAAAACCGGAGGAAGAACTGATGACGTCGGCATGGGAGCGGGCTTTAGGAAGAAGTTGCGAATCATCGACAACGCGTTCGTCGCCGCCCTGGAGGCGAATGCCCTGCTTGAATTTCTCTTTGGCTTGGCCGGTAGACAATCATCGTTTCGGCGAGGGCACGGCCTTCCTCAACGGATTTTGTGCGGTCGCCAAGAAAAAACATCCAAGCGGAGAGCTCAATGCTGAGTTCTCGTAGATCGGCGGGGCCGCGCCCACTGAGAACTTCGATGCACTCGATGACTTCGTTCGAATGGCCAGCCATGCGGCCGAGAGGCTGGTCCATATCGGTGATAAGCGCGACGACTCTTTTTCCCATGCGCTGGCCAGTCTCGACCATAACTTCGGCGAGGCGGACCGAGTCTTCTTCGCTCTTCATGAAGGCGCCGGAACCGGTTTTGACATCGAGAACAAGGGCGTCGATTCCTTCGGCAAGCTTCTTGCTCATGATGGAGGCGCAGATAAGACCGATATTTTCGACGGTCGAAGTGGCATCGCGAAGGGCGTAGATTTTTTTGTCTGCGGGAGCGATCTCCGCGGTTTGTCCGATGAGGCCCATGCCACATTCGCGGAGAACGTGGCGAAATACTTCGAGCGGGAGATTTACATTGAATCCGGGAATGGACTCAAGCTTATCGAGCGTGCCGCCGGTGTGGCCGAGGCCGCGGCCACTGATCATTGGAACGATGAGGCCGCCTGCGGCGACAATAGGAGCGAGAATGAGGGAGGTTTTGTCTCCAACACCGCCAGTGGAATGCTTGTCGACTTTCTTGCCGGGGAGACCGGAAAGATCGAGGAGTTCGCCGGAGCAGAGCATGCTCTCCGTGAGAGAGGCGATTTCCGAGCGATTGAGGCCGCGGATCCAGACGGCCATGAGCCAGGCAGCCATCTGGTAATCTGGAATTTCGCCGCTCGTGTAACCGGAGATGAGAAAATCGATTTCCTCGCGGGAGAGTTCGGCGGAATCGCGTTTCTTGCGGATGAGGTCGACGGCGCGCATGCGGCATGGAAGATTGCGGCGCGAGCGTAACATCGGCGACTGGCGGCGTCAACGCAACCTGCCAGCCCGCAAGTGATTGATAATAAAAAAACAAAATTGGTGCCCGGGGTGGGAGTCGAACCCACATGAGGAAAAATCCCCGGAGGATTTTAAGTCCTCAGCGTCTGCCATTCCGCCACCCGGGCCAGGCAGATACAAAAAGTAGCATGTATGGGAGCAGCGCTCAACGTTGGCGATGCGGGCGATGTGATGGGTTAGAAGTTTTGGCAGTGTTTTACGCCTGAGTTCGTGTAAATGCTTTGTAACTTGATTGACAAGCCGTGACAGGCGCGGTAATTTTTATTCCTCTCTCTGGATGGCCGGCCGCACCTGAGAAAAATCGAGCATGGCCGTGCGGGAGTCCTCAAAAAGCGGTTCTATACGCTGGCGAGCGCCTGCTTTCATTTTGGCGTAAAATCACATTATCCGTTCTTTAGCGTGGCGCATCAAAACTATTGGAGAGATTCGCGGGCGTCCTTTCTGCCCGCCCAGGAGCCAATGTGAGCCAGCCGAATATGGATCAGCTGAGCATCAATACCATCCGCACTCTGTCGATCGACGCGGTACAAAAAGCAAATTCTGGCCATCCCGGCGCGCCTATGGGCTTGGCGGGTGTGATGTATGAACTTTGGCAGAAATCTTTGCGCTACGATCCGGCCGATCCCACCTGGCCCAATCGCGACCGCTTCGTTCTTTCGGCCGGCCATGCTTCCATGATGCTCTACGCAACCCTGCACCTTGCAGGCGTCAAAGAAGTCACTAAGGACGGCAAAATCCTGGACTCGCCTGCCGTATCCCTGGATGAAATCAAGCGCTTCCGTCAACTCGGCAGCAAAACTCCCGGCCATCCCGAATCCCATATCACTACGGGCGTTGAAACTACCACGGGCCCTCTCGGACAAGGCGCTGGCAATAGCGTCGGAATGGCTATCGCCAGTAAATGGCTCGGAGCCAATTTCAACAAGCCTGGTTTCGAGATTTTTGATTTCAAGGTCTACGCCATTTGCGGAGACGGCGACCTCATGGAAGGCGTGTCCAGCGAAGCCGCTTCGCTCGCGGGCCATTTGAAGCTCTCGAACCTCTGCTGGATTTACGACAACAATCACGTCACGCTCGACGGTCCCGCGGATTGGTCGTTCAGCGAAGATGTGATGACGCGTTTCTTGGGTTACGGCTGGAGCGTTACGCACATTGCCGATGCGAACGACCTGAATGCGCTGGCGCGAGCCTACGAAGTGTTCCAGTACACTGTCGACCGTCCCACGCTTATCGTCGTTGATAGCCACATCGGCTACGGCTCTCCACACAAACAAGATACTTACGAAGCGCACGGCGAACCGCTTGGCGAAGCCGAAGTGAAATTGGTCAAGGAAAACTACGACTGGCCGGAAGACGCAAAATTCCTGGTGCCTGACGGTGTCTACGATCAATTCAAGAATGGCATTGGCAAACGCGGTGCAGAGGCTCACTCTGCCTGGAACGCGAAATTCGCGGACTACAAAAAACAGTTTCCGCAGCTCGTCGATCAACTGAATCTCATGCAAAGCGGCCAGCTCCCCGACGGCTGGGACAAAAACCTCCCATCCTTTCCCGCCGATCCAAAGGGCATGGCTACACGCGAGAGCTCTGGAAAAACGCTGAACGCGCTCGCGGCGAATATTCCCTGGCTCCTTGGCGGCTCGGCTGACTTGGCCAAATCCAACAAGACCAATCTTACTTTTGAAGGCGCCGGCGATTTTTTCCCCGACGCTTTTCACGGCCGGAACATCCACTTTGGCGTGCGCGAACACGCCATGGGCGCGATTGTCAACGGGATGACGCTGACGAAGCTCCGCGCATTCAGCGCTACTTTTTTCAATTTCAGCGATTACATGCGTCCCGCCATGCGTCTTGGCGCTTTGATGGAAATTCCAGCCATGTATATTTTCACTCACGACTCTATTGGCGTCGGCGAGGACGGACCAACCCACCAGCCCGTCGAACAACTTGCCGCCTTCCGCGCCATGCCTAACATGCTCGTATTGCGCCCCGGCGACGCCAACGAAGTCGTCGAGTGTTACAAAATCATGCTCCAACATCCGCACGGACCTTCCACGCTCGTCCTCACGCGCCAAGCCATGCCCACTTTCGATCGCACAAAATACGCGCCCGCGTCCAGTGTGGCCAAGGGCGCCTACGTCCTCGCCGATGCCCCCGGCGGAAAGCCGGACGTCATTTTGCTCGCAACCGGAAGCGAAGTCGGCCTTTGCATTGCGGCCTATGAAAAGTTGAGCGCAGAAGGCGTGAAAGCCCGCGTCGTGAGTATGCCCAGCTGGGAGCTTTTCGAAAAGCAGGACGCCGCTTACAAAGAAAGCGTTTTGCCGTCGGGCGTAACCGCGCGCGTTTCCGTTGAAATGGAATCCGTTTTCGGCTGGGACCGCTACGTCGGACCCAAAGGCAAAATCATCGGCATGCACTCGTTTGGGGCTTCCGCCCCGCTGAAGGATTTGCTGAAGAAATTCGGCTTTGAACCCGAAAACGTGATCGCTGCAGCCAAAGAAGTTCTGGGAAAGTGAGCCGGACGTGAAAGTTGTGATTGGCTCTGACCACGCTGGCTTCCAACTCAAGAACGCCATGGGTGATTTGTTGCGATCGATGGGGAACGACGTGCTGGATGTCGGAGCCTTCAACGAGAACCCTTCCGACTATCCCGATTTCGCTGAAGCTGTGGACCGCGCCGTGCTCGATGGCAAAGCCGAACGAGGCGTGCTGATTTGCGGCAGCGGCGTCGGCGCAAGCGTTGCCGCCAACAAACTTCCCGGCATTCGGGCGGGAATGTGCCACGATACTTATTCCGCTCATCAGGGCGTCGAGCACGACAATATTAACGTTCTCGTGCTGGGTTCCCGCGTCGTCGGCGTGGCGCTGGCTCAGGATCTGGTGCGCGCTTTCATGGGAGCGAAATTCTCAAATGAAGAACGGCACGTGCGGCGATTGGGCAAAGTGAAGGCGCTGGAGACGAAGTACTGCCCTTGAGCGTAAGCCATGGCAGGTATTTGCCTACGGGGAAATGAGCGGAAGTGCACAGCATGGCCACACTGCCGAGGAGTACAATGGATATTCAACGGGTTTCCCACCACAGAGGAGAATCATTATGACAACTACAACCACAGTTCCAAGCGTCGGCGCACCGCAAACCACAAATCCTCTCAAGGCGCTCCTGGCTTATGGGCAATCCCCGTGGATGGACTACATCCGCAGAGACCTGTTGACCAGCGGCGGCCTAAAGAAATACATCGATGACGATGGGCTCCGCGGCATGACCTCGAATCCCACGATCTTCGAAAAAGCCATCACGGGCAGCAACGTCTACGCGGACATCCTCAACTCACCTGAGGCGAAGAAGCTCGATGCCAAGGGACTGTTCGAAAAAATTGCCATCCGCGACGTGCAAGACGCTTGCGACATCTTCAAATCCGTTTATGCCGAAACCAAAGGCCGCGATGGCTTTGTCAGCCTGGAAGTCTCCCCTTATCTCGCCAGCGATACCAAGGGCACTATCGACGAGGCGCGGCGCCTTTGGAAATCCGTGGATCGTCCCAATCTCATGATTAAGGTTCCCGCTACTCCCGAAGGGATTCCCGCCATTCGGCAGCTTCTCGAAGACGGCCTCAACATCAATATCACGCTGCTCTTCGCGCAGTCGGCTTACGAGAAAGTGGCCGAAGCTTTTCTCGCCGCCCTCGAAGCTCGCGCCGCCAAGGGGCAGGACATCAGCCATTCCGCAAGCGTCGCCAGCTTCTTCGTCAGCCGCATCGATACGCTGGTCGACAGCCGGATCGACGAAAAATTGAAAACCGCCGCTGACCCCGCGCAAAGGGCTTTGCTTGAGAGCATCCACGGCAAAATTGCCATTGCCAACGCCAGGCTCACATATAAAAAATATCAAGAGCTTTTTGGCGGCGCTCGCTGGAAGCCTTTGGCTGCCAAGGGCGCACAAACGCAGCGGCTCCTCTGGGCCAGCACCAGCACAAAAAACCCCAAATATCGCGACGTCCTCTACGTGGAAGAACTCATCGGGCCCGACACCGTGGACACCATTCCCCCAGCCACTTTCGATGCTTTTCGCGACCATGGCAAGCTCCGCAATAGCTTGACGGAAAACGTCGACGCCGCACGTACAACCATGGAGAACCTCGCCAAAGCCGGCATCTCGATGCAGGAAGTGACCGACAAACTCCTGGTGGACGCCGTCAAGCTCTTCGCGGATGCCTTTAAGCAGCTTCTGGACGCGACGGGAAAAAGCGCAGGGGTGAGTGCGTGAGCGTGAATCGCCAGACCTACACACTCCCCGAAAAACTCGCAGCGGATGTAAACGCCTCGCTCGAGAATTGGAAGAAGGGCGGGAAAGTAAAACGGCTTTGGCAGAAAGATGCCTCGCTATGGACCGGGACTGACGAGAATAAGTGGCTGGGCTGGCTGGATATTACCGAGCAACAGATCGAGGACATTGACAAGCTGAAGCAAATCGCCGCCGACATTAAAAAAGCTTCTTTCAAGAACGCTCTGCTCCTCGGCATGGGCGGCTCAAGCCTCTGTCCGGAAGTCCTTCGCATGACCTTCGGCAAGGCCGTGGGATTCCCGGACCTCCACGTTTTGGATTCGACCGATCCCGCACAGATCAAAGCTCTCGAAGACGCAGTGGACCTCTCCAGCACCATTTGCATTGTTTCAAGCAAATCCGGCAGCACGCTCGAGCCCAACATCTACAAACAGTATTTTTTTGATCGCATAAAATCGAAAGTCGGCGATAAAGAAGTTGGCAATCGCTTCATGGCCATCACCGACCCTGGTTCGCGGCTGCAGCGCGTCGCCGAAAAGGACAAGTTCCGCAAGCTCTTCTTGGGGGTACCCAGCATCGGCGGACGTTACTCGGCGCTTTCCAATTTCGGCATGGTGCCCGGCGCCGTCATGGGCATGGACATCTTGAAGTTCTTGAAAAGCACGGAACAAATGGTCGACGCTTGCGGCGCGGAAGCAGACGCCCTCACGAACCCCGGCGTTGTCCTGGGAACGATTCTCGGAATCGCCGCAAATCAGGGCCGTAACAAGCTCACGTTCATCATCTCGAAAGGAATTTTCGACCTCGGCGCGTGGCTCGAGCAGCTGATTGCCGAATCGACAGGAAAATCCGGCAAGGGGATTATCCCTGTCGATCGCGAGCTAGTGGCTAAACCGGACGTTTACGGCGTCGATCGCGTTTTCGCCTACCTCCGCCTGGAATCGGATCCCGACAAGACGCAATCCGCCGCTGTCGATGCGCTGGCAAAAGCTGGAAATCCCGTTGTCCGCATTGTCTTGCCGGACGTTTACAGCCTCGGCCAGGAATTCTTTCGCTGGGAAATCGCTACGGCGGTCGCAGGTTCTCTCCTCGGCATCAACGCTTTCAATCAGCCCGACGTCGAAGCCAGCAAGACGGAAACGCGCAAGCTCACTTCCGAATACGAATCGACCGGTAAGCTGCCGTCCGAAGCGCAATTCTTCACCGGCGACGGCATCAAACTGTATGCCGATCTAAAAAATACAGTCGCTCTGAAGGGTGGCGCGACGCTCGTGGGATTCTTGAAGAAACATCTCGCGCGCATTGTTCCTGGCGATTATTTTGCCGTGCTGGGTTACATCACCATGAACGAAGCGCATGAGGAAGCGCTCCAGACTATTCGCCTCGCCGTGCGGGACAACAAAAAAGTGGCCACGGTTCTCGGCTTTGGTCCGCGTTTCCTGCACTCCACGGGACAAGCCTACAAAGGCGGTCCCAACTCCGGTGTTTTCCTGCAGATTACCTGCGACGACGCCGTGGACATCTTGGTTCCTGGACAGAAATATACCTTTGGCGTGGTAAAAGCTGCGGAAGCGCGCGGGGATTTTGCCGTGCTTGCGGAGCGTGGCCGGCGCGCGTTGCGTGTCCATCTCGGCCAAGATGTAGCCGCAGGACTGGCCACTCTGGCTGGCGCCATCAATCAGGCGCTCGCTTAAAAACACTTAGCTTGTAGTTGAAAGCAATCGGGATTTACAAAACAAAGGCATAGGAGCAACCGCAATGCAACTTGGCATGATTGGGTTGGGGAGAATGGGCGCCAACATGGTGCGCCGCCTGCAGAAGGGCGGCCACAAGTGCGTCGTGTACGATAGAAGCGCGGACTCCGTGAAAAAACTCGCGGGAGAAGGCGCGACCGGAGCGGATTCTCTCGACGATTTCATCAAGAAACTGCAAAAGCCTCGCGCCATCTGGCTGATGGTTCCGGCTGCGGTTGTCGACGACACACTGCACGATCTTGCTGCCAAACTCGAATCTGGCGATATTGTCATCGACGGCGGCAACTCCTACTACATCGATGACATTCGGCGCGCCAAGGAACTTTCCCCAAAGGGCATTCATTATTGCGACGTTGGTACGAGTGGCGGCGTCTGGGGTCTCGAGCGCGGCTATTGCCAGATGATCGGCGGCGAGAATGATATCGTGAAGCACCTCGACTCCATCTTCAAAAGCCTCGCCCCTGGCCGTGGAAACGCCGATCGCACACCCGGTCGCGAAAAGGCCGGCGGCACCGGGACCGCCGAGGAGGGCTACCTCCACTGCGGCCCGTCCGGCGCCGGACATTTCGTCAAAATGGTCCACAACGGTATCGAATACGGCCTCATGGCCGCCTACGCCGAAGGGCTCAACGTCCTTAAGCACGCCAACGTTGGAAAATCTCAGCACGAAAACGACGCGGAGACTACCCCGCTACGCAATCCCGAGCACTACCAATACGATTTCAATCTTGCCGACATAACCGAAGTCTGGCGCCGTGGCAGCGTGATTGCCTCCTGGCTTCTCGACCTGACCGCCAGTTCCCTTTTCGAACAGCCCACTCTCGAGCGCTTCTCCGGTCGCGTCTCCGATTCTGGCGAAGGCCGCTGGACCATTATCGCGGCCATCGAATCGGCTACACCCGCACCGGTACTCACTGCATCTTTATTTGAGCGGTTCAGTTCGCGCGGTGAGGATGATTTTGCGGCCAAGGTGCTATCCGCGATGCGGTTCCAGTTCGGCGGCCACCTCGAGAAGAAATCCGGCGGCTAGTTATTCCGCCGGCAAAACGGCCCGCTGAGACAGGACTACTGGATGACTCCGAATCAGACCGATACCGCTCCCACTGGCTCGCCCTGTGTCATGGTGATTTTCGGAGCGAGCGGCGACCTTACCAAGCGCAAGCTCATCCCCGCTCTGATCAACCTCGCGCAGGAAGGTCTTCTTTCCCGGCAGTTCGCCATCGTCGGCTTCGCCTTCGACCAGATGGACACCGATTCTTTTCGGGCTCTCCTCAGCGAAGAAATCAAACAGTTCGAGGACCATCCTGTCGACGAAAAAATGTGGCAATGGTTTCTGGAGCGCATTTACTACGTCCAAGGCGATTTTAAGGATCCCGCTGCCTACCAGCGGCTCAAAAGCCAGATCGAGGAAGCCGACAAAAACCACGGCGCACAGGGCAATCTTTTCCACTACCTCGCTGTCTCTTTTGATTTTTTCTCGCTGATTGTCCAAAAGCTTGGCGAGATCGGCCTCACCAAGGAAGAAAACGGCAAGTGGACACGCGTGATCGTCGAAAAGCCTTTCGGCCACGACCTCTCATCCGCGCAGCAATTAAACAAGGAACTGAAACAAATCCTGACTGAAAAACAGATTTTTCGGATTGACCACTACCTTGGCAAGGAAACCGTCCAGAACCTGATGGTCTTCCGTTTCGCCAACAGCATGATCGAGCCGCTTTGGAATCGCACGTACATCGATCATGTGCAAATCACCGCCGCAGAATCCGTCGGCGTCGAGCATCGTGGCGCCTTTTACGAAACCGCCGGTGCCCTCAAGGACATGGTCCCGAATCATCTCTTCCAGCTTCTCACTCTCACCGCCATGGAACCGCCCATTTCCTTTGAAGCCGATGCCGTCCGCGACAAACAAGCCGAAATCCTGCATGCCTTGCAGATCCTCACGCCCGAAGACGTTTTGCACAATACTGTTCGCGGCCAATACGGAGAAGGTTCGGAAGACGGCCAAAAAGTTCTTGCCTATCGCAATGAGCCGAACGTCTCGCCAACTTCAAATACCGAGACGTTTGTTGCTCTGAAACTCAAAATCGACAATTGGCGCTGGGGAGATGTGCCTTTCTATCTCCGCACTGGAAAACGTCTTGCCAAGCGCGTAACCGAAATCGCCATCCAGTTTCGCCGGACGCCTTTCATGCTGTTTCGAAAGACTCCTATCAAGGACCCGCGCACCAATCGCATGGTGATCCACATCCAGCCCGACGAAGGTATCTCCTGGCGCTTCGCGGCAAAAGTTCCCGGGTCCGTCATGAAGCTGGGCCTCGTCAACATGGACTTCGACTACGCCCGCGATTTTGGCAAATCGCACAGTACCGGGTATGAGCGCCTTCTTTACGACTGCATGATGGGCGACGCCACACTCTTCCAGCGCGCGGACATGGTTGAAGCCGGATGGGCTGCCATTGAACCGATCATTGACGTCTGGAAAGCGCTTCCCGCTCGCGGTTTTCCCAACTACGCTTCAGGCTCTTGGGGGCCCAAAGAAGCGGACGATCTTATGCAACGCGACGGCCGCGCCTGGCGGAAGATTGGCGAAGAAGAGGAAGACGCGAAGAGTTCTGCGACGGCCACGGAAAATCTGAAAGGCCCGGGAGCGATGACTAAGTGAGGTCATAGGCGCATGAGTCTGGTCAAATCCCTCGCGGAAGTTCACATTTTGCCGGATGGCCCGGCGATTGCGAATCGCTGCGCGCAAAAATTTGTCGAGATCGCGGCAGCCGCCGTGAAGGACAACGGCTCATTTGATGTTGTGCTGGCTGGCGGCTCCACGCCCAAGACGCTCTACGGCCTTCTTGTGAATGATGCGGCTCTGCGCGCGCGGATACCCTGGGATAAAATGCATGTGTTCTTCGGCGATGAGCGTCATGTTGGCCCCAGCGACCCGCAAAGCAATTTCCGCATGGCCAACGAATCGTTGATTTCCAAGTCTCCTCTGAAACCCGAGCAAGTCCTTCGCATGATGGGCGAATACCCCGTCGCCGAAGACGCCGCCAAGGAGTATGAACTGGATCTTCGGGCGCATTTCAAGCTGGCGGATGGCCAGTTTCCGCGTTTCGACCTGGTCCTTCTCGGCATGGGCGAGGAGGGGCACACCCTCTCGATTTTTCCCGGCACAAAAGCCCTGCACGAAAATCGCCGCATTGCAGTGCATAATTGGGTAGGCAAAGTATTGATGGACCGCATCACACTCACCGCCCCGGCCGTCAACAACGCCGCAAACGTCATCTTTATGGTCGCTGGCGCCGATAAAGCGCCGGCCTTGACTGCGGTCCTCGAACGCTTTTATGAGCCGGATCAGTTGCCGGCTCAATTGATTCAACCGGTGAACGGCGCTTTGCTTTGGCTGGTGGACGCCGCCGCCGGAAGCATGCTCACGCGGGGAATTCGCGAATAACTTAGGAGACTCACATGGCAACCACGACTAGCACTGGAAGCATTGAATCGTATCTCGGCGCCAAGGCCGAGTATCTTCTCGGATACAAAACACCAAAAATCTCAAAAGAACGTCTGCATCTTCCCGGTCCCGATTTTGTCGATCGCATCTACGCCGCGTCGAACCGCAATGTCCGCGTGCTCGCGAATCTTCAGCGCATATTCAACCAAGGCCGCCTTGGCGGCACAGGCTATATGTCGATTCTTCCCGTCGATCAAGGCATCGAGCACTCCGCGGGAGCAAGCTTCGCCAAAAATCCAGACTATTTCGACGCGGAAAATATCGTCAAGCTTGCCCTCGAGGGCCAGTGCAACGCGGTCGCTTCCACGTTTGGAGTTCTCGGCGCCGTGACTCATAAATACGCCCACAAAATTCCCTTCATCGTAAAGATGAATCACAACGAGCTGCTCACATTCCCCAATAAATTTGATCAGATATTCTTCGGCACCGTAAAAGAAGCCTGGGACATGGGCGCTGCCGCCGTCGGCGCCACCATTTACTTCGGCTCCGAGCAGTCCGACCGGCAGATTATCGAAGTTAGCCGCGCCTTTGCCGAAGCGCACGAGCTCGGCATGGCCACCGTTCTCTGGTGCTACCTGCGCAACAGCGCCTTCAAAAAAGACAAGGACTATGACCTCTCCGCCGACCTTACCGGTCAGGCCAATCATCTCGGCGTCACCATTCAAGCCGACATCATCAAACAAAAAATGGCGGAAAATAACGGTGGATACATGGCCCTCAACATGGGCGATTCCAGTTACGGAAAATTCGACAAACGCATCTATTCCGAGCTTTCCAGCGATCATCCCGTCGACCTCTGTCGCTATCAGGTCGCCAACTGTTTCATGGGCCGTTCCGGTCTGATCAATAGCGGCGGCGCTTCCGGTGCCAACGATTTCGAAGACGCTGTCACCACGGCCGTCATCAACAAACGCGCCGGTGGTACCGGCCTGATCTCCGGCCGCAAGGCCTTCCAGCGCCCCATGAGCGAAGGCGTGCAGCTCCTGAACGCCATCCAGGACGTCTACCTAAGTCCCGACGTCACCGTCGCATAGTTTATCCGCGCCAATGCGCGCCGATTCGCGCCGCTAGTGCCTGATTTCTGTCTCTCTTGTACGAGCGGAGCTCGTCGAGCCTGTAGGGGCCCCGGCCGCATTGGCAACGGTCTCGCCTTTCAATATCCGCGTCGCCTCGCCAAATTTGTTCTATCCTTTATAGTGTGCATGCTTCTTCCATACAAAACGTGCCTGCTCACGCAACGGCCACTCAAGACGCGCAAACTAGAAACCACGCCCGCAAAGTTCGCGCTCTCTTGTTCGTGTCATTCAGCTGGCTTCTCGCTCTCTTGATCGGCGCAGGCGTCGACGCTCTTTTCTCCTTGCGTCAACTGGACACCGTCGAGCGCCAAGTCAGCGGCCGCTTCATTGCCCGCAGCCAGGCCCTCTCCACCATCGTCGTTTCCGTCCACATCTATGATGATCAGCTCGAGCGCTATCTCTTGCAGGATCAACTTTCAGAGCCGAGCCCCGTCCCGAGCGACATCGCGGAAAAAATCCTCGAAATCCGCGCTGCTCTGAAAACTTTCCCTCAGGACCAATTCCCCGAAGAACAGCTTCTGCTGGCGGAAATGCAAAGCCTTCTGCTGGACGAGGAAAGCTCCGTCGCTCCCGTTCTTACCTGGCGGCAAGGCGATCGGCAGCAACGTGCCCAACAATTCATCGGACAGCAGCTCCTGCCCTGGCGTACTCACATCCTCGGAATTTCGCGCCAAATCTCTACCGTGGATGGCAAGCGCCTGGCCGATGAAAACCTGGCTCTAGCCATACGATTTCAATCCATGGAAGAGCGGCTCGTTTGGCTTGTCGCTCTTGCATTGATCGCCGGCGTCCTCATGTCGCTTGTCTGCGGCTGGTACATTCTTCGCCTGGAACGCCAGGGCCGCCAGCGCTATCAGGCGCTCGCTCGCAGCCGCCTCGAACTCGAATCCCTCTCTGCCCGCCTTGTCGAAGCACAGGAAGAAGAGCGCCGTTCGATCTCGCGCGAGCTTCATGACGAAGTCGGCCAATCGCTCGGCGCATTGCTCGTGGAAGTCGGCCAGCTTGGCAAGCTCGTCCCGCCCGAAGACCGCGTCACGCAAGCGCAGGTCGCGCATATAAAATCCGTTGCCGAAAGTGCTGTCAAATCCATTCGCGATATCGCGCTTCTTCTCCGTCCTCCGATGCTCGACGATCTCGGCCTGGTCCCCGCACTCGAATGGCAAGCCCGCGAAATTTCGCGCCGCAGCGAGATGGAAGTCGAAGTCCAGTCCCAAAACGTCTCCGAGGATCTCGGTGATGAAACGAAAGTCACCGTCTACCGCCTCGTCCAGGAAGCTCTAAATAACGCCGCGAGCCACGCCTCCGCCAAGAACGCGAAGGTCTTAGTCATTCAGGGCCCGGAGAAAATCACCGTCGAAATCACCGACGACGGCGATGGCTTCGATCCCACACGCAAACGCGGCATGGGCATCCTCGGCATGGAAGAACGTGTTCGCCGCCTCGGGGGCTCCTTCGTCATCCACTCCACGCACGGAAAAGGCGCCACGGTCAGCGCAGAGCTTCCGCTCCATCCCGCCGATTCTCTCGTTCACCAGTCATGAGAAAAATTCGCATCCTCCTCGCGGACGATCACAAGCTCATCCGCGGCGGTCTGCGTCTGCTCATCGAGCAGCAATCCGATCTCACCGTCGTCGGCGAAGCCAACGACGGCCGCGAATCCGTCGCCCTCGCAAAATCTCTAAAGCCCGATGTAGTCGTCATGGACATTGGCATGCCCAATCTCAACGGCGTCGAAGCCGCTCTTCAAATCACGCAAGCCAGTCCCGATATTTCCGTGGTGATGCTCAGCATGCATTCCGATGAGAGCTACGTCCTCCGCGCTCTGAAATCCGGCGCCAAAGGTTACTTACTGAAAGACTCCGCGGAGTCCGACCTTATCAAAGCCGTTCACGCCGTCGCCGAAGGCAAATCCTTCTTCAGCCCAGCGGTCAGCAAAGTCCTGCTCGACGACTATGTCCGCAAACTGAAACGCAGCGGCGCCGAAGACGCCTACGACCTGCTCACGCCTCGCGAGCGCGAAATACTTCAACTCGTCGCCGAAGGCAAGTCCAACAAAGACGTCGCCAACCTCCTCAATCTCAGCGTCTACACCGTCGAAACGCATCGCTCCAACATCATGGAAAAATTAAACCTCCGCGGCATCCCTGAACTAATCCTCTTCGCCGTTCGCAGAGGCATCATCTCCTGATCGTTCCTTGCAGGTTCCGCTTTCCGATGGGTACCGCTGCGGACTTCTCTTGTCCAGCTTTTCTGCTCCCTGCTCTTTAAGTTCCATTCTCCCCTTCTACCCAATCGCCGGTAGGCGATATCCCTGCTGCCAGGGAGAATCAACCCCCACCCCCGTAGCGTCTTATCCAGTGGAACCAAAACAGCAGCAACCCACACGTCTCGTCGGTTGCGGCGAATCGCATTCGATTAGAGAGAGGAACCATGAATTCAATCGCATCCGTGCTGAGATCGAAGCCTGCAATTCTTGTGCTCGGCTTTGCTATGGGCGCGGCGGGCCTGGGTTTGGCTCATACCACGGAAAAATCCTTGTCCGCCAATCCGCCCGCCACATTAAAGTTGGCAAGCGCCAACGAAGGCCCTGCCAAAGGCAGTTATGCGCCGCTCGTCAAGCAAGTTTTGCCGTCTGTCGTCAACATTTCATCCTCGAAAGTCGTGCACAACCGCATGAGCTCCGAAGAAGCGCCGATGGATCCATTCTTCCGCCAATTTTTCGGCGACGATGGAAATGGCCGCTTCAATGTTCCCAAGGATTCGCGCGAGAACGCGCTAGGCTCGGGCGTAATCGTCAGCCCGGAAGGCTACATTCTCACCAACAATCACGTCGTCGATGGCGCGACTGACATTCGCGTCACGCTGACTGACAAGCGCGAATTTCAAGCGCATGTTGTCGGTGCCGACCCCAAGACGGACGTCGCCGTTCTGCGAATCGACGCCAAGAATCTCACTCCCATCACCATTGGCGACTCTTCTAACGTTCAGGTGGGCGACGTTGCTCTCGCCATCGGCGATCCTTTCGGCGTCGGTGAAACCGTCACCAAGGGCATCATCAGCGCCACCGGCCGCGGCAATCTCGGCATCGAAGATTATGAAGATTTCATTCAGACTGACGCTCCGATCAATCCAGGAAATTCCGGCGGCGCGCTTATCAATGACCGTGGAGAGCTGGTTGGCATCAACACGGCCATTCTTTCTCACGGCTCCGGCGGCAGCCAGGGAATCGGCTTTGCCGTCCCCTCCGATCTCGCTCGCCAGGTCATGAACGAAATCCTCAAGAATGGACATGTCACCCGCGCCTATCTTGGCATTTATCCGCAAGACGTTACTCCTGCAATGGCCAAGGCTTTTGGCGAAAAGCAAGTGGGAGGAATCGTCGTTGGCGATGTCTCCCCCAACAGCCCTGCGCAAGCAGCCGGCATTCAACGTGGTGACATCGTTCTCGACGTCAACGGCAAGCCCGTAACCGACAGCAATCAGCTCCGCATGAGCATCTCCATGATGGAGCCCGGCACGGATATCACGTTGAAGTATCTCCGCAACGGAGACATGCGTGATGCCACCGTTAAGCTCGCCGAAATGCCCACCAAAACCGCGCAAGCCAATCCGAATACCGACGAAGGTGGCAGCAAAGCCTTGAGTGGCGTCGAAGTCTCAAACCTCAGTGCGGACATTGCCCAGCAACTCGGCATCCCCGCGACAACCAAAGGCGTGGTCGTCACGAACATCGACCCGGCCAGCCAAACGGCCGACTCTGGATTGCAAAAGGGTGATGTGATCCAGGAAGTCAACCATCAAGCCGTGAACAGCGTCTCCCAATTTGAGACCGCCGTTCGCAAAGCCGGAGACAACCCGCTGTTGCTCGTAAACCGAGGCGGCAACACTCTCTTCATCATCGGCTAACCCCCGCGAGTCCCTCCTGCTTCCCGGCGTCAACCAGCAATGGCTGACGCCGGCTCAGGAGCGCAAGTCAACGCCAGCAGGACCAACCAGGCCATCAGCCGCGCCTTTGGCCGCGCAATCGCCAAAAATCTCTGAGATCAATTTAACTGGCGCTCGTAGAGGCAGGGCTTGCCCCGCCCTTTCCGAAGCCGCCTGCGATGATTGTGCCGCATGCTCCAAGCACGGCATCAAATCAAAGGGTTGAGCCCCATGAGCAACAAACCTCCCAAATCCTTCGCCGAAGAATTCCGCGAACGCCTCAGCCGCGAAGACCTCGAGCGCCGCTGGAAACTCGAAGCCCTGGATTTCCTGTTCTCTGAATCCAATGACGACCCCGATCGCTTTGAGCGCTTCTGGATTAAGCCTCTTCTCGCCGCCGGCTTGAACCTCGAATCCGCCCTAAACCTAGTCGTCGAAGCCCGCTTCCGCCCAAACTAATCTCAAGAACGTCCCGTCGCCCAAGTGGGCTACGCCGCGAGCAGCAATCTAGGCTTGATTTTCTGTTCTCATTATGAGAACATAGTTGGTCATGCGCATCATTAAACGAGGCGCTCTGGAACAGTTCTGGCAAAAACATCCCGACGCGAAAGCTAGCCTCGAATCCTGGTACAACGTGGTGCGCAGGGCGAATTGGCAAACGCCTGTGGAAATGAAGCAAATCTATCCCCATGCCGATCTAGTCGGACGCAGAACCATATTCAACATCGCGGGCAACAAGTACCGCATGGTCGCCAGGGTGAACTACGAGTCACAACGCGTCTTCGTCTTGTATCTCCTGACACACGCGGAATATGACCGAGGGGATTGGAAAACATGAGCACCACGACGATCGATCTCGACGAGAAAACCTACGGCCAACTCCTGCGCCGGGCTCTGCCCCACGTCATCCAAACGGATGTAGAGTACGAGCGTCTCACTGCCGAACTGCTCCACCTCGACGAACGCGAGCACGCTACACGCGAAGAAAAAGAACTGGCTGAACTTCTGACCGTCCTGATTGACGAATACGAAGCGCGTCGCTATCCCATTCGTCGAGCCAGCCCCCGCCAAACGCTTCATCATTTGATGGAAGCCCGCAACCTGACCCAAAAGGATCTCTGGAAACTTTTTGGCTCCAAAGGAATCACTTCCGAGGTCTTCCACGGCAAGCGCTCCATCAGCAAAACCCACGCGAAAAAACTCGCCGCTTTCTTCCACGTAACCGCCGATCTGTTCATCTAACTCTCTTGCCGATGGGCCACAATCCGTAGAATCAACGCTCCCCCAGCCCTCAGCCTGCCCTTCAGATTTGAAACCGCCTCCCCCTCTGCGTCGTCCAATAACGTGGTAGTCTCAGCGCGTGTTAATGGGTTAAGGGAGCGGTCATGTGTCCATTCCCTAAATTCATAAATGGCTCCTTGGCGGCAGGACTGGCACTACTGCTGATGCCGTGCGACCTCGCCTCACAGACCACACCCCAGTCTCCGCCCATTCAAGTATCAACTCACCTGGTCCAGATTGGCGTTATCGTGCGCGACAAAAACGGCGCCGTGGCAAATCTCACGAAAGACGACTTTGCCGTCTTCGACCGGGGAAAGCCTCGGGCCATCAGCGTCTTCACCGCGGAATCCGCCGAGTCTGCTTCGCAACTTGTCCCCCCTCAACCTCTGCCTCCCAACACCTTCTCCGATCTCCCCCAGGTCAACGCCCTCTCTGTCCGCAGCATCACCATTGTTCTGCTTGACAACCTCAATACGCTTTCAGGCAACGGGCATCAAGGATACGAAACCAGTCCCTACTGGATGGAGGATCTCGCGCTGGCCAATGCGAAGGCGCATCTCATACAATTCCTCAAGACTCTCGACCCGAAAGATCGCGTCGCCATCTACGGACTCAGCGACACGTTGCACGTTCTATCCGACTTCACCAGTGACCGCGATCGTCTTCTCGCTATCTTGAAAAACTACGACACTACTTCAAAGACCAGTCGCGATACCGTTGAGCCCGGCGCCTACCACACACCCGTGCCCGGTGAATTTAACCCCCTTCTGAACGCACAAGTCCTTCAACTGGCCGCAATTACGAATGATCGTCCGCCGCAGAAACCATGTCCGCACTCCATTCCATTGCTTCTCACGTCGCGAGCATTCCTGGCCGCAAAAATCTGGTTTGGCTCACAGCCAATCTTCCTTTTTCTAGCGATGCCCTCGCCCATATACTCGGCCCTGCACAGATTGCTGCCTATCCGGTGGACGGGCGCGCCTTGCTCACGCGAAAAACTCCGGAAACGCAGTGGGAAATAGATGATCAACTCGGTGGCGTCTTGGGTGTCGGCATGCCTCCACAGTCATCGTCATTCCATCGGCATTGACACCATGCAAAGGCTAGCCGACGAAACGGGTGGCCGCGCCTTCGTCAACACCAACGACCTCACGGGCGCTATTCGCGACGCTGTCGAGGATTCCGCCGTCACCTATGCGCTCGGCTTTTACATAGATTCCGGCTCGCTCGATGGAAAATTCCATGAACTGAAAATCCAGGTCCACCGCTCCGGGTTGAATCTCCGTTATCCCAAAGGCTACTTCGCCCTCAAGGACGCCCCAGCCACCCAAGATGATCGTCACAACAATTTTCTGAACGCCATCAATAGTCCGCTGGACTCATCGGCGATTCCCCTGCAGATTCAGGTCTCCCGCGTCAATCAACCAACGCCGAATTCCATAGGCCTTTCTGGCTCCATCGGCATTCACGATCTTCACCTCACTCAGAGCGGCGACACCCGCGTGGGCACTCTCGATATAACCGTGATCGAACAAGACGAAACCGGAAAGGTGCTCAAGGAATCAGCCAATCGCATCAATCTCCGCTTCACCGGGAAACAATATCCGGTTGTTCTGGAATCAGGCATCAGGTTTCGTAAGTCCGTACAGCCTCCAACCCGGTGCGCCTACCCTGCGTGTCCTGTCAAGACCCCGCCACCGCCGCAATTGGAAGCCTCATCATCCCGCTCGCCCATGTGAACTGATTCAGTACCCACGAGAGGTCGCCGCAAGAATCGTCCGGAACTAGTTGAGGCCGCAACTCTGACTTTTCCACACATTTCCACAGTCTCACCAACCCGTCTCAATCCCGCCAAACCCCTCTAATCCTTCGACTTCCAGCTCTCTCATTCGAATTCGCCTGTCGCCGTTAGAATAAGCAGACAGTAAACTCACGCACTTATTGACAATTAGTACTGACCATGCTACCATTGCCCATGGTCATCGTCGGCAACCATCCCCAATCGCCTCTTCCTCTTCTCCGTGAACTCTGTGCTCTCTGTGTTGAAGTCCCAATTCCATTCCCTTCCTCAATGTCACAGGAAAACGCTCGTTCAGCCGCTAACTCCGCAGAATCCGCACTTACAAAAACCAAATTGGGGACCCCCCAAATACCCCATTTTCCCCAACGCCAGAAGCGAGCCACCAACATCCAAGTGTTAGGCTTATGAACGCGGCATTTTGTAAGCGCACTTTGGGGAATGGAGGAGCGACCCGTGTCAAAACGCTTGGAAGGTAAAGTAGTAGCTATCACCGGAGGCAATCAGGGCATCGGCTTGGGAATCGCCGAGCGGTTCATCAAGGAAGGCGCATCCGTATCGATCTGCTATCTCTCGGACGCGGCTGGCACCGAGAAGGTCGTCGAAGGCCTGCGGAAAATATCGGTCGGCGGAAAAGCCGTCGCTATCCAGGCCGACGTCTCGAAGCTCGCCGACGGCCAGCGCTACATCTCGCAAACTGTCTCGCAGCTCGGCGAGCTGGATGTCCTCGTCAACAACGCCGGCGTCGAAAAACGCGCCCCTTTTTGGGAAGTGACCGAAGCCGACTACGATTTCGTGCTCAACGTAAATTTGAAGGGCCTGTTTTTCATGACGCAAGCCATGGTCCGCTATCTAATGCAATCCAAGCGCCCCGGAAAAATCATCAACATCAGCTCCGTTCACGAAGAGCTTCCCTTCCCCCATTTCGCCTCCTACTGCGTCAGCAAAGGCGGCCTGAAAATGCTCACCCGCGATCTCTCCATCGAGCTCGCCCCATACAACATCACCATCAACAACATCGCCCCCGGCGCGATCGAAACCCCCATCAACAAAAATCTGCTGAATGATCCGGTAAAACTGAAAAGTCTTCTCGAAAATATCCCGCTAGCCCGTCTCGGAAAACCCCAGGACGTCGCTGCCGTGGCTGCGTTTCTCGCGGCAGATGAATCCAGCTATGTCACGGGAGCTACGTTCGTCGTCGACGGAGGTCTGACTTGGAATTACCAGGAGCAGTAGCAGCGCGGCGAAGCCGCGTCACCGGTGCGCTCCCGGCTGCAGCAGAACGAGCGGCGCGCAACAGCGCCTGCGCATTTTCGCGAGCATCTCCGTGAGAGAACACCGCATTGCCGGCGACGAGAATTTCCGCGCCAGCACGAACGATGTCGCCGACGGTATCCAGCGCAACGCCGCCGTCAATCTCAATGCGGAATCCCAAGCGGCGCGATTCGCGGACGCGAACCAGCGATTCCACTTTCTTGAGTGAATTCGGAATGAAATGCTGCGCGCCAAATCCGGGATTCACGGACATGATCAAAACGTGATGCACGATTTCCAGAACGTCATCGAGAGTATGTACCGGAGTCGCCGGATTAAGCACCACGCCCGCCTTGCACCCGTGCGATTCGATCAAATGCAGCGTCCGGTCCAAATGGACGCAAGCTTCCTGATGAACCGAGATCCAGTTCGCGCCTGCCTCCGCGAACGCTGGAATAAATTCATCCGCGTTTTCAATCATCAAATGGCAATCGAAAATCACATCGGGAATGGTTTTCCGGAGCGAAGCGACGACCGGCGGTCCAATCGTAAGATTCGGCACAAAGTGCCCATCCATCACGTCCAGATGCAAAACCGTACCGCCGCCATCGAGCGCGGCTTTCGCCTCGGCGCCCAATTGCGCGAAGTTCGCGGACAGTATCGAGGGTGCCAGTTCAATGGCAGAAGCCACGGCAAAACTCCTCTCTCTTGCTCACAATTCGATTATACGCGAGAGCCGTTGGATCCCTGTTTAAATTGGAGCTCTGCCCAATTCTGCCCCTCCGCGGAAGGCCGCGGACGATGGTTACTCAGTTTTCGGCGGCAAAGAAACTGTTCGCCGCTCGTTGCTGCTTTGCCGCGCCAATTCGAGCAACCGCATCACGTCAATCGCCCACTCCGACGAAACCACCAACTCCGCTTTGCCAAGCATGGCATCTCGCAAATTGGCATAGAAGTCGCGGAAATCGCAGTTCACGGACGGCACGCGTCGCTGGGTCATCCCTCCATTTTCAGGAATCGTCAAGACGCCCCAATTTTCTTCAGCTTCCGCGCCCCAGGGCCCCTCTGGAGGAATCTTTCCGTTTCTCAAGTTGAGCTCTTGCGGATCGACGGTTTGCTTGAAGAACGCGCCGCGCGTTCCGTGAACAATAAAGTGAGCCCGAGCCGCCACTGCCAGTATCGACGACCTCAGATCCGCGCGCACCCCGCTTCGATAATGAAGCGCAACGTCAAACGTATCGTCGGCCACCGCGCCCTCGCGCTCTATCCGAATGTCCGCCGTGACCGCATCGGGCATTCCGAACAGCGTCAACGCATAGTCGATCAGGTGCGGGCCCAAATCAAAAAAGATTCCGGTGCCCGGCCCGGAACGCTCGCGCCAGGCGCCAGGCTTCAATTGCGGCCGATAGCGGTCGTAATTTGCCTCAAAACTGACAATTCGTCCGAACGCTCCGTCCTTTGCGAGTTGGAGAAGCGCCTGAAAATCTCCGTCGCAACGCCGGTTTTGATAAACGCTAATGAGCCGTCCCTGTTTTTTCGCAAACTCGACGAGCGTGACCGCCTTTTCGAGCGTCGTCGTGAACGGCTTGTCGACCAGCACATCGCGCCCCGCGGCCAAGCACCGATAAGCGAGCGGATAATGCGAATTGTTCGGCGTGGCGATCACCACGAGGCGAATTTTTGGATCGCCTAAAAGTTCAACCAGCGTGCGCACGACGCGTACATCCGGATATTGCGTCGCAGCCTCGTTGCCGTTGCGTTGCACAATGGCCGCCAGCCGCAATCCCGGCACAGCGCGAATCACCGGCGCATGAAAAGCGCGCCCAGCAAGTCCAAACCCGACAAGGCCAACATCAATCATGAACGCATCCAAGATGGAGCGATAAGAGCACCCTGAAAGGGTCTTCAATTTCGCCCGAAAAGGTTCTCCATACTATCGCATCGCGAAACAGCACAGGCCAAGTCTTGAAATGGAGAGAACTGTGCTCTGAAATTGAAAAAATGAATTTTGTACATCCGCACGAAAACTGCACAAAACCTGTTAAAAACGCTTTGTTGCTCGCGGCCCGCTAGTCCTGCAAAATGGTTGCTCACCCGTGAGCGCACAAGCCATCGCTATCAACGCCGCTGCACGACAGCGCTATCTGCTGATCCTTCTCTTCGCCGGATTCGTCCTGACAGGCATCGAGATCACCGTCGCCGGGCCGATTCTGCCCATTTTCATCACTCGGTGGGCACTCACAGATTCGCGCGCTGGCATTTTCCTAACCCTCGAGTTTGGCTGTTCGCTCGGTGGTGTGTGGCTCTCGAGCTTGATCTCACATTACTTTGGCAGCCGCACTTCTCTCGTGCTTGGCTACCTTGTCATTGGTGCTGGTCTCGCAACCTTAAACTCGTCGTCCATGATCGTGGCCCAACTCGCCCTCGCGGCGTTGGGGACCGGCTACGGACTGGTCGTGCCGATCACCAATCTTGCCGTGGCGGAGATTGGCGGCGCGCGGAGCGCCTCACTCGTGAGTTTGGTGAATTTTGCCTGGGGAGCAGGCTCTTTTGCCTGCCCACCCCTTGTCCTATTCGCTTTGAAGAATGCGTCTCTCACGAAGCTGCTCTATCTCTTCGCTGGGTTCGGGTGTTTGCTCGCTGTCGCTTTTCTTTTTTCGCATTTTCCCCAAAGCCACACCGCCGCCGCCCGCTCGGAGTCACCCTCGCCGGCCACTGGAGTTAGTCTTCTCGCAACCAGCGCCCTCGCCGTTCTCTTTCTTCTGTACGTTGCCACCGAAACAAGCTTCGGCAGTTGGGCGGCTGCGCACGTGAAGCGTCTCGCGATCAGTGGAAGCGGCATCTGGACACTTGCGCCTATGTTTTTCTACGGCGGGCTCATGGCCGGCCGCGCCGCGGCTCCCTTCGTTCTCCATCGAGTACGCGAGTATCGCCTCGTGATGGGCGCCTTGGTTGTGGTAATCATCAGCGGCGCATTCTTCATCCTCGCAAATACACAGACAATCGCTTTTGTCAGCGTGACTGTCACCGGTTTGGGTTGCGCAACTATTTTTCCCATCTACGTCGCGTGGCTCTCGCGCTGGTATGGTGCGCGGGCGACGCGCGTCCGTGGCGTGATGTTTTCAATGTCCTCGATCGGATCCTCCACTGCACCTGGCCTGGTGGGATTTGTTTCTACGCATGCCGGCGGCTTGCGCATCGGCTTACTTGTGCCGCTCTTCTGTACGATCGCGATGATTTTTCTACTGCTCCTCCTGCGCCGCCAGGCCGCCGGCTGAGGTATCCTCTCTTCGTGCCAACGTCTTCGCAGCGCTCGCCTACCACTGCTCTACTCCTCGGCTTGATCATCACGCTCGCTGCCGTTGTCGCCTATTCGTTCTACATTCGCGTGCAACTTTCCGGCCTTCGCAAACTGCAAAGCGAAATGGTCGACCGCAACCGCAAGGATTCCCTGCAACTCCTGCGCGTACAGAACGATTTGAACTCCATAGGCCTCGCGATGCGCGACATGCTCGACGCGAGCGAGCCCTACCCGCTGACTTCGTGGACCGCCCAATTCGAACGCATTCGAGAAGACCTGGACGTCGCGCTGCATCTTGAGGAAGAACTTGCGGGAGCGAATCGCACGCCCGAGCAGCGCAAATATCTCAGCCAATCCGTCGCGCAATTCTGGGACGCCGTCAACCGCATGTTTGCGCTCGCCGCACAAGGCAAGAATGCCGAAGCGCGCGAGCAAATTCGCCTCACTCTGCAAGCCCGTCAAGAATCGCTGAGCACCGCCGTCTCGCGCCTGCTGGTGCAGAACAACGAAGGCGAAGAGGAAGCCGCGGGCCGCATCGCGCAAATCTATGACGGCGTGCAGCGCCAACTTTATTTATTCTTGGGCGCCACGCTAATCGCCATCGTGCTGACGAGTTTGTATTTGATCCGCACCAACCGAATTATCTTTGCGAAACTGGCCGCCCTCTCCGCGCAACGCAGCGATCTCGCGCAAAAACTGATTTCCACGCAAGAGTCCACGCTGCGGCACATCTCGCGCGAGCTGCACGACGAATTCGGCCAAGTTCTCACGGCCATCGGCTCGCTCCTCGGCCGCGCCGGAAATCATCTCCCCGAAGGCTCGAAAGTCCGCGAAGAGCTTCAAGAGGTACGCGAAATTGCCCAATCCACGCTCGACAATATTCGCGGCCTTTCGCAAGCCCTCCATCCCGTCCTGCTCGAAGAAGCCGGCCTCGTCAGCACTCTGGACTGGTATATTCCCACTGTGGAGCGGCAAACTGGCCTCACACTCCACTACGAAAAATTCGGCGAACCTTTTTCGCTCGACGTCGCGGCCAGTGTTCACGTCTACCGCGTCTTGCAAGAAGCTCTGAATAATGTCAGCCGCCATTCAGGAGCGCGCGAAGCCTGGGTGCGCCTGAAATTTTCACTCAGCGCGTTGCAACTGGAAGTCGAAGATCACGGCAAAGGAATCCTGCCGGAGAAAAATGGCCGGGGAATTGGCTTGGTAGCCATGCGCGAACGCGCGGAGCTAATCGGAGGGAAGTTGGAATTATTGCAACCAGCGGCCGGCGGCACAATCGTTCGTCTGCGCATCGAGCGCCAGAGAGTCGAAGCGCATGCAACTTAAACTGTCAGTATTGCTCGTTGACGACCACGCCCTGGTGCGCCGCGGTTTCCGCCGCATCCTCGAGGACGATCCGGAAATTGAAGTCATAGGCGAAGCGAGTGACGGCGAGGAAGCAGTGCGCCTGGCCAAGAAAGAGCGCCCCGCAGTGATCGTGATGGACTGCGCGATGCCCGGAATGAATGGCCTTGAGGCTACGCGAAAAATTCTGGAAGCGCACCCGGACGCGGCGATTCTAATGCTCAGCATGCACTCCGAAGACACCCTTGTGCGCCAAGCGCTGGACGCCGGCGCGCGCGGCTACATTCTGAAAAACGCGATGGAGCTCGACCTGGCCAACGCGGTAAAGCGCGTCGCGAAAGGCGAAAAGGTTCTCGATCCCCAGGTTACCCGGCCCGCCTCCCTGAAAGGCGAGCGTGAAGGCGGCTTGACGCCGCGCGAACTCGAAGTCTTGCAACGCATCGTGGCCGGCAAATCCAACAAAGAGATTGCCGCTGAATTAAGTCTCAGCGCTAACACAGTTTCCGTCCATCGAGCCAACATCATGGACGCGCTCGGCATTCACAAAACAGCGGAACTTGTCGTATACGCAATTCGAAATGGCCTGGTGAACTTGCCTTGAGGCGCCGTGATTTTATAGTTAGCGCCTATGCCGCGGGCCTGTTCGCGGCGATGGATCCCTCAAAAATGCTTGCGCGAACAGGCAGCGATCCCGGTTTTCATCTCACAAACGTCACCACTGCCGCCGGAATTCAATTTCAGCACAACAGCGGCGCCTACGGCGGAAAGCTCCTCCCCGAAACTCTCGGCTCCGGCTGCGCATTCCTCGATTACGATGCCGACGGCTGGCAAGACATTCTCTTAATCAATGGAATGGACTGGCCAGGCCACCAGCATCAGCGCTCGACCCTGAAGCTCTACAAAAACAATCGCAACGGAACCTTCACCGACGTCACCAAAGCCGCGGGCTTGGACATCGATCTTTACGGCATGGGCGTCGCCGCAGGCGACTTCGACAACGACGGTTTTCCCGATCTTTTCATCAGCTGCGTCGGACAAAGCCGCCTCTTCCGCAACACTGGCAAAGGCACCTTCATTGACGTAACGAAAGCCAGTGGCCTGCTAGGCCACCACGGCTTCAGCACCTCGGCCCTCTGGTTCGATTACGACCGCGACGGTTTGCTGGACCTTTTCGTCTGCAACTACGTTCGATGGTCGCCCGAGCATGATGTTTTCTGCAGCCTGGATGGAACGCACAAATCCTACTGCACGCCCGAAGCCTACCGCGGCGACACCTGCTGGCTCTTTCACAATCGCGGCAACGGCACTTTCGAGGACGTAACAGCCGCCAGCGGAATTTTCGACAGCAGCTCGAAATCGCTTGGCGTAGCCATGTTCGATTACGACCAGGATGGCTGGCCCGATCTCCTGGTAGCAAACGACACTCAGCCCAACAAGCTCTACAAAAATTTGCGCAACGGAAAATTCAAGGAAGTCGGAGTGGAAGCAGGTCTGGCTTTCAGTACCGAAGGAAAAGCCCGAGCCGGCATGGGAATCGACACTGGAGATTTTGAAAACAGCGGCAAGCCCGGTGTGGCCATCACCAATTTCGACAATGAAATGATCGGCTTGTACCATTCCGTGAGCAAAGATTCCGCGAACGCCGCAACCTACGACGATATCGCCATTCCCGCCGGCCTCGGCGCCGCTTCGCGCAGCACGCTTGGTTTCGGCTGCGCGTTCCTCGATGCCAACCTCGACGGCTGGCTCGACCTCGCCGTCGCCAATGGCCACATCGACGAGACCGTCCGCAACATTCGTGGCAACGTCGGCTACGCGCAACCGCCGCAACTCTTCCTGAATTCCGGCGCCGGAAAATTTCGCGATGTCGCCGCGGAGCTCGGCGGCGGTTTTGATACGCCCATCGTAGGACGCGGCCTCGCGTACGGCGACTTCGACCGCGATGGCGACTTGGATTTGCTGATCACCACGAACAACGGTCCAGCCTATCTCTACCGCAACGATCAAACCGGCGGAAATCGCAGTATCCGGTTTCATCTCGTTGGAACCAAATCGAATCGCGACGCCATCGGCGCTTCCGTCCGGATTTTCCAGAACGCACGCAACGCACGCGGCGCCCAAATTCAATCGAGATTGGTGCGCTGTGGCTCCAGCTATTTGTCCCAATCCGAGCTTCCCGTAACCTTTGGCGTGGCAGAAGACGAGTCCATCGATCGAGTCACCATCGATTGGCCCAGCGGCAGGACCGAGGAGTATAAGGATCTGGCCACCGGAAAGGCCTATGAAATCGTTGAAAACAAAGGAATTACAAAATAAATCGCATTCTAATCGTTTTGCATTATTGCTAGTTTTAGAGGAGCCCGCTATAAAACGCACAACAAGCAACTTGCTTCCCACCCACCGATTTTATGGCAATGTGGAGGCACCCCAAGCACCCGCGGCCGACGCCCGCACAGCGCCGGCCGCACTTATTTGCGGCAGTAAGTTGTCGAGGATAAACGGGCCCCGATGGCGAGAAGCCCAATGAGCCGGTGGCGTTCACGCAGCGTGATTGCTTTGGCTGCGAGTGCCGTCTACGTGTATGGATTCCCTGCTGCAAACCTTCCCTACGTCCTCGTCGATTTATTCCATGTCGCCGTCGGAATCTTTCTAGCCGCCCTCCTTCTCCCGTTCCTTGTGAGCATTCTGCGAACGAGCGCACCGCCCGCTCGCATTGGATGGTCGTTGCTGGCGGTTGGCGCCGTTCTTGGAGTGATCCTGATCTTCGCCGGCACGTCTTTGCCGATGAAGAAATTGCTCTACGCTCACATTTTTGTCTGTGTCCTGGCCGTAACGTTTCTAGCCGGATCGTGGCTCGCTTCGCGCGGATGGCTGGGCGCGGGAGCCGTGCAGCAGGTTCTGCGGGCAGCCGCGCTGGTCGCGATTGTGGCGGGAATTTCGGCGGGTGCGTGGTGGTACCGCACCTCTGCATGGAGCAACGCCTTCCGCATCACGAATCCCCCGATAGCCCCGGCGACGATGGACAACGAAGGAGACGGTCCACAGGGGAAATTTTTCCCGAGCTCGGGACAAACAAAAGGCGGCGTGGATATCCCTGCAAAATATTTCATGCAGTCGCAGGCCTGCGAGCGCTGCCACCAGGATATTTACAATCAGTGGTACAGCTCGATGCATCACAATTCGTCGTTCAACAATCAGTGGTACCGCAAGAGCATCGAGTACATGCAGGATGTGGTCGGAATTCGGCCCTCCAAATGGTGCGCGGGTTGTCACGATCCCGCGTTGCTTTATAGCGGGATGTTCGACCGGCCTGTGCGGGAAATCGAAAATACGCCGGCGGCAAATGCGGGTCTGAGCTGCCTGATGTGCCACAGCATCGTGCATGTGAAAAGCACCATGGGGCAAGGCGACTACACGCTCGAATATCCGAAACTGCACGCGCTGGCGGCCAGCGACAATCCAATTATTCGGAATCTGCACGACTTTGTCGTGAATCTGAATCCCGAGCCGCACCGGCGAACCTTTCTGAAGCCCTTCATGCGGAGCCAGACCGCGGAATTTTGCTCCGCTTGCCACAAAGTGCATCTGGATGTGCCGGTGAATCATTACCGCTGGGTTCGCGGCTTCAATGAATACGACAATTGGCAAGCCAGCGGCATCTCCGGGCAAGGCGCGCGGTCTTTCTACTATCCAGCAAATCCCCAGATGTGCGCGGATTGCCACATGCCCCTGGTTCGTTCGAAGGACGCGGGGAACGTAAATGGCTATGTGCACTCGCACCGCTTTCCCGGCGCGAATACAGCCATTCCGACGGCCAACGAAGACCAAGAGCAACTCGAGACGAGCAAGCACTTCCTGCAGGATGGGCAAGTGAGCGTGGATATTTTTGCCGTATCGCCGGAAGGGAAAGAGAGCAAGGAGCCGGCAACGGGCGGGGTGGTGCAGCCGGAGATCTCGACAACGTTTGCGGTCGGAGAAGAAGCGGAAGCACTAACGCCGACGGGAGAGGCCGGCGAAGTGCGGCCCATCACGGCGCCGCTGGGGCGCGTCGATGCGGCCGTGCGCCGGGGCGATGACGTGCGCGTGGATGTGGTTGTAAGGACGAAAAAAGTCGGGCACTTTTTTCCTGGCGGGACGATCGATGCATTCGATGTCTGGCTGGAGCTGAAAGCCGTCGACGAAAAAGGCCAGACGATTTTCTGGAGCGGAAAAGTCGAGGACGATGGAAAAGGGCCGGTCGAGAAAGGCGCGCATTTCTACAAGTCGCTGCAAATCGACGAGCATGGGAATCCCATCAACAAGAGAAATGCGTGGTCGACGCGAGCGACGATGTATACGCATTTGATTCCGCCGGGCGCCGCGGACACGGCACACTTCCGGCTGCATATCCCGGACACGGCTGGAGAACAAATCACGCTGCACGCCAAGCTGAACTACCGGAAATTCATGTGGTGGAACACGCAGTTTGCGTATGCCGGTGAGGAAGACGCGAAGCAGCCGCACAGGGAATTTACGCCGAGTTACGACGACCGGAAGATGACTTTTACCGGAGATACCTCGCAGGATGCCGGCAAGCTGAAATACATTCCGAATCTTCCGATTATCGTCATGGCCGAAGATACCAAGACCATGCGTATTTTGCCGAAAAATGCGGCTCCGCCGAAACCGCTGATTGCTCTCGAGAACGATGACTGGACACGGTGGAACGATTATGGAATCGGGCTGCTGCTGCAGGGCGATTTGAAGGGAGCGGCGGCGGCGTTCGAGAAAATTACGGAGATCGATCCGCGGAATGTGGATGGCTGGGTGAATATCGGGCGTTCTCTTGTGCAGGAAGGGGACATGGCTGGAGCGCAAGAGGTCTTGGAGAAAGCGCTGGCCATCTCGCCCAAACTGGCGAGGGCTAGCTTCTTTTACGCGCGCGTGCTTCGAGAAGAAGGCAAATACGATGAAGCGGAGCGTTACTTGCAAATCGTGCTCGAGCAATATCCGCGCGATCGTGTGGCGATTGATGAATTGGGACGCATTCAGTTTTTGCAAAAACGCTATGCAGAGGCGGTGAAAACTCTCGAGCGCACGCTGGCCATCGATCCGGAAGATTTGCAGGCCAACTACAATTTGATGCTTTGCTACAACGGGCTTGGCGACGAAACGAAAGCAAACGAACACAAAGTGCGCTATTTGCGTTTCAAGGCGGATGAAGCCTCGCAAACGATTACCGGGGCGTACCGTCAGGCCCATCCGGACGACAATAACGAACGGCAGTCGATCCATGAGCATGTTTCCGTACAGCTGGGGCCGGAAGAAATGAAGAAGTCTGCGCGTATTCGCAAGCCAATGCATGGACACACCAGCGCGCAGACGAAAATAAGAGCGGAAGCAGTGGCAAAAGCGGACGGCGGTTCACGATAGATTTATCGTCACGGCATTTTTGAGGAGAAGGCGCGCATGACTTGGATCAAGACGGTTCGAATGGAAGAGGACGCGAGCGTCAAGAAGGCCATTGAAGACGAGCGCAAACTCTATCCGGCGGAATACGCCACGCCAGTGCAGGCGGTATTTGCCGGAGTCGAAGCCAGCATCGTCGGCTCGCATTCGCTCTTTCCCGACGTGCTTTTTCACGCCTTCAGCACCTTCGGCGCTCTCATGTCCACGGATTTGCCGCTGAAGCGCCATCAGCACGAGATGATCGCCACCATGGTTTCGGTCACCAACCGGTGCCACTATTGAATTGAATCTCACGCAGAGTTTCTGCGTCGCGTGACGTTGAATGAAGAGATGGTGGAAGCGCTGAAGAAAGATTATCGCACTGCACCGATCAGCGAACAGGATCGCACGATGCTGGATTACGTAGTAAAACTGACGAAGGACGCGACGAAAGTTTCGCCGGAAGATCATGCTAAGCTGCGCGCGGTCGGATTCGATGATCGCGGCATTTTGCAGATTACGCTAATTGCGTCCTGGTTCAATTACATCAATCGCGTGGCCGACGCGCTCGGCGTTGGCCGCGATGCGAATACGGTGACAGAGTGAAAATATCAGCGGCGGCTTTGGCGGCGATTGTGGTCGGATTATTTTTTGTGGCATTCACCAGAGCCGGCGCGCCGCAGCCTCAGCGATCATCGACATCATCACCGACGCCATCATCGAGTGTCACGTTTCGTGATGTTACGCGACAAGCTGGTATCCAATTCAAGCACGACAATGGCGCGTTCGGAAAAAAATGGCTTCCCGAGACACTCGGACCCGGCGTCGCGTTCATCGATTACGACAACGATGGCTGGCCAGACATTTTTCTCGTGAACGGAATGGACTGGCCCGGCCACGGAAACAAACGCTCGACGCCGAAACTCTATCACAACAACCACGACGGCACGTTCACCGATGTGACGCACAAAGCAGGCCTCGATGCCGTCGAAATGTATGGCATGGGCGTCGCCGTCGGCGATTATGACAACGACGGCTACGACGATTTGTTCGTCACCGCCTACGGCCAGAACCATCTTTTTCACAACAACGGAAACGGAACGTTTACCGACGTGACGCAAAAAGCCGGTCTCGGCGGCATCAAGGAATTCAGCACCGGAGCCGCGTGGGTCGATTACGACAAAGATGGCAAGCTCGATTTGGTCGTTGCGAATTATGTGCAATGGACTCCGGAAACGGATCTGTATTGCACGCTCGATGGAAAAAGCAAATCGTATTGCACACCGGAATCGTACAAAGGCACGTCCGTGCGCCTCTGGCACAACCGTGGCGACGGGACATTTGAAGACACCACAAAACAAGCGGGCCTCGACGATCCCACTTCGAAGACGCTCGGCATCGCCGTGCTCGATTATGACGGCGACGGCTGGCCGGATCTTCTGCTCTCAAATGATACGCAGCCAAACAAACTTTATCGCAACAACGGCAACGGAACATTCACGGAGAAGGCCGTGCTCGCGGGCGTGGCGTTCAGCGAAGATGGTGTTGCGCGCGCGGGCATGGGTGTGGACGCCGCCGATTACGACCGCTCTGGACATCCAAGTTTGCTGATTACCAATTTCGCGAATCAGATGCTTTCGCTTTACCACAACGAAGGCTCCGGGTTATTTGTCGATGAAGCGCCGCAATCGGAAATTGGCCGCGCCTCTTTGCTCACGCTGGGATTTGGGTGTTTCTTTTTCGATTACGATTTGGACGGCTGGCCGGATATTTTTGTGGCGAATGGGCACATCGATCCGGAGATTCAACATGTGCAAGCCAACGTGAAGTATGCGATGCCGCCGCATCTTTTCCGCAATGTGGGAAAAGGCCATTTCGAAGAAGTCACGAAATCCATGGGCGCCGCGTTTAACATGCCGCGAGTGGCGCGTGGCGCGGCTTACGCCGATGTCTACAACGACGGCAGGCTCGATATCCTGATGGCGACGAACGACGGGCCGACGGCGTTGTTTCGCAACGAAGCGTCGGGCGCTACGACGGGCGCGGCGGCGAATCACAGCTTGCGCGTGAAACTCGTCGGCACAAAATCCGATCGCGACGGTATTGGAGCCAAGGTGCGCGTCATGTCACCAGAAGGAACGCAAACGGAAATGATGCGCAGCGGATCGAGTTATCTTTCGGCCAGCGAATTGGTCCTCACTTTCGGACTTGGGCAGCGCGAAAAAGCGGACCGTGTCGAAATTGTGTGGCCCAGCGGACAAGTTGATCGTTTGTCGAATGTTGCCGCCGGCCAAACTGTCGTCGTGAGTGAAGGCCAAGGCATCACGGCGAAAAGGCCATACGCAAAAAGCATCCACTAACCTGGCGCTTCGGCGGCGAGGGCGCGAATTCTGAAACGCGCGGCGACGCCGCTTTCCTCGAGCCACTTCCCTGTCGCGGTGCGCGTTAAATCGTGGCGCAGCAGTGCGCGCAAATCGGTTTCGTCGTCGACATCCATTTCGAGACGTTCATTGCGACGGACAATAATTTTTGCGTCGATTTGCTCGGCTTCGGCACGATGTTTGGCGAAACTATCCGGTCCGAAGTGTGACGGAAAAAGTGCGGGCGGCGTGCGTAGAATTGCGTTTGTACCGGTGCCATCGCGCGAAGGAACAAGGACGGTTGCGGGAGCGGCGCATTCCACCGTTAGAAGCTCATCGATGTCGGCCGATTGCATAAGCGGAAGATCAAGTGGCAAACGGAGCAGGGCTGTGACGCCGCGCTCGCCGCAAAGACGCGAAGCAAAATCGACGGAGGCGCTTTCCGAGATCTGCTTTTCCTCGCACAGAATTTCCCAGCCATGTTTCGCAGCGGTTTCCATAGCGGGCTCATAATTCGTGACGATGAATATTTTTTGCGCGTGCTGCACACCGCGCACGGCGCGAATCGTGTCCGCCAGCATCGCTTGCGCCAGAGCGAAGCGCTCCTCGGGCGTTAGCACGCCCGCGAGGCGCTGTTTTGCATTGCACAAATCCTTGACCGGCAGTAGCAGGGCGCGGAATTCATGCTGCGAAACTTCGTGTGATTCGCCGAAGGATTGCGGGGACGTTGATTGATGTTTAGTATCCATCGGTGGGCCGCCGTATTGCATGGTATCGTTTGCTCTCGTCCGTTTTGCGAGCGCGGAAAAAACCTGGAGCCATCGTACCAGAGGCGGAGGATGAGAGCAGCCGCGGAAGCAGTTGGAGGGCAATCGCAAGGATATGTGGAATTGGCGCGCGGAAAATCCGAGCAAATGGGGCAAAGTTGAAATGAGCAGAAAAATTGGCATTCTGGGCGGGACCGGGCCGGAGGGATCAGGACTGGCTTATCGCTGGGCGCGAGCCGGCGAAGAAATCGTGATCGGTTCGCGCGATGCGCAGCGGGCTGCGGAAACTGCCGCGCAGTTGCGGTCGCGCATTGGCGATTCCGCGAAAATCGAAGGAGCCGACAACGTGACAGTCGCCGCGCAATGCGACGTGGTGGTGCTGACCGTTCCTTTTTCCGGGCATGCGGCACTTTTGAAACAGTTGAAAAATGTCTGGAAGCCGGGGACTGTGGTGATCGACACGACGGTGCCACTGGCGGCATCCGTCGGAGGAGCCGCGACGCGCATGCTGGGCGTGTGGCAGGGCTCGGCGGCGGAGCAGGCCGCGGAATTGCTGCCCGCGGGAGTGCGCCTGGCGGCGGCGTTGCAGAATCTTGGCGCGGAGCTGCTCGCGAAAGATGAGCCGGTCGACTGCGACATTTTGGTTTGCAGCGACGACGACCGAGCCAAGCAAATTGCGTCCGAGCTGGCTGCGAAAATCCCCGGAGCGCGTGCGCTCAACGGGGGAAAACTGGAGAATGCCCGGATCGTGGAATCGCTGACCGCGTTGCTGGTGGGAATCAATATTCGGTACAAGGTGCACAGCGCGGGCATTCGGTTTACGGGCTTGCCGATTGGGTCGTAGCTCAGTTGATGGAGTGTTCCATAGTCCTCCACGGCATCTCCCTCACCGCCGGCGCGTGTAACGCGCCGCAGTGTAAAGGATGTCCCGGGACAATCTGTAAAGGATGTCATGGGCCTGAACAGAATTGCGGGCGTGCTATGCTGTGTCCCATCCAGCTGGCAAATTGTAAATCGTGGTTAAGACCTGATTAAGAAAAGGATCAGCCATGGAGCACAAGAGCAAGGTCGCGATCGCGATAGCCACCGGAGTGCTCGCCGTCCTCGGCGCCAGGGCCATTTACGCGCAGGACCACGCGCAGGACAAGTACTCTCTGAAATCTCCGAGCGGAATCGCGTTCTCCGACTTCAAGGGATACGAGGACTGGTCGGTGGTCTCGTCTGCCCGGACCGACGATGTGCTTAAAGTGATCGTCGCCAATCCAACCATGATCAATGCGTACAAGTCCGGCGTTCCGGGCAACGGCCAGCCTTTCCCCGAGGGCTCCAAGATCGCGAAGCTCCAGTGGAAGCCGAAGAAAAGCACGGAGGCTCCCTTTGTGGTGGATGTGCCGGACGTCTTTGCCCAGGCATTCTTCATGGAAAAGGACAGCAAGAGATTTCCGAAAACCGGCGGATGGGGATACTCGGTGCTCAACTACGAAGCCGCCTCGGACAAGTACACGGCCGATGCTAATAGTCCCTCCGACTGCGGACATAAGTGCCATGTGGCCGTGAAGGCGAAGGACTACATCTTCCACCCGTACCAGAAGCGCTGAACCGCGCCAGCCCCCGTAAACGTCCAGAAGTCGCTCAGCCCAAATAGAGCGCGTCGCTGAATTTCGCATGGAGCGCTTTGTCAAAGGTGGCCAGGCGCAACCCTGCTACGGCGGCGAAGGCCATGAGGTAGGAATCGGCCCAGTCTTTCGGCGCGGGCCGCGTGTCGCGAGAGAAGGCGCGGAAAGTTGCCTCCATTGTGGAAGGCTCTTCAAGAAAAAGGATGCGTTCGTCGTCGTTCAAGCGGTCATAGACCCGCCACGCGTCCGCCTGGCTCAGAACCTTGTCCTCGCCCATCACAGCGTCGGTGGTGAGCAGCCGAAGCAAGCCAAGCTGGGTAAAGCGGCAGAAGCACAGACGGGCATTTTCATCTAGCCGCTCGAACCACGCTTTCGCTGCGGGGTGGTGGACGTGGCGCTGGTAAGAGAGCGCCAGCCATACATTGACATCAGGGAAAAGGAATGAGGTCGTAGATCTGGGCATTGTCGATCTCGAGGGTGCCTGGGTTTTTCGAGGGAATAATCGGCAAAGTAAGGCGGCGGGCGCCCTTTTTTCGCCGGACGCGGAGCTCGACTTCCACGCCGCGAAGGATGAGTTCCTTTACGGAGCGCTTCTCGCGGGCGGCCTTGGACTTCAGTTCGCGGTAAAGGGCGTCGGGAATGTCTACCGTGGTGCGCATGAAAGTTATTGTGCCATATTTATGGCTAATGGGAAAGCTCTCAGGAGACATTCCCGTGAATAGTGAATGGTGGGTAGTGAATGGAAAGACCAGAGGGGCGCGAGAGTGCCCCACCCTTTGCCGGAAGCAAAACCACACATGATAGGCGGCCGCAGAGTTAAGAAACTGCCACCGTGAGGTAAAGGAGCGGCCATCCGCCAGGCAGTTAAGAAACTGCCACCCGCCGGCAGTCCTGCGATTGGACCATCGCTCTCTCGGCGGAGCGCTAAGAAGCCGCGGCTATTTGAACCTTACGGTTTTTCCTCAAGATCCCAGCAGAGATCAGCGTGATCAGTAGTCCTACCGGGAAAGGCTCCAGGAATGTGAGCGCCGAATTGTAGAGGGGATTCTTGTAGTTTTCCCTGAGCTGGTTAAATTCGTTGATCTTTGCTTGGATCGCTTCTGCTGTCGCCCCGGCCGCTCTCAATCTTTCTATCGTGCTCGAGCCATAGTTATCCATAAAGTCCGGCATGAACTTGAAGTAGATGATTTCCCATGTAGCCACATAGAAGGCGCACGAAATCAATGTGATACCAATTCCCACCAAAAATGCGCTTCCGAACGTGATCTCACCATTCCCGACATTCTCTCGATAGGAGCGGATTCCGAAAAACACGAGCATGAACGAGAGCACGATGGCCGTGTAGCCAACAATCGCCCCTTTGGTGGATCCTATTTTGTGCATGAACGGCAGCGTCGATATCATCATCAGCGATGAAATCGCTCCCGATATGAGGCCAAAGATGAGAATGGTTCGTTTCATTGCTTGGCTCCTTTAAATCCGCGGATATGCATGCATTCTGGCGCACCATACCGCATCAGGGGAGGGGCTTGTCGTCATCCTTTTGGGTGATTTTGACCTTTGCAGCGAAAAATCACGCTTTCGTGGGACATTTCCAGGGCAACAGGTCTAGGGTAACAGGCCGAATTCCTTACCTAACTGAACCGCCTGCGTCCGCCGTCTTGCTCCCAATTTATCGAGAACCCGGCTTGAATGCGTCTTCACCGTGTTCTCGCTTACAAACAGCTTCTCGGCAATCTCCCGATTGCTCATCCCCTGCGCAATCAGCTCCAGGGTTTCCATTTCCCTCGGAGTAATCGCCAATTCTTCCCTTTTCGCTTCATTGGGGCAAAATGGCTCGGCCATAGGCACCGGCACCATAACAGGCACCTCCTTCACGACAATCCTTTCCTGTTTCCGCGTTAGCTTCAGCCCCAGCCAGATCCCCACCGCGGCAAACGTCGCGGCGATTAGGCCGCTGTAGATTTCGATGGAATGGTCAATGACCAGGAATCGGTATTCGCTCCATTTGAGCGCGGCAATCAGAATTCCACCGATTATCCCGTACAAGAAAATATGTTTCGCCGTCGCTTTGGACATCACCTGTCACCACTCCACGCCGAAGAGTATCCCGCTCCATCGCCATCGGCAAGCTTCTCTTCATGAGTTCCGGTTCGCTTGGCCACCGCAAAATAGGCCTTCAGAGGGTAATTGGGGGGGAGTTAGGGACAGGACGGATCGTTCCCGCTTTTTGAGGAAATCATCGCCGACACCTAGCACGCGTGCTGCGACCGGTTGAGCCGTGAGAGAGCACAGCCAAGATTGGCTGTGCCACTCCTCCGACCCTCCCCCTGTTTTTCTGTAAACGTTGCAGCTAAAGGAGTTAGCTGTTTGCATAAGTGGTTTAGAATCAGCAGTTACGGGCATTTTCGCAAACGTTGCAGCTAAAGGAGTTACGGCGCTCGATGGCACTACAATTGTGCAATGTGGCGGGTTGGTTCGGAAGCGTTGCTGAGACGGGGCTTGGAGATTTGGACCGAGCCCAGAAAGCAAAAACGCCGGCAAGATGCCAGCGCCACAGAGACCAAACCGCAATGATATCCGATAGCTACTATATACCTGGAGTAATCGTTCGTCAAGAGGAAAACGGGATACTACTCGGCAGCGAGCAGTGAATGGTGGGTAGTGCGTCCACAGACCGGAGGGTCGAGGAGTAGATCCACCTTTTGCCCGAGACAAAACCGCAAAGGGCAGGCTACCCCAAAGTCAAGAAACTGCCACCCGCCCGGCAGCCACAGAATAGAAGCGTGGCAGTCCGCCTACGATGGCATGGCGTCCGGATATGGACCCAGAAAGCGCTCTCCGTCAAAGTGGATTAAGTGGTCTGGGTCGTCTGCAACCCAAACCTCAGACTCCCAGGAAATTTGTGCAAGAAATGTCCGCATTGCCTCTCTGCTAAGGAAGGCAGTGACGAAAACAAGGCCGGCATTACATCCTTTGAAAAGTTCTTTTAGCTCCTTGCGTCGCTTCCCATCGACAGGACCGCCGGCCGAGACGGCCTCGATGAGAACTAGCCAGTTTCGCTCTGCGTCATGGACCACGACATCTGGCATTTTCGCTGGCGCCGGGACCTTAACACCGAGCCGCTCCAGATACTCGGTTCTTAGAAAGCGAAACTTATCTTCGGCGTCGCCTACGTACGCAACGAAGGCCCCGCGAGTGAACCGAGCACAGAACTCCTCGACGATAGCCCGGATGAGCGGGTTTTGTCCGCCGGGAGAGAGCGTGATCGATTTTCCTGATGGAAGCGTGAGTGGAATTCGAACAAGAGTCCGTCGTCTTTCGAGTTCGTGTCGGATTGATTCCTGCTTTGCATGGTAGAGTGTCAACATTTCGTTCCACCGGTCAGTATTAAACACACGAATCAATTCGAGCGCATTTGGTTCAATCTGATAAACAGTCTTCCCGCTGTTTGTGGGCCTTTTCGGGTCGTCAGGATTTCGCAGAACCAAGCCAAATTCCACGAAGTGCTTGACGGCCTCATCCCTGATAGTCTCACGTGTATTCGGCGCGTAGTCGATACCATACCACTCGCCAATGAACTTGATTAAGGGAGTGATTCCACAGTAAGGGGCACTAGCTTGCGTCCATGCCTGTTCTGGCTTTAGGCCGAGAAGAGCAAGAAGCGTGCGCCCAGCCGCATCGTTACGCTGTTTGGAAGCAAATCCAAGGAGTCTCAAGATTTCGGTAGCACTTGCGAGCTTTTCTTCACGGGCTCGGCGGAGCGCAATGCCACGATCACCTGGCATTAGGCAAGTTCCTCTTCTACGAGTTTGTCGATTTCATGCTGGGAATCTCGCACCTCGTCGAATCGCTGGCCTAATCTCTCCAACGTGTTCTTGGTTGGATAAGGGAGCTTCCTAAGATCGGTAGCGTTTACTTGGGTGTGGCCGCTGAACTGGCGGAAAAACAGGTCAACCGGCGTTGAATTGAGAAAAATAGTAATACCCTTCGCAAGTAGAGTGGTGATACCACGACCGCCAACGTGAAAATAGTTGAGGTGATTTTCAAATCCAACTTGGGAGCTTGCGACACGAGAAGGGTCGTAGAGACAAGCGACAATCCGCCGGCGCTCTTCCTTCGAACTGAATCTTTTCACTAGGACGTAATTCCCAGGAGGTACTAGCAGATCCTTTGATTCTGCTGCGTCGACAATCGCGTTTGGCTTTCTCGAGTTTTGACTCGGCCACTGGACGTATCCGTCTTGAAAGTGCGATGGGTAAATCAGCGGAACGGTATCCGGCATCGGCGTTGAGCGGAGGAACTGCTTCGCGCGGAAGTCCACGACTCGACCTGTGGAGACTTCTAGGCCTAAATTCGACAGTGTATGTCGAAGACAGCCCATTGAGGATTCCGAGCGTGCGATCTCCTCCGTTGTCGTTACGCGAATGAACTGGTCTACATCCTGTGGAGATACGACGTTTTCGTACCTCACCGTGCATTCTCTCACCGAGTCTTCCTGCCCGCCACTACTGCTAGAAATGGTGATTTTGTCCGGCTTGGGGGCTCCCTTAATCGCATGTAGGATGACGTTTTCCTGAAGAACCTCATCGATGCGAAACGCCTTCGACCGCGACTCAAAAGAATGGATCCGGCGAATCGACATTCTTTGCAATAGTTCACGACGGAAAGCTCGGAAGTATGGGCCGTTGCAGAAACTCCGGGGTGTGATCGCGACAAGTTGGCCCCCATCCCCCAAAAGTCGGCCGATCAGGGCTACGAAAGCTGCGTATAAGTTACTTGTTTCGATGCCGGCTCGTCGCAACGCGGCACGGGTTGAAGAGTCGCTTCGGATCTTCCTGTACGGTGGGTTTACGATCGCCGCTGTGAAGCCTTCAATCCTCGGCGTAAATAGTCCGCCGCCACTTATGTCTACCGCCTCCAAAATAAAGTCTTTTTGCAATGCAAGGTAGGAAAAGTCTATGCCTGCTTCGGCGCACGAGCGTGAACAGCTTTCGAGTGTCGCGTTGAGTTGAGGTATCACCGTTGAGTCTATATCGTAGGCAGTGATTGTTATTCGTCGAGGTTTCTTCTTGCGAATCAGAATTGAACGAACTACCGCCGCACTTAATGCTCCGTTTCCGCTACCCGCGTCCAGGAGATCGATGTGTTCTGAGCTGAATTCGAATAGCGAAGCCATGAAATTCGCTATCGGCTCTGGTGTAAAGAACTGACCTAGCGAGGCTTTCCGCTCACGGTTTGTTAAGACTTGGAATGCTGTGGCCTGCGCCATATTCGCGTCGCTCGCAAACACAATTGTAGCCTGACCAGCATCTGGATTATATAGCGTGCGTCAGACATCGGGGACGGACGGGACGTTTCCTCACTCTAGACTGGAATGAATTAGCCAACAAAGCCTATCTTTTTCTCAATGACTAAAAAACCACAATCAAGGCTTCAGACGCAAAACAACAACAGAACTATTCACGATTATGGTGTAGCGAGGGGTTTATAAATAAGACCGATGACTATGCCGATGATAGTCCACTGAACGAAGTAAGCCACAGCCTGTCCCAGAGCGAGTTTCAGCCCGATGTTCAAGTTCACGTAGTTGTGCAGCACAAATGCGCAAACCACGAAAAGGCCAAGGAGAACGCCGAAGCGCGCACCTTCCGCAGTGCCCGATCCGCCCTGATGTATCCTTGCGAAAATTATGGCGGCAACCAGGATCGATAGGAAAGTTGCGACGAGTCCCACCGGCATAACTGCCGTCATTTCTTCCTTAGGCCGGAATATGGCCGGGTGCTTGTGGGCTTCCTTGATAAGATCTGGCACCAGCCAAAACACCAAGAAACCAAAGGCAAAAGACGCGACCGTGCCGCCAAGCGCCGCCAGCGCGAGACTTGAATAGTTCATTTGCACTCCTTTACAAATTGCGGATCAGTTTACGGATCAATCCGCCAGAGGCTGCCAGAGTTCGAGGCGGTTGCCGTCGCAGTCCTTGATCCAGGCGAAGCGGCCGTAGCTGGCGTCCTCGCGCTTGGGATCGATCCAGACTCCGGCGGCAACGAGCTGGGCGAGCAGAGCGTCGAGGTCGTCGACGCGGTAGTTGATCATGGTGGCCTGCGGACCGTCGCCGAAGTACTTGGTGTCGGCGGGGAAGGCCGACCAAGTGGTCATGCCGGTGCCAGCGGGGCCTTCGTCGGACCACGGAAAGGCGGCGCCACCGAAGTCGTTCAGCGTAATGCCGAGGTGGTCGGAGTACCACTTGGCCAGCGCTTTTGGATCTTTTGAGCGCAGGAAGACGCCGCCGATGCCTGTGATTTTTGCCATGGAATCCTCCAGTGATGAGTGGCTGGAGAGTGTTTCATAAAGACCGTCTCAGTGCAATCCAGAGACACGCGGGATAGAAGAAGGCGGGGACCGAGGCTGAGAGATTTAGGCGGTTGACACTAACTTCGCATAATGCGAAGATTTTACATGCGGATCGTAAGCCGGAAGGCGATTCGAGAAGCGACCGCCAAGCACAGCGAATGGGGCGCTTCGCTGAACGCATGGTACAAGATTGCGAAGAACGCCGATTGGAAGAACTTTGCCGAGGTTCGGAACAGCTGGAGGAATTCGGACGTTGTGGGGCCCTTTGTTGTGTTCGATGTAAGCCACAACAGGTGCAGGCTGATCGCGACCATCAAATACAGGTGGAGAATGATTTATATCCGTCAGATTCTGAGTCACGCGGAATACGATGAGAAGGAATGGCAAAAGCCATGATAGAGATTTCCGAAAAATACGCGCTGGAAGCCAGCTCACCAACACCGATTACATCGGAGCGGCAGCATGCGGAATACCTTTCGGTTTTGGACAAGCTGGCGAGCAAGGAGCACGCGACGAGCGAAGAGGAGAAGTACGCGGAAGTGCTGATGACTTTGATCGAAGCATACGAAGAAGAGCATCATGCGATTCCTGATATATCACCGGTGGAAGTGCTTCGCGCGTTAATGGAGGCGAATGAGCTTCGGCAAAAAGACCTGGTACCGATTTTCGGGACGGAGAGTATTGTGTCGGAAGTGTTGCGCAAGAAACGTGAGCTCAACAAGGGGCATATAGAAAAGTTGAGCAAGAGATTTGGCGTTTCTCCCGCCGTGTTTTTCTAAAGCAAAAGGGGCACGATGAATCGTGCCCCTTTTGGCAAGGAGAGAACGACCATGGCAGGACAATCACAAGGGGTGCATTCCGGCGAGCCATCCGTGGCGATTCGCCGAGCCTCTGCGGCGGACGCGGAAGTGTGCGGAAGAATTTGTTTCGAGGCGTTTACCGCGCTCGCCAATCGTCACAATTTTCCTGCTGATTTTCCGGCGCTGGAGGTTTCCATTGGAGTGCTTTCGGCGATGTTCTCGCACCCGGGATTTTATTGCGTGGTGGCAGAGCAGGACGGAAAAATCATCGGCAGCAACTGTTTGGATGAGAGGACGCCGATTGCCGGCGTTGGGCCGATCACCGTGGATGCGGCCGCGCAGAATCGCGCGGCGGGGCGCGCGTTGATGCAGGCGGTGCTGACGCGCGCGGCGGAACGGAAATTTGCAGGAGTGCGGCTGGTGCAGGCGGCGTACCACAACCGGTCGCTGTCGCTCTATGCGAAGCTTGGTTTCGTTGTGCGCGAGCCGCTTGCCTGCATGCAGGGGCCAGCGATGAAGAGAGTGCTGCAGGGGTATGGGATTCGGCCCGCAGTGGCGCGAGACCTCGCAGCTTGCAACAGCTTATGTTTGAGAGTTCACGGACACGACCGTGGAGGCGAGTTGAAGGATGCGATCGAGCGGGGTACCGCGGTTGTTGCCGAGCGCGATGGGCGCGTGACTGCGTATGCCTCTGCGATGGCGTTTTCCGGGCACGCGGTTGGCGAGACGAACGAAGATTTGAAGGCTTTGATTGCCGCAGCGGCGGGGTTTCAAGGGCCGGGCATTCTTGTCCCTAGCCGCAATGCGGAATTGTTTCGTTGGTGCATCGAGAATGGGCTTCGCGTCGTGCAGCCGATGACGTTGATGACGATGGGACTTTACAACGAACCGGCGGGGGCTTATCTGCCTTCGATATTGTATTAGGCAGGGGAGCTGAAAGAGCGGAGCGCGGCATAGAGAGCGCGCATCGCTTGTTTTTCGAAGCTGCTATTCCGAGTTGCGGATCATTTTTTTGAGAGCGAAAAAGGGTAGCCCTGCCAGAGATATTGGAGTGCTTCGGGAAGCGTTTGTTGCTTCACGGCGCGGTCGACGTGTCCGGCGTTGCGGGCGAAAACGAATTGATAGTGATAGCCCTTGACAGCGAGTACGGCGGCCATGCGCTCGTTGGCGAGAACCCAGTCGTGCATGTTGTCGCGCATGACGTTGGGATTCAGCAGGTCGCGGTCGCCAACCTCCAACCAGATGCGCAGGGGCTTGGCCGGGCTATCAGGGGTGAGATGCTCGTGAAATTCCCAAGCGCCGTGGGGCGTTTGCGGATTGTAGGGCCACTGCTGATTTACAAAAGTTCCGGAGTAGGTGAGAACGCGGTGGTACAGCTCCGGGTGATACCACGCCATGATCAAGGCGCAAGAACCTCCTGAGCTGCCGCCCATGGTGGCGCGGCCGTCCGGATCTTTGGTGAGTTTGACATGGGCTTCTGATTCGACGCGAGGCAGGACTTCGTTTTCCACAAAGCCGGCATAGGTTCCGGACATGGTGTCGTACTCGAGACCGCGTTCGCTGCCCTGCGCGTCGCCGCCGCCGTTACCGATAGAAATGGCAATCATCACGGGAACTTTGTGTTGAGCGATCAAAGTATCCAGAACAGAAAAAAGGAGTGGGTCAGGGCCGTCGGCGCCAACGATGAAGGGCGCGACGGTGGCAGGGACGTATTGCTGAGGGACGTAGACCGAAACTTTGCGGGTCCACGGGGCGGGATGGCTGGTGGTGACGATGAGCTTGACGGGGTCTGCTGGATCTGGCGTTCCGAAAGTACCGGGGTCGCGCGCGATGCCGGGATAGATTTTGCTGTCGGAGGAGCTCATGGTGAATTCGATCACGGTTCCCTTGGGAGTTCCGTCCTGCGTCGATGTGGCGGACGGAGTGTCGTGGGTGGGACCGAGGATGAAATTGCCGTCGATATTGGCGGGAGCGTTTGCGCCGTCGGACAGTTCCGCGGCCGCGACATAACCGGGAGCGTGGGGATCGCGCGTTGGCGGCGTCGGGCGGTTCGCGCGTTGCGCTGGTGAGGGAGACTGAGCGAAGGCTGGAATGAGCAGAGCTGTGAGGCTGAACAGAAGTGCGTGAGACAGTGAACGTGGAAGTGAGGGCATGGGGCCATTGTGCAGTATTTTGGACCGGGGAAGAAGGCCGGTTTCAAGAGCGCGCGAAAACTCAGTTCGGCCGACGCGGGCGCAACACGGAAAGGAGGGCGAGCGCGGTGAGGGCGGAGTGAAGCGCACAGACTGAAGTCTGCGCTACTGGGGGCGATTAGGGGCGGAGGACGATGGGCGGGTGGACGCCGACGGGAGAATGGCCGCCGACAGAGCTAGCGGCGGGGAGTTGGAGGGACATGGCGGGATCGCCAAAGAGAATCCAGGTGCGGCGGACGTCGTTATCGGTGACGCCGGATTTGGCGTTGAGGATGGCGGTGCCGAGAGGCGTGGCAGGATTGTTCTTGAGAATCTGGAGAAGAGCCTGGTTCATGGAAGCCTGAGGCGGCTGATTGGTGAAGCCGGAGGAAGCCCAGACCGCGGCGGCGCCGCCGTTGGGAGCCAGGAGAAGGGCGTTGGCGAGCGGGGTGGCGTAGACATCCTGGAAGAAACCGTTGAGGCAATCCATCAAGAAATAGACGGAGAGTTGATCACCATTGGAGAGATTGGCGACGGACGTGTCGTCGAGAAGATCGGAGAAAGACCACTGCTCTTCGGCGCCGTGGCCGGAATAATTGACGAGGAGGGGGCCGGCGTTGAGCGCGGCGAAAATCTGCTGGGAGACAGCGCTGGGATCCTGGCCGTCGGCAAAAATTTCGACGGGCTGTAGCGAAGATGGGAGATTCGTAGCCGCGAATTTCGTGGCAGTGGTGAAATCGGCGCCAATATTTTGGTCGGCGACTAGAAGAGCTTGCTGGCCGGCTGTGTTTGCGGCGAGGCCTTTTTCGTAATTGACGATTTTGGAGACGACGAGCTGGGCGTCGGACGCGGTGCGAACGGGGAGGCGGCCGGTGGCGATAGTGGCGAAGCCGGTCTGGTTGAAATCGCTGAACCAATCGTCGGAAGCGGTCTTGAACGCGGCGGTTTCGATCATGCGCGTGGGGACGAAATCAAAATCGCCGATGCCGAGATAATTGCGCGGGTCGAGAGAAGCGTCGCCGACGAAGAGGACGTATTGCGGCTTGCGAATCCACTGGGACGCGGCGGATTGCAGGAAATCGCGAATGGCGTAAGGGCTGCGTTCGCCGTAGTTGAAAGCATCGAAAACTTCATCGATGGTGACGACTTTGACGCCGAGGCCGCGCGATTCGTGCAGGCTGACGAGCGGACCGAGAGCGGACTGAAAATCGGGATGCGTGATGATGATCATCTGGCCGCCGAAACTTTGCGAGGCGAGAGCGGCGGGCGCGTGGAAGGCAAGGGCTGACGGCGGCGAAACCTGATCGCCGGAGAAGATTAGGAGCGTGCGCGTTTGCCCCGCGGCAGACGGGAGGCCGACGGTGACGCCGTAGGCGGCGTTTTGTTGCGAGACGGCGCCGGTGAGCTGCGAAATGGCGAGCGGATTGGTGATGTCTAGGATCTGGACTTGTGGATTGGAGAAGCCTGTGACGTTTAGCGTGCTGCCCGCGGGAGCGGTGGCTTTGAGCCAATTGCCGTCGGCGGCGTAAGTGTGCGGATAGTGAAGCGCGATGGATTGCACGACGCTGATGTCGTTATCGCCCTGGAGAGCGGTGAGCGTGACGGTGTTGACGCCATCCTGGAGGAGGCTGGGGTCGATGGAGAAAGTATTGGTGACGTTGACGAGATTGGCGAAATCCATTTCGCCGATGCTGGCGCCGTTGAATTGCACGGAAACGCTGTGGGCTTGCTGATCGGTGGCGCCCTGAAGCGTGATGTCGACGGTGATCGGCATGGGGGAGTTGGAATCGAGGTGCGCAATGGTGAGCGGCTGGTCTACCGGCTCGGAAGTGACGGCGGCGCCGAAGAAATTGTCGTTATCGTCGCCATTGAGTAGAGTGGCGAAGTAGGTGGTGCGCTGCTGGAGAATGACAGTGAAAGGGAAACTTTGCGGCGCGGGAGTTCCAGTGGTCGAGGCGGCGACGGAATTGATGCGTAAGCCGGGACGCGAACCGCTGATGAGCCAGTAGACGCGCGTGGCGGAGTAGGGCGTGTCAATGCCGGTGCCGTAGAACTCGATGCTGTCGTTGGAGCCGAGCGGGCCAGACTGATGACCCAAAATTAGAAGAGGTTGCTGGATGCCTTCGGCGAAGAGCTGAAGAGTGCGGGCATCTGCGTTGGGATTGAGGCCGGCGGCGACAAGCTGAGATTGCGAGACCTGATACCAGCCTTCGCTTTGGACGGAAATTTTAACGGCGGCGTCACCATCGAAAGAGACGGGGAAGACACCGCGAGGCATAGGCGGCATGATCGGCGCGGGAGTCGGCAGTAGGCGACGACCGATCATGGCGGGTTGCACGATGGCGCGATTCAATTGCGTTAAGAGAGTGGGTTGAGAAATGGCGCCGGAACTTGGAGCCGCGGACACGTCGACGGAGACAGGGCCGTGGGAAGTGCGAGTGCCGTTGAGATCGACGTCTTCCAGTTCGTACGTGGATTGCGGCGTGCCGCTGGGATCGAACCACTGATACGTTTTTGCGGCGTGCTGCGGGCGCGCTCCGCGAATGAGGAGGGCAGAGCCTGCGATGATGGAGGGGTTCAGACGCTGGCGGCCCGGGCCTTCCACGCGATAAATATTGAAACCGAGATTCCGAATTTCAGAGCGCGTTTTCCACTCGAGAAGGATGCCGCCACCCTGGCGCGGAAGTGCGCGGAAGGAAGCGAGTTGAACGGCAGTGGGCGCGGCAATGGTGGAAGTGAAAGATGCGGTGTTGTTGGAGAGATTCGGGTCGCCAGTGGTGGCGGAAACCGTGGCGGTGTTTGTGGAAAGAGTGGAAGAGCTGAAAGTATTGGCGCTGACGTTGATGGTGATGACGACGAGGCCGCCGACGCTGACAGTGCCGAGAGAGCAGCTAACCGTAGTCGTCGAAATAGTGTAAGTGCAAGTGCCTTGGGAAGTGGAAACGGACGAGTAGCTGACTTCGCCGGGGATTGGGTCAGTGACAACGACACCTTGCGCGACTGCGGGACCATTGTTCGTGACTTGCAGAGTGTACGTGAGGTTCGTGCCCTGATCGACTGGGTCGGGAGAGGCGGTTTTGGTGATGGCGACGTCGGCTTGCGTGGGCGAAGCAACGTAGACGGTGGTCATGGCGGAATTGTTGCCGCAATTAGGATCACTGACGGACGAACACGGAGTATTGATATTGGCAGTGTTGACGATTGTGGTGCCGGGAGAGTCGCCGAGGCTCGCTTTGACGACGAGCGGGAAATTCGCGGTGGCGTTGGCGGCGAGAGAAGCGATGGTGCACGTGATGGTTCCGGTGGCGCCGACGGTGGGCAAAGTTCCGCAATTCCATCCGGATGGAACGGTGAAAGAGACAAATGTGGTGCCTGTAGGAATGGTGTCGGTAAACGTGGCGGTGCCAGAAGCGGCCGGGCCGTTGTTCGTGACTGTTTGCGCGTAAGAAATGCTATTGCCGTCAGTGACGGGATTGGGAGTTGCGGCGCTGGTCACGCTCAAATCGGATTGGCCCGAAGTGGCGACGACAACGGTGGCGGTGGCGCTGTTGTTATTGGGATTTGGATCGGTGGTTGTCGAAGAGACGTTGGCCGTATCGGTGATGACCGTTCCGGCGGGGGTGGCGGAGTTCACAGTAAGAATGACACTGAATGTTGTGGACGCACCCGAAGCAACCGTGGGATTGGAGCAGGTGAGCGTGCCACCGGCGACGCCGCAGGTCCATCCCGTCAAAGGTGATGGCGTTGCGGAGACGAAGGTCGTGTTGGCGGGAATGGCTTCGCTGAAGGCGACTGTGTTTGCCGTAGCCGCGCCATTGTTGGTGACAACGACCGTATACGTGAAGTTGTTGCCTGCAATGACCGGGTTGGGAGTCGTGGTGTTGGTGATGGAAAGATCGGCCGTCGTGGAGGAACCCACGGTGGTTTGGACAGTCGCGGAATTGTTCGCGAGATTCGGGTCGTCGGTGCCGGAGGTGGCGTTATCGATGTCGGTGATCACCGTGCCGAGGGCGACGCCTGTGTTCACGGCAACTCCTACCATGAAAGTGGTGGAAGCGGCCTTGGCGACATCCGGATTGGTGCAAGAAATTGTTCCCGTGGCGCCGACGGCGGGAGCGTTACAAGTCCAGCCAGAACCTCCAGGGAAACTCAACGATTGAAATGTGGTGTTAGTGGGAGTCGCTTCGCTAAAGACGGCGTTGAGTGCGTCGAGCGGGCCGTTGTTGGTGACGGTCTGGGAGTAAGTGATGACGTTTCCGGAACCAGGGCCCGCGAGAACCGGGTTCGGAGAGCCCGCGTTTGTAATCGATAGGTCGGATGAAGCGCAGTAGGCGCCAGACTGCGTGCCGGGCGTCTCGGTAATCACAAGGTTCGTTGCAGAAATACCGGTTTGGCCGGGGGTTGCGCCGTAAGAGTCTTGAGCCGTATCCGTGTTGCCGTTGGCGCCGCCGCTGGCGCTAACGCTAGCCGGAGTACCGGAAAGAAGGACTACACCGCCACCGCCGCCGCCGCCCGGTCCATGACGTTGGCCGGAGAATGTTCCAGGAGGTTCAACCGGCCACGCAGCGCCGGCGTTGCCACCATTCGCGCTGACCGTAAGCCCGCTCAGGGATCCACTGTTCGCAAAGAAAATGATAGTGCCGCCCGACCCGCCGCCGCCCGTACTGTCGTTGAGCGTGCTAAGCGTGGATTGTCCATTGGAAGTGATCGTGCCGGTACTTGCCACTGAACCGGTGTGTACAATCACGATGCCACCGCCCGCGCCGCCGCTGCTGTAGATGCCAGTGCAAGTGGTGCCGCAATTGGCGCCGTTGTTTGTGGCAGAGATGTAATAGGAACCGTTGTTCGTTGTGCCCGCGCCGCCGCCGCCGCCCATCACAATCGCGCCGGTTGTGGCTGGGAACGCAGAGCCGCCAAAACCACCGTCCGTGGTATTCAACGAAGAATAGCTATTCCACCCATACCCACCGAGGCCGCCCGCGCCACCGTTGCCGCCTGCGCCGCCGCCAGAGTTGAAATCGTTAGCGGCCGGGTCTCCGTCCGTGCCGCCGCCGCCCGCATTGCCTGGCGCACCGCGCGAGTAGCTTCCGTTGGGCAGGCCTTCCACACCGGTGCTGGTAGCGGTCGTGGTAGTGGTAAAGGTGGCTGGTGCAAGATAAAAAGGAGTGCCAGCAATGCCTTCACCCTTGGAGGCGTTGGTCGCTACGCTGGAAAGCGTTCTGTAATCCGTATCCGCGCCCGCACCACCCGCGAGGATTCGGCCACCGCCGCCGCGAAATCCCAGGCCATCCGCAGCCACTGTTCCGCCGAGGGTGAGCTGATTGGCGACGTCAAGTGCGAGGACTCCTCCCACCGAACCGTTCCATGCCAAGGGGACGAGTCCTGAGCTCAATGTGGCCGAGCTGTACTGAGGAACACGGATGATTTGAAAAGTTTGTTGTCCACTTGTCCCAGCGACATACGCCGCTTCCGCGTAAGAGTTCAGGAGTCCACCGTTTGCCGCTGTACCCTGGAAAGTCAGAGTGCCCCCGCCGACGGGAACGGCGCTAGTGGCGGTGACATACTCAAAAAGGCCGGTGTTTTGGAGATTCGTGGAGCCGGTGGCGGGATCACCCGCACTGCCATCTCCGTACGCCCCAGTGTTGCTGGAATTGATCAAGGCATCCTGCATCTGCATGATCAGCAGAAGGTCACCGACGCCAATGGGCTTTGTCGACCCAGAGGATGCACCCAGCTTGACTGTCGTCGCACCGGCCGCAAGGGCGCCAGCAGCGGAAGGGGGAAAGTAAGTATTGATCACGCCCGCGAGGGTGCCACCTACGCCGTCATGGCCCGGTGTGGCGCAGACCAATGGCTGCACAACAGTAATGACGGTGACGGTGTTGTTGGCGGAAACAGGATCAGTTGTTGAAGAGCTGACGGCGGCGGTGTTGGATATCGAGCCAGAGGTCGAAGGCGAAGTAACCGTGATGTTGATCGTCCCTGTCGCGCTCTCCGCCATCGTGCCGGCGAGGGAACAAGTGATCGTGGTTGTGCCCGCGCAGGTCCACCCGGCGGAGCCATTCGCCGAGATGAAGGTGGTTCCGGTAGGAATCGTATCGGTGACTTGTACAGTGGCAGCAGCAGCCTGTCCGAGATTTTGAACCTGGATCGTATAGGACAGGCTCGAGGACAAAAATACAGGCGTGGGAGATGCAGTCATGAAAAGAGCCAAATCGGCGTCCGCAACGGGCTCGACAAGAACGGTGGTAACACTGGTGTTGTTGCTGGGGACGGGATCGAAGGTTTGAGAAGTTACCGTGGCGGAATTCAGAATTGTTGTGTCGGCGGCGGTTCCAGCATTCACGCCTACCGTGATGAGAAGAGGATCGGCGGCGGTCGTGGCGCCGTTGGCTAAGGCGGGATTGTAGGTGCAAATAACGGGGCCAGAATTGCCCGCACCCGGAGTGGTGCAATTCCAATTCGCGTCTACCGAGATACTCTGAAATGTGGTGTTAGCCGGCGTCTGTTGATAGACGACGAGGGTACCGGCAGGAACGGCAAAGGGGCCGTTGTTGGACGCGGTTTCGGTATATGTAAAGTTGATGCCCGCAGCGACCACGGAAACAGAAGTTGATTGGGACATCGTGAGATCCGCGTCTCCGACAGTCGAGGAGCTCGTAGCCGAGTTGTTGGCCGCATTGGGGTCGGTCGATACGGAAGTGACCGATGCCGTGCCGCCGATGACGGTTCCAAAAGCGGTTCCGGCGTTTACGGTGAGAGCGATGGCGATGTTGGCCGTGCCTGCACTCGCCAAGTCGGCGGCAGCGGTGCAGGTGAGCGTACCCGTTCCTCCGGTTGCCACGCCGGCACAGGTGTAGCCAGTGGCAGTCACTCCCTGATAGACGGTGTTCGCGGGAATTGTAAAGGTTAGGACGGGAGTTATGGCAGCGCTTGGACCGTTGTTGGTGATGACGTCGGTGAAAGTGAGCGTTCCCGAAGGCGAGGATACGTTGGGCACGGCCGTTTGGGAAAGAGCGAGATCGGCATTTCCGACCGTTGCCATATTGGTGGCCGAATTGTTCCCCGTATTGGAATCGAAAGTTGTGGAAGTGACCGATCCCGTACCGCTAATCACACTACCGGAGGTTGCTCCAGCGTTCACGGTGAGCGCGACGGCAATGGTGGCCGTGCCCGCATTCGCCAAATTGGCTGCGGCGGTACACGTGAGCGTGCCTGTTGCTCCGACTGCCAAGCCGGAGCAGGTGTAGCCAGGGGCGGTTACTCCCTGGTATCCGGCGTTCGCGAGAACCGTAAAGGTGAATACAGGAGCGGTGGCCGTGCTCGGACCGGTATTGGTGATGACATCGGTGAAGGTGAGAGTACCGGAAGGCGAGGCTGCCGTGGGCGAGACGGATTGCGAAAGAACGAGATTGGCGCTGGTTACCGTGACGGTGCTCGTCGCGGTAGTGGTGCCCGTGAGCGTGGTGGTGGAAGTCACAGTTGCCGAACCGTTTACAGAAGTCTGCCCAGGCGTGCCGAGAGGAACGGTGACGGTCACGGTGAAAAATGCGTTGCTACCCGCTGCAAGATTCCCGTTATCCGTGCAGACCACATTCCCCGTAGATGATCCCACTGCAGGAGTTGTGCAGGTCCAGCCGGCTGCGCTAATGGAGAGGAAGGTCGTATTGTTGGGAATGGGTTGGGTGATGACCGGCGCGTTAACCCTAGTAAAGCCGTTGTTGGTGAGCGTGTCCGTGTAGGTGACAGTTCCGCCAGGACTAACCGTGGTGACTGAAGTGGTCTGAGTCAGAGTCACAGCCACGGCCTTGACGGGCGGCGCGGCGACAAATAGCTGGAACAGTAGAAGAGCGGGCAACGCGCCCAATACTCTGAGCGTCAGCCGGCGACGCGCCGCCAGACAAAGCATGTGAACGAAAGCGCGCACCGCGTGAAGCTGTGGCGTCCAGGGCCGCGCGAATGAAATCTGGCGGTGGTTTCGCACCACGGCCGTCACGCGTCCCAAGACGAGATCGGTGGCCGGGTCATTTTCCTGGCCGGCGTCGGCGCGGGTGATGACGGCGCCTGCGACGGGTGTGCTTGCGATTCGATGCACACGGAATCCATCTGGTCCATGCGTGAGGGCCACGTCGCCGCGGCGCAGATTCTTTTGGTCCACGGGAGCGACAATCACGGCGTCGTTATCGAGAATGTTAGGGCGCATGCTCAAACCATTTGCACGAAAGCGAACGTTCGCGCCGCGGCGCAGCAGTGCGGCGCTCACGTCGGCGAACTGCACGGAATTCCGGACGACTTTGGCCTTCGGCTTACGCACGGCAGATGGCCTCCACGGCGGATTCGTCCGGAACGAAACGGAAAATGGAACAGGGAACTTGCGAAGCGACGCGATCGATAAAATCGAGCGTCGAGCGAATGCCGTCCTCGGAGTGGTGCGTGACAAAACTACGAGTGAAGAGCTCGGCGGCGGCGCGGCCAGGCAGCAGTGGAAGATGTTCGTTGGATTTGCCTTTTTCGAGCAAGTAGATGGCGGACAAGGGTGCGGAATGGGGCGAGGCGATGCCCGCATCTCCGTGCCAGGGCGTGCCATACATCCAGATTTGGCGTTCGCGAGCGCGCAGGATGATGCGATCGTCGCTGAGGATTCGCACACCAGGGCGATCGATCCAGAGGCGGGCGGTGGTGCTTTTGCCTGCGCCGGAATGTCCGAGGAATAGATGGCCGCGGCCTTTTTCGTCGGAAATCCCGACGGCGTGCATTTCCACGCCTTCGCCGCGCGAAAGGCGGTGAATCATCAGGAGTTCGTCGAGCGGATACTCAAGAGGATAGACAGGACGGTTTGTGTCAAAGTAGCGGCGCGACAACAAAACGCGCCCTGAACGAAATTCGTGATCGATCCACGCCTCTTTGTAAGGAGTCATCCCCAAGAGAGGCGAAAGAAAGCTGAAACGGTATCCGCTGGGCTCGGCAAAAAGCGACCACAGGCCGCCGGAATGAAACAAGAGAGTGGAATCCGGCACCTGCAGAGAGTCAGCCCATGCAACCTGCAGATTCACATCACAAAGTCCAGGCTCGACTGCGAAAGCGCGAAGCTCCCTTTCGGGCGCCAGCAGCAATTCACCTTCGGCGTGCAGGCCAAACGTGATGCCGCCTATGCGATACGCAAGAAGGGAGGCACTCGGGAACGCGAGTTCGTTGGAGTTCTTCACCGGAGACTGCTCTTCTTGAGATGGCAGCATTTCGAGTCTCCGGCCTTTCACGAACCCGGCGTTCTACATGCGCCGATAAGAGAGCGACACGACGTCGCGACCGGCCCGGCCGCCCCAGTAACTTTGCAATGACCGAGCACAGCTTCTTCAGGCCGCAGGCTCACACGGATAACCTTGGGAGCCTCGTAAGCGCCCTTTGTGTCCTGGTTCAGTGGCTGTATGTTCTTCTCGTCGTTCATGTTCTTTCTTCGATCATCCGAGCGCCGTAGCGTGGGAGTTGCATCCACCGCTGCGGCATCCAGTCGTGGGTTGCAGAACATTCAAGACAGGCGAGGAGGGCCTGCCTTGGAGCCAAATCCTTGTATCTGGTGCGAAACTCTTCAATCGTTCCGCGGCGGCTAACAGGTCTGCGCGGTGCTCGCCACCTTCGCAGCAATCGCAATCGCCGTGTTCCGGAACCTCAAAGCCGAATGCGTATGCCCGTAGGTGGGCTACCTGGCAGAGGAAAGAAACGGGAGACTCCGGGTCGCCATTCTCGAGCTCGCCGTTTGCCGGGCACATGCTGCACAGCGACTGAATCTGGCAGCGGTCGCAAATCGTGGGACGCGTGCGTGGTTGATTGCGGATTTCGCGCAGCGGACCTTCCCAGCCTTCGAGAAAACTGCCTTCTCGAATGTTGTAGCCTTGCTGATGAGAGATCACGCAGATGCTCATCTTTCCGTAAGGATCAATGGCGCAGCCGCCCACGCCTCCGCCGCAGAAATATCTTTGTCCGAGTCCCTCTTCGGCCTTTATTGGCGCGGCCAAATCCTGCTCAGCCATGCGTTTGTAATCTGCCTTGCGCTTGGGCTCGGCAAAATCGAGCTCGACGGCTTGCTCCGGGGAAAGCCGGACGGCAAGAGGACTTTGCGAACAATCGATGCGCGGATTGATCGCGGAATCAAACTTGAATTCGACCCCAAACTTTTCTTCGGCAAGCCGCTTCATCTCGAAGACTTCATGCCGGTTGACGCTGGTGGGCACGGTCTTGAGCTTTAGAGGGAGTTGGCGATCGAGGAGCAGCCGGATGCCCCTCATGCAGCGGTCATAGGAACCGGGAACCTGGGTCAGCGCTTCGTAGGTTTCGCGCGTTGCACCATAGAGAGTAATCTCGATGGCGAAGGGCCGGTATTGTACAAGGTGATCGGCGATGCGCTCGTTGATCATTGTGCCGTTCGTGAACAGGGTGATCAGGAAGCCGCGCTTTTTCGCTTCGGTGTAAATCTCGAGAAAATCCTTGCGAGCGAAGATTTCTCCGCCGGTGTAGAGGAGCCAAAGGCAGCCGGCGTCAACAAGTTCATCGAGGAGGCGGCAATGCTCTTCGAGGGAGAGTTCCTGGGCGCGAGCGGCGTGATCGCTCATGGGCAAGTTGTTGTAGCAATGGAGGCACTCGAGGGGGCAGCGGCGCGTGAGTTCGATGGACACTTCGAGCGGGGCGCGTTTCCCCAGGAAGCGCTGGTGGACCAAGCCGGTCAAGTCGCCGTAGGCTGCCGTTTCCAATTTGAACCTTTCGCGGTGCCAATCTAACCAGGTACCAGTACTGCCTTGAGGACGCGCACGAATCACATTCCACTCTGACTGCCTTTCGCAGGCATGTTGAGAAAGAAGGTGTCCGGTTAAATCGCGCGAACCAAGCCGATTTCCTGGAGTTCTGCCAAATATTGCTGAACATCTACTGACGCTTGCTTCGCATCCACATCGAACTTCGTCACAACCCAATTGGTCAATTCCTCGACAGAGCACCCGTTTTCGAGCAAACGCCACAGGCTTCGACCCACCGCATTGAAGGTGTAAACAGAATCGAGATCCCCCACGCCCTTGCAAATGGGCACGACGATCGTTTCGCCGGCAACTTCGCGAGAAACGATGGCCGTGCTTCGGGCATGGCGGACCGGCGTCGAATTAGCCGACGCGGTCGAAACCTCAGGAGCCGAAAGCTCTGAGAGAGGGTTAAGCATGCTTTTAGTGTCCGAAATGGGACAGGCGTTGTCACGCTTTGGGAAGTACAGTGTTCCGTACTAGTACCCCGATGGTACGGAGTGTCTAACGTGTAAAACGGAGTACTAGCTCCTTCGTTTACAATAATTTACGAATGCGTTTGGGCGAGATCGGGCCGTGTGTGTGCGAACGTTTTGCAAGATTGGGCCAGAAGCGGATTGGCCGGATTTCGGGGGTCTAAAGCGGTCTGCTGCCCGACTTAGCAGGCCGGGAGATGGCCCTTCCTGGCCGGTCTTGCATGTCTGGAGAGTTTGCGTTTCAGGTCTTAAGCGTGCGGTGAAACTCTCCTATCGTTGCTATGCGGAGCTCTTACGAGTGAATCATTTGGGGAACGTTATTTTTCCGGGGTGGCTGCGCTTTTCCAGACGGCTGCTCCCCTTGACAGTCTACTGGAAGCCATATAGTGTCGCCTAGAATGTCTACTAAAGAGCGACGCGAACGTATCGAACTTCTGCAGGGAACACTTGATTTGCTGATTCTTCGCACGCTGCTGCTGGGGCCGGCGCACGGGCACGCCATTGCGAAGGCCATCGAAATCAATTCCGAGGAAGTGTTGCAGGTCGAGCAAGGCTCACTTTACCCGGCGCTGCACCGTCTCATCAAACGTGGATGGATTTCAGCGGAAGAGGGCACATCGGAAAACAATCGCCGTGCCAAGTTCTACCGGTTGACGCCGAAGGGCCGGCGGCAACTGGCCTTTGAAACCCGAAAGTGGGACAAACTGGCGGGAGCGATTGCGCGAATTCTGCGACCGACCGAGCAGGAGGGTGAATCATGAGGCGGGGCAAGCGCATGATGGAGGAGCTTGACAGTGACATTCGCGAGCACATCGAGCGGGAAACACTGGACAACATCGAACGCGGGATGGCGCCGGAGGAAGCGAGCTATGCGGCCATGCGGAAATTTGGCAACGTGACGTGCGTCAAAGAAGAGACCGCGGAAGTGTGGAGTTTCGTTTGGTTCGAGCAATTCTGGCAAGACGTTCGCTATGGGCTTCGCATGCTGGTGAAGTCGCCAGGCTTTGCGGTGGTGGCGATCCTGACGCTGGCGCTGGGGATTGGCGCAAACACGGCTATTTTCAGCTTGATTGACGCTGTACTTTTGCGGTCGCTGCCGGTCGAGAAGCCCTCGCAGCTCGTCGTGCTGAAATGGAGCGCGCGGAAGGCTCCAAACGTTCACGGTTACCAATCCGCGGGCGATTGCGCTAATGATTTGCGCTTCGGCGCCTCAAATCCTTCTGGTTGCTCATTCTCCGAGCCCATTTTTCGGGAAGTCGCGCAAGCGAACGTGTTTTCAGGGACGGCGGCATTTGCCAATGCAGGCAGGCTGAATTTGTCCGGGAACGGACCCGCGAGCGTTATCAACGGCCAGGTGGTCTCGGGAGACTTCTTCCGGACCATGGGACTTAAAGCCGCCATCGGGCGGCTGATCGACGCGAACGATGACACAGCTGCGGCCGCGTCTGTCGGTGTATTGAACTTTGGTTACTGGCAGAGTGCTTTTGGCGGCTCACGCGACATAATCGGCCGCACGATCGAGTTGAACAACGTTGCGTTCACGATTATCGGAGTGGTGGAGCAGCGGTTCACGGGAATTTCTCCGGGCAGCGATTACGACGTTTGGCTGCCGCTCTCTGACGGTCAACGTATTAATAGCGGCGGTCCGTTCCGCTGGAGCGACCGCCAGGCCGATGTATCGTACTGGTGGCTGACTATAATTGGGCGACTCAAGCCGGTGACGCCACTTACACAAGCGCAGGCGGTTGTGAGCGGCCTCTTCCGCAACGAGATGCTACATGGATCCGTGCCCCTGTTTCATGGTGGTGAGCCAATGGGAGGGCCGCCACGAGGGGGCGGACCGGCTGGCGGCGGAATGGGCCGGCGTGAAATGGTTCTCGGCGGGGCGCCGGCGCCTCCCGGTGCCGGTGTGCCAACAGGCTCGCCACGACCGATGCAACTAGGGCCTGGCAAGAGCACAACCCAGAAGCAGCACGAAGCGATTGGCGGTGCTATGCCGCAATCGGCAGGCAACAAACCGATTATCATCCCCGCGTCAAAAGGGGCCGCACCGGCGGGCGGTCTGCGCGGATCCGAAGAGGTCAACGGGCCGAATACTTTATCCGCAGCCGAAGATAATCCGGAAATTACGCTTGTGCCCGCGCAGAGCGGGTTGACCGGAGGCCGCACCCGATACTCCGACCCCCTTTATGTACTTATGCTCGCAGTCGGGATTATCTTGCTGATCGCTTGTGCGAATGTCGCGGGGCTGATGTTGGCTCGTTCCGCCGCGCGGCAAAAGGAAATGGCTGTACGGCTGGCGCTGGGTGCAGGCCGCGCAAGGGTTATGCGCCAACTTCTGACGGAAAGCGTGATGCTGTCGGCCCTTGGCGGAACCCTTGGCGTTCTGTTCGCCTATTGGGGCGCACATGCGATTCTTTCGTTTGTTTCGAGCAATCAAACGCGTCCTTTAGGATTCGCGATGGGCATCGACCTTCGCGTGCTGGGATTTACCATAGCAATTTCGCTGATCACCGGAATTCTGTTCGGGATGGCGCCGGCGTTTCGCAGCGCACGGGTCGATTTGACGCCGACGCTCAAGGAAGGCGAGGGAATTTCCGCGGGGTGGGCGCGCGGCGCAGGAAAATGGGTCAGCACCAGCAACGCGCTAGTGGTGGCCCAGGTGGCGCTTGCCATGGTCGTGCTGATTGGCGCGGGATTGCTGGTGCGCACGCTGCAGAATCTGCGCAACATCGACGTGGGATTCGATTCGCACAATATTTTGATTTTTGGAATCGACCCGACACTGGTCGGCTACAAGGGCGCGCAGGTGGACACCTTCTACCGCGACTTGCAAGGGCGCCTTGCGGAAACGCCGGGAGTGAAGTCGGCGAGCTACTCGATGATGCCGCTGTTGAGCAACGGGCTGATGGTCACCAGTTTCCACTGGCCCGGAACGCCGCAAGACCAGGATTCCGAAGCGGACGATCTTGGCGTCGGGCCGAACTTTTTCGAGACGCTGCACATTCCATTTCTTATGGGCCGGAGCTTTAACGCCTCCGATTTCGAGGTGGCCGCTTCGAATCGGGGGAGACCAGCCAAGTTCGGCGCCGACACCCGCAATTGTGAATCAGGCATTCGTCGAAAAATATCTGGGGAAGGAGAATCCGCTCGGAAAGGATTTCGGTGAAGCGGCAGCAGACGCGAACGGCCCAGGAAATCCGGGTTACGAGATTGTTGGCGTGGTGCGCGATGCAAAATACAACAGCCTGCGGCGGGAAATTCACGCGATGATGTACACGCCGCAGAGCATGGGCGGGGCGACCTTCGAATTGCGCACGGTGGCCAATCCGCAAGCCATACTTCCCGCTGTTCGCGAAGTGGTGGCGCAAGTAAACACGAATTTGCCTCTCTTCAATGTGGCGACCGAATCCGAGCAAATCGATCGATTGCTATTCCAGGAGCGGCTGGTTGCACGTCTGGCGAGTTTTTTTGGTTTGCTGGCGCTGGTGCTGGCCTGCATCGGACTCTATGGTCTACTTTCCTACGAGGTTGCGCGCCGCACGCGGGAAATCGGCATTCGTATGGCGCTTGGCGGACGGGCGAAGGATGTCCTGCGCCTCGTCCTCCAACAAGGAATTGCGCTTGCGGTGGTGGGCGCGGTCGCTGGCACTGGTGTGGCGCTTGGTGTCATGCGCTATTTGAACTCGATGCTCTATGACGTGCACGCCAACGACCCGCTGACGATGATTGCCGTCGCGCTGCTGCTGATTCTTGTGGCACTCGCTGCGTGCTTCATTCCCGCGCGGCGCGCCATGCGCGTTGACCCGATGATCGCGCTGCGGCATGAATGAGACAAATTTCCTAGGAGGACAGCAAAGTCGCAGCGATGAGCAACCACGTCTGACTCCGTCTCAAGCCAACCAACGCAAGAGACGGGGGATGGGAGCTAGCGGCAGTAGATCCCACTAGCGTGACCATCAGGCGAGAAAGATTGCGCGGATTCTGCGGTCGAACAAACAGGAGGACGAATCATGAGGCGGCGCAAGCGCATGCTGGAAGGCCTCGATGCGGACATTCGCGAGCACATCGAGCGGGAGACGCAGGACAACATCGAGCGCGGCATGCCGCCAGAGGAAGCACGCTGCGCGGCGATGCGCAAATTTGGGAATGTGACTATGGTCAAAGAAGTGACACGCGAGGTTTGGAGTTTCGTTTGGCTTGAGCAATTGCTGCAAGACATCCGCTTCGGGCTGCGCATGCTGCGCAAGAATCCCGGCTTTACGGCCGTCGCCGCGTTGACACTTGCGCTCGGCATCGGTGCAAACACCGCAGTTTTTTCCGTAGTTTACGCCGTTCTCCTGCGACCGCTGCCGTACAAAGATCCTTCGAGTCTGATCGTGCTTAACGAGACGACCCCGAGAGTTGGGATAGTCAGCGTGTCCTATCCGAACTTCCTCGATTGGCGCGACCAAAGCCACACACTTTCGCAGATGGCGGCCGTTTGCCATGTCGATTTCAATCTTGCCGGCGTGACGCAGCCGGAGAATATCAGCGGCGATGCGGTGTCTCCGAACTTTCTTTCCATGATGGGCATTCGCCCGTTCCTTGGGCGGGATTTTGACACATCGGAAGAGAAAGCCGGCACGCCGCCGGTGGTTCTGCTGAGCTACTCATTGTGGCAATCCCATTTCGGAAGCGACCCAAACGTTGTTGGCAGAACGATCACACTGGACGGCCACAGTTTCGCCATTGTGGGAGTGCTGCCGGCAAATTACCGCTCAGTGGACAAGACGGACGTGATGCTGCCGATCGGCGTTTGGGTCACGAACGATCCCGAAGATGCCAAGGAACGCGGCGATCGCGGCGATTTGGTTGTAATTGGGAGGCTGGCAACCGGCGTCAGCTTCGCGCAAGCGCGGGCGGAAATGGAAGGGATTGCCGCGCGGCTTGAGAAGGAATATCCGGCGAGCAATGACCAATTCAGTGTGGCGCTTCAGCCGATTCGTTACGCGTTCGTAGGGGATATGAGGCTCGCGATTCTCGTGTTATTTGGCGCGGTGATGTTCGTACTTCTGATCGCGTGCGCGAATGTGGCGAACCTGTTTCTCGTTCGCGGGGCCAGCCGCACCAAAGAGATTGCGCTGCGGATAGCTCTTGGCGCCAGCCGTAGCCGCATCATCAGCCAAATGCTGACCGAGAGTTTCGTTCTAGCGTGTTTCGGCGGTCTGCTTGGGTTGGCGCTGGCGATGGGCGGGATTCGCGGCATGGAGCAGCTGATTCCGGCCGACATGCTGTCCAGCGCCACGGTGGATCTAAATGGCGGGGTCCTGCTGTTCGCGGCATGTGTTGTGGTTTTGGCGGCTTTCATTTTCGGTTTGGCGCCTGCTTTGCACTCGACCAAGCCGGATGTGCAATCGGAATTGAAGGAGGGCGGCCGAGCGTTGAGCGCGGGAGCGACGCAAAACCGCATTCGCGGTGCACTGGCAATTGCGGAAATTTCGCTGGCGCTGATTCTTCTGGTGGGCGCTGGATTGATGATGAAAAGCCTATACCGCTTGCTGCAAGTTGATCCGGGATTTCGGCCCGAGCGCGTGTTGACGATGGAAATGGATTTGCGCACGCAACAATATTCGAAAGGTCCGGCAATTCTGAATTTTTGGCAGCAGGTGCTTGATAAGGTGCGCGTACTGCCGGGAGTCGAAAGCGCAGGGGTAGGAACGGTGATTCCGCTGACGGACAATCACAACCGCACCGACATTACGATTGAAGGAATGGCTCTGCCAACGCCGGGAAATTATCCGCATCCGGACTACCACATCGTCAGTCCGGATTTTGTGACCACACTCGGAATCCCGCTGCTGCGCGGGCGGACCTTCACCGATGACGACAACGAAAATGCGCCGCTCGTAGGAGTGATTAACGCGATGACGGCGCGACGCTTTTTCCCGAACGAGGATCCCATCGGCAAACGCTTTATGTTTGGCCACCCGTCGGCAACGAATCCGCCAAAGTGGCTCACGATTGTCGGGGTTGTGAGCGACACGAAGCTATATGGACTGGCGAATCCAGCGCGGCTCGAAGTGTATGTCCCATTTCGGCAGGACGCCAACAACGACATGACTTTGGTTGTGAAATCGGGAGCCGATCCCGCGGCGCTGACTTCGGCGATTCGTGAAGCGGTGCAGTCGATTGACAAAGATCAGCCCCTCTTCGCCATTTCGACGATGAAAGAATTAGTGAGAAATTCGGTGTCCACGCGGCGGATGACCCTGGTGTTGCTCGGGTTGTTTAGCGGACTGGCGCTGATACTCGGAGCGATTGGAATTTACGGCGTAATCTCGTATTCGGTGGCGCAGCGCACGCACGAAATCGGCATTCGCATGGCGCTGGGCGCGCCACGGCGCGACGTTTTTCGGCTGGTCGTCGGCGAAGGCTTGAGGCTCACCGGCTTTGGGATTGCCATCGGCATTGTGGCGGCACTCTGGCTGGCGCGGCTGATGTCCAGCCTACTCTATGGAGTCAGCACTGCCGATTTCGAAACTTTCGCCGGCGTGTCTATCTTGCTCACGCTGGTCGCATTTCTTGCGTGCTACATCCCGGCACGACGCGCGATGCGCGTCGATCCAATGTTCGCTCTGAGATATGAATGAATCATGGTTCTTCTAACCACAACGAACCAGGAAAGCAGCGACAAGTGGCCGACACAAAACAAAAGACTTAAGACTTCTTTCTTAGGCATAGTCGTTCACTGGGGAAATCAGGCGCGTCGTAATCGCGCCAATTCGAGCAGGGGGGAATGACTTGGTAGCGCTAACGGGATTCGAACCCGTGTTTCCGCCTTGAGAGGGCGATGTCCTAGACCCCTAGACGATAGCGCCAGAGAAATGTAGGTGCAGTCGGATGAGCTTTGCACGCCACAAGTAGTCTTGTCATTTTCGCATGGTCCATAGGCACGAGCAAGCCATCGTCCATGACTTCCTCCCCATTAGGACGAAGCTGAAATATGGGAAGCCTACGAAAATTTTTTTAGCCCCAGCGCTTCCAGCAAGACGAGGGCGACAAATTGTGTGCCATAAATAAGGTAGCGGCGCCAGAGGCGCGCCGGCTCGCGAGATAAACGGAAAAACCATTCCAGGCCGTGCTCACGCATCCACACCGGCGCTTGAGCGATTCTGCCGGTGTGGAAATCAAATGCGGCACCAACGCCCACCAGAACGCCCGCGTTAAGGCGGCTGCAATGTTCAGACATCCAGCGCTCTTGTTTTGGGGCGCCGAGACCGACCCAAACGACATCGGCGCGAGCGGCATTGATTAGGCGGACCTCTTCGGCGTCTTCCTCTTGTGTCAACGGAAGGAATGTCGGGCAATACGCTCCGGCCGTTTGCAAACCAGGAAAGCGTGAAGCAAAGCGGGAAGCTAGTGCTTCGGCAACTCCGGGCGCGCCTCCATAAAAGAAATGCCGATAGCCCTTGGCGGCGGTGTTTTCGCAGAAGCGCTCCATCAACTCCGGGCCATAAACACGTCTCCGCAACGCAAAGCCTTTGCGGCGGCCGAGCCATACAAGCGGAAAACCGTCCGGAACGGCGAGGTCCGCATCTTGCAGGACCTTTTTGAAGCTCGAGGAGTGCCGCGCCTGCATCAAACTGTGCATGTCCGTGACGGCGATGTACCTGCAGGCTTCGCGATGCGCTATCCATTCTTCCATCCGCGACACTACATCCGGAATTTGGACCGCGTCCACGCGGACGCCCAGCACGGCATACGATGCGGCGCCACCACTGCATTTGCGGGCCATAGGCTCGGCTACCTCGATGATTCCATGGAGCGGTAGGCCACCAGGCTATTGGGCAAGATCGGCAGGCCAATTTTCTCCACCGTGGCGTGCGGAAACAAAGCACGCAGAGCGTTCGCGGAAAGCAGATCGATGGGCTCATAGGTGCGAAGGTAGCCGGGCGCGAACCTGCAAACTTTGCGCTGCCATGCCGGAGAGAGAAATTGATAAAAAGGAAGCAGCGTGTGAGGATCGATCGGAAAATGGCGATCGGGGGTCGCCACAAAATAGCCTTTACGAGCGACGCGCCGGATCTCCTGCGCAAACTGTTGCTGCCGGTACGCTCCGCCGACGTGCTCGATAACCGCATTCGAGAATACCCAATCGAAGGCGCGTTCACGAAACGGCAAAGAACAGCCGTCGGCGACATCGCACTTCACGTGCTCCAAACCCTGCTCCTCGAACACCTGGTGATCGAGATTGACGACCTGGACCGCCGTGAAGTAGCGGTAGATGCGCCCGAATTCGCCGAGGATTCCCGTCCCTCCGCCAACATCCAGAAGCGAATCGCCACGCCCGGGCTTTAAAGCTTTGAAAAAGAGGTCACATTTCTGTATGCGAAATTTGCGGTGAATCGGTGCGATCAACTTGAGAACGGCTTCCATTCAGCCAGCTCCCTTCTGGCGCCCCATCCAGGCTTGGGGTTCACTGGGAGCGAGGACGCCGGGCACAACGGCCGATTGGTTTCGTCCCCGAAGCACGGAGTAGTACGCAGCTTCGAGGTGTTCGAGCGCGGCGCGGGCGTTATATTTCGATTCAAACTCGGCACGCGCGGCAACGCCCATGGTTTTCATCTCCGACGGATGCAACCAAGCCCATGCGATCTTCGACGCGAGATCTGCCGCGTCGCCGGGCTTGAAATGCAACCCCGTGAATCCATCGCGAACAATCTCCGCCAAACCGCCGTGGGCCGCGGCGATGACCGGAACTCCGCAGGCATACGCTTCGGCGACGGCCATCGGAAAACCCTCGTAGCAAGTGCTGGGAACAACCAGAAACCTGGCGGTGTGCAGGCGTTCCATTGCGGTGCGAGGCTCAAGCCATCCGGAAAAGCGCACGGTTTGCAGCCCGAGTCGTGTGCATTCACATTCCAACGAAGCGCGCATTGGACCGTCGCCGGCAATGTCGAGTGGAATGGCCGCTGCCAATTTCGACCAGGCGATTGGAAGGAGCTGAGGGCCCTTTTCCGGCGAGAGCCTGCCCATAAAGAGCGCGGTGGTTCTTTCACCGATTGGGGCACGTGGATCGGGGTCGACGAAATTCGGTTTGACGCGGATACGTGCACGGTCGAAGCCCGCGTCCAGGAATTTGTCGCGGGCGAAGCCGGTGCAAACAAGGAAGAGATCGACGTGCTTCGCCCAGGTTCGCAAGAGACCGTGCACCGCGAGCATGCCAGCTACGGCAGCGGTCGCGATACGCGAATCGCGATAGCAACCATGAAGAATCGAGCGAGAGAGGGAATGCGAGACACATTCTTCGCAAACCTGGCCATCCCGAAAAAGGTTGCCGCTCGGGCACAGAAGTCTGTAGTTGTGAAGCGTCTGCACCACGGGAACTCCCGCATCGCGGCAAGCGTAAAAAGCAGAGGGAGAGATGAGCGGAAACATGTTGTGGAAATGTGCGACGTCGGGAGATTCTCTGGCGAGAAGGTCTTGCAATTCGTGGTTGGAGCGCGTGGACCAGGACGTGCCCCATCCGAGACTTACTTTTTCGAACAAAGAGTAGCCGCGAATCTCATTGTTGTGGCGTATGTACTCGATGACTTCATGCCCGGCTTCGCGCAAGAGTTTTATTTCAGACTCGCACACGGCATCCTCACCGCCCCGGCCCTGATAAAAATTGTGCGCAACGAGAATTTTCACGACCTTCTCTTCTCCGGGGATTGTGGCGCAAGAGTCTCTCCTTGCCCTTCGCGGGAACGCTCGCGGCAGAGAAATGTTGCATGCGTCGTTAGAAGATGTGCGTAGATCCAGCCGGGGATGAAAATCTTCAAACCCTCTTTAGCCAGTGGTTTGGCCCGGCGCGTTCCCTTTCTTCCGTGGAATTCGACGTCGCGGCTCAACAAATCCCTGTGGCGCGACAAAATTTCCATACCGCAATCTCGTTCAAGGAAATTCACGATGGAACCAGAACTCCAGAATTGGACATGGCCAGCCGCGGCGGCGGAAGCGAAAGGCTTGCCTAGAATCCGCGTGCGCAGTGTGTTGCTGAGGACTCTTTCCGTTGGGACTTCGATCACGATATAGTTCGCAACGCGCGCGGCGCCGCGTACCGCACAAACCGGGTTTTCCAAATGCTCGATGACATGGCTGAGGATGGCGACGGAAAACGATTTCTCCGGGAAGGGCAAGGAATCCGCAGGTCCTACATGCGTGGTGCTCAGCAATGGCCCGCAGGATCGTTGTGTGAATTCAACAGCAGCCGCGGAAACATCCGTTGCAACATAGCTGTTGGCAAAGTTCATGGAGCCAAGTTCCCGCAGCACGGCTCCCGTGCCACATCCAATCTCGAGAACGGAGGAAACGGGGATCTCCTGGCATACTCGCACAATATTGATCGCTTTCTGACGAGCGCCGGCTTCCCGCCATGCAAGGAACGACTCGTCACGCAGCGCCTCTCGATAAGCAGTATTGTAATCAGTCCACACGGACGCTCACTCTCTGCCCCGCGGGGCATCCTTGACAGGCGATCCGACATCTGTGCTTCGTCATCCGGGCGACAAAGAAACGAACTGATTTCTTCCACACTAAATGGCGTACGCACATAACTCCGAGTTAGTGACGCTTTTCAGCTGCTCACGCCACTGGCACATGGCCGTCAAGAACATTTCAAGATTTTCCCACTGGCCTTGTTCGTCGATTTCCCAGGAATGGCCCCAAAGATGAAACACGCCGCCACGCTCGGTGGTTCGAAGGAACAGATTCTTCGCGAGGGCAGCCCAATCTCGTGAGAGCAGGACACTCCCGGGACTGAAAACCACGGATACGGAGAATCGCTTCAAGGCATTCCGGGCGTATGCGTAAGGACCGTGCGGAAAGACCTGGATCGTCGTGGGTATCACGCAAAGGCCGTCGATGCGGCGCGGATGTGCGGTCGAGAGCAGCTCCACCGTTCTGGCCGCTTCAAATCCCGCCTGGCGTACGAGGGGCAACTGACGATTCCGGAACTTTCCGCCTGGGAAACAAAAAACGCGGCAGCTCTTCCCGGTCAATTGCTCGATCCAATCGCGAGAACCGGAAAACTGAGCGCTGGCTGCGGAATCGGAGAGCTGATCGACCATGACGTGTTCTAAAGTGTGGCCGCCGATTTCGAAATTCTTGCTCAATTCACGAATCTCCGAAGCGTTCATCACCGGTCTTTGTCCCGTGCGCGGCACATAGAAAGTGCCGACGAGGCCGTACTTGGCGAGAAGTTCCGCCAGACGCAAATCGAGCGGATGGCCGTCATCCCAGCTTGTGGTGATCAAGAATTCTCGTTGTGTGTCGCTCATTTCTCCGGCTCACTCTCTGTGAATCGCCATCTCCCCAATGCCTGCATCCAATCCACCTCGCAACAAGACGCATGGGAATCACCCGCCGCTAAGAATCGGATCTTTGCGAAGCTTTTTCTTCTTTTCTCCATTTGAGCTGGCTCCGCTGCCGTTTCGGCTGCGCCAAGCACTGGACGATCCCTCGTTTGAAGTTTTCGACCATGGCCTCGGCCGAATATTTGACCGCTGAGTTTGCAGCGCCCTCGCGGAGGTGTTGAAGCTCCCGCGGATTGGACAAAAGCAGGGCCACGGCTTGCGCGTAAACTTCCGGATCCGGCGGGGTTAGCAAGCCATTGAGGCCCTCTTCCAGGTACTCCATTTCCGGCCCATGAATGGATAGCCGCGTGGCGATGAGCGGCAAGCCGGCGGCAAATCCATCCAGAACGGCAAGGCCCACCCGGCCGGGAAGCAGAAAAACGTTGGCAATCGCCAGCAATTGGGCTTTCCCGTCGCCAAATTTTGGCCCGACAAAATGCACCCAGGGGCGATGAACGGCTGTTTGCTTGATTTCCTCTTCGTCAGGGCCTCCGCCGACGACAATCAGATGAAACTCGGGAATCGTTTGCCGAATTGTTTCTCCGGCTTGGATCAGAAACGGGATGCATTTCACCCGGTGCAACATTCCCACGAAAATTCCCACCTGCGCGGACGGGCCGATGCCCAGCTTTGCGCGAAGTGCGGCCTTGGCGCTTGAGCTCAGATTCTTTACACAGGTTTGCATGCTTCGTGTATCGAGGGAGTTTTGCACTGCCGTGATCTTCCCTGGTGGCACGCCATGCTGCTGCAGGTAGCGCGCCGTGCCTTCGGTATAGGCAAACCACCAATGGACCCAGTCGAGCGTTCGTTCCTTGTACCACTCGGAAAACCGCGAGCGGTCCGCTTGCAGGTTTTCTCCCAAGCCCCAGAAAGCGATTCTTTTCAACTTGAAGAGCGAGAGAAGCAAGAGAAAGTGATTCAAGATAAATCTGTTGGCTTGCTCGATGACCACGAGGTCCGCGCCAGCGATCTCCTTGCATGCGGGTTGAAAGAGCAGCCGCCTTTTTCCGAACAAGTAGCTCTGAACTCTTACGCCGTACTCGCGCGGCAGTTCGCAATTGTCCTGTTTCTGCGCTTCCGAGAGCGGCGGCGCGCTATAAACAACCCTCAACTCGACGCCTTCGTCCTGGAGCGCGCCGTACAAGCGGTCGTAGAAAGGTTTGCGGTATCGCTTGATCTGCGCTTCGATAATGAGCACTCTGTTCATCGTCTTCGTCGTAAGCAACGCCGTGTAACGGTTTTCAAAACAGGCGCTTTCCGATCTCACTCCGCTTGCATAAGCGTGAAAATTTCTTTTCGAGGACAGACCGAAGAAACCCTCATTCCCCGCTCCTCGAGCAGCGTTAGCGCCTTCCGGGTCTTATCCGTTCCGAGAGAAGAAAGCCGGTGATGAAACTCGATGAGAAGCTGCCTGATGGAGATTTTTTCGCGGACCATTTCATCGATCACCGCGTATTCGGCGCCTTCGATGTCCATTTTCAGAATGTCGATCCGATCGTGCTTTAGCAGTTGCATTGCGGTGGACAGCCGCGTGACGGGGAGGCGCACGGACTCCCGTCCAAATTGCCACGCAGGAATGACAGAGTGCGAAACCCAGTCTTCCCGGGACGGATAATGAAACGTTTCCTCACCATCGTGGCCGGCGATTCCCACAGGGTGGAAGTGAAATTGGGACGGCAAAGATTGCGCCGCAAGCCATCTCGCGACTTTTGGAGTGGGATCGAACGCCTCGACGTTCACACCGAAACGCTCGATAAGAGACAAATCGAACGAAATGTCTTCTCCGATCCCGAGCGAATAGACAATCGAATCGCGTTGAACCGTGGAAGCGTCCAGGAAGTAGCCGCCGTAATCGGAACCTAGCCGCTCCATGCGGCGCTTCAATTGCACGCGGGGAGGAGCGAACCTCCATTCCGGGTAGACGCGAAGATAATTGCGGAGATGAGGGTGCAAGTTCACGTGAGACTTCCGTGTTCTGGCAGCATCACGGTCCGTGGCACAAACGCCGGAGAAGAAATCCTGACTTCGGCTGTCGCGTAGGCCATGAGATAACTGGCAACCCCCGTCCAGAACAGCAGCCATATCGATGTCTGCACCGAATCGATGAGCATCGTCGTCGACCCGTAGAGAAAAATGTTTGCGGCAATGGATGCAGCGATGGCTACGAGCACGCTCCGCTCAACCCCGGTGATAGTTTTGACTGCGCGAAAGACACGAAGAAAAAAACGGATGAAAAACGCGAAGAATAGCGCCGTAGCCGGCAGGCCGAACTGCACGATCGAATACAAAACCAGGTTGTGGATTTCCTGCGTCTCTCGGGATTGTAAATGGTAGAGATCCGTGAACCCTCCGGTCAAAAGAAGCTCGGGATGCGACCTCATCAATGTAAACGCATCCGAAATCATTTCCTGCCGACCCGTAAAGGAGCCGAACTGGTCCCAGTCAAACAAGCCTTGCGTCAAGAAGAGGATTGCGACCAAACCAGCCAGAGCGGCTACGGTCAGCACGCGCAAAGCACCGCGCCGACGGCTTAGAAACAGGTAGACGCACATCATGGATGCGGCAAAAACCAGCAAACCGGACCGGAAAATTGTGAAGAGAAGGCAGACGAACATCACGGCGCTCGCGACGAGGCAAACAAGGCGATTGCGCTTTGCCAGGTCCCTCGAAAAAGCGAGTGTGGTTGCCAGACAGAGCGGCAAAGAAAGATAGCAAGCAAAATTATTTGCTCCCGTGTACAAACCGACCGGCAGAGTGTCTTGCACGCCGAGAAAATCGCCGAAGATGGAGAGCTTAGCGAGCCCCGTTTTGTAAGCCTGCCATTCGGCTTCATCGGGTCCCGCAAACCAGAGATGGTTTCCGGTGGTGTATTGAACAATTCCCAGGCAGGCGTTCGCCAAGGCGAGAAGGCAGGCCAGCTTGATGAGCGCGTGAATCTGTTTTTCCTCGAGCCCTGCTTGCAAAAACAAAAAGAAGAACAGGAACGGAAGCATGAGATCGCGGTAAACGCTTGCGGCATGCGCGGTATTGAATTCAACAAATATGCTGGGAAGAGCGGCAACCGCCAGCATCAAGATGAGCAATCGCCGCGACGGAATGCTAGAGGGCAGCCCGGCTTGCTTTCCCTCCCAAGCGCGAACCATGCAGGCCAGAATCACGACAAAAAAAGACATCTCGGACAGGTCGAAACTGAAACTGCTCAAGCGGACGCGATATTCGAAAGCCAAAAGCACTGGCAAGAGATAGATCACCCGTGAAGGGCTGGCCGCGATCCAAAAGAGCGCCACGCCCAGAGCAGCGATGAAAACCGGAATTGCCAGCAAGATCATTCAAGCCACCATCATTCCCGCGATTTGTGGTCCACGAACGCGCCAGTCCCATTCCTGGACCATGACCTTGCGAGCGATTTCGCCCAGAAAATGCCGTCTTTCCGGAGCCTGCAGCAAAGTAAGAATCTCGCTGGCGAACTCCTCGTCGGAATGTCCGGCAAGCACACCGACGTCGCTGTTGCGGAAAAGCGCTTCCACTTCTCCGACAGGATTGGTCACGGTCGGCCTCCCGGCCGTCAAAAAATCGAGAATTTTTGCAGGCCACCGAGCGCGGTCGTTCAGCGCGTTTTCCAGTGGGCAGATACAAACATCGGCGCATCCCAGAACCCAGGGATAATCCTCGTCGCTTACCCAACCCGCCGTCGCGATACGGTCATCCACCGCAAGCCGGTCCGCCAGCATCAGTGCCGGCTTTGAAATGCTTCCAACCATCAAGAAAATCGCCTTGGGCGCCCGCCGAAGAACTTCACAAAAAATGCGCACCTCGCGGCACATATCTCCATTACTTACGGCGACCACGATCGGCGCATCTTGCGGCAGCCGGAACCGTTCTCGCGCCGCCTTTCTGTTCTGCGGAAGGATGTAATCCGTTGGCGCACCGTTGGGAATGTAGACCACTTTTTCTTTCGGAATTCCGATCGATAACGCGCGCGCCTCCAGCACTCTCGAAGTCACGCTGACGCGATCGGCGCGAAAGCGAATTTTTTCCTCCAAATACGAATCGATGCGGTGCGCGACTTTCCATCCGCGAAAACGGTTCGAGCTGCCTCCGAACCAGTCGCACCAATCCGAGTAAAACGCGTATTGCTTTCGACGCTGCGTGAAATACACCGGCCAGGAAACATTGGGCTGGTACTCGAAACCGAATACCGCGTCGTACTCGCCGGTTTCCAGTTCGTGGATGCGTCCCCAGATGTCCAAAGGCCCCCAGCCCGAGCCGGGCAATGCACGGTTACCCCAAGCCGGGCCTTCGATCAAACGAATCCATGGGCCTTCGCCCCGCGGCTCTCTCGATTCGCCGATCCAGTCCCGTTTGTAGCTAATCGCGCGATGGAACCGCGAAGTTCGCGAAACCGTGGCGAGCGTGACCTGGTGTCCCGAACGCGCCAGTTCCCGGCTGAAATAAAACGCGCGCAAATATGTGCCCATTCCCTTTTCCGTAAAATTCAGCGCCAGGATGTGCATCGGTGAAACTCCACACTCAGGGAGCGGTTCTCGTCCATGCCCTTGCTCTTGTCTTCTCTTCGCTCGGTTGTTTGCTTCTTGGTTCCGCAGATTGACGCGCTGCGCTCGGCATTGTTTTCCGTTTTCGTTCGAGAGCGGCGCCTATAAGAGCGAGCGGCTCGTCGATGAAATGCTGCTGCAGTTTTTTTTCCTGCCAGTTGCGGATTTCTTGCTGAAGGTCCAGCGAAGCGCGGACGCGCCGAACCCGCCCTGGCAGCTCTTGAAGATCGCCGCACAGGGTTTCTGCATGGCAAAGCAAACGGTGATACGGCTTGTCTTGCTCGCCGAAACAGAGGCATCCGAGAGAGGCTGCGTCCGCCAGCCCTTGTCCGGCGCCGCTTCCTCTTCCGAGACACACGTAATATCTCTGGTGCGCAAGTTCACGCAGAAACTCAGCAGCATCGCCCCAACGCGGAGGGTCTTCTCCGTGATACAGCCCCATCGAGAAAGAACGGAATGCCACCGGCAAGTGCAGCGTTTCTTCGAGCCGCCGCGCCGCCGCTTTTGTAGCTTCCAGGCCGTTCCCGTCAGTTGACCCGCTCAGAACCGAAAGCATCCTCCAATCCGCCCACATCGCTTCTTCGCGATCGACAGGAGCAAAGAGCGCGCGCATGGATTGCGGATCACGAAGATAGGGAAACGAGATGGCTTGCGGCAATCTATCGATGAAAACGGGAGCGTCCATCATGTGTGCCAGAAATAGATCGGCATTTCTCAGCGGACGGCGGAGAGAGCGGCGATATCTCCGGTCCCAATGCTCGACGACAAAATAAGCGAACAAGGTGCGGCTGCCGCGAGGGAAGTCCAGAATCGGGTCGTTGGTGATGACCAAGTCGTAGGAATCGAACGGGATCTCGCTCGGTGCCACGACTCCATGAGTATGTTTTCGCACGATTTCAGCATTGCCTGGATGCTTGAGCACCGAATCGTAGGAGTAATCTGTGTTGACTTGCTGCGGAATGACATACCAATCCGCTTCGAGCAGCGTAGTCATCTCCCAGTGCAAAGCCCGGCTTGGCCAAATCCGGAACAGGCTTTCTGGAGACGTTTCATCCCAGCGAATGCTGGACCACGGGCCAAAAGTGTCCAGCAACTGTTTGACGATGGCAACCTTCATGCCTTCGCCTCGGCCAAAACTATTTCGCTGTAACACGGATGCGATCTTTTCGCGGCTACCACCATCGCATCGTAAGACTCGCCCGGGATTCGCCGGCGGACATGCCCTGACTCCGGTTCCAAAATAAAGCATTCGTAGCCGAATTCCTCGAGCTGCCACATCAGCTCGACGGGATGATAGTGAAATCCGGCGGTGCACCAGCTATAGCCCTCATAAAGGATCAGCGGAGCGTCCGGCCTCGCCAGTAGATTTCGGCCACCGCGAAAGACCAGCAACTCCGCGCCTTCCACATCCACTTTCATGACGTCCACGCTCGCGATTCGTTCCTTCGCCACGAAGTCGTCCAGCGTGATTGTCCGGACTTTTTCGCGCGCGACGACTTCCGCATCCGTGTGGCTGGGAGCTTCTAGCGAGTTCAAGGCATCCTTCAAAACGGCGTTGACGTAGAGATTGGCTTCGCCGGTTTGATCGCTCAAAGCCACGCAAACGGCCCGGACATCCGCGAGCTGGTTTCGCAAGAGATTTTTCTCCAGGATGTAAAAGGTCGATGGACAAGGTTCGAACGCGTAGGTAGAGGAATGCTGGCCGTGAACTTTCTTGCCCGCGGCCAGGCTAAACAAACCGATATTGGCGCCGGCATCGAAAAACGTCATTCCCGGTTGGAGCATTCTCAAAATGAATTCCAGTTCGGCGCGCTCGAAGCGCAGCCGGGACCAGGTATGAAAAGCGACGGCGCCTTCCGGCACGATTTCAAATCTGGCGCTGCCCGCGACAACGCAAATGGCGGAGTTGCGGGTTACGAAATTCCTCAGCTTGAAAGCCTGTGCAAGTGCATCCCGGTACCACAGAAAAATTCGCGCCGAGATTCTGCGGCGGATTTTTCGGAGGGCTTCGGCAGGGGTCAATGAGCCGTAAACCCTTCTCCACTTTGCCAGCGGCGCGCCCAGAAAAACCGGCAGCTCAATCGGCGGCATAGGCATTCCCTTTGAAGAGCGGTTTCGAAGCGCGCACGTCCCAGAAAAAATAAAACGCGCAAGCCGCGAGGAGCACCATGGCCGCGGCCATGGAAGCTCCAAAGCTTTGGCGCAATTCGAGCGAGGAGGTGAAACGGCTTCCCGCCACAGCCAGCACCCACAAACCGGCGGCGAATCCGCACGTTCGCAAATCAAATGGCAGAGGATAGTACCGTCGGCCAAAGACGGTCATCAGCCCAATGGTTGCGGCCAAGGCCGTCGCCCAGGAAATTGCCGCCCCCAGAGCGCCGAGCCTGGGCACGAGAATATAGTTCATACCAATGCAGAGCACGGTTCCCCCAGTCGCCAACGGCCCAAGCCACTTGGTTTTATACTTGAGATAGATTGGCAGACTGCTCCAGTACTCGAGCAAGCGGAATACGACTGGCAGCAGGAGCCACGGCAGCAGAGTTTGTACCCCGTCATACGCTCGACCGGCGAAAATGCGGATCAAAAACGACCCGAACAGAATGGTCATCGCCGCAAGCAGAGTGCCCACGATAAGGGCATAGCCCATGATTTTTGTGTAAGTGATCGCAGCGTCGGGCCGGTGCGCGATGGGAAATGCAGCGCCGGCCCAGGCACTGCCAAACGGCTGCAAGAACCCCATCGAGAGAACATTGGTGATTTTGACGCCGACGGCATAGCGGCCAACTTCGGCGAGGGTTTGGAAATGCGCAAGAAAGTACCTGCCCGAAGCGTCGAGCAGCAACGCCATCAACGCGCTCCAAACAAGCGGGAACCCGTACTTGAGCATCGGAACGAGAAGCGCTTTGCGTACCCGGAGCTGCATTCCCGGCAGGCAAAACGTAAGAAGAACGAGCAAGCAGGCACCGTCGCCAGCCAGCCAGCAATTCAACACGCCTCGCACGCCCTCGCCGTGCAGCGCTACGAACCAATATCCCGCAGCCACCAGTGTGAGCAGACGTGTAACGGCTGACAAAACGTACGCAACCGGCCGCTGCGCCGCCTGCAAGCTGCTGAAAAAAATTCCTTGCGCGTTGCGAAACAAAACCAACGGAAAGAAAATCCACGCAGCGCGAGCGCTCCCCCCAATCCATTCCCGGCCAAGCGGCCCGTTCATCACCGCTACGAGAATGACGCCTCCTAGAACTGCAGCCGCCGACCCAGCCGCCACGCTCGACGCCAGAATCTCTCCGCGCTTCGCTGCCTCGGTCTCCGCGTACCACCGCAGATACGTCGTTCCCAGCCCCATCTGCGTCGTGGTCACAGTAATCAAGAGAGAAATCTCAATCAGTGCATACGCGCCGAAATCCGATGGCGTGAGATACCTCGTATACAACGGCACTAGTACGAAATTGCCCAAACCCACGAGCACCGCTCCCGCCAGGTAGACCATCGAGTGTTTCGCCAAAGGGTAAAGCGCCGCCAGCAACGGGTGATTCGTGATTGCCAGCTCCGCGCGAATTTTCCAAGAGGGATCAGCGCCAGATCCTGACGTGTTTTGTTGCCTCTCCGGCAACTTCACCGGCCTCCTCCATCAAGCACGACCGAAATCGTGCGCCGCAGAATGTCCAGATCCAGCCCGAGGTTCCAGTTCTCGATGTATTCGAGGTCCAGCACCATGTTGGTATCAAAAGAAGGATCGCGCCGCGCCGTTACTTGCCACAGGCCGGTGACTCCGGGCTTGACGTCCAGACGCCTCAAATGCTCGATGGTGTAGCGCTCGTAATCGTCCACGGGATGCGGACGTGGCCCCACCAGACTCATCTGGCCGTACAGCACATTCACGAGCTGCGGCAATTCATCGATGCTGAATTTCCGCAGCCAGCGTCCGCATCGCGTGACCCGCGGATCGTTCTCCATTTTGAAAAATGGGCCGTGACGTTCGTTCGTTTGCCTCAGTTTGTCCTTCTGCGCATCCGCTTCGGCGACCATCGTTCGCAACTTGTAGCAACGAAATTTCCGCCCTTTTCTTCCTACCCGCATCGCCGGGTAAAAAACCGGCCCTGGCGAGTCGCAGCGAATCCACACAGCGGCGAAAACGAAGAGAGGTCCAGTCAGAAGTAAAAGCGCGGCGGCTCCCAGCAAATCGATAACGCGCTTGAAAGCCAGCCCCATCGCGGGAATCGGCTCGCCGTGCAGTTCGATTACCGGGAATCCTCCGATGGTTTCTACCGGCGCTCGCCACCCCAATCCGTCATACAGGTCAGGAACCACGTTCAAACTCATCCGCAAACGCCGCGCTTCGAGGAAAATTTCCTTCACCATTTCGCGGTCTGCCGGCAGCGTCACGAACAATTGGTCTGCGAACTGTCCCAGCGCAACCTTGCGCAAGTCGCGCACCGAACCCAGCACTCGCGCATCGCCGTTCGAATGAGCATCCAAAAAACCGCACACTTCGTAGCCCAGATGGCGATTCTCTTCGAGCCAGGCTCCCAGCGCCCGTCCCAGCTTTCCGGCTCCGACAATTAATACCCGCGAAACGCCTTCTCCGCGCTTGGCTCGTTCGAGGACGTAGCGCCGCTTCGCGTACCTCCAGCCCGCCAGCACTCCAGCATTCCCAACGCCCGAGCAAGCCACTACAAGCCTCGAGATTTCTTTATTCCCCGAAGTGAAAATGAACAGCACGAGCAAAGCCGTCGCAAACCCCACAGCTTTCACCGTGTTTGCAGTTTCTTCCCATGCGCTTCGTTCCCGCGCCGTACGATACAAATCCTGGCTCATGCAAGCCAGCACCACCAATCCCGCATAGAGAAGCAGAAACCCCGGATAACCTCCGGACCAAAGTTGCTGCGTATGGCTTCGAGGAGAAAATACCGATTGTGCAAAGGGATTTGCCAGATCAAACCGCAGCCAAAAAATGCCCGCGCCGGTGGCACAGACCAGCGCAAAATCAATCGCCACATAAGCAGCCTGGCGCGCGAGTCCGGTGCGCCCGCGCGCTGATCTTGCGCGTCCGGGCAAGACTTCCGCATCCGGCAACCGCAACTCTGGCGCAAGCTGGCGCAGCGTCGCAGCATTCGCGGCCGATGGCGACCGAGACCGCCCTGTTGCCGTTCCGTTCATTTCTCCTCTATCCCAGGCCGTTTCGTGCCGCGCGTGTCAGCTCCGCGGCGTCGGCGGATTGCTCTGCTTCTTGTTCTTGCTGCGATTTTTTCAAACTTCCTGGACGGCTCACTGTTCTTGCAAACATTTGCAGAAGCGCCGCCGCCGCGGGGACCAGCCGCAAAGCATCCGCGCGAACCGTTCTCGCTATTTCTTTTGCGAACTGCTTTCCCGGATCTTGCGGATCGATTTCCCGCCAGGCTTGCCGGATAAAAATCCACGCGCACATGCCCAGAAATGAAAATCCCGTTCCGGTTACAGTTAACAATCCCCGCGGTGGAAATGATTTCTTCGTCGGCACGACCGCCGCATCTAACACCTTCACGCTTGGCACTTCCTTGGCTTCCTCGACTTTGGCCAGCTCGTACTGTTGCGTCAGCAGCTCGTAGACGGTTTCTTCGATCTTCGTCTGCCTGTACAGGTCGGCATAAGTCACCCCCAGCAGCGGCAGTTGGCGCATCGCTGGATACAACGAAGCATCCGTGTCCGACGACGGCGCCGCGGAAGTCCCGCTCTCGCCGCCCATTTTGCCGAGCTGGGCGCGCAACTCCGCCACACGCGCGCGCAATGCGCGCACGCGAACGTTTTGCTCCGTGTACATGGCCTCCAGCCCGTGCAGCTCCGCTTCGGCCGCGATCATCTGGCCTTCGAGCGTGGCGGCCGCTTCCACCATGGCTTTGCTCTGTGCCGGAATGTCGATCGCCGTGTTCTTGCTCGCGAAAATGCTGAACTTCTGCGCCGCGCTGTCGAGGTCTTGTTTGACGGCGCGCAGCCGCTCTTCGAGGAAAATCCGTTCGCGCCGCGCCGACGAAGTGCTTACCTGCTCGACCAGCCGGTCGAGTTCATCGACATACGCTTGCGACACAGCCGCCGCAAGCCGCGGGTCGTGCTCCGCCACAGTGACCGCGATGATTCCGCTCTTGTGATCTTCGGTAATGTGGGAATGGCTGGCGAGCACTGCTCGCGCGTCTTCCATCCGTCCAGCATGATAGACACGCCGCAAATCGAACTGCTCGACCAAGCGGTCTTGCACCGTCCGGCTTTCGAGAATCCCCACGAACAGCGCGCCCGAATTTTTCACGCCGAGTAAATCGCCTGCGAAATCTCCGAGCCCTCCGGAACGCCCTGCCAGCGCCGAAATCATGGCCATCCCCGAACTCGACTGTCCATCCGGCGGCATGAGTTGTGCCGTTGCCTCATACCGCGATGGAATCATCAGCGCTACTCCCAAGCTCACTATCCCGCCCAGCAGCACAGACAGAAACAGAAGCCTCCGCGCATCCCAAAATAAACGGAGCCGCGCTACGATTCGCTGACGCGCCGCTCGCGGATCGTTTCCAGCGGCCTCGCGTTCGAACTCTCTTTGCACAGTGCTCACGCTCTTGCAGCGCCCCTTCCTGTTTTATGCCTGGAGTAAACGGCACTCCCGGTTCTTGTCATCAAGGAATCGCCACCGCGGCAGCCAGCGCTCCGGCTTGCGCGATTTGCGCGATTGCTACCAGGTTTTTCCATACGCTGTTTCCAATCGTCGCTCGCTCCGGGACGACAATCGTGTCGCCGGGACCGATCGTTGAAGACATCACTCCGCCCGACCACGCTCCCCCGCTTCCGCTGGTTACCGAACCGCTCGATCGAACGATAAAAATGGCTCGTTTGTTGGCTAGCCCCGTGGCGCCGCCCGCCTGGGCGAGATACCACTCCGTATTTTTTCCCGGCGTGTACGTGATTGCGTTCGCGTTGTAGACCTGGCCAATAATCAAAACGAATCCCGGCTGCTTGGGAATTTCCAGCGAATCTCCCGCACGCAACTCGATGTCATCGGATGGTCCTGCGAAATATTTCGGACCTTGCCGGATGTGAACCACGAGACGCCCGGTGACCGGAGCCTGGCGCAGCCCATCAATCACTCGCTGGCGCTGCTGCAGAGCCGCCTGCTGCAATGCCGCCTCTTCCGTGCCGCTGGTGGTAATCGCCGTCTTCACCACCGTCGATTCCTGCTCCATTCGCTGAATCAAATCCTGTCTCGACTGTTCCTGCATCCTTTTCACTTCGACGCGTTCGAACACCGCGGCTTGTGGATAGGCCGTCGATAACATGCCGCCGGCACGGCGTAGCAGAGAGCTCAATCTCTCTCCAGGCTCGATTCCGTAAACTCCAGGCTTGGCCACTTCGCCGTGGAGCGTGACCGTCGCCCCGATGTCCTTCCATCGCGCCTGCTGCGGCACGGTCAGTACGTCTCCATCGCTCAACAAAACGTTTTCGGATGCTTCCCCACCGAGGACGCTGGTCAAATTGACCGTCTGCTCGCCGGAAGGTCTGGCCGCATCCGCCCCGTCGGCGGCCTCGTAATGCACCAAATCGCTGCTTGCAGGATTCGCACTGCGCAAAAGCCCTCCTGCGGAGCGCACCAGATCGGAAATTCGCATGCCCGAAGCCAGCGGAAAACGTCCTGGCCGGGCGACTTCCCCGCGAACATACACACTGGCCGGATTCACTCGCTCCGGCTGGCGTTGCACGACGATGTGGTCTCTGGGTTCCACCAAAATGTTGTTCAACGGGTCGCCTGCCAGCGCCGCTCGCAGCGAAATGCTGAACACTCTCGTTGTTCCGTCGGGCATATCGCGGAAAAGCTGTGCCGATTCCAGCCAGCTTTCCGGAGTGGTTCCTCCTGCCTGATAAATGGCGTCGCGCAAATGCTCCTGCCCGGAAACCCGGAAACGTCCGCCCGTGCGGACTTCTCCCGTAACCAAAATCTCCGGCGCGCCTTCGAGATCGTATTTGCCGAAAATGCGAACAGTGTCCAGTGGCTCGAGTTTTGGCGCGTTTTCTGGGTGCTCGAGCGCCGTCGCGAGGTTAAAGCTTTCCACCACGGGACGGTTATCCGGCCCGGCCATACGCACAATCTCGGCATAGCGTTCCGCAGGCTCCGGAAGAAGCTCTTTGTAAGAGGCCACCAAATCCGTCAACTTCATGCCATTTCGATATGAGTACCTGCCGGGTCGCAGCACGTGCCCTTCGAGATACACACTCTCGCTGTTGTACGGTGCGATCGGAAATATGTGGATTTCATCGCCGTCTTGGATCCGGAATTTTTCAAACGAAGCCCGCAATGCATCTTTGTCGCTGCTTTCTCCCTCGTCCAGGCTCAGCATGGTGCGCTTCTCATGCGCTTCCATCCGTTGCACTTCGATGTGCCGCAACGCCGCCGCCGGCAGGATTCCCCCCGCAAGGTCCAGCACTTCATTCAAATTCTTTTCACCGTGGAGTTCATAAACCGCGGGACGCCGCACCATGCCATCGACCGTGACCGTCGGCCCCAGCGGCGGGACGCGCAGCGAATCGCCATTTTCGAGTCGTTTCAAATCACCGCGAATTCCGTGCAGCAATAGATCGTAAGCATCCACGTTTTCGAGGAGTTCTTTCCCGCGGTAGTGCTCGATCGTTCGCAACGACCCGCGAGCCGTAACTCCGCCGGCGGCAAACAGCGCGTTCAAAGGCGTCGAAAGCGAGCTGACGTCGTAAGCGCCCGGCGCTGCCACTTCGCCGACCACGTAAACGCGCACCGTACGCAGGCGAAGAAGAGAAACATCCGCGGAGACGTCGCGAAACTGCGTTCGCAGCACGCGCTGCACCGATTGCTGCACCTCTCCAAGCGATTTCCCGGAAACCAGCAGCGGCCCGGCCTCCGGAAGGAGTACACGCCCTTCTCGGTCTACCGTCCGAAAAAGTCTTTGCGAGACCCCGCCCCACAAATCAATCGAAAGTCCGTCGCCCGGTCCGACCACATAATCCGGTCCAACCGGAAGGTCCATCGGCAACACGCTTGTATTTACGCTTCCACGCTGGAAGACATTTAATCCGAACCGTTCGGTACGTTGCGTCGATGCGGATGCCTGCACATACAAGTCGTATAGCGAAGGAGCATCCGCGTACGGATTCGGCTGGCGCACCATGCGAACGGGTTCAATCGTTCCTGCCGCCAGATCGTTCGAAGCGGCGTTTGAAAACTCGCGGCGGTTGTTGCTGTGGCCCATCCGCGAGCTCAAACCATTTTCTTGCTGAGTGAGTGGCGCCGCGGTGGACGAGCCGAGTTCGCTCGGCGCAATCGTCGGCAAACCTCCAAGTTCATCGGAGGCCTCTCCTCGGGAGCGAGGATTCGTGGAATTCGCCGGCGTCTCGAGGTTTGTTTGCGAAAGAGACGCCAACACCGTTTCTCCCGTGTCGGAAGCAGAGAGATCCGCGCGCAATTCCCGCTGCGGCTGAGCCGAGTCCGTACGCGGCGGTGCTCCTGGATAATCTTCGTAAGGAGCGGGCTGTTCCTCCTGGCGATTCGGGGATCCTGGGCCATCCGCGGGATAGTAAACGCGGCTCGCTCCACGCCCCGTCAAATCGCAATCGGAAAAACGCTGCCGATCGCAGTCCGCTGTCTGCGTCGTTTGTGGCAGCGCCCGCGCTTCGGGACCGCGCTCCGCCGCGCGCGCCAAAGCGTACGCACGATCTTGAATTACCAATTTCTGTTCGGCGGCAAGTTCGGAATCCGGATTTACCTTGGGCAGCAAGTAGCCGTATCTTTGTAATAGCCGAGTCGCCAGCACCCGCGCTCGCGCGTCTTCGTTTAGCCGCTCGCTGACCGCTTCATCCTTCAGATCCGCTTCGTCCAGAATCTGTCCATCCGCCCCGGCGTCTTGCGCCAAAAGCCTCTTGAACTCCACCATCAACCCTGCGTCCTTGTTCAATAATTCCAGAATCTGCTGTGCGGTGGCCGCCACGCGGTCAAGGTTGTCGGTCACCAGGTCCGCCGATGGCCGCTGCCCACGATTTACCTTTTGTCGTGTGTCTTGCGCTCGTGGAGCTTGTACGCTCCCCGATTCGCTCCCGGACTCGCTGCCCGTCGCGCGCTCCTGCGCGAATGCCACACCAAAGCCCATCGCACAAAGACAAATAACAATCAAAAATCGTCTTGCGGCAGCACCATTCGCCCCTCGCTTCACCCGCTGCTCGAAGAAAATCGTTCTCTTCACGCTACTCCTCCCCCCGTCCTCGTCGTCTTACCTAGCATCGCTTCCAGCAGCGCTTCCTCGCTCGCTTCCATCGTTGATGAATGAATCTCGACGGATGCCCAGTAGAAAATCCCCAGATTTGTGTTGGGCGCGACCGCAATAATTCTTAACCGTGGGAATTTGCGCAGCAGTTGGTCGCATAACGGCGGCCGCCGCTGCGACTCGTCGAGTGCAATTAATAAAAAGTCGGGCTTTGTCTCTTCCACTTGCGAGGGGACGTCCTGCTCGTTCTCCACTTCCCCCACTATGCTGATCCCCGCTTGCTCAGAGAGTGTCGAGAGCACCAGTTCGCGCATCAGCCGGGGACGGTTCGCTACCAGGACGCGGATGCTCGTTTCCATGGACCCCTCCCGTGCCTAAACAGGCTAGAGGGGTTGGTGTTTTATGGACAGGCTGCAATCAGTACGGGGAGAGAGGTACTGCAAAGTCTTGGGCTAGTACTCGAAGGGGAGGGACCGAACAGGTACGAGATTAGTATTTCGCTGCGCTGTTTCCCGTCGGCGCTCCGCCCAACCGTTCCGCGGGCAACAACGGCCGCAACGAGAAAAAATTATGCCGGCACGGCACGCATCGCACCGCAGGCAGTCTCAGCAAGCGCCCCACCAGCGATTTCACTCCTGGAACAATATCCGCGGAGATGCGCTGCAGCTCGAGGTTTCCGCAAACCCCGCAGCGTGCGTAAAGAGGATGAGGATAGGATACTGCTTGCCCGTGAAAGCGCGTCTCGCAGGCATGGCAACGCCAGGGAACTACACCAACGGCGCTGAACAAGTAATCGTAGACCGACCGCCTTTTCGATCGCCGGCAGTCTGCCGCTTGACACGCTGGACAGTTCATCGAAGGATTTTCAGGAACCTCTTTGCCAGAGGATAGGGGATGGGCCGCGTTTCGGCAAGAGGCAGTCGCCTGTAAGTCATCGTACAATAGGTATCATCATGGCTGACTATACAGAGGACCACGCCCGCGCCGGTATTCAGGCCAAACTGCCGAAGCTTGATACCTGGCCCAACCAGTTTCCCGGATATATCATCACCACTCGCTTTCCCGAGTACACTTCCGTCTGTCCAAAAACCGGACTGCCCGACTACGGCACCATCACCATCCAATACCGTCCGCGCAAGGAATGCATCGAGTTGAAAGCGCTCAAGATGTATCTCCTCGCCTATCGCGATCTGGGCATTTTCTATGAAAACGCCGTGAACAAGATTCTTCATGATATCGTCGAAGCGGTTCGTCCGGAGTGGTGTGTCGTTCGCGGCGAGTTTACGCCTCGCGGCGGTTTGACCACTTCGGTCTTCGCTCGCTGGCCGCTTCTTTCTGTAGGCCGCAAACCCGGAGACAAGGCTTCCGGGCGGCGAACCAAATCCCGCTGACCATGCCATAGACACGGCGCGAGTTGCGGTAGATAATTTCACCGGCATCCGGTAACCAGGCTGGAGCCATGACTGAGGAGGGGGAATGAGCATTTCTCCAAATGTGCCGAGTCCAGAAGAGTCCTATCGCTACGAATCCAGCGGAACACCGCGCTGGATTGCAGCGCTTTTCGTCGTGCTCTTTGTGGCCGTGGCGGCTCTCGGCTATGTGGGTTATTCCGGGATTTCACGGCTCGAACAAAACCTTGCCAAGGAGCAGGACAACAACAAAGTCCTGACCGCTCAACTCGAGCAAGCGAATTCGCGCCTCGCCGATTTGAAGGGCCACATCGAAGTCACCGAACAAAAGATGGGCATGACCGTCGCCGAGCTGGCTCAGGCAAAGAGCCGCGCCGAAGCCATTCGCAAAGAGCAGGTTGATTCAGACCAGAAGCTCACGGCACAGTTGTCTCAGGTCAAGAAGGAAAGCCAGGATCAGATTGGTGCCGTGGCCACCGAAGTCGGCGGCGCGAAAAAAGATATCGAAGCCACCAAAAATGATCTCGAAGTCACGAAGGGCAAGCTTGAGCGCGTAACTGGTGATGAAGGCGTCATGAGCGGCCTCATTGCCAAGAACCACGACGACCTCGAAGAGTTGCGGCGCCGTGGCGACCGCAACTACTACGAATTCAACCTCACGAAGTCGAAGCACGGCCAAAAAGTCGGGCCGATCCAGCTCACTCTCACCAAGACCGACCCTAAGAAATCCAAGTACACCGTGAGCGTACTGGTAGATGACCGCACTATCGAGAAAAAGGACAAAACTGCTGGCGAACCCGTGCAGTTCTATGTCAAAGGCGCCTCGCGCATGGCTCCTTACGAAATCGTGGTCTTTGACGTCACCAAGAATCAGGCCACCGGTTATCTTTCTACTCCAAAAGATGCGGGCGCAGCTCCTGCAGCAGCTGCGACTCCAGCGGCTCCTCCGGCGGCGGCTCCCACCAAGCCCTAACCGGAATCTTTTCTCATCTCCTGCAGAAATCGCAAGTCCTGTTCCGCGTTCTGGAAACTTCGCGCTGGACAGGGCTTCTGTCTTTTTCGCCGCCGGACTACCATGCGGATTCGCGCCATGTTTCCATCCCATCGCTCCCGCGCTGCTCTTCTTGCCGCTTGCGCTTGTTTTCTTGCGCCATCCGCTCTTCCCCAGGAAGCCACCCCCGCCTCGCCTAACATTCGCATAAGTGTTGACCGCGTAAACGTCGGCGTCCTCGTTACTGATACTCGCGGACAATTCATCGGCGGCCTGCGACGCGAAAATTTTCACGTTTTCGACGACGGCGTCGAGCAATCCATCACCGATTTCCTCACCGTCGACGAGCCCGCCCAAATCCTGCTACTCATCGAAGCCGGTCCCGCCGTCTATCTTCTCCGGGGCGGCCATCTCCAGGCAATCCACGCGCTCCTCGATGGGCTCTCTCCGAATGATCGCGTCGCCATCGCTCGCTACAATGAAGCCGCCGAACCCATCCTTGATTTCACGCCAGACAAGGTCGCCGCCGCCGCCGCCCTGGACCAGTTGCGTTTCTATCTGGGTTTCGGCCAGCTGAATCTCGCTTCCAGCCTCGTTGCTGCTCTCGACTGGCTAGCTCGTGTTCCAGGTAAGAAATCGCTCGTTCTGCTTTCGACCGGCATCGACACTTCCCCGCAGGCCGCCGTGCAAAATCTGCTGTCCCGCTTGAAATCCACCGACGTCCGCGTCCTGACCGTTTCTCTTGGCGGCGAACTGCGCGTTCCCGATCCCGCCCAAAAGAAACATTCTAAGAAAGCTCCCGCCGCATCAGAAAAAACGCAGGCAGTCAACGATGCCCTGGCCCAAGCTGACGACGAGCTCAGGTCTTTCGCGCAGGCCAATGGAGGCCGCGCCTATTTTCCCGCCGGCGGCAAGGATTTTGCCGATGTTTTCGCGCAAATCGCCCAACTCGTTCGCCACGAATATGATCTGGGCTTCGCCCCACCCGTGCATGACGGAAAAATCCACTTAATCGACGTTCGTGTCCAGGACTCGCAGCCCTCCAGTTCCGCCGCCGCTGCTTCAGATTCTGACTCGTCGACCGCCTATCGCGTCGATCACCGGCAAGCCTATGTAGCCCCGCCGCCGGATCACCCGTAGCAAATGATTTTTTAGCTGTTTTGCTTCTCTGCCGAACGCTCTGCGGTTTGCGAATCCTGAAGAAATTCTACTCGAACTGTTTCAGCGTCTTTGCCATGTCCGACAATTTTTCATTCATCAAACCAAAAACCGTGCCGGGCTCAAACGTGCCGTCTCCATTGCGCCGCCCAGCCGCTGTCTTCGTTAAAATCTCAATTCCCTGCTCCACCCTGCCCACCGGCCATATATGAAACTTCCCCGCCGCCACCGCGTCCATTACGTCTTCACGCAGCATCAAGTCCTCGACGTTGGATTCCGGCATTACCACACCTTGTGTCCCCGTCAGTCCTTTGATCCGGCACACGTCGAAGAACCCTTCGATCTTCTCATTGATTCCGCCGATCGCTTGAATGTCTCCCTGTTGATTCATCGATCCCGTCACGGCAATATCTTGCCGCAGCGGAAGTCCGGAAAGCGCCGACGCCAGCGCGTAAATCTCCGTCGAGCTCGCGCTGTCTCCGTCCACTCCCGAGTACGACTGTTCGAAGCAGATGCTCGCCGCCAGTGACAATGGTTTGTCCTGCGCAAACAGACTCCGCAAATATCCCGAAATGATGTGTACTCCCTTGTCGTGGAACCGGCCGCTCAAATTCGCTTCGCGCTCGATGTTGATGATTCCCGCTTTGCCGAGCGCCGCCGACGCCGTGATTCGCACTGGCTTCCCGAACGAATACCCGCCGATTTCCAGAACGCTCAAGCCGTTCACTTGCCCAACACGTTCTCCCGCCACATCCACGAGCAGCGTTCCTTCTTCGATCATCTCGCGTATGCGCGTCTCGATCAGGTTGTGCCGCTCCATCTTCGAAGCCAGCGCGTCCCGCACGTGCGCGGCGCGCACTACCGTTTCCCCCGCTGCTGCGGCCGCGTAGTGCGCCTCGCGTGCCAGGTCCGCTATATCCACAAACCGCGCGGTCACTTTATTACGCCGCCCCGCTTTGCGAACTCCATACTCCAGCATCGCCGCAAACGCCCCGCGGTCGAACGGGTAGAGCCCTTCTTTCTCGGACAGTGTTCGCAATCGCCCCGCATATTCCGCGATCACGCCGTCGCTCATCGGCATCTCTTCGTCAAACTCCACCCGCACCTTGAAAATCTTTTGAAAATCCTCTTCGTATTCGTACAGCATCTCGTAAAGTTGCCGGTCGCCAATTAAAATCACCTTCACGTTGATTTCCACCGCTTCCGGTTTCAACGCGCTGCCCCCGAACGGATAAAACATCTCCAGCGGCTGTATTTCCAGCCGGTTGTGATTCAGCGTCCTCTTCAGCGCCCGCCAGACCCCGACTTCCGAAATCGCTTCCATCGAGTACATGATCAGAAATCCGCAATCCGCCCTTAGCAGCGAACCACCGCGCAAATCCATGAAATCGCTCGTCCAGCCGCCACGCGTGTCATACGCCCGCTGGATGGTCCCGAATAAATTCGCGTAAGTCGGCGTCGTCTCGAAAATCACCGGCGAGCCTTCATCGTCGCTGTGTGCCAAAATCACGTTCACGCCGTACACGCGAAATGGGTCGCGCTCCGGCCCGCTGGCTCCCGGCATTTTCGGCAGTCCGTCCGGTGTATCTCCCTCCTGCTCGCCCTCGCCTTCGCGCTCCTTAAAAGGATCAAGATTGTCCAGCAAGTGGTGCCGGACTTCTTCGAGATACTCGGTAACATTCGTTCCCGGATATTTCTCCTTAAGCTCTTCGATCACTCCATCCACGAGTACTGACGCCGCTTCCTGTTCCAGATAACTCAGCTCGCTGGCCAGCTCACGCGAGAGTGTCAGCGTCTTCCTGTAAACCACTGTAAATTCCTGCCGGAACTGTTCGTACTTTCTCTCTATATCCTCCGCCACCGGCGATTCCAGCTTCCCTTCGTGCACCATCTTCGAGATATCCTCGATTGGCACCATCTGTCCTTCGAGCACCGGAAAAATCTCCGGCAGCGCCACCGCGCCCACTTGCATGTGCCCCAGCGCAAACTGTTCCCGCGCGATGCGCCGCGTAAAATCGTCCATCAGCTCTTTCTCACGCACCGTAAAGCGCTCGACAATCCGCCCCTTTTGTCTCTGGAATGGCTCGCCTTCGAAAACTTGCGGAATGCGCCGCCGCAGAAAATCAATTCCCGCCTGCATATCCTTTTTGAACGCGTTCGCTTGCCCTCGCGGAAGCGAAAGCAGTCTCGGCCGGTCCGTGATCTTGAAATTGTTGACGTAGCAACGATCCAGCGAGGGCTTCGTCGGCGGGTGCAGGTCCTCGATCATCTTGGCAATCGTTCCGCCGCGGCTCGTTCCCGCCAGGCCGCACACAAATACGTTGTAACCCGGCGCCGATAATTCCACGCCCATCTTCAGCGCGCGCAGCGCCCGCTCTTGCCCGATGAACCCTTCGCGCAGTTCTGCCTGCGCTGTCGTCTCAAATGGGATGCGCGGCAGCTCGCACCGCCACCGCAGCTTCGTCGCTGGCAACTCCGTGGAACTTGTAGCCGGTCTTATGTCTTTTGTACTCATCCGAGCCGGGTACTCTAGCACACCCATGCCCCGCCGACTGTAGTTTCCCCGTTACCGTTTCCCAGTTTGAAAGCCACGCCCACGAATTTCCGCTTTCTTCCGAAGCTGTCCGGGGCCCTCTCTATCACTCCCAACGTTCGATCGCTATGCGAACCAGCCGCGGCTCTCACGCTCGTTTCATCGCCAGTTCATCCCGGTGTCCCATGTACACCCGAAACATCCCCATCGCCGCCGCCACAATCGTCGGCCCGGCAACCAGCCCCAATAGCCCAAACGCCTCCAAACCTCCCAGCACACCAATAAACAGCAGCAACTCATTGATCCGCGTCCGGTTCCGCAGCAGCATTGGCCGCAGGATATTATCCGCGATCGTGGACACCCCTCCGCAAATCACCACCACCAATAATGCCTTTCCCCAATGTCCGGTAAATCCGAGCCACAGGGCGGCCGGGCCCCAAATGAGCAGGGAACCTACCACTGGCACAAGAGAAAAAAAAGCAATCAACGCCCCCCAGAAAATCGGCGCGGAAATTCCCGCAAGCCCAAACGCTCCACCACCCAGCACCCCCTGAATCGCCGCAACCAGCAATCCCACCAACACGCTCGCGAAGATCAGGTCCTTCGATTCCTCCAGCATATCGGTCTGTATCTCTTCATCAAACGGCAGCAGGTGCTTCGCTCCGTGCACGATCTCTTCGCCATCGCGGAACATGAAGAACAACGCGAAAATCATAATGAACAGGTCCACAAAGAAACTGACCAGATTCTTCAGCAAACCCGTGAATCTCGACCCTAGAAACGTGGCAATTTTTTCGGCGGCTTGCTGCAAGGGAGCCGACACATCCAACGCCCTCCACGATTCGGGCATCCTCACCCGAACCCATTCCTCGGCTCTGATTGTCAGCCCTTCGCTCGGGCCCTGGCCATGCACCGCCAGCGCGCTTTGCAGACGGGCCGTGGCGTCAAGCGCTTCCCGCGCCGTGAAGACCAACACCACTAGTGCCGGCACGATCAGCAACAACGTTACCGCCAGCGTGCTCGTCAGGGCCGCCGGGGTAGCCTTCATTTTCCGTAATATCTTCTCGTGCAGCGGATAAAAGAAAATCGCCAGCACCGCCGACCACGCCAGCGGCACCAGGAAAGGCTCCACAATCAAAAACACGAAATACCCTAAAAGCAGGATTGCGCCATACGAAAGCACAGTGGTTAACTGGCTACTCGTTGTGGCGTTCGGAGGCGTAATGGCTTTCATGCGCGGTATATAATCTCTTAGACTCTTGCGGACCAGGTCGCTCTTGGACGGCTGAGCAAATCAACTATGGCGTCGAACTCCGTTCCTCTATCTTCCTACCAAATTCGACTTCTTGCTGTACTTGCTTTGATTAATTTTGTCAACTTTGCCGATCGCCAGGTCGTCGTTCCCCTCCTTCCTCTCCTTCGCCTTCAAATGAACTTGACCGACGCACAGCTCGGTTCCCTGCAGACCTGGCTTCTGGTTGTTCTTGCAGTCGCCAGCGTGCCTTGCGGATTTCTGGCAGACCGCTTCAGCCGCACGCGAATCATCGCCGCCGGCATAGTTTTTTGGAGCCTCGCCACCGTTGCCTGCGGGTTCGCGTCTTCTTTTCTGCTCTTGCTCATCGCCCGCGCCGCGATTGGCGTCGGCGAAGCCGCCTACGCTCCCGCCGCTCAGGCCATGATTTCAGATTGCTTCCCCTACAAACTCCGCGCGATGTCTCAGTCCATTTTCGCTTCGGGCATGCTTCTCGGCGGAGCCGCCGGCCTCGCTTTCGGCGGGCTCGTGGGTGCCGTCCATGGTTGGAAATACACATTTATAATCGTCGGGCTGGTTTGCTTCATACCGTGCCTTTTTGTCCTCAAACTGCCGGAACCTCCGCGCAGGCCTCGCTCCGAAGTCGTTCCCTTGTCCAGTTTGCTCAGCGTCCCGGCGTATCTCGCGATGATTGTCGCCGGAACTCTGATTACTTTTGCCAGCGTCTCCCTCCTCACCTGGGGTACGGATTTCGCGGTCAACTACAAGGAATTCAGCCTACGTGAGGCGGCCATCTCGCTCGCGGTCGTCGCATTGCTTTCTCTTTTGCTGGGTGTCCTTACGGGCGGCTATCTCGCCGACCGCCTCCAGAAAAAATATCCTTATGGCAGAATTCTCGTCATCGCGGCCGCCTTCTTGTTCGCCGCCCCGTTTCTGCTGCTCGCCATCCAAGCCGACTCTAAGTGGATTTTTCTCGTAGCCCTCTTCATCGGGGGATTTTTTATGTCTTGGTATCACGGGCCGGTAACCGCGGTCTTGTGTGATTTGACCCCGCAGCGCGCGCATGCCACGGCCATCGGCGTCTACATGTTTGTCACTCAGCTTTTAGGGGCTTTAGGGCCGCAACTCGTGGGGAAAATCTCTGATGCCAGCGACCTTCAACTTGGCCTGCAGGTTGCCGTCGCCGTGATGGTTGCCGGTTCTCTTTTAATGTTTCTCGTGATCTACTTTGTTCGCCGGGATGGCTTGCACCATCCTCGCCTCGCCGCTTTCCGCGCCGAACCCGGCGAATTGCCGCCTTCATTGTCAATGTAAGGGTAAGGCTTGTTCACCAAGTGAGGGCCCGGCCAGCTCTCAATCGACGGCACCCGCATGGTGATGCACCGCCGTCGGCGGCAATGAAACTATTTGATTCCTATCTGCTCGATCAGTCTCAACACATCCGCTTCCGGCACGTCATAGAGAGGCCGCTCATCCTCTTCTTCCAGCCTCTCGCGCAAATATTCCGCCGCCACAAAGCTGGCTTCCCTGTCCGTCAAATCACGCCCTCTCTTCTCGCGGAATTTCACGAAGGCCGTGTGCGCCAATCCCACTACCCTCGCTACGCCATCCACATAAAACTTCGTGTCGATCGTGTCGCTGTGCCGCGTCGCCACTCCATTCCACATGTGCGAAAACCGGCACTCGTATACTTGCCCGCTCAATTTCGATGTCACTTCAAAGGGTCCCACAAACAAACTCATTGCCCCGCTATTCGCCAATACCGGCCGTGTCGAAATCACATTCCCTCTCTTTTTCTTTGCCTCATTACTTCTTACTTCTTTAGTTCGATTTTTCCTATCTGCTGACCGCCGCGGCCGTTTCCGCATGCGAATAACTTGCAATCGCCGCTGCCACTCCCGCCCCCGCCGGCGCGCGAAATCCCTGCTCTACCAGTACTTTTTCGAGCGCCGCTAGAAACAGCAGCACGTTCGGCTTCTGGCTGCAATATCCCATCAACCCCACTCGCCAGATTTTCCCCTTCACTGGCCCAAATCCGCCCGCAATCTCAATATTGAATTCATCCAACAATTGGTTCCGCACTTTCACGTCATCAACCCCATTCGGAATCATCACCGCCGTTACGGTAGGCAGCCGGTCCGCCGCATTCTTCACCAGCAGCCCCATCCCCATCGCTTCAATTCCCGCAATCAGCGCCACCTGGTTCACGCGATGCCGCTCCCACCGAGCCTCCAGTCCTTCCTCCACCACCATCCTCATCGCCTCTCGCAGCGCATATATTAAGGATATGGGCGGCGTGTGGTGGTACAGCCGTTCTTTCCCCCAATAATTCATCGCCGTCGTCAAATCAAAGTACCAGCTCTGCACTTTCGCCTTTCTCTTTCGAAACACTTCCTCCGCCGCCGCGCTCACCGTAATCGGCGACATTCCCGGCGGCGCGCTAATCGCCTTCTGCGACCCGCTAAAACAAATATCGATTCGTTCGCGGTCCACGTGCAGTGGCACCGCCGCCAGCGAGGCCACCGTATCCACCACCAGCAGCGCCCCCAACTCGTCCGCCACTTTCCGGTACGCATCAAGCTTCGTCAGCACTCCCGACGAAGTCTCTCCCTGCGCCAATCCGATCATCTTGATCTTCTTGCCCTTGCCCGCCTTGCGCACATCTTCCGCATCCACTGGCAATCCGACCGGCGCCTCCACCTTGGTCACTTTCGTCGTCGCTCGCGACGCAATCTCAAACATCCGGTCCGAAAACACTCCGTTCACTGCCACAATCGCTTCATCGCCCTCTTCCAGCGCGTTCAGCACCGACGCTTCAATCCCACCCGATCCTGACGCCGACAGCGGCATCGTCAACCGGTTCTCCGTCTGAAATACTTGCCGCATCAAAATCTGCGTCTCGTCCATGCACGTCTTGAACCACGGATCCAGGTGCCCCACTAGCGGGGCCGCTAGCGCCCGGTACACCCGCGGGTCGACCGACGACGGTCCCGGCGTCAGCATCAATCGGTTCGGAGGGTTGAGTTCTCCAATAGTTTGCGTCATTTTTGTTGTCCTTCTCTATCTCGCGCTAAAGTAACAAGCCTTTCCCACACCGCGCAGTCATCCTTGCTTTAGGGGACATTAGGCATCGCGGCGGGAACCACGATTTTCGCGCAACGCCTCGGCCACCGCAACCGACAATTTGGCAGCTAACTGGCCGCCCCACTCAACTTCACGCCGCCGCTCTCACTTGCATCCATCCGCCCGCCAAAAGCAATACCGCCGCCACCACGGATACATACACACCCACGAATGGCCCCAGAAAGTGCAGAAGCAACGCCGCGTTCACAAACATCGTCGCCGCGCAAATTAAAACGATCCGTCCTCCGCCCGCCATAGCGCTCGCCACCACCGCAATCACCGCCAGCGCCACCATCTCACCACCAAACGCCAGCCAGCAGGCCTTCAACAGCACATCCAGCGGTGCCTTCACCCCGCTCTCAACGATCATTTTCTGCACGTGCGCAATTCCCGTCGAATGCCCGATCCCCGTCAAAAACAAAATCACGCTCGCTATCCCCGTCAACCATCTCCCTGTTTTCATTTGCCATCCTCTTGACGCAAATTCTTTCCCTCGTTCCGTGGACGCGCCGGATTGTACAACGCCTCCTCCCACTTTGATATTCGAGCCTCCCCTTTCAGCCCTTAGCTTTCTCCCTCTCGACTCCGCTCTATCCGTTCCAACTTGGCGCAGTTACTCTCTTGGCTCTTCTCCTGCCCCCGCTTGGCTATCTCTCTGGTAATATCCCCCCGGCGCTCGCATACTCAGCTAAGAAGCGCACACTACCCCGCTCCCGCGCCACCATAGAGCTTTCCGAGCGGATAGAGGCCCACTCTGCAATGGCTGGAAAGAAAATTCTAATCGTCGAGGATGAAAACGTTCAGCTCACCACTCTCGCTCGCGGCCTCAAGTCCGCCGGTTTTGAGATCGTCGCTGCCCGCGACGGCCTCTCGGCTATAAGCACCGCCCGCAAAGAGCAGCCCGACCTCGTCGTTCTCGATCTCGGCATTCCCGCTGGCGACGGTTTTGTCGTAATGCAGCGCCTTCAATCGCTTATCAACACCGGCACGATTCCCATCATCGTTCTCAGCTCTCGCACACCCATCGGCAATCGCGATGCCGCTCTCAAAGCCGGAGCCATCGCCTATATTCACAAACCTCTCGACATGCCCCTCTTGCTCAAAACCATCAACGACGCCCTGGGCCTTTCTCCCTCCGAACCTCCCGCTCCCCCTACGCCAACTGCGCCGCCAACTCCGTCTCCGTCTTGAATTCTTACCCCTGCTGAATAACTCTTCTTAGCTACAACCCCAGTTCAGATAGTCCTGGATGCGCATCCGGCCGCCGGCCGAGAGGCCAACGAAAAAGCCGCTCCTGCTCTTTGATCGCCAAATCATTGATGCTGGCGTGGCGGATTATCGAAAGCCCCGCATCATTAAACTCCCAATTCTCGTTGCCATACGACCGATACCATTGCCCGGAAGGGTCGTGCGACTCATAGGCAAATCGCACAGCGATCCGGTGGCCGCCAAAAGCCCAGAGCTCCTTGATCAGCCGGTAGTCCAGTTCCACCGACCACTTTCGCGTCAGAAAGGCCAGCACCTCCGCGCGGCCGCGCAGAAACTCCGAGCGATTCCTCCAGAAACTGTCTGGGCTGTACCCGCGCGCAACCTTCTCCGGATCGCGCGTATTCCAGTTATCTTCAACAGCCCGTATCTTCAGAATTGCCGTCTCTTTCGTAAAAGGTAGCACCAGGCCCACCCCTGGTTTAAATTGCGAACTCATATCTTCCTCCCCCCTCTTAGACTCCTCGACCTCCCGACTCGGTCAACAAATCCCGCCGCACCTCCAATCCCAATTATCCTCCCTTCTCCATCGCTTTCGCCGCGCTCCGTCATCACCATGTAAACTACCAAGAGACCGTGGATGAAGTGAAATCCACCGTTGCCGGCGCCGTCGAAGCCGGCCAGGAAGCTTACCGCTCCGTCCGGGACGCTTAAGTTTTTCCGCAGCCGGCGGTGTGTTAGAGTGTCGCGAACTTCTTGAAGTGTGCTCGCATCTAAGAGTTAGAGGAGACTAACCTTGAAAGCTGAAAAAGAAGAAGCCACACCCCACTCCACAGGTCAAATCTCGCGCGAACAATTGATCGACCTGCTGAACGAAGATCTCGCGGGCGAATACCAGGCCATCATCTCCTACGTCATTTATTCGCAGGTATTGAGCGGTGCGGAGTACATGAATATTGCCGGAGAACTCGAAAAGCACGCAGCAGAAGAACTGAGTCACGCGCTGATCATCTCGAAACAGATCGATTATCTGGGGGGCATGCCTACCGTCCATCCGAAGCCCGTTAGGACGTCCGAGAAAGCCAAAGAAATGCTTCGTTTTGACCTTGAGAACGAGATGGCCACAATTCGGCGTTACCGCGAACGCATCCCTCAATGCGAAAGTTTGGGCGAGTACGCCATGGCCGAATTAATCCGCGAAATCCTCAAGGACGAACAAGATCATCTGATCTCTCTGGCCACGGCCCTCGGAGAAGATGTGCCTGTCATAAAGAGCGCCGCAAGCGCCCACGCCGGCAAGTAACCCGTAGTGATCGAGCGACCTCCTGCTACATTTTTGCTGGCGCAACGACAGGCATCTTATTATTCCGCGGCACGGGGAGTTTCCCGTCAGCGTCGCTTGTCAGCGCAATGAATTGCGGGTCTTCGCGGAGCGACGCAAACACGGCGTCAACGCGTGCTTCCATCATTTCCTTCGAGCGCACCGCTTCGTATCGCTCGTACTGAAAGAAATGCCGCTTGAGCAGGTCGAGCGCCTTTTGCTTTTGCCCCAGCTGCGCATAAATAGCGGCGAGGTTGTAGGAGGCGGGCAGCATCGCTTCGTTTTCCTGTGCGATTTTTAAGGCTTCATCGCCATGACCGTTCCCCGCCAGGAACGCCGCGGCGAACACAAGATTATAAGGATCGGTCGGATCGAGCTTCGTGGCTTCCCGCGTGTAGTAGTCAGCCTTGGCAATGTCGCCTTCCGAGTTCCAGTAGACCGCCAAATTGCGATACGCCAGCGCCAGCGGATATTCCCGCACCGACGCTTCCATCATGTGCAAGCCTGCAAGAAAATCGCCATCGTGGATGGTCATCTTCCCGATGCCATGCAGCGCCACCGCGCGTGACAACGGATCAGCGGGCATATCGAGAATGGCCTGAAACGTCACTCGCGCCTTATCCCAATCGCCCAGGTGATGCCGATAGAGTTCTCCGAGATAACGCAGCGGAGCCGGATCGGCAGGATCCATGCGGCGCGCTTCGCTATACAATCGTTCCGCATCTTCGTATTTATCGTTCATCTCCGCCGCAAGGCCGCGCTTCATCACAGTTTCAATTTTGGCGCTCTGAATGGGATCCATCACTGGCGCGTCAAAAAGTTTCACGCTCACATCAACTCCAAGCTTTTTCAATTCTTTGGCCGCGTCTTTCGCCTTACCGGGAAAAAGACATTTTTCATCGAGCACCGACTTATACAAAGGGATCGCGCCATCTTTATCGCCAGACTTGGCTTTTTCCTTGGCCGCTTTGAGCTCGTTCTTAACGGTCTCTTCGCGTTGCTTCATTTCGGATTCCACCAACTTTTCTACTTGATCCACTTTCAGGAATCCATTGTTGTTCTGAATCTTGTTGATCACCGTCCCATCCGTTTTCGCAAGCACCACCACCGGAAGCTTGTCCGCACCCACAAACTTCTGCCCCAAACTGGAGCTGGCGTCGGCGACGCCCATCGTCACGCACTCCGTGGCATAGAGAGACAAGCTCCGCGAATTGCGCAAGCTCGACTTCTGAAACTCTTGTACAGACGACGGAAACCAGTACACGACGAGTCCGCCCGGAGTAAGCGCCTCTTCCGGTTTGAGAATTTTCCACGGAACTTGGTAGACCTGCTCGCTCCCCATCCCAGGAGTGCCGGGAGCGCCGCTTCGCATCCCTCCCATTCCGCCGCCACCACCGCCGCCGCAAGTAGCCCAGTCCGGCGCCGGCAACAACAGCAGAACCATAAGGAGTGCCGCCAGTCGGGAAATTCGTTCTCTCATTACGCTCACCTCATCTCGCTAATAAAATCTCGGAATAAAGTTGGCACAATTACACGCACCAACAGCATGCCTCGGCAGCCGTTCTTAGCTCTTGTTCGATGCGCGTTTGGGGTGAAACGCCGTTCGTTGCCCGCATTGTACGCCAAGCGAATGCCTCGACGCAGCATCCATCGCTTGCGGGTGTACTCCGAATCCCAGTACGTCCACGCCCCTTTTTTTCATCCCGAACGCAGTGAGGGATCTGCTTTTCTCGTTCGCTCTATCCCACCCAGCGGGTCGAAAAGGGACTAGGAAGCCGCTGAAATCTGTGCAGTTGGTTTTGGTTCTGGGGGGGCGCGGCACCCTTCGGTTCTAAAGTGCGGCACCCCGCTTATCACCATCGGCTAATTGCAGAAGTGGTACGCTCTCTCGATGCCCGAACGTCAAGAAAAAACAGGAGCCCTCTATGCTCCACCCGCTGAACGTGCCACCGAGATTGATGGTTGACGAGGATTGAAAGTGCATCACGCCGGGCCGGGCTGTGGTTCCAGCGCCGACGCTGGAGTTTTGAGTAAATGTTCTACAGCAGTGGTGACGTGAATCTTTATTTATTTCTGACATCGTACCACTGACTTCGGATATAAAACGGAGTTTACTCTGTTGCATTAAGTGGGATGCGCTGTACTGCGAGCACGAACGCACCCCTAGCAATCCGAGCCGGTCAAAAGGAAACCCGGATGCCTGTTGCGATTCTACCTCACGACGCCTATCCCGCAATCCCTTCAACAAGGAGCGATACATGATCCGGTACGCGACAATCCCTTTCATTTTGGTTACCCTAGCGACAGTGACGCCGACCCGAGGAGAACCGCAACTGCCCGTAAGCCCGACACCGCTGGTGAGCGTCGCCGCCGCTAGTCCGACGACTCTACCGCAGTTGGACCCTGCAATAATCCGAACATTCCATCCCAATAACTTCCTGCTGGCAAACAAATCAGACAAAGCAATTGTCGGCTTGATGACCGTATGGACATTTACCGATGCCAACGGCTTCCCTCGAACCGGACAAATCCACACCGACAGTTTTATGCAACCGCACTCTCCCGTCCTTCTTCCGGCGCATCAAACGTTAATCATCGCTCCAGGCGCATTCTTGCCAGAAGCGTTGGCTCAGAGTGCGCATACTGGGGCCACACTGAGCAGCTTGGACGGTCGTTTGAGTCCTGCCATCATCGGGGCCACAAATATCAAGGTGCAGATCGACCTGATTATCTTCGAGGATGGCGAAATGGTTGGGCCGAACGAGACTCGGTTCGACACGCAAATCCAAAACCGAAGAATCGCGGCCACGCAACTCGCAAAACAGCTTCGCAACGCCATCGCAGGTGGCGACGACCCAAAGACTATCCTCAACGACATACTCGAAACCAAACCCTCTCAATCCGATACGGTGGCCGTTTGGACCCTCGTGTACGCCAGGATGCTCCTCAAAACTCGCGTCCTGGATAAGCAGCTAGGTGCCCTTGAAACCCTGCCCGATCCGCCAAAGTTTTACAGGAAGTAAATGTAAGAAAAGCAAAATCCAGCTTGAAAGGAGAAAATGATGAAGAAAAGTTTGGGATTCTCGCTGTTGTTTGGATTGGTTTTGTGTCTTGGCGGGTGGAGAATAAAGTAGGAAGCCGCTGAGATCCGTGCAGTTGGTCTTGGTTTTGGGGGTGCCGCACCCTTCGTTTTTAACGGTGCGGGTTTTGACTCTTCGTCACGATGCTCGTTTCTTTTCTATTTCCTCGAACCGAATCAATTCGAATTTTCCTTTCTCCGCTTCCAGCGTAATTCGCCCAGCTACTCCGCGGCCAGTCCTTCGGATGTTCCCCCAACTTTCTTTGCACCGGATTTGCGTGCATGTATTCCAGCTTTTCCTTCAGTTTCTTCTCGCTCCAGACATTGAAATCATAGAATCGTCTCTGCCAAAAATGCGCCTCTTCCTCCGTACTTCCCTCGAATGGAAGAGACAACTGTCCATTTGCCACTACTCCGCGCTTCTTCAGCAGCGCCCGCGCAACCTTCTGTTTCAGCACCTGCAAAATCTTCGAGGGGGTTTTCTTACCCGCTTCGCTGATCAGCAAATGTACATGTTCCGGCATCACCACGTATCCGACTAACCGAAACTCATGTCGTCGCCGAACTTCGGCCAAAATCCTCACGAAGCAATCCCGCCTTCGAGCCGTTCCGAGCAACGGTCTCCTCCGATAACAACTGAACGTAATGAAATGCAGATCGCCCTGTCCGTAGTGTCGCTTGAGAGGATTACCCATACGCTCTGGAAAGTGCACAGCGAGGAAAAACCCGCACCCTTAAACCCGAAGGGTGCGGCACCCCGTTTTGTCACCCTCGGCTAATTGCAGAAGTGGTATGCTCTCCTGGTGCCCGAACGTCAAGAAAAAACCAGAGCCCTCTATGCTCCACCCGC
>CAVPWC010000006.1:0-389085 GCA_963709315.1 uncultured Acidobacteriota bacterium
ATATGCATTCGTCAGGCGAAGCCCATCGTCACGCCGCACCGAACTCGCCTGATTCGCAAACCCGGCTTTGTGCAACGCCGCATAGAGAAAATCTCCCGAGCGATCGCCGGTAAAAACGCGCCCAGTTCGATTCGCCCCGTGCGCAGCGGGCGCCAGCCCCAGAATCAGCAACTCAGCCTGCGAATCACCAAAACCAGGTATTGGTCTTCCCCAGTAATTGCATTCGCGAAATGCCCGCCGCTTTTCGCGCGCTACCTTTTCACGATATTCGACCAGACGCGGGCACCTCCGGCATGCCACGATTTCTTCATCCAAGATGTTTAGCAGCGCGCTTTTCTCGGTCATGGCGGAAAAAGAATAATCGAGCGAGAGCTATTGGGAAAGTTTGCGCGCCATCATGCTGTTCAATTCGGCGTATGGAATAGTCACCTGCGTCAACGAATCGTAAGACCCGCGCCCCAGCCAATCTTTCGCGACTCTCTGAAAGGCCCCCATCGCGGCACGCATGGCCGATGATCCCGCGCTCACGCGAGCCACTCCCATCTTTTCAAGCTCGTCGAGCGAAGGACAACCCGGCGACGCCAAAATGTTTAGAGGAGCGCCAAGCGCTTTCACCAATTTCGCGATGGTCTCTCGATCGCAAAGTCCCGGCACGAACAAGCAATCTGCTCCCGCCTGATGATACGCGCGCAACCGCTCGACCGTGCGCTCAAATCGAGTTTCAGCCGACCCAATCGGCATCAAATAGATGTCTGTCCGCGCATTGATTACCACCGGCACGCCCAGCGCCGCCGAAGTCCCTCGAATCGCTCGAATATTTTTCACCTGCAACCCCAGCTCCACATGTGAACTCTCATCGTCTCCGGTCACATCTTCGAAATTCAGTCCCACCGCGCCTGCGGCCACCATCGCTCTCGTGAAATCGGCGATTTCTTCCGGTGTCTTGCCGTAACCAGATTCCAAATCGGCTGTGACCGGAACGTGCACGGCCCGAGTAATTCTCGCCACGGCATCCAACATTTCACTGCGAGAAATCCGCTGCCCATCCGGATATCCGAATGAGAAGGCCACCGCCGCGCTGCTCGTCGCGATGGCTGGATGCCCCACTTCCTCCAGAATCCGCGCGCTAACTGCGTCCCACGCATTCGCCAGCGCCAAAATCCGCGGCCCATGATGCAATGTTCGGAGTTTCTCGGCTTTTTCGGCTTGCGCTTTAATGTTCATCCTAATTTCTCCGGGGAATCCTTCAAGACATAACAACCATCGTTTGTTCCGCAGCTAAAGGGTAGGGACTGGTTGCCACGGACGATACATCCAATTTGGAGAGCCGTTTCCTGCAGGCAGAGAGCCTTGCGGCTTGCCCGTGCGCATCCAAACTTTTGTTCTAACCACCTTTTAACGTATCGGCCAACACGATTGCCTGGTTGTGTTCCTGATCCTTTGCCCCAAATAGCAGAGTGAGTGTTTTATGCTCCTTTTCCATTTTCTTCAACTCTGCAATCAATCCTTTGTTTTTCTTGAGCTCGCCTCGATATCTCTTCTGAAATGCACTCCATTTTTCCGGCTCGTGCCCAAACCATTTCCTTAGCGCGTCGCTCGGAGCCACGTCCTTCACCCAAGAATCGAGGTGCGCCCCCTCTTTTTTCATCCCCCGAGGCCACAATCGATCCACCAGCACGCGCCATCCGTCCTCTTTCGCCGGTTTCTCATACACGCGTTTGATCTTGATCATCGCCACCCTCCCAATCTTCGGCGCAGCGCCATGTTTCTCGTAACGAACGCAGAACTGCGTGCGTTCCACTCCCGCTTCACTTCAAAAGCGCGAGCACCTCTTCATGGATCTTCCCGTTCGTGCTCACAAGGCTTCCGTTGTATATCGAACGTATGCCATTCGCGTCTGTCGCCCTGCCACCGGCCTCTTCCACGATCAGCCCCGCTGGCGCCAGGTCCCATGGCTTCGAGTGCAGATCAGCAGCCGCCTCGATCGAGCCCTCGGCCACCATCATGTGCTTCCAAAATCCGCCAAAGGACCGCCCGTATCGCGCCGCATCCAACAAATGACGCATTCTCTCCGTGTTTTGCCGCTTGCTGTTCGGGCCGGTGCCTCCCGTAAACGCCATGCCGCCGTTCAATTGCTGCACATTCGAAACGCGCATCTTCTTTCCGTTTCGCCATGCACCTTCGCCCCGGTAGGCCCTCCATCGCATGCCAAGCGCCGGAGCGCTCACCAGCGCCGCCACGATTTCCCCCTCGCGCTCGATTCCCAGAAGCGTCCCAAACGTCGAGATTCCACGCGAAAATTCTTCAGTTCCGTCGATCGGATCAATAATCAATCGAGCCCGGCCTGTTGCGGCAGGCGCCTTTGGATTCCCGCCGCCCATTTCTTCTCCTAGAACGTCCATCGTCAGCCCGCTCGCAGCCACTTTCGCTCGCGCCATTTCTTCCACGCCGCGATCTGCCTGTGTCACCGCTGATCCATCGTCCTTCTTGTCGACGCGAATTTCCTCGGTTCGGAAAAACCGCATCGCAATCGCGTCCGCCTCGCCTGCAATCTCCTCCAACAATTTCCCATACTCGCCTTGATATCCCATTCCCTCTCCCGGAAATTGGCGCCCGCTCTCCAACCAGTAGCTGTGGCCTGCGCCTTCGTGATTCAACTTTAAATGGTGTGCTTCGTGCCCTCCGCCGCGCCTTCTGCCGCGCCTTCTGCCGCGCCTGCGATTGACACCACTAGCTTCCATCTCTAGCATACAAAGGAATGGCCATGAACGCCCATGCCGGTAGCGGCACCGTCCTCGAACGCATCCTCGACGCACGGCGTCTTGAGGTGGATCACCGCAAACGCGTGCTTCCGGAAGCGGCTCTGCGTTATGGCGTCAACGCCGCAACGCCGCTGCGCGATTTTCCCTCCGCGCTCGCAGTCAATTCTCTTAACATTATCGCAGAGCTGAAACCTGCTTCCCCGTCAAAAGGAGTTCTCCGCGAGCCCTTTCATCCCGTCGAATTGGCGCGCTCTTTGGAGGCCGCCGGCGCTGCCGTGCTCTCCGTGCTCACCGAAGGCGAATTCTTTCGTGGCTCGTTGAAAAATCTCCGTGATGCCAGGAACGCGGTAAAAATCCCGGTCCTTCGCAAGGATTTCATTTTCGATCCCTGGCAAGTCTGGGAGACGCGCGCCAATGATGCCGACAGCTTTCTGCTGATCGTCGCGGCTCTGCACGATGAACTGCTCCGCGACCTGATCGCACTCGCTCGCGAGCTGAAAATGGAGCCGCTCGTCGAAGTTCACACCGCCATCGAGCTTGATCGCGCTCTCGCCGCGGGCGCCCGCATCATAGGCGTCAACAATCGCGATCTGAAAACTCTCGATGTCCACGTCGAAACTTCTTTCGACTTGATCGAGCGCATCCCTGACACCTGCATCGCCGTCAGTGAATCAGGACTCCGCACTCACGACGATCTCGCCAAGCTTCGCGATGCCGGCTTCGACGCTTTTCTCATCGGCGAAAGTCTCATGCTCTCGCCCGATCCAGCGGGCGCACTGGGAAATTTTCTCGGCCACCCCGTCCTCCCGGTTTAGCCACGCCATGATCCTCGTCAAGATCTGCGGCATAACCAACTGGCCGGACGCCAAGGCCGCCTGCGAAGCGGGCGCCAACATGCTCGGCTTCAATTTCTACGAGAAAAGTCTGCGCCGTGTTTCCACTGTCGAAGCCGCCACCATCCGCGCGAAACTGCCCGCGGGTGTCCAGGCCGTCGGCCTCTTCGTAAACGCTCAGCCCTCGGAAATCAATTCGCTGAATGCGTTTGTGCGTTTCGCGGCGGCGCAGCTTCACGGCGACGAATCCCCCTCGATCGTTTCCGAGGTCTCGCGCACCGTCCCCGTCATCAAGGCGTTTCGCGTCGCTGCGGATTTTCCTCTCTCTTCCCTAGACAAATATCACGATGCGTTTGCTTTCTTGCTCGATGGCGCTCGATCGGGCCAATTTGGCGGCACTGGAGCCAGTGCGGACTGGAATGTCGCCCGGCGCGCCGTCGCCGCGCACCGTATTATTTTAGCGGGCGGTCTCACCCCGGAAAACGTCGGAGCAGCCATTCGATCTGTGCGCCCCTATGCGGTGGATGTCGCCAGCGGCGTTGAGTCGAAGCCTGGCAAGAAGGACCACGTGCGGATGAAGGAGTTTATCGACGAAGTCCGTCGTACCGAGCAGCAGTTGGACGCGCCACAACCATGACACTCCGCGCCATGAGCTCTACCCCGCATTCGGCAACACTTGCTCCCGGACGCTTCGGCCCCTACGGCGGACGCTATGTCCCCGAAACGCTGATGGTGCCGCTCTTCGAGTTGGAGCGCGCCTATGAGGCTGCGAAAACCGATTCGAAGTTTCAAGCTGAGTTCGCCGATCTTCTGAAGAATTTTGCCGGTCGTCCTACGCCTCTGCAATTTGCGTCACGCCTAACTTCGCATCTCGGCGGCCCGCGAATCTACCTCAAGCGCGAAGATTTGCTCCATACCGGCGCGCACAAAATCAATAACGCCATCGGCCAAGGCTTGCTCGCCGTAAAAATGGGCAAGCCTCGCATCGTCGCGGAAACCGGTGCGGGCCAGCACGGCGTCGCTTCCGCCACCATCGCCGCGCATCTCGGCCTCGAATGCGTCGTCTATATGGGCACGGAAGACATGGAACGTCAGGCGCTCAACGTCGCCCGCATGCGCATGCTCGGCGCACAAGTGGTCGGCGTCGATTCCGGCAGCCGCACTCTGAAAGACGCCATCAACGAAGCCATGCGCGATTGGGTCACCAATGTCCGCAACACCCACTATTTGCTCGGCTCCGTTCTCGGCGCGCATCCCTATCCAACGATGGTCCGTGATTTTCAGTCCGTCATCGGCCGCGAAGCCCGCGAACAAATTCTTGCCGCTGAAAAGCGTCTGCCCACTTATTTGTTTGCGTGTGTCGGAGGCGGTTCGAACGCCATCGGCCTCTTCCATCAATTTCTGAGCGATCCTTCCGTGAAAATGGTTGGCATCGAAGCCGGCGGCCGCGGCGGCCAGCTTGGTGAGCACGCCGCGCGCCTCGCCGCTCATCAGGGTTTCTCGGGCGCGCGCCCCGGCGTCCTACAAGGCACCTACACCTACATTTTGCAAACCGAGGACGGCCAGATCGCCGCCACGCATTCCATCTCCGCTGGCCTCGATTATCCCGCCATCGGCCCCGAGCACGCCTGGCTCGCCGACGAAGGCCGCGCCGAGTACTCCGCCGTTTCCGACTCCGCTGCGCTCGAAGCAGCGCGACAACTCTCGCGCACGGAAGGCATCATCCCCGCCCTCGAATCCGCCCACGCCGTCGCTGGCCTAATTGAACGCGCGTCTCCGGTCACGAGCGGCCGGCCTCGACTCACCGCCGACGACCTCGTCATCCTCAATCTCTCAGGCCGCGGCGACAAGGACATGGACACCTATTCCCGTCTCCTCGGTCTGAGATGATTGCGACTTCTTCTCCTTGTAGGGGCGCGGCATGCTGTGCCCGATCTTGCCCAGGCGTTTTCCGTCGTCTGTGTTCCCGGCTTTCCCCGTATTTCTGCTAATCTTTCTGCGATTCCCATGACCGCCGCGCCCCCCAACTCGACCCGCATCTCACGCCGCTTCGCCGCACTTAGCGAATCCGGCGAACTCGGCATCGTCGCATACATCACCGCTGGCGATCCGTCGCTCGAGGCCACGCTGAAATTCGTCTTAACTCTCGCCGAAGCTGGTGCCGACGTCATCGAGCTAGGCATCCCCTTCAGCGATCCTCTAGCCGACGGCCCCACCATCCAGCGTGCCTCCGAACGCGCCTTGAAATCGCACACAACGCTCGCCCAAGTCATCGATCTAGTCCGCCAAATTCGCGGCTCCAGCGAAGTTCCCATCGTCCTCTTCGGCTACTACAATCCCGTCCTCCAAATGGGTCTCAAAAATTTCGCCTCCAAAGCTGCCGAAGCTGGCGCTGACGGCGTCCTGATCACCGATCTCACCCCTGAAGAATCCGACGACTATCGCCGCATCCTCGCCGCGCAGCATCTAGACACGATTTTCCTCGGCGCTCCCACGTCCACCGACGAGCGCCTGGCCAAAATCGCTGCGGTATCCACCGGTTTTCTCTATCTCATCTCCCGCACCGGCGTCACCGGCGCCAAGGACGCTCTTCCGGACGATCTGCCGGCACTTCTGCGTCGCGCCCGCAAAGTCACGCACCTTCCCATCGCCGTCGGCTTCGGTATCTCGCTCCCCGGCCACGTCTCGGTTCTCGGCGGCCTGGCCGACGCCGCCGTAGTCGGCTCCGCCCTAGTCTCCGAAATCGAAAAAGCCACGGCTGCCAATCCGACTCTCGCCAACATCGAGGCCGCCGCCGAAGCCCTCGCAACTCGCATCCGTTCCCTGAAACAAGCCGCCCGCCGGGGCCTCTCCCGCCGCGAGGTCGCCCCATGATTTCTTATCTTCGCTGGCGATCATCCTACTGGCGACCGCCTTCAAATTTGTCATTCCGAGCGAAGCGAGGAATCTGCTTTTCCCTTTTTTGCTCGCCACTCGTCACTCGCCACTCGCCACTTCTTTCCCCGAAGGTGGCCCCATGAACTTAACCGACTGGCGCCGCCGCATCGACGAAATCGACAAAAAACTCGTCGAACTCCTCAACGAACGTTCCCGCTGTGCGCTCGAAATCGGCAAGCTCAAACAAGCGGCCAATCTCCCGCTCTACCAGCCGGACCGCGAAAACGAAGTCCTCGCCAACGCCGAGCGCTCCAATCCTGGCCCTTTGACCGACGCCGCTATCCGCCGCCTCTTCGAACGCATCATTGACGAAGCCCGCGCCGCCGAACGCGACGCCATGCACCCCGGCTCCAAGCCGAATAAAGGCGGGAATGAATGATCAATTTGCCGGGTCTTATAGGGAATGCAGTTCGTAGCGCCGGGCTTCAGCCCGGCATCTTCGCCATGCAGAATTCGCCGCAATCGAAAGGGAATCAAGACTAACCATGGTCATCGTAATGCAAGAAGGCGCAACCGACGCGCAAATCCAGCATGTCATCGATCGCCTAGTCGCGTCAGGTTTTAACGTTCATCGTTCCACCGGCGAATCGCACACCGTCCTCGGCGCTGTCGGCGTCCACCGCGATTTCGATCATCGCGATTTCGAGCTCCTTGATGGCGTGCGCGAAGTCATGCGCATCACCCAGCCTTTCAAGCTTGCTAGCCGCCAGTTCAAGCCCGAGGGAACCATCGTCGATCTCGGGCGCGGCGTCAAAATTGGCGGCAATGAAGTTGTCGTCGCTGCCGGTCCATGTTCCGTCGAATCGCGCGAACAAATTCTTTCCGTCGCCGAAAGCGTCTCCAAAGCCGGAGCAAAAATTCTCCGCGCTGGCGCCTTCAAACCGCGTACTTCACCTTACGCCTTTCAGGGCATGGGCGAACCTGGCCTCAAACTCATGCGCGAAGCCGCAGACAAATTCGATCTCTTCACGGTCAGCGAAGTCATGGACCTTTCGCAAATCGCCATGATGTCGCAGTACGTCGATATCTTTCAGGTCGGCGCGCGAAATATGCAGAATTACTATCTTCTCCGAGCCCTTGGCGAAATTCGCAAACCGGTCCTTCTCAAGCGCGGTATGTCCGCCACCATGGAAGAACTTCTCCTCAGCGCGGAATACATTCTCGCCGGCGGCAACTACAACGTCATCCTCTGCGAGCGCGGCATTCGCACCTTCGAAACCTACACGCGCAACACGCTCGACATCGCCGCCATTCCCGTAATCAAAAAACTCAGCCATCTCCCCATGCTCGCCGACCCCTCCCATGGCACTGGCCGCCGCGACAAAGTTCCCCCCATGGCTCGCGCCGCAGTCGCCGCAGGCGCTGACGGCCTCCTCATCGAAGTCCACAACGACCCCGATCACGCCCTCTCCGACGGCGCTCAATCCCTGCATCCCGACGATTTCACCCAGCTCATGGCCGAGCTCCGCATCATCGCCCCAGCAATCGGCCGCCGCATGGCTTGATCCCCATGCTCGTCCTCACTACACAAACAGCGGCGCAACGATTGTCATTCCGAGCGAAGCGAGGAATCCGCTTTTCAATCTCTGCGCTGACTCTGCGCACTCTGCGTCTCTGCGTTATCTTTCCTCTTTCTTCTCTCTTTGTCTTGACTTTCAACTTTCAACTGTCGACTGCCGACTTACAATGACTTCCCACCTAATCCACCGCGCCACCATCCTCGGCACCGGCCTAATCGGCGGCTCTTTCGCCCTGGCCCTCCGCAAGTACGCCACCGACCTCCACATCACCGGCTGGGACCGCCCCGAGGTCGTCCGCGAAGCGCAATCCCGCGGCGCGATCGACGTCGCCTTCTCCGCCGAACTAGCCCCCGCCCTAGAAAACGCCGACCTCGTCTACATCGCCCTCCCCATCGGCGTCACTCTCGATCTCCTTCCCGAAATCGCCCGTCTAGCAGCGCCCAACGCTCTCATCACCGATGCCTGCAGCACCAAAGTCCGCATCACCGAAGAAGCCGCCGATCTTTTTCCCGACGATTCCACAAAACTCTTCCTGGCTGGTCATCCCATGGCGGGAAGGGAACTCGCGGGCATCGCCCACGCCGACGCCGACCTCTTCCGCAACAACACCTACGCCCTGATCGGCTCGCCTCGTCCGATCAAACCAGACTCCCGCGTCTCCGCGTTCGTCAAAATCATCGAGAAAATCGGCGCCCGCCCGCTCTGGCTCGGCGCACAGCAACACGACTATGCGGTCGGTCTGTCTTCCCATCTCCCGCAACTCGCCGCCGTAGCCCTCGCCTCTTTCCTCTACGATCATCTCGACGAAAACGGCTTGCCCATCACTCTAGCCGGCCCCGGCCTCCGCGATTCTCTCCGCCTCGCCGGCAGCCCCTACTCCACTTGGCGCGACATCATCCTCACCAACAAACAAGTCCTCTCCGCCTCTCTCGACCTCTTCGCCCGCCGTCTCGACGAACTCCGCGAACGCCTCGCCTCCCGCGACCTCGAAGCCGACTTCGACGCCGCCAACGAACTCTACAAACTCCTCCGCTCTTTGTAATTGCTCCGCCCTTTGTAGGGGCACGGCACGCCGTGCCCGCTCCGCCCTCCGCCGTCAGCACACACCCCTCCCCGCGAATTCACCGTCCGCACTCCTATTTGCTTTTCACTATTTCAGTTCGACCTTCTCGTGCAGCGGCAATTCCTGTGACGATCCCCCCACCATAAACGTATAACCACCCGGCACCAATTTCCACCCGTCGCTCGCCTCATCATAAATCGACAAATATTTCGGCACGATGTTCACGCTCACGTCCTTGCTCTCGCCCGCCTTCAACCACACCTTGCTCCATCCCACCAGCCGCTTCGGCGGTTCCTCCGCGCCAGTCGGCAGCGCCGCATAGACTTCCGCAACTTCCGCCCCGTCGCGGCTTCCCGTATTCTTCACCGTAAAACTCACAGTGGTCTCTTTCCCTGGCGTCACCTTCAATCCCGAATACGCAAACGTTGTGTATGACAGCCCATACCCAAACGGAAACAACACCGCCTTCTTCTCCGCGTCATACCACTTGTAGCCAACCTTCAATCCCTCGTCGTAATGCACGCTGAACGTCGGCTCTGCTTGCCCGGATTTCGTCACCGCCGCTTCCCCCGTCTCGCCCGGACCCGGCTTCACGAGCTGTGGATGCGGCAAATCCTCCACGCTCTTCGGAAACGTCATCGGCAGCTTCCCGCCCGGATTCACGTCGCCGTTCAAAATGTTCATCACCGCGTGCGCGCCGTCGCTCCCGCCATACCACGCTTCCAAAACCGCGCCCACTTTGTCCAGCCACGGCATCGTCACTGCCGTCCCCGTCTCCAGCACCACAATCGTCTTCGGATTCGCCGCCGCCACCGCTTCGATAATCCCATCCTGATTCACTGGCAGCGACAAGTTTTCCAGGTCCATCCCCTCGCTTTCCCACTGGTATGCAAACACAATCGCTACATCCGAACTCTTCGCCAGCGCAGCCGCGCTCGCCGGATCCTTCCCCGAATCAAACTGCACTTTCGCACCCGGGAACTTCTTCTGCAGCACGCTCACCGGCGACGGCGGAAACCACACTTGCGCCTGCCATCCCGCGGACGGCCTTCCAGGCGCGTCCACCTGCGCCGACCCTCCGCCCGACATCATCCCTTCATCCGCATGCGGTCCAATCACCGCAATCGACTTCACCGCCGCCCCGTTCAGCGGCAGTAATCCGTCTGCATTCTTCAGCAACACCGCGCTCTGCTCTTCAATCTTCCTCGCGGTTATCAAATCTCCTTCGACATCCACCACGCCCTTCTGCGTCGGGAAATCAATCAGCCCACACGCAAACTCCGACCGCAGCACTCGCCGCACGTGCTCGTCCAGTTCCGCCATCGAGACTTTTCCCGCTTCCACCGCCTCCTTCAGCTTCGCCCCGAAAAACTCATCGAGCGGTTCTTCATTGTCCAATCCCGCCGCGGATGCCTTCACGGTGCTATGCGTCCCGCCCCAATCCGAAACCACAAATCCCTTAAAAGCCCAATCCTTTTTCAGCACATCCGTCAGCAAATATTTGTTCTCGCAAGCAAAATCCCCGTTCACCGCGTTGTAAGAGCACATCACCGCTCCGGGATCCGCAATCCCCACGCCAATCTCAAACGCCAGCAAATCGCTTTCCCGCAACGCCCGCTTGCCGATGATCGAGTTCACTTCGTTCCGTCCGCTCTCCTGATCATTCACCGCATAATGCTTGATGTCCCCAATCACGTGCTGCGCCTGCTCGCACTTCATCAAATTTCCGACCAGCGTTCCCGCTAGAATCGGGTCCTCGCCCATGTATTCAAATGTTCGCCCATTCCTCGGCTCTCGAGTCACATTCACGCCGCCACCCAGCGTCATGTTGTACCCCTGCGCGCGCAATTCTTTTCCGATCACTGTCCCAAATTGGCAAGCCGACTCCGGATCCCAACTCGCTGCCGCCCCAACATTGGAGGGCAACGCCGTCGAATATCGCCCATTCTCCGCGCTGCTCCGCACGCCATATGCTGCGTCGCTCATCTGCACAAACGGGATCCCCAGTCTCGGTATTCCCAAAATAAACCCCGCGCCGCCGTTTCCCAGTTCCGGCTCCGGATTCTGCACCTCCCTCGGCCATCCCGGCATGCCCATCCCGTGCAAAAGATCAATCTTCTCGTCGAGAGTCATCTCCTTCAGCACCATCTCTGCCCGCTCATCCGGCGAAAGGCTCGCATTCATCCACGCATGGTTCCGGTCTTCCTTCACCTGCTGCCCATGCATCCGGTGCTGTGCGAAAACCGCACGGCCAAATCCCAACACTCCACACATTACCCCGGCGAATAGAAGAGCAATCGTCGCAAGCCGCCCGCGCCGCCCGCACCACGTCTCATTGATTTTCATTTTTGTCCATTCTCGGCAAGTGTGAACCACGCCCCGGAGACCGAAACAAATGCCTCTATAATATCGATATTTCTGATTTATACCAGAACCAAAACAAAGCCCCTCCAGCCCCGTCTTGTTGCTCTTCCGCGCCGGCGCCTGCCTTGACCCTTGACAAAAAACTCCAATGTGGTATGCTGGGTCTTCATACATTTGCGAGTTGCATCCGTGGCGGCCCACCAGCCGCCATTTTCATTTTTGGCTGGTTCCTGGCCAGTCCATTCACTGCGGACTGTTCTCTTCGCGGCTATCGGGCAGCAATCAAATTGGTATTGCGCCGATCCCGGCAACCGTCTCTCGGGTGGCAGGGCGAGCGGCGTAAAGATGCTCGGATCTCAGGTCGCAACCTCCGCGTCGGGAAGCTGCGGCGTGCTAACCGCCATGCTTGCTTCCAAGTCTTTTAGAATCAATGTTTGCACGAACCTCTGCATGTGTTGATTCTAAAACACTTACAGAAGGGCTAAGTCTTTTAGCATCAATGGTTACAAAAAACGGGGAGGGCGAGGCGAGAACGGTCAACCATCCAGAGGGACGATCCCTCACGCTGTCATCCCGCCTGCGTACACGCAGGAACACCCGTAACCTTTGTGCTGTCAATCGTTTACTTCATAACTTGCGGACACCCGGGGGGTGGGGGTCGAAGGCGTTTCTAAAATCTGATTGCGCCTCTGATATCCGTTACATCGTTCCTTCTTTACTTCTTTACGTCGCCAGTTGCATCTTGCAGTACACTGCCAACTTCGCCGAGGAGCCAACTTGGACAAGCACATCGCAAGTGGCACGGGCTTCAGCTTGTGCGCTTTTCCAGGACGCTAATGGACCTTTGCTATGGATAAACGGATCACCAGCGCTGACGCCGCCCTCGCCAACCTGACCGACGGTGCCACGATCCTCATGGGTGGCTTTGGCCTCTGCGGCATCCCGGAAAACCTGATTGCCGCCCTCCGCCGCAAAGGCACAAAAGACCTCACCATCGTCAGCAATAACGCCGGCATCGACGACTTCGGCATTGGCCTCCTCCTCCAAAATCGCCAGGTCAAGAAAATGATCTCGACCTATGTCGGCGAAAACAAATTGTTCGAGAAGCTGGTCCTAAGCGGTGAGCTGCAAGTCGAGCTAAATCCGCAAGGCACTCTTGCCGAACGCCTTCGCGCCGGCGGCGCAGGCATACCGGCGTTCTACACGCCCACGGGGTACGGCACCATGGTCGCCGAAGGCAAAGAGACGCGCGATTTCGACGGCCGCCAGTACGTCCTCGAACGCGCTCTTCGCGGCAACTTCGCCTTCATCAAAGCCTGGAAAGGCGACCGCTGGGGCAATCTCATCTTTCGCAAGACCGCCCGGAACTTCAATCCAGTGATGGCCACGGCCGCCGATTATGTAATCGCCGAAGTCGAGGAACTCGTCGACCTGGGCCAGCTCGATCCAGGCGACGTCCACACGCCCGGCATTTTCGTCAATGCGATCTTGCAAGGCCCGAAATACGAAAAGCGCATCGAGCGCCGCACTACGCGCAAGCTGTGATGTTGTAGGGGCGCAGCATGCTGCGCCTTATAACCGAGGATTTAAACGTGCCATTGAATGACGAACAAAAACGGGAACGGATTGCGCGGCGGATTGCGCTGGAATTGCGCGATGGCTACTACGTCAATCTGGGTATCGGCATGCCAACAGCGATCGCGAACTTCGTGCCCAAAGGAATGGACGTCATCCTTCAATCGGAAAACGGCATGTTGGGAGTCGGTCCCTACCCGCTCGAATCTGAGATCGATCCCGATCTTATCAATGCGGGCAAAGAAACCGTCACCGAGCTTCCGGGCACGGCCTATTTTTCTTCCGCAGATTCTTTTGCGATGATTCGCGGCGGCCACGTCGACCTAACCGTGCTCGGCGCGCTGCAAGTCGATGAGAAGGGAACTCTCGCCAATTGGGCCATTCCCGGTAAAATGTTGAAAGGCATGGGCGGCGCGATGGATCTCGTCGCCGGCGCCAAGCGCGTCTTCATCGCCATGGAGCACGCCACGCGAGACAGCAAGCCCAAAATCCTGAAAAAATGCACGCTACCGCTCACCGGAGTTGAAGTCGTAGACCATATCGTCACCGAACTCGCTTTCATCGACGTCACGTCTGAGGGCCTCGTCCTTCGCGAACTCGCCCCGGACACCACATTTGAATATGTGCAATTCCTCACGGAACCCAAACTTGTGGTTCCTTCCGGCGGTCCCAAAGTGATGCCGGTCTAAACGAGAAAGTGCTCCCTGCTCAGTGCCTCTGAGTTCTTTGCGTTCTCCAGGTAAAATGTTTTCTCAGGCAGACGGCGAACTGCTGAGGCTCCGCGTGGTGCTGAACGAATAGTGAAGCGCGGAAAAGATGCTGATGAACGTAACGCCATAAACGAGCAGATGGATGATCCTTGCCAGATGAAAAGCAGGAAACGCCGCAAAGAAAACCACAGTGAACACCAGAATAATCTGGAAAGCCGTGGTCGTCTTTCCAAAAATGCTGGGCGGGAACGGCCGGTAGCCCCAAATCAGCAAAATCACCACCGCCACCACGAGAATCAGGATATCCCGGCTGAAAACGATGATCGTCAGCCACCACGCAATCTTTTTCTTGAACGCCAATATTATGAACGACGAAGAGAGCAGCAGCTTATCGGCGATGGGATCGAGATACGCCCCGAGAGACGACCGCTGATTGAGGCTTCGCGCCAGCAGACCATCGACTCCATCCGAAAAGCCCGCGACAACGAGCACCAACAATGCCCATTTATAACTCTCGTAGGAAATAAGAATCAGAAAGAACGGCAAAAAGCCGAGGCGCAGCAGAGTGATTTGATTGGGAACCGTCCAGATGCGGCCTTTCATTGCAATTCAGGATAGCTCAGTTCAGGCGGGTCGAGTTATGAAATGTGTCATGCAAATTGCGAGAGATAATCGGTGAGCGTGCGGCCAATTTTCCGCGCGAAAAGTTCGTTCATCGAAGGGATCGCGCCGGTCGGTTCATCGAGAGAGACGCGCTCGAGGCGATTCATCGGGAAAAAAATAGTAGGCAGTCCGATGCGTTCACCGTCGGGCTCGTTAATCTGTCGGACAAAATGATCGAAAGAGTTTAGGTCGATGCCGCGCAACGTGACGCCTGAAGGATTAATATCCAGAAGTTCGCCCCAGACTTTCTCTTTGGGAGAGTGCAGGCTCACGACGACGATGGAATGAGGATCCACGGCTGGTGTTTTGTACTGACAGTAGATTAGCGCACTTTCTCCTGTCGCGGGATGCGATTGTGAGGATTCTCCACCCAAAGGATCGCGATAGTGCATAATCATCAATACAAAACTCGCGACAATTGCCAGCCCCGCAAGCCATCCGAGCGCGTAGGCCCTGCGGCGTTCGTTCGCGGTAGCCGGCTGCCGATCGGCAAACAGTTTTCCCAGCACGAATCCCGCCGCCAGGCCGCCGCCATGTGCCCAATTGTCCATGGCCATGAACCCTGTAAAGCCCAAGGCAAACAGAATGACAAGCGACGTGATTATCCGCGAGCGCAACTCGCGCATCTGCGATCCGCCGCGTTTGGTGGTGAGCGCAAGCATCAGGCCGACCAATCCGAGCAACCCTGCGCTTGCCCCTAGCGAGAAATGGCCTGCGGCTGCGCTTAACACGTAACCGAAAGCGCCAGTAACGATATACAGAAACAGATAGCGCGCCGATCCGTACACCTCCTCTACCGCCGGACCGATTTGCATCAATACCATCATGTTGAATCCGATGTGAATCAGCCCGCCGTGGAGAAACTGGGCAGTCACCAGTCTCCACCATTCGTGGGTCGCGACCAGATACGGCAAGGGGATGCTCATGCCCAGCCGAATCTGCTGTATGCCGCTGAGCCCCCAAAGTATTCTCAGGCCTCCGCCCTCGCCAACGGCGGCGTACGAAAGCCAACTGACGCCAAGCATCAGGAAATTCGCGATTAGAAGCGCTGTAGTTACCGGAGCAACGTGCTCACCGAAAACTCCGGAAAATCTCTTGCTGAAAGCCGCGACAGAAAAACGCAGACTCGTGCCGCAAACGTGGCAGTGTGTTGCGCTAATGCCTACTAGCGAACCGCAAGCGGGGCAAATCTGCGGACGGGGCTGCCGCTGGCCTCCGTCGCCTCCAAATCCAAAAAGTCCCCGCACTGTACTTTTCCAGCGCTCCAAACGCCGCTGCCATTCATAGGAAAGCGCCAATTCTCCTCCTTGCGAGCCATGCACTGCGTTCCTATAATACAGAATCCGCGGCTTTTTACCCTGAGCGAGGAGCCGGGCGCATCCACATGGACAAATTCGAGGAATTCGGCCGCCGCATCGACGAGGAGGTTTCACGCTTGAAGAAGATCAATAATTTCGAGGATTTCGGAAAACGCGTCGACGAAGAACTCGCGCGTGTGAAAAGTTTTGTTAAGGAAGAAGTCGCGCCCGAAACCGAAAAGCGCACGGCGCAATTTTTGCGCGAAGTTTCCGAAAAAATCACCGAAGCGGCGGCGTGGATCGAAGCTCGCAACGCGGCGCGCGCCGACAAAGATTCTCAGAAACCGCCATCGCAGCCATGATGCGAGCCGACTTGTGACCGACGCAAAGGCCACGCAACGCCGTGCCAGTCTTTTGTGTCTGCTGAACTTCGTTTGTTTCTTTTTCCTCGCCGGCTGCGGCGCGCGCCACGTTACGGCCAACGCACCTCCGCCGTCGCAACCCGCCCCAGCGTCGCCAGAAACCATCGAGTCTTCAAAGAGCGCGACGTCCGTTGGAGCACCGGCTCCCGCGCCTTCCCCAAAACGAGCGAAGCCGCCTGCCAATCCGGCACCGGAAGGCTACGTCGAAGAAGGCAACGCCTCCTGGTACGGTGTGCCCTTCAACGGGCGCCGTGCGTCGAACGGTGAAATCTACGACATGAACAAGTTGACGGCGGCGCACCGCACGCTTCCGTTCGATACCATGGTGCGCGTGACGAATCTGAACAACGGAAAATCGACCACGGTGCGTATCACGGACCGCGGACCATTCGTAGAGAATCGCATCATCGATCTTTCGCAAGCGGCGGCGCGCGAGATTGAGTCGATCGGACCAGGCGTGGTGCCTGTGCGCCTCGAGGTGATTACGCCGGGCATCGATCCGACGACTGGATTTTTTACGGTACAGGTCGGCGCGTTTCGCGATCCCGGCAACGCGCAACGGCTGCGCGACCGTTTGAGTCTCTCCTATTCGCCGATTTTCATTCAGCAGTACGATTCGCCTGACGGCACGTATTACCGCGTGCGCGTCGGCAAAGTTTCCGGAGAAGATGCCGCCAGGCAGTTCGGCGAAAAATTGCGCGACCGCGAGGGAATTACGCCGATCGTCGTTCGTCTCGATGAGCAGCCGTAGGGGCTCGGCACGCCGTGCCCGCTTTCGCCCCTATTGTTGGTCGCCGGCTTCCGCCTACGCCGATCCTTTTCTCGAAACACGATTGCGGCTATTCTTTTTGCCGAACAAATTGCGGAGGAGCCTCTCATGTCAGCCGACTGCCTGTTCTGCAAAATTGCCGCGAAACAAATTCCTTCGAAAATTGTCTATGAAGATGCTGATATCTTCGCCTTCGAGGACATCAGTCCGCAAGCGCCGACGCACATCCTGCTTCTGCCACGAAAACATTTTGTTTCACTGGATGATGCAACGTTCGAGGATCAAGCCGTGATCGGCAAGCTCCATTTAGTCGCCGCGCAGCTCGCCCGCGAACGCAACTTGCTCGCCGGCTACCGCACCGTCTTCAACAATGGCACTGGCGCCGGCCAATCCGTCTTTCATCTCCATCTGCACCTGCTAGGCGGCCGCCAATTCCGCTGGCCGCCAGGGTAGACAGGTCAAACAAGCTCGACGAAGTCGCGTTCGCGGCTCTTTTCTGGAAGTAACGAGGGTATAGCTCTATCCATTGTCGCGAGCTTCCCTTTCTTATGGATGGCAAGCCCCAACAAATAGCAATCGGTTACTTGTTGATGCCCCGCGAGTCTCGGAGCCAGGACCTCTAGCACCTGGTTGAAACTGAGCTCATCAGCCCAGAACCTGTGCGAGGGATGGCCAACGTTTGCTTGCAAAAGAGTCGCTGCATCGCCAGGCGCGAGTGCATTTGGAGAGAAGGCCGGATTGGAGATTATACGGACGAAGGCGGTCTGCGTTAGAGGGCAAGTTGCCCAGCCTTCGCGCGCATGGCGCGAAAGCCATTCCTGGACCTTCTCATGTGCACTGTGCGCGGGCCAAGCCATCGCAATCAAGACATTGACGTCCAGCAGAAAGCCGGTTTTCACTTCAGTTCGTCCTGCAGCTTCTTCACGTCCTCGATGCTTACCGTCGGCGAGTCCGGTGGCAGATCGACAACATGGAAACCGTTGACGATACGGGTGCGCAAAGGCGCGCGCAGACCCCGCCGAACCAGGTCTGATACGGCTTTGCCGATGGCCACATCCCGGCTTTTGGCGTATGCCTTTACTTCCTGGAGGACATCATCATCCAAGGAGAGTGTGGTCCTCATACTTGAATGATGCCATTATTGAAAAACGATGTCAAGAGGACAAATACAACATCACTTTTGAAGCACTGGCGTTGCGGTGAGTCTTAAAAGAAGCCGGGAATTCTAGATCGCAGAGGAAAAGATGGAAGCTCCGCAAAATCTCACTCATAACGAAGGGCGATCATGGGATCGACGCGAGTGGCGCGGCGCGCGGGGAAGGAACATGCGGCCAAACCACTTAGGGCTACGATTGCGACGACGGCCGCGAATGTCCAGGGATCGGTGGGAGAAACGCCCCAAACTTGGCTGGCGATAAAACGTGTTAGCGCGAGGCTGATGATTAAACCGGCGATCGTGCCCGCAACAATCAGTGCCAGCCCATTCCTCAGCAGCATTTTTAAGACGTCACCACGCTGCGCACCGAGGGCCATGCGAATACCAAACTCCTGCGTTCGCAACGAGACCGTGTAAGCCATCACGCTGAAAATCCCGATGACTACGAGGACCAGACCGATACCAGCGAAACCGCCAAGCGTAGCGAGTTGAAATTGTGGTCCGCGATAGAAACCTTGCAGGGAAGCTTCGAGGGTCCCGGACGTGGAGATCTGCACTCTCGGATCGAGAGCGTGGACTTCTTGGTCCATGTTCTTCAGTAGCGAGCCAGGATCGACGGAAGTCCTGGCCATGAAGACTCGCCAGTTAAATCCTGCGACGCTGTAAGGTACAAAGGCTTGCGGAAAAGTTTGCCACGAAGGGTTTTCGTAGCCGCGTGTCTTGAAATCGCGCACGATTCCGATAATTTCAAAATAGGTGTTGCGCGGCGCGGCCTGGGCAAAATACGGCTTGTCGAATTCATCTAATCTGACTTTGTGTCCGAGAGGATCCTCGTTGGGAAAGTATTGACGGGAGAAAGTTTCGTTTACGATCATGACGTCTCGCGCGGCGGTAACATCGTCCTCGGAAAAGAAGCGCCCGCGAACCAATGGCAGCCCCAGCGTTCGGAAGTAGCCTTCGCTGCACATTTCAAACCGCGTCTCCCAAGGATTTGCATGAGGCTTGCCTGGGATGATGGTGTCAGTGACCTCGTACGCGAGCGGCGGTGGATCGGCCATTTCAGCAACGGAGGTTACGCCTGGGAGAGACTGCAATCGTTCGAGGAGTTGACGCGTCAAAACGTTTTTCTTTCCAAGCGTGCCAGGAATGTTGGTGTTATACGCCGGAGGCAGATTGAGCTCAAAGTAGAGAACGTTTTTCGGATCGAAGCCGAGGTCCACGCGCGTGAGAACGAAGAAGCTGCGCATCAATAGGCCAGCGCCAATCAACAAGACGATAGACAGCGCCACTTCGCCGATCACCAGACCGGAGCGAAGCTTGCTATTCCGAGAATTGCCGGTCGTTCCTTTGGCGGCGGTTGCGAGATGAAGTTGCAAACAGTCGCGCACGACTTGAACCGCCGGCGCAAGGCCGCAGAGGATTGTCGTCAAGAAAGTCAGACCCAGGGTGAGAAGAAGGACGGGCGTATTCAGGCGAATCAAGGTTTCTGCGGGCAGTGTGCCTGCGGGAATGAGTGCGACGACGGCTTTCAGACCGAGGGATGCCAATACAAATCCGGCTTCGGTCGCTGCGACGGCGAGCAAGAAACTCTCCACGAGCAGCTGCCTTATGAGCCGCCCACTGGTTGCTCCCAGAGTGGCGCGTACGGTTATCTCCCGCTCGCGGGACGTGGCACGAGCCAGCAAGAGATTTGCGACGTTCATGCAGGCGATCAAAAGCAGGAGTAAGACAGCGCCAAGCAGTACATAAATTGTTTTCCGGAAGTTTCCGATCAGGCTATAGAGAAACGGCTGCGGTACAATCGCGAATTTGTCCTCGGGAAAGATTCCGCCCGGATGGGGCTTGTGCATACGATGCGCGATGGCATTGAGGTCTGCTCCGGCAGTCTGGGCGCTAACGCCGGGTTTGAGGCGCCCCATCAACTGAAGCTGGTGGTAGTCAGGAGTGGCCAGCGACCAAAAGTTGGCGTCAAAAGCGTTGAAACGCAAGGGCATGATCCCAATGAGAGTAGTGGGCTTGCGGTTGAGGATGAAAATCCTTCCGAGGATTTTTGGATCGCCACCGAACTCGCGCTGCCACAGCCGGTAGTTCATCACAAACACGGGCGGAGCACCTGGGCGGCCATCCTCCCGCGAGATCGTGCGGCCCAGCAGCGGCGGGACACCCAAGTAGTCAAACGTATTTATTGTTACCACCGCGCCGAAGGAAAAGAAACGAACGGATTGGCCGTCGTCGTACGTGGGCCGCATGCCCGCGTAGGCAATAAGCTCTTCAAATACGTGATTTTGTTCGCGAATGGCGCGAATCTCGTCCAACGAGAAGTAGGAACGAATTTTCTCTCCGCCAGCGCTCGAGAAGTCATGGATTCCAAGAACCACCGATCTGTCGAAATTTTTATAAGGAAGGCCGTCGAAGAAGACGCTGTAGACGACGCTGAAGACCACCGTTGAGGCGCCGATGCCGAGGGCCAGCGCCAAAATGGCGATGAAAGCGAACCGGCGGTCTCCGCGGAGGTTGCGGAGGGCGTAGCGGAAATCACGGAACAGATTGTCGAGGTGAGTTTCCCAGCGGGCTTCGCGGATTTGTTCTTTGGTTTGTTCGATACCGCCGAAATCGAGACGGGCGCGGCGGCGGGCTTCATCAGGAGGCATTCCTGTGGCAACGTAATCGGCGACTTGGCGTTCAATATGAAAACGGAGTTCGGCGTCGAGTTGCTGCTCGGATCTTGTTTTGCGAAAGAGGCGGGTTAGCCAGCGCATGGGGCACACTTCGATTCTGGAAGGGGAAGGGTCGCCACAAACTCGAGTAGCTGAGTGGCGATCGACTCTGCGCGGCGCGATTTGGCCGTGAGATTGAAAGTAAGGACCATGAAAGGCACAACCTGCTGTGCCCCTACAACCAACCCATACAGCGCCTGCGATGCGTTACTCATAACGGAGGGCGATGATGGGGTCGACGCGCATCGCGCGGCGGGCAGGGATGCAGCAGGCGAGGAAGGCGATCACCAGAACCGAAACGGCTGCGGCGAGGAACGTGGTTGGATCGGCTGGTTTGACGCCATAAAACTGGTTTGCGAGGGCGCGCGCGAGAGCAAACGCGCCTGCGGCACCCAATGCGACACCGATGGCCACCGATAGCAGGCCTTGCCGCAAAATCATTGTAAGAATATCGCGCTGACTCGCGCCAAGCGCCATGCGAACGCCGATTTCCTGGACGCGGCGCGCGACCGAATAGGAGATGACGCCGTAAACGCCAAGCAGCGCGAGCGCGAAGCCGACGGCCGCGAAAACGACGAGCAAGACGCTGCGCAGGCGCTGATCGCCGACGGATTCAGAAATGGTGCGTGACATCTTTGTGAGGTGCGTAACGGGCTGATCAGGAAACACGGACCAGATTTGGCGGGAGATTGCCGTGGCAAGCGCGTCCGGGTCAGCCAGCGTGCGAACGAAGAGGTGCATCGAGCCCGTGCCGCCTTGCAACATCGAAAGATAGTATTCCGGGTCGGGAGTGTCGCTGACGCTGATCTCGCGCACATCGGAGACAACACCGATCACTTCATACCATTCCCGATTTCTTTTTTCGTCCTTGAACATGCCGATGCGCTTTCCAAGCACATTCGGCGAGCCCCAATATTGCCGCGCCATTGTTTCGTTCACGATGATGACGAGCGGAGAGCCTTGCGTGTCACGGTCGGTGAAATCCCTTCCACTGAGAAGCGGCATGCCAATAGTTTGAAAATAGGAAGGGAAAACATAACGCGCTTTGGCGTAGCGCTGTTCTCCAGTCTTGGGCGGGAGAGCTCCCTCGGCATCGAGACCGGCTTGCATCATGTTCATCCCCGTGAGGAGAGCGTGGTCGGAAGCGGTTACGGCGGCTACTCCGGGAACAAGCTGAACTTGCTGGATGACTTGTTTCACCCGCGCCACATATTCCTGGAGGAATTTGGGGCCGGGATCCTCGTAGACGGGCGGAGTCGGAAGATCGAAAGAGAGAAGGTGGTCGGTGCGGAAGCCGGGATTTTGATGGAGGAGGTTGTAGACGGTTTGCGTCATCAGAGCGGAGCCGATAAGCAGAATGAAAGCTAGCGCGACTTCGACGACGACGAGAGCATTGCCGAGCGTTGATTGATGAGCCGTGCGGGCGGCGCCGAGATTCGTTCCTGTGCCTTCTTTGAGAGCTTCATTCGGATCCATGTGAGCTGCCCGGCGGGCCGGCGCCAGCCCAAAAATGAGGCCGGCGACAAGTGAAGAAAATAGAGAGAACAACATGAGAGTGGAGTCGACGGAGATTTCGCTGAGACGAGGCGTGCCAGCGGGAGCAATCGCGCGAAACAACTGTACGCCTCCCGCCGCGAGAAGCATGCCGAGCGCGCCACCTAACAGAGCAATGAGACAACTCTCGACTAATCCTTGACGGAGGAGGCGGCCACGCGATGCGCCGAGCGCGGCGCGAAGAGCCATTTCACGCTGGCGAGCAGAGCCGCGTGCCAGAAGCAAGCTGGAAAGATTGGCGCAAGCGATTAGCAACACAAGTGTGGATGCGCCGAGGAGGATCAGATAAGCAGTGCGAATATGTTGCACGCGAGACTCGAGAAGCGGCTCCGCGATGAACGTGAGACCAGCTTTCAATACGGGAGAATCTTTGACGAGGCGCTGAGCGATGGTGGCGAGTTCCGCGTTCAACTGAGTGATTTTCTGGCCGCGCCGCAGTTTGCCAAGCAGTTGAAACATGAAGAGAGCCGGCTGATGCTCGATATCGGGCGTGATGGCGACAGGGATCCAGACTTCATTCTTCTCTGGGAAATCGAAATTGCGAGTGGCCACGCCGACAACGGTATACGGCTGTTTGTCCAGAATAAGAGTGCGGCCGAGAATCGCTGGATCGGCAGCGAAACGCGTGCGCCAGAGGGAGTTTGAAAGAACGGCGACGAAGGCTTGGCCGGGCTTTTGGTCCGCGAGATTGAGCAGCCGTCCCCGCCGGGCCGTTGTGCCTAGCTCCTCAAAAAAGCCATCAGAGATGCTCGTGACGCTCAACTGCGCGGGCGCGCCTTGGCCGGTCAAGGTCTTGTCTGACTGCGTGTAGACGGCCGATTCTTCGAGGGAAGAAGCTTGAGAACGGATTTGCTGGAAGGCGGGCCAGGAATTCCCCAGAGAAAAAGTGGGGAACATGGCGGTCTTCGTTGAAACACTTAGAATGCGGGAGGAATCCTTGAAGGGAAGGGGGCGCAGAAGAGCAGCGTCGACGATGCTGAAAATCGCGGTGTTAGCGCCGATGCCGAGAGCGAGCGTTACGGCGGCGGCGATGGTGAAAGCGGGGTTTTTGCGCAGCATGCGAAGCGCATAGCGCAAATCCTGGAGAAGCGTTTCGAGCAGATTGCCGCGGAGGGATTCGCGGGTTTGTTGTTTGATGGATTCGAGGCCGCCGAAATCGAGCTGGGCGCGGCGGCGGGCTTCTTCAGGAGACACTCCGCTGGCGACATAATCCGCGATTTGTTTTTCGAGGTGGAAGCGTAGTTCGGCGTCGAGATGTTTTTCGGACTGCTCTTTGTGGAAAATGCGGCGAAACCAGTGCACGGAGGCGCCTCCTATTCGGCAGTGCGCAGGATCAGAGCCACGGCATCGGAGAGCCGCTCCCAATAAACGAGTTCGGTCTCGAGCTGCTTGCGGCCTTTTCTAGTGAGCTTGTAAAATTTTGCGTCACGGCCGGTGTCCGATTGGCGCCAGTCCGCAACAAGCCAGCCGCGGTCTTCCAGACGATGAAGGGCGGGGTAGAGCGAGCCTTGCGGCACCTGGAAGAAATCCTTGGAGATTTGCTGCAAGCGCTGGGAAATGGCGTAGCCGTGGATTGGTCCAAGAGCGACGATTTTGAGAATCAGCATGTCCAGAGTTCCCTTGAGGAACTCCGATTTTTCTTGCGTCATCGAGACACCTAGAAGACCTACCGTTAAGCCTAGATGTTCTACCTATATGAAAAAAGCGGCCGGATGTCAAGAGCGGGATCGAAAAAGATTCCGATGGCGCGCGAAGGCGCGAGCGAAGGAAATCAGGGCGCGACTATATCCTTCAGTTTGGGCTTGACCTGAATGGCAGCGAGACTGGAGGCGTCCCATCCGCCGCCCAGAGCTTTGACCAGAAGAACGCTCGTAACCAGGCGCTGTCCTTGAATGACAGCGGCTTCCTGCTCGTTGATGAGTAGATTTTGTTGCGCGGTGACTACATCGAGGTAGCTGACGAGCCCGCCTCTGTAGCGATCCATGGAGAGATCCAGGGTGCGGCGTGCAGCGTCTACGGCGAGTTGCTGGGTATCGCGCGCCTGGTCGAGGACGATGAGGCCGGTAATGTCGTCCTGCACTTCCTGAAAGGCGGAGAGCACCGATTGGCGGTAATTCGCGACGCTCACGTCGTAACCTGATTTCGCGAACTCGATCTGTGCGCGGCGTGCTCCGCCGGTGAAAATATTTTCGGCCACGTTTGCGCCGATAGCCCAAAATGTGCTCGCGGCGTTCGCGAGTTGCAGGATGCTGGTGGACTGCCAACCGCCATTCCCAAAGAGACTAAGAGAAGGATAGTACGCAGCTTTTGCGACGCCGATCTGCGCGTTGGCAGCGGCCATTTGGCGCTCGGCTTCCGCGATATCCGGGCGACGTTCGAGCAAATCCGAAGGAAGACCGGCATCCAGGGGCGGCGGCTCGGAGTTAAGCACTTTGGTGGGAATGTTGAAGTCCGGCGCAGGTTTGCCAACGAGCACGGCAATGGCATCTTCAGACTGCTTGCGCTGCTGCAACAAAAGTGTCGCCTGCGTGCGCGTGGTTTGAAGAAGAGTTTCTTCCTGGGCGACATCGAGACCAGAAGCGACACCGCCCTTGTGGCGCGAATCCACAAGCTCCAAACCGCGGCGCAACGTATCCACGGTGCGGTTTAGAATTCCCAGCTCGGAATCGAGCTGGCGAAGCGTGAAATAATCGCCGGCCACTTCGGCAGTGATGACGAGCTGGACGTTTTGGAGATCCGCGGCGCTGGCCTGGTACGATGCTTCCGCTGCTTCGATAGTCCTGCGGCGCTGGCCAAACAGATCCACTTCGTAGCTCGCCGTAAACGGCAGAGTATACGCATTTTGGGTAACGGGTTTCAGCGGTCCGACAGCGCCGCTTGGCGGACGATTCCCGGAGAGCCGCTGCCGCTGGGCACTGGGTGAGACGCCAAAGGTGGGAAAATTCGTCGCAATCTGAATGGCGGCAGCGGCACGCGCTTGATTATAATTTCCGATAGCCGCCTGCAAGGTCTGGTTCGCCGCGAGGGCTTGTTTCTCGAGATCGTTCAGTTCGTCGTCGTGAAAAACGCTCCACCATTCGCCTTTGGGAATGGCGTCTTTCGGCGCGCTCTGCCGCCACGGAGGCGAAACATCCCACTTCGCGGCCGTTGGCGCCGATGCTCGCGCATAGTTGGGACCAACCGTGCACCCAGCGAAGAGCGACACGCACCCTATAGCAAGCGGCAAAAGCAGAAGCAATTTTCTCTGGGGCATTACCGCTTCGCTCCAGGCGCTCCATTCGTGTTGGGAGCTTTAGGCCGGGGCGCAGGAGCCGGGGTGCCAGTGGCGTCCGGCTGCGCCAGGCCGGGGGCTTGCGCGACTTGTTTGACGCGCACGTCTTCGCCTTCGTTGATGGAGTCCGGTGGATTGACCACGATCCAGTCGTCGGGCTGCAGGCCGTGTAAAACTTCAAGAGTCGTCCCGAAGTCCCGTCCAATCGTCAATTCGCGGAGATGCGATTTGTGATTGGCGTCCACAACGACGGCGCGCAAGCCTTCGGAGCGGAAAAGCAGCGCGTTTACCGGAACTTGCACTCGCGACGCCGCGACTTTCACTTGCAGGTGCACTTGAGCATAGCCGCCGGGGAAGAGCAGGCCGGTCTTGTTTGGCACATCCACTTCCGTCAACAGCGTTCTGGTATTTGGATCGATGGCTTCCGCGGTGCGCACCACTTTTCCCTGGAAGTTCTGCCCGGGATACTGCATCAACTCGAGATAGGCGCCAAGGCCCACGCGAACCGAGGATGAATACATTTCGGGCACGTTCAGGTAAACACGGATGGGATCCGTCTGGGCAAGAGTAAAGAGCTCTTGTTGAGCGCCGCCATTGCCGGCGTTGATGAGCGTTCCGATGTCGATGTTGCGCCGGGTGATGACGCCACTAAATGGCGCGTACACGTGTTTGAAGGATTCCAATTCCTCGAGCCGCCGCACGTTGGCTTCCGAGGATTTCATAGTGGCCGCCTTTGCTTCATAGTCGCCGACGGCATTATCGACTTCCTGCTTCGAGACTCCATCCGTTTTGATCAGGTCCTGATAGCGTGTCGACGTAATTCTGGAAAGATTGGCGTTTGCCTGAGCGGTGTTGAGGTCAGCGCGGGATTGCGAGAGCTGCTGATCGACTTCCGGCGTGTCAATATCCGCCAGCAATTCGCCCTTGGGTACGCGAGCCCCGATATCGTGGTACCACTTCCGCAGATAACCGTTGGTGCGGGCATAGATGGGCGAAGCCACGTACGCTTCGAGGTTGCCGGGAAGCACGAGATCTTCCTGGGCTACCTCGCTCGTAGGATGGATGATCGCCACGGTGGGAATAGCCAGCGTTTCGGTTTCTTCGGCCAGGGCATGGTATTGCGCGCGGCGCTGGAACAACGTGAACGCGCCCAAGACTACAAGTACAATGACGGTGCCAATAAAAAACTTGAACAGCCCCTTACCCGCCGCGGGCTTCTGCCCTCCGTGCTCAGGTTCCATCTGTGATCCACCTTCCGCCATTTTCCGTCACTTCCTCATTTTTGCAATTCTGTCCGGCTCAGGCCAGCGTTGGAGATGGTGAGCCGCCGGGTCGCCTTCTCCGCTCACGCCGTCCATGAATCATGGAGAACACGCAAGGCACAAAAAACAATGTTGCAAAAGTGGCAAAGATTAGTCCGCCAATCACTGCGCGGCCCAAGGGAGCGTTTTGTTCGCCACCCTCTCCGAGACCGATGGCCATAGGGACCATGCCGATGATCATGGCGAGCGCGGTCATGAGCACGGGGCGCATGCGCACAAAGCCAGCTTGCAGAGCGGCCTCGCGCGCGGACTTTCCTTCGCTCAACTGCTCCCGCGCGAACGAAACCATCAGAATGCTGTTGGCCGTGGCCACACCCATGCACATGATCGCGCCGGTGAGCGAAGGCACGCTGAGAGTGGTGTGCGTCAAAAGCAAAATCCAGCAAATGCCGGCGAGCGCACCCGGCAACGCGGTGATGATGATGAAAGGATCGAGCCAGGATTGGAAATTAACGACGATCAATAAGTAGGCCAGGATAATCGCGCCAACCAATCCGAGAGCCAGTCCGCGGAACGAGGTGCGCATCGTTTGCACTTGACCCCGGACTTCGATGTGGCTGCCTCTCGGGAGTTCGTTCTTGATGGCGCCGACAAGCTTCAACACTTGGTCGGAGACGCTGCCGAGGTCCCGGCCGTCCACCGCGGAATAGACATTAATCATGCGTTGTACATTGTAATGAGAAATCTCGGCCTGTCTCGCCGTGGTGGTAATGTTCACCAAATTTCCGAGGATTTGAGGAGGGGCGCCCGGTGTAGTGCCGGTTATCGGCGTGTTTTCGAGCGCTTGATAGCTGTCCACGCGGTACTGAGGTGATTGAATGGTTACGTTGTATTCGACGCCATTTTTGGGATCCAGCCAGAATGCAGGCGAGGTCTGAAAGCTGGAGCTGAGAGAGACCAGGAGATTTGTCGCCACGTCCCTGGCTTGCAAACCGACATATTGTGCGCGGGTGCGATCAACGTCGAGGTGCAGCGTCGGATCGTCGAGGGCTTGCTGCACGTGGACGTCGATGGCTCCGGGGATATGCCGAATTTCATTCGCGAGCTTTTCCGCCACCACGTAATTATCCGGCTGGTCAGCTCCCGTTACAGCGATGTCGATCGGAGCCGGCGTTCCGAAATTCAAGATTTGCGTCACGATGTCCGCGGGTTGGAAGAAGAACTGCACGCCGGGAAATTGCTGTGGAAGTCTCGCGCGAAGGTCGTTGATGTAGGCGCTGGTGGGCTTCCCGCGCTCTTGTTTCAGCTGCACCATGATTTCGCCGTCGGAAGTGCCAAAAGTACCGGAGTTGCTGTAACTGAGATTGATGCCGCTGTAAGGGACGCCGAGGTTGTCCAGAATCGTTTGCAGCTCATTGGGAGGAATGGTTTCACGAATAGCGGCGTCCACCTCGTCGGCCAGACGCGCGGTTTCCTCGATGCGCAGACCGGTGCGGGCGCGGAAATGTAAACGAATCTGGCCGGCGTCGACCGTGGGAAAGAAATCCCTGCCGAGAACGGCTACGAGGCCGATGGAAAGCACGCAGAATCCCAGAAAGCAGACGCCGAATAATTTGGGCTGGTCCAGAGCCGTTGCCAGTCCCCGATGATAGCTGTCGCGGAATTTCTCGAAGCTATGTTCAAAGCGCTGCTGGTAGCGACGGAGGAAGCCCTGTTTTTCACCGGCATGCTCCTCGGTGTTGTACTCGTCCGCGCTGCTGAGAAGATACATGGCCATCGTGGGAACAATCGTTCTGGACCAGCCGTAGGAAGCCAGCATCGCGAAGATGACCGCTTCCGCCAGGGGGACAAACAAGTATCTTGCGACTCCCGAAAGGAAAAACATCGGCAGGAAAACGATGCAAATGCAAAGTGTGGAAACGAAAGCGGGAACGGCAATCTGCGCGGCGCCATCGAGAATGGCCTGTACGGTTTCTTTTCCCATGGCCAGATTGCGGTTTATGTTCTCGATTTCCACGGTGGCGTCGTCCACGAGGATGCCGACGGCCAGCGCCAGGCCGCCGAGGGTCATGATGTTAATGGTTTCTCCGAGAGCACTGAGCATCAGAATGCTGACGAGGATCGATAACGGAATCGAGATGGCGATAATCAGCGTGCTCTTCCAGTTTCCGAGGAAGATCAAGATCATCACCGCGGTCAGACAAGCGGCGATCAGAGCCTCGCGCAACACTCCTTGAATCGATGCGCGCACAAAAAGAGATTGGTCGAAGAAGGTTCTGAGGTGCAGGCTTTCCGGCAAAGAGGAGGCATAGTCCGCCAACACCTGCTTCACGCGATCGACGATATCGAGGGTCGAGGCGCTACCTGTTTTGTACACGCTCATGAGTACGCCGCGCTGCCCGTTCATGCGGACGATATTGGTTTGCGGGGTGAAGCCGTCGCGAATATGAGCGACGTCCTTCATGTAGATCGTGGCGCCATTGGCGGTCTTGACGGGCAGTTCGTTCAAACCATCCACCGTCAGCGGGCTTCCATTCATCTCGACGGTGTACTCGAGCGTTCCGAGTTTTATGGTGCCCGTCGGCAGAATCAGGTTCTGCGCGTTAACGGCGTTCACGATGTCCACCGGCGCAAGACCTTTGGATTGCAGTGACGCGGAGTCGATGTCCACCGAAATGACGCGCTGTTTACCCCCGTAAGGATAGGGAAGCGCGGCGCCCTGCACAGTGGCCAGCTGCGTGCGAATGAAATTGTTCCCGAAATCGAAAAGTTGCTGCTCGCTCAAACTATCGCTGGTCAACCCAATCTGAATAACGGGGACGGTGGACGCGGAAAAAATGGCTACGAGCGGAGGAGTCGTACCGGGCGGCAGGCTTTTCAAAATGGTCTGCACCGTGGCTGTTGTTTGAGCCAGGGCAGTTTGAACATTGGCGTTCTGCTGGAAGAAGATCTTGACGACGGCAATGCCGTTGATAGATTCGGATTCGATGTGCTCGACGTCGTTCACCAACGTGGTGACGGCGCGCTCCGAGTTGGAGGTGATGCGTTCTTCCATCTCTTGTGGCTGGAGCCCGTCGTACTTCCACACCAGGCTGATCACGGGGATGTTGATATCCGGAAAGATGTCCGTCGGCGTCCGATAAAGGACAACGGGCGTTAGGAGGACAATGACGAGGGCGAGAACCACAAAGGTATAGGGCCTCGCGAGCGCTAATCGGACAATCCACATAGAATTTCGAAGTTACCTCTAAAGGGCTATTTGCCAGCCCATGCAATTTGCTCGGGCGGTTCCGTCAAGGATGTCTCTACTTAGATTCCCGGCGCCGAATGTTTGGGTACGCCTCCGCGTCAGGGCACGATACGTTGTCCAATCAAACCTGCCGGCTTCGAGTCGCACCAAATTGGGTTGCCGTCTCGCGGTGTCTGCGGCACATTCGCCGACGCAAGACCGAGGTCCGATCCGGCCAAGTCTTTATGATTAAAGCTGTTAGCCATGGGGCGAGACAACGAGGCTTTTATCTTACCTCTTTTTGGAGGTCGCTGATTTAACGTGGGTCACTTTGATTTGAAGAGTTTGCCAAATTGGGCTGGCGTTTCCGCGCCTCATGAAATGAATTGATTCGATGAATGAATAGGTTTTATCAGTCCGTCCTTTGCCATCATGGCCATCCGGATTTCTTCCCCAATACTGGATCGCTCTGGAGAGTGGAACGTGTGCACCTGCGATGGGTTGCGCACTTGCTGCTACTTGTGGGTCATGACGAAGACGCCGTCCCAATTTGCGGGCGGTTCGTCAAATAAATAATCCTGGCAACGTTTCCAGTAGGCGCGCGAAGGGCCGTCTTCTGGCCATCTGTCAAGAAATTCCTGAAAAGCGCGTTGCGCGGCATCCCACTTTCGATTGCGAAAAAGTTCGCGCGCACGAGCAAACTGTTCCACTTGTAAACGCACTTCTTCGGCGCGACCGTCCGCGGCCAAATCCTCCCGCCGTCCCATCAACTGGTAGATCGTGACGGGTTGTAGCTTTCCCTTGACGCGAATCAAGTCCAGCTCGCGAAAAATAAAGCCGTCGTCTTTTGCGGATTGATACGTCGTCTCGTTCACGATAATGTGCGTGCCGTAGTCCTTGTTCAGACCTTCGATGCGCGAAGAAAGGTTCACCGTGTCACCCAGTGCCGTGTAGCCGCGGCGCAACGAGGAGCCCATCCTGCCGACGCTAGCCACGCCTGTGTTCAGGCCGATACCGATATCGAGGCTGGGCTTGCCTTCGGCTTTCCAAACTTTTTGCAACTCGCGAACACGCCTCATCATTTCCAACGCGGCATTGCACGCTTTCGTCGCGTGGCCAGGTTCTTCGAAAGGCGCGCCCCAGAAGGCCATCACCGCGTCGCCGATGTATTTGTCGAGCGTCCCATTGGTCTTGAAGACGATGCGCGTCATGTCCGAAAGATACTGATTGAGAAAGACAGCGAGTTCTTGAGCGTCGAGCTCTTCCGAAATCGTGGTGAAGCCGCGAATGTCGCTGAACATGACAGTGATGTCGGTTTTCTTCGGGTCAACGAGGCGAGGATCGACGAGGAGGCGGCGGATCACCTCGGGACTGAGGTAGTTGCTGAATTCTGTGCGTACCTTACGCTTTTCTTTTTCCTCAAAAACGACGCGATAAAGCGACACTAGCACGACGTTCCCTACGAGAGTCATCGCGGGCACTGTGAAATTCAGCCACCATCCGTGGCGAAAAGCGCCATAATCCACAGCGACAAGTGGAATCAGCAACGCAGTTCCAAACCACATCCAACGCGGCGGCACCAGTGCCATCCAGATGCCAAGAGGTATGCCGAAAGTGAAGATGAACAGCGCGTCAATCAATGCGGAACGCGCATCTCGCCTCAAAAAACGATTATTCAATATGTTGTCGATTATATTGGCGTGGATTTCGACCCCAGGGTAGTTCGTGCCGCCATACGGTGTAGCGCGCAAGTCGCCGATACCGGTCGCGGTGGCGCCGACGAGCACAAGTTTTCCTTGAAAAGTCCCAGACGCGACCCTTTTCTCCAATACGTCCGCGATGGAGTAGTGATGAAACGTTCCCCAGGGACCCTGATAGTTGATCAACATCTGCCCAAGTTCGTCGGTACGAAGCGACAGCTTGTTTCCGAAATCAATTCGCACGATTCCGGCCTGGTTATAATAGAGATTGGTGTCGAGCGCTTCTTTCCCCATGAACGCGCGGGCAGCCATCACGTCCATGGAAGGATAGAGGTCCCATTCCGCCGGGTTTTCCGAGCGTCCGTAAGGCAAGAGGAGCGTAGTACGGCGCACGACGCCGTCCGTGTCAGGCGGCTCATTGAAAAAGCCGGTCCACGAGCTGTCCCCAGAAAGCGCCGAAGTGAGGCTATCTAGATTGGCTTCGGCCCCTTTGGGCACGAGTCGTGCACCCTCGAAAATTTCCATGAGGTGGAGTTTGTCTTCCTTGCCGAACTCGGGCCGCAGGGGATGTGCCGGCGGATAAGCGAAAAATGCGATTTGATCCGCGTAGGCCTGCAGTGCTTTGTCGGAGACGCCTTCAAGGTCCGCGCGTGTAAAAAGAAAATAATTCCCCAGGATTACAGGGCCAAAGCGCTTGATCGCCACTGCAAACTGAGAATCCGCATCATATTTCGCGGCGAGTTGCCGCACTTCGGCAATCAGCTGTGGATCGACTGTCTCCCCTGCCTGTTGCCGCCCAGCGAGCTCTTCGGCCAAGGCGCGAACCGGTGCCGCGCTTTGATCTGGCTTGCTAAAAGTGATGTCGAAGGCAGCGACTTTAGCGCCGTCTTCATGCAGAATGTCCAGCAACTTCGCAAAATACGTACGCGAAAAAGGCCAGCGCCCGAGAACTTCCTGCGCTTTCTGATCGATATCTACGATAACAATGGGGGAATCGGACGAGGAGAAGCTCCGTGGCCGGTAGCGGAAGCGCGTATCCAGAGTATCGAGCTCCAGCCGTTCGGCTAGCTCAGATATAGGAGATCTCTTCTCCTGCAGAAACACCAGATAATAAACAGATAGAGACGCAATTGTTATGCACAGACTAAGGACGAACGAGACGCGGTGACGCCACCACGACTGGAGAAGTTCGTAGAGGCCGAAGCCGCCCCGCCCCTGCCACCATGCGCCTGACGGAGCCGCCATCGCGTTTCGGGTGCTATTCGCGGTAGATGAAGTTCATGCGAACGCCGCAGACTTCGATAACGTCGCCATCGTTCAGGCGCGAAGGTCCGGTGATGGGCTTGCCGTTCACTGTGGGCATTTTGTCGCCGGGACCGATGTAGTAGCCGTCATCGCGTTGATTGATCTGCGCGGCCATGGGTGGCTTAAACCAGCTTTTCAGTTTGACCGTAGCCATCGCGGACTTGCCGATGACGGTCAGCTTGTTGGTGAGCATGTATTCTTTCTGGTCAGTGCGTCCGCCAAGCACGATGAGCGTCGGCACCTTAAGGCGGCCAGAAGCGAATTGCACGCGCTCTCCGGTGGCGGCGGCTTGCTGCAGCATCTCGCGCCGCTCCTTGGTGTCCAGAACCATGGTTTCGTTGATGCGTGGAGCGCTAGCCTTGCGGCCGGTATCCCACGGGACGGGAGCGTCACCGGAAGCATCGACTTTAATGTGATGTTTGCCAATCCAGATGGAGTCGCCATCGTGCAGCGTGGCGCGCTCCACGCGCAGGTCATTCACAAACGTGCCATTAAGGCTGTCCAGGTCTTCGACGACAAGCCGCTGGCCTTCAAAATATACGCGAGCGTGATAGTTCGAGACCGCCAGATTGTCGACAGGTAAATCGTTGTCCGGAGAACGTCCGATGCTCACGGGTCGGCTGCCTACCGGCACCTCCTTGACCGTTTTCTCCTCAAACATCAGGCTGAGCTTCGCCATCTTAAAATCCTCCTCTGGCGCCGTTCCCGGACGCCCTTTTCCGCGCCCCCCGGCGCAGCCATGAAAACCAACCTTGGGATTCCGAGCCGAGACGCACGACGATTACGGTGATGTTATCTACTCCGCCGCGCTCGTTAGCCAATGCCACAAGCTTTTCGGCGGCCCTTCTCGGATCGGTCTCCGCTTGCAACGTACCCGCAATCTCTGGTTCCGTAACCATGCGCGTGAGCCCATCGCAACAGAGCATCAGAATGTCCCGCGCAAACAAAGTGTGCTCCTCGGTATCCACCTCGACATCCGGCAAAGCGCCCAGCGCGCGGAGGAGGACGCTTTGCATCTCGCTTTCTTCCGCTTCCGCTGCCGTCAAAATGCCACGCCGCACCTGCTCGGCCACCAGGGAATGATCGCTGGTTAGCTGCTGCAGGGTGCCGCTCCTCAGCAGATACGCCCGCGAATCCCCTACGTGCGCGATGCTCAACTTTGAGCCGTCGATCCAGGCCGCGGTTACGGTTGCTCCCATTCCGTGCTGTTCCGGATGAGCTTCCGCCGAGTCGTAAATATTTTTGTTGGCCAAGTGGACGGCGCTCGTCAGCCGCTTGGTTTTCTCGGCCCAGTTCGGCTCCGAGCTGCCGAGCTGCGTGGCCGCTGGATCCGTCTTTTCGTTCATGCAGTGCTTCACGATGGTTTCCACGGCAAGCGCGCTGGCCACCTCTCCATGCGCCTCACCGCCCATCCCGTCCGAAAGCACAAACAGATTCAGCGGTTCGACAATGCGAAAGCAATCTTCGTTGTTCGTGCGCACCCGGCCCAAATCGGTTACGCCGCCGCTTACAATCCGCACAAATTCTCTCCGTACTCCCGGAACTTTGAATCCGCGTCCACACCCGTACCCGGCAACCCAGTTCTCACGCTATCAGACCCTTTCCTTCCGCGAAAGGCTTTGACGCCTACTGATTACTTGGTTTTTGGCGCCATTCACTCGGCGGCCTCCCGAGGGTACAACCAAATAAGACAATTTGTGCGCGGTTTCTGCCGTCGTTCGGGCCGCTGCCTGCCTCGCCCGCGGGGTCCGCTTCCGCTATAATCTGCCCCACGTCCGGCGAGCCTTCGAGTAGAGTCAGATTAACGGCACCTCATCATGGTAAAAGCCAAAAAACAAGCACAAAAGCGAGCGGCTGCATCGCGGCGTACAGGCCTGTCTGCCGCTCAGGCGGGGCGTGAGCTCGAAGAGCTCAACCGTATCGGGATAGCGCTTTCCAGTACTCACGACGTGGAACACCTGCTTGCGCAGATATTACTAAAGGCGCGGGAGATTACCGGCGCCGACGCGGGATCTCTTTATTTGACGGAGCCAGTTGCGGGAAGTTCGAATGGTTCTGGGGAGAGTGCGGCGAGCGGAACAGAAGCGGCGCGACAATTGCGCTTCCGACTGACCCAGAACGATAGCGTGCAATTTCCTTACGCGGAACACACGCTACCTATCACGGAATCTTCGATGGCTGGCTATTGCGCGTTGCACGGCGAAGTCATCGAGCTGGCGGACGCGTACCGCATTCCTAAATCGCGGCCCTTTCAGTTCAATTCGTTGTTTGACGAACAAGCCGGCTACCGCACACGTTCCCTGATCACGCTGCCCATGAAGAACGGGAAAGGGGAAGTACTTGGCGTGCTCCAGCTGATCAACTGCAAGCGCCATCCGAAAGCACGTTTGAGGGACGCGAATGCCGTCCATCGGCATGTTCATCCTTTTCCGGAGCGCGCGGTGCGCCTCGGGCTATCGCTGGCGTCACAAGCCGCGGTGGCTTATGAAAATTCGCAGCTCTACCGCGATATTGAAAATCTTTTTGATGGTTTCGTGAACGCGGCGGTGAAGGCCATCGAGCAACGTGACCCCACCACTTCGGGCCACTCGCAGCGCGTTTGCCAAATGACGCTGGCGCTAGCGGAAGCCGTGGACCGCGAGGAACAAGGGCCGTACTCGGATTTGCGTTTTTCGCGCGAACAGATGAAAGAGCTGCGTTACGCCGCGCTGCTTCACGATTTTGGCAAGGTTGGCGTGCGCGAAGAAGTCCTCGTAAAAGCCAAGAAGCTCTACCCACTCCAGTTCTCCCGCTTGCTGGATCGCTTTGACTATATCCGGCGCGACATCGAGGCCCGCATCGCCGAGCAAAAGGTGGAACTTCTACTCGGGCATTCTCGCAAGGACGCCGAAGCAAAAGTGCGCCTGAAATTGCTCGACGGGGAAGCTAGCCACCTGCTCGCCGAATTGGACCGCTATGTGGATTTCATCGTGCGGGCGAATGATCCGACGATTCTTCCATCCAGCGATTTTGACTTGCTGACAGAGATCTCCCAGAAAATCTACCGGGACCCGCGCGGTACCGAGCGGCCTTATCTTACGTCGGAGGAAGTCCGGTACCTTTCCATCCCGCGGGGCAGTCTGGATGGGAATGAGCGGCGACAAATCGAATCGCACGTGACCCACAGTTTCAATTTCCTGGCGCAAATTCCCTGGACACCCGAATATCGGGGCATTCCGGAAATCGCGCGGGCGCACCATGAAAAACTCAATGGCCGCGGCTATCCCGCTGGTCTAGTGAGTTCTGAAATTCCAGTGCAGGCCAAGATGATGACCATTTGCGACATTTTCGACGCGCTCTCCTCATCCGATCGGCCTTACAAGCGTGCTGTTCCGACAGAACGCGCGCTCGAGATTTTAAAACTTTGTGTCCGGGACGAGGAGATCGACCCTGAGCTGTTCCGGCTATTCCTCGACGCCCAGATTTATAAGCTCGTTGCAAAGTCTGCCTAGCCGGCTCGCCTTCTTCGAATGTTACTTTTTGGATTCTCCAGAAGGCTTAGGTTTCTCGCGAAGCTATTGCCTCTTTTACAATAATTGTGGGGCGGGATATGTGGACATATCTTCTTGGGCCGTTTCTTTCGTTGCTGCCGCAGCGTATGCGCAAGGCAGTGCCGTTCTCCCGGGCCGTGCACTGGCGACCGGCGGCAATTCTTAGCGGATTGGCGGAGTCCATCCTTGCGCTCGGCGCGCTCATGTACTGGTATTGGTACTCGATGTCTACCACGCTTTCGCGTCTCTCGGATCTCGCGCTCGCTGGCAAGACGGCTCCCGGAACTACCGATCACGACCTCGGGACTGCGGCTCTTCTGATTTGGGCCACACATCCGCTGACCTGGGCGATAGTTTTCTTTGGGATAGAAGGCATGGTGCGCACGTGCGCCGCCTTCACGGATATCGTGTTGGGTATTTTTCCGCTCTACTTAATCGAGAAAGTCTACTCGACAGTTTTTCGCTGGGGTGAGTCGAAAAGCCCGCATGCCGAGAAGTTTTCGCAGAGCCACGTCTCCTCGTACGTCGGAGCGATACGCGACAAAGTGGCGACGGCCAAGCCTTCGCTGGTCGCCGATGAGCTTCTCGTCATCAAGAATGGCCCCGAGGAATTTCTTGAAATTCACGCCGGGCGGGCGAAGCTGGAATGGAATCCGCCGCGCACAGTTCGCTTTGAAGACCGATACTATAGGTTGGAAGAATGCTCCCGGGGACCGGCGCCGCGGCCATTCATCTACAAATTGCGGAGATTGCCGGCTGGCGTTCCTGGCCGAACCGTGCTCATTTATTCTCCGGACGAGGAACCTGTCAAAACGAGCCGTTAGACAGATGCTGTGCGATCCCGCGCCTTTCTTCCTCGCATAAGTCTCAATGGCTTCCGCAGCGCGCCGCCTCTCGACTACAATCTCAACATGCTTTTTCGCCGCCGGTCGACTTTTGTCGTGTTGCGATGCGTTTGCTTATCGTTTGTGCTCTGCGCGCCTTTTTTCAAAGTAGCCGCGCAAAAGCCGCCGCTTTCCTCCGTGGGGCGTACCTTATTACTTCCGCGAACCATCGTCTCGGGAGAGCGCGCAACGCTGGCCGTGCTGGATGGAAACGGCCGGCTGACACCTGGCGCCAAGGTCAACTTCTCGAATGGCGACCACCTGACTACGGATGCGACGGGACGCGCGCTTTTCGTCGCGCCGCTCGCATCTGGCGTCATTCAAGGATCCATCGCTGGCCGCTCTGGCCGCGTTTCCCTGATCATCTTGCCGCCTACTGAAACTGCGTCGACCACCATGAAAGTATCTTCGATTCCGGAAATCGCCTCTCTTACCGACCGCTTCGAAATAGACGGCAGTGGTTTCTGCGGCGAAGCGGACGCCAACCACATCACCATCTCGGGAGGACGCGCTTTCGTTCTGGCGTCCTCGCCGACGTCACTCGTAGTGCTGCCGCCTTCCGATCTGCCCCCCGGCCGCGCTTCCGTTGATCTTTCTTGCGGAAAGCGAATCGGGCCGCCACTAGAAGTCGTTTTCGTCGCGCTCGAATTGGAGGCGGATTCTTCGCCGCTCGCGCCGGGCGTTCATCGCCAACTTACCGTCCACGTGCGCGGCACAACTAGCAAAGTCACGCTCGAGGCCGCGAATCTCGCGCCGGATATCGCCGAACTCACGGGGGGAAACCCGCGCAAAGTGTCCAGCTCGGGCGGCGGAGAGAACCTGGCGCACTTTGAGGTAGTCGGCGTCAAACGCGGCAGTTTTCGTGTCGCGATTCGTATGTTGAATCCGAGCCCTCACTAGACCGGATGCGATGGGCGTCCGACTTTTCGCGACGGTTCTTTTCAATTTGCTGCACTGAGATCACGCGCTGGTCTTGGCGCTCGTTTCGGCTGGAAGTGCGAGTGTTCCCTGGCCATTCTCGATAGACGCATCCGTCATCCCTACGCTGATCAAGGTGTTCAGAGTGTTCTGTGTTTTTTCGAGTTTCTTGTCCGCCTCGCTGTAACTTTGCTGCGCGTTCTTCAAGTGCGTCCCCAGCTTCTCAAACACATCGGTAAAGGTGTCGATGTTTTTCTGGATGCCCGAGAGCCCCGCGGAAATGCGTTTGGCGTTTTCCTCGATTTGCATTCCCCGCAATCCCAGATGAATGACGCAGAGATGCGCGTACAGCGTATTCGGCGAAACCGCGATGATATTCTTCCCGCGGCAATAGGAGTCCAGTTGCTCGCCTTTATTGTCTTGCGTCATTAGCAGTTCGTAGTAGACGTTTTCCGACGGCACGAACATCAGCGCCAGGTCCAGCGTGCCTTCGTTGGGAACGATATATTTTTTGGCGATGGAGTCCGCGTGGTTTTTCACGGCGGTTGCAAATGCCCGCTTCGCTTCCTCGCCCTCGGCAGCGATCCGCTTAAAAGCATCTAGCGGAAACTTCGAATCGACTGCTACGAGTTTCTTGTCGCGCAGAAAAATCACGGCGTCAGCCGCTTCGCCGCTCGAGAATCGATACTGCGTGGCATATTGCGAGGAGGGCAGCGAGTCTTCGAGCAAACGTTCGAGAGTCACTTCGCCAAGCAAACCACGCGTCTTTGCCCCGCCCAGAACTCCTTCGAGCGATTTTGTCGCGGACGAGATTCCCCGTCCCAGCTCTTGAAATTCGCCAAGTTGTTTCTGAATGTGGCCGATTTGCTCCCGAGTGTTCTTCAGTTCGTTGGCGATCGCTGTCTGCCCCTGTGTGGCGATTTGCGCGGAACTGGAAACCCCATCCTGCAAAGCTTTGGTTACACCTTCCAGCCGTTGCGAAACGCTTTGGCCCAGAGTTGCCATTTGTCCCGTGCTCTGTGCCTGCGCTGTTCCAATCGTCTGCAGATCACGGCGCAGTTCATTCAATTGGCCTTCCAGAAGCGCGCTTCTTTTCTGTTCCTGCGAAGTCTGCAGGACAAGCCATAGCACCAGCCCCGCAACCACGATCACCACACCTATAAGCACCGCGTTCATTCTTTCTCCAGTACATCTCCGGGAAACGGTCTTCTTACTTTACTCGCAGTCCTGTTCGCCGGAAAGCTCTCGTCAAAACTAAAGGGCTCCGCCTGCGCGAAGCCCTTTTGAGTTCTGATTCCTAAGCCGCCTCTACGTTTGCGCGGCGCTTCACCTACCAGTTCAATTTCATCGCGAACTGGAATTGCCGGGGGTCATAGGCGGCTGTGGGCTGCCCGGCGTTGGTGTAGAGCACGCTGACGGCCGACACGTTGAACCGGTTCGGAATATTGAAGATGTCGGTAATCAAATCCACGTTGAAGCGCTCACCAAAGTAGAGCCGTTTGGCCACGCGCATGTCGCTGAACGCGACCCACGGCGTTAGTCCTGCGTTGCGGCCAAGATTGCCGTCCAAAGAGAGCAATGTTCCGGTGAAATCGGCAAGGCAGGGCTCCTGGAAAATTCCCGTGGGCGAGAATCTGGATGTCACTGTTGGGCCGCAGCTCGGATTGGCGATTGTGCTTGGACGGCCGGTCAGGGCGGACAACTGCAAGTTGTCGTCGTCACCCGTGACGATGTTGAACGGGCGGCCTGAGGCGATTTCGACGAGGGGAGCGATCGTCCAGTTGCTAAAGAACTTCGTCGCGAAGCCATCGCCATTCAGTTTGCCGCTCTGGTAGACGGCGCTGAAGACAAAGCGGTGCCGCTGGTCAAACGTGGAAGTGGAGCGATCCAGATTGGGGAAATAGCTGTCCTGGGGCGTGAGCGTAGCCTCGAGGTCCGTAGCATCATCGATGGCATGAGACAGCGTGTAGGAGGCGAGTAGCTCGTAGTGGCGGCTGAAGCGCTTTTTGAGATTGGCCGTGAAGCCATTGTAAACGGAGTTCCCGTTGGAATAGTTTGCGTCCATGTCGCTAAAGGGAACGCAGTCCGTAAGGCTCGCGCCAGGATTGCATTTGGAGTTCAAGCCTTCGGTCTGCAGCACGGAATTTGCAAGACCTATGCAAGCAGCGCCCGCAGCGCCTTCCGATGCCAGGACGGCTTCGGCGACTGCCGGGTTTAAACCAGACGGGCGAAAGAAATTCACCAAAGCCGCGGGAACGTACGGGCCGCTCGGTCCGACTCCACAGCCGCTAACCAGAAAGGGGCTGTCTGTGGATTGATTGACTCCCGCTGCGACAGCGGCGTTTAGATTATTCACCATGAGATCGCCGCGAATCGCATTCGCGTTGATGGGGCGATTGATATGGTGGCCGCCGTTGAAGTTGTAAGCCAGATTTAGAGTGAAGCCGCGTCCCAAATCCCGCTCGATGCTCAAATTAGCCTGTTCGGAATATGCGTATACGAAGTTTTTTCCTTGCGGGTAGCCGAATGGCTGAAATCCCAGCGGAAACCCAGCATTGACGTAGTTTTGGTTGACGAACAAAGAGTTCGGGAAATTCAGCGCTTGGAACTGTTGCTGGTTGGGCAGATAGCCCAGAGAAGAATTCAATGCGGCGGACGTCGAAGGTGCGCATTGCGGCGCAAGAGGATTGACCAGCAGCCCCTGGAATATCGGAATCGCATTCAGATTCCCGGGATCGCCGGCGACCGTGCAACCCGCTGTGCCCCCAAAGGCGAGCTGAACGCTTTTGGAGCCATCGGAAGCATCACCCAGGAAATAGAGTCCGAGAAGAGGATGGTCGTAATACATTCCGAAGGAAGAGCGCACCACGGTTTTGCCATCGCCCTTTGGATCCCACGCAATCCCCACGCGCGGCTGAAAGTTGTTGGTATCCGTTTGAATGCCTTTCTGCAGGCCTAAAAGATTATATCCGGCGAGCGCCAACGCATCCGGGGCGGCGAATTTCGGCGGAAACTCGATGTCGTAACGTATGCCGTAGTTCAAAGTCAAATTCGGCCGGATCCGCCAGGAATCCTGCCAATAAGCCCCCAGCGGCTTATTGGTAAACGAGTCGCTCGGACTACCGATACCCTGGATGAAATCTGCGGGAAGTCCCGCGCCATAGGCTTGGACCGGCGACAAAGAGGGGAACGTGGAAGGGAATCCAAGGTTGCCCGCGCTGAAAGAGCCGAAATCATAGACGCCGCCGTAGTTCACAGTGAAAGTCGCCGTCGTGGGAATGTAGTTGAAATCCACGCCAAACTTGATCGCGTGCGGGCCGACGGTCCAAGAAAAGTTGTCCGTCAACTGGTAACGCTGTTCCACGCGCCGGATATAGGAATATGGTTCGCGGCCGAAGTAAGCAAAACCAGTGATGTTGATTGCCGGGTCGGAGCCGCCTGGCGCGTTCGAAAAATTGTAAAGCAACCCCCGGCGAGCATACTGAAAACTAAAATCGTTCAGTTTGTTGCCATCGCCGATGATGGTGACCCAGTCGGCGATGCCTGTCACGTCGCGATAGCTTTGTTCCGACGTGCGAGACGAGGCATTTTGACCGAAGGGCTGGTCCTCGCCATTGACCTCGATGCCGGTGACCGTGCTGGGACTAACCCTCGCCTCCAGCATCAACTGATTGTGTAGATTGATTTTGTGATCGATTTTCAGGGAATAGAGGCTGGTGCCCTCAAAAATTGGAAAATTGCCGGTTTGTGCTGCCAGGTTTTGATAGGAAGCAGGAACGAAACAAGGAGGTGCTTGGCACGAAGTGGGGAAGCCGCTGATGCCGGCGACGCCTGTCAGGCTTGTGGGCCAAACTCCATGGACAGCCATGCCCGAGGAGGCCCCGGCAAGAAATGTGTATTGCCCGACCGCCGTTGCAAATCCCGGGACGGTTTGCTCAGCCTGCAATGTGGAGGGACTCGTCAGAAACGCGATCTGCGCCTGCGTAAGTTGCAGCGTACCGAACGGCAATCCGACTTGCGTCGTGTCAAACGGCGCGAGTCCGAAATTGTCCTGGCCAATCGAAGAGAATCCCGTTTCATGCCGCCGGGTCACTTCATAAGAGAAGAAATAAAAAGTCTTGTCTTTTTTAATCGGTCCGCCGAAGGCCGTTCCGGCTTGCACACGCGTGTACGCCGGATTGGAGACGGTGCTGAAGGGGTTGACCGCCTGGAACGCGCGGTTCCGCAGATAACCGAACACGTCGCCGTGGAAATCGTTGCCGCCGGATTTAGTGATGATGTTGACCACGCCGCCGGAAGCTCGCCCGTACTCCGCCGCGTAACTATTGGTGATGATCTGGAACTCCTGCACAGCTTCCTGGGAGAGCGTCGAGCGCACGCCATTGACGGCGTTATCGGTGGCGTCGGCCCCGTCCACGTTCACGATATTCGAGCGGCCGTTCTGGCCGCTGATGTTCAGGCCTGAGGTTGGCGCAGCGCCGGTAGCGGGAGCGTTGTCGCGCGTAACTTGAGAATCCGTCAGCGTGAAATTGATGTAGTTCCGGCCATTGATCGGGAGATTCTCAATGCGTCGCTCTCCCACTGTCTGCGAGAATTCCGTTTTTGCCGTTTCAATGGCCGCTGTCTCCGTCGTCACGGTCACAGTCTGCTGCACGCCTTTTAAATCCAGCCGAAAGTCGAGCGTGGCATCTTCGCCCACCGTCACGACCACCGAATCATTCACGTACACCGCAAAACTGGCCCCGCCGTCGACACTTACTTTGTATTTTCCGGGAGGCAGGCCCACCGCCGTATAGCGTCCGCCGTCATCGGAAACGACTATGCGTTCCGCGCCAGTCCCTGCATTGGTAATGGTAAGCTTGGCGCTCTTTACGGCAAGACCCTGCGGATCCGTCACCGTTCCAGAGAGCGTCGCCGTATTCACTTGCGCCATCGTAGTCGCGCCGCAGCCCAGCACCAACATGCAAAGCGTGAACCAAGCAAACACACCATGACGTCGCAGCATGCGAATCCTCCCGATGAAAACCTAATGGTCTTCCGCTACCCCTAGCGGCCGCGGGATGCCCCGCCCGACGAAGGCTACTCGATGGAATACTCAGCTTTTACTTCAATATTCCGTGGACTTCAATCAAAACTTATTCATCAGGGTCCTGAGACTAAACTTCAGAAGATTTTTTATTGTTTGAGCGTTTTGAGGCTGATGCGGAAACGAGACGGCGTGAGATTTGAGGGAGATTTACGAGTGAAAAACAAATCTGCTTAGACTTGCAAGTGGCGTTGCACAAGCTTGCGGAGCTTGTCGCGGTCTTCGTCCTTCATGTGCACAAATTCGACGCCGCTTCCGTCTGGCCCAATATTGCGCACCACGGCGGTGAAGTGAATCTTTCGTAGTCCGGAGCGAACTTCCAGCTTAATCGAGTCTCCAACGGTAAGCTTTTTCGGCGATTCCAGGTACGCGCCGCCCAAGCTGATGGTCTTCACGCGGGCAAGGCCCACTTGCGAACCGTCAATTTGTGCACGCAAAGGAGATTCCAGAGGGACGCGCGCATACCTGCGTGGAATGACATAACTCGAATTGGTCTGCGGGGCCGATTCAAATGCCGCACGTGCCCGAGCCGAAGCCGGCCGGTTTTCGAGCATCGCTAGAGCATCTTCGGCCGCCGCGCGGAGTCCCGAGGGCTCGGCAAACGCCAGCCCGTCGCGCCCTTCCGCCAGCATGCGCAGTAATTCCGCCGCTTCGACGGCGCGCATCCGCCCGATCGCTTCAATGGCCTTGATACGCACAAATAGATCGCGCAGAACTTCGTGCTCGCCGGCGGCAATCTCCATCAATTGCGGCACAGCGGTTGTTTCCTGGGCCAACCCGATCTGGTCGATCATCATCGGGACGACGAGCGGATGCGCATCCGCTAGAACGGCAGAGAAAACAAAAGCCGCGCTATGCGACGAGCCGGCATTGGCCGGACGCGAGAGCTCGCTCACCGCCAGATCTTGCAAATTCCATTCCCAACTCGCCAGAGCACGCGCGAGGCCGCGCAGCAAACGTTCCGAGTCGGCGGCTGCGAGCAGCTTGATCGCCGCGCTCACGCGTTGCCGGCGGGCTTCATAGAGACGCGTCTCGAGAAGATTGAGCACCGGCACGCCGATGGCTCTCAGCAGGCGCGCCATCGCGGCCACCATTTCCGCGCCGCGCGGATCCGTCATGAGCAGTGTCAAGCGATCAAGTAGCCGGTCCGGGTCGCGCTGCAGCAGCCGCGGCAAAACTGGATCCAGCGGCCGGTTAGCCAGCGCGGCATCTACCAAGAGCAGCCAGCGATCCTGTGCGACAAGACGGTGAGCGAGCGCCGACATGTGATCGTGTTCTTTGTCCTTCGGCACGCGCTCCAGGCCGATCAGAATGTTCTCGAAGCCGGAGTAATCGCCGCGCGTCACGGCGACGCGTCCCAGAGTTTCGAGGAACGCTGCAAGAAGCGCCGCGGTTTCGGGAATGGTTTCCTTTTCGAGGGCTTTCATCGTCCCTCGGCTCAAATCCTCCGGCAATTGATTCGGCCAAAGCGATTCGATAATGGGCGTCATTTCGTTCAGGCCCGCGGCTACTGCCCGGCGGGCGGAAACGTTTTCATTTTCGACGCGCCGCGAATAGTTCAGCAGAATATTTCGCGCTTCACGACGTGGAGCATCCGCTCCAGCCTCGGCAAGTTGCCCAAGCGTTTGCTTCAACGCCACAACCGGCACGCACCATATTTCCGGCCCGCGCAGTACTACGGATTTCTCTCGCGGCGGCAGCTCCAACCAGAATTTTTCAACGATCTGTTCTCTATGTGTGTCGCTGGCCCAGGCCGTGGCAAGCAAGGTCAAGTGTTGCGAGGAATGCGGGCCTTTATAACCGCCCGAAGAAACCAGCACATCCGAGAGGCGATAGAATGTCTGCCTTACCGCGGGGGGAAGAAGCGTCCCGGCGGAAAACTCCGCCACCAGGAATTCCAGGATCAAGCTCTCGGAAAGTCGCAGCAAATAGGGCTGCGGATGTTCACCCTCGCGCGGAGCATATTGCGAAATGGAGCTGAGCAACATGCGGACCGTATCCCGGCTCGCATCTTCCATTGCTCCGTGAATCGCCCTCGCCGCTTCTTCCGGGGAAAGACCGCGTGCCGCTTCGAGCGGAGGGGTTAGCCGGCCAATCAAGCGCAGAGCCGCTGCCAAATCGTCGATTTCCGGAGGGAGAATCGGTATTTCATTGACTTCGCGCGGCGAGTTTCCGCCATACGCCACCAGCGCGCCCATAAGACTGGCGAGCACGGTATCCACCCTTCGCTCTGTATGCGTGTTAATCGAAAACCCTTCCACGCGATTCTCCAAAAACCGCGCAGCCCACCATCCGCTGCCCCCGCGCTTTATAGACTCCTCCGATCTTAACAACGATGCTTTGAAGAGTTGCGCGAAAGTGTCCAGTTCGCCTACATGAAATTGCCGGGCAATTCCCAGCGATTGAATGCCCGCGCGCTGCAAATCCAGTGCGAGAGACTGCATTTCGCCCCGCACATCCGGCAGGTGCGCGTCGTTGAGCTTGGGCACAACCAGGCCACCGCGCTCAATCTGGATTTCAATGCCGTTCAGCGCGCTGGCGAAATCGCGCAATGTTTCATACGAGGCGTCCAAACTCTGCAGCCTCCGGGGATGGTTCCTGTCGTACAGGCGTTCGGAGCGAATCAGCAAATGAAGGCATCGCAAGGCATGGATCAGGCCCGCGGTTCTGGCGTCTGGAGTTGGAGAAGCCGCTTCGTGTTTGGTGCCCGAGAACGGGCGCGACGCGCTACGCGCTGCAGGCTCGGCGTGAGTATGCAATTCAGCGTCGGAACGCTGCTCCTCCACCGGCATGATGGCCCGAAGTACCAAAGCATTCCCCTCGTGCTTCCGTCTAACGTATTTAACCTGTCGGTTAAATAAGACCCCTGCCTGAGACAACCCCCGAAATGGGTTCGGCGAGGGCAGGGTGTCCTTGCCTATAAGGCAAGCACGCTGCCTGCCCGGAGATTACATCGGTAAGTGATTTGTTTTTAAGGGCTTGATTATGAAGTTCTAGGACTTGGGGCGAGGGCTTGTTACAAAAAGTTACTTTCCAAGTAGCAGGAATCCTTGCCTGGAGAGCCTATGGAGAACCCTCTGAGATTCTAGAAAAATCTCTCGACCGTGCCTTAGTGGCCCAAACGAGTCACCTTGGCTTCAGAACTTCCTGAATACTAACCGTTCCGCCTTCGCTGGCCTGCACCGTTCTCTTCACTTGCAGATAGCCCGGAAGTCTGACGGTCAATGTGTGAAGACCAGCCGGCATCTGTACGCGCGCCGGCGAGGCCAATCCCGTGGGTGTTCCATCGAGAAAAATCTCAGCGCCGTTCGGAGTTGTGTTTACTTGTGCCCAAGCAACTCTAGAGCTCAGAGGGATGTCAAGTTGCGTCTGGATATTGTCCCTTACTTGCACCCTGCCAGCATACGCTTCGTACCCCGACAATCGGACCACCAAGTTGTAGTTGCCCGGCGCAAGAGGCAAGGTGACAGGCGTTTGGCCGGATTGCTTGGCGCCGTTGATGAAGACGTCCGCTCCAGATGGACGGCTGGTCAAATACAAGCCCTTCGATAGCGATTCGAGTGTCGCTTTCTGATCGATGACATTCCCTGCTTTAACCTGCAACGCGGTTTGCATGGACTGATAGCCGGTTTTCTCTACTTCCAGACTGTATTGTGCAGGATCGAGATCATTGAAGCTGCACGGGGTCTGGCATTGACTGACAATACGTCCTGAGGAACCCCGCAAAATGGCGGTGGCGCCAATAAGATCCGTGACGACGTGGATCGCGCCACGGCCCTCCGAAGGAACAGGGTGTCCACCGTCCGCATTAATTGCCTTGCCGTCTTCCGGCACGTCTACATATTCGATGTTGTCCACCACACGTACAGTTGCAGGAGCATTACGCAGGAATTTCAGCAGCTCTCCATGTTCCGTTGGGCGCAGCTTGCCGCCCAGGACAAGTGTATTTCCAACGGCCTGCACTTTGGCATGGCCCGTCAATCCCTTTTCAGCAATCGCTTCCTCAATTCGGCCTTTGTACTCAGCCGCTTCCGGTGTCACAACAAGCTCGCCCCTCTTTGCGGGGGGCTTTCCCACACCAGGGTCAGACGGCTTCTTTTCCGCGGGCGTCGCTTCGGGACTGGCTACGCCTGGTCCTTCATTTTCGGCAGGACTCGAGGCAGGACTGGTCGAAGGACTGCTTGTCCCACCGCTGGTTGTTGCAGGCGCTGTTCCGGCCGTTGCAGCATCATTCTCGGAGACTTTCTGTGAGGCGTTAATCTGGCGCGCATCTTCAAACACTGGGCGCAGCTTTTGCACGCCGTAGGCAATCACAGCGATCAAAACTACCGCGATAAAAAGGCTTCCAATAATGCTCTTCTTCTTCGGTTCTTCCTTCAACGGAACGATGGGTCCCGTGCGGCGCACAGCCGGCGTCTGCGTGGGACTGGAAGCTCGCATATTCAGTGAATGCGTGGTCGCCACAGTCATTGGATCTTCAGGGTAATTGTGCCGGCCACCTGGTCCGCCCACGTTCGCTCCGGCAAAGGGTAAAGTCGCATTCGGTGCGCCCAGGCCGCCCGCAACCATGGTCTTGTCCGGACCGGCCCCTGGTGCCACGCTGCGGTAATTCCGCAGTTCCTCGAGCATTTCGCGGCAACTTTGGTAGCGAGCTTCGGGTTCCTTGGCGAGCGCTTTCATCACCACCGCGCTGATCCCCGGATGAATCGAGGGGTCAATCTGGCGTGGCGGGACGGGCTCTTCGTTGACAATTTTGTAGATGACAGTGGTTATGTTCTGGCCGGGAAAGGGCTTCTCGCCGGTCACCATCTCGTAGAGCAGGACGCCGAGCGAAAAGATGTCGCTGCGGCCGTCGACCGCCCGGCCCTTCACTTGTTCCGGCGACATATAGCTTGGCGTACCCATGACGTGCGCAGTCTGCTGCATGGTTCCGAATTGAAGGATTTTCGCGGTGCCGAAGTCTGTGATCTTTACGGTATCGTCGGCGGTAAGCATGATGTTCGCCGGCTTGATGTCACGATGAACGACGTTGCGCTCGTGGGCAAATTGCAATGCGCTGCACGTCTGTTCCATGATGCGCAGTACGCGGGGAAGAGCGAAGGCCTGGCCGCCGTCGAGGTGCGCTTGCAAACTCTTGCCTTCCACCAGCTCCATGGTGATGTAGTACAGGCCGTCTTCTTCGCCAGCGTCAAAGACAACCACGATGTTCGGGTGGGTCAGCAAACCGGCGGCGCGGGCCTCCGTTTGGAAGCGCGTCAGGAGCTCAGGGCGAGACAGGCCGGTGCCCTCTTCGCTCAACTTTATGGTTTTTACCGCGACGGTCCGCCCGATGACTGGGTCTGTCGCCTTATAGACCACACCCATGGCTCCGCGGCCCAACTCACCCATAATCTCGTAGCGTCCGGCTTTCAGCACTGTGGTCATAGTCCTGATCTATTTCTCATCCGCACTACTCTTCCAATGGTTCCGTTTGTTAAAACCATGGGGCAGCCGCAGGTTTCTCTCGTAAACAGAGAGAAAAACGATCCGCGGCAGGCGCATGAGACGCGCCACTCCCGGCAAACTTGGAATGACGTGTGGGTTCGCAAATCGATAGAGACACTTTTGCAGACACCCTGACGCCCTATCCTGACAGTACCCACTAAATTTTCGGTTGGTCAACGCTACTGGGGTACCAGTGTTTCGCACTCGACACGTGCCGAGCGGCCCAGACCCATATTACTTTTCCCGAACTATCGCTATTTTCTGCAGCCTATGGCCGAGGCATCGCTTCCCCAGGCGCCATGCTCCGCTCCGGCATTGGCACGTTGGTCTCCCGGATAGGCCGGTCGACTTCCGAGGGCCGTGCCGGTGCTTCGAGGCCATCCGTTAATAGATAGCCCTGCAAAGCCAGGCCATTGGTCCACACGCCTTCGAGCGCGGCGATGTACTCAATTTGCAGCTCGAAGAGTCTGCGCTGCGCCTCCAGCACGCGGGGGTAAGACGCCAGCATCTGGCCGTACTTATCCACCAACAGGCTGTACGCCTTTTTCGACTGAGGCAACATTTCGTCGCGATACTCGATGGCCATCAGCTTCGCGTTGGCGTACTCATCGACTACCGTCGCAGCTCGCTCCCTAAGGGTGAGCGCTACGCGCGTCTTTTCCTGCTCCGCACGATCCATGTCGGCTTGCGCCGCAGAGATGTTGCCTTGATTGCGATTGAAAAGCGGGATCACTACGCTGGCTTCGGCCAAGCCCTCCCAGCCTTTCGCCCACGGAACGCTTCCCAGTGTTTCGTGGTTGTATTCCATGCCTGCGCGGAGCTGGATGTCCGGAATAGGCTCGCGCTGCGCCTGTGTCAGTACCGCTTGCGCGCGTCCAGTTGCTGTTTCCGCAATCTGGACGGCGGGACTTTGTTTCGCGATCGCTTCGACGGCCTCCTCTTCGTTCAATTCCGGCCAACCCCGTTCCAGATCGCCTGCGACCGTCGCGAGCGGCAGAGCGGGCTGCCCGATCACGGCGGCCAAGGAACGCCACTCTTCGTGCAGCGTGTTCTCTTGCATCCGTGCCGCCATACGCATGCGTTCTGCTTCTACTTCTGCTTCGAGCACCTCGGACTCGTCCGCTTGTCCGGTGTTCATAAGTTGCTGCTGCGTTTGCGAGGTTTCTTCCGCAATGTTCGCCAGATCGCGCCGCGCCTCGAGCCATTCCTGCGCGGCCAGCACGCGCAAGAAAGCTATCTTCACAGCTGTTTGCACGCGAGCGCGTTGTTCTTGCGCCTCAAGCTCCGCGAGCTTGGCTTCGGCACCGAATACTGCGCGGCTCTTTCCCAGTTTTCCAGCCGTTACGATCGTCTGTTGCACAAAGAATCCCTGCTTGCCGCCTCCGACCGACCCTCCGCGTATCTCATCTCCGATATATCCAGCGGAAGGGTTTGGATAGAATCCCGCCTGCTCTTGACGCGCTTTTGCAGCGCGAATTTCTGCTTCGGCTTGCCGCAAAGTGGGATTTGTTTCGCCGGCCATCTTTTCCGCCTGTTCCAGCGTGACCGCTTGGGCTCCAGCGCGCTCTTGCGCACGCCCCATTTCCGGGTATTCCGGCTTCACCAGCGGAACGTCTCCATGGCGGTGCTGCATTTGCTGGCTCATGGAGGCCGGAGGGGTTTTCTCTTGAGCGCGGGCTGCGAGAGTCAAAGTTGTCGAACAAAGAAGCGTTGTGGCGAGCATCAGAACTTTTTTTCGCGTTTGAGATGGTGATACGGCTAACGGAAATTTCAACACAGAGGTCGCGCCGACCCGGTCGGGGTAAACGCCGGGCGAGGAGAAGAGCAGCCAGAGAGAGGATGGAGATTTCTTGTTACGAACCATGGGAATGCTCCTTTTGTTCTTTTGAGCTACTCCTTGTTATTCGTTGCGACATTTCGTCGTACTCCTTGTCGGGCAGCACGCGCACCAAAGTCATCATGCCCATCATCTGCGCGCTCCAGTTTGGCGGCAGGCCATACGTCTCCGGTTTCGCTACGGCATCGTCCATGCCCATTTCCATGAAGGCATCCTGCGGGAATCCCGGCACGCTGCCCGCGTTCGGCGCGATAGGTGAGTGATGCACATGTTCGAATGGGACGGTTTTTGCCAGCGTTGCCATCTGGCTCATCGCTTGCGCGTCGGTCTGGCTCGCGGTTTCTATGGCGCGATCGCGCAAGAGATCCGTCATGTTGTTCATCATGTGGTGCGGCATGTGGCAATGCAGCATCCACGCACCGGGATATTTGGCGTCGAACTCGACCACCCGTGCTTGCGCGACGCCCACCAAGACCGTATTCATCGGGTACCACGTGGATTCCGGCGCCCGGCCGCCTTCCGTTCCGGTCATCACGAATTGATTTCCGTGCAGATGGATGGGGTGGTGGTCCATCCCCATATTAATGATGCGCAGACGTACGCGGTTCCCCAAGCGCACGATCATGGGAGTAATGGACGGTGCGGAAACGCCATTGAAGGTCAGCCAGTTGTATTCCATTGCCGCCGTGTTCGGGACATTGTTATTTGGCAGGACAGCCCATTCCTGCAAAACCAATCCGAAGTCATGATCCGCGCGCGGCTTGTAGGCCCGTTCCGGATGCGCGACAAATAGACCGATCATGCCTATCATTTCCTGCATCGCGCCGTGCGAGTGATAAAAGAATGTCCCCTCCTGATGCACCGTGAATTCATAGACGTATGTTTCTCCCGGGGCCACGGGCTTCTGGCTGATCCACGGGACGCCGTCTTGTTCGATGGGAACTTCCAGGCCATGCCAGTGAACCGAAGTGGCTTCCGGCAATTTATTTTCGAGAATAATACGCACGCGGTCGCCCTGTTGCACCTGAATCGTCGGTCCCGGAAGACTGCCGTTGTAGCCCCAGGCTTCGATGGTTTTGAAGGGCGCTATTTTTCGCTTAACGGGCTCCGCTATTAGCTTGAAGACTTTCACTCCGCCATCCATCTCGAATGGCAGGTCCGCCACATCCGGCGTGACCATCGGCAGGAGCGGGTCCGGCCCCGTTGACACGAGTTCCTTTTTCTTATGTTCGCCGTACGGGCTATGATGGCGCCCTTGCTCGATTTCCCGCGCTGTTTGCGGGTCGTTCACTTGTGGGCTACCGCGCAACGCCTCGGACAATCCCAGGAATCCCGCGCTAAAAAATGCCGCATCCTGGAAAAATCTTCTTCTCGTGCCACTCATTCTTGCCTCCCAAGTTGCTGTTCGAATTGCGAGGATCCGGGCTGGCGAAACGACTTGCTCTCGCGGTGGATCATAGCCACGCCGCGACATCGCGGCGTCAACGATTCTAAGCGGATAGTTTTGTCTTGCTGGATGGATTTGAAGGAAAATTTTTAGACGCGAAGAGTCGTCGTCAACAGCGAGACATCCGCCGATTCTAACGGAGGGCGATGAACACGCCCATTGCCGGGAGTTGTTTGCAAATGACTGAGGCTAAGCTCCGGAGAGCCAGTTAGTCTCACCGGCGTGGCATCGTTTAGCGACACTGACGAAAGCGAAGAGTGTTCGTCCGTCTTCGCGAGCGCGGCGGAAAGATGGAAGGCTCCGCAAAGTTTGCATGGTGCATCCAGTTTTTCGCTGCCGCTGGTTCCCATGTTCGCCATCTCGTGACACTTTTCTGTTCCTGGGAGAGCGTTCGGAGCACAACGTCTTGCCGCGCACAGCGGCGCGCAGACTGGCGCAACGAGTAGTGCGAGCACGGTTACGAGAGCAATCACCATGGCTTTTGCCGGGCGCGCCCGAACCTGAGTCTTTTCGCTCATTCTCTCCACATCAAGTTCAGCGGCAATCTACTAGCCGGCAATTCCGTGCCGTCGCAAGAAACGCTTCTTTGGAACCGGCATTTCCACGAATCAAACGGAGCCTTTACCGCGTTCGCCAAAAAGCCAGCGTCGTACGCCTTTCGGCAATTTTGACAATCGACCGAGTCCCGCTGCGCCGGCCACGGAGGACGCAGCCCAGAGCAATCGATAGACTACCAGACCAAGCACGAGAAGGACGGTCAGGGACGAGGCGATTATAGTTGACGAATTCACGCAGCACCTCTTCGATACTCTAACATCGTGGCCGCCAAACATTAACTATACAACTGATTTCGAATGGTAACGCGACACCCTGTGCTTGCCAGGTTCAAAGCGTCCGCGGTCTTCGAGCCTTCGAACAAACGATATCCGCAGCTTTATTAGAAGCATTCTGCCACTTTCTTTGTCGCATGGAACACACATTCGGTTTTTTTAGAAACACGCGGCAGGGCAATATTGAGTTCGAAAGAAATGTGTGGTGGGGCTGGGGAGATTCGAACTCCCGACAAACGGTTTAGGAAACCGTTGCTCTATCCATCTGAGCTACAGCCCCGCTCTTCCATATTGTAATACGTTCGGAAGCCACCGCGTCCAAACCGATTGCCATCCCGTCACGCGAGCAGCGGCATCCCTAATCTAGGGATGCAATCCCGGAGCCACCTTGGCGATCCGCAAACTCTTGAAAATCGTGGGCCAATATTCTTTCAGCAAGTTGTTGGCTGTGCCGAAACCGATTCGAATGCCGGCGCGCTCAAATGTTTTTCCTGCTGTTCTCTCGGCAGAGGGGAGATAAACATTCGCCAAGCCTTCCGCCATCAGCGGCCCTAAAGTTCCCGGCAAATTGAAGGTTTCATTTCCCTCATTCGTTCGAATCACCAGCATGCGCCGCAGTGCATGTCCGGCTCTCACGCGGAACCCGCCGTTCAATCTTACAAAGAATCTCGGATCTTCGCGCAGAAGCGCGGGTAATAAGAAGGTACCGAACAAATGGCTCGAAGCGCCGGTTGCCATCGACGAGCCAAAGCGTTTTCCGTAGCCCTCGCCGCCCTGGCCATACCCGGCCAGCGTGCCTCGCGCTTCACTGATGCCCGCCCCAGCCATGGAGCTTAGAATTTGCGGAGGTGACGTGCTTTTGCTCAGGAACAGCTTAAATTTCTGCCCGGTAGTCAACGGCCCTGGGGTGGTCGCCAGTTCGGGATAAAAGTAGGACTTTCTCGTGATCAGGCCGAGCGGAGTGGCCGTGACGCCTGTGTCTTGTTTTTGCGCGGCGCCATTCTGGTCCTGCTTGGGCGCGGGAGTGTCGGGCAGATTCGCGGGCGCCGGTTGCTGCTGGGCCATCGTTTCGCGGCTGACAAGGAGAGCGAGCGCCACAGCCAGCAAAACTTTCGTCGGTAGATTCATCATTGGAATCCTAGCATGGACAGTTGGACGCATGCCGTCAATCGGGTAGACACAGAATCTGCAAACTGTGGAGGCTGGCTTCACCTAGAGTCCCTTTCAACTTCCGCGTGCTATCATCTTTTGCAACGCAGAGCCGAGCCGTTGTCCATTCCCACCGAACAGGAGGAAAACATGAATCGTACCCTTCGCGCCGTAGCCATTGTCCTCGCTGTTTTGATTCTTCTTCTTGTGGTTGTACCTTTTTTGATTCCTGTCGACAAATTCCGCCCCACGATTGAGCAGAAAGCTTCGCAAGCCCTCGGCCGCCAAGTTCAGTTCGGCAGTCTGAGCCTTTCTCTGATCAGCGGCTCGCTCTCCGCGGAGAATCTTTCGGTTGGCGACGATCCCAAATTCAGCACGTCGCCATTTCTTAGGGCCAAATCAGTCAAAGTTGGCGTCGAGATTCTGCCTCTGATCTTCAGCAAGACTCTCAACGTCACCGGCATCACCATTGAGAATCCCGAAGTAACACTTCTGCACAATCCCGCGGGTCAGTGGAACTATTCATCGCTGGGCGGGGCCTCGGCAAAATCTCAACAGGCACAGGCTGCAAAAAACTCCGGGTCCGCCGCACCCGCCGACTTGTCCGTCCAGAAATTCACTCTGAAGGACGGCCGGATCATCGTCGGATCCACAAGTTCTCAGAAACGCAGCACTTATGACCACGTGAATATCGTGGCTTCCAACTTTTCCATGATCTCCAAGTTTCCCGTCACCGTTACGGCAGACCTGCCGGGCGGAGGAACCTTCAAGCTCGATGGAACTGCGGGGCCCATCGACCAGGAAGACGCTTCGCTCACATCGATCGACGCCAAGCTGGAAGTGGCCTCACTCAATCTCGCTTCCACCGGCTTTCTGGATTCGAGTGCGGGCCTGGGAGGGCTTCTCGATCTCACCGCCAATCTCGCTTCACAAAAAGGCGAAGCGGAAACCAAGGGCAATGTAAAGCTGTCGAAGGCACTGCTCGTTTCCGGCGGGACTGCGGCGGGCGTTCCGCTCACTGTCGAATTCGATACGAAATATGATTTGCGAAAGAACTCCGGCGTGCTGGAACCTTCGACGCTCAAAATTGGCGGCGCCATTGCGCATCTCGGTGGCACGTATGAAACGGCTGGGGAAGCGACCAGTGTGAATATCAAGCTCGACGCCAAGGACATGCCCGCAAGAGATCTGGAGGCGTTTTTGCCGGCACTCGGGATCAATCTTCCGAAAGGAGCTTCGCTTCAAGCCGGTACGCTGAATGCGGAGCTAAACCTCACAGGCCCAACGAATAAATTGGTTACTACTGGCAGTGTCGGCCTTTTCAACGGAAAACTCGCGGGTTTCGACTTGGGCGCGATGATGAAACCGGTTGCCGCGCTCGCAGGCGTCAAGAGCGGCAAGGATCTCGAAATTGAAAAGCTGACCAGCGATCTTCGCATCTCTCCCGCGGGATTGAAGGCCGACAATTTCATCGCCGTGATTCCTTCATTAGGAAGCCTTTCCGGCGCAGGCACGGTGGATTCCAAGAACACGCTTGATTTTAAGATGGAGGCCACGGTTACCAGTACGCTGGGCGATGTTGCCAGTCCCGTTTCCAGCATGAGTGGCCTTGTTGGCAAAGCCACAGGCGGCGGAAGCGGATGCAAGAGCGGCACCACCGTGCCCTTCCAGATTCAAGGCACGACCGCGGATCCAAAATTTATTCCGGATGTCGGCGGACTAGCTGCTGGCCTGTTCAAATCGCAGGCCGGTTGCGCCGCCGGTCTCGGAACAAGCGCTGCAAAAGACGCAGGCAAAGCGCCGGTGGATGCGGCAAAGGGTCTCGGCGGCCTATTCAAAAAGAAAAAGCCGCAGCACTGAGCGGAGCGCGTTCTAAACCTGATGGCTGAGCCCAGCGCGGCAGCAAGGGACTCTCTTTAATATGGATGGAAGATTTTCTCCGGACTATTTATTAGAAAACAGCCATAACCCCTTTATTTTCAAAGGACACGTTGTGGCTATTTTCATGGTTCGCTTGTGGTTCGAAAAACCATGATTTATTCGTACCGTAAAGCGACGAGAGGATCGACGCGCGTGGCGCGGCGCGCGGGGATGTAGCAAGCGAGCAGGGCAACGAGGCCGAGCGCGGTTGTCACGACCAGATAGGTTGCTGGATCGTTAGGGCTGACGCCCGCGAGAAGGCTGGCAATCAGATGGGCAGCGGTGAAGGCGCAGACACAACCGATCGCTAGCCCCGCGGAGACGATGAAGAGGCCGTGGCGCAGAATTAGTTTCAGGATTTCGCCGTGTTGCCCGCCGAGGGCCACGCGGATGCCGATTTCGTGTGTGCGCTGGCTGACGGAATAAGAGATGACGCCATAAACGCCAACCAGTGCTAGAAGCAAACCGAGGAGCCCGAGGGCTGCCGCGAAACCCGCGCCAATCTGAAACAGTAGAAAGCCGGTGAGTGTATCGAGACTTTCCGTCATGGTCTCGACGTTGAAAACCGGCAAGCCGGGCGCGAGACCACGAATCACCGCTTGTACGTCACGAATCGTAGTCGCCGGCGGTGCGGCGCTCCGGACCTGAAGCGTTTCGGCTGGTGCGAGGTCGTAGTCCTGCGCGACAGGAAGATAGAAATACGGTTCGATCGGGCCAGTCAGCGCTGCAAAGCGGCTATCTTTGGCGACGCCGATGACTTGGTACGTTGGATTGGTGACGCCGCTGACTTTGGCGAAATGCTTGCCGAGAGGATTTTGGCCCGGCCAAAAATCTCTGGCAAAAGCTTCGCTCACAATCGCAACAAAAGGTGCGCCAGTTCTGTCGGTCTCCGTGAAGCCGCGGCCTCGGAGAATCGGAATGCGCATGGTGTCCAGATATCCGGCAGATACCACGTTGTAGAAGACTAGCGGAGAGCCCTCGCCGGAGGGTGTCTGATAGTCGGAGACTTTCAGATAGTCATTGTAGGTGATGAAGGTCATGGGAACCCATGCGACGAGCGAGACGGACTCGACGCCTGGAAGTGTGCGCAGGCGTTCGAGGAGCGATTTGTAGAACGCAAGCCCTTGCGTTTGCGAATAGCCGATTTCGTTTGGGTCCATGGTGAAGTCAACGACATGGTGTGGATCAAAGCCAAGGTCGGCATGCTGAAGGTTAGCGAGGCTTTTAGTAAAGAGACTGGCGATGACGAGCAGAGTCAAAGAGCCTGCAACCTGGAGCACGACAAGGCCAGTGCGAAGACGATTCTTGCCCGAAGATACGCCGCGGCCCGATTCGCGCAAGACCGTGTTGAGCGTGGTTCGCGAGGCGCGAAGAGCGGGAAAGAGACCAACAAAGATCCCTGCGAAGAGCGCAACCGCGAAGGCGTAGGTAAAGACGCGCCAATCGACGGTGAAATCCATGTGAACGGGAGCACCCACGTGCAACTGAATCGATGCAATCGCCTTGCTGCCCCACAAGCCAAGAAGGATTCCGGCAGCGCCGCCTAAGAACGCGAGCAGAACGCTTTCGGTGAGAAGTTGACGAAGCAAGCGGCTGCGCCCGGCGCCCAGGGCTGCGCGAACCGCAAGTTCTCGCTCGCGAGTTGTCGCGCGAACAAGAAGTATATTTGCGACGTTGGCGCAAGCGAGAAGGAGCACGAGGATGACCAACGCGAGGAAAAGCCCGGATGCTTTGAGCATTAATATGCCTGAATCGGGATCGGGGCGAACCAGACGCTCAGGATACGCGCTCAGTGTCATGCCTTTGTCAGTGTCCGGATACTGCGAGGAGAGGCGGCGCGCGACCACGCTTAATTCGGCCGCGGCCTTGGGAAGAGCTACATGTGGCTTTAACCGAGTCACGACATCCAGATTTTGCAGGATGCGGTTAACCATAAAATCGCGCGGCCAACCCGATTCGTAGGTGGTGAGCATAGCGATAGGCAAATAGGCCTGCACGCTCGCAAAATGATACAAGCCGTAAAATTCTGGAGCGGATACACCGATGACGGTGGCTGGATGGCCGTTGACGAGAACTCTCCTGCCAACGATTTCGGGATCGCCAGCGAATCGCGTTTTCCAGTAAGAATAGGAAAGCACGATAACGGGATCGGCGCCGAGAGTCTGGCCCTCGGACGGAATAATTAAGCGGCCAAGATAAGGTTTAACGTCAAGCATCTCAAAAAAATTTCCAGTTACGTAATTCGTCAAGGCACGATCCGCTTTGCCTTCAAGGCTGATACCGTCGAAGCCGAGCTGGTAGCCGAGCATGTCGGAGAAAGCACCGGTAGTTTGCGAGCGGATGTCGCGAAAGTCAGCGATGGAAAACAACGTCAGCAGAGGGCCAGTCCCCTGGCGGAAACCGAGGACAGCGAGCTGGCCCGGGTCTTTCACGGGAAGCGGGCGAAGAAATACGGAATCAACGATGCTGAAGATAGTTGTGTTGGCGCCGATGCCGAGGGCCAGTGTGAGCACAGTGATGAAGCTAAACCCAGGGTTCTTGCGCATCACGCGGAGAGCATAACGAACGTCGGCGAAAAAACTTTCGATGGAAGGCCATTGCCAGACTTCGCGGCTGTCGTTTTCAATCAAGCTGAGGTTGCCAAATTCGCGGCGGGCCGCAGCGGAGGCTTCTTTTCTGGGCAAGCCGGCGGCGACGAATTCGTCGATTTTTTCTTCAAGGTGTTGCCGCATCTCAGCGGAAAGATCGGTGTAGAGGCGACGGCGGGAGAAAAGTTGCTTCAACCAATTCATAAATCACCTGATACAAACAAATCTCCAAAGTTCGATCATCTACGCAACAAGCTCACTCGTATCGCAAGGCGACCATCGGGTCCACTTTCATAGCGCGGCGCGCCGGAATGTAGCAGGCCACGAGTGCGACGGAGATCAGCAGCGCCGCGACGGCGGCAAACGTGACGGGATCGTGAGGCGTCACGCCGAAGAGCAGGCTTGTCATGAGGCGTGCCAATGCTAGAGCGGCCACGACTCCGATGCCCACGCCGGCGAGCGCAAGCTTTGCGCCCTGTCGGAGGACCATGCTCACTACGTCTCCGCTTTGCGCGCCGAGCGCCAAACGAATTCCAATTTCGCGCTTGCGTTGTGACACGGTGTAAGAGATCACGCCATAGATCCCGATGAGCCCCAAGGCTAGCGCCATCGCTCCGGCAATCCCCAGCATGACGAGCGTGAAGGAAGTCCGTGCGACCGATTTGTCATACACTTCCTGCATCGTTCGTACTGACGCGAGCGGTAAATTGGAATTTACCGACCACACCGCCTGGCGAATGTCGCTCAGAAAATTTTCGGTGCCCGCGCGGTCGGTTCTCACAACCACGGTTACTGTTCGCTCTGCCTTCTCCGAGTCCGGCAGGTAGGGCCATGCCATAAGAGGTGTCCAGTACACGATCGTGGGCGCTTTCTCCTGCACGCCTTTTTCACGAATGTCCTGCACCACACCGATGACTTCATACCAGGGCATCTTGGAAAACTCGCGTAGCCGCTTGCCGATCGCAGCCGACGGTGTTCCCCACAATTCCCGCGCTAAATTGTCCGAGACCAGCGCCACCGGCCTCAACCCGTACACTTCCTCCCAGGTAAACTCTCGCCCGGCAACTAATCGCGTTCCCGCCGTGTGCAAGAAGCCTGGGGAAATGTATTTATAGAGCCGTAATGGGGCGATTAAGTCTTCCGAGTAAACTTTGTCCTGGGCAAAAATCTCGTCCCAATTCGAATCAAATCCTTCCATCGGCATTTCGCTCACAAATCCAGCCGATTTCACACCTGGAATCGCCGCCAGCTTATCGAGAATTTCATTTTGCGTTCGGGTGACGCGTAGCGACTCGCGAATCAGCAGGTCCGGAATGGAAATGCGCATCAGTTGAAGATGCTGCGGGTCTGTGAATCCCGGGTCGACTGTTCGTAAGGCCCGGAAGGTGCGAATCATCAGGCCTGCGCTCACGAGCAGCACCAGCGCCATCGCGACTTGGGTCACGACGAGGGCATTGCGCGCGCGGTGGCGCTCGTGGCTCACGCTGATGGTGCGGCCCGCACTGCGAAGAGCGAGCGAAGTGCGCGGGCCGGCGTATTTCAGCGCAGGGATTAGCCCGAAGAACAAGCCGGACAGGACCGAAAGGAGCAACGTAAAACCCAGCGTTCGGGCGTCGACTGAGATTTCGCTTAAGCGTGGGAGGTTTGCCGGGCCGAACGTCAAGAGAAAACGCACACCTGCATAAGCCAGCGCGACGCCAAGTACACCGCCCAGAAGGCCGAGGATTACACTTTCCACCAGGAGGCCGCGCACGATGCGTCCCCATTCGGCGCCCAGCGCAGCGCGAACGGCGAGTTCTTGCTGCCGCGACTCGACTCGTACAAGCAACAAATTTGTGACGTTAGCGCAGGCGATGAGCATCACGAGGCCGATCGTTCCCATGACGACCCAGAGCACTTCGCTCACGTTGCCAATCACTTCCTGCTTTAGCGGGCGAAGAAGGGGTGTGATTCGCCACGTTTCGTAAATATGAGGATTCGTTCCGGGGCCGTTGGTCCATGAGTCCATCCAGATGGGCAACATGCGCGTGATGTCCGCATTGGCTTCGGAAATCGTTGCGCCGGCCTTGAGCCGCGCGATTCCGTGATAGCCAAAGCCGGCAAGGATCTGTTTGCCGCGGTCGAACGCGAGTGGCACGATGACGTCGAAGTCCGTGTCGACAAAGCGAAAGTCCTGAGGCATCACGCCGACAATTTCGCGGGAACGCGAATCGACCAGGAGGTTGCGGCCAATCACGGAACGGTCGCCGCCGAAGCGGCGCTGCCAGTAACCGTAGCTCAGCATCACGGTCTCGCGGCCTTGGGGGATTTGGTCCGATTGCATGAACCAACGGCCAACTTCGGGCGGAACGTCGAGCGTTTCAAGGACGCCGCTGCTGACTTCGATCAAACGCACCTGTTCCGGTTCCGCCAATCCTGTCACGCTCGCGGTATCCGTAATCCACACCCCTAACGATTGAAATGTTCTATTTTGCTCGGTGTAGGTGAAATACATCGACGGCGAGAGCAGCAAGCCATTCTCGAAATCCGCCAGCCCTGCCGCGCCCGGCGCAATCTGATGCAGCGAGACCAATTCTTCCGCTTTCGGATAAGGCAGCGGTTTCAGGAGCACGCTGTTCACAACGCTGAATACCGCCGCGTTGGCGCCAATCCCGATCGCGATCGTCAATAAACCCACCACTGCAAAGACGGGATTGTGCCGTAGCATTCGCAGTGCGTAGCGCGCATCCGCGAAAAAATGCTCGATCGGCAGCCACCGCCAAACGTCCCGGCTATCCTCCTCCAGCAATGCGACATTTCCAAACTCCCGGCGCGCCGCCTCCGCAGCCTCTTTCCTGGTCATGCCGTGGGCAACAAACTCCTCGATTTTTTCTTCGAGGTGTTGGCGAATTTCGTCGGAGAGATCGTTGTAGACGCGCCGGCGCGAGAAGAATTGTTTCAACTTGCTCATGATTTTCATGACGCACCTGGAGCCAGGACGCGCGTGATGCCTTCAAGCATCTTTTCGAAACGAGACACTTCGCGCTGCAAGTGCTTCGCGCCGGAGGCGGTCAGTTTGTAGATGCGAACACGGCGGTTTGTCGAGGAGATCCCCCATTCCGCTTTGACCAGCTCTTCCTTGAGAAGACGCTGCAGCGCGGGATAAAGCGAACCCTCTTCGATCTGGAGCAGATCGTTCGAACTGCGTTTGATGTGTTGAACGAGGGCGTAGCCATGGAGAGGTTGGCGCTTCAGCGTGCGGAGAATCATCATTTCGAGCGCGCCGGGGAAAAGGTCTCGTTGTTCGGGTTTTTTCATGGACTCCCCTGAATTTCGCGAAGGCCATGCGTGACAAGGCCTAGAGCAAAATAGTGTAATTGGGGTTTTGTGTCAACAGCTTCTTGGCGAAGGCTAAAGCGAAAAAAACGGAATCTGCTGGCAAATCAAGCCGTTGATGCGGAGGTATTCCGGCGTGATTGCGCGGTCCAACAGCATTGGCACATGCGTGCCCCGAAGCGCAAGTCCTGAAATAGAGTCTCGATCACAGGCAGCCCGCGCCGCTCACGATAGTCTTTTTTGGTTTGCTCGATGCCACCCAGTTTCATAATCGCCTCCCGTCGCGCTCGCGCTCGCGCTGGCGACATTCCCGCGCGCAAATTGTCGTCGATGTGCAACTGGAGATGGCTCTCCAGTTCGTCGGCAAACTGGCGGTGGTGCGACGTCCTGTACCAGACCCCACCAAGCCGTAAGAACAAGGCGCGCAGCCATCTCATTGCCGCACCAATCCTTCAGATAGAGATTAAGAAAACTAGCGAAAGCCTTTAACTTCGAACTTCTGACAGCTCTTCCTATTCGTATCGCAGAGTTACGATCGGATCGACACGTGACGCTTGGCGAGCCGGAAGGTAACAAGCGAGCATAGCGACTCCGGTGATCAGGACCGGGACAGATAGAAAAATCCATCCACCGGTAATGTGATAATCCTGAAAAAGGCTTGCGAACAGCTTTGGGAGAGGTAAGGCGCCGGCCAGGCCGATCACCACGCCGAACAGTGCGAGCTTCAGCCCATCGAGAAGCACAAGGCGCAGAATGTTTTGTTTCCCGGCGCCGAGCGCCAAGCGGATTCCGATCTCCTGGCTGCGTTGTCCCACGGTATAGGCGACAAGGCCGTAAAGCCCGATGCCGGAAAGCGCCAGAGCCAGAACGGAAAAGGTCCCCATCAGCTTGCCCATGATCTTGTCGCCAGCCGCCTCGTTGTCGAGAATTTCTGGAAGGGTAATCAGGTCGCCGATGGGCTGGTCGCGGTCAATCGACCAAACCGCTTCGCGCAACCCCGGCGCCAGCGTGCTTGGATCGCTGGCGGCGCGCACCAGGACAGCAGCCTCCGTCATCGGATGCTGCTCGAAAGGTTCGTAAATTTCCGGATCATCTATGTAACGAAGCGGCCAGCCTTTCACGTTGTGCACGATGCCAACAATGGTGCGCCACTGGCTCGCGGCAGCGTCCCCTGAATCAACGCGAATCTGGTTGCCGAGGGCATCTCCGTGAGGGAAGAACTGCTTCGCCAGTTTTTCGCTTACCAGCGCCACCGAAGGAGCCTGCGCATCATCGGCCGTAGAAAAATCACGGCCGGCGATGATCGTCGTCCCGGTAACCTCGAAAAAGTGCGTACTAACCACACAGTATCGCGCGTGTGCCAGTTCGCCCACGGGCAGATTCTCTTGGCCGCGAAGGCGAAAAGGAATCTCGCCGGGCCCGGCGCCCGGGAGAACCGAGGCGATCGCCGCCGATTTGGCTCCGGGCATGAAGGCGAGACGCTCGGCCAGCTCGCGGTAAAATTGGATTTGTGCGGAAGCCGCCTTATAGCGGGACGCAGGGAGAGTGATTTGGGCCGTCAGGATCCGCTGTGGGTCGAATCCCATGTTTTGACGCATGCCCGCAACAATTCCCTGAATAAGAATTCCGGCTCCGCTCAACAGAACCACGGCAAGCGCCACTTCGCTGGAGACCAGGGCGCTGCGCAATCGATTTTTCTTTCTGCCGGAAGATACGGTCGTACTCTCATTTTTCAGCGTCGCGAAGACTTCCACCGACCACGCTTTTAGAGCGGGGGCCAGGCCGAAGAGGAGGGCCGAAGAGACCGCGATCGCCGAAGTGAAGCACAACACTCGCCAATCAATCTTCAGGTCCAGCAATTTGACGGCGTCGTTGAACGACAAGGCGGCTTGCATCAAGCGCTCGCCCAGGAATGTAAAGGCGAGCCCGACACCGGCCCCTAGCGCAGCGATGAGTAAGGCTTCGGTCATCAGTTGGCGCGCGAGCCGAGCTCTTCCCGCTCCGATGGCGATGCGCACGGCCATTTCCTTGCCTCGCCCGGTCGCGCGCGCCAGCATAAGCCCCGAAATATTCGCGCAGGCGATGAGCAGCACCAAGCCGACGGCGGAAAGCAAGAGAACAAAAGCCGGGCCGGCATTGAAATCGCGGATCATGTATTCCTGCAACAAGAGAGTGTCTGCTGCCCACCCGTTTTCTGTCTCAGGGAAATTCCGTGCCGCAAGAGTGCCTAGAGTCTTTATGTCGGCCTGTGTCTGCGCAAGAGTCACTCCAGGTTTGAGCCGGCCGAACAGGTAAAGATCTCGTTCCTGTCTGGCTGCCGTGCCTTGCTCGGACTCGTTCAGAACCAATGGGAGCCACAGGTCCCCCAAAAACGACATCAAGCGGAACTGAAACGGCATTACGCCAATTACCGTGTAGCGCTCGCCATTGAGGCGGATGCTTCTGCCGATTAGGGTGGGATCCGATCCAAACTTCCTCTCCCACAATCGGTGACTCAAAACTACAACTCGATCATGTCCTTCTTGGTCTTCGCCGGCGGCGAAGATGCGTCCCAGTTCGGGGGCCGCGCCGAGCAGGGAGAAGTAACTGGCGGTTACACGTATGGCGCTTACGCGCTCGGGGTCGCCATCGCCGGTCAGGTTCACACTGTTGTAAGGATTCGAGGCTGCTAAATCAGAGAACACGCGGTTTTCACGCTTCCAGGTGAAATAATTTGGGGCCGAGACGGGACTCAAGCCCGGCCCCCACATGTGGACGGGGTTCAACCCGTAGACCACGGCCAACCGGTCCGGATCAGAGACAGGGGGCCGCGTATAGAGGATTGCGCTCACAAAGCTGAAAATCGTGGAGTTCGCCGCAATCCCGAGCGCAAGCGTAAGCACGGCCACAAGGGTGAAAGCTGGGTTTTTCCGCAGCATGCGTGTTCCGAAGCGCAAGTCCTGCAAAAAGACTTCGAGCAGCGGCAGACCGCGGCGCTCACGATAATTCTCTTTGGTTTGTTCGACGCCGCCAAGTTTCATGATGGCCTCCCGCCGGGCTTGGGCTAGTGACATGCCTGCTTGCAGATTGTCTTCCACGTGTAACTGGAGATGGCTTTCCATCTCCGCAGCCAACTCTTGCTCACGTCGCTTTTTCCCAAACGCTTCGCCGAGCCGAGAGAGCCACGCTCGCAGCCGTCTCATACTCTCCACCCGCACTTATCGCTCGCCCTGTGAGGGCGGCGCGAATTTGAAGCTGTTTTAACCGTTGTCAAGACTGTTCTTCCTCCGGCGCGAGAAACCGTGCCAGTATCGCGGTCGTTTGTTCCCACGCGCGCTCTTCCTTGTTCAATTGTTTCCGCCCCGCGCGCGTAAGCTTGTAATATTTCGCTTTGCGATTGTTGTCCGAAAACCCCCATTCCGAAGTGATGTAACCCTCCTGCTCGAGCTTTAGCAGCGCCGGATACAGAGTCCCGTAGTTCACAATGAGACGGTCGCCACTGATCTGTTCAATGCGCCGCGCGATCCCATAGCCGTGCAGCGCGCCCATCGCTTGCAGCGTCTTTAGCACCATTAGCGCCAGCGTCCCTTGCCATACGTCCTTCTTCTCCTCTGCCTTATCACCCATCGTTATCCTTGTCCTCCCGGGCTCCTCGCGCTTCTCTTCGTTCCTATGGGAAACCCATACCGAAGATGCCATAGGCCCTATGGGAAGACAATAGAAGAAACGAAGCTCCCCGCCATTTTGTTTCCGGCTTTTTTGAGATTTTTAATCTTTTTCCGCAGGGGAGACCTGCCATTTGCAATATTCTCGAGTCCCTTAGTTTCCTTGACTCCATCGCAACTTCTGATTAGCCTCATGCGTCTACAAAACAGACGGTCTGGGGATCGTGGTTCTGAACTATTCCCAAAAGGAGCTTGCATGCGTCCTGTCCTCGCGCGCCGGTGTCGGCTTGCACTTGAGTTTGCTCTAACCTTCCTCGCGCTTCTGGCTATCGCCCCCCAGCTGTTCGCTCAGGGCGGCGAGCCGGAGTATTTCGCGATTCGCGGAGCCAAAGTCGTCCCGGTTTCCGGGCCGCCCGTCGAAGGCGCAACTGTGGTGATCGCCCATGGCATAATCACGGCTATCGGCAAGGATGTGGCTATTCCGCCCGACGCCTGGGTGATTGAAGGTAAAGGCCTCACTGTCTATCCTGGACTTTTCGATTCGTTCACCGACGTGGGCATTGCGTCTGCTCCGGCCGGGCCTGGCGGAGGTGGCGAAGGCGGACAGCGCCGCGGCCAAGAAGTTACTTCGCGCGGCCCAGAGGATCGTCCGGGAACGACGCCCTGGCGCAGTAGTGCCGATGAAGCAAGCTTGAATGACAAGCGCATCGAATCGTGGCGCGAGGCTGGATTCACCACGGTCGTCTCCGCTCCCAAGGGCGGAATGTTGCCGGGACAAGCCTCTGTACTTGATCTCGCCGGCGACCGCGCCAGCGAAATGGTTGTCAAGACGCCGGTGGCCATTCCGATTTCACTCGTCCCCAGCGGAGGCTTTGCAAATTTCCCCGGCTCGTTGATGGGCAGTCTCGCTTACGTGCATCAAGTATGGATTGACACGGATTGGAGCGCGCACGCGCTCGCGGCCTACGAGAAGAATCCTCGCGGTCAGGCGCGGCCGCCTTACGACCGCACGGAAGCCGTCCTCTCCGCGGCGATGGTGGATCACGCTCTTGTGCTCATTCCCGCAAACAACAGCGTTCAGCTCCGACGAGCCCTGCAACTTGCCGACCTGTGGAATATGGATAGCTGGCAGATGGACTTTGCTATCTACGGCGCGCAAATGGCGTATGAAATGCCCAATGAAATCGCCACAAAAAAAATTCCTGTTCTCGTCGACCTGAAATGGCCCGAAGCTGAAAAAGACGCGGACCCGGACGAACAGCCGTCGCTCCGAACGTTGCGCTTCCGCGATAAAGCGCCTTCTTCACCGGCGGCGCTCGCCAAAGCTGGAGTGCAGTTTGCGTTTTATTCCGGCGGCATCACCTCGTCGAAAGACATCCTCAAGGCGGTGAAGAAATCCATCGATGCCGGGCTTGCCCCCGATGCCGCATTGCGCGCATTGACCCTGACGCCCGCCCAGATCTTTGGAGTCGCCGATCGGCTGGGCTCCATCGAGACGGGAAAGATTGCAAACCTTGTTGTAACGGATGGCGATCTCTTTGCCGAGAAGACCAAAATTAAGTTGGTTTTTGTCGATGGCGAAAGGTTCGAGATACACGAACCCGAAAAGCCGAAGGATCCTCCGAAAGGCAGCCTGGCCGGGAAGTGGAAGCTTGCTTACACCACGCCAGATGGCCCGGAAGAGTCCACGTTGGATCTGGACATGGCCAGCGATGGCACGCTCTCTGGAACGACCACGAGCACCCGAGGAACCACCAACATTATCAGCGGCTATCTCAGCGCCGATAAGTTCACCTTCACCATAAATATTCCCATCGAAGGAAATCCCACCGACGTCGTCTTCAGCGGCACCTTTGACGGCAGCTCTCTGAAAGGAACTATCGACGTTATGGGCTACTCGATCGATTTCACCGGCACCAAGCCCGGCGAGCACGCTGTGGCGGCAACGGATTCCGCGGTTCACACTCGAACGAATAATGTTTCATCCGTTTCCGGGGGTGCGCTGTGAGGTCGCTCACGTTGCTTGTTAGCAAGCTTCTCTGCGCTGCGATGCTGTGCCTGCTCTGTTTCTTTGGGCTTTCATTTTTCGCGCAGGCCGCCAATCCTCCCGACGCTCCGTCCGTCATTCTCATTCAAGACGCCACGATTCTGACCGTTTCCCACGGCACTATCGAGCACGGCTCCATCCTTATTAAGGATGGCAAAATCGCCGAAGTGGGCAAGTCCGTCAAAGCGCCGAAAGATGCCCAGGTCTTCGATGCCGCCGGTCAATACGTGATGCCCGGCATCATCGATTGCCACTCGCATATCGCTATCGATGGAAACGTGAATGAAGGCAGCATCTCTGTTTCTTCCATGGCAAACACTGCCGACGTCCTGAATCCCGACGATATTGACATTTACCGTGACCTCGCTGGAGGCGTGACCGTCGCCAACATCCTGCATGGCTCCGCTAATCCCATTGGTGGCCAGACCATTGTCATCAAACTGCGTTGGGGTCAGCCTGCCTCGAAGCTTCCGTTTGAGGGGGCCGTACCGGGAATCAAATTTGCCCTGGGTGAAAATCCCAAGCGCTCGAATTTTAGTTTGCCCGGACAGCCCAGGCGCTATCCCGCCACACGCATGGGCGTCGAAGAAACCATCCGCACGGCGTTTGCCGAGGCGCGCGATTACAAAAAAACCTGGGACGATTACGACAAGAAAGTTGCCGCCGGCGATAAGGATGCCGTTGCCCCCCGCCGCAATCTTCAGCTCGATCCGCTGGTCGAAGTGCTCGAAGGCAAACGCTATGTCCATGCGCATTGCTACCGCGAAGACGAAATTCTGATGCTTCTGCGCGTCGCCAAGGAATTTGGTTTCAAGATCCGCACTCTCCAGCACGTTCTCGAAGGCTACAAAGTGGCCGACGAAATCGCCGCAGCCGGAACGGGAGGTTCCACGTTCTCTGATTGGTGGGCTTATAAAGTAGAAGCCTACGACGCTATTCCTTACAACGCGGCAGTGATGACGCGGCGCGGCGTGATCGTCTCGATCAATTCCGACGACGCGGAAGAAGCCACGCACCTCAATCAGGAAGCGGCCAAGACCATGAAGTATGGCGGCCTCACGCACGAGGAAGCGCTGAAACTGGTCACGCTCAATCCCGCCATTCAGCTCGGCATAGACAAGCGCGTGGGCACCATTGACGTGGGCAAGGATGCCGACCTGGTCGTCTACAATCACGATCCCCTCAGCGCCTACGCCGTCGTCCAAAAAACGATCATCGACGGCCGCCTCTATTTCGACCGCCAGCGCGATATCGCCGAACGCCCCGCGCTTGACAAAGAAAAGAAAGAGCTGATGGAGAAAGAAAGGAAGTCTGACGAGAAAAAGAGCGGTGAAAAGAAACCGGGTGATGGAAAACCCGGCTCAGAAAAGTCTCCGGATAAGCCCAAGCCGCCGCAAGCCGCAGCCGTTTCCGGAGGTGCTCAGTGAACCGTGCCAAAGTGGCGTTTTGCCTCGCGATTTCTTTCGCGGCCGTTTGCTGCTTTTCACGAGTTTCCCGCGCGCAGTCGGAGCCGCCGTCCTCCTACGCTCTAACGCACGCAAAAATCTTCACGCTTGCCGGCGCGCCGATCGACGACGGCACGCTTGTGATTAAGGACGGCAAGATTGCCACCGTAGGCGCAAATGTGCCAATTCCCGGGGGCGCGGAGGTCATCGACGTAAAGGGCTTGCAAATTTATCCCGGCCTTTTCGATCCCATCACGCAGATGGGCCTCAGCGAAATTTCCGCCGTGAGCGCCACCGTCGATACCACCGAAACGGGCGAGTATAACCCCGATGTCGTGGCCGCGACGGCGATCTCTCCCTCCAGCGAGCACATCCCCGTCACGCGCGCATCGGGCATCACCGAAGTGCTCGCAGTCCCCGATAGCGGTGGCTTCGATTCCCGCGGTGGAGGCGGCGTCATCGGCGGCCAAGCCTCCGCAATTCATCTCGCGGGTTGGACGATCAATGACATGCTCATCAAAAAGAGCGTGGCCATGGTCATCGTCTGGCCTGAGATTTCCACGCAGTCGTTTGACTTTGCAACGTTCACGCGCAAAGAGAAACCCTTCAACGAAGCCAAGCAGGAGCGAGAAAAGCAGGTGAACGCATTGGCCGATTATCTGGACAGTGCCCGCCATTACGCCCAAGCCATGGGACACGGCGGCCCGGCTGATTATAAACGCGACCTGAAGCTCGAGGCCCTCGCTCCGGTCATTCGCGGCCAGTTGCCCGTGCTCGTTTTCGCCGACCGCGCCCGCGACATCCGCAGCGCCATCGAATTCTGCGACAAGCAAAAGCTCAAAATGATTCTTGCGGGAGGAATGGAAGCCTATAAGGAGAAGGACCTCCTCCGCTCCAAGGGCATTCCGGTAATCCTGCGCCCAACCCTGACTTCCCCCCTCAACGAGGACGATCCCTACGACCGTCTGCTCACCCAGCCTGCGGAACTAGCAGCCGCCGGGGTGAAGTTCGCCTTCGGCAGCTTCGACAATTCTTTCGCCCGCCGCCTAGGCCAGCAAGCTGCGAACGCCGTCGCCTACGGCCTGCCGTATGACGAGGCTCTGAAAGCCGTCACAATTTATCCCGCTCAATTCTTCGGCCTCTCCGACCAGATCGGCACTCTCGAAGCCGGAAAAATCGCCAACATCATCGTCACCAACGGTGATCCGCTCGAATTAACGACCGACGTAAAATACATCTTCATCAGGGGCCAGCGCACTTCTCTCGATAACAAACATCTGCGCCTCTATGAAAAGTACTTGAACCGTCCAAAAGCCACGACCGCCAACTGAGTCAAAGCCGCGCGTTTTATCCCCGCCGACGCCGCACACTTAAGCGTTTTGTAGAGGCGGGGCTTGCCCGGCCCTTCCCGCGATGCGGATAACGGTTGCCGATGGCATCCGTCTGAAGGATGAGATAGATTCGCGCCTCGGGAGAACCCATGTTCAGACTGCTGCAGGATACTCGCTACGCCTTCCGGCTCCTTGCAAAGAGCCCGGGCTTTACGCTGATTGCCATCCTAACGCTGGCGCTCGGCATCGGCGCGAACACCGCCATCTTCAGCGTCGTAAACGGCGTGCTCCTCCGCCCCCTACCTTTCCGCGACCCCTCTCGTCTGGTCCTGATCGCTGAAAAAAGCTCATTCCCTGTAATCTCTACCTCGTATGAAAACTATCTGGACTGGCGCGATCAAAGCCATTCCTTCGAATCGATGGAAGCCACGCGCGGAGCGGCCATCACCTTGACTGGCGCTGGAGAACCCGAACGCCTGAACGTTCGCATGGCCACAGCAGGTCTCTTCCCCATGCTGGGAATCAGCGCGCAAGTCGGCCGGACTTTTCTGGCGGAGGAAGATCGCGCTGGCGGGGCGCCTGTTGTACTTCTCAGTTATGGGCTGTGGCAACGCCGTTTCGGGGGCGCACAAGAAATCATCGGCAAAGCCATTAATCTCGATTCGCAGCCCTACACCATCGTTGGCGTTTTGCCCAGCGGCTTCCAGATTCTTCAGCCAGCCGATTTATTCTTGCCCTTCATGCCCTGGGCCAAAACGCTTCCTGATGATCGCAATTGGCATCCCGGCATCATTCCTCTCGCGCGGCTAAAGCCCGGCGTAACAAAAGAGCAAGCCCGCGCCGAAATGGTCGGCATCACGAAGAGGCTCGAACAGCAATATCCGGATTACAACACCGGGACAAGCGCGGATGTCGTCGGGCTGCAGGACCAAATCGTGCAGAACTCGCGCCCCGCTCTGCTGCTTCTCCTTGGGGCCGTGAGCTTCGTTCTCCTGATCTCTTGTGTCAACGTCGCCAATCTTTTGCTGGCGCGAGCCGCTTCCCGCGGCAGAGAAGTCGCCATCCGCACGGCGATGGGCGCCGGCCGCGCGCGCGTCATTCGCCAGCTCTTGACCGAGAGCGTTCTTCTTTCTCTCGCGGGAGGTCTCCTCGGCGTGCTTATAGCTTGGGCTTCGCTTGGCCCATTGCTGAAGATCGCCACCGGCAGCGTTCCGCAGGGCGCGTCCATCGGACTGGATCCGTGGGTGCTCGCCTTCACGGCCGGTGTTTCGTTGTTAACCGGCTTGCTCTTTGGCATTGTGCCCGCCATGCGTACGGCCAAGCTCGATTTGCGCGAGGCTCTCAACGAAGGTTCGCGCGGCTCGACCGCCGGACCGGGCCAGCATCGCCTTCGCGGCGCCTTGGTCGCCATGGAAGTGGCGCTTGCTATGCTGCTGCTTGTCGGCTCTGGGCTGCTCTTGCGCAGCTTTTCCCGCCTCCAGGAAGTTCCGCCCGGATTTCAGCCCGATCATTTGTTTGTCGCCGATATCCCTCTATCGCAAACGGCGTATGCCAAACCGCAAGATCGCTATGAGTTTTTCGACCGCCTCGTCGAACGTGCCCGGACGCTTCCCGGCGTTCGCTCTGCTGCTGCGGCTTCGTTTCTTCCCGTGAGTGGCGGCGGCAGCATCATCCATTTCAATATCACCGGACATCCTCCGAAATCGCCGCGTGAATTTGTCGCCGCGGGTTACCGCACTATCACTCCGAATTATCTCGAAACACTAGGCGTGCCGCTCCTGCAAGGCCGGCTTTTTACTCCCGCGGACAATGACAAGTCGCCCGCAGTCGTCGTGATCAACAAAACCATGGTCACCACTTTTTTCCCTAACGAGAATCCGCTCGGCAAGCGTCTCCAGCTCGGCGCGCTCCCCGATCAGGAGGTCCCCACCATGGAAATAGTTGGCGTGGTCGGCGATGTTCGCCCCGGCTTGGGCATCGATCCGCAAGCGGAAATGTATCTGCCTTATCGCCAGGCCGATCTGTTCCTTCCGGTATTTCAACTGTCCGTCGTCATGCGCACGGCTGGTGATCCAACCCTCCAGACCGCCGCGCTGCGCAGCGCGCTCGCGCAGATCGACCCGAATCAACCGCTCGTAAAAGTCCGCACCATGGAAGAAAATATGGCTACCACGGTGGCCGAGCCACGTTTTCGCGCCTGGCTCATCGGAATTTTTGCCATGCTCGCGCTCGTGCTCTCGGCGGTGGGTGTCTATGGTGTGATGTCTTACACCGTCACGCAGCGCACCGGCGAAATTGGTGTTCGCGTCACGATGGGAGCCCAGCCGCAAGACGTATTTCGCATCATCGTTGGCGAAGCACTGCGCCTTGCTTTGCTTGGTGTGGGTGTTGGCCTTGTCGCGGCTCTCGCCCTCACTCGCCTCCTCCGTAGCTTCCTCTTCGGCATCAGCGCCTACGATCCCGTAACATTTATAGGCGTGTCCGTCGTCCTGACGTTGGTAGCGCTCGCCGCATCTTATTTCCCAGCCCGGCGAGCCACCCTGGTCGATCCGCTGGTGGCGCTAAGATACGAATAGTCGCATCTACCGGCCCGTCTATCTGCAAGCTTGCGGCCCCCCAAAAAAGGACATCTTGCCGTTAATTTATGCCCGCTTCGCCCGTCTATTGAACAGGCGCCCTTTCCAATCGCAACTCTTGCTGCGCCCTTGTGTTTAGGAAAACAAAACCATGCGCCGCGTCCTCTACCTGCTCCTCCTCGCTTCATTCTTGGCTTTCTCCGCCAGTTTTGCGCAAGCGCAGGACCCCGCAAAAATCGTCTCCGACTACGTCAAAGCCCTCGGCGGCAGCAAAGCCCTGTCCAAAATCCAGTCCGAAACCCTGGAAGGCGCCTTCAGCAATCCCGCTGACGGCAAACCCTCCGCCTACACTTTCAGCCTCAAACTCCCCAACCGCTACTACTCCGAATTCGTCCTCGGCGATAAACCTATCATCGAGGCATACAACGGCAAATCCGCCTGGCACCAAACTCCCACCGGCGAACTCTCCACCCTCCTCGGCCAGCAAGGCCAGCAACTCGAAGCCGCCTCGCTCTATTACAACTCTCGCCTCCTCAATCTCAAAAAGAGCAAACTCGCCATCGCCTTTATCGGCCACGCCCAGGTCCGCGGCAAAGACGCCCTCCAGCTAGAACTCACCACCACCGCCAACATTCGCCGCGAACTCTTCTTCGATCCGCAATCCCATCTTCTCGTCAAGGAATCCGCTCCCGTTGCCGGCCTCGAAGAAGAAATTCTCTACGACGACTACCGCACCGTCGACGGCGTCAAGCTCCCCTACAAAATCGAGCTCCATCGCGGCCCGGACACCTACTCCATCAACATCACCCGTGCCGCGATCAACGAAACCGTCGGCGAACGCACCTTTGACTTCCCCATAAAATCGCAGGTAAAACTCCCCGACCTCAAAGCCCTTTTCAAGGAAATCGACGACAATCAGAAAACTGCCGATAGAATCCGCGAGAATTATGCTGGCACGCGCGTCGAGGAAGAGACCGATTTCGAAAAAGACGGCAAAGTCAAAAAGACTGAACTGAAGGAATATACATTTTTCTATCTAAACGGCGACGAGATTTCCACTCTGGTCAAAAAAGACGGCAAGCCCCTGAGCGACGAAGAACAAAAGAAAGAAAACGAGAAGACCCAAAAAGAAATTGGGGATATCCAAAAACGCGAAGCCAAAAAAGATGCCAAGGACGAAAAAGCCAAGGAAGAAGGAAAGAAAGACAAGGACGATGATGACGTAGGCATCGAAACCTTCCTTCGCGCTTGCCAGTTCGTCAACCCGCGCCGCGAACGCTTCCGCGGCCAGGACGTCCTCGTCTTCGACTTCGAGCCCAATCCCGAATTCCGTCCTCGCAATATGGTCGAAAGAATTGTCCACGAACTTGCCGGCGTCATCTGGATCGACGAGCAGGCTCACGAAGTCGCCCGCCTCGAGGCCTATTTTGTCGGCGACTTTCGCGTCGCCGGCGGCCTCCTCGCCAATCTCCAAAAAGGCACCAGCTTCGTCTTCGAGCAGTCCTATTTCAACAACGAAGTCTGGCTCCCCACCTACGAAGAAGCCCACGTCGGCGTCCGCGTCCTCCTAATGAAAGGCTTCAACGTCAACGCCACCACCCGCTACTCCGACTACAAACGCTTCAACGTCCAAACCCTCTCCACCATCAACCAACCCAAGCCCGCCTCTACTAGCGACCAGCCCAACAACTGAGCTGAAGTCTCCGAGACATGGTGCGCTCAACCGCGGGTCTTGCCGACTTGGGGAGCGCCGAGGACCGACGGAAGGTTTTCCCTTCCTTCTCCTTTGCTCGGCGGGCTCGAACTCTGCAAAATCACCTCCCGCCGAAAGCCACGGTTATAACAACCGCTTTTTCCTCGCCCAGCACGGTACGCAACGTCTTCGCGGTTTCCTCAGCCATTTTATCGGCCAGCTCTCTAATGCCCTTGGCGATTGCGGGATTCGATAACTTAGCTTTCGCGCATAACAAATTGATTCCAGCATCAAATCCGTGAATATAAGCCAATCCCGGGTCCGATTCGTAGCTCTGGATCATCTTCGTCACAGTCCATCTCTGATTCAACGCGTAATCTTGTTTGAGAGAGTCTTCCGTTCTGCACATCGCTTCTACCTCAGTGACTCCCAGAGTGTGCGCGGCAATCATGCAAAAGCAAATGGTACTATCCAATTTTGCACATATTTTCGACTTTGTGAGTGCTCGCCTCATCGCGATTATGAGCAAGTTATAATTTCAGGCAGCCGTATGCCCCAGCCCTCAGTTCTAAACTTGCGCCCTTATTAGGCGTCACACGCTTCTCATGGATCAGAAAGCCGGAGAACACTCGATCAGATGTTTATTTCCCGGGGGGATGGACTGGCTCAGATACTTCCCCAACATGGGTTCAAAATCGAATGGAAGAGTGTCGTCAGTTGAGATGGGAACGTAGGAAAAGAGGAATTAAGCGCGCTACATGCCTGTTTGGCGACTGGCAATGAGTTTCGCAAAATTGTGCTACTTCTTCTAGAAGGTAGTCGTGAGGCGCAGGGCAACGCTCCGGGATGGCCCGATAGCATTCCCGGAGAAAAGGCCGCCGAAGTCGATGACGTTGAGGACATTGTTAAGATTCTGTCCGTCGATTTGAAGCTGCATATTCATCCGGTCCGACTTGTAAACATTGGCCCCGGCCGAAGCATTTATCTGAAAAGCGGGATAGATTCGGCCTCTCACAAAGTTAATGCGATTCAGTACCTGCTGGCCATATTCGGCGAGCACGGTGGCAGGATCGCCATCGAACTCGAAGGGGAGACCGGAGTCGAATTGAATTCCACCCGCAATCCAGAAGCGTGGTTTGACCTGATAGCGGAGCCGTCCGCGAACGGTGTTGCGCTGATCCTGTGAATCCGGGAAGTGGCCCGTGAGCGGTATCATCGCGTCGTCGCCCAGGAACAGGCCGCCGGTCACGGGATTAAATGCATTCCCGAGAATATAGGAGTAACTGACGAAACCCGAGAAGCGACGCCAGTCGGGCAATTCGATTTTGCCTTCCGCGCCGTAAATGATGGCCTTCTGGAATGCAATGGGGAAGCTGATCGTCGTGTTGGCGATCTGATCGTCATCAGCGTAGTTGTTCACAAGCCGCCGGAAATAATTAGCGTCCAACCTGAAGTGCTTGAAGAAGCTCTTGGTCAAGCCTGCTTCGTAATAATTTCCTTGCGAGGGCTTGACGGGCAATTGGAGGGAGAGCGGGTCAAGGTTCGTGGCCGCCGTGGAACTGGAAAGCAGGATGTTCTCAAAAGAGGGCGTCTGAAAAACCCGGTCATAGGAGAAATGCAGGACGATGCCGGCCTTTGGGAAGTAGCGCGAAATCGCGAAGCGCGGGTCCACGGCCTGCTGATTCAATACAAGCTGGTAGTGATCCCAACGAAGCCCGGCATTGATCGTCCAATTGCCGAGCCGGATCAGATCCTGCACAAACGCGGATTGCTCCAGGTCCGGGCGGCTTGCTAGAAAGCTGAACGTAAGAGGCGTGCCGTCATCAAATTGTGTTGGATCCGTAATGTTGTAGTTGAAGTTTTCGTGCAGGAACGTGTTGTCCGACTCCACTCCAAACTTCCATTCGTTCCACCCGTGATCGACGGTCGCCGTTCCCTTGAAATATCCCTCACGAAAGCGATTGTGCTGGAGAACCTCAATAGGCGTGGATTCCGGATTGGAGTAGAAATCGTTCGCGTTATCGCGCACCATTCCGCGAAAATCGGCCACCGCCTTTGAGGAAAAGGTGTGCTGATAAGACACAATTCCCATGGTTTCGATGTTATCCGCCGTTTGAAGCTGCCCCGCCGCTTGCTGTACGAGTTCGTTGGGAATGTCATAGCGCGACAACTCATGGCGAACGATCAGCCTGATGCGATCCTTGGACGTCAAATCGCGCTCGTAGTTGATCGAAAAATCACCCAAAGTTCCTGTATTTGAGAAGTTTTGTGGAACCACGGGATTTAGATAATGATCCGTCATGCTGCCGCTGGCGCTGACGCCGAACGAATTGGCGCCCCAGGTGTACTGTCCTTTCGCGAAAGCGCCGGCCGCGTCAAAGCTTCCGCCTGAAAGGGTCACCTCACCGTGGAATCCTGACTGCGGATCTTGCAGTGTGTTGACCTCGACTACCCCGCCCATTTTTCGGCCATATTCCGCAGGAAATCCCGCGGTAAAAATGCTCATCGATTCCACATCGTCGGCTCCAATCTCAGGTCCGAAGCTCGGGGAGCGATTGTCGGTCAAAGGGATGCCATCCACCACAAACTGTGTTTGATATTCCGAGCCGCGGGGATGCAGCACAGCATTGCCCTCATAGAGCCAGCCCGGTTGCGAATTGACCAGATCTTGCAAGGAACGGCCGGGAAGCGAACTGAGCCGATTTTGGACGAAGTCGGTACCTATCTGGCTTACGGAACCAGCTTGATCGGGATCGATTAACGTGGGGTCTGTACTGACGGTTACGGACTGATTAACGGTGGGCAGCTTGAGTTGGGCCATAAATTCAATAGGAAGCGTCGAATGAATCTCGACAGACCCGGAAAAAGGCGCGAAACCGGTTTGCTGAATGGCGAGCTCATAGATGCCATAGGGCAGGCGCTGCACGTCTAGAGTGCCCCGGTCGCTGGTGGCCAAAGCGTTGCGGTACTGGTTTGCAGAACTGATGATAAGAATGACCGTTTTCACCCCGAGACCGGATGGATCGGTTACTTTCAAATGCAGTTCGCCACTATTGGTCTGGCCAAAGGCAGGCCAAGCACAAACAAGGAATAGAGTTACCAGTTTTCGCATAGAGTATGGATCTCGCAAGTTGGTGTCCTGTTGTTCCCGGGCATCGTGCGGACTATAAACTGTGGCCCATCGGGCGGTCAGGTAGTCCCTGTTGGTCCCTTCACCCTGGATATTCTCTATCCTTCCATTTTGTTCAGCATTTTTTTTGACACTGTGATGGACCGGTTAGACGGGCCAATGCCTAATTGGCAAAGCGGTCTGGGCCAAGGCTCAAAAAAACCATGAACAGAAATTGTTGTAACCGAATATAAGTAGTAGTAGGAGTCATGCTGGTCCACCAAGTGCTTAGCGACTTTCACCCCGCAGATCAAGTGTTGCTTCAGGCCGCGGATGGCAGACTCCCATCTTGTCGCACCGTTCAAAGTCGCGCACATATCGTCTCCTGCTGGAACTTTTCTTTACCTCTTTATCTCTTTACTTCGTTACGTCATTAGCTCTTTTTTTTCGGCTTCTTCTTCAGTGTTACCATCCTCTCCACAACCAGGAGCCATTCATGCCAAAGAACTTTCTTTCCGCCCTTCTCCGCGCCGTCATTCTCGCGTCTTTCGCCGCCACCGCTCTCTCGGCCCAAACCACGTCTTCCTCATCTCCGTTGCGCGTCGGAATCGCCGGCCTTGTCCATGGTCATGTCGGAGGATTTCTCCAGGAAAATCTGCATCGCCCGGATCTACAAATCGTTGGAGTCGCCGAAGCAGACACGAAACTCGCCTCCTTCTATGAATCGAAGTTCAGCCTCCCCCACAATATTTTTTACACAAGCCTCGATGAGATGCTTGAAAAGACCAAACCGCAAGCGGTCCTCGTCTATACAAACACATTCGATCATCGGAGCGTGGTCGAGGCCTGCGCCCGTCACCGCGTACCCGTGATGATGGAAAAGCCGCTGGCCGTCAGCAACGAAGATGCTCGCGCCATGCAAGCCGCCGCGCAGCGCGGAAAGATTCCCGTCCTGGTGAACTATGAAACGACCTGGTATCGCAGCAATCATGCCCTCTACGACCTCGTTCACCAAAACGCCATCGGCGAAATTCGAAAAATTATCGTCCACGATGGCCACCAAGGCCCGAAAGAAATTAAAGTCGAACCCTGGTTCCTCTCTTGGCTCACCGACCCCAAACTCAACGGCGCTGGAGCCCTCTTCGATTTCGGCTGCTATGGCGCGGATCTGGCTACCTGGCTCATGGACGGCCATAGGCCGGACACAGTCACCGCAGTCACGCAGCATATCAAGCCCGAAATTTATCCGCGCGTGGACGACGATGCCACCATCATCCTGACCTATCCAAAGGCCCAGGCGATTCTGCAGGCTTCCTGGAACTGGCCCTTCTCTCGGAAGGATATGGAAGTCTACGGACAAATCGGCTACATCATCACCGTGCAACGCGACGATGTGCGAGTGCGGCTTCCTGACAATGAGGAAAAGCTGAAAGACGGTAAGCCCTTGGATCCCCGCGAAAGCGATTCGGTGAGCTATCTCCGTGCGGTAGTTCTGGACGGAATGCCGCCGCGTGGTTTGTCTTCTCTCGAAACAAACATGATCGTCACGGAGATTTTGGACGCCGCGCGCCAATCGGCCGCGACGGGGAAAACGATTCGCTTAATGGATGAGCACTAAATGAGGCAAGAACTCCTGTGACTGCGGCTTGTGCCAGCCCCAAGCCAGGACTCACGACTCACCAATCACGAGCGATCAGTCACCAGGCACTCGGTGCACTCGCCCCGTCAATGTCGGCAATCGCCTTTATTTTGCGTGAACTCTGCTATCGAGTACGTCCCGCACCTTCTGTATCAGCGCGCCAGGCGTAAAGGGTTTTTGCAGAAAGGAGAGGCCCGCTTCGAGCACGCCGCCCTGTGCCAGCACGTTGTCCGTGTAACCGGACATGTACAGCACTCGCGTTTTCGGATGGCGTGCCGTAATCCTTTTCGCGAGTTCCCGCCCACTCACTCCGGGCATGATAATGTCCGTCAGCAGCAGGTGAATCCGCCCCGGGTGCTTTGCGATGAATTGCTCCGCTTCGTGCGTACTCTTTGCGGCCACGACCGAATATCCTTTTGCGGAGAGAATCCGGCTGGCAAGTTCGCGGACCGCTTCTTCGTCTTCCACGAGCAGAATAGTTTCACTGCCTTTACCCGCGCCGGGAACTTCCACTGCTTGCAGCTGGGATTCCGCCTGGTCCGTGACGCGCGGCAGGTAAACCTTGAACGTCGTTCCTTTGCCGGGTTCGCTATAGACCCAGATGTAGCCGCCGCTTTGTTTCACGATGCCGTACACGGTGGACAGACCCAGCCCCGTTCCCTGGCCGCTTTCCTTCGTCGTGAAGAACGGCTCGAAAATATGCGCCACCGTCTCTGGGTTCATGCCCATGCCCGTATCCGAGACGGCCAACATCACGTAAGCGCCAGGCTTGACGCTCACGTGATCGCGCGCATACGTCGAGTCCAGATCCACCTTAGACGTTTCCACCACCAACCGTCCGCCCTTCGGCATGGCGTCGCGTGCGTTGACGACCAGATTCATGATCACTTGCTCGACTTGCGCCGGATCGGCTTTCACGTTCCCCGCATTCGCTCCGCATCGCGTCACCATCTCGATGTGTTCACCCATCAATCGCGCAAGGAGCTTATCCAGCCCCAAGACAATCGAGTTCAGTTCGATGACCTTCGGCTGAAGGACCTGTCTCCGGCTGAATGCCAGCAATTGCCGGATGAGCATGGAAGCGCGTTCGGAGGCGTTCTCTATCTGCATGACATCGGAACGCAACTCCGGCTGAATTCCGGTACGCTGCAGCGCCAGCTCAGCATAGCCTTTGATAATGGTCAAAAGATTGTTGAAATCATGGGCGATGCCGCCGGCGAGCCTGCCCACCGCTTCCATTCGCCGCGACTGCTGCAATTGATTTTCAAGCAGCTTGCGCTCCGTTGTGTCCACGATGATGCCTTCCATCACCGGATGGCTGTCGCTTCCGGAAACCACTACCGCCGTGTCACTCACCCAGATCACGGCGCCATCCTTGCGCACAATCCGATATTCCGCCTGAAAACGCTCCCCGCGCAGACACGCTGCTTCCGCTGCCTCGACCACAGGGTAGTCTTCTTTCGGAATATGGCGCAGCCACCCGCCAGAGTTGGTCAGCCATTCCTCTTGCGAATAACCGGTTATGGCTTCGATCTGCGGACTGACATAGATCCATTCCCCGGTGAGGCCGAGCTCCGCGATGTAGCTGATGGCCGCGACCTGTTCCACTAGTGTCCGATATTTGTTTTCGGCGTCTGCGCGGGCCTTCTCAGCTTCCTTTCGCGCGCTGATGTCATGGCCGATGCACGCGGTAACTCCATTGGCGAGCGGGGTTATGGCCATTTCCATGGGAATCATATTCCCATCGCTCCGGCGAAGGTTGACTTGTCCGGACCACTTCCCCTCAGTCTTGAGGGACCGCCGAACCTGCTCTTCCAGCAGCTCGATATCGCGCGAGTCATAGATGCTCCGCCAATGCACGCCGACCATGGATTCGGCACTCTCGTGCCCCATCATGCGGGCGAACGCCGAGTTCACGTAAATATGTTTTCCATCCTCGCCTAGGATCGAAATTCCGTCCGCCGCGGAATCCATAGCCAGAGCCTGTCGGCGCACCGTCTCCGCAGTAGCCGCTTCGCGGTATCCGCTAATCCCCAAACGCACGGCGAAGCAGAGAATGGATACGCCCAACAGGGAAAATCGGAGGATGCGCCATTCCGATGGAAACTGGGCCACTTGCACTAGAACAATCAGTGGAGCAACTGCGAACATCGCGTTGCTCAATGCGACACCGCTCAAAGTCCGTTTTCGTTGGCTATCAACCACCTGCGACGCAGGCGAAGGCTGCCAGCTGGCTGCCCAGAAAGCGGCCCAAAGAAAAGGAAAAGTCCAGCAAAGATCGTAGAGCGTCCCCGTCGGCGCTTTGCGAACGGCCTGGCCATATTCCGCCAAAGCCATTCCGGCAATGAAGACGGCGCAGTAAACGGCAAAGCCAGAATATAGTCGGCGGATGCCCTTCGCCCGGGCTCGGATCATCTGGAAGCAAGCTAGTGCCAGGATGGTGCCCACTTCTCCGAACTCCACCCAAAGCCGGCGCGCCATTACATCCCGTTGGTGCGCATCCTGCGATGACAGGTAATAGAGGCCGAGATAGAGAAAGAAAAAAACAATCGCGATCTGAGTAAAATCGAGGAGAATTTCAGGTTCGAACTCGGAAGAATCCTTATCCTGGTCGAGGAACAGCACCATGGCAAAGAAAATGCCCTGGACGTTGAACATGAACCTCACTGCGGAACCAGGGAACGGTGCGGCGTGCATGGCAAGCTCGTAATACATCCACCCGAGGTTCGCCACACCCCAAATGGCCATTCCACAACCCACCAGGGACCAAAACGGACGGGCCATTCCCCGCGCCCGTCGCGCCGCGCCGAAACACATCAGCGCTGCCAATACGCTGGCTGAAATCTCGAGGAGATTCGCGATAAGGGTTCCGGCAGGCGTCGGTCCAACGAGCAGCGCTTGCGCGACATGAGCGCCGACAAGAGTAGCCGCCAAAATTAGGAGCTTTCGGTCCATTTCTATCTAATTCTCTAAGAGTTGAAGGCTATTCGCCGTAAATTTAAGTCTATCCGAATTATATAGACGCATACGAAGTGGATTCGGAGTACGTGTCTTTGGATATAACGGCACCGGCTCGATGGGAAAATGACAAGGGATTAAGAGGTGAGCTGGTGCCCGTTTGCGAAAACGCCGCAGCCAAGCTCTGCGAATCGCCCGCGGATTTATTTTAAAGGATTCGAAAATGTCATTGTACAACCGAGCCCCAACGGAGCACCCTTGAAGGTTCTACGCAGCATCTAAGGATCATGGCCATCTCTCAACCAAATCCAAGCATTACCCCGCGAGAAATCCTAAGCGCTTGGGGAAAAATCCTGGGCGGCAAAGCGCCCATGCTCTCGATCGAAATTACGCGCGAGTGCCCGCTCAGTTGTCCCGGCTGCTATGCGTACGGCGATACCCACCTCGGCGGCGGCAAGCTGCTCACCGAACTGAGCGATTTTCGCGGCGACGCGCTCGTAAATGGTGTACTGCAATTGGTTCGTAAGAACCGGCCCATGCACGTCTCACTTGTCGGCGGCGAACCTCTCGTCCGCCACCGCGAGCTGAGCGCGATACTTCCGGCGCTGAGCGCCATGAATATCTTTTCCCTGGTTGTCACCAGTGGCATCATTCCTATTCCTGCCGCCTGGATGGACCTCCCGCGCGTTCGAGTGGCCATCTCCGTGGACGGCCTGCCGGAGCACCACGATATCCGGCGCAAGCCCGCCACCTACGACCGCATCCTACAGAATATTGACGGCCGAAAAGTAAACATCCACTGGGTCATCACGCGTCCCATGTTGCAGCGGCCCGGCTACTTGGAAGAATACGTATCGTTTTGGAGTGCTCGAACAGAAGTCGATCGCCTTTGGGTGAGCTTGTACACCCCCCAGATTGGCGAAGAAAGCGCCGAAAAGCTGGCTCCGGAAGATCGTCAGGAAGTGGCTCGGGTTTTGCCGCTCTTGGCGAAGAAATATCCGAAGTTCTTGATGAACGAGGGCGTCGCGAAAGCCTTCCTCCATCCGCCGGCTAATCCTGGAGAATGCTTGTTTGCGAAGATGTCCGCGAACTATTCGGCGGATCTGGAAACACGCGTGGAACCTTGCGTCTTCGGTGGGAATCCCAACTGCGCGGAATGTGGATGCGCGGCAAGCAGTGGATTGCATTGGATTCGCAGCGTCAAAGTTGCTGGACCATTCCGTGTTGGACATTTTGTGAGTGGCTCAGTCGGCGTCGGCTCGCTCGTTAACCGTCTGCGTGGCCAGAGGAACCGGCCTTCTCGTTGGGGCCCGAACGATCCGCGAGGCGTCAACAAGCCCGAACTGGTTCATATCGCCACTTAGCCGCGGTTGGTGGGCTCTCCCGCTCGAAAAGCAACTATCGACCTTCAAACGGATAACGATCCTGCGACTGAACTGCGGCAGCGACGCGTCTCCGTAGCGCGATCGTGTCCACCGGCGGGCGCTTGCCAAACCGTTTCAGAACTGCCATCTGAGTGGTGAGCATGTCGCCTTCGTGAACCGCCGTGATGGCGCGCTTGGCTTCGTGTTCCACCCGCTCTGCGGCGTCTGCGATAAAAATGCGCGCGGCGTCGATCATGGTCTGCGTCGCGGCTTCACCCTTTGCCGCGGCCGCTTTTTGCGCGCGGAGCAAACAGGATTCCATTGCGTACACTTCCATCACTACGTTCGAAAGAGCGCCGATTAGTTCCTGTTCCTCGGCAAGCTTTTCGCGGAATTTTTGCACCGCGCCGCCCGCGGCCTGCAGAAACATTTTCTTGGCGCTGGCCACGACGCGGGTTTCCTCGGCTAGAACTCCTTCCGGCGTTTCTTCAAACGAGGGCCCGGCAAGGATCTCGTCCGCCAGCTTCATGGCCGCGGGGATGAGCGCAAGCTGACCGCCCATCGCACGCTTCATCAGCATCTGGATAATGAGCATGCGGTTGATTTCGTTTGTGCCTTCAAAAATGCGGTTGATGCGCGAATCGCGGTAGGCGCGGCACACGGGATAATCTTCGTGAAAGCCGTAGCCGCCGAACATTTGCACACCTTCGTCGACCACGTAGTCCAGCATTTCGCTTCCATACACCTTGGCGATCGAGCTCTCAATGGCATACTCTTCGAGAACTTTCATGGTGTTCTGAATCTTGTCCCCGGACCCTGAGGCCGCCACCATCGCCGACTCCATATTTCCCGCCGAGCGGTAAACCATGGATTCCACCGCGAAAATCTGGATGGCCATTTCCGCGAGCTTTTCCTTCATCAGGCCGAAATCACCGATTTGTTTGCCAAACGCTTTTCGTTCTTTCGAGTATTTCGAAGCACTTTGCAGCACATGCTTCGAGCCGCCGACGCAGGACGCTCCCAGCGTGAAGCGGCCCGCATTTAAGACGTTGAAAGCTACGATGTGCCCGCGGCCGATTTCGTGCAGCACGTTTTCCTTGGGCACCCTGCAATTCTCGAGGAAAATGGGCGTCGTCGAGCTGCCGTGAATGCCCATTTTGTGCTCTTCGTTTCCCGGCTTGATTCCCGGAAAGGTGCGCTCAACGATGAAAGCCGTGAACTTTTCCCCGTTGATCTTCGCAAACACAATATAGATGTCCGCGAATCCGCCGTTAGTAATCCACATTTTCTGGCCGTTCAGAATGTAGTGCGTGCCTTCGGGATTTAATTCCGCGCGTGTCAGCGAATTCTGCGAGTCGGAGCCGGCCTGCGGTTCGGAAAGACAATAAGCTCCAATCCATTCTCCGGTGGCCAGCTTGGGAAGGTACTTTTTCTTCTGCTCTTCATTTCCAAAATACACGATGGGGAGCGTTCCGATTCCAGCATGCGCGCCGTGCGTGACCGCGAAGCCACCATAAATAGAAAGCTTCTCGGTTAGGACGGTCGTCGCAATCTTGTCGAGGCCGGCTCCGCCGTATTGCTCGGGAATGCCTCCGCTCAGCAACCCAAGTTCTCCGGCCTTTTTCACTAGTTCGGGCATAAGACCGGGCTTCTTGTTCTCGAGATCTTTCACTAGCGGCAGCACTTCCTTGACGACAAATTCCTCCGCGGTCTGCCCTATCAATTTTTGATCGTCGGTCAGGTCGGCGGGCGTGAAAACTTCCTGAGAGACGACGCTCTCGATCAGAAAACTGCCTCCCTTAGCGGCTGCTTTGGTGAAGGTTGTTGTGGCCATCGTGGTCTCCTTTTAGGTGCTGCCCGTAGGCATGCTGTATCAGGAAAACCGGGTTGCGCTCCTGCGGCTCGTTACGAATTCCCGGGTAAGGACATTCGAGCGACATGGAATACGCCTTATTTTACTCCGGGAGAGAGGAGCAGGCAAACTGCGTTAACCGCCTCGATGGAGAGGACCAAGGCCGAAAGGTCCGCGTGTCGTCGGGGTGTTCTCGATAGACCACAAAATACGTCTTGACAAATAAAATGGTCCATTAAAAAATAATCTTGACCCAGTTAGAAAGGGACAAGCGAACCCGCTTTCAAAGAGATGCGCATTACTCGCAGCGGCAGTTGGAAAACCCCTGCCCCACGCCCCACGCAGCCATCGGCTGCTCTCGCGGACCACGGTCTCGTCCTTCTGCGCGAGCCCGCGCAAGCTGCCGTGCTCCTTCATCATCCCCTTCGTCTGAAGATACTCACCGCCCTGCTGGAGCCCGATTCCGCAACTGGCGTGGCGCGGCGCATGAATCTGCCGAGGCAAACGATCAACTATCACGTCCGCGAACTGGCCCGGGCGCACTTTCTCGCTCGCGCTGGCCGCCGTCGAAGGCGCCATCTTTTCGAGCAATGCTACGTTGCAACGGCGCGCGGGTACGTGTTGTCCCCGGAGTTGTTAGGCAAGCTCGCCGCCGATCCTTCTCAGGTAGCCGACACGCTTTCGGCTAAATACCTGCTCGGACTAACGTCCAAACTCCAGTCCGAGCTTTCTCATTCTGTACACTTGGCGGCCGATGCGGGAAAGCATCTGGCCACGCTCGCCATTAACACCGAGTTGCGCTTTACTTCCGCAGAGCAGCGAGCTGCCTTTACGGAGGAATTGCAGCGCGCCATCCTGGAAGTTGCGGCTCGGCACAGTTCGCCGTTTTCGAAATCCGACGGCTCAGCCGCCGAAGGCCGCCCGTTCCGCATGGTCGTAGCCTGCTATCCAATGCCGCCCGCGAGCCAAATGGAATCCATTCCCCTGGCTCTCAACGATCAAGGGAGAACGACATGAACGTGGACATGGAAATGACCGTGACGCGTTTCGAAAAGACCGGGCGCTTTCAAATTTGGTCACTTCACTGGGCGTTCCCGGCAACGGGTTCACTGAAACGGGCGATTACACGCTCGTGGAAGAAAATGGGAAAACGCGGCTGCGCTTCGCGGTGAAGGCTAAATATTTCGGCTTACTGCCGCGGCTGCTTGAGCCCTTCATTACTCTCGCGGCCAACAAGAACCTTGCAGAGGACTTACAGCGGTTGAAGCACCTGGTCGAAGCGGAGCCTGTCGCCCCCGCGAGCGCCTTTATTTCGCGGCAGCAGCGCCTGAGTCTTTAAACGAGATCAGCAGGAATTGAGACTTTGTGCCCAGGAAATCCTCGATTTTGCGCGAGGTTCTCGCGGGTAACCAGAGCACGTCTCCCGCGTGAAGAAATGCCGCGTGCTGGCCCCCTAGCGCGACATCCAGATTCGCATTGCTCATCGGAATCAACAGTGCGGCCGTTTCCGGCAGGGACTCCACGTAATCCTTTCCGCCTTCTACCTTCACCTCATCCATGCGAAGTTCGCTCGTTTCAAAACAAGGAAGCACTTGTTCGAACGGAATCTGATCGTTTTGCACCGGCCCGGCGTTGCTTGGAGGGCAGGAACCTAGCGGCCGCTGCTCGGCTCCAGTTCCCACATTGTGGGGCGACGCCTGCGGATGCACCAGCGCTACAGTGATGTTGTGGAACGCAATCCCCGCGTCGGTCCTCACAGTATGCGCAAAGCCCCCCAGCGAGTAGCTTGTAGCTCCATCTGCGAGCGTCATCTGCAGCGGCGGCTTTCCTTCGACTTCGTTGACGAGCTCCGTATCGCCGAGAACCAGGTAGATGTAGGGAAGAGCGTGCTCGTGCAAAAGCGTCGCGTCCAGCGGCGGAACGGTGACGTTGTACACCTGAACGTAGCCGTTTTGAAAGACATGCACGTGATGCGGCTCGTTCGCAACCGGAACGGCGCTTTCCGCCTTGAGGGGGTTTTGAATGTCTATCTGGATGTGTTTCTTGATATCCGGCGTTATTTCAGCGGGCGTCTGCGCCGCGGCAACGATAGGCAAGAGCAGAACAAGAGCTGGCAACACAGCAAATTTCATCGCGAAGCATCCTAGGTTCAAGCGTGGCTTGCTGGAAAATGAAACGCTCCGCACGGCGAAGACGTTACATTCGGATTGAATTTTGTGTCAACGGTGCTTTTTACAGGCGCTCCAGAATTCCCGCCGCTCCCATGCCTCCGCCTATGCACATGGTTACCATTCCATAGCGCGCGTTGCGCCGCTGCAACTCGCGCAGAATCGTCGCTGTAAGTTTCGCGCCAGTGCATCCCAGCGGATGCCCGAGGGCGATGGCGCCACCATTGGGATTGACGCGCGAAGGATCAAGTCCGGCTTGCTGAATCACTGCAAGCGATTGCGCCGCGAACGCTTCGTTCAATTCGAACACCGCGATGTCATTGAGCGTAAGTCCCGCAAGCTTCAGCGCTTTCGGAATCGCAGCCACTGGCCCGATCCCAAACTCTTCCGGAAGCACGCCAGCCGTGGCATACGCCACAAACCGCGCCAGCGGTTTCAACCCCAGCACTTTCGCGCGTTCCTCGCTCATCACCACCGCTGCCGCGGCTCCATCGCTCATCTGGGAACTGTTCCCCGCAGTCACCGTTCCCTTAATGTGAAACGCCGGCTTCAGCTTCGCGAGCGCTTCGAGCGAAGTGTCCGCGCGCGGCCCTTCGTCGGTATCGAATATAAAAGTTTGTGTCGTCGCTTTCGGCGCGGTTTTTGCTTTCGCGCTTACCGCAGCGTTACCTGCGCCAGCCCCGTTCACGCTCGCCAGCGAAGTGATTTTCACTTCCACCGGTACCGTTTCTTCCTTGAACCTGCCCGCCGCAATTGCTGCCAGCGCTTTCATGTGGGAATCCATGGAAAACCGGTCCGCTTGTTCTCGCGTAATCCCAAACTTCCGCGCGATATTTTCCGTTCCCAATCCCATGTTGATGTACGCATCGGGTTTGTGATCCACCAGCCACGGATTCGGCGAAACTTTATTGCCGCCCATGGGCACCATGGTCATCGATTCCGTTCCACCGGCGATAATTGCGTGCGCCGAGCCGCCGCGTATCCGCTCCGCTGCAATAGCGATGGCTTGCAATCCCGAAGAGCAAAACCGGTTAATGGTCATGGCCGAAGTCTCAATCGGCAGGCCTGCGCGCAGTGCCGCGATTCGCGCCACGTTCATTCCTTGCTCGCCTTCTGGCATCGCGCAACCCAGAATCACATCATCGATTTCTTTCGCGTCGAGTCCAGGAACTCGCGCAAGCGCTTCCTTAATTGCTATCGCCGCCAAATCATCCGGCCGCGTCGCGCGCAGTGATCCCTTAAACGCTTTTCCAACTGGCGTTCGAACCGCCGAAACAATCACAGCTTCAGACATGGAAACCTCACAAATTACAGCCGCTATCTACGGCAGCTATCCCTTTATTGTTGGGCGACTAGCCAGCAAAAGCAAATCAACGAACCCCGCGGCAATGGTCAGATTGCGACTACTTCGTTAGTCCAGCAAGTGATGAAAGCATGGCGACCTGGTTTATGGGCTGTATCATAGTCCTTTCGAGAAGCCGGAGCGTCAATGATGGCCGTTAGCAAATATTTAAAGCTGACTCTGTTTCTCGTTACTCTGCTGACTGCTCCGAAGCTGTGGGCGCAAGGGCCGCCTTATCAGACCGACGATCCGACACCGGTAGATTTCAAACATTACGAGGCCTATGTCTTCGGCGGGGTCGATGGCACTCCAGTCGAGTACGACACGCTGGGCCCGGCATTTGAATTCAATTGGGGAGCGCTTCCCGAAATCCAACTGCATGCGATTTTGCCCTTCGGGGCCGTGTTCCCGACGAATAATCCCATCTACGCACCGAGCGGAATAGGCCCTGGCGCCTTTGGCCTGACGGACATGGAATTCGGCGTGAAATTTGGTTTCATAAAACAAACGAAGCATCGTCCGCAGATTGGCACGTTCACCATGTTGGAGGTTCCGACCGGGAGTTATGCCAAAGGGCTCGGCATTGGAAGGGTCTGGTACAAGCTTCCCGTTTGGGTTGAAAAAGAGGAAGGGCCTTGGACGTTCGATGGTGGTATGGGATACACAATCATAAAACAAGTTCAGTATCGTAATTTTCTATATGGCGGATTTCTCGTGAAGCGGCAAATGAACAAAAAGATTGAACTCGGAGTCGAGGTCTTTTCCCATGCGCGAGAGGGATTGGCTGCTCCTCAAACGCGATCCTCGACTCTGGTCGACGCAGGCGGTTATTACCACTTCAGGAATCCCAATTTTCAATTCCTCTTCGCGTATGGACACTCAATCGCCGGGCAAACTGAAAACTACGCCTATCTTGGCCTTTACTATACGTGGGGGAAAGACGACAAGAAAACAGGCGCAGCTGAGGCAATGCTGTCCAGCCAATTAGCCAGGAACGGATTTCATTGACTTGAAGCCCGGAGGTGGTGGCACAACTTTTCGTGGTCCAAGGCCACATCGCCGTCGACGCAACAATCCTCGATGACCGCGGAGGTTGCAGCGGACACGGCCACTCTTGCCCGTGCCCGCCACCGATGCTGATGGATAAGTGTCGCGCATCGTTCGGCCAAACTCCTACGAACTGTGCGCGGCACTTGCAAGACGCTCGAATGCTTAGTGTCTATCTCCATCATGATTACGATCATGGTCGTGGTCATGATCATCTGAATTGTGTGGCAGGCGAACTACGCCATGGATCGGTAGGCTTCCGAAATGCCCGGTCGCGGGAGCACCTTTTGCGAACGTCATGGTCATGTTTGAATACGTGACCTCCGTGCCTCCAGTGATGCAGACTTGCAGCGTGGATAGCGTGGTTACGCCCCCCTTAGTCTGAAATGGGGCGGCAGTTCCATTACCGGTAATGTCGGCCGATCCGGTAACCACGAAACGCACTGTGGTGGTAGGACTGTCGACAGGACAAACGTTCGTCGTGTCGTTGCTCACCATGGCATCTGTCATGGTGAGGTGGTGAGTGTGCGGATTGCGTAGCCCGGGATTATCCACTGTGGGAGTGGCAGGGGCGGCTGGCGGGACGGTGGGCGTCGCCGGGTTCGCCAAGACCCAATAATCGGGGTGTTCCATGGTCATAACGGCGGAGAAATCAGCCTTGCCGGAATCTCCTTTCAGCTTTAACGACCATGTGCCATGCATTTCCCACGGGCCAGAGACGCCTGTTGCAGCGGTATAGTCATTGAGGAAGCCGCTCAGGTGCTCGGGTATCGGAGCTTGAGCTTGTACGCTGGCAGCCATTGCCAGGGCAATGATCGCGATTGTTTTTATTGCCCACGGAAACGCTTTGTTCTTCATAAAAATCCTCCAATCTTGAGATTTGCGTCTTCATTTCTCGAAGCTCCTCGGGCGGTGGGGGACGTCAGGGCTCGGGCGAGAGACTCACAGCTCAAGATTTGCGCTCTGACGAGTTCACGCGTGAGTCGCACTAATACAGTCGAACGGCTCGCAGGGTATCGTCAAACGGCGATAGGCCGAATCGTAGCTATTTCTCGATTTGCCGTCGAATACTGTGCTTTGCCGTGGTCGGGCCGCGCGGGCGGGGGTACAATTCGGCTCCCCCGGCTCGCGATAGCCGTGGACCCGACAGGAGGGCGCGATGGCTGAACCATCTTCTGGCACGCCGCCATCAGCGAGCCCGCCGGAAGACCGGCTGGATTCCTGGAAAGAAATCGCGGCATACCTCAGGCGCGACGTGACGACGGTCCAACGGTGGGAAAAGCGCGAGGGGATGCCCGTTCACCGTCACCTGCACGACAGGATGGGCTCGGTCTACGCTTCCCGAGGCGAGCTGGATGCATGGGTGCGCGGGCGGAATCTTCCTACAACGCAAGAGAATGGAACCGAGGTTCCCACAACCAATCCTTCAGAAGCGCCAGCCACAGCGATATCGAGCTCCCCGAGCCGATGGAGGTTCGTCTGGCCGATGGCAGCGGCGGTTGTCGCCCTGGCCATTGGAGTCAGCCTCTGGCTTCGGAGGACAGAATATTTTTGGCGAAACCCCATTGCCGATGCGCGGTTTCAGACAGTCACTGACTTCGATGGAGTAGAAAAGGCTGCGGCGGTGTCGCGCGATGGTCATTTCGTGGCGTTTCTTTCGGACCGGGACGGACAGATGGACGTCTGGGTTACACAGCTTGGTTCGGGACAGTTCCACAACTTGACCCACGGGAGCGTGCGCGAACTCGTTAACCCATCGGTACGCACACTGGGGTTCTCGCCCGACGGCGCTTTCGTCACGTTTTGGATTCGCAAGCAAGACAACTCGAGCAGCGGCGACATCAGCATTTGGGCCGTGCCGACACTGGGCGGACAGCCGAAGCCATACCTTGAAGGCGTGGCAGAGTTTGACTGGTCGCATGACGGCTCGCGACTTGCGTACCACACCCCTGGGCCAGGAGATCCGCTGTTCGTGTCAGACGGCAGCCTGCAATCGGGGAGCCGTCCTATCTTTACAGCAGCTGCTGGGCTCCACAGTCACTTTCCCTTGTGGGCGCCCGATGGATCATTCATCTATTTCGTACAGGGTTCTCTACCAGATAAATTGGACATCTGGCGTATCATTCCAACCGGCGGGACACCCGAACGGATCACGTCGCAAAAGGAGCGCGTGGGTTATCCGGTGTTGTTGGACCGGCGAACGCTGGTGTATCTCGCTAACGATCCCGATGGTTCGGGGCCGTGGCTCTATAGCGTGGATGTCGAACGCCGCATTCCCCACCGGCTTACCTCGAGCCTGGACCATTACACGTCGCTCGCGGCCAGCGCCGACGGTCGCCGTCTGGTAGCCACTGTCACAAGTCTTAAAACATCTTTCTGGCGCTTGCCGATCGGTGATTCCCCCGCCGAGTTGCCGGCGGCTGCGCGAATCTCGCTAACGACCAGCACTGGGTTTTCTCCGCGATTCGGTCCAGATTATCTTCTGTATGTTTCCACCACCGGGACGACCGAGAGTATCTGGAAGCTCGCCAACGGAAGTGGCACGGAGTTGTGGAGCGGCCAAGGAGCGCAGGTCTTCGGCGGCCCGGCTATCTCGGCCGACGGACGCTATATCGCCTTCTCATTCCGGCAACACGGGCAGACGCTCTTGTATGTGATGCAGGCCGACGGGACGAACGCGCGGATTGTGGCCGATGCGCTCGACCTGCAAGGCTCTCCAGCGTGGGCGCCCGACGGCCAGTCGATCACTTCGGCGGCCGTCGACCACGGCATCCCGCACCTCTTCCGGGTGCCGGTGAATGGAGGTTCGCCCACTATCTTTGTTAACGAGTATTCTCTCGATCCTGCGTGGGCCCCCGATGGTCGCTTTGTCGTCTACTCCGGGCCTGACATAGGAACGACGTTTTCCGTGCAGGCTGTCGCGACCGAGACCACAGCGCAACCCCTGCCAGCGTTGACCTTGACTCGGGGCGCTCGACATCTGGCTTTTCTGGCTGGAGGACGAGCACTAGTGGTCCTGCGAGGAGACATTCAACATAAGAACCTCTGGCTCATCGACCTGCAGACCGGTGCAGAGCGGCAGTTGACCAACCTCACTGCCGACTTTGACATTCACGACTTTGACGTCTCCCGCGACGGCCATGAAGTGGTCCTCGAACGAGTGCAAGAGCGCTCCGATGTGGTGCTGCTGGATCTGCCTAAGTCCTAGTCCAACTTCACGCTAGGGGCGTGGGCGGCGAGGAATTCGCTCGCGGACACTAGGGCAGCTCGTCGCGCGAAGACTTTATCGATGAGACATTCGTGGACTTGCACATCAAGGTCTGCGCAGCAGTCTTTGATGACCACGATGCGGTAATCCGCATCGGAAGCGTGGAGCACGGTGGAAAGTACAACGCCGCTGGTCGCGATCCCAAATAGGATGAGCGTATCAATGCCTTTGGCGCGCAGGATCATGTCCAAATCCGTGCCTGTGAAGGCGCTGACGCGGTGTTTGGTGACGACAATATCGTTCCCCTGTGGAGCAACTCGGGGATGAATAGCACCAGACGCGCCTTCGAAGAGCCTCTGGTGTTGAGCGGATCCCTTGATGGCGCCGAATAAAGGATTGCGCGAGCTAACCTCTGGAAGGCCGGAACGAAACCCCACCTGAACGTGTATGACGCACATGGCCAGGCTGCGAGCTCGCTCGAGCACGCTCGCGGCGCGCGTCAGCAGGTCTTCTTGATCCTTTGCGTAAATCGAAACGATCCCAGCTTGGTAGTCCATGCTCAGAACCGCCGAACGAGCAGTATCAAAGGAAAGTTGTTCAGGCATGCTTTGCTCCCGGCGAAGGTTAGAACAACTTGCTCCACCCTGCAATTCAACAATTCCCGATGCATAGGGAATGACGAATCGAGGCGTGATCGAATTCAGATTCGTCACTCGCTTGCCGCGGGAAACACTGCGCCCTCTGCCAGAATCACTAAGCGCGCGGCAGTTGCCAGGTCGGCTATTTCTTGATCGGGGCGCCTTTGCGCGGGATGAAGATTGTGCCCGGTGGCGTTATCTTGTTCACCTGCGAGAGATTTCGCTGGTTCAGAGCCAGTCCGATACGCCCGCGCGAATCGACGTACAGCAGCGGTTCTCCCACATTCACATCCATGAACGTCTTCACGTACGGCACACTAAGCGGCTTTTTATCCAGCTGCACGATGATCTTGTCCCCCAGCTGATAACCCAATTTCTTAAACTCCTCGCCCGGTATGTCGCTAATCAGCGATCCGTATGGATCATCCAGTCCAATAATGTCCCCTTCTATCCCATTTTCCGAGGTCGTGGAAACCTTCGGCGTAAGCTGCACCAACTGCGGAACCACCGCTCCTGCCATCGTGAAGTCCCATCCCTCCGCCAAATGCGCGGCCGCCGGTGAAAAAATGTCCCGCCCATGAAATGTTGAAGATACCTGTGGTTGCAGCATCCAGGCCGGGTTCGTAATTTCCCGCACGGAGTCCAATCCATCGCGCTCGATCACCGGCGTTATCAATCCATTGTCAGGCACAACGAAATACTGCCCCTTCTTCGATTTCACGATCACCGCCTTGCGCGATGTCCCCACTCCCGGATCGATGACCGCAAGAAAAATCGTGCCCGCAGGGTAGTAAGGCGTTACGCCAGCCAAGAATCGCGCCGCTTCGTCGATCTGATAGGGCGTCACCTGATGCGTGATATCCATCAACCGCGCATCCGGCGCGATGCTCACAATCACGGCCTTGCAAATCGCCACCGCATCGTTTGCCGTACCGAAATCCGTCATAAACACAATCGTCGCTCGCGCAGGCGTTCCCGTTCGTCCAGCAACCCGCTTTTCAGCAGGAGTCTTGCTGCATGCGCATAGCAGAATCGTGCCAGCAAGCAGCAAAAGTGCGAAGAGGCGAGTTCGCAATGCCATAGAATCTCCCAAGGTCAAATATTCTTGTAAAGCCGGCGAAAACCAGGCAGATCTTATTTTACTAGATGGCTGGACCGGATCAACAAACCTTCCTATCATCTCCAGTCGCTGCCAAGAAGAAAGCGAATCTCCCGGGCTGTCGACGTCTGCTGTCTACCCACAGGAACGCGATGAAGTATACGGAAAGCGAGAAAACGCTGTCTTCGGGTTTCGATGCCCGGCCCCCTCGCCGCGGCTTAACAATCTCGTTGGGATTCCACCCCCACTTCCATTACACTATCCAAGCTTCGTAAGGAAGTTACGCAAGACCAAGCAGCCTGCCGCGCCCAGAGAAGGCCCAGCCGCATTGCGTACGTGAATTAACCCGGGATCTAAACAAAGAGGAGAATGACTGTGCTTCGAAGCTTTTTAGTGGGTGTGTTTTTGTGTGTCTGCGCAACCGCTGTGCTAGCCGATCAGGTAACACTCAAAAATGGCGACCGCCTTACCGGGACCATAGTCAAGTCCGATGCGAAGACTCTGCTGATCAAGACCGATCTCGCCGGCGACGTAAACGTCCAGTGGGACGCCGTCACTTCCATCGTTTCCTCGCAAACCCTGCATCTCGCCCTCAAGGATGGTCAGACCATTGTAGGCACCGTGACTACCAACGACGGCAAATTTGAAATCGCCACGAAAGACACCGGAGCCATCATCGCTTCCAAGGATAACGTCATCGATGTCCGCGATGATGCCGAGCAAAAGGCCTACGACGACCAAATCGAGCGCCTCCGCCATCCCCACCTCACCGACTTCTGGAGCGGTCTCCTGGATACCGGCCTCAGCCTCACCCGCGGCAATTCAGACTCGCTCACCTTTTCTCTCTCGGGCAAAGCTGCCCGCGTCACGGAACGCGACAAAATCTCCGTCTATACGACCGCCATTTATAGCGATAGCACCATCGACGGCGTCAACTCCGCTACTGCCCACGCCATCCGCGGTGGTGTCCGCGGCGACCTCAACGTCAGCAACCGCCTATTCGTCTTCGGTTTCACGGACTTCGAGTACGACCAATTCCAGGATCTCGATTTGCGCAACGTTATCGGCGGCGGCCTCGGCTATCACGTCATCAATACCAAGACCACTACTCTCGACGTATTTTCCGGCGGCGACTACGACCAGGACTTCTTCGGTGCTATCGCCGCTACCACAACGACTCCTGCCACGGCTGCCATTACGCGCAAGTCCGGCGAAGTCGACCTCGGCGAAACTTTCAACGCCAAGATCAACAACCGCACAACACTCACCGAGCAGTTCAGCCTCTTCCCCAACGTCTCAGACACTGGCGCCTACCGCTTCCAATTCGACACTACCGCCGCAACCAAACTGAAAAACTGGCTCAGTTGGCAAGTCACCTACAGCGACCGTTTTCTGAGCGATCCTCTGCCCGGCTTCAAAAAGAACGATCTCCTTCTTTCCACCGGCATCCGCTTGACATTTGGTAAAGGCGTGTTCTAAATCAGTCCCCGAGGTCTTGGCCGAATTCGAAATCGAGGAAGGTAAATAGAAGGAGGAAGTGAATGGGCTTCATCACTTGGATCATTGTTGGGCTTATCGCTGGTTGGCTCGCCGGACTTGTCATGAAAGGTGGCGGCTACGGTGTGCTCGTTGACATCATTCTCGGCATCCTCGGTGGCGTAATCGGAGGATGGGTGTTTAGCCACCTGGGCCTCTGGCCGGGCGGAGGGGTGCTCGGCGCTATCATCGTGGCCTTTATCGGTGCCGTCATTCTCGTGTGGATCACTCGTCTTCTTAAGAAGGTCTGACGTTTCGGTTGTTGGTCACCCGTGTCCAAAGAGACTAAATCGCGCCGCCGGGGAGATAGAGATCTCCCGGCGGCGCGATTCTCATTTCTCCACCGCTGTTAGTCCCCAAAAACCGGATCGCCGTTCGTTTTCCTACCTGTACCAGCTCCTCCCCCTCCCAATATTGATACAATTTGGCCCTGCCCTTCACAACTTGGAGAACCAAAAACCCCTGTCCGTGGGGTCAGGTTGCGCTTGCCTGGTACAGGGAAACTCAGGCGAAAAGAGGGGCGAAAGGTTAACTGGATATAATGCACTGATAACAAATGAGTTAAACAGTTTCAAAGTGGGTCATATGAGTACCAGACGGCTGGTTTACCCCTAAAAATGTGCCTTCCGTACCATCGCGTTTAGGACAGGTTGGGTGTCAAATGGGACAGGTGCAAAGAGCTGGACCAAAAGACAGGGTTCGAGCATCAAAGTGGGGGAATGCACCGAACGGAAAAAAACGAAACAAGGTCTCAATTGTTTGAACGAGTGGGGAAAAGATCAGAGGGAAGATGAAGATCAAAGATAGCAATCGCAAATGGATGTGGTGGTTTCTGGGGGTGGTAGTCGCGCTGCAACTGTACTTTGTGCGCGAACTCCTCGCGGCATTCGCGCTCTTCGCGGTGGGGTTTGCAGCCATCGCGTTCGTTATCATGAGCCTGTATATGTTGCAGAAGGCTTGGGAAACAGGCGTTCAGCGCGTTGCAGACAGCCAGAATCCGGTGGTCGATATGGCCCGGCGTGGTGTTAACGCCGTGGAAGACATGGCCCGTAGGCCGTTCCACCGCCCGGGATCTGCCGCGGCTCGCTAGGCCGCTAACAAGTTTCTGGCTACCGCCAGAGCACACGCAGGGCTGCTCAGCCTGACTCCTTCAGGATTGACGCACACTCTGCAACAGTAACAAATGAAAAGGGCCAGCCGTCCTGAGAGAGCGGCTGGCCCCTTTCTTTGCCAGGCCGACTAAACGAATTCCACAGCGAACGACTCCCTTTGTTAGAAAATTCTTGACAAGGAACCTGCGGTGTCGTATTTAACCAATAGGTTAAATACGACATGACCTCTGATCGGCTTTCTTCCACCTTTGCCGCCCTTGCAGATCCCACACGCCGCGCCATTCTCGCTCATTTGATGTCCGGCGAAGCCTCGGTCGGCGAGCTTTCCGAACCCTTTGAAATGAGCATGGCTGCTATCTCGAAGCACCTAAAGGTGCTTGAACACGCAGGACTTATTACGCGTGGTCGCGCCGCTCAATGGCGCCCTTGTCGTATCCACCCTGCCCCGCTCAAGGAGGTTGCCGACTGGGTGGAGAACTATCGGATGGCGTGGGAGCAAAGGCTCGACCGCTTGCACGACTACCTGCTCGAACTCAAGGCCAAGGAGAAGAAGAAATGACTGGCACAGCGAGCAACTCTGCCGCAGGCCCTGCCCGACAAGAACTCTATCTCACGCGCATCCTTGGCACTCCGCGCAATCTGGTTTTTAAAGCCTGGACTGACCGAGAGCACGTGGCGCGGCGGTGGGGACCTAGAGGCTTCGCCAACCCTGTCTGCAAATTGGACTTCCGCCCGGGCGGGCTCATGCGCATCGATATGCGCGGACCGGACGGTATGGTCTATCCAATGAAGGGTGTGTTTCACGAAATCGTCGAACCGGAGCGCCTCGTCTACGAACACGAAGGTGGAGACGGAATCGACGCTGTAAAATTCCGGTCCACCGTGACCTTTGCCGAGATGGGCGGCAAAACCAATGTTACCTTGCGAATGGTGTTCGCGACTGCCGCCGAGCGGGATTTCGTCATCAAGAAGCACGGCGCCATCGAAGGCGGAAAGCAAACTCTCGCGCGTCTCGCCGAACAGTTGGAGGGATAGAAAAGATTGGCCGCATAGCTTTGTTCGGTGGTCAGTTAATTGGGGAGTGGATCGTGCTCTTTCGCCCATCTTCGGCGCACGGCGGCAATGAGTTTTTCCTTGTCGGTGCGCATTTCGCCGACCAGCGCCTGGTTGCCGGTTTCTTCATGCCGCGCGGCCCACAGAACCATCTCGGCAAGCACGGGCGCAAGATCGATGCCTTTGGACGTCAGCGCGTAGAGCACTTTTCGGCCGTCGGAGGTGTCGCGTTCCATGGCGATAATTCCGTAGGATTCGAGCCTGCGCAACCGGTCCGTCAAGATGTTGCTGGCGATTTTTTCGTCCGAGTGCAGAAATTCCTTGAAGGTGCGGTATCCCCGCAGCATCATGTCGCGAAGAATCAAGAGCGACCAACGGTCTCCCAGCATTTCGACGGAAGCGTTCAGCGGACAGCCGGAGCGGCGCTTGGGCGCGGCCCTCTTTTTTGGCATGCCGGAATGCTAACTCTTTTCACTTGCAATATGCAAGTGACCAAGTAAGATGGGCCAAGCTAGTTTGACGGATCGATCGCGGAAGCCATACTGCCACATTCCGTATAAGGCGTGAACTGGCGGAGAAAGAATTGCAGCACTCAAGCGGAAACGAAAGTTGAAACGGCGCGTCATAAATAGTCTAAGGAGGGTTTCATGCAACTGAATCCTTATCTCTTGTTTAACGGGCAATGCGAGGAAGCCTTCAGATTTTATGAGAAGTGCCTGGGCGGCAAGATTGAGATGCTCTCGACATTTGGGGATTCGCCGATGGCGAAGCAGATGCCACCTGGAATGGCACGGCAAGGTCATGCATGCTGCCCTGAAGTTAGGGGAAGGGATGATCTTGATGGGTTCTGACCCGCCGCCCGAGCGCTATCAAGCGCCGCAAGGATTCTCCGTTTCGTTGAGCGTGAAAGATCCGGCGGAGACGGAACGCATTTTCAACGAATTGGCCGAAGGCGGGACAGTGCACATGCCGGTTCAGAAGACTTTCTGGTCGGCACGGTTTGGCATGCTTGTGGACCGGTTCGGCATACCGTGGATGCTGAACTGCGAACAAGCGGCGACGCAAACCGCTTGAGATTTGGAGTAAGGAGATGTCCGCAGTAGGCTTACTTATTTCGATTGAGAACGGCCAACGCGGTCCAGAGGAATGTTCATGAGCTCCGTGAACCAGAGTCCTGCAATTGCTCCATCCGCTGCGTCGGCCGTGCCGATTTCGAAAGGAATGATCTGGACAGGGCGCGTCCTCAGCGCGCTCCCGGTAGGGCTAATGGCGTTCAGCGCTGCGCTCAAGTTCCTCAAGCCGGCGCCCGTGATGCAGAGTTTCGCGCACTTCGGCTATCCTGAGAGTGAAATTGTCATTCTCGGAGTGCTCGAACTGCTTTCTTGCATCGTGTATGTGATTCCGCGGACGGCAGTTCTTGGAGCCATTTTGATGACGGGCTATCTGGGTGGCGCGACGGCGACGAATGTTCGCGTTGGCGATCCTTCGTATATCATTACGGTCACTCTTGGCGTTCTGGTTTGGGCCGGGCTTTTCTTGCGCGACGCTCGGGTGCGGGCGCTGATTCCCTTGCGGAGCTAGAGTGCGCAGGAAGAACTGAATTTGCGGTTGCACTGAACATATCAGGTAAGGAGAGAGGACGATGAATTTCAAGCCGGAGTTATTTCTGAATGACTTGAAGATTGCTCTCCGTTCGCTGGCTCGCGCGAAGGGCCTGGCGATCACGGTGGTGCTGACGCTTGCGCTGGGAATCGGAGCCAACGCGGCTATCTTCACGCTAGTACGCGGTGTTCTTCTCCGGCCGTTGGTGAATAGCGATGAAGACAGCCTGATCTACATCCGACAAAGCGCGCCAGGCATCGGCTCGGCAGACACTTATTTCTCCGTCCCGGAACTTAAGGACATTGAATCGGGAGTCCACACCATCACAAAGTTTGGAGACTTCTCGACCATTGGCTTCGTGATGGTGGGCCTGGGTGAGCCGCGCGAAGTCCGCGCTGGCGTTGTCGGCGGAACGTACTTCGATGTGATGGGCCTTCATCCCGTCCTTGGCCGCCTCATCGGCCCGCAAGATGACGGCCCCAAAGCGGATGGCGTCGTCGTTCTGACGTACCGGTTCTGGTCGTCTGCCTTCCACAGCGATCCGAACGTCCTGGGAAAAACCGTTCGCCTCGGCAGTGGCGCAATGGGGACGAGAACCGGAACCATCATCGGCGTTCTGGAACCTTGCATTCCTTATCCGGCGGACACCGAAATCATTGCCAATGTGGTGACGAGCCCGCACCATCTTTCGGCCACGATGATCACTGGCCGTGTCCACCGGATGACCGAACTCTTCGGGAGGCTGGCGCCCGGCGCAACGCTTGAGCAAGCCCGCGCTGAACTGCGGACGGTGTACAGCTCGATGATGAGCGAGCATCCGGAAGCTTACTCAAAACAGGCGGATTCGCAGATCAGCGCCACGCGGCTGCGCGACCAAGTCACGTCCGGCGCGCGAACCGTGCTTCTGGTCCTGCTCGCGGCTTCGGGACTTGTCTTCATCATTGCCTGTTCGAATGTCGCAAACCTCATTCTTGCGCGCTCCGTTCGCCGCGAAGGCGAACTGGCCATCCGCGCCGCGCTTGGCGCCAGCGCCGCGACGCTACGGCGCACGCTGCTTGCGGAAAGCCTTATTCTCTGTGGCGCGGGAGCACTGCTCGGAGTGCTTAGCGCACGTCCGTTGGTGGCGATTCTAGCGCGCTATGCCTCGCGGTTTTCGATCCGCGCGCTCGATCTCACCGTGGATTCGAGCATGCTTTGGGTGGGCGCGGGCCTCGCGATCATCTCCGCGGTCCTGCTCGCCTTTGTCCCGCGTCTGCCCTCCGCCAACTCTTCCCAGGGCTTCGGGCTGGCCAGCGGCAGCGTGCGCATCACCGGTGGAACGAATCGGCGGCTGCGGCTGTTTGCCATGACGCAAATCGCCGCTTCGTTCATGCTGCTCGCCGGAGCGAGCATGCTGCTTAAGACGCTGCTCGACATGCAAAAGGCGCACACCATTCTGGACACGCACCACGTGCTGGTTATGAACGTTCCCGTAGACTCTTACGGAAAGACGCCCGATCAGATCAACCACTTCTACGAGGAAACGGTTCGCCGCGTCGACGAGCTTCCGGGAGTGGATGGCGCGGCGGTGGGAGATTCTGCTCCGTGGCGAGACACTGACTTTTCGTTTGCCTTACAGTTCTCGACGGAAGGCCACGTGCGCGCACCCGGCGAGGAGGACCCTCGTTCGCAATACCGTTCGATTTCGCCCGCATATTTTGGCGCTCTGGGTGTGCCCCTTCTCGAAGGACGCGATTTTAACGACCAGGACCGCGCAAATGTCGAGCCGGTGGTCATCGTCAGCCAAACGCTCGCGCAGCGCATGTTCCCCGGGCAGGACGCCATCAACCGCCATCTGATGTGGACCGATCCGGTCATTAAGTTCATCGGCATCGAACCCGTGCCGCGCCGCATCGTCGGGGTGGTCGCAGATATTGACGACGGGCACGTGATCCCCGGTCCCACGATGACGGTCTATAGTCCGATGGAGCAGGCGGGACTTTTCGGGGGCCGTCTGTTCGTGCACACGCACACGGATCCGCATGCGCTGGTTACGCCCATTACGAGGCTCATTCGAGACCTGTCGGTGGATCAGCCCGTCGAACGCCCAGCCACGCTGGAGGACATTCGTGCGGAGGTGCTGACTCCGGAGAAACTCAACACGCTCGTCTTCGGAGGCTTCGCGCTCGTCGCACTGGCGATTGCAATCGTGGGAGTCGCAGGTGTATTGGCGTTTTCGGTTAGCGCGCGCACACGCGAATTTGGCATTCGCCTGGCGGTCGGATCGCAGCCGAGCCAGCTCTTGGCCGGAGTTATTCGCGAAGGCGCGGTGATGGCCGGCATCGGTGTCCTCGCAGGCGCCGGTTGCGGCTATGTGCTTGCGAGGCTGGCCGGCAGCTATTTGCTGGACATGAAAATGCCCAGCGCGGTGCCCGTAGTTGCGTCGGCACTCATTCTGTTAGCAGCTGCGGTGGCGGCCTCGGCGCTGCCTGCCGCGCGGGCTGCGCGCATCGACGTGATTCAGGCGCTGCGCTCCGAGTAAACTTTCGCTCGTGGGATTCAGTCAGGGCCTTGCGGCCGCCGCTGTCCGATCACGGACAGGCACACTCTGTCTATTCTTACGGTTTGCGTTTCGCACGCGAGGCCTAATCCATGTGCAGAAATATCAAAACACTTTTCAACTTTGAGCCGCCCGTTACCTCGGAAGAGATCCGGGCATCTTCGCTGCAATTCGTCCGAAAAATCAGTGGAATCCATAAGCCATCGAAGGCCAACGAAGCCCAGTTCCTCGCCGCGGTGGATGAAATAGCAGTTGCCTCGGCGCGACTTCTTCACGGGCTGGAAACAAGCGCGGCGCCAAGGGATCGAGTCGTGGAAGCGGCTAAAGCGAAAGCTCGCGCTGCCGAGCGATTTGGAACCTGAGTTCGGACGGCGACAATGCGCAGAATCAGCAAGCTTTTCTGAAGTCATTGTCCAGACCTTTCGCCTGCCAGCTTTTCCATATCATCTAGTCCGTGCAGGTGATTGAAACTTGCATCGCACTTCGCGTCTGCCTCATCTGTGCTACTCTTTGCCCCCGAAAAGCACTTCATAATCCCTTCAGGAGATTGCAAAATGCGCCGGATCTCAGCGTTTAAAATTGCCGCGATTTCATTGTCCTCGTTGCTGTTGTCCTTACCCAGCACCCGCGCTCAAGAAAAAGATGCGGCGCCCGCGAAAAAGATCGCGATTCGCGCGGGCCGTTTGATTGACGGCAAGAGCGATACGCCGATCCTCAACGCGATGATTGTCATCGAAGGAGACAAAATTGTTTCCGTTACCGCTGGAGGCACGCCGCCTGCCGGCGTCGAAGTGATCGATCTTTCGAAAGCCATGGTGCTTCCCGGATTTGCCGACGTGCACTCCCACGTGCTGCTGAATGGCGACATCACGGCGGATGATTACGACGTGCAACTGCTGAAGGAGTCCACGCCCTACCGCGCGATTCTCGCTGCGCGAAATGCGCGCATTGCTCTCGATCATGGTTTCACCACGCTCCGCGATGTTGAAACGGAAGGCGCGATGTACGCCGACGTGGACGTGAAGACGGCGATCGCTCGTGGCGAGGTTCCCGGGCCGCGCATGCAAGTCGCAACGCGAGCGATGGCTCCCACGGGGATGTATCCGTTGCTGGGCTATTCCTGGGAATTGAAAGTGCCAACGGGGGTCCAGTACGTCGATGGCGTGGAAGGCGCGCGCAAAGCGGTTCGCGAGCAAGTGATGTACGGCGCGGACTGGATCAAGTATTACTCCGATCATGGCTATCATTTTGGAAATGACGGCGTGCTGCACAGCATGGTGAATTTCAGGGACGACGAAGCCGCGGCTATCGTCGAAGAAGCGCACAGGCTCGGCAAGAAAGTGGCCGCGCACTGCATCGGTTCCGATGGCATCGCGGCTGCATTGCGCGCGGGCGTGGATACTATCGAGCACGGCGTCGGTTTCACGGATGCGGAACTGGATGAAGTGGCGCGGCGCGGCATCTATTGGGTTCCCACCGTCACTGTCCTCAACTTCGTTGCTCCGGGCCGCGGAGGCGTTTGGACGAAGATGGTGGACACAGAAAAAGCGGCGTTCCAAGAGGGGCTGAAGAAAAATGTAAAAATCGCGCTGGGTACGGATGCGGGCGGGTTTGATTGGAAAGCCGTGAACGAAGCGGATGAGTTTGTTTACTACGCGAACTATGGCATGACGCCGATGCAGGCGATTCGCGCCGGCACGGTCGTCCCCGCGGAGCTGCTCGGATGGAGCGACAAGGTGGGCACGATCGAAGCAGGGAAGTGGGCGGACATTGTCGCGGTAAGCGGCGATCCTCTCAAGGACATCTCCGAGCTGACGCGCGTGAAATTCGTGATGAAGGGCGGGGCTGTTTATAAGAACGAGATGCACTAAGTTCCGGGCCTTGCGCTTGTTGCGGAGTGCTACGACGAGCGCCGCAAATTTCGATGGGAGGAGTTCCTCGTGCGACACATTCTGATTGTTCTCGCTGCGTTCGCAGCCATGTGCGCAAGCGCGTTTGCGCAGAAGCCGGAATGGCCGCCAGCGCCAGAGCACGTAACGCTTGATGTGTGGCCACACGGAGCGCCAGGCGCCCCGGCGAATCTGCCGCCCGAGGTCGACACGACGACGGCGAAGGATAATCTCGTGGCGGGGCGGCGAGTGATTCGCATCGGAAACGTTTCTGCGCCGACGCTGACACTTTACAATCCCAAAGGAAAAAATACGGGCGCCGCGGTCGTTGTTTTTCCCGGAGGCGGCTATCGCATTCTGGCGATTGACCTCGAAGGTACGGAAGTGTGCGACTGGCTGAACTCCGAGGGGATTACTTGCGTCTTGCTCAAATATCGCGTTCCCGATACTGGGCCTTATCCCAAGTCCCCGGCCGCCTTGCAGGACGCGCAACGTGCGCTCGGCATCGTTCGCGCTCACGCTGCGGAGTGGCATATCGACCCGAAGCGCGTCGGCGTGCTCGGCTTTTCCGCAGGCGGCCATTTGGCAGCTGCATTAAGCACGCATTTCGAAAAGCGCCTCTACGAACCCATCGATGCCGCTGACGAGCTGAGTTGTCGCCCCGATTTTGCCGTCATTATCTACCCGGGCTATCTCGCCATCGCTGAACAGAATTTTGCTCCCAATGCGGACATCCATGTTACCGAGCAGTCTCCACCCACATTTCTCACGCAAGCGGAGGACGATCCGGTACATGTAGAAAACTCAATCGTGTATTTCATGGCGCTGAAGAACGCCAAGGTTCCGGCGGAAATGCACATTTATACGCAGGGCGGACATGGCTACGGGCTTCGTCGCACGGCCCTGCCCGTTACGGCTTGGCCTCAACTGGTGGAGACTTGGTTGCGGACGATACAGGTTTTGCCCGGGCCCGCGCGTTAAAGGGAAAGTCCATCGAGCACGGCTCACCGTGCCCTTGCGGTTCACATCCGAGAATTAATATTAAAAAAATGCGGCGCCGCCATCCACGTTTATGGATTGGCCCGTGATGGCGGTGGATTGATTCGAGCAGAGGAAGAGCGCGGCGCGGGCAACCTCGTCGGCCGTCTGGCCGCGTCCTTGCAGAATCGTATTCAGAAAACCGGCGAGTTGCGTTTCGGCGCTAACACCGAGTTTTGCGGCAAGCGTGCGGCCGAGTTCCTTGGACATGCGCGTTTCAGTGACCGGGCCGGGACAGATGGCGTTGACGCGCACGCCTTTGCGAGCAGCTTCAGCAGCGGTGATGCGCGTGAGGCCAAGCATGCCGGCCTTGGCCGCCGCGTAGGCCGATCCCCACGGGAATGCGGCTTTTGCCGAGAGGCTTGAAATATTCAGAATCACGCCAGAGCCGCGCGCATACATTTCCGGAAGCACGAGTTTGCTAAGCAGAAACGCGGCGCGCAGGTGCACCGCAATGACGTTGTCGAATTCGGCGAGGGGATAGTCTTCGACGGGAACTACTGGACCGTAGTGGCCGGCATTGTTGACGAGGATATCGATCCTGCCGAATTTCGCGCGAGCCTCCTCAATGATGCGCGCGCAATCCGCCTCACGGGCAACGTCGGCGACGGAGTAGTACGCGCTACTGCCAGAATCGGAAATTTCTTTCGCGGTGGCGGCTAACTCCGCGTCTGTCCGCGCCGTCAGGAATACCGGTGCTCCTTCCCAGGCAAATAACTTGGCGATGGCGCGGCCGATGCCGCGGCCCGAGCCGGTAATCAGGGCAACTTGGTCTTTGAGGAGCATAGGAACAAAAGGATAGGGGCAGGGCGCGGCGGAGGCAAGGAACGAATCAGGGGATCCCAGGTGGGCTCGCACGTATGTACCCGGTTCAAATTCCTGCAAAATACTCCTCTGTCCGAGAACTGTACTTCTGTTCAGGTGTAATTCCGTTCGGCGGCGACTAAACTCGGGCTAAGAGAGTGTGTATGTAGTGCTGCTGTGTCCCGGTGGGGCCGGTTCGCGTTTTCCGAGGCTGCGGCCCAGTCTCCGGCTCGCCGCGACATTCGCTTTGGGGGTAACGCTTGTGCGCCGACCAATTCTTGTTTTCCAGCTCAGCGGCATTCTTGTTGCGCTCGCCCTGGCGGGCTGCGCGGGGCTGACGGCGTCCAAGAGTTCGAGCGGTGAATCGAAGGCGATGCCGCCGACTATCGCTGCGCAGCCGGCGAGTCAGGCAGTGGCGGTCGGACAAGCAGTGACATTTAGCGTGACGGCCGCTGGCACGGCGCCTCTGACTTATCAGTGGCTCAAAAACAACGCGATCATCAGCGGGGCAACAACGGCGAGCTATACGACGCCTGCGACGGTTGCGAGCGACAACGGCGCAAAGTTCGATGTGTTGGTAAGCAACTCGGTGGGCAGTGTCGTGAGCGCGATGGCCACGCTCACGGTGAATGCGGCCGCAGTGGCGCCGGCGATCACCACGCAGCCTGCAAATCAGACCGTGACCGTCGGGCAAACGGCGACATTCAGCGTAATCGCAACGGGAACCGCGCCTCTCGGCTACCAATGGCTGAAGAACAGCGCGAACATTACCGGCGCCACGGCGGCGAGCTACACAACTCCAGCCACGGCGTCCACGGATAATGGGGCGCAATTCGATGTGGTAGTTAGCAATGGCGCTGGCAGTAAGACAAGCACGATGGCCAGGCTTACGGTGAACGCGGCAGCATTGGCGCCGACGATCACGACACAGCCGGCCAATCAGACAGTGACCGTGGGACAGACGGCGACCTTTAGCGTGACTGCAACGGGAACCGCGCCTCTCACTTACCAGTGGCAGAAGAACAGCGCGAACATTGCGGGGGCGACGTCCGCGACCTACACGACTCCAGCTACGGCATCGACCGATACTGGCGCGAAGTTCGACGTGATCGTCAGCAACGCCTTGGGAAGCCAAACCAGCACGATGGCCACGCTGACCGTGAACCCCGCGAATACTTCGACGATCAATGTCGTCACCTATCACTACGACAATCTGCGCACGGGGCAGAACTTGAACGAAACGATTCTCACGCCGGCGAATGTGAATTCGACGACCTTTGGCAAGCTTGGCGCTTTCACCGTCGATGGACTTGTGGACGCGCAACCGTTGTATCTCTCGGCTGTGGCCATGCCCACCGTGGGAACGAGAAATGTGCTTTACGTGGCGACGGAGAACGACAGCGTATATGCGTTTGATGCGGACTCCGTCAATGGAAACACAGGCACTTTTTTGTGGAAAGTTTCGCTGCTGGCCACCGGCGAAACGGCCAGCGACAATCGTGGCTGCGGTCAGGTGACGCCCCAGATTGGCGTGACGTCCACGCCGGTGATTGACCGCTCGCGCGGATCGCACGGGGCAATCTATCTGGTGGCCATGTCTAAGGACGCCAATGGAAATTACCACCAGCGTTTACACGCACTGGATTTGACTACCGGAGCGGAGCTCTTCGGCGGGCCGACAACGGTGCAAGCAACGTACCCTGGCACCGGCGACGACAGCTCCGCCGGCAATTTGGTGTTCGATCCGAAGCAATATAAGGAACGTCCAGGCTTGCTCGAGATCGGCACGACGATTTACACAATGTGGTCTTCGCATTGCGATGCCCGGCCGTACACTTCCTGGGTGATGTCTTACGACGCGAACACCCTTGCGCAAACGAGTGTCCTGAATCTCGTGCCCAACGGCAGCGAAGGCGGAATCTGGATGGCCGGAACGGCGCCCGCGGCAGACGCCTCCGGCAATATTTATTTCATGGTGGGGAACGGGGACTTCGATACCACTCTGAACGCCAGCGGCTTTCCAACGAATGCGAATTGCGGGAATTGTTACGTGAAACTCACTTCGACCGCGCCCATCACTCTACTCGATTACTTCACACCGCTAAATACTGTTGCCGAATCGGATAGCGACACGGACTTCGGCTCGGGCGGACCGCTGCTTTTGCCGGACCTGGTGGACGCCAGCGGGAACACGCGTCATCTGGCGGTCGGCTCCGGTAAGGACTCGGTGATTTATGTGGTGGATCGCGACAACTTGGGAAAGTTCAACGGCGGCCAGGACAACATCTATCAGCAGATCAGCGGACAGCTCGGCGGCGGCGTGTGGTCCAAGCCCAGCTACTTCAATAACACAGTTTACTACGGCGCGGTGGGCGACCATCTGAAATCCTTCCCGATCGTAGATGCACAACTCGCGGCAACACCAGCGACGCAGAGCTCCGAAAGCTTCGCCTATCCGGGAACGACGCCGAGTATTTCGGCGAATGGCACGACGAACGCCATCGTGTGGGCCGTGGAGAACGGCTCGACGGGTGTGCTTCACGCTTACAACGCGACGAACCTGACGAACGAACTCTATAATTCGAATCAAGCGGCTAACAACCGCGACCAGTTCAGCGACAACAAGTACGTCACCCCGATGGTGGCCAACGGTAAAGTCTACGTCGGAACACCGAACAGCGTAGTCGTGTTCGGTTTGCTGCACTAACTGCTGAGTGTTGGCAAAGAATTCGCTCTAACCCATCGAGAGGCCGTGTGGAAAGAAAAGAGACAGGTGCAAATGCCTGTCCCACACCGGCGAAAAGATGCAGCGCGCGAAGTGCGTTACTTGCCCGGCTTCAAATCCTTCAGCAAGGCATGAACGAGGCTGTTGATGTCGCTCTGTGTAAGTGAAAAGGCATCGTAGCGTACTGGTTTTGCGCCGATGGCGCGATACACCAGGTGTCGGGGGGATTGCTGCATCCAATCGAAAACGATGGTGCCTTCGCGGAAGCGGATATTTTCATAGCCGGCATACGAAGGGCCATAGCCCCAGGTTTGCCAGCAACGAAACGGCCCACACACGAGGCCCGGATAGGCGCCAGGGTAGGCCGTGGGCACGACTTCGTTGCCGCGCTTGACCGCAAATTTATAGTCCACCAAAAAATCAGCCGCGGCTGGGTCCGGAACTTGCTTGAACCCTTTCGAGGCGAGCGCTTGCTCGATGGCAGTCTTCACGCGCTCACGATCGACCGCATCATCGGCTGCGGCTTCGCGGCGAGGAGTTTGGTTGCGCGCGGCTTCGTCACGCGAAGTCACGGCGCGATTGTCACGCGCGGCAGCTTCCTGCACGGCTGGCCGCCAAGCCCAAGTTGCGTTTCTCGGGATGCGGACGTCATGGTCGCGTATGACTCGGACATACTCATCGCAGCCCGCCACGAGAATTACGGAAAGCACGGCTGCTAAAATCAAAAGCCCGCGTGTTGATCGTATTTGGCGCAAATTCCGCATCTGAAAAGCCTCCATGAAAATATCTATCCCTATTTTGTTGAACCCCGCATTCTTAGGATAGTTGCGGCCGGGAAATGGTTGCGCGCTGGTTCTATTCTCAGTCGAAATGCCAATTCATCGGGCCTTCGGTACTTCCCAATCCGCGGGCGGAAAAACGACCGGCCAGAATTTCGGCGAAGGGCGGTCAAACTCAAACGCCACTGCAAAATAGTCCGGGCTCGGCTGATCGATGCGCACCACGCGGCATCTCTCTTCCGCTCCGGTTTGCGGGCTGACCAGCGCAAACGGCTGCCCCACAAGCAGTTCGGCCTTCAATTTCATCAGGCCCCCATGCGCGTTCACGACCAACGTGCGCGTCTCTTCCCTGACATGCGTGTGGTCCGGCGTCTCGGCAATGACCGTAACCGGGATCTGCAGCATCACTCGCTCGCTGCGACGGCGATTGCTTGGATCGGAAGCAGGCACAGGACTCTCCGTAAAATGACTTTGTCCGCTGCAAGTCTTGGGGCGAAATCAGGCGGCGCGCCTGTGGTTTCCCAAGACACCTGTTCTGCGGCAGCGTAGCCGGGCCTCGACACGGGCACGAGCGGAACTATCGCTCGACGCCTGTTTATTAGTCTACCCAAGGTGCTCGCGGGCACCCCAACTGGAATGATTCTTGACGTGCATTGGTAAACGCCTGGCTAGCATCGCTGTTCAGCCAAGCGGCGTCGCTCAGAAAAAACACAGGTTCAGGGGAGCAGCATGTTTTGCAAGCGAGACTTCACGGCCGGCCATTCCGAATCGAGGATGCTGAAATAAACGGTGTGCCGGACGCGGCCGCTGGCCGTGATCATGTGATTGCGGAACGTCCCTTCCTCGCGGGCACCGATGCGTAGAATCGCGGTGCGGGAACGCTCGTTGAGAGAATCCGTTTTCAGCTCGACGCGGATGCAGCCGAGCGTTTCAAAAGCATGGCGCAGCAAGAGGTACTTTGCCTCTGTGTTGACAGCCGAGCGCTGCCAAGCCGCGGCGATCCAGGTCCAGCCAATCTCCACGCGGCGATGTGCGTGGTCGATATTCCCATAGCGCGTGCTGCCAATCGCGCGGTTGCCGGCTTTTTCGATCAGCGCAAACGGCAGTGATACGCCGCGCGCCTGCTCATCCAGAGCGGTCCGAATGTAGCCAGACATTTCTTCGGGCGTGCGCACGGGAACGGGAATCCAGCGCCACAACGCCTCGTCCAGGCCCTCGGCGCTGAGATCGGCTTGATGAGCCTGCGAAAGAGGCTCGAGGCGTACGTGGCGCCCTTCCAGGGTGACGGGCTCAATCAACATTTCTGTGTTCATGAGTTGAGCATGGTACAGCCGCATCGCCTGATTCGTGGAGGACCAATTTGGCGAGCGGCTCAGGGACCCGGAGTCCGTGGATTTCGCAGCGAACGCCGCGGAACCCGCCGCAAAGACGCGGGCAAACCAAAACGTGCGGATGGGCGTCCAATCATCAAGCGCACGGGAACTTTCTGCTGCGGATGAGTGAACTAGCCATTAGAGGGCGGCGGTACAGCTCTGTCTCGACCTGGAAAAGCATGAAAAACCATTCTGCCCATACCGCTTCTCGTTATTCGACTCGTCGCTCGAGCCCTCGTTCGTCTCAGTTTTCAAAAAGGAGGCGATTTCTGCTGCGTTGCGGCATGCTTCTGACCATGCTTTTCTTTCTGGCGCTGGCGGCCCAGGAATTTCGCGCGCAACAACCACCGCCGGCGCCGTCAGCACAGCAACCAGCGCAAGCGCAGCCAGAGCTAAAGCGCCCGCAGGAAGCGCAGCCAAAGATTGCCGTCGAGGTTAAAACCGTCAGCGTGCTGGCCACCGTTCGCGATAAACACGGCAAAATCATCCCAGACCTCACCAAGAACGATTTCGAACTGGATGAAGACGGCCGTCCGCAAGCCATCAATTATTTTGCACACCAAAGCGATCTGCCTCTCCGCCTCGGCCTCTTGGTGGATACCAGTTTGAGCCAGCGCAAAGTTTTGGACCAGGAGCGCAGCGCGAGCTACACTTTTCTTGATCAATTGCTCCGCCAGGACAAGGATTTAGCGTTCGTGATTCACTTCGACCATCAGGTCGAACTGTTGCAGGATTTCACTCCTTCGCGGCCCAAGTTGCAGGCCGCGCTGCAGTCGCTGGCGACGCCGCAATCCGACGCCGGCGGAAGCAGCAGCGGCGGCGGAGGAAACGGTGGATATGGCGGCTCGGGAGGCGGAGGCCGTCAGGGCGGCCACATGCACGGCGGCGGAACGCAGCTCTACGACGCGATTTTCCTCGCTTCCGACGAGCTCATGAGCAAGCAGCAGGGCCGCAAAGCGCTGATCGTACTTACAGACGGCGTGGACCACGGCAGCAGGGAAACCTTAGCCGAAGCTATCGCTACCGCGCAGCGCGCCGATACCATCGTCTATTCCATCTATTTCGCCGACGAGGATGAAGACTATGGCCGCCCGGGTGGATTTGGAATGGGGGGACGCGGTGGCATGGGCGGTGGCCGCGGCGGCAGGTATCCTCGGCAAGAAGAGCGCCCCGACGGCAAGAAAATCCTTGAGCAAATTTCCAAGGAAACCGGCGGGCAGTTTTTCAAGGCCACCAAGAAGGAAACAGTAGACAAGATTTACGCCGAGATTCAGGAAGACTTACGCAACCAGTACAGCCTCGCCTATACCCCGGACAAGGGCAACACAGTTGGGTATCACAAGTTACTGCTCACCGTCCCCAAGCAGAAAGACCTTATCATTCAAGCCCGCGACGGCTATTACTTCGGTCAGTAGCACTCTAGCTTTTCTTTACGTGTGGCTCTCAGGTCACCGAGCGCGAGTTCCTCGGCGTAGGAACGGCTATTGTTTCGAGGCGCTTGCGGCGTCAAACGCTCGCAAAACCTGTTCCGGCCGGGCGCGCACGAACAAATCTTCCGTGAGATTCACCCAAGTCACCTTGCCGCTCGGGTCAATCAGAAATTCAGCGGGGCGCGCAATGTCCGCTCCATCAACTCCCCCGTGCAGATGCACCAGGTCCCAGCGGCGAATCACATCATCTTTGGCGTCGGAGAGAATGGGGAAAGTATACCTGGCCGTCTCACGCAGGTGCTCCGACTCTTGTTGCGTGTCCACGCTGATACCGATCACACGAATCTTGCGGGCGTTAAACTCTGGCAGTCGCTCTTCGAAGCTCCGTAACTCGGAGTTGCAGAATGGTCACCAATAGCCGCGATAGAAAATCAGGACAACCGCGGCGGTCCGGCCGGACGCAACTCCCGCCGCAGACTGGTCGCCCGCTGCAAAAGGAGAATTGACCAGGCTCGAAAGCGTCACGCTATTGCCTTTCGAATCCGGAAGCGTGAAATCCGGCGCAGTCTCGCCCACATGAGGGGCGCCGTGGGCCGCTGGAAGCTTTCTGCCCAAGTAAAAAGTCAGTAGCAGGAAGAATCCAACTATCCCGACCGCGAGAACTCCAAGAATGCTCCCGCTGATTTTTCCACGGTAGGCGCGTGGCTGCCGAAAAGCCTTCGAGATGCCGCTGGCTAGCAGAAACAGGCCAGCAGCCATGAGCAGCAGAGTGGCCCACGGGAAATCACGGGTGAAGGGATATCGGATAAAAATCGTGAAATAACTGACGAAAGCCGCGGCGCATAGAACAAATCCAACCCAGATCCGCAGATTCCAGCTTCGTTTCATGAGTGGCTCCGCTTCGCCAATCGTATCAGAAGTGGCTCCTGGAATTCCCACTAGTATCGCTGCCCAGCGCTGGCGTACTGAAACGACCCCGCTCCACGATTAGGAAACCCGGTGCGGTCCAGGCAGGCCGTAAGGTATGATAGAGTCTTCAGAAATTACTCACATAGGATAACGATGCAGACTGCTACAAATGGGAAGGTATTGCTGAGGGTCCGGCCGCGGGGGTTCTGCGCGGGCGTGGTGCGGGCGGTGGATATCGTCGAGCTGGCGCTGGAAGCCTACGGCGCGCCAGTTTACGTCCATCACGAAATCGTGCATAACACTTATGTGGTCGAGCAGTTGCGCCGCCGCGGGGCGATTTTCGTCGAGTCCATTGCCGACGTGCCGCATGGCGCCGTCCTGGTCTTCAGCGCCCACGGCGTTCCTCCGCCGGTCCGTCAGGAAGCCAAGGACCGCGCACTGAAAGTAATCGATGCGACGTGCCCGCTGGTCACCAAAGTCCATCTCGAGGCCCTGAAGTTCGCGCGCGAAAAGCGCACTATCATTTTGATCGGCCACAAAGACCACCAGGAAATCGTCGGTACCTCCGGCGAAGCCCCGGACAGCACCATCGTGGTGGATTCGGTGGCAGCCGTGGACGCTCTCGAAGTGAACGATCCCGAAAAGCTTTCCTTCCTTACGCAAACCACCCTTAGCCTCTACGACACGCAAGAAATTGTGTCGCGGCTGCGGCAAAAGTTCCCGTTGATTAAAGGCCCAGCAAGCGATGACATCTGCTACGCCACGCAGAACCGCCAGGAAGCCGTCGAACAAGTAGCCAAAGACGTAGACCTAATCCTGGTTGTGGGCTCGCCGAACAGCTCGAATTCGAATCGCCTCGTGGAAGTGGCGCAGCGCAGCGGCGTGAAGGCACAACTCATCGATTCGGCCGCCGATATTGATGTGAAGTGGCTCGAAGGTGTCGGACGGGTGGGTTTGACCGCAGGCGCATCTGCTCCCGAAGTGCTCGTCGAGCAGGTCAGCCAGCGCCTGGCGGAATGCGGTTTTACGGATCAGCGCGACCTCGATTTGATCCGCGAGGACGTGCGCTTCACGCTGCCTCCGGAGCTGGCCACGATTGCCGCGGCGCCGCGGCGCTGAAGTCTTTTTAGCGTTATCGGTACTCAGGCGCGGGCTTTAGGCCCGTGCGGTTTGCAATCGGCCCAGCGCGATGGCGGGGAAACACAACACAAGGAGCAAACTTTGGCGGTCAAAATCGTCCGTCAGCCGAAGAAGATTGCCTTGATAGGCGCGCCGTCGAGCGCGGCTGCCTTTCTGGCAGGAAGTGAGAAAGCGCCCGCGGCGTTGCGAGCCGCGGGATTGGTCGAGCGCTTGCAAAGCGCTGGCTATGAAGTGATCGACCACGGTGATTGCGCGCCGAGGCTTTTCGCCGACGATGACGAACACAAGCGCGCGCGCAATTTGCAGGAGATTGTCGCGGGCCTGAATGATCTAAAGGTTCGCGCCGAGATCGCTATAAAAAGCGGCGCGCTCGTTCTGGTGCTTGGCGGCGATTGCGCGCAAGTCATTGGACTGCTGACTGGCGTCCGCCGCTACTACAAGCACGTCAACCTACTGTGGTTTGATCGTGATGCGGATTTGAACACACCTGCATCGACTCCTTCCGGACGCATTGATGGCATGGTTGTGGCCCACGTGATTGGCCGCGGCGCTCCGGAATTGGTGCGCTTCTGGGGCGAGTCGCCGCTGGTGCGCGAACCGGACGTGACGCTCTTCGGCCTGGACCGGGTCGATCCGCCCGAGCAGGAATTCCTCAACAAATCGCCCATGCGCCATATCGATGCGGCGGACGTTCATTCCAAGGGCGCCAGCGCTGCGGCGCGCGACGCGCTCGCTTACGTTCACGCCGACGCGCATGAATTCGTCCTGCATCTCGATACGGACGTTATTGCTGCGGATGAATTTCCCGCGGTAAATGTGCCCGCCAGCGGTGGCCTGCGTTTGGATGATCTGCGCGTGGTTCTTAGCGAAATCGCGAAACACAAAAATCTTCTCGGACTGGATGTCGCGCAGTACAACCCGGACAAAGACCCCGACCGCAGCGGCGCTAGAAAGCTTGTGGATTTGCTGGTGGAGGTTCTCGCCGCGCGGCTGGAATCCCCGAAAGCATCGGCGACTGAACCCGCGGCTGAGACGCCCGAAGCTTCCTCCTCGGAAGCGTCCTCCGATTCGGCTTCCGATTCGTCGTCAGGAACGACCGCTTAACCGATTTCATCTCCGGCGACCCCCACTGCGCGTTTGCCATCGCGGGCTCGCTATCCTGCCCAATAAATACAAGCTCTGATGAAACGCTAGCAGCTTTTCGCGCACTACTTTTCCATAGGTGTCCAGATTCGCTCGCGGCTCCGCAGTCGGCCGGTTATTTCCTTGAGGGCTTTAGGCCGGGAATCGCCTGCGAGCCGGAGTTCCTCGAGTTCCTTCGGACTGGTACAGCATGAAGAGAGGTAGCCTCCTTTTCGCGGCGTTGTTGCTCGTCGGCGGAATGCTGCGCATGACGGAGCCGGGAGCATCCGCCCCATTCACGCAGGGAGGTGAAGCCCCAGGGAAAACGAAGGATACGAAGAACGAGAAGGATTCTCCCAAAATCCTTTACCTCGCGAAATTCGCCGGAAAAATCGAAGAGTTTTACGGAGTCAAGGAAGCGGGCCACGGCGCCGGCGCTAACCTCGCGTCCTATTTTGAAGCGCTGCAGTCCACTCCCAGCCGGTCGAAACCCGAGCCGGCGCAATTTGTCATTGCCATCTTTCCCGATCCCGTGCACACGCGCATGGGACTCTTCTTCGATCGCAGCGCGGAAGCGCTTCAGCAAGCCGCGCAGATGAAAGGCTTCATTTTCGACCGGGCGATCATGCCGTGGGATCGCACGCCGCTCGCCGAGCCTTCGGACCTGAAGAGCAGACAGGAAGAGCTTGAAGAGCAAAATCAAAGAGAAGCCTATCCAGGACTGCTCATCTTCCGCCCGCCGCAGAGCGACGCAGCGCCGTCCCAATTACAGCAGCCTTCCGGCAATTCACACGCGTTGGAACAGTCCTCCATCGGAAACGGGAGGACGGCGAAAGGACCGCTCTTTGTGCTGGTGGTTGGCGAGACTCCGACCGCGGGCGTAAACAGAGAACAATTCCGCAACGCCGTGAACATTATCTTGCAGCTTCGGGGAGCCCTCAGCGCGGCAAGCGGCAAGAATAAGCAAACTCAAAAGCCGCGCGAGGTTTCCGCGACACTCGCCGAGCTAAAACAGGCGCCTTTGTTGATTATGGGTCCGTCTTTTTCGGGCTCGCTGGAATCGCTTCAGCAGGAACTGAAGAGACCAGAAGTAGGAGAAATCTCGAACGAGAAATTTATCTATAGCGGGACGGTGACCGCGACGGAAAGCATGCACTGGTTCGAGCAACATCTTGACGCCGCCTCTCATTTCGCTTCCTTCCAGGAAAATGACAATTTCGCGCGCGAAGTATTTCTCCAGTTTGCCTCCAATCGCGGCTACCTTCCCCAGGAAGTCGCGATTCTTTCTGAAGACGAGACTGTCTTCGGCGCGCCAGGCCCCGCAGGCCCAGAAGGCTTGTCGGATTCAAGCAGCCCTGGTGAGCTGGACCAGAACATCCTCAAGCTCCATTTTCCGAGAGAGATCTCCTACTTCCGTTCCGCGTATCAGAAAGAAGCCGCTGCGCAGCAGTCGACCCGGAGCAGCGCGTCCGGAGTCGCGACGCTCCCCATGAATCTGGATGAAAACGGAAGCGACGACGACGGCGTTGCGCCCTATGCCGTCGCGCAAACATCCCTTTCCCAGGAAGCCGTGATGCTCGGTATCGTCAGCGAGCTCCAAAAGCATAAGATCAAATTCACTCTGCTGCTCGCCAGCGATCCCCTCGATGAACTCTTTCTCGCGAGCTATCTTCGCAAAGCCTACGCGCAAGGCCGCGTGGTCATCACCGCCCCCGATTTGCTTTTCGCAAGAGAAGGCGATCCGGCGCTGCGGGGCGTCCTGGGCCTGAACACTTATTCCCTGGTGCCGGGCCTGGGCGATCGGCTCTGCCGGCAATCCGAATCCATCCGTTGGCACGAGGATCGGCTGTTTGTGAGTAGTTTAAGCGAGGGAACTTTCAACGCTACCGTCGGACTTCTTTCCATTGAGGACGAAGCGAAGCAGGGGTGGAGTCCCGCCGCCGTATTGAACGAAAGAATTTCGCCGAGTCAATCGCACCCCGGAAGTCCTGCCTCGGGGCTGAACAACCTCACCGTTCCCTTCGCTCCTTATGCGGAATATGGATCGCCGCATCTCGTAGCTTCGGCGGATTCTCCGGCGGACTACTGTCAGGAGCGCCCGCTGTTGTGGCTGACGATTCTAGGGCGCGATGGCTTTTGGCCCATCGCTGGGCTCAACGACAGGGATCTTCAATCGGAGGATGGACAAATTCCCATCGCTTCCCTCGATCCCGACGGAAAGCCCGCCAGCACGCTGGAACCAGCGGCGGGCTCCGCAAATACCTATGGTCTTCTGTCTTCTGCGGACCCGTGGGAAACAAAGCTTAATACGCCTCCTGCCTGGAACATTGCGTACTGCCTTTGTTTGATCCTGTTGGCCATTCACGCGGTGTTCAGTTGGACGGGTACGATGCTGGCGGACTCCGAGGACCGCGCGCAGTTCACCAGAAATACGGATTGCCGTGGCGCCATCATTTTGGCTTTGGGCGCCCTCGCGCTGGCTTCTGCATTTGTCCTGGTGATGTGTACGAGAAATCCCCGCGTTGAGTGGGCCGGATTTCCCGGATTCACTTACCTGATGTGGCTGCCGTATCCCGTTTTTGTGGCCATCACATTCTATGATTTGCGCAGCCTGCGAGAACAACCCCGCGTGGCTTACCTGTTTGCATTCCTTGTCTTCTTGATGACGGGTTTTCAGTTTGTTCTAACCTGGATTCCATCAGGAAAATTGCACGTCTACTGGTCCGCCAGGATGCTGCATATCACTTCCGGTGTATCGCCCGTGCTTCCCGTGCTCTTGCTGATCGGCGCGGCCTATTGGTGGATGTGGCTGAGCTTGCGCGGAGTGTGCCTGGTCGATCTGCGGCGGCCCCGATTGCCTGAAAAAGATAATCTCCCCGACGATTCCTACCGCATCAGCGACGCGGAAGGAGAAGTGTTGCGAAAAACAGCTCATCCCTTTTATTTTTCATGGCCAGTCCTGCTTCCCGTGATTGGATTGGCCGCGGTTGCGCTGATTGCGCTTCATCGCGACCTTCCAGTGCAGTCCGTTGAAGGCACGGCATTTGATTGGGCATACACGGCGATCCTGGGCCTGATGGTTGCCGTATTTCTCGGCTGTTTGTTGAAACTCGCCAGAACTTGGCAAAAATGCCATCAGGTCCTCGCCGGGCTGGACCGGCTCCCGCTGCGTTCCGCCTTCAGCCGTATGAAGGATCTTTCCTGGCACTCGTTCTGGAATCCAGGAGGAAGCACGCTCCGGGAAACATACAAGGTGATGGGCCGCGCGATGGAGAATCTTACCCGGCTCCTCGGCATGGTGGAAAATTGGAACACGCCGATCGCCGACAGCGCCCGGCATAGCGCGCGCCTGCAAATCAGAAAGGCACTCAACATCAGGCAGAGCGTATTCGACGTTTACGTGAAAATCTTCGCAAACGAAACAACGAATAAAGGCTCTGCGAAGCTCGGACTCTGGAAAAAACTAACTTTGTGGTTCGACGCGGATTCCAAAAAGGGCGAAGAGTTGAACGATCTCATGCGCGGCGTCGAATCGCTCCAGAAAGAAATGGCCAAGACGGCGGCCTCGCTTCTCAACGGCGTGCTGATCCCCATCTGGAATGAAGAAGCCACTCCGGTGGTCTCCTCGGGCGAACAAATTACCCCCTCGCCGTTGTCCGCCTATCGCGCGATGGCGGAGGAATACGTAGCGCTGCTGTACGTCAACTTTCTGGTGAGCGTGTTGCTCCGCATTCGCACCCTGGTGATCTCCGCCGGCGGAATTTACGTCTTTATCGTGCTCTCGATGAACGTCTATCCCTTCGAGCCGCATCTTGCCTTGCAAACGCTCGCCGTTGTTCTGCTGCTCGTGATGGGAGCGGTGGTCGGATACGTCTACGCGGAAATGCATCGCGACGCCATCCTCAGCCGGCTGACGTCCACGACACCGGGAGAATTGGGGATGGATTTTTGGTTGAAGTTCGCGTCTGCCGCGGTGATTCCAGTTTTTAGTTTGCTCGCCGCGCAGTTTCCGGGCATCAACCAGTTTCTCTTTTCGTGGCTCGAACCGGCTCTTCAGGCCATGAAATAAATCAGGCTCCCGTCGGTCACGCCAAATCTCACAAGAAACCAACTCGAATGCTACTTTGGCGGCGCGCCTGTTCGCGGCGGAGTGGCTGCGGCGGCGTCCGCGCGTTTGCGCTGGTAGCGCGCAAGTCCCAGCCAGGAAAGATTGAGCCCGCAATTGAAGATGTAATGCTCGGCTTCGGCGCCGGTGACGTGCTTGCTGATCTCCGCACCAGTTGCAGCGACGAACGCCTCGAGCGCGCTGCGTTCATCGGCGGCCGAGCGCTGGATCTTCGCTGCCAGTGCGCCCCAGCGCCGCAAATTTGCGCGGTACTCCGCGATATGCGCCGCGGGATCATTCGAGTACCCGAAGTGCGTCAGGAAAAGACGCGCCGGCTTACGAGCCTCGATGGCATCCAGCGACGCGTTCCACAATTCGAGATCGATATCCGGCGGCGGCGCAAGCGGAACCACGTATGGCTGGCCTTCGATGTGAAATCCCGTCGTGTCGCCGACATACGCCGTGCCATCCGAAGAATCGAAATAGGAAACGTGGTGGGATGCGTGGCCAGGCGTATAAAAAACGTCCAGGTTGCGGCTGCCGAGGGCGAGCGTCTCGCCGCCTTTAAGAATGCGCAAATTTCCAAAGGGCACCGGCAGCGTTTCGCCAAATAAATTCCCCAATTCCCCTGGCCACAGCCGCTCGGCGCTCGCCAGCAATTTGGAAGGGTCGGCCAGGTGCAGCATTCCCGCTTTGTAAACGTAAACTTCGAGGTTGGGGTTTTCTTTGATCAGCGCGCCGGTCGCCCCGGCGTGATCCAGATGAATGTGCGTCAGCAAAATGGCGTTCAAATCCGAAACGCCGATGCCGCGCACGCCGAGCAATTCGCGCAGCTTCGGAAGAGTCGAAGCAGGCCCCGGGTCGATGATCGCGCGATGCCCTCCGGATTCGAGCAAAACCGCCGCAATCGATCGTGGCCGCCCCATCCAATGCGTATCCAGAATCGTAGTGGCAAGCATCACGTTTGTAGTGTAACGCGAGTTGGCGCGGGGAAGTCTGGTGTTGGAGGAGGGGTAGGGGCCCCCCACGCCGGGGTGTACAGAAGTTATGAAATAAGCCCATGAAAGGATGCGAGTTGCGGGAATTCCTGCGTGCGCCGCACGCCGAGATGAGGATAGTGACGAGTTGCAAAACTTTGGGCCCAAAAGCGGGGAGCCCCCTCCGGGTTTTTTGTAAGCATTGCTGATACAGGAGTTAAAGCCGAGTGGAATCAACAGTTGCAGAAGTGTTGATTCTGAACGGGTTAAGCGGAAGAGGTTTTTATGAAATGGTAACGAGCGAGAGGCGGGAGGCTCTGGAAGAGTTGGAAGGGTAGGATTGGAGGCGAACATAGGCAATGATAGCACGATAGTTACCGACTGTCAATAGCCTTCTGAATTACTGAATTGGCATTCGAATGGAGCTGGCGGAAGTTGAAGGATTTTAAAGGGTTGGGCGGAGGCTAACTCATTTGACATGGCTGTGGGAATGTCTGGAAAAATCAAGAGGGCGAAATCAGAGGCGAGTGACCCACGCTTTGCAAAAACCGCAAAGAATGGGCCACCCCAAAAAAAGCTAAGTCAAAATCTGGTTGACGCTTAGGGTCGCCCACCCGCCAATTTCTTCACACGTTCCCGTCCCCGTTTTCCAGGCCTATTTGACTTTAATCGTGACGATCGGCGACAGGCATGTATGACGCAGTATCCTCATACGGTGTTCTGTGAGTTCCTTTTCCTGATCCTGAGTCAGGAACCCCACTTGTCCGATTTCGCCTTGCAGCCGATATGGTCCCTTGTCTTTTGGGAGCTTATACTCCTGCCACCTCCCGAAGACTTCGTCTTTTCCTAAGACGATCCCATACTTTGAGTCACTCAGTTCTTGGGCGGGGTGAACCTCGTTCATATCATAGTCGACTGCGCATTCAAGGCCCGGAACCTTCGTGTCGTGGGGACTGCGAACTCGCAAAGAGAGCCATCCAAGGGGGCTGCTGCATTGGTTTATGTTCTTGAACAGAAAAAGCGGGGTGTCGCCCCCGTTTGTGACTAGAAATTCCACGCGCGCAGTTGCACCTGCAGAATAAACGTGCTTGTCCGGTGTGATCTGGACGTCCACACCCTCGCCGCACTCCGAGGTTGTAGGAATGCTGCTGAGACAAGGAGGGAGCGGGAGCAGCAATGCGAGAGCGCATGCTGCAATTACGGTACTGTTTAGTATTATACGCCTCATGGTGGTGTTAACGCTCCCGCTATGGGAGAACTCTCCTGTTGGATTTGAGGATGGCAACGCCCGTTGATCTTTTGACTATCTAGCGGGTAGTTGGAATCGATAGTGTGGTCTAAGGTCTGGGAGTGATTTGCCGCATGCTCCTGCTCGTGCATGAAGATGGTCATTTGGCCGTCGGAGGATCCCGTTCCAAAACCTGGTGAGTAATTACTAAAGCTATGGAGAAAGAACAGCGTGCCGGCGGGTGGCCCGGACGCGTTTCCATGATCTGTTTTTTTTGCGTGGACTGAAGTCATCACGGCGAATATACCATGTTCATAGATGAGGAGAGGGTTAGGATGTGATGTTGGGGTGCCCCACACGTCGGGGTTACGTGTGGGGGTTTTGGAGTGGTGCCATGCCGAAAGGACTGAAGCGCTACTACGGACAAGGACATCTCCATTTTCTGACGTTTAGCTGCTACCGGCGATTGCCGCTTTTGGGAACGGCGCGGGCCAGGAATGCATTCGTTGCGGCGCTGGCAAAAATTCGAGAGCGCTATCGGTTTCGCCTGATTGGGTATGTGGTGATGCCCGAGCATGTGCACCTGCTGATCAGCGAGTCGGCAAAGTGTACGCCGTCGTTGGTACTGGCGGGTGGAGCATAGAGGGCTCCTGTTTTTTCTTGACGTTCGGGCACCGAGAGAGCATACCACTTCTGCAATTAGCCGAGAGTGACAAACGGGGTGCCGCACCCTTCGGGTTTAAGGTGTTCAGCCCCATGACATCCTTTACAGATTGTCCCGGGACATCCTTTACACTTCGGCGCGTTTCACGCGCCGGAGGTGGGGGATGCCGTGGAGGACTATGGATGTTCATGAGCAGCGGGTGGAGTTTGTAGTGGCAGCCGCACGGAAGTCGAAACCTTTTCGTTCTTTGTGTCAGGAATTTGGCATTTCACGTCCGACCGGATACTTATGGTTGCAGCGGTATCAGCGGCACGGCGTGCAAGGGATTGCGGAGCGCAGCCGCAAGCCGCTGGCTAGTCCGGGACGCACGGACGCGGCTCTAGAACAACGGGTAATCGAGGTGCGCCTTCGTTATCCCGACTGGGGTGCACGCAAGCTGCGAGTTGTGCTGGTTCGAGAAGGCGTTGATATGGCACGGAACACGATCCATCGCAATCTGCTGCGTCACGATCTGGTAAAACAAGTAGACCAACACCCGGCAGCCCTGGAGCGATTTGAGCGCGAGCAGCCTAATGAATTGAGGCAGATGGATTTCAAGGGACCTAAGGGATGGCCGCAGCCAGTCGGTCCTCTGTCGGTGCTCGACGACGATAGCCGCTACGTGATCCTTCTGGCGGCCAATGGCAACACTGACGGGCAGCCCGTGCGAGAGCAACTGGAAATAGCGTTTTATAGCTGCGGAGTTCCGGAAGCCATGCTGATGGATCACGGCACGCCGTGGTGGAGCCAGCAAGCGCCGTCAGGCCGAACCAAACTGTCGCTGTGGTTGATGCGCCAAGGGATTCGATTGTGCTGGAGCGGCATACGGCACCCGCAGACGCAGGGAAAAGTCGAGCGATTTCACGGGTCGCTGCAGCGAGCGCTGAACCACAGAGGTTTTCCTGAACAACATCTGCAAGCTTGGCTGGATGCCTACCGATGGGAACACAACCATGTTCGGCCGCACGAAGCATTACACATGAAGACTCCCGCCAGTGTGTGGTGTCCCAGCCGTCGGCGCTACGAAGCGCAACCACCGCGCTGGGAATATCCTTCGGGGAGCTTGGGTGCTGAAAGTAGATCCGCAAGGGAAGATTGAGGTGAAAGGTCGCAAATGGAAGATGAGCAAAGCGCTGTGCGGCGAATGGGTGCACTTGGTGGATGTCGAGCACCGCGTGCTGGTCTACTACTGCGCCACGCTGTTCCGGGAAATCGACCTTCGGCTCCAATGCTCGACGATCGTCGAGCATTGGAGCCCTGCCCCCAAACCCAATCCCGGTGTAAAGGATGTCTAGGGACAAAATGTAAGGCATGTCTTGGGACTAGACAGTTTAAGGGTGCGGGTTTTTCCTCGCTGTGCACTTTCCAGAGCGTATGGGTAATCCTCTCAAGCGACACTACGGACAGGGCGATCTGCATTTCATTACGTTCAGTTGTTATCGGAGGAGACCGTTGCTCGGAACGGCTCGAAGGCGGGATTGCTTCGTGAGGATTTTGGCCGAAGTTCGGCGACGACATGAGTTTCGGTTAGTCGGATACGTGGTGATGCCGGAACATGTACATTTGCTGATCAGCGAAGCGGGTAAGAAAACCCCCTCGAAGATTTTGCAGGTGCTGAAACAGAAGGTTGCGCGGGCGCTGCTGAAGAACCGCAGGCGTAGTGGCGGATGGGCAGTTGTCGCTTCCATTCGAGGGGAGTACAGAGGAAGAGGCGCATTTTTGGCAGAGACGATTCTATGATTTCAATGTGTGGAGTGAGAAGAAACTGAAGGAAAAGCTGGAATACATGCACGCAAATCCGGTGCAAAGAAAGCTGGTGGAACATGCGAAGGACTGGCCTTGGAGTAGTTGGGCGAATTACGCTGGGAGAGGGCAAGGGAAAATTCGAATTGATTCGGTTCGAGGAGGTAGAGAAGAATCGAACATCCGGACGAAGAGTCAACACCCGCACCCTTAAAATGTTCAGCCCCATGACATCCTTTACAGATTGTCCCGGGACATCCTTTACACTTCGGCGCGTTTCACGCGCCGGAGGTGGGGGATGCCGTGGAGGACTATGGATGTTCATGAGCAGCGGGTGGAGTTTGTAGTGGCAGCCGCACGGAAGTCGAAACCTTTTCGTTCTTTGTGTCAGGAATTTGGCATTTCACGTCCGACCGGATACTTATGGTTGCAGCGGTATCAGCGGCACGGCGTGCAAGGGATTGCGGAGCGCAGCCGCAAGCCGCTGGCTAGTCCGGGACGCACGGACGCGGCTCTAGAACAACGGGTAATCGAGGTGCGCCTTCGTTATCCCGACTGGGGTGCACGCAAGCTGCGAGTTGTGCTGGTTCGAGAAGGCGTTGATCTGGCACGGAACACGATCCATCGCATTCTGCTGCGTCACGATCTGGTAAAACAAGTAGACCAACACCCGGCAGCCCTGCAGCGATTTGAGCGCGAGCAGCCCAATGAATTGTGGCAGATGGATTTCAAGGGACCTAAGGGATGGCCGCAGCCAGTCGGTCCTCTGTCGGTGCTCGACGATCATAGCCGCTACGTGATCCTTCTGGCGGCCAATGGCAACACTGACGGGCAGCCCGTGCGAGAGCAACTGGAAACAGCGTTTTATAGCTGCGGAGTTCCGGAAGCCATGCTGATGGATCACGGCACGCCGTGGTGGAGCCAGCAAGCGCCGTCAGGCCGAACCAAACTGTCGCTGTGGTTGATGCGCCAAGGGATTCGATTGTGCTGGAGCGGCATACGGCACCCGCAGACGCAGGGAAAAGTCGAGCGATTTCACGGGTCGCTGCAGCGAGCGCTGAACCACAGAGGTTTTCCTGAACAACATCTGCAAGCTTGGCTGGATGCCTACCGATGGGAACACAACCATGTTGGCCGCACGAAGCATTACACATGAAGACTCCCGCCAGTGTGTGGTGTCCCAGCCGTCGGCGCTACGAAGCGCAACCACCGCGCTGGGAATATCCTTCGGGAGCTTGGGTGCTGAAAGTAGATCCGCAAGGGAAGATTGAGGTGAAAGGTCGCAAATGGAAGATCAGCAAAGCGCTGTGCGGCGAATGGGTGCACTTGGTGGATGTCGAGCACCGCGTGCTGGTCTACTACTGCGCCACGCTGTTCCGGGAAATCGACCTTCGGCTCCAATGCTCGACGATCGTCGAGCATTGGAGCCCTGCCCCCAAACCCAATCCCGGTGTAAAGGATGTCTAGGGACAAAATGTAAGGCATGTCTTGGGACTAGACAGTTTAAGGGTGCGGGTTTGGTTTTTCTTTGGTGGGCGTTCTCTCTCGCATATGCGTAATCCTCTCAAGCGGCACTACGGGCAGGGCGATCTGCATTTCATTACGTTCAGTTGTTATCGCAGGAGGCCGCTGCTCGGAACGGCTCGGAGGCGGGATTGCTTCGTGAGGATTTTGGACGAAGTTCGGCGACGACATGAGTTCCGGTTAGTCGGATACGTGGTGATGCCGGAACATGTACATTTGCTGATCAGCAAGGAGGGTAGGAAAAACCCCTCGAAGATTTTGCAGGTGTTGAAACAAAAGGTCGCGGGAGCGTTGCTGAAGAAGCGCAGGAGTAGTGGCGAATGGACAGTTGTCGCTTCCATTCGACGGAAGTGGCGATGAAGGGGCGCATTTTTGGCAGAGACGATTCTATGATTTCAATGTCTGGAGCGAGAAGAAACTGAAGGAAAAGCTGGAATACATGCACGCAAATCCGGTGCAAAGAAAACTGGTGGAACATCCGAAGGACTGGCCTTGGAATAGCTGGGCGAATTACGCCGGAAGAGGAGAAAGGAAAATTCGAATTGATTCGGATCGAGGAGATAGAAAAGAAACGAGCATCGTGACGAAGAGTCAAAACCCGCACCCTTAAAAACGAAGGGTGCGGCACCCCCCAAAAAACCAAACCAACTGCACGGATTTCAGCGACTTCCTAGTCTCTTCTCCACCCGCCGAATTTAGGGTGCCCCACCCGCCGGACAGGTCAGCCTTTCCGCATGAATGCAGGTCCATATCGAAACAGTTCTTTCATAATCTCCAGCCAGTTTTCTCTAATCATTGCTACGGAGACCAAGACCATCCCCAGGAAAACGGCAGCCGAAACCCATGCAAAGGTGGCCCAGAAGCGACGCCGGTCAGGTCTGTGAAGTATCCATGTGATCCCAAAGTCGCAGATTAGGGCAATACTCAAAATAATCGATGGGAAAACCACATCTCGGAAGCGGTCCGGAGTGGCTCCCGGGAGTCCAATGAAAACCCACGATGTGAACACCATGAACAAGGTCACTGAAGCAATAAAAAACAGAACGGACACGACACTGGTGCGAAGGGCTCTGTGCGCTTCAAAGTAGTTATGGATCGACTCCATGCAGGGCTCCTTTCGATTAGTCCATCCTCTCGACTAACCGTTCCCAAACTCAGCTAATCGCAGGTTGTCACAGAGTGGCTGCCACCGTGGCCATCGGGTTCAAGCGTTGTGACGCAAGCCTTCTGAGGGTGGAGCAACAGCCAGGTGAAATCGAATGTGTTCATCGGATAACGAGGCCGACCATAGTCCATGCCGTGTTTTGATTGGACGGTGGGGGGCTTGCTACCCGGTTGCTGGTTGAGAGCCGCATTGGACCACTTGGCGAAGATATCGCCCCACAGAGAAACGGGCCGGATGCTGGTGCTATCAAGTTTGAGGATTTTGTTGAGAACGTCTCGGCAGACGGTCGTGCAGTTTTGCTGGTAAGTCATGTACTCATGCGGGACACCGTTGTACGTGTTGATGGCTTCGATTGCTTTCTGCGTATCCTCAGGATTTGTTTGAATGGTCAGGCTCGTATAGTCCTGCCTGATCTCATCCGCACTGGTCATGTGTGACCCGTAGTTTGTATCTCCCGGCACACCTATACCAGCGGCCTCCTCGGTCAGAGAACTGGCGGGTGGAGCATAGAGGGCTCCTGTTTTTTCTTGACGTTCGGGCACCGAGAGAGCATACCACTTCTGCAATTAGCCGAGGGTGACAAAGGGGTGCCGCACCCTTCGGGTCTAAGGGTGCGGGTTTTTCTTCCGTGGGCATTCTCCCTAGCCTATGCATAATCCTCTTCAACGCTACTACGGACAGGGCCATCTTCATTTTCTGACGTTTAGCTGCTACCGGCGGTTGCCGCTTTTGGGAACGGCGCGGGCCAGGAATGCATTCGTTGCGGCGCTGGCAAAAGTTCGAGAGCGCTATCGGTTTCGCCTGATTGGGTATGTGGTGATGCCCGAGCATGTGCACCTGCTGATCAGCGAATCGGCAAAGTGTACGCCGTCGCTGGTGCTGAAAGTGTTGAAGCAGCGCATTTCGCGCGATTTGAGAAAACGGAAACGCCGCGTGGCAACAGAGCAAATGCGCTTGGCATTTAAGGACGGTGACGCAAGGTTGCCGCGCTTTTGGCAGCCTCGGTTTTACGACTTTAACGTATATAGCGCCAGGAAGATTCGAGAGAAACTGGAATATATGCACGCTAATCCGGTGAAGCGAGGACTGGTAAGAAATCCCGGTGAGTGGGCGTGGAGCAGTTTCCTGCCGCATGAAAAAGGAGAGGGAGGACTAGTGCGGATCGATTTCGTGGATTGAAAAAGCACAAGAATGCGCGGAGGAGAGAGCGAAGGAAAACGAACCGACAAAGTCAAAAGCCCCACACGTAACACCGACGTATGGGGCACCCCATTTTATCTCCCCACGTTATGTCGGGGCCACTCGGCCAGTAGTTTAGCGCGACTGCGAAGCACGGGTCAGGTTTTGCCAGTCTTTCAGTTGACGATTAACTGCAGGGTTGCAGTATGCGTCGTGTTGCTGCTTGCCGATGTCCCGGTAACCGTAATCACGTAAGTTCCCGCCAACGTTCCTGTCGGTGGCGGCGGAGGAGGCGGTTGCGACGAGCCACCGCCGCAGCCGACGGCCTGCAGCACGAGGAACAAAATCATTCCCGCGAGCGGCACGCCAACCAAGACACGCTGTCTCCTCGTCCGCGCGAGGCCGGCCAGGAGGAAGCAAAGCAGCATGGCCAAAATGATAGGCACCAAGCGCGGCCACGAAATCATCCGCCGATTCAAGGGCAGCGGGGGCGCCAAACTTCGCGCCGTCGTCGTCACCATGACCGTGGCCGATTGTGCCGCCATCAGCGAATTCTGGCTAAGCGCACACGTTGTCGCCTGCGCCGGCGATGTGCACGAAACATTCACTAACCCAGTGAATCCGTTCACCGCGTTAACCGTGATCGCGTTGGTGAACGTTGCCGTCTGGCCCGCGGTGACGGTTTGCGAGCCTTGCCCGGCCGCGACACTGAACGAGAAGTCCGGCGGCCCGGTCACGGTGAAATTCACCGAGTTAGAAGTTACTGATGTGGGTGTGACATTAACAACGGTGATGGGATAAGTGCCGGCAGCAACGCCTCCTAATATGAGGCTTGTGGTTAGTTGGGTTGCGCTATTGTAATTCGTATTAAAAGTAAAATTGCTTTGATTATTAAATAATATGTTCGCACCGGGCTGAAAATTAGACCCGTTGATCGTCAGAGTGATTTGAGCTCCGGTTTGGGCGCTTGTGGGGCTGATGGAGGTGATCGTCGGAGCGGGCGGCTGAGTGACGGCGAGGTTAAAGGCTGGAGACGTACCGGCGGGCGGCGGGTCAATCACGTAAATGGGGAAAGTGCCCACGCCATTAGCGGCAAAATTTGGTATGGAGAGCTGTGTTGAGCTGACAAAGCTCGTGCTGTAGAAGTTGCCGCCGAGACCACCGACGCTCAGCGTCGCGTTCTGTGTAAACCCGGTCCCGTTGATGGTGAGGTTGACGGGGAAACCAGCAACAACAGTGGCCGGATTGACGGATGTGATGTTGGGCACCACAGTGGGCTGGGTGATGACGAAGGGCTGAGGTGCCGAAGTACCTCCGCCAGGCGTCGGATTCGTTACGGTGACTTGAACTGTACCCGGCGTGGTGATATCAGCCGTTGAGATGATCGCGTAGACGTTCAATGTGTTACCAACTGTCGTCGTCTTGGCAACACCGTTGAAATTGAGGACAGCCCCTGACGCAAAGTTTTTGCCAGCGGCAATTATTTGGAAGGGGAAAGATCCCGCGACAACCGTTGTGGGGGCGATAGAAGTTAGAGTAGGAACCGGATACACGCCGAGATTTACCGTGAAATTTATGGTGTTGGAAGACGGATAGTTGGGCGCAGGGTTGACCACCGAGACATTGAACGTGCCGGGCAGAGTAATCGAGGAAGCAGGGACGGAAGCCGTCAATTGTGTTGGGCTGATGTATGTGGTGATCAGTGAGTTTCCGTAAAAAGTGGTGGAGTTCACAAAATCAACTCCCGCACCATTAAAGAAATTCGTCCCATTCACCGTAAGCGTAAATCCCGGGTCACCGGAATTCGCACTGGTCGGGGATATCGAAGTGATTGTGGGTGTGGGATACAGGCCATTGTTGTAAGTGAAGTTGAGCTGTGATCTGCCGCCTAATGCGAGGGGATTCGGATCGGGTGGGCCGAAGGAGCTGACCATGATGTAGTAGGTGGTGCCAGCCGTCATGGGAACGGCGGAAAGCTGTGACTGAGTCACGATGCCCGGATTGATGTCGTCGTTGCAAGCTACAGAGGTGAAGACCCCCGCAGCCCCAGTCCATATTGACAGAACCGTGTCGTAGCTGCTTCCGATCGTATCCACCTCAAGGTTCGATGAAAGAGTCGGAGTGAACTGATACCAAATGGTGTCGTAAGCGCCGTTAGGAAGCCCGCCAATGTTGCCCTGCTCACTCGAATACTGTGTGACGCAGGTGGGAGGCGGCGTGGGATCGCTGCTTTGCGCGGTCGCGCCGGAACTGTCTCTCACGTCAGTATAAGTGAACGACGTAATGTTGATGGCGTTCGCGAAATTGTCATTGACCGGAGGCGGCGCGACAATTTTGAACGTAACCGGTGTTGATTTTCCACCTCCTGGCGGTGCGTTAAGGACCGCGATGTCGTCGGTACTGCCATAAGGGCCGAGCAGCGCGGAGGGAAGTGTGGCACGAAGGCTGGTGCTGCTATTGAAGGTCGTTGTGATGCCACTGGGCGCCCCGTTGAACAGCACCTTTGCACTGCTGGCAAAGTTTGTTCCCGTCAATTGAATCGGAATGTTTGTGGCTGGCGGTGAGGGCGGAGTCTGCACCGGAGTGCTTGCCGGGCTGATGCTGGTGAGAGTCGGAGTGAGTGCCAGAACAGAAAAAGGCAAGGCGTTACTGGTGGCTGTGGGGTTCGGATTTCCGATGGCCACGGTCACTTTGACAGAACCGGCTGTCAGCAGCGCCGAAGGGACCGTTCCGGATAGGGAAGTGTCGGAGGAGGCACCGGTGGCGACGAGCGCCGTCGAACCGAACATAATCGTTCCACCCGTGAGGCCTGTCCCGGCGGCCGTGAGCGTGAGTTGAGCACCGCCCGCGTTTGCCGAGGTCGGCGTCAAGGAAAAGATGCGTGGACCGCTGAAGGCAAAATTGTTTAACGCGATGTTCCAAACGCCGCGTCCGTGGGTAGCGGCAAAAAGAGTACGCGAAGCTTCATGCAAACGCAGAGACAAAACGGCAACATTAGGAAGCGCGGTGCCGAGTGTGCTCCAGGTACAGGACGTCGCCGTGCAGCTGCCGACATAAACGCCGAGGTCGGTGGCAGCGTAAATCGTTCCGGGCACATCAGGATCCAGGACAATGTCGTTCACGGGGATATTCGGCAAATCGCCCGCAGCGGGTTTTGAGCAATCCGCGGCAGAGCAGCTCACGTCCTGAAAAGTGGCATTCGGGGTCGAATTTGCGTTGGAAGTTTTGAATATGTGTCCGCGCAGATCGGTCACACTGTTCCCCAACGGATCGGTTCCATTAAATGCAAATCCCGAAAGCGAAACATACGCAGTGTTTCCCGCGGGATCAGAAGAATCGATTGCGATGCCAGTTACCGCACGAGGTGCGATGGGGAACTCTCCTACTTGGAAGAAGGCGGACTCTGTGGTGGCGGTTTGCGCGGCAAATACTTCCCCTCCGCTTGACCCGGTGTAAACAACATTGGGATTCCCCGGTTCGACCGCGATCGTCGTCAGTACGTCTCCTGGAGCGGAAACCAGGGGCGCAGTGAGCGCGGTCCAGGTGTTTGCGGCATCGAAAGACTGGTATATCTTCGTGGTCCCGAAGTACAAAACGTTCGCCGTGTTTGGGTCCGTCGCCAGTGGCGGAATAAAATCTGCCGCGTCGCTGGGATTTATTCCATTCACGGCCGGTGAGAATGTACCAATCACGCCGTTTTGGTACGAGGCATTGACCGCACTTCCCGTCGCGCATCCGATATACACCGTGCTCGGATCGACTGCGTCAACTGCCGTAGAGCCTCCGTCCCCGCACAAATTGTTATCTACCCACGAGGTACCGCTCTCATAGTTCTGACTGCCGTTGTCCTGCGTCCCGCCAAAGGCAATCGAAGGAGAAGAAGTGTTGATGGAAATGGACGGATAGAATTGCGTCAAGGTGAGCAGGGAATCATTCAGATTTGTCCATGCAATTGTCGAAGCTTCGGCGTCGTCCGTCCGCCAGATTCCGCCGTCGTTGCCCAGATACAGGCGTACCTTCCCGCTGGGAAGCTTGAAAAAGGCTAATGCATGCGTGTCAACATGGGGCAATCCGGCGCCTAGCTGATTTGGTATAACTGTCGACCAGCTCGTCCCACCAGTCGTGGTTCTGACCACCCAAATTGGATTCCCGCTGGAGTCCGTTACTGCGGCACCGCCGAAGAACGCGATGTTCTTGTTGTTGGGATCAACTTTAACGACGTCATCGTACCAACATTGCTGTTGGCAGACGTCCGGGGCAGTGGTCTGAGTCCAAGTGGTGCCACCGTTGATCGTGACCCACACGCCGAGATTGGTTGACGAGGAATTGCTGGCATCGGCGATGGAAGCAAATACGGTGTTATCCGTCGCGTAGTTTGGCGAGATGCCGAGATCCATGCGGCCCATTGAGGTCTCCGCCGGCAGCCCTCCCGCCAGCGGCGTGAACGTAGCAGAACAGGAACTCGCGTTCACAGACTTGTAGATGCCGTTGCCATTTGGCGCGCCTTGAGAACTGCCGAAAGGATTGCCGAGCGCCACAAACGCAGTCGTGGAATTCGCAAAGCCCACAAACGTGGCCATCTCATCCGGAAGAATATTGGTCCAACTCATTCCGCCGTTGCTCGAACAGTAGACTCCTTCCTCGGGTCCTTCGACGATGAACTGCGCGCCAACGAGGATAAGATTTGGATTTGTCGGGTTCACCGCGACATAACTGATGTGCGCACCGCCAAAATTAAAGAACCCGAAGCCCGGATTTAGGCCGTTGGTGTAAGGCCCGATGAAAGGACACGTTGGCCCGGCAACCGTGCATGTCTGCGCCCAAGTTTGGCCGTGATCCGTGGATTTCAGAACGCCTGCGCCATAATAAATGTCGAAACCGATTGCAGCCTGTTCGCCAGTCCCTGCGTACACTGTCGCAGGGCTCGAAGGCGCAAATGCAATTGAGCCCATTGCCAGCGAGGTATTCTGATCTCCCACGGGGGTCCAGGTGACGCCCGCATCCGTTGAGCGCCAAATCCCTCCTTGCGCTCCGCCAATCAGGACGGTATTTCCGGTCGCGTCGCTGGGGTCGACAGCGATGGTAGTGATGCGTCCGGTGACGGGGCTAAAAGTTCCGCCCGTCGTCGGGGTGGGACCAATCGAAGTCCAAGCGGGGAACGAGGTGCCTCCGCTTTGTGGAGTCGTGGCAGCGTAGCTGCCATCGGAGCGCAACACCAACTTGCCTTCAGCGACCATCATCCGTTGCATGTGCTGCAATGCCTTCAGACGTGCGCCGGCCGGAATGCGGCCGTTCACAGAAGCGCGCTGCTTGTAAAACCACTCTTCGCGTTTTTGAATTGCTTCGGGGCTATCCTTTTCTCCGCTTCCTTGCTTATCTTGCGAGGCGGTATCCAACCCCTCGCTGGCGTCTTGCGAATTCATATCTGTCCGGTGCGCCTTCGCGGCAGGGAAAGGCACGGAAGGAGCAGCTCTTTCCGGAGGCACCGGCTTCTCTTGACACGCGGCGCCAGGCCCCAGACTTAAGTATCCATACGACAGAATCAGCGCCAGCAACGGACCACGCGAAAGACACCTTTTTGTATGCATAAGCCGCCCCACGCAGCTGAAGACACTCGACCTTCTGTGTTCCTCTCCTGCATGCGGGAACTGAAGGCAGGAAAGCGGCGTGTCGCATCCAAACGAAGGCGTCCCAAGTTTCGAGGACTTCGTCCGAACCCGTCCACCACAGAAAATGGCGCTAGCCTATCACAACGCCCGATAACTCACTAGACACTTAACCCGAGCAAGGCTCGAGTCGGTAACCTTCGCGCGCGGTCATCCTCCTCTCGATTTTTCTCGATTGCGCTGAAAGCATCTTGCCGTGGTTCGCGCCAGTGGGGAGTCCGGCAGACTCCTGGACCAATTGGCGCGCGGGAGGAAAGGCTTGCGCGTGGGGGGAAGGTTAGACTAGTCTAACAATACCGCGTCCTGTTGCTTCTTGCATTTTCTCCCGGGATTGAGGAGGGGAGAAGGTTTCGAAAGTGTGATGACTCCGGGTAAACGGCGGATTGTTTGCCGCGATTTTTTCGAGTGAGTTGGCGGCGGTGCCGCGGGCGGCGCTGCTCCGGGGACGAAAACAGCTTGGGTTCCGAATCATAAAACTGAGGGAGAAGAATCATGCGGAATTGGTGTGCGGCATTTGCAGTAAGCGCTCTTTTGGCTTTGCCGTTGTGCGCGCAGCAGAACGGCGATGGCGCGAGTGCGGCGGCGGCCACAGCCACGGCGGAGAAGATCGCCGCCAAAACGAGTGGAGGGGACATCACCCCAGCTTCGCGAAATCTTTTCGCAATGCCGGAGACTCCGCGGCCAAAGCCGTTTCCCGCCGATGCCAAATCGGACAATGACACGTCTGTTGGCCTGATTGTGCCGCGCTTCGAAGTGGCCGGCATGTTCGACTACGTGAATTTCAATCCGGGCGGAGGCTTCAGTTCGTTCAACAATTACGGCGGCTCGGGCTCCTTCACCTGGAACCCTTCGCGCTGGCTGGGCCTCACCGAAGAGATCGGCTCACTGAATTACCACCGGCAAATCGTCAACGTCGGCTCTGGAAGCGGAACTCTCAGCACCTACTTGATCGGCCCGCGCCTGAACTTGCGCAAATTCGATCACTTCGTGCCCTTCGCGGAATTCTTGATTGGCTCGGCTCACGCCGGCCCGTCGTTGACCGGCGACAGCAGCGCGAATTCCTTCGCGCTTTCGGCTGGCGGCGGCGTGGACGTCGTCCTGACGAAACACATCGCCTGGCGCTTTGCGGAACTGGACTACCTCATGACCGCGTTTAACGGGGACTTTCTCGGCGCGAACGGCAGACAGAATAATTTCCGTGTGGGAACCGGTCTCGTGTATCGCTTTGGTTTGCCGAAGGAAGCACCACCGCCGGCGCCGCATCTTCCGCCGGTGGCCGCGTGCTCGGCTAACCCCACGTCCATCTTCGCGGGCTCGGGAGACACGGTAGCCATTCACGTGAATGCCAGCAGCCCGCAAGGCGATCCTCTGACCTATGGCTACACGACGACCGGTGGAAGCGTGGATGGAACCGGTCCTGATGTACGCTGGGTTTCGACGGGAGTAGCCGTAGGCACGTACACCGTGACCACTGCGGTTAACGACGGCAAAGGCGGAACGGCGTCTTGCGCCACGGACGTCAAGGTCGAAGAACGGCCGAATCGTCCGCCGACGGCGACCTTGTCTGTCGAGCGCAGTCCCATTCTGCCGGGTGAGCATACCGGAGTTATCTGCACCGGTACTGACCCGGATGGCGATCCGCTGACCTACAGTTATTCGGCTTCTGGCGGGCAGGTCACCGGGACCAGCTCGAACGCCACTTTCGATGCCACGGGCGTGCAACCGGGTACGTACACCGTGAAGTGCACGGTGAACGACGGACGCGGCGGAACGGGCGACGCTAGCGGGACCGTGGAGGTCCAGGAACCCCCGCAGGTTCACCAGTTGGAAGTTCGGCTGGCCCTGCACAGCATTTATTTCCCGACGGCGCAGCCCACCGTGGCGCGGCCCAACGGCGGCCTGCTGGCCAGCCAGGCGGCTACTCTCGATACTCTTGCCACCGACTTCGAACAATATCTGACCTACAAGCCGGACGCCCACTTGATCCTCGGCGGCCATGCGGACATCCGCGGCGGCGTCGAGTACAACCAGCTTCTTTCCCAGCGCCGTGTGGAACGCGCCAAGAATCATTTGATCGAGAAGGGCGTTCCCGCCGATCACATCGACGTCAAGGCCTACGGCAAAGAAGAGAATATGACTGACGAGCAGGTCAAGAAACTTTTGGAGGATGATCCCGACCTGACTCCAGCGGAAAAGCAGAATTTCCTGAAAAACCTGCTGACCATCCGCCTGGCCAACAACCGCCGCGTGGACGTCACGCTCAGCACCACCGGCGAACAGTCTGTGCGGCGCTTCCCCTTCAACGCGCATGATGCGTTGACTCTGCTTAGCAGAAAAGGCGGAGAAACGGGAGCGGCGAAGAAACCGGCAGCGAAAAAACCAGCGGCCAAAAAACCGGCCACGAATCCTTAGTGGAACTCGTGCCGCCCCGGATGTTCTAGCGGCGGCGGCGCGGCCGACAAATACCCGATGCGCCCGGATGGGCGCTTCGGATCAAGACACTGGAAACCGGGCTCGCAGAAGGTGCTTCCTTCCGAGCCCGGTTTTTTCTGTCCGAAAATTGTTACAAGCGCAGCCCCCTCGATCGCTGTCTGACAGCGAGCCTCTTTCTAGAAGAACAAGTCAAATCCCTTTGAGGAAATCGCTCCGCGGGCAAGAGTCGCTTTTGACGCAAGGCTTCCCAGTTTCCCGAAATAGAAACCTTCGGCGTTCCAATCTGGCAAACGCCTGAAATAGAATGGCTTACAAGTAGACATCCGCGCCGCCCTGCTCTAATAACCCCAAAGTAATTTCCCGAATCAGAACTGCCCAATAAATGCTAATATATCTAACTTGTTGAATTATGAATAACTCCCGAGCCTTTTCCGCAATTGGCACTGCGTTTGCAATTGAAACTCGCACAAGCTCTCGGAGGTGAAGGATGACGATGACTGAAGAAGCCGCAGTGCAGCGTGCTGCTATTCCCATCACCGTTCTCGTCGTGGAAGACGAAGAGAGCACGCGCAAGCTCTGCGCGGACGTGGCGGAATCCTGCGGCATGAAAGCCATCGTGGCCAGCACGGTCGATGAAGCGCTTCGCCGTCTCGAGACTTCGGCCGTGGATATTGTCGTCACGGATTTGATTTTGCCGCCTTCGAGCGGCCTCGACTTACTGAAGCAAGTTCACGAAATGTACCCGCAGGTTGCCGTCGTGGTCCTGACGCAATACGGAACGATTGATTCCGCCGTGGCCGCCACGCGCATGGGCGCCGTGGACTACGTCACCAAACCTTTTCACATCGAGGATCTGCGCGCGCGTCTCGAACGCGTCGCGCGAGACATGGACCTCGACCGCGAGAACCGCCTTTTGCGCGAGCAGTTGCGTTCCAAGCCGGGCTTCGGCGGAATGATCGGCGTTTCCGCGAAGATGCAGCGCGTGTACAAAATGATCGAGAAAGTCAGCCAGCATGAATATCCCGTCCTGATTCTAGGCGAAAGCGGGACTGGCAAGGAGCTCGTGGCTAAAAGCATTCATTACTCCGGCGTGCGCAAGGAGCGGCCGTTCGCTCCCGTCGATTGTTCTTCGTTGGTGCCTACGCTCATTGAATCGGAACTCTTCGGCTATGTGAAAGGCGCCTTCACCGGGGCCATGCAAGCCAAGCAGGGCCTGCTCGAAGCGGCCCAGGGGGGAACTCTTTTCCTCGACGAAATCGGAGACATGCCCGTGGATTTGCAAGCCAAGCTCTTGCGCGCCTTGCAGGAACACGAAGTGAAACCTGTCGGCTCCACGGAGCGCAGGCGCATCAACATCCGCATCATCGCCGCCACCAACCGCGATCTCGAATCTGCCATTCGCGCCGGCGCCTTCCGGCAAGATCTTTATTTCCGCTTGAATGTCGTGCAGATGAAACTCCCTCCTTTGCGTGAACGCAAAAGCGACATCCAGCTGCTGGTCACGTCGTTCCTGGAAAAATTTTCCGACCCGCACGGTCCTCCGCGGACCATTTCCGATGATGCCATGCGCCGGCTCATCGCTTACGACTGGCCCGGCAACGTGCGTGAGCTCGAAAACGCTATCGAACGCGCCGTCGCCATGGGTTCCGGTCCCATCTTGCATGTCGGAGACTTGCCCTCGAATCTTCACTATCCCAGCAGCGAACGCGTTCCGGAAAAGGACGAACTCCTCCCCATGGAGGAGCTCGAACGCCGGGCCATTCTCCGCACGCTCCGCGAAACGGGCGGCGACAAGCTGGCAGCGGCCCGCATGCTCGGCATCGGGAAAACCACCCTCTACCGCAAACTCAAGCAGTATCAGATGGAACAAGCCGCGCCGTAACCCCCGCCGTAGCCGCAGCGCAGGTTCTTTTTCTCGCAAAAAGCGACGATCTTTTCCGAGGCCACGCTCGCACGCGCATCGGACGTATCTCCATTGCACCCCCCCAAAGATGCCCCCGACTCGCAGCAAACAGCGAGGCCGCCGGTTTGATCCTCGGTCCACTCTGGGAAGGACCGGCGTGCCAGTCTCGGCATGGGACTCAGCCGCCGCGAAACTCTTTATTCCTTCATCACAAACCGCTGATTCCACGAATGTTACTCAGCCAATCAGTTGGGCCTCTCAGTGCAAGTGCCAGCTCTGGAGACGCCCTAATCTGCGCGGAACGGCTATGCCTAGTTCCGCGCGGGAGCTGCTCCGGGGAGCAAATAAAATCAAGATGTGGGCCTGGCCTAAAAAAGCAAAAACAGAGGAGACGCGCTCCTGGCAAGGTGCGGCAAGCGCTGGTCTCGCTGGCGTCCCGCGCGGGGAGCTAATGCGCGAGGTGATCCATGCCATCGCCAAGGAAGGCCGGGCCGACCGCATTGGCATCTGGCTTGAACAAGACCTTTCTCCTGGCCCCGACCCGCTGGCGGTGGCTTGTCTGCGCGGGACCGTCTGGGAAGCTCAGAATGAAGAAACGCCGGCCGATTGGGGACGCTTGTCTCTCGAACCTCCGCTGCCGCAGGAACTTCTCGCTTCCGGCAAAAGCGTGTACCAGGAACTCGACGATTCCCACGGCCAGCTTCTGCATCGGCCCTCCCACGGCACTGTCATCGGCCCGCTCATAGGCCTGCGCCACGCTCTTTGGACTCCTATCCTCGGCAAGGACCATTTGCGCGGCGTGCTCCTCACCGGGACACGCGGGAAACAGGCTGCCTTGCCGCGGGACTTGGCGGAATCACTAGCCGCGGAGCTCGCACTTGCACTCGAGTTGGAACAGGAACAACGCTTCGCCCTCGAACGCCAGGCCGACGTGCGCATCAGCAAACAAATTCTCGCCGCCCTCGCGAGCAGCGTCTCCGCGGACACCATTCTTTCGCAGCTTGCCGACAGCTGTACCACCGACTCCGCAAATGGCCCGGGTGCGGGCGCCAGCTTCGCGATCATCGGCCACCGGCCTTTGCGCTCGAGGAACGCTGCCGCGACCGCAGAGATGGAATTTCCCTGGGAAAGCGGCGACACGGCCTGGACTGGCGCGATCCACCGGGAACCTCTCGCCGGTTTGTGGCGTGCAGCGCTCGAGGCCCGCCACGTGGCCGGAGCGGAAGCGCCTCCATCTTGGTCGAAAGACGGACTGGCACGTCTGGTAGCGATTCCTCTTCTTGCCGCGGAAGAACCGCTTGGCGTGCTCGTTGCCGGCATCCCGCATAACACAACTTCGCTGGCGACGCTCGAGCGGCTCGAGCTCCGCGCTTCGCTGGCCGTCACGGCGCTGGAACGCAGGCGGCGGCACGCCGAACAACTTCACCGCGCCGCGCGCCGCAAAGCGCTTCTCGAATCCAGCCCCGAGGCGACCGTTCTTCTGGACATGCGCGGGAATATTGCGAGCCTGAACCGCAGCGCAAAACTCCTCCTCGAAGAGGCCCGCGGTGAGCAAGCTCCGGAATCGGCGCGAGAAGATGCTCCACAGCCCTCCACGAATGAATCGGTCTGGTACGTCGGCGGCCGGCTATCCCATCTTTTCTGCGCGCGGGAAAGGCAGCGCATGGAAGCGTGGTCGAACCTGGCCCTCGTGAGCGACCACGGCGCAAACCTCGAAATTCAGGAATCCTGCGAAGCGGAACTCATCAATGGAATTCGCGTGCGCCTTCACTCTCCAGTGGCCTCCGGAGACGACCTCGCTGCCGTGGTGCTCGCACCGGTGGCTTCGCACGAAGCCGCTCAACAGCGCAGCCGCGCCCAGGCCGAGCTCGACCATGTGCTCGAGTGGGTCGAAGAAGGGATCGTGCTCTTCGGCGCGAATCACTCCATACGCGCGATGAACACGCGCTTTGCGCAAATCGCCGGCCTTTCTCCCGAGGAAGCATCCGCCTGCACCACGCTCGAAGGACTGATCGTCCGGCTTGCGGACCGCGCCGCCGAGCCACAAGATTTTGCCAAACGCTGGCGCGAACTGGCCCGCGGAGACGAAGGTGGCAAGCGCGAAGAGCTGCAGTTATCCCGTCCCGTTCCCCGCGTGCTCGAGCGTTCCATGCGGCCCGTCCTGGACAAGGCCGGCCAGCGTCTGGGGCGCGTAGAAATCTACCGCGACCTTACGGCACAGCGCGTTTTTCAAGCCAAACTGCTGCAAACGGAAAAACTCGCCGCTCTCGGCCAGATGGTCACCGGTATCGCTCACGAACTTAGCAATCCGCTCACCAGCATTCTGGGCTACTCGCAGCGTCTTTTGGTCCGCAAGGACCTCGCCGGACGGGCCGAAGAAGCGCGCCAGATCTACGAGGAAGCAGAGCGCGCCAGCACCATCCTGCGCCAGCTTTTGTTGAGCGCCCGGGAGACGCGTCCGGAGCGAAAGCGCGTGGCCCTCAATCAAGTGGTCCTGCGCGCGATGGAGCTGCAGCGCTTCGGGTCGGCCGCCGAAAAAATTCGTATCGAGCTGGATCTCGATCCCACTCTGCCGTTCGTCAACGGAGATTCCGGCCAGTTGCAGCAGGTTCTGATGAACTTGATCGGGAATGCCCGCCAGGCCATCGTGCAGGAGGGCAAAGAAGGAACGATCCGCTTGCGTACCGCGAAGATCGGAGACCGCCGCGTGCTTCTGCAAGTCATCGACGATGGTCCGGGCGTTCCCCAAACGATTCTCGCCCGGATTTTCGATCCTTTTTTCACTACCAAGCCCGTGGGTATCGGAACCGGGCTCGGGCTTTCGATTGTGCTCAGTGTGGTGCGCGAGCACGGCGGCCAGGTCCATGTAGCGAGCCCCCCGGAAGGCGGCGCCGTTTTTTCCATCGAAATTCCCGCCGCATCCGAACCCCTGCTTGAACCTGCGCGCATTTTTCCGCTCATCGGCGCGCAGATTGCGCGGGCTGCGCAGCCGCCTGCCGGTCAACGTCACCGGCCGCATGCCGTCCCGCAGCCCGCACCACGCTCAAGCCATCGCGGAATCCGCGTCCTGGTTGTGGAGGACGAGCCCACGGTCGCCCGGCTCATCGCCGACGTCCTCGAAGACGAAGGACTTCGCGTTGATACGCTTCTCGACGGCCGCGAAGCGCTGGACCGCGCCGAGCACGAATCCTATGACCTCGTCATTTGCGATATGAAGATGCCCGGGCTCGACGGCCAGCATTTCTATCAGTCGCTGGCGCGCGCGCGAAATCCTTTGCGGGATCGCTTCCTCTTTGTCACCGGCGATGTGATCGCCCATCAAACCCATGAATTCCTGGAACGAAACGGACTTCCTCACGTGGCCAAGCCTTTCCGCGTCGAGGAGCTTACGGAAAAAGTGTTCGGCCTTCTGGATGGCCAGCTCGCGCGCGGAGGACGAGCGGCGGCCGTCAAGAAGGGACTCTGATGTGAAAACTCGAGAAACGGATGATGCCATGACACCTAGGGAATACACGATTCTGCTGGTAAGCGATGACGCGGCGCTGCGCGCCACGGCCCGCCATGAACTCGAAAACGTCGATGGGCGAAGACATGTTTCGTCGGTAAGCACGGTGGACGCGGCCCAGCGCATCGTCGCGAACGCGGCGCCCGCCGTGATTTTGTTGGCGGACGCAGCCGTGACGCCGGAACCCGGCGATCTGCGCGAGCGCGGGCAGCGCCTGGACGTGGTTGTTTCCTCGCTGGCCACCTATGCGCCAGTGGTGGTAATTGGAGACGCCGAACACCAGACGGAACTCTCCGCGCTCGTGGCCGCCGGCGCCGCGGACTATGTGGTGCGAAAGGAAGAGTGCCTGAATGTAGCGCTGGGGCTCGTCGAGCGCCGCCTGCGCCATGCCCAGAAGCAAGCACTCGCATTGCTTGAGCGGAGAGAAAGATTCACGGAACCTCCTTTCGAGGCGCCACCAAACGGCGTTTTGCTGATGCTGGATCGCGAAGATTTCGGCGAAGTGCTGCGCCACGAGCTGAACAACCCGCTCACGGGAATTTTGGGCAACGCGGAGCTCCTGCTCTCCGAAATACGCCGGAAGAGCGACGGCCGCCTGCCGCAGGGCGCTCCGCAGCGGCTCGAAACCATCGCCGCGCTTGCGGTCCGTTTGCGCGAATCGGTGCGCCGCCTCAGCACGGAATGGGAATCGCGCCAGAATCCGGTTCCTTCGCCCTAGCCTCTCGAGAGGCTAGTAAGAATTCTGCCGCGGACCGTGTCGATGCCAGCCGCGCAAAACTGGATTCCTCGGCACCTGGATGCCCTCTTTCACGGAGCACGCTTCCCCAGGAACGAACGGGTCATTGAACGGGAAACATTTCACCGGCTCTTAACCTCCATCATTCGCAGCAAGCTGCTCTTTTCAACCCACGGGACACCTGCTAGGCTTACGTCCAACGCGGCGTGGTATTTTCCCGCGTTGCATGTCATGAGCGAATCACCGGTCCGCCAAAGAGTGAACGAACTTTTCCCCGAACTTCTCGAAGGACTTCGGCTGCTCGAGGGCCGCTTCCCCGCGAACGAGATTGCCAATCGCGTGGTGCGCGCCGCGATGAACCAGCCAGGCGTCGTTGGCGCAAGGCTTTGGCGCGCCGACCGGGGAGAAGCAGAAGTTTGGGCCGAGGCGGGAACTCTTCCTGCTTCGACGCCCGCGGGCATCAAGCCGGGATTGCCCAGCGACAGCAGCAAAGACCCGACGATCTGGGCCGGGGCGCTGGGCAGCGACGATTTCCGCGTGCGCGTTCTCGAGGTGCGCGGCGCGGGGCCGCTCGAGGAAAGAGTCCGCAGCCAGATGGATTTGCTGTCGCGCTTTGCGGCCGTGGTGCTGGCGCTGGCGGAGCGCCGCGGCGCCATGAAAGAGCTTTCGAGCATCATCGAAGCCACGAAGAAACTCAACTCGACGCTTGATCTTGGTGAATTGATCAGCATCATTCTGCAGATTGCCACGCGGCAGACGGGTGCGGAGCGCGGAACGGTTTTCCTCGTCGATCGCGAGCACAACGAAATCTGGTCGCTCGTCGGGCTGGGGCTCGAGCAGCAGGTGATTCGTTTGCCGTCGGAGCGCGGCATCGCGGGCTGGGTGGCGCGCGAAGGCACCGCGGTGTGTTTGGAGAATGCTTACGATGATCCGCGCTTTGAGCCGGACATCGACCGCAAACTAGGCTTCAGGACCAGGGAACTTCTTTGCTTGCCGATCCGGAATGAAGCGGGAGATATCATCGGCGTTCTGCAATTGCTGAATAAGCAGGAAGGGTTCAGCGGCGAGGACGAAGCGTTTCTGGATGCGCTTTCCGCACACGTGGCGCTCGCGCTTGAAAAAGCGCAGTTGCACCGCGAGCGCGTCGAAAAAGAAAAAATGGAGCGCGACCTGGCGCTGGCACGCGAGATTCAGGCCGGTTTTTTGCCGGATGCGCCTCCCGCTTTTCCGGGAATAGAAATCGCGGTCTCGCACCGTGCTTCACAGATGGTCGGCGGCGATTATTACGATTTTCTTCCGGTGCAGGCGGAGGGAGGGGAAGCGCTGCTGCTGGTGGTGGCGGACGTCGAGGGCAAGGGCGCGGCTTCGGCCCTGGTGATGGCCAATGTACAGGCGACGCTGCACGCATTGGCGGATCACGTCGAGCCGCTCGAAAAATTGCCGGCGACCATCAATCAAAAGCTTCTTGAGGGTGCGCGAGCATCGATGGCGCAGGGGCGTCATACCAAGTACTTGAGTATGTTCCTCGCTCTCGTGGAATCGGGGGGCCGGAACCTTCGTTATGTGACTGCCGGGCACGTGCCACCGGCTTTGATCCGCACGGATGGAAGCGTCGAATGGCTCGAGACCGGCGGAATGATCGTGGGGCTCCTGCCGGACATTCAGTTTGAGTGCGGCACCGCAGCACTGGGGCCGGGAGACTTGCTGGTGGCCTGCACGGACGGAATCACGGAGGCGATGGATTCCAAGGGAACAGAGTTCAGCCGCGCACGGCTTGCGGAACTCGTCACGCAGCTGCGCTCTGAAACTCCCGAAAAGATCATGCGTGGCGTTCTTGCTGAAGTGGAAGCGCACTCGAGGAATGGCATGTACGAAGACGACCGCATCCTGATGGTGATGAAAGCCTGCTGAAAAACGGTGACTGGTGATTCGTGACTGGTGACTGGTAAATCCTTCAAGCCCTCGGTTTGCTTTCCTTTCTGCGACGACAAAGCTTTCTTAAGAACCGGTCGAGGAATAGCGGCGGAGGCCGATACGCCACGCGGTGACGGCGAGCGCAAAAGTTGCGGCAGCAACCAGAGGAATTAGAAATGCATAGACTCGGAATTCGGGGCGCCCGAGAAGCCGCGACGCGGGATAAAACGTAGCGAAACCGAACGGAATGATCCAGCTTAAAAGGAATTGGATGTAACTCGAATAGATGGAGAGTGGATAGCGGCCGAAAGCGAGAAGATTCCAGAAGGGCGGATGGATGCCGATGCGGTCCTCGAACCAGAAAGAAAACGTGGAGAGAAAGAGGAAGACGGAAAGATAGATAACGCCGCCGCACAGGGCGAAGAGAGCCAGGAGAAGAACATCGAGCACGCTCCACTGATAGTGAAGACGGCGTGCCGCCCAGACCACCACAATCAAACCTACGACGACTTCTTGCAAAGCTTCGATTCGGAAGGCGTCGAAGACCACTTGAAACAGGGAAGAAAGCGGGCGCAAGAGAACGCGGTCGAATTTTCCCTCCATGATGTAGGTGGCGCCGAATTCGTAGAGGTTCAGCGAAAAAACGTTGAAAAGACCGAACGGTATGAGCGAGAAGCCATAAAGGAAAATAACCTCTTCCATGCGCCAGTTGGCTAGAGCTGGGACTCTCTTGAAGAGAACGTAGACAAAACCTAGCGAGAAAATCGTGGCAGCCATAGACGTTGCCGCGGAGATGAAAAAGTCGCCGCGATAGCTGACGCGCACTTTCGCGTACTGCGCGAAGTAGGAGCCGAGCAGGGCGGCGTGCCGATTGAAATTGTGGAGAGCGTCGCGCATTTTTTTCTTGTCTAACCGCCATGAATGGTGATTTTGCGCGTGGCGCGAACCCACCAGAGGTGGCCGAGAAAGAGGAGCGCGGCGACCCAGAAATATTCGAGAGCGAGCAGGCGAAGTGTTTGGGGGAGCGAGAGGCGGCCGAGATAGATTTGCAGCGGCGTGTAAGCGATGTGCTCGAAAGGAAGCCACGACGAAATGATCTGGAGCGGGCGCGGGAAAAAGTTGAGCGGAATGAGCAAGCCGCTGAGCAGTTCGATAAGCCAAAATTTCGCGCGAATCAGCGCGAGGATGGAAGTGAGAGGGATGGCGCACGTGCCGATGATGAAGTTGAGCGCGCCCATGATGAAAAAGCTGCCGATAGCGGCGATGATGAACAGAGCGAAATTTAATTTTGACGCAGGTGGAAGGACGGGAAAGAGGAGAGTGACGACGATGGCGGTGGGAGCCGTAAGAAGGATGAGGCGAAACGCGGATTCGCCCATGGCGCGCGCGAGCCACATGCCTTGGACGGAGACGGGCTTGATGAAATCCATCGCGATTTTGCCGTCGATCACTTCGTAGGCCATTTCCTGATCGATGGTGTTCCAATAGAAGGAACGCAGAATCCAGCCGGCGCTGACGTAGGTAAGAATCTGTGGCAGAGAAAAGCCCGCAATGGGGCCGGTGGCGTTGGCGAAGACCGCGCGCCAGATGAAGAAGTAAACGGTCACGTTGATGAGATACGTGATGATCCCCGTGTAGTAGCGCAACCGAAACGCGAGAATATTGACGAAGCCGATGCGGACGAATTCGGCGTAGACCTTCAGGCCCGCGAAGGGAGATGGTTTGCGAATCGGAAGCGGAAGTGTATGCGCGGCGGCCATGTCAATTTTTCTTCCCGGCCTGCTACCGGCTCACTGGTGAACCGTTCTTTTCCTCCGGCTGGCACAAACTCATTTCGGCTTCGCCGGAATAGATGCGCTTGATGATTTCCTCGATGGGCTCGTCTTCGATGACGAAATCGCGGACGTCGACGGCGGCGAGAATTTGGCGAATCAAATCGCTCGAAGAGACGCGGGCGCGGTCAAAGCGCAGGCGGCAAGTCATTTCATCGAGGCGTTCGAGATGCAGCGTGGCGGCGCCACTGTCGCCGTTGGGCGCGAGCGCGGGGAGAGCTTTCTCGAAAGCGGCGAGGCGGGCGCTTTGATCGCCATCGCGAAGGATGAATTTGATTTGCTTGGTGCGGAGGAATTGCTCTTTGAGGCGGGAGAGCGGGCCGTCGTAGAGGACCGTGCCGCGGTCGATGATCATGATGCGGCGACACAGTTCTTCGATGTCGTCGAGGTCGTGCGTGGTGAGAAGAAAGGTGGTTTTGTAGCGCTCGTTGATGGCGCGCAGAAACTGGCGAATGGAATCCTTGGCGACGACATCGAGGCCGATGGTGGGCTCATCGAGAAAAAGAATAGGCGGATTATGCAGCAGCGCGGCGGCGAGATCGCAGCGCATGCGCTGGCCGAGAGAAAGTTTGCGCACGGGGACATCGAGCAATTCGGTGAGTCCGAGAACCTGGTTGAAGAGGTCCATGCGCTCGTCGTAATCGCGTTGCGAGACGTCGTAAATGCGCCGAAGAAGTTTGAAGGATTCGATGGCGGCGATGTCCCACCAGAGTTGGGTTCGCTGGCCGAAGACGACGCCGATGGTTTTTACATAGGCTGCACGCTGTTTCCAAGGGACGAATCCGTTCGATAGCATTTCGCCGGACGTGGGCACCAGGATGCCGGTGAGCATTTTGATGGTGGTGGATTTGCCGGCGCCGTTCGGGCCGATGTAGCCGACCATTTCGCCGCGGCCAATTTCAAAATTTATGTTTTCGACGGCTTTGACGGTCTGGTATTCGCGATGAAAAAGATTTTGCAGGCCGCCGAGGATGCCTTCGCGCCTCTTGAAACTGCGGTAGTGCTTGGAGAGGGCATGGACGGAGATGAGGGGAGCGTCGAGCATGAATCGATGATTTTAGCACGCGGGAGCGAAAAGTCCGGCGCTGGAGCTTTTGGCTGCGAGTGACTCACTTTGCTTGCCGAGAATTTAGCTGGTGCGGCTGCGCGACTTACAGGCTACAAAGACGACAGGCTAGAAAGCCAGTCCCACTTATTGGACGGAGTTGACTTGTGCCACGTTAGCGAAGAATTGCAGGACGCGGCGCTGGAACTCGGCGGGTTGGAAGCCGATGGCGGCTGTGTGGAAGGCTCCGGGGACTTCCCAGAATTGTTTGGGGCCGCAAGCGGCGGCGTAGATCATCCCTGTGTGGCGGCAGGGAAGCGCTTCGTCTTTTTCGTCGCAGATGAGGAGGACGGGAAAGGCGCGGGAGGCGACGGCCTTTTCCGGGGAGACTTCGGCGATTGGAAAGTCGGTCAATTTTTCGGCGTGATAAAGGAGCATCCAGCTAAAGGGGCGGAAAAGCGTTTTGCCGAGAAACGGCGAACGTCGGAGGCCGGCGTAATCGAAAGAGGCTTCGCGCAAGTTGGCGAAGGATGCTTCGGCGACGACGGCTTCGATTCGCGGATCGGCGGCGGCGGATTGCAGAGCGATGCCGGCGCCCATGGACTCGCCGAGGGCGAAGATATGCGGAGTTGGACGTGGCGGCGGATAGGGAAATTGTTCGGGAAAGTTCCCTAAAGATTTGGGAGGTCTGTAACCTGGCTGCATTTGCAGGTCGGTTCTTCGTCGACGAACCTGAGTGAGAGAGTCGATGACGGACTTGGTGTCGTTGCGTTCGAGCCAGCCGTAGGTGGCGATTTGGCCCTCGCTGGCGCCATGGGCGCGGGCGTCCATCATGACGATGCTGTAACCGGCGCGGAGGAGAAATTCCGATTGGCTGATTACGCCGATGCGGTTGTCGGCGACGCCGTGGAAGAGGAGAACCCAGTTGCCGTTGGGATGTTCGGCGCGGACGATCCAGCCGCGGAGCATGGCGCCGTCTGGAGCGCGGACGTTGAAGTCTTCGCGGTGGCCGCCGGAGTATGCGAAGGAGGCGTCGGCTTCGCGGATGAGGTCTGGAGTGAGCTCCCGGCGGATGGGATGGAGAAAGCTTGGAGCAACGAGCCAGCCCGCGACGCCTGCCAGGAGCGGGGGGAAAAGGAGCAGGATCATCAGGATGCGGATGATGCGGCGGCGTCGAGTCATGGGCATGGTCTCAATTAATATACGAAAAATCGAGGGGCTCGTTCGGAACCAGGTGGCAAGGTATCAAGCATTTGCCCCGTGCATACCGCCCCCCACTAGCCCCCTCCCCAGTTTTCTTGTAAACGTTGCTTCTAAAGGACTTAAATCCAATGTAAGCCTTTTAGAATCGACGTTTGTAGCGACATCTGTAACGATTGATTTTAAAAGACTTGCGAGTAAACATAATTTCTGATCAAAGATCGCTTCTTGCTGGTCCGGAACTACGTTGCGGAGAGCGACAGTAACGTACGGCGCGTGCTCTGGCTCCCAGGGAAAAGACCGCCAGGCTCCGCCCTGCGCGACATTGTCGAGCGCCTACCTGTGGATGATCGTAGGAAGCTGCGAAATTCATGCCGACAAAACAAAAACGGCAGCCCGTGGCTGCCGTTTTCGGACATTTTCCCTAGCTGTGAGAATACTCCTGCTGGGAAGCTGATTCAAGGGACAAATTGGCCTGAGTCTGGATTTTGCCGAGACGGGGCGCAATGTATTGCGCCCCTACGGGTGAGATAGGTTGGTTATTTGCTGGAGAGGGCGAATTGGTTGCCGTCAGGGTCCTTGAAGACGCTGCTGGAGCCCCATTCTTCTTTTTTGGGTTCCTTGGTGAATTGGACGCCTTTGGATTTTAGGATTTTGGCGGTGGCGAAGAGGTCGTCGCACCAGAAGGCGATGGATTGGAATTGACCGATGCGGTCTTCGTGGCCTTCGGGGGTGAAGAGGGCGAGGCCTGTTGGCGAGCCGGGAATGGAAAGCTCGATCCAGCGCTGGGTTTTGGTGTAGGGCTGATCGGTGACGACTTTGAAGCCGAGGGCTTCGGTGAAGAATTTTAATGAGACATCCTGATTGCTGACGGGGATGCTGATGAATTTGATGCCGCGAATCATGCGGGCCTCCTTTGGAAAACTTTCGAGAAGATAACTTGGGGCGATTGGGGATTGCAATCAGGCAGGCGTTGCTATAGGAATGGCTGGTATAGCTATGATTTCCCTGGACGATTACGTTTTCGATGTGTTGTTGCGGGATCTGGTGGGTCATGACCGGAGGCCGGTGTGTTTTTTGGTGTATGTGTGGCTGGCGGCGGAGTCGGGACGGAGAGGCGGGGTGGTGGAGATTAGTTACCGGGAGTTGGCGGAGAGTATTGGAGTGTCGAAGAGTTCGGTGCAGGGGGCTGTGGCGTGGTTGGTGAGGCGGAAATTGATTGCGGTGGAAAAGAGTAGCGTGACGGCAACGCCTTGTTACTCGGTGTTGAGTCCGTGGAGGAAAGGCGGGAGCCAAGAGAAGGTGAAACGTGCGAAGGAACGGGCGTTAGAGTGAAATCGTTCAGAGTTCAGTACGAAGAAAAGCGGCAGCAGAGCTGCCGCATTCCACAAGACGGGCACGGCATGCCGTGCCCCTACGGGGTGGAAACGGGGTATGGGCGCTCGGTTAGAAAGGCGATGTTCGTCAGGTTTGCGTTGCGGATGGCATCGAGGGCGACTTTGACGTCGCCATATTTGGCACGAGCGTCTGCCTTCACATAGACGGTTTTGTCGTCGCGGTCGTGCATCACATCACGGAGGAAATCCGTCAGAGTGGCAGACGAGACTCGCGTACTGAAGCTGCCAGCGTAGAGGGTGCCGTCTCGCGTTATGGTGACGATCACCGCGTCATCGCGTCGAGCGTTGGGCTGCGAGCTGGCATTGCGTGCGGAGGCCATATCGACGGGCAGCGACTTCGGGTGGGAAATATACATCTCGCCGGACATCATGAGAAAAAGTAGCGCAAGCATTACACCGGCAAATCCGGAGACGTCAATTACACCGCGAAGGTGGGCACGCCTTTGCTTGGCGGACGGGGTCCATTGGCTTTCGATAAATCTCATATGGGAATCCGTGGAATAGCGACGATTAGACCGTCGGGGGACCCCCTCTATTGGACACCGGATAGAGGGAATGCGGACCAAAAAACGGGTGGACTGGTCAAAACAGTTACGGTGAGTTCGATAAGAAGACCGTGTTCGTTCCTCAGGGCGCGACGGTTTCCCAGTTGGGGCGCAGCATGCTGAACCACTACAAGGGCAGTTGGGTGCGTTAGCACAAAGAAAGAAGGACGGGCACGGCGTGCCGTGCCCCTACGAGGTTTAAGGGGTGTGAGGGCGGAAGATTAGATCGAACCAGGGTTGCCAGGTCTTGCCGGCGTCGGTGGAGACTACGGCGGTTTCGCGAACGCCGCCGTCCACGGGTTTCCAGGTGCCACGTACTTGGCGGTTCTGGCCGGTTGAAGTGAGATCGGAGCCGGAGAGGACCATTTCGCCGGATTGGAATTGGCCTTCGATGATGAGCAACTCGCCGCGATTGGTGACCCAGGTTTGGTGCCAGACTTTGCGCGAGGCGTCATAAATGGAAAAGCTTTGACCCTTGTGGCCGTCCGCTCCTTGATAGTCTTCGCGCAGGACGCAGCCATCGAGGATTCGGTCAACACGGATCCTGGCGTTTTTTGTAGCCGAGCCGAAGTCGAACGAATCCCAGTCTCCGGTCCAGAAATCGAATTGGTGGCATTCGGGCGCGGAGCAGGCGGTTGCTTTTGAAGACTGAGCGCCCGAGAAAGAGGTGATCGGCATTTTCAGTCCCGCGAAAAGCAAGGCAGCGAAAACAACCGCCAGCTTTGGAAATTGCGCGAGTGAGTTCACTTGGATAGCCCCTTTTTTAAAGAAAGACGTCAGGAGCGGAAGAGGACGGATTCGCGCTGGAAGGTTTTGACGGCGATGAAGATGGCGGCGGCGGCGTAGACGCAGGTGGAAGCGAAGATTACGGCGATGGAGCCCCAGTGGTAGGTGCCGGTGATGATCTCTTTGCAGACCAGGCTGGTGTTGAGGATGGGGATGAGGGCGAGCTTAGGAGTGAGCTCGATGCCGGGAAGGATGCTGGCGACGGCGGGAATAACGACAACGAAGGTCATGGGAGTGAGATAGCTTTGAGCTTCTTTGTAGGTTTTGGCGAAGAGGGCGACGGTCATTAGGACGGCGGAAAAGAGAACGGAAAGAGGGAGCGCCATCAGGAAGACGGCGACCACGGAAGTGAGGCCGAGATTCATGTGGATGCCGGCGCCGGAAGTGTTCGCGGAGCTTGAGAGGGCATGACCCATGTAGGCGAAGGAAAGGCCCATGGACGTGACGGAAAGGATAGCGGTGGTTAACGAGGCGGAAAAGACCAGGAGAAATTTTCCGAGGACGAGGTCGAGTCGGGAAACCGGGCTGCAAAGAATGGTTTCCATGGTGCCGCGTTCTTTTTCGCCGGCGGTTAGGTCGATAGCAGGATAGATGGCGCCGGTCATCGAAAGAATGATGACCATATAACCGATCATGCTGCCAATGCTGGCGCCGCCGACTTTCTCGGGCGGAGCAACGTTATTTTGTTTGATTTCGAAGGGAGCGATAAGAGAGTCCGGCAGACTTCTCGCTTCGAGGCGCTTTTTGACGAGGTCGTCGCGATACGCTTTTAGAGATTTTTCGACGTGTTCCGCCCCGAATTCCGATTTGATTTCACCTTCGTAATACTGAATCTGGATGGTTTCGGGAGCGCCTTTGTCGAGAGCGGCTTCGAAGCCTTCGGGTATATCCACGGCGGCGCGGATTTGCTTCTCGGAGATTTGGTCTTTCCAGTTGGGCGCGTAAGGAACGACTTCGACATCCTTGTTGGCCTTTAATGCTTCGACAACTCCGGGGGAATCTTCGGCATGAATAATCATGATTTTGGGCACTTCTTTTTTCGCGCCGCCGATCAAGACCGCCGAGAGAGAAATCATGCCGGAGATGAGGATAGGAAAGGCGAGCAGAGGAACCACGACCGTGGAGATGAGGGTGCGGCGGTCGCGTAGCCACTCAGTGAGTTCCTTGCGATAGACGACGCCTATGGCGTGAAGGTTCATGACGATTAGGCCTCCGCGTTGGCGAGGGGGCCAACGACCTTGACGATGATTTCTTCGAGATTGTGTTCGTTATGCTTTGCGCGAAGCTCGGTGAGCGTGCCTTCTTCGAGAAGTTTGCCGCCGTGAATGATGCCGATGTGGTCGCAGAGGCGCTCGACTTCGGACATGATATGTGTGGAGAAGATGACGGTTTTGCCGCGGTCCCGACAGTCGGCGATGAAGCCGATGATGGTGCGAGCGGTCATGACGTCGAGGCCGGTGGTGGGCTCGTCGAAGATCATGACGGCGGGATCGTGGACGAGGGTGCGGGCGATGGAGGTTTTTTGTTTTTGGCCGGTGGAGAGTTTGTCGCAGCGGCGATCGCGAAAATCGTTCATGTTGAGGCGCTGGAAGATGTCGTCGATACGTTTTTTTAGCGTGGGTTCGTCGAGGCCGTTGAGGCGACCGAAGTACTCAACCATTTCCTGAGCGGTGAGGCGCGGATAAAGGGCGGTGGCGGTGGAAAGGAAGCCGACGTTGGCGCGGACTTTTTCGGGCTGTTCGACGACGTCGAAGCCGTTGATGATGGCGGTGCCGTCGGTGGGCTCGAGGATGGTGGCGAGCATGCGGAGAGTGGTGGTTTTGCCGGCACCATTGGCGCCGAGGAGCCCGTAGATTCTGCCGGGTTCGCAGGTGAAGCTGACGCCATCGACGGCGCGGATCTCGCCGCGCTTTTTGTCCTGGAAGCGCTTGGACAGGGAACGGGCTTCAATCATGAATAGACCCCTCGATTCACTTACAGCAATTCAGTTGCAATCATCAGAAGACAGGACAACAAGGCTTCACAGTCTACTACGCGCATGGGCGAATGGAAATTTCGTTTGGGGGAGACGGCTGTTGATTAGAGAAAGATCGGGGCCGGAGGAGAGACTGGAGAACTTGTCGGACAGAGGAACGAAAATGCCGTGCCCGGCAGGGATTACAGGGAACGGCGCATCCAGAATGGCGAGCGGCGCATCTTTATAGTATTGGAGATGAGGGACTTATTGGGAACGGAATCAGGAACGAAGGTGGAGAAAGCTGGTTGGCTATTGTTAGAATGAAGCGCTTCGAGGTCCATCGTAAGTAGGACAGACGTAGGGCAGCAAGCCACGGACAAGTAGAAGAAAAGGGTTGGGGCGCGCGGTTTTGTGTGTCTTCGAGCGCGCCGGGCCAGCGAGTGCGTGGAATAGGAGAGCATGGATCGCAAACTAAGAAACCGGATCGTGAGTTTTCTGGTGCTGGCCGGGGTGTTTGCGTATTTCCTGGTGTGGCTGAGCGGGAGGAGGCCGGCGGCGAAGATATCGACCGTGACGCCGACGCGAGAAAATCTGGTGTCGTCGATCAGCAGCAATGGAAAAGTGGAACCGATTTCGCCGAACGCGATGAGAGCGCAGCTGGATACGTTTGTGGAAAAAGTGCTTGTAACAGAAGGCCAGAAGGTGAAAAAGGGACAGCTCTTGATGGAGCTGAACGTGAAGGAGGCGACGGCGCAACTGTCGGAAACACGAGCGAAACTGTTGCGGGCGCAGAATGATTTGAAGGCTGCAAGAGCCGGTGGAAAGGCGGATGAAGCCGCCAAGATAACCGCGGATCTCGCCAAGGCGGAGGCGCAACGGGACCGAACGCAACGCGATCACGATGCGCTGGTAAGGATGGCGGCGGAACAAGCGGCGACGAAAGAGGATCTGGCTGCCAACGCTCAGGCACTCGTTAATGCACAGGCGGAAGTGACGAGACTGCTGGCGGTGAAGGAGGAGTTCGACCAGCAGGCGAGGCTGGATGCGGAGCGCGGGGAATTGCAGGTACAGCAGATATTGAGTGAGATGGCGGATCTTGAAGACAAGGTGGGCAACGGACGAATCGTGGCGCCAGCCGATGGCACCCTCTACGCTTTAGGAAGAGATGCCGCCGCGCTTCCGTTGAAGGCGGGGGATTATGTGAAAGTCGGCGACTTGCTCGCGGAAATGGCGGATTTGCATAAGGTTCGCGTGCGAGCCTACATCGACGAGCCGGACCTCGGAGCACTGGAGGCAGGCGAGCCGGTGATCATCACATGGGATGCTTTGCCGAATAAGACCTGGGCGGGAACGACGGAGATTATTCCGAAGCAGGTGGTGCCGCACGGAACACGGAGTGTGGGAGAACTGCTGTGCGCGGTGAATAACGACAAGCTGGAACTGCTGCCGAATATCAACGTGAACGTGCGCATCAATTCGAAAGAGCACATGAATGTATTGGCGGTGCCGCGTGGAGCGGTAGCGTACGACGGGGGACACCGATATGTGTATGTGGTGAAACCAAACCAGCTGAGAGTTGGCAAGGCCAAGCTGGAAAAGAGAGAAATTCAAGTGGGGATCGCGGACGCGACGAGCTATGAGGTCGTGAGCGGATTGCGTGAAGGGGAGATGGTCGCGCTGCCCGGAGATACGGATTTGCATGACGGCATGACCGTTCAGGTTGTGAATACGAATGCGTCTTAGATGGGGGATAAGCAAGAGGGCAAAATGGTGGGCGCTGGTGGCAGCGCTGCTGTGGGGAATGACGAATCTCTTGGCAGCGAGCCGGCAAAGCGACGCGGCGGAGGCTGGACGGCAGGCTTACGAGAAGAGCGATTACGCAAAGGCGGTGGAGGAATTGCAGGCGGCGGCGGCCAAAGAGCCGCAGAACGGCGAAATACAACTGCTGTTGACAAAGTGTTTTTTGGAACTGGGGGAGCACAACGCGGCGATTGCCAGCGCGGAAAGAGCGGTGGCGATTGACCCGAAGAGTTCGGTGTATCACGACTGGCTTGGGAGAGCTTATGGGGAGAAGGCGGACCATTCCTCGATGTTCAGCGCGCTCGGGCTGGCCAGGAAGACGCACAAGGAATTCGAGACGGCCGTTGAGCTAGACGCACGAAATTATTCGGCGCGGCAGAATCTGATCGAGTTTGATTGCAGCGCTCCGAGCATGGTGGGCGGCGGCGAAGATAGGGCCAAACCGGAGATCGAGAAACTAAAGTCGTTGGATGAGTCCGAATGGCACTATGCCGAAGGAAACTGCCGGCGACAGAAAAAAGATTTGGCGGGGGCGGACACTGAATTCCAACTCGCGCTGCGGAGCCGTCCGAAATCGGGGGAGCTGATTTACGACATCGGCGACTACCAAGTGAGACGGAGCCAAGCGGATAGGCTGATGGAGGTGGCCGAGCTTGGAAAGCAGGCGACTCCGGGTGATCCGCGAAGCAAGTTTTATCGAGCGGTAGCTTTGATCATCAAGAATGAAAAGCCGGAAGAGGCGGAGCAACTGCTGAAGGAGTATTTGGAGAAAGCGCCGAAGCGCACGGGTTATCCGCGCTACGCAACAGCACACGAATGGCTGGGCCGGCTGTATGCGAACAAAGGCCAAAAGGAATTGGCGGAGAAAGAATATCAAGAGGCGCTCCAACTGGATGCAAAAGACAAGAGCGCCAGGGAAGCTCTCAAGCGGCTGCGCAAGAATTAGGGATATTCACGGAACAGGATGGAAAGAAATCCTGCGATTGAGAGCGGCGGGGAAGACGCAGGCGCGGGCGAGCAAACCTTCATGATGGACCTACGGGAAACGCTGTCCGTATCGATAGATGCGCTGCGCGCAAATAAGCTGCGTGCCGGTCTGACGTCGCTCGGCGTGATTATCGGAAGCGCGTCGATCGTGCTGGTGGTCACGGTGGCGCTGACGAGCCGGAAATTCGTTATCTCGCAGATCGAAGCGGTGGGCTCGAATCTGGTGTGGGCGGAGCTGGTAATACCTTCCGAAAAGGCCCAACCGCTGAGCTACGAGATGACGCTCGACGACATGCAGGCGGCGAAGGACACGATCCCGGGAGTCACGCAAGTGGCGGGGACGAGCGATCTGCAAATGTCCGTGGTGGCGGAGGGCGTGGTAAGACCGGTCACGCTGATCGGGGTAACGCTGGGATACCGGGAGATTCGCAGGTTGATCGTCCTACGCGGCCGCTATTTCGATGAGCTGGACATGGAGAGCCGGAGCAAGACGTGCGTCATCACGCCGCAGCTTGCGAAACGGCTGTTCGGTCTGGACAACCCCGTAGGCCGCGATTTGCACGTGGGGGAACTGATCTTCACGATCATCGGTGTGTTCAAGGAACGCGTGGAGACCTTTGGCCTTTCCGACATTCAGACGGAAACAGTGCTGATACCTTTTGGATTGATCAAATATTACGCGGGAGTGGATACGCTGAAGGTGCTGGACGTGCAGGCGGCGACGCCCGAGGACGTGCCGAGAGTACAACGGGAATTGACGAAACTGCTGCGGAGCCGGCACCCGAGTGCGGCGGAATATAACGTGCAGACGCTGACAGCTATTTTGAACGCTGCGAGAGATATTTCGCTGGCGTTGACGATTGTGCTGGTCGTGATCGCATTTATCGCTTTGTTGATCAGCGGGATCGGGATCATGAACATCATGCTGGTGACGGTGACGGAGCGGACGAGGGAAATCGGAATCCGAAAAGCGATCGGAGCCGCGCGCCGGGAGATCATGTACCAGTTTTTGACGGAAGCGTTTCTGATTAGCGGAGGCGGTGCAGTGTTCGGGATCTTGATCGGGCTGCTGATACCGGCGATCGCGCAATTATTCCTTCCAGGAAACATGCGGGTACCGGTGTCACCATTGAGCGTAGTGCTGGCGTTTGTGGTGTCTTGCTCGACGGGTTTATTTTTTGGGTATTTGCCGGCGAGCCAGGCGGCCAAACTGCAGCCGATTGAATCGTTGCGGTATGAGTGAGGCGGGCTGGAGGCGGCGAATTTGTGAGCAGATGGGGAACCACGGAAGGAGCGGCGGGATGCGAAAAATAACCGGAAGAGTGCATGTCACGAGATGGATGTGCCTGGCGGGAGGATTGCTGCTGGGGGTGACACTGCAAGCGCAGACAACCGGAGTGCTACAAACAGCCGGCGGAACGGCGGCGGCGCAAACTGCAGCGGCGCCGGCAGGTGAGCAACAGAACGCCCCGGTGGCGCTGACTCTCAAGAGCGCGATTGAAATGGCGCTGAGGAACAGCAAAGACATTCAGGTGGCAAAACTGCAAGCGAGCCTCGCGGAGCACGCTTCGCTGGTCAGCAAATCAGAATTCATGCCGAATCTTTACGCGGGGTCCGGAGCGGGGTACACGTATGGAATCCCGGAAACGCCGGGTGGGCGCGCGCCCTCGCTCTTCAACGTCACGTACACGGAAGAGATTTTCAACGAGACGCTGAAGGGGCAGGGGAAAGAGCTGGAAGAGCAGGCGCGTTCGCAGAAGATCGTGCTGGAGGACGTAAGGAACAGCGTGATCGTGCGGACGGCGATGGCTTATTTGGAATTGGCAAAGGTTCGGCATTCTCTGGAGCTGCTTCGCGCGGAAGGAGAGAGCGCGGACAAAATTTTGCAAGTGACGCAGGAGCGGCAGGGAGAAGGGTACGAGCTGCCGGTGGAAGTGACGAAGGCGCAACTGACGAAAGCGCAAGTGACACAGAGAATTTTGCAGATAGAGGGACGCGAAGACGAGCTGGAGGTTTTCCTGCGCGGGCAACTCGGGCTAGGGGATGAGCAGACCATTGAAGTAACGCCGGAAGAATTGCCTGGTGAAGCGGAGCAGGAAGGCGCGAATCTGGTGGCCATGGCGATGCAGAACAACGCGAGCTTGCGGCTGGCGGAATCGGACGTACGCGCGAAAGAGTTCCGGCTGAAGGGCGAGAAGAGAGGCTATTTGCCAACGCTCGAGGCGGTGAGCACGTACAGCCTGCTGGCCAATTTCAACAATTACAGCGAGTTTTACAAGAAATTCCAGAGGAATAATTTCAACGCGGGTGTGCAGGTGCAAGTGCCGCTGTTCAGCGCAAAGACAAAACAATCCATCGGCTTGGCGCAGATAAACCTGGAGACCGCGCAGGCGACGCTAGCAAACAAGAAGAAGGAAGTGAGCGCCGAAGTGCGGCAGAAGACACTGCACGTGCGGGAACGTGATGCCGCGAAGGAGGTTGCGCGGCTGGAGTTGCAGTTGGCACAGCAGAATATCGCGGTACTGCAAGAGCAGTTCACCGAAGGAAAAGTGAGCCTGCGGGAAGTGGAAAAATCGCGGCTCGATGAGAATGATAAATGGATGGCCTTTCTGGATGCGAATTTCCAGAGGCAGCAGGCGCAGCTGGATTTGCTGAAGACGGCGGGAGAGTTGGATAAGGTTTGGCAGTGAGGAAGTGACTGGTGATTCGTGACTGGTGACTGGTGCAGCTAGAACAGAAAAATCTGGACGTATTTTTGGAAGCTGCAAGAAAGCTGGACGCGGGCTTTGCGGGATTGCCTGCGTTCGAATCGAGGGCGGCGGGAAGCGCGGGGATCGCTGAGGCGTTGGCGGTGACTGCTGAGCGGCTGCGCGATAACTACCCTTACTTTCACCCTTTGTATGCGGGACAGATGCTGAAGCCGCCGCATCCGGCGGCGCGGCTGGCGTATGCGCTGGCGATGTGGATCAATCCGAACAATCACGCGCTGGACGGCGGGCGCGCGACATCGGCGATGGAAAAGGAAGCGGTTGCGGAAATCGCCGGGATGTTTGGGTGGAGGGAGTTTCTCGGGCACTTGTGCGGCGGTGGGACGATGGCGAATCTGGAAGCGCTGTGGGTGTCGGCGCAAATGAATCCGGGGAAGAAAATTCTTGCCAGCGAACAGGCGCACTACACGCACAAGCGGATCAGCGCGGTGCTGCAATTGGAATTCGAGAGCGTGGTCTGTGACGAGCGCGGGCGCATGGACATGAACGCGCTGGAAAAGCGCGTGGCGCGGGGAGACGTGGGGACGGTGGTGGCCACGATGGGGACGACGGCGACAGGTTCCGTCGATCCGCTGCCGGAGATACTGGCTCTGCGAGAGAAGAACGGTTTTCGAGTGCACGCGGATGCCGCTTACGGCGGGTATTTTGTTCTTGCGAGAAATCTGGAAGAAGAGGCCACACAGGCTTTTGCGCGAGTCGGAGAGGCGGATTCCATCGTCATCGATCCGCACAAGCATGGTTTACAGCCTTATGGCTGCGGCTGCGTTTTGTTCCGCGATCCTTCGGCGGGGCGTTTTTATAAACACGATTCGCCATACACTTATTTCAGCTCCGCGGAGCTGCATTTGGGAGAGATTAGCCTGGAATGCTCGAGGCCCGGGGCGGCGGCAGCGGCGCTGTGGACTACGCAAAAGCTCTTGCCGCTCGCGCGGGGCGGGGGGTTTGCGAAGGGACTGGAGAGCGGAAGAGCGGCAGCGCTGGCGTTTTACGAGAAGCTTGAGAACGATGAACGGTTTGTGACCGCGTTTGCGCCCGAACTGGACATCGTAATTTTTGCGCCGAGAGCAAAAAGTGTGAGCGAGGCCGCATCGCTGAGCCGCCGGATATTCGATGCGGCCGCTAAACGGAACTTGCATCTCGCAGTGGCCGGGCTACCCACGAATCTCTGGGCCGCGAACCTGGGAGCGATGCAGCGAGACCGCGAAACTTTGACCTGCTTGCGATCTGTGCTGATGAAGCCAGAACATCTCGAATGGATCCCGCGCATCTGGGACGAACTTTCGGCGGCAACTGCGGAAGTTCTCGGCACGGAAGAGGCCACGCTTTCCGCACACTAAAAAGCTGCTTGGGATCACGAATGCGGAGCGAGCAGGGTGTTGATTCTGGCAAGGAGTCTGGTCCTACTGAAAGGCTTGGGCAGCATGGAAGCGACAACCTCGGCGGGGTCCGGAATATCCAGCGCCGCTAGAGGATTGGCAGAGCTATAGAGGACACTCATTTCAGGAGAGCGTTTTCTCAAGCGAGAGGCCAAGTCCGGCCCCGGCATGCCCACGGGGTGCAGTTTGGTGATGAGAAGGTTGATAGGGCCTGCGCACGATTGGGCCAGCTCGAGGGCCTGGTTGGCGTCGGCCGCGGGGAGGACAAGAAACTCGGCCTCCTCGAGAATCTCTTGAATGCTCTGACGTAGCGAGTCCAAGTCTTCCACGATCAGAACGACGGGATGGGAGAGCGGATTTGTGTGCATCCCTAACATACCGACCTCGATTCTCCTGGGCGAACCCGGACACGGTGATGATCTGGGGTAAGTTTATTATTAACCGGTAAATAGTCAACAGCCAAAAGGCGTTTAAAACGAATCAAATGTGGATTAATTGAACGGGCCGGATAAAGGCTTGCCGCGAAATTCGGGACGGAAGTGACAAGTTGGGCGATGCGGGCCTCGCATGGAGCGAAGACTCGAACACCCTGTCGGACCGTTCCTTGGGGGTTCCGTGCAGTGTGGATTAGGGATGGTGTCGATGGATTAACGCCGCGATCCTAGAAACAATTGAGCGCATGCAACCAAGTCAGGTAAACTGTTATCTAGACAAGTGGAGTGTATCTGGGCAGGCCGTTGGCACCGTCGCGGCCCCCGGCGCTAGGGCAAAAAGACAAGACTCTTGCAGGTTTGCAGCGCGATTCGTAAGACTGAGGGTGATGAATGCCGGATGTAATGAAGACGCTGTTGATGAACCCACCGAGCTTCGAGAATTTCGACGGTGGAGCAAGCTCGCGGTGGCCCGCGACGCGCGAAATTGAATCCTATTGGTACCCGGTTTGGCTGACATACCCCGCGGGGATGATTCCTGGAAGCCGTTTGCTGGACGCGTCGCCAGCAAAGGTGAACTGGCAACAAACCATTGAAATCTGCAAGAGCTATGAATTTTTGGTGCTGTACACGTCGACAGTGGGGTTCCATAGCGACGTCAAGCTGATCCGGAAGATCAAGGAAAGCAATCCGGGGATGAAAATTGCGTTCGTCGGGCCGCATGGGCATATCAAGCCGGACGAAACGCTGATGGCGAGCGAGGATATAGATTTTGTAACACGCGGGGAATTTGACCATTCGGTGGTGGAGTACGCGCATGGGAAGCCCATCGAGCAGATTCTCGGGGTAAGTTACCGAAAAGACGGACGTGTTGTGCATAACGCGCAGCGTCCGCAGTTGCACACGGAAGAGCTGGATGCGCTGCCGTTTGCGAGCGACATCTACAAGCGCGATTTGAAGATCGAGAATTACAATGTGCCGTTTTTGCTGCACCCGTTCGTGGCTTTCTATACGACGCGAGGATGCCCGGCGCTGTGTACGTTCTGCATGTGGCCGCAGACGGTTTCGGGACACGCGTGGCGGACGAGGTCGGTGGACAACGTCGTCCAGGAAGTGAAGAAAACGATCGAATATTTTCCGCAGATGAAGGAGATTTTTTTCGACGACGATACCTTCAATATTAGAAAAGACCGGGCGATCGAGCTGAGCCAAAAATTCAAACCTCTTAAATTCCGGTGGTCCTGCACGGCGCGTTGCCACAGCAAGTATGAAGAATTAAAGGCGATGGCGGATGGAGGAGCGCGCTTGTTTATTGTGGGGTTCGAATCCGGCGATCCGCAGATCCTGAAGAACATCAAGAAGGGCGCGACGGTAGAGATGGCGCGCGAGTTCATGAAGAATTGCAAAAAGGTGGGGATCAAGGTCCACGGCGATTTTATTATCGGATTGCCGGGCGAGACCAAGGAGACCATCAACAAGACCATTGATTTCGCGAAGGAACTGGATTGCGAGACGATACAAGTTTCGTTGGCGCATGCCATGCCTGGTACGGAATTGCATGATTCGATGGCCAAGGAAGGCTTCCTGAAGGTGGAAGCGCTGGCGGATTCGGGCGGACACCAGTTGCCGCACATCGAGTACCCACATCTTTCGAAGGCCGAGATGATGGGCGGCGTGAATCGTTTTTATGACGAGTATTACTTCCGGCCGCGTGTTGCTTGGCGCATCGTACGCGAAGCCCTGTGGGACTCGCACGAACGCAAGCGTCTGTATCACGAAGCGACCAGCTTTCTGAAGCTGCGAGCGGAGCGATGGAAGTGGGTGAGGCAGGGCGGCGACCTGCAGAAACCTATGATTTCCGTGCCGGAGACGCCGACGTCGTCCGGGAACGACTAGATTTTAAACACAATGGCAACTGAAGCGCGGCTGCGAATAAAGACCCTGGTCATGGTGTGCGCAATGGTGGTGTGCGCCAACGCCGGAGACTTGCTGCTGAAGCGCGCCATGCTGCAGATAGGCGCGGTGGAGCTATCCGCTCCGGGGCTATCGCATGCGTTCCGGATGACGGTCACGAATGGAACGCTGTGGCTCGGCATATTCTTCCTATGTGGGTTCATGCTCAGCTACATGACCGTATTAAGCTGGGCAGATTACAGTTACGTGATGCCCGCGGGGGCGTTTGGCTACGCGCTGCTCACGTTTTTTGCGGTGGTGTTTTTGCATGAAGCGGTTTCGCCGCGGCGCTGGGTGGGCGTGATGCTGATCTGCGTCGGCGTGCTGCTGGTTGGACAGACCAAGCCGCGAACGACAGCGGTGACGCGCGAGGCGCTGGCGTGACGCAGGTCGCACTGTTTCTTTGCTTGCTTATTTTTGGCAGCACGGGCGGCGAAATTGCGATTACTCGCGGGATGAAGGCCACTGGCGAACCGGAGCGGCTGCGGCCCAGGGAATTGCTTCGGTTTTTAGGGAAGGCATTGTGCAACGGATGGTTCTGGGCGGGAGTGCCTTTGATGGCGCTCTCGTTTTACGCGCTGCTCGTGCTTCTCTCCTGGGAACCGATCAGTTTTGTCATTCCCGCGTCGGCATTGAGTTACGTGGTGGGAACTTTTGGAGCCAAATATATTCTGGGTGAAGAGGTGTCCGCAGCGCGCTGGATCGGCGTGATGATGGTGTGCGCGGGAGTTGCGCTGGTTGCGCTGGGATAAGGGATGTATGCTGCGATGGCGCGGCATTGCCGGTTTGGCGGCTCAGGAAGCGATGTTTGAACTACGGGGAGGTCGCGCCGGCGGGGGAAGGGTTCCAAAACTTGTGCGGGATTGCGGGCTTTACACACAAAAACTGGGCGCCCGAGCCTGAACGCATCGAACGCGCCACGGCTACGCTGGCGCACCGCGGGCCCGATCAGCGCGGAGTGTTCCGCTCGAGTGTGCTCTCGATGGGCGCGGCGCGGCTGAAGATCATCGACCTTCAGGGTGGCGGTCAGCCTATCATCACCGACGACGGCGAGACCGCCATCGTTTTCAACGGCGAAATCTACAATCATCTTGAATTACGCGGCGAACTTGAAAAGCTGGGGCACCGGTTTCACTCGCATTCGGATACAGAGACTGTGCTGCATGCTTTTGTCGAGTGGGGCACGAGATGTTTTTCGCGCTTGCGGGGCATGTTCGCCATGGCACTGTGGACGAAATCCCCGCGACGGCTGGTGCTGGCGCGCGACCGGATGGGGATCAAGCCGCTTTACATCGCACGGCGCGGGGAAGACCTCTTCTTTGGTTCCGAGCTGAAAACGATTTTCATTCATCCGGAATTCGAGAGGCGCTTGAGCCTGGCGGGGCTCGATTGCTACCTTTCGCTCAACTATGTTCCATGCCCTTGGACTCTGGTGGAAGGAATCGAGAAGCTGCCGCCGGGAAAGTGGCTCGAATGGATCGATGGGAAGGTCCGGGTGGAGTCTTACTGGGAATTGCCGGCGGGGCCGATTCGGGAACGCTCACTCGCTTCCGCGTGCGAAGAACTGGATTTGCTCCTGCAGCAATCCGTCCGCGAGCACTTGCTTTCGGATGTTCCACTGGGGCTTTGGTTAAGCGGCGGCATTGATTCTTCGACGGTCCTGCATTATGCGGCGACAGCCTCGACGCGCCCCATCAAGACGCTCTCCGTTTCCTTTCTCGGACGAAGCTTTGACGAAACGGCGTATATCCGAGCGGCCGCAAAACAATATGGCTCGGAGCACCGCGAATTCGACCTGACCCCTGAGGCCGATTTGCGCGGCACCATCGAGGAGTTCGCCTATTATTCGGATGAGCCCAGCTCGGACGCAGGAGCCTTGCCGGTATGGTTCCTTTCGAAGATGAGCAAGACGGAGGTGACGGTTGCTCTAAGCGGTGAAGGCGCGGACGAATTGTTCGGCGGTTACCTGACGTACCGCGCGAACCAGCTCGCCGTGCCGATACGGCGACTGCCGAAGTGGACGATTGGAACTGCGCTGAGGATGGCTCGGCTTTGGCCGGTTTCGGACGACAAGATCAGCCGGGAATACATGCTGAAGCGCTTCCTGGAAGGCAGCCTCTTGTCGGCGGAATATGCACACGTTTATTGGAACGGGACATTTTCCGATGCCGAAGCGCGCTCGCTATCGGCCGCGCCGCTGCCTGCTTCTCTTGATGGCGCGCTTGGCGAGTTGCGCGATTCTCCTGCGGCCAGAGATGGCGTTTCTCCTTATCTCTGGTGGGACCAAAAATATTTTCTGCCCGACGATATATTGAATAAGGTTGACCGCATGAGCATGGCGCACTCGCTGGAAGTGCGGCCGCCGTTTTTGGATCACCGCATCGTGGAGTTCGCGGCCACTTTGCCGCCCGCGTTGAAGATACAAGGCTCACGACAGAAAGTTGTCCTCAAGCAACTAATGAAAAACAAGCTGCCTGAGATGATTCTACGGCGCAAGAAGATCGGCTTTGACATTCCGGCGCACGAATGGCTTCGCGGGCCGCTGCGCGAGCTTCTTCTGGAGACAGTCAGGGAAGGGCTCACGGAACACAACTCCATTTTCCGGCCAGGCAAGATTCAGGAGCTGGTTCGCTTGCACCTCGAGCGACGCATCAATATCGGTTACCACTTATGGGGGCTGTTGCTTCTTTTCCTATGGATGAAAAAATGGAAAATTCAGGCGGCGCCATCTCCGGCGCCAGCTTCCTGGATGCAGGAAAAAACAGGTATCTCTATTTAGTTGTCCTGCTCTTTGCGGGAGCAATTTATCTTGGATGCATAGTCTCTCCACCGTCGCTGATGGACGATTCGGACGCGGTGGTGGCGCAAGTTGCCAGAACGATGCTGGCCTCCGGCGATTGGGTGACGCCGCGGCTCGATGGCGTCATCTACCTTGAAAAGCCGCCGCTCTATTTTTGGCCGATTGCCATTTCCTACCGGATTTTCGGAGTGCACGATTGGGCGGCGCGTATTCCGTTTGCGGTGTGCGCCATGGCGCTTGCCTGGTTGACGGCCGCGATGGGAATTTGGGCGTTCGGCAAACGAGCGGGCTTTTACGCCGGTTTGTGCATCGCGACCTGCATCGGATTATTTTTGTTTACGCGGGTCTTGATTCCCGATGTGATGCTCGTGTTTACGGTCGCTCTAGCGATCTGGGCCTTTCTTCGCGCCGTTGACGAGGAGGAACCGCATTCCCGTCTCTGGGCGGCAATCATGGCGGCCAGTCTGGGCACCGGACTGTTGGTCAAGAGCCTGATCGGAGCGCTGTTTCCGCTTGCTGCCGCCGTGATCTACATGTTCCTCACGCGCCAGTTATTCCTGGCGAAAACCTGGAAGCGGCTTCATCCATTCAGCGGGCTGCTGATTATTCTGCTGATTGCGGCGCCCTGGCACATTCTCGCCACGCTGCGCAACCCGCCTTATTTTTATTTCGGCATTCATAGCGGCCCGGGGCAATACCATGGTTTTCTTTGGTTTTTCTTCATCAACGAACAGTTATTGCGTTTTCTGAACCTGCGCTATCCGCGGGATTACGACACTGTTCCGCGCGTCTACTTTTGGTTTTTTCACCTGCTATGGCTTTTTCCCTGGAGCGTGTATTTCCCGGCGATCGCCAAGCTGTCGTTTAAGCCCCTCGACCGCGCGGGCAAGATGAGGCTCCTGGCACTTTGTTGGACGGGCTTTCTTTTGATCTTTTTCACGTTTTCGACGACGCAGGAGTATTACTCGATGCCTTGTTATCCGGCGCTCGCGTTGCTGCTGGGCTCCGCGATGGCCACGGAGAGAGTTTGGATACGGCGGGGCACGTACGTTCTCTGCGGAGTTGCCGCGGCGGCGGCCATGGTCACCCTGACTTTATTTTTCCTGGTGCGGCACGCGCCTGCCGCGGGGGATATCTCGGCAGCGCTTAGCCCCCATCCGAATGCCTACAAGCTTTCTCTCGGGCACATGGAGGATCTCACGATCGATTCCTTCGCGTACCTGCGCGTGCCTCTTTTGATGGCCGCCGGCGCGTTTTTGATCGGTGCGATCGGAGCCTTCCGGTCCGCGGGCATGCGAGCTTTTCTATCCGCGGCCTTCATGATGGTGCTCTTCTTTCATGCGGCTCGACTGGCCATGGTTGTTTTCGATCCCTACTTGTCTTCTCGCCCGCTCGCGGAAGCATTGCTGCGGGCTCCCCGAGGTGAACTAATTATCGACCGCCCCTATTATGGTTTTTCTTCACTCTTTTTTTACACCAACCGTACAGGGCTGATTTTGAACGGGCGCATCTTCAACCTGGAGTACGGTTCATATGCCCCGGGGGCGCCGGATGTATTCATTGATGACGCTCAGTTTAAAGAACTTTGGTTGCGGCCCGAACGCTACTTCGTTGTCGCGTTGGATTCTGGCTTGCCTGCCTTGGAAAAACTTGTCGGCCGGGATGGGCTGGTGGTGTTGATGAGGAGCGGCGGGAAGAGCGTTCTGACCAATCATCCTCTCGTGGCGCCGGCCTCGCCTCCGCAAGCCAGACAGATTCAGCAGCAGAGATTGGTCTCGGCGGTTCCGCGCCCGGAGATGGCGTTTTCGCCAACTTTCTGATTCGCGGGTTGCTTTGCCATCGGGTTGCTTGTAGAAAAAGAGCAGCCCGCTTTATCTCATTTAGCGGGCCCCGCGATTAGCGGCGATTTTTTGCATGTCGGGGGAGTATATTCCGGCGCTGTTCACGTATACTGTTAATAGTTCCGCTCGGTGGAGACAACTGCTGGGCGTACGCGGCACGCCCACTCCTCTAGCTTTGGCTGGCGCAAGAGAAATGCGCAGCCCCACGAGGCCGCGGCCACAAAAGGATTTCGTCAAGGAGGAAAGATGAAGATTGCTGTGCTTGGAGGGGATGGCTATTGCGGATGGGCAACAGCGCTGTATTTGTCGAAGCAAGGGCACTCCGTAGCCATTGTAGACAATTTTGTCCGCAGGCTGTGGGATCACGAACTGAATGCGCAAACGCTGACTCCCATTCGCCCGCTCTCCGATCGCTTGCGCGTGTGGCAGGCGGTAAGCGGCAAGACCATCGAGTCTTTCTACGGCGACGTCTGCGACTACGAATTCCTGGCGTCGACGCTGCGGGCGTTCGAGCCTGACGCGGTGGTGCATTTCGCCGAGCAGCGCTCCGCTCCCTACTCGATGATCGACCGAAGCCATGCGGTCTTCACGCAGGTCAACAATGTGGTGGGCACGCTGAACTTGCTTTTTGCGTTGCGCGAACACCGGCCCGAGTGCCACTTGGTGAAGCTCGGGACCATGGGCGAGTACGGCACGCCGAACATCGACATTGAAGAGGGGTACATCACCATCGAGCACAACGGGCGGAAAGATGTACTGCCGTTCCCAAAGCAGCCCGGATCTTTCTATCACCTCTCAAAAGTGCACGACAGCCACAACATCATGTTCGGCTGCAAAATCTGGGGATTGCGAGCTACGGATCTGAATCAGGGCGTGGTCTACGGAACGATGACCGAAGAGACCGCCATGGATGAAGCGCTCATAAACCGGTTCGATTACGACGATGTTTTTGGCACGGTGCTGAACCGCTTCTGCATTCAAGCGGCGATCGGGCAACCGCTTACGGTTTATGGCAAGGGCGGCCAGACGCGAGGCTTTTTGGATATTCGCGATACGGTGCGGTGTATTGAAATTGCGTGCGAGAATCCGGCGAATCGCGGAGAATGCCGCGTTTACAACCAATTCACGGAACAGTTTTCGGTGCGCGACCTCGCCAAGATGACGGTGACTGCCGGCAAAAAGCTGGGATTGAACGTCGAAGTCGATCACCTGCAGGACCCACGCGTCGAGGCCGAGGAACATTATTACAATGCGAAACACTCGAAGCTGATCGACCTGGGCCTGAAGCCGCATCTGCTTTCCGATTCCTTGCTGGACTCGCTGATGAACATTGCGGTGAAGTACCGCGACCGCGCGGATGCTTCGTTAATGCTGCCGCAGGTGAACTGGCGCGAGCCGCGCAATGACCGCCGCTTGCAGATGAGCAAAACAGCCAGGAATTCTTTGGGAGCATCCCGCGTGCAGAACGGGGTCGAAACCGCGGAGAAGACCAAGAAGACTTCTCACCGTTAGAATTTCACCGCTAATATTCCGACCGCCGTGCGGCGAAGCCTCTCAGCGCAGAGTTTTTGCTTCGTTGGCCACACGCAGGGCAAATTCCAAGCCAAAAGGGAAATCTTCCCCTTCGAGGGATGCTTCTACTTTGGCGATGAAGCGCTGAATGATGGGTTCCTTGTTTGAAAGAAGATCGATGAAGGCTGCGCGCGTGTTCCGCCTCTCCAGCCAGACACAGCGCTCATCTGGCTGTTCGTAGCCGCAGCGAATTTCTTGCACCGCCGAGTGCGGGGCCGCATAGGCGCGTATCGCGAGCAGATGCGAGCCTAGATTATCCAGCGCGGACATCCCGGTGTGATCGGGACGGCTCAAAAAAAAGCGGCCACCGAAGCGAAGCCCCGCCCCGGAATTAAAATCTCTGCGCCATCTTTCCACTTCCTCGAGCAAGCAGTATTCGAAATGTACGGCGATGAGCCGGCGCAACGATTTAGCTTTCGCCGCCAGCGACTCCGTTATGAGCCGCGAACTTAGCCACGGTTTTTCCACGACAACGTGCAAACCCGCGCCCATGGCGGCTTCGACCATCGACGGGACGTGTCGTCCGGGTAGTACGCAGAGCCATGCGATTTGTGCGCCGCTTGCGCGCATATCTTCGGCGAGACGCGATGTGTAGGCTGTGTCGCTTTCGGCGCCAGACTGACGCGTTTCTGTGACGGCGGAAACGCTGCGGCCTTCCGCGACGAGGATGTTTTGCATCCTTGCGGCCCAACGTCCCCGGCCGAGAATTACATAAGCTGGACCGTCAGCCATTGCGCTTACCCGCAACCATTTCACACACCAATCGAGCTGCTTTCACGGCGCTAACGACCTTGCCTGAGAAAATGTGAATTTCTCCCGGCACACCTTCGCGAACATAGAGAATTCTGCGATCCTGCTCCGGATTGTCTTCCACAACGCGAATCGTGAAGCGCGAACCGATATAAATCGCATCTTTTGCCGCTGGAACGCTGAGGCAGCCATCGGCGCGCATCGCGGCGAACCGCGTGAAAGGCACCGGCTCAAACTCCGGTTTGTTCAATATCACGGCGTAAGGCTCCGGAATTGGATCGTCGACGTTCGTGGTGGTCCAATGATTCGTATTTTTTGCCGAGCCGAAGAGAGAGAGCGAAGTACTGCCGTAGGGATCGAAGGCGGTGAAGGGTCCATCGACGACCACGAGCGCGACGCCTTGCAGCTGCGACGGAAGCTCGATCAGCATTTTTTCCGCGACCTGGTATTTTGCGGCTTTAAAGAGTCCCCGGCTTGGACCTAAACCGTAGGTAGCCCAGACGACGAAATCGTAATCTTGGCGCGTTTCGGAAGCAAACTCGCGCCGCTGCAGATGGATGTTTTGCGCTTTTAAGCGAGCTTCGATAATGTCCCGCAGGACATCCGGATCGTAAATGTTCTCGCTGACCTCGTAGCATTTATCGATGAAATCGAAATTCATCCAATCTGGGCGGCAAGGCCGCAGCGGAAGTCCGTGCTTGCTCATTACGTTTTCGTACAAATCCGGTGGGGTCAGCGAGTTCTCTTTAGGGATGGCGTAGAAATGCTTGCTGTTCTGGACGATGGCGCCCGCGAAGGCTTGTGTAAATTCCGCGCGCGCTTCGGTTATTTCGCTGATGGTTTCCGAACTGCGAGGGTAATGGTAGCCGGCGTGAACCCGGTATTGGTTGATCGCGGAAGCTGCGCGCAACACGCCCAGCGGATCGAAAAGATGCACCTGATGTCCGTGTTCCGACAATCGGAGGGCAGCCGTGGCGCCGTAAATACCCGCTCCGGCTACCGCGATCTTCGCTCCCATCATGTTCTACCGTCTTTTCTTTCGCGTGAGAGGGCTGCTTCTTCCCCGGCTGGAGAGTGAAGCAGGAGCAAAGCTTTTTCCGAGGCACTCACTTCTGTGCGGTGGGCGGCGCCACGGGAACCAGCATTCCTTCGCGAATGCGATAATCAATATCACGCCAACGAATGCTTCTGCGTCCAAAGCTGAGCAACCAAATCAGCAGGGCCCAGCCGTCCCACAACGGCACAAGCGCCATTTTCTTCCAGATTCCTTTTTGCTTCATACCCCAGACGCCGATGAGCCAGGTCATGGCAACGCGCACAACGAGATATCCACCGAGATAAAAAAGCGCCACGCGCAGGGTGGGATGAATCGCCACGGCAATCAACGACCAAGCCAGTCCTTGCGTAAAAAGCAATCCGATGTGGCCCCAAGGGCGCATGTGGCGCATCACCGTCATCCAGCGTAGCCGCTTGAAGAAAAATTCGGGAAGGGACCGAAAATCGGCCACGGTCTCGACCGCATAGGGCAGAAGCTCTACTTCGAACCCTTGTTCAGCGACCAATCGTCCGACGAGCAAATCGTCAGCGGGGCGGTTCTCAATCGCGGTGTAACCTCCGAACCCGGCAAGATTCTTTCGCGTGGTGACAATCGTCTGGCCAAACGCGAACTTGACCCCGTCCAGTTGGCGTGCGACCAGAATGCCGGGATAGAAATCACAAATCATGCCAATGGACTGGAGCTTCTGAAGAAATGTGTGTTCGTGCGTGGAAACGTACAAACAGGTAATTGCACCGACTTTCGGGTTTCGCAGCGGCGCAACGACGGAACGCAGGTAGTCCGGCCGCACGCGGACGTCGCTGTCGTTGATCACCAGGACTTCATTTTGGGCTTCGCTGACGAGGCGCGCGAGTTTGACCACTTTGTCGTTGGGCGCGGTATGGCCCGAGACGTGAACTATGCGAATACGCTGGCGCGGAAAATCGCGCTTCAATTTCTCGATGACCTCGAGGACGGCTTCGTCGCCGTCGCCGGTGCCAAACAGCAGCTCATAATCGGGATAATCCTGATTGCAGTAGCTGGCGAAGTTTTCGTAAGCCTCGGCATCTAGTCCGCGAATTGGCTTGAGATTGCTTACGGGGGGAGTGTAGTCGGAATGGCGGGCGGATTTTCTGGCGTGGCGGAAAAACTGCCAGGAACTGTAAAGCGCGAGGAAATAGTAAATGAAAGGAATGGCGGCGACGCCTAGAAAAAAGTAGACGAGGTTACTCGCCGCCATAAGGGCCCCCGAGCCGGAAAACTGTATCCATACTTGCCGTCCATCCTTGAGCGACACGTTGGCGGGTGTTTACCGAGGCGAGAGGAAAAGCTGGCAGCGGAATGCCAGATGGCTGCATTAGGGCGGCAATCATTCTTCTTGCAGTAGCGGTCCTTTCGGAATATTGGCGGAGTTTACTGCGAGCTATAAAAGAATAGCAAATGGCGGCGGGTTTCACTCGCCGAAAAGCGAATGCTGAGGTCCTAACCGCGGAAGCATTTACAACGGCACCCGTCGATCGTTAAGCACCTACCGAGACGTCGATGCACGGGAGCCGTCGTTTGGGGCCTGCAAAAATCATGTAAGATGAAGAAGCAGAGTTCCTGGATGAATTTGAGCATAAGATTGCCCTTACCGCGATGACGACTTTTCCCGAATTTTCCTGGCCATTCATTCTTTCTTTCGACGCGCGCCTTGCATGACTTCTTCTGGCGGCCTTCACATCAAAACGTATTGTATGTTGCTGATTATGGTTATCTTTGCGCCTCTCGGAAACGTTCTGCTTGCCAAGGGCATGAAAAATGTCGGCTCGATCGTCTCGTGGGCGCCTTCGCGGCTGCCTCATATTATTTCACTGGTTTTCACGTCGGGATACATTTGGCTCGGCGTCGCTTCTCTGCTTACTTTTTTTGTTGCCTATATGCTCATTCTTTCCTGGGCTGATTTCAGCTACGTCCAGCCAGCTTCTTCGATCACGCTTCTGGTTGTTGCCCTTTTGGGTTATTTCTATTTGGGAGAAAGAATTTCGCCGCTGCACTGGGCAGGCATCCTGGTGATATGTCTCGGTGTGTTCGTCGTCGGGAATACTCCCCCACGGACGACAGAGGCGCGCTGAACATGCGAGAAGCTCTACTTCTATTTTTCGTGGTCGCGAGCGGAACGGGCGGAGAAATATGCGTCACGCGCGCGATGAAACACGTGGGAGAGGTAACCGACTTTCGTCCCATCGCGGTTGTCCGCGTCATCTTGCGCGCGATGAAAGTACCCTGGATGTGGGTCGGGATTTCCATGATGGCGCTGGCGTTCTTTTCTCTTTTGGCGGTGCTTTCCATTGAAAACGTCAGCTTCGTGGTGCCCGTGACCGCGTTGAACTATGCGGCTGGAGCATTTGGTGGAAAGTTCTTTCTTGGAGAACGCGTGACTCCGCGCCGGTGGGCAGGAGTGCTCATCGTCTGCCTCGGCGTCACGCTTGTTTGGCTCGGCAAGCGGTGAATTTGGAACCGCATGCGCGTTGGTCGAGTCCCCCTGTATTTCATCCGACTTATCCATTGGCGAAAATGTCTGAGAGTCCCTCTTTGTGGCAAGCTGAGGGTGTAGCGCTTGGCTCACCTGTGAGGATTTCCTGGCAACGGGGAAGAAGGCTTTAGCGTGACGATTTTTCATTCAGGATGGCGCGATGCAGTTCTCCTTTTTGCGTTGGCGCCGCTCGCCTATTATGTCGTGGCCACTCTTGCCGCCTGGCGCTTCTTCCGCCGAGGACTTGCGCGCGATTCGAAAAACTACGCTCCCCCCGTGAGCCTGCTGAAGCCGGTGCGCGGCGTGGACTTCGCGACATACGAAAGTTATTCGAGCTTCTGCCGCCAGGATTATCCCGACTACGAAATTCTCTTCGCTGTGAACGAAGCCGCGGACCCGGCCGTTCCGCTCATCCATCGCTTGATTGCTGAATTTCCCGGGCGCCGGATCCGTCTGCTCGTCGGCGCGGAAAATCTCGGAGCCAACCGCAAAGTCAACAAACTCGCCCGTCTCTCCCGCGAAGCGCAACATGAAATACTGGTGCTGACGGATGGCGACGTGCGCGTTGGCCCGAATTATTTGCGCGAAGTCGTCGCTCCTTTTGCCGAGGAAGGCACCGGCGCGGTTACTTCTTTTTATCGAGGCATTGCCGAACGCAATCTTGGCGCGGAGCTTGAGGCCATCGGCGCATCCAGCGATTTTTTCGCGGGCGTGCTGATGGCCGAGTGGTCCGAAGGCGTAAAGTTTGCCTTGGGCGCATCCATCGTCACCAACAAGCGCTGGCTCTCTGAAATTGGCGGCTTCGAGTCCATCGCAGGAATGCTTGCGGATGATTACGAACTTGGCCTACGCATTGCCCAAGCCGGCGGCCGCGTTCTTCTTTCGCGTGAGCCCGTTTGGACCACCTACCCTGCGCAAACCGCCAAAACATTTTGGGCCCACCAGGTTCGTTGGGCTCGGACGGTGCGTTTGTGCCGCCCGCTATCTTATTTGGGGCTGATCTTCACGCTCGGGTTACCTTGGGTTTTGCTGGCCGCAATTGTCGCGCCGGCGAAGTGGATTGCCGCGGCCTACGTGATTGCTTACCTTTTCTTGCGACACGTCATGGCATGGACCGTCGGAGTCTGGGGCGTTGGCGACGAAGTGCTCCGCCGCAAACTATGGCTTGTTCCGCTACGCGACGCCATCTATTCGCTCGTCTGGCTCGCGGGCTTTACCTCCAACCGCATCACCTGGGGCGGTCAGGAATTCATTGTGCGAAAAGGCCGTATGGTGCCCGTGCCGGATTCCGAAGCAGCGGATTCGACGCCTGCCACCTCCGCGCGCGGTTGACGCCCCAGCGAATCCCGATTAAATTAGATAAGAAGAATCGTGGCTCTCCCGATCCGCGGGAACCTGCCACGGTTCGTTTTTCTTCCTCCCATCGGCTGGGAGATCGTCCAATTGGTAGGACTCCAGACTCTGAATCTGGCTATCCTGGTTCGAGTCCAGGTCTCCCAGCCAACTCTCTGCACTGCTGTAGGCATGTTCCGAAGCCTGAGGCTGCCATGATCGTGATCGTGATGGGCACGACCGGTTCCGGCAAAACCACCATAGGCACCTTGCTCGCGAAACGGCTGAGATGGGAGTTCATGGACGCCGACGCTTTCCATCCGCCTTCAAATGTAGAAAAAATGAAGCACGGCATTCCGCTGACCGATGCGGACCGCGAGCCCTGGCTAAAAGCGCTTCACGACAAAATCCTGGAATGGTATTCCGAGTCTCGCAACGTCGTTTTGGCCTGCTCGGCGCTCAAACAGAGTTATCGCGACGAGTTGCGCGCCACCGCTGGCGTGAAATTTGTTTATTTGAAGGGCAGTTATGAGTTGTTTTCGAAGCGAGTGCTGGCTCGCAAGGGGCATTTCGCAAAGCAGGATCTGCTCGCCAGCCAGTTCGCGGACCTGGAAGAGCCGAAGGATGCGATTACTGTCGATGCCAGGAAGTCGCCACAGGAAATGGTCGCCGAAGTGGCTGCGAAACTGGGTTTCGGTTGAATCGCGAAGAACCTCGCCTCCTGCCGATTGGCGCCAAGTCCAGCGCGAACGCCACGAACATCAGCTTCCGATGCGGCCATTCTGTTTCTCTGGCGAGGCGGGCACTTTGCGCGAAACGCCAAAAAGCTTGTGACCCTTCTGAAATATTCCCTTGCACCATTTGAGACAATTTGGATGACGGCACTTCCCGCTTTTCGCGTGCCTCGCTCACAGCTTGGAACATGCCGGAAGAGGTACGCCAGTTACAAGACGCGCCTTTGCGTTTGGCAACAGTGCGGCCATAATTTGAACGTGCCTTCAGAGGGGCCCCAGACAATGGCTAGACTCCAGTCCAAGGAAGATCAGCGGCTCGAAGAGGATCGCAGCCGCAAAAAATACTGGAAGCGCTGGGGGCCGTATCTTTCCGAGCGCCAGTGGGGCACGGTGCGCGAAGATTACAGCCCAGGCGGAACAGCCTGGGAATTTTTCCCGCACGATCACGCGCGCTCGCGCGCTTACCGCTGGGGCGAAGACGGTATCGGCGGCATGTCCGACCGCCGCCAGATGATCTGTTTCGGCCTGGCGCTATGGAACGGCCGCGACCCCATCCTCAAAGAGCGGCTGTTCGGTCTGACGGGCAACGAAGGCAATCACGGTGAGGACGTCAAGGAGTATTACTTCTATCAGGACTCGACGCCCACTCACACATACATGCGCATGCTCTACAAGTATCCGCAAGCGGAATTTCCTTATGCTCGCCTCGTGGCGGAAAACCGCAAGCGCACCCGCCAAGATCCCGAATACGAGCTTCTCGATACGGGCGTTTTTGCCGAGGACCGTTATTTCGATGTCTACATCGAATACGCCAAAGCCGACGTCGAAGACATACTGATCAAAATCACGGCCGCGAACCGCGGGCCTGAAGTCGCCTCGTTGCATCTTCTTCCTTCCTTATGGTTTCGCAACACCTGGTCTTGGGGCAGGGACTTGCGAAGGCCCGAAGTGCAAAGAGCCATAAGCGTTCCTGGGAGCGAGTGCGCCGAGCTTCGGCATTGGCACTATGGCAAACGGTGGCTCCTCTCCGCCGGCCAGCCCGAGCTGCTCTTCACGGAAAACGAGACCAATTACCAGCGGTTGTTCAACACCGGGAACCGCTCGCCTTACGTGAAGGATGCCTTCCACGAATACCTGATTCGCGGAGACAAGGCGGCAGTGAATCCCCAGCGAACAGGCACGAAAATGGCGGCCCATTATGTGATTCAACTGGGTCCCGGCCAGAGCGAAACGATCAAATTACGTTTGACCGATATGGAACCACTTGCCACGATGGACCGAAGCTTGGGTAGCGTCGGAATCATTACGTCACCCGGACATGCCTATCCCGCGGAAGGTGTGCCCGCCACGAACGATTTCGGGGCCGGTTTCGACGGAGTGTTTGCGCTTCGCCAGAAGGAAGCCGACGAATTCTACGCCTCTCGTGTAACTTCGGATTTATCGGACGACGCAAAGAACGTCATGCGTCAGGCGTTCGGCGGCTTAATGTGGTCCAAACAGTTTTATCACTATGACGTCCGCACTTGGCTCGAGGGCGACCCCGCAGGGCCCCCGCCTCCTCCCGAACGCTTGAAAGGCCGCAACAAGGACTGGACCCATCTCTACAACGATGACGTTCTCTCCATGCCGGATAAATGGGAATATCCCTGGTATGCGGCGTGGGATCTGGGTTTTCATTGCATTGCTCTCGCGCTTGTGGACCCCGATTTTGCGAAAGAGCAACTCATCCTCCTTCTCCGCGAATGGTATATGCATCCCAACGGGCAATTGCCGGCCTATGAGTGGGCCTTTGGCGACGTTAATCCTCCCGTCCATGCCTGGGCCGCCTGGCGCATTTACAAAATTGAGCGGCGCGTGCGCGGTGTGGCCGACCGCGGCTTTCTTGAGAAAGTGTTCCACAAACTTCTGCTCAACTTTACATGGTGGGTCAATCGAAAAGACCCCGAAGGAATGAATATCTTTCAGGGAGGCTTTCTCGGTCTCGACAATATCGGAGTCTTCGATCGTTCCGCTCCTTTGCCCACGGGCGGGCATCTCGAGCAATCCGACGGCACCAGTTGGATGGGCATGTACTGCCTCAATATGCTGGCCATCGCGCTGGAGCTCGCGAAGGAAGACCCCGCCTACGAGGACGTCGCCAGCAAATTCTTCGAACACTTCGTAAACATCGCGCACGCGATGAATGACATGGGCACCAATGGCATCGCGCTATGGGACGACGAAGACGGTTTTTATTACGACGTGCTTCATCTTCCGAATGGCGGCGACCATTTCATGAAGATTCGCTCCATGGTCGGTCTCATTCCTCTCTTCGCCGTTGAAACTCTCGAGCCGGAGATCATCGAGCGTTTGCCTGGATTCAAGCGCCGCATGCAATGGTTCATTGACAATCACGCGGACGTCCCCGATCACATCGAAATGACACAGCGTTCCGCGCGCGGGGTTCGCCGCCTCCTTTCGCTTGCCAACCGTAAACAACTTAAGCGAATTCTCTCCCGCATGCTTGACGAAACCGAATTCTTGTCTCCCTACGGCATTCGCTCTCTCTCTCGTTACCACCTCGATCATCCCTATGAGGTTCGGGTCAACGATCACATTAGCCGCGTCGATTACGAGCCCGCCGAATCCACCAGCGGTCTTTTTGGCGGCAATTCGAACTGGCGTGGCCCCATCTGGTTTCCCTTGAATTATCTGCTCGTCGAATCTTTGCAGAAGTACCACCACTATTATGGCGAGGATTTCAAAGTTGAGTCACCGTCTCGCAGCGGCAATGAAACGGATCTCTGGGAAGTGGCCGCGGAGATTTCCCGGCGCCTCGTTCATATTTTTGTTCGCGGGAAAGACGGGCGCCGTCCTGTGGCCGGCGGCCTGGAACTTTTCCAGAGCAATCCTCATTGGAAGGATTTGATCCTTTTTCACGAATATTTTCATGGCGACAACGGCGCGGGCCTCGGTGCGAATCATCAGACTGGCTGGACCGGCTTGGTCGCTAAGTTGCTCGAACAGAGCGGAGAATAAAGTGCTGCCAGATCTTGTTTTTCGCCCCGCGGCGCGGGAAGACGAGGCAGCACTTCTCCGCATGATGCGAAAATTGGCCGAACAGGAACCGGGAGCCTATTTCTTCGACGAACCGGTTGTCCGCGATGTGTTGCACAAGTTTCTGGCGAATCCGGCCCTGGGACAGGCGTGGATTTTCTTTGATGGAGAAACTCCCGTTGGCTATATTGTTTTCACGTTTGGCTTTAGCTTTGAATATCACGGATGCGATTCCTTTATCGATGAGCTGTACATTGAGCCGCAATTTCGCCACAAGGGAATTGGCCGGCACGCCATGCAGTTTGTGGAGGAGCGCGCCGCGGAGATGGGTGTGAACGCCCTCCATCTCGAGGTCGATGAGGGAAACGAACCGGCTGCGGAACTTTATCGCCGTGCCGGCTATCGGGACCAATCCCGGTTCCTGATGACAAAATGGCTCAATCCGCCGCGCCAATGAGCGCGACGCGTTGCATAAAAAACGCCCAGCATAAGGAGAGCCGTGGCGACCCAACCAGAAGAACTTTCGCGCGAATTTCGCACTCAGCTTTACTTTGGACGCGAAATCTGCGGCAATCTGCCCGCCGCCGAAGCGCGCGAGTGGCTTGTCACGAACGGTATCGGAGGGTTTGCCTCGGGAACCGCCTCAGGCGGGATGACTCGCCGCTATCACGGCCTTCTGATTGCCGCCCTCCAGCCGCCACTCGGCCGCAATCAACTCGTCGCCTCTATCGATGAAACCGTTCGGTATTCCGGTACCGGCTATGCCCTCGCGACACATCGCTGGGCCAGCGGTGCAATCGATCCTCAGGGATTTCTGCTGCTCGAGAGTTTTCGCCTAGAAGGCGCCATTCCCGTCTGGACTTACGCGCTGGCCGACGCCTTGCTTGAAAAACGCGTATGGATGAAGCACGGCGAAAATACAACTTTCATTCAGTACACCCTCGTTCGCGCCGGCAACGCTCTCGAAATCGACCTGAAGACTCTGGTCAACTACCGCGATTTTCATTCCTCAACCCACGCTGGCGACTGGCACATGAAAATCGTTTCCCTGGAACACGGGGTGATGGTTCTTCCGTTCGATGGCGCGACGCCCTTCTATTTGAAGAGCGCCAAAGCTTCCTGCGAACCGCGCCACGAGTGGTATCGCGATTGTTTTTTCCCCATGGAACGAGAGCGCGGCCTCGACGATCACGAAGATCATCTCTTCGCCGCTCTCTTTCAGAGCAAGTTGAGCCCCGGCGAGAGTCTCACTATCGTTGCCAGCACGGAAGCGGCTGCCCCGCTCGATGGCGCTGCTTCGCTGGCCCAGCTTGCTGACCATGAATCGGCCCTGCTCCACGCCTGGCAGGCACAAAACGAAAAGTCCGTTGCGGAGGCTCCCGAATGGCTGCGACACCTCGTTCTGGCCGCCGATCAATTCGTCGTTCGTCGCAGCCTTCCCGAGGAGCCTGAGGGTCGCAGCCTCATCGCCGGGTACCATTGGTTTGGCGATTGGGGACGCGACACGATGATTGCCTTGCCCGGTGTTGCGCTCGCTACGGGCCGTCCTGATGTGGCGCGTCTGATTCTTTTGGCCTTTGTGCCCTATGTCGACGCGGGCATGCTTCCCAATAATTTCCCCGATGCCGGCGGCAAGCCAGGCTACAACAGCGTCGATGCCGCGCTCTGGTATTTCGAAGCGGCACGCCAATATTTTGCCGCTACGCGGGACACGGCCACGCTGCAAAAGTTGTTCCCCGTTCTGGTTGGCATGATCGATGCGCACGTTGCAGGCACGCGCTACAACATTCACGTCGATTCCGCCGACGGACTTCTATATGCCGGTGGTCCGGGCGTTCAGCTCACTTGGATGGACGCCAAAATTGGCGATTGGGTCGTCACGCCGCGCACCGGCAAGCCCGTCGAAGTCAATGCGCTCTGGATCAACGCCCTCGAGACGATGGCCCAGTTTGCACATCAGCTAGGTAAACCAGCCGACGTCTACGAGCGCCTTTCCGCGCAGGCTCAACACAGCTTCCAGAAATTCTGGAACGCGGACCGAAACTGTTGCTTCGATGTGATCGATGTTCCTAGTGCGGCGAAAACTGGCGGCAAAGATCCTACGCTCCGCCCCAATCAAATTCTCGCGGTGTCTTTCCCTGTCAGCCCGCTCTCCAAAGAGCGACAAAAATCCGTCGTCGATTTCTGCGCGCAACGCCTGCTCACTTGCCACGGCCTGCGCAGTCTCGCGCCTGGCGAACCGGGCTATCGGGGACAGTATGGCGGCGATCCGGCAACTCGTGATGCAGCCTATCATCAAGGCACTGTCTGGGGATGGTTACTCGGACCTTTCGTACTAGCCCATTTCCGGGCTTACGGGGATCGCGCCGCTGCCCTTCGCTATCTCGAGCCGCTGGGAAGCAACCTCAGTGCGTATGGCCTCGGCACACTTGCCGAGATTTTCGATGGCGACCCGCCACACACTCCGCGCGGCTGCATCGCCCAAGCCTGGACCGTGGGCGAGGTCCTCCGCGCCTGGACAGAAATCGCCAAAGATTCGTGATCTATTGTTTGGGGCTTTTGCTCGCGGATTCGTATAGCTCTATCAAAATCTTTCCGGTCTCGGGCAGTTTTACCAGGAAAAAGTTCACACGAGTCCCGTCCGCTCCAGCCCGCGTCTCAGGGTAGACTGCCGCAACGCCAAATTTGTCCTTCAAAATCTCCGTCGCCCGGTCTACGTTCGAACACCGAAATTCCACCTGTTGCACGCCCTCTCCAAATTTCCCGAGATATCGCGCAATTGCCCCATCCCCACCCGGCGCCCGCGATGTCAAGATGTCCAAGGAAACTCCGTCAGGGAAGTGCAGCTCAAATTCTTCCGCATCCTGTTCCGATGGCACCTCCGCCAGACGTGCCACGCCATTCGCCCCGCGTATCTTCGAAAACGTCTCACGTTGCACAGCCAGGCCCACCGTCACCTCGGGGTGCGGTTTCAGTAGGAGCTTCGATAATTCGTCATCGCTCCACCACTTCTCGGCGGCCCGCTCGGCAGACCTGCGCCCGGACGCATAAATTTCGGCCGCTGAGTTCTTCCGTTCGGAAGCCTCCGCGGCACAAATCCCCGCTATCGCTGCTGTGAGTGCACTGGACATGGTAGACCTAAGAATTGTAGCGTGAAGACTTGGCCAGAATAAGCCATAGCTCGGAACTTGGCGCGAAAGTTGCACCAGTTTCCGCTTTCAAATCATCTGAGGAATATGCCGAAACCCGTTCTATTAACTGTCGATGACGACCCCGAGGTCCTGCGAGCCATTGAACGCGATCTTCGCGGTCACTACGCGGACCGTTATCGCGTCATGCGCGCCAGTTCCGGCGGCGCCGCCCTTTCCACTCTTCGCGAACTGAAAGCCCGCAACAACCCCGTAGCTCTGCTTCTTGCCGATCAGCGCATGCCCCAAATGAACGGCGTCGGCTTTCTCTCCGAAGCCATGGAAATCCATCCCCAAGCCAAACGAGCCCTCCTCACTGCCTATGCCGACACCAATGCCGCTATCGAGGCCATCAACGAAGCCCGCATCCACTATTACTTGATGAAACCCTGGGATCCACCCGAAGAAAAACTCTTTCCAGCCATCGACGACCTTCTTCTCGACTGGAACTCTACTTTCCGTCCGCTCTACGATGGCATTCGCGTTCTCGGCACTCGCTGGTCCAACCGGTCCTACGAACTCCGCGAGTTTCTCGCGCGCAACCAGGTTCCTTATCAATGGATCGACGTCGAGCTCGCGCAAACCGATCCGGAAGTTAAGACGCTCATCAAGTCGCTCGGCCCGGAGGCCGAGACACTTCCTCTGATTTTGTTTCCTGATGGCACCCGGCTTGCTGAACCGCCCCTGCCAGCCGTAGCCGATAAAGTCGGTCTGCGCACTCACGCCCAAACGAATTTCTACGATCTCGCCATCGTTGGCGGCGGCCCCGCCGGCCTCGCCGCCGCCGTCTATGGCGCGTCGGAAGGCCTTCATACGGTCATGATCGAGCGTGAGGCTCCGGGCGGCCAGGCTGGCCTCAGCTCCCGCATCGAGAATTATCTCGGCTTTCCCGCCGGACTTTCGGGCAGCGACCTGGCCCGGCGCGCCGTCGCCCAGGCGCTCCGTTTTGGCGTGGAAATTCTCTCGCCGCAAGATGTCGTCGGTCTGCGCGTCGATGGCCCCTATCGTTACGTCAAACTCGCCGATGGCGCGGAGATCTCCTGTAACGCTCTGTTGCTGGCCATGGGCGTTCAGTGGCGCACTCTCGACGTGCCCGGTATGGATCGCCTCCAGGGCGCCGGCGTGTACTACGGAGGAGGTACGACGGAAGCCATCGCCTGCCGCGGCGAAATTGTTTACGTCATCGGTGGCGCGAATTCCGCGGGACAGGCAGCCATGCACTTTTCCAAGTACGCAGACAAAGTCATCATGCTCGTGCGCGGCAAATCCCTGGCCAGCACCATGTCCCACTATCTCATCGAGCAAATTGAAAAAACGCCCAACATCCAGGTTTGGACGCAATCCAGCGTCGTCGAAGTTCAGGGCGAAACGCGGCTGACCGGCATCACCGTTTTGTGCGAGTCCACCGGAACGCGCGAACAGCTTCCCGCATCGAGCCTCTTCATCTTCATCGGAGCGCAGCCTCGCACGCAATGGCTTGGCGATCTGATCGAACGCGACGAGCGCGGCTTCATTCTCTCCGGACCAGACCTCCTTCGCGATGGCAAGCGTCCTTCCTCCTGGACCCTCGACCGCGATCCCGGCCTTCTCGAAACCAACGTCCCCGGCATCTTCGTGGTGGGCGATGTTCGCCACGGCTCTGTTAAACGCGTCGCCTCTGGCGTCGGCGAAGGCGCCGTCGTCGTCCAATTCATGCACCAATATCTGGCCAAGGTACAATGAGCCTGCCTATCAGGAGAGCAGGACTCGCATGACCGAAAACTCTGCGCAGTCGCACGCCGAAGAACTCGTCGCGAAGTTGCGCAACATAAGTGTCTTCGCGGACCTGCCGCAACAAGAACTCCTTTGGTTTGTTTCCGTATCCGAGGAACGCCGCTCCGCTCCCGGCGAAATCATCATGCGCGAAGGCGATCCGCCCCTGTACATGTTGGTGATGCTCGAAGGCGAGATGCGCGCCCGGGCCGAACACGGAAGCGCCGACGGTCCCGTATTTACCATCAGCACCGGTGATGTCACCGGTATGCTTCCATTCTCTCGGCTGAAGGTGATCTCGGTTACGGGCCGTGCCGTTATTTCTTCGCATTACCTCGGTTTTCCGGTCGGCCAATTCACGGAACTCTACCGGAGAATGCCGGAGCTTACGGTCCGCCTCGTTGGTTTGCTCGCGGACCGCGTTCGCAACGTCACCCGTACGGAGCAACAGCACGAAAAGCTCGCCGCTCTCGGCAAACTCTCCGCGGGCCTCGCTCACGAGCTAAATAATCCTTCTGCTGCCGCGCGCCGTTCGGCCTCCGCTTTGCGCGATTGTCTGGTGCGGCTCCGTGAGGCCGCTCGCAACACAGATATTGGTCCTGAAGACTGCGGCCTCTTGGCTGAACGCGAAGAGGAAATTCGCACCTCACTGAAACCGGCCGGGTTCAAGGATGAATTTGCCCGCGTCGAGCGCGAAGAGGCCATTCAGGCGTGGCTCGAGGCGCACAATGTCGAGGATGCCTGGAAGCTATCGCCATCGCTGGCCGACGCCGGCTTGACCGATGCGCATCTCGCATCCTTCGCTGCAGCCGCTGGCCCGTCTGTCGGCCCAGAGCTTACTCGCTTCGCCACGCTCCTCGAAATGGAACGCATCGCTGAAGAACTCGAGAACAGCTCCGCGCGCATCTCCGATCTCATCAAAGCCATCAAGGAATATTCCTATATGGATCAAGGGCCCATGCAGGAAGTGGACATCGAGCGCGGCCTCGAAACTACCCTCACCATCATGAATCACAAGCTCAAGCGCGGCATCACCGTCATCCGCGATTATGCTTCCAATCTTCCCAAAGTCATGGCCAGCGGCAGCGAGTTAAACCAGGTCTGGACCAATCTCATTGACAACGCGGCCGACGCCATGAAGGACGGCGGCAAACTTAGCGTCCGTACGGCGCTTGAAAATGATTTCGTTCTCGTGGAGATTGCTGATAACGGAACCGGCATTCCACCCGACAAGATCTCGCGCATCTTCGATCCATTTTTCACAACAAAAGGCGTTGGCGAAGGTACTGGTCTCGGCCTCGATGTCGTCAGCCGCATCGTCAAAAACATCGGTGGTCAGATCAACGTCGCCTCTATCCCCGGCAACACTCGCTTTCAAGTTCGCATCCCTATTCAGGCTAAGAAATAATCGTCTTAGGAGAGAAACATGGCCGATGTCTGCACACACATCCAGCACATTCATCCTGCAAAACCCAAATCCAAAGGCTGCGAAGAATGCATCAAGATGGGCGACACCTGGGTGCATCTGCGGCTCTGCCTGACGTGCGGCAACGTCGGCTGCTGCGATTCCTCGAAAAATAAGCATGCCACCAAGCATTTTCACGCCACCAAACATCCCGTCATTCGCTCGTTCGAGCCCGGCGAAAACTGGATGTGGTGCTACGTCGATGAGTTGATGTTCGAAGAAGACTGAGCCACCGACGGGCCAATTCCTGGAAGTGCGCCCCCGGATTTCCAACTGCGGATTCCAGCATCGAAAAACGAACGGCGAGCATCCAAACAATAGGAGAGGAAGTGTTCCATGGCAAAAGTAAAGTTGGCCCTTGTTGTGAAGTTGGAGGCAAAACCAGGAAAGGAAGCTGAAGTCGAAAGCTTTCTGAAGGGTGCTCTGCCGCTCGCACAGGCGGAACCGGGCACCATCGCGTGGTTCGCCATCCGCACGGGAAGTTCAAGCTTTGGTATCTTCGATGTATTCAATGACGAAGCCGGCCGTGGGGCTCACCTGAACGGAAAGATTGCCGCCGCGCTGATGGCGAAAGCCGGAGAACTGCTCTCAAAACCTCCTGAGATTCAGAAGTGGGACGTTTTGGAGGCAAAGCTAAAAGACTAGCGTCCGCGCTCCTCTCTCGCGATCGCCGCGCTTCCTGCTCTGTTCCCCTGACGCTCTACCGAGTGTCATCAATCATTCTGAACGAGCACAGCTATTCCTGTCTTACCGCGGTTCGCGGATGGCAATCAGAATCACTCCCTCCGCCGTAAGCAGTGGATTAAACCAGCTTCTTGCTCTGGTGGGGCCGTTTGACATCAGAAGAATCCTGTCCGACCACTGCGCTACAAGATCGTACGAATCGTAGACGCTGTACGAATAGAAGAGACCATCCCCTTCGGAGATCTGATAGCGCTTGCCGCGTGTCCTCGCGAAGTTAAACGCAGGCCACAACCTGATTTTGTACAAAAACAATTTGAAGATCCGCGCAGGCCAGGAGCCTTGCGCGAATCGGTTCGAGTCCACAATCACCACGGCTTTCCGCGCCACCCGCACCATTTCTCGCACGACCGCGGCAGGATTTGGCACATGGTGCAGGGTGCTGAACTCACTCACTACGTCGAAACTGGCGTCAGCAAAGGGGAGCGCCTCTCCCGAAGCCTGCAACAGTAAAACTGTCTGCGCGTTGCCTGCCGACACTCCTTCTTGTACAAGCGCGGCGACCGGTTCGGCACCGCAGACCATCGCTCCTGGAAATGCAGCGGCAAAATCCTTCAGCCCTCGTCCCGTCGCAGAACCCACGTCCAGCAGGCTGCGAATCTCAAGGGCCCGCAGGATCGATATCACGAGGTTTCGGCCACCCGGGTCGTCGACACCCTCGTGTTTGTGCATCGTGTCATAGCGCGCAGCAGTCTCCGTATAGTACCCGCGCTGAATTTCAATCGCCGGATCCATCCGTGTCAAATCGCCACCCACTCTTGTCTTGTATTACACAGTTTAGCCGTTTGCAAGATGACGCGCTTTCCGACTTCCGGAAACGCGCGCTCTTCGGATGTTCATAATTTACTGCTTTGGTTTCGGAGCCACCAGAAGGGAAGCGGCGAGCGCCACTAGCAGCATGACGGCGACAACAGCGAGTGAAACCTCCACCGAGATGTGCACCCAAGGCTCGACGATCATTTTCGCTCCGATGAATGTCAGCACAAAGGACAGACCGGTCGTCAGGTAACGCAGCCGGCCCAGAACTCCGGCCAGCAGAAAATACATCGCGCGCAAACCCAGAATCGCGAACACATTCGAGGTGTACACGATAAAAGGATCGCGCGTTATCCCGAAGATCGCCGGAATCGAATCCACAGCCAGCGTGATGTCCGTGATCTCCACGATCAGCAGCACCACAAGCAGTGGTGTGGCAAAGAGCTTTCCTTCTTCACGCACAAGGAATTTGTTTCCCTGATATTCTCGCTTCACGCGCAAATGCTGCTCCGCAAATCGCGAAATCCGGTTCTGTTCGGGATGCATCTCTGCTTTCTTCGCGAACAACATGTGCAGCCCCGCATAAACCAGAAATGCGCCGAAGACGTACAGCACCCAGCTGAACCGCACGATTAACCCGGCCCCCGCTGCAATCATCAGCCCACGCATCACGAGCGCCCCGAGGATGCCCCACTCCAGAATGCGGTGCTGAATCTTTTCGTCGACCTTAAACGCCTGGAAAATCACCAGAAACAAAAAAAGATTATCAACGCTGAGGGCTTTTTCGATGACGTAGCCGGTGAAGAATTCAAGGCCGCGCTGCTCGCCGTAGTAATGCATCACGCCAAGCCCAAACGCCGCTGTAAGCCCCACCCAGACGAGTGTCCAGGTGACCGCTTCCTGGGTTTTCAGTTTATGGGGGCTGCGGTGGAAAACACCGAGATCCAGTGCAATTGCGCCGAGGACGAATAGGTTGAATATCAGCCAGAGGAGAGGAGTACCCATGGCCGTCGTTGTCGCGGCCTAAGGCGCCAAGGACGCCAGTGTGTCGGTGGAGTTCAAATTAGTCAGTTCGATGCGGAAGGTTTGCGCCGCTTCGATCGTGACGGGCACGTCCCAGCGCACCCGCGCGTCGCCCACATTCGCATCCAGATTCAGCGAGCTGACCCAGTACTTGCCCGGCGGCAGATCCCGGATAAACGCGTGTCCATCCAGATCGGTATCCACTTTTGCCGCCAGATACTTCGTCTGCGCCACCTCGGGCGCCAGCTTCTGCACGCGTTTCTTCTGACCGCTCAAGAGAAGCGCCCACTTACGCTGAGGATTGACGCCGTCCAGTTCCAGCTCGACGCCGGAAACTGTCGCCGGATTCTTCAGAATGAATTTCTTCAACGCCGCGTAGTATTCCTGCTTTTCTTTTTCATACTTAGCCGGATTGTCCTCTTTATCTGAATCCTTGTACTTCGGTTTCGGGATGCCTGTCGTTACACCGCCGCTGTTTGATTGCTGGTAGGCCAGAAGGAATTCCGGCGTATGGATGATGTCTTCTGCCGTCAGCATCTTGTCCAATTCAGGGATAGTCAGATCGAGAGTGTCGTGAGCCTTCAGCCATTTCTTCAGTTCGGGCGATACTTTCAGCTCGTCGATGAACTTATCACGCGGCGGGATGACGTCCGCCCCTTCGACTTCCTTCGCGATGTCCGCGTAGCTCTTCGTCAGGATATAGAAAGTGAATTGCCGCACGGGTTCCGGCCGTGCCGCGGTCGGCGTGATGCGCGCGGTGATGTCCAGCCTGCCCGCGGAATCCTGCGCGCGTGCCGTGAGGGCGAAACACACCATTCCGGCAATGATAACCAACGAAAAACCAGTTGCTCTTCTCATGGCGAAATCCTAACAGATTGTCTCTTGCCCAGACAGCACATCCAAACGATGTGTTTCTTCAATCACCCACTGCCGGGAGATAGGTTAGAACAGGCGGAAGACGGCTTCCACCGTGACCCATGCGGGGACGGCGCGATGCGCGGCGTCTCGCGCCGGAGCAAATTTCCAGCCGCGGACGCTCTCCATGGCGCGCTCGTCCAGCCCAAAGCCCATGCCCTTGACGATGCGGATATTCTGCGCCCGGCCATCCGCGCCAACCAGCACCTGCAGCGTCACAGAGCCCTGCACCTTGCCGTGACGCGCATCGTCTGTGTATGTCGGGGACGGACAATACACGCACATTGGCGATATCAGTCCCGGAGAGTAAGGGCCAGTCCCCGTGCCATCGCCAGCCGGTCCATCTCCGTTATCGCCCATGGTGTTGCCATCTTTCGAGCCGATGCCATGGCCTTTTCCGGGGCCCGCAGAGTTCGTATCCGGCTGCATCCACGGCAATCCTATCTTCCCTGTGGACGCGGCGGGCACGGCAGTGGTGTCAAAGATCGTCGGTGGCTCCGGCAGACTGGGATGCTGGTCTTGCGGAAGCGTTGGCCTTACCAACACAACGGGGGATCGCGGCGGAAGCTCCCCGTGCGTGGCGGGAATCTGGTTTTGATCTCCGCTGCGGCCGCCGGGGTTTGAAGGATGCTCGCTCGTGAAGCTTCGAAAGACCGGCATTGGAATATCAACCGGACCATGCGGAGTCACGCCTCTTGGGAGCGGAGATGTAGTTCCTGGCCCATGAGCAAGGAGCAATAGCACCGCGGCAAAGGCTGCCGCGTGCGTAATCAGCGATGCTCCCTGTGCGCGTGCCGGCCGCTGTGACTTATCGAACTTCAGAAGGTGAATGGGCGCGCCGTTGGCCGCCGTAGGCTTTAGGTGCGCGGGGATCAGTAGCTGTCCCAGATTTTCGCGAACGCGGCTCAGCCAGGATTCTTCATGATCGGATTTCGTGGACGAATCGTTGCCGGAAAAAGCGCGCAAAAGAGGGTCGCGCATACGCAGGCCTCCGTCTCCGCCTCGCGGTTCGGCCCGACAACGTCTGGAGGCGGGCACCAGTCGGCTAGTCAGAAGTGTTAGAACAAGGTTTGGTTGCCCGTAGAAGAGGAATTTGCAATTTCAGAGAGAAGCGAAGCTAACGAAACGACAGACTTGCTTGATGAGTGCTGGCAGATCGAACAAGACGAACTAATACAGCCGGAATGTCACTTCGATGGGCACGATCACCGGGACAATCTTGCCGTTCGGTCCGGCTGCTGGCCGGAATCTCCAGGTGCGCACGGACTCGACAGCTTTTTCTCCCAAGCCCATACCCGGATCTTTCACGATCGAAATGTTGATCGCCCGCCCGTCCGCAGTCACGGTCACTTGCAACACGACGGATCCCATGTATTTCGCTTTGCGGGCATCATCGGAATAGAGCGGCGGCGGGCAATAGATGCACTCCGGTACTCCCACTCCATTCACACCGGCTCGGAACGCCCCGCCGCCCGTGCCACCGCCTTCGCCCGGTCCCAGGCCTCCGCCCGTGCCGCTGCCGACGCCCGTTCCATTACCGTGTCCCAGAGAATCGCTCACTGCCGAAGCCATGGGGTCGCCAAAGGTCGAAGCGTTCAGGTTCGGTACCTTGAGATCGGGCGGACCCAGCAACGACGGGTCCATGGCCAGCTTCGGGTGTTCATTCTGAATCTTCACTTGGGGCGGGGTGAACTGCGTCCACTGGAACTTCGGCAGCTTTCCCTTATTGACCGGAGTCAAGGTGTGGTCGTTGGCTCCGCCGCCGCCTCCGGCTTTCTTCGCGCCGGCCGGCAGCTTTGCCATGTAAGGCGAAATGTCCAGCGGGGTCACGTCGACAATCTTGTTTTTCGCTTCTGTCGGAGTGAAATGCCACAGCAAGGGAATCAGAATGATCAGCGCGAAAACACTGCCATGAATCGCAAAGGAGATCGCCTGAGTCCAGTGGAAGTTTTCATCCTTGGTCCAGATGTCCTTTACTCTCACTGGCTTGCTGGTGAAATTGGCAGGCGGAAGCTTCTCGGGGGAGAAAAACTCTTTAATGCGCCCGCCAAAACCGCCGAAACTGGTGCCCCAGGAAACCGCCAAGCGGCTGTTTACAGGGCCCTTTGGCACCGGACGCGCGCTCAAGAAATCCTTCAGGTTGTCAAATACGCCCGTGCCAAAGCCCGGCTTCACAAACGGCGCGCCAGGGCGATCCGTCACTTTGACAGGACGTTCCGTCAGAAACTGTTTTAGGTTAGACCAAAAATTAGTGGGAAGGAGAATCGCAGGCGCGCCAAATTTCGGAACCGCCGAGGCCGGCACCGGAACGGCATCTTGACTGCCAGACGCGGACCCTCCGGTCTTTCTTGGCTCGGGCGGTACGAAGTTGACGATAAGTCCCGGCACTATCTTCTCCCTGATTTAGACGCAGTTGGACCGCGCTGGGTGTCCTGAACCCCTAAGATTCGCGTGAGCCAGGAAAGGTTGCGCGCCCCAGCCGCTGACACCAACTCCCAATCATTGTAACATACCGAATTACACCGCTTTACGATGTTTCTGGCTTTGCAACCGATTCGACGTACAGCTCCTGAACCGAGCAAGAGAACCTGCGGTCACACTGATCCATGGGCGAACCTCTGGAACTCAAGAAAACTCTGAACCTGCCGAAAACGGATTTTCCGATGAAGGCCGGCCTTCCGCAGAATGAGCCGAAACAGCTCGCGGAATGGGATGCATCGCATTTGTATGAGCGGATTCTTGCTGCTCGCAAAGGGCTTCCACTCTTCGTTCTGCACGACGGGCCACCTTATCCGACAGGCACGATTCACCTCGGCACGGGCCTCAATAAAATTCTGAAAGACATGATCGTCAAATCAAAAAGCATGGCAGGCCATTACGCACCCTATGTCCCCGGTTGGGATTGCCACGGATTGCCCATCGAGACGCAAGTGGAAAAAGAGTTGGGCGGAAAAGGTAGTGTCACCCCAGCCGAATTTCGAAAGCTTTGCCGGGAGTTTGCGGCGCGTTACGTCGAGCAGCACAAACGGGACTTCAAACGTTTGGGAGTGCTGGGCCAGTGGGACGACCCGTATCTCACGATGAGCCCCGATTATGAGGCCACCATCGCGGGCGCGCTCCTCGATTTTATGGAGAAAGGCTTCCTGTATCGGGGCCGAAAGCCTGTGTACTGGTGCATCTACGACAGCACGGCTTTGGCCGAGGCTGAAGTTGAACATCACGATCACACAAGTCCTTCGGTCTGGGTGAAATTCGCCGCGGTGCCCGGCGGAAAATCGGATGGCCCTCCGAAGCATGACGTGAGTGCGGTCATCTGGACGACCACTCCGTGGACCCTGCCGCACAATCGCGCTCTGGCTTTTCATCCCGATTTCGAATACGCAATTGTGGAAACGGAAAGAGGCGCGCTGCTCCTTGCCACCGAGCGCATCGCCGCCCTGCAAGCGGAATGTGGCATTAAAGAAGTTCGTATGCGTTCAAGGGCCAAGGGGCGGGATTTCGAGGGCGTGAAATTTCAGCACCCGTTTTTGCCGGTGCAGGTGCCCGGAATTTTAGCGGACTACGTGACGCTGGATCAGGGCAGCGGGATCGTGCACACGGCCCCGGGCCACGGTTCCGATGATTTCCTATCCGCGCAAAAATATGGACTCGAGATTTACGCGCCCATCGATAACAAAGGCGTCTATCAGGAAGGTTTGCCGGAATACAGGGGTTTCAACGTCTTCGAAGCGAATCCGGTCATCATAAAATTGCTCGAAAATCGCGGCGTCCTGCTCGGCCATCGCGATTACCTGCACAGCTATCCGCATTGCTGGCGCTGCCACAACCCGGTCATTTTCAGGGCTACCGAGCAGTGGTTCATCAAAATGGATCAAGCGGCGCATGGAAAAGAAAAAACTTTGCGCGCGGAAGCGCTCGCACAAGTCCACGATGTAAAATGGATTCCCGCTTGGGGAGAAGAGCGCATCCACGAAATGATTGAAAGGCGCCCGGATTGGTGCGTTTCTAGGCAGCGGTTCTGGGGCGTTCCCATCATCGTTTTTTATTGCGACGGCTGCGGCGCGCGTCTGGAGAATTTTGCGGCGCTGCGAAACGTAGTGAGCTGGTTCGAACGGGAAGGCGCGGACGCCTGGTACAAGCACTCGGCCGAAGAATTGTTGCCCGCCGGAACGAAGTGCGCCTGCGGCGCGGGCGTTTGGCGAAAAGAAAACGACATTCTGGATGTTTGGTTTGACGCCGGGTCGTCGCACTTAGCCGTTTTGAAGCCCGAGGAATGGCCCGCGGATGTCTATCTCGAAGGGCCGGACCAGTATCGCGGGTGGTTTCAGAGCTCGCTGTTGATCGGAACCGCGCTGCGCGGCCACGCTCCTTACCGCAATGTGGTCACGCACGGCTGGACGCTCGATGAACACGGTCGCCCCATGTCCAAGTCGCTCGGAAACGTCGTTCTGCCCAGCGAAATCTGCGAAAAATGGGGAGCGGACTTGCTCCGTCTTTGGGTCGCTTCGCAGGAGTATCAAGCGGACGTGAAAATGAGCGAGCGCGTGATGACGCAGCTCGGCGAGGCCTATCGCAAAATTCGAAACTCGTTCCGATTCGCGCTCGGCAATTTATTTGATTTTGACCCCGCGCGTGACGCTCTGCCCCACGACCAGCTTGACGAAATCGACCGTTGGATGCTCGAGCGCACGGCGGAACTCGTCAAGAAATGCCGCGAGTGTTATACCGCTTACGATTTTCACCGCGTTTATCACGCCATCCATGATTATTGCGTGGTTGATCTAAGCGCATTTTATTTCGACGTTCTGAAGGACCGGCTGTACACCAAGGCTGCGAACAATCGTTCGCGGCGGTCCGCGCAAACGGCAGTATGGAAAATCGCAGGCGCGCTTGTGCGTCTGGCCGCGCCCATTCTGGTTTTCACCAGCGAAGAAATCTGGAAGCATTTGCCTAAATTGCCCGGCGAATCGCAAAGCGTGCACATGGCTCTCTTTCCGGAAGAGGGCGAGCTCAGGTCTGACCTTGATGCCAGGACAAAAATGGAATGGGACAAACTCTATGGACTGAGGTCGGAAGTCTTGCAAGACTTGGAGCGCGCCCGTACCCAAAAATTCATAAACGGTTCGCTCGAAGCCAGGATTCGCCTGCGCGCAAAAGGAGATTTCCTCGAGCTGCTGCGGAAACACACCAAAGATTTGCCGGCGCTATTCATCGTTTCGCAGGTGGATGTTCTTCCGCTCGGGCCGCCGTCTCACGTAGAATCTGCCGGACCGTATCAAGTTGAGGTCCTGCGCGCCGATGGCAAGAAGTGCGAACGCTGCTGGAACTATTCGACGTATGTAGGCGAGAATATCCGCTACCCCACCGTGTGCGAACGTTGCAGCGAAGCGCTCGCGGAACTTGAGGGATCGGAGCCGGCCCTAACATGAAATTGCCATCCCGTCTGCGCTGGCTCTGGCTCACCCTCGGTATTGTCGTGCTCGACCGCGCCACGAAAGCCTGGTTTGAAACGCAAACCGATGAAAACTGGCGCCACGAGGTAGTGCGCCACTTCATCTACCTGGTGCACAGCCGCAATCCGGGAATTGCATTCAGTCTTTTTGCGGATTCCCACTCGCCGTGGCTGCGCGTTCTCCTTATCGCCGGTTCCCTCGTTGTGATTTTTGTGCTGGCATGGCTGCTCGTCGCGGGGCAGGGCGCGGCTATGGCCTGCGCGGGAATCGCGCTCCTGCTTGGCGGTGCCACTGGCAATCTGACGGATCGGATTCTGCATGGCGCAGTGACGGATTTCCTTGAGGTGTGGCTGGGCAGCTATCGCTGGCCTGCGTTCAATGTGGCCGATTCCGCGATAACCGTTGGAGCGATTCTGCTGATATTGGATCTGATTTTTGTTCCACCTAGAGTCGCTACGCAAGAGAAAAAGACTTCCAAATAGTTGGACTTCCCAAATCCGCGAGCGGAAAGCGCCGGGTGCCGTTTCTCCTCGGAAACTCCATGGTTTCGCCGCGAAACCAAGCACAAGAAAGCAACGTCTCAAATAGCGAGGAGCTGTTCGGCCAAGAAGTTGCCAAGCTTTGGATCGTTCGAAAGATTACTGGGTTCCCTTTCACTTTGTGAAATGGTTTGGCGAAAGATACGGCGCTAGAAGTGTGTTCAAATCCGGAGGCTTCCATGAGGAAATACATCTGCGCTTTTCTTCTGACATTTTTCATCGCAGCGTGGCCAGTCATAGCGCAGGATCAGGCAGCCGCGGGCTGCGGGCCGAGCCAGGTCTTGTTCGATGTCAAGACGGACGATACGAAGCACCCAGAGGGGCAGTCGGAAAACGGCAAGGCCCTCGTCTACTTCTTCGTAGACTACATAACCGCACCAACCATGCGCGTAGGCGTGGACGGCTCTTGGGTAGGAGCCAATGAGGGCAAGTTTTATTTCTACTTCACCGTGGAACCAGGCGAACACAACGTGTGCACCGAGTGGCAATCTTCCACCTTCAAAAAATCGTCGGAGCGCATTGGCGAAGCCTTGCATCTGACCGTGGAAACGGGCAAGACTTACTACCTTCGCTTAAATTTCAGTTACCAGCGGATGAATCTGGAACTGACGGACATCGCGGAAGCACACTTTCTGATGGGGTCTTCGCTCTACAGCACTTCAAAGCTCAAGAAGAAGTGAACATCGCGGCCTCTCGCGCGCCACTTCCTCACTGCGCGTAGCCTCCATGTTCTTGTTGCTCTTGGTTTGCGGTCCGTCGTTGCTGCTAGAATCTTGCCGTGCCTGCCGATACTACACACACTCTCGTCGTCGAAGAAAGCGATGCCGGCCAACGGGTCGACCGTTACTTGGCGGCGGGGCTGCCCGAGCTTAGCCGCACGCGCATTCAAGAACTAATGGAAGCTGGCCTGGTTCTTGTAGACGGAAAGCCTACGAAGGGTGCGCATCGCTTGCGTGCTCGCGAGAAGATCACCGTCCATGCGCAGCCGCGCCCACCCCTCCGAGCGGAAGCAGAGTCGATTCCGCTGAGCATCCTTTATGAAGACGCCGACGTGATCGCCGTGAACAAAGCCGCGGGAATGACCGTCCATGCGGGTGCCGGAAACACGCGCGGCACCCTGGTGAACGCGCTGCTCGGGCGAGGCCAGGCGCTTTCAAAAGGCGGAGACGCTGTGCGGCCGGGGATTGTGCACCGCCTCGACAAGGAAACGTCTGGAGTCATTCTGGTCGCAAAAAATGATTTTGCCCACGCGAAACTAGCCGAGGGCTTTCAGCAGCGCACAGTCAAGAAAACCTACATCGCCCTTGTCGAAGGCCTGCTGAAAGAAAAACAGGGGCGCATCGAGCTGGCCATTGGGCGTGATTTGCACCGCCGGACGCGCATGGCGGTTCATCGCCAGAAACCTGGGAGCGCACTGCGCGGTAAATCGCTCGCTGGCCACGCGCGCGAGGCCCGTACGGATTGGCGGACGCTGGCGGAAGTCGATGGGACAACGCTCGTCGAAGTGCAGCTGCATACGGGGCGGACCCATCAAATTCGTGTCCACTTCTCGGCCGTGAAGCATCCAGTTGTGGGCGATACACTTTACGGTGCGTCGCCGCAGATTTTCCCCTGCACAGGAATCGCGCGCACCGCGACACGGAATCGCGGGCTCCCTGCTATGCCCCCGTTGCGACGCAATTTTCTGCACGCCGCCAGGATTGGCTTTAATCAGCCCAGAACCGGCGAGTGGATCGAACTCCGCGCTCCGCTCCCGCCCGAACTGCACGAGTTCATCAACAAGCTTGCCAATGCCGCCGGCGAGGATCCAAACCGAATTGACGCTGTGCTCGCTCCGTACCTATAATCAACTGACATGTCCAGGGGAATCGTTTCCGTACTTCTCGTCGCAGGATTGCTTACCACCGCTGTAAGCGACCGCGCTCAACAAGCAGCGGCGCAATCCGCGCAGCCTCCTCAGGTGCCGCCGAAACCCGCAGCGCAGCAAGGGCAGCCGGAGCAAGAGGCGAAGCCGTCCCAAAGCCCCCAAAAGATCGTCCAGGTCGTTAACCTCGTGGACGTTCTGTTCACCGTCCTCAACCGCCGCAACAAACTCGTGCCCGACCTCCAAAAAGAAGATTTCCAGGTGCTCGACGAAAAGCTTCCGCAAGAGATTCGTTACTTCAGCAAACAGACCGACCTGCCATTGCGCATCGGAATGCTGGTGGACACTTCGAACAGCATTCGCGATCGCATCAAGTTTGAGCAGGATGCCTCGATCAATTTCCTGTTCAGCGTGTTGCGCCGTGGCAGGGATGAAGCGTTCGTGATGACTTTCGACGATGAACCGCAAGTTGTGCAGGCTTTCACGAGCGATGCCGGACTCCTGCGCGATCAAATCCTGCAGACCCGCGCGGGCGGCGGCACAGCGGTATACGACGCGATATACGAGGCTTGCCAGTCCCAGCTGAGCCATCCTCCGCGCCCGCCTGGCGACCAGCCGGATGTCGTCCGGCGCGTGATGATTCTGATCAGCGACGGCGACGACAATCTTTCCAACCACACCCGCTCGGAAGCCATCGAGATGGCCCAGCGCACCAGCGTCGTGATCTATACCATCAGCACCAGCACGCAGTGGATTCAGTTATCGCAGACCGATCCCGATAAGCTGGCTAACCGCAAGACTCACCTGACGGAAGGCGATAAGATTCTGCAAGACTTGGCCGACGAAACCGGAGGCCGCGCCTTTTTTCCCTATCATGTGGATGATCTCGATCAATCTTTCCAGGATATCGGTGACGAGCTCCGCAACCAGTATTCCATCGCCTACATTCCCACGAACTATGTCCTCGACGGCCGCTATCACCGTATCCAGATCCAGGTTCCTGACCACAAGGGATATGAAGTACGTGCCAGGCGTGGATATTTTGCGCGCGCCAATCGGGAATCGAACCCCCAGACGAGCCCCTCAGGGCCGGCGGCTCCCTGATTCTCTTTCCATTTGATTGTTAAGTTTTCCGTGGATTCAAAATTCGAAGCCGCACAGATCGAGCTGGGTGGTTGCTCCTAATGCGTGGTATCGCGCAAAAGGACGGCGTCGGATTCCACATGCCCTCTTTGGATCGCGATTTTTGTCCCATCCTTCGAGAAAAGGAACTTTTCGATTCCCTCCGAAGTGAAGTGCGTGAATTGATGCGCTGCGGAGCCATCCAATGGCTGCATCCACAGATTGCTTACGCCTTTGTCGCGCACAGCGTAGACGATCGACTTGCCGTCGGGCGCAAAGACTAACGGCCAGGTCGCGCGCGAATCGATGTCGTGGTATGTCACCTTTTTGTCTTCCAGAGTATAGGTATCAAGCATGAGTTTATGATCGAGCTCGCGCACTTCGAAGTAGCCCAGCGTTTTGCCGTCCGGCGAGATGCCCACCTGGCCTTGCGCGGTGCCCAGGATCGTTTCCGGTGAGCCGCCTTCGATGGGGATGCGCTTAAGGGCTTGGTTATCTCCGTAATCCACGTAATAAACCCAATTGCCGTCTGGCGAGCACAGCGGATCTGCTTCGGCCGAGCCAAAGGTAAGTTGTTTGATGTCGGTCCCCGAAGTGCTCATCCTCCAGAGATTAAAGGAAACTCTTCCGGAGCGGCCGGGAGAACGAAACACGAAGTAACGTGCGCCCCCGCACGAAATAACTTGATCCGAAATGTGCGCGGGGTCCGAATACACGATCGTTTCGCCTCCGTCCGGTTTCACCACATCGATACCAGGAATTTGCGCAAAGACGATACGGCCGTCGCTCGTCCAATCCCAGTTCCAAACCGGACTGCTCGACGATAGCGAAACGGGGCGCGCTTCATCCGGCTGGGCCGCGCTCGCCACTTCGATCGGATAGCTCGACTGCGTCTGGCTCGCCACAATGCTTCGTCCATCGGTGGCAATGCTCGGGAAAAGATAAGAGTTGGTGTCATTCGTAATGCGCCGGTACTTGCCACTCGGGTAACCGACGATGCCCAATTGCGCATTCATGCTGCCGTATTCTCCGAACTCCGAAACCAGCAGGCCAGTGCCGTCGGCCATCCACACGGGATTCCGATAAACCTGGTTCGTCGAAAGCGGTTTGGTTTCTTGTTTGCCGGTGGCGACGTCCACGGCGAGAACCGCCGCAGTGACCCCCTGCCCAAACTCCGAGACCGTGATCACAATGGTCTTACCGTCCGGCGACCAGGCCGGACTGTAATTTCCTTCGCTGCCAGCTAATGGAACATCTTTGAAGAGTGTACGATCCGGCGAACCATCACTATTGGCCACCAGCAATTCGTACGTGGGAGAATCATGGTCTTCGCGCAAGAACGCGAAGCGCTTGCCGTCCGGCGAGAAAGTCACTCGGCTATCGACGTCTTTGATGAGCAAACGCGGCGTTCCGCCCAGCACGGGCGAGGAATATAGCGATGCGAGTGTATGTTCAGACTCATCGCGGCGCACGCAAAAGATGTAATTCGAATCAGGAGAAAAAGTAAGGCCGGCATAACGCGTCGCGGTGGGAGGGAGAAGCTCCGTGTTGCTTCCCGTGGGGATATGGCGGAGCCAGAGCGCCTGCAAGCCATTTTCGTCATGAACGTTTAGAAGATATTCGCCGTTGGGAGAGATGGCGGCGAGGACGACATGCCCGTTATTTGTAAGATTTTCAATCGTGAAAGTGTCGAACGGCACGTGTTGGGTACGAAGGAAAATAGAATAGATGCCGAAGGCTGCGGCAGCCACGACGACTAGAACGGCGAAAACGCTTAGTCCAGTGCCGAACTTATGTTTCTTGGCCGCTTCCACAAGCACAGATCCGCTCGAAGGCGTGACTTTCTTGACGGCAGTCTCGGAGACGCCAGACGCGCGCGCGGCGGATCTCTGTGTACTCGCCGGACGGCTGCCCGAATCGAGCTCGCGCTGCAAGCGCTTCAGATCGGCGCGAAGTTCGGCAGCCACCTGGTAGCGGACTTCACGGTCTTTTTCGAGGGCTTTGCTAAGGATTCGTTCCAGTTCCGCGGGCACCTCCGGATTGATTCTCACGGGAGCGACTGGAGCGTTGTGAAGGATATTGTCGAACACCACTGCGCTCGTCGAGCCTGGGAAAGCCTGCGTGCCTGTCAGCATCTGGTAAAGAACGGAACCCAGGGAGAAGAGATCGCTGCGCGCATCAATATCTTCTCCGCGCGCTTGCTCTGGAGACATGTACTGGATCGTGCCGACCGCCATGCCCGGACTGGTCAGCAGCGTGTCGGGATGCGAGTCAACTGTCCGCCCGCCAAGATCGCCCGACGTGCGGGGCAGCAGCTTGGCCAGCCCAAAATCCAGGATTTTCACGCCGCCAGATTCCATGACAAAAATATTTGCCGGCTTGATGTCGCGATGCACGATGCCCTTCTTGTGAGCTGCATCCAGAGCGTCCGCAAGCTGAATCCCCATTTCCACGGTGCGGAGGATCGGCAATGGCCCTCCAGCCAATGCTTTATCGAGAGACTCGCCGATGAGCAGCTCCATAGCGATGAACTTGCGGTTGCCGTCGTCCTCGATGGCGTGGATGATGCAGATCCCCGAATGGTTCAATGCCGAGGCGGAGCGAGCTTCGCGCAGGAAGCGCTCAAGAGTTTGCGTGTCCTGTTGGTTCTCTTCGGGAATGAATTTAAGCGCGACGCGCCGTCCCAGCTTGGTGTCCTCGGCCTCATAGACCACACCCATGCCGCCGGAGCCGAGTTTTCGCAGAATCTTATAGTGGGCGATAGTCTCGTTAATCATGACTAGGTTTGCATGAGGGATGTTAGACGCTCAGGGAATTTCGGTCAATGCGTGGAAAAATGAATCTGCGCGGATTTAGTTAGCCCCCGCGGCCGCCGCACTTCGGAGCGAAGCTGGCCGATTGGTTCGGCTTACTGTGCGAGATGCTCTTTCCGTTATTTCGCTTCGGCGAGGAATTTCGCGAGCGGCTCCCAGTAGTTGCTTTTCCATCCAGCGAGCAAATGCTCCGCCTGGCCTTGCGGGAAACCCCTATGGTCAAACTCGATCTTCGTGCCAGGGCCCTCCGCGGAAAGCTCGAACCTCGCGATGGAGTAAGCTCCGGCAGGCCAGCCGCCCGCGCGCCATACCTGCACGATTCTTTCTCCAGGCAAAAGTTCAATCTGACGGCCTGTGACGTACCCTCCAAACGCCGAAAATGCGCCGCCCGGTTCGCCGCTCATTTCCACGGGCTTCTTGCCGATGGACATGCTTTGCATGGCTGCGCTCAGCTCAACCACTCGATTGAACTGCTTGGCGTCCGTCAGCGCCTCATACACCCGCGCTGGGCTCGCGTTGAAATTGACTTCCATGTGAATCGCTTCAGCCGTACGGATAATCTCCTCGTCTGCAGGGGTCCCGGCGCTGCGCGAAATCTTCGAGGAGGCCAGTGCCGTTCCTGCGAAGCCGAGCCCCGAAAAAAGCGTTGCCAACCGCGCCGCGAAGTTTCTGCGCGTCAAGTGCGTCAATCGCGTTTTCTCGAAATTCTCAATCTCGTCTCTCTGCATCATTTTGCCCTTCCCAGAACTTCATACTCGTAATGGCCTGATTCACTCCGCCGCGGAAGGCAGCCCATCGAGTATCGACAAACTCGAAACGGCTCCAGCGCGCACTGTCGCCAGAAAAGCGGAGACTCAAATCTTCTTGAGGAGCCGTTCACGGGTCAATTCTTTCATCTCGAGAAAATCGTTCGGGATAATGAGGCTAAAGGATCTCGGCCCGCTCCCTCAACCTTTCGGGGCGTAGTAGCCTTTGCGCGCCAGCACTTTGTCGTCGTGGTTCGAGACTTCCACCTTGATCTTCCGGAAATTTCCGTCTCGCGCGTTGTTGGTCGGGTAGTAGCCCAGCGTGTACTGGCTTCGAAGCTCCTCAGAGATTTGGTCGAAGGCTTCCTGGAGGTGTTTTTCATTGTTCACCACGATCATGCGGCCGCCGGTTTCGTCGGTGATTTTCTTGGCCACGCCGCTGTTGGCGCCATTGTGCGGGTCGTAGACCAGAAGAATGTGCACCACCGTATCGGTGCGCTGTGCCGCTTCAATCGCTTCTTCCACCTTAACTTTGCTTCCATTGTCCTCGGCGTCCGTTAACACCACCACCGCTTTGCGTCCGGCCTCCGAGGCCAGTTCATCGTGGCAAGCCAGATAGAGCGCGTCATAGAAATCTGTGCCTATGTTGCCGGTGGGGAGCGTCCCAGGAGTCATCATGGGCCCCCCTGCGTTGACTTGCGCTCTGTGAATCGCACGATTCAGCTGCGAGCGATCGTCGGTTAAATCAGCCAGCAAATCCACGTCCAGGTCGAACGATATAATCATCGCTTCATCGCCCTTGCGCATCACTCGGTTCAGGAAGCTCGAAGCTCCGTCTTGTATGGCCCCCAGCATGTTCTGTTCGCTGCCCGAAGTATCCATGAGCAACCCCAGCGTGATCGGCAGCGTCACTTCCTTAGAGAAGAAAGCGATCTTCTGGTCCTGGCCATCTTCCGAGACTTTGAAGTCGTCTTGCGTAAGGTTGGTTACGATATGCTTGCTTTTGTCGCGCACAGTTACAAACAAGTTCACCAGGTTAACCTGGGATTTGATCGTGGGGCCTTGCACGGCGGGCTCCTGCGGCTTGGCCGCCAAAGCGAGCACAGCCCAGAGCAGCGGCATCGCGCACAGAGCTGCCAGTTTCTTGTGAGAACGCATGTATACTTTCCTTGACGAGAGATGCCCGGCCGGAAATTGCCCGCTGGGGTGCTTCCGCCACTTTAGGATGCTACCAAGCAGTGCGATGGATGCGTCGCCCGGACTTCTCCAGCTTCAGCACTTGAGACGGCGCTCCGGCCACTGACTCCGAGAGGAAGTTTGGCCTTAGGATTATGAAAAGTCTACGAAAAATCGTGGCAATGACAAGTTTGCTTTTCTTCGCTGCCCCAGCTTTGTGGCTTGGATTCGCGGCGCGGACACCTCAAGACGCGGCGCCTCCTGCCCCCAAGGGACCGCCTCCTCCCGACGTTCCCCGCCTCAGCGAAGCTCGAGCCAAGATCACCGTGAATGCCAATCTCGTGGTCCTGCCGGTGACCGTGAAAGACCACACCGGGCGGCTAGTCCCCGATCTGGGCAAAGACGAATTCCGTGTGTTTGACGACAATGTTGAGCAAAGAATCGATGTTTTCACCACCGAGGCGTTCCCACTCTCGATGGTTATCCTGATTGACAACGAGCTCAAGGAAAAGTACGCCAAGGAAGTCGAAAACAGCCTCGACGCCATCATCGGCGGCATGAGCAATCTCGATGAGGCTTTTATTTGCCGCTTTGACGAGTTTTTCCATCCGGGTAAAGGCTTTTCCAGCAACCAGGACACTCTTTTGTTGGAGCTCAAGCGCACCAAGCTGGACAGCCAGTCCGCTCTCCTCCCTCCCGGCGGCCCCTTTAATGGCCCTACTATCAACGGACACGCCGTGGACGGCTCTCCCGCCACCTCCGGGGCCACCCGAACCATCTTTGCCGCTCCCACCAAAGCTCTCGATGATGCCGTTTTCGGCGCTGCCGAGCTTTTGAAGGATCGCCCTCGCAACCGCCGCAAGATCATCTTTATCATCAGCGACGGGATCGACGGCGGCAAAAAGTACAACACCAATACGTACGACAATACCGTCAAGGAAGTGCTGGGCCATGGCATTTCGGTCTTCGCCGTGGGGGTGGGCAGCGCCATCCTTGACCGCAAATTCGAGCGGCTCTCCGAATACGCTCATGCCACCGGCGGCGATATCTATTACGCCGCGACACAAGACTCCATGCAAGATCTCTATTCCCGCGTAACGGAAGAGGCTCGCAACGAGTACACCCTCGCCTATATACCGCACAACACCAAAGGCTCTAAGGACTACCACGACGTCGAAGTGCGCGTGAAGCGCGCAGGCTTGAGCGTCCTTACCCGCAACCGCTACTACACCGGCGGCGTCGGCCAATAATTTAGAAATCCCTGTCTGCGCATCCGAATCTTATTGACACCTGTTTGTATCGCTCGTATATGGAGCAATACGGCATGGCAGCCAGCGCCCATCAGGACCCCAAAATTTTGATGGACCGTGGCCCATGGGGGCTGTGCGTGAAAGGAGCATCGCGATGAAGAAAAAGGGAAAGAGGGACGAAGCCAAGGGCCCGAAAAAAGGCAAGTAGAGAGTCTTCCATAGGTTTCCGCTGCTTTGGGCGCCGTCCCCTGGGCGGCGTCCTTTTTTGATTGAAGTAGAAGACGTTGGCCACGTCCGGCTTCTTCACCCGCCCGCACGATATCAAGGATTCGCTATAGCGTCGCTGAGACGCTCTTCTGAAGCTCATCCTCGCGAAGATAGAGAAACAGTGGAAGGCCAAGCGAAACTCCCACGAGCAGCACCGAGACAATAGGAAGCCATAGCCTGCGCATTTTGAACCTCTGTCCTTCGCTGCGGACAAACCCGATCAGAACTATGGCGGAAACGAGCACGTCCATGCCGAAGAAGCCGCCGATGCGGTTGGCAAAGAGTTGTTGGACGAACAACCGCATGTCCAGGCCATGTGCGATGACCCACGGAATGAACTGGGAGTAGGGAAGAGCGAAACCCAGGACACAAAGCATCAGGTAGAGGGTTTTGCGGTTCATGTTGGCACCCCTTGCTCGGAATACGCGACATGCGGCATTTTATTTCAACTGGTGGGCACCAAACGTTGCCTAGATGCTGAGCGCTTCTTCGTGCGCCGGGCAAATCGCCTTGTAGGCGCAGCTGCGGCAAACGAAGCCTGGCTTCGGCGGGAATTCGCCGGCGCGGATATCAGCGGCGGCTTCCAGCACGATTTTCTGCGCTTCGTCCAGCTGCTTGGCGTCGCGCGTGGTCGCTTGCGTTTGATTGTTCTGTAGGTAATGGAAGACCAGCCGGACGGGATTCCATTCAAAGATTTCTTTGGCAGCCAGGGCGTACAAACTAAGCTGCAAATCCTTTTTGGCGTCGGCGTCTTTCTTGGGCTTGCCTGTCTTGTAGTCGATGATCTCGACGTCCTTGCGGCCCAGAGAATTTACCTGGTCCATTCGGCCTATAATAGTGACGTTATTCTCGAGCGGAAGTTCAAAACTCTTTTCCTGTTCGAGCACCTGTGGTGGCGTTTCGAGCGTGGAGGCGTGGAAGGCACGCAATTGTTCTAAGCCGTCCTGCTTGTAGCCTTTTTCCTGATAGTCATCCTCAAAGCCCGCCGAACTCCACTCCGTTTCGAAAATTCGAGCCACTTCTTCGAATGGCAGCTTCGTGCCCTTGCGCAGCTGGTCGACAAAACGCTTGATGGTCGTGTGCATCACGCTGCCAAAGCTCAGCACCGCCTTCGGTCCTTCCTTAAGCGACCAGGATCGGCTGAAAAGATATTGCTGCGGGCAGCTGCGGTATCCGCTGACCGCCGAAGGGCTCAACGTGAGCGGTTCAGGCGTGGGCGGATGAAATTCGAGCGCCCAGTCCGCGATACGAGAGAAAATTTTCGGCGCTTCGGTGGACGCGGGGAAGAGTGGTGAATCCGCCGCGCCTGGAGCTTCTTTTTTAGCGCTCGAAAGAACTTCGGGCAATTTGGGGCTCATCTGATGGATATCGCGCCGCTTGATGGCGGGCTCCATCAGGATGTCTTCCACGAAAACCGGGATCTTGCCCTTTTTTTCGGTGAGTGTCGTGAGCGTGAGTCGGCTCTCCGCGCGCGTCAGAGCCACATAGAAAAGCCGCCGCTCTTCCTGAATGTGAAACTGTTCCGCGGGTTCGCCTTCTTTCATCAGCGCGGCGGGAAATTCGAACACGCGGGAGCGTTCCGTCGCGGGGAATTTCTTGTTGTTGATGCGCAGCAGAAAGACCTGCGGAAATTCGAGGCCTTTGGCGCCGTGCACGGTCGTCAATTGCACCGCGTCGCCGGGGAAATCGTTTTCAAGACTGATCGTCCCGCCCGCCTGCGAATAGTAGCCAAGGTATTCGACAAATTCCGCGAGTCCCCGCGTTTCGCTTTTCGGCTCCCACTCTTTCACAAATTCCGAAAGCCGCGTGACGTACTTGCGGTCTTGCGCGCTGGCGCGTTGCGGGACTTCCAGCCATTCGAGCAGATCGCCTAGGATTTCGCGCGCGCTTCGCCGCCGCAGAGTTTTGCGCTGCCCGGAGAGGAATTCGACGAGGCGGCCGAGCGCGGCGTGCGAAGAATCGAATGCAAGCTGCCCTTGTGGCGCTTGCAGCATATCGTAGAGCGCTTTTTTTTCTTTTCTGGCGCGTTCGGCGAATCGCACTAAATCGCCAGGCTCGAGCGACCACGCCGGAGCGGCAAGAACGCGCGCGCAGGCCACGTCGTCGAAGGGCGTGGCAATCAGCCGCAAGTAGGCGAGAACGTCTTTCACCAGCGGATGATCGAGAATCGAAAGCTTGCTGATGACAAACGGAATTTTATGCCGGGAAAGTTCTTCGACCAGTTCGTCGCGGTGCGCGTGCTGGCGGTAGAGCACCGCGAAATCGCGCCACTTGCGTCCCGCTGCGTGAAGCCGCTGCAGTTCACTGGCGACCCATCGCGCTTCGTCCTCTTCGGTTTCCAGTTCGACGATGCGGACCTTTTCGCTTTCCTCCTTATTGGCGCTCAGCACTTTTTTGGGAAAGTCGGCGCTCACCGTGTTCTGCGCGATAACTTGCGTGGCCACGCGAAGGATATTCGGCGTCGAGCGGTAATTTTCGACCAGCGAGACGCGGAATTTTGTCGAGTCTTCGCCTTCGCGCCAGCCCGCAAAGCGCTCCAGAAACAGTTTGAAGCTTCCGAAAGAAGCTCCGCGAAAGCGATAGATGGCCTGATCGTTGTCGCCGACGGCGACGATGTTCTTCTTGTCGCCGGCAAGTAGTTCGAGCAAACGAAGCTGCGCAATGTTGGTGTCCTGGAATTCGTCGACGAGCAAATAGCGATATTTTTCTTGAAGCGTTTGGCGAAGCCCGGCATTCGTCTCGAGAAGCTCGACGGCTCCCGTAATCAGCGAGCCGAAAGACACGCGTTTCTTTTCACGCAGTAACTCTTCACTCGCGCGGTACGCACGCGCGATTTCCTGTTGCAGCGCGACCTCCTCGGTGCGTTCCTTGAAGGTGTCCTCGTCTAGCACCGCGCGTTCAGCGTCAAGCTGCGCAGCGAGCCTGTCGGCGTAGCGCTGGTAATCTTCCGCGGAAACAAGTTCGTCCTGGCATCGCGAGAAAAATTCCACGAAATCATTCAGAAATTGCCCGGGATCGGCGAGCCGCCGGTACTTGTCGAGTTTCAGCCGCTCAAGATTTCGCCGCAGCAAAATCCAGTGATCGACCTTATCGATCATCAAGCGTTCAGGCGTAGCCTCTTTCAGAAGACCTTCGCAGAAAGCGTGGAAAGTCGCGAGCGTCACATTTTTCCCGCGCTCACCAGTCGCTCGCACAACGCGAGCCTTCATTTCGCCCGCAGCTTTGTTCGTGAACGTCAGCCCAAGAATATTTTCTCCGGAAAGAGAGTCGTCTGATTGCAGCAGATGCCGAATGCGTTCGGTGATGACGCGCGTTTTGCCCGTGCCCGCACCTGCAATCACGAGGAGCGGTCCCTCGCCATGCGTGATCGCGCGCCGTTGCGCCTCATTCAGCTTTAGCCCGCTTTCCGCAGGAGGCTCAAGATCAAACAGTGTTCCCATCGTTCAAGTAGGGTAGCGGAATTCTTAGCGAAGAGGAAACGACGATAGCTTTCAGAATTTTTTCGATGAAAAAAGTGTTTCTTGCTGCGAGAATTTGCCTGCCGCTATCTTGGCGTTCATGTCGGCAGATTTGCCGCGAGGCACGCTTAGCGATTCCCACTTTCCCGTCTTTGTGAAAGTGAGATGCTTGGCGAGAAACAGGATCTGGCCCACGTGATGAGCATAGTGCGCAACTTGCCGGTTGATAGCTTGCATGACGGAGTGCGGCTCGGAACGAATCGTCACGGTTCGCGCGAGGTCGGCCTCGGTCAGTGGTTCGAGCGCATCGAAAACATATTTCCAGCCGCGCTCCCACATTTCCATCAACTCGCCGCGAGTTGCGGGAGGCGTCTCGAATTCCGTGTCGCGCTTGCGATCTGGTTTTTCGCCATCCGTGGTCAGAAAATCCCGCCAGCGCGAACGCATGTTGCCCGCCATGTGCTTGACGATGATGGCGATGGAATTCGATTCCGCGTCGAGAGCAACGAACAGGCAATCGTCCGGGCATTGCGCCATCGCGCGCTCGCCTAACTTCTTGTAGTAGTGAAAAAGTCCGATCGAATCTTGTAAATAGGAGGTGTTGAGTTGGTGTGGCATGAGGATATTTTGTCCCTGCGCCAGCGCTTGTCAACGGCCATTCGCCGGAATTTCATGCGTGGGCAGGAACCCGTGCGCGATTTTCCGGTGCTTGGCCGCGTAGAAAATAAAGCTTGACAATTCGCCTTTTGTTCGCCTATGATTTGCGGCGCTGAGTGGCAACTTTGGATGGAGGCCGATATGACCATTGGACAATCGATGCTGCCCGAATTTGACGAAGAGATGAAGAACACGCGCAAAGTTCTCGAGCGCGTTCCCGACGACAAGTGGGGCTGGAAGCCGCACGAAAAGTCCGGCACGATGGGTTGGCTTGCCGGGCACGTGGGCACGGTCCCCGAGTGGATCACCATGACGATCAATACCGAAGAGCTGGATTACGCGCCCGTGAATGGACCGTCGTATGAGCCGCCGAAAATCACGAACAGGAAAGAGCTCCTTGCCGCATTTGACAAAGGCAGCGCGGAAGCGCGAGCGGCGCTCGCCGGCGTCAGCGACGAAGAAATTGTGAAGGGCTGGAAGCTGCTTGCCGGTGGCCAGGAAATTTTCACGCTGCCGCGCGTCGCATGTATCCGAAGCATGTGCATGAATCACATGATTCATCACCGCGCGCAACTTACGGTTTATTTCCGGTTAGTCGGCGTTCCGGTTCCGGGTTTGTATGGCCCGAGCGCCGACGAAAGCCAGCAGGATTCCACGGCGGCCTCCGCAAACTAACAAAGCTTTAGGAAATATCGAGGGAAAGCGGACCTCATCCGCTTTCCCTTTCTGTCCTAACTTTCTTTTCCTTCATTTCCTTCTCGCTTTTCTTGACTTCACTGTCCTTCCTCTCGCTGCTCTTTGTCCTCATTTTCCATTTTGTTGCTCTCGCGCTTGCTCCGGCGCAACGCGCTATAATACTTGGCGTTGCTCCTCCGGAGGCTTGCCTGCACATGGATACTCCCGTCATTCTTTCCGCCGTTCGCACGCCCATCGGAAAATTCCAAGGCGGACTCGCTGGATTTTCAGCCGTTGAACTCGGCAGCAAAATCGTCGCCGAAGCCATTCGCCGCGCAGGAATTGACGCCAAAGAAGTGGATGAAGTGATCCTCGGCAACGTAGTACAAGCCGGGCTCGGGCAGAACCCCGCGCGACAGGCGGCCCTTAAGGGCGGCTGCGCGCCGCGCGTTGCGGCGATGACCATCAATAAAGTCTGCGGCTCTGGATTAAAGTCGGTTGCTCTTGCCGCACAAGCCGTTCAGCTCGGCGAGTCGGAAGTCGTCGTGGCAGGAGGGATGGAGTCCATGTCCAACTGCCCGTATTTGTTGCCGCAAGCGCGGACCGGTTACCGGCTGGGCGACGGCAAGCTCGTGGACTCGATGATCCACGATGGTTTGTGGGACGCCTACGAAGACTTCCACATGGGCATGACTGGGGAACTCGTCGCGGAAAAATACGGCATCACGCGCGAAGAGCAGGACAAGTTTGCGGTCGAGAGCCACCAGAAAGCCGTTCGCGCTCGCAAATCGTGTTTTTTTGAAGCGCAGATTTTGCCGATCGAAGTGCCGCAAAAAAAAGGCGAGCCCATCGTGATCAAGTACGATGAATCGCCGCGTGAAGACACGTCGATGGAAGCGCTCGCGAAGCTGAAGCCAGCGTTCAAAAAAGATGGCACGGTGACCGCGGGAAACGCTCCTGGCACGAACGATGGAGCGGCGGCGCTGATTGTCACCAGCGAACGGAACGCGGCGCGTCTTGGCAAACAGCCGATCGCGCGCATCGTCGCACAAGCAGTCAGCGGCGTCGAGCCAAAATGGGTGATGATGGCGCCCGTCGAAGCCGTCGAAAAACTGCTCGCCAAAACCGGCTGGGACCGCGACAAGGACGTCGACCTCATTGAACTAAACGAAGCGTTTGCGGTCGCGGCCATTGCCGTAACGCGGCAACTTCGGCTCAATCCGGAAAAAGTAAACGTGAACGGCGGCGCCGTTGCGCTGGGCCATCCGATTGGAGCGAGCGGCGCGCGCATTCTAGTCACTCTTCTTTATGAATTGCAGCGCCGCAGTCTGAAACGCGGCATCGCCGCGCTCTGCCTCGGCGGCGGCAACGCCGTCGCCCTCGCCGTCGAATGCTTCTAATCGTTTCCACTGCGGTCCGGTGAGGTCTAGCTTCCCTTCTTTTGTCTGCCAAGAATCAAGTACGTCTCGTTCTTATCGGTAATGAATTGGGAGATGACCGGAAAAGCGGAGCGGATGAGACGCTCCACTTCCTTGCTCGAGGAATTGTGCAGTCGAACCCAAATTAATTTTGGCGGAGCTCCGAAGAGAACGCGCCTTTCCTCGAAATCGGAATCCTTGGAAACAATTGTGAAGCTGTTCGCCCTTGCATACTCCCAAATGGCGCCGTCATCCGAATTACCTAGTCCGCACAAATGCACATGCGATGAGTCAAGAAAGATGTCGGCTAATAGAGGCACCAACTGAGGCGAGAGGTTTTCATCGAACAGGAGTTTCACTCTGCAAGCACTTCCAACTTGCGATCCCGCTCAGCCGCAAAGGCGAGGCAAGCAAGGATGTCTTCTTCCGTGAGGTAAGGGAATTCCTTGAGAATCTCTGCATGCGTCATCCCGGCGGCCAGATTATCCAGCACGTCGTAGACAGTGATGCGCAATCCACGAATACATGGCTTGCCACCACGTTTTCCGGGTTCGATCGTGATGATATTGGAATACTTCATGTACGCCCACTTTAAGCGAAAAATTCTCCTCCGGCAATCTGAAACTCTTTTCCAGCCACCTAACGTATTTCCGATGAGGTTAGGGGGGATTGTGCAAGCGTTGCCTCGTGAGATCCCAATTCGCAGGCGCAGTAGGGGCAGAATTTGTCGGTTTCGACTACTTCATGTTTGCAGTTGGGGCAGCTGGGATGCAGGTTACATTTGCAGTTGGGGCAGAAGTTGAAGCGGGCGCCGACGGATTTTCCGCATTGCGGGCAAGGATAGGGCAATGGCTCGCGCATCAGAAAATAGATAACGAAGCCGATGAATCCCCACGCGGGCAACAGAAGAATGACGAGTAGCGTCCACAAGGCGGAATTCATTTCGCGGCGTTTCGCGTCGCGGTTGACGTAGCCGATCAGGAAAACGAAGCCGGCCACGAACAATGAAACCATAGCGATCACACCAGCCAAACCCAGGTAAGACAGCCAGGGAGTGTTTAGCAGGTCTGGAGCAAAGATGTCGCGGGGGCTGTGGTAGAAATTCCAGTGGTTGACGAAAAACGCGATGGTTTGGGCGATTAGAAACAGCGCCACCATGGTCCAGATCAACCCTTTCGGAATGACCCGAAGCTCTTGCCAAAAATGGAGCTTCTCCTTTTTTCTGCGGAGACGGATGAGCCGCATTCTTTCGTTGAACGAGCCGCTTACTTTCTGTTGGTAGTCCGACATAACCGTTCCTCTCTCAAACTTTTGAATCGGGGTTAGCCATCACCGTGTTCGATCGTTCTCATTGGCCAGCCTGACGTTTTCCATCAATACAACCACTGCCGCGACCACCGCAGGTATCGTCCACCAGAGTCCGAATCCCATTTCCCAAAGCAATCGAGGCAGACCCATGCGGTCGCCGACCCACTCGAAGGCGTGCCAGACGTAGGGTGCGGTGGCGATGCCGAGGGCCCAGGACATGGCACACATGATCCAGAGGACGCGGCGCTCGGGTTCGCGTTCGCGCATTTCCTGGGCGCGGAGCTGCACGCGGAATTGGGTGCGCGCGGCGAGGCCGCGAGGGAGAGGAACAGGAATGGCGCGCAGGACACGGAGGGCGTCATTCGTTTGCTGTGCGACTTGGGCGCAGGCTACGCACTCGCGGAGATGTTCAGCGAGCCAGTCGCGTTCGGATTGCGCGATTCCTTCGATGCGCTCTTGCGCGATTAGTTTTTCCGCGCGGGCGTGAAGATTCTCGTTCATGCTGCACTTCCTTGCATAGCGCCGCGGAGCGCTTCGAGTCCGCGATAGAGCCGCGATTTCACGGTGGAAAGCGGAGCGGCCAGGACGCCGGCGATTTCTTCGAGGCCGAGCTCTTCGTGAAACCGGAGAACCAAGACTTCGCGATAGACCGTGGGAATTCTTTCCAGCGAAGCGTGGACGCCGGTTTTTTCTTCCGCGGTTAAGACAAGATTCAGCGGCGATGGATTCAACGCGGCGAATTCCATCGGCGCGCCCTCTTCCGGATCGAGCAACTGGTCGAGGCTCTGCATTTTTTTCTGGCGCTGCCAGTCGATGACCAGGTTGCGCGCGATGCGAAAGAGCCAGGCTTCAAATTTGTATTTGCCGTCGTACTGGTGGCCGCGTTCGAGGACGCGGATCCAAGTCTCCTGGAAAAAGTCTTCGGCGCGCTCGCGGCTCGACGTGAGATAGAGCAGATAGCGGAAGAGCCGGTATTGATACTGCTCGATCAGCTGATCGAGGAGATCGGGGTCGCGGCGCTTGAGCCCTTGCGCGAGGGCTTTGTTGTCGTCGGCCATCTGGGTGGAGAAGAGAAGAATCGACCTCGATGGTGCCGGGGTCAGAGATGTAAATGTCGCGCTCATTCTACAGGGTATACGCGAGGGCGCGGCAAAAAGACGCACGGCCAAAGCTCTAGCTAAGTCGCTGGAATCTCAGTGGTTTCGGATTGTGTTTGAGGCTATCGGCGATTCTGGCCTCCTTCCCTATCTCCTGCAGCCATCTGGTCGGCGCAGATCCGGATAACAGTAATTGGGTTAACCATAACGCACCCCTCCCCCTGTGTTTTTTGTAAGCGCTGATTCTGCGAGAGTTGAAGTGGAGTGGAATCAACAAATACGGAAGTGTTCATTCTAAGGCGGTTAGGGCAGATGTTATCGGACGCGCTGGCTTGCAGCGGGAAGCGGCTAAAGGTGTGAGGAGGCGCGGACAGGGCTAGCGATGATGACATGTGGGATGGTAGCATGGCTTTTGATTACTGTCAATAATTATTATTGATGAGTACTGTTCGAATGAGACGGGCGGAAGTGGAATGGATGGAAGGAGTTGGAGGAAGCTTGCGAGTTTGGTGAGACGGTTTTGGGGAGTGATTAGTGAATAGGGAGTAGTGAGTAGTGGGAGGGCGCGGAAGCTCGGTGGGGGCAGGGGGGAAGGAGGGATTGGTCTTGGTCGTGCCCGTGGCCTGTGAGGCGAAGGGCGATGGGGGCGTTGCGTTGCCTCTACATATATTGATTAATAGGACAACCAACATCGCTATACTAACGCTGTGTTTATATATGCGTGCTATCCATGGGCAGGCCCTAAAGGATTTTCCTGGAGAGAACTAAATGAGAACGCACGCGTTCAGAAGCATTCTCTCGTTTATGCTTGTTTCGACCCTGATTCCTATTCAAATCTCGGCGCATCACTCTGACAACCCAAAATCGAGTTCGACACAGAATTCTACGAAACCTAGTGCTGTGCTCGATGTCACTCCAACGCCATTCAGTGGCAGCGCCGAGGTCATTACCGATGGCGGCTCGGCTTCGAAAGACATCAAGAGTATCGAAGGCTCGAATCTAATCAGTTGGCCCTCTAACAATTCAGGTGAACTTCAAAAGCTTATCAGCATGCGGCTGCCCGCTGATTCAGCGTGCGGCATGCAAGAAAAGAATCAGATCTATATATTCCACATATCCCACGCGACCAAAATCGATGACCCATCGTTCAAAGTATTGTCTAGCGGTTGGTACGCGTACAGACTGACTCGTAAGGGGCTGAAATTCTCTGGGCTATCTGGAGACGGCGACCAGCTTATCTACAATAAATCGAAAGCATTAATCATTGGCGTTTCCGAAATAGGCGAGGGTCAAGCTACTCCAGCGGCTACAACCGATGCCGACTTCCAGGCGCAGCTTCTGGCAGGCGTCAAGAAAGACTTCGTGGAGACTTATTCCATTAGTGTTGTGCAGGGCGTGCCGGAAAACTCACAGGCGCTCGGACAACTTCTTTCAGGAATCCCGGGACTCGGTGGTGTAGCTGGCGGATCTCTCGCAAGGATCATTACGCTACCGTCCCGAACAAAATTCAACCCCATATTTGTAAGCGTGGGTTGCCAGGCAGGGACTATAAAGCTACCATACACTCTGACTGTGACCAGCAGCATTGCCACCCAATCCGCAAAGCCAAAAGATGGCCAGAAATCGGACGCAGGGTCTCAACTCGGTACCGTGGCTTGTTCTGGTCAAGGGTTAACTTCTCCATGTACTACTAGCCGTTCCTTTTCAAGCCTAGACGAGGAGTGGTTTGATTTTTCGGTCGGTATTACAACCCCTGGAACACGTGAAACCAAATACGCTTTTTCGAGTTCAGGCAATGCGGTTCAAACTTCCGTTACACGCCACACAGATTTGTATGGATTCGTCGACATATTTCCCTGGGCTAAACATCACTCGAAAGAGAGCAAATACCCACATTTCAATGTTGGGCTTCCTGTTACGGGCCAAACCTTGTACAGACCGTATTTCGGTATGGCGGAAAGTCTGACCGGATGGACGGGAATTCAAAGAAAATTATCGTTGCCTGTCGGAATCAATTTCTTCGGCGGAGTAGTCTGGATGAAAACAAAATATTTAGTCGGAGATCCTACCACACAGACAGATTTCAACACTGATCTTAAGACGACTCATGTTTGGAAAGCTGTGTTCGGAATCGAAGTGCCCGTCAGTTCAATGGTCAGCAAGCTTGGCGGTAAAGGTGGCTCTTCCAAGGGCGGAAGCGGCGGTAAAGGAAGCTGACGAAAAGCGAGCCGCCCCATTTTTGGATGCGAGCGGAAGATCGTTTTTCTGCGCTGGATGCCGATCGCGGCACTTCTTGCGCTTGCGGTGAGAAGAGAAAACGTTCCGCCGGTCACCGTCCCAATCACCCCTCTAAAATCTCTCGTCTGCAGGAACGATACCGCTGAGTAATCACAGAATCAATACGAACCGTGTGATATACAGTGACCTCACGATAAGGAGGTTCCCGAAATGTACGCAGCTTGGTACTGGACTCTCGAACATTTGGACCGCATATTTTCTATCGCCGCGATAGTGATTGCTACCTATGCGATCTTGGATGTCCGGAAGTTATTCAAGGAATTGGAAGGGCGCGACAAGAGCACCGAGACCCGGATACGGCAGGAGATGTTGACGCATTTCGCTTCGCAGGCAACGTTTGCCTACGCGGCACAATTCGTAGACTTCAATGAAGGCGAAATGGGTGCAGAAGCATCTATCGCTATGCTGCAAGCATTTCACACTCAGAAATTGTTAGCTCCCAACGCCACCGCAGGAGAACTCGATGCCTTACGGAAGTCAACCAGAGAGCAAGTGGGCAAAGAGGCCGTAGTATGGGCGCGGCTCATCGTCGCAAGTGGAGGCGGCATGATGAAAGAAGGATGGGATCTCCCGCCAACCGATGGAAAATGAAAGCTTATCTCCCCCTCGAATCGGCTTGGGCACCCTCGGCAATACTTTCCGGAATGAGTATCACCCATCCAGAAAATCAAGGAAGGCAAGTGGTTCGGCTGGGCGAGATGCTGTGATCGTTTTTTCAGAAGGTAGTAACGTTCGGTCTACCCACAATTTTCATTCTCCAATCTTCGGATTTCGCGAATTTTCTAATCGCACAAGTTGCCAACGCCTCTTGAGAAGTGAAAGAGGAGAGCCAGGATTGCAGCTTGGTTATGGCAGGAATGCGGATAGGGGAATGGAGTTGGCCATGGCTTTGTAGCCTGCGGGGGAGGGGTGGAGGTGATCGCCGGAGTCGAAGGCGGGGAGGAGTTGGTCGGGGTGGGCGGGATCGCGAACCACGGCGTCGAAATCGATCGCCCCGTCGAAATGGCTAGCGGCGCGAATCCATTGATTGACGGCTTGGCGGTCGGCTTCGCTCGATGGGCCCGGATGGTAATAATTTGAGCCAACGTAGGGAGTGATGGTGGCGCCGAGAACGCGGAGGTTGTGGGCGTGGGCGCGTTCGATGATTTGGCGATAGGCGGCTAGGACGCGTTCGACTAGGGCGGCGTGGTCGGCTTGCGGGACTTCGCCGGTTCTTGCCAAGCCGCCTAGATCGTTGACGCCTTCGAAGACGATTAGCCAGCGGACGCCTACGGGTGCGAGGACGTCGCGATCGAAACGCGACAACGCATTGGGACCGAGCCCGTCGGTCAGCAAGTTGTTTCCGCCGATGCCCTGATTGGAAACGCCGATGTATCGCGTTTGGAGCGACGCTTGGAGTCTCGCCGCGAGCACGTCAGTCCAACGGTCATTGCCGTTGGTGGTGGCTCCGTGTCCGTCGGTGATGGAGTCACCGAGGACAACGACCGCCCCAGCTTCCTGAGGGGCCTGAACATCGATCTCTGAAATCTGGAACCAGTGATCCACGCGCTTGGGCTCGGTTAGAGTTGCTGCGCCCACGGCATCGCCGTGTACGTAATAGCTGGTCGCCCGCGATCCGGGATGACTGGTCTCGCGCGACGGCGCAACGTCGAGATGAAACGTCACCGCGAGGTCGGAAAGCGGGGCGACTTTCGAATTGAGGGGATCGGAGACGAATTCGGCGCCCGGCGGAACAAGCACATCGGGTTTGCCTGCGAAGGTCAGCGCGTGGTCGCTTGATGGATCGATCGCCGGCGAGGATGTCGAGAGAGGGTGTGCTATGTGGACCGAGGTAAAGCGAAGCGCTTCCGTTCCGAACGCGTTCGACACATGAACACGCAATGCGGTCCCACCGATCGACAGGTGAAAGATCTGACGCACCGTCGCATCACGCAAGTCTTCCAGCGGCAATGCATTCTGAGGTTCAGGAATCTGCTGAGAGGCTCCCCATGTAGCCACCCAGATTTGTGGGGCGGACGAGGACGCAGATGCCGGCTCGAAAAGCGCGCGGCCCAAAGAAATCAAAACCGCGATCGAGGCAAATAAACTGAGTGCACGCTTCATAGCGAAAGGTTTAGCATGGACACCCGAAGCAGCCAGGTTTTTCGAAAACGCCGCAATCATATCACTGGGAGTGTTCGAGTGCCCTTCACGTCAAGGTCTTCACTTATTTGCATCTGCTTGACCGCGGCGATGGCCGTTTCCTCATCCGCAATCGCGCAAACTGCCGCGCCCCCGCCACCGGTTACGTTCACAGCCGACCAGGATCACCAGAACATGATGGATCAACTGGGGATCAAGGCTCTTCGACCAGGCTACGGTGGGAATGAGAAGGCGCCAAATCATGCGAATTATGATGAGGCGACGGCGAATCCGTATCCCAATATTCCCGATCCGCTGGTGTTGAATGACGGGCATAAGGTGACGACGGCTGAGACGTGGTGGAAGGTGCGGCGTCCTGAATTGATCGAAATGTTTTCGAAGTACGTTTATGGGCGAGTGCCGCAGAATGTGCCGAAGGTGTCGTGGTCCGTGAAAACCGTGGATCACGAGATGATTGGCTTTACGCCCGTGATCGCCAAGGAGCTGATTGGCGAGGTGGACAACTCGGCGTATCCGGCGATTAGCGTGAAGATTCACATGATTCTTGTGACGCCCGCGAATGCCAAGGGGCCGGTGCCTGTGTTGATGATGTTTGGGCGAGCGGCCTTTCCGAATCCAAATGAGCCGCGCGGCGAGGAGATGGATCGTATCAATAAGGCGTGGAAGGCGCTGATGGAGCAGCAGGATCCTTCGCTCAAGGACGTGTTCGCAAAGCACCCGGCTTGGGATCCGGTGAAGGAGACGCCGTTCCAGTTTCCGCAGTTGAATGAAGACGGCGATTTGCCAAACACCTGGCAATTGGTCGCCGCAGGCTGGGGCTTCGCGTTGCTCGACCCGGCAAGCATACAGGCGGATGACGGCGCCGGAATTACGCGGGGAATCATCGGGCTCGTGAACAAAGGGCAGCCGCGTAGACCAGAAGACTGGGGTGCGCTTCGAGCGTGGGCGTGGGGAGCAGGCCGCGCGCTCGATTACTTGGAGACGGACCAGGCGGTCGACGCTAAACACGTCGGTATCGAAGGAGTTTCGCGCTACGGCAAGGCCGCGCTGGTAACGATGGCCTTTGATCAACGCTTCGCCATGGTGTTAGTGGGATCCTCAGGCAAAGGAGGAGCGACACTATTGCGGCGCAACTGGGGCGAAGGAGTGGAAAACCTTACGGGCGGCGAATACTACTGGATGGCCGGCAATTTTATGAAATATGGGGCGTCGGAAGCGACGTTCGGCAGCATGAATCCCGGCGATATTCCTGTGGATTCGAATGAGCTGATCGCATTGTGCGCGCCGAGACTTACATTTATCAGCTACGGGATTCCGGAAAAGGGCGATGCCAAATGGCTCGACCATCAAGGCAGCTTCATGGCGACGGTGGATGCGAGCCGCGTGTTTACGCTGCTGGGCGCAAAGGGAATTGGAGAAGACGCAGATTATCGCAGCGCGAAAATGCCGCCTGTGAACCACGGGCTGCTCGATGGCCAACTCGCCTGGCGCCAGCATGACGGCGGTCACACCGATGCGCCCAACATGAAGTGGTTCATCGAGTGGGTCGACAAATTCATCGGCCACGCGCCTTCGTGAAGAAGAGCATGTGGCCGAGCGGTTTGAGGTGGTGTAGTAGACTCGTCGGCTACTGATATGTTTTGTCCCATTTGCAAAGCCGAATATCGAGAAGGATTTACGCGGTGCGCGGACTGCGAGGTTGAGCTTGTGTATGAGCTGCCCGCCGCGGCCATCGTTCCTCATGAGGCCGTTCCTCCCGGTGATCCCGAAGAAGATCCGTTCTGCTCCTTTTGGAAAGGGGATGATCCGAGAGTGCATGCAGAGCTTTGTGGATTGCTCGACGAGCAAGGAATTCCGTATAAGACGATTCGCAGGCACGACCATCTGTTCAACATCAATACGAGTAATGCGTTTGAGCTGGGCATCCCGTTTTCACTCTTTGACAAGGCCGAAGCCGCGGTGAAGGAGGCCTACGGTGACGAAGAGGCGGTCGAGCCGGCTTCGCGGTTGCTTCCCGTGGATTCAGAGCATATGCCAGGCGCGCGCTTTGGTCCGGGAGCGTTCGGACCCTGGGCGGACCCGGTTGAAGGGAATTCGCGGGGGTTCACGGTGCCATCGATCATCGAGCCGTCAGCCGATCCGCATGAGCCTGATAAGTTGAGAGTCCGCGGCGCGGATAGGAATTTAGGGGAGGACGACGCAGGAGGGGCAACCACGGAAATCTGGTCCGGCGACGAACCCGAGCTTACTGATTTCCTCGCGGCTTCGCTCGAAACCAATGGAATTTCTTTTCGTCGCGATTCGCGCGTTGGCAAGTACGCGCTCTACGTGCATGCACAGGATGAAGCGCAGGCGCGGGAGATCGTGCGCGAAGTCGTCGAAGGCGTTCCGCCAGAATGACTCTGGATGGATGCGCCATGGGGTTGACGAAGCGCCAGTCCGGCCGAATTCGCTGTGCTCGACTTGCGAAGTTTTTCTCCGTTGCGTTTGGATGTATTCTTAACCCCTAATCGCTGAAGTCGTTGATTTTTGATAGTACGGAGGAACGAATGGCGACAGGTTCTGGACCGCAGGGGTCTCTGGTCATGTTATGGGCGGGGGAAGACGCGGCGCTACATTCATCGCTGATCGAGCAATTGGAATCGGCGGGAATACCGTATATCGATAAGCCGTCCGGCGATGATCGAACCGTGCCGTCGGCTGACATCATTCCCATTGATTGGAAAGCACGATTCGGGTTCGAGGTGGCGGTGCCTTCGTCGAGTTTGGCTACGGCGGAGAAGATTCTTGAGAAGTTGCTGGGCGAAGAGCCGGTGGATATGGAAATTCCGGCGGAAGATGATGCTGCACCTGCCGCAGTGGGAGCGCCGGCGCATTTGAGCCGGGCAATTTGCGCAGTGTGGTCCGGTTCCGATGAAACGCGAGCGGGCTTTTTGGTCCAGGCGCTCAAGGAAAACGAAATTCCGGCGCGGGCCGAGACGCACGGAAGCGAGGCAACCGTGTACGTTCCGCCGGAAGAGGAGACATTGGCGCGGGAGATTATTCGGGAAATTGTCGAGGGCGCTCCACCGGCGTGACGCCTGTTCTCAGATGTTTCGTCCTTTATTCCATTCCATTTGGTATTTCACTTAGCTCATAAGAACGCGGAGGATTTGACCTTGTCTATTGATGCGATCAAGACGGTGGCAGTGCTGGGCGCGGGGACGATGGGGAATGGGATTACGCACGTGTTTGCGCGGGCGGGTTTTCAGGTGATTTTGCGGGATGTGGAGAAGAGATTTTTGGAGCGCGGATTGGAGACGATTGGGAAGAATCTGGATCGGGAGATTAAGAAGGGGAAGTTGGCGGAGGGGGAGAAGGGAACGGTGCTGGGGCGGGTGCAGTGCGTGACGGAGATGGGGGCGATTGGGTCGGCGGATTTTGTTGTGGAGGCGGTGCCGGAGAAATTGGAGATTAAGCGGGCGGTGTTGACAGAGGCGGATGGGATTTTGCGGCCGGAGGTGATTTTGGCTAGTAATACGTCGTCGATTGCGATGACGACTTTGGCGGCGTTGACGAAGCGGGCGGACCGGTTTGTGGGGATGCACTTTATGAATCCGGTGCCGGTGATGGTGCTGGTGGAGGTGATTCGTGCGCTGCAGACAAGCGATGCGACGTTTTCGGCGACGATGGAGCTGGCAAAGAGGTTGGGGAAGACGCCGGTGGCGGTGAATGATGCGCCGGGGTTTGTGTCGAACCGGGTGCTGATGCCGCTGATTAATGAGGCGGTTTATTGTGTGATGGAAGGCGTGGCTGCGCCCGAGGCGGTGGACGCGGTGATGAAGCTGGGGATGAATCACCCGATGGGGCCGCTGGAGTTGGCGGATTTTATTGGGCTGGATGTGTGCGTGGATATTATGCATGTGCTGCATGAGGGGCTGGGGGATCCGAAGTATCGGGCTTGTCCGTTGTTGAAGAAGTATGTGGCGGCCGGGTGGCTGGGTAGGAAGACGGGGCGGGGATTTTATACATATCCATGACAAGGGTATAGCTACGCCACTGGGGATACCTAGGGATGCCAAACCAGAAACTTAGCCGCGTGGAAGTCGCACGAATCTTGCAGGATTTTCTAGAAGGCACCGGCAATAAATGGGCCTGGGACGACTTCACATCGTTTCCTTTGGAAGACATAGAACTCGAGCGAATAAGAGCTAAGTGTGCAACTCTCGACTCCGAGTTCCCGCCCGTTGAAAGGGGGCACTTTTGTGGCGAGGAAGGACTGTCGGCAATTAGGCGTTACATAAAGGAATTGCTGGCGGGCGAACCCGGGCGCTGATGGGCGAAGATAAGGCGAAAAATAGTGTTTGCTTTTGTTTCGCCTTGGTGGTAATTTGCCTTTCGCGGTTTTCAACAGGTGCGAGATGGGTTCGGTTGCGGGCCCGGCGATAAGTTGTCCGGAACATGCTAGGCTCGAAAGCGAGTTCATCGAGACGCGCGACCGGATGCGGGGGCTGATGCGGCTCCGCAAACTGGAGGCGGCCGAAGAGCGGCAGTTGGCGGTGCGGGTGGCGATGGCCATTGCACGGTTGAAGGAGCATGTCGCCGAGCACGGTTGCGAACGCCGGGGCTGAGCGCGTTTGGCCCTGAATAAAGAAGGCATAGCGAAAAGATAATTACAGTGTTACTATGCTGCTTCCGCTATGTTTTTGGGCCAGGATACACGGATTGATGTTGGGCAAGGACGGGCACGGCATGCCGTGCCCCTACGAGTGCAGATAAAATTCCCTAATTTTCTCTACCGAGGTGCGAAATGACAGAAGAAAAAGAAAAATTGCTGGCAGCGGCGATATCGCAGATTGAAAAGGACCATGGCAAGGGCGCGATCATGCGTTTGGGTAGCAGAGATGTGCTGGTGCCCGTCAGTGTAATTCCCAGCGGATGTTTGTCGATTGATGCGGCGCTGGGCGTGGGCGGCTTTCCGCGCGGGCGCGTGATTGAGATTTACGGGCCGGAGTCGGGTGGTAAGACGACGATGACGTTGCACGTCATTGCCGAGGCGCAGAAGCTGGGTGGACAGGCGGCGTTCATCGACGCGGAGCATGCGCTCGATCCGGTATATGCGCGCAAGCTGGGCGTGGACGTGGACAATCTTCTGGTCTCGCAGCCGGATAACGGCGAGCAGGCTTTGGAGATTGCGGAGACGCTGATTCGCTCGGGCGGCGTGGACATTGTGGTTGTGGACTCGGTTGCGGCGCTTGTGCCGAAGGCAGAGCTTGAAGGCGACATGGGCGACCCGCAAATGGGCTTGCAGGCGCGGCTGATGTCGCAAGCGCTACGCAAGCTGACGGCGATTGTGTCGAAGTCGCGAACGTGCTTGATTTTCATCAACCAGATTCGCGAGAAGATTGGCGTGATGTTCGGCAATCCGGAAACGACCACCGGCGGGCGCGCGCTGAAGTTCTATGCGTCGATGCGCATTGATATCCGGCGCATCCAGGCGATTAAGGAAGGCGACGTGGTGGTGGGTTCGCGGACGCGGGCGAAGGTGGTGAAGAATAAGGTGGCGGCGCCATTCCGCGAGGCGGAGTTCGATATCGTCTACGGCGAAGGCATTTCGCGCGAGGGCGACTTGATCGATCTCGGCGTGGACAAGGGAATAGTCGAGAAGAGCGGCACGTGGCTCAGCTTTGGCGGGGAGCGCATGGGGCAGGGACGCGAGAATGCGCGCACCTTCTTGAAGGAGAATAAGGACATTCGCGACAAGCTGGAAAACCTTTTGCGCAAGAAGCTCGAGATTGCCATTCCTGGCGGTTCGAACGCGGCCGCCACATCGCCGAGTCCTAATGGCCACGCGGGAGCATCGGCGCACAACGACAAGTCACCGATCAAGGCAGCCGCGGTTGCAGCAGGCGCTGGCGACGCCAACAAAGCCCGTCCGACACGCTAACAGATCGGCGCATATGCCTCATCTGGCTTGCCCCGTATTCTTGGGGGCGTGTGCTAAGATTTTCGCGTGGCACAACATAACGACGTCATTCGCGATTCGTTTACCATACAGGCCGAGGCTTTTGCGGCGAATCCTTGGGTAATCGATGAACAGCGCATTGGGCGCTTAGTTGCGGCTGCACGCCTCACTGGAAATGAGCGCGTGCTGGACATCGCGACAGGCCCCGGCTACATCGCAGAGGCTTTCGCGGCGAGTGCGCGAGAAGTTGTCGGCGTGGACCTGACGGAAGCCATGCTGGCCATCGGCAAGAAACGCACCGAGAAGCGCGGCATCTCGAATGTTTCTTTCCGCGCCGCGGACGCGCAAAATCTTCCTTTCGAAGATGGAGCGTTCGATGTGGTGGTGTGCCGGCTGGCGCTGCATCATCTGCAGAAGCCGCTGCTAGTCCTGCGTGAAATGGCGCGCGTTTGCCGGCCTGGAGGCAAGGTCCTGGTTGAAGATATTTACGCCAGCGAACATCCCGAACGTTCAGCCTATCAAGACCGCTGGGAGATTCTGCGAGATCCCTCGCACGTGCGAGCACTTCCACTTAGCGAACTTTTGCATCTCTTTCGCGAGGCCGGCCTGGAAACCGATGCAGTGAACACGGCGGACGATCTGACTCCAGAAGTCGAGCGTTGGCTCGCGACCACCAAGGCGCCCGTAGAACGAGCAACGGAAGTGCGGCGGCTTCTGGAAGAGGACCGCCAACACGACCTAAGCGGAACACGGCCGTTTCATGATGCGACAGGAAGACTTTACTTCCATGCGCGGACTGTGATTCTGGCGGGACGCAAGGGCAGCCGTTGACGGGCGCCTGTCCCGGCGGCCAGTCATTCAAAACAAAGCACATAAGGGCGTACTGGTGCGGTTCGGCTATTGCGTACTATCCCCCCAGGTGCCTACAATGTGTCTCATCCTGAGAGAGTGGGTTTCTCTTCGGAACAAGTCGAGCTGACACGGCTTCCGTAAGTCGCATCGAATGAAGAAGCTGCTACTTTGGCGACGTAGATGCAACACTCTGTAGATGCGGTTCGACGGGGCAAGTCTCAGATTCAATCGACAAGAAAACGGTTTGTGAATGCAGGTTGACCGCAAGGACAGTATGAGGTAAGTATTCGCCCTCGGGAAATTTCAAGGGATGTCGCGGGCCAAAGGTGGATTGGTGAAGAAAGCAGCAAGAGCAGTTCTCGCAATAGTGGTGGCGGCGTTCTTTGCCGTTCCAGTTCCGGCTGCGCCGAACGCCGGGAAAGCAGGCACTCGAACCCGCAAGTATGCGTCGCGGTACCGCGGCGTGCCAACTTTTGCCAATTCCACAATTTCTGATGTCTCTACGTATGACGACCCTGTAGTCCGCGCGGCAGCTGTCGAGGGATTGGGGCGGTATAACGGCTCCGTTGTCGCGGTCGATCCAAACACCGGCCGAATCCTGACGGTGGTAAACCAGAAAATTGCGTTTGGGGATGGTTACATCCCGTGCTCGACGATCAAGCCGACGATCGCCATCGCCGCGCTTGAAGAAAATGTCATCACACGCGACACCATGCTCAAGGTGAGTTATCGCAAGTACATGAATTTGACGGATGCGCTGGCGCATTCGAACAATGCATTTTTCGAACAGCTTGGCCTGCGCATGGGATTCGATACGGTTTCCAAGTATGCGCGCCTGCTAGGATTGGGCGAGCTTGCCGGGTATGATTTGCCGGAAGAGCACCCCGGCGCATTCCCCAGCGCACCGCCTGCGCTTGGGGGCGTTGCACGGATGTCTAGTTTTGGCGAAGGGATTCAGATTACTCCGCTGCAGCTTGCGGCGCTGGCCGCGGCATTTGCGAATGGCGGCACGCTCTACTATCTGCAGTATCCGCGCACCCCGCAAGATATTGAAAATTTCACGCCGCGCGTGAAGCGCGATCTGAATATCGCTTCGGTTCTGCCGGAAATTCGCGAAGGAATGCTGGCCGCCGTTCTTTACGGGACGGGCAAATCCAGCTTTGACCGCGGCGGAGACGAAACGCCACTCGGGAAGACGGGTACTTGCGACGATCACACTACGCCATCGCGCATCGGCTGGTTTGTTACGTACGCCGATGAAATCCATCCGAAAATCGCTCTGGCCGTTCTCTTGCGTGGGAACTCAAGCCGCGTCAAGGGCCCCATGGCAGCGGAAGTTGCGGGGCGAATTTACCGCAAACTACGCGAACAAAATTATTTTGTGGAATCCACAGCTCGAAGGACTCCCCTTACGCCGCTTATTTCGGGTAAGTAATCAAACAGCGCTTGAAATCGATTACTCCGGGTGAATCGTCCGGAACGTGGCGAGACACTTCTTGGCAGTTTCCAACTCCGAAAAAAGGCTGCCTTCCTGCTCGATGAGGTAGTATTCCACTCCACCGACAGCTTCTGCCGCCTCAAAAATGCTTTTCCAATTGGCAACACCCTCGCCGAACAAAACTGTATAACCCTTCCCAGGCTCGGGCGACCAATCCTTCAGATGAAGCGAACGGATTCGTCCGGGATTCGAGCGAATCCAGGTCACAGGATCGGAACCGGCTTCGATACACGTGCCGACGTCCAGCTGCAGCATGACAGACGGCTTGGTATTCTTCGCGAGAATCTCGATGGGGCGGACGCCTCCCTCTGGAGTGAACTCTGCTTGATGATTGTGATAACCGGCCTTCAAACCGGACGGCTCTAATTTTTCGGCGGCGGAGTTCAACGTATCCGCGACAACTTTCCAGCCCTCCAGTCCGGATTTCTCCTGAGAGCTGGCCATGACCAAATATTTGCAGCCCAAAATGAGGTTCAGGTCGCGCGCCCGCGAAATTTTCTCCGGAGCGAAATAGGAGCTGTCGTTGTGCGTGGAATAGCAATGGACACCGAGATCGTCCAGAAGCTTCCTCATGTTTTTCGTCTGGCTCTCGGTCCAATCAAAGTAAGGAGCGTAAAATTCAACGCATTGATAGCCCATCCCGGCGACGGCGCGTACTGTCCCTGCGGGATCATCCTTCAACGCATTCCGCACTGAATAGAGTTCCAGACCAACGGGAATGCTTGACGCTGCGCGGGTAGAGAGGGCCCAGGGCAGCATCGCCGACATGGCAACAAAAGAGCGCCGCGAAAGAGTGGCAAGATTCATGGCTGCATCCTACTCGAAATCGTGCGCAATTTCATTCGCCGTGCAAGGATTTCCGCGGACGCTCCCCCGCGTTACTGGTAACGCAGCGCCACGAGGGGATCCACGCGCATGGCCCGCCGAGCTGGAAGATAACACGCGACGAAAATCACGCCAACGAGGAGAACGGGAATGCCGACAAAAGTAGCCGGATCGGCTGCGTTGACGCCGAAAAGCAGGCTGGACATCAGCCGCATCAACAGCAGCGCGGCGCCTGTCCCGACTAGCAAGCCCGCGGCAGTTACGATCGCGCCTTCACGCAAGATGAGCCGTAGCACATCGGCACGCTGCGCACCGAGCGCGACACGAATCCCAATTTCCTGGGTTCGCAGCCGAGTCGTGTAGGCAATGACTCCGTAGATTCCGACCGCGGCAAGCACGAGCGCGAGTGAGCCGAGCACGCCGACCGCCGGGCCTGCGACACGCTGCACGGTGGAAGCGCCCGGCGCGCGCCACAAAGGAAAGAGCGTGACGTGTTTTAACATCCGATGCGAATCGGGGTATTCCTACACCAACTGCTGAAACTCGGCGTCCAGTTCTGTCTGGGCCTGCTCCCGGTGGACGCCCGGCTGAAGACGTCCAAGCGCATTCACCCAGGTGTTGTCTCGAACTTCGAGGCGGCTACCGCCCGGGACAAGCTGGCCGTCCATCACGAGGGGTACCCAGATGTCGCAGCGAAGAGCGGTATAACTGCCCTGAAATTCGCGCGGCGCGACGCCGATAATGGTGAAGGCATGCTTGTTGAGGGAAATAGTCTTGCCGAGGACCGTGTCTTCGCCCTTGTAACGGCTCTTCCAGAGGGCGTAGCTAATGACGGCAACCGGAGCACCACCTGCCGAACTGCCTTCTACTTCCGCGAATCCTCTGCCTATGGCTGGCCGGACTTCCAGAACTTCGAAGTAATTGGTGTACTTGCTTTCAACGGGGCGTCTTACACCCTTGCGCCGGCGACGCAGGGACAGATGGAATTGTTCCGTCAAGTCATCGATGTTTGTGCCGCTTGAATTTGCAAGAGACGTGCGTCTTTGGACGCAGAAAATAAAAATGAAATGGCGCTGGATTTGCGTTGAGTCTAAAAAGTGAGGTGGAGTAAGCTGCCAAAGCCCGCATGATGAGTCGGTTTTGGGAGAGTCATGGGGCATTTGGGATCAAGGAAGCTGGCGGCGAGTGGCAGGGGGAAAGCGTGAATCGTCGTTTTGCGATTGTGTTGGTGATTGTGCTTTGCTTCGGGGCGGGCGTGCTGGCGTATGTCTTCCATTTGCGCTTGCTGGCCTCGGATGAATTTCAGCGCCAGGCGAAACTTGGCAAGCAAGAGGCGGACTGGATTCACGAACATGTGATTGTACCGACGGAAAAGCGAGTTCTCGCTCGGGACAATTTCACCTCCGCGCTGGAAAAATTCGGATTGAGCCATCAGGATGCGACGAATGCCTCCGCAGCCGCGCAACGTGCGTTCAACCTGCGGCAAGTGCGAGCCGGCAATACCATCACTGTCGGACGATCCGTTGGAGGAGATCTGCGCGAGATCAATTACAAAATTGACCCGGACCGCATGTTGAAGATCGTCCCGGCCGACAACGGTTTTACAGCCGAGATCAAAGACATTCCCAGTAAAGTCGAAATCGCGGCCATCTCCGGGCAGCTTGAGGATTCGCTTTTCAATGCCCTCGAGCAGGCCGGCGAATCACCGGAAATCGCCATGCGGCTCGCGCAAATCTTCGGGTACGACCTGGATTTCTACACCGATCCGCGAAAGGGCGATACATTCCGCATTCTGATGGAGAAAAAGGTTTATACGAACGGCAAAACGGCAGGTTATGGGAAGATTTTTGCCGCTGAATACGACAATGGCGGGAAAAAATACCAGGCGCTGCTCTTTCACGACGAATTCGGCCACCCCGCTTACTACACGGCGGACGGTAAATCGCTACAGAAGGCATTTCTACGCTCGCCGCTTAAATTTGCCGCTCCCGTGACTTCTCATTTCAGCACGGCGCGTTACCACCCGATTCTGAAAATCGTGCGCCCGCATTTGGGAACGGATTATGGCGCACCTGTTGGCACTCCCGTGCAGACGATCGGAAGCGGGCGGGTTCTTTTCGCCGGCCGGAAGGGCGGAGACGGAAACATGGTACACATCGCCCATTCCAATGGCTACGAAACGATGTATTTGCATTTATCGCGGATGTACGTGCACGCGGGCGAGCACGTTGAAATCGGAAAAACAATCGGACTCGTGGGAAGCACCGGCCTTTCGACCGGCCCGCATCTCGATTTCCGAATTTTGCAAAAGGGACAATTCAAAAACTTCGAGAAGCTCGGGTTGCCACCCTCCGATCCTGTCTCCAAGAAGGGCCTGCCGGAATTTGCCGCTGTTCGAGAGAGGTGGCTTCCGCTTTTGAAAAAACCCGAGCTATTGCAAGCGAGCGTACCCACTATTGCCGCTCACTGAGGGATTCCTACTTTTCATCGTCGGCGAGCAATCTTCAAAACGGGCAATCTTTAATAGATGACGGGAAGTTTTGAGTAATCGGCAGTGGTGTCGCTGGTGACACGCAGAACGAGCAGGGTGCGGTCGTCGTGCGGGCTGGTGCCGGGGCCGCTGTAATCATCCGTCGCCGCGATTATTTTTTCGGAGAGTTCATTCGCTGAAATTCCGGGCGCTGCATCTGCCAACAATGCGTGCAAACGCTCCGAGCCGAACTCTTCCTGCACGGCATTTTCCGATTCCAGGATACCGTCCGAGGCAAACAGAACGACGTCGCCGGTTTCAAGATCGATAGCCGACTCGTCGTACTCCGAATCGGGGAAGAGGCCCAGCGGCACGCCCTCAATACGTATTTCCTGCGCGCGGCCATTGCGAACCAGCAAAGGATAAGGACCGCCGGCATTAGCCAGGGTGAGGCGATGCGCCGGCGCATCGTACACGGCAAAGAGCATGGCGATGAACCGCGCGTCGAGCCGCGCGCCGTGCATGCGGCCGTTCATCATTTGCAGCATGCACGCTGGATTGCAGTTGCTGCTGACCACAAGCTCACGCAGAGTTCCTATGGCCAGAGAACCATAAAGGGCCGCCGCCGTCCCCTTGCCGGAAACATCTCCCAAGGCCAAGGCAAGTTTGCCCTCGCCGTACGGAAGAAAATCGTAAAAGTCTCCGCCCAGCTCGCGTGCGGGGACATAGGCTGCCGCGAGATCGAGACCGGGTATTCCTTTGGCGCCGTGGGGAAGCAGTTGTCGTTGGATCTCGCGGGCCGTGTTCAAGTCATCCTGGAGGCGCACCTGATTCTCTCGCGCCTCTTCGTAGAGGCGCGCGTTTTCCAGCGCCACGGCCACGTACGAGCCGAGAGTGGCAAGCATGCGCTCATGCTGTTCCGAGAAAGCGTTTTTCTCCGTACTTTCGAGATCGAGCACGCCAATCAGCCGGTCCTGAAGAAGAAGCGGAATCACCAGTTCGGAGCCAGTGTTCAATCCAATTCCGCAAGTGACGTGGCGGGGGTCGTTCATAACGTCGTTCACGCGGATGCTGCGGCGCTCGGCGGCAGCTGCGCCGGTTATTCCCTCATTAAGAGCCATGCGCAATCGTACGGGATGTGGATCTTCATACCGCAGGTTGAAGACGCTCTCAAGGTGCTGCGATGCCTCATTCCAGAGCATTACGCTGAAAACATGGTAGTCGACCAGCCTCTTGACGCGTTGAGCCACGCGCCGCAGCAACTCTTCGCGGTCGAGAATGGAAGTCAGCTCGCGGCTGACGTCATACAGCAGCGCGAGAGTTTTGGCCTGCTCGGGGAAGGCGGTTTGCAGGCTTTGTGGCACGGGGTCGACATCGCCGAAAATGGCGTAAGACGCGAGTTTGGAGAGATCTGCCATTCTAGAATGCGCTCCGCCGGCTGGTTCATTAGATGTAGCACACTCCAATCGGTTTCAGAAGCCCTTCCGAATCTCTTGACTGGGTGGAGTGCGGTACCCAATTTTCAGTGCGGATTCCCTTGACGCGGCTAGGCTGGAATTTTAGGCTAGTTAGGACGGGAGAATGGAGCATGTATGAGCGTCTCTCCAGGGCAGTCGGCGGCTTCGCGCCCCTGCGCCTACTGTGGCAAGCCGGTCCCCACGCGGATGAACCGCTGTCCCTATTGCCGCGAGGCGGTCACGGAGGTTCGTCTATCCGCGCGCATCGGCAAGGATGGACGGCACGAAATTCACCGCGGGCTGATGTACATGCTCCTGGGCGCGGTCATCTATTACTTCTCCGGTGGCTATAGCGCGTTTCACCTGCCCTTATTTCTCCCTCCTTGGGTAGCCACCTACCTGGCTCCCGTCGTGTTTCTAGGCGGATTAGGAATGTTTCTGTATGGAGTTTACTTGCGGATGCGGTCCTGAGCGCGGCTAGATTCCCATCGATTGAGTTGGCGTGCTGTTCTAAAACGGCGCCTACAAATTTGTCTTCGTAGCGAATTTCAATAAAGCCCAGTAGAAGCTGAGTTTGAAAAGTTCCAGGAGATCGTCCACTGCGGATGCTCCGGGGAATTTGCGTTCCGGCTCGGGAGGCGAGTAGGGCGAAGCGAGGAAGGTCATCTCGATTGCCGGGTCCAGTAACGCGCGGCAACACATGCGAATACGGCGCAAATGAGTGTCGGTGCTGATGACGAGCATCGAGCGGATTTCTGGATTTGCGGCGAGCCAACTGGCAAGTGCACGGATCTCCGTAAGGGTGCCGAAGCGCTGCGGCGGCACATGCTTCACTTGGACCTCCTGGCCCTGAAACGAAACGAAATAGTGGCGTTGGGGCGGAGGCGTCTCTTGGGCCAGCTTCAAGAGATCCAGCGAAACCGGCAAGGACATTTTGGAGAACCGGCGGATTTCGAACCGGCCCACACTCAACAAGATTCTTGGGGCAGCTCCCTGACGGAATAGCTCCAGAGCGTATTCCTTGCGGTACATTCTTCCCGCGAGAACGAAGATGAGGCCAGCGCCGCGCGGGGATTCCGCAGGCGAGAGCCAGGCGTGCAAGCGAAACAGAAGTTGCCAAGGCCGGATACCAGTTTCCACGGTGCTTTCACAATAACGCATTCCTCGCGGGAACCCGCGCCGGCAACATGCAGCATGCGCACTCCGAGCGCGCTCTGGATCACCCTGTCCGAAAGGACAACGTGACCAATTGGGGGAGTACCGTCCATCGCGGTTGTCGCCGCCAACCCATGCGGCGTGGCCTACTGATGGAAGAGACCTGCCTGGTTTTAGCCAGCCGGGCCTGAAACATGGATTGGAGGGCACATGAAAAGGCTAGTTATGATCGCGGCAGTGGCGATGCTTAGTGTCTCCTACGGCGCAGACAGAGCCGCCGCTCAGGGGCCGCAAGGGGCGGGTGCAGGATCAGCGTCTTCCAGCAGCTCCAGTGGCACGTTCTCGCTAAATCCGATCAAGTGGGTGAAGAAAGACCCGAAGTCGGCCAGCGACCAGCTTGATGCAAAAGACGAACAAGACAAGAAACTGACAGCCAGCCTGCAATCCCAGGGCGTGCTGCCGGCCACCACAGACGCCAAGAACGCATGCGATACCTTCAAAGCGCTGGATGAGTGCGTAGCCGCTCTTCACGCAAGCAAAAACGTTGGATTGGACTTTAACTGTCTGAAATCGAATCTGACCGGCGTGCAAACCGGCGCGGATATGTCTTCGTGCCAGGGCTCAGCCGGCGACAAGGCGATGAGTTTGAGCAAAGCGATTCACGCCATGAAGCCAGACGCCGATGCGAAGACCGAAGCGAAGAACGCAGAAAAGCAAGCCAAGGACGACTTAAAAGCTACGAAGAGCTAGGCTTGAAGGTCCTGAAAAAGACTGCGAATTTTTGATCAGAGCACACGAATCACGAAAGGGCGGGTTAGCCGGAAGTTCCGGTACCCGCCCTTTCGCTTTCTGTCCACAAACGTCGGTGAATTTCTAATCTCCGTTAGCGGCTGCCTTTGCCTGATCGGCCCGAACCAAAGGGACTGCCACCAAATGTTCCGCCAGGAACCAGACCTGAAGTTCGTTGGTCCGGATTACGTTTGAGACCAGCAAATCGTTTGTTCCGTCGTCTCCCGCGTCGCTGGCTTGTTTGGCCATCGTGCGGGCTTCCTTCAAGATGATTTCGTGGGCTTCGAGAAGGCGCGAGATCTGCACCGGCGCTTCTTCGCGGCCGCGGGGCGGGCGCGGGATTATAGTGGTCTCGGCGACATCGGCGGCCATCGCCAGGCTGATAGCTCCGAGGACTTGGATTCGTTCGGCGATCTCATCCACGAGTTCGTCCTGTTCTCCGTGATGTTTGTCGAAGAGCAGATGCAACTGGTAGAAGGTGTGGCCGGCGACCTGCCAATGATGCTTTTTGTACATATCGCGCAGCGTCATGGTGTCCGCGAGAATTTGGTTGAGGTTATCGGCGCTGGCGGCGCAGACTTTTTCATCGAGCGCGATCGGCAGCTTGGCGATCTTGCCGTAGGGCTGGATTTCGGGTGCATGCTGGTGTTGAATCGGCTTGGCTTGTTTTGTACCTGACTCGAGCTGATTGTACGAAGCGTCGTGCTTGTTGTTTTTGGGGGTCATGGACATCTCTCCTAACGAGGGAATCTGGGGCAATGCCGAAACCCAATCATATACTTATGCTTGTTGGGCTATGGGTATGATGCGGGCGGCGGAGGCATAGATGCAGAAATCCGCGTTCGCGCTTCTGAGAATACTCGGCAAACTTGAGAAGCATTACGGCGTGCAGGCAGCCGCCGGGCCGAGCGATCCCTACGAAATGGTCCTGTTTGTGAACTGCGGGTATCCGGCGACGGATGCGTCTTGCACGAAGGGATTTGAACCGTTAAGAGAGGAAGTGGGCACGAAGCCGGACAAGATTCTCAAAGTGCCGAGCGCGAAGCTGGCGAAATTGACGCGGGAGGGAGGCATGTTTCCGGAGCTGCGCGCGGAACGATTGAAATTGATCGCGCGAATCACAAACGAGAATTTCGGCGGGCATTTGAAGTGGGCGCTGGAGAAGTTGATGAAAGATGAAAAAACGCCGTCGGAGAAGAGGCTGCGGCGCGTGAAAAATGCGTTGAAAGAATTTCCGGTGATTGGCGAACCGGGCGCGGACAAGATTCTATTGTTCAGCGGAATGGCGCCCGTAGCGGCGGTGCCCTCGGCGTGTACTGGGGTGCCACAGAGGATCCTCTTCGGGCACGAGGACAAAAACTATGGAAAAGGCTACCGGGCGGCCCAGGAGGCGATCGTGGCGGAAGTTCCAGAGAACTTTGCAGCGCGGCAAAGGGCTTACCTCCTTTTGAAAAAGCATGGGCAGGAGATTTGCAAGAGGACGAAACCGAAGTGCGAAATTTGCCCGGTCAGCGCGATGTGCGCATATTTTGAAGAGAGCGGCGGGGGAGGGAACTAACAGCGCCAGAGCGGAGCAATGGATCTAGCCTTCGATTCTCCGAACCTGTCCCGGCGGGAGATGGGAAAGCGCGCGCAGGCATTCAGAGACAAGAGGAAGAAGATCCTTGAAACGTCCGGACCTGCCCTTGAGAATCAACACGGAAATTCGGCGCCCGCGCAGATTCTGCTGAGTCTCCATGCCCCGATCGATTGTAATCAGAACGTCGTAACCGGCTTCCTCGGCCAACCGCAGCAGAATTCCATTCTTCTTGCCAGAATAGCCCGCTTCGGAAAACCGTCAGACAGGTGTGACTAGATAAGTGAGACTTAAGTTTGCGAGGCACGCACTCATCGAGCAGAATCTTCATTCAAGCTTTTCAACTAGCAGGGTCTTGGCTTGTTCAAGTGCGGCAATTGCTGCTTCCCGTGTGACGGTGGGGAAATCATCGAGAAATTCATCGAGAGTCTCGCCGCCTTCCAGGTAGTCGAGTAGATTCTGAAACGGCACGCGAGTGCCGGAGAAGACTGGAGTGCCACCCAGAATTTCAGGATCTTTGACCACGATATCGTAAGGCTTATCCATGGCGACATTCCCTCGATTCGCTCGCGACAATCCATGCGGCCTTAGGCAAGGCAACTCTTACAACTGGGTCAACGCACTTCCCAAGTGTCTCCCGCGCGTAAAAGTTTTGTCAGATCGCCGGGTCCGCGCTTCGCAATAACGTCCTTGATCTGCTGATTCATAATGTCTTCGTAGCGCGGAAGATCATCCCACGCGCGGAGCACGCCGATTGGCGTAGGAAAGCCCGGACGATGCTCCATATGCGAAAGCAGGAAGGCATAGGCCGCGCGCGGATGATGGGCGTCGTGGATGATGAGGTCCGATTCGCTAACGCCGTTGCCGAGCTGGACGACTTCGATGTCGCCGTCGGTCTTGCGCCGAATGCCCTTGTCGCGGTTCTTGCCGAAGACCAGCGGTTTGCCGTGCTCTAGCTGAATGATGTGCTCGCTGCGCGCGTCCCGCTCCGTGAGATTGAACCACGCACCATCGTTGAAGATATTGCAGTTCTGCAGAATCTCGACGAACGCGGAGCCTTTGTGCGCGGCCGCGTGCTTTAATGTTTCCTTCAAGTGCTGCTGGAACACATCGACGGAGCGCGCGACAAACGTAGCCTCCGCGCCGATCGCGAGAGAAATCGGATTGAATGGGCGGTCGAGGGAACCATATGGAGTCGACTTCGCCTTTTTCCCGAGTTCCGAGGTCGGGGAATACTGGCCCTTCGTCAAGCCATAGATGCGATTATTGAAAAGCAGAATCTTCAGGCCGACGTTGCGGCGAAGCATGTGAATTAAGTGATTGCCGCCGATGGAGAGGGCATCGCCGTCGCCGGTGGCGACCCAAACTTCGAGATCTGGCCGAATCGCCTTAACTCCGGTCGCGACGGCGGGTGCGCGGCCGTGAATGGTGTGAAAGCCGAAGGTGTTCATGTAGTACGGGAAGCGGCTGGAGCACCCAATGCCGGAAATCACCACGAAGTTCTCGCGCTTGATTCCCAGTTCGGGGAAGATGGATTGAACGGCGGAAAGAATCGCGTAGTCGCCGCAGCCGGGGCACCAGCGAACTTCCTGATCGGTCTGGAAATCTTTCTTGGTGAGAGGCGTGATCGGTGGAAGGGTAGTGGTGCTCATCAGGAATTCTCCCCAAGAAGCTCTTCGATCTTTTGTTCAACCTCGGCCTGCTTAAACGGACGACCCTGAATTTTGTTGAGCCCGATGGCGTCCACCAAATACTTGGCACGCAGAACCCAAAGCAATTGGCCCATGTTCAGCTCGGGCACAAGAACTGTTTTGTATCGCTGGATTACTTCGCCGAGGTTCGCCGGCAGAGGGTTGAGATAGCGCAGATGAACATGTCCGATCTTGCGGCCACGTTCGCGCTGGGCTTTCAACGCCGCCGTGATCGCGCCGTGCGTCGAGCCCCACGCCACAATCAGAAGATCGCCTTCGGGATCGCCGGCAGGCTCCGCATCCGGGATTTCTTGTACGATGGCCGCGACTTTTGCAGCCCGGATGCGCACCATGTTTTCATGGTTCAGCGGCTCGTAATTGATGTTGCCGGTAATGTCCTGTTTCTCGAGGCCGCCCACGCGATGCTCGAGGCCCGGTGTGCCAGGAACGGCCCAGGGGCGCGCGAGCGTCTCCGGATCGCGCTTGTATGGCAAATACCCGTTGGGACTGTTGGCTTCCGTCGCAAATTTCACCGGGAAAGCTGGAATTTCATCGACGTTGGGAATCCGCCACGGTTCCGCGCCGTTCGCAAGGTAGCCGTCCGAAAGAATAATTACCGGAACCATGTACTTGATCGCAATGCGGCTCGCTTCGACTGCGGCCCAAAAACAATCGCTGGGTGTCGCGGCGGCGATGATGGGAATCGGCGCTTCGGAGTTGCGTCCAAAGAGCGCTTGCAAAAGATCCGCTTGCTCGGTTTTCGTCGGAAGGCCGGTGGAGGGTCCACCGCGTTGAATGTCGCAAATGACCAGCGGAAGCTCAACGGCGACGGCAAGGCCCAACGCCTCCGTCTTGAGCGCCATTCCGGGTCCGGACGTTGTGGTAATGGCGAGCGCGCCCGCGTAGGCCGCGCCAATTGAGCTGGTGATGGCGGCGATTTCATCTTCGGCCTGGAATGTCATCACACCGAAATCCTTGTATTGCGAAAGCTCGTGAAGAATGTCCGAGGCCGGCGTAATGGGATAGCTGCCCTGAAAGAGCCGCAAGCCTGATTTTTGAGAGGCAGTGACGAACCCCAGTGCCAGCGCCTGGTTTCCGCTCAGGTTGCGGTAAAAGCCTGGCGCGAGCTGCGCCGGCGGAATTTCGTAACTGATCTGGAATGCTTCCGTAGCTTCGCAATAGGAATAGCCAGCTTTCATCGCGAGTTTGTTGGCTTCTACAAGCAACGGTTTGTTCTTAAACTTGGATTCGATCCAGCGTACCGTCGGCTCCATCGAGCGGTTGTAGAGCCAGTAGCACATTCCCAGCGCGAAGAAATTCTTGCAGCGGCTGATGGATTTGGCATCCAGACCGAGATCATCCAGCGCCGTCTTGGTGAGGCGCTCCAGCCCGACGGAGAAGAGCCGGTATTTGTCGAGCGAATGATCCTCAAGCGGATTGTGATCCATCTTCGCTTTGCGCAAGTCGTTTTCAGCGAAGGCATCTGAATTCACGATCAGGATTCCGTTGGCTCTAAGGTCGGCAACGTTCATCTTTAACGCCGCGGGATTCATTGCGATCAAGACGTCCACGGAATCGCCCGGCGTGTATACGTCGCTCGAAGAAAAATGCAACTGGTAGCCGCTAACACCGGGAAGAGTCCCGGCAGGCGCGCGAATCTCGGCGGGAAAGTCCGGGAAGGTGGCGATATCGTTGCCGTAAAGCGCGACAGTATTCGTGAACTGACTCCCGGTAATCTGCATGCCATCGCCGGAATCGCCCGCAAAGCGAATGACCGCGCGATCGATCACCTCGCGCTTGTGTTTCACTGGCGGCGTTTCAATCAAGGTTGACATAGTGGCCAGGGCTCCGCTTTTTCTGAACTCCCGAACAATTCCCCCGAGGGAGTGAGGCTCGATTTGTTAGATGGGCCGTGCGAAAACCAGGTTGGATACAGCATCCAGCCGCCCGGAGCCTACCGGAGAAGAATACCACACCGAACTGTGCATGGCAGAAAGAGAGAAAGCCGCGCTGGAATGTGCTGTTTCGAAAAAGACACAAAGCTGAGCCCGCAGTCGTCGGCCCGCGGCAGACTCTATTCCTTTATCCTTTCGCGGCGGAGGCGGCTTCGAGGAAGCGCTCGCGGTAATAAAGCAAGATCACCAAAATCGCCACTCCCAGAACAATTCCTCCTACCATGCCCCATCGAACCAACTGCGCATAATTGATCGGGCTATCTATGTTTATCGGCAGGCGCATGGCTTCGTTCATTTTCAAAATGGCCGCGTCAAAAGAAGAGCTGAAACCTGGCGTCAGCAGGGAAGCTACTCCACTCGTCAACCCGAAGAGTTGCAGCCCAATGGTTAGGGAATAACTCCAGGGTTTGAGTTTCAAAAGACCGATCCCTGCAATCGCGATCGCGATACAAATCAGGATGAGAATAAGGGTTCCAGCGGGCGGTTCAATCAAGCGGCCGAAGAGTATCGCAGGCGCAGGGAATGGCAGGAAAGGAAGAATGATGATGTTCGCCGCGGTGGTGATGAAAAACCACGCGAGCATACTGACGGCTAGCGGAGCTCGCGGCTTTTGCGGCAGCGAGGGATCAATAGGCTCCGCCGTCCCCGCGAATTGTTCCTTGACGGACTTGCGGTTGAAGAGAACGAGCCACCAAATTCCCACGGCGAGCGGCGCGCCGTAGACCGCGAGAAGTACAAGACGCAGAATAAACGTGAAGTTCTCGGGCATGCCTCCAGAGTTGTAAGCGGCCGGCAGAGACATGAAGAGAGCGACGGGTATCCCGATAATGCCGAAGAAAAAACAAATCCCTGCCCAGACCATCGCGGAAATGCGCGCCCAATTGCGCAGCAGAAAAAGACCGATCCCCGTGGCTATGCCGAAAATCGCACAGACAATTCCTATCGCCATCGAGGTGATGCCCGCAATCCTCACGAAGGGCGGCTGCTCCGGCATGGTCGCCGGCATTTTTACCAGCAGCAACGCGCCGAGGCTGAGCCCGGCTCCAGCCAAGACAATCACGCTTCCAAGGATGGCGACGACACCGGCGACAATAACTGACGCAGAGGCTTTTGCGGAGGCGGACATACCTCTCTGTATATCATTTCCAGAACGCCTGCCATAGCGAAGCGCAGGGAACGCAAAGGCAACTTGCTGCTTGACGTTCGCTTTCTTTTCGCCTAAAGTGACTGTGGAAATCTTGATCCTGCGGAGGCGCACCATGGCCCTGACGAAACGCCAAAAAGAAGTCCTCGATTACCTCGTGTCTTTCGACAATAAACACGGGTACGCCCCGAGCTTTGAAGAAATTGGCAAGGGGCTGAAGCTGACTTCGCTGGCCACCGTTCACAAGCACATCACCACTCTGGAGAAAAAAGGATTCATACGCCGCGGGTATAACCAAAGCCGCTCGATCGAAATCCTGCAGTTGCCAAAGCCCGTCAAGGAACAGATTAGTGACCGGAAAATTCAAGAGCTGCCGCTGCTAGGAAGAATTGCCGCTGGCCGGCCTTTGGAAGCTGTCGAAGAGCGCGAAACCCTTTCGCTGGGCGATTTTGCTCGAGGCGGCAATTCCTTCGTTCTGCAGGTGAAGGGCAGCTCCATGATCGAAGATCACATTATGGATGGCGATTATGTGGTCTGCGAACAGACGCAGGTGGCCAACGCGGGCGACATCGTCGTGGCCTTGATTGGCGGAGAAGAAGCGACACTCAAACGGTTCTACCGCGAGGGAGCGGGAAAGATCCGCCTCCAGCCCGCTAATTCGGAGATGGCGCCGATCATGGTGGCTGCGAATGACCTCAAGATACAGGGCCGCGTTATCGGAGTGCTGAGAAAATACTGAAGGTTAGTCCCGCCTCTCGTTTCAGCCATATCCAACGCAAATCTCCCGCAATTTTCTTCTCTCGCCGGCCTCGGACGCATTTCGCCGAGGAGAAGCCCCCGGCTTCCGCCCAGTGCCCCTGTACGCGGTGAGCATAAGCCGCCGACAGGCACCCGTTTGAAATTCTGGCCGCTATGTGAATTAATTGTGCCCATCAGGATATTCCGCGCGTCAAAGGTACGAGGCGGGCCTGCTCCATTTGTCGCCATCGAGGAAACCAGCAAACTTGTCAACCAAGCGCGAAAACATACTGATTGTCGAGCCTGACGATGCAAAGCGGCAGAGTCTCCAGGACGTACTCCATTCCGCGGGCTATGAAGTCTCCTCGGCGCCTTCACAGGAAGAAGGTTTCCGGCTCGTTCAGACTGGCACGGTCGATATTTTTCTTCTTGCTGCCGATCTCGCCGATGTTTTGTGCTGCAACTCTTTGGCGGAAATTAAGGGCTTAGGCTCGACTGCCAACACCCGCGTGATTCTCTTCGCGCCCGGCGGCGCCGCGGAACGTGCCCGCGCCCTGGACCTGGGCGCGGACGACGTGCTGACTGCTCCTTGGGAGCCCTCGGAATTGCTCGCCCGCGTGCGCGTGCAGTTGCGCGACAAGCATGCCTTGGAAGAACTACAACAAAAATCCCGCCTCGCGGAAGAAGGGCAGGAAATAGCTCATACCGCCTTTCAAGCCATCGCCGTAACCGAAAAGATGACGCGCGACGCTTCGACCCTGGATCGCGCTCTAAAGATCGGCGTTGCCGCGCTTCTCTGCGTCGCCGCGCTCATCTCCGTCATCTTTCTGCTCTACTCACGGCGCGCGGATAAGGAAACGCGGCGTGCCTATTCAGTGATCGCGCAGCTCGAGCATGGCGTGCACACGGAGCAGGCCCTCGTCGCGGAGGCCAACAAAGCACGCGCGCAGCTCGATCAATCGGACCTGGCGGCCCAGAAAGATCAGCTTCAGAAGCAGACGGACGATCTTCGCCAGAAGCTCTCGGCGGCCAATGCCAGCGATGTCGAAGGGCTCCGCAAGCAGTTGGATGAAACCACCAGCCGCCTGAAGCTGGTGGAGCATCAATCGCATGCCGCCGAGGGCGTCATTCGCGTCAATGCACCGAGCGTGTGCCTGCTCCACGTCTCGGTTTCCTTCCTCGACAAGACTTCGCGGCGGCCGTTGCGTTACGCGGCCATCAATCCCGACGGCGAGCCTCTCAAAGACGGCGACGGCAACGTGGTCTATAGCCTGGAAGGCCGCTCGCCGGAAGTTCGCGAGGATTTTTTCGGCACGGGATTTATCGTTGGCGATAACGAGATCCTTACCAACCACCATGTCGCCCAGCCCTGGTGGGAGAACGATGAGCTTAGCGCCGCCAGTCAGCAGGGCTTGCAGCCGACGATCGCTGAAATGACCGCCTATTTCCCTCAGGCCACCACCGGCATTCCGCTGAGTATTTCGAAAATTTCCGATGAGGCCGATCTCGCCCTTCTTACCGGCGAACTTTCCGGTCTAAAGCGCCCGACGCTCAAGCTGGACGGCCGCAAGGAAGCTGCGGTGAGCGGCCAGCTCTTGATCTCGCTGGGCTACGCGACGGGATTGAGCGCTATCCTGGCGCGCGCCGGAGAAGACACCGTGAAGGACATCGTGAAAGTGGCTGGAAGCGACCCAAAGAGAATTGTCGAAGAACTCCAGAAGCGCCAGCTGATTCGGCCGCTGGTGACCCAAGGACACATTGGCGACGTCCTCCCGGATAAAATTGTTTACGACGCGCAGACCACTTCCGGTGGATCAGGTGGACCGCTGATTAACCGCGACGGCGAAGTGATTGGCGTAACCTTTGCCGTGGTCAGAGGTTTCGGCGGCTCCAACTTTGGAGTTCCTATCCGTTACGCTCAGCCAATGCTCAAGCCATAGCGCTTTTACACTTCCGTTCTTCGCATCCAAATTGTTTGTCCTGCTTATCGAAAAAAGTGCACCAGCGCTGCCGTGCGCGCGTGAAACAATGTAATGTTTCGCGTAAGCTTCGTACCGTCCTGTGATGAAGAAGAACAAAACCATCCGGAAATTGCTGGCGGCGAACCGCAGCGAAATCGCTATCCGGATTTTCCGCGCCGCGAACGAACTAGGCCTGCGCACTGTCGGTATTTATTCGCAGGAAGATCGCCTGGCGCTTCACCGTTTCAAAGCCGACGAGGCCTACCAGGTCGGCGCAGGCAAAGGCCCCGTCGAAGCCTATCTTGATATTGCGGGCATCGTTGCGCTGGCCAAGGAGAAGGGCGTTGACGCCATCCATCCCGGTTACGGCTTCTTGTCCGAAAATCCCGCTTTTGCGCGCGCCTGCGAAAAAGCTGGAATTGCATTCATCGGACCAACGCCGGAATTGCTCGAGCTTTTGGGCGACAAGACGGCCGCAAGACGCCTTGCGGCTTCGGCCGGTGTGCCCGTGCTCCCTGGCACCGAGGAGCCAGTCAGCTCCGCAAGCGAGGCCCGCAAATTTGCATCGGGGATCGGTTATCCCGTCATCGTGAAAGCCGCCATGGGCGGAGGCGGACGCGGCATGCGGGTTGTCCGCGACGCGCCGGAACTCGATTCGCGGCTCGAGGAAGCGCAAGGCGAAGCCAAGTCCGCCTTCGGCGACGCCAGTGTTTTCTTGGAAAAATATTTGCCCCGCGCTCGCCACATCGAGGTGCAGATTCTTGGCGACAATCACGGCAATTTGCTGCACCTCTACGAGCGCGACTGTTCCGTACAGCGCCGCCACCAGAAAGTCGTCGAAGTGGCTCCCGCCGCGAATTTGCCGTCTTCCGTGCGCGCGGAGCTCTGCGCCGCCGCTGTGCGTTTGGCGAGAAAGGCTAATTACCGCAATGCAGGTACAGTTGAATTCCTCTTCGACGTCGAAGCGCAGAATTGGTATTTCATCGAAGTGAACCCCCGCATTCAGGTCGAGCACACCGTTACGGAAATGGTCACCGGCATTGACTTGGTGCGCTCCCAAATTCTCGTGGCCCAGGGCCACAAGCTTCATGACGAGCCCCTAGCGTTGCCGCGGCAAGACCGCGTCCCACTCTATGGAGCCGCCCTTCAGTGCCGCGTCACCACGGAAGATCCGGCGAATAATTTCGCGCCCGATTATGGAAAACTCACCACCTACCGCTCCCCCGCTGGATTTGGAATTCGTCTCGATGGCGGCACGGCGTACGCCGGCGCGGTCCTGGCCGCTTACTATGATTCGCTTCTGGTAAAAGTGACCGCGTGGGGCACGAAACTTCCCGAAGCCTGCCAGCGCATGGACCGCGCGCTTCGCGAATTTCGCATTCGCGGCGTCAAGACCAACATTCCTTTTCTCGAAAACGTCGTCAACCACCCGCGCTTCCGCGCCGGCGATGTAACGACTTCTTTTCTCGACGAATATCCAGAGTTGTTTCGCCTGCACAGCCGTGGCGACCGCGCTACCAAGCTCCTTTCCTATCTCGGCGACGTGATTCTCAACGGCAATCCCGAAGTAAAGGGCAAGCAAATCCCAAAGACGTTCGAGAAAGCCGTCCTCCCCTCCGTCCCGGCCATCGAGCCGCCTGCGGGCACGCGCCAAATGCTGCGAAAACTCGGGCCAAAGAAATTTGCCGCGTGGGCCAGAAAAGAAAAGCGCCTGCTGATCACCGATACGACTTTTCGCGATGCGCACCAATCTTTAATGGCCACCCGGGTCCGCAGCTACGATCTGCTGGCCACTGCCGCGGCCGTTGCTCGGCGTCTCCCAGATTTGTTCAGTCTCGAAATGTGGGGCGGCGCCACCTTTGACACTGCCATGCGCTTCCTTCACGAAGATCCTTGGCAGCGTCTTCGCGATCTGCGCGAGCGCGTCCCCAATATCTGTTTTCAGATGCTTCTGCGCGGCGCGAATGCCGTCGGCTACACTTCTTATCCTGACAATGTGATCGTCGAGTTCGTCCGCGAAGCCCACGCGCAGGGCGTCGACATTTTCCGCGTCTTCGATTCCCTCAACTCCATCGAAAACATGCGCGTCGCCATCGACGCCGTTCTCGAAACCGGCGCCGTCTGCGAGCCCGCCATTTGCTACACCGGCGACATCTTCGATAAATCACGCCCCAAGTATTCGCTGAAATACTACGTCGATATGGCCAAACAGCTCGAAAAACTTGGCGCGCATTTCCTCGCCATCAAAGACATGGCCGGACTTTGCAAGCCGTATGCCGCCTACGAACTCGTGAAGACTCTCCGCGAAGAAATCTCCATCCCCGTACACTTTCACACGCATGACACCAGCGGCATCAGTTCCGCCTCCGTCCTCAAAGCCGCCGATGCGGGCGCCGACATCGTCGACGCCGCGATAGCCGCCATGAGCGGCGGTACCAGCCAGCCCAATCTCAATTCCCTGGTGGAAGCTCTTCGCCACACACCGCGCGATACGACTCTCGACATCGAAGCTCTCAACGAGTGCTCCGATTACTGGGAAACCGTGCGTACTTACTATTTGCCATTCGATTCCGGCCCGAAAGCCGGCTCCGCGCGCCTTTATCAACACGAAATTCCCGGCGGCCAATACACGAATCTCCGCGAACAAGCTTCGGCCATGGGTTTGGGCCATCGTTGGCGTGAAGTCGAAAAAACCTACGCGGAAGTGAACCAACTCTTCGGCGACATCGTCAAAGTGACGCCCTCCAGCAAAGTGGTCGGCGACATGACCCTCTTTCTAATGACCAACGAACTCCGTCCGGCGGATCTGCTGAAGCTCGATGAAAAACACGATCTCTCTCTTCCAAATTCCGTCGTCGAGATGTTTTCGGGCGTTCTCGGTGTTCCCCCGGGTGGCTGGCCCAGAAAGTTGCAAAAGATAATCTTGCGCGGTGCTGCGCCCCTGAAAGGCCGGCCCGGCGCGAGCCTCGAAACCGTGGACGTCGCCGCAGCATCCGCAACTCTCGAAAAAAAATTGGCTCATTCCGTGCGCCGCGACGACCTTTTGAGCTATCTTCTCTACCCGGATGTCTTCGTCAAGTACGACAAGTTCCGTCAGACCTATGCAGACGTCAGCGTTCTTCCCACGCCTGCGTTTTACTATGGCCTGGCTTCCGGCGAAGAGATCACCATTGAAATCGAGCCCGGAAAAACGCTCATTCTCAAGTTTCTGACGGCCAGCGACCCGCATCCGGACGGAACGCGTACCTTGTTTTTTGAATTAAACGGGCAGCCGCGCGAAGTGAACGTTCGAGACCGCGCGCTTCGCGTCGTCGAGCGCTCGCATCCCAAGGCTGACCCTGCCGATCCGGGCCAGGTGGCCGCGCCAACTGCCGGCGTCATCAGTGGCATTGCGGTGCAAGCGAATCATAACGTGGAACGCGGAGCGAAACTCTTGACCCTCGAAGCCATGAAAATGCAATCCAATATCTACGCGCCAATCTCCGGCCGCGTGACAAAACTTCTTGTCGCACCAGGGCAGCACGTCGAAGCAAAAGACTTGCTGGTGACCATCGCGCCGTGAGCGGCCCCAATCTCCGCAAGCACGAAGGTTTTCGTTCGCGCTTCCTCAGAAACCAGCGCGACCTCATCGTCTACCTGCCTCCCGGCTACGACGATCAGCCCAGCCGCCGCTTTCCCGTTCTCTATCTGCAGGACGGTCAGAATCTTTTCGACGGTGCAACCTCTTTCATCCCCGGCATGGACTGGCACGTCGGCCAAACCGCCGACTATGCCATTTCCTCCGGGGTCGTCGCGCCGCTTATCATCGTCGGCATGTACAACACTAAGGCCCGCATCCGCGAATACACGCCAACCCACGTCCCCAAACTCGGCGGCGGCCGCGCCGATCGTTACGCCAAGTTTCTGATCGACGAAGTAAAGCCTTTCATCGAACGCGAATATCGCAGCTCATCGGGCCCCGAAAACACCGGCATCGGCGGCTCTTCGCTGGGTGGCCTCGTCTCTCTTTATCTTGGCCTGAAGTTTTTTCACATCTTCGGAAAGGTCGCGGCTCTCTCTCCTTCTGTTTGGTGGAACCAGCGCGTTATGCATCGTTTCGCGGAGGCTGCCGACGTAAATCCGCGCCCAGCCATCTGGCTCGACATCGGCACCAGCGAAGGCCCGCGCATCGTCCAGGACGTCGAACAATTTCGCGACGTGCTCCTGCAAAAGGGCTGGCAGCTTGGCCGCGATCTCTACTACGAGCGCGTGGAAGGCGCCCAACACAACGAAGCGGCCTGGGCCCTGCGTGTCGGTCCTTTTCTCCGATTCTTGTTTCCGGCCCGGCCGAGCGAAGTATAATCCGCACCTGTCGCGTACCTTCAGGGGAGCGTTTTCCCACGGTCGCATACCATCGAAGGGACATCCAATGCCGGAGAGCCGTCCGCTCACCATCCTCTGCGTCAGTTCCTACGAAAAAGGGCAGGAGTTTCTCCGCACTTGCAGGGAAATTGGCTGCCGTGTTCTTCTCCTCACGGTGGAAAAACTCCGCGAAGCGGATTGGCCACGCGATTCCATCGACGAAATGTTCTTCATGCCCGAAGAGCTTCCCGTGCAAGACCTGATCAACGCTGTGAGCTTCGCTGCCCGCTCCCAGCCCATCGATCGCATTGTCGCCCTCGATGAATTCGACATGGAAAACGTTTCGGCTCTTCGTGAGCACTTGCGCATTCCCGGTATGGGACTGACCACCGTTCGGTATTTCCGCGACAAACTGGCCATGCGCGCGCGCGCCAAGGAAGCCGGCATTCCCGTGCCCGAATTTGTCCACGTCTTGAATTACGACGCCTTGCGCGAATTCATGTCGCGAGTTCCCCCGCCCTGGCTCCTGAAACCGCGTTCGCAAGCCTCCGGCATCGGCATGAAAAAAATTCATGAGCCCTCCGATTTGTGGCCCTGGCTCGATCGCCTGGGCGACAGGCAGTCCACGTATTTGCTCGAGCAATTCATTTCCGGCAGCGTCTTTCATGTGGATAGCGTGGCCACGGAGCGTGAAATCGTCCTTGCGGAAGCGCACGCATACGGCGTTCCGCCACTCGACACTTCTCATCAAGGCGGCGTTTTCACGACGCGCACTCTTCCCCGTGATTCCGCGGAAACGCGTGCGCTCCTCGGCCTGAATCGCGAAGTCCTGAAAGATCTAGGTTTCCTGCGCGGCGTTACTCACGCCGAATTCTTAAGAGCGCATTCCGATGGCAAGTTTTATTTTCTCGAAGTCGCCGCTCGCGTCGGCGGCGCGTATATCTCCAATGTCATCGAGGCCGCCACTGGCATCAATTTATGGCGAGAGTGGGCTCGACTGGAGGTCGGCGCGGGCCGGCAGCCCTACCAGTTGCCGCAAACTCGCTCCGATTACGCCGGAGTGCTTGTGTCTCTCGCCCGCCAGGAACGTCCCGACACTTCCGCTTACAACGATCCAGAAATCGTCTACCGGGTCAACCGATACCACCACGCGGGATTCGTACTTCAATCCTCCTCGTCCCAACGCGTCGCGGAACTTCTGGACTCCTACTCCAAAAGATTTCAAGCTGATTTTCTCGCCACGCAGCCCGTTCCTGAAAAACCTAGCAACTGATGCCTCCCTGCGCTAAACTCTTCGAGCCCCCCTACAACGTCGTCAGAGATTCACTGAAATTTGAACTGTGAGCGACGACGGCCACTGTCCAAAGGTCTAGTAACTTTCAGGAACGGCCACGCAAGACTGCATTTGCTGTGCGCCATACTGAGGAATACAGTTTGCAATACCCCAAGCGTTTTTCCGCGCGGGGTGGTGCTATCCCTTTGGGAGGGACCGATGTGGGGTAATAAGAAACCGGACACGCCGCAAAGCGCGCAACCGGAGCAGAAAAATTTTCCATCGAATCAGCCGCCGAAGTCCGCTCCGGCGACTTGGGAGGATAAACCCGCAATGAGTACAGATGCCATGCGTCCATTGGGTGCAACCGCGGACCGCGCCACCGCGCGGCTCGGGGCCAGCCTGCACGTGAAAGGCGAGATCTCCGGCAACGAGGATCTGCTGATCGACGGCTCGGTCGAAGGACTGATCCAGCTTGATGAGCGGAAGCTGACCGTCGGAACCACCGCTAAGGTCACTGCCGATATCATCGCCCGCGAGGTGGTGGTGTACGGCACCGTGAAGGGAAATCTTCGCGCAAAAGACCGTATTGAAATTAAGAAGGACGGCTCCGTCAACGGCGATCTCACCACCGCCCGCATCATGATCGAAGACGGCGCCTACTTCAAAGGCTCGATCGAAATCGATAAGAGCTCCGAGAAGGATTCCAGCCACAACGCTTTTGCAAAAAGCTCCGCCGCTCCCGTGGGCGCGCCGGCCACCAAAACCATTTAATTCACCGCTATCTTTTCGAGTTTTCCTCAAGGGCGGCGCGGACTTCCGGTCCTCGCCGCCCTTCGATTTTTCCATCCCTTCCTCGTTCCGTCGCAAAATATTTCTTAACTTGACAATTAACAATATTGGATTAAAGTGATTCCCGTATTCCTCTGATTTTCGCGCGTCACGGCTCTTGCCGCTCGCTCTCCGCGGCAAGTCTCCTTCAGCCGCGGGCCCGCAAGGAACGTGGGGCTCTTCCATGGCACACCTAAGACGGTGCGCACCGGCGCTGTTGCTCGGTTTCTTTTTGCTCGGATCCACCGGTTGTGGCGGCGGTTCCTCATCCATTCAGCAACCTCCGCCGCCTCCTCCGCAACCCGATTTTTCGATTGGCTTCTCTCAAAATTCCGTCAATCTCCAGCAAGGCGCCACGAGCTCCGCCATCGATCTGTCCGTCAATCCGCTCAATGGCTTCACTGGCAGCGTCCAAATCGCTCTCTCCAGTTTGCCCGCGGGCGTTGTCGCGAATCCTCCAAGTCCCTTCAGCATCCCTGCTGGCTCGAGCACTCCCGTCCTCTTCTCCGCCGCTGCCAACGCCACAGCGGGGAATTACACGATCATGGCTGAGGGCTCCAGCGGCTCTCTCTCCCACCCCGCGAATCTCGCTCTCACCATTCAGAGCGCAGTCGTTGCGAACTTGCCGCGAACCGCTTATGCAAGAACCGATTCCGTCCCCGCCATGGATGATCTTTCCGGCGAATTTCACCATCGGCATATCGCCTACGACCCCGTTCACCAACTAGTTTTCGTCGCCAATCGCGCCATGAACCGCGTCGAAATTTTCTCTTCCACGACCGCCGCTCGCGTCGGCCAAGTCAGCGTTCCCGGCGCTAGCAGCGCCGATCTTTCCGCCGATGGCAAAACAATTTGGGTTGGCACGGTCACCGAACAAGTCGCCGCGATCGATACCACCTCGCTTCAAGTCAAAGCTCGCTACGAACTCACCGGCCTGCAACCTCTTCCCAATACGTTGTTCGACCGCCCTGAAGAATTGCTCTCCCTTTCGAACGGTAATCTGATGATGCGGCTCCGCCAATCGCAGACAGGTGAAGCCTTGCTCGCTCTCTGGGCTCCTTCGTCGAACACGCTGACAAACCTCACCTCCTCAGCGCCGCAGCTTTTTCAAAACGGCCTTGGCTCGATGGCGCGGTCGGGCGATCGAACAAAAGTGCTGGTTGCCGCCAGCGACGCAAGCGGCCAAGTCGCGCTCTTTAATGCCAGCGGCAACGTTCTCGCCGGTCCTCACGGGCTAGGCAGCGGCACAATCCCTCTCGTCGCCGCAAATCCGGATGGCTCGAAGTTTGCCGTCGTTTTTGTTTCGAGTGGCACGACGCAAGTCTTCCTTCTCGACGGTTCTCTCAATCAAGTGGGCGCTTATCTGACTACCGCCGTGAACGGCATGGTTTTCTCTCGCGACGGCCAGTTCTTGTACGTTAGCGAAAACGCCGGTTCGCCTCCCGTCGTTACCGTGCTGAATGGAAATTCCCTCAGCCTAATTGGCCAAGTCCCCGATTTGTGGCTTGCGGGAAGACGTACCGAAATCGAGGACGTGGACGCCACGAATCTCTTGTTCGGCGTAGCAAACCGCGGCCTGGGCTTCGTCGATGCCGCAACTCCAAGCTCACTCCCGTTAACCGTCCCGAGCTTCGCCGCGTCGCCTATCGCTCAGCCGGCGGAAGGCCCAAATGCCGGTGGAACCGTCACCGCGCTCTCCGGGCAGAATTTTTCCTCTTCCGCGCAATTGGAGTTTGGCACTCAGTTCGCCGCCAACCCAAGTGTTGTCAGCCCCACCCAAATCACGGCCACATCGCCGCCCAACGCTGCCGCTGGCGCCATCAACATCACGGCCTATTTCCCCAGCGGCTGGCTCGCGCTCGCTCCCGATGCCTTCAGCTACGGCCCTCAAATCCTGCGGATTTTGCCGAACGCCGGAGCACAAGCCGGCGGCGACACGGTACAAATCTATGGCTTTGGATTCGGCGGCGACCCCACTAAAGTCACCGTCACCATTGGGGGTGCAAGTGCCACGGTGCAAAAGACGCAGAACGTGACAGCCATCGCGCCGTCTCTGGGGCTGGACGCAACTTACCCTTTTTCGCTCGAATGCATCACTTTGCAAACGCCTCCCGGAACGGCAGGGAAAGCCGATCTCGTCATCACTTCGCCCGCCGGATCCATCACCGCCGCCAAAACTTTCCAATATCTCCAAAGCGAAAATTTCTACGCCAAGCCCTCTTTCGATAAATTCGTTCTGTACGACCAGTCTCGCCAGTGGCTCTATCTCAGCGATATCGATCATCTCGACGTATTCGACTTAGCCGCGGCCGCCTTCCATGGCACCGCCATCGAGCCGCCCGGAGGTCCCCCTCCCACTTCCGAACTCCGCGGCCTGGCGCTGACTCCGGACAGCACTCAGCTCGTCGCCGCCGATTTCGGCGCTCAGAACATCTATCTTCTCGATCCGGATAATGGCGCTGGCACGAGTGTCGCTGTCGGCGGCGTTGCCGGCTTCTCCAACTCTGGCCCTGCGCGTGTGGCCGCCACGAGCACACAAAATGTTTTTGTGGGTTTAAGCGCGGAGTCTGGCTCCTCCGGCGCTTGCACTTCTTGCCTCGGCCAATTAAATCTAACGGCTAGCCCACCCACGATTGAACCGGCCGCTCAACCGGAAATCACCAGCATCACCGGAGCGCCTCTCGTGCAATCCAATAGCACGGGCTCCCAGGTGTTCGTTGCATTTGCCACTGCCCCTGGCGGTCCGCTTGCCCTTTGGAACGCGGCCTCTCCGGGCCAGTTTTCCACTTTCACGGCGAATGACGCAGCCACGGATATAGGCACCGCCGCCGATGGAACTATGTTCGCTCTCCAAGCCAATGGCACCACGGAAATTCGCGCCGCCGATCTTTCGCTCGCCGCCGTTCCCGCAAATCCGGAACTCCTGCAAATCCCCGGTCGCGTTCAAGTGCCCTGGACTGACTCTCCATCCGAGCGGCGCTCTCGTCTACCAGCCGTTTCTTACCGGCCCTGCCGGAAATGCTGGTGTCAAGGGTGGTGTGGACATTCTCGATGCGCATTCCGGCGCCCTTCGCCTCCGCATCTTGCTCCCCCAACAGTTCATGACCGACATCGATGGCCTTCACGGCAGCTTTCTCGCCATCGACGAAAATGGCCAGCGCCTGTTCGCCATCACCTCAACCGACGGCACCGCCCAAAACGCGGGCATCACCATCGTCACGCTCGCCAACGTTCCATTGGGGATTGGCACGTTAACTCCAGCAACCGGCCCCGCAGCTGGCGGAACCCAAATCACGATCCGCGGCAGCGGCTTTCAAACCGGCACCACAGTGACCATCGGCGGAATAAACGCCCCCGCAACGTTCAAAGACATGAACACCCTCATCGTCCTTACTCCCGCCACTGCGGCCGGAGCCCAGCGCGTCACGATCACAAATCCCGACGGCGAATCCACGTCCCTGGACGCCACCTTCACCTCCAACTAACCCGACTCTTCGCTGGGGCACGGCACGCCGTGCCCCAGCTTGCCCGGGCGTCCAAATCCCCTTTGCTCTTCTTTCGCATCACATCCAGCCGCAATTCTCCGCCTCCAAACTCTTCCTAACCAACCCTCGTCATTTACATCTCATAAAATGTAGAATCCTTCATGAACACGAGCCTCCAAACAACGCGCTCAATCTAGACGAAAGGTCGCAACCCATGGAAACTCGTAAACTTGGCAATTCCGATTTGCAGATCAGTCCCGTTGGATTCGGTGCCTGGGCCATCGGAGGAAGCGGTTGGGATTTTGCCTGGGGACACCAGGAAGACGCAGACTCCATCGCCGCCATCCGCCGCAGCCTCGAACTCGGCGTGAACTGGATTGATACCGCGGCCGTCTACGGCATCGGACATTCCGAAGAAGTTGTCGCCCAAGCCTTGAAAGGCTGGCACGGTCCGCGGCCCTGCGTTTTCACAAAATGCGTCCTCCGCTGGGACGACAAAGGCCACGTCACTCAGAACCACACCGCCGCATCGATTCGCCGCGAATGCGAAAATAGCCTCCGTCGCCTGCAAATCGAAGTCATCGACCTTTACCAAATGCACTGGCCGCCTTCCGACAACGGTCCCGGCCTCGAGGAAGCCTGGCAAACCATGCTCGCCTTGCAAAACGAAGGCAAAGTCCGTTGGGTCGGCGTCTCGAATTTCAACGTGTCGCAAATCAAGCGCGCAGAAAAATTTGCCCCGGTCACATCCCTGCAGCCGCCCTACTCCCTCATTCGCCGGCAAGTTGAAAAAGAAATCCTGCCCTATTGCAAACAGCAGGGCATTGGCGTCATCTCCTACGCGCCTATGGCTTCTGGTCTTCTCACGGGAGCCATGACCCGCGAGCGTGCCGCCGCTCTTCCGCCCGACGATTTCCGCACCAGAAATCCCGAATTTCGCGATCCCCGCCTCTCGAAAAATATCGAGCTCGTCGAGCGCTTGCGCAAAGTTGGCGAGCGCCACGGCCGCAATCCCGGCGAAGTCGCTATTGCCTGGGTCCTCAGCAATCCAGCCGTCACGGGAGCGATCGTCGGCGCCAGAAATGCAAAACAAGTCGAAGGTGTTATGCGCGCCGGCGAGCTAAAACTCTTGCCTGAAGAAATCGCGGAGATCGAAGGCGCAGCCGCAGCCGCCGCGGCTGGATGAATCCCGCGAACGGCAGGACCGAAGCAAGTGTCATTCGCGGTGTTTAGCGCATCGTCCGGCTCAAGCTCGCATGAAGTCGGCGCGCCATGTCCTGATCAACTGTTTGATTGCCTTGCGATCGTTTAATTTTTCGTTCAACACTTTTCTCGCCAGCTCCGGCAGCTCCGCATCGCTCGCGAATCGCAAAGAAATGAGTTGGTCGAGTGTGAATTCGCCGATGCGCGGGCGTAGCTCGGCGGGCAGCAGCCGTTCGAACCGCAGCTGTTCCTCGAGCCGGATCACGCGATCCTGCACCTTTAGCGCCATCATCCGCGCGGTCAATAATCCAAGCAGAATCGCCGCTGCTACCAGCAGGGAAAGCACGCTCTTGACGCTGATTCCGTCCTTCACGCACCAGTAGATCGAAAATCCCAGATTGATCAACAAAACCGGCATCACAAAAAAGTGAAATGGCGGCAGCCATCTCGTGTGGTGTTGGAAACTCTGTTCGGCCATCTTTTTCCTCCCAACGTGTTCGCGATTCTAGCAGAACCCTCTGTCGACCGCTCCCTCGGCTGATATCGTCGGATCGCGCGCCCGGTCTCTTCTCTCGTTCTTATCTCGCTTGAACCATTTCCGCATCTCCCGCATCCAACATTCAGCCGGATTTCTAGACTTTGATAACAACCGCTGTCAATCACGAGGAGCGATCGAAATGGCAAAAGCCGTCTGGGGTGGCAAAGTCATTGCCGAAAGCAACGACACCGTGGTCGTCGAAGGGAATCAATACTTTCCTCCAGACGCGGTGACCAAATCTTTCCTCAAATCAAGTGCGCATACTTCTGTTTGTCCGTGGAAGGGCACCGCCCATTACTACCATCTCGAAGTCGACGGCATGAAAAACGAGAATGCTGCCTGGTATTACCCCGAGCCAAATCCCGCCGCCAAAGAAATCAAAGGCCGCATCGCGTTTTGGAAGGGCGTTTTGGTCGAAGCCGGTAAAAGTTAAGAGGCCGCCGTCCCCACATAGAATCTTCAAAATCGCTCTCTGTCGGCTGCGCCTTAGCATCCCCAAGTTGGACGCCGCGCCCCATTTCCCGAAGCTCAATCCGCTCGTTCGTGTTTCCTCGGACGGGTTATTCTTTATGAACAGTACTAGCCTTCGTTCTATTGCCACCGTGGTGTATTTTGCGCTGGTATAGCTATATGCGATCCAGCTTCCATCGCGCTTTTCTTCCCTGCATGAATTGGATACCGCGGCTCGCTCTTCTTTTGTCTTTTTTCGCGCCGTCGATTTGCAGCGCGCAGGATCTTGGCCAGGTCGCATGCGCCCGCCAGGACGATTACGTCTATCTCTATAGTTCGATGACCACGTTCGATGTCCGCTCTACGTTGCAGTGCGGCCAGGAAGTGGTCATCACCGGCCGCTACGACAGTTATTTCGCCGTGCGCACGGCCAAAGGCGAAGTCGGCTATGTGCCGCTTGTTTCGCTCCTTCTAATCAAAACTACTCCGGGCGAAAAAATTGCTCTTCCTCCGACCAAAGCTCCCACACGGGAGAAAATTTTCTACGACGAACCTACCAAGCCCTCGGACGCTCCTCCGAGCTCTTCAGACTCCACCCGGTTTCTGACCTTGCGCGACAGCACACCCATTTCCCTGAAACTTTTCAAACCTCTCTCATCTGCGAATGCCCAGGTGGGAGATGAAGTGAGCTTTGAAGTCACGGCAGATGTGGTCGTCGAGGGATTCCTTGTGGTTCCCAGGGGGGCAACCGCACTCGGCGTCGTCAATGAAGCCGAACCGAAGAAAGCCCTTGGCCGCGGCGGAAAACTCGGAGTTCTCATCCGCAGCGTCCATCTTGCCGACGAGGAGCAGGCCGTCCTGCGTTCCGGCGACGAAGGCAAAGGCTCCAGCTCGACCGCCGGTATGGTCATTCCCGTGATGCACGGAAAAGACGTCGTCTTTCCGAAAGGCATGGATTTCGTAGGCTACGTCAACGGCGATACGCGTTTGAAACGCGAAAATTTCCACACCTTCAAAATGTCCACAAACGCCGCCCCTGCGGCCCAAGCATCAACGACGGCTAATCCCTGAACGATTCACGCCCTCGCCCCGCCCGTTCGCTGGCACAAATTTTTTCTGCCCACGCAAACCTAGCGCATCGAGTGTTTTCGCCAACAGTGAGTTACCAATCAACAGTCAGTTCGAGCCCGCGCGCCCGTCACTTCCAACTCCTTCTCAACTCCTAAGCAAATTTGGGAATTGTTGGGACGTCATTTTCTCGGCGGGGCTGTATTGACTGTTAATGCTGTGCGAACACTTCATCTCGTGATCAGCGGCCAACCAGCCAGCTTCCACCGGCCTCGCCACCCTCAAACGGTGGCCGACGCGCTGGCCGGTGCCGCGTCAGTATCGGTACCCGCCTGCGCGCCGGCAGCTCGGTAGCGCACAATCAAGAGGGTGAGGTCGTCGGCTTGGCTTGCTCCGCGCGCAAAATTCTCGACGGCTTCGAGAACACATTTTTGAAGCTGATCGAGAGGGCACTGGGTCTGGCCGGTAAGCACTTCGCGGAGCCGAGGGACCCCGAAGAGTTCCTCGTTGGGATCCATAGCTTCTGTGACGCCATCGCTGAATAGGACAATCGTATCCCCGGGTTCGAGCTTCAGGCGTGCTACCGCGTATTCGGCCTCAGGGACAAGCCCAACGGGATAAGATCCCTCGCTGAAAGGTTCATGAGCCACTCCATGGCGGAGCAGGAACGGAGAAGGATGTCCTGCGTTGATGAACTCCAGATGCCCCTCGCCATCCAAAATTCCGAAAAACATCGTTGCGTACCGCCCGACTTCCGCATGGTCGCAAAGAAATCGATTGACGTGCGTGAACACGCGCGCCGGGTCGGTACCCAGCGTCATCGCGGAAAGCGCTCCTTGCAGCATGGTCGTCAGAAGCGCCGCGCCCAGCCCTTTGCCGGAAACGTCCGCAATCAGAAATGCCGTGCGATCGTTGTCCAGTGGAAATACGTCAAAGTAATCGCCTCCGACGGATAGGCACGGATAGTTGCACCCCGCCACGGCAAGATGCGGGTGATCGGGGAAGTTGCGCGGCAAAAGTGCCTGTTGGATGTCGCGCGCGATGTTGATCTGTTCTTCCATGCGCTGGCGTTCGCGCTCGCGGACCACCAGCCGGGCATTATCCAGAATGCTGGCGGCGTCCGCGGCCAGAGCGTCCAAAATCTGCCGGTCCAGCTTCGAAAACGCCGCGGGCCGCCGTGAATCCAGATACAAGATGCCGAGCGAATGGCCATAAGCTGGGCCGGAGCTCGAATCAGGCGACGCGGGACGGTGCACGGCGAAAAGGGGAATCACGACAACAGCGCGCAGCCGCTGCGCAATGATGCTCTGCGCCGACTGCAGATTCATCTCTCCTCGTTCAATATCCTCCGTCACCACCGGCGAGTGCTGCCGCAGCGCCAGCTGAATCGCCGTCTGGCTGGGAGTGAGGCTTTCCGGCGGAAGCCGCAGCCCTCCCGTTCGCCGCGCCAGGCGAACTTTCAGCGCCCCTGTCGCGTCCGCCTCCAGCAAAATCCCGCGGTCCGCATCCGTAACAGACACAGCATGATCCAGCATCGTGCCCAGCACGGAATCCAGTGGAAGCTGCGAATGCAGCAGCGTCGTCGCTTCGAGCAGCAGGTTCAGCTTGCGAAGCCCGCCCCCCACAGGTTCGGAGCTCGTGATGTGCTCGATACGCGTCAGCAGATTCGGAAGAGATTCGTCGCCGCTCGACGTGCCGGACCGGAAAACGATCTCGTACGAGTCTTCGAGGCCAAATGTAATCGAGTCGCCGTCATCCAGCGCCCGGCTCTCCACTTTTTCGCCGTTGACGAATAATCCGCGCCGCTGGCCGCGGTCCTCAATGTACAGCCGGCCCGCCTCGGAAACGATCGCCGCACAATTGCGAGAGATGCGGCGGTCCGAGAGCTGAAGATGGTTTCCCGTTTCCGCCCCGCGTCCGACCAGAAATGGCGTCTGCGTGATGCGTATATACCGGCGAGCGCCGTCCGGAGAAACGACCTCCAGAACTGCGCCGCCCAGTGAGATGGAAGCTGTATCGGGCATGGGTTGTTCGCGACGGGATTGTAGCACGCGCCCAGCAAAAGACCGATGTGCGCCCGTCCTCGCCGCCGCCCAGCTGGTCTCCGCATCGCTCAGGGGTGCACCTGTGATATTTTCTTTCTTCGTAACGCGAGATTACCGGAGGCGTAAGATGCGCGGCAGCTGGACGAACAACGTGTGTATTTCGTATTCCACAACCCATAATCGCAACGCAATGGCGCCCGCCCGGAATCGCGCCATTGCTCTCCTCTGTCTTGTCGCCGCGATGCTCGCGGGCCCCACGGCACTTCGCGCCGCGGACAAACATCCCTTTGGCATCGACGATTACTCCGCTCTACACAGCGCTTATGCCATCGCTGTCTCTCCAGACGGCAAAACCATTCTCTACGACGTCAGGACCGACGGAACCAAAGGCCCGACGAAACACGAGTGGCGGCTGATCGACGCGAACGGCGAGAATTCGCGCCCTCTCGTTTTGCCCGACAAATTCGAACCCGCCGGATTTATGAAGGATGGCGCGCTTTACGGAACCTACGAAGTCGATAAACTCCGGCAAATCGGCATCGTGTCGCTGGCCGCTGCTAAGCCCACTCTCATCATCGCCCTGCCCAACGGCATCCACGGAGCGATGATTTCGCCCGATGGTTCTCGCTTCGCAATCCTCGCGGATTCCCGTCCCAAGGATCCGCTCGAAGGTGTCCACACGGTTGTCGAGAATGACGAGACCAGTTTGTACGTCGTGGGCATCGACGGCGCCGGGGGAGCCTGGTGGTGTTCGAATCTGAAATTCATCACCGACATCGCTTGGTCCAGGGATTCCTCGGAACTCGCCGTGATGACGCAGACCCCCAAGCTCGGCCACCACGAACTGCACTCCTTCGTGAATGTTTGCAACTCATCCGGTTCGCGGCAGTTGGCGGAAATTCCTAACGGGACGGGCGGAATTGCCTGGTCGAGTGACGCCAAGGAAATTATTTTTGCCAGCACGGCGACTCCGACGATCACGCCCGAGCATATTTGGACCGTCCCCGCCGCTGGCGGCACGCCGGTTGACCGCACTCCGCAACTCGATGGAACGGCTGCCACCGTGGCATCTGATCCGCAGGGAACCATCTGGGTCGAAATGCACAAGGGCGTCATCACGGAGGCCGACAAATTTCGCGAAGGAAAACTCGAAACCGCCTATCGATGGCCCGCCGGTATAGTCGAAAGTCTGCCGGTCTTTCCCGCTTTCAGCACATCACCTGAGACTTTGGCTTTTTCCGTGGCTGACCCCGAGCACTCCACCAATGTCGCCGTGGCCCAAGGCAGCGAGCTGCGCAAAATCACGCACGAAGGCGATGACACTCTGGGCATTGTCCAGCTCGGCGAAGCAAAGATTGTTCATTGGACTTCCAAGGAAGGAATCAAGCTAGAAGGCATCGCCACATTTCCACCAGACTTCACCGCGGGCAAGAAATATCCGTTCCTCGTCTTTCCGCACGGAGGACCGGAAGCGAACGACACGCTCAACTTCGACGCTTTCGCGCGATTCATCGCCGGGAAGGGCTACGTCGTTATCCAGCCGGAGTATCGCGGCTCCACCGGCTATGGCGCGGATTTTCTCTCCGCGATTTATCAGCACTTTGGCGACCGCGCTTATCGCGACGTCGATAGCGCCACGGATTTCGCCATCGAGCAAGGCTGGGCCGACCCGAATCGCCTCGCGATTTTCGGATGGAGCGCTGGCGGCTTCATGACTTCTTGGACCGTGACGCAAACGCATCGCTATAAAGCCGCTGTCGAAGGGGCCGGAATTACGGACTGGCTCAGCTTTATCCCCACCAGCGACACCTGGCAAATCGACTACGACGCGCGCCTCCAGGAAAAAAGCACCACGCCCATGCTACAGTTTTCCGCGGTGATGTTCGCCGACCAGGTCACGACTCCGCTCCTGATTCTCCACGGCCAATCGGACGTTCGCGTGCCCACTTTCCAGGGCCGCGAATTCTTTGTGCTCCTCAAGGAACGCGGCAAGACTGTTCGCATGGTCACGTATCCCGGCTCCCCGCATTTCCCGAGACTGGCCGAGCAGCGCCGCGACGTCTTCCAGGAGATCGCGGACTGGCTGGCAAAATACAATCCCTAAACTAAAAGCTTCCAGCTTTCCCAATCATCCAAATAGCCAAGTGAAATGTCATTCCGAGCGAAGCGAGGAATCTGCTTTTTCTTCTCTGCGTACTCTGTCTCTCTGCGTTTTATCTATCCCTTCTCTTCCTCTTCTCCAAAAATCTATTCGTGCCGCAACGCCTCCAGCGGATCCAGTCTCGACGCTCGCACCGCGGGAATATAGCTCGCCGCCAAAGCAATTCCCGCCAGAATCGCGGTAGCCATCGCAAGCGTCGTCGCATCATACGGTTTCAATCCAAACAGCAACGAAGCCGCGGCCTGCGAAGCCGCCAGCGCCAGCCCAATCCCCAGCGTCAACCCCACCGCCAGCAGCAACAAAGATTCTCGCAAAACCAGCCGAACAATCGACCATCCGCCGGCTCCCAGCGACATCCGAATCCCAATCTCATTCCTCCGCCGCGCCACCATATAAGAAATCACGCCGTACAACCCAATCACCGCCAGCAACACCGCCAGCGCCCCAAAAAATCCCGAAAGCCGCGCCATCAGTCGGTCCCGTAGCAATCCTTCTTCAATCATCTGATGTAAAACGGTAAAGCTCACGTCCATGCCCGGATTCGCCTCGTTCGCAACGTCCTTCACTGCGGCGATCAACCCCGCCAGCGGCATGTTCGACCGAATCAATATCTGTGCATCCGTCTCGGCATGAGCGTACTGCGCAATGGGCGTGTAGGCGATTTCCTGCGGTTCTTCGTGCAAGTCCTGATACTTCGTGTCCTTCACCAGTCCAATAATTTCGTACGGTCCAGTGATAGTGCCCAACCGCCGTACCCGGAACATGGCCCCAATCGGATTGCCCGTCTTTACGATTTTTCGCGCGAACGTCTCGTTGATGATCGCGACCAGCGGCGAGCCCGCAACGTCATGCTCGTCGAAATCGCGTCCCCCAATCATTGGCGTCTGCATCGTCTCAAAGTAGCCCGGGCTTACACGATTGAACGCCGAATACGGATTATGGTCTGTCGGGGGGCTCGAAACTCCCATCAAAATGTCATGAATGATCCCGTTGCCGCTCAACGGAACGATCTCCGCAATAGCCGCGCCGTTCACCCCAGGAATTGCTCGCACATGTTTCAGAAGCTCTTCGGCAAAAGAGAGATTGCGTTCGTTGTTGAGTTTCAGCGTCGAGAAATCGATGTCCGTGACGAGGATGCCGCTTCGGCGGAAGCCCGCATCCACCCCATCCAGCTTACTCAGGCTCCGAGTGAAGAGTAGCGCGCCAACCAGCAGGGCCAGCGAGAGCGCGATTTGCGCGACCACCAGGATCCGCCGCAACCCAAAGCGCGCACGGCTTCCCGTGGTGCCACGAGCCCCTTCCTTTAGCACCTCAATAGGAGACACGCTGGTTGCGCGCAGTGCCGGAGCTAATCCGAAAAGCAGGCACGTAAGCGCGGCCAGCGCAGTTGTGAAGCCCAGCACGCGCCAGTCCGTTCCCAGGTCGATAAAAAGTGGATCGTGCTGAGTGCTTAGAGACGCGACGAGCACTTGGCCCAGGTTCCGCGCTAGGAAGGCGCCCAGCGTCGCTCCAATGACAGCGAGCAACAGGCTCTCCGCGAGAAGTTGACGCACTAATCTCGCGCGGCTGGCACCCACCGCCATGCGCATCCCCATTTCCTTTTCGCGCGCACTCGCCCGGGCCAGCAACAGATTCGCGAGATTCGCCGATGCAATCAGCAATACCGCGCCTGCAAGCGCAAGAAGCAGCCACAACGGTTGTTCGTAGTCCGTGCGCAGCTGCGACACCCCGGATCCCCCGGAGAAAGCGCCGAGTTTGAACTGTAGAAACTGCTTGGTGTTATCGGGATTGTAGTCCGTCGGCAGCGTGTCCTCGAACAGAGCCGGCGAAATAGCCCGCAACTGCGCGCTCGCGCGCTCGATGCTCCAGCCGGGCTTCAAACGTCCCATCGAAGCCAGCCACCAGCCAGAACGGTTTTTCACCAGGCTGTCCTCGCCACTGATGATCGGCTCCGCGCACAACGGCACGGCTACATCGAAGTAGCGTCCCACTTCCACGCCTTGGAAACTGGGCGGAGTCACGCCGATGATTTCGAATGGTTGCCGGTCCAGGGTAAGCGTCCGGCCAATAACCGAATGCTCGCCTGCGTACTCGTGCTGCCAGAAGGAGTAGCTGATCACCACGCCGGACGACGCGCACCCCGGATGATCATCTGCCGGAGTGAAAACGCGTCCGAGCACCGCTTCGACGCCCAGCGTCTCGAAGAATTCGCCGCTCACCCACAGCCCTTCCACATTGTGAACTTCGCCGCTGGGCGCGATATTGAACTGCGTGGGACTCCACGCGAACACGCTTGAGAAAGCCTGCTGCTGTGCGCGAATGTCCACCCACATGGCGTACGTGAGATCGGAATAACGGCTTGTAAAGTCTCCGCTCGCCCCGTGGCGTTGGTCGATGGCGATTCTCGCAATCTCTTGCGGATTCTTAACCGGTAGCGTGCGCAGGCGCACCGCGTCGAGCAACTGAAAAATCGCCGCATTCGCTCCGATCCCCAGCGCCAGCGAAAGGATCGCTGCGCACGCAAACACTTTGTTGAAACGCAGCAGCCGCGCTCCAAACCGCAAATCGCTCCACAGCGTCTCGATGTGCGTCTCCCAGCTCGCCGATCGCACCTTTTCTTTCACCGCTTCCATCCCGCCAAATTCCATTCGCGCTCTTCGGTAAGCCTCTTCGCGCGTCATTCCGGCCCGCATTTTCTCGGCCGAAGACTTCTCGAGAAAATCCCGCAGCTCGTCGTCCATCTCTCGCTCGGCTCTGCGCTTCCCAAAGAGCCCGCGAATTCCACTCCAAAGATTTGTCCACATCTCACCCATCCCCCGTTTGTAGAAATCGGCTTGGTTTCTTGTTTGTCGGGGCGGAGCTCGCCCGCCCTCCGTCCCGCAGTCTCTAACTGGCCGTCTGCAAAATTCTCGCAATCGCCGCCACTTGCCGCTCCCACTCCTTGGTCTCGCTCCTCAGCTTCTGCCGTCCCGCTTTCGTCAGCGAGTAATATTTCGCCCGCCGGTTATTCTCCGAGGTCCGCCACTCGCACTCCATCAATCCCGCTCGTCTCCAGCCGCCGGAATGCCGGAAACAACGAACCCGGGTTGACCTCGAAGACGCCGTGGCTCAACTGCTCAATCCTCTGCGAAATTCCCCACCCGTGAAGCGGCTCCAGCGCCAGCGTCTTCAAAATCAGCATGTCCAATGTCCCCTGCACCAGGGTCGCGGAAGTATCAGTCATCGCCCGTCCTTCGGCTCTCCTCTGGAGAGTCGAGAGAAGTATAGAGCGCTCCTCTCGATTGTCAAGAGAAGATAGTGGAACGGACTCCAGTCTGTCTCCCTCTCAACTTTTCACTTATCTTTGGAATAGGCACGGCCGCCTGTCGCGCTCGCCGGGCCAGCGCAACGTGCCGCTTGGAATGCTTCAGCGCGAAGCTGTGGCCTGCCGCCGCGTCACGTAGTCCGAAACGTAGGCATCGAAGAGGTCATTCAGCTGGTGCGTGAGGCGGCCCGGAGCTGTCGCGATCTTGTGCCCCGCGATTTCCCCCACGCCGATCAGATTTCGATTGGTCGAGGAAATAAATACTTCATCCGCGGAATAAAGATCCTCAGGGCGAAGCGTCTGCTCGATCACCGCGATTCCCGCTTCCGGCGCAATCTCAAAAAGAATCCCCCGAGTCACGCCCTCCAGGCATCCGGAATTGAGCGGCGGCGTGTACACCTTGCCGTTTTTCACCGCAAATATATTTGCCGCCGTGCACTCCGCAACCTCTCCGCGCTCATTTAAAAGCACGGCTTCATCGAATCCTTCTTTTTGCGCTTCCGCCACGGCCCAGACGTTTTGCAGCCACGAAGTCGTTTTTACGCCCGCAAGCGGCGAAGTCGCGTGGCGGCCCTGTTCGCGAAGCGTCAGTCGCACCGGTTCGTGATATTGCGGCAACGGCGCCGTATAAATGATCAAATCCACTTCCGGTTGTTTTTCGTCGCTCTGCCAAAATCCCACCTGGTTGTACACCAGATAAATTCTCGCCGCCCCTTCGCTGACTTGATTCGCGCGAATCACTTCATGTAGGTTGAGCCGCACTTTCGCGGAGCTGTACGGCATCGGCAAATGAATAATGGCGGCATCTTTTTCCAGCCGCCGCCAATGCCGTTCGTAGGCAAAAGCCTCGCCGTGGAAAATGCGCAGAGTCGTGAACAGGCCCCAGCCGCAAATCAGGCCGGCTTGCCCCGGTGAAAGCCGCACCTTTTCAATTGGCAACAGATTTTCGTTATGGAATACGTTCTTGTGGATCAAGCGAAGTCCTTGGCGAATATCTTTCCTTCTCATTGTAACCGAAATTGTCCGGACTTAGCATTTGCCGCGGCTTTCCGTTTGCACGGGTCAAATGCGTTTAGGCATCGCAACGCTCTTGAACGCCAAAAGGGGCGCCCGCTCCCGCGAGCGCCCCTCTCGGCCCTTTTGAACGTGTTGTTAGAAGCTGAGTTTCAACGCGAATTGAACTTCCCGGGCAGAGCCGAAATCGCCCGCCGGAAAACGCGTGCTCGTGATCTGTCCAAACGAGGCCGCGGTCGCGCTGTTGTTGGGGTTGCCAAAATTTGGGTGGTTGAATATGTCAAAGAACTCCGCCCGGAATTGCAGGTTGATCTTTTCCATTAGCTTCGTGTTCTTAACCACGGAGAAGTCCGTGTTCACGAAGTCCGGTCCCCGCAGTCCATCTCGCTGCATGTCGCCTGGAGTGCAAGAACCCGAAATGACAGGATAGTTGTTGGAGCCTGGTGTCGTCGGGATGTCGCTGAACGTGCACGGTACCGCAAACGCGGCATTCGTAGCCGTAGCGCAATTCGGAATGGTGGGATTTGTCCCCGTCGGCGTTCCATTGAACGGCTCGCAAAGAGCCACGTTGTTGTAGAACTCGTGCGGGTTCCCGGTTGGCGTGACCTTTTGCAACTGATTGGGCCGCACGGTCAGCGTTGTTCCTGTTCCTGTGTTGATCGAAAGCAATGGAGTCAGCGGACTGCCGCTCTGCGCTTGCGAAACAATACCCACCTGCCAGCCGGATACTAAACGGTTGCTTTTGAAGGGCAGCTCGTAGAATCCGCTCAGCACGAAACGATTACGGACGTCAAACTCCGACGGACCATAATCTCCGCGCGGATTGTACGTGTTCTGCAGCGGAACCGCGTCACCCGAACTGACCGAGCTGTAATCAAACGCCTTCGAATAGGTGTAAGAAGCCAGGAACTCGAAGCCGTGGGCGAAATGCTTGTTCAAAGTCGCCCACAGCGCGTTGTAGTTCGAATTTCCAGGGCTGGCGACTTCGGGAATATTGCCGAACGTGCAGGTCGGATTTGGCGCTGAGCATTGCGCCGGCAAAACCGGGCTCGTAAGCGGAAGCGTCAGAAACGGCCGTGCCGCTCCGTAGAAGCCATTGGTAACGAGCGGCTGATTCAGGTTTTCGGCGATCTGCAAGTGAGTGCCTTTGGTGCCGACGTAGGCCACCGTCAGTCCCAGGCTGGATGTGAGCTGCCGCTCGACCGTCAGGTTCCAATCCTGCGCGTACATGTTTTTGAAGTTGGGGTCAATCGCGCTTGGCCCCAAACTGACGCGGGTGATGGCTGAGGCTGGATTCTCCAGCGTAATGCCAACCGCAGCCACGTTGATCGGCAAAGCGAAGGGCGGATTTCCACTTAACCCTGTGACGATGTTCGTGGTGGGGTCTTGCGTCAAGATGGCATAAGAAGCGCGTACGGAAGTTTTGCCATCCTTAAATGGATCCCAGGCAAAACCGATGCGCGGCTCGAAGTTCTTGTTGTTCGTGCCGAATGGTTGGGCGGCCGGAATGAGGTCCCCCGTCGCGGTGTCAAAGTTTGTAAACCGATTTTGCGATTCCGATGGTGTCGAATTCCATTCGTACCGCAAGCCGATATTGAACGTGAAGTTGGACTTCCACTTGAAGCTGTCCTGCGCAAATGCTCCGTAGGAAGGCTCGAGAATCTTGTCGTTGCCCGCCCCAAGCAGCACAGTGAAATTGGTTGCGCTGTCCGTAAGGAAGCTGGCCAGCGTCGGGAACGTGAAGCTGCCGACGTTTTCCGCAACGTTGTCGTTGTAAGCCCGCCGGATTTCTCCGCCGAATGCAAAAGAATTGCGTCCCTTCAGCCAGCTCAATGTGTCATTGAGCACGACTGTTGTGTCGCCGCGTCCCTGCGGTTCGCCGGTCGGCCCTCCGAAGGACATCGCACCGTTGACCACGATGTTCGGAATGCCCACGTCCACCGGCGCGCCGGCCGGAAGAGTGATGTCAAAGTTTGTAGGATCGAGCGCGGTCGGAGTGAAAAAGAGACGAATCCGGTTGTATCCCAAGCGGACGGTGTTTGCCAAAGTTGGGCTGAAGACGTGATCTTCACTCACGGTCGTGAGGTCGCGCAACCCATCGCGTACGTCGCCGAAGCCAGGCAGGTTGGCGCCTTGCGTCGGTTCCTGCCGATGGTCCCTTTGAATCACGAAATAGCCGTGAACCTGGTCCTTATCGGAGAGAACGTAATCCAAGTCCGCGGAACCCTGATTCAAGGCCACGTTGGCTGCCGTCGAGCCGCTGAACAAAGTGAAGGTGCTGGGCACGCCAGCCGTTCCCGTACCGACGAGGTTCGCGGCCGGAACCAATTTCAGGAGGTCCAAAACGGCCGTCGAGGTGACCGTTGCGATCTGTGCTGGGCTCGGCACGGTGCTTGAAAGCGCCAGCCCTTGCCGCTGGCGCAGCCCTTCGTAAGCCAGGAAGAAAAACAGTTTGTCCTTCTTGATGGGGCCGCCGAAATCGCCTCCGAAGTCATTTCGCTTAAACGCATTCTGAGCCAGTGGAACCCCCGAGGAATTTACAGCCGGATTGAAAAAGTTCCGCGCATCAAGATCATTGTTACGGAAAAATTCAAACGCTTCTCCGTGATAACTGTCGGTGCCGGAGCGCGTGGCCAGGTTCACAATCGCGCCGGAATTGCGTCCGTACTGCGCTGGAAATGACGAATTGTCGATTTTGTATTCCGCCAGCGTATCGATCGGCGGCTGAAACGTGACTTGATTCTGCACCGGATCATTCAAGTTGATTCCGTTGATCAGCCAGTTGGTGGTGTCTTCGCGCTGTCCCGCCGTATTGATCGCAAAAGATCCCTGACCGCGCAACGGCGCCGTGAGGAATCCGTTTGCCGGAGGAGTCACCGTTCCTGGAGTCAAAAGGCTGAGATCCACGAAATGCCGGCCATTCAGCGGGATTTCCTGAACGGTCTTGTCATTGATGACTTGTCCGATGCTGGTTGTGGTTGTTTCCACCAATGCAGGTTCGGCCGTGATTAAAACTTGTTCGGAAACTTCGCCGACTTTTAGCGTGATATTTTCCGTGACGGATGTCGCTACTTCAAGTTTTAGATCCGTGAGCACGGCCATCTGAAAACCGTTGGCCGTGACTTCGATCCGATAACTGCCAATCGCCAGCGAAGGGAATAAGTACGCGCCTGCGCCGTCGGTCTGCGTTTTCGATGCGACTCCCGTAGCCTCATTCTTCACGACTACTTGCGCGTTGGGAACGCCAGCGCCAGTGGGATCCATGACTGTTCCGTTCAGAGATGCAGTGGATTGAGCGTGTGCGAGGCCGCTTAGCGCTAGCGAAAAAACGAGCAGCGCCAGCCGCAGCCAATTAGGTCGAATGGAAAAGAAACCTCCACCTGCAACTTCCATTTTTCTTGCCCTCCTAGAGTTTTTCATAACGAACTATTTTCACCTTGCTCTCGACGTTCCTTCGAGGTGCAACCCCACTCCGGGCGACTCGAAAACCATCTCTCCTGTGGCATCAGCTGGGTAGACCCCAGCCACCTTAACCGTCTGCCTGCTGAAATTGCATTTCGATGCTCTCGGCTGAGGCAAGCGTAAGACCAGAAACTCAGGAAAAACACACTATAATAAGACATTCATTTCCAATAAGTTAGACAGGAAATACTGATGAATTGTAAAGAAAAGTTACAGGACAACCTATGATTTTATGAAGGCTACTATTGAAACTAGTAGGCGGCTAATAACTGATTTATAAGATTTAGAAAAATGAGGACTAACTCAACGATTTTGGCGGGATTGAAGTACTGCGGAGGGGAGCTTTGTACTGCAGACCGCTGGAATTTGTAGTTCCTGATCTTCGAAAATGCGATTGGGGTCCCGCAGCGAGGGGTTGGCGGCGGCCAGGCAGGCCCATGCGGAAGAGTGGCCGAGGGTGGACTTCGCCAAAGCCCATAGTGTGTCGCCTTTGCGGACTCTAATTCGTGTGCGGAGACCGGTATTGAGGCTCTGGCCCAAGACAGGAGAGGCGGCGACCGCAGGAAGATTCAGTTGAGCGCCCGAGCGAATGAAATTGGGGTCGGCGATATGGGGGTTGGCGGCCAGGATCTCGTGCCAGCGATTGCCGCGGCCCAGGTTTTGCTGCGCCAGTTTCCAGAGAGAATCGCCGGGCCGGATGCTGATGGTGCGTTGCATAGCCATCGAGGAAGAAGAAATTGCGAGTTTCGGTTGTGCCGGCCGAATTGACCAGGCGGGCGAAGCAGGTTGCATCGGCATGGCAAGTGCGGGCGGTTGCACTGGACGGACCGTTGAGACTGTCGCGACGGCTTTGGCGGGTTGCGCCGGAGCCAAAGGTTGCACCGGTTGAATGAGAATGCCCGGTGTCGCGCGGCGCTGGGAAATTCTTGGGAGCGCTGGAACGGCCGTCCGGCTGTGAGCACGAAGGATTGGGCGGACCTCTTTAGTGAAGTCGGGGCGAACATTGAGACGAACGACTGGGAAAAACTTTTCGCGAGCGGATGCGCGGACATCGGCATCGACTTCGGGGCGGACATTTTCACCAACGCTCGAGGAAATTTCGGGATGGCCAACTTGCGGCCGGCGAATCTCCGGACGAACGGGGACGGCGGAGAAGGGATCGCGGCGGAAAACATTCGATGGAATTCTTGGCGAAGAAATTTTTGGTCGGAGAAGCGGTTGAGCGGGAGGACGAATCGCGGAACGCTCCGGCAAAATTGGGGAGGCGAGCGCGGGAGCCGAGAAGGGAAGATGGAACGGTTCGGTCTGTTTCGGTTTCAGCGCTTGCAATTCTTTTTGCTTGCGATATTTGCGAGCGACATCGCCGAGAGAAGTTCCGGAAGTTTGCGAATTTGCATCGAGACTCGCCGGCGGATTTTGCGACGGCGCGGGCGAACAATTATTTTTCTGCGCACACTCGTTTCTCTTGGCTTCAACTTGCGAGCGATCTTGCGGAGTCAGAATTTGGCGATGCTTGAGATCTTCTTCAGTGTAAACATGCGCGGAGGGCTTTTGCGATTCCTGTTTGCGGGCGCGTTCCCGCCGAGCGGCTTCGGCGACGCTTTGTTCCTGCTGGTCTTGCGCGCGGGAAATGGTTGAGCCAAAAGTTGCAAGGCTCAAGAAAATTAGTGCGGGAGCAGTGAAGCGGATCAAACGCGAGATTCTCCGGAAGCCTGCGTAACGCGGCTGGAGGGACAATGGGCCGTTTGGGTCAGTCAGCAACATGGCAAACCGACTACGGGGGGACTCCGCGTAAGGAATATAGTAAGGGAAGAAACGAGGGACGGGAAAATTTTTTCTCATGCGGTTTCCAAGGCGCAAACCGCTGGCGAGGCAAGATTTTAGGGGCGGCACAAGGGATTTTTGGCGTACTATCCCTGCGCTCAATGCGAACTCAAGAATCCGGGGGATTTTAAAATGAAAAAAGAAACGAAGAATGGGTTTGGCGGTTCTGGCGAAAAGAAAGGGCCGGCAATGGCCGAGCGCCGCAAATTCCTGAAGGCGAGCCTGCTGGGAGGAGTGGCGGCTGCGGCGGCGCCGATCTTGCAGCCTGTGGCTAAGGCGTCCAGCCGGACGGAGCTTGCTGCGCGAGCTGCCGAAGTTCCAGCGTTTGAGTTCGACGAGATCACGATTGGCGAATTGCAGGAGGGGATGAAGTCCGGAAAATATAGCGCGCGATCGATCACGGAGAAATATCTCGAGCGCATCGCGGCGATCGATAAGAGCGGGCCGATGGTGAACAGCGTGATTGAAATAAATCCGGACGCGAGGGAAATTGCGGAAGCGCTGGACAAGGAGCGAAAAGAAAAAGGGCCCCGCGGACCGCTGCATGGAATTCCGATACTGATCAAGGACAACATCGCGACGGCGGACCACATGCAGACCACGGCGGGATCGCTGGCGCTGGTGGGATCGAAGCCACCAGCGGATTCCACTGTTGCAAAGAGATTGCGCGCGGCGGGCGCGGTGATCCTGGGAAAAACAAATTTGAGCGAGTGGGCGAATATCCGCTCGAACCATTCGATCAGCGGATGGAGCGGGCGCGGCGGGCAGACGAAAAATCCATATGCCCTGGACAGGAATCCGTGCGGATCGAGTTCCGGAACGGGGGCGGGAGTTTCGGCGAATTTTGCGGCGATTGGAATTGGAACGGAGACGGATGGATCGATCGTGTGCCCGTCTTCGGCGAATGGACTTGTGGGGATCAAGCCGACGGTTGGGCTGGTGAGCCGCACGCATATTATTCCGATTTCGCATACGCAGGATACGGCAGGACCGATGTGCAGAACCGTGCGCGATGCCGCCATTTTGCTGGGAGCGCTGACCGGGGTGGATTCCGAAGACAAAGCGACGGCAGCGAGCAGCGGAAAATCCTTTACGGACTACACGCCGTTTTTGGATGCCGGTGGGTTGAAGGGAGCGCGCATCGGGGTGTTGCGGAAGGCTTTTGGGTTCAATCCGGCGGTGGACAAATTGATGGAAGCGGCTCTCGAAGCGATGAAGAAGCAAGGAGCGACGCTGGTGGATCCGGTGGAATTTGCGACGTCCGGGAAATTCGGCAGGACCGAGTTTTTGGGATTCATGTACGAGCTGAAGGCGGATCTGAACGCGTATCTGGCGTGGCTGGGGCCGGACACACCCGTGAAGACGCTGAAGGAGATCATTGATTTCAACGAGAAAAATGCGGAGAAAGAGATGCCGTATTTCGGACAGGAAAATTTTCTGGAGGCGGAAGCAAAGGGGCCGCTGACGACGAAGGAATATGTCGATGCGATTGCGAAGAATCATGAGCTGGCGGGCAAAGAGGGGATCGACGCGACGATGGACAAGCACAAACTTGATGCCATTGTTGCGCCGACGGGTGGGCCGGCCTGGCTGACGGATATCGTGAATGGGGACGCGTTCGGCGGAGGGAGTTCGGAGTTCGCGGCGGTGGCCGGGTATCCAAACGTGAACGTGGTGGCGGGATTTGATTTCGGTTTGCCAGTGGGGATTTCGTTTTTTGGGCGGGCGTGGAGCGAACCGGTTTTGATCAAGCTGGCATACGCGTTTGAGCAGGCGACGAAATTCAGAAAGGCGCCGGGGTTTTTGGCGCACGTCGAGGGATGAGATACAGACGAAACGAAGCAATGATGTGAGGATTCGGAAGCGTTCCGCGCAGTAGCGGCGTGAGAAGGCACGATGATCGCAGGGGAGGGCACGATGTATCGTGCCCCTACGATCGCCGACACTTTTTTCTAATCGCCGTAGTCATATGCACCATCTCCATGCAGGACGCGGCCGACCGGTTAGGTGTGGGGGCGCGAATATGGGTCCGCTACGGTTGCGTTGTTTTGTTCCTGCGGCTTGGCAGTGGGTTGGTCCTCGTCGCTCCTGGCACATGGGTCGTCAAAGATGATTTGGGAATGCGCATTAGCGGCCTTGTGGTCCGAGACGATTATGCTGCGGAGCATGAGGCTGAGGGCATAGGTGATGACGGCTGCACGGCGTGGCGAGATGCGGCCCTTGGCGATCAGCTCGACCACATTGGAGAGCAGGGAGTTGATGTTTTCCGTGGTCCCGTAGCTGCCGTTGTCTACGACCAAGATTTCCTTGGAGAGATCGGTGGAGTCCTGCAGTTCGTAAGGAGAGGTTTTGCCGTAAGTGGTGTGACGGGCGCAAAGGTTGGTGGCCGGGTCTTGCGCATAGAGGCGGCACTGCTTGAGGTCGCGACGGCGAGCGCGGCAGCGTTGGCGGCCCTGGGTCGTGTTGTGTGCAGGTGAAGCATTGGGTTCGAGCGATAGGGTATCTTGCGTGTGTGGTTTCATTTTAGTCCTCAGATTGAAATTAGGTGGCGTGCCCCCCACCCGGGGGTGTCCGGAAGTTATGAAGTAAAGCCATGAAGGGAATCGAGTTGCGGGAGATCCTGCGTGTCACGGAAGCGACGAGCGGCTGGAAGCGAGAAGAGGATGGTGCTGAATTAGAGGAAGGGAGTGAAACGTATCCAGCCCCGGAAGAGCGCAGGCGAGAGAAATCCAGGCTTTATGGTACGGCGATTCTGATGACTTGTCAAGTCATTTCTTTTCTGGTACTCATTCGAACGGCGTGTACCGGTGGTGTAAGTCGATGAGGGGAATGGGGATGGGCCGGAAATTGAGGTGCGAAATTAGCTAGATTGTTTGGTGCTAAGGGAGAGCGGGAAGAAACGCCAAGCTCAGAGTGAACGAAGGCGAGCAGCGAGCCGAGCGGAGAGATTTGAGGTTTAGCCGTAGAATTCAGGAAGAGAGCGAAAAGGTGATAAGGAGTACGTTTCGAAGAAATCATACGAGAAGATCCCGCACTATAGGATGGCAGCTGGCCTGCGCGGTGGTGGAGTTTTTGCTGGCGAGTGCGGTCTATGGGCAGGAAGTGGCGATCCGGTTTGTGCCTGTGACGCGGGAAGTCGTGGAAGGGCGACTGAATAAGTATGGAGGGGACGACGCGAGGAGGCAGCGGACGCAGATGGAGTTGTTTGCGGAAGTGGGTTGCGGCGAAAAGGATCTTTCCGAACAGCCAGTAAGCGGATGGCCGTTGCCAAACGTTATTTGCACACTGCCAGGGGATTCTGGAAGAACCATTATCGTCGGGGCGCACTACGATCACGTTCCCGTTGGCGACGGTGTGGTGGACAATTGGAGCGGTGCGTCCTTATTGCCATCCTTATATCAGGCGCTGAAAGAAGAGCCGCGTAGGCACACGTACGTGTTTGTGGGATTCAGCGAGGAAGAGCGGGGATTGATCGGGTCGAAATTCTATGTGCAACAAATGACTGAGGCGCAGAAGGACCTTACGGATGCGATGGTAAATATGGATGTGCTAGGTCTGGCGCCTGCGGAATATTGGTGGAGCTATGCAGATAAAAGATTAAGAGCAAAGCTGATATTCATTGCGAATCAACTGAAATTGCCGATTTCCGCGGTTGACATCGCTGAGGTCGGCACTTCGGATTCGGTGGAATTTGGCGCGGTGAACATCCCGAGCATTACGATCCATTCGCTAAGCCAGAAGACGTGGGATGCCCATATCCTTCACACGCGGAAAGACACAATCTCAGAGATCCGGATGGATGACTATTACCAAACGTACCGGTTGGTGACGGCATACCTGGCATTCCTGGACTACTCGACGTTTAAGCGAGAGCCCGTGGAAAGGAAATCATTGAGGAAAAGCGGGCAGCCGAAATAAATAGCGAGCCGTGTGGCTGCGTCGCATGCCCGGGGTCTACTTCTTGCAAACCAAAGGATGCGGCACTTGGCAGAAACGTCTTGTGTGCCCACGATGCCTGTCCCAGATGCTCCCCATGGGCTTGATGGATTTGAGTTGAAGCGGAATGTTTTTCTTAACACAGAGGTCACAGAGAGCGCCGAGAAGAAGGATTGAGCGAGGAAGCGGGGCGGTTGACCGGGGTCCCATAAATATGGGAATATGGGAGAGATGAAGACTACGCTGGAGATACCGGACAAGGTTTTCAGGCGGGCGAAGTCGAAGGCGGCGGAGCAGGGAATACCCTTGCGGCAATTCGTGACCGAGGCTGTCGAGGACAAGCTAAAGATGGCTCCCACAGCGGGGCAAAAGCCATGGATGAAACATGTCGGGAAACTGAAGGACCTTCAAAAAGAGAACGAGCGGATCGACAAAGTCATCGCGGAAACCTTTGAGGAAATTGACCCACAGATGTGGGGCCCGGAGAAACGCGATTGATCTTGGATACGAACGCTCTTTCCGCTGCCGCGGAAGAACATGCGGGCGTCGTGGGGATATTGGCTGGCGCGCAACAGCTTGCGCTGCCGGTAGTGGTTATCGGGGAATATCGCTATGGGATCTCTCAATCGAGGCATAGAGCTAGATATCGACAGTGGCTGGACGATCTGATCCAGGATTGCGTCGTGCTGGACGTTACCGAGCAGACGACTCATTACTACGCAACGATCAACGTGGAACTGAGGCAGGCCGGAAAGCCAATTCCAACGAATGATTTGTGGATTGCGGCGCTTTGCCGGCAACACGGAGTTCCGCTCTTGAGCCGGGATCGGCACTTCGATGTGGTGGCTGGAATTCAGCGCGTCGATTGGTAAGAGAAAATCCCGGAGCCAACGGTGAGTGGCAAAGTTTTTATTTCCTGAGTTAAATCAGCATGCGAAACACCCGGTGGGATTGCGGGGATGCGGAATGTGTTTCTCAGCGCAGAGGGTGTGGAGGGACGAGTGTTGAGAGTTGAGAACTGAGAACTGGCTTCGGATTTGGCGGCGGATTCGAAGAAGACGGGGATAAGGGGCAAGGGACATGTCGTACATCCGAGAAAAAACGATTGCCGGCTTGAAGTTGGGCGACACGTTTGTTGTGTCACGCACATTCAGGGAAGAAGAGACGCTGGTTTTTGCGGAGATCAGCAGGGACTATAACCCGGTGCATTTTGACGAGCGCTTTGCAACCGCGGAGAAATTCCGTGGGCGAATTTGCCACGGACTTCTGGTGGCCAGCTTACTGACGGAAATCGGCGGGCAAATTGGGTGGCTGGCATCAGGGATGAATTTTCGTTTTAAGAAGCCGGTGTATTTTGGAGACAGAATCGAATGTACTCTTACCGTCACGGAGCTTGATGAGCGGAATAGAGCGAAAGCGGAAGCGGTGTTCAGGAACCAGGAAAATGAGGTGGTGATAGAGGCGCAGGTGACCGGGATCGTGCCGGGCCTTGCGGAGAAGAGAGTGCTGGAAGCGATGATGGCGGAAGGCGACCCGACGAACAAGTGCCGTTGAAAATTGTGGGTCAGCTTGGACGTCTATTGGCGCCCTGCGCGCTATTCCTGGCGGAGGGCGGCTAACGGGTCGATTCTTGTGGCGCGGCGGGCTGGGACGTAACAGGCGACGAGAGCCGACGCTAAGAGCACGAGGGTGACGGCGACGAGCGCTCGGACATCCAGCGCGCCGACGTTGTATAAGAGGCTTTTCAGCGTTTTTCCAACCAGGTAAACACCGGGAAGGCCGATGGCCATTCCTATCAGGGCGGCCCACATGCCTTCACCCACAACCAACTTGAGGACGTGGGAGCTGCCTGCACCGAGGGCCATGCGGATACCCATTTCGTGTTTGCGTTGGGCTACGGAGAAGGTCATGACACCGTAAATGCCGATGGCGGCGAGTGCAAGCGCGAGAACGGCGAAGGTGCCGAAGACGAGTACGGTGAAACGGTCGGTGACGAGGGATTCGCTAATGACCTGGTCCATGGTGCGGACGCGCGTCATGGGGAAATCGGGATTTACGGAGCGGATGGCGGCGGCGATGCCGGAAGTGACGGAGCTGGGGTTTCCGTTGGTACGGACGGCCATGGTGGTGAAGGGCCAGGGGCTTTGGTCAAAAGGAAAGTCAATTTCGGCGGAGCCGGTGGTGGTTGGGTGGCTTTCGTACTGGACGTCGTGGAAGACGCCGACGATTTGCCATTCGACAGGGGCGCCGAAGGGGGGATTCTTGTCGGGGACAAGCTCGACGATTTTAACGCGCTGGGTGAGTGGGTCGAGTCCGGGTAAATATTGGCGGGCAAAACTTTCGCTGACCATGGCGACGCGGGGAGAGCCGGCGAGATCGCGGGCGTCGAGATAGCGGCCGCGGGTAAGACGTATGCCGTAGGTTTCGTAATAGCCTGGCGTGACCGTATTGATCATCGCCTGCGGTTCTTTGTTGGGGTTGTTGTCGGTGTCATCGGAGGGCTGGCCGGCGATGGTGAAATGGAGGCGGCCCGCGCCGTTCGTGGGAAGGCCGGGGGCTATGGCGATTTTCGTGACGCCGGGCACGGCGGCGATGCGCTCTTCGAGTTGGCGGTAGATGGAGCGAATTTGCGCGGCGCTGGAGGTGCGTTCGTGCTGGATGGGGACGCTGAAGGTGAGGACGTGGTCGCGGCGAATGCCGAGGTCGACCTGGGTGACATTCCAGAAACTGCGGAGGATGAGGCCGGCGCCGGCGACTAGGATTAAGGCGAGAGCGAACTCGGCGACGACGAGAACGCGGCGAAGACGGTTATGGCTGGCGCCAGCGGAGGAGGAGCGGCCGCCTTCTTTCAGCATGTCGCTGATGTTTTGGCGGGCGGCATGCCAAGCGGGGAAGCAGCCGAAGAGGACGCCGCTGAGAAGCGTTGCGCCAAGGGTGAAGAGCAGGACTTGGATGTTGAGGTGGGGGTCGGCTTCATAGGGAATGCCGAGCTGGTTTCTGGGCATGAGGCTCATTACTCCGCGAAGAAGAGCTACGGAGAGAAGGGTTCCGAGAAGTCCGCCCATCAATGCCAAGGAAAGGCTTTCGATCAGGAATTGGCGGAAAATGCGGGCGCGGGAAGCGCCTTGCGAGGCGCGAACGGCGATTTCTTTTTGACGAGCGGTGCCCCATGCGAGGAGCAAGTTCGCGATATTGACGCAGGCGATCAGGAGGACGAAGGCGACGGCTCCCATCATTAGCCAGAGGCCGAGGCGAGTTTGCTTGGGAAGAAAGTCGTCTTTGAGGGGCTCGACGGTCACCGTGAGATCGGCATTTGTTTTGGGGTAGGTTTGCGCGAGCTGTTTGGCGATGACGGCCATCTCTGAGTTGGCGGCTTCGAGAGTGACGCCGCTCTTGAGCTTGCCCATCACCAGGAGAAAATGATTTTCGCGCTTGATCTCGTCGGGTTTGAAGGAAAGCGGGACGTTCATAGAAGAATCACCAACGTCAGAGGGGCTGGGAGCGGCAACGCCGAGAACGGTATAGAGTTCGCCGCTCATGCGGAGCTTTCTGCCGACAACGCTGGGATCGCTGCCGAAATGGTCGCGCCAGAATTTGTTGTTGAGGATGACGACGTGGTCGTTGCCGGGGAGGGTGTCGTCGGCAACGAAATGGCGGCCGAGAGTGACCTTGGGGCTGAAGAGGAGGTCGAACCAGCCGGGAGCTACGCGGCTGGCCTGGACTTGTTCGGTCCAGTCGCGAGTGGAGATGGTAAAGCCTTCGCCGGTCCAGCCGTTGAGGGAGTCGAAAACGGTGGCTTGCTTTTGCCAGTCGAGGAGGTCGCTGGGGGATGTGCCGTTGCGCTCACCGCTTTTATCGTGTGACCAGACCATGACGATACGGTCGCTATCGATGTAGGGGAGCGGGGCAAGGAGGACGGAGTAGAGGAGGCTGAAGATGGCGGTGGTGGCGCCGATGCCGAGGGCGAGAGCGAGGAGGGAGACGGAAGTGAAGCCCGGACTCTTCCAGAGTAGACGCAAGCCGTAACGGATGTCGCGCCAAAGTTCAGTCATCGTTGCATCCCTCCCGCGCACCTCTCCCCGTATACTCCCAAACGGCCGGAGAAGTTCCCGCGTTTTGTGCGCACGAAGAATTAGACGAGTGAGAGGTGGCATCGTTTAACGCCCGACGCCAAAAAACTGGCCGGAGCAGGCAGCTGTTTTCGGAGATGCGCGACGTGCGTGGTATGGTTGCGGGCGGAAGGGGAGGAACCAGGCGATGAGCGGAGGGACGGAATGGAAGGCGTTGGAGGAGAAGATTGCGGCGGCGGTGAAATTGGCGCGGCGGGCGGTGGCGGTGACGTTTTTGGAGGCAGCGCCGGGGGATGTGAAGAAGTTTGAGGGAACGGAGCCTTCGGGGTGCAGCTTCTGGAGATTGGCGGCGAATGGAGGGGTTTTTTATACGGTGCCGGAGAATCACTTCAACTGCGCGGTGGGAGCGTACACGCACAACATTGCTTTATCGCCGGAACGCGAGAAGGAGACGGAGCAGACGCTGAAGATGATGTTTGATTTGGGATATGTGAAGCCTGAGGAATTGCCGCGAATTCCGCGGCTGGCAAAGGCGCCGGCGGCGATTGTGTACGCGCCTTTGGGAGAGACGCCTGTGGCGCCGGATGTGGTTTTGTTTGCGTGCAAGCCCGCGGGGGCGATGCTGTTGAGTGAAGCGGCAAATCGGGCGGGGGTGGGCAGTGGGGCGCCGGCTTTGGGGCGGCCGACATGCATGGCGTTGCCGGCTTCGCTGCAGATGGGGGCGATTTTGAGTTTGGGGTGTATGGGGAATCGGGTCTATACGGGATTGGGTGAGGAGGAGATGTATTTTGTTTTGCGGGGCGCGGATCTGGGGGCGATGGCGGATGCGCTTGGGATCATCACCCGTGCTAACGCGGCGTTGAATGAGTATGCGGCAGGGCGGCGGTCGCAATTGGCGACGATTTAACGGATGGGCGCGACAATGTCGGTTGGAGTGGAATGTTTTTACAAAGAGACCGCAGAGCACACAGAAGAGGGCAGGAGATTGACTTTGTATATCCCCAAGCGTATATACAATGAAGGAGGTGAGCGATGGCTACGGCGCGCGTGTTTAAGTCGGGGAACAGCCAGGCGGTGCGATTGCCGAAGAAATTCCGGGTAAACAGCAAGGAGCTGGAAATCAGCCGCCGCGGCGATGAGATTGTGCTCCGCGAAAAGAGCGAGGGACTCGAAAGAGTCTTAGAAATTCTGGCGGACATGCCGGATGACATGTTTCCCGAAGGACGGAAGGACACGCCACCGCAGCGGCGCAAGGGGTTGTAGTGAGCCCTAGATTTCTAATCGACACCGACATTCTGATTTACCTCCGACAGAGGAGATCACTTCAGGTCGCGGCACGATTTCGGGCTGTTCAAGCGGGGGATGCCGCAATGAGCGTGATCACTCACGGCGAATTGTTGTATGGAGCTGAACGGAGCCAGGAGCGGGAGCGTTCGCTAAAGTTGGTCAACGACCTTACCTCTCTAGTACCTGTGCTGGCATTGCCTGAGGACACCAGCACGGAATATGGACGAATCCGAGCGGAGTTGGAGCGTCGAGGTATCCCCATTGGCAACAATGATCTTTGGATCGCGGCTCATGCCAAAGTGGCGGGGCTAATTTTGGTGACGAACAACGAAAAAGAATTCCGCCGAATCAGCGGCTTACAAGTCGAAAATTGGGCGTCGAAGAAATAGCTTGCCGCTGTTGGGAACAACCTGAATGAAATCCGAACGGGTGAGTGGTGGCCGGGAATCGCGTTGACAGGATGCGGGCTGTACTTTAAGATTAGCGTTTGTCTCTATAGGGAAAGGTGTGGCTGACGGCAATGAGGACGTACGTAGCTAAGGGAGAAGAAGCGGAAGCGCTGAAGGTGGGCGCGGACTGGTTCGTGGTAGATGCGACGGACCAGGTCTTGGGGCGTCTGGCGACGAAGATTGCGCGGATGCTGATGGGCAAGGATAAGCCGAGTTTTACGCCGTACCTGGATTCGGGGGATCACGTTGTGGTGATCAATGCGGACAAGGTTCGCATGACCGGGAACAAGGTTGAGCAAAAGATTTATTATTCGCACAGCGGATATCCTGGCGGATTGAAGGCGGTTCCGGCGAAGAGGGTGCGCGAGACGAAGCCGGAATGGATGATTCGCGAGGCGGTTCTGGGGATGTTGCCCAAGAACAAGCTGCGGGCTCGGCGAGCGAAGAAATTGCGGGTTTACCGGGATGCGGCGGGATTGGCGCGGCATGCTGGGCAGAAGCCGCAGGCGGTTGGGGCCTGGTAGCATCGGCAGGGAAGACAGACTGAAAGTCTGCCCCACTGCTGGTAGCAGCAAAGAGCACAGCCAGGATTGGCTGTGCTACACAGATTCTGCACGTTGCTGTTCCTTGAAAAGTGTGGCCGCGTAGTGGTCACCTCTAAGTGGTGCCTTAGGCAGGGAGCAAAACCGTCGTGGAGTTGAGTGGTTCCGGGTGTCTGGAACCAGGTTATTTTAGGAGGAACGTTGAGTTCTACTGGTACGCCCATTGCGGGCACACAAGCTTGGTTTCTTGGAACGGGGCGACGCAAAGAGTCGGTAGCGCGTGTTTTTTTGCGCGCGGGTAGCGGCAAGTTCACGATCAATGGACGCGAGGTGGCGAATTATTTTCCGAATCATGCTTGGAAGCATGATGCAACCGAGCCGCTGAAGTTTACGAGCCTTGCGGATCAGGTGGACGTGAAAGTGACCGCGCACGGCGGCGGCGTTGGCGGGCAGGCAGGAGCTGTGCGCATGGGACTGTCGCGAGCGATCTCGCGATACAACCCGGAGCTGCGGCCGGCGTTGCGGAAGAACGGATTTTTGACGCGCGATTCGCGGATGAAGGAACGGAAGAAGTACGGTCAGAAGGGCGCGCGCAAGAGATTCCAGTTCACCAAGCGGTAGGGAAGTGACTGGTGACTAGTGACTGGTGAAAAGCCGGGAAGCTAGTTGCAACGAGCTCCGGAGGGAATGCGCGGGCAAACCTTTCGAGATCACGGCCGGCAAGGAGCCGGCAATAGGTTGTTCTGTGGTTTGTGTTTCGTCTTAGAGGTGGCGGGCTAAAGCCCGCCGCTACGAAGGCAAAACTAGCCACTGCAAGCAGCTATCCTAATAGGAGGAAACTTGGCAGTAGAAATTACGATGAAAGAATTGCTGGAGGCCGGAGTTCACTTTGGCCACCAGACACGGCGGTGGAATCCGAAAATGAAGGAATATATTTTCGGAGAACGCAACGGCATTCACATTATCGATCTTCAGAAAACCCTCAAAATGTTCCGCGAAGCGAGCCGCTTCGTGAGCGATCTCTCCGCGCAAGGAAAAACGGTTTTGTTTGTAGGCACCAAGAGGCAGGCGCAGGAAGCGGTGTCCGAGGAGTCAAAGCGCTGCGGGGCGTATTTCGTGAACCACCGCTGGCTGGGCGGAACGCTGACGAACTGGGCGACTTTGCAGAAGTCGATCAAGCGGCTGAAGCTGCTGAAAGCCATGACGGAAGACGGCCGGATCAACGAGCTTTCCAAGAAAGAAAAAGCGCGGCTGGGCCGCGAAATGAAGCATTTGAACCAGAACCTCGAAGGCATTGAGAACATGTCGCAGCTGCCGGATGCGATGTTCGTGATCGATTCGAACGCGGAAGAGATTGCGGTGAAGGAAGCGCGGCGGATGGGCGTGCCGGTGGTTTCGGTCGTGGATACGAATTGCGATCCGGACGTGGTGGACTGGATTATTCCTGGCAATGATGACGCTTTGCGCGCGATCCGGCTGTTTACGACGAAGATTGCGGATTCCGTGCTCGAAGGGCATACGGCTTATCAGCAATCGCAAGTGGCGGAGCAGAAGTCGGCGGAAGATCAGGCGATTGTCGATGGCGTGGAGTATGTGGACACGAGCGCGTACGAACAGTATGAGAAGCAGGAAGGCGACTTCGTGGAGGGAGCGGTTGTCGAAGCTCCGCCGGATGCGCCTGTTGAACCCGCCGATGCCGCCGAAGCTGCTGCAGCGACGGTGCCACCAGACGCGGAGTCTCACTAAACAAATTACGCGGGTAGAAGTTTCGTGAGGCCCGCCCCATGCGGTTCGGGGTGGGCCGTTTTGCAAACAACGATATTGAATAAGAGAATTCAAATCAGCGAAGAGAAAAAAGGATGAGCACACAACAGCCAGCCATGCAGATTCCAGCACATCTTGTGAAAGAGTTGCGCGAGAGGACGGGCGCGGGATTCAGCGATTGCCGCGCGGCGCTTGTTGAATCCGCCGGAAACATCGAAAAAGCCATTGAGATTTTACGGAAAAAGGGGCAGGCGGCGGCAGCGAAAAAAGCGCAGCGCGAAGCGAGCGAAGGGCTCGTGGGCAGCTATATCCACGCGGGCGGGAAGATTGGCGTGCTCGTTGAGATTAACTGCGAGTCGGACTTCGTGGCGCGCACGGAGGCTTTCCAACAGCTTTGCCATGACATCGCGATGCATATCGCAGCGCTCGATCCGCGGTATGTGCGGCGCGAAGAAGTGACGCCGGAGATGCTCGCGGCGGAGCGCGATATTTATCGCGCGCAGGCGCTGGCTACGGGCAAGCCGGAAAACGTGGTCGAGAAAATTACGACGGGAAAGATGGAAAAGTTTTACGAAGAAAACTGCTTGTACGAGCAGCACTACATCAAGGATGAGAGCGTCACGATCGGGGAAATGATTACGCAAGCGATCGCGAAGCTGGGCGAGAACATTTCCATACGGCGGTTCGTACGCTTCAAGGTGGGCGAGATTGGCGGGCCGGGCGGAGCGGGACCAGAAACGGAGCCAGTTCCAGCGCCCGCAAGCGCATAACGAAAGAGCTGGAGAAAACAACCAAGAGCGCCCCGACTTCACCGGGGCGCTTTTTTTGTGTGATGTGCACGGAAGGTCCACGAACCTTCTGGCCGGAATGGGATGGTTTTCGAAAGCGTCAGCCGGGCTACCGTACTCCATAAGGTGCCGGGGCGGGGATAGTTTGTTACAATTCCGAGGATTTTAAAGAGCGCTGACCGGGGGGCCATGGCCGCAACTAAAAAGGCAGCAAAGAAGATTGCGAAGAGAACGCCGAGACATGCGCAACTGGCTTACCGGCGCATCCTGTTGAAACTTTCCGGCGAATCGCTGCAGGGACCGCAGGGATTCGGCATTCACGGAGAAACGATCCAGGCGATTGCGCGCGAGCTGAAAGAGGTGCATGCGCTGGGGGTCGAAATCGCCATCATGGTGGGCGGGGGAAATATTTTCCGCGGAGCGCGGCAAAAGGGGTTTGAGATCGACCGCTCGACAGGCGATTACATGGGCATGCTGGCGACGGTGATCAATGCGCTGGCGTTGCAGGATGCGCTGGAAAAAGAGGGCGTGTTTACGCGCGTGCTGAGCGCCATCGAGATGCGGCAGGTTTCCGAGCCGTTTATCCGGCGGCGCGCGATGCGGCATTTGGAGAAGGGGCGCATCGTGATTTTTGCGGCGGGAACGGGCAACCCGTATTTTTCGACGGACACGGCGGCAGCATTGCGCGCGATGGAGATCAAGGCGGACGTGATCCTGAAAGCGACGCGGGTGGACGGGATATTCGATGCCGATCCGGAAAAAGTTTCGGGAGCGAAGTTTTTCGCGGAGATTACCTACCGCGATGTGCTGAACCAGAATTTGAAGGTGATGGACGCGACGGCGATTTCCTTGTGCATGGACAATGGAATGCCGATCGTGGTTTTCAACATGAACCAGCACGGAAACATTCGGCGGGTGGTGCTGGGTGAGCGCGTGGGGTCTTCGGTGACGCCGGCGCTGAATTAGTATGAAGGCCGCGGGGGCAGCGTGACTGAGCAGTCGCGGAGCGCTTTGGGTGCGAATCGGTGTCATCCTTAATAAACTGCAATAAACTGCGAAAATAAATTACGAAGAAAATCGAGCCGAGGACGCTATGACGACGATTGCAACAACAAGGGATGCGATGGCGGCGGCCAGGACGCGCATGGAAAAAGCGGTCGATGATTTCCGCAAGGAAGCTGCGACGATCCGCACGGGGCGCGCGAACGCATCGCTTTTGGACAATGTGCGCGTGGATTATCACGGGACGCCGATGCCGCTGAACCAGCTTGGCAGCCTGACTGTGCCAGACCCAACGATGCTCGTGATTTCGCCGTGGGATCCGAGCGCGGTGGCGTTGATCGACAAAGCCATTCGCACGTCGGACCTGGGACTGAATCCGACGAACGACGGCAAAGTGGTGCGCGTGCCGATCCCCTCGCTGACGGAAGAGCGGCGAAAGGATTTGGTAAAGCAGCTGCACAAGGTGCTTGAGAATCACCGGACGGCGGTGCGGAATATTCGGCGGGACATCAAGGAAGCGATTGAAAAGCTCGAAAAGGATAAAAAGATCAGCGAAGACGAGAAGAAGCGTTCGCTGGACGAATTAGAGAAAGTCTCACATGCAGAGACGAAGAAAGTGGAAGACCTCTGCGCCGCGAAGGAAAAAGAAATCCTCGGAATTAAATAGTTTCACACCACGGCTATCCATCCTTTTTCGATAGTTTCAGTTCCCGGTCACGGCTTTTGTGGTTTGGCTGTGGCGGTTTCTGCGCGTTCTAGCGTGAAGAACTGCGACTCGTCGTTTTGGACGGCTTGCAAGAAGGCGTTGTATTCGTTGGCGCGGTCGGCGGGAATTTGTTTCAAAATAAAATTGAGATGGCGTGTAGAGGTGATCGTCGCTTCCTTCGCGGAGTATTGCGAAGTGTAGGTGGCAAAATCGCGTTGGAGGGTTGTGCCCGTCGGGATACGTGCGGTTGTTCCTGCGGGAAGACGAACAGTCGCGCTCACTTCCACGTCGAGAGGCGTGCCCAGATCGATCGGCTTAGAGGCGGCGCCGGCCGCGGTTTTTCCCGCTGGATCCGGGAGGCCGAGCAGAGGAAGAAGCGCGGGGATGCGCAGCGGCTTTTTTGACCAGTTTACAAATTTCGGCTGCGCGATTTCGTATTCCACGGTGAATGGATCGTGCGTCTCGTACGGATCAGATGCAGTCACATGCGTGATTTGACCGCGGAAACCGTCGGAGAGCGCGAGCAGTTGCGCGACTTCATTCCATTTTTCCTTTGGCGATTGATGGAAGGCCATGCGGAGGAGCAGTTCGTTGTCGCCGCGCATGACATATTTTATTTTTGCGGTCAGCGAGCCCTCTGGGCTCAGGGTGGCCTGCACGGAAACGCGTTGGGCAGACGAAAAAGGCAGATCAGCGGGAATTGTGGTGAAACAATCGTCCGTATCGGCGGACGACTCGCTGATGTTCAATGACTTCAAGCCACGAAGTTTCGCTGGGATCACGCCGAACGGCGAGACCTCGAGGCCAGGATCGAGGAAAAACTGCTTTGTATCCACCGACACAAGAGCCATAGCTCCTGCCAAGAGACTGGGGCGAGGCAACTCCGTTTCAAGCGGGCGGCCACGACCGTACATAAGAATTCGCGGCTCAGGGCCAAGCTGGGTCATCAGTATCGAGAGCAACCGTGCTTTCTCTTCGGATGTTCCATAGCCAGAATCGAGAATTTGTTCTGCCCCTCGGCGTACAGAAAGAGAAACTTCAAGAGGCAGGTCAATAGTGACGATCTTCTGCGAGACGAGCCGGTAAAGAGATTCGGGGGAGCCTATCGTGTGCTGAGGGCCGCCCTTTTCGTCGGCCTTCTGATAAATCAAAGTGGAAAAACCGCTGTATTCGGTCTTCGCAATTCTGTTCGAAAGCTGTGACCAAGAGGAAAAAGTCGTCAGCACGAGATCTTCTGTTTCTTCGCTGTCGGCCTTTGGTTTTAAGCCGTCCTGTTTCAAATCCCACCGATAAGAGACGCGGGAAGAGTCGCCATCACCCGATTTTTCGATGGTGGTGGGTGTGTCTTGATTAATTCGGATGCGCAGACGCGAGGCGGGAGCGTCGACTTGGAAGATTTCGTGGGCGACGACGCCGGAGCGGTCGAAGGTGTGGTCGAGCCAAAAATCGGGGGCGAGCGGAGCGTGGGAAGTGGTGGTGATGACGCGATATTCGAGCGTGTCGCCAGGTTCGAGGCCGAGGATGCGGACGGATTTGACGCGGACGTCTTGATAGGCGGGGGCATTGGCGACAACGGGGTTGGGCTGATCGGTGATGGCGCTGGGCAGGACGTCGGCGGTGCCGCCGCTTGCGTGGGTGATGCGGACTAACGGGATTTCGATTTGTTCGAAAGAACGGTTGAAGTCGAAACTGAGGCGGGCGAATTGGCGGACGCCGAGTTCGTCGTTGATCTTGACGCGGGCGTGGACTTCTTTATGGCTGTCGCCGTTGGATTCGAAGCGGATGCGAGTTTCCAGGAGTTCGATTACGGCGGGAACTTCTGGAGAGGCTTTCGCCGCGGGGTTACCCTGGGATTTGTCTTGAATCTTTTCCGAAGATTTTTGGGGAGGCTTTTGAGCTGGAGATTCCGTCTGGCGCGGCATCGCGCTGGACGCTGCAAGAAAAAAGATTGCCACGGCGGAGATTGTGGAAAGAAGAGCGCGGATCGATTTCAAGATGGCCTCGGAGGGAGTTTAGGGCCGGGAGGGAAGAGACGTAAAGCGTGGGATTGGGTGGGGTTGCGCGGGATACACGGGCGCGACTGAATGGGATTGTGAAGGATGCGGGCGATTTGGCCGGGGAACGGGAGGAGGGGGAAAGAAGGGAAAAGGAAAAATTTAGGCTGAAAGAAAGAGAAAGAGTGAAAGAAGGAAAAAGAAAAAGAAAGAGGAAAAAGAGAAAGAGGGCACGGCATGCCGTGCCCCTACGAGGGTGAGACGGAACTGGAGGTCGTGCGTCTGAGGGCGTGATAGAGTCTTGTGCGGCGAATTGTGTCGTTTGCGGACTGGGAGAAGACGGAATGCGAAAGATTCTTGGGGGAATTGCGGTTGTGGGGTTGGTTGCAGCGCTCGCTGTGCGGGCGGAGAACAAGCCGGCGGCGAAAGGACCGGATGAAGACGGAACCAAGCCGGCCCTTGTCAAGATTGCGGGCGAAGGAATGCTGGATTCACATGCTTTCCATTATCTGACGGAGCTAAGCGATGACGTCGGCGCGCGCGTGACGGGTTCACAGCAAGCGCAAAAAGCGATCGAATGGGGCGAAGCGAAAATGCGCGCCATTGGGCTCGAAAATGTTCACACGGAGAAATGGCAATTGTGGCGTGGATGGACGCGCGGCACGGCCCAGGCGGAACTCTTGACGCCGATTCGCCACTCGCTGCATGTGGATGCGATGGGCTGGACAGGCTCGACGCCCGCCGGCGGCGCGGAAGGCGACGTGGTCGAGGTAAACATGTTCGACCTCGACAATGAAATCAAGAACGCTTCGCGGCTCAGCGGCAAAGTCGCGCTGATCGTTACGAAAGGGCAGCCAAGCAAGGGCTTTATGCAATTGTTCGCGGAGTTCGGAGATTTTCTGAAGGCGGCCAACAAAGCAGGGGCGATCGCGGTGATCGGCGGACAAGGCGGCGGGACGGCGGCCGGGATGAACCTGACACACACGGGAATTCTAGGCTTCGACGATGACTTTGCGGTTCCCGTGGTTTCGATGACGGCGGAAGATCAAGGGCAGCTGGAACGCTACATCGAGCGCGGGCTGACGCCGAGAGTGCGGTTCAATATCCAGAATACATTTAGCAGCGGACCTGTGCAGAGCGCGAATGTGGTGGGCGAAATTCGCGGGCGAGAAAACCCGGAGCAAGTGCTGGTGGTGGGCGGACATTTGGATTCGTGGGATCTTTCGGAGGGTTCGACGGACAACGGAATGGGCACGAGTTGCACGCTGGGTGCGGCGGACGCGATCGTGCGCAGCGGGATGAAACCTCGCCGGACCATTCGTTTCGTTTTGTTTACCGGAGAAGAGCAAGGGTTGGATGGCTCGTTCGCTTACATCAAGCAGCATCAGGCGGAAATGCCGAATCATCTCGGCAGCTTGATTTTGGATAATGGACAAGGGCCGGTAAGAGCGTTTCAGTTGGGCGGACGCGACGATTTGGTGAGTGTTTTCCAGCCATTCGCGGATTCGCTTACAGATATTCACGCAGTTAAAGTCGAGGATAAGGTGGAAGATGGCACGGACACGCTGCCATTTTCGATGGCGGGATTGCCGGGCATCAATATGGATCAGGATTCGCCGGAATATAAATATACGCACCACTCGGCGGCAGACGCGCTGGAGGCAGTAAAGCCGGACGTATTGGCACAAGACACGACCCTGATGGCGTTGGCGGCTTACTGGATTGCCGACCGCCCGGAGCGCTTTGCGGCGCCCTGGTCAGCGGAGAGGACGGTTAAAATGCTGCTCGCGCAGCATCAGGACGAGATGCTGAAGGCGTTTGGGCTGTGGCCGAAGGAGTTTTCGGATATTGAAAAGAAGAGCGAGCCTTCGAACTAAGACTTTTGTTATCATTATTTTAGGCGAAAATTAGCTTCCGCTGCGGGCTACTTTTAGCGCCCTGTTTCGCTGATGGGTCGCCCAGTGCGCGAAAATGGTGGGCCGGCAAGGGTTTGGGTGGGGACCGGCTGGAAAACCGCCCAAGTCCTTGATTCCCACAGAGATTTCCACTGGGGACTTGTGAAAGAAATTTGACAGAGCACGTTGTTTTCCTTATAATCTCTGTTTTGTCAGGGATGTTTCTATCCTGACGAGGGCGACCGCTCCGCGGTCGAGTGGGTTGGAAGGGAAATATCTTCGGTCCCGGAACAAAGTACGACGGAATGGGACAGAAGAGCGGCCGGAATGGGGCGCCAGCCCCGCAAAGCCGAGTAAGCCTCTCCGAACTGAAGCCAGAAGAATAGTTCTGCCTTCTGGAGTGCGTACGGAGTTTCTTGCTGGTTGTATCTCCGGATTCGCAGTAGACCTTTCAGCACAGATGTGTGCTCTCGCGCATTTTTGCGTGCGCGCTTTGCGAGAGCCACGAGAAGTTTTGCGCGCATTTGGTGGACCGCTGTGCGGTCACCCATAAAGTTGACCGTTTGGCGGTCAAAAAAAGAGGACGACTGTGCCGACGTTTTCGCAATTAGTACGAATGGGCCGTGAGAAAGTTTTGGTTAAGACGAAGTCGCCGGCGCTCGCGGGCTGTCCGGAAAAGCGCGGTGTGTGCATTCGCGTGTACACGCAAACGCCGAAGAAGCCGAACTCGGCTTTGCGCAAAGTCGCGCGCGTGCGGCTGACGAATTCGGTGGAAGTGACGACGTACATTCCTGGCATTGGGCATAACTTGCAGGAGCACTCGATCGTATTGGTGCGCGGCGGGCGCGTGAAGGATTTGCCGGGAGTGCGGTATCACATCGTGCGGGGAACCTTGGATGCGGCGGGCGTGGAGAATCGCAAGCAGGGACGATCGAAATATGGGGCGAAGAGGCCGAAGGCTGCGGCAGCGAAGTAAGAAATAAAAGAAGTGATGAAGTAAAGATGTAACGAAGAACAGAAAAGAATCAGCGAGATTCAGGAGCGATAAAAAGCAATGCCACGCAAAGGACTCGTTTTTCGGCGGCTGCAAGCGACCGACCCGGTCTACGCCAGCGACATCGTGGAGAAGTTCATCTGCTCGATGATGTGGGAAGGCAAGAAATCGACGGCGCAGCGCGTGTTTTACGGCGCGATGGACCAGGTGGCGAAGAAGACGAACGATGACGCTTTGAAGATTTTCAAGAAGGCCATCGAGAACGTGAAGCCGACCCTCGAAGTGAAGACGCGGCGCGTGGGCGGCGCGAACTATCAGGTTCCCGTGGAAGTGAATCCGTTCCGGCGGCAGTCGCTGGCGATTCGCTGGCTGTTGCAGTATTCGCGTGAGCGCTCCGGCAAGACGATGGTCGACAAGCTTGCGGATGAGCTGATCGATGCGGCCAATGCGCGCGGCGGAGCGATCAAGAAGAAGGAAGACGTTCACCGCATGGCGGAAGCCAACAAGGCATTCGCGCATTATCGCTGGTAAGAGTTAGAGAAACGAAAGATTAATGGCAACAGAAACCAAAGGGGCGGCGCAGCAGATTATGGGACGGGCCTTCAAACTCGAAGACACGCGGAACATCGGCATCATGGCGCACATCGACGCGGGGAAAACCACGTCGACGGAGCGCATTCTTTTTTATACCGGTGTAACGTACAAGATCGGTTCCGTGGACGAAGGCACCGCCACGATGGACTGGATGGAGCAGGAGCGCGAGCGAGGCATCACGATTACCAGCGCTGCGACGACGGCTTCCTGGGACCGCTTCGGCAAGAAATACCGCGTCAATATTATCGATACACCGGGCCACGTGGACTTCACGGTGGAAGTGGAACGCTCCTTGCGCGTTTTGGACGGCGCGGTGTGCGTGTTTGATTCCGTTGCCGGCGTGCAGCCGCAGTCGGAAACCGTTTGGCGCCAGGCGGACAAGTACCGCGTGCCACGCATTTGTTTTGTGAACAAGATGGACCGAACCGGCGCGGATTTTGACCACGTCATCCGCACGATTCGGCAACGCCTCGGCGCCCACCCCGTTCCTCTGCAGTTTCCTCTCGGCCGCGAAGATAATTTCATCGGAATCATCGATTTCATCGAGGAAAAAGTAATTGTGTGGCTCGAGGAAACTCTCGGCGCGAAATTCGAGATTTTCGAAGTGGAAAAGCTTTGGGACAAGGCGTTCGTGGATTCGCGGCCGGATGTGGCCGCCGCGCTGAAGGGCTCGGCTATCGACAAGGCTTTCTACGACGAACATCGCAGCAAAATGGTCGACTACATCGCCGAGCACGACGACGAAGTGATTGACAAGTATTTGACGGACGGAAAGCTTTCCGTCGAAGAGATGCGCAAGTCGGTTCGCAAATCGACGCTGCTGCTGAAGATCGTGCCGGTGCTGGCGGGTTCGGCGTTTAAGAATAAAGGCATTCAGCCGCTGCTCGACGCGGTAGTGGATTATTTGCCGTCGCCGGTGGATGTGCCGCCGCTCGAGGGTGTGAACCCTGAGAACGATGAAGTGGTTTTGCGCCGCGCGGCGGATGACGCGCCGTTTTCCGCTCTGGCTTTCAAAATCATGTCCGACCCGTTCGTCGGACACGTTACCTACATTCGTGTTTATTCCGGCGTATTGCAGTCCGGCAGCTACGTTTACAACCCGGGAAGCGCACGCGCGAGCGCATCAGCCGCTTGCTGCAAATGCATGCTAACAAGCGCGAAGAAATCGATGCCGTCTATGCCGGCGACATTTGTGCTTGCGTGGGATTGAAGAGCGTAACTACCGGCGACACGCTTTGCGACGAACAGAAACAAGTCATTCTCGAGTCCATCGATTTTCCCGCCCCAGTGATTTCCGTAGCCATCGAACCGAAAACGAAAGCCGACCAGGACAAGCTGGGCATCGCGATGCAACGGCTGGCGCAGGAAGATCCGACGTTCCGCGTTTCCACCGAGCCGGATACGGGACAAACGCTGATCTCGGGTATGGGCGAGTTGCACCTTGAAATTATCGTGGACCGTATGCTGCGCGAATACAACGTGCAGGCGAACGTTGGACGTCCGCAGGTCGCCTATCGCGAAACCGTCCGCAAGAAAGCGGAAGCCGAAGGCAAATATATCAAGCAGACCGGCGGCCGTGGACAGTACGGCCATTGCGAAATCGTTCTGCATCCGATGCCCAGCGCCGCGCATGAAAACATGCACGAGATGTCCACCGACGAACTGGACGCCATCGCAAAAGAATTCGCCGGCGGTTCCGGCGGCAAGTGGAAATTCGATAAGGAACACCGGTTCCTCTTCATCGATAAGGTGGTTGGCGGCTCGATTCCGCGCGAATTTATTGCGCCCATTGAGGCTGGCATTCGCGAAGCACTGGACAACGGAATTTTGGCGGGCTTCACGATGGTCGACGTCGCCGTGGTTTTAGTCGACGGCAGTTATCACGACGTGGACAGCTCGGAAATGGCATTCAAAATCGCGGGCTCCATGGCTTTCAAAGAAGCTTGCGCGCGAGCCAAGCCCGTGCTGCTCGAGCCCATCATGAAAGTGGAAGTTGTCGTCCCGGAAGAATACATGCCACCGGTGTTCGGCGATTTGAACGCGCGGCGTTCGGCGATTCAAGGCACCGAGAATCGAGCGGGCAGCAACGTGATTCGGGTGGAAGTGCCACTGGCGCAAATGTTCGGTTACGCCACGGATTTGCGCAGCCGCACGCAGGGGCGCGCCACGTTTACCATGCATTTTTCACATTACGCGGAACTTCCCGCGGCGCTGGCCGAGGAAGTGATCAAGAAACAGAAGGGCGAGAAGTAGGACAGGGTTTGAGTTAGTCGGTTTACGAATTCGACTGAGGAGCAGAAGGCAATGGCCAAGGAGAAATTCGAGCGCAGCAAGCCGCACTGCAACATTGGGACGATTGGTCACATTGACCATGGCAAGACGACCCTGACGGCGGCGATTACGAAAGTGCTGTCGAAGCACAACCCGAAGGTGCAATTCCGCGCGTTTGATTCGATTGACAACGCGCCGGAAGAGCGCGAGCGCGGTATTACGATTGCGGTTTCGCACGTCGAGTATGAAACGCCGAACCGGCACTACGCGCACATGGATTGCCCGGGACATGCGGACTACATCAAGAACATGATCACGGGCGCGGCGCAGATGGATGGCGCGATTCTAGTGGTGGCGGCGACGGACGGACCGATGCCGCAAACGCGGGAGCACATTTTGCTGGCTCGGCAAGTCGGTGTGCCGGCCATTGTCGTGTTTTTGAACAAGTGCGACATGGTGGAAGACGCGGAACTTTTGGAACTCGTGGAGTTGGAAGTGCGCGAGTTGCTGAAGACCTACCAGTTTCCTGGCGACACGATTGCGGTGGTGAAGGGTTCAGCGCTGCAAGCGTTAAATGGCGACGCGAAGTGGGAGAAGTCGATCGACGAGTTGATGGAAGCGGTGGACAAGAACGTGCCGCAGCCGGTGCGGGAAATTGACAAGCCGTTCGCGATGCCGATTGAAGATATTTTTTCGATTTCGGGCCGCGGAACGGTGGTAACGGGCCGCGTCGAACGCGGGAAGGTGAAGGTTGGCGAAGAAATCGAGATCGTGGGCTTCCGTCCGACGCAGAAGAAAGTTGTGACGGGCGTGGAAATGTTCCGCAAGCTGCTCGATGAAGGGCTGGCTGGCGACAACGTTGGATTGCTGTTGCGCGGCACGGAAAAAGATGACGTGGAGCGCGGACAGGTAGTTTGCAAGCCGGGCTCGATTACGCCGCACACGAAGTTCAAAGCGGAAGCGTACGTTTTGACGAAGGAAGAAGGCGGGCGGCACACGCCGTTTTTCACGGGCTACCGGCCGCAATTTTATTTCCGGACGACGGACGTGACGGGCGACGTGAAGCTGCCGACCGGCGTCGAGATGGTGATGCCGGGAGACAACGTGAGCTGCGAAGTGACGCTGATCACGCCGGTAGCACTTGAAAAGGGATTGCGGTTCGCGATTCGCGAAGGCGGCCACACGGTAGGCGCCGGCGCCGTAACGGAAATCATCGAGTAATCGGATTTAGAGAGGGTTGTGGATTAATTAAATGAGACAAGGCGACAAAATTCGCATTCGTTTGAAAGCGTACGACCACCGCATTCTGGACCAGTCCACGAAGGAAATTGTGGATACGGCAAAGCGCACGGGCGCGGATGTTGCAGGCCCGATTCCTCTGCCGACCACGATCAATCGCTGGACGGTGCTGCGGTCGCCGCACGTGGACAAGAAATCGCGCGAACAATTCGAAATGCGCACGCACAAGCGGCTGATCGATATTCTCGAGCCCACGCCGGATACGGTGGACGCTTTGATGAAGCTCGATCTTCCTCCGGGCGTGGATGTGGAAATCAAGGCGTTCGGGCACGCAGCAGCGAAGTAGCAAGAAGCGGACAGTTGACAGCTGGCAGTTGACGGCAAGAACGAAGACGGAAAAGTTCGGAAGAGAAATTCAGCGGGACGCAGCCAATACCAGAAGCAGGGCACGCTGCGAAAGAGAGAGACGAAGCGATGGCGGTCAACGGGATTATCGGAATCAAGCTGGGCATGACGCAGATCTTCCAGACGGATGGAACGCTGGTCGGATGCACCGTGCTGCAAGCGGGGCCGTGCGTCGTGGTGCAGCGCCGGACCAAGGAAAACGACGGCTACGAAGCCGCGCAGCTCGGGCTCGTGGAATTCGTGAAACCCCAGCGCGTGAACAAAGCCATGACGGGCCACTTCAAAAAGGCCAATGTCGCGCCGATGAAAGTGCTTCAGGAAGTGCGCATCGAGGAGTCGAAAGACGAGACGAAAGTCGGCGACCGCGTGTTGGTGGAGAATTTCACGGCCGGCGAGCTAGTCGATGTAAGCGGTGTGAGCAAGGGCAAAGGCTTTGCGGGCGGCGTGAAGCGCTGGCACTACGCGGGCGGCGATGCCACGCACGGTTCGATGTTTCATCGCGCGCCGGGAGGCATCGGCGGCAGTTCGTTTCCGTCGCGTGTTTGGAAGAATCAGCACTTTCCGGGCCACATGGGCAATGCGCAGGTGACGGCCAAGAATTTGAAAGTCGTGAAAGTGGATACCGAGGAAAACCTGCTGCTGGTGCGGGGATCCGTGCCAGGACCAAGAGGAACGTACATTTTTATCAGCAAGACGCGCAAGAAGAAGCAAGCGCAGTAAGATTTTTTTGAGTTTGAAGAGGGACGCGAAATTATGCCGGTCGTGGACGTAGTCAATTTGAGTGGCAAGAAAGTGGGCGAAGTGGAGCTCGCCGACGCGATTTTTGGCGCGAAGGTGAATCAGCACTTGCTGCACGAGGCGTCGCGCTGGTATCAGCGCGAAATTCGCTCGGGCACCCACAAGACCAAGGACAAGAGCGAAGTGAGCGGCGCGGGGCGCAAGTTGTGGCGGCAAAAGGGCACAGGCCGCGCGCGTGTTGGCTCGATACGTTCGCCTTTGTGGCGCCATGGCGGAACGGTTCACGGACCGAAGCCGCGCGATTACAGCTATGCGTTGCCGAAGAAAATGCTGCTCGGCGCGTTGCGCTCGGCATTGTCGGCCAAGCTCGCGGAACAGAAATTAACGGTTGTCGATGCGCTGGAGCTTGAGACGCACAAGAGCAAGGGTTTGCGGGAGTCGCTCGACAAGCTGAACGGGCACAAGTCGGCGTTGCTTGTTTCGCATGGCGAAAACCGCAATCTGGAACTCGCCAGCCGGAATCTCGAGGGCGTAAAGCTGGCCGCGCCGCACGTTTTGCATGTTTACGACGTGCTGAAGCACGACTTGGTGATTCTTTCGAAGGATTCTGTTGTGCGGTTGAGCCACACACTCGATCCGGAGAAGCGTCCCGTCGTCATTCCGGATGTGGAAACGATTGCACCTGCAGCCGCTCCGGCAAAGAAAGCAGCAGCGCCGAAAGCAAAAGCAGCAGCGAAAAAAGCCAAGCCGGCAGCCAAGAAAGCCGCAAAAAAACCGGCCAAGAAAAAGGGGAAGGAATAAATCATGTCTGCCCCGCACTATCAAATCATTCGGCGGCCGATCATCACGGAAAAAGGCCTGGGCGTGAAGGAAACGCAGCACACCGTGGTGTTCGAAGTTTCGGCAAGCGCCACGAAGACGCAGATCAAGGAAGCCGTCCAGCAGATTTTCAAGGTAAAGGTGGCCGCGGTACGTACCGCGAATTTCGTGGGCAAAATGCGCCGCCGCGGACAGAACGAAGGTTACCGGCGAGACTGGAAAAAAGCGTACGTAAAGCTCGCCAAAGACGAAAAGATGATCGAGTACGCGGAGAACCTGTAGCAGCGAGAGCGGTGCGGGGCTCGGCGAGCGAAACGAGATTAAGTAAGAGGTAAGAGGCAGCGATGGGACTGAAGAGCTTTAATCCATATACGGCTTCGCGGCGGTTTATCACCGTCGTGGACAAGAGCCACATCACGAAGCAAGAGCCGGAAAAGGCTTTGCTCGAACCGAAAAAGCGCCACGGCGGGCGAAACAACCACGGCGAAATCGTGGTCTGGCACCGCGGCGGCGGCCATAAGAAGCAGTACCGCAAAGTGGATTTTCGCCGCGACAAAGCAGGCATTCCGGCGAAAGTGGCGGCGATCGAGTACGACCCGAATCGCAGCGCGAATCTTGCGCTCTTGCACTACGCCGACGGCGACAAACGCTACATTCTGCACCCCGTGGGGCTTGAAGTGGGCGCAACGGTTTCGACTGGCGAAGGCGCGGACATTCTTCCGGGCAATGCGCTGCAGATCAAGCACATTCCTCCCGGCACGATGGTCCACAACCTGGAGCTGAATCCGGGGCGCGGCGGACAAGTGGTTCGTTCGGCGGGCGGCTCGGCGCAGCTTTTGAGCAAGGAAGGCGACATTGCTCTCGTGAAGCTGCCTTCCGGCGAAGTTCGCAAATTTTCGCTGGATTGCATGGCGACGGTCGGACAAGTCGGCAACCTGGACCATGAGAATGAAACGTTCGGCAAAGCCGGCCGTACACGGTGGCGCGGCATCAAGCCAACGGTGCGCGGCGTGGCGATGAACCCGGTGGATCACCCGCACGGCGGCGGTGAAGGCAAAGTGAAGGGCAATCACCCGCAAACGCCGTGGGCGTTCCCGACGCTAGGCAAGAAAACGCGCAACAACAAGCGTACGGACCGCAACATTGTGGAGAGAAGGAAGTAAGGGAAGCGAAGGAACAAGCGTGACGCAGCAAACGCTGGAAGCCGGGCGGTGAAAGCAAAGCAGCCCGGTGAGAGCAAACGCAATGAGAGCAACAAGAACAACACGAGCGGCAGGGCGGCGGACAACGTTGCGGCGAGCGGCGGCAAAGCGCTCGTCCCGGACGGTTACCCGGCCTGTCAAGGGAACGGCAAAAGGCGCGGCAGCGAAAAGCATGAAGCCGGTGCGTCCCGCAACGAAAGTAGTAGCGCCCCCGCCGGAGCCGGTGCTGTACAAGCTGTGCAAGCCGGGCTGGGCGGTGATTGTGGAGCGGATTCCGAACGCGCAAGGCACGCGGTTTGTGTGCCCATTTTGCCCGAGGTCTCATCGCGTTCCGGGGCCGGTAAGAGGATTCAAGAAGATGCGGCGCGCGCCATGGGGCCGCTTGCGCCGCGTGGAGGAATAAGGAATCGATGGCACGCTCACTGAAGAAGGGGCCGTTTGTCGACGGCCATCTGCGTGAAAAAGTCGAAGGGCTGAACACGCGGAACGAAAAGAAAGTAGTAAAGACCTGGTCGCGGCGCTCGACGATCGTGCCGGAAATGATCGGGCACACGATCGCCGTGCACAACGGGAAGAAATTCATTCCGGTGTATGTGACCGAGCAGATGATCGGACACAAGCTGGGCGAGTTTTCTCCGACGCGCACGTTCAAAGGGCACGCCGTGAAGGCAGCGCTTGAGAAGGCTGCGGGGGCGGCTCCGGCAGGCGGCGCGGCGGCAAGCGGCGGAACGGCGGGAGGCGGCGCAGCTGCGGCGCCGAAGGCATAAGCGATGGCTGAGGCACAGACACAATCTGGTTTGATAGAAGCGCACGCGCTCGCAAGGCACGTGCGGATGTCGCCGCAAAAGGCGCGTCTGGTGATGGACTTGATTCGCGGGCAGAAAGCGCAAGCCGCGTTGCAAACGCTGCGGTACACGCCGAAACGCGCGGGAAAGCACATCGAAAAAGTGTTGCGGAGCGCGATTGCCAATGCGGAGCGTAAAGCGGAAGACTCCGGCTTGCCGCTCGATGTCGATGAACTGTATGTTTCGAACTGTTTCGTGAACGAAGGTCCGCGCTGGAAGCGGCTGCGCCCCGCGCCGATGGGGCGGGCGTTCCGCTACCAGAAACGCACGGCGCATCTGTGGGTCGGCGTTGCCGAACATCAGGTTGCGGCTGCCGAACGCGTGGCGGCGAACATCGCTGAAGCGGAAGCGCAAAAAGGCGCGCGCGGAACGATGCGGCGGGTACGCAAGGCTTTGGTCGGCAAGCGTCCGCCATCGAAAAAGGGGAAGAAGTAATGGGACAGAAAACACACCCTTACGGGTTTCGGCTCGGCTACAACAAGCCATGGAAATCGCGCTGGTACGCTGACCGCGACTACGCCGACTTGCTTCACGAGGATGTGAAGCTGCGCCGCGAGCTGAAAGATCGTTTGAAGAGCGCGGGCATCAGCTCGATTGACATCGAACGTGCCGCCAACAAGCTGGTTGTGCGCATCTATACGGCGCGACCCGGAATCATCATCGGCCGCAAGGGCGCGGAAATCGACAAGCTCAAGCAGGAAGTACAAAAACGCACGAAACGCGAAGTGCACATCGACATTCAGGAAGTGCACCGGCCGGAGCTGGATGCGCAGCTTGTGGCGGAATCGATTGCGCTGCAACTGGAAAAGCGCGTGGCGTTCCGCCGCGCAATGCGCAAAGCGGTGGACTCCGCTCTTCGGTTTGGCTGCAAAGGCATCAAGGTCCGCGTTGCAGGCCGTTTGAACGGCGCGGAAATCGCGCGCAAAGAATGGTATTTGCAGGGGCGCCTTCCGTTGCAAACGCTGCGCGCGGACATCGATTACGGCACCGCCGAAGCGCAAACGACGTATGGCGTGATTGGCGTGAAGTGCTGGGTCTATCAAGGCGAGAACGTGCCAAAGCGCGCTTCGAAGATCCAGAAAGAACGCGACGCCGTAGCGGCGGCATAAAAATTGGCAACGGCCGCAAAGCGGCTGAAGAGATTAGGGAAGCGAGAACACAGCGATGTTGATGCCGAAGAAAGTAAAGTACAGAAAGCAGATGCGCGGACGGCGCACAGGCAAAGCCTGGCGCGGGGGCGATCTGGCTTTTGGGGATTACGGATTGAAAGCGATGGAAGCGGCTTGGATTACCGACCGTCAAATCGAAGCGTCGCGTGTGGCTATCACGCGGTTCATCAAGCGCGGCGGCAAACTCTGGATCCGCATTTTTCCGGACAAGCCGTTCACCAAGAAGCCGGCGGAAACGCGCATGGGCAAAGGCAAAGGCGCGCCGGAAAAGTGGGTTGCGGTGGTAAAGCCGGGACGCATCATGTTTGAAATGTCCGGCGTGGACGAAGCCACAGCCAAGCAAGCCATGGGCCTGGCGGCGCACAAGCTGCCGATTCCCACGAAATTCATTACCCGCACGGGGAGCCTGTAATCATGCCAAAGCGCATCGAAAAAATTCGCGAAGCAGGCGCTATCGAGCTGGAAGCGCAGCAAAAAGATCTTACGGAGCAAATTTTCCGGCTGAAGTTCCAGCTTTCCACCGGACAAGCGGAAGCGCTGAAGCGCTTGCGTGAATCGAAAAAGGATTTGGCGCGCGTGAAGACGCTCCTCCGCGCACAGCAAATCGCGGCGGCCTCGAAGGCGCAAGCAGCAGGGAAGGCGTAATGACAACCGAAACACCAGCGGCAGCAGCAGCGAAGGCCGAAACGCGCGGCGAGCGCACCATACTCACCGGCAAAGTCACCAGCGCGAAGATGGAAAAGACCATTGTGGTGGAAGTTATCCGGCTGGTGCAGCATCCCAAGTATCACCGCGTGGTGCGCATCACCAAGAAATTTTACGCCCACGATGAACAGCGTTCGGCGAAACAAGGCGACACGGTGAGGATTGTGGCTTCGCGGCCGCTCTCCCGCCTGAAGCGCTGGCGGCTGAAGGAAGTGCTGACGCGGAACGCGTCGGCGCAGTAAACGGGACAGGGGAGCACACCAATGATTCAGATGCGAACCTGGCTGACGGTAGCCGACAATTCCGGCGCGCGGAAGCTGATGTGCATTATGCCTGTGGGTGGCGACGCCGGACTCCAAGCTGGTCTCGGCGACGTCATCACCGCGTCGGTTAAGGAAGCCACACCGGAAAGCCAGGTAAAGAAGGGAACGGTCGTGAAGGCCGTGATCGTTCGAATGCGGAAAGAGCGGCGGCGCAAGGATGGCACGTACATCCGGTTTGACGACAATGCCGCGGTTTTGATTAACGATGCGGGCGAACCCGTGGGAACGCGCGTGTTTGGCCCGGTGGCAAGAGAGCTGCGCGACAAAAAATTCTCCAAGATCGTTTCGCTGGCTCCGGAGGTTTGGTAAGCGATGACACTGCGGCATGAACGGCCCAAACGGCATTCCATCGGCATTCGCCAGGGCGACCAGGTCAAAATTCTCGCCGGGCGTGACGCCGGCAAGACCGGGCGCGTCCTTTCCGTCAACGCGAGGAAGAACACCGTTGTCGTCGAGCGCATTTCCATTATCAAGCGCCACACGCGGCCCAACCCTGGCAAGAACATCAGCGGCGGAATCATCGAAAAAGAAGGCCCGATCAGCGTTTCGAATGTGATGATTGTTTGCTCGAGCTGCGGCAAGCACACTCGCATGGGGCATAACATTCTTCCAGACGGCACGAAAGTGCGCGCCTGTCGCCGTTGCGGGACTACTCTCGATAAGTAAGGCTGGAAAGACAGGCTCGACACGTAAAGGACGAGGCAGAGAAGAGCAATGAAGACGCGATTGCACGACAAATACAGCAGCGAGACGGTGCCGGCGCTGATGAAGCGCTTCGGCTGGAACAACAAGATGGCCGTTCCGAAACTGCAGAAGATCACGGTAAACATCGGCCTCGGCGAAGCCAGCCAGAACGCCAAGCTGCTGGATACCGCCGCGGTCGAACTCGGCCAGATCACCGGACAAAAAGCGATCATCACGCGCGCCAAAAAGTCCATTGCCAATTTCAAAATCCGCAAAGGCATGCCCATCGGCTGTGCCGTCACGCTTCGCGGAGAAAAAATGTACGAGTTTCTCGACCGGCTCTGCAACGTGGTTCTGCCGCGCGTCCGCGATTTTCGCGGGCTGCCTTCGAACGCTTTTGATGGCCGCGGAAACTACACCATGGGCTTGCGCGACCAGCTCGTGTTTCCGGAGATCGATTACACGCGCGTGGACAAAATCAAGGGCATGAACGTCACGCTGACGACGACGGCGAAGAACGACGAGGAAGGCCGGGAGCTTCTAAAAGGTCTCGGAGTTCCCCTGCGCGTTCCTGGAGGAGCGCAATAAATGGCACGCTTGGCAAAAATCGCAAAGACCCACAAGAAACCGAAATTCAAAGTGCGCGTACGCAATCGCTGCCGCGTTTGCGGCCGCGCTCGGGGATATATCCGCAAGTTCCAGATGTGCCGCATCTGTTTTCGCGGAATGGCGCTTAAGGGAGAGATTCCCGGCGTCGTGAAAGCCAGCTGGTAGGAGATTCAGGAGAAACGATGCAAACGGATCCTATAGCCGATTTTTTGACGCGTATTCGCAACGCCACCGCCGCCAAGCACCAGCGCGTGGATGTGCCGGCGTCGAAACTCAAGACGGAGATCGCCCGCATCCTAAAGGAAGAGGGCTACATTTCGACGTTCAAGACGGTGGACGAAAACAAGACGCGCAAAATGCTGCGTGTCTTCCTGAAGTACACGCCCGACCGCCGCAGCGTCATCACCGGCATCAAGCGCATTTCGCGCCCCGGTTCGCGGCGCTATCTCGGGGCAACGGATATTCGCCCTGTCGTTGGCGGCCTGGGCATCAACATTTTGACGACGCCAAAAGGCTTGATGAGCGGACGCAGCGCCCGCAAAGCCAAAGTAGGCGGCGAAATTCTTTGCGAGGTTTGGTAATTCAGTTTTTTAGGGGCACGGCACGCCGTGCCCGTCTTTTAGAGTTTTAATGTTTTGAGTTTTCGGAGCTAAGGACGAACAGATGTCACGTATCGGACGCAAACCAATTCCAGTTCCCGCAGGCGTGAAAATCGGCCTGCACCCCGGCCACGTCGACGTGCAAGGGCCCAAAGGCAAGCTTATTGTGCCTCTGCCGCACGGGATCACGTTCGAACAAAAAGACGCCGTGCTCACGGCTCTTCGGGACACCGAAGACCATCGCGCGCTCCACGGCCTCGCGCGCGCTCTCGTCGCCAACGCCGTTCATGGCGTTACGCTGGGTTTTAAGAAGGATTTGGACATCGTCGGCGTCGGCTACCGCGCTGAGCTCAAGGGCAAAATCGTCGCGTTCGCTCTTGGCAAATCGCACCCCATCGAGTTTCCGGTTCCGGAAGGAATCCAGGTCACGGTGGACAAGCAGACGCACATTGTCGTCAGCGGCGCGGACAAGGGCAAAGTCGGGCAGGTGGCCGCGGATATGCGTGCGCTGCGTCCACCCGATCCGTACAAGCAAAAGGGCGTGCGCATCACTGGCGAGCGTTTGAAGAAAAAGGCCGGCAAGGCCGGAGCCAAGGCTGGTGGCACCGCGTAGTTTATTTGCCGTTCGGCGCGTGTTGCGCGGCTGGCCGGAACGAATTTGTAGGGGCACAGCATGCTGTGCCCGTCAGTAAAACTTGGCAAGGTTTAGGTTTCAGGAGAAGAAACAGTGGCATCGGCAAGAGTTCGCAAGCTATCGAAAAATCTGCACCGCCTTCGCGTTCACGAGCGCGTTCGCCAGCGCGTCGAGGGCACTACGGAGCGCCCGCGTCTTTGCGTCTACCGTTCGCTCGGACACATTTACGCGCAGGTCATCGACGACCGCACGGGAAAAACTCTCGTTTCGGCCAGTTCCGTTGACGGCGAAACGAAAAAGAGTCTCAAGGGTGGCGGAAATATTGCGGCAGCCAAGGTCATCGGCAAAACAATTGCCGATCGCGCTAAAGCTGCCGGAGTGGCAAAAGTAGTGTTCGACCGCGGCGGGTACAAGTATCACGGCCGCGTCAAGGCGCTCGCCGACGCGGCGCGGGAAGCGGGGTTACAGTTCTAAGCCTATGTCGAAGCAAATTTTGCGAGACAGTTTAGCGGTACGCAGGCTTCTGGAGGTGAATCCGTCCGATCTGAAAGACGACGTGATTGCCATCAACCGCGTAACGAAAGTCGTCAAAGGCGGCAAGAATCTCAGCTTTTCGGCGCTGGTCGTAGTTGGCGATAGTCACGGCCATGCCGGATTCGGCATGGGCAAAGCCCGCGAAGTTCCCATGGCCATCAAGAAAGCCATCGAGCAGGCGAAAAAGAATTTGATTAAGCTGAACCTCAAGGGCACCACGATTCCGCACCAGGTGCTCGGGCGGTACGGCTCGGCGCAAGTGCTGCTGAAGCCCGCTCCGGATGGTACGGGCGTGATCGCCGGCGGCCCGGTGCGCAAAGTGATGCAAGTGGCGGGAATCAGCAATGTGTTGACGAAGTCCCTCGGCACTTCGAATCCGCACAACGTGGTGAAAGCCACGTTCGCCGCTTTGCTCGGCCTGAAGGACGCGGCCCAGGTGGCGGAGACTCGTTCGAAGACTGTCGATGAAATCAGCGGCCGGTATCAAAAAGTGGCCGCAGGTGAGAACAACTAATGGCCGGCAAAAAGAAATCGAGCGAAGAGAGAATTGGCAAAGGCAAGGGCGGCAAGGTCAAGGTGAAGTGGGTAGTAAGCTTTATCAGCTGCACCGATGACATGCGCCAATGCATTCGCGGCCTTGGTTTTCGCAGAATGCATCAAGTGGTCGAGCGGGAGGACACGCCGGCCGTGCGCGGCATGATCCACAAAGTGCGGCATCTCGTGGAAGTGGTGGAGTAAAGCGATGGCGAAAAAAGTTTCACGCGGCCGCAAAACCGCGAAAAAGGCTAGCCAGACCAAGCCGGCGTACAGCCTGTCGAATTTGCGCCCGCCGAAGGGTTCGCGGCACCGCAAAGTGCGCGTCGGGCGCGGCATAGGCTCGAAGCTGGGCAAAACTTCCGGTTCCGGAGACAAGGGCCAGAAATCCCGCCGCGGCTATTCACGCCGGCGCGGTTTTGAAGGCGGCCAGATGCCGCTGCACCGCCGCATGCCGAAGCGCGGGTTTCATAACCCGTTCGGCGTAACCTATTCGGTCGTGAATCTGGAAGAACTGAATGTTTTTCCGGCCGGCGAAACCGTAACTCCCGATTTGTTGCGGGCGCACGGTTTTGTGCGCCGGGTAACCGACCCGATCAAGGTTTTGGGCGACGGCGAATTGAAGACCAAACTCGCGATTCACGCGCATGCCTTCAGCGCCTCGGCCAAGGATAAGATCACCAAAGCAGGCGGGACGTTCGAGGTAGTCGCGTAATTTTGAGCCGTATCGCAGCAGTGTTTCGTCGCAGTGTAACGGGGAATCGCAGGGCAAACGTATGAAACGATTCGTCGAAGCTCTCCAGAACATGTTCCGCATCCCGGACTTGCGGAACCGCGTGATGTTTACGCTGGCACTGCTTGCGGTGTATCGCATCGGCGCGCACATTCCGACGCCTGGAATCAACGCGAGTGTGCTCACCCAGATTTTCAACCAGGCGCAAGGTTCCGTTCTGGGGATTTTCGATTTGTTCAGCGGCGGCAATTTCCGCCAAATGACGATTTTTGCTTTGGGCATCATGCCGTACATCACGGCGTCCATTATCCTGCAGTTGATGCAGGTGGTTTTTCCGTACCTGGAGCGGCTGCAAAAAGAAGGCGAACTTGGACGGCGCAAGATCACGCAGTACACGCGCTATTTGACCATCGTGCTCAGCGTCATCCAGTCGCTGACTATCGCCACGACGCTGCAAGCGACGAACATGCAGGGCCAGTCGCTGGTGTATCACCCGGGATTGGCTTTCACGCTGATGACCATTCTTACGCTTACGACCGGCTCGGCGTTCATCATGTGGCTTGGCGAACAGATTAGCGAGCGCGGCATCGGCAACGGAATGTCGCTGATTATTTTCGTGGGCATCGTGGTTGGGTTGCCGCGCGCCATCGACGACCTGTATACCAAGGCGACGACCGCGGCTTGGGGGCCGTTTACGGGGATTGCGCTCATCTTTCTTGTGGCCGTGATGATCGCCGTCGTAGCGTTCATCGTGTTCGTCGAAGGCGGGCAGCGGCGCATTCCGGTGCAATATGCGAAGCGCGTCATCGGACGCAAAGTGATGGGAGGACAATCATCCTATCTGCCCTTGCGGGTGAATTCCGGCGGGGTGATTCCGCCGATTTTCGCGAGTTCGCTGCTGGCATTTCCCGCGACCGCCGCGCTTGTCCTGGGAAGCCGCTGGGCTTTTGTCAATACCATCAAGGACCGCCTGGCTTGGGGCGAGCCGCTCTACACTGTCGTGTACATCACGATGATCATGCTGTTCTCGTTCTTCTACGTCGGGATTGTTTTCAATCCCACGGAGCTGGCGGACAACATGCGCAAAAACGGCGGATTCATTCCGGGAATCCGGCCGGGGCGCAACACTTCCGAGCACGTCAGCAAAATCCTGAAGCGGCTGACGTTCATCGGCGCGGTGTATCTGGCAATGGTCTGTTTGCTTCCGGAATGGATGATCGCGGGCATTCACCTTGACCATCTCGGATGGGGTATCGGCGCGTGGTTTGACCGCCGCTTTCCCGTCTGGGTTTTGAAGGGATTGGGCGTGCAATTTTATTTCGGCGGCACGTCACTTTTGATCGTCGTGGGCGTGGCCATGGACACGATCCAGCAGCTTGAGGCTCAGCTGGTCATGCGGAACTACGACGGCTTTGCTCGAAAGGGCCGGTTGCGCGGCCGGCGGTAAGAGCATGGCGACGAGCCCAGCGGTGCCGGGAAAGCGGCCGCCGGAAGAGCTCAATCGCGCCGTGATTTTTCTCGGGCCTCCGGGCGCCGGGAAAGGCACGCAGGCGAAAAAGCTTGCGGCCAAGTACGCGGTGCCGCACCTTTCGACGGGCGATATGCTCCGGGAGCACATCGCCAATGGCACGCCGCTTGGAGTAAAAGCCAAGCCGATCATGGAGCGCGGCGAACTGGTTTCGGATTCGCTGGTGCTCAAGATGGTCAGGGAACGCATCGAGCGGCCGGATTGCTGGCACGGTTTTGTGTTCGACGGTTTTCCGCGAACGGTCGCTCAGGCGCAGTATCTGGGCGAGTCGTTGAAGCAAGGCGGATTCAGACGGCCGCTGGTGATTCATTTGGTGATCGATACGGCGCTGATTCTGCGGCGCATCACCGGCCGGCGGACGTGCAAGACCGGGGGCGAGATTTATAATCTTTACGAGCGCCCGCCGAAGGTCGAAGGACGCTGCGATATCGACGGCGGTGAGCTGTTGCAGCGGCCGGATGACCGGGAAGAAATTGTTGCGCCGCGGTTGCAGGCGTACCACAAGCAGACAGAACCGCTGGTGGCGTATTACCGGAGGCTGGGCCTGCTGCAAGACGTGGACGCTTCAAAAGACGTCGAAGACGTGGAACAGCAAGTGTGCCGAATTTTGCAGGTCGCGCGCGGAAAGCATTAGACGGTCCGGGCTGGACCGCAAGTGGAAACGATGGCGATTCATTTGCGCAGTGCCGAAGAGCTGGAAAAGATGTACCGCGCCGGGCTTCTCGTGCACGAGACTTTGACGGCGTTGCGAGATATGGTTCGCCCGGGGCTGACGACGATGGACCTCGAGAAGTTTGCCGAGGAAAAAATCGCCGGCAAGCCGGGCAAAGCGGCGTTCAAAGGATATCGCGGTTATCCTTGCTCGCTGTGCACTTCGGTCAACGGCGAGATCGTTCACGGGATTCCGTCGCCAAAGCGGAAGCTGCGCGAGGGCGACATCGTCTCGATCGACTTCGGGATGGAAGTGGACGGGTATTTCGCGGATTCGGCGGTCACAGTTCCAGTCGGGCAGATTCGGCCGGAAGTGAAGAAGCTGCTGGATGTCACCCGCGAATCGCTGGACCGCGCGATTGACAAGATGCGCGCGGGTAACCGCCTCGGCGATGTGGGCCATGCGGTGCAAAGCTGGGTCGAGCAGCACGGGTATTCGGTGGTGCGAGAGTTTGTCGGGCATGGCATCGGCACGAAGATGCACGACGAGCCCAACCTGCCGAATTACGGCGAAGAAGGGCGCGGCGCGCGATTGCAAGAAGGCATGGTCATCGCCGTCGAGCCGATGGTGAACGCAGGCCGGCCGGAAGTTCGGATGCGGGACGAGTGGGTGGCGGAAACAGCGGATGGCAGCCCGTCGGCGCACTTCGAGCACACCGTGGCGGTCACGGCGAACGGCCCCTGGATTCTGACGCGGCCGAAAGAAATGACCGGCCCGTCGTGGTAAGAGTGCCGGGCCGTGATGTAAAGGTTTTGTAGGGGCGGGGATTGCCCCGCCGCTGTCAGCAAGGCGCAAGACAGCAACTGGGTTTTAACCCGGCGCTGGTAACGCAGGAGAATATGGCGAGACCCATTCGCGAGAAAAAAGAAAAGGGCGACTCTGGAAATCCCAAAGAGGACGCCATTGAAGTCATGGCGACGGTGATCGAGCCGCTGCCCAACGCAATGTTTCGCGTGGAACTCGAGAACAAGCATCAGGTGCTGGCGCACGTTTCCGGCAAGATGCGCAAAAATTTTATCCGGATTTTGGCGGGAGACAAAGTAGCAGTAGAACTCTCTCCCTACGACTTAACGCGGGGCCGGATCGTTTACCGCTACAAGTAGTGGCGGGTCTTTAGACCCGTGCTTTTGGGTCTTGCGACTTTAGCAGGGGCTGGATCATCTAATGTCCCTGGTTTACAGGGCACGCCTTGCGGGCGAGCCTCTGGCCGCCAAGAGGGGCCGGAATGAGGAAAAGGCAATGAAAGTACGGGCATCGGTAAAAAAGATTTGTGACAAATGCAAGGTGATCCACCGGCGCGGAGTGGTGCGGGTAATCTGCACCAATCCGAAGCACAAGCAGCGCCAGGGTTAAGGAGAGAGAATGGCACGCATCGCAGGTGTAGACCTTCCGCCGCAGAAGCGCCTTTGGGTCGGACTGACTTCGATCTATGGTATCGGGCAGGAGCGCGCGAAGAAACTCGCCGCCAAGGCTGGCGTGGATCACACGAAGAAGATCCGCGACTTGACGGAAGATGAAGTGAATCATCTTCGCCAGGAAATTGAAAAAGAGGGCCGCGTCGAAGGCGATCTCCGCAAGGAGATCCAGATGAACATCCGCCGGCTGATCGAAATCCAGGCGTACCGCGGCATTCGGCATCGGCGCAATCTGCCGGTGCGCGGACAGCGAACGCACACGAACGCGCGCACCCGCAAGGGGCCGCGCCGCGGCGCCGTTGCAGCCAAGAAGAAAGTCACCGGCAAGAAGGGCTAACAATTTCGCTCGGATGGGCACGGCACGCCGTGCCCATCCGAATCATGATTTTAGATTTCGTCGCAAACTGAAACGGAGTGAACAGTGGCAAAAGAACAAAAAGGCGCGGTGCCCGACGCAACAGCAGCACCGGGAAAACCGGCAGCCGCAACAAAGCGCAAAAAAGAGTTCAAGAAGAAGCGCGAACGGCGCGTCGTGCCGCATGGCATCGTTTACGTGGCGGCGACGTTCAACAACACGCAGATCACCATCTCCGATACGGATGGCCGCGTGATGTGCTGGTCCTCTGCGGGCGCCATCGGCTTCAAGGGCTCGCGCAAGGGCACGCCATACGCCGCACAGCAGGCTTCGTTGGCGGCCGCGGGCGTGGCGCGCGACCAGTACGGGATGAAGAGCGTGGAAGTGCGTGTGAAAGGGCCGGGCTCGGGACGCGAGTCCGCGGTGCGCGCGCTGGCCGCGGCTGGATTGCACATTGTGCTGATTCGCGACGTAACGCCGATTCCCCATAACGGCTGCCGTCCTCCGAAAAGGCGCCGCGTTTGATGAATTTTTTTATGAACCAATTTAGGAACCAAGAGATTCAACGAGACAAAGAAGCAATTCAGTCTCACCAGAGTTTTGGGAAGGGAGAATAGAAGTTGGCAAGACACCGAGATGCAGTCTGCCGCCTGTGCCGCAGGGAAGGGCAGAAGCTGTTTTTGAAAGGTTTACGGTGCTTCACGGAGAAGTGCGCGATTGAGAAGCGCAACTTCATTCCGGGACAGCACGGCCAGTCGCGGCGGCCGAAGGTCGCCGGCTACGGCTTGCAGTTGCGCGAGAAGCAGAAGGTCAAGCGCACGTACGGATTGCTCGAACGGCAGTTCCGCTCGTACTTCGAAAAGGCTGTGCGGGCCAAGGGTCCGACGGGCGAAAACCTGATCATCACGCTCGAGCGACGTCTGGACAACGTGGTGTGGCGCGCGGGATTGGCGTCATCGCGTTCGCAGGCGCGCCAGCTCGTGCTGCATGGGCACGTTCGCGTGAACGGGAAGAAGGTCAATATTCCTTCGTATCTCGTGACCGTCGGCGAAGAAGTGGCCATCAAGGAAAAGATGCATCAGAACGCCATGGTGCTCGAAGCGCGCAATGTGGCGCAGAGTCAGAGCGCGGTGCCGTGGCTCGAACAGGACCGCGAACAGTTCAAAGCCAAGGTTGTGGCTATGCCGAAGCGTGAAGACGTGCAGACGCCGCCGATTAACGAGCAGCTCATCGTCGAGCTGTACTCGAAATAAGAGCGGGAGGGGCAAGCCCCTCCTCTACAGACCTGCGGCGTGTCGCGCCGTACGCGTCCGGCGTGACCGGACATTAGCTGGGTTTTAGGCTGACGATAGTTTCGACGGCCAGAAGGAAGGAACACGATGTGGAAGGGATTTCAAAAACCAAAGCGCCTTGCATCCGAGCTGGAATCGCTAACCGAGAAGTACGGGCGGTTTTCCGCGCAGCCGTTTGAGCGCGGCTGGGGCACGACGGTTGGAAACGGGCTGCGGCGCGCGTTGCTCAGCTCGATTGAAGGCGCCGCCATCACGGCCGTCAAAATCGAAGGAGTGCTGCACGAATTCTCCTCGATTCCCGGCGTGGTGGAAGATGCGACGGACATCATCCTCAACCTGAAGCAGGTGCCGATCAAGCTGAACACGGATCTGCCGAAGACGATTTTCTTCAACGTCGACCATCCTGGTCCGGTGACCTCAGCGCAAATCGAAGAAGACGCGGACTTCGCGGTGCTCGATAAGAGCGTGTATATCGCGACAGTCAGCGAAGGCGGCAAACTGCAAATCGAAATGCGCGTCAAGAATGGCCGCGGCTATGTGGCCGCGGACCGCAACTACGACGAAGACCTGCCGATTGGGTACATTCCGGTCGATAGCGTCCATTCGCCGGTGCGCAAAGTCAATTACTCGGTGGAAGCGGCGCGTCTCGGCCAAATGACCGACTACGAGAAGCTGATGATCGAGGTCTGGACCAACGGCGCGATTACGCCGCAGGACTCGATCGGATTGGCTGCGAAGCTCGTGAAAGATCACATGAGCATCTTCATCAACTTCGAAGAGCCGACGGACATGCCGGAATTGCCGCAAGAAATCGCCAACGATCCGCGGCTCGAGCATCTGGATCGCTCCGTGGAAGAGTTGGAACTTTCCGTGCGTTCCTACAACTGCTTGAAGAACGCGAATATCCAGACGATCCGCGAGCTCGTGCAAAAGAGCGAGAACGAAATGCTGAAGACGAAAAACTTCGGCCGCAAATCGCTCAACGAGATCAAGGATATACTGACCAAGATGGGCCTCAGCCTGGGCATGAAGTTCGACGAGCACGGACGGATTATCTGGCCGCCGCTGCCGAGCCAGACGGCGCCGCCTGTCGCGGACGATTCCATCTCCGGCGGACTGTAATAGCAGCTAACAGCTGACAGTTTACAGCCGACAGTTCGGATATGAATGTGCTGGCTGCGAGCTTGAGCAAAAACACTTTCACGGCCCGCTTGAGAGAGCGGGCCGTTGCGAACTGACGGACGATAAAAGGACAGACGATGCGGCATCTTAATTCTGGTTCAAAACTTGGACGCAATCCGTCGCATCGGCGCGCGACGCTGCGAAACCTGGTGACCAACTTGTTCGAGCACGGGCGGATAACGACCACGCTGACACGTGCGAAGGCGGCGCGGCCGGTGGCGGAAAAGATCATCACGCTCGGCAAGCGCGACACGCTGCAATCGCGGCGGCAGGCGGCGGCGTACCTCATGACGCCTGCGGTCACGCAGAAACTTTTCGGTGAGATTGCGCCAAAGTTCGCGGACCGCGCCGGGGGCTACACGCGAATTATTCACGCGGGAATCCGCGTGGGTGACGGAGCCAAGGTGGCCATTCTCGAGATCGTCGGCTACGAGATGAAGGTCAAGGAAAAGAAGGAAAAGACCAAGAAAGAAGAACCAGAAACCTCCGCCAGCTGAGTCGCTCCAGCTTCGGAGTGATTTGTGATTCTATTTCGCCCGTTGCGGATATCCGCAGCGGGCGATTTGCTTTTCGGGGAGGCGCGGGCGTACGGCCCGCTGCAAACGGACTTCGATCTGGTGTTGCGTCGAGCCGATTGAATCCGCCGCGCGTCCGCGCGGAAATTGACATACTAAACTAAACCGTTTAGTATCCTTCCTCCGAGGATGGACAGGGAGAGTAGCGTGAGCGCAATGATTCGCGTGGAAAATCTGGTGAAGAAGTTCGGGGACTTCGCGGCGGTGGACAATATTTCGTTCGAGGTGCCGAAGGGCGAGATTTTCGCGTTTCTCGGGCCGAACGGCGCGGGGAAGACCACGACGATCAAAGTGCTAACGACGCTGCTTAAGGCCACGAGCGGGACGGTGGAGCTGGATGGCATGAATCCAGCGACGCACGAGAACGACGTGCGCAAGACCTTTGGCATCGTGTTTCAGGATCCCAGCCTGGATCAGGATTTGACGGCTTGGGAGAACATGGATTTGCACGGGGTGCTCTATCACGTGCCAGGCAAAGTACGGCGGGAGCGCGCAGAAATACTATTGAAGCTGTTTGAGTTGTGGGAGCGGAAAGACGCGCTGGTAAAGACGTTTTCCGGCGGAATGCGGCGGCGCCTGGAGATTGCGCGCGGATTTTTGCATACGCCGAAGATTCTGTTTCTGGACGAGCCGACGCTGGGGCTCGACCCGCAGAGCCGGAATCAATTGTGGACGCACGTAAAGCGGCAGAACGAAGCAGACCACGTGACGGTGTTCTTGACGACGCATTATATGGATGAGGCAGACCGAGTGGCAGACCGGATCGCGGTGATCGATCACGGGCGTATCGTGGCGATAGGAACATCGGAGGAATTGAAGCAAAAGACGAACACGCAATCGCTCGAAGAGGCTTTTCTGGCGCTGACCGGGTCGACCATCCGGGAAGAAGCGGCCACTTCGGCGGATCAATTGCGGCAAATGGCGAAGATGTGGCGCGGAGGAGCACGGCGATGAATGCGATTTATATTTTGTGGCTGAGGGAAGTGAAAAAATATTCGAGATCGCGAGTGCAGATCATTGCCTCGCTCGGCCAGCCGCTTTTGTATTTGCTGGTGCTGGGATTCGGCCTGGGGCCGGTGTTCCAGAAGGCGGGAGGCGGAAGCTATTTGCAGTTCATGGCGCCGGGAATTATTGGGATGGCGATACTGTTCACGTCGGTATTTTCCGGCATCGCGCTGCTTTGGGACCGGCAATTTGGATTTTTGAAAGAGACGCTGGTGGCGCCGGTCCCGCGGATCAACGTGATGATCGGAAGGACTCTGGGCGGAGCGACGGTGGCCATGCTGCAGGGGCTGCTGATCGTGATCGTCTGCCTGATTGCGGGATTCCGGCCGGTGAGCTGGACGGGAATCCCAGTGGGGATTGGGTTTATGGCCATGATCGCGATCGTTTTCGCGGCGCTGGGGACGTCGATTGGATCGAGCTTGCAGGATATGCAGGGATTCCAGTTGATTATGAATTTTCTGGTGCTGCCAATTTTCTTTTTGTCAGGAGCGCTCTTTCCCTTGAACAATTTGCCGAAGGCGCTGGCGTTCGTGACGGCTCTCGATCCATTGTCATATGGTGTGGATGGATTGCGCGCGGCGCTGATTGGAACGGCGCATTTCGGAGCGCTGCTGGATGTGGTGGTGCTTGCGATTGTGGCAGCCGGGTTGCTGTGCCTCGGCGCTTGGCGATTTTCAAAGATTGAGATTTAGAAGATGTCCCGTGGATTGAGCGCGCGGGCACACAGCAGAGTTTTGGAGTCGGCGACGAAGCTGTTTGCGAACAGGGGCATTGATGGGACAAGCGTGGACGCGATTGCGGCGGCGTCCGGCGTCAGCAAAGCGACGATTTATAAACACTGGGCGGACAAGGAAGCGCTGTGCCTGGAAGTGATGCAGTTTGTTCATGAACTCGATGGAGGTGCGCCGGAAGTGGACTCCGGAGATTTAAGAGCCGACCTCATAGCTTTCCTAAAGTACGAACCATCCCGCAAAAAAGCGGCCATCATCAAAAAGCTGACGCCGCACCTCATCGCGCATTCGGCCCGGAATGAAGCGTTCGGCCGGGCGTGGAAGACGCGGGTGATGGACCGCGCGCGCACAAGTTTGAAAACCCTGCTCAGACGGGGAGTGAATCGAGGCGTATTTCCCGCCGTTCTGGACGAGGATCTGGGCGTGGCGCTGTTGCTTGGTCCCATGCTGTACCGGCACATTTTTGGATCGAGCGTAAGTTTGGATTGGCTGGCCGAAGGCGCGGTGGATTCCTTCTGGAAGGGGCACGCGCGGCCGATCGGGAAAAAAACAAAAATCAGCCTGCCGAAAAAGAAGTTGCCGAAGTGACGATCTCTATCTTTGCGCTGGATTGAGATCGGGCGATTCAGAGCGCCGATTCGAGCTAGTGCTTGGAGCATGACCATGCGACTATACGTCCGGTGAAACGGATAGCCCGATTGCGCCGAATGGCGCGCGATGCTCATTTCAACCGGATTGAGGTGCCCTTTGAACGGCAGAGTCCTGCATTTTGCTCGTTGCGTTGCCTTGATGTTCCTGCTTCTTCCCATCTTCGCCGCGGCACAGGGGCCGGAGTATGACTTCATCATCTCGGGGGCGCACATCGTCGATGGCACGGGCGCCCCGTGGGTAGCAGGGGACATTGCCATTTCTGGCGATCGCATCGTCGCCATGGGCGACCTTAGCAAAGCGTCGGCTCGAAAACGGCTGGACGCAAAGGGTCTCGTGGTGTCGCCAGGATTTATCGATGTGCAGGGCCAGTCGGAATTCAACATCCTGGTCGACAATCGCGCGGCCAGCAAAATCACACAGGGCGTGACCACAGAAATCACCGGCGAGGGGAGCTCGATCGCTCCCACCAACGACCGTCTCAAAAAAGAGATCCAAGAAGTCGCGAAGAAATATGGCGTAACACTGGATTGGTCGACGCTCGACGAATACTTCCAACATTTTGAACGGACAAAATCCGCCATTAACCTGGGAACTTTTGTGGGAGCGGGCGGCGTCCGCAATTATGTGATGGGAACGATCAATCGGCCCGCATCACCGGCAGAACTTGAGCAGATGCGCCAGCTTGTCGCCCAGGCGATGCAGGACGGCGCTTTGGGGATCAGCACAGCTCTCGAATATGTTCCGGACACTTTTGCCTCAACGGATGAAATTGTGGAATTGGCCAAGGTCGCCCGCCAATATGGTGGTGTCTATTTCACGCATCAGCGTTCGGAAACCGACGCCATTTTCAGCTCCCTGGATGAGGTCTTCGCGATCTCCCGGCGCGCCAACATTTCCACAACGATCTGGCACCTCAAAACGGCCTATCACGAAAATTTTGGAAAGATGCCGGAGGTGCTTCGCCGCATCCAGGAGGCTCGCGCACAAGGGATCGACGTGGCGGCCAGCGTTTATCCCTACACGCGCGCCAGCAACGGACTGGCTTCTTCTTTTCCTCCGTGGGTTTCCGAAGGCGGAATCGACCAGATGATTGCCCGCTTCAACGACCCGGTTCAGCGCGAGCGCATAAAGAAAGAAATGGATCAGCGCAGTACTACTTGGGAAAACGAATGGCTCGGTTCGGGCGGAGATGGCTCCGGCATCGCGGTAGTCGGCTTGATGAATCCCGAGCTCACAAAGTATGAAGGCATGACGCTGCAAGAAATTGGCCGCCAGCAGAACAAGGATCCGAAAGACGTGGCAATGGAAATACTCACGGCGGATCACGGCCGCACGCAGCAGATCATCTCCATCATGGATGAAGCAGACGTGCAGGCGGCGGTTTCTAACCCGATCGTCACGTACGGTTCGGACTCCGAAGCTCAGGCGGAGGACGGCCCTCTGAGCAAAACCAAGGCGCACCCGCGCGCGTTTGGAACATTTCCGCGCGTCCTCGGAATATATGTTCGTGAGCAACACACAATGAGCTTGGAAGAGGCGGTGCGCAAGATGACTTCACTGGCGGCGAGCCGCGTTGGATTGCTGGATCGCGGCATTCTCCGTCCGGGAGCATTTGCGGACATCGCGGTGTTCGATCCTAAAGCCATTCGCGACGTCGCTACTTTCACTGATCCGATGCATTATTCCGTGGGCGTGAAGTACGTTTTTGTGAATGGACGTCCGGTGATCTGGGACGGAGCGATCACCGATGAGCGGCCAGGCCGTCCCGTGCGAGGCACCGGGTATCAGGTGAAACACCGTGAACAGTAGTGGATCACTTTGCCGCTCGCTAAGTGCCTGAAGGATGCATCCGGCGCTGGATATGCGGGGTGGTTGATTTGCTTTTCGAGGTTCGCGACTGAACGGCACGCCAACCCGGTTTTCCTGCAAATGTTAATTCGCTACCTCAACGACATGTGGAGATATCTGCCTTACAAGAATTAGGTTGCGGAATTGAGCGAGATATAGCGGCTAGTGCCAGGTAACTGGCGATTAGTGACAGGTGACTCGCATGGGGCGCTAGCCCCGCCAGGCATGGTGTTTGTGCGCGTACGCCTGCAGTTTGGTGAGGCTCAAATGATTTGTGAGCTACAGCGCGCGGAGAATGACAAGGGTCATGTCGTCGCTTTGAGGAGCGACGGAGGCGAAGGCGTCGGCGGCTTTCATAATTTTGGCGATGGAATCTTTTGCGGGAAGGCCATTGCAATTCGAGACCGCTTCGAGGAGGCGCTTGTCGCCCCATTCTTCGAGGTTGGGGTTCATGGCTTCGCTGAAGCCGTCCGTATAGATGACTAGCAAGTCGCCGGGAGCCAAGGTAACTTCCGCCTGCTCGTAAGCGCATTCCGGCAACAATCCAACGACCGTTCCGCCGGCTTGATTGAGACGTTCGGCGGCGCCGTTCCTTGCGTGGGCGCGCAACAAAATCGGCGGGCAGTGCCCGGCGTTCACGTAGCTTAGGCGGTGGGTGGCGGGATCGAATTGAGCGTAGAAAAGCGTGGCGTAACGATCTTCCGTGGAAGCGTCGTAGAGCATGGCGTTGACGCGGGTGATCAGGCTGGCGATGTCGTTTCCCGCGCGCATGGCGTCAGCGCGGAGAGAGGCTTGGAGGCTGGCCATGGTGAGCGCGGCGGCGATGCCTTTGCCGGAAACGTCGCCAAGAGCGACGCCGAGTTTGCCGTCGGGAAGAGCGAGAAAATCGTAGTAATCACCGCCGACGCCGAGCGCGGTGCGGCAGAAGCCGAAGTAATCGAGGCCGGCGATTTCGGGGAGACGCTGAGGGAAGAGGCGCTCCTGCACTTCGCGTGCGATTTCTATTTCGCGGTTTAGTTTTTCGCGGCGGCCAATTTCGACGGCAATGGCGGAGGTCAGCTCGGCGTTCGAGAGGGCGAGGGCGGTTTGCGTCGCCACGGATTTCAACAGCCTAATATCCGTGCTGGAGTAGGGGGCTTCGGAACGTTTCTCGCCGAGGCTGATGATACCAAGGAGATTTTGTTTTGCCATGAGAGGCAGGAGCAGTTGCGGCTGCAGGGAAGCGAGATTATGGCGTTCGTCTTCTGAGATTTCCGATTTGTTCACCCAGGAATTTTCGTCGTCCAGGTAAACGCGGTCCGGGCCGGCCTCTTGCTTGAGGCGACGAACCGTGGCACCGGAGTCTGGCAAATCGGCGACGAGAGCAGCGGGGAAGCCAAGAGCAAAGGCGGGGCGGTAGAAGCCCCCTTCTTCGAGGAGCACTGCCACGAGGGGGATGTGGAGCGACGCGGCGATGGTTGTGGCAACTCTTTCGAGAAGCGGGCGTTTCTCGACGATGGACCGAACCTCGTCGCTCAGAGCTTCGAGGATTTGCTCGGCATTGTAGGCGTCGCGGAAAAAGCGGCGGTCGATCCACTTGCGAACAAATTCGGCGCCCCAGCGCAACGAGATAACGAAGAATACGCCCCAGCCGATTACCGCGATTTTCTGAGGCTTGCTCCGTGTCGGATCGAGGCTCAGATTGACGGCCGTCCACAGAACGACAAAACCCAAGATCACTTGAAGAACACGGATCCCTGTAGTGGCAAGGCCATACTGCAATCCCTGGCGGATGACGACCCGGACATCCATTGCGCGATGGACGACGATCACGTACGCCAGCGTAATGGGAAAGAGGAGCATAAGTGAGAGACCGGATAGGACAAACCATTCAGGAAAGATCTGTTCGAGCTCGCCGCCCTTGATGTTCTGCGTAACAAAAAGAATGCACGCTGGGGCCAAGGAGACGATGGAGCCGGTATACAGCAAGCGAAGGCGCCGCTTGGCATCGGGCGTGACGGCCTGACCCTTCTTGACGGAAATGCAGGCAAAGAAAGCGCCGATGGCCGCGAAGCTGACCAGGAAGCCAAGAAAGTTCAGGTGATCCAGAGCCGCGGATAACGAAGCTACCGTGGCGAAACTTTCGAACTGTCCTATCCGCACGATCACGTTCATAGCACAGGTGATAACCAAGAACGTGATGACAATACGCTTGGACCACTTCCACCAGAGGGGATCCTTCTCACGAAACGGCTCGGGAAAGAAGACTCCGAAAAGCAACATGAAAATCGGCCAGGCATTGCCAACGGCAGTGCGATATCCTTCCGCGACGTCGCGAACGATGGGTCCCCAACTCTCGGTTCCCGCGCTGTAAAAGGTTGAGAAAAACAGCATGATGAGGCAAAGGCACCACGCCGAAGGGTCGCGTGGACGCACGGCCGTGACCCAGAACCCAAGCAGGATGCAGAATGTGGGCACGACGAGTTTCATTGCCAAAATGGACGCCATAGGCCAACTGATGCGCGGAGCGGTGTCTCTCTCTAGTTGAAGGGTAGCCAAGCGTGGAACCGTTTCACCGGGACGCAGGATTTCAACGGTGAGGGTATCCCCAGGATTTGCGTTGCGGATCGCTTCACCGAAAACAGCCAGTCCGGTCAAGCGCTGGCCGTTCACCGCGAGCAGGATGTCGTCGTTTCGGAAGCCGGCGTCTCGGGCGGACTTAGTCACGAACCGAAGGACAGGGCGGTCTTTGTCGTAATCCGGCACGAACGGGTAGGCCACGGCCTTGAAATGGAAATAGTTCGGAAAGGCGTACATGGCTGAGCGAATCTGATACGCAGAAGCAAGCGCGAAGAGAAGCGCGAGGCAGACATATTGGAGGATGGGAGGGTTCTTTGCTTGCATGTCCGGCGGCTCAATCGGCCGCAATCAGTGGTAAGCAAGGTAGCATTCCCTGCGCGCGGCGGCAAAAACTTTAGATGGGAGGGAAGATTTGGCGAGCGAGATTCGACGCGAGATTAGAAGCGCGTGAAGGGAAATGCTTAAGTCGGCGCGGAGTCCGAATTGAGCGCAGGCTCTTGCGTCGAAGAGGTCTTCGTTCGGCGGAAACGGAACCAGAGTAGGAGAGCGGCGAAAGCGAAGAGTGCGCCGATGGAATCGAGCAAGGAATCGTAGGGAGAGGCAGTGCGGCTGACGACGAAGGCCTGGTGGATTTCATCGAGGCAAGAATAGAGCGCGGCGACGAACCAGGCGGAAAATCCCCAGGACCAGCGCCAGCCTTTGCGATCCGCGCGGATGCCACGGTAGAGCAGGAGGCAGAAGATAAAATATTCGGTGAAATGGGCGCTCTTGCGGATGAGACGGTGAATGAGATCGAATTGATCCTCGCTGAGATGCGGAAAGAGCCAGTGAATGAGGGGAGAGAAAATCATCGCTGTGTGCTCGGAGGAAAAGGTGTCGGTCGAGAACGTAAAGATGAGGCAGGCCCAGAGGAGAGCGGGCCACCAGGCGCGAAACCAGGCGGGGATCAAGAGTCTGTGCAGGCGGGGCTGCATCTCGGGCAATTGCGGCGCGGGGCGGGGGTTGCGCCAGGGTTGTGGGTCAGACAAATCAGCGTCTCCAGTAGCATCCTTCAGTTTAGCTTGTTGACTGATATTTCCCCGAGCCGAGTCGGCCGAAGTGAGAAGAAGAGTCAACTGCTGGGACAGCGGGCGCGCGGTTCCCGCACTCCATTTTTTACTCCATGCGATAGTTCGGGGCTTCGCGGGTGATGATGACGTCGTGGACGTGACTTTCGCGGAGGCCGGCGGCGGTGATGCGGACGAAGCGGGCTTTTTCCGTGAGTTCGCGCAACGTAGGAGCGCCGACGTAACCCATGCCGCTTTTTAAGCCGCCGACGAGCTGATCGGTCAGAGCGCCGAGAGGACCTTTGTAGGGGACGCGGCCTTCGACGCCTTCTGGGACGGATTTGCCGCGCTCGTCCGTGTCTTGGACAGTGGCATAACGGTCGGAACCGGCATCCATCGCGCCCATCGAGCCCATGCCGCGATAGGTCTTGAAGCTGCGGCCCTGGTAAAGAATGGTTTCGCCGGGAGCTTCTTCGGTGCCGGCAAAAAGGCTGCCAATCATGACGCAAGAAGCGCCTGCGGCGATGGCTTTGGTAATGTCGCCGGAATACTTAATTCCGCCATCGCCAATGATGGGGACGCCGGTGCCCTGCGCGGCTCGCGCAGCTTCCATGATGGCGGTGAGCTGAGGGACGCCGGCACCCGTCACGACGCGGGTTGTACAGATCGAGCCGGGGCCGATGCCTACTTTCAGGCCGTCGATGCCGAGCGCGATGAGATCTTTGGCGGCTTCGTAGGTGGCGACGTTTCCGGCGATAAGCTGCGCTTCGGGCAGGCGTGTGCGGATAGCTTTGATGGCGTCCATCACGCGAGACGTGTGCCCGTGCGCGGTATCAATGGCGAGGACGTCGGCTTTGGCTTTGAACATTTCGACGGCGCGTTCGAGATAATCGCCCGTGGCGCCAACGGCGGCACCCACGCGCAGGCGGCCTTGTTCATCCTTTGCGGCGCGGGGATAGGCGCGCTTTTTCTGGATGTCTTTTACGGTGATGAGTCCTTTGAGATTGAAGTCCTGGTCGACGACGAGGAGCTTTTCTATGCGGTGCTTCTGCAATATGCGTTCGGCTTCGTCGAGCGTGGTGCCGACGGCGACAGTGACGAGATTGTCCTTGGTCATGACCGAGCCGACAAGTTGGGAATGATTTTTTTCGAAGCGCAGGTCGCGGTTGGTGAGGATTCCGGTAAGGCGAGTGCCGCGCGTGACGGGTAGGCCGGAGATGCGGTACTTCGTCATGATTTCAAGGGCCTGGCGAAGCGTGATGTCCGGCGAGATAGTGACGGGATCAACGATCATGCCGCTTTCGGAGCGTTTGACGCGGTCCACTTCTTCGCCTTGGCGGTCGATGGGCATGTTGCGGTGGACAAGGCCGATGCCGCCCTGTCGTGCGATGGCGATGGCCAGGCGAGATTCGGTTACCGTGTCCATAGCGGCGGAGGCCAGGGGAATATCGAGTGACAATTTGCGGGTGAAGCAGGTGCGCGTGTCGACCTCGGCCGGCAGCACAGTGGATTTGCCGGGCAGAAGAAGCACATCGTCGAAAGTAAGACCTTCGGGAATCGGACCTTCCATCATTACAACCTCGTCTCTGAAGATTAGCGCCTTAAAATGGCGCAGCCCAGCGGGTGGCCGCTGGGCCGGAAGATGGATGCATCAGATTGCACAAATCAATCACTGTGAAACTACTATTCTAGGGGGCAAAGGGATTGCGGTCAAGTTGGCTGCTGCGTCGGTCGAGTCATGGAACTTGCTTGACCTCTGACGCTGCTCTACATTGAGTTCATGGCCGGAGAGATTGAGAGGTTTGAGCCGCATAGGCTGCTGCGGAACGGGCACGTGATGACGATTGCGTCGGCATTCGTCCGCAGGCGGTTTGATTTGCCCCCCGCGGAAGACCGATTGTTTCAAGTGGATGCCGAGTCTCGGATTCTTGGGCGCTGTCACTGGCAGCCTGGGAGGCGGCGAGACGCTCCAGTGATCGCGATTGTTCATGGGCTGGAGGGGTCGAGCGAATCGAATTATGTTTGCGGCATTACGGAAAAAGCGTTTCGGATGGGTTTTCACGTCGTGCGATTGAACCAGCGAAATTGCGGCGGAACGGAGTCGCTGACGCCGACGTTGTATAACTCTGGAATGAGCGGGGATTACCACGCGGTGCTGGAAGAATTGTCAATCGGGGATGGATTCGAGCGGGTTTTCTTCGTAGGGTATTCGATGGGCGGCAATCTGGTGACGAAGATGGCGGGTGAGTATGGAGACGCAGCGCCGAAATCGTTGCGCGGGGTCTGCGTGATTTGCCCGGCGATGGACCTTGGAGCATGTGCCGACGCACTGGAGCGGCGCGAGAATTTTTTCTACCAGCGGCATTTTGTAAAAGGCTTGATGTCGCGGTACGCGCGAAAGGCCAAGTTGTTCCCCGGCCGCTACCGGCTGGATGGATTTGGAGCAGTACGCTCGGTGCGGGAGTTCGACGACAAGATTACCGCACCGCAATTCGGTTACCGTGACGCACAGGATTATTACGAAGCTGTCGGAGCGAAAAAAGTTGTGGCACAGGTGCGCGTGCCAATGCTGATGATTTCGGCGCAGGACGATCCCTTTGTGCCGTACGAACTCTTCCAGCGCGCAAACCCGGCGCAGAATCCTGCGATACGGTTCCTCGCGCCGAAGTACGGCGGCCACTGCGGTTTCATTTCGAATCGCGGCGGTGCGGAACGATTTTGGGCAGAGCAGAGAATCGTTGAGTTTTGCGAAGCGCTTCGCGCTGCGTGAAATCATCCCATCGGTTTTTCGAGCGAAACCGGGAAGTTTGGCGTCAAGAGTTGCGCGGGACCGTCCGCCATAATGACCATATCGTCTTCGCAGCGCATGCCAAATTCTCCCGGAACGTATATGCCGGGTTCATTGGAAAACGTCATGCCCGCTTCAAGATTTGTTTTGCTGCCTTTGACGAGATAGGGATGCTCGTGGCCATCGAGGCCGATACCGTGCCCAAGACGGTGAGTGAAATATTTGTAGCCGGGACCGTAACCGGCGCCGGTGATGACGGCGCGTGCGGCGTCGTCCACAGTGCCGGAGAGCCGCCCCGCGCGCGCGGCATCCAGCGCCGCGTCCTGAGCTTTACGCGTGAGTTCGTACGCTCTCGCGATCTTATCGGAAGGCTTGCCAAGGACGGTCATCCGCGTGACGTCGGAGGCATAGCCATCGACGCCGCAGCCGCCGTCAATCAATACGACGTCGCCCTCCTTAAGCGTTTGCGGATGAAGAGTGCCGTGAGGCAGAGCCGCGGAAGGACCGAGCAGCACCAGTGCGCCACCCCGCAGGCCCATTTTCGAAAACCCGGCTTCCACGAGATGAGCGATATCGTTCTGCGACATACCTTCGCGCAAAGCCGCGAACACTGTTTTATAAACGTCAAAAGTAGCTGCGCAAGCGAGGCGCATTAATTCGAGTTCGTGCGGTGACTTGCGGCCACGGCATGCGACGGTGACGGGGTCAGCGGAGATGTACTCAAATCCGGGAGCAGCTGCCCGCAAATGATCGGAATAAGTGAAATAGGCGGTTTCTTCGACACCGAGCCGGCCGGTGCGGATGCCTTGATCGGCCAGCGCGTTCGCGGCAACCTGCGTGGGACTTTCGTCTTCCTGCCAGACGCGGACCTCCAGAGGGAAGCGCAACTGTTCGCGAAACCGGCCTTCTTCGAACCCAGGACAAAAGACCACTGGTTTGCCTTCGCGTGGCAGAACCATGCCAGCGAGGCGTTCGCTCAAGCCCCAGTGGATCCCGGTGAAATAGTAAAGAGAAGTTCCTGGAGCGAAAAAGAGCGCATCAAAGCCCGGCTTCAGCTCGTTCATCAGCTTTTGTGCGTGGTCCAGGCGCGCGCGGAATTCATCCGGCGTGATCGGTTTCATGCGAGCGCCAAGCGGCTTCAAACTTGAGAAGTCCGCCGTGGGCGTATCTTGCGAAGATCTCGCCGCGGCGCTTGCGCCGGGTATGAACGCGAGAGACGAAGCCACGCCGGCGGTTTGTAAGAAGCGGCGGCGCGACGCGATGAAATTTGCAGGCATAGTTGTTTTCTCCATAGTGAAGATGACCTTTATCTGGTGAAGGCATAGGTTGTCAAGGAGGATGCGAAAAAAACTCAGCGGCGGAAAAGCGCAGAGAACAGTGTTGGAAGGAAATCCGGGCGAGCTACTCCATGCGAATGGCTTGAATATTCTTTCCCTGGACGTTGACTTCAATGCCCAATGGTGGCCGCAAGTCCGAGCCTTGCGCGATAGCGCCGCGCACCCACACGTCCCCGGGAAGATTGCTGAGCTTCAGCGGGTCGTAAACGGTTCGGCTGCAGGGGTTGCCGACCATGGGATGTCGCGCGGCCTTGAAATCGTAGTCGCTTTTCAGTTTGCCAAGATCCTTTACGAACTCGAGCTGGCAATCGCCATAAGGCGCATTCATCGAGAGCGCCCAATACCCGTTGGGTTGCGTTGCAGAGCTTCCCGGCAAGCGAATCAGAAGGGCCGGAACACTTTCTCCCGTCAGACCATTGCGCATGAAAAACTGCTTAGTGGACCAGGGCTCGGCCATCTCGGAAACGGTGGCGATGTCGGGGTTTTGCTCCGTCGCATGTGGCATCGCCGCTTTAGGATCAGGAGCGGGCGCCGGGACTTCAATCTGAGGCGGAGGTTCAGGTGGAGGAGCTTCGGCATGTTTCGGGCGCAGCATCCATCGAGCGCCAAGAAAAATCATCAATAGGACCGCGAGCAGGCCACCAACCAGCCGGAGTGCAGGGTTATTTAATGCACCGCCTCGCGCGCCAGCCGCGGAGACTCCTGGTATCTGCGGCATATCTGGCTTGTAGCGGTCAGGTGGGGACTGGTCCGACATTTTAGTCAGTACTGGTGTTCGTTTTCGTCCGTCCGCACCCGATATAGAAGTGCCTTCGGCTGGGGCGCAAAGAATCCAACTATAGGGTATTGGATAACGGCCGCAATACCCCGTAGAAAAGGGTATTCCGGAATGGGGGTAAGACGCAACCTGCCTCCAATCCGGAGCGACGGAGTGCGTGCCCATCTTGCCAATACTTCTGTTATAGAGAAGGTTACAATCGCATACCGCGAGGCTTGTCTGTAGCCCGCGACGCCTCTACTGTAGTAGATAGCATGGGGAGGACCGGCTTCCTCGCCGGATAGAATGAGTCCCGAATCACGCGGGGGCGCGCGGGCTTTCGTCCGCAGCCTTAACATTTTGTTGAAATTCGCACGCCTCTATGAATTTGGGCACGTGCGAACGGCGGCGCAGTTTGAGACCGCGTGGAAAGAGCTGCGTAGTGCGCTTGACGAAAGCGTCGGCAGCGGCCTTTTGTTGGGCGCCTCGGGAAATCAAATTTTGCTGGACGGCGTGCCGCTCGGCGCATCCGCCGGTGAAAAAAGTTTTGCACAACTGTTGACTGGCTCAGGTATTGCCAGCATCCACTTCTCTCCGAATCTTACGCAACCCCAATTTGCCCGCTTCGTCCGCGCTTTTCCCAGCGGCAATGCAAAGCCTTCCTCTCTCGCGGAACAATTAAAATCCGCGCTCGCTGGAGAGACGAGTATCCGGGTCAACGAAATTCGTTATGTTGCGGAAGATTCTTCCATAGCGGGGATCAAGGTCGCCGCGCAGCTCACCGCGAAAGCTCTCGGCGCGCAAGGCGACAAGTTCAAGGATTTCTTCGAAGACCCCAATAAACTCCTGCAAATGATTCTCGCTGCGGAGAGCGCGCGCAGCGGAGGCGGAGGAGGCGGCGGAGGAGGAACCGGCCCTGGCTTCGGCCCTGGTGGTGGTGGCTCAGGCGGAGTTCCTGGAGGCGGAGGCACAGGCGCGGGCGGTTTTGGCTCAGGCGGGGGACCGGGCAGTGCCAGCCATGGCGGCAGCCTCTGGGAGGGCAGCGGTTCTGGCTCCGGCGGGGGCGGTTTGGGAACCGGCAGCGCTTCAAGTGGTGGATCTGGTAGTGGCTCCGGCGGAGGTTTAGGTTTTGGTGGAGGTAGCGGATCAGGAGGGTCAGGCGGCGGAGTCGGTGGCAGTGGGGGCACCGGCACGGGGGGCCCGGGAAATGGTGGTGGCTCTGGAGTGGGTGATGGTTCCGGAGCGGGCGGAACTGGAAGTGGGAGTGGTGGCGGGACAGGAGCTGGAGGCGCAGGTACGGGAGCCGGGGGCGCGGGGGGCGGAGAACCTGCACCAGGAAAATGGCTAACAGCTTCCGCATTGCTCCGCGGCAACACCCTTGGCGGTGCCAGCACATTGCCTGGAGTAGCCGGCGCGGGGCCGGGCTCCGGCAGCGGTGGTTTCAGCGTGGCGGAGGAAGATGTCCGCTCCATGCTGACGCTGTTTGCGCAGCTCGGGAAGTCACGCAAAGACCCTGAAGCAAAGATGGATGTTCCCACCTTCCAGTCGCGCTTAAGCGCGATGCCGGTGCGTGCTCAATACACGCTGCAACAGGCATTGGCGGGCTTGGCCGCGCAAGCACCCAACGAAAAGGCCGACAAGCCGATGTTGCTGAAGCTGGCGGAACATGTCGCCATTCGATTTGCGTTGGACAGTTACGAGCGCGGCGAGCTGCGAGTCAATGCCGTTAAGCAATTGCTGGACCGCATGAATTCCGAGATTGAGGCGTTGCGCAAGATTCTCGGTTCTCAGGAAGAAATGATGGCCCAGGCGGGGCTCTCGGTGCAGACCTATACGGAACTGCTCGATCAAGAGTTTTGGGAGCAAGTGCCGGAAGAAAACAAAAAGGAAGTGCTCACCTCCGATGAGGCCTGGTGCGTGCCGCCGCGCAATGTGCGAGCTTTCCTCGAGGAAATGCTGCGGCGGGGCGAGCTGAAGACAGTCAACGAAATTCTGATGAAGTATGCCGCCTGCATTTCTCTCGAAGCGCCGGAAGCCCGCCGGACCACGGCCATTGGGCTTTCCGATTTGGCCGAGCTCTACGGCAGCGGCGACGGCAGCGCGCTGATGGAGTCCATCCGCAGGCTGGGAAATCAACTGGCTCTCGAGCGCGAGCCAGAGCTGCAAACGTTGATCAGCGCTGCATTCGTGCGTCTGAGCCAGGAAGCGGCCTCCAAGCGTTGCTATCCCGCGATGCAGCAGGCGCTCTCCTCTCTCGACAGCATCGAACAGCAGCGCCCAGGCTCAACGCAGAGCCTGCGCCCCCGCATCGGCGCCGAAGAACGTTTGCCGGAATTCATCGAAGAGGCCCTGCGCGGCGGTCACATCGCCGACGGCATGACGGAAATCCTCGGACTGATGCCCAAGGCGACGCTGCACTACGTAACAAGCCGTTTCGGGCACTGCGGGTTTCGCGAAGATTGCGAAGTGCTCAGTCAAATCGTCCGCGGTCTCGGTGAAGACTCCACGCAGAGGCTCCTGGAGATTCTCCAAACAGCGCCGGCCAATGAGGCTGCGGAAACCATCGGCTTGCTCAGCCATTTTGCCCCGGATGCCGTGGAGAAAATTCTTCCCGTGCGGTTGAGCCAATGGCCCCGTTCCTCGCACGATCGCGCGGTGCGCCAGCTTTCCTCGGCTCCGCCGGAACAACGCGCCAAACTGCTCGTCGCGCTATACGATTCGCTCGACGCGCTCATCCGGCCTCTGGCTATCGACGAAATGGGCATGAGCGGCGAACCCGATTGCATCCCGAAGCTCGTGGAATTGGCCCAGAATGATCACACTCCGCCCTTTCACAAACTAAAAGCCCTGGAAGCCTTGGGTCGCTTGCGCGCCACTGCCGCGAGCCCCACCTTGCAGCACATCATGGATGCACGGCAAGTATGGCGCTGGGTTTACCCGAGCGAGCTCCGCATCGCAGCCACGCAAGCGCTGATGCGGCTCGATCCTACGATGGCACTGGAAAAACTGAATGCCAGCGGGCTCGAGCGCAAGGACTTGACGCTGGAGCCGATAGATCCCGAGCCCAACTCCTCCGTGATGCGTCAGCGCAGATACGCGCGGCTGAAACTTTCGAGGAATTTGATCGCCTTAACCACCAACTTGCGCGAAAATTTTCGGCTGTCGATTCCAGAGCTAAACTTGGGCGGCGGAATCGGATCTGGCGAACGTCATTTGGCGCCTGGCTCGCTCCTCTCGCTGAAATTTTCGCAAGGGGTGCGACACATCAAAGCGCAGGCCATTGTCCGGGGCGCGCGTCCACAAGCCATGGCGTTCGAATTTGTGGACATGGAATTGGAAGATCGCTCCAAGTTGCGAAAACTGCTGTTGGAACTTGGCGGGCTTCCCCAGGTTGCCGCCGTGACCAATCGCAGCAAGCGGCGTGGCCGCGTGGCGGCGTTCACCAAGAACTGACGCAAGAATTTGACGGCGTGCGAAAGCGCGCAACATCCCCTTCTCACCTGTCCTCACCGGGAACTATGCCGTCCGGTCGAGCAGGTCTCGCACCCGTCCTCTCGGCGGCTTGACAGCAGAGACACATGGAACCTCTGTACCATTGCCGCCAACGCGCTATCACCCTACGGTACTAGACAGATAGTCCCATTCCGGGACTTGCATGACGCCAAATGATTGCGGATTCCAAGTCGACCGCAGGACGAGCCTTCGTAAGAAGCCTTAATATTCTTTTGAAGTTTGCCCGTTTGTACGGGTTCGAGCACAGCCGTACCATCGAACAGTTGGATATCGCCTGGCGCGAGCTGCGAACCGCCATTCCCACGGGTACGGATACTGGCCTTATGCTTGGCGCGACTGGCGCGCAACTGCTGCTCGACGGCGTTCCTCTGGAAGGCGCTCCTGCCGAAAAACAATTTGCCCAGCTGCTCTCCGCCGCCGGACTGGCCAGCATTCAGTTTTTCCCCTCCATCACTCAGGAAGAGATTGGCCGGTTTGCCCGGGCCTTTCCGACTGGCAAAGCAAAGCCCACGGAGCTCGCCATACAGTTGAAAGCCGCACTGACGGGATCTCAAGGAATCCGTTTGAATGAAATTTGTTTCGTCGCCACAGACTCGCGCTTGAAGGATGCCAGCGTAGCGGCGCAGCTCGCGGCCGCCTCTCTCGGCGAAGACCAGGACGAATTCCGGAAGTGGCTCAATGACCCGCAGAAACTGCTCGAGTTGATTGCTGCAGCCCAGGGCTCCAGGGGCGGCGGCCAAGTGGGCTCCGGGGCTGGAACTGGTGATTCCTCCTCGGGGGGAGGCGGCGGTTCATTAGGGAGCGGCGACGGAGGAATTGGGGGAGGTCCTGGAGGCGCAGGTGGGTCGGGCATTGGCGGGTCCGGCGGCCCGGGCTCGGGTGGTGGCGGAGCGAGCATCGGAGGAAACTTGCCGGTCGGCCCGTATGTGGCTGGGACAGGCGGCACAGGAGTCCTCGGCCAGCCTGGTGGGGGTGCCGGAGGCATCGGCGGAGCAGGAATTGGCGGGGGAGTCGGCGGAGGCGCCGGCGTGGGCGCCGGTAGCGGGCCTTGGCGTGGAACCGGACGGAGTGGCGGACCAAGTGAAGACGAAATCTACGGAATTCTGGGCGCACTGACGAGTTTCGGCAATGTTGGCGCAGGCCAAGGCGGCGCCGCTGCCGCGGGCGTATTCCAGGAGCAGATGTCGCAGCTTCCGGGAACTGCACAAGATACCTTGAGGAGAGCCATTGCTGGACTCGCGGCGCAGGCGCCCGATGGCCAGCCGGATGAGTCTGTCCTGGTGAAACTCGCGGAACATCTGGCGATCAAGTTTGCGCTCGAGCGTTTCGAAACCGGCGAAGTAAAAGTCAACGCCGTCCGGCAAATGCTCGACCGCATGAATCAGGAAATCGAAAATCTCCGCAAAATTCTGGGCGCCCACGAAGACAAAATGACCGATGCGGGCTTGATGGTCGAGTCTCACCGCGAGATTCTCGACCGCCAGTTTTGGGCCGCTGTTCCGGAGAGCGGCAAGCAGGCCGTTCTGATGTCGGTGGACGCCTGGTGTATTCCGCCGAAGAACGTCCAGTCTTACGTGGCTAAATTGATTGAGAACGGAGAGATTTCGCAGGCCATCAGCATCCTGCAGAACTACGCGTCCTGCGCGGAAAGCGAAGAACTCGATGCGCGGAAGAAAACCGCGATGGGTTTGTCCGAAATGGCCGAGCTGTACGCGAAGGCCGACCCAAAACTTCTCGGCGAAGCGCTGCGTCATTTGGGACTGCGCCTGAGCGTCGAGCAAGACGCCGACCTGCAAACCTTGGTGAGCGCCGCGTTCGTGCGGCTAAGCCAGGAGGCTGCTACAAGCCGCTGCTTCCCGGTGATGGAACAAGCCCTCGATTTGATTTCCGGAGTCGAATCGCAACGGCCGGGAATCGCGCGCAGCTTGCGCCCGAAGATGGGCATCGAAGAGCGCGTTCCGGAATTTGTCGATGAAGCCCTGCGCGCGCGGCAAGCCGCAGCCGGCATGACCAATGTTTTGAAGATGCTTCCGCAAACCGCTATGGAGCAGCTCTCCATGCGCTTCAATCGATGCAGCCTGCGTGAAGATGCGGAGCACATATCGAACCTAGCCGCCGATCTTGGCGAAGAGGGCTTGCAATACTTGCGTAGCACGGTGAGGGGAGGTCCCATCGCCGAAGCCGTCGAGATGGCGGGACTCTTGAGCAAGCTGGATCCCGAAGCGGTGGAAGTATTTTTGCCGGCGCGGATGAAGGATTTTCCGAAGACTTCGCAGGACCGCATCGTTCGGCAAATTTCCTCAAGTGGCGCTCCAGGGCGTTGCCGAATTCTTCTGGAGATACTCGATCATGTCGATCCACTGATCATGCCTTTAGTGATTGACGAGATTGGCGTAACTTCCGACCGCGAAGCCTTGGGCCGATTATTGACCATCGTTGACGGAGACTTGCCATCTGGCGCAGGTCCTTACGTTCAGGTGAAGTCTATCGAGGCCCTCGGCCGGATTCACGCGCCCGAGTCTATCAACTCGCTGAAACGCATCGTCGAGGCCAAAAAAATGTTTGGCTGGGCCTATGCCCAGGAACTGCGCATCGCCGCCTTGCAAGCTCTAATCAGCCTGGAGCCGGATTGGGCGCGCGATTATGCCGCAAGGAGTGGAATCGACCGGGAAGATCTGGCGTTGGCGCCGCTCGAAGTCCTTGCAAACTCCAAATTTGTACGCCAGCGCCGCCATACTCGCGTGCGCCTGCACAAGCCGGTTACCGCGGTAAGTACAAATCTCAAGGAAGGCTGCCGCCTGGAAATCAAGACCGCCAGTCTTTCCGGCGGTATCGCTACCATCAGCCGGCACCTGCCCCCAGGAACGCAGGTGCAGCTAAAACTGCAGCTCGGCATGCGCAATGTTCTGGCTACGGCCCTCATGCGAGACTACCGCGCCCAGGATATGGCGTTCGAGATTGTCGATATGTCTCTCGATGAACGCAGCAAATACCGCCGTCTGCTGGCAGACAATCATTCGCAGCCGACGCCCGTCTCGAAAGCCAAGACTCAAACCACACCCCCCAACAGACCGCTACCTTCCTGACCGATCCGATTTTCAAAGCAGAGCTAGAATTTAGAGCATCCACGCGGCCAGCTCTATCGGGCAACAAGGATGCAACGATTTTTTGCGGAGGGCCGGGAACGCTCGGATGACTTTCTCGTGCTGCCGCAAGGCCGCTCCAGGCGTGTCCCTGTTTTTGGCGCTGACGCATCCAAACAGTTAGAATAAGATGTTTGCACTGGCCCCAAGGCAGCCGCCTGAGGCATCCAGCACGCAAAGCTTGGTCAGGAGACGCCGCAACCTTTCATGGATTTCACTAAAGTCATCGACGACGTTATCGCCCGCTTTATCGGCAGCAAGCATGAGCGCGACATCAAGAAATTGCAGCCGCTCGTCGCGGCCATCAACACGCTCGAAGCCGAAGTGAAAGCGCTCAGCGACGATCAGCTGAAGGCCCAATTCGGCGATCTCAGAGCGAAAGTGCTTGAGGAACTGAAGGATGCCGATCCCAGCGAGCCTACCTATAGAGAGCTCCTCAAGAAGGCGCTGGGTCCCATGATCGTCCCGGCGTTCGCACTGGTCCGCGAAGCCGGCCGTCGCTTCCTGAATATGCGGCATTTCGACGTGCAGTTGATCGGCGGAATGGTGTTGCACGAAGGCAAAATCGCGGAAATGAAAACGGGTGAAGGCAAAACGCTCGTGGCCACTCTGCCTGCCGCGCTGAATGCTTTGGCCGGGCGCGGCGTGCACCTCGTCACCGTTAACGATTACCTGGCGCGGCGCGACGCCGAATGGATGAGTCCGCTCTATCGCGGTCTGGGGCTATCCATTGGCGTGATTGTGCACGATCTCGATGATGAGCAGCGCAAAGCGGCCTACGGCGCCGATCTCACTTACGGCACGAACAATGAATTTGGCTTCGATTACCTGCGCGACAACATGAAATATGACCTCGCGCAATGCGTTCAGCGCGGCCACCAGTTCTGCGTCGTCGATGAAGTGGATTCCATCCTCATCGACGAAGCCCGCACACCGCTGATCATTTCCGGTCCCTCGGAAGAGTCCACGGACAAATACGCCAAGATCGACAAGATTATCCCCAAGCTCATTCAGGACATCGACTATTCCATCGATGAAAAGCTCCGCACCGCCACGCTGACGGAAGAAGGCTTCAGCAAGTGCGAACGCCTCCTCGGCCTGCAAAATCTTTCTGACCCCGTGAACATCGAACTCATGCACCACGTCTATCAGGCGTTGCGTGCTCACTCGCTTTATAAAAACGACGTCGATTACGTGATCAAAGACGGCGAAGTGATCATCGTCGATGAGTTCACGGGCCGTCAGATGCCCGGCCGCCGTTGGTCCGACGGTTTGCATCAGGCCGTTGAAGCCAAGGAAGGCGTCAAGATCGAGCGCGAAAATCAGACGCTCGCCACCATCACTTTTCAGAACTATTTCCGCATGTACAAAAAGCTCTCCGGTATGACCGGCACCGCGGAAACGGAATCCGAGGAATTTCGCAAAATCTACGGCCTCGATGTCGTGGTCATTCCCACGAATCGCAAGCTCATTCGCGAAGAGCACCGCGATGTCGTCTACCGCACCGAAAAAGAAAAATTCGAAGCCGTGGTCAACGGAATCATGCAGGAAGACAATTCGTTCGCCAGCGGCATTCGCCACTACAACGAGCGGGGACAGCCCGTGCTGGTCGGCACCATCTCCATTGAAAAATCAGAAGCTATCGCGGAAATATTGAGAAGAGCCGGCGTCCCGCACCAAGTGCTAAATGCCAAACAACACGAGCGCGAATCCGGCATCGTCGCGCAGGCCGGGCGCAAAGGCGCCGTCACCGTCGCCACCAACATGGCCGGCCGCGGCACGGACATCCTTCTCGGCGGCAATCCCGAGCAGATGACGCGCGATTATTGCCTGAAAAATAAAATGGCCATGCCCTACGCGGCCGCGCCCGCTGTGATCCCCGCCGATGGCAACGGCGATGCTCAACCCTCCGTGCAGATGGTGCTCTTTCAGCATGAAGGGAAAATATTTCAGGTTCCCGCGGAACAGTGGAAACCGATCTACAGCCAGTTCGCCGAACAGTGCAAAACTGAGCATGACGAAGTTGTCGCTCTCGGCGGCTTGCACATTCTCGGCACAGAACGCCACGAGGCTCGCCGCATCGACAACCAGTTGCGTGGACGTGCCGGCCGCCAGGGCGATCCCGGCTCCTCGCGCTTTTTTCTTTCCCTTGAAGACGATCTCATGCGCATCTTCGGCGGCGAGCGCGTCAAAGCGCTCATGTACCGCTTTGGTATGACCGAAGGCGTGCCTATCGAGTCCGGCCTGATTTCGCGGCGCATCGAGCGCGCCCAGGAATCCGTCGAGGCCCAGAACTTCGATGCGCGCAAACACCTCCTCGAATACGACGACGTGATGAACAAGCAGCGCGAAACGATTTACGGCATTCGGCGCTCTGCCCTCGAGGGAAAAGACCAGCGCGATTACGTTCTGGGAATTGCCGAAGACCTGGCGCGCGAGCTCGTCGACACCTTCTGTCCTCGAGAGCAGCATCCCGACCAGTGGAACGCCACGCAATTTCTCGCCGAATTCAACGCTCAGTTTGGCATCGACGCCAAAGCGGCCGGCGCCGATCCCGCCGCGCTGAGCCATGACGAACTTGCAGACGCTGCCGCCGCTGCCGTTACCAAACGCTACGAAGAAAAAGAAAAACAGTTCAGCGCCGATCTCATGCGCTGGCTCGAACGCCGCATCATTCTCGATATCGTCGATTCACAGTGGAAAGACCACCTGCTCTCACTCGACCACTTGAAAGAAGGCATCGGCCTGCGCGGTTATGGCCAAAAAGATCCGCTCGTCGAGTTCAAAAAAGAAGGCTTCGTCCTCTTCGAAGACATGATGGCCCGCATCGACAACGAAACCATCCGCTATCTCTTCCACATTCAAGTCCAGCAGAACGAGCAGCCTCCGCAGGACGGCGCGCGCCAGCCAAATCCGCAGCAACCGTCGCAGCCTCCGCGTACAGGTGGCGCCCGCGCCGCCGTCGCTAGCGCCGCCGCCCGCGCCGAAGAGCCCGCTCCTCAGCGCTTGCCGGACTTCGCCCGCGAAATGGAACGTAAACAGCAGCGCCAGCAAAAAGAATTGAAATATCAAGCGGGCCCCGCGCAAGCCGAAGCACCCAAGCCTGTTCGCACCGGCGCAAAAGTCGGCCGCAACGACCCCTGCCCCTGCGGCTCCGGCAAAAAATACAAAAAATGCCACGGCGCAAATGCATGATTGCCCCGACTCCCTTCTCCGTGCTCTCTACGTCCTTTGTGTTAAGAAATACATTCTGCGGTACGCAGGTCGCACCGCATGAAGTGGGACTATCCCAAAGGGCGGCACCTGAACTGCACTGTCATTTCGAGCGCAGTGGGCCGACGCATCTTCTTGCGCTCCGCTCCTGCGGAGCGTCGGCCCACGCAGCGAGAAATCTCTCTCCGATTTCTACTCCGGAAAGGACTTAGCGAATGCCGCCAGCGTCCATGCAACAACCAGAACGCCACCCCATCCCCGGCGTAAAGAATCTAGTCGCCGTAGCCAGCGGCAAAGGCGGCGTCGGCAAAACCACGGTCGCCGTCAATCTCGCGCTCGCCCTCGTCAAGCTCGGCCACAAAGTCGGCCTAATGGACGCCGACGTCTACGGCCCCAACGTTCCCATCATGCTCGGCACGCTGCAAGAGCCCCAAGCCACCGCCGATAAACGCATCATCCCCGTCCAAGTCGCCGGCATGAAAATGATCTCCATGGGCCTGCTCAACCCCGGCGACAAACCGATGGTCTGGCGCGGCCCCATGCTGCACAGCGTCATCACGCAATTCCTGCGCAGCGTCGAGTGGGGCGAGCTCGATTACCTCATCATCGATCTCCCGCCCGGCACCGGCGACGTGCAGCTCACCCTCATCCAAACTGTCGCTGTTACCGGCGCGGTCGTCGTCACCACGCCTTCCACCGTCGCCCTCGCCGACGTCCGCAAAGCCATCGAAATGTTTCGTCAGGTCAACGTCGAAGTCCTTGGCGTCGTCGAAAACATGAGCACGTTCCGCTGTCCCCATTGCGACAAGCCCATCGACATCTTCGGCCACGGCGAAGGCGCCAAAACCGCTATCGCCTACGGTGTCCCCATCCTCGGCGAAATCGAAATTGACCCCCGCATCCGCATCGGGGGCGACACCGGCAAACCCGTAGCCGGCCTCGGCGAATCCGCCCCCGGCACGCAAAGCCTCTACGCACTAGCCCGTGCCGTTACCGCGCGCCTAGCCGAAGTCAGCGCCACCTCTTCCGGGCCCAGCGTCCAAATCGACTGAAAGATTTCGGGCGCAAGTAAACTCCATGCATTGGCTCCAGACATTGGTAAGGGTGCTAGGTGGAGCGTTAGGCTTCCTCGCCGCACCGCTCGTAATCTTCGAGTCCTTGCTGTTTTTGGTCTCTGAGCATCAGGAGATGGAGTCAATACACGGCTCCTGGTTCGGCCTTCTCGTTGCGGCCTTAATCGCTGTTGGATTTGCGGCGTTTGGCGTTCTCGTTTCTTTTTATTTGCTTCGATATGCGTTTCGCGGGAACAAACAAACCTAGTTCGTGGCTTGGTGATTTTCGGGCATCTGCCGCCATCGATCACGCCTCATCTGTTATTATTATCAGGAGCGTAGTTTAGCCAAGTACTTTGGCCGTGACGCACGCGAGGACCTCGACCATGATTTTTCACGGTTCGCTGGAACCATCAGAAGACGGCTGGATCGTCGCGCAGTGTCCGGCGCTGCCCGGCTGCGTCTCGCAAGGTCGGGACGAAAAAGAAGCACTGGAAAACATTAAAGAAGCCATCACTGCCTGGCTTTGGGCCGAGGATCAGAAAGCAGTCAAGGCCATGGGATCCAACGGCACTCCAGTCGTCGTCGCCGTCTGAAGCGTTCTCGGCGCGCATGGCACGTCTCGCCAATATTTCCGGCAAAGAAGCCGTCAAGGCCTTCTCTAAAGCGGGCTGGCAAGTTATGGGTCAGGTCGGCAGCCATGTTGTCCTCAGCAAACCGGATATTCGCGCCAACCTCTCCGACCCCAGCACAAGGAACTCGCCGCAGGGACTTTGCGAGCGCTGATTCGCGCGGCGGAAATGATCGTCGAGCGGTTCTTAGAGCTCCTCTGATTGAAAGCAAGCCCTCGAATCGAGAGCCGTACAAATGCTCTTGAAATTCCGGGCCGCCGTGCTAAACTACGTGCTGGAATCATCTAGGCAAGCGCGCCACTGCGGCAACCCGGTTGCCGCATTTTCTTTTTGGAGTCGACGTGGTCCGCGACTGGTGAAGCGGCGGACCTTTAGGTCCGTTCTTCCGGGCGAAGGTGCCCTCGAATCGGGCGTTACGTAAGCCATTTGTAATCAATGCTTGCCGAGCGTCGTAACTGTTGATTCTAAATAGCTTATAGAAAAGCTAAATCCTTTAGATGCAACGTTTACAAAAAACAGGGGAGGGGGAGGCAGTTATGGTTAACCAAAATCCCGGCGCAAACCCCGCGCGCGGCTCGCTAGGGCTGGGCCGCCAGCCCGACATTCGCCCCTATCGCGGCAAGCGCCCGCAAATCGCCGCCTCCGCCTATATTGACCCCGCCGCCGTTATCATCGGCGACGTGGTCGTCGGCGAAGACTCCAGCGTCTGGCCCTGCACCGTAATTCGCGGCGACGTCCACTACATCCGCATTGGCGCGCGCACCAACATTCAGGACGGCTGCATCCTCCATGTCATGCGCGACGAGCACGCGCTCGTCCTCGGCGACGACGTGACCATCGGCCACTCCGTCACGCTCCACGGCTGCACCATCGAGTCGCGCTGCCTCGTCGGCATGGGCGCCGTCATCCTGAACGGCGTCCACGTCGGCGCCGGCAGCATCGTAGCCGCCGGCACGCTCCTCCTCGAAGGCGCCAAAATTCCCCCCGGCAGCCTGGTCGTAGGCCACCCCGGCAAAGTCAAACGCGCCCTGACCGGCACGGATCAAGCCAGCATCGACGCCTACGCCCAGCGCTACGTCGAGTACAAAAATATCTACAAAGCAGAAGTGACGAGTGGCGAGTGATGAGTGGCGAGCAAAACACCGCGAGCGAACGGCCGAAGCCAAAGCATTGCAAGGATCTGCTTGTTTGGCAGAAAGGAATGAATCTCGCCAAATTGGTGTAGAAGCTGACCGTGCGTTTCCCATCGGAAGAGCGATACGGATTGACCTCGCAGATGCGCAGAGCCGCCGTTTCGGTCCCGTCGAACATTGCCGAAGGGCAAGCGAGAAGAGGCACAAACGAGTTCTTGCAGTTTCTCTCCATCGCCGAAGGCTCGCTCGCAGAATTGGATACGCAGTTATCTCTGAGCGTTGAGCTAGGCATTGTTCAACAGTTGACGTCAAGTCCTCATTGAAAGAGATAGACGAACTACAAAAGATGCTAGTGGCGCTAAAGCGGAAGCTCGCCTCTTCCTCCTACTCGCCACTCGCCACTCGCCACTCGCCACTTTCCCAAAGGGCCCGCTGACGATGGCTTCAAAATCCAAATTCCAAGCCATCCGCGGCACCCGCGACTTGCTCCCTCCAGACACCGCGCTCTGGAACCGCGTCGAGCAAACCGCCCACGAAGTCTTCACCACCTACGGCTTCGGCGAAATCCGCCCTCCAATTTTTGAGCTACGGAATTTTCGCCCGTGCTGTTGGCGCGATACGGACATCGTCGTGTCAAGGAGATGTACACTTAATCAGGACTACAGAACAAGACAAATCTTGATCTCGATCATCTACGAAAATCAATCAAGTTCATGGCTGTGTCTTTAGCCGACGAACAGACATTTGAGAATCTTAGAGAGGCAATCGCCAAGTTTTCGGACTATAAGATGGCATTCAAGCAAGGACACGGACCAGTAGAGTAGCGCAGTCGGCATTGGATATCTGATGGAGGCATATCCCACTTGGCGAAGCTTCTAAGAGGGCCGAAACCATCTGGTCGGCAAGATGTATTCCGTGCGATTGCGGTCCAAACGTTGGATTATCCTGATCACATTCTGCTTGAAGTATCAATCGCTCTTCGTCCCGAAGCGACTGCGATCGGTCTGCCGCGCTTATATTGAGCACAACATGCAGCAGTTCCGCAGCCGGTGAAGCTGTATTACATGGGGCCGATGTTCCGGCGCGAGCGGCCGCAAAAAGGCCGTTATCGGCAGTTCTATCAGATTGGCGCGGAAATTCTTGGCGGGCCTGATGCTCCTGCTATCGATGCCGAACTCATCGAAATGCTGATGACGTTCTTCGACAAGTGCGGTCTGCAAGGAACCGAGCTCAGCATCAATTCCATCGGCCACGCTGCGGACAACTGTCGCCGCGGCTACGTTGCAAAGCTCAAAGCCGAACTCGAAAAAGTGAAAGACAAACTCGGCGCCGATTCGCAGCGCCGCATCGAAACGAATCCGCTGCGCGTGCTCGATTCAAAACTCGAACACGAGCAGCCCATCATCGCGACGCTGCCGCGCATCGCCGATCACCTCTGCGACGAATGCAAAACGCACTACGCCGCCGTGAAGCGCGACCTCGATCTCCGCGGCGTTGCATATCGCGAGAACTGGCGGTTGGTCCGCGGCCTCGACTACTACATGCGCACCACGTTTGAAATCACCGCGCAGGGCCTCGGCTCGCAAAACGCCGTCTGCGGCGGCGGCCGCTACGACGGCTTGGTCGAACTCCTCGGCGGCCCGCCCACCAAAGGCATCGGCTTCGCCATCGGCGAAGACCGGCTCATCCTGTCTCTGCAAGAAGGCGGCAAAGCGCCCATCGCGCAAGGCCGCGACGTCTTCATCGCCTGGATGGGCCAAAACGCTTACGCCACCGCGATCCGCGCCGCAAAAACTCTACGCAACGCTGGCTTCCGCGTCGAGCTGCCCGCCACCGAACTGAAATTCGGCAAAGCCCTCGAGCGCGCCAGCAAGCTAGGCTCGCGCTTCGCCCTCATCCTCGGCGAGGACGAAGTTAGCTCAGGCATGTGGACAGTGAAAAAACTTGCGCGACGGCACTCAGACCAAAATGTACGGTTCAGCGGTAGTTGAGTTCCTAAAACGTGGCTAACCAGCTCTGCTAGAATATCTGCGCAGGTAGCACAGGCACTCCTGCCTGTGCGGTTTTCCGCGCCAAGCGGCACAGCCTGCAATTTGTGCTGCGGGATTGGCGTCAGCTGAACGAATGAATAAAGAACACAGGCAGGAGTGCCTGTGCTACTGGAGAAGACAACACCTTGCTGGATTTTCTTGGCAATCTGCAACGCACACACTACTGCGGGGCGCTGCGCGCTTCGGATGAAGGGCGCGACGCCATCGTCATGGGCTGGGTCTCCGGCCGCCGCGATCTCGGCAATTTGCTCTTTCTCGACATTCGTGACCGCACCGGCATCGTGCAGGTTGTGTTTAACAAGGAGTCCCAGCCTGCCGCGCACGCGAAAGCCGAGCAGGCGCGCAGCGAATTTGTGGTTGCGGTCGAAGGCAAAGTCATCAAGCGGCAAAAAGCGAATCCCGAACTCGCCACCGGCGAAGTCGAGCTGATCGCGACCAAGCTCCACATTTTAAACAACGCGAAAACGCCGCCGTTTCCCATCGAAGACGAAATCAATGCCGCCGAAGAAACGCGCCTGCGCTACCGCTATCTCGACCTGCGCCGCCCCAAGCCGCACCGCAATCTCGCGCTGCGCCACAAGATCGTCCTCGAAATTCGCAAGACCATGGACGAAATGGGCTTCCTCGAAATCGAAACGCCCATGCTCACGCGCTCGACGCCCGAAGGCGCGCGCGACTATCTCGTTCCCAGCCGCGTGCATCATGGCCAGTTTTACGCGCTGCCGCAGTCGCCGCAAATTTTCAAGCAAATTCTGATGATCGGCGGGCTCGACCGCTACTTCCAGATCGTGAAATGTTTTCGCGACGAAGATTTGCGCGCCGACCGACAGCCCGAATTCACGCAGCTCGACGTCGAGATGTCCTTTCCGCGCCAGGAAGATATTTTTCACGTCATCGAAACGGTGATGGTTCGCGCGTGCGCCGTCGCGGGTATAAAAACGCAGGGCCCGTTTCCGCACATGCTCTATAAGGACGCGATTCGCAAATATGGCAGCGACAAGCCCGACCTGCGCTTTGGCATGGAGTTGCACGAAGTTACGGATTGCTTTCCCGAGGAAGCGAAACAACAAGCTGGGGATTGAAGGCAACGTTTTTGCATTTGCTGCGCCTGGCGCGGCGGGGTATTCGCGCAAGCAGCGAGACGAAATCGAACGAAAAGGCAAAATCACTCGGCGCGCGTGGCGCTTATTTCGTGAAGCTGCGCCGCCGAAGGCACGATTTCATCGAGTCTCGGCGATTTTTTCATGTTGTCTAGCCTCGAAAAACTGATCGGCGCCGAAAATGTAAAGAAACTCGCACAGACGCTGCGGCGCGAAAACGGGCGACCTCGTCGTTGCCGTTTCAGCGAAGCAGCAAATCAAAGGAACGGAAGCCGCCGCGCTCGTTGCCGGGCAAGTTCGTCTGCAACTCGGCGAAGCGCTTGGCTTGATTGACCGCACGCAATGGAAATTTCTGTGGATCACCGGCTTTCCGCTCTTTGAATGGAGCGAGAACGAGAAAACCTGGGTCAGCGCGCAGCATCCCTTCACCGGCATCGTCGACGAAGATTTGGAAAAGCTCGAATCCGCGCCGTGGGAAGTGCGCTCGAAGGGCTACGACCTCGTTCTTAACGGCAACGAGCTCGGCTCCGGCAGCATCCGTATTCATCGCCAGGACATTCAGGAGCGACTCTTCCGCGCGCTCGGCCTTTCGCGAGGAACAACTCCGCCGCCGCTTCGGATTCTTCCTCGACGCGCTGACCTACGGCACGCCGCCGCATGGCGGAATCGCCCTCGGCATCGACCGCATCGCCATGCTCCTGGCCGGCGAAAAATCCCTTCGCGAAGTCATCGCCTTCGCGAAAACCACCGCCGCGGTGGATCTCATGGCCGAGTCGCCGTCGGATGTCGACACGGTTCAGCTCGACCAGCTCGGCATTGCGATCAGGGGAAAATGATGCCCTGTCTAGGAGGGTTCAAATGCGCCTCCGACGGACCTGACCGAGGAGGATGTTGTCGAAGTCCCTCGCATGGATCGACAAATATCCCGACGACATACCTATGAGTCGCCGAGTTAAAAAATTCGCGCTGATTCGCGACGGCAAACGGTATCCCCCAAAATTTGTGATATCCAAGGCTTACGGTCTTAAACATGGTAAGGACTGGCCCTCGGATAGCTTTGGCGGTGGCCCTGAGGCAAACAACTTCCTTCTCTTTCACAAGTTTGATATTTACGAGGTTCTGAGGAAACCATATCGAAGGGTCATGCTAGAAGCTGTGGCCGAAGTCTCTCGACATTTCGTTGAGGGCAAGAAGGTTTCTGGCTGGCGCACATGGAAAAGACGGGAAGCTAAGGCGGGCCAAGTCGCGAAGAATCAGCGGCTAAAGGATACGGGCGATCTTCAGTGTGATGTTTGTGGATTTTCGTTTCAAGGTGTCTACGGCGATTTGGGTCTGGGCTTCATTGAGGCGCATCATAAAGTTCCTCTTAAGAGTTTCAAGGCAGAGAAAACGATTAGGGTCACGGACCTAGCCTTGCTTTGCTCCAATTGTCACAGCATGGTGCACAGAACGGATCCATCGACTACTGTTGCGGAGCTGAAGGCGATTGTACAGGCATCGCGCAAAAAGGAATGAGTAGGATACGTATATTGCCGGAAGCTGTTGCTAATAAAATCGCTGCGGGCGAGGTTGTGGAACGGCCCGCTTCGGTGGTGAAGGAGTTGCTCGAAAACGCGCTGGACGCTGGCGCGAAGACGATTCGCGTCGAAACCGAAGTCGGCGGCAAGCGGATGATCCGCGTCATCGACGACGGCCACGGCATGATCCACGACGACGCGCTGCTGGCCTTCGAGCGCCACGCCACGAGCAAACTGAAATCCGCCGACGATTTGCTTTCCATTTCGACGCTGGGTTTTCGCGGGGAAGCGCTGCCAACGATTGCCGCGGTCTCGCGACTGCTGCTCGAAACGCGCGACGAATCCGAAGCCGAAGGCACGCGCCTCGAATTTGCTGGCGGCAAACTTATTAGCGTGAAGCCCGCTGGCCTGCCTGCAGGAACGACCATCAGCGTCGCCGATCTTTTCTACTGTGTTCCCGCGCGCAAGAAATTTCTCAAATCGGACTCGACCGAACTCGGTCACATCGCTTCGCTGGTAACGCACTACGCGCTGGCGAACCCCGACAAACAATTCGTCCTGACTACGCCGACGCAAGAAATCATCAACAGTCCGCCCGCGGAAAAGCTCGCCGACCGCATCTACCAACTCTTCGGCCGCCAAGCGATGGAAGAGCTGGTTGAGATTGCGCCGGTATCGGCGCCATTTCGCGCGGCGATCACAGAGCCGGAACTCGAACAAGGTGAAGAAAGCGCTACGCTGACGGTTCGAGGCTTCACTTCACGCCCGGACGTGCAGCGCCCCAATCGCAATGGCATCTACATTTTTGTGAATCGCCGCCTCGTGCGCGACCGCCTGATTCTGCACGCGATTCACGAAGCGTATCGCAACATCCTCCCACCAACGGTTTTTCCCGCCACTTTGCTTTTCCTCGAAATGCCCTACGACGAAGTCGACGTCAACGTGCATCCCGCAAAAATCGAAGTGCGCTTCCGCCGGTCGCAATTCGTTCACGATTTCGCGCGCGATTCGATCCGTCAAGCGCTCATGAGCGTGCGGCCTGTTCCCAGCTTTGCCGCAGCGGCCGCAAGCGCCTCTTCACAGGGATTGTCCGCGTCCCATGCCAACGCGCTCGATAGTGGCTCGGCCGCTGCCGCAGCCACAGGCGTGCCGCGCGCCATCATTCCCACTATGGAAGAAATCGGAGTTGGTTCCGGCGTTGGCTCCGACGGTGGCTTTGATCTCACATCCGATGCACTCAGGCCAGTCGAGCAGCGCTTCGTATTTCCTGCTGGTATGGAATCTTCTATCGAGCCCGGGACAGCGGCTTTCGCTGCGGCCGCGGTTGCTCCCGCACTCGCCACATCGAACTGGGCTGGGAATCTTGCAGCGCCGAGCGCGAGCGCGCCCGCGACGCTTCCTCGGCCCGACCAAATTGCCGACCTAAAGCCGCTTGGCCAAGTAAGCTCAAGTTTTATTGTTGCGGTGAACGGCGAAGGCTTATGGCTTGTGGATCAGCACGTCGCGCACGAACGCGTGCTCTTTGAGCAGCACCTCGACGCGCGGCGAGCGGGAAGAGTGGAAGCGCAGCGCATGCTGATGCCGATGGTGATCGAGCTTTCTCCGCGGCAGATTGTGATTTACGAGAAAATTGCGGAAGAGTTGAACGCAAATGGGTTTGAGGTCGAGCTAATGGGACCGCGCAGCGTGGCGATTCAAGCCGTGCCCGCGGGAATCCTGCCGGGCGACGCGGAAAAACTTTTGACGGAAATTCTTGACGGCATCGAACGAGAAAACGCGGCGATTTCTATTGATACGCTGCAAGCGAAAATCGCGGCTTCGACCGCCTGTCATGCAGCGATCAAGGTGAATATGCCGCTCGATCAAACGAAGATGGAATGGTTGTTGGGAGCGCTCGCGAAAACAGATTGTCCGATGAGTTGTCCGCATGGGCGGCCGGTGGTGCTGCGGTATTCGGTGAAAGAGATCGAGAAGGCGTTTCATCGGATTTGAGGTAGGAAAGAGAAAAGGAAAAAGAGAAAGAAAGAATTTACACAGAGTTCGCAGAGACACAGAGCGCACAGAGAAGAGTGCAGCGTGCTGCGGTTGAACGATATACCAGGAGAGAAATCGAATGACGGAAGGGCAGAAGACGGCGGTGATTTTTGGGTTGGCGAACAAACGCAGCATTGCTTGGGCGATTGCGCAGAAACTTTCGGCGGCAGGCTGGCGTTTGGGCATCGCGTATATGAACGAGCGGCTTGGGCTGGAGGCGAAGGATCTGATCGCGGAACTGCCGGGCGCGGACGGATTCATGTGCGACCTCACGCAGGATGATCAGGTAGCGCGCGTGTTCGAAGAGATTAAGGAGAAGTATGGAGTGATTCACGGATTGGTGCACAGCGTGGGGTTCGCGCCGCCGGACGAATTGAAGAAACCGTTTGTGGAGACTTCTCGTGAGGGATTTCGGGTTGCGCATGATATCAGCGTGTATTCGTTGATCGCGGTGGCGCGCGGCGCGGCGCCGCTGATGGCGTCGGGCGGCGGGATTGTTACACTGACGTATTACGGCGCGGAGAAAGTTGTGCCCAATTATAACGTGATGGGCGTGGCCAAGGCGGCGCTGGAAGCGACGGTGCGATATTTGGCGTACGATTTGGGGCCGAAGGCTATTCGCGTGAACGCGATTTCCGCGGGACCTATCAAGACACTCGCGGCGCGAGGCATCGCAAACTTTAGCGATATGCTTCGGACACAGACAGAACGCGCGCCGCTTAAACGCACGGTTGACCCCGGCGAAGTAGGCTCGACGGCTGCATTTCTGCTTTCTGACGCGGGCTCGGGAATTACCGGCGAAACGATTTACGTGGATTGCGGCTACAACATTATGGGGTTTTGAAGTACGAACCCCGGCTCGTAAGGGCACGATATATCGTGCCCCTACGGTCGCTGCATTTTCTGGATCACTCTGAATGCCTAAGCTCACAATCGCAATTGATGGACCCGCGGGATCAGGCAAGAGCAGCCTCGCAAAGCGCGTCGCCCAAGTGCTCGGATTTTTGTATCTGGACAGCGGGGCGATGTATCGTGCGCTTGCGTTAAAAGCGCTGCGAAAGAAAATCTCGCCCGAAGATTTTGCCGCCCTCGAACAATTGGCGCGCGCTACGCATATCGAGCTTAAAGCGCCGACGCCGGACCAGGAAGCTGCGGGATCGAAAAACTGCGTTTTTCTCGATGGCGAAGAAGTGACGCTGGCGATTCGTACCGCTGAAGTTGCGCAGGGGGCATCTCGGCTGGCGACGATTGCTGGCGTGCGCGAGATTCTTGTCGCCGAGCAGCAACGCGCGGGCGCAGGCGGCGGCGTCGTTATGGAAGGACGCGACATCGGCACTGTGGTTTTCCCTCGCGCCGAGCTGAAGATTTTTTTGGAGGCTTCGCCGGAAGTGCGCGCCGATCGGCGTTGGAGCGAACACCAGGAAAAAGGCGAGACGATGACGCTCGCGCAAGTACTGAAAGAGGTTCGCGAGCGCGACCGCCGCGACCGCGAGCGAAAAGTGTCGCCGCTGGTGCGCGCATCCGATGCCGTGCTCGTGGATAACACCGCGATGGACGTCGAGGAAACCGCGCGGCTCGTCGTGATGCTGGCGCGCGAGCGCGAAAAGGAATTGGCAAAAGCCGCGGCGAGGGATGTTTGATCGGGCTTGCGTTGAAACTGTAAGCAGAGACGTCTACGTTTACTTTCTTGGCCTTCTTCTAAGCTAGCATCGCGAATCAGCAAGCCCTATCCTGACAACGAAAAAAGTCTTCTACTTGGCACAAAACTCCGCAGCCCGGTGTCTATTGCACAGTAGCAATCGAATCGATGCGAGGGACACATGGGCGAATGGAATCTGTTGGAATTGTGGCGTTCCATGGGAACGCTGTGTCACGGAGTCGTGATTGTGCTGGCGATTATGTTTCTGCGATCGGTGGGAGTGAGTGCAAGCCGTGCTTTGCGCTATCGGCTGGCACGCGAGCAATCGAAGGCGTACATCGTGGAGACAGTCAATTCCTTTCGTGAAGGGGAATTGGATCAAGCAATCGTCCTGGCGGAAGGCAACAAAAGGAGCCACATTGCAAACATCGTTGTCGCGGGCTTGCTGGATTTTCAGGCGGCGCCGGACGGAATGCCGGAACAACAAGTGATGGAAGGCGTACAACGAAGTCTGGAGCGTTCGAGCGCGGAGACTACCGAGGAAATGAAGCGCGGGTTGAGCGGATTGGCGACGATCGCGGCGACCGCGCCGTTTGTTGGGTTGTTTGGCACGGTCATCGGAATTCTAAACGCCTTTCGCAGCATTGATATGATGCATGCGACGGCGATTAAAGTCATTGCGGGATCGATTTCGGAGGCGCTGCTAACGACCGCGATTGGCTTGTCGGTCGCGGTGCCGGCGGTGTGGTGCTACAACCTGCTTACCAACCAAATGGATGCGTTCGGGGTGGAGATGCAAAACTGCGCGCTGGAGCTGGTGACGTATCTGCGAGCGCGACAGGTCGGAGTGCAGAAAGATATGCGAGCACCGATTATTTCTGGCTGAGAAAGAGCTTGGCTTCGCGAAGCTGGGTAAGGTCAGCAGAGGGTCGAGGACAATTGGCAAGCAACTTGGAGTAGTAAACGGATGCTTTCTTGCGATCGCCAGCGAGATTAGCAGCGTGAGCGGCGCCGTAAAGCGCATTGAAGCGCTCCGGGGCAAATTTAAGCGAAGTCTCGAATGATTCAAGAGCGGCAGCGGGCTGTTCTGTTTCAAGGAACATATCCCCGAGAAGCTCGCGCGCGGGAACGATTGGTCCTGGCGTTACCGGGAGCTTGTCGACCGAGTCGTCGTGGTCGGCAGCGGCGCGCATTTGGCGAAGGGCATCGTCCCTTTTGCCCTCCGCGAAAGAAATCCAGGCGATGACCGATTCGCGTTGGATGTCGACTTGCTCGGACGAATATTGGTCAAGATTTTCCAGCAGCCTATCGCGAAGCGCGGTCATTCGCTGCAAACCGGTTCGCGCAGCCTCGAGATTTCCCATCCGAGCAGCGCCGAGCGCTTGCGCAAAATAGAAATTCGCTTCCGCGGATGAATAGCGGCCGCCAGGGAAAGTGCCTGCAGGCAGGGTAAGAGCAGCGGCTTCGGACCAGCGATGGCGCTCCACAGCCAAGCGGGCGGGAATCACGGCAGCGGCATAGAGACCCGAATAGTAAGCAGCATCCTTTGGCTGCGGCGTGGGCATGGCGTTCGCAACGTCGAGAGCTTCGCGGTCCTGGGCCGTCTGCAGATAGGCGTACACAAGGTAATCGATTGCATGAAGTTCGTCGCCAGGCAGACCATTTTTTCTTGCTGCCGCAGCCGATGCGAGGTTGGAGTTGATCGATTCCTGCCAGAGACCAAGGCGCGTGAAAATGTGCGAGGGCATGTGAAGCGCGTGCGGGGCATCGGGGGCAATTGTGGCGTAACGGCGAGCAGCTTCCAGCGCGAGGGGAGCCAGAGCGGGGTAATCATCGCAATGAATAATGTAGTGGGCCAGGCCCGGATGCGCGGGATATTCGGCGAAGAGCTTTTCGAGTATGGCGCTTGCTTTTTTTTGGTTCGCGTAGGTTTTGTCGTTTAGAGGCGCATCGGCGCGGACAGCCAGCGCGTAGAAGATGGCGGCTTCGATGTCCTCGGGATAACGCTTGTAGATTTGCTGCATGGATTTTTCGTAGTCGAGAGCGCGGGCGGCGTGAGTGCGGTTGTCGGAATCTTTGTAGAAGATTTCCATCGCGGCTACGTAATCGCGCTCGCGCTGGGTTTTTTCGCCTATGGCATGTGCTATTTCGACGGCGGCCGATCCTGCTTGCAGATCGAGGGTTGTCGGCGGATCCCAGAGTTGGCGATAGTGCGACATAGCAACGCCCCATTCGGCCATGCCGCAAGACGGATCCGCTTCGGCGATGGAGAGGAAAGTCTCTTCCGATTTTTTGTACCAGAAGGAGTGGAGCAGGGCAACAGCGCGGTTGAAATCCATCTGAACCGCCGGCGAGCACGAAGTAGGAAAGCTGACGTTGCCGACGGATGCGCTATCCGGAGAGCCGTGTTCATGCTGCGCGAAAGCAGCGGACGGGAACACTGCGCCAGTGCAAAATATGAACACAAGAATTGGACAATGCCAGCGCATAATCGGGTTCGGTCCCTCCTCGTTGGAGATGTAAGCAGCCGAAATCAGGTTCCACGGATTATATCTTGAATCGCTTCAGGGACCATTTCGTCAGGGCCGGAGGCCGAGACAAGTTGAAAAAAAGAACTCTGAGGGCACTAAGTACCTGAAAATTAACAAGTAACGCGAAAAATGGGCCAAAAAGGAAGGTTTTTGAAAAATAGGGCTTGACAGAATTTCGATGTGCGGTTACTTTCAGATTACCTCAGTCGTACCCTGCTGCAATTTAGGGCAGGTCCTCACTGAGCGTGAAAAGCAAATATGAGACACGAAGATAAAAGCCAAGTCGAAACCGCACCAAGGCGATCGAGTCTCGTGGATTGCTTGTTCACGCGACTCTAAACCAATTCTTTCATTGGCCGCCTAAGTCGTTTCGATCCAACACCGTTCTTCGCCAGAGTGTTTTTGTTCGGCGGTGAAACTGTAGCCGGGAATTAAAGATTCCTAGCTGCAGGGCCGGCGTAAGTCTTTTTCTCAAATGGGTTTTGTTGCGAAAAAGTCCCGGGATGGCGTAGCTCACGGATACTTCGATGGTAAGGGGCCGCAAGGCTCTGGGTTCGAATCCCAAAGACCGTGAGCGCTGATTCCTCCCGGAAATTTCAAACGCGCTGAATTGGCGAATTGATGCGAGCTTCGCGGCTAGACGGTATGGGTGTGCGCGGAAGAGAAGTAAAGACGTAAGAGGGTAAGGAGAGAAAGAAAAAGATTGAAGAGTTTGCGGCGTGGTGAAGGCTTGGGTTACTTCGACGGCTCCGACGGTCGTAGGTTCGATCCCTGCCAGCGATGAAAGTCGCTGTAGCTCAATGGCAGAGCAGCGGACAAGTAGTACGACCCGGGCCGGTGATTCCCGCCGCAAGGATTTGCAGAGTGGTGAAGGCGCGAGCTACTTCGTACAACGGTTGCGGGTTCGAATCCCGCCAGCGGCGCAAACTGCTGTGGCTCAAATGGCAGAGCTAAGTGGCGCTCGATCCGAGGGTTCCCTCTGCAAAGAAATTCCGGTGTGGTGAAGGTGCGCGTTACTTCGGTAGAGCGTCCTGGTGATGAACCAGGAAGGTCGCGAGTTCGATTCTCGCTCGCTTCGAGGAAGAAGAGCCGGTCTAAAGACCGGCCACTACGACTTCGAAGCAATAGCTCAGACAAAAACAAACGCGGGCCGATGGTTCCCACCGGATGAGGCAAGGGCACAGCGCGGATTGGTTGTGGCTCCCAAACGAGCACAGCCAAGAGTGGCTGTGCTACCGAGATGCCGGGATGGTGCAGGGAAGAGTTACTTCGTCTGTGACACGATGCGGGGCTGTGGCTCCGCAACTCTGCTCGATTATTCCTCCCGGCGATTTTGGCGGCGTAGGGCGGGGCAAGCCCCGCCCCTGCCGGAACTACTCAAGTTTGCCGGCGCGAATCGCGGATCGGTGGCGATTCGCGCCGTGGCCCCGGGGACGCGTGAAAAGAAAAGGAAGGGAAAGAATTTACGCAGAGGACGCAGAGTTCACAGAGTCCGCGGAGCGGAAAAGACGAAGAGGACGAGACGGAAGAGGCTGAGAATTTGCGACGAGGTTGGACGTGGTGTAGGACAGGGTTACTTCGCCTGATACGCGGGAGGTTGTCGGTTCGAGTCCCACCTGGTCCATGAGAAGGGCTGGCGGCCTGAAGGCCGCCGCTACGTGAGCGAGTAACTCAATGGATAGAGCACCCAAGGTTCCTGGCCGGATGTTACCGTCCAGCATTTTTTTGGCAAAGAAAGGAGGTGCAGTCATGGAGGAAGTAATGTCGCTGGAGGGTTCGGTGTTTAAGGTCAAGGACGAACTGATGTTGCTAATCCCCTTGGCGGATGGAGGATTAGAACTCGTCGAGTGTTCCCGCGGCATCTCCGAGGTTCAGGGAGAATTTTTGAAGATTGTGATTCCTGAATGGCTTGCCGGAATGCTGCGGATTGAAGAAGGAGACTTGATCTGCGTGCACAACACCGGCGGCAAGTTTCACATCAATGCGGCGAGTCCGCGGCCGGTGAATTGAGGGTTGGCGCAGGTGGGGAAGAGCAAAAGCAAATCAAAAGCAGATTCCTCGCTACGCTCGGAATGACAAATTTGCGCATTGCGCTCGGAATGACGATCGAGTGGCGCAGCGGCGACAGGTTTGCGGATGAAAATTCGCGGAAAGGAGGAGAAATAGCGATGGTGAAGATGAATGTGTGGAAGCGGATGTTCCCGGTGCAGACGCACGAAGGAGCGGCGGCGCAGCGCGTTGATGTGAAGACGGAACTGCGGCGCACCGTGCTTACGTGCCTGCTTTGGGAAGATGCGTTTTACGAGAAGGGGAACGAGATCGCGAAGCGAATCGCGGAGCTTGTGGCGAAGAGCAAGCCGGAGGATGTGGCGGCTCTTGCTCGCGAAGCCCGCGACAAGATGCAGCTTCGCCATGCGCCGCTCTTTGTGACGCGCGAACTTGCGCGGCGCAAGGGTGCGGGACCGCTCGTGGCGGAAACGCTTGAGCATGTGATCCAGCGGGCGGACGAACTCGGCGAGTTCGTAGCGCTCTACTGGAAGGAGATGAAGCAGCCGCTTTCGGCGGGAGTAAAGCGCGGGCTGGCGCAGGCGTTCACGAAGTTCGACGCCTACCAGCTAGCGAAGTACAACCGCGATTCGGTGGTGACGCTGCGCGACGTGCTGTTTCTTTGCCACGCGAAGCCGAAGGATGCCGAGCAGGAAGCTGTTTGGAAGAAGCTCGTTGAGAACACGCTCGAGCCTCCCGACACTTGGGAGGTTGCCTTGTCCGCAGGGAAGGACAAGCGCGAGAATTTCGAACGGCTCCTGGGCGAAGGGAAGCTGGGCGGCCTGGCCGTCTTGCGAAACCTGCGCCTGATGCTTGCATCGGGCGTGGATCCGAAGGTCATTCGCGAGCGGCTCGAAAAGGGCGTTGCGCGGGCGCTGCCGTTTCGGTTCGTGTCGGCGGCTCGCCACGCTCCGAAGCTCGAAGAAAGCATCGAGCGCGCCATGCTCAAAGGGATCACCGGACTCGAAAAGCTGCCGGGATCGACTGGACTCGTCGTTGACGTGTCCGGGTCGATGGACGGCAAGCTTTCGGGGAAGAGCGAAACCACGCGCATGGACGCGGCAGCCGGGCTTGCTATTCTGCTTCGCGAGAAGGCCGAGGAGTTTTCTATCGCGACCTTCTCCGATGCGTGCGTGGAGCTTCCACCGCGGCGCGGATTCGCGCTGCGAGACGCCATCACGGGCTCGCAGGCACATTCGGGGACGTACCTCAAGCGCGCGCTGACCCAGCTACACGAGAAGACGGAGTGGCGTGAGCTCGAGCGGGTGATCGTAATTACCGACGAGCAGACGCACGACGGAATCTTGCCGGCGTGGGCGTCGCGCGCGTACGTGGTGAATGTGGCCCCGTACAAGCACGGCGTGAGCTACGGCAACGGGTGGACGCACGTCGACGGATGGTCGGAGAGGGTCGTGGACTACATTGCAGCGGCGGAGTCGACCGCCGCGGCCTGACGTAGACTGCGACAACTAAAAACAAGAACCTCAGGCTGAACCCTGAGCTACATAAAAAAAGCGCAGCTGGGAAACTGGCTGCGCCGTTTTTTATACGCGGTTAATTGTTTAAGAAACGTGTAGAGAGGATGTCCTCTTGAGTCTCGCCAGATACGGAGCCGTGCGAGTCGCTGAGAAAAGCGGCAGCAGAGCTGCCGCACTCCAGAGGCTCGTCTCGCTTACGTCGGTGCGGACATCGACCCGAGAAATTCGGCGTTGGACTTCGACTTCGTGAGGCGGCTGAGCAAAAGCTCCATCGCTTCGACGGTTGAGAGAGGGCTCAAGACTTTGCGCAATACCCAAACGCGGGCGAGTTCGTCTGGGGGGAGGAGCAGTTCGTCTTTACGCGTGCCGGAGCGCTGAATGTCGATGGCCGGGAAAACGCGCTTATCGGCGAGGCGGCGGTCCAGATAGATTTCCATGTTGCCGGTGCCTTTAAACTCTTCGAAGATGACGTCGTCCATGCGGCTGCCAGTATCGATCAGCGCGGTGGCGATGATGGTGAGCGAGCCACCTTCTTCGACGTTGCGCGCAGCAGCAAAGAAACGGCGGGGACGCTGGAGAGCGTTGGCGTCAATACCGCCGGAGAGGACTTTTCCGGAAGGCGGCGTAACGGCGTTGTAAGCGCGAGCGAGACGTGTGACCGAGTCGAGGAGCACGACGACGTCACGCTTGTGCTCGACGAGCCGCTTGGCCTTTTCGAGAACCATTTCCGCGACTTGGATGTGGCGCTGCGGCGGTTCGTCGAAGGTCGAACTGATGACTTCGCCCTTCACGGTGCGCTGCATGTCGGTGACTTCTTCCGGGCGTTCGTCGATGAGAAGCACGATGAGCGCGACTTCCGGATGATTGGTGGTGATGGAATTGGCCATGGACTGCAGGATCATGGTTTTGCCCGTGCGCGGAGGTGCGTTCACGAGACCGCGCTGGCCCTTGCCGACGGGGCAGAGAAGGTCGAGGACGCGTCCCGTCATGTTCTCTTTGGTGGTTTCCATTTTGAGGCGGCCCTGAGGATAGAGCGGCGTCAGGTTATCGAAGAAGATTTTGTTGCGCGCGACTTCCGGATCTTCGAAATTGACGGCTTCGACCTTGATCAACGCGAAGTAGCGCTCGCCATCTTTAGGCGGCCGCACCTGGCCGGAGACGGTGTCTCCGGTGCGGAGATCGAATTTGCGGATTTGCGACGGCGAAACGTAAATGTCGTCGGGGCCAGGGAGGTAGTTGTACTCCGGCGCGCGGAGAAAACCGAATCCGTCGGGGAGACATTCGAGGACGCCTTCGGAAAAGATCAGTCCATTTTTCTCCGTTTGGGCGCGGAGAATCTGGAAGATCAATTCCTGTTTGCGCATGCCGCTGGCGCCGGGAATATTCAATTCCTTGGCGATCTTGGCGAGGTCGGTGATGTTTTTTTCTTTTAACTCGGCGAGGCTAATACTCATCTGATTGGTTCCTTCAACGCTTGTTTCTTTCATATATCCTTAACTTTGATTGTGTAAATTGACCTTCTTTTTTGCGTGGCCGCAGAGCGGTCAACAAAATCCCGGATTGTTAGTGAGGTGGCGCACCGCACTGGCGGACAGACGAAAACATGCCAGGATGGGCAAACCAGACTTTCTGCAACCGGCGGCAGCGCGGAGCCCCATCATGCCTGGAAAAAGCCGCAAGACGAGCCCATCAACTTCGCTGCTTAGTTGGTCAAACTCTTGTCTTTCTCTGCGCTGGCGACGAAAGGTTCCGCAACGGGCGCGACTTCAGGATGTTCGAGGGGAACAATCACCCGTTCGAGCGCAACCTGCAGCACTTCATCCATGGTTTCTACAAAATGAACCTTGAGACAGGAGAGGATCTCCTGCGGGATATCCGCCAGGTCCTTCTCATTGTCCTTCGGAAGCAGTACTGTGTGCAAGCCCATTCGATGGGCGGCCAGGAGCTTTTCCTTGACGCCACCGATGGGGAGAACTTTACCGCGCAGGGTGATTTCGCCGGTCATGGTCACGTCGCGAAGCACGGGGATTCTGGTCAGCGCGCTGACGATCGAAGTGCAGATGGTGATTCCGGCGGAAGGGCCGTCCTTGGGGATAGCGCCCTCGGGCACGTGCACGTGAATGTCGACGTTGCGATAGAAGTCTCTTGCCAAGCCGAGTTGCGCGGAACGCGAGCGTACGTAACTCATGGCCGCTTGCGCGGATTCCTGCATCACGTCGCCCAGTTTGCCCGTGAGCGTGAGGCGGCCTTTACCTTCCATCAGGGTTGCTTCGGTAGCGAGCACGCAGCCGCCGACTTCGGTCCAGGCGAGACCAGTGGTCAAGCCAATTTCGTTGTGTTTTTCGAGCCAATATTCGCGGTATTTCAGGATGCCGAGGAAGTCGTTCGTGTTGGCAGGGTTGATTTCAACGCCGACGGAAGCGCCTTCGGTCACGACTTTGCGCGCCATTTTTCGCGCGATGTTCTGGATTTCACGCTCGAGGCTGCGCACTCCGGCTTCATGCGTATAGTGCCGGATGACATGTAGCAGGCCTTCGTCGGTGAACTTGAGATTGTTTTCGTTCAGGCCGGTGGCTTCGCGCGCGCGTTTTACCAGGAAGCGCTTGGCGATTTCCAGCTTTTCCTGCTCGGTGTAGCCAGGCAGCCGCAGGATTTCCATGCGGTCCTGCAACGGTTGGGGAATCGTGTGCAGCACGTTGGCGGTGCAGACGAACATCACTTTCGAGAGATCGTATTCGACATCGAGATAATGGTCGGTGAAACTGTGATTCAATTCGGGGTCGAGCACTTCCATGAGTGCGGCAGACGGGTCGCCGCGGAAGTCCGTGGACATTTTGTCGACTTCGTCCAGAACGAAAATTGGGTTCACCGTGCCGGCCTTCTTCATCATTTGAATGATCTGACCGGGCAGGGCGCCGATGTAGGTGCGGCGATGGCCGCGAATCTCGGCTTCGTCACGAACGCCGCCGAGCGACACGCGGACAAACTTGCGGCCGGTGGCGTGGCCGATGGACATCGCGAGCGAGGTCTTGCCGACGCCGGGAGGTCCGACGAAACAAAGGATCGAACCTTTGGGATTCTTTACCAACTGGCGGACGGCCAGGAACTCCAGGATACGCTCTTTGATTTTTTCCAAGCCGTAGTGTTCTTCGTTGAGGATTTTTTCGGCGGCCAGGATATCGCGGATTTCCTTGGACTTCTTTTTCCAGGGTACAGCAAGGAGCCAATCGAGATAATTGCGGCTGACGGTCGATTCGGCAGACATAGGCGGCATCAGTTCCAGCCGCTTAAGCTCCTGGATGGCTTTTTCGTGAACTTCCTTGCTCATTCCCGCTGAGTCAATTTTCTTTTTGAGCTCGTCGATCTCGCTCTTTTCGCCGCGGCCGAGTTCTTTTTGGATGGCCTTAAGTTTTTCGTTGAGGTAGTACTCTTTTTGGGCGCGTTCCATCTGGCGCTTTACGCGCGTGTTGATGTTGCGGTCGACATTCAGCTTTTCGAGTTCAATTTCAAGGATGTCGCCGATGCGGTTCAGGCGCTCGATGGGATCGACCGTTTCGAGCAGGTCCTGCTTTTCGTCAACGGGGAGCTGCAAGTTGGCGGCGATGGTGTCCGAAAGCCGCGCCGGGTCATCGCCGCGCGCCGCGGCAATCATCGTGTCGTAATTCAGGCTCTGCGAGAGTTTGATGAATTGCTCGTAGAGACTGGTGATTTTCTGAACGGTCTGTTCGACTTGAGGAGAAGGTTCGACGCGCGCATTCAGCAGACGAACAGTGGCGCGGAAGAAGCCCTCTTCGGAAGCGATGGAGAGTGCGCGAGCCCGCTCGACGCCTTCCACCAAAACTTTGATGTTGCCATCGGGAAGCTTGACGCTCTGGACGATGTTCGCGAGCGTGCCGACAGCGTAGATTTCTTCCGGCTTGGGATCGTCAACCGAAGCGTCGTGCTGGGTGGAAAGGAAAATCTTTTTGTCGCCCGCCAGCGCTTCTTCGAGCGCGCGCACGCTGGCCTCGCGGCCAACGATGAAAGGGGTCATCTGTTGAGGAAAGATGACCATATCGCGCACCGGCATCATGGGAACGCGCTTTAATTCCTGTTTTTCGCGAGTGAACATTAGGGCCCCTGAAAAGCGATCACGGCTCGAAGCGGCCTATCCGGCCTTTTCGAGCAAGCTCCAATTAATCTCCCGGCTGCGAACCATTTCCGCAGTGACGACGAAATCGCGCACCTTGCGCTGCATCGGGAGGTGGTACATGAGTTCGAGCATAAGGTCTTCGAGAATCATGCGCAAGCCGCGAGCGCCGACTTTGCGCTGCATGGCGAGTTCAGCGACGGTCTCGAGAGCGTCATCCGTGAAACGCAGGCGGACATTCTCGAATTCGAAGAGGCGCTGGTATTGTTTGAGCAACGCGTTCTTCGGTTCCGTCAAAATGCGCACGAGGACGTTCTTGTCCAAGTCGTTCATCACTCCGGCGACGGGCAAGCGTCCGACGAATTCTGGGATCAGGCCGTAGCGAATGAGATCGCCGGGCTGCACTTGTTCGAGCAACTCGGTATTGCGGCGGCTCGGCGTCGATGGAGCAGCGTCGGTATGAAAACCGAGTGAGTGACGGCCGGCGCGCTTCTCGATAATTTTTTCCAGACCAACGAAAGCGCCCCCGCAAACGAACAAGATGTTCGTGGTATCCACGGGAGTGAATTCCTGATGTGGGTGCTTGCGGCCGCCTTGCGGCGGCACGTTGGCGATGGTGCCTTCGAGAATTTTCAGAAGCGCTTGCTGGACGCCTTCGCCGGAAACATCGCGCGTGATCGAAGGGTTTTCGTCCTTCTTGGCAATCTTGTCGATCTCGTCGATATAGATGATGCCTTGCTGGGCTTTCTGAACGTCTCCATCGGCGGCTTGCAGCAGCTTGAGGATAATGTTTTCGACGTCTTCGCCAACGTAGCCGGCTTCTGTCAGCGTCGTGGCGTCCACTATCGCGAAAGGCACGTCCAGCATACGCGAGAGCGTCTGCGCGAGAAGCGTCTTGCCGGTACCTGTCGGCCCAATCAATAGGATATTCGATTTGCTCAGCTCGACGTCGCCGGGCTGCTTGTTCAAGAAGATGCGTTTGTAATGATTGTAGACCGCGACAGCGAGTTTTTTCTTCGTGCGGTCCTGCCCAATGACGTAGCCATCGAGAAATTGCTTGATCTCCGGCGGACGCGGCAGCCGGCGCGCAGGCGCTGCGGCTTGCTCGCGCTTTTCATCTTCCAGAATGGTCTGGCAAACGCCAACGCATTCGTTGCAGATGTAGGCGCGCGGATAGTCCGAAGGAGAGCTGATCAGCTTTTCGACCTGTTCCTGAGTCTTATGACAAAAGGAACAGCGCAGCGGCTCGTCTGGGTTGAATTTTTTCACTGGTATGAGGGCCTCGTCTCCGCTGGGCTTCGACGGAGTCTCTAATCCTTATTCTAGGCCGATTTATCCCTGGAGCATAAGAGAAACTCGAAACGCTACTACCTTTTAAGAACTAGCCATGCGCCCGCCGCCCCTGCGGCGTCCGCTCGCTAGCGGTGCTTGTAAATGATCTCGTCGATCATGCCATATTCCTTGGCTTGTTCGGGATTCATGATGAAGTCCCGCTCGACGTCTTTCTCAATTCTTTCGACGGTCTGACCGCTGTGCTGCGAGAGCAATTGGTTGATGACCGTGCGCATGCGCAGAATTTCTTTCGCGTGCAGATCGATGTCAGTGGCTTGGCCGCCAAGGCCGGACATCCACGGCTGGTGAATCAGGATGCGCGCGTGCGGCAGCGCGAAACGCTTTTTCGGCGTGCCGCCGGCGAGAAGAACTGCCGCGATCGAAGCTGCCTGGCCGACGCAAGTGGTGACGACATCCGGCTTCACAAATTGCATGGTGTCGTAAATCGCAAAGCCAGCGGTGATCGAGCCGCCCGGCGAATTGATATACAGCTGAATGTCTTTTTCCGGATCCTCGGCTTGCAGGAACAGCATCTGGGCGGTGGCCAGATTGGCGACGTGGTCGTCAATCGGCGTGCCGATAAAGATGATGTGCTCTTTCAGCAGCCGGGAATAAATGTCATAAGCACGCTCGCCGCGACTGGTCTGTTCGACCACCATCGGAACGAGCGTTGTGCCGCGATATTCAGGTTCTTCGAAATTTTTCATTTAGGTGGTTGAACGATCGGAATGTTTCACTTTGCATCTGCCGCTGCGCTTGCTGCCGCAACGGTTTTGACCTGAGCGTTCTGCGCGAGCCAGTCGAGAGTTTTGTCACTCCGCAACTTAGCCTTCATCCTATCTAGCGCACCCTGCTTTGTCAAACGAGCGCGCACAACGTCGGCGGATTCGCCACTGTGGCTGGCCATATGCTCCAGCTCTTGTTGGACTTCTTCTTCGGTTACGTCGATGTTTTCCACGCTGGCGATGCGGTCAATGATGAGTTCGGCTTTCACATCATCGGCGGCGCGTTCCTGCTGGCGCTTCCGCAGGGAAACCCAGTCGACGTTCACGGCACGGGGATCCACGCCTTGAGCGGCCAGCGAGCGAACCACGCGCTCGAGACGCACATCCATCTGATGCTCGACCAGCGATTCAGGTACAGGGAAATCGTGCAGCTTTACCAATTCGGCGAGGACTTTCTCTCTTTGCAGTTCTTTCTGCCGGTGATCGCGCTGGTGTTCCAGACTTTCCGCGACCTTCTTTTTCAGCTCTTCCAGCGTTGTGGCATCGCTGACGTCCTTCGCAAACTCGTCGTTCAGCTCCGGCAGCTTTTTATTTTTGATACCAAGAACTTCAACGGCATAGTTATAGGTCTTTCCAGTTAGCTTGGCGTCAGGATAATCGGCGGGATAGGCGACTTCAAAATTCTTGTGGTCGCCGATATTCACGCCGCGAAGATTTTCATTGAAGGGCTCCATCGTCTCTTCGGCGCCGATGTGGCACAGAACGCTGTCCGCTTGGAGCGGTTCGCCGCCGCCCACGGGAGTTCCCATCAGCTTCAATTGGACATAGTCGCCGTTTTCGACGGCGCGTCCTTCGACCGGAGCAAAGGCGGCAGCTCTCTCGCGCATTTCCTCGAGGGTTTTTGCGATGTCCGCCTCGGCGACGTCCATCGCGGGCATCTCGATCGGGAGGCCTTTGTAATTTCCAAGCTCGAATTCCGGAAGGACTTCGAAGACGGCGCGGAACTTCAGGGGCTGGCCTTCGGCAAAATCCAGCTTCTCCACCTTCGGCTGTGAAACCGGCGTCAGCTTTTGTTCCGATACAGCTTTCTCGACGCGTTCGGGAACGAGAGATTGCAGCACTTCACCCTTGATGTCTTCAGCGAATCGCCGGCGGATGATCGAGACCGGCGCTTTACCGGGCCGGAATCCGGGGACGCGGGCGATGCGCGCAAACTCCTTGGCCACGCTCTCCATCTTTTTCGTCACTTCTTCCGCGGGAATCTCTAGATCCAGTTCGCGGCGGCACGTTGCTTCAGCCATGGAACAATCCTCTCCTCGGTAAACGATCAGGCAACCATCGGGTCTTCTTGAAACCAATCGCCAGCTTCGATGGCATGCGCCTCATTGTATTGCGGAAAACTCAGGCTTGTCGGCCGCTTCGCGGCCGCACATAAACTGAGATGAGGCCAGACAGGTAAGATCTCAGCCTGCAATGCAAAATAAGAGTATAGGCGACGTGCCGGGGAGCGTCAATTGAAGCAGCCACGGGGTGGGAGCCACGACAATCGGATTTGAACTTGCAGCGACAAAAAGCTGATTTTCGATCAGATCGTATTGGCCAAGGCGATTGGAACAATTGGGGATTCAAAACGCTTATCGATCCAGATGGTGAGAGCGACTGTGGCCGCGCATGCGACCCACGGGATTATTGGCGAGATCCAAAAAAAATGAGGTGCGAAACGCAACGCACCGAACCAAGCCAACACGGTGAGCAGGCCAAAGAGCATAGCGGCGGACTGGGTGCGATCCTTCCAGACTGGAGGCCAAGCGCAAAGCGCCCGCATAAACAAGGCAAAAGGGAATGCGACTACCAGATCGATGAAATAGTGTTCTCCTGTGCCCATGGTCGCGCAGAAGGTAAAGGCGACGAACATCAAGGCAATGGTCCTCTCCCACCAGGAGAGCCCGCGCGAGTACCACCAAGCGAGCAAGACCCAACCCATGTGAAGCGAAGGAATGGCGTTGCGCGCACCACGAATCGCCACGGGTTCCAGAAAGAGACGCCGAAGCATGTCCGTATCCAACGGCCGCCAGGGAAATTCTCCATGCAAGAAAAGGTGAGCGGGGCCCAGGGCAGGAAATAAGTTGTAGAAGAGTATTCCAACGGGGCCTGTGAGTAGGAACGCCGCCATTGCTGGAAGTGCCCGCTCACGCGCCCGGAGGAGTTGTCCTGAGTAAACAAGCGCGATGGGAATGGGCAAGCCAACGTAGAAGAGTTCTCCTACAATCTTGAACCATGGCCACATCCAAAATGCTTGTCCCATCAAAAAGGGGATTTGTACATGCAAGCTTCCATCAAACGAAAATAGATAGAGGTCCAGCGTCCGAGGATGGAGCTTCTCCGTCAGGTCCAGCATGTTCGATGCGAACCATTCCGAAGTGACAAACAGCAGCGAAGGGACGAAGGCAAGAAGCAGGAGTTTCCGCCGCTCGCCCTCCGACCACACAGCGCGAAGAGAAAGCAGCAGGAGGCTGTTCAATCCAAAGAAAGAAAACCAGGCTATGAAGTGCGGAGCGTAATGCAGGAATCGAAAATCGACGATCGCGAGAAGCGCCGTCGCCCCAATCAGAATGAGCGCGTCCGGCCATAACCCACAAACGCGCAGCTGAATAATCACGACGCTGACGAGCGCAATCGCAAAAAAAGCGGAAGACAGCGATACCGAATAGAACTGCGAACTGGTCCCAAAGCCAGCCGCGATGGCAACGCAAACAATCGTCAGCAGGATTTGAACGGCCCGCGAGAATTTCATTGTGAACTTGTTCTCCCCATGCAAGAGGATAGAACGGCTTCCACCACGAGGCGCCGCGCAGACCCTTCACTATTTCAACACCACTTGTGCGCGGAGCATCGACGAGACATCCGAGCTGTGCTCAATCCAAAAAGAGACGAGGATGTAAGAGACCGACGCAGAGTTTTAACGACAGGCGGCTTTTTCAACCGGCATCAGTGGAGCGGTTGAGAGCTGCCGTGAGATCGGCGTGGAGCAAGCGGTGGAAGAGGTGTTCTCCGGCTTCGCGGCGAACCGAGAGGCGGCCAGCGACGTAGGCGCGGGAACCGAGTCCCCGCTGCACGGCATCGCAGATGGCCATGTCTTCGTCCTGCACCTGTTCGCTGACGGCGATGCTCTCTTTGTGTTGGACTTCGGAGACCGCGCTCGTGTCCGCAAAATAATAGTCGAAGACGACGGCGCAGCGATCCACGGCGAGGGGCAGCACAAGATTCGTGTCCATCACGCCTTCATAAGCGTTGATCATGAAATTGGGGTAGAGCCACAAGTAAAACGCGCGGCCCTGTCTGGTTGCGGCGACTCCGGCCTCGGAAGACGAGTCCGACGAGAGCGGGCTCGATTGCAGGCATGCACGCGCAAAGTTTTCGATCGTATATTTCGTGTATTCGATCACGCTGCTCAGCCCTTTGTGGGCGTGGGGCACGTGATAGCCGCCATCGAGATAATTATCGACGTAGACCTTCCAATTGCAATGAAGCGTGTAGACACGCCGGTTAAAGAAGCGCAGCTTTTTTGAAAGATCGAGCGGGGCCACAAGTTCCGGCACGACGCCCAGGAATTCGAGAAGAGGTGCGGCGCGCCCATCGAGGTTTATGAACACAAAATTTTCCCAAGTGTCCACGCGAACGGGGACCAAGCCGTTTTTTACGCGGTCGAAGTTGCACACGCCGTCAAATTCGACCATGCCTTTCAGCGTGCCGTCGATCCCATAGGTCCAGCCATGATAGGGGCAGCGAAACTGTTTTGCGCATCCCTGCGACTCGGTGACCACGGCGGCTGCGTGGTGGCGGCATACGTTATAAAAAGCGCGCAACTGGCCGTCGTCGCCACGAGCAATGACAAGAGGCTCACCCGCCAGTTCGGCGGTGAAAAATTGGCCGTTCTCGCGCACCTGCTCCGCGCGGCCCACGACCTGCCATGTGGTACTGAATGCGCTCGCGCGTTCTAATGCGGCGATGCGCTCATCGAAATACCAGGGAGCGGGAATCGTCCAGGCTTCCTCGAGCGGATCGTATGGGTTGTAGAGGTTCACTACGTCGCGGACGCTGCGCTCCATGTGCGCACCTCGAGGGAGAATCGTTCATAAATCTGGTCCATCGCCAAGCACTTGATAGCGCGAAACCGCCAAAGGTGGAAGCAAAAAAGAAGCGGCACTCCTCCGGAACGAATACTCCATCGACGTAACACTGGCGCTTTCGTCCTCTTTAGTAATTCCATTTCAACGAAAACTGAATTTGACGGGACGATCCGGCCGTGTGGCTAATGACGCCGAATCCACTGCCGAGCACCGTGTTGGAAGGCAAACCGAAATTTACGATGTTGAAGATATTGAAGAACTCGGCACGAAATTCCAGCATGCCCAGCTCGCGGCTGCCTCGTTTTCCAAGCGGAGTATCCTTGATTATGGCCATGTCCAGATTATGAAAGCCAGGCCCGCGGAACGTGTCACGGCCCAGCGTGCCAAAGCGGCCTAGATTGGGGCCAGTTCCGCTGGGGACATTAATGGGAATGAAGAAGAACGAGCCATTGTCGGCGCCGCGCCCAAAATAATCCTCTCGAATGGTGCGGCTGGTAGAAAAGTCAGGCATCGTTACCAGATCGGGCCGATCGGCTCCGCCCGCTCCCATTCCTGTTTGCTGGATCCCGGAATATACGGTGAATGGCGGCCCCGTCGTCAGCGTCGTGATGTTGAGGAATTGCCAGCCTTTGGTCAGCCGTGTGTTTATCGGCTGTAGAAAACTCACGCGGTCAAAAGGCAGAGACTGAAACAAGCTGAGCGTGAAGACGTGTGTCTCATCGAAAGTGGATGGGCCTTTGTCAGCGTTCGGGTCCAATGGATTTTGGGGCAGTGTTTGCAGGGTAACGCCGCCACTGGACGGAATTCCGCCAGGCACGGCGCTCGTGTCGTCGAGTGATTTCGAGTAGGTATAGCTGGCCTGGAAGCTCAAGCCAATCCGCGAATAGTTTTCCGTCGCGCTGATTTGCAGCGCGTTGTAACTGGAATGCGCGGAGCTGGTCATGATCGTTTCCGGCCCAAAGCCACCCGTGGCATGTCCCGCCATATTGAACTGCGTGAACGGCGCAAACGCCGGGCTCGCACCGGCATAGCCATTTGGCACAAGCACGTTGGCAAGGTGGACCCCCGCGGTGCCAACGTACGACGCGCTTACCTTGAGGCTTCCAAAGTCCTGATCGATTCCTGCGGTATAGGTTCCGATGTAACCATTGCCAAAGTGCCTGTCGATCGACGAAAGCACAAATAGTTGGACTTCATTACCTGGCGTTATCGCCGCCAAATTATTCTGAAAGCGTTGCAGATCGATCGGAATGTTTGCCTGCAAATTGGCGCTGCTTCCCGAGCCGAAGAGCGGCTGTCCTTCAGTGGTGAATACGGGAGGTAGCGGCTCCGGCAGAACCGCGTTCTGAAATGGCACCGGGACGTTGGGCAAGGCTGTCACGATTGGCTGGAAAACGAGCGGAAAGTTGCCAGTGACATAATTCTCGAGCCACAAATTCGGAAGAATAGTGGTAATTGCGCCGCCGGCATGAAGCGTTGTGTGCTTCGTAGCCGCGAAATCGATGGAGACACGTGGGCCCCAGCCTTTTAGGTCCAGCGGATAGACGGGTTGAGGATTGTATAAGAAGAGCTGTTGCGCACCCGGCGTGAAAAACGAGGTGGGATTGCCTTCGGCATCGACGGGCACGATGACGGAGGTCCGATGATCGGCCTCTTTGATGCGGCTGTTCAAGTCGTAGCGCAATCCATAATTCAGGCTGAGACGCGAATTGAGCTTCCAGGTATCTTGAAAATAAAAATTGTATGCCTCGCGCCGCACGGCGGCTTCATCAAATTTGTTTCCGATGGGCGTCAAATTCGCCGCCGCTGTAATTCCATAAGAATAGGGAGTGGCGGTGAGCAAAGCCGTCAACGAATCCGGCAAAGGCTGGCCCGGCAGGATGTCGTGCAGGCCGCTTGCGGAAGGAATCAGAACCTGCGAATACGCTTGGCCTTCGCCAAAGGTATAGATGCCATTTGGATTCGTACCAAAGACCGTGGAGTCGCGGTTAAAACGCAGCTCAATACCCCACTTGAGGCTGTGCGCTCCCCGCGTGTACGTCATGTCGTGTTTCAGCTGATAGAGATTTCCGTACGATCCAAAAATCGAGCCGTCCGCGGAATTAAAGTTGTCATACAGCCCATCCGCGAACGCGATTTCCGGCTGGGTCGTATTCTTGGTGGGAAAAATCGGCGTGCTTCGGATGTAACCCAGAGTTGTGACGGAGGCCAGATTTGGCGAAATGGTGCGCGAGTAACTTAAAGCGGCGCTTCGTTGGTGATCGAAAAAATCCACGCCGAAACTCGGGTCAATGGCAGTCTGATCGGGATTGGTCGTCGGACCGTTCACCTGGTTCAGGCTGAATCGCCCAAAGAGATTCGCTTTGTCCGAAATGCGATGGTCGATGCGCACGGAGAACTGGTCGGTATCCGTGGCGACTTTGGAGGAAGTCGCAAAAGTGCGCGCGCCGAACGGTCCCTGCGGTTCATTCGGCAGCGGGTAGCCAGCCAGCACGGAGGCTATAGCTGAGCTGACGGGTACAAACAACGTATCGCCAGGAAAAGTCGTGGTGTCTATGCCCAGGCGTTCCTGCGCGGTCGGAACCGGAAACACCTGCGTGGTTCCCAGAATCTGTCGGAAGCCCTGATACTCGACGAAATAAAATGTTTTGTCGCGGCCGTTATAAACCCCCGGAAGGACCACCGGTCCGCCGTTCGTCACTCCAAATTCGTTACGCACGAAGGGGGGAATCCGGCCTTCGTCTCCCACACTGGGGTGATCGAAAAAGTTGCGCGCATCGAATGCCGCATTGCGGATAAATTCAAAGGCGCTGCCATGCACCGTGTTGGTGCCGGATTTGGTGATGACATTATTGAAGCCCGCGGCGCCATGCCCGATCTCCGCGGGCATTACTCCGGAACTTGATTGTACTTCTTGAATGGCATCCACGTTAAAGTTGGAAAACGTGGCGCCGCCGAGCTCTGGATCGGTGGTATCCCCGCCATCCATGGCAAAAACGGAGGCAGAACCACGCTGACCGTTGACGGCAAACTGTTGTGTGAAATTCGCGGCGCCATTGGTGTCCGTCATGGTTCCAGCCGCCAACAGCAGTAATTTGCTGAAGTCGCGCTCGTTCAAGGGTAAGCCAGACACCTCTCCGCTGGAAAGATGTTCGCCACCTGTCGCTTGAAGAGAGGCTCCTTCTGCCGTCGTCAGCAGGCGGACTTTCTGCCCTTCTTTGGAAATTTCGAGGCCCGAGGTTAACGCGCTTCCCTCTGGAATGACCAAGGGGATGTCGGCCTGCCACGTCTTGCCGAAGGCGGAAATAGAAATCTGATAGGTTCCACCGGCGATTGCGGAAAACAAAAATTCTCCAGTCGCGGAAGTCGTCGCCGTAAGCTCCAGGCTACCCGACGTTGCATGCAGCTTGACTGTGGCATTGGCGACTGGGCTGCCCGACGCCTCACGTAGAACGCCATGCCAGGAAGTTGCGGGAAGAGGTGCAGCTGAAAGTGTCACCACAAGCATGGCCACAAAATGGAGTGCGACTGCTAAACGGAAAACGACGTTAGCGAAGGTAAGACCGGCCCCGAGTCCCTTGCCTGGATTCTCAAATTTCAGTGCCAGAACGCCCCCCGCAAATCTGGCCCAGCTGGGCTGAAGGCCTGCTTACGCTTGCCGGCCTTCGCTCTCACCTTGGCATAATGAAGCATGGTGCGGAAGGAGGGATTTGAACCCCCACGGCCTTTCGGCCACAAGATCCTAAGTCTTGCGCGTCTGCCAGTTCCGCCACTCCCGCACATGTGTTCTCAACTACTTACATCGCCTTCCGGCGTGGCCACCAGAAGACCTCTCACCAAAGTCTCACCGTTCCGGCTCTGTGTCAACTGATTGTTTTGCAGTTTCTTCATCGCGTTCGACACGTCGTCAGTGCTGACAATGTGATAGCGGTCGAAGACCGCCCTCGTTTTGTGCCCCGAGATCGACATTGCTACTTTCTCAGGAACGCCAGCGGCGATTAAGTTCCGAATCGCAGAACGGCGGAGATCATGAACGAGCAACCCAGGCATTTCCGCTGCCTTCGTCGCCTCCGCCCACTCTTCCCGAAGATTTGTGTCGCTGAACACTAAGCCTTCTTTCTTCTTTACCTTCCTCAAGACTTGAATCAGAACGTCTGGCAACGGAACAACGCGAGCCTCCGACGTTTTGGTTTGCTCGACTTCCAACCTAATCAACGCACCGTGTAAGTCAACTTGGTTCCATTCTATCTGAGTCGCTTCCCCAACACGAACGCCACAATAATACAAGAATGTCACGAGTGGGCGTAGATGCGAGGGCAGTTTGGAAAGCAGGTGTTCGAACTGAGCACGAGCCACAAAGCCTTTGCGGGGCGGAGGTTCTTTCAGCAACCGAACAACGGGCATGAACTGAATCTTGCCGTCAGTCCGCGCGATGTTGAACATACGGCGAATCAAGGCCAGAGAGCGGTTGATAGCCGCGTTGCCTGTCTTTTCTCCCTGCCGTTTCCGCACGAACTCGCGAATCCTGTCCACCGTGATAGCGGCTACCAACGAACCTTGATTCGTGGCCGTGTACCCGAAGAATTTATCGAGCGCCGACAAGCCCCATACCGTCTCTGCACCGTCTGCCAGCGTTTGCAGAGACTTGTTGCCTCGACGAGTGTAGTCATCGAGCAGTGCCTGCCGTAAGTTGCCGTAACGCAATTTGCGTGTTTCGTTTTCTGGAGCCGCGCCGCGCTCACTTTCTCCCATTAGGCGACGTAATTCACGTTTAGCTTCTTCTTTAACATCTGTCTTCAACGATACACGGACCTGCTTACCGCTCTTGTACCATTGGCCGTACCACATCCGGCTGTTCTTCATTCGGAACAAACCGCCTTCTCCTCTTTCTCGCTTCACCAGATCCGCCTTTCAGACGGTGAGATCCTACCAGATTTTTCGGTGAGAGTGTGTTTGACAAAGTTAGGCTAGTTTGCTAATACGGTTTTAGAGTGGTTTGGCGCGACCGGCTAGCTGGGCACCTGCCGGAATTGAACCGCGTAGCCAAACCTAAACTTGAGGCCCTCAGAGTGCGACTCGTCCTTACCGCAAAACAAGCGCGGGGTGGATGACGCATAAGCCCTGCCAACCTGGCGGTGCTCGGTAACCCTTACGGGGTTACTTTGAAAAACAAAAAGGTTTTATCCTCAGGCACTCTTGTGTCTGAACCTGTCCTCCTAGATATCCCAGGGGCTGCGCGAGCTTTGTCCACGACTGTATGGGCGGTTCGCGAGCTTCTGTGGTCCAATAAAATCCCATTCGTCAAAATCGGACGCCGTTTTCTCATGCGCCCCGTAGATCTTCGCGCGTTTGTTGACGCGCAGATGGCGGATGCGCAATGACAAACTCACCTCTATCGCTTCCACAACATCTTCACCCGTTCCCGCTGCTCTGTGCCGCCGTCTGCGTGAACAACGGGCGGTTGAAAACCATATTCCACAAAAGAGAACTAGCGGTTGTTCTGCAAAAAACAGAACACCTCCGCTATCTTCTGACTGCGGAGGGTTTCGTAAATGGTCACGGACCTTTCTGGGCGCCGCGCCGCCTCAGCGACCGAAGAAGGTTCCGTATTGAAGGGTTTTTGAGGAATCGCTCAGATCGCGTGATTCCACCACCGTGCCGAGGAGAACTTCGTCCGTCCGGAGCGACCACGGTTAAGTTGGGGATTGCCTCCGTGTCTTACGAAAAACTGACCGAATTGGTGGGCCTAGGCTATCCAGCGTCGGCTGCTTTCGCCGTATTTGGTCAAAACCTGCTGGTGTCACCAGACCTGCGCAGGGCCGGGTGTGGCGATATGGACAACCCAAAGTTGGGGGATCAGGGCACTCGGATTATCAGAGACCCGGAGCATATCTACCTGCCGGGTGCGCAGGGACGACGGACTAAAGTCGGTGGCGGATTGACCCGTGAGCGGGTGGCGCGCGGATTGGAAAAGATGCGCACCCAGGAGGTTGCGAAGAAGGCTCTTTTTGAGATTGTCTACCGCCGCAAATCCACCGCGCGGGTGGCGGAGAGGTACGGACTGCCAGCAAAAACCCTTTACGTTTATGCCTCTAGGTTGCGTAAGCACATCGCCGAGGCCGCGTAACTGTGATTCTAAGTGTTAAGAGTTTGACGATGGGTGAGAGAGGGTAATGGAGAAACCTATGGTGGCTAACTTAATACTGTCAGAAATTCACATCGAGATCTCGGAGCAGGGGATAGGGCGAACAATCATCGGCTCCGATGACGCCGTGGATCTTGCCACAGCCCACCGGCTCCTCGCCCGAGTTGCGCCAGAACTGCGAGCTTTAGACAGGGCATTGAAAGAGCAGGCCAATGGGCCCGTGGTCTGAGAAAGAAAAAATTGAGGGGACGATAGCCTGTTACAGATCCGCCAGGCGGTTGTGCCGCCAGAAGGGCCGCGAAGATTACGCCGTTTACGGCCGGCGAGGCATCCGATTCCTGTTCAAGTCCTACCACGAAATTGTTGCGGCTATTGGGTTGAGGCCGTCGGTCGAGTATGAATTGCGAAGGGTGGATCGGGACGGGAACTTTGCGCCAGGCAATGTGGTGTGGTTCAACCGCAAAACGAGCGGGGCAGTCGGCGGCCCGAAGCCTCGGAGGAAAAAGAAGTCTCCGAAAATGCGACGGTGGCCGAGGAAGTATTACTCCGAGAAAGGGCAACTCCGGGGAACAAGAAATAGCTGCTATTCCGCAAAGGGCCGTTGCCAAAATCCGAACGCCACAGGGTATAGGGGGTATGGCGGTCGGGGTGTGGAATGGAAGTTCAAAACCCCCCAAGAGCTTATTGACCACATCGGGCTTCGCCCAACGCAAAGTCACACCCTGCACCGCATCATGGACAGTCTGGCTGTGCCGGGGCATTACGAGGTTGGAAACGTAAAATGGGCCACGAAACGCGAGCAATCGTGCCATAGGTTACCGAATGGCTCTCATCCGAAGGGTGTCTGGGAGCCAAAACCAAAACTGGCGTCGGTGGGGGTGCAGTCGGCCCCGTCTCTACCTGTGGAGGAAAGAAAGACGGAAGTTTTCAATCTGGGGAGGTTCCGCCGGGTCGCCGAGGTAGACCTTTGCGAGCCGTCAAAGACCGACTTCTCAAGGTACAGAGATCTGGGGTGGTTAGCCAAGTACCAGCGCGCCGAAGACCAAGAGTTGTCGTTCGAAGAGGTTTTCGGGGGCGAGTGCGACCCGGACCAAGAAGAGGCGGACGAGGAGATGCAGGAAGTTCTGGCCCGAGAGGAAGCGGAAGATTGGGCTTTGGACGAAGAGTTTGCGTAGCCGAAAGGCGGTTACCAGTCGTAGGCAACCTTAACGCAGAAGCGACCCGTGTGCCGAGGAGAAGTTCGCGGGACCTCGGACGGTACAAACCGCGAAAGTAATTTCCAATGAGCGTCATTCCATCAGCAGTTGACAGTTTTGAAAACGAAAATGTCGAGGTGTCTCCCGCAGCAGCCCCAGAGAAGAAGGCGAAGAAGTTCGACATTGCCAGATATCGCGCGGCGAGTATGCCCGACGAGACTCGCGGCATGTCGGAGGCTCAAGGGGCTAAGCAAACGCAGTTTCCAGTCCGAAAGCCCGGAAGCAAGCTTTTCTTCCGAGCACACCCTGACGAGAATTTCTGCTTGTACGGACTGCCAGCCGTTGAAGACAGCGAAAAAAACTTTTACCTTTTGGACCCGGACTTCGAAGCTCCCGAAAATTTCGAGAGGTTTGTAACTAGCGTGAATCTGGCGTGCTGCGTCAACCACAAACAAACCGTCTTCCTCTGGCCATTCAAAAACTCAACGAATGAGTGGACCCGCTCCGCCAAGACCGTGCTGCGAAAGGCGCGGAGCGAGTGGGTCCGCATTCAAGCGAACATGGACGCAAACGGCTACAAAACCGAGGACGCGCCCGAAGAACTCGCCGCCGTTCAACCGAAGTGGCCGGATCTAACTTTCGAACAAATAATCGAAAAAGCCTTTGAGGGTCGCATCATCCAAGACGAGAACAACCCGGTTGTCCGCGAGTTGCAAGGGAAGGTCTAACGTGCGAGAGGTGCCAGCAACCTTGAAAAAGTTTGGTGTCCGCGACATTGTTGCGATTGACACCGAATACGTTTCGCGGAGAGGTGAGCTGGTAAGGCCGGTTTGCCTCGTCGCGAAATCACTGCTGGGTGAAGGTGCTCAAAACTGGCGGGTCTTCTTCGGAGGGAATGCCCGCCAGTACCTTTGTCCGTTACCGCTTGCCCCAGAGACTCTTTACGTTTCCTTCGCGGCCCCCGCCGAGTGGAGTTGTTTCCTCGCTCTCGGTTGGGAGTTGCCGCCAACGATCATAGATCTTTACGCTGAGGAAGTTCTCCTCTGCAACACGAAGAAGGACGAACGAGGGAAACGACTCAACCCGTCTCTCCTGAGCACGATGGCAAAATACAAGTTAGACGCCATCTCGCACGCTGAGAAAGAGTCCATGCGGGATTTGATTTTGAGCGGTGGGCCGTGGTCTGCGGAAGAGGAGGCGCAAATACTGGATTACTGCGAGGAGGACGTGGTAGCGGTTGAAAAGTTGTTTCCGGTTATGCTGCCACACTTCAATGTTGGGGAGGCTCTGATTCGCGGGTCCTACACCAAAGTAGTTGCTTACGCTGAACGAAATGGAATCCCGGTTGACGTGCCCACATACAAATCTCTGAGACAGAATTGGCCGACTATTCGCAATGGCCTCGCGGGTGCTCTTGAATCTGAACACGCTTATGGTGTCTATCGTCCAGATCCGAAGACGGGTGTGTTTAAGTGGAACGAAAAAGGTTTCGAGGATCTCATTACTCGCCTCGGGTTGCAGGATGTTTGGCCACGGACGGAAAAGGGAAAGTTCGCCACAGCAGATCCAGATAGGGGTTCAGACACCGATAAGATTTTCAAGTCTATGGCGCAGAAGTGCCCGGCCATCGAGCCGTTGCGCGTAGCTAGAAAGACGCTCACAAACTTCCGCAGTTTCGACTTGCCAGTCGGAAAAGACGGAAGGTGCCGCGTGAACCCGAGGCCGTGGGCGAGTACGACAGGAAGAAATCAGCCGGGGAAGGGTTTCATCTTCGGGCTTCCGTCATGGTCACGAAATTTGATCCAGCCTCCAAAAGGGCGAGCCCTCGCTTATGTCGATTTGACGAGTGCCGAATTCGGAATCGCTGCATTTCTCTCGGGCGACGAGAGCATGGTCAGGGCGTATCGAAATTGCGGGGCCGAGGATGTTTATATTGGCTTGGCGAAGTTGGTGGGAGCCGTCCCGAACGACGCCACAAAAAAGACTCACCCGGACGAGAGGTCGATGTATAAGACGGCTCTGCTGGCGAGTCAGTACGGCCAGACCGCTTTCGGGTTTTCAAAGAATGCAGGAATCTCGCTGCAACTTGCTCAGATCGTTCACGACAATCTGCGCAAGGCTTATCCGCAGTACTGGTCTTGGATTGACAGAGAGACGCTACGGGCGAGTCTGAGAGGCTCAATGTCCACGCCGTTGGGATGGAAGATCCCCGTTGACTACCGCACGAAAGACAATTTACTGATGGACTTCCCGATGCAAGGTACTTGTGCGGACATCTTACGCGCAGCAACGTGCATGATGTTGGATGAAGGGGTCGCCCTTTGTGCCATGGTTCACGACGCCGTACTCATAGAGGCCGCGACGGAGAGTATTGATGAGGCGGTTGCCGTAACAAGACGTTGCTGGAAACAGGCGAGCGCGTCCGTACTCGACGGGTTTATTCTGGAGAGCGACGCAAAGATTGTCAGACACCCCGAGGTCTTCAAAGAAGGCGTAGAGACTTGGGATATGTTGATGCGGTTGAATAGGGATGCTACGGAGAAGGCCGTGACCTCCTGCGACAATCTCCCGTTGTTCCCGTTGGAGCAAGTTCGGTTGTAAAAGTTTGAAGCGGTTTCTCTTTCCGAGCACCCGCCGCAGTGGATTATGAGAAGCGGTTTCTTTCCTCACGATTGCACCCGCCGAAGTTGATTGAAGCGGTTTCTTCATCGAAGCACCCGCCGCAGCACATCAAAGAAGTGGGCCCCCAAAGCCCGAGGTCTCCAATAATGAGGTTCGAAAATAAAGATTTTCCAGGTGGAGTAGTGACGTTAAAAAACGGAAGGTATCTTGCATCAATTGAGTATGTGCAGCCAGAGTTCGATAGCCCGAGCAGTTACAGCGACATCCACACGCTTGCCGTTGGAGTGGCTGATTCCGAAAAGGAAGCGTGGGAGTTGGTTCGCAGCTTTCGCATTCGACAAAATCTGGCGGGCTTGAATGGCTCGGTTAAAGACTGGGCGAAGGAGAAAGAAAATGGGCAAGGTTGTCGAGTCCCCAAAGCAGGACGTGGCGGTGGCAAACCCCCTAGATTGGACGGTTGAGGAGGAGGCGACGTTCGCGACCATCATGCGCATCGCTCGGGGGCAGTTGAAGCGTATCGAGGCGATTCAACTCTTTCGGCGGTGCAAGTCAAACCACGCCAAAGCGGTCAAGTTGGCAAAGGACAATTGCGGGTTGACGGACGCGCAGGTCGCAGGCTGCGAGCGTAGCAAAGCGGCACGGCTCGCAGGACTGGCGAGGTACAACGCGTCACGCTCGCAGAATGGGCGTTCCATACGTGCAGAACGGTTTGCCTGAGGCTTTTTAGGGGCGAATGAGGTTCGGGTAGTGGTTGAAGCCCTGACCCGTGGGAGGGAGCGGTTTGACGGCGAGTAAGCGAGATACGAATACCTAGATGGTCTAGGTATTCGCATGGTCTGACGTAGGGTCGGTGTTCGATCGAAGAGAGGCGAAATGAGGGACGAAGCAAAAATATTTAAAACCGTAGCGAAAAACGGCGGACAAATCGCCCGCGCGGAGTTGTCAACGCGCGTATTTGGACGCAACAAGAGCGCAGCGGAGTTGGACGCGTTGCTCAAAGCCCCTATGCTCATCGGTCTATTGGTAGAGTCGCGGGCGAAGGTTCGAAAAGGCGGGCGTGTGTCCATCCGCTACACCCTCACCCCAGCCGGTTGGAAGATCGCGCGCGCCTGGCAGTTGCCGACCAAGACCGAGCGTATTGCTCCCGAGGAGACTCTGAGGCAGTTCCAGACCCTTGTAGCAGACGGTCACCCTTTCGCCTCGGCACTAAGCCAGGATGCCGCCGCCTGGCGCACGCATCAGGAAGAGGAGCGACGGAAGCGGGAAGAGAAGGCGGCAGCAGCGAAGGAAAAGAGACGCGAGAGGGAGTTGACCCACCCACCAGTCAAGTATCCATCGAAAGGGCGGAATCGCAGTCCCGAGGATCTGGCGAAAAGAGAAATGTGGCTTGCGTCTAAGAAAGCCGAACAAGCTCAGACGCCTAACATGGACGCTTTTAAACCGTATCAGCCGCGATCAATTTTTGCGCCGCCGCCGCAGAAGTTACTGTTTGGCATAGGACCAGATTCGACTACGCGTCAGATCGTCGCTCAGTCGAACGACGATGCCGAGCTTCTAGAAAAAATTAGAATAGCGGGATACCAAACTCGAAAGGATACGAACGAAGTGATGTACGCTCAGCGTTGGATCTCTATCGCGGCGTGGATGGAGAAGATGCCGGGCATCATCGCTTGATACGAGTTACTTCAATTCCGAACAGTACGGAAGCCCCTTGACGTGAATGATTGGCTGTTGGTCGGGGTGTTTGTTGAGATAGAGGAAGCGATCACCTGCACTTTTTTCGCGATCACTACTGAGTTGCCACATTCGATAAGCGATTTCACAGCGCGGGACATCTGCGCAGCTCTCTTTGAGGGCAGCGGCTTCATCATAAGCCTTGGTAAGTTCATCCGTTGCTTTCATGCTTTCGTCAGTTGCTCTGTTTGAAGCATCCAAGCCATTGTCCCTCTGTATCGCCCCAGAGAAACAAGTCTGCGAAGTTTTGGTGTCAAACATCTCCTCTGGGCCTTGATAGACAAATCGCTGTTGGCGAGATATACGCGTCGTCGCTAGTGCAGCAAACACGATTACAACGGCAACTCCAACGATGACGACAATAAAACCCCGATGCTCTCTCCAAAAAGAATTGCTGGAGTGGTTTGTTATTGGAATGGAAATAGGGGCCGTAGCAGAAATGGATTCTGACGGTGGAACAGGGGTCTGTGCTTGCGAGCTTGAGGGCATTGCCGCTTGTTCTTGAGTTTGAACATTCGCAGGTACTTGCGGGGAGACTTTTCTGGAACGGTAAAACCATACGGCTGCCGCAACGCCACTGATAACACCCCTAAGAAGTGACTGTCCCGCGAGGCGACCTGCATTTTCTGTACCGACGTTCAGAAGAACTAGGAACTGAGCGAGAGAGATGCACGAAACCGCTGCCAGGATGTACCGAACGACCGCACCAAGTACATTCAAAGGTTTCATGTCAGATCCCTCAGCGCCTCAGATTTTGGCGTGATCGATGGGACTGCTAAGTGATAGGGCCGAAAACAGACCGCGAGATGTTCCAATGTTGTAGGGTTCTATCCGAAAAGGGTATTGGATCTCGCCCAGAAGGCAGCTAAAAAGTCACGTAACCAACTGAGATCAAACGACGAGGAGGTTGCCGCAGCTACGGGCTTAAATCGTTAAGCTGAATGTAGGTGGAACAACATGAAAACACTCGCTCTCTTGATTTTCGGTTTGGTGCTTGCATCGAGCGCGATGGCAGGGCAGGAGCCGGATTCGACTCCTGCTCCAAAACCGAGCCTTACTGTTTGCAGAGCGGACTTAAAAAGTGGTCGGCGGAGAGTGCCGAGACGTGGACCATCGACCAGATCTATGAACACATGACTGTGATGCAGGCGTGTGCAGAAACGTCAGTAAAGAAAGAGAAGAAGTATAAGAAAGTTATGGATTACCTTTCTGAATTTTATCGCGCACACGGGGAATTAGGAACTCGCGCGCTCGAATTCATCCAAAAGCGAGAGCTTTCCGCGCAGTTCCGTGAAGAAGAGAACGGGGTCAGTCCTGCGCAGAGTGCGCAGAAAAACGATGTTGAAAAACACTAAGCCGTTGCTGTCCTGCAACGGTTTATCGATTTCGTCTGCAACCGGGGCATGAACACCAACGTATGAATTTTCCATCGAGCCCTTTCCAACCCACATAACCGTTCTCCCCTGCGAGTTCATGTGCTCTTCTATCAGCTTCGCGTCTGCCAAGCCGTATGTTCGCCGATCTGTGGTAACGTTGGCCGATCACGGCGAAACCGTCTTCGCGTTCCTCAGCGTAGTAAATCATTGTGGCCACCTCTAAGACAAGTATTTATTGTGTTATCGGTGAGCAGTCAACGGATATGAGGTGTAGTGTGTCGTGCTGTTCACTTCTCGGCGGCACGGTAAGCTCCAAGACCCCGAAACGCATCATTACTGAGCCGGTTGACCTTTTGTGTCCGTGCTAGATTCAACGGGTTACAGACAAGAATTCCGAAATAACGCATCATTCTGAGTGATTGGTGCATTCCGACAAAGGCACAAATCAAAGAAAAAGCCTGCCACGAGAGCAGGCTCTTTCGTCAGATTGAGGCGGGGTTAGAAAATGTTCGCGAAGGCTTTGGACGCTTCCTTGTTCGCGTGCTCGTCTGTCACCTCAAGATAGACGCCGGTTGACGCAAGTGATCTATGGCCTAACCGCTTCTGAATATCTTGCAGTGGAACGCCGTGCTCAGCGAGAAGGAAGCCAGCGGAGTGTTTCAGGCAGTGCGGATGCCGTTTGTCCTTCGGGAGTCCTGCTCGTTCAGCCAGGTTCTGGAATAGACGGAAGAATGCAGACCGATCAAGCTTGCCGCCCTTCTGTGACAGGAAGAGAAAGTCCGAACGATCACGATAGCCTTCTCGCTCTTCGAGCCATGCCTTCAAGACCCGTTTCTCACTAAGCAGCGGTTGCCCCGCAATGTCCGTAAGATCTTGTTGAGATTTTAATGAGCCTTTCAGCCTGCGAACTGTGACGATACCGTTTTTCAAATCGATGTCCGATAAGCGAAGATCACAAACCTCGCTCGCCCGCATCCCGTGCTTGAAAGCCAGCAAGACCATTGCAACATTTCGCTTCGATTCGGAGGCTGCAAGTTTCAGAACAGACAGAATTTCTTTCTCGTTCAGTGCTTGCCGCTCGCTCATTGGCTCACCTCGTATAGTCACACTACAAACGTTCTGGTGCTTTGTCAAGAGAAAAATGCAGCCAATCGCAAGAAAATTAAGATGTCATAAAAACAGGAAGTGCGCCGAGCGTTGCACCTTTCTTGAAACGCTCTCACCGCGAGAGCCGATACAGCGCGGATTCAAATTGACGTTCACGTAGAGAAAAATTTTCTTTTAAGGGACGTTATAGGTACTACTTCGATAATGTACGGGCAGGGGATCTTTCACTCTTTGGGGTGGGAATTCCGTCTGTCCGGCCACTTTAGTACCAGCTTCTACAGGTACTAGGTATCACAAATCAAAAAATAAATTCAGAAAATAAATTCAGAAAATAAAAAAGTTTTTTCGGGTTGGGGTGAGGGACATCATTTTCCGTGAAGTACCTAAGCCCAAAACAAGAAGCCATATACATAAAAATTTTTCTAGGGTGGCGGGGGGGCATCATTTTCTCGCAGGGACTCCCGTAACATCCATTTCACGGATACCGTTTACAGGTTTGGGGGTCCACCGTGTCGCCCTTGCCACTGAGCGACACGGCGGAGAACTTCGGCTAGGATATTCGAGCGGCAAAAAATAAAAGGCCGAGCACTATCCCGGCCGCAAGGCCAAAACAAGGCAGGGCTTCGTCACGGCTCGGCCACACTTTCAGAAAATGAGCCTTCGTTCTCGTCAAGAAAGATTCGAGCAGATTAATTTCCATCATAGCGAGTGTCCTTTCCCGAGGTACCTTGGCTGGACGCCGCGGAGAAATAGTGCAAACTCTCACCGAAACTCTCACCGAACAGAACAAAAACAGCCTAGTTCTGCCTAACGCAATCAAATGTAAGTGATTGAAAACAGGTGTGAGTGCGGGAGTAAGTCAACATCCTAAGTCTTGCGCGTCTGCCAGTTCCGCCACTCCCGCAAGTGGTTGTAATAATGATACCGGGAATCGCCCCCAGGCCGCCACATCCAGTCACGGCCTGGCGCACTCCGGCAGCATCACGATGGCACTGGATTGTGACAGCCCTCGGGAGCATAATGGCGCTAGATTCGGAGTTCGATACGGCCACCCCCGCGGCCGAAAGATTACGCCTTTCCCAGGAGGCGCAATCGAGAGGCCCCGCTGCGAAAGAGGGCAGCGCCATGATCATTCAAGAGCAGGGCGATCAGCTGATTCTGATCCGGCAGACGGACCATGCCCTGTTGTCCGGGTTCTTTGCGCGCGCGCTGGGGAACAAACTCTTCAGCCGCCCGGAACCCTTTGAGTCTTTCTGCCTGGCTGCCGCAGAACATGACAACGGCTGGAACGAATGGGAGCTGCTGCCCCAGATCGACTCGAAGACATTCTCTCCGTACAATTTCATGTCGATCCCCACCGAGGAACACATCGCACTTTATCAGCGCGGCATCGAGCGCGTCGTCAGAGTCGACCGTTACGCGGGACTTCTCGTCAGCATGCATTGTTCCGGCCTTTACGATCGCACGCGCGCCACGATGCCCGGCTTTTCCGCGAAGTATGTCAGGTCCAACGAAGCGCATCTTGTTACGGACTTCCTGCAGCGATTGAGGTTGCAACAATTGCGGCTGAAGGTTGACCTTCGCGCCGATCCCGCGATGAAACCGTTTGCGGATGATCATGCTTTGCAAGCGAATCTGCAGCGTTTGGAAGCCCTCGACAGGCTGTCGCTTTATTTTTGTCTCGCGCCGCTGGGTGGCTCGACGATTGATTCTGTGCCCGTGAATGGCAACGGCAGCGAAGCGGATTGGGATTTGCAACCCGCGGGGAACAATTTCGTGACCGTCAAGCCTTATCCGTTCGCGAAGGATCCTCTGGAGATCAGCATTCTTGCACGGCGCGTCCCTCGGCGGCCCTACGCGGAAGGAACTGAATTTCAAAAGATTCTGGCGCAGGCTCCTTATTTCGCGATGAACTTCACTTTGAGCGCGGACGGCGCGCGCATTCACTCCCAGTCCGCAGTTGCCTAATCCATTCCTGGTTCAATCCTTCAGCTAGTCATTCAATCCTTCCGCTAATCTAGCGTCTGCCCGCGTGTTTCCGGCAGAGCCAGGGAAAGCAGCGCGGCTATCAGGAACGCGGCAGCCTCCAGGAAAAACGCCGGTCCAATGCCGAAGCGCAGCGCCAGTGCTCCGACAGCAAACGGCGCGACTGCGGAAAGTCCCCGGCCGATGTTGTAGCTCAATCCCATGGCCGTGGCGCGAATTTCGCCGGGGAAAAGCTCGCTGACTATCGCTGCGTAGCCGGAAAAATAGCCCGTCCCGAAAAACGCTACAAATGGCCCGAGAACCAGCAACCAAAACGCGCTGCGAGACATTCCGTAAATCGGCACGAGTGCCGCGGCGATCAACAAATAGAGAAAGTATGGTTTGCGTCGTCCATAAGCATCGGAAAAAAAACCAAACAGCGCGTATCCCAGCCATTTTCCAAGGCACATCACCAGATAAAACGAGGTCGTTTTCACCATACTGAGCCCTCGCCCGCCTTGCTCCGGAGGCAGCGACAAATACGCGGGCACCCAGTAGAACAGCCCCCAATACCCAAACATCGTGCACGCATTCATGGCCGTAGCCAGCAGTCCGTTTCGCAGAACGCCTTTATCTAGCAGTTTCTTCAGCGGAACTTTTTCCTTCCGAGCGGTCCGCTGCTTCCACAATTCCGGTTCGGGTACCTTTGCCTGAATCCAGAAAACCAGAAACGCAGGCAGCACGCCGACAAAAAAGACCGCGCGCCAGCCAAACCATGGCAGCACAAACATCACCACCAGCGCCGCGATGGCTTCGCCGATCGCGTATGCCGATTGCATGAACCCCAGCGCCTTGCCGCGATGTTCCGAGCGCCACGTCTCCGCGATCAACGCCGCAGCCGTTGTCCACTCGCCCCCCATTCCCAACCCAAGAATGAACCGGAAGACGACCAGTTGCGGAATCGTGTGTGTGAAGCCACAAGCGGCGCTCGCGAGTGCATAGACGAGAATCGAAGCCATCAGCGAACGGACGCGTCCGACGCGGTCCGCCAAGAGACCGAAGAGGAACCCTCCGATCGCCGACGCGACCAGCGTTACGGAACTCAGAATCCCCGCGGTTTTAGTGTCCATGCCGAATGCGCCGACGAGAACCGCGAGAACCAGCGCGTACAGCGACACGTCCATGGCGTCGAGCATCCAGCCGAGGCCTCCGGCGATGAGCGACTTCCGTTCGGATCCGCTTGCGTCGCGAAGCCAGTCGAAACTGAACACGGGGGGAGAGCTATTGGGAGTGGGAGTTCCAATCGAAACGGAAGGGGGTGGACTCGGAGGAGGCGAGTTCGTCACGCCGGGATTGTACCCAAAAGCAGCCTGCAGCGCGTCAGGAACTCAGGGGGCAGAATTCAACAACTGTTTCTGGCGTGCCTTGCTGCGCCGGGTGTACCATTCGGCCTCGCGGAATACTACCTGCCGTAGTACCGGTGCAAATAAAGTTTTATTGGGGAGCGAAGACGATGAGTGGTTTGAAAAGTTTGACGAGAATCTGTTCGGTTGCCGTTGTAATGGTTCTTCTTGGGCTGACTTGCACGACCGTTCGTGCGCAAACGCTCGATGACAACGCGTTGAAGGCCATGAAATGGCGCCAGGTCGGTCCATTCCGAGGCGGACGCACCCTCGCTGTGTCCGGTGTTGCCGGCGATCCGGAGACTTACTACTTTGGATCTGTTGCCGGCGGCGTTTGGAAGACAACCAACGGAGGCCTGACGTGGACGCCAATGACCGATAAAACCGGCATCATGTCGGTTGGTGCCATCGCCGTGGCTCCGTCCGACCCAAATGTGATTTACGTCGGCACTGGCGAGTCCTGCTGGCGTGGAGACATTTCCTATGGCGATGGGATGTATAAGTCTCTCGATGCCGGCAAGACCTGGAGCCACATCGGCCTGGAAGACTCCCGGCACATTGCCAGGATCGTCGTCAGCCCGACGAATCCTGATGTTTTGTTTGTCGCCGCAATGGGCCACGCTTATGGTCCCAATGAAATGCGCGGCGTGTTTAAATCCAGTGATGGCGGCAAGAGCTGGCAAAAGGTTCTTTACAAGGACACCAAGACCGGAGCCATCGATCTCACTTTCGATCCCTCCAATCCGCACACCTTGTTCGCGGCTCTTTATGAAGCACAGCGCTATCCTTGGACCGCCATCGGTGGTGGGCCCGGCAGCGGCCTTTATAAATCCACGGACGACGGCGCAACCTGGAAGCGCCTGGAAGGTCATGGTCTCCCCTCAGGCGTTCTCGGCCGAATCGGCGTATCCGTTTCCGGCGCCGACGGCAATCGCATCTACGCCATCATCGAAGCGGAAAAAGGCGGCATTTATCGCAGTGAGGACGCAGGCGAAACTTGGAACCTCATTAATCCCGATCATCGCTTCACGCAACGCGCCTGGTATTTCCATCACATTTTCGCTGATCCCAAAAATGTCGACACCCTCTATGTGCTGAACACCGCTGTTTATCGTTCGACCGATGGCGGACATACCTTCAACTTTATTCGCTCACCCCATGGAGATAATCATGGCCTGTGGATCGATCCTACCCATCCGGAATGGATGATCAATTCCAATGACGGCGGCGCCACGGTTTCTCACGATGGCGGGAAGAGCTGGACGACGCAGGATAATCAGCCGACTGCGGAGTTTTACCACGTCGCCACGGACAACGCCTTTCCGTATCATATTTATGGCGCACAGCAGGACAACTCGACGGTGGCGATTGCCAGCCGCAGCGATAATGGCGTGATCGATCGCACGGATTGGTATGACGTCGGCGGCGGCGAATCCGGTTTTGTCGTTCCTGACCCCAAGAATTCTGATGTCGTTTATGCGGGCTCCTACGATGGACTCATCACGCGGTTCGACAAGAAAACTCATCAGGTCCAGGACATTTCTTCCTGGCCGCTCAATCCGATGGGCTCCGGCGCCGCGGACTTGCACCACCGCTTCCAGTGGACCGCGCCAATCATGATGTCTGCCAACGACCCGAACGCCCTTTATCACGGCGGGGAAATGGTTTTTAAGTCCACCGACGAGGGTATGAACTGGACGGCAATCAGCGGCGACTTGACGCGCAACGACAAAACAAAACAGCAATCGTCAGGCGGCCCGCTCACGCAAGACAACACCAGCGTCGAATACTACGACACAGTCTTCGCGCTCGCCGAATCGCCCGTCGAGAAAGGCGTGATTTGGGCGGGCAGCGACGACGGACTCCTTAACGTTACCCGCGACGGCGGCCAGCACTGGGAAAACGTTACGTCCAAAGACTTCGGCGAGTGGAGCAAGGTGAGCCTCATCGATCCCTCGCCGCATTCCGCGAGCACCGCCTATGTGGCCATCGATCGCCATATGCTTGATGATTTCCACCCCTATCTCTTCAAAACCGCCGACTATGGCAAGACCTGGACGAAAATTACAAACGGCTTGCCCGACAATGTTTACGCTCACGTCGTCCGCGAAGATCCAAAGCGCAAAGGCATGCTGTACGCCGGAACGGAAAATGGCATTTACGTCTCATCCGACGATGGCGGCCATTGGCAATCTATAAAACTCAATTTGCCGACTACGCCGATTCACGACCTCACTATAAAGGGCGATGACTTGATTGTGGCCACACACGGCCGCGCTTTTTGGGTGCTGGATGACATCGCTCCTCTTCGCCAAATGAACGCCGCGGCCGAAAGCGACGAAGTGCATCTCTATCAACCGTCCACGGCCGTCCGTTTCCGCGGGCCAGGTTTCACACTGCCGGCCAGCGTTCCCGTCGGCGCCAACCCGCCCGCCGGGGCGATCATTTATTATTCGCTGAAGACTGCGCCCAAGGAGCAAATCACGCTTGAAGTTCTCGACGAGCACGGCAAACTGATACGCAAATATTCGAGCAAGAAACCTGCCGAAGGGCCTTCTCCCGATGAAGAGGAGTTTGGCATCCGCAGGCCAGGCGAAGAGCTGCCTGCCGAAGCGGGCCTGAACCGTTTCGTCTGGAATATGCAGTTTGAATCGCCAACGACTGTTCCCGGATCTGTCGGTTGGGGCGGGCGTCCAGAAGGGGCACTCGTGGTCCCCGGCACTTATGAAATCAAACTGACCGTCGGCGGAAAAACGGAAACCGCCAAGGTTGAAATCACCAAGGATCCTCGCGTCTCCGCGACGCAAGCCGACCTCGAGAAGCAAGAAGAACTTGCCAAGCGGATTAGCGAACGCGTGGGCGCCGGCGACGATGCCGTAAATCAAATTCGCAGCGTGCGCGGCCAGCTTGACGCGTTGAAGAAACGGCTCTCCGCCGACCCGAGCGCAAAACCCGTGCTCGATGCGGCCGATGCCCTCACCAAGAAAATGAACGCCGTCGAAGAGAAAATCACCCAGCCGAAGTCCAAGAGCGGCGAGGACCCGCTGAATTTTCCCATCCAGGTTGCCGACCAGCTCGCGGCCTTGCAAGAAACCGTCGAGAGTGCGGACACGGCTCCAACCGCCGCTTCTACCACGGTCTTCGAGGAGCTCAACAAACGGCTGGAGGTCCAACTGGCCGCCTGGCATGAAATCCAATCGAAGGATCTTGCGGAACTGAATGCTGAGATCCAAAAAGCGAAAATTCCCACGATTGCTCCTGCGGCCGAAAAACCTGCATCCGGTGCCGGGGCGCAATAGCGGCTGACAAGGCGGGTTCTAGGAGTCGGGGAGGGTCTCTCGTGCTCTCTTCGGCTCCAGGTTTTCTCTCTAACCGGGGGGCAGAATATAGATTGCTCTAGAAACCAGGTTTTGCTACTCTCCGCCCACGGTTGAACCCTCAGGGAGGTGTGCTCATGGCGTTTTGCAAAGCGTGTGGTCAAGAAACAGGCGGAGCATCATTTTGTCCGAAGTGCGGTGCAGCGCAAGGAGTGGCTTCGAGCGGCGCTCAGAGCGCGGCAGTAGCAGCCCCTGCTGCGGATTCTGCTACGGCGAGTATCGAAGAGAACGTGGCGGGGCTTCTCTGCTACATTCTCGGATGGCTTTCCGGTTTGATCTTTCTTCTGATCGACAAGCGGCCCTTCGTTAAATTTCACGCCGCTCAATCGATCGCTCTGAACATCGCCTTTTTCGTCGTTTGGGTTGCGTTCTGGATCGTCACCTTGATCCTCGGCATGATCACCGCGATACTTCATTTCCCCATTGGGTTCCTGATGGCCTTTTTGTTCCCGGTGGTGATCCTCGCTTTCTTTGTCGTTTTCATCTTTTGCATGTACAAGGCCTACCAGCACGAAATGTTCAAATTGCCGATCATCGGCAATATGGTCGAGAAGATGGTCAACAAGTAGAAGCTAGAGGAATCGATGTTTTCCCAGAGCCGCTTGGCGGTCCCAGGCGGCTCTTTTCTTGTTGCTTATCCGCGCTTTCCACTTGACTTCTTTTTCGCGTCCCGCCACCCTAAAAGGCTTTGTCCCTCCTGGGACAATGCAGGATTAAAGCGGAAAGGCGCCACCACTACAACATGTCCCGCGTCCGGCTGTGCTTCCATGACCGCTGTTTTGATGGCACCGCCTCCGCCGCTCTCTTCTATCGTTTCTACAAGGAAAAATTCGATCCCGCCGCGGAATTCGGTTTTACCGGGATGACTCACCGTGCCTCGCAGCCCTGGACTCCTGGCCTGTTTGACGGCGACGAAAACGCCATCGTCGATTTCAAGTATTCGAACTCACCGAAGGTGACTTGGTGGTTCGACCACCATCAGAGCGCGTTTCTCACGCCAGCCGACGCCGAGCATTTCCGCAATCATCCCGGCCCGCACATGTTTTACGAGCCGGACTACAAATCCTGCACTAAACTGATCGCCACGGTTGCCAGAGAAAAATTCGGCTTCAATACCGCACCGCTCGCGGAGTTGATTCAATGGGGCGACATCATTGATGGAGCGCAGTATCCCACTCCCGAATCCGCCGTCGAACTTACCGAGCCAGCCACGCAACTTGGCTTGGTCATCGAAGCGGCTCCCGAAGAAGGACTGCCCGCACGCATCATCCCTGAGCTGGCCTATCGGCCGCTCGCTGAAATGGTCAAGCTCCCGCTTGTCGCGAAACACCTGGGGCCGTTGCTTGAACGCCATCGCCGATCCATCGAAATTCTGCGCGAGCGCTCCGAAGCGATCGATGGCGTGATTTTCTTTGACGTCAGCGATCTGGACCTCGAGGGCTACAACAAGTTCATCCCGTATCTTCTGCATCCCGAATGCGTTTATTCGGTCAGCGTCAGCGCTTCCGCGGTTCGCGCCAAAGTTTCGTTGGGCACTAATCCCTGGAATCAAGCGACTGCCGACAAAAATCTTGCCTCGCTTGCCGAAAGATTCGGCGGTGGCGGCCATCCGCGCGTTTCCGCTATCTCCTTCGATCCCAGCGACCTTCCGCGCGCCCGCCAGGTCGCTCGCGATCTAGCTGCTGAACTTCGCGCCCAATAAGTCCAATTTCGGGCGGCGGAAAACTGTCGAACTCCCGCGCGAGAGCGGCCAATCGACAAAAATGAGCGTCCAATGTAAAATTCTAAGATTGCTGTGGACCGGTAGCTCAATGGTAGAGCAGTTGACTCTTAATCAACGGGTTGGAGGTTCGAGTCCTCCCCGGTTCACCATTCCTTTGGATTTGTTCTTTCTTTTCAACTAACTAACTCCCGCTCCTCTTCATCGGCCTGCCCTTGCGAGGGAACAGAAGGGAACAATAAGGCTGCAACGTTCGCTACAGCCCGTCGTTTCGAGTCCGGCATGGAGTGCGTGTAGACCCGAAGCGTCGTTTCCATATCAGACTGCCCAAGTATGTCCTGAGCGGCTCGTATGGTCGCACCTGACTCGCTTAGCCAAGTCGCATGGGTGTGGCGCAGCACGTGCCAGCCGATTGGTCGCAAGCCCAGCCGCACACACGACGGCCGAAGAACGCGATGTGCCATGTTCTTCGGACTGATCGGCGTATTTGCTTTACTGGCGAAAAGGAAAGCAGCATCCCGCGTGTCCGAGCAACGGGCACGATGCGCCAGTAATGCGACACGAACAGGCTCACTAAGGGGGACATCTCTCACACTGCTCCGCGTCTTTGGAGTGCCAAAGCCGGTTTCGTCCGAGTACGTCTCCTTGACTTGTAGGACGCCGCGGATGAAATCCACTCTGTTCCAACGAAGCGCGGCAATCTCACCGATCCGGAGGCCGGTCAATATGGAAACCAGCACAACGGTGCGGCAAGGTTCGGACAGCGAGACAATGAGCTTGAGTGCTTCGCGGGGTTCAAGGAAGACGGGTTCCTTCTTCGGAACTCGCTCCCCGATACGAAGTCCCCGCGCCGCGTTCTCCTCCAGGTAGTTCCATTCGACGGCCTGTTGCAGGAGTTTGCTGAGTGTTGTGCGAACGCCGTGCAATGTCGAAGAGGAATAACCCTGCTGCTTTTTGCCAACCACAAACGCCTGCAAGGTCTCGCGATCGAGATCGCGCAAGCGTAAGGGGCCAAACGTTGGCAGCAAGTACTTGTGAAGTTGGAAGCGGTAGTATCGAGCTGTTGATGGTTTAATGGTTGTTAAAGCCAGAGGTTCCCACTTCTCCGTTGCAAATTGCTCGAAGGTGAGTGTAGCAAGTGGGCGCTTCTGACTCTGATTTCTTGAACGAAGACAGTTTGCCAAAAGACTGCGGGCTTCACTTTTGGAGATCATGCTGACAGGGCCGAGCACCCTTGAGCGAAGCACCTTGCTCAACGTATTGTCCGGCTGCAGCATGGTCTCACGCCATCGTGCGACCCACATCTTTTGACCTTTCCCTTTCATCGTTAGACAGCCATTCTGGAATCTGCGTCGAATCACGATTCTCCTTTTCGTGATTCGTCCGCTCGTTCTCGCGTCAATTTCCAGTTTAGTCCCGGTGTCAAGTAGCACGAGGCCCCCCGTGCTGACATTTGAGCCACACAAGCACTTCGTCCTCACGAAAGCGCCAGTATTTTCCAAGCCGGTAGCCGGGCAATCGCTCCAAGGATCTTTTGCGCGTGCGTCCATAGACCCATGAAACGGGGACTCGTAGCAAGCGTGCCACTTCTTCGACCGTAAGTAGCTGACCGCTTATTCGGTCCTCTCCCACTGTGGCTTCGCTCAGAAGCCTTTTGAGTGGTGCCTTTGTCCCGCCTGTCTCGTGGGTCGCCGATGGCGATACCAATTCTCTTGAATTCCTGATTTCCGATTCTGCGACTGATTCGACCGGCAGCGAGCGGACTGCTAAGCGCAAGCCATGTACTCTGGACGAGTCTGGGTTCTTGCGCTCCCCGAATTGGACATTGCGGACTTTCATGCTTTCTTGGCGATCTCCGTGAGAGAGCCTCCTTCGATGTGGTCAAGATTGTGGTTGTTGGTGTGTTGGCCTAGCCAGGACTTGAATTCCTCATCCTTCTTGAAGAGGAGTTTCAAGGCTTCGGTGACAACGTAAGCTGGAGAGGAATCGATGAACTCAGCGTACTTTTCGAGCCTGAGTTTCACATCCTCTTCGACACGGATTTGGATGGTTGCTGATTTGGGTTGCTTGGGTGGTGCTTTCAGCAGTGGCAAGTACTCTTCTCCTTTCTTCTTACAAATTGTCAGACTTCGTGTCTGACAAACTCTCGGGTCCGTCGCATGCACGCGGCCAAAACACGAGCTGCGTTTTCAGCAGCACGAGGCGGGAGTGACCCCCGAAGCCCGAAGGGAACGGGGCCGCGATTTTGCGGCACGGTGGGGTCGCTCCCGCCTCTCCTCGTGTTTTGGCCGCGTGTCCGTTCACCCGCTCTTGCTTGTCCATCTGGTTGTTTCCTCTGCCGCTTAAGTTTCGGCCTGGGTGACGCCGGGAGTGAAATCTCCCGAGAAAGCTCGTTTGCTCGCACTTTTCCAGGGAGTTTTCACCAAACTGTTCGGGTGATGCTCGAAGAGGGCTACCTGGCCATTCACGGGAGTGAAGATAAAAGTCACAGTCTGGGGGCTTCGCAGGGACTCGTATTCCTTCCTGACTTGATCGAAGTTCACCTGCCCGGCACGCCATCGCTGGTAAAGATCGACGATGCCGGCACGGTTGAACTTGGCTTTGCCTTCTCCCAGGACGACAAGATCTGCTGCAGATAGTTCTCGGAGTTCGCCGGTATCCGCCTTCTTTTGCATGCAGAAATAATCCACCAGTCCCCCCGGACTGTCAGGGTTCCAATGGCGATCGAAGAGCCCGAGGAACGCTTGCTTCGCACGTTGTTGATAGGTTTCCCGGGTCGCGACGTAGTGGAACCTCAGGTTCGACAATTGGCAGAAGAGAGGGAAATAGGCCTGGAGGTGCGTGTGCAAACTGTCGAGACTGCCAAGGCCGGGATCGACAAAGGAGAAGGAGACCACAGGGGAGGAAGAGTTTGGGATAAGAAACATCGGGAATTTATCGACGAAATAGCGGTCGGTGAACTGCTCCCGGATGGCTCCGCCATAGCGCTTCGCAGGGAGGTATTTCTTGTCGATTGCAAGCTGCTCAGTGAAGTGGTGAACCTTTTCTTGTTCGGTTTCGAAGAACTTGTAGTCGAGTTTTCCTAGAATGAAATCAAGCGCAACGAGCCGGGTGCGGATGTATTCGGTCGAGTGTTTGCGACGAAATCGAACATTATCCTTGCCGATGGCTTCGTACAGATTTCTGGCGAAAAGATGATAGACCTTGCCATTGCGCAGGCAGGAACGCGCGGAGGCGTGACCTTTTTCGACCAGCTTTCGGACAAGTGACTGGCTGCGCTTTCCGGGTTTGCCTTGGATGAATCGAACAAACTGCTGGCAGGTGAAGTAGCCAGAATGCGTAGCGACATGGTAGAGGAAACGGGCCTCGTCCTCGGTGTAACCGAACGATCCGAGAGCGATGGTGTACATGCGGGGGATGTTCATAGGGCGAAAATCCTCGCGGTGATTTCCTGTGTGTCTAGAACGCGGCGGAGTTTGGAATGGTCTTGCTGCCGGGCGAACAAGTGGAATCCAGCTTTGGCCTTCTCGCCAAGTCCCTGGGGCCTGTAGTCGCGCGTGGCGATTTCGAGGTCAAGGCGACGGAGTTCTCTGCACTCGTCCTCATACTCAATGCGAAGGTCGGGCACGGGGATCTTGTCATTCACAACTTTGAGATCGTATTCACTTGCGACTCGAATTCGCTCGTAGGCTAATTTCTTGTTTGGATCGACCTGAGCAAGCTTCCTGTAGAGTTCCTGTTTCAGTTCGTAGTCAAGAACGACGCGGCGAACCTTGCCGCCGACATCATCAATCTCTCTGGCAACTTTGTGATAGAGGCGGTAGAGATCGGCGTCGTGGCGGGCCTCTTTGGGCTTGACGAAACCGTGATAGATCTCCTGTCCATTGGGAATAAAATTGTGACGCGAGAGAAGCTTGTATCCCTCTTTTGTCAGAGCAAGGACTTGCTTCGAGTAGGAGTCGTGCCCTTCGATGCTGCGCTGCTCGATGAGTCCTTGGTGACGGAGGTGCTGAACATCGTTCTCCATCCGCGAGCGGTCGCCTCTGTAACCTAACCGGGCGAGGTCATCAGTTGGGACGACACGAAACTTGCCTAACTCGATGAGAGTTTGAACTTCCGACTCGCGGAGCGAGTACTCCCGATTGCGGTCGCGGTAGGTAGTGCGGAAACGATCGGAATTGTCTCTGTTAGAGTCTCTTTGATCTCGGCGCTGGCGGTCGCTAGGTGAACCTGCGCGCGAGCCCTGATCCGTCTGAGCGCGGTCTGTATGCTCAGTTTGTCGAGACGGAGAGGTGCCGGAATGTTTTCTAAGAAAAGCCTCAAACTCGGCAGGCCGATAAGCTCGGGACACGCGTGTAACGCTCCTGTACCAAAGTAGGGGCGGTAACGCCACGGGGCATTACCGCCTAACAATGGAGGGAGTCTGCGCGGGTACCAGCTCTCAATTTCGTTTACTCGGTGCCGAACGCCTCAGCCCAGTGAAGGCGTGAGCCCGTATCGATCCGGTTGCTCACGATTATTTTTGTTCCTTGCCTGGGTCATAGTTGGCTCGGCGGAGCTGAGAGGCGGATTTTTTAGGTGCGCATGACTATAAAACTCACCTCATCTGACCAGTAGACGCAAGAAGCCTGCCAAAGGTTTCCTGACAAATTCAAAAATCTGAGGAGAACAACGAGCGATCTTGCAGATTAATGCTTGGCATGTGACCTTGTGGCAGGGTTCTGCACGGTGTTGCACGGTATTCGGAGTTGCAGTCTGGTCTGCGAAGAAGTAGGCCAATGAACGGGGAGTCAACCACGTCGCAGTGACCGGCTCGATTAAGAATCTCTGCGAAATCGTCAAAAGAAAGAAATAAACGCCAGGCGTTTACCGGAGGCCCAACTTACAAGGGCGTGCTGGTTTTGCAATGGCTAGTATTCGAACTTTTTCACAGCTTATTCACAGATTTTTATCGCGGTACTATTGACAAGCAGTGGAAGATACTCCAGGAGTGATAACCGCAGCAGGTATTGGAAAATTCTACTATACCTTTTCTGCCTGACGACGGTAGGGGTGTGCTTGAACGCTTTTGCGTTTGATTGGAAGTGTGTGTTTCGCGGTGCATGGAGGTAGTCGTGATGAGGAGAATTCTTTTCGTGCTTTCCGTGCTTGCAATAGTGACTCTCGCGGTGAATGAGAACGCGATGGCTCAGTCTGGACCCTGCACAGCTTGGTATGTTGGCGGCAGCAGTAGCATTTATGGCGGCGGGTCGAACGGGAACAATCTCGGGGCTGGATCGTTCAACTGCATACCGTTTGGTACGTGGATGGTTTTGTGCGAGATCTGGACTGCCAATTGTCCTCCACCCGCGCCAAAGGAGCCATGCCTTGCCTGCGCGGCGGCGGCAGCAGGCAAACCCATCAATTTGGCCACCGGCAATACTTATATTGAGCAATCGGACATAAGAGTTCCGGGTCTTGGCGGTGGATTAAGTCTAGTCAGGACCTGGAATAGCGCCTGGCCGGTGACTCAGATCGCGTCTTCCATTGGCCTGTTCGGGGCCAATTGGCGGTCGACTTACGAAGAGCGCGTGTTCGTCGGCAGCGATAACTACATCAGATACGCCAGAGGCGACGGCAGCTACTGGGCGTTTGGATACGGAAGCAGCGGATTGGTTACAGTTGCCCCCGCAAATGTCGAAGCTACGCTCACTGCGGGTAACACGTACACCACGGTCACTTTTCAGAATGGGGAGCAGAGACGATTCGACAACACCAGCGGGTCCTTGATCGCCATCGTCGACCGGAACGGAAACACGACACAATTGTCATACGATTCTTTGGGACGCCTTGTGACAGTTACCGATCCGGCGTCGCGGCACCTGTACTTTGCCTACACGAACCCTTCCTTTACCCTCCAGGTCACCGGCATTACGTCCGACATTGGGATCACTTTGAGCTACGCCTATGACGCTCAAGGGCGGTTGAGCCAAGTCACCCAACAGGATTCAACGACGCTGACGTTCGCATACGATTCTCAATCGCGGATCACATCCGTCACCGACCAAAACGGCAAAGTCATTGAAGCTCACACCTATGACAGCGAAGGTCGTGGATTGACCGGCTCCCGAGCCGGGGGCGTCGAAGCCGTCACTCTTACCTACCCCAATCCGTGATCGCATTGACTGCTCCATGAATTGTGAGAGCGTGACAGGTTTGATTGGCTCCGAACCGCAGGACGCTGGAGGTTAGTTCTTATGCGAGCACGCAATTGGAAGTCGATCCTTCTCCTCGCAGCTTTCGCTTTGTACTTCCTCGGGTCAACACCTAAAGCGAGCGGACAAACCATCACGAGTCTCTCTCCAAGCTCCGGCGCGGTTGGAGCGCTGGTGACAATCGCGGGATCGGGGTTTGGTGACACACAAGGAACAAGCACGGTGACGTTCAATGGGGCAGCGGCGACACCGACGAGCTGGAGCGCGGTTACCATCGAGGTTCCAGTTCCGTCGAAGGCCACGACGGGAAATATAGTGGTAACCGTATCGGGCATGGCGAGCAACGGTGTCAGCTTCACGGTTGTTCCCGCACCAAGTATCACCAGCCTTTCAGTGACCTCAGGTGTCATCGGGACTTCGGTGACGATCACAGGGACAAATTTTGGAGCGACGCAAGGTGGCGGGACAGTGAGTTTTAATGGAACCGAAGCCACGCCCACGAGTTGGAACGCGACCAGCATCGCGGTCACTGTGCCTGCAGAAGCGACGACAGGCAATGTGGTGGTATCCACGTCTGGCGTCGTAAGCAACGGTGTCAATTTCACAGTGGTCGAAGGGCTTGGAATCACCAGTGTGTCGCCAACGTCAGGAGTTGTGGGAACAGAGGTTTCCATGACAGGCACAGGTTTTGGGGCCACGCAGGGAAGCAGCACGATCTCACTGAACGGAACGAACGCGGTAGTAGCCAGCTGGAGCGATACCAGCATCGTCACTCTTGTTCCGTCCGGAGCGTTATCAGGACCGTTTTCGGTGACAGTGAACGGCAACGTGGCGAACAGCGGTACCTTCACGATCACCGCGCTGCCGTCTGGCTGGTCAGATGGGGATGTGGGATCGGTTGGGGTTGCGGGTAGCGCGGCGTACGCCAATGGCACATTTACTGTAAAGGGATCTGGGAATGGAATCGCGGGAACCGCGGACGCGATGCATTTTGTTTATCAGCCACTGTCGGGTGACGGATCCATTGTGGCGCGCGTAGTGAG
>CAVPWC010000007.1:0-379759 GCA_963709315.1 uncultured Acidobacteriota bacterium
CTGAGCGCACTCATTACTATCCACTGCCCACTACTCACTGTCTTCTCAATTCACCATGCGGCGGAGCGAAGCGAGCGCCTGGCGCGCGAGCGAATATCGCGGCTCAACTTCCAACGCTTCTTGAAAACACTTCATCGCGCGCCCGTACATTTCCTTGCCGAGATACGCGCGCCCCAGGTTGTAGTGCGGAAAATGGCGCGGCTCGTATCTGCGCGCTTCAATCGCGCGTTCGAGCCAGGGAATCGCTTCATCGAAGCGGCCCATCTCGATCAAATACGCTCCAATATCATTGTACGGATTGCCAAATTCCGGATCGACTTCAATCGCCCGCTTGCACTCGGAGATGGCGTCTTCAATGCGCCCTTGAAAATGGTATGTCCACCCGAGAAACGTATAGGCTTCCGCTGTCGGGTGCAGTTCGAGCGAAGACTGATAGAGCTCGACGGCCCGTTCGTAATCGCCCTCCATTTGGGCCTGATATGCGTCTTGAAGGATTTCCCAGGCTCGCGTGAGGGTTTCCTGGCTCATGATCTAGAGTTATCACACGGTTCTGGCGGGGTCAAAAGTACGAGAGTTCCATCGGTGCTCAGAGAGGACCTGTACCTTGTGCCGGGTACCGGGAGTGGAAATTGCCACGATAAAAAGAGAAGATAGAAGCGAAATTTGCGACGTAATTTGCACGCCCGCATTTTGTATGAATTTGTGCGAGTAGATCAGGGGGGGACTTGAAGCGAAATTATCTTTTACTTGGGATTGCGTTATTGAGCATGGCCGTGGCGGTCTTGGCGCAGGATCCAGCATCAAACCCGCCTGCAAAAAAAGCAGCGGCTGGCAAATTGTCCGCATCCGCGGCGAAGGGCAAAGACCTCTTCGAACAGAAATGCTCCATCTGCCACTTTGCGGATAGCGCCAACCGAAAAATCGGCCCCGGGTTGAAGGGACTTTCCAAGCGTGGCACCTTTACCGTGAACAACAACAAAGTGACCGACGCGAATCTGACGACCTGGATCGAGAATGGCGACTCCTTGATGCCTCCGTTCAAGGACGTTCTGGATGCCCAGCAGATCAAAGACGTCATCGCGTACGTGAAGACGCTTTAAGAATTCGCTTACGTGAAGACACTTTGGGAATTTGCCTGCGTGAAAACGCTCCAGGAATTTCCTCGGACCGGCTATTCAGCCATTCGCCGCGCCGTTTTCAGCGAATCCTGTCAGTGAACTTTGTCGGTGAACTTTATCAGTGAACTTCGCCGCGGGGAGTTCGCGTTGAAATTTATCGGTGCGGGAAAAACATTTTCAGTGGCGCAAATAAAAGCCCCGATGCTCTGAGCGATCAGCGCATCGGGGGCAAACTTAACCGGGACACCCGCCCAGCCACCTAGCGCGGTCCGAAGCGGCGATACGCAAATTCTAGCGTAGTACGTGCCGGTTCTTGTGCGCTGTGTCCGGGCCCTCTCCCTGCATTGCAGGGAATCTACTGCTACTTCAGTACGGCGTCCTTGAACGCCTTCGCCGGACGCAGGCGGACAACGGTCTTAGCCTTGATCTTGATTGCCTCGCCCGTCTGGGGGTTACGGCCCATGCGCGCCTTGCGGTGCGCTTTCACGACGCGGCCGATGTTCGGAATAACGAACTTGCCCGCGCCGCCCTTGGCTTCCTTCACCGCAAGCTTAAAAAGCTCTTCAAAAAAGAGCGCTGCGGTTTTCTTAGGTGTGCCGCACTTCTCGGCGATGTGCGACACGATCTTGCTCTTGCTCATTGGCTTGGCTGCCATCTAGTCTGCTTATCCTCCTGTATTTACTTTCCACCCCGAAACGAGCGGGGCAGGCCTCGAGCGAAAACCCCCTGGGTTGGCGTGCAAAACTCGGGCCGCACGGCACTATAGCCAAGGTGAAAGTAGAACGCAAGGAAAAATCGCAAAAAAGGCTGGAAAAATGCGGCTTTTTGCGAGGCAGGCGGAAATGGCGCTCGAAAACGGGCGTGAACACGGCCGTTTCTCTAATTCGGATTCCGGTGTGCCCCCACCACAACAGGATTTATCCGGTTCGAACGCCGGCGTGGCGGCCATCTCAACTGCATGCGACCGATTCGAATCCGGTCGTGGCGCCCGCCATAGCCGTATTCGACCGGTTCGAATGCCGCGGAAATTGCCGAATACCAGCGAATTCATTCGCTGCGAATGGGTCGATCAGAGGGCCGCTAGATCCGTATAGAAGTGGGCAATGGCTTTGATTCCTCCGAAATAGTTTTCGAGGGCGATGTGCTCGTCTGGCGCGTGCGCGTTCTCATCGGGAAGACCGAACCCGAGAAGCACGCAGGGAACTTTGAAAGTGTCATACATCTGCGTGACGAAGGGAATCGAACCGCCTTCCCGAATGAACACCGCTTTTTTCCCGAATCCTTTTTCCAGGGCGCCCTGGGCGATCTTGAAAATCGGTGCGTGGAACGGCGCCACCCACGGCTTGCCCGTGCTGAGCACATCGAACTTGCACTTGACGGTTTTCGGCAGAAGTTTCCGAACCTGCTTTTCAACTATCGCCGCTATTTTATGCGGATCCTGATTGGGCACCAGCCGCGTGGAAAATTTCGCATACGCCTTCGAAGGGATCACCGTCTTCGCGCCCTCGCCTTGATAGCCGCCCCAAATGCCGTTGAGCTCGAAGGTTGGACGAGTCCAGAGCTGCTCGACAATCGTAAAGCCTTTTTCCCCGAAATAGCCGGGCGCGCCGACAGCTGCCTCAAACGCTTTTTTCTTCCAGGGCAGCGCATGCAACGCTTTGCGTTCGGGCGCGGAAATTTTCGCCACTTTATCGTAGAAACCCGGGACTGCGACGCGGAAATTCTTGTCGTGCAGTTTGGCGAATAATTCCGTGAGAATTGTCAGCGGATTGGGCACGGCGCCGCCGTAAGCGCCAGAATGCAGATCGCGAGCGGGGCCAGTCAATTCGATCTGATAGTAATTCAAGCCGCGCAGGCCGTAGGTGATCGAAGGGACACCTTTCGCGAGCATCGAAGTATCGGAAACGATCAGCGCGTCGGCTTTAAGCTTTTCCTTGTTCTTTTGCACGTAGTCCCACAGGCTGACGCTTCCGACCTCTTCTTCCCCTTCAATGAGCACTTTCACATTTACAGGCAGCTTTCCGTTCACTTTCTGGATGGATTCGAGCGCCTTCAAATGGATATGCACCTGCCCTTTGTCGTCCGCGGTGCCGCGGCCAAAGAGATTGCCGTTCCGCACCGTCGGTTCGAAAGCAGGTGAAGTCCAAAGATCAAGCGGTTCCGCGGGCTGCACATCGTAGTGTCCGTAAAAAAGGACGGTGGGCTTTCCGGGAGCTTCGAGAGATTCGGCGTAGACGAGAGGATGAAGGTTCGTTGGAACGATTTCAATTTTCTGAAAGCCAGCGGCACGAAAATGATCCGCGACCCACCGGGCGGCACGCTCGATGTCCGGCTTGTGTTCGCTCTTGGCGCTGACGCTGGGAATGCGCAGAAATTCGCAGAGTTCGGAGAGGTGATTGTCGCGATTACCTTCTATAAATTCAGCAAGGTTCATCATGGGCTCTCGGGGGCTATGAGTCCTTTCGAATAAATTCAAACGACACTAGAAGCGTATGTATGTGCAGCGGAATGAGTGCGGACTTACAAAACTGCCCTCTGCTGCAGAATCCTATTCTAGGGCCGGGCCAGCCCCGCGCACAAGCGGGCGAGGCGCGGGGCGGCCAGCTGGGTGGCAAGGATTTTGGCGGCCCAAAACATTTGAGAGATAAGTTCAAGTTAGTACGAAGGATAGGTGATGCGCTTCTCATGGACGTGTGCAAACGAAGTGAGCGCGTGGGCCTGGGAACGTTTCCCGCTAATGATGTCGGCTACGCGGACACCGCGAACGAGTAGCGCGTCAGCGATGAGCGAACGATGGCAACGCCAGGGAACCGCTTCCGCGCACATCAACACGCACCTTTTCTGCTTCGCCAGCTTAATCAACCGCTTCAGCCCTGCTTCGAATGCAGGTGTCAGCATATAGTCGGCGAATCCTCGAAACGAAGTATTGTGCCAGCCCATATTGGGCGAATCGCGCCGCGCATGGCGCAAGCCGCCCAGCTTACGCAAATGCACATAGCCGATCCTCGCGGAGCGCAGCTTCGCAGACAAGGTGTCTCGATTGAATTGCGGGTTGTGGCGGGACCGGGGAATGCTGCGCACGTCGATGACGCGCTTGATGCGGTGCACACGCAGCAGTTCGACGAATTCATTCCACGTGCGCGTAGAGTGTCCAATCGTGAAAACGAGAAGCATTTTAACTAGGACTCTTGATGCGTGAGAAAAGAAGCAAAGAGTTTCATTTCGGCGATGCTTATGGGAATCAGCAGACCACCGACAATGAGAAATTCGCGGGCTCCAACATGCCGAATCGCCTCAGCCAAGAGAATAACTGTCGCCAGAAGTAGCAAAGCAAGCGAGATCCCGCGGTGGAACCGGCGCAGCTCCGATTCGACCCACGAATCCAAATGACGCCTCAATAGACGGCCTTCGTTCGAATCAGTGCAATTATTCTTGAGGGAACACGCGTTGCAAGCCTCCGCGGGCGCACGGTAGTGAACGATGCGGCGCTGGTAATCCGTTTCGATACGCAGCAATTGCCGGCCCGCGGGACACTCCCACAAATCCATTTTTGGAAAGTAAGCGAACCCCGCGTTGCGATAGCCCTCTGAGCGCTTATGAGAACGGCGGGCCATGAACTCCAGGACGAATGCCACCCCAACGAGAAAGACCGCATAGATGGCGGCAAGAACGACCTCAATATGCAAGCCGAAGATCATGCACCGGATCTTTTCGTTTCAACGATTTCCGTAAACAACACATCAAGGGGTCCTTCAACCGCAGATCGAGGCCGCATGTGGCGCACACCGAGCCAGGAAAGATAGAGGACAGGCAGGGTTCCGCCGAGAATGAAGAGTATATCTCCAGGAAGTCGCAGCCATTCCAAGAGAGCGTTGGTACGATTCGAGAGAAACTCGAGCGATCGCGCGTCGAAATATCCGACGCTGACCGAGTGATAGAGCTGCAGGATGCCCAAAGGGAAAAGGGTAGCAAATACCATCCACGCGAGCCCGATGTTCAGGGACCAGAAACTGATCTTGGCCGCGCGGTCGCTCCAGCGTTTTTCTGGAATCATGTACCGCAGGCAGAAAAGAGCCAGCCCGACGGCGAGCATTCCATAAACTCCCATCATTGCCGCGTGAGCGTGATTAGCCGTGAGTGCGGTTCCAATCTCGTAATAGGAAACGATGGGAAGATTGACCAAGAAACCGAATATTCCGGCACCAAGAAAGTTCCAGAAACCCACGGCAGCTAGAAACATGACCGCCCAAAAATGGGGAAATGGCGAGCGTGAATTTGAGGTCTGCTGCGCGCCAAGCTGGAGAAAACTCCAGGCTTCCAGAGTGAGAAACGTCAGCGGAATGACCTCGGCCGCCGAAAAGAAGGCTCCGAGCGCCATGTGAATAGACGGCTCACCGGAGAAATAGACGTGGTGCATCGTCCCGACAACGCCGCCGGCGGAATACAACAAGATGTCCAGGTAAACCACCCTCAGCGCAATCCGCTCATAAACGACGCCGAGAAGAACAAAGATGTAAGCGACCAGGATGGTGGTAAACAGTTCGAGAAAGTCTTCCACCCACAAATGGACTACCCAGAAGCGCCAAAAATCGGACGTAGTGAAGTGAGAGTCTGTCCGGGCAAGCAAACCGACGGCATAGAAAGCAGGAATAGAAAGCGCTGAGAAGAAGAACAGCCAGGGCATATTGCCTACGTGGTCCGAACCGAGGCGGCCACGAAGACCACGGAAAAGAATGATCACCCAAAAAACCAGGCCGACCGTGAGCAGAATTTGCCAGAAGCGGCCAAGATCAAGGTACTCAAAACCTTGAGCGCCAAACCAGGACCACCCACGCTGAATCCAACCGCTAATCCCCGCATATTCTCCAGCCAGGCTTCCGAACACCACGATCACCAAGGCGGCCAGTAGACCAAAGGAGAGCCAATTCTGACGGCGGGGCTCTCGACCGGAAATCATGGGAGCGAGGAAAATACCCGCCGCAAGAAACGAGGTGGAAACCCAGAAAATTGCAAGCTGAAGATGCCACGTGCGCGCAATGTTAAAGGGCAAAATGCGCGCGAGGTCAAAACCGAAGAAATTCGTGATTTCAGCGCGGTAGTGCTGGGTGGCGCCGCCCAGAAGCACTTGCAAGGTAAATAGAATTGCCATAACCAAGAAGAACCAGGCGCAGGAACGTTGCGCAGGGGTGAGGACCACGTCGTCAGGAGCGCGGAACGAAACACGCTGATCTTCCCGGCCGTGCCAGCCAAGAAAATTCCACCTGCCAAATGCCGCCAGCAAGATGCCGATGCCGCCCAGCAGGGCGATCAGGGAGAGGACACTCCAAACAATCGCATCCGCGGTGGGATGATTGCCAACCAAGGGTTCAGGAGGCCAGTTGTTCGTATAAGAATAATTCAGATTCGGGCGCAAAGTGGAACCCGCCCAAGCGGACCAGCTAAAGAAGGCCGTCAGTTGTTTGATCGATTGAGGATCGGTGATGGCCGATGGCCGTAGTCCAAACTTGGTATTTGGAGATCCAAAATATTTGGCGTAGTAGATGTCAAGCTTCTCAAACGCTTCCGTTTGTGCAGACGAATACTCGAGGGCTCCGGTGCTGCTGTCGTAGCGATTGGTTTTGAAGTCGGAAATGGTCTTCTGCCTGGCCGCCTCCGAGGAAGGGCCCCCATAATAATCGATGGCGATCAGTGCCGCGCGATGGAGATAGTCGGCGGTGAAATCCGGGCCAAGGTAGGCGCCATGTCCAAAGATCGAGCCGTACTCCATGAGTCCATTGCGGAGAAACACTTCCTGGCCGGCAATGATATCCGTTCCCGTGAAGAGGACTTTTCCGGCGGGATCGACAATCTGTGCGGGGATCGGCGGCTCGTCGGTATAGGTTCGATATGCGAGTATTCCGAGAATAAGGAAGCCGCACAGTACCACGATGACGATGGCCTGGATCCAGCCACTCGAGATCAGCAAGCCACGTTTTGCCGAGTCATTCATGATGTTCTCCTCACGTCACAGAGCGCACCAGAACCTCGGGGGGTCCGGTTCGCTCAGTAATCATCGTTTGTGTGTCATTAGGAGTTGACTAAACCGCACAATGTGCGATGCCACGTTATATAGCACAAAGTATTCTCGGTTTGATAATTCGAAATTCGCGCCAACAAGTCGTGCATGGAATGACTCCGGCCGACAAGAGGCGGCACGCCAACTGGCTGGCGTCGATCTGGGCGATGACAACGCGCCTCACGTGATTGCTTCTCAAATGGGACCGGAATTTTGAATTTTCAAATGAACAGCGTGATCGGAGACCGCCGGTTCTCAATGCTCATCCGCCGCTACCCCCCAGCAATCGCTCCGACGATTAGAAGCGGCTCCGCACCGGATGCAATGGCCTCAGGCAGCGGCGCGTCCGGCTGCTCGTGAGAGAGATCTTCGCCGCACGCAAAGAATCGCAAAAATGGCCGCCGCTGCTGCGTAATGTGATCGCGAATCGTGCCGCTCAGCATCGGGTACCGGGCTTCGAGCGCGTCGAGCACGGAGCGCTGCGTAACTTGCCCTTCGATTTCGAGCTCCACTTCGCCGCTGATGCGCGCCAGCCCTCGCAAATGCGGCGGCAGGATAACGCGAATCATGCCAGTGTCTGGACCTCAACCGAAAGCACAGCCGGAAGATCGTGGACGATAGCCGACCAATTATCGCCGCCATCGGGCGAAACGTAGACCTGGCCGCCAGTCGTGCCGAAATAAATGCCGCAGTCATCGAGTGTGTCCACGGCCATCGCATCGCGCAGCACGTTCACATAACAATCGCGCTGCGGCAGCCCGTTCCCAAGCTCTTGCCACTCGTTGCCGCCGGCGCGGCTGCGGTACACGCGCAACTTTCCGTCGAGCGGAAAGTGCTCTCCGTCGCTCTTGATGGGCACAACATAAACCGTCTCCGGCTCGTGGGCATGCACGTCAATCACAAAGCCAAAATCCGTCGGCAAGTTGCCGCTGATCTTTTCCCAAGAGTCGCCGGCGTTGTCCGTCCGCATGACGTCCCAATGTTTTTGCATGAAGAGAACATCGGGCCGCGAAGGGTGCAGCGCGATGCGGTGAACGCAGTGGCCCACTTCGGCGGTTGGCTCGGGAATGTATTTGGAGTAGAGCCCCTTGTTGATGGGCCGCCAGGTTTCGCCGCCGTCGTCGGTGCGGAATGCGCCCGCGGCGGAAATGGCGATAAAGATTCGCTTAGGATTCTTGGGATCCAAGATGATCGTGTGGAGACACATACCGCCAGCGCCAGGTTGCCAGCGCGGGCCCGTGCCGTGGCCGCGTAACCCTGAAAGTTCGTGCCAGCTTTTTCCTCCATCGGCCGAGCGGAAAAGGGCAGCGTCCTCGACTCCCGCATAGACCGTATCCGGATCGCTGAGCGACGGTTCGAGATGCCACACGCGTTTGAACACCCAGGGCTTCTGGGTTCCGTCGTACCACTGATGCGTGATGAGCGGTTTGCCGGTTTCCGTGGAATCGTCGTAGACAAACTTGTTGCTCTCGCCCTTGGGCATTCCGCCGGACGCGGTGGTCTCGCCGGGGGGTGTTCCCGGTTGGATCCAGGTTTTGCCGCCATCATCGGAGCGTTGAATGATTTGCCCGAACCAGCCGCTGCACTGGGAAGCGAAAATTCGATTAGGGTCGGCGGTTGATCCCTTGACGTGGTAAATCTCCCAACCGGCGAAATGCGGACCAGCAACGTCCCAGTTTTGGCGCTTCGCGTCAGACGTCAGTATGAATGCGCCTTTGCGGGTACCGACGAGAACTCGGACTTTGCTCATGCGAAGCTCCTTTAAATAACCCTGGTCTGGGTTCCGGCAGCCTTAAAAGGATTTTGTCTATATGACTTGCAATTTGCAAGTCATAAATTACGCCACAAATATGCATAAAATCATCGTACCTCAGTGCTTCTCGCCTGTCTGCGCCTGGCTTGCGAATAAACCGGCGGCGAGGCCGTGCAGCCTTACGGAAACGGCCAGTGGTTGCTTGTGGAGAACACCTGTCCTGAGGGCCAGTGGACCTTCTTTCGGGAAGCAGCCGATGATGATTCTATGAACGAAACAACTTCTCCGACGCACCGCCGCAGCGGACGGGCCTTTCACAAGATGCGTGTGCAGGCACAAGGCCGCGCCCACAACGGCAAGAAGTTCAAAGAAGCCTGCGAGACCGTGGTGGTGAACGCGCACGGGGGCCTGCTGCTGCTGAAGCATGAAATCGACAACGGAGAGATGCTGGTCCTGACGAACCCGGAGACTTTGGAAGAGCAGGAGTGCCGCGTGGTCTACCAAGGCGAACCCTGCGAACGGGGGCAGAGAATCGGCGTCGAGTTTCTTACGCCGGCCCCGCGCTTCTGGGGCCTTGAATTCAGCGAAGTGTCCACGACAGGCGGCGGGGGCACAACCACCGTTCACTAGCCCTCGTTTGCTCCCGCTTTTTCACTACCACTTTTTCACTACCACGAGTTCACTAACCCCGTTCCGTAGCCCGTGTTCGAGTGCACGCTTTAATTAGAAATCGTCCATTATCCCTTGCCTAACCGTTCGCCGATGCGCTCTGCGTTTTGGCCGTCGCCGTTACTGCGCGCCCTCTTCGACTCAGCCAGTCCCCTAAACGCCACAGGAGCAAAACTCCGACGATCGCTCCGTACGCCAGCGGCCGCAAGACTGCCGACTTCACCAGCCAGTAGTAATGAATCACGCCGCAAATCGCGATGACGTAGATCAAGCGATGAAGCATTTGCCAGCGCCGCCCTCCGAGACGGCGAATCCATCCGGCAGTCGAAGTAAGCGCCAGCGGAATCAGCAGAACAAACGCGGTAAATCCCACGGTGATGAAAGGCCGTTTGTAAACGTCCTTCCCCATGGCCGCCAGGCTGAAGTTTTGGTCCGGGCCGAGGTAGACGAGGAAGTGCATGCAGGCATAGAAAAACGCGAAAAGGCCCAGCATGCGACGAAAACGAATCAGATCGGGAATCTTCAGCAGTTTGCGCAGGGGCGTGATGCAAAGCGTGAAAACGAGAAAGCGCAAAGTCCAATCGCCTGTCGTGTGCTGAAGAGTCTCGACCGGATTAGGCCCGAGATTGCCGGTGAGCGCCTGCCAAACGAGAATGCCGAACGGCACCAGGCAAACGAGAAAAAGAAGGACTTTCGTCCATTTGTTGGCGAGGATCGAGGGCACGCTGCGAACCAGCCTCAGAAATACTTTTTTAGGTCCATGCCTGCGTACATGCTGGCGACTTCATCTTGATAGCCGTTGAACATGAGGGTCTTGCGCCGGAAAATATCGCCGAGGCGGCGTTCCGTGGCCTGCGACCAGCGCGGATGATCGACGGTGGGATTCACGTTCGAATAAAAGCCGTACTCATGCGAGTTCTGCATATTCCACGTTGTCGAGGGTTCCTTCGAGACGAATTTGATTTTTACGAGCGACTTGATGCTTTTGAACCCATACTTCCACGGAATAACCAGACGCACGGGCGCGCCGTCCTGATTCGGAAGCGATTGGCCGTACATGCCCACGCAAAGCAGCGTCAGGGGGTTCATCGCCTCGTCCAGCCGTAGCCCTTCCACATAAGGAAGTTCGATGCCTGCCAATTCCGGCTTGGCCAGCGGCATTTGGCCCAAATCCCAATATGATTCAAAAGCCACAAATTTCGCCTTCGGCGTCGGCTGCACAAGTTTCGCAATCGTGCTGAAGGAAAATCCAATCCAGGGCACAACGATCGACCAGCCTTCCACGCAGCGGTGCCGGTAGATGCGTTCCTCCAACGGAGCGAGTTTCAGAATCTCATCCAGGCTGAGCTTGCGCTTGGTTGTCACTTCGCCTTCTACAACTACAGTCCATGGAGAGGTCTGGAATTTCTGCGCGTTTTTTGCCGGTTGGTCCTTGTCCACTCCGAATTCGTAAAAATTGTTGTAATGCGTCACGGCTTCGAAGGGAGTGAGCTTTTCGGTGGTGCTGAATGGGCTTTTCACCAAATTGGGGAAAGTGGCCCCAGCGAATACGTTTTGCGATGGAGAGATAAGATTCAGAAGATTTCTTCCCGCAAGGGCCGCGGTGCCGGCGATACCCATGGCCTTGAGGAATTTGCGACGGTTGAAATAGAGCTCTTTAGGTGTGACGTCGGCGTAGGTTAGTTCTGGCTTTCTTTGCAGCAACATCTTTCCCTTCTTTATGAGCAGCTCGGGAGCTCACTTATATAGTACGCACGTCCATTCAGATTGGATGCATTAAATTTATTTGGGGATTCCAAATTGTGTTCGAGGATTCCTTGCGAAGCTAACGATGGCCGTGCAGGCGCTCGAGAACGGTCTGAGCGGCGAGAACCCCATGGTATTGGGCTTCCTCGAAAATGGAAATGCCACTGAGGTCGGAATTGGCGAAAAACAGCCGCGAATCGCGCGGCGGGCGCGCAAGACGAAGGCGCTCCTCGGAAAAAACCGAGCCGACGGCAGGACGAATCATTGCATGCCCCATGCGCATCACGTCGATGCGCGAGGCGCACTGGCGGATGTCGGAGTGCACGCGCTCGAGGTCGTGCAGAATCGCTTCTTTCCAGTAGTTGCAGTCCTTTTCGAGCAGAAGCTGCCGGTTCTGCGCCGGAGTGCCGTCTACGAGAGACCAATAAAAAGTCCACACGGTGCGGTCGATGTGCGTTCGCAGACTTTGGTGTGTGTCGTCAACATAACCAAGCGTGGGCGAATCCAAGAAAACCGTGTCCCACGTGGGCTCGGCCCCGCGCGAATCAGGAATTCGCTCGAGCGTCAAATTTGCCGTAAGCCAGGGTGAATAAACAAAATCGCGGAGCCGCGGAAAACCTTCCAGCAAATAAGGCGCGAGAAACGTCGGCGCGGCAAAGATGACAAACTCGCACTGAAATTCCGTGTCGCCGGAAAAGATGCTGATTCCTCGTTTGCTTTCCGCAATGTGATGGACCATCTCATTCGTGCGGACATTTTCCCCGACACGTTCCAGCAGCCGCCGCGTGATCCACCCATTTCCTTCGGGCCAGGTAAGCGGGCCCTTCTCCTCCACCTCGCGCGAACAAAAATAGTGCAAACCTGCCCATGCCGAAGTGTCTTTAGCCAGCGCGCCATAATCGTCACGGCAAGCGTAATTCATGTACCAGTTCACGAGCGGCGAATCACAGCCCTGTTGCTGCAACCAATCCGAAAAAGAAAGCTGATCCAATTCCTGAAACTTGGAGGTGCGTCCGAGTTCAAGTGGAATGGTGAACTCACCGGTGGCGCGGAACTTTGCGAACAGCTCTTCGAGATGCTGGAATTGCTCGCGTCCTTTCTGCGTCAGTCCGACAGCAGGCTCGATACCGTCCTGCCAGCGGCCATAAAGAAAAAGCCTCTCTTGCGGCGCAAAACAAAGGTAGCGCTCCTCCCACTGGCCATTTTTCAGAACCCCAAGATCTTCAAACAGCTCGCGGACATACTCCGCTTTCGGACCGGGCACGGGGACGTAGTGCGCGGCCCAGGGATACGTGCTGACTTCATTTTCACCCCAGCGCGCGTTGCCCCCGGCTTGCGGATTCATTTCCAAAACGGTGAAATCCCTGAAGCCGCGCTTCCGCAAACGCCAGGCAGCGCTCAAGCCGGCGATGCCTCCGCCCACGATGACTACGGGAACTTTTTCAACGCGTTTCGGCGGAGGAAAAGAAGCGCGATCGCGCAACATGTGGCCCATCTGAAAGGCATCGTTGACGAATGACCCTGCGATCGGCCGGTCCGTCTTCACCGAGAGCCCGACAAGCGCCGCGCTGCCGCCACGCAGAAATTTGCGCCGTCCAACCTTCAATGACTGATGTCCTTCCAGTCATTCTCGTACGCGCGCACGAGGATCTGGCTATTCAGCTGATTGGGAGGCATGGTAAGGGGAGCCATGTCCGGGGGAAACTGGAACAGCGCGGGCAAGCCTTCCACACTGATAAATCGCAAACCGTCCGGAAGCGAACTGGGCGGAGTGTAATCATGATACGAAGCGAGAACGAATCCCCATTCGCCGAAACTCGGAACGTAAACATGATAGGGATACGTCTCCAGACCCACCTGCTTGATCGTCTGTGCAATGCACCAAAAGGAATCGCGAGCAAACATCGGCGATGTACTCTGCACCACCATCATGCCTTGTGCGCTAAGGTGGCGCGCCACCGCGCGATAAAAAGCCGTCGTGTAAAGCTTCCCGAGTGAATAATTCGTGGGATCGGGAAAATCGACCACGATGAAATCGAAGCTATCCGTGTTCGAATCGACCCACGGGAAAGCGTCGGCGTTGATGACGTGGACGCGCGGAGAAAGAAACGATTTGTTGTTCAGCTTCGTGAGCATGGGGTGCGTCGAAAAGAGTCTGGTCATCTCCGGATCCAGATCGACCAGGGTGACGCTCTCGATTTGAGGATATTTCAGAATTTCGCGGACCGCCAAACCGTCGCCGCCCCCAAGAACGAGCACGCGGTGTGGCACGGGAACGGCAGCGAGCCCGGGGTGGACGAGCGCCTCGTGATAACGATATTCATCGCGAGAGCTGAATTGCAGGTGGCTGTTGAGAAACAACCGAATGTCGTCCTTGAAACGTGTCAGCACCAAATGTTGATAATGCGTGTCGCGCGCGAAAATAATGTCGTCGGCGTAGATATTGTCCTCCGCCGTCGCCGTGATGTGCCTTGCTTCGGCCATCCCGGTCCCCAGTCCGCACAACACGAGCACGCACACCGCACGTAGCGCCCGCGTATCCGCAAGCTGATTGGAAAACAGGTACGTACTCCACAGCGCGACGCCTGCGTTCACCAGGCCGAAGAGCATCGCCGAACGGACCAGTCCGAGTCGCGGCACGAGGAGAAGGGGAAATAGAAGAGAAGCGCCGAGCGCGCCAAGATAATCGAACGTAAGCACGTGCGCGATGACGTCGCGAAATTGATACCGGTCGCGCACGATGCGCATCAGCAGCGGAATCTCCAGCCCAACAAGCACGCCCATCACCACTACGATGGCGTAGAGAATCAGCTCGAATCCCTGCGTGAACGCGAACGCCATCATCAGCAGCGCGGAAGAAAAGCCGCCGATCACGCCGATCATCAGTTCGATCCACACAAATCGTTGGACCAGCCCGCGGTTCAAAAAGCGCGACAGCGCGCTTCCGATTCCCATCGCGAAAAGATACGTGCCGATTATGGTTGAGAATTGAAAGACGCTGTCTCCCACCAAATAGCTGGCGAGCGTGCCCGCTACGAGCTCATAGATAAGCCCGCACGCCGCAACCAGCAGCACCGAGATAAAGAGCAGAATGCCCATGAGCTAATGAATCGCGGAAGCAATGATGATGCAAATGCCGATGGACATGGCGCCAACCAGAATCGCCAACGCCATGTTGTGCTCCTGAACGATTTCTTTCCACAGATGATATGGCGTGAGCTTATCCATCACCAGAAACGCGATGATGAAAATCAGCATGCCGAGAAAGGCGAACGCGAGCGCTGCAATGATGTTGCCGAGCGGAACGAGGTTCATCTTATTTACCTCCGGTGTAGTGGTGATAGAAACCGTAAACGGAACGATAGGAACCTGGATTATCACGAACGGACTTGGGAATATTTTTTAATTGGCTGATCCTGTCAAGACTCCAGCCGCTGTATTGCGCGAAGCAGGTGCCCCCGAGAACCAGCAATCCATAAGCGAGATAAAGTTTTCTGAACATGATTTACTCCGTATTTCCGAGATGAATGGGCGGATGATCGCTTTCGGACCATCGAGCGCGTTCGAAACTGATCGAGCGCCACGTGATCGCAATCGCGGGGATCAACAACGCAAGAAACGCCACGCCGAATAATCCCGCCACAGTGACATCCCGCTTCACCGCCACCGTATAAGCGATAGGAGGATGCCGCGGATCGACCTCCGGCTCGATGCGCAGATAATACTGGCCCGAGGGAACGCTGGGGATAACCACGCTGTCCTGCTGGCTACCCTCGGTCCACGATCCATCGCTGTCGTAGCCGTGGTAGTAACTCACCTCACGGCCAAAGTCCCACGCCTGGCCCGTGTCCTGATTGATCAGCGCGTAGTTCACATAGATCCACGAATTGTCGACGTTGGCGGATGTCGTGACTTGCACGTTGGAAGTGCGGCCCTCCAGTTTAAAAACGCCGGTGACAAAAGAAGCCTCGCCTTTCGGTTCTCCGGCGTTCAATTGATAGCTGGAATCGAACGCTGTGCTCTTCGGCGAAGCCAGATCAAATCCCGCCATGAACACCAGAAGTAAAATGGCAAACGCAACGAACGCTGCCCAAATGCCTTTCACATTCTCATTCACCGGAGACGGTTGATTTTCGTAAACTCCGATCGCTTCCGGCGCACTCCCCGGCAAACTGAACGCCTTCCAAATGTCCGCGCCATACATATATTCGCCAATGGACCATGTCACTTCGTTGGAGCTTTTTTCCGACGACAAAACGCGCGGCGGCTTCACGTAGTCGGTTACCGCGGCGTGTTCGCCGACGCGTACCTGCCACGGAAATTCTCCTAGCACATAATTCGTATTGGCATCCGCGCTCTGAAAATGTCTGTAAATCTCGCCAAGATAATTGGCGGAGGCGAACTGCACGACAGGCAGCTCCTTGCAAACGCTGATGTCGTTCCAGTGGCCCTGATATTCCGTCAGATAGCGCGTGGGTTTATAAGGATTAAAGAGGACGTATTCGTGCCAGTCGTAGCGAATCCCCTCGACCGTAATGCTGCGGCGCTGAAATCCGATCACTTCGTAATCGGTGCCGCGAATCTTCCCGCGCGTCCCCAGCGGAATCAGCGGCGGCACTTCTCCAGTGATGACGTTGAATTTTTGCAGAATCTGCAAATTCGGATCTTTCGCATCCAAGATCGAATGGCAGCTCGCGCAAACCACGGTCTCCGCGTTCCCCAGAGAACGCAGAATGATCGCCGCTCCGCATTGCGGACAATTCAGCGCCTTCACTTGCGGCTTCGGCGGATTCGAAAGTGGTGGCGCGCCTGTGCTCATCACCAGCCCTCGAAACTGCGCAGATTTTTCAGTTTCAGATCGTCGAACTCCACAAATTCGCCCAGATAAAGCGCGGGCTCCTCGTCGCTATAATCCAGCGTGGCAAACTTGCCTGTCTCGCTGCGCAGGTCGGCAAACGACACGTCCGTCTTGTCCCAATATTGAAAAGGCAGCTCGCCCTCGACTCCCCGGTAATGCGCGTGCGTGATCACCGTCAACGTGTAACTCTGCTTGTTCCAGTTGTATTGCTGCCCAACCTGAATCTGCTTCACGACCGGCAAACCTGATGTATTTGTGGCAAAAGAAATCGCGTACTCATTCTGCGCGTCGGAAAGCCAGGCGCTTGCGCCGTCGTTCATCGTGAGGTGCCATTCGTTCCAGCCGCCTTGATCGTACTCATATAAAATTCGTCCAATCACCACGAACGCCTTATTCCGGTAAATTCCTTCCGTGTTGAGCTGAATCGGCGAACTATCCGGCGGAAGATCGGCCACCTGCCCGACTTTCTTGAGATCCACGTCGGTGCGCACCAATATACTTTTGCAGTAAGGACAGACCGTCTGGACGCTGCTCGACCATTTGAAGACAATTTTCGCGCCGCAGTTCGGGCAGTTCGAGACGGGCTGGGTCATCGTCCGTTGCTCACCTATCGCACAAGAATGCTGTCGCTCCGAACCTTATCGCCGGCTAGTCGCTCGCCGCTTGATGACGCGCCGCCTCATAAGGCCGCGCCAGCCGCCTTACCGAAACCGACTTCGCTTGGAAAAGCTGTTGCAGCGCCGCTTCAAAATTCCATTCACTCCGGGGAACGCAGCAAAATAGATTCAAGCAAAGCGAATTGTGCTCTGGAAAAGTGTGGCAAGCGATATGCGATTCGGCGAGCAAGCACAACCCCGTGATACCGCCCGTCCCGGGAAACTGGTGCCATTGCGTTTCGCCCACGGGCCTCAGCTTCATCCCGCGAATCATTCCGTGGAATAGTGTTTCCACCGCGCGCAGGTCGCGCAGCGATTCCGACGAGCAACCGAACGCCTCAACGACCCACTCGATGCCGCTCATGCACGCCTCAACGCTATGCCTGGGGCTTTCCGCACTCTGGGCAGAATTTGCTGCTGCGCGGAATCGGCTTGCCGCACTCGCTGCAGAATTTCGTGGTTGCCGAGGCCGCAGCGCCCGCGGCGGCAGGTGCCACGCCACCGCCTGCCGGACCGGAAGGTGTGGATTGCTTTACGGCGTCCATCATCGCCTGCCCCATGGCCATACCCGCACCGAGTCCCGCGCCAATTCCAACTCCTCCGCTGCCTTCATTCGCGGCGGCCACCGGAATCGCCTGTGCGACCTGATACTGAGTGAACTTGCCCATGTCTCCGAGCACGTTCATGCTGATGCGCTGATCGAGTGCTTTTTGAAGCTCGTCGGGTAACGAAAGATTTTCGACAACGAAACTATCGAGCGTCAGTCCGTAGTCGCTGAACGCAGGTTTGAGCTGCTCGCTGATTTTTTCGGCAACAGCGCCCTGGCTCGCGGCCATATCCAGAAACGGCACCTGGCTCTGCGCAAAAGCATCCGTCATTTTGGCGATGATGGTGTTGCGCAACTGGCCTTCGAGATCAGCCACTTGATAAAGATCGCGTGTCCCGCTGATCTTCGAATAAAAGCTCTTCGCATCCGTGATGTGATACGAATAAATTCCGAATCCGCGCAAGCGAATTGCGCCGAACTCCTTATCGCGAATCGTAATCGGATTTTGCGTGCCCCAGTGCTGATCGGTCTGAATCCGCGACGAGAAGAAATAGACGTCGGACTTGAAGGGTGACTGAAATTGTTTGTCCCAGTTTTTGAGGTACGTGAGAATCGGAAGAGTGTTGGTGTTGAGCGTGTAAAGTCCGGGCCCAAACGCGTCCGCCACTTTCCCTTCGTTCACAAAAACCGCCAGCTGCGAATCGCGCACCGTGAGCTTCCCGCCATTCTGGATCTCGCGGTCTTGCATCGGATAGCGGTAGGCGAGAATGCCGTCTTCCGGCTCCGTCCAATCGATAACATCAATCCACTGTTTGGAAATAAAATCGCGAAGACTCATGCAGGTCCTCCGCTCCGAGGGTGGCCGAGTCACCGCTCAGCCAGAAGATAGAGGCGATGCTACGGTGCGGCTCCGAGCATGTCAATGCCCATCGAAAAACGCCAATTGCAAATTATTGCGATTCGTTATTTGGGAGACGAATGGCAGCGATAGGAAGGCGAGCTGCCAAACGCAAAGCCTTGAAAAAGATATGGGCGCTGCACCATCCCCGGCCTGCAAAAAGGTCAGGCTTATCTTCCTTGGCTGCTGAAAGATGTTATGCAACTCGTCCGCGCGGCTATCCAATGCTTTTCTGGCGCCCGTAAAATAGCCCATAAATTGAGACGGCCGAAGCAGAATAAGCCGGACTCTTCCCCGCGCGGATATTCGTCCGCTATACGGCTTTCAGAGTAACTTCAATTAGGTTCTTCACTGGAGTACTCTTTCGGAATCCATATGGACAAGCTCTGACTCCTATGTTGCCGAGCCACCAACAGTTCATGCGAATTCGATTTTTCGAGTCCCTCGACGGACTCCGGGCCATCAGCATTCTCGGCGTGATTTGGTCTCACGTCTGGTATGTGAGCGGGCTCACCTACTACAACGCACTCCTTAAGCTGCCTGTATTGCGGAATGGGGCGTTCGGCGTTTCTGTCTTCTTCGGAATCAGCGGATTTTTGATTACCAGTCTGTTGCTGCGGGAACAGTTAAAGTACGGACGAATTTCGCTGCGCGACTTCTACATCCGGCGCTCGCTTAGAATTTGGCCGCTTTACTACGCGGTCTTAGCCCTCTACTTGGTGCTTGTTTTGACCCTGCAACGCGGCACGGGGCGAGACCATGTGTTCTTTCATTATCTTCCAGGCTATTTGACGTTCACTTATACCTGGTTCGCCGGGTGGCAAGCCTCCGCAGCAATTTTCAACTTTGCATGGTCGCTCTCGGTCGAGGAGCAGTTTTATATGTTGTGGGCAGGCGTCCTGCGTTTTCTGCGAGGAGTGCTGCCGATGATGATCATGTGCTTGCTGATCGGACTCCGCGCGGCAACAGATATTGGCGCCTTGCGACTGGTCGTGCCGAAAGATTCGCTGGTATGGAGAATGGCCGCGGGAATTGCGGTGCCCATTTGCCTGGGGGCCATCCTCGCGCAGTTGCTCCACTCCGAGAAATCGTTTCTTCGACTAAGGCTTTTCATCGGACACCGCTGGTCTGCCCCAGTTCTCCTGCTTCTGCTCGTGGGGAGTCTCGCGCCATCGCAGGACATCTGGGATTGGGTTCGCTGGCCTCTCGCATGTCTGCTGGTGGGGGCCTGCGTAATCAGAGAAGACAATGGCTTGGCTTGGTTTCTTCGTTGGAAACCTGTGGCCTACATGGGTGTCGTGAGTTATGGAATGTATATGCTCAATACCCTCGTCCTGGACTGCCTGAAGCCGATCTTGAATAGGGTCGGACCCCACCATCCGCTTCTGCGTTTTCCGATCGCACTTGTCTGTACTGTCTTTGTAGCGAGTCTGAGTTATAGATTCTTAGAGACTCCATTCCTCCGATTGAAGGAGACGGTTTTCGCGGCTACGCCCGGCGAAATCTACTCCTGAATTGGCCCCCGCTACTGCAGCCCCCGCCGCCGAATCATGATGCTTTCCATACCGGTAAGATCGCGGAGTAAATTTCCAACCCACGGTCGATAGAAAAGCGATTCCTGACATGCCTGCTTCAGAAGCGGGGGGTGAACGACCCTTGGCGCGCTGAGACGATTTTGACTCTGTCTTCTTACAGGAGGCGGCCTAACCCTCGAGGTTTTGCTTCTTGCAAAGGGCGGCGCACTTATCTCCCCTCTGAAGGATTTCGCCGGACAACTGAGCGCAACCGCTCGACCCCCTGTAGTTCAATCCTCCTGGCTCCGCATTTCGCCATTTTGCCGTAAACTTCAATGCAGCAATCCTTTCATCATGCAGCCGCTGGTTTTCTGGAGCCATACTGTTTGCCCACTTCGCCTCAGCCATCTTCGCGCAAAGTAGAGTGCCTTCTTCTCGTGCTCTTCGTGCTTTCTCTCCCTATGCTCAATCCCTGGGTGCGCGGAGATGGCGTCGGCTACTACGCTTACGCGCGCGCTCCTCTCATCCAGCACAATCTCGATTTCACCCGCGATTATCAGCAGGCCAACGCCAGCTTCCGCGAAAATCGCATCGATAAGAATGGCCAGCCGTTCGCTGATTCTCGCACCTCCACGGGCCATCTCCAGAATCACTTCTCTGTCGGGCCCGCCATTCTCTGGGCTCCTTTTCTTCTCCTCGCCCACGCCGGCGTTCTTCTCGCCCGCTCCTTCGGTTCCGCGGTTCCCGCGGACGGTTTCTCTTCGCCCTACCGCATCGCCATGGCTCTCGCCACCGCGCTCTACGGTTTTCTCGGACTTCTGATTTCCTTTCGTCTCGCGCGCAAATACGTCGACGAGCGCTGGGCCTTACTCGCCACTCTCGCGATTTGGTGGGCCAGCTCGCTTCCTGTTTATATGTATTTCAATCCTTCCTGGTCGCACGCACAGTCTGCTTTTGTTGTCGCTCTTTTTTTGTGGTACTGGGACAAGACGCGTGGCTCGCGCACCCTTTGGCAATGGATCGTGCTCGGTGCGCTCGGCGGCCTGATGCTCGACGTCTACTACGCCAACGCCATGATATTCGTCATCCTTCCGCTCGAAGCGTTGCGGGAATATGCGGCGGCATTTCGTGGCGCGGCCGCCAGTCCCGGCAGTGTTTCTCGAGCGGCAGCTCCGAGCCCCTCTGGCAGCATAAATCCGACTCTCTCTCCTGGAGCTCTCAACACTCAGAGTCCGCCGAGTCTCCCGCAACTTCTGACGAGGCATCTCGCGTTCGCTGCGGCTCTTTTGATTTGTCTTGTGCCCACCTTTATCGCCCACCGAGTCGTTTACGGCAGCGTGTTACAAACTGGCTACCTTCCCATCAGCGATTGGTACTGGAAATCTCCGTATCTTTTTTCCGTCCTTTTTTCTTCCGAGCACGGTCTCATTTCCTGGACGCCCATCCTGCTCTTCGCTCTCATTGGCCTCTTTGCCTTCTGGCGAAGCGTGCCGCGCGTCGGAGCCCTGTTTATCGCCGCAGTCCTCTCTTTTTATTATTTCATCGCTTCCTATCCGGATTGGGCCGGCATCTCTTCCTACGGCAATCGCTTTTTCGTTTCTCTTACTCCTCTTTTCATTCTCGGCCTCGCCGTTTTTCTTGAGCGCTTCACGCGCGTGTTCCGAACGCGCCGCGCCGCGCTTTCGGCGGCGTGCTTCTTTCTAGCGTGCTTCGCAGTGTGGAACGCCGGATTGATCTTTCAATGGGGTGCTCATTTGGTTCCCGCGCGCGGGCCCATTTCTTTTTCCCAAATGATTCGAAACCAGTTTCTTGTGGTGCCCCGGCAAATTACGGCTCAACTCGAATCGTACCTTTTCCACAGGAAAGCGATGATGCAGCAAATCGAGCAGCGCGATCTCGAACAACTCAAGGAAAATCCGCCTCCTCCTTGATCGCTCTCGATCGTATTTCTTCCTCGTAAAATGTCCTGCGCCAACATCGCGACGGCACTGCATCTCTGCTACTCTAACTGGGGATTCGTCCAACTCTCTTGGAGCTTCACGAACACTCGATGGCTTCGGTCACCGCACCCGCTTCGCCGCTTCCAGCGCCGCACGTCCCAGCTAGCATCGTGCGGATTGAGCCACCGCGCGGCTGGCTTGATCTGCGCCTCAGCGAAGTGTGGTCCTACCGCGAGCTACTTTATTTTTTCGTTTGGCGCGATGTAAAAGTCCGCTACAAACAAACCGCCATTGGCGTCGCCTGGGTTGTGCTTCAGCCGCTCATGACCATGGGCGTATTCACGCTTTTTTTCGGCCGCCTTGCCAAACTGCCATCCGACGGTCTCGCTTATCCAGTTTTTTACTTCACGGCGCTCGTACCCTGGAGCTACTTCGCCATGGCGCTGCAGTCTTGCACCGCCGTTGTTGTGGACAACCAGCGCGTGATCACCAAAGTTTTTTTTCCGCGCCTGGTGCTCCCTATTTCCGCCGTGATTTCCGGGCTGGTGGATTTTGCTATAGGCTGCGTGGTGCTTGGGGTCGTTCTGGCAATTTACGGGATTCGGCCGGGCCTTGCGGCGCTGTGGCTGCCGGTGCTGCTGCTTCTTGCGGTGCTGACGGCGCTGGGGGTGGGGCTGTGGATGTCCGCGCTGAATGCGCTTTATCGCGATGTGAAATATGTTGTGCCATTTTTAATTCAGTTTTGGATGTTTGCTTCGCCGGTGGCGTACCCGTCTTCGCTTGTGCCGGTGCGCTGGCGGTGGCTGTACGGGCTGAACCCCATGGCGGGGGTGATTGACGGATTCCGCTGGACGCTCACCGGCCACGGCACAGCGCCCGGGCCGCTGCTGCTGGCGTCAACGGCGGCGGTTGTTCTGGTTCTCATAGGCGGGCTGTTCTTTTTCCAGAGGATGGAAGGAGCCGTTGCAGACCGGGTGTGAAAGGGGCGGCTGGGGAGCGCGCTTGAATGACGAGTTGCCGGATGGGGTACCCTCCCCCCCCGGTTTTTTTGTAAATATTCATTCTAAAGAGTTTAAAGTCCTTTGTTTCGTAACTGCGGATTCTGAAGGAGTTACGGGCGGTTTTCTCGTAAATGCAGAATCTAAAGGAGTTATGGATTAGGACAGGGGAATGTAAGGTGTGGCGTAAGCCTCGTGGCTTGCCAAAAGGCTGGGTACAAGCGATCTGTCTACAACGATTAAGCACATGGAATTATAGCGTAGAGTTACTGAATTGTCAAGTGGAATCGCATATAGAAAACGGTAGCGTTGTAAGGTATTGAAAAAACGAGGGGATGGGTGCTAGAAAGCTTTAAGGCAAGATGAGCAGAGCGGTGATACAGGGTGAGGTGTTGGGCGGGCGGTACGGGCGCGGGGTAACGGCGAGACTATGAGAATTAGGAATCTACTGCGCCGCATACTAAGGCGGCCTCCGGCGCCGACCCCTTCCGACGAGGAAGCCTTGGCCCCATTGCCCGAGCCCTTTCGCGCGACGCTCCTTGCGATGTACAGAGAGGAATCCAGGCCCGGCAGCGATGGCCAGAAGCACGCAGTCGATCGGCTGACCCGAGTTATCCCGTCACAGGGCATGTGGTTTTACGAACTATGTTGCTCGCTGAAGTCCAGCGCAACACTTGAGATCGGCTTTGCCTATGGGTTCAGCGCAGTCTTTTTTCTGGCCGGGGCGGCCAAAAGCGGTGGCGGGCATCATACAGCGATCGATCCCTTCGAGGAGATTTATTGGCATGGAATCGGCCTTGCCAATGTCAGGGCGGCGGGCGCGGAATCTTCGTTCCGGCTGATTCCGGATCGGTCCGATCATGCCGCGACGGATCTGGCCCGGCAGAATTCCAGCTTCGATATAATCTTTATCGATGGCAATCACCGGCTTGACGACGCTCTGGTGGACTTTTATCTCTACGCACCGCTCTGCAAAATCGGAGGGCTGGTGATTTTCGACGATACGTGGATGGGCAGCATCCAGACGCTGGTTTCTTTCGTGCGGTCGAATCGTTCTGATTTTGTTGAAGTTACTGTCCCGCATGAGAACGTGGCGGCCTTCCGGCGAACTGGGGAAGACAGCCGCCGCTGGGACCACTTTCAGCCCTTCCCCGTGGCCGAAAGTGCGCGGGTGAGGCAATGAGTTCTGCGGTGATACAGGGCGAAGGGTTGGGGAAGCGGTACCAGCGCGGGTTGACGGTGGACGCGGGGCTGCGGCATGTGCTGGAGCGGTTTCTGAAGTCACCGCTATCGGCGTTGCGGAAGAAGGAGGAGACGTTCTGGGCGCTGAAAGATGTTTCGCTGGAAGTGAAAGAAGGCGAAGTGCTGGGGCTGATCGGACGGAACGGCGCGGGCAAGACCACACTGCTGAAGATTCTTTCGAGAATTACAAAACCAACTACCGGATGGGCGGAGATTCGCGGGCGGGTGGGCTCGTTGCTGGAGGTGGGAACGGGATTTCATCCGGAGCTGACGGGGCGGGAAAATGCGTTTTTGAGCGGGGCGATTCTGGGGATGAAAAAGCAGGAGATCGAACGGAAGTTCGATGAGATTGTGGCGTTCGCGGAGCTGGAAAAATTCATCGATACGCCGGTGAAGCACTATTCGAGCGGGATGTACGTGCGGCTGGCGTTTGCGGTGGCGGCGCATCTGGAGCCGGAGATTTTGCTGGTGGATGAAGTGCTGGCGGTGGGGGACATTAATTTTCAGAAGAAGTGTCTGGGGAAAATGGGAGATGTGGCGCGGGCTGGGCGGACGGTTGTGCTTGTTAGCCATCAACTGAATCAGATTCGGAGGCTTTGTCACCGAGTAGTGTGGGTGGATGACGGTGCGGTTCGCCTCAATGGCAACCCACACGAGGTCGTTTCCGCCTACGAGCTAGCGATGCAGTCCGAGGTCATGTCTCCTTCTGGCGAGAAACGTGACCCGTGGTTTAAGGCGCGCTTTACAAAATGGGAGCTTACAGAAAGCGCGGGCAAAGAGGCGAACCGGCTAAAGACACTTGGGCCTGTTACGGTTCGATTTCATCTTGATGTCCGCCAGCCGCTGCGATCCGCACACCATGGGATAGCCCTTTTCAATGCCGAGCGACAACTGGTATGGTGCACGGCGGCTGACAACGTTAACTTCGATGCAGGACCAAACATCCTCAGTTATGAGTTCGGCTCACTTCCGCTGAGGCCTGGGCCGTATAATTGGCTTCTGAGTTTGTTTGACGAGTCCGGGCAGGTGGAGATGTGGGAGGCCGAGCCGGAAATGATTGTCGCTACACCCTCGTATCAGCATCCGCGCAGCGATGAGTGGACGGGAATTCTCAATCTCCCGTCTCGTCTCACGCTTGCTGGCCCCTCGGGGCAGAATCTAATACCGACAGGCGCGGTAGAGGCACGTGGATAGTACCGCTGCATAGTATATCGAAGCGCGCGATGATAACCCGAATAAAAAGATTCTTGCGAAAGCCGCTACACGAAAAATCAAGATCCTTCTATGCTCGATGGAGGCGGATATTCCTGAGCTTGCCTGTCCCTGTTCGCCTGCCATATGGGGCTTGGTTTATGGCGCGCGATGATTTCTTTGGGGCACAGTTTACTTACGACGGATTTGAAGCCGACGAGCGTGCGTTTGTGCAGGGTTTCCTTAAGCCCGGGATGGTGGTACTCGACATTGGTGCACATCACGGCCTTTATACGCTCCTAGCTTCCAAGTGTGTGGGCAGGGAAGGAGTAGTTGAGGCGTTCGAGCCTTCGCCCAGGGAGCGTAAAGCGCTGCTTCTAAATCTCAAGCTCAACAGAACAAAAAACGTGAGGGTCGAATCGATTGCGCTCGGGAGCGATAATCGCGATGCACAGCTCTATGTCGTGGACCGTCAAGAAACGGGCTGCAATAGTTTAAGGCCGCCGGTCACGTCAAGCACTACTTCGACAACGACTGTGGCAGTTCGGAAGCTCGACGACTGGGCGGCGGAGCGTAGCCTCGCTCACGCCGACTTCATCAAACTTGACGTAGAGGGCGGTGAGCTGGAATTCCTCAAAGGAGCGGAACGCTTTTTAACGGGAGGGAAGCGCCCTGTGATTCTTGCAGAGGTGCAGGATATTCGCACTCGGCCGTGGGGGTACCCGGCAAAAGATATAATAGGCCACTTGCGGGAGAGAAATTTTGTCTGGTTTCGGATTATTGCAAACGGACGGCTGCAGCATCTGGATGCCTACGCTGAGGAATACGACGGCAATTTTGTAGCTGTTCCTAAGGAGTCGATCGGGGCAATTCAGGGTGTTCTAGACAATTAGATATGCTGACTCTTTTCACGACGGCGAAACCGTTCAGGGGACACAGCGCCATCATCCAGCGCAATGCTTTAAGAAGCTGGACGCTTCTGCATCCAGACGTCGAGGTGATTTTGTTTGGTGACGAAGAGGGGGCTGCCGAGGTGGCCCAGGAATTTGGTCTCCGCCACGAACCTCACGTCGAACGCTTCGAAGGCAAGCTGCCGTACGTGAATTTTCTATTTGGCCGCGCGCAGGAGATAGCGCGGCATGATTATCTTTGCTACGCGAATTGTGACATGGTCTTGACGCAAGATTTTCGGGAAGCGGTCGAAAGAGCAATCCGGTGGCAAAGGCGCTTTCTTCTGGTCTGCCAGAGATGGGATTCAAAAATAACCCAGCCTATCAATTTCAACGACGCGAGTTGGGGCGCACAGGCTCGACGAGCTGCACGCGCGCGGGGTGTTAAGCAGGATCCGCGGAACGTGGACGTCTTCGTGTTTCCCAAAGGGCTCTACCAGGACATTCCTCCTCTTGTCGTTGGCATAAGCTATTGGGATTGGTGGACTGTCTGGAATGCGCTCTCTCAAAATGTGCCGGTGGTGGATTGCACTCCTTATGTGACGGCGATACACCAGAATCATGATTATGGCCACTATCCGGGCGGCAAAGAGGGCACGCATCTAGGTCCGCTTGCAATGCAGAACTATCGATTGGCCGGTGGCCCCGAGCATTTCCGGTGGACGGAGGACGCTACCCACCGCCTGACGCGCGGGGGGCGTATATCCAGAAGATTTGTTCGCACCCGGTATCGGACTCGCACTAAGGATCTATGGCTCGAAGCTCGGCGAATCTTCACCTATGACATTTGGCTGCCCGCATGGTTCTTTCTACTGAAAGTCACGCGGCCGCTCAGGAACCTGCTGGGTTTCCGATCCGGAGCTGCGCGCGGCTCTGACGGGAAGCCATGACGGGCGTGCGTGGGGCCGAGGTGGGGACGCCCCTTGTTACGGTCCTGATCGACACGTATAACTACGGGCATTTTATCGAAAAGGCTATTGAGAGTGTTTTGTCCCAGGACTTCCCGACAGAGCGGATGGAGGTTTTGGTAGTTGACGATGGGTCGACGGACGATACGTCCGAGCGCGTGAAGAAATACGGCACCCGCGTAAGCTATCTGTACAAACCGAACGGCGGGCAAGCCTCCGCATTCAACTTTGGTATTGCAAGGGCGCAGGGCGAGATTGTTGCGCTGCTGGATGCCGACGATTTCTGGCTTCCCGGGAAGCTGCGACGGATTGCCGAAGAGTTCGAAAAGCACCCCGAAACAGGGATGGTTTATCATCGTCTCCTGGAGCTCAATTCGGAGACGAACGAGCGAAAGGAAGGGGAATTCCGCGCACTTTCGGGTTTCCTGCCGGACAAGCCTGACGAATTGTTCTGGTACGCTCCCTATCCTACCTCCTGCCTGGCGTTTCGGCGAGAGCATCTCAGACAAGTGCTTCCAGTCCCGGAGGCATCTCCGTGTCCAGGCCGATGGGTATCTCAGCGCATGCATCGTATTCCTTGTCGCCGATTCTTGCTGTCTCGGAATGCTCTGGCGGTCTATCGGATCCACGGTCAGAATCTCTATTACGAAAGGAGTCCGCGATGCCTCCGGAGCGGAGGCGGGAACGGATCGATGCGTGGCAAGTTCTCATTGAGGGATTGGATGACTGGCTTTCCAGCAGCGGCTATGACATGTCTAGGAGGGAAATCCGCACTGTTCCTCACGTCGGTGGCGCCTATACCAGGACGGGGAGCGATTTGTCTTGGATACACCCGGCCGGGTCGATGCTATTTTTCGGCACCTCGTGCGGTACGGCCGTTGCTACGGATCGCAGATGACCCGGCGTCTCCGCGTCATCAACTACATCAATGCCTTTGGCGCGCTCGTTCTCGGGTATCAAGCACTATCATCTGCTAGACGAGTGGCGACGCCAAACGCTAGCAGGTTCGTCGTCTCCAGCGGCCCACTGAGCAGAACAAGTTCTAGGCACGACGCGACACCTTACACCGAGTTCATAGCTTACCACTGCACACCGGGATACATGCTGGGCATGCGAATGCCGCGATACGCGTATTGTCCGGTAATTTGCATTTGCCAGACGGTTTGTGGTGTGGCGGTCTGGGTGACTTCGAAGATCGCGGCGTTGTTCGCTGCCGCAAGTGAGCGTAGGACGCACTCGTCGTACTCGACATTGCCGTTCGCGAGGACTTCGGCGTTGCCGCCGAAGAAGGAATAGTCTGGCGTGGTCGGATTGATGACGAAGGTCGCGGTCATGGCCGTTTCGTCGATGTTGAAGAGCGGGAACGGTGCTAAAGCAGGCGGGCTGTCCAGTGACGCCGCAGGTTCCGCCGGCGACGTCAACAACGCCGCGATCATCGCCATTATCGAAGAGAACCAGGCCGAATTGGCCGCTCGTGTTCGTGGTGGTGAAGGAGGGGCCATGCTGGGCGAAGAACCAGTCGGTGGCGTTGGTATCTGGCGTGCCGTCAGCATTCAGGAGCGTGAAATTGGCGATGTCCTGCGCCGTCGTATCTGTCGGAAGTACGGCGCCCATCTTCCAGAGAATGTCTCCAGCGCCAGCGCCGTTGTTGTAGTCGATCTTCACGAGCCAATTCTGGTGGCGGATGGAGATGATGAGGTTGCCGTCGTCCTTGGAATAAAGGATGGCGTTGGTGTGGGTCCAGTCCGGATACATGTACGGGCGCCGGTTGGTGTCCAAGTGGTTGAATTCATTCCAAGCCCAAACGGGCTGAGGCGTGTGATTGGGATTGTTGCCGCCGACGTTTTCCATGTCGCCGAGGTCGATGATGACGTCGCCGGTCGGGGTCGTACTATCAGAAAGGGTTTGCGTGGTGGCTGCGATGACGACGACGTGGCCGTTGGGAAGAACGGCGAAGTCGTGGTGTGTGCCGATCACGGTGACATTGCATTCGGCGCAGCGTGGCGCGGCGAGGGCGGTGTTAAGTTGGGCCGCGGTCACCTGCCAAATCACATTTCCGCCCAAATCTACTTCTTGGATGACCGAGTCCTGCGCCGTCAGGCTGTCCGCTGAAAGTTGATCAGAAAATGGCCATTCGGCAGCAGCTTGATCGGGTTTGGGACCGGCCGTGAAGCCCGTGGGATCGTATGCCCAAATAACGTTGCCGCTCAGGTCCGTGACGACGACTGCGGTTACGTTGGGTCCCGCCACACGGTTGACTGTATCCAAGAACTCGACGCCGCTCTGAGGAGTCATGCCGGCGGTCGTCGTGGCGGTGATGCTCGGGAACTGCCCAGCGGGAAGAGCGCCGGTGGTGAAGGTGAAGTCGGCGTCGTTGAAGGAGGAGCCGTCGGCGAAGGCAATGACGCCGCGCATGTGGTAGGGGGTGGATTGCTTCATGCCGGCGACGTAGAGAGGGGTGGTGGTGGGACCGCCGGTAAGACCGGTGGGAAGAGTCCAGGTGGTGAAGCCGTAGGAGGTGTCAAGACCGAACTGGACGCTGACCTTGGCGCCGGCAGCGGGAGAGACGGAGTACTGGGCGACCTGGACGTTGTTGGTGGAAGTAAAAGTGCCAGGAGCGACGACGTTGATGCCGGCCTTGGAGGTATCGGCGGGCTGAGTCTTGCTGGCGGCAGTGACGATAACGTAGATGCTGGGAGAGCCGGGAGGCGGAGTGTAAATGCCGGAAGCGTCGATGGAGCCCGCCGGGGCGGGGATGCCCATGCTGGAGTCCGTGAAACCGGCGAGAGAGAAGGTGACGCCGTTGGGGTCGCCAGTGGCGGTGAGAGGAAGGGTCTGGTTGACGCCGATGGCGGAGACGAGCGGAGTGAGAGAGATGACGATACCGTTGGCGGTGCCGGAGACGTTGACGACCTGGGGAGAGTTGGGGGCATTGTCCGTGATGGTGACGGTTTCCGAGAGTGGGCCGGAAGCGACAGGCACGAAGGCGACGGAAATGGTGCAGGTGCCCATGGAGGCGACGGAGCCGCTACAGTTATTGGTGTTGGCGAAATCGCCCGGATTGGAGCCGGCAAAAGCGACAGAAGAAATGTTGAGGGCACCGGCGCCGGTGTTGGTGACGGTGATGGTGGTGGGAGAGCTGGTGGAGCCCTCGGAGATGGCGGGGAAAGTGACGGGGTTCGGGGCAACCGTCACGGCAGGCATGCCCGGAGGCGGGGGCGGCGCTTGATAACCACCACCGCAGCCAGCCGCCAAAATGAGCAAAGAAAGCAGACAGATAGAGCTAGAACGCATACCCCAGAGGTGATTTTTGGACACGAGAGTATTCCTTCGAGAGAGATTGGGAGGAACTGGGACCCCGAATATTAGTAACACACTTGGCGAAAAAAGTTTCCAGCTTTCTATTTTATTTTGGCTGGTGAAAAAGAACGCCGCAAGGAAGCCAGAGGCGCGGGGCGGAGGGGGCCAAGCGGCCGTGGGCGATGTAATAAATCAACAGGTAAATATACTGTGCGATAAATATACTTGCTTTCCGAACCAGGAATGATTACCCTTGCTCTACTTTAACGCTGCGCTATTCTTACAACCAAGCTACAGAGGGGTGGTTAGCGGCGGGAAGGGCTTTCGCGGCTGCGCGCGTCTTGAGCCGGATTCGGGCTGGAGGCGCGGCGGATCCGCGAAGGCGCACGAACGTTCGGCAATCCCGAAAGCCCCCACGGGAAAACGCCAACATGGAGTCCAGCGCCATGTCCGTAATCCATCGAGTGCCGCCCGCGTTTGCGGAAGTTGCGGAGCCGCGTGTGCATGCAGAATTCACATTGAAACTTACGCCGTTCGATCAGCGGCAGTACCGCAGGTTGATCGCGGCGCGGGCGGAGACGATCCAGCGCGTGGTGGGCAGGTTGAAGGAGGCGTTTGCATTAGGAAGCGCCCTCGATGCGGGGTGCGGCGTGGGATTTTTTTCAAAGACGCTTGCCGATTGCGGGCTGAACGTGTGCGGCTTCGATGGGCGCGCGGAAAATATCGCGGAGGCGCGGAAAAGGTTTCCGCAGGTGCCGTTCGAAACGGCGGATATCGAGGATGCCGGTATTCGCGAGCTGGGACGGTTCGACTTTGTGCTGTGCTGCGGATTGCTGTACCACCTGGAAAATCCGTTGATGGCGATGCGCAACTTGCGCGCGCTGACGGGGAAATGTTTGCTGGTGGAAAGCATGTGCATACCGGAGGAAAAACCGTCGATGCTGCTGCGCGAAGAGCCGCGCTCGGACGATCAGAGCTTGACGGACGTGGCTTGCTACCCGAGCGAAGGCAGCCTGGTGAAGATGCTGTACCGCGCGGGGTTCGAGATGGTTTACCGCGTGACTCCGCTGCCGAAGCACGACGACTTTCAGGATACGGCGGAACATACGCGCAAGAGAACGGTTTTGCTGGCTTCGACCGCGGCGGTCGACGTGGCGGGATTCCGCTTGTATGGCGAGCCGCGCGAAACGCAGGACCCGTGGAGCAAAGTGGCACAAGTGCGGGCCAGCGTGCCGCAGCGGATTCGGAGATTTCTGGCGAGCCCGGCGCGCAGGAAGTACATCACAGTTGCGTTGCGGGCGCGGCGCGTGTTTCCACGGATGCCGATTCCGTTGCGGCTGGGATTCGGCGCGTGGTGGCTGGCGGAAAAAGGCGAGCTGGATCATGAATTGATGTACAACGGATTTGAAGAGACGGAGATGCGGTTTGTGCAACAGCTGTTGCGACCGGGGATGACAGTGCTGGATATCGGAGCGCACCATGGTTTGTATACTTTGCTGGCGTCGAAACGCGTGGGGCGAAGCGGGAGGGTGATTGCGTTCGAACCGTCGCCGCGGGAATGCCGGCGGCTGGCAAAGCATGTGCGCGTGAATCGCTGCAGCAACGTGGAGATGGAAGCTTGCGCGCTGGGGGATGAACAACGCGACGCGGATCTTTTTGTGGTGGACGGCGGGCGAGACTGGGGGAATAGTTTGCGGCCGCCGGCAGTGCCAGAGCGTACGCGGCGCGTTCGCGTGCCGGTGCGGAAGCTGGACGACGTGCTTACTGAGCACGGTATTGACCGCGTGGACTTCATCAAACTGGATGCGGAGGGCGGCGAATTGGGGGTTCTGCAAGGGGCCCGGAAGCTGCTGCAAACAGCGCCACGACCGGCGATTCTTGCCGAGGTGGAAGATATTCGCACGCGCCCGTGGGGATACGCGGCGCGCGAGATTATGCAGCTCTTGGCGCGATGGAACTACCGATGGTTTGCGCTGAGCGAGATGACCACGCTATATCCCATATCGCCGGATGAAGATTCTTACGATGCGAATTTTGTGGCGCTTCCGGATGAGCGCGCCGAAGAGTTTAAGATGTTGCTGGCTGAATCGCCTGATCCCCGTTTCCGGCTGGCGCGATGAGAGTTTCGATGCTTTTCACTTTTGCAACCTGAGCCGTTCCAAGCTTCCAAAATGACCGAGTGCTGCTATTCTTCCAAAGGGAGGCGGCGTTGGAGTCCGTTCGAAGCGGATGACTGACGGCTGCCCTAGACTGGTTCGAATCAAGCGAAGATGCTTGCGTTTTTCACGACGGCCAGGCCGTTTGCGGGCCCCCGCAACGTCATCCAGCGAAATGCGCTGAGAAGCTGGACGCTTGTGCATCCCGATGTGCAGGTGAGCCTCTTTGGTGACGACGAAGGGGCGACCGGCTGCGCTCGGTGAGGAGACCATGAAGCCCCTGATCACGGCGTTGGTCGACACATACAACCACGAGCGCTATATCGAGCAGGCGCTAGTCAGCGTCCTCGAGCAGGGTCTCTCTGCGACAGAAATGGAAGTCATCGTGGTTGATGACGGATCTACGGATAAAACCCCATCCATCGTTCAGAAATTTGTGCCACGTGTGAAGCATGTTCGGAAGATTAATGGCGGCCAAGCATCCGCTTTCAACGCGGGCTTTGCGCAGGCTCAGGGTGAGATTGTGGCGATTTTGGATGGGGACGACTGGTGGGCCGCCAAAAAAGTAACAACTGTGGTGGAGGCTTTGGAACAAAACCCCCACGTAGCGGCGGTCGGCCACGGACACTTTAAATTTTATGAGGATACAAATGAATTGGAGGCATGCGTTCCCCCTGGCCGAATGCTCGTGAACATGGAAATGCCCTGCGCAGTTCGCTCATGGCCATTTCTACTTATGGGCGCCCTAACCGTCCGGAGAAGTTTGCTGGAGTGGATCATGCCGATCCCGGAAAACATGATTTTTATGGCCGACTCAGCCATCCAAGCCGCGGCGACGATTATGGGGACACTCGTATTGGAAGAGCCGCTCTTTTACTACCGATGGCACCGGCGAAATCTATTTGCATTTGATTCGAGAGACGCGAGCAACGCAGCTAGTCTTCGACGCAAGGCCGAGATGTCCGAGCTAGTGTATGAAGGAGTGAGCAAGAGGCTGCGCCAGTTGGGGGTTCCCTCAGAGCAGGTCTCAACTATGCTTGGCGATGCGTGTCTGGATTCTCGAAGGTCACGTCTGCTCATGAGCGGCGGAAGGCGCGTTGAAGCGTTCCAAACGGAAATGCAGTGCTTTCATCGGGCCTATAAGAATCCCACTTTTGCGTATCGGCTCTACAAGTATTTTGTTCTCGCCACGGCTACTATGCTTCTCCCCCCGCAGCGTTTCTACAAACTTCGTCAATGGTATGCGAACCACGAACTGGGGCGATATCGCAATTGGTTCCTGAGGGAAGACGCTGCCGGTTCAAAAAAGTAGCGAAATCGACTCATCGGACCGGACGCGTGAGGAGTTCCGAGATAACTCTTTGCAGCACACAATTGGCAGGCCGTCATCTTTGACCGTTCCGTCGTTCAATCCATATAGGTTTGATTCCGCAGACCCACCCATCGAGTAAGTGTATTCCCAAGAATAACTTATACTGTTCGATAAATACTGTTGCATTATTTCTGTAATTTACTTACTCTTCCTATACTATATAGTTCCGCCATTCTACTTCGAAACGATCATAGTTCGCTATAGCGGCGGAAAGAGCTTTTGTGGCTGGACGTACCTTGAGTGCAAGAGGGTATTGCGCCGCCGTGCACTCGAGCCCCGGAAAAGCTCAGAAAGACGAGGCAAACGGTATGATCACCTTTTTTACCACCGCTAAACCACTTCGCGGACACAATGGCATCTCGCAACGCAACGCGTTGAAGAGTTGGACCCTTTTGTATCCGGATGTAGAGGTCATCCTCTTCGGGGACGACGAGGGGGCTGCCGCAGCGGCCGACGAACTACACCTTCGCCACGAGCCGTACACGGAGAGAAACGAAGCGGGTTCAAATCAAGTAAACTATATGTTCGCGAGGGCGCAGGCCATCGCGCGGCACGATGTGCTTTGCTACAGCAATTGCGACATTATTTTTATGCAGGATTTCTGCGCGGCAGTGGCTCGAGTTAAAGCTACTGAGAAGCAGTTTGTTATCGTCGGCCGGCGCTGGGACACGGACATTGCCCAGCCTTGCGAATTCAGCAGCCCGGATTGGCAAAAGGGCATCCACGATCTTGCCTTGCAAACGGGCAAACAGCGCACGGGGGATTGGATCGACTATTTTCTGTTTACCCGCGGTTTGTTCACGAATCTGCCGCCGTTCGTGGTTGGCCGAGTTTTCTGGGACAACTGGATGGTGTGGAAAGCGCTGGATGTGAAGAAGCCGGTCGTCGATGTATCCCAACTCGTCGCAGCCGTTCACCAAAATCACGACTATAGCCATCACCCGCAGGGCAAGCAGGGCGTGTGGTACGGCGAAGAGGCGGCCGCCAATCTCCGGCTTACTGGAGGCTGGAGGCATCTGCGGACGATCGCGGATGCAACTTACATACTGCGCGCGGATGGCTTGCACCGGAACACGGCGCGCCACTGGGCGGCGATCAAGCGGTATGTGCGGCAGGCGGGCCGAATCTTTCTTTACAACCTTCTGCAACCGGCGTGGTTTGCCGTTCTGGACCACACGAGATTCTTGCGCAATGCGGTGGGACTGCGAGCCGGTATGCTGCGGCGGCTACGCGGCAAAGCCTGACGGCATGGCACAATAGGGCATGAGCGCCCCGCGCGTTACCGTCCTGATCGACACCTACAATTACGGGCGGTACATCGAAGAAGCGGTGCAAAGCGTGTTGGCGCAGGAGTTTCCGCGCGAGGAGCGGGAAATTCTCGTAGTGGATGACGGGTCAACGGACGACACGGCGGAGCGGTTGAAGAAGTATGGCGATGCGATCCGGTATCTGCGGAAAGCGAACGGCGGGCAGGCTTCGGCATTCAATTTGGGATTTGCGGAGGCGCGGGGAGAGATCATCGCGACTTTGGACGCGGATGATTTGTGGCTGCCGGAGAAGCTGCGACGAGTATGCGAAACATTCGAGAAAAATCCGGAAGCGGGAATGGTCTACCACCGGATGCGTTTCTGGCGTGGGGCGGAAGAAACAGCCGATGACAGTATTTTTGTGGAGGTGTCCGGCCACGTTCCGGAAAACCGCGTTTCTTTATTGCGCTATCCAATGGTGGGCACTTCTTGTCTGGCGTTTCGACGAAACGCGTTGAAGCAGCTGTTGCCGGTGCCCGAGGGACTGCGCTCGCAGGCGGACGCGTACTTGACGGGGCTGATTATCTTTGTTGCGCCGGTGGTGGCGCTTCCAGAATTTCAAGCGAAATACCGGGTGCACGCCACGAACCTATTTCATATGGAGGAAAGCAAAGCAGAGCGCGGGCGCGTCGAACATCGTGTGGCGATGCGGGCGCTTTTGTCCGAGGAAATCCGCGTCTGGCTGGAGCGCCATGGACACGATTTGGCTTCGCCGGATTTGAAGGCTTACCTCAAACAATGGACAAAGGCACAAGAACGGGATGGTTTCGAGCTTCGGAAGCCGGGCCGCTGGAAGTACTTTGTGCATCTGCTGGAATACCCGCGGGTATACCGGGACATTAAGTCTGCACGGCACCGCCTTTACGACTACGTGCGTGCGTTCGGGGCCTTGATCCTGGGCTATGATCATTTGCATCTTGTGGATGACGCGCGGCGAAAATACAAAGGCTTTTTGGGCAAACCGGCGAGGGAAACGGCGCCATCCGAAGCAAAGAAGGAGTCGCCGCTGCGGAATTAGAGAAAGAGCATTGGTTTGTATTTTGGAACGCGACTTATAGAATGATGAAGCATTCCAAAAAGATAATATTATGAGACGGTGTTTCGAACTTAGGGAAAAATAGGGGTAAGAAAGATCGCACATGAAACGCGCACTGATTACGGGAATCACCGGGCAGGACGGCTCGTACCTGGCGGAACTGCTGCTTTCCAAGGGGTACGAGGTACACGGAATCATCCGGCGGGCGAGCACGTTCAATACGAAACGGATCGACCATATTTATCAAGATCCGAATGAGGCGAGCACGCGGCTCTTTCTGCATCACGGCGATCTCGCGAGCACGGAATGGGTGCTGAATCTGGTTTACAGCTTCGCGCCGGAAGAGCTGTATCACCTCGCGGCGCAGAGCCACGTGCGAGTTAGTTTTGACATGCCGGAGTATACGGGCGACGTGACGGGGCTGGGCACGATGCGATTGCTGGAAGCAATCCGGCGAGCGGGGTGCAAGACGCGGTTTTACCAGGCGTCGAGTTCGGAAATGTTTGGATCGGCAAAGCCGCCGCAGAGCGAAACGACTTTGTTTGAGCCACGCAGCCCATATGCGGTTGCAAAACTTTACGCCTACTGGATGACGCGGATTTACCGCGAGGGTTACCAGATGTTCGCGAGCAACGGGATATTGTTCAATCACGAAAGCCCGCGGCGCGGCGAAACATTCGTGACGAGAAAAATAACGCGGGCGGTCGCAGGGATCGTAGCGGGCAAACAGGACACTCTGTTCTTGGGGAATCTCGAGGCGCGGCGCGATTGGGGCTATGCGCCGGAGTATGTGGAAGCGATTTGGAAAATGCTGCAGAGGGATACGGCCGAGGATATCGTGATTGGAACCGGAGAGGCACATTCCGTGCGCGAATTTGTGGAGGAAGCGTTTTCGTATGCGGGTCTGGACTGGCGCAAACACATAAAGACCTCGGAACGATACAAGAGGCCACTAGAGGTGGACTGTTTGATTGCGGATACGCGGAAGGCGCGGGAAAAACTTGAGTGGGAAGCGCGGATTGGGTTTAGCGATTTGGTGGCGATTATGGTGGACGCGGATCTGGAGGCAGCGGGGCTCACGCCGGTTGGGCGCGGAAAGGCAATCCTGGAAAAAAAGTTCAGCCACTGGAATCACTGGCACAACTCTGTAACGCGGGTGATGGAAGCGGTGGAAGGGCAAGCTTCGCAGAATTGAGGGGCAGGTAATGGGGTTCTGGGAAAATCGGCGCGTGGTGCTGAGCGGGGGGAACGGATTCCTCGGATCGTTCGTAGTGGAGAAATTGCGGATGGCAGGTTGCCGGGAGATAACGACTCCCCATAGCCGGGAGTACGACCTGCGGGAGAAGGCGGAGGCGCTGCGGTTGTATAAGGAGGCGCGGCCGGACGTTTTTATCCATCTGGCGGCGGTGGTGGGAGGGATCGGCGCGAACCGCGCCAACCCTGGGAGATTTTTCTACGACAACGCGGTGATGGGGATTAATGCCATCGAAGCGGGGCGCTTGGCGGGGGTCGAGAAATTTGTTTGCGCGGGAACGATTTGTTCGTATCCAAAATTTACGCCGGTGCCGTTTCGAGAGGAGAATTTCTGGGATGGCTATCCGGAAGAGACGAATGCGCCGTACGGGCTGGCGAAGAAAATGCTGTTGGTACAGCTGCAGGCTTACCGGCAGCAGTATGGGTTCAACGGGATTTATCTGACGCCGGTGAATTTGTACGGGCCGCGAGACAATTTCGATCTGGAAAGTTCGCACGTGATTCCGGCGCTGATCCGGAAATGCTGGGAAGCCAAACAGGCGCGGGCGGCGGAAATCACGGCGTGGGGAACGGGCAGCGCAACGCGGGAGTTTTTGTACGTAGAGGACGCAGCGGAAGCGATCGTGATTGCGGCAGAGAAATACGAGAAGGCTGAACTTGTAAATTTGGGGTCAGGCGACGAGATCAGCGTGCGGGATCTGCTGAAACTGATTGGATCGCTGGCGGGGTACGAGGGCGCGGTGAAGTGGGATGCGACGAAGCCTGATGGGCAGCCACGGCGGTGTCTGGATACGTCACGGGCGCTAGCGGAGTTTGGATGGCGAGCGAAAACATCTCTTCGAGATGGCTTGCGGAAAACCATCGCGTGGTACGAAGAGGAAGTGAGCAGCAAGTCGCGCACAAACGTGGTGTGAAGTTCCGTTCGGAAGAAACCTTCAAACGAATCTCGATCCTTGCCGTTTTGCTGAATAACATTTTCTCCGGATAGCCCGTGTCAAAGCAAAGCCCAGGGTGGCTAAGATGTCGTAGACTTAGCGGGAGGACATCCGCCCGCCTGTGCGACTTCTTGTTGGAGAGACCCGAGCGGCCAGACGGCGTTTGCTAATAGATGACAAAGCCTTTTGTCAGCATACTCATCGATACGTATAACCACGAGAAGTTCATCGAGCAGGCAATCGTCAGCGCGCTGGAGCAGGATTTTCCGGCTGCGGAACGGGAAATTATTGTCGTAGACGACGGATCGAGCGATGGCACGCCGGAAATCGTTCGAAAGTTCGAGCCGCAGGTGCGGCTGGTGCGAAAAACGAATGGCGGGCAGGCGTCAGCGTTTAACGTGGGGATTCCCGAATGCAATGGCGAAATTGTTTCATTTCTTGACGGCGACGATTGGTGGGCTCTCAACAAAGTCCGGCTTGCTGTAGACGAACTCGAGAAGAACCCTGAGTTAGGGGCGGTCGGCCATGGTCATTATGAGGTGCATGCAGATGGCCGTCCCCTCGGCGTGGTAGTTCCAGAAAGAAGTACAGTAATCCATTTGCAGGACCTTCCGACCGCAGTTCTCTTCACTCATCTGCGTTGCTTTCTCGGGACCACGAAGATCACGATTCGCAAGAAAATTCTCGATCAGATACTCCCATTCCCCGAGGAGTTGGTCATCGAAGCGGACGAATACATGTTTACACTGGCTCCTGCGCTGGCGCCTGCGCTCGTATTGGACCAGCCATTGTTTTATTACCGGTTTCATGCGGGAAATCTCTTCCAGTACTCCGGGAAGGACGATAAAAAGGCGCGACGTAAACTGCGGGTTATGGAAGTTTTGCATCAATGTTTGCCTCCGCGTCTTCGAGCGTTAGGTGTTCGCGAAGAAATCATTGCGATCGTGATGGAGCCTATTTGGGTGGAAGCCGGACGGATGCGACTCGGGCTCGATGGCGGGAAGCCGTGGGAGACTTATCGTATAGAAAAGGCGGCCTATCACCGCAGCTACGCTGACCGGCCGATCGGCTACCGATTGTTTAAGGCGCTTGTCTTAGGCGCGACGCTGGTGTTGCCTCCGCGCAACTTTTATAAAATTCAGCAGTGGTATGGGTCGAAGGATCTTCGCCGGATTCGAGACTGGATCGGCAAACCGACTGGAGCTGCACCGATCATTGAACAGCGGCCGAGAGGTCGGTGACGAAAACTTGTAAATTTCACTATCCTGAAGTTTCTTCCATCGATGAGAACCTTAAATCGACTGGCGAAACCTCAAACTGGTGTTTCAGAAACCGATCGCCGCAACAGCAAAACGCCAGAACAAGTCACAAGAAGAGAGACGGCGAGTCCCAGCCAGCGCGAGATGTCCACCAGCGGAAGCATCCACCACCAGAGAGGAACAATTTTGAAGAAACGGGAGTCGGCGAGAGTGGAGCTGCGAGGCCGGTAGACAGAGAGTGTGTGGACGTCAGAACTGGCAGCGTCGCGGAATTGAGCCACCCCGCTGGGCCACATGCCGACAGCCGGTGAGAGGAGCGGGTTCCAGATTATGGCCCGATCGCTGAGATGCCTCTCCGCCAAGAGCTGAGAGTAACGCTCGGGAGTGGCAACCCACGTCGGAAACTGAAGTACGAATCCAAGAAATGCAAGGCCAAACCAAAGCTTCCTGTGAGGAAAGAGAGACGTTAAGGCAATGAGGGGAAGAATTGCAGGGAACAGGAAACGAGGTCCCCAAGTAGAGGCATGCCACAGACTCCAGGCGCCGTACAGCAAAACAAAAAGAACGGAAAGGGAATAAATGGCGAGAGCCTCGCGTGTGGAGTGTGCTCGCTGGCCAAAAGCACAGAAAACAATGGGACAAAAGAGGAGGAGACCGACCTTGGGACTGAGGAGAAGGCCAAGGACGCCGATGGGAGTGTGAAGAACATCCCAGTGATTGGGCTGGCCGCCGGCAAATACGTCGCCAAAGCGAGCGAAGTTGTAGGCCATATAGATGAGAACGCCAGAAGCGGCACCAGCCACTATGGTCCAGGAGCGTTTCGGGCTCTTTCCGAGAAAATAGAAGAATAAGACCGGAGCCAGCACGATTCCGGTAGGCTTGGCGAGTATAGCTAGCGCGCAGCAAGAAGCTGTCCCTAGCAGATTGGGAGCATTGTCTTCGCCGAATGCGAAGCAAAGCCCAAGACCGACGCACAAAGCGAGAAGGGGGTCTGCATAGAAATTTCGAGCATACGTGATGGCGAGAGTACAAAATCCGTAAACGATACCAGCAAGAACTGCTCTGTCCGGCGTGGAACCGAGACGAAGTGCTAGCCAAGCGGTCACGATGACGTTGGAAGCTGCGATAAGGACGGAAAGAAGAAGAGCCGACAGCTCGATGATATACGGTTGCGGAAGCTTCACGAGAGCAGAGACGGCGAGACCAACGTACACAAATGGAATAGAGAGAAATGAAAGAAGCGGATACCATAGAGAATAGTATTGTCCGTTGCGCCCCAGCACACCGTTGCCAGGATCGACGGTAATGTTGTGTTTCTGGACGATGGAAACCGCTACATTAAGCATTCCTCCGCCGTCCCAGGAGATGAAGGAAGGCGGCAGAAATGCAAGATAGACGAGAAGGGCACCGACACCCAGCGCCAAGAGTCTCAGCTTCATGCTCATCGCTTGAGGAATCGTTTTGTCGGCCAATTGTGGCTAAGACCGATGCCATTCTGTGCGCAGATCGATTGTGAGTCAACGATGAGAAAGAATACCGAGTAAAGGTAGGTCGCTGAGGGTGGACTGGCGATGGCGCGGGATGGGGACAGGAGCTCGGTGCAAGTGTCATGCCGATGCGAATTAAACTTGAGCGCGCGGCGCGATCGCGAAGGAGACTAGAGTTTGCTGGCACTTGGGATTAATTATTCGCAGATGCATGATTCTTCGGCGTGTCTGGTGCGCGACGGGGAACTTGTGTTTGCGGTGGCAGAGGAACGGATCAGCCGGGTAAAGCATGATGCGCGGTTTCCGCAGAACGCGATCCGGGCTTGTCTGGAGTTTGCGCGGGTGGGAGCAGAGCAGTTGGACGAGGTGTGTTTTGGGTGGCAGGTGGCTGGGGCGGCGTTCCGGCACGATTTGAAGTGCTACGCCACGGGGAAAATGCCTGCGACGTACGCGAATGGGCTGAACTCGACGCTGCATTTTATGAGCATGTGGCACCAGAAGAGTGGTGCGAAGCGGTTTACGCAGATTTTTGGACCTACCAAGGCGCGAATGCGGTTCGTGGAACACCATTTGGCGCACGCGTTGAGCGCGTACTCTTATTCAGGATTTGACGACGCGGCCGTGATTGTGATGGATGGGCGCGGAGCATGGGAAGCGACGTCGATCTGGCACGGGCGGGACGGGCGGATCGAGCATGTTTTGACGATTCCGTTTCCGGACTCGCTCGGATACTTTTACAGCGAATTCACGGAATACCTGGGATTTCAGCGAAACAGCGATGAGTGGAAAGTGATGGGCCTCGCGCCTTACGGCAAGCCGGGTGTGGATTTGCGCGCGTTTATCGATGCGGAGGCGGCGCCTTACAAAGTGCACGCGAGAAAGCTCGTTGCGAATGGAGCGGCGCCTTTTTCAGAAATGGTGCGATTGTTCGGGCCGCGGCGAATTCCGGAGAGTGAGATCGAGCGAGAGACACAAGGATGTGGCATATGCGGTGCAGGAAGCCTGCGAAATCGCGATGATGAGCATCGTGAAGATGGCTATCGAGAAAACGAAAAGCCGCAACGTTTGTATGGCCGGGGGAGTGGCGCTGAATTCGAAGGCAAACGGAAAAATTGTGGCGTCCGGAATGGTGGACAAAATCTTCGTGCAACCTGCAGCCTCGGATGACGGCGTGGCACTGGGCGCGGCGCTCGCGCCTTATCTTGATCACGGCAGCCGCTTGCCAATGAAAGCGATGCGGCACGCGTATTTGGGCCCGAAATTCGACGATGGGGCCATCGAAAACGCGCTGCGAACTTATAAATTGAAGTACGCGCGATTGAGCGATGTGGCAGCGAGCGCAGCAGAGTTGCTTTCGAACGGGAAGATACTTGGGTGGTTTCAAGGCAGGATGGAGTTTGGGCCCCGCGCGCTCGGCAGCCGGTCCATACTGGCCGACCCGCGCGATCCGGAGATGAATGCGAAGGTAAACAACGCGGTGAAATTTCGCGAATGGTGGCGGCCATTCGCGCCATCGATGAAGAAGGAAGCGGCGGCAGAATATCTGGAGAGCGCGAGCGATTCGCCGTTCATGATATTGACGGCGCAAGTGCGGCCGGAGAAACGCGCGGTGATTCCGTCGGTGACGCACGTGGACGGCAGCGCGCGGCCACAGACGGTGGAGAAGGAGACCAATCCGCTCTACTGGCGGCTCATCGACGAATTCGGAAAACGCACCGGCGTACCCGTTATCATGAATACGTCGTTCAATCTTCGCGGCGAAGCCATCGTGCACACACCCACGGACGCGATTCGGACTTTTTTCAGCTCGGGGATGGATGCGCTGGTCATCGGCAGCTTCCTTGTGGAGAAATGACGTGAGCACATCGCAAGGCTGGCTTTCGCAACTCTTGCTTCGGTATGCATCGCCGCTGGCGAGTTTGCGGCGAGTTCCCGTGCTTGGACGATGCGTGAGCTGGGCGGGAGGAAAGCTGGTGCCACGCGATTCGCTCGCGTGGGCGCAGGTTCGGAGCGGGCCTGCGCAGGGACTGTGGTTGCATTTGAATCCACGGACAGGGACGGCTTATTTTGAGGGTGGAGGAGAACCGGAAGTGCAGGAGGTTTTGCAGCAGCACTTGCGTCCGGGAATGACTTTTTACGATATAGGAGCAAACATCGGTTTTTTTTCCTTGCTTGCTGCGCGCCTCGTTGGGAAAGAGGGCCGGGTAGTGGCGTTCGAAGCTGACCCGGAAATCGCGGCAAGGCTGCGCGAACACGTGGCGCGGAATACGTTCGGATGGATCACGGTTGAAGAGAAGGCCGTGTGGTCGGAGCCATGCACGGTTTTTTTTGCACGAACGGATCCATTGACTTCCCCCGATCGAGGGCTCGGGCACGTCGTATTGGCAGGCGGAGAGGACACCATCCAAGTCAGCGCGAAGTCACTTGATGACTATACAAGGACGCAGCCAGCACCGGATTTTTTGAAGTGCGATGTGGAAGGGGCGGAAGTCGAAGTGTTTCGCGGAGCGGAGCGACTACTGAAGGAAAAACGTCCAGGAATCATCTGCGAAATGCACAGCGAGAAGAATCACCGCATTTTGGAAGAGGAGTTTTCACGACTGGGCTATAGCTGCAAACCTTGCGGTACGAATCACGTTCTGGCCCTTCCCCAATGACGCAAAGGTGCATCGCGCTGCTTGGACGCCGGGATGCGCCGACAGATGCCGTCGAAGAGTATTGCGAATATCTGGGAGAGGCGCTGAGGGCGCACGACTTTGCGTTGGAGTTGGTGCGTGTGGGGTGGGTGGAGGAAGGCTGGCCGGCGGCGATGCGAGAACTTGACCGTCAAGCGCGCGGCTGGAAGGGATGCTGGGTGCTGGTGCAATATACCGCGCTCGCATGGTCCGAGCGCGGTTTTCCGCTGCGATTTCTGAGAGTCGTGCGTATTCTGCGGCAAGCCGGAGCACGGGTTGCGATGGTCTACCATGACGTGCTGCCCTATGAAGGGCGGCGCACTATCGATAAGCTGCGGCGGCGCGCACAGACCCATGCCATGAGCGAAGCGCTGCAGTCTTGCGATCTGGGTGTTTTTACAGTGCCGGTGAGCAGGATTCCATGGGTTGGACCAAAGCATACGCGGGCGATTTTCATTCCAGTTGGCGCGAACCTGCCGGAACCCGAAACGGCATGGACCATGAAAAATGACGAGACAAATCGATTGCCCGGAATTGCCGTATTTGGGATTACCGGAGGAGAAGCGGGAGTATGGGAGATCGCCAGCATTTCCGAAGCATTGCATATCGTGACAGAGCGTTTGGGAAAACTACGGCTAGTCGTGATGGGACGCCATTCTGAGACGGCGGAAAAGGCGCTGAGGAATTTGATGGGTAAGCTGCCGGTAGAAGTTACCGCCTTGGGAGTATTGCCGGGAGAGGAAATCGTGCGGCAGATGGGGGCGTGTGACGTACTGCTGTTTGTGCGGGGAGGGATTTCTTCGCGGCGCGGAAGCGCGATTGCGGGGATTGCTTGCGGCCTGCCAGTGGTTGCATTTGACGGTCCGGAAACAGCGTCGCCAATTACGGAGGCAGGAGTGGTGTTCGCGGACCGAAAGCGCCAACGCGGATTGGGAGAAGCGCTGCTGAAAGTGCTTTCCGACGAGGAGTACAGGGCTTCGCTTGCAGCGTGCAGCCGCCGGGCGCAGGAGAAGTATTTTTCGTGGAAGGCAATCGCCGAGCGCTATACAGAGGCGATGCGTTCCGCAGATTAGAGTAAATGTTAATGAGCGCGATCGAGCTGCCGAGGGATAAAGTTTCAGCGGGATAGAGCGTCGATCAAGGTCTCTTTCTTTTTTTCCGCCAGCGCGGCCAGGGGATCGAGAGAAGCGGCGTAGCCCGCGATAGAGGCCGTAGCAAGAAATGCAAACACTTCGGCGGGGAGCCAGCGATCTCCAGTCCAGCGGCTCATGAGAAGAATGGGCGCACTGATAACTCCCAGGAGAATTTGCGTTCCAAAAGAGACGAGCACAGCCATGCCCGATTGACGCTGACCTCGCATCTGGCCGAAGTTAAGTTTGCGCGGAAAACACAGCGAGGACCAGTTGGCGATAGAGAGTTGTCCGGCGACAACGAACACGATTGCAGCGATGGTGGCCAGGAGAACGGGCAGGGAGGGAAGCCCGACAAGGTAGGAAAAGGCAATCACGGAGATCGTCAGTTCACAAAGAAGCATCGCGACCTGCAAGAGATTTTTCCCAAGAAACACTTCCCGGAAGCTGACGGGCGCAGCGAAATACGTCTGGATAGCTTTGCCGTCGTAAGCAAAACTATTGTAGGCGGGGGCCATGAGAATGAGCATGAGATAGGCCATCATGCCCGGGAAAAAGAATTCGCTAGAAATTGGATGCTTCATGGCGGTGGGATGCCGGCCGGCGAATTGCGTCGTGAATAGTAGGACGAATACCGGAGGCATGATGAGGAGAAAAAAGGCGAAACTGTTGCGCGTAAGGTAGCGGAACTCTTTGCGAAGGACGGCGGCAACCTGTGGAGTGAGCAAGCGAAGCGCATCGCTTTGACCAGCGGAGCGGAGAGCGGGTCGAACGAGGGGGCGGCCAGGAGCAGCCGACTCGCTGAGTTCTTCGCCGCGATATTGCGTGGCGAAGCGCATCCAGAGGAAGACACTAAAAAGGACGATGTAGGAGGAGATGCCAGCGAGGCCGAGAAGCGTCTCCGCGAAATGATTTTGAGCGGCGCCCACAATGACTCGGCCCGCAAGCGAGGGTGGGAAAATAGTCAGGTAGGGGAGGGCTTGCCGCAGCCAAGGCCGCGCCGAATGCCCATATCTCTGCAACAGCGGATTGATGAATTGAACGGAAACCGCCAAGAGTATGAACAATGCGAAAAAGATCTCGCGGGAGCGACGGCGAGCGAGGATGCGCTCGAGCCAGGAGCCAATCAGGCGTTCGAGCGTGATGTTCATGAGCACGAAGAGAACGCAAACGACGAGCATGGCGGGCAGTACAGCTGAGTTTGCGATTGTCGCGCCGATGGTCAAGGCGACTAACCAACAGACGGAGGCGATGGCGGCAAGATCCGCGAGGCCATAAGCGAGGCCGATGATGTAGAACGCACGGAGACTTAGGGGAAACCGCAATAACTTGCGAAATTCAAAACCTGCCCCAAAACCCGCCGAAAACACGGGGAAGAGTTGCCAGAAGAGAAAAATCCCCCAGAAAGGCAAAGCGAGCCAAGCTTCGAATCTGCCAGAAATAATCGCGTAAGCGGCGAAACCGAAACCCACACTTACGCCCAAGACCACCAACCCGGCGGAAACGCCCGCCACAATCATTCCGAGCAAGTCCCATTGATTATTCTTTTTGCGAAGACTGTTGCGCAAAATTCGCCAGCGGAGCGCAGCGACGAGGCGGATTTGCTCCCAAACGCCGGGGATGCGAGTTACATCAGCCAAGAAAGCTCCTCGGGTCGCGGTTGTTGCGAACCATCCTGGCCGACGATCGAGAGGAAAATCTGCTCGAGAGTGGTCTTGCTGCCCTCTTCGCCGGCGATTCCCGCGCGGAGTTCTTCGAGCGAGCCCTGGGCAACCAAGCGGCCTCTGTGAATGATGGCGACGTGGCTGCAGAGCCGCTCGACAATTTCGAGAACGTGCGAGGTGAGGAAGATAGTGACGCCGCGCTCGGTCATGCGGCCGAGAAGCGCTTTGAGCGCGCCGGCAGCAAGAGCATCCACGCCTTCGAATGGTTCATCGAGAAAAAGAATCCGTGGCCCGTGGATCACGGCGGCGGCCAGGGCAAGTTTTTTCTGCATGCCGTGAGAGTAGTCGGCGATCAAACTCTTTGGCCGATCAGAGAGTTGCATGAAATCGAGCAACTCTTCGGAGCGGCGTTGGGTTGTGGGGCGATCGAGGCCGTACATGCGACCGACGAACTGAAGATACTCGGCACCCGTTAATCGTTCGAACAGGCCCATGCCTTCGGGAACGACGCCGATTTGGCGCTTCAGTTCGATCGGATGGGCGGCGAAGTCCAGCCCAAGAAGTTCGACGCGGCCGGAGGTCGGCGCGAGCAAGCCTGTAAGCATCTTGATGGTGGTGGATTTGCCGGCGCCGTTGGGACCAAGAAAGCCGAAGAATTGCCCACCGGCGACTTGCAGATCGATGCCGTCGACGGCGGTCAGATTGCCGAAACGGCGAGCGAGTCGTTCGGTGACGATGGCGGCGCCGTTCATCGCATCTCCCACTTCTGTGATGTAATTCGAAACAAAACTCTAACATGAGTCCGGCTGGCAATGAGATGAGCGAAAGTGGAGCGTTAGCCTCCCGGCAGAATGTGCGTCAGGAAACCTTCTGCGGATTAGGAGCTTCTGCGGAAGGCTGCAATTCTTTTGTGGGCAGTGGCGCAAGGACGGCCGGCAACTCCACGCGGAAAACGGCGCCACCTTCTTGCCGGTTGTAGCAGAGAATTCTGCCACTATGTTCCTGCACGATGCCGAAGCAAATGCTGAGACCCAATCCCGTACCTTTGCCGACCGGCTTGGTCGTATAGAAAGGATCGAAGACACGGGAAGGTTCCTTGAGACCGGGGCCGGTATCAGAAAAGAGAACGACGACATAAGCGCGGTCGCGCATGGTTTTGACAGTGAGGACACCACCTTGCGTGTATTCCATGGCGTCAACAGCGTTACTGATCATATTAAAGAAGACTTGCATCAATTGGTTTCCATCGCCGCGAACGCCGGGGAGCACGGACTCGAGCTGGAGTTCGATGCGGACAGCGCCGGAATGCATATCGAGAGTGCGAAGTTGGACCGCATTGGTGACCACTGTGTTGATATCCAGAAGCGTCCGTTCGGTGGGGACCTGCCTCGCAAAACTTAGAAGATTTCCGACCAGCGTTTTTGTGCGGCGAGCCTGATCACGGATTTTCGACGCGGTGGAACGAGCTTTTTCGGAAAGAGCGGAGTCGTCGGCGAGAAGATCGGAGAAGCCAAGAATAGCAGTCAGGGGATTGTTGATTTCGTGCGCGGCACCGGCCGCCAATTGTCCCAGGGATACGAGTTTTTCGGACTGCACGATTTGTGCCTGAAGTCTCTGCAGGTTTTCGATCGAACGCTCGGATTGCGCGAGGAGGCGAGTGCGGTCTGCATCAGCTAGATAAGTTCTCAAGAAGACGAGCAAAGCAAGGGGAATGGAGGCAATCAGAACGGTCATCAAGCGGAAATCGCGCACTGCGGCACTTTCATGCGTGTAACGAAGAGTATAGATCGCAAAAATAGGCAAAGATATGACCGCAGCCATCGCAAAGCGTGCTGGAACGACGCTTTCTCCGGGCGTATTGTCGGTTTCTGTGTCGAACCTATCGCCGGAAGGCGCGTCCAGCGCATGGCGTTTTTGGTAGGCGATAAAGCCCGCGAGCGCGAACCAAAGAAAAGAGGAAATCAGAGGGAGGTCGTACAAACTTCCCGTGTAATAGCGGTTGAATTCGATAGCGACGTTGATGGTAAGGGAGGAGAGCATGTACATCGTCGAGGCGCCGAAGAGATTGGCATAGACGAGGCGCCAGGCTCCCGAGGATTTCAGGCATAAATAGCCGAAGCCAACGACGATGAGGAGGTTCTGGGTATTGTGAAGAAGGATGAAATTGTCGTTATAGAGTCCAGATGACGGTGTTGCGTACAGCCAAGGCAGCACGATGAAGACGTAGAGAAAGAGCCACCAGCTGAGTAAGAGGGCAAAGTCGAGATAGCCAAAGCGAAGGCGCAGCTCAGCGCGACGGAGATGCGGACGCAACGTCAGCGCGGCCATCATGGGAATGCCACGCAGAAAAAATACGATGTCGCCTGGATCGTTGTCCGGCATCGGCCTGCGCAGGTAAATCTCGTAGTAAGTCCACTCGAATTGTCCAATCATCCAAAGCGTGCAACCCATAGCAATCAGCATCCAGAAAAGATTTCTGCGCCAATGGGGAGTTCCCGCATTTAGAAGCAAACCGGCATTGGCGAGGAGGGGGACAATGCACTGAGCCAGATCTCCAAAAGCGGTAAGCGCATAGCTCCCCTTTGGAAGAAGAAGCGACAGGCCTGCGTAGACGATCAGTAAGAGAAGCCAGATACCCGTCAAGCGCCCGATTGTTCTGGAGGAGGACATAAGCTCAAGAGAGTCTATTTTAGAAGGAGAGACAGGCGGGGCAGCGGAGCATTCGGCGCGGAATGCCTAAGTATAAACGAGGCTTGGCACGGGATTTACCGCGCGTCTTGTTGTATGTGTTAGAGAGGCACGGCAGCCGAGTGATTCTTGATTGGCCGACCGCGTGCTTCGGCGAAGGGTTGAAGTGATGCGATTCATTCCTCAGAAAAGAGCCAAGCCTTCTTTGTCTTCAGAGGTCGCCTTGCGGCGATTGTTATGGCTCGTTTGTGGTTTGCAGAACCATGCTTTATTCGTAACGGAGGGCCTTCATGGGGTCGAGGCGGCTGGCCCGCCAAGCGGGGACATAGCCGGCGGCGCACGCGACGGAGGCCAGTGCGATGGTCGCGATAGCCAGGGTGGACGGATCGTGTGGCGAGAGGCCGAAGAGCTGGCTTTGCACGAGCTTGGTCAGTGCCAAGGAGGCGGGGACGCCCGCGGCAACGCCGATTGCCACGAGAATAAGCACTTCACGCATCACCATCCAAATGACATTGCCTTGCGCCGCGCCTAGAGCCATGCGGATACCGACTTCGCGGGTGCGCTGGGCGACGGTATAGGCCATGACGCCATAGAGGCCGATGACGGCGAGCAGGGTGGCGAGAAAGCCGAAGACGGCGGAAAGACTGGCAATCATGCGCTCCGTGGACAGCGAGTTGCTGATTTGGACTTCGGTGGTGCGCATGTTGGAGATGGGGATGCTCGGATCGAGGTCGTGGACCTTGGAACGAATCGAGGACACGAGCAAAGTGGGGTCGGCAACCGTGCGGATGTAAATGACCATGCCGCCGATGAAACGGTCGGCGATATAGGGGAGAAAAGCCTGAGGAGGAATTTCGTCGCGGAGGTTGGTGTATTTGATGTCTTTGACGACGCCGATAATTTCCATGTCGGTGGGAGTGCCGGGATCGGAACCAAAGCCGAGGTGCATGCCGACGGGATTGCGGCCGGCGAAATACTTTTTGGCGAAAGTCTCATTGATCATGACGGTGGCGGGCTGCCAGCCGAGATCACCCTTTTCTTCCGGGTTGTGCTTGACCTCGCCAGTGTCAGAGGGGCGGAAGTCGCGGCCGTTGACGATGGGAACACCCATGGTGGCGAAATAATTGGGACTGATCTCATTCATATAGGGTTCGGGATGGGCATCGGGAGTGGGAGGATTGAAACCTTCGACAGTCATGCTGCTATCCCATTCGTTGTCTTCAAGGATGCGCAAGGAAGCGAGGCCGGTGGACTGCACGCCGGGAATCGAAGAGAGGGAATCCAGCAACTGAGGATAGAAAGACTTCAAGCGAGCAACATTATAGCCGCTGTAAGAGGGATCGATCTCAAAACCGACGAGATTTTGGGCAGGGAAGCCCGGACCCAAGTTGCGAAGATTGCCGAGGCTCTTGGTGAAGAGGCCGGCGCCGATCAAGAGCAAAAGAGAAAGAGTGACTTGAGCGATGACGAGAGATTTTCTGAGGGCGCCGTGACCACCGCCGACGACGGCAGCGGCTTCGTCTTTGAGAGTCGAGGCGACGTTGGGTTTGGTGGTCTGCAAAGCCGGAACCAAGCCGAAGAGGGCGCCGGTAATTAAGGTGATGGCGAGGGTGAAGAATAGGATGCGGAGATCCGGGGTGGTCGAAATTTGCAGGCCGCCGGAATCAGAAGGAAGGTAAACGGCCATGAGGGCCTTATCGGCCCAGTAGGCGAGGGCCAAGCCAGCGAGCGCTCCCATCGTCGAGAGAGAAAGGCTTTCGATAAGCAGCTGAGAAACGATGCGGCCGCGCGTGGCGCCCATCGCGAGACGAATCGCCATTTCCTTCTTTCGCGCCGATCCGCGGACGAGGAGAAGATTGGCGAGATTGGCGCAGGCAATAAGCAGAACGAGGCCAGTGGTGGCCATCAGAACCCAAAGAGGGGTGGAGAGGGCCTGACGCGTGTACGAGCGGCCTTGAGAGCCAGGAAGGAGGTCGATGGTGCACTTCAAGAATTGCTCGCGATCGTAGGATGAAGCGTGAGCGAAGGCCTTATCTTTCACTTCCATCTCGAGCATGGAATGCATGAAGGGCTGGAGCGAGGCTTTGGCTCGATCGCGGGTGACGCCGGGCTTGAGCCGGCCAAATGCGTTGACCCAACGGTTGCGGCGTTCCTTGAGCATGTCGGTGGGATTGCCGACCAGGATTTCCTTTTCCATCATGATGGGTACGAAGAGCTTCGGAGAGCGGCCGAGCTCGACGCCGTCAAAGCCGGGTTGAAGGACGCCGACGATGGTCATGCTTTGGTTGTTAAGGATGAGGGTCTTGCCGACGATGTTGGGGTCGGCAGAGAAACGCGATTTCCAGTAAGCGTAGTTGAGGATGACATAGGGATAGGCGTCGGGGAGGCGGTCGTCTTCGGGAGTGAACACGCGACCGAGGTAGGGATTCAGACCGAGTGTGGAGAAATAAGTGCCCGAGACCAATTCCAGTTGAACGTGCTCCGCTTGGCCGTTGAACGAGAGACTCGCGTCGAAGGGAAAACGACAGAACATGTCGGAGAAGACATCGTTGTGAGCGGCAAAATCGCGGAACATGGGATGGGAGATGGCGTTGCCACCCCAATTGCTGCCGTAGTGATGGCCGCGCATGGTGAGAAGGACGAGTTCCTGGGGATTTTTGACAGGGAGAAGACGGAGGAGAATCTGGTCGAGAAGAGTGAAGATGGCGGTATTCGCGCCGATGCCAAGGGCGAGGGTGAGTATGGCAACCACGGTGAAGCCGGGACTGCGGGCGAGGGTGCGGAGGGAGTATTTGAAATCGCGAAATGCGGTGTCAAGAGCGGCGATGACGTTCATTTCGCGAGATTTATCCTTTCCAGGAGTCTGGGTTACAACAGTGGATACGATTTGTGGCGCGAATTGTTCCCGCCAAAGATATGCGGTGAGCTGCTATACCGTCTGGCATGGCTGGCTAGGACTTGAGACGATGCCGGGGGCAAAACGTCTTGTGTGAAATGAATTAGGAGGCGAGAGAAAAAAGACAGATCGCGTCAGCGGTTTGGCTGCTTACTTCCTGCAAGGTCCTGGAAGGCGAAATCGCTCGAAGTAACGACTAGATTGCCGAGGCTGCGGAAAGCTGGCTGACCAGAGCCGACTGGACGCGTGGACACGCGTTGAGCGGATTCTCCTTTGCGATTACACATGGTGGAGTTGAATTCGTGCGTGGGCCCGCCAGAGAACGGAAAAGAAAAAGAAAGAAGGGCACGGCAGTGCCGTGCCCCTACGAAGCAGCGAAAGCGATCATCAGACGGCGGTGCTGGTGGCAACTCTGGGCAGGGCTGGCTCTTCCTTTTGGCGAAAGAAGGTGGTCACGCGGTCGATGATTTCGTTGAGTGAGGTTTGCGGCCTGAAGCCCGTGAGGGCCTGAAGCTTATCGACCGAAGGGACGCGGCGCATCATGTCCTCGAAACCAGGCTCGTAGGCACGGTCGTAAGGGACATACTCGATACTTGAAGAACTGCCGGTGCGCTCTTTGACCAACTGAGCGAGACCTTCGATAGTGACTTCTTCGGTGTTGCCGACGTTGACGACCTCGCCGATGGAGCGGTCGGTGTCAAGCAATCGAATGAGGCCTTCGACCGTGTCGCGGACATCGCAAAAGCAACGGGATTGCTTTCCGTTACCATAGACACAGATTGGTTCGCCATCCAACGCCTGTTTGACGAAATTGGGCAGGACCATGCCGTAACGGCCGGTCTGGCGAGGACCAACGGTATTGAACAAGCGGACTACGATGACGGGCAACTTTTTCTCTTTCCAATAAGAGAGAGCTAGAAATTCGTCGAGAGCCTTGGAGGCGGCATAACTCCAACGACCCTTCGTGGTAGGACCGAGAACGAGATCGGCATCTTCGTGAAAGGGCACGTTGGTATTTTTTCCGTAGACCTCTGAGGTGGAAGCAGTGAGGACGAGTTTGCGTTTTTTGCAGGCGGCTTCGAGAATGCGCTGGGTGCCGTTGACATTGGTTTCGATGGTGCGGACGGGACTCTCGACAATGAGTTTGACACCGACAGCGGCAGCGAGGTGGATGATGATGTCGGCGTCGTCGACCAGTTCCGCGAGCAACTGGAGATTTTCAATATTATCCAGATGATATTCCATTTGGCTGGAGGCTTTGAGGTGACGGATGTTGTCCATGCTGCCGGTGGAAAGATTGTCAAGCAGAACGACACGGTCGCCGCGAGCGAGGAGCCGTTCCGCTAGATGGGAACCAATGAAACCGGCGCCGCCGGTGATTAGATAACGCAAAGTGCCTCCTTATAGTGTCTGATCGTCATCGCGATTGCGCGGGGAGCTTTCGGAGACAGATTCAGCAAGATCTTCGTGTTCGTGAACAGATTCAGCCGCTTCCTGAGGACCATAGCCGTACGAATAAGGATAGTAGCGGTAAGAATAGTAGTAGTCCGGAGCGCCGGAATCGACCGCATTCAGGACCACGCCGAGGATGTGGCATTTGACACTGTTGAGCAAATCTCGCGTGCGAGTAAAGGCTTCTTTGGGAGTTTCGCCGCTGCGCACAACAAGTAGAACACCATCAGTTTGGACGGACAAGATCACGGCGTCCGTAGCGGCCATGACGGGAGGCGAATCGATGACCACGAACTTGAATTTGGTGCGCAGTTCGGCAATGGCCTCGGTGAGTTTGCTCGAGGAGAGCAGGTCCGCAGGATTGGGAGGGAGCGGGCCCGTGGGAATCGCGGCCAGATTGGGGATTAGCGGGTGCGGCACGGTCACAAGATCCAGACTCGAAACGCCTGCCAGGTAAGAACTAAAGCCGGCGAACTTGCCGTTTCCCAGGTTGAGGAGACGGCCCACGCCAGGCTTGCGCAAGTCCGCGTCGACAAGCACGGTACGGTCTCCCAGCTGGGCAAGGGTAACGGCCAAATTCGCTGCAGCAGTGGTCTTGCCTTCGCGGGGAAGCGCACTCGTGACAAGAATGACTTGCGGAGGCCGGCCAGGCTGAGAAAGCAGCAAAGAGGTGCGCAGAGCGCGAAAGGCTTCGGACATTTGGGATTTGGGCAGGTGCTGGGCGACGAGCTCGATGCGCTTCTCGTGACCGTTGGTGGAGATGCCAGTTAAGAGGCGTTTGCGAGTGCCGTTGCCATCGCCGGCGCCAAACTGGGGAACGACGGCAAGAGAGGGCAGGCGCGCGAGAGATTCGATGTCGTCGGGGGTCTTGACGGTATTGTCGAGGTACTCGCGCATGAGAGCGAGGCCGATGCCTCCGACAAGTCCAACGAGGAAGGCCAAAGCAATGTTCCTGGCTTTGGCGGGTCGAGAGGGATATGCGGGAATCATGGCCGGATCCACGACGCGGATATTTGAGGATTGCAGAGCGGCGGAGATTCCAACTTCCTTGAGCTTGGTCATGAGGCCATCATAAAGCGTCTTATTGGCTTCAGCCTCGCGCTTGATGATGTTGTATTCGACGAGGCGCTCGGCCATCGCGTTCGCTTCCGCTTTCTGCTGATCGAGGGCTTGCGTGAGAAGGTTCTCGCGCTGTTTGGCTTCGCGGTAGTCGCTCTCGATATGGTCGATGGTGTTGACTTTTTCTTTTTGAATGAGCTGGTCCATATCTTTCAATTGCGCCTGGAGGCGGAGGACCTTGGGAAAATTAGGACCGTACTGGCTTAAAGCGTCGTTGTATTCCTCTTCGACGCTCTCGCGCTTCTGCATGACGCTCTGCAGAGCGGGATTGTCGCGAAGCTGGGGCACTTCGGAAACGCCGCCGGACTTGGCAAACTGATAGAGCGCTTCCTTCTTCATGCGCTCTTCCTGAGCGTCAGTCAGGGCCTTGTTGATGTCGGAGAGCCGCTGGGTGGTGATGTTCTGTTTGTCATCCAACGTCCAAATCTGGTTTTGCCGTTCATAAGCGATGCGCTTGTCTTCCGACTGCTGAACCTTGATCTTGAGTTCGTTCAACTCATCGTTGAGCCAGGCGGTAGCCCGTGTGGTTTCATCGAAACGGCTGCGAATGTTCTGCTCTTGAAAATTCTTGATGTGTTCGTTGACGACGCGGGCGGCGAACTGCGGGTCCGTCGACTCAAAACTGACATCCATGAGCTGGCTATTGGGAACACGCTTGACGCTAAGGCTGCCAAGAAAGGCGCCAAGTTCGGGGGGCCGCTTCTGGTTTTCCAAACTGCCGATGGCGATCGCTTCCGAAGGCCCATTGGGTGAAGCATACTCGGCCCGTGCACCAAGTCCACTGCTACGGATGGTTTGCAGTGCCAGAGTTTCGGACGTCAGGATTTTTGACTGCGTCTCGATGTAGTTGTCCTGGTCCATTATGTATTCGTAAGGATCGGCGCCTTGGAACGGGAGAATACTGGCATTTTCGCGGTCAATTTCAATGCGAGCGGTGGCCACATAAACGGCTTGCATGCGGAAAGTGGCGATGGTGACGATAGTTACGACGGCAAGCAGGAACGACAAAATCAGCCATTGATGCTTGCGCAAAATCAGGAGGTAATCGTAAAGATGCGGTTCGCGTGGCGAAAGATCCCAGGCGGGGAGGCGAGAGGAGGCGGGAATGAGTTCGACGGCGCCGTTGGTGCCGTTTTCCCGGTGAACGAGTTTATTGTCTTCGGCCATGTTCCTTCTAGTGATACGCGAGGCGATAAAGAGCAACGCCTGAGCCGAGGGCTATGCCAAATTCAAGAGACTTCAGCAGGGCTTGCTTGGCTGCACTGTCCGGGACGTACAAGATGTCGCTCGGCTGGAGCTGCATATCTTCGGCTTCGCGCTTAAGAATTTTCTTTAGATCGAGCTGCACTTCGTGCTGCTGTCCTTGTGCATCCTTGCGGATGACGACGGCATGGTCCGTCTTTGCGGTCTGGGTGAAGCCGCCGGCCAACGCCAGAATCTTCAAGGTGTTCAGCTGCTCGCGGTCGTTCGTAAGCACAAATCCGCCGGGTCTGGCGACTGCGCCCAAAACGTAAACGATTCCCGCGTGGGGAACCGTTACGACATCGCCGGCCTGCAGAAGAATATTATTCTTGATATTTCCGGCCTCCATCAGCTGATACAAATTAACGGTGATGGTGTCCGTGGCGGAAGAAGACGCTGGAACAGCCGCGGCATCGGTTGATTGCGCCGACGAACTGTTCGCCGCGGGCAGCTCGGGAGGCTCGCCCGTCGTGCCACTGGAGGAGGAAGCGGCAGGAGGAGCGGCTGCGGGCGCTGACTGCGATTTAATGGATTGCGATTTTGCAGGCGCTGCACCCACGGGGGCATTCGCAGACGGCTCCGAATCATCGAAAGCCATCTGACGAGCGGGCCGCGTAATAATGACTTCGTCGCCGGCATCATTGGCAAGCCCTCCGGCTTCGGCAAGGACTTCGAGAAGTGTGACTTGGCGATCCGCCTGATAGACCAAAGGATGGGCGACAGCTCCGACGACCGTAATCGGCTTGCTCTTTCTTTCCTTGACGGTAACACTTACCTCGGGATGCGTAACCAATCCATCTGCTTCCAACACCTCGGCTATTTTCTGCTCCGCCTGGATTTCGGTTAGTCCCGATATATGTAGGCGTACGGGCACAAGAGGAATGCCGATCGTTCCCGTTTGGCTGACACGCACATCGCGGCTCAGTTCCTTAACGTCGAATACTTCGATGGAAAGCAAATCGCCGTTCCCAATCACGTATTCATGCGGCTCCATGTGGGCCGCGGCGGAAAGCTCGCGTATACGATCGTTGGTTTGTTGTGGCGTCTCGAGAACGGCCTGCGCGCGGCTGGGCGGCGCCAGAACCACTAACCCGAGGAGAGTGACGGAGACAAAATACAACGTCCCTGCACCCAGTCTCGCTGGCTGCATACGAATAGATGACCCCCAGTTGATTATACAGTCAGAAGGACCAAGTCTATCAGTGATTTCGAGGGCTTTGATGGACGCGTTCCGATTCGGGAATTCGGGGGACCGGCTGACGGATCTCGCTTGTGGCCAGGCTGGCCATGAAAAAGAAGAGAAGAGCATTTGCCGGAATATGGAGATTGAAGTCGACGAGACTGTGAGTGAGAAACCCCAGGCAGGCAACAAGACCTGAAAGCTGGAGGGTAGAAACGAATGTGCCACCCGACTGAGCCAAGCGCCGCAGAGAATCGAAGAGCAGGACACCGAGAAACCAAACACAGCAAAAACCGCCGGCAAGACCGGTCTCCGCGAGGCCCTCGAGGTAATCGTTGTGGGAATGATTGACGATTTTTCCGTCGTAGAGCGTTTCATAACGGGGGAAGACAACCTGGAGGGTGCCGAGGCCCGTGCCCATGCCAGGATGGTCCAGGAAAATGTGCCAAGTGTCCGCTCGCATGGACGCGCGTTTCCCTCCAGTCACTTCGAGGGATTGCAGGGAAGAAAATCGTTCGACCAGCTGTTGTACGCCCAGCCAGGACACCAGTAGAAAAGCGAGCAGCAAGACCGCACCTCCGGAGAGCAAGTGTTTTCCTGCAGTGCGGCGGAGAAGCAGCCATAGGATGACGACACCAAGCTCGACAGCAAAGCTGACGATGCCTCCCCGAGACGCGGAGAGAAACAAAGCGGCGATGGGTACCACGGCAAACAAACTGACAAGAAACCAGCGGTCTCGGCGCACCTTTCCAAGGATCAAGGGAACCAAGGAGATTGGAATGACGAGCTCCGCAAATCCGGCAAAATGGTTGCGATTCACGTACGGGCCGAAGGGAATGCCGCCAAAATGCATTTCACGGAACCAGTAGAGTTTCCCGTTAAACGTAAGGTGCTGCAGTATGCCGAATAAGGACACTGCGAATCCGAAACTCATTCCAAACCAGACGAATCCGCGCCAGTCTTCCAGCGTGCGAAAGGCTTGGGCAGCCAGAAAGAGAAGCAGTATATCGGCCAAGAGCAGCTGGAGTTCCATTCGCGTGTCGTAAGACGATGCCGTCCGGCGAAGGACTAATTGGGCGAGAGCGACCAGCAGGAGTCCGAGAAGCGGCAAAAGCAGAGGCGACACGACAAGCTGGTTCTCTTGTTTGAAGTATGCGCGCACAGCCCAAAAAAGAAAAAGCAGCGCCGCACCAATTTCCAGGACGGCGCGCGCCCAATCCTCGACGGCGCCATGCGCGGCTACACCGAAGACGATGAGCGTGCAGATGCCGATGCGGAGAAATTTCATTGCGCTGCGTTCTCCGCGGATTCGGGCATCAAGACAACATCGTCAATCCAGGCGGAGCCGAAAATCTTGGCATCGAATTGGGAGCTCGGAAGACGGTTCACGCAGAGCTGTAGCTCTTGGACGTCTTTTCCGGAAGTCCAAGGAAGATTGACTTGCGTCCATGGCGAAGTGCCGCGAATATCGCTGGTCCAAACGATGGCATTCTCCGAGGCACTGAAGGAGTGGAGACCAAAGCGTACGCCCTGGTCGGTGGACAGAGAGCGCGTGCGGACCCACGCTGAGAAACGATAGGAAGTCGAGGGTTGGACGAGGACGTACTGGCAGACATCGGAAAAATTCACGTTTTGCAAGCCGCTGAAAGTCAGACGAAGTGAACGTTTCCCGGAATGCTTTTCTCGTATATCCAGATTGATTTGGACGCCGGAGATGAAAGGAGGGTAGCGCCAAGCGAAACCGCCGCCCGCGACGTCCGATTCAAATCCGCCGTCCCATACCAGAGAATCCTGTGGATCCGGAGGGCGTGAAACGCTCGCAAAAACGAGCGCCTGATCCCAGACATGCTGGGCCTGAGCCATCTTGCGTTTCTCAATGAGGGCCTCTATTAGAGGATAGGACTCAGACACGGCAAATTGCGGGTGTAAGGCGGCGAGCCGAGACCACATGATCAGGGCTTGATCGGTTTGCCGTTGTTCCGTGAGCGCGGAAATGACGTTCAAATAGACATCTTGAGAGCGTGGCAACACAAGATCGAAGACTGCGTTGATGTCCGGCGCGACGCGCATGCAGAGAGCGAAAGCCGCTGCGCCACGCTTTGGATCCAGTTCGACGGCATGCTTGATTTGCGCGAATGCGGTTTCGAGCGCACCCTGCCGAAGAAGAAAATTCCCGTAGCGCCAGGAGACATCCGGAGAAAGAGGGTAAGCCTGCTTGGCTTGGAGAAAAGCATTTCGAGCTTTCGCGATATCGCCTTCCGATTCGTACGCGGTAGCCAAGTCCAGCCAGGCGTCCGCAGAACGTGGATCCAGCGACAGCGCCGTTTGATAGTCGCGGATAGCGCGCTGGGCGTCAGGATCTTCAATGTTGTACTGCCAAAAGCGGCCGAGCAGATACCAGTCGCCGGCGTTATCCGGCTCGAGCCGCGTCGCGCGCTCATAACCTTGAAGAGTGTTCAGGCCCGCGGCGTGTACCGCAAGAGCATTGCGAATGCCGGAATAGCAGAGTCCTGCGGCGAACACCAGTGCGAGAAGAACGAGAACCGCGCGCGCCACCGTGCTGGAAAGGCGAAGAATCATCCCGCGATACTGTGCATAGACAAACTCTTAGATGCAAGATGAAAGTCTGGAGGAAAGCGTGAAAACGCGGGCCCTGATTCGGAAATCGGAGGGTTATTTACCCGTAGTGGCCGAGAGCGTTTCATCAGTGCGGCCACGGCGGCGGACATCGATCCCCAGCCGCTTGATCTTTTGATTGAGCGTGGAAAGAGGAATCATAAAACGCTCGGCGGCCTCGGTCTGATTCCAGCCGGTGCGTTCAAGCATGTCCATGATAATGCGGCGCTCGATCTCGTCCATGATTTGAAAGAGCGAGGGGTGCGGAGAATCGGCAGGCGAACGGGAACCGGGCTCGCCGGGCAGGGGCGGAAGAAATTCCGACAGTTGCAGCCTGACGCCGCGGACGATTTCCTTGCTGCGAATGCTTTCGGGAAGCAGGTCTACATCAACGCGTTCGTGCGTGGAGAGGACTACGGCGCGCTCGACGACATTTTCCAATTCTCGAACGTTGCCGGGCCAATCGTAGTCCATGAGGAGTTTCATGGCGCCTGCCGTGAACAAGCGCAAAGGCTTGCCGTTCTCAAGGCAATAGCGGCTGAGGAAATGGGCGAGCAGCGCGGGCACATCTTCGCGGCGATCGCGCAGCGGAGAAAGCTGGAGGTGGATGACGTTCAGGCGGTGGTAAAGGTCCTCACGAAAGCGCCCTTCACGAACCAGAGTGAGTAGATCGACGTTCGAGGCGGCGACGATGCGTACGTCCACTTTAATCTGTTCTGTGCCGCCGAGGCGCATGAATTCGCGCTCCTGAATGACGCGAAGCAGTTTGGCCTGCGTTTCCGGGCTGATGGTGGCGATCTCGTCGAAAAAGATGGTGCCTTGATCGGCAACTTCGAAGAGTCCCTTTTTTGAAGCGACGGCGCTTGTGAAGGCGCCCTTGACATGGCCGAAGAGCTGCGATTCGAGCAAATCCACGGGAATGGAGCCAGTGTTCACTGGGACGAATGCCTTGTCCGCGCGCGTGGAAGCTGAATGAATGGCTTTGGCGATGAGTTCCTTGCCGGTGCCGCTCTCACCGCTGATCAGCACGGTGGAACGCGACGGCGCCACTTGCGTGATCAGATCAAAGAGCGTGAGCATTTTTTCGCTTTTGCCGATGATGTTCGGGAAATTGAAGCGTTGCTTGAGCGCGCGCTTCAGGTGAATATTTTCTTCGCGAAGATGGCGTGATTCCACGGCCTGAGCCACTTGCGCGAGAAGTTCGTCATTGGACCACGGTTTGGTGATGTAATCGAGCGCCCCGCCCTTGAATGCGGCACGAGCCATATCAATCGAACCGTAGGCTGTGATTAAAACTACGGAGAGTTGCGGATCACGACGGCGAATCTCACGAAGCAGCTCCAGCCCATTGCGGTCAGGCAAACTGACGTCTAGCAGTAGCAAATCGTAAGGATGCTCTTCGAGCTTGGCAAGGCCAGATTCGCCGGTTTCTGCACTCGCCACGCCATAGCCTTCGCTGGTAAGCAGGAGTTCAAGACCTTCGCGGATTTCAGATTCGTCGTCAACGACGAGGATCGAGCCCTTAGACATGAACCGACTTCCTGACCGCGGGGAATTCCACATGAAACGAAGTGCCTTTGCCCGGGGTCGAGCGGACGTCGATCTTCCCGGAGTGTTCCTTGATGATGCCGTAGCTCACGGAAAGCCCCAGCCCCGTGCCGCGGCCGTTGGGTTTCGTGGTGAAGAAGGGGTCGAAGATGCGATGAATATGCTCGCGCGGGATCCCCGCACCGGTGTCAACGACTTCAATCTCGACGCTTCCATTGTGCACTCCCGTGCGCACTTCCAACAAGCCGCCGCCTGGCATGGCATCGCGCGCGTTCAGGAAGAGGTTGAGAAAAACCTGCTGGAGTTTATTCGCCGAACCACGGACAGCAGGCAAAGTTTCGCTCAAGTGCTTCACGACTTGAATCTGCGAAGTTTTGAACGGATGCGAAACGAGGGAAAGTGTCTCTTCGACCACGCGGTTCACATCGATATCGGCGGCCTCGGCGGCTCCCGTGCGCGAGAAATTCAGAAGATTGTTCACGATCTCGCTGGCACGGAACGTTTGCTTGACGATCTTCTCGATGATGGACTGCCGAGGATCGGCATCGGGCATCTGCTTTGCCAACATCTGGATGTAGTTGGAAATCACGGCTAGCGGCGTATTGACTTCGTGCGCGACTCCGGCAGCAAGCAAGCCGAGGGAAGTCAGCTTTTCGGTTTGCGACATCTGCTCTGCCATGCGCTCGCGCTGCGTGACATCGTCGAAAAGCAAAAGGCGGCCGATGCGTTCGGCAGACTTGCTGACCAGCGGGGTGATGGAAACATTCAGCGTGAGCGCCTTGCCCTGATGGTGCAGGCGCTGCTTGTAAATGCCGGTGATTTGCTCTTCGTCGCCGCGTGCGGCAATTTCAGCCGCGAGCTCTACAGGGAGCAAAGAGCGAAGCTGGCGTCCGACCGCGTCCTGCCTCGCGACGCCAAAGAGCTGCTCCATGCGCGTGTTCCAAGACTCGACGATCCCTTCCAAATCCACGGCGAGAACACCGACATTCAAAGATTCCACGATGTTTTCGCTGAAATCCTTGAGGCGCGCGATTTCGAGCGCCTTTTGTTCAAGGGAGGTATACAGCTGGGCGTTATCGAGAGCAACCGCGACGTAACCGGCGATCGTTTCCACAAGCTCAACGTCATCGCTCGAAAGATAGTCGCCGTCAACGGTTTTGCCGAGCCCTAGAACGGCCACGGTGTGCTCGCGAATACGGCAAGGCACAAAATAATTGAGGTCGAGCTGTTCGAGGGTGCGGTGCACCGATTCGCCGACGTCGCGCGCGGCGCGGGGCGACTCGAAAAAGAGCGCACCCCGCGCAAACTCGGGCCGGGCCGGACCGAGGAAGCTAAGATCAAGGGGCTCGATAAGACGCACGCCCATCGAGCGAGCGAGACGCAGATGGCCAGGGTTCGAGATGTCCTCGACAAAAATTGCCAAGCGGTCGACGAGCAGCGTTTGAGAGACCCGATCCATCACGGAGCCGAGCATGGGCTCCAGGCGGACTTCATTCGTCAGCGTTCGGCCGAACTCAATGAGGGTGCGGCGATAATCCAGGCGGTCGCGGTAAAAGAAACGGTCGAGACGAGCCTGAATCCACTCGCGGAAAGGCTGAAAAAGAAATGCCGCGATGACAATGGCGATAATTCCGCCGACAGGTCCATTGGCCGGAGCATGAAAGATCTGCGGAATGAGCGCCACGAAGAAAAAGTAAATGGTGGCGACGGCAGCGGTTGCCGCGGTATACGCCAGGCCGCGCTTGAAGATGATGTCCACATCCATCAAGCGATAACGAATGATGGCGTAGCCAAAACAGAGCGGGATGAATACCAGGCTGACGGTCGTGAACTTCATCCAAGGATTGGTGGCGGCGTCGAATGCGTAGGGCACGATATACAAAACCGCGAAAGGAAGAGTGCCGACGAAAGTCCCGGCCGTGAGCCACTTCAATTGCTGCCGTAAAACCCCAGCGGGAGCGCCGCGATAATTGCGATAAAAAACAATGCCCGCCGCGAGCAAACACGCGCCGAGATAACTGTAAGCGATCTTATCGAGAAGCACTCGAGAGCCCAGCCAGGGAACGAAACCAAGCGCGCCAAGCGCCGTGCTGATGTGCACAAAAAGAATCGCCAGTGGCGGAAGATAAACGAAGCTGAGCTTGGAAACCGACCGGCTGGCTTCTTCCGTACGTTCCGGAAAGACCAGCGCGAAGTGCAGCAAAAGTGCAGGCATCAGAAGCTGCGCAACGATTTTGATCCAATAAACCTCGTAGTCAAAAGTGTCCAGCTTCCCGCTGTAATGAAAGGAATAGAAAATGAACGAGACGAGGCAGAATATGTAGAAATGAACGGCACGAGGCGCGTTCCAGCGCCGCGCAAAGATGAAAAGCCCGATGAACAGATAGATCAGCCCAACGACACGCTCGTAATTCTCAATGGAGGTGGGCTTTTCGGCAGGCGCAGTTACGAGAAGAGTCTCAAAATCCTCGCCATTCCGCGATAGCTTGTAGTGTACTTGACTCCAAAGACCGGCGCGCCACAAACGCTTTGTGACCTGCACTTGCCGGGCAACAGGGGAGCCGTTGATGGCCAGGAGATGATCCCCCACGCGGACGCCCGCACGAGCAGCGGGCGAATTTTCAGCCACTTGCTGAGCCTGAACACCCTGCGTGGTATCCAGCCAAACGACTCCGTCATCAGGGGACTCAAATTGCGTCCTCTGGACAAAGTTCAGCCAAGCAAAGATCATCGCCGCCAGCGTGGCAAGCGCTAGCACCACTGCCCCAAGACTGACTCTCAGGTTTTGCTTCATGATAGGCCCAAGCGAGACGACACCCCGCCGCGATAACTCAGGTGCAAGCGAATGTCCATTCTTTGGAAGAGCAGTTTTTCTATAATACCATTAAGTATCAACGACTTACAGAAAGCGAAGGGCGGGGAGCCATTTGTAATCCACTTTCTGGAAGGATACATACAGCTTTCTAGAGCTCATTCCGCGCTTAAAACTGCAGACTTAGACCGCCCCTGAACGTGCGGAAAGCCGGCATGAGCATTAGACGACCGTCCTGGGTGTTGAGGGTAATATAGCCTTGTGCGAAAAGGTTGTCGCATTCCGCATTGGCCTCCCAGCGTCCGGGACCGAATTTGGGGAGACGTTGGTGCACGCCGAGGTGGAAGTAGGGTTCCATATCAAATAGCGTATCGCCGAACGTGTCTACTCGAGTAAGAGTTGTCCCGCCTATCCATTGATAGCCCACAGTTATCCTGGTACCCAAGCGCGGCGCCCTCTCGGTGACATTGACTCCAGCGGCTTGACGTCCGGCGGTACGTAGAAGTTCGCGGAGCGGTCCAGCCGCGGAACTAGAAGGCGTCAGGGCACCGGCAAAAGCATAGAGGGCGGTAAGCTCGACGTCATCGCCTAATTTTTCCTGATACGCTGCGCGCGTGCCCCAGCTGCTGGAAGAGCCGCCATCGTAGGAGAACCCATTCGAATAAACGTCCTGGAAGAAATCGGCAACGGGAAGATTATTGCCCCGCCCAAAAACTGCAACGTGGCTGTTGTCATCGTGAAAAGCGGCCACTTGCAGTTTCCCGTGCGTGCCGACTTTGCGTTCCGCTGCGATCTCCTCATGGAAACCACTCTCCAGCACGGGACGCGAGTTTCGCCACATGAGCACTGGAAAAGCGTCCATTTCGTTCAATGCCGCCGCTAAACCGCCGCCGGGTTCGCCATCGGCAGCCTCCAAAGGCTCCGGACCTGTCGGCATGGAGGCAAAAATCAGGGATGCTTGCCAATCTTCAGAGATCCGCATGTTGAGCCGCATGCGCGGGCGCAAGGACGAAGCAGGCTTGCCAAGGCCTACCAAGACGTACTCGCCGCCGTATTCCAGGACGGCCCGATTTCCGAAAGCCATCGAGCCGCCTTGATCGATACGCACGCCGCGAAACATCGGCCCCGCGTCTCCCAACTTCGATTCGCGCAATACCAGAGCTGTATGAGGACCTGACCCGAGAGAGCCAGTCGGGAGCCACACGGTGGCTATTCCGCCGGCGGGCGATTCGGTGTCATCGCTCATCAAACCGGCAAGGAGGAGCCGGCTGGTCGGACCAAGCCGCTGATCGTAGGCGAATGCGGTCGCGGGGCTAGCCGGAAGATTGGAAACGGAGCCCGGCCGGCGAGCTCCATCTCTAAATTCCAAGCGGCCTCGCTCCGGCTCTACTGGAACCGAGTCCGCATCCACAGCGACTGCGCTGAGCGGATCTTCCTCGACCCACTGAAGAACAGGGCGCACCGACGTGGCCGTGCGCAGAACCCATTTCCAATCGTCGGCTTCGCCGGTCGCCGAAGAAGGAGCCCGCCGCAATTGCTCGAGAGAAGCAAACAAAGATTCCAGCTGGATGCGAACCAGAGTGGTGAGATTGGCACTGACGCGGACATGCTTCTCAAGCGTGGGGAGAAAACCGGCCAGTGTGACACGCACAGAATACAAGCCGGGAGCGAGGCGTTCGCCACGAAAGATTCCCTGAGTATTAGTGAAAAAATCGATGGGAACGGCGGATGCCGCTGATTCCGAAATCAGTTCCACGCTGGCGCCCATTTGAGGCGTTCCAGCAGTGTCGCGAACTACTCCCGAGAGAATCCCCTGAACAGACTTCAGCTGTGCCAGCGCGGAAGTCGCTCCCAAGGACGAGAACGCTGCGGCCAGGACGAGGGCCCCCAAGACTCGGACCTGTCCTCTAATCACTGCGAACTACCTCCCTGGAACCGTATTGGCTGCCGCTGCGTTGGTCGGTTCCTGCGCGCCCTTGACTGTGAAATCCGCTGACTTGGAAATGGACTGATTCGAAATAGCATCCGTAGCATTAATTTCAATCGTGTATTTACCCGGTGAAAGCGTCGAGAGCGGCAACCACCTCTCGATGGTGACTTGGTCGCCGGTCTGCTTCATCTCCGCCGACGTTTCCTTGAATTGCATCACCTGCGCGGAACCCTTCTTGACGGTGTACACGAACGTCGCGTTGGATTTATGAGTCTTCTCGTCGGGGGTCAGGTTATAAACTTGGAGATATATCCCCAAGCGGCTGTCGGAGTTGAAATCGCTATCGAGACGCGGCCGCACCTTTGTTGAGCCCAAAACGAATTGTCCCGCGCCAATTTGATTGGCGGGAACGTGCTGAAGCTGATCCGCAAGAATAAGCGTGCTGGAATCCAACTTATCGTCCCCGTAACGCGGCACAGCGAGCCGGGTATTCACAACGCCGACATTTCCGCTCTGCACATCCTTGATGACGATGTCCAGGCGATAGAGGCCGGGGCGAAGCGGCAAGGCCTTTTGATAGATCGACTGCAGCTTCAGCGACTGCTGGAAAAGAGAATCAGGAAAATCCTTGGAAACCGGCTCTTCAAAAGTCTGAACCACGCGGCCAGTCAACGTACTGACGCGCCCAAAAACGTTCATCGTGGCCGAATGGATGCCGTCCTTTGACTGAAAGTTGAGCTGTCCATTCGGGACCTGAATGGTGATGGGAACCAGCACAGTATCATTGGTTACCTTCATGAAGTCCGTGCGCCACATGAAGTGCAGTTGATCGCGAACAATTCGCGCAGTCACAATCGCTTCGAGATCCTTGAACTTCACCTCGGGGGGCCTCTGAACCTTGGCGTAAAGATCCAGGCGATTGAATTCATCCATGCTGGCAGGAGTGCCACCCATTGCAGTTGGAAGGTTGGTGCCATCGGAGCGCGTGAAGCGGTCCGTCTTCGAGGCCAACCCCATGGATTCAAGGAGGCTCAAGCCGGCGCCTGGCACGTGAAGCAACGCGTCCTTTTCAGAAGGGTCCATCGTCAGGTGATATTCGCCCGACCCGGTGGTATCCACGAATTCGAGTTCGATGTTCTCCCCAATTCCTTCCAAATATCGCCAGCGCCAAGTTTCCCACGGGTAGGTCGTTGTCGAACCGCCGCCATCTTCCATCGGGCGATCCCACGTGCCGCCCATCGGATGAGCGTCGACCTCGTCTGCAGGCCCCCACATGATGTACATGCGGCCCCGATCAGTTTTCCAACCCGGAATGCCGGATGCAAAGTGCTCGTTGGCATAAGCGATGCGGCGGTAGTGCTCTTCTTTAAAGTCATTATCCGGAAGATCCGGATTGGTGCTGCGGCGGAGCCAGAACTGCTCGATAAATTGCTCGCGCTCCTCGTTGGTGTCGAGTTGCAGAAAGGCATTCCGCTCATTCGGCGAGATGATGTAGACGACGTCCTCGTTCAGCCACTGCTTGTACTGCAGGTCGAGTTCTTTGAGCGTCTTGCGCGCCTTTTGTTTTTGCTCTTTCCGCTGCTCTTTGGTGAGCGTCTGAGGGGGCGGCGGATTGTTGGGATCCTGGGCTTCTTGAGCGGATGCCGCAGGAATAAAGATGGCAAGCGAGAATGCAGTAGCAATTAGGGCACGAATTACCCGTAGCATTGGCACACCTCAACTTCTAGGACTCTGAATTCTACCCCCGGACAAGCTGCTCGTCAATCGAGGAATGTCCTGCATTTTGAGAGACTTGTCCCCCAGCTGCGGTTAGAATCGCGAAGTTTGCGAAGAGTTGCCTGACAATTTATGACCTGAACTTATGGCCAGGTTTTGCCCTCGGCGCGGCAGGCAGACGTTGATTGCCCGGAAAACCTCCGTGCGGGCTGAAAAGGAGGGCTGGTGCGACCGAGAGCTTACTGCAATCGATGGCTGTGAACGTCTGAACCTACCAGAGTGTCGAAAATCGCCAGAACGTGCCTACGATATTCCACCATTCGACTGAAGATATCGCGCAATTCCGGCTCGCGCTCGGCTTCGCGATGCCACTTTGCTAGAACCATGGCGGGCACTTCAATATCTCTGCGAAGCTTCTCCGCGGAATGTCCGCGCAGGAAGAGGCCGTAGAAAAACGCCGCTTCGCGCTGCGGGAAGTCGAAGTCGTGGACGACTTCCGACGGAACGATTTGTGGCAGAGTGGCCATAGAGAAAAATGCAGTTTACCCAAAAGATTTTCCCCGTCAAGTAGTACCGTGGATTTTCTGCCGCTATTTATGCAACGCATCCTCCTAGCGGCCCGGTGTCCCGCTAGGACAACTTGTACGATAGGGGGTTGCCAGCGGATTGTATCCGCCGTAGGATGCTTAAAGATATGGCTGGGTTACATAACTCGCTGGCCGGAGGGGCCTTCGGGCGCTTTGCGCGCTTTGGGCTCCTAAGAGGACTTCGCTCTGTCGAAATCGACCGCGAAGAGTTCCGACGGCAACTCAAGAAGAAACACGGACTTCACGTGACGGATTTCCGGACCATGCATAACTTGCCTCTGGCGCGACTGGATGCGATTGCCAAGACCTTGATCCGGGACACCGAAAGGCTCGCGCTCCTTGAAGGGGCCGGTTTCGGCCTCGGAGGCATGATTACGATAATCCCCGACGCCGGGCTTCTCACCGTTCTGACGCTGAGGCTGATCCAGAGGCTTTGCCTGCTTTATGGATTTGAGCAGGGCGGCCAAAGCGAACGGCTTGCGTTGTGGATGGCTGCTGCCACGGCCATGGGGGTTGACTACGGCAAGGACCTTGCCGAAAAGCAGATCCTGGAGAAGCTTGCTCCACGCATCGCCGAAAGACTTGCTGTCAAGTTAGGGCAGGAGACAGCGGAAAGATGGGTGGGCCGTTTGATCCCTCTGGCCAGCTCGGCCATCGCCGGAGGCCTGAACTTTGCTTTCGTGCGAGCCTGGGGGCGGCGCGTACAGCGGAACTTGCGCGCGCGACATGTTGCCGATCGGCTGGTTCCCCCCGCTTCCCCTCGCCCGTCTTACACTTCCGCGCACGCGGCGCTTGCCCAGGTCTCGTAGGCATCCCGGCCTGCGCCGGTCGACTTCCCCATGTTGGACAATGCTAATCATCTGGTATCCGAGGTCGCGAGCAGCAGCCGCAATAGAGCGATTGCCCGGAATGTTCAGTTCCGCTCCTTGTCGGGGAGTCTGGCGATTCTTTTGTTGCTGGCAGGTTTGTTCACGCCGTCCACGGCGCGCTCTCAGGACCAGGAAGAAACCAAGGGCGTGCCAGCCGAGCCGGCGGATGCACAACAAATCCGCGAACAAATTGCAGCCGTTCAAAAGCTGCAATCTATACTGCCTGATCGCGGGGCGCCGCTCTATTTCCTCGCCGTGGCCGGAGAGCACCTGAGAGAAACGCTAGAGCCGCTGGCACTTTTGAAAGAATGTCTCGCGTTGCAAGAAGGGTTCGACCCATCGGGCGACCCCGCTTTCCTCGAGTTCAAGGAATCGAAAGAGTTCAGCTCGCTGATCGATGACGTCCACACTGATTTTCCGGCGACATTCCATGCCCGCGAAGCCTTTCGCACGATAGAAAAAGACCTGGTTCCCGAAGGTCTTGCTTACGATGCCCAGCGGAATGTCTTTTATATGGGCAGTCTCAACCGGCGGAAGATAATCGAGATCGGTAGGGACCGCCAAATTTCCGATTTTGTGCCAGCAGAACGTTATGGTCTCTTGCCAGTACGAGGAATCAAGGTTAATCCCGCGGACGATACTCTATGGGCCGATTCTTCCAGCGAAACCGGGAAATCGGAGTTCTTGCATTTTGACGGCACGGGAAAACTATTGGGGCGCTTCGCGCTTGAAGTTGCGGGTAAGCACGGCTTCCACGATTTGGTCATCCGCAAGAATGGCGAAGTGATTACGACCGATAATCTAGCGAACGCCCTCTTTCGATTCGATCCGTCGGCGCACACCTTCAAAACTATCCTGGTTCATCGCCGTCTCTTTTATCCGAGTGGCATTGCGCTTGGAGGCGACGACAACACTTTGTACGTTGCGGACAGTCTGGGTGTCCTGAAAATCGACCTTGGAAGCGGAGAGAGCCGGGACGTGGATCCGGGACCGCGAAGCACTCTTGCGGGTATCGACGGGCTCTACTGGCACGCAGGCAACTTGATTGGTGTTCAGACTGGCATTGGCACGCCTCGAGTGGCGGCGTTTCACCTTTCGAGCGACGGCCTTCGCGTGACGCGCACAACCGTCCTCGAAAGCCGTACCCGTTTTTGCATCTTGCCGACGACCGGCGCCATCGTAGGTTCCGACTTCTTCTTTATCGCCAACAGTCAGCTCGACAACATGAATGACGGCAAGGTGATGGATGTAACGAGGCTGGGGGCGGTCCGCGTTGGCGTGCTGCGGTTGCCGTAGCAAGTCGTGGGAGAAATGCGGCTTAGAACTCAGGAGTGGAATTTGGCGCGGCCGCGCCGTAGAGTATTAGACGTCTTGCGGCGCGCAGGTGCTTCACGCACGCCACCAGATTACCTGTTCAAGTAGGGGGCCAGACATGCGCAGAACTAAGAAAGTTTTAGGCGGAGCCGCTCTCGTGATGGCAGGACTTGCGCTGGCGCTCATTCCGCAAATCGCTTCGTCGCGATCCGTGGGAACTTGGAAGCAAGATACCAGTGCCGAACCGATTCCTGCCTTTCACACTGCCTCCCCTGCAGGATCGTTGCCGGCAACACTGAACCCTTCTCTTTTCACCGACCCCTTCGCTCAAAACGCTTACCGGCTCGCGGCTCGTATCAAGAAAGTCCTCTACCAGGAGCCTTGCTACTGCCACTGCGACCGCAGCCAGGGTCACGGCAGCCTCCTCGATTGTTACACGGGCAATCATGCCGCAGAATGCGGGACTTGCGAGCGCGAAGCCTTCTATGCTTACGAACAGACGCGCAAAGGCAAGAGCGCTGTGCAGATTCGCGAAGGTATTGAACGTGGCGACTGGCAACACCTCGACGTAACAAAATATCAATCGCCGTTGCCCGCGAAGTGATCTTCCCCAGGATTTATTTGAGTGGCAATTGCCAGGCGGCGTGGCAAGTTCTACAGCACCTTGCCGCGTTGCGTTTCGCTCCGCCGCACAAACATGAAACCGCTGAATACCGTCTTTCGTCTGTCTCTTAGGTGTGTTCCAGCCTGAGTGATGCTGGAACGCGGCAAAGTCCAGAACGCGCACATTTCAAGTAAGCAAATCGGGGGAACGCATGCGGACTCTTAAGGTTCCGGTGGGAATCACAGTGGCGATGGTGTTGGTTGCCGCGGTCATGATGGCGGACGCTGGAATACGTGGCTCAGCGAAACTTGCGGGCGACACTGGCTACTGGGGATTCGACACGGCGAATCTCGATAAAACCTGCAAACCTTGCGATGACTTCTACCAGTTCGCCATGGGCGGCTGGATGAAGTCCAATCCCATTCCGCCAGAGTATTCCACGTGGGGCTCATTCTCTCAATTGCTCGACAAGAATCAGCAAAACCTTCGGCAGATTCTGGAAGCGGCGGAGAAGCAGCAACCCGCGGAGGGCTCCAACGAGCAAAAGATCGGCGACTTTTACGCCAGCTGTATGGATACGGAGGCGATCGAGGCAGCGGGAACAAAACCAATTGACGCGGAACTCGCGCGTATTGGGGCAATGAAAAATACCGCTGACCTGCAAACGGAGGGAGCGCGTCTGCAAAGTGAAGGCGTCGGAGTGCTATTCCGGTTTAGCGCGAATCAGGACGCAAAAGACAGCTCGCAGGTCGTCGGCGCCGCGTGGCAGGGAGGGCTGGGGCTGCCAGAGCGCGAGTATTACCTGAAGCAGGACGACAAATCGAAGCAACTGCGTGAGGCGTACGAGAAGCATGTCGCCAAGATGTTTGCATTACTGGGAGATTCCTCGGAAACCGCCGCAACGGAAGCAACCACGGTCCTCGATCTGGAAACACATCTCGCCGAGGCCTCCATGAAGAATACCGACCTGCGCGACCCCAATAAGACCTACCACAGGATGAAACTAGCGGACTTAGAAGTGATGACCCCGGAGTTTAACTGGGAAGGCTACTTCCAGGCGCTCGGTCATCCGGGATTGAAAGAGATCAATGTTGGCCAGCCGGATTTTTTCAAAGCGCTCGACTCGCAACTCACCGCGACGCCGCTCGCGGCCTGGAAGACCTATTACCGCTGGCACGTTCTGAATTCGGCTGCGCCGGCGCTTCCGGGGAAATTTGTGGACGAGGAATTTGAATTTCGCGGCAAAACTCTGACGGGTGCAAAAGAGATTCAGCCGCGCTGGAAGCGTTGCACGCAGGCGACCGACCGGGCGCTGGGTGAAGCGCTCGGCCAGGTCTACGTGGAAAAATATTTTCCGCCGGAGGCCAAAGCTCACGCCCTCGTGATGGTGCACAATCTGATTTCGGCGCTTCATGACGATCTGCAGACGCTGCCATGGATGAGCCCGGAAACGCGTGCGCAAGCAACCGCAAAGCTCGAAGCGTTCGCCGTAAAGATCGGTTATCCCGATAAGTGGCGCGACTATTCGGCTTTGAAGATAGACCGCGCCTCTTACCTGGCCAATCAAAGGCGCGCTGCCGTGTTCGAATTTGAACGGCGGCTTTCGAAAATCGGCCAGCCCGTGGATCGCGCGGAATGGGGTATGACGCCACCAACCGTCAATGCCTACAACAACAGCAGCATGAACGAAATTGTCTTTCCGGCTGGGATTCTGCAGCCCCCTTTCTACGACCCCAAAGCCGACGACGCCGTGAACTACGGGGGAATGGGCGCCGTCATCGGCCACGAAATCACTCACGGTTTCGATGACCATGGCAGCGAGTTCGACGGCCATGGCAATCTGAAGAATTGGTGGACTCCGGACGATCTGAAGAATTTCAAGGAACGCGCCGGTTGCGTCCAAACGCAATTCGACAATTACGTCGTAGACGGCGATTTGCACGAAAACGGCAAGCTAGTGCTCGGCGAAAGCATCGCGGACCTTGGTGGCCTGGCAATCTCCTATGCGGCCTATGAAAAATCTCTCGAAGGCCATCCTCGTCCGCCCGTTAAAGACGGCTTCACTCCCGAGCAGCGCTTTTTTCTCGGCTGGGCGCAGGTCTGGGGCGCAAACAACCGGCCCGAGTATGAGCGTCTGATGGCCAACACCAACCCCCACCCGTTGCCGCGTTTCCGCGGAAACGGGCCGCTCTCGAATATGGCCGAGTTCGCCAAAGCGTTCGGCTGCAAGAAGGGCGACGCCATGGTCCGCGAGCAAGTCTGCAAAATCTGGTAAGCTCTCGAGCAAAGTGAACTTAAAACGCAGAGCAGTTCTTCTGCTTTCCCGCGGCGTGCCACTGTCCCTCGCGCTGTGCTTGCTTGCGTCCGGAGCCTGCGCAAAGTGGAGATATTTTCGGTCGGGGAATGCCGCTGACAGCACGGTTACGCCGCAGGCGGGAATCGCGCTCATGGGCGGCGGTGAACAAGACCCTGCGCTGAAGTTTTTGTGCGAACGCGCTAACGGCGGCGACTTCCTGATCCTTCGCGCCAATACCGAAGACGACTACGCCCAAAAAGTGAACGAAGAAATCCGCGCCCTTTGCCCGCTGAACTCCGCGGCGACCATCGTCTTTTCCGAGCGGGAAGATTCTGACGATCCAAAGTTGCTCGAGCACATCGGCCACGCGGAGGCGATCTTCATCGCGGGGGGTGACCAATCGAATTACGTCCGCTTCTGGCAGGACACTCCCGTCGAGATCGCTCTGAACCGGCACATCGCGGCAGGCAAACCGATTGGCGGGTCCAGCGCGGGCCTGGCGGTTCTCGGCGAATTCTCGTTCTCTTCGATGATTGACACCATCCATTCTCCCGAGGCGCTCGCCGATCCTTACGGCAATAAGGTGACGATTTCGCGAGACTTCCTGCGCATACCCTTGCTCTCTGGAATCATCACAGACACGCATTTCGTCAAGCGCGATCGCATGGGTCGCCTGGCCGTATTCCTGGCGCGTATCTTGCAAGACGGCTGGGCTAAACAAGTGCGTGCTATTGCGGTCGAGCAAGACGCCGCCGTGCTTCTCCAGCTGGATGGCCAAGCGAAAGTGATCGGCTCCGGGGCGGCCTATTTTCTCGAAGCGAAGAATCCGCCGGAGGTCTGTCGAAGGAGTGTCCCGCTCAATTTCAATGGAATTTCAGTGCACCGCGTGTCATCTGGTGGTTCGTTCAACGTGAAGCATTGGAAGGGAATCGGTGGAGACGACTACCAGCTCTCCGTCGTGAACGGCGAGGTAAAGGCGTTCGGCTCAAATCGCGGAATCTATTAACTGCAGCTCTCAGCCTCATTGCTTTGGGTGCTGCCAGAGAACGTAAACAACACTGCAAAGTGCTCGAAATCCGCTCTGACCACGAACCCCTACGTCTGAATTGTAGAAATGCGTGTGCTGGTAATCTCCCCCGCTCCTCAGCGCAAATGAAGGCGAGATCTGGTACTCGACACCACCACCCACAGCCCAAGAGAGGTTGTTCACATACCCCAGAAGGTGTTCCCCGCCGCTCTGCGGGATCACACTATCGACCTTCGAGCCGCCGACGAGGACGCGAACGTATGCCCGTATCTTCCTGCGTGCGACGGGATAAAGCACCGGACCGCCAAGGTAACTGAGAACATTCCCGTCGTGGCTTGTGCCTAATACGTTGGTGGCTCGGACATAGCTGGAATCCGCCGTCACTCCGAAGAATGGCGATAAATCGGCAATCACTTCCGTATCTACGCCCATTAAATTTAGCCGACTTGCAGACGGCACCTCCAGGCTTGTATAGGTGTATCCAACGCTGGCTTTGAGGTCCAATCCAATCGGCACAAACACTGGCTTGTGCGCCGCTGCTATGGGACTTCTCGCTTTTCCAGAGATGGCGTTTGCGTTTACGGGCACTTTCGGCGCGCTAGCGGGTGTTTGTCCCCTCGCGTTGAAAGGGCAGAGTAGGACGCAACCGATTATGCCTACAAGCAAATGGCCGTTCATTGCGGTTTTTCTTCTCTCTGATCGAGCTTGGCCGCGTCAGTCGCCGAGCCTATCGCCGGATTCCCGACCCTTACCGTGGAGGCGAACTCGTGATAGTCCGAGAAAATCCCTTGGCACCAGTAGAGCTTGCCGCCGTACTCCGCCTGGGTAGCGATGGTCACGGGGACTCGAACACTCCGATCTCCAATTGTCGCTACTCCAAAAGTCACCACACCGTGGTAGTGCTTCCAGGTACCTAACAACTTGTAGTTTTCCGACGCGCGAACGAGATTTAGGTCCTTGTCGGTCCAGACCTCGCCGTAACAATCCAAGGTCTTGACTTTGCTCCATGTCATAAAAACCAAATCCATTCGCGTCTCAAATCTACATACACCATCCTCAATTTGTCCGGCCCATTGAAAGACCTGGAATGTCTCCCCATTCACAGTGACGTCCGGGACATGGTTGATGCGCAGGTTCAGGTTATTGCCCACCAAGTCAGGCATCTCCGCCCATTCTCCTCCAGTGCCAATGGCAATATTCAGAGGGGCCGGGAACGAGATTTCTTCCATTTCTTTGGTGCCATCAGGATAGTCACGAAACCGCTGCTGGCCGTCAATCACCTGGACCTCAAACTTTGCGAAGGCTTGTGGCGTGTTATCTCTATCTCCCTTGCCCCATTCAAGCGACTGCACAGCGATGAAGTTGCGCATGCTATCGGACAAGGACTGGGACTTCTTGCGGAGGACCTTGACCTCGTCCGGCTCCACGGGTCTCTTTCCTGTTCCTGTAGGACGGGGAGGAATCCACTCGGGATAGTTGTCGGCGGAAACTGGGGGAATCACAACACTCCGGGGGAACAGTTGTGTGCTCAGATAAGGTTGGACGCGGCTGAGGAACTCCGCAAAGGTGTGAACCGGAACAGCCTGAACTGTATTTTCCATGTCAACTGCCTTGGCGTTGAGGATTCCGACAACTCGTCCTCCTGTGTCAACGACAAGACCGCCGCTCGCGCCGCCGCGAATCTTGCCGTCCTCGGGGTTGTAGCTGAACAGCAGAGGTTTGTCGCTCAAATCTTCCATAGAACGCTTGGAGTACCTTACGTTGTAACCCAGAAACTTGGCAGGGAACTTTTCCAGACGACGCTTAGGATTCAAATTCAACGGGAAGGCATAGATGTAGACCTCCTGACCGTACTCCAGATCGTCGTTGTAGAAAGGGACGCCGTGATACCCCTTCTTGGACAGAGGGTAGCGAAGCTCTACGATTGAAATGTCTCGGATGAGAGCAAACCTCTCTTTGAATTTAAGGCCTAGAAAGAGGGACTGCTTATTTTCGGAGGCTTCCTCATCATCCGGCCCCGTCCCTAACCAACGCTGGACAACTGGGCTACCTTCAACCTTGAAGTGTTTGCCCATTGCTTTAGCGACGTGATAGTTGGTTCCGATAAATCGGCAGTCTGGGTCTATGCAAAAACCAGTTCCAAACTTTACCGTTTGTAAAACACCGTAGGACTGAAGCTTAGTAATGGGGACGACGGTCTTGTTAAAGTCTCTGCTTTGTTCTAGAGGAGAAGTGGAGGACATGTGATGAATGCCCTCATCGGCCAATGCCATCGAGCTTTGAGCAATCGTTCCTTTTGCAAGCAACAACACGGAGCTAAGAACGAGTAAGAGTTTCACAAGACCTCCGCTTCTACGTCGAGGAGGAGGTTTGCAATCTCTTTGCCAGAATACTTAACTAATAAATATCATTGCTTTGCTATATATTCGGGAATTGTGCAGGCGGAATTCCCGTTATGGTATTTCATTTTGGGAACCTTGCCCCGAAATGGAACAGTTCTAATAATCGATTCCAAGCCATTTGCCCGCAAATCAAAGAATTCAAATCAATGGCCAAGAAAATGCAAAGCCATAAATGTGTTTCAAGGCGGCACAGTGGACGTATGTCCAGCCCTTGAGAGTAGACCAGTGACTCTACTTATCCGTAATACTAATATATTGACAAGTGTAATATATTTGTATATAACTCAGCTACAATGTACTTTCCCCGCGCAGTGACCTTGTTGAACTTGGAGGGAGTATGGGCGTGACCGAATTCCATCTAAGACTGCACTGGCCTTCTTACCGTGAATCACTGGAAAAACTTAAACCGTCGAGGGGGCTATTCAGAAATTTCCAATCATGTCCGCATTGCAAAATCAAGGGTCGTGATCCTTTCGTCGAGCGAATCAACGAATGCCCCCTCCGATTATATCTCGGTCAGATGGAGAAACATTTCATCTCGTCCTGGGAGATCGACCGATTTCTTATCCGGCTGAGAAATCCTCCGGCAAAACCGAGATGGTAACGGCGGGATTCTGGTATGTGAAGGAGCGCGATGAAAAGAGCGATGGGGAGGAAATGCTCTCAGAAACAGTTATCGTAATGCTACGGAGACCTGCGCGCGGGATTGGGTTGTTTCAACAATTGGAAATCGTCGCTGATAAATTGGTCGAGAAGATTAACAAAACCAAGTTTATCGAAACATTTTACGATTTCGACGGAAGCCGACTTTCTAAGCATTCATAGACCGGAGGTGTTTTCAGTTCTGTCTGCAAATGTCTCATGCATTCCGGGAATGACGCCCCCGTTCAGCGGATGGAGGTGCATTCGGATGAAAAGAAAGAATCTCCAGTTGCAAAACTCTATCAAGCCTAAACTTTCAAGGCGCGAATGCGAAGTGATCGCTCTTCTCGCAAAGGGAAACCCCAATAAAATTGTCGCTGGTAATCTCGGTATCAGCATCAGAACGGCTGAAGTGCATCGCGCTTCTATTATGCGAAAGCTCGGATTTCGCTCTATGAGCGATTTGATGCTATATGCCGTCAAAAAGAAAATAGTTGAACTCTAATCCTCACCGCGGGACGAGCTTTTCCACAATTCTACGTAGTATTACTAATAGACATACAAATACACGTATGTAATATATGCAATATATCGTATAGCTATTGAGGGGGCTCTCTTATGTCTGCTCTGACTTGGGCGTCGTATGACGATGGTGTTTGTGTGTCGAAGCGTGCACACGTAAAAGCTGTTGAACACATCATCAAGATGCGCGGAGGCTCGCAAGCCCATCTCATGCGATGCTCTGATGGCCATTTCTACGTCGTCAAATTCAAAAACAATCCGCAGCACATTAGAACGCTCGTGAACGAGCTACTCGCGGTTCGGCTAATGGAAAAGTTAGATTTGCCGACGACCCCGACAGCTATAGTCGACGTGTCGCAACGTCTCATCGACCGTACCCCTGATCTTGTGGTGGACTTGCCGAGACACCGTGTACCGTGTTCATCAGGATTTCAATTCGGGTCACGATATTTTGGGAATCCGCATAAGGGCTGGGTGCTCGAGAATGTGGCGACTGATAAGCTTAGTACCATTCAAAACTGGCGCGATTTTGCCGGAATGGTTGTCTTCGACAAATGGACTTGTAATTGCGACGGACGACAATTCGTGTTCCGTCTTCGGGGAGGGGCGAAATACTCAATGGTAGGAATTGATCAAGGTTTTTGTTTCAACTCGGTGGAATGGACCTTTCCTGACGCGCCCCTGCGCGGCCTCTATGGCAACAAAACCGTGTACCGAAACATTAAGGGCATGGACGACTTTGAACCGTGGCTGAGCAGGTTAGAAAACGAGATGAAGTTCGAGGACATTCTTGAAGCAGTGAAAGATATTCCGACGGAGTGGTATGAATCGGACTACGGTCCCATATGCCGGTTGCTTGAACACCTAAATCGCAGGAGAATACTGGTTCGAGAGCTCATTCGGCATTCGTGCGTACGGTTGCCTCTAATTTTTCCAAGATGGAAAGGTGACCTTGCGGGGCGGTTAGTCGCGATCCAAGGAGAGCAACTGCGACCGCTTGCAAGTAAAGGGAACTGCCGACGGAACCTGACCTTACGCCTTAGAAGTGGAAAACGATGCCAGCCATAAGCTTGAAATTATTTTGAGACTGGCTAAAAAAGCTGGTGCGTACCCAATCAGCTTCCAGCCGCCCCGAAAACCGCGGATTGAAACGATAGTCCGTGCCGCCGCCTACTTCCACGGCAAAGGCATTTCTGCTATTGCCTGCGGTCTGCGGCTGTTCGTGCGCTCCGCCCACTATGGCGTGCGCCCAGGGTTCCCACTTGTTCTCTCGCCAAGCGATCTTGGGGCCGGCGCCATATACGAGGAGTTTCACGTGCTCTTTGTCGAAAATTTGCGGCGCGAATCCGGTGGCGACGTCTCCTTCAATCCCAAACCAGTTGTTCATGAAATAGGTTACCGAGCTATCGACGCCGACGGCGCTGGCGTTGAAAATCGAGGATCGAAATCTCAGCCAATCCACCCCAACCGCGAGCTGCCAGCGGTAGTCGTCCCGCCCACCAAAAAGAAACCGTGGTTCCGGAGCAGGGGCTGGAGCGGGATCCGCGGCGGGAACGGGAGCTGCCAACGGAGTGGCTGCCGGTGCAGCCGTCAGCATCGGTGATGCAAAAGTCGGCAGCGGAGTGAGGCTTATAGACGGCGAGAGCATCCCCGCGTCTAGAAGTTGAAATGGCGTGGCGTTCGTCGCCGGCGCCGCGGAAAATTCTTCTGCCACGTTGCGGTTTTCCGGCGTGGCGTTTGAAATTACGTCCTGCGCGTGAGCAGCACAAGCCGACCCAAGCCCAAGCATTAACAGCACGACCACATGTTGCCTCTTCATCATTTTCCCCTCAGAGGTTTGACCCCACGCCTGGAATCAGCCCACTCTGCTACGGTAAACAAGAGCAAGGGCCTTTGTCTACGTTCTTTCGCTCGCTGGTACAAATTAAAACGGGGCAGAGAGGGTTGCCCTTTAGAGAACAAGTGGTAAATCCCGAGAAGGCATCAGCCCCTATCGGCCGTGCCTCAGGTAGTCGTCAGTTTTGTTCAGCCAGTCTTCCCGAGGTGGATTGAAGACGTCCAAATCGACAGTATCCTCAATAGCCCAGGCTTCGTGGGGCATGTGCGGAGGAATGCAAAGCACTTCCCCAGCTCGCACCACGATTTCTTTCCCATCAACGGCAAATTGCAAGGCTCCTTCCAGGATGTAAGTCACTTGCTCGTTGTGATGATGGTGCAAGGGCACGTGCGCGCCTTTCTTCATCAACACGCGGGCGAGCATAATTTTATCTCCGACCACCATTTCACGGTCGATCAGCGGATTGAGTTGCTCGCGTTGGACGCTCTTCCAGGGGATGTATTTCAGCTCAGAAGCAGCGCTCATGGTTTCTCTCCATATAACTTTGCCGCGTTGTCGTGAAGATACATCCGCGCCAGCTCGAGGGCCTTTTCCTCGCTGAACGCGCCTTCCGAAACGAGTTCGGCGAGCGCGCCGGCGATTGCTGTCCGCGCCGACCGCGCCGCCAGCCACATGGTCTCCTCGGCGCCTACCGCCTCGTTGAAGGGAAATGCGTCGGAGCCATACATGATTCTCTCGGGATAAAGAGAAATCCACTGCTTCAAAATGCGTTTTAATTCCGAGGGATAAACGTAGTAGCCCATGAGCGACGAATCCGTCCAGACGTTCTTCGCCGCCGTCATCCAGATCATATCCAGGGTATAAGGATAACCCCCGTGAATCAGCACAAAGTTTACTTTGCTATACCGCGGGTCGCGTACCACATTTTCGAGGTTCAGCGGGTTGCCGTTACGCATGCTGAAGTAATCGCCGATGCCGACGGCGCTGTGAAAATGCACGGAAAGATTCAATTTGCCGGCTTCGACGACCAGGACCCGAAAGATGTAATCCTGAAACGTCCTGTATTCTTCTTCCGTTGGAACGCCCCCGGAATGGAAGCGAGAGTAAATTGCGGCGACCTTTTCGCGAGGCGGGTCGCTGAAATAGAGCGAGCGGAAGTAAGCGGCCTCAAACTTCATCGCTACTCCGCCTTTCTGCTTATTGTCAGCGACAGTCTGTCGCACGAAGGCTTCGTATCCCGCGAGGTCTGCCGGCAGGGCGTTCAGGTTTTCCTGCTTCATGTAGCGGTGCAGTACTTTTTCCTGCAGCGGTATGTACACGCCCATGTCCGGGTTCTTCCCCGTCTGGTCGCGGTTGTCGAGAGGAAAAAGAAACGAATCCACAAAGAAAACCCAATGGAAACGCTTGGGATCGAGATACGGCGCAAAAGCCACGCGGTTCGCGAGACACGTCTCGATATTTAGTTTGTCGAGAATGTTGTCCCAATAAGCGGTACCGCCTCCTGCTTCTGCCGCCTTCTTCTTTTCGATAAGCCACTTCGCGTGTTCGGGGCTGAAATCATCGTACGGGTAGCCGAAAAGCGATTTGGCAGCGGCGACAAATTCCGGATTGTCCTCTCGCAAACGCAGAACCGTGCTCTCTTCCGGGGGAGCGGCTTGCGCATCCATGTCGGAATCGTCGGGAAAGGTAGCGTGCGAGTGGTTGTCGATAATCGGAATCTGGTCGATCTCTTTCAAAAGACGTTCGTAAATTTTCGGCACGTCCGCGCCCGCGAAGGGCTTGGCCTGCGCTGCCCCCTTTTCTGCGCACAGCAGCATCGCTATGGCGCCAAGAACCGCCATCATGCCAAGATGCATTGAACTTCTCTTCATTCCGTTCCCCCAGGAATTGCTACGTTGGACAGACATTCTTGTCTGTCATTATTCTTTGTGCGTTCTTCTACTTCGTTTACTTGCCTAGATGCTCTTTCTTCGCAAAACCCGACAGACAAGAATGTCTGTCCTACCTCACCACTGCCGTGCGCCAATGCAAAGAGATCCGCTGCATGCGCTCCAGTGCCTCTTCCAGCAAATGGCGAGCGCTCACCAGCGAAAACCGCAAATAGTTTTTACCGCCCGGACCGAACGCCGCCCCAGCGATCCCCGCGACGCCTGCTTCCTCCAAGAGAAGCTTCCCGATTTGCTCCGCAGCCAACCCCGTGTCCTCGACATTCACCCACGCGTAGAATGCGCCTCCCGGTAACTGGCATCGGAACCCCGGAATGTTATTGAGTCCGGCGACGAATAGATCCCGGCGCCTACGGTATTCCGCGACCATCGCATCCACGGCATGGGTGCTATCGCATAGCGCCTCGACCGCCGCAACTTGCGTAAATTCTGCTACGCAAGTGAATGTATTCAGCACCAGCAAATCCATGGCGTCCACGACGTGTTTTGGCGCCACCGCGTAACCCAGCCGCCAGCCCGTCATCGCAAAACTCTTCGAAAATCCATCAATGATCACTGTTCGCTCCGCCATGCCGGGTAACGACCAGAGCGACTCGTATTCGCCGCCAAACAAAATCCGCGCGTAGATTTCGTCAGAAATAATCCAAAGGTCGTGTTTCTCGGCCAGCTCGGCAATGTTTCTCAGCGCATCGGCGCTGAACACCGTTCCCGTCGGGTTATTCGGCGAATTAAAAATCAAGCCGGTCGTTCGGGGCGTGATCTTCGCGGCAATCTCGTCCAGATCAGGCTGAAAGCTGTTTCTCTCTTCCAACCCGAATCCCACCGCTTTCGCACCCAGCCCGCGCGTGAACGATGGATAAATTGGAAATCCTGGATCGGGGTATAGCACTTCGTCGCCCGGCTCGATCAGTGCCATCATTGCCAACGAGAGCGCCATCTTGCAGCCTGGCGCCACCAAAACCTGTTCCGGCGTCACCTGCAATCGCCGCGTCCGCTTCAGATAGTCCGCGATAGCCTCGCGGAGCGCGGGGATGCCTCGCGGGGACACATAACGGTCCCGTCCAGCCGCAACAGCTGCACGCACGGCGTCCACTACCGAGGCCGCAGGATGGAAGTCGGGTTCCCCTAACTCAAGGTGAATAATCGAGCGCCCTCCACGCTCGAGATCCTTCGCACGCGAATAAACGGCCAGCGCCCCTTCGCCATTCAGTTGTGAAACGCGTGATGCAATTCGTGGCATAGTGCTCCGCAGAATCCTATCATTTTGGCGCAAGAAGTGCGTGGCAAGGCTGCATGAGCCGCTTCACAAAGCCAAGCGAATATCCGCCAAGAAAAGCAGGGGCACGGACGCTCGTGCCCCTGGGACGATTTTTATTCCCCCGCGCCTAAAAGGAATATCGCAGCGAGAATTGGATCAAACGCGGCGTTCCCACCGTGCTGGTAATTTTGCCAAAGGGAGACGTCGTCAAGATTCCATTCACGCAATTCGGCGTCCCGGCCGCGCACTGAAAACTTTCCACGTCGGTGAAGGCTGGGTTGCCGAAGTTCGCATGGTTCCAAATGTTGAAAAAGTCGGTCGTGAACCGCAGCTCCTGCCGCTCGGTGATCTTGAAGTTCTTCATCAATGAGAAGTCCCAGTTCTGCTGGCCCGGACCTCGGAAGGTGTTGCGCCCGAGGTTTCCAAAACCAGTGGTGCAGAAGTTGGGGTTATGTACAGGATCGCACTGCGCCGGGTACAGCAGCGGCGCCGTGGCGAACGCCGCGGGATTCAAGTACCCATTGACGCGAGAGCCGATGCTCCCCGTGCTGAGCCCGCTCGACATCGTAGCGCTCGGCGCGAGGCTGGCAGTCAATACACCTGGTGCGGATCCCGCACCCAGAAACGCCGTTCCTGCGCCGGAATCGAGGACCGAAAACGGTGCACCTGATTGAATGATGGTAATGCCACTAACTGCCCATCCCGCCAGAACTTTGTGGGTTATTCCTTCGGCGGATTTGAAAAATGGCAATTCGTAGCGGTAACTCGCGGCCAGCCGGTGTGTGCGGTCGAAGTCAGAAAGACCACGCGAATCGTTCAGCGTGGATTCGTCGTTGAACGCCGTGTTGAAGGCGGTATTGCCGGTCGAGGTAGCGTCCGTGGACTTGGAAAATGTGTAAGCCGCCTGGAAATAGCCGGCGCCCCAGCGCCGCGATAATGTCGTCTGGAGCGAATTGTAGTGCGAGTAAGCATCGTTGGCGAACAGTTGGAATCCGCTGTAGCCGTTGATGCCTTGCGCGGCCGAACGGGCAATGGCGTTGTCGAAGGTGTTTGTCGTGATCGAGTTGCCGTCGACCACCACCGGATTCTGCGATGTCGCATCCAGCGATTCCAGGCTGTCGCGCGTTTCGCGAAGGTGAACGGAGTGCGTGCCCACATAGCCGATTTCTAGCACCCATTGCCTTCCCAGCGAGCGCTGAACGGTCAAGTTCCACTGCTGCGTGCTGGGCACGACAAAGTGACGCGGCACCGACAATCCGAAGATGCCTAGCGAATTAAGTGGCCCCGGGCAGCCGTTCCCGCCAGCCGTTCCATAATTCGCAGTCTGCGTCGTGTCCCCTCCAGGGAAACCCTGGAATACGTTCAAGCACGGAACAAAATTCGGATCCAGTGTGCCAGCTTGCGGCAGCGCGTTCGGGTTGGGGTTCGGGCAACCTGGCAACGGCGTTGCGGAGAAATAGGTTCCCAGGCACCCGGGCGAGCCCCCACCGAATGCCACTGGAAGAAACGGCGTTTCAAACGACAACTGGTCCGCGGTACCGACGTCTTCGCGCACGTAATAGATGCCGTATCCGGCACGAATCGTCGTGTTGTGATGGCCGAAGAGGTCGTAAGCGAGACCGACGCGCGGGCCGAGATTCGTAGAATAATTGTTGTTGAACGTCGTGTCATTCGCGTCGCCGGTCAATCCAGTCAAGTTTAGTTTGTTCACGCAAGATGGGTAGATGAAGGGGAACTCCCCTGCATTCGCCAACGACGGATCGAGATTCCCAATGTGGCAGAGATCGTCGTGAAACGCCCCGAAAATTTCAGTTCGTAACCCCAAGTTTAACGTCAGATTGGGCCGGATTTTCCAGTCATCTTGCGCAAAGACGGCATAGTTATTGGACCGGTATTCGTGATTGGAGAGTCCACCGCCCCCGAAGCTGAATTCCGGAGCGCCCAGAAGAAAATTCTGGAAGTCGGTTGTTGCGACTCCTGGCAACGGCCCCGCCCCCGCTGGCGTATTGGTGAAGAACAGCTCGCCATTGAACACCTGCGGAAAGTTTTTGTTCAAATTCACGTGGGTGAATTCGCCGCCAAAGCGGAACACATGCGCGCCCTTCACCCAGCTCACGGTGTCCACAAAGTTGAGGTTGTTCTGGTCCTGCGATTGGTTTCCGAACGGCGCCGGCCCGATCTCGAACCCTGAACTCTCGAAAATAAACTTGTAGATCGAGTCCGTCACGCTGTTCGTCGGCCGGTCGATTCCCAGGTCCGTTGTGGTGACAGGCGCGACGTTGCTCAACACGTCGTTGATGTGCACGAAGCCGAACCTGAATTCATTTACGAGTGTCGGCGAAAAGAGATGCGTCTCCGTGATATTCAAAAAGCGGGCTTTCACGGGCGTATCGAACGGGAAATTCAGCGACGAAGAGCTGACGCTGCTGGCAAGCGTGCTGCCAAGAGATTCCTGCAGGTCGCCGCCGCCGAAGGGAAGAAAACTTTCCGAATCGGAAAAGAAAAAGCGCGCGGAAAGTTTGTCCTTGCCGCTGCGGAATTCGCGGTCCCAGTTGGTCGTGAACTGGTCGTCTGTATACTTCCCAGGACGGCTGATGGCGAACGCGCCCGTCGTAGGATCGCTGCTCGGAATCAGGAACCCATTCGACGTCCCTCCAAACTGGTTGCTCTGAAAATTTAGCAATTTGAGCACCACCGGATCGATCGGCGTCGTCGTGTTTCCGAAAAAGGCCTGCGAAATCGAAGCCTCCGACCTGTCCGCCGGAAGCGAAGGGATTGTCGTGCTGATGAGCGTGCCCGGCGAATCACCGCTCTTCTGTCGCGTGCCCTGGTAATTCAGGAAAAAGTAGCCGAGTTTCTCCTTTACCACCGGCCCGCCGAGGCTTCCGCCAAAGATGTTCTGATTGATCTCGGGGCGAGCCAGCCCTTCACCATTCAAAAAGAAATCGTTGGCGTTCAAAACGGTGTTGCGGAAGAATTCGTAGGCGTCGCCATGGAATTCCCTTGTCCCCGACTTTAGAATCGCGTTAACGTTTCCACCGCCGTCGCGCCCTTGGCTCGCATCGTATAGAGACGTCTGAACTTTGAACTCCTGGATAACGTCGGGATTGGGTAGCGGAACATAGGTGGCTTGCGCAACGTTGTAGTCCGTCGCGCTGATTCCTTCGATCAGAAAATTATTGTTGTCCTCGCGCTGGCCGTTCACAAATAGTTTTACGCTGCCGCGTCCAAGCTGGGCGGCGGCATTTAGTTCGCTTTGCGCGCCGGTGGAAAGCGTCAGCAACTGCTGATAGTTCTGCGTCGCAAGCGGAAGCTCGCGGATTGTGGCTGTGCCCAGAGACTGGCCGGTCGTGGCGTTGCTCGTTTCGACCGTCGTCACCTGCGCCGAAATCTCAACTTTTTCCGATATCGTTCCAGGTTTCAGAGTGATGGTTACACGCGTCGTTTCCGTTACGCGCACTTCGATCTCCGTGGCTCTCGCTTCCGCAAATCCCGTTTTACCCACAATCACCGTGTAATTTCCCGGCGGCAACAGCGTTGCCACGAAAATTCCATCGGTGTTGGTCTGCAGTTTGCGCACAATCGATTCCGTGCGCGCATCGATAATCTGCACGTCGGCGTCGGCAATGGATCCGCCGCTGCTGTCCACGACCACACCGCTGATGGCCCCGGTCGCGCCGCCTTGTCCATATGCTTTTCCGCCCGCCAGCATCCCTGCGAGCAACAACACCCCTCCAATTATTCTGTAAATACCCCTCATGATTACACCCCCCAGATGTTCAGACTTCAGGACTTCGGTTCCGTAAGCAACCTCGTTCGAGTGAACAGTTCCTTTGATTTCGCCGGGGCCCCCGGGACACGGCGCAAAAGTTGGCGGATATTCTCTCATTTTGAAACTAGCGATCCACCCCGTTCATGTCAACACGTGACTGCATGAATGTTTTGGATGATTCAAATTGCCCAGCGTTACGTTGTTCCTCGGCACGTTCTCTGGCTTCGCGCGATTGCTATTCCTCGCTTGACGCAGCCCGCATGCGGCGAGACCATTGCCGTAAGGTCACACGGGCGCAACCTGTCCCGCCTGCCGTCCGTCTTACTAGATAGCAGTTCGGCCAGCGTCCCCGATGGGGGTGACACATGATTTGCCGCACCACGTTTCGTTCGGTAGTCTCCTTTTCCTTGTTCTTCGCTTTCTCGGCCGGCGTTCGTCCGGCGCTCGCGGACTCCAGCCATGCCCGCATTATTCGCCTCAGCTTGGTGCAGGGTGATGTGCGTTTTACTCGAGACGCCAAAGGAGACCCCCTCGCGGATCAAAAAGCCGTCTGGGAAAAAGCGGAGGCCAATCTGCCCGTCCGCCAAGGCTACGTTCTCGCCACGGACGATGGCCGCGTCGAGGTCGAATTTGAAAATGGCGCGATGGCTTTCCTGAACGCGAACACCGTTCTCGAATTTTACGACCTCTCTCTTGACGACGGTGCCCGCACCACTCGCCTCGTTCTCCGCCAGGGTTCAGCTTCCTTCTACGTCAACCCTTCCGGCGAGGACTATTTTAGCGTTACTGGCGGCGATTTCACCGTCGTCGCCAACGGTAAAGGCTCATTCCGCGTCAACAATTTTGACGACGGCAGCGATGTTGCCGTTCTCACCGGCCGCGCTTCCGTCCTACACAAAAAAGAATCCACGCAGCTCGCCAAGGGCCACGCGCTTTCCATGAAAGCCGGCGATGGTTCCATAAGCATCGGTCAGCTTCCTGCTGGTGACGAGTTCGACCACTGGGTCTCCGGCCGCGTTGATACTATTTCTGCGGCGACCAACGCTTCGCTTCAGTACACCAATTCGGGCTCGTACGTTCCAGGTTTTGCTGATCTATACACCTACGGTTCTTGGTTTTCCTGCGGATCCTTTGGCTATGGCTGGCAGCCGTTCGGCGTAGGCCTCGGCTGGTCACCGTTCTCGTCAGGCCAATGGTTGTGGGATCCCGGCTTCGGCTGGACGTTCGCAAGCTCTCAGCCTTGGGGCTGGGCGCCTTATCATTATGGCGGTTGGCTCTTCGACTCTTCGTGTGGCGGGTGGTTCTATTCGCCGCCGGCTTATTTTGGTCTCGGAGGATTCAGCGGTAACCCGAGAAGGCGTCCTGTCCCCGTCGTCCATCCGCCTCGCCCTCTCTATCAAGCATCCACTGCCGTGTTCGTTCGCCAAAACGGCAAGCTCGGTATCGTGCCGATGAATCCGCTCGATAAGGCAGGCAAACCTCCTCTGAATTTGGAGCACGGAGTGTTTTCGCTCGAGGCTAGTAAGGGCGCGACGCAACCGCTTTTGTCGGCAGCCGCCGGGCACGGGCAACAATGGCAGACCGTGAAATCGCCTCCGCGTGACGCCATGAGCAGCGGTCTCGTTGCTGCAACTGCACCCACACGCACCTCACGCTCGATCCTGGAGGGAAATGGCGGCACACGCATCGTTTCCCTGAGCGGCAATTCTTCCATCGCCTACGATCCTGTCGAACATCGTTTTGCAACCGCAAGCACGGCACGGCTTTCTCCGCGAAATGGTACGGAAGCTTTCGGCGGCAGGAACGAAGTCGGGACGGCTAGAAACGATCGCGTCCCGCAAGAGGGAAGGAACTTTCCATCACGATCGGCGAGCACGCGCGTACCTATGGCGCCTTCTTCGGCTCGCGGCATGGTTCCACCACCCGCGCCGCGCTCTTCGAGCGGCGGCAGCTTCAGCAGCGGAGGCGCCGGTGGTTTTTCGCGTGGTTCATCTGCGCCTTCCGCGTCTGCTCCACATGTGTCCGCTCCCTCGGGTGGCGGCGGTGGGCGTCCACACTGAAGCCATCTTTATTCTTGATTCTGGAATGAAAAAACGGCTCCGGGATTTGGAGCCGTTTTTCTTTTGCAATAAAATGTCGCAGCCACCTGCGTTTTGAACGCATATCGTTAGAAGAAGAGCATTCCGGCGTATCCGACGACAGCGCTGAAATCTCCGGAAATATCTCCTGAAGTTGCATAGCGCACCAGTTCCGCTTGTTTTGCTCCCAACCTTTTCAGTGCGGTGAGCATCGCGACGCCTGGCCCAAGTCCGCACATGGAAACCGCCTCATTCCGACAGGTGTCGTAAAGCCCCGGCGCATCCATGGCTAGTATCTGGTCGATCGCTTTTCCGTCTTTCACACGTGTTGTTGCGTCATCTTCGTAATGATTCAAGTCCGAAGTCGTCAACAGCAGAATTTCTTCCCTGGAGTCCGCAAGCACTTCTGCAATCGCTTCGCCCACGGTCACAAGATCCTCGAAGCGCACTGTTCCGAGCGCAATCGGCACAAAAGAAAACGTTGGCTGTAGAACTTGCAAAAAGGGAATTTGTACCTCAAGCGAGTGCTCGGAGCTGTGCGCCACGCTGTCTTCTCGAAGCAGCGGGCAAGCTGCCAGCAATGCCTCCGCTAGCGGCTCGTCGATCGGCGCATCGCCCAGCGGAGTCCGCCACGCCCCACTCGATAAAATCGCAGCCTTCTCTCCGCGCGGGTAATGACGCACGCCGAGAATCAGAACTTTCTTCGGTATCGCCATCCGCGCATACACTGCGCCCGCCACGCGCCCCGAGTAGACGTACCCCGCATGCGGAACCAGGCAGGCCTTTACGCTCGCCGGCTCGCGGGGTTGGTCGTCGGGTTTGGCGCATTCCCGAACGAGTGATGTGAGTTCAATAGGATTCGAAGGATAAAATCGGCCGGAAACAGCGGGCGGACGAAGCATGACTCTGCTCCGTAAATCAGAGCGGCTTCGACGGTTTGCCGGTGATCTTCAAGGCTTTCTTCGTGGTCGGATCGTAATACACGGTGACTTTGTCGCCGTACTGATAGCCGCCTTTGTCGATGATCACTTGCATTTTTGCCGATACTTGTTGGGAAAGCGTAAACGTCTCGAGGCCCAGGTCGTTCCCCTTCGCACGGACCGTAATCTGCGCGGTGTTGGCCTGCGTCACATAGCCTTCGAACTTGCCCAGACCGGCCGTCTTCGATTTCGGCTTAATTGTGTTCACGATAATCGGCACAGCTGTATCCACAATAACGGGTTTGACCAACTCGGGAACCTGTGCACGCACCGGCGCGCCGCAGAGTCCAGCCACCACCATGGCCGCGAGACCAACTCCACCGATTTTTGCGATTGTCTTCATTCGATATCGTCCGTCGCAATCCGCAGGGATTTCAGAAACCGTACGTCCTGTGGCGTCATCGTCAGCCGCGCGGCCGGTTTCTTGTCTGGAACTTGATCGAAAGATTCCTGGTCGACCTGAATCCGTAGCGATTCCAAAAACCGCCGGTCCTGTGTTGTCAGTTTTGACGCCTCCGCCGCCGCGGCATCGCGCTTGGCTAATCCGATCGTCGCATCCAGCTTCAGCACAATATCGTATCCATGCGCGCGCACCCCTGCTATAGCGCCGGTGATTCTGTCGGAGTCGGACACCGTGTCGTTGATCGCGTGTCCCAATTCACGGAGCAAGTTTTTCAGGTGATCGTCGAGTTGCAAGGGCGCTCCCCTTCACTTCATTTGTCATTCTAGGCCCGCATTTCTTTGGATACAAGCCACCTCGTTTTGCGTTGTCTCCAATAGGTTCACAGCCCCTTCGTTCAGGTCAGATAGCCTTCTTAGTGCCACTTCGCCCTATCTCGCGTCGTCTTATCTCGAGACAGTGGAATTGTTGCCTCCTACGCCCAGCTCCTCTAGCGCATGGTTTCCGCCCCTCACGAATCACCAAACCCCATGCATTTAGCAACCACGCTCCCTCAATTGCAGAATTCACGCTAAAATGCACTCATGTCTTCGGCCGCCACTTCCCCTGCAGCAGCGCCCCATCAAGGAGGTTTCCAGCGCTTCTGGCGCGCCTTGAAGCAGCTAATCCTCGAGGTCGTGGGTGCGGTCTTTGCGGTCCTCGGCCTCTCCTGGCTCAGTCTGGCTCTGCGCTCCTGGACCCGCGACGTCGCCCACTGGCTCATTGCCACAACGGTTGTCGTCGCATTGTTATTCTTTTTTTTCGCGGTAAGTTCCTACCGCCGCGCGCGCAAATTGTAATCGTAATGGCACGGCATGCCGTGCCCGTTCCTGATTTGGCTGTTCTCAGTTGGCTTTTGATATTGGCGCAAAAATGTCGAACACAAAAACTAAACTCTCCCCCGAACGCAAAGATCTCTTCACCACCCTCTCCGGCCTACCCATCGATCGCCTCTACACCCAAGACGATCTTTCTGGCGCGGACCCCGAATCGTCCATTGGCTACCCCGGCGAATTCCCCTTCACCCGCGGCATCTACCCCACCATGTACCGCGGCCGCTTTTGGACCATGCGCCAGTACGCCGGCTTTGGCACCGCCGTCGAATCCAACCAGCGCTATCGCTATCTCCTCAGCAAAGGCCAAGCAGGCCTTTCCGTAGCATTCGATTTACCAACGCAAATCGGCATGGACTCCGACCATCCTCTCGCCCTCGGCGAAGTCGGCAAAGTCGGCGTGGCCATCGATTCCCTCGAAGACATGGAAACTCTTTTCGACGGCATCCCTCTTGAAAAAGTCTCCACTTCCATGACCATCAACTCCACCGCCGCCATCCTTCTCTGCCTTTACGTCGCCGTCGCCAAAAAACAGGGCGCCAATCTCGCCAAAATTTCCGGCACCGTCCAAAACGACATCCTCAAGGAATACATCGCCCGCGGCACCTACATCTATCCCGTGCGCCCCGCCATGCGCATCGTCACCGACATCTTCGCCTGGTGCCGCGACAATCTCCCCAAGTGGAATACGATCTCCATCTCCGGCTATCACATTCGCGAAGCCGGCTCGACCGCCATCCAGGAAGTCGCCTTCACGCTAGCCGACGGCATCGCCTACGTCCAAGCCGCACTCGACGCCGGTCTCGCCGTTGACGAATTCGCTCCGCAACTCTCCTTCTTCTTCAACGCTCACAGCGACCTCCTCGAAGAAATCGCCAAGTACCGCGCCGCTCGCCGCCTCTGGGCGAAAATCATGCGCGACCGTTTTCATGCCCAGGATCCTCGCTCGCTCCTCCTCCGCTTCCACGCACAAACCGCCGGCTCCTCCTTGACCGCCCAGCAACCCGAAAACAATATCGTCCGCGTAGCCATTCAAGCCCTGGCCGCCGCTCTCGGCGGCTGCCAGTCCCTCCACACTAATTCCATGGACGAAGCTCTCGCCCTCCCCACCGAGGATGCCGCGCTCATCGCTCTTCGAACGCAGCAAGTCATTGCCTACGAAACCGGCGTCACCAACACCATCGATCCCGTCGCCGGCTCCTACGCCATCGAGCACCTCACCAACGAAATCGAGCAAGGCGCCATGGATTACATTTCAAAAATCGACGCGATGGGTGGAATGCTCCGCGCCATCGAATCCGGCTTCGTCCAGGGCGAAATCCAAAAAGCCGCCTACGATTTCCAGCGCGCCATCGAATCCAAGGAACAAATCATCGTTGGCGTGAATGACTTTATCGCAGAAGAAGAACGCACCATTCCCACGCTCCGCATCGAGCCCGAAATCGAACGCTCGCAAATCGCCCGCCTAAACGCCCTCCGCGCCAAGCGCGATTCCACTCGTACCAAATCCGCCCTAACCGAACTCCAGCGCCGCGCCTCTACCTCAGAAAATCTCCTCCCCGCCATTCTCACCGCCGTCGAAGCCCACGCCACCGTCGGCGAAATCTCCGACGCCCTCCGCCACGTCTTCGGCGAATACCAGGAATCCGTCGTCATCTGACGCTGGCCACCAAACTCAAGCGCGACACCTCCGGAAGTCGCCCCGCCTCTTTGGCTGCGGTAGAGGGTCAGCTTCCGGTTACCGCGTTTACCAAGCATGTGAACATGGCAAAGCGATGCTTATGGCCAGGCCGGTTGCAAACCGTTGAAAATGCCATAGTAGGCAGAAAGAACCGAAGGATCCTGTCACAAATTTGCGTCGAGCGGCGTTATGTACATTGTGAACACATCAAGCGAAGCGGTCGCTGATTCGAGTGCCAATGAGACGCATTTAGATATTGAGGCGCTCTTCCGCGCCCACTATGGCCGAGTCGCCCGCGTGATTGCACGCGCTGTCCGAGACCGCGCACGCTCCGAGGAACTCGCTGTAGAAGTGTTTCTGAAGTTATGGCGTAATCACAAAGCGCAGAGTGAGAACGTAGAAGGCTGGCTGTATCGGGTCGCAGTTCGCGCCGGTTTAGACGAACTCCGACGGCAAAGGCGTCGGGGACACTATGAACGCATGCTCGCATGGGCCCAACCACGGCCCCCAGCGGCTACCCCGGAGGATATCCATACTGTGTCTCAGAAGCAGGATAAAGTCCGCTCCGTGCTGAGCATCCTGAAACCACGCGAGGCACAATTCTTACTCCTGCGTAGCCATGATTTTAGCTACCAAGAAGTGGCTTCTATTCTCAACTTGAATCCGGCATCGGTCGGAACTCTGATGAGCCGGGCAGAGGAATCGTTCCGAAAGGAGTACATCAAGAGACATGGACACGAATAGCTCATCTCGAAGTGACGGTTGGGTGTATGAACGGTTAGCCGTGCTCGACCCTGGCGCCGAATGGGAACCAGATGTAAATGCCGGTTTATTGCGGATTGGAGAGTTGCGGGTCCGGGGAAGCTGGCTTAACAAAAGGTGGGTATTTGCGGCTGCGGGTGCCGTCGTCGTTTGCTTCTGCCTAGTGGTTCTCCCTTCTCCAAAAGTGCTCGCGCATCGGTGTCTTGAATGCTCCGTCGCAGTTTGGCAAAGCCTCTTGCCGTCTGCACCCGCCCAGGCCAACCTCAAACCACCAAGTGGGCGCACTCTGGCACCGGATTTCAATTTGAAAGATGCGGACGGCAAGGATGTCAAGCTCACTGACCTCAAGGAAAAAGTGGTTCTGGTGAATTTTTGGGCGACTTGGTGCCATGGCTGCCAAGTGGAGATTCCCTGGTTGGTTGAGTTTCAGAAGGAGTATGAGGCCAGAGGACTTGTGGTCATCGGTATTTCAATGGACGATGGCGGCTGGAAATCGGTGAGGCCTTGGCTTAAACAGAAAAAGGTGAACTACCCTATCGTGATTGGCAACGAGGGACTGGGAAAGCAGTACGGTCTCGATGGAATGCCACTGACGGCGCTGGTTGACCGCGAAGGCAGAATAGCCGACGTGCACCCTGGTTTACTGGATAAAGCGGCCACTCAGCAAAAAATCAGAGATCTCCTTCAGGAGAGCTCCAAGGACTCCTCGAACTAATAGTTCCACGCTGATGCATAGTCGGTGAAGCCATCGCGCTAATAGTCTTCACTTGCCTGTGTAGTTGGGTTACCGGAAACTAACCCGCTGCCTCGGCTGAACTAAAGCCCAAGCTGTCGCGGCACTTGCGCTATAGTGTTCTTCCCCTCCGGAATCTCAATGAAACTAATCCTCGCCTCCGCATCCACCCGCCGCGCGGAAATCCTTCATGCTGCCGGATTCTCCTTCTCTATCCTCTCTTCCGCCATCGACGAAACGCCCTACCCTGGCGAATTCGCCCATGACCTCGTCCAGCGCCTAGCCAACGCCAAAGCCGAACTCGTCGCCTCCCACGCTACAGGCTCCGCCATCATCCTCGCCGCCGACACCGTCGTCACTCTCGACAACCGCATCTTCGGCAAGCCCCGCTCCACCGACGACGCCCGCCACATGCTCGAACAACTCTCCGGCCGCACCCACGCCGTCCTAACGGGCGTCACCCTAATTCGCCTCCCCGACGCCGAGCGCCGCTCCTTCGTCGAATCCACCCAAGTCCATTTTGCCCAGCTCTCCGCCGAAGAAATCACCCGCTATCTCGCCACCGAAGAGCCCCACGACAAAGCCGGCTCCTACGCCATCCAAGGCCGCGCCGGCCGATACATCCCGCGCATCGAAGGCGACTACTTCAACGTCGTCGGCCTGCCCCTGGCCCACGTTGCGCAAGCCCTGGCTGACCTCGGCTGGTCCGAAGACTAACGCCGCGTTCTCACATTCTCCGAAAGGCCATCCACGAATTCGCATCCTAAACAACTTCCTGAGCATCAAATTCACGCCATGAGCACAGATGCATACCAAAACGAACTGCCTTACACCTCCGTTCGCCGCATACAAGCGGACGGCATCAACGTCTTCTACCGGGAGGCGGGCCCAGCCAACGCGCCCGTCGTACTTTTATTGCACGGCTATCCCGCGTCCTCATTTCAGTATCGCGAGTTGATCCCGCGTCTGGCAGATCGGTATCGCGTTATCGCCCCTGATTTTCCAGGCTTCGGCTTCACAGAAGTTCCTGCACCTCGGGATTACAAGTACACCTTCGAATCCCTGGCGCGAACCATGTTGGCTTTTACCGAAGCCTTGCACCTCGATCGCTACGCTCTTTACGTTTTTGACTACGGCGCTCCAACAGGCTTCCGCCTCGCCATGGGCCGCCCCGAGCGCGTCACCGCCATTGTTTCGCAGAATGGCAACGCCTACGAAGAAGGTCTGGGCGATGCGTGGGCGCCCATCCGTCGCTACTGGGCGAACCCGACACCGGAGAATCGCAACGCGCTACGCCCCGCCTTCACTCTCGAAGGCATCCGCCACGAATATTCCGTCGGCATTCCCAATCCCGAATTGATCGCGCCGGAGAGCTACACGCTCGACGCCGCGCTCATTTCCCAGCCCGGCCGGATCGATATTCAGCTCGATCTGTTTCTCGATTACGCCAACAACGTGAAACTCTACCCCGCCTTTCGCGACTATTTCCGCAAGCACCAGCCGCCGCTGCTCGCCATCTGGGGGCAACGTGATCCCTACTTCATCCCCGCCGGCGCCAAGGCGTTCCTCAAGGACAACCCAAACGCAACGGTTCAATTCCTCGACACCGGACACTTCGCCTTGGAAACGCACCTCGCCGAAATTGTCCATGCGATGAGAAAGTTCCTCGCCGAAAAGACTTCTCCAGGTCGGTCTGCCATGGCCTGATTCGCGGCATCTGTCGCGGCTTCACTTCAACCCATCGCGTCATCGCTATGCTCTCGGTTTTCGCAACTCTCGCCACAAAGATCCCGCCGGGAGCAGTCCCGCAAAAACATGCCGCAATGAAATAAAAAGGCGCTCTCCATGAGAGCGCCTCACAAAAATCATTTCGATGAGTTGACCGCCTAAACTGTGCTCAGGCTTTCTTTTCTTCCGCAGGCTTCTCAGCCGGAGGGGCAGCCTGCTGCGGGGGAGCCGTCGTCGGGTGCGTTGCGCCGGACATCCCTTCCTTGAAGCTGCGAATGCCTTCTCCGAGACCCTTCGCCAGTTCGGGAATCTTCCGGCCACCGAACAGCAGCAAAATGATCGCCAGAACGATTAGCCAATGAATAGGACTAAGTTCACCCATAAAAACCTCCATGCGGCCTGCCTCGCCGCACTATTCCCAACTTTAGCGCAGGACGTCTTGCGCGGCAAGCCTATGCTCGTCGCTCGCTTACAGGATAACACGCTCATCCCCGGCCCGGCGTGTTACCCGTTCGCGATCCAGGTATTCCAGCAAGGGGATCGCATACTTCCGCGTAATCCCCGCCAGGTCCTTAAAAACCGGCACGGAGATTCGCTCGCCCTTCGCCTTCTTAAATATGGCCAGCTGGCTCCTCAGATGAGCTAGCGCATCGCGATGAAAAATAAGCTCAGGGCTCACGCGGACCAGGCTCTTCTCTCGCAGCAAAATTTGCAACAACTTTTCCGCCCGCTTGGCCTCCACCGAAAGCCTCGCCAGCACTTCCTTCACCGATGGCACGGCCAGACCTGCTTCAGCGAAGGCTTTCTCGATCTCTCCCTTAGCTTGCGATTCTTCCGGCTGCAGCGAAATCTGCGATCCCGCCCGCTTAACCAGCTCGCCTTGCACATCCAATTTCTTCTCGCTCGCCAGCTCATCGAGCGCCGCGCGAAAAGTCTCCTCTCTCACGCGTTTTCCCAAGCTCGCGCGAAGATCCTCTCGCGCAATTCCCGGAGACAGCGGGTTCTCCTTGTGAAACCGTTCTATTCGTTCGCTAATTTTCCGCCGTACATCGTCGAACGCCTTTTGCCCCAGCAGAATCAGTGTCTCCGACGAAACGATCTTGATTCTGCTGGCCGTGACCAGTCTCTGGGCCGTTTCTCGAATCTCCGGATCGAGCCAGCCCGTCCGCGCCGCAATCTCTTCTTGCGCTAGTCCCAGCAATGCGCGGTCCGTCATCGCGGCGAGTATCTCTTCGTGCTTCCCGCTTTCGAGCGTTGCAAGAAACGCTGCGCGGCCCGTATCCCTCAACGTCGGCCGCCTCGCCAGTGGATCCAGCACTACACCTCCGCCAATCGTGATGACCGGCGAGAATTGCCGGACAATGAAACGATCCCCCGGCAGCACCAACACGTCATCCTGCAGCCGAAAATGCGCAAACGCACTCTGGCCTGGTGGAAGAACGCTTTCCCCATACAGCAGAATCTCCGCAATCGTCTCCGCTGTTCCCGCGTGAAAATGTACCTGCGCGCGATGCTTCAACTTGCGCGCAGTGGGAAGCAACGTGAGCCACACATCCATCCGGCGTGTGGTGCGAAAACGCCCCGGCGCCGCCAGCGTCATTCCACGCTTAACATCGGCATAATCGATTCCCGCGAGATTTACGGCCGTCCGCTGCCCTGCGTTGGCGCGTTCAACGGCTTTCCCGCCGGAGTGCACGCCGCGCACGCGCAGCCGTTTGCCTCTCGGAAACAATTCGACTTCGTCTTCCGCTCGAACGCTCCCGGAAATCAGAGTGCCGGTAACCACCGTTCCAAAGCCCTTCATCGCAAACGCCCGATCGATCGGCAGCCGAAAGTATCGCGCGGCATCCTTTCCCGGAATTTCCGCCGCGACGGCATGCAGCGCTTTCTTCAACTCGGCGAGTCCAGCTCCCGTCTTCGCGCTCACCGGAACAATCGGCGCCCGCTCCAGAAACGACCCGCGCAAATACTCCTCCACCTCGAGCCGGACCAGCCCGAGCATGTCCGCATCCACCAAATCGCTTTTCGTTAGCGCCACGACGCCTCGCGTGACGCCCAGAAGCCGGCAAATATCAAAATGCTCTCGCGTTTGCGGCTTGATCGATTCATCCGCCGCAATCACCAGCAGCACCAAATCGATCCCCGCCGCCCCCGCCAGCATGTTACTCACAAACCGTTCGTGCCCCGGCACATCCACAAAACCGAATCGCACGCCGTCCTCTTCGAGAAACGCAAACCCAAGATCAATCGTGATTCCACGCCGTTTCTCTTCCGCGAGCCGGTCCGGATGCGTCCCCGTCAACGCCTCGACGAGCGCGGATTTGCCGTGATCAATGTGCCCAGCCGTCCCGACAATTACGCTTTTCAGATTGCAACTCCTGGTCAACAGATAGCCCGGCCCTGTAACGCTGCCAGCACCTTCGACATCATAAGGCGAGTGCCTGCATTAGCGCGAATTTCGTTGCCGCTCCGGAGGCAAGCATGGGGATTGAGACAGTCTTGACGAAGCGCCTAAAGATCGAGCATCCCGTAATCCAGGCGCCCTTGGCCGGAGGAGGTGACACCCCCAATCTTGTCGCCGCGGTTGGCAACGCCGGCGCCATGGGCTTCGTCGGAGCTGCGTACAGTACGCCAGCACAAATCATCGAGCTTGGGCGTGCCGTTCGACAGAAAACGACGCGGCCGTTCGGAATAAACTTGTTTGCGCCGCTTCCCCAGCCCGATCCGATCGCAAATCCGCAAGCTGCCGTGCAACGCGTCACAGCGTTCTTCGCAGAGCTTGGCTTGCCCGCCCCCTCCGCTCCGGCTCCCATCGCCAATTCTTTTTCAGACCAGCTCGTTGCAGCCTTGGAAACAGATGCATCCGCGTTCAGTTTTACCTTCGGGATTTTGCCTGTGGAAGCTATCGAAGCAATCAAACGTCGCGGCTTATTCTTGATTGGTACGGCGACACATGTCGAAGAGGCAATCGCGCTGGAAAAAGCTGGCGTGGACGCAGTAGTTGCGCAAGGAAGTGAAGCGGGCGGTCATCGTGGCACCTTTATCGGAGATTTCAGCGCCGCGATGGTTGGCACGATTTCGCTCGTCCCGCAAATTGTCGATGCAGTTAAAATTCCCGTCATTGCCTCGGGCGGAATCATGGATGGCCGAGGAATAGCCGCCGCACTGGCGCTTGGAGCCAGCGCAATTCAGCTGGGTACTGCCTTTTTGACGTGCAGCGAAGCTGGCGTGCCCAACGCCTATAAAGAGGCCATACTCCATGCCCGTGAAAACCAGACGCGCGTTACCCGAGCTTTTTCGGGACGTCCCGCGCGAGGCATCGTGAACAGATTTATGACCGAGGTCGAAGCCAATGGCGGCCCAGACTCCATTCCTCAGTTTCCGCTCCAGAATGCACTGACTCGCCCGCTCCGCACGGCCGCAGCTAAACAAGATCGCGCGGAATTTTTGTCTCTCTGGGCCGGTCAAGGCGTCCGTTTGGCACACCGCCAATCAGCCGCAGATCTTGTCGCGCGTCTCGCCCGAGAAACAAGTACCGCTCTTGAGCATCTGCGGTCTCTGCTACCCAATACGAACAGACCAGCGCCCGCGACTCGATAATTTGAAGCTTGAATGAGGAAGTAAGGCGGCCGGGTTCCGGAGATTACTTGGCCGCGGCGATTTCGTCGACCATGGATTGAGCGGCGGCGCGCGGATCTTGCGCGGTCAATATGGGCCTGCCGACGACGATATAATCGGCGCCAGCTTTGATCGCTTCGGTCGGTGTCGCCGTACGTGCCTGGTCGTCGCGTTTCGGCGCCGCGTCCTCTTTCAGTTTCGGCCGCACGCCTGGCGTCACGATCAAGAATTCCCGTCCGCAAGCTTTACGTATCGCTTTGGCTTCCTGCACTGAAGCCACCACGCCGTCCACTCCAGATTGCTTGGCAAGCTCCGCGAGTTTCACTACTCGCATTTTGGGCGTTCCGCCGATTCCAACTTCTTTCATGGCCTTGTGATCCATGCTCGTCAGAAGAGTGACAGCAAGCAGCCGCGGTCGGTCAGCTCCCATAGGCACGCCGGCGCTGATCGCTTGCACCGCCGCCTCAAGCATGGCGGGGCCTCCGAGAGCGTGCACGTTCACCAGCTGCACGCCGGTCATGGCTGCGGCCGAAAGCACTGCCCCAGCAACCGTATTTGGAATGTCATGGAATTTGAGGTCAAGAAAGATGCCGGGGCCCAGTGCAGCTATCTCTTTTACCGCCGCGGGACCCGCGGCTGTAAACAGCTGGTTGCCGATCTTGAACATCCCCACGAGATCGGAAATTTGTTTTGCGAATTTTGCGGCAGAGGAAAGCGAATCAAAATCCAATGCCACGATCAAGCTGCTGCGCGGATGGGCGTCGAAGCTCAAGGTCATAGGCGACCCCGACTTCGGCGGGGTCAGTGTTTCTGTGGTACCTGCATCAATTCGAGCCGAACTTGCTTGACGCCCGAATGGATCAGCCCGATCTTCCGGGCGACACGATAGGATACATCAATTTCGCGCCCTTCTTGATAGGGACCTCGGTCGTTGATACGTACTAGTTCAAACTTCCCGTTCCGGGGGTTGACCACCCGGACGATGGACCCGAAGGGCAGGTTCGGGTGGGCTGCCGTAAGCGCCTCGCAGTCAAAGCGCTCCCCGTTCGCAGTCTTCTTTCCATTGAACCCGGGGCCATACCAGCTGGCGTTGCCAACCCAGGTCTTTATCGGCTTGACAGGAGCGCTCAGATGCGCCACAAGGGGTGCGTCCATCACAGGAACTATAAGGAACATTAAGAGCACCCAACGGAAAGCGGCCCAGATAACAAAGAGTGGTCGTCTCATAGTGTGTTCTTTGTGCTACTCATATCCAAAAAATTGTATCGCAAAATCGTCGTTATGTCAACCAAAATCTGTGAAAACTTTTCCTCTTATGTCATTGATAGTAAATGTTTTAGCATCAAAAAGAGCCTTCTCAAAACCCTCTACAAGTCGCTGACTGACCTTTGGGTCAGTAAAACTGGCCGTCCCTACCTGTACGGCAGTCGCGCCCACAGCTAGATACTGAAGCACGTCTTCTACCGTCTCTATCCCTCCAGCACCTATAATTGGTGTCTTCACCGCCTTACACGTTTCCAAGACCAGTCGCAGAGTGATTGGCTTTATAGACGGGCCTGAGAGTCCTCCGGTCTGGTTCCCGAGGCAGGACTTTCCCGTCCACGGGTCAATTGCCATGGCCGGATAAGTGTTTGCCACGGTCAGGGCATCGGCTCCTGCCCCTTCTGCCGTCCTGGCTATAAGTCCAATATCTGCAACCATCGGCGAGAGCTTCACCCACAGGGGCCGGTTAATCGCTGCTTTCCGGGCAGCGCCCACCACCTCCGCTACTAGAGCAGGGTCGCCCCCAAACTGCATCCCCCCCCCTTTTGACATTGGGGCAGGAGATGTTCAGCTCATAGGCCGCCAGCCCTTCGGCGTCCTCCAGAACCCGGATTACCTCGACGTAATCCTCGACGCTGTAGCCAAAGACGTTAGCGATGATTGCTGTATCGTATTTTCTCAGTACCGGGAGTTTTTCGGCGACGAACGCCCGGACCCCTATATTCTGAAGTCCCACCGCATTGAGCATCCCGGAGGGGGTCTCGCAAAGCCGAGGCGCGGGCGCGCCTTCCATGGGTTCGCGGGAGAGGCCTTTGACGACCACACCGCCGAGGCGGTTCAGGTCCACAAGGTGGGCAAACTCGACGCCGTATCCGAACGTTCCGCTGGCTGCGAGAATGGGATTCCGCAGGCGCACCGCGCCAACTTGCACGGTCAGGTCAACACCGGCTGCGGCACTCACTTCAGGCGGAGAATATCACGAAGCTAGCCGCGTCCGCGAAAAATTCCCCGACAGCCATTCACTCTGTGGAAAAATTGGAGGACCTACGGTTTCGACGTTTCCGCAGTCGCACTCGGGGCTGCTTGCTTCTGTGCGACAGGGATCATCACTTTAGCGAGCGCCTCGCCAAGCACGTGCCCATCCCTCGGCGCAAGAGTGATTCCGCAAAGTGAAGCGAGTGTCGGCGCAATGTCTGCTGGAGTAACCGTGCCGTAGTACACCCCGGGCCGAATCCCAAATCCCATGAACAAAAGTGGCACGCGTTGATCGTAGTAGTAAGGCGAGCCGTGCATGGAACCGTAGGTTCGAGGCTTTCCGGGCGACGAAAAATCCCACGACCAGAAGGGTTTCGGTACGATCTCCAAATCCCCGCTCCGGGCTTTCAAAAAGCTCGCCGCTTCGGCTCTGCGAATCGGGCTCTCGGTCGCCGGCCGATCCTCAAGTTCTTCTGCCTGGTAAACGTCTGCAACGCCGGGAACGCTCTCGATGGCCTCCATCGCGGCACGCATGGCCGCGGGATCCTCTTTCAATTTGTCGTAAGTCCCGAGCGTGAAATATACGTCGCTTCCGCCTACCTCCGCCACGGCCGGCTTCGCATAGCCATGCGCATCGAGCGCCTGCTCGAGACGCTCCTTTACTTCCGCCAAATTCAGCCAGCCTGCATCCACTCCTGTTTTCTGCAAGTCTTCGGGAATCGGCGAGCCGCCATGATCCGCTGTGAGCGCCACGACATAATTTCCTCGCCCCACCACTTTGTCGAGATGCGCAAAGAGACCTGCCAGATCGCGGTCTAGCCGCGCAAGTTCGTCCTGCACTTCCCAACTGCGCGGCCCAAAAGCATGCGCCACATAATCCACCGACGAAAAACTCACTCCCAGATAGTCCGTGCCCGGACCTTTGCCCAAACCTAGTTTATCGACGGCATCTTCTGCCATTTCCGCCAGGTAAGTCTCCGCATACGGACTTGCTTCCCATTCGTAGTAAAAACTTGCGTCAGCTCCTGTGCTGCCAGGCTTGCCTCGCAGTGCATGCGGAAATTCCGCGCCAACCCCCGCGGGAGGTACCGCTCCAACCGCCTTTTTGTCATACAAATAGGCCGATTTCGGCAGCAGCAGAGTCCACGTCTTGCCGTAGTCGTTCGAGACGGGATGCGCCTTCGCATACTCTTCGACGAACGGCACCATCGGATATGCGCTCGAGGTCGTCCACGCGCCTGTGGCTGGGTCAAACCAAGTCACGGCGTCTCCCTGATGCCCTCCCATCGTAATCGCTGCGCGCGCCTTCAACGAAAAGGTCACCACCCGCGTCCCCGCTCCGGCCTGATATTTCAGCTCATCCGCAAACGCAGGCACCAGCATCCTCGAAGGGCTGTCTCCGCCTTTTACGGCCACACCACCGTATCCCGTATTCTTCACGTTTGAATCATCCGTGCATGTCACGCTTTTCTTGCGCTCCCGGTCCCACCACGCGTTCGAAACCATGCCATGCGTCGCGGGAAACGCCCCCGTGGAAATCGTCGAGTGCCCCACGCACGTCTCCGTCGCCGCATAGGGATAGGCCGCTTCGCGGAACCACGCGCCTTCTTCGACCAGCCGCTTCAATCCGCCGGTCCAGTGAGCTTGAAACTTGTCCACGTAGTCCGCACGCATCTGGTCCACAACGAGCATCACCACCAGTTTCGGCCGAGTGGAGGCTTTGGCTCCCGCCATTTTCGGTGCTTGCGCGGCGGTGTTAGGCGCGCAAGCCATCCCGATCCAAAGGAAAAAGACCGCTCCGCCTAACACTCTCAACCTTCTCCAGTTCGCGCGAAATATCTTTTCAACCGACATGTTCACCTCGCTAAGTATGCCGCGGGGCAGTTTATCACGCTGTCCGGGCACGCAGGACCGCGACAGGATCTCTTCTGGTTCCCCGCCAGCCACCGTCACGACTCGCCCGTCACTATGCTAGGATTACCCGCACATGCGCATCGTCGAAAAAGCTCAATTGATGTCCGCCCCCGAAATCGACCGTACGCTGCGACGCCTGGCCCATCAAATTGTCGAGAAAAGCGGCGGCACCAAGCATCTCGCTCTAATCGGCATACGGCGCCGCGGCGTGCCTCTGGCCCAGCGTATCGCCCAAGCCATGCGCGGCATCGACGGCGTGGATGTTCCTGTCGGCACACTGGACATCACGCTCTACCGCGACGACCTCTCGAAAGTCGCGACCCACGCGGTTCTCCAATCCTCCGACATCAGCTTCGGCGTCGATCAGATGGACCTCGTCCTCGTCGACGACGTGCTTTACACCGGACGGACCATTCGTGCCGCAATGAATGGTCTATTCGACCTCGGTCGTCCCCAGCGGGTCTCGCTGTGCGTGCTGATCGACCGCGGCCATCGCGAAATGCCCATTGAAGCCCAATTCGTCGGCCGCACCGTGCAAACCAGCGACACGGAAATCATCGAAGTGCGCCTCCGCGAGATTGATAATGAAGAGCGCGTCGTTCTCGTCGACCGGCAGGAGCCGTAGTTGGAACAGGATTTTTCGCGCTATAATCAGAAAGTGCAAACGTGACTTTTCGTTTCCGCGACCTTCTGGCCCTCGAACCGCTCTCCGCGGACGAACTCACTTTTCTTCTCGATCAAAGCAGGTCCTTTTCAGGCGATCCAACGCAATCCTCTTAAGAAACTCGCCACCCTCCGCGGCAAAACTATAGCTCTCGCTTTTTTTGAAAACTCGACACGTACGCGCATCAGTTTCGGCACTGCCGCCTCTCGCCTCGGCGCGGACACCATGAACCTTCAGGCGGAATCCTCCAGCGTGAAAAAAGGCGAGTCGCTTCTCGACACCGTTCACACGCTCGACGCCATGAAACCGGATTGTCTGGTGATGCGTCACGCCGCTTCCGGCGCTGCTGATTTTGTCGCGCGCCATCTCGAGATTCCGGTGATCAACGCCGGAGATGGCACTCATGAGCATCCATCGCAAGGTTTGCTCGACGCGCTGACGATCCGCGATCGCAAAGGCTCTCTCGCCAATTTAAATGTCACTATTCTGGGCGACATTTCGCACAGCCGCGTCGCTCGCTCCAACATTCACCTTCTCGCAAAATTCGGCTGCCGCTTAACCCTCTGCGGCCCGGCCATGTGGGTTCCCAGCGAACTCGAGAGCATCGGCCCACCGGGCGCTTCCATTCGCCGCGTCTTTCGCATCGAAGAAGCGCTCGAAGATGCTGACGTCGTTCTCGTCCTGCGAGTGCAAACCGAGCGCCTTCACGAGCCCGCGCTTTCCGCCGCCGACTATATCCTTCTTTACCAGCTCAATTCCGAGCGCCTCCGCCATGCGAAGTCCGACGCGATCGTTCTGCATCCCGGCCCGATGAATCGCGGCGTCGAAATCACTCCCGAAGTCGCCGACAGCCCGCAGTCTTGCGTGCTCGAGCAAGTCACCAACGGAATCGCCGTGCGCATGTCGCTGCTTTTTCTTCTCACTTCCGGACCCGGCGAAGAAACGAGCGCCCAGCCAGCGGAAGCTCAACCCAAGGAATCTGCCAATGCTACTGATTAAGGGCGGGCGCGTTATCGACCCCGCCACCCAGACCGACGCGCCGCGCGATGTTCTGCTCGACGGCGACAAAATCATCGAAATCGCACAAGCCGGAAAAATCTCCCAGAATCCCTCCACCGAAATTTTCGACGCCACCGGACTGATCGTCGCGCCCGGCTTCATCGACCTTCACGCGCATCTACGTGAGCCCGGCCAGGAATCCTCCGAAACCATCGAGACGGGCACGCGCGCTGCGGCTCGAGGCGGTTTCACCGCCGTCTGCTGCATGCCGAATACGAAGCCCGTCAACGACAACGCCAGCGTCACACGCTTCATTCTCGATCGCGCCAAAGCCGCCGCCAGCGTACGCGTCTGGCCCATCGGCGCCGCCAGCGTCGGCAGCAAAGGTGAGGCCATCGCGGAAATCGCCGCGATGAAGCAAGCTGGCATCGTCGCCGTTTCCGACGACGGCAAGCCCATCGCCACCGCGAAACTCATGCGCCAGGTGATGGACTATTGTCGCTCGCTTGACCTGTGCGTCATCGAGCATTCCGAAGATGTTTCGCTCGCCGCCGGCGCCGTCATGCGCGAAGGCATCACGTCCACGCGGCTCGGCCTGCCCGGAATGCCCGCCGCCGCAGAATCCGTTTGCGTTGCGCGCGATGTTCAGCTCGTGCAGCTGACCGGCGCGCGTCTTCACATCGCACACCTCTCCGCAAATGCTTCGCTCGAACAGATCCGCCAGGCCAAACAACGCGGGTTGCCCGTTACCTGCGAAGTCACGCCGCATCACTTCACTTTGATCGATGAGGATGTTCAATACGATTCACGCTACAAAATGAATCCGCCTCTTGCGGCGCGCGGAGACCGCGAAGCCCTCATCGAAGGCCTCGCTGACGGCACCGTCGAAGCTATCGCCACCGACCACGCGCCCCACGAGCCCGCTCTAAAAGATGTCGAGTTCGACCGCGCGCCTTTCGGCATCCTCGGCTTTGAGACAGCCGTTGCGCTTTCTATCGAGCAACTTGTCCACATGGGAAAAATCTCGCTCATGCGCATGGTCGAACTGTTCACGACCGGCCCCGCTCGCGTTCTCGGCATCGAACGCAAAATTGCTCCCAACCAACCCGCTGATCTCACGATTTTTTCCACCACTCACGAATGGACCTACGACGTAAAGCAGTCCCCCAGCAAATCCCGCAACTCTCCCTTTGACGGCCGCACCTTTAAAGGCGCAGCCATGGCTTCCATCGTCGCCGGCCGCTTGGTCTTCCAGCGCTGACCCCACCGTCTGCTTCTAAGCCTTAGGACGGAAACAAAAACCCCTCTCGCACGTCTAGAACAGCATAGAGCCCATAGGTCTTTTCTATCTCCGGCCGCGCATCATATTGAGGTCGATTTCATGCAATCCATCTGGCAGGATCTCCGCTATTCCGTGCGCGCGTTGCGCAAAGCGCCGGCGTTCACTGCGATAGTCATCCTGACGCTCGCACTCGGCATCGGCGGCAACACCGCTATCTTCAGCCTCGTCAACACTTCCTTCTTCCGTCCGCTACCGTTGCCCGAGCCTGATCGGACCTTGCGAATTCTCGATGCACAACGCGGTCCAGACGGCCACGTCCAAACATTCGGCATGAAGAGCGCCAACGTTGTAGTCTTCCAGGAAAACAGACGCGCCTTCGATGCCATGGTCGCGCTCCACGGTGAAAACATGACGCTCATCGGTGGCAGCGAACCCGAACTGGTCTCTGTCATCTTCCGCTCAGCAGGCTGGCGGCAAACGTTCAACGTTCAGCCCACCCTCGGCCGCGATTTCACCGCCGAGGAAGAAAAACATGGCATCGGCAGCGGCGTCGCGCAAATCAGTAATGGCCTTTGGCAGCGGCGCTTCGCTTCTTCCAAATCCATCCTCGGCACTTCCGTCCAAATCAACGATCGCACCTTCCGCATCGTCGGCGTACTTCCGCGCGGTTTCAATTTTCCCTACAACGCATCAGTCTGGGTTCCTTACGCCGTCAATCCCAGCGAAAAGTCGCTCGAATTCGCTGTCTTCGCCCACATCAAGCCCGGCGTCACGCTTAGCCAGGCGCGCCAGTCTCTCGACGAAGTTACCGATCGCATCAAGGACATCTATCCCGAAACGCTCGCAGGCTATACCGTCGCTTCGATCACTCTCCGCGAAAATCTCGCGGACAATCAGGAAAGCACGATGCTCGCGTTGCTCTGCATCGTTGGTTTTCTGCTGCTCCTGGCGTGCATTAACGTTGCGAATATGCTGCTCTCCCGCTCGATCGCGCGTGCGCGCGAATTCGCCATTCGCGCCGTGCTTGGCGCCAGCCTCGCCCGTCAATTCCAGCAATCGCTCACGGAAAGCATTTCGCTCTGCGCTCTCGGCTGCGTCTCTGGTCTTCTTTTTGCGACATGGTTGGGTCGCTTCTCGGCGGCGCTTCTTCCTTCGGACATCAGCTTTCAACTAGGCATGCACCCGGAGCAACTCGATTATCGCGTGCTGCTTTTCGCTTGCTCCGTTTCGCTTCTTGCCGGTTTGATTATTGCCGCTGTTCCTTCTCTCGCGAACTCTGGCGGTTTTTCTCCCGAAGCGTTGAAAGAAGGTGGCCGCTCGGGAGCGGATGGAGGGCGGCGTTCGAATCGCCTGCTCAGCGCGTTTGTCATTGCCGAAACCGCACTCGCTCTCGTGCTCGTCGCTGGCGCGGCTCTCATGGTCCAGAATTTCCGCCGGCTGCAGCATCGCGATCTCGGCTTTCAGTCTCACAATCTCCTCACCATGCAGATCGCTCCGCCGCAAAATCCCAACGCCCCTGATCTGCAACGTATCGCGCTCGTTCGCAGCGTTCTCGCCGCCGTGCAGGCAACTCCCGGCGTTGGCTCGGCCGGCATCACGACGGTAAATCCCCTCGGCGGTGGAACCTGGTCCTCTCCCATCGTTGTGGAAGGGATGGACGCAAACGATTCCAATAGTTCGTTCTACGTCAATCATCGCCTCATCACTCCCGCATTGCTTTCCACCATGGGGATTCCGCTGATGCGTGGCCGTTTCTTCACCGATCTCGACAACGAACGCGCCGCGCCTGTCGTCATCGTCAGCGAACAATTGGCGCACCGTTTCTGGCCCAGCCACGACGCACTCGGCAAACGCATTCGCGTCGGGCGCAACAATTCCCCTTGGATGACCGTCGTCGGAATCGTCGGCAATGTGCATGACGCGGGCGATCCCGGTGACCCTGTTGAAACCTGGTACCTGCCGCTCGTACAGCACCCTGCCTTTCCCGATCCGTTTTACATCATGGTTCGCACGGGTTCCGGTCCCGTTGCGATGGTGCCGGGTATCAAGCAAGCCGTTTGGAAGGTGAATTCCGCTCTCGCTGTTTACGATATTTCCGCCATGGATCGCTACTATTCCAAGACTCTCGAACGCGAACGGCTCGGCTCGCAACTCATGTCCGTTTTCGGTTTCTTCGGACTGCTCCTTGCTGCGCTCGGCGTCTACGGAGTGATGGCCTTCGCCGTCGCGCAGCGCAGAAAGGAAATTGGCGTGCGCATGGCGCTCGGCGCACAGCCGTATCAAATTCTGCTTCTGGTTCTGCGGCGCGCGGGCGGGCTCTCTCTGTTCGGTCTCGCGCTCGGGGCGGTAATCACCGCTGCGCTCAACCGTGGCCTCGCCGGCTTCCTGACGGAAATCCACGGCGTCGAGCTTCAGCCCATTGCACTTGCTGCGAGTCTTCTGTTTTTGATTGCGATCGCCGCTTGCTGTCTGCCTGCTCGGCGCGCCGCAACCGTCGATCCGCTCACAGCGCTTCACATGGATTAGCGGTCCTCGTGCTTCTAGGGTTGCAACAGCCCTAGAAATGCTGGGTTCTCTTTTCTGAAGCATCAGCAAAATCCAAAAGCCCGCAGCGCCGGCGGCCAAATGTTTCAGCGAGTGGCCGCTGATCGTGTGTTGGTCCAGCGAGAAAATCTGACGGTCCTCTGTCTCAAAGATTTTCGCCAGAACATAGAAACCAAATACCACCGCGAAATCCGAACTGCGTGTGTAGCGCGGTGGAAGCAAAAGCAAGACCGGCAGAATCAGCACTGCGTACACTTGCACAGCTGCGTAAAAACGCAAGTCTCCAGCGCCAAGCGTTTCCGTGTGCCACCACCAAACGACGCTCCCGGCGCCGGTCACCGACAATAACGGAAGCAAATAAAAGCCGATAGGAACGCTAACCCTTTCCGAAATCATCGCCGACACCAGCCCCATGAAAGCCAGCGTCATGGGCAGCCGGTCCCACACCAAGCGCGCGTTGTCTGGCGCAAGATGGTAATAACTCGAGCCAAAAGCGGTGAGCAGCAACCCCCAAAAAATCAAGATGTATGCCCAGCGTTCGCGCGCGTCCAGAAATTGATCGTGCCCGCGTCGCGTGCTCAAGAAAATCAGTCCCCAAACGCCGGCCACGGCGAATAGTAGATTTGAAGCCACGTCTCCAAAGTTCGGGATTCCAAGCCAGCTTCGTTGATCGGCAAAGTGGTGATACGACTGCGGTTGGGGAATGCGAGGCGTCAGCACGGCCGCCGTTAGGATGGCAATTGTAAACGCGGCCAAAACCCATACCCCTGTTCGCCGCGAAATCAATATAGCCTCGCTGGTTGTTGCGTCACGACCGCGACAGCGCCAGTTTAATGAATTTCTAACAAACCCCTCAGGATTTTCTTGCCCCTCTGTCTCTAATCTGCTGCTCGTGCGGACAGCCCATTCCCATCCGCGCGAAGTCAGTTAAAGAAGTGAGCGAGACATGTCAGCTACCTTATTTTTGGCGTTTTGCATTCTCGGATGCGATTTTCTCTTGTACGTTTTGTTCCAGTGGACTTACGGAGAACGCCGCAGAGGCCTCGCACGCAGATCACGCGCGCCGAAGAGAGCCATGAATCAGCCAGACGCACGGCCATTCTTGGTTGCTTCGCGCGGAAGCTACACGGCAAGAGGGCAGCGGCTCCAAAGTATGCGTCAGCGGCCCGCCACCGACGTAGCCACGCGTCCTGCCCAATTAAGCGAAGAAAGAGCTTCCCGCCGCAACGCTTCGTCTTTCGCGCAAACCAAGCGGTAACAATCCTATCTACCTCGCAGTCGCAAGCCCTGCAGGTCCAACCTGCTTGATCCCATCTGTGAACAATTTTATAAAGAAGGAAATATGCGCCCGACTGGCACTTAGCCACCAGTCACTAATCGCCAGACACTGCTTCTTAGTGCGCCGTGGGCTCCGCCGCTGGATGCATGCCATGCTGTGGCACTTCATGGATGCCACGCGCAGGCGGCTCAATCCTCTGCCGGTAGAAATGGTCGAGCGGTATGCGGCCTTTCCCGATGGGATAGGCCTTCTCGATCGCTTTCGTCGCGTATGCTTTCGCGAGTGTCGCTGCTTCAAGCAGTCCCCGGCCTACCGCTAAGTGCGCGGCCAGCGCGGATGCAAACGTGCAGCCGGTTCCGTGCAGTTGCTCTTCGTTCACGCGCTCGCCCGGCAGCGTCACCATCTCCGTGCCGTCGAAAAGAACGTCCGTTGGCCGACCCATGTGCCCGCCCTTGACGATCACCGCTCGCGCACCCATCTCCACAATCTTTCGCGCCGCCGCTTCCATCTCTGCTACATCTTTAATCGTCATGCCGGTCAAAATCTCGGCTTCCGGCACGTTCGGTGTAATCACGCTCGCGCGTTTCAGCAACTCCGTCGCGATGTATTTAACTCCTGCTGCGTCCAGCAACTCTCGCCCGCTCGACGATTTCATCACTGGATCGTGCACCACGTGCGCAAATTTGTGCGCATCCAGAAATTCCGCTACGGTCACGGCATTCCCGCGGTTCCCCAGCATCCCGATTTTTACCGCCGCGATATTGCAATCGCTAGCCAGCACATCAAGCTGTGCCTTCAGCGTCGCGCTCGGAATGTTGTGGACGTCTTCCACGCCTTGCGTGTTCTGCACCGTCAGCGCCGTAATCGCCGCCACGCCATAACATCCGTGCGCCGCAAACGTCTTCAAATCTGCCGCAGTCCCCGCGCCACAGGAAGGATCAAACCCAGCAATGCTCAGCAGAATCGGTGGAGCTGTTTGTCCATGTCCGTTCGTGCTCATTTTTCGTGCTTGGCAGCACCCCTCGAAGAAAAATAGCCGGTCGCGCCAACTGGGCGCACCGGCATTTGTGAATGTACGCGCGCTGTTTCCTGCGCGCAAGTCAAAAATTCGCGAACGAACTACTGATTGTCTCTGTCCCTGAGGCGATTGCGGCGAGCGAGACTTCTAGCGGCAAATGACGTCGAGTTTCCCGAGCGGCAACTCCGCGTGCGGCGGATAATCCAGGTGTTTGCTCTCCACCATTTGCTCGAGTAGTGTCCCGCCAGTGCTCAAAGCCGCGTCCGGATCGGTTTGGTAAGCCGGGTCTTCTTCCGCTTCCTGCAACGATACAAATTTGAATCCCTGCTTCTGAAGGGAATCCAGCAGCGCCGGAAGCATTACGCTGTCAAACGCCCCGATGTGCAGCAGCAGCACATGCCGGATGTCTCTTCCAAACAGCATGACCGCCATTTTCTGCGCCAGGGAAACGTACTCCATGGCCATGTTCAGATAGCTGGATTTCAGCCACTCGACCGTCTGCGAATCTTGCTTGCTCATGCACCGCGCATACGGATCGTTCCATGCCCAATCCTGAAAATCGATGGAAACTTGCGCCACTCGGTATCCGTGATCACGCAAATATTTTCTTATCGCGTGTCTTTTCTCGAGTGTGTCACCCTCGTTCAAATATGGATAGCGAAACCAATGCCAATCACGCCCGCCCATAAAACCTTCCAGCGTTCCTTCATTCCTGGCGATGTCTTCTTCGAATGCCTGAACGCTGTTCGGCGTAATGTCCATGTGCGAGTAAGTGTGATTCCCCAGTAGAAATCCCGCGTCGGTCCAGATTTTCAAAACGTCCGCTTTATCCCAAGTGCGGTCCAGCTTGCTGGCATTCACGAATCCATAGACAGGAGGGATGCCCTTGGCCTTCAAAGCGGCAATCATGCTTTTCGCAATCTCGGATCGCGTCATTCCGGGTGGCATATACCCGTGTGTGGGCAGGTCATCAACAGTGATGGCTATCTCGCCGTGCTGCTGCCCGTGCGCAGACCCGGCAAGCAAACAAATCATCAGCGCGAGGTTCAACCATCGCGCGAAAAAAGCAAATCTCTTCAAAAGCATCGCTCGGAATTTACAATACTCTCGAAAGCTATCGAGCAACCATCACGGGAACAATCCGCGAACCAGCGTGGCTTCCGCCACACGTCCGACCGCAAGAATCATCGCGCCGGCTCGTGGCGGCACGTGATGCTTCCGCATCGTCTCGACCATTTCGTGGAACGCCCGCACCATGCTCTTCTGCAAGCGCGCGTTCACTTCCTCGGCGTCCCACATGAGCCCTTCCATGTTCTGCACCCATTCGAAATAGCTCACCGTTACGCCGCCCGCATTCGCCAGAATATCCGGCAACACGGTAATCCCTCGCCGCGCCAAAATCTCATCCGCGTGGGGAGTCGTCGGCCCGTTCGCCGCCTCCGCCACGATCCGCGCCTTAATCGCTTCCGCGTTGTGCAGCGTAATCACGTTCTCCAGCGCCGCCGGCACCAGGATGTCGCACTTCATTGTCAAAAGGTCGTCGTTCGACATGCGCGACGCCCCCGGCATGCCCACCACCGTCCCCGATCGCTCCTTATACCGAATCGCCTTGATCGGATCGATCCCGCGTGAATTCGTCACGCCGCCCCGCGTATCACTCAGCGCGATAATCTTCGCCTTTTTCTCCGCGAACAACCGCGCCGCCGTCGCCCCCGCATTTCCAAATCCCTGAATCGCCACCGTCGCGCCGCGCAAAGGAATCTTCTTCAACTTGCAAGCTTCTTCCACCACAAACAGCAACCCGCGCGCCGTCGCCTCGCTCCGTCCTTCCGACCCGCCAATCGACACCGGCTTCCCCGTCACCACTCCATGCACCGAATGCCCCACCGTCATCGCATACGTGTCCATGATCCACGCCATCGTCTGCGCGTCCGTGTACACATCCGGCGCCGGAATATCCATTGACGGCCCGATGATCGGCAAAATCTCGCTTGCGTACCGCCGCGTCATGCGCTCGAGCTCCGTCTTCGACATGCGCTTCGGGTCGCAAATCACTCCGCCCTTCGCACCGCCAAACGGCACGTTCAGCACCGCCGTCTTCCAAGTCATCCACGCCGCCAGCGCTTTCACTTCATCCAGCGTCACGTTTGGGTGATAGCGAATCCCGCCCTTGCCCGGCCCGCGCGAAATATTATGCTGCACGCGAAACCCGGTATGGACCTTCACCTGCCCGTTGTCCATCTTCGTCGGAATCGAAACTTCCAGCACGCGCTTCGGCGTCCGCAAAATCTGCCGCAGCCCCGGCTCCAGCTTCAAAAACTCGGCCGCCATATCAAACTGAATCTGCGCGATGCGAAACGGATTCAAATCTTCTCGCGGAGCGATTCGCGGCACCATCGGCGGTGCGCCAATCTGTCTTATCGGCCCTGTGGGCTTTGCGACCGTGGCCATCGGCGTCGGTCCTTTCCTCTTCACGTCTAGTCTCGACTTCTCTTTTTGAAAATTAAAACTTTTTCCACTGCCCCGGGATCAGAACTGCATCCGCTATCCGTTTGCCGCCATTCGTTGCGCGCCGTTTACATACTTATCGCGGCATGCCACTGAACAAAAGTGCACCATCTCCCCACTCTCGCGCAGCGGAATCGCCAGTACTTCCGCCACGTGCATCCCGCAAACCGGATCGCGCACCAATTTCCGCGCCGCCAATCCATCCTGCGCATTGCCCGTCCCGGTTCCCACCCCCGCCGCTGTGCCCGCCGCATCGCCATCCACTTGGCTCTGCGTCGCTCCACGCAACATCCACGCCACCGCTCGTCGCAGCAACGCCACGCTCCACGATACGATCAGCGCCCAAAACAAAAATCTCATCACTCTTCCAAGAAAGTTCATCGATTCTTCTAGCCTATGACCTCAAACTCTTTGAGGCCAACTCCTCTTCTTCTCACTCGTTCGGGATTGCTTCTCTTCCTGCGACCCGTAAATCCCCCTGGGTCCGTTACTTTGGCCCGCTGCGTTGCCAGGCCATATTTGCCAATCAAATGGCACTGAGGGGAGTGTATGCAAGGCCAAAAGCCTGAGTCAAACGAAAACACGTACTTTCAATAGCTTAGGCGGCGTAAAAGCCTCTTTCCAATGGCCCAAATCAACCCAATTCTCGACTTAACTATTTTATTATCAATAGCATGCGGCTGTAGGGGCACGATACATCGTGCCCCTCTTTCTTTTTCGTTCGGACCAGCCCAGCCCAGGCTGACAGCCCCTTCCTAGCCCAACCTTAATCCTTATTTCGTTACCTCTTCACTTCGCTATTTCCTCACTTCCTCCGCCGGTATCCTCTCTATCCCCATGTACGGCCGCAAAACTTCCGGCACCACAATCGACCCATCCGCCTGCTGATAATTCTCCACCACTGCGATCCACGTCCGCCCCACCGCCAGCCCAGACCCATTCAGCGTGTGCACAAAATCGCTCTTCCCTCCGCCCTTCGGCTTAAACCGAATCCCCGCGCGCCGCGCCTGAAACGCTTCGCAATTCGAGCACGACGAAATCTCGCGAAACTCTCCACTCGACGGCAGCCACACTTCGATGTCATACGTCTTCGCCGACGCAAATCCCATATCCCCCGTGCACAGCAGCATCGTCCGGTAGTGCAACCCCAGTTTCTGCAGAATCGTCTCCGCATTCGCCAGCAACTTCTCGTGCTCCTCGTAACTCTTTTCCGGATGCGTAAACTTAAACAGCTCCACCTTCTGAAACTGGTGCTGCCGCAAAATCCCCCGCGTATCTTTTCCCGCCGCCCCCGCCTCGCTACGGAAGCACGCCGTCCACGCCGTCACGTAAATCGGTAACTTTTCCTCCGCAATCGTCTCGTCGCGGTGCAAATTGTGCAGCTCCACTTCCGACGTCGGCGTCAACCAAAAATCCGTCCCCTCCACGCGAAACAAATCCGCCGCAAACTTCGGCAACTGACCTGCCCCCGTCAGCGAAGCCGTGTTCACCAAAAACGGCGGCAAAATCTCCGTATACCCGTGCTCCCGCGTGTGCACATCCAAAAAGAAATTCGCCAGCGCCCGCTCCAGCCGCGCTCCCCATCCCTTATAAACCGCAAACCGCGCCCCCGTAATCTTCGTCGCGACGCTCAAATCCAAAATCCCCGCCCGCTCCCCCACTTCCCAGTGTGGCTTCGCCACAAAATCAAACTTCGGCGCCGCTCCCCACCTCCGCACTTCCACATTCTCTTCCGCGCTATGCCCCACCGGCACCGACTCATGCGGCACATTCGGAATCGTCAGCATCAACTCGCTCTGCGTAGCATTCAATTGCGCAATCCGTTCGTCCGCTTCCTTAATCCGCTCCGTAAACCGACTTCATCTCCCCAATCAACGCAGTCCGCGTTCTCTTTCCGGCCTTCTTCAACCGCGCAATCTCGTCGCTAGCCTTATTCCTCTGCGCCTTAAGCTGCTCCGTCGCCGTAATCAACTCCCGCCTCTGCGCATCCAAAACGCGAAACGCATCCAGATGCAGCGGCGTCCCCCGCTTCTCCGCCATCGCCGCAAACAATCCAAATGATCCCGAAAATAATTTAAGTCATGCATAGTCGTAGCAGAATATCATCACCCGCAGGGGCACGATACATCGTGCCCTCTTCTCTTCCTCTTCTCTTTCCTTTTTTCTTTCCTTTTCTGTCTTCTCTTCTCTGTGTCCTCTGTGCCTCTGTGTCCTCTGCGTAAAACTCCTTCTTTTGCTTTTAATCTTTATTTTCTTACCTCATTACCTCCCATCCCTTGACTCCTATACCCATCTGATCAACGATCCCGATCGATCATCATGTCTCTCCCCACCCCCGCCTTCGACGACCCCAAACACCATCTCCGCATCTACCACGGCGACTGCCTCGACATCCTCGCCCAAATCCCCCCGTCCTCCGTCGACCTAGTCTTCGCCGACCCGCCCGTACTTCCTCTCCAACGGCGGCATCACCTGTCACGCCGGCAAAATGGTCTCAAACCTGCACGACGAGGAACTTAAGAGGCACATCCGTATGACAACTCAGCAAGCAATAAGGGCCGCTAGCGAAATCATCAGAGAAAACCGGGAGAATGGCGAACTGGAGGGAATTCTGAATCGGAACAGAATTGCCGCTTTGAAGTGCCTTCTTGGCATCGCCAAGGCGAGTAGCGAGTCACAAGAGCCAAGCAATACGGAATCTTAGCGTCAGGTTTTGGACGAGCTAATTCGCGCAGCCTTTCTGCGCTCTCTTTTCACATTCGTGTGGAAAACATCCTTGCTTTTATAAGGTTCAATATCCTTGGTTTCGCATTTCGGGCACATATCGTTGCAGCAGCAACTCCAAACGTCAGCCCATTCCGTGCCGTCAAAAGGACACCGATAGTAATTGATGTACTGCTTTTCGGGCATAAGTCCCCCTCAGCCCAAGGTCACAACGAAACCTATGTAGCACGGGGAGGACCATGATCTAATCCCCGTGTGGATTTACAACTTCCAACCTCCGGACTCGGTAACTATAAAAGCGCGTCTCAGCGCGCCCGCATCTGCACCGAATCCTGGGGAGCCGCAAGCCTCTACTGCCCGGCCTGCGATTCCCGACGCATTGATGCTCTGCCTTCAGGAACGCACGCCGCCGACTTCACGTGCCCTTCGTGCGAGTCGCGCTTCCAACTTAAGAGCAAATCAAGCTCCTTCGGAAATCGAGTCATTGATGGCGCATACGCTGCGATGCATCGCGCCATCATAAGCGACGAGACCCCAAACCTATTTCTACTTCACTATCGACTGCCAAGCCTGACCGTCGAAAATGTCCTGTTAATCCCACATTTTGCGTTCACGTTATCGTTACTGGAGAAACGCAAGCCACTTTCCGCCGACGCGCGGCGCGCAGGATGGGTTGGCTGCAATTTTCTGCTGGACCGAATTCCGGCGGACGCACGAATCCCCATAATTCAAGACAGCCAGCCTGTTAGCTCGTCCAAAGTTCGCAACGCCTACGAGAAACTTCGTCCGTTGGAGAAATTAAACGTTCAGAAACGCGGCTGGACTCTAGACGTTCTGCAGATCGTCAAAGGACTTAACAAAAAGGAATTCACTCTTACAGAGGTCTACGACCACGAAGAGGCACTTGCGAATCTTCACCCCAATAACGCCCACGTACGCGACAAAATCCGCCAACAACTCCAAGTCCTCCGCGACCTCGGCCTACTCACCTTCCTAGGTTCCGGCGAGTATCGTCTTTCGTAGCGCCGCCCTTCAGGGCGCATCTTTCCTTTTCTCGTGTTGGACGGGTACGGCCGGCTTAGGTATTAAAGGCCACGGGTTTTGACTCTTCCCCTACCATTCCGCCGCCCCCAACTTCGCCCCTTTCCTGCGCGCCAACTTAATCTCCACCCTGCTCCCCAAAACGTGCGCCACCCGAATCAACGTCCCAATCGTCAGATTCCGCGGCTCACTCACCCTAAACCGGCTTGCCTCTGGCTGCTTGTCCCTTCAGGAGGAATGTCTTGGGGAATTTGCCTTCACCGCAAATTTTGAAGGACCCAAAGTCTTTGAACCACAGTCCGTCAGGCGCATCTGGCTCTGATTCGCGCCACAGTTTTAGCTGGTATAAATCCTCGGCAGTGATCTTGCGTTCGGCGACGCGGTCGAACAGGTGCTGGCGCAAACCCGGCGGGAGATTCGTCCACTGAATTTTCGGCATTACTCACCGAAGGTCATTCGCGCAAGCTCGCTTTTCAAGCTCTCCTGTTCCGCGGGATCGCTCGATTCTGTCAGCCGCGTCGTCAAGGCGAAGAACCGCTCTTTCTCCGCTTCTTTGGATGCGAGACCTGTTTCGATCAAATCCACCAGCACTCGGCTGGCGCTCGTCTTCTCCGTCTTCGCCAGCGCCTTCACGCGCTTCGCGATCCGTGCCGGAATCGATACGCTTTGCCGCACTGCCTTTTCTGTATTAGCCATGCCCCATCTTACACCACTCTGCACCACAATGCCGGGTGCCGCAGCCTTCGGTTTTAAAGGCTGCGGTTTTTGACTCTTCTCTTCGCGCTTCAGCCTACAATTCCACCACCAGCCGCGGCCTAAATTCATAACTGATCGATGGCACCGTCGCCGACGCCATCGCCACCGCCAAACTTCCCGGCCATCCCATGCCCACCACGTGCGCGTCCACCTCGACGAAGCAAATGTAAACCTGCGCTGGCGTCACCTCCAGCGAAACCGAGAGTGATTTCGTGATGTCGAACCCAAAATCCAGATTGATTTGCCCGGTCGTCAGCACTTGCCAGGACTCGTAATTCTCCCCCGTCGAGGAGAGAATCTCGCTGGCACCGCCCATCCCATAAATCACCAGCCCCACCGTTCCAGAGGATGTTACGTAGCTCGTATTCAAGGAATTTGTCAGCCATTCATAGGAATACGTGGGGCTCGACGAAATCGTCAAAGTCCCGGAGGTCATCGGACGAAAGTAAATTCCCACTCGTGCATACTCGCTCCCGCCATTGAATCCCGGCGTCTCGAGCGACGCCGCGCTGGCGCTGATTTGCCCGTTAACGTTTGCGGAAACCGACAGCTCCGGCGTCGGTCCTGCCAGCACCGTGGGTATCGAGTCCGCGAAATCGAAGGGCGGCACGATCGTTCCTGAAATAGTCCCCGGCAGGAATCCGCCCAAGCCCACCGAAACCTTCGGAAACGGCAGCTTCTTGCCGGCAATCTTTTTATGCAAGCCCAAAAGTTCGTCCAGCGTCTTCTTATTCGCTGGATCGTTCACGGCAACCGCGGACGCGCCCTTCAGGCCGCTATAGAGCTTCGTGCCTTGCTTCAGCAGGCCGTTCTCGGCCTCGAGATTCGCCCGCAGCAAGGATTTCGTCGCCGTCGCTGCCTTGCCGGCAAAACCGGCAGGAAGCTTCATTCCCCCCAGCCGCAAGAACTCCTCGATCTTCCGGTTCTGCTTCGCTGCTGCATTCCTCGTTGCCATCTCGCTCTCCTCCGTCCCAATTTGCCGTTCCGCCGCAAATCAGGCATGCCACTCTGAATTTAATGAATTGGAATCCGTCGACAGCCTATACAGTTGTGCTTGTCTCCCGCGATTCGTTTCAAGCCCACCCGGGTGCCGAAGCCTTCGGTTTAAAGGCCGTGGTTCTTGGCTTTTCCTTCGCCATCTAGCCGCCGCCCCAGACCCTGATTTTTTCAGCTTTCCTCTTGACAAAAAGTGTCTCCCAACGTATAGTATTGCTTGGGTAATCTTCCGTTCCGTATCCTGCAGCGCCAGCATCCCGGCTGGCGTTTTTTTGTTTTAGCATCAATCCTTGTCCCTAAACTCTTTAGAATCCGCATTTATGAAAAACACGCCCCTAACCCCTTTGGAATCCGCAGTTACAAAACACAAGACTTAAAGTCCTTTAGAATCCGCAGTTACAAAAAAACCCGGGGGGGGTAGTAGTAGGCAAGCAGGAGTGTTCAGACCGGTCAATTGTCAGCGCCTTAGCACTAAAGCCAGCGGGTTTTAGTTTTCCCCGCGCTAGTTCGCCGCTTCCCAGCCGGCGGCTATCCGTCTGTTCTTCTAAGGCAATTTACTGAAGCCAATACCAATAGAACAGTATGTCCCTCTTTTCAGGCCCTATCTAAGCTGGTCCATCTGGCAAATTACCGCCTAATCTAGCGGAAGAAGGAACCCATGGCCACCTCTACCGTACGAGTCCGAACCGAACCGCCGCCCCTCGACGTCACCGGACGTTCAAGCCACAATGAAGCCGCCGCCTCTGCCGTTTCATGGGCTGCCGTTGCCGGGGGAGCCTTCGTTACCGCGGCCCTCTCGCTCAGTTTGTTAGCTCTGGGAGCTGGTGCTGGTCTTTCTTCGCTCTCTCCCTGGTCTGCCTCCGGAGCTTCGCCCGCCACGGTCGGCGTCGGCGCTCTTCTCTGGCTCGCCGTCGTGGAACTCATCTCCTGCGCTATCGGAGGCTACATCGCCGGCCGCTTGCGCACCAAATGGGTCAACGTTCATTCTGACGACGTTTATTTCCGTGATACCGCGCATGGTTTCCTGGTCTGGGCGGTTTCATTCGTGCTCACTGCCGCATTCCTAACCACTGCCGCCAGCGCCATGGTGGGCTCCGAGCCGCGCACCCCCAACGCCACAAGGGGCGAGAGCGCCGTGGTCGACTCCAACCGCTATTTCGTCGACAGTCTTTTTCGGGGCGATAAAGTTGCTGCCGCCTCTGACGAAGCCTTGCGCACCGAAGTCGGCCTGATTTTTGCCCATTCCCTCGTGCGGCGCGAACTCACTTCTGAAGATAAGAGTTATATTGCGGGAGCCGTCTCGGAGCGCACCGGCATCAGCCGCCCCACGGCGGATCAACGCGTCGAGCAGATTTTCGCCAGCGAACAGCAAGCCGCGGATGCCACTCGCAAAGCCGTTGCCCATTCGCTCTACTGGCTTTTCGTCGCACTGCTCTTGGGCGCGTTCTTCGCCAGCTTCGCCGCTACGATTGGCGGCAAGCAGCGCGATCATCTGCATGCTCTGCAGAATGCCTGACAGGGCGCGGCACGCAAATGTGCCCGATAGCCTGAAGACTTTATTTCGAGGAGGAAAGTATGCGTTCCATCTTATTGTTGGTCTTGGGAGTGCCGATTCCGCTCATCATTTTGGTTGGCTTGTTCAGCCATTTCTAATAACGCCCGCGCACCTTTTCTCAAAACCGCCGGGCGCCGCCTTCAATTTAAAGGCTGCGGATTTTGACTTTTGCTAAATCGTTCGTGGGATTTCGCTCATCAACTGATGGATATTTCCCTCGCTGTCTTTGAATGCCGTCATCCACAGATCGTGCGTCGGCATCGGCGCGATCAGGCGCGGCGGTGCAACAATCTCCACGCCATGCTCCACCAGCCGCTGGTATCCGGCCTGAATGTCCGGCACGCGGAAATAAAAGATCGAGCTCGGATGATCGTATTCCGGCGATGACGCCGTGCCCAGCATCAGGCGCACCCCGCCGCAATCGAAAAACGCCATGCTCGGCACCGTAAACAACAGCGGCAACCCCAGCACGTCCCGGTAAAACGCCGTCGCCCGCTCCACATCCTTCACGATGATGGAAATCTGCCCGATGTTCGTAATCCCCAAATTTGTTATGGCGGCGCTCATTTTCCTTTACCTCCGTACGAAGATTAGTTAGCATAGCTAACTATCTTCCATGCCTCCTGTCAAGCGCAAAAAAAACAAGTCCAAAAAAACTTCCTCCCTGGAATCCCCTCTAACCGCTCCAGTCGCACTAACCTGCGTTTCTTCAGCGGCTATCGCACCCGCAAATTCGCCGGCCAGCGAAGAAGCTATCTCGGCCAAACCGTCACCGTTTCGCAATACAAATTCGGCGGGCAGCGGTTTGGCGCCGGCCACCACGACCGAAGTCGCCGATCAGCTCCACTCCGCTGCCATCCACCTGCTCCGCCGGCTTCGCGTCCGCGACCGAGAAAGCGGCGTGGGCCCCGCCCAGCTTTCCGCCCTGTCCGTCCTCGTTTTCGGCGGCCCAAAGTCGCTCGGCGAACTTGCCGACGCCGAACACGTCCGTCCTCCCACCATGAGCCGCATCGTTGCCGGCTTGGAGCGCTCCCGGCTGGTGCGGCGCCATGCCACCGAAGACGGCCGACGCGTGCGCCTTGAAGCAACTCCAAAGGGCGTCAGCCTTATGTGGGAAGGCCGCAAGCGCCGCGTGGAATCCCTGGCCCAAGCCCTCGCCGCACTCCCAGAAAACGAGCGCACGCAACTCCGCGAAGCGATAGCGCTTCTGCAACAAGTCATTCGCGGTCTTTAAGATTTCGTACGCCTCAATTGTTTTTTTTCCGGCGATTGCGGCGATTTCATTCGCCAAGCGAGAAGTTCAGAAAGAATGACTTCGCTCTAGATGACTTCGCTCTTGTTTGCTTTGCCCAGGAAGGCTTTTCTCGGATTGCTTTGCTGGGGATTAGTTTGCTCAGGATTGTTTCGAATACGACCGAAAGGTGTACTCAACACCGTAGCGGAAAACCTTGCCTCCCGAGAGCGGTTCGATTCGCTTGATTTGTGCGGGAACAAAGAGAGACGGCTCTCCAGGCGAGAATGGCGCGGCAACTTCAATCTGAGAATCCAGAGCGTACTGTCTTACGCTGTGGAAGCACACACCGGCTTTGGACACGTTTTCGCACTCGACGATCTCGTCGGCCAGCGCAGCGTGGCGCACGCAGGCCAGGAAACTTACACTGATGCGAACATGGCGGCGCTTGTTGATGCGCCGTCCATTTGCGTCCAGCCCGCGGGTGGGCTCTACGTGGGGCTTGGCTGCTGGATGCATCAGGCGATTTGCAGGCACCGGCGCTTGGAGCACAGCAGTCGCAATGGCCACTTCCGGCGAATCTTGAATTTCGGACAAAGACGCAAATTCGGAGATGGTTGACGCAGCGGAATAGGACGACTCGTGCTCGATCGGAGGGAGCGTATCTGGGGCGGAGAGCGTCGGCTGAATAGACGCTGTGAATGAACGCGCAGGTACCTGTGATGGAGGTCTTGAGGCGCTGGGCGGGGGCGAAGGAGAATTAGAATTTGGTTTGGCTGGGTTTGCGGTCGGAGTGGGAATGGCCTCTCCAAGAGCCTTTTTCCATGGCGTCGACGTGCCGCAGGCCGTGCAAAAGCGCAAGACGTTGCCGAGGACGGAATAAACGTCAGCTTCGATATCGTCCTCTTCGACATTCTCACGCGCCTGGCAGAAGTTACACTCGAACGAAATGGCGCGGCTTACCGCTTCGAATGGCTCTGGAGGAGGAAATTCCATCGGCCAGAAATTCGGATCTGGCTCGACGAACGCCAAGCCGTAAACGTAGCGGCCCGGCTCGCCGCCGATCTGTCCGACGAGGCGCACAACGGCCTCTTTCGTGGAATCGGGAAGACGGAGCGTCAAGATTTCATCGGGAGTAAACCGATATCGCGACACAACTCCCGCGCCGTGGCGGCTGAGCACGACGGTTTTCGTCTCTTCCGAGAAGACCTTGCCCGTCGTGTCCGTCCCGAGAAGGACGACAGGCAATTCTTTCGTAACGCGTCCGCTCCGGCGTTTAGACTGCATGAGCCAGTTTACGCGCTGCTGCTTGGCAGATGGTTGGTAGCTCTATCTGGAGCGTCGTTCAGGGTCGTGACGGTCGGAAATGGGTATGCGTGCAAAGGCAATAGGCAGCGCTTACTTCGAATGGGATGGCGAAGAGCTTGCGTAAGTACATAGGTACTAGATGGAGTCTGGGAGTCTTGGCGGGAAGTACTGAGAAGAATGAACCGGTCGGCCTATCGACGCAGGAAAGAGCGAAGAGCAGAATCGTAACTGTAGTCGGGAGTTGGTTCGGCTTCCGGAGCAGAAAGGTTTGGGCCTGATTGCTCCTGTAAAACGTTTTGCTGCTCGCGAGCGCAGCGGAACGCGCGGATGAACTGAGCCGGCTTCAGATTACAAGACCCTCCATCCCCCACGCCCGAGCGGCCGGTCCCCCCACCGGCCGCTCATTTTTTTGCCCCGAGTTTTCGTCCGAGTAAGGGATCAAAGTCGAGAGTTCAAGGTTGAGGAGTTAAACGAAGAGTGGTGCGTTTGCGCGATTTGCGCGCGAGGGCTGTTTGTCATCCAGGCAGGTAGGTTTGGTGAGAACCTGGAGATATGCGCGGGGATCGTGCCTTGGGTTTTCAATGGCAGATTGAGACATGCGTCGGATGGGCACGGCATGCCGTACCCCTACGAATTGAGGAACATAGCGAACCCGAATGGGGCGCGCAAAATGAAAAGAGGGCCCTAACGGATAGGCCCTCGGAACTGAACCACTTCGATGACACACTCGCGGTAAGCCTGACTCCCACACCGGCCAACCACCAAGGCACCCAAGCAAATGAAAAAGGGGGCTGGTGCAAGCCCCCTTTATCGAACTGACCCCCCAATAAACCGGAACTGAGTCGAGGTTCGGTTCCGGCCACCCCGGGAAGCCAATCTTGTATGTTGGCGAAGAAGAGAGCAATAGTCGTGCCAGCAGCAAGGAGAGCCGGCGTTGGCTTAGAGGTGCATGATTCGAAAGAATTTACAAGAAATTCATAGCTGAGCAGGGAAAATCAGGCGGAGGGATTCTACAAAATCTCACATAATCCGGAGAATCACCTACATTCTTTAGGAGTATTGAATCGAAAATGAGGAGGACGAACTGACGGAAAGCCGGGACCGAAGCACGTGAATGGGGTGCATCTTTGAGGAAAAGCATGACCGTGGACGCAAATGAAGGAAGTGTGGCCATGAGACAACAATCGAATCCAAGGAAGAAAGTTCGGTAACGTTAACGTTGTTGACTCAAGTTTTGTTCACCCAATGAGTTTTCTAAACGTATCGAAGTCTCCAACCTGCTAGATGGCACACTAAAATGCCGCAGCATGACGCCAGCGGCGCCAGACTAGCCACGCTGGAATCGAAAACAATAGTAGCCAGAAAAATAAGACTGGGCCGTATTCGGCGAAGAAGAGGACGATCGAAAGGAGAGTGTCGGCTACGTTGCGATAGCCGTTGACTGCGGCGTTGTGGATTAGGGTGGAGATGGCGGGGGCTGGAGAATCGAGTTTGGCTTTGTATTCCTCGGAGAGTTTGAGGTCGATGGTGGCGAAGTCGACGCGATGTTCGAGGTTTTTTTGTTCGGCTTCCATTTGCTCGATTTCGCCGCGAACGCGGGCGATTTCTTGTTCGACTTCGAGGACATCGCTGATTTTTCCGGTGCGTTCGGTGAGGATGGCTTGGAGGCGCTGCTCGGTTTCGCGGGAATTTTTTAGGCGCGCTACTAGATCGGCGTGTTGTTGGGTGACTTCTTCGCCATTCTGCGTTTCGAGTTCGACGCGGCCGAGGGATTTGAGTTCTGCGAGTGCGGCTGGAAGCTGGGGCGCGGGAATGCGCAGCGAGGCTTGAAGAGAACGCGCGGCGCCTTGGGGAGTGGCGACGTTCAGGTCGGCGGCGTAGCCGTTGTGGCGCGCGAGGATTGAGTCGAGCGAGGCGCGCGAGAAATCGAAATCCTTGACGAGAATGGCCAAGGAAACGGTGCGGGCAATCATCGGACCGGGCGCCAAAGAAACGAGTTGCTGAAAGTCCCGACCGTTTACGGGCTTGGCTTTTTCCGGGAGCATCCCGTAAACGGCTCGGGGGCTTGCCGCTGGTACTGGCGCGGACAACGCAAAAGAATAATCCGCGGAACCCTGTCGGGCCGCGCCTTGTTGTTCTTGCTCCGAATTGACTCTCGCGAAGTCGACTGTTGGGCTGTTTCTTGCTTTCGCCTTCTCCCGCAGTTGGGTGAGCACGCTAGCCTTCTCTGCGACCGACCGGGATCGATGCAGGGTCGGTACTGAAATACTGACGAGAAGGACCGCGGCAGCAACAGCGACAGTGAGTCCTCCGATCCATTGTTTTCGAGTCCAGCGAATGCGTCGAAACGCGTTCAGGTTTGCCGACGCTGGGTGTGCCACAGACTCGGCAACGTTGCTTTCCAACTGCGCGGGGACGGAATCGACGACCCAACCGGAAAGGGAGTGCGAGGTGCTGCGAAGCGAGGTGACGAGTTCCTGGCAGGCCGCGCAGGAGTCGATGTGAGCGGCGACGGATTGGGCGCGAACTGGTGTGAGTTCGCCGTCGAGGTGGGCCATGATTTCTTCTTGCGTAATGGGATGTGGAGCGGTGCTCATAGACGAATGCCTTTCTGTGGAGTTGTTTGCGTGGCGCTCGGCGATGCCGCTGGCTCGGCGGATGGCGCCGCCTCATTCGCGGACGATGCAGTCGCAGGCTCGAGCAAATTGCGAAGGGCGGTGCGGGCGCGGAAGAGGCGGGAGCGGACGGTGTTGAGGGGGAGCTGGAGGAGGTCGGCAATTTCGGCGTAGCTGAGTTGCTCGAATTCGCGGAGGAGGAGGATTTCACGGTCGATGGGATCGAGCTTTTCGACGGCGCGGCGGACCCAGAGGCCAGATTCGGTGGCGTCCTGTTTGGCGGGATCGGGAGTGCTCTTTGGATGGCCGAAAAACGTGGCGCGGAAAACAGCTTTGCGGCGGTGGGCGCGAAGGATTTTGAAGGCGATGGCGTAGAGATAGGTGCGGAAGAGGGCGCGGGGTTCGTAGCGGGAGGCGGCGCGGAGAAGGACGAGGAAGGTTTCCTGGGAGAGCTCTTCGGCGTGAGAAGGATCGGCAGTGCGGCGGCGGAAGAAGCCGTAGATGGGTTCTTTGTAGCGGAGGAAGAGTTCGTTGAAGGATTCGGCGGAGCCTTTGGAGAAGGCGAGCATGAGGTGCTCGTCGCTGGCGGGGCTGGCCGGGAAGGCGGGGGTGGGCGGCGTGTCGTTCATGGCGGTCCGCGGGAGAGCCTCCGAGTTTAGAACGAGAGCTGGGAGCGCGTCTTGCATGAAGGGCGGCTTGAGCCTCTACTAACGGTAATGTCGCGGGCGGGGGAAAAGTTCCCTAGACAGCGAAGAGACCAAAGACAGAAAGCCTGCCTTACTTTGTCGCAGCGGGGCCGGCAACAGGCTTAAGGATTGGAGCGGGAAGCGGATGGTCCTTGATGTTTTGGATGGCGTCGGTCCATTGCTGGACGTATTTGCCGGAGGACCATTGGGCCATGACGAAGGTGTAAGAGTTGTAGGGATCCCAAGTGATTTCCGCCAGACGTTTGCCGAGAACGCCGGCTTTTACGGAGTAAGCGTAGATGTGATAGTCGGCATTTTTCGGATTGGTGATGACGATTGCATAATCGCCGAGAGGAGAGAGGTAGAAATCGGAGAGGTGCGGAACAGCGGCAGCCATGGCCAGCCACAAAGCAGCTCTAGAGACCTCGCCTGTCACGTTTTTCGGGAGCGTCAGATCCATCGGATGGCCGAAGGCGCATTCGCCCTGCATCTCTTCCAGGGAAGCGGTTGGTGACCAAACACCGCGGTCATGCGTGATGGCCCAGCTTTTCAAATCATAGCTTTGCGGATTGGGTTCAGGGCAATTGAATTCTTTCGTGACTTCGGCGAAGCCTTTCCTGGCAGCGACGCGGTAGGCCTTCGCGGCTTGTGCGCTAAAGAATTCATCGAGGCTGAGAGGTACATCTGCGTCGAAGGTGCGCACCTCGTTACGGGTTACATCATGCCCCCCGCGACCGTCGCAGTCGCCCTGACTGCTGTTGAATTCTTCCGAAATATAGGAAGGCGAAACAAAGAGTAGCTTCACGGCCTGGTGACTGCACGCATTGAGGCCCGAATCGGAAGACTGCGCTGGAGCGTCCTTTTCGGTATTTTCGCCATTCGCTGTTTCCTCGTTCTTGCAAGGCGCACCCTGGTCAATGAGCGGTGCTTTCTCGATGGGCGTCTGCCAAAGGACTTCTTGAGTCGTGCCCCAGGTATCGCGCTGGTAATCACAGACGTTCGCCGTTCCAATACGCCAAAAACCTGTCGAACGGGGAACAATGACATCGGGAACTATCGCGACGATCTGAGCTTCAGCGGGAGAAAAGACGACCCAGACAGTCTTGTACTCGTAGTTGATGTCCGAGGTCGGGCTCCCGTAAACGAGCAGGACGCCGGCCTGTTGGCACTTTACGGGTGAGCCCGCTAAAAGGAGCAGGAAGACGCACGTTACGGCCACGCGATAAAAAAGGAGTGGAAGTCTGCAACGCAAGCGAAGCCTCCGGCGGACCGAGTGATTTCCGGTACGCTGCTTCTCTTCGATGATAAGCCGAAAACTGCGCAATTTCGGCGCATTTGCGCGATGCTGTTCACTGAAGAGAATCAGGAAATGGCACTCGCCGAAAGAACGAGCGACAGGCAGGACTGCCTATCCCACAGAGGCGATCGGAGAATTTGCGCGCCGAGCGGGAGTTTTGGGGAATGAAAAAAGCGCTTGACATATTCCCATATAGGAATGTATTGTTGTGGCATGGCAAGGGCAGCGACAACGTCGGATGCGTTTAATGCGGTCGCGGAACCGCGGCGGCGGGAGATCTTGAACTATCTCGCGCTGCAGGAGCGGCCCGTTGGGGAGATTGTGGATGCTTTGGAGATGGAACAGCCTTCGGTTTCGAAGCATTTGCGCGTCTTAAAGGATGTTGGGCTGGTGCATGCACGGAGGGATGGGCGGCAGATGTTTTATAGGACGAATGCAGAGGCGATACGGCCTTTACATGAGTGGGCGGGGACGTTTGAAAGATTCTGGAGGCACCAGTTGATGCGGGTGAAGCAACGGGCTGAGGAGAAGAGCGGGGCTGGAAAGAAAAACTGAGAAGAGTCTGGGATTTTTTTTGTTTGTGGATTTCGTTTGATTAAGGAGGAACGATGAGTTCTATCGCAGCCGTCGAAGCACTTGAAGGATTGAAGCTGAATATCGTGCAGGAAATTCATGTGAAGGCTCCGCTGGAGACGACGTTCGAAGCGTTACTGGAGCAGCTTGGACCGGGAAGCCAAATGATGGACGGGACGCCGATGCCGATGAAGCTGGAGGCGTGGCCGGGCGGGAGATGGTTCCGCGATTTGGGCGATGGAAATGGACACTTCTGGGCAAATGTGCAAGCGATCAAGCGGCCGACACTGGTGGAGTTTACCGGGCCGATGTTCATGTCGTACCCGGTTGCGTCGAATGTGCAATACCGGCTGAGCGAGACGGATGGCGGGACGCTGATCAAGTTTCATCACAAAGCGTTTGGACTGATTGAAGAGGAGCACAGGAAGGGCGTGACGACGGGGTGGGGATCGATTCACGAGCGGGTGCGGAAAGCGGCGGAAGCGCACGGGTCATTCGCGGCGGGAGGCGGGAAGAAGCAGTAGAACGGCGGAGGACCGCTTTTCAAGCGCGTTCCGTTCGATGAGATTTGTTTCAGAAAAGAGGAGAAAAAATGTCGATTGCAGAAGCATTTCTCGCGGAGTTTGAAACACAAGCACCTATCACACGGAAATTTCTGGAGCGGCTTCCGGAAGATAAATTGACCTGGAAGCCACACGAAAAATCGATGTCCGCGGGACAGCTCGCCTACCATCTGGCTTCCGTTCCGGGTGGAATCATTCGGTTCGTGCAGAACAATCCAGCTCAGGTTCCGGAATCCTTCAGTTTTCCGCAACCAGCGAGCCGAGAAGAGATCCTCAAGATCTTTGACGAAAACATCGGTTTGGTGCGGAGCTTACTTGCCGAAGTTCGATGACGCAGCGATGAAGGAAAGCTGGCGGATGGTTTCTGATAGTCGGGAAATCCTTGCGCAGCCACGCGAAGAGTTCTTGCGCGACGTGATGTTCAGCCATTGGTATCAGCATCGCGGGCAATTCAGCGTGTACCTGCGGATGCTGGACGTGGCCGTACCGGCGAGCTGGGGACCGAGCGCGGACGAACCGCCGCTCTTCACGCAGAAGGCTAAATCGGCCTAGCGGCCGTTGGGGAGGAACCATGTGCCCGGCATGCATGGCGGCAACAGCGATGTTGATTGCGTCGGCAGTTTCAGGCGGGGGACTGACGGCGATGGTGGTGAGCAAGCTTCGCGCGAAAGCGATCGCGCGGAAGAAATCCAATTTTTAAGCGCCGATGGAGGAGCGGAGAGCGTTGGCGAGGGACTGGCTGAAGCGCTGGACGTCGGCGTCGTGTTCGGCTTCGACCATTACGCGGGCGAGTTGCTCCGTGCCGGAATAGCGGAGGACGACGCGGCCGTTTTCACCGAGAGCGGATAGGGCTTCGGCGAGAGCTGCGGAAACTTCGGGGAGAGAATCGAGCGGCGGCTTGGATTTCACTTTGACGTTGACGATGATTTGCGGGTAGTCCTTGAGGCCTTCGACCAGGGATTCGATTTTGCCGTGCATGGAAACTAGCGAGGCGATTTTTATGGCGGTGAGCAGGCCGTCGCCAGCGGGGCTGTCTTCGAGAAAAATGACGTGGCCGGATTGCTCGCCGCCGATGATGTTACCGCTGCGAAGCATTTCCTCGAGGACGTAGCGGTCGCCGACGGAGGCGCGAGCGAGCGCGATGCCTTCGCGGGCGAGGACGCGCTCGAGGCCGAGATTGGACATGGAAGTGGCGACGACGCGGTCACCTTTGAGCTTATTTTGAGATTTGAGATAGCGCGCGACAGCGAGAAGAACGCCGTCACCGTTGACGATTTTGCCTGTTTCGCAGACGAAGAGAGCGCGGTCAGCATCGCCGTCGAAGGCCACGCCTAGCTGGGCACGCTCAGAGAGCATGCGTTTTTGCAAGCCATCGAGATGGAGCGAACCGCAACCGGCATTGATATTTCGGCCATCGGGAGAAACGCCCATCGAGACGACGTTCGCGCCGAGAGAGCGGAAGAGTTCGGGGCCGAGTTTGTAAGCGGCGCCGTTGGCACAGTCAAGGACGATGCGAAAGGCGGACAGGCTGGCTCCGGAAAGGATGCGGCTGCGGAGAAATTCGAGATACTCAGCGTCGAGAGAGGCGTCCGTGACGAGGAGCGGCGGATTTTTCGGCGGAGCATCGCCGCGATGCTTGAAAATAGCGGCTTCGAGCTCCTCTTCGACGGAATCGGGGAATTTCATGCCGGCGTGGGAGAAGAGTTTTACGCCGTTGTCGTGATAAGGATTGTGAGAGGCGGAAATAACGACGCCCGCTTGAAAATCATTTTGACGAACGAGGCAGGCGACACCGGGAGTGGTGATTATTCCTGCGAAAGCGACGCTGCCGCCAGCCTGCTGAAGGCCTGCGGCAAGCAAAGCGGCGATGTGAGGGCCGGATTCGCGGGTGTCCATGCCGATGAGAACGTGGGCGGCAGAGTGTTCGCGGAGCAGATAGGCGGCGAGAGAAAGGCCAGTGGCAAAAAGGGTGGCGTCGTCGAGCGGCGGAGTGCCGGGAACACCACGAATGCCATCGGTTCCGAAAAGTTCTTTGGGCATGAGAGGCTCACGTTCAATTCCTGAACGGCTGAGGCCAGAAAAGTTTAGCACAGGGCCGAGAGGCCGATTGGATAGAGCGCCGCGTGGGTTCGCTTGGGTAAATAGAGAACGAGGAGATAAGCGAGGGCCATGGGTAAACGCGGGACGATTGGAAATAAGAAACGCAAACTTGCGAAGGCGTCACGGGCTTGCACGAGTGTGCTAACGTGATGGGAACGGAGCGCCTCGTGCCTGAAACCGAACCGCCGCCATCGACAGTCCGAATTGCCGGATCAACTTTTAGCTTACGTATACTGGCCGCCGCGATCATCCTTCTATTTTTCTATTACGCAGCGGGAGTCGTGATTACGGTGCTGCTATCCATTTTGCTGGCCTATTTTCTGGATCCGGCGGTGGAACTGCTCGAAAGAATGCATCTGCCACGAACGGTAGGGGCGATGGTGATGGTGCTTCTGCTGATCGCCGTCCTGTTCGCGGCGGGCTATGGATTGGCAACGCGAATGGAGGATTTTGCGGCTAACTGGACAAGATATGGAGTGCTGCTGAAGCAAGCGGCCGGTGCGGTCGAAGGAAAGATTAGAGGGATCGAGGGGCAGGTTTCGGATATTTCGCCAGGGACAGGGCCTCAACAACCGGCCGGGGAAAGGCCAGAAGCGGCGGCAGTGCGCTCGCTACTGTTTCGAGGCATCGGGTCTCTGTATGGGTTGTTTCTGGAAGTTACGTTTGTGCCGTTCCTCGTATTTTTTATGCTGGCAGGAAAGCGGGAGGTTTGGCACGGAACGCTGCAACTCTTTCCGGCATCGCAACGAACGCAGGTGAAAGAAACGCTGGAGGATTTGCGGGAGGTTCTGCGGGATTACCTGGCGGGGATGACGCTCTTGACGCTGCTGGTGATCGCGGCGAGCGGTCTGTTCTTCTGGTTCCTGGGGCTGGACTTTCCGATGTTGACGGGAATCGCGTCGGGCCTGCTGAACATGGTGCCCTACATTGGCGCGGTACTGGCGTGGCTGCCCGCATTTATCATAGCGCTGGCGAAATGGAGAACGTTTGGGCAGTTCGCGCTGATCGCGGGGGGATTGATGACCATTCACGTGCTGGCGCTGAATTTAGTGGCGCCGCAACTGGTTGGGCGGCGCGTGCGTCTGAATGCGGTGGCGATTACGATTTCGCTACTTTTCTGGGGCTGGGTTTGGGGCGGCATGGGATTGATACTGGCGATTCCGATTACAGCGACGTTGAGGGTGATTTGCGATCACACGGAATCCTGGCGGCCTGTCGGACGATGGCTGAGCGCGTGAGGAAGTGAGTCGTGAATAGGGAGTAGCACGTAGAGGAAGTTCCTTAGTTTTGAGCTTGGTGCTTTCTTCTTCTGGAAACCTTCTTTAAACTGCCTTTTTCCTGATCCTAAGACAGAACCATGAGCATTAAGACTTCCTGTTAAGAATTCGAATGCTTTAAATAGGAGCCATCCATGAAGCGGCTTGGAATCTATTTGTTTTCGCTATACGTGCTCGTATCGCTTATCTGGCCGACCGCGGCATTGGCGTGGGGATGCAAGGGGCATCAGACGGTGGCATTGATCGCGGAGAAGCACTTAACACGGGAAACGCGGCAATGGGTGCTCAAGGTGCTGAGCGAGAATCCGATCGATCCGGCGTTAAAGCGATATTGCGGCGAAGCAGTGCGTGACGCGATCGCGGATGCAGCGACTTGGGCTGACGACGTGCGCGGGGAGCGCAAGAACGGGCCATGGCACTACATCGACATACCGCGGGGGTCAAAGCGCGGACCGCTCGAACCGTATTGCGGAGAAGAAGGATGTGTGACGAAGGCGCTAAGCGAGCAGCTTGCCATATTGAAAGATAAGAATGCCGACGCGGCGAAGCGTGCGGACGCATTGCGTTACGTAATCCATTTCGTCGGAGACCTGCACCAGCCGCTGCACACCATCACGAATTCGGACGAAGGCGGAAATTGCGTGCCATTAAAGTACCTTCGACGAAACCCGCACCAGCGCTTTCATTCCTTCTCGCCGAACTTGCATAGCATTTGGGATACGGCGATTCCCGAAAGAGATGCGGAAGGCGCGGATTCCGCGGAATACGCGGAGACGCTGGACGCCCTGTTTTCGGCGGACATCGAAGGCTGGCAGAAAGCGGGAATTCACGTCGATGATTGGGTGTGGGAGGGTTACGATTTTGCAGAGAGCGTGACCTATGGAGATCTGACGCCAAAGATTGCCATTGAGCCGAATGTCGCCGTACATGGCTGCACGGACGACAACAACATCGGCGAGCGCATGCTGCAACTGAAAATCGTGGCGGGCGAAGCGTATCAGGAAAAAGCGGCGCCAGTGGCCGAAAGACGTATTGCCGAAGGCGGCGTGCGACTGGCGATGATTCTCAACGACGCGGCAAAGATGATGCAGTAGCCGAATTCGGCGGCAATTTGGCCGAGGGACATCAGCGCGATTGCGGCTGGCTCTAGCCCATCGAGAAGTGTGCAATTCGATACACGACCTGGTTTAGAGGTTGTGCGAAGCGAGGCGAATGGTAAACTCAGACCCGCACTGGATGTAAAGATCCCTTATTTGCTGAAACACTCGCAGGTCCTTCCTCTCCCCTGTGGGAAAAGCGGCTTCACAACTCGAACGACCTCCCCTTTCGGAAAGTAAATCAGGTATTCATGCTGCCCATCCCGCGGTGCGAGCAAGTGCTTGCGGCCATATTGGAGTCGGCCGAGGATGCGATCGTCGGAATCGCGCTCGATAGCTCGATTGAACTGTGGAGCCGCGGGGCGGAGCGTTTGTACGGCTACACGGCGGGAGAGGTTATAGGGCGAGCCCTGACGCCACTGCTGCCGATTTCCGAAATTTCTAATTCAAAGGCAGTTCTGGAAACGGTACGCGACGGCAAGATGATGGAAAGTGAAATCGTGGAGCGGCTGCACAAAACGGGTTCAAAGTTGAGCGTGGCCGTGAAACGAGCGCCAATGAGGGATGACCAGGGAGTAGTGACTGGGATTCTGGAGAGCGGCCGGGCCCTGCGTCTGAAGGCGGAAGATACGCCGTCCGAGACCCAACTGCGGCTCCTCGTGGAACAAATGCCGGTGCTTCTTTGGACGACTGATCAGAGTTTGCGGATCACGTCGAACTGGGGCTCTGGTTTAGAGCACTCCGAAATAAATGCCGGAGATCTGGTAGGGCGGACAGTATCTGAATACTTGAATTGCGATGATGCAGATACGACGCCGATGGGACACCATCAGGCGGCATTGCGGGGAGAGTCAATGAGGTTCGAGTACGAGCGGCGGGACCGCGTGCTGGAAATTCAGCTGCAGCCATTGCGGGCACCGTCCGGTGAAATCATTGGGTGCATTGGAGTGGGCCTGGATATCACGAAGCGAAAGAGGACGGAACAGCAGATCCGCTACGAGGCGACGCACGATGCACTCACCGGACTGTCGAACTACCGCGAATTCATGGACACGCTCGTGCGTGAATTGCGCCGTGCCGAACGCAGCCATCATTCGTTCACCGTGTTGCTGCTGGACATGGATGACCTGAAACTGATTAATGACCGGCAAGGTCATCTGGCGGGAAATAAGGCGCTGAACCGGCTAGCCAAGGTGATGAAGGAGCAATGCCGAGTGACAGACCTGGCTGTACGATACGGCGGAGACGAATTTGCGGTGCTGTTAATCGATTCCGATCAAGCGATGGCGGAACATATGGCACAACGAATCGAGGCTTGCGTGCGCGACGACGGGGAAGATCCGCCCATTAGCGTGAGCATCGGCATGGCGGTGTATCCCGAGGATGGACGAACGACGCACGAACTGCTTGAGGCCGCCGACCGGCAACTCTATGGCCGGAAGAAAACAGGACGAATCCGGAATGTGGCCGTCGGGTAGGCCAAATCGGAATGGCACAGTTGAGGTTGACACAGCAGGCGTGACCTTAGACTCGTGACCGTGGTTAGATTGGGGCAAGTCTGTGACTGGTGGAGAGACCATCTGCAGATGCCGCCAGACCTGAAATTCCACTTACAATTGAGTACGACCATGCAGGGCCGGCGTCGCGTGGGCGCGAAGCAGAGTTGCGGGAATATGGCCGGTAATCTTTCGCTGAAGAGAGGACACCGTGAAGAACAGGCAACTACTCTTGGCGTTGCTCGATGAAGCGTACGAAAAGAAAGCTTGGCACGGACCAAATCTGAAAGAAGCCATTCGGGGAGTGAGCGCAAAGGAGGCCGCGTGGAGGCCGGGCAAAGGGCGCCACAACATTTGGGAAGAGACGCTGCACGCCGCGTATTGGAAGTGGGAGGCGCGCAGGCGGGTGGAAGGCGGGAAAAAGGGATCGTTCGCGCTAAAAGGAAGCAATTTTTTCCCGCGTCCAGAGAAGGACAAGGCAGATGAGGCTTCTTGGCGCGCGGACCGGGAATTGCTGGAACGGGAGCACCGCGCATTACGAAAGACGGTTGAACAAATTGCGGATACTCCGCGCGCCATGAAATTTATTCGGCACATCTATGGTGCGGCGTTGCACGATGTTTATCACGCGGGGCAGATTCGTCTGCTGCGCCGTTTGATGGAGCGTTGAGGCGACAGACTAGACACGGTTTAGAAAGGTAGCAGGCGAAGTTTGCGGACGAGTTCGGCAGGATCAGCGGAATCCTGAAAAAGGCGGATGGCGGCGAGACCGGAGGCACCGGTGGAGAAGCAAGAGGATGCGTTTGCGAGGGAGACTCCGCCAATGGCCAGGACAGGAATAGCGACGGAGCGGCAGACTTGGGCGAGACGCTCGAGCCCCTGGGGAGCGCCGAAGGCGGATTTGGAAGGTGTGGCGAAGACGGGGCCAAAGAAAATGTAGCCCGCGCCGGCGGAAGCGGCGGATTGGGCGGCTTCCAAAGAATGGCAAGAAACGCCGACAAGGAAATCGGCGCCGGAAATTTGCGCGGCTTGACCGGACTGGAACAAACGTTTCACTTCCCGCGCGGGCAGGGAGTTCTCGCCTAAGTGAACGCCACCGGCGCGTTCGGCGAGCGCGACGTCGAGTCGATCATTCACAAGAATGCGCGCCGGGGTGGGCGTGGCAGACTGGGGTATATCAGCGAGTTTCGAAACGCGTCCTAAGGCCTCGCGGGCGAGCGCGGCAAAGTCTCTCCCCGACAAATACTTTTCGCGCAGCTGAATCCAATCGACACCTGCGGCGGCAATTGTTTCCACCTTTTTGAGGAGCGGCTCGAGCGATTCGTTTTGGGAAGCGCCCTTCAAAGCGCGGCGGTCGGTGACATAGCAGAGGATCGGCTTGCTTCCCGAACGGGGATTGGAATCGTGCGCGGAACTATTGAGGCGGGACACGCGAAGGACCAGGACGAGAACCAATGAAGCTGAGGGCCAGGATGATATCCAGGACACCGAGGCCACTTATGGCGCCGCGAAACGAAGGATGGAGCAGCACGGGAATGAGCGCGGGAAAGTGGAGCAGAAAGAAGTTTTGTTCCCAGAAGCCGGACCACGGGAGATAGAGGAGCAAGGCTCCCATTTCAAAACAAACGACGACCACCAATGCGCGCAGAACGCGGTTCATGAGTAAGAGGGAGCCCCTGTTTTGTGAATGCCAGAACTCAGCGGATAGGTTTTTGGAGAGCAGCGATGCGATCAGCGACGTCGCGATAGTCGATGTTCATCGCATAGACCTGGGAAAAACTCTTCAGGGCTGCTTCCGGCTCACCCGCGGATTCCTGGGCAACGCCCAAATCATACCGCAATGCGAGGATGCTTTCCGGCTCAATGCCCGGAATGCGCAGAGCGCGCTCATACCAAATGGCAGCGATGCCCGGCTGGCCCTTTTCCATGAAGGCGAGACCCAGAAGAGTGCAGCACTGCATGCCATAACGGAAAGGCTTGCCGTTGTCGGTGGCCTTGGCCACTTTTTGGAATTCGCTGATGGCTTCATCGACGAGACCCATTTCGCGGAAAGCAATGCCGAGATTGTAATGAGTTTCAAGGTCTTCATCTTCGGCGCCCATTTCGCCAAGTTCGGCACGGAATTCCTCGAAGACTTCCTTGAGCGGACTGGGTTCGCCGGGCGCAGCGACCTTCGCTGCGGGCTCAGGAGTTGCGGCGTGAGTGTCGGCCACCGAGCGGGTGGGAATCAAAGCGTCGAGGCCGAGATCGTCAATTTCTCTCGCCAAGTCCGCAAGAAATTGGTCGGAGGCAAAACCGCCCGCGGGCGGGGCAGCAGCAGAATCCTTAGCGGCGGCCGCGGGATGAGGTTCCGGCTCAGGCTCGAGAGGGACAATTGGAGTGGCCGGCGGCTTCTGATCGTAAGCAGGCACCAAAGGCTCCGCTTCGAGGACCAATTCGTAATCCTGCTGGAGTTCGAATTCGGGTTCCGGTTCGGGCGCTGCGAGCGGTTTTGCCGCAACGGGTGGCTTCGTTTCGACTGGCGGCTTCTGGGCGACAGGCGGCGGAATAGGGATGGGAGGCTTCTTCGGGACTGCGGGGGCCGGCTTTTCCTCGACCGGAGCCGGAACGTGCTCTGGCTCGGCAGCTGAGGGAAGCTCGGCTGAAATGTCCGCGAAGGCACTCGATTCTTCCTCGAGCGCCGGAGCTTCGACGGGTAGCTCAAATTCCGTGACTTCGGGTGAATCGGAGCTTCCAGCGGCCACCGGCTCTTCTGAAATCGAAAATTCTTCCGCAGCGACAGGTTCTGCAGCGACCTCGGGAGGAGGTGGCGGGGCAGGAGCGGCGGGCCTTGCGGGAGGCGCCTTTTCAACCGGCTCGGCTGGATGAGTGTCTTCCAGCATGGAAGCCCATTCATCGGAAAGGTCGACTTCTTCCTGAACGCCGGCGGACTCCGAGGCAACGGTGGCCTCGACAGCCCCGGCGGGAGGCGCTTCGGGGGCAGCAGGCCCTTCAAATTCCACAATCTTTTCTGCAATGGCTTGCTCGACGACAGGCGCAGTCTCGGCGGGTACTTCCGCCGCCAGCATTTCCGGGATTGTTGCCGCAGGAGCTTCATGCTGAACGGCAGCTGTCGTGGTGGCGGCCAATTCCGCGTCAGTAAGACCCGCAGCTCGCTGGAACCTACGGCGAAGCTCTCCGAAGCGCTCGGCGCTGCGCTGATCGTTACGCTCGGCATGGATTTGTTCGAGTTGAGCGGCGAGTTCGGCGGTGCGACGGTCGTCGCCGGCGCCGAGGACGAAATCGAGAAGTTTTTCGAGAGTCGGGGTGTGGCGAGGAGCGCGGCGCAAAATGGCTTCAAGCAGGCCGATGGCTTTTTGCGTAAGGCCGTAGCTGGCGAAAAGGTCGACGTCGGTGAGGGATTGCGCGATGAACTTTTGGGTTTCTTCGTCCAGTTGAGGCTCCGCGGAGGCCGAGAGGGGCGCGGGCTTGTCACCGGCGACGGGCGCGAAGGACTCTGCGTCTGGACGCAGCTTTGGCGCGGGAGCCTTGGGGATTTCCGCCTGCAGACCTTCCTCCTCTGGGGCGGGGGGCGGGACTTCGGCGCCTAGCAATCCCATTTTTCTGAGGACGGCGTCGAGTTTGCGCTTGGCGGAGTCGCTATCGGGCTGGCGGTCAACGAGTTGTTCAAAAACGGCTTTTGCACGATCGAGCTGGTTGGCAGCGGCGAGGGCGTCACCCAGATTGGCCAGGGCATCCGGGAGGCGGAACGAATCGCTGGTACGGCCGTAGAAATCGACAAGCCATTCGAGCGGCTCGAGGCGACCGGGCATGCGAGTGGCGAGTTCATTTTGCAGGCGGCCGATGACTTCATGCTCGCCGCCGTCGATCATGGGCACGCGAATCTGGCTAATGATGGACATGGCGCGGTCGCTCTGGCCCGACTCGAGAAGAGCTTCCACGATTTTTTGCGCGGGGCCGAAATTTTTATTGTCCGCGGCCAAGACGCGAAGAGCGAGAGCCGTGCCTTTATCCCAATTTGTGCCTTTGAGATAAAAATCCAGAAGCAGCTCGGTTTGTTCGCCGCCCTTTTCGAGATCGGGGACCTGCTCGAGAATCTCCGCAGCCTGCTTGAGATTGCCTTGGGAGGAAAAGGAACGGGCTTTCACAATGGTGGCAGGCAAGCAGTTGGCGTCGCTCTTTAGAGCTTTGTCGGCAAGCTTTTCGGCTTCGGCATGATCTCCGCGAGCTAAAGCGCGCTGCGCGGCAGACACGTAGGTATCGATGGCTTCCCTCGACTGACCCATGGCTTGATACAGATCGGCGAGGCGAATCTGAATGCGAAGATTGTCCGGTTCGGCGAGAAGAAGTTTTTTCAAGAGGCCAACCGCTTCCGGCTGGCGATTGTTCTTGAGATGAATTTCAGCCAACTGCAGGAAGAGCGGGCGGGCTTCGCTCATCACGCCCTGCTGGACGTACAGATCAGCCAGCTTTTCCAGGGGGCGAATCTCTTCTGGCGCCAATTTGGCGATGCGTTTGTAGACGGCGATCGCCTTAGTGAGAAAACCGTCGCCGACAAAAATCTGGGCGAGGCGCTCGAAATAATCGATGGCCTGAAATGTTTCGCCCTGGCGGATGTAGAGCTCGCCGATGGTCATCAGAGTGACCTGATCGCGCGGCTCAAATTTAAGAATTTGCTGGTACTCGGCGATGGCCTGAGGGACCTTGCCCTGGTTCAGCAGCTTTTGCGCGGATTCGACAAACTTGCTTTTGTTATAGGCCATTCGTGTTCCCGGACAATACGCGGCCCACGCCTGCAGGAGGAGAAACCCTCCGTCCCAAGTGTTGGAGAGGCAGACAGAAGCCGTGCTTGTTAACGCTAGCAGGCAGGGAAAAGGCAAGTCAACGAAGCCTGAAGAGGGTGTGAGCAGCCAGTTATCCCCGTTAGGACTAGGAAACTAGTTGGCGAAGACGAGGCGAAGCGCGGGAGAGCGTTTTTCGGGCCTTCTGGGGCAACGCAATCCTGAGGGAGAAGCTGTTAGAGAATGTTGGAGCTTTCGTGCAGCTCTCGGAGAAATTGGCGGCAAATTCTATCGGTTAAAGACTTTTCCAGCAGTGACGCTGACACTTGCAGACACGAAAGGCTGTGAAAGGCGCAGAAGCGCAGAGGCGCAGAAGGAATGGTGCTCCCTCACAGAATCGCGCCAGCATCGATTAAGAAAATGGGCTAGTGCTCGGACGCCAGGTAAATCGCGGAGGCATGCGCCGGAAGAGTGAGGTCGATAAAATCCTTCGAGCCGAGCTCTTCATGCTCCCATAGGTCGCGAAGGTTGTATTTCTCGTGCTTGAGGCCCAGATCCTTCCAAGCGTAATGAAACGACTGAGGCGCCGCATCGAGATTGAAGATGGCAACGTAGCTGCCATCACCGGATTCCAGAGTGGCGAGCCAAACGGCGGCTTTATCGGTCGAAATGACGGCATGATTGCCGGTGGAATGCTGATCGACGCCGATCAATTCCGCATTGGTGAGGGCCGACTCGGTCCAGTCATCACACAACGTGAGATTGCCACCCATGATGAGCGGAGAACGAAAGATAGACCAGAGCGTGAGGAGAGTGCGCTGCTCGTCGTGAGTGAGACGGGTTGCGCGCGGCTTCCCCCATCCGGCGACGGGTTCCAGGCGGCCCAGTGGAAGCATATCCGCGTCGGGCCAATGTCCGGGGCCAGAGAACTGGGCCCATTTTGCGGCGCGGGCAAATTGATTTTCTACGCCCTGGGGAAAATCCTTGTCACTGTGCCAAACATCCCAGACGTCATCAGAGATCCGCCACATTTGCGCATAGCGGCGCAACTCAAGCGCTTTATCGAGCGGAGCCGGGCCGGGAGAGAGGCTGAGGACGATGGGCCTGTGAACCTTCTGAAGCGCGCGGCTGAGCATGCGAATTTCGTCGCCCTTGTAGGGATGACTGGAAATGCAATCGACTTTAAGAAAGTCCACGCCCCAGCCGGCATAAAGTTTGGCGATAGAATCGTAGTAGTCCTGCGCGGCGGCCGAACCGGGTCTTAGCCCATAGTTGTAAGTGTTCCATGGGCAAGAATCGGAAATGTCGGCAGCGGATTTCGCGTGATAGGACGACCCGGCAATCGGCAGATTCTTGCGCACCGCCTCTTTGGGAATTCCACGCAAAATATGAATCCCGAATTTAAGGCCGAGCGAGTGGACGTAATCGGCCAGCGGTTTAAAGCCGGCGCCTTGATTGGCGGAAGGAATGCTGTTGATGGCAGGAATGTAGCGGCCATTGGCATCGAGACTGAAATCCGGGGCGCCGCCGCTGGTTTCCGTGGCGTGATTCGTCACGTACCAGCCTTCATCCACGACAACATATTCCCAGCCGTAAGCTTTCAAATGGCCGGCCATCCAAGCCGCGTTCGCTCTAATATCGGATTCGCTTACGGTCTCGCCGTAGGAGTCCCAACTGTTCCAGCCCATCGGCGGCGTGGCGGCAAGCAAAGTCTGCGCTTCTACTTCCGATGAACCGCCCGCGAATTGAGCGAAGAGAATCCAAAGACAAAATACTGCGGAGCAAATCGATGCAAGAATCACCGCGCAACGCGCGGCCCATTTCCAATTCATCGGGTTGACCTCAAGGAAGTCCGGCGGAGATTTTATGCGACGCGCTAGAAAAGTGGTAGCGGAGTTTGCGTGGCTCCGGCGGCCCAGCAATTCGCGTCGCGGACAGGCGCGAAGGAATAGCGATGCAACGGCGAGGGGCCATGCTGGCGAAGAGCTTCGAGATGATCGGGCGTGGCGTAGCCTTTGTGGCGGGCGAGGCCGTACTGCGGGTAGACAGCGTCCCACTTTTCCATGCAGGCATCGCGATGAGTTTTGGCGAGTATGGATGCAGCGGCGATGGAAACGCTGCGTGCGTCGCCCTTGATGAGGGACTTCTGCTCAATAAGAACGTCGAGCTGCATGGCGTCGATAAGCAGGTAATCCGGTTGGATCGAGAGTTGTTGCAACGCGGCGGTCATCGCCTGACGGCTGGCTTGATAAATGTTCCAAGCGTCGATGCGCTGGGCATCGATTTCCGCGACGGCCCACGCGAGAGCATGCTGGCGGATGCGCGGAGCAAGCTCACCGCGCCGCTCGGAAGTGAGTTTTTTCGAGTCGTCCAAACCGACAATGCGGCGCTTGGGATTAAGAATGACCGCGGCGGCGACAACGGGACCAAAGAGCGCGCCGCGGCCGGCTTCATCGAGACCGGCGATGCGCATCCAGCCAAGCTGTCGCGCCGCTCGCTCAAAACGGGAAGAGCAGAGACGGTTCATTGCGCGGAGATTTTAGCACGGCGGGCGCACCGCGTAAGGTCACTCATAACGCAGCGCGACGATAGGATCGACTTGCATGGCTCTGCGAGCTGGGATGTAATTTGCCGCGAGCGCGATGACCGTCAGCAGAAGAGCGACGCTGGCGAACGTGGCTGGGTCGGTGGGCAAAACACCGTACAAGAGGTTGGTCATGAGCCGTGACAGTAGCAATGCTCCGGCGATGCCTGCAGCGGATCCCGCAAGGGCCAACAGCATCCCCTGCCGCACAACCAGGCGGAGCACGTCGGTCCTGCTTGCGCCCAGGGCGATGCGAATTCCTATCTCCTGCGTCCGGCGCGCCACCGAGTAACTCATCACGCCATAGATTCCGACGGCAGCCAGAACGAGCGCGACCACGGCGAATAAGCCGAGCAGCGCTACCTCAAAACGAGGCCGTGCATTGGCTTCGGCGACGACGTCGTTCATCATCAATACTTGGGAGATGGCTAAGTTGCGATCAAAGGACCAGACCGTACTTTTCACAGTGCCGGAAAGCGCGGCGGGATTTCCGCTGGTGCGCACGACGAGCGTGATGTAAGAAGCGTGCGATTCGACTTCCCCGAGAAAATCGCCATTCTGTAGCGCGGCCAAGTAAACCTCGGGGTACGGCGCTGCCGCCCAGTCTTCCTGCTTCGCGTTGCGGACAATACCAATCACAGTGAGCCACGTTGGCGAGGGCCCCGTGCGGTCATGGAAAGCAATGTGCTCCCCCAGCGGACTCTTGCCCGGCCAGTAGGTGCGCGCCGCTTCTTCGTTGATCAGTACCACGCCCGGCGCGCCGGCATCGTCGGTCGCAGCGATTTCACGTCCGCGCAGCACCGGCAAACGCATCGTCTCGAAGTATCCGGGCATGACAATGCGATAGACGGCCGTCGGCGATTCGCCGGGCAGCGGTTTTGGACGGCCCTCGATCGTGAACGGCCAGCCCCACATGTCGCCGGCGAGCGGAAGATGATTGATCCCGCCAGCCGCTTCCACTCCTGGCAGCGCTCGGACGCGTTCGATCATTTGCTTATAGAAAATGGCGCGGCGATGCGGCTCCGACTCCTGAGTGCCGGCAACGGAAACAGCCATCGAAAGCACATGGTTGGGATCGAATCCGGGATTGATCGATTGCAGAGCAAAGAAGCTGCGAACCATAAGTCCGGCGCCGACAAGCAACATAAGGGCCAGCGCAAACTCCGAGGCGACCAGGAAACTTCGCAGCCGGTTGCGGCGAACACTTTCACTGCCACCGCGGCCCCCGTCCTTTAGCGTGCCCGTCAAATTGCCGGCGGAAGAATGCATTGCAGGAGCGAGTCCGAACACCACGCCGGTCACGATCGTAACGCCAAGCAAGAACAGCACGACGCGCGTATCGATAGTCACCGTGTCGACCCGAGGGATGACTGCTGGGCTGAGCGCCACGAGCGCGCGCGTGCCCCAAACTGCAAGGAGTAGTCCGCCCGAAGCACCCATAGAGGCCAGCAGCAGGTTTTCGGTTAAGAATTGCCTAATGACACGCGTGCGCGGTGCTCCCAACGCGACACGCACCGCAATCTCTTTCTGGCGGGAGGCTGAGCGAGCCAGCAGCATGTGCGCGACATTCGCGCAAGCAATCAGCAACACAAACCCAACCGCACTCAAAAGTACCAATAATGGCGCCTTGATATCGCCTACAACGTTCTCCTTCAGAGGAGTCACGAGCACATCGCGATTTGTGCCGGGGAACTTCTGTTCGAGGCGTGCGGTGATTGTCGCGATTTCCGCGCGAGCTTGCGAGAGTGTAACGTTTGGTTTGAGCCGCGCGAAAATCCGCAAACTGTTGCCGCCTCGGCTGTGAATGCGATCACCGAATGTATTGGGCACCCACATCTCCGCGTGGGTAGCCCAGAACGGCGCAAACTTGAAGGTGCGGGGCATGACGCCGGCCACTGTGTACGGCTCGCCATCGAGCGAGATGATCTTGCCCAAAACGTTGGCATCGCCTGAAAAACGCCTTTGCCAAAGACCGTAGCTGAGAATGACTTGGTGATCCGCACCTTTCTGGTCTTCTCCTTCGACGAATAGGCGGCCCAGCAGCGGCTCGACGCCGAGCATTGGCAGGAGACTCTGGGTAACCTTGAGCCCGAGAATATGTTCCGGTGAATCGACACCGCTCAAGTTTGCAGACCAATAGTCTGCCGCGCCCATGCCTTCGAAGGATGTGCTTTGGTCGCGCCAGTCGATGTAATTCGCAACTGCCACGGGATCGTGTCCGTCGTGGAGAAGAGTAACGAGTCGGTCTGCGTTCTTGTAGGGAAGCGGCCGAAGCAGCACAGAATTGACGACACTGAAAATCGCCGCGTTAGCACCGATGCCGAGAGCGAGCGTGAGAACGGCGACGGACGTAAAACCGGGATTTTTTGCCAGCATGCGTGAGCCGAAGCGGATGTCCTGGAGCAGCGTTTCAAGGACAGGGAGGCCGCGCCGCTCACGATAGAGTTCTTTGGTCTGTTCTAGGCCGCCAAATTCTCGGCGCGCTGCGTGTAGCGCTTCTTTCGGAGTCATGCCATGGCGAACGTTTTCTTCGGCGAGAGCGTCGAGGTGCGCATGAAGTTCGGCGTCGAGGTCGCTCTCGTGTTGACTCCTGCCAAATAGTCCCTTGATGCGAAGAGCAAAAATGCGCAGCCAAGTCATGCTGACGCTCCTAGTGATCCGCTCAGGCGCTTTTTCGAGCGACTATTCATAACGCAGCGCCACGACGGGGTCGACTTGCGTTGCGCGTTGAGCCGGCAGATACGCCGCAAGCGCCGCTACTACGCCAAGGAGAAAACACGCTCCGACAAACGCGAGGGGATCCGTGGCTCCCACCTCGAACAACATGCTGCCGAGCAAACGGCTCAGTCCGTACGCAGCGAACAAACCGACGGCCATACCTGCTGCGATCAGAAATGCCATGTTACTTACGACGTTGCGAAGAATGTCGCCGGGTTGTGCACCGAGCGCCATGCGAATCCCAATTTCACGTGTGCGCCGCGCAACAGAAAAAGCCACGACGCCAGAGAGTCCGAGCGACGCCAACAAAGTGGCGAGCATCCCGAACAAGCTGGAAAGCCACGTGAGGAGCCGCTCTTGCGTGAGCGAATCGTCAATTTGGACTTCAAGCGTGGTGGTTGCGTAGAGCGGCAGGTTCGCGTCCAGATCATGTACTTGCGCTCGAACGAGGCCGCCGATTTTTTCGGGGTCGCCAGAAGTGCGTACCTGGAGGGTCATGTCAAAGAGACGCGGTTCCTGCGCCATGGGCGCATAAAAATGGCGGCGCGGCGTTTCCGAAAGATGGACGTACTTCGCGTCTTTGACGACGCCGATAATTTCCCGGTCCGGCGGCACTTTCGGATCATCGTCGGTTCCAATTTTTTTGCCGAGCGGATCCTTGTTTCCGAAGAAATAGTGCGCCATCGTTTCGTTGATGATGACGACTTTCGGACGCGCAGCCGTATCCTGCTCGGTGAAGTCTCGGCCTTCCACAAACGGAATGCCCATGGTTGCGAAATAGCCCGGAGAGATGACCGCCGCGTTGGGGCTCATGTTCTCGTCGGGACCGGGCTGGTAACCTTCAACCTTGACGCCCTCTTGATCCCAACCACCGGAGATGACGGAGCTGGTTGTCAGGCTTGCGGCTTTGACGCCGGGCAGGGTGCGAACACGAGCGAGAAGATCGTCGTAAAGAGATTTAATTTTCTCCTGGGGATAGCCGTTCATCGATGGATTGAGAGTTGCCAAAAAAACATTTCCTTTGACAAAACCGGTGTTGACGCCGCGCAAGTTGCGCAAACTGTGGAGAAACAAGCCCGCGCCGATCAAGAGCGGCAACGAAAGCGCCACCTGAAGGAAAATCAGAGCGCTGCGCAGACTGAACAGGCGCTCACCGGACGCGATCGAAGGAGCATCGCTGCGTAACGCGATCGACACGCCCGTCTGGGAAAGCTGCAAGGCGGGAGCTAGCCCGAAGAGCAGTCCAGTGACGACGGATGCGAGTAACGCGAAACCCAGTACAGGCAAGTCCATCGGCGCGTGCAAGTTTGCGCTGTAATCCGCGGGCAGAAAGCCAAGCAAAGCCGTCTTGGCCCAATAGGCAACAACAATGCCAGCGCATCCGCCCAGAACCGAGAGCAACAGACTCTCGGTGAGCCACTGGCGGATGAGCCGGCCGCGGCCCGCACCAATGGCCAGCCTCACGGAGATTTCCTGCTTTCTCTTTGCGTTCCGCGCCAGAAGAAGATTCGCAAGGTTCGCGCACGCAACCAGCAGGACGATTCCCGTGACACCGAACATCAGGAGGAGCGGACGTTGCATTTCTCCTCGCAAATGAGCGAAGCCCTGATTGCCCGGCTCCAGTTGGATGCGGCTGGCGAGAGCGCGCTCTTTGTCATGGGCATTGACGCTCGCTCCAAGTTCCTGCAATTCCGCTGCGAGTATCTGGTGATAGAGGATGTCGAGCGAGGCTTGCGCTTGCGCGACTGTAACTTCCGGCTTGCGACGGGCCAGAACCGTCATCCAGCGGTGGCGTGGATTTTGCAAGCGATTCGCAGGCACCGGACGGAAAACCGTGGCCATCATCATGGGCACGCGAATATCCGGGTTCCGCGCCAGCTCCGTGCCGTAGAATCCTGGCGGGGTGATCCCGATGACGCGAATCGGATTGTTATCCAGAATGATATCCTTGCCGACGACCGACGGGATCGCTGCCGAATCGCCGCTGCCAATAGCCATAACTGAGGACGGCGATGGGATGAGCGCCCGGCGTGACGTCGTCTTCCGGCCCGATCAGCCGGCCGAGAAATGGCTGGACCCCCAGCGTTTCAAAGTAATTTCCGGAAACCATTTCGCCGACAGCGCGTTCGCTTTGTCCGCCATAACTTGCGTTGAAATCGAGGCCGGAGCGCGTCAGAACATTTGCGAACACCGTGTTCTTATCGCGAATAGCCTGATACATCGGATAGGAGAAGTCTTCCTCTGCTTGCTGGGATCGATCGTCCGTGTACTTGATGACGACGAGCTCTTGCGGATTGCGGACCGGAAGGTTGCCGAGCAAGACGGAATTGACCAGGGAGAACAGGCCCGTATTCGCGCCAATGCCGAGCGCCAGCGTCAGTACCGTCACCGCAGTGAATCCGGGGCTTTTCGCAAGCATGCGCGAGGCGTAACGCAAATCCTGTGCGAGGGTTTCGAAGAACGGGAGTCCTCGCTGATCGCGATAGGACTCTTTTGTTTGCTCGACCCCGCCGAACTCGCGGCGCGCGGCGTGGCGCGCTTCTTTCTCGTTCATGCCGCGGCGGATGTTTTCTTCGGTGAGTGCATCGATATGGCCGCGCAGCTCCGCGTCGAGATCGCCGTCCAGCTTGCGCCTCTTAAGAATCCCAAGGAAACGCGATGAGAAAGTGCGAATCCACCCCATGTCATGCTCCTTCGGCGCGGCCGAGCAGCCGCGTCATGAGCGCGGCCATGCGCTCCCAGCTTTCCGTTTCGGCCAAAAGCTGCTTGCGCCCGCTTCGTGTCAACGAGTAGTACTTCGCTTTGCGATTGTTGTCGGAGACGCCCCATTTCGAGGAAATCCACCCGCGTTGTTCGAGCCGCAGCAGGGCTGGGTATAGCGTGCCCTGATTGAGCTTGAGCAGATCCGCGGAAACTTGTTGAATGCGCACGGCGATTCCGTACCCGTGGAGAGGGCCAAGGGCCTCGAGAGTCTTGAGTACGATCAAGTCAAGCGTGCCTTGCAACACTTCGCCGCGCGTTTGCGCCATCGCAATTCTCCTTTTGACAATCTACAGGAGGCTATACTTGCTCCTGTTGATTGTCAACAGGTCGACTCACGGTATAGACGAGGCGGAGAGGAAAAAGTTTCCTGGATCTCTAAAATTTCTTCTCCGGTGCGCCGCCGGCAGGCAGCTTTCCGCAAGACCGCGGCTTGCTTGAGCTTTCCAACAAGATTCGTTGACCGGAGCGGGCCGCGAGACCTACGATGGCCGGGCAAATTTAGCGGCCAAAACGTTTTAGGGAGAATTCCATGCATGCACGCAGACGTTTCGTTTGGCTTCGCCGAGGCTTCTGCCTCTTGAGCTTGGCAGCGCTGCTCGCCCTGGCACCGTTCAGCGGCGCGCAAGGTTTGGCTAGCAGCGACCTTACCCGCTTCCGCTTCGTGGGCGACGCGGTTTTATCGCCGGATAGCCACCGCGTTGCATATACGGTGATCTTGCACGATCGCCCGGGCCGGCCATCGCCACAGCTTTGGATCATGGATCTTGCCACGCAAAAATCAATTCTTATCGGCGGCGAAAAAGATGTGGCGGGCAATCCGCACTGGTCGCCTGACGGAAAATGGCTGGCGTTCCAGGGCAGCGTGGGAGAGAAGCACGGCTTACTCCTCGCGCGCGCAGACGGCTCCGACATCACATCCCTCGCGGCCATGCACGGAACTAACAGCCCCTTGCCGGGCGAAGGCGAGGACATCACATGGTCGCCGGACAGCAAACAGGTTGCGTTCGTTTCGTCGACGCCGGACGAACGGGCTGCGGAAGCGAGCGGCGATCCCATGGTCATCACCCGCTATTTGTACAAGCCCGACGCCGGCGAAGGCATGACGCGCTTCAATGACAACCAACGCTTGCACATTTTTGCCGTGGACTTGGCCACCAAGAAGGTACGTCAACTTACGCAAGGAATTTACGACGAGCACTCCATTGACTGGTCGCCGGACGGTAAGGAAATTCTTTTTGCGTCGAATCACGAGCCCAATCAAGACGAGTTTTTCAATTACGATATTTTCGCGCTGAACGCGACTGATGGCAGCATCCGCCGCCTGACGGCCACGGAATACAACGAGTACGAGCCGCTTTGGTCGCCCGACGGCAAGCACATCGCTTACCGCGGCACAAAGCGCGGCCTGACGGACCGCGAGACGACGATGGAAGACACGCACGTCTGGATCATGAACGCCGACGGGAGCGATCGCCATGAAATCGGAGGCGTGATTGACGACCGGCAAAGCGCACCGAAGTGGGCGGCTGATGGCGGCGCCGTCTACTTCACAGTGCAGGAGCGCGGCAGCAATCAGTTGGTGCGGCTCCCCATTGGCGGCGGCGCGCCGGAATACATTGTGAAAGATACCGGCGGCGTAGGCGGTTTTTCCGTGGGGAAGGACGGCACGCTCGCCTATTCCTTCACGTCTCCGAGCGATATGGCCGAGCTCTACGTCAAGACGGGCGCCGGCATGACGCGCAAGCTCACGGACTTGAATGCGGAAGTTCTCGCGGGGAAACAGCTTGGCGAAGTCGAGCCCTTCACGTTCACCAGCAACGACAACAAATTCGAAGTCGAGGCGTTTCTCACCAAGCCTTTGGGCATGACTGCAACCTCGAAGCACCCTCTTATTGTGAATATTCACGGCGGCCCACACGGCCAGAACGGCCCGGGGTTCAATTTCAAAAATCAGGTGTACGCCGCGCTTGGCTGGGCGGTTCTAAATGTGAATTATCGCGGATCAACAGGTTACGGGCAGAAGTTCGCCGACGCAGTCTTCGGGGATCAGGATGGCAACGAGGGCCAGGACGTTTTGTATGGCGTGAGCGCGGCAGTGCGTCGCTATTTGTGGATCGATCGCGAGCGCATGGGCATTGAGGGCGTCAGCTACGGCGGCCAGCTTACGGACTGGCTCATCACGCAGACGAATGAATTCAAGGCAGCTATTCCGACGGCTGGCATCTCGAATCTGGTCAGCTACAACTACATGACCTACTACAACCAGTATGAGGAGATGGAGTTCGGCCAGTTCCTCCACCAGGGCAACTTGATGGACGTGGCCTGGGAACGCTCCGCGCTGAAGCACGTGGCCGCCGCGCACACGCCGACGATGCTGGCGCACGGCGAAAATGACAATGATGTCCCCATCGCCGAAGCGGAGCAGTTTTTCATCGCTCTAAAGGATGTTGGGACGGAAGCGGTCTTCGTGCGCTATCCGCGCGAAGGCCACGGAATACGCGAAACAAAGCATGTGATCGACTGGACCGACCGCTCGATCGCCTGGTACGAGAAGCACTTTCCAAAGGCTGGTGCGGAGGGCGTAACGAACATACAGCCGTGATTGTTTTTTCTGATATTCGGGAGTGAAAACTAAGAGAGTCCCGGTTTTGCCGGGACTCTCTTGAGAAAGCGTTTTGTGGTTCGAATTGGCGAGTCGCGCTTACGATTTGGCTTCGGACCCAGCCGTTGCAACGGCGGCCACTTCTTCGCGAGCGGCCCGCTTGATGCGGGCAGCCTTACCCCGCAAATCGCGCAGGTAATAGAGACGAGCGCGGCGGACTTTGCCCTTGCCTACCACTTCAATCGAGCTGATGGAAGGCGAGTGCAGCGGGAAAATACGCTCGATGCCGACGCCGAAGCTCACGCGGCGCACGGTAAACGTCGCGCCCGAAGCGCGGCCCTTCTTGGAGATCACGACTCCTTCGAACGCCTGCAGGCGTTCCTTTTCCTTCTCGCCCTCGCCTTCCTTCAGGCGGACGTTGACGCGCACGGTGTCGCCGGGACGAAACTCGGGGAGGTCTTTGCGCAGTTGCGCTTCATGGAGTCTAGCTATAATCGGATTCATGTTCGTATTCCCTGCAGACCCACTCAGGCGGGGCCAGCTCTTCAATGGTAAACGCTAATTATAGCGAAATATCCACAATCCACCTAACGATTTCAAGGTTTTACGGCCCCACTGATTGAAGAGTTCATCAGAAAGATAGGCAATCGACATGACAGAGGTTGGACACTTATATGGACACGGCTATGGACATTTTACCTCCCAGATGTTACGTAGATGATAGTAATAAATAGCGTTATTAGGGACATCCGTGCAGACATATGAAATCTCACATCCTTGGCTAAAATTCGACGCAGACTTGCGCTCAGCTAACCCTCAATTTTGGATGGCACTCGGAGAATGCCAGTCAAAGTGTGAGCATGTTGCGGGCGTGCCCCTCGAGCCTTCAACGGCCAAGGACATGTATCGCGTGTATCTGGCAAAGGGTGCGCTGGCGACAACTGCCATTGAAGGGAACACTCTTTCTGAGGAACAAGTGCTTCTGCACTTGGAAGGTAAACTCGAACTACCCCACTCTCGCGAGTACTTAATCCAAGAGATAGACAATATTGTGGAAGCATGCAACGGCATTCTCAGGATATTAAAATCAAGAAATGCACCGCCAATTACAACCGAGAGAATCAAGGAGCTGAACCGCGATGTCTTGCATAAGCTCGCACTCGATGAAGGTGTCGTACCCGGTGAAATACGGCACGGATCTGTGGGAGTTGCCAGATATCGAGGAGCGCCGGCCGCAGATTGCGAATTGCTCCTCGACAAGTTGTGTTCCTGGTTAAATGGTCCAGCTTTCAAGCCTTCTCCGGGCCGAGAGATTGCCTTTGCAATTCTCAAAGCGATTCTTGCTCATTTGTATTTGGCGTGGGTACATCCTTTCGGAGATGGAAACGGCAGGACTGCAAGATTGCTCGAATTTCAGATACTGATATGTTCCGGAGTGCCCGCACCGGCGGCACATCTGTTAAGCAACCACTACAATGCAACCCGAACGGAATACTATAGGCAACTGGACTTTGCTAGCCGCTCCGGCGGCGACGTAATTCCGTTTGCCAACTACGCTGTCGAAGGTTTCCTCGACGGCCTAAGATCACAATTGGGGGTCATTCGCGAGCAACAGTGGAATGTCGCATGGAGAAATTACGTGCACGAGGCTTTCAAAGACAAGAACAGCCCTAGCGACAAGCGGCGGCGTGACTTGGTTCTGGACTTGTCGGAACAAAAAGAAGCGGTACCGCTGGCAAAACTATCGCAAATCAGTCCTAGAATTGCGGTCGCATATGCGCGAAAAACCGATAAGACACTGTCGCGAGATGTGGCAGCTCTTACGGAGCTTAAACTCTTGGAGCGAGACAAAGAAGGTAAATACCTAGCACGGAAGGAACTAATATTGGCTTTCCTGCCCCCACGCGCGAACGCGGCCAATCCGTAATTCGTTCCCGGACACGAAGTTAGGATCTCAAAAATGGGCGTCGAAAAGAAGATAGAAGTGAACGTCAAGCGAGCCGTGCCGTTTCTCCATGTTTCGAACATGGAAGAATCGTTGCGTTTTTACGTCGATAGCCTCGGATTTGAGATAACCAAGAAATGGATTGATGAAGGCAAACTGCGCTGGTGCTGACTCGAAATCGGCGACGCTGCTTTGATGCTACAAGAGTTTCGGAGAGAAGAGCACGATTCCTGGAAACCAAGCTGCAAAGTTGGAGAAGGCGTATCCATCTGCTTCATGTGCGAAGACTCGCTGAGGATGTATCGCGAGGCGGCTTCCCAAGGAATTAAGGTCAGTAGAAACCCGTTCGTCGGAAACGGCTTGTGGGTCGTGTCTTTTTCGGACCCGGACGGTTACCGGATTGATTTCGAGAGCCCCACCGACGTTCCAGAGGAGACGGAGTACTCACCGGAGGCAAAGAATTAGCGATTTGAAGATCGTCTATGCCGGCGCCGCTGCGGAAACGTTTCGGCGAATGACGGTTTCCGCGAAGCGCTCCATTTCTTCAAACTGCGGACTGAATTGGAGCAGAACCAGATCGACCCCAGCGGCTTCAAATTGCACAAGCCTCTCCGAAACCTGTTCCGGAGTGCCGACCAGGCCCGAACGAAGTCCACGATTCGAAACGGAGTAGTCTTCGATGGAAACGCGCTGCTCGAGTTGTGTTCCGGCGAGCCACTGCTGGTAATTCGCATTGCCGGCGGCGGACTGCTTTACGTCCGTGATTCGTTTGAGCTCGTCCTGCGCTTCCCGTTCGGTTTCGCGCACGATGGTGTAGCCCGCGACGCCGAACTTCAGCGGTGGCAAATTGTGCCGGGCGCGGCGTTCGCGTAAATCCGCGATTTTCTCGCCGACGCGTTCCGGCGGATCACCATGCATTAGATAGGCATCGCATTTCTCGGCAATCAGGTCCTTCGCGGCGGGCGATTCGCCTCCCGCATAGAGAATGGGATGCGGCTGCGCCACGGGCTTTGGTTCAAGCACATTGTCTTCGACGCGGTAATACTTCCCCGCATAAGAAAAGTGATCTTTGGCCCACACGCCGTGCAGCACATCGAGCCATTCGTTGGTGCGCGCGTAGCGGTCGTCATGCTGTTCAAATCCCACCCCATATTTCTTCGCTTCATCCGACCACCACGAAGACACGACGTTGAGCGTAAGCCGCCCGCCGCTGATGTGATCGATGTTTGCGGCCTGCTTGGCAAGCAATGCCGGAAGGTGAAACGTGGGACGCACGGCAACCATCAACTCGAGGCGCTCGGTGACTGCAGCCAGCGCTGCTGCCGTGGACCACGCATCGAGCGAGGGAGCTTCGACCCCCTTGATGTCGTTCAGGTTCAGCTCGGCAATCAGCGTGAGGTCGAAGCCGATCTGTTCGCTTCGTTGTGCGAGCTTTTTCACATAAGCCCAGGTCGCTTCCATCTTTTCGTCCGCGACGTTGCGGAGCCAACCGCCAAAAACGGGGAGCCAGTAGCCGTATCTCATCGAATACTCCCCGTGGAGACGAACCCGTCGCTTCGGCTGGTTTCGTGAATCCGCGCTTCGCTGATCAGATAGTCCGCCAGCCGCGCATACGGATTGAAGCCGATCATGCGCTCGGGGTCGGAAACAAAATTTGAGAGCGCGTTTACGTCGTAATAGAGTAGCCGCCCAGTGCGGTCGTCGATGACGTACTCGATGCCGCCTACTTCGATGCCGGCGACTTCCATGGTGCGCTCTACGTCATCGATAACTTGCCTCGGAGGCTCATACGCTTCGACGGTAAGACCCGACTTCGGAGCATCCACCGGGCAAGCCAAACGCGTGAGCTCTTCGCCCTTCGTATTTTTGCAAATGTCCGCCGGGCAAAGATCAAATGTGTCGCCGGTAATGTGAATCTGAATTGCATAGAGGTATTCGCCCCCGAGAACTTCGACTCGCGTAATGACGCCATCGCGCGCGGTGAAGAATTCCTGAACGAGCGCGACGTTGTCGATCCCAAACGACAAGCTGTTCTCCTCAACCGCTCCGCGCAGCTCGTCCGGCGAATTGAATTTCTTGATCCCCGCGCCGCTACCGCCGATATTCGGCTTGATGATCAGCGGATAGCCGATCGCTTCGGCGGCGCTTAAAGCTTGCGATGGGTGGTTGATCACCCGCGCTTTGGGGTACTGCAAACCCAGCGCTTCGAGTACGCTGCACTGCAACGCCTTCGATGTTTCGTGCGTGAAGGCCCGCGAGCCGTTCACCACGCGAACGCCTTTTTCCTCGAGATGAGAAAGATAGTTGAGCGTATAAAAGATCCCGTGGCCAACTCCGCGCTGCCATGCGGAAGGACTCATGCGATTGAACAGCAGGGAGTATTCGTTCTCCTTGGCCGCGACATCGTATTGATGATTCCGCGCGTCAACCCTGACCCAGTTCGCGCCCTTCGCGTCGAGCTGCTCGAAGAGCGGCTTGAACCAATGCTGCTGTTCGTAGTAGATAGCGATGGGTTTTGTCACGCTATGCTCCTTGCCGTTACCGCTTCCTGCGTTGTTCATTGCACCTTGCTCCTTATTACCTTCAACAATAAAAAAGGGCCGCTTATTCCGAGCGGCCCTGGATTCCTTTTGGCTTAAGACTTGCGCTATACCGAAGGATTCTCCACGCCGCTCGTAGCACTACACATACAAGCGCAGCATGGACACGCGCAGGCCTGCCCACAGGCACAAATACCCTGTGTGGCGCGCGAATTACCGGTCTGGATCGCTGGTTTCACGGAATGTTCAGTATACCGCCGCGGAATATCAGTGCAACAACAAATCCGGGCGGTTCCTCTGGGTCTTCTCGAGCGCTGCGGCGCGGCGCCAGTTGGCGACTTCCGCATGATTGCCACCGATCAAGACCTCCGGCACTTTCCACCCGCGAAAATCCGCCGGCCTGGTGTAATGGGGAAAATCCAAAAGGAGGCGCGCCTGCATTCGCGATAGATCGCCCGTAGGAGCGGGGCTTGCCGCGGGATCTCCTCTCCCTTCGAGGTGCCGCACTTCGCTGAACGATTCATTCTGCGAAGAAGCTTCATTCCCCAGCGCGCCGGGGATCAGCCGCGTTACGGCATCGACGACCAGCATCGCAGGAAGTTCGCCGCCGCTCAGCACATAATCCCCAACCGAAATCTCTTCGGTGGCGAGGTGATCGGCAACGCGCTCATCGACTCCCTCATACCGCCCGCAGAGAAGCACGATGCGATCAAGTTCCGCATATCGCCGCGCCGTTTCCTGCCGGAAAAGCTTTCCCGCGGCCGACATCAAAACAACGGCGGTCTTCTGGTCCGGCGAGACGGGCTGCTCCTCATTTCCCACGCTGTGGCCGAGGAGCGCTTCGACCGCTTCAAAAAGCGGCTCCGGCTTGAGCACCATCCCTTCGCCGCCGCCAAAGGGACGATCGTCCACGCTGCGATGGCGATCCTTGGTGAACACACGCAAATCCTGCACTTGCACATCGACAAGGCCCGTCTCGCGGGCTCGCCGCAGGATTCCGTGATCGAGCGGCCCAGCAAAAAATTCGGGGAAAATCGTGATGAGGTCGAAACGCATCTGCAGCCAGTTTAGCCAAACAGGCAAGCACCTGCCACGGAGACTTTACATTTCGGCAACGCCGACTCCCATAGTCTGACACGCAGGGCCATGTCCAGTTTCTGTCCCTCAGAACAGCTTGCCTGGCCTGGACTCGCCTCGTAACCTTATTACACCAGTTCGCCACCAGAGTTCAGCCCGCTTGAGGAGTCACCGTATGGCGCTTGTTTGCCAAGTCCACAAAAACCTGCGTATTTTCTTGCTGGGTTTGCTGCTGGTCCAGCTGGCTGGCTGCGCCGGGCTTTCCTCCACGGGCAGCGGCTCAAAGGGTAACAGCGGAGGCGGAACTACAGCTCCTGCGGCACCTAGCGGGTTGCAGGCGACGGCGGGTAATGCTCAGGTTGGTCTTACATGGAACGCGAGCACCGGCGCTACCGGCTATAACGTCAAGCGCGCCACGGTGAGTGGCGGCCCGTATACGCAAGTCGCGATGCCTGCAACGAACAGTTATACAGATATAGGCCTCGCGAACGGTACGTCCTACTATTACGTCGTCTCGGCATTCAACACCGCTGGCCAGAGCGCAAATTCTCCGCAAGCCAGCGCCACGCCCACTGCTCCCGCCGCACCTCCCGCCGCGCCAGCCGGACTACAAGCCACGGCAGGAAATACGCAAGTCAGCCTGACTTGGACCGCCAGCGCAGGTGCCACGAGCTATCATGTCAAGCGCAGCACCACCAGTGGCGGCCCCTACACGCAGGTCGCGGCTCCCACGACCACCAGCGACACAGACACCGGCCTGACGAACGGTACGACTTACTTCTACGTCGTGTCGGCGCTGAACACTGCGGGTGAAAGCGCCAACTCTTCACAAGTAAGCGCCTCACCCATGGCTTCCGTAACGCCTCCTGCCGCACCGGCTGGTCTGCAAGCCACCGCAGGCAACGCACAAGTTAGCCTGACTTGGACCGCCAGCGCAGGCGCCACGAGCTATCACGTCAAGCGCAGCACAACCAGCGGCGGCCCCTACACGCAGGTCGCGGCTCCCACGACAACCAGCTACACCGACACCAGCCTGACGAACGAAACGACCTACTTCTACGTCGTGTCGGCGCTGAACACTGCCGGCGAAAGCGCCAATTCTTCTCAAGCGTCCGCCACGCCGGTAAACGCCACCGCCGACGTGACGATCACCATCAATCCCGCCGTGACAAAGCCGATCTCTCCGTACATCTACGGCATCAACTTTTATTCAGGCATTACAGGCGCTCCGCCCCTCTTGACCTTCGACCGCGACGGCGGCAACCGCTGGACGGCCTACAACTGGATTACCAACGCTTCCAATGCGGGCAGCGACTTTCTCTACGAAAACGACGACTTCCTCAGCTCCAGCAACGTTCCCGCCGAAGCCGTCCGCGGCTTCATTGCCGGAGACCAAGCCGACGATATGGCCAGTCTGGTGACTTTCCAACTGCAGGGCCTCGTCTCCGCTGACGAATCTGGCCCGGTCAGCGTTGCGAATCCACCTGATCTGACGCGCTTCCGACCGGTTGTCGACATGAAAAGCGCGGCCTCGAGCGCTCCGTTCACCCTCACGCCCCCGCCCGCGACGACCGACAACAACGTCTACATGGATGAATTCATCTGGGCGCTCGATCAGAAGTTCTCCGGCATGGGCATCTTCGGCGCCAGCCCCACACACCCAACTTTTATCAGCCTGGACAACGAGCCGGAGCTCTGGAACTCGACGCACCTCGAAGTGCAAGGCCCCAATCCCGTCACTTCGGACAACTACATCGCCAAGACCATCGCCCTCGCTACCGCTTTGAAGAATCAATTCCCCAATACCGTGATTTTCGGGCCAGTACATTACGGTTTTCAAGGCATCTACAACTGGCAAGGGGAGCTTAGTGCCACTTCCAGCGGCGCGAACTGGTTCCCGGACAAATACCTGCAAGCTCTCAAAACGGCTTCAGCCACGTACGGGAAACCCTTAGTGGACGTTTACGATTTTCATTGGTACGTCGAGGAGTATGACTCCAGCGGAACGCGCGCCCTCGATCTCACGGGGACAACGCTCACGGCTGCTCAAATCCAGCTGATCGTCCAGAGCCCTCGCGCGTTATGGGATCCGGCGTTCACCGATTCGACCAACAGCAATCCCTGGATCTACCAGGAGCTTGGCAACACTCCGATCAATCTTCTCGGCCGTCTGCAAGCCAAGATCAACGCCGAAAACCCCGGCATGAAAATCTCCATCACCGAGTATGAAAACGGCGGCTGGAATCACATCGCGGGGACCATCGCTCAAGCGGATAACCTCGGCATCTTCGGCAGTGAAGGCCTCTTCGCCGCCAGCTTCTGGCCGCCGAACGGGACGTACTCCTACGCACTCGCAGGCTTCCGCGCGTTCCGCGGCTTTGATGGCGCAACTGCTTGCTTCGGCGACACCTCACTGGAGGCGACGTCCAGCAATGTCCAAAATGTGGTGGTGTACGCCAGTACGGACAGTTCCACGCCGGGGCGCACAGTGTTCGTGGCCATCAATCGCTCTGCTTCCCCGCAAGTGACGGCGATCAATGGCGCTACACTTTCCGGTGCCGCCTTCTTGTATCAAATGACCGCAACTACCGCCCAAGCCCAAACCACGATTGCACCTGTTTCGATTGGGACGATGGCGGTTAGTGGGTCGTCGATGACCATCACGCTTCCTGCGCTTAGCGTCACAACAATCGACGTTCATTGACGCCGGCAAATGAGGAGTCCGGTAGCCTAGCCACGAGCATTTAAATCGCGCAGGCCTTCAGGAAACACCACATCGATGCGCCGCCCGGCAGTGTTAATTCGCGTGCAAATGTCTTCAGCTAATGGTACGAGCAGCTCTCCGGCAGATGTATCCACAGCCAGGATCGGCGTGCCGGCCACTCCTTCACCAATAAACTGGACATCCCTGACCACGCCGAGCAAAGACGGCGCCGTTGCCAGCGAACACGGCGAAGAGGAAACAACGGAAGGCTCGGCAAAATTCTCGAATACCGAACATCCGATCAGATCATCCACAAAGAATTGGCCAGCGGCCAGCGTCACTCGCTTCTCAATCGGCAACAACACGTCGAGCCCGCGAAACTTCTCCGCCTCTGAAATGGAATTGCACCCTTCAAAGTGAAACACCGCCTGCCCTCGATGATTCTGGCTCAGCCAGCAGGATTTGACCAAGGCCCGGCGCGGTTCCGCTTCTCCTGCGCCGCCACTAGCGCCAAGAAAAACTTCCGTCATTTCTGTCAACCGTCGGGGAAAATCCGTGAGGAGCTCTGCAGCCACTTCGCCTTTATTACCACGGGGCCTGAGGATCCGCGCGACAATTACCCAACGCTGGGCTTCGCCGCTCAATCTTCGAGTATCTCGAGGGTATAGCGCTTCTTCAATTTCATTCCGGCGGCGCCGAGAAGCGTGCGTACCGCTTTGGCCGTGCGCCCCTGCCGCCCAATTACTTTGCCCAAGTCTTCCGGATGCACCCGTAGCTCAAGGACGGTAACCTGCGAGCCGTCGACCGGCCTAACCTGTACATCTTCGGGATGATCCACCAGAGCTTTGGCAATCGCTTCGACCAGCTCTTTCATCCTTCTCACCTCCTTCCGCTCGATTTTCCACTAGTCGTGGAAATAACGCCCTCGCTCGAACTGGGGACGCGCAAGAGATGGAGATTTCGCTGGAATTACGCGATCTTCTGCTGGCGGATGAAGCTTCGCACGGTGTCGCTGGGTTGCGCACCGACTCCGAGCCAGTGCTTGATGCGCTCGGTGTCAAGCTTGATCTCCGCGGGCTTCTTCAGCGGATCGTACGTCCCCACCGCTTCCACGACACGCCCATTGCGGGGCCGCGTCCTCTCAATCACCACGACGCGGTAAAACGGCTTCTTCTTCTTGCCGATCCTGGCCAAACGAATAGTGAGCACTAACTAATGCCTCCACGAACTATCTTAGCCTGTCCGGGCGCTTGGCGGCAATCGGAGAGTAGCGGTTTCGAATTGTTTTCGGGGGAGGCCTCAGAATCGGCCCGAAGCCTGAATGGCTTTTGCACGCCTCGCGGGCAGGCGTTGACATCCCAATCCCGAACCACTCCTGGCCATTCTAAACTTAGCAATCGCAATGTGCCGCCGGGAGCGCGATAATCCCCCCGTCGCAATGGAGAAGCTATGAGCGAAAAGAAGGAAGTCTCACGCCGCACATTTTTGACCAGCGTCGCCACCGGCGCCGCCTCTTTCACCATCGTGCCCAGGCACGTCCTCGGACGGGGCTACACTCCCCCCAGCGACCTGTTGAATATTGCCGGAGTCGGTGTCGGCGGCATGGGCCGCACCAATCTTATCAATCTTTCGAGCCAGAACATTGTTGCGCTTTGCGACGTCGATTGGGGCTATGCCAACAAATCGTTCGAGAAGCTCGACACCGAAATTCCAGACCTGCAGAAACGCCTCGACCAGCCTGACCCGCAGCCTACCCCCGGGCAGGCCCCCGTCGAATTTGATCGCGTAAAATCCAAAGCCCGCCTTGAGGGCATGATTCGCCTGAAAAACGATCATCTGCCCAAGGCCAAGCGCTACCAGGATTATCGCGAAATGCTCGAAAAGCAGAAGGACATCGACGCCGTTCTCGTTGCCACTTCCGACCACATGCACGCGCACATCGCCTTGGCCGCCATGGCTCTCGGCAAACATGTTTACGTACAAAAGCCTCTCACCTGGTCCATTGACGAGGCTCGGCAGCTCTCGCGGCGTGCCATGGAAACTAAAGTTGCCACGCAGATGGGCAATCAAGGCCATTCGTTCAATGATGCGCGCACCACCGTCGAATACATCCAAGCCGGGGCGATCGGGGAAGTGCGCGAAGTACATGTCTGGACCAACCGCCCCCTCGGCTTCTGGCCGCAAGGCGTGCCGCGCCCCGAGCCTCTCAAAGAACCCGCCGACACTCTTCGCTGGAACGGCCAAGGCGTGAACGAGCGCCTTGCCGCCGCTCTTGCGGGCAATTACCCCGTTCCAGATAAACTCTCTTGGGATCTTTTTCTCGGCGTCGCCCCGCATGTGGACTATCACCCCATCTACCACCCCTTCAACTGGCGTGGCTGGTCGGATTGGGGCATGGGCGCGATCGGCGATATGGGCGCGCATTTGATTGACCACTCGATGTGGGCGCTCGAACTTGGCCTGCCGACAACCGTCGAGACCGTCTCGACCCCGTTCAACGGCGTCTCTTACCCGCACGCCACGCAAACCTTCTACGAATTTCCCGCCCGCGGCTCCATGCCCGCGGTGAAGATGACCTGGTACGACGGCGGTCTTATGCCGGATAGGCCGGAGGAACTCGGCGACGAAGAGCTCAACAGAGGCGGCGGCGCGCTGCTCATCGGCAGCAAAGGCAAGCTGCTCCACGACACCTACGGGTTGAAGCCTCGCCTCCTGCCCAAATCGCTCAATGATTCCTACGGCAAACCGCCGCAAAAGTTGCCGCGCATCGAAAACGAAGACCACGAAATGAACTGGGTGAACGCCGCCAAAGGCAAAACGGAGACTTCTTGCCCGTTCGAATACGCCGCGCGCCTCACCGAAGTCATGCTTCTCGGCGTCGTTGCTCTTCGCGCCGGGAAAAAGATCAACTACGACGGGGCCAACATGCGCGTCACCAACGTTGCCACCGCCAACGAATTCCTCCGCCGCGAATACCGCCAGGGCTGGGCCTGACTATCGGCAAATGAAGACGTTCAGGGTGTTTTTCTCAACCCAAGCGGTTGAGCCCATTGAACGCCGCGGTCTTATAGCATTCCGCCAGCGTCGGATAATTGAAAACCGTATTGATGAAGTACGTGATCTTGCCCTTCAGCTTGAACACCGCTTGCCCGATATGCAGCAGTTCCGCGGCGTCTTCGCCGAAAATATGTACCCCGAGCACCTCGAGAGTCTCACGGTGAAATAGCAGCTTCAGGCGTCCATCGGTGTGTCCAGAAATTTGCCCGCGCGCGATCTCGCGGTAATACGCCAGCCCAACTTCGTAAGGAACGTCGGCGTCGGTGAGCTGTTCTTCCGTCTTCCCAATAAATGAAATCTGCGGAATCGTGTAAATGCCGTACGGATAACTCGCCGGATCCGTCTGCACCTGCAGGCCGAACGCGCGCGCCGCCGCGATGCGTCCCTGCTCCATCGAGACCGAGGCCAGGCTCGGGAAGCCGATGACGTCGCCCACGGCAAAAATGTGCGCTTGCGAGGTGCGGAAATCCGCGTCCACCTTGATCCGCCCGCGGTCGTCGGATTCAATCCCGGCGGCAGCGAGGTCCAGCTTGTCCACATTTCCTTGGCGGCCCACCGCGTACAGCAAAGCGTCGCCATTGATCCGTTTGTTGCTGACCAGATTCGCCGCCACTTTTCCGTCCGGAAGCTCCTCCACGCTTTCGACTTCCTCATTGAGGCGCAGCGTGGCCCTGTGATCGCGCATGTGGTACGTCAGCGCCTCGACCATTTCCGTATCGGCAAATTCCAGCAGCCGCGGACGCTTCTCCACCACAATCACGCGGACGCCCAGCATCGCGAACATGCACGCGTACTCGGCCCCGATCACGCCGCCTCCCACCACGATCAGCGTCCGCGGAATCTGCGGCATCGTTAGAATCTGGTCGCTATTGATGATGGTTCGCCCGTTGATGGGCACTTTCGGATTGATCGCCGGTTTCGTCCCCGTGGCAATCACGAAATACTGCCCTTCCAGTTCCGCGTAACCGTTCCCGTTTTCCACGCGAAGGTGGTGCGTATCCATGAACTTGCCGAAACCATGGATCACGTCCACGCCATTGCGCCTGAGCTGGTCCTGCGTGACCGCTACTTCGTTCTCGATCACCCGCTGCACGCGGAAATTCAGGTCTGCCATCGTCACGTTTTCTTTTACGTTGTAGTTCGATCCGTAGAAGGTCTTCGAATAAAAACCGGAGAGATGCAGCACGGCTTCGCGCATCGTTTTGCTTGGAATTGTGCCGGTATTTATGCACACGCCGCCGACTGCAGCAAGCTTTTCGACTACCGCGACGCGCTTGCCGGCCTTCGCTCCCTGAATGGCCGCGCGCTGCCCGCCCGGTCCGGAGCCGATCACGATCAGATCATACGGTTGCATTCGACGAGTCCAGCGAGCTTTCCTCTTCGGGGGCGCCACTTGGCGGGGTTTTCATCGTCATAGGAGTATAAACGACGCTCTAGATTCGGAGCGCGGGAATTTGCGGAGAGTCGCTTTCGCTGGCCGCCAACCACAGGAAATGTTCTTGCGCGGAAAACCATTGGCCATTGTGCACCAGCCATTCCGGGTTGGGGTTGAGATAGAAGCGTAGCTCGTCAAGCGCAATGCGTATCATAAGTTTTCTCGAGGACGAAGAGAGCTAGCGCAAACGTGTTAAGGACAAATGAACGCGATAACGGAATGATATGCTCCTTCCGGTGATTTGAGGTGCGGCTTGCGAGTTAGTGTTCTTTGGATTCCAATTTCGGCCTTGTGCCTTGCCCTCTTCTGCGCGGGAGAAAATCGGGGCCAGGCTCACGAGCCGGTCAAGGGCTTGGAAAATTCCATTTTTGGGGGACTGGTCAAACCCGATGAACCGGGTTTCGCGCTGTTAGTTCGTTACGGCGGAAAAAATGTCTATACGCGAACGGAAGGAGTGCGCGATCTGCGTTCGAAAGCAAAAATCGACGCGCATACAGACTTCCGGCTCGCTTCTTTCACCAAACAATTTACCGCCATGGCCGTCATGCTCCTCGTCCACGACGGAAAGCTGCGCTATGACCAGATTCTCACGCAAATATTCCCGGATTTCCCCGCTTACGGCAAGAACATCACCGTCCGCAATCTCCTCAATCACACTGGCGGCTTGCCCGATTACGAAGACCTGATGGATGCGGCCGAAAAAACGCAAGGACCCTTCTGGTCACCCGAGCACCAAATTCAGGATGACGAAGTGCTCGCCCTTCTCGAAAAAGAATCCAAAGGCAAATTTGCTCCGGGTACCAGCTGGTCCTACAGCAATTCCGGCTACGTCGTTCTCGGCCTGATCGTCGCCAAAGCTTCTGGGCAGCCCTACGGTGATTTCCTCCACGCGCACATTTTCTCGCCGCTGCACATGGATCACACCATCGTCTTTCAAAAAGGAAAAAATGAAGTCGTGAACCGCGCCTATGGCCACTCAAAAGAAGGCGACACGCTAAAGGAAACTGACCAAAGCTCCACGTCCGCCACCCTCGGCGACGGCGGCATTTATTCCAATCTCGAAGATCTCGCTAAATGGGACGACGCACTGCGTAATCACGTTCTACTCTCTGCCGAGGAGATGCAGCCCGCACTTATTCCCGCCAAACTTAACGATGGCTCCCAGCCCCACTGGCCCAAGCAAGCCAACGACGACAACCTCCATCCCGGCAAGCCCGTCTATTACGGCTTCGGCTGGTTCCTCGATCCATTTGAGTCAATGCCGGGCGATCCGCGCCAAACTTACGCCCGGATGTGGCATACAGGGAGCACACTGGGCTTCCGCACGGTGATCGAAAGATTTCCTGAAGGCGATGGCTTGACCGTCATTATGCTTTGTAATCGCACCGACCTTGATCCGGAAAAGTTGGCGCTAGAATTTGCGCGCTACTTCCCGCCATTAAAATAACCCTCGTCACGGCTGGAACTTCCATGTCCAAAGAAGTGAGTTGCAAAAAATTCTTAGGATAGGCCGGCAAGCTTCCCCAACCCCTTCATCTTCGCCCGCGCCGCCATCGCCCCATACTGCTTCATCATCGTGCGCATCTGCAGGTACTGCTTCAAAACCATGTTGACGTCCTGCACCGTCGTCCCGCTGCCCTTCGCGATCCTCTTTCGCCGCTTTCCATCGATAACATTGTGATCCTGCCGCTCCTGGTTCGTCATCGAGTTGATGATCGCCTCAACCTGTTTCAGCTTCCCCTCATCAACTTTCGCATCCTTTGGAATATGCTGCAGCGGTCCCAATTTCGGCAGCATATCCACCAGCTGCTCCAGCGGCCCCATCTTCCGAATCTGCTTCAACTGGTCGCGAAAATCCTCTAGCGTGAATCCTTCTTTGCGCAGCTTGCGCTCAAGTTCAATGGCCGCCTTTTTATCAAGCGTCTGCTCCGCCCGCTCGATCAGCGACATGATGTCGCCCATGCCCAGCACGCGCGAAACAATCCGCTCCGGATAAAATCCTTCAAGCGCGTCGTACTTTTCGCCCAGCCCCACGAACTTCACCGGCGCTCCAGACACCTTGGCAATGCTCAGCGCCGCCCCGCCTCGCGCATCTCCGTCCAGCTTCGTCAAGATCACGCCCGTCAATCCCAGCCGCTTGTGAAACTCCCCCGCCGACCGCACTGCATCCTGCCCAATCATCGCGTCCGCAATAAACAGAATCTCGCTGGGCACCAACTCCTTCTTCAGCATGCTCAATTCGCTCATCAAGTCGTCGTCGATGTGCAGCCGTCCCGCGGTATCCACAATAATCACGTCGCTCGCGGAAAGTTTTGCTTCCTTGATTGCGCCTTTCACGATTTCGAGTGGCTTGTCGGTCCCTGCCCCGGGCCACAGCGCCGTCCCCACCGCCTTCGCCACTTGCGCCAGCTGCTCCCGCGCCGCAGGCCGGTACACGTCCGTCGAAACCACCAGCGGCCGGTGTCCATGCTGCACCAGCCATTTCGCCAGCTTGCCCGTCGTCGTCGTCTTACCAGAGCCTTGCAATCCCACAATCATCCACACCGAAGGCGGCCGCGAGGCAAACAAGGGCTTGGCGTGCTTCCCTAACAAAGCGGTCAGCTCGTCGCGCACCACCTTCACCACTTGCTGGTCCGGCGAAAGTTGCAGCATCACTTCGCTGCCCAGCGACTTCGCGCGAATGTTCGCCAGCAGCTCATCGGCCACGCCAACGTTCACGTCGCCCTCGAGCAGCGCCTCGCGAATCTCCGCCAACGCCGCGTCCAGGTGCTCATCCGTGAGCTTCCCCTGCCCGCGCAAATTCTTAAATGTCCGTTGCAGCTTCTCTGTTAGATTTTCAAACATGGCCTCTTTTTATCTCTTACCGTCTCTCTCGGAGACCCCACAACTACATTGTACCGATCCTATCGAATCTCCGCGCGCCGCACTCGCCGTTCTATGCGGAACTCTCCACGTGCCTCAGCGCTCTCTGCGCCTCTGCGTTATCTTTTCTCTTTACGTTCTTACATCATTCCCTCCTTGCTTCCTCTCAATAGTGCCAATCCGTCGTCTTCTCGCCTGCTGGCGCGTTCTTCTCCACGTGCTCCGCCATCCACCGCACCAAATTCGCCGTCGTCGTCGGCTGCCACCCATGCCCCTTCATCGGCCGTCCATACTGAAAATCGCAATCGCACGGTGGATTTTGCAAACTCTTCATCGCTTCTTCCAGCTTATACACCGCCAAGTTCAAATAAAAATTGTCCATATCTCCCACATACACATGAATTTTTCCCCGCAGCTTCGGCCCCAGCGTCGCCCAATTCGTCCGGATGTTGTAGCTCAAGTCGTACCCATGGTCTCGCATGTACAAAGCCACGCTGTGATCGATCTTTCCCGTTTCTTTATCCCACAGCGGCTTCGGATAGCCATCCTCCCCAATCGGCCCGTACGCCGCGTCCCAAATTTCAATCTGCTCCCCGGACCGGTTATGGCTCCCCAAAACGCTCTCCATCTGGCTGAACTGCTGTATCGTAATTTCCGGCTGCCCCTCCGAAGACCGCTCGATATAGCGCGGCACCTGCACCCAGGTGTGTCCCGGCGCAAAAAACGCGTTGTCATCTTCATACGCGTTCACCGACCCATAACTCCGAAAATCAATCGAGTCCGGATACAACGTCCACGTCCCTCCAAAAAAATCCGGATAAAACACCTGCACGCCCAGCGATTCCCATCCTCCAGTCGACCCGCCCGTCAACACGCGCGCATACGGTTTCACAATCATCCGGAAATGCGCCTCCAGATACGGAATCATTTCCTTCACGAGCGCATCCCCGTACGGCCCGTTGTTCACCGAGTTCACCGCATACGAATCGTCGTAATACGGCGTGGGATGCTGAAACGTAACCGCGATCATTCGCGGAAAATTGTCAGCGTTCCACGACTGATAAAATTCGTAGCCCGACTCGCGGTTCAGGTCGCTCATGCGCGCCCGCATCTCCGGGCTGATCTTCTGCTCCTCGGTCGAAAATCCAAACGGCGCGCGCAAACTAAAATGCCCTTCCTCATAGATCGCGGGATAGTGCGTATTGGGATGCTCGTCATAACCCTTCGGCAAAAGCACGATCGCCCCGATATACATCGGGTGTCCCCAAAACTTCGTCAGCATCTCGCTCTGAATCTTGATGTGCTTCACCCACGCCGTATCTGCCGGCTCCACGATCGGCGGAATCACCTTCGTCAAACTCAGCTTCACGTCGTACCCCGCCGCCGCATCCAAATGCACCTTCTGCACGTCGCTATACAAATTCCCCGGCGAACGATTGAAGTGCTGCCCCTCCCACTGGTCCATATGCAGCCACACCGTATGCCCATCCGCGCGATGAAACTCCGTGTAAATGTTCATGATCGCCTGCACGTAATAATCCCCCGCCGGAATGTCGCGCAAGCCGTGTATCGGCGAGCCCGGCGTGCTCGCATCGATCAGTGCGTTTTGTCCCGGCGCCAGCGCATTTACGTCCACGCCATACAACGGTCCGGAATCTCCCCAGCTTCCAGCAACAAGCCGCGGCTCCGGCTTGTCCTTCGTCGTAATCACCACAAACACACGCCCCGTAATCGCCCCCGCATGCACCGCCGCAGGAAACGACACCTCAAGTTTTTCTCCGCTTGCTTGGGGATCTGGTGACGATTGCGGCAAGGGTACCGCATTCGCGCCCGCAGCCAGCAAAAAAGCCGCCGCGCACGCCACACCACTCAAAATGTTTCTCAAGTTCATTTTCACGTCGCTCCCCACAGGCGCGGAGAGCGTACTACACCACGCCCGTCGTTCAAAAGCATCCCCACACGGCTACGCCGCGGTCAAAGAGTTCTCTACGATTCCTCCTGATACAACCCGATGAGGTTTCCCGCCGGGTCGCGGAACGTCGCGATCTTGCTCGTCCCGCCTGGTGAGTCCGCATGTGCAGATCTCCACAACTACGCCGCCCTCCGCCGTAATCTTCGCAAGCGTCGCATCAATATTGTTGACCCACACGTACGCCAGCAGCCCCGGCTCATGCGCGCTCTCCCTGCCCGTCACCCACGCTCCGCTTACGTTTCCCGTTGCATCATCGAAACTCGGCCTCTCGCTTTCCCGGTTCCGGATGTTCCACCCAAACACTTTTTCGTAAAAGTCCGCCGACCGATGCACATCCTTCGCGGGAATCTCGATGTAACAAACGCGCGGCCGTGGCAGAAATGCCAGCCTGTGCGCTGCTCTCGTAATCGTTGCTCCCCACTCGTCCGGGCTCAAGTCCCGCGCGTGCAGCGAAAACAACCAATGATGCCCATCCAAATCTTCCGCCGCGAACTGAAATTCCCCATAGACAGTTTCATGCGGCTCCTCCAAAATCTTCGCCCCCGCCGCTTTCGCTCTCCGATAGTGCCCCTCCACATCCTCAACAAACACCGTCAAGCTCTGCGTCCCATATCCCAATTTCGCCGGGCTAGCGCAACCCGGTTTCGCTTGCTTCACCATGATCCACGCATTCCCCAAATGTACCTGCGCCCCGCTAAGCGGCTCCCCATACCGGTAATGCTCCTCGAATCCAAACGCTTTGCCGAGCCAGTCAATCGCCCCGGCCAAATCCTGATACTCCACATGCGGCAAAACGGTATCCAGAGGCAAAGACCGATTCGTAATCATGCCATTTCCTCACCCGAGTGATTTTATTCGAAGAAAGCCAGCCAAACTGGCCATTATTTACGATTGGACGCACCGGCCGTCCCGCCGTCTCTCGCAACCCACACCTCACCGCCGCTTCGTCTATAACGACGTCCGTCGATGCATTTTCTTTCATCATCGCTCACGCCCTTTGTAAGCAATGAAATCCTTCTTCTGTGTCGGCTTTTACAGTGGAACGACGGAAATTCCAGGAATCAGTTGAAAGTGGCGCGCGTTCAGCGTCACAACGCCATAGCCTAGATGCAGCGCGGTCGCACCAATAAGCAAGTCCTCGAACGCGATGCTGACTCCCCGCGCGGCTTGCTCGCCTTCGACTCTGCCCGCGAGCTGAGCAATTTCCAGCGTCAGCGGATAGACCGTCACGTCGCGGCACAACTCTTCTGTAAACGCTCGCCGCCGTTCTCGGTCAGTATCTAACTTCGCTCGGTATATGCCGTGAGTTAGTTCAACGACGGTGACTGTGGAAAGCCCCGATTCCGTCTCGCCATGCTTCGCTTGCACTCGTTTGAGGATTTCTCGCACACTCTCGCCTCGCCGCTCTCCGGCAATGAGAATGCTCGAGTCGAGAATCAGTCCCATGCGGGGAGGTTGCGCGGTTTCCGGCTACGAATGATCTCTTCAAGGTCGGCGGCAAACTCTGCATCCAGTGTCGGCTCGTGACCAAGTTCCTTTGCGTGCGCTTCCGCAAGCGCAATGGATTCTGACAGCAGTCGCCCGCGCGGAGCTTCCGCCGCTCGCACCACCGCCACGGGCCGCGAGTCGCGCTCGATAATCACTTCCGCTCCCTCGCTCACACGCTCCAGCAGCGCAGCAAAATCGCTAGCCGCCTCCGCGTCCGACACATGAATGACGTTCTTCGCCATAACCCCATTATACATCGCCAATGTAAGGCTTGCGCCGGCCATGTTCACATCTGGCAAGCCCGCGGAGGCAAAAGAACAAATCCCCCAGCCTCGTCGTCGAAACCATCATCAAACGCATCGTCAACCCCTCGCCAAAGAAGGGTGCCGCCACGCTTCTGCAGCACTTCGGCGACACGGAGATACCTAGGCCCCCAGGTCACCGTTGCCGGGCCCTCAGCCCTTGCTGGGCCCGCCTGCCCGTTTCGGAATTGCGTGATTCCCACTCCCCTTTATCTGTTCTTCGATGGGATGTCCAACGCCATATGTAATTCCCTGCGTGTCTACGCTCAGGCCAGGGGAATTTGCCAAGAATTCGTTGTAGCTTGCGATTCTGTTCCGTCTCAAGTACGACAAAAAGCCCACAGCAGCGGCACTCATCAGGTAAGGAAGACTCCTAGCGAACTCGAAATTCCGGATCGGTTCATGGATTCCCGGCAACACCCGCAGCACGAAGTGATAGCAAATGAACAGTGCGGCTATTCCTAACCCAAGTGCATATTGAATCTTAAGATGCGTAAACATTGCAGACTTTTTACGATGCTTCCCAAAGTAATAGTGGATTTCTTTTAGATCTGAGGCCTTCAGGAACTGCCGCTCAATATTGGCGATAATAGCGAGATTCCGGTTGTACCAATATGAGGCGTCGTACAGATTTGCGATCAGCCAGGCTGAAAGCAGAATCATGAGCGTGCATGCGAAATCTATTGGGATGACATTTTTCTCAACTAGAGCAAAGACAGCAAATGCCCCGATCACCACACCGACAGACTGCCACACAACAAGGATATGCGTATTAATGTCGTTGAACATCTGATCGTACATCTTCCCGAGGAATTCTTTCCTATCGTCTGACATCGCTCTTATAATTTTTCCACAACAAATTCATGTTTCTTAAAGAATCCCGAATGCACCGCTCATATCCGCCACACGGGTGAGGGCGAAATGTTTCCCCGTCGAAATAATCTCCAAAGGCGGCATCCAGGGTAAACCGATTACAGTCAATACTCACCACTGGCATCACCTCCGCCAATTTCCTTTGCACATCCGGTCGCCCACCGAGCAAATGTACAGGTCGTCGAAAACAACTCGTAGAAATCTTAGTTCCCCCATACCGTGTGGGAACACTGTAGCCGAGTATAAATTGTTTTGGAATGAGCGTATCGAGCTTATTCGCCATGGAAAGATGCTTGGGAACAACAACGACGCGATTACAGTAGAGACTCAGCTCAAGGGCTTGATCGAGAATTGCTGGGAGCTTCCTCGCGTTAATCACGTCCATGGCTACGGTGAGAAGAGGTCTTGTCGCCTTCACGGCTTCTAGATGGCGCCGGAACGAATAGTTAGCCCATTCAATATCAATGAACCCCACTTGTTCACACTTGCGAAGATCACGCAAGTTTGTATATCGGGCTCCCGGTAACCAACCGAATCTATGAGCAATTTTAAGAACTCGATAACTATGTGCAACGAATTTGAGGATCATCTCTCAAAATTCTTACCATATTCGGGAAAGTTATTCTGGAATATATCAGCCGGGCGGCCGAACCAATAACCACAGAAAGAATCCGATCGGCGAGTGGGACATCCTTTACTCGCTGAGAAGATTTTGACTTTGTCTTTCTCCGGCGGACGCCTCATCCTTCTTGCCGTGTTTGATTTTGTAAGGGCGGGGTCTTTCATTTTTCTTATCCCTATCTTTCCCCGGTTTTACTTTCAACTTTTAACTGTCGACTGTGAACTTAATGTTCCCTTTCGCCTTTTCCACACATTTCCACAGTCTCACCAAACCGTCTCAATCCCGCCAACTCCCTCAAACCTCTCGACTTCCGCCACTCTCCTTCGAATCCGTCCCTCCCCGTTCGAATGACCTTCTGAGTAACTACGAAAACTATTGACAAATGGTAACTGACCATGGTAAAATGCTTCATGTTTGGCTCGACACGCACCCCGTCACCCTCTCCTTCGCGCAAGTTCCCTACCTTCTGTTTGCCTTCCTTGGATTCTGACCCCTCTCCGTCAAGAACGCCCCGTGCTCCAGCCGCCAGCATTCTCGAAACGAGCCGAAACTCTTCGATCCTTGCTTCGCCTGTAACCCCTGTAGACGCAACACTTACACAATCGCCCGTAAACGCTGATTCTAAACAACTTACAGAAACCTTAAGTCCTTTAGATGCAATGTTTACAAAAAACAGGGGAGGGGCACCTTCCGCCTCTCCCTCCTCGCGTCGCGTCTTCGTGAGGTTCGTTACACGCAGGAATTCCCGCAACTCCAATCCCCTCACGCGTTTACTTCATAACTTGCGGACACCCCCGGGTGGGGGATACCCCCTTCCCCGAAGCAGTGTCATTCCGAGCGGCGCGAGGAATCTGCTTTTTCCCCGTTTGGCTCTCTCGTTTCACGCCGTCAGAATATCGAGCTTCCATTTTCGAGTCTCGCCAGGCATGGAACAAAACCCCCGCTCGCACGTCTTCACAAGAGCGGAGGTGATGTCCATGCGTAAATTTATGATGGCGCTCGGGGTCATAATGCTGACGGCGACGGTTTTGACCATGCGGCCGCTGCGAAGCCGCGCCGACGACAGCATTCAGGGGGACTGGTCGGCCAGAATCACCAATACATCGAACGGCCCCTGCGTCCAGCTCGAGCTCGATCGCTCCAGTTGGGGACACCACAGCCGCTGGGGCGACTCCCACAAGCTCTCGGACTTCTCCGGCCTCGATGCCAGCCTCGCCACGGCGAAAGATTCCGCCGTCCATTTCGAGCTGCGCCGCGACGCCGGTATCATCAGCTTTGACGGCCGCTTCAACGGCGGCGAAGGCAGCGGCAAATTCAGCTTTGCCTCCAGCGCGGAATACGTCCAGGGCATGAAAGCCCTCGGCTACTCGGGACTCTCGAACGAACAGATCTTCGCCTTCACCATGCAGGACGTCTCTCGCCAGTTCGTGAAGGACATGGCCGATGCCGGCTACCATCCGCAGGACACCGATCAGCTCGTCGCCTTCCGCATCCACGGCGTCTCGCCAGAATTTGCGCGCGCCATGCAGCAACTCCTGCCCACAAAGCCCTCTGCCGACGATCTCGTAGCGTTTCGCATCCACGGCGTCTCGCCGGAATTCACGAAGGGCATGATCGACGTGCTTCCCGAAAAGCCTTCCGCGGACGACCTGGTCGCCATGCGCATTCACGGCGTAAATCCGGACGACACCAAGGAAATCAATTCGCTCTTCGGCAAGCGCTTCGAGGTCGATCAACTCGTGGCCTTCCGCATTCACGGCGTCTCGCCCGATTTCGTTCGCGAAGTGCGCGACTCCGTCTCGAAGGATGTTTCCGCCGACGATCTCGTAGCCATGCGCATACACGGCGCCAGCCCCGAATTCGTCAAGTCCATGACCACGCTGATGGGCCGCAAACTCCCCGTCGAGCAGCTCGTCGCCTTTCGCATTCATGGAGTCGACCCCGAATTTACCGAACAAATCCAGCAGCTCGTGGAAAAAGATATTTCCTCGGACGACCTCGTCGCGTTCCGCATCCATGGCGTAAGCCCGGACTTTGTGCGCAGCATGAAAGATGTGGGCTATCCGAAAATTTCACCCGATCAACTCGTCGCCATGCGCATTCATGGTGTCGACGCCGATTTTGTCAAAGACGTCCGCGCCCACGGCTACAAGGATCCATCCATCGACGACCTGATCGAGCTGCGCATCCACGGCCTGCGCAACCGCGATTCGCTATGAGCACACTTGCGCCCACGCAATTTGTTACCTCTTGGCTGCTGGCTGTGAGCTGTGGGCTCTTGGCGGTTGACTGTGAGCTGTCAGCTCCGCTGTCGGCCGCCAGTCGCGAAAACTTGTTGCCCCCGCTAGAAAGTAAGCCGCACGCCGAGTTGCGCGGCGAAGGAAATACCGACCGTGGTGCCGGGCCCGAAGAAGTCGCCTAGCGCGCCGGCGGGAACAAGTAGCTGCTTGCCGCTGGTCACGGGCGTAATTTGCGTGCACGCCGGGTTCTGGCAAAGGCCTGTGACGTTATCGGGATCGTTCACGGGAAGAATGGCGACGTTAGTCACGTAGTTCGCGCCAGGATTGTTGCGGTTGAAAAGATTGAAAAACTCGATGAACGGCGTAGCTGTATACCGTTCATGAAAATGAATCGGCCGGCTCACGCGCATATCGGTTTGAATGTAAGGCGTGCCGCGAAATTCGTCGAGCGTTGTTTTGACGCCATCCACAACCGCGCGATCCGAACCGTCGGCGTTGGTAAGCGTGATGGGCCGCCCGCTTTCCGCCTGCGAAAGGAAACTCACTTCAAAGCCGCCGGGCGCACGAAACGTCCCGATCAAAACGGCGCGATGCGTAACATCTTCGCCCGACGGGCCATAGTCACCAGGCGCAAACGCATTGAAGGGATCGCACACGCCGTTAACGTAGTCGAAAAGTTCGCCAAGCACGCAGCCCCACGTTTTTGCGCTCGATAGCGTGTAGTTGGCAACGAGGCTGAAACGCTTCGCAATGTTTCCCTGCAAATGCACTTTGAGCGCTTTGTAGCTCGAACGGTTGTCGCTGCGATACACGGCGATGCTGCCAAATGTGCTGTTCGGGAAATCGTAATGCCTGTAACCGTGCATTCCGGTTTCCAGTGTGAAGTCCGTGCTCAGCGTCCAGTTGGCGTTGAACGCGTGCTGCACGCCACCGGTCGCGTGAATCGCATACGGCGTGTGGTAATTCGGATCGATGATGGATGGCGCGGCAACTCCCCCGCCGGTCGCAACGTTGGTGTCATTCACGGCTTGAAACGCGCTGACCCAGCCGTTCTGCGCGAGATCGTCGTAGTACATTCCGAAGCCCGCGCGAATCACGGTTTTGCCGGAATCGCCCGGCGAATACGCAACGCCGACGCGCGGCGCAAACGCTTTGCGATAATCGTGCGGCGCACCGCTAATGAACGGGGCCATCGAGGGATCGAGCGAAAGCAAAAATGGATTTTGCGCCTGGCTGCGGCCGGAAGCGTCAAAGAGACCGAAAGTCGTGTCGTAGCGCAGGCCGTAATTAACGGTGAGATTTCGCGTGACGCGCCAGGAATCTTCCGCATAGAGGCCAAGGCGCTGCACATTTTGCGAGAAGCTCCCGTCGCCCGCGGGAGTAACGCTGCAAGTTGTGCCGGGAGTGACGAGTGGAGAAGGCGTCGCCGAGCAGGAAGTGAGATCGGTTGTGAATTGCGCCGGGTCTGCAGTGTAGTCGGTGGGATCGAGAACGAAAGAAACAAGAGTTTCCGCATTGGCGGTGAGCGCGCCGCTCATCACCGGCTCGTGAATAAAATTAATCCCGAAGCGCGGCGCATGTTTTCCGGTCGTATGTGTCACGTCATAACGCACCTGATATTTTTCCTGATTGCGCAAAGTAGGAAACGCGGTGATCGCGGTAACGAATTGATTGTCGCCGAAGGTTTCCAGACCTGATGTGGTCGCAGTGGTGGAACTGAAGGGAAACGCGAGTGCGAAGCCCAAATCGGAATTGCGCGTTTGCGTAAGATGCAAGCCGCTGCCGCCAAAATCGAACGAGCCAAGCCAGTCCGGACTAAACGTGAATTGATTGCCAAGCGCAAAGCTCCAGTAATTGTTGTGCGTGGTCGCGCCCGTGGAGGGCAATGTTCCCTGCTGAACAAGAGCGTTGTGAGTGAGGTAGCTGTCCGCGGAAAAACGCAGAAACCACTGCGAGCGATCGGACTGCTGCCAGTCGAAACGCACGGTGCCGTCGGAGTCGCGAAAGGGGACAGGAACAGAACTTGGCACGGAAATCGATGGAACGGTTGTCCCGTTCACAGAGACTAATCCTTGTTCAGCGAGCTGCGATAACGCCTGGAATTGCGATTGGCTGGGGTTGCTGTAGGCGATACTGGCATCTTCGTGAATGAATTCGAACGAAGAGTAAAACCAAACTTTATCTTTCACGATGGGACCACCGATGGAGCCGACATAATTCTGGCGAGAAAACGGCTGCTTGGGATTTGGCGCAGGATTGTCGATGGGAAAGCGGGCGTTAAGCGATGCGGCGCGTTCATAAAAGGCGTCGTCGCTGTGCCACTCATTGGTGCCGCTCTTGGTTGTGATGACCACGGAAGTTCCCGTAGTGCGGCCTGTATCGGCATCGGTCTGCGCGGTTCGAATGGCGAATTCCTGAACGGCTTCCGGCGAAAAGTTCTGCAGAAAGCCGCCGATCCAGTCATCGGAATTGTCGATTCCATCTACGGAAACTTCGTTGTTGAGACCGGAGCTGCCGCCGGTGGAAACGGCCGTGATGCGGGCTTTCGTGGGATCGGAAGGCTCGACGGGCTCGGTTCCCGGCGCCATGTAGGCGATGTTGGCAAAACTGCGCGCGGGCAGAGGGATGGTGTCCAAATCGTGAGAAGTGATGATCGCTTGCTGGACAGCACTGGAAGTGTCCATCTGTTGCGTGGTGATCGAGGAAGCCTGGCCTTGAACGTTTACGGTTTGCTGCACGGCCTGCGGTCTAAGAATGACGGTCATCTCTTGCACGTAGCTGACATTTACGTCGGACCTCGGAGGCAGCATCGGCAAAACCGGCGGCGGTTACAGTCACGCGATAGTTCCCGGGAACAAGATCGTCAATGCGAAATTCTCCGCGATCATTGCAAGCCGCTTCGCGGCGAAACGTAGATTCCTCGGCCAGAACAACAATCTTGGCGGAAGAAATTCTGCCGCCGCTCACGTCCTGAACGGTGCCACGAAGCGCGCCGCGCGGGTTCTGTGCGGACACACGCAATGGAAGGAGAAGAAAGAAAAGGAGCGAGAGAAACGGAAGGATCCGCGCGGCAAGGAGTTTTTTCGAGAGTAGACAGGTTTCCATAGTGCGAACGAGGCTACTGGAGGGCAAGGTCTACTACCAAAGGTCGTAGTTCGGAACGCACTTCGAACTGGAAGGAATGGCAGATCTCAAGAACTCTGCAGTAGAGCTCGATCGCCGGCGGCTCGCAAAACGAAATACCCAGGCCCGGCGGCTCGCCGGACAAAAGCTCAAGAGAAGTACTACTTCTGGTAGTAGCCGAACCCGTTGAGATATTTTGGCCTGTTTGACGATCAGCCAAATCTCAATGGGGCCTGGTGCCAATGTCTAGACTCTGGAAAATAGTCGTCGTGGTCATTTTCGCTGCAACTTCTCTGAAAGCGCAAACACCGGATGCCGCGAGCATTCGCGGGCAAGTGGCCGATCAGAGCCATGCCGCCCTTTCTGGCGTGGACGTGACAGTCACAAACAAACTCAATGGCGCGGAGCGGACCACGCAGACGGATTCCTCGGGCAACTTTTCCTTCTCGGGGCTGCCGATTGGCAAGTATACGATGATCGCGCACAAGCAGGATTTCGCCGACGTCACGCGCGAAATCACGTTGACCGGGGGCACTACCGCGGATATAGAACTGCAACTCGGCCTCACGGCAGTGAAAGAAGAAATCGTGGTGACCGGTGCGGCGGGAGAAATCCGCACTGATGAGCCGCAGCTTGGCGACCGGCTTGGGCAGGAACAACTCCAAGAGATGCCACTGCCGAATTCGCGGATCACGTATCTGCCGCTATTGAATGCGGCGAACCGTCCGGCGATCAACCAGGGCGACGTATTCATGAATCAAGATCTCTTCACGACGAATGGTTCAGGGCGGCGACAAACGGCGTGGGTAGTGGACGGGATTACGGCCAATGACAGCTGGGGGCGGCAGACGATTTTTACAAACGTTCCGAGAGATTCCGTGCAGGAAATGACCGTGCTCGAGAATGCCTTTTCAGCGGAATACGGAGCGACGACCGGCGGCGTGGTGAATATCGTCACCAAATCTGGCGGCGAGGAGTATCACGGCGATCTTTTTGGAGTGTGGCGCCCAAGCGATCTGGGAGCAAAACTTTCGGGCTTTACGGCCACTTCGGCGACCAGCGGCAATCAGGTAGTTACAGATTCGCTCGGGCAGCTCGGCGCTTCTTTTTCCGGCCCCGTTCCACACGCGGAGAAAACATATTTTTATTATTCGGGAGAATATAGCCGCGAGAATCGCGGCTCTCCCGTAATTTCGCCGCTCGATCCCGGTGTATTCGTCGGCCACTACACGGATTGGATGACGTTTCTGCGCATCGATCATCAGATCAACGAGAAGAACAATTTGTTCTTCCGAGCGGATACGGACAGTTTTCACGATACGAATCCGAACGGAACGGTGGGAGGAAACAGTCTGCCGACGGTAGACCGGATTTTCCAGCGCCGAACGTACACCGCGGAGCTGGGTGAGACGGCGGTGCTCTCACCGTCGCTGGTGAACTCCGTCCACATCGAATTCCAACTCGCGGCGCCCATAACGCAGTTCACTCCGGTGATTAACGGCACGCAGTTCGTCGTGCCCATCACGGCGGCCGGCACATTCACGAGCGGCACTTCGCAATCGGCGCTCCTGATGAACCGGCAATACGGCGTAAGCGACACGCTCTCGAAGACGATGGGACGGCACCAAATCAAGTTCGGGGGAGATTTGAGCTACTCGCACACCGGCGGAAACAGCAAGGAATTCGGCGGACCGATTTATCTCGGGCAACTCAAATACAACACGTGCACGCAGACGGTGGTCGTGTGCGAGAGCTCGGCGTTTCTGGACGACATCGGGAACGTAGCTAGCTACACCCAAAGCTATGGAAACGCGAATTACACGGTGGGCGATGCGCTGTGGGCCACATTCGTCCAGGACGATTTTCGCGCTCGCAACGATCTGACGCTAAACATTGGATTGCGTTACGAGCAGCAAACCTTCACGGACTCGCGCGAGGATTTTGCGCCTCGCGTGGGGTTTGCCTATAACTGGCGCGGGCAGGGCAAAACGGTGATTCGGGGCGGTTACGGCATCTACTATTCTCAAGTGGTGGACAATTCGGAAGCGAACTACGCGCTGAGCGGCCCGACTGGTGTATTCAATTACACCGCGACTCCGGGCCAAATCGGATTTCCGACGAGCGTCGCAGACGTACCATTGCCGGCGTTTCCTACAGGCGCCGTCGCTCCGATTCGAACGATTTATATTCGTCCCGGTCGCGCGGCTTTCTACAACCAATTTTTTCCGGTGGCGGACTTGACAGGGTATCCCAACGCGCTGCTGAACCCGTATTCGCAACAATGGACGCTGGGCGTCGAGAGACAGATCGTGAAAGGCTGGGTGCTGAGCGTCGACTACGTTGGGTCGCATACGGTGAAGATCGTGCGGCCGCTGGACGTGGATCCGCCGGCATCGTTTGTGCGGACAGCTCCCGGCCAGTTCTTTAACAACGCACCAACCGCGGCAGCAGCGGCGCTGCAAGCCAATTGCACACGCCCGTTGTGGGTAGCGTTTTACGCGGCCGAGGGCGTCACCTGTAGTCAAACAGCCCCTACTCTGCCGCAGCCTCCCTATTCCGTGGTGACCTCGGACGTGAATGACGGATTCCTGACGTACAACTCGCTCAACGTGAATTTGAGCCACCAATTCTCGAATCACTTTGCGATGCTGGCGAGCTATGTCTATTCGCACGCCATCGACAATGTGGATCCGGATACCACGGCGCAAAACCCCAATGATGCACTGCTCCCGGGAAGCGAGGAGAAGGGCAATGCGATCTTCGACCAAAGGCACCGGTTTGTACTGAGCGGAACCTATAACGCGCCGTGGGGATTCCACATGGGCGGTTACGCGACGCTGGCATCCGGTCTTCCGTTCAACTACACGACGGGCGTGACGAACAGCGGCGATACCGGCGGAACGACAGACCGCCCGGTGATCGACGGCGCGGTAGTGGGCCGAGACACGGGACGTGGCCGGTCGATTTACGATTTTTCGCCGTTCGTCGAAAAGGAGTTTCCTCTCATCCACGATCGCTGGCGGCTGCGAGCGCGCGCCGAAGCATTCAACGTTTTCAATCACGCGAATTTCGTCGGATACAACGGCGTCTACGGCAACGGGGCGGCTCCCGGCGCGGGATTTGGCCAGCCGCTTTCGGGGATCACCAACCAACTGCCCGCGCGATCGATGCAGTTCTCGCTGCGATTGCAATTCTAAAGCTTCTGCCAGCGCCTTCTGATGGGTGACTAGTGAAGAAGGATTTCCAAAAGTTCGTGGACGAAGGAAAGTGTGGCAGGAGCAGCGAGCAGAAACACGGCCGAGCCGAGAAGCAATAAAGCGATGATGCGCGACGACCGCCGCGCAGGCCATGCACGGGCGGGAAAGACCGGAGCAGGATGAAGCAAGCGATCGACGCGGGCGAAGAGATCGCGATCGCACGGAACAAGAGAAGTGGACAGAAACGGCAGACGAGGCGACGAGCCCATGCGCGCGACGTTGACAAGAGCAGCGGCGAGAGAAAGCGCGCGGCGCGAATCGCCGGCAGCGGCTTGATCATCGGCAGCCCATTCCGCGAATTTCGCCCATGCGGACTCGAGCGGGCGAAACGGGCGAACAAACGGAAATACATCGGGGACGAGAAGCAGTAGGAGGCGCTTGACATTGTCTCGCGAGGCGTGATGTGCGCGCTCATGAGACAGGGCGGCGTCCAGCTCTTCGTCGGAAAGAGCGCCGAGGACGTTTCGCGAGATGAGCAAACGCGGACGAAGCAACCCGGACACGGCGAGCACAGGGGACTCGTTTTCGAAGACAATCAGCTCGGATGAATTCCCCAGGATGCGCGTTTCGAACCCGGCGCGACCGGACAGCCGATCGTGGCGCAGGGAAACAAAGATGGAATGGGCACCGCGCACGAGGGATAGCGCCCAAGCAAGCGCGCCCAACATTCCGAGGATGACGCAAACGAGGCCGACGCGTTCGGCGGTCGCAGCAGGCTCAAGCCAAAGATAACTTGGAACACAGAGGCCGAGGACGAAAAGAGCAGCCAGCGTAAACGGAAACATTCGCAGCGCAAGCAAAAATCGAGCGGCGGCAACGGGCGTCTTCGAGCCGGCGACGCGAATTGCGGATCTGGACGAGACGCGCACAAGCAAACCCAGCGCGGCGTTCAACACAAAAAAAGAAGAGAAGCAAAGGCACAAAAGCCGCAATAGATAGGGGAGGATCATGGCTGCCCCTGGCGAAGGAGTTCCTTGCGGCGCGTGCGAATTTTCTTTTCGAGGTCATCGAGGAGTGAAGCGTCGTGTTCGCCGACGGCATCGAGCAAGCAAGAAAGCAAGAGTTCGCGGGAGGGATTGGGGCCAGACAGGAAACCGGCGACCAGATTGCCGGCGAGCCGGCGTTCCCATTCCTGGCGGGAAAAGCTGGGAGAATAAATGAAGGCGCGATCGGATTTGTGGCGGTCGAGAAGACCTTTTTTGAAGAGGCGGTCGAGAGTGGTCATCACGGTGGTGTAAGCCAGCGGACGTTTTAGCTTGGGGACAACGTCGCGGACGGTGCTTTCGCCGTGGGTCCAGAGAAATTCCATCAATTCGAATTCCAGACTGCCCAGGGCCAAGGACTGGCTTGGGTTGTCACCGCGATGGATGCGATTTTTGAGGAAGCGGAGCACAGCGGGCGGCATATTACCACGATTCCATACGATCGAAGAAAATCTCGTTTCTAGCGGAGATTTCGATTGCGATAGGCGAGCTACTCTTGGCGAAGCGCCTTCAGAGGATCGATTTTGACCGACCGGCGCGCGGGCAGATAGCAGGCCAGCATCGTCACAGCCGCCAGCAGCAGAGGCGCGCCGACGAGCAATCGCAGATCGTCCGTCCCGACCCTGAACGCCTCGACAAAAACGCTGGTCAGCGCCGAGAGGATTTTTGCCATGGCGGTCGCGCCCAAAAATCCCAGAACGGTTCCTACGCTTACCAAAGCCGAGCCTTCGCGCAGTACCAGCCGCAGCACTTGGGCCCTGCTGGCGCCCAGCGCGGTACGAATGGCGATCTCCTTGCGCCTTTGCGCGACGGAATAGGCGGTGATCCCGGCGAGTCCGATGGCGGCTAACACCAAACCGAACACTCCAATGCCACCGTAGGTTTGGACAGCCAAGCGGGTGGATGCGCGGCTGCGAGTCAGGTATTCGTTGAGCGTTTGCACATGGAAGAGGTCGAGACTGGGATCGATGGAAGCAATCTCGTTGCGAATACCCGCAAGGGCGTCCATTTCCGAAAGGGACCTGGCATCCGACCGCACCATAATAATGATGCCCTCGGCGGGAGCGCGCACAAAGTCTCGAGGCGTCAGCGGCAAATACATCACGGCCTGGCTGATGCCGATTCCATTCTTCAAGTTGCGGATCACGCCGATCACTTCATAGGAATGCTTGTCGTCGCTAACGCGCTTCCCTAAAGGGTTTGCGGCTCCGAAAAACCCGCGAGCTGCCGTCTCGTTAAGCACGACAGGCTGCACTTCGTTCCCTGCGGGGGGCAAGAAAGAAGTCGTCGATCTGCCAGAGCGGCTCTGCTGATCGCGCTCCTGGAATTCGCGGCCAGTCAACATGGGCTCGCTGAGGGCGGCAAAATAACCGACGCCAACCGTTTCCTCGATGACGGCCAGCTGCACCCGTGAAGATGCTCCTGCGTCTACCGCGGTGATTTGCTTGGCCTCATCTTCATCCACGATCGAAAAGGGAGCCTGCGCCGCGAAGGCGATGCTGCGCACGGAACCGGTAGCCTTGAGCCGTTCGGGAAGTTTCTCGAACAGTGCTCGCGCTTTTTCGGGCGTGTATCCGTCACGCACCGGGTCGATCGATAATAGAATCATCGTGTTTGGATCAAACTTGGTCTGGACGCTGCTTTCCTTGCGAATTCCCAGGACCAGGAAGCCTGTGATCAGCAGCAGCATGAGCGACGCTGCAACCTGCGCCACCATGAGCAAATTGCGCAGACCAAAGCGCCGATAACCCGGCAACTGAAGCGCCGAGCCTTCTTTAAGCGCCGGGGTCAGATCTGCCTTTGTGGCTTGCAGGGCGGGTGCCAGGCTGAATCCGACGCCGCAAATGAGCGCGAGGCCGAACGCGAAAAGGGCTGCGCGCCAATCCAGGCTGAAATCCCGTTCCACTGGAACGCCCATGGGCGAGCTGAATCGAGAGTTCAACACCGTGAGACCATACGCGAGCGCGAATCCCGCGATGCCGCCCAGCATCGAAAGCAGAATGCCTTCGGCCATCATCTGCCGGATAAGACGGAAGCGGCCGGCTCCGACCGCGAGGCGAATGGCCAATTCTTTTCGGCGATTGGCGCCACGCGCGATCAGCATGTTTGCCAGATTCGTGCAGGCAAGCGTCATTACTAGACCGGTTAGCAGAACGAAGAAACCGAGAAGCACGACCCGCAACTCGCGGGGAAGCGGAACACGTGTGCCTGCGGGAAGTAAGGTTACGCGCCGGCCTTTATCCGTGCGCGCTGGCAGCGAAGGATCCTGCTCATCGAGGCGGCGTGTGATCGTATCGAGAGCGGCTTCCGCGGAGTCCATCGAGACGCCTTGCGCGAGGCACATCAATGCGAGGAATTCCGCGGCATTGCGCTGATGAAGAACGTCATTCGCTAGTTCAGGAGCGAGCGCGGGCGGCGCCGTGGTGGGAACGAACAGCTCGGCTGGATTGATGGAAAAGGCGCCGTTGAAATCCTTTGGCGTGATTCCTACTATGGTTGCGATCTGTCCATTCAAGCGAAGAACTTGGCCCACGGCATCGAGAGAAGAGTTGAGGCGATTGCGCCAGAAACGGTCGGTGATTACGACAACGGGAGCATCGCCGGGCCTGTCGAGATCGACGCTGAGGACTCTTCCGCGATGAGGTTGCACGCCAAGCACGGAAAAATAATCGGCGGACACCAGTTGTCCGAAGACGCGCTGCGGTTTCGCGTTTCCCGCGCCTTGGAAAGCGACATTGAAGGGGACGCCAATCTGAAACGCGGCAACTCCGGAAAACAGGCCCTTTTGCTGGCGAAACTGCTCGATGTAGTAATACGAAACGGGCTTTTCAGGCATCACCAAATTCTTGGCATTGGCGGCTGCCGGCAGATCACGGAACAGCATCGCCCATTTCGAGCTGTAGACGTTTGTCGTAATGCCAATGCTGAGTCCCATGGAAATAATGCCGACCAGCGCGAAGCCAGGGGACTTCAGCAGCGCGCGAATCGCATAACGTAGATCGCCACGCATTTCGCTCATGTATTCAAGAGGCACGCGAATGGCGATGTCCGCGATCAGGCGGATTAGGCCGGCGACTCCGTCTCTCTTGGCAATGTCCTTGACGACGTCTTCGCCGAGCTGCATGACGTCCGCGCCGTAAGCCAATTTAAATTCATGAGGAAACGCTTGCGCCAGCCGCCGATAGATCCGCCAGGCAAAATTCATTCGGTCACCAGAGCTTGGGCCTGCTTCGCGCGAATGGTGCGAACCAATTCCTGGAGGCGCTCGCATTCGGCGTCGAGCGCGCTCCGGCCGAGAGCCGTCAGGCGGTAATAACGACGACGCGCGTCATCCAATTCCGGCGCCGGGCGCTCGTCAGATCCTTCGATCAGACCGGCTTCGATCAGGCGCTTGATCGATCCGTATAAAGTGGCTGGCCATAAACGGACTTGTCCGTTCGTACGTTGCAGAACTTCCTGCATGATGCCGTAGCCGTGCTGCTCGCCAGCAGCGAGAGAGAGCAGAATTTGAAACCAGTGGGGCCTGAGGGGAAGAAAGGACTTAGGGTTTATCTCGGCCATGCGTCTATATATATCACAGCATATCTATATCAATAAAGATGAGGTCGTAGCACAGAAATGGATCCCCCCGCGGCGATAGGGTTCGAGTGAAGATCTGAGGTGTCTGAGGAGCGGACTTTGAGAAGGATGTCTCGGGGTGGGGCGTTGCAAAAACTGTGCCTGATGATTTAACGACCGACCCCGAGACAATGCCACTTTTTGGAAAATTCGGCCAACACCCGCTATTGGGGAGTGGGACGCGCGCAAGGGCTGGGCGGTTACATCGAGACGGAACAAAGGTGATTGGCGCATGGCGCGGCGCGGTCCGACCAGAAGGCGAACTCACAAGTCCGCGATCAGCGGAGATGGGCGTCAAACCACGCCAGGGTGCGCTCGACCACGTCGCGGCGGTGCTGGGGATTCATGAACATGTGGCCTTCGTGTTGGTAGACGACGAATTGGGTTTCGACGCCGAGGGTTTTTAGGGCGTGCCAGAATTCGTAGGATTGCGGGGCGGGGACTTCGCCATCAGAATCGCCGACAAGGATTAACGTCGGAGTTTTGGCGTGCTTGACGAAATTGATGGGCGAGCTTTTGGCGTAGACCTCGGGATCGTCGTAAACGGATTTGCCGAAGAACGGAATCATCCACTGATCGATTAGATTTTCGCCGTAGTAGCTTTGCCAGTTGGAGAGGCCCGCGCCGGCCATGGCCGCTTTGAAGCGATTGGTTTGCGTGACGGCCCACATGGTCATGTAGCCGCCGTAACTCCAGCCGCAGATGCCGAGGCGATTGGGGTCTATGGGAGCGGCGTCAATGGCTGCGTCGACGGTTGCCATGATGTCCTTGAAATCGCCGTAGCCAAAATCCTTGACGTTGGCTCGAGTGAAGGCTTCGCCTTCGCCAAAGCTGCCGCGCGGGTTGGGTTGCAGCACGAAATAGCCTGCACCGGCTAGCGGCGAATAGTAGTCGGAGGAACTGGGCCATTCGGAGAGGACGGCGGCTCCGGGGCCACCATGAACGCGGACAATCATTGGATACTTTCTGTTGGGATCGAAATCGCGCGGGTAGAGGAGCCAGGCTTGTACTTTGTTATTCATGCGGAGGCTTTTGGCTTGACCCCAGGCGGGCTTGATCGATTTGTTGCGTTGCGTGATTTGCGTCCATTCGACAGTGGGCCCGGCCCAAATTTCGGGCGGCGTACTAAAAGAGCTGCGGACGACGGCGGAGGACTTGCCGTCGTGGGAAAGAGAAAGGCTTACGCCCCAGGCGCCGGCGGTTAGCTGACCAGCATTGCGAAACAATTGCGACTTTGTGCCGTCGGCGGGATGGATGGTAGCGAGCGCGGAATCGCCTTCGAGATATTCGCCGTAGACAATGTCTCCTCCGGACGTCCAGGTGAGCCAGCTTGCAGAGGCTTTCATTTCGGGAGTGATGTTTGTGGCGTCGCCACCAGTTGCGGGGATGGTGAAGATGTCGCCGCCGACGCTCGGCTCATCGCTCATCAGGCCGCCGATGAATGCGATGCGCTGGCCATCGGGAGCCCACGCAGGATTGGCGATTTGCAGCGGCGGCTTATAGATGGATTTCATCAGGCCGCTGGCGGCGTCCAAGGTAAAGAGCTCGGCGATATACCAGTTATCGTCGCCATTGCCGAGGGCGGCGGTGACGGCGAAGCGGCGGCCGTCGGGAGACCAATCGTATTCGTAGATGTATGTGTCTGCGGGAGAGATTTGTCGAAGATTGCTGGTGGCGGCATCGACGAGAGCGAGACGTTGTTCGAAAAAGGAATCCTTGATTTCGCCGGTTTCAGGAGTTTCAGCGACGAGAGGGCCGGCAGCACGGGTGGCGTTTTCGGTGAAGAGAAGAGCGATGGTTTTGCCATCGGGAGACCAGCCAGGAGTGGAGAGGAAGCCCTTGACACTGGTGAGTTTTCGCGCGGAGGCGACAGGACCCGCGGAGGCGATGACGTAGAGTTGAAGCTGGCCTGATTTTGCGGCGTCGGAGAGAAAGGCAAGCTTCTTGCTATCGGGCGACCAGGCGACGCTGCCTTCGGCGTGAAGGGCGTCGTTGGGGCTGGCGCTAATGCGTTTTGGCGGATTTTTGGTTGCGAGATCTTCCACAAAAATTGCGGTCTCGCCGGTAGAAACGCCGCGCTTTGTGATCACGTCCTCGACCCAAGCGACTTTTTTCCCGTCGGGGGAAATAGCGGCTTGTTCGAAGCGATGCGTGGCGGAGAGAAGATTGACGACGTCCTGAGCAGGCCCGGAGGGCCTGGGATTTGCGGCGGCGGCGAGGCGCGTTTCGGCGGATTGCTTGGTGCCCGCGGTGGCTTGCGCGGAGATCCGGAGCGGGGCGCATAAAATAACGAGCGAGGCCGCGGCGAGGGCGAGCCGTGAGAGAAAAGAAGTCATGAATGCATCCTTGAAAGCTGTGTTATGGGCGCGATTACGATAATCCGCTTGGCGATGGGCCGCAAGAGTTGCTTCCAAACTTTTTATTTCGAAAACTTGAGAAGACATGTTGTGACACGGCGGGCGGGCGAGTAGAATCCGCGCACATCGAACTTTGGAGGAACTGATGATCGATCGCCGTGGATTTCTTTCTTCCATTGCCGGAGCAGCGGGAGCGGCAAGCGCGCTCAGCCTTGCGCCGGCGTGGCCGAAACTGCTGGAACAAGCACCCACGCACTTACCGGACAATGCGCTTTTCGATTCGAACGAGGAAAAGTACTGGTCGGAAATTCGGAAACAATTTTTGATTCCCGCGGACGAAGTGTATTTGAACAATGGGACGGTGGGTTCCTCGCCGGCACCCGTGCTGCGCGCGATTTTCGACGCTTTCAACGATACGGAAAAGATGAACCAGCAAAATCCGGAAGACTATCCGATTTGGGGCTACGGGGTGTGGAACGAATTTCGCGACCCGCTTGCGAAATTCGTGGGGTGCACGCGGGATGAACTCGCGATGGTGAGAAACTCAACGGAAGCGAACAGCTATATCGCCAACGGGCTGGATTTCAGCGCAGGCGACGAAGTGTTGATGACAGATCAAGAGCATCCAGGAGGGGAAAACGGATTTCAGTTGAGGGCGAAGCGGCACGGGATCGTGGTCAAGAAAGTGACGCTGCCGAAACCGGTGCCGGATGCGGCGACGGTGCTGAATTTATTCAGTGATGCGATTACGCCGAAGACGCGGCTGATTTTTTTCAGCCACATAACGACTGCGACCGGGGTAGTTTTGCCAGTGAAAGAGATCGCGGCGCTGGCGCGTTCGAAAGGGATTTTGAGCGCGGTGGATGGAGCGCACGTGATCGGGATGATGAAGCTGAACGTGCACGAATTGGGCTGCGATATGTACTCCTCGAGTCCGCACAAATGGCTACAAGGGCCGAAGGGGACGGGATTCTTGTACGTGCGAGAGGACGTGCAGGACCGGCTGTGGAACACGATTGTGACCGGCGGATGGGACGAGCCGAAGTTGAAAGCGGCGCGATTCCAGCAAATCGGGAGTTCGAACGTGCCGATGCTGTACGGTCTGCGCGCGGCGATACAGTTTGCGGATGAGATTGGAATGGAGCGTATCGAGAAGCGGCATCGAAAATCGGCGGATTATATTTTGAAAGAGATGGTGAAGCGAGGAGCGGAGTCGTGGACGTCGCCGGACCCGGCGCTGCGGTGCGCGATTGCATCGGTGAACGTGCCGCCGATACAGATTGGGGAATTGGAAACGTGGATGTGGAAGGAAAAGAAAATTCGGATTCGCGGCGGCGCGCCATCAAAGATACGGCTATCTACGCCTTATTATTTGCTGCGGAAGGATGTGGACCGGTATTTGGCGGCGTACGATGAATTTAAACGCAAGAAAACTATTGCATAGGTTCCTATTCCGGGTGGTTGACTTAGCTTTTTTTATCTTTAGACTTGTCTAGTTTCTTTAGCTCTTTGGCAGTGTGTTTTAGGCCCTTCCTGACATCCTTGATGTCACTGGTTAGCGGAAGAAGTTCGGGACGAGTTCCTGTATTATCGATCATTATATTTCGAACTTTTCGCCCAACATGGAAAGCAACGTTCTCGGCCGGCTTCTGCCCTTGGATTTTCTCCTGCTTGAGTCTCGCTTCAGTCTCCGTTAAGCGAAATAGGTTACCGGCCAATTCTCGTTTGCCCATGAAATCGAGAAGCGATCTCGAACGGTCGCGCAGCCCTTTCATTTCCTTTAGTTTACCCAAGTCAACATTGTACATACCTCGATAGCCGGCATTTTGGAAGAATCCGTACTCGGACACGCCAGCCCTTTTGGCAGTACTGCCAAGGCTTCGCTCCCTATCCGAGACTTCTTCGCGAATCTGAACGCGTTCGATATCTTGAACCGACTGAATGTATTCCTGAGCAGCCTGGGCGAGAGTCGCAAAGTAGGCTTGGGCCTCCGCCACTGGGCCTTTTCGGACGTCCCCATTCATCGCGACCAGATAGCATGCAAATCGTGACAGTTTGTAATCAGAGAGTTGTTCGCCGTTGATTTCTCTGGAGCATTGCTCGAAATTCTCAAGCACGGGAATTCCTAACGTCGTACAGGTGCCGATCGCGCGATTTATTGCCTGCTCAAACGACTGCATCGTCTCGTAACCGAGCATTTCCATAAAATCTCTGGCATACCAAAAACGTCCTCCGTTTGAAAACCCGCGGTCCTCGAATAGCTGACCATCTCCTGCAAAGTAAAGCACCAAATCCGACAAGAGGAGTCTCCTAACAGAGATTTAGGTGAGTCTAGCAATTCTGCAATTTTCCGTCATCGGAATTCCACCAGCAGATGCCTCGTTGCCTGCTCGCAGCAGTGTGCGGTTTTCTTGACCCTGCGCTCGCGGGTCGACTACACTAATAAATTCGATACCTGTCACTTGGATGGCCTGACGGCCGCTTTGTGTTAACAGGAAGAACCGGCCGGACATGGACGAGGCTGGCGCCACGCAACCAAAGGGGGATTGCTTTGCCTAAGCGCACATTTCAACCGCGGAAACGACGCCGCGCGAAGACGCACGGATTCCGCGCGCGCATGAAGACAGTAGGGGGCCGCAAAGTTCTGGCGGCACGCCGCAAGAAGGGACGTCATCGCCTCACGCCCTAATGTTCCCGGGCGCTTGGAATTTCCGCGCGAGGCGCGGCTGGTGCGGCGCGGCGAATTCGATGCCGTGTACCGCGCCGGGAAGCGCCGCTCAAATTCCCACTTCACAGTATTCCTTCGCGCCAACCTGTTGCCTGTGAGCCGCTTCGGTTTCAGTATCAAGAAGGCCTTGGGCGGTGCGGTGGTACGCAACCGCATCCGGCGGCGAATGAGAGAGATCGTGCGCTGCCATCGTGAGGAGATTCCCGCGGGGTGGGATATCGTGATTCATCCCAAGAGCAGCGTGGGGCGGGCGGAGTTTGCGGCGTTGGCGATGGACTTAATGCGATTGATGAAAAGCATATGAAATTGGTTAGCAAAATTGCGCACGGAACGGAAGAAGGAAAGAGAGACAGACTGAAATCTGTCTCACCGGCGGTGAAAGCGGCGCTCGGTGCGCTGCGTATTTATAAGGTGTACCTGTCGGCGCACATGCCGGGCGGCTGCCGATTTGACCCTACTTGTTCTGTATACGCCTATCAGGCTATTGAAAGATTTGGAGTGATGCGCGGAACGTGGCTGGGATTGAAACGGCTGCTGCGGTGCCATCCGCTGTCGCGTAAGTTTGGGTACGATCCGGTTCCAGAGAGAACGGAAGCGACCGCGTCGCTCTCAGGCGGAGCCGAGCGGGACGAGAGCCGGTCCGCGGCGACTGCCAGAGAGGCCCATTCGTGAGCGAGCCGGAAAAGAAAAAAGAACTTTCCTCCGAAATGCGGATTTTAGTCGCCTCGATTCTCTCCATGGCGGTGATTCTGCTGTGGGTCAAGTTTTTTGCGCCGAAGCCGCCAGCAAATCCGCCGCAAACCAATAAACCAGGGATAACGGGGCCAGCGTCAACGACCGGAGGGAAGACATCGCCGGCGGGAGCCACAAACGGGGCACCCGCCGCGAACGCCGCCAATGCCGGAACGTCGCCTGGAGGAAACGCCACGGAGATCGCGCCAGCGCCAGCGGTCGTCGTGCCCGTAAAAGCGGATTCGCAAGAGCGCACGATTGTGGTGGAAAACGCCCTCTATCGCGTCGAGATTTCGAACCGCGGCGGCGTGGTAAAAAGCTGGCAGCTCAAGTTATATAAAGATGACGCGAAGCCGCCACGCGTGCTGGATGTGGTGCACCCGGAAGTATCGGCGCAAGTTGGCGGATGGCCGTTCTCGGTGGTGCTGGACGATGAACAGCTCGAGGCGCAGGCCAATTCCGCTTTGTACGTAGCCGGGGTTGCTGAACCCGGCGGCCATGTGGGAGACGCGAAAGCGAATTACTCAGCCGTTCCGGCCCATGCTCTTGAGGCTCCAGCCGATTTGCAATTTACCTGGAGCGATGGACACCTGGAAGTCACTAAGAGTTTTAAGTTCGATCATTCCTATGTGGTCCGCGTGGAAACGTCTGTCAAATTGAACGGCACACCGCAACGAGTTGGGTTGGCTTGGTTGGGAGGGTTCGGCGATTTGACGGTGCACGACCCGGCGCCAGTCGAGACGGTTTTCACGTTTTACGGAGAAAACGGCTCGCTCAGCACAGTCGCTCACAAAAAACTTGAAGGGCCTGACAAGTGGGGTCCCGGACTTTGGATGGGAGGCAAGGATTACGCGGGGATAGAAGACCGGTTCTTCGCCGCTGCGTTCCTACCCATTAAGGAACCTTCGTTGGGTTCGATGGAAACGCGTTATTGGAAGATTACGCGGACCGTACAGGGAGCGGATGGGAAAGAAGAGCAGGAACCCGTATCGGAAGTGGCTGCGGCCACGACGGCGAAATCCCTGGCGATGCGGGTGTACGTTGGGCCGAAAGACTACGACATTTTGAAGGCGTTGAAGCCGCCTCTACAGGCGCTGGTCAATTTCGGGTGGCTGGATATTATCGCGGACCCGCTGTTTCACGGACTCAAGTGGATCCAAAAATACGTGCCGAACTGGGGCTGGGCGATTGTGGTGCTCACGCTCGTCATCAACATGCTGCTCTTCCCGCTGCGTATATCGAGCTACAAAACGACCCTGAAGATGCAGCGCGTGGCACCAGAGATCAAGCAGATTCAGGACAAGTTCAAGAAGTACAAGATGAACGACCCCAAGAAACAGGAGATGAATAAGGAGGTCATGGCCGTTTATAGCCGGGAGGGGATAAACCCGGTAGGCGGTTGCATTCCCCAACTTTTGCAGATGCCGATCTGGTACGGCCTGTACCGGGCGCTGCAGGGCACGATCGAGTTGCGGCACGCGCCATGGTTCGGCTGGATCACCGATCTTTCGGCGAAGGATCCTTATTACATTTTGCCTGTTTTGATGGGCGTATCGATGTACATGGCCTCGAAAATGACGCCAATGCCGGCGACAGACCCGCAGCAGCAGAAGATGATGAAGATCATGCCAATTGGCATGGCGGGACTTTTCATGATTATTCCGTACCCGAGCGGACTCGCGGTGTATATTCTCACCAGCGGTGTGGTGGGCATTGCGCAGCAGTGGTATCTCAATCGCAAACATCCCCCCGTCGCTGCGGCGAAGCAATTGCCACGCAGTAAGAAGTCTTAGCGAGAAGTCTTAGGCAGATCGCCGGAAGCAGGCGAGCAGGGAAATAGGTTCTTCGGAGGCCCATGGGACAGGAGCTTATCCGCGATGGCCGGCTAGATCGGCAGGCAGCCGCCACAGCGTTGCGACAGTTTCTGGAAGAGATCGTACGCGCGGCTGGGCTGGACTTGAAGGTGAAAGTGCAGGTGGTGGAATCGTCAGGCACGGACGCCACGGGCGAGGCGGAAGTGATTGCGGATCTCGACGGGCGGGACAAGGAAATTTTGCTGGAGCGCAACGCGGAAGTGTTGAAGGCCATCGAGCATCTGGCGTTTCGTGCATTACGCATGGAACCGATCTATCACGAAAAAATTCATCTCGACAGCGGCGGCTATCGCGCACTGCGTTTTGAAGAGCTGCGCATGACGGCGCGCGTGGCGGCGGAACGCGTTCAAGCTTCGCAACAACAGTTCCGGCTGAATCCCATGTCTTCGCGCGAGCGGAGAATCGTGCACCTGGCTTTGAAAGAGATGCCCGGCGTGCGCACCGAGAGCGTAGGCCTTGGGGAAGAGCGGCAAGTCGTTATACATCCTGTAAAGATGAAGTGATTACAAGTCATCTCATAAATGCTCGGACATTGCGGAGAGTGCCGCGCATCGAGCTCGCCGCTTCCTCTTGCCCCGACTTGCCACCCCAAGCGTTTTTTTTCTCCTCGTCAGCGCCGTAGGCGCGCAACAAGTTAACCCAGCCCGTAAGGGCTGGGAAAACGCCGACTCCAGCCCGAGCACCGTGGGTGCGACACAAATCTTCGGTCTCCAAAGCTCTTATGAGACGCGTTCTAGTGGTTGGTGATTAGTGGCCGGTGCGCGCCAGGGCGAATGCTTGGAGTAGGCGCAGACGAAGGCTTCTCTTTCCCTGGACAAATCCTCTCGGACGTGCCGCTAAAATTATTCTCGCGCCCATCCCTGCGAAATGACTTTGCCGGAACCATCCATTTTTACGCGATAGGTGAATGCCGGGGGGCCATTCCCGTGTAATTGCTGGAATCGGATGTCGGAGATTTCCACGATGACGTCGCTGCCTTCCTTGTGAAAACGCGTCACAGGGAAACGAGCAAACCACAAAACTTTTTGGACTTCTGGCAAGCGCCTGGCGGCATCGATGTAGTGGTTTGGAAGAGAGTCTGGATAATAGCGCTGCTCGATGGAGGCCGGAGCGGCCGGTTCGCTCAAATCGATCCGAATTTCGAAGACGCCTTGCTCGGTGTTGACGAGCCCATCCCAATGCCAGACAGATGGGGGAAACGGAAGCGCGCCAAGGGATTCCACTTTGAGCTGGAAAAGCGAGACAAATTTTTCGAGACGGTCGAGCGCCGCGCGATGCGCGACGAAGGCTACGCAAATATAGAGAATTGCGGCCGCCAGACCAGCGCGATTCCAGGTGGCGTACGGAACACGCAGACCTTTGCCGCCGTAAGACGGAAGAAGAAAAAGTGCCGCCAGCAGGGCGATGACGATGACGGCGGTTTGTGCAGAAATCGGCGCGCCGACATTTTTCAAAAGCGCCGCGACACCCAGCGAAACGAAAGACAGAAAAGACCAGGTGATGATGGCGCGATTCTTCAGGCCTTCCGCCTGGCGGTAGACCCAGGCGAGAAGCTGCGGACCGAGGAGAATCGCGGTGAAAGCGATGTCGATGATGAAAAGAAGATCCCATGCTGGGCGCGACCACCGGAGAGGCGACCAAACCATCGTGCCGAAGGATGTGGCCAGATCCAGAAAGATATGACTGAGAATGCCGATGGCATAAATTCCTGTCAAAACGGCGAATGACGGCGAGTCCCATTTCCGCCAACGCGCGAACCAGCTTGTAAGCGCAGCGAGAACGAGAGCGAAAAACGGTATGCACACGAGCGAATGCGTGATGCTGCGATGCCACGTCACGATAAGCATCGGATTGCTTGAGAACCAGTCGCGAAGGATGTCGATATCGGGAAAGATCGCACCGAGCATCAGCGCCCAGGTGATGATGCGCGCGCGATTCATGGGACGCGACGCGAACATATCTTCGCCGCGGAAGATTGCTTTACCGATCAGTGCGCCGGCGATCCCGTGAGTGATGGTGTCCATTTTTTGGCTTAAATGACGCCTTTCGCGTGAGCATCGGTCTTTTCCCCGACGATTTCACGGGAAAAATCTGCAATTTCAAAATACCGCAATTTCAAAATACCCTGATCAGTGGGGAGGCTTTTGGTAGTACGCGGCCGACGCGGTGCGCGGAAACGCCGTGACGCGCGAACGCAGCTAAAGCCGCATCGGCGTGATCTGCGTCGATAGCGACCAGAAAACCGCCGGAGGTCTGTGGATCGAAGAGAAGGTCCTGATATTGAGCGGGAACGCTCGGTTCGAAAACGGCGCATTCCCCGATGAAAGCGCGATTGTTTTTCAAGCCGCCGGAAAGATGGCCTTCGCGGGCGGCTTCGACAGCGCCGGGAAAATAAGAGAAGGAAGTGTGATCGAATTCGAAAGATACTGGCTGAAGCCCGTTGGCAGGATCTCCGAGCGCCATTTCGCGAGCGTGCCCGAGAAGACTGAAGCCGGTCACGTCGGTAAGGGCGTGCACAGGCTTTGCGGGTTGCGCGCTTTCTTCGAGTTCCTGAAGAGCAGTGGCAGCGGCAGCGTTGAGAGTACTCATCGCAGAAACCGCGGCGGCGAGCGATTCCGCGGATGCGCAATCCTTTTTTAGAGCGGTGGTGATTACACCTGTGCCGAGCGGCTTCGTGAAAAGAAGCGTATCGCCGGGCTTGGCGCCGACGTTGCGCCAAATGTGATGCGGGTCGATTGTGCCGGTAACCGCATAGCCGAAAAGCATGTCTTCATTGCGAATCGAGTGACCACCGATCACGCTGCACTTGGCTTCGTTCATTTTGGCGAGGCCGCCGCGAATGATTTGTTCGAGGATTTCCGGGTCGCCCTTTTCTGGAAAGCCGACGATCGATAAGGACGTCACGGGCCGGCCGCCCATGGCATAGACATCGCTGAGCGAGTTGGCGGCGGCGATTTGTCCGAAGAGAAATGGGTCGTCCACGATGGGCGTGAAAAAATCGACGGTCTGGACAAGCGCAAGACTTTCGCTGAGGAGATAGATGCCGGCGTCATCGTTGGTGTCAAAGCCGACCAGAACATTCGGATCTGTTTGGCGCGGAAGCTTGCGCAAGACCGCGTCTAGCGTGGCCGGATTTAGTTTGGCCGCGCAGCCGGCTGCTTTGGCCATGGACGTGAGTTTCACTTGTGCCGCCAAGAGTTCACCTCGGTGCTTCGCATTCCATTATAGCTGTGCTGCGGGCGTTGTGGCGGTCACGCAAAACCTCTTGAATGGGAGAAGTGAAACGTTGCGCAGGGCTTCCGAACGTGGTTTCATCGCCGAATGCCTTGGGACTTCTGGTTAATCTTTTTCGTGCTAGGCGTGGTGCTTCCGTGGCGCGGCCAGCTGCGATTGAAAAATGTGATGTCGATTCCGCGGATGGGGACAAAGGAACGGCTGAGCCTTTACGTTTCGACGATCGCGTTTCAATGGGTGGCCGTGGTGTTGACGGCTTGGAGAGCTTGGGCCAGAGGATTGACGCTCGAAGACCTGGGGTTGGTGATTCATGGACGCGAAAGAATTTTTTTTGCGGCAATTGTCGGCGCCGCGACTTTGGGCGGTCTGCAATGGCTTAACCTGCGGCGGATGGGGCGCTCCTCGGGAAAGGCGCGAAGCTTTATGCACGCGCTTGCCGAACGGATTTTGCCGCAAACTCGGGCCGAGCTGATTCCCTACTTTGCGTTGGCGGTCACAGCGGGTTTGTGCGAAGAATTCTTGTACAGGGGATTTGCTATGGCGGCATTGACGCGGGCGGGGCTGCCTGTTTGGAGCGTCGTGGTGTTGTCATCGGTGCTCTTTGGGATGGCTCATCTTTACCAGGGGCGCGGTGGGCTTGTGAGCACACTGGTCATTGGCGCAGTGTTCGGAACGGCGCGAATCGCGTACGATGGAATGGTTCCGGTGATTCTCTGGCATACAGCGGTTGATGCGGTAGCGGGCGTGGCTGGTCCGCGGTATTTGCTGCGGGCAGAGGCGCGCACGGGTGAAGCAGAAATTCACAGCTCCATAGGATTTTAGTTACTCTTATGACAATACAAAGCCCAGTGGTGTTATCCGGGGAGACGATTCGCCGTGCATTGGGCGAATTTCAATTGCAAGCGAATGATCAGCAAATCGTTTATATTCAACAATATATGAAGCTCTTATTGACTTGGAACGAGAAGATTAATCTGACCGCGATCCGCGATCCCCTGGAGATACTATATCGTCACTTTTGCGAGAGCATGTTTGCCGCAGTCGCGGTGCCTGTGGAAAACGGTCGGCTCGCCGACGTTGGTTCTGGCGCGGGATTTCCGGGAATTCCGCTCAAAATCATGAGGCCGGAACTGCAAATGTTTCTGGTGGAATCAAATATGAAGAAGGCCACGTTTCTTGCGGAAGTACTTAGAAACATTGAACTTCCCGACACTCGAGTGCTCGTGAGCCGATACGAGGAACTAGGAGAAGAGGTTGCTCCCCTCGATTATGTCTGCTCGAGAGCGGTGGGGGAATTCGAGCCCTTTCTGGCTTGGGCTGCCTCGGAACGTATTGCAGCTAAACAAGTTATCCTGTGGATTGGCGGGCGGGACCTAGACTTGGCGCGCCGTGGCGTGGACTGGGAGTGGCGCGAGCCGATCGCGGTTCCCCAATCCTTGCGGCGTTATTTGCTTGTCGGGACGCGAAAATCCGCAAGTGTCGGCGCAACGACCTGAAACATAAGGACTTCTACCATAGTTCTACGATCCGCTGGCTTCAGCTCGTTTGAATACCCAGTTCGTCGATCTGACAATTCCCTTCAAATTGCTAATGGCCCTCCAGAGATCATATGGCGGTGCTCGTGAATTTGGCGCCACTGCAGACCGCGCGCGGAGTCGTCGGCTGCGATTTGCAGCTGCGACGTTCCACGTGGAACAGGTTGAAGGGTGAGCATTGAAGATTGTACTGAATACGCTGACCACGGTGGCGCGTCGGCTTCGGCAGATCGAGTTCCACGTGGAACAATCCATTGCGCCACGACGAACAGGCCGAATTGAGCTGGTTGGGACTAAGTCTGCGATTGAGCCCAACCGCGAGAGGTTCCACGTGGAACAGCCCGCGGCAAACCGTATCGAGGCTTCTAGGCATAATTTTGACTCAAGCGCGGTCATGTTCCACGTGGAACGATTTTCGATGGAACGGCCCGGCGAACGCAGCGGCCCACTGATAGAGGCTCACCGTTCCACGTGGAACAACGCCTCCCGCTCTTTTTAAAATTCCACAGGCCCGCACTGCTGTTCCACGTGAAACAAGTTGCATCCCGTCTACGATTCTGCTAGATTTCCGCGACTCGGGGGACTCGTTGGCGCGGATTATCGCCGTTGCAAATCAAAAAGGTGGGGTTGGAAAGACGACCACCGCAGTAAACTTGGCGGCATGCTTGGCCGCCTCTGAGCAACCGACGCTTCTCGTCGATTGCGACTCCCAGGCCAACGCCACGGCCGCCATCGGTTTTGCCAAAGATCCCTCGCGAAGAACCCTCTACCATTGCCTGATCTTAAATGAGCCTTTTGATAAGATTGTCCAAAAATCGCAAGTAGATGGCTTGGATGTCGTCCCCGCCGACAAAAACCTTGCCGGGGCTGCTGTTGAACTCGTCCTAGCAGAAAACCGCGAATATAAGCTGCAGGCCCTCCTGAATCAGATCCAAGATCGCTACAAATTCATTGTGCTTGATTGTCCTCCCGCACTCGATCTCCTAACTCTGAACGGTCTTGTTTCCGCAAGTTCAGTCCTAGTTCCCATTCAATGCGAATATCTAGCACTGGAAGGCGTTTCCGAGCTGCTCGATACCTTGATGCGTATCCGACGAACGCTGAATCCCAGCCTGGAAATTGAAGGAATTCTCCTGACGATGTACGACGAGCGGACGACGCTCTCTCGGCAGGTTGCAACCGATCTGCGCAGTTTCTTCGGAACACAGGTCTTTCAGAGTGTTATTCCGCGAAACGTGCGGCTGGCCGAAGCGCCAAGCTTTGGGAAACCAATAATTTTCTACGACATTCACAGCAAAGGGGCCGAGGGCTACACGCAACTCGCCCAGGAGGTCATTGCCAATGACGCGAAACGCACTGGGAAGAGGGCTAGGAGCGCTGATTCGGGAGCCTGAGCCGCAGGTTCAGGCGCCGCCAGCGCCGACAGTTCAGCCTCATGCGGTCAGCGGCGGTGGCGCTGCTGCCGCTGCACCGGCCAAGGAGCCGACGCTTCCCGGCCCTCATCAGATCGACATCGACCTGATCGAGCCGAGCCCCTATCAACCTCGCACGCGATTCCGCGAAGAGGCTTTGGACGAATTGGCGCGTTCCATCCAATCGAGCGGGATCATTCAACCCTTAGTTGTACGGCCGATTGGGAATCGCTTTCAACTCATCGCTGGCGAGCGCCGCTGGCGAGCAGCCCAGCGGGCTGGCTTAACCAAGGTCTCCGCGATTGTGCGACAGGTTCCAGACGAACTAGCGCTCGAGATGACGCTGGTGGAAAACATCCAGCGCGAGGATCTGAACGCCATCGAGGCCGCTCGAGCATTCGAAAGATTGATGGATGAATTCCAGCTTACCCAGGAAGCGGTGGCCGAGCGCACGGGCAAAGACCGGGCAACCGTGGCCAACTCGATCCGGCTGCTGAAGCTCGAACCAACTATTCAGGATTGGATTGAAGAGGGCAAGCTGACTGCGGGGCATGGCAGAGCGCTCCTAGCTGTGGCGGATTCGCCGTTAAGAATGCGCTACGCGCAGCGGGCTTCGCGAGGAGGACTTACCGTCCGTCAAATCGAGCGCCTCGCCTCGCGGCGTTCACGCGGAGCGAGCGCTGTCGCGGAGATCCACGTAGATGCGAACATTCGGTCGGCAATCGACGAACTGCAGCGGCACCTCGGAACCAAGGTATTGCTTAGGCAAAAAACAAAGATTCGCCCAGGGCAGCTCGTGCTCGAATACTATGACGATGCGCAGTTGATGGGAATTTACGACCGATTGATGAAATAGAACGAAAGACTCTGCGACAATCTCACCTGTTCTGACGTTCCACCGTATCGTTTGGACAACTCCACGCTTCCGATGCGTTGACATGCGCGCAACGAAGGTTACAGTAGGAGAGTCTCTCTAGGAGAATAGCGATGGCTTGGAAGTGGCCCGGTGCCTCGAAAAATGGCGTGAGCGAAGAGTGGACCGGATTCATCGATCAGGGCGTAACGCTGGAAGGCACGCTGCAGCTCACAGGAACGTTTCGCATCGACGGAAACGTGAAGGGCAATATCATCTCTGAGCAGACCGTGGTTCTGGGCGAAGGCGCCAGGGTCGAGGGTCAAATCGAGGGAAACCGTGTGGTGATCTCGGGGCGATTTGACGGAGTGATTTTTGCAAAAGGACGCGTCGAGATCCAGGCAAAAGGAGTTGTGACGGGCGAAGTGCATTCGCCATGCATGGTGATTGACCCCGGAGGAATTTTTGACGGTCGATGCCACATGCTGGCATCCTCGGATGCCGCAACAGGGGTAACGATTCCTATCCGAGCAGTTGGCCAAGCCTAAAGATTACGCTCACATGTGCAACGGTCCCGCCGCTGGGGCGTGGGCGCTTCGGCGCAGTTCAACTCTAAATCAAGATTAATAACCAGTAATATTAAATTAACAGGTTAGCATAGCGGGACTGACTCATTCAACGGGCGGATAATCAAAACCAGCCCCCGGACGGCACGCGCCCATTGAGGCGCAGATAGGTGACGAGATTGCCGTAATGCAAGGCGTCATGATTTCCGAGTTGCGTCAAGAGGAACATCTTGTTCGTCTTGACGCCAAAGAAGTCCGCCGGGTCATTGAGGTGCGCATCGGTGAACGCGGAGTACACGCCATCGCAGTAGCCGAACGAGCCTTTGAGGTAGGCGATGATCTCGGTCTTCGAACCCTTCGCGGCAGTCATGGCCGGGGGCACCTCACCCTTGGCGTTTGAACACAAAAAGTACGATATATCCGCGACATGAGTCACGAGCTCGGCAAACGAACGAACGTCCTTCGTCGGCCGGTAGCTATACTTGGACTCTGGCATCGTGTCCGCCGCCTTCATGATCTTGTCCTGCATATTGCTGCGAAAAATGGATAGCGTCGTCGTCAGCGGATTCGGCGCGGCGATCGGACTGGGCGTGTTCGGCGAGACTTGGGCGTTGGCCAAGGACGCCAAGAGGGAAACAGATACCATGGCAACAGGAACCACGACGCTAGCAATGGATCGGAACATTAAAAATCCTCCAACATCTCAGGGTGGCGAGGATGCCTTAGGTATAGACGAAGTTGGATGGGGAAAAGTTTGGGGGGCCAAATCTTTCTAGGGATAGAGGAAGGCGATCACGGGGTTGGCTTTGACAGCTGGCAACGGGTCGCCAAAAGAGCAAATGGAAACAGCAAGAGGGAACGGTCGGGGGCCGGATTTGAACCAAGGCTTCCGCGTCCGAGACAGATGTCGGGCCGCATTTTTGCCCTTTGCAAGGAAGCAGTATACATACCCGTGTTGGGGTCGCGACTAAGTCCCGGTTAGTCGGGTAACCGGAAACTTGAATCATGAATCACAAATGTGCAGAAAGTTGGACTGTTTCGGCAAAGGCATTCTACAATTTGCCATTCGGCCATCTTTCAATCCGACCTCTCGAAGAGTGCGAGGTACGCGTGAAGGTAACTAAGCTGGTTGCAGTACTTGGTGGCGTCTGCACTCTGTTGCTCTTTCTCGCGATCAGCGAAGCTCAAGAGAAGAAGACGGCTGTATCCCCAGGCATGTCTGGCGTCTACCAAATCCTGACACCCACTGGTGGCGTAGATTTCTCCAAGTACATGGAGGACGTCCTGGTAAGAGTGAAGCGCAATTGGTTTTCCGTCATGCCGGATGACGCTCAATTGGGGAAAAAAGGCCGAGTAGTTGTTCGGTTTCAAATTCAAAAAGATGGGACTTTGCTCATCAAGGAGCCGACGGTGGAAGTTAGCTCAAAGGACGCACAGCTCGACAAAGCAGCGGCCGCTGCTGTTCGGACTTCGGCCCCCTTCAAGCCTCTACCAGATGCGTTCCAAGGTCCTTCTATCGACCTGCGTTTCCTATTCCTGTACAACGTGCCCTACAACATGCCGCCACAGAATTCAGGACCCCTCTCCCCATTGAAAATATGACCTGAAGTCGAAATCCTTAACGGCGATGTGCAAGCATACGTCTGGGTTCGTCGTGGGTCCTGACTAGTCGGGTGGTCTCAATGGGTCGACGTAACACCAAGGTCCAAGTTTAATTGCCGGAGTCTCAAAGGCTAAAATCATCCTCGGGCGATGAATCAGCCGAAACGCTATCCTAGCCGAGCCTGGATAGAGTAAAGCCCTGCGGATCGGTCATCCAGAGAAAGTATTATCGGGTCAACCGTTTAGAACGGTGTTGCACCGACCGGTTGAGCTGGCACCGATAATCGGAAACTGACCCACTACCGAAAACCGGTGCGAGTTGACACGATGTTATCGGGCGACTATGGTTCGAAGTGAATTTTTCAAGAGGGCTTCTGGATGAAGATTCTGGTGATTGGAAGCGGGGGACGCGAGCACGCGTTGGTCTGGAAGTTGCGACAAAGCGTTCTCGTGGAAAAAATCTGGTGCGCTCCTGGCAACGGCGGGATCGCCGCGGATGCGGAATGCGTTGCCGTGGATGCGGGTAATGTTTCAGCGCTCGTTGTGCTCGCCGAAAAAATTGCTCCGGATCTGACGATGATAGGGCCGGAACTGCCGCTGGTGAACGGAATTTCGGACGCATTCATGCAGCGAAATTGGGCCATTGTGGGCCCTTCGCAGCAGGCTGCGCAACTCGAAGGCAGCAAGATTTTTTCGAAGGAATTTCTGCTTCGGCACAATATCCCGACCGCGAAAATGTATGGCGCGTACGACTCGGCCCAGGACGCGCACGCCGCGCTGAACCACGTCGATTGGCCGCTGGTGATCAAGGCGGATGGTTTATGCGCGGGCAAAGGTGTTTCCCTGGCGCCTGACGCGAACGCGGCGCGGCAATTCCTCGAGCGCGTAATGGAAAAGAACGAACTCGGGCCTGGCGGGCATCGTGTTTTGCTCGAAGAAACTCTCGAGGGCGAAGAGCTCTCCTTCATCATTCTGACGGATGGCGAGCGCTACGCGCCGATGGTGCCAACGCGGGATCACAAGCGAGCATTTGATGGAAATGAGGGGCCGAACACAGGGGGAATGGGAGCTTACTCTTCGGACGAATTGTTGTCGGCAGGACTGCGTGATGCCGTGATCTCGACCATTGTCGAACCGACGCTGAAGGGCCTGGCGAAAGATGGTATCCCCTACCAAGGCTTTCTCTACATCGGGTTGATACTGACCAAGAAGGGGCCCATGGTGCTCGAATTCAATTGTCGGCTGGGCGACCCGGAAGCGCAGGCAATTGTGGCGCGAATGGATTTCGATTTGGTGGAGGTTCTTGAGGATGTAGCTAAGAAACGGCTCGATCCCATGAAATTAAAGTGGAAAAAGGGTGCGAGCGTGTGTGTGGTACTGGCTTCGGGAGGATATCCGGGGAAATTCGAGGTCGCAAAGTCCATAGACGGTTTAACCGGTTCAAGTAAGAATACTAGTGTTGAAGTTTTCCACGCTGGAACCAGTATCCACAACGGTTCCCTAGAAACCAGCGGCGGCCGCGTCCTTGGCGTGACGACCGCAGGGGATTCATTGGAGCTGGCATTGGACGCAGCCTATCAGGCAATCGAAAAAATCCACTTTGACGGCATGCACTACCGCAAAGATATTGGAGGGCATGTAGGCCGCGTAAAGGCCGCAGGAGATTAGAGCGATGCGGGGCGTCGACAACTCAACACCCTTTAGCCGCCCGTATTGGGGTCGTTGATATTTAGGGTCGTCGCTACTGGTTCTTTGGCAAAAATCTTCCAAACGGGCAGACCGCAATACGCAGGACGGACTCTAATAGCACGCGCGTCCGTCTCCTTATTCTGCATGTGCGCAGTAGACTGGATTCGACTGAAGGACACGGAATAGCTTTCCCTTTAATCCCGCTGACTCTTTTCGCGATGTCCACGATGTGCATGGGCTCGCCAGATTCTTCCAGAATCGTCGTCGCGAGATAAATGTAAGATTCTTTCACTTTCCGAGAATCCGAAGCAGGCACAGCCTGCAGCGCCACCCCATTCAAGGTCCTGAGATCTTCCTAGAAGTCTCAAAATAGCAACAAAGTATTATGCCTTGCGCGACAGTTTAATTGTGATATAGCGTCGCTAAAGGTGGTGGTATGGAAGAACAGCCAGAAAGACTACCGTGGGTATCATGCAGAGAAGCGTGTACTTCCTGCAAAATCGGTCATCACGAAGAATGCGAAGACCCTGACGAATGCGAATGTACTCACTTGAAGGAAATGCCTAAAGGCTGGCTTGCGCGACTGCGCGAGAAGTTTCGGCTGTAGACTTGGCCGCACAAAAGCTACGCTTGAAATTGATCGCGTGCTCGCAAACTAGCTGCTCGAACTCCGATGATTTGTACACACCCTTTTTGATGAGAAGCGTATTCATGGCGTAGACGGTTGCTCGAAAAGATTCATCTTCACCCATCAAATTGAGTGCTTCTTTGAAGGTCATAGCGTAACTCCGACTTCTTTTTGTTGAGCATTCAACCGCTTTTGAAATTCCCGCAACTTCTTACTTCTCGTGTTTGTCCGTGAGGCACGGCCTCGTAGAACTCCAATATAACGCAACCTCCTACTGCAAGCGAAGAAAAAAAGCAAATCTCCACTTGCCCTGTCACGGCGTCTCATTCTGAAACCAGTGCGCCCCGTGTAGAGGGCATAATCCCCTCTTCAGCCCGGCCTTCTTGAAGAGAAATCCTTGGCCGCCGTAGCATTGCTTTGCCGCGTCATCACAGGAGGCACAATCCGGCAAGGCGGCCGGATTGAAAAACTGACTTAAGCTTTATGGATTCGGCTTGTGGCGCAGCGTCGGCGCATCGGGCGGCTTGTTCTTATCTGCTTTGGCTTTTTCGACTGGCTCTTCCGGTGGAACTACCCAATCGAATCCAGCTTCGGTCATGGTGCCCAAGATAAACCGCGACTTGCCGGCTATGAGCGGCAACACGGCGCGAAGAAAATCGGTAGCATCCTGAGGAGCCGCTTTGTTGGCCTGGCCACGGTCAATCTCTTCTTCCACCTTCAAGAATTTTGGATCTGCTTGCGATAAGTGATCGATGTCCGGATCGTTTCCCTCAATAAGTTGCTGCAAGGAAGGGCCCGGAATGGTTTCCGGATAGCGAACTTCGATGAGCGTCTTTGGAGAGTGCTTTTCGGGCGGATATAGCTGAGTGAAGCGCGGGCGGAGAATTCGCGTTTGCCAGAAGTCGCCTCGCGTTGAAATCTCTTCTTGTTGCAGGCGGTATTCGATGCTCCAGACTTCCGGACCGTAATCGTTGGGAGCAAAACCGATGAGGACCACTTCAAAGATGGCTTCATCAGGCTTGAAATCGATCTTGTGTTGAAGCTGGGAGACGAGCGGGCGCAGGCGTTCGAGGAAGGCCACCCCGATGGCATCCAGATCGGGAGCAATTTCGTTGGGATCGGCCTCGTAATTCTTATTCCTCCCCGTAAGCTGAGGAAAATCCTTATCCAGGCGCACGGGCTTGGGATCGGCGGTTTCCCGCCATTCGGAGGCACCCAAGAGTACTCCGATGTGGGTGGAATTGATGCTGAGGACACGAGGAGGAATGGAATTATTCTCGATGGGTTGATCGATGGCCGCGAAAACGATCTTGTCGCGTGCCACGTGAATGATGACACGGCCTCCCGCAAGATTCGCGACGATTTCGTCGCCACGCGCACGCTCTTGTGCAAATGAATCTTGAGCGGGAATAAGGCACGCTAGGACGAAGAAACAGAACCAAAACCGAGCGATCCGTGGTGGGCGGGATGTTGTGGCGACTTTCATAGGCGTGTGGCGAGGTATAAGTATTCTCCTACGAACGGGCGCACGAATACAGTGAGTCTTAAGGCTTTTCCCCGCTAACGGCAGCAGCGGCTTCTTTTGCTCGTGTTAGCATCGCATCCAGGGCCACGCGGTCATAATAGCCGCCATTTCGAATCACGGCCCAAACTTTGCGCGTATTGGCAATGTTCTCGACAGGATTCGCGCTCAACAAAACCAGATCGGCCGCATGGCCGGCTTCGACGGTGCCGAATTCTTTCTCGCGGCCGAGAAACTGAGCAGCACCACGCGTTGCGGCTTGCAATGCCTCCATGGGCGTAAATCCCGCGCGGACTAACTCGGCAAGCTCCTGATGAAAGCTGTCGCCGGGAAAAACAAAAGCATCAAGCGAGTCCGAGCCAACGAGAAGCGGAACGCCGGCGCGATGCAGCTCGCCGGTGAGCTTCCAGTCGTTGGATGCCTGGCGAGCCAGCCACGCCGCCCGCTGCTTCATCTCCGCGTCGTTGAAGGAGTCTCTCCACTCTTTGGCAAGCGCGGGCGGAACGAAGTCGAGCAAGGGGTCATCCGTCTTCCAATTTTCAGGATGAGAAGTGATATCCAACGAGGCCAGAGTGGGCGTGACCCAAGTGCCGTTTTTTTTCAATGTTTGGAAAAGCGCCGCGGCTTTTTCTGGATTGTAAGTTGCATCCGATGCGTGGGCGATCTCTTCCCAAGCGGCGGAGTCCCCACTTTTTTCGGCTAGCACAAGGCGAGGACGAAGCTCGGCTTCTTTCGAAGAAAAAGAAAGAGAGAATGCGCTATAGAGAAGGTGCTCGATGCTGCGCATTCCAGCTTCGCTAGCTTCCTTGGCTCCAATCTCAAAGGGCAAATGTCCGACAAACGAAATATTCTGCTTTTGGGATTCATCGGCGACCGCAAAAAACGCGTCGCGCGATGGCAGAGTAATTATTTTTATGAAATTTGCCCCGCGTTTTTTCAGGTCATCAACCGCGGAGCGAGCCTCAACAGCGTTGGCGACGGGATACTGCTCGGGAGTTTTCCTGCCGCTTGCGACGAGGAAAGGACCGGAAGCAACGATGTGTGGCCCCAGCAAAATGCCTGACTCAATGTCGTGCTGCCAAGAGAGAAGAGCGTCGAGATCGCCGCCCATGTCGCGCACGCCGGTGATCCCGTTTGCCAATAGCAGCGGAAGAAGAACTTGTTTGCTCCAGGCAGGATCGGCGTTGATGCCGGCGAGATGCACGTGCATGTCCCAGAATCCCGGCAGCAAGAATTTTCCGGTGGCATCGATAGCCCGAGCGTTTTTAGAAACCTTGATTTTTTTTGATGGCCCCACGGCGGCGATGCGGCCAGACTTGATCAGCACGGTTTGGTCAGCCTGAGGCGGACGGCCGGTGGCATCGATGAGCGTGACATGCATGATTGCCACTTCGGAAGCAGGCTCCGCCGAAAAAAAGGATGGAGCCATTAGTAGAGCCGCCACCAGGGGCAGAAGTATGTTTCGAAACACCAAGAGAATCGTCACCTTCCGGGTCACCAAGCAATTCTAGAAACTACCACAAACGACGGTAAGAACGGGGCATCTTGCAAAGCAGGCGAGAAACGCTCGTCAGGGTGATGAAGAGCGGGTAAAATGAAGTATTGGAAGAAGGAGTCGAAGGAAGAACATGGGCTTGCGAAAAGCGAAGAGCATTCGACACAACGGCAAGAAACTGACGGACATTCTCGAAGCGCACGCGCTGTTTTTTCGCGGAAAGGAAGGAGGCACGCGCGCGAATTTGGCCGGCGCTGACCTCTCCCGCGCCGATTTGCAAGGCATCAATCTTAGCGGCGCGATTCTGAGCGGCGCGAGCTTTGAAAGCTCCGATTTACGTAAAGCCAAGCTGCCTGGCGCGGATTTGTCCAACGCGAATCTTCAGAGAGCCGATCTCCGAAACACGGACATGACGGAAGCGATTTTGCCGGGCGCCAATTTGACGGAAGCGCAAGCCAGCGGAGTGGAATTTTTTCGGTGCGATCTTTCGAACGCGGTTTTTCATCGCGCGAAATTGCGAAACGTAAATTTGAGACTCGCGAATGTGAATGGCGCGAAATTTACTGGGGCTGACATGGGCGTGGCCATCCTCCGAGAAACGGATTTGACCGGAGCAGATCTTTCCGGCGTGGACCTTACGACTACGCTCATGCCCAAAGGTTACGCTGCGACGCAGGCCAAGCAGAAGAGCGCGTAGCTTGCCGCTTGCGCGGCTCGGCACGCTTCGCGCTAGTGACAAAAAAGCGCGTAGCCGTCGTGTAACCCTGCGGAAGGTAAAGCGTAGTTTGTTGAGCGCCTTTTGCGGCGGGCGATTCATCGCACGCGGCCCCTTGCGGGTGGCTGATGATTGGCACGTAATCCTTCGAGCGGAAAGACGCTGGCGTTGATGGCAAACGGCATGTCGGCGTGGTAGCCTCTGGCGGAAGCAGATTGTCCTGCGTTTAATTCGTGTGACCTGTGGCGACTCCTGCAACACAACTCGACGCCTCCGAAGTTCGCGAGCGCGTACTCGAAGTGATTCGCAGTTTGCTGGAAGAGTTGGGTAGCCGCGGGGCGTTGCCGATACTCACCGTGGGGTCGCAACTCGACCGGGACTTGGGACTGGGCAGTCTGGAGCGAGTGGAATTGCTCGCGCGGCTGGAGACGGCGTTTGGCGTACGGCTGCCGGATCGCGTTGTGGCGGAAGCAAATACGCCGGAAGATTTGGCGAAGGCTCTCCTAGTTGCGCCGGGAGTTGAGACGCTGGAAGACGAAGCGGCCTCCGCTTTGCGCGCGTCCATCATCACTCAAAAATTACACCGCGAAGCAAGCGATGCCGGCGTTTTTTCGGCGGAGACGCTGCTAGACGTGCTGCGGTATCGCGCGACGCATGACGCCGAGCGCGCGCATTTACTCATCACCGAGGAGACGGAAGCCCAAGAACGCAGCGTGACGCTGACGTTTGGGGAACTGTATGCCGCGGGGCAGCGATGCGCGGCGGAGTTGGCGCGTCGCGGCGTGCCCGCGGGCGGGCGTGTGGCGCTGATGCTGCCAACGTCGCGTGCATTTTTTGTTTCGTATGCGGGAATTTTGCTCGCGGGAGCAATTCCGGTGCCGATTTATCCGCCATTTCGCGCTGACCGCATCGAGGAATACGCGTCGCGGCAGTCGGCGATTTTGAAAAATGCGGAAGTGTGCCTGCTGCTGACGTTCCGGCAGGCGGAAGCGGTGGCGCGGCTCTTGAAGCCGCGTGTGCCTTCGCTTGCGGCAGTGGCGGACGCGGAGAAATTGATTGACGCTGCGGATAAGGCGCCGCCGCCATCGCCGGGCGCGCTGCCGCTACACCTGACCGGCAGCCGAGCGCGGAAATCGAGCGATATCGCCTTGTTGCAATACACCTCCGGCTCGACGGGCGATCCCAAGGGAGTGGTGCTGACGCACGCGAATTTGCTTGCGAACATTCGAGCGATAGGAGAAGCGGTCGGATTAGGGCCGGGCGACGTGGGTGTGAGCTGGCTGCCGCTGTATCACGACATGGGCTTGATTGGTGCGTGGCTCACGCTGCTGCACTTCGGCATACCGCTGGCGGTGATGTCTCCGCTGGCATTTCTTACGCGTCCGGAACGCTGGCTGAAAGCCTTTCAAAAATATGGCGGAACAATTTCCGCGGCCCCGAATTTTGCTTACGAGCTGTGCGCGCGAAAGATTGCAGACAAAGATATCGAGGGAGTGGACTTGAGCAACTGGCGCGCGGCGCTGAACGGCGCGGAGCCGGTGAATCCCGATACCTTGGACCGCTTTGCGGAGCGATTTGCGAGCCACGGTTTTCGGCGCGAAGCGCAATTGCCGGTGTATGGGCTTGCAGAGGCTTCGCTGGCAGTTACGGTGCCGCCGCTGAATCGCGGGCCGTTGATCGACCGCATCGAACGCGAGGTGTTCACCGCGAAAGGACGCGCCGTACCGGCGCGGGCAGACGATGCAACGGCGATTTCCTTCGTTTCGTCCGGCAGGCCGGTGTCCCGGCACGAAGTGCTCATTGTGGACGCGAGCGGCGAGGAAGTGAGCGATCGAACCGAGGGTTTTCTTTGGTTTCGCGGTCCTTCCGCGACGAGCGGGTATTATAAAAATGCGGAAGCGACGGAAAAATTGCTGCCCCTGGGTCCTGCGACAGGCGATGGCGAATATGCGTGGGTGAATTCGGGCGACCGGGCTTACCGTGCGGATGGAGAAATTTACGTCACGGGGCGCGTGAAGGACATCATCATCAAGGGGGGTAGAAATCTTTATCCGCACGAAGTGGAGGAGCTTGCGGCGCGCGCAGAAGGAATCCGCAAGGGCTGTATTGTGGCGTTCGGGCTGAAGGATGAAACCTCGGGAACGGAAAAACTGATCGTGGTGGCGGAGTCGCGCGAGCGCGAGGTTTCGAGGCGCGCGGCGATTGCAGCGTCGGTGACGGAGTTGGTTTCGCAAGGGCTGGGCTTGCCGCCGGACAGAGTCGAGCTCATACCGCCGGGGAGTATTCCAAAAACATCGAGCGGAAAATTACGCCGCGAAGAAACTAAGCAGCTTTATCTCGGTGGGAAATTGTCTGCGGGCAAGGCGCCGGCATGGGTGCAGATCGCGCGACTGTCCGCGGCTAGCTTCACGCGCACGGCAGGCGCGAAAATCTGGGCCGGCGTGCGGCGCGGTTTGGAGATTTTGTACGGGTTGTATTTTGGTGTCGTTTTCTTTCTGTGGATCGTTCCGACGTGGACAATCGTGAATTTCATCAGCGACTACCGCAAGGCGGGGCGTTTCACTTCAGCGGCGCTTAAAGTTTTGTTCGCGCTGCTTGGCTGTCGCGTGCGCGTGATTGGCAAAGAATATGTGGATGCGCCTGGCGCAAAAGTGTATGCGTCGAATCATACGAGTTATTTTGACGTGCTGCCGCTGATGCTCGGCTTGGGCGTGCCGTATCACTTCGTGGCAAAGATGGAAGTGGGCCGGATGCCGTTCATCGGAACTTTTTTGCGGCAGATGCATCACACGAAGTTTGACCGCAGCGATGCGCAATCGCGATTGCGGCAATCGGAAGAGATGAAACAATTGCTGCGCGACGGCGAATCGATTTTTGTTTTTCCCGAGGGGACGTTTACGAGCGAAGAGGGCGTGCGGCCATTTCAGCTCGGTGCGTTTAAGGCCGCGATGGATGCGAGCGTGCCGATAGTTCCGGTTTCGCTGGCAGGAACGCGGAAAGTCCTGCGTGACGGGACGTATTTGCCGCGGCTGACCAGCGTGACCATTACGGTGTCTCCGCCTATTTATCCCCGCACTGCGACCGACACGGAGGAAGCCAGTGAATCATTGGCCTGGCACGAATTGATCCGTCTTCGCGACACCACGCGCGAAGCGATTGCGCGCTATTCCGGGGAACCGCTTCTCTAGCGAAACCCGCTCTTTGGCGGCGCCAGTACTGCACCCACCATTTCCTTTTTGAGCTACGACTAAATGTTTGTATGATCGCGCCAACACCAGTATTCATGCCGATATAGGCCCCGGAGTGCCCACCCTTTGAAAAAAACCGCAAAGGGTAGGCCACGCCCGGAAAAACAAAGTCAAAGCCATCTCGGCGCGTTGAGGGCCGGCTACCCGCCGACAGGCCATGTAACATATCGAGCAGATAAGCGATCAAATAGACGTGTCCGGACGTTGGCCCGATATAGGATATAGTCTGTCGCGGTGAGCCCACCCGAAAGGAAGCAATGTCGAAGCGGGAACTACATTTCAGCATCGAAGGGACGACGCCGCACACAATTGCGATGTCGCGGCTGGCCGAGTACCTGAAAGAATTATCAAAGTTGCTTGGCCACGAGGAGCACGTACATTTTCTACGCGTAGATGAAGGAAGCGCCAACTGCGCGATGGAGATCGATGTGGAAGACGAAGCCGCCATCTCTTCTCGGGTCCACCTTGCAATGAACGGACAAGGCACCAAAGAGACTGTGAGCGCCTTTGGCGCCATACGCCGTTTTCTAGACGAAGATGACCTGTCGGCTGTGATGGAGTGGGACAAGGGTGACGTGGTGATTGAGTTTCCGAGAAAGTCCGCCGAGGGGCAAGAAACGTTCGGCCCGTTTATCGAGGAAGGTAGCCTCGATGGGATGCTCGTAAAAATAGGCGGCATGGATGAGACTGTGCCTGTCCACCTCGTCTATCAAGGCGTACACCATGTTTGCAACACAACCAAAGACGTCGCTCGTAAATTGGCGCCCTACATCTTTGGAAGGCCGATTCGAGTGCACGGCAGAGGCAGATGGTACCGAAACGCTGACGGCAGGTGGGAGATGCGATGGTTCGACATTCACGACTTCGAAGAACTGAGCGACGCTAGTTTGTGGGATGTTGTCGGCAAACTCCGCTCTGTCCCGGACAACAACTTGGCAAAATCCGAAGACCCATTGGGAGACATTTTGAAGATTCGACACGGCTAGGAACCTTGTGGACGCATTCGATACTACGTTTCTCACATTCCTGTTCGTCCCCAACGCGCGTTGTTCCGTCGACCGGGCAAAGGACCGCATCGAAGACCTCATCGGACGCATTCACGGCAGCGGCGATCAAATCGTTATCCCAACTCCGGCATTAAGCGAATTACTGATAGCTGCCGGCCACTCTCGCCGCGATATCCTGAACCTTCTAACCAAGACTCCGAAATTCATCCTTGCTCCCTTCGATACGCGTGCCGCGTTGGAACTGGCGTTGATGGCTGAATCGACTCGGACGAAAACAGGAAAGAAGAAAGGAGATGCCGGGGGAACGTGGGCCAAAGTGAAATTCGATTGGCAGAGCGTGGCGATTGCAAAGGTAAACAACGTGTCGACGATTTATTCCGAGGACCCCGACATCCACAAACTTGCGACGAGACAAAATATTGGGGTCAGAAACGTTGCGAATCTGCCGCTGCCCACAAAGGGTCTTCAAGGACCTACTCTCTTCGAAAAATAACACCGACGCCCAACGAGGAGTGCCCGAAGCAGGAGGGTGTCCCGGGTTCAGGTTTTTCGAACCTGGGTCTTGCTGTTTCCTTTCTTTCCTGAAGCTGTAATGGTCGATTCTACTTCGCTCACGCGTGTTCGTATTTGAGTTTCTCAACATCCACTTCGACGCGCACGCGTTTCTGTTGGTCGGCAATCTTTTCGAAGGCTCGAATGTGGTCAGCGGCGCGCTTCTCCAACCGTTTGTCGCGCGAAATCACGATAGCTCTGGCCAAGAGGTCACTCTGCAGTCCAATCGGGTCCTCGTTGTTTTCCCACTTCGAGAGAGTTGTCTTGTTCACGCGAAGCAGCCTGGCAAACTCCTCTTGGCGCAGATCCATATGCTTTCGCAGAAAACGGAGTGGTGTTGTGATTTGGGGATTGAGAAACGTGCGCTTCGACCTTTGGCCGGGGGGTTTTGTTTTTTGGGATACGTTTGCGTTGCACGCGTGGCGATTTCTGGACGATCGAAAGACGGCCACGATGTATCGTGCCCCTACAGAGGCGGGAACCACATAGGCTGAAGCCTGTGCCACCTGGCCCTTGGAGACGGGAGATTTGTGTCGCACCTACGGTGCTCCGGGCTGGAGTCGGCGCTTAACCCAGCCCTCACGGGTTGGCTTAACTTGTGACGCGCCTACGGCGCTCGCGAGAAAAACCGCGTAAGGTGGCAAGTTCGAGCAATACGAGGGTATGAGGCATCGCAGGAAGAGCCGACATTACCAACGATAGAAAGAAATACAAGGTGGAGCGGCGAGCTCGATGCTCTGCACTTAGTGCTGGAGCGTGTAAATGACCGTGATGTACGTGTCGATCTCGACGGGCTGGCCATTGAGAACGGTGGCGCGGTAACGCCACTGCCGGACGGCATCCAGCGCGGACTGCAGGAAGAGCGGATCGCCGCTGACCACTTGCAAGGATTGGATCGATCCGTCGATGGCAATGACTGCGCGTAATTCCACTTGGCCCTCGCGATGAATTTGCTTCGGGAGCGCCGGATACTCGGGCTCGACGCGGTGGAGGAGCATGGCTGGCTCGAGGTGCGTCATGTGGAGGCGGCGGGGAGTTTGGGGCCGCGCGTCCGCGGGGCGTTCCGGCTGAGGCCTTCCGTCGTCGATGCCGATTCCCCAGGGTGGTTGCAGGCCGCTCCGCCCGTCGGGAGTGCCGACGCCGGGACTTGGTTCCTGCGGCGGCGTGTTGTCGGTCGTCGCAGTCCTATCTGGAATGATCGGAGTGTAGCACGTTGAACAAAGATTCAGTTTCGGCCGCGGGTTGGGCCGAGTCGGCGTTGTATTCGGATCGGCCGGAGCACGCGAAGGGAAATACGGAGGAATCGGAGTCATGGCAAACGCGATGTGCTGCGGTTTTCCGAACAACGGAAATAGAACGATGGCTGTGACAATCGCGGTTTGCGCGGCGATGGAAATAATCAGAGCTCGGCGGCGAATGCGGCGTTCGCGGGCGCGCTGCTCTCCGCTGCCTTCGACGAAGCAGCCTTGCAGAGAACCGAAATCGTTTTGCGAATGGGGCCCGGGTTCGATAGACATCACACACCTCCACAAGAAAGTTCTGCGAGATAGAACTGGAGTTTTTGCGACGCCGGCTTCCTGTGGGTTGCTCAACTACCGCAGGAGACCGGCGCCGCGCTCGCAGGGATGTGAGGTGCGCGCGTCCTCTGCATAGTTGGACACCAAGACGATGGACAAGTTCCCGAGCGTTACCAGCAAACGCTGGCTGTTTGTTCGTCAGCGGCACCAGCGGAGGGTAGTGGGCCAGTTTTCTGTAAGGGAGTGAATCGGGACCTATGGACGGTGTCGGTAGACTTGACGCAGGGCCTAGTGCGCAGAGCTTTCAGGGACGCATGGATTCGGAGCAAAAAATGGTACATAGCGGAACTTGTCCCACTTGTATGTCTTGCAAGAAATCTTCTGAGCGTGAGCGAGTTCCAGTTCGCGAATAGAAGTGAATTCTAATGGCGGATCGGTTTCGGGGGAAAGTTTGAATCGCGACTCAACAAGCACTCCACCAGGAACGGAATCCCAATATTTGATGTAAAACCACCGTCGTTCTACTTCGCAAGACTCGGGCCCGCGCTTGGTGGGGTCACACAACTGATGACGACTCACGAAAGTAAAGACAAGGTGGAGTTCGCCCCGAAAGTAGCGAAAGTGCGCCTCCCGTTGCGCATAAACACCTGTTCCACCGCCGCTTGCACGCAGTACGAGTTCCTGTCCAACGCCGGGACCTGCTTGTAAGTGAATGAAGCCTCCAAGCAAGTCTCCAGACTCGTATTTGCACCAACACGAAAACGCGGCGATGCGCTGCCATCGGCCACCAACATGCGCGGCAACCGCACCGTAGAGCATCGAGTCTCGTCGCACACCGATGATTGCTTGTCGGGTTCCATCCTCGGCTAGCTCTGCATAGCGCAGTTCGGTGTCTTGAAGCGCGTTAGAACTGGCTGGTTCCGGTGCTTGCGGAACACCGACCAGAGTAAGGGCATGGTCAAATGTTTCGTACTCGATGGAGCGCAAATTTTGGAGGACGGACTCGGGTGATGGCCACGGCACCTTTTCGTAATTCATGACGAGGTACCCAAGGTCAACGTCCGTTGAACTCGTTGGGCCGCATGCTAAGGAGAGAAGCGGAGCAGCGATTAGAAAAATGAAGATGCAGCTGATCACAAATCGCGCGGAAATCTGATTCATTTGTGCTTACGCCTGGAAGCTCAAGTGTCCATTTTACGCCTGCTACGGCAAAGCGTGAGAACCAAGTGCCCGGTTAGCCGGCTACTCCGACATTGAGAATTGGCCGATTTCACTTGTACGATTGCCGAATGGTCGAAGACTGACCTGACACAGTACGCAGGGGAGGATGCAGATGCGGATTGATTGGTGATACAAGGTTGGGAAGAATCCGCGCGCTTTTCCGAGGACCGTGGAGCGATATCGCAAATGGACGACGTGGAACGGATGGTGGAGTGCCGTTGGGCAAATGCAACTTATTGATTATAGGGCGCTTTATTTCGATGAACCGAAAACAGCCTATGGCGCATCCCATGCTTGTGGACGTGGATCTGAAGGAGGGTTACCCCCATGGAACGGCGTAATGAAGAAGTAATCGGAGTGCGCCGCACGGGCTGGGCTGCTCTGGACCGCGATCCGCAGCAGGACAAGGTTGAGTTTGTCTGTCCGCACTGCGGTGCACGGGACGAGAAAAATGCCAGGCGCGAGCGAGCGCTTTATCATTTTACGGATGGGTTTCTGCAGGATTTGCAAGGCGAAGTGACGCAGTGCCACGCCTGCAAGAGATCGTTGCGCGTGGTTCCGGTGGTGCTACTGCACGATCAGGACGAAGAGCGGCGCTTTGAAGCGGTCTTTTCGGACGAACTGGAAGCCGCCGCGAAAAATTAATTCGTACGGCAACTTAAAATAAAAATGGGGCGCGATTTGCGCCCCGTTTCGTTTTTGGTGTGGGCCAAAACTTAGTAACGGTGCCAGCAGCCGAAGCGATCGTAGTAGCCGCGGACAATTGCTTCGCGCCGCTCGAAGCGCCAGTAGTTGGCGCGCGGGCTATAAAATCCGTGACGCACGACGGCTTCGTGAACTCGGAAATTATCGTGGCGGACAACCACCCGCTCGTTTGCTTGCGCATTCGGCGTACCCGCGAAAAACATTGCACCGCCTAAGAGAGCCGCTGCCATCGCGGACTTGCCCAACGTGGACTTCAGAAATTGCATAAACATGTGGTCCTCCCTGGCGTCTCCGCGATTTCTTTTTGGTCGCGCCCTATGTTCATGAAACACGCGCGCTTCCGAAATGTTGCGGGACTCAGAAGAGGCGCGACGACGGGAGAGGAAATAACAGCTGACAGCCCACAGCCGACAGTTAACAGCCAGAGCGCCATTTTTAATTGGGCTCGATTTAATAGGCCTGCAGGAAAGGGTCGACTTCCATGTGGTACTTTTCGAGGCCGGCGCGGATGTGGTCGAAGGCTTCGTCGACGCTGTCGGCGAACTGCAACATCTTGTACTCGTCTTCGTTGATCGTGCCCCAGTTGACCATGGCCTTCCAGTTGAGAACCTTGTCCCAATACTTGCGGCCATAGATGAGGATGATGTTGTGCTTGGCGAGTTTGCCTGTTTGGAGCAACGTGAGCATTTCCCAAAGCTCATCCATGGTGCCGAAGCCACCGGGAAAAACGACGAGGGCTTTGGCGATTTGCGCGAACCAAAGTTTGCGCATGAAGAAATAGTGGAAATTGAAGCTGAGCTCGGGGCTGATGTAGGCGTTGGCGAACTGCTCGTGCGGGAGCTCGATCGAGAGGCCGATGGATTTGCCGCCGGCTTCGATGGCGCCGCGATTGGCGGCCTCCATGATGCCCGGGCCGCCGCCGGAGCAAATAACGAAACGGCGCGGCTTTGGTCCGAGCGTCAGCGACCAGGAAGTAATTTTGTGCGAGAGCTGCCGGGCTTCCTCGTAATAACGGGACATTTCGAGAAGACTCTTGGCGTGGCGAACTTCGCCGCGGTGTCTGGTTTGCGCCGCTGCGGAAAGTTTTCTGACGTTTTCCTTTTTCAAACGTGTAACGCGCGCCTGCGCCGTTTCTTGCGGTTCGATGCGCGCCGAGCCGAACATAACGATGGTGTCGGCAATGCCTTCTCTTTTGAGCTGCACCAGGGGATGCAGATACTCCGCCAGAATGCGCAGAGGACGCGCGGGTGTACTTTCCAGGAACCGGGGATCTTCATGAGGTGCTTTGGGGGCGTGCTGCGGTTTCAACTTGAGGTGTCCTGCGGACATGGGCTTTTCTCTCCGAAAGATGCAAACCATCATTGTAGGAATCGCGGAGGTTTGCGGCAACGTCTTCCGGCGCGGGTGCGTCGAATTGAGTACACTGCGGAAACAAGGCCTCTTCGATCGGAGAGTCATAATGATGAAAAACACAGGGAAATACGCACTGCTCGTCGTGGCTCTGCTTGCGGGTGCGGCGGCGTTGCGCGCGCAAGCTCCCGAAGGGCCGATTGCGCCGAAACCGGGACAGGCGGTCCAGCAAGCGCCGCCGCATGGGCAAGCCAAGCTGAAATTTGGCGTGTCGCTGGTGAACATGCCGGTAACGGTGAGCGATTCGAGGGGCGGCATGGTGCACGACCTGGAGGCGACAGATTTCCAAATCACCGACAACGGCGCCGGGCAGAAAATCTTGCATTTCGATCTGGGAGGCGATCCCGTTTCCGTAGTTTTTCTGATCGAGACCAGTTCGCGCATCGACTCGCTGATGCCGGAGATCCGCAAGACGGGGATATTGTTCACGCAGACGGTGATGGGGTCGTCTGGCGAAGGGGCGCTGGTGGGCTTCAACGATGCGATCGATAAGCTGCAGGATTTCACGAGCAGCGGAGATTCGATCGAGAACGTCGTTTCGCAATTGCAAACGGGAACTTCCGGGTTGCGGCTTTACGATGCCATGGCGGTGGGCGTCGAGATGCTTAGCGAGCGGCCGCAGCCGACTGCGGAAAAACCCGGGCGGCGACGCGTGCTTCTGGTTATGTCCGAAGCCATGGATACGGGCAGCGAAACGAAACTTGGCGAGGTGCTGAGGAAGGCGCAGCTCGCGAACGTGACGATTTACAGCGTGGGGCTATCGACGACGCGGGCGGAATTGAGAGGCAAACCGAGAGAGAACGCGTCGACGCCGATCGCCCCGCCAGGCATCTCGACGCTGCCGGGGCCGCCAGGGACAGCCCCAACGCCAGCGGTACAGGAGGCAAGCGGAGGCGGAGGCGCTGATTTGATAGCGCTGGCTATTTCGGCGGTACAGCACATCAAGGACGATGTGAAGGATCGCCCGCTGGAGGTGGCAACGGTTGCGACCGGCGGCGCGTATATCGCGACGTTCAAGGACCGCTCCATTGAGAAGGCGATCGATGCGATTGGCGGTGAGTTGCACGCGCAATACACGATCAGCTATGCGCCGACGGATGGTGGCGAACCTGGGTACCACGAAATCAGGGTAAAGCTGGATCGCAAGGGTAAGGGATTGCAGGTTCGCGCGCGGCCTGGATATTACGTCGCGCCGCCGGAAAGACTGATTCGGCATCATTGATCTGTTGCCGGCGCGCTCAATGTCGTGACTTGAAGCTCGTAAACGACAAACCAAATGAAATCAGCCATGCCATCGGAATCAGCCGCTCACTGATCCTCGGTATCCACGCTACCAAGTGCGTGTGTCGGCGAATAAGCCATCAAGACCCGCCACAAGCCACAAACGGACAAAAATGATAAAACCGAGCTGTTGCCTGAGGGCGTGATCGTCCGCTGGTGCAGAGCTGCGGCCATTCTTCGCGAGGAACGTCAGCAGGGGTCTTCAATAATCGATCTCGTATAAAAAGCATGGCGAGACCTAAACCCAGAGGCACTAGAAAAACTAGGAAGAGGTGAGCAGAGATGGTGTCGAAAAACCGGTCCATAGCTACTCGTATGAGAATGAATTGGACCGTTCATCAGATAAGCCCGTCTTGAGTGATCAGCAGGTTACCACAAATACCGGTAAGCAATGAGGCTCAATAGGGCCGGTTCTCAGAGAACTTGCCTCCAGAAGGTGACGTCGCGGGAGGCGAGGAGGGCGTCTTTGCGGGCGTTCCAGCGGAGGAAGTGGGGAGTGCTGGTGTGGCGCGAATGAGCTTCGCGGCTGGCCCAAACTTCGTGGAGCAGGAATGCGCTGGGGCCCTCGGTGGAACGGTGCAAGTCATAGGTCAGGCAGCCGTCTTCTTTGCGCGTGGGGCCTACCAGAGCGCGCAGTTCGGCTTCGAGGAGCGTTTCCTGTGCTTCGCGAGGACGAAGCTGCACGATAAGCGTCACGGCGTCTTTCGGGAGCTTGGCGCCTGTGGCCGGGCGGGACTTGGTGCGGCGTGCTGGCGTTTTCTTTGCTTTGCGCTTGGCCATGGTGGGCGGGATTCTACTCCAAGAGGGCCGGAAAAGCCCAATTCGCCAGTGCCGTGATTTTTGCGGCAAAGAGCCGCGAGGTATTCGCGGGTTGCGCTACTTCTCGGCCAGTTTGCGGCCAGCGTTGAGGCTGTCAAAATTCAGGATCGTGTTGAGTACGAGCGAATAGGTGCCACGGGTTTCGCCGCGATACACGGGGTTGATGGAAAAGAGCACGACATGGCCATTGCCGGTGGGTACATCGACGACGGCGGGATGCTGAGCGATTTCATCGCCGCCTTCGACGAGGCCGGAGATGAGCAGGTCTTTATTGTCCGCGTAACGGAAGATGACGCGGGCGCGGTCGGCAGGCGGGATCACACGGAAATTGTTGTGCAGCTCCTCGTCGGTGACCGGTGGCGTTTCCCAAATTTCGGACTTCGGCTCTTCGGGAACTTCGGTGCCGGGACGGCCAACGGTGAAATCAGGATCGTCCACAGTGCCGCGACCCGTGGGACGCGTGTGCATCTCGCCGCCCAACCGTCGGAAACCGCGAGCGCCCGCGATGGTGCTGAGCGAAAAAATCGGGCCGTTGTCGCAATAGGCGGAAAGCTTTTCGTCGAAACCGTAGGCGATCGGGCTGGCACCATCGACAAGCCGAGTGCCGACGACGGAGCCGACAATTTTCATGTGTGGGCCGTTGGCGGCGCTAACGCCGTCGGCGAGGCCAATGGAAAGCGCAAAACGCGAAGTGTCCGTCGCGGTGAGGAGAACACCGCCCTTTTGCACAAAGGATTGGAGATGTTCGACGCCATCCCAGCCGAGGCCGGGGCGCATATCGTCGGTCGAATCATTCTGGCCAACGAGGTTGGGGGTTTCCGGCGTGTTCTTCCACGGAAGCGGATTGCCCCAGGCGCTAGGCAGGCCATTGATGATGGCTGTGGGACTTGCGGCATAACCGACTGGCGGAAACAGGATGACGTCGTACTTGGCGTTGAGATCGCTGGTCTTTGAGACGGTTTGCGTGCTGATGTAGTCGTAAGGGATGCCGAGATTGTCCAGAGCGATGCGCCACCAGCCTTCCGTCTGGGTGCTGAGCCAGGTGTGGACCAGAGCGACACGGGCGGCGCGCACGGGATGGGTTTTGACGGATGGCATTTCGGAGATTGCAGCCGCTTGCAGGCCAAGAGTGGAAATGGCGCCGTTGAGCTGCTCGCGGGTAACGCCGTGAACGAGAAAAGTTCCGCGGTCGAATTTCTTGCCGGCGCTTTCAAAGGGCTCTTCGGCAGCGTCGATGGAAGCGTCACGCAGTTTGTAGCGAAGCGTGGCTAGAGAAGGCTCGGCGTTGTTGTTGATCGCAAATATCGTGCCTTCGCCGCTTACGCCCGCTGGCGCGTGAATTTCCTTCACGCGCTCCATGGGAGCATCGAGGACTTTCGGATCGGTCACGCGTGTCACTTGCACGTCGAACAATTCGCCGAAAGTCCAGCCGGTATCGTCATAAGGCGTTTTTTGTGGATCGTCAGGGCTCCAATATTGGTAGTCGAGGAGCGCGTCGGCAATGCGTGAATAAGGCTGGTCCATGCGAATGATATAGCTGCCGGCAGGAAATTCACGGGTGGTGGCAACTGGAGCCGCTTCCTTTTCTTTTGCATCCTTCTTCGGTTTCGAGGACTTTTTCGCGGGGAGCGTGACAGTGAATGCGGCCGTCGCGCGCGAAATTTCAACGGCCTGTTTTTGCATGACGCGCAGCAACTCGGCTTGCGAATCCAATCGCGGATCGTCCGCGGACAAAACATACGCGGCGGGCCCTTCTTCTGTAGGCTTCATGACGGAACGCTTCGCTTTGAGATAAAAATTCTTCAGGAAGAGACGCTTATTTTCGTTGAAATAATGAAGCGAGGTGAGCAAGCCGGTCTCTTCATAGTTGTTGTTATCGCGCTGCGACCAAAGAACTTTCGGGAGCGGAGGATTTTGGCGATACCACGTGCGCGAGTACTCCTCCTGATCGAGCGTGCGCTCGAGCGTGTCCGCGCCTCCGTTGCCAAACGTTTCATAGAGACGGCTGATGCCGTTGTGCATGGCGGCGATGAACATCAGGTAGCCTGGCGACCAGGTGTCGAAAACTCCATGCGTAAAAACTCCGGGCATGCCGAACTTGGTCATGTCCGCAACGTTGCGCCAGCCAATCATTTCCCATTCGTCAGTCAGAATCGGGTCGACCCAGGCATTGAATGGGCCGTCGCCGGCGGTGTTGTCGTAAAGATAGGGGACGGATTCATGCAGATCGTGTAGAACTTGGGCCTTCCAGCCGACGTAAGTGTTGAGCACATTTTCCGTAAGCTTGAGAGTCATGCCCATGGCGTCGCGGTTGTTGTCGTGGGCGACGTATTTGCCCCAGTAGATCAGCGGCGGATAAAAATCCTTGGGATGGGAAAGATGCCAGTGATAGATGTCCACCATGCGATCGCGGCCATCGACTTCGACAACCGGCGTAATGAGCGTAATCATGCCGTCGCGAATTTCGCGGATGTAAGGGCTTTCGTCGACGGCGAGACGGTAGGCCAGCTCCATCAAGGCGGTCGGCGCGCCGGTTTCGGGCGAATGAATTGTTCCCGTGATGTAGTAGACGGGCACGGCTTGCGCGACGATCTTGTCGGCCTCGGCGTCGTCGAGCTTTATCGTGCGAGGATCGGCGAGCTTGGCCAGCCGTGAGCGGTCTTCTTCCAGATTTTTTAGATTTTCCGGGGAAGAGACGGCCACGGCGATCATCTCGCGGCCTTCTTCGGTCTTGCCAATGGAGAAGACTTTCACGCGCGGGCTGGCCTTTTCGAGAAGGCGCATGTATTTGTACACGTCTTCCGCATAGGGGAGGATACCGGGCGCGCCGGCCACGTCGCCAAGAACGACCTCCGGCGTGGGAACATTCTTCGAAGCGGGCAAATAGTTTACGAGTGGCGACGTGAAGTACGGCTCCGTCGTGTACTTTTGAATTTTCGCGGTATATGCCTCGTCGACAGGCTGCTTGGGATCACGAGCTGGGGCGGTTTCGCCGTCGCCCAGCGCCGCGGAACCGGCGATCGCAAGAACAAACAGGAAGGCAACATTTCGCAGAATATTCACGCACGCTCTTCTATTACGAATCATTTGTTTCTCCCGGACGAGCAAAGTGGAAGGCGGATTGTAACGCAGTCCCTATTCGGCGGCGACAAATGTTATGCACACCGGCGAGGGTACCTCGATGGTCTGGCCCGTTGGCGTCAGAGCGCCGGTTGCGGGATCGATGTGGAAGACGACGACGTTGTTCGATTCCTGATTTTCGGCGAGAAGATAGGCGCCGGTGGGATCGATGGCGAAATGGCGCGGAGTTTTGCCGCCGGTCAAGACTTGGGCCAGGGAGCGGAGCGTTCCCTTCTTTTGGTCGATGGCGAAGACGGCGATGCTGTCGTGGCCGCGGTTGGAGGCATATAGAAATTTCCCGGATGGAAGCACGGCGATCTCCGCGCCTTCCTTCGGACCCGAGTAGTCCGCCGGCAGAGTGGAAATGGTTTGCAGTGAGGAGAAAGAGCCGGTCTTCGCGCGATAGGAGAAGACGGTCACAGTGGAAGCCATTTCGCTGAGCACATAAGCAAACTTGCCGTCGGGAAGGAACGCAAGATGACGCGGGCCGGATCCCGGTTTTACTTTTGCAAAACCGGAAAGCATCGGCGTGAAAACTCCTCGGTCCGCGTCAAAACCGTACACGATTACCTGATCGAGGCCCAAATCGATCGCAAGAGCAAAGCGATTGTCAGGGGACGTGGAGATCCAATGAGCGTGCGGACCTGCCTGGCGGTCCTTATCCGGGCCGAAGCCGGAATGCTGAACGAAACCGCTGGCGGTTCCCAGGCTGCCGTCACCTTGAACGGGAAAGGAGGCGATGCTGCCGCTGTCGTAATTCGCGACGAGCACGTAGCGGCCGGTCTTATCGAGCGAAACATAACAAGGGCCCGCGCCACGCGTGGGTACTTGATTCAGAAACCTGAGCGCACCAGTTTTTGCGTCGATGGCGAACGAACTCACGGCGCCGCTGACTTCTCCATTGAAGTTGCCAACTTCATTTACGGCATAAAGATACTTGCCGTTGGGATGCACGGCCAAAAACGAAGGATCCACGGTTTCGGCCGCGATGCCGATGGAGGTGAGCTGGCCTTTGGCAGGATCAAACCGGTAGGCGTAAATCCCTTTGCTGGTGGTCTTGGTGGTGTACGTGCCGACGTACGCAATGTACTGGCCCTGGGCCAGGGGTTTGATTGGTGTTTGCGCCCGCGAGAATAGAAGCACTGGCGCGGACAAAAGTAGCGTGAGTACAAGCAACCGCCGCGTGATTTTCATAAGGGAAAGGATTCTAACACTAACTGTCGAGGTTGTAGGAGCGCAGGATGCTGCGCTCCTACAAAGGCAGAGGCTGGGCTACTTCTTTTCTTCTTCCTCCTCCTCTTGGAGGACGGCGGCGGCGGCGACGGAATCGCCTTCCTCGAGGCGCAAAAGGCGCACTCCCTGCGTTGAGCGGCCCGCTTCGCGGATTTCGTTCGAGTGAACTCGAATCACTTTTCCATCGTGCGTGATGATCATGACGTCAGACTCTTCCGTCACTTGCAGCGTAGCCACAACGAAACCGTTGCGATCCGTGGTTTTCATGTTCACGACGCCCTTGCCGCCCCGCGAGGTGATACGGTACTCCGCCAGCGGGGTGCGCTTGCCAAAACCCTTTTCCGCAACGGTGAGCATCAGCGTGACGAGCGAGTCCTTGATCTGCTCGTTCTCGAGTTCCTCGAGATTCTGCGTGGTGGCTTTGTGTTCCTTGGCGATGATCTCGAAATCGGGCTGGACGGCATCCATGCTGACGACGTAATCGTCCTTATCGAGGTCCATGCCATTCACGCCCCCGGCGTTTCGTCCCATCGGGCGGACTTCCGTCTCGCGGAAGAGGATTGCCTGGCCTTCGTGGCTGGCAAGGAAAATCATTTTCTTGCCATCGGTCAGTTTGGCGCCGATAAGTTCATCCTTGCCATCGAGGTTGATGGCAATGATTCCCGTCGAGCGCGGATTCGAAAATTCGGTTAGCGCCGATTTCTTGACTGTACCGCTCTTGGTGGCCAGGAAAACGAAGCGGCCTTCTTCTTCGAGGTTCTGGGCCGCGACGAGAGCCGTCAGCTTTTCGTCTTCCTGGAATTTCACGAGGCTGGAAATGGCCTTGCCGCGCGTGGCTGCGGCGGCTTCGGGCAGTTCGTATACCTTCAGCCAGTACACGCGGCCTTTCGACGTGAAGAGCAAAATGTAGCTGTGCGCGGAAGCGATGAAGAGGTGCTCGACGAAGTCCTCTTCTTTCGTACGCGCGCCAATGCGGCCTTTGCCGCCACGCGATTGATGCCGGTAGGTGTCCGCGGCCGTGCGCTTGATGTAACCGGCGTGGCTCACGGTGATCAGCATGTCCGTGTCGGCGATCAGATCTTCGAGTTTGATCTCGTCCACCTTGTCGACGATTTGCGTACGCCGGTCGTCGCCGTAAGCCTTCTGGACTTCGCGCAACTCCTCGGTGATGACCTGCTTCAGCTTTTTTTCGCTGGAAAGAATTTCTTTCAGCTCGGCAATCTGGTCGCGGATGGATTTCAATTCCTTGAGGATTTCGTCGACGGAGAGCTGCGTGAGGCGGTGGAGTTGCAGCTCGAGAATGGCGTCCACTTGGATGGGCGTGAGGCCGTCGGAGACGGAACGTGTGATTTCGCCTTCGAGCGCGGCGACGCGGTACTTCCGCCCGTCCAACTTGACGCCTTCGATCTTCCTGGATTTCCCGTTCTCCGTAATCGTGACGTCTTGCTCGGAGAAATAGTTGAGCAAATGCTGTTTGGCTTCGGCACGGCTCGCGGAGCCGCGGATGATGCGGATGACGTTGTCAAGGTGATCGAGCGCAACCTGGTATCCGACGAGGATGTGCTCGCGCTCTTCGGCTTTGCGCAACTCGTAACGCGTGCGGCGAATGACGACGTCGCGTCGATGTTCGAGAAAAAGCTTGATCAGCGGAATCAAGCCCAATTCGCGTGGCTGGCCGCCCACGATGGCGAGCAGGATCATGCCGAAGGATTCCTGCATCTGCGTGTGCTTGAAGAGATTGTTGAGGATGAGCTGCGACTCTTCTCCACGCTTGATTTCAATGACGACGCGCATGCCTTCGCGGGAAGATTCGTCGCGAACGTCGGCAATGCCTTCGATCTTCTTGGTTTGCACCAATTCGGCAATGCGTTCGATCATCTTCGATTTGTTGACTTGGTAGGGGATTTCGGTGACGACGATATTTTCGCGGTCCTTGCCGACTTCCTCGATGGCGGCTTTGGCGCGCATCATGAAGCTGCCGCGGCCGGTTTTGTAAGCGGATAAGATGCCCTCGCGCCCCGCGATGTAGGCACCAGTCGGAAAGTCAGGGCCAGGCACGAGCTTCATGATCTCGTTCAACGGTGTGTCGGGCTTGTCGAGCAGAACGATTGCGGCTTCCACGATTTCGCGCAGATTGTGAGGCGGAATGTTCGTGGCCATGCCGACGGCGATGCCGCTGGCGCCGTTCACGAGCAAATTCGGAATGCGCGACGGCAGGACGAAGGGCTCTTCGCGCGTCTGGTCAAAATTGGGAACGAAATCGACGGTTTCTTTTTCGAGGTCGGCGAGAATATCTTCGCTGATTTTCGCGAGGCGCGCTTCCGTGTACCGCATGGCCGCCGGAGGATCGCCGTCGACGGAACCGAAATTCCCCTGGCCATCGATCAACGGATAGCGCATGTTGAAGTCCTGCGCTAGTCGCACCAGCGCGGGATAGATCACCGCTTCGCCGTGCGGATGATAGTTGCCGGAAGTGTCGCCGCAGATCTTGGCGCATTTGCGGTAGCCGCGGTTCGAGGCGAGGCCGAGGTCGTTCATGGCCACAAGGATGCGGCGCTGCACGGGCTTGAGGCCGTCTCGTACATCGGGCAGAGCGCGGGCGATGATCACGCTCATCGCGTAGTCGAGATAAGACTTCTTCATCTCGGCTTCGATATCGACTGGCAGCAGTATCGATTTGTTTGTTTCGTCCGCCATTTCCCCTCGCTGTCGCTTTAGATCTACGTTGCAGGGCGGGACAAGCCCCGCCCCTACATGCAATGACTACCGTCTAGCTGCGAACTCCAGCACGTACGCTTTCACCGAATCGAAGGCGTCCGCCGCATTCGTAAAACGTCTGGCCCCAAAGTATTCTTCAAGCTGCTTCAAGAAATCGTCGCGCTCGGCATCGTTCGCAAACTCAATCGCCACGCCGCGCTCGTTGTCCGGCGCTGCCGTCGGCGTTGCGCGAAACGCGTTGCAGCTCAATCCACGCAGCCCCGGCAATGTCGTCCAACCCAGTTGGTAAAGCATGCGAGAAGGGCTAAATATCCAAGTTCACGACTTCGAGCGCGTTTTCCTCGATGAACTTGCGCCGCGCTTCGACGTTTTCGCCCATCAGCGTGGTGAAAATATCCTCGGCGGCGACGGCATCTTCGAGTTTTACCTGGAGCAACGTGCGCAAATCCGCGTTCATCGTGGTTTCCCACAATTGCTCGGCGTTCATTTCTCCCAAGCCCTTGAATCGCGTAATCGTGAAGTCCTTCTTCGCGTCTTCCACGATGAAATTGAGCACATCGTGAACGTTTTCCTTGGTGGCCTTATCGCCGTTGCGTGTAACGGTGAATGGCGGCTTGTTGAACTCCTCGATCTGCTTCGCGAGCCCGCGCAGACGCTTATAATCCGGCGGTCGAGGCCAGCGCCCAGCTCACTTTCTGGTTATGCGGCGGGCCGAATTGAATTTCGTAGAGGCTATGCTCCTCATCAAATGCAACTTTGCCTTCGAGCTTGAGCTTGGCCTTGTCAATTTCCTTCAAGAGCTTTTCAAGCGCTTTCTTGTCCTCGAAGTCCGCCTTTTTCTCTAACCCGCTCTCCGCAAGCAATTCGACCAAACCTTGCTCTCGCAAACGCCGCCCCAGTTTCGCCGCAGCGGCTTCGTATTCCTGCACGTTGAGAAGAAATTTCGTCAGGCTGGCGCCTTCGAGCGACACGCCTTCTTTCGCTTTCACGACGTGATCTTCCGTGGCGCGCTTCATCAGCTCGTGCGCGAATTCGCGTTCATCGCGGATATATTTTTCGGTTTTGCCGCGCTTCACGCGATATAGAGGCGGCTGCGCGATGTAAATGTGCCCGCGATCAATCAGCTCCTTCATGTGCCGGAAGAAAAACGTCAGCAATAGCGTGCGGATATGCGAGCCGTCGACGTCCGCATCGGTCATCAGAATCACTTTGTGATAGCGGAGCTTGCCGGCATCGAAATCGTCCTTGCCGATGCCCGTGCCCAGCGCGGTGATGATGGCGCGAATTTCTTCGTGGCCCAGCATTTTGTCGTAGCGGGCTTTTTCGACGTTGAGGATTTTTCCCTTGAGCGGCAGGATGGCCTGGAATTTGCGGTCGCGGCCCATTTTCGCGGAGCCGCCGGCGGATTCGCCCTCGACGACGAAGAGTTCGCAGCGCGAGGGATCGCGTTCCTGGCAATCGGCTAGTTTTCCGGGCAAGCCACTCGAATCCATCGCGGATTTGCGCCGCGTCAATTCGCGGGCTTTGCGGGCGGCTTCGCGAGCGCGCGCGGCATCGATGCATTTGGAAATAATGCGGCGTGCCACTGTGGAATGCTTATCGAACCATTCGCCAAGCTTCTCGTTGACGAGTTGCTCGACGTCGCCCTTGATGTCGCTGTTCAGCTTGCCCTTGGTCTGTCCTTCAAATTGCGGCTGCGGCAAGCGCACGGAGACGACCGCGACGAGCCCTTCACGAACGTCGTCACCCGTAATTGTGACTTCGTCCTTCTGCTCTTTCAGCATGCCCGCGGACGATGCGAAATTGTTGATGGTGCGCGTCAGGGCGGAGCGAAAACCAGAGAGGTGCGTGCCGCCGTCCACGGTATTGATGGTGTTTGCGAAGGCGAAAACGTTTTCGCCGTAGGTGTCGTTATATTGCAGGGCGATTTCGATTTCGACGTTGCCACGCTTCCCTTCGATATAGATAGGGGAATCGTGCAGTGTGGTCTTGCCGCGATTGAGGTGTTTGACGAACTCGCCGATGCCACCAGTGAAGCGAAACTCCGCGGTCTTTTCCGAGCGTTCGTCGGTAAGCGTGATTTTCAGCCCTTTGTTTAGGAACGCCAACTCGCGCAGGCGCTGCGAGAGCGTGTCAAAGCTGAAGACTGTCTTGTCGAAAATTGTTGCATCGGGATGAAAGGTGACACTCGTTCCGGTCTTTCGAGTTTTGCCGGTTTGCTTCAGCTTGGTAGTAGGCTTGCCTTTTTCGTAGGACTGTTCCCACACGGCGCCATCGCGAGAGATTTCCAGTTCGAGACGGTCCGAAAGCGCGTTGACGACGGAAACGCCGACGCCGTGCAAACCGCCGGAAACTTTGTACGTATCGCTATCGAACTTTCCCCCGGCGTGCAAAACAGTGAGTACAACTTCCGCCGCCGGACGTTTTTCCGTGGCGTGCATGTCGACGGGAATGCCGCGGCCGTTATCGACCACAGTGACCGAATCATCGGCGTGCACGGTGACGGTGATTTCATCCGCGAAGCCGGCCATGGCTTCGTCGACGGAGTTGTCGACGACTTCCCACACCAGATGATGCAGGCCCATGTCGCCGGTCGAGCCGATGTACATCGCGGGTCGCAAACGCACGGCTTCGAGACCGCCGAGAACTTTGATCGATTTCGCGTCGTACTGATGACCCGGAGCTTTTCCGGTCACCGCTTCTTTATCGCCCATGTATGCTCCTGACGAAACTCTTGCCGCACTCTTACCGCGCAAAGACGGACCGCGAGCAATGCAGTGAGCGTCAGCGCTCGAAAACTTGCTCAATCTTTTGTGAAGCGAGGAAAGGCGTGCTCGCGGAATGTTCCGTACGTCGCCTTACCCTTTGATTCCGATCGCAAGCGACCGGAACTCGTAGGGTTCCTGCTCCATCCCATCTCGCGCAGCGAGACGTGGCGAAGACTTCTTAACTCCAAGCGTTCGGCTCAATAGCTCCTGGCGCGAAGCTAAATGGCAGTGCCGAATTTACTTGGCCGACGTGCCGATTTGGAGGTCACCAAACAACGAATCGACAACAACGAGAGTATAACTGAACGGAAGAGCATTCTCAAGGCCAGAACAGGCGGCGACAGCCCTATAAGGCATTTATTTTCTGCTATTTAGACTTGCCTTTGCAGGATAGGCAGGCTTCGGATGAAACTCCAGACTTGCGTGAAATCCGATCGGTTTTTTCGCTGGAATGGGTGTTTCCAGCATGCGGCGAATGGTATCAAAAATAGCTTGAAATCTTGCATCGTAACGCTTTTTCATGGCGTCAATTTTTCGGCGCAATTCTTCGTGTGTTGCGAGCATTTCGCGAAGACGAACGAAGGTTCGCATGATCGCGACGTTTACCTGCACGGCGCGCGAACTGCGGAGCACACCGGAAAGCATGGCAACGTCTTGCTCGGTGAAAACATAGGGAGCATAACGACGGCCTCCGCGCCCTGGCTTTGAGGTTCCAGTCTGGAACCCCAAACTTTGCAGTTCCCTGAGTGAAAGTTGGAGTGTGAAATCGGAAGGAAACCGGCTTGCGTTTCACTTGACGGCTTTGTTCAGGTTTTTTGTCGCAACACCGTAGAGTCGGGCGAGGTTGGCATCCAACATAACCCGCGTGTTGCGCAGAAAAAGAATTTTCTGAGTGATCAGGGCAGTCGGAACGATGGCATTGTGCGCAGGCATTTGCGTCGAAGCCCGGATTTGAGGTTCCAAACTGGAACCTCAAAAATAGCACCTCGCAGCATATATTGTCAGGTGAGTTAAATTAAGACAGGGATACTTTATTGGTAAAGAGACTTTGGGATGTTTGCAGGTTGCCGTCTTTGAGGCGCCGATTCAGATGCGCATGGGCATGATGATGTAGCGGTAGCGGTAGGATTCGTCGGCCAGCGGGCGCATCTGGCCGGCGGATTGTTCGTCCTTCAGCTCGATGCTCACGGGGCCATCGGCGGCGGCGGCGAGGAAATCAAGCATGTAGGATGAATTGAAACCGATGCTGATCGCATCGCCCTTGTATTCCTTTTCGATGTTTTCTTTTGCTTCGCCGTACTCCGGACTAGATGCGGAGATTTCGACGCCTTCACTGGAAACGGCCAGTTTCACGGCATGAGAACGCTGGTCGGCGAGTTGCGATACACGCCGGACTGCATCACTGAGCTCCGCGCGTTCGAGCACCACGGTTTTGTTGTTGTCGCGCGGGAGAACCGCTTCGTAATTCGGAAATTGGCCGGTGAGGATGCGCGAGATCAAAAGCCGGTGGCCAACCTGAAAAAATAAATGGCTTTCGTCTTTGGCGAATTCGATGGTCGCATCGGAACCCGCCGCGCTTGCGAGCTTTTCCACTTCGTCCATGGCCTTTTTGGGGATGAGTACTTTCACCTCGCCGTTCAGGCCGGTGAGTTTCTGGTCCGTTTCGGCAAGTGCCAAGCGGTGTCCGTCGGTCGCCACCATGGCCAGAGTATCCGGCTTCAGGATAAGTAAGCCGCCGTTTAATGTGTAACGCGACTCTTCCATCGAAATGGCGAACTTGGTTTTGGCGATCAAGCTCTCCAAGACTGGAGCAGAAATCTTGACGAGGGTATGCGGCATTGCGGGAAGCGCTGGGAAATTTTCCTTGGCCATGCCGACGAGCTTGTATTTTTTCCTGTCGCTGACGATCTCCACCCAATGATTCTCGAGCAATTTGACCTTGATTTCGCCCTCAGGCAGCAGGCGAACCAATTCCAGCAGTTTCTTCGCGGGGATGGTCCCCGCGCCTTCTTTTTTGATTTTCGCTTCGCAAGAAGTGCGGACGCTCAGCTCAAGATCCGTTGCCGTGATGGTCAACTGGCTGCCCTTGGCTTCGACGAGCAAATTCGAAAGAATTGGGATCGTGGTCTTGCGCTCGACGACGCCTTGCGTGGTGCTGAGCTCATTCAACAACGCTGATTTTGTAACGCTGAATTCCATCGCTTGATGTTCCTCGCGTGCGGTTCCTGGTGCGCTCATTTGGGCTCCTCACCGCTCTTCCACCGCTGTCGTACTGTACTCGCTTTTGGCAAAAGTATAAAGCCCAGAGCACACGAAAACCCTGTGGAAATACATGGAAATCTGTGCTGTCCAACTTCGGACCTTCACCAGCTTTAAAAGTCACCAACATCGTTTTGCACAATTTCAAAAGCACTATCACAACTACAAGAGCACTTACTATTTCCCAAAGCAATAAGCCTTGTTGTTGTGATGATGGCGGTGGAATTGTGGAAAGCTTTGCAACTGCTTTGATGACAATGATCTCGCGTAACTCTTCCCAAGTGGCGAACTGTGGGAATCGGTGAAAACGCAGCTACCAACCCGAGTGGAACGCTCTAAATTAAAATATCTTCCACCACACTCAACAGAATTTCCGCATCTTCTCCGACATCCATCCACAGGAACCCTGCGCAAGGTTTCCCGTAGAAGCAGCTCCGCACGTGTGAAAATGAGAGACAAATCCACAGTCTCCGCACACAGAGGTAACCATGCGCTCCAGATTGTGTTTGTTCCTGGCTTTAGTCTTTTCCGCAGGCGCCATCGCCCAGCAATCACTTTCGCTCCATGCAAAGATTTCGGCCATCCTGGTTCGCATGAAGAGCAAAAGTCTCCTCGCCCGAGAAAAAGCCTATGACGACTTAATGGAAGCCCTTGCAGACCAAAAGGAACGCGCGCCGGCAGGTACCTCGGCCAATGTCTTCGCGAATTTTGCCTCGCAGCACCCGGACCAATCAGACCGCGTCCGGCTGGCATTGATTCAACTGCTCGAGTGGGAAAACGAGTTGTTCATCTCTCCGAAGGACGTAGAACACTCTCACTACACCGAGCGCGACTCGGAACACTTCGCGGACCTCATCAACACCGTTTCCACCATGTACGACGAGCGAGCCATTCCTGCCCTTGTGGGAGCGATGACAACGGGAGGAATAGGCACGCGCGGCCTGCTGTATTTCGGCGACAAAGCACTGGACCCAATCATGGATCAACTGAAAAGTCCCAACGCTCTCGTTTGGTCGACTGCCCTCGGATTGAGTATCAGCTACTCGATGACCGGAAACATCTGGCGTCACATAAGCGCGCGGTGGATCTGATCCGCTTTTATTTGAATGACTCCAACGTCGAGGTCCGAAACGCAGCCGTCGGAGACGTTGACTGTATCGGCGAGCGGCAGGAATTCGTATCCGCTTTAGAGCAGATCGCGAAGACAGATCCCTTCAAACTCCCTGGGAAAGCGCTCGATGACGGGGATGGTGAAGAGTTCTATCCTGTGAGGTCTTCCGCGCGGAGGGTGCTCCGCGATATCAAGAACAATAAAACGTGCAACCGGTAAGCCCTCGTCCGGCTGTTACTGCAGGGTGTCCATCAAACGCGTAATCGTCCGGTTCAGATCTTTGTCCGAGCGCCGCATCTCCTCGATCTTGTTAATCGAGTGCAACACTGTGGTGTGATGCTTGCCGCCGAATTGCCGGCCAATCTCCGGCAGAGAGGCCGTGGTGAGCTGCTTTACGATGTACATCGCCACCTGGCGCGGGAAAGCGATGGCACGCGTGTTGCTGCGAACCTTCAAATCCTGCTCGCGCATGTTGAAATGCTCGCTCACGCGCTTCTGGATCAAATCGATGGTGACGCGCTTTTCCTGCGAGGCGATGATATTGCGCAGCACTTGCTGGGCGGTCGATAGGGAAATGGTGGCCCCGGTCAAGGAAGCATACGCCATGAGCCGCGTCAGCGCGCCTTCCAGCTCGCGCACGTTGGACTTGATCGCTCGCGCGATATACTCCGCCACATCGTCCGGCAAGCCAAAGCGGTCGTTCTCCGCTTTTTTCTGCAGAATCGCGATCTTGGTTTCCAAGTCCGGCGGTTGAATGTCCGCGATCAAACCCCATTCGAATCTCGAGCGCAGCCGTTCCTCGATGGAATTAATCTCTTTCGGGAGGCAATCGGACGAAATCACAATCTGCTTTTGCTGCTCGTAGAGCGCGTTGAAGGTGTGAAAGAATTCTTCCTGCGTTCGTTCTTTTCCTGCGATGAACTGGATGTCGTCCACCAGCAAGACGTCGACGGTGTGGAAGCGGTCGCGGAAACTGGTCATGCGGTCAAAACGCAGGGAGTTGATCACCTCGATGGTGAATTTCTCCGCGCTCACGTAACTCAGCCGCATGGCTGGATTGCGCTTCTTGATGGTGTGTCCAATGGCATGCATCAAGTGCGTCTTGCCCATACCCACTCCGCCATAGAGAAAAAGCGGGTTGTAGGCCTTCGACGGCTGCTCGGCCACGGCGCGCGCCGCCGCGTGCGCAAATTCATTGGACTTCCCGACGACAAACGAGTCGAAGCTGTAGCGCAAATTCAATTGATGATCGCTGCTCTCAAAATCGAGTTTCGCTTGCTTCACGCCGGATGCTGCGGGAGCGGCTGGCACGGGCTCTTCCTCCGTACAGACGTATTGCACTTTCACATTGGGGGTACCGAGTTCGTGGAACACCGCTTTGACGATTTCGCCGTAGGTCCGCGTCAGAACCTGCCGGAAAACCGTGCTGGGGATCTGCACAAACAGGTTTTCACCCTCGGCACGATTCAGCCGAGTGGGTTGAAACCAGGTTGAATATGTGTTGATGCTGACCCGAGACTTTACGCGTTCTAGAAAACGGTCCCAAGAATTCGTCGGAGTAGTCATCGCAAGATAAAGTCTCTCCCTATCATTTCCACAGATGTGAAAAAGCTGTGGAAAGCAGGTCGCTTCACTTCTTTCTTCAGGCTTCGGGATTCATGCCCGTACCGGTGCGTCTTGCTTTCCCCTGGCGCCCCGCGCGCGGCCCTACTGGAATTGTCGGCCCCTCATGCTGCCGCTATCAGACAGCGCGGGATTGTCGCCGATTGGGCCGATTCGAGCAAGCGAAAAGTGTGCGAAGGGATTCACCGCGGTGCACACGCCATGCACAGGTTTTCCACAAGCACAAATATAGTGCAACTCTGCCGCGCGGCGCTCTTTATTACGGAAATCTTCACATAATTCTCCCGCCGCCGAAGAGGTTTGCACAGTATCCGCCCAAATCATCCTGAGGAAAATTCCTCTTTTATGGATTTTTTTTATCGGGCCTATCGAACTCATAGATGCCCAGAGGATCGCTTCCGATGATCAGATGATCTTTGTCGATAAGAATCGTGTTCGCTTCGAGCCGCGCACCCTGGGGCGTATAGATCAAATAAGTGGCGCGGCGATTTCCATCTTTATCGAAGTGAAGCAACTTGTCCCCGAGCGCCATCCACACTTCCCCGCTGGACCGCTCCACGCCCACGCCCGTAAGGATGCGCTTGAACACGGGCGGTTCTCCACGCTGTTCTTGCCGCGCGATCTCCTTGCGCGTGGCTTGCGCGGCCGGCCATGCATCTACTCCCGTGTATTGAATGTCCTGGCCGCCGTAGCCATAGCGATCGTACTGGCGTACGGTCGCCTCCGGGAGATAAGGAAACGCATAGTAGAGATGACCGCCGCCGTCTGTCACCATCATTCCGATATTCAAAAAGCGGTTCAATTCCGGACGTTCCGAGATCGGTTCGGGATCGCCAAACTCGCGCACGTCGCGGCCCGTTTTGTCGAACACAATGACAAGGTGCTGCTCGCGCATGGTGGCCACGGCCACTTCTCCATCCGGAAGCGCCGCGACCGAAACGGGCGAATCGATCTTGAACACGCGCTCATTGCCTTTGGCGTCCCAGATTTTGATGGCATTAGCGCCGCGGTCGGCCACGTACACCGTTCCTTGCGGGTCTATATCCAGATCCTCGCCGTAGGTGATGGACATTTGGGGCGCCTTCGAGCCGGGCTCTTTGTCCCCTTCGTATGCCGGGATTCTTTTAAGAAGTTTTCCTTCTGGATCGAACACCGAAGCCGACGATCCCGGAGCGCTCAAAACATAAAAATTTCCGTCCGCCCCGCGCTTTACCGCCCGCAATCCCGGCCCAACTCCCGGCATAAGCCGCTTCGCGGCCGTCAAATCCCCATCGTACTGCCCGAACGCACACGCCGAAAAACACGCCAGCAGACACATCCCCGCAAGAATTCTCACGTTATTCCTAGCCCCTTTGTCCTGCATCTTCAGAGCACGACGGGCGCATTCAGGTTGCCCCGCGGAAGAGCCGCCGTTCGCGCCGGTCAATCGATCTTGAATCGTAGGCGCTCGATCGAGCGCGCGCGGAGGCGCCCGGCGGTGTTGCGCGGCGCTTCCTCGTCCGCTTCAATCAGCACGCAATTCATCTGCACATCTCCGGAGGCGACCTCGAAGCGCGCCGGCAGTCCGTTGAGGAATTTTTTGATGATGCCATCGCGGTCCATTCCGATTACGCCGCCGTGCGGCCCGCTCATGCCCACGTCCGTGATAAATGCGGTCCCACCGGGCAATACTTGCTCATCCGCGGTCGCCACGTGGGTGTGCGTTCCCACGATTGCGGTGACGCGCCCGTCGAGGTACCAGCCCATGGCCAGCTTCTCGCTTGTAGTTTCCGCGTGCATGTCGACAAAAACAAAGGCGACATCCTCCGGCAGTTTAGCCAGCTCGCTGTCGGCCTTGCGAAACGGATCGTCGATTGGCGTCATGAAAACGCGGCCCTGCAGATTCAGAACCGCATACTTCAAGCCATTCTTCGCCGAGCCAACGTAAAGCCCGCTCCCGACGTTCCCTTCCGGAAAGTTCGCAGGGCGCAGCAGTCGCGGCTGGTGCGGCATATACTCTGTTATTTCCTTGCGATCCCAACTATGGTTCCCGCCGGTCAGGACGTCGATGCCCATTTGAAGCAGTTCCTCGGCCAGCTTGGGCGTAATCCCAAATCCAGAGGCCGAGTTCTCGCCGTTAGCGATAACCAAGTCAATTTGCCGCTGCGCAACAATATCCGCCAGCCGATCGCGAACAATCTGCCGTCCTGGCGATCCGACGATGTCACCTATGAAGAGTACGCGCATGTTTCAACAGGACTCGTGCTCGCTCCTAGTGAAGACGGCCTCGAATTCCGGGACCGTCACTAGTCACCAATCACCAGTCGTTTTCACCCCTAACTTGAGCTGAAAGAGCGAAAGAAACGCCGTTCAAGTACCAAACGCGGCCAAGAAAAAAGAGCGGACTGCTAGGCCGTGGGGAGCTAGGCCGTGAACCTCTGAATTAGGTGGGCGCCACGAGCCAACCGTTAGGCTTTCCTGCCCCGCTCGTGCGTCTCGAATTGCCGGATTCCAACTCAGAAGAAGAGACGTTCCAGCGGGACAGGCCGTGCGCACAGGCTGTCTATCCGCAGCACCTCAGAGATTCGTCATTGGTTCAAACAGCTTTCGCTCCCTCACCTGCTTCGAAGAACCGCTCCGGCTCTTATTCTAGCAGGATGCCCGTTCGAAGAAACGCGAAGGACTCTTGAGACGGGCGGAGAACCCCATTTCGAGCGGCCAGGCGAAGACCTTCGGGACGACTCAGTCGATGAAATCGATGACCGCGCCGTCACGGCGGTCCAAGAATCCGACGAACTGACCGAAGTTTGGCGCCGTCACGTTGTTGTACACGGCGTTGAAATTGCCATGATTCGTTACGTTGAGCGCATAGAATCCCAGTCGAATATGGTGAATCTTGCCGCTTTTCGCCCCAAGAAAAGGAACCTGGAAGACCCGGTAGATTTTCACATCCAGCGAAAGATACGTGGCGAAGCGCTGCCCGTTGGGCGTGCCAACATAGTTCTGCAGAACGTCCACATTGGAGTATGGGTAGCCGGTGTGCACGTCCAGGATGGGACTAAAGGTGAATTTTTTCGGCAAGGAAAAAACTCCCCAGGTGACAACTCGCTGCGGCACGTCGGAAGGCAGGATCCCATAAACGTTTGGCCGGATGACGGGCTGCAGGAACGGAATCATCACGTCCGAAAGATTATTCAAATCGCCGCGTGTGCGGCTCCAAATGTAAGATGCGTTCACCTCGTTGTTCTGGTGAACGGTGAAGCGCACGGTGCTCTCCAGTTCTCGATAACGAGAGGAGCCGGTATTCGTAAGGCCCAGGAAGGAATCCTCGCCGGGAGCGCCGGTGAAGGGATTGACGATGAACAAGTAGGTGGTATGGCTGTCGATGTAGCCGACCCGCAACACCACGTTTTTCCGTAACTCGCGATCCGCTTCGATGTTCCACGTGAAATCGCGCGGCGTCGTGCCCGGCCCGCGCGGCAAAATGCCACCGTTTAACGGATTCATCCCGCCCACATAGGCGTTGGTATACGTTACAGGCGCCCCAATCAATTGCCCGGTGGAGTCGAACAGGCTCACTACCCGAGTCGGGTTCACGTCAAAGTCAGATGCCAGCAAAGGCAGCATGCTGTAGAACAACCCGGTTCCCGCTCGTATAACTGTTTTGCCGTCCGTACTGGGTGAATAGGCGATGGCTGCACGCGGTGCGAAGGCCGCGGACCAGCCGGAGGTCTCACTGGACAAACGCGCGCCCGCATCGATCGTCCAGTGTGGGTTCAGTATCCAATGATCCTGGACGAACTCGGCCACCGCCGTATCGGATGTAATCTGAGACCCGGCCGGCTGAAAGTTGATCTGTTCATCTAACGCGCCGTCCTGCTCGAGGAGCTGAATCGGATCCGAATTGCTCACTCCAAAATACGAACGATAGTTCAGGTCCACGCCCGCGCGGATCTGATGCCGTCCCAGCCAGTGTTTCTCCGCAAATTGATATGCAGGCAGAAGCTGGAACTGCTTGCCTCTTCTGGACCATTGGTTGAAGAAATTTCCGCCCCAGCCTTGCGGCGTGATCAGCATGTCATCCAATCCCTGCCCGTGAGCATTGCTGTCGAACCGCGTGTATTGCGAAATTACGGTGAAAATCGCACCGGAATCTAGCTGGTACTTATCGGATAAATGTAAGGCGATTCCCTTTTGATTCAAGTCATTCGAGGCCGGATCCGGAACGAGAGCGTTAATGCCGACGTGCTGCTGCCTGAGCGGGAAAGCGTTGACCGTGAGAGTCACGATTTGTTGGGGCGAAAGAACGAGCTCGAGAGTTGTAAAAGAGTTGAAGCCCTGTTTTTTGTTGATGTCGTCCGGCCAGGGCAGCCCGCGAACCGTGGTCTTTTTCATGTCGTACTGGAAGACTTCCGAGAAAAACAGCTTGTCGCCGAACAGCGGCCCGCCAAAATCCACTCCCGGTGTCGCTTGTGCGATGCCCACCATGGAGTCGTTCTTGCCAAGAATCGAGGGGACAAAATTCTTCAGATAGAAATTCCATTTTTCCTCGGGAGGCTTGGTTTCGATGGTTGTCAATCCGCCAGAGAAACTTCCGAGTCCAGCGTCATAGGGCGTTTTGTAAACCGCGAACGATTGCACCGCATCCGTCGGCACGGCAATGGAAAAGCTTCCCGTCACCGGGTCCGCCGTCTGCGCGGAATTCACCAGGAACAGGCTCTGATTCTCGTCCGAGCCCTTGAACGTCAGCTTTCCATCCATCGTTTTTATCACTCCGGGAGTGATGGGAATGACCTCGCGGATCTTTTCCTCCGGGGTCGGCAGGGCAACCAGTTCGCGGTGGGTGACGGTCGCCTCTGGATTGGCAACGCTCTCTGTTGAGATGGTTTGAGTTTGTTCCTGGACTTCGACCTTTTCGGCGACTGTCTCGAGTTCCAGCGTGATGTCTTGGACCACCGACTGCCCGGGCGCCACCGAGACTGTTTTCGTTACGGGTTTGAACCCTTGTTGGGTGATCGAAATGGTGTAGCTTCCAGGTTTAAGGTCCTTGAACTCGTAATGCCCAGCCTCATCCGTAACCACACTCATGGCGTTTCCATCGGGGGGAACTGTGCTGAGTTTTACGCCGATTCCAGACAAATCAGAGGCCGCCTCTTCCTGCTTGGTGGAAATGGTCCCGTGGATGGATCCAGTCTGAGGGCTCTGGCTGCTGGGGCGCGTGCCTTGTCCCGATGCTGGTAAAACCGCAACCAGCATAGCAAATAGCCAAACCACGCTAAATCTTCCGGCTCTCGAAGGCACGTGCTTTGCTGTCTTCATGGAGAACTGGTTTGCAGCAAAAAAGAAAACTGCCTTTGAATATAAATTCATGGCGTGGCTGGTTGGCATTCAGTCGATGAATGCGCTCTTTCTGTAATCTAAATGGGTCAGTCGAACGGACGAGTGTATGCGCCGCTGGCCAGCCGGATGACATCCCCTTGTCATTGTCAAGTTGAACGGCAGAAACCGGAAGTCCGGCGAGGGCAGGGTGTGCCTCAATCTCCAACTGCACGCGACGGGACGCAAGCTGGGTTAGGGCCCCCACCTTCACCCAGTCCGGAATTTCTTAGGATGTCCGAGCAGCAGATTCCGTTGCTCTCGGGGATGCCTAGCCGTGCACAGCTTTGCGGGCTTTTCCTCACAAAGGCGTTCCGCATTGGCATGCAATTGAGAAAGCAGAGCTTCTAACTTATCAAGGTCCACATTCAAAATTCCCTGAAAACATTGGCTGCGAACTTCTTCGAACTTAAGCCTCAGGTCAGGGGCAACGCTCCGTCCCCGGTCCGTAGTTTTGATAATCAGAAGCCGACGATCACGCGGGTCACTCCGCCGGGTAAGAAAACCGCTGGTTTCGAGCCGGTCAACAAAGTGCGTGATCTTCCCTTTGTCCCTCCCCATGGCTCTTGCGAGTTTTCCGGCCGAAGTCTCACCTTCCTCCGCGCAATGCACCAGCACTGCAGCCTCCTGCGCGGTCATCCCGAACTGGCTGAAGCAGCGATCGAATGCCGTCTGCAACCGGATGCTGGTACCGAAGAGCCTCGAAATGGAAAGCTCCGCCTGCCATTCACGGATGCCGGCGTACTTCCGGGCGGTCTTCTGCCTTTTGCTGAAGGGATTTCTCAGGAATCCTTCGTTTTTCCCGCTCCCAGTACTTTCAGCCATCGGTTTGTCCGTCAAAACATTCCTGGTTAACCGTGCGAGCTGCTCGTTCCAATCCATTTAGAAATGGAAGCCCAGTTCTGCCGTCAGCGCACGCGGCGTCACGTAATGTGTGCCGCTGAACGTCGATAGAAAGTTGTAGAGCGCGACTTTGTTGGTCACGTTGATCGCCGTGAGCCGCAGGCTCCACTTGTACCGGTCTCCATGGAACAGGTCGTCCTGTCCCACCGAGACGTCGAACAAATTGCGTGGCGCAATACGCGGCGGGTTGTGATCGTCGTTTTCGGTGCCGGGCGCCGGAACGGAAACGTACTTCGAACCGTACATCGATGAAGGACAGAGATTCGCGCCGGAGGCCGAGCTGATCGGAGTCGTGGGAGTAGCAAACACACCTCCACAGAAGAGTCCTGCCTGGAATTGTTGATCCGGCGTCAGTCCGGATACGTCTATGAGGTCATCGGGGCCGCCGCCGTTCGGTCCGTTCGCGCAAGATTCTCCTCCGAAGCACGGCAAGGGACCAGCCACGAGCCCGCTATCATAGCGCCAGTTGAAGCCGACAAATGGACCGCGCTTCCACGGCTGATATTGCAAGTGCGTGGTCTGGTTGAACTTTTCATCGTGGTCGATGCGGAACACGGTGCTTCCGCCAGGTGTAGCGCCAATGCCGCTGACTTGTGGTGTAAAGAAACGCGCCTGCACGCTGGACATCACCACAAACGCCGTCAGCCCGTGGAAATCCGGGACGCTCGCGCGGATCGCATAGCCGGGGATTTTCGAGCTGGCCCACTCGATGGGATAAGTAATCGGCGTATTTCCCAACACGCTGAAGTCGAATGCCTCATGGGTGTACTTCCAGATGTACTCGGCGTCGATGACGAGGTACTTCTTAAAGGCTTGTTCAAAACCGGCATGAAACTCATTGCGATGACCCGGGCTTAGCGGCGGCACCGTTGACGAAACGCACTGACCACCCGGTACCGACTGTTGCAGGTCGAAGATCGCGGGGTTGTCGCAACCGGTGCTAGCAAGGATGAGGTTTTCGTTGAACGGAGTCTCCATCGTGCGGGCATACGAAAGCCGCAGAACGGTGCTCGTGGGCTTCACCTTGTAGGCGAGTCCCACGCGCGGTTCGATTTGCTTGGCAGTGGCGATGCCGTTGTAAAGATCAGCGCGCAGACCGAGGTTAAAGCTCCAATCCTTTACGGTAATGGTGTCCTGCGCATACAGCGCCGTTTCCTTGATGTCCGTGTGGCCGTTAAAGGGAAGCATCCCGCTGGTGGCGAATCCCCCCGGGCAGCCATCTGACGCAGGTAATGGGGCCGTCCGAGTCAAATCGTAACAGCCCAGCAGAGGCACAAACCCCGGATTCTGCAATCCCCCGGGATTGCTTATCCCCCCGCATTGCGCAGGATTTGTTATGGTCGGGTTCGTATCGAGACTTCCATCCGCATTTAAGCAAACCGCGTTCACCACCGGATTCACAATGCCGAATTGATCGTTTTCCGTAAGGAAGGTGTGCTCGTAAGTCACTCCCATCTTCACGTTGTTGATGCCCTTCACGTACGACAAACTTGCGTGAGCTCCGGCATTCGTCAAAGTGCGGTGCTGCCGAATGGTCTCCAATTGCAGGTCGGGGGTTTCGTCGGCGAAGGGGTTCGCGCTCGGGTAGTAATTGTATTGGTCCTGCCGCACGAAACCGCCCAGCGTGAAGACCGTCTTCTGATTGATCAGCCGTGTCCATGACGGCGCAATGTTGAACGTTCCGATCTTTGAACGCTGATCTTGCGGGCCAACGGGCTCGCCGTTTGGTCCCAACCCTCCGCAAGACGCGGTTTGTCCGGGTGGGCACGTCGGGTCCAACGAGTTGAATGTCCAACCAGTCCCATTTTCAGCATCGAACGAATTCGGCGTCTGGAACCAGGATCTGCTGTAGCCGAGGTTCAGATTGAGGGTGTCCGCCGACGAAAATTTCAAGTCCACGCGGTCGAAGAAATTTTCCTCATTGCCGCGATCGTGCATGACAGTGAATTCCGGCCCGTCGAGAAACCGGCCGGTATTCAGGCCGCTGCCGGAAATGTAGTTGCCCCAATTGTTTCCTCCATAAGCCAGGTCGAATCCCGCGCTGGCACTCCCAAAAGAGCCGTACGAAGTCGTCACCTGACCATGCGGCGGATGCACTCCCATGCCAGACCGCATGGTCACCACAATCACCAGACTCGTCTTCCCTCCAAATTCGGCCGGTGGCGCTCCGGAAATCACTTCCATGGATTGAATCGAATCCGAAGGAATCTGGTTTGAGAACACTTTGCTTTGCTGGTCGGTGATGGGCTGGCCGTCCACCGAAAATGAGTTGGAGGCGTGGTCTCCGAGCCCGTGAAAGAGGCCGTTCGAATCCGCCGCAACGCCGGGCGATGTTAGTGTAACGAGCGAACTCACCGACGACGACGCGCTCTCCAGGGGAAGCGTATCGAACAGCGCGCGGTCCACGTCCGTGTGGAAGGTCGATTGAGTTTCTATGAGGTCGCCGGCATTCTCCGTGACGGTCACGCTGGTTGTGCTCGTGACTATCTTCAAGGCGATCTGTAATGTGACCGGAACCGTCGAACGCACACCCACATCCTCCGTGAATGATTCAAACTGATCGGCAGTAACGACCAAGTGGTAGGGGTTGAACGGAACGTTTGTGAATTTGAAAGTTCCATCGGCCCCTGTGACGGCCTCGGCATGAAACCCGCTCACCGAATGCGATATTTCCACCTTGGCGTTCGGCACCGCGCTCCCTGACGGGTCCTTCACCACTCCCTCAATCGATCCGGAATTCCCTCCCTGCGCCCAGCCGGACACCGTTGAAAACACCAACACCAAAGCCAAAATTGAGCATTTCCTCAAATTCTTTAACATTTTCTCTCCATCCCGTTGCGGGTTTTTGCTTGTTGGTGGATAGGGACCGCCTGGAAAAATGGCGGCCACGCTGGCCCAGATAGGGCTCAGCGCATATTTGTGCGATTCACTGGCAGGAGATGGGAATTACGCGGACGGAGGCGCTCGAGAAGCGCGATGCAGAGAAAAGGAATTGCTCGGGGCGGTACGCTGCGGAAGCGAAGAAAATCGGGCGATCAGCTCGGGAGCGGCGACCAGTTCCGGCGCAGCCGAGGCCAACACGGGCGCGTGCAGTGACTGGCAGATGTGGCAAGTTGTTTCGGGACCGTTTGTGTGCTGGTGCAGGAGGCTGCCGCCTCCCGCGAAATACAGCAGCACGGCGCACACAAAGACCGCCAGTGCGCGGCTCGCCGTGGTTCGTCCGAATATGCCTCTATCCCGTCCCATGAATCCCAGCCCAGCGTAACACCTCTGGTGTCCGGACCACTCTCTTTGTTGCTAACTTTTGGCTTCCAACCCAATCGGTTGCTTGACCCCGCAACCAATCCAGCCTAAGCTTCGTCTTAGTATAAAGATGTTCCTCAAACCGAATAAGATACGGTTCGGAGCGCTGCTTCTCGGAATGATCTTCCTTGCGGCGCAATTCCACTATTGCGCCGATTTGAATGCAGGGTCCGCGGGATCGCATCCTTGTCAGCTTTGCTCAACGGCTGGCTCCGTTGTCACCACTCGGACATTGCATCTGGCCGTCGTTCCCGTCGTAGACAGGCTTGAGGTTTTCGTCGCCGTTCTTTCTCCATCTGTAGAACTCCCCCGCACGACCTCTCCTCGCGGCCCTCCCGTTCTGTAGTTCTCGGCGTTTTCTCCATTTCGTCCGTTACACCATAACTACATGGACTTGTCCCTGCCGCACGGGACCGTAGAGGAGTATCAATATGAGGAAAGGAATGGCATGGGCCACGGCGCTGTTGGCCTTTCCTGTCGGTTTGTTCGCACAGCAGAATCCTCCGGCTGCTGCGCCTGCATCTGGCGCCCAGGCTGCGCCGGAACCGCCACGCGCGGACACCACGCAGCCCCCTCCCAAGCGCATCACCCTTGACGAAGCGATTCGGCTTGCCTTGCAGCACAATCACGCCCTCCTCGCCGCGCAATCGACCATTCTTCAAAATCAAGCACAGGAAATTACCGCCAATCTTCGCCCCAATCCCACACTGTCCTGGGATACGCAATTTTTTCCGCTCTTCAATCCTGGCGAGTTCAATACGAACTATTTGGCGAACCAGGCGCAGTTCGACGTCGGCATCGGCTATCTCTTTGAACGCGGCGGGAAGCGCCAGCATCGTTTGCAGGCCGCGAAAGACGCGACCGCCGTAACGCGTGCTCAGGTGACCGACAACGAGCGCCAGCTGACCTTCAATCTCGCTCAGCAATTCATCAACGTCTTGCTCGCGCAATCCACCCTGGATCTTGCCCAGCAAGACTACGACAGTTTTCAGAAGACCGTTGATATCAGTGAGTCCCGCTTCAAGGCCGGCGACATGAGCGAAGGGGATCTTCTCAAAATCAAATTGCAGTTACTGCAATTCCAGTCGGACGTTTTCGCGGCCAGGCTCTCGAAAGTCCAGGCGCTTGCCGCTCTCCGTCAGTTTCTCGGGTTCGAATCCGTTCCCGACAATTACGACGTGGAAGGCTCGCTCGACTATCAGCCCGTCCACGATGGTCTTGATGATTTGAAAGCGCTGGCTCTTCGTACACGCCCGGATCTGCAAGCTGCCCAATTGGGCGTAACCGCTGCCCATAGCCAGGAGACGCTGGCGCAGGCCAACGGGAAGCGCGATTTGAACGTCACTTTTGACTACACCCACACCAACGGCCAAAACAGCGGAGCGTTCTACTTCAATCTTGATCTGCCCATTTTCGACCGCAATCAGGGCGAAATCGCCCGCACGCGGTATGCCGTCACTCAATTTCAGGAATTGCAAAATGAAGCTTCCGAGCAAGTCATGACGGACGTCGTCGACGCGTATGAGGCTTTGCACTCCAACGATCAAATTATTCAGCTTTACCGCGGCGGTTACGTCGACCAGGCCCAGAAATCGCGCGATATCACCGAGTATGCCTACAGAAAAGGCGCTGCCAGCTTGCTTGATTTTCTCGATTCGGAACGCACCTACCGCTCGAATCAGCTTGCCTACCGCCAGGCGCTTGCCAGCTATATGACCGCGCTCGAACAGATGCGCGAAGCCGTTGGAACCAGGAGTCTGCCATGAATTTCAAAAACAAAACTCTCAGATTTCAGTCTCGTGCCTTGATGTTTCCGGCCACCGCTTTGATCTTTGCGCTTGTTCTGCTCTCTCTCGCCGGCTGCGGCGGAAGTGCTGATGAGTCCGAGTCCAAGATGACTTCCTACTCGGCCAGCGAGTCGAAAGCGGAGACAGCTGCGCTCTTTACCGTTCCACACGAACAGATGGCCCACGTGCAGGTGGTCTCCGTCGAAAAAGCTGCGCTTCCGCGCGTTCTCCGTCTCACCGGTGCCGTGGCCTACAACGCCTTCAAAACGACTCCGGTTTTTGCCGCCATCGGCGGGCCCGTTCATGAACTTTTCGTCACGCCCGGCGAGACCGTCCACGCCGGCCAGCCGCTGCTCACCGTGAACAGTCCGGACTACTCCGCTGCGCGCTCCGCCTACCTAAAGGCGCGCACTGCTTTTCTGCTCGCGGACAAGTTTTATACGCGCGCTCAGGACCTTTTCAGTCATGGTGCCATCGCCGAGTCCGATTTTCAGACCGCCGAGTCCACGCGCAGCCAGGCTCAGGCCGATCTCCAGGCCAGCGAAGATGCACTTCGTGTGCTGGGTATCACCGACCCTGAATCGCTCGAAAAAATTCCGCCGAAAACCACTTCGCAAATTCCCGTCCTGGCCCCCGTGAGCGGAGAAATCGTCGAGCGCCTCGTCGGCCCCGGCCAATTGCTGCAAGCCGGCGCCACCCAGGTCTTCACTATTTCGGACATGAGCACCGTCTGGGTCCTCGTCAATGTCTACCAGGACGAAGTTGCCGATGTGCATCCCGGAGACAGCGTGGAAATCACCACCGACGCTTACCCCGACACGTTTCACGGAAAAATTTCTTACATCGCCTCCGCGCTCGATCCCAACACGCGCACTCTCCAAGCGCGTATTGTTACGGAAAATCCCGGCAAGAAACTCAAAAAGGATATGTACGTCACCGCTTCCGTCAATGCCGGCGCCATCGCCAATGCCCTGACCGTTCCGGACGCTTCCGTCTTGCGCGACACTGAAAATCAGCCCTTTGTCTACGTTCAGGACTCTGCGAAACAAAACGAATTTGCACGCCGCTCGGTTCAACTTGGCGACAGCCACGCAGGCCGCACCCAGATTACCGGCGGCCTCAAGGAAGGCGAACATGTTGTCGGCGACGGCAGCCTCTTTCTGCAATTCAAGAATTCCTTGGAGCATTAAAGGGAGACACGGCCGAAAGAAACCACGATGATCCATCACATTGTCCAATTCGCCCTGCGGCAGCGCTTCTTAGTCCTGATGATCACTCTATTGATCGTGGTCGCCGGCGCAGAATCCTTCCGCCGCATGCCGGTCGATGCCTATCCCGACCTTTCCCCGCCTATGGTCGAGCTCATCACCCAGTGGCCCGGCCACGCTGCCGAAGAAGTCGAGCGCCTCACCACTCTTCCGCTCGAGCTCGCCATGAACGGGACGCCCAACCTCAAGGTCATGCGTTCCATTTCCCTTTACGGGCTTTCGGACGTCATTCTTACCTTTGAAGAGAGTACGGATCCATACTTCGCTCGCAATCTAGTCTTCGAGCGTCTTAGCGACGCCTCACTTCCCTCTGGCGTCACGCCCAGCATGGCTCCGCTCTTCAGTCCCAGCGGCCTCGTCTATCGCTACGTCATCGAAAGTCCCGACCGCTCGCCGATGGAACTTCACACCTTCGAGGATTGGATCATCGAACGCGCCTACCGCAGCGTTCCCGGCGTGGCCGATGATTCCGGCTTCGGCGGCCCCACCATGCAGTACCAAGTGCTCCTCGACCCCGTTAAGCTCTACAACTATCACTTGCCCATCGTGCAGGTTATCAACGCCCTCACCGCCAACAACGCCAACACCGGCGGTGGCTTCTACTCCCAAGGCGGCCAGTTTTATTACGTTCGAGGTCTCGGTCTCGTCAAAACCACTGACGACATCGGCGAAGTCGTCGTCGGCAGCGGCAATGGCGTGCCCATCCGCGTGAAAGACATCGGCCGAGTCGTCATCGGCAATGCCCCGCGGCTCGGTATCTTCGGCTTCCAGGACAAAGGGAAGAACAACGACGACGCCGTCGAAGGCGTCATCCTCATGCGCCGCGGCGAGCAGACGCAAAATGTCCTCCGAGGCGTCGAGAAAAAAACCGAAGAGCTTAACAAGACTGTTCTGCCGCCGGACGTCAAAATCCGCCCGTACTATGACCGCAGCGATCTCGTCCGCGTCACCACCGACACCGTGGAATGGAACTTGCTCCGCGGAATGGTCCTCGTTCTCCTCGTCTTGCTTTTCTTCTTGGTTAGTTTCCGCGCCGCTGTCATCACAGCCTTAACCATTCCTCTCGCCCTCTTGTTCGCTTTCATTTTTCTCCACGCCACCGGCGAGGCCGCCAACCTGCTCTCCATCGGCGCCATCGATTTCGGCATCATCATCGATGGCACCATCGTCATGGTCGAGAACATCTATCGCGAGCTTAATGAGCGCCACGGGCAGGAATACGAACTGAACGAAGTCATCCTCGCCGCTGCTCGTGACGTCGACCGCCCTATCTTTTACTCCGTTGCAGTCATCATCGCCGGTTATCTACCCATCTATGCCCTGACTGGCCCGGCTGGCAAGCTTTTCCACCCCATGGCGGACACCATGGCTTTCGCTCTCGTGGGCGCTCTTATCCTTACGCTTACTCTCGTTCCCGTGCTCGCCTCCTATTGGTTCACAAAGGGTGTTCGCGAGAAAAAGAACCCCGTCTTTGAATGGATCCGCGACTTTTACGCCGCACGCCTCGACTGGTGCCTCAGTCACCCTGCGCTCACCTTGTTGGCTGCTGTCCTTATCTTCGGAAGCGTTTTGCTTCTTGTTCCGCTCATCGGTGGTGAGTTTCTGCCGCACCTCGATGAAGGCGCGCTTTGGGTCCGAGCGACCATGCCCTACACCATTGCTTTCGAAGACGCCGCTAAATTCGCCCCGCAAGTCCGCGACATTATTTCGAAGTATCCGCAAGTTACTGTCGTCGGCTCCGAGCTTGGCCGCCCTGATGATGGCACCGATCCCACCGGTTTTTTCAATTGCGAGTTTTATGTCGGATTGAAGCCTTACGGCGACGCCTCATGGAAATCAAGCTCCATTCACACCAAGGAGGAGCTGAGCCGCGACCTCGACAAAACGCTCTCGGCTTACCCAGGCATCATCTTTAACTTTACCCAGCCCGCGGAAGACGCCGTCGACGAAGCTCTCACCGGTCTCAAGTCCTCTCTGGCCGTCAAAGTCTTCGGCCCCGATCTCGATGTTCTCGAGAAAAAGGCCGTCGAAATCCGCAACGTTCTTGACAAGACTCCCGGCTTCAAGGAGCTCACCGTCGTCCGCGAACTCGGCCAGCCTAGCCTGATCATTGACGCAGACCGCGCCAAGATCGCCCGCTACGGCATCAACGTCGCCGACGTCGAAGCCGTCGTGCAAGCCGCCATCGGCGGACAGGCTGCCACCCAGGTCATTCAGGGTGAAAAACTTTTTGACCTCATTGTTCGCATGGAGCCACAGTACCGCTCCAGCGCCCGCGACATCGGCGATCTTCTTGTTCCCACGCCCGCCGGCCAGCAGATTCCCCTTTCCGAGCTCGCCACCATCAAGGAAAGCACCGGAGCTTCCTTCATTTATCGCGAAAACAATTCTCGCTACATCGGCATTCAGTTTTCCGTGGAAGGCCGCAACCTCGAAGGAACGGTCAACGCCGGGCAGGCTGCCGTCGCCAAGGCCGTGCAACTCCCTGAGGGCTATCATCTCGATTGGGGCGGTGAGTACAGCGAGCTAGTCGAGGCCAGATCCCAGCTCTATATCATCGGACCGCTCACTATTCTGCTCATCTTCATGATCCTTTTTGCCCTTTACGGCAATCTAAAGTTCCCCGTCATCATCGCCCTCGAAGTAGTAATGACGGAACCTGTCGGCGCGCTCATCGCCCTCAAACTCACGCACACCCCCTTCAGCGTCTCCAGCATTCTTGGCTTGCTCGCTCTCATGGGCGTCTCCGTCGAAACCTCGGTCATCCTCGTCAGCTATATCAACAAACTCCGTCTGGAAGGTCACGACATTCGCAAAGCCACGCACGAAGCCGCGCTCATGCGCCTGCGCCCCATCATGATGACGGCCCTTGTTGCGTGTCTTGGTCTCCTGCCGGCAGCTTTGTCCACCGGCGTCGGCTCCGACACGCAAAAGCCTTTCGCCATCGTCATCGTGGCAGGTTTGCTGTCGCGCCTGCTTCTCGGTTTCTTCATCATTCCGGTTCTGTATCAGTCAACCGCCCGCGAAGGCGACGTTCTCCAGGTCTAACGCCGGAGGGATGTAGACTCCCTTTGGTCCTGTCCCGCGTTGACGATCGAACCGCAAAAATGCGTGCGTTTTGTGTGCGCAGAGCTAAGAAATAGTGTTGGGGTGCAAACTTCTTGCTCGGCGAGGTTTGCACGAGTCACGTGCGACGATTCACTCGGCACTTTCACTTTTGCAATTTTTTGATTTGGGAAAAACTGGATTGCTTAAGAGTTCGGATCGAATGCAACCGCCACGGTAATCGCGCTCTCGCCGCCCGGCGCAAATTTCCACTGCCGAACAGCTTTTTCCGCGGAATCGGCCAATGCCGGGTTTCCGCCGAGCACTTGAACGTCTTTCACGGTCCCATCTGCGCGGATGGCCACCTTCATGCGCACCGTTCCGCCGATACCCCTGCGTTTCAAAATCGAGGGATACTGTGCGTCCACCTTTTTCAGTATTTTGCGGTCCGCTTCTTGCGCGCGCCCTGGCATCATGCACAGCAGCGCCAAAAGTGCGCAGCCAATTATCGCGCCGTACCGAGTCCTGCGTTCATGTCTTGTCATTGTGCGGCCTTAAAGCAGAGGTAGGTGAATCGGCTCTGGCACCACCCACACCATCGCCTCTCCCCTTTGTCGCACTAATCTTGCAGTCCGCTAACCAACCTTCCGAGCTTTTTCAGGACAAGTTCCAGCGCCGCAAAGAACCGGCTAAGCCAACCATAAATAGCTGAAATAAAATCACTTAGGAAAAGGTGCAGTACGCCCGTTAGAACAGCAGCCGCAAGAGCGCGGCAGGCTCCCAACAAGATTTTCTCAACCTGCTCTCAATTCTATGTTTCACATTGAGAAGTGGCCTGCGAAATCTCCCAAGTTTGCGAGAACAGGATCGGTCTCCCACCGCGGTGCTTCTATCCCTATTTCTTCGCCGCCTGCGCCGTCGGTGGCAGAATCCCGTTCAGCCGCAGGTACACCGCCTGCGCCCCATAGTGGTCGTACCAATCGTCGCTCAACGCAATCAACGCACCCGCCCGCGTCGTTTGCCGGTTCCCAAACAGCGTCAGCGAATCCCCCAGCTTCGAGTCATCGACTCCCGCCAATGCTGTGCTGCAATATTCAAAGGAAGCCTTAAGCGCCGCCACCAGCTTGTCCTTCGCGTCCGTATCGGTGAGTTTCACTTCCGGAGCCGCCTGCCCCGAAATCTTCGAACACAAGAAATTGTTCGACATGGCGATGTGCATCGTCAGGTGCGCGAACGTATTCATCTCCGCCGTCGGCTTAAAGTTAAATTTCTCCGCCGGCATCGAATCTGCCGCCTCCACCATATTCTTCTCGTATCGCGTCAATTGTCCTTTTACCGTCGTCGTCACCGGATTCGCCACCGGCCCCGCCGGAGCCGCATCCTGTGCTGCGCAAGCCACTCCGCTCGCCAGCAGCGCCGCGATCATCAATCCCAATTGCTTTCTCATTAATTCCCCCTTCGCAGATTTGCCGCGTCTCGCTCGTCGGTTCCTCTTAACGAACCGGGCGCTCCGAAGCATACCCCCGCGCCCATCCAAGCGACAAGCCGCTTCCCATTTCTAACCCAGCGCGCTTGAGCGGCCGCTCCTCGCTCTCATTTCCGATTTCGGTTCTCGTGATTCAAATTTCATTTGCCTTCTCCGCCCCATTCGCTCTCATAATATTAATGACGCTTATCGAAGCCTTTTTCTGCTTCGAGGCGAATTTAAATTTACGATCTGGCCCTCATTGCCAGAACTATTTCGCGAAAGGCAGGAAACATGGCCGCGGATCGCGGTCTGAGCGAGGAGCATATGGCAAGAACAAACGGTAACGGCACTTCGACGCGCAGCAAATCTCCCTCCACCAAGCGGCTCACCCCTCAGGAGAAAATCCAGCTCCGCGCCTACGAAATCTATCTCGAGCGCAATGGCGCTCCCGGCAATCCTCTCGAAGACTGGGTCCGCGCCGAGCGCGAAGTCCTTCAGAAGGCCCGCAAAAACAGCAAAAAAGACGCCAAAGTAGCAGCTTGATCCAGGCCGGCGCCGCGCCATTTCTTTTCGGATTCACGCGTGCACTCGGCGCAGACATTCCCGCCGCACTCCGTTACAATGGCCCGGCTCGCAAAACACAATCCCCATTTCGCGAAGGAAAACGCTCATGCCCTTTTTGTCAGAAACCATTTGTCTTGCCTCGCGCGGCGCTGCCCGCAAATTTGTCCGCGGCGCTTTAGCAATTTTCGCCGCGCTCTCGGCGTGCGTCGCCATTCTCCACGCGGCTCCGCAACCCCCGCGCGCAAAATCCCCCTCCGCGCAACCTCGCTTCGCCATCTCCTTCTCTTCCGATCTCAGCCCATCTGCTCTCGACGGCCGCGTCTTCGTCGTCATCTCCACCACCAACGACCCCGAACCGCGCGACCAAATCCTGGAAGTCGAAGTCCACTCCCAGCAAGTTTTCGGCACGGACATCGACGCGCTCGCCCCCGGCCAGCCTGCCTTCATTAACGATGACGCTCTCGGCTACCCCACCGCCAATTTCCGCGACATAGCCGCCGGCGATTATTGGGTCCAAGGCGTCCTCAACAAATACACCACTTTCCATCGCGCCGACGGCCACACCGTCAAGCTCCCCATGGACGAAGGCGAAGGCCAGCACTGGAATTCCAAGCCCGGCAATTTCTATAGCGTCCCCGAAAAAATTCACATCGATCCCGCCAACGCGACTGCATCCCCTATCCAAATCCATCTCACCAAAATCGTCCCGCCCATCGACCCGCCCAAAGACACCGAGTGGGTCAAGCACATCAAAATGAAAAGTGAAGTTCTCACCAAATTCTGGGGCCGTCCCATGTACCTCGGCGCCATCGTCGTTATCCCCGAAGGCTGGGCCTCTCATCCCAACGCACACTATCCGCTCCTCGTCAATCAAGGTCATTTCCCCGCAGATTTTCGCGGCTTCCGCACCACCCCGCCCGCGGCCGATGAAACCGGCTTCGCCCTCGAGCGCGCCCAAACCCAATATCAGTTCTATCAGGACTGGACCACCGGCAAGCTCCCCCACATGCTTCTTCTCCTCATCCAGCATGCGAATCCTTATTATGACGATTCCTACGCCGTCGATTCCGCGAACCTCGGCCCCTACGGCGAAGCCATCAATCGCGAACTCATACCCCAAATCGAAAAAGAATTCCGCGGCATCGGCCAAGGGTGGGCCCGCGCCGTTTACGGCGGCAGCACCGGCGGTTGGGAAACGTTAGCCACGCAAATCTTCTATCCCGATGACTTCAACGGGGCCTGGGGCGCCTGTCCCGACCCCGTCGATTTCCATGCCTATCAGATGGTCAACATCTACGAGGACAAAAACGCCTACTGGACCATCGGCCCCTTCGGCCGCATCGCCCAATCCGAAATGCGCACTCCGCCCGGCCTCATCCTCGCCACCACGGAAGGCACCAATCGGTGGGAGCTCGTCCTCGGCACGCACGGCCGCTCCGGCGAGCAGTGGGACATTTGGCAAGCCGTCTTCAGCCCCGTCGGTGCGGATGGCTATCCCGCCGAAATCTGGAATCAGCGCACCGGCGTTATCAATCGTGAAGTCGCCGCCTACTGGCGCGACCACTACGATCTGACCGCGATCATGCAGCGCGACTGGAAAACCCTCGGCCCCAAGCTCCAAGGCAAACTCCACGTCATGGTAGGCACAGCGGATACCTTCTTCCTGGATGGCGCTGTCCACCTAATGCAGCACGCCCTCGACTCCACCACCGCGCCCCACTCTGACGCCACCTTCGATTACGGCGTCGACCAACCTCACTGCTACACCGGCCCCCCAGGGTCTACCACCCGCGAAGGCGGCTTAACTTTCACCCAACGCGTCTTAAAAGCCGCCGCCGCCCACATGCTCGAATCCGCTCCTCAAGGAGCCGATACCACGAGCTGGCGCTACTAACTTGGGTCATCTGCGGCCCAATCTCCCGGGCTCAATCGTGCGCCGAATACTTGGCAACCCTCCTCGCGGTCCGTCCGCCGTCCACCGGCAGGCATTTCCCATATTTGGCGTAATCTCCAAGAATCGAAATTCGTTTTGTCCTCTTTCGGTGATGAAGTATATTTTACCCACGGCTTTGTTAGGCCACTCGAATCGATATAAGTAAGACTTCGGCTCCCGCTGCTTCGGGAGTATTGAATTCCTTAATACATCGGCGCAGCAGCCGCGTCTCGGAGTTCGCACAGCCCGTGGATCCCATAGCCGTTCGCGACCAGATCGATAGAATCCTTCGCAGCCAGAACTTCGCCAGCAAGGGCCAGCTCAAGAAGTTGCTCGAGATTCTCTTCAAATACATGGATTCGCAAACCAAACTCAAGCCTGACCTGGTGATTCAAGAGCTGTGGCCGGAGGAGACCAGAACGAAGCGTGCCGCGGACGTGGCCACTGAGATGAATCGGCTGCGGAATGCGTTGGAGTCTTATTACAGCGGCGAGGGTCAGAACGACTCCATCACAATTTTCCTCCCCAATCGTTCGGCATCCTCAGCGGATGGGACGCAGATGAAGCGTTGGATAGCAGCCATGCCTCGTGGGGGTTCAGAGGAACGAGCGCCAGGGGATCATCCAGCGGGGCCGCAAGCGAATCGCCGCAGAATGTTGAAGATTCTGGCCCCGATAGCTGCTTTTGCCATCGTGGCCTACATCTCCATTCGAATTCTGGCGGGGCATGGCCAGCCCCAGTCTGGCCGCCTGGACGGGACGACCCTCACGATTTTGGACGCGGACGGAAAGGGACTTTGGAGCAAGAGCTTTCCTGACGGATTCTGGCCCAGCTACTATGAGCACGGAATCGCGGAGCGTATCTGGTTCGTGGATTTTGGCGGTAAAGGACACACTAGCGTGCTTTTTCTCTACCACCCTGCTGTTAGGCCATGGTCGTTTTCAACAACGCTCATCTGCTATTCGGATCGAGGCAAAGAGAAGTGGCGTTGGACCTCCGGAAAAGTGCTGCCTGAGCTCGAGGGAAATCCGGCGACGTTCGAGGTCGCGGGTCTCGGGATTCTGAACGCGACGACTAAGACGCCTCCTCGAATCGTCGTTTCAAGCTTTCATAACCCTATGTATCCCGATCAGGTAGCCATCGTCGATGCGAACGGCAAGACTCTCTCGGAGTACTGGCATTCCGGGCACCTACAGCACCTCACAGTGGCCGACTTGGATGGCGACGGGAAACAGGAAATTGTAGCCACTGGAATTAGCAACGGTTACCACGAAGCGACATTGGTCGTACTGGATTCGGATCGCGTCTTCGGTGCTTCCATCGAGGCGGCGCGGCCGGAGATCCAAATCCATGGTATGGGCGCTGCCCAGGAGAGGCTCCGACTGTTGTTTCCTCGCAGCGATATGAATAAGACATTGTCTGTCTACAACGATGGCGAGGAGCCTACCATCGAATCTGGCAGGATTCGATTTTCGGTTCAGGAATGCTCGCAATTCCCCGCTTGCATCATCTGGTATGAGTTCGACAGAAATTTCAATTTGGTCTCCGTCCTCGCGGATGACGGGTTCCGCAGCGCTCATGCACAGTTCTACCTAAACGGAAAAAACGCCCATCCTTTCACTAAAGTGGAAGAAGCTGAATTCCAAAAGGTGCGATGCCTGGTCGGTTGCAAAACAGAGTTTGTTCCCAACGACATACACTGACACCCGCATCCGGCCTGCGCGACCGGCAGATCCGTCCAGATAACCTCGGACTTGTCGTGTTCTGCTCGACCTTTCGGCTTGTCTAGCTTATTGAATTCCAGCCTTGGAATATACCCTGCATTTTCAATACCTTGAGCCGATTCTGGAGTGTCTGCTCGCCTAGCTCAGCCAGCTGCTTCCCGCGCCTTTCAGATTCATTTCATACCAACTTCATATCATCTCGCCGCTGCACCTCTTGACGTGAGTGCGGACTATTGTAAGCATCGCCCGACCTGCAAATCCGTTCCAAGTCAGAGTCGGGGGAGTATTCATGCGTCGTCCATTCTTTGCTTATCTGTCTGTTCACCGTTCGGTTTTTCCGCGCGTCGCCGGTGCAATCGCAAAGGCTCCCCACCCCCTGCGAAGGGTTGGTGCGGTAGCCATCGTCTGCCTCACTCTGCTGGCCCTGGGAGCTGCGTGCCTGAAAGAGGACGTGCTGACACGAGTTTGGGCCAAGACGCCTGCACGGCCGCAGGCTTCCGGGGGCAGCACGCCCACCATTACCTCCTTCGACGCTCCGGGCGCAGGCACGACCATGCTTCAGGGAACCATCGGCGTAAGCATCAACGCGGAGGGAGACATCGCCGGTATTTACCTTACCGCACCCAATGTGGCCCACGGGTTCGTGCGCGCTGGTGCCACTGGCACCATAACCGAATTTAACGCCCCGGATGCAGGCACCGGACTGAATCAGGGAACATTCCCTGACATCATCGACACGGCCGGGGACATAGCGGGGATCTATTTTGACAGTAACAACGCGTATCATGGCTTCGTGCGCGCTGCCGCCACGGGCACGATCACCGAGTTCGACGCTACGGGGGCGCCTACGACCACCAAGCACCGGGGAACCCTCCCCCTGAGCATCAACACCGCTGGCAATATAATTACGGGATTTTATGTGGACGCGAGCGCCGGCCGGCACGGTTTCGTGCGTACTGTTGCCAACGGCACGGCCACCTTCACCACTTTCAATGTTACGGGCGCAGGTACGAGCACCACGCAGGGAACCGTCCCCGTTAGCGTCGACACGGTGGGAGACGTCACCGGATTTTACGTGGATGCAAATCAATCGACTCACGGCTTCGTGCGGCTTGCCAATGGCACAATCACCGCCCCCATCGATGCTCCGGGCGCGGGTACCGGCACAGGCACGAGCAACGTATTTAAGTTTATGGGAACCGCCCCTCTCGCCATCGACTCGGCGGGAGACATCACGGGAGTCTATACCGACACCAACGATGCATTTCACGGCTTCGTGTACACCGCGCTTAGCGCCACGCCTACCTTCACTACCTTCGATGTATCAGGCGCAGGCTCGACAGGCTTTATTCCGGGAACCGTCCCCACCAGCGTCAACCCGACAGGGGACATAGTGGGAATCTATGGTGACGCGAACGGCGTGAACCACGGCTTCTTGCGCGCTGCTGCCACTGGCACGATCACCGCGCCCCTCGATGCTCCGGGCGCAAGCACCTCAGGCATGATCTCGGGAACGCTCCCCACCAGCCTCAACGCGGCTGGGGCTGCTACCGGACTTTACGTGGACACGAACGGCGTATTTCACGGCTTCGTGCTCACCCCGGCGACAACAGCCACGCCAACCTTCAGTCCGGCGGCAGGCACTTACGCATCGTCGCAGACGGTGACCATCTCCGACGCTACGGCTGGTGCCACCATCTATTACACGACCGACGGGACCACACCTACCACGGCGTCCACCGTGTACAGCGGTACGATTACAGTCAGCGCCACGGAAACGATCGAGGCCATTGCCGCAGCCGATGGTTTTTCCAACAGCGCCGTGGCAAGCGCCGCCTACACCATCAGTACGATTCCTCTAGCGGCGACGCCAACCTTTTCGCCCGCGGCTGGAACGTACACCTCGTCGCAAACCGTGACGATCTCCGACACAACGCCGGGAGCCACGATCTTTTACACAACCAACGGGACAACACCTACCACGGCATCCACTGTGTTCTCAGCTCCGATTACCGTCAGCTCCACGGAAACGATCGAGGCCATCGCCGCCTCCTCCGGCTTCTCCAACAGCGCCGTGGCCACGGCGGCCTATACCATCAACGCGCCCGCTCCCGACTTCACGCTGACCGTAAGCCCGGCTACTCTCACTATCGTTGCGGGTCAAAGTGGGCAAGCGGTATTCACGGTCACGCCTGAAAACGGATTCAATTCGAAGGTCAGTTTTGTCTGCGGTGGGCTGCCAACCGGCGCGGCCTGCTCCTTTAATCCTTCTTCCGTCACCCCCAGCGGTGCGCCGGCAACCAGCACGCTCACCGTAACCACCACTGCCGCCAGCGCGGCCTTGCAGCCGCTCACGCCATCCTCTCAGCGCTTTGCTTACGCTTTTATTTTCCCGGGTCTGATGTTGCTGTTTGGCATCGGCGCTCGCCGTCGCAAGCAAATGCTCTCTGGGTTCAACCTCGTGGCGTTCCTGGCCTTGCTGGTAGCGGTCTCCGGCCTGGCTTCCTGCAGCGGCTCTCAAACCTCCGGACAAAACACCGGCACGCCTGTAGGAACCAGCATGGTCTCCGTGTCCGCATCGGCCAGCGGCGCGGCTGCCGTCAACCACTCCGCCACGCTTACCATCACCATCACGCACTAGCTCCGCGATGTCTATGCGTCTGTGCGGGGGCCGTAACTTAGGATGAGGCTGTACACCAGGTTCGCGTTGGATTTGCCAGGCAAGCTGCCCCGAACCAACGCGAGCCCGCGCCCTCTTAATTACAGCGCAGCCGCCCCCACCACACCGTCGAGCCACGCCACCTCACGGTTCCCCAGCTCTTCGCTCCTCCCGCCAACGCCGCCCAAACTGTCATTTCGAACGAAACAAGCCGCCGTTTTTTCTTTCCATTTCACTCCTGTGAAATGGTCGGCTTGCGAAGAGAGAAATCTCTCCTCCCCTGACGCTTCCACAGTCTCACCAAACCGTCTCAATCCCACCAACTCCCTCAAACCTCTCGACTTCCGCCATTCCCCTTCGAATCCGCCCCTCTGCGTTCGAATGACCTATACAGTAAACAGAAAATCTATTGACACTTAGTAACTATGCTACCATGCTTACAATCCTACCAAGTAAGGGTTCACCCCAGCAACCTGCCATCCCACCACCAGTCCCTCTTCGCCCGATTTCTTCCCCTTCTGCGCGCTCTGTGTCTCTGTGTTCAGCCCCCTTCCCCCAGTTGTCATCCCGAACGTAGTGAGGGATCTGCTTTTCTCTGTCGTCGGTCGCTTTCCGCCATGGATCATCACCTGACCTTCGCCACTATCCCCTTTAGAATCATATTCTTCGCACACCGCCACCACCTAACCCCCATCGAATCATATTCTTGCAAAAAACAGGGGGGTGGGGGCTCCGGGATTTCATTACCTCGCTACTTCTTTACCTCCTTTGTCACGCACAGCGACGCCCGCAACTCAAATCCCGTCATGCAATTGCGCACACTTTCCATCACACCCCGGGTAGGGGCACATCTATCAAACAAAGGGTTCCCAAATTTTCCCACGAGCTCCACGGATCACGAAACACGGATCACAACTCACGTCCGTCATTCACTGCTCACCATCCACTACCCCCTTTCTTTTCCCCGTATAATGTGCCCTCGACTCAAGGAGAGCACACCATGCACTACCGCCGCTTCGGCCGCACGGGATGGAACGTCAGCGAAATTGGTTACGGCATGTGGGGACTCGCCGGCTGGACCGGTTCGGAAGATACGGAATCGCTCGCGTCGCTTCAGCGCTCCGTCGATCTCGGCTGCAATTTTTTCGACACTGCTTGGGCTTACGGCGACGGTCACAGCGAGGAGCTTCTCGGGAAAATTTTGCGCGCCAACCAAAACGCCGCGAACTCCGGGCCCGACAAAAAACTTTACATCGCCACAAAAGTCCCGCCGAAAAATCGCCGCTGGCCCAGCCGCCGCGAATTTTCTCTCGACGATTGTTTTCCGCCCGACTACATCGTCGAATACGTCGAAAAAAGTCTCGCCAACATCGGCGTCGACACACTCGATCTCATCCAGTTTCATACCTGGGAAGACAAGTGGCTCGACGACGAGCGCTTGCCACGCGCCATCGAAAATCTGCGCAGCAGCGGCAAAGTCCGCGCCGTTGGCATCAGCCTCAATCGCTGGGAACCGTGGAACGGCATTCGCGCCGTGCGCGCCGGACTCATCGACGCCGTGCAAGTCATCTACAACATCTTCGACCAAAATCCCGAGGACGAGCTTTTTCCCGCATGCCGCGAAAAAGATGTCGCCGTCATCGCGCGTGTCCCCTTCGATGAAGGCTCGCTCACTGGAACGCTCACGCTCGAAAGCACCTGGCCCAAGAACGATTGGCGCAGCACCTATTTCGTCGCTGAAAATCTCAGGAGCAGCGTGGCCCACGCCGACGCGCTCAAGCCTCTCCTCAAAGACGGCATGACCATGCCCGAAATGGCGCTCCGCTTCATCCTCAACAACAAAGACGTCAGCACCATAATCCCCGGCATGCGCAAACTCAAAAACGTCGAGTCCAACATCGCCGCCAGCGCCAAAGGCCCGCTTCCCGCCGCGCTCCAAAGCGAACTCCGCCCCCACCGCTGGATCCGTACCCCCACCACCTGGAGCCAATGAGATGCGATTCACCGTACTCCGCATTTCGAGAAGAATGTCGACCTTCCACAGTCGTCAGCGAAGAATCTGCTTTTGCAATGAGAAATCGTATTCGTTTTTCGAGGCGCGCAATTCTCGATGAGAATTTCACAAATGCAGACGGAGAATCGTTCACGCGGTTTGTTTCAGGGCGCGCTCGACCAGCGTCAGGCAGCGCTCGGCTTGTTCGCGCATTAACTCTTCACGGTCGCCGCGGTCTTCCTGGGAGCTGTGGAGTTCGTCGGCGATGGCCAGCGCGGCCAGCACCGCAACCTTTTGCGTATCGACCGTTGCCGTGGCCGCCGCAATCGCATGCATTTTTTCGTCCACGTACTGCGCCAACTTGTGAACGTACGCTTCGTCCAGTTCGCCGCGAATCGCGTACGTCTGCCCGAATATTTCGACTTTTACCGGTGCGCTCATGGAGGATCGACTAGCCGAAGATACCACATCTCGCTTGTAGGGGCGCAGCATGCTGCGCCCCTACAGAGTCGGCTTAACCGTAGGGGCACGACACGTCGTGCCCGTCTTGGTGTGACTGGAATTCAGAGGAATTGTCGTTCAGATGACGCTAAGTTGCGCGGAGTTGCGCGCCGAGACTTCTTTCGAGGGCGGAAATAATTTTTGCAGAGAAATCGCTGATCTGCGCATCGGTCAAAGTAGTTTCGCGGCTTTGGAATGTCACGCGCACGAGCAGCGAATATTTTCCAGCCGGCACATTCTTGCCGCGAAACAAATCCGCCGCATGGACGGCTGAAATTTCCGCTATCTTGAGCGCGCGAATAGCCTTGTCGACATCGGAAAACGGAGCGCCGTCCGCGAGCAGCAAAGAAAAATCGCGCTCGACGGCGGGAAAGCGCGGAAGCGGCTCATAACGACGCGCTTCTTTCGACGCGCGAATCGCGTCGTACAGATCTTCGAGCTCGATTTCCGCCAAGAAAATATCCTGGCGCAGTTTGAATTTTTCCGCCACGCGCCGTGCGAGCTGGCCTGCAACGCCGAGGAGAATTGAGTTCGCTGCTGCGTTCGCCGCGCCGAGCGAAGATGAATACGCTGGTGTGCTAGCGGCGTCGAGCGAAGACAGATTTCTCGCTGCGCTCGAAATGACGGAATTTGGATTGCCGGCTTGTAGGTGGATCGTGCCGCGGCGCGCTGCATGAGTCCATGTTGCTCCGCCCTGGTGCCATTCGAATCCGCCGGCGAACGCGCCGATGGCGTCGAGGTCGCCTTTCAGATCGGCGAAATCGTACTCGCGCGGATTCTCACCTTCGAGGATTCCTTTTTGGCGGGCTTCGCCTGTCGCGCCGATCGTCAGGATTGGCGTTTCGAACGACGTCGTGCCTTCTAAGCGGTAGCTGCGGCCAATTTCGAAGAGGCGGACGTTGCGCTGGCCGTGGTTGAGATTCCATTCGAGAGCTGCGGCCATGGTGACCAAGCCATTCGAACGGAGGATGCTGGCTTCTTCGGAAAGCGGATTCGCGAGGCGCGCGGGTGCGATGCCTTCGGCGCGGAAAAGTGCGTCGCGTTCTTCGGCGACGTGAGGAATCGTAAGGATTTCGCGATAGCCGAGACCGATTAAGCGTTCGCGCACGCGTAATTCCGGCTCGAATTTCGGAAGTCGCTGCGCGCCCTGGCGAGCGGCGGGCAGGCGCGGCGGAAATTTATCGAGGCCATGGATGCGCGCGACTTCTTCGATGAGATCGATTTCGCGTTCGACTTCGGCGCGCCAACTTGGTTGCGTGCATTCCCACGCGGCAAGCAGGGAACCTTCCGCGCCGCGATTTTCGCCGATTCGAACGGGAGCGAAACCGAGCGCGCCGAGAATCGCTTCGATTTCTTTATCGGAAACGTCAGCACCCATGACGCGAAGAAACTCGGCGCGCGTCAGCTGAATTTTCTTTGGTTGGCGTTTGCCGGGATAGACATCGACGACGCCGGAGAGCAGCTCGCCGCCGGCAAGTTGAAGGATGAGTTCGGCAGCGCGGCGGGAGGCCACCTCCGCCGTTTCGGGATCGACACCGCGGCCAAAACGCGTCGAGGCTTCAGTGTGAAGCTTCAGGAAGCGCGCGGCTTTACGAACAGCGATCGGTTCGAACCAGGCGCATTCAATCAGGATGTTTTTTGTAGAGAAGGAGATTTCCGTGTCGGCCCCGCCCATGATGCCGCCGATGCCTACTGCGCGGGAGCCGTCGCCATCGTAGACAACAGAGAGGGAGGAATCGAGCGTGCGTTCGAGACCGTCGAGCGTGCGAATTTTTTCGCCGGCTTTTGCGCGGCGGACACCGATGCGGTGATCGCGGACTTTGTCGTAGTCGTAAGTGTGAAGCGGATGGCCGAGTTCGAGCATGACGTAGTTGGAGATATCGACGACGTTGCTGATGCTGGCGATGCCGCTGGCTTCGAGGCGGTCTTTCAGCCATTTTGGAGATGGCTGGATTTTTACGCCCCGAATGACGCGGGCGGTGAAGCGGCCGCAGAGTTCAGGAGATTCGATTTCGACTTCCACGGCTTCGCTGACTTTTGTTGGGCCTTCGGCCGGCTGTGGCGCGACTGGCTTTAGCGGGAGCTTATAGACGGCACCGAGTTCGCGGGCAATGCCGTAGTGGCTGAGGCAATCGGGGCGGTTCGAGCCGACTTCGGCGTCGATGACCGCGCCGTGCGGGCCGTTTTCGATGCTGCCGATGTTGGTGCCGGAAAGAGCGAGGCGCGAGGCAACATCACTTGGAGAGGCGGTGACATTCACGAATTCTTTTACCCAGCTGTAGATGACCTTCATGGGGCGGTCGCGCTCCGTTTTTTGCCTTTGTGGTCCGTGTCCTGTGACCCGTAATCCGTGATCGGAGGACGAGGTCGAAAGTGCAACGTTGAAGGTTGAGGGAATCGGGGAGAAGGGCTTCGCATTTTCCGTGGGCCGTGATTGGTGGAGCCGACAGCTGACAGCTGACAGCTGACAGCGAAAAAGGCTGCCGACGCGTGCCGCGGGCGGGCGAAAAGGGCAGGGCAAGCCACGCCCCTACAAGACCGTTCCGCGCGATGGAAGGTCCTAAGAGTCATTGGTTACCTGCCAGGCGGCCGAAATAGACGTGGGTGGTGTATTCGAGGCGAACGTGGCCATCCTGATTGTGGGCGCCGAAAATTCTTTGGAGTTCGGCCATCATCGGGGCGTAATTTGGATGGTCCGGCGCGGGGCTGAAGGAGCTGCTGCGCAAGCGTCCGGCGAGGCCATCAAAATCGAATTCCTGAAAATTTGGAAGTTCGTGCGAGGAGTATGCGCCCTCACTAAAAAAATCACACATGTGCTGCGCGCTTGGATAACTTTCTTTCACGCGGGCATAGTCCGTGCCGAATTTTCGAAGCAAGGCTTCGTAATCGCGGAGAAAGGGAGTCGCGTCCGTGAGTCGCTCGTTCCAGATGACGACGACCCAGCCAGCGGGTTTCAGGACACGCGCAAATTCCTTGCGAGAGGCATTTTGATCGAACCAATGGAAAGCCTGTCCCGTGGTGACGAAATCAACGCTGGAATCATCGAGGGTGGTGGATTCCGCCGAGCCGTCCACACTGTTGAAACCGTCGTAAGAGGCAAGATATTCTTCGCCGGCCTGGCGCATGGCTTCATTGGGCTCGACACCGAAGACACGGTTGCCGTTCTTGAGGAAAATCTCGCTCAGAAAACCGGTGCCAGAGCCGATGTCGGCGACGGCATGACCGGACTTGAGACTGCATTCGGCGCGGAGAATATCACGGACGCCGGAGGGATATCCGGGGCGATAGCGAAGATAGTCGGCTACGCGGGCGGAGAAGCGCTCTTTGGAATCGGCAAAAGTCATATCGAAACGATGGTTCCCTTTTTTCGCAGCACGGAACAACCTGAATTCGCGATCCGGCTCAGGCCTCCGGCATCTCCTCGTCAATGAGCGCGCCAAAGGATTCATACCAATCGTGAACGCGCTCATAAGAAATGAAAAACGCCATCGAGGAGAAAACCGATTTTAACGGAAGCGGTTTGGCCGGCATACTCGCGGAATTCTTCGAGGCGGTTGTTATGGTCGTTGAGCCAAGCCGTTTGCGATTCGGTCAATTCCCGGCCTTCGGCGGCCTGCAAGACGTTATCGTCGATGGCGTCGCGCGTGAATACCACCCAATTGACGTAGAGGAGGCGAACGTTTTGCAATTTCGCCGCCTGCAAGAACTGGTCCGGATCAGGCGCAAGCTCGAGGTTCCAAGCGAGTTGCGGCAGATTATCGCCAGGAAACGCGCCGTAATAAAGCGCGAAGCCTTCGCGCCGAATGGAGTCGAGGAGGCGCTCTTTCAGGACGGCGAGTTCGTCAGCCACGAATGCACCTTTTTTGCATAAGCGAAATTATTTGCGAAGAGTTCATGGGAATTGGCGCAAGAAACGGACGTCGTTCTGGAAAAAGACTTGAATGTCGTCGATTTGATATTTGAGCATGGCGAGGCGGTCAATGCCCATACCGAAGGCGAAGCCGCTGACTTTTTTAGCGTCGTAGTTGACGAAGCCGTAGACGGCGGGATCGACCATGCCTGCGCCGAAAAGTTCGATCCAGCCGGCGCCTTTGCACTTGGAACAGGTGCCACCGCCGGCGCTTGTGCCGCTGCCGCCGCAGAAAATGCAGGAGACGTCGAATTCGACGCTCGGCTCCGTGAACGGAAAATAGCTGGGACGGAAACGCGTTTTTACGCCGGGACCGAAAAATTGCTTTACGAAATATTCGATGGTGCCGGTGAAATCGCAGAAGGTGATATCTGAATCGACGGCGAGACCTTCGACTTGATGGAAGATGAAGGAGTGCGTGGCGTCGGGATTGTCGCGGCGGTAGACCTTGCCGGGAACGATGACCCGCACGGGAGGCTTGCGCTTTTCCATCGTGCGGATTTGCATTGGCGAAGTGTGGGTGCGGAGAAGCAGCGGAGTTGGAGAACCTTTTGGAAGGTCGAGATAGAAGGTGTCCATGTCGTCGCGGACGGGATGGAATTCGGGAATGTTGAGGGCTTCGAAATTGTAATAGGGCGTTTCGATTTCGGGGCCTTCGACGACCGAGAAACCGATGGAGACGAAGATGTCTTCGATTTCCTGAAAGACCTGGCGGATGAGGTGGTGCGAGCCGATGGGGCGTTGGACGCCAGGGAGAGAGAGGTCGTATTGAGCACCTGAGAGGGCCCACTGTTCCTCTTTTTTCTCGATGGCAACACGCCGCTCCTCGATTCTCGCTTCCACGTGGGCGCGAAGTTCATTCAGTGCGGCACCAACCGCTGGCTTCAAGGTGGGCGGCGCAGGTTTTAGCCAGTTGTCGGTGATTTGCGCGAGGACACCGGATTTGCGGCCCAGCCAGTTGTCGCGAAATTGCTTCCATTGCACATCGATATGTTCTCCGTCGACCTCGTCATCGAATCGCGAGCGGATTTCGGCGAAGAGTGGCACAACTTGGACCGGTTGCGAAACACCGAGAGCCGCGAGAGTCTTACCGGTCGAATTTTCGATGTTCGGCATAGTCAGCGAGATAGATTACACCGTAGGGGCACGATGTATCGTGCCCCTACAAGAGAAGTCAGGGCAAAAGGTGAACAATTCCAAAAGCGGCGCCATTCGTTATATTACGGGCCCCCTCAGAAATCGAAGAGAGATTTCTCTCTCCGCGGGCCGACGCGTTCGCAAGAGCGAACGCGAAAGAAAAAGCGTCGGCCCGCTCCGTTCGAAATGACGGTTTGCTGGGCCCGGCCAAAGAGCTACGACGCCTTTTTGGCTTGTTGAGGCGGAGCCGCGGCTTTGGCGCTGGCGACCAAGCTTGTGAAGGCGGCAGGGTCTTTTACCGCAATGTCTGCGAGGATTTTGCGGTCGAGCGAGACGCTGGCGGCTTTCAGCCCATGAATCAGCTGGCCGTAGGTGATGCCGTTGTTGCGGGCGGCTGCGCCGATGCGCTGGATCCAGAGTTTGCGATATTCGCGCTTTTTTACGCGGCGGTCGCGCTTGGCGTAACGGTCGGCGCGATTCGCGGCTTCTTGCGCGGATTGGTAGAGCTTGCTCTTTGTTAGAAAGAAGCCCTTTGTGCGTCTGAGGTACTTTTTACGGCGAGCGCGGCGTTTTGTGCCGCGTTTTACGCGTGCCATGGGTTTTTCTCCTTAAGTTGGGAGACAAAGGCGATGCGCGCACGCGGGGAAAACGCGTTCGGCAGCGGGTTTGTCTCTGATTTGTTGCTGGCCGCTTTTTCGTTTGCCTTGCGGCAAACTTTTTTGCGGCTTATCGGCCGGCAGGCACCCGTGAAGCGCTGCCTGGCACGATGCGCGGGACTTGCGTCCTGCGTTTAGATCGGAAGGACACGGCGTGCCGTGCCCCTACGAAGAAAATTCTTGCGCGTGTGTTACATAAGGACGCGCTTGAAAAGCTTTACGGCTTTCAGCCGTACGGAAGCATTTGTCTGACGGCGGCTACATCTCTGGGACTTACCAGCGTCAGCTTTTTTAGTTTGCGCATGCGGCCGGGGGCCTTTGTGCCCATGAGGTGGCGCTTGCCGGAGTGCATGCGTTTGATTTTGCCGTTCGCAGTGATTTTGAAACGCTTTTTCGCGCCGCGATGGGTTTTCAGTTTCAGTTTTGGTTTCGTCGAATTCCGTGGCATGACTTGAAAGTCTCCTAAGATTTTTTGGCGCCTAGAAGCTTGAAAACTTTGCGCCCGGTTTAGACTGGGCACGGCGTGCCGTGCCCCTACAAATTCGGCGACAAGAACAAAGGCTACTGCGATTGCTGAGCGTTGGCCGTGGATTGTCCACTGGGCTTGGCCACCGAGACGCCTTTTTTCGGCGCTAGCAGAGCTACCAGGACGTTGCCTTCCATGCGCGGCATCGTTTCAATCTGGCACTGGTCGGCAATTTCCACCAGCAAGCGGTTCATCTTTGCACGGCCAACTTCCTGATGCGCCATTTCGCGGCCACGATGAAAAATCATGGCGCGAACTTTGTGGCCGTCGCCGAGGAAACGGATGATCTGATTCTTGCGAACCTGATAATCGTGCTCGGCGGTCGCGGGACGAAACTTTACTTCTTTGAGCTGCGAGCCGCGGCTGCTCTTGCGCTGTTCGTGAGCTTTTTTGTTGGCCTGGTAAAGGTATTTGCCGTAGTCGGTGATCTTGCAAACTGGCGGATCCGCCGTCGGCGAGATTTCCACCAAGTCAAGCCCGCGCTCGCGCGCCAACTTCAGCGCTTCGAACGGCTGCATGACGCCAAGCTGGCCGCCCTCTTCATCAATCACCCGGAGTTCGCGCGCCCGGATCCTTTCGTTAACTCGGATACGGTCGCTCTGCCGGAAGCTGCGTTCTGCGATATTCCCCCCTAATTGCTAAAAGGCGCTTTGCAGCCCGCCTCGCCGGGCTGGGCCTCGAATCCGTTACAAACCATCCGCACAGCCGGAAAACGAGCCTGGACGGGTTTCAAAGTATAGCATGCTCTGCGGGTTGCCCGGCAATACCCAAACTGGCAAGGGATCGCACCGAGCCTTGTTTGCGTTTATGTCTTTTAGCTGGTGAGGGCAAGCTCACCCTTTGGACCTGCAATGGTCGCGCGAAGTTGTGCTTTTTCGGCTTTTGCGATTTTTACATCGAGCCCCAGGATTGCCATCGTCTTGCTTAGCTGCTCCGGTTCCGGAGTTGCGATTTCGAAGCGAACAATGCGGCAGCCAGCGGGCGCGTCGGCGGAGGGATGGACTGTGTCGGCGCTCCACTCGATGAAGAAAGGGAGCAAGCCGGCGTGATCGTCCTTGAGATTGAGAGTTTTCCATTGGAGGAGGAGGCCGTCGGGGCGTTTGCGCGAGCCAGGATTCGGGCCGTCGAAGGCGATGTCTGCATCTCGAAGTCGGGTCGCGAACGAATTGAGGTCACCTGGATGGGCGGCCCAGCCGACCAGGTGCGGCTCAATGAGTTTCGCCAAACCGTAGTGGTCTGGCGCATCGGATTGCAGCGGGTCGAGCGCGATGATTTCGAGATAGTGTTTTTGGCCAAGAGAGAGAAGAGCATTTTGCGTGCCGCGTCCGGGATGGACGCCGCCTAATGCGGCGTGAACGCCAGTGTGCTTCTCTACGAACTCGATGCCTCGATCGAGAGCGCTGCAGCCGAGAAGAATGTGGTCGAGCATGGCGGGAGCCTCAGCGGCTGCCCAAGAAATGGGAGGCGCGGCAAGTGCGCCACCGGCTACAGCTATAAACGTACGGCGAGAAAGCATCGGGAGCCTCACGAAAACTTCGTACGCAACGGCTACGCATAGACGGAGTGAATTGCTCAGGCCAGCGCGCGGTTAGCGATTTCTTCTTGAAGTGCGGCGACGACATCGGCGAGAGGCTTGGGGCCTTGATCGCCCTTGCTGCGATGGCGGACGGAGACGGTGCCGGCTTCGGCTTCTTTTGCGCCGACGATGAGCATGTACGGAATTTTTTGGAGCTGGGCGTCGCGGATTTTGGCCGGGAGCTTTTCGTTGCGGTCGTCGAGATGGACGCGAATGTTGTTGCGTTTGAGAGTTTCGGTGACGTGCTTGGCGTAGTCGGCGACTTTTTCGCTGACCGGGCAGATTTGGACTTGCACGGGCGCGAGCCAGAGCGGGAAGGCGCCGGCGTAGTGCTCGATCAAAATGCCGAAGAAGCGTTCGACGGAGCCGAGGAGCGCGCGGTGGACCATCAGAGGTTGGTGCTTGGCGCCGTCTTCGGCGACGTATTCGAGGCCGAAACGCGCGGGCAAATTGAAATCGAACTGGACGGTGGTGAGCTGCCAGGGGCGGCCGATGGCGTCGATGAGCTTGACGTCGATTTTAGGGCCGTAGAAGGCGGCTTCGCCGGTGATGGTTTTATACGGAATGTTGAGCTTCTTCATGGTTGCGGCAAGCGCTGCCGAGGCGCGTTGCCAGTCTTCCGGGTTGCCGGCGTAGTTTTCCGGATGGGAGGAATCCCAATCGGAGAGCTCGACTTCAAATTTGTCGAAACCGAAATTCTTCATGACGGCGAAGGCGAAATCCACACAGGCTTCCACTTCCGCTTCGATTTGGGATGGTGCGCAGAAAATGTGCGCATCGTCCTGAGTGAAGCCGCGGACGCGAAGAAGGCCGTGGAGGACGCCGCTGCGTTCATAGCGATAGACGGTGCCGAGTTCGGCGAGGCGAACAGGGAGATCGCGGTAGCTGTGAAGTTTGGATTTGTAGATCAGAATGTGGCCGGGACAGTTCATGGGCTTGAGCTGGTAATCGGCTTTTTCGACTTCGATGGGGCCGAACATGCTGTCTTTATAAAAGCCGGTGTGGCCGCTGGTTTTCCAGAGGTCCAGGCGCATGATGTGCGGAGTGTAGACGAGGTCGTAGCCGCGCTTGAGGAGTTCGTCACGGAGCCAATCCTCAACGATCTTGCGAATGAGGCCGCCCTTGGGATGCCAGAAAATCAGGCCTGGGCCGGCTTCTTCCTGAATGCTGAAAAGCTCGAGTTCGACGCCGAGCTTGCGGTGATCGCGGCGCTTGGCTTCCTCGAGGCGATTCAGATATTCGTCCAGTTCTTTTTGCGCGAAAAAACACGCGGCATAAATGCGTTGGAGCTGCGGATTGCCTTCCTGGCCTTTCCAGTAGGCGCCGGCGACACTCATGAGCTTGAACGCGGTTATGCGCTTAGTGGAGGGGATGTGCGGGCCGCGGCAGAAGTCGAGGAATTTGCCAGTCGTGTAAAAGGAGACCATTAGTTCGTTGGCTTTTTCTTCGACAAGCTCGCACTTAAAAATTTGGTTGTTCTTTTTGTAGAGCTCGAGAGCTTCTGGCTTGGGGATTAGTTTGCGCTCGTTCGGCAAGTCTTGCGCGGCGAGCTCGTGCATCTTTTTTTCGATTTTCGCGAGATCTTCCGGAGTGAAAGGCTCGTCGCGGAGGAATTCGTAGAAAAAGCCAGTGTCGATGGGCGGGCCGATACCGAGTTTCACGTTTGGATAAAGCTCCATCACGGCCGCGGCGAGCAAATGCGCGGCGGAATGACGGAAAACGTAGAGCGCTTCCGCATCTTTATCGGTGAGAATCTGAAGCTTGACGTTTTCTTCCAAAGGGCGGCGCAAATCGATGAGCTCGCCGAGATCGGGAGCGTTGGGCAACGGAGTTCCATTGGTTGCGGTGACGCGAGCGACGAGCGCGGCGTCGGCAAGCCTGGGCGAGATCTTGCGCGCGATTTCCGCCGGAGTGGTGCCCTTGGGCACCTCTTGAACTTTGCCGTCCGGCAATGTGACTTGGACTTGCTCTACTATTTGCTCCATGGTTAGCTCACCTGGGAGGAGAGAGTCTAAGCTTATCGGCGCGGTGTATCCGGGTCAAGGCGGGGCGGAAATTAGGGGAGAGCGCTAAAGCAAAGTGACTCCTGGCAAACCCTTGAAATGAGCGTCCGAGGTGACCAATTCTGCTCCGAATTTCTCCGCCACCGCATAGATGAACGCGTCGGCCATCGGGAGCTGCTGTTGAATGCTAATGACAGCCGCGGCGAGAGCAATGTCTTGATCCACGGGGACAATCGTGTGGCGCAGCGCTTCCGAAACGAAAAGGTCCGCCACTGTTTTCGGCTGCCGTTGAAGGAGAATCTTTCTAACTTCGTATAAGACGATGGCCGGAATCAGGACCGGCTGTTGGCCTTCGAGATAGGGAGCGAAAAGGTCCGCCTTCGAGTCGGAAGTGATGTATTCAAGCCAGCCCGAGGAATCGACGAGGACAGGGTCAGAGACGCTCGGAGCGGTCACGATAGTCGTCCTTCCATTTCATGCCTTTTGCCGCGCCGCGCAGCTCTTTAATGTTGCGAGGGGGATGAAGGCGGAGGGAGCCGTCGAGGACGTAAATATTGAGCTCCTGGCCGGGGAAAAGCTTAAGGCCTTCGCGCAACTTCTTGGGGATTACGACCTGAAATTTAGGCGAAACCTTGACGGTGTCCACGTATCATTCTCCCTACATATCATATCGATGGGCGCAATCGTAAGTCAATCCTTCTATCGATACAGCAGTTCAGGTGATGAGAATATTTCCGAGTGGTTCGTAAGGCATTAAATTAGCAGAACTTATCGAGCGACATGATCGGGGATTAGTAGATCGGAAAACTCGCGGGAACCACGCAGCTTTGCGAAGGCGGGTTCTTCGTTGAGCCAGGCGGAAAATGCAGCGGAGTCCCTGGTCATTGCTTTTGCGTGGCGAAGGGCGTCAAGAGCACCTTTGCGATCGCCGTCCAGAGCGCGTGCGGCGGCTGCTTGGGTTAGCGCCCACACTGAGTCAGGGTCGGCAACGGTCCCAAGTTCAAAATACGTGCGTGCGTGAGGAATATCTTTGGCGTCCAGGCGTTCCTGGCCGGTCTCCATGGCCTCTACGAAAATGCCGGCTAAGGCACGTTTAGCGACGCGGAGCTTTTGCGGGTTCTTCTCGTGTTCAGCCCGGCTGCGGAGTTCGAAAATTTGGCGCTCGACATCGCTGCGGGCGTCGGCGCGATTCGGGGAGTCTCCGCGAAGAGCCGCTAACCCGGAGGAGATATCCGCGCTCAGGCGCGCTTGCTCCGCGAGTTCCTGTTGCTCCCGCTTCGCGCCAGCGCGAACAGCCTTTTCATTTTCCATTGCAACGGCGCGTTCGCGGAACGCAGGAGATTGGCCGAGGCCGTCGAAAGTTTCCGCGGCTTGTCGATATTCCTTCCAGGAACCGTACGGATCGCCTTCGGCTTCGAGCGTTTTCGCGCGCGTCATTGCTTCGCCGGCCTGGGCCTTTATGAAATTCATGTCGCGCTCTTCGCGGCCATCCTTCATGGAGATGAGCCGAAACCAGGCGAATGCTTCCTCCATGACATTCGCAGGCGCCCATTGATGAGGCCCTTCAAAACGCCGCAAGGAATGAGAGTAGCGGAGCCGATCGAGCTTGGCGTCGAGATCGAGAACTTCGCCGTAGTTGAAATCGAGCGTACCGACCGCGAGGAAGACAGAGAAGGCGACATCCGCCGCAGGCGGCGAGGAGGGCGAAAAGCCCGCGCCGTTCAAGAGCACGCCCGCGGCACAATGACAACGTTGGGCGAGCGAAGAGACAACGCGCGCGCCGCCGGAAAACCCTGCAAAATAGACGCGGTTATTATCGATCGCGAGGCGAGCGTGCGTGTCTTGAAACATCGCCTGGGCGGCGTCCGTCTCCGGCTTCCAGGAGCCATTACGAGCATTATTTGAGCCAGCGACGATGTAACCATATCGTTCCGCAGCTTCTTTCATCATCTCGACAGGTATGTTTCCACGAGCGGCGGGGTCGAAAGCGTAGACAATCGGCCAGCACTTTTCGCGAGTGTAATGAGAAGGCAGGTACAGAGCATAGCTTTGCTCCGGCTGCATTGTGGAAGTGACTTTGGAGAGGACAATGCCGGACTGCAAATCCGAAACCGCGGGATTCGAAGCAGCGTTCTGTTGCGCAAGAGCCTGCGCCGAAAAGGCGAAAGGCAAGAGATAGAGTAGAACAAGCCTGCGCATGGAAATAGTATAGACGCGGCGGTATCGAAGATGGAGAGGACGGAGGACACTTCCGATTGGGGAGCGTCGCGCATGGAATGCTCCTGGAGAGACTGCATGGGAGATTCGCGCCGATTCGAGATAGAATTCTCCGATGTACCCATCCTTCGGACGGACTCTTTCTTTGCAACCTGGACGTTCTTTTCTGAGCGGTCTCGCTCAACAAGCCGCGTCAAAGAGGACGCGGCTGCCGAATTGGTCAGGTGCGCTGGCGATTTTGGCCTTCCTGGTTTGCTCGCCTATTGCTTCCTTCGCTGCGCCACAGGCGGCTAAGCCGATTTTGCAAGCGGATGAACGATACAAGGTGGACATTCTGCTGGTGGTGGCGCACCCGGATGACGAAGGAGCCGCGACACCTTATCTGGCGCGCGCGATTGATGAGGGCAAGCGCGTTGCAATAGTTTACGGGACGCGCGGCAGCAGCGGCGAGAACCAAGCCGGCGCCGAACAGGCCGCGGCACTGGGCGATATCCGCGAGATGGAAGCTCGCCGCGCCGCCGCCGTGCTGGGAATCGATAAGGTTTGGTTTCTGGGCGGGAAGGACACGGCGTCGCAGGATGTCTTGCAATCGTTGGCGAATTGGGGCCACGGTAAGGCGCTGGAAAATCTTGTGCGGCTTGTTCGATTGACCCGGCCCGACGTGATCCTCACGTTTTTGCCCGGGACGTTTATCGGCGAGGATCACGGAGACCATCAAGCCGCGGGTGTCCTGGCGACCGAGGCCTTTGATCTGGCGGGCGATCCCACTGTGTTTCCAGAACAAGTCTCAGCGCCGCTGCGGCGTTTGGAGCCGTTTCTCGAGAATTTGCGGCCGTGGCAGACGAAGAAAATCTATTACTTTCCTGACGCGGATAACGAAGAGATGTTTCGCGACAAGGGGCCCAAGTACGCTGTTACGGAAATATCAAAATCGGCAAAGCAGGCCTATTGGCGCGTGGCTTTGGAGTCTTTTCGCAGGCATGAAACTCAGGCGAAAAGTTTCATCGATTCACTTTCCAAGATGGACGAGGCACAGATCGAAAAACTGGTTGCCTCCGATGGTTTCTGGAGCAATGGGATAAGTTTCGTGCTTGGGAAGTCGCTGGTGGGCGGGAGCGTGACGGGAGACATTTTTGAGGGGATCACCCCGGGGGCCATTGCCTTTGCGCGGACAGAAGTCACTCCCGCGCCGGCACGGCCGGAGATTTCCGTGGTGCTCGCCGGCCCGTGGAATTACTACGCCGAATTTCGCTGGGCACATGGTTTGACCAATCTGCCGCATCCGGAACCTCCGGAAATCGCGCTGCAAGCGGGCACAGAACTCGTAATTCCGTTATGGCTGGGCAATTCGAGTTCCGCGGCGCAAGAGATTAACCTGACCGTGCGTGTTCCTTCCGGGTGGACTGTGGGTGGCGGAGGCGGAAAGTTCGTCGTTCCCGCAAAGCAGACCGCGGCCTCGCGGATAGAAGTGCAACTGCCAGCGCTCGTCGAAGGCGTGGGCTCGAAAGCGCCATTACAAGAAGTCAGTGTGCACGCCGAATGCAATGGCCAGAGCGTCGGGGATATCAAATTGCGAGTGGAGCTCCGCAAACGAGCGCTGCCGGAATAGCGGGCGTCAGGATTTTTTAGCGCGGGCAGCCTCGAGAGCTTCCCACGCGGATTCCGGGAGCATGAGCAGGTCATTGAATTCGCCGGCCCCGCGCAGCCATTGGCCACCGTCGATGACCACGCACTCGCCGTTGATGTATTCCGCAATGTCGCTGAGAAGAAACGCGGCGAGATTGGCCAGCTCCTCGTGGCGGCCGAAGCGCTTCATAGGATGCTTGTCCCTGGCGTGGTCTTCAAATTGTTTCGAGGGCATGAGGCGCGACCATGCGCCCTCTGTGGGAAATGGACCCGGCGCGATCGCGTTAAGCCGAATGTGATATTTGGCCCACTCCACAGCCAGCGATCGGGTCATCGCCAGCACTCCAGCCTTAGCGCACGCCGAAGGCACAACGAACCCGGAGCCGCTGTTGGCTGAGGCGTAGGTAGTGACGATGTTAAGCACGTTGCCGCCGAGCTTCTGTCCAATCCAGCGCTTGGCAAAAGCCTGAGTGCAGTGGAACGAACCGTTGAGGACGATGCCGACAACGGTGTTGAAGGCGTTGGGAGAGAGTTTTTCCGTGCGTGCGATGAAATTCCCGGCGGCATTATTGATGACGGTGTCGATGCGGTCGAATTGTTGCTCGGCTTTCTCCGCCGCGGCTTCGACGGCACCGTAGTCGCGCACATCGCAAATGGTATAAGCAGCCGAGCCACCAGCCCGATGAATTTCCGAGCAGACTTCCTTGAGCGGCTCCTCGCGCCGGCCGACGAGGTACATGCGGGCCCCAAGCTCCGCGAAGCGCAAAGCCATGGAACGGCCCAAACCCGTTCCACCACCGGTCAAGAAGATCGCCCGGCCTTTTAATAGGTCCTTTTGAAACACACGGCACCGCCTTCTGAGTATGTTTTTCCGGTCCGGGGCAGCCCGGAAATGCAATTCTAGAGCATTACTGTCCTGGAGCGGCGAAATTTGCGTGACGGTTAGATGAATAACTGGCGAAGCGCCGGCTCCGTCAAGCCAAACAGCCGCCGGAGAGTTTCGCTTCAAGACTTGTCGGCGCAGCGAAGCTAATTGGGCTTCATGTCCGCTGGAATCGGCCGGCCCAAAATTTTCGCATATTCCGCTGCGAACAGCGGGCTCTCTGGAAATTCCACCGTCAATTCATGCAAAAGCTTCTCGGCTAAGTCATCCTGTTTTTCGCGCCGCTCTGCGAGCGCCAGGAGAACTTTAGCAAACGGCTCGAGGTAGCGGCCTTTCTCGGCCGTTCTTTCAACCAGCTCCATGCCCAGCTTCTTGTCGCCATGGACGCCGCCAAACCAAAGAACCGCCCGAACGCCACCGGAGAGGCAGCCGATAATGTAATCCGCCGAGCCCGGCGCCACCCAGGCATCATTTGCATCGGGACGCTCGGCCAGAAGCAGTTTGGCATGCTCGTTGGCTTCCTTCATTCTTTTGAGTCCATCGACGTGCTTTTTTTCAAGGATACTGTCGGCGTTGGATTCCATGCCGGCGGTCAATGTCAAAGCAAAGAGCCCGGCGGGGTCATGCTTGTCTTTCGCAAGGCGCGCGTTGGAGAGCCTGCGGGCCTGCTCGATGTCCTCGAGGAAGTTTTTCATGCGCTCGGAATCGGGCTTGCCCTCGATCCCCCGGAGGAATTTCTTGTCATCCATGAAGAAATCGCTGGTCAGAACGCCTTGCCGGTAGAACTCCTCAAAAAGATAGCTCGCCGCCTGAGCCACAAAGCCAAAAGGATCTTCGGGATGCTCGGAAGTCCAGGCAGAAAACTTTTCACGTGCTTCGGGGTACTTCTGCACATACAGCAAACGGAAACCTTCCTTCAGCTCCGGCACTTCCGTGAAAGCAGAATCGCTGCCATCCGCCGCTGTTTGCGCGCGGGATGAAACGGAGCCGAGCAAAACGAAAAGTGCAAGGGCTGGAACGCGCCAGGAAAATCCCTGACCTACCTTCAGAAAACACCCGGCAAGAATCTCGGCTTATTTGCCATGGTGGCGCGGTATTCCGGATTGGCCAAGAGAACACGCTCTTCCGTGGAGAGGCGCATCGAGAGCACGATAATGTGCGCGAGCGAGCCGGCGACGGCAGTGATCCACGCTGTGTGGATCAGCGGCAGCGAAAGCATCTCTGCAAAGACCGCGGCGTAATTTGGATGGCGAACGTAGCGGAACGGGCCTGTGGAGATGACGCCCAGGCTGGTCGAATCCATCACCTGAACGTTCCAATGATTTCCGAGCGTCCGGATCACCCACCAGCGAACGAGATTGGCCGCGAGGAAAATCGCAAACATGACCGCGGCGAGAATAGGAATAAACGGACGCTTAAGCAGCACCACTTCCAGCGCGGCGCCGATCAGCATTGCGGTGTGAAGCAGGACCATCCAGCGGAATCGGGGCTCGTCTACTTTTGCGGCGCCTCGCGCAATCATTTCCTGCTGATGCCGGCGCGAAATCTGCAGTTCGACGATGCGAAGCAGCGCCACAACCACGAGCAAGCCAAGAAACGCTATAACACTTAGGTCCATTGCAGCAGGAGAAATTCCGCGCTGAATCCCGGGCCAAAGGCCGCGGCAAACGCATATTCGCCTGATTTGAGGGGCCGCTTTTCCAGCCATTCCTGCAGAATGAATAAAATGGTGGCGCTGGAAAGATTGCCAACGTTGGCGAGAATATCCCAGGAGGGCTGCGTGTCACACTTGCATAGTCCCAATTCTTTTTCGACATTGCCCAGCAGGCGCGCTCCGCCCGGATGCAGAATCCATCCTTTTATGTCTTCCTGCTTACGGCCGTGGCGTTCCAGGAATCCATCCACGAGGCTGCGGATTTTTGCGCCGATCATTTCGGGCACATCTTTCGAAAGCAAAATATGGAAGCCCGAATCGCGCAAGTCAAAGCCCATGGCATCCAGGGAATCGGGGAACGTATAGGTCTCTGAAACCAGAATCTTTGGTCCCTTGTGCTCTTTTCCGGTCACCAAGACCGCGGCTGCTCCATCGCCGAACAAAATCGAGGAGATCAAATTCGCTTGTGAGATGTCCTTACGCTGAAAGGTGAGTGTAGGCAGCTCCACGGCGATGATCAGCACATTTGAGCCGGGGTGGGCCTTCAAGTAATCCGCGGCGCGGCCCAGGGCCATGGCTCCGGCAGCGCAGCCTAGTTCCGTGAAAGGCATACGTCGCACATCCGAGCGAAAGCCCATGAGATTGATCAGGTATGCGTCCAAGGAAGGAATCATGAATCCGGTGCAGGAGACGGTGATAATGAGATCGATTTCGTCGGGACGGAGTCCGGCGCGTTGCAGGCATTCCTCGGCCGCCTGCCGGCCAAGCTTCACCGCATGTTCGATATATTCTTGGTTGGTCTTGGAGAGGGCCCGTGGTTCGACAATGTATTCAATGGGGAAGATCGAGTAGCGCTGGTGAACCTGTGCATTGTCCACGATGGACATCATGGCTTCGAGTCGCCGCTCCGGTATGTCGAACACGCGGCCCATGTAGTACTTCACGTCGTCGCGCGTCATCTTGTACGGCGGCAGGGCCGTTGCGGTTGCGGCGATCGTGCAATGCGAGTTTGCGGCCCCGTTCGAGGGTCCAATAGTCACGGATTCCACCTTTGATTCAGCGTGAAAGCTCCGCCTGAGAGCACTACCAGTTTGCTAAGCCATCTTATTGCAACGGTTCAGCAGCGGATGGCACATGAGCGCTAGACTGTACATCATTCCCTGCGCGGGGAACAGTTTGAATTGGACCACCACGCCCCCGCAACAAAGTCCCGCGCTGTTCACTCCCAATTTATCCTTCTGTGGCCGCTTTGTAAAATCCTCATCTCGATTTGGGGTATGCTTTTGCGCATTATGAGACATTGTATAATTTCCGGCATTTTGCGACGGCAACGCATCATGCCCCTCTTTAGCTTCGCGCTCTTCTCTTGCGGCGCTGTTTTCTTGCTAACGGCCAAGGGCCGGGGGCAGGAGCAAGCGCCGCCACTTCTGGTGATGATTTCCGTGGATGGTATGCGGCCGGACTACATCACGGCGGCGGACGCGCATGGCGCGAAAGTGCCGAACCTGCGGCGCTTTATGAAGGAAGGAACTTACGCTGAAGGAGTAGTGGGAGACGTGCCCACGGTAACGTATCCGAGCCATACAACGCTGGTGACAGGCGTTTGGCCGGCGAAGCACGGGATTTTCGCCAACACGACATTCGATCCGTTACAAAAAAATCAGGGCGGCTGGTATTGGTACGCGGAAGATATTCGCGTGCCGACTCTCTGGGATATTACCGCCGCAGCGGGGCGGACAACGGCGAGCATTCAGTGGCCCGTCACGGTCGGCGCACACATCACCTGGGACATTCCGGAGTTCTGGCGCGCAAGCACGCCGGACGACGCCAAGCTTCTGCGAGCTCTTTCCACGCCGGGATTGCTGCGGGAAGCGCGGGCGGGTGTCGGTGAATACCGCGGAGGAATCGATACGTCGGCGGAAGGCGACGTTAACCGGGGACAATACACGGAATGGATTCTCGAGAAGAAGCATCCGTCATTTTTGACGCTGCATCTCAGCGCCCTCGATCATATCGAACACGAGACGGGACCGTTTAGTCCCGAGGACATCGCCGTGCTGGAAACGATCGATGCCACGATCGGGAAAATCCGCGCGACAGCGGAGAGGCTAGCTCCCGGCCGGACGTATATCGCTGTAGTTTCCGACCACGGATTCGTACGAACGGACATGCAATTGAATTTGTTCCCCCTATTTCGCGAAGCGAAGCTGATTACCGTCAATGACAAGGGGAAAATTACGGATTGGAAGGCTATACCTTGGGAGACGGGCGGCTCCGCAGCGATTGTACTGAAGGATCCGAACGACGCCGCGACGCTTTCGAAAGTACGCGAACTGCTGGACAAAGTCGCGAGCGATCCCGCGAATGGAGTTGACCGCATCCTGGACGCGGAAGAACTTCACAAACGCGGCGGTTTTCCGCCTGCATCCTTTTTTGTGGGCCTCAGGCCAGGGTGGAAGACAGGGGCGAGTCTCGACGGCCCCGTTCTTTCAAAATTAGCAACGGTTGGCGGGACTCATGGAGCGCTGCCAGACTTGCCAGAGCTGCATGCCTCATTCTTTCTGGTTGGCCCGGGCGTTCCCGCAGGCCGGTCGCTGGGCTTGATCGATATGCGCGACGTGGCGCCCACTCTGGCACACGAGATGGGATTATCGCTGCCGAGCGCGGACGGGAAAATACTTTTGCCTTAGTTGCGTGATGCTTCGCGCGCGCGCCGTGGAGATGCGTCTTCGCCTAACGCAAGCCGACAAGCCCTTTTGCCGAGTCGATGAGTTTCGCGGAATCGTAGCCGACGCCGTCCTTGAAGACGAGTTCGACGTTCTCGACGTCCTTGATGTTGGCAGAGGGGTCTCCCTGCAACACGACGATGTCTGCCGCCTTGCCTACCGTGAGCGTGCCGATTTTGTCCAATTCGCCGAGAAATTGCGCGCCGTTGGAAGTCGCGATGTGAATGGCTTCGACGGGCGTGAAGCCTGCTTCAACGAGCAGTTCGACTTCGCGCTGGTCTCCAAAGCCAGCGATCACGCCGCCGTATCCGGTCGGATCAAGTCCCGCCAGCAGAAGTCCGCCCTGTTTTGAAAATTCGCGTTCGAACTCCATTTCTTTTTTGAAGATGGCCGCAGCGTCGGAATTGGCTGCGTTGTCGGAAATGTGAGCGCGCCTCGTCAAATACGCGATGCGTGTTTCCGGCGTCATGGCGTCCAGTACGCGGCTATCGAGCGGCGCGCGTCCAGGTACCGACGTTTCGAATACAGGCAGAGTGGACGTAACTGCGACGTGATGCGCAATCAGATCGTGGATCATATCCTGCATGGGCTTGCTAGTGATGTCGACGGAAAGCAGCGCTTTTGCGGCGTCCCGCGGGTTGGGACAGACTCCAGTTTTTTTGCCGGGGAGAAACTCGGTATCTACCTCGATGCCGTGCTCGAGGTCGTCAATGCCAAGAGCGGCTGCTTCGCGAAATCCGATCGAGCAGAGATGGCCGGTGACTTTGATTCCGTGGGCATGTGCAGCTTTGACGGCGGCGGCAAGCTCGTCCGGCGTGATGTTCATATACGCTTTGAACGAAGTGGCGCCTTGCGCAATCCAGAACTCAACCGTCTGGCGCGCATCTTCGGCGTCTCTGAGCTGATGCATCTGCAAGGCAAAGGCGCCTGGCCCTTCGAGATAAGGGCCGGTGACATGAATCTTTGGGCCGGCGATTTTCCCCGCGTCGATGGCCTTCTTGAGTTCGAGATCGGTGTAAGGCTCGAGGCTGCCCGTGGTGCGAAGCGAAGTAACGCCGCCAGCCAGATACAGGTGCGGGAAACTCTGGGCATGCTCGGGATAGAGCGGCAGCCCGCCGCCGGCGGACGGATAGAACATGTGATCGTGCATGCCGACGAGTCCGGGGATTACGGTATGGCCAGAGAGATCGAGAACTCTTGCGCCGTCAGGAATTTTTGTCGAGGAAGCGTCACCCATCGCCGTGATAATGCCGCTGGCGATGACGAGCGTTTGATCCTGGCGAGGCGCGGCACCGGTGCCGTCCACCACGCGCACGTGAGTCATAGCGAGGACGGGGGCGTCTTCCTTCACGAAGGCGGTCAGGGCGGGCGAAAGGCTAGACTTTGTTTGGCACCAGGAAAAAGACGGCAGGAGCAAAAGGCACACGCCGATCAAACGAATTTTTCGCATCGAACCACCTCGCAAGCCAGATATATCCTTGCGCGTTGCAGTCTATTCAGAGCATCGCGGCAACACAAGGGGTGGGCAGCAATCCTTCGCGCAAGGACTGGCGCATTGGATTGTGATAGATTTTCGGCCGCGGAGGTGAGAGATGCTCGCGTGCTTAAGAAAAATGTCCTGTGCGATACCGGCTATCGCCTTTCTATTACTGGCTGGGCCTTGCCGCGCTCAGCAGCTTACTCCGGCTGCAGCCACCGAAGGCGACTTTGTGATCCACAATTTTCAATTCCACTCAGGCGAGTCGCTGCCGGAGTTGCGGCTCCACTACACCACGTTCGGCAAACCGGTCCGCGATGCAGCGGGACGCACCACCAATGCCGTGCTCATTCTTCATGGGACCGGCGGGAGTGGACACCAATTTTTCGCGCCGCAGTTTGCAGGCGTTTTGTTTGGGCCCGGCCAGCTCCTCGATGCCTCGCGCTACTACATCATTCTTCCCGATGGGATCGGCCACGGAAAATCATCCAAGCCCAGCGACGGCATGCACGCGCATTTTCCGCAATACGACTACGACGACATGGTCACCGCGCATTACCGGCTCGTAAGCGAAGGGCTCGGCGTGAATCACCTTCGGCTGGTGATGGGCACTTCGATGGGCTGCATGCATTCCTTCATGTGGGGCGAGATGTATCCGGATTTTATGGACGCGTTGATGCCGCTGGCGTGCCTTCCCGTGCAGATCGCCGGACGCAACCGCGTCTGGCGCAAAATGGTGATGGATGCGATCCGTGAAGCCCCCGAATGGAAGGGCGGCGAATACAAGGAGGAACCTAAGCAAGCTTTGCGGACGGCCCTGGACTTGCTCCTAATCGCGGGGAGTGCGCCAATCCCCATGCAGAAAGCGCTGCCAACGCGCGATGATGCCGACAAATACCTCGACGACTATTTTAGCAAGCGCATCGATAGCCTCGATGCCAACGACCTTTTGTACCAAGTGAATTCGTCGCGCGACTACGATCCGTCGCAGCAACTTGGCAAAATCAAAGCGCCCGTGATGTTCATCAATTCCGCCGATGATTTCATCAATCCCCCTGATTTGGGAATCGCCGAACAGGAAATCAAGAAAGTTCAAAATGGGAAGTTCGTCTTGATTCCCGGCAGCGAACATACACACGGCCACGGCACGCACACCTGGGCGGAAATCTGGAAGCAGTATATGGCGGAGCTGCTTGCGGAGTCCGCTCACTAGAATGTTCCAGCCGCGTGGAGAAAATTGCTAGCGTGTGGCTTCGTGGCTGGCGCGAATCTCCTGCCAGCGGCGCGGACGCTTGTTGGCTTGCAGGACCTTCTTTCGAAGCCGAATCGATTTCGGCGTGATCTCGACGAATTCGTCATCGGCAATAAATTCGATCGCCTGTTCGAGGCTAAGTTCGCGGTGAGGAATCAAACGAATTGCCTCATCGGCGCTCGATGAGCGCATGTTTGTCTGCTTTTTTTCCTTGGTGACGTTCACTTCCATGTCCTGCTCGCGGGAATTTTCGCCGATAACCATGCCTTCGTATACTTCGATCGCTGGGCCAATGAACAATTCACCGCGCTCCTGAAGGTTCCATAGCGCGAAAGCAGTCGAGGGTCCAGCACGGTCGGCGACGAGCGCGCCGGTGGGCCGCAGTGCCATCTCGCCCGCATATTCCGTCCAGCCGTCAAAAATCGAATGAACCAGCGCGGTGCCGCGCGTGTCCGTCAGCAACTGGCTGCGCAGACCGATCAGCCCGCGCGAAGGAATCTTGAAATCCATGCGCACGCGGCCGGAATTGTGATTGCTCATCTTGAGCATTTCGCCGCGCCGACTCCCCAGTGTTTCGAGAATGATGCCGATGAAATTTTCGGGAACGTCGATGACCAGCCGTTCGAGCGGCTCGAGCTTCCGGCCGTTTTCCGTGCGCACCACGATTTCCGGTTTGCCGACCATCAGCTCGAAGCCTTCGCGCCGCATGGTCTCGATCAGGATAGCGAGTTGAAGTTCGCCGCGTCCCAGAACGCGAAAAGATTCCGGCGTGTCCGTATCTTCGACGCGAATCGAAACGTTGGTGAGCAACTCTTTTTGCAGACGGTCGCGAAGATCGCGCGAGGTTACATAGTTGCCCTCTTTGCCGGAAAGCGGGCTGCTATTCACCGTGAAAATCATGGCGAGCGTGGGTTCGTCGATCAGCAGCGGCTCGAGAGGAGCAGGCGTCGTGAGATCCGTGATGCTTTCGCCGATCTGAATTCCTTCCACGCCGGCGATGGCGACGAGATCGCCTGCGGCAACCGCCTCCGCTTCATCGCGCTCCAATCCGCGGAAGGTGTAGAGCTTGGTGATGCGCGTGGAAATAATTTTTCCGTCGAGTTTGCTGATACCCACATCCTCGCCGCGCTTCAGCGTGCCGTTAAACACACGCCCAATCGCGATGCGCCCGAGAAAATCGCTGTAGTCCAGATTCATGACCTGAATTTGCAGCACGCCATTCGGATCGCCGGGCGGCGCAGGGATACTTTTCACGATGGTTTCAAACAGCGGAAGCAAGTCCTTTGAGCTGTCCCCGATTTGGCGGTGTGCGATGCCTTCGCGCGCGTTGGTATAAATAACGGGGAAATCGAGCTGATCCTCGGTGGCGTCCAAATCGATGAACAGGTCGTAGATTTCGTCGAGCACTTCTTTGGCGCGCGCATCCGTGCGATCAATTTTGTTCAGCACAATCACCGGCGGCAGCTTGGCAGCTAGCGCTTTCTGGAGGACGTAGCGTGTTTGCGGCAGCGGCCCTTCGCTGGCGTCGACCAGCAGCACGACTCCATCGACCATGCGCAGTGCTCGTTCGACTTCGCCGCCAAAATCGCTGTGGCCCGGAGTGTCGACGATGTTGATCTTCGTATCGTGAAAGAAAAGCGCGGTGTTTTTTGCAAGAATGGTGATGCCGCGCTCGCGCTCCAAATCGTTCGAGTCCATCACGCGCTCGACAACCGCTTCGTTGGCGCGAAAAATCCCGCTCTGCCGCAGCATGGCGTCGACCAGCGTCGTTTTGCCGTGGTCCACGTGCGCGATAATGGCGATATTACGAATATTTTGGCTCATGATTTCTACGTCGGTCTGCGGACTACTCGTAGGGCAGTCACTGCAAAGACAAAAATAGCTGCTGAAACAACCAGCAGCCCGGACGAATCTCCTCTGTTCTCAGGTGTGGTCGAGCAGCCTATAGTTTAGCAGACGGCGTGCCTGTGGGACAGCCATTCTTGGCCGTCGCTTTCTTAAATCTCCACACTGCGCCAGTGTGAAATAGAAACATCTGTTTCTCCCGGTGTTTCGTGTACTATCCTCACCCAGATTAGGACGCTTGCTTCTAAGGCGGAGTTGCTGGAGGGAATTGCCATGCGATTCGCGAATCTGTTGTGGAAGAACCGAGTCTATCTGTTGGCTGTGATCATTATGGTTCTCTTCTTGGCCACTGGCCGTGCGCAAGCGCCGAATCCGCCGGACTATTCGCTGCTCTTTGACAAGACAGACGTGATGATTGCCATGCGCGACGGCGTGAAGCTGCACACGGAAATCTACACGCCGAAACATTCCACGGAGCCGCTTCCATTCATCATGGAGCGCACCCCTTACGGGCTCCACGACGATGACAAAGGCTATAGCCGCGTCCTCGCGCGCTACACCGAGATGATCCCCGACGACTACATTTTCGTGTTTCAGGATATTCGCGGGCGCTACGCCTCCGAAGGGACCTTCGTGATGCAACACCCGGTGCGTGATCCAAAAGATCCCAAAGCCATCGATGAGGGCACGGACACGTACGACACCATCGACTGGCTGGTGAAAAACGTTCCGCGCAACAACGGCCGCGCCGGCCTCGTGGGCATTTCGTATGGCGGCTGGTTGACCGTCATGGGCATGCTCGATCCGCATCCCGCTCTAAAAGCCGTTTCCGAACAGGCTTCACCCGCGGACATGTTTCTCGGCGACGATTTTCATCACAATGGCGCATTCCGCCTGAGCTATGGCTTCGAATATTCGACGATGATGGAAACGGGAAAGACGAATTTTGCTTTCCAATTCGATCTCTTCGACACTTATCAATGGTATCTGCGCCTCGGCGCGCTTTCCAACGCCGACAAGAACTACATTCACGGCACTCTGCCTACCTGGAACAATTTCGTCGCGCATCCCAACTACGACTCCTTCTGGAAACAAGAAGCCATGCCGTACATCCTGAAGAAACCAACGGTGCCGAATCTCAACGTGGCGGGCTGGTGGGACCAGGAAGATTTCTACGGGCCGATGAAGATCTACGACCTGCTCGAGAAAAATGATCCCGACCACTTGAATTATCTTGTGGCCGGCCCCTGGAACCATGGCGGCTGGGGCCGCAGCTTGGGCGATTCCCTTGGCCCTATTTCTTTTGGCAGCGACACCGGCCTTTATTTCCGCCAACAGATTGAAGCGCCCTGGTTCGCTTACTGGCTCAAGGACAAAGGCAGTTTGCCGCTTAAGGAAGCGCTGCTTTTTCAAACCGGCAGCGACAAGTGGGTGAAATTTGATTCCTGGCCTCCACGCGAAGCGGCGTCACGCGAGCTCTACTTCCACGAAGACGGCAAGCTTTCCTTCGATCCGCCGAAACCGGTCGCTACCCAGGCGTTTGATAGTTACGTCAGTGATCCGGCGCATCCCGTTCCGTATCGTCATCGCCCGATAGATATGACCTACCCGACCGATCATCCCGGCGGCTGGTACACCTGGCTCGTGCAGGACCAGCGCTTCGTGGACAATCGCCCAGACGTTCTAACTTGGGAGACTGACGAGCTCACGGACGACATGACGCTGGCCGGGCAAGTAACAGCGAAACTTTTTGCATCTACGACGGGAAGCGACTCCGACTGGGTCGTCAAACTGATCGATGTGTATCCACAAAAGTACCCCGAGGACTGGAAACTCGCCGGCTACGAATTGATGATTGCGGACGAAGTATTCCGCGGACGCTTCCGCAAGTCCTTCGAGAAGCCGGAACCCATCACACCCAACGCCATCACGCCCTTCACCATCGATCTGCACACGGCGAATCACGTTTTCAAAAAGGGCCATCGCATCATGGTGCAGGTGCAGAGCACATGGTTCCCGCTCATCGATCGCAATCCGCAGAAATTCGTGCCCAACATTTTTGAAGCGAAAGAGTCGGACTTCCAGAAGGCCACTCAACGCATTTATCGTTCGAAGGAATATCCCTCCGGAGTGGTGCTTTCGCTCTTACGGGCGCAGGCGAACAACTAGCAGCTGAAAATTTTTATCAGCGAAGACAATTCCGAATAGGAGTAGCGCTCCTCTCAAGAATTGTGCGCGGAATCGCTTGTGCTATTCTCGATCTCGCCGCAGAAATGCCGGTCATCCGCTTTACTCGGGGGAGTCTCGATGGGTTCCATCCGCAAAACAGCCAGCGCCGCCGTTTTCTTCGTGGCGGCCGCCCTTGTCTTCGTGCCGCTTTTTGGAGCTGTGCAGCAGCCCCAACGGTCTGACCTTGCCGCTCTTTTCGACAAAACCGATGTGATGATCCCCATGCGCGATGGCGTCAGACTCCACACCGAGTTCTACACGCCGAAAAATGCGACGCAACCACTGCCGATTCTTATGGTGCGCACTCCCTATGGCATCTCCAGCCCGGATGGCGGAATCAGCAGCATGATCTATCGCTATGCGGACATGGTTCCCGATGGTTACATTTTTGCGTTTCAGGATATTCGCGGGCGCTACGGATCCCAGGGAAAATTCGTCATGCTTCGCCCTCTGCATGACGCGAGTGACCCCAAAGGTGTGGACGAAAGTACAGACGCCTACGACACGATCGATTGGCTCGTAAAAAATGTTCCGAACAACAATGGCCGCGTCGGCCTCGACGGCACTTCCTACGATGGTTTCCTCGTCGACATGGGAATGATAAGCCCGCATCCCGCGCTAAAGGCCGTGTCCGAACAGGCCTGTATGGGCGACACCTGGCTCGGCGACGATTTCTTTCACAACGGCGCGTTTCGCCTCAGCTATGCCTTTGAATACACCGCTCTGCTGGAATCCTCGAACGAGAATTTCAGTTTTGCTTTCGACCGCTTCGACGTGTACGACTTCTATCTCCGCCTTGGCGCGCTTTCGAACGCCAACGCGAAATATTTCCACGGAAAGCTGCCGACTTGGAATGAATTCGTCGCTCACGCAAGTTACGACGATTTTTGGAAGCGTCACGCGGTTGCTTACGGTTTGAAGCAACCCACCGTCCCCAATCTCAACGTTGCCGGCTGGTGGGATCAGGAAGATTTTTACGGCCCGACGTCGACGTATGCGCGCCTCGAAAAATCCGATCCGAAACATCTCAACTATCTCGTCGCGGGACCATGGAATCATGGGGGCTGGGGCCACGGCTCTGGCAAGTCTCTTGGCGATATTCCATTTGGCAGCGACACCTCTCTTTATTTTCGCGAGAAGATCGAAGCGCCCTGGTTTGCCTATTGGCTAAAAGACAAAGGCTCTCCGCCGCTCAAGGAAGCTCTCCTCTTTCAGACGGGCAGCGACAACTGGGTGCAATTTGATTCCTGGCCGCCGCGCCAAGCGCAGACGCGCAACCTTTATTTCCACGAGAATGGAAAACTTTCTTTCGATGCTCCGCAAACGGATTCCGCCGACGCTTCGGACTCTTACATCAGCGATCCCGCGCATCCGGTGCCTTACCGTCATCGTCCCATTGACATGACCTATCCCGAGGATCATCCCGGCAGTTGGTACACCTGGCTGGTGCAGGATCAGCGCTTCGTCGACGAGCGCCCCGATGTCCTCACCTGGCAGACGGACGAGCTAACGGATGACGTAACGCTCGCCGGTCAAGTCACCGCGAAACTTTTCGCTTCGACCACCGGCAGCGACAGCGATTGGATCGTCAAGTTGATCGATGTTTATCCGCAGAAAGTTCCGGATGACTGGAAGCTCTCAGGTTACGAGCTGATGATTTCCGATGAAATTTTCCGCGGGCGCTACCGCAATTCTTTCGAAAAGCCGGAACCGCTCACGCCCGGCGAAGTGACGCCGTTCACGATTGACCTGCACACGCAAGATCACGTTTTCAAGAAGGGCCACCGCATCATGGTGCAGGTCCAGAGCAGCTGGTTTCCACTCTACGATCGCAACCCGCAAAAATTCGTGCCCAACATTTTCGAGGCAAACGATTCTGACTACCAGCAAGCTACGCAGCACATCTATCGTTCGAAGAGATTCCCTTCGAGCGTGGAAGTCATGGTTTTGCCGCAATCTGCGGAAAGAGCGGCGAACTAAAGTTCTGCCGCACCAAGGCACCCTGTCAGCGGCTCTTCGGTAGGTGTCCCATTTGCGGACACTTGTTCGTAACTGGGCAGTTTTTATCTGCATTTTTGTATTCTATGAAAAATTCGATTATGTTGACGTCTCTGCGTCATGTTACACGTTTGTTCCGATGGCCCTCTTCCCCCTCCGAAGTTGCATGGACGCAAAAATGCAACTTCTTTACGGAAATCTCGTATTCATGGGCAACACTCTGACGCTTGGCGCGTCTAATGTCTATATAGGATGGGGTGTATGACTTCGAATGTTATCCCAACCCTCGATTCGGGGATTCACGAAAGATCGAACTTCGTTCCTCTACCAGGCCCGCGTTTCCTGCGTTTCGGTCCGTTTCAGGTTGATCAGGAACGGCAGGAAGTAACCAAGAATGGCTCACGCCTAAAGCTACAGGGCAAGGTATACCAGGTCCTCGTAGCGCTCCTCGAAAAGCCGGGCGAGATTGTAACCCGCGAGGAATTGCGCCAGCATCTCTGGCCCGCCGACACGCACGTCAACTATGACGCCAACGTGAACACGACCGTGAACAAACTTCGTCAAGCGCTGGGGGATTCCACGGATAAGCCGCTCTATATCGAGACAATTCCTCGCAAGGGGTATTGTTTGGTCGCGCGATCCGAAGGCTCTGATGTTCCTGGCACGCCGCTTGTCCCGGATGCCGCTGCTGAAACTGCATATTCGATCACTCCACCGTCTCCCGCGACTGTGCTGTCCGCGCCGCGTTCCGGGTTTTGGATGCCAATTGGCGTGGTCGGACTAATCCTCGCCGGAATGCTTCTCGGCGCAGGCATCACTCTCACCACTCTATTCCTTTCTCATTTCGCGCAAGTCACGCGCTGGCCTTAGTGAGCCGGCCAGCGGTCTGTTTAGATTTTTTTAGAAGATGGCGCGCCGGTATTTGAGCCTGCTGAAAAGCTGGTCAGTTACAGAGTCACTGTTGCTTTTGCGCTGCCGCCGTTTCACCGGAATGAAATTCCGTCCACGGCCCCGCTTTCATATCGTGCAGATAAGGCGCTTGCCAGGCGTATTCCGGGTGAGCTGCCAGAAAAGGCTTGGCGAGAAAATCCTCTCCGCAGGGATGTCCCGCCCGCGCCACGAGTTTCATTTCCTTCGTCATCTCTGAATCTGTCGCTTTGCCTTGCACGGCCCCGCCGGGAAAATACGGTGCCCATCCCCAGACATCCACGCCGCGCGGCGAGGTATCCACGTGCCCGCAAAGCGTCCGCTCATTTGTTTCAGGCTTCTGATGATAGCTATCGATATGATCGCCGAGCATTTTTTCCGCAAGATCTATGTCGATCTTTCCTTTGTTTTCCTTCAGCAATTGCTCCCATCGAACGCGGCGCGCATTCGGCGACGTTTCCAGATTGTTCGGTTCGAATTGCGGCGCATCCTCTCGCAACACTTTCGGATCGCGCGCCCAGTTCGAGCCCGCGAACGCGCCGTCCTTCGACCGCCAGAGTTTGTAAGCCTTCAGCCCGAGCTCGAGCTGCGCAATTTCGCCGGTCTTGCTGTCGCCGAGAAGCCAGTCGTTGGCGTAACCTCCGTTGTTTCCGTCCAGCATGATCTTCGTGTATTCATCGATGGAACCTGCATATTGCAGCGCTTTGCGTGCCCGCACGAACTCCGCTTTTCCGTTTGGATCCCATCCTTCGAATTGCGTGATGGTCGTCTCCGTCGCCATCAGTCCGTCGCTGTTGATGCCGAAGTCGTCGTCGCTCGCGATCACTCCAGGAAATCCATCCATCAGCATCCGGTTTCCGTTTTTCGGCACGATATCGAAGACGATGCGCCAGCGTTCCCCGTTCGCATAGTTCGTCCAGTTATTATGGGCCATCACGATCTGCCCGCCTTTTGTCCAGTTTCCCGTCGCCACGAAAGCGCTGCAATTTCCCGGGCTCTTCAGGTTGGGCGCGTGCGCCGTTTTCTGCTGTTTGTTTAGCCAGGGCACATAGTAATCCGGCAATTCTTCGAACGCGTTCATCGCCACGATGTCGTCCACGTCCAGTTTCGAATTTGTCCGCGCTCGCAAGCCTTCCACAATTCCCTGGAGTTCCTGTTGGTATTCCGCGTCGATTTTGGGCCACAGCATCTCGTGCGCCGCCTTGCGAAAGAACGCCCAATCGCGCTGCGTGTCATGCATCATTCCCGCGCTGACTGCCGTGAAACCGTCCTCAATCTCCGGTCCCAGTAAATAACCGTGCTGAAAACCGATCGCCGGCGGGTCCCCTTCGAGATGCACGTAAATCCAGCCGCCGTCTTCGAAGCGCTGCGCACCAGCAAGTCTCGGATCGTTCGCGCCAGTTTGCTTCTGCCCCGCTGCGATGCTCTCGTACAGCGCATCTTTCGTAGCCGAGACATATGCTCCGCTGCCGCCGATCCACCAAATCGCCGCTCCGCCGAATAGGATCACAAGGATCGCTACTGTCCGTCTCATCGAACTCGTCCCAGTTTCTGCTTCCATCGAGCCTCCTACTTGCCAGCCTCATTGCGGCGCGTAAAAATCATGCCAAGCGTCCTTCCCGCATCCAATTTGAAGCCGCTCACCGCCTGGTTCGAATCTCTCTCGAAATGAATTGTGACTCGCCCTTTGCTCAGACGGAATTCATCCTTGGCCGTGGCTCCGAATGCATCAGGAAAAAGTTCGCTCGCGTGAAGAAATCCGCCGCCATCCAGTAACGCCACGACCTTCAGTTTGTCGTCCACGATTCCCAGGCGGTACGTCACTCCCAATTCGCTGCTCCAATAGTCGCCTGTGTAGGCCTGTAGTTGCGTCGCGGTCAGGAGAATCTCTTTTTTCTCGGCTGTTTCGCGCGCCGCGTCTTTCTTTTCATCCTTCGGCTTCATCATTACGCCCAAATAAATGTCGGCCACTTGGCGTGCCCGCCGCGAAGGATTTGCGTCTCCCCGGTTGCAAAGGCACGCCACGGAAAAGTGCTGCTCCGGGAAACGCAAAAGTTCCGCCCGGTATCCGCCCCACGCGCCGCCGTGGCTCACGCTGTGCAATCCGCGATAATCCCCGATGAACAACCCCTTCGCATAATCCAGCACTTTGCCGCTGTTAAGCTTGCCGGGCTCTTGCAGCTCCGCGAGAAAATCCTGCCCGCCCACTTGTCCGCTGTAGAAATTCTCATCCCACTTCAGCAAATCCTCGACCGAGGTGTGCACCGCTCCATCGCCCGTCTGCTCAAAATAAGAAACATCCAGTTTGTACCCGTCCGCCATTTCTTTTGGGTCGTAAGCCATCGCGCGATCGCGAATCAGAGCCGTGTGGTCGTCGCGATATTGCGTATGCGCCATTCCCAGTGGATTGAATATGTTTTCCGCCGCGAATTCGCGAAGCGTCTTCCCGCTTACCCGCTTCACGATGATGGATAGCAGAAAAAATCCCGTATTGCTGTAGAGCCAATCGCTCCCCGGGGTGAAATTCAGCGCCTTCTGCCGCGTGATCAGCTGCAGCGCGTCTTCGTCCGTCGTCACGCTGTCCGTGTTGATGCCCGCGAGAGCCATCAGCACCAGGTAGTCGCGCAACCCGCTGGTGTGGTTCAGAAGATGGAGAATGGTGATCCTTTGCCCGTAGTCCGGCAGTTCAGGAATGTATTTCCGCACATCATCACTGACGGAAAGCTTTCCTTGTTTTTCGAGAAGCAGAATACTCGCCGCCGTAAATTGCTTCGACGTCGAGCCGATGTCGAACACGGATCCCGGTATAATCGGGACATCTTCTTCGATGTTCGCAAGGCCGTAGCCTCTTTCGTAGCTGATCCTGCCATTTCGGAACACCGCGACCGCGCATCCCGGCGATCCCGGTTTTGTGTAGTCCGCAAATACTTCATCCACGGCCGAGGTTGTCTTGTCCTGTGCACTCTTCGCCCGCGGTGCGGCACAAGTACCCAGCAAAAACGCGCACGCAGTTATACCGCTCCCGATTTTCCGTACTACGCTCATGCAATGCCCCCTCGGCTTTTCGTGCGCGCCGAGTCTATCTTCTTCGCACTCGCTCTTCAATCCTCCGCGAGGTTCTCGTGTAGACTTGGCGTCGCAAAATGCTCACCGCCATTACATGCGCCGTCAGTCCCGCGATCGTAAATTGCGAGCTCACCTTTATTCCGCGCCAGCCGATCGATCTTCGGATTGCTCAAGCGCAACATCGCTCCTACGAACAACTCCTGGAAAAACTCGGTGTTCGCGTCATTTCCCTGCCTGCTGAGCCAGCTCTCCCGGACTCCATGTTTGTCGAAGATCCCGCCCTCGTCCTCGATGAGCTCGCCGTCATTTTTCCGCTCGGCACGGAGTCGCGCCGTCCGGAAGCCGCCTCGCTCGCGCAGGCCCTTTCCCAATTTCGCAAGCTCGAGCGCGTGACGCTGCCAGGCACTCTCGAAGGCGGCGACATTCTGCGCATAGGCCGCAAGCTTTTTGTTGGTCTCTCAAAACGCAGCAACGCCGAAGGCATCCGCCAGCTAGCCTCCATCGTCGCTCCTCACCACTACGAAGTCATCGCCGTCCTGGTGACCGGCTGCCTCCATCTCAAGTCCGCCGTCACTTGCCTCGGCCGCAAGACGCTGCTCGCCAACCGCTCCTGGTTCGATGAAGCGCCGTTTTCCAGCTACGATTGGATTGACGTCGCTCCCGCCGAACCACACGCCGCTAACGCCCTGGCCCTCGGAGAGACAGTAATTTTTCCATCGTCGTTCCCTCGTACACGCACTCGCATCGAATCCCGCGGCTTCCATGTCTCCCCGCTCGATATTTCCGAACTCCAAAAAGCCGAGTCCGGCCTCACTTGCTCCAGCTTGATATTCGACGCTTAACTCCTAACCAGGTGAGGTTCGCCCCAGCCACCACGTCCACAAAAAAAAATGGCCGTCCCGATTTCTCGAAGCGGCCGTTTCCGTTGAACTTTCTTAATTGCCTTCCCTTTTGTCAGTTCTTCAACTCTTCCACGCTGCGCGCCACAAACACCGGCTGGCCGCTGATGGGATCCTTCAGCACCACGCCGACCACGCGCAACGTATTCGTCGGATTGCTCGTCAGGTCTTGCAGACTCGTCAGCCCGCCGAGGAACTTCGTAAACGGCGTTACATAGACGGTCACCGGCCCGTTGAACAACACGCCCGCCAATCCATTCGAATTGAATTGGAATGTACTGGCGCCGACGTTCACGCTTCCAGCGACCAGCGTCCCCGTATGTCCTTCATGCCGCAGCACCACGCGCTTCACCGTGACGGCTCCATTGCTGAATGGTCCGCCGATCGTCACGCGCTGCCCGGGCACTAGAAGTGCCGCGTTGAAGAAAATGTTGCTCCAGCGCGGATTGACGAACACATTGTGCATCCAGTAGATGAAGTATTTTTCGTTGCCGGTCAAATCAATCGTTGAGATCTGCCCGGAATGGAACCCCGTTCCCGCCGGCAGCACGTCTCGCACGTACAGATCGAAGTCCTGCGCGGTATTCACGGGCGGGTCCACATAAGTGATCAGCCCTCCCGCATAGAATTTGTCTTGCGAGAGGATGGCCACCGTATCCGCCAGAAACGTTCCGTCGGTGCGGTCCAGCGTCCCGGAGATCAAAACAATCGAAGAAGTGGTCAGGTCGTTGATTGTCTCGCCGCCTTCCCATTCCGTCTGATCGTTCACGTTCACTGTAAACGCGTGTCCGTGCGGCCCTTGAATCGTGAAAGAATTTCCGCCGGCGTTGGTCGTCGTCACGCCACCGACAAATTCATCGATATACGCGTCCGCATCGCTTGGCGTAATCGCATTCACAGTGATCGTCGGATTCACTACACCCGTAATCTGGCCGTTCATATCCACTGCCAGTGATTTCCGGATGTCGAATTCGAAACCCAAGCCGATCACGTTGCCTGCGCTGACCACCAACGGACTGCTGAGGCTGAGCGTAACCGTCGAGATCGTGAGCATTGCCGGCGGCGTTGTTGTCCCGTTCAGCGAACTGATCGTTGGCCGAGTTGGCGGCGTTGTTTGTGGATTTGTTAGATTGAGGTAGTCAATCGCAGGATTAGCCAGCGAGACAATCACCGTATCGTAGGTCCCCGCTGGAATGGTGTTTAGATCCAACAACGTATGGAGCCCGTTCAGCTTCGCGAAGTCCACGGTTTGCGTACCTGTTGTCACAGTCACGGGAGTACTCGAGCCCTCCGCGACGCTTATTCCCATGATATCTACTTTGAACGAAACAACGCTCGGCAGAGGCGCGTCACCCCCGGATACAAATACCGTTCCCGACTGCTGCTGCGGAGCCGGCGGCATAGACGCGTTTCCCATTCCACACCCAACAGCGAAGCCGATCAACACGAGCGCAAATAGTCCACCCAACCACTTCCTTGGATTCATGGCTTTCTTTCCTTTCCAGCTTGGATACCCCGGAGGCGCACGCTGCGCCCACCGACCCTTGTTCCATCTAACACACGCTACAGGGATAAGTCGCTCTCTGTAAGTAGTTGATATAAAATAGTTTATAGGAAAATGGCGAACTGAATCACCCGGCTTCATGCTGGATCCTGGAAGACACAGAGTCCTCTTCTAGCCTCTCTGGACACTTCCCCAAACCTCTTTTTCAATCTTCTCTTTGCATCCGTATTTTCCTGTGCTAATCTTTTTTCCGGCATGATTTCCATCGCGACGAAGCGAATTACCACTACGACGTCTATGTCGATGACCTCGACTAAGGCGAAGTCGACTATTTTCGCTTCCGGCGCGTGGAGAAACAGCTAGCAAGCTAGAAAAAGTTTCCAACCCACCGCCTGAAGCGAATCCGGCGGTGGGTTTCTTCTTTTATACCCCGCCAGAGACGCTCCAGCGGAAACCAGGAGCGGACGTCATGAGTCCCGAACACGTGCAGGAAGAAGCGAAAGCATCCTTAGCGGAGCGCTTCGTCGTCACCGCGCAGGCAAGCCCTCGCCAGAATGTCGTCGCCTTGAAGTTCGGCGGCACGTCTTTGCTCGGCGCCGGCCGCATGTTGCACGCTGCCGGCCTCGTTCGCGATGCGGCTCAGTCCTCGAGCGTTATCGTCGTGGTCTCCGCGATGAAGGGTGTCACCGATCGGCTTCTCTCCATCCCGCGCTTTCTCGCCGAAGGCAATCTGGCCCATGCACGCAATGAAGCCGAGGGCGTTGTTCATCTCCACTTCAATGTGCTCCAGGATCTTCATCTCGGCGAAGAGCATCATGACCGCGTCCGCCGCGTTCTCCAGTTGCTCGCACGCGATCTCCTCCACGAAGTTCCTCAGAAAGGCCGCGTCGCTGCCACTGCCGAACTCGCCGATCGCCTCGCTTCTTTTGGGGAACGCTTTAGCGCACGTCTCTTCGCTGCTGCTCTTGAGAAATCCGGCGTCGCCGCTGTTCCCGTTTCTTCCTCCGAATTCGTCCTCACTTGCGACACCTTTCGCGATGCCAAGCCGAATCTCGAGGAGACCAGGGAGCGCGGCCGCGATATTCTCCTTCCGCTCCTCGGAGCGGGCCTCGTTCCTGTCGTCACCGGCTTTATTGGCGCCACTCCCGACGGCCGCATCACCACGCTCGGACGCAATAGTTCCGATTTTTCCGGCGCGATCATCGCTCACGTCGTGGACGCCGAAGAACTTGTGATTTGGACGGATGTTGATGGAATTTATACCGCGAATCCGCACGTTTCCGCGGAGGCCAAACTTCTTCACGACCTGAGCTACGAGGAAGCGCACGCGCTGGCAGCCAGCGGCGCGAAGGTTCTTCATCCGCACGTATTACCGCTCGCCGCGGAAACGGAAATGACGATTTGGATTCGCAACACTTTCAAACCGCAAGTTCGGGGCACACGCATCGGCGCGCCTCAAACCAAAAATGACCGCGCGCAATTCGGAGGTGTGGCATGAGCGCGCAGTCTTCTGAGAACGGTGATAAGAGGGGCATGCCGCAGCACGCCGCCCTGCAGGAGTGCGACTCCCCTGCCTGGCGGCGCCGCGAAAAAATGGCGCGCGGGTGTGCTGGGCGCGACGGGTCTCGTTGGCCAGCGTTTGGTAAAACTCCTCGCCGGCCATCCCTGGTTCGAGCTAACGGAAGTCGCCGCGTCCGAACGCTCCTCTGGTAAAAGCTACGCCGAAGCCGTCCGCTGGCATCTCGACGGCCCCATTCCCGAAGCCGCGCGCAGCCTCGTCGTCAAAAGCCTCGACCCCAGCCTCGATTGCGATTTCGTTTTTTCCGCGCTCGATTCGAGCGTCGCCGGTGGCGCTGAGGAAGACTTCGCTCGCGCCGGCTATCCTGTAGTCAGCAACTCCAAAAATCACCGCATGGATCCCGACGTCCCATTACTTATTCCCGAGGTAAACGCAGCACATCTCGAAGCTATCCCCGTCCAGCAAAAAAATCGCGGCTACGACACCGGTTTTATCGTTACCAATCCAAATTGTTCCACCGCAGGTCTCGTTCTCGTCCTGAAACCGCTAGCCGAAGCCTTCGGCCTCGAAAAAGTTTTCGTCGTAACCATGCAAGCCGTTTCCGGCGCAGGCTATCCGGGCGTCGCCTCCATGGACATTCACGCCAACGTCATTCCCTTCATCAGCGGCGAAGAAGAAAAAATGGAGTCCGAGCCTCAAAGGCTCCTCGGTAAATGGGATGGCGCACGCTTTATCGACGCCGGCCTCGGCCTCAGTGCCCACTGCAATCGTGTTCCCGTTCTCGAAGGCCATCTCGAATGCATCTCGGTCAGTCTGAAAAAAATCGCCTGCCTGAAAGAAGTCCGCGAAGCCCTGCGAAATTTCGAAGTCGACGCCGAACTTGCTTCGCTACCGTCCGCCGTCCGTCATCCCGTTCACGTCCTCGAAGCCGAAGACCGCCCGCAACCCCGCCGCGACGTCCACGCCGGAAACGGCATGGCCGCGGTAGTCGGCCGCGTCCGCGAATGCCCGCTCCTCGACATCAAGCTAACCCTTCTCTCCCACAATCTCGTTCGGGGAGCCGCCGGAGCCGCCCTCCTCAACGCCGAGCTCCTCGCCTCCCGCGGATTCCTCCATCACCGTGTCCAAGCCGAAGGCGAAAAACGGCTTCCCGAGGCGGTCACGCCATGAATTAGTTCGAGAATTCGAGAAGGATATTTTTTCCAGAGGCGTGTTGCTGCAGCAGTTCCGTCGTCTGTTGTCCCCATCGCGGCAATACTTCCGAGCCGCCGAAGGAAATCACGATCGCAATGACCCGATTCGTCGTTTCCGTCACCATCGTTCGCTCCGAATCGCTCGTCGGGCTCCCATGCGGTCCCCACTCATCGCAAAACACCGGCAACCCTTCCAAATTCAAATCGTATTTCCCGATTCCCTTGTAAGTCTCTCCTGCGCCACCTGCACGGAACACAATGTCCCCATGCACGCGCGCCAAATCATAAAGTCCGATCGGCAGCCGGCTTTCCACGCTCACCAAATTAATCACATCCACCACGTTATTGATCCTCGGCAGTCCCTTCCCCGCAATCACTCGCCTCAGCAGCGCCTCCGCCGACCCGCGATACCTCGCAGGATCTTTGCCCAGCGCCTTGTACGCCGCTCGCGTTGCCAAGATCGCCGCCGACTCCAGCACCGCCTTGGGTTCCGCCAGCCGCAGAATGCTCTCTTCACCAACACGCAGCTCGTGGTCCATCGCCTCCGATGTTGCTCCGGTTTCCACTTCCGCCGTCACGCACGCCAGCGCCACTCGGGGGCATTTCGCCTTCAGCTCCGCATCAATCGTCAGCATCGGCAAGGCTCCGCCTCTCATGCTAAACTAACTCAATTGGAGGCCCGTAGCTCAGTTGGTTAGAGCGCGTCCTTGACACGGACGAGGTCTGCGGTTCGAGTCCGCACGGGCCTACCATTCTTCCTTTTCTTCGACGCCCTTCATCGGCCCCGTAGCACCTTCAAACGCAAAAAGACATCCCGTCTCAAAGATCCGTAGTCTAATAAGTCCAGGCCCAAGCATAACGGGTGTGGTATGGGGATCGGTCGTCTACTTACTTCAACATTTTTCTGCCTAACCATACTTGCGTCGCTGGAAACGCACGCTGCGGACCTGGCCGACTGCATGGGTCGTGTCCTCGATGAAAACGGCGTCCCTGTCCCCGCCACCCAACTAAAACTTGAAGACACTTCCGCCCACGTCTACCGCACTGAGACCGACGGCGCCGGCCACTTCACTCTCCACAATCTCCCCCCAGGCGACTACAAACTGGAAGTCCGCAAAGAAGGCTTTTTTGTAATTTCCGGCCGCGCTCTCACCCTTCAACCTGGCGCCAACGACCTCACTTTGATCCTGAATCACGAAGAAGAACTTCACCAGCAAGTCCAGGCCACCACTCCCTCAAATCAGATCGATCCGCAGGACACCGCCCAGCGCTCCACTCTTACCGCTCGCGACATTCTAAATATTCCCGTTCCCAGCCCGCATGTCCTTGCGGAAAGCCTGGTCGCTCTTCCGGAAATCACTCAGGACAATGCAGGCAATCTGCACGTTGCCGGCGCCCGCTCCGGCGAAACGCAATACCTCCTGGACGGTTTCGAGATCGGCGATCCCGTAAACAACACCCTCACCTCGCGCTTCAATGTCGACGCCACTCGCGCCGCCGAAGTCCAATCCAGCGGCTTCGGCGCAGGCTACGCTCACTCCGGCGCGAATATTCTCAGCCTCGAAACTCCCGATGGGGACGACAAATGGCGTTTTGGCACCACCAACCCCGCGCCCGGCATCAACGTTCAGGAAGGCGTCCATCTCGGCAACTGGTATCCGCGCTTCACTTTCTCCGGACCTATCAAGCGCGGCCGCTTCTGGTTCTCCGATTCCATCAGCCTTCAGCATGTCTTTGCCGTCGTCAAGCAACAGCCCGCCGGCGCCAACACTTGGGAAGAATGGGCCGGCGACAATCTTCTCCGGTTGCAATACAATTTCACTCCCAAGCACATTGTCCACGCCAGTTTTCTCTACAACCGCGCTTACGACACGAATGCCGGCCTCGACGCCCTCGATCCCGTCTCCACCACCGTCACCGGTGAGCAGCAGCGCTTCTTCGCTTCCATGAAAGACCAAGTCTGGCTTGCCGACACTCTCTTCGAGCTTGGCGTCGCCGCCGATGACGGCACACTCGATTTCATTCCACAAGGCGCCCAGCCCTTCGTCCTCCTCGTCAACGGCTCCGCGGGAAACTATTTCCAGCAACTACACCAACGCGGCCGCCGCTTCCAGGCCATCGCCGGTATGCCCGCCGCCACGCGCCACTGGCATGGCACACACCAATTCGCGGCTGGCGCCAACGTCGCAAGCATCAGCTATTCTCTTTCCGCCGACCGCGGCGAAATTCAAGCACTCCAGGCGATGGCCAGCGACGGTTCGACTTGTACCTCGGCACCCCAACCCGGCTGCTTGGTTCGCCAAACAACTTTCTCCGGCCCCTCAAATCCCTATCTCTCCAACACCCAGGCCGGCGCCTACGCGCAAGATACTTGGTCGCTCTCGAAGTATCTCGTCATGCAGGCTGGTTTTCGCACCGATTGGGATCGCTTCACGGAAAGCGCCATGGCCGGGCCTCGCTTCTCCGCGAACATCTTGCCCTTCGGCGACGATAGCTCCAAATTTTCGCTGGGATGGGGTACTTACAACGCCCCTCTGAATCTCTCTCTCATCGCCCAGACGCTCGATCAACAGCAGATCGACACTTTTTACAACTCCGCTGGCAACATCGTTCCCCCCAGCCCCGTCGTTAGCCAATTTCTGCTCCCCGCGCACGGCCTCCAGCAGCCTCGCTTCACCACCTCCAGCGCTGGCTGGCAACAGAAATTCGCCCACAACACTCTTCTTACTCTCCAGCTCCTCGCTCGTAATGGTGCTCACGGATTTGTTTATGTCGATCAGCAACCCTCGCAACTAGGCGGCATTTTTCTCCTCGAGGACACCCGCAAAGATCGTTATCGCTCCGCAACCCTCTCCCTCCGTCACGTTTTTTCCGAAAGTATGGAAATCTACGGCGCCTACACGCGCTCTCTGGCTCACTCTAACGAAGTCCTCAATCCTGCCCTGGGCTCCATCTTTTACGTCGCCCAACAATCCGGCCCCGAAGCGTGGGATGCCCCTAACCGCTTCCTCAGTTGGGGCTGGGCTCCCACTCACATCTGGGGCATCGAACTCAGCTATTTCTTCGAGTACCGCACCGGCTATCCTTTCAGTGTCATCAATCTGGAGCAGCAACTCGTCGGCCTTCCAAACTCTTCGCGCTTCCCCGCCTACGCCAGCCTGAACATCGGTCTCGAGAAAAAATTCGGTTTTCGCGGCTATCTGTGGGGAGCCCGCATTGAAGCCGTAAACATCCTCAACCGCCAAAATCCAGACACCGTCGTCAACAATATCGACGCCCCCAACTTCGGCACCTTCGCCGGAGGTCAAGGTCTGGCCTTCACCCTCCGTGTCCGTTTCATCGGCCGCAAATAGTCGCCGAGTCCCGGCAATCCCTCCAATTCTGCCTGTCGCGGATCTTTTCGCATCTCGCAACCTACCGATGGGACCGGCCTCGTCGTTCACTCGGATTGCACTTATCCCCATGACAAAAACTGTAATCGATAATTGAATTGACAGCCATATTCTCGCTGCGCTATTTGATGAAGCGGATTCCTGGTTCCCAGCTTTCGCATCCACTCACATTCTTAGGAGCTGATCTATGACCAATTCGAAAGGAAAACAACCCGCCCCTGGACCCAATCCCCCCGTCGACAATTCCGAGAACATTCCCACCGATGGACCGCAATTTGGTCAGCCGGAGGCGACTCCCGATCCCAAGACCTTCCTCGTCAAACATGCTTCCGACAAAGCCGCTTACGCTATCCTCGACAAAGAACACAATCTTCCCCCGCTCCCGTTCCCCATGGCCTCTGGCGGCGTCGAGCCTGTCATCCAGCTCGTCGATGTTGTCGGAGAAAATGGCCCTGCGCTAATAAATAAGATCAATCAACATAAACAGATTGTCTTTCACGCGGTGGGAGACACAGGCAATACGCGCAGCACCGGCCCGCAAAACGAAGTCTCCGACAAAATGGTCAGTGACTACGACGACCCCGATCCCGTGAACGTCCCCGCCTTTTTGTACCATTTAGGTGATGTCGTTTACAGCTTCGGTGAGGCCGAGTATTACTACGATCAATTTTATGAGCCTTATCGGGATTATCCCGCGCCCATCTTTGCCATCGCAGGAAATCACGATGGCATGGTCGCCCCCGGCGTGACCGTTCCTTCCTTGCAGGCTTTCCTAGCCAACTTCTGCACCGCTGGACAACCGCCCCACACCACCCCAGAAGCGGGCGGCCTTCCTCGGACGGCCATGGTCCAACCCGGCGTTTACTTCACACTCGAAGCGCCCTTCGTGCGCATCCTCGGCCTCTACAGCAACCGCCTGGAAAGTCCCGGAATCATCTCGTCCCAGGGAAAATACAATATCGGCGATTGGCAGTTGGACTACCTCAAAGCCGCTCTGACTCGCATCAAGTCCGAAAATTTCCAGGGCGCCGTCATCATCGCTGTTCATCACCCGCCCTATTCCTGCGGAGGCCAACATCCCGGCAGTCCCCGCATGCTCCAGGACATCGATTCCATCTGCAATGGCTTGAAGGTCTGGCCGCACGCTGTGCTATCGGGACACGCTCACAACTATCAACGCTTTACCCGCATCATGAATCCCGGCGCCGAAAACCAAATGCAAATCCCCTTCGTGATAGGCGGCAATGGCGGGCACGCCGTCAGTCGCTTGACCAGCAGCGCCAGCCCCGTTTTGCGTACGCCTCTCCGCGAACAGAAGCAGGAGCTGAAAGACGGCTCCGATCAAGTCGTTCTTGAGAATTATGACGATCAGGACTACGGCTATCTCCGCCTCGTGGTGGATTCGCAGCAACTCCGCATCGAATACCATCCACAGTCCGACGGAGCCACCGCCAAGACCCCGGACGACTCAGTCACCGTCAATCTCCCGAGTCGCCAACTCGTACACTATCAGCCGATTAGCACAACCGGTGGGGCCAATCAGTCAGTTCGCGCATCCAGGCACGCTCACGCTGGCCGCGCAAAACACTAAGAATAAGAATTGCGCGTGATCCGCCAGAAAAATTATTCGTGCCGCAATGCGATGATCGGATCGACGCGCATCGCGCGCCGCGCGGGAATGTAACACGCGGCGACAGCTACAATCATCAACAGCGCGCCCACGCCGCCAAATGTCAGCGGATCGTGCGCACTGACGCCAAAGAGCTGGTTGGCCATCAGGCGCGTCAGCCCCAGCGCGGCCACAATGCCAATCGCCACGCCTATCAACGCCATCCTTGCGCCATGTCCAATCACCAGCCGCAACACATCGTTTTGTTGCGCACCCAGCGCCATCCGCACGCCGATTTCGTGCGTGCGTTGCCCCACCAAATACGAAATCACGCCGTAGATCCCCACGCATGCAAGCACTAGCGCCAGCGCCGCGAACGCGCCGAGCAGCATCATCGAAAGTCTCCGCGCCGCAAACGAATTGGACACGACTTCGCCCATCGTCTGAACGTTGTACACCACCTCGCGAGGATCGATTTCCTCCACGGCCTGCCGGACTGCTCCCATCACCGCCGTCGGATCGCCTTCCGTGCGCAGCACCACCGCCACCGCATCCGCCGCCAGCGGCATCAGCTTCTCGGGAAGCTGCATGAACGGAAAATCGAACTGCGCCTCGATCGCCGATTTCGCATCGGCGTCCATCCCCCATTGTTTTACGTGGCCGACCACCCCGACGATTTCCGCTTGGACGCTGAAGCCTTCGATATGAATGCGCTTTCCGATCGGATTTTCGTGTGGAAAATAAGTCCGCGCGAAAACGTCGTCAATATCCACGACCACCGGCGCGTGCTCGTCATCCTGCGCCGTGATGAAGCGGCCGCGCTCCAGCGTCACTCCCATCGCTCGCTGGAACCCGGCTTCCACGAGATAAAACAGCGCTTGCGGCATATCTTGGAGATTGGCGGGCTTCGGCTGGCCCTCGATCCAGAATGGCAATGCGGAGTTGTGAATCATCGGGCGCGAGCCCAGCGTCACGGAAACGGCTTGCACGCCGGCGATGCCATGCATTTTGTCGTCGAACTGTCGCAGGCGCGCTCGCGTTTCAGCGGATGTAGTTTTGGCGTTGCCCGGCAAAGACAAAGTGAAAGTGATCGCGTGGCTGGGATTAAACCCCGGATCGACCCGCCAAAGCGCCGCAAGACTGCGCACCATCAGTCCTGCCCCGACGAGCAAGACCAAAGCCATCGCCACTTCCACGGCCACGAAAACTCCTTGCAGCCGCTGCCGCGCCCCGCTCGAACCGCGTCCGCTCTCCTTCAGGATCTCCTCCAAATTCACGCGCGCGGTTTTCAGCGCGGGCGCAAGCCCAAAAATAATTCCAGCAAACAAAGACAGCGCCAGCGTAAAGAGCAGCACCCGCGAGTCGAGCGACACTTCGTTCGCGCGCGGCAAAGCGCCAGGCAAAGTCCCGAGCACAGCTTTCGTTCCCCAAAACGCCAGCAAAAGTCCCAGCGCCCCGCCCAACCCCGCCAGCACCATGCTCTCGGTTAGAAGCTGGCGTATCACGCGCATGCTGTTCGCTCCCAGCGCTGCGCGAATCGCAAATTCCCGCGACCGGCCCATCGAACGCGCCAGCAAAAGATTTGCCACGTTCGCGCACGCAATCAGCAGCAAAAATCCAACCGCCGCCAGCAGCACGATCAGAAACGGCTGCACATTCCCGACCATGTCTTCCTTCATGGATACCAGCTTGATTCCTACATTCTTATCGGCCACCGGGTACGCCGCCGCGAGATTTTGCGCGATGCCGTCCATTTCGGCTTTCGCTTCCGCAAGCGTTACCCCTGCCTTCAGCCGCCCAATCCCGTGCGAGCTCACGTCCACGCCCCGGTCGTGAAAAATCGGATCGTTCCATTGTCCGACCGGCGTATAGACATCCCGGTCTTGCCCATAAAAGGTGAACCCCGGCGGAATCACGCCCACGATTGTGTACGACGTGCCATTCAGAACGATCGGCTTCCCGATAATATCCAGTGAAGCTCCGAATTTCCGTTTCCAGAACCCTCCTCCGAGAATCACCACCGGCGCTGCTCCCACGTGATCGTCATCGGTGCGGAAGCTGCGCCCGAGAATCGGCGCCGTTCCAAGCGTCGAAAAAAAATCCGCAGAAATCATGTAACCAGTTACCCGTTCCGCTATCTCGCCCGTGCCGACGAGGTTGTAATCCTCGTTGCGGTAGATCGCCATCGACGAAAACGTTCGCGTCTCGCGCTGCCAGTCCAGAAAATTCAAATAGGAAATCGAAGCTAGATCGAATCCCGGAGTCACTCCATAAATCTTCACGAGCTGCCCCGATTGCGGATATGCCAGCGGATTCAGCAGCACGCCGTTCACCACCGAAAATAGCGCCGTATTCGCTCCAATCCCCAGCGCCAGCGTCAAAATCGCAATCGCCGTGAATCCCGGCGACTTCGCCAGCATCCGCAACCCATACCGCAAATCCTGAAGAACCGTCTCCATCCTGCCTCCCATCTTCCCGCCAAGCCCGTCCGCGCCAATCCTACTCCAAGCCCCTCGCTTCATTCCACCCACCCGGCCCCACATCTCCATGAACCATTTCAACCCAGCCCCGCTCCTCGACCTCTCTGGAATGGTGATACGATTCCGTGATTCTCATCCATAAATCTCGACGAAGGCGGCACTCACACCCACAATCATGTTAAAAAAGAGGTCGAAGTGCGAAATGCGCTCTATACGCCGCGGCGCCTGGCGCAAAAGCTCCGGCCTGATAGATATACCCTTCGGCTGTGGGTTGATGGACCCGCTTCCACCCCCGTCAGGTTTGGAACCGGCATCCGAAAAGGTCCACCATGAAACCACTCAATTCTTCAGATTTTCGAGCCAGACGCTTTATGCTAGAGAGGCGCGATTTCGCTTTGGCCCCGGGAAGATATCCCGGACCAACAAATCTGATAGACCAACCCACTTGGAAGAGCATAGTGGGGCTGCCTGACGACGTGAGCATCAGAACCTCAGAGAAGTACGGTTCGCAATTACAGAAGATGTGGGAATACTGGGGATTGTGGACGCGCGTCGTTCTTGGCGTTCAGGCTCTTTCCAGCGACCCGAGAATGTCCCCCGTCTGCAGTTGCGGCCTGCGACGCAAACGATGAATTTCAGGCGGCGACGTATTGCGCCCTGGTCGGCTATTACAGGGTGGCTTTCTCTTGCCTACGTAATGTACTGGAGCAAGTCACGATCGCAACACAACTCGCAATCAGTAACGACACGCGAGGTTTCGCTGATTGGGGGAACGGGGAGGACAGAATCAGGTTCGGTTGGGCCGCCGACATGCTACCAAAGAACCCCGACGCAGACGCTCTGGAACAACATCTTCGGGCAGCGAACAAAGACTCATTGTTCAACCAATCCCCGAAAGGCCTGGCACGGAGACTGTTCGACAAACTCTCAAAATACACACACGGTTCACCCGGATTCGCGGACGGGGATTCCCGCCAAAGCAACGGACCTATTTTCTTGCCTAAGATATTTCTCGATTGGTGCGTCGCTGCTCTCAAGACGTATGCAATCATTCTCCACGAACTTAGGCTAGCGAACCCTCGGCTCGACAGCTTGCCCTGGGGCCCGCCGCCCCTGAGGTTCGATGATTTCCGACGTCAGGTCGTGGCGGACATACCACCCGCTGATAAGGAGGGCCCGTTCTTCAAATCGCTCATGGATTTTTGGCCCTGAGGCGGGAGACCCGGACGCTTAGCGGGCTATGAATCGGGTGCGCCACCCGTCGGTTTTACGTGTGCGGCTTTTGACCTTGGTCGCCCCAAACCGACCCATCAGCCGAAGCGCACTAGAGGTCTTCATCCCTCTCGGCATGCTTACGTCTGGACTCTTCCCATTTGTCGCTGAACTTCTCCATTGGCCGCTCGCGCCATTTCCTGTCCATCTCGATAATCTTTTCATCGCTAAACGCATCGATCCGGTAGGCGTGTTCTCCCATTTGCTCTTTTAATTTGGCCCGGATAATCTTCACGTAGGCAGCTTTCGATTGTTCATTGAATTGCATAGTCCCTCGACCATATCGAATCTCTCTGGAACATCCAGCAAAACGAAAAATTTTCTCCCTCCCCATTCCGGCTATTCTTACTCTGCACAACCCAGGGAGACAAAATGTTCGGCCATCCAAGAATCTACTTCGGCGAGTTTGAGCGACTCTCCGAGCAAATCCAAGAACCAGAGCACCTCATCTCAGCCGTCGCATCCATTCACCGCCTCACCCCGCAACACGCCACCGACATCTACCACGAGTGGAGCAAACACACCCAACGCCAACCCCTAACCGCCGCCGGCGAATAATCCAACTCCCATTACCCCGTCCCGTGCGGTAGGCCTGTGTGGAGTGCGGCAGCTCTGCTGCCGCTTTCGCAATTGTGCTAATGCTGCGGCCGAAAGGTTGTTAGCGAGGCGCCCTACATTTGCCCAGAATCGCCTCGTCTCGCCACTCCTTGAACAAGTCCTGCTCTCTGACAGTTAGCTGTCGGCTGTAAGCTGTCAACCCCCCACCGCCTGTGCACCTGCGTTATGCCGAGACCTTTTTCCCTTTACAGGCCATTGCCGCCAGTGTATAGTAGTCACTGGGTAATAGCACGCCTCTTTCCCGGGAACGCCGATCTCCAGATCGGCGTTTTGCTTTTGGTAGCACAGACACTCCTGTCTGTGTGCTTTTCTTCAGGCCCCGAGATCCAAATGAGTCCGTCCCCCGCAGCGGAAATGTGCCCCCGATCTCGGCACGAACAAGTCCTTTAGAAGCGGCACTTGCGGATTCTCCCTCAGCCATTAATTCTATTCGACCTGTGAGAATCCTAAGTCTTTTAGATGCAACGCTTACCAAAAAACAGGGGGGAGGACGCGGAGCGCTCCCACCACCCGGTCACGAGTCAGGGACCACGCCAAGGGATGCCATTGCATCAATATCAAAACAAGAGGCTTATAACCTCTTTAGAATGATATTCTTCGCACACGACTCCATTTTAAACCGTCTGTTTTGATATTCTTACAAAAACACCAGGGGTGGGGTAGGGGCAGCTCAGAGAGTGGAATAGACTTCAGTCTGTCTCCTTGTCAATTCCCAGGCGGCCCCAACGACGCAGTCATCCACCCAGCAAAGTAAAGAAAGGGCGCAATCCGTTAACAGGTCGAACATCTCAAGCCAAGTCCCCTGTGCACTCCGTGCTCTATGTTTTAAAGGCCAGATCCAGCATCTCCATCTAACTGGAGGCGAAGCGAAGGGAACGCCCCATAGCGCAGAAATCCTCCGCGGGGGTTCACTGCCGGCTGTCAGCCATAAGCTGTCGACTTCGTCCTCCGCCAACATTTCTTTTGCGCTCCGCCGCGACGGTGGTAGGCTTCACAGCTGGAACTGTGGAGGAAAGCAGTGAGCCTAGCCGCTCCACCAGATCATCTTCATTCTCTTTCCGGACTTGAAGGCCGGCGCAGCACGCGCATCGACCGCACCGTTCCTCTTGTCGTGCTCGGCCAAACCAAAACTGGCCTCTCCTTCCAGGAAAAAACGTCCACTGTAAGTTTCAATCTTCACGGCTGCCGCTATCCATCGCGCCATGAATATCCCGTCGGCGCCTCTGTCGGCCTTCGCGTTCTTCAGCCTGATGGAGAAACGATCTCTCCGGTGATTCGCGCTTTCGTAAAATCCGTTCATCCTCCTGCAAGCCCACGCGAACTTTTTCAAGTCGGGGTCGAACTCGAATCTCCTGCAAATATCTGGAATGTTTCTCCGCCGCCGTCGGATTGGAATCGCTTGCTAGGAGGCACCGCATCGTCCGCAGGCATGGCAACAGGAGTAGCCCCTGCTCTGGAGCCGCCCCCGCCACCGCCCGTCGCGACGGCCTTTCCGTCTGACGGTCCGCGGCCAAATCGCGACGATGCGGCAGACACGCAGGTAACCCCGTTCCCTTCGCCGTTTCCTGCCGCGGCTGGTCCACAACCCGCAAAAGAAATTTCGCCCGCCAAGCCCGAACGCGTGGCCATCACCATCGACCAGCTCGTCGCTGCCATGCAAGGCAAACTGCAAGCCGCCGCGGAAAAGGTCGTGCAGAACGCCCTCGCCACACAGCTCGATGAAGCCATCAACGAGGCCCTCGCGCGGATCGAAGGCGTCCGCGAACACAATCTTCAGCAACTCCACGAATTCTCCGAGCAACGCTTTGAGTCGCTGATGCGCGCCTCCCGCGAAGAAATTCTCGGCCATCTCGAAGCTCGCCTCGGTGAAGTCCAGAGCCGCTGGGAAGAACAACACAATGCCTATCGCATGCAGGCGGAAGAAATCGCACAGCGCCTCGAACTACTTGCCGCCGATACGCAGCGTCACCTTGGCGAAACGCAGAAATTCATAGAGAAAACCTCGCTCGAAATCGAACCGCAAACGCGCGGCCGCTTGGACGAATCCATAGGCCAAGTGACCGAACAATTTGAAGCCGCCGCCGACCGCATTTCCGATCGCCAATTGGTTCGCGTGATGGAATCCACGCGAATGGTCGTCCGCGAAGCTGCCGCCCAGCTCGACGCGCGGGTCGCCGAATCGCGCGCTCTTCTGCACAGCGCTTCGGGAAGCACTCTCGAGGAGTTCCGCCGCCAAGCCGAAGTGCAAGTCGATCTCGCCATCACGGAAACCACCGAACGCGTCCGATCCGCTCTGAATGCGCTGGACGCGGAAAATCGCGTCGCTTGCGAATCGCGCCGTCGCACCATGATCGACGACGTCACTCGCACCACCGAGCAGTCCACCGAGCAATTCCGCTCCGGCATCAAAGCCTTTCTCTATTCTTGCCTGGTGGCGGCCGTCGGCGCCGTCGATGAACACGCCAAAACCACTCTCGACGGCATGGTCAAAGATCCCAGCGCCTCTCCTCGCGCCATCGACGACATCAAAATCATCCCGCCCGACGACGAAAAGCCAAATTAGCGAGCGCTCACCTGATGAATCTTTTGTAGGGGCACAGCAATGCTGTGCCTCTCTTTTTCAGACGGCTCTTTTGTTTTGCAAAAAGAAAAAGTAGGAGAAGTATTTAGTTCGCCGCCACGCCAAGCCCAAACTCGCGATGGGCCGTAATTAATGCCGTCTTCATCGCTTTCTCTTCGACCACGAACGAAATATTGGATTCCGAGGATCCTTGCGCAATCGCAATCAGGTTCACGTTTTCGCGCCCCAGCGCGTTGAATGTTCTGCCGGCGACTCCTGGCGTCCCGCGCATGTTCTCTCCGACCACGGCCACGATCGCAATATTGGAATCGACGGTGATGTGCTCGACTTTTTCGTGAGCCAGGTCTTGGGCAAACTCTTTTCGCAGCGCCTCGACGGTGCGCAGCGCGTCTCCCGCGGACACGATAAAACAAATGTCGTTCTGCGAAGACGACTGCGAAATCAGCAAGACATTCGCGCGCACTTCTGCCGTCGTTGAGAAAGTCCTGCCCACTACGTCCGGCAAACCCACAATCCCCGGCCCACCCACGCTAATCAGCACCACATCCTGAATTGCTGTCAGCGCTTTCACGCCGCCTCCGATGCTTCGTCCTTGCGGCGTAATCAATGTCCCCGGCCGCTCGGGAGCAAAGCTGTTGCGAATCCACACGGGAATAGCCGCTTGCATCACCGGCTTCAAAGTCTTGGGGTGCAGCACCTTCGCACCAAAAAAAGCAAGCTCCGCGGCTTCACGGTAAGAGATCGCTGGAATTGTTCGCGCGTCCGGAACAAGCCGCGGATCGGCCGTCAGCACGCCGTCCACGTCCGTCCAGATAATCACTTCGTCGGCTTTCAACGCCGCGCCCAGAATCGTCGCCGAATAATCCGATCCGCCGCGCCCGAGGGTGGTCAATTTTCCTTCTGCCGTCGCGCCAATAAAACCTGTCACGATCGGAACGACTCCCTTGTCCAAAAGCGGCCGCAAATGTGCTTCGCATTCTTGCCGCGTCCGGTCCATCAACGGTTCCGCGCCTCCGTGGTACGCGTCCGTAACGATCACGCGCGTCGCATCCACGGCTTCGCTCTTCAAGCCAAGTTCTCTCGTCGCTCCGGCCACCAGCGGGGCCGAAAGCCTCTCTCCGAGACTCGATATCGCATCCAGCGTTCGCAGCGTCAGTTCGCGCAGCAAAGCGGTCCCCTCGAACAGCCTGCTTCCTTCCGCGAGAACTTCTTCCATTTCTTCCCGGATGGCCGTGCGCGCTTTGTCATCATGGACCAGATTCAAAAGCGCCTCTTCATGTTGCTTTCGCAGCGCATCCAGAACAGCCGTCCCCGTCTCTCGTTCGCCGGCACCCGCGCGTTTCGCCCCTTCGATCAAACGGTTGGTCACTCCGCTCATCGCGGAAACGACCGCAACGCACGCGCCTTCGCGGGCACCGTGCGCGATGATTTGCGCCGTTCTGGCCATGCACGCCGCGTCTCCGACGGAGGTGCCGCCAAATTTCATCACCTGCAATCGCGCTTTCATTTTTTTGGCCCTCCCCAGTTCCCATGAAATTTCTCTTGTGAGTTTACCCTGAGAGGAAATCGCAGAGCGGCGGAGGAATGGTACTTGTTGCCCCTGCTATCGAAAACGAAGTAAGATTGTCTTACCATGCAAACCAAGCTTTCCACAAAGGGTCAGGTCGTACTCCCCAGCCGCATCCGCAATAAATTGGGGCTTCGCCCGGGTGATCCACTGGATGCGAGCGTGGAAGGCGGCCGCATCGTTCTTACGCCGCGCAAAAAGCGGGGGAGAAAGGTGCGAATAATCAAGGATCCCGTTAGTGGTTTTCCAGTGCTCACCGCAGGCCCAAATGCTCCGATTCTGACTTCCAGACAAGTTAAGGAAATCCTGGCTGACTTTCCATGAGGTACCTTCTCGACGTCAATGCGCTGGTCGCTTTCGGATTCCACGAACACGAATTTCATCCGAGGATGACGAGCTGGGTGAGCGATCTAGCAGCAAAGTCCGAGACAGAGTTCCTGACCTGTTCCATCACGGAACTAGGTTTCGTGAGAGTTCTGTCGCAAACGGCGCAGTATGGGGCCACCGTTGCCGACGCCCGTGGGCTTCTGCTGCAACTGAGGGCCAATGATCCCCAATTTACGTTTATCACTGATGACCACGATGTCTCGCAGCTTCCGTTGTGGGTCACAACGCCAAGACAAATCGCAGATGGGCACCTCGTAAGATTGGCAGGTGCGCACCACGGTGTTCTTGCCACTCTAGATACAAAGATTCCGCGCGCTTTCCTGATACCTGCCGGTAAATAAAGTTGGTCGCACCTATTGTTTTTTGACGACGCATTTCAAGATAATGCCCTCTTTGGAAGAGACCTAAGGGCGGTCCCAATCGAGGGCGTAGATTTCCTGGATGCTGGCGTCACGAACTACCAGAGGAGATTCGTCTGGGGCGAGCCCGCTCCAATTACCGAAGGCCCCTCCGGCGGCCTGAAAGCCCTTCAGGCTGAAGATGGGCTCCAGTTTTCCGCCGGGGACTTGCACGCGGTAGTAGCTTTCCTGATTATCAAGGATCCCATCGAAATAGATGTAGCGTCCATCGTGTGACCAAGCGGGGTAGGCGACGAAGAGGCTGGCTAGTTCGGTCCATTTCTGCGTGGTGAAATCAAAGAGCATGAGTTTGAGCGAATCCAGCGTAATCGCAGCGACGTAGCGTCCGTCGGGCGACCAGCGCGGCGAATAAAAGCCGTCAGATCCCGGCAATTTCGTGGGATTTCGAGTCTTGAGATCCAGGACGTAAACAGCCGAGCCCTGATTGTTCAAGGAATTTTCTCCAAAGACCAGCGACTTGCCGTCCGGCGACCAGTTGGGATCCGCCGAGTTGGTACTGCCTCGATAAATCGATTCGGGAGAGCCACCGTCCGCGGGAATCAGATAGATCTGCCAGGGCTCTCCGGGAGGATGACCAAAGAAGACGAGCTGTTTGCCGTCTGGAGACCATCGAGGTAAATAAGCCAGCATGGGCGGAAAGACAAGCTGAAGTTTTTGCGTTCCATCCACTTTGCTTCGCCACAACGTGCCATCGGAGGCATCGTTATAGGCGACCCATTGGCCATCGGGAGAGAAGTCCAGTCCCATCGCCGAAATGCCCGAGAGATAGGGCCCAAGTTGCCTGGATTTGGCATCGTAGCGGAGTAATTCGCCGCGAGGCTGCCAGCCCTGAACAAAGAGTTTCTTTCCATCGCGGCCAGGCACGGGATTGCCGACGTTCATCAGGCCGTTGGTCAATTGCACCGGTTGCCGGTGAGCCGGGTGGAAAAAGCTGCCGTGCTCTTTCAGGGCCCAGACGTCGGCGGTCGCGTCACGGCGCGCCTGGAAAGCGAAATACTTTCCGTCCGGGGTCCATTTGCCGCAGCATTCGTTGGGAGAATCGCTCCAACCGGGAAGCAAGAGTTGAAGATTGCCACCCTCGGCGGAAGCCTGCCAAATCGAGCGATTATTCGTTTTGGGATCGTTCACGGTAAAACGCAAAATCGAGCCGTCCGGAGACCAGCGAATGTCGTCGGCAGTTCCACCGGCAAGCAAGAGGCGCTGCGGCTCGCTGCCATCGCTCTTCGCCACGAAAATCGCGTTTCCTTGGCAATAGGCGATTTTTTTTCCGTCTGGCGACCACGCTCCAGAGTGCCCAACAAGATTACCCAGGCGGCGAGGCGAGCCGCCAAGCACGGGAACGCTCCAGAGAGGGCCGTCGAGAGCCGTGCCTCGCGCGGTATTCATCAAAAGCACTGTGCCGTCGGGCGAAATATCGAAAACGTTTGCAAAGCCGGTGTTCTCCAAGGAGTTCGGTATGGGAAACGTTTCGCCACCGTTCACGGAGGTTTGAGAAAGGACCGATTGCCCTTCGATGAAATAGAGCCGCGAACCGTCCGTAACTACATCTGATTTCGGCCGGTTCGTGTTGGTGAGTTGAACAGTGCGTATGACGCGAGGAGGAGGCACGGGCCGCGTAAACACATATCCGAGGATGGCGGCAATCAGGAGGAGCACGCCGCCCGCCATCGCCCAGGTCTGCCAGCGAGAAAAGAAACTTTTTTCGCGAGATTTTTTTTGCGGACTCGATGAAGCAGGACTATCCTCCGAATAGCCCAAGTCCAAATCCCGTTTCAAGCGCTTCAAGTCCGCACAAATCCCAATGGCAGTGTGATAGCGAAGCACCAGATCTTTCTCGAGGGCCTTGGCCAGAATATTTTCGAGGCCCGCGGGCAAACTGGGATTCAACTTTCGCGCCGACGGAGCCGAGGAATGCAGGATGCCATCGAAGACCAAAGCGATTGCGGAGCCGCCAAAGGGAACCACGCCAGTGGCCATTTCGTAGAGCACGACGCCCAGCGAAAACAAATCGGTGCGGGCGTCGAGCTCTTCGCCCCGCGCTTGCTCGGGCGACATATACGCGATCGTACCCAAGGAGGCACCTGGGCTGGTGACATTCGCGTCGTCCAGCGCATACCTGTGAGTGGGCATGGACGAATCTCCGGCGGGGTCTCCCGCAGGCTGCCGGAAAGCGGCAAACTTTGCCAAACCGAAATCCAGGATTTTCGCCGGGCCGCGATCCACCAGAAAAATGTTCGCCGGCTTGATGTCGCGGTGGACGATGCCTTTGGCGTGGGCAGCCTCGAGTCCATCAGCGATTTGGATGCCAATTTCGAGAAGTTCCGAGATGTCGATGGATTTCCTGGCGATGCGGCGCTTCAGCGTCTGCCCTTCGAGCAGCTCCATGGCGATAAATGGACGGCCTTCAAATTCCTCGATGTCGTAAATCGTGCAGATATTCGGATGATTCAAAGAAGAGGCCGTGCGCGCTTCGCGGCGAAATCGCTCGATTGCCTGCGGGTCCTGGGAAATATCGTCGGGGAGAAATTTCAGAGCCACGCTGCGGCCGAGCCGCGTGTCTTCGGCTTTATAAACCACGCCCATGCCTCCGCCGCCAAGTTTTTCAACGACGGTGTAATGGGTGATGGTGCGGCCGATCATGGAGGAAGTATCCGCCACTAGCCACGGAGTTTACTCCAGGGTCTCCACACGGGCAATCGGCTAAGACCTCGCACGCTCTCGATTCTGGAGTCCACGTACAATGCAGCCAACAGATAGGTTACGAGAGTAGCCCCGCCCGCGAGAGATCAGAACGTATATTTTGTCATCGGACCCCGAGTGAAATTGCCTGACGACTCAAGGTCCCGATTGGCCCGATTTATCGGGAGTGATCGAAGGCTGCGTCAGCAAATTAGCGGGTGATCAGCGGATTTCTTGCAGCTATTGGCTTCCACTCTTTGAATGCATCGATACGTTCGACTGCGAGATTTCTGAACTCGAAGCTGGCGCTAACATTGCACAACGATGAAGTCGAGTATACAGTTTCAGTCAGCCGAGAAGTCAAAACGGGAATTTGTTCAGGGTATAGCTGTGGAATTCGTCTCTAATTTCTTGGTGTGCGCATCCTTGTGCCATGAAAATGGTTTAGCATTCAGCCAAAAAATCCTTATGAGGCAGGCATGAGCAAAGCAAGCCGGACACATAGAGATATTCCTACGATTCCTTTATTGGAGGCGAATGGAAATGGGCCCGAACGACCCGCCAAATCTTCCCGACGATTCACCTGTTGAAGGCTCTTCCGATCGCACGCTAAGCATCGGAGCGGCTGGGAGTGCGGCCGCAGGGCAGATTGGGCCGTATCGCCTGCTGCAATTGCTGGGAGAAGGCGGCATGGGCGAGGTGTGGCTGGCGGAGCAGAAAAAACCCATCCATCGCACAGTAGCCCTGAAGCTGATCAAGGCGGGCATGGACACCAAGGTCGTGGTGGCGCGCTTCGAGTCCGAACGCCAGGCCCTCGCCCTGATGGATCATCCAAACATCGCGCGCGTATTTGAAGCGGGTTCCACTGCCGAAGGCCGGCCGTACTTCGTGATGGAGTATGTTCCCGGGTTGCCCATTACCGAATATTGCGACAAGCATCGGATGACTCTGAAAGAGCGTCTCGAATTGTTCGTGCAAGTCTGCGACGGCGTCCAGCACGCGCATCAGAAAGCGATCATTCACCGCGATTTGAAGCCCTCCAACGTGCTGGTCCTCGAGCAGGACAATAAGGCGATACCAAAGATCATCGATTTTGGATTGGCAAAAGCCACAGGACGCAGGCTCACCGACAATACGATGTTCACCGAGCTCGGCGTGATGCTGGGTACGCCCGAGTACATGAGCCCCGAGCAAGCCGACCAGCGCGAACAGAACATCGACACGCGCACGGATGTGTACTCGCTTGGTGTGATTCTTTATCAATTGCTGGTGGGTGTGCTTCCGTTTGAAGAAAAAGCTCTGCGGGCCGCGGGGATCGAGGAGATCCTGCGGGTGATTCGCGAGCAGGAACCACCGAAGCCGAGCACCCGGATCCGTTCGCTGGGCCCGGCTTCCGCCGCTTCGGCGGAAAAACGGCAGGAGCAAACGCAGTCTTTCGTACGACACCTGCAAGGGGAGCTGGACTGGGTCACCATGAAGGCTCTGGAGAAGGACCGCATCCGGCGTTATGGCTCACCCGCGGAGCTCAGCGCCGACATCGGCCACTATCTGCGCCACGAGCCGGTCCTCGCTCACCCGCCAAGCCCCGCCTATCGCGCCAGCAAGTTTGTACGGCGCCATCGCTGGGCCGTCGCGGCAGCAGCTTCCGCAGCGGTCCTTTTGATTACCTTCACGGCGGTGACGGCGGTCCAAGCGCGGCGCATCGCCGCCGAACGAGATCGTGCGAGCCGGCAAGCGGAAGCCGCGCAGCGGGTAGCGGATTTCATGAAGGGAATGTTCAAAGTGTCAGACCCCAGCCAAGCGCGCGGCAACAGCATCACCGCACGCGAACTCCTGGACCGCGCATCAAAGGAAATCGACACCGGGCTGGCCAAGGACCCGGAGACACAGGCGCAGCTCATGGACGTAATGGGAGAAGTGTACGAAAGTCTGGGGTTGTATCCCCAAGCGCATCCGCTGTTCGAACATGCGACGGACATCCAGCGGCGTGTTAATGGGCCGAGGAATCCGGAAACGTTAAGGTCGGCGGCCGAGCTAGCCTGGCTCTTGCTGGAAGAAGGGCATTATGTCGAGGCGGAGAAACTGGCGCGGGAGACGCTGGATATTCAAAGCCAAGTCCTGGGCCAGGATGATCGAGACACCTTGAAATCGATGAGCGAATTGGCAGCGACTCTGCAACGTGAAGGTCACTACGCCGACGCCGAGAAGATGGAGCGCGAGGAACTCGACATCGAACGCCGTGTGCTCGGCCCGGAAAACCAGGGCACACTGGTTACGCTCAATAATCTGGCGGGCGTTCTTAGGGAGGAAGGACGCTATACCGAGGAGGAAAAAACGGAGCGGGAAGTGATCGACATTCGGCGTCGTGTACTTGGGCCGGAAAACCCGCAAACACTCACTACGATAAACAACTTGGCCTCGACTCTTGCTAACGAAAAGCGCTACGCCGAAGCGGAGAGCATGGACCGGGAAGTGCTCGGCATCGAACGCCGAGTGCTCGGCCCGGAACACCCGGGAACTGTCAGGACACTCAACGACCTGGCACTCGTTCTGGATAGCCAAGGAAGCTACCCCGAGGCGGAGAAAATGTATAACGAGGTGATCGACATTCGACGACGAGTGCTCGGCCCCGAACACCCGGATACACTCATGGCAATCATGAACCTAGGCGCGCCTCTCGAGCATGAAGGCCGCTACGCCGAAGCAGAAAAACTGAATCGGGAGGTGCTCGAGATTCAACGTCGTGTGCTCGGTCCGGAGCACCCGGATACAGCTGTTACCATCTACGATCTGAGCTGCTTAGCGGCGCGCCAGGGGCACAAAGATCAGGCGCTCTCGCTCCTGCGCGAGTCTGTTGACCATGGACTTCCTCCCCGGGGTGATCTCGGCGTCGATACTGACCCCGATCTGAAATCGCTCCACGACGATCCGCGCTTTGCCGCTATCGTCGCGGATGCGAAAGACCGCGCCGCCGCTGCCCAAAAGCCCCACTAACTTGGCGCTGGCAGTGGCGGAACGCAACCCAAGCGTCGATATTCATCATCAAGTCTTGATTAACGCCGCTGCCGTACAAGTGAAATTGGGTCGCAAGGTCCGGTTTAGCCCGCACAACGAATCAGGCGCTATGTCAATCCTGCCCAAACGATTATTCTGAAGCGTGACGGAAAATCAAGAGATAACACCGCCGAAGACCCCGCCGCCGGCTCCGCACCGGAAGAGCACTCTTCGATCCTTCGTTCGATGGTTTCTCATCGGAGTAGCGCTTCTTTGGTCGCTTGCTGTGCTGATCCTTGTGGCTGCCCGGTGGATCGACCCACCGACCACCGCCGTGCACATGGAGCGCCGCTTGGAGGCATGGATTCACCACACGCCGTATCACGAACGATACGAATTTGTTCCGCTGAGCCGAATCTCGCTCGACTTCCAGCATGCCGTCATCGCCGCGGAAGACGCGCGCTTCTATCAGCATCATGGATTCGATTGGCACGCGATGGAAATCGCTGCTGAAGACGATATGGAAGGCGGGCGCATTCGCGGTGGGTCGACACTTACGCAGCAACTGGTAAAAAACCTGTTCTTCGGAACCGGGCGCTCGATTCTCCGCAAGGGCGCGGAGTTCACACTTGTCCCGGTGGCCGAATTGGTCCTCGGCAAGCAGCGCATTTTGGAGCTCTATCTCAACGTGGTGGAATGGGGCCCTGGTATTTATGGTGCGGAGTCGGCGTGCCGTTACTACTACCGAACCTCAGCGCGGAATATAGACCGGCAGCAAGCAGCCCGGCTCGCCGCAATTCTGCCGTTGCCCCTGAAGCGACGGCCCGAGCACATGAATCACTATAGCGAACTCATCCTGGAGCGGATGCGCCAAATGGGCTGGTGATCGCGCATCACATTGTGGAGGACCTTGGAAGACTCGTAGCGACAAACGCCATCACAGGATAAATGGGTGCGGAAACGAATTTTCCGATTATGCGTGCCAGCTCCATGGACGCGTTGTGCCCGGCCTCAAGGATGAAGCGTTTGCGAAGCCGGAGTTGGCGCGGCTCGCGAGTTATTCCAACTGCAAACCGTCGGCTGTCGTAGCGCCTTTGGTTGAGCCTCTGGCAAGGCGGATGCTATTCTGAATTCTATGGCGGATCCCGCTCTATCCCCGCCCGAAGCAACACCCGCAGCGCCGCTCGAACATTCCCGGCGCCAGCTTGAAGCTCTGCTCGAAGTGGCGGAATCGATCGCGCAGCATCGCGACTTGGCGGCTCTTTTTCACGACCTGGCCGAGCGGCTCCATAGCGTCGTTGATTTCGATTTTCTCACGCTGGTCCTTCACGACCCTGTGCGCAACGTCATGCGCCTGCACATTCTGGAAACGCGCCTGCCAACTCCCGCCAAGACCGGGAGCGAAACGCCGATGGAGGGTCATCCGTCCGGGTGGGTCTGGCAATCGCAGCAGCCTTTTGTGGTGAGTGACACGGAAGAGGATCTGCGCTTTCCGGATTTTCTAGCGCGGCTGCGCGAATTGGGCATTCGCTCACTGGCTATGCTGCCCCTGACGACAGCGCAGCGGCGACTCGGCGCAATGGGATTCGGCCGGCTGTTGCCTCAAGGCATCACGGAGACCGAAGTGCAATTCATGCAGCGTGCCGCGAGCCAGGTCGCCGTAGCCGTCGATAACGCGCTCAATTTTGAAACTTCGCAGGCCTACCAAAGTCAGCTAGCCCACGAGCGAGACCGCTTGCAGGTGCTTCTCGAAGTCAACAACGTGCTCGTCTCGACACGCGAGCTGCCCGAACTTTTTCGGGGCATCGTTTCGTCTCTCCAAAAAGTGATTCATCATGACTTTACCAGTCTTGCGTTGCGCGATTCCGCCTCCGGCCTCTTGAAGATCCACGCTCTCGATTTTCCCGGGCGAGCAGGAGTTTTCGGGCAGGAATTTACGGTCCCTCTCGGCACCACGCCTGCCGGAGTGTGCTTCACGACGGGCCAGCCGCTGCTGGCGCGCGGGGCCGAAATCGATCGCTTTCCGGCAGAAGCCATTCGCATATTGCGCCGAGAAGGCGTGCAGACCATTTGCTGCGTTCCGCTCATCACGCAAGGGCGGACCTTCGGAACACTCAATCTGGCGAGCAGGCGCGAGGATGCTTTCCCACACGAGGACGTCGAGCTGCTGCAACAAGTCGGGGCACAAATCGCGATTGCCGTGGAAAACGCGCTGGCGTTCGAACAAATCGATGCGCTGAAGGACAAGCTCTCCGAAGAAAAGCTCTATCTCGAGGAAGAAATCCGCAGTGAGTTTAATTTCGAGGAAATCGTTGGAGACAGTCCGGCGCTGAAGCGCGCCCTTTCTCAGGTCGAGGTCGTGGCTCCCGCCGGAACCGCCGTGCTCATTACCGGCGAAACCGGTACGGGCAAGGAGCTGATCGCGCGCGCGATTCACAATTTGAGCCCGCGGCGCGAACGCACTTTCGTGAAGATCAATTGTTCGGCGATCCCCAGCGGCCTTCTGGAATCGGAGCTCTTTGGACACGAACGCGGAGCTTTTACCGGCGCCCTGACGCAAAAAATCGGGCGGTTCGAGCTTGCCGATCGTGGGACGCTTTTTCTGGACGAGGTAGCGGACTTGCCGCTGGAGCTGCAACCCAAACTGCTGCGTGTACTGCAGGAGCAGGAGTTCGAGCGGCTCGGGAGCAATCAGACGCAGCGCGTGGATGTACGCGTGGTGGCGGCCACGAATGGCGATCTCGGAAAGTTGGTTGCGGAACGCGCCTTCCGCAGCGATCTGTTTTACCGGCTGAACGTTTTTCCCATTCAGATTCCAGCGCTGCGGGAGCGGCGCGAGGACGTTCCACTGCTCGTGCGCTATTTCGTGCAGAAATTCAGCCGGCGGCTGAACAAGACCGTCGCGTACATTCCTGCCGAAGCGATGGAAGCGCTAGGAAACTATTCCTGGCCTGGGAACATTCGCGAACTGGAGAATTTCATCGAGCGCGCGGTGCTCTTATCGCCTGGCAAAGAACTTCGCGTTCAGGCCAGCGAACTGAAATCAAACGAGTCTGCAAACCTGCCGGGAAACTCCGGCGCGAGAGAAAGTGCCTCTTCGTCCTTTGCCCCCTTAACTTCTGCTGCTCCATCCATCTCGACGCTCGAAGAAGCCGAGCGGCAACACATTCTGCGCGCGCTTCGTCAAACCGAGTGGCGCATTGCCGGCCCTAAAGGTGCGGCGACGCTCCTCAGAATCAAGCGCACCACGTTACAGGCGCGGATGCGGAAGCTCGGGATCCGCAGACCGGTGTAGCGATTTGTTGGTGAGCAGCTTGGAGAGCCGCCCAATAGTTGTGCTTGGTCCTCGTTGCGGCTTTAGCGCTTGGCGCTTACTCAAACTGAAGGACAACAATTTCCGGATTCGAGCCCAGTCGAAGAGGCGGTCCCCAGGTTCCCGCTCCGCTCGAAGTGAAGACTTGCATTTTTCCGATGCGGCTTAGGCCGTAAACGAATTGCCGATAAATTCGCCGCGCCATCCAGCTCCATGGAATGAACTGTCCCACATGCGTGTGCCCGGAAAGTTGGAGCGAAACGCCGGCGGCCTCGGCAACTTCCGGATGGTCGGGGGCATGGGTGAGCAAAATGCTCGCGCGACCGCGATCGACACCGATGTCCTGCAAAACGGATGCGAAGTGGCTGTTCTGCGTCGCGTGCCGGTACGGAACACCGATAATCTGCAGGCCATCCGCTTCCACTTTCTCGTTGGTGAGCACACGCACGCCGGCAGCTTCCACGGCGCGCAGATATTTGCTGTCGTCGCCAAACTGCTCGTGATTCCCCGCCACGAAATATACGCCGTGCGGTGCGGTTAGCCCGCGCAGCGGAGCTGCCGCCCGCTGCGCATCGATGGCGGTCCCATCGTAGAGGTCACCGGCAATAAAAATCGCGTCGGGCTCTTCCTTCAAAATCTTGGCCACCATGCGGCGCAGAAAGCTGCCGTTGCGCACATGCCCCAGATGAAGATCACTGATCAACGCCGCCGTGCGCCCGCGCCAAGCTTCAGGGAGGTTCGCCAAGCGGACCGTGATTCGCGTGATGCGTGTCCAGCTGGCGTTGAAAACCCCATAGGATCCGGCCAATGCGGCCGCTGCAAACAAGAGCTCCACGAGCCGGTGGAAGTTCAAAGCGAGACCCGCCAGGCGTGCCGCTCCGAAGACGATCCAGGAAAAAACGGCGGCGAGAAAGAGAAAACTCAGCAGACCGAGCCAAACCGCGGCAGCCCGATAAAATATCCTCGCGGGCGCGCTCGTGTAACGGAAGGCCAGCAGAGAAGCGCCGAGAAAGCTCACCGACAAAAGGCCAGCGGCGATTTTGAACCACAGCGGGTTAGCCACAACGGCAGCTGTGGGCGAAAATGTCCACGTTTCGTAAAGGAAAAAATGGGTAAGAAAAAGCACCGCCTGGATGACGGCAATGAACCGGATAATTTCTGCTCGCATTCTCATAGCTTATTGGATTCCGCAACTCGCGATTAGTATTCATCGTTTCCCCGGTAGCAAGAGCTAGCCGCGCCTTATTTGCCGGCGGGCCAGCGCGTTTGCCTGGCGGCAGGGCGGAGTGCTTGAAGCGTGTCAGTTTCGACTTTTGCAGCACGGGATTTGCACCACGCGGAGTTTTTTGCTCCAGTTTGTAGATGCCGGGATTTAGCCGTGGTCTTCAGTTAGAATTCAGCGGATGGACAAGCGTGTTTTCATGGAGCAACTGTTCGCATGCGGCGTTGTTCGCCGTTGGCTGGTCTGGCTGCTTCGCTCGTCGTTCCCGATCTTGGCGCTCTTCGCGCTGAATGGTGCGTCATGCCTGGCGCAAAAATCTGGCGCGAACGTGAAGATTGAAGTTCGGGCAGATCAACCGGACGGAGCGCTGCCGCCCATCTGGCATTATTTCGGTTACGACGAACCAAACTACACGTATGCGCCAAACGGTAAGAAATTGCTCGGCGAACTCGCTGCACTAAGTTCTGTCCCTATTCACATTCGCGTCCATAATCTGCTGAATACCGGCGATGGTTCGGCATCACTGAAGTGGGGCTCGACGAATGTTTACACCGAGGACGATCGCGGCAATCCGGTTTATAGCTGGACGATTCTCGACCACATCTTTGACACCTTCCACGAACTGGGAATCAAGCCACTCGTGGAAGTGGGATTCATGCCCGAAGCGCTTTCGACACATCCGGCGCCCTATCGACACAATTTTCCTCAAGGCACGATTTTCACGGGCTGGGCCTATCCGCCGATGGACTATCAAAAATGGGCAGACGTCGTTTTTCATTTTGCCGCGCATCTGCGCGATCGCTATGGGGAGGCCGAGACAAAAACGTGGCTTTGGGAAATTTGGAACGAGCCCGACATCGATTATTGGAAGGGGACGCCAGAGGAATATTTCAAGCTTTACGATTTTTCGGCGGCGGCGATTTTCCGGGCTCTGCCGGGAGCGACCGTCGGCGGACCTGACACGACCGGCCCGGCATCTCCCAAAGCCGCCGAGTTCTTGCGGAAATTTCTGGAGCACTGTGCGCACGAGCGCAATTTCGAGAGCGGCAAGATTGGTTCGCCATTGGATTTCATCAGCTTTCATCCCAAAGGAAATGTGGCATGGCAAGACGGACACGTTGAAATGGGAATCGCACGGCAGTTAGCCTCGATCGAAACGGGTTTCAAAATCGTTGCTTCGTTTCCCGAGTGGCAGCGGACCCCCATCCTTCTCGGAGAATCGGATCCAGAGGGCTGCGCGGCCTGTCCGGCGCGCGTTTACCCACAGAACGGATACCGCAACGGGCCGCAGTACGCTTCCTATACGGCGGAAACGCTCAGCGCGATTTATTCGTTGTCCCGCCGCGATCAAACCCATTTTGCCGGCGCGGTCACCTGGGCCTTTGAGTTTGAAGATCAGCCGTATTTCGAAGGATTTCGCGAGTTAGCCACCAACGGTGTGGACAAGCCAGTGTTAAGTCTTTTTCGCATGTTTGGGCTGCTCAGCGCCGAGCGAGTGAAGGCGGAAAGTTCCGCGGCTCTTTCCGCCGAGGAAATCCTGCGCGACGGAGTCCGCGCCCAGCCGGACATCAACGCGATTGCCACGCGCAAGGATCATGAAATCGAAATCCTCGTCTGGAATTACCATGACGAGGATCTGTCCGCTGCGCCGGCAGCAATCGATCTCGCCGTGAGCGGTTTGCCCGCGAACAGCAGCAAAGCACTGCTGGAACATTTTCGCATCGACGCCGAGCATAGCAATGCGTTCACGGCGTGGAAAGAAATGGGATCGCCGCAGACTCCTTCCGCGCATCAATACGAGCTTCTGCAAAGCGCGGGGCAGTTACAACTTCTTGCGTCACCTTCGTTCCTACCTGTCCAGCAAGGTGCAGCACACTTGCAATTCCGCTTGCCGCGGCAAGGAATCTCGCTGCTCCGCATCGACTGGCAATAGGTTGGTTGGCGCGCCAGCCGTCACGCTCATTGATTTTGGTTGAGCGAACTTTTATGCAGATACCGTTTAGCGGCTTTTGGATTCGGGATCAGCGATTCTCGGATGCGTTCAGTGCCAGCACGGCGTAGGCCGTGGCCGCGTCATTCATGAAGAGCGCTGTCTCAGGACTGATGTGATGTTCCTCGTTATTGTTTAGGGAGTAGGCCAGCCAGGAGCCGCGCGCCTTGTCCTGGCTGGCCAAGAGCCATGCCAGGCCCCGTTTCAACTGCACATTTTCCTTGGACGTCCCTGCTTCTTGCAGGGCGAACGTGATCAGTCCCGTGGCATAACCATCGCTCTTGGCTTCTTGCGCGGTTCCATCGTGGCGCGTCCATGGACCAACCAGCGAAGACAAACTCCATCCTCCATCCGCCTGTTGCTTGCTCAACAGTTCGTTGATGAGTGCTTTTTGCCGTTCCGGCTCGAGTAGCTCAGGTACTTTTGCGGAAGCCCACAATAGCACCGCACGATTGATTGAGGTCTGCGCCGCGCATTCGCGGTTCAGGTATTCGCGTAGCATCTTGAGATTATTTTGGATTTCAGGTTTGGCGCGGTAATTTTCAGGGGCTATTCCGACGGCGACCGCCGCGAGCGCGGCTCCGTAATAGCCGGAGTCGTCCGCTTCCCACGGCTCATTCTTGAATCTCAGCCAGCGCCATGCGCCCTTGTCGACCCCAGTTGTCTGCTGCTCGGCCCACATGTTTTCGAACGCGCTTAGTGTGTCGACGCTCAGATGGCCGCCTCGCGAGCCTTTGCTTGCATCATTGCTCGATAAGATAAGCGCATTCAGAACCGATTCCGTTCCGCGAGACTCGACGCTTTTATAAACGCCGCGGTCGGCGTCGCTGTAGAAAGGCGCGACTTCCTTCCAAAGGCGCACGCGCTTGGTGACATTTTCAAGAAGCCGGCGCTCGTTTGGAGAGGGCGCTTGCTCCGCAAGGGCATCGCGGAGGGCTGGACGCGACATCGCGTAAGGCACGGCCGTATGGCACGACACGCAAAACGTTTCGTGATCGCGCGCCGCACGCGGCCAGTCCATCCACCAACCCGCTCTTTGATCGAGGTAAGCCGCGGCGGCCTTCTGGTCCCAGGAGTTTGCCGCGTGCGTGTCCGGCTGGTGAGAATTCGCCGTCACACCCTTTGCATGCTCGGAGTTCGCAGCCCGAATTTCCGTTTGCCAACACACCGCAACGAGGACCGCTGCGAGGCACCCCACCAGGCCCAATACTCGCCGCATGGCCGCATCCTCTCTCGCTCTCCGATTCGAGAACAGTGGCGATCTCCGCTACGCTACCCCAGCTAGAACTTCGGCGCTTGGGCGATACAATTATCGCGCCACCTACGATTATTCCGCAGTTGGGTAGTGCATGTACATCGACTGAATGCCCACGCGCCCCGGGCCGGTGAAGCGGTTGACGATCAAATTGAATCCGCCGAAGATGCCGCTAGTGATGCGGTCCATCACTGTTTCCATGCGCACCGTGGGAGCTTTATAGAGCCAGCCTCCGGGCTCGATATCGATGATCTCTCCAGGTCCCAATACTTTTTCGAAAACATTTCCGTAGCCGTGCAGCCAGAGGATGCCCTCGCCCGCGTGGCTGTGAAACTTGTCGATGAAAAAACCGGTTCCGCCGAAGAGCATGTTTGCCGCGCCGCGCACACGCTCGAAGCTGTAGTCGATGCTGTCCGTCGCGGCCAGGAATTGATGCTCGCGAACGTGCAGTTCCAGTCCCTGGGGGAGATGAATCGGGACGATGTGGCCGGCGCCGTCGCGGCTGAAGGCGATCATGCCAGTCCCGCGCGCTTCCGTCACGAACACCTGGATGCCCGCCATCATGCGTTTGAGCGCGCCTTTCATCGGCTTCAAGCCGATTTGCACGGTCGGGTGCTTCCACAGCAGGATGTGATGTTCGAAGTAGATGGGCTTTGCGGACACATCGACGGTGAGCACCGGCACAAGCTCGCCGTCAATGTGATACGTTACGCCGCCAAACGTTTCCGCCGTGGCGCTGGTAGGCAAGAGCTGCGGTAGTCCGGTCATATACGCAATCCACGCTTTTCTCGGTAAATTATTTTACGTTCCTTCTTGACGACTTGAACCCGTCGGTTCTCTTTCGGCCAAGTATGCCTAAGCAAAAGCCATTGCACCCGTAACGATCTTCGCGCGAATGATACCACGGCGGCTATTTTGCCCGCGCCCAACCCCTCTGGCATCGCCAGGTTCATTCTTCGGGTTCAATCCTTCGCCATCACCCGCTCCCGGCAGCAGATTGCAGGCCGCGAATGTGGACACATTTCATCGCCACTCTATCGCTTATCCGCGAAATGACGCACACTACTTGCAGGAGAAACGACATGCTCGCAGTTGCCGGTGTTTGGAAGAAAAAACGCGACGACTTAAAAACCAAGCGGAATGGGCTTTTCGAAAAGTACGCAAAACATCCCGAGGATTTTCACCTCGCTCTGGAAATCAAGAAGCTGGACGACGAAATCGCCGAATGCACGCAGCACGTCGAACAGGAACGCCGCTCCGAGCGCTCCATTCAATCCCCCAAGAAATTTCAGACTAGCGCCAAGTAAAAGGCGAAAATTGGGTCAGTAGTTCTTTGCCAAATATTCCCGCAACAGGTTCATCCGGAAACTGGCATCACGCGCTTCGATCTCCAAGAGTAGTTGCGCCGCAGTCAATTGGTTGCTGAAGTCGAGAGCCGCCGAAGTGTCGGGATTCGCGACAAGCGCAAGATTCTTTTCGAGCTGTCCGCTTTCTTCCTGCAACGATTTGAGCCGGGTCTCTTGCACCGAAATGCTATCCACCAACTGCTGCCGCAGAACTTCCGCGCCGCGTACAACGTCGCTTTCCTGCACTTTTTTCCATTCGTCGTGAGCTTCGGCGGAGCGATCCAGATGCCTGTTGATAGCGCGGCTGGCGAAATTGTAGTTCACGCTAACCTCGCCGTACGGCTGCGGACCCTGCGCCACCGGATTTACCTGCTGATGGACGCCGACGGAGAGAGCCACATCCCAATTGTTTTGGCGGTTTAATTTGTCCAGCGCTCGCTGCTCGCTTGTCTCAGTGCTTTCCTTCTCCGCAAGCAACTCCTTCAACGGCTTGGCGCTCAGCGCGGGAACATAGAGGGCGCTCATTTTCGATTGCGTATCAGCCTGGTCAGCGTCCAATTTAATTCGGGTGGTTTGCAGAGAGAAGAGCATCAGCCGCGTGGCGTTTTGCGCTTCGACCATTTTCGACGTCTTATCGATCAAGGCATTCAAGGACTTAAACGCATTTCCGATCAACGCGAGCCGGTTGCGCAAAGCTTCTTTTTCGAGGCTGGATATCGCATACCCAAGGGCTTGCCGCGTTTCCGTGCTGGTCTTATACAGTTCACACTCTTTGCGGGCGGAGTCCATCGTCAAGCCCGCCTTTTTTACATTCGAAAGACCGAGCGTGGCGCCGCCGACGACCTGTGTCGGCAAGCCAGTCTCGGGCTGCGTTAGCCCCGCGATAGCCGTGGGCGTGCGCAGCAAGTCCCGCTGGGCCTGTGCTTGTTCCATTACGTAGGTGCAGTAGGCTTGCTGCTCGGTGTGGTCCTGCGCAAAGGCCTGCGCGGGGACAAGAATCGCTGCTGCGATTGCAAACTGCCAGGGACTCATGCGCATTCTAATTATCCTCAGAAGAAAATCGGCTTGCGGCCCAGGAACACGGTCCTCGATTTCGCGGATTCGTCGTGGTTTAAATTCATTTGCATCAGGAAGCCGCGAATCTGAGTCTTAAAGATCGGATGAGTCGCTTCCTGCTCGCCGGTGAGTATCTGTTTCACCTCGCCCACCTTGCGGCACACGATCATATTCAAGTAGCAGTCGTAAATGGCGCTGCCGGCGACGGCGCTGCCGCGGTTGTCATAAGGTACGAAAGCGAAGTACAGAGTTTGTCCACCGGAGGCATTCAGGTAATACGGACTCTGCTTTGCCGTAGCGATGGCCTCTCTCAAGCGATCGATCTGGCGAGTGTCTTCCTGAAGCTCCTTTTGAGCGACGTTGATGGCGACGTCCAGCTGAGCGGCTTCGGAGCGCAACTCGGCCTGCTTTTCGAGGACGTCGAGCGAGTCCGTGCCGGTGGTGGTCTTGTGCAGGACATTGTCGGTGAGCAGAACCTCGGCAATTTTGCTGTCCGTGTAGGAACTCTCTGCTTGGTTGAGCGCGGACAATTGCGTGGCCGCGTCGCCTTTTGTGATGAGGCCTGCCGCGAGGTCTTTGTTGATAGCGGATTCGACTTGCTTGAGTTGCGCGAGGACGGACTGCGTCCTCGTGTTGTCAGCCTTCTTTTCTGAGTCGAGAGCGGCAAGTTGCGGGCCGGTGGCGCGGTCGTGCACGCGCTCGCGGGCGATGGCATTGCTAAGTTCGGGCTCGAGCGCGAGAAGAGCGGCGCGGTGCTTGCTCATTTCCGCAATGCCGCTTTGCATTTTTTGCGCATCAACCTTCACATCCTCGATGGTTTGCTGGCTGGTCACCAGCTGCGCGCGGAACGCGAGACTCTTTTCATCGGAAGCGGAAAGAATCACGGGCGCGGCCCACGAGCTATTTATCGCGTAAAAACCCATCACGAACGCATAAGCGAGGATGCCGGCGAGCACCGAATACAGCATGGTGATCGCAAAAATGCGATAGAGGGTAATCACCAATTTGTAGTGGAGCGATTGCCCGGCGGCTGAGGGCCGCGCCGGCGATTTTTTCGTTTCGGCAGGAGCCGAATTAGCTGGTGGTGTCGCCAATGGCCACCTCGTTCGCTGCTTTGGTTCGCGTGCCCCAGTCCGCGGAATCCATGGTGAAGAGGGCCAGCGGCGTCAGCAGTAAGCTGCTCACCATCGACCAGGCTACATACGCGCCGAAAGCCAGCGGATGCGCCACTGCTTCTCGCGCGCTGTATTTTTTGATCACCCAGGTCAAGACTGCTCCGATGCCTAGCGCGGCGACCAACGGCACCGGCCCCGACCATGCCAAAGGGTCCGATGTGAGCGCCGTAATAACCACCAGGAATCCGATCAACGCTCCGAGGGGAGTCAGGATCAGCGTCCAAACGGCGTTGGGGTGCAGTTTCCAGACATGTTGCGGCAGAGTTTTCAGCGTATAGAAAAAGTCGCGGACGATACTGCGCCGCCAGCGGAGCTGCTGTTTAAAAAGGACAGAGAGCGTGCTCGGGACCGTGGTCCAGCAGAGCGCGTCATTGTTGATGTACGTCCCGTAGCCGCGCAGCAACGTCTGATGCGTCAAAAACCTGTCTTCACCCTGATTCACGGGTATGCCGAACCAGTGCCGCGCCCGGATGGCCGGTTCGATTTCCAGAAGCAGCTCGCGGCGGATGGCGAAAAGGCATCCGCTGATGCAGCAAACGCTGCGCGTCCAATTTTCGGGAATTTTATAGAGCTGGAAAGCCGAGTAGTAAATCACGGCCTGAATCGCGGTGATCACGCTGTCGTTGGGGTTACGCACGCCGACTCTGCCGCCGACCGACCCGATGTGCGCCTCCGTGAAGCACGCGGTCAGCTCGGCAATGGCGTCCTCGTGAAAAATGCAATCCGAATCGATGGAGATAATGATCTCGGCCGTGGAGTGCTCCATTGCATTGCAGACCGTGCGCGCCTTTCCGCTGTTGGCGGCGTTGCGTCCCGTGCGAATGCGAATGTTGGTGAAGTCGCGCCGCGCCTTGAGCATCCACTCGTAACTGTCGTCGACCGAGCAGTCGTCTTGTGCGATCACTTCGAACTTTTCCTTGGGATAGTTGCTCTTGCTGATGCTCTCGATCGTTTCGTAGACGGTCTTTCCTTCGTTGAAGCAAGGCATCAGCACGCTTACCATGGGCTGATAGGTATAGTCTTTTTGAATTTTCGCGCTGGGAAAGGACACTTTCAGAATGATCCCCATGACGTACTTCACCACCGAGACCAGCAGGCACAAAACCATGATCAGCCAGAGAAGAACCGGTGCCATTCGCGCCACGCCCCCACCCGTACATAGGACTACACTCGCTCCTCTGCATGTGTCTACCTCAGTTTGTTAACCGCGTACCACTCAATCAACGCTGGGCGTCGCGACTCTCTGGAAATCTTCGCGGAGTAGCGTTTCTGAGCCCCTCGCTCGCGACCCATCGGTGACGACCGGCTCAAAATAGTCCGCTCCAGCTACGCTATCTGTCTCGGTTGTCGGCGCAGCCAAACCGTACGCAGGAGTCACTTGGCGCGCGTCGCCCAATATGTTCTCCTAGTAAGGACGTCATGCGATTAACGCGACCAATATGTGTAAGCAAACGACGGGCACCGCGGTGGGTTGTTGCCGTGCTGTTTCTTTACTTCTTGCCTGCTCTGGCTGGCGCGCAAGAGGGCAACGAATCCGTCATCCGCTTCGTTCGCAATCCCGATCCCGCGCCAGGTTTCAAACTTAAGTCGCTGGACGGCAAGCCGCTCTCGCTCGAAGCCGTTCGTGGCAAGGTTGTTTTTCTAAATTTCTGGGCTACGTGGTGCGGTCCCTGTCGCGCCGAAGTTCCCGATCTCGTCGATCTGCAAAAGCGCTATAAAGACCAGTTGCAAATTATCGGTCTCGATGTGGATGACGACGACGTCGCCGACGTTCAGAAGTATATCGAACGATACCGGCATCAATTATCCGGTGGCCATGACCTCCGATGACATTCGCCGAGCATACGGGGGTATCCCGGCGCTGCCCACTTCTTTCGTGTTGGACACCGAAGGCCGCGTCGTTCAAAAGCACACCGGACTTATGGATCCCGCTCTTTACGATATGGAGATTCGCGCTCTTCTCGGTCTCCCCATCCAGGCAAAAGTAGAAACGTTCGAGGACACCGGCGAGGTCTTTCTGAAGCACGCTGACCGCGCCACCGAGCTTCCCGGCGTTAATCTTTCGAAACTCACGCCTGAGCAGAAGAAAATCGCTCTGCACCAATTCAACGCCGATGCCTGCACGTGTGGCTGCACATTTACTTTGGCGCAATGCCGCATCTGGGATTCCGCCTGCGCCGTCAGCAAAGCCGCGACGGAAAAAATCATCGCGAAACTTTCCGCTGTTCCGGGGCAGCCGTCCGGGACTCCAGCCGCACCAAGTGTTCCTTCGCCAGCCGCTCCAGTGCCTGCGGCGAAGCCTTCTCCATCCCGGCAACCCACCTCGCCCGCGCCGGCCAAAACACCGGGTGGTCCAGCGTCTCCGCTGGCGCAAGAACGGCCGTGATCGCGAGAGCGTAATACTCGACAAAAATGCAGGTGAATCTCGCGGGACATTTCTATTTCGTCGTTGCTCGCATTTGTTTCGGCCTTCATACTCTTTGTTCTTGCGATGGCCGCTCTCTCGAAAAGTATTTTCTTTCTGGCTCTCGTTCTTTCCTTTACCGGGATTCTTTCTCCGCCGGTAGCGCTTACCATCGGAATTATTTTTGGGCTGAGCTTCGCGCATCCTTATGCCGCAGCCACCCGGACATCCGCAAGAATACTTCTCCAGGTATGCGTCGTTGCCCTGGGCTTCGGCATGAATCTGCACGCAGTCCTGAAAGCTGGCCGCAGCGGTTTTGTGTACACCGCGATGGGACTTTCTTTTGCCATTCTGATGGGTTTGGCCCTCGGCAGGATCTTGCGGGTTCGCGGCAATTCGTCGTTTCTGATCACGGCGGGCACGGCGATTTGCGGCGGCAGCGCCATCGCGGCTATTGGCCCGATTCTCCACGCGGACGATGAAGAGATGGCGGTATCGCTCGGGACCGTTTTCATTTTAAATTCCGTCGCGCTTCTTCTTTTTCCGCCGATCGGCGGCTTGTTGCATCTTTCGCAATCGCAATTTGGCCTCTGGGCCGCGCTCGCGATCCATGACACCAGCTCCGTCGTCGGTGCTGCCGCGAAATACGGGCAGGAAGCGCTGATTGTCGGCACAACGGTGAAATTGGCGCGCGCGCTGTGGATTCTTCCGCTGGCTCTGGCCACCGCCGCCGTCAAGCACAGCAAAACGCGGATCAAGCTTCCGTGGTTTATCTTATTTTTTTGCCTAGCCGCGATTCTCAACACCTACGTTCCTGCGATTACTTATATCTCGCACACAGTCTTTGCGATCGGCCGTCTCGGACTCACCGCGACTCTTTTCCTCATTGGCACGGGCATTTCGCGGGCCACGTTGAAGGAGGTTGGCTGGCGCCCTATGTTGCAGGGGATACTTCTGTGGCTCGCTGTAGGCGTCACGTCGCTCTACTTCATTCGGGCTGGAATGATTGCGATGTAATGCCGCGCGAATGATTCGCGCGAACTACTTCAATTCGAAGAAGATTTCTGGAGCGCTGAAGTTGCGAGCAAACTAAGCTGTACATCCACGCATTTTCAGACACATCACGAAAAACTATTTTTGAAGGAGATCCATAACGGCGGAAGTCATCGCTTTGACCCCGGTTCGAATGGCAGGGGCAGGGACAGGAGCGAATTCGCTCGAGTGCGGGCCGGGCAGCCGCGTGCCTTTTTCCATCGCTTCTCGCAATTTTTCAGGGTCGGCCGCGCCGAGCCAGAACATGCAGATGGGGGGCTTGGGATCCGCGAGCGCAAAAAGACTGAAGTCTTCACTGGCCATGATGGGCTCGCCCGCGAGAACATTTTCCTTGCCCAGAGCGCGCTCGAGCGAGGCACCAACACGCTGCGAAAGCACCGGATCATTGATGGTGGCGGGAACATGATCCTCCGCTACCTGGATGATAGGCGCTCGCTCGGCGGGCACGCCGGCGGCGGCAGCGACACCGTTGGTAATTCTGGCGATGGCGGCCAGAACCTTTTCGCGCTGCTCGGGATTCATGGTTCGAACGGTCAGCTGCAAGTGCGCATCATCGGGAATGATGTTGTGTTTCGTGCCGGAATGAAATGAGCCGACGGTAACGACGGTAGGTTGCTGTGGATCCATTTCGCGACTGACAATGGTTTGCAACATCACGACGATTTCCGACGCGATGACGATGGGATCTTTCGTCACTTGCGGAGCGGCGCCGTGGCCGCCATAGCCGCGCACAGTGATATCCACGGAATCAGCGCCGGCGAGGAGCGGTCCCGCGTGCCAGGAAACCTTTCCGGCTGGAACGGCAGATGTGTCATGGAGCGCGAGGACGTAATCCGGCTTGGGAAATTTCTGGAAAAGCCCGGCGCGGAGCATGGCTTGCGCACCGCCGACGGTCTCTTCGGCAGGCTGGCCGATCAGAACGACCGTTCCGCTCCAATGATCCTTCATCTGCACGAGTGTACGGGCCGTGCCGAGAAAAACAGTCATGTGCAGATCGTGCCCACAGGCGTGCATCACGCCGACTTCACCGCCGCCGGGCCGAGCTGCTTTTACATGGCTCGCGTAAGGTAAGCCCGTGTTTTCCACGATCGGCAGTGCGTCCATGTCCGTTCGAACGTAAACCACCGGCCCAGGTCCATTTTTCAAGACGGCTACGATGCCGTAAGAAGTAAGGCTCGGGTCACCGTACTGCCCGAAATGATCGGTGACTTCGTAGCCCGCCTTCCTGAGTTCCGCGGCAAGCAGCGCGGACGTTTCTTTCTCCTGCGTGGAAAGTTCCGGGTGCTCGTGGAGATGTTTGTACGTTGCGAGAAGCGAGTCTTCTTGCTTCTGGATGTCCTGATCCAGCGCGCTTTGCGCCAGGAGCGGCGCGGAAAACGATAGAACGACGGCCAGAGAAATCATGCAGCTTCGAATGGAGAAACGCATCGGTTCGCCTCGGAAAAGAAGCGGCATTCTAGCACTGCTAGCTTGCGGAGATGCGTTCTGATTTCACGACACTTGGAACAAAAAAGCTGCACGGACTGAGGTCTGTGCCAGGGACAAGTTGCCACGAGAAGCGTTGCAGGCTACACTCGCGCGGCAAATCCGTGGAGTTTGTTTCCGAGCGGATTCAAATGGAGGGGGAGCCGTGAATCGTCGCGTCAGTTTTCTACTTGTCGTCCTCGTTGTTGGAGGTGTGCTTACCGTGCGCGGAGCATTTTCCGAGCCTTCCGGACAGACCACGCGCAAGGCGATAAATGCGCCTGAGAAACTGGTGCAGGCGCCTTTCAGCGACGCAATTCTTGCCGGGAATACGTTGTACCTTTCGGGGAGGATCGGGCTGGACCCGAAAACAGGGAAGCCTCCGGCGCAGGTCGAAGATGAAATCAAGCTCCTGCTCGATGGCATGAAGGGAACTTTGGAGCAAGCGGGCATGACCATGGACGATTTGGTGTACGTGCAGATCGCCTGCACGGACCTGTCTTTGTACGACAAATTCAACGCCGCGTATAAAACTTACTTCACGACCAAAGACTTTCCGGCGCGGGAATTTATTGGCGCGGCGGCGCTCCTTCGCGGCGGCCACTTTGAATTGCAGGCGATTGCGGTTCGCCACTAAGACCCGCGAGTCCCCTCAGAGCCATAGAGAATCGGCGTTCCCTGCCGGTATGCAGGGTGGGGGTTCGCATGACCGCACCTACACGCCGGTCGTTCGGAGTGCGGAAGCGCGCTGCGACGATTTTGGAGGGACCACAGTCGGCGGGCGATGACGGGCGTTTCCAATAATGCCCGTATATGGTCTTTAGATTTCTTGATGATTTGTGGACTTTTGCCCAAATATGAGCATTTAGCGTCCACATCCTTTCCCTGATTTCTTCATAAATCCATTATAATAAAAGACTTAAAACATCTTTGAAGTTTAACGTCAAATGGAGGCCTTGGTGCATCTCATTGATACCGATGGGGCCGAGAAAATGTTAAGAATCACGACGGAAAGGAAACGAGCCAAGACGGTCCTGAGCGTCGAGGGACGGCTGGCCGGGCCATGGGTCGCTACATTGGGCCAGTGCTGGCGGGAGCGCGCGCCGGACCAGAAGTTCAGCGTGGATTTGTGCGGCGTGAGCTTTATCGATGCGGCGGGCAAGGCGCTCTTGAAAGAGATTCACGAGCAGGGCGGGAAGCTGATCGCCGAAGGATGCTTGAACCAGGCGATTGTGGAAGAGATTGCGGGGCGCGAGCGTCCCGAAAAGAGCGCATACGGGAGCCGGAAAAAAGGCTCGCACATCATTTTTTATGTCGCGTTTTTCAGTTTGGTGATTGCGCCGGCGGTTGCCCATGCGCAAGAGAATGCAAAGCGCAGCTTGTTGCAGGGGACTGCGCCGACCGGGGTGCTGCGGTTGACGCTGAATCAAGCGGTAAGCCTGGCGCTGAAACAGAATCCGACGGCGCAAATCGCGGTGATCACGGCGGCGGAAAGCGTGCAGGACAAGAACGTGGCACGAGCGGCATTGCTGCCTCAGGCGAACTTGAATGTCACGGACACTGCGGAGCGAATCAATATCGCGGCGTTCCTGGGAAAACCGATACCGGGATTTCCGGAGCATGGAGGCCCTTTCCAGGTCTTCTCGGCAGGACCGGGATTCAGCGCGCCAGTATTCGATTTAACGCTATTCCGGCGCTATCAGGCGGCGCGTGAAACGGCGAACGCGAGCAAGTTTGACAGCCTTTCGACTCGCGAGCAGGTGATTTTACTGGTGGTATCGCAATACATCGGCACGCTGCGCAATGTGGCGAACGTGAAAGCATCCGAGTCGCGCGTCGAGTTGGCGCAGGCGCTTTACGACCAGGCGGCGGATTTGCAGAAGGAGGGAGTGGGTACGGGGATCGACACTCTACGGTCAAACGTCGAGCTACAAAACGAGAAACAAACGCTGCTCCAGGCGGAAGACGACCGGGACACCTCCCTTTTTGGGCTGAGCCGGCTGCTGAATCTCGACCCGCGGCAAGCCATTGAATTGGCGGATTCGCTGAGCTTCTTCGATACGCCGCAGCCGGATGTGGAAGCCAGCATCGAGTCCGCGCTCGGCGAGCGACAAGAGTGGAAGTCGCTGCAAGAGCAACTGAAAGCAGCGGGATTTCAAAAGAAGGCTTCGCAGGAATCGCGTCTGCCCACCGTCAATTTCAACGGGAATTGGGCTTACGAAGGATCCTCGTCGACCACAGGAATTCCGACGTACAACTACGCGGCAGGTGTGACCGTTCCACTTTTTACTGGAGGGCGGATTCACGCGGAGGTAGTGAAAGACGAGCTGGAGATTAAGAAGCTGAAGCAACAGGAAGACGACCTGCGTAACTCCATTGCTCTGGACGTGAAGACGGCGCTGATCAATCTGGAATCAGCGCGCAACCAGGTGCAGGTGGCGAATTTGGGAGTGCAGCTCTCGACAGAAGAAGTGGATCAAGCGCGAGACCGCTTCAAAGCTGGTGTGGCGAACAATATCGAAGTGATTCAGGCACAGGATTCGCTGGCGCGGGCGAACGACAACCAGATCGCGGCGCTTTATCGCTTCAACCAGGCGCGCGCCGACTTTGCGCGTTCGACGGGGCAGATGGAGAAAGTTTACTCGAAGTGAGGGAAACGATGAGCGTTGAGATCGCAGCAGAGCCCGAAAACGCAACAAAGGTTCGTCCACTCGCCGAGAAAGCCGCGCCCGAAAAAGAAGAGCCGAAAGGCCTGGCGAATCCGAAGATGCAGCGGCTGGCAATTATTGGCGGCGTGGTTTTGATCGTTGTGCTGATTGGATTGTTTCTTTACTTCCACAACCGGGAGAGCACGGACGATGCGGAGATTGACGGGCACATCACGCCGATCGCGGCAAAAATTTACGGGCGCGCCGCGGAAGTTTTGGTGAAGGACAACCAGTCGGTGAAGGCCGGGGAAGAGTTGGTGAAGATCGATCCTCGCGATTACCAGGCGGCCGTGGATCAGGCGCAGGCGGCGCTGGAATTAGCGGAAAGCGAAGCGCGGTCGGCCGGCGCGGATGTTCCGCGGACGGCGGAAAATGTGGCAAGCGGAACTTCGAGCGCGGATGCGGGACTGCTGGGAGCGCAGGCGGATTTGGCGAGTGCGCAAGCGACGTATGAACAGGCGCAAACAGCGGACCTGGCGTTTGCACAAGCGAATGTGAATAAGAGCATGGCCAACGCAGCCCTGGCACAGGCGGATTTGGGGCGTTACAAGCCGCTGATGGAAAAAGGCGAGATTTCGCAGCAACAGTATGACGCGGCGAAAGCGAATGCCGACGCCTCCGCAAGCGCGTTGAAAGCCGATCAGGAAAAACTGGTGCAAGCGCAGCGCAACGTGGAAGTGATGAAAGCGCAGCTGGATGCGGCAAAGGCGCGAGTGATGCAAGCACAGGCTGGGGTGGAAGGAGCGCTGGCGGATAAAAAACAGGTGGGAATGCGGACGGCAGATGCGCAAGGGAAAGTAGCAAAAGTGGCGCAGGCGCGCGCGGCGCTCGATGCGGCCAAACTGAATTTGAGCTACACGGACGTGGTTGCGCCAGTCGACGGAGAGGCCACGCACAAGCAAGTGGAACCGGGGCAAATTGTGCAGGCCGGGCAAGGATTGTTGGTGGTGGTTCCGCTGCAGGATGTGTGGGTGACGGCGAATTTTAAAGAGACGCAACTCAAATACATGAAGCCGGGACAGAAAGCGGAAATCTCCGTCGATACGTACGGAAAAACGTTCAGCGGGCACGTGGATTCGATCGCAGGAGCGACGGGCGGAATGCTGAGCTTGCTGCCGCCGGAAAACGCGACGGGAAATTACGTGAAGGTTGTGCAGCGGATTCCGGTGAAGATCCTGCTGGATAAGAACTCCATCGGCAACTACGTGCTGCGGCCGGGGATGAACGTCGACGCGACGGTCATCACCAAGTAGAGCGCGGAATAAAGAAACACCGGGGGAAGTTGTACGTATGAATTGATAGAGCATTTGGGAGGAGGCGTAGGGCGCTGGCAAACGAAATAGAACGTGCCCTGCGGAACGGAATGCTCGCCAAACTGAAGATGCCGGCGATTTTTTGCAGTGACTTCCGGGAGTGATTTTGCGCAGTAATTGGGGGGAACGATGGCAACACAAACGGTGATAGCGACACGAACGGCAGTAGCACCGCAGTTCAGCGAAGACAAGCTGATCCGCGCGGGGCAGAAGGGCGATGCGCAGGCGGTGGAAACCTTGTTCCGCCGCTATCAGCGGCCGCTTTTCCAGACCGCGTTGCGGGTACTCGGAAATACCGAGGATGCGGAAGATGCTTTGCAAGACGGACTGCTTTCCGCGTACCGCAATATGAAGCGTTTCGAGGGACGGTCGCAGTTTTCCACCTGGCTGACGCGCATCGTGATCAACGCGGCGCTGATGAGGCGTCGCAGCGCAAAAGCACGGCCGGCTGTTTCTCTGGACGAGCCGCCGCGCGAAGACGAGTTGCCGATTGCTGAGCGATTCGCGGCTCAAGGACCGAACCCCGAGCAAGTGTTCGCGGGAACGGAACTGCGGGAGATGATCAGCGAAAACCTGGACGAGCTTTCGCCGCTGCTTCGAACGGCGTTTGTGCTGCGCGAGGTCGAGGGTTACTCGACGGGCGAAGCGGCGAAGAAGCTGGGCGTGACGGAGAATACGCTGAAGGCGCGGTTGTGGCGCGCGCGGCACCAGTTGGCCGAGCGGCTAGGGCAGCGCTTGCGGCGTATTAAGGATGACATGACGGCCGGTGGCATGGGCGATGCCGAGTGCAGCTATTGCTGAAGAGCCGAAGTAATGACGTAGAGATGTAAAGAGATAATGAATCGATGCGAAGAGGGCCGGCGAAGTTTGCCGGCCCTCTTTTTGTGCTGGACATGTTCGATGGCTTTGACGCTGGGGGCGGAGAGAACAGATAACACTGAGACGCACGGAGAAAATCTGAGAAACTGGCCTTAGTACTAAGCTGAGGCTTCGCGTTGTGTGAGCCGCTGGAAGAGATAGTCAGGATTCCACGCTGCAAGAACGTGTTTGATCGAGAAGAAGGGGACACGTGGCCCGGTGCCGGATGTGTGGCCGAAAAGTTTGGATGGGGCTATTTTAGCGGAGTCCACGCTTTGCATTCCGATGCGCTGACCGGCGAGGTTAGTTCCGTGTTGGGTTTGTAGCGAATCACTCCGTCGGAAGTCGAACAGAAACTTCTTATTCCCGCGTTGGTGTCGATGGGAGTGGCGACGACCACATAGTTCACGCATTGGTGTTGCAGACAGATCGATTTGACAGCGAAGCGATAGCCGGATTTCGTACACCAGGCGCCGGCGGTACAGCTTGGCTTGGCCAACGTTTCGTCGATGAGACCCGCGTGTTCCGGCGATCCAGGGACAGGCCCATGGGGATCTAACCCGAGGGTGGCCAGATCGGGGGCAAAGCCTCTTTGGGGATACAGCCCCGAATAGGTGACTTCGGCGGTATTCACCGTGCGCATGCTGCCGACAGCACTGGCTTCGTTCGCGGCGATTCTCGAACGCAGGAGGTTGGGAATGGCGATGGCTCCCACGATCAAAGCTCCGCCGACGTCGAAAGCGCCGCTCCTGCTCGCTTCGCGAATGGAGCTGTCCTCCCCATAAACGCAGATCACGGCGGGGGTGGCTCCCTTCGAAAATTGCGCGAGGGTTTCCGCTATTTGTGGCGCTATCTGCCGCATGCTCAGGGCGGTCATCGCCGCAGGGTCCTCGTAGATCAATGCCGAGGCTTCCGAGGAACGGCCTGGAGGGAGCGACGCCAGAAACTTCTGGTCCTTGGCAAGCGAACCGCCGGAACGATGGAGAAGCACAGCGTCGGACACCACGTCATGGCTGGAGCCGACGACCAGGTGGCCATCGACAAACGCATAGCTGATTTCGAGCGAAGTTTTTCCGGAAGGGACGCGGACGGCGTAGTAGGTGATTCCCCCGTCGACAGATTGCTGCGTGTGGAATTGGCCCGCTGCCAGCAGGGTAGCTAACGTTTGCTGCAAATGGGTGGCGTTGTTGACCTTGAGGATTGCTTTCCAGACGGGTTGCGGCGTGACGCTGTCCAGCTCCAGGGTGAACTCTCCCGTGAGATAGCTAAGCAGATCATTCTTCAGGCTGAGGTTCAACATTTTTTCGAAGGCCGCGAGCGTGGCGAAAGAGTTCGAGTTGGACGCAGTGGAGAGCGCCTTCAGGTCATCAAAGATTTGTCCCGGGTTTGCGAGCACTACCGTGCTGGCAAAAATGGCTTTGGAGGAAACAAAATCCAGGCTGGTCAGGGGACCTGGCTTTGCCAGCCATGCTGCCGTGCCGTGACGGGGAGCGTTGAAGCTCAGCTCCGATTGGCTGACGGATTGGCCGGCCACGGTTTTGTGATCCCAAACGAGGTATTTCATGTCAGCAAATCCGCTGTTCTGGAATGCGGGGTTCTGCTGTGCGCTGGGCGGGATTTGGTGCAGGATTTCTTGCAGATCGGCGGCGGCTAGAATTGTCACGCCACCGGCGTATTCCTTTACAACCCTCTGACCGAATGGAGTGGTGGCAAACTCTCGGCTCCCTCGATCCATGCGGGCACTAAAGCTGCGAAGGGTTGGCAGATCGGATGATACGACGACGAAATCAGGGCGTACCAACACTTCGAGAACATGAGATGGACCTTTGTCCTTCGTGGCGGCGAGTTCCTGAGGGTCTAGCACGCGGATATCGGGCGTGGATCCCTTGGCGGCTTGAATTAACTGTTCCTGAAGGAATTTTTTCAGGCCGGGTTTCTTGGTTGAGGCAACTAGCAGGAGACGCGGCTCCTTGCCATCCATCGCGCCGGACACCACGAATTCTTCTCCGAGGTATTGTTCGAGTTGTTCGAGCTTATCCAGGGAATCCAAGAGAGTTGGACCGGTCGTGGCCAGCTCGCCGTGTTGCCACCAATCGCGGAGAACGGAGCTCTCCTGCAATTCCTGCCGAAAGACTACCAGCGCCTGGTGGATAACATCGCCGTAATTGGGAAAAGCAGCGTAGGACATCGTGGAGGAGGGCAGCAGTGGCAAAAGACGGCTTTCCGCGCGCGGCGCAGGATACTGGACGTTTTGTTGCAGCTTTTCGGCCAACCGGCCGAGCTCAGGCAGCAATCCGGGATATTTGTTCAGGTCCTGGGCCCAAGGCAATTCGGTTTGTTGCGTGGCCGGCTTGGATTGGGCGCGGCAAGGCGAGATAATGAGAAAAATTGCGGCGATGCTGGCCACACAGTACATGAAGGAATGCCATTTGTGCTGAAGATTTTGCGCGCAACTCATCCGTCTGTCTCCTCCGTCTGAATAAATTCAGAATGGACTGCCCGCTTCGGCATTGCCATCAGAATGCTGATAGAACCCAGGTTTCGTGCTGTTTGAGTAACGGCCATCTGGGAGGTGAGTTCTTCTGTTTGCATAACTCGCTATGGAAAAAGGAGCCGTTGCCTTGTGAAAGGTTCGTTGTTTCAGGGAGTTGAAAAGAGTAGGCTGCGCTGGTTAACCGTTCGGGCGGGATTTTCGGCGGTTAGAGGCTCCCTCACTCCTCCTAAGGAGGGTTTCCATGGGCAATTTTCTTCAGGATTTGCGGTATGGAATTCGCGTACTGGCGAAATCGCCGGGGTTTGCGGCGGTGGCGGTGCTGTCGCTGACGTTGGGGATCGGGGTGAACACGACGATCTTTACTTTGGCGAAGGCGATATTTCTGAAGACGATTCCGGTGAAAGAGCCTTCGCGATTGATGAGCCTTTTTTCGACGGCGCAGAGCCACGGAGGGCCGCTGCAGGAATATTTGCCGACACCGTACTGGAATGCAGTGGATTACCGCGAGAAAAATGACGTGTTCTCGGGCGCGGCGATCGCGGTGCCTGCAGGGCGCAGATTTGACTCTGGGCGGGAAGAAGGTGCAGACGTTTTGCGAATTGGTGAACGCGAATTTTTTTGATGTGGTGGGCGTGCAGCCTCAGCGTGGGGCGTGGTTTTTCGGAGGAAGAAGGCAAGACGCCGGTGCCAGTGGTGGTGCTGAGTTACGCGTTGTGGAACCGGGAGTTCGGCGGCGATCCGAAGTTGGTGGGGCGAACGATTCAGCTCAATGAGCAGGACTTTACGGTAATCGGGATTATGCCGAGCTACTTCCATGACGTGGGCGCGCTGGGCAGCACGGGGGCGTGGATCCCAATGCTGATGCACGACCAGGTGCTAACGGACGAAAACAAGAAATGGTTTAACGATCGCGGATTTCGAATGACGGCGATGGTAGGACGGCTGAAGCCGGGAGTTACGGTGGCGCAGGCGCGAGACTCGATCCACAACCTGGGACTCGAACTTGAAAAGGAGTATCCGAAAGACAATGGCGGGCGGAACGAGATGCTAGTGCCGATCGATCAGACGGCGATACCACCGCAACTGCGGAGCGTTTATGTGCGGGCTGGATCGTTGATGTTTGTGATCGTTGGGCTGGTGCTGCTGATTGCGTGCGCAAACGTGGCCAATCTGTTGCTGGCGCGGGCTACGCAGAGGCAGCGGGAGATTGGGGTGCGGCTGGCGATGGGGGCGTCGAGAACCCGGCTGGTAGGGCAACTGCTGACGGAGAGTTTGCTGATTGGGCTCCTGGCAGGCGGGCTGGGGATTTTGTTTGCGTACTGGGGGCGGTCGGTGCTGCTTTTGCTGTTGCCGCCGGGATTGCAGCGACGATTGGATTTTTCGCTGGATGGGCGCGTGCTGCTCTATACGCTCGGGCTCTCGCTGGCGGCGACCGTGTTGTTCGGACTTGCGCCGGCACTGGAGGCTTCAAAAGCGGACCGCATTGCGGCGCTGAAAGATCGCACGGGAAATCCCACGGGGAGCGCGCGGTGGTATGGATTGCGCGGAGTGCTGGTGATGGTGCAGGTGGCGCTTTCGCTGGTGGCGCTGGCGGGGGCGGGGTTGTTTATCCATAGCTTGCGGAATGCGCAGGGGATGGATCCGGGATTTGAGGTTAAGCACGAGTTGGTGATGTTCGTGAATCTGGCTTCGGAGCATTACACGCAGGCGCGAGCGGAGCAGTTTTATAAGGATGTGGTGGAGCGGCTTGCGGGAGTTTCGACAGTGGAGAGCGCGAGCATTTCGGATACGTACCCCTTTTCCGGCGGGCTGGCGCGCACGACTTTTACGGATGGAGTGGACATCACGGATCCTCGGAATGGGAAGCTGACGCCGGTGATTGCGACGGAGCCGGGATATTTTTCAGCGGCGGGAATCACGATGACGGAAGGGCGGGATTTTAATGAACACGATGATGCGCAAGGAGCGATGGCTGGAATTGTGAATAAGGCGGCGGCAGAGCAGATGTGGCCCGGAGTGGATCCGATTGGGAAGCACATACACTTTCTCGGGGAGACTTGGGACATTGCGATTGTGGGAGAGGTGGCGACGGTGAAGTACCAGACGATGGGCGAGCCGCCACAAGCGATCGTGTACGTGCCGCTGAAGCAGCACTACACGGCGCAGATTGTGCTTTATGTGCGTGCGAAGGGCGATCCGGAGAAGGCGATTCCGAATGTGAGGAGCGCGGTGCAGGCGCTGGGGCCGACGGTGCCGTTGCTTGATGTGCAGACGGTGCCGCAAGTTTTGGTGGAGTCGCTGACGGCGCCGAGGATTGGGGCGGAACTTCTTGGAGGATTTGGATTGCTGGCGTTGGTGCTGGCGGCAATCGGAACGTATGGCGTGATGTCGTATTCGGTGAGCCAGAGGACACAGGAGGTGGGGATACGGATGTCGCTGGGGGCGCAGCCGCGAGATGTGCTGCGATTGATTTTGGCGAACGGGATGGCGATGGTGTGCGCGGGAGTGCTAGTCGGACTGGGAATTTCTACTTTACTGGCGCGGAGTATGAGTAGTTTGCTTTATGGGATTGGTGCGTTCGATGCGCCGAGCTTTTTGATTACGGCGGGGCTGCTGATCGTTGTCGCGCTGGCGGCGTGTTATATACCGGCTCGGCGGGCGATGCGCGTGGATCCGATTATCGCGTTGCGTTACGAATAGGCGGGGCAGCCTTCAGGTTCTGTCCCGCGGAAAATCCCTGTTGACTCAAACGTTCATGGCGACTAGCTTGAAAGAGATGCGTTTTGTAGAGTCAATTTTGCTCCTCGCCATTGCGTTTGCGATTGCTGCGTACACGATCGATTGCGGAGCTATGACCACGCCCGACGCCGCGATGCAATGCTGCAGTACGATGCCTTGCTCGTCGCACGGCCAAGGGCACAGCGAAGAATGCTGCACGACGATGGCGTCAACGCATGCGCCTTTTGTACAGCCAGCTTCGGCACATGATTTATCTTTCTCGCCTGTTTTGCTCGCGGTGCTGCCGGCATTCAACGTATCGCAAAACTTGAATTCAACTGCGAACGCCGTTGCAGCGCATTCTCACGCGCCGCCGATTCCCCAAGCGGCAGCCCCTTCGCCTCTTCGCGTTTAGTCAATCCTCCAGCCGTCTCGATACTTCGCGGGCGGGTGTGCCCCGGCGCACAATCTTATGCTGGAAGGAAAAATAATGAGACTTCGAAACGCGGATGCTCGTGAGCACCCTTGGGTGCCTAGTTTGATTTTTCTGTTGCTTCTTTCCTCGACGGCAAGTGCGCAAGGCCCTGCTCCCGAGACGGCGCCCACGCTGTTCCCGGGCGGTGGACTAATCTCTTACAACTCCATTTTCACCACACGCGGTCTGATCGCCATCCCGTCTGGGAGTATTCCTTTGACGGCCCGCCCTACGTTTTCGCATGAAGGTGATTTCAACTTCACGTGGGGTTTCTTTCGCGATTTTGATTTGACTGTATTGGTCCCGGTGGTAACGAACCATTTTAATGCAAGCGGCAATAGCGGGATCGCGGCTGGCGGAACTGGTGTGGGCGATGCGATGGTGCTCGTAAAATACCGCTTCTACCGGCGCGATTCTCCGCGTGGAACCACCCAGGCATCCGTTACGATCGGCCCCAAGCTTCCAACAGGCCAGACAGACTTGCTCGATGCTGCTGGAAATCGCTTGACTACAAGTTTGCAGCCCGGTTCCGGCTCTACTGATTTCTTCGTGGCGGCGAATTGGACTTACACCGGGCTCTTTAATATTCGGCGTCTTGTCGCCGACGAAGACTTCCATTCCCTGTTGCGTTCTCAAGGAACGCAACAGACGCGCCTTGGCAGCGGCCTTGAATCACGCTTTTGGCTGTCTTACCGGCCTTACGAATCGAAAACCGGTGCCCGTGAATGGTTTGTTGGGCCGGTCGTCACTTGGCTGCACTCTCAGGATGATCGGATCGCGGCAGTCACCCAGGGCGGCAGCGGCGGCGACGAGTTGCTCGCCGGAGTCACGACCTACATGGGCGTGCGCCCGGGAACGCACGTCTGGCTAGGCATGGACTGGGACGTTGCGCATTCGGCGGGCGACCGCGTTCATGCCACTCCGCCGCCACATCAGTTTCGGAATCACACAACAGTTTCGGATGCACCTCAAATGAAAGGAGGAACGATGAACACAAGAAGACTCGCCCTGCTGTTTTTGCTTGGTTCCGTGTTTATGCCGGTATCGCAGGCACAAATCAAACATATCGAAATGCGCGTCGAAGGCATGACGTGAAACTTTTGAGCCTACGGGGTGAAACAACACCTCGGGCGCCAGTCTGGCGTCCAAAACGTGGAAGTTAGCTTGATTGATGGAAAGGTTGATGTCACGCCCAAGGAAGACGGGCAGATCGACCCTGCGCAACTTCTCAAGGCGGTTTACGACAGTGGTGTGACCGTTGCGGAGATGGACGTAATCGCACGCGGGAAAATAGTGAAGGACGCGGACGGCAGTCTTGCGTTGCAGGTCTCGCCGAGTCAATCCTTCGCAATCACACCAAATGATTTGCTCAAGACGGTTGAATCTCTTGCCGCTTCCCCCGCGGTCGTCACCCTTCGTGGTGAGTTATACCGCAAGCCGGCAGGGAAGAAGAAAGCAGCTGTTTCAGCGCCTCTGAAGCTGCTGATTCTCGAAGTGCAGAAAAAGGAATAAATGCTAAAGCAACGTCTGCTTTTCCTTTGTCTTGCTGGGGTTGGTCTCGCCGGATGCAATCAGCGTCCAGCGAGTTCCACGCAGCCCAAACAAGCCGTCATCGCGGCAGGTGAAATTGGGTCACCCCTACCAGAATTCTCAGAGAAGGACCTGCAGGGCCGCGAAATCTCGTCCGCGGATCTTCGCGGCAAGGTGGTGCTCGTGGATTTTTGGGCCACCTGGTGCCAGCCGTGTAAAAAGGAGATGCCCGGCTACCAGAGGCTCCTGAACCTCTACGGCTCACGCGGATTTGCCGTCATCGGATTCAAGTTCGATACGATGGCGGATACGGAGGATCCGGTTCAATTCGCAAAGAAAATCGAAGTGCGTTATCCGCTGGCAGTAGCCTCGGACGATCTGAAACAGAAGTTTGGTGGCATCGAAGGTCTGCCAACCACATTGGTCTACGACCGCCAAGGGATACTTCGCGCAAAAATTATCGGATTTGAATACACCGACGTTTTGGAATCGGATTTGAAGCCACTTCTCTAGTGTAGGTGGCTTCCTCATCGTTGGCTCTTCGGGGGAGAGATAGCGGATAAATTCTTCGTCATAGAGCTGGACGAAATGGACATGGGAGGGATTCGCTTACGCTTCCGGAGTTGGGGCGGGGGTGCGCGCGGCGGAATAGAGACCGAGGACGCGCAAATCGCTGGTGGCTTTGCGGACTTCCGCGAGAGCGGCTTCGAGTTGAGACGAAGAATCGGCTTCGACATCCAGAAAAAATTGGTATTCCCAGGGGCGGCCGTGGATAGGGCGGCTCTCGATTTTTTGGAGATTGACACCGTGTTTTGCGAAGGGCTCGAGGGAAGCGAGCAGTGCGCCGGGGCGGTGGGCTAAGCGCATAGAGATGGACATTTTGCGCGCATTGGGATCTTGTGGCGAGGCGTCGGCGGCGGGGCGGAGCAAGAAGAAGCGGGTGAAATTCTCGGCATTGTCCTGAATGCTGGCCAAGAGAATGACGCCGCCGTAATGTTCCGCGGCGCGGCGCCCGGCGATACCTGCGCGGCTTTGATCACCGCGGTCGATGGCTTCGCGCACGCTTCCGGCTGTGTCTTCGGCGGGAACGCGCTTGAGATGCGGATGCGCGGCAAAGAAACGCTCGCACTGAGCCAGCGCCATGGGGTGAGAAGCCACGGAACGAAGGCCATCGAGTGTCGCGCCAGGACAGCCGATGAGATGATGCTCGATGGGCAAGATGGTTTCCGCCGTGATGGTGAGAGCGCTCTCGAGCAGAAGATCGTAAACGCGGACGACGGGTCCTGCGAGCGTGTTTTCGACGGGGGCCAGAAGCGCATCCGCGAGCCCTTCGCTGATGGCTCGGAAAGCGGCGTCAAAAGTCGGCCGGGGCACCGTTGTTATAGTCTCGCCGAGTAGCTGGACCGCAGCTTCTTCGCTAAAAGCGCCCGGCTCTCCCTGAAACGCAACGCGCATTTTATGGATGATAACACTCCTCTGCACGAGCGCGGTGCGCCTCGTTTTCTCCGATTTATTGCCGTGGGCACGGCGGGGCCAATCCACATTGGCGGAGGATTTGGAAGGATGGGCTTCCAAAGGCCCGCTTCTGCCGAGGGCGGCAAGGTATACTGCGCAGAAGGAGGAGGAAAATGAAAGTGGGAAGACCAGAACCCGGGGAATACGTACCTTTCTATGAAGATTATATTTCGATGGTTCCAGGAAATGATATTGAGAGTGCACTCGAGGCACAGCGCTTGCAGACGATGCAACTCTTCGCAGGACGCAGCGAACGGGACGGCAATTTTCGGTATGCAGCGGACAAGTGGACGGTGAAGGACGTACTCGGCCACATTGCGGATTCCGAGCGAATCTTCGCCTACCGAGCGTTGCGGATTGCGCGGGGCGACAAGACTCCCATCGAGGGTTTCGAGCAAGACGATTACGTGCGCGGAGCGGGATTTAACGAACGTCCGCTGGCAAGTTTGGTGGAGGAATTTGCGGACGTACGAAGCGCGAGCCTGGCGCTGTTTCGGTCGTTGGGAAAAGAAGCATGGTTACGCCGAGGGACGGCCAACAAGAACGAAATCAGTGTCCGCGCGCTAGCGTACATCACGGCGGGGCACGAACTGCATCACCGGCAAGTGATCGAGGAGCGATACTTTTCGGCGATACCGCGCGCCTGAAGGGCGTGGCTCGCTAGCGTTGCCGATGCCCTGGTTTGGGCTTGATAAGAAAATAAAACAGAATCGCCGAGACCGTAAGGCTCAGCGCTGCGGCGAGAACTCCCACGGCCTGCGCATCGAGCGGGTGCTCGAATGCGTCGCGTAGCAAATAGAGACCCAGGGTCAGGCAAATCAGGGCCAGGAAGCCGGCCAAACCTCCGAAGGTACGCGCAAGGCCTCCGCGAATGACCAAAGGCTTGGCGTGATGCACGGGATCCCGCAGAAGAGTTTCAGCGCGCATGATTTAGCCCTTGCGGGAAGCTGCTGGAGCCGAGACCGGTTCCTCGGTGCGCAGAAAATCGAGATAAGTGACGTGCGGCGGGACGTAGTTCTTCTTCATGGGTGCGCCGCAGACGCAGCGCGGATTAGAGGCTCCCATCTCGCTGTCCGTTTGGACCAATAGTTCGCAGTGGCATGCGGGATTTGTGCAATGCCATTGTTCTCCAATTTTCATCCTCATAATGCCCGTCCTTTTTGACTACATGCTTGCTGGGGGTCGCAGGAAAGGCCGTCAAGGCCTGGGCTCACAGTAAGTGTTGAGGAACTATATAAACGGGCGTATGCAAAGGCAAGCGAAATATTTCTTGTAGAAGGACGGTACTCTTAAGATAACTTATGATCGATTGTCCCGGTAATGAACTGTGTGAGCGAAGGTGCATTCGCTATGTTTTCGGCTCGGCTCCGCGCGCTCAAGGTTCCAGCAGATGCCCGGTTGCGCGAGACTCGTGTTCCGGGTTAGGTTGCGGGGGCCGCGAGCGGCTGCTAAAATTGCTGGTTTGGCGGGGGTCGCCGTTCGTGCTGCGGGCCGCCTGCTGCTTGGGGGCTGGTATCCCGCAGAATTTGTTGGCGTTTGCGTCCAGGACGATCGACAGTTCCACTGCACAGCCGTCCGAAGAGTGCATAACCGCGGAGAAAACGGTGGAAACGGCCAGCGCGACGCGCTCCGCTTAGCACTTCGAAACTCTGCGTAAGGGGGATTACGAGTGGCAAAGTATGACGTGGCGATTATTGGGAGCGGCCCGGGCGGATATGTAGCGGCGATCCGGGCCGGCGAACTGGGACTGAAAACCATTGTTGTGGAGAAAGATCCCTTTCTTGGGGGCACCTGCCTGCATGTCGGATGCATTCCGACGAAAGTGTTGCTGCATCACGCGGACGTTTACGATCACTTCAAGAACGGGGCGGAGTTGGGGTTTGAAGTAAGCGGGTTGAAGATCAATTGGGCGAATATTCTGGCCCGCAAAGACAAGATCGTTAAGAAACACGCCAAGGGAATCGAATTTCTTTTCAAGAAAAACAAAGTCGAGTGGGTGCAAGGTTGGGGACGCTACGCCGGGCCGGGGCGGGTGAGCGTGGATAACGATGGGAAAAAGAGCGAGATTGAAGCGGCGAATGTTTTGCTGGTGAGCGGATCGGAGGCGCGCTCGCTGCCGGGGATTGAACCGGACCACAAGACGATTTTGACGAACCGGTCGATTCTGGAGCTGCCGGACATTCCTAAGACATTGATTGTGGTGGGGGCGGGGGCTGTCGGCGTGGAGTTCGCGTCGATTTACAACACGTTTGGGACGCAGGTGACGATTTTGGAAGCACTGCCACGCGTGGTGCCTGTTGAGGACGAAGATGTTTCGGTGGAATTGGAAAAAGACTTTAAGAAGAGAGGGATACAGATTTTCACGAGCAGCAAAGTGGACTCGGTGAAGAAGGACGCCAAGGGCGTGACGGTTTCGTTTAAGGATAAGGATGGGAAACCGCAGACGCTGCAGGCGGAGAGGCTGCTAATGGCCGTGGGGCGCAAGCCGATGACGGACAATTGCGGGCTAGAGAAATCCAAGGCGAAGCTGGACCGCGGCTTTGTGCTGACTGGAGCGAATTTCGAGACGGATGAGAAGGGATTGTATGCGATTGGAGATATCGTGGCAGGGATGCCGCAGCTGGCGCACGCGGCAATGATGGAAGGGATTGTTGCCGTGACGCACATCGCGGGGAAGAAGACGCAGCCAATTTTGAAGACGCGGATTCCGAACGCGACGTATTGCGAGCCGCAGATCGGGTCGATTGGGTTGACGGAAAAGCAGGCGCGCGAGGCGGGGTACGCAGTGAAGGTCGGCAAGTTTCCGTTTGTGGGGAACAGCAAGGCGACGATTCTGGGGAATCACAACGGGTTCATCAAGGTAGTTTCGGACGAGAAGTATGGCGAGGTGTTGGGGATTCACATTATCGGCCCGCTCGCGACGGAGATTTTGGCGGAGGCGGCGGCGACGTTGAATCTCGAGGGGACCATCGACGACATGATGAACATGATTCATGCGCATCCGACGGTTTGGGAAGCCATGGGGGATGCGTTTGCCAGCGTGAGGGGATTGCAGATTAACGTTTGAAGTTTTGCCAGGAGAGGGCATGGCATGCCATGCCCCTACCAAGAAAATCAAGCCGTGACGAAAAACTGTTTGACGATCGATCTGGGGCTGCTTGGATACGCTGAGGCATACGCGCTGCAGAAGCGTGTTGTGGCGGCGCGCAAGGCGGATGCGATTGAGGATGTGCTCTTGCTTTGCGAGCATACACCGGTGATCACGCAGGGGCGGAATGGGAAGCGCGAACATCTTTTGGTTTCGGAGAATGTGCTGCGGCAGAGGAATGTGGAGTTCCATGAATCGAGCCGCGGCGGGGACGTTACGTATCACGGGCCGGGGCAGTTGGTGGGGTATCCGATTTTGCAGCTTGGGGCGATTCGGAAGGACGTGGTTTGGTATGTGCGGATGTTGGAAGAGGTGATGATCCGGGCTTCGGCGGAGTTTGGGATTTGCGCGCATCGCGAAGCGGGGAAGACTGGGATTTGGGTGAAGGGCGAAGACAAAACATTTACACAGAGCGCGCAGAGAGAAGAAGCAGCCGCGGAGAAGCTGGGGGCGATTGGGGTGCATATCAGCCGATGGGTGACTTCGCATGGGTTTGCTTATAACGTGGCGACGGATTTGCGGAATTTTGATTTGATTGTGCCTTGCGGGATTGCGGGTAGGAAGGCGACTTCATTGGAAAAATTGCTGGAGCGATCGGTGAAAATGAGTGACGTGGCATCGATGATGGTGCGTCATTTTGGGGATGTGTTTGGGGTGGAGATGAGAGTGGGATTGCGGGAAGAATTGTTTGCGAAGCTGGGGCTTGCTGAGCAGATGGTCGCGGTGCCGGCTTAGGAGTGCGAATGAAGAAGGAATTGACGCGACAGCAGTATCTGGACTTGTACTACTACATGCGGCTGAACCGCGCCGTGGAAGACACGATGGTGAAGCTGTTCCGGCAAAACAAGATTGTCGGAGGGCTGTACTCGAGTCTAGGGCAGGAAGCGATTTCGGTTGGGACGGCGTACGCGCTGGAAACGAAGGATTGGCTGGCGCCGATGATTCGCAATATCGGGCGCTTTGCTGGTGAAGGGCGTGCCGCCGCGCGACGTGTTCATGCAACACATGGCGAAATACGATTCGCCGACCAAGGGCAAGGACGGGACGAGCCACTTTGGCGATTTGGAAAAGCTGCATATCGTTTCGCCAATTTCAATGCTGGGTGATTTGATCCCGGTGATGACCGGCGTAGCGATGGCGGGGCGGTACCTGGGGCAGAAGATTGTGACCATGACGTGGATTGGCGATGGGGGAAGCTCGACGGGCGTGTTCCACGAAGGCTTGAATTTCGCGGCTGTGCAGAAGGCGCCATTCGTGTTGATCCTGGAAAATAATTTGTGGGCGTACTCGACGCCCGTGAAGCGGCAGGTGCCGCTGGAGAATTTGGCGGACCGCGCCAAAGCGTACGGGATCTCGAGCTACTCCATCGATGGCAATGATGTGGTCGAGGTTTTTACGACGGCACGGGAAGCCGTGGCGCGTGCGCGTGCCGGCGAAGGGCCGATCTTGATCGAAGCGAAAAGCTTTCGCAGGCTGGGCCACGCGCAGCACGATCCGGCGGAATATGTGCCGAAGGAGATGCGGGCTTACTGGGAGGCGCGCGATCCCATCGCGCTGTATGAAAAATTCCTGATGGGCGAGAAGCTGCTTGATGCGAAGAGCAAGAAAGAAGTGGAAGGAAAGATCGATGCGCTGCTCGCCGCGGAGCGTGAAATCGCGGAGAATTCGCCCATGCCCCCGCCGGAGTTCGCCGAAACGGGCGTGTACTGTACGGGCGACGAGTGCCACAAAATCCAGCCGAAATGGGAACGGCCGATCGCCGAAGTGACGCCGCCGAAATCGAGCGTCAAAGCAGTGTGGACGGTGGCGGGATTCGGGTCCGGCAAGAGTTCGGGCGGAGCGAACGCGCCGATTCATTTTGGGGACACGAAGAGCTCGATAGAAAGCCCTCAGTCGGAAGCGACGAAAAAAAACGGCTCCAAGGCCAATGGCAAGCCTGCGGCGAAAAGTGCTACAAAAGCCGCGGTGAGTTCCGGGACAACGCGAAAGGTCAAGAGGTAGCCATGGCGCCGGTTAACAAAACGGAAAACGGCACGCAAATCACGTTTCTCGAAGCCATCAAGCAGGCCATGTTCGAAGAGATGGAGCGCGATCCCGCGGTGGTGTTGCTCGGCGAGGACGTTGGCGTGTATGGCGGGGCGTTCAAGACAAGCGAGGGATTGCTTGAAAGATTTGGATGGGAGCGCGTGATCGATACGCCCATCAGCGAGAGCGCCATCATCGGCGCGGCTTGCGGCATGAGCTATATGGGGCTGCGGCCGATTGCGGAGCTGCAATTTATCGATTTCATCGTGTGCGCGTTCAACCAGATTACGAATTTCGTCGCGAAGGGCCATTATTTGTGGAATGCGCCGGCGCCGATGGTCATGCGCGGGCCATCGGGCGGCTTCGTACATGGCGGCCCATTTCATTCGGCGAATCCGGAAATGTATTTCGTGCACACGCCGGGACTGAAGGTGATTTATCCTTCTACGCCTTACGATGCGAAGGGATTGCTCAAGGCGGCGGTGCGCGACAACAACCCAGTGCTGTTCTTCGAGCACAAATTTTTGTACCGGCGGATCAAAGGCGAAGTGCCGACAGAGGACTACACCGTGCCGATCGGCAAAGCCATCGTGCGGCGCGAGGGCAAGCATCTGACGATCGTTTCCTACGCGGCCATGATGCACACGTCGCTCGAAGCTGCGGATGCGCTGGCGAAAGAAGGCATCGAAGCGGAAGTGATTGACTTGCGAACGCTGCTGCCGCTCGATGAAGAGACCATTTTGCAGTCGGTGCGCAAGACGAACCGATGCTTGGTCGTGCACGAGGATACGAAGACAGGCGGAATCGCAGGCGAGATCGCGGCGATTCTATGCGAAAAGGCATTTGGCGATCTGGATGGGCCGCTGATGCGCGTGACGGCGCTCGATACGCCCGTGCCATACGCGCCGACGCTCGAAGAACATTTTTTGCCGAACGCGAAAAAGGTTTTTGATGCCGCGAAGGAATTGGTGAGGTATTAGGGAGCTTACAGCTAACAGCTGACACCCAGAAAGAACAACCGCCGTTATTTCGTCGAGGATTTGTTTTTGGTTGTGAGCTGTCAGCAGTGATCTTTTCTCGAAGAATTTATAGCACGAAGCATTGAGGAGACATTCATGGCCACCGACGTAGTGATGCCGCAGATGGGCGAAAGCATTTTTGAAGGGACAATCACCAAATGGCTCAAGAAGCCGGGCGACAAGGTTGAGCGAGACGAGCCTTTGTTCGAGATTTCGACGGACAAGGTGGACGCGGAGATTCCATCGCCTTCGGCTGGCGTGCTGAAGGAGATCAAGGTCAATGAAGGGCAAACCGTGCCGATTCAGACGGTCGTCGCGGTGATTGATGGAGCAGGAAGCGCGGCGGGCACACCAGCGCCCGCTCCGGCCAAGCCGGCGGCTGCCCCGGCCCCGCCCCCGGCGCAGCGGCCAGCCGCTTCCGCACCAGTCGCGGCCGCGCCAGCGCAAGCTGCAGCTTCCGCCGTGCCGCAGCGCGCCGCTGGTGAGCGCATCCACAGTTCGCCGCTCGTGCGCCGCATGGCTGCGGAGCACGGTATTGATTTGGCGGCCATTCCAGGAACAGGCGCGGGCGGACGCATCAGCAAACAGGACATTGAAGCGGTCATCGCCGCAGGCGGAGCTCCGGCTGCGGCACCTCCGAGCGCGCCAGCAGCGGCGCTGGCGCGTCCAACTCCGCCGCCGGCTCCTTCTGTGGCACCCGCACCTCCGGCAGTTTCCGGCGGGCAGGTCCACGTAGTTTTTGAGACGGCTGTTCCGCGCGAGAAGATTTATTTTGGAAACTACCAGGTCGAGCCCATGAGCAACATGCGCCAGCGCATCGCGGAGCACATGGTGGCTTCGAAGCGCGTGTCTCCTCATGTTTATTCGGTGGACGAGGTCGACATGACCAAAGTGGCGGCGTTGCGTGCCAAGGCCAAGGATGAATTTCAGGAACGCTACGACACGAAGCTGACGTTTATGCCCTTCTTCGTGAAGGCCGCGGTGGCCGGGCTGCGTGCTTTTCCGACGGTAAACGCCTCGCTCGACGGCACGAATGTGGTCCTGCACAAGGAGATTAACGTCGGGATCGCCGTGGCGCTGGACTGGGGCCTCATCGTGCCGGTGGTGAAAGGTGCGGACGAGAAGAACGTGCTCGGCATCCAGCGCACGCTGAACGATCTGGCGGAACGCGCGCGTTCGAAAAAGTTGAAACCCGAGGAAGTGCAGGAAGGTACTTTTTCCATCACGAATCCAGGCGTCTTCGGCGGCCTTTTCGGCCTGCCGGTGATCAGCCAGCCGAACGTGGCCATCCTGGGCCTTGGGGCTATCGAAAAGCGGCCCGTGGTTATCAACGATTCGATCGCCATCCGTTCGATGTGCTACATCACGTTGAGCTACGACCACCGGGTCGTGGATGGCGCCATCGCGCATCAGTTCATGCACAAGGTCAAGGAGACGCTCGAGAACTGGTCGGAGTCTGTACTCTAGAAGGATGGTTTCGACAACTCGGAAGGACGATCTTCATCCCGCAAACCGCAGGCGAGAGACTGGCTAAACTTGTTCTTATATCCGGTAGTAGCACTATTTCCTGGATTCGGACACCTGTCCGAATGTGGGACGTTGCGTCCCGCAAATGGTCGGACCAGAAATAAACCTGTGTCTCTGCCACGAGACGGTGTACCCAAAACAAAGGCTTTACATCTGATTTGAGGTGGAAGCTTGCCTGCCGCTCTCATATCGAGAAAACCGTTGAAATGGCCACGATACCGCCGCGAATCCTGATAGCCGACGATCAACCCGATGTGCTCAACGCCCTCCGCTTGCTGCTCAAAGGCCAGGGCTACGAGACCGAAGCAGTGGCATCGCCAATGGAACTGTTGCGAGCCCTCGCGGCGCGGCCATTCGATCTTCTGCTGATGGACTTGAATTATGCGCGGGACACGACCTCCGGCAGGGAGGGGCTGGATCTGCTCGGGCACTTGAAGGAAATTGAGGATGCGCCGGCGATTGTGGTGATGACGGGCTGGGCCACGGTGGGGCTGGCCGTCGAAGCCATGCAATATGGCGTAGCCGATTTTGTCGAAAAACCCTGGACCAATGCGCGGTTGCTGGAGATTCTCGAGAAGCAGGTGGCTTTGGGGCGCGAGCGGCGCGCTTCCCGGCGGCGGGTGGCGCAAGAAAATCAAGACCACAAAGTGATCGCCTTGCAGCTCCATCAGCAGGAACGGGAAGTCGCCGAGGCGCGGTCCATTCAGCAAGGGCTTCTGCCAAAGAGCATTCCCCAGCAGGCGGGATACGAGATCGCGGGCGCGTGGCAACCGGCGCAAAGCATCGGCGGAGATTATTACGATGTTTTGGCTTTTGACGAGACGACGCTGGGCTTGTGCATCGCCGACGTGGCGGGGAAAGGATTGCCTGCGGCGTTGCTCATGTCCAATTTGCAAGCTGCCGTGCGGGGGCTGGCTTCGCCTGCTTTGCCGCCGGACGGCTTGTGCGCGCGGTTGAATTCGCTCGTTTGCCACAACACCGGCAACGACCGCTTCATCACTTTTTTTTATGCGCAGCTCGATGGCCCTGCCCGGCTTCTGCGTTATACGAACGCGGGACACAACGCGCCCATCGTCCTGCACCGCGACGGCTCACATGACCGGCTGGAGGCGGGCGGCGGGGTACTGGGTGTTTTTCCGAATCAAAAGTTTACAACGGGCGCGGCGCAGCTGGCGCCCGGCGACCGCGTGATTCTGTTTACGGATGGTGTGACGGAGGCATCCGACGGCACGGGCGAAGAATTTGGCGAGGCGCGTCTTCTCCACATGATTCGGGAACACCGCGCCTCGGCGGCATCGTGTTTGCAGGAGAAAATCCTCGCCGTGGCCGGCGAATTCAGCCGGGGCCACTGGCAAGACGATGCAACGCTGCTCGTTGTGGCGGTCTCAGAATAGCAATCGTAAACCTGTGACTGAGCAGCTCTCAGCGCTCTGCGCAACGCCTCGGCCACGCTGTACCCCTCACTGAATCATCGGTTTCAGTTTTGCAACCCACACGGCGAAGTGATCGAGCGGAACTGGCTCGATGCCTGCGTCGCGCAGCGTGCGGTCCACGAAACGATTGCGGTCGTTCTGGTCCGTGAGAGCGATATCGGTAATGGCGGCGAATTCGGTTTTGAGCGCCGCTTTGGCGGCGATGCGCTCGGCGGTGTAGGCAAGCACCTTGGCGTCGCCGGGGGCGCGCGAGACGGAGAGCGTGTGCAGAAAGCCGCGTGTGCCGTTGCGCCGGTAGCTGTAATCGATGCGCATGGGGTCGCCGGGGAACGTGAAATCCGCGGCGCGGACGGATTTTTGGATTTTGTCCCACAGATGAGCGTGGCGGAAAACCTGCGAGCAGTAAGAACGCATCTGCCCGCGGCTGCCGGGAGCGCCGACGCGGCTGGGGACGCGCGGGAGGGCGACGTGGTCATCGTAGAGACGTTCGAGTTCGGCGTCCAGATCGCTCGAGATCACGCCCTTCTGAGGCGCGAGCTGCAGGGCGTTTGAGAGCGTATCGTCCCACTTACGCAGAAGTTCCTGAAGCGCGATGCCGTTGGAACCACCGGCATTCGTGCCGTGGCCGTTCGAGTTGTGCGCGGAGTCGAAGCGGTCTTCGAGATTATCGCGCAGTGCGCGCAGCAGCGATTCGTCGGCATCAGGATGCAGCCGCCGCACGCGGTTGTATTCCTCCTGCTCATCAATCAGGCGGAGGCGGCGCTCGCCTGACCGAGGGTCGTAGACCAGGACCCCGATGTTCACCCATTCGTCGCGCACGAGATTGGGCGTGTAGCGCAGAATGCGGTATGCGCAGGTGCGTTCGGTTGGCATAGGTTCCGCGGAGCTTTCATTCATGGTTCACGTCCAGTCGGCTCATGTCCAGTTTGGAAAGGGCTGACGATTGGATTGTTTGGCGGCCAGGATAAGTTCGGGGACGCGTGAGCGCCGCCGGAGAAGTTGTTCGGAAAGGCGCAGAACCGCGTCGAAGTCGTCCTCGTACCAGGCCGGAGGAATCGTTTTCGTGATTTCGTCGAGTGCGTGCTCGGTCATCTGTTTCTCCAGACGCTCGAGCCAGGGCGCGAAGGATTCCATCCCCGTGATGCCTTCGTAGACGCGATTGCGCGCGTAGAGGCCGCGCAGCGGGGCGTCGGGAAAATTCCATTCTCCGGCATTGAAGCAAAAACCTTGGTCGATCATCAGCGTGTTGTAGGACGTTCCCGCTTTATCCCCCGCGGAAGAATCCGTGGCCGGATGCGCCTCGCGATGCGTGCCCTGAAAAAAGAGCGTCTGGCGGCCGTTGGTATTGCAAGTCCACTTGTCGAAGACCAGCATGCCCGCGAAGTCGTGCAGATTCTCGACCTGCTGCAGCTGCTCATCGGGCAGAAAATCGTGCAGCGTCAGCCGCCGCGGGTCACCTGGATAGCGCGAGCCGAACTGCAGCCCGGCCTGGCAGGGAATCCTCTGGCGCGGCATCTCCATCGCCAGATCGGGCGTCAAGCGGATAAGTTCCTCGGATACTTCGACAATGGCCGCGGGCGTCGTCGGGAGCCCCAGCCGCGCGGCCAGCTTGGTTCCTAGCAATTCATTCACCAGGATACGGCGGTGCTGCGGATTATTTTGGAATTTGACGACGTAGTAGTTCCCGTCCGAGCAGCGCATCAGGTGAGATTGCGCGCCCCCACGCATTCGCCGTAACTGTTCCAGCGCTCGCAACATGCGGGGTTATGCTAGCGGCACGGACTCGTTCCGGCAAGCGCGCTTTTCCGAAAACCCGAAATTTCCCGATTCGAAATCTCCGCCGTGCGTAATTGGGAGTGTCCGCTTTCCCGCCAAGTTCCAAAGTGGCCCGGAATCGTTTCAAAAAGAAGAGGCTTGGAGAATTCTCCAAGCCTCTTCGTTGCATCGATCCTTTAGTCGGCTAAGAAGTGCTAGCGGCGTTTTTTCTTTTTTGCCGCCTTCTTCGCCGTCTTCTTGGGTTTGCCCGCTTTGGGCTTGGCTTTTTTGGCCTTGGCTTTCGCTTTCGCCTTCTTTTTCGGCGCAGCTTTCTTGACTGGCTTCGCTGCGGGCTTGGCCGCAGCCTTCGCCGCCGGCGCCGCCGCTACCGGTTCTTCTTCGGTGATAAGGATCTCTTCCTCTTCCGTCTCCACGATCTCATCACCACCGCCGCTGCCCAGCTCGTCTTCTTCCTCCAGCCGCGACAGCTCGTTATCGTCTTCGAAGTTGTCCTTCTCGAAATCCATCGCATCCTCCCGAGGGGGAATCCACAAGTCTTGGACTCGTGGGACGCTGCCTCAGCTGGAGTCGCCGACTCCCCTCCGCCGCAGCGAAGTTGTTATCGTACTCCCGCAAAGTTGTCAAGCATTCTGCAGCATTCCGCCAAATGTCAGAGGTTTCGTGAGACAGAATTGGCGGTCCGAGGGCGTCTTAGCCTTCTTGTCGTGCAGCCATAAGAACCTTTAACTGATTGTTAATAAATGGCTTAGTTGGGAATGGAGGCTGAGGCCCGGTTAGAGACCGCAGTGGTCGGGTGAGAGGCGCTCTTGGCTTTCGTTTTAGTCCGGTGACGCACAGGCACAGCTTCCGGCATACCTCCGACCGTATAAATGCGCAGCACCATGCCGCGGCTCACGCGGTTGGTCTTCATGTTATTCCACTTCCGCAAATCTTCCGCTTCCACACTGAAACGATCCGCAACTCCGCCGAGCGTGTCGCCTTTGCGCACGCGATAATGAACCAGACGGCGCTTGGACTCCGCTGGAGGCGCGGCGGGAATAATCAATTTTTCTCCAACGTCGAGCGCGGCATGGCGATCCATATTATTCGCCTCGGAAATCGCCGCCGGCGTCACGCGATATTTCTTTGCAATCGATGTCAGTGTCTCGCCTGCTTCTATACGGTGCCTCCTCCAGCTCACCCACTTGTCGGGAGGAATGTCCGCAATCTCCGCGGAAAATTTCTCCGCCGCACCCACGGGCAAATGCAGTTCGAAGGAAGGATCGTCCGGCGTCGCGAGGCGCAGCAGCGAAGGGTTCAGATTTCGCAGCGTTTCGACGTCCACATCAATCGTTTCGGCCACTAGCCGCAGATCGATGGCGCGGCCGGGCTTCACCACGTCCGTCGGCACGGGCTGATCCGGATCCGCCTGTATTCCATAGTGCGCGGCGTCCTTGGCGATCAGCGTGAGCGCCAGGATGATGGGGACGTAGTTTTTTGTTTCGCGAGGAAGTACGTTGCGTTTGTAAAGCTCCCAGAAATCCGCGTAGCCCGTGCGCTCGATCCCTTTCTGCACGTTTCCAGGGCCGCAGTTATACGCAGCCATCGCAAGATACCAGTCGCCGAATTGGCCGTACAGATCTCGCAAATGCTGCGCCGCCGCGCGCGTGGCCTTTTCCGGATCCTGCCGTTCGTCGATCCACCAGGTGTGCCGTAGGCCGTACTCCATCCCGCGATAAGCGACGAATTGCCAGATTCCCCGCGCGCCCGCCCGCGATAACGCCAGCGGCTGAAACGCGCTTTCCGCTTGCGCCAGATAGATCAAATCCTGGGGAACGCCTTCTTCGCGCAGCACGCGCGAAATCATTCCCCGATATCGCCCAGAGCGCCGCAGCCCCGTCTCCACAATGGCTCGCCCCCGCGGTGTCTGGAAAAAATTGAGGAACGACAGCACTTCATCGTTCACGGTAAGAGGCAGATCATGCGAAATGTTCTTCGCCGCTTCCTCCGCCCGCTCCTTCAACCTCGGATCAACGGGAAACGTCATTTCCGCTACTTCGTCAATGGGCGCAGGTACAGCTGGAGCTTCTTGAAAACCGTCTCCGGCCCGGAAAGCTTGCAACTCATCCCCGTAAACGGTGTCGACAACCCGCCGGAACAGTTCGCTCAGCTTCGGATCGCTGTTCGTGTCGAAGCCGCTCTCCAGCATCCAGTCGACGGCCTCGTCAAAATCCCGCCGCGCGGCTTCCAGATGCCCTGCTTTATAATTTTCCTCGCCCGACGAAAATTTCGCTTCCACCTGCTCGATCAAATATTCCTTTGGCCCGGGAACCCACAAAAGCAGCGCGTCCATCCATTCCGGTGAAAGCTTTCCTAGAGGGAGCATTCCCACATCCGCGGGTACTTGTGCAGCCGCGACATTCGCCGGAGCCAGCGCCGGAACGCGCGCTTGCACGCCGTGTCTTGCCGCGTCCTCGCATCCGCCCGCCGCCACGCACAGTCCGGCCACGAGCGTCGCGTACAGCTGGACCTGGAGCTTCGAGCGCATCTCCTTATGTTAAATAGCTGTTACAGTCCAGGTCAACGCTTTCCGGCGGGGGAGGGTTGACGTACTCAATACACTCCCGATCGCCTCCGATAGTGTCTCCGCGTCTGTTCCAACGCACGGCGACTTCGAGATAGACTCTCCCGCGAGGTGTTTCACGTGAAACTGACCGCACGCAACTCTTTGCAGGGAAAAGGTTCCTTCCTGTTCTCTTGGCTCCTCGTCTGCCTGGCCATGTCTCCCGCGAGCTGCGCGCAGCAAGCCTCTGCGGACGCTCCGTATCTCAATCCCCGGCTTCCCATCGAGCAGCGTGTCGACGACTTGATTTCGCGCATGACTCTCGAAGAAAAAATATCTCAACTTGGCCACACCGCTCCTGCCATTCCTCGCCTTCGCGTTCCTGAATACAATTGGTGGAACGAAGGACTTCACGGAGTGGCGCGCGCCGGCATCGCCACGGTCTTTCCCCAAGCCATCGGCATGGCCGCCACCTTCGATGAACCGCTCCTTCATCAGGTCAGCGATACCATCAGCACCGAATTTCGCGCCAAGTTTTACGAAACATTGCATCCCGACGGTTCCTCCGACTGGTATCGCGGCCTGACCGTTTGGTCTCCCAACATCAATATCTTCCGCGATCCGCGCTGGGGCCGCGGACAGGAAACGTATGGCGAAGATCCCTACCTTACCTCGCGACTCGGCGTCGCCTTCGTCACCGGCTTGCAAGGCCCCGATCCAAACTTTTTCAAGACCGTCTCCACGCCCAAGCACTTCGCCGTGCACAGCGGCCCAGAGTCCACACGCCATTCCGTCGATGTGCGCGCCTCTCGTCACGACATGGAAGACACTTATCTACCGGCGTTCCGCGCCACGGTCATCGAGGGCAAGGCCGAATCCGTCATGTGCGCGTACAACTCCTTAAATGGCCAGCCCGCTTGTGCCAATGACGATCTGCTCCAGCAACATCTGCGCAAAGATTGGGGTTTTCAAGGCTACGTGGTCTCCGATTGCGGAGCCGTCGCCGATGTCTTCGGCGGCCACCATTTCTCTCCCACTCCGGAACAAGGTGTTGCCGCCGTGTTCAAAGCCGGCATGGATCTCATCTGCGGCGACTATCGTCATGCGATGAGCCCGGAGCACACTGCCATCCTCAATGCAGTGCATCAAGGCCTGCTCACGGAGGCAGACCTCGATCGCTCGTTGCGCCGGCTTTTTATCGCCCGTTTTCGTCTCGGCATGTTTGACCCTCCTTCCACTGGCCCGTATTCCCGCATCACTCCCTCGGAGAACGACACCGAACCGCATCGTCAGCTTGCCCTTCGTGTGGCCCGCGAATGCATCGTTTTGCTCAAGAACAAAAACAACCTTCTTCCTCTGAAGCAACCGCCCGCAACAATCGCGGTTATCGGTCCCAACGCCGACAGCCTCGACGCCCTCGAAGGCAACTACAACGGCACGCCCTCGAAACCGGTCACTATCCTCGCCGGAATTCGCAATCGCTTTCCGCAATCCAAAGTCGTATATGTCGAGGGCACCGGCCTGGTTGGTCAGGTCACCAAATCCATTCCCTCAAGCGCGCTTTGCACCAATGCATCTTGCAGCGAACGTGGCCTGAAGGCGGATTACTTCCCCAACATGACCCTCGAAGGTTCCCCGGTGATGAGCCGCACCGATGCAACGATCGACTTTGCCTGGGGCGACGCGGGCCTCTCGCCGCAGCTGCTAAAAAACTATTCCGTCCGTTGGACCGGTTTCCTCTCGGTGCCCGAGTCCGGCGACTACCTCGTCGGCTTCACCGGCCAGGATGGCTATCGTTTTTGGCTGGACGGCAAGCTCCTTGTTGAAGATTGGACCGTTCACCATCCCGCTTCCACGCTCACCCAAAAAGTTCATCTCGAAAAGGGCCGTCCCTATTCGCTCAAAATTGAATATTTTCAGGACGTTCGCAGCTCCGAAACGCGCCTGATCTGGAGCCTCCCCGACGACGAAGAGCGCAAAGCCGTCGACGCCGCCCGCAGCGCGGATTTCGTGGTCGTCGTCATGGGTCTCTCGGCGCGCATCGAGGGCGAGGAAATGCGCGTGAACGCGGAAGGCTTCGAAGGCGGCGACCGCACGCGCATCGATCTTCCCGCTCCGCAGGAACAATTGCTCGAGCGCGTTTACGCCGCCGGCAAACCCACCGTTCTCGTCCTCACGAACGGCAGCGCTCTTTCCATCAATTGGGCCGACGCCAATCTTCCGGCCATTCTCGAAGCCTGGTATCCCGGCGAGGAAGGCGGCACCGCCGTCGCCGAAGCGCTCGCTGGCGATTTCAGCCCCGCTGGCCGTTTGCCCATCACCTTTTATAAATCCGTGGATCAGCTTCCGCCCTTCGACGACTATTCCATGGCCCATCGCACGTACCGCTATTTCGACGGCCAGCCGCTCTATCCCTTCGGCTATGGCCTGAGTTACACGTCCTTCCGCTACAGCAATGCTCAAGTGAATCACGCCGCGGTTTCCATGCGCATGGAAGACGCCGCAAATGTCTCCGTCGATGTCACGAACACGGGCTCCGCTCCGGGAGAGGAAGTCGTTCAACTCTATCTCTCGCATCCCGGCGTTCCAGGAGCGCCGCTCCGCTCGCTCGCTGGCTTTCGGCGCATCCGTCTCCGTCCCGGTCAAAAAGAGAATGTTGTTTTTATTCTAAGCCGGCGTGATATCAGCATCGTGGACCCTTCCGGAACACGCCGCGTCGTTCCCGGGAAAATAGAGGTCTGGATCGGCGGCGGCCAGCCCCTTGCAATGTCCACTGGCGCAAAGCCCGCCGGGGTAGCGGCTCAACTCACGATTACCAGCGAAGCCACTCTGCCGGATTAATCCGCGAATCCGGCTCTTCGGCCTTGTCGGCTGCTTTGAAAAAAATCTTAAAATTTCTCTTGGCAAAGGTGCCAAATTGGAGTATTCTGTCTCTGCGTTTGTTGCTCTTGTATCGCCTTTGGATGTGTAAAGCGGTCGCAAGGTCAAACTTGCGGCCTTTTTTTGCGTTCGAGGACGGCCGTAACTCTTAAGAGGGGTTCGGATTTCGAGGCACCAAATAGCTCAATTTAGTAATGCTCGGTTGCAAGCCAGCCGACAGAAAAGAGTACAGCAGTGAGTAAAGAACAAGGAACAGTGAAGTGGTTCAATGCCAGCAAGGGCTTCGGGTTCATCCAGCGCCAGAGCGGTGAGGACGTTTTCGTCCATTTCTCCGCTATCGTGGCTGATGGCTACAAGTCGCTGAATGATGGCCAAGCGGTTGAATTCGAAGTGACCAAGGGCCCCAAGGGTCTGCAGGCCTCGAACGTCCAACCCCTCTAATTGCACTTCACAAAATTACGGAACGGGCGGTGCGCTTCGGCGTCCCGCCCGTTTCTGTTTTTGGTGGCATGGACTGAACTCCGTGCCGCGCCGCCCTTAAGCAAGCGCTTGCTTCAAATCGGCAATCAGGTCTTCCGCATCCTCGATCCCCACGGAGACCCGCACCGTGCCCGGGCTCACGCCCGCACGCCGCAGCTCTTCGCCGCTCATGTTGTAGTGCGATGTGTAGATAGGAAGTATGACCAGAGACTCGACTCCGCCGAGACTGGCCGCTAACAAAAATAACCGCACGCGATCGCAAAAGCGCCGCGCGGCCGGCAACCCGCCCTTCAAATCAAACGCCAGCATTGTGCCGAATCCGCGCATCTGCTTTTTCGCCAGCTTGTGGTCCGGATGTGACGCCAGTCCCGGATAGTGTACGCGCGCGACCTTCGGATGTTTTTCCAGAAACTTTGCGACCGCCATGGCGTTCTCGCATTGCCGTTCGACGCGCACTCCCAGCGTTCTGATTCCGCGGATCAAGAGGTAAGCTGCCTCCGGATCCATCGATCCGCCGAGATAAATCACCATGTGGAGAACTCGCTTCATCCACTCCTTGCTGCCCGCGGCGGCTCCGGCAATCACGTCGGAATGGCCCGCCAGCGCTTTCGTCGCGCTGTGCACGACGATATCGAAGCCCATCGAGAGAGGATTTTGCAGCACCGGCGTGGCAAACGTGTTGTCGATGATCGAAATAAGTTTGTGCTTTTTCGCGAAGGCGATCGCCTTGTCCAAATCCACGAGCCGCAAAGTGGGGTTCGTCGGCGTCTCCACATAGAGACACTTCGTCCGCGGCGTGACAAGCTCCTCGATCCCGGCGAGATCGGTGTCCACCCCGCGCACCTTGATTCCCATGTCCGGAAAAACGTCGCGCATCAGCCGGTAGCTGCCGCCATAGACTTGCGCCGTGGAGATGAGCTCGTCCCCGCACTTCAGGACGCCCAGCAACGCCGATGAAATCGCCGCCATGCCTGACGCCATGACCACCGCGGCTTCCGCGCCTTCGAGCGCTGCAATTTTTTCTTCCGCTACGCTCAGGGTCGGATTGCCATACCGCGTGTAGATATATGCTTTGCTCTTGCCCTCGGCCCACAGTTTCATCTCCGCGGTGGACGAAAACGTGAACGACGATGTGCGGCAAATCGGCGTGCCCACCGGCCCTCCGACTCCATGGCGAGGCGGCTCACCGCCGTGGATCGCCGTCGTTTGCGGGCCGAGCTTGCGTGGGGTGTGTTTAGAGGCTGGCTTGTTTTTCATAGGAACACCATTTTGGCTGTGCGTATAGTCCCAGCAAGCACCAATTTGGCGCCACTTGGAAAGAAACAAGGCGTACGCGCCATGCGTAAGTATAGTGAGGGACAGACATGTCCTCGATGCCGGCATCTTCCTTAGCCCTTTGTTGCTGGGCCATCTTGTGGATCTATTGGCTCCTCTCCGCGGCCAATCAGAAAGCTGTAAAAAAACGCGAGTCCGCCTCCGAAAGGATGGGCCAGATCATCCCCATCCTTGTGTCCTATGTCCTTCTCTTTGAGCCTTTCATGGGTTTTGGTTGGCTCAGGTTGCGTTTCGTTCCAAAGCGGCCAGAACTGGAGTTTGTCGGCCTGTTCATCACAGCCTTGGGCGTAGCCTTCGCCATCTGGGCGCGCGCGCATCTCGGCGCCAATTGGAGCGCCGCAGTCAGCATTCGCACAGATCACGAACTGATCGGCTCCGGCCCTTACCGGTACATTCGTCATCCTATTTACACCGGCATGATCTTGGCCGCTATCGGCACGGCTCTTGTCATTGGGCAGGTGCGCGAGCTTTTGGCTGTTGGAATTTTCCTCGCGGCCTTTTACACGAAAGCCAGCAAAGAAGAGCGTTGGCTGACGCAAGAGTTTGGAGACAGGTTCAATGCGCACGCGGCGCGCACGGGCATGTTCTTGCCCAAATTACCGTGAGCACCCGCTAGGATCCAATTGCGCGCTGATATCGAACTCAACCGAAAAAATCAACCTTCTTCTTCTTCGGCCTCGCCGTGCGCCGGTTTGTGCGCGTCGATCACTTTTTGCGCCAGCTCATTCGGTAAATAATCGTAGTGCGAAAACTCCATGGAATAGCTCGCCCGTCCTTGCGTCTTGGAAATCAGATCGTTCGCGTAACTCAGCATTTCCGAAAACGGCACCTGCGCCTTGATGACTACGTTGTGCCCGCGCGCTTCGCTTCCCGCGATGCGCCCGCGCCGCGAGCTGAGATCACCCATCAAGTCGCCCGAGTATTGATCCGGCGCGTAAACCTCGACATGCATCACCGGCTCGAGCAGAGCCGGTTTAGCCGCCTTCATCGCTTCCTTGAAAGCCAGCGACCCCGCGATTTTGAACGCCATGTCCGAAGAATCCACGTCGTGATACTTCCCATCGTAGAGCACGGCTCGGAAATCCACCACGGGGAATCCCGCGAGATAGCCCCGCGCAGCCGCGTCGCGAATCCCCTTCTCCACCGATGGAATCCAGTTCCGCGGAATCGCGCCGCCAAAAACGTCGTCGACGAACTCGACGCCCTTGCCGCGCTCAATCGGCTCCATCTTGATGCGGCACACGCCAAACTGGCCGTGCCCGCCGGACTGCTTCTTGTGTTTGCCTTCCGCGTCGGCCCTCCCCCGAATCGTTTCGCGGTAAGGTACCTTGGGCGGTTTCAACGTGAGGTCCACGTGATAGCGCTTGTGCAGTTTCGCCACCACAACTTCAATGTGTTGTTGCCCGGAGCCAGCTAGCAAGAACTCCTTCGTCTGTGGGTCGCGCATAAAACGTAGCGCTGGGTCCTCTTCGATGATCTTGTGAATGGAAATGCCGATCTTGTCTTCGTCCGCGCGCGTTTTCGGTTCGATCGCAAACGTGATCGAAGGCTCCGGCAATTGCGCCGGCTTGTAGTAGACCGGAGCCGCTTTGTCTCCCAGCGTTTCTCCTGTCGTCGTTTCCTTCAGTTTGGCGATCGCTCCGATATCTCCTGCGTGCAGATCTGCGATTTCCGAAAGCTGCTTTCCTTGCACCACCTGCGTGTGCTGGAAGCGCTCCAGTGTTCCCCGGTTGTAGTTGGTCAGCGTGGCGTCATTTTTCAGAACGCCGCTTTTCACTTTGAAATAATTGATACGCCCTGCGAAAGGATCCGCCAGAGTCTTGAAAACGAATAACGAGAGCGGCTGGCTATCATCGTACTTTCGTTCCACGCGCTCGCCTTTGCCCTGAGGCTCCGTGAAGCCTACCTGTGCATGCTCATCGGGATGCGGAAACGCATCCGCGAGAAACGTCAGCAGGCTGGCCGTTCCAATGTTGTGCAGACTTGAAACCATCAGCACGGGAAATATTTTCTCCGCCACGATGGCCTTCCGCACGCCCGGGATCAGATCCGCGATCGGAATGGTGCCTTCCCTGAAAAACTCCTCCATTAAATCGTCGTCGCCTTCTGCCACCATCTCGACCAATTTCTCGTGGGCCTCTTTCGCTTCATCGGCCAGCGCTGCGGGAATCTCTTCCATCGACGGCTTCCCGTCTCCATCCGGCTTGTAGATGTGTGCCTTCATCCCGACGAGGTCGATCACCCCGCGGAACCCTCTCTCGGAGCCGATCGGCAGCTGCAGCGCCACCACATTGCGCCCGAAAACCTGTTCCAGCGATTCCATCGAACGTTCAAAGCTGGCCAGCTCACGGTCCATCCCCGTCAATACAAACGCGCGCGGAATGTCGTACTCCGTGCAATAATCCCAGACTTTTTCCGTGGTCACTTGCGAGCCGACGTGCGCATCCACCGCAATCAGCGCCGCATCCGCCGCAATCAACGAAGCTTTTGCTTCCGTAATAAAAGTGGAATAGCCCGGCAGGTCAATGAAGTTGATTTTGATTTTCTCGGAGCCGCCCGCCTGCCCGCCGGAAGTCGGCCACTCTGCGTAAGCCAGCCCGGTTTGAATCGAGATTTTCCGCGCGATTTCCTCTTCGTCCCAGTCCGTCGTCGTGCTTCCTTCCGCAACTTTTCCCCATCGCGGGGTCATTCCCGCGGTGAAGAGCAACGACGACACCAGTTGCGTCTTGCCGGTGCCGCCGTGGCCGACAATGCCAACGTTTCGAATCTCCTTGGTGAGATAGCTCTTCATACAGACCTCCCTTTGCGTGGCCCCGGCGATGCCGGCGTCAACAGGCGAGGTCCGTCCCGAAGAATTCAGGCGCGGGCCTGCGCCTGGGTGTGCGTTTCAGAAGATGAAGGAGAGCGGGGCCCTTGCCCCGGCGTCTCGCAGAAAGCAGCGCCGGACAATCAACTGCCCCTGGTCCGTTCCCCAACTCCGCGGATGCTAGCACATGCCCTCCCACCCCGGCAATCTCGCTCCGAGCTAAAAATCACTGTCCCGCCGCCGCGGAATCCACAGCTTCAAAGCTCGGCCGCAAGCAAATCCTGCCGCTTTCTTCTCCGGCCCAAGTCTCCTCTCCAGCCATTCTCCATTCACGATTCCTCATTCCTTGCCGCAATTCGTGCTCTGGATAAACTCTGCGGCTACCTATGGAAATTTTTCTAGGACTAGTACTCAACCAAATCTTCTGCTGCTCCTGATTCCCTCCTTACTTCATGAAGATAAACCTTTTAGCGGCCCGGCCATGCGAAGCCTCCCGGCCCTCAGCGTGCTCTGCATCCCATGGAGACATTTGTCCTTGCGAATCCAAATCAAGATTCTCTTCGTCACCAAACGGTAGCTGCATGTAGCTGCCTGGCATCCAAGCTAAAAAGGGCGCCGACTACTGGTCGCAAGATTTTCAGGAGGGTAATCATGGATGAGTACCAAGATTCGAACCACAACGAAGACGGCTGGACAGCCCCGCGAGATCGCTACAACCCCATATTGGTTATTGCCGCGGTGGCGCTGCTCGTTATCGCTGTAGTGGCCTTCTCCTACGGCTATCGCCAGAAGTCGGAGCTCAGCCAGGCCACTGCGCAGGCCGCAACCGCTGGCGCCGCGACGGCCCAGTTGCAAGCCCAAGTCAATACTCTCACCGCAAAGCTAAATGAAATCACTGCGGCGCAAACCCCCGGCCCGGCAGCGTCGTCCACGGCGGCTCCCGTACTTTCTTCGGATGAGACCCCGCAATCCCCGGAGCCCTCTTCCATCCCCGCCGCTACGCCCAAGCCGGTCCACGCGAAGCATCATCTTGCTAAGCACCACGCTCCCCCGGTCGATAAGAAATACCTCGAGCTTCAGACTCAGCTGGCCGACCAGCAGAAGCAATTGAAAGACACGCAGGACGAAGTTGCGAAGGACCGCTCCGATCTCGAAGGCTCCATCAATTCCACTCGCGACGATCTTAATTCCACTCGCGATAATCTCAACGGTTCCATCGCCAAGACCCACGACGAACTCGTGGCCCTCGAAAAGCGCGGCGAACGCAGCTATTTCGAATTTGACCTCTCCAGGTCAAAAGAGTTCCAGCGCTTCGGGCCTCTCACGATTTCTCTTCGCAAAGCGGACACCAAGCATAAGCATTACAATCTCGCGATGATGGTGGACGACAGCGAACTCCAGAAGAAAAATGTAAATCTCTATGAGCCCATCTGGATTCACGCGGATGCTGATTCGCAACCCGTCCAGATCATCGTCAACAAGATCGACAAAGACCACGTCCACGGCTATATCAGCGCTCCCAAATACAAGCCATCGGAATTGGCCTCCGCCGCGTCAGCCAGCGTAACGCCGGTTTCCGCCAAGGCCCCGGTCAATACGCCGTCGAACACTCCAGATCCGCAACAACCGCAGCAGCCTCGGCAATAGAGTCTCGTCATTCACGTGCGGCAGGGCGCCCCGCAAAGCGTCCTGCCGCTTTTTTGGCCTCTCGAGTTTTCAAATCTTATGGCCGGTGTGTAAGAACAGGCTTCAGCGCGACGTGGCTATCTCTTAAAACTTCTAGCTTTCGCTTCCATTCAATAAATCCAGCAGCTTTGATGATCATGGTGTGATTCCCCGCCGCGAGTTTCAGCTTTGCCGGAGCGTCGCCAACGAATTTCTCGTCGACGTAAATTTCTGCGCCGTCAGGGTCGGACGTAATCGTCACAGTCCCAAATCCGGCCGCAGTTTGGCTCTCCTCCGCTTCGGAGCTAGCATCCGGCGTTTGCGCGCCAGCGGGAGCAGCGCTTGAAACTGGCTGCGCTTCACCGCCAGAAGAAGAGGACATCGCGGCATCAGCGCCTTTTCTTCCCCCTGGCAATGCCACATCGGCTTCGGTTGCTCCCGCGGCCATCGCCGGTCGCGCTCTCCCGTTCGCGTCGCCCGCCGAAATATTCGGATAAAAACGATGCAAAGCATCGAGAACATCCGTCGCGCTGAGAGCGAATCCGATTCCCGTAACATTCTTCTCGATCAGCTTTTGCGTGTTGATGCCGATCACTTCTCCCCGGCTGTTCAACAGTGGCCCCCCGCTGTTCCCTGGATTGATGGGCGCATCCGTTTGAATCCACGTTCCAGGCCCTGCGCTGGCAAATTTTCCCACCGCGCTCACAACGCCTTTCGTCACGCTGAACAGCATCGCGTCCCCGGGATTGCCGATCGCCAGCACGCTTTCCCCCTGCCGCACCGTCGTTGCGTCCGCCAGCGTCAAATGCGGAAAGTCCTTTCCTTCGACTTTTGCGAACGCGATATCGAGCTCACCATCGATGTACACCACTTTGGCTTCCAGCTGCTCTCCGCCAGGCAGCACCGTCAAGAGCGATTCCTCGCCGCGCGCCAAATGCGCATTCGTCGCGATCACTCCAGTCCCGGTAACAAAAAATCCAGTTCCCGATTTATCCAATCCTTTCAAATAGACGACCGCGGGCTTCGTCCTCCGCACCAGCTCCTCGAGAGAAAGTTCCGGCTCAAGCTCGACGCTTCCGGTGCGCGACAATTTCGCCGTAACTCCGCCCGTAAACACCTGCCCGATCGCTTGCAGTTCTACTTCGAAGTGATCGCTCTTCACCAGCCAGTATTCACCGTGATTCCGCCCGTTGATCGAGATCCACGTCATCGGCCCGTCGGTCATTCGAATCTCTTTGGTGGCATACCCGGCCAGGCTGATGCGCGCGACCATGGCATGCTCCAGCCGCGAGCCCATGGATGTCTTTGTCTTGTGGAAATAGCCCCCTGGATAATCCTTTTCAAAAGGCGTCTTGCCGGCCACCACTCCGTCGATCTCCACTGTAGCTCCGGAGGGCTTGCTGGTTATCTTGAGTGTTTCTGCCGCCGCGCCAATCGGGCAGAAAAATAGAAGGAGAGTCGCTGTGAGACGAGTGCCCGAGCCCGAAGCCATGGGAGGACCTCGCGGAATGGATAAACCCGCCAGTTAATGTACCATGATGTTATAAATGGGGGAAGGTCAAATCTCGCTGTGCCCGGCTTGTTCCGCGATCTTCTCGTATCCGGGGCAGCGAACCACGGGCAATCGTGGATACTTTGCGAATCGGCGGTCGCTGCGCGAGAGCTCACAGAAAAAGAAAAGGGATCCGCGATCGGATTCCACTCGGCGAGCATGCACGCAATCCGCGCAAAGACCAGCGCGCTCCCTTACTGCTTTGGCATCGGCCCCATCCGCCATGCCGCCAGAATAACGCACTCCTCGGCGTGCGCGAAAAATCCAAAAGCGCGATCAGCCAGCGGCTGCGGCGAACTCCCTGAGAAACTAACGCCTCCCCGGCGGGGCAACTGGCGGAGCGGAAGCCGGCGCGTTGCCGGGCGGAACCGGAGGAGCCGCGGGCTTCCCGAAATGCGAATCATCGATTTGCGGATCGATTTCAATCTTATCGACCAGGATTCTTTGCTCGCCTTCCGTTCCAGGATTGTTGGAAACCAGCTCGAACGCAAATTTCAGTCCGCCCACATCCCGGTAATCGTGGAAATACGTCGCGCGTGTGACGGTTTCTCCGTTTACCGTATCCACGCCGCTCCACTTGGTGAGCAGGAAAGTCCCCTGGTCGAACGAATAGTTTGAAACCGTGCCATCCTTGTGGGTCACTTTGAGGATGTAAGCGTCCCGGCCTTCCACTTTTTCCGTGCCCGTCAGTTCGATCACGTTTCCTTTGGCCTTGGCGTCCACGAGCGGGCCATCGAAGTCAGACTCATTCGCCGCATCTTTTACGTCATCCGCGGACATCGGCTCCGGAGCGTTTTTACCGACGAACGGGTTGATCACCCAGCCGCCATCTTTGCCGTTAAACGTGCGCACGACGGTTTTGTCCTGGACGGTCACTTCGTTGTGCATTTTGCCCGGCCGCTTGAACTCCGCAAGAAACGGGCCGTACATTTCCGCGTTGAAATAGATCGTGCCGGTAATGCGCTCCGTCTGGATGGCTTTGGCCTTTTCCAGGCCGCCGCGCGCCGCCAGCACTTTGGCTACGATTTCGTCGGCGGTCTGCGCCTGCCCCGCCGCCGGCTGGGCAAGGGCAATTCCTAAAGCGGCCAGCAGCCCGACCCGGGCAACGGCGAGAAGCCCCGCGCGACCGGTCATGCTTTGCAATCCTCGAGGTATCGGCATTTGGTATGTTTGGCGCCGCATTCGCACAGGAGCGTATGTTTTCATCCCTTGAAAGAGGCAGGTTGCGGGCATTTCGTTGCCTGCCCGGAAATCCTGCCAACCAGCGGCGAACGACCGAAACCAAAGAGTGGCCAGAAGTCGATCGGTCCGCGGCGACTTGGCCGAGATTCTCTCGTATTTAAAGGGCGCGAGTCCAATGGTGATTTTGAGGGAAGAGTATACCCCCACCCCTGGTGTTTTTTGTAAGAGTGGCAGACAAAGGGGTTAACCTTGACGCGGCGCGTAAGAGTGGCAGGGAAAGGACTTAAAGTGGCTGGATTTTCAGTAAGTTGCAGATGGTCTGCAAGAGTGACAAACAAAGGGCTTAGAAAGGCCGTGGTTAGTGGTGAGTGACTAGTGGCTAGGGGAGGCCAGTACTCGGAGCCAGAAGCAGGGGAACAGGCGAGAAGCGGGAGGGAGTTTAGATGGTTGAAGAGGTGAAAGAGGCGGAGGAATAGCGGAGGCAAGGCGGTGACTCCTTTCCCCTCCGCGACGAAACAGTACTAATTATAATACATGCCGGTCTATTGTCAAGTGATAATTATAAGTCGTTACAAGCCAGTGGGTTGCGGGACGGTTGATTGTGGGTTGAGAAGGAGAGGAGAGATCAAAACCCGCACCCTTGAAAACCACAAGGGATGCGGCACCCCGGCAAGCAAAGACAAATCCAAAATCGTTTCGGCGAATTTAGGGTGCCCCACCCGCCAATGGGTTGCGGATGGCCGGTTCGGAGTTCGATAGAAAGCAGAGATCAAAACCCGCACCCTTGAAAATCACAAGGGATGCGGCACCCCGACAAGCAAAGACAAATCCAAAATCGTTTCGGCGAATTTAGGGTGCCCCACCCGCCCGCCGAAGAAAACGTATTCGTTCAGTGTATTGCCGGAGCCTTCGATTTCGGCGAGGGAAAACCGGGGACAGTGTACCTCCGGTTCCCTTCTATCCGGGTCGCCCGCCCGCTCGTCCTCCCGCGTAGTGCACCTCTTCGAATGCCCAAATTCCATCGGCTTCCCCCCTTTCCAACAAGCGGTAAACCTCGGTAACGTCCGCTTCGGGAGGGACATCTACAGCCACCAGGCTGTCGTTTGCGTTCTCGAACGTGCAGTGCTGTGCGGCTAGTCCGTGCCAGTGTTGCTTAAAGCCGTCGTCGTGGATGGTGAGGTTATGCTGAAGGAACAATCTATACGTGGAGTGTCCCCCCCTGTAAGCAACTTCTTGGAAACGATATTGCGTCCCATGGGGGTCAGCTTTGACAACGTCCTCCGAGCTGATTCCGAAAGCAAAGAATGGGCTGTTGAGGATGCGAAAACGCGCTCCCCCCAGTGCTTCAGCCCAGAGCGTTTCCGTTTCGTAACCGTGGCCGTCGTTTGGCTCGAGATCAAACTGGACCTTCACTCGGTCGGCAGGCATTGTTTAGGTCCCTTCTATTGTTGCGGTTGTTTCTTCTTCCATTTTAGGTATTCGCGTGTCGTCTTGTTGTTTTTTTGATTGTTACAGTGTGCGCAGGTGCCTTGCAGATTTTTCTTTGTGTTGTTGCCATTCCGTGAGCGAGGCACAGCGTGGTCGGCCTGGGTTGCCTTGTCCCCGCAGAAGACGCACTTACCGTTATTCTCTTGCAACGCCCCTTGCCGCTGCTCTGGCGTTGCTCTCTTCCCTGCGCCAGGCCCCCCAGCACTTCCTTCCTTGGGAGTCGACTTTTCGGTCGGGGAGTGGATTGCGTCATTGATGGCGTCAGCGGCGGCAGCGCCGAGATGTGCGGCTCCTTCAGTAGCAGTCACTCCGCCGTGCACCGCGACGGGAGCGGAAACGACCGCAAGAGGCACTCCAACCAGGGCGCCCTCGCCGGTGGCGCTCAGGCTCACTCCTGCGGCGACCCCGGTTCCCCCTGCTGTCGCTTCCTCGCCACCTTGGATGGTAGCGACCAAGTCGCCGGTCGCTGCGCCGAGCTTGCCCTCTGTCGTGGTCTGGTCCTGTCTCCCTGCTCCGGCAAGATTATCACTGCCATAGGCGTTTGCGGCACCCGCAAGGAAATCGACCACCTGCCAGAAGCTGCAGCAGTCATCGTGACCATCGAGATCGGCGAAGGATTCGGGGTCGTCGGAGACCATGGCGTAGAGGTTGAGGGTTTGCGGGTTGGTGAGGTTGGCGTAGGGGACGGGAACGGGAACGCTGGACCAATCGGCGGAGAGCCAGCGGCCGAACCGGCTGGAGTAGTAGCGAGCGCCGAAGTCGTCGTTGCCGTCATTGCCACCGGGGGTCGATGCAGTTTCGGTGTCGCGCTCTTTGCCTTCGAACTTGTAGTTTTGCGGGCAGGTATTGATGTAGTCGTGCTCGCCGCCGAAGGGATCGAAGTCGGCGTCGTAACAGACCGTGCCGTTGTTTTGGGTCATGACGCGAGAGGAGCCGAGGAAGTCTTCGGCGTAGAATTCGGCGTTGCCACTGGCGGGAAGCAGAGCGACGCGGCGACCGCCGAAGAAGACGTATTCGTTGAGGGTGCTGCCCGAGGCATTGGTTTCGGCAAGGATTTCTCCTCCGGAACCGTACCAGTACAACTTGCCGTTGGACTTGGAGACGCGGCGGCCAGAACCATCGTAAAGATACGTGACGCCGGCCGCGGTTTTAATTTGGCTTTCGGCGTCGTAAGTGTAGGCGATGGAACCGTCGCTCTGCGTGTTGCCAGAGAGGTCGTAGGTGAAGCCGGAGACGTGATTGTTGCCGTCGGCGATCACGCTGCCCATGGTGGCTTCGCTGCAGCCGTTGTAGTTGGGCGACCAGCCCGCTTGCGCGAGGAGATTTCCCCAAACGTCGTAGCTGTACTGATAGCCCCAGCAGAATGCGCCGGTTGTGGCGGTGGTCCCAGCAGTGGTGATGCGATTGAGTTGATCATACGCAAAAGATTGGGAGCGGCTGGCATTCAGGTTGTTAGCGATGGAATAGACGTGGCCAGCGTTTTTGAGAGTTACCGGGTCGACAAAGCTGTACGTGATGTCAAAGGCGTTGCCGGCGGAAGAGGAGGCTTTGATTTCAAGCGGCTGGAGACGGCTGTTGTAAGTTTCGGAGAGATTGATGCCGCTGAAGGTGCTTGTCTTGCCGATTGCGGCGCTGTATTCCGAGCCCTGCGGCGTGTAGCAAACGCCGGTAGTAAGGCAGCCGTTGGGCGGGGTTGATTGAGCAGTGGTGTAGGTGATGCCGTTGGCAGAATCGAGGGCGGTAGCAGGACGATTCGCACCATCGTAAGTGTAATTGACGGTGCGGCCCGTCGGATAGGTGATCGAAGTGAGGTTGGCGGCGAGATCGAAAACGTAGGTGGAAGTTTTTGTGATGTTGCTCGGAGAACTGGTGATGGTGCGCTGATTGGCGTGCAGGCTGCGGAAATTGGTTGGATCGGTCTGATAAGCCCACGATTCGGAACCAGCGCCATCCGTGATGCTCGTGGCATGGCCGATGTTTTGGCATGCGGTAAGACCGAGACAGGCAGCCTGGTCATAGGTTGTAGTTATAGCTGAATCGCCGTTCGAATAGGTGGTCGTTAGAAGCCGGTTTAAGAAATCGTAGGCGTACGTGGTGGTGATAGCTCGGGCGTCCTTTTTTGTGGCAACGTTGCCATCCGAGTCGTAGGTGTACGTGATTGTGCCCACTTCGGGATTTGTGGAAGTGAGCATCTGCGATAACGAGTTGAACGTGAAGGTGCGCTAGTGCGAGCCGTTTTGAAGGACGTTGGTGAGATCGCCGAGCGTGTTGTAGGAATAGGACGTGACGAAAACGGGGTCGCCCGCGGCGACGCAACCGTTGGGGTTAACTACCACTCCCACGGCATTTGGCTCATCCACTTCAGTTAGGCGGCCAAGCGCGTCCGTAATGCTGCGGCGCCATTTACCTGTGGGATCTGTAACCAAGGTGGAAGGTCCGCAATAGGCTGTTTGGAGAACTGAGCCGTCCGAACCCGGATATGCAGTGGCGATTTTTCGGCCAATTCCATCGTAGGAATAGGTAGTGATGCCGGGGCTTGAAGTCGGGTCAGTCGAAGAGCGATGTGGATTGGAGACCGTCGCAACTCTGCCAACGGGATCATAGGTCGTTTCTGAAAAGATTGCGCCCTGAGGATCCGAGTTTAGCTGGGTCTGCGTGAGGCGTCCCAAACCATCAAACACGGACGTCGTAATTTCACTCGTTGCGGAGTTGATGCTTTTTGTCGTTACGCGCTGGAAGGGTGGTGTAGATTTCGTGCAGCCCGTGCCCCCGGCGTCGGTGAAGCAGTTTTTGGTAAAGCCGTTGTCCGGATTGTGTACCTGAACTGTGCGCCCAAACAGATCGTAGATATTGTAGGTAGTCAGGTTATTCGGATCAGTGATTGAGCCGAGTTGGCCGCTGCAAGAATAATAAGCGCGGGTCGTTACCTGGTTAAGAGCATTTGTTGTTGTGGTCGGAAAAGCTTTGAGCTGGCCGATGGGTGCGCAGGCGCTGCCGCCGGTAGTACCCGGGGTGGAAACCCAAGCATCCGTGTAGTCAATTTGGGTGAGATTACCAATTGGATCTTTCGTGGCGATAAGATTGCCCGCGTCGTCGTACTGGTTCAGCGTCGTTAGAAGGGCACCGTCCGTGTTTCTCCATTGACTCGCGGCTGTTCGGTTTCCGCGAGTAGTGTACGTCGTTGTGCGATTGCCGTCGTGCTGAATGGCACCGCTGGCTTGCATTGCTGGCATGCCTACATGATTGTAAACGTCGTATTCATAGGTCGTTTGGGAAATCATGTTACTCGAACCGTCGTAGACGATAACGCTTGCTGGGCGGTCGACGATATTCAGAGGCACATACGCTGGACTCGTGTCGTGGAGATATGTGTAATGAGTGCGGCGGAGAAGCGCCCCCGGAGCGCCACTGCCGAAGGCGAATTCACGCTTCTCGACGACGTTGAGACGCGAAAAGTCGTATAGGCTTCCAGAGAGTTGGTTGGGAGGGACAAACGAGTCGTAGTCCGTTTCAACTTTAGAAACGAGACCGTTGTCGAGCGTAGTTGTTTCACGCGTCAAGCTAACGTTGGAGACGGTGCTTCCCGCAATGTAACTCGACCAGAGTTGGCAGGTGTACGTCTTAGCGACGGTCTTGAGCAATTTCGCGGAGGTGCCCGAACCCTGGTAGTAAGAGGCCGGCACTTCGTATGGTATGGGAGTACGCGTTATCGTGTTTGAACAGGGCTGAAAGCTGGTGGTGTGAACCTCGGTGTCGCCCGTAGGCAGAGTGACCGTGCCGTTGGCGGCGTAGGTCCACGTTTGAGGAGTTATCCCGTCGCTGACTGTTCTTGATTGGATGACTGGGAAGCCCGTGAAGTTTGGATTGTGCGAGCCCCGTTGGTTGCCGGAATTTGCTCCGGTTGGGATCAAGTCTGCATAGAACGAGGGCGCAGAATATGCGTATGTGATGCTTCCGCCCGTTGGAAGAGCAATGCTCTGCAACTGGCCATAAGAGTTGTTGACCCAGCTAAATTGATAGGACGCGCCATTGGGCAGCGTAACTTCTTGGGGAAAGTTGCGGGTAGCGGAAAACTCGGAGCATCCTTGATTCGCGGGGAGATGGACGGCGGTGCAGGCGCTGGTGTGAATAGTTATCGGAGTGTAGGTGACGGTGAATGTTTGCGACTGGCCGTTCGGATCCGTGTAGGTCCACAAAGTTTGTCCGTTCACGGTTGAAACGGTGAAGGGCGTTCCGGCCGAGCCGGGGAGAAGATTTCCGTTTGTGTCTTCATTTTGACCGCTGACGATCGTTCCGTCTTTTAGCCTAATGATGGGATGAAATTCGTCCACGCTCACGTCGACATAAATGCCGGAGCCATCAATGGCATAGCCCTTGTTGATGTTGTCCGCCGGAGGACAGCCGCTTGGGTTGACGATAGTGGCGTTTCCCTTATAGAGCGCGATCTGGTGATTCGTGCCGGCGGGATCGCTGACAACGTACCCGTCGTGATAGAAGGAGGTTATAGGCGAGCCGCCAGAAGTACAGGACACAGAAACCGACTGCCATGTAAGACTCCACGGTGCATTTTCACTGCTGTCGGTCAATAACCACTGAGAAAGTGGGAATGACGAAGGAAGCTCGACCTTGTATTGGCCCGCAGATGGATTCGTTTGTGTGGGCATCGGGATCCAAACCAACTGGTAACGAGGCGTCTCGTAAACGAATTTGAAATTTCGGGAGTGCCCACCGCGTTGTGGGATGGACAGGATAGGAATTTCAGCGTGCAAACTGAAGTTCTGGAGAGAGACGACATCCATGTCGCCGCCGTGAAAGGTTCCAAAAAGCGGAAGACCCGTTTGATAGGCCGAGTCGAGAACTTGAGCACGAGAGGGAAAAGGAAGAATCAGGAAAACGAGCGAAAGCAAAATACAGCTGAACGCGAGGCGGGCACGGGACATGGGGCCTCCAGACGGAATATGTTCGGGACGGATATTTAGCGGATTTCGTGGAGTCTTGTCAAGTAATAAACTATCTATGGGACTATATGGCTTTGATTCTATAAATTGGCCGGGTAAAAGAACGAAGAGTTAATAAGCCTGTTTATATGAGAATGCGGGGCG
>CAVPWC010000008.1:0-67914 GCA_963709315.1 uncultured Acidobacteriota bacterium
CCCTCGAAATTCGCATGCGCCACAAGCTGGGTGATTGGCGCCGCATCCGTTTCAATTTCAGTCCGCTCGCCGATGAAACCGGAAAAGTCGAGGGCGTCGTCCTTTCCGGCCGCGATGTCACCGAACTCAAGCGCCTCGAGGAGCAGCTCATTCAAGCTGAAAAACTCGCCGCTATGGGCCAGATGCTCGCCGGCGTCGCGCACGAGCTCAACAATCCCCTCACCGCCATTCTCGGCGTCACGGAATTATTGCGCGAGGGCAATACCGATCAGGAATCCACGAAGCGCCAGCTCGAATTGACGCATCGCCAGGCCCGCCGTGCCGCTCGCATCGTTCAGAATCTTCTCGAGTTCTCCCGCCCCGCCTCGCCGCTAAAAAAGCCCGTCGATCTGAATAGCATCGTCGATCGCACTCTTCAGCTGCATGAACACTCCCTCCGCCGCAACAACGTCGAAGTCGATTTCCGCCCTCGGCCGGACCTTCCCGGAGTCATTGGCGACGCCAATCAGCTCATTCAAGTCTTTCTCAATCTCGTCACCAACGCCGAGCAGGCCATCCGTGAAGTCCGTGAATCGGGCCGCATTCAGATCCGCTTCGCCCGTATCGGCCCTCGTGTCTCTATCGCTTTTCAGGATGATGGCGTCGGCGTTCGTCCCGAATCTGTCGCCCGCCTTTTCGATCCCTTTTACACCACCAAGCGTCCCGGCGGCGGCACTGGCCTCGGCCTCAGCATCTGCCTTTCCATTATTCGCGAGCATGGCGGCACCATTGAAGCGGAAGCCCTCCCTGCGGGCGGCTCTGCATTCACGGTTTATCTTCCCCTTGCGCTCGACGAAGCGGCTGCTGCTTCGCTTCCTTCCGTTCCCGCTCTTTCTAGCCCCGCAGCGCCCGCCAATCTCGATCTTTTGAAAGGCCGCTCTATCCTCGTGTTGGATGATGAAGAAAGCCTTCGTAGCCTGCTCTTTGACGGACTTGCCGCTCGTGGGCTGCATGTGGACTGCGCCGCCGCTGTGGACGAAGCGCTGGCTTTCCTCGCCCAGCGTTCTCCTGACGTTCTTCTTTGCGATTTGAATCTCACGAAAGCCGGCGGTCCCTCGAGCGGCAAAGTCGCCGCCGAACGTCTTCTCGCCGCAGCCGGAGATCGCAAACCGTCCGTGATTTTTATGACCGGAGAATTGGTCGACTTCCCCGAATCATCCGGCAATCCCAGCGAGCCTCGCTATCTGCAAAAACCGTTCCGCGTTTCCGACGTCCTGGCCATGCTCCAGGAAATCTTCGCCTCCGCGCAAGACAACGCCAAGTCCGACTGAAGGCTTGCTAAATCAGTGGAGGCGTCCTTCAAGTTCGCCGCAGAGGCGCGAGGCAACCCTTCCTTTCGCAGCGACTTTGTGTATTGGAGCACCGAAGGCAACAATGACACCATGTTAAGCATCGAGAATGTAAGCAACGAGGATGTCGCCGTGCGCGTTACGATAGGGTTTAACGACGGTGCTGGAAAGTATCGCTTTGCGCCAGTGATCATTCCGCGGAAGGCCACGGTGGGTCTCGATTTGAAACAGCTCATCGCTCAAGCGGCACAGCCGGACGACAAGGGCAACAAAATCCCTGCCGGAAGCAACTTTCGGGAGCTTGCGCGTGGAAACCGCCGACGAGCAACTTAATGAGCGCATCATGGTCACCGTCAGCATCTATGATCCGGTTGCTGGAACCTGCGGCGGCGGCTGCGTCATCTGCAATGGCATCAACTCATACGACCTTACCGCCAATCCTTTCATAGGCGCGATCTCCACCAGCCAGCAAGTCACTGCCACGGTATGGTGGGACGACGGCAGCAACACCGACGCGACTTTGAACACCACCTTTACGAGCTCGAATACCAGCGCTATTTCCGTCACCAGCACCCCCGGCACATCGGGCAACGGCATGGCGACATTCAACGCTGCCGGCACCTCCGTAATTTCCGGCCGCTTCTTTGTCACCGGCGAGCCCGTGGGCGAACCTCCTCCCATATGTCCCGCTTCCTGCCCCAGAACCATCCTCACCGGCCCCACCCCGGGGACAGGCATAACGATTAGCCAGTTACCCACCTCGCTGAACGCGTCCTCCGGCGACACCGGGGAGGGCATTACGGTCTCGGTGTCTCCAGCGAGTGTGGCTGGCTCCGTCGTGTTCGTGCAGGGGACCACCACGAACCCAAATAGCTCAAGTGCTGCCACCTTCACCTATAACAAGCCATCCAGTTTCACGGGGAACGATCTCTGGAAGCTCTCGATCGGTGGCACAAACTCCCCTTCGGGTATCCAGAGCGCACAGGCTTGTGTCAGCGGCGCGTGCGCATCCCAGCTAACAACCACGTCTGTACCACCACAAGTGTTGATTCAGGTTCTCTACGGAGAAGCGCACGGGCAAGCAGCCTCCGGAGATACAATCTCCGAACCGGCCATTGGCCCAAGTATTAAGGACCGTTTCGGCCGAAGCGAATTCCCCGGGGGGACAGCTTCGCAATATCAAGCCGTGATAACTTCCGGTCAATACGATGGAATCAACACAGCGATCATGACTGGCGTTCAGCCCGAGCTAAACGTTGCTGTCTCGCTATTCAACGGGAACCAGAGCGACACGGTATCGGGCTCACCCTGCTTTTTCAGTCCGACGGCAGCCGACTATACTGCCATCGAAAGTGCGTTCCTGAGCGGCACAACAACCGTGCCACAACTTAATAAGGATCCGGGATGTTACGCACTCAGTTCCCCCGGCAGGCAGATCGTCATCAAAAACTCGATCCCGAATAATGTCAACGGAAACGGAGTTCCAGCATTTGTCTTTGAGAAGCAGAAGAGCAGCAACAGCGATCCGGCAGTTATCGCCATTTCGTAAGGTGATCCGCTTGAAATTATCTTTGGCAATCCCCGTCCTCCTGATTCTGAGTCAACGGCCCGCCGCGGCTCAATCTGCAGAGCAGTGTGCAGCGCCTGACAAGCGCCATTTCGAGAAAATGAACGGGCCAATGTTCGTCGATGCGAAGGCCACAGCCGCCGACGTCGCCGCGTACGAAAGGACTAAAGACGAGATCACGGAAAGACTCCATCAGTTTCTGATGCATTCTATCTTCAAAGAATTGGGCCATCTGCGCCCCGACGAAGCTGCCCGCGACATTCCCCGCTGGATGGATTGTGTACAAAGCGGAATCCCCCAATATCGTGCGTTGAAGGACTCCTCCAACGTACCCGCCGCATATGTTCTGCCGGGAACTACTCCCCAAATTATCGTACTGTACGCGATCGACCGCGGCTACGAAGCAATACCCCAGCTTACTTACTTTCTTGAGGCTTACTCGTTGAAAGGATCGATTTGGCAGCTTCTCGCATCGAAGACGCCCCACCAATTCGATGCCGGCTGGCTGAACTCCTACCATGTTCGCGGAAGCACAGCTGAAGACTATCGCTTATTACTGGTTGGCAAGCACTATGGAGATACGGGCGCGCGTCTGCACCTGCAACTCCTGGCTTTTGACGGTCGTGCGTTTAAGGAGCTTTGGTCCGAGGTAAAAGATAGAACCTGGGTTGTCAAAGTGACATCGGACGTAATCACCCTCGGAACTGAAGCAGTCGACAAAAACGGCCACAACGCTCACGATATCACGAAGAGCTTCAGGATCGAAAACGAAGGCCTTAAGGCTCTCGACTAGGGGAAAACTGGAACCGGGGGAACCCGGGGGACAGGAACGTGTGAAAAAATGCAGATTCGCGATTTCAACAGAACCGGCATCCAGGAATTTATCGTTTAGAACGCTTATAAGCGACGTTCGCAGCGTAGCGATACATTTTGGATCACCTGGAGAATCTGGGAGATCAATTTCTTCACGCGTTCCAGGCGGGACGTTTCCGGAAGCATCCGTTTCCACACTGTCTCGCCAAACTCCCAAATTCCCGCCAACCCCTTCCATCCATTCCACTTCTCGCGTCTCAATTCGAATCATCTACATCAAGTACTGTATCTTGACAGTAATCACATTCCTTGCTACCATTCTCCATGGCTCCAACGCCAAACTCGCCCGCACCCGCTGCCCACTTTCGATCTCGCTTCTCCTGTTTCATCCCCTCTTCTCTGCGAAATCTCTGTTCTCTCAGCGTCTCTGCGTTATCTTTTTCCTCTTCCCCTGGCGCTTACAAGCGGTCGCCCATGAACGGTCAGCCGATGTTTCCATTCTGTTTGGGCGCTATCCCAGCGCCACGCGAGAATGTGTCTGGAGAACCTCCCGCCAACTCATCGCTTCGAGCACGTCAGCATCATCTCTCTCTTCCTTTGTGTTCTTCACGGATCACGGTCCACGGAACACGTGCCACGTTTCCACTATCCACTAAACCCACTATCCCTTTTATAATCCGCACTTACGCAAAACCCGCGCCTAATCCATTTAGAATCCGCACTTGCAAAACACGGAACTTGAAACCCTTTAGAATGAACACTTACGAAAAAACTGGGGAGGGGGAGGGGCACCTATCGCCAACTGGCGCTGGCGACTTACTGCGGTCCTGCCGTGGATGCGGCAGCCGCGTCCACGCCGAAATCCCACACAAAAACGTTCAGTCCATCCTGCAGGATTTCAGCAATGGCATATTCGCCGGGCGGCAGCTGCGCGCTCAGCGTAAACCTGTAAACGTCCGGCGCCACTTCCCAGCGCTGGATCGAAATATCGTCTCGGTTTTCCGAGATCTTCTCTCCGAACATGCTTCGGATCGACGCCAGCAAGCGCTTGTTTCCCTTCACCTTCGCGCGCACCAACGTCACATCCGGTCCATCCACGCCCAGCCGGCCGCTTCGCCACAGCGTGGAATCTTGGTCCGGACTAGGCGCGGGCTCGCGCAAGTAGAACTCAGGAGAGGCGCTCGTCAGCCGCACGGTAGCTCTAGCGCCTGGAAGTTCGATGTTGTGTTTGCTCGGCACAATCGGTATCGGCGAGAGGATCTGCTTCAAAACCGTCTTCTTGTCCGTTTTCTCTTCCGAGCCGACTTGCCCCAGCCGTTTCACGGCCTTTCCTTCCAGCGCAAACATGCCTTCGCCATCGGGCAAGAACACTCCCGGAGCAACCAGCAGGCTTGCGTCCACGTCCACCGGGGTTTCTGCCTTCGCCGCCGTCTCCTGAATGTGAACTTTCTCGACGAGTGCCGCGGCCGTTTTCTCCTGTGCCGCTTCTGCTTTTTTGGTCGCGTCCCAGTCCACCAGCGACGCGGGAATCATCTCCCATTGAGCTCTTTCCATGCTGTAGTAGCGCACTCGGTCGCCGTTTTGCTCGTAGCTCCGGACCAGCTGGAAGCTTCCATCTTTCAACACCAGCTTCTTGCCTCGTGGAAGCCCTGTCAGTTCCTCCGGGGGAGCCGCCTGATTTGTCGTGTTTTTTTGGGCGTTCGGCGGACTTTGCTTCGCCGAGGAATCGCTAGCGGAGGGGTTCTGCCAGGCCATTCCTCCCCAGCCCAGCATGGCGATGGGCAGCATTACAGCGAGATGAAAACGCAAGCTCATGGCAGTTTCTGGCCTCTAGGATGCCGGCCCGGCGAATCGGTTTGCCTCCTGGCGAGCATACCCCCCTGCTCGTGCGCTCGCAACTGTGCCAAAAAGCAAAAGGCCCTTTCTGGAGTTCCGGAAAGAGCCACTTTCGGTCGAAAATCGTATGAGTCGTTAGTGTGTGCAGCGCGGAAACAGCGTCACCAGCACCATCAAGTCCGACAGCGTAAACAGCCACTGGTCCGCCTGCTTGCCTGCCGCTTCCGCGGCGCGCGCGATGAAGCCCAAATGGCGGCTCTTCGCGAAATTGCGGATATGATCTACGCAGATCCCAGTCAGGCTGGCGATCTCCGCATCGGTAAAAATCTTTTGGCTCGATTTCACGGTAACCATGGCCTTGTCCCTCTAACTGTTTGCCGCACCGCGCTTTTCTTATCCGCTTCTACTTCTTCGATGCTTTTCGAAGCTTACGCGATGCACACTTTCAAGAGCAATAGTCGTTCCGTTCTCCCAACTGAAAACGAAGTTCCTAGTACTTTTGTTCCAAGCCCCTGTGTAAAAAGACATTATCCACAACGGAGAGCTAAAAAACTGTCTAGTACAGAACACAGGGCATGGATAACAGGAGGGAAATAATGTCCCACTTTTGCAAACTCTATACGCTTTTCGGTAGGCTTCGCGAAATTTCACGTATCTGCTTTGTATGCCGAATCTCATGCGCCGCAATAAGCCGGATCCATCCGTAGGTGTTCAGCGTTCCAAGCGCTGGATGCGCCCAGCAGTATTCGCTGAGGTCGCGGCCCTTCGTCTCCTCCAGAAACGCGACTGATCGCTCCCGCACCTCGCGCAATTCCGCCAGCATGGCCTCTTTATCGCGAAGCATCCCCGCGTCCACAGCAATGGGGGACTTCAGCCGGATCAGGCGCACTTCCGCCAGCACCATCGGCAGGTGAATCCTCTTCAAAAATGAAACTCGCTTCGGCGTCTTCTGCGCCAGACGGTCCGCTTTTCCAATGACCGCGCGCTCGACCATGATCAGATGCGCCACGAGCTCGGCCGCCGACCATCGCCCTTCGCTCGGTTTCGTCTTCCAACGTTCCATTGGGATGGCGTCGGCTGCGCACAAGAATCCCGATTGTGCCTTAGCGAGGTTTGCGATCAAGGAATCAAGTCGGGGTGCCAGGGCTAGCTCCCGCTGCGGCTCATCAGAGGGAGCCGCCGCCGGCCTGCTCAAAGGCATACGCCAGCTGCAAAACGCTGGCCTCGCCAAAAGCGGGGCCGAAAATTTGCAACCCTACTGGCAGCTTTTCGCCAATCTTGCCGCAGGGAACGGAGATGCCGGGAACGCCCGCCAGTGACCCCGTAACTGTATATATATCAGCAAGATACATCTGGAGCGGATCGTTCGTGCGCTCTCCCAATTTGAACGCTGGAACCGGCGACGTCGGCGTTACGATTGCGTCCACTTTCGTGAACGCATCGCGAAAATCCTTCGCAATCAATGCTCGCACTTTCTGCCCCTTGAGGTAGTACGCGTCGTAGTAGCCCGCCGACAAGACGTACGTTCCCAGCACGATGCGCCGTTTGACCTCGGCTCCGAATCCCGCGCCGCGTGTTTTGCGGTACATGGCCAGCAGGGAATCGTCTTCAACGCGCAAGCCGTACCTGACGCCGTCGTAGCGGGCAAGGTTAGAACTGGCCTCCGCCGTCGCGATGATGTAATAGACCGCGATCGCGTAATCGGTGTGGGGCATCTGGATTTCGCGCAGTTCACAGCCGAGTTTCTTCAGGAGTTCGATTCCCGCTTCGATCTTTCCGCGGACTCCGTCGTCCATCCCCGCGCCAAAGTATTGCTTGGGAATGCCAATGCGCAGGCCTTTGACCGGCTTTTCCATGGCGGCGCGATAGTCCGGCACGGGGGCCGTCGTCGAAGTCGAATCGTTCGAATCGCGTCCCGCGATCACGCCGAGTATGGTGGCTATGTCGCGGGTGTTGGTTGCAAACGGGCCAATCCGGTCCAGCGACGATGCAAACGCGATCAATCCATAGCGCGAAACGCGTCCATAACTGCCCATCATGGCGGGGATTCCGCAGAACGAACCTGGTTGCCGGATCGAGCCGCCCGTGTCGGTTCCCAGCGATGCCACGGCAAGGCCGGCCGCAACCGCTGCGGCTGATCCGCCGCTTGATCCTCCCGGCACGCGGTCAGGTGCTTCGGGATTTCGGACTGGGCCATAGGCGGAGTTCTCGTTCGAACTGCCCATGGCAAATTCGTCGCAGTTGGTTTTGCCGAGAATGACCGCCCCCGCCGCTTCCAGGCGTTCTACCGCGGTCGCGTCGTAGGGAGGAATGTAATTTTCCAGAATCTTTGAGCCGCAGGTCGTTCGAACGCCGCGCGTGCTGATGACGTCTTTAATTGCTATTGGAACGCCGGCTAATGCCGGCAACGGTTTGCCTGAGGCGAGGAGGGAATCCATGCGGTCGGCTTGTGCGTAGGCGCGCTCTTCGCTGAGCGTCAAATAGGCATTCAGTTCCGGATTGCGTGCGGCGATACGCCGATAAAACTCGGTGGCGAGTTCGCGCGCCGAAATCTTTTTTGCGGCTAGCGCTTCTTTTACGGCGTCTATCGTCCAATTTGTTGTCACATCGCGTCCTGTAGGGCAGGCATTCTTACCTGCCTTTTCTGCAATTCGGGCATAGAAACCAAGCCAGACAGACAAGAATGTCTGTCCTACCTTTCAATCACTTTTGGCACCCGGAAATAAGGCGGTTCTGGATCCGGGGCTTGCTTCAAAATTTCTCCGGCTACGTTGCATGGGACTACGACATCCTCGCGCAGCGTCGCGTCGGCTGACTGGTCGTCGGCCAGCACCTGCGCCATCGGCTCAATTTTCGCGGTGTCCAGTTCGTTTAATTTGCCGATGTATTCGAGGATTTCGTCGAGTTGCGCGCGGTACATCTCGAGCTCGGCCTCACTTAAATCCAGATAGGCCAGCTCCGCCACTCGCTCCACGTCTGCCCGGCTAATTTTCAAAGTGTATTCCTGCTTTCATTCCATTCGAACGGTTGGAAAATTCTAGCATATCAGCGGAACGCGTCCGGGTCAGCAAGGTTGGCTGCGGCTCAATCGTTTTTCCCGCGGAAGCCCGGCGGGTGCCCACTTTACGAGTTCCACGGCATCGCCATGGGCGCACACTGGGCGCACCAATTGCTTGAAGACCGCTATGCCTATTCATGCACGCGGATGATCGTGCTTGAGAAGATTCGCGGTGTGACAACTCCACATTCTCAACGGCTTCCGTAGCCTGTGTTTTAATGTGTCCGCGTAGCGTGATTTGGTTTTAGAGCGAGTTACAGGCCCGCGAAAACCACTAAACTACGCGGAAGTCATATCAGACCAAAGTTTTTCTGTATCGGAAAGAGTCAACGAACCACGAAGCAGCTCCCACCTTCAGTTCCCGAGACCCGTTTCTGGTTAATTTCCAGATGGCTGAGCGCTCGCCCGGAGTATGCCGGAGGGAACGGCACTTCTCCGTATAGCTTGTTATCCAACTATCCATCGAAGATGTCATGGCCAAGGCTCAGGAATGCCTATTAAAATCAAGGATCAGCCATTCGAGCTCGGCACCCGCTTGTGAACTTCGTGCGTTTCTGGTAACAGTTCACTAGATGAATCTGTCCACGCTCGTCTCCCTCTTATTGCTCGGATTCTTGGCCTACGATTGGCCAAACCCATGGCTTAGCGCTCGGTCTCCCTGCGATCCAGAACGCCCGGGGAAGTATCGATGAAAAAGAAGCTCCGCGCATGGTTGGCTGGTGTGCGCTCGGCCTTTCCCACCGCCTTCAGTCCCTACTGGCGCGTGCTGCCACTGGGGCGGATGAAGATGTTCCTGGCAGGTTACTTTTTTGTCGGGGCGGCCGGCGGTTTCGCGATCGATCTATTGCAGCTGAATGCTTCGCGCGTCGGCGGAGGTTTTTTTTGGCCGGTCTTAGTGGGCATAGGGGCAGCGGCGCTGAGGGCCGCCGGAATCAAAAGATTTCGTCTTATCCCTCTCCTTCTTCTGCTGGTTCTCGTCACAGCCTGGCTGGGCTATTGGGTCTCGCACGTTTCGATGCCTCTCTCGGTCCCCGTCGCTGTACATCGACGCGTGCTCTTCGATGCAATCGGGATCTTGGTTGGTATCGGTTTCGGCATTCGATTTCTGCTGTTTTTCGCTGGCACGGAGGGCGTGGCCAGTGTGCGTATGCAAACAGAGCTTTCTTTGGCCCACGGTATCCAGGCGATCCTGGTTCCGACCGTCTCTTTCCAGAACGCGAGTTTCGAGCTATACGGCAAATCGATCCCGAGCACCGAAATGGGTGGCGATCTGATTGACGTCATTGAGAGCGACGGTGGTTTAGTGGCCTATGTGGCCGATATCTCCGGCCACGGGTTGCCTGCCGGCCAGCTCATGGGGATGTTGAAGACCGCCATGCGACTCGCCGTGCAATTCCGCCAAATGCCGGTAGCAGCGCTCGAAAGTGTGGACCGCGTGCTGCCAGATCTCAAGGAACGTGAAATGTTTGCGACGCTGGCCCTGCTCCGCTTCGATGGCTCCAGTGAGGCCGAATACGCGTTGGCCGGCCATCCGTCGATCGTCCACTATCGGCACGGTAGCAGGGACACGACCTGTCTCTCCATGGAGCAGCTTCCGCTGGGACTAATCCCCGGCGGTTCCTATGCTAGTAAGCGCGTCATCTATTCACCGCTCGATCTCTTCTTGATGATTACGGACGGCATAACGGAAGTGGCCAATGCCAGAGACGAAGAATTTGGCCTGGCCCGCCTGCAAGAGCTGCTGACGCAACACGCTACCAGAACCTTACCGGAGATTTGGGATCTCATCATGCGCGAGGTGCGACAATATGGCCTGCAGCAGGATGACCAAAGTCTGCTCCTGCTGCGCGTGCTGGATCCGGCCATCCCTCTCGCGACCTAATTCCACAGGGGCGCAGGAGGCCGGTCCCTTTGGTTTGAAGGTTGACGCAGCATTGTAACTCCACGATCGCCTCGTCTACCGTAGCCTGCGTTTTAATGAGTCGGCGTAGAGTGAATATGTTTTAGAGCGAGTTACAAAAGTGCGGGGACTGCCAAATTTCGCGGAGGTCGTGTAAGACGTAAGTTTTTCTGGGTTGGAAGCAGTCAACGAACAGCGAGGCAGCCCTCACCTTCGTTTCCCAGAACCCCGTTTCTGGATACTTTCCGAGTTGCCGACAATCCGTGAGTTGTCGGCGATAATGCCATTTACGAGAACCTATGCTGTTGTCCCTTTGTAAACCCTCGATCAGCGCAATGGCGGGCGACTGAATTGTGTGTAGGGAAGCCCGAGCGCGGTTGTGTCGAGCCGCTCCGTTTGCTAGTTTGGCGTAGATGCCGCCGCCTGTGCCCGAACAACTCAGCAGGACCATTGAGACTATTTACCGATCGGAATCGGGCCGGATTCTGGCGACGCTCGTGCGCCTGCTCGGAGATATGGATCTCGCGGAAGAGGCCATGCATGAGGCATTCGCAGCCGCTCTGGAGTCCTGGCCTCAGACTGGTATTCCCGACAAGCCGCGTCCCTGGCTGATTTCAACGGCACGCTTCAAGGCCATAGATAGGATGCGCCGGCGCGCGCGCTTTGATGCAACACAGAATGATTTTGCGCTCTACACGGAAGCGCAGATCAACCAAACTGCGCTCGATGACGAGGAGATCGAAGATGATCGACTCCGTCTGATCTTCACCTGCTGCCACCCCGCTCTGCCTCCGGAAGGGCAAGTTGCGCTCACCCTGCGCGAAATCTGCGGCTTGACCACGGAGGAGATTGCCCGGGCATTTCTCGTTACGCCGGCGACGCTCGCCCAACGCATCGTGCGCGCAAAGGCTGTCATCCGCGACAAGGCAATTCCTTACCAGGTGCCCGTGTCGCAGGAATTATCGGCGCGGTTGGGAACCGTCCTCCTAGTCGTATATCTGATCTTCAACGAGGGATACTCGGCTGAAACGACAGGCGCCGAACTCAGCCGCGAAGCGATCCGTCTGGGCAGACTCCTGCTCGGCCTGCTCCCGGAACCCGAGGTGATGGGCCTGTTGGGGCTTATGCTGCTGCAGGAGTCACGCCGCGCCGCCAGAACCTCGGGCGACGGAAACTTGATTCTGCTCGAGCAGCAAGATCGGTCGTTGTGGAACAGGGACCAGATCGCCGAAGGCATCTCGCTTACCGAAAGCGCTCTTCAATCGCGCCGCTTCGGTGCGTACACGTTGCAGGCGGCCATTGCGGCCGTTCACGCCGAGAGTTCCTCCACGGCATCCACGGATTGGCGTCAGATTACGCTGCTCTATGACCAGTTGCTTCGGATTCAGCCATCCCCGGTTGTCGAACTGAACCGCGCCGTGGCCATTGCCATGTGCGAAGGTCTGGAGCAGGGCCTTGCTCTTATCGATGACTTGCTGGCGCGCGAGCACCTCTCCCACTATCACCTCGCGCACTCTGCCCACGCCGATCTGTGCCGCAGATTAGGGCGGATTCCGGAGGCCCGTGCTTCGTACGAGAAGGCACTGGCCTTGGCGTCGCAGGAGCCGGAGCGCCGTTTTCTCGCCAGGCGGCTTGCGGAATTAAAATAAAAAATAGTTCGCTTCTGCTGTCGATTTTTTCCCTGCGCGGCGACTATAGAATGAACGATGTAGTCTGTGTCGAGTTAGGAAGAGAGAAGAGGGCACGATATATCGTGCCCCTACAACTGCAGTGAACTAGGAGAAAGCTATGCCGCAATACTTCGTTGCGATTCATCTGCCGGACGACTTTAAGCCGTCTAGCGTGGACGAAGCGATGGAACGCGATATCGACGCGCTCAATGAGGAGAGGGAGGCTAAGGGTGTAAGGCTCTTCGCTGGGGGGCTGCGCCCGGCTAGGGAAGCGAAGTCCTTGCGAGGGCAACCCGATACTGGCGTTGGCACGTAAGGGCGCCGTCGTCTGCCGGGTGTCGGGCGAAGTACGCCCGTTTTTTCGGTCGAACACACCATCGGAATAGTGTTTACCGCGCCTGCCGCAGACGAGCAAAAACCCATGTTCAAGGAGACCGCATGAGAGAGATCAGGATCATCGAACATATCTCGCTGGACGGCGTGATTCAGGGCCCCGGCGGCCCGAAGGAAGACGACTACCGCTACGGCGGATGGGCGGCGCCGCATGACGATCCCGAAGGGGGAGAGGCCATCATCGCGGCTCACGGCGACGATTTCGATTTGCTGCTGGGTCGCCGAACCTACGATATCTGGAGCGGCTTTTGGCCGACCGCCCCGAAAAGTCCGATGGCGGACAGTATCAACGCGGCGACGAAATACGTCGCGACCCACAGGCCGGATAGTCTTGGATGGGGGCCGGCCGAGGGCCTAGGATCGGACGTTGTTGCGGGCGTTCGCCGCGCAAAGGCGATGAGCGGGCCGCACCTGATCGTCTGGGGCAGTTCGACGCTGACACCGGTGCTGCTCGAACACGAGCTTGCGGATGAGATATTGCTGCTCATCTTTCCGGTTCTGTTAGGCACCGGCAAACGTTTCTTTTCGGATGGAACGCCGCCACGCGAACTCGCGCTCGTCAGCACGAGGGCAGTGTCCTCGGGCGTCATCATCAGCACCTACAAGCCAAACGGTCCTTTGCGCACCGGTACCGTGGGCGCATAGGCGTAAGCCGACGTCAGAGAGCGTGGGAAAAAGGGAGGAATCAAATGAGAAAGCTAATCTTCGCAATCAACACGACCCTGGATGGCTGCGTCGACCACACCAAACAATTTGTCGATGAAGAAAAACTTGAATATTTTACTCACCTTACGCGAGAGGTTGACCTGCAGGTCTTTGGGCGTAAAACCTATCAATTGATGGTTCCTTATTGGCCTGAAGTCCTCAAAAACCAGTCTGAGACAAAAGCGGAACACGAATTTGCTCGAGCATTCGACTCCACTAACAAACTTGTTTTTTCACGATCGCTAAACAGCGCTGAAGACAAGAAAACGAGAATCGTTGGCACAAACCTTCACGACGAAATACTTAAATTGAAACAAGAAGAAGGCAAAAACATTTTAGTCGGTGGTGTAGATATTCCTTCACAACTCATAGAGCTTGGCCTCATTGATGAATATCGTTTTGTCGTTGGGCCAACCCTTGCAGGAGCAGGGAGACGGCTGTTGGAGGGTGTTAGCCTGCCGGAGAAATTGCAATTAAAACTTGTTGAGTCAAAGTTTTTTAAATCAGGATGCGTTGCGCTTCATTACTCGAAACAGTGATAAAAAAAATCTGACACCTGTACTGCTGGCTCCTTACCGGAAGAGAGGAATAATGAAATACATCTGCTTGGGTTACATTGAGCCGGGAAAATTCGAAGGGATGACCGAGGACGAGCGACACGCAGTGCTCGACGAATGCTTCGAGCACAATGACCATCTGCGCGCCAACGGACATCTTGTTGCCGAAGTTCCTCTTCAGCCTCCGGAGACCGCGTTGACCCTGTACTGGAAGAACGGCAAAGTCGCGACGACCGACGGCCCCTATGCGGAAACCAAGGAGCAGCTCGGCGGCATTCAAATCCTTGAGGCGCGAGATCTCAATCACGTCGTTCAGCTTGTCTCACAGCTTCCAGGCTTTAAGTATGGACTTGGACCGATTGAGATACGGCCGGTTGCGGACTTGGACGAAATGCTGAAGGCCAGTGAGCAGCGCCGGCGGCAGAAAACGACACGCTGAAGACGGCCTGACAGAAAAAGGATCGGTTTCGTGGCCTAGCTCACTTGGCGGCGACAACCCTGCCCGATAATGGCGGCTATCTTTATAGAGGCCGAACGGAAAGTCGTGGACTCTTTTCGGCGGCGCTTCTTACGCCATGCCTCGATACTGCTCGTCGCTGACCTGCTCCAGCCAGACGACCACCTTGCCGTCCTTCTTTTCTTGAATGGCGATGTGCGTCATCGCTGTGGTTGCCGCGGCGCCATGCCAGTGTTTTTCCCCGGGCGAGAACCAAACCACGTCACCGGGCCGGATTTCCTCGATCGGCCCGCCCCAGCGTTGAGCCCAGCCGGACCCGGCCGTGACAATGAGAGTCTGACCGAGAGGATGTGTGTGCCAGGCAGTCCGCGCGCCCGGCTCAAAAGTTACGCTGGCGCCTTGAACAAATGCCGGATCGGGCGCCTGAAATAGCGGATCGATTCGCACTGTGCCGGTGAACCAATCCGATGGCCCTTTCGCAGAAGCTTGCGAGCCTACTCTTTTGATCTCCATATGTCGTATTCCCTCACTTGATGTCTGTCTCGGTGGTTACGCGATTCACTCCGATTTGAGAGAAGCCATATCGATCGAGAAGCGGTACTTCACATCGGCCTTCAGTAATCTTTCGTAGGCTTCATTCACCTTCTGGATAGGGATCACCTCAACATCCGAAGTGATATTGTGCTTCCCGCAGAAATCCAGCATCTCCTGAGTTTCAGCGATGCCGCCGATAGGCGAACCTGAAAAACTGCGGCGACCCATGATCAGTCCGAACACCGAAACAGACAGAGGTTTCTCGGGTGCGCCAACCATAACGATGTTGCCATCTCGCCGTAGCAGATTGATGTAAGCGTTTATGTCGTGATCGGCGGAGACAGCGTCGAGAATGAAGTCGAAGCTGCGCTCGTGCTTTTGCATTTCGTCCGCATTTTTCGAGAGGATGACCTCATCTGCGCCCAGGCGTAGTGCATCATCCTTCTTCTTCGGCGAAGTCGTGAACACAACAACGTGGGCCCCGAGCGCGTGCGCAAATTTCACCCCCATGTGGCCCAGCCCGCCGAGACCGACGATGCCAGCCTTTTTGCCCTTGCCAACGCTCCAGTGGTGCATCGGCGAGTACGTCGTTATCCCAGCGCAAAGTAATGGCGCGGCTCCGGCTAGATTCAGGTTCGACGGCACGTGCAACACAAACCGCTCGTCGACAACGATGCTGTCCGAGTAGCCACCGTAAGTAACACCTCCCAGATGCTTATCGGGAAAATTGTAAGTTAACGTGAAATTCGGACAGAACTGCTCCATGCCTGCTTGGCACTCCGGGCAGGTGCGGTCCGAGTCCACCATACAGCCCACAGCGGCAAGATCACCACGCTTGAATTTGTTTACTGCGGAGCCGACTTTCGTGACTCGGCCGACAATTTCGTGTCCCGGGACGCAGGGGTAGACGGTGGGCATCACGCCGCTCCACTCGTTGCGGACCTGGTGCAGATCGGAGTGGCAGATGCCGCAAAACAGGATTTCGATTTGCACGTCATGTTCCGCCGGATCGCGCCGCGGGATTGCGGTGGGAGCGAGCGGTGAGGTTGCACTACCAGCGGAATAGGCTTTTGTTTTGTACATGAATTCTCCTAATTTTGTGGCACTTGTTTCGGTTTGAGATTTAGTCTGGGTAAGCCGCTCAGCGGCCAACCATTTTTTGCAGCTCTTCAGGGTAGCGAGCGCCTTGCACCGCAATCTTTGAGGCTGCGGTCTCCAGTCCGCGGAGATCTTCGGGCGAAAGCTCGACGTTAACGGCTGCGAGGTTTTCTTCGAGCCGATGCAGCTTGGTCGTGCCCGGGATCGGCACCATCCACGGTTTCTGCGCAAGCACCCAAGCGAGTGCGATCTGGGCAGGTGTCGCTTTCTTCTGTTGCGCGAATCTGCCAACCAGATCCACCATTGCTTGATTCGCTTTCCTGTTCTCCGGGGAAAAGCGAGGCACGATATTGCGGAAATCATTTTTGTCGAACGTCGTGTTCACGTCGATCTTCCCCGTGAGAAAGCCTTTCCCCAGCGGACTAAAGGGCACGAACCCAATTCCGAGCTCTTCCAGCGTCGGGATCACCTCGGCTTCAGGTTCTCTCCACCACAGCGAATATTCACTTTGCAGGGCAGTCACAGGTTGAACCGCGTGCGCGCGGCGGATCGTTTGCACCCCCGCTTCCGAAAGTCCGAAGTGCTTGACCTTGCCCTGCTGAATGAGGTCCTTCACGGCTCCCGCCACATCTTCGATCGGCACGTTCGGGTCGACGCGGTGCTGATAGAACAAATCGATGGCATCCGTCTTGAGGCGCTTCAGCGATGCCTCGGCGACGTCCTTGATGTGCGCAGGCCGACTATCCAGCCCGGCCATCTTGCCGGTGGCGGGATCGAGTTTGAACCCGAACTTCGTGGCAATCGCCACTTGCTCACGGAAGGGAGCGAGGGCTTCACCGACGAGTTCTTCGTTCGTGAACGGGCCGTAGACCTCCGCGGTATCGAAGAATGTGACTCCGCGTTCGACTGCCGCTCGAATCAGCGCGATCCCATCCTTCTTGTCCACGGCAGGCCCGAAGCCGAAGCTCAGTCCCATGCAGCCCAGCCCAAGAGCCGAAACTTCCAAGTTGCTTTTTCCAAGTTTGCGCGTTTGCATTGCTTCTCCTTACGAACCGTTTCTCTCAACCAGAGAGTAGAACTAAACGCTGGGGAAGCGGTAGCCCGATCCTTCCGATTTATTGCCTATTCCTCTCGGTACGTGAGAAACCATTGGCGCACAGAGTGCTGAACAGCTATCTTTAACGAAGGAAAAGGAAGCCTCTTTCAATGAAAAATACCAGCAAGAATGCCTCTTCGCTATCAAACCAGGCTCGCGAATTGCGCATGGAACTGGCTCGCAAGATTGCTTCGTTTATGGGCTCCGAAGAGAATCGGGCAACGGGTATTCCCGGCGTTTCGCTGCATCGGCGGACCGCGCCGACCGCGCCGTGTTCCATGACTTACCAGCCTGGGGTGACGGTAATGGCTCAGGGCCAAAAGCGGGTGGACCTCGGAGGAACCACTTTTTTCTACGGGGAGTCGCGATACCTGCTGACTTCCGTCGATTTGCCCATCGTTAGTCGGATCGTTGAGGCCAGCGAAGAGAAACCTTGTCTTGCCATGTCTCTAAGATTGGAGATGCCTGTCGTTCGCGAACTTCTAAGCAGGGAAGAGATTCAGGTGAGTCCGCCGCCCTCGGACAGTCATGCGATGGTGACGGGCGAAGTGACAGAAGCATTTCTCAGCGCATGTTGCAGACTTATGGATCTGCTCAAGTCGCCGCAGGACATTCCCTTTCTAAGCGGCTTGATTCAACGCGAGATCATTTACCGAATTCTTCGCGGGCCGGAGGGGGCGCGCCTTCGAGCGATTGCAACCTTGGGAGATCAGAGCCACCGCACGGCAAAGGCAATTGCATGGATCAGGGAAAACTACGCGAAGCCGCTGCGCGTGGAAGATCTTGCGCAGACCGCAGGCATGGGCGTCTCCACGTTGCACCATCATTTCCGCGCGCTGACCGCCATGAGTCCTCTTCAGTATCAGAAGCAGCTTCGCTTGCAGGCAGCGCGGGGACGCATGCTCGTCGATGGTCTGGATGCCGCAAGTGCGGCTTTCGAGGTCGGATACGAGAGCGCTAGCCAATTTAATCGCGAATACAGCCGCCTCTTCGGCCAGCCGCCGAAGCGGGATATTCAGGGCCTCCGTTCGCCGGGCGCGCTACCCCTGGAGTCAGTCAGCAATCGGCAGGACGCAATCTTATCGCGCTAGAATTCCCGATTAGGCTTTGGATTGGAGCTTCCGGGCCCTCGCCCGGTAGACGTGTGTTGTGGCAGGTTAGCGGCCGGCGGGAACTGTTTCGGCGGTCTTGCGGGGATACTTTTTCGCGATGTAGTTGTCGACGAGCGCCTGAAACGCCACGGCTAGTTCGTCGTAATTTCCTTCGAGCGTCACATCTTTTTTTCCATCGATATAGATTGGGCAGCGCGGCGCTTCGCCGGTCCCGGGGAGGCTAATGCCAATATTCGCGGCTTTGGATTCGCCGGGACCGTTGACGATGCAGCCCATCACGGCGAGCGTCATGGTTTCGACGCCTTCGTATTGTGTTTTCCAGGTGGGCATGCTTTCGCGAATGTAGGCCTGAACGCGTTCAGCCAGCTCTTGAAAAGTGGTGCTGGTGGTGCGGCCGCAACCGGGGCAGGCGGTCACGCTGGGCGAAAACGAACGGAGGCCGAGAGCTTGAAGAAGTTCGCAGGCGGCATAAACTTCTTCGCGACGGTCGCCGCCGGGCTTGGGCGTCAGAGAGATGCGAATCGTGTCGCCAATTCCTTCGTAGAGCAAAACGCCAAGGGAAGCGGCGGACCAGATTTGGCCCTTCATGCCCATGCCGGCTTCGGTGAGGCCGAGATGCAGAGGCTGCTCGGTTTTGCTGGAGAGATCGCGATAGACGGTAATCAAATCACGCGGGCGGGAGGTTTTGCACGAAATGATGATTTGGTCGTGGCGGAGTCCGCATTCGAGCGCTAATTCCGTCGATTGCAGCGCGGAGAGGACCATGCACTCGTTGATGATTTCTTCGGACTCCTTGCCGAGATTTTTGTCGGTGTTCTCCTGCATCTTGTGCATGACGAGTTCTTGGTTCAAGGAGCCGCCGTTCACGCCGATGCGCACGGGTTTTCCGTTGTCGCGCGCGATTTTGCAAATGGTGGAAAACTGTTCGTCGCGCCGCTGGCCAGCGCCGACGTTGCCGGGATTGATGCGGTACTTGTCGAGAAACTTTGCGCACTCGGGATACTTGGTCAGCAAGACGTGGCCGTTGTAATGAAAATCGCCGATGATGGGCGCGTTGCAGCCAGCGTCGCGTAAGCGTTGCTTGATTTCCGGCACGGCGGCCGCGGCTTCCGGGACGTTTACGGTCCAGCGCACAATCTCGGAACCAGCTTCGGCGAGCTCGACGGTTTGCTTAAACGTGGAGTGGACGTCGGCGGTGTCCGTGTTGGTCATGGACTGTACGACGATGGGCGCGCCTCCCCCCACGAGCACGTGGCCAACGCGGACTGCGTAGGTTTTGCGGCGCGGCCGGCTAGTGGCTGCGGCATCCGTTCCTTTGATCTGGGTAAACATCCGTTTTCTATTTTAGCCTGAGTTCGACGCGAAACGAAGTGGTTCAGACTGGGAAGTTATATGGAAGCGGCTATGTTCCTGCTCGCCGGGCCACGCGGATCGACTCGCTCGTCTCTCTGCCCTATGAATGTCGGCGGCAAAGCCTCCTTTCCAATCTAGGAACCGGCGGCTTGCGCGGCGATATTTCCACGGAGGCCGAGGGCGTCGGCTTGTTCGCGCATGGCTGCGATGCAAAAGCCGATGTGCTCTTCGAGCGGGATGCCGAGCTCTTCCGCGCCTTTGCGGACATCATCTCTGCTGACGCCTTTGGCGAAGGCTTTATCTTTCAGGCGGCGCTTCACGGAGTCCACCTCCAGATCGAGGATGCTTTTCGACGGGCGGACGTACGAGCAGGCAGTGAGGAAGCCAGCAACTTCGTCGCAGGCGAAAAGCGTGTGCTCGAGCGGAGATTGGCGCGTGACGCCGGAATAGTCGGCGTGGGAGAGAATGGCGCGGATGATTTCATCAGAGTAGCCATGCTCGCGCAGAATTTTCGCGCCTTCGGCGGGATGCTCCTTGTCGGGAGAGTGCGCGTTGTTGGGCCAGCGCTCGTAATCGAAATCGTGAAGCAGCGCGGCGAGGCCCCAAAGCTCTTGGTCGGCGCCTTGCTTGCGTGCGTAGGCGCGGACACAGGCTTCAACGGCCAGCATGTGCTTGCGCAGGCTTTCGGATGCGGTGAATTCGCAAAGCAACTTCCAGGCATCATCGCGTGTCGGCATGCGTTTCTCCAGGTGCAGAAAGGATAGTGTAGCGCAGTCGGGAGTGAGTGGTGGATGGGACGAGGCGTGGGATCGGTTTGGCAAGTAGCGGGAACAAGAGAGAAGAAAGAAGGGCACGGCATGCCGTGCCCCTACACGGGTGAAATTGCGGTTGCGCGAGATGTGCCCGAATGGGAGTGGGGGCAGCTTAGGTGCCGGCGGATTTGGCGGCTGCGCGGGCGGTTTTGGCCCCCCAGGCTTTGCGAAGGGCATCGCGCTGCTTCAGGACGAAGGATTTGGCTTCGTCAAAATTAGAGTAAACCTTGGTGCCTTTGATGGTGTTGCAAGGAGAACAGCAGGCGACCAAGTTGGCGGGATCTTTTTTGCCTTTACGGGCACGAGGATGGATGAAATCGACGCGCATGACGAGAGCATTTTCGAAACTGGCGCGGCCGTCGAGCCCGCAGTATTTGCAGGTGTAGTCGTCGCGATCGAGAATCTTCAGGCCTTCTTGCACGGAAACCGGGGACTCAACCAGGGAAAGCGTTGCAAGGCTTAATGGCATGGGAGACCTCCAAAGCGGAAATCATCAGGAACAGGCGGGAACTTGCGACTTCCACTTTCTAAGAGCAAGACAGTAGGGCAGCGGGAGTGTGGTGTCAAGAGTTGAGGAGGCATGGAGTGGGAGGCGGAGAAGGCGGGAACATTGTCCTTGCGATGGCTGGGGAGCGATACAATCGCGATTCGATATGCACGGGCGGTTCGATGCGTGCTGCGCAGCGTAGCGAAAAGCACGCGACGGCCAATAGAACGATGTAGATTTCTTTGAGCGGAAAAAGTGAGCGCATGGGGAAGAAGATGGAAGAAAACGCAGTCGAGGTCCGGCGGAAAATTGTTGGTTTTCATCAGGATGAGTTGAAGGATTGGGTTGCGGAGCTGGAGTGCGGGCATCAGCAGCATGTGAGGCATAACCCACCGTGGATGGAACGAGTTTGGGTGACAACGGATGAGGGACGCAAGAAACATCTTGGACATGAATTGATTTGTTTGGCGTGCGGAAACGGCAAGTAGGTGCGCGATGCACGGTCCGAGGGCAGGGCAGAGATCAAGAGGAGACGTGTTCATGGCGGAGGAGGCGTTGCTGTTGGAGACGGGGGATTGTGAAAACGGCTGTCCTTTCCTGGCGAAGAACAGCCGTTTTACATAGGGCGAAAAAGAGTCAATTCTTGTGCCGGGAGCTACAAAGGCGGAGTGGTCAGCTCTGGCCGGCGGCTGCGGCTGCTTCGCTGGCTTTAGCCGCGTTGGCGGTCCATTCGGCGGAGCGGCGAGCGATTTCGTCTGGAGAGACGTCTTCGACATGAGTGGCGATGCCCCAACTGTGGCCGAAGGGGTCGGTGATTTTGCCGTAGCGATCTCCCCAGAACATGTCGGTGACGGGCATGGCAGCGGTCGCGCCGGCGGCGATGGCGCGCTGAAAGACGGTGTCCACATCTGGCGCGTAGAGGAAGAGATAAGAAGAGGGAATCGCGCCTGGCGTGGGCGCGGCTGCCATTCCGGGCCATTCGTCGGAGACGAAGATTACGGAATCGCCGATGCAGAGTTCAGCGTGCATGACCGTGCCGCCGGGACCGGACATGCGATTCATTTCGGTGGCGCCGAAAGCTTCTTTGTAGAACTCGATCGCGCTGGCGGCATTTTTACAGGTAATCGCGGGAGAGATGGAATGGTAGCCCTCAGGGATAGGTCGAACTTTGTCAGGCATAAAGTCTCCTTGGAGGTTTGCAGATTCGCGCGGTGAAATCAGGAAGATAGAGGCGGGGCGCGCGTACGGATTAAATACTCCACAACATTGGACGTGTCAACAGTTGCCCGCGCAGCGAAGAGTTTGGGGAGAATTACTGCACGGTGACTGTGACGTTGGCCGTGGTGCGGCCGAACTGGTTGGTGGCGTAGAGGGTATAGGCAGTGGTGGCCGAAGGAGTGACGACAGTGCTGCTGCCGCGGATGGCGCCAATTTGCGGCGAGACGATGTAGTAGGAAGCGTTTGTGGCCGTCCAAGAGAGGGTGACGGCTGTGCCAGCGGGAACAGGATTTGCGGTACTGGCGGTGAAGCTGGAGATGCTGGGAGTGGCGCCTTGGGGAACGTTCGCGGAGGTGTACACCGTGCCGAGGGTGACGACTTCGAAGTCGGAGGCGTTGACTGTGGTGAGATCGTGGAGATCGTCGTTGTTCCAGCGATCGTCGGGAGCGCCGGAGATAAACATCGAGGAGCCGTTGTCTGCCATGATCATGCCGTACTGCTTGAGAGCGGTGAGGATGACCTGATTCGTGGCGGAAAAACTGGAGATGTCAAAGCTGGATTTGAGGCGGAGACGCATGCCCATCGGCGCGGCGAACTGCGCGGTCGAGTTGGCGGCCCAGTGCGTGGCAGGTGGGACGAAGGCGGCGATGCTGTCTTGTAGGGTGAATCGGATGGCATGGGCGATCTGGCCGGAAGCGACTTCGTCGTAACGGATGAGGCCAGGAAAAATTGGCAAGCCGGCGGCATCGGCGGAGGTCCAGGTGAGCGGCCGCTGATCGTAATTTTGGAGATCCCACACAGCCGTGGAGGCGGCGTTCCAGGAGCCGTCGGCGTTGACGCTCGAGCCATAGAGTTCATAGAGCCAGCAATTATTGTTATCGAGGACGAGAACGTGGCGATCGCCAGTGCCGGGATTGGGGTAGCCCTCGATGTTGGCGTTGGCAGGAATGGGCATGGGGCCGGGATCGCTTTCATCGCCAAAGGCGTTGAAGAGGATGTTCACGGGAGATTGAGAGGCGTCGACGATTGAATAGGGAATGCCGATGAAGCTGCCATCGAATTCACCGGAGCCGAAGTCGGGATGAAGAGGAACGGTTGTACCGATGAAATTAATGTAGTTGGCGGAATTGGGATCGACTGGAGCTGCAGAGATGTCTTGATTCCATACGTTGCCAGCGGGGAAAGGACGGAAGCCGTTTAGGCTCGCGCCTGCGCCGACAGCCATGCCGCTGCAGGCGCTGGCTTGCGTGGTGGAAGTGACTTGCAGATTGAGGCTGGAAGAGTTGCTTTGGCCTGGGTTGGGATTGCTGACGGAAACGGCGAAGATGCCGACGGTTGAGGCGGTTCCCGTCGCGGTAAGTTGGGTCGAGGACACGTAAGTTGTGCTAAGAGGGACGCCTGCGAGGAGGACTTGAGAGCCGGCGAGAAAATTGCTGCCGGTTACGGTGAGACTGAGAGCTCCAACATTGATGGAAGTGGGATTTATGGAGGTGAGTACAGGGGTTGGATTGAGCAGAGTGACTTCGCCTGAGCCACTCGCGGATGAGTCCGCGGAACTTGTGGCTTGAATCGTAACGGAGTTTGGATTGGGCAAAGATGCGGGGGCCGTGTATCTGCCGGCGGAGGAGATTGTGCCGGTGGTCGAATTCCCGCCGGGGACGTTGTTAACGGACCAGGAGACGACCGCGTTGGTTGTGCCGGTTACGGTGGCGGTGAACTGTTGAGATAGGGCGAGCCGCACATTTGCGGAGTTTGGCGAAACGGAGACTTGGATTTGCGCCGGGGGCGGCTGCGGAATCGGCGGCGGAGTCGGGTTTGAACCTGGTCCGTGGACCGCCGCACAGCCCGCCTGGAGGAGCGCAAGCGCGCCAAAGAGCATAAGGAACGGTCGGTTCAAGAAGATCTCCTTTTGCCAGTGGCCGAGGCCCGCCTGGAAGTGACGAGCAATTCGTTTTAGACTGGCGACGACTCGGTTAATCGGATTGAAAGACCGGCTGGTAGCGATTATGAACGTCGCGTAAGCGGAGAACGACTGGCCGAGGGTACAAATAAAGGACAGTAAGCAGCGGGGCGGCAGCAAGGGTATGTGGCCAGGGGGACGGCAAACCGGCAATGCAGCGCCCTCCGAGATTTAATGCAAAGAAGGGCGCTCCGGGACGGCGGTTTTGCTAGGGTTTGGTGACGACGGCGCAAGCGATCCGCGCTGGAGCGGCGGAAGTGGTGCTCTCAGATGCCGCGTGAATGACGATGGCGGTTCCTCCATTGCTGAAGACGGAATGGTCATCGTCGCCGAGGGTTACGTTTGGCGCAATGACGGAGACATGGGCGGTGCCGTCGGGCGCCACGATTAGCGAGAAATTCGGGATGTCGCCAGCGGGGGGAGCATCGTGGTGGTGTTCAGCGCCTCCGGGATTGAAGTGCGGGCCAGCGGTCGTGAAGCCGGGTGGATCGCATTTAGCGACTTGATGGATGTGAATAGAATGTTCGCCGGGCGGCAGATTCTTGATGTCCAGAGCGATTTTGACACCTTTGGGAGTGCTGGAAAGCAGGGCTGTTCCAACGATTTGCCCTTCGGAATTCTTGAATTCAACGGTCACCGGTTTTGAGCCGGCGTGGCTATGAGTCTCCTGGGCCGTAGTTACGGAAGTCAAAGCGAAGAGCAGAAACATTCCACTAACGATTGCTCTCATCGGGATCACCTCGTCCAATAGGGTCTCAAATGGTCTTAGGGCACCGCGTGTGCAGCGTCCTTTTATTCTAACTTGGCTTGCCTGAGGGTTATTCCAGGCTTCGCTTACTTAAAAGCGTGGGCGACGCGAAGTAATTAATAGGTAAGAGACTGGCAGGGCACTATTGAGCCCAAAAGGTGGGCCAGAGTAGGGGCCTACGCAGATCGAAGAAATCGCAATCTAGTCATTGCGATACAGCTCGGGAAATTCCTTTTTGAGGTTGGAGATTTTGGGCAGATCGTTGATCACGATATACGGTTCATAGGAATGATGCTTGAGGTAGTCCTGATGGTAGTCCTCGGCGGGATAGAAGCCTTTGAGCGGAACGACTTGCGTGACGATGGACTGGGAATAGACTTTCGCGGTGCCGAGCTGGTCTACGTAAGCTTCGGCGATCTTCTTTTGCTGCTCATTCGAATAGAAAATGGACGAGCGGTACTGCGTGCCGTGGTCGGGCCCTTGGTAATTGAGTTCGGTGGGGTTGTGGCCGACGGAGAAAAAGATCATCAGAATTTGGCCGTAGGAAATTTGAGAAGGATCGAAGACGATTTTGACGGATTCGGCGTGGCCCGTTGAGCCGGTGCTGACATCTTCGTAATGTGCTGTGCTAGCCTCGCCGCCCGAGTAGCCGGAAGTGGCGGAGAGGACGCCTTTCACGTGCTGGTAGACTCCCTGAATGCCCCAAAAGCAGCCTCCGGAAACCACAGCGGTCTCCTGACCCTTAGTAGCCGAGATCGGAGCATCCACCGCGGGTTTCGGGAAGGCGGCTTTGGCGTTGGCGCGGCCGTCGTTAGGCTTGGCCGTGGCCCAGGCAAGAACGCCGAGACCGGCGAGAATTAAGATTCCAAAGAAAACAGGGCGCATATACACCACTCCTCAACAAGAATGCGTCTAATAGTATACGTCTGCCAGCAGCGATTGGATGATTCACTATCGCGCTGCGTTGCGTACCCGAATTGATGGTGCGCAAGGTTGACGTCGCGTACCAGAAAGAGCAAGACGTCTTCTTTTGGACGCGCCTGTGGGTGACTTTCGTGACGGGAAGATGGGCAGCACTCAGCATGCTGGGCGGGCTTCTGGGCTTTGGTGTGTTGGCGGTTGCCTGGTCAGCGCCGAAGCCGGCGAAAACCCGTCCTCCACGGGCGGATTTGGCGGCGGGAAAGCGGCTGTTTGAGCGACATTGCTCCCTATGTCACGGAATCGACGGCAAGGGGGGACGCGGGCCAGCGCTCAATCGAGCGCATCTCGGACATGCTCCCGACGATGGGGAGTTAAAGTCCGTGATCGTGAATGGCATCCCGCCCAATATGCCTCAAGCATGGTTCCTGGAAGATAAGGACGTGGTGAATGTGGCGGCGTTCGTGCGATCGCTGGGCAAATTGCCGGCGGATAAGCTGCCCGGAGATGAAGCGCGCGGCGTGGACGTTTACGCTAAAAGCGGATGCAGCAGCTGCCACATTCTGAACGGCGCCGGACAGGGCTATGGGCCAGAATTGACAGGAATTGGCGAGCGGAGAAGTGCTTCCTTCCTGCTACAGGCGATTCGCAAACCCAGCGCGGCGCTGCCCGAGGATTTTCTGCTGGTAAGGGCCACGACCGCTTCGGGCGAAACTATTCAAGGGATCCGCGCGAACGAGGATACATTCACGATTCAGATCAAGGATGCCGCGGGGAATTATCATAGCCTGCGCAAAGAGGAGTTGAAGGATTTGCGCCGGATGCGCGGAGAATCGCCGATGCCTCCCTTTGAGGGAATTCTCAGCGAAAAAGAAATGCAGGATTTGGTGGCCTACCTGGCTGCGCAGCGAGAAGAGCAATGAAAATATTTTGCGCGACATTGTTGAGCGCCGTTTTGTCTGCTGCGTCTCTCGGACAGGTGCCGTTCGAACGGATTGTGAACGCCGACAAGGAGCCAGGGAACTGGCTCACTTACTCGCGAGACTTGCTCGGGCACCGATTTTCGCCATTGACTGAAATTACGACCGAGAACGTCGCGAATCTTAAAGTCAAATGGGCGTTTCAGCTTCCCAACGAAAGGAGCGAAGTATCGCCGATCGTTGTGGACGGCGTAATGTACGTCACGGGGCCAAACTGGGCGGCGGCGCTGGATGTGCATACGGGACGCAGGCTTTGGAGCTGGGACCGCGAGATCCCCACGGATTATCACAATATTGGTTTCGGGCGTGTGAGCCGTGGGCCGGCGGTGCTGGACGACAAATTGTACGTGGCGACATTGGATTGCTATCTGGTCGCGCTGGACTTGAAGAGTGGGTCGGAACGCTGGAGCGCGAAAGTCGGCGACTACAAGTTGGGCTACAGCATGACGGTGGCGCCGCTGGCGATTGAAGGAAAGATTGTGGTGGGAGTGAGCGGCGGGGAGGCGGGCATCCGCGGTTTCCTCGATGCGTATGACGCAAAAACAGGAAAGCGAGCCTGGAGATTCTGGACGATTCCTGGTCCAGGCGAATCGGGGCACGAAACTTGGGCCGACGGGAGCTGGAAAACCGGAGGCGGGCCAACTTGGGTGACGGGAGCGTACGACCCGGAATTGAAGCTGGTGTATTGGGGAGTCGGCAATCCGAGCCCAGACTGGAATGGAGACGCGCGCAAGGGCGACAACCTGTACACCTGCTCGTTCCTTGCGCTGGATGGCGAGACGGGGAAGCTGCGCTGGCATTTTCAATTCACGCCCCACGACACGCACGATTGGGACGCCGCGCACACGCCCGTGTTATTCAACGCGAAGATGGATGGACGTGAACGCAAGTTAATCGCGAGCGCAAACCGGAATGCGTTCTACTACGTGTTGGATCGCGAGACCGGCGAGTTTGTCGCGGGGCGGCCGTATGCGAAGGAGACGTGGGCGAGCGGGCTGGACGCAAAAGGGCGGCCGATACAGACCGCGAATGCCATGCCGACGGAGAAGGGCACACTGATCTGGCCAAACTTGAACGGAGCAACGGTATGGTTCAGCCCATCGTACAGCCCGCAAACGGCGCTATTTTATGTAGCGGTGCGCGAAATCGGTTCCGTGTACTTCAAGCGAGAATCGGAATTCAAACCGGGGACATTCTACGCGGGAGGCGGCGAAGATGAATTGCCCGCGGACGATGCGTGGGGCGAGATTCGCGCGTTGGATGCCACCACGGGAGAGACGCGGTGGACATTTCGGTTGCACACGCCGCCGTGGGCGGGCGTGATGTCGACGGCGGGCGGACTGGTTTTTTCCGGATCGGACGAGGGCAATTTTTATGCGCTCGATGCTCGGACGGGAAAGCGTTATGGGATTTTCAGACGGGCGGCACGATAGCTGCTAATCCAATTTCGTTCGCGGTGGATGGCAAGCAGCGGATCGCGATCAGCGCCGACCGCGTGCTATACGTCTTCGGACTTTGAGTCCGCGATTCCTGCGAAAGTGATACGCAGCAGCTAGCCCTGCCAAGTTTCCACAAGATTCAATGCTGGCGCAGAGCACGATTGCGCGGCATGATACAAAAGATACGAAAAAAGAACGGAGGAGATCTTATGAGAATGGGCATTTGCACTGTTTCCGCAATCGGTGGGTTCCTGATTTTGCCTGCATTGCTTTCGGCGCAGATTACGCACGGGCAGAAGCCACAACTGCCCGCGCCGTACTCGACAAAATCCGCTGGTAACGGGCCGGATAAGGAAGCGCCTCCCGAAGGTTTTCTTCCCGCGGTGCCGCAAGGATTCCGTATCAACGTATTTGCATCGGGCTTCAAGACGCCGCGCTGGATGATGGTGGCGCCGAACGGAGATATTTTTCTGGCGGAAAATGGAGCCGACAAGGTGGACATCCTGCGCGATCCGGAGCACACCGGAGGCGCGACAGTGCGGGAAGTGTTCGCAAGCGGGCTGCGGCGGCCCTTTGGAATTGCGTTCCACGACGACTACGTTTACGTGGGAGACACGAACGAACTTTTGCGATTTAAATACGATCCGAAGACCTCGAAAAGACTCGGCGAAGCAGAACACTTGATGAATTTCCCTGGCGGCGGGCATAGCACGCGGTCGGTCGCTATTGCGCCTGACGGAAAACATCTGTTTGTTTCGGTTGGCTCGGGCTCCAACATCGGTGTGGGCGAGGCGCCGATTCGCGCGGCGGTTACGATATGCGATCTGGATGGGAAGAACGCGCGGCTTTATGGAACCGGGTTGCGGAATGCGGTGGGTTTGGCAATCGAGCCCGTCACCGGAGCGGTTTGGGTGAGCGTAAACGAGCGCGACGAACTGGGCGACAATCTGCCGCCGGATTATTTTACTTCGGTGAAGGACGGCGGATTTTACGGCTGGCCGTATAGCTATATTGGCAGCAATGTCGATGACCGGGTGAAGCCGCAGAAGCCGGAGCTTGTGGCGAAGGCGATTATTCCGGATGTGCTGCTGGGCGCGCATGTGGCTCCTTTGCAATTCGCGTTTTATACCGGGAAGCAATTTCCAGAGAACTATTGGGGTGGCGCGTTTATTGCGGAGCACGGCTCATGGAACCGGGCGACGCGCTCGGGATACCAGATTGCGTTTGTGGCGTTCAAGGATGGGCAACCCTCGGCCGATCCCGTGCCTTTTATGACCGGGATGGTGCCAAATCCAAAGGGACGAGATGTCTATGGCCGCCCCGTGGGAGTGGCGGTTGCGCCGGACGGATCTCTACTCGTTGCCGACGATGGAGCCGGAAAGATTTACCGCATCTCGGTGGCGAAGTAAGACTGGGGATTAATTCACAGTCAGCGTCAACTGAATCGGCTGCAACTGAAGCGTCTGGCCGTTGATGGATTTTGCGGCTGGCGCGATCACAATATTGGATACCCCTGCAGGCGTGACGATTTGTGGAGGCGGAGGAGGAGTTGTAATTGCGGAACTTCCGCCGCCGCAACCTGCTGCGCAGAACATCACTCCCATTACTAAGAATAGGACCATTGTGCCTATAGCTCTGCCAAGTGCGAAGCGTCTTGGATAGCTATTGAATTTGCGCCCGGCGCCGAGTCTGAACGCGAGCAGAAGAAGCAGGAGAATTCCCGCAGTCGTGCCCGGTAGTACGCGGAGAGCAGGGAAAGGCGTGAGGCGCGGAATATTTGAGAAGGGCAGAATCCCGCTCCCGCCGCCGCTGGTTGTAACCGTAACCATGAAGGGAGTGACGCTGCCATTTGAAATTTGCAGCGTGGATGGTCCCTGAATGGTCGCGCCAACGGGCGCGCCACTGTACGCGAGAGAAACGATGCCGGTGAAGCCAGCGCCGGGCGCGATCTGGAGATTAAACTGAGCAGTCTGACCCGCACTGACGGCCGCCGATGTAGAGCCGGAAGGAGCCGCGCCGAGAGTTAGCGCTGGATTCGCAAAACCGCCCAGATTGATGACTTGAGGAGAATTGGTCGCGTCATCCGTTAAGGTGACGGCGGCGGCTCGCGCGCCAGTCGCCAGCGGCGCAAAACTAATGCCGATCGTGCAGGTGGCGTTCACAGCGTAGGCAGTGGCAGTGCAACCGTTGGTCATGCTGAAGTCGCCGCCGTTTGCTCCCCCGAGAACGACAGAAGAAATATGCAGCGCGGCTCCCCCAGAGCTCGTTACGGTGACATTTTGCGGCCCAATCGTCGTACCTTGCGTGATGGCCGCAAAAGAAACGCTCGTCGAGGAGAAAGAAACAGCCGGCGACGTGGATGGCGCCGATGTGGCCATGCCGCCGATTTGGATGGACTGTGGAGAATTCGGAGCGTCGTCCGTGATCGAAATGATCGCGGAGCGTTGACCAGCTGCGAGAGGCGCGAAAGTTAGGGCGATGCTGCAGCCAGCGTTTGCGGCATAGGGGCCGCTGCAGCCGTTCGTCATTGCGAAGTCGCCAGGATTATTGCCTGCAAGGGTTGCTGAAGAAATATGGAGGGTCGCATTACCGGAGTTCGTGACGCCGACAGTTATCGGGCTGCTCGTAGCGCCTTGTACGGTGGAGGGGAAGCTGATTGGGTTTGGCGTCACGGTGATAGCGGGAGTGGGCGGAGGCGGGGCAGCCCCGGAACCCGAGAGAGTCACGGATTGCGGGCTGCCGGAGGCGTTGTCTGTGATCGAGAGGGTGGCTTGCTGCGGGCCAATAGCAGTGGGCAGGAACGTGATGCTAATGGAACAGAATTTTGTGGGTTGAAGCACAGCGGGTGTCTGGCAAGTGTCCATTTCCTGGAATTGGTCGGGATTTGCGCCGCCGAGAGAAATGGAATCCACGCTGAGAGCTTGGCCGCCATTGCTGGTGAGCGTGACAGTTTGAGGCATGCTGGGCGAGCCGGTCTGAATCGAGCCGAAAGAAAGGCTTGTAGCGGAAAGCGAAACGGACGGGCCGCTGATGCCTTGCTGGCCCGGTGGAATACTGAATGTCAGAGAGCCGGCGATCTGCGGGATGGTGAACGGAGAGTTTGCCGTTGGGACGAAATAGCCGGTTTGTGGATCTACCGTATAGGCGATTGCGGTGTTTTGGTCCGCGCCAAATCCAAAATTGAAGGAGCCGGTGGGATCGGGGTAGTAAGGCGGTACCGAAGTGAAGCCCGGCAAAGGAGAGCTGGCGTTTGCGGTGAGCGCACCGGTTTGCAGATTCACGGAGTAGATGTTCACGACCACAGGATTATCGAGGTCCGATGTGGCGACGTACAAGAAGGTTCCCGTGCTGTCGATCCAAAGGCCGACGGGGTAATTGAATTCAGGAAGCTGAATGTTTCCGGATAGATTCTGTCCGCCAATCCCGAAAATCTCGACCGTACCGAACTCGAGCAGAGCGTCTTGCGTGCCGGTCACGTAGAAGCGGCCCTGCGGATCCATGGCGAAACTATCGCCACGCTCGGAAACTGCGGCGTCCTGCTGGTAGCCGGTAATCAAACCGGTTTGCGGATCGATGGCGAGACCTTGAAACTCGGAGCCTTGCTGAATCAAAAGATTTGAAGACTGAGGGTTCGCGCCCAGGAAGAGGAGAAAGTGCTGGTTATCGGGAGGCTGGCCGAAGCCGATGGCCGTGGAGTCGAGTTCGACAGGCGATCCCGCGACGGGAATAAGAGCGGGGCCGCCTGGGGCGGTGGGAGCGATCTGGAAAGTTTCAACCATGCCGTCCCCAGGGTTTTGTCCGACGCGGTTCACTACAGCAATGAATTGTCCTGTCGGCTCGACGGCAATGAACGCCGGCTGGTTTGTGCTGGCGGAGGCGAAGGGCGAATGAGCGACTTCTTGATATGCGCCCGTCGTGGAGTCGGAGATTTGAAACATCCGAATGCCGTTGGTGGTAATTGCGAACAAGAAGCGGCCTTGGACGTCAATTGTTAAGGGCTGGTTGACGGCGGTAAAAGGAGATCCGCGGACTGGCGTAAGGGCGCCCGTTTGGTCGTTGCGAGCGGCAACGGCGCCTGCGGAGGAGAAGACCAAGGGCTGCTGGAGTTGAGCGAATGCTGAGGGCAGATAAAGGTTTGTTGCGAAGAAGAGCGAGAGGATTATTAGAGCTTTCCAATAATACTTTCTTGGCGAGCGGGGTATTTTGCACGAAAGAACGGAGAAATCGCGTTCTTGGGCCATGTGTCTTCCTTGGCCGACGAATTCCGCGGCACCTCGAACGATTTGAGAGAGAAGCAAAAGCAGATTGAAGTTAATCCCAAAAAGGTGCGGCGTCAACAAAATATATCCACATATTTAATAAACTTATAAGTGCATATGGAAGCGTGTGGGGAGATTGGGCGGCAGAAAGATTGTTAACGAATATTAATGTTAAAGCCCCGCATCCTGCGATAACGTCCCGTGCTTATGGAACCAGCGCGACTAGATTTGGAAAAGCTTTCGGCTTCAAACGGCAGCAGCCTCGTAACCCGGCTCAACGGGAAACTCAGCCTCGAGACGGTTCACAATTTCATTCAGACACTGCGGCCCGAACCTGCGGCGCACCTCGTGCTCGATATGAGCGGAGTGTCGTTTCTGGACTCGGCAGGAGTGGGGGCGTTAGTGTCGCTCTTCGTCCACCGACGCAACCTCGGGAAGTCATTTGCGCTGGCTGAACTGACGCAGCAGGGCATGGCAGTGCTGCAAGTCGCTGGCCTGGTGAAGTTGCTGCCAAATTTCCCTACTATCGAGGCCGCCCTCGCCGCAAAGAATTGAGCCGCTTCCCTTGAAATTCCGGATCGTCGGCGAATCGGAGATAAGGTCAACGTGCCTGCCCCCTCCCCGGTTTTTTTGTAACTGCGGATTCTAAAGGACTTTAAGTCCTGCGTTTCGGAAGTGCGGATTCTAAAGAGCTTACAGGCGAGTTTTTGTAAGTGCGGACACTAAAGAAGTTAGCGCAAAAACGGCTCGGGGCGCGAAAACTGAGCAGCGAACTTCAGAAATATATATATAGAATGACTTACCACTTATAATAGCATGAATCATAAAAATGTCAATGCCAGGATTTTCTGACGTGGGGTTTTTGACACAGGGAGGACCATGCTCGCGGCTATGCGCGCAAGCACGTTCCAAATTGGAACGGCGCTTTTGTCGGTCGCGGTAGATGCGCTGGTATACTCGCGCGCATGGACAACAAATCTGGATTTGAATTGCGGGATGCGGAATATCAGCGGCGGGTGCGGGACAGTTTTGATCGGCAGGGGCTGATGAAGCATCTTGGGGCGGAGCTGGTTTCGCTGGAGCCGGGCGGGGCGGTGATTGGGGTTCCGTTTCGCGGCGAGTTGACGCAGCAGCATGGGTATTTTCATGCGGGTGTGACGGGCGCGATTGCCGATAGCGCTTGCGGGTACGCGGCGTATACGCTGATGGCGGCGGAGGATTCGGTGCTCACCGTGGAGTACAAGATCAATTTGTTGGCGCCGGCGGATGGGGAGGAGTTGGTGGCGCGGGCACGGGTGGTGCGGTCGGGAAAAACGTTGAAGATCTGCATGGCGGATGTGTTTGTGAGGAAAGGCGCGGCGGAGAATCATTGCGCGACGGTGCTGGCGACGATTATGTGCATGGCGGGGAAGGCAGATCGGGCGAGGTAGGTTTGGGGCGAGAAGAGGAATGCCGCGAACAATATGTTTTGGCAGGCCGAGGCACGCGGAGAGGGACAAGCTCCTTCCCTACAAAGGGTGGTAGGTCAGTTTCCGGTAAGGCGACTAACCAGGGACTGTCACGGAAGCCTGCGGGTTATAATATCGGTAAGGTGAATCCATGCGTCTCCAAAGAATGGGGATCTCCTGTATTGGTCTATTTTTCTTCGCAACAGCAAGCGCGAAGGAGCCTCCAGCACAGGTTATGCTCTGGCCAGCGTCAGGCCCGTCAGTAGTGCGTTTTACGTTTGGGAAGTTCAAGGAGACTAGCTCGTCCGGCAAGCAACACAATTACACGACGGACGTCACAGCCGAGAATGTTTGGAAAAAGAAAATCTCCGCGGCGCAATTCACGGTCTATGCATTCGATAAAGCCAAAGTCAGGATCGCAGACGGATGGATCAGCATCAGTGACGTAGACCCAGGCGGAGTAGTCAAATTCCAGTTGTTTTTTAACGCCTCTGGGACCATCGATTCATTGGAACTTGTTCCGAAATCGCTCCCGACTGAACTGCAAGCATTCCTGCCTGCCAAAACGATTTCGATTACCGTTAACTCCGTGCCTCAAGGAGCGGAGTTGAAAATCGACGGCACTCCGGCGGGAACCACGCCAAAGATCGTTCAAGTTACGCCTGGGAAACACGTGCTAGCATTCAGCAAGGAGGGGTTCAATTCAGGCACCTTTCCATTGGAGACCACTCCTGACGATGTTTCCGGAGGCAGCGTAAGTTACGAACTCGGGACATCCGTCCATGACACGCTTGAACTTCGAGACGGTTCCGTCTTGAGCGGAGATGTAGAGTCCATGTCCGCCACGGAAGTCTTGGTACGTGTAGGAGGAACCGTTCAACACCTCAACCGTAATCAAGTGAAGCGAATCGTTTTGATACAGCGCGAACCGGCGTCGGAGTAAATCTGCTAAGAACGGGTTTGGTCGGTCTGACAAGCAAGGTTCATTGAAATCTCCTCACCCGGATTGTCAGTGCCTGATTAACGCGGTTGCCGGAAAGTGACCCAGTACCCTACAGAGGCTTGGCGGGGGTCTCGCGGAGAATGCGGATGAGTTCGGCGGCGGCGTGGGGGAGGCGGGCGCCGCGGCGCGAGACTAAGATAGACGTGGCGGGGCATGTTGAGCTGGCGGACTTTCACTTCTTTCATCCAGCCATGCTCGATTTCCCATTGGACGCACATGCGCGGAACGATAGCTACTCCCATGCCCATCTGGACGAAGCGCTTGATGCTTTCGATGGTGGGCATTTCGATGGGCATTTTCAATTCCGTGCGATTGCGGGCAAAGAGCTCGATGACGCGGCGGCGAAACGGGGATTCGACGCTGTGGGCGATGAAATCTTCGTTGCCGAGGTCGGCGACGTCGACTTCGTGTTTCTTTGCGAGGGCGTGTTTCGGCGGAACGACAAGAGTGAGCTCGTCTTTGCGGATTTCGGTGGCTTGCAGCTGCGGCTCCTGGGGGACGTAGGATACAGCGCCGACGTCCAGACGGTAATTAAGCACTTCGTGCGGAATATCGCGCGAGAACATGCGATGGACACGGATGAACACGCCGGGATGGAGCTGACGAAACGTCGCGAGAGCCGGCAGGAGGGCGTGGATGGAGCTTTCGTTGACGCCGAGGGACAGCTCGCCTCGGTTTAACCCCTCGAGTTCGGTAAGTCCTTTTTTTACTTCATCGCGGAGATTGATCAGGCGCTCGGCGTAATCTTGCAGCAGAGTTCCAGCGTCGGTCAGGCGGACGGGGCGGGCGCCGCGAACGAATAAAGGCTGGCCGAGGCCGTCTTCGAGTTTACGAATCGTGAGGCTGACGGCCGGCTGGGTACGATACAGACGCTCGGCGGCGCGCGAGAAGCTGCCTTCCTTAGCAACCATCAGAAATACCTGGAGTTCGCCGAGATCCATGGCTTTTGCCTCCCCGGGCAGTATAAGCCAGGATTATCAAAAGCAGAACAAAGATAAATTTGACCGTGAGTCGGTCTTCTGTCCTACTACTAGTTTGGAGGGACTCCATGGACTCCGTACGCATCTTCGATACCACGCTGCGCGACGGCGAGCAATCGCCGGGCTTCTCGATGAACACCGAGGAGAAGATTCGCATGGCGCGGCAGCTTGCGGCGCTGGGCGTGGACGTGATCGAGGCGGGATTTCCGATTTCGTCGCGGGGCGATCTGGAAGCGGTGCAGCGGGTGGCGCGGGAAGTGCGAAACGTGCCCATCGCGGCGCTGGCTCGCGCGAAGAAACTGGACGTGGAAGCCGCTATTGAGGCTTTGGAGCCGGCGGCTGCGCCGCGGCTGCATGTTTTTCTAGCGACTTCGGATTTGCACCTGCGCGTGAAGCTGAATATGACGCGCGAGCAGGCGTTGGAAGCCATTTCTACCATGATTCGCCTCGGGCGGAAGCATGTAGGCGAAGTGGAGTTTTCGGCGGAAGATGCAGGGCGCACGGATATCGGCTTTCTTTGCCAGGTTTGCCAGGTGGCCGTGGATGCCGGGGCTACCGTGTTGAATTTGCCGGATACGGTTGGCTATGCGGTGCCGGATGAGTATGGCGCGATGTTTGAGCAGGTGCGCGTGCATCTGGACGATCCGCAGGGGATTACATTGAGCGCGCACTGCCACGACGATTTGGGTCTGGCGGTGGCGAACTCGCTGGCGGCGGTTCGCGCGGGTGTGCGGCAGATTGAATGTACGATAAACGGAATCGGCGAGCGGGCGGGGAACGCGGCGCTCGAGGAGATTGCGGTGGCGCTGGCGGTGCGCAAGGAAAGCTTTGGCGTGACGACGAATATCAAGCTGGACGAGCTGTTCAAGTCGAGCCGGATGCTGACGGAAATTACCGGGGCAGTGGTGGCGCCGAACAAGGCGGTGGTTGGAGCGAACGCGTTTGCGCACGAAGCGGGGATCCATCAGGATGGGATTATCAAGAATCCGCTGACGTACGAGATCATGTCGCCGGAGTCGGTGGGGGTGCCATCGCGGTCGTTTGTGCTCGGGAAGCATTCAGGGCGGAATGCGCTCAAGGTGAGCTTGCGCACCCTGGGATATGACCCGAGCGACGACGAGCTGGCGGAATGCTACAAACGGGTTACGACGCTGGCGGATGAAGCGAAGCAGGTGCGACCGCGCGATCTTGTTGCGATTGCACATGAAGTGATGCGGCGGCGACCGGCAGCGGCAATGGCAGCGGAGGCGAGTTCCGCGGCGTAGGAGAGCGAGGGGCAAGCCCTCCTTGAGAGTTTTGAGGTATTGGGGACCAGATGAAAAAGACCATAGTTCTTTTGCCAGGAGACGGTATTGGACCGGAAGTCACGCGCGCCGCGGCCACCGTGCTGCGCGAATGCGCGCACGAATTCAGCCACGAGTTTGAGTTGCATGAATTTCCGATTGGCGGCGCGGCGATTGATGCCACTGGAACGCCGCTTCCGAACGAAACGCTGGATGCTTGCCGCAAAGCGGACGCGGTTTTTCTGGGGGCGGTTGGCGGGGCGAAGTGGGATTCGCTGCCCGTCGGGAAACGGCCTGAGAGCGGCCTGCTTGGTCTGCGGAAGGGGATGGGGCTTTACGTCAATCTGCGCCCGGTGAAGGTGTTGGATCCGCTGCGGGGGATTTCTCCGCTGAAGCCGGAGCGCTTGGGCGATTTGGATATCGAGATTGTGCGCGAGCTTGCAGGTGGCATGTACTTCGGCGAGCGCGGGCAATACGACAGAGAATGGCGTTGAGCGGGCTTGGGACACGGAATCGTATTCGACGCCGGAGATCGAGCGGATCGCGACGTTTGCGTTTGCGCGCGCGGAGAATCGCTCGCGGCGCGTGTGCTCGGTGGATAAGGCCAACGTTTTGATGAGTTCGCAGCTCTGGCGGCGGACCGTGAGCGCATTGAGCGGCGTCTACACCTCGGTGAAGCTCGAGCACATGTATGTGGACAACGCGGCGATGCAGCTGACGCTGAAGCCTTCGCAGTTTGACGTGATGCTGACGAGCAACATGTTCGGTGACATTTTGAGCGATGCGGCGGCGGCGCTGGTGGGCTCGATCGGGTTGATTCCTTCGGCGAGTTTTGGGACGGGTGCGCCACTGTTTGAGCCAATTCATGGCTCCGCGCCGTCGTTGGTGGGCACGGATTCGGCGAACCCTGTTGGAGCAATCCTCAGTGCCGCGCTGATGCTGCGCGATGCGTTTGGGCTTTCGCTCGAGGCGGATTGGGTCGAGCAGTCGCTGCACCGCGTCCTCGCAGGCGGCTACCGTACGCGGATATCGCCCAGCCCGGCGCGAGCACCATCGGAGGATCGGTTTTCACCGAAATGCTCCGCGAGGAGATGCAGCGCACGCTAGAGCACGCCGAGCGATACGGTTGGGGGGTCTAGCGCCTTCGTGCCGGATCGGTCTATAGGCGCTGAAGTAATGTTTGTATGTTGTTACGTCGAGCATGGGGGAACATTCGCCTCAAACTGCAGTTTTTGCTGGTGAATGTTAGAGCGTTTGTGGTTCGCACCAATCCGACGGTTATCATGTCCTGATCTTCGCAGAGCGTCAACGATTCGTACAAACGTGACAAGTCGGACTGTTGTGACGAACAATCTTGTCCTTGCAGTGGAAATGGGAACATTAAACTCCCCTCCGGTCTCGACGGAAAATACGACTTCCCTCGCGGGGAAACATGCAGGTCGGACCGAAGACTCAAGAACCCAATCAGTACCGTGCAGGATCGCCGTTCGCTTCTTCCCACGCGCTCCTGAAGAGGATGTAAGACACGAGAATAGGTTTCCAGTCGCGGACAAATCGGGCTGGCGTGTCGGGCCTGAGGGAACCTGTGGAACGGATTCAACTTTCGCGCAACTAACCATGAGGAGGGCAAGACTAACGAATGGGACCCAGACTGCCCTTCCACGATTTACTCGTTGGCGCGGCGGTTCCATTGCTTAGGATTAGACACCGGAGCCCAGAGCTTGTTTCCAAAACTATGTACACAGCTACGGTTGCCGACTATCTGCGGGGCCATTTCATCGCGATCGGGTTGCTGGGGAAAAACAGCCCCGAGCAGACGGCTAGCTTGCGGTAAGCCGCTGAGGATGCTACTTTTACACTTTCCTAGGCAGCCGACGACCCCGCAGGTCGGGCACACGCATGGGTGTGAGGCGGTCGGTGGTTTAACATTCGATCCTGAATGGAATGATTTAGGGTGCGAATCATTATTCAACCTTTCCGAGCAGATTTGCTTTACCTTGCAAGAGCGGCCTGACACTGGCCCATTATTCTCAGTGGCATTTAACAGTGGCAGTACCCGGCATGTAACTGCAATGGCTGACCCAGCTTCCAACTCGAAACCCGTGAGCGGCGAACCGGCGGCGCGTCCGGCGACGTACTGGCGCATCGAGGGTTCCTTGCTAGAGCTGGGCGCTTTGCGGCCGGTGGGCTTTTTTACGTGGAACGCGCAGAGTTTTGCCGAGCGCTGGGCGCGCCGCGCAGGAATGGCGTGGCTGACGGTGACCCGGCCGATCGATTATGCGGTCAACCGGACGCTGGCCACCAGGCTGCTGCACACGTTGCTGCGAGGCGTCAGCCGCGACCGGCTCGATCTTCTCGGCGAAGAGTATTTTCACTATGTGCTGAAGCCGCAGCTGCGGCGCGAAGCGGTCGAGAAGCTGCTGGATGCGGTGCAGAGCGGCGAACGGATTGTGCTCGTCGGGCAACTGCTGGACCATATTTTGCGGCCCCTGGCGCAGCATCTTGGCGTCGAATCGTTTATTTCCAACCGCATGGAGTTTCGCAATGGGCACGCGACCGGGCGTCTGCGCGATCCGGTCGTTCGACCGCGAGGGCCCTTTGCGTGGCTGACCAGCGGCGCGACCGACGGCCGCATTCCACGCGAAAAACTGCTGCGCCGGCTGGGCTGGACAAAAAATCCGGCGCAGCTCGAAAATGCTGTGCAAACAGCGGTGCGTCCCGCGCTTCCCGCGAGTAAGTCGGTCGCGCTGTTCAACGAGGGAGCACGGAACGGTCCGCTGGCGGTTCGCGAAACGCTTGCAAATCGGCACATTCTGTTGATCGGCGTGACGGGCTTTATCGGCAAAGTCTGGCTGGTCGATTTGCTGGAAAACGTGCCGAACATTGGAAAGATCACGCTGCTGATTCGCCGAAACAGGACGACCTCGGCGCAAAAGCGCTTTCAAAAAATCATTGAGGAATCCCCAGCGTTCGACACGCTGGAGGAAAAATACGGCCGCAAACTGGGCGCGTTGCTCGAGGAAAAGGTCGAGGTTGTCGAGGGCGACGTTGGCATGCACGGTTTGGGTCTGGATGAAGCGACGCAGGCGCGGTTGGCGAAATCTCTCGATTTAGTCGTGAACAGCGCTGGGCTGACGGATTTCAATCCGGATTTGCGCGACGCTCTGGCTTCCAATGTGGACTCGACGCTTCATCTGCTGGACTTTTTGCGGAATAGCGATCATGCCGGCCTGATGCACCTCTCGACGTGCTACGTGGTGGGTATGCGCGACGGCCGCGTGACCGAAGAATTGCGGGACAACTACAACCCTTCAGGCGACGTGGCATTCGACGCGGAAAAGGAAATTGCTTCGCTGCGCGAAATCATACGGCACGTCGAAGAGCGAGCAGAAAGTCCGGAGCTTACGAAGGGGCTGCGGCGGCAGGCGCTCGGCAAAAGCGGCGATCCATCGGCGGTGCCCGCGACGGAGTTGGATGGCGTTTTGAAGCGTAACCGGCTGCGCTGGGCGCGCAACCGGCTGGTACGCATCGGTCTGCGCCGTGCGCAGCATCTAGGCTGGCCAAACACGTACACCTTTACGAAGAGCCTCGGCGAATCCATGCTTGCCCGCAGCGGCGCCGAATTGCCCATCGCGATTGTGCGGCCTTCCATTGTCGAAAGCTCAGAACGCTCGCCATTCACCGGCTGGAATGAAGGCATCAACACGTCTGGTCCGCTCTCGTATCTGCTGGGCACGAACTTTCGCCAATTGCCTTCGAACGAGCGTAAGTGTCTCGACGTGATTCCCGTGGACATGGTTTGCCGCGGCATGACGCTGATCGCGGCGGCCGTGATTGCGCGGCGCCATGAGCGGCTGTACCAACTGGCGACTTCGGCGATCAATCCCGTGAACATGGGGCGCAGCATCGAGCTGACCGGCCTCGCGCACCGCAAGCATTACCGCACGCAGCAGGGAATCGAGCATTGGCTCAAGGTAAAGTTCGAGACGATACCCGTTTCGAAGCAGCGTTATGAGCGGTTGTCGATTCCCATGCAAAAGGCCGTCATCTCGCGCATCAATCGCGCCGCGGTCTCGATGCACATGAAGAAAGCACCGCTGGCCAAGCAGGAGCGCGACCTCATCCGCGCGGAAAAGCTGATCGAACTGTACGAGCCATTTATTCTGCACAACGAGCACGTCTTCGAATGCGAAAACGCGAGACTGCTTTCCGCGGCACTTTCGGAGGAAGAGAAGACGGTTTTTGATTTTGCCCCTGAGTCGATCGACTGGTGGGATTACTGGATCAACGTGCACATTCCGGCGCTGCGCCGTTGGTGTTATCCCTTGATGGAGGGCCGTCCGCTCGAGGCGCGTGCTCCTCGTGAACTGGATTGGTCCCCCGAAAATGCCCGCGCCGCTGTGGTTTCCAATTCCGCGACGCCGTCGGACCCGCTATGGCGATCTTCGTAACCGGTTCGACCGGATACCTGGGCAGCTACGTCGCCGCCGGATTGTTCGCCGGGCATCGCGACAAGCTGAATCTTCTGGTTCGGGCAAAGAACGAGGAAGAAGCGCGCGAGCGATTGTGGACCTCGTTACAGCTGCAGTTCGGTTTTCGCGAATTTTACGACTACCTTTCCTCGCGCGTGCGGATTTTTCGCGGCGACTTGACGAGCGAGCGATTCGGCCTCGCCGATGACGAATATCACGCGCTGGTCGACACGACCGATTCGATCATTCATTGCGCAGCCTCCTTGAACCGCAAATCGGAAAGGCAGTGCCTCAACGTCAATCTGCGCGGCGGCCTGGAGGTGATTCAGCTGGCGCGGCGCGCACAGAATCGCAATGGACTGCGGCGGTACTCGCATGTATCCACGGTGGCCGTCGCGGGGAAGCGGCGCAACGAAGTCGTAACGGAAGATGCGTCGATTGACTGGGCGCGCTCCGATTACGATCCTTACGCGCGCACAAAAAAAATCGGCGAGTACATGATTCACCAGCTTCTCGCGGACGTGCCACACACAATTTTCAGGCCTGCGATCATCCTGGGCGATAGCAGTCGCGCGGAAACGTCGCAGTTCGATATGGTGCAGGCGTTTGATATGCTGGTGCGGTTGCCTGTTCTTCCGCTGCGTCCTCAGGATAAAATCGATATCGTGCCGGCGAATTACGTAAGCAAAGCCATCGTGGCGATTCATCAGAAAGACCAACCGGCTCATGGGATCTATCATTTGTCGTCCGGCACTGGCTCGCAGACTTACAAGGAATTGACCGATACGCTGGCGGAAGCTGGCGGCTGGCGGCGTCCCGCGTACTGGCCCTGGATGGGCGGCGCGTTTTCCGGCACGGTGAACTGGCTTTCGGAGCGCAACGGTGCGGCTGCCCGTGGAGCATCGCTCTTAAGAGTCTTTTGGCCCTATTTGGATTGGAACACGGTGTTCGATAATTCGCGCGTGGTGGCCGAGATCGGAGAAGCTCCGGTGAAATTTTCGACCTACGCGTATCCGCTGCTAAAATTCAGCCGGGAAAACAAATTTCGCTATCCGGCGAAAGCATGGCCGCAACTGGAAATGGGCGCAGGCGCGCCGGAAAAAACCGCAGCGGCCGGAGGCGCTCGCGCATGACGGACTTTCTGCTTGTGGCCTGGGTCAGCGCGTTGATCGAAGTCCGGCGATTTGCTTGGACATTTGGTCTCGGCAAGCGCTGGACGCCGGGCGAAAAACTGCGTCTGCTATTCGCCGGGTACAACGGCACACGAAACACCGGCTCCGACGTGCGCGTACAGGAAATGCTGCGCCAAGTGCGCCACGTCCTCGGCGCGGATCATGTGGATTTCAGCGTGATGACGCAGAGTTTCGATCGCACGCGCGGCTACTTCGAAGGCACTCGCCAGGTTTATCTTCCGGATGTTTTTCCGCCGTTTTTGTACCGCGAAGTACGGCAAAATCATGGTGTGATCGCGTGTGAAGGCTCGATGTTCAAAAGCAAGTTCGCCAATGCGCTGACCACCATGATGATCGGCTCGCTGGGTCTAGCTTCCGCGGAAAACAAACTTTCGCTCGGCTACGGCGGCGAAGCGGGCCACATGGACCGCCTCCTCGAGAAAATGTGCGAGCGCTACGTGCACGATTCCCTGGTGATCACGCGCAACCAGGAGTCGCAGAAGCTTCTCAGCTCCATGGGAATTCCCACGGAACTTGGAACGGACACGGCTTGGACCTTCGAGCCGCATCCGCCTGCGTACGGCCGCAAAGCCTTGTGCGACGCCGGTTGGGATGAGAAAACTCCGGTGCTCGTGGTTTGTCCGATTCATCCGTTCGTCTGGCCGGTCAAGGCCTCGATCGGGAAATACATCGCTCGCATTACGACGGGCGCGTATAAGGACAGCCAGTACCGCACAGTTTACTTTTTCCAATCGGGATCGGAAGTCGAAGCAAAATACCGGCGCTATATTTCTGCTTTCATCAACTCGCTGCAATCTTTCACGCAGCGTCACCGCGTTTTTCCGGTCCTCGTCGCGATGGAGAGGCTGGACGCGGTTGCATGCCGCGACATCGCCGCCGCGTTGCCGGGCTTGCCGATTTTTACGTCCGACGATTACGACATGTTTCAAATGGTTGCCATTTTGCGCCAAGCCACATTTATGGTTTCGTCGCGCTATCATGGCATCGTGACCTCCATGCCGGCGCTCGTCGCGTCGGGCGGAGTGACCATGGATGAGCGCATCCGGAATCTCATGCGCGAGCGCGGGCATCAACATCTCTTTTTGACCGTAGACGATCCCGACCTCGAACCCAAACTCATAAAAATGATGGACACGCTGGTGGCGGAGGCGGAATCCGTGCGCGACGGCATCGGTAAAACCGTCGTACGCAATCTGAAAGTGATGGCGCGAATGGGGACTTTTCTGGAAGACGCCATGCGCCGCACGTATCCGGAGTTCCCGCTGCGCTCCGGAATTCTTTCCTGGGAAGACTATCTCCCGCCGTTGAGTGACACCTTGCGACAACTCGTCGAGCGCTACGACACTTCCGCCGCCGCACCGCAACATTCCGTAGCCGGAACTGCGTCGCGGTGATGCCCGGCCCGGCCGCCATGGCGAATTTTCTCGACGACATCTTCGCGCAACTGAAAAGAGCCGATAGCCGCGTTGTGCTTCGCGAAATCCATGGCCAGCAGTTCGTCAGCGTTTCGGGAAGGGAATTGCTCCAGCAGGTTCAGAGAGTGCGCGCTCATCTGCGGCGCACGGGGCTGCAGCCAGGCGAGCGCTGCGCGCTTCTCGCTCCCAATTCTGCGAGTTGGGTAGCCTTCAACCTCGCCTTGCTTGCCGAAGGTATCATCGTCGTGCCGCTCTATGCGCGGCAGGCGCCTGCGGAACTGGCGGCGATGATGAAGGATTGTCTGCCGCAATTTCTGTTCACCAGCGATCGAGCTTTGGGCGAGGCCGTGGCGCAAGCTTTGCCGGCGCAATGGTCGAGCTCTCGGAGGCTCGTCCTATTCGATGAGGTGTTGCAGGCGTCCGCAGCGGAAGCGCCGCCGCTCGATGGGCCGAACCCTCGCCAGGACGCGGATTTGGTCGCCATTATTTACACTTCTGGCACTTCGGGAGAGCCCAAAGGCGTTTGCTTGAACGTCGGCAATGTGACCCACATGCTTTCCTGCACCCGTGAGCGCCTCGATCTGCTGATGGGCGACACGCACGAGCCCGACCGCGTCTTCCATTACGGACCATTCAGTTTCGCGGCGTCGTGGATTACCTTGCTGACTTGTCTTTCCCGCGAGAGCGTTCTGACCCTTTCGACGGATTTAACCAAACTCGCCGACGAAATTCGCCTGGCTTCGCCCCACTACTTCCTGAACGTGCCCACGCTTCTCGAACGCGTTCGCCGTGGCGTCGAAGACGCGGTTTCGAAGCGGGCTGCACCGATTCGTTCGCTTTATGCCAAGGCGCGGCAAGCCTGGCAGCGCAAACATGCGGCCCGTGGACGTGCCGCCGATGCTTTGTGGCTGGGGCTCGGCCGCAGGCTAATTTTCGGCAAAATCAAGGAGCGCTTTGGGCCGAATATTCGCGCGCTGATTTGTGGATCAGCGCCGCTTGCGCCCGAGACGCAGCAGTTTTTCCTGATGCTGGGCATTCCGGTGCTCCAGGCCTATGGCCTCACCGAAACGACCGCTATCTGCACGCTGGATGATCCTCGAGCTCCCGTCGAGCTTGGCTACGTGGGCACGGCGGTCAATGGCGTCGAGCTGAAAATCGGTGAAAATGACGAGATTGTCGTGAGCGGTCCGAATATTTTTCCGGGCTATTGGAACCGTCCTGAGGATACAGCGCGTGTGCTGCAAGATGGATGGTTTCACACCGGCGATCAAGGCGAAGTGAATGCGCGCGGCAATTGGCGCATCATCGGCCGCATCAAGAATCTTATCGTACTGAATTCGGGCCACAAGATAGCTCCCGAAACCATCGAAGAGAAACTGGGCCGGCTGCTTCCTAACGCCCAGCAGGTCGTTGTGGTCGGCAATGGACGCGGCTTTTTGTGCGCGCTCATTACAGGCGCGGTGGAACGAGCTGCGGTGCAACCGGCTTTGGACGCATTGAATTCCGAGCTTCCGCACTACCGTCAAATTCGCAATTTTACGGTGCTCGCCGACAGCTTCACGCCGGAGAGCGGACTTTTGACCGTGATGGGCAAGTTGAAGCGCGACGCCATCAACGCGCGATTCGCGGCGGAGATCAGCGCGATGTACGCCGAGGCGATGGAAAGCAAAGCCGCCGCCGGGAGCACTGCGTGAAGTCGTTCACCGGCAACGCACTTCGCTGGATATGGCGCGATGGCGTAATCGAGTTAACGCTCGATCGCGAGCCTGCAAATGAAATTGGCACCGCCATGCTCGCGGAGCTCGAACAATTTGTCGCCGCTTTTCCCGCACTGCTACCGGACACGGCCGTCTGCATCATCCATAGCAGCCGCAGACACGGGTTTTCGGCCGGCGCTGACCTGCGCGAGCTTTACCACACGGCCGCGCAACTTTCCGAGAAAGAGCGGCTCGTCGGCGTCCGCCAATTTATTGAACGCGTGCACACGGTGTTCAATGCCATTGACGGCGCACCATTCACGACAATCGCAGCCGTTACCGGCGTTTGTTTTGGCGGGGGTTTTGAACTTGCTCTCACTTGCGACATCCTCATTACTGACGCAATGGCCCGCTTTGCCTTTCCCGAACTTCGGCTTGGCCTAATCCCCGGGTTCGGCGGGATACCGCGTCTCAAGCGCGACGTCGGCAACGCCTTCATACGGGATTTGCTGCTCACCGGCCGAAGCGTCAACGCCGCGCGTGCTCAGAGTGCGGGATTGGGGGCGCAAGTGGTTGCGGAAGGCGAGACTTTGAGAGCCGCGCGCGCAGCTGCTGCGCAAATCACGAAGTTCGATGCCGTCGCCCGAACCACGGCCAAGAAATTCGTCAAGCCGGTTCCGCAGGAAGAGCTGCGCCGCGAAATTGAACTGTTCTGCGAGCTCTTCGCGAGGCCCACCGTGATGGCCGCGCTCAAGAAATTCGTCGAGTCCAAGGACGCGATGCCGTACCTGCCCTGAATCCATCGGGGCCACCCGCGCCCGCGGCAGGGGGCGCCGGATTTTCTTTCTTCGGCCTGAAAATGGTAAATTTAGACTTCCATGCGCACTCTTGAGCAAACCACCCAGGAAGTCCTTGATCTGGCATCGAAACACTTCAATGTGCCGGCGGGCTCGCTCGCGCCCGAAGATGATTTCTTCAAAAAGCTCGGCATCGACAGCCTGCAAACGCTCGAAATGCTCAGCCGCCTTGAAAACCATTTCGGCATCGAATTACCCGATTACGAAGTGCAGGGCGTAAGCGACTTCCGCACACTCGCTTCGCGGATTCAATCCCGCCTGTAATGCTGGACCTTTCAAAATATCAATCCATTGGCGCGGCTTTGAAAGACGCGCTCGATGAATTCTCAAGTGAAGTCTGCCTGATTGAGGCCGACCGGGAACGTGAAAAAGAGCGGCTAACCTACCGCGAGTTCAAAGACCGCGCCCACCCGCTCGCGAAAGCGTTGCAAGACGCGGGCTTCGCAGGGGGCGAACGCGCCAGCATCATCATGACGAATCAGTCCAAGTGGCTGATTTCCGCTTACGCGATTTTTCATGCCGGCGGAGTTCTGGTGCCGCTCGATTACAAACTCACCCCGGACGAGCAATGGCAACTCCTCAAGCACTCTGGCGCAAAGGTTTTGATCGCCGAATATCCCATCTGGCGGCAATTGAGCGTTGCGGCTCGCCGAAGCGAGGCCGCGAACGTGCGTACCATCCTGGTGACCGAAGCGCCCCAAAACGCCGATCTCGCCGGCGCTCAACGCTGGGAAGAATTTCGGGCCAGTGGCGAACCAACTTTTGTTCCACGCAAGCGCCAGGACGTGGCGTGCATTGTCTATTCCTCCGGCACTGGCGGCCGTCCCAAAGGCTGCATGATGACGCACGAGAATTACCTCGAACAATGCGTTGCGCTCACCTCGCTCTATCCTTTTTCGCCGGGCGTGCGTTATCTCAGCATTTTGCCCACCAATCACGCTATCGACTTCATGGTCGGTTTCTTCGGCCCTTTCATTTGTGGCGCTGCCGTCGTGCATCTGCGCACGCTGCGGCCGGAATATGTCCGCGAGGCATTTTCAAAATATAAAATTACGTACGTCAGCCTCGTTCCGCTCGTGCTGAAAAATCTGCAGAAAGGTTTGCAGGCGCGTTTCGATGAGCTCCCAGCGGGCAGGCGCAAAATATTCAACGCACTGGTTGCCATCAATAAAGCGTTCACAAAAAGCCGTCCGCGCCTCGGCCTGAGCCGCCGCTTGCTCAAGCAAGTCCACGATCCTTTCGGAGGCGAACTCCGCACCATCATCGTCGGCGGCGCGTTCACCGAGCCACAGACTCTGGAATTTTTTTACAATCTCGGCATTCCCGTCGCCAACGGTTATGGCCTGACCGAAGCAGGCACCGCGATCACCGTTAACGACCTAAAGCCATTCCGCGCCGACACGGTCGGCAAGCCACTTCCCGGCATGGAAGTGCGCATCATCGACCCGAACGTCGAAGGCATCGGCGAAGTCGCCGTCCGCAGCAAAACAATCATGTCCGGCTACCTCGACGAGCCGGAATTACAGCCGAGGCCATCGTCGACGGATGGTTGAGGACCGGCGATCTGGGCCGATTCGACGGCACGGGGCATTTGCAGCTTTTCGGACGCAAGAAAAACATGATCGTGACCGAGGAAGGAAAAAACATTTATCCGGAGGACATCGAAGCGGTGTTCGAGAGCCTTCCCGTCAAGGAATTCTGCGTTTTCGCCGCCAACTATATCTGGCCGCAACGCTCGATGGTCGGCGAGCAGCTCTTGCTTGCGCTCCATCTCGAGCCCGGCCAAACTTACACTGAGGAACTCCGCCGCGAGATTTCCGCGCGCAACAACAAGCTTCTGAACTATAAACGCATCCATGGAGTCGTTCTTTTCGGCGAGGACTTTCCGCGCACGGCCTCTTTGAAGATAAAGAGGAACGCGCTTGCGGAGCAGCTTGCGAAACTCGATCGCGCCACTGCGTTTCTGCCCTTGTAACAGGGGCCAAGTAGCGGCATTTCGCGTGAGGCATTAAGGCGTCTTTGAAAAATCATTTCTTCGCTATCGTCAACCCGGCCGCTGGTGGTGGCCGCTCGGCCAAGCTCGCCGGGCCGGCTCTTGCCGGTTTGCGTGAGAAGGGGCTGAAGATCGATGTTGTTGCTTCGATGGGCCCCGGCCATGCCATCGAGCTTGCCCGCGAAGCCTATCAGCAGGGCTATCGCCGCTTTATTGCCGTCGGCGGTGACGGCACGGCGCACGAAATTCTAAACGGAGTTTTCGGACGCGCCGGGGGCAAGGAGCGCATCGCTCTAGGTTTTCTGCCTCTCGGAACTGGCAATTCCTTTCTTCGCGATTTTACAAAGGACGGCGCCAACGCCTCTTTGCAAGCTTTGATCGAGGGCCGAACCCGGCCTGTCGATCTCCTGCGCCTGACTCACGCCAAAGGGGACGTCTACTCTTTCAATCTTCTCAGCTTGGGCTTCACCGCCGACGTCGGCGCTCTCACGAATCGCTATTTCAAGCCTTTCGGTTATCTTGGCTATCTGCTCGGCGTTTTTGTGCGCGTCGTTCAGCTGCGGCGTCGCGCTTTTCGTTTGCGTTGCGACGACGACAAGGAATGGGACGAGACCCGCTGTCTTTTTCTCTCCTTTAACAACAGCAAATTCACCGGCGGAACGATGCTCATCGCCCCTCAAGCCGATCCCACGGACGGCTTGATCGAATTTGTGCGCTGGGGCCCCATCGGCCGCATCGGACTGCTGCGTATGCTCCCCAAGCTGTATGACGGCACGCACATCAAACATCCCCTGGCTTCGCGCCGCGCTGTCCGCCGCGTCGAATTTGGCGTTCAGGTGCCCTTGGACGTCTTGATTGACGGTGAAATCGCCGCGCTGGAATGCATCTCCCTCGATGTTCTTCCTGCCGCCGTGGACATCTATATATGAAGAGCGCCTTGCTCGCCCTGCGCAGCGCGTTTCTGTGGATTCTCAGTGGCCTCCATTTCTTTGTCATTGCGCCGCTGCTCGTTTTCCTCGGAATCTTCCTGGACCCGCATAAGCATGACTGGCTCCAGCGTAGTTTCTGCCGCCGCATTGTATTTCTCTCCGGAGCGGGAGTGGAATTTATTCGCTCACCCGGTTTTGACCCTCAGCGCACATGTTTCTTCATGGTGAATCATGTCAATCTCTTCGATCCTTTCCTGCTTTATTGCGCTATCCCCCAATACGTCCGCGGCTGGGAACTGGAATCTCATTTCAAAATTCCGGCCTACGGCTGGCTCATGAAACGCTTCGGAAACGTTCCCGTTCCCGATGTACGTCGTCCTTCCGATCTCAAACGCATGTGGCGGCTCACGCAAGATGCCATCGACGGAGGCACGAGCCTGATCATTTTTCCGGAAGCCAAGCGCACGCGCGACGGCCACGTTGACGAATTCGAGGAGGGCGGCTTCCGCGTCGCCCAACAACTGGGGATTCCGATTGTGCCCGTGAGTTTGGTCGGCTCCTTCAAACACCACCGCACCGGCCATTGGATGCTGTGGCCGGCGACCGTCACCGTTTATCTTCATGACACGATCGACACAAAAGGAATGAGCAAGCGAGAGGTCCCCGCGCTGTGCAACCGGGTGCGGGAAATCATCTCCACCCCTGTCGAAGCAGGGCTGGATAAATCTCAAACATAGTCTGTCGGGTTGCTGCTGGCGCTTAAAGCGCGCGAATCAGGACGGGAGTTTGATCCATGGAATGATGCGGCCCGCTTTGGTTTCTTGCCAGGTGAATACGATGCGGTCAATCACCGTAATTGTCGACACCACGGCAATGACCCAAAGCACGGCGCCCATGCGGTTCATGAGGCCGCCAATGATCAACAAGACCAGCCGCTCTGGGCGCTCCATGAAGCCGACTTTGCAGAGCGGGATGAGCGATTCCGCGCGAGCCCTCGCGTAACTGACCATCACGGATCCAGCCGTCGCGACCGCCGCGAGCACCACGTAGGGCGTGCGTCCGCTGACCGAGTAATACACCAGCAGCCCCATGTATAGCGCCATGTCCGCATACCGGTCGAGCGTCGAATCGTAGAAAGCACCGAACGCGGTCACGCGGTTTTGGCGCCGCGCCACTTGTCCATCCAAAATATCGAGGAACCCCGCGAAAAAAATGATGAGCGCGCCAATCCGGAAATGTCCCAAAGCAAAATTTGCCGCGGCGACGAAATTCACCACCAGGCCCAGAAACGTCAGAAAATTGGGATTAACGCCCGTGGCTGCCAGGACGCCGACGATCTTGTCGAGCAGCCACTTGCTTCCCGTCCCTATCGCGCCTGTAAGGGTAGCCATTCTTTCGCTGCAGCCAATCTGGAAATTGATTTTTCCCCAGGGAAGACAAAATCGTACACTAGCTTCGCAATTCTCTGCAAACGAGGCAGCCAATTCGGCCTGCATGCATTCCGCGCTTGCCTGATTTCATCTTGACCCTGCTTGATTCACAGCATACATTCACTTCGCGCTCAGTGATCTGAAAAACTTATGAAGAACACTTTCACACGCCGGCAGATGCTGTCTCAAAGTTTGGCGGGAGTTTCCGCGGCCTGGATGTCTGCCCACTGGCCTGCGATGCTCGACGCTGCCAGCCACGCGCGGCAGGCGGCCAAGTCTTCGGCGCCCGGTAAGTTTGAGTTTTTTTCACCCGAACAAGCTGTCGAAGTCGAAGCCATCTCGGCCCGCATCATTCCCACGACGGATACTCCGGGTGCGCACGAAGCGGGCGTCATGTTTTTTATCGACCGCGCGCTCGTCACTTTTGCAAAAGCCAATCAAAAAAAGTATGGCGAGGGCTTGCAGCAAGTGCGGGCTGTCGTCAGCGAAATGTTTCCAGGCACGGAGAAATTTTCCGCCGCCACATCCGAGCAGCAAGATCAAATCCTGCAGTCATTGGACAAGCACTTCGCCGGCCGCAAAGCTCCGGCGTCGCCCCATCAAGCTGCCGCGGAGTCATTCTTCGAGATGATTCGCGTCGACACCATTACCGGTTTTCTGATCGACCCTGATTCCGGCCGGCGCGGCAATCGCGATGGCGTCGGCTGGCAAGCCATCGGCCGCGCTCCTGACCACATGTTCCAGCCGCCCTTCGGCTACTACGACAAGGACTATCCCGGCTGGCAACCGAATTCCCCGGACGCGGACAAAACGAAATCATGATGACTGAGCAGCCCAAGTACAAAACAACGGACGAAGTTGATTTCGTTATCATCGGCTCCGGCGCAGCTGGCGGCATTCTGGCCAAGGAGCTTTCCGGCAACGGTTTCCGCGTCGTTGTTCTCGAGCAGGGGCCTTATCTCACCGAGAAAGATTTCGTTCACGACGAAATTAAGGTCCGTGGACAGGACCTGCTGACCAATCACCCCGATCTTCAGCCCAATACCTTCCGCAAAACACCGAACGACAAAGCCAAACACCAGCGTGCCGTTATGTATGGCCGCCTCGTTGGCGGCACAAGCGTTCACTTCACCGCGAATTTCTGGCGCTTCCACGAAATCGATTTCACCGAGATCAGCAAATTTGGCCCGGCTCCCGGCGCGGTTTTGGCGGACTGGCCGATTACCTATGCTGATCTCGAGCCCTACTACACCAAAGTGGAATGGGAGATCGGCATTTCCGGTCAGGCCAACGCCAGTCCTTTTGATCCGCCTCGCTCAAAGCCGTATCCCATGCCGCCGCTTCCCGTAAAGTCGAGCGGCGTGCTTTTCGAACGAGGAGCGCGCAAACTTGGCTGGCATCCGTTCCCCTCGCCCATGGCTATATTGTCGCAGCCGCGGCCGGGACGCAGCGCGTGCATCAATTGTGGATTTTGTCTTGGATTCGGCTGTGAAGTGGGCGCGAAATCCAGCTCGCTCGCCTCCGCCGTGCGCATGGCCGAGCAGACGGGCCGCTGCGAAATCCGCCCGAATTCCTACGTGCATCGCATCGAGCTGGACTCAAACGGCCGCGCCATCGGCGCCGTCTATTTCGACGCAAAGCGCACCGTCCAGCTCCAGAAAGCCAAAGCCGTCATCGTCTCCGCGAACGGCGCGGAAACGCCCCGCCTGCTTCTTCTTTCCGCCAACAAACAATTTCCCGATGGCCTCGCCAATACCAGCGGCATCGTCGGCAAACATCTTATGTTCAACAGCGCCGCCATTTCTCGCGGTCTTTTTGAGCATCCTCTCAACGACTACAAGGGCTTCGCCGTCAGCCGCGTCCTTCATGACTTTTACGAGCTCGACCCCGATAAAGTCGGTTTCCGCGGCGGCGGCGGACTCGATGCCCGCTTCACGGATACCCCCATGCAATTCGCGCTCGGCAGCATGCCGCCAGGCTCACCGCGTTGGGGCACGGCCTTCAAGGATGTCTTGAGTCACGACTTCCCCCGCACCTTCGACATCTTTTGCCACGGCACTTCGCTTCCCGTCGCAAACAATAGTGTCTCGCTCGATCCCGAACTGAAAGATGCCTGGGGGCTTCCCGCGCTGCGCGTAACCTACAAGGATCATCCCGACGACATTAAATTGTGCAACTGGATGAACGTTCGCGCCGCCGAACTTCTCGATGCCGCTGGCGCACTGAAAAAGTGGTCTTTTCCCGCCCGCGAGCAGGAATTTAGCGTGCACCTGCTCGGCACTTGCCGCATGGGCAATGATCCGAAGACTTCCGTCGTCAACGCCGATCATCAAACGCACGACGTAAAAAATCTTTTTCTCTGTGACGGAAGCAGCCTGGTCACTTCGGGCCGCGGCCAGCCCACCTTGACCATCGAGGCGCTCGCCTTCCGCGCCGCGGACCGCATCACTGCTCTCGCGAAACGCGGTGACCTCTCCGCCTAACTCGCTCCGCGTTCCGTAGGGTCATCCTTCTCAGGATGACCGCTCCAACTTTCTGCTACACTTCTTCCAGAAAATTTATGGCTTGGAGGCTTAGGATGATTTCGAACCGGCGCAACGGCACTTTTACTTTGTGCGGATTATTCCTGGCGACAGGATTGGCCATTGTGGGAGCGAAAGCTCAATCCAGTGCGCCGCCTTCGCCCGCCTCTCCCAAGCCCGCCGGGGATGAATTCAAGAATCTTAAGGTTCTCAATGACGTTCCCGCCGATCAAATCTTTCCCTCCATGCAGTTCATCACGGCATCGCTTGGCGTGGAGTGTGAGTTCTGCCATGTCCGTGAAGGTCAGAAAATGGAATTCGATAAGGACGACAAAAAGCCGAAGGTTACCGCTCGCAAAATGATGAAGATGATGTTCGCCATCAACAAAGACAATTTCGATGGCCACCTCGAAGTCACCTGCTATTCCTGCCATCGCGGCGCTGCTAATCCCGTCGGCACTCCCATCATCGCCGACGAGGAGCCCAAGCCCGACGCGGAACGCGCGAAAGCTTCCGGCGAAGAAAAGCCCGTCTTCCCTCCCGCCGGTCAGCTTCTCGATAAATATCTCGCCGCGATCGGTGGCGAACCCGCTCTCAAGAAAGTCACTACCCTCGTGGAAAAAGGCCAAATCACCGCCAACGGCCACCAGCTTCCCATCGAAGTCTATTCAAAAGCTCCCGGCAAGCGCCTCTCCGTCATGCATCTTCCCAATGGCGAGAGCATCACGGCTTTCGATGGCACGCAAGGCTGGCTCAGCAACAACGGCCACGCGCATCTCATGTCCGCCGCCGAAAATGACGCCGAACGCATTAGCGCCGACCTCTATTTCGCCTCGGATGTCAAAACTCTCTACAAGAAATTTGTAGTTCGCCCAGGCGAGAAAATCGATGGCCACGACACCTATCTCGTAATCGGCCAAAACGAGGGCCAGACGCCTTTACGCCTCTATTTCGATCAACAATCCGGTCTCTTGCTTCGCCTCGTCCGTTACGCCCAAACCGCCGTCGGGCGCAATCCCACACAAATCGACTACGCCGACTACCGCGACTCCGACGGCGTGCAGATTCCTTTCCGCTGGACGCTCGCACGTCCCGGCAACCGTTTCACCATTCAAATCGAGCAAGCCCAGCAGAACGTTCCCGTCGACGACGCCAAGTTCACCCCTCCGCCCATGCCTCCGCCCGACCAGAAACCTGTGGGACATTAATGTGTTTCCGTATTGAACAGGGCCGAACAATCAATTCGGGATTCTGCACCTAGCTGTTTGCCTGAAATGATTTATCAGGTTAAGTCGTCTTCCAGTTGAGGACCGGTGTATAACTGATTTCAGTACATATCCGCCCAAACTTGGCGTCCCGCGAGGTGCTGCATGACCAACCTCTGGCAAGACATTCGATTCGGCCTCCGCGTCCTGGCAAAATCACCTGCTTTTACATTCGTTGCCGTTCTGACTCTCGCTCTCGGTATCGGCGCGAACACCGCCATCTTCACCATCGTCTACGGCGTCCTCCTCCGCCCGCTCCCCTTTCCTCATCCCGATCGCATCGTCCAACTCGCGGAAAGCTACAAAGAGCAGAGCGACGAAATGGATTTGGATTCTCGCGAGCTCAAGCAATTGCAGAGCTACAAAGAGCCGTTCGAGAATATCGCCGGCTACACTTCTGTCGGCTATAACTTGGCCGTTGGAAATGCCGCCGAGCACTTGCGGGGTATGCCCGTTGATTCTTCTTATTTCAGCGTCCTGGGAATCCACCCCGCCCTCGGCCGCGACTTTTCTCCCGAAGACAACGCCGGCGATGGCCAGCGCGTTGCCATTATCAGCTACAACCTCTGGGCGCGCCGCTTCGCCTCTGATCCCGCGCTCATCGGCCGCAACATCCTGCTGAATGGCGAACCATTTTCGCTGGTCGGCGTAATGCCCCGTGATTTTGCCGCCATCGCGGTGGCCACGGATCTTCCGAACAGCGGCTCGGCCGATGTGTGGACGCCTCTCGCACTCGTCGCCAAAACCGCAGGCAGCGGAGAAAACATCGGCGTGCTCGCCCGCCTCAAACCGGGAGTCACTCCCGCTCAGCTTCAAGCGCAAATGAATATCGTCACGCAAGACTTCCGCCGCGAATTTCCCGAGTGTGGTTGGCAAGGAACTCAAGATCAGCTTCCGGCCGTACCTGCAAATGATCGGCGCTGACGTCCGTCCCTACCTCTTGCTTCTGCTTGGTTCCATAGGTTTCGTGCTGCTGATTGCTTGCGCGAATGTCGCCAATCTCTTCCTCGCTCGCGGCAGTTTGCGCGGACGCGAAATCGCTGTTCGCATCGCCATGGGTGCATCCCCGGGCCGGCTCTTCCAGCAATTGCTCACCGAAAGCATGCTCATTGCTCTCGCGGGCGGCGCGGTCGGCTTACTCTTAGCTTATTTGGGTCTTGGCTCCCTCATGGCGCTTGCCCCAGTCGACTTGCCACGCGTCTCTGACGTACATCTCGATGGCTGGGTCTTTGCTTTCACATTTTTCGTTTCCCTACTCACAGGAGTTCTTTTCGGCCTCGCTCCTGCTCTCGATGCCAGCCGGACCGGAATTAACGAAGCCCTCAAGGAAGGCGCAGGCCGCTCCAGCGCCGCTCCCGGCCGTGCGCGCTTGCGACAACTTTTAGTCATCGGCGAATTCGCCATCTCCGTAATCTTGCTCACCGGCGCCGGACTGATGATCGCCACATTTTCAAAACTCATTCACACCGATCCCGGTTTCAATCCTCAGCGCATTCTTTCCGCGCAATTCTGGCTGATCGGCTCGAACTACAATTCCGAAGCCAAATCGAGAATTTTGACCGCGCCATCGTTCAGCGTCTCGAAGCCATTCCCGGCGTGGATGCCGCTGCGGTTATCGCCGCCGGCCTGCCCCTCGAGCGCGGCGGCAACAACGGCGTCCGATTGCCCAATTCCCCAGATTGGTACAGCGTCGACTATCGAGAGATCACGCCCGGCTTTTTCCGCGCGATGGGCATCCCGCTGCGTCAAGGACGCGAATTTTCCGAGTCGGATTCCGAGACGGCCGACAAAGTCGTCATTGTCAACCAGGCCTTCGTCCGCAAACACTTTCCCAGTAGCAGTCCGATCGACGAGCACATTTTTCTCGGCAAAACGTCCTGCGAGATCATAGGCGTAGTCGGCGACGTGAAGTCCTACCTCGATCAACCCGCGCCTCCTGCGACTTTCATTCCTGCGGCTCAGGCCTCCTACGGCACCTCGGCGCTTTTCGAGGGCTGGTTCCCACGAATTGTTCTTGTCCGCTCCAACGTTGATCCTCTCAGTCTCGGTCGAGCGGTGCGCGACTCCATCGCCGCCGTTGATCCAACGGTTCCCACCGGCTCGATCCGCTCCATGGAGCAAGTGCTCTCCCACTCTCTTGCGCTTCGCAGTTTCATGATGTTTCTCTTGGGATTGTTCGCGGTGCTCGCTCTGGTTCTGGCCAGCGTAGGCATCTATGGAGTCATTTCCTTCGCCGTCTCGCAACGCACCCGTGAAATCGGCGTGCGCATGGCGCTCGGTGCCCATCCGCGCGATGTCCTTCGGCTGATTTTGGGTGAAGGTCTGAAACTCGTTCTGGCAGGCGTGGTCCTCGGCATCATCGCCGCTCTCGCTATGACCCGGCTTCTCTCTACTTTGATTTACGGCGTAAGAGCCACGGACCCGCTCATCTTTTTATCCGTCGTCACGCTTCTCGTCGCGGTCGCTCTCGCGGCGTGTTTCGTTCCCGCGCGTCGCGCCATGCGCGTCGATCCCATCGTCGCTCTACGCTATGAATGAACGCGAGTTCACCGCGCGGAATTTCGATCCGTGGGAGTGTCTGGAAATGGTGGGCCTGGGTGGACTTGAACCACCGACCTCGCCCTTATCAGGGGCGCGCTCTAGCCACCTGAGCTACAGGCCCTTCCAACAACGCAGGCAAATAGTTTAACACGGCGCCGCCATCACACAATACGCTCGGCTATCCGGGATTCCCCGCCTGGCAGCACATCGGTCGACAGAAAGGAAATTATGCTTTCGCCGAAATCTTCTACTGCCTATACTTCCTCGATCTCCTTTGCCTCTCCAGCCTGTCTCCTACTGCACGAAGCCCACGTTTGGGGTCGGTGGCATGCCGCCTTCAGGCGCTTCCTTGATCGGCCCGAACTGCGTTTCATAGCGCGAGATATTCTCGCTCAACGCGCGCCAAATCCTTTTTGCATGTCCAGGGCTGACGATGACGCTGGATAATAATTTCCCCTGCGCTCCATTCGGAAAAATATAAATGAAATTCAGCGTGAACTCTTCGCCATTGTGGTGCAGCATCACCAAATTGCTGTATTGCCCTTGCAACTCCTTCTCGTCCGCTTTGATCTGCACTTGCCCTGGTACCGGCCGCTGCTCTTCCATCGTCGTCTCCCTAATCGTCTGCACGCTTCACATCTGGTCCGAAGGTATCACAGCCCCCTCTATTGCGCTCGCGCAACGACACTCTTCCTCTCACCCTGGTTCGCAAAAATGGAACAATTTGCCTCGGTCCTATTGACAAGCGTCTTCATTAAAGCTAGTTTAATATGGAAGTTTACCGTAGTTAACTAAAATTCTGTCACTTAGTATCCTTTAATAGATTCATGGCGCCCACGTTCCCTCACCAACTCGAAACCGAACCCGCCGATGCTTCCGCTCCGGCCGCTGCTTCCTCGCCCTCTTTAAAGCCCAGCCGTGAGAACGTGCCCTCTCTCCCCGAGGCTCATCGCACCATCCCCATCTCTCACACCGCGTCCTGGATTCGCAAAGTTCTCGCGTTTGCCGGCCCCGGCTATCTGGTTGCCGTCGGCTATATGGACCCGGGCAACTGGGCCACCGACATCGGCGGCGGCTCGCGATTCGGCTACACGCTTCTCAGCGTCATTCTCATCAGCAACCTCATGGCGATGTTTCTTCAGGCGCTCTCCGCAAAACTAGGCATCGCCACGGGCCGCGATTTGGCGCAAGCTTGCCGCGAACACTATTCGCGCCGGACGTCGGTCGCACTGTGGATCATCTGCGAAATCGCCATCGCGGCTTGCGATCTTGCCGAAGTACTGGGCTCCGCCGTTGCGCTCAAGCTTCTTTTCGGGCTTCCGCTTCTGGCTGGCGTGATCATCACGGGATTGGACGTCCTGATCGTCCTCGCCCTGCAAGGCCGCGGCTTCCGCATTATCGAAGCCTTCGTCGTCACCCTTATCGCTACGATCGGCGGGTGCTTCGCCTACGAAATCTTCTTCTCGCACCCGGTTTGGCGCGAAGCCGCTGTCGGCCTGATTCCCACCGTCGAAATCCTTCGCAATCGCGACATGCTGTACATCGCCATCGGCATCCTGGGCGCCACGGTCATGCCTCATAATCTCTATCTTCATTCCAGCATCGTGCAGACGCGCGCCTTCGGCTCTTCCGTCCGCGACCGCCGCGAAGCCATGCGCTACGCCATTTTCGATTCCACGCTGGCTCTCGGTTTCGCGCTCTTCATCAATGCCGCCATTCTCATTCTCGGCGCCGCGGCCTTCCACACCCACGGCATGCACAACGTCGCGGAAATTGCCGATGCTTACAAACTTCTCAGCCCCGTCCTCGGCGTGAGCCTTGCCAGCACCGTCTTCGCCTGCGCGCTCCTCGCTTCAGGCCAGAACTCCACGCTCACCGGTACGCTCGCCGGCCAAATCGTCATGGAAGGCTTTCTGCAGATTCACCTCAAACCTTGGCTGCGCCGTCTCATCACGCGCTCGCTCGCCATTCTTCCAGCCGTTCTCGTCATCGGAATCGCCGGCGAAAATAAAGTCACCTGGCTGCTCATCCTCAGCCAGGTCGTTCTCAGTTTTCAGCTGCCTTTCGCCGTCATCCCGCTGATCCAATTCACTGGCGACCGCGGCAAAATGGGCGAGTTCACTAACTCCCGCGTCACTGTCGTCATCGCGTGGATCGTCGCCGCCGCCATCCTTTTCTTCAACGCCGAGCTCCTGTGGCTCATCTTCCGCGGCCGGTAACTACGGCCCAATTTTCAGTGTTTCTTATCTTCTCTGCGCCCTCTGGGTCTCTGTGCCCTCTGTGTAAAGTTTTTTCTTTCTTTTGTCTCCCAGCCTCGTATGCGAAAATTTCCTCTTGTCTACCGCCTCCAACTCGCCGGGCACTCTTCAGCTCCGCAAACTTGTTTTCGCCACTCTCCTCGCCCTTATTTGCACCGTCATCATCTTCGCTCTTTATCAGAACCGCCCCTGGGCAATTCCGGAAGCCGCGAAGCTGCGCAAGAATCCCATCCAATCTTCGCCAGCAGCCCTCGCCGCTGCCCGCTCGATCTATCTCGATAAATGCGCCAACTGCCACGGCCAAACCGGAAAGGGTGATGGCCCCGATGCCAACTCCTACTACCCGACGCCCGCAAGTCTAGCCGACCCCAAGCGCATGGATGCCCGCAGTGACGGCGAAATTTTCTACCAAATCAGCCAAGGCCGAAAACCCATGCCCTCGTTCCAAAAACGCCTTAACGAAGAGCAGCGCTGGCAACTCGTCCTCTTCGTCCGTTCCTTAGCTACGCCCGAATCCTCCCATCACTAACTTTTCTATCCCTCCAAGAATCTAGCCGTCCGAGCATTCCGCGCCATGACATAGCGGCCGACGCGATCTGGCAAGATTTATTTCGTGCGCCAAAAATAAAAAGCGGACCCCGGCAAAACGAGGTCCGCTCCTGCTTTTTCCTTTACTTCTTTTACGTCCTTTATTTCCTCTGCTTTATTTCCTCTGCTTTATTTCCCTACGCGGTCGCGGCCTTCACTTGCGACAACGCTGCAGTGACTTCCTTCAAATCCGGCACCACCGGAATGTCGTAGTCTTTCGACCACGCCACTTTTCCGGCTTTATTGATGATGATGATCGAACGCCCAGTGATTCCTTTATCCGCGAGGAACACGCCATACTTGTCGCTCATCCCGCCGCGCGGCTGAAAATCCGCCAGCAGGGAATATTTGATGCCCATCTTTTCCGCATAAGCCTTGTGCGACCAGATGCTGTCCACGCTTATGCCCAAGACTTCCGCGTCCAGCGTGTCGAACGACCTCATGTCATTCACCATGCAAGCGTGCTCCGACGTGCAAGTCGGGCTCCAGTCCAGCGGATAGAACACCAGCACGACATTCTTTTTCCCCGCGAAATCCGAAAGTTTCACTTCCTTCTTATCCTGGTTCAATAGCATAAAATCCGGCGCCGTTTGTCCGACTGCGATACTCATAATCTTTCCTCCAGTTTTCCTTGGTTCCCGGCTCATATCTTACCAATCCCACAGTTCCTCGACAAACCAGACGATCACAAAAAAGATTTTACACTTAGGGAACGGAGGGCGCAGAGGCCACAGAGTGCGGAAAGAAAAGCGCAGGGCTGAACCCTATGCTTTCGCCAAATGCTTTTATTGAGGCGCGGGTCGCAGTACACTCCATTCAGAGATACCTATGAGCGCAGAGCCCGCTCGCCCAACCACTTCCATGACGCTCCGCCAACTTATCGACCTGTACGTGTCCCTCGCTGGCGAATTTGGCAAGCCCGCCGCGCTTGCCGCGTTTCAACTTTCGAGAGAAGAGACGCAGCGGCTTTTTTCTTCCTACGACGAGGATTACCACATCAGCCGTTTCTTCCATTTTTCCGAAGCCGATGGCACCAAATTCTTGATTGACGGAGTTCCCGCAACACACGTGTCCATCGATCCGGAAGTCGATTCCATCCTTTAGGTGGCTAGGTGGCCGCAGTTAGAGACCGCGATCTGGGACATTGCTGCAGGGAAGTCATAGCGGCAATGCAGATTGCCGCTGCTGCAGAAATCGGCGGACAGCGGGATCGCGCTCCAGCCCTATGGCGATTTCGTAGGCTTGGCGCGCTTCGTCGTGTACGCCGGCTTTGGCCAGCAACTCCGCGCGCGCGGCCCAGTAGGGCTGGTATTCGGAGAGGCGAGGGTCGGCGGCGACATCTGGCATGGCGTCGAGAGCGGCGCTGGCTCCATGAAGTTCCGCGATGGCGAGAGCGCGATTGATGGCGACGACCGGCGATGCAGAGATCGCCCACAACGCATCGTAGAGTTGCACGACATCGGCCCAATTGGCGCGGCCCGTGCGGCGACGAGAAACATGCGCGGATTGCAGCGCCGCTTCGAGTTGATAACGGCCAATCGATCCCAAAGTGCTGGCGCGAAGGAGAAGCGCTTCGGCTTCCTCGATCATTTGCCAGTTCCAGAGCGCGGAATTTTGCTCGGCGAGAGGAACATAATCACCGCCGGCGTTGCGGCGCGCACCACGCCTGGCTTCGGCGTGAAGGATTAGAGCAAGCAGGCCTAGGGCTTCATGCTCATCGGGCAAGAGCTCGTTCACGAGTCTGGCGAGAAAAAGCGATTCCTCGGTGAGATCGAGGCGGACAACATCGGTCCCGCCAGGGTCGGACCAACCTTCGGCGAAGGCGGCGTAGATGGTTTCGAGCACGGTGTCCAGGCGGCTAGGAAGCTCCTCGCGCTCCGGAACGCGAAACGGGATGCCAGCTTGGCGGATTTTGTCTTTGGCACGAACAAGCCGCTTGCCCATGGCTGCGGGAGACGTGAGAAACGCAGCGGCAATCATCGCGGCATCGAGACCGAGCACCACCTGAAGGATGAGCGGCGCGCGAATACTCGCATCGACCGCGGGATGAGCGCAGGCAAACATCAGCGCAAGTCGCTGATCCGGAATTTCCGATTCGGCCGCTGCCGCGTCCAACCCTTCGGCCATGACGCGGAGTTGTTCACCAGCCATTTCGTGGCGGAGTCGTCCTCGATGCATATCGATCGCCTTTCGCCGGGCAACGGTCAGCAGCCACGCTTCCGGATTTGACGGACAGCCATTTCGTGGCCAGTCCGCCAGCGCAGCGGCGAACGCTTCCGAAAGCGCGTCTTCGGCCGCGGCTACATCGCGCGTGCGCGCGGCGAGAAACGCCACGAGCTTGCCGTAGCTGCGGCGCGCGACCGCGTCGGCCGTGCTGCGCGCTTGCGAATCGCCTTCGCTGGGGTTCATGCGCTCACCGGCACTCAGAAAATGATTGCAGACTTAACTTTATGTCCAGTTCTCCACTTCGCGTCTTCCTGCAGGCTCTCTCGGATGCGGAATTCGGTGATCCTTCGGATCAGTGCAAGAGGCAGAGGCTTATTCAGAGGAAACTGAATCGACGAACTAGCAGTGACAAATCTCGAAAGTTCTTTTGCGAAGGCTTTCACGGCCGACGGCGTGGGATAGAAGCCGACATGGTGTTCGAACGCGGCGAACGTAACAAGAATCCTATGATAGGAGAAAGCCGGCATTCCCCACTTCAGGCTCTCTTTCGCTCCGGGCGCGGCCTTGCGAATGCAGGCATGCATTATGCGCAATTTCTTGCGTACCTCTTTAGGCGCATCGTTGATGTATTCGGTGATGCTCGTAGGCCGCGCCGTTTTTGAAGTCATGGTTTTATTCCGTCCTGCTTCCATGTTTTTCCTTCACGCGAGCGGCTGGTAACAGGCAAAAACAGTGCCATTACCAAAGGTGCGCGAACTCGTCAGCTTCAGATTCAGCTTCTCTTTGACGCCCTCGAACAACGTACGGCCTTTGCCAAGAACGATGGGACTCACCGCGAGCTGGTATTCGTCGATCAAATTTTCCTGCGTCAATTGGGAGACGATGCTGCCGCTTCCAGAATGACCATGTCGGGTCCAGACTCTTTTCTCAAATTGCGTACTTCTGTCGCCAGGTCGCCCTTGAGCAGCTTGGTGTTGTTCCACGAAGCGCTGTCCAGCGTTCGAGAGAACACGATTTTCGGCATCTCGTTCATCCCTTTGGCGACGGCCGGAGAATTCTGGAGCGCCATCGGCGTCGGCCAGTAGCTTGCCATAAGTTGGTAGGTAATCCTGCCGAAGACGAGCACGCCGCTGCCACTGGCATTGCCGCTGACGAAAGCGTTCCACTCGGAATCATTTTTGTGGGCCCAACTCATGTCGCCCTTGCCGTCAACGAAGAAACCATCCACGGACACCATATTGAAGACAATTAATTTGCGCATGACTTTTCTCCTTTATTCTTATTGAAACGTGATTTCGAAACTTACGCTGATCTCCGGCTTACTCTGGTTTTACGAAATCGAGGATGTTTCTGGTCAGCCAGGTTCCTTCAACGACTGGACGGACCTCGACGACACCGTGCAGTGCGGTCGGGGAGCGAGCTGCCCAGGCAATGGCCGCGTCCAGATCGGCCACCTCGATGATATGAAAGCCGCCGAGTTGTTCTTTCGAGTCGGCGTAGGGACCGTCCAGCACCTGGGTCTTGTCGCTCCGAACCCGCACAGTTGTGGCTGTCGAGGTCGGCTGCAGGCCTCTGCTGTCTTTGAGTACGCCCGCCTTCGCCATTGCCTCCATGTAGGCTTTATAAGCGCCCAACCAGTGGATTTGCTCGTCCCTTGTCAATGCGGGCCAGCCCGCTTCGCCCACGTAGTCCATCAAGATGTATTTCATTTGGAGCCTCCTTCACGATTTAGCCAGCGATTCATGTGCTTCTACTAGGATGACGTTTGAGGCCAGACCATTTGGACAGTTATTCCAAGTTTTTTGTGTGCCAGTCTGGCATACCGTTCAAATCGCGCCGGCCGATATCAATGCCGCGGCCGCGAGTCTCAGGAACGCCTCCGCGGCCAAGATCCACCAGTGATGCCCGAGCGATACCGCGGCGACCATCAGCACGATTTCGATAAATACCAATGTTTTCCCAATATTCATGGCCGATCCTCCAAATCTCCGCTGTGCGTTTCAGCGCCATTTTGCTCTGCTATTACAATGACGTTCGACCCCCGCCGATTTGGACAGCCAATGATTTACGTTTGGGACTTGCACGATCGACCTTCAGTCGTGGAAGGCGCCCATACACCTGCAGTTTGCGACCGCTCTCAAAATTGGCCGTTCTGCCGCGTCTTCGATATAATCTGTCTGCAACATTTGTGTCACTGATTTATCCATCGCCATACTGGAGGTCCTTAGATGGCTGGCTCGCCAACCCTCTTGCCTGAATCGCGGCTCGGAAGCACGCTACGCCGCGACGCTTGGTGGGTCGAAATTCTGCCTGTAATTATTCTTCTCGGCGGCTTTGGTCTCTACGCCACGTTGCGAGCGTTCGAGGGCGCTTATTACGCATGGGGTCCGTATCTATCGCCCTTTTATTCGCCGCTCATTGATCCGAGTCATCATTGGTGGCCTTGGTCTCCCGCGCTGCTCATCCTGGGCGGGCCTCTCGGTTTTCGTGCCACCTGCTACTACTACCGCAAGGCCTACTACCGCGCCTTTTTTCTCGATCCGCCGTCTTGCGCCGTAGGTGAACCTTCCAAACGCAAATACAAGGGCGAGACGAAATTTCCTTTCATCCTCCAGAATCTCCACCGCTATTTCTTCTACATCGCCGTCGTCTTCCTTGCATTTCTCTGGTACGACGCCATCGTCGCCTACGACTGGAACGGCCACTTTGGCATCGGCGTCGGCACTCTCATCATGAGCGTCAACATCATCATGCTCACGCTTTACACTTTTTCATGCCACTCTCTTCGCCATCTCGCGGGCGGAAAACTCGATTGTTTTTCCTGCGCGACATTCGGCATGCCGCGGCATAGCGCCTGGAGCGGCATCAGCTTCCTCAACGAACGCCACATGCTCCTGGCCTGGACAAGTCTCATCACCGTCGGTTTTACCGACTTTTACATCCGCATGGTCGCCGCCGGCGTATTCCACGATCTGAGGATCCTGTGACCACCAGCTACGAGACTCGCGAGCACGACGTTCTCATCATCGGCGCCGGCGGTGCAGGATTGCGCGCCGCCATCGAAGCTCTCGCCCACGGCGCCAGTGTCGGCGTCGTCTGCAAATCGCTTCTTGGAAAAGCCCACACCGTCATGGCGGAAGGCGGCATTGCTGCTGCTATGGCCAACGTAGACGCTGCCGACGGCTGGAAGCCCCACTTCCGCGACACTATGCGCGGAGGAAAATTCCTCAACAACTGGCGCATGGCCCAGCTTCACGCCCAGGAATCTCCCGACCGCGTCCGCGAACTCGAACAGTGGGGTGCGCTCTTCGACCGTACCGATAAGGGCCAGATTCTTCAGCGCGCTTTCGGCGGCCACACCTACAAACGCCTCTGCCACGTTGGCGACCGCACCGGCCTCGAAATGATTCGCACACTCCAGGATCGCGGCGTGCAACTCGGCTTCGACGTGTACATGGAGTGCACCGTCACGCGCCTCCTCATCGACGGCGGCCGCATCGCCGGAGCCTTCGCTTACTGGCGCGAAAATGGCCGCTTCATCGTTTTCAAAGCCAAGTCCATCGTCATCGCCACCGGCGGCATCGGCAAAGCCTGGCCCATCACTTCCAATTCCTGGGAGTGCACCGGCGACGGCATGACCCTCGCCTACGAAGCTGGCGCCGAGTTGATGGATATGGAATTCGTCCAATTCCATCCCACCGGCATGGTTTGGCCGCCCGGCGTGCAGGGCCTTCTCGTCACCGAAGCGGTCCGTGGCGAAGGCGGCCTGCTGCGCAACAAACTCGGCGAGCGCTTCATGGAGAAGTACGACCCCAAGCGCATGGAACTTTCCACGCGCGACGTCGTCGCACGCTCTATTTACACCGAAGTGAAAGAAGGCCGCGGCACGGAACACGGCGGCGCTTTCCTCGACATCTCGCACAAGCCCGCCGAGTACGTGAAGAAAAAACTTCCCAGCATGTATCACCAGTTCAAGGAACTCGCCGACGTGGACATCACCAAGGGACCCATGGAAGTCGGCCCCACTTGCCATTACGTGATGGGCGGTATTCGCGTCGAGGCCGAGACCGCGCAATCCACCGTCCCTGGCCTTTTTGCCGCGGGCGAAGCTGCCGCTGGTCTTCACGGCGCGAATCGCCTCGGCGGAAATTCGCTTTCCGATTTGCTCGTCTTCGGCCGCCGCGCCGGCGAAGCCGCAGCCGAGCACGCCAAGCAAGTCTCCACGGCCGGGCTAGTCATCTCTCAAATCGAAGAAGCCGAAAGGGAACTGCTCGAGCCATTTTCCAACACGGGTGCCGAAAGCCCCTACGCAGTCCAGCGCGACTTGCAGAAAGTCATGCAAAGCCTCGTCGGAATTTTCCGCACCGATGAAGATTTGAAGAAAGCTTTCGCTGAACTCGAAGAACTGAAGGCCCGCGCCGCCAAAGCCAGCGTCGAAGGCTCGCGTCTTTTCAATCCCGGCTGGCATCTCACCCGCGAACTCAACTCCATGCTCACCATTTCCGAAGCCGTCGCGATAAGCGCTCTAGCTCGCACGGAGAGCCGCGGCGCGCACAGCCGCATCGATTTCCCGAATTACGACCCCGTCTGGGAAAAGAAGCACAACGTCATCGTTCGCGAAGGCGGCAAAATGACGCGCCACGAAGTTCCCGTCGAGGAAATGCCCGCGGACTTGAAGGAGATTTTGGCCACGGATTAGTTTTATGCGCTGTTCTTGCAGGCGTTTGTAGCGCCGGGCTTTAGCCCGGCAGCGGTTCGCATCAAATCTCGGGCCTGAAGGCCCGAGCGCATTTTGGAGAACTCATCGATGCCCGAAGCCACCTTACGAATCTTCCGCGGTGAAGGCGCCGTCGGCGGCCACACCGTGGACTATCAAGTCCCCGTCGCTCCCGGCATGGTCGTCCTCGACGCGCTCCACTACATTCAGGGCCATCTCGCCCCCGATCTCGCCGTTCGCTGGAATTGCAAGGCCGGCAAGTGCGGCTCCTGCTCCGCCGAAGTCAACGGCCGCCCTCGCCTCACCTGCAAAACGCGCATGGACGATCTCCCCAAGGATCAGCCCATCACCGTCATGCCGATGAAATCCTTCCCTCGCATCAAGGATCTCGTCACCGACGTTTCCTGGAATTACAGCGTCAACAAAAAAATCCCCGCCTTCCAGCCGAAGCCCGGCACGGACTGGAAAATCTCCCAGCTCGATGTCGATCGCGTCCAGGAATTTCGCAAGTGCATCGAATGTTTCCTCTGCCAGGACGTCTGCCACGTCCTTCGCGAGCACGACGCCAAGAAAACTTTCGGCGGCCCGCGCTTCTTCGTCCGCGTCGCCGGCCTGGAAATGCATCCCCTGGACGGCCTCGATCGTATCCCGCTGCTCAAGAACGATCTCGGCATCGGCCTCTGCAACATCACCAAATGCTGCACCGAAGTCTGCCCCGAAGAAATTCACATCACCGACAACGCCATCATTCCTCTCAAGGAGCGCGTCGTCGACCGCTACTACGATCCCCTAACCATGCTCTTCCGCATGTTCGGCGGCTCCTAAGTGGCACAGCCAATCCGGCTGTGCTCCGTATTCT
>CAVPWC010000009.1:0-478134 GCA_963709315.1 uncultured Acidobacteriota bacterium
TCTTCGAACGTGTAAATGCCGCGCTTGGCGAGAAGCTCGGCGCGCTGCGGGCCGACTCCTTTGATCATGCGCACTTCGGTGGAAAGGGCCAGAGTCATGAACATCTCTTTATATCATTCCTGCGGGGAACAGACCGGGCGCGGGGGAAACTCACTGATTCGTCGATACTTGCGCTATGCTGCTGCGTATTACTAGAGTGAGCGTTTTGTATCGCGATTCATGCGGGAGGCTTTAGTGGCAGAAGACCGGCTGACGAGTTCCGACAGGCGAGCGCTGGTGCTGTGGGTGCTGCTGGGCATCGTGGGCGCGGTGTTTGCGCACAAATATTTTTTCCGGGCGTTTCCGGAAGCGTCGGTGGATTTCAAGGTTTCGCGAAATGAAGCGCTGGCGCGGGCGCGGACGTTTGTCGGGAGCCTGGGGGAAAACGTCACCGGCTACCAAACAGCGATCGTTTTCGACGTGGACGACAACGCGAAAACGTATCTCGAGCGCGAAGTGGGACTGCAGCAAGCCAACCACTTGATGTCCACCGAGCTGAACATCTGGTATTGGGACGTGCGGTTTTTCCGGCCGCAGCAGGAAGAAGAGTTTTTCGTGCGGGTGAGCCCGGGCGGGGAGATCGTCGGCTACGAGCACAAGATTCCCGAAGCGCAGGCAGGAGCATCGCTGGAGCGCATGGCGGCGGAAACGGCGGCGCAGGAATTCTTGCGCAGCAAAATGGGCATGGACCTGAGCAGCTGGGATTTCCTTCCAGAAGAAGCGAACTCCAGCAAAAAACCGAACCGGCTGGATTGGTCGTTCACGTGGGAGAAGCACGGATTCAAGGCCAAGGATGCGCCCTACCGGCTGCGCGTGACGCTGCAGGGTGAGCAGGCGGGAAGCTCGGAAGAATTCCTGCACGTGCCAGAAACCTGGGAGCGCGGCTACGCGCATTTGCGCTCGACGAATATTTTCTACAACCAGGTGGCCATTATTCCGTACTTGCTGCTGATGGGATCCGCGCTTTGGCTGGGAATTTTGCTGACAAAGCGCGGGGAAACCGGCTGGGGCTTGGCCATCAGGCTGGGCATCGTGGTGGCCATTTTGCTGACGTTCATGCAGCTGAACAACTGGCCGCTGGATCGCATGGGTTATGACACTAATTCGGCTTACGGAAGCTTTGTGTTCGAGGAAATCGCGAAGGCGCTCCTTTTCGGGATCGCTTCGGCGCTGACGATTTCGCTGATTCTTCCGGGAGCCGAGCCGCTGTATCGCGCATCGCAGCCGGGAAAATTGCGGCTTGGGAAATTGCTCACGCTGCGCGGATTGCGCTCGAAGGAATTTTTCTCGGCGGCGACAGTGGGCTTATCGCTGGCCGCGGCGCACATCGGGTTCATCGTGGCGTTCTATATCGTCGCGCGGCATTTCGGCGCGTGGGCTCCGCAGGATTTGAATTACGAAAATTCCGTGAACACCGCCTTTCCGTGGATTTCCGGCATCGCCATCGGCTTGCTGGCGGCGACAAGCGAGGAATTTCTCTTCCGGCTGTTTGCAATTCCCTTTCTAAAGCGGCTGACGGGATCGAGCATCGTAGCCGTAATCGTGCCGGCATTTTGCTGGAGTTTCCTGCACTCCGCTTATCCGAACGAGCCGCCGTACATTCGCGGGCTCGAAGTCGGACTGATCGGAATTGTCGCGGGAGTCGTGATGCTGCGCTGGGGAATCATGGCGACGCTGATCTGGCATTACACGGTGGATGCTTCTCTGGTCGGGTTGCTGCTGGTGCGTTCGAACAGTTTGTACTTCAAGATTTCCGGCGTGGTGGTGGGCGCGGCGGCGCTCGCGCCTCTGATTTTTGCTGGCGTTTCTTACCTGTCTCGCGGGCGATTCGAACTGGACGAAGATTTGCTGAACAGCGCGGAGCCCATCGAGAAAATCAGCTTTGCATCCGTTCCGTTTGAGGCTGGTCCGGCAACGGCCACGCGGCGTTATGATGCGCTGTCGCCCGCCATGATGATTTTTCTCGCGGTCTGCCTGGTGCTCGGCGGTGCAGCAGCATGGCGTTTCAAAATGCAATCGGTTGGCGATTACCTCAAATTGTCGGTGGATGCGAAGACTGTCCGCTTGCGCGCGGACGAAATACTTCAGAAGCGTGGCCTCGATCCCAACGCGTATCATCACGCGACGATTTTCGTGGACACGACGGATCCCGTGGCGAACGAATTTCTTCGCAGGCACATCGGCGTTGCCGGACTGAACGCGATTTACGCAAAGGAAGTGCCTGGCGCGCTTTGGCGCGTGCGTTATTTTAAAGACAGCCAGGTCGAGGAATACGCGGTGATTCTGAAGCCTGACGGCTCTCTGCACTCCGTCCACCACACGCTGGGGGAAGACGCGCAGGGAGCGGCGCTAAGCAAGGAGCAGGCAGTTGCGCTGGCCGAGACGTTCTTGCGCGAAGACAAAAAGCTGGATTTGGCCGGATGGAGTCTCGTCGATTCGAATTCCGACAAACGGCCGCACCGCATCGACCATACGCTTACATGGCAGGAAAATGCAGCGCTCGACGATGGCAGCGCTTTGCCCGCGGATTCGGCCAATCACGCGCATGCTCGAATCGACCTGGACATTCTCGGTAATGAGCCGGCGAACTATCGTACGTACATCAAAATTCCCGACGAGTGGCGCCGCAAGCAGGAAGAACGGACATTCTTCCGCACCGTTTACAGCATCGCGATTCCGATTTTGCTTTTTGGCGGATTGGGAATCACCGCGATCATTCTGTTCTTCAAGAACCTGCGCTCGGAAGCAATGGGGGCGGTGCCATGGAGGCGCCTGCTTTTGTGGTCCGGTTGGGGACTGGTTTCGTATGTGTTGATCGTGGGCTTCGGTAACCGCATTCAGTTTTTCCTGAACGCGTACCAGACGGCGATTCCTCTTAAGACCATGATGGGCGGCTTCGCGATCGCGGTTCTTATTGGCGCGGTTTTTTATGCCGGTGGTCTGGCGCTGTTGTTCGGTATCGCATCGTATTTCAGCAATCGCGCGTTCGGAACGGAGCGCTTGCCAGCCGGAACTCGCATGCCGGGCGTGTATTATCGCGATGCGCTCTGGGTCGGATTATGCGGCACGGCCGGGTTTCTGGGACTTCGACGCCTGATTGAATTTGCTTCGCTGCATTTGCCGACCGTGCATCGCGGCTACCCTTCTTCTTTCGGACAGTATTTTGACGCCGTGCTTCCCACCGGCTCGATTTTCGGAGGCGCGCTGATTAGCGGCCTTTTCTATGCGGGATTTATCGGTTTTCTCGCGGCGTTTGTAACGGGTACCCTCAGAGCGCGCTGGCTACGGTTTTTGTTTTTCCTGCTCGGCGCTTTGTTTCTCACCGGGAGCGCATGGGGAAACGGGGCTGACTTCGCGAAGCAATTTCTTGCCGAAGCGATCCTGCTGGCGGTGATCGTGTTCGCGGTGCGGCGTATCATTCGTTTTAACGTGCTGGGGTATCTGCTCGTGGTGGCCTGCATCACGCTGCTCGGAGGCGCGGCGCAACTGCTGGCGCAGCCTGATGCGTTCTATCGCGCAAATGGCTACGGAGTAGTTCTGCTGATCCTGCTGCTGTTTGCGTGGCCGCTCTCCGTGTGGCGCATGCGAGCCGCGACCGGCGGTTAAAGCCCCTAAGACGCGAATCTACACGTTGGTCCCGAAAAGGCGGGCAACCTCTGCCACGCCGTTGAAATCGGAAACAAACAGACTTCGAAGTTCGTTCACTTAATAGGAAGTGGATGCTCACCCAACGGTCTGTTTGGCCGTCCAAATTGGGTGGTCGCGTGATGTTCTCGATGTGGTGGGCTCTCAGATGCCGCCTAAGGTGTTGTTAATTAAGCAGCAACGCCGCTAAACGAGAAGAGAAAGCGAAATATGCCGCTTCCTAGATGGGCTCTAGCTTTGGCTAATAACGCAGGCCTGGCGGGTGGCACCGGCGCCTCCCTGGCTACGGTGGACTCTTTGCCCAACCTAAATGAGCGCACCCTTGTGGCGGAAGCGCAAGCGGGGAACCGTGCGGCTTTCGAGGAGCTTGTGCACCGCTTTGACCGCGACGTCCTGCGGCTGGCGCTCAATCTGATGAAGCGTCCGGAAGATGCGCGCGACGTTTATCAGGAAGCGTTCCTCAAGGTTTATCGCAATCTTCACCGTTTCCGGTTCGAATGCAGCTTTTACACCTGGCTTTACCGGATCGTCACCAACGTTTGCCTCGATCATCTGCGGCGGCGGCAGGCGAGGCCAGAGGATCAAGCGCCGGAATCCAACCCGGCCCATCACGAGGATGGGATCACGGATTTCTTCGAGCGCCAGCGCGAACACCGGCCCACGCTCGATCCCGAGCGGCAGCTTTTTGGCAAAGAGATTCAAGCGCGCATCGCTAGCGCGATGGAACGGCTTTCACCGCGCGAGCGAATTGTTTTTGAGTTGAAGCACTATCAAGGATTAAAATTGCGCGCCATCGGCGATGCACTGGGAACCACGGAAGAGACGGTGAAAAATTCGCTATTCCGCGCGACGCGCAAGCTGCGCAGCCAGCTGGGGGGGTTGCGATGAGCGCGCCTCAGCAGTTCGCATGCAAAGAAATTGCTGGGCTGCTGGTCTTCTACGCCTGCGGCGAAACCAGCGAGCAAGAGAACGCGCTGATTGAAACGCACTTGGCGGCGTGCGGGACTTGCGCCGCGCAACTTGCCGAGGAACGCGGACTCCATGAATCCCTGATGGAAGCGCTGCAAGCTTCCGAGCAGAGCGACTCGGGTGGCATCCTTCTCTCGCAGTGTCGCAGCGAGTTGGCTGAAGCGCTCGATGATTTGTCCGCCCCGCTATCGCGAGAACGCTGGAGACCGCTTGGGTGGGTGCGGCGCTGGATGGCGATGCAGCCGGTTTTCAGCAGCGCGCTTTTGATCCTGTTAGGCGCGGCGCTGGGCGCGCAATTGTTTCCGTGGATTTCCGCGCGGCTCGAACCCGCTTCGAACGGGCAGACGGTGAACGTTTCGCCCGCAACGCGTTTCACGGAAGATCAACTCTCAAAGATGCTCGTCGCGGGCGTCAGCTTGGCTCCGACATCGGATGGCGCACCTGGAACCCTGCAAGTCCATGTGCGCACGGAAGAACCGTTGGTGCTCTCCGGCAGCGTGGACGATCCGGATCTTCGGCGAGTCTTGACTTATGTGGTCGAGAACGGCGAGCAAACCGATCCCGGCGTGCGGCTGGATTGTCTGGAAGCGTTGCGGGCGCGAGCGAGCGATTTGGACGTGAGGCGTGCGCTACTCTTTGCGGCGCGCAAGGATCAGAATCCCGCGGTGCGGATGAAAGCGCTGGAATCCCTGGGCGATGCGGTGTCGGATAAAACCGTTCGCGAAACGCTGGTGGATGCGCTTGAGCACGACGCGAATCCCGGCGTGCGCGTGGAAGCCGTGAATTTGCTGGTTCGCTCGCTGGAGCAGAACGCGCAGGAAACTTCCTCGCCCACGGAACCTGTTCTTGCGCCGGATATCATCGACCACCCTCTCGACCCCGCGATGGAACACGTTGTGCGCACTCTCGAGGAACTTCAACGCAGCGACCCCAACCGCTACGTTCGCTTGCGAAGCGCAGCAGCTCTGCGGCAGATCGGGCCGCGAGAGGTTCAGTGACAAATTGAGCCGTTTGAGAAGAGACGCCGCTAGAGATGAGCACGATTACGATTTCCAAACCGAGCAGCGGGCTGTTTGAAGGAATGACTCGCATTTTGCTTTCTTTTTTTTCCTCCGCGGCGCTCTTACCTGGCCTGGCTTTTGGCGGGAGCACGATAGAGCCGATTCATGTCTATCCTCCTGTTCCCAGCGATCCAGGGCCACGCGTGGCGGTGGACCGTTCGGGAGCACTGCAAACGCGTGATGGGCTGACACTGCATTTGGCGACGGACCTTGGCTCGGTGCGGATAGTGGCTCTCGAACCCGGTGCCCCCCCCGTGGTTCGTTACACGGTGCATATCGAGACCGACGCTCGTGCGCCGCTGGCGCAAAGTCTGCTGGATCGTTATTCGCTTACGGCAAAAGCCACAGCATCGGGTGTGGAAATCACCGGGACGTCGCCTTCACAATCTGGCCGCGGCGGTACGAACGCTCAGTTCTACGTGCAATTTGAAGTCGCTGTCCCGGCGAGTTACAGCCTGGACGTCAACACGGGTGTGGGCGATATCGAAACGCAAGATATTGGCGGTACGGCGAGCCTGATCACGCAGGGCGGCAACATTCGAACAGGACGCATCGGGTATATCGGGTTCCGCAACGTCTCTCAAGGCCATCCGGTGGCCAAGCTATCCACGGAAGGCGGGCACATTCAAGTGCAGGATGTGGCGGGCGACTTGGATGCGTTTACAGCCGGCGGGCACATCGTCGCGGGGAATATTTCTGGAGACGCGGTGTTGCGCAGCGGCGGCGGACACATCCGCGCGGGACAGATCGGCGGACGCGCGCGACTCGAGACGGACGGCGGCAACATAACTTTGAAGCAAGCAGGGAGTTTCGTGAGCGTGCGCACGGGAGGCGGCCAGATCGATTTCGGCGAAGTGCGCGGGTCGGTTCGCGCGCAGACGGGCGGAGGAGGCATTCGCATCATTACTGTGTCCGGCCCGATGGAAGTGGAATCAAACGGTGGAAGCATTTGCCTGACGCGCGTGGCAGGGGCAGTCCAGGCGGCAACCGCGGGAGGCAACATCCAGGCGTGGATTAATCCCGATGCAGCCTCCTCGGGAGGCAAGGTGAGCCTTGCAGGCGCTTCACAACTTTCTTCCGGGGCGGGAGACATCGTCGTTTTCCTGCCGAGGAATCTCGCGGCCAACATCGATGCGCTGGTTGAAAATGGCGGCCTGGGCCGGATTGACGCCGATCCGGCGCTGCTCTTGAATATTCAGTCCGTGAGTAATCGCAACTCCGGCCCCGTGCGCGCTATTGGAGTGCTGAACGGCGGAGGCGAAGTACTGAAGCTGCGGACGACCGTCGGCAAAATCCGGCTGCAGTATCTGGATGCGGATACGGGGTTGCGCGACTCACTGATTCGCGAGCAACGAGAACGCATCAATCGCTGGCATGATCCTGATTTCTTGCCGGTGAATTCCCTGGAATCCGCGCCGCCCGCCGCGGAGCCTCCTTCCTTCGACGAAAAAAGCGACTGGCTCGAAAGCTGGATGGACAAGCTGGAAATTGCGCTTCTAGGCGGATTGCGAGAGGACTCCGACGATCTCTTTAAGCGGCTGGTCTTCTCGCCCCACCCCGTTTATCCGGAGCTTGCGCGGCACGCGAACATCGAGGGAATCGTTAAGCTGCAAGTGAAAGTGAAGACGGATGGAAGCATGGAAGTGCAAAAGGTTCTGGAGGGAGAGCCGGTTCTGGCGGATGCGGCAATCAATGCGGTGAAGAAGTGGCGCGCCACTCCGGCGTCAGTCAATGGAACTCGGGTCGAGACCATCTCGACGATCACGTTTAATTTTGTGTTGCACCGCTAAAAGCGAGGGCTGCGGTATGCAAGGACATACAAATTTTATTTGCGAAGGGTCCTGGGTTCTTCGGCCATTTTTCGGAAACTAGCAACCGTTCGTAAGGCGTGCTCGAAGGGGGTTGAACATGATGCTGCGTCCTGGATTGCGCTCGGCAGTGTTGTCCATCCTGATGCTGACGGCGGCTACGGCCGCTCCTTGCTTTGCGGAAAGCAAAGACTTCCACCAAATCTATCCTCTGCAACCAGGCGGCTCTTTCGAGCTGCAAAACGTGAATGGCCCCGTCGAAGTGCAAGGATGGGACCGCAACGAGATCGAAATCGACGCAATAAAAATTGCGAAAGAAAAAGGGTCGGACCTCAATCGCGTGTCGATCGAGGTTGACGCCAAGCCGAACGATGTGTCGGTCGTCACGCGCTATCCGCAAAACGAAGGTGTGGAAGTCGCCGTGGAGTATACGGTGCGCGTTCCACATGGCGCGCGCCTGGAGCACATCGGCACGGTGAATGGCACGGTGAAGGTCGCTGGTGTGGACTCCGTGGAAGATTTGCACACCGTGAACGGAAACATCGAAGTCTATGAGGGCGGCGGAAGCGTGCATGCGCGTACGACCAACGGCAACGTACACCTCGAGCTGTCGCATTTTCTAGGCGAGAAGGGCATGGCGGCGGAAACGACCAACGGCTCCGTGCTTTTGGCCGTGCCCCAGGATACGCAAGCGAATCTGGAAGCGCGCTCCTTGAACGGCAACTTTTATTCGGAGCTGCCGTTTTCGCAGGAAGCCACTCTGCTTCCGAGGGAAATGCGCGGGAAGTTGGGCAAGGGCGGAGCGCCGATCCGGCTGAATACCATCAATGGCGGAATTCAAATTGTGATTTTGCGCTCAACGGTTTAAGGCGAGCCGCGTCTAACGGAAACAGGAGGACGGAAAAATCATGAGCAAACGAAATTTGTTTTTAGCTGGCGGATCTGCGGCACTGGGACTCGCGCTGATGGCGCTGCCCGGCGCTTCTGCCGGTCCGCAGGATTCGGCTGAAGCAAAAATCGCGCAGATGGAGCAACGCATCGAAGAGCTCCAGGCGCGCCTGGCGGAAAGACTTGCGGGCGGGCAGGAAAGGCTGGCGGAGCGTACCGCGGATCGTGCGATGCAAGCGTCCATGAGGATCGCGGATCGTGTGGCACAGGAACAAGAGCGCGAACAGGGGGTGCAACAGCAAGGGCAGATCGTAACAGCGCCGGAGCCGGATGGCCCTGACGCGATGGTCTTACTCGGGGACGAAGGTGCAAGCTGGCTGGGCGTCGAATCGCAGGACGTCTCTCCGGACAAAGTGAAGGAGCTGAAGCTGCCCGCGGAGCGCGGCGTCTTGCTGGGACGCATCGTGCCGGACAGTCCCGCCGCCAAGTCCGGACTCAAGGACAGCGATGTCATCACGGAAATCAATGGGCAGCGCGTCGAAGGCGAGGCGCAGTTTCGCCGCATGATTCACGAAATTCCCGCGGGACGCACGGCGCAGTTCACGGTGTGGCGCGATGGCCACGCGCAAACAATTGCCGTCACGCTTGGCAAGTCCGAAGATCGCGGCAATATGTGGTTCAAGACCACTCCCCGGGCATTTTCTTTCGAGCTTCCTCGAGTTGAAATTCCAGACTTGCCGAATGTGGTGGAAGGGCCCGACGGGGACTGGGAAGGCTTTGGAGTGCTCGCCGGCGGGCGGGCTCGTTTGGGAATCGACGCGGAAGATCTGAACGGACAGTTTGGCGCGTACTTTGGCGCGCCGGACGGCGAGGGCGTGCTCGTCCGCGAAGTAAATTCCGGTTCCGCGGCGGAAAAGGCCGGCATGAAGAGCGGCGATGTGATTACTTCGCTGGACGGCGATCGAATTCGCTCGCTCGGCGATTTGCGCGAAAAGCTTGCTTCCAAACACGACGAGAAGACAGCGAAGCTCGGCGTCCTGCGCAACAAGAGCGAAATGTCGATTACCGTCGAAATGCCTCCGGCTCCGTCAAAGGCTCGACGGACTATTTCGCGCCGCACGAATATCTAAATAGGAGGAAATCGCAGAGAAGAGGGCCCCGGCAGTTTGCCCGGGGCTTTTCTCTTTTTGTGCCGCAATCGTGCGAACCGCTTTCGCCGGGCTCGCGCCGCTTCAGGGCTTCGCCGCCCTGCCATACTTGCGCGCAAGGCGAAACGGCCGCCCCAGCGCATCCAAAATCCAGTGGCGTTTAGTTCCCGCGCCCTCAGCCCAGTCTTCTTCCGTTGGCGAAAAAGAGAGTCGAAGCACGTAAGGCAGACTGGAAAACAAATTGCCGCGCATGCGCATTCGAAACAGCGCACGCTCGAGGATCCCCGGCGGCGCGGAACCCGCCGCGGGAAGCCATCGCATGACCTGTTTGGCGAGCCCTGCAGCGGCCGAGTCCGACTGAACGAACTCCGCGACATTCTCGTCCAGCGGCGCGCCGAGCACTTCCGCCGCCAGTTGCAGCCCGACGTATAGCATGCGTTGCGCACCAACCTCTGCCGCGGCCATATTGACGCGCTCCCAATCAAGCTCCTGCCTGGATACGAATGCCGCCACGTCGGCGATGTAGTTCAGCCGCTCCCAAAAATGTTTTCCACCGTGAATGCAAATTAGCACGAGCTCGTCTTCAGGCGAGAGCGCGGGAATTTCGTGCGCATCGATTCTCACGCGAGTCTGCCTCGCAAAAAGCTTTTCCAAAGGCAGCGGCCGAGGATGGTAACGGAACGTTCGCTCGGTGTGGAATTCGACCAGCAACTTTGTAGCGCCCTGGCGGAACGCGTACTCGCCCGGAGCTTTCTTCGCCTGAATCGCGGACACGGGGATACGCGGCTCGTATCCGAGGCCGATCATCAATTCGGTAGCGCACAGCATATCCTTATCGCGCACGATCAAATCGAGATCGCCGTATTGCCGCAATCCCGCATCGCCATAACAGCGCATCGAAAGCACCGGCCCTTTGATCACCAACGCCTCAAAACCCGCCGCGGCGAAGCGCTCGAATAGCCGGAACATTTCCGCGGTCAGGTGCAGCGTGAAAAGCGCCTGTGCGCGCTGACGCTCGCGCCAGGTCTGCGAAACTTCCGCGGGTAGAGCCGTTTTGCCGCACTCTCGAAGCCCGAGCGCCACAAGTCCGAGCAAACCATGCTCCTCGGCAAGCTCGGACAAAACTGTCCAGTCCAGAGGCTCGCGGAGCATCTCGTTCATTCGACGATGGTCGGGTTTCGCGCGCACGCACTCGACGAGCAGCGCCCATTCCTTGCCAAAACTCGCTGCGCCGGTAGTTGGTTTCTCCCCCAGGTGGGCCTCCGTGGCTATTCTACGCCGCGGCATGTCGGTGTGTCGGGGCTTTGGCGAGGACGCCGCTCGCTGGAGCTACGCGAGATCACGGAGCGCACGAATCGTGCGCGTAGTACGCGGTCCTGCGTCTTGCGGGAAAGATCTGCTTGCACAAATCAGGCGGACGCCGCGGACGCCATCGCTGGCGCGTTCTGGATCTGAACCAATTGAATCTGCACCAATCCAGCGGCTCCGGATTTCTTGGACATTAAATTGACGGATGGAATCCCGGTCCGGGCAAAAGATTTCTCGCAGTCCTGCGTCGAAGGTCCGCGCATATTCCCTTCCATGAACGCGAGCCCCGGGCAGCGCGTGCAGCTTCCGCCGTGGACGCACTTGGAGCACGACGGCATGTCGCGAAGTGTGATCGACCGAACTTCGTTCAGCTGCGGAGAATCGCGCCAAATATCGATGAACTTCATCTGCCGCACGTTGCCGCTCGGCAAAGGAAATTGCACGCAGGGATAAACGTCTCCATAAGGAGACACGTAGCAGGCCGTGTGACCGGCGCTGCAGGGCAACATATCGAGAGCGTCTTCGTCCGGCCCCGGTGGCGGAGCGCAGAATTCCTCGACGTTTCCGCCGATCAGCGCTTCGTTCCGGAAAACTTCCCGCAGCGCGTTCTCATCCACGTTCAAATCAAGAATGGATCGGTCGCCATCCATCATCGGCGTAATCGTTGGATCGATAATGAACTGCGCGCCGAGTTCAGCAGCCAATGCCCGCACACCCTCATAATCCCGGGCATTCTTCACCATCAACACGTTGGCCATGACCACATGTATGCCGTGCGCGCGCAGCCGGCGAACAGCTTCAATCGATTGTGCAAGCGAACCCGGCAGCTTCGTAATCGCGTCATGCACCGCGGCAACGTGTGAGTAAATACTGATCTGCACGGATTCCACGCCCAGGGCTTTGATGCGATCCGCTTCTTTCTGACGGATCAGGATGCCGTTCGTTTTGAGCTTTATGCAGAACGTCAGCTCGCGCGCGTATTCCAAAATCTCGAAGAAATCCCTGCGCATCAAAATTTCGCCGCCGCTGACGGTGAGATAGAAAACGCCGGCCGCGGCCATCTGATCGAGAAGATCCTTGATTTCCGCGGTGCTCATCTCGCCGTGATCGTGATGGTCCAGATAGCAGTGGACGCAACGCTCGTTGCACCGATAAGTCAGGTCCAGTTGCACGTTCAGCGGGATGCGCAGCTTGAGCGCTTTGCGGGCCATCTCTTCGATAAGAACGCTCATGCGGCCGCCACTTTCGCCCGCGGAATCGGCTCGTCGGAAACCAGCAGCAGGCCGTGTCCCGCTAATTCCAGGACCACGCCTTCCGCATCCTTCAAGGCCACTTCGGGAGCTACGTCATATTTCAGGCAAATCTTATTCGCGACGATCTCCTCGAGTGGAGTCGCGCCGTCGGCGGCTTCCCAGATGACCGTCGCGACTTCGTTCAAGGTGAACAAGGTGGAATTGGTTGCGGACATGACCATCGTCTCATCGCCCAGCGCCCGCGCGGCGATGGCGGTGCTTCGTGCCACATAGCGCTTGTTATTCATACGATCAGCTCCCAGACCCGCGTATCGGGCACAAACGTCAGACGGCGGACGGGTACTCGGCTGACAAAATCAAATGCCGCATCGAAAACAAGTTTGACGAACTTCGGATCCCGCGCAAAGAAAAGAATGTTCCCGAGCAAACCGCGTACGGCATCGGCGGCCCCCAGCGGCTCAATCTTGTTCTCGGGCCCTTTCGCAAGCAGGTACAGACACTCAATGGGCGCGCGTAGATTCTCTCCGGCACGCGCCAGTTCGCCGAAAAAAGGAGTGCCGACGGCGAGGTACTCGCCATTCTGCCGCGTCACATAGGAAATCTCGTCGGTAAGCAGCGCTGTATCTGGGGGAGCCAGTCTCGCCATGGTCGTCTTCCCCGCGCCCGATACGCCCGCAAACAAAAACGCGCGGCCATTTCGGATGGCGCTCGAGGCATGCACCAGGAAACCGCCTTTGCCCGCGAGCAGAAGAGTGTGGACGATGCGCAAGACGGAATCGAGGGAGTAAGGATTTTGCGTCTGCTCGATGCGTCCACGTGCCGTCGACGGATTCCACTCCGCGCGGAAATCTCCACGTTCCATCAGCCAGCGGCCCGCACTCCAGGTGACTCGAACATCTTCGTCTCCAGATCCCGTCCCCGGCGGCGCCAGCTCAATATCAAAATTGAAATGAGTATCGTTCGAGGAAGAGGAACTCGTGTATCCCGCATAGCGCTCTTCAATCGCGCGGATGAAATCTGAATTGGAGGAACGCAAGCGTATGGGCAGGCCGCCGATCTCGACCACGACATCAGAACTCTGTTTGGCGGCCTTTACACCCGGCACTCGGCTCTCCTTGGAAAGAGTCTTTCGCGGCGCGCTTCCAGCCGCAGATACAAAGAGGTTGCGCGGTCGGAAGATCGCAGCAACGGGGCAACAATTCGTTTCCACACACTGAGCGAGTTAGCAGGCTGGAGGCGCCGGGAGCCGCGCTCGATGAAATGGACCCTTCCGAGCAATTCCGACGCGCAAACCGGAGGATCGTTGTGGCGGAGACGGTCGCCGCGCAAAATCAGGAGTGGTTGCTCGGAGCTGCCCGCGCGGGCCACTACGCGGTGCGCGAACAAGCGTCCCGTCTCGTAAGTAAAGTGCGATCTCTCCTGTCGAAACTTCGGATGGGCTAGCGCGCTGAATGGAAACCAAATCGCCGGGATGGAGGGAAGGTACCATGCTGGTGCCCAAGACACGAAGGCGCAGCTCCCCAAACGTGCGCACAACTTCTCCTGCCAATTCACACTTAACCGCCGCTGATTCTGTCCCCGAGCGATTCATGGTCACGCCTGAGCCTAGGGCTAGGATGCTTTCCTGCTGCTATGGCAGGGCGCCTGTGAAACGTGAACTTTTCCACAGGCGAGCGCCGAAACTTCAAATACGGCCTCGTACCGGAATGAAGGAGCCTGATACGGTTTCTTGGTCGTAGCTGCCGTTTCGGTCGTCTTGCCACTCACTGAATTATCGTTATTCAAGTGTCTCCCCATCTGCCTGCTACCGTAGCGCTGCTTGTGAAGCCTGAGTGGCGCAGCCGCCGATGCCCTGGCCCGACGCTGTCGTACAATTTCCTGCCGCCAGCGGCGTAAAATAGATTTGCGAACTGCCTGCGGTTCCTGTTGTGCTGTCAATGCTGATTCCGCTGGATCCGCCCGCCACGGTCGCTGTCGCAAAGGTTCCCAGAGCTGGCGGCCAAGCCGCTGGATTCGTGACGTCAAAAGACATGATGCACCCAGAGGTGGCTACTGGGCAGCCTATGGTCGTGCCGGTTTCGCTACTGCCCGTGACGCTCATAAAGATCAGATCTGTAGCCCCGCTCATGGACTCGGTGACAGGCGAGCACCCGACGTTGGCGGTCGTCACCTGCGGTCCCGGGACCGGAAAGCCCATCACTCCAGCGGTAATCGGTATTTGCCACACAGTGGCGGCGTTGACGCCGGGCACGGGTACCGACGAGACGCCGCAGACGTACAAGTTTCCAGTACCGTCGGTCGAATTAAAGTAGATGTTATCGAAATCTCCTGGGTACAACGGTTGGAGGGAATACATTGGTGGACGACACGCCAGCCAGATTGTTATTGGCGCCGCTGCATGCGAAGCCAGCCGTGAAACTAGTCGAAAACTGACAAACCGCGGGCCGCCTGGCTGCGGCGGGGGTGGTGGCATCGCGGGTTACGAAAACGTACACGTTTCCTATCGACGCGTCGACCGTGGGCGACGCCGTGATTCCAGCTGTAATTGCGCCCGAGCTCAAGACGGCGGTCGAAACGATGCCGCCTGCCCCGCTTCCGATCGTCTGGTCGACACGGTGCAGAATTCCAGCATTGTCGGCCACGAAAATCGCTCCAACGCTGTCGTCATACACAGGGCTTGTCAGAATTTGACCCGCTTTCACCACAGCCGGCCAAACGTCCGCGCCCGTGGAGATTGTCTCCCCCGGCGTTCCGGTGAAGACGCCGGTATATTTATGGAGGCTGCCAATATCGTCGCCCACATAAAGCGTATCGTCTCCGGGATCAAAGTCGTAGAACGGAGAAGAATTGGTATCCAGGTCGGTCGCTCCACCGCTAAAATTGATGGTCGTCATGCATGGCGCCGTGCAAGCGCGGTAGCTGGCGTTGCTTACGTCTGTGGTCGGTCCTGTGAGGTCTTGGGGTTCATTGACGTTGCTCGTTCCCGCGGCCCACTTCAGCAGGACCAGTTGGGCACCGACGCCCCCTGCGCCCACGTTCTGGACAAACGCCACTTGCGAGCCATCCTTCGAGAATATAACCGAAGTCGCCGCGGTTGCACCTGTCCCTGTGTTGTAAGCCCAGTAGGGGGAAGGAACCGCGCCAGTGCAACTCGAATAGAGATTATCGAAGGCGGCAATCGTGGCTACTCCAGATGCGCCGTTCACGAAGGTAGCGAAGTTCCACGTAAAATTGCTCGTCGGATCGCTCGCGACGGTAATGCCGTTCCCGGCCGTGCCAGGCGTCGTCGACGTGACGGTCACCACTCCCGCTGCGGCTGTCGCGGTAACTCCAACAAAGCTGCCGTTGCCGGCAATATTGATCGCGGCTGCGAGATTGGTCGCACGAGCATTTGCCGCCACCGGCCCTATTAAATGTGCCCGATACCGAGTCCCAGTATTGGCATTTGCTGCGCGCGCTGTCAGCACTAATGTATTCAAGGTCGTATTATTGGTGATGGTGATTGTCGAGCCGGCTGCGGCTCTGGCCGAGAACGCTCCATTGTCGCTGGCGGCGATCGCTGTGTCCGACCCTGCCAAGCTCGTGTTGTATACAATGAAATCGGGCTGCGGAGCGGTACAACTTGCCGCTGTCATATCAAACGAAAACTTTGCCGGGTAATTCCCTGCGCCCACGGTTCCTAGATTGCCCAAGTACACGTTCCAATCGCCTTGGATCCGGTTTGGTTCCTGGTGGCGTCCCCGCCCCCGCCCGCCCTCCGGGTCACTCTTTTTTTCAAAATTTCGCCGGATCCACTGCTGCACATACCGCGGGTTGGAGGAAAGCTTGAAGGAGTCCAGAAGCGAGTGAGGCTGCGAGAAGATTAGATGTCGGTGGCTCCAGTCGGTCGCCAGAGGGACCGGCCCGTTTTTTGCGCTCGTTCCTCGCACCACAATGACCATGGTGGACATGACTGCGGCGCCGAGCAATATTTGAGCTGGCCTGCCTCGCCACAAGTTATTCAATGTCATTTTCATCCTCGCCGTTAGGCCTGATCAGAAATCCTTCATGAATTAACGACTCGCAGAAGATGCAGTTCGGCTTGGGCTGGGCCGCGCTCATTAATTTTTTTTGAAGCCACTTGCTACGGTGAAAGCCAATCCTCGGAAAGACCTCTCTCCCGTACAATAGACAACTACATCCTCATCGCTGGATTCAGATGTATAAATACCGAGAGGCGCAGACCGTTTCAGTTCCGTACTGGCACTTTGTCCCAAAATGGCAAGATACTGAAACCTTCTGACCGGAATTTCCGATTTGGACCTCCCTCCTGCATCATAATGGCTCTCATACCCTTGAGACAAGGAATTTGTGGACCGGAATGGGGCTCGTAACCCAGGACACTCCATTTAGTTGCGCGTCTCTAACGCAGCTAACCGATTGTCTAGGCGCGAAAGACACGCTATAAGTTCCCTCGTGACCGAAGCCGTCATTAGCGTTGAAGGCTTGCAGAAGTCATTTCCGCCCGCGCGAAGCGGCTGGCGCTCGCTCTTGCAACCTTTCGAAAAGCCCTCCGTGCTTGCTCTCGGTGGGATTTCGTTCGAAGTGCGGCCCGGGGAAGCGCTGGCGCTGCTCGGCGCGAATGGCGCCGGCAAGTCCACTCTGCTCCGGATCCTCGCCACGCTGATTCTTCCCACCAAAGGTCGCGCCCAGATCGCTGGACACGATGCCGTTCGCGATCCCCGCGCGGTACGACGTCAGCTCGGCTATCACGCCGGCAGCGATGTGGGTTTTTACGCACGGATGACCTGTCGCGAGAATTTGCGCTTTTTCGGCAGCCTCAATCAGCTTTCCGGCGCGGCCGCCGGCCGGCGCATTCAGCAACTCGCGGAGCAATTTGATCTCGAAGAAGCCCTTGACCGGCAAGTGCGCACACTCTCTTCCGGAACGGTGCAGCGCGTAAGTCTCGCGCGCGCTCTTCTTCACCGGCCTCGCGTTCTCTTGCTGGACGAGCCGACGCGCAGCCTGGACGCCATCGGCGCTGCCGAGTTTCGCCGGTTCCTGAAGTCCGAAATTCTCCGTGGCGGCGAAACGACTCTGCTCTTCGCTTCCCACGCGCTTTCGGAAATCGAGCTCCTCGCCGATCGTATCGCCGTCATCGACGCGGGACGTCTGCTGGCTTGCGGCTCGCTCCATGAATTGCGGCAGCGCACGGGAGCCGCTTCGCTCGAAGACGCTTTTCTGCGCTTGACCGGACATCGCCCCGATTTATCGGGTGACGGTGCCCCGCGAGGCGTCTCGCAATGACCGCCGCTCTGCGCGAATTGTGGCTTTTTTTCCAGCGCGATCTTTCTATCGCACGAACCTACCGCACCGCTTTTCTGTTCGAAGCCGTCGAAGCGCTCTTCGGCGTCGCTTTGTTCTATTACGTCGCGCGCTTCGTCGATAGCCCCCAGCTTCGCAACGCGCTCCCGCAAAGCGAAAGTTACTTCGCCTTTTCTCTGATCGGTTTCGTCTTTCTCGATTATCTCAACGCCGCGATAGACTCTTTCGATCGCAGTTTGATGGAAGCCCGCGATACCGGCACGCTCGAGCATCTGCTCGTAACCCAGACTTCTCTTCCCGTGATTCTTGCCGGCTCGGTCATCTATCCCTTCGCCGCTTCCACACTGCATATCGCGGTTTACCTCGCCTGGGGCGCGGTGCTCTTCGGCTTCCCGCTTCGCGAAGCAAACTGGCTGGCCGTCGCCGCGGTTATGCTCGCGACCCTGCTGGCTTTTTCTGGCCTCGGCATTCTTTCGGCAAGCTATCTTCTGCTTTTCAAGCGCGGCAACCCTGCGAAGTGGTTTTTTCTCGGAATTTCCAGCCTCGCCGGCGGAATGCTTTTCCCAATCAGTGTGCTCCCCGATTGGCTTCAGTTTGTGGCCCGCCTGAATCCCGTCACGTACGCGCTCGACGCCGTGCGCGCCGCTCTTCTTGGTGGTGCGGGATTTCACGCCGTTTGGCGGCCGCTTTTGGTCTTGCTGCTTTTCGCCGCGGTCCTTCTGCCGATCTCGATGTTCGTATTCGCCTGGGCGCTTCGCCGCACCAAAACGACGGGAACGCTGATGCACCGTTAATTTCATTGTCGTATTTTGTCGGCACGCGATTTGCGCGCGCGGCTCGTTAGGAACATCCGCTATTTCAATAAAAAAAGCCGGCCCCATAAAGAGAGACCGGCCTCATAAATCAGCAAGGAAACTTGCTCAGGACTTCTTTTTCTTCGAGTTCACCTTGATGTCGATGCCCGGAGCCATGAGTTGCAGTTGTTCGAGCCCCTTCTGGGCGTCCTGCCCGTAGGGCCCGTTGGGGTCGAGCTCAATCGCCTTCTGATAAGCCTCGATGGTTCCCGGGGCAAATTCGGGTACATCCTTGTCTCCGACTTTTTTCACCGTCATCTTGTAAACCAGGGAAGCGCCCAGGAGGTACCACGTCTGCGCGTTTTTCGGATCGAGCTCCGCGGATTTCTGCAGCGGCTCGACGGCATCACCTAGCCGGTTGGCGTTGTACAAGCTGATTCCAAAGTTGCGCCACGCCGTCGCTGCATGGGCCGGGTCGAGCTCCGCGCTCTTCGTGTACGCCGCCTTCGCTTCATCGATTTTCCCAGCGCGCGCTAGCACGTTGCCGAGATTGTTGTAATAACCGGGATCGTCGGGCTTGGCGTTGACCGCCTGCTGATACGCCTGCGCCGCTTCTTCGTTGCGCCCCGCAAGGTCATAGGCTTCGCCCAGCGTCGCCCACAGCAAGTGTTGGTTGGGATCCTTCTCCGGTGCCGCCTTTTGCGCCTGAACCAATTCCCCCGACGCCTTATCCGAAAGATCCTTCAGATTTTGTTTCAACGCATCCCGCTGGTCGGGAGTCGCTTTCGCCAGTTCGTCCTTGGCTTTGCGCTCCTGCTCGAGAAACGCGCTCCCGGCAGTGAAGTGCGCCTTCATACTGTCGAACTTCTGTTTGTCCTCGGCCTGCTTCTTGACTTGCTCTTCCGCGGCCGCTCCTTGCTTGGCCACCACGTCCTTAAAGTTGAGGTCCGCCTTGCTGTCGTTGCCGCTCGCTACCTGGATTTGCATGTCGTAAGGTTTATTCGGCGCAGGCAAAATAACGTAGACGTGATAGATCCCGGGGCGCAGGTTGCGAAACTGATATTTTCCATCTGCGTCCGTCTTGGTTTCCTGTTTCGCGCCTTGGTCGCTCACCGCTGTCATCGGCATGTTAACCCAAGGCTTGCCGACGACATCCAAAATCGTTCCAGAGATCGATCCTCCGGTTTGCGCCTGCGCGCGCGGCGCACCTATGCAGATCAGCGTGGCGGCAATCACCGCGGCCAACGCCCATGATTTCCAAATTCTTTTCATGCTCATTTCTCCTTTTGCCGAGGCGTACCGTGCCCGGCCTGGCTGGCGGGATGGCCCTATTATCCTTAATCTTAGCTCTTTGCCAAGTGGGAGAGACATTCCTTCCTGTCGCCGCCCAATTCTCTTCCAAGTCTTAGCGATGCGCGCTAACCGCCAGCCGATAGGGAATCGGATCAGCGACTCCCGCCTCCGCGAACGCCTTCAATCGCAGCAAGCAACTGTCGCACACTCCGCAAGCTCTGTCTGCATTCTGATAGCACGACCACGTCAGTTGCAGCGGCGCGCCCAATTCCATTCCGCGCCGGATGATCTCGCTTTTCTTCAGCTGGATCACCGGAGTTGCAATCTCGATCTTCGTCTCCGGCCGCGTTCCCACGCGCACCAGTTCCTGAAAAACTTCGTAATACTCGGCGCGGCAATCCGGGTAACCGGAACTATCCTCCGCCACCGCTCCAATGTACACCGCCCCCGCGCCAATTGCTTCCGCCCAGCTCACCCCCACCGAAAGAAAATGCGCGTTTCGAAACGGCACGTACGTCACCGGGATCGCGCCTCCGTGCGGCCCCGCCCCGCCCAATTCATTCTCAGGCACCGCGATGTTCGTATCCGTAAGCGCTGACCCGCCAATCGCCCGGAAATGTTCGAGCTGCACAACCAATCTTTGCCTCTGGCTCACGCCATAGAAGTCCGCAATCCCCTCAAACGCGTGCCGCTCGCGTTCCTGCGTCCGCTGCCCGTAACCCGCATGCAGCAGCGCAACGTTCCCAGCCCCGTGCCGCTCCCGAGCGATCGCCGCGCAAACGCACGAATCCATCCCGCCGCTGAGCAGCACCACGGCCTTCGAATTATGCGAATCGGCTTCCATACCGATTCATTATATCCCGACTCGCAAAACAAGGCGCGCGGGCTCCTTCGACACAATGGACATCAATGATCTGGACCACGCAATGCGCGAGTTGAATATCGACGTGGAAAAGCGAACCGGCGAAAAAGTACGCATCTTTTGCGAGTGACCGGGCGGAACTTCTAAACTCCCTTTGTCGCCGGGTCCCAAACATATTTGTGCAATTGCAGCCCTAGCCTCACTTGCAATCCATCCGCCAGCATCCACTCCACCAATTTGTGGGGCTCCAATCCCTGCCACTTCCCCGCGGGATCATCGAATACCGGCGAAAACAGAACTTGCCGCACGCGTTCCGCCAGCCGGTGTTGCGCGGTAAACTCCCGCGCAAATTCATAATCCCGCCGCGTCGAAAGCACAAACTTCACTTCATCCTGCGCGCCGAGCACTTCGAGGTTCCGCATCTCAAACGTATCCGCCTCGCCCGAATCCGGGCACTTCACATCCACAATCTTGATCACTTCGTCAGGCAGCCGCCCCGTATAACGCTCGCCGCTCGTTTCAATCATCACCGTATAGCCTGCGGCGATCAGTTTCTCCGCCAGCGGATAAACCTCTTCTTGCAGCAGCGGCTCTCCGCCGGTCAATTCCACAAGCGGCACACTCGCCGCAGCGCCAGACATTCCATCGCCGCGCCCAGCCAGCTCATCCACACGCGCCAGCACGTCCCCGACACTCATTTTCGTGCCGCCGTGAAACGCGTACGCCGTGTCGCACCACGTGCACCGCAAATTGCATCCCGTCAAACGCACAAACACACACGGCAATCCCGCCCTCGTCCCCTCTCCCTGAATCGATTTGAATATTTCCGTAATAAACATAGTGTGGAGTGCTGCAGCCCAGCTTCCGCTTTTCCCCGCTTTTTCAACCGCGCCAAGCTCTCCGTCTACTGCGACCCGCCCGAGCGCGCCTTTCGCAGCGCCCTCCGCCCCAGCCACCACATCGCGCCGCCCAAAATCACCGCAACCAATATCAATCTCGAATAACCCGGTGAAACTCCCATAGCGCGAAACACCACCACATATCCAATCGCCACCAGCACCACCGGCGTCAAAATAATGGCGTACGCGCGATTCATCGCTTCTTCTCGGCTTCTTTGCTCCTTACTTTTTTACGTCTTTTTTTCTTTGCTTCCTCAGTTCCCCGGCCGGTACTGCGCCCGGCTCGTATCCGTCTCCCACAAAACCACGTCCGTAACCCGCGCTCCCGCCGGCAAATCCGTCAACCCGCGCGTCACTTCCTCATAAAAATACTTCGCGATATTTTCCGCCGAAGGATTCACCGTCTTGAATGGCTCGAGGTCATTCACAAATTGGTGATCCAGCCGCCCCATAATCTCTCGGATAATCGCCTTCAACCGCGTGAAATCCACCAGCAACCCGATCGAATCCAGCTGCGGCCCCTCCAGCGTAACGCGCACTCGGTAATTATGCCCATGCACGTTCTCGCACTTGCCCTTGTATCCCCGAAGCGCATGCCCCGCAGAAAATGTCTCTTCCACGCTGACTTGAAACATAAGTAGCACAGACACTCCTGTCTGTGACCTTTCTCTTTTCTCTTGTCTTTATTCGCTTACTTCTCTTCCGACTCTTCTCTGTGTCCTCTGTGTTAATTCTTCTTCGCCAAAAACCTTGAGACCTCTCCCAAATCCGAAGTCATCCTATACTTCGGCAACGACTCCAGAAAAATTTTACCATACGCCATCCGCTGAATCCTGTTATCGAGCAGCGCCAAAACGCCCCGATCCGTCTTCGTTCGAATCAATCGTCCAAATCCCTGCTTCAAAGCCAGCACCGCCTGCGGCACCTGAAATTCCGCGAACGGATTCCGCCCGTCCTCCTGCAAAGCCGCCACTCGCGCCGCCACAATCGGATCGCTCGGCACCGCGAACGGCAAGCGGTCCACAATAACGCAAGAAAGCTGCTCGCCAGGCACGTCCACGCCCTGCCAAAAACTCGCCGTAGCAAACAGCACCGCCCCCGGCGTGTTCTTGAATCTTTCCAGCAGCGCCGACCTCGGCGCAGTCCCTTGTAGCAGCAACGGAAAGGGCACCCGCGTCCTTACCCGCTCAAACAGCTCGTTCATCTGCGAATAGCTGGTAAACAAACAGAACGCTCGTCCCTGGCTGGTCTCCAGCAAATTCACGATTTCGTCCGCAGCTTTCGCCGTGAACGCCGGATTCCGCACGTCCGGCATCGCCTGCGGCAAATACAGCATGGCTTGCTCTTTGTAATCGAACTCTTGCGGCAAGCCGCGTTCCTTCGCGTGATCGAGCCCCAGCCTGTGCCGGATAAATTCGAAGCGATTCCCTACGGTCAGCGTCGCCGAAGTCAGCACCACCGAATCGAACTGCTCGAACAATTTCTCTCGCAAAATCTGGCTCACATCAATCGGCGTCGCCGCCAAAAACACTCCCTTATTCCTCCGTTCATACCAATACACAAAATTCCGCTCGTTGGATTCGAATAAAAATGACAACTCTTGCCGCAATTCAAAGCTTCTCCGGGCAATCCTCAAAATCTCTTCCGGCTTCTGCGTCAAAGCTGCGCATTCCGTCTCAAAACCTTTCAGCGCCGAAGCCAAATCATCGTAAGCCTCGCGATTTTGCTCGAGAAATGCCTCTCTCTCGCTCCGCGAAAACGGAAATTTTCCATCCCGCGGCGGAAACGTCTCGAAAAACGTCCGGCTTCTCTCGCGAATCCGCTGCGTCCTGCGCAAAAGCCCCGGCGTACCCAGATGCAAAATCCGCAATGTCTGATCCGCGTCCCGCGCCAGCTCATCGAACCGGAAATTCGAAATTTGCCGCCCGAAATAGTCGCTCGCTACGTCTTCCATTTCGTGCGCTTCATCAAAAACCACCGCCGAATACTCCGGCAAAATGCTTCCAAAATCGTCCTGCTTCAGCGCCAAATCCGCAAAAAACAAATGATGATTCACGATGATCAAGTCCGCGTCCTTCGCCCGCTGGTGCATCCCCGTCACAAAACATGGATTGAACGAAGGACACTTCTGCCCCGAACACGTATCCCGCCGCGCGTCCAGCCGCGTCCACAAATCCGAATCATCCGGCAAAAACGTCAGCTCCGCTCGGTCGCCCGTCTCCGTTAATTTCGACCATTGCTTGATCTGCTGGAACGCGTCCAGCTCTTCCATACCTTTCAGCAGCGCCTGATCCGCCATTGCATTCATCTTCGCCACGCACAAAAAATTAGAGCGGCCCTTCATCACCGCTACTTTCAAATTCGGCGCAAAATGCTTCTGCAAAAACGGAATGTCCTTCTGATAAAGCTGCTCCTGCAGCGATTTCGTCGCCGTCGAGATCACTACGCGCCGCCCGCTGCAAATCGCCGGCACCAGATACGCCAGAGTCTTTCCCGTCCCAGTCCCCGCCTCCAAAATTGCATGATGATGTTTCTCGAATGCATCGTGCACCATCTCCGCCATTTCCAATTGCCCGCGCCGGTGCTCGTATCCCCCAATCATGCACCGCTCCAGAAATCCCCCCGGCCCAAACACCTCCCGCATCGTCGGTTTGCGAGCCGCATCCCCCGCCCCTTCTTCAGCCCTGTAGGGAAGGGGCTCGCCCCTCCCTCCGTCTTCCAACTCCTCCCCGTCCGCCCGCGCCACCGTCAGATCGTCCTCAAAAGACACGTCTTCCCGCTCCGGCAGCGCCGCCTCTTCTCCGGCCCCGCCATGTACGCGCGCATACCCCGTTTTGGCAACTCTCTTCGCCAAGTCCGCCTCAATGAGGATCATCCTTCCGAGAATGACCGCTCTTCTTCTTAGTCCCCAACTCTCAATTGATTCCGTAACGATAGCACACTCGCTTCCCACCCCTCGTCGTCACACGCCCGCGCCAAAATGCTATGCTGTGGCTGGATTTTACAGTTCCCGAATCATTTGAAAGCTCGCCTTACAGTGAAATAACTGATTTCGGTTATCTCCCGCCAAACGGAGAGCAAATCGTCCTCGAACTCACTCCTGCCAAAATCGACTCCGCCACGCTTACCATCGTCATTGACACACCCGACGGCCAGGATGCCGAAATCGCCTTCGATCTCCAGTCCATCCGTTAAATTCATCTAGAAATATAGGCGATCTTCACCTGTCCTACCTGTCCGTATGTCCGGGGATTAAGCGTTTGAGCAACCAACTCTGTTTTGAAGCCCCGCCAGGAACGTGGTGGCGCTAGAGTCAATTTGGGGATTCTAAGCCTGTCTCGTTCAAGCGTGGAAAAACGCAGATCAATCTGTCGTGGGGTGCCCGATGAAACGCAATAAAGCTTCTATTCTCGCAGCCTTAGCAGCTGTCATTTCTTTGGCTTCTTGCAGCGGCCTGCCCAAAGGCGCCGGAGGCGGCGGTGGCGGAGGCGGCAGCACAGCCAATGTCAGCCTGGTCCTCGTCTCGGACACTCTTCCTTCAAATATAGGGATTATCAGTTTCAGGGTATCGGTCGGTTCCATCGTGCTGACCTCCTCGACGGGTACTACGTCTACCCTCAATCCCGGCAATCTTACTGTTGACTTGGCCCGCGCCCAATCCGATTCCATCTTTCTTGGAACCATCGCTGGCGTCCCCACCGGCACCAACAGTTCCATCAGCGTTCAATTGACCGGCGGAGAAATCGCCTTCTATAACGGGACAGGGGCGGCTCTCACCAGTCCAGTTTGTCCTGCGGGAGACATCTGCGTCGCTTCATTTAGCTCGACTGGCGTTCCTGTCATCACCTCTTCTCAACCCATCAGCGGCAACACCGGTTTCGGCATCGATCTCAATCTAGCGAATGCCATTACCGTCACCGGCACCACCTTGAGCATCAATCTCACGAACTCCGGCGCCACCAATGTCCTCAGCGCCTTCGCCCTTCCCAGAAATACCAATCTTGCCGCGGGTCAACTCGATCTCATCGAGGATTTCACGGGCGTCGCTACCGTCACCGGAACCAGCGTTAAGGTCGTCTCCCCGGCGGCCGTAGGCCGCGGCACCATCACTGCCTCCTCCTCCTCCAATACGGATTATGACCAGGATCCCACACAGACTCTTTGCCCGATCGGCACATCTACACTATCGGGCTGCATCACCACCAACGAAGCCGTGAGCATGGACGCCATTCTCAACTCAGACGGAACCTTTACAATCCAGGAAATCGAGCCCCTCTTGGCCAGCCCGATTGTAGACACCGTCGAAGGTACTGTGGTATCCATTAACCCGAACCTTCAAACGCAATTTGAGATGGTTATTTCGGACATAATCCCGGCTGCCACCAGCTCTAAGATTGGCAGCTTAAGCGTGGGAGATCCGCTAACCGTAAATCTAGGTGCTGGACCGGCGTTCTGGGTCGACACCAAGGGCCTGCAATTACAGAACTCCGCGCCCTCGAGCTTTGACACGTTTTTCAATCAAACGAATACTACCGCCCTTCATCTAGGCCAGGTCGTCGCTGTCCACACTAACTTATTTACCGCCGCCAACGGCACTACGCCGGCTATCGCAAATAGTGTGGATACCGCTACGCTCCGCTGGTCGCGTTTCATCGCTGCTGTCGCCGCGGGTTCTTCTCCTGGTCTATTCGATATCACTGGGATCCCAGGCTATTTCAATCTCACCCCGGCGAGCATCGCTGGTGTGCAGGTTTTCCTGGGCACCCAGGGTCAAGATGGCGTCACCAACCTCGATGGTATTGCTAACGGTTCGTCTCCAGCGGCAACCCCCTCCTTGGGTGTTCGTGCCCTTTATTTGGAAGACACTGGGTTCACGCTCAATCCGCCTTTCTTTGCAGCCAAGGTTCGTCAGCACTAACCAAAACCAACTCTTTACCCGCCTCCGCAAAAGGCCACGGGCCGGAGCATATCAAATGCTCCGGCCCGTTCTTTTTCCGCACCCACTCCATTAGTGGACTGTCGGAAATTGCTGGCATTGACATTTTGTTACTTCATGCTACACTTCCAATCAGGTAACTCTGCGTCCTTGTTGTTCTGACTGATTCAGATTCCAGGCTGCCCTGAGATTCATAACTTTTCTATCTGTAATAACTTGCGCACTCTTCCGTCTTTGCGCGCAGTTTCTTGAAATTCAGGCCCTTTAGAATCATATTCTTGCGCACACTGCGCACACGAAGATTTCATCAACTCTGCAGGAATCAATACTTTGCGCACACTTTGCAAAAACACTGGGGTGGGGGATAGCAGCTCGTAGAATGTTGTCACTCGGAGCCCGGAGAGCTAACCCCATTGGAATCCGCACTTACAAAACGCACGACTTAAAACCCTTTAGAATGTGCAGTTACAAAAAACAGGGGGAGGGGCAGCCAACAACGTTTCCCCAGGCGCCCGAACGCCCAGAGTTTGTCCGCAGAACGGGCCGGCCAGGGCGGCGGCGAATTGTTCAGGCCGGCTGGATTCCGCCAACCGTTGTGTAGGGTGGCAAAGACACGGGCGGCATCGGCCCGGCCATCGCGCCATGAGAAGTCGTTGGCAGCATCCGGTTGTAGAGGGCCAGCGCGATCGCTCCAATCCCCCAAATCCAGATCCCCAGCGCCACCAAAATTCCAATCACGTGCACATGCGCCAGGGGCGTATAAACGATCCGCACAATCACGAATCCCAGCGCCATCCGGCCAATCAACGCCCAGGTATCCGCCGGCTTTCCGAGAATCCAGTTGCCCACCACCGTGCCCACCACAATCTCCGCGCAATTGATGGCCAGTATCCAGAGACCCAACGTGAGAAGCCCCAACGGTATTCCCACGACCGTAACGCACGCGATGAGCGCCGCAATCGGCACTCCGAAAAATACCAACACGCCAAGGCCGATGGGCGCCCCGACGCGTTCGCCGGCCCTGACAGCCTCTTCCGCGAATTTCGGGAGCAGCAAAAACAGCACCAGCCCGAGCAGCACAAACGCCGCCGTCCAAATAATGCGCCAAACGTAGTAATGCCCCTGCGCGTACTGCGACTCATGCTTCATCTGGGTAAATTGCACCGGCGAAGCTAGTTTCGCTTCGGCATCGACCGTCGCCTGATGCTCCCCTTCAAAACGGATCGGTCCGCCAACGTGCGCCGTCGATGCGATGGACATCGTGTTCCCTTTGGCGCGCACCTCGCCGTCGATGGTTCCCGAAATGATGGTCTCGTCACCCATATCCAGCAGATCGCGTCCCAGATGGCCGTCTACGCTCACCGTCTGCCCCATTGCCGTCAAGCTTCCGCCGATTTTGCCCGCGGTATCCAGATTCACGGACTCATTGAAGGTTAGTACGTTCCTCGCCACGGTTCCCGAGATGTTCAGATTATTGGTGGCCGCCCGGATGTTGCCGTCGATTTGCCCCGTCACGCGCACGGACTGGGCAAAAACGATGGCGTCGCCCATGACGTGCCCGCTAATCTCGATACTCTGGCCAAAGAAAAAAACGTCGCCGTCCACGGTGCCATCGATGCGCGCCCGCGCTCCAGTGATGAAAAGGTCGCTCTTGACGGTTTCACCCTTCGCGAGTTCATAACTCTCGTTCTTGTGAAATTCCATGGCGGCCGCCGGCGCAGGCAAAACCAGCGCCGCGCACAATCCCGCAAGCACCAGCGCCAGCGCCGACCCGCGGCGCAGCCGCCGCCGGAAAATAACGGCCGCAAATCCCGCCACGGTCACCATCGCCAGCACCTCGAGAAGTGTGATCACAGATTGCCATCCTTTCCAGAAGGCGCCTTGAAAAACGAGCAAGCTCAGAAGACTTGTGCCGCCGAATCCAGCAGCCTCCAACCGCGTCTGCAAGGGTTCGACCAAGTAGGTATAGAGAGCGTAGACGCCGGTTGCCGCCAAACCGAAAATTAGCCCCGATATCCATTGGTGAGATTGCCGCGCGCGCTCCTGAAATTCCGCGAGCCGCGAGGGCAGCGGTTCGTCTTCCTCCAGCATGGCGCGTGTCAGCAGCCGGGATTCGCGATCCAGCGCTCGCAGCAAAGTGCGGCAAGCCGGGCAGTCCTGCGCATGCGCGGAGACGGCTTGCGCGCGACTGCGATCCAGTTGCCGCTCCGCGTAGAGCAAGCACGTCATTTCATCCAGATGTTCCATCGTTCCGCCCGGTCCTTCTGGCGCCGCCGGGTTGGCAGGTTCGTTCACGAGGTCCCTCCCGCAGCCAGCGCACTCTTCCCCTCCAGCGCCTGCCGCAGTTCATGCCGTGCGCGCAGCAGCACGACGCCCACAAAGGCGCGCCGCACGCCGAGCGCATCGGCGATTTCGTCATAACTCATGTCCGAGTAATAACGCAACACCAGAGCCATGCGCGCCCGCGCTCCCAGCTTCTGCAGGGCGTGGCGCACTTCTTCGCTGGTCTTCTGCTCAATCAACTTGTCCAATTGGCTGGGGTCGGGATGTTCCAGCGGCACATCATCCACATCTTCGGTTTCTTTGTCCTGGCGGATTTTGCGGCGCCGCAAAATATCCCAGCAATGGTTTGCGGCGACTCGGTAGAGCCACGCGCCGAAGGACCGCGTCTCATCGTACTGGCTCAATTTGTCCCGCAACTTCATGAATATCTCCATGGTGGCGTCTTCTGCGTCTTCCCGAGTCGGCAGCGCCCTTCTGCAAAACCTGAAAATCGCAGGCGCAAAATCCCGATAAAGTTCCCCCCAAGCCTCGGCATCCCCTGCACGAGCCCGGGCAACTGCCTCCGTGGTCTCCGTCATTCCCGGCATACTCATCGGGCCTGGTCTCAGCGGTTCCATAGACTAGTACGCAGGGGAGCCCCAAAAACTAACACGATCTTAGCAAATAGCAATATCGCGGACCGGGGCTATCTCTTCTCTGCTCAGCACTCTACCAGAAACGGCTCGCCAGGCGGCATCCCGCTGCAATACCGCTGGGCGCAGGACCTTACCCAAGGCTCTCGGGGGAATGCATCGAGGGGCCCGGCCCTGCTGGCACTGAAGTGTGAGCGGCTTGGTCCACGGTTAACCCGCGAAAAGCGATACGGGGCCGGGCCTGGATGCGGTACAGTGGTAGGTTGCAGCGCTGTTGCGGTTCTCGATTGTCCGCCCGCCGCTTGAAAAACATGACGCAAATACTTCCATCTTTAGTGATATTGGGGCGCCCCAATGTGGGCAAGTCCACGCTTTTCAATCGGTTGACAGGCACGCGGCGTTCGATTGTGACGAACGAACCGGGGATTACGCGCGACCGGATTTATGGCAAGGCGGAGTGGCGCGGGAAGGCGCTGGAAATCGTCGATACCGGTGGAATTGTTCCCGACGACAAGGCGCTGATACCGACCGAGATTTTGCGGCAGGCGCATGTAGCGATTAAGAAAGCGGCACTCCTGGTTTTGGTGGTGGACAGCCACGCAGGCGTGACGCCATTGGATCAAGAGTTGGCGCGGCTTCTGCGCACTACCGGCAAGCCGTTTGTTGTGGCAGTGAACAAAGTGGATGCGGTTTCGCAGGAAGTGAATGCGGCGGTGTTCCATTCCTTGGGTGCGCCCGTGTTTCCGATAGCGGCAGAGCATGGGACGGGCGTGGACGATTTGCTGGATGCGGCTCTGGCGGAAGTGGACGCTGTCGAGTCCGAAGAGGAAGTGGCGAAAGAGGACGCCGTCGAGGTGGCGATTATCGGGCGGCCGAATGTGGGCAAGTCCACGCTGCTGAATCGCATGGCGGACGAAGAGCGGTCGATCGTGTCGCCGATTCCGGGAACGACGATGGACAACGTAGACACGGAAGTGGTGCGCGAGGGGAAGACGTACCGGTTTGTGGATACGGCGGGGATTCGGCGCAAGGCCAAGACGACTTTGGTGGCGGAAAAGTTGAGCGTAGTGATGGCGCGGCGCGGTTTGGAACGTTGCGATGTGGCTTTGCTCGTCGTGGACGGTGAGCAGGGAGTGACGCAGGGCGACGCGCAGATTGCGAGCTACGCGGAGGAATCCGGGCGGTCCGTAATTATTGTGATTAATAAGTGGGATTTGGCAGTTGTGGCGGCCCGCAATGCGGCTTCGCGCGACGCGGACAGCGCGAAGGGAAAGTCTAAGCGGCCTGCTGGGGAACGGCACCGGCCTGAGGATCTCAATCCGGAGAAGCTGGCCTTCGACTACGAAAAAATGATTCGTGGAAAATTGAGATTTCTGAGCTATGCACCGATTGTTTTTCTTTCCGCTAAGACTGGGGAGCGGGCCGGGAAACTTTTTCCGTTGATCGACCAGGTAGCGGCGGCTCGGAGAAAGCACATTCCTACGCCGGAACTGAATCGCTGGTTGAAAGAAGACGTGGATTTGCAGCGCGGGACCACGCCTAAGGCGCGGCCGGTGAGGATTTATTACATCACGCAAGCGAAAACCGCGCCGCCGACATTTTTGCTTTTCAGCAATCAAAAAGAGCCGATGCATTTCAGCTATGAGCGGTTTTTGGAGAATCAGCTACGGAGAAAGTATGAGTTTCTTGGAGCGCCGGTACGATTTGTGCAGAGATTAAGGAAACGCGAGCCACGGCCGCGGAAGAACAAAGACGAAGAGTGAATCGGGCGACCTAGCGTTCGGAAATAAATCAAGACGGGCACGGCATGCCGTGCCCCTACAGGAAAATGCTGGAAACTGCTAGGATAGCGGCGTCCCCCTCTGATTGGAATTGGATATGCCGAGCACCGCGACCGCGACGCAAACAACCATCGAAAAGGATTTTTATCGGATTGGCGAGGTTAGCCGGCTGACGGCTCTGAAGCCGTTTGTGTTGCGGTATTGGGAGACGGAATTTCCGATGCTCGAGCCCGTGAAGAGTCCGAGCGGACACCGGCTTTATCGGCAGGAAGATGTGGAGATGGTGCTGCGAATCAAGCGGCTGCTGTATGACGAGGGATTCACGATTGCGGGAGCCCGGAGGCATTTGCGCGAGCAGAACGGCGATGGTGAGAGCTCGGGCGCGATTGGATCTGGCGGCGGTTCGACCAGCAGTGCGGCTACTGAAGGAACGGCGCAGCTTCTGAGTAGGAAGATGCTGTTAGACCTGCGTGATACGCTGCGCGCTTTCTTGACGCTTCTCGAACGCAAGTGATAGCCTGATAAAGCAGTAAAGCCCACTTCGCATTGCTATCGGTCGGGACGTAGCGAAGCCTGGTATCGCGCACCCTTGGGGTGGGTGAGGTCGCTGGTTCAAATCCAGTCGTCCCGACCATTTCTCCTTTCACCCATATCCGATGATGGAAGAGCAGCTTAGCCTCGCGATCTTCTTGATGCCTTGGTGATCAAGCCGCAAGGATCGTATCCGCGCAACGCGAATCAGCCACAGCGATTCGAGCGAAAGTCCTTCTAACGTTCGATCTGGCTCGAGGGAATCGTCGCAGTACGAGGAGAGCAGTGGAGCTCTGTAGCAGTTGGCCCGAAGTAGTCATGACTGTAATGTGGCAATGACTATCTCATGCCCGTGCAAGTCCCAATGAGTTTCCAAATGAGACATACATTCGACCAGGTCTGATGGAAGACTCTGAATCCAACGGATGCGGACATTTGCGATCATGACTACGACTCAGCACGAGCACGCAATCACCAGGGTGAGAGTCGTTTTGAGTTCTTCCGCAAGTTGCCGTTGAGCACAGAGCATATCGAGATAGTCCTGTGCGTAGATCTATTGTCCGTCGGGTACAGTTAGTAACTTTTATGAATGCCGAGGCAGGCGCATATCGCAACAGTCTCGCCAATGCGCGCGTTGTCTAAAGCTGCGGATCTTCGTACTGCTCGGCTATGAGCGACATGAGAAGCATCTGGGAGTTTCGGTCATACGACAAGATCGCGTATTCTGAGTTTCTGCTGACGAAGAAGTCAATCGCAATATGCCGCACATACTTTTGACGAATGATGATGGGATTCACGCGGAAGGGTTGCGCGTGCTGGCGGCGGCGTTTGCGGGATTTGCGGACGTGAGCATTGTGGCGCCCAGCACGGAGCAGAGCGGAAAGGCGCAATCGCTTACGCTACGGCAGCCGATTGTTTGCCATGAAATAGCGGAACGGGAGTGGGCCGTGGATGGGACGCCGGCGGATTGCGTGATTGTGGCGCTGCACAAACTATTGACGGAGAAAGTGGATTTGGTGATTTCGGGGATCAATCACGGCGCGAATCTGGGAGAGAACGCGTATTACTCCGGGACCGTGGGAGCGGCGCGGGAAGCGGCATTGCATCATATGCCGGCGGTGGCGATGTCGTTGTGTTCGAAGGGCGAGAAGGTGAGTTTTGAGCCGGCGGCACGAGTGGCGCGGGCAGCGGCGGAATTGATTTTGAAAGAAGGTTTGCCAGACCAGGTTTTGTTGAACGTGAACGTTCCCGAGCCATGGACAGGCGGCGTGAAGTTTACGCGGCAATCGAAGAAAATTACGCGGAATCAATTGTGGGAAGGCAAAGATCCTCGGGGACGGATTTATTTTTGGCTGTACGAACAAAAACTGGACAAGGACATCGAGCCGGATACGGATTATGCGGCCATTTTTGATGGCGCGGTGTCGGTAACGCCCTTGCATCTCGATGCCACGGATACGGCGTCGTTGAATCACCTTTCGCATTGGGGAAAGTCGATCGGGAGTGCGTTCGGTCGGTAAACGATTCGTCCGCAAAAGTTTCTTCGTAGAAATTCTTTGGCGGTAATTTCCAGCTCAGAAAAACCGAATGACAAAGGCTGCGATAGCTCCGAGACGGAGCACGATGCGCGACCCTAAGTAGGGGCACGATATATCGTGCCCCTACAAGCCCAGTCAACGGCTTGGAGTCGCGGCGGGTGCAATCGCGGGGATTTTATCCTTGTGCATGGATTCATTCAGGGCGGGAAGATCCTTGGAGAGGACTTCGCGCCATGCCGTTAGCTGCGTCTCGAGGCGACTATCGAGTTCGGTGAAAACCTCGCCTTCGGCGAGGGTGGGAGCGGTATCGGCGCTGTCAACGAGGCTTTGCAGGTGGCCGAGTTTGCTGTTGAGCTTCGTCGGATAGTTGGCTTGGTCTTCGCTCGCTTTGGAGTTCACCTGCACAAGCTCTTCCTCGATAGCCCCGATTTTCTTGCGTAGATCGGCGGATTCGATGACGAGGGATTTTACTTCGGCGCCGGAGCCGAGACGCTTCTCGAAAGCCAGCAATTGCGCGCGCAAATCGCGAATCGCAATCACCGTTTTGTTCATCAAGTCCTGGCGTTCGCTCAGTTTGAGCATGAGGTCGAACTGTTTGCGCAAATCCTCTGGCGAAGTTTGGACGCGAGGATCCATTTTTACTTCGAACGCGGCGGTTTGCGATTTTCCGGCAACCGTGAGGCGCACTTGATACTTCCCGGGAAGCGCGAGTGGGCCGACCGGTTCGCCGGCATCATAAATTAAGCCAGGAACTTTCTTCGGCGTTTCGTAGCGCAAATCCCAGACAAACAGATTCAGCCCGGCTTTGGCAGGAATGCTTTCGGGAGGTATATCGCGCTCGCCTTCGTCGGGGGCGGTGTCGGTTTTCTTTTCCGCGCTCGTGAAAGAGCGGACGATTTTGCCATCGGCCTCGAGCAATTCGAGTTTGGCGGGATCTTTAGACGCTTCTTTCAGATAGTAGTAAAGGACTGCGCCGGAGGGCGGATTTTCGCCAACGGGATAGCGGCGCGGATTGACATGGCCTTCGCGCGTTCGAAAGGCGGTATCGGGCGTGAAGAGATGCGCGTCTTCGGCGGCGGTGGAAGCGCCAGCTTGGCGAAGAGGTCCGAGGCTGTCGAGCGCCCAGAAGGAGCGTCCGTGCGTTGCGACGATCAGAGCGTCATCGTGAATGATCAAATCATGGATCGGCGTGGGCGGCAGATTGAGCTGCAGCGGCTGCCAGTTACCACCATCGTTGAAGGAAACCCAGATGCCAGTTTCCATCCCGGCATAAAGTAAGCCTTTGCGTTTGGGATCTTCGCGAACCGCGTGGACATAAGAATCGTCGGGCAGTCCAGTCGTGATTTTTGCCCACGATTTGCCGAAATCGGTGGTTTTGAAAACGTAGGGCTTGAAATTGTCGAGCTTGTGCGCATCGACGGCGACGTAAGCAGTGCCCGCGTCGAACGGCGAAGCTTCGATCAGGCTGACCATGGCCCACTCGGGCATTTCTTTTGGAGTGACGTTCGTCCAGCTCTTGCCATCATCGCGGGTCAATTGGACAAGGCCGTCGTCGGTGCCCGCCCAAAGTTCGCCTTCCTGCTTTGGCGATTCCGCGAGGCTGAAAACGACGTCGTAGTACTCGACGGTGTACTGGTCTTTCGTGAGCGGACCGCCGGCATCCTGCTGTTTCGATTTATCATTGCGCGTGAGGTCGGGACTGATGGTCGCCCAAGTGCGGCCGGCATCGCTGGAGCGAAACACGTATTGCGAGCTGTGGTAGATCACATCGGGATTGTGCGAAGAAATCACGATGGGCATCGTCCAGGTGTAGCGGTATTTTTGCGTGCTGGCCGGGTAGCCGTTGGGATCATCGGGCCACTCCTCGATGCTTTGCGCTTGCCCCGTGCGGCGATCGAAGCGCGTGAAGACGGGGCCTTCGTCATCGGCATAGACGATGTTCGAATCGCGCGGATCCGGGACGATGTAGCCGCTTTCGCCACCGCCGACGGCGTCCCAATCGCCGGGGAGAATCGCTCCATGGTCGCTGCGGGTGCGAATGCCGAGCGATGAGTTGTCCTGCTGCGAGCCGTAAACACGGAACTGAAAATCATTATCGGCGGCGACGTGATAGAACTGCGCGGTGGGCTGGTTGTCTTGCGTGGTCCAATCTTTGCCGCCGTCGACGCTAATGGTGGCGCCGCCGTCATTGCCATTGATCATGCGAGCTGGATTATTCGGATCGATCCACAAGGCGTGATGATCGCCGTGAGGGGCGTTGATGCGTTCGAAAGATTTACCGCCATCGGTCGAGCCGTAGAGGCCGGTGTTGGCGATGTACACGCCCTCGACATTTTTGGGATCGGCCCAAATGTGCGTGAAATACCAGGCGCGCTGCGTGAAGCGATGATCGTCGGTGACGAAGGACCAATTCTCGCCGCCGTCCTCGCTGCGATAGAGGCCGCCTTTTTTGGCTTCGATGAGCGCGTAGACGACGTTTGAATCCGCGCCGGAAACCGCGACGCCGATGCGGCCGAGGGTGCCTTCCGGCATGCCGTGGCCTTCGATGCGCTTCCACGTGCTGCCATCATCGCTCGAACGGTAAAGGCCGTCCTTCGCGCCGCCGCTATTGAGAGTCCAGGGAGTGCGCCAGCCTTCCCACATGGCCGCAAAAAGAACGTGAGGATTGTGGGGATCGAAAACGACGTCGATGCCCCCGGTGCGATCGTCGAGGTAAAGAACTTTTTCCCAGGTTTTGCCGCCATCGCGCGTGCGGTAGATTCCGCGTTCGGTGTTGGGACCATAGGCATGGCCGAGCGCGGCGACGTAGACGATATCAGGGTTCGTGGGATGGATGATGACCGCGCCGATGTGGCGAGTGTCTTTGAGGCCGACGTTGGTCCAGGTCTTGCCCGCGTCGGTGGATTTATAGACGCCATCTCCGAAAGAGATATTGCCGCGGATGCAGGCTTCGCCGGTGCCGGCATAAATCACGTTGGGATCGGAATCCGCGATAGCGATGGCGCCGATCGAGGAAATGGGTTGCTTATCGAAGAGTGGATCCCAGGAGTTTCCGCCGTCAGTCGTTTTCCAGACGCCGCCCGCGACCGCGCCGAAATAATAGGTATTGGGCTGGCTAGGAACTCCTGCCACAGTGATAACGCGGCCGCCGCGGAAGGGCCCGATGAGGCGCCACTTCATGCCGTCGTAAGTCTTTGAGTCGATTTGCTGGGCATGCACGGCCAGCGGAGCGGCAAAGAATAGAGCGGATATAGCAAGCAGATAAAAGAGCGGCTGGCGAAGCAATTTCACGCGAACCTCCGAGGATGAGTAAACGGAACGTTGCATCGTATCACTGCTGACCGTGGAAACTACAGACGCTAGTAGGATTGTTGCCGTGGTGCTGCGACGCTTTCATGGAAGCGAGCGATACCGAGCGGAGCGAAGATGCGATAGGATGCTGCGGCCATGGCTATTACGAAAAGCTACGATACGGCGATCATTGGCGCGGGAGTGTTTGGGGCGTGGAGCGCATGGCATTTGGCGCGGCGAGGGCAGCGCGTGGCGCTGCTCGATGCGTATGGGCCGTCGAATGCGCGGGCTAGTTCGGGCGGCGAGACACGCATCATCCGCATGGGCTATGGGACGGACGAAATTTACACCCGGTCGTCGCAAAGATCTCTAGCGCAATGGAAGAGTTTTTGTGTTGCTACCGGGCAGCGGCTATTTCACGAAACGGGCGTGCTGTGGCTGGCGGGGGAAGACGATTCGCGCGTCCGGCAGACGATGGCTACGCTGAAGCGCCGCGAAGTGCCGTTCGAAGAGATGGATAAAGCAGCCTTGGAGCGGCGCTATCCACAAGTTTCGTTTGAAAGAGTGACGCGAGGATTCCTGGAGCCGAAGAGCGGAGTGTTGCTGGCGCGGCGAGCGGTTGCGGCGGTGGTTGAAGATGCCGTCAAGCAAGGAGTGGAGTTTAAGATTGCGCTCATTGAGACGCCGCACGGAACTGGGCGTTTGCAGAGCGTGAAATGCAGCAATGGAGAATCGATTGCCGCGGAACAGTTTGTTTTCGCATGTGGGTCGTGGCTCGGCAAAGTTTTCCCCGAGATTCTTGGCTCGAGAATTTTTCCCAGCCGGCAGGAAGTTTTCTTTTTCGGCGTGCCGCCCGGCGATGAGCGCTTCGCGCCACCGACTTTGCCGACATGGCTTTTTCAGGAGGACGAGTATTACGGGATGCCGGACGTCGAGGGCCGCGGGCTGAAGATCGCGCTCGATCATCATGGAGAGCGCGTGGATCCCGACACACAATCGCGCTTGCCGACGGCCGCGGAAGCGGAGGTCGTGCAGAAATATGTTGCCAGCCGTTTTCCGGCGCTGCGAAATTCGCCGGTGGTCGAGACGCGCGTCTGCCAGTATGAAAACACATCGAACGGCGATTTCCTGATCGACCGGCACCCGGAAATGGAGAACGTGTGGTTTGCCGGCGGCGGCTCGGGGCATGGTTTCAAACATGGGCCGGCGGTCGGCGAATATGTGGCGCGGCAAATTTTGGATAAGGCCGCGCCGGAGCCGCGGTTCTCTCTGGCTACGAAGGAAACGGTGCAGCGGAGAGCGGTGTACTAGCGCGAGTGACTGGTGACTGGCTAGGAAGTTCGCCAGCGCCGAGACCGCCTTAAAAGTAAGCCAGCGAGCACGAATCAGATTTTTGGGCTGCGGCGGCGGGCGTGGAATGCGGCGATACCGCGTTTTACGCGCCGCGCTTTTTCCGCGTAGAGATCGCGGTCTGCATCGGAAAGAAGTTTTTCGATCCTCTCGCCTTCTCCGCGATAAATCGAGACGCCGATGCTCGCGGAGAGCCGAGGTTCTTCGTCGTCTTCGGCCATAACCACGCGAATGCGATTGGCCACGTGCTGGGCTTCCGAGTCCTGCGATTCTGGCAAAACGAGAGCAAACTCATCGCCGCCGTAACGCGCGGCCGTGTCGATAGCGCGGCAATGAATGCGCAGAATGGCGCCTAGCCGGCAAAGGGCGCGGCTGCCTACCAGGTGGCCATAGCGGTCGTTGATTTTTTTCAGGCCATCGAGATCGAGCAGAAGAACGGCGAAGGACCGGCCAGTGCGATTGGTGCGCTCAGTTTCGTTTTCGAGGACGTCGAGCAGGCGGCGGTAATTGGCGAGGCCGGTGAGGGGATCGCTGACGGCGAGATGGCGGACCTGTTCAAAGAGCTTGGCATTGTCGTAAAGAGCGCCGCCGAGCGCGAGAGCGTAGCTGCTGACGGTGAGCACTTGAGCGAGGACAAAGGGCGCGTCGAGGAGGCGCTCCGACTGGCAGGCGGCGAGCTGCGCGGCGCAGTTCAGCCAGGCAGCGGCGTAGATGGTGCGGTCGAAGGCCGAGTCTTCGGAATCAAGCCGGCGGCGATACCAGATCACAGCAGCGAAGAAAATCACGCCCGGCAAGAGTTGATCGGTGCTGGGAATCAAAGCGCTTGGATGACGAGAAACTTCCGGCGGAAGACGGTGAAGGGCCACGGCGATGAGGTAGGTGAATCCGACCACAGCCAAAAGAGCCCCGGTGATTTCCGCTTTCGTATGCCTTGAACGGGGAATGAAGCGTTCCGCGAGCAGAGCAACTAGAAGCAGGAGCGCCAGGACCATGCGGCTGAGCCACCAGGCAATCGGCGCCCATGTGGGCCGCACCGGAGTAACCTGCAGAAACTGAAAGAAGAGAACGCTGGAAGCACATAAGACCGCGCCAGAAAGTAGAAAGCCGCCACCGAGAATCAGGGCGATGCGATCCTGCGTACCCTGGAAACGGACGAAGGCTAGCGCCGCAAAAACGAAGGCCAGCAAAGCGCTGATGACTTGAAGATAGCCTTGCAGAACAGGATCGGGATCAAGAGAGACAGGACGCAGCCAGAACGCTACCAGGAAGGCCAATAAGAATCCCACGACGTGCCAAAAGACGACCTTGGTAGGACTACGACCGTTCATTCTGGTTTCCTCGCCCATACCCATGGCCCTCGACCGGGACGAGGTGCTACCTAATTAGACTACGTGTGCGGTCCGAGCGTTGCGAACAAATAAGGAAGCTTTAACGAAGAGATACGGCGTGTGGAAAATTTTTCACCTGTACGAAAGGACAGGTGCGCTGCACAAGCTGAGGGGGAACGAGGAAGTCTTTGCAAGTAAGAGTGAAGGATGCGGCAAAGTTTTGGCTTGCACGAAAAGCTGGACTCCTGGAAAATGCCTGTATTGAAACGGTTCAATGAGCGAACAGACCAGCCGCAGACGGTTCGCTCTTCCTCTTACAATCGCGAGTGCCGCCCGGCAATGCCGCGCGAGCGGAAGGGACTCTGGCAGCGCGTGAAAAAACGCACACGAAGAGTGTTGAAAAAAAGCGCGGCGGTTCGTCGTAACAGGCGTCCTGCAGCGCAGGTTACGGGAGTGCAGACTCTGCAGGAAATTCTGACGCAGCCGGAAACGTGGCTGGAAACGGCGCGGCAATTCGAGCAGAGCGCCGGGATGATCGAGGCTTTCCAGACTTTTTCTCCAAAACAGCCGTGGTTGTTCGTTGCTTGCGGATCCAGCTATTACCTCTCGCAGACGATCGCGGCGCAATGGACGAGACTTCTTCAAACGACGTGTTCAGCCGTGCCGGCATCCGAGCTGCTTTTCGCGCCGGACGATGTGTTGAGGCGGACAGGCGCGCGGCAAGTTGTGCTCGTGTCGCGCTCGGGAAAAACCACGGAGGTTTTGCGAGCGGCCGAGATGCTGAAGGAGCGAGCAGAAATTCGCACGCTGGGCGTAACTTGCAACGAGAGCAGCGTTCTTGGAGAACTGTGCACGCATACGGTGAAGCTGCCATGGGCCGATGAGAAGAGCATGGTGATGACGAGGTCATTTACGTCCATCCTGCTGCTCTTTGAACGGCTGGGCGCGAAATTCGCTGGCGATGCGGAGCTGGCCTCGGCGCTGGATGTCTTGCCGGAAAAGACAACGCGTTGGCTTGCAGCAAATGCTGATAAGATTCGGGCGCTCGGAACGAAGCGGAAATTCGCGGATTTTGTGTTTCTTGGGCAAGGCGCGCATTACTGGCTGGCTCAGGAGGCAGCGCTGAAATTGACGGAAATGTCTTCGTCATATGCGCAGGCATATCACACGCTGGAGTTTCGCCACGGGCCTAAGTCGATTGCGAGCGACGAGACGCTGATTACATTTTTGTTGTCGGAGGCCGCAGCGGTGGAAGAAATTCTTCTGGTTGGCGAGCTGAAAAAATTGGGTGCGGCGATTTTGGCGGTCACAAACCGCGCGACGCCGCTATTGCGCCGCGACTGCGATTTGGTGATTGAGCTTGGATTGGACGAACCAGAATATGCGCGAATGGCACGGACTGCGATTCCGGCGCAGTTGCTGGGGCTTGCGGTCGGTTTGCGCAAGGGATTGAATCCTGATGTGCCCAAGAATTTGACGCGGGCGGTGGTGCTCGGCTCAAAGAAGGATGAGCCGGCGAAAAGGAGAACTGCTTGAGCAACGAATCAAGCTCGAACGCAGGGCCGCAACTGCGGCGCACGCTCACATTATGGGACCTGCTCCTTTACGGCATCATCGTGCTGCAACCAGTGGCGCCGATGTCCGCCTTCGGCGCGTTAAGCGATCGTGGCCGCGGGCATGTGGTCACGGCGATCCTCATCGCCATGGTGGCGATGCTATGCACGGCGGTAAGCTATGGACGAATGGCGCGGGTTTATCCGAGCGCTGGCTCAGCGTTTACATATGTAGCCCGGGAAATCCATCCTGCCGCGGGGTATGTCACCGGCTGGAGCATGGTGATGGATTACATCGTGAACCCGCTGATCTGCACGATTTGGTGCGCGGGGCAAGCGCATGAATTTGCGCCGGGTTTGCCCGTGTGGGGCTGGAAGATATTTTTTGCGGTGGTCTTCACGCTCTTGAATCTGCAAGGAATCAAAACATCGGCGCGCGTCAACGCGGGCCTTGCGGCGGCCATGAGCGGAGTGGTCGTCCTGGTTTTCGTGACGACGATTCACTATATATTGGGCCATTCGCATAGCGATCCAGGCTTTTTTACGCGGCCGTTCTACGATCCAAAGACCTTCACATTTGACAACTTGTTCGGTTGCACGTCGCTCGCGGTGCTGACCTATATCGGCTTCGACGGAATCTCGACGCTTTCGGAAGAAGCTGAAAATCCGCGGCGAAATATCATGCTGGCCACAGTCTTGACGTGTTTGGCGGTCGGAATTCTTTCGGCGGCGGAAGTTTACGTGGCGCAGCTTGTGTGGCCCGCCTCGCAACCGTTTCCGAATCAGGATACCGCCTACGTTTACATGGCGGCGCGAACCTGGGCGCCGCTCTTTACGATTCTTGGCGCGACGCTTTTGGTGGCTAACTTCGGATCTGGAATGGGAGCCCAGATCGGCGCGGCGCGCTTGCTCTATGGCATGGGAAGAAGCAATGCGTTGCCAAAATCCTTTTTCGGAGAAGTGGATGCAAAGCACCATATCCCGCGGAATAACGTTGTGTTCATCGGCGTGATCGTCCTCATAGGATCCTTTTTTCTGACTTTCGAGAAAGGCATCGAGCTCCTGAATTATGGCGCGCTGCTGGCTTTCATGGGCGTGAATGCCTCGGCCTTCATGCACTATTTCGTGCGGCAGGCGGAAAAAAAGCTTACAAATTTCGCGCTGCCCGTAGTGGGTTTCTTCATTTGTCTGGGCTTATGGTGGAACCTCAGCGTCCCGGCGAAAATCGTGGGCACCATATGGATGGCCGCGGGAATCGCTTTCGGCATATGGAAAACGAACTGGTTTCGCAAGCCCCTGTCGTTTGACATTCCTGCCGAGTAAGCCGCTCAGCGCTGCTTAACTTAGTGCAAATCGGGAGACTCTGGCAGAATGATGGAACCCAGGGGTACGCAAGTGAAGCGCGCAAGCGACAAGAATCAGACGGTGACGATGCGGGACGTCGCGGAAGATAGCGGCTTCTCGCCCGCGACAGTTTCGATCGTATTGAATAACGCGCCGCTGGCCCGCTACATCGCGCCAGCCACAAAGAAAAGAATTGAAGACGCGGCGAAAAAGCTTGGCTACCGGCCCAATGCGATGGCGCGGTTTCTGCGGAGCAAGCGCAGCCATACCGTGGGGCTGATGTTTTTCGACATTACCGATCCCTTTTGCACGCCGGTTTTGCGCGGCATTGAGAATGCGCTGTATCAATCGTCGTATGTGCCGATTTTTGCCGACGCGCACAATCAACGGAATCGTTTCGAGCGCTATCTGGAAATGCTGCTCGAACACCACGTGGAAGGATTGATCGTGGTGGCCAACTGGCTCGTCGTGGACATCAATCTGCTTGCGGACTTGAGCAAGCGCAATATTCCGGCGGCCACCATTGGGTGGGAGCTGCCGGCCGACACGGTGAGCTCCGTGATGGTGGACAACGAGATCGGCGGGCGAATGGCGCTTGAACATTTGCACCAGCTTGGGCACCGCAAGATTGCGTTCATTCGCGGGCCCAAGATGATTATCGACAGCGCTCCGCGGTGGCGCGGCGTGCAAAAGTTTGCGCATGCGGCGGGGATCGAGATCGATCCGGCGCTGGTGCTGCAACTGCCCGATTCGTTCGATCCCAATTCGGGCTTTGAAGGCGGGCACCGGCTGACCGAGGAATTGCTGCAAAAGAAGAAAAAGTTTACGGCGCTGATGGCGTTCGACGATTTGACGGCACTGGGTGCGATTCGCGCACTGACGAAAGCCGGAATCAAAGTGCCGGAGCACTGTTCCGTAACGGGCTTTGACGATGTGGCGCTGTCGGCTCTGAGTGCGCCCTCCTTGACGACGGTGCGGCAGCCGCTCGAAGCCATGGGAACGTATGCAGTCAACGTGGTGATGGAAGGAATCAAAGCCGGGATCGAGAAGCGCGAGTGGACTATCGTGCAGCAGAAGATGAGTCCGGAACTGGTGATTCGGGATTCCACGCGAGCGGTTTCGCACGGCGGCTCCAACGATTGAGACGCGCGGCGCTGGCGACACAAAACAGTTCTGTTGTGCCCCCTTGAACCAGCAGCAACCTTTGGGCTGCAGGCGAGAGAATGAATTAATGACGCAACGAGGTCACGATTGGAGAGATCCCACGCTCTCGATGGTCGCTCGGGATACAAATCCCTGATCGGATTTGTAGTTAACAATAACAGGACCCCTCCCCCCGGTTTTTTGTAAACGCTGATTCCAGGAGACTTTAAGTTGATTGGAATGATCACTTGCAGAAGTGTTGATTCTACGGAGGTTGCGGGAGATATTATCGGACGCGGGATTTTGGCGTGGGGAGCGAGGGGAGTGGGTGCGGACGGCGAGGAGTGTGGCGACGAGAACATGGGGGATGATAGCACGGGAATGGATTACTGTCAAGGCATAGTACGTTATGCTTAACGTTCGAATTGAGACGCGGGAAGTGGAATGGATTGAGGTGGGTGGCGGGAATTTGCGAGTTTGGCGAGACGGTGTGGTGACGAATAGTTAGGGGAACATCCCGTCTGTCCGCTTCGGTCGTCAATTTCTTCACACGTTCCTATCCCCGGGTTTCGAAGCGTTGCCCACCCGCCGGATGCGTCGGAAGGTCAAAAACGAGATTCCCTGGGTGGCCGCGAGCAGGAGTAGAAATAGCCCGTCTGAGCGCCAACCCACGGTGAACGTTCCATTGGGCGAATGCCTCTCCCAGGAAAAAGCAGCGTTTGAATACAACACAGGGATTGCAAAAAGGACGCATAGCACTAGGCCCGCGAAAACTGGTAAGGCAGTTCGGTAGCGAAAAACAAGAAATGAAATCCACTGGGTAGCTGCTATCAGGAGCACTAATGCTAAAGCCGTTCGCCACGTAAACATATATGAGTTGCCGTCAGGCGATGACAGCCTTTCCCAAAAGGGACCCAGATAAAGCCATGCGATTGCGAAGACAGCAAACCACGCCAAGCCTAACAGGACCTGTATCGCGATGTGGCGGCGGAAGATGAAGAACGCGAGCCACTGTGTGACGGCTAGGAGCAGGAGCAGCGCTGCAACCGTTTGCCAGTTTGGCCGACCCCTCAGCAATAGGCCCAAGTAGACGGAAACCACGGTGACCGCCGCACCCATAATCAAGCCATAAAGAATTTGGAGCACGGTCTTCATTGCCGGTCTCCTTATTGGGGTGTACGCACAACAGGAGCGGGGTCTCTTGGGCCCTCGCCATTCTGAGGAGCGGGCCGGAAGCCCCAGTCATTCTGAGTGATCTGGCCTCCGAAGCCTCCACCTGAATTTGCCGAGACTGTTGCTAATTTACCATCGGCCCCCATGACGACGATTCCGGCATGACCGTATATGGCTCCATGCTCCTGCGCAATTACGTCACCTGGTTGCGCTTGGCTGAGCGGCTTCGGATCAGAAAGACCAGGGATATGAACATTGGGATCGGCCAACTCATGGGCGTCCGCCATTCTAGTCTTGCCATCTACGGTGATCTCAGGTCTGGTCTTACCGGCTTCGGCTAAGGTGTCGCCGGCGAACTCATTGCATTTGTCTTTTCCAGGCATGAAATCGTGTGGATGCCCAGTGTCTCCCCCACTTCGGTTGAAACCGTTGATGGACCAGTCCTTGCTCCCCACGTGGCTTTGTGCTGTCTGGGCAACGGTGAGACCTTTGACCTCGGCATTCGTTTTATACCCGTTACCTGTTATCCAATTCTTGAACTTCTCTAATGTGTAATCGGAGTGCCCATCTGCATCGGCCCTGTTCAGCGGATTATTTTGAACGTAGGCATAGAGGTTCAAGCTTTGCGGGTCATTTAGCTTGGAGTACGGCACAGGCTCAATTTTGGCGCTCCAGTCTGGGGTTACGAAGCGACCGAACGAGGAGGAGTTGAAGCGGGCGCCGAAGTTATCGAGGCCGGATTCGGAGTCGCGTTCTTTGCCGGTGAATTGGTAGCGGTCGTCGCCGGTGTCGGAATCGAGGATGGGGGCGCCAAAGGGGAAGTAATCGAACCTATAGCCGGTGGCGGAGCCGCCGAGATAGCGGACGCTGCCGAGAGCGTCGGTCATGTAGAAGCCCATTTCGTTGGTGGTCAGTTGGCGGGCGACGCGCTGGCCATTGAAAAAATAATACCAGCGCTGGAGATTTCCGCTGAGATCGGATTCTTCGAGCGAGGCGCTGTTGGCGCTGTACCAGTAGATGGTGCCGTTGGATTTCATGACGCGATTGCCGTCGCCGTCATAAGTATAGGTGACGCCGTCGGCGGAAGTGAGATGATTTTCGGCGTCGTAAACGTAAGGGCCGCCGATGGGGCCGGGCTGCGTGAGGTTTCCAGCAGCGTCGTAGACATAGTCGCCGTTGGTGTCCTCAAGCTGGTTCTTGGTGGTCGGATTTAAGGGTTGAATGGTGGTTTGGAGGATTGAGCGGTTTGAAGGACTCACGGGCCGGAGAGAAGAAGAGTCAAAACCCGCACCCTTGAAAATCACAAGGGATGCGGCACCCCGACAAGAGAAGACAAAGTCAAAATCATCTCGGCGCGTTAAGGGGCGGCCACCCGCCAGCCTACGGTTCGATTGCGGATTTGGTCGGCGGGCATGGAAGAGGGCCTCCGGGGATCGTTTCCTCGAAAGAGAGATGGTTGGCTAATTGGTGAAGGAAAATCAACAAGTTAACGGAGAGCGCCCTGGAGCGCTCCAGAGCGCCGCAGTTTTTCTAAGTTCTTGATTTTTCGATGGTTCACCGACGAGCGCCGTCCGGCGCTCTACAGCGCCCAACTTGGGGTGACGTGTCATACCCCCTCCCGGCGCAGCAGCGCCGCGCTTCTCCGCGCTCCCCCGGTTACAGGCACTCGGACGCTCTAGTGCGCGACTAAAACCCCTGCTGCCGTGCCTCAGGAACACTCAGGGAGCCTTAACCGGGTGGATTTCACCGGCGATAACGTCGGCGCGCTGCTGCGCTTTGGCGGCGGCATCGTCCTGGCCCATTTGTCGCAAGATGACGACGTATTCCCGTAGCACTCCTTGGATGTCCTTCGCATACTGATTCTTGAAGAACTCGCCGTCCATGTGCTCCCGCGCCGCCCGCAGCGTGGACTCTGATTTTTCGTAATAGGACTGAGCCTTCTGTAGGTCCCCAGCGGCGTAATAGGCGAGGCCCACATGGTGGTAGGCATAGCCCAGCTCCGCGTCGGTAGGTTTCAGGCTCGCTTCACCGATGGCTAGTTCGCTCTGGAAGAAGCTCAGCGCCTCGTCGAACTTTTTCTGGTAGAGCAGTGCATGCCCAGCCAGTTCGTTCGCAGTCATTCGCTCGACCTGCCGCTCTTTAGGTAGTTTCTCGGCGAGTTCCACGAGTGACGTACACGGGGCTTGGGCTTCAGTGTATTTCTGTGCCTTGAGCAGCTCCCTGCATTCGTCCTGGCGCTTGAAAAAGACTTCGCTGCTCTTCTGTTCGGATTGATAGGTCGTGTCGGGTATACCGAGCGAAAACGGCACCTCGATCTCGGTCCTGGCCGTTATCGGCTGGCCGTCCACGAGGAAAGGTTTGTACTGCCATTGCTTCACGGCATCAATCGCGGCCTGCACGAATAGCGGATGCCCGCTCACCACGTTCACCGATTCGACCAACCCGGTTTTCGAGATCACAACTTGGACTTTCACCTTGCCTTGCAAGCGAAGGTCTTTCGCAAGCGGCGGGTAAACTGGTACAACATTCTTGATGAGATGCGCCTTCGCATCTGAAGAAGGAACTTCGGCAGCTTGGTCAGTAGCCTTCTGAGCGCGTGAGGATGCTCCGAGGGAGGTCATCCCAAGGATGAGGACGCAAGCGAGAGTTTTGTTCACTGATTCTCTTTCGCATTACCATCAGCCTGAGGCGAATCGGGAACAGGCTCTACAGACTCGATGTCTTGAAATCCAACCGTATAGGCTGCTTGCTGGCCGTGCTTTTCGTACCTGGCCGTTTGATTTGTCGAGACTACATCGTAGATCAGGTCCTCATACTCGTCCGAGACAAAGTGGACCCTGGCGACCAGTACCTCTCCATCGCAGCAGCGGATTTTAACCAACTTATCCACACTGGCTTTGAGTAATTGTAGGTCGTTTTCATTCATTCGTCTGAGTCCCGATGAACTAGAACCGAACATGTAGATTCCCGCCAGTCGCTTTGTTCTCCAGGTTGATGTAAGGCTGTGCTTTGTTGATGCTCGTGATCCGGTAAACTCTCTGACCGTCTGCGCTAATTTTCCCAACGACTTCCCCGGTCCGGCCATAAATCGGGCGGGCACCCACTCCTACCCATTGCTCTCCCGCTTGCGTGGCAGCTGCCTCGCTGGTTGCAACTGCTCCCTTATTTCCCACGGTTGTAGCGGCTTGCGTTACCAGCTCAGTGGTTTCTGCGGCGGCGGCACTGGCTGCCCTTGCTCCTTGAATAGCTTCCACTCCGGCGCCTATTGCCTTACCTAGCACTGCGCCGCCGACGCTGTCGGTTACCGACCGCACGGCGAAAACTTCAATGGCATGCAGGCTCGGTTCTCTCCTAGCACTCATTTCGTTAAAGAAGGCGTTTCCGCTGGCACTTAGGTCGTCAAAACTCGTGCGCTGGAACGTGCCTTCTTTATTGAAATTCCCGTTGGCGTCCTGGATGGAAATCTGGTTCCCGTTCAACTGCACATTTTTGGCGTTCTGGAAATTGTTGTTGAAATCTTCGTCCGAGATTTCCGTGCAGTGATTCGACGTGTCACAAATTTGATACTTTTCTCCATCCGGGTCGGTGTAAAGCAACGGGTTGTTGCGTGCATAGGCGTAGGCATTCCAACTCTGTGGATCTTCTGACTCAGCGCCTGCATTTTGCGGATCGGGGGACATGAAGCGACCAAGTGAAGAGGAGTCATAGCGTTTGATGAAGTTGTCGAGACCGGATTCGGAGTCGCGTTCTTTGCCGGTGAACTGGTAGCGGTCGTCGCCGGTGTCGGAATCGAGGATGGGGGCGCCAAAGGGGAAGTAATCGAACCTATAGCCGGTGGCGGAGCCGCCGAGATAGCGAACGCTGCCGAGAGCGTCGGTCATGTAGAAGCCGACCTCGTTGGTGGTGCAGGCTGCGGCCGACGCGTTGGCCGTCGAAGAAATAATACCAGCGCTGAAGATTTCCGCTGAGATCGGATTCCTCGAGCGAGGCGCTGTTGGCGCCGTACCAGTAAATGGTGCCGTTGGATTTCATGACGCGATTGCCGTCGCCGTCATAAGTATAGGTGACGCCGTCGGCGGAAGTGAGATGATTTTCGGCGTCGTAAACGTAAGGGCCGCCGATGGGGCCGGGCTGCGTGAGGTTTCCGGCAGCGTCGTAGACGTAGTCGCCACTGGTATCCTCAAGCTGGTTCTTGGTGGTCGGATTTAAGGGTTGAATGGTGGTTTCGAGGATTGAGCGGTTTGAAGGACTCACGGGCCGGAGAGAAGAAGAGTCAAAACCCGCACCCTTGAAAATCACAAGGGATGCGGCACCCCGACAAGAGAAGACAAAGTCAAAATCATCTCGGCGCGTTAAGGGGCGGCCACCCGCCAGCAACGGACCGTCGTAGACACATTCCGATGCGTCGTAAGCATTAGGTGGTTCCCTTCACGGGAAAATCTCTATGCCCACCAAGGCGCCGTCATGCCCCAAGTATACGTGGACTATCTGATTGCCGTCAGCCGTTCTGTATTCGACAGTCTTGTGAGTTTTCTCTTGGCCAAATTTTATCCAGAGACCCTCGGACGGTTCCGTGTCGCTGCCCGAGGTACCAATTTGCAGCCGTCCAATAATTTCGCTCAGTGCTAAGATCATATATTTCCTCAACGTATAGGTTGAAAGCGCGGCCGAATGGCATTTGAATTTACCATTACGGTCGTTATCTTCCCTGTTGCAACACTCTTCGCTACAGCCAAATCCTTTCCGCTGGCCATACCTTTCTTTATGACGTAAACGATCGATTGGTTCTTTTTGTCGTAGAACTTCTGGCCCACCTCGACAGCCTTCTTGACCATCTCCTTAGTTACATTGTGCTCGGCCATCGCTTCAGTCGCATGCTCTGTAAAGGTAACGACCTCGCCTTCTGGACCTATGAAGAACTCTCCAAGGTACGTTAGTCCGACTGCCGCACTGGCTGCCACACCCTCGCCGGTTGGAGTGTTTTCCATGTAGGAGGGTCGAATTCCCATGAGATTTGTTATTGGGCGGAAGTAGTCGTTGGCGTGATTGTTGAAGGAAAACCACAGGTTCAAGAAAAATGCGCCGAATTGCGAACCGCCCTGATAATTGAATTTTTCTTTCTCGGGCTGTGCCGCGTCCGCGCAGCTTTGGCCGCCGCTATTGTCATCATGGAAGGTCTTGTTGTTATCTGTACTTACGCAAGCCTTGCCGGTAGGGTCGGTGTTGTTCAGCGGATTGTTACGGACGTATGTGTACAGGTTCCAGCTTTGTGGGTTGGCAGGATGCTGGTCCTCGTCGGGGTCGTCGGGGGACATGAATCTGCCCATTGAACTTGAGTAGTATCGGGCGTCGAAATCGTCTAAGCCGGATTCGGAGTCGCGTTCTTTGCCGGTGAATTGGTAGCGGTCGTCGCCGGTGTCGGAATCGAGGATGGGGGCGCCAAAGGGAAAGTAATCGAACCTATAGCCGGTGGCGGAGCCGCCGAGATAGCGAACGCTGCCGAGAGCGTCGGTCATGTAGAAGCCGACTTCGTTGGTGGTCAGGCTGCGGCCAACGCGTTGTCCATCGAAGAAATAATACCAGCGCTGAAGATTTCCGCTGAGATCGGATTCCTCGAGCGAGGCGCTGTTGGCGCCGTACCAGTAGATGGTGCCGTTGGATTTCATGACGCGATTGCCGTCGCCGTCATAAGTATAGGTGACGCCGTCGGCGGAAGTGAGATGATTTTCGGCGTCGTAAACGTAAGGGCCGCCGATGGGGCCGGGCTGCGTGAGGTTTCCGGCAGCGTCGTAGACGTAGTCGCCGTTGGTGTCCTCAAGCTGGTTCTTGATGGTCGGATTTAAGGGTTGAATGGTGGTTTGGAGGATTGAGCGGTTTGAAGGACTCACGGGCCGGAGAGAAGAAGAGTCAAAACCCGCACCCTTGAAAATCACAAGGGATGCGGCACCCCGACAAGAGAAGACAAAGTCAAAATCATCTCGGCGCGTTAAGGGGCGGCCACCCGCCATCATGACGGCCATGCCCGTCACCCACAGCGCCGGACCCAGCGCCGACTTCATGCGAAGCCCCGCCCACGGTCCCAGCTCCCCGAAGAGCTGGACCACGACGAACGCGAGCCAGGTCTCCGGTTCATAGCCTCCCTTAGCGGCAGCTCGTTCCAAGACACCACGGGCTGCCTAACGGCTTCCGGGAACCGTTTCTCTGGTCGCTTCCTCAAGCATTGCAGGCTTGCCGCCAGTTGCTGGCGTAAATACAAGGGTCCATTTGTTGAAGGGTTCTCCAGCGCGTACCCGGCGATCTGAGAACGCCACGGTACATTCTCCCTCCTCCACACTGCAGACCCCGGTGTCGCTGGCTTCGGGAGTGATCCGAGCTACTTCTCTGTGCCCCAACATCGTCATGTAGAGCTTGCCTATCCCTTCCCAGTCCGCTGGCGACAACGGTGGTTTATGAAGAGAACTTAGCAGAGCGTTGAAGGCTGCGACGTTGTGCGGATCACTCTCCGCATGGGGTACTTCGAGCATTCCTGTTCCAGTTGGGACTATCCACAGGTGGTCGATTCCTGAGACCTTCAGAACTGAGAACGCAGTTTGGTCGTCGGTCTGTGCGCTCACCTTCTGGAAGTGCAACAAGACGGAACCCGACACCCACGGCGAATCGACTCTTGTGCAAGCCCAAGGCTCGCGCAGGTCGTAGCCGTAGGAGCTGAGAACCGCCGCCCCCGATCCTTTGCTCAACTGCTCAAGTAAAGGCGACTGTGCACAGGAGTCGGCGGCGCTGGTTCTGACGGGCTGCATCTGACCAGTGGCCGGAAGAGACAAGAAAATCAGCAGCGAAAACAGATGGCAGCGTTTCATTGTTGAGGCCCCACGATGTCCCATGCACGCTGATCGGCTCCTTGCTCTCGCTCTTGGGAGGCGTCGAGTAGACGCTGGTTGGCCTGCTGCACCGCCGGAAGCTGGAGGGCAGGTTGGATTCCCATTTGCTTAAACATCTGGCTCGTGAAGGAATAGTCCTTATCGGACTGCACAAGTGAGGCATGTCCGCCCGGCGTCTCCGCATACTCCACATGGCCGAATTCGTGCGCCATGACGTAGGCTTGGCGCTGGGCCGGGTCGGTGATTGTTGCGCCATGTATGTAACCAGCCGCGGCACTCATCTGGTTATTGACATCGCCCGTCTTTGCGGCAAGGCTGACATTAACGCTGGTCAGACTCCCTGATTTATCCCATTGGTAGCCACTCGTAAGCGATGAAGAGCCCTTGCTGTCCCAACTCATGTGAACAGTTAGGGTCTTATTGTCATTCAGTGCATTCCATTGCGCCTTGGCTCCGGCGTGCGACAGGTATTCACTCTTCCACTTTTGGTACTGCTTGTTCTTCTGCAAGCTGCTGTCGTCGATGATGTGCCCATCGGCGTCAATATGGATTAACGGGTTGTTGAGCACATAGGCGTATAGGTTCAGCGATTGCGGGTTGTCCAGCTTCGCATAGGGCACAGGCTCGACTTTGGCGCTCCAGTCCGGCGAGAGGAAGCGGCCCATCGTACTTGCGTAGTACCTGGCTCCGAAGTAGTCGTTGCCTGATTCCGTATCGCGTTCTTTGCCGGTGAATTGGTAGCGGTCGTCGCCGGTGTCGGAATCGAGGATGGGGGCGCCAAAGGGGAAGTAATCGAACCTATAGCCGGTGGCGGAGCCGCCGAGATAGCGAACGCTGCCGAGAGCGTCGGTCATGTAGAAGCCGACCTCGTTGGTGGTCAGTTGGCGGCCGACGCGCTGGCCGTTGAAAAAATAATACCAGCGCTGGAGATTTCCGCTGAGATCGGATTCCTCGAGGGAGGCGCTGTTGGCGCCGTACCAGTAGATGGTGCCGTTGGATTTCATGACGCGATTGCCGTCGCCGTCGTAAGTATAAGTGACGCCGTCGGCGGAAGTGAGATGATTTTCGGCGTCGTAAACGTAAGGGCCGCCGATGGGGCCGGGCTGGGTGAGGTTTCCGGCAGCGTCGTAGACGTAGTCGCCGTTGGTGTCCTCAAGCTGGTTCTTCGTAGTTGGGGACATGCTCAGGCTTTCCTGCGAGGGAGGAAAATAGCAGAAAACGTCCCGTCTGGAACGTGTGAAAGAATCGATCCGAGCAATTTTGGGATTGATCCGAAATGTATCCCGACACCTCGAACGTGGGTTACAAGCCTTCTGTAAGGGAAATTCTCGAATGCCGATTCCCCTGAAATCGCGAATCTGCATTTCTTCACACGTTCCCGTCCCCGAATTCCCCGCCGCTCAACGGGCGAGGGGCGCGACTGTTCCTCATGGATTGCATTTCTTCGCGTTCGCCGGCGAAAACTCTAACCTTCGCCAGGACAAAGAGTAAATTTCAGAACAGCTTCCACGGGTTGGCCGCGTTGTGATCCGGGGGAGAACTGCCATTTTTTAGCGGAATCGATGGCGGCCTTGCCGAGAAGCGTGTTGCCGGAGGTCTGCTGGACATCTTTTACTAGGTCCGTTTGTGCGTCGACAGAGATCTTCAGGCGCACCTCGCCGGAAAGACGCGCCTGCCTCGCGAGCGCGGGATAGAGGGGGAGATCGTAGTGCACGAGATGCAAAGCGGTCGCGTTCACGAGCTCGACGGTAGACGGATCGCGATTTGAAGGTGCCTTTGTGTATCCCTTGAGCAGCCAGGCCAGATAGTTGGTGTCACACTTTTGATTTCCGCAGGTATAGCCGCCGAAGCCAGCTTCGAAGTTTCCCGAGACCAGTTCCGGCAAGAGTTTCGTGCCAATATCCTCGAATTCCTTTTCTTTGTCCGGCGACAGATTATAAAATGAGAAACTCTTCCCAAACGCGCGGCTGCGGACTTCGTAATTCAAACCCCACAAGGCGCTTACGCGAGGGGTGTTTCGGTCGAGAGCTTTATCATCGATCTCAGCAGGATAGGGAAACTCGAAGACTCTTTCTTGCGCTCCGCAATGTGCGACGACGTCCAGAGTTGCCGAATCTGAATTGTCCGATATTCCCTTCGGTGCAGCGGCCTTGAGCGCCGCCTCTACTTGCGGCTCAGTGAAGGAACAAAGGTCGACGCGCCCCGTTACTTTTCGCACCGTCGTGTTTGGAAAGACGCGTTCGGCGGCACGGACGAGTGAGCCGCCACAGTACGGATTCGCAAGCGAAATACGGATCACACGAACGCAGACATCTTTTCCCTGAGGCGTTACGGCGAGTATCTCGTCGTAGCCTTCCGGCAGATCATCCGAAAAGAAATGCCGCGCAATAAAAAATGACTGAAGGGGATTTGAATCAGGCGCTGTTGAAGACCTGCCGAAAAGGGTGAGCGCCGCAAAGGCACCCAAGATGATAGAGAAAAGCAGACTGAGCTGGCGCATCGTGGTCTCGATTACCGCTTCGATCACAGAGATAGCTGGAACTACTTTACTGCTTCCACCGGCGCTCGAGTGTAGATTTCGATGAGTTCCTCCTCGACGAAGCCAACCAAGAAAAGTTGCTTAAAAGTTGCCGCTCTTTCTGTAGGGGCACAAGTAGCAAGCCAAGGCCCACAAGGGAAGGCGCTGATGAACGCTGAAACCAGTTATCGGGGACGTAGCTGCGGCGATGGAACGAGGCAAGTAAAGGGCAGTATCGTGCTGGGCGAGACTCGGAGTTCTGCTACGGAGAGAAGAGTTGGGTAAATTCTTGATTAGACCTCGTTTTTGTGGAAGCGGTCGATTAGGTTGGCGCAGGCGCGAACGGTGACGGCCATCATGGTTAGGGTGGGGTTTTGGCAGGCGGAGGAGACGAAGCTGGCGCCGTCCATGACGAAGAGATTTTTTACGTCGTGAGCCTGGTTGAAGGGGTTGAGGACGGATTTTTTGGGGTCGTGGCCCATGCGGGCCGTGCCTAGTTCGTGGATGGCCATGCCGGGCATTTCGACGCGGGATTGTTCGCGGATATTTTTTGCGCCGGCGGCTTCAAGCATTTCGGCGGCGGCGGCTCCGGCATCTTCCATGAGGGCGGCTTCGTTATCGCCGTGGGTCATGTTGATATGCAACGCGGGAATGCCCCAGGCGTCTTTCAGGTTGGGGTCGATTTCGATGAAGTTATCCCAGCGGGCGAGCGATTCGCCGAACGCGCCGAGACTAGCGGTGTAGACGCCTTCCTTGACGGATTTTTTGAGCGAGGCGCCGTAGCCTTCGGCGCTGAAATTGAAATCGGCGCCGGCGCCGCCCTGGTAACCATAGCCGCGGAGGAAAGGCGAACGTGATTTGCTCGACGGCGTGTTGCGGAAGCGCGGGACGTAAATGCCGTTGGGGCGCTGAGGCTCGTTGGCATTGGGAAGAATATTGAAATTGGTGAGATAGCCACTCGCGCCGCCGCCAACCACATGGTCCATCAAATAATGGCCGAGGGCGGCGCTGGAATTGGCGAGGCCATTGGGATATTCGCGCGTGGAGGAATTGAGCAGAATGCGCGTGGATTCGAGAGCTTGCGCGCAGAGGATGACGGATTTGGCGCGGACTTCCTTGACCTGGCGTGTGAGGCGGTCGACGTAGGTGACGCCAGCAGCTTTGTTCGAGGCGTTATCCATGTCCACGTGGCTGACAACGGCGTTGGTGATGAGGGTGCAGTTTTTGGAATTGAGCGCATCCTGAACGGTGGTGAAAGGGCTGCTGAAATAGGAGAACGTGATGCAACCGCGTTCGCACGGGCCGCAATAATGGCATGGGAGACGGCCGTTATGAGCTTGCGTGAGGACAGCGGCGCGGCCGATGGTGACGGTGCGGCCGAACTTGGCTTCGACCCGCTCTCGGAGCTGAATTTCGCCGCAGCTCATTTTCATGGGCGGAAGGAATTGGCCGTCGGGAAGCATTTCGTTGCGTTCGGCGGCGCCGGTGATGCCGACATATTTTTCGACGATGTCGTAGTAGGGAGCGAGTTCGGCGTAGGAAATGGGCCAGTCGTCGCCGTAACCATCGCGGCTGGCGGCCTTGAAATCGTTATCGCTGAAGCGATAGCTTTGGCGGCCCCAGACGAGCGAACGGCCGCCGAGGACGCGGAGGCGCTGCCAGGTGAACGGTTTGCCCGCGGGAGTGCTGTAGGGATTTTCGAGGTCGTTGACGAACCATTCGTAGTTGTACTCCATGCAGGCGTAGCACTGCTTCTGCACGGGGCGGGTGCGGGCGATTTCGGGCGAGTGATCGCGGTATTTGAGTTTGTAGGCGGGCATGTGCTCGGTGAACTCTTGCGGAGTAACGGCGCGGCCTGCTTCGAGCAGAGCGACTTTCAGGCCGGCTTCGGCGAGATGTTTGGCGGCCCAGCCGCCGGTGGCGCCGGAGCCGACGACTACGGCGTCGTAGGTTTGCTGAAGCGGGTCTTGCGTTTGGTAGGCCATGATTACTTGTGATTCCCTTCTGGATGGTCGCAGCCTTGGAAGGGGCCGTGCGCGAAAGCGCCATCCCAGCCGAGTTCTTTTGTGCCGATTTGCGAACTGTAAAAGGCGGTCATGATGCGCTCTTTCAGCGCTTCAAAGTGCATGTGGCCCACGTCGGGCTTGCTATCGGCTTCGCCAGTCCACTCGCTGCCATTGTGGGGATACGCGAGCTCATGCAGCAAATCGTCTTGATCCTCGCGCGACAGATAGCGGAAGGCGGCTTTGAAACGGCGGATGCTTTCGCCATCGAGAAAGGCGAGCGAATTGAGGAAGGCGCCCTTTACTTCGGGAGTTTCGGCGGCGAGGACTAGATCGATATAGCGATTGACCAGAGCGTCTTTGGCGCCGGGCGTGTCGGTGGCGGGAATGATCAGGTCGCTGAGGATGATTAGGGTTTCGTTCTGGTGCTCGTCGAGGAAGAGCGGCTTCCAGTTGGGCACGTTGAATTCATTGGAGGCGTCCACGCCGCTTTGCGCGGGCGTAAGTTCAGAGTGGGGCGGCGGCGTTTGGGGCGCGGCGAGCGTGGGGCGAAGCGTGGCGGCGACAGCGCCTGTGAGAACGCTGGCTCGAATCATATCGCGACGGTTCATAACGGCTCCTTGGGCGCGAGCAAGACAGTTGAAAGCAGTCATCCTTGGAAGGATGACCTACAACTGCATGCGCGGCGGAGAAGTTTACACCAATGAGATGCAAAGGGTGAACGAAGCGCGCGTCAACCGGTTGCGGACGGCGTCATTCGATCTGGACGGGGTCGACGTTGAAGCCGTCAACGGCGAGGACGGGCTTGGCTTCGCCGAGGTCGTGTCTGCGAACGTGAACGGTGACTTCGCGTTTTTCGCCGGGTAGCAAAGAGATGTAGTTGTCGTCCCAGAAGACGGGGAGAATCTCGGCGCCGTCTTTGCCCTTGAGCAAGCGAAGGCGAACGAGAAAAGCGAGGCCGGAGCCGGTGTTTTCTACCGTGACATGAGCGGTGGGCTCGGCGCCGGCATCGGAATATTCCATCGTGGACTTGACGGTGGCTTTGGCAAGACTTTGCAGGTCGTCAAAATCGGCGAACTGGGAAAGCGGAGTGTAATACCACTCCGACTTGCCGAAATCGGGAACGTCGGGCTTCGTCGAGAGCCAATAGAAATTGCGGCTGAGCAATTTACCGGACGACGAAAAGAGTTGAAGGTTCAGGAAGTATGTGGAACTGATGCCTTCAGGCTCGGAGATCTCGAAAGCTTTGGTGACGCCGTCGGCGGCGACATCGGCGACAGCTTCCCGGGAGAAACGTTCCTTCATCGAAGTGTCGTAAATCTTGGCGACAATCTTCAATCCGTTGAGCGGCTCTTGTTTGCCGTTGACGATGGCGACACTGCGATCGTCGTAAGAAAACTGCACGTGAATCTGCTCCAGCGCTTTCTTTGAACCAAAATATCCGCCAGCGGGACGCAGACTGTAATCGTAGAGATGCCAGATCAATCCCGGCCAGGCGTTGTTCAGCATCCATTGAATGATGCCCGTGGATTTGTATTTGTTGCGGCCATAAGCCTCAAACATGGCGCGCTCGCCCTCGTAAGTCATAGCTTGCGACTTCCAGGCCATGTCAGCGACGTCTTTTACGGTGCCGTAGCGCTTTTCCAAAGCGTTTGTGAAGACGTGGATATCCTTGAATTCGCCGCCGCCGGCGTGGTAACCCCAAACTTCATTGATGGGCCAGAGTTTGTCTGGCGGAAACATGGATTTCAGTTCTTCGAGTGGCGGAACGGCTGGACCGGGGCTGGTCTCAGTGTTAAATCCGTAGGCGCCGCCATGTTTGGTGTCCAGCTCCCAGTAATTTGACGAAACGTATTCGTACGGGCCGGACATTTTGACGCCGGTTGCTCCTGTCGGCTCGGTCTTTTTTTCCGTAGCGGAAGAAATGACCGGCTTGGGCCAATTCAATTCTTTCTCGACTTCGAGGTAAGCCTTCTCGCGATCGGGGGGCGGCGGATTATCGCTGCCGTTCAGCCAAACGAGAATGCTGGGATGCGCGCGCAGGCGGAAAATCTGATCGCGGAGCGAATCGACAGAGACGCGTTTGTTCTCGGCGCCCCACTTGCCCCACTTTTCCCAGGCATCGCAACAGCACCAGCCGGCCATGACGAGAATGCCGTCGCGGTCCGCGCGCTCCATGAACGATTCATCTTCGAGCTTGCCCTCGAGACGGATGGTATTGAGACCCATCTCTTTGACGTAGCGAAACTCCGCCTCGCGGCGCGACTGATTGATGCGCAGCATCATGTCCGGAGCCCAGCCGCCGCCACGCACGAGCACGGGTTTACCGTTTACTTTGAACAGGCGGTAGCCCTCCGGGGTCAGCTCAGAATCAGTTTGTACGATGCCGAAGGCGATGGTCTGTTTGTCGGAAGCTGAACCCTTCTCCGGAACAAACTCGAGAGTGAGTTTGTGGAGAAACGGCTCGCCCATCTGATAGGGCCACCAGAGGCGGGGATTCACTACGTTGAGCGAGGCAGACTCTTCCGGCGTGATGGCGATGGCACGATGTTCGCCAGCTTGTAGTTCCTCACTCTGTGAGAACTCAATCGGCGCGGCCGCACCGAGAATTTTTCCACGTAGAGTTCCTTTCACGGGTGTACTCGACAGGTTTTCGAGCTCGGCGCGCACTGTCAAATGTGCTTTGTCTATCGCCGGAAGATCCAGTTTCGTTTCCACCGCAAGGTGCCGCACCGCGACCGGGCCGCTCGCGGAAAGAACCACTTCTTGCCAGAGCCCCATGTCTTTATCGGGCGGCGTGGGATTCCAATCCACCCAGGTGATTCCCAATTCGTTGGCATGCGGAGCGGAAACTTCCACGGCCACAAGATTTTTTGCGCCCACTTTGACGAATTGCGTTACGTCAAATTCATAACGGCGAAACGCGCCAACTACCTGATCCGAGCCGGCGACTTTCTTCCCGTTGATCCAAATGTCCGCGCGGTAGTTGATTCCGCGAAAAGCTAGCCACACCGTCTTGCCCTTATATTGGGCGGGAACTTCGAACTCTTTGCGATACCACCAAGGAACGGCGAAGGGACTATCGGCGGGCATTTCCTGATTGGCAAATTCCGAACCGATCTTGTAGGAGACGCCGGGGACGGAACGCAGGTTCATGCCGAAATAAGGATTTTTGTACACACCGTTTTCGACCAGGACGGCAAACACGGTGTTCGGAGCGGCGGTTTTGTACCAACTGGAAGCGTCGAAACCGGCCGTGGAAACAGTTTCTCCGCCGGCGCTCACCTTGGCGGAAGACTGCACACGCCATCCCTCGCGCAGGGTGATGTCGCCGTCCGCGCGTGCGATGGACGCGGCCACCGTTACGGCGGCGACAAGCGCCATGACGAAGCTCGCGGCAGCGACGACACGCTTGACCTGCCCGAAAGCCCGCGCAGCCGATCGCAAAAGGAAATTCTCTTTCTTGCCAAACGGAATCATGATGTGCTCCCCCATTGCAACGCCGAGCCACTTTAGCAGTTAAACCGATTCAATAGAGCGAATCGTCTCCAGCCAAGGAACCGGTGCGGCCGGCCGCTAGTTTAGCCTGAGGGGAAGAAAAGAGACAAGCACGATCGAGAAAAAAACGAAAGGCGCGAACCTTGCGGCCCGCGCCTCGTCCGGCCCGGATTGCTCCACGCGCGCTGAATTATTGCGCGGGAGGCAGAAAGACTTGTGAGGGCGTCATGATCTGCACGTTGGGAACCTCCGTGGCCACTCGCACAGACTGGAACTTCCCTTTTTGGCCGCCATTGCCGGCGAAGGCGAGCAAATATTGATTATTCAAGTTTCGCTCGATTTCGTCGAAGTAGGGCTTCATGTTCACGGGCATGCCGAGCCCGAGAAAGTAGGCTTGGCCCCCCGTCTCCTGCGAGATGCGGCTCAGGTTGGATTGCCAGTTGAATCCGGCAAACGAACGGCGGCCGCGGCGCCCGCCATCGGGAACATAGATCGACCAGATATTGATGTTCTTCTTTTGCGCGTGTTGGATCGTGGCATCCATATCTGGGTCGAGAGACGCAGGTCCACCGCGGAGATAATCGACGCCCGAAGAAAAAAGAAGAATGGAGCTGCGTTCGCTTGCGTCTGGCCAACGCTTTATCCAATCCTGGAGCGCGAGGTATGGACTCGTGCCAACGCTGAGGTTGCCCAACGGCATGCGCACCGCTTTGGCAGCCAGTGCGTGGTCCGTGGTGAAATCCTGAGCCACCCTGACGGCGCCATTCCTGGAGTAGGCCACGGCGATAGACGTAGTGCCCGGCTGGGCCATGATAAACGCTCGCAAGTCATTCCACTGGCTAGCAACGCTGCTTCGGAGCGAATCATCAATCAGGACGGCAAGGCGGAGCGTGTCTCCGCGCTTCATGTCGGCCACCTGCACGCGCTCTTTTCCTTGATAGAGCGTGAGGTCGTTCCTGGTAAGTGCCGGCGGCTGGGCATCTTTTTTGGCGGTCGCCGTGATGGTCATGACGACTGCGCTCGGGCCCGCTGTGTCGGTTTTGGCCTTTGCCGCGAGCGTCAAAGACGCAAACCCGACCATTACCCCGAGCAGCAAAGCTCCATTTCGAAAAAGGTTCCTGTTCATATGACTAACTTCCTTTCTGTCATCCCACAGTATTAGATGCAGCCGGAGGCCAAAGCGCATACATCGTTCGGTTGCCGCCAAGAACACCTGGAAAACGCCAAAATCCGTCGTAGAATGCGTGGCGGCCAGAAAGGGCCAGATCTCGTGAAAAGCTATGTAGGGGCAATCGATCAGGGCACAACTAGCACGCGCTTCATGGTGTTTGATAAAGCGGCGCGCGTGGTTGCTGTGGCGCAAAAGGAGCACGAGCAGATTTTCCCGCGGCCGGGCTGGGTGGAGCACGACGCGCTGGAGATCATGCGCCGTACCGAGGAAGTGATTGCCGAGGCGCTCGAGCAACGAGGGCTGCGTGCCTCGGACCTGGCTGCGATTGGAATAACCAATCAGCGCGAAACGACTGTTGTGTGGGAACGCAGCACGGGACGGCCGATTGCGAATGCGATCGTTTGGCAGGATACACGCGTCGCGGAAGACGTTGGACATTTCGCGAAGGGCGGAGGCCAAGACCGCTTTCGCGCGCAAACTGGTTTGCCGCTGAGCACATACTTCAGCGGTCTGAAGTTGCGCTGGCTGCTGAAAAATATTCCAGACGCCAGCGCCAAGGCCGCCGCCGGGGATTTGCTCTTTGGAAATATAGATACCTTTCTCGTCTGGAACCTAACGGGCGGGCCAAACGGCGGCGCCCACGTCACGGATGTGACCAACGCGAGCCGGACGCAACTGCTCAATTTGAAAACGTTGGATTGGGATGGCGAGCTGCTAGCGGCGTTCGAGATTCCGCGGGCGATGCTGCCGCAGGTGCGCTCGAGCAGCGAGGTCTACGGTGCGGCGACGCTCCCTGCGATCGGGGACGTTGCGGTCGCGGGCATTCTCGGCGATCAGCAGGCCGCGCTCGTCGGGCAGGCTTGCTTCCGTCCCGGCGAAGTGAAAAACACGTATGGAACAGGCTGCTTTCTCTTGATGAATACGGGCGAGCGTGCCGTTCCATCGAACTTCGGCTTGCTGACGACTGTCGCGTACAAGCTGGGGCGCGCGCCGGCTTGTTACGCGCTGGAAGGTGGCGTGGCCATTTCTGGCGCGCTGGTGCAATGGCTACGCGACAATCTCGGGATGATCGAAAAAAGCGCGGACATCGAAACGCTGGCGCGCACGGTGAAAGACAATGGCGGCGTCTACTTTGTTCCTGCGTTCTCCGGGTTGTATGCGCCTTATTGGAAAGAAAATGCGCGCGGCATCATTGCCGGGTTGACGCGGTATGTCAACAAGGGCCATCTGGCGAGAGCGGTTCTGGAAGCGACAGCGTTTCAGACGCGCGAGGTTGTGGAAGCGATGGAAAAAGATTCGGGGATAGCGCTGGCGTCGCTGCGAGTGGACGGCGGGATGGTTGTGAACGAACTCTTAATGCAGTTTCAAGCCGACATTTTGAATCGCGAGGTGGTGCGGCCGGTGGTTCGAGAGACGACTGCGCTCGGTGCCGCGTATGCCGCGGGCTTGGCGGTGAACTTCTTCTCCGGTCTGGACGAACTGCGAGCCAATTGGGCCGTGGACCATACCTGGACGCCGCATTTGGCGGAAGCGGAGCGCGAAGTCCTTTACAAACAATGGAAGAAAGCCGTCACGCGTTCGTTCGATTGGATTGATTCTTGATTTGCGCATCAGAGTTTTCTACGTCCCTACTTCACTCCGAGGAGATTGCTGAATGACATCCCCCTTTGTGGGCGAATTCCTGGGCACCATGATTCTCGTACTGCTCGGCGATGGAGTCGTCGCCGGAGTGGTGCTGAAACGATCGAAAGCGGAGGGCAGCGGGTGGATGGTTATTACCACCGGCTGGGCGTTTGCCGTAATGGCGGGCGTCTTCGTATCGATTGCTTGCGGGAGCAGCGACGCGTTCTTGAATCCGGCGGTCACGCTGGGCTTCGCCGTGAGGGACGCAAGTTTCGTCAAGCTCGCGACCGATTGCTCTGCGCAACTCCTCGGCGCGATCGTGGGAGCCACTCTTGTCTGGCTACACTATCTGCCGCACTGGAAGGAAACGCCTGATGCCGCGGGCAAGCTGGCGTGCTTTTGCACCGCACCTGCTATTCGCAACTTTGCCGCGAATCTATTCAGCGAAATCGTCGCCACGTTTATTCTCGTGTTTGTGGCTGGCGCGATTTTTTCGAAGCGAGTGGCCGCAACGGGTCCCGCCGCGGGATTGGGCGCCTACCTTGTGGGAAGCGTGGTGTGGGGCATCGGACTTTCGCTCGGCGGCACGACCGGGTATGCCATCAATCCGGCGCGCGACTTCGGTCCGCGCCTCGCACACGCCATTCTGCCGATCTCCGGAAAGGGAGGCTCTGATTGGAGCTACGCGCCCGTCCCGATCGTAGGGCCGCTGCTCGGCGGCGCGCTGGCTGGATTGCTTCTGCGCGCTCTTGCGGTCTTCTAAAGCCCGTTCGCAAGTACAAGTAACCGATTCCGCATGCGCTCCCGCTCCTCGGCGTGCGCCAGGCCACGCCTGCGTTACTCTGCAAGGGAATGGGAACAATAACGACAGCTCCGCCGCAGCAGGGCGCTTCAGTACCGGCGTCAGCCCCCCCATCGAACAGCCCGTGGATCTACCGGCCATGGATTGATTTGACGGTCGGCTGCGGCGCATGGTCCGCTCCGCTTTTACTTGCGGGGTTTTATTTTGCAAACTCCTATGGGCGCGGCTGGAGCGTGGCGTTCTATTTTCTGGCGTTGCTCTCCAACTATCCGCATTTCATGGCCACGGTCTATCGGGCATATCACACGCGTGACGAGTTCGAGAAATACCGGATCTATACCGTGCATGTCGCTCTGCTGCTCATCATGGCCGGAGTCGTCACGCACCTGTGGTATGCGCTGCTTCCCTGGATCTTCACGCTGTACATTTGCTGGAGCCCATGGCATTACACCGGTCAAAATTTCGGCTTGCTGATGATGTTCGGGCGGCGCGCAGGCGTTTCGCCCACGGAAACGGAACGCAGCGCGCTTCGGCTTTCGTTCATCGCCTCCTACATTTTGTTGATGCTGAGCTTCAACACGGGCGCGTCCGGCGATGCGCTGATTCTTTCGCTGGGACTGCCGGCTCGATTCACGCTGCCGGCGCGCGCGGCGCTGGCGCTGTTTTTTGTGGGAGCTAGCGGGTGGGCGCTTGTCTCGATGGCGAGACGCAGCAAATTCCGGACCCTTCTTCCTGTAATTACGCTGACGGCGACGCAGTTTCTCTGGTTCCTTTTGCCCGCGGTGATCGAATTGCTCAGCGGCCGGGAAATTCCGCAAACTCGCTACAGCAGCGGCCTTCTCGCGGTGCTGCATTCCACGCAGTATTTGTGGATTACCAGCTACTACCAGAAAAAAGAAGCGCGCGCGGCCGGCGATTCTCATTGGTCGTTCTCAGGATATTTGTTGACGCTGATTGCGGGCGGGATTGCGCTTTTCATTCCTGGGCCGTGGATCGTCAGCCGCGTTTTCCATGCCGATTTTGCGGCCAGCTTTCTGACCTTCACGGCGCTGGTCAATATTCATCATTTCATTCTGGATGGAGCGATCTGGAAATTACGCGATTCGCGGATTGCCTCGATGCTTCTGGATACGCAACAAAAGGCTTCCGCCAGCGCGGCCATAAGACAAAGCACGTTCGCGATGGCCACCAACTGGCTGACGGGACGAACGAGGGGCGCGCGCGTACTTCGAATCGCGGCGGCCGTATTGCTCTTCACCTGGGCGGGAATGGACCAGCTTCACTTCTGGTGGTCCAGCGAAGCAAATAGCCTCCCGGCGCTTCAACGGGCCGCAAATCTCAATCCAAACGACAGTGCGGTTCAAGTGCGGCTCTCGCAAGCCGAACAGAAAGCGGGCCATCGCGACGCCGCGCTCTCCGCCATGCAGCGCGCCGCCGCCATCAATCCCGCAAGCCTGGCGCTGCAGGAATCGTATGGCAGGAGCTTGATCGAAGCGGGGAGCTACGCCGAGGCCAACACGCAGTTCGAGAAGATTCTTGCGCGCTGGCCGCGAAACGCGGACGCCCTCGTCGATTCGGGAATGCTGGCGCATCGCTTCGGACATGACGCAGAGGCAGTCGACGACTGGCAGCGCGCAGTCGACGCCGATCCCGGACAGCCGAACGCGCAACTCTATCTCGCGCAATCGCTGGATCAACAAGGGCAATTGCAGGGCGCGGCGCGGCACTATCGCGTCTACCTGGAAATCATCGCGTCGCATCACGAAAGAAATCCAGCCGATATGGCGCCGGCGCTCGCCGCACTGATAAAGGTTGCCGACGCCGATGCTGCGATCCATCATACGGGCGACGCTTCAAAGGGGTACACGGCAGCCGCTGGTTTTGCGGAAAAGGCGGGCGAGAAAACACTCGAAGGCCTGGCTCTGGTTCATCTCGCCGATTTGCAGGAGAAAGAAACCGACATCGCCGGCGCGGCGCAGTCCTATCAGCGTGCTCTGCGCCTTGATACAGGGCTTTCCGATCCGCGCGGCACGGCTTCCGATTGGTTTAATTACGCGCAATTCCTGCACAAGGAGCAACAACCGGAGAAATACGTGTTTGCGTGCTTGCTACACGCCGAAAACGCCTTGCAAAAGACGCCTGGTGACGAGCTCAACGTCGTGACGCAGGGACGCAAGGAAAGTGAAGCCCGTCTTGGTGCGGAAGCCGCCGCAGTGCGGCGTAATTTGGACGCTATCGTTATGCAGTCAATGAACCTGCAGGTTTCCGCTCTGGCTGCGAAAAAATAACAAGCGATTTTGGTTCACAAATAACAAGCAGCAGCTGTCTGCAACGCGATTTTTATCCCGCTGAACTAACGGCTGATTTGCTTGCTCTCCGCCTTGTTAATGCGTCACGCTACTTTTTTTGGCCGTAATAGGCGCCGCTGCCATGTTTCCGCTGGAAGTGCTTCTCGTGTAGATGTCTTGAAATAGGCCGCGCCTTGGGATTCGTGTTGATCGTCTGAAACGCCATGGCTGCAATTTGCTCTAAAATCACGGCGATATGCGCTGCTTCCGCGGGCGATTTTCCCCAGCAGAAGGGCGCGTGGCCGGCAACGAGCACTGCCGGCACCTCCAGCGGGTCAAGCTTCTTGAATCGCTTAACGATGGCGTGGCCGGTATTCTCCTCATAGTCTGAACGGATTTCACTGGGCGACATCGGTTTCGTCACAGGGATTGGCCCGTTAAAATAGTCGGCATGCGTCGTTCCGAAACACGGAATTTCCTGTTGCGCCTGCGCCCACGCCGTCGCGGCCGAAGAATGCGTGTGCGCGATACCGCCAATGCCGGTGAATGCCCGGTAAAGAATTAAGTGCGTGGGTAGATCGGACGACGGGCGCAACGTTCCTTCCACGATTTTCCCTTGCAAGTCCACGACGACCAAATCTTCCGGCTTCATCGCTTCATACGGCACGCCGCTGGGCTTGATCGCCACCAGCCCTTGCTCGCGCGAAATGCCGCTGGCGTTTCCAAACGTGTACAACACCAGCCCGCGCCGAACGAGCTCCAGATTCGCTTCCAGCACTTCTTCGCGCAGTTCCTTCAGAATCATCTCTCGCCTCGTGAGGAAGCAGAATAAGGATTATCCGCCCGAAAAGGCAAGCGGACGCTCCGGCAGAGCGGTTCTTCGGCGGCCGCTCTTCCTCTCACAAAATCTGTGTGGGATGGTTACGCTGCAAGAATGCAGCGCGCTTTTGTGCGCGGAAATCGTTTTGATGTGTTTTCCGAAAGGAAGTGCTTGTCCGGCACTGTTACCTGTGTAACAGATATGGTCTGAACCGGTGTGCACGGATGGACCGGGGAAAAGTGGTCGGGGCGAAAGGATTTGAACCTTCGACCTCCTGGTCCCGAACCAGGCGCGCTAGCCAGGCTGCGCTACGCCCCGAAGCCTATTTCAAGCATAACAACAGTTTACGCGGGATTCGCGGCATCCGCAACAGAAGCGATATCCGCCACATCCAACTCCTCGACGTGCCGTTACTCCACAAAAAAAGCGAAGCCGCCGGAAAGCATTCGCTCTCCAGCGGCCTCTGCAGAGTTGTTAAGCGGCGTCGTTAGAACTCGTAGCGCAATGCGAATTGCATCGTCCGCGGATTCGTCAATAGCCCCGTGTAAGTGCCGAAGTTTGCGGCGTTTGTGATGGAGAGGTTCAAGCTCTGAACGTCAAATCGCGTTAGATTCAGCGCGTTGAAGACCTCCCAACGGAATTGCAAACTTTGCGATTCTTTCCATGGCATTCTCCAGCGCTTATCGAGGCCGAGATCCAAACTGGCGAAGCCGTCGCCCCGAAGCGTGTTGCGGGCTCCCACCTGACCAGGCATATCGGGTGCATAGGACCCAAGGGCTGTCGCCGCCGCGGCTGTGCTACCGAAGATGTTCACGGTGCCGTCAGGGTTCTTCGACGCTCCAACAGTTGTCACAGGGCCTATCTGTGTCGCGTTTCCGGACAATTGCCAGTTCGTCGGCCATTCTGCTCCATTCGATACACCGACTGGAAAACCGCTGGTCCAGCGTGCGAGACCGGAGAGCTGCCACCCACCGAGAACCGCTTCGGTGAAGCCATGCGCCGACCCCGCGAATCGTCTCCCACTGCCAAAGGGCAATTCCGCGACCCAGTTCGCATTGATCTGGTGCCGTAGGTCAAAATCGGAATCTCCTCGAAGCGCCGTGGGATCCCAAGGATTGATTACTTGGCCCCCCAAACCACCTTCGGCACCGATGCGGTTTGCATCCGATGAAATGTCCAGTGAGTGTGAGTAGGTATAGTTGAGGTCAAACGTCAATCCATGCGTAAGGTGCTTACGGAGCGTAACCTCAAGGCCATTGTACGCAGCCGCTCCGATCGACCGCCATGCATACAGTGCCGCGAACTGCGGGTCCACAAACGAATATGGACCGCCTTTCGCATAAATGGGGTTACCCGTTCCCGGATCGCTCAGACCGATACCTTGGTCGAGGAATTGAACGGCTGTAGTCTCATTGTCGGAAAAGCAGGAAAAGAGGTTGTAGGCCGCTTGCAACGCGGTCGTTGTGTTGGCTGCTCCGCAGAAACTTGGCGTCGCATAACCGTCTGGACTGGCCTGCAGAATGTCCGCCCAATACTGCGCAGTGGGTCCAACTGTCGCTGGCGTTATTGAGTTCACCGGCTTTCCTGCCCGGTATAACTTGGCCAGGGCCTGCACCGCCGAATAATAGTCAACGTGCGAAATAGGATCGACCAAATCCAATGGCGCAGCCACATCTTCCTGCGAAAGCAGCCGGTGCGAGAGGCGCCCAACATAGGCCACCTCAAGCGTGTAGTCATGCCACAGCTCACGCCCGACCGAAAGATCGATCGTATAGGAATAGGGCGTCTTCAGGTTCTGATCCATGCCCCAGTAGACCGCATAAGCGCCCGTCTCATTGCCGGAAGGAAATGTCTGCGGAAATGTGCCCGGAGGCGCTGACGCATACATCTGATTGCCTGCTAGGTCCATGGTCGGGAGATTGCTTAGACCCGTCAGACCGGTTATGCGAGGCGCGGTTGCAGGGGTTTCGATTCCACCACCGTTGGTGAGGTTCGAAGATAGACCGAACGAGCCGCTCGCGTCGAAGGTGGCCAAAAGGGCCGGGCCAATGCGGTCGTACACCATACCGAAGCCGCCCCGAACCGTGGTTTTTCCATCTCCGAACAGGCTGTGTAACAATCCGTCAGACGCTTTCGGCGACCAGGCAAATGCGACGCGAGGTCCTAGGTCTTTCTTGTCCCAATTGTAAAATCCAGGGCCGTTGTTCGCCGGACCCCCTAGGTTGAAACTGATGGGAGGAGCTGCGTTCGCTGGCGTGCCTTGCAACATCCCAGCGCCCCGATTATTGAACCAGTTGGTCAAATCCACATTGGAAACCACCTGGTTTCCATTGGTTTCCCAGGGCGGTGAAAAAAGAGAATAACGCAGCCCAAAGGTAAACGTGAAGTTGGGTTTAATTTTCCAGGAATCTTGCGCGTACATCTCATACGCGTCGTCCGCAAAATGGCGCAGAACCGGCGCACCTTGGGCGATCGTGTCACCCGTGCGTGTAAAGTTGTACTGCGCGTTTACTTGGTCGACCATACCCACCATGGCGATCAACGGATAGTCGTAGTTGTTGCCGAAGGACGAGTCGACCGCTGGGTAGGTGGCTCCCGCGCAGGTCCCGGCAGTAACGGAACATCCAGGGTCGAAGTGCCCTGCCACACCCGTGTTCGCCAGGGCCGCAGTGTCGAACCACGATGCGTTTGTTGTCGCCGAGCTGAAAGAGTTGGAATTGCTCGATTGCGGGTTGCGAAGTATGTTTACGTTGCCGCCGAAACTAAACGTGTGCTTGCCTCTAATCCAGGAGACGTCGTCCACGAAATTCTGCACTGGCACCTGGTAATTGAGGCTGTTTGTAACCGCCAAACTTGAGTTGTTTGGGGTGCTGTCATCGTTCAGTCCCCTGAAGAAAATGACCGGTTGTGTCTGGTTGCCAATTTCTCCAAAGCTTTCCCTCGTGAAGCCCCACCGGAAATTGTTCACCAAGGTTGGCCGCAGCACCGCGGAATAACCGGCCGCAAATCCTTTGTTGTAACTCACCTCGGTCAACTCGGGGCTCCCGCCCGGCAGGTAGGGCACTCCATCATTGACGTCGTTTTCCAGCCCTCCGCGCCAGTACAGCGTGTGATTGCCATTCTTGGTAATTTTGTAATCGACTCTGGCTATGTACCAATTATTTCCAATAAAGGCCGGGCCCTTAAAGCGATACCCCTGGAAGTTGACGCCATCGCCGACCGAGTTATCGTTAGGCAGCGGAAATGAATTCAAATACGGGATCATCACGTTGCTGCTGACTCCGATTCCTTGCGGATCCATCCCCTGGATCTGGCCCGGAGTCAGGCCGAAATAGCCCGGTTGTATGTTGTGCGAACCTGTCAGGCCCTGCACGTTTCCGCCAGGGCACGCAGCAGTGTTTAGGCTGCCGTCCGAGTTGGTTTGGCACAGATATGTTAATACGCCATCACGCATCGCGGCGCTGGGTACCACACGTACCACGCTCTGCTGTTCCGCTTGGCGTTCCCCTTCGTAATTAGCGAAAAAGAACAGGCGGTCTTTCCAAATCGGCCCACCCAGGGCTCCCCCGAAGTTGTTGCGAATCAGTTTCGGCGCTTCGTTGGGCTGCCCACTTTCAAGTTGCGAAAGTTTTACGAAGTAATCGTTCGCACTGGTTATCGTGTTGCGCAGGTACTCGTAGATCGCTCCGTGAAAATTGTTCGTGCCGCTCTTTGTCACTAACGCAACTTGTGCGCCCGAAGATCGGCCCTCGTCGGCGTTGTAGTTGCTCGTTGTCACTCGAAATTCCTCGACCGAGTCTGCCGTGACGGGTATGACCGACGTAAACGCGTAGCCTCTCGTGTCCGAGTTCACGTCCACGCCATCCAGCGTGATGTTGCTCTGGTCGCTGCGCGCTCCATTGACCGCCCCGCTTCGAGTGTCCGTCATCAGGTTGACGTCCGGGCGGTTGCCTGTGTACGCGACTCCCGCTTGTAGCGACAGCAGATCCGGCACGTTACGCGCATCCATCGGCAGTTGCTTGATCTGGCGTTTCGCTGAAGGCGTTGCCCAACGAAGCGTCTGTCGTGTTGAGTGTTGTGGCCTGTGCCGAGACCTCAACGGTTTCGGTCGTGGTCCCAACTTCTAAAGTTACGTTTAGAGTCGCGGGCGTATTCACCAGCAGTTGCACGTTCTTCTGCTCCGACTTTCGGAATCCTGCCGCTTCTACAGTAAGAGAATAGGTTCCGGGTAGCAGCGCCAAAAACTCATATTCGCCCGATGGGCCAGTTTTCACCTGATGATGCACCGCCTGGGCGGCGTTATCCAAAGTCACCGTCGCGCCAACAATGGCTGCCCCGGTTTTATCGAGAACCGTTCCGCGCAGAGATGTTGTTCCTGTCTGTCCCCATGCAGATACAGCCGCTAGTAGTATTGCGGCAAATGAAATTAGCAAATTGCGCTTGATGAAATCCCACCTCATAGACTGCTCCTTTCGCGCACCCCTGCTTATGTTTGCAATATACGCCGATGGCCCGCACCAAGCCGATAGAATCACTATTGCGGCGCGTTGCCCGGTCTGACCTGGAAGGCACTGCAATAAGCCCTGGACAACATTCCCTAACGATCAATCGGCCAAACTTTGACTTAAACTTTTAGGCCAAATCGCCCACCAGTGTCAAGGAAAGTTCTTCTGAAATGTCTTTTGTTTTTGAACTAGCTGAATTTTGGATGAATGAGAGATACACTGCCGAACCAAGAAGATGGCGTTCACACGAAGCCAGCTTCAGCCCATCCGCAAAGTGTGTATATTCATCCCAGCTGCAGCAGCCTCGCCACCGTGACTGCCGGAATCCCCCGGATCGCCCCCAGAATCCTGTCCGACACTTCTCCATCCAGCCGCACGAGCGACACTGCCTCGGCACCTTTACTGGCCTCGCGCCGGCCTAACGCAAACGTCGCGATGTTCACGCCCATGTTGCCAAGCGTCGAGCCCACCTGGCCGATGACCCCGGGCTCATCGCGGTTCCGCAAATAAAGCATTGTCCCGGCAAGCTCCGCCTCCACGGGAATGTTATCGATCTGCAGTACGCGCGGCGAACCATCATGCAAGACCGTCCCCTCGGCCGAGAAACCGCGCACCAGGCCTTCTTTTTCCGGCAACGCCGCCACTTCCAGCGTGTTAGGAAATCCGCGCTCGCGCCGCCGCGTCTCTTCCTCGACCGAAAGCCCGCGCGCCGCTGCTATGGCGGGTGCATTGACCACGTTCACCTTTTCATCCAGCACGGCGTTCAGCATCCCGGCCAGCACTGCGCTCCGCAACAAGTGCGTCCCCACCTCGGCCACTTCCCCGGCGTAACGGATTCGTATCCGCGCCGGCCTGGCCGCCACCGCTTGCGAAACCAGCGATCCCAACCGCTCGGCCAAGCGCCAAATACGGACGCACTCGCCGGTATTGATCCGCCGAAAGCGCCGGCAAGTTCACCGCGTTTCGAATCAGCCCGTCCGCCAGGTAATCCTTCACCTGAACAGCCACCTGTGTGCCCACTTCTTCCTGCGCCTCCGTCGTGGACCCCGCCACGTGCGGCGTCGCGATCACATTGGGCATCGCCAGCAGCGGAGAATCCTTTGGCGGCTCGTGCGCGAAGACGTCCAGCGCCGCTCCCGCCAGCTTTCCGCTTTTCAACGCCTCCACCAGCGCGCCTTCATCAATCAACTCGCCGCGAGCCGCATTGATCAGCCGTGCGCCCTTCTTCATCTTTCCGATCGTCTCCGCATTGATCAGATTTTGCGTCGCCGGGCTCAACGCCGTATGCAGCGACACGAAATCGCTTTCCGCCAACAGTTTTTCCAATGGCACCAGTTCGACCTGTATTTCCTTCGCCGCCGCCTCGCTGATATACGGGTCGTAACCCAGCACGCGCATATCAAACGCGTCCGCGCGGATCGCCACTTCGCTGCCGATGCGTCCCAGCCCAATCAACCCCAGCGTTTTCCCGCGCACTTCCGTTCCCGCCACAGACGATTTTTCCCACTTTCCTTCATGCATCGATTTATCGAGTCGCGGCACCAGCCTCGCCAGCGCCAGCAGCAACGCGAACGTATGCTCCGCCACGCTGACGGCATTTCCTCCCGGCGTGCTCATCACCAGCACTCCGCGCGTCGTCGCCGCGTCCAGATCGATATTGTCCACGCCCACGCCTGCGCGCCCCACCGTTCTCAATCGCGGCGCTTTATCCAGCAATTCCGCCGTAACTTTCGTCGCGCTCCTCACAATCAAGGCGTCCGCGTCCGCTATTTCCGCGTTCAGCGTGTCTTTCGTCGTCAGCACGATGTTCCAGCCCGTTTTCCGCAGTAGTTCGACACCGCGTTCGCTGATCTTGTCCGCAACTATGACTTTCATCGGCCCTCATTTGGTTTGGTTTGTGCTTCCGCGTGCGCCTGGCGGGCAAAATCCGCCAAAACTAGAACATTAACGGTAGCGAGCCCACCGCACCCTGTCAAATCCTCTTCGCCTTTTTCTTTTCTGTGCTTTTTCTCTGTGCTCTCTGTGTCTCTGTGAACTCTGTGTAAAGTCTTTTTCTTTCTTTTTCTTCTGTTATATTGAAATGTATGACACTCTCCGAAAAAATCCAAAAAGACCTGACCGACGCCATGCGCTCCAAGGACGAGCTCCGCCTCAGCGTCCTCCGCGGCGTCAAGTCCGCCATCCAGTACAAAGAAACAGAAAAGATCCGCGCGCTCGACGAAGCCGAATCCATTCAAATCCTGCAAACCCTCGTCAAGCAGCGCAAAGAATCCATCGACCAGTTCGGCAAAGGCGGCCGTCAAGACTTAGTCGACAAAGAAACCAAGGAACTCGCCATCCTCGAAACCTATCTCCCCGCGGGGGCCAGCGACGCCGAAATGGATGCCGCCATCTCCAAAGCCATCGCCGAATCCGGCGCCAACTCCATCAAACAAATGGGCGCCGTCGTCAAAGCCGCCAAATCCGCACTCGAGGGCAAAGTGGTCGACGGCAAAGCCTTAAGCGACCGCGTCCGGGCCCGCCTTTCCTGAGCTCCTCTTTTTCGCCCGTCCGGCGATGCACGTCTGCTTCTACGCTCGACCCGAACACTTCGCCGTTCTCCGGCCACACTCCGCGCACACGTCGGCGCGGCCCGGGCCATCGCGTCATTGATCTCTGTCTTTTGGTCGCCCGGCCGGTCAGGAGGCGCCATGACGATGAATGCATGCCTGGCGCGGTGTACACCAGTCACGAGTCACCAGCCGCCTACACGGCTTTCAGGAGCAAGGTTACTGCGAAGCTGGCGTTAGAACCGCTGTGCTCCGCTCGTCGCCGGCGATAATTCGATAAAGTTTTTTCAGTTCTTCGACCTTGGCCAGCGGCACGCTGGGATCTTTCACTTCAAACTTCCGCGTGTAACGCAAAACGTTTCCCTTAACTTCCGACTCGCTCTGATAGCTCGCGAATCCGTAGTCAACCTTCACAGGAGGCGGCAGGTCGTCGACGTGGTAGCCCGCGGGAAGCGTGATCTCGAAAATATCCGAATCGAGCGACGGCCCGGCGAACTCCACAGGAAACTTTCTCGGTTCTTTCGTTTCCAGCAATGGGCTGGACTTGACTCCCACCACGCGCGGCCGCACCAACAGCAAATTCCCAGCCACCTTCGCGTAATCCTGCGCCACCAGACTATAGCTATATTCAAAAGGCTGATCGGTCACCTGTATGTTAGACACACTGGCTTTTGTGATCTGATAGTTCGTCAGCGAGCCCGCCAACAAACTTTCAATCGGCTTGATTTTGTCCTTGTTCGTGGACGCCGCCCGCATCGCGTACCTTTGTTCCAGCCCGCGATCCCCCATGCGAATCTCCGTCACCTCGCCCGAAAGGGTTCCCGCGGATGTGAGCGTCAATTTTCCCACTCGCCGGATTCCATTCATGGCCGCCGGCAGTTCCGGCAGCTCGATCAATTCGCCTCCCGCTTCCGTCACCAGCAACGCGTAATTCGCCTGCAGCGGCCCGCGCAAATAGCCAAAGGGCGTTAAATCATCCGTTGGATCGAAAATCAACAGCCGGCCCACCTTTTGGTCCTTGAAAACAGCCGTCAAGGAGGGGTCGCTCACGCTGTCGGGCAGCTTGATCGCGAGTATCGCGTGGTTGAACCAGTTCACCGCCGGCGTTTTTTCGTTCACGGCTCCGCGATTTACGTTGACGATGACGTAATACGAATCGATGCCGATCTCCTTCAGCATCGTGCTCATCAGCGTCGCTTTATCCTTACAGTCCCCAAAGTGATGCGAAAAAACATCGCTCGCCGGGTGCGGCTGCCATCCCCCGATTCCCAATTCGATCGCCACGTACCGGATATCGTCCTGCACAAATTTTCCAAGGGCGCGCATCTTTCCCAATTCTGTCGTCTCGGAAGCAGTCAACTCCGCCACTTTCTGTTTGATTTCCGGCGAGCTCTCGCGTCTCCCCCGTACCAATCCCGCTTCCCAAAGCGCCATGTCGTTCCAGCTGCCGAATCCGCTAGTCTGCCCTCCACCGGGCGAGAAAAACGAAACAATCATCTGTCCCGCGACCGCCCGCCATGGCGGCATATCGTCTTCCGGGCGTATTGCTTCCACATTGTTCACTACCCACTGCCACTGATTCGGCCCTTGAGAAGTCTCTTTCACTTCCGGGTAATTCAAAAATACTGCTTTATACTCCCAACCAGCCGGCAGCTGTAGTGTGTACCGTGCTTCGCGCACTGGATCCTCATCCTGGAAGCTCCACTCGTCCTGCAAAATATATGGCCGTCTTTCGCGTTCGATTTCATAGCCGACAATGTTTCCCGGATCGGGCGCCGGTATCTTCAGAATTTTTGTCCGATCGTCCGAAGCAAACTCCCCGTTCGAGACCCCCATCAGTGCGGCCTCGACAACATCCTTGTCTTTGACTTCATAGTCCTTGCCCTGCGCCGGGATGCACCAGCCCCGCAGCCCCGTAATGCGCGTCTCCGAATCGAAAGTTGCGAGCACTAACCCGCGCTCCCGCCCGCCAGGCCGCAAAATCTTGTACGCTCGCCGCTCGATGCTCTTTATTTTTCCGTTGCCCTGCACGTTCAAAATGTCTTCGGAGTACAGCAGCACCGCGTCTGTCTTCTCGTCATGGACGGGCAGCGGCGCATTAACCAGGGCATGCATCCATTGCGGCGCGTCGTTAGCGCGGGCCGTCCGTCCTCCCACTGCGCAAAGAGCCAACGCGCCTGCCAGCCAGGCACCCCAGCGCATAGCCCTAGTTGCTCGCGGATGTGGCCGCGGGCTGCAAGACGATCTGTTGTTCATCGGACGTCCTCACTCCCTCATAGAACTTGCGCAGCGCTGGATAAAATTTCGGGTCCAGCATGATCAAATCGCTCCTCATCAGCCGCTCAATGTGCAGCGTACCCTTGTCGTTTTCCGCCTTCATGGTGTAAAGCAACACCTTGGCATCTTCGCTGTCTGGCTTCGGCACGCTGCTCACTTGCCAGCCGAGCGGCAGGTCAATCGTTACGTCGTCCACTTTCTCCAATCGATAGTGAAAGTAGAGCGGATGCACGCGCGTGGTGTGCTCACACATGTGCTTTTCTGCCGCGTCAAAGAGTCCCACCGCCATGATCGCCCGTCGTCCGGCTCCCGACGCCCACCCCGGCACCTTCAAGTTGAATTCCGCCACTAGCTTTGGATCCGAGCTGGACCAATCCGGTTTGTTTGTCAGATCCACTTCGATCGCCGCGGGAATCATGTACCGAACGTCATCCTCCAGCGATTTCTTGCGCGCCGCATCGTCCTCGTTCCGCTCTTCCAGACGCTGGTACAGCGCCTCGAGTCCCGTATAAGTGACTGTCAGTTTTCCTTCCAAACTCCCTTCCTGCGTCAGCTTCAAGTCCGCTTTTCGTTCGATATGCGAAGCGGCGCTCTCGGGTGTGCTGGTCGTGATCCACGTGCCTCCATCCTTATCAAGCTTCAATCCCGATGTTCCCGTTTCCGACCACGGCAGCAGCCCGTACGGCGTAAAAGCCATCCCTGGATCGAAATAAAGCTCCTTTCCGTCCAATTTCACCAGCACTACATAGGTCCGCAAATCCCTGGCCCTCATCAAATTCTTCACGAAGAAGTGGTCGTCCCGTGTCGAGATTTTCACCGCCGAAGCATCCAGTCCCGCGGCCCGCGCCAGCCCCAAAAACAGCAGCGTAATGTCATCGCCATACCCGTACCCGCGCTTCCACTCTTCCTCAACGTTTCCAGGTTCTTTTTCATTGGCGCGCTTCGCTTCCTGCTCCGTTTTTTCCACCTCGAAACTCAGGTTCCGCAGCTTTTGCACTCGCGCGTAAATCTTCTGCAGTTTCGCTTCCGGCGAATCGCCCGCCGCCACAATCTCCGATACCGCCTGCTCCATCGCTTTCCGCTTATTCACATAACTCTCGGCGGTGTCGTTGAGCTTCTTCCCCTGCTTTTTCCAGAACTTGTCCGGGTCCGACTCCAATCCGTCTTCCTTATACGTGAAGTCCACGCGGAATTTCATCGCCGCTTCCGGCGGCATGTCGTCCTCCACCTGAAACGCGGGAATGTTTTGCGCATCCATCTCGATATCGTGAGCGTTGGTTTGCTGTTGCACCGGCGGCTTCACTCCGTCCGGCAGGCCGTTCGGCCAGCTCCACATCAGCGCCCACTCTCCATACGGCTTCAGTGTAAACTTCGCGGACTTCGTGAATAGATCCGAACTCAAAACCCAGTTCGAATCGAAAACATAGTTTTCCTTGAAATCAATCACGTAGTGATACTCGATGATGCTCCCTGGCTGTACGTCCGTCAGCGTGAACGTCTTCGCCAGATACTTGAATCCTCGTGCTTTGACGATCTCTTTCTCATACACTTTTCCGTCGAAGACCACGCTCGACCCGTCCGGCCGCACCGTACGCGCGCGAATATTCACCAGCTCGTAGTCGCCTTTCACGAACGGGATTTCCACGTCCGCGTACTTCCGCCCTTCCTCCGTGAAAATCTTCTCTCGCACATAGTTAAACTCGTGCGGCACGTGCGCATTGCTGTCGTCCCGGTTCACCTGCCGGTAAAGAATGATCGCAGGCGCTCCCGGCGCGGCCGGATCACCCGTCATCTTCAGTTCTTCCGGCGAAATCGGCAGCCATTCGTCCGCGCTGGTCGTTCCCACGCGGTACACCGCCGCTCCAAGCAAAATCACCGCAATAATCATGGATAACCGGCGTAGAGACACACCCCACCCCCACGGTTGAGTTTTTCTCATTTGAATTTCATGGTTTTGAATTTCGTTCGGTTGGCTTTCAGCCGCGCACACCAATCCCGCGCACGCAGGAAATGACCTGGGACCTGCACCGCCGCGCTGGGAAGGGTTGGGGCGCATAAGCAGTGTTGCCGACCTGAGCCACTTACTGCGGCGGACAATACAAGCTCGGCCATCCCATGTCAATAGCCCGCCGGCGCCAAAGCCCCGCGCGATCGCGCCCGCCTCTCCTGAAAACGGCCCCCGCCGGGCCACGCTTTTCTGCCCTAATCCTCCACTCTTATATCGTCACTAATGTCCAGGCCCCGGCGATCACTGCAGCGCTCGATGTCTGGCAGTTTGCCCACGGACGCGGCTCGCGACTGCTATCGAGGACCACCCAAAGACTTCCTGCGGATTTAAGAGCCAGCCACCCCCAAAATCGATATTCTCCGCTTCTTGATTTCAGTTTCTATATTATTTATCCGGTACCAAACTCCGCAATACTTCGGGCGATTTGAGTCGTTTGCAGCTTCTTGCATTGGTTTCTCCTTGCGAGCCTATATTTCGCTTTCGAGTTTATGATCGCGGAGGAAACCGTACAGACGCGGCTTGTCAGAACTTGTCAGAACCTGATTATCCATCCCTGACGCAGGACCTTGGCGTGACTAGCTCCAAAAGAATCTGCACGAACTTGCCACCGCGTGAATTTGACACCGCCGTTTGACCGGGTTTCTCATGTTAAACTTTAACCATGGAAGTGACTCTTCACATTCCTGATGATGTCGCTCAGCGCCTCTCCGCTTCGGGGAGCGATCTCTCCCGCCGCGCTTTGGAAGCATTTTCTCTGGAAGAGTACAAGGCCGGCCGCTTGACGGAACCGCAGCTGCGGCAACTACTGGGCCTGCAAACTCGCGACGCACTCGACGGTTTCCTAAAGACTCATGAAGTCTGGTTGAATTACACTGTGGAAGATCTCGAGCGAGAACGTGCGGCCTTGCGGCGCATGGGCTTTGGAAGCTAGATGTGGGTTGTTGTCGCCGATGCGACTCCGCTGCACTACTTGATCCTCATCGGCGCTATCCAAATCTTACCTCGCATTTTCGAAAAGATTCACGTTCCCATCGAAGTGCGCAACCGAACTCAAACGCATGGCCAACCTGCCGATGTCATGCTTTACGATATATTTGGCCTCGAGGGCCGATGTCGGAGACGGTAAGTGTGTCACAGTCGATAGTGAAGAGAATCCGGTAGGACCCTACACGCGCTCGCCTCTTATCACTAGAACTTAGCGGAAGTGAAAGGCGAATGTTCGTTGGATCTTCCGCTAAGGCGTTGAGTTTCTCGGTGATTCTCTTGCGTGTGGGCTTGTCTAGAGATTTGAGGTATTTGAAGGGTGTGGCCGTGATTTCGATCTTGAGAGCCAAGGGATTCAGTCAATTTGGCTGAGGCTAAACACTTGACCCTGTTCCTTTTCGTCCGCGGCTCGCTTGAAAGCGCTTTCGTAAGTGTTCGGGTCCAGCAGCATTTCGAGCCAATCCGCCAATTCCGATAAATCCTCGGAATAGGTATACAGCCTGCTCAGGGAGCCGGCGAGCAGGGAATTGTTGGTGAGTCGAATGCGCTTCGCTCGGTCGTATGTATTGCTGAGGGAGGTGCTCAGCTCTCTTAGTGAAAAGACGGATTGCTGGACCTGCTCGACCTTCGGGGGCTCTGCAGCCTGGGCCGTTTTCTCGGCGTTATCCATCGCGTCATATATTTCGCTAAAGAAGCTTTTCAGCCGGCCGTTCAGACTGTGAAGTAAAAACGCCAACTGAAATTTCTGGGCGCCCCCTTTGATAACAAGAGACACCTTCGACGCAACCGAAAGCGACCCATGGACATCTGCGTTCCATTGGTCGGTTCCGAGAAGATTTAGAATTGCGACTCCAGCGCTCACTTGTGGCTCCGCCAAACCCAATCAATTGGATGCCGAGAGTACTGCTCAGGATACGAATACGTCAAGTTCGGATCGGTACCAGCGGTGCTAAACGTATTAATACCTTCATTATACGGGGGACTTCCCCTAGCTCTCGTCTGGAAACCTCTCCAAAAACGCCACTCTAGGTTAGGCCACACACAGGACCTACATACGGACCCAAGGTTCGGCCCCTCTCCCATCATGGGTTGTTAGACCTTGTCAGTTAGGTTGATGTAGTCAAAGAAGATGGACCGGGCCTCAGATCGCTGTTTGTCAAACCATTCAATAACTTCCGTTTGGCGTTGCGCCGCGGAGTTTATGGCCTTGAGCGTCATCAAATCATTACCACGTTTCCACAGACTGTTTATGAATGCACCCACCTCTGGGCCGAATAAAAATTCGTGGTCCCGCGTCTCCCGGATGAACCGAATATTCTTAGCTAAAGCGGAGTCCATGTCGTTGATTACTTCGACGATTCTGCAGAGTACCGCGTTGGGGGAAACCGGCGGGGAAACCGGCGGGGAAACCGGGAAACCAGGGACGAAACCGGGGACAGGAAGGTGTGAAGAAATTGACGAGCGCTGATGGAGGAGTGTGTGTAGACTGCGCTCATGACGAACGAGTCTGCCGCAGTTCCTCGCCTGGTTTCGATTAATCGTCAACAACTTGTTCTTCGAAGTATGGATGTCGAGAAGCTGGTGGACGAAGACCACAGCGTCCGAGCGATCTGGGAACTGGCGGGGCGCCTGGACCTGCGCCGCTACCATGAGCAGATTGCCGCTGTTGAAGGAATCGCTGGGCGCGAGCACACGGACCCGCGGCTGCTGATCAGCTTGTGGCTGTACGCCTACAGCCGGGGCATCAGTTCGGCGCGGGAACTGGCGCGGCAGTGCGAGTACGAGCCGGGCTGCCAGTGGTTGTGTGGACTGCAACCGGTGAGTCATCGAACATTGTCGGGCTTCCGGTCGGAAAACAAGGCCGGACTCGATGACCTGTTCGCGCAGGTGCTGGGGATGCTGAGCGCGGAAGGCTTGATCACCCTGGAACGGGTGACGCTGGATGGAACCAAGATCAAAGCGAACGCCAGCGGCAACACTTTCCGCGGCCGGGAGAAAATCGCCGCGCATCTGGAGGCAGCACGCGAACAGGTGCGGCTGCTGAACGAGGAAGCCGAGAACGAAGAACGACTGACGCCACGCCGCGCCGCCGCACGGCGGCGTGCCGTGCGGCAACGAGCGAGCCGGTTGGAAGCGGCGTGGCGCGAGGTCGAACGCTTGCAACAGGAAAAGCGGCACGACCGAAAGGACTTCGTGGCGCGTGCGAGCACAACGGACCCGGAAGCCCATGTAATGAGGAACGGCGAAGGCGGCACCGTGCCGAGCTATAACGTGCAGGTGGTCACCGACACCAAGCACGGCCTGGTCGTGAACGTGGAAGCGACGACCGACGCGATTGATTATCGCCAGCTTGATGCAGCGCTGGAACGCTGCGAAGAGAAGGTTGGCCAACTGCCACAGCAGATTGTCGCTGACGGGGACTACACGAACCACGCTTCGGTCCAGAGCGCGGCGGAACGCGGCGTGGATTTCTACGGCTCCTGGCAGAACAGCTGGAAAGCCAGCGAGCAGGATGCACTGGGACGCAAGGCCGCCTTCGTAAGCACGGCTTTCCCGTACGATGCCGAGCAGGACTATTTCGTGTGCCCCACAGGAGAGAAGTTGCAGCACCGCGCGGTACTCCACCGCGGGCACGGGGTGCGTACGCATGTCTATCGCGCGCCGAAGGGAGTCTGCAGCGCTTGTCCGCTGCGCGATGACTGCGCGCCGCCAGGAGCAAAACCCGAGTGGCGCCGGTCGGTAACGCGCATCGAAGAGTCCGGAGCGACGACTGCATTCAAGGCCAAGATGAAAACGGAAGAAGCGCAGCAGATCTACGCGCAACGTTCGCGAGTCGCGGAGTTCGTGCATGCCTGGATGAAGGAACGCTGTGGACTGCGGCAGTTCCGCTGCCGCGGACGCCTGCAGGCAACGATGGAAGCTACGTGGGTGTGCTTGAGCTACAACTTAGCGCGCTGGTTCGCTCTGCGGCGCGGGTTGCACCCCACAGCGGCTTCAATGTGAGACGTGCACCATGATGGAACCATAGAAAAGCAAAACAAAAGCGGCGGGAGAATCGCGGCGACGACTTGCTAAATCACAAAAACGTGACACCCCATCACCCAAAGCCAATTTCTTCACACGTTCCAGACGGGACGTTTTACCGTTCGCTAGGCACTGTAGTTCGCCACAACGCGAGCCACTTTTCCAGTCCCTGACAGCTCCATGAATTCTGCCGTGCGTGTCCCCTTTTGATTGATGTAGTAGAGCACCACGCTGTTTACGCCCCAGAGCACGTCCTCAAGATGAAAGTGGAGTTCGGGGTAAGCTGTGAGCCCTCGCAGAAAGTAAACTCTCAAGTTCGCCTTTCCGGCCACCTTGCCATCCGCCGTACCCAAGAGCTGCGCCGCCGCCGGCGAAGTCAGTTCCACATCCTCCTCATAGTGCGTCAGGATCAACTCCAGATCATGCGCGTTCCAAGCCGCCATCCACTCATTCGCCAACTTGCAAGCTTCGTCTCGCGTCATTCGCGTCCCTCCCGTCTCCCGTTCGCCGAAACGCAATCGTACCCAAGAACAGCACGCAAAGACTTGGTCTATTCCACCCGCTCACGATTCACTATTCACCACGCACTACTTCCTCTTTCCTCTGCGTCACCTCTGCGCCCTCTGCGTCTCTGCGTTATCCCATTCTCGTTTTTTTTCACTCACTATTCACCACTTACTTCCTATTTTCGTCCCACCAAACTACAAAATTGCCGCCAACTCCCTCAAACTCCTCGACTTCCTCCCGTCTCATTCGAATGATACTCCTTCAATAATAGTCCTTGACAGTAATAAATACCCATGCTACCCTGTCCCATGCTTTCGTCGCATTCCAGCCATTCACCCTCCTCTTCGCCCGTTTTCCCATCTTTCTCCAGTTCCTTTGCTTGCCCTTATAGGTGTGGGGCTTCAGCCCCGCGACTTTCTCCCTGTCGTTGTAGTGGTGGGCCTTCAGACCGGTGCCTCTCTCCGCTCCCCAAGGCTTCTGGCACCCCTCGCCACTCGTCACTTACCACTATCCCCTGTAGAATCACATTCTTCGCACACACCCACTACCTAACCCCCATCGAATCATATTCTTGCAAAAAACAGGGGAGGGGTGGGGTATGACGCGCGATCACTCGGCCCATGCCCTTCCCATCTTTTCCACACCGAGTAAACATCCAACGCGCAGCAACGCCCGCAACTCTATTCCTTTCATGCCTTTACTTCACACTTCTCTGTACACCCCGGGTGGGGGTATGCACCCACGCGCCTCCTCCGCTACTCACTACCCACTATTCCCTACTCACGGGTCTCCCCAGAACTTCTACCCTCCCGCCTGCGATTTACGGCATAATCCCGCCGCACAGGGGCACGTCAGCGCCGCGCTTAACCAGCAGGCGCATTCCAGTTCGCAAACGGGGAGGATTCAGTGACTGATCGTCCATGGAGTTCCACGGCTCCTCCGGGAGAATTTCGCACCTATATCTCCGCGGAGGAAAGCCCCAAGGAATTTACGATCCGCGCGATCATTCTGGGGGCCTTGTTTGGATTGCTCTTTGGCGCGGTCAGCGTCTACGTCGGCCTTCGCGCCGGGTTGACCGTCTCCGCCTCGATCCCCATCGCCGTCCTCTCGATCAGCATCCTGCGCGCCTTTGGCCGTTCGACGATTCTCGAAAACAATATCGTTCAGACCACCGGCTCGGCCGGCGAATCGCTCGCCGCGGGCGTCATGTTCACCATTCCCGCGCTGATTTTTCTCGGCTTCGGCTCCGAGTTCACCTTCTGGCGGATTTTCCCGCTCGCGCTCCTGGGTGGATGGCTCGGCGTGCTGCTCATGGTTCCGCTACGCCGTCAGCTCATCGTCAAGGAGCACGGCAATCTAGCCTTCCCCGAAGGCACCGCATGCGCCGACGTGCTCGTGGCAGGCGAGCGTGGCGGCTCCTTTGCCAGCCGCGTTTTCTGGGGACTCGGCCTCGGCGGCGTTTACACCGTCTTCATGAACATTTTTCAGGCTTGGCCCTCGCAGCCGGAAAGCCAGCCCAAATGGTTTCCCGGCGCTTCGTTCCGCGCCAACGTCACTTCCGAATATCTCGGCGTCGGCTACATTATCGGCCCGCGCGTTGCCGGGCTGCTCTTCGCTGGAGGCATTCTCTCCTGGCTCGTGGTGATACCCGCGATCAAGTTTTTCGGCCAGCTTTCCGGCCACTCCGCCATCTACCCCGGCACGATTCCCATTCCGGATATGTCCCCCGATCAACTCTGGGCCACCTACATTCGGCCGATGGGCGCGGGCGCCGTCGCCGCGGCGGGCATCATCACGTTGATTCGCACCTTGCCCACCATTATTTCCGCTCTGCGTTCCGGCCTCAAGGATGTCCGCGCTCAAAGCGGCGGCCAATCCTCAGCCTCCAGCCGCATCGACGAGGACATGCCCATGCGCAATGTCATCGTGGGCTCCATCGTCATCATCGTGATGCTCTGGGTTCTGCTGACTTTCCATCCCATGAAGGGCGCCAGCACGTTGTGGTATCAGAATCTTTTTGCGGCCATCTTCGTTGTCGTTTTCGGATTTCTTTTTGTCACTGTCGCGGCCCGTATCAGCGGCCTTCTCGGCAACTCCTCCAACCCCATCAGCGGAATGAGCATCGCCACGCTCATGGCCACCTGCGCCATCTTTTTCGTCGCCGGATGGACTGCTCCCAACTACTCCGTTCTCGCGCTCATGATTGGCGGCGTCGTTTGCATTGCCGCGGCCATCGCCGGCGCCACTTCGCAGGATTTGAAAACCGGCTATCTCGTCGGCGCTACTCCCTATCGCCAGCAAATTGCTCTTTTGATCGGCGTAACTGTTTCCACTTTTGCCATCGGCGCCACGCTCAACTTGATGAACGTGGGCCTCGAAAAATACGCGCCCACCCAAATTGCCGTGAATATTGCCGCGCTTCCCTCCGGCGTAAAAGTCGAACGCAACGGCTTCGAGTATCGCGGCAAGACCTACACCCTGATCAACGCGCTCGGCTCCGGCGTGATTCCCGATGGCGAATATCTCTACGACGGCGAGACGAAACAAATCGAAATCCAATGGGCGCAGGGCATCGGCAGCGACAAGGCTCCCGCGCCGCAAGCGCGCCTCATGGCTACGGTGATCAACGGCATCCTCAACCAGAAACTTCCCTGGCGCCTCGTTCTGATGGGTGTGGCAATGGTTATCGCGGTCGAGATTCTCGGCGTGCGCTCGCTCGCTTTCGCCGTCGGCTCTTATCTCTCGATTGCCACTACGGCAACCATGTTTGCGGGCGGGCTCGTGCGCTGGCTCGTCGAAGCTTCTTCCAAAGAGAAAAAGGACGAAGGAGAAGCCAGCCCCGGCGCGCTCTATTCCAGCGGATTGATCGCCGCCGGCGGCGTTTTTGGTTTGCTTGGAATTGTCATCAATCTTTTCCAGGATCCGGAAATCGCCACACACGTACCCGGCTGGTTCGGACACCTGCTGCATTTGCCCTGGCGACCGGACCTCTTCTCGCTCGGCCCCAGGCTTTGGCCTCTGCTAGCTCCCAACGACAAGATGCCCGTGCCGTCGCACATCCAGTCGCTCTTCGGCGTCGTGATGTTCGCCCTTCTATGCGCCTCGCTCTTCCATTTCGCCCGTAAAAAACTTAACTAAGGAGCGATAAACGCAATAAAACCAAACTCAAAACTAGGGAATCGGCCGGGAAACACCGCTTTGACGAGCGCCTTTCAAGGCCGTAAACTTTGAGGATGGCGACGTCTTTCCGCCCTCGACGCTTCAACTTCGACTGGCGCGGTTTTATCACGCCCGGCGTAAAGCTACTGGTGCTCATCTGCTCCGGGGTCTTTCTACTCCAGACGCTCGTGCAGCTTTTTCTCGGCGTGCCTGCAGCCGCTTGGATAAATCATTATTTTGGACTCGTCGCCCTCGGACCCATTCCAGGCCTGCGACTGTGGCAGCCGTTCACTTATATTTTTCTGCACGGCGGCTTGTTCCATTTGCTCATCAACATGTTGTTTCTCTGGATGTTTGGCCGCGAATTGGAACTCGTGTGGGGCAAAAAGCGTTTTCTGAATTTCTTTTTTCTTTGCGGCGTCGGCGCGGGCCTGATTGAAATTCTGGTCAAAGTAATTCCGATTTCGTGGGGCCACATGCCGTCGGACATTCCGACCATTGGAGCATCCGGCGCGATTTTCGGAATCTTGATGGCAAACGCAATTTTGTTTCCCGACCGGCGCATCTGGCTTTTTCCCTTGCCGGTGACGATTCCCATGCGGCCGTATGTCGCGGTGATGGGCGCGATCGAATTTTTCTCGACGCTGGGAGCGGGCGGCGACGCCGTCGCGCACGTCTGCCATCTCGGAGGGATGCTTGTCGGCTATGTGTATTTGAGGCGCGGATCTTTTCTCTACAGCGTGCGAAACAGCGTTTCCGACTGGCAGCACAAGCGCAACCGCAAACGTTTCGACGTCTACATCAACAAGCACAAGAACGAGCCGCCTTCGCGTCCCGACCGCTGGATCAATTGATCTGAATTTCTCGCAAATGGAATTAGATGCGAAGCGACTCCTAATTGGTGACGGATGACTCGTGCAAACTGCGCTAGCGTGGGTTTTCTATCACGCCAAATCATCTGCCAGCAGATCCCGCGAAACTATGCCGGGGAATGATTCAAACGGATGCGCGGTGAACTGGAAGCGATGAGGTATTAGGCCGGGCCGCCGATGACGTGGAACTTCATGAAATTCGTGGTGCCGCGAATACCCATGGGAGTGCCGGCGACGATGCCGATTACATCGCCTTTTCGAACGAGGCGCTCTTCGAGGAGGCGTTTTTCGGTGATGGCGGCAAGGCCGTCAATTTTTCGCGTGTCGGGGATGTGACGCGGCAGGACTCCCCAGATCAGCGCCATGCGGCGGCGCGTGTCGGCTTCGGGCGAGAAGGCGATGATGGGAGCATCGGGGCGATAGCAGGAAACGAGCCGCGCGGTGAAACCGCTATGCGTGAATACGGCAATCAACTTCATGCGCAATTCATGCGACGCGTGGCACACCAGTTCGGCAACGGTTTCCGCCACCTTCAATTTTTCCAGCGGCACGCGCGGTGGCGTCTTCCAATCGCTGGCTTCCGCCTCGGCGATAATCCTGGCCATCATGCTGACGGATTCAACGGGATATTTTCCGGAGGCCGTTTCGGCGGAGAGCATGACGGCATCCGAGCCGTCAAAAATCGCATTGGCTACGTCTGACGCCTCCGCGCGCGTCGGGCGTGGATTCTCCGTCATGGATTCCAGCATTTGAGTAGCGGTGATTACGGGCCGGCGGAAATGGCGCGCCCTGGCAATGATTTTCTTTTGAACCACCGGCACGCACTCGGGGTTCATCTCGACACCAAGATCGCCTCGCGCGACCATCACGCCATCAGCCACGCGCAGGATCGCGTCCAGATTATCGATCGCTTCCGGCTTCTCGAGTTTGGCGATCACCGGCGTTTTCTTGCCGGCACGCCGAATCAGCGACTTTGCGAGAAGCACATCCTCGGGGCGCCGGACAAAACTTACGGCGATGTAGTTGACATCGTGCTTCAAAGCAAACGCAAGATCTTGGCGGTCTTTTGGGGTGAGCGCGGGAACACGCAGCTTAATCCCGGGCAGGTTGATGCCTTTATTTTCGCCGAGAGCTCCGCCATTCGCCACTTCGCAAATCACTTCGGCTCCGCGCACCCGAAGAACATGCAATTCGATCAGGCCGTCCGAGAGAAGGATGCGGTTGCCGCGATGGACTTCGCGCGGCAACGGCCTGAAAGTCGTGCTGACGCGCGTGCTATCTCCCAAAACTTTCGCGGTGGTAATAGTGAAGCGCTGTCCAGCGCGCAGGAACACGGGCCGGCTTCCCGCGAGCGGCCCCGTGCGGATTTTGGGCCCCTGCAAATCGGCGAGAATGGCAATGGGTTTTTCGTGCTCGACGGCGGCGGCGCGAAGCGAGGCAATAATTTGGGCGTGCTCGTCGTGAGTGCCATGAGAAAAATTGAGGCGCGCAACGTCCATGCCTGCTTTGATCAAACGGCTAATCATGCGCGGTGAGTGGCTGGCGGGCCCGATCGTGCAAACGATTTTTGAGTGACGAAAAGCCATGCTCTCTCTTGGAAGGTAGTCTGCCGACCTATCCGCCGGATCAAGCGGATGGCACACGGCCTCCGGCTTAGCTACTTTGAAGCAGCGAATTCCGCGACAATTCGCGAAAGGAAGTCGACGCCCTTATCGAAAGATGCGAGCGGAATGCGTTCGTCATCGGCGTGCATGCGCCGGGAATCCTCATCGGCCATGGGAAACGGCGAGAGACCGTAGGCTTGCACGCTATGAAGCCGCAACTGAGCGGAGTCCGTCGCGCCGGCAGACAAAAACGGCAGAACGGGAGCGCCGGAAAATTCCTGCGAGGCGGCTTTGGAAATCGTGGCATAGAACTCATTTTCAAGCGAAGAAGGAGGAGCGGCCAGGCCGGCGTCGGGCTGGACTTCGAAGCGGATTTGCGGGTCGTTCACCAATTTCGTCAGGTCGGCGATCAAGACATCGCTGGTATCGCCGGGCAAGAGCCTGATGTTCAGAGTGGCGCGGGCTTCGGAAGGAATCACATTGGCGCGCACACCGGCGGAAAGCATGGTGGGAGCGATGGTGTCTCGAAGCATGGAATTCCAGAGGGGGTTGGCCTCGGAAATGAAACGCTGTGCGTGATCGCCGCGGTCGGGGGTATCGAGCGAGCGAATCCACTTGGCGAGCTCGTCGTCTTCAAGCGGAGCGAGCTGTTCGAAATAGCGTCGAACGATGGTAGTGAAATGAACGGGGGCGGTGTACGCGCCAATCTTGGCGACCGCAGCGGCGAGGTGGACGACGGCGTTGTCCTTGGTAGGCACGGAAGCATGGCCCGACGGCCCGCGCGCAATAACCGCGACATCCACGGGAACCTTCTCGCTGGCTTGCACGGCTACATAGAAGACTTTTCCTTTTTGGAGGACGACTCTTCCGCCTTCATTGATGGCAAACCCGGCGGCAAATTTGTCCCAGTATTTGGCGATGAGGACTCTGATGCTGGCTTCGCCGCCTTCTTCTTCATCGGCGGTGGCCAGAAAAATCACGTCCCGGCTCAGGTGCACATTCGAGCGCTTGAGCGCGATGAAAGCCGCGAGGTTTGCCGCGAGCATGCCCTTATCGTCGATCGAGCCGCGGCCATACATGTAGCCATCCTTGATCACGGCGCCGAAGGGATCCACGGTCCACTTGGATTTGTCTACTCCAACCACATCCATGTGCGCCACGAGGAGCAGGGCGCGAGCCGGATCGGGCACCGCCGAGCTGCGCAGCCGTGCGACCAAAGCGCTGCGTCCGGGAGCCAGTTCCAGAAATTCCGAGGTGATTCCTTCCTTGGTCAGAATCCCGGCAATGTACTTCGCGGCAGCTTCTTCGTTGCCGGGCGGATTGGTGGTATTAATCTTGATGAGATCGGCGAGCCAGCCCTCCGCTTCCTTCGCGAGCGCCGTGGTATCTCCAACTGGCGAACGTATATCCTGGACGGTTGGCATGGCAGTAGATGGCGCCTGTGCCATAACCGGCGAAACCGCTGCGAGCGAGATCAGCGATAAAGCCACAGCGGGCACAAAACCGTGCATTTTGGAGTTCCCCATCACCCGGACTTCCTCCGTATCAGATGCGGCCTAACCTAAAGCAACAGGCGCAGCAAACGTTTTGCAGTTAACGTGCTTCATACTAACATGCAGGAGTGGGGGCTCGTCCGCAGGCTTGGCAGCGCGTTGCGTAAATCGAAATGTGGCGCCATTCCTCCCAGCGAGGAAAAAAGGCTCGACGAGGCGAAAAAGCGCGGGTTGGGCAGACGGCGATGATTTCAAAGGCGAATCGAGGGGTTAAATGAAGAAGATACCTTCCGTGGTTTTGGCTACATTTCTTACAGCTGCAATCATCCTGCCGATCTTCGAGCAGCGCGCAAACGCGCAGGCGCCCACAGGTCCGCAAGGAGCCGCACCCCCGACGCAGCAGACGGCTCCACAAAGTCCGGCGGCTCCGCAGAAGCAGGCCCCGCAGGCGGGAGTGAGCATCTCGGTGGAAGTACCGGTGGTCACGCTGGACGTGGTGGCCACGACGCAGCGCGGGGACATCCTGACGGGTTTGAAGAAAGAAAATTTTCGGATTACGGACGACGGAGTAGCGCAGACGATTACGAACTTCGGTCCGACCGACGCGCCGATCACCATGGTGCTGCTGCTGGAGTTCAGCAGCCGGGGCTGGGGAGGCTTCTTCGCGGGATACGCAAAATATTGGTCTCAGTATTTGTTCCCACAGCTGAAGCAGCAGGACTGGGTAGCGCTGGAAACTTTTGACATGAAGACTCATCTGGATGTGGACTTCACGCAGAACAAAGAAGAAGTGATGGACGGGATTCGCCATCTCTACTTTCCCGGCTTCAGCGAATCGAATGTTTTCGATGCCTTGCTGGAGACCACGGACAATATGAAGGACGTGAAAGGCAAAAAGGCCATCGTGCTGATGGCGAGCGGAGTCGATACCTTCTCGAAACACAATCTCGACCAGACCATGAAACAACTGCGGCAGAGCGATGTGACCATCTTTTGCGTCGGTTTGGGGCAAGTGTTCCAAAACGCCGTGGATGTGAATCGAGTGGGCGGGATGGGCAACATCCAGCGAATGAACTACCTGCAGGCAGAAAATCAGCTGAAGACGTTTGCCCATGAAACGGGCGGCCAGGCGTGGTTCCCGCAATTCGAAGGCGAAATGCCGGGAGTGTTCCAGGACGTGACTGCGTTTCTGCGGCACCAGTACAGCATTTCGTATACGCCGACAAACGGGGCGAAAGACGGGAAGTTTCACAAAGTGAAGATCGAGCTTGTGCAGCCCGACGGGACTCCGCTGGTGGTGGTCGATCAGAAGGGCAAGAAACAGAAGTACATTGTGTATGCGCGCGAGGGATACGATGCGCAGCAAGTCGGTGCGGGGGACTGAGTTCCCGGACTGCCGCTATTCCTTGGGCGGAGTTCTTTGGGCGCGTTTCCCGGCTAATAGCCGCGCGCGAAATCGACCAGGTTGAACATTTCGCGGCCGTCAAACCATCGCTCGAGCAAATCCATCAAGAAGATCTGTTTCGCGCTGCCACAAGCGGTCGCTTACGGCGCTGGTGTGCGGCGTGATGAAAAGATTCGGAGCTTTCCAGAGCGGGTTTTCCGGCGGGAGGGGCTCGACGGAAGTGACATCTAGCGCCGCGCCGCCTAGAGCGCCGCTTTCCAAAGCGCGGATGAGCACGGATTCATCCAGCAGCGAGCCGCGGCCTACGTTGATGAGCCGAGCGCCGGGCTTCATGCACGCGATTTGCGCGGCCCCGAAAGAATGGCGCGTTTCCGAGGTTTCCGGCACGGCGAAGACCACGTAGTCCGCGTGCGGGAGAACTTCCTCGAGTTGCGAGGCGGGAAAGATTTTTTCGGCATGCGTGGTGTCGCCCTTGCCGGAACGCGATACGCCCCAGACGCGCATATCGAACGCGCGGGCGCGCTTGGCGAGTTCGCGGCCGATGGAACCGAATCCGACGATCAAGAGGATCAGACCGTTGAGTTCCGTAAAATGCTGCGGCATGTCCCACAAGTCCTGCTGGCCCCAGTGTGACCGGTCTTGATGGCGCACGGAATCCGGAAAATTGCGAGCGAGCGCGAGAAGAAGGCCCATGGTGTGTTCAGCCATGGGAGTGGAGAAGACGCCGCTGGGATTGGTGACCACAATTCCAGAATCGCGCAGCTCTGGGTACATCAATTGGGCGACTCCGGCAGCGGTGGAGTGAATCCATTTTAATTTTTTGGCGTGCTGGAGCTGCTCGGCCCGCAGGGAATAACCGACGAAAATATCCGTGTCCGGCAATTCGGCGGGCAAGTGATCGTAATTGGGAAGATGCACGACGCGCATTTCCGGCCAGCGCGCGCGGATCGTCTGCGGCATTATGGGCAGGGGACGCCAGAAGGTGAACGGGTGCCATACGCAGACGACAAGTTTCGTTTCGGCTGGGGTGGTGCGATTACGGGTCATTCGCGCGGACCGCGATGCTTCCAATAGAGAAGTAAACCCAGGATGAGTCCGAGGCCGCCCGTGCCGAGAATAAAAATGTGCGAGAGGGGAAGAGCGAACCAGCAAATCACGACGAGGCCGACGGAGACGAAGGCTCCAACCGGCGTGCCGGGAATTGTGACCGTGCCGAACGAGGTTCGCGGGCGTTTTTGCCCTGGCTCTGGCAGCTTTTGCTTAGCCGGTTCGTAGGTCAGGCTCATGTTACCGCCTTGCGGTGACGCGTAAATCGTGTCCGGTCATATCCGCGGGCTGCGGCCGGTCGAGAGCGGCGAGCATCGTGGGCGCAAGGTCACGCAGAGAACCGCCCGGCTTTAATTGCAACTCCTTGTTATCGCTGACGAGGATCAGCGGAACGGGGTTGGTGGTGTGATAGGTGTGCGGGCCGCCGTTGGCAGGATCGATCATGGTTTCGGCGTTGCCGTGATCGGCGGTGATGAGCCAGACGCCGCCGCGCGGTTTGAGCGCTTGATAGATTGTGGCGAGGCCGGCGTCGACAGCTTCCACGGCTTTGACGGTGGCTTCGAGATTGCCGGAATGGCCGACCATGTCGGCGTTTGCGTAATTCATGATGATGGCGTCAAAATCGCCCTTTTCAACGGCTTTTACAACCGTGTCCGTGATTCCCTGCGCGGACATTTCCGGCTTGAGATCGTAAGTGGCGACTTTGGGCGACGGCACGAGGATGCGCTCTTCGCCGCCGAAAGGTTTTTCTACGCCGCCATTGAAGAAATAGGTGACGTGAGCGTACTTTTCGGTTTCGGCGCAACGGAGATTTTTGTATTGAAGCTCCTCGAAAACTTGCGCGAGGATGTGCTCGAGTTTTTCCGGGGCGATGACGTACTTGAGCCAGGGCCATTTTTTGTCGTACTGCGTCATCGCGACGTAGAGAAGATTCTTGGGGCGCTTGTTGTCGATGATCTGCTCGAAGCCGGGTTCGACCAGAGCGCGCGTCATTTGGCGAGCGCGGTCGGCGCGGAAATTGAAGAAGATTATGGCGTCATCATCGCGAATGGTCGCGACGGGCACGGCTGCGGCGCCGTCGCCTTTGGTAATGACGATGGGCTTTACGAACTCGTCGGTGACGCCTTGCTCGTAGCTTTTTTGAAGCGCGGCGATGGGGTCGCTTGAATGCGTTTCGGCCTCGCCGTGAACCACGGCGCGGTAGGCTAGCTCGACGCGTTCCCATCGGTTGTCGCGATCCATGGCGTAGTAGCGGCCGGTGAGCGTGGCGATTTCGCCGACGCCGAGTTCGCGCATTTTTTGCTGCAACTGGCGGACGTAATCGCGGCCGCTGTTTGGCGGCGTGTCGCGTCCGTCCATGAAGCAGTGAACGAAAACGCGCTCGACTTTTTGTTGCCTGGCCATTTCGAGTAGCGCGAAAAGATGCTGGATGTGCGAGTGTACGCCGCCGTCGCTGAGCAGGCCGAGCAGATGCAACTGGCGCTGGCGGCCGCGCTCCATTGCTTGCTGAAAAAGTGGCACGTTCTGCAATTGTTTGTTGGCGATGAGGAGATCGATGCGGGTGATGTCCATATGAACAATTCTGCCGGCACCCATGTTCATGTGGCCGACTTCGCTGTTGCCCATTTGGCCTTCAGGGAGACCGACGTAGGGACCCGACGTGTGAATGAGCGTGTTGGGAAACTTTTTCATGAGGTCGTCGTAGGCGGGCTTGCGTGCGAGCGCGATGGCGTTGCCCTTGGTTTCGGCGCGGTAGCCCCAGCCGTCGAGGACGGTCAGTACGATTGGTTTTGGTCGTTTAGCCATGATGTTTGCGTGACAACTAACGCGCTGCGATCTCCTTTAAAGATGCAAGCAAACGGTCTACTTCTTCCACGGTGTTGTAATGAACCAAACCGATTCGAAGCAGGCCGCCGCTAGCTTCGACGCCGAGGCGTTCGGTCAGGTTCAGTGCGTAGTAATTGCCATCCCAAGTGAAAATGCCGCGCTCGCCGAGAAATTTCGCAACTTCCGCGGGAGTGTGATTCGCCATGCGCACGGAAACCGTCGAACAGCGATTGTGAAACTGTTGAGGATCACTAATGCCGAAAAATCGGAGGCCGGGAATTGCGAGAAGGCCTTCGACCAAACGCGCGAGAAGCGCCATCTCGTGCTGGCGCGTAACGCGGTACGCTGACAGCAGCGCGCTGCGGCGATCTTTGGCCGCTGGATCGCAGCGGCATCCAAGTTCAGCCAGGTAATTCACGGCCGCGCCGATTCCGGCGATTAGCTCCTGGACCTGCGTGCCCGTTTCCCAGCGATCTGGAAGCGAATCGGGCGCGGGACGGACTTTGTATGGATGGAAGCGCAGGAGATGTTCGCGTTTGCCGTAGAGCGTGCCCATGTGCGGACCGAAGAATTTGTAGGGCGAGCAGACGAGGAAGTCGCAATCGAGCGCGCGAACGTCAATCGAGCCGTGCGGCGCGTAATGGACCGCGTCGATAAACATTAGCGCGCCCGCGGCATGCGCGAGCTTTGTGATTTCATCGACGGGATTGATGGTGCCTACGGCGTTCGAAGCGTAACCGACGGCGACCAGCTTTGTTTTCGCTGTGAGCTTGCGCTTGAAATCGTCGAGGTCGAGTGTGCAATCCGATTCGCGAATACCCACCTGACGAATCACGACACCTTTTTCTTCGAGAGCGCGCCACGGAGCGACGTTGGCGTCGTGGTCCAGCGTCGTCACGACAATTTCGTCGCCAGCGGTAAGCTCACGGCCAATGGCGCGGGCAAGTGCGAACGTGATGCTGGTCATGTTTTGGCCGAAGACCACTTCGTCCGGATCGCAGTGGAAAAAATCCGCCATGGCCGAGCGCGAAGAGGCGATGATGGCGTCGTTGCCGCGACTGGTGGGGAATGCTCCGCAAGTATTTGCATTCGACGTCAAGAAATAATTTTGGACGGCATCCATCACCTGTTTGGGGACTTGCGTGCCGGCGGGTCCATCCAGAAATGCGGCAGGGTGACCGTTTAGCAGTAATTGCAGCGATGGGAATTGCGCCCTCACCCACGCAATATCGAGCGGCTTGCTTTCCGTTCCGTGCATCACGGGTGTGCTCATCGTTTTCTCCGCACGCTAGTTTCTCACAGGGCGAGCCCGGGATGAAGCCGGGTGCGGACGTGTTAGCATGGAAACGGTTGTTCCTCACTCATGCCGCTTTGGCGCCGGCTAGAAATCAAATGAGCGGCCACAAAACGGCCTGCTTTGCGCCACGCTTCTCCATGAGGTGCAAAGTGTCCGAACCCTTCACGCCGACCGAGCGCACGCGTGTAGTGCGCGAGCCGCAGCGCGGCGTCTACGACCACGAAACGATTTACAAAATTCTCGATGAAGGGCTTGTGTGCCATGTCGGACTCTGCGAGGACGGGCAGCCGTTTGTTATTCCCACGCTGTACGCGCGCATCGGGGATGCGATTTATTTTCACGGATCGGCGGCCAGCCGGATGCTGCGGGGAGTTGGCGAGGGCGCGAATGTTTGCGTGACGGTTACGCTCACGGACGGGATCGTTCTGGCGCGCTCGGTTTTCAATCACTCGATGAACTACCGCTCCGTTGTGGCGCTCGGCAAAGCTACGCTCGTCGATGCGCCGGAAGAAAAACTTGAGGCGTTGCGCGCCTTCACGGAAAAGATTTTGCCGGGACGCTGGGCCGACGCGCGGCAGCCAAACGAAAAAGAACTAAAGGCTACCAGCATCCTGCGGCTGCCGCTTACCGAAGCTTCCGCAAAAGTGCGCGTTGGGCCGCCCGAAGACGATGAACCCGATTATGCTTTGCCCGTCTGGGCCGGCGTAATTCCGCTGCGTACCGTGGCTGGCGCGCCGATTCGCGATGAACGATGCGACCTTGGAATTCCACTTCCGGATTATGCGGCGAATTACCGGCGGTGAGTGCTGAGTTGAGATAACTCTGCAGCGCTACTGCTGGCGAACAGCGCGCAGAAAATCAGCCAGCAGGCCGTAACCGGTGGCCTCGATGCCGGGATTGTGCTCGACAAACGATAAGCCAAAGACGTCGAGATCGAAGCGGATGGCCGAACTGCTGCCCTCAAGATTGGCGAGCGGGTCCGAGGCCAGCAGCAGTTCCGGGCGCACGCTGCACTCGACGCCATCTCCGCGGCGCTCCGCGCGGCAGACCAGCTTGTAGCGCATTCCCGCCGCGCGCACCGAACGGATTTTTTCTTCGCTGAGCTCGCGAATGCCCATGCGCTCCACCTGATCGAGCCGCAGATTCGCTCCCATCAACACGATTGCCAGAACCACGACTTTTACGGCGGCATCCCAGCCGTCCAAATCCGCGGCCGGATCCGTTTCCGCGATGCCCATGGCCTGCGCGCGTTTCACGGCTTCGTCCATCGAACGGCCTTTTTCGATTTCCGTGAGCACGACGTTGGTCGTCGAATTCAAAACTCCGGAAAAGCCACGAAGATCCGTCGCCGGCAGGCCCTCCGGAAACAGCGAGAAAAGGGGGACGCCATCCATGACGGTGGATTCGTAGAGAAACTTATGATTCTTTTCTTTCGCGAGCGCGGTGAGTTCGTGGAACGCATGAACGATGGGACCCTTATTGGCGGTAATAGCGTGCGCGCCCAATTCGAGCGCGGTTTTCAGATGCTCCGTGGCCGGCTGCCCGCTAAGCACGTTGAGGGAGCTGGTTTCGAAGAAGACATCGGCGCGCGTTTTTTCGAGCCACTCGCGGACATTGTGCGGCTGAGACGTGTTCCCGCGCGGCGCGTAAGAGTGACCCTGCAGAACCGCGAGCGGATTGAGACCGTCGGGATCGGCGATCCAGCCCATGCGGCGGGTGGCCACGCCGGTGAGCCGCCAGCGAATATCGTAACGCCGCCGAAGATCGCTCTCCTTCGAGATGAGCAGGCGCAAGAGCGCGCGGGCGACGTTGCCCATGCCGACGATGGATAGATTATAGGAGGGCATGAGACGATCCTCCGCGGGGAAGCAGGCGAGACAGACATAAACGTCCGTCTCGCATCAGGCCGGTTTGCCGTGGGACTGGCATTCCGAGCTGTCTCTTGATGCTTGCTTTAATTCCGCGCTTGCCGAAAAACTGCAATTACAAGCGACAGAAAGGAGTGTCTGCCCTGCCAGATTAATGGGCCGCGGCTAGTTTGGCGGCGGCATCGTCGATCAGCTTGGCTTCATCCTGCAAGCAATGCGCGACAACTCCGACGCCTTCATCGGCCTGCTTCCACTCTTTCTGCTCGATGGCTTCCCGAACATAGGGCATGGTTTTGGCAGCGTATCCGGTGTAAAAACCGGGCGCATACAATTGATGCTTGTACCATTTCCGGTTGGGCAAACCTTCGGGAGTGATGAACTTGCGTTCGCTCTCGATGAGCAAGCGGTTCACTTCGTCGAGCGAAGCGGAGGCCAAAGCGGCTCCGCCATTGGCATTGGCGTGCTCCAGCGCCTTGTGATATGCGGCTGCACTGCGCGTCACAGCATCCACGGCGTTTTCTAGCGGCGCGAAGTCCTGATACGGAGGGACTTCTTCCTTATTTGGAGGAACGTATGTCTTCTTGGGATCCGCGGTCGCGGTGAAAAGGCCTTCGTCGATTTCCTTGTTGCGTTCGCGAATTTCATCCTGCATTTTCTTCGACAAATCCTTCAATTCGTGGACGTAAGTCTGCATCGTTTCCGCGAAATCGCCAAAATCGAATGGCAGGAGGTCGGCATCGGCAAGCCGCATCATGGCGGTGCCGCCCGTCTGAGCGAGGGCCCGTTCATAAACGAAAGTGGTATCAGCAAAATGCGTATACCAGTAGAAATCGTCGTAAACCGAGTGGTAGATTCCGCCGCCATCCTCGCCGCCGAAACCGATGTCCAGCGAAGCGACGCCGACATGCTGAAGGAACGGAGTGAAGTCCGAACCGGAGCCGAGCGCGCCAAGATGCAGATCGGGACGCTGCCGGATTTCTTGCTTTTTGTCTTCGGGGGCATGTTCGATAGCGCGCAACTCGTCGCGTTTCCAGGCGGTCAGTTTCGTTTCAGGGTCTTGAATGTCGCGCGCAATATCGTTCATGAATTTTTCGAGGGTGTGCGAACCCTCGAGCGCAAGATAGCCGCGGCCGTTGCCGTCGGAATTAATGTATGAGACGGCGTGCTGCCTGAGCTCTTCGGCGTGAGTTTCGACCCATTCCGTCGAGCCGAGCAAACCGGGTTCTTCGCCGTCCCACGAACAATAGATAATGGTGCGCTTGGGTTTCCATCCGGCTTTCACGAGTTCGCCGAGCGAGCGGGCTTCTTCGAGCATGGAGGACTGGCCGGAGAGCGGATCCTCCGCGCCATTTACCCAGCCGTCGTGATGGTTACCGCGAAGCACCCATTCATCGGGATAAACCGAGCCGGGAATCTTCGCGATAATGTCGTAGATCGGCTTGATGTCCCAATTCGATTTCACTTTCAGGTGCACCTTCCCCGGGCCGGGGCCGATACGGTAGCTGATGCCGAGCGCGCCGCGCCAAGCAGCCGGTGACATCGGGCCTTTTAGCGAAGCTAGCAGTGGTTCCGCATCGGCATAAGAAATGGGGAGAACGGGAATCTTCGTGATCGTCCGGGCATCCTTCAGATCCAGACGCTTGGCATCCTTGGTCGCGCCCACGCCAGGTGTCAGCGGGTCTCCGGCATAGAGAGGCATGTCCGCTACGCTGCCGCGCTGCACGCCATCTTTGGGGCGGTACGGCCCCTCCGGAAAGACTTCGCCCTGGAAATAGCCGTCTTCGTGCGGGTCGGAAAAAATGAGGCAGCCGATGGCGCCGTGTTCCGCGGCGACTTTCGGTTTAATGCCCCGCCACGAGCCGTAGTAGCGCGCGATGACAATAGCGCCCTTTACGGATACACCCATGCGATCGAGCTCGTCGTAATCCGCAGGAATGCCGAAATTGACATACACGAGCGGCGCAGTTACGTCGCCATCAATCGAGTACGCGTTATACGTAGGAAGCTGTTCGGCCTGCTGGGTTCCCGTGGTCGGATCGCCGGGCACCGGAGGCTCCTGCAATTTAGCTACGAACTTCGGCCCGCCGGCGACCAGCTCGACGGCGCGCTCCTTCGGCGTTGGAAAAAGCACGTCAAACGTCTCTATGTGAGCGTCGAGTCCGAACTCCTTATATTTCGCCAGAATCCATTCGGCATTGTCCTTATCATAAGGCGAACCCACATGATGCGGTCGCGCGGAGAGCCTTTCCATGTAGCCGCGCATCCTATCCGGTTCTGGTATCGCGCGCATTTTTTCTTCCCATTGTTTTTCGGTACGCGAAGATTCGACGGAATAGCCGGCCAGCGGCTGTTCGTCTGCGGCGAAGTGCACCCCCATCGGCGCCAGGGAAATAGTCGCGAAGACAATCGAAGCAACAAAACCTCTGCGATTCATAAGACCCCCTCGTTTTGCGCAGGTAGTTTGCCTGAAGTGGGCGGTGTTTGGAAACATTTGTTGCAAATTTATCCGCGGCTACCGGTTTTCAACAGGATGTCCAGATCATCCGGATGGATGGCGCAGAGGAGGGCCTCCTCGCGGTCGATGCGCCCTTTGCTGATCAATTGCACGAGGGATTCCTCGAGCGCGAATGAACCCCTTTTCTTGGTCATGGTGATTTCCTGATGAAGATGCTGCAGCGCGTTGCGGCGAATATGCTGCCGCGCGCCGTATCCGATCATCAGCAGTTCGGCCGCCGGAAAACGCTCGCCGCTCTTGCCGGTCAAGAGAATCTGCGTCAGGACGGCGGCGATGGCCATCGCCAATTCCTGGCGGATGGTGTTTTGGCGTTCATCGGAAAAAGAATCGGAGATGCGCGAGATGGTGGTGGCGACGTCGATGGTGTGGAGCGTCGAGAGGACGAGATGGCCGGTTTCCGCGGCGGCGACGGCGATGCGCATCGTCTCTGGATCGCGCATTTCGCCCACGACGAGAACATCCGGGGCTTGCCGCAAGGCGGCACGGAGAGCCGTGGGGAAATCTGGCGCGTCGGTGCCGATTTCAACCTGTTCGATCACGCTGCGGATGTGAGTGTGTTCGTACTCGATGGGATCTTCGATGGTGACGATGTGGCGCGCTTCGCGGCGATTGATGTCGTCGATCAGCGCGGCGAGCGTGGTCGATTTCCCCGAACCCGCGGGGCCTCCAATCAACACCAGGCCGCGCGGGAGATGCGCGAGGGTTTCCACGCTCGGCGGAAGGTTGAGCTCGCTAAGTGTGGGGACTTTTTGCGGCAAGGCGCGAATCGCGACGGCGGCGCGTCCGCGTTCGCGATGCAGATTGATGCGGAATCGGCCCAGACCGGCGACGCGGTACGAGGAATCTGCGATCTGCGTCTGGCGGTAGCGCGCCAAAGCGTGCGAAGTGAGCGCCGGAAGAACGGCCGCTTCGATTTCGGCGCCAGCGAGCAGTGTTTCATCAATTTTTTGCACCACGCCATTAGCGCGAACGCAGGCGGGCACACCGGCAACGAGAAGCAAATCACTTCCGTTGCGAGCGTTCAGAGTCTTGAGCCAACCGTCGAGTCGGAGCGTACCTGCAGGTTCCGACCGTTCGCGTTCGCGAAGATCGCTTGATTCTTTGGCGATGCGGTCGATTTCCGGCGCTTCATCCATGCGAATCTTCAATCCGAATGGCTATGCCCTGTGCAGAGTCAGCAGCGTGATTTCAGGGGGTACACCGAGACGAACGGGGGCGCCTACCGTGCCGAGCCCGCGATTCACGTAGATCGATGCCAACGCCGAGGAACGGTTCGGAAATAGCGAGCCGTGGCCTTTTTCAAACGCGGAACCGGCGGAAGCGGCACGGTCGGTCAATGCAGGAGCAAACATGGGTCGCTGATACAGCCCGGCCACGTAGTCCGTGATGAACCGCGCGGGACTAAGCCGATGATCGAGAATCTCCACCTGAATCTGGCCACCGTGCGTGTGCCCCGCAAGGCTTAGCTCGATGCCCATTTCCGCGGCGCGATTGAAGGAATTTGGATTGTGCGACATGAGGATGTTGGGCATGTCGCGGCGCACCAAAGGCTCCATACGCTGGAGCATTTGTACTCTCCGGCCGCCAGGCGTGCGCTCGCGCTGGTAATCGACACCGATGAGATTGAACGACGCGCCGTTAAATTCGATTTGCGCGTTTTGGCGGCGCAAAAGGTTCATTCCGCGCTGCGCGAAAAGGATCTGCGCCTTTTCCTCGGCGTGCGCATAAATTTCATGATTGCCGTTGCAACCCCACACTCCGAGGGACGCGCGAAGCCCATGAACTTCGTCAATGCAATCGGCGATGGGGTCGGCTGGGCCCGTGATGAAATCGCCCGTCACGAGAGCGAGATCCGCTCCCAGGTCGTTGGCCATATCAACAGCACGGCGAACCTGCATGCGCGGCATATAGCTGCTCAAATGGATGTCGCTGAGCTGGACGATCTTCATGCCCTCGAGCCCCGCGGGCAGATTGGGGATAGGGATTTCGACCTTGCGGACTTGATAGTCCAGCCGCTCGGCCGCAAAACCATACACAGCGGTGAGAAACGGTCCGGCTCCCGCGAGCGCGGTGGCCGTTTTGAAAAAGTAGCGGCGCGATGGATTGGGAACAAGCTCGGCGGCCGTCGGAGCGGAAGCGCGCGCGGACGACGCATCAGCAGTCGCCGCGGATGGACTGGCAGCTCCCTTGGGCGTTCGATTGATTTTGAGAAGATAAGCAGCGCGCGACCAGGACCAGATGCGATCGACGCCCCCCACGATCTTTACCGCCAGATACGCAAACAGCGCGCTGAAAAACCACAAGCCCGCGAAAACCGTGATCAGGTTGATGCCGGAAAGGATATGACCGACACGCTCCATGCGGAAGCCGTCCGCTATCGCGCCAAGGATGAGCAGCAACAAAGTTATGTAGATCAAGCGAATCGCAACGCGCAACACCTGGCTGCCCCAATTGGACGTCGCACGCCAAATGGCGCGATACCAGAACCGCTGCGAGAAAAACAGCAGCGCCAAGATGCCAAAACCAATCCCAATGCGGAGCAACAGCCAGGTCCAATTCAAATGGAATGTCCCCCAAAGACGAACCACCAGCTTACCATGGCCGCCATACCCGATTTCCCATGACGCGGAGGAGCCTCCTGCGTAAGATGAACCCGGCCAAAAGGTCAGGTTTCACCGATCATGCAAAGAAACACTTGGCCTCGCGGTCCGTCAGAGAATGAGAGCCTGCCAGGGCTGGCCCAAAACAGCCCGAGAGCAGGTCCAAAAACAGGCCCGGAAACAGATCCAGAAACAGCCAAAGGTGAGGAGAGAGACGATGAAGAATTTTCGTAACTGGGGGACGTTACTGATTGCGCTGGTGCTCGCGGCAATGCCGGCGTTAGCCCAAGAAGCCAAGAAAGCCGAACCGCCAAAACCCGCACCAAGTCCGTCGCAAGCCGTGCTCGAATCCTGGAATGATATAGGCAGAAAGTTGATTGCCATTGCCGAGGATTTGCCGGAAGACAAGTACGACTACAAACCAAATCCGGACTCGCGGACGTTTGTGGCGCAACTGATCCACGCTTCCGCTTCGATGTATTACTTCACAGACACCGCGCAGGGAAAAAAGCCGCACTTTTCCGATGATCCAAAACGCGATGAGCTGCAGAACAAGGCTCAGATCGTGGCTTTCGTGAAAAAGTGCGTTCAGGACGGCGCGGACCTGATCAAGGAAAAAGGCGACAAGGGTATGGGCGAAAGCGTCGTGGACGGCGGGCCGCGCAAAGTTCGTCTTTACGACTTGGCGTACGGGCTTATCGAGCACTCTGGAGAACACTATGGCCAGCTCGTCGTTTATTACCGCATCAACGGGTTGGTGCCGCCAGAGTCGCGGCCTAAGAAGTAAGCAGAAACGCATCAAATCGGAAACGGGCATGAGGTCGAGACCTTGTGCCCGTTTTTCTTTTGCCGATTAGGAACGTGTGTGAATACATATGCAGCAGATCGGAGGGCACAGCGTGCTGTGCCCCTAGGAGAAATTTGTGAGAGCTGACTACGTGCCTGCTACTCCCGCGGCGCCATTCTCTAGGAGCGCAGTGAGCTGCGCGGGATCGCTGGTTGGCGGCAGGCAGGTTTGTCCTGCGCAAACAACGGCTATGGCTTTATCGGCCGGGAGATGGGGGAGCGTTTCTTTGAGCGCGCCGGCAAGATTTACGAGGGAGACGCCCGGCGTGAGACGCAAAACTGATTTGCCGAAACGGTAGACGCGGTGAGCTGCCGTTTCGAGAGCTTGGGCGGCGGGATCGTCCGCGCGGCCCGTTATGACGACCTGCAACGGATGGCGCGCGAAGAGTGTGGCCGCAAGGCCGTAGGTCGCAGCAAACATTCCGTATTGCGGCGCGATTCCCGCGAAGGCCTCAAGTGTTTTCTGAGCAAAATTGTAATAGCGCTCGTCGCCGGTGAAGGCGTGCATACGAATCAGCGCGATCGCCGCGACCGAATTCGCTCCCGGCGTCGGCGAATCCTGGAAAGGCTTGCGGCGAACATCGAGGCCGCCCATGGGCGCGGCGTCCGACGGGCGATCGAAAAAACCGCCGCCTTCCGCATCGCCGTAGCGGGCCATCGCCAGATCCATCGTTTTTTGCGCGGCGGCAAAATAACGCGGCTCGAGCGTAGCTTCGTAAGCATCCAGCAAAGCCAGCACACAGAAAACTTGGTCGTCGAGTGAACCGTCGAGCGCGGGCCCTCCCATGCGATGGCTAAATCCGCGCGAGTCGCTCCACACTTCGCTCAGCATGCGATCCATCGTTTTCAAAGCAAAAGCGCGGGAACTATGAATCGTTGACCCAGCAAGCACTTTTGCCGCGTCTAGATAAGCTGAAACGAACATCGCGTTCCAGGAAACATACATCGTTTTATCGACGAAGGGCGTCGGACGGGGCAGCCGCGCGGCCATCATCTTCCCTTTGCCTTTCGCAATGATGAGGCGCACCGAAGTCTCGTCGAACCCGAGTTGCTTCGCGATATCGGCGGCGCTGCGCGCAATCCACAAAACATTTTTTGCGGGATTGTGGTGCATTTCGCCATGCGGCTCGACGTCGTAGTACAGCTCCATGACGCGCGCTTCATCGGGCAACAGTGCGGCACGCAGCTCCTCGAGCGTCCACGTGAAATAATCGCCGTCGTCGTCCAGCGAATAGTCAGCGTCCTGGCTGGCATAGAAGCCGCCGTTTTTTTGATCGGACAAAACTTCGTTGACCCAGCCAATGATGCCTTCGGCGGTTTCGCGAAGGAGCGGGTTCTGCGTCATCTGCCAGCCGTGAAGATAGTTGCGCAGCAGTTCCGAATTGTCGTAGCTCATTTTCTCGAAGTGGGGGACGAGCCAGCGTTCGTCCACCGAATAGCGATGGAAACCTCCGGCGAGCTGGTCGTAAACGCCGCCGCGGGCCATTTTTTCGAGCGTCGTTTCGATCATCGCCAGCAAATGCTTTTCCTTCGTCTGCTGATAACGCTCCAGAACGAGATCCACCGCCGAGGAATGCGGGAATTTCGGCGCGCGCCCGAAGCCGCCATTCTTGATGTCAAATTGTTGCGTCACGGAAGTGATTTGCGCGTCGACGACGCCGGGATCGAATGCCGCGCGCGCTCCGGTGAATACTTCGGCTTGCGCGACGGCGTCCGCCAAATGATCCGCGGCGCGAACCAGCTCTGCTCGTTTATTCCGATACGAATCCGCCACCGCCAGCAGGATGCGGCGAAAGCCGGGGCGGCCCATTTGATCTTCCGGAGGAAAATACGTGCCGCCGAAAAATGGCTTTCCGTTGGGCAGCAAAAATCCCGTCAGTGGCCAGCCGCCTTGACCGGAAATCGCGCTGACGGCGGATTGATAACGCGCATCCACATCCGGACGTTCGTCGCGGTCCACTTTTACAGCCACAAAGTTTTCGTTGATGATTTTGGCGATTTCGGAATTCTCGTAACTCTCGCGGTCGATGACGTGGCACCAGTGGCACCACACCGCGCCGATATCCAGCAAGATGGGCTTGTCTTCCGACGCCGCGCGCGCGAACGCGGGATCGCCCCATTCGTGCCAATCGATGGGCTGATGCGCGGCCGAGCGCAGATACGGGCTGGCGGAATCCTTCAATCGATTTTCTGGATGAGACGACACGAAGAATCCTTTCGGTTCGCGAAGCACGGGAGGCGAGCGCCGTCCTGGCAAAAGGACAAAGGACTTCGGAAGAGGTGCGCGCGCCGCGCACAAGCTACTGCACGATGTCTCCGGGGCCGACATCGCGCGGGTCGATCGGCTTGCGGCCGGCAAATCCCTCGTCCGGCCGGTGGTAAAAACGAATGCGGTCCTCGCCGAGCTTCCAGCAGAGATAAACGTCCTCGTTATCGATGACGGCGGGAAAATCGAGCAGGCCCACGTCGAGATCCTTGATCAGGCAGCCTGTTTCGAGAATGCGGTTCAGCGCCGTTTTCAGCGCGGCGGCCAAATGCTGATGCTCCACTCGCAAAGCAGCCAGTTTTTCGTACGGCACGATTACGCCGCCCATCATCGTTATCCGCGCGGAAACCGCGGAGAGATCCGTTTCCAGGCCGGACAATTTCTTCCGGCAGTCCATGGCTTCCACGAGAAAAGGTTCGAGCTCCCGCCGCGCGCGCTCCGCTTCGGTGAGTGTAAAGAGTCTGGGCTCCGGGTCGGGAGTTTCGTCTTGCCCCTCGCCGTCTTCTTCGCCGCCGTCTTCTTCTTCGTCTTCTTCATCCGCCATGAGATGCCCGTTCTTTCTTCGCCTTTATCTGTTCGGCTTAATTCGATGCTAACCCAAATGCATCGCAGGGTCGAGCGTCATGCATTCAGGAAGACAAGCCGCAGAGGAAGCATTCCACTATCCGCCGATGAACACCATGGTACGCGAAGGAGGCACGAAATCAGAGGCGTTGATGCGGTGCCCTTCCTCCTTTTCGTCGACGACGGAACGGATATAAGTCGTCAAATCTTCGTCCGTGGCCCCTTCGCGGAGCAGCCCGCGCAGGTCGTGATCTTCCTTGCTGAAGAGGCACGTCCGCAGCTTTCCATCGGCGGTCAAACGAATGCGCGAGCAATGACCGCAGAAAGGCTGCGTCACTGGGGCAATGAGTCCGATTTCGCCAGGAGCGCCATCGGCGAAGCGGTATTTACGCGCCGTCTCGCTGCGCTCGTGGGGGATCTGAACCAGCGGCCACCGCGCATGAATGCGCTTGTACACTTCCGCTGCGGGCACGACATGTTGGCGCGTCCACGTGCGGTCGGCATCCAGCGGCATGAACTCGATGAAACGCATAATCACGCCGCGGTCGCGCGCAAATCCCGCGAAGGATTCCACTTCGTCGTCATTCAGTCCGCGCACCAGCACGGCGTTGACTTTAACAGGCGCGAGCCGCGATTTCTGAGCGACCTCGATGCTATGCATCACGGCGTCAAAGGATTTCGTGCGCGTGATGCGCTCAAACCTGCCGGGATCGAGCGAATCGAGGCTGATATTGATGCGGCGCAAGCCCGCCGCAATCAGCCGTTCGCAGCGCTCCGCCAGCAAATGGCCGTTGGTCGTCATGGAAAGGTCTTCTACGCCCAGCGCATGAAGCCGCGCGATGTAATCTTCCACGCCAGTCCGCACCAGCGGCTCTCCGCCTGTAATCCGAATTTTGCGAATGCCAAGGCTCAGAAAAATGCGAGCGAGCCGGTCCAGCTCCGGCCAGGAGAGAATTTCGTCGTGATCGCGGTAATTTTCAGGGTCGGCGGAGCGGCAGTAAACGCAGCGGAAATTGCAGCGGTCCGTGATGGAAATGCGCAGGTCCGTGATCTGCCGGCCGAATTTATCGAGTAAAGTCATGGCACTCTATTTTGGCTGGGCGCGACCATTCGCTTTCCCCTGTTTCGTCTCCGCAAAACAAAATCGCCCGATCCGCTTACTTGGATGCGGGCGCACAACGGAAATACACACTTTTCCGTTAAGTCGCTCCTTTCCAAGCACGGGAGGCCCGGGCGTTTCCACCCGAACCCTCGGCCTCGCGGCTTGCCAAAAGCCGCCGTCGAAGCATCGCCCCGTCTGCCTTAGGTTTTGTCTCCCTTAGGTAACCGGGGTCGGAGTTCTCCCTAAGTGTAAGCCCATGCGAAAAAGAGCGCAATTTTGTAGAATTGGGCATGGTATGGGCGTTCTGGTTTTGAAAGCTGATGAGCGTGTAGCCAGCGAGAGTTTTTCAGCCGACACGCTCAGCGTGACACTGAGGGACGGCAGAGTTATTAGTGTGCCTCTCGCCTGGTACCCCAAGCTTCTCCACGCCACTCTGGAACAGCTAAATCACTGGGAAATTGCGGGTGGCGGCTATGGACTCCACTGGCGGGACCTCGACGAAGACTTGAGTACCGAGGGCCTCCTGCGAGGGGCTCCCGCACCCGCGCATGAGGCTACCCCCTTAAGACATCCGAGATTCCTGGCACGCAGTGTGTGATAGAGTTTTTGCCACGCCATGCGGATCTTCGTTCTCGGGGCCGGAGCGACCGGCTCCCTTCTGGCAGAGTTGCTCTTACGTCAAGGACATACTGTCTGGTGTGGCGACCGTGACCCCGCACGCGCCCGGCGCTTTCTAGGCGAAAAAAGCACGATTGCCGTCGCCGAGGTGAACGCCCGAAATATGCTGGGCATCGTGCGCGCGGCGCGCGGCTGCCAGCTTATCGTCAACGCCTCCGCGAGCGTCTTCAATCAGATTGTGATGCGAGCCGCGCTGCGCCTGCGCGCGCATTATCTGGACCTTAGCTCCCACCTCACCCGCAATCCTTTCCGGGCCGAGCAATTCTCCTACGCAAAACGTTTTGAAAAAAAGAATCGAACGGCGCTCATCAACGCCGGGGCGGCTCCGGGCTTGACCAACTTGCTGGCCAAGCGAGCCGCGGAAATGCTCGACGAAGTCCATTCCGTCCAAATCCGCCTCTACGAAAGTACCGAAAGCGACGACCCGATTTCGCAATGGTCGCCGGAAGTGTCGTTCGACGAAGCCATCTCCAGTCCGCGCGTCTATCGCCACGGCAAATTTCGCATGGAAAAACGCTTCGCCGAGCTCGAAAAATTCCGCTTTCCCGATCCCATCGGCTACGCCAACGTCGTTCTCGCCGCGCAGGATGAAGTCGCCACGCTTCCCTACGCCATTCCCATGCGAGACATGGACGTGAAGATCGGCGGAAACGAGTTCGACCGCCTGCGCCGCTGGTACAAGCAAGGAAAGTTATTCAAGTCGCGCGGCATCGTGCGGCAGCGGTTTCCGCATACGTCGTCGCCTCGCGCGATTGCGAAGCTCATTCGCCAGGGCGCACTACAGAATGCGAGGTTTTCAGCTTCAGTGCTGGTGCTTGGCATGAAGCGTGGCACAAAGGAAGATCAGCAGTTACTGATTCGCACCGACGCCATGTTCCCGACGCTATATCAAATCCGCCAGCAAGGCCGCTTTACGACTCCGGTCGCATATGCCACGGCTCACGTCGCAGCACTCTTCATCAAGTATTTTCACCGCGACGACGCTGGCGTTTTCGCCCCCGAGATGCTGCCCACGGAAACACGCCGGGCGATCATCGCGGGTATCCGGGCTCACAGCGTGAAAATCACGCACAAGATCACCGTCCTCAAAGCTGGCGCGGAGACTGAAGAAGAGTTCTGACTTGCGCGGCTCGATGGAGCCGCGGAATCGCCGTCCGTTACGGCCGCGCTTCAAACACCAAATTGAAGGGCGTCTGCGTCGCCCGCCGGAAGCGCGAGAATCCGCCGCTCGTCACGACTTCTTTCAGTCGCTTTTCTCCCGCCTGCGCGCCCAGCGCTAGCCCCACCTCCTGCGAGAGAGAAGCCGGCGTGCACAAAAGCGTGGAGGCGCCATAAAATGCGCGGCCGATGGGATTGAGGTTGTCTTCGAGCTTGTCTCCGGCAAATGGCTCGACAATCATCCACGTCCCATCCTTCTTGAGCCTGCTGTGCACATGCGCCGAAGCGCCCGCGGGGTCGCCCATGTCGTGCAAACAATCGAAAAAAGTAACGAAGTCATAGTCTTTGCCCGGAAATGACTTCGCGCTGGCGACTTCAAAATGAATGCGGTCGCCCACTCCAGCGTCGCGCGCCCGTTGTTTCGCGGTCTCGATCGATTTATCGTGGAAATCGAAACCAGAAAATTCAGATTTGGGGTAGGACTTCGCCATCAGAATCGTCGACGCGCCCAGGCCGCAGCCCACGTCGGCGACACGCGCGCCTGCTTTCAGCTTCTCGTCGACACCTTCGAGCGACGGAATCCACGCAGCGATCAAGTTCGCGGCATAGCCCGGCCGAAAAAATCTTTCCGTGCCGACAAAAAGATCCGCATGGTGTTCGTGCCAGCCTATTCCCTCGCCCGTCTTGAATTTCTCCGTCAGCGATTCCTCCGCTTTGATCGCCGCGAGCGCCACCTGAAACGCTCCCGGCATGAACGCCGGGCTGTTGTCGTCCGCCATCGCGAACGCTTGTTCCTCGCTGAGGTGAAATTTGCCCGTTGCCGCATCGTACGTCACGTAACCGCCGGCGGCCTGCGCGCTCAGCCACTCACGAATGTAGCGCTCGATGGTGCCGGTGCGCTTCGCGAGTTCCGCGGGCGTTTGCGGACCGCCCGCCGCGAGGCCCTTGTACAAGCCGAGCTTGTCTCCAATGCGAATCAGCGGAGCATTAAACGTCGCTCCAAAATCGACGATGGCTCTCCCAAGAAATTCGTGAAGCTTATCCATATCAACTGACATTTGTTCCTCCGTAAGCAGAAAATGGGCTGGCCAAACAATTACTGGGAATTTTAGTCCTGCCGCACGGCAAGCGGCAAGCAATCTAAGGAAGCTTGAATTGCTAGCCCGGTCAGCAGCAGCGGTTCGGCCGTGAATAGCGGCGATTGAGCTGTTCTACATAGAATTCTTCGGCGGTCAGCGTGCGGCGTTCCGAACCTTGCTTGCCTGTGGCAAGCAGATACCGCTCGTAAGCCGCGTCGCCGCACCACTCCCGCAAGCCGCGCCAGAATTGGCGAAGCATGCGTTTTGCAGATTTTGCGGGTCGTGGCATCAGTCGTCTCCGTGCGCCGTGCCGCTAAAACCCTCGGCCCATTGCGTCGCCACATACGGCGCTTCGTGCAGCACCGGCTCCCGGCGTCCGCTCAAAATTGCGTACCACTGCACAACTGCTTCCACAAGCAGCACAAGGATCATCAACGCAAGCATCGCCGTCACCGCGGCATCCAGCCGCTGGTTGAAGATCAGCCGCTGCGTTTCTGCAATTTTCGCTATTGGAATTTGTCCAGCGGCGATCTGCGCGGCGAGTGAACTCGCCTTCGAAAGGAAACCGAGATCGGGATTCGCATCGAAGATTTTCTGGTAGCTCGCCGTCATCGTCACCGCGACGAGACACGCCGTCGGCACGAGCGTCACCCAAATCCAGCGGACTCGCTTCATTTTCAGGAGAATCGTCGTAGCCACGACCAGCGCCACCGTTGCCAGCAACTGATTGGCGATTCCAAACAACGGCCACAGCGAATTGATTCCTCCCAGCGGGTCAACGACGCCCTGGTACAGAAAATAGCCCCACATTCCAACGATGATCCCGCTCGCAAGTAAAATCCCCGGCATCCAGCCCGTGCGCGAAAGGGGTTTCCACATTCGTCCACCGAGCTCCTGCACCATGAAGCGGCCCACGCGCGTCCCCGCATCCAGCACGGTCAGAATGAATAGCGCTTCAAACATAATCGCGAAGTGATACCAGATGCTGAGCAGCCGCTCGCCTCCGATGGTGTTCGAAAATATCTGCGCCATCCCGACAGCGAGCGAAGGCGCACCGCCTGCGCGATTCAGCAGCGTCTGCTCGCCCACGGAATGAGCAAGATTGGTCATGGTTTGCGCGTCGAGATGGTAGCCCCAGCTGCTGATGGTGGCCGCCGCCGCGTCCGCCGTTTTACCCACAATGCTCGAAGGACTGTTGATCGCGAAATAGACGCCCGGCGGCATCGCGCAAGCCGCAACCATCGCCATCACTCCCACAAAAGACTCGAGCAACATCGCGCCATAACCAATCATCCGCGAATGGCTTTCGCGGAGAATCATTCTTGGCGTTGTGCCCGAGGAAATCAGCGCATGAAATCCGCTGATAGCGCCGCACGCGATAGTGATAAAGCAAAACGGAAAAACCTTCCCAGCAAACACCGGTCCTGTTCCATCAATGAACCGCGTCAGCGGTGGCATCATGATTTGCGGCCGTACCAGCAAAATCCCCGCCGCCAGAGAAAAAATCGCTCCCATCTTGATGAACGCGCTCAAATAATCTCGCGGCGCCAGCAACAGCCACACCGGAAGGACCGCGGCCGCAAAGCCATACGCGATAATCATGAACGCCAGGGAAACACCGCCGAACGTGAAAGCGCGCGCCCACGACGCCGACGCCGCCACCCACTGTCCGGCCACCACCGCAAAAAGCACGAGCGCGACACCGAAAAAAGAAGCTTCTAGAACGCGCCCCGGCCGAACAAAACGCAAGTAAACGCCCACCAGCAGGGCGATGGGTATGGTCATCGCCAGCGTAAAGGTTGCCCACGGCGAAGATTTGAGCGCGTTCACCACGACAAGCGCGACCACCGCGAGCAAAATCACCATGATGACCAGCACCGCAAGCTGCGCGATTAATCCGCCGCGCGCGCTCACTTCCTCACGGGCCATTTGGCCGAGCGTCTTTCCGCCGCGTCGGATCGAGCAGAATAAAATAATGAAGTCTTGCACGCATCCTGCGAGCGCCGCGCCGGCGATCAGCCACAGTGTGCCGGGCAAATACCCGAATTGTGCTGCGAGCGTCGGGCCAATCAGAGGTCCCGGTCCGGCAATCGCCGCGAAGTGGTGGCCGAAGAGAACCCATTTGTTGGTAGGCACAAAGTCGCGGCCATCATCATGAACCTCGGCAGGCGTGGCGCGCGTGTCATCCAGGGCCAGAAGACGCGCGGCGATGAATGCCGAGTAGAAACGATACGCGACCATGTAGCAGCATACCGCGGCGACTACGAACCACGTGGCGTTCAGCGGTTCGCCGCGGTGCAAAGCGATCGCGCCCAAGGCGCCGGCGCCAGCGATCGCCACAGCCAGCCAAACAACAAATTTAAGAGCGCGCTTCATTTTCCCGGGTTGTAGCCAATGTGGTTTGGAGCAGAAACGTGAAGAGGCTCGCTCTCGAATGGCGATATTCCATTGGCGATACGCTCCTTTTAGCGGACGCGCGGAAATGGCGGATTGGCCCGCGGCATCGTATTCGAGTGCCAAGGCTGCGTCAATCCTTCTGCACTTCTTGCACGCCGCCAGCCGCTCGATTGCTCGCGCGATTTCCCTTGTGCCGCACCTGAGCCGTTATAGAATGCTGGCGCGAGAGTGAAACGTTTGTTTCAAGGAGCGTCCATGCGTCCAGCCCGTTCGCGGTTCACCACGTCCCTGAGCATTGCCGCGTTTCTGCTATTCTCGCCCGCAGCCGGCGCACAGCAAAAAGCAGATTTACCTCATCCAAAAACTTTGCCGGATCTGCAAAAGGCGATGAAAGACGTTCTCAACAAGGATCACGTGCCGGGCGCGGGCGTCGCGCTCGTCTCGAATGGCGGGCTGCTCTGGTGCGGCGGGCTTGGCAAAGCGGACATTGCCTCGGGCCGCGACGTTACTTGCGACACGGAATTTCGTGTCGGCTCGATCAGCAAGTCTTTTGTTTCGCTCGCGCTGTTGAAGCTGCAGGAAGAAGGCAAAATCAATCTTGAAGCGCGCTTGAAAGATGTCGCCCCGGAAATCCCGCTAACAAACCGCTGGGCGGGCACGAATCCGGTTCGCATCGTCAATCTGCTTGAGCACACCGCCGGGTTTGACGACATGGAAGCGTCCGAGGTTTACAACTTCAAAGATCCCTACGATTTTCCGCTGCTCGAGGTCTTCAAACGCTTCCAAGAACCAGAGGACGTTCGCTGGCCTCCCAGCACGCGTATGTCGTATTCCAACCCCGGCTATGGGATTGCCGGCTTCCTGATCGAGAAAATCACTGGCACTCCTTTCGATCAGTACATTCGTGAAACGATTCTTCGCCCGTTGGGTATGACGAACGCCGATTTTCCCTTCACCAATGCCAACAAATCTCTTCTCGCCACCCCCTACGACGGCAATCCGCCGCATGCTCTTCAAGGCTACCCATATATTTACTTGCGTCCCGCTGGCGATTTGAAAGCCTCGCCAGGCGAACTCGCCAAGCTGGTGCAATTTCTGCTGCGCCGAGGAAAAGTGGGCGATGTGCAGCTCCTTCAGCCGGACACTATTGTTCGCATGGAATCCGTGGAGACGACCTTGGCTGCGAGAAACGGTCTGCGTCTCGGCTACGGCCTCGCGAACTACACTGAAGTCTCCGGCGGCGTCGTCACCCACGGCCACGATGGAGGCATCGATGGCTTTATCTCGACTTATCGCTACATGCCGGAACAAAACTGGGGCTACGTCGTTCTGCTGAACGGCACGGAGTCCTACCAGGCCTTGCTGGACTTGAACCAGATGGCCATCGATTTCCTCTCGAAAGATTTTTCGAAGACCCAGCAGCCCGCGGTTTCTATTCCGGCTGCGGAACTGGAGAAGTTTGCCGGCTTTTACGCCCCGCGCGCTCCGCGCTCGCAACTTTTTGCATTCATGGATGGTCTGACAGGCGGCCTCCGAATCCGAGTCATTCATGGACAGCTGACCCACTCCACTCTCTTTGGCAAACCCGAAGCGCTGGTCCCCGTCGGCAAGAATCTTTTTCGCGGTGAACAGGATCCTGAGGCAACCACTATTTTCGCCACCGACAGCGCCGGCCAAATGGTCTTCTCCAGCCAAGCAACGGAGGGCTTATCCTATGGCGAGCGCACCAGCATTTTGTGGACGTACGCAAGGCTCGCGCTGTTTCTCCTCTGCGTCATGTTAATGGCGACGTCCGTGCTGTTCGCGATCGTCTGGATCTTGCGAAAACTTTTCGGCGGAATGAGAGATGTGCAGCACCTGGCCGTACGCGCCGTTCCCCTACTCGCTACTCTAAGCTTCATGGCTCTCATTTTCTGCTTCACGAAACTCGGCGGAGCTGACACGGGAAAGCTGACGATATGGACTGCGGGGATTTTTGCTTTTAGTATCCTGGCTCCGCTTCTTTCGCTCTATGCGTTCATACTCGCGCTTCGCGTTCCCAAAAACGAAATTCACGCCGCCACGCGCATTCACTCCCTGCTCGTCGCGCTGGCGTGCTGCACGGTCACCCTCTTTATCGCTTCATGGCACTTCATCGGCCTCCGCCTCTGGGCGCCATGATCATGAAACGCCGCAAGGCTAGTCTATTCCACGCAGCCGTAAAATCGGTTTGCGGCATCGAGCAAGCGCGGAAGCAAATCATGCGGGCGTTTCTCGCTTGACGGCAAAATGTCCCAGCCCGTAAAGACGGCGACCATGTCGTACTCCGGCAGGACGAACATCAGTTGGCCGCCAAAACCACGCGCGGTCCATGCCACGTCGTCAGGCGTGCTTCCGAAAGATTGCAGCCACCACTGGTAGCCGTATTTCCAGTCGCCCCCGGGGACAGCCACGTGCGGCGCCACGGATTCCTTGATCCACGAAGAAGAGACTAGCTCCTTCCCTTCCGACATGCCGCCCTTCAAATAGAGCTGGCCGATCTTGGCAAGATCGTGCGAGGAAAGATACAGTCCGCCCTCCGTGTCCGGCAATCCGGTGGGCGAATGTTTCCAGTAGTAGTGCATGCCCAGCGGCTTGAAGAGATGTTCGTCCGTATAGTCATCGACATTCTTGCCGGTGACTTTCTTGAAGATGTGCGCCAGCAATTCAGAAGCGCCGCTGTTGTAGACGAACGTTTTGCCAGGCTCGTCGGCCATCGGCTGGTCGATCGCGTATTCCGCCCAGTCGTGGCTTGCTTCCATGATATCGGCGGAGTTTTTCGGATCGTCGTACGGCAAATCTTCGTGCCACTCGATTCCGGCCGTCATCGTCAGCAAGTCGCGAATGGTGATGCGCTTCTTTCTAGCGTCGAGATTGGCGATTTTGTGACCGTTGAAATATTGCATGATAGGCGTGTCCAGCCCGGCCGTGAAATCATCCCTCGTCCTCGCGATTCCGAACGCCACGGAGGTAACAGTTTTCGAGATCGACTGCATCGTGTGCATGTCGCTGCCGCGGTAATAGGGATGGAAGTCCGTGCTGAAATAATTGTACGGGCCTTGCGGATCATGATTCAGCGGGCCTTCTTTCTTGGCGCGTTCGCCGTAAATCTTGCCGTAATCGTGCGCGTAGGATTTGTCATAGACGGCTGTGCCGCACCGCAGCACGAGCATGCTGTCCACAAGCCCGTATTTCCCGCTGGCAAGGTCGGCATCGATAGCCGCGAGTTTATCCGGATCGATACCGAACTCTTTCGGAGCCGCCTTCGGCCAGTCTTTCCCGGCCGGCTTCTCTTGCGCCCGCACGCCAATGCTCGCGCAGCAGGAAATGAGCAAAGCAAACGCCGCTGCCACGGCAGTTTTTCTCGCAAGCCCGAACTCGTTTGAAAAATGCGTGGCTCTTTTTTTCATTGATTTCTCATCTCCTATGAATTTTCAATCGTCCAGGGAAGTAAATCGCAGTAGCGGGTACAGCTCGCGAAATATTTTTGCGAGGTCCCGCGGAAAGGAGGTTCGCGTGGCGGCTGGAGGTTTAAGCTTGGCTCGAACGATCCAGCCCTGCAGTTTCTTCCAATCTTCTGCTGCGGCGGGCCAGCCCTCGTGCTTCGTCCAGTTTCCCTTTTCCGAGGTGTACCAGTAACTTTCGTAACGGCGGCCAAGGCGCTTTTTCTGTTGCGCAACCCATCTTGGCTGCGCGGAGGCGCGAGGCTCCGCGATTTGTCCAAGTGCGGAATTCTTGCGCTTTGGACCGGAATAGATGCGGAAGCCGGCCGTAACCGCGTCGGCGGTAATCCCTGTATAAAGCTGGCCGGTTTCTCCCTCTCCAGGGAACGGCGCGGAGAATTTCAAGTACATTTGAGAGCGATACGGAGTCTTGTCTTTTGCAAAACGGATGTCGCGGTTGATGCGAGAGAAATTCGCGCCGGTTCGCCCCAAGGTGTCAAAGCGTGAATCGAGTTCGAGGACGGCGGGGCTGAGTTCTTCCAGGAGCCGGCGAAAAGGCTGCACGACAAACCGCTGGTAGCGTTCGCGGTTCGCATCCATCCAAACTTTTCGATTGTTGCGCGCCAGATCGCGGAAAAATTGGAACGTCGCGCGCGTGAAAATCGGCTCAACTTTCGCCATGAGGATCCTCGGTGTAGTTTGGTGGGGACAAGAGTACACGATTCCCAATCAGCGTCAATTGGACTATGCTTTGCCACTTGTCGGAATGAGTGACAGTGGGGCGTAATTCGAGTTCAATACGGAGCGAGGATGCGATGAAACAACCTAAATGGATTGTAGCGGTAATTTTTCTTGCGGGTGCGTGCGCGGCCGGAGCATTCATTCGGCCCAGCGTGGCTGTCGTGGCCGATGAAGCAAAAGCTTCGGCGAAAACGGAACCGTGGAAAGCGGAAGATGAAATCTTCCAGGAATATGCCGGCCAGTTAAGGATTTCGCCGGATGGCAAATGGCTCGTGTGGGTGAAATCGACCGGCGACAAAGAAAAAGATGCGCGCGTTTCCAATCTTTATTTGTCGAGCCTCACGGGAAGCGAGGAGATTCAGCTTACGCGCGGCAGCGACCGTTATTCAGGGCCACGCTGGTCGCCGGACGGCGAGCGCATCGCGTTCATGAGCTCGCGGGCGCGCCCTGGCGCAAAGCCGGACACTGCGCCGATGCAAATCTGGCTGATGAATCCGCACGGCGGCGAGCCTTGGGTGTTGACGGAACTGGCGCGCGCACCACGCCAAATCGAATGGCTGGATAAGGACACGATAATCTACAGCGCCGAGGAAGATCCGGCGCTCTACGAACAGGAGATGAAGAAAAAGAAAGACGATTCCGAAGTGATCGATGATGCAGACCACGAACCGCCGGTGCGGCTCTTCAAAATCAGCGTGAAGGACAAGAAAATCACGCGGCTCACGACGAACACGGACTGGATCGGAAGCTGGAGCGTCTCGAAAGATGGAAAATTCGCGGCGGCTTCGCACGATAAAAGCTTACACTACGAATTTGACCAGAAAGTGCCGCCAATCGCTGTTCTCCACAATCTGAACGATGGCACGGAAAAGCAAATTTTCACGGAAGGCCGCGTGCGTCCGTATGGATTTGAGTGGATGGCGGACGGCTCCGGATTTTACGCACTGGCCCCCTATTCGACAGATCCGAAGTTCCTGACCGCGACCATTCTCAAGGCATATTTCTACGATTTGGTGTCAGGGACAGCAGCGGAAATTCCCTCCGACTGGGAAAATGGCTTCGGTTTCGGCCTCGAACGCGCGCCAGGCGGATTTTTGGCGCAGCTCGCGGCGGGGAGTCACACGGAGGTGGCGCGCTACGCGGCGGAGAAAACAGCTACGGGCTGGAACTGGCATCGCGAATCCCTGAGCGGTGAGCAGGTGAAGAACATGCAGAGCTTCGTTCTGAGCGAAGACGGAAAGACAATCGTTTATGAATCTTCGACGGCCAGCAAACTGCCCCAGATATATCGCGCGCAGCTCGACGGCTCGAAAATAGTTTCTCCAGTGCAAGTCACAAAATTGAATCAGGGACTCGTGAGCGGCAGAACGTTTGCGAAAACGGAGGTTATCCACTGGAAAGGTTCTCTCGATGAAGAGGTTGAGGGCATCCTCTATTACCCCACGAGCTACGAGTCCGGGAAAAAGTATCCGGTCATCACGGCGATCCACGGCGGACCGACAGGCTGGGATTCCGACGCGTGGGACGACAACTGGGCCTATCCCGTGAATCTGCTGACGCAGCGCGGCGCGTTCGTGCTGCGGCCGAATTATCACGGCAGCGCAAATTACGGCCTGAAGTGGGTGGAATCCATATGCTGCGGCAAGTATTACGATCTTGAAACGCCGGACATTAACATGGGCGTCGACTATTTGATTTCCAAGGGCATGGTGGACCCTGACAAGGTTGCGACGCTGGGTTGGTCAAACGGATCGATTCTTTCGACCAGCTTGATCACCACGTATCCCGCGCGGTACAAGGCGGCGAGCGTTGGTGCTGGCGACGTGGAATGGATCAGCGACTGGGGCAACGTCGATTTCGGCGATTCGTTCGATTCGTATTATTTCGGAAAATCGCCGATGGAAGATCCGCAGCTCTACATCAAGAAATCGCCATTCTTCAAAATGGACAAGGTCCAGGCGGCCGTCTTGATTTTCCATGGCTCCGCGGACCGAAATGTGCCTCCAGCGCAAAGCTGGTCGTTCTTCCGAGCGCTGGAGTATTACGGGAAAGTTCCCGTGAAATTTGTGGTGTTCCCCGGCGAGCCGCACGGCCCGCAAAAACTGTCGCATCAGATCCGCAAAGTCGAAGACGAAGTCGCGTGGTTCGATAAATATTTCTTCAAAACGGCTACGCCGGAAAATGAAGCATTTAAGAAGGATTCTCCCCTTGCCGATTCCTTGAAACGAAAGAGTATTCTGCATGGCGGTTCTCGGTTTGGGGTTTCATGGGTAAAGTCAGGCTCTGGGAAAGACTCACCGGCGATCCTCATCCCGGAAGTTGTAAGGCGGCCTCAGCTTGAAATTGGACGGTTTGAAGTAACTGTCGGCCAATATGGTGAGTTCCGAAAAGCAACGAGCGTGGACGCCTGGGTTCAAAACCATCCAATAAGCGGAGTCACTTTGGAAGATGCGAAAGCCTATGTCGAATGGCTCAGCAAAACCACCGGCCAAACATGGCGAATTCCATTTGAGGACGAAGTGAAAGACCTATACGAAAACCGTGACGGCGAAAACACATTGGATTACTGGGCCGATTATGCGGCAAATCCAGAGGACGCCGCGCGGCTCCGTGAAAAAGCGAAGGAACTTGGTGGCACGGCTCCGTTGCTGAAAGAAGTCGGCAGCTTTCATCCTCAGGGCAAAGACGACGAGGAGCCGATTTACGATCTCGGCGGGAACGTGGCCGAGTGGGTTTTGACGCGCGACGGAAAAAGCAAAGTAATTGGCGGAAGCGCGGATTGCCCGGCTGATCCAAAATCGAGTTGTACGCCTGCGCCGGAATACATCGGGTTCCGCGTGGTGCGCGGGGCAGCAAAACCGGTGCAACCGCCGAAATAGAAGCGCCCGGAATGCAAACCATAGACGGCACGGCGTGCCGTGCCCCTACGAGAGGCAGCCAGATTGGTGCTTGCGGCTTCGGGTTGCTGGCGCTAGCCTGCTGGAATGAGCCAATTTACACCAACAGAGAGAACAACAGTTCGGCGGAAACCGGATCGTGGGACGTTTGACCGCGAGACTATTTACAACATTCTTGACCAGGCGTTTGTCTGCCACGTCGGGTTTCGTCGTAGATGGAACGCCATTCGTTGTGCCGACGAATTACGTGCGTGTAGGCGACAAACTTTTTCTGCACGGTTCGACGGCTAGCCGGTTGATGAAAACGCTTGGAAGCGGAGCGCCGTTTTGCCTCAGCGTGACTTTGCTGGATGGAATCGTTTTTTCGCCGACCGCTACCGGACACTCGGTGAATTACAGGTCGGTCGTCGTGATGGGCAAGGCCGAGCCCATCGAGGATCCTGGGGCGAAGCTCGCGGCGATGCGCGACTTCGTCGAGTACGTGCTGCGCGGGCGCTGGGCGACGGTGCGCCCACCCAGCGAGCAGGAATTGAAGGGCACGATGGTTCTGGCCGTGCCGCTCGTCGAAGCATCCGCAAAAGTGCGTACGGGCTTCGCGGTGGATGAAGGCAAGGAGTACGCCGGAGGGGCGTGGACGGGCGTGTTGCCATTCAAGTGGACGCCGGGAGAGCCGATCCGCGATCCGCGAGGCGATGCGGCGATTCCTGTGCCGGCGAACATTCAGCGATATTCGCGTCCCCAATAAGAGCGGGGACGGGCTCACGGCGTTAGGAATCCGCCCGGTTCGTTGTTCCAACCTTCCGCCCGGTTCATACCCTCTTGCGGCCCCCCTCCCGTTTTTTTTATAAACGTTGATTCTACAGGGCTTAGGATTTCCCGTAAGCTGTTTAGAATGAATAGTTACCTGGTTTTCTTGGAAGTATTCATTCTGAAAGAGTTACAGAGCCAGGAATGCCGGCAAAACGCGGCAAAACGCAGTATTTCTTGATGCGTTCATTCTAAAGAACTTAGAGGATTTTCTCGCTAGACGATAAAAACAAAAAAGCGGCAGAAGGTCTGCCGCGAACCAAAACCGCACAATTCCCTATCTGTTAGAATACCCGAAAATACGAAAAAAGCAAGGCCATATACGCAAGAATCTGGAAATCGAATCTTATGCTAGGGAGTTGGGTCTGGCGGAGCCTATACTTCAGCAACGTTATAATTCCAAACGAACGGTCTTAGGGAGCACCCACCCATGTCGCGGAGCCGCTTACAGACGCTCGAACAGGCAAAAGAGAAGGCTGGAGGAATTATCAACTCGAAGGACAGGGTGGCTAGGCTATTGGCTGAGGCCATCCGCAAAGCCAAACCGAATTACGAGTTTCTTCTTGCCCCGTGGGAAAGCCTGCAGATCTTGCTTCGAATGGTCCGCACATGGATCGGCGGAAGATATTCGCCGCCGATCCTGACGGTGCTTGGCGGGATCGCGGCGCTGATTTACTTTGCGGAACCGTTCGACTTGATACCGGATCCTATTCCGGTGTTGGGATATCTGGATGACGCGGCCGTGATTACGGCTGTCGTGCGCGCAAATCTTACGGAGATAAGCCGGTTCAGAAACTGGGAAGCTTCGTTGCGCAATCGAGCTATTCAGAAATCGGTTTCAAAATAATCCTGCACGACGTCTGATCTGAAAATCGAATTGGAAATGGCCGGAGAGGCTTCACTCTTGCAGAAGGTGATTGGCGGAGATCGATCGCTTCCTTATAGCTTGGGTTGCAGCCGCGGACAAGTGTGGACACTTCCTTCCCGGATCGAGGGCGGGGCAAGCCCCGCCCCTACAAGCGTTGAAGAGGATCAAGCGGCGGTGAGGAGGATGGGATCGCGCTTGGTGATGACGATGGTGTGCTCGTAATGGGCGGAGAGGCTGCCGTCGGCGGTGCGTACGGTCCAGCCATCGCGGTCGAGGGAAATGCGCCCTGTGGTAGCGGCAATGATGGGCTCGATGGTGATGACGAGGCCTTCGGTGAGGAGATGGCGGGCGGCGGGATCGGCGTAATTGGGCACGCTGGGCTCTTCGTGGATGGTGCGGCCTACGCCATGGCCGCCTAGTTCGCGGATGACGTGGAAACCGCGGCGGTGGACTTCGCGCTCGACGGCGCGGCCAATGTCTTTGGTGCGATTGCCGGGGCGGGCGGCGGCGAGAGCTTGGCGGAACGCGCGTTCGGCACAGTGAGCGAGCTCGCTGGAATTTTCTCGCGCGGGCGGGACTTGGATGGTGACCGCGGAGTCAGTGTGGTAGCCGTCTTTGACGGCCGTTAGGTCGAGCTTGACCAGGTCGCCGGGTTGGATGGTTCGCGGGCCGGGGATGCCGTGGACAACTTCGTCGTTGACGCTGATGCAGACGTCGCCGGGGAAGTTATAGATGAGTGGCGGGGAGGATTGCGCGCCGTTTTCGGCAAGAATGCGCGCGCCGATTGCAGAGAGTTCGGCGGTGGTGACGCCGGGGCGCATGGCGGCGGACATGGCGCTCAGGGCTTTGGCGACGATTTGGCCGCAGGCGCGAAGTTTTTCGAGTTGTTCGGCGGTGGTGATGGACATGGGTTTAGCGTCCGATGAATCGAGGGCTTAGGCGAATGCGAGACGTCCGCGAGGAGCGGGGATTGAACGACCGAGTTCCTGCGCGGTTTCGATCCACTCCTTGATTATGACTTCAACGTTGGCAAGCGCTTCTTTATGGCTTTTTCCGTCGACGGCGCAACCAGGAAGTTCGGGAACCTCAGCAATGAAGGCTTGGTCCCCCTGACTCCAGTAGATGGTGATCTCGTATTTAGTCATCGACTTCTCTCGCCAAACGCGCTCAGTGGCAGCCGCAACCGCCACCGCAGCAGCCGCCTCCTCCGCTTGAGGAACTGCCGGAAGGAGACAAGGAACTGCCGTTGCTGGCCGTGGCGAAGACGGAGAGCTGGATGGTGGCTTTTTTGCTGGCACACTTGGGGCAGGAAATCTCCTGCTGTTTGTTGATCACGATTTTTTCGAAGTGCGTTTCGCAATCGTCGCAAACGTATTCGTAGATGGGCATCGATGAGTTCCTCAGACGTTTCTGATGCAAATTAAATAGAGTTCAAATTCTAAACACTTTCTATTCAGTCGTGAAGAAGATACTTCAGAACCTAAATACCAAGCAGCGAACCAAAATACTTGGAATATCCAGATCGCGAATAGTCTTTGCTGTTTCCTTGAAACGTTTATGTTCGCAGTCGATGAACAACTTCCCAGAAACCGCTCGTAGTCATCGGCAAGAGCTCCGGCGCTTGAGATCTTGGAAGGTCTCGTCGTATTTGCCACGAACGCTTTGAGGCTTTCTGCCCATAGCCAGATTCTGCTGAATTGAAGCGCGAATCTGAGATGCTCGCTCGAAACTTCTTGCGGAGACCCTCCAGATGAACGCGGATGGCGTCGGCAGCCATTTCATGAGCTTCTTCGAGCGTCCGACCGTAAGTAATCAGACCAGGCAGCAGGGGGACAGTTACCTGATAGCCGCCCTCAGACGCGTTTTTCGACCGTCTCCGCGAATGCGACTGGCCATTGCCTCTCGCTGACCGAATCTCGCCCGGAAGTGGTTGAAAAACGGCACTAAATCTGTAAGAGCGAGATGCCAGCCGCTGCGTTGCTGCTTCATGGTGAGCAATTCTAGCCACGTAAAGAGTCTAGCGCCGGCTTTTTGGGGCGTCAATTTTATAGTCTGGGACAAAAGGCATATTCCTCTTAGACGGGAATACGGAGACGGGATGGGCCGAGCGGGATCAGCTCATGTAGAGTCCGCCGTTGGGGTTGATGGTTTGACCGGTGATGTAGGAGCCTTCCGCAAGCATTACGGCGATGCGGCCGACTTCGTCCGGAGCGCCGATTTTGCCAACGGGAATGCGGGAGGCTATGTCTCTGGGGAGCGCGGCGACCATGTCGGTTTCGATCAAGGCGGGGGCGATGGCGTTGCACGTGATTCCCTCTTTGGCGAATTGGGACGCGTAGGAGCGGGTTAGGCCGAGGATGCCGGCTTTGGTGGCGGCGTAGTGCGGGCCGATGACGCCGCCGTATTGCGCTGCGACGGACGAGAGATTAATGATGCGGCCCCAGATGGCGGCGCGCATTCCGGGGAGGACCCTTTGCGTGACTAAGAATACGGACGTGAGGTTTATGCGCAGGAACTCGTTCCAGATTTCTTCGGTGACTTGATCAGGAGGAATCATTTTGCCGATGCCGGCGTTGTTGACGAGAATGGCGACTGGCCCTAGTTCGGTTTCGACCGTTTTGACGAGACGCTCGACTTCAGCGGAGATGGAAACATCGGCTTGGACAGCGATGCATTTGCGACCGGCGGCTCGGATGGTCTGGCAGACGGATTCGGCGGCTTCGGCTCGGACGCGATAGTTGACGGCGACGTCTGCGCCAGCCTCAGCGAGGGCAATCGCGATGGCTTTTCCTATGCCGCGGCTTGCGCCGGTGACGAGGGCGATCTTGCCGGTAAGAGAGGACATAAATGTGACTCCGATTTTGAACTCAGGAGATTGTCATAAATGCTTTTTAACACAGAGTGCACAGACATCGCAGAGATTGCGCAGAATAGCTTATCGAGCTGGGATTCACGCCATCATATCAACTGCAATGCAATCCAATACAACGGCGATGATTAGGAGAACGGAAAGAATTCGCGTCCTTTTTCGGCCAAGGATCGCCAAAAGCACGAATAAAGGAGCAATCACTACTACATCGCCCGTGAAGGAGCGCCATATTGCGACAGACGCCCAATTGTCCTTTTGCACATCTTGAGGAATAACAGCAGCAGCCACAAGACAAACCAGAAAGAATCCCGACGTGCAAACCACTGCAGTCCAATCGAGCCAGATCTTCCAGGTAAGCTGCTGATTGGCCGCGGGCTTTAGGAAATTCCTCCAAACGAAAAAAGCGAGGAATGGAGGAGAGAAGAACGAGAGGATGCCAACGATATTTTCAATCAAGTGTGCCATAGCCGCGAGCACCGATAGATAGACCGGATTCTAAAACAACTGGCTCCGGAGGACCGGAGCCAGTTACAAACCGCGGAGTGGACAGGATACATGTTGCCATGATGGGGCGCAGCATGCTGCGCCCCTACAAGGCGTTTAGTCGCCGGCTACGGCTTCGGTGGCTTTTTCAGTGGCTGTGTTAGCGCCGTTGCCGTTGGAGTGGCCGTTGCCATTCGCTGGAGCGATCGTTACCGGCTTGCCTGCGTTGGCAAAATTCGCTGGGGTGGCTTTGGCGATGTCGGAAACCGTGCCGATTTGGACGACAGTCGGCTGGGGCTTCTTGAGAACGAGCTCTTCGTAGATGGCGCGGACTTTGGCTTGTTCCTCGAACGCCTTCTTACGGCGCGCGCGATCTTCTTCCGCGGCCGTTAGAGGAATGTCGTGTTCGAGGTGGCGGACGCGGGCAGCGTCATCGGCGTCAATGTTCAGAGAGTGTTCGAAGCTCTGAAGATTGACGCTCTTGCCCTTGGCGTAGATTTCGTGTTTGCCGTGATTCTTGTACCACTCGGCCACGGTCGCGTTCTTGTGCATGTTTTCGATGATCTGGCGCCAGCCTACGCCCGTATTGTACGCGCAGAAGGAAATTTCGCCTTGCTGCGTGGCGTAGGGGATGATGCACATTTCGGTGCGGCGGAAGTCGTAGTTGAAAAGATCCTGGAACCACATGCCGGCGATGAAGAGGAAGTTCCAGGGATCCTGGCGGCGCTTCATGGCGTCGTCAATCTTACGATCCGGAGAAGTGCGTCCGTATTTGGTGGTGGAGCGCTTGGTGAGCGCCCAAGTCTTGTCAAACTTCTTGAAGAGAGCGCTGAGCGTCAAGCCCTTGGGTCCGCGGAATGGGTGATAGTTTTTCAAGAGGGCCATGGCCATCATGAAGTTGGAGAATTTCTTGCCGCGAGCCGCGTCGGTGATGGCGGTGACGTCTTTCGTCAATTGCACCGCATCCAGGAAGCGAGGAACAGGCGCCCATTCCTTCGTCTCTTTGTTGATCATCATGGCGGTGCCAACGCCGCAGTTCGGGTGGCAGCCGCAGCTCAGCGAACCCCAAGTCGATTCCGTCCCTTTCACCATGTCCGCGAAACCGGCAAACGTGCTGATGAAGGAAATGGGGAACCAGTCGCGTGTGGGTTCCACTTTTCCGACTTGGGCGCTGACGTCCTTCGCAAGATGCGAAAGCGTGTAGCGCTGGCGGAGACGGCGCTCCGGGGTGATGTCTTCGTCACGGCCGGTGAACGAAACCGGCTGGAAGCTGACGAATGCGATTTTCTTGGGATTCTCCATCGCGAACTTTACGACGGAACCGACCTGGTCGTTGTTCACATTGTTGACGATGGTGACGACGAGGACGATTTCGATGCCGGCTTCGTGCATGTTCTCGATGGCGCGGAGTTTCACGTCAAAGAGGTTGCCGATCTGACGGTGGCTGTTGGCATCGTTCCCGATGCCGTCGAATTGCAGGTAGGCGTAGCGCATACCGGCGTCAAAAGCTTTCTTCGAGAATTCCTTGCTCTTGGCAAATTCGATGCCGTTGGTTGCAGCCTGCACGCTGTTGTAACCAATTTTGCGGGCATAGGCGACGGCGTCAAGAAAGAGCGGGCTCATGGTCGGTTCGCCACCGGAGAATTGCACGGACATCTGGCGGCGCGGCTTGATCTTGAGCGCGTTGTCCAGGATTTCCTTGACTTCGTCCCAGCCGAGCTCGTGAACGTAGCCAACCTGGTTGGCGTCCATGAAGCAGGGATCGCACATCATGTTGCAACGATTGGTGAGGTCGACGGTGAGAACGGAGCCGCGGCCATAGCGAACAGTCGAAGTCCCGTGTTTGTGGAGATCCTCGTCGTTGTGCGCTGGAATATCGCGGCCGGGGAACTGTTTTTCGATCCAATCGAGGAACTTGGCATCAATGGCCATCATGTCTTCATAGTGGCCATGGATGGGGCAGTCCTTAACCATCCAAATTTGATTGTCGCGCTCGATGATCTGCGCCTTGATTTCGCCGATTTTCTCGCTCATCAGATCGCGCCAGTCTTTCTTGCCGGCGATGATCGCCTCGCGCGCCTCTTTGACGCAGGCGGGGCAGAGAGAGTCGGTCTGCCGGGGGAAGCCGAGCGTGGGCTTGGTCTTTTCCCAGGATTTGAGCAGCGGCTTATCGGACCACTGCGGTGTGACCGAAGGATTCGGATTGCGCTTGTTGAAGTGTTGGATGCTATTAAAAGTGACTGCGGCCGTTTTACACACCGCCCAGTCGATCGTTCTCAGGATCTGCGTCCCCACACGATTCGGCATAAAACTCTACCCTCGCTTTCAAAAAATGAAGCCCAATTGCTCACTCTCAAGCCCAACTGCTCACTCTATTGGATGAAAATCGAGCCCTTCACGGCCCCCTAGGCTCTGGTTACCGTACCATTTTAGCTTGGTACGTCCAATAAGTCTTTGTGCACCTATAGTTTGACGGTAAAGGGGAGTGGATGCCAGAAAGAAGCATCGAACGGTCATAATGGGGGGGTGAACGGCTATTAGCGGCAGCGAACGGTAGCGGCAAAGAGGCCTGGCGGGGGTTACTTTTAGTACGAACGGGCTACAAGTTTGCATGTTCTGGGAAACGAGGTGTTTCGAATAGGAAAAATTGTGGGCGCAGAGAGCACGGTACGTGAGCTACTCATTCAGCGTGGGGCGAATGACCGCGATTACAAAATGGGCGAAGTGGGAGGCGCCTTCGTCGAGCTGCAGCCAGCGGACAACGCAATGATCGGCAAGATACTTGGTAACACGAGATTCGGGTATGCCGAGGTGCTCGGCCAGTTGAGGCTTGAGGGAATCAACCCCGCGCCGGCTTGATCCGCCTCGCAACAGATTTCCAACGGCGATGCGCAGAGTCTGGCAGGCTTCGACGTAGTAGTAGCTGGTGAGATCTGAATCGGTCAGGACGAAGACGCCGGGGCCGACGGGCGCGTGATCCGCGTCGTTCAGTTTCACGGGAGGACAGGTCAACAATCGGCGCAGCTGCATTTCGAGGAGAGACAATCTGGAAGAGAGACCGGGGTCGCCGGAACGGCCGCGAACGCTCGCTCCACCGAGATCGCCAATCGGTTCGACGGGAAGCGCGGGGATGGAGCGAATGTCTGTTGTTCGGGGAGGTTGAGGCTCCCCTGGTTCGTCGAAAACTCTCGATGGCAAGCCTTTCGCGAGTGACGCCGACTCGGAACTTGCGGGCGAGGACGTGGCTGCTGAACCCTTGAGCGGTGGACTCTTTCGACGGTTCCGGCCGCCTCGACGGCCGCGGCGGCGTCTTTTCTTATCCGGCGACTCAGCCGATTCGCTCTCGGGTTTCGCTAAGGCATCCACGGCTTCCGTTCCTGCGGGAGATGCGGAGGGCTCGGACTCAGTGGCCGCCTCTTCATCGGAAGGCGACGCCACAAGAGTGTCCAGAGGAGGCAGCGTCGGCTGAGATTCGCCGGATGATGATGAAGACGAATCGGGGGGCGGCAATTCTCCACCAAGCCGGACGGCGGCTTCTTGTGCTTTCGTTTTCCAATCGGCTCTGCGAAAGCGGTCCGCAGCAGCGAGATACCATTTGGCGGCTTCCGGATTTTGTCCCGAAGTTTCGAAATAGCGCGCCAGCTCAAAAGCAACCATGGCGTCGCGTGTTTTTTCAAATAAATTGGAGAGCTGCCCGACAGGATCTTTGCCGGTGCGAGCCCGACGAATCCGGGCGGTGATCTGTTTCCAGTCAGCCATGCGTTAACTCGCATTGTAGCAGCGGAAGCTCGCTACAGCTAGAGCATGCGCTTGGCCGGAGGCGATATATTTCTTTCATGTCCGGGTGATTCTATATTGACGCAGGGAAAGGGGGTGAGTATTCTTCAGGTAGCCCTCATGGAGACTGCAATGGCGCGTTCGCGCGGAATTATTACATTGATTTTGGCATCGTGTTTACTGACGGCACCGGTTTGGGGCGCTACCACGGGCGCACTGGGTACCGTAGTGGCATCGGACCGCGCGAATGTGGGCGGGACGGGCGCGGCAGTTGGCACAACAATTTTTGCGGGGGATAGTTTGAGCACCGCGGACGCCGGCAGCGTGCAGTTGCGCGCCGGGGCCGCGCGGTTTCAACTTGCGGCGTCTTCAAATGCAATACTCAGCGAAGATGGCGGCATGCCACAGGCAACGCTGCTGCGGGGATCGGCAACTTTCTCGACAGCCGGTGCAAAAGCGTTTGCGCTGAATTTTGCAACAGCGGTGATCAGGCCGAATTCCGATGAGCCGACGATCGGTCAAGTGACCGTGCTGGGCGAAAAACAGTTGCTGGTCAATTGCCTGCGAGGAACTCTTACAATCACGGTGGGAGACGATTCTCGCGTGATACCGGAAGGAAGCGCGTATCGAATCGTGCTGAACCCGGATGAGGAAGCGCAGAGCCAGCCTCCCACACAAGGAGCTGGCGGCAAGGGAGCCGGCAGGCCGCCGATCAGCGCCGGCACGAGCAAGTTTGTGTGGTACGCCACTGGGGCCGTGGTGTTGATCACCCTTTTGGCGCTTCACAAGGCTTTGGAAAGCCCCGATCGGCCATAGTTCGCACTGCGGAACGTTCGCCTTCCTGAACGGCCTAGACCGTCGCAATCACTTCCATTTCAATGAGGGCATCCTTGGGCAATCGTGCGACCTCAATGGTTGAGCGCGCAGGCGGAGCAGCGGAAAAGTAGCGCCCGTAGATTTCGTTCATCGCTGCGAAGTCGCTCATATTCTTCAGAAATACCGTGGTCTTGATGACGTGGCCCAATTTGCTTCCCGCAGCCTCCACAATGCCTTTCACGTTTTCTAGCGTGCGTTCCGTTTGCTGGCGAATATCGCCGGAAACAAACTCATTCGTTTTCGGGTCAATCGACACTTGTCCGGAAACGAAGAGAAGTCCATTGACCTTGATGGCCTGAGAATAAGGCCCGATAGGTTTTGGACCGCGATCCGACAGAACAATTTCCCTCATGGCATGATCTCCTTGGAAATGGTGTTACTGGAAGCAGAAGCATTCTCGTAGCGCTCGCGAAAGTCCTCCGGAATTCCAGGCCGCTTCATCCACAAACGTTCGAACTCCGCAACGTTCTGATGAGTTTCCTCTTCAAACGCGGCGATCAAATCATCGAGATTGAAGCCGCGTCCTTGACGAGCGGAGAGCATGTGGTTGATGGCATGGCGGAAAGCATCCCGCCCGTAGTGATCCTGGAGCGCGAAGAAAAACAGAAAACTTTTTGCGCGCAGAACTGTTTCCTCTTCCGCCTTACCCTCGGCGGCGCTCTTGGGAATCATACGCAACGCGCGACGGATTGTCTCGGAGCGAAAGGAAGGCCCTTCAATGGCTTCTTGCCCGAGCGCGGAAGCAAAAGCCGGGAGCGCTGAAAGCGGCGGCTGCTGATCAAAGAAGGCCGGATTCCGGCCGTAACCCAGCCAACTGGCGGCCAGCCCGGGAGCGGCGGCGGCCAGCCTCGGCGCTCCGCCGCTAAAATCAATCATCAAGGTGTCAGCCGAAGCGAGTTCGGAAGAAACGGCTTCCGGCTCCGCACTCAAGAAATTGGCGTAAGAAGATGCCGTGAGGCTGAAACAACCCCGCACCACGGGGCATTCTACAATCCAAAAAGGCTGTGCACTCCGGACGCGGGAGCCAAACGTCTCGTCGTAAGCTCGGATGGCAAGAACGAGAGCATCAGCGGACTGGTTCAAACGGGCCGCCTCTTCAATCGCTCGAGTCCAGAGGAGAACTTTGCCGGTAGCAGTGTCCAGAAGCGTTTGTTTGTAGAGGCCCGCGACAACAAACGGGTAACGGTCGCTGGGACGTTGCACGGACTGGACGGTGAGCACGGGGCCGTGGCGGGAGGACTTTGCAGATTTGCCGCTGGTGTGCACGAGAAACCCTGCTGGTACGCGGACCTGCAACAGCCACTTGTCTGGCGGAACTCCGCCGGTCGCGAACATCCCCGCCGAGGGAAGCAACTCCGGGGCCCAGCCCTGGGACGGCAGGAAGAATGCGTCCGAGGAAAAACTAAATCCGGTCTCGCCCGCAACCGGTGCTTGAAACTCAGCGTAAAGATGCAGAGTGTGCCGTTCTCCAACGCCCCACGTTTGGGGAAGTGCCAACAGAGTGTTCCGGGGAATTGCCGGCACATCTTGCTCGGCGAGGGAAGCGCCGTCCCAGGTGGCTTGCGATTGGACGATGTGAAAACGCCGGCGTCCTGAGAGACGCACTTCCAAAGACGAGAGAGACTGATTGCCGGTGTTGCGAAGCTGGAAGTCCGAGTCGATGCGGAGGTTCGGAACGGGTCCGGCGTCAAACTGAACGCGGATTTCCTGTTTCTCGATAGAGTAACCCGGGCCCAGCGCGGCGGCGCAGGAAGAAACCCAAAGGGCCACCGCGGCGAGAAACGGGCAAAAGAGCAGGCGGAGATTTGACCGTGCCAGCAAAACGATTCGATTGTAGCGGGGGAAATGGCAAGAAGCAAAAGCGAAGAATGGAGTCAGAGAAAGGGAAGACGGCGTGCGTCAGCGTGCCTTGCGTCCGCGGACGCGCACGAAAGAAGTGTTGGCGTGGTCGCGAGAACGTTCGCGGGCCATAATTTCTTTTTTGGCCTGGTCGTCATTCATTCCGGCATTGATGCGATCGAGAATTTGGCGTTCCGTCAAACCGGTGTTTTTGAGTTCAGAGATTTCGGCGCTAGCCATGATGGGCTGTCCGGTCAAGTGCTTGTGAAGAATGAGCTGCACAGTCGAATCGGAGAGCCCGATGAGCTTGAGAGTGACGGCATCAATGCTGATGGAGTCCAACCGTCCGGCACGCGCAATTTCGAGGACTTGTTGCTCGGTGAATCCGGCTCCCGCCAGGCTGGCAGCGGAATCGGCGCTCATGAAGATGTTCTTGCGAACGTGCGCGGTGCTGACCAGCTCGACGCAGGTGTCGTCGCTGATCCCGGCGTTCTTGAGCTTGACGACTTGGGCGATTTCCAGGTCCGAAACATTCAGGCCCTTCAGCTGCTCCACGTCGCTGGACCACATGCCTGCTTGATCGAGCGGACGGTAATCCACAAGGGGATGCTGATGGCACCCCGCCGCTGCGAGGACACACACACCGAGAAACAATGCTTGGTACCGCATGGTCCCAGTGTAGTGGAGGCAAAGAACGAAACGGCGGAGTGTGCTTGGGTAATACCCGGCTGAAAGTACAGGTAGGGGTTTTGCGCCTGCGAGGGTTCGCGACGCGAGAGTGGCTGCTGATCAGAAGCATTCGCGGCGGGTTGCGTGGATAGCAAGCCCTTCGCACGGTTCAAAGAAGACATGGATGGCTTAAGAGCAAAGCAAAATTCGGATTTTTTGCCGGAATGAAAGATTGACGAAGACTCTCAAATCTGGGGGCGGAAACGATCGAGGTGAAAATTAAACCTGATACACGCGTTCGACTCCGAAGACTCCGGAAATTTTCCGGATGTTCACGAGAATGGTTTCCAGCTGGCGTCGGTCCACGATTTCCAGGCTGGCTTCGATGCGCGCATTCTGCTTGTCCGGGCGGCTCTCGAGACTCTGGATATTAGATCCTGCTCCGCTGATGACCGCAGTGATTTCCGCCAGCAAGCCAGCGCGGTCCTTTCCGCGGATGGAAAGCTGAACCGGAAAAGTGGCTGCCGTTCCACTGCCCCACTCGACGGCGATGCGGCGTTCCGTCTGATACATGAGGTTCTGGACATTGGGGCAAGCCTTCGTGTGTACCGCAACTCCCCGGCCGCGAGTGATGTAACCGACGATGTCGTCGCCAGGAATCGGATTGCAACATTTTGCGCGGTAAACGAGCAAATCGTCATGCCCTTTGACGATTAAGGGAGCTTCGCCGAAACCGAGCATGCGCTTGACGGTCTTGACGAGGGTCGGCTTCGAATCCTCCGCTTCAGACTCCGCGGTCTTATCCGGCTCGCCAAGCAAACGAGAGAGCACTTGCCGGGCGGAGTATTTGCCGAAACCAACGGCGGCGTAGACGTCTTCCTGTTTGGAAAGGCCGTAGTCGGCGAGTAACTTGTCCCATTCCGCTTGCGGAATTTTCTTCAAGCCGCGGGGAAAGTGCCTGGATTCTTTCTCGAGCAACTTCTTGCCCATGTCCGTGGCTTCTTCACGCTCGTGGAAGTTCAGCCATTGGCGAATCTTGCTGCGCGCGTGCGAGGATTTGACGAAACTGAGCCAATCGCGGCTCGGAGTATGGTTTTTCTGCGTGAGAATTTCGACGACGTCGCCGCTGACAATTTCGTGACGCAGCGAAACCATTTGGCCGTTCACTTTTGCGCCCACGCATTGATGGCCAACTTCCGTGTGCACGGAATAAGCAAAGTCGACAGGCGTCGCGCCCCGTGGCATTTCCAAAACGCGCCCTTTCGGAGTGAAGGCGTAGACCTCGACAGGCGCCAGATCCACTTTGAGCGTGGAAAGAAATTCGCCGGGTTCCTGCAATTCCTGCGACCATTCGATCAGCTGCCGCATCCAGGCGATCCGCTGGTCGTCATCTCCTGAAGCAGGTTTGCCGCCTTTGTACTTCCAGTGGGCGGCGACGCCTTCTTCCGCGATGCGATGCATTTCTTGCGTGCGGATCTGCACCTCAAAAGGCTGCCCGCCATGCAGAACGGTGGTGTGGAGGGACTGATAAAGATTCGGGCGCGGCATGGCGATGTAATCTTTGAAGCGTCCCGGAACCGGCCGCCAGATGTGATGCATGACGCCGAGGGCGGCGTAGCAATTTCGCTCCGTGTCGGTGATCACGCGGACGGCCAGCAAGTCATATACCTGCTCTAGGCTGGTCTGCTGTCGAAGGATTTTGCCGTGGAGCGAATAAAGACCTTTGACGCGAGCGGCCAATTCCGCCGGGATGCCGCTCTCGACGAGCTTCGTGCGAATCGTGCCCTGGACCTCGTCCAGAAACCTCTGGTGCACCGGGCTCTTATCCGTGACTTCTTTTTGCAGCGCGAGAAAAGCCGCCGAATCGAGAAAGCGAAAAGCCAGATCTTCGAGCTCACCGCGAATCACGCTCATCCCCAGGCGGTGGGCGATCGGCGCGTAGATGTCCAGAGTCTCGCGCGAAATGCGCTGCTGCTTTTCTGGCCCCAAGTATTCCAGCGTGCGCATGTTGTGGAGACGATCGGCCAGCTTCACCAGCACAACGCGCACATCGTTGACCATCGCCAGAAGCATCTTGCGGACGTTTTCCGCCTGGCGGGTCTCCGGAGCGGTCATGTTCAGGCGGCTGATCTTGGTGACGCCCTCGACGAGCCGGGCCACATCAGGCCCGAAGCGCTCTTCGATACGAGCGACCGGGTATTCCGTGTCTTCAATGGCATCGTGAAGGAGGGCGGCGGTAAGCGTGGTGGCGTCCATGCGCATGTCCGCGAGGATGTGGGCGACTTCGATCAAATGGGAGATATAAAGATCGCCCGAGCTACGGAACTGATCGCGATGGCGCTCGGAAGCGATTTCGTAGGCGCGGCGGACCACCCAGGGGTCTTCCGAAGGACGGTTCTTGCGTAGTTTTTCGAGGAGCTCTTCGAAACGGGCTTCGAGCTGGCGGACGGCGCGATCTCGCTGGAAGCTCAAGGGTACGTTACTGGGCGACTGCATATCCTAGTTTAGCCTGAAATGAAGCAGAGCGCGAGCCAGGGCGAATCCACGGCGATGGGTGCGAAAAATGAAAAGGACGCTTTTGCAAGCGTCCTTTTACGAGAATCGGTTTTGCCGATGCGTGCCGGAAGAGCGGCTTAGGATGTTTGTTGTTGTTGCTCCAAGCGCTTCTGTTTGATCTCCTTGATCTTGTCCAGGAGATCGTCGGCTTGCTTTTCCAGGGAGGCGCGCTCATCCGCGCTTTCGACCATGTCGGCTTTGCGGCGGAGGAGAAGACTGAGATAAGCCATGGCGTCATCATAATCCGGTTTGAGCGAGATGGCTTTTTGAAGGTCGGTAATTCCCTCTTCCACGAGAGGACTGTATTTTGTAGCGTATTCCGTGCGGACAGAAGCGGGGAGAGGATCCGTGTCCTTCACCTGCTTCCGAATGTTGTTTTTGTTATAGTCCAAGCGCAATTCGCCATTGCCGCGCCATGCCAGCGTCCAGTCAATCACACCAATCCAATAATACGGCTCTGGATCATCCGGTTTAACCTGAATGTGACGCTCGTGGTAGGTCTTCGAATTCTCGAACCCTTTTTCGTCGATGGGCGGCGTGCCGGCCATTTGAAAGACCAGCGAGCCAATGCCGTCGATGGCGGTCAGATTGTTGGCATCGATGTCCAGGATGTCCTTGAATTCCTTGATGGCTTGGTCGCCGCGGGCTTTATTTTCCGCGGACGGCGCTCCGGGGATATACAGGCTGGCATAAGCCGTCGCCAGGTAGAGACGGGCGGTCATCAAATTCGGATCCAGCTCGGTGGCGCGCTTGAAATCCTCGATCGCGGCGTCTGACTGTCCCGCCTTGAAGGCCACGACACCCTTGTTCAGGAGGTCGCGGGCTTTGAGCTTGTTACAGCCCGAGGCGGCGAAGACGAGGATTGACAACGCTGCCAGAGAAACGGTGCGGCGAGCAATACGACCTGATGCATCAGTCATCGAAGGCATCCATCCCTGCTAGGATTCAGATCCGCCCTGCGAGGGGCAAATCTACACTATTTAGTGCGCGATTGCGAGTTCCGGCGTCATCAAGCCCACCGTGGTAATTCCTGAAGCTCGCATCATGTCGATCGCCCGGGCGATAACTCCGAATTCAAGGGCGCCATCACCGCGAACAAAAGCAACTTGACTCGAACGCATCTTGAAAATTTGCTCGAGCCGGGCCTGCAGATCCTGCCATTGCACCGGCTCATGATTGATGCGCAGAGTTCCGTCGCCGAGAACTTGCACAACAATCACGTCCGAACGCGCTGGCATATCTTTTGCTGATGGCTCGGGCAAGTCCGCCGGAAGACCAACCTGGACCTGCGGACGGATCACCATAAAGATGACCAAAAGCACCAGCAAAATATCGATCAGCGGGACCACATTGATTTCCGCGACCGTTTCGAGCTTTGAACCGCCGAGCGAAATTCCCATGAGTCACCTCGCACGATACAATTTGCCCCGCGAGGAGGACTCTCACACCCTGCGCGGCCGGGATGCGGCCACGCTGCAAGCACCACTTACTACGAACTGCTTACTGCCCGGCCTCGAGCTTGGCCGTAATCAAGCCTACTCTGTCTATTCCCGCGCCGCGCATGATGTCAATGGCGCGCGCAACTTCGCTGAACTGTACATCGTTATCACCCTTGACGAAAGCAATCTTCTCGGCGCGCTCCTTGAAAATCGTTTCGAGACGAGGACCAAGGCCGTCCCAATTCGTGTCCTCATTATTGATCTTGAGCTTGTCGCCGGTAAGCACCTGGACCACGACGGTCTTATTCTCGAGATCCTGATTCTCCTGCTTGTTCGGATTGGGCTGCGGCACAAGCGCGTCCAAGCCGTGCGGAGTGAGCGGGGTGATGACCATGAAAATGATCAGCAGCACCAGCAAAATATCGATCAGCGGAACGACGTTCATTTCCGCCATTGCACCTTTTTTTCCACCAACTGACATTGCCATTGCGGATCTCCTATCAGCCTGCGAACCTCGAGCCTTGCAGGCCGTCAGGCCGCGCCGGGTGGGATCCGGCGCGCCCGTTCAGACTTCACAAACGAATGGTGCTGATGCTACTCGCTCCAGCCGCGCGCCCTTCCCCGGGCTTCAATCACCAGTGGGGGCAGAGCCAGGAGGCGGAGGCGGTGTCCTGCGTTGTTGTTCATTCTGCTCGGTCAAGAGGCCGAGTTGGTCGACGCCGGCGGAGCGGATTTCGTCCACCACCGCGACAACGTCCCCATACTTTGCTCTGGCGTCGCTCTTCACGTAGACAGTTTTATCGAGGCGGTTGGCGATCATGTCCTTAACCTGCCCGGTGATGTCATCCTTGGAGATCCGGGTATTCTTAAGGTAGATCGTTCCATCTCGAGTGACCGCTACGATAATCGCGTCATCTTTATCCGCATCCTGCATTTCGCGCGCGTTGTTGACCCGGGCCATATCCACGGGCAAGGTCTTCTGCAACATGGGCGTGACCACCATGAAGATGATCAGCAGAACGAGCATGATGTCCGCCATCGGGATGACGTTTGGCTCCGACATCTGACTTCCAACCTTTGGTTTGTACCCCATGTCTTAACCTGCCTTATTTCTTCGCGCCGCGACGCAAAATGAAGTAGTTAATCAACTCCATCGAGGAGTTGTCCATTTCCACGTCGAAAGACTCGACCTTGTTGGTGAAATAGTTGTACGCCCACACCGCAGGGACGGCCACGAGAAGACCGAGAGCCGTGGTGACGAGAGCTTCAGCGATACCGCCAGCGACCGCGGATAATCCGGTGGCGTGGCTGGTCTCAATGCCTTTGAAGGCGTTCAAGATGCCGACGACCGTGCCGAACAGTCCGACGAACGGTGCCGTCGAGCCGATGGTCGCCAGAGCCGTAAGGCCGCGCTTCATTTCCGCGTGAACGATGGCGACGGAGCGCTCCAGACCGCGCTTGGCCGCTTCAACCACGTCGGAGTCGGTGACTTGCTGCGATGCGGATTGGAATTCCGAAAGGCCGGTGGCCACGACTTTGGCAATATGGCTTTTCTTGTTCCGCTCGGCGATCGCGATCGCTTCGTCGAGCTTGCCTTCCTTGAGTGCTCCGGCAACCTGCTGCACGAAAACGCGCGACTGCTTGCGGGCCGCGCTGTACATCAGGGCGCGGTCAATCATCACGCCGAAGGAATAGATCGACATAATGAAAAGGACCGCGACAACGATCCTGGGAAGGGTGCTCATGGAAGACCACATGCTCCGGATATCCCAGGAAGTAGCCTGGGACTGCAGGAACAGGGCCGCGTTTATAAACAGAGTCGCTACCATTCGTTTTGCTCCTTAGTTCTGATGGCTCCGGGTTTCCCGGAACCAACGCGAGAGTTTGCCAAGCTTTTCACCCGGACCAGCGTGCCTGTCCCACGACGGGTCACGCCAGACCGCTTACTGGTTCAGAGAGAAAATCACGTCGATCGTGGTATCGACTTCGACCGGCTCGCCGTTCAGGAGTGTCGGCCGATAACGCCACTGCTTCACGGCATCCAGCGCGGCTTGTACCAGCAGTGGATGCCCAGAAATGACTTCGAGTTGCTGGACCCCGCCCGTCTTGCCGATGATGGCGTGCAACCGCACTGTGCCGGAAATGCGCGTCTGCCGTGCGAGCGGCGGGTACATTGGCTGGACTCGGTTAATCAGCATGGCCGCCGTTACGTTGCCGCCCTGCCGGATGCGGGAGACCGCCGGCTTCGGCGGCGGCGGAGCTCCGCCCATTCCACCGATGACGCCGCCAATTACGCCGCCCATCGATCCACCGGGTACGCCGCCGGGAACTCCACCTTGCACCCCGGCCATATCAGGCGCGTCTTCCTTAATAATCTTGATGTCCTTAGGGATTTCTTTCGGCTGCAAAAGTTTGCCCGCATCCATCAAGTGCACTTGCGGCTTGATGTGCACAATCGCTGCGGGAGGCGGCGGAGGGGGCGGAGGAGGGGGTGGCGGCGGCGCGGTGAGCATGGTCGCCATCATGGTTCTGGGAAGCGCTTCCGTATAGATCAGCGGAATGAGGATCAAGATGCCAACGAGGACGGCCTGGATCACCAGCGAAAGCACCACGGTCCAAGGCTTGTTCGTCCGTTTCGTTTTCCCTGAAAGCACCATATCTTCAAACATGGATCCTACCTCCTCCCGGCAGGAGCGAGACGTCCTGGAACGCCTTCACTTCCCCGGGGTTTGTTTCCGGCTGCGGGTCCGGTGCCTACCACAGCACCGTGGCCGCCGCGCCACTGATTCCAGGCGACGACCAACGGTGCAGCAATACCAAAACTGGAGTATGTTCCTACCACAATCCCCACCACCAGAGCAAAGGAGAAAGCACGAAGCACCTGGCCGCCCATAAGAAACAGAACGAGCACTGTGAGGAAAGTCAATCCACTGGTCAGTATCGTCCGGGAGAGAGTCTGATTGATGGAGGTGTTCACAACCTCGATAAACGGCTGTCGCCGCAACAGACGATTGTTTTCCCGGATGCGGTCGAAAATGACGATGGTATCGTTCATCGAATATCCAACCAGTGTGAGAAGAGCCGCGATAACCGTCAGCGATATCTCGAAATGTAGCAGCGAGAAAAAGCCCAGCGTGATCAAAACATCGTGAAACACCGCAAGGACCGCAGCCGCCCCGTAAACCAGCTCGAATCGAAAGGCAATATATACCAGCATGCCTCCCAAAGCATAGAGGGTTACGTAGATCGCCTGGCGGCGAAGCTCGCCTCCGACTTTGGGGCCGACAATCTCGACGCCGCGAATCGCGAAGGAGCCCAGCGCATAGTTGTCTTTCAAAACGGTAAGCACGGCCGGAGTGACGCCATCGACCTTTGAAAGGTCATCGAAATTGGTCAGAACCCCGCGGCTGGTGGTATCGCGATAATCCAGAATTCTTTTTGCAAGTACTTGGTAGCGGTCGCCGGCATTCGTCGAGAGCAGCAGCGGATCGTGTTGCGTCAGAAAAACAGCCAGGGTGGAAGGAGTGGCGGCATTGAAGTCGGCCTTGGAAGAGTTCTGCACTCCGTAGATCGCGTTGAGCGCACTCAGGATTCGCGTCTTGCTGGACTCTCCGGCTTCCTCGCCTTGCCCCTTCTGTCCAACGAAGATAAGCACCTCATTCGAGTTGGAACTTGTGATATCACCAATGGTTTGGATTTCGTTATCGCCGACGCCTTGCGCGGATAAGCCGCTGCGGAGCCGTTCTATGTTGGGCGGCTGAGCGAAGCGAACATCCACGTTCGTGCCACCCTTGAAATCGATGCTGTAAGGCAATCCGCCGCCCGTGGGACCGCCTTTAAGGAAGACGGAAGTCCAGCCGCCAATCAGTAAAATAGCGCTAAGAGCATAGAAATACTTGGCTTTGCCCATCCAGTCGATATTGGGCGTCTTAAATAGCTCGATCATTCGGCTTATGCTTCCCTTCCTTAGACTCCAGCGTCCGCAGGAATGTTCCCACAGGCACCCCAGAAATACTGGGAGGCGCCGCCGGAAATGGCTACCACTCTCTCGTTCTGTTCTAGCAAATCTTTGGCCCTGTACGTCCTAGTACAGCCCCCTCGCAAAGCCTAGATGCTCAACTCGCTTTGGCGGTCCATCTTAGCCAGGTGATACTGGAAAATCGTCTTCGATACGTAGATGGCCGTGAACACGTTGGCGATCAAACCGACCGTCAGGGTGATGGCAAACCCGCGAATAGGACCGGTGCCAAACAGGAATAGGAAGAAGGCGGAAACGACCGTCGTAACGTGGGTGTCGATAATGGTCAGGAAGGCTTTCTCGAAGCCTGCGTCCACCGCCGAGGCCGCCGACTTGCCATTGCGCAATTCTTCACGGATGCGCTCGAACACCAGAACGTTCGAGTCCACGCCCATACCAATCGTCAGGATCACGCCGGCAATGCCGGGCAACGTAAGCACCGCGCCGAAATAAGCCAACGCCGCCAGCAAGATAACCAAGTTGAGGATTAACGCGAGAACCGCGTTTGCTCCGGAAATTCGGTAGTAGAACAGCATGAAGATCATCACCACTACCAAGCTCAAAATGGAAGCTTGCACACCGTGGCGGATAGAATCGGCTCCGAGCGACGGTCCAACCGTGTGCTCCGCGAGATACTTGATGGACGCCGGAAGCGCCCCAGCTTTCAGGACGATCGCCAGATCATGCGAGGATTCCTGGCTGAAATTACCTTCGATCATGCCGGAATCATCGATGCGCCCGTTGATGACAGGCGCTGAATAAACGCTGTGATCGAGCACGATAGCCATTTGCCGGCCGATATTTTGCTGCGTGAAAGGCCCAAACCGGCTGGCGGCTTCTCCGGAGAGCGTAAAGTCCACGACCCACTGGCCCGGGTTATTCGTGTTGCGATTTTCCGTGGCGCTGCGAAGATCCCGGCCGGTAACCACTGCCCCGCGGCTCAGGATGTACCAACCTTCCCCTTGCGGCTGGGTCGGCGAAGCTGAATTGGATTCCACTCTTCCCGGGACAAGCTCCGTATTAGGAGGCAACACGCCGCCATGCTTGCTCAGAGCATCGGTCTGCGAGGTGTACACAACCGGGTCCTCGACGAGCCGCAGTTCCAGTTGTCCGCCTTCCGAGATGACGCCCTTCACGCGCGCAGGATCGCCTTCGCCGGGCAGTTGCACAAGAATCTCGTTGCTGTTAGCACCGCCCCGCAACTGAATGGTCGGCTCTGTCAAGCCCAGAGCGTTGACGCGCCGATCGATGGTCTCGAGCGTCTGCGTCATCGTACTTTCTTGTAGCTGGGAGACGGCGCCCACTCTCATCGTCAGCGTGTAGCCGGTCGGATCGCCCGCGGTAGGCTCCATGTCCCAAACGTTGCCGTACTGCTGGACTATATAGTCGCGAAAATCCGACAGCCTTGTGGTATCCACATTGCGCACCAGGATGTGCGTGTCGTCCACGCGGCGAACTTCGTCATAGGTGATGTTCTTGCCCCGCAGCCAGGTGGTAATGCGCTCGACCATCTGGTCCGTCTCTTGCGCGATGGCCTCCTGCACTTGCACCTGAATCACGAGCTGCGTGCCGCCCTGCAGATCAAGCCCGAGCTTGATCTGGTGAGCGAAGTTATTTTTCAGCTGCGTCCCGGAAGTCGGGAACGTCGGCAGCCCGATCAGGCCGTAAATGCAGCCCACAATCACAACAACGATAAAAACCGCTTTCCACTTCAGATTAGGGTTCATGGTCAGGTAGTTGAACGCGTGATCCGGCCGCCGGCGGGTTTATTTCGCATCTTCCGATGCCTCCACCTGGGCGATTGCCGAGCGCGCAATGCGTATTTTTACCGGAGCTGAGCCGGAGTCGGCGATTTTGAGGATGACCGTCTCGCCGTCAATGCCATTGATGGTTCCATAGATGCCGCTGCCGGTAACGACTTTATCGCCGGATTTGAGCGCCGCGATCATCGCCTGGGTCTTCTTGCGCTGGCGCTGCTGAGGCAAAATCAGCATCACGTAAAAGATGGCCATCACCACAATCATCATGACCAGCGGATTGCCCAAGAAACTCGCCGGTCCTGAAGCTTGAAACAAAATCGCAGCAAACGTCATCGACTCGTGCTCCGTTCCTTTCGCGAAACTCTTGCGGGCCGGGCGCCACAAAAGAGGGCATCAGCCCGGCGGTTTTAAATGCCCGCTCCCACAGCCCGCCGGATTCTCTGCTCGTGTTGCCACGCAGGTCAGCCCCGGTGCAAAGCGGGCCGCACAGGAAGAATCTCGGACGCTATTCCGGTCCAACGTTCAGGCCGGGCTTACAGCATAGCGCGCGTGCATCTCAGATGAGAAATTCGCTAGGTTCCCAAACTCGATAGCCTCGCGGATTTGCCGCATTAAGTCAAGGTAAAAGTGGACATTGTGGTGGGTGGCCAGGATCGCCGCGGTGAATTCTCCGGCAGCGAAAAGATGACGAAGATACGCGCGCGTGTAGCGGCGGCAAACGGAGCACGCGCAGTTAGGATCGGGCGGGCGCTGGTCCGCGGCGTAACGCGCATTTTTGATCAGCACGCGGCCTTCGCTCGTGTAAAGGCACGCGTGGCGCGCGGCGCGCGTTGGCAGCACGCAGTCCATCATGTCGATGCCGAGCGCCACGTAGTCAGCGATTTGTTCAGGCTTGCCGACGCCCATCAGATAGCGCGGCCGGTCGCCCGGCAGAAGCGCGGTGACTTCGCCCGTCATCTCGCAAGTGAGCGCATGCGGTTCGCCGACAGCGAGACCGCCGACCGCGTATCCAGGAAAATCCAATTCAAGAAGTTGCTGCGTACTCGCGCGCCGCAGATCAGCGAAAGTCGCTCCCTGCACAATCCCGTATTGCCATTGCGCAAGCTCCCCGCTCTGGCTAGCTTGCCCGGTGAAATACTTTCGGGCACGCGCAGCCCATTTTGTCGTGCGCGCAACCGCCGCTTCCGCTTTGTCCCGGGGCGCCGGAGTCTCGATGCACTCATCCAGCACCATCACAATGTCCGACCCGAGCGCCAGCTGAATCTCCGCCGCCTTCTCGGGCGTGAGCATGTGCTCCGAACCATCCAGGTGCGAACGAAACCGCACGCCCTCATCCGTTACTTTGCGCAACTCCGAAAGACTGAAAACCTGGAACCCGCCCGAATCCGTAAGAATCGCGCGAGGCCAGGACATGAACTTATGCAAACCGCCGAGCTTGCGCACCGCTTCATGGCCCGGCCTCAAATATAAATGATAGGTATTTGCGAGGATGATTTCCGCGCCGATTTCTTCCAGCGCTTCGTTGCGCAACGCCTTCACAGTGGCCTGCGTCCCCACCGGCATAAAGAACGGAGTCTGCACCGCGCCGTGCGGCGTATGCAAAACGCCGCGCCGCGCGCCCGTTGGATCTGTCTTCGTTATTTCAAACGAAAAATTCACCCTTCGAGTGTATCAGGAGAAGGCGAACGCGAATCCCACGCGGCAAACCACATACGCCGCCCACACGCCAAACGCAATCACATAAGGCTTGCTGCCCTTGAGCTTTTTCGGGCTCGTGACTGCAAATCCGATAGCGATGAGAATGAGCGTCCAGAAAGTGAACACGTCGAACGATTTGCAGAGCGCAACCAGCCATTTCGCTGAATCATCCGGCAAAAATGCGCCAAGATTTGTCGCGATTGGATTGTCCAGATCGATCGTTCCCGGTGCCTTGAGGTAAATCACCAGCAGGAATAGGGGACTACTGATAAGCCCAGTCATGAAAGCGTGCGCGGTGATAGCCAGGGCCGTGCTGAAGTTCGTGTTCGTCCCGCCGAGCAGGCTATAAGCTCCCCACATCACCAGCGCCATGATGAGTGCGATAAGCAGAGGACCCAGAGTGCCGAACACGTAGGTAGAAATCGGCGCAAACTTGGCGCCAGCTTCTATCCGCTGCTCCTTTTGATCTGCGGACAATTGCGCGCCCTGTGGGCTCTTTTCGATTTGCTGGCTCATGAATTCCCGCCAGTTCACACGCTGGTTCAAGCCGAAGCTCACCGCAATGCTGAGTACGGTTAGCAGGGCGATAGGTACCAACCAACCCGGCCTCCTGACAATATCTTCGAATGTCTTCTGCGGCGAAAACAGCACGCCAAAAACACGGCTGATTGCGCCCATTTGCGGCTGCGGCTCCGGAGCATCTGGAGAAACGGCGATTGTCGTTGCCATCGGAAAATCCTCCACCACGAGGTTAGGAAAAGCTCTCTGCCAGGCATTACGCAGGGAGCGCTCCAAAGATTTCAATGAGCGGATTCTAGCCTACTCCGGCCAGGAATGTCAGGAAGAGACCGTCAAGACCCCGGGCCGGAAACAAAGCTGCGGCCCTTCGCAACTTGCCAAACTAGCGCGCGGGCAAGGCGGGTACGGCCGCCAGCAGTTCCTGCGTATTCGTGTGCGCTGGCTGATGGAGGACGTGCCGGGGGGTGGGCCAACCTCTACGAACTTGCCCGCGCGCATAACCGCGATGGGCGAGGCGACCTGCGCCACAACCGGGAGGCCGTCTTCCCGCTTCCCGACTCCCCCACCAACCCAAGAGATTCTCCCGCATCAATGCGCAGCGACACCTCATTCACAGGCCGCACCCAGCCGTTCGGTGTCGGCAATTCGACCGTCAATCCGCGCACGTCCAATAAGGATCTCACGCTGCCATCTTAGTGCCGAAATTGGGAGGGCCAAAAACGAAACTACGCGCCTGTGCTCTTTGGAGAGGACCACGTGGGTCTAACGCTTGTCGAGCGGGAGGACGAATTTCAACGCGGTGTGCGTCGCAGAGAAGCCAACGACTTTCACATCTTTTAGCCCTGTTTTCCGGCCGGTGGCGATTACGTCGTTTTCGGTGATGTGTTTTTGGCCTTTGGGATAAACGATCCACAGTGCTGCGGCGCCTTTCAGTGATTTGGCAATTTTCGCGACGCCAGAAAGCGTTTTTAGTGAATCAGCGGCGAAGAAAATCGTGTCGGAATCGGGAGCGAGTTTGTTCTTGGTCAACGAACCGGAAAGAGATTGTAGTTCGTTCAAAAAGTCAGAATCGAAAACGCCGAACAACGAAACTTTCGCCCAAGGCTTCACGCCGATTTTTTCAATCCGCGTTTTTGGATGAAGTATCCTTTCGCGCCACTTTTCCGCTGCAGGCCCAATCTCAAAAACCGCCAATCCGTTTGTGGTTTGCAGGTGCAGTTCGCCGTCAACCGCTTTCGCCGACTTGATCGAAGTGAACGGAATCTTCAGCCGGAACGCGCCGCGAAAAAGAACTTCGCTCGTTTCCAGCAGCGCCTTCCCTTCCGAGACTTCCTTGCCAAATCGCACCGTGCACTTCACTTCGTTTCCCACGAAGACCCACTTTCGATTCCCTGAGTTCAAGCCGGCGAAGCCAGACGTGAACAGATGTAAACCATACGCTTCTCCGCACGCAAATCCGCGCGCCTACGATAGTAAGCTAGATGGCTTCATGGCAACCGCGACGACACCTCGTGTGGACTGGAAGCTGATCTGGGCGCAGCGCGGCTTCCGCTATTTCTTTGTCGCCATGTTCGTATCGCTCTTTGGCAGCGGCATGAACTTCGTCGGCGTGAGCTGGTACATCATGGCCGCCACGCATTCCACCGTAAAAGTCAGCCTGCAGGTTATCGTCGTCACGCTGCCCGGCCTCTTCATTCCTTTTCTCGGCGGTGTATTGATCGATCGCTTTGACCGCCGCTATCTCGGTCTTTCCCTCGACCTCGTTCGCGGTATTTTCGTTCTGGCCACCGCTTACGTCGCGTGGAGCGGCAATCTCCATCTCTGGCATCTTTACGCCATGACGCTCATCACCGGCACGGGCTCCGCGATGTACTGGGCCACCGTCAACGCCCTCGTCCAGGAAGTGATTCCCGCCAGCCAGTTTACGGGCGCCAACGCCGCCGTCCTCATTGGCGTGCAAAGCGGCATGCTCATCGCCGGCGCACTCGTCGGCTTCCTCTATGACCGCGCCGGCATCGCGGGCATTCTCTGCATCGATGGCCTCACCTACTTCGTCTCCGCATATTGCCTTTACTGCACGCGCAGCGGTTACGTCTCTCCGCGCGATCATCTGAAATATCCCCGCGAATATTCCGAAGCTACGGAAGCCACCGCGGAAGCTCTGGAATCTGGCGAAAATCCGGAAGTCGCGGAAGCTGGCCTCTCGCTCGCGGTCTATTCCGATCTGAAGGAAGGTTTCGCCTATCTCAAACAACAGCCGCTGGTGCGCTCGCTCGGCGTCACGCACGCGATCATGATGGCAGGCGTCGTCAGCGGCAACGTTGTCTTGGTGGCTCTTGTGAACGACATCCTGCATTCTGGCGCGCGCGGCCTCGGCTTTCTCGAAGCCGGCTGGGCCACCGGCGCGATCACGGGCGGCCTCATTGCCAGCCAGCTTCGCAGCTCGGTACGCATGCCTCTCTACGTTGCGGCGTGCGCCATTCTCGCCATTGGGCACATGGCCACGCCTTTCGTTGCCTTTCTCACTGGCGCGGTTACATTGCAAGTCATTTTCGGACTTTGCCGCGCCGTTGGCGGCGTCACGGCGCAGTCCGGACTCATGTCCATCGTCCCGCGCCACTTCATGGGACGCACGCAATCCGCCATGGCCATCCTCACGACCGTCGTACAGCTCTTCATGAGTTTTTCTCTCGGCATCATCGCGCAGAGTGTCGGCCTGGTCGCCGGCTATGCCTTGCTCGCTCTGCTCTACACAGGCGCAACTCTTTCCGCTTCCCGCGCCCGCCAGCTCATGCAGTAAGTAGCAAGGGAAGTCCTACGCTGTGTTCAGCCAGGATGGAAATCCGCACCGAGCAGTCGCCACAAGGCATTATTCAACATGCCGACGAATGTTTGAAGGCGTTCTGAAGCGCCCATTCCCCCAATAACTCATTCGAAATGCGCAAAAGAGATGCAACGGCGTCTTTTTATTCCCTCCGCTAAGCTTGTTCCTGGACGGGAGAACCTAACTTGGATTCGCGCCTTCCCAAAATGATCTTTGTGTTGCTGGCCGTTCTCGCGTCGATTTATTTTTGGTCCAATTACGCGCAATTGCCCGAGGTGGTCGCGTCTCACTTCAATGCGCGCAGCGTCGCCAACGGCTGGCAGCCGAAGTCCGTCTTCTTCGAATTCTTCGCCGGAACCATCGCGATTGCCGCGTTCTTGACGTTCGGCATTTCGGCGATCATCTCCAGGATGCCCGTTGCCATGATCAATCTTCCCAATAGAGAGTACTGGCTGGCCCCCGATCATCGTGAGGAAACGCTTGCCTTCTTAAGCGGCTATTTTGCTTGGTTCGGATGCGCTGCCCTCGTTGTCGCCGCTACTGCCGTCAACTACGCCGTCGGCCGAAATCTCCATCCCGAAGCGCAGTCGGATATTCCAGTGTTTCTTTATGTCCTTGGAGGTTTTCTCGTCCTCGCCGTGGCATCGTCGATCCGCGTACTCAAGCGTTTCTCTCGCGTCCCATCCATTGGCTTCAACTCAAAATAAAAACGCCCCGATCTCTCGGGGCGTCTCGATTTCGATTTTGCGCTACGCACTGCTAACTGCCCACTACTCACTTCCTTCTACAAGTAATCCCGCGAAGGTCCTTCCAAAAATGCCCGCAACTTCCGCGAGCGCGATGGATGCCGCAACTTGCGCAACGCTTTCGCTTCGATTTGCCGGATGCGCTCGCGCGTCACGGCAAACGACTGCCCAACTTCTTCCAGCGTGTGCTCGCTGCCGTCATCCAACCCAAACCGCATCTTGATGACTTTTTCCTCGCGCGGCGTCAGCGTCTTCAAGACGGAAGACGTCTGCTCTTTCAAATTCAAATTGATCACCGCATCCGACGGCGAAACCACCGCCTTGTCTTCGATGAAATCGCCAAGATGCGAATCTTCTTCCTCGCCAATCGGCGTCTCGAGCGAAATCGGCTCCTGCGCAATCTTCAAAATCTTGCGCACCTTGGACACGGGAATGTCCATGCGCTTGGCGATTTCTTCCGAGGTCGGCTCGCGCCCCAGTTCCTGCACCAACTGGCGGCTCGTGCGCACCAGCTTGTTGATCGTCTCGATCATGTGCACCGGAATACGAATCGTGCGCGCCTGGTCGGCAATCGCGCGCGTAATCGCCTGCCGGATCCACCACGTCGCATACGTCGAAAACTTGTATCCTCGGCGCCACTCGAACTTGTCCACGGCCTTCATCAAGCCGATGTTGCCTTCCTGAATCAAATCCAGGAACTGCAAGCCGCGGTTCGTATATTTTTTCGCAATCGAAACCACCAACCGAAGGTTGGCTTCAATCAATTCCTTCTTCGCCTGTTCCGCTTCCGCTTCGCCGCGGTGAATGAACGTTAGCGTGCGCTTCAGTTCAGTGAGCCCGACTTCGCTCGCCTCTTCAATATCTTTCAGCTCCGTGCGCCGCGTCCGCAATTCCTTGCGCGCTTCCGCCGCCACGTCGCCTTTTGCAGCATCTACCCGCCGTTCGAGCCGTCCCGCCTCGCGCTCCAAAGACTGCAGTCGCTCGACCGTCCCACGCATCTTGTCGATCAGCCGCTTCTTCTCAAACGGATTGAAATCAATCCCGCGAATCTCGACGGAAATCTCCACGCGCGTCCGCGATACCGCCCACTTCGCCTTCATGTACGGGCGCTTCTTCGCCTTCGGCGTGTTCTCCAGCTTTTCCGCTTGCTTCAACGCCAAGTCGTACAGCTTCGCAATCTTGTCGATGTACTTCAGCGTCTGCTTCGTCTTGTTCGCGATCTTCTCTTCGGTCAGCTCTTCGTCGTCAAACTGCACGATCTCTTTGATCGACCGCGCGCCCTTCCGCAAATCCTCGCCCACCGCAATCAATTCCTTGATCACGATCGGCGAGCGCGTGATCGACTTCATCACCACCAACTGCCCGCGCTCGATGCGCTTCGCGATGGTCACTTCGCCTTCGCGCGTCAACAGCGGCACGGTGCCCATCTCGCGCAAATACATGCGCACAGGATCATTCGTCTTTTCGAGAGACCCCGGCGTCAGGTCCAGATCGCTGCCGCCTTCGTCCGAATGCGCCTCGTCCTTCACGGCCGCATCGCGATCGCCGCCTTCGGTCGACACCTCGACCGCCCGCGCCGCTTTCGCCGACGCTTGATCTTCGTAAATCTCGATTCCGTTCCGCTCGAATGTAGTGAGAAGGTCGTCGATCTCTTCCGAGGAATGCACCTCCGCTGGAAGCGAATCGTTCACTTCATCGTAAAGCAGGTAGCCGCGCTCTTTGCCTACGGCAATGAGCTGCTTTACTGCATCATATTTTTCTTCAAGACCCACTGCTGCCACGAATTCCTCCAAACTTTTACAAACAATCCCAAGTGCCGCCGGTCAGTGTCGGCAAAAATCTCTTGTGAAGGGCCGGCGAAAACCCATCGCAAATGCGCAGGCAGTATGCCACGCTTGCGCAGCAGACTCCTCTGCGGTCACCAAAAAAAGAACCATGGGGAAATCTCCCCACCAGATTGCTCGTCTTTTTGTGAATTCCTCTGCGCTGTGCCGCGATGCCAGCTTGACGCTTGCCCGTACTTCGCCCGCTTTTCAATCTCAGAGTACGTCGCCCTGTCTCTAAGTACATCTATATAGATGCAGTTAGGTGCCAATCCGTTACTCGCGAAACCCTATTACGCTACACGCTTAACTCCATCCCGGTCAACATTTTAATCAGTGGAAATCTGTGGAAAAAGTGACTGCCAACGGTGCAAGCGCATGATCTCCTAGCCCGCCCTCTCCAGCAACCCGCCCTCCGGTCGTGCACGAGGCTCCGCTAAGGCACCAATTAGGCTCGACATCGAAACCAGAAGGCCTTTGCATGTATATGATGTCCGGCAAGCAAAAACAGATAGATCTAAATGGCATCGGTTATCTCACATGCGGTGGCAGCTCTCGGCATCGGGGCCTGCTCTTACCGGCCCGGCACTCCGAAACGCGTTTGGTGAGTCGGGAGTCGACCTGCTCTTCTGACCAGTTGATTCAGCCAGCTCCGCTGCTATAATAGTCGCAAGGGGCATGGTAGACAGATTCGCGTGGCAGACCTTCTGCCGCTTTTTTATTTTGCGTAGGCGCCGTGGCACAGCCAATCCTGGCTCTGCTCTTCCCAGTTGTTTCGCGATCCGCCAATTCTGCACGGCCCGGCACATCGAATGCAGCGCCGAGCCAGGCAGTCTTGGCGCTAAAGCTTAGCACCCGGAGTAAGTTGAAAACACCGTCCCTCGCGCTGCCAAAGCGCTCTGAAATGCCGAATTCCCCAGACGAATGCCTGCCCGCAAACCCATTAGAATCAACACTTGTAGAAGCTATCCGAACTGTTGATTCTAGGCCACTTACAAGAGGACCTAAACCCTTTAGAATCCGTGTTTACGAAAAAAGGGGAGGGGGAGGGTATTATTGTTAACCAGGTGTTTATTGCAAGACGCCTGACCAGAGCCCGGTGGCACAGACTTCAGTCTGTGCTCCTGAACATTATCGAGTAGGAAGCCCGAGCCGCACACCAACGAACTATCTATTCTGCCCTTTTATCTAGCCGCCGCCAGCCGCCGCATCAGGTCCTGTTTCTTCTCCAGCAGCCCGCGCATCTCCGTCACCGTGGGGTTCGCCTCGATGCTTCGCTGCACCTCGGCCAGCTCCCGCTCGGCTTGCCGGTGCTGCAAAGCTTCGACGCAGCTGACCGCCTCTTCCCAGGTCGGCTCGCTGGCTTCCTCGAAGAGAATCTCGAAGAGTATTCGCCGGTCGCGTTCTTCCAGCCGCGCGGCAACTTCGGTTGCTTGCATCGGCTCATCGGCCAGGCTCGCGGCGATCAGCGCCGCGAAAACTTTTTCGGTCTCGAGCCCTTGATGGAGCTGCGCCGCATGAAGCCGTTGCGCCAGTTCGCGACGGAATCCCTCGGCCTCCGCCAGCATGCGGATCAGTCGCCGCTCAACTGGCTTCGCCGAGCGGCCCACCAACTCGGGTTGAATCTTCAGTTCGCTGTGGCGCTGCGTGGCTGCTTTGCTTAGCGCCGCGCGCAACACCGGCTCGTCCAGGTGCAACTGCTGCGCGATCCGCGTCGCCCATTCCGAGCGAAGAATCGTGTTTGGAATCTTTTGAACGTAGGGCAGGAGAAAATTCACGGCGCGCCGCTTCCCTTCTCCGGTCGTCAAATCCATCTTTCGCGCGCGCGCGATCAAGTAGTCCACGTATGGCGGTGAGTCTTTCAGCAGTTTGGTGTACTCCTCAACGCCCCGCTCACGGATAAACAAATCCGGATCAGCTTTCTTGTCGCCAACCTGCGGCAACGCTAGCACGCGCACCTCAAAATCTTGTTCGAGCAGCAGCGCCACGGATCGCTCCGCAGCCAACTGGCCCGCGTTGTCCGGGTCATAATTAATGATCACGCGCTTCGTAAAACGGCTCAGCAATTTGATCTGCGGCTCCGCGAGGCTTGTCCCGCAGCTTGCCACCACGTTGCTGATTCCCGCTCGCGCCACGGCGATCGCATCCATGTAGCCTTCGACCAGCACCGCAAAATCCGACCGCCGCAGCGCTTCTTTTGCGCGGTCCATGTGATACAGCACGTTGCTCTTCGAGTAGATCGGCGTCTCCGGCGAGTTCAAATATTTTGGCTGATCGTCGCCGAGCGCGCGCGCCCCAAACGCGACGATCTTTCCCGAGTCATTCGCGATAGGGAACGTAATGCGACGCCGGAAGCGGTCGAACATTCGACCGCCCTGGTCCCCGCGCGAGATCAGTCCGGATTCAACTAGCAATTTGTCCTGATATTTTTGCTTGAGAAATCGCAGCAACGCGTCTCCGTCACTCGGCGCGTAACCTATTCCGAACCGGTCAATCGCTTTGGTATCGAGCCCGCGGTCCTCGAGATAAGCCCGTGCAGCTTTGCCTTCGAGCGTCCCGGAAATCTGCTTTGTGAAAAATGTCTGCGCCTCTCGATGCATCTCGACCAACGCCGAACGCTGCTGATTCTCCTGTCGTTCCTCCGGCGACCGTTCTCTGGGCCGTGGAATCGCAATCCCGCACTTCTCGGCAACGGTTCGCACCGCTTCCGGAAACGCCGATTTCTCCATGTCCATCACAAAATTGAAAACGTCGCCGCCCTTGCCGCACCCGAAACAATAAAAAATCTGCTTGATCGGAGACACCGTAAACGAAGGAGTTTTTTCCTGATGAAACGGGCAAAGCCCTGAAAAATCCTTGCCGGTCTTTTTCAGGCGCACGTATTCGCCCACCACGCGAACGATGTCCGCCTGCTGCTTAACGCGTTCCGCGAATGATCCCGCTTCCGCCACGGCTACATCGAGGATTGTAACGAAACTAGTGAGAGGAATATATCCCGGCAGGAATCGGCTCAGCATCCGTCAGCGGACGCGCGTAAACATAGACCCATGCTTTGACTCGGCGTCCGCGGGTCCATGCATCAACAAGTTCCCGGCGAAACAAGCCCTCGTCAACGCCCTCAAACTCATCGAGACTCGGCAGCGTTTCTTGAGGATTCTGCAAAACGAAGAGATCGCCTTTGACAAATCGGCTCGGGGCCGAGGTGAGCACAGCGCCGGGATATTCTCCGCCGCGCAAGCTAAAGAGTTCTGCTCGAATGCGCGCCGAACTCCTGAATCGAACGCCGTTCTCCTTGCGCAATTGATTGTGAGACTTGCCCCTGCGTTTCAAAGTTCCATAGACGAAAAGATATTGCGGCGCGGACGATTGACGAAGCGGGCGAATCTTTCTGCCCGTGGCGGACCCATCACGCTGGATGACTTTTGACTTGACTCTCATACTCTAGCAGTAGTCTATCAAGATTCTCGAATCCTTCCTTCTCAAGATATTGTCGAATTTCAGGGTTTCGAGCCTTCGTCAGAAGTTTCAAATAATAATCGAAGGTGGCTCTTATGTCTTCCGATGTTACCTGCCCGATTTCCTTAAGGTGGGCAATGAATTCAAAAAAGTTGAGGTAATCCGTGAACTCGTCAAAAATCGTTTGCTGAGCCTCCGTAAACTCCAGGCTTTGCGCATCGCGATGAATGAGCATCTTAATCTCATCTGTGTCCCCGTAATCCAGTTTTCGTCGCACATACTTGTACTGCGGATTTTCGAAGAGTTTCTCGTAAAGCTGCAGAAACCAGTTGGATTTCTCGGCCAGTACTCTGCTGCGGTAATCGTTGATAGCGAGGAAACCTGCGACAATCGCAGCCAATGCTAAGGTCAGTGCTCCGCATCCTGAGAGATAAGCGCCCCATGCATTCAGAGAATCGCTGCCGAGTTTTAGGTGAATGCAGTAACCGGATCCGATTGCTATAAGAGGGACAAATAGACAAAAGGTCGCACCAGTTTTGAACAAGGTCACCTCGCTAATCGCTGCAGAAACCAATCAGGCTTGCTCTACCTCTGCGTCTTCGGCTATCTGAGGGGTGAGTTTTACCAGAGAATGATAGGTAAGAAAAGCTAAAAGGTGTATGTTTCCTTCATTAGGCTCTCAGTTCGACGATCGTGATGGCCTTGCCGCCGCGCTCTTCGGTCTCAAACGTGGTGCGCTGAACAAGCGGATGCGATTTTAGGAATTCGCCTAGGCCTTTGCGCAGTGCGCCGGTTCCGTGGCCGTGAATGATTCGCACCCGCGTCTGGTTCGCCAGCGCGGCTTCATCGAGATATTTATCGACGCGCTCGGTTGCTTCTTCCACGCGCATGCCAATCACGTTGATCTCGCCGGAAGCTGCGCCCTCGCCGGGTTGCGCGGTCACGGTGACACCACCTCGGCCCGACGACTGTAAGGGCGGGGCTTGCCCCGCCCGCGCTGCTACGCCGCCGGCTATCTGTTCCACGCCCACGATTTCGTCGATAGCGACTTTCATTCGCAAAGGGCCGGCTTCGATTTCCGCCGACGAGCCATCCAGCCGGCGAAAAATGACCGGCTTGCTGAATCCGCGTACGCGAATTCGCGCGCCGGGCTGCAGCGCCTCGGCGCGAATTGGTTCCTGAATTGAAGAGCTTGTGCCCAAATCCGATTGCGACTCGGAAATGGTTTGCACGACTGCGGCATTGAGCTCTTCTCGGGCTTCACTGCGGATGTCCTGGCCCTTGCGCCTTGCGGTTTTTTCGAGCGAGGCTCGCAACTCGCGCTCTTTTACGGCCTCGATCACCCGCGCGATATTTTCGTCAAAGCGCTTCTGCATCTCGGCGAACTGCACTTCGAGTTCCTTTATGCGTTTTTGCTGGCGCTCGACCCACTCCGTGCGCAGCTTCTTGCGTTCCTCTTCGAGCGCGTGCCGCTCTGACGCCATCTGCTGCTGCATGCGATCGAGTTCATCGCGGCTGCGATGCAAATACGCGATCAAGTCGGCAGCTTCGCGCGATTCCGGCGTCAGCAAAGCCCGTGCTCTTTCAATGATCGAAGCCGCGAGGCCAAGCCGCTGCGCAATCGCGATTCCGCTCGAGCCTCCGGGTACGCCGACCATCAGCCGGTATGTCGGCCGCAAATTTACGTCGTCGAATTCCACTGCGGCATTCACGACACCTGGCGTCGTCGAAGCGTAAGCCTTCAACCGGTCGTGATGCGTGGTAGCGAGGACGATGCAATTCTTCGCGCGAAATTCATCGAGCAACGCCACCGCCAGCGCCGCCCCTTCTTCCGGAGCCGTCCCGGTGCCCATTTCATCGACCAGTGCCAGTGACTGCGGCGTTGCGAGATCGAGCATGGCCTTCAAATTGAGCATGTGCGCGGAAAACGTCGAGAGGTCCGCGGCAATGGATTGCTCGTCGCCGATGTCTACAAGGATGCGGTCAAAAATCGGCAGCACCGCGCGCTGCGCCGCCACGGGAATACCGGATTGCGCTGACAGCGCCGCAAGCCCCGTCGTCTTCAGCGCGACGGTTTTGCCGCCGGTGTTTGGCCCGCTAATCACGAGAACTTTTTCCGCCCCGCCCAGACTGAGCGTCATCGGCACGATCGCGCGATCTTCGTGGCGCAACTTGTCTTCCAGCACGGGATGCCGAGCGTCCACTAAACGCATTTCCGCGGAGCCGGAAAATTCCGGCATAGCCGCGTCGAAATCACGTGCGAAGCGCCCGCGTGCGAAAACGCTGTCGAGTTCTGCGATGGTCGCGGCTGCGTCGAGCAATGGTCCATGAACGAGCTGCAGCCGCTCCGTCAATCCGCGCAAAATTCTGAGAATTTCCGCCGCTTCGTCCTCGGAAAGCTGCGTGAGTTCGTTATTCGCTTCCACCGTCTCAAGCGGCTCGAGAAAAACGGTCTGTCCCGTTCCGCTGGCGCCATGCACAATTCCGGGAACGCTTCGACGGCTTTCCGCACGCACGGGAATCACGAATCGTTCATTACGCAGCGTGACGTAATCCTCTCCCGCTTCCGCGTTGCGCGAACGCAAAATCTGTTTCAGCGTTTTCTGGATCGATTCGCGCGTCTGTGTGATACTTGCGCGAACGCGCCTTAGCGCGGACGAGGCGTCATCGCCGATCTCGCCATTCGGCAGCACACATCGCCGAATGGCCGTCAGCACCTCGCGAAAATCTCCGAGCGAAGCCACGCGCGCCGAGAGTAAAGGAAATTTCGTGGCCTCTTCCCGGAATTGTCCGCGCAGCCAGCTTGCGGTTTCCAGCAGCGACGACACATCCAACAGTTCCTTCGCTTCGAGTACAATTCCCGGGCCTTCGATTTTTTCAAGCCAATTCCGCGGATCGGCCAGCCCGCCAAATCCCAATTCCCCGCCGCCGCGCAGCCATTCCCGCGCTTCGCGAATCAGCGCAAACGCCGCTTCCAACGCGGCGCGATCCGTGCCGAATTCAAGCTCATCGACCGCCCGGCGCCCCGGCGCGCACGTCGTCCGCAGCCGCAGCAATTCGCGCAGCTTGTCAAACTCCAATACGTCTTGCGCCGTCCGCGACATTTTTTGTTTCGCCCTACTTCAGACTCCCCTTCAAATAATCCGCGGCTTCGTCGACTGTCGCGGCGACATGGACCAGTCTTCCCGTCGCTTCGCCCCACGGCGCACTGTGCGCCACTTCCACTTCCCGAACGCGATCGAGAATCGGCCTCCAAAAATCGCCCAGCGTGACAAACGGTTTCGCAGCTATCACGGCCTTGTTCAGCATCTCCCACACAACCGCCAGCTCGACCAGTGTTCCCGTCCCGCCCTTGCACGCGACAAATCCATCGCCGCGACGAATCAGCTCAAACAGCCGCGCCTGCCAGGTTTTCCTTCGGACTTCCACATCGATCCACGGATTCAGTTTCGCTTTCTTGAAAAATTGCGCCGTCACGCCAAGCGTTTTTCCGCCGGCTTCTTTCGCGCCTCGCGAAACCGCAGCCATCACGCCGCCGTAACCGCCGCTGCAAACCTCAAAGCCGCGTTCCGCGAGCGCGCGCCCCAGCCGCCTCGCTTCCGCATATTCCGCGTCGTCTTCGCCAGGCCGCGAGCTTCCGAAAACCGTGATCATCCGCTGTTTTCGCATCGGTTTGCTCAGCTCTTCATTTCGGTTCGACAGGCTCGGCGGCGGGAACGGCTGCCGGCGCCGTTCCATTAAGCTCCTCGATCATCGCCACGCAGAGCCCGTTCAACGCATCGGCCGCTTCGTGATTCGTTCCGCCTTGATTGTTGCTCAAAAAAGAAAAGATCAGCCTCCGCCCATCCGGCAGTTCGGCGAAACCGGAGAGCGTCCTCACATGCTCGACCGATCCGGTCTTCGCGTGAATTCTTCCCGCGGCGATGGTGCCTTTCATGCGGTCCTGTAGAGAGCCGTCAATGCCAGCAACGGGCAGCGATGCGTAGTACGGCGCAAACCACGTCTGCTCCTCGGCGTATTTCAGTAGAGTCACAACGGCTCGAGGCGTGATCAAATCGTGCCGCGAAAGTCCGGAGCCGTCCGTCTGAATTACGTCTTCCGGCGCGATTCCGGCGGCGGCATAAAAATCCTGCGGCGTTTTCAGCATCTCTTCCGGTGTGCTCCATAAGCCGTTTTGGCGCGCGGCGGTCCGCAGCAGCATCTCCGCATGCAAGTTCTGGCTGATTTTGTTGATGAGCTTCACGGAATCGCCGAGTGGCACGGAGACATGTTCCGCGAGAATTGTCCGCGGGGTCGTATCCGTCTCCGGAACGTGAACTGCGCGGACTTTTCCATCGAGTTTTATTCCACGCTCGGCCAGCAGCCCGGCAAGCAACGACGCGGCATGCTGCGCCGGCTCTTCGATCGCCAGCACCAGTTTCCTCGGCGCGCTTCTTGCCGGCAGCGTTCCGCGCACCACCACGAGACTCGCGCCCGGCTCGCGCGTCAGCGTCAAATCCGATTTTACATCCGCCGCCGAGGTCGTCACGTCGTTCTGCAACGCGAAGTCCGGCGTCAACGGCGCGACCGTCGCCTGCACCGGGTCTCCCATTCTTTCGCCCGGCTTCAGCGTTAGAGCCACGGTGTTGTCGTCCACCACGATGGCGGAAATCGCCGCGCCGTATTCCCACACCATGTCATCGATTTCCCATCCGTTGGGATAGCGATCACGCGGAAAATAACTGTCGTCTCCGATGACATCGCCGGCAATCTCCTTAACGCCGTGCGCGATCAGGCCATCGAGAAGCTCTGCTAGCGTTTTTTCCGGAGGCCCGTCGAACTCTTCCTTCAAATCGAACGGAAATTTGCGGTTCGAAAGATTCGGATCGCCCCGCCCTACGAGAATCAAGTCGCCGGAAAGCCTTCCCTCCGGCGAAATCGTGCCGCGCGTTTCGAGCGTGGTGTGAAATTTATAATCCGGCCCGAGTTTCGCCAAAGCCAGCGCAGTCGTAAACAGTTTCATATTCGAAGCCGGCACAAAATAACTGTCGGGATTTTTTGCGTAGAGTGTTTCGCCCGTCTGGGCATCGACGATCAGCAGCCCCCAATCGCCTTTGCTCGCAGGCATCGCACCCAGCAACGCGTCCACCCGAGCCCCAAAGCGCGCCTCCGACGCGGCCTGTTTGAAAGAATGCTTTTCGAGCCTGGCATCCCGCTTCGCCGCGCAGCAAGCTGGCGCTTGCCCCGGATTCGACTCTGCGTTCCCGCCGGACGCCGCCAGAATGCCGACGACCATTACTGCTGCGCTCGCGCTTCGTTTAAGAAATCTTCGTAAGCCCATGTTTCCTCTGCCCGCTAATCAACGCAGGTGAAAGTATAGTCGAAAGCCTGCGCAACATTTCGCCTGCCAGGCGCATCTATCTTTAATGTTGAACGGCACCGAAATCGGCCCCTCACAAACTGTTGGTTGCGCCTGGACCTTGGGCAACCTATGATTGATTAGCCCAGTAAATTTCAGCGAGGTGAAATTTGATTAAACAGATTGGTTCTTGCCTCATGGCCTTGGCGTTCATCGCACCGCCCCTGGTAGCCCAAGCCGACCGCAAAGAAGCCGACCGTCTGGAGAATTGCGGAACCGTAATTAAGGAAGTTATGGATATTCCCGATGACATTCCGGAAGATCTCATCGACAGAGCCGAATGCATCATCGTTTATCCCTCGGTTTTAAAGGCCGCCTTTATCGTCGGCGGCAGCTACGGCCGCGGCTCGATGACGTGCCGCACCGGCGAACACTACACGGGACCGTGGAGCGCCCCTTCGATGATGGCTCTCGAAGGCGGCAGCATCGGTTTCCAAATCGGCGGGCAAGCCACTGACTTCGTCCTGCTGGTGATGAATCCGCGCGGCGCACACTCGATTCTCAAGAACAAGGTAAAGCTCGGAGCCGACGCTTCCGTTGCCGCCGGTCCCAAGGGTCGCTCGGCGGACGCCTCTACGGATGCCAGTCTGCGAGCCGAAGTGTTGAGCTATTCGCGCGCACGTGGGCTGTTTGCAGGCATCTCTCTGGAAGGTTCGACGGTTCGCCCGGACAATGACGCCAATGAACGTGTTTACGGAAAACAAGTTGGCGCCGAGGCCATCATCTTCCGGGGTGCAGTCCCTGTGCCTCCCGCTGCTCAGCAAATGATCGCTTATCTGAACCGGAAGTCTCCCAAGAACCTTTCTGATCCGAATTCCTTGAAGGAATAGACGGACAAAATTCAGTAAAATAATTCAGCAAACTATTTCAACGGCACAAATCTTGAAGGTAACGAGGGCCTCGGCGAATGCCGGGGCTTTCGCCATTTTGGATGGGCCATCGGGCAGAAAGATGTTGACACGTGCCCATTTATGACCTACAGTCATTTATGAGTCATGGTCAAGAACGCCCATCCCAGAGCTTCCTCTTCCCGCCTTCCAGTGACCCCAACTCTTCACGGCCGCCGCGAACGGCGCACCGTCGAAACGCGCGAGCGTCTATTCCGCGCCGCCTTGGATCTCTTTGCTAAGAAAGGATTTACCGAGACTACCGTGGAAGATATCACGGAAGCGGCGGACGTTGGCAAGGGCACATTTTTCAACTACTTTCCGAGCAAGGATCACATCCTATTGGCCTTTGGAGAGATGCAACTGGCGAAGCTGCAGGCTGCGATCGAAGAAGCGCGCTGGAGCCGCGAATCGATGCCGCAGTTTCTTCGCTCGCTGGGCCTCCGCATGACCCAGGAACCCATTCGCCACCCTGGGATTATTCGGACTCTTCTGCAGGCCTATCTCTCAACCACTCCTGTCCGGGAAGCGATGCTGGATTTGCAGGAACGCGTCCATGCTCTGCACACAGAGATCGTCCAGCTTGGCCAGGAACGTGGCGAAATTCGCAACGACCTCCCCGCCGCCGAGATCGCGCACGTTTTTCGACAGACTATCTTTGGCACTCTTTTGCTTTGGTCGTTGCACGGCGACGCGACTTTGCACGCTCGCATTGAGTCCGCGTTTCACGTGCTTTGGTCCGGCCTCGCTCCGCGCGATGCCGCCGTTGCATCAGCCGAACCTGCACCCTCTGAAACTTCGTTGATCGGAGTTCCGCTTTTTACCTGTGGAGATTGATTTTATGAGCCGCAAAGGCATCGTCGTCCTAATCCTGGTCGCGGGCATTCTCGGCGCCACGGCCGTTTACGCAACATGGTTTCGTCGCGATGACGCGCTGCGAGGCTCCGGCACGGTCGAAGCCCGGAACATTCGCGTGGGCTCGGAAGTGGGCGGCCGCATCGACAAAGTTCTGGTGCGCGAAGGAGATATCGTACACGCCGGCCAAATCATGATCACCTTTGACGACAAGGAATTGCTGGCCTCGCTCGATCAGACGCGGGCCGCCGCGGAAAAATCAGAACGCGGCTATCGGAAAGAAGACATCGCCGAGGCCCGCGCCGAGGCGGAGCAGGCAAAAGCCGAATACGAACTGCGTTTGCGCGGGTACCGCAAGGAAGACGTCGACGCGGCGCAAGCCGACGTGGAACGCGCGGCCGCCGATGAAGTTCGCACGCACCTCGATTTTCAGCGTTACGACGCTCTGGCAAAAAAAGACCTGGTCTCGAAACAGCAACGCGATACAGCGGAAGCCGATTGGAAGATGGCCGTCGCGCAGCAGCAAAGCCTCCAACACAAGCTCACCGAACTGAAGCGTGGCTACCGCCCCGAAGAAATCGCCTCGGCCAAGGCAACTTACGAAGAGAAACTGGCGACGCTGGAGAAGTATGAGAGCGGAAACCGGCGCGAGGACGTGGAAGCAGCCAAGGCAGCGTACGCCTACGATCAAGCGCGGTTTCGCGAACGGCAAGTTGTGGCGCCGTCGGAGGCCACGGTCGAGGTGCTCGATGTCCGTCCTGGCGACTTGATCGCGCCGAATACACCCATCGCGACGCTGCTCGAAAAAGATCAGATCTACGTTCGGATTTACGTTCCAGAGACGGAGTACGGGCGCATCCATCTCGGGCAAAAAGCGGAAGTGCGCGTCGATTCCTTTCCGAACACGGTATTTGACGGTGTCGTCGAACAGATCAATCAACAGGCGGAATTTCTGCCGCGCAATGTGGAAACGCGCAACGAACGCGTTCACGAAGTGTTCGGTGTGAAGATACGGATCGACGATCCCGCGGGACGCGTGCTGGCGGGCATGGCCGCGGACGTGACGCTGAAAGCGGGCACCTAGCCCTTGACGACCGCGCCACAAACTCCGGCGGAGGCTTGCATCTTCGCCGAAAATCTTGTCCGGCGATTCGGGGATTTCACCGCCGTGAATGATGTGAGCTTTCGCGTCGAGAAGGGCGAGATCTTCGGATTTCTCGGGCCTAACGGCAGCGGAAAAACAACCGTGATCAAAATGCTCACGGGCCTTTTGCCGCTCAGCGCGGGCTCCGCATGGGTGGAAGGACTCGATGTGCGCACGGATTCCGAAGCGATCCGCGAACGCATCGGCTACATGTCGCAAAATTACAGCCTCTATTACGATTTGACGGTGGCGGAAAATCTGCAGTTCTACGGCCGCATTTATGGGCTCGATTCCGCCAGGCTAAAACGGCGGATCGAGGAGACCATCGAACTAAATGGCCTTGCGCCTTATTTGAATCGCCTGTCCGCGCAACTTTCCGGCGGTTGGAAGCAGCGCCTCGCTCTCGGCTGCGCCATGCTCCATGAGCCCAAGCTTCTTTTCCTCGACGAACCAACCGCGGGCATCGATCCTGTCGCGCGGCGCGAGCTTTGGGATTTGCTCTTCGATCTTTCCGGGCGCGGCATGACTTTCTTTGTTACCACGCACTACATGGACGAAGCCGAGCGCTGCAATCACGTCGCGTATATCTATTTCGGCAAAATTATCGCCGACGGAACTCCGCGGGCCCTCAAGGAGCTTCCGCAGATTCAGCCCATCGGGACGCGCCGGGTGGGGATCGTCACGCCCGACGCGACGCGCGCGCTGCGCATCGCGCGCACGATTCCCGCGGTTCGCAGCGCCACGATCTACGGCGACTCCATCCACGCGCTCGTCGAAAAAGACTTCGCCCTAGGCGAACTCAGCGCCCTGTTTGCAAAACAGAACGTCGCTGTCTCCGAGATCCGCCCGCTCATGCCCAGCCTCGAAGACGTGTTCGTCGAGCTTTCCTCTCAGTACCAAACTGCGCAGGAGACCGTTCGTGCCTAACGCCTTCCGAGGTTTTGGCGCCGTTTTTTATAAGGAAGTTCTGCACGTGCGCCGCGATTCCGCGACGCTTTTCTTTTCCCTGATCATTCCCATTCTGCAAATGGTGCTGCTCGGCTTTGGCATCGACACGAACATCCGCCAGGTCAATACCGTGGTCTTCAACGCGGACAACCGCCGCGAAAGCCGCGAATTGATCGACAGGCTCAAGAATTCGGACACTTTTCACATCCTTCGCTACGTCGAAAGCGACGAGGCCATGAACCGGGCGATTGTCAGCGGCGACGCGCGAGTGGGCATCAAGATTCCCGTCGATTATTCCGACCGCCTTCTTCATGGCCAGAGCGCGCAAGTTCTTGTGCTCATCGACGGATCGGATTCCTCCGTCGCGGGAATCGCCATCAACGTCACGAATTCCATCGGGCTCGACGAATCGCTTCGCCGCGTTCTGCCCGCGGGCGCTTCTTTTGCAGTGGACATGCGGCCCGAGCTTCTTTTCAATCCCGATTCGCGGTCGCCGAATTTCTTTCTTCCGGGTCTGACGGCCATCCTGTTGCTCAACGTCACAACGTTTCTTACCGCGTTCGCCATCGTTCGTGAAAAGGAAAACGGCACTCTCGAACAACTGTTTGTTACGCCCGTGCAGCCGTACGGCCTGCTTCTTGGCAAGCTGCTTCCCTATTTCGGGATCGGCTTTTTCGAGCTTTGTCTTATCGTCGCAGCCACGCGTTTTGTCTTCCAAATCCCCATTCATGGCAGCGTCATTCTTCTCGCTTTCATTTCCCTGCCTTACTTGTTTGTCTCGCTCTCGCTCGGGATCTTGATTTCCAGCAAAGCCGGGACGCAAGGCCAAGCCATGCAGCTGGCTTTTCTTACCATCCTCCCCAGCGTTTTCTTCTCGGGTTACATTTTCCCGCGCGAAACGATGCCGTATATTTTTCGGATGCTGAGCTATCTCGTTCCCGCGAGCTATTTCATCAACATTACGCGCGGCATCATTCTGCGCGGGGCGGGAATTCAGGATCTTTGGACGAACGCTCTGGTACTCTTCGCCATGGGGGCGCTTTTGCTATTCGTTGCCGCGCGCCGCTTCCGCAACAAAGTCATCATGGCGTGAGAATTTTCCAAGCGAATCCTGGCTTGCCCTTCGGAACCCGGCGGCACTACTATCGCCTTTCCAGCCCTTAATCGAGGTTGGTCATCGTGGAAAACCGTTCAGCGAGTTGGCTTATTTTTCTGTTTGTTCTGCTGGCCGCGGCCGTGTGCGCCGTGCATGAGGGCGTGCCGGCGCCGCTTCCCGAGTCGTCCCCGCAAGATGTTTTCTCGGCGGAGCGCGCGCTCGTCTATCTGAACGCATTCGCAACGGCGCCTCATCCCATCGGCTCCCCCGAGCATGACCGCGTGCGCGATTATCTTGTCTCTCGGCTCACAGCCCTTGACGTCGCGCCCGAAATTCAGCTCGCCACCGGCGTCACCCCGCGTTACGAAGTCGCCGGCACCGTCGAAAATATCGTTGCTCGACTGAAAGGCACAAGCGGGGCAGCGGATGCTGTCGCACTCGTTGCGCATTACGATTCCGTTCCCGCCGGACCCGGCGCAGGCGACGACGGCGCGGGCGTCGCAGCGTTGCTCGAAACGCTTCGCGCGTTACGAGCCGAACCGCCCTTGCGCAATGACGTGATTTTCCTGTTCACCGATGGTGAAGAAGACGGACTGCTTGGCGCTTCCGCGTTTGCCGCTGAAAATCCCGCGGCCAAAGATGTGCGCGTGGCCGTTAACTTCGAAGCACGCGGTAACTCAGGCGAATCACAAATGTTTGAAACCAGCGAGGGCAATGGCCGCCTCGTGCAGATTTTCGCGCAGGCCGCGCCGCATCCTTCCGGCTCCTCGCTCACCTACGAAATCTACAAGCACATGCCCAATGACACGGACATGACCGTGTTCAAGAAGTCCGGCGACGCCGGGCTCAACTTTGCCTTCATCGGCCACTGGGAGGCATATCACACACCTCTGGATAATGTTCCCTCGCTCGACCGCGGCAGCCTGCAGCAGCACGGCGAAAACGCGCTATCGCTGGCTCGCAGTCTCGGCAACGCCGATCTCGCTCATCTCCAGGACCGCGATGCCGTCTACTTTTCAATTCCCGGAAATTTCTTCGTGCGCTATTCCACGCGCTTCCTCTGGCCGCTTGCGCTTGTTTCGGGAGTCCTGCTGTTCGGCGTGATTTTCTACGCTAATGGCGCGTGGCAAACGAGCCTGTCAGCAATTCTCATCAGCTTTCTTGCGCAGATCGGCGTGCTTATTTTGCTTTTGCTTACGGGCCTGGGCTTTGTGCTCGCCGTCCGATGGCTTCATCTCCACGCTCTTCCCGAAGGCCCGCTGGATCAAAACACGCTCTACGTTCTGGGGCTCTTTGCTCTGCTCGCCGCGATTCTGGCCATGTTCTATGGACTGTTCCGCAAGAAAATCGCTTCTCCCGAGTATTTTCTTGGGGGCGCGATCTTGATCTTTCTCCTCGTTCTTGTGACTTCGAAATGGCTGCCGGGCGGCAGCTATGTCTTCGCTTGGCCGCTGCTTGTGGCTCTGCTGGCGACGGCCATGGTTGCTTTTCGTCCCGGTCATCTCCCTTTTGTCACGGCCTGCATTCTTTGCGTGTTGAGTTTGCCAGCGCTGCTTATCTTCGCACCACTTTTGAAAGGTTTTTTCACCGCGCTCGGCTTTACCACCGTCGGCACGCCACTCCTTAGCGTGACATTCGGCATACTTTTCATTCTGCTACTGCCTTTTCTTGACCCCGTCCTTGAATCCGCGGGCAAACTTCTGCCGCTCCTTGCGGTGGCCGTCTCGCTGATCTTGTGCGGCGTGGCGGCGTCGACGACTCGCTACTCCGCCGCGCATCCGAAGCCGAGCCTGGTCGCATATGCTCTGGATGCCGATACCGGCAAAGCCCTATGGACCAGTTCCGCCGCCCGCGTTGATTCCTGGACCGCTCAGTACGTCGGCGCATCGCCATCGCGGGGCAAGTTACCGGATTTCTATCCGGCGTGGTACCCCATCGATTTCTTACAGCATGAGGCTCCGGCCCTTGCGCTTGTGCCGCCGCAGGCCGAGTTGCTCGAGAATACTTCCGATGGCAACACGCGCACTCTTCATCTCCGCATCACTTCGCCGCGGCATGCACGCACCATCCACGTGGGCATTGCGCAAGCCGAAGTTCTCAGCGCCGCCGTGAACGACCATGATCTTGGCAAGCCTTCTGAAGCGCGCTGGCGCCAGTCGGGCGAGTGGAGTTTCGACTACGCCAATCCGCCCGCCGAAGGCATCGACCTGCTGCTCCACGTTCAGGGCGCAGACCCGGTGAAGGTTGTCTTGGTGGACCGCTCCAGCGACCTCCCCACGATTCCCGGCGCGAATTTTCCGCCTCGTCCCGCCGACTCCATCTCTATTCATTCAGGCGACGAGACCATGGTTCGCCGCAGTTTCGTTTTCTAGAGGTTTCGGTTTCCAGCTGTTTTGGCTCTCGGAGATTTTGTCATTTAGCCGTTCGCGGGGTACTCTGCTGGTTTGTCCGTGAGTTTTTGGGAGCCGCTGTGTCCTGTCCAATTTGCGAAAAACGCAAAGCTGCAAGATTCTGTCCCGCTCAAGGCGAGAAAATCTGCGCCGTCTGCTGCGGCACGGAACGCGAAGTTTCGATCGATTGCCCTTCGGATTGCAGCTATTTGATCGCCGCCCATCGCTACGAGGATCAGCACCCGCGCGCGCTTCCCGAAGACACGCCGCTGCTCGACGTGAAAATATCGCAAGACGTCATTTACGCGCACCAAAATGTGCTTTCAGGATTGGCGTTCGCCGTGGCGAAATTCTCGGTGTCGCATCCGGCCACAACCGATGCCGACGTTCTTGCTGCGTTCCAGGCGCTCGCCGAAACCTACAAAACGCTCGGCTCTGGGATCTACTATGAAAAGCCTCCGGACGCCGTGCTTCCCCGAGAACTGTACGCCGCGCTCGCCCAATTCCTGAACGAAGCGAAGCAGCAGCAGGCCGAGCAGCGCCCAGGTTCCTCGGCGTTTGCAAACGAAGCGCCCATCAAGGACTCCGAAGTTTTCTCTCTGCTGGTCTTTCTCTATCGTATGGGCTTGCTGCGCACCAACGGCCGCCCTCGCGCCCGCCGCTATCTCGAATTTCTTCGCGGCCAATTCCCCGCCGCTCCCGAACTCAAGCGCGAGGAATCGCGCATCATTGTTCCGTGATCCATTCCGATTGACCGCTTGAGGAGCTGGGCCGTGGTTAGCCGAACATGCGGGCAGCGACGCTCGCTTGCGAACGCCGCATGGCACGCCTATATTATGCGCGAGGTGAAACTCGTGAATCGTTTGCAGCGTCTCCTTGTTCTCGTATTGTTGGCTTTCGTTGCGCCCGCACTTGTCTTAGCTGCGGACGCTCCCAAGCTTGTTCAGAAGGATGGGCGCTGGGCGCTTTTCGTGGACGGGAGTCCGTATCTCATCCTGGGAGGACAAATTCACAACTCGAGCGCGTGGCCCTCGGAACTGCCGCAAGTGTGGCAATCGCTCGCCGCACTTCACGCCAACACGCTGGAAGCGCCCGTTTACTGGGAACAAATGGAGCCTCAGCCGGGCCAGTTCGACTTTACGAATGTAGACGCGGTTGTGAAAGGCGCACGCGAACACAGCCTGCACGTTGTGCTGCTGTGGTTCGGCACCTGGAAAAACGGGAACATGCATTACGTTCCGCAGTGGATCAAGACGAATCCGGAACGGTTTCCGCGCGTGATCAAAGCGGATGGCGAACCGATAGACGTACTTAGCGCAAATTCGCGGGCAAATCTGGACGCGGATAAAGCGGCGTTTACGGCTCTGATGAGCCATCTGAAAGTTCTGGATGGAGTGGAGCACACCATCCTGATGGTCCAGGTGGAAAATGAATCGGGCATTGTCGGAAGCGTGCGCGATTTTTCTCCCACTGCAAACGCCGAGTTTGCCGGCCAGGTTCCGGCGGACTTGCTGGCGATTGCGCACAAATCTCCGGGCACTTGGAGCCAAGTCTTTGATTCCGAGGCGGATGAAATTTTCCAACTGTACCACCAGGCGCACTATCTCAATGAAATCGCCGCCGCAGGCAAGGCTGAATTCGCGATTCCGCTTTCCATGAATGTGTGGCTCAGTTACCCGCCGGGAGAATTGCCCGAGAGAGCCGTGAGGATCCCCGGCATTCAGTATCCCAGCGGGGGCGCGGTGCAGAAGTACGTGGGGATATGGCGCAAGCTGGCTCCTTCCCTCGATGCGATTGCGCCCGACATTTATGCGAGCGATGCCGGATTCGTTCAGGACGTCATCAACGCCTATCGGCGGCCTGACAATCCTCTGTTAATCCCCGAAATCGGAAGGATAGACAGTTTTGCCAAGTTCTTGTTCACCGCTTTGGGAGAGGGGGCCATCGGATTTGCGCCATTTGGAGTGGACCAGACAGGATGGAACATCCTCGGCGACGAACCCATCAAAGCGCATGCGAGGAATTTTGCGCTGATCGGTTCGATGGACAGAGAAATCGCCAAGCTGAATTTCGAAGGGAAGCTAAAAACTTCAGTGGAAGAGGCCGGACAGGCGCGGCAAGAATTGGATTTCGGCGCATGGCAGGCAACCGTATCGTTTGGTTTTCCCCAATTCGATGGACGTCGGCCTCCTGGTACGACCGACTCTCATGGAGTTGCGCTTGTGGCGCAAGTTGGGCCGGACGAGTTCTTGGTGACAGGAATAGATGCCAGCGTTAGCTTTCACACGCCCGGCCGCTTGCCGGGCTTGCGTATGCAGATTCTTTCGGCCGAAGCAGGCATCTACGAGAATGGCGTGTGGAAGATGTTGCGCCTGTTGAATGGCGACGAGACGGACCGTGGTTTGAACTTCCACCAGGAGCCGGAAGTCGTGCGAATCCGCCTGGGCAGATTCTAAAGAAAACTGAACGCCGTTCAATGCGGCTATCCAGCTGACTCCGGCGATTCTTGTGCGGCGAATTTTCCGCCGAGTCCGAGCCGAAAAGCGCAGAATCCCACAGCATCATCGCTGACGTCACTTTGTTGGCGGAAGCCAAGAGGTGGAATCTGGTAGTATTTTTCTTGCGCAATTTTCCAATGGAGGGCCGAAATGTTTGACGCGGGACACGGGTATTGTGTGCGGCGCAGAACGCCACGAGCGAGCACGTTTTTCGTACTTGCCGCGCTGATCCTGTTCAGTATTGCCGGCGCGATCCTTGTCCCTCCTGCTGCTCGGGCACAAGAACGCGAGGCCGCGGCCAAACTTGTGGCGCGCACTATGGCCAATCCGGAATTTCGCCCGAAGAGTTTTCGCGGCGGAGAATGGCTCGGCAATGGAGACTTTTATCTCGCGCTGGAACCGGCGGCGACTGGCGCGGGCATCGACATCGTTCGCTACCAGACAGCCACCGGCGCGCGGGACATTCTGGTCCCTGCCAACCGCCTGATTCCCGCCGGCGGGAAAAGGCCTTTGCCCATCGAAGACTACGCGTTCTCCGCTGACGGACGCCAGCTTCTCGTTTTCACAAATTCGCAGACCGTTTGGCGGCAGAACACGCGCGGAGATTATTGGGTTCTCGAGCTAAAGACCGGCGCCTTGCGCAAACTCGGCGGAGACGCTCCCGCGTCCAGCTTGATGTTTGCCAAATTTTCTCCAGACAACACGAAGGTCGGCTATGTGCATGGCAACAATGTCTACGTGGAAGATCTGGCCAGCGGCAAAATCACGCAACTGACGCACGATGGCTCCGCGACCGTCATCAACGGCACTTCCGATTGGGTGGACGAGGAAGAATTTGACATCCGCGATGGCTTCGCATGGAGCCCGGACAGCCGTTCGATCGCTTTCTGGCAATTCAACACGGCTGGCGTGGGAATCTACACGCTGATTTACGATCTCGGCGCGCCTCGCGGCGAGATTGTCACGGGAATTCCTTATCCGCGTACGGGCGTCTATCCGCAAATTCTGCAATATCCGTATCCACTTCCTGGGACGCAAAATTCCGCGGTGCGTGTTGGCGTCGCAACCGTCTCCAGCGGACAAATTGTCTGGATGCAGACGGCCGGAGATCTTCATGATTTTTACATTCCGCGAATGGAATGGGCCAATTCCAGCCACATTTTGCTCCAACACATGAACCGTCTGCAGAACAAAAATGAATTTTTGCTGGCCGATGCCGCATCCGGCGTCTCGCGAACGGTGTTCGTCGACGAGGACCGCGCCTGGGTGGACCTGAATGACTCTATCTCGTGGCTCAATCAGGGACGCGAATTTCTGGTCCTGAGCGAGCGCGATGGCTGGCGTCATCTGTATCGCGTCGCGCTCGATTCCGGGAAAGCGGAGCTTGTCACACGCGGCGACTTCGATGTCGTGCGCCTCGAGCGCGTCACCCCCGATGAAAAGTGGATTTACTTCATTGCGTCGCCCGATAATCCAACGCAGCGCTACCTCTATCGCGCGAAGTTGGACGGCTCGGCAGCCCCGGAACGCATTACACCAGATCAGCCAGGCACTCACTCCTACACCATTTCGCCGAGCGGCGAATGGGCCTTCCACAACTACTCTTCATTCAATACACCGCCCACATCGGAAGTCGTGCATCTGCCTGATCATCGCGTTATGCGAAATACCGCCGAGAATTCCGCGCTCGCCGAACGCGTGAAGCCGCTGTCAGGCGGTCCGGGTGAATTTCTGAAGGTGGACGCGGGCAACGGCTTAACAGTCGACGCTTGGCTGATGAAGCCGCCGAATTTCGATCCCTCGAAAAAGTACGCTCTGATTGTGAATGTCTATTCCGAGCCTGCCGGACAAACAACGGCGGATCGCTGGCCATCTATGTTCGACCGCGCGCTCACCAGCGCCGGGTACCTGGTAGCGAGCTTTGACAACCAGGGCACTCCTGCGCCGCGCGGCCGCGACTGGCGCAAAATCGTCTACGAAAACGTAGGGCCGCTTTCGTCGCAACAGCAGGCGACTGCACTTCAATCGCTTGAAAAGATGCATTCTTATATTGATCCGAAGCGAGTCGGCGTGTGGGGATGGAGCGGCGGCGGAACGGAAACCCTCAATCTAATGTTCCGCTATCCCGAGATTTACAGCGTCGGCGTTTCCGTCGCGTCCGTGCCCGATCAGCGCCTCTACGACAGCATCTATCAAGAGAGGTATATGGGATTGCCGCAAGATAGCCCGAAAGCCTACGAACAAAGCTCGGCCATAAATTTTGCAGATGGGCTGCACGGAGACTTAATGATTATGCACGGTTCAGGCGACGACAACGTGCACTTCCAGGGTTTCGAGCTCCTGGTCAACAAATTGATCTCGCACGGCAAGCAGTTCGACATGCGCGTCTACCCCGGCCGCACGCACGGCATCTTCGAAGGCCGAGGCACCAACCTCGACGTCTACACCAACATCCTCGGCTACTTCGAGGCCCACCTGGCGCCAGAACCGCAAGCTATGGCATCCCACTGAGGAACAGCCATCGCTAGTTTGCTGGTGATTTCTGTTCAGCGGTTGGGAGGCAGTTCAGAGCGAATTGAATCGTAGCCTCAACCTCCTGGGAGGCCGCACTTTTCGGAAATTTCCAGTGACTTACTGAGTCTTGCACAGCCGCACGCAGAAGCGGATGACCGCTTTCAAAGACGATATTGGTAACGGCACCATTTGCATCAACCTCAATTTTCACAGAAACCGTTCCGTCTGTACGTGTGACCCTGGCAAGAGGCGGATATCCGGGCAGCGGAAAATTTTCTGGGGCGATCGGTAAACTGTTCAGAAGTTTTACAGTCGGAGGGGGCCGGCGCTCTTGAGCGGCGCGATATAAATCAGACGGTTTATCGGGCGCGCCTTGAAAGAGCCCGTCATACTTGCCCGTTTCCAACTGTCCCAAGGTCGCAGGATCGGAAGATTTGTCCGGCAACTCATCCGCTTTCGTGATCTCTAACATGGGCTTATCCATGACCCCAGGACCGAGGGACTTGTTCAAACTCTGCAGCAGTTGCATTGTCCAGGAAGTATGCTCAGGTGTTTGAGCAGCCGGATCAAACATGTCTCTGTCCAAAATGTCGGAGCGAATTATTCGAGTTAGATTGCCGCACTGTACCTGCATCGCGACTTTAGCGCCGCTGAAGACCATCCAGATCTTTGGACACGCTTCGCGACGTCCAAAGGATCCAGTTGCGAAACGCATGCTTTCCTTCGAGCTTCAGCGACTTTCGGCGCGGGATCGGCATTCCCGAGCCGTCGCCGAGCGACGATCAGCGAGTTCGGTCAGCGAGCACATTCGCAATCTCGAACTTCGCGAGGATCTCGGCTTGCGCGACCGCATCGTCGACGGCGTGGTGTGTGTGCGGATGGCTGGAGCGAAGTGAAGGACCAATCCGGGAACGACCGGCTTCGAGATAGGAATTGAGGCTTTGACAGCAAGAGCCGTCTTAATATCAAAGCAACGAGAGTATGCAAACGGAGATCCCTCGGCTGAGAATCGGATGAAATACCAATACAGCCAACTCCAATCAAAACTCAGTGGATAGGCGACCAACACCGGCTGTGCCGCACCTGCGATCATCTTGACCCAGCTACACGCCTCAGCCATGGCCGACTCTGGAGTTTCTCCTTCGAGACAAAGCATTGGTCTCAACCGCTGAGTGATGAGCGTCATTCTTTCTAGAATGGTAAGCTCCATTGTCTGCTAAGGGAGCGAACGAGCAAATTATTTCGTAGAAGTCAAAGGGGGGACCAAAATCGAAGAAGGTGTGTATTCCAATCACGAATTGAGTGGGCTTCTCTGTTGTAGTTCCTCGTTCTTGCGGGAGTCCGGGACAAGCCAAGCAAAGAATAGCCAATAGAATCAGACAAAATTCGCATGTGCCAAATGCTACTACAGTTTTGGCAGTGCCTCTAACCAGCGGCGCAGGAACGCATCCCTTTTAATTCCGTGGTGGCGGCAGTGACATCCAAACCGAGCTTCATTTGGGCGCAGGGAGTTGTCCGCTGGGTATCGCGCTGGGGGCGTGAATCGAAGCCGTATTTTTGTTTCAGACGTGCCACGCGTTCTGCGATCTGCTTGCGGTATTTCTCGGGCGCATAGGCTTCTTTTGTGTACCAGTCCTCGTACTGTTTCGTCAGGCGGGGAAATTTTTCACGAACGAACGGCAAGAATTGTTTGGCAGAAGACGGCATGAGAAAGAGCACGCCGGAGAAAAACCACTGCGCTCCTGCATCATGCGCGGCTTCCGCCACGGCTTCGAGCTCGCCTTCGCGGTCGGTAATTCCGGGAATCAGCGGCGAAGCCGACACGCCCACCCGCAAACCTGCGTCGCGCAACTGACGCACAGCGGCCACTCGCAAATCAGGCCGTGGCGCGCGCGGCTCGAGCAATCGCGCGAGCCGCGCGCGAAGCGTCGTGATCGTAATGTTTAGGGAAAGCTCTGAGCGCTCGGCAATGCGTTTAAATAAATCGATGTCGCGCACGATCTGATTTGATTTGGTGATCACTGAAATGCTGAGCCCTTCGCGTCTGGATAGTTCTTCGAGGCAGGCGCGCGTCACGCCATATTCCCGCTCGGCAGGCTGATACGGATCCGTCGCCGTGCCAATCGCAATATGCTCGGGCTTCTCGCCGCCGGAACTTTCCGAAGCATACGAATACTTGCGCGCTACGTCGTAAGCGAGCAGCGGCGCGGCATCCTTCTTCACGAAAATCTTTCGCTCGAATTCGCCGCCGTCCAGCTCCATGTATTCGTGCGTGTAGCGCGCGTAACAGTAGACGCACCCAAACTCGCATCCCCGGTAAGGATTAATCGTCCAATCGAACGGCACGCGCGCGGAGTCGCACCGGTTCAAGATCGATTTCACCGGCAGCAAAAAATATTCCGGCCGTTCCGCCGATTTCCGGTGGCTCTCCGCGGGAGGAGAGCATGCTGCGAGGCGGGCAATGCCCACCAGCGGTACGGCAGCTTCCTGGGTCCGGTGATCCGTGCGGCCTTCACAGCCGTGCGGAGCCGCCTCTCGCGAGGTCAGCGGGGGGCAATCCGCCGTGGAGTAACCCGAAGTGCTGCCGCCTAAGCCGACAACCGCTGCGGTTTCCAGTTTGTCATGGACATTCGTGCCATGAACATTGTGGACGCCGCCTGGCGTATCGTCGGCCCTTGGTTTTGGGCTTGTCGCATAGGGGCTTACAGGAAAGAGTGTTGCCGTGGATTGTCGAACGGGGCGGCGTCGGATACCAAAGGTCCTAGCCGTGGAGGAAAGAACTGGAGACATAGCCCACCTCGAAGCACGAGAGGAGTATTTCGCTTTTTGTTCGCCGTGTCAAGGACTTTTCGCTTTTTGTTTGTCAAAGACATTGCCCTTATCCCATTGCCCAACTTCAGGCATCGCGCCTCGTCGTCCTGATTGTTTGCGTGCCCCTCCGCGGGGTATCCTGCTTATTCGGGAGGATCGGCGTGCCACAGTCCCCACTAGCACGATTTCTTCTTGGTGCGTCCGCGTTCTTCTTCTCGGCCGCGCTGCGTCCTTCCAGTGCCCAACAATCCCCTATTCGACAGTTCAATGGTCAGCAGTCCAGTGTTCAACAACCTTCGCAACCTCAACAACCTGCTCCGCAAGCCGCCGCCCCGCGCCCCTCCCCATCCTCCACATCCAGCCAAACGAAGAAGCCTGCCGCAGGGTCGGTCGTCCCTCAGTCCACGCACTTCCCCATTCTCCTGCTGATCGAGGGCAAAGATCAGTCATGGAGCCTTCGGATCGGGCAAAAAGGGCCCGAGCGGCTGGACCGCGTAGGGTATCCCCCCATTCCGCTGGATCCTGGGGACGTGGTCCGTGAAGGCGCCACCGATACATGGACTTACAACGCCAAGGACTCGCAGACCGGCGCGGCAGTAGCCGTGCATCTCACACGGGAAAACTGCGCTGACAACGCTTCCGCAGTGAAATATGTCTTCACCGCGTCGGTCGACCACGCCCAGATTGGCCCGCTGCAAGGATGCGGGCGGGTCGCCACGGAACTCTTTCCCCGAATCAACAATCAGCCCCTCGAGGATGATGACGACACCAAGGACAAGCCCGCGCCGCCGACGGTGACGCACTTCAAACCGCCTGTCGCGGTGGCTTATATTACTGGGAGCGACCGGCTGATTGTGAAACGCGGGGCTGTTGCGCGGACTGTGCCAGGAACGGGTGGCTATCAGCCGGCTCTTTCGCATGATGGAAAACGGCTGCTCTACACGACCGCGCAGAAAGGCGCCGCGCAGGGCGCTCAAGGTGACGAACGCACCATTTTTCTGTACGACTGGGCTACAGGCAAATCTTCCGAGCTGCTGAGAGGCGCCATCCAGCGGGCATCCTGGTCTCCCGACGACGCGCGCATAGCTTTCACAAAATTTGACGGTTCCAAATGGCAGCTCTGGACCACTCCCGCGGACGCACCTGATAAGGCTGCGCTTGTTTATCCCGGCGAAGCCTTGAGCATGCAAGGATGGGCGGACGCACACACGATTATCGCCGGCGACTTGCAAACGCTATCCTGGATAGGCGATGACGGAATCGTGAAGCAGACTCTTTCCAGCGCGGACTTATATGGCAAGGATCAGTTTGGGTTATCCAGCGGCAATACTGTGCGGATTCACCCGCTCAATCCGGACTTGCTGCTTGTTTCCGCCGAACTACTGCCGGCGGCGGTCGCTGCCTTGAAGGTCGCCGCAAGCAAAGATGCCTCGAATAAGGGTAATGCCGGGCAATCGGCACAGGTGTTCTTCCTCTATGAAATACGCTCGAAACGACGGGTACTTCTAAGCCCCCCAAATATGTCTTGCAGCGACGCCGAGTGGTCCCGGGATGGCCTGCAGATTTTCTTTACCGGCCGCCAGACTTCCGGTGGCGCGGCGGCCGTCTACAGAGTGTTTTGGGATGGCACAAGTCAGGTCAAAGTTCACGATGGGTACAATTTTGTGATCGGCGAGTAAGTCTCCGGTCGGTAGGTTTCGGGGCCGGAATTTCTGTTAGTTTTGGCTGTACGCCTCAAGGTCTTCTCGAGTGGTTCTGTCTCTTCGGTTCGTGACGCCAATGCCCGAATGTCTCGGTGCCATGGCCAGAGCTCCTGGACCGGTTTGGTCCGGCATTGGCCGATACGCCGCAGGGCCTTGTTTGCCTGCCCCCGTGGTTCCGGCCCGGCGCTATACTTATTTAATGGCGACCCTTCCTCCTGTGCAGCCGAGGCAGGTCGGCATCCTTATCCTGGATGACGACGATCAGAACCAGGGGGCGCTGCGTCAAATCCTCGATTCGGAGGGCTGGCGCGTTCGCCTTGTGCAGGACCCCAAACTGCTGCTGACCGAGCTAAAGTCCGGGGAATGGTCCCTGGTAATCGCCAACGTCGCCCTTGCCGGGATCAACACCCCAACTTTCATCACACTTCGCGAACTTGCCGGCGTTTCGCATGAAGAGGGCGGACGTATCCGCGTCCTCTATGTTGTACCGGATATGTCGGGCAGCCAGTTCATCGGCGCGCTTGAGCTTGCCCGAGTCCCTTATGTTGTCCGTCCGTTCCACCTTCACGATTTTCTCGAAAAAGTCAGCGATCTGCTTGTGGAAGTGAAAGCCATCGAAGGACCGATTCGCCAGGTGCGGCACGAGTTTGGCGCCATGCGCAAAAAGAAAAAGCAGGCTGGGCGGTCCAACTCCATGTTTGCTTCGCGCGATTCGTATTCCTACAGCGACGAAGAACTCGCCGAATACGAGAAGCAGGAGAGCGAAGAATCGAAGAGCAGACGCGGCAAGCCGCGCACGAACCTCGGTGGGTCAGACCGATAGACCGGTTGTTTTCCCCAGAGACCATTCCTCAGAAAGCATCCGTTGGAAAGCATTCCTTGCGAAGCCTTCCCTCGAAAACCTTCTCCATTTTGCTGCTATCGTCTGCGCTATAGGAGTTTTTCGTCGGGGTGGAGCTTGCCGTATTCGCTGGTGTAGTGAAGCGGGACGTCGCCATACGTACCTTTTTCGCGCGTATAGACTTCGCAGCTGTCGAAGGGCTTCGAGTAGACGTGGATGCTGACCGCGCGCCGATTGAATTCGGGTAGATTCAAGACTTGGTGAACGGGTTCGAGCGGATTCACGTGGACGGGATGCGCGCCATCCATTTCGTAAATTTCCGTGGGGACGATTTTGCAGGTGCCGCAGCTCGCGTCCTTGTTCTCGACGCGGAAGTTCTGAACCTTCAGCCGGCCGATGGGAGCGGACATCCAGCAATTTTGGTCGCGATGATTGTGAATGCGGCTGTTCTGGCCGATTTCCCAACAGATGGTCATGCACTCGAAAAGATCGTTTTTGAAAATCAGATTGCGGGTGTAATTGCCTTTGGAGAAGAAGCAGTACTTGTCGAGCGTTTCGGGGCGGACGGCGTGCTGGATGATGTAGTCTTGAACGGTTTCGAGAGTGAAACCGCGCTCGGGAATTGCGGAGAGTCCTTTGACCCAATCGGCGATGCTCAGTTGCTCCGTGGCAATTTGTTTAGGCATGGCAGAAAATTATAACGCCGAAACCTAGAAGATAAGCAGGCAAAGAAGAAATCCAGCAGCGAAACACGATATTCTGTAGGGTGATTTGCGGTGGAACGGCGCGAAGATCGCGTCGCGGGAATGATCGATGGAATTGCTTGGAAAATCGAAAGAGGAGTTGCGCGAGATTTGCGAGGCGATGGGCGAGCCCGCGTATCGCGGCGGGCAGATCTATCACGCGCTTTATGCGGAAAGAAAATCTACGTTTGAAGACATGACGAATTTGCCGGCGAGTTTGCGCGATCGGCTTGCGAAAGAGGCGACGATTACTTTGCCGATAGTGAAGCAGCGATTCGCTTCGACGGATGGATCGGTGCGGTATTTGTTCGAGCTGAGCAGCGGTGAAAGTGAGGATTTTAACGCAGAGGCCACAGAGGGCACAGAGAAGAGAAAACCGTTGCGCGCGGCGTCTGTCGAGGCGGTGTTTATGCCCAGCGACGGTCGACAGACCATTTGTATTTCTACGCAGGCGGGATGCGCGGTGGATTGCCAGTTTTGTTTGACGGCGCAGCTGGGGTTGATTCGGAATTTGACGGCGGGGGAGATTATCGCGCAGGTGCTGTTGCCGCTGGAGGAGCACAAAGAGCAGCTGGCACCGCAAACGAATATCGTTTTGATGGGCCAGGGCGAGCCGCTGCTGAATTACGATGCGGTGATGGCGGCGATGCGCATTTTGTTGGACAACACGGGAATGGCCATCGCGCCCAGGCATGCCACGCTTTCGACGAGCGGGATCGTGCCGGGGATCGAGCGGCTTACGCTGGAAAAAATTCGGCCGAAGCTGGCGATTTCATTGAACGCATCGAGCGATGAGCAGCGCGATGCCTTGATGCCGATCAACAGAAAGTATCCACTGAGCGTGCTGCTCGAGGCTTGCAAGAAGTTTCCGCGGGGGTCGCGGGAATACCTCACGTTTGAATATGTGCTGCTGGGCGGGGTGAACGACTCGCCGGAAGATGCGCGGCGCGTGGCGAAGTTGATGAGCGAGATGGGGCGCGTGAAAGTGAATTTGATTCCATGGAATCCGGGAGCGCTGCCGTTCGCGGAGCCGGCGCCAGAGAGGGTGCTAGCCTTTCATAAGATTTTGCTGGACCGAGGCGTGCCTGTGTTCACCAGGTATTCGCGCGGGCGAGACGTGATGGCGGCTTGCGGTCAGTTGGCGTTGACGCAGATTGAGACGGGTGCGTAGTCGGTAGTGGATAGCGAGTAGTCGATGGTGAGCATGCAATTTCGGTAGCGGAGCCGATGGCGCGGCAAGAGGACAGCCAAGATTCATAGCGCGCGAACCGCGCTATGGAGAGGAGTTTGGCTGGCTCACCCCCCTGGTTTTTTCGTAAACATTCATTCTAAAGGAAGATAAAGTTGTTTGTTTTGATACATCTATGCAAGTGGTGATTCTAAATAACTTGCTTGGGCTTATTTGCACTCAAATAGTGCAAGGTTGCGGGGTGCTTCAACGGCGTTGCAAATAGGGGGCTTAGGCAATGGGGAGCCCTTCAAAGCAAGAACGCCAGCAACATGCTGGCGGCACGAAATAAAAGGCATAATGTTAGCTATTGTTTCTTATACTCTTGAAGTAATGATTTGTCAAGAACCAAAATGGGAAAAGGCAGACAGGGCTCGAACGCACAGACTGAAGTCTGTGCCACTTTAGGAGCGGAGGGCAATTACAGACATCAGGCGGCCGGAGGCGGGGCCTTGTTTGCGGTAGGAGAAGAGGAGGTCGGGGTGGCAGGCGGTGCAGAGGTCGATGGTGTGGATGTTTTGGGGGCGGAGGCCAGCGGCTTGGAGTTGCGAGCGGTTGGCTTTGCGGAGGTCGAGGAGGACGCCTTTGGGCGGAGGTTGGTGGCCTGGGGGCATCATGTTGAGCCACTGGATGGGATTGGGTTCGTCGCCGGTGCGAAATTCGTCGAAGTAGGCGGGCGCGTCGGCGAATTGGGAGAGGAATTGGGTGGCGACTTCGGTGCCGACTTCGTAGCAGCAAGGGCCGATGCTGGGGCCGATGGCGGCGAGGAGATCGCGCGGGTTGGTGGCGAAGTGCATTTGCATCTTGCCGATGGTTTTGGCGGCGATGCGGGCCAAGGTGCCGCGCCAGCCGGCGTGGATAGCGGCGATGGCACGTTTTTTGGTGTCGACCAGGAGGATGGGGACGCAGTCGGCGGTTTGGATGGCGAGGAGGAGGCCGGGGCGGTTGGTGATAGAGGCGTCGCCACGGCAGGGGTCGGATGGGGCGTCGTCGAAGACGTGGATTACGTCGGAGTGAAATTGCTTTAGGGTGATGAGGGGGAGATCGGGGGCGCCTGCGGCAGTTTGGAAGCGGCGGCGGTTTTCTTGGACGTTGGCGCGGGTGTCCCAGTCGGTGAAGCCGAGGTTGAGGACCTTTTCGTTTTCGACAGGGGAGATGCCGCCGGAGCGGGTGCTAAAGGCGTGGATAAGCCAGGGGAGTTTGGAAAAGGCGGGGACTTGGAGGAGTTTGAGGCCTCGGGAAGTGCGGGTGATCCAAGAAGCTGAAGGCGAGGCGGGGCGTTCGTGGGCGGACCGTTTTGGCGAAGAGGATTTCGTGGGGGGCATGAGGGTATAAGTATAATGGCGCGAAAAGAAAGAACGGAATGAATTGAGAGCAATCTAAGAATTTGAGAGTGATGCATGTTTCGCTTGTTCGACAAACGACCCTGGTCACTAGATTCCCTTACTCCTCCGTGGGGTGAGTTGAGATCTATTTACGACCAAATCCGTAGTGGCGTCATTGAACCACTTCCTGACGAGGAAATAGTATTTAAGCCAAACAGTTTACGTTGGATCGGCGGTGCGATGGATGGCGTGCTTGGACACCAAGCGGAAGGCGCTGCGAAGGAAAAGAGAGTCTTTACGATAGTCAGCACTCTTGAAGCATTGGAACAGCAAGCCGACAACAAGTCCCTAAGAACTCTCTACGAAGCTGTCGTTGAGGATGGCCTTGTCGGCTGTATCGACGCAGTATTAGAGCGGTTGACGAATTCAACTCACGCCCGAAATGAGGCGCGTATCTGCGAGATTGGACGGTATTTTGCCAGTCGCGCGGGACACCGCGAAGCGGTCAAGTTTGGATTGGCACTGATCGGGACATTCGGAAACGCCCAGGATTCGGAGCTTCTCAGAACACTCGGAAAATCCGAGGAGTTCACTCTTTTCGCTGGCATCGCTCTGGCACGAGTTTCTGAGCATCCAGAGCAGGCTCTGTGGGATTTGGCCAAGGTGGTCCATGGCTGGGGCCGAGTGCAAATCGTCGGTCGTCTGAAGGATACAAAGGATCCGGAGATGCAAGCCTGGATGCTACGCGAGGGCTTTAGAAACGAGGTCATGAACGAATACCTTGCCTGCATTTGCGCCCGCGCTGGGAAGCTCCATCAAGCTCTTAATGAACAGTTTGTAGATCCCGTTCTCCTTGATGCAGCTGCGGATATAATCCGCGCATTGATTGCGGGTGGACCGGCGGAGGACATAGACGACTATGAGCATTCCGGAGACGCCTGCGAGAGTTATCTGAACCTTGTCTGGTCGCGGACTGATCTCGGCCTGCGACATCTTCTAGCCGTGGATAGATTGAAGTGGTTCTTGTCCCAGACAGACGGATGGGAAAAGCGGGATCAGAAGCAATGGACGGATTCCCGGCGTGGAAATATGCGGTCACTTGTCGACGATGTGCTATGCCGCGAGAGCTGGCGATCAAAAATGACTGACGCGCTTGCCAGTGAAAACGACCAGATTTTCGATGAAGGCGATGAGGCGGCGCAAGTGCTTTCGATTGACACCTGGGAATTACATTTCTCGAGAGTTCGGGCCAATCCACTGACATCATCCTCTTGGTATCGGCTGATGCAGCAAACGGACGAGAGCCGGATAAACGAGGTGTTAGCCTTTGCAGGGTCAGTTTTGCCTTTCGATCAAATCGAAACCGGTCCCGGTGATGAACTGGGCTTGGGGCCGAATTTCCAGCCACACCAGGCTCTTGATTGGATATTGCAGGATCTCCGCCGCTTTCCTGGACATGGATGGAGATTGATAAAAGCAGGGTTGAGCAGTCCTGTAGTTCGCAATCGTAATATGGCGATTAGTGCACTTTCCGCGTGGGGTCCGAAGTCCTGGAGTTCTGAAATGCGGGCTAAGGTCGAAAGTGCGGTAGATGTCGAACCGAGACCGGACGCAAAGAAGCGGTTGGCCGACATGCTCGCGAGGGCGCGAGGAGAAGTTGGGAACATGTAACGTGAGGAGAAAACCGGGAGCTGAGCTCGTGCGCACTCTTGCGGCACGTTGGTGATAGTCTTCTCGGCGTGGCCAGCCTAACGGATGAAGAGATCTATCGTCCGTCTGAGTTCTATGCCAGGCGGAGCGGCGAATTGCGTGGCGCGGCAGAGGAAAGCGCGGCACGCTACTCTCGATATACACAATTTTTGATGCTACTGGGATTGTTGGTTTGTGGGCTGCTTTATGAGTCTGTGATTGCGAAGCGTCTTCCCTTTTGGCCGACCATTCTCGTGGTCGCTGCGGGAGCGTGGGTGGTACAGCGCCGCCATCGATGTCATCTCAAGTCTGTCGAACTCCACAGTCTCCTTGAATACTACGAGAAGGGCTCCGCACGACTCGCGCGGAACTGGGATTCGCTTGATGGCGGCGACAGGTTTGGAGAGCCGGAACATTTTTATGCAGAGGACTTGAGCCTTTTCGGACGGGGTTCACTTTATCAACTACTCTGTTCGGCTCGCACACACATAGCGCAGCAGACCCTCGCCAGTTGGATGAAATCACCCGCAGATCGGGACGAGATTCGCGGAAGGCAAGAAGCAATTGCGGAATTGAGGCCACGTCGAGACTTGCCTGAATCCGTCGTAGCCGCAGGAGCCATCAAGGCGGGCGATTTTCGGCCCGAGTTTTTCAAGATGTGGGTCGCCGAGCCTCGCGCGGATTTTCCGGCTTTGGCTCCTCTGGCGGCTTTTGTCCTGGCACTTGCGGCTATCGCGGCACCTTTTTTGTTTTGGTCGGGATTCGTGAGCGGGCAGGGATTTTGGTCGATTTTCAGCGCTCTAGTCGTCGTAGATCTTCTATTCGCATTCAGTTTGCGAAGCCGTGTCAAAGTTCTGCTGGAATCACTTCCGACGCTGGCTATCGAACTGCCAATCCTGCGTGAATTGCTGGAGATCACGGAGCGGGAACGGTTTTCCTCCACAAAACTTAAAGGCCTGGCTGACCAGCTGATCCAAAACAGGCCTGCGGCTTCGGGCCAAGTGGAGCGCTTGTTGCGGCTGACTCGTTTGGCAGAACAACGCGAGAAGGAATGGTTCGCCTATCCATCGTTTTGCCTTCTGTGGGGGACTCAATTTGCGATGGCGATCGAACGATGGCGCCAGCTTCATGGTGCACAATTGCTCGAGTGGATAGCGAGCCTCGGAGAATTTGAGGCGCTGATTTCCCTCTCGACTTACTACTATGAACATCCCGCAGACACATTTCCGGAGCTAGTCGAGGAGGGACCGGCGATCGAGGCCGAGGGATTGGGGCATCCACTTCTTGACGAGAGCACTTGCGTTCGAAACGATCTCCAGCTCGGAGGGGCCGTCCGATTTCTGATCGTGAGCGGATCGAACATGTCCGGCAAAAGTACTTTTCTCCGCGCGATAGGAGCCAATGCAGTTTTGGCTTACATGGGGGCGCCTGTTCGCTGCGCAAAGATGCGGATATCATATTTGGCGATCAGCGCGGCAATTCTGATACAAGATTCAGTGGTGGATGGCCGGTCGCATTTCCTTGCAGAGATGCAGAGATTGCGACGAATGATCGAAGCCTCGGACCATGGACCGCTGCTCTTCCTAGCTGATGAGATCATGAGCGGCACGAACTCGCATGACCGGAGGATCGCGGCTGAATGGGTGGTCCAAGCTTTGATGCTGCGCGGGGCAATCGGCGCACTAACAACTCACGATCTCGCATTGACAGAGATCGCGAACAATGGCTTGCCCGGACAAAACGTTTGCTTCGAGGATACAGGCGAACTGGGCAGCCTGTTGTTCGACTATAAGCTCCGTCAGGGAGTGGTGAAACATTCAAATGCCTTGAATATCGCCCATCTCCTAGGAATCGATACAGCTGCTCAACACAAGTGAGCAGACCGAGTGATTGGAATGCCAATCGCGCGCGGAGGCAAAGGTTGGAGATGGCGTTCTGAACGGACTGAACTGAGAGAAACGGAGGTGAGTGGAAATGGGATGGAAACTGGTGGTTGCGGTGGTGGGGGTGATTGGAGTTGCGGTGGGTGCGCGGAGTTGGGCGCAGACGCGGGAGACGGCGACGCAGGCGGCGGCGAGCCAGAGCGCCAGCGCGGAATCGATCACGGCGATGGTGAACCGGCTGGAGCTGGAACGATATAAGGCCACGGTCAAGGGGTTGACACAATTCGGGGATCGGCGGCAGGGGACGGACCGGAATCGTAAGGCGGTGGATTGGATTGAAGCGCAACTGAAGAGTTATGGGTGCACGAACACGGAGCGGCTGAAGTATGAGTATGAGCCCGGGCCGCCGCGAGCACGGCGTACGCCGCCGCCTCCGGGGCAGACGCCGGTGGCGGTCGGAGGTGGGCGCCCCCGAGGGAATCGTGTGCCGACAGGTGTAAATACCGATCCGAACAAACAGCCGGATGAGAAAATCCGAGCGCTGGATGCGCAAGAGTCCACGCCGGGACCGCGCGAAGAAGTATATTGCACGAAGATCGGAACGAGCCATCCCGACGAAATGTACATCATCGGCGGGCACATGGACGGCATTGGATGGGGCGAGGCGGCGAATGACGATGGGTCGGGAACCGCGTTGGTGATGGAAGTGGCTCGTGTGTTGAGCGGTCCAGACGTGAAGACGGATCGGTCGGTGCGATTCATCTTGTGGAACAACGAGGAGACAGGACTGAATGGCAGCAAAGCATACGCGGAGCAGCGACAGAGTTTACAAGGGAAAGAGGATCCGGCAGGCTCGGGGCGTTACCCGGAGCCGAAATGGCTGGGAATGATTACGCACGATATGATGATGTTCGATCACGGGATGCCGCGGGCGGATGGAACGGTGAGCAAAGAGCAGCGGCCTGAAGCGGACATCAATATCGAATTTCAGGGGAACTCGAGGTTTGCGGCGGAGGCGCAGGCTTTGGCGTGGGTGCTGGAGCGAGCCGATGAGAAGTACGCGACGGATTATCCGGCGAGCGTGGGCAACCACATGACGAATACGGATTCGAGTTCGTTCATGGAGCTGGTGCCTTCGCTTAGCGTGCGAGAAAACGAGCGCGGGACGCAGATTGGAAACGGATGGGATCCGCAATGGCACCAGCCGACGGACTTGTACAAGACGTACTCGGATGCGGATTTCCGGCTGGGATTGAATGCGACGCAGACTACGCTGGCGGCGGTGGCGGAATTGGCGGGGGCGAGAGTGGAGAGATAGTTTTGCGGGAGGCACGCGGGAGCATTGGCAACGCGCAAACATAGAAAAACCAGGAAAAAGCAGATTCCTCGCTACGCTCGGAATGACAATCGAACCGCAGCGTTTAGCCAAGGCCAGATGAGAGTGCAGGCGCGGCGGAAAGAAAGAGGGCACGATGTATCGTGCCCCTACCAGCAAAGAGGGAACGCGCGCAGATACAAGGGGAGACGGTGATTATTGGGATGGGAGTGGATTTGGCAGAGGTGGAACGGATTCGCGGCGCGATTGAGCGGCATGGGGAGCCGTTTTTGCGGCGGGTGTATACGGGGGCGGAGAGGGAGTATTGCGAGAAATTCAGGAATAAGTATGAGCGGTATGCGGGGAGGTTTGCCGCGAAAGAAGCGGCGATGAAAGCGTTGGGGACGGGGTGGAGACGCGGGGTGCGGTGGGTGGATTTTGAGGTGGTGCGAGAGTCTGGTGGGCGGCCGACGATCCGGTTGGATGGAGAGGCGAAGAAGATTGCGGAGGAGTTGGGAGTGAAGAGGATTGCGTTGAGCATCACGCATACGGAGGCGCAGGCTTTGGCGCAGGTGATTTTTGAGAGTTGAAGAGTTCATGGTTCAAAAGTTGAAGGAAGGGCTGACAGTTTACAGCCGACAGCTTACAGCTAGGAAAAAGACTTACACAGAGGACGCGGAGAGCACAGAGACGTGAGCCTAAGAACGGTTGAGCCCAATTAAACTGGCTTGGCAGCAAGTCGAATCGTTTGGTTAACAAGGTCCTCGAATGAGGGAGCGAGTTTCGCTACGACTCGGATTCGCTCGTTGCACAGAATTTCTTCGTGATCGAGCTTCACGATTTCGAACTCGCGATTCTTTTTTCGCGCACTCATGTCAAAACATACTTGATCGTAGTCCATATCTCCGCCCTTGCCGAACGGGATGTAGCCATTCCTAAGTAAAAATCCTGACAGAAATTCATCATTGAGAATTCTGCCGAGAAGGCCGGAGAGACCTGGACCGGGTGGATTGGCATGCAAACGGTAAAGTTGAAGATCAACTTCCAGCCAGCGGTAGGACAGGACGAGCTGTTCGTAGAGCGGGGGAAAGCGCGCGGGGAGCTTTGCGTAAATGGCTTCCAGCATGGACTCGTCAGTTGCGAGTGGCAAAGGACGCCAATGATGATATTGAGCGCGAAGCGGTGAGTCGGGCGGAAGATTGAACGAGAGATCATCGATGCTTTCTCGCAAGTCGCAGCCATCAAGTTTTTGCCAACAGGCGACAAACTGGTCGAGCAATTGGGGGTGGCGAGTCTTAGCGGGCATGTCAGGCCAAAGAAGCTCCAACGCTTCGATCGTTTGTATCTGCGGTAACAGCCGCCGAATCGTTGGGTGGGACTTCGATTTCCAGCCAGCGATTGTGAGAGTGGTTCCCAGGAATCGAAAACGTGAGGTAGTTGGAAGAGAGGGCCGGAGTACGGCCTGCGCGTTCATCGTGTGGGTTGCGGTGGAGGGTTAGTACGCGGAGGGTGCGGTTGAGTTGGGATTGGCGGAAGGCGGCGGATTTGGCTTCGGATAGGGCGCGAAGTTCGCGGGCGCGGCGTTTGATGATGTGGCTGGGGACTTGATTGGGCGACTGAGCGGCTTTGGTGCCGGGGCGGGGGGAGTAGGAGAAGACGTGGAGATAGGTGAAGGGGCGCTGCTCGATGAAAGAGATGGTGGCGGCGTGGTCGGACTCGGTTTCGCCGGGGAAGCCGGCGATTACGTCGGCCCCGAGGGCGGCGTTGGGGAGGCGGTCGCGGATGAGGTCGACGCGGCGGGCGTAGTGTTCGGAGCGATACCAGCGGTGCATGGCGGCCAGGATGGGGTCGGAGGCGGATTGGAGGGGCATGTGGAAGTGCTGGGCGATGCGGTCGGTGCTGGCGAAGAGGTCGATTAGATCTTGGGTGACGTCTTGGGGTTCGATGGAGCTGATGCGGAGGCGTTCTATTGTAGTTTCGTCGAGGATGCGGCGGAGTAGGTCGAGGAATTCTGCGCACGGGGTGAGGTCGCGGCCGTAGGTGCCGAGGTTGATGCCGCTTAGGACGATTTCACGGGCGGGAAAGGATTGAGATTGCGAATCGGACGGGGTTGAGTGCAATGAGGAGGAGAACACAGGCAGGAGTGCCTGTGCTACTGGGATTTCGCTGGCGGGGGAGTGCACAGCCAAGATTGGCTGTGCCACCAGCTTCTGGATTTCGCGGATGACGGCGTCGGGCGGGAGGCTGCGAGATTTGCCGCGAACGTAGGGGATGACGCAGAAGGAACAGCGGTTGTTGCAGCCGTCCTGGATTTTGAGGATGGGGCGAGTGTGATGGGATTCGCCCCCTTGGATGGGGGCGGAGAGGAATTCGGGGTGGGCGAAGATGTCGCCGGTGAGGATTTGGGCGGGTGCGGAAGGCGCGCCGAGATGAGGGGTCTTGGCGAATTGGGGCGCAGAGGGCGAGGCAAGCCCCGCCCCTACCCCTACAGAGTGGAAGTGGGCGTCAGGAGAGAGCGGAGGAAAAAGCGGATTGCTCGCTTCGCTCGGAATGACAGTTTGATGGGCAATGGCGGTTTGGTAGTCAGGGGCAAAAGCGGGAACGACCGGGGCAATTTGAGTTACGAGGTCTGGGATTTGGGGTTTGTGGGAATTGCCTACGACCCAGGTGACGCCTGGTAGCGAGGCTAGTTCTTCGGGGGCGCGCTGGGCGTAACAGCCGGTGACGATCAGGCGGGCTTGCGGATTTTGGGCGTGGATTTTGCGGATGGCGTCGCGGGCTTGAGCGTCGGCGGCCGCGGTTACCGTGCAGGTGTTGAGGACGACGATGGCGGCGGTGGCGGGATCTAGAGCTTGCGTGCAGCCGCGATCGAGGAGCTGGCGTTCGAGTGCGGCGCCGTCCGCTTGGGTGGCGCGACAGCCGAATTGTTGGATGTAGAAGGCGGTCATGGATTTGGGGATGCCGCAAACTTCGGAAAGACATTTTACACAGAGTTCACGGAGGATGTAGAGAGGGGAGAGAAATAAATAGTAGAGAAGGCGGTTCCCTACTTTGGACCGAACGGCAGTCAGATTCCGGCGATATCACCGTGTTCGTGAAATTCAACTTCCAGGAAAACCGGATTGGGAACCTTATGGATGGATTAGGGGAATGGAAACTGAGATTCAGACGCGTCTTTACTAGCCGCAGAAGGAACCGATACAATCTTTTAACCCAAAATGTGTGCTCTGCGGCGACACCCCTCTGCGCTGGATAATCCAAAATTTCGGTCGTGATTCCCGTTTACAACGAGAAAAATACGATCGAAGAAATTTTGCGGCGCGTTCAAGAAACACAAATGCGCATGGAAATCGTGATCGTGGACGATTGCTCGAAGGACGGGACGCGGCAATATCTGGAAGCCATGCAGCAGGCTCAAGAAAAAGGAGAAACGTGGGCGCCGGCGCATGACGGCGGGGATCCGGTGGACGTCCGGGACTTGCGAATTTTCTTCCAGGCGCAGAACCAGGGTAAAGGAGCGGCGCTGCGACGGGGATTTGCGGAGTCGACGGGCGACATCGTACTAGTGCAGGACGCGGATTTGGAGTACGACCCGAAAGATTACCCGACGCTGCTCGCGCCGATCCTTGACGGGCGTGCGGACGTGGTGTTCGGCTCGAGATTTCTATCGGGGCCGCAGCGAGTGCATTATTTTTGGCACTATGTGGCGAACAAGAGTTTGACGCTACTTTCCGATGTGATGACCAACTTGAAGCTGACGGATATGGAGACTTGCTACAAGGTATTCCGCAAAGAGGTCTTGCAAGGGATCAAGCTGAAATCGAATCGCTTCGGATTCGAGCCTGAAATTACGGCGAAGATTTCGAAGGGTAAGTGGCGGATTTACGAAGTGCCGATCAGTTATGCGGGGCGGACGTACGAAGAAGGAAAAAAGATTACGTGGAAAGACGGCGTGAAGGCGTTGTGGTGTATTTTTTGGTTCAAGATTGCGGATTGATGGGAAGTGAGTAGTGGGTAGTGAATAGTGAGTAGCGCCTCTGCTTAGCAAGATCAGCGCAGGGTTGGACGGCGAAAGACAATCCAAACAAACTACTGCGGGTCTCGTTGATTTTAGTAATCGCGCTGCGTTTTACTGTGAGGCGGCTTCCGCGTAGCCGGCAGGGTGTTTTTGTTTCCACTGCCAAGCTGAGGTGATGATTTCATCGAGAGAGGAGTGCTGCGCTTGCCAGCCGAGCATGCGGTGAAGCTTGTCCTTGCTGGCGACCAGGACGGCGGGATCGCCGGGGCGGCGCGGAGAGAATTTGCGAGGAATTTTGCGGCCGGTGATTTTTTCGGCGGCGTCGAGGACTTCGAGAATGGAAAAGCCGCGGCTGTTGCCGACGTTGAAGGCCTCGCCGGAGACGGATTCGATGGAATCGAGAGCACGGACGTGGGAATCGGCGATGTCGAGAACGTGGATGTAATCGCGGACGCAAGTGCCATCGGGCGTGGGGTAATCGGAACCGAAGATTTCGAGATGCGAAATGGCGCCGAGGGCGGCGTCGAAAACTTTTGGAATGAGGTGGGTCTCGACGCGATGGGCTTCGCCGCGCTCGACGGAAGCGCCGGCGGCGTTGAAATAGCGAAGAGTGGCGTAGTGGAGGCCGGTGTATGCGCGATAGTCGGAAAGGATTTCCTCGAAGCGGAGCTTGGATTTGCCGTAGGGATTGATGGGATTCTTGGAGTGGTCTTCGGGGATGGGAACGGTGTGAGGCTCGCCGTAGGTGGCGGCGGTGGAAGAGAAGATGAATTTTTTCACGCCATGGCGGGTGATGGCGTCGAGGAGATTGACGCCGGCGGCGATGTTGGCGGCGTAGAAAGTGCTGGGTTCGCGGACGGATTTGGCGACGAGCGCCTCACCGGCAAAATGCATGACGGCTTCGATCTTGTGCTTGGAAAAGACTTCTTCGATTTGCGTGCGGACGCCGAGATCGACTTTGCAGAAGATGGCGCCGGGCGGGACGGCGGCGGCGTGGCCTTCCTGAAGATTATCGAGGGCGAGAACTTGATAACCGCGGGCGAGGAGAACTTCGGAACAGATGCTGCCGATATAGCCTGCGGCTCCGGTGACGAGAACGTTCAAGGAAGTGACCTCACTTTATTTGCGAAGATTGAGTTGTGCTGTCGTGCAACCGCGTTCAGCGGGCAATTATTAAAAGTATCAGGATGAGCGTGCGTTGTCAGCGGAGAATTGGAGGAAGAGAAGAAGAGTGGCGCAAGGGAAAGCGATGAGAAAGGTGAGAAGGAAGGGCGGCCACCCTCAGAGGATGACTCTGCCGAGTTTTAAGGGGTGGACATGCGGCGCTGAAAGGTGAGGAGAATAAGGTCGGCGCGGCGGCGGACGCCGAATTTGCTGAGAAGATTCGAGACGTGAAATTTTACGGTGCGCTCGGCGATGTTGAGTTTGCTGGCGATTTCCTTGTTGGAGAGATTTTCGAGGAGCGAGTCCAAAACTTCCTGTTCGCGGCGGCTGAGATTGGTGACGGAATCGGTTTTGAGGCGGCGTCCTTGACTGGTCAAAACGGAATCCACGAAGCCGGAAAGGACTGAGCGAGGAACCCAGAAACCGCCGTTGGCGACAAGGGGCAAAGCGCGGGTCAATTGGTCGCGCGCTTCCGTGTAAGTGAGAAGACCTTTAACGCCGAGACGCAGCAGTTGATAGCTATTGGCATCCGTGTGTTGTTCGCCGACGACAATGAGGCGAGCTTCCGGATGGCGTTCGAGAATATTGGCCAAAAGAGCGCCGGTCGCGGGCCGCGCGGCATGGCCATCGATCACATAGACCTGCGCGACAGGCGGCTCGAGATTGCGCATATCGGGCGCGAGCGTGGATTCGAGCTGCTTGACGACGACCTTGAACTGGGCCTTCGACAAGACGCGTTCGAACTCGCTCAACACGAGAGGGTGCGGCGAAAGAACACAGACCGTCAATTTGGAAGATGCACGCTTGGTAGCCACTAGGAGCCAGCGTATTCAAAACTGTCCTTAGGGGCAAGTCTCTTGGAAAGGGCTGTTCTCAGACTGTTACGTGACAGGTAGGGTGCTTTTCCGGTGGGGGTTAACGGGTGGATTTCGTAGCAAGACACCAACTATGCGTTCGGCGGCGTGGCCGTCCCAAAAGGGCGGGATCCGCCCAGGCTTGCCTTTCCCCGCGAGGATCACACGTGCGGCAGCGATGATTTTTGCGGGGTCAGTTCCGATGAGCTGGTTCGTGCCTTCCAAGATCGTGATCGGGCGCTCGGTGTTTTCGCGGAGGGTAAGGCACGGAACGCCGAGAGCAGTGGTTTCTTCCTGAATGCCGCCAGAGTCGGTCAGAACGAGCGTAGCCTTACTGAGCAAGCAGAGAAAATCGAGATAGCCTATAGGCGAGATCAGTTTTAGCTGAGGATGCGTTTTGATGCCAGCCTGCGCGAGGCGTTGCTGGGTGCGCGGATGAACGGGGAAAACGACCGGAATTTCGGCAGCGATGGAATCCATCGCGCCGAGAAGTTCGCTGAGTTTTTCCGTGGAATCCACATTCGAAGGGCGATGCAGCGTGAGGACGCCGAAGCGCTGCCAATCTCCGCCTTTTTTCAAGCCGAGATCATCGCCGATCGCGGATTTTTGCGCGATGGGAAGAAAATGGCGAAGCGAATCGATCATGACATTGCCGACGAGATGGATGGATTCGCTCGGACGGCCTTCTTTGAGGAGGTGCTGGATAGCGTCTTCTTCGGTGACGAAAAGATAGTCGGCGAGGGCATCGGTGAGGATGCGATTGATTTCTTCGGGCATCGACCGATCGAAACTGCGAAGGCCGGCTTCCACGTGCGCGACGGGGATGCCGAGCTTCACGGCGGCAAGCGAGACCGCGATTGTGGAATTGACGTCGCCGACAACCAGGACGAGATCGGGCTGGCGTTCGATTAAGACGGGCTCGATGCGCTTGAGGACTTCGGCGGTCTGCACGGCATGGGAGCCGGAACCGACTTCGAGGTTGACGTGAGGCGCGGGGATGCCCATCTGTCGGAAGAAAATGTCGGAAAGAGCGGCGTCGTAGTGCTGGCCGGTGTGGACGAGGAAGGGCTCAATCTCCGGATGGCGCTGCATCTCGCGGATGAGCGGGGCGATCTTGGGGAGATTGGGTCGCGCGCCTACGATGTTGATGATTCTCAGGCTGTGGCTCATGAAATCGTCGAATGCGTCAGAGGCCAGCAGTATAACATTTGGCTTTAGCCCGTTCGGGACGCTGGGATGACCGTTCGCGCCTAAAAAGCACTAGTTCGCTGCAAGGCGTTCGATTCCGGCATGGAACCTGCGTAAAATAGAGGCGTATCCGTAACGCGGCCTTCCCTGCTGGTGTCCCCAAATCAAAAGGAAGTCCGGAAAGGAATGGCGAGTTTCCCACGCATGCGTAATTTGAACGAATCCGCGAAGGCTCTGCGAGAGTTGCTCTCGGAGCGGATCCTTGTGCTCGATGGAGCTATGGGGACGATGCTGCAACAGCGGCATTTGACCGCGGAAGATTTCGGCGGGGCTGCTCTCGAGGGGTGCAACGAGAATCTGGTGAGGACGCGGCCGGATGTGGTGCTGGATATTCACCGGAAGTATTTCGAGGCGGGCTCGGACATTGTCGAGACGAACAGTTTTGGCGGGGCGCCGATCGTGCTGGCGGAGTACGGACTGGCGGCGGACGCGCATTTTTTGAATAAACGAGCGGCGGAGTTGGCGCGGCAGGCGGCGGATGAGTTTTCCAAGCCAGGGAGACCGAGATTCGTTGCGGGGTCAGTAGGGCCGACGACGAAGGCAATCACCGTGACAGGCGGCGTGACGTTTGACGGACTGATCGAGGCTTATTACGCACAGGCGAAGGGGTTGGTGGAAGGCGGAGTGGATTTGCTGCTGGTCGAAACTTGCCAGGACACGCGGAACATCAAGGCGGCGCTGCTGGCGATTCAGAAACTGTCGAAAGAAATCGGGATGCAGGTGCCGGTGATCGTGTCGGTAACGATCGAGCCGATGGGCACGATGTTGGCCGGGCAGACGGTCGAGGCGATGTGGGCGTCGCTGCGTCATGCGAAGCCGCTGGCGTTTGGGATGAACTGCGCGACGGGACCGGAGTTCATGACGGATCACATCCGGACTTTGAGCCAACTATCGAGCGAGTTTGTTTCGTGCTATCCAAACGCGGGGCTGCCGGACGAGGAAGGCAAGTATTTGGAGACGCCGACTTCGCTGGCGGCGCAGCTCGAGAAATTCGTGGATCAAGGGTGGCTGAATTTTGTGGGTGGGTGCTGCGGGACTACGGAGCAGCATATTCGCGCGATTGCGCAAATGGTGCACGGCAAAAAGCCGCGCGTGCGGCCGGGCGAATCGCACCGGGCTGTGTATTCGGGAATAGAGACCATTGAGGCGGAGGACAGTACGCGGCCACTGCTGGTGGGTGAGCGGACGAATGTGATTGGATCGCGGCTGTTTAAGAACTTGGTGGCCGAAGAAAAGTGGGAAGAGGCTAGCGAGATTGCGCGACGGCAGGTGAAGGGTGGAGCGCACATCGTGGATGTGTGCCTGCAAAGCACGGAGCGGGATGAAAGAAGAGATATTCCCGTGTTTTACGAGAAGTTGATTCGAAAAGTGAAAGCGCCGGTGATGATTGATACAACCGACGCGACGGCGATCGAACTGGCGCTGACGTATTGCCAGGGCAAGTCGATCATCAATTCAATCAATCTCGAGGACGGCGAAGAGAAGTTCGAGCGCGTGGTACCGATGGCGCATGATTTTGGCGCGGCCGTCGTGGTTGGATGCATCGATGAGGACAAGCTGCAGGCGCAGGCTTTTACGCGGGAGCGGAAACTGGCCGTCGCGCAGCGCAGCTACAAACTGCTGACGGGAAAATACGGGCTGGGACCGGAAGACATCATTTTTGACCCGCTGGTATTTCCATGCGCGACGGGCGATGAGAATTATATCGGCGGCGCGGTCGAAACGGTGGAGGGCATCCGGCTGATCAAGCAGGCATTGCCGGACGTGCGGACGGTTTTGGGGATTTCGAACGTGTCGTTCGGATTGCCAGCAGGCGCGCGCGAGGTCGTGAATTCGGTTTTCCTTTATTACTGCACGAAAGCGGGGCTCGACCTTGCGATCGTGAACACGGAAAAGCTGGAACGGTTCGCTTCGATTCCGCAGCACGAGCGAGAGCTTGCGGAAAATCTTTTGTTTTCGCATCCGCCGAAGGATGTGCCTGCGGATCACTCGCAGGCGGAGCTGCTAAGCAACGTTCCGGCGGATTGGCGCGAGCAAAAGAAAGAACAGCGCGCGGCAGTGAATCAGTATCACATCGCGGCGATTGCCGAATATTTTCGCACCGCCAAAAAGAAAGAGAAGAAGCGGGCGGCAGATCTTCCGCTGGACGAGCGGCTGGCGAATTACATCATCGAGGGAACGCGCGATGGCTTGATTGCTGATTTGGAGCGCAAGCGTGCGGAAGGCGCCTCGCCACTGGAGATCATCAACGGACCGCTGATGGCTGGAATGGCGGAAGTGGGGCGCCTATTCAACGCGAATGAATTGATTGTGGCCGAAGTGCTGCAATCGGCGGAAGCGATGAAGGCTTCGGTGAATCATCTCGAGCAGTTCATGGAAAAGGCGGACACGGCGAAGCGCGGGAAGATCGTGCTGGCGACGGTGAAGGGCGACGTGCACGACATCGGAAAAAATCTCGTTGAGATTATTTTGAAAAACAACGGGTATGACGTGGTGAATCTGGGCATCAAAGTGCCGCCGGAAGAATTGATCAAGGCATATTTGCAACATCATCCAGATGCCATCGGGCTTTCCGGGTTGCTGGTGAAAAGCGCGCAACAGATGGTGATCACGGCAAGCGATCTACGGGGAGCGGGGATTGAGATTCCACTTCTGGTGGGTGGCGCGGCACTCTCCGCACGATTCACGCAGACAAAGATAGCGCCGAGCTATGGCAAAGCGGTGTGCTACGCGAAAGATGCCATGACCGGGCTGCGGTTGATGAACCAGCTGATGGACCCGACGACGCGAGAACAGGTTCTGCAGGAACATGCGGGGGTGGCAGGCGGAGTTGCCGTTGCGACAGCCGTGTCCGTAGCTGAAATACCCAAGGTTGCGCGTTCGCCCAAGATACGGACGGACTTGCCGATTCCGAAGGTCGCATATCTCGATCGCAAAGTGCGGCTGGTGCCGGATTTGCACGAGGTGTGGAGCTACATTAACCCGTTCATGTTGTATGGACGGCACATGGGATTTCGCGGAGATTTTGAGAAACGGTTTGCGGAGCGCGAAGCGAAGGCCGTCGAGCTGTTCGAAAGCATGGAAGAAGTGAAGCGCGAGGCGGCGGAATTCATGAAGCCGCGGGCGGTGTGGCAATTTTTTGAAGCGGAGTCAGACGGGGAGGCGATGCATCTCTTCGCACCGGGAGGCGCGGAGCCGCTGCATACGTTCCGTTTTCCACGGCAGCGATTGGGAGACTTTCTTTGCCTAAGCGATTACGTGCTGCCGCCAGAGGATGGGAAGCGGGATCACATCGCACTTTTCGTTGTAACCGCGGGCGAAGGCGTGCGCGAGCGTTCGGAAAAAGCGAAAAACGATGGCTATTATTTCAAGTCCCACGGAATGCAGGCGCTGGCAATCGAATCCGCGGAAGCCTGCGCGGAATGGCTGCACCGGCGCATCCGAGAAGATTGGGGCTTCCCCGACCCGCCGGAAATGACCATGGCGCAACGATTTACATCGCGCTACCGCGGAAAGAGATACAGCTTTGGCTACCCTGCGTGCCCAAATCTCGATGACCAAGCGGGAATTTGGAAGCTGCTGAAGCCGGAAGAAATTGGCGTGCAGCTGACAGATGGCTTCATGATGGATCCGGAAGCCAGCGTGAGTGCGCTCGTGTTCCAACATCCGGATTGCACATACTTTTCCGTGGGGGATGCGGGCGACGCATAACGGCATTGCGTGCAGGCCAAACGCAAACCTCTCGCGGTTCTTGGTTTTACTTCCTCGGTCCAATTTCGAATTAGTGATATCGGGATTTCTAGGGCGAAGAAACTGACTTGTCGTTTTTCAATGCTTCCATATTCGGCAGGGGGCGGAAAACCTTAAATGCAGGTGCCGAATAGACCAGTTCAAATGCCTTTGGATAAGCGGCAAGCAGCGCATCCATCCCAACATCGTCCGGAGGAAGGTAGTAATTCGCGAATCTGGAAACGACGAGAATATATTCGACTTTGTGGATTTGAATTCCATCCATGAGCAGTTTGGGGTTCGAGCTGGGCGGGAACCAGACAATCTTGCGCCCCGAATAGTGGTAGATCGTCGGGACTTGCCGAGCCATCACGATGGCATTGGCTTCGGCATGTGAATTGATCCATTCACCCGCCAGAACATCGGGCTCTTTTCCTTTTTCTTGCAAATTGAAATCCGTATTTGCGCGGGCAAGAGTGATTTCTTTCCGAAGCCCCATCAGACATAAGATGAGCACCGCAGCTACGGCGAAACCCTGAGAAGCTTGAAGCGGACTGGGGCCAAAAATGCGGGCGCGAGAGAACCAGTTATAAAAACCGCCGAGAGCTTTTTTCCAGGAAGGCTCCGCCCAAAGCATGCGCACGGCAAGAATTGCCGAAATCACCCAGATTACGAAGGAGCTCTCGTCCTGCAACCCGGCATGCGTCAAATGGCTGCCTATCCACGAGCCGTGCATCCAAAACCAGGAGCTCACCGCGAGAATCACGGCAAGGGGATACCAAGCTACTCCCAGATAGCGGGGTCTGCATTTGGCCAGAACAAAGAGAGCTCTGCCACCGCGCCAAAGGTAAAGGCAGGCCAGCGGCGCCACGGGCAAGAGAAACCTTGTCTCCATCTTCCAGGGCCAAAGCAGGTAGATTCCTTGAAATGCGGCGAAATACCAATCCTGGATGCTTCCACCCCTTCTTCCGATGGAAGCTCCCCAGCCCACGAGAATGAGGAGAATAGGCCCGGTAACGAGCACGGACATCCAGGCCACGTCGATCCAACGGCGAAGGATCGACTCACTGAGCATGATGGAACCGTCAGCGGCGTTTTTCAAAACGCGGACGGGAATGTCACCCAGCGTCGCCATTCCTAATTCTGGATCATTGCCACTTTTGACTTTGAGCTGCGACAAATAGGAACGCGGGTAGCCTTGCAGGGGCCATTCCAGGGGAGAAGGTTTTCGGTGCATCCACATGCCCTGCACAGCGGCGGCAAACAAGAAAACTGCTATATACAATCTCAAACGCTTGAATCCGAGCTGGCGGTGCCTCAAGAAAAGCATCCCAGTGCTCGCAACGATGGCGGCTAAAAATGCCATCGCGGCCGAGGCAAACATCAAAGAAGCCGCAATGAGCAGGGTCAAGAGCGTTCCCCATTTGATTCGCGCAGAGGTCGTCGTTGCGCTCTCGAATTTTTTCACGGCCAGCAACGCGCTCATGGAAGTGAAAAAGTAAGGGAAACTGGGGAAAACATATTGGGTAGCCAATAGGAAGAAATCGGTGGAAGAAATCAGCAGGAGGCAAATCGACGCTGCAACGACCCGAGAGACCTGACGCTTCAAAAGCTGATAGGTGACGAGAAATCCCAGCGTCTCGAAGAAGACCATCCCACGCAAGAAAGCGAGATGAGTACAACTGCCAGCAAGGCAAAAAAGCCCCAGCAGGACAGGTAGGCCCGGCGGCTGATTCGTCTCAGGATGGCCATTGATCCCATAAAAGCCATGTTGGATGAGGGAGCGGCCGGCGTCCGCATAGAAGACATCGTCATGTTGAAAATCGGAAACGCGTTGAGCTGAAAAATACTGAAAGGTGCCAAATAGCAGGAGACAGATAAGCACCAGGAGATCTGCGGAGAGAGGAATAAAGCGGCTTTGGCCCCTTTGCCTCCAAAAACTCCCTAGACCAGATCCGTGATTGTGAACTGTCTTTACAGATTCGGGCGACGCCACTTGAGTCATGCCCTCCCCATGATTCGGATGGCGATAAGATCCCGTCGTTTTGGGGATCCTCCAAGCTGAGGCGATACCCGGCCCCAATTGAAAATCCACGCACACAAACTCCCCGCTTGTGAAATCTGCGCGCGGAGAATTTTCCGGATACTAGTCCATAAGGTGCTCAGTGGGAAGAACATATTTAAGGCAGTTACTGCCTGACTCCTCTGGGCGGCTGAGCTACGGCCACGCGAGAACTTTGAAACTTCCCTAGGCGCATCTATGATGTTCGGTTTGAGAACCTCAAACCGAGGTGCTCCGAGCGACTTATAGGTGAACTCATGCCTACAGTCTTCCCCTCTAGCTTCCTCGGGAGGCACACATTCTGAGACACCTACAAGGGCGCGACGGCTATTCTCTTGGACGAGCCTGATCTAGTTGTCCGAAGTTGGGCCGTGATCCGCAGTCGGCTCGACACGTCCTGCGAGCAGCCGCTTTTTAAGGAACAACGCGAGGGCAACGAAGGTGAAGCCTACCAACACCATCGCTGTGGTATCTGGCAATGATTCGATTATGGTTTCTAGGTGCATGGCACAATGAACTATGCAACTCGCGGACCAAAAACGCTCGGTAGCAACCTATTTGTTTTCTTATAGTTAGAAATGACCTCAAAGGCAAAGTGGAAAGGGAAAGGAACTTCCCAGTCGAGATGTTGCAGGAGCTTTCCCATGCTCTTGCACCCAAAGGCACCTGTTTACGGCAAGGCGAGGCACTTCCCGGGGGGCTTGAGCCCGTGCCCTAGATGACGGAGATTTGGACTGCAGGGGATCATCTCACGGTGAGGCTCGACTTCGGTGAATGTGACGCAGCGGGACGGCAGTCGGCTGCTTCCTAGGGGGTCCTGCGAGCTGGGTTAATCCGGCTGGGCTAACCCGGGCTTCCCGTATGCCTTATGGAGCGGGTTTGAAGGCTACGGTGGTGGAAGACCAGTTTCCTGTGGCGAGGCCGGCGTATTGGGGTATCCAGGTGATGCTGACGGGGGCAGTGCCGGTAGTGAAGAAATGGCCCCAGCCGTTGTTTTGGTCGATGGGTTCGGGACCGCTTTGATTTTCTCCGTCAAACGTGTTGGTATCGAAATACCAGCCGGAACCGGCGAGTCCTGCGCCGGTGTTGAAGTCCCAAATGACTTCGGTAAAGAGGAGTTCGCCGGCTTCGGCAGGCGAGATCGTATAGGGCATGGTCAGATTGCCCGCATTAGATTGAGAGCCGGCCGCGCCGCCGGTGGTATCCAGCGGGGCGACAGCAGCGCCGGTCACGTCATACAGGAAGAAGCTGAAATCTCCGTCGGTGGCGCTCCAGCTGACGGTGAGACGCAGGTTGCCGGAAGAGTTGGCATTTCCGGCGTAGAAGGCTTGCGTGACATCGTTCCCAGCCTGAATTTGCGTGGCCCCAGCTTGCGCCCAGGCATTGTTGTTGTTGTCGGTCACGTCGGTGACCGTGCAAGCGAGAAAGCCGCCACCAATCATAGCTACAAGCAGATTGCCGGAGGACGGGAACTGCACGACGGTCGGATTGGGAAAGGGATTTCCGGTGCCGCCGGCATCGGCGTGGAACGGAACATTTTCATGCACGAGATGGACGATGCGCATGCCGGAGGGGACGCCACCCGTGGCGCCGGTCTTCAAGAGAATGCCTGCGGAGATCCACTTTTGGCTGGTGCCCATGGAGAAAGTGGGATTCACGGGGCTGGTGGAGTTGTACACGCCGTATTGAGCGGCCCAACCGTCCAGAATGTCGGCGCTCAAAAGGCTCCAGGAAATGTTGCTTTGCGAGCCGGCCGTGAAACTGGATTGATTGGTGGAAAGACTGAAAGCGACTTGATAGGCCAGATCACCGGTGACGCTGGGAGTCAAGCTTCCGGAAGAGACGGACGTGCCGGAGCCTTGCGCGCCGGAGCCGGAGCCGTCGACAGCGACGACGTTATCAAATTCGGTGGCCATGGGCTGAACGAAGCCGCCTGGATCGGAACTGAAGCAAACGGAGACGAGGCGGGCGCCGGCGGCAACGTTAAAGGCCGTGGCAATGCCGATGGATTGCGTGTCCGTGGAATCGAAATAGTTGACTTGCACGGAATAGGAGTTGCCCTTGTCGTCGTGGACGGAGGGCGTGGGATTGCTATTGAAAGTGAAGCCGACAACGACGGTGTTTCCAGCGGTGGTGAAATTGGGAAGCTGGAAGTGGTAGCAATACGGGCTGGTAAAGGCGTTGTTGACGGACCCTCCGCCACGCGTATTGGAACTGCTGACGTGCTGTACTAGGGCGGCCGTCCCTGGGCCACCCCCCGAAGACGCAACTGTGAGTGTGACTATATTGCTTGGCGTGCTTCCCGTGCCATTGCTTACAACCACCTGGAACGTGGAACCGTCATCTGTTGAGGTTGTTGCGGGAGTCGTGTAGGTCGCTGAGGTTGCGCCAGTGATGTTCGCGCCGTTCTTTGACCATTGATAGCTCAGCGGGGCCGTTCCAGTGGCCACTACACTGAACGTCGCGGTTTGTCCCGCGGTCACGGTCTGATTTACCGGTTGGGTGATGATCGTCGGAGCGACTGCGGCCGCGTTGACCGTTAAGGTGACGGTCGTGCTTGGCGCACTGCCCGTCCCGTTGCTTACTACTACCTGGAAGGTCGAACCGTTATCCGCTGAAGTGGTGACCGGAGTCGTGTAACTTGCGGCTGTCGCGCCAGCGATATTTGCGCTGTTCTTTTTCCACTGATAAGTAAGCGGGGCCGTTCCAGTGGCCACTACACTGAACGTCGCGGTTTGTCCCGCGGTCACGGTCTGATTTACCGGTTGGGTGATGATCGTCGGAGCGACTGCGGCCGCGTTGACCGTTAAGGTGACGGTCGTGCTTGGCGCACTGCCCGTCCCGTTGCTTACTACTACCTGGAAGGTCGAACCGTTATCCGCTGAAGTGGTGACCGGAGTCGTGTAACTTGCGGCTGTCGCGCCAGCGATATTTGCGCTGTTCTTTTTCCACTGATAAGTAAGCGGGGCCGTTCCAGTGGCCACTACACTGAACGTCGCGGTTTGTCCCGCGGTCACGGTCTGATTTACCGGCTGGCTAGTGATTGTGGGAGCTACGGCGGCCGTGTCGACTGTCAGCGTAACTGTCGCGCTTGGAGTACTGCCTGCGGCATTGCTCACCACTACCTGGAATGTTGATCCGTTGTTGGCCGAAATGGTCGCCGGAGTGGTGTAGCTTGAGGCCGTGGCGCCAGAGATACTCGTGCCGTTCTTCTTCCACTGATAAGTAAGCGGAGCGGCTCCCGTCGCCGCTACAACGAAAGTGGCCGTCTGGCCCACAGTCACCGTCTGACTGGCCGGCTGCGAAGTGATTACTGGAAGATTGACGACGGTAATCGATACGGCGGCTGAGGTGGTGTGGTTTCCCGCAGCGTCGCTAGCGACTGCGGTCAAAGAATGATTGCCGTTGGAGAGTTTCGTTGTATCGAGCGCGAGAGTGTACGGAGCGACGGTGTCATCGGCCCCAGAGTTGACGTTATCCACCTGAAACTGCACGCCTGCGACTCCGACGTTGTCCGAAGCCGTTGCCGTCAGCGTGATGGTGCCCGAAGCAATTGCGCCAGAGGCGGGCGAAGAGATAGAAACCGTGGGAGGAGTCGTGTCCGAGCCGCTGGCGGTCGTAAAGGTAAAGTCACCACTTGTAGCCAGGTTTCCTGCAGCATTGCTGGAGTTGACGCGGTAGTGGTAAAGAGTGGCTGACTTCAAGCCGGACAGGCTGGCCGAGTGGCTCGAGACCATGCTGGAATTGAGAGTTGTGTTCGTTCCGTAACTGGCGGTTGTCCCGTAATTGACTTGGGAACTCGAGGCCTGGTCAGTATTCCAAGATATCGTCGCGCCGCTCGAGGTGACTTGACTTGGGGTAACCCCAGATATGGCTGGAGATCCCGCAGGCGGATCAACCTTGGTCTTCGAGTCGGCGATTCCCGCGCATCCGGAAATGCAGAAGGCAAGGGCGGCGAGAGCCGTGACACCAGCGAGATTTCGTTTAAACCCCTCTAGCCGCCTGGACATATTCATGGATGGTTGCGCCTCTTCTAAATTTGGACCACGCAGAATTTCTACACTCTGCATTCTCGTAATCCCCCAGAGGCAGGGGACAACATGCTACACGCAAAGCATAAACGGGACGTGAGGCAGACCTAACTGTACAGAGGTACAAAAATAGGACAGGGTCAACGTAATGGAAACTAGAGACCGAGATTGCGGGGCGCAATACGGTGGACCGGACTGATTGGAGCTCTTTTTTGGGAATCTGAGCTGGGGGATCGCCACGTCAGGTGAGAATTTTTGGAGAAACCAGGGTGTCAGGAGGCTTTCGGTAAAGGGGAGCGAAGAGAGGTATTCTTGCTAGACCAGCTGGGGAACGAGGAGCCCAGAATGCGCTAAGTCTTTGACTGCACTAAGGATAGCTTCAAATTTGAGGCCGGAGCGCTCGGCGATGTCTAGGAGGCTGTGCTTGCCGTCCGAAAGATTCAGAACCCATAGCATAGCGAGCTCGCGCGTGCCGGCATCGGGCAGACCGCCCATGAGTCGATAGAGGCCCCGGCGGCCAAGCTGTGGTTCGCATTTGGGGTTGGTGTTCCGGTAGATATGGTTATTTTCCAGCATGCGAAAGACTTCCAGGCAAAAGCGGAGGCTGCCGGCAAGAGCTTCCGGAGCAACGAAAGATAGGTTATCCGCGGAGGTGTGGTATTCGGGGAATTTGCCGTGCTGTGTGCGATTGAGGCATCCGACGGGAAGATCGAACCCTGGGGAACAATATTGACGTTCGTCGTAGCCATAAGGGGAGAAATCGCGAACATGGAAAGGATTGCCAGACGTTGCAAGGGTGTGTAGAACAGCACGATCGATCTCGGCGTTGCCGCGGCGGCTCTTCTTGTAAGAGAACGGTCCTCGATCACCGACGCAGGCGAGCACCAGGCCATGTTTGATAAGGGGGACCATTCCCTCATTGCGGCTGAGCCAAGTGATGGAGCCGATGGTGCCGGGAATGAACAAGAAGCGGTAGGTAAACCGCCTTTCGATGCCGGCGAGCGCCTGAGCGAGAAATGTGGCTACGGCCAAGCCCGAGAGGTTGTCATTGCACAAGGACGGATGACAGGCATGGCAGGAAATGAGAATTTCGTCGCTCGAGCTGCCTGGCACCACGCACTCTGCGTACGTCAAGTTGCCATCTTCGAGAGATGAGTCGATCACAACTTCATATTCATCCTCGGGAAGAGCGTCCAATTGGCGCTGCGTGAGACAGAAGCCCCAAGCCTCGCGGTAGTAGGAAGTACGGTAAGGAATCCAATCCGGCCGGTCGGGCAATGCGAATAGATGCTGCTTTAGCTCGGAAAGAGAGAGCTTGGCCTTTACCGGGACGCTGTAATTGAGCACGTGAAGATTGGAATTTCTGAAGTCGATGATTTTCTCGCCGCGAGAGTTTCGAACGTAGGCATCCCGGATGTTCCATTCGCGGGGCACGGTCCAATCGAAAACCTGCGTTCCGGTGGGCACCTCGTGCACTTGAAGAGGGATACGCTGGCCGATGCGGCGTAGAATCTCGCGGAGTCCATTGCCGGTGATGCTGCTGCAAATCGGATAGAGTTCCGAAACTAAAGAGTGGAGACGGTTTCCGAGTTCGGGAGACTCAAGGTCGAAGTTCGTTGGAGCGATCGTGGAACCGGCCGTCATCGCACCTCAGGAAAAATCGGGATAATTGCGGTCCCGATCCAGGATGATTCGTTCATCTTCAGGCCAGGCGATGGAAAAAGCAGGATCATTCCAGCGGACGCCGCGCGCATGCTCGGGAGAAAAAACCTGCGACATCTGGTAGAAGACTTCGGCATTGTCCGCAAGCGTCTGGAAGCCATGCGCGAATCCGCGCGGAATATAGAGCATTTTGCCATTTTCTTCGTCGAGTTGAACTGCAAACCATTTCTGGTATGCCACCGAATCCGGGCGCAAGTCGATGATGACATCATAAATGGAGCCGCGGTTGCAGCGCACTACTTTTACTTCTTCAAAAGGCGCTGCCTGATAGTGCATACCCCGAAGAGTACCTTTTCTGCGATTGAAGGAAACACTGCACTGCGAGACGCGGGGCTCCAAACCATGATCGGCAAACTCTTTTTCACAATAGGTGCGGGCGAAATGGCCGCGGAGATCGGAATGCCGTTGCGGCTCGATGACGAAAGCGCCGGGAAGTTCGGTCGGTTTGAAGATCACGGCCGAGGTCCTCTCATGGGGATGTGGATGCTGGTTCGCCTGGGAAGACTATAGCGCGGATGCCGGCACCGCAGTGGTCCAGCGCAGCTGCGAATCCAGTTGGCCGGAAGCCAGAAGCTTCCTAACGTGAACAATGCGCTTAAACCGAGGGCCATCGAAGTCTTCCCATTTCAAATTCGCCTCGCGGCAGGCGTCATAGAGTTCTTGCGCGCCACGGCGGACGTCCCATTTCGGCGCGAAACCTGGGAGGTGATTCTTGATTTTGCTGAAATCGACGCGATAAGACCGTGGATCGGGACCGCCATCGGGAGAATATTCGAGTTTGCAGCCAGGAACGGTTTGGCGAACGATTTCGGCGAGGTCGCGGACTTGATAATTTTCTTCGGTGATGCCCACGTTAAAGGCCTGATTGTGAATGCTCTCTTGGGGAGCCACGAGAGCGGCCATAAAGGCGCGACAAATGTCTTCGACGTGAACCAGCGGACGCCACGGCGTTCCATCTGACTGAATGCGGATATTGCCAGTAGTGACGGCCCAGGCCACGAGGTTGTTCAGGACGACGTCGAAACGCATGAACGGCGAAACGCCGTACGCAGTCGTATTGCGAAGAAAAACGGGACTGAAATTTGAGCTGGCGAGATCGCCGAGCTCTTTTTCGACGAAAACCTTGGATTCAGCGTAGGGCGTGACGGGATGGAAGGAGGCGTCCTCCGTAAGCATGGAAGAACCGGCGGCACCGTACATGCTGCAGGAAGAGGAAAACAGAAAACGCTTTACGCCGGCTTGCTTGGCCAGAGTGGCGAGGCGCATGGTGGCGCGATGGTTGATTTCATAAGTGAGCTGTGGATTGAGATCTCCGAGGGGATCATTGGAGAGAGCCGCGAGGTGGAAAACGGCATCGAAGCCGGCGAGATCGCGCTTTTCGACGTCACGAAGGTCTTTGTGCAATCCGGGGATTTCGACGACGTCGCCGACAAACTGATTGTGGGCGAAGAAGTCGCTATCGAGACCAATCAGTTCGTGATCGGATTTGGCAAGCATCCTCACCAAAACCGCTCCAATGTAGCCATGGTGGCCAGTTACCAGTACACGCATAGATCGAAATCCCCGCTTTCTATCTTAAACCTGTCCAGGAGGTCCGTGTGGCCAGTCTCCCATATAAGGAGTTGCACCCGGGGGGAAGGAGCACACAGGACGCACTTCGTGTCTAGACCTAGCGAGGGATAGAGAGCAGTTTCGGTGCCATTTTTCCGGCGTCCCATACCGATGTAAGATGTTTATTTTCAGCGATATTGACATGAAACCGCCCAGTGAGTGGCAGAAAACGTCTCTGCATGGGCCAGGAAATTCCATTCCAAGAGAAAATCCCCCGCCGCGCAAGAGATTAAGAATAGAGGATTTCCATAAGGACGTTGGACGAAGCGCAGGCTTCTGCTTTGACGCAGTCTAACCCGCTTTACGGCTGCACCGGGCGCTCTTAACAACCGCAAACATTTTCCTTATAGCGCCGAAGGAGTTCTTTTGGAGGACTTGCAGTAGGTCCTCAGCTGCGAGGCATCTTTCTAAGTCATTGAAACAACATGTGTTACATTCGGTCAACAGGCTATGAGCCATGGCCATTTGGGTACAGGGATTGCATCATGATAGGGACGGGCACCGATGATGTCCAAAAGTTTAGTGTGTCTCGGGGACCCATATAGTCTGCTGGCGCACCCTTATTTAACCAACTGGTGAAATACAAATTTGGAGGCTCGATGAGTATGTGGACACAGACAAGAAAGTATTTCGGGCCTAAGATTGGCGCCGTGCTGTTGCTGGCCGCCTTTGTGCCTGTCCTCTTGGCTATTCCACTCCACGGCTTCCCCGCTGCCCCGCAGGCGCTTGTTTTCTCGCCAGGTTTGTCAGAGATGCTGTCGGTTGCCTTGCCGCAACCGGTGCCTCAACCGCAAGCACAAATCAGCGTGGCAATCACGCCCGTGGAGTATGGGATCACGATTTCACAATCGGTGACGCTGACCGCGACAGTCGCGAATGATACTTCCGGGGAGGGTGTGACGTGGAGTGTTTCGGGCGCGTCTTGCTCGGGCGCGGCGTGCGGTACCTTGAGCTCGGCCACCTCTATGTCTGTCAAATACACGGCTCCCACCGTTGGCGGAGCGTATGTCGTAACAGCAACGAGCGTGGCAAACACTACCAAGAGCGCGACAGCGATGATCGGCGTGACGGACTTGGCCGGGGTGTACACCTACCGAAATGACGGCACTCGGACGAGCATCAACAGCCATGAGTTCTTGCTGACTCCGTCAAACGTAAATATGACATCGTTTGGGAAACTGTTCTCCTGCGCGCTCGACGAAAGCGTTTATGCCCAACCTTTGTGGGTCGCAAACGTCGCGATTGGAGGCGGAACACATAACGTTGTGATTGTTGCCACGCAGGATGACACGGTGTATGCATTCGACGCGGACAATGGCAGCGGGACAACGTGCACTCAGTATTGGAAGGCTTCCCTGCTGACCTCTGCATACGGCGCTGGAAGCGGAGCAACACCGATCCCGCCTGCCGACACAGGTGAGACGGGAGATATTCCGACAGAGATCGGCATTACTTCCACGCCAGTGATAGATCCAATGACGAATTATGTGTACGTCGTGTCCAATACCAAGGAGAGCGGGCAGTACTATCAACGCCTGCATAGACTGATCCTCGCTACAGGTGCGGAAACATCAGGTGCACCACAGGTCGTAACGGCCTCAGTGACGGGGAGCGGAGACGGCTCATCGAATAATGTTCTGCCCTATTTTCCGCTACATCAAAACCAAAGACCGGGTCTCGCGCTCGTCAACGGGATTGTTTACATGGCCTCTGGATCACATGGGGACAACGAACCCTGGCATGGATGGATAATTGGTTACAACGCATCCACTCTGGCATTCGCAAGCGCCTATTGCACAACGCCGAACACGAGCGGGGGCGGCATCTGGATGTCGGGTAGCGCTCCCGTTTTCGACAGCAGTAACAACCTCTTTGTGATCAGCAGCAATGGGACTTATGACGGAAACACAGAATTTTCGGACAGCTTTCTTAAACTCAGCACAACGAACGGACTGACTCTGACGGACTGGTTCACGCCGGACAACCAAGGTGATTTGGGCGCGAATAACATCGATTTGGGCCAGGGCGGAGCAGTTACGCTAATGGATGCTGTTTCTGGCCCCAATCCGCATCTTGTGATCGGCGGCGGCAAGGGCGGGGTGATTTTCCTGATAAATCGCGACAATATGAAGCACTTCAACAGTGCCAACAATGACGGAGCAGTACAGAATTGGTCTGTCGGGAACATGATCGCCGCTTCCGGAACGTTTTGGCAGAACACCTTTTACATCGGTGCTGCGAATTCTCCTCTGCAGGCGTACGCATTCAACACAATGACGGGACTCTTCAATACGTCGCCTACTTCGGAGTCGAATGTTTCGGTGCCTTTCCCCGGACTGACACCAGTGATTTCGGCTGCTGGGACATCGAACGCCCTCATCTGGACTGTGGATTCTTCAAGCAGCGGGACGAACGGCGCGGTGACGGGTCCGGCGGTGCTGTACGCGTTCGATCCGAGCAATTTGGCGAACGAATTGTGGTCCAGCGCACAAGCAGCAAAGAACCGGGATCAAGCTGGAAACGCCGTGAAGTTTGTCGTACCCACGGTAGCAAACGGCAAAGTGTATGTGGGAGGGGTTAAGAATTTAACGGTGTACGGTTTGCTGAGCTTTGCCCCCGCAGCTGCGGCACCAACGTTCAACCCGGTGCCTGGAGGATACTCGACTCCACAGACGGTCACGCTTTCCGATACAACATCCGGCGCTACGATCTATTACACATTGGATGGGACAACCCCATCAACCTCGTCCACGGTGTATTCGGGCGCAATAAACGTACCCTCGACAGCAACGATTCAGGCAATCGCCGTCGCTTCCGGCTTGAACAACAGCCCGGTAGCTGTGGGTGATTACACGATCCAGTCGCAGACAGGGAGCATCAGTTTTGTGCAGGTGAATTCGGCCACGCCGCAAACTCCTGAAACAACAGTCGCGATCCCCTATGCCAGCCCTCAATTCGGCGGTGACTTGAATGTCGTGGTGATGGGCTGGAACGACGTTTCTCATACCGTGAGTTCTGTCACAGATTCCGCTGGGAACCACTACACCGCGGCTGTAAACCCCACACAGAACACTACCGGCGGCTTAAGCCAGACGATTTATTACGCCAAGAATATCGCTTCAGCGCCCGCCGGTGGAAACATCGTGACCGTCACCTTCAGCGGCGCGGCAGCGTACCCTGATATTCGCATCCTCGAGTACGCAGGAGTGAGCGCTACCAATCCCATCGACATCACATCTACAGGTACCGGGAGCGGTACGACGAGCAGCACGGCCGCGGCGACGACCACAAATGCGAATGATCTGCTTTTCGCTGCCAACATCGTTACCACGCTTACATCGAGTTCAGGAGCCGGATTCTCTACACGGATTATCACTACTCCAGACGGCGATATTGCCGAGGACCGTTTGCTCACGGCCACAGGTAGCTACAGTGCAAGCGCTACGATGAGTCAAACTGGCCAATGGATCATGCAGATGGTCGCGTTCTCCGCAGTGTCTACTCCGGCGCCCACGGTGACGAGCGTATCGCCCAGCTCTGGTGCCGCGGGCGGGGGGACTGAAGTGACGATTACAGGGACGAACTTTGCCTCCGGCGCTACCGTTACGTTTGGAAGTGCTACCGCGACGAATGTGGTGGTTTCAAATAGTACAAGCATCACGGCGACGACTCCGGCAGGAACTGCTGGACCAGTGACCGTGACGGTGACAAATCCGACCGGGCAAGGCGGCAGTTTGGGGAGCGGATTTACCTATGTAACCGGTCTGACGGTGAGCAGCGTATCGCCGAGCAATGGTGCGCCAGCCGGCGGGACAGCCGTAACGATCACGGGGACGGACTTTGCATCCGGAGCAACGGTAACGTTTGGCAGCGCGGCGGCGGCGAGTGTGGTGGTGGTAAGCGCAACAGAGATCACAGCCACAACGCCTGCGGGCACCGCGGGAGCAGTAACAGTGACGGTAACTTCCGGCGCGCAAAACGGAACTCTGCCTAACGGGTTCACCTATGTAATTCCACCGACAGTGACTGGTGTTTCACCCAATAGCGGGCCGACGACGGGAGGGACGGCAGTCACCGTCACGGGCACGAACTTCGCGGCAGGAGCGACGGTAACATTTGGCGCCGGCCGACAAGGCGGCGACGGCACTGGAGACGCGACCAACGTGGTGGTGGTGAGTTCAACAAAGATTACAGCCACGACACCAGCGGGCAATGCGGGAGCCGTGAACGCGGCGGTGACGATCAATGGAGAGACCGGAACTTTGACGAACGGATTTACCTATCTACCGGTTCCGACAGTCACCAGCGTATCGCCGAGCAATGGTCCGGCAGCGGGTGGCACGGCAGTTACGATTACAGGGACAAACTTTGCCACGGGTGCGACCGTTACGTTTGGAAGTGCGGCGGCAGCGAACGTGGTGGTCGTAAGCGCGACGGAAATCACGGCAACGACACCTGCCGGTAGCGCAGGAGCGGTGACTGTGACGGTAGCGGTCAGCGGACAGACTGGAAGCCTGACGAACGGGTTCACTTATGTTGTTCCGCCGACGGTGACTGGCGTTTCACCGAATAGCGGGACAACGGCAGGAGGGACCTCGGTGACAATCGCTGGGACGAACTTTGTCTCGGGAGCAACGGTAACATTTGGCAGCGCTGCGGCGACGAGCGTGGTGGTGGTAAGCAGCACAAGCATCACGGCGACGACGCCAGCACGAAGCGCGGGAGCGGTGACTGTGACGGTGACGAATCCGGGCGCGTTGAGCGGAAGTTTGACGAGCGGATTCACTTATGCCGTCGTGCCGACGGTCAGCAGCATATCGCCGAACAATGGCCCAGTAGCTGGTGGAACAGCGGTGACGATTACGGGGACAAACTTTGCCGCAGGAGCGACCGTAACGATTGGCGGCACTGCGGCAACGAGCGTGGTAGTGGCAACTGCTACGCAAATCACGGCCACGACCCCAGCACACGCGGCGGGAGCGGCGACCGTGACGGTGTCAGTCAACGGACAGAGCGGAAGTCTCAACAATGGATTCACGTACAATTCAGCAGTAGCGCCAGGTTTTGCGCAAGTAGCGGCAGCTACACCGCAATCGTCATCGACAACCGTTTCCATTGCTTATCCTGCGGCACAGACGGCTGGAGACTTGAACGTCGTGGCAGTGGGATGGAACGATACGACGTCGACGGTAAAATCGGTGCAAGACAGCACGGGGAATCCTTACACGCTGGCGATTGGACCCACCGTTGGAACCGGACTTCAGCAGTCGATCTACTATTCAGCGGGTATTCTGGGTGGAACCAACACGGTGACAGTAACTTTCAATCAGGCAGCGGCTTTTCCGGATGTTCGCATCGTGGAATACAAGGGAGTGGCAGGCGTAGACGTAACGGCAGGCGCGAGTGGAAGCAGCGCAACCGCAAACAGCGGTTCGGCGACGACAACGAATGCGAGCGACTTGATCTTTGGTGCGAACATGGTCGCGACCACCACCAGCGCAGCAGGGAGCGGCTTCACATCGCGCATCATTACCAATCCGGACGCAGATATTGCGGAAGACCGGGTAGTAGCGGCGATAGGCAGTTACAGCGCGACGGCGACCGTGAGTCCAGCCGCAGCATGGGTAATGCAGATGGTAGCGTTCCGAGCTACGGGCTCCTCCGGTGGCGACACGACACCACCTACAGCGCCGAACAATTTGACGGCGACGGCGGCGTCCGCAAGCCAGATCAATCTATCCTGGACGGCTTCAACGGACAACGTGGGTGTGACGGGATATCTGATCCAACGCTGCTTGGGCAGCGGCTGCGCTACGTTCGCGCAGGTCGCGAGTGTTTCCGGTACGGCAACGACATACAACGATACAGGGCTCGCAGGATCTACCAGCTATAGTTATCGAGTGCAAGCCACTGATGCAGCCGGGAATCTAAGCACATTCTCGAATACCGCCGGCGCAACGACGAGCGCTTCCACAGGGACGCCCGGCCTGGTGGCGGCGTACGACTTCAACGCAGGGTCCGGAACAACACTGAGCGACGTGTCCGGCAACGGCAACACGGGTACGATTGTCAACGCGACATGGAGTGCGAGCGGGAAGTACGGCGGCGCCCTATCATTCAATGGGACGAACGCGCAGGTGGTGATCAACGATGCGGCATCACTGCATTTGACGACGGCGGTAACGCTGGAGGCGTGGGTCAACCCGAGCTCTGCGCCGACGAATTGGCAAGACGTGATCTACAAGGCGATTGACAATTATTATCTGGAAGCCGGCTCAACCAACGGAGACAAACCTGGAGCGGGAGTGCTTTTGACTTCCAGCGCGGAGCCATTGGCTTACGGGTCGGCCCAGCTGGCGGCAAGCACGTGGACGCATCTGGCAATGACGTATGACGGAACAACGCTGAAAATGTATGTAAATGGCGTATTGGCTACCAGCACCGCGCAGACCGGAACCATAACCACGTCCACCGACGCGCTGCAAATCGGCGGCGACACGACCTACGGGCAATTCTTCAAAGGGCTAATCGACGAAGTTCGGGTATACAACGTGGCCCTTACGCAAACGCAAATCCAAACCGATATGGCCACGGCCCTGCCGTAGGCTTGCGACCGTCCGGCGCGGGGACGTTTTGCCTTCCCCGAACGGATTGTATTTTCCGTGGACGCAGGATTCGTAGAAACCAGGCGCAGAGAGTGGTTGTCACATGAAGCTTGGGATTCGTGTGGAAACGGCATCTGAGGGAGCGGCCAGATAGAAACACCCTGCATGCTATTCTAAAAATCACAATTTGCAGGTAAGTCTGCTTAATTTTGAGGGCCAGGACGGATGAGGAAGAGTATTCCAGAACATGACACGGCATCGAATCTGCGCCCAGGCGAGTTGGTGGAGGTTCGCAGCGAGGCTGAGATTCTGGCGACACTGGACGTCAACGGGCGACTGGACGCGCAACCATTCATGCCGGAGATGCTTGCCTTCTGTGGGAAGCAATTTCGGGTTTATAAACGATCGGACAAAACGTGCGATACGATTTCGAACACCGGGTCTCGGAGGATGTGGAATACCGTTCACCTCGAGGAGCTGCGTTGCGATGGCTCTGGGCATGAAGGATGCCAGGCGCGCTGTCTGCTTTACTGGAAAGAAGCGTGGCTGAAGAGAGTTGAGCTGAACGGGAAGAAGAGCGCCAGAGAAGCGGAGCCAGCCTCGACGAGAGGCTCGTTTACGAGAGAAGACTTGGTGCGGGCGACGCGAACGACGGGCCAGGGAGAAAACGCGGGCAAAGTGATCTATAGCTGTCAGGCCACCGAAGTCCTGCGCGCATCCACGCCACTGCCTTGGTGGGACATCCGGCAATACTACCGGGATATTTGCTGGGGTAACGGGAGCCTTTCGGACGTGGCGCGCGCCATGTTCTTGTGGACATTCAAGAAGGCGCTGAGGATTGGCGGATACCGCCTCCTACTGTGGACTTACGATCGGATCCAAAAGATGCGCGGGGGAGTGCCCTATCCTTTCCTCAGGGGAGAGTTAAAGAAAACGCCCACGGAGGATCTGAATCTGCAACCCGGAGAACTCGTACAAATCAGGAGCTATGAGGAGATTCTGGCAACACTAGACGGGCGAAACAAAAATAGAGGGCTGTATTTCGACTCAGAAATGGTGCCCTTTTGTGGCGGAAAATACCGCGTGATAGACCGAGTGGAGCGAATCGTCAATGAGAAGACGGGCGTGATGAGCACCCTGCCAGGAGCCTGCATCATGATGGAAGGGGTGATATGCCGCTCGTGGTATAGCGACCGAAGGATTGCGTGTCCGCGGAGCATATATTCTTATTGGCGGGAGATCTGGGTGAGGCGAGTGGAGTAAGTCTGCCAACGCCGACGGCAGATAACACGGACGACTATCCTGTGGCCTTTTGATTTAGGGAGCGGGCTCTGCACAAACGTTTGGATTCCGTCATTTCCCCGAGTACTTGTGACACCTGGAGCCGATAGTAAAAGCGCCTCTTGGGATTCAGACTCACCATCCAATTGCCAAAGCTTTGCGCGAGCTGCCTGTACAGGTACCGCGGGACGCCGAAATAACTCGGTCCATCCTTCAGAACCCCACTGACGCGACGAAGAGCTCGACCGTGATCGAAATACCAGGATCGAAAATATTGCTTTTCCGTTCTGACTTTTTCAACTGGGTGATAAACAATTGCGCGTGGAGCAAAGATAAATCTTTCCTTGCCGGCAATCACCCTGCGGCAGTATTCCGTGTCTTCCCCGCGAATCTCACCGCCCGCGCCAGGTCCCAAATCCGTTCTGAACAAGCCATACTTCGCGAATACTTCCCTCTTAAATGCGAAGTTCGCGCCAAATGGGGGAGTTTTCACATCGCAGAACTGTTCGCCCAGATCGTACTCAACGATGGCAGCCATCAGCGAGTACGGTCCCTCGGTGGAAAACCAAGCGGGTTTCTCGGACGCCCAGACAGGAACGATTTTCCCAGCAACAGCCACGCAGGGCTGTTCTTCGAAAGCAAAAAGAGTCTCCGCGACCCATTGCGGGTGGACGGCAACATCATCGTCGGTGAAGAGGAGAATTTCGCCGCGAGCGTTCTCAATCGCCGCATTGAGAGCAAATGATTTCCCCTGGCGAGGCTCAAAGCAATAGCGAAACCGTTGCGGATTTTGCCGGACGAAGGACTCACAGACGGCGCGCGTGTCATCCTTCGAATTGTTGTCCACAATCAGGACTTCCCAGGAGGTGCGCTCAGGAACGACGCATTTCTCGACGCTCCCCAAGGCGTCACGAAGGCTAGCGGAACGATTGAACGTGCAAATGACCACAGTTATGTTCATGAGACTCTGCGCCGCCGATCTACAAACTTTCGCATCATTCCGCACTTTTCCGGGGAATTGTTTCCAAGCGAGAACCGTTTAATCGAATTTTTCGATCGGGTATTCCTCGAATCTGCGAGTTTTCCACTCAGAAAGTCCGCGCCCCGCGCCAATCCGGCAGAAAGCTTGCAAGAGCAAACTGAGCAACGAGATCAATCATGCTTACCTCGATTTACCTGCTTCGCCAGAGCGCAGCCACCAATGTCCGACACTTCGCGCGGCCAAAACCGGGTGGGAGAGGCGCTTCAAAATCGAGATGCAGACAGCCTTGAAAAGCCGAAGGGGTTGAAGCGGAATCCCAAGAGAGCGCAGGCGGTCCTTGTGGAAGTCCCAGAATTTCCTTTCACGAAGTTGCAAAGCACTCTCTGCGAGGAATTCGTAATACTCATCCAACTGAGCCTGTAGCCGGCCCCGGTACTCGGTGTCGCTCAAACATCGCGGGCCGTACTCGATAAGATCCGTGAGCCACGCTAAGGGAAAACTATTCATCCGGGTAGCGAAGACATTGTTGGATTCCGGACGCGTTCGGGAGAAAGTGAGAATCTGGTTTATGAATCCAAAATCCGATTCTTGCAATACACGGAAGCAAACGGTGGTATCCGCATGCAGATTCGCTTCGTCATAAAAATTCTTCCATTTGCGAACGAACTCCGCACGAATGAGAGTGGATGTAGGTGTGCCAAAAACCCAGGGGCCGCCGAGAAGTCTCCTACGGCAGGCCTCCATGCCAGGCAGTACTCTAATAGGGTGAGGTAAACCGACCCAGATTACACGAACGCCATCGAGCCCGTAAGCTCCGACAAGTCCGATGGAAGGGTTGGATTCAGCCAGCGCAACCATCCTCATGAGGCAGTCTGGAAAGAGCCAATCATCCGCCTGCACAACTTTGCAATATTTGCTCTGCGGAGAGATTTGCCGGATAGCACGATTATGATTCTGGATAATCGGCAGGAACTCGGTGTTCTCCAGCAAGCGAATTCGTGGATCTTTCGCCGCATACGCTCTAGCTATCTCGATCGTCCGATCTTTACTGCAATTATCAACAATGGTGTAGTCCCAATTGACGTAGGTCTGTGCCAGAACACTCTCGATGCATTCATGCAAGAATTCTTCGCCGTTATAAACAGGCGTGATTACGCTCACCAGGGGCTGATCTGCAGGGTCCAGCGGCGCTTCATACAACGCCGAGGATCGATAGTCAGACATAGTCATGTAAACGAAGCGAGTACCAAATTCCGCTAAACTCGGGTCGCATCCGTCACTTGCTTCTGCTCTGGCGCATCAGTCAAGGTTTCTCCGCCACCGCCATCCTGGCCGTGGAATCCAGCGAGGTTCCACCGTTGGGGAAAGTATACGAGGCCATTCCTGCCATCAAAATTTCTGCCCGAACGATAAATATTTGCGAGCTCGATTTCAATGCGGGCGCAATGCTCTATGCCGTCATAAATGGCCCCGCCAGACCCGGTGATCCAGAGTGAGAAATAATAACGAGCCGGGAGTAGATTCAGAAGATCAATTTCCAGGTCCAAGTATCCGTCCCCTGGTTCGACGGAAATAGCCAGGCCGTGGTGATAAGTGCTGGTTTCGGTGATGAGAGTGCCCAATTCGGTCGAAAGTCGAAAGCCAAAACTCGCATAGGAGAAGGCTTTTTCGGCGTGATAGAAAAATCTTAAACGGATGCTGTCTCCGCTGCGCGTGATGGGCTGAGGCTGCCCTTCAAGAGAGAGAAAACTCAATCCCGTATAGCGGATCTCCCCGGTGCCACGCCGGCTCTCGATCTTGCTCAAATCCGAGGCCGTATCTTGGTTCTCAGCGAAAGTAGACATATAGGATTGGATTACTTCGCGAGTTGGTCCGTCCTGCCGAACACAACCGCCATCGATCCAGATGCCTCGTGTGCAAAGATTTTCCACGGCTGCCATGTTATGGGAAACGAAGAGAACCGTGCGGCCACCGCTTCGCATTTCTTCCATGCTATCCAGGCATTTCTTTTGAAATCCGGCGTCGCCCACGGCCAAAACTTCGTCAACGATCAAAACATCGGGATCAAGGTGGGCGGCAACCGCGAAACCGAGGCGAAGCCGCATGCCGGATGAGTACCGTTTTATGGGAGTGTCCACGAACCGTTCCACACCTGCATAGCTGATGATGGAGTCCAGCTTGGAGATCACTTCTCCCTTTTTCATGCCGAGGATCGAGCCGTTCAAAAAGATATTCTCGCGGCCGGTCAGCTCTTCATGGAAGCCGGTTCCTACCTCCAGCAGGGAGGCGACGCGTCCATTGACTTTTATGCGGCCAGAAGTTGGATAGGTTATTTTTGAAAGGATTTTGAGCAGAGTGCTCTTGCCTGCTCCATTGCGACCGATGATGCCGACGACTTCTCCCTGGCCAATCTTGAAAGAAACGTCCTTGAGCGCCCAAAGGATATTTTCAGAGTTGGACCGGCCTCCGAAAGGAGAACGTAGGAGACTGATCAAGCGCTCCCGGAGCATAGTGTCTCTCTGGAGGGCGCCTAGTTCGAATTTTTTCGTTAACTTCTCGACGATAATCGCATCACTCATAAGGCCAATGGCTTCTCCAAACTCGAATTGAAACTTCTAGACGATATCGGCAAAGGTTCTTTCGGTTTTCCGGAAATACAGCGCGCCGCCGATCAAGAGCGCTAATGTAACAGCCCAGGAAATTTCGATAAGTTTCCACGGCATGGCGCGCGTGGAAAACAGGCAGGCGCGAAGGCCTTCCACGATCCCCGCCATGGGATTTAATGCCAGTATCTTTTGATACCTCGCCGGCACAAATGTGACCGGATAGATGATGGGTGTCACAAAGAGCCAAATCTGGATGATGAAAGGAAGCGCGTACTTTACGTCGCGATAGCGGACGTTAATGGCTGCGAGAAGCATGCTGATGCCCAGGGCCAGCACCATCATGTTGATTACGAAGATGGGGACGAACAACAAATTCCATCCCGGCCTCACGTGATAATAAATCATCATGAAAAAGAGAAAGACGGAGCCGATGACGAAATCGAGCATGCCGCTGATTACCGTGGCCGCGGGCAACAGGACACGAGGAAAATAAACCTTGGTGACCAAATTGGCGTTGCTAACGAGGCTGTTTCCCGCCAGGCTCAGCGTTCCAGCGAAATAGGTCCAGGGCACGAGCGCGCAAAAGGAAAACAGAGGATAAGGGATGCCATCGCTCGGGACGCCGGCAAGGCGGCCAAAAAACAGAGTGAAGATGATCATCGTAAAGAGCGGCTGGATGATGGCCCACGCGGCGCCCAGAGCGGCCTGCTTGTAGCGCACCTTAACTTCGCGCCAGGCAAGAAAATAAAGAAGCTCGCGGTAGTGCCAAAAATCGGTGATGAACTCAAAATTCAAAATACTTTCACTTCGAGTGGCTGGTAGCGGCGTGTTCATGGCAGCCATAGGTTGACTTTCCTTCCGTAAAAAGCCTCGGCATAGCGGGTTGGCGAATTGGCTTCAACTCCGCGAAGGCGCATCAACGCGAAGAACGTGCCTTGAGAAAACCAATGCTTTTTGCGCTGTGTCTGAAAAGCCTGGTCTAACAACTCAGCCTTTTTCTTACAAACCGACTCTTCCATCGGCACAAACACATTGGGCGAACCCAGATCACCATCATACTTTGGGATTTCGTACTCCAGAATCAGGTGATTGCGGAAAGTGTTCCAGGTGAACTCATTCAGAAGGCGATGATCCTGATGCAGATCATGGCGGAAATGAGTGAAGATCACGTCTGGATTGGAACGCTTTTTGAGCCGCTCGAATTCTTCTTTGATTTTGGCCCCTTGATAGGGGAAAAAGCCGTCGCGAAAGGAGCGAATTACAATCTGCTTCGATTTCGCGCCCTTTAGAAAGAGGTTGGCGCTGCGAAGGGCTTCGCGGCGGCGAACTGCGTTCGAACTAAACACGATCCAATGAAAGTGAGCTAAGGGAAAGGCCTTTAGCAAACGGAGGATAGTGCCACCGCAGCCGATTTCGATGTCATCGGAATGCGCGCCGAGACATAGAACGGAGAGACTTTTTCCTTTTTCCGCAGATAGGGGAATGCCAAGCACGCTGAATTGCTCCTGAATGTCTCCGGCTAGCGAGTCTTCTCTGCTCTCGACTGAACGGCTACAGGCACGGCCTTCGCCGTTTTCTGACGATCGGTTTTCCAGACCTCCCAGGGAGCTTTCCCTGAGTTGTAAAGATCGTCGAGGACTTGTTTGTCCTTAAAAGTGTCCATGGAAGCGAAGAAACCATCGTAGGGATGAGCGATAAGTTGTCTCTGTTCGATCAGCCTTTGAAACGGCTCGAGCACCAGCTCTTCCCCATCGTTCATATAGTCGAAAATCTGTTTGCGGAAGATAAAATAACCGCCATTGATGCGCATGCTGGAGCGCGAGATTTCGCGAATTTCCTGAACCGTGCCATCGGCCTCGGCAGAGACAACGTGGTAGCTGAGACTTGGGCGCACGCTGATAAAGCTGGCGGTCTTTTTCTGCCTTTCAAAATTCTCAATCAGATCTGGAAGGTGCAGATCGATGAGCCCATCAGAGTAGTTGGCCAGAAACATCTCTTCGCCGTGCAAATACTTCTCGACGGCTTTCAGGCGCATGCCAATGTTGGAGTTTACACCCGTGTCCGCGAAAGTGATGTTCCAGTCGTGGATATCGCTGTGAAAGAGCTCGAGATGCTTTCCGCCCTGAGAAAGCGTGAAATCGTTGGAGAGACACTCGTCGTAGTTACGAAAGTAGTGTTTGATGGCGTCCGCGCGATATCCCAGACAGAGGATGAAGTCCCGATGGCCGAAGTGCGCGTAGTACTTCATGACGTGCCATAAGATCGGCCGATAGCCGATCGGCACCATGGGCTTGGGAATATTGTCGGCATACTCCCGAAGCCGCATTCCGAGACCGCCGCAGAAAAGAACGACTTTCATGGACGGGATTCCCTTTCCAAAACTGGGCGATGCCATTGCGCGTGCATTTTCATTCGTAGACCTTCACTTCAGGAATTGGTACAACGAACTTTCCGCCCCAATCCCGAATAAATGAGAGCTGCTCCATGATTTCGTTTTTCAGGTTCCAGGGGAGAATGAAAACGTAGTCCGGACGCGCGGCACGCAATTGTTCTGGCCCGAAAATAGGAATATGCGATCCCGGCAGGAATCTTCCTTGCTTGTAGGGATTGCGGTCGACGGTGAAATCCAGAAAATCCGTGCGGACGCCGCAGTAATTTAGAAGTGTATTGCCTTTGCCTGGTGCGCCATATCCAGCGACCTTTTTGCCTTCGCGTTTCGCGCCGATCAAGAACTCCAACAACTTCCGCTTGGTTTCCTTCACCTTCTCTTCAAACTCAGCATATCGTTCGATGCGATCGAGTCCAGCGGCTACTTCGCGGCGGCGGAGATCCTCGACCGCGCCAGACACGGGTTTGGCGGCATCTTCAGCGTGCCGCGCATAAATCCGTAGCGAGCCGCCGTGGCTGGCCAGTTCTTCCACGTCAAACAGCGTCAAACCGTGCGCCGCAAAGATCTTTTCCGAAGTGAGAAAGGAAAAATAAGAGAAGTGTTCGTGGTAGATGGTATCAAACTGATTTTCGTCCATGAGCCGGAGCAAGTGCGGGAACTCCATGGTGATCACGCCGCCGGGCTTCAGCAAAATCTTCATGCCTTCAACAAAATCATTCAGATCCGGCACCTGCGCGAGAACATTATTCCCCAGAAGAAGGTCGGGGCGCTGTCCGGAGGCGGCGAGTTTTCGGGCAAGCTCGACGCCGAAGAATTCGACGAGGGTCGGGACGCCTTTCTCGACCGCAACCTTGGCCACATTGGCCGCGGGCTCGATGCCCAGCACGGGGATGTTTTTTTCGACGAAGTATTGAAGGAGATAGCCATCATTGCTGGCGAGCTCGACAACAAGGCTCTTGGCGCTCAACGAAAAACGCTCGGCCATCAGATCGGTGTATTTTTTGGAGTGCTTCAACCAGGAATCCGAGTAGGAGGAGAAGTAAGCATATTCGGTGAAAATATGCTCCGGACGAACGTATTCCCCAAGCTGCGCGAGATAACATTGGTTGCATACAAAAACGTGCAAAGGATAGAACGGCTCCATCGCATTCAGTTGATTCGCGGAGAGGTAACTTTCACAAAGAGGGGACATTCCCAAATCCACGAGGTTGACGGAAAGTGGCGCAGCGCAAAAACGGCAGGAAGTGCAGCCACGCTGGCTGTGTGTGGCCCCGTCGATATTGCTTTCCGTCTCTTTGCTCGGCATAACTGTGGTCTGTTTCGACATGTCGCCTCGGGTTGGGCTAGAGCTTCCTCATTGGCCGAATCTGAATATCCGTTACTTCCGCAGTACGCGGCATTGCCAACGCGTTCAGAACAGCTTGCGCGACATCTTCGGGCTGCAAGAGGCGGTCGGAATGGTACGACCGGCCCTCAAGCTCATGAATCTTTTCCTGCTGGGGCGTGGCAGTACGGCCCGGATACACGCTGATGACCCTCACGCCTAATTCATTTACTTCCGCGCGAAGAGCATCCGCGATGGCCTTTAACGCGTGCTTCGATGCCGAGTAAGCTCCAACGCCAGCTTTGGCAACCAAGCCAACGCTGGAATTGACGAAGACGATTTGACCTTTCCGCGCTACGAGCATAGGCAAAACGGCTTGCGTAAGAGCGTAAGGGCCGCGGACGTTGGTCCGGTAAAGCAAATCCAGATCGCTGGCGGGAGAATCGGCGAGCGTGCCCATACGAAAGATGCCTGCGCTGTGGACCAAGACGTCCAACGCTTCGAAGTCCTCCCGGAGCTGGGTGGCAATTCGCTGAATATCCTCGTCACTTGCCAAGTCCGCCTGATAGCCTTTGACACGGGAAGCCTGGCCGCGAACTTCCTCGGTCACATTGGATAGTCGCCGCGCATTTCGCCCGATCAATCCTACCGCTCCGCCGATAGAGCCCAATGCCAGAGCGATTGCCCGGCCGATGCCGCTACTCGCTCCGGTGACCACACTATTTTTGCCGTCCGAGATCACTTTACCTTCCGGAATTCAAGCGGTGCCGGTCAAATCCGCGTGAATAGCGCACAAATCGCAGCAAACCGACTTTCTGAGCACTCCTCGACCGGATTGGAGCACCTGTATCGCGCGGAGACAGGCCGCAGAAATCCCGTAGAATAACAAAGCAACTCGGGGGCCATGCGAGTTCCCAAGCCCTACGTCTAGATACATCGAACTTATTGAAAAACAAAGAGATATATTTGAAGCGGGACTCCAAACTGCCAATTACGGTCGTTTCAGGTTCCCATCGCGGGCAAAGTTTTTCACTCATTTAGGCGAGTGGCTCAAGAAAGGTTCGTCGGCTAACACCTTGGCATTCTGTAACATATTGAAACAAAAGACTTTGATTCCTGCCGGGGTTCTAAGGACCTCAGTATCAATAGTATCCATGGTTCCGATATTCGGTATACAACGTGCTAGTTAGACGGGAAACTAGGTCTGTCCGCAACGCTTGGAAATGGCTACGGACAAAAAGTTCGTGTGTCTGGCATCTCAGGGATTTGGAGGCGAGAGCTTCCAAAGTTTAGCCCAACGTGACCATCAAGATTGGGTGGTAGTGAGAGTTAGGATGAAATTCTCAACTCTTGCCCCAGAAGCATGGTTGCGTGGACGTTGGAAAAAGACGGAATGTCATCGGGACGGAGCTTCCCGAATGAGATCGCGGTAATTCAACGTGGCCGTTCCTCTATATCCTCAAGTTGGAGTTGTCGCTCTAACCACGGACCCGTGGCGAGTAGAGTGGATGCACCCCCGTCACCATGTGCTATCCCGACTCGCACAGTACTTTCATATGGTCTGGATGGAGCCTTCTCAGGATTGGCGCGCAACGCTTCGTCGCGAGAAACCGACGAACTCTATCTTCAGTCGTGTAGAAGACAATCCGGGAATGACTGTCTACCGCCAGGAATTCCTCTTCCCCCATTTTTTCCGTCTAAATTGGCTTGCGCGAAACAATTTTAAGGCTCGCGTGAAGCGCGCCGCAGCTTACCTGCGCAAGCAAGGGTGCGAAAAGATCGTTTTGTATCTATGGAATCCGCGCTTCAGGCCGGCGCTGGATGCGTGCCATTGGGATCTGACCTGTTATCACATCGACGACGAATACACATTTTCACCCGTGGATGTGCCAAATTCGGCCGAAGAAGTTGACGTGCTAATGCGGAGCGATCAGGTGTTTATTCACTCCGACATGCTGATGGAGAAAAAAGGGCACATTAATCCGCGCTCGACGCTTATCCCCAACGGCGTCAACTATTCCTGGTTCGCAACGCCGGTCCTCGAGCCCGCCGATTTGGCGGGAGTGCCACACCCCAGAGTGGGCTACGTAGGTTTCCTGAAGAGACAGTTAAATTGGGAGCTGCTACGAAATCTGCCGGCGCAACGGCCGGAATGGTCATTCGTGTTTGTTGGCGACGTCGTCGAGCATCCTGAAATTGTGCCGATACTTAGAGAAATGGCGACGCGAAAAAATGTTTTCTTCCTCGGATCGAAGCCTGCGCAGGTTGCCGCCCTTTATCCGCAACACTTTGACGTCTGCATCATGCCGTACGCCATGAATGACTACACAAAGTACATTTATCCCTTGAAGCTGCACGAATATCTGGCCGCAGGGCAGCCAATCGTCAGCATGCCGCTGCCAGCGGTGAAGCCTTTTTCCAAATATCTTTCGCTGGCCGAAACGGAAGAAGAATGGTTGTCCGCACTATCGGAGTCACTTTCGCCGGAACAAAACCGGCCAGCTGAACGCGAAGCGCGCCAAGCCGTGGCAAAAGAGCATGATTGGGACGTGCTGGTCGGGCGAATCGCCAAGTGTTTCGCTGAACGCTTGAAGCTTGAGATGAAACCGATTCCAGCGGGAACAAAAGTCCCGGGTTGATGGACGACCAAAATTACGGCCACGTAGTAAAATTTCAGCCTAATTCACCTGCAAGGTAACCGCAGCGCTGTGTGTGATGCCGCCGGAAGTTCCGGTTAGAGTCATGGTGTAGTTGCCCGCCGGGGTCCCGGTGCCTGTAGGCTGTTTGGAGACGCTGCCAGCTACTCCAGCGCAGCCGCTGCCAAAGCCGCCTACCACCAGCGCGACACAGAATGCCATTGCAAATCGTTTTGTGCGACGTGTGGATAGCTGGAGCAGCAATGCAATGCTGAGAAGCACGAGAAAAATTCGCAGAGCGGAGCCGGGCGGAATCGCCGGAAAGCCCGGAAGGATGAAGGAACGTGCAGTCGTGGAGATTGAAACAGCAACCGAAGAGGCAGTGGTTCCATTTAGTGTTACCTGGTTTGGGGAGATGCTGCACATCGATTCCGTTGGTGCTCCGCTGCAAGAGAGAGAAACTTGCTGGTTAAACCCTCCGTCAGGACTTACCAGGACGGTAAGACTTGCCGACTGGCCCGCGTTGAGCGTCGAAGAAGCGGGAGAAATTGCGAGCGAGAAGTCCATTCCAGTTCCCGAAAGGCTGGCTGTCTGCGTACTCGGCGAAGCATTGTCCGTCACGGTGAGCGACCCGGTTCGGCTGCCACCTGCCGACGGCTTAAATGTCACGCCTACGGAGCAGTTCGCACCCGCTGCGAGACTCGAGCCGCAAGTGTTTGTCTGGCTGAAGTCGCCAGTAGCGGTGATACCTGAAATAGATAGCGTTGCGTTGCCTGCATTGGTCAGCTTCACGGACTGGGCAGTGCCTGCTGCTCCGACCAACTGAGCGGAAAATGTAAGACTTGCCATCGAAAGTGAGGCGCTTGGCGCGGCGCCGGCGCCTGTACCAGTTAGCGTGACATTCTGGGGGCTTCCGGCAGCATCATCGGAAACGATGAGCGTACCGGTGCGGGTGCCTCCCGCGGCCGGCTTGAAGGTTACATTGATGGCGCAGTGCGTTCCGGCAGTGAGGCTCGCACCGCAGGTGTTGGTTTGCGCAAAATCTCCGCTTGCGGAAATTGAGGAAATGTTTAGAGTGGCGTTTCCGGAATTCGTGAGTGTTACTGCCTGGCTCGCGCTGGTTGTTCCTTGCGCTTGGCTTGCAAATGTCAAACTTGTTGGAGAGAGAGCCGCAACGGGAGCAGTAGTCACGCCGGTGCCGGATAGTCCGGCAGAGTGCGGGCTTCCGGCGGCATTGTCAGCGACCGAAACTGTTGCAGAACGCGCGCCGCTCGCAGTGGATGCAAAGGATACGGTGATCGAGCAGGCACCAGCCGCCGCGAGGCTCGAGCCACACGTATTTGTCTGATGGAAATCGCCAGGATTTGTTCCGGCAAGTGTTATTCCAGAGATCGTCAGCGAGGCGGTTCCACTATTCGTTAGTGTAATGCTCTGGCTGGCGCTGGTTGTGCCCACGGTCAGCGAGCCAAAAGATAAGCTGGTCGGCGCAAGAGTCACCGCAGGGGCAGGCGCGGATGTAGCTCCACAAGTTGACGGCGCGTTTGGCGGGGGTACTCCGGTGCCGCCGTTGAATTCATAGGCGCCTATGTCGATGGCACTGCCTGCGATAATCCTGCCTTCCGCGCAAGTGGGCTGCACGTATTGGTAGACAGGTGTTAGGGAGACGCCATTGCCCTGCCCGGGATTGGTGCCTGCATCGATTGCTGGAGAACCCGCGAGAAGGTGATAGTCGTAAGTGGTTGGGCTGAGAAGATCGGCGTTGCCCGCAAAATTGGTTGTCTTTACGGCACTGCTTTGCGTCGTGATGGTGCCCGCGCCCTGAAAAATGTTGTTTGTAATGATAGCCGGTACGGTCACGGAGCTATCCACGACAACGAAAGTGCCTTGGCCGTCGTCATTGACCATGGTGTTGTTCACCACGAAAAGTTCGTGATTCGGGTTGCCGGACGCGACGCCTTCTTCCTGATAGCTCACCAAGGCGCTATTCTGCGCTTGTGGACCTTTCTCAATGAGGTTTCCAACGATGTACGACAGTCCGCCGTTCGGAAGATCGATTTCATAACTGGCGGTTCCGTTTGTCTCATCGGTCAAGCGGTTATAGTAAATGTCGTTTTCAGCAGCGCGCGACTTCAAGAGGTGTCCGACAACGGCATCGTGCGAGTAGTTGAAACGGAAGATCAGCTGAGTGATGTTACCGATATAAACGTTGTGTGTGAAGCCGTCTCCAAAACCGTTGTGATAGAACTCGCTAAATTCAATGGTGATAACGCTGTTGCCGCCATCCGTGAGGATTCCTTCCTGATTGTCGTGGAAGGAGCAATTTCGGATGGTCAGATTGGTACCTTCGGCCCGGATACCGACGCCGTTATCATCGGGAACGGTAGCTCCTGTGAATTCGATGTTCTCGACGAGGGTGTTATTCCCGGAGATTACCCAGGTTCCCTTGCCTTCGGAATTTTGCCCCGCCGCATTGATCACCGCACGGCCAGTGCCGACACCGATCAAGGTGAGGTTGTTCGTACTCCATTGGCAGACATCACCAGAATATGTTCCCGTGGTGCTGATTTGAATTGTGTCTCCGGCAGCGGCAGCGGCAATGGCCGCGCAAGGAGCCGCGTATTGTTGTCCGGGACCGACTTGGAGTGTATTCGCGTTAGCCCGCGGAGCGAGCACTCCACAAGCTGAGATGGCGAGCAACCCGATTAAAACTGAATGTGCGCGTTTCACTTAACTTTCCCCCTTGCCACGGCCGCGGTCGGCCCAAAACTCGCTCTTCGCGAGAATCTCCACTAATCCACACTTCACTATAGGAACAGAGCGAAAGAAGGTTCCACTGAACGAAAGGTCATAAAAAGGACAGGTATTGACCTATTGGGTCCACGAGATGATTGCAAGCTCTTTGTTATCAGTGGCGTAGAACCCTCCTGGAAGGAGACCCGAGGAAACGAGGGGAGGTTTTTCGCTTGGAATTTCCGGGCGAGCGTTTAACGCGGAGGCGAAACAGCCTTCCTCGTGCACTACGATCTTGATTGGGCGAGATTTTCCATCGAGACGGCCGTCAAACCCGAGCGAAAGGCATCGATCATCGTGCCCATGCGCTGAAACTCGAAATCCTTCAGCAGACGCGTCAGCTTAATCTCCGTGCTACGCAACCCGATATAGTGCCGCAATCGTGAAGTAAGGCGGCCCTTCATCCGCGGCTGCTCAGAGTCCAATTCCCACGGATGGAGATATAAGCAAAAAGGTTGATTCTCTTTCCCGTTGACGTAGCCAAAGCCCCAGCGCGTGTACCAGTAGGGGAGCATGCGCAGGTAGGCACCGCCACTCAAGGGCGATCGGCTTCCACCAAGCTGCACGGTCGTTAGCGGAAACTCGACCAAAGGGCCTGCCTGTGTATTGATAACAAACGGAAATCGCGGCACGGCCGGCATACCGTAGTTCGGGTGACGGACAGGGAAAATACTGGAATCGTATGCGAATCCGAGATCGGCAAGGATCTCGAGAGCCCAAAGCGAATGATGGGTAATGGAAAAACTCGGCGCGCGGTAGCCGCGAACCTGGAGACCGCAAGCGTTCTCAATGGATTCTTTGGCTCGAAGAGTGTCCGAACGAAATTCCGACGGACTCAAGTCGAAGACGCGACGATGTTCCTGGCTATGGCAGGCGATCTCATGACCGGCATTGGCGATACGTTGTACAAGGCGCGGGAAATGTTCCGCGACCCAGCCGAGAACGAAAAAAGTTCCCAGGGTGCCATTCTTCGCAAGCATTTCAAGAATCTTCTCGGTATTAGCCTCGACGCGGCTCGGAAGAGTGTTCCACTGGCTCTTGTCGATGTTTTCTGCGAAAGCCCCGACGTGAAAATAGTCTTCGACGTCAAAGGATACGACGTTTTTCATAGCGTTCCATTTTTTACTATAACACGCAAAAATGAGGCAAAAATAAGGCCCGTCAAACCATTTCGTAACGCGAACTAGACACCTTGAATCCGCTCGCGCTGCGAATTGCCGGGTTTATGGAGTGGAAATGCCGAAGTACCGCCTTGGAAATCCGAAAATCAGAAGCATTGTTTCGAGTGCAACATTTCCTTCGCGCAGGTTAGACTAATTCGACCTGCTGGTGTGGCCGGCCAATCCTAAGCGATGAAGATTCTGACATTTACAAGTCTGTTCCCCAACGCGGTCCGACGCGAATTTGGCGTGTTCATTTACCAGCGCGTTGCAGCTGTGGCAAGGCGCGCGGGAAATGAAGTGCAGGTGATGGCGCCGGTCCCTTACTTCCCTTCCTGGATTCCCCTCAAGCGCTGGCGAAGCTTCACAAGAATCCCGGAGAGAGAAATCGCCGGATCCTTGGCGGTTGCGCATCCCCGCTACGCGCTTTTGCCGGGAATCATGCCGCTGCATGGCCTGCTCATCTTTCTCGGCTGCGTATTTGAGGCTCGCCGTTTGCATCGCCAGTACAAATTCGATTGCATTGACGCGCACTACGTTTACCCGGATGGCTTCGCGGCTATTCTTCTCGGCAAGGTGCTGGGCATCCCAGTTTTCCTTTCAGCTCGCGGAACGGATATCAATGTGTTTCCTAAGTTCCGCCTGATTCGACCGTTGATCCGGTGGTCGCTCCGAGAGGCCGCAGGCATTATTGCGGTGTCGGCAGCGCTGAAGGAAATCATGGTGGGACTCAAAATCCCCGCCGACAAGATCCGCGTTATCGCCAACGGCGTCGATGCAGAGAGGTTTCACCGTGTGCCACAGACGGCCGCTCGACAAGAGTTGGGAATAGGGCAGGACGGTCCCGTGATCGTCTCTGTAGGCGCCTTGATTCCCGCAAAGGCACACGAAATGCTGATTTTGGCGATGGCTCGGCTGAAACAAGAAGTTGCAAAACCGAGGTTGTACATTGCCGGCGAAGGACCTTTGCGCGGCCCCTTGACCCGGCTGATCAAAGAGCAAAATTTGGAAGAACAGGTTTTTCTTGTCGGGGGACAGCCAAACGAAAAGTTAAATGTGTGGTTCAGCGCGGCGGACATAAGCTGCCTCGCAAGCACGCGCGAAGGCATGCCGAATGTAGTCCTGGAATCGCTCGCATGCGGGACGCCAGTCGTCGCAACGCGAGTTGGAGGCGTGCCGGAAGTGCTGGTGAGCGACAAACTGGGCGTGCTCGTCGAGCCGAGTGTTGAAGCATTCATGGAGGGTCTGAAAAGAGCTTTGCACGGTGCATGGGACCGAGAATTTATCTCGGCCCATGCGTGTGCCCGAACGTGGGATGTGGTCGCGGAAGAAGTTGGTCAATACTTCCATACGCGCGGCAAAACCGCGCACGCGAATGTGGCGGAAGCGGAGTGAAGGAAATTGGGAAGGAGCTAGGGATTGGCAGACGTCCGTGCAGTTCGCTTTCCCGCGCCCAGTTTCTCGAAAAGACCGACAACAATCTTTGCGTTATTCTCCCACGTCAGATTTCTCTGGATAATCGTTTTCGTCGCGCTCTTGCCGATCCGATCGCGGAACACAGGTTCAGAACAAACCCGCGACAACGCCGAGGAGAAGGACTCCGGTTTTTCGGGATCGAATAGCAAGGCATTTTCGCCGTCCACCAAAATCTCGCAAAGATTCGGCATAGCCGGGGCAACAATGGCGCAACCGAGGACCATGTACTCAAACAACTTCAGCGGCGAGGCGTAAGGCACGACGGCAGGCTGAAGCGCGACGTCAAACGCCGCGATATAGCGAGCGACTTCATTGCGAGGAATCACGCCCGTGACGGTGATGGAACGCTCAACGCCTAGACTACGCGCGTGATCCTCGAGCGCCTGCCTGGCAGGCCCATCGCCCACGAGCAGCAAGTGGACATGGGCCGCATCGCCCATCTGTGCGATGAGATCGATGACGCGTTCGAGCCCATGCCACTCGCGCACGAACCCGGTGAATCCCAGAACCAGGCGCCCCTCCAGACCTAATTGTAGTTTCGCCTGTTCGCGATCCATGACGCGCTCAAAACGTTCGAGATTCACGCCGTTCGGAATCACGATAATCTTGGACTCTGGAACTTCTGCGCGGCGCAAATAGCCGGCAAGCACTTCCGTTACGGGCAACAGGTAATCGGGAGCGTGCCAAACATAATTCTGACTCCAGCGCGCCAGCTTGACTAGAGAAAGGCCGCCGTATTTCTGCCGCTCTTCCAGGAGAGGAGCATTTACCTCGAGCAACATAGGAAGTTTGTAGGTCCGCTTGGCCCATGCGCCTGCAACCTGGAACAAATTGCAACGTTCATAGATGCAATCCGGTTTGTGCCGCCGGATCGCGGCGCGCAACCGTGCGTAAGCCAGGAAGGAGTAACAGAATTCCAAAAACTCGTACAGGAACTTCGGCAGATTGCGTTTTAGCGAGGCGACGATCCCGGCTTCCGCTCCAAATTCTTCTTTCTCGATGGCCGCCGGTCCGACAAGAATGATCTCGTGCCCGAGGCCGCGCAACGCCAGAGTAAGTTCCTCGAGATGAACGAACTGTCCATCTTTGGAGCGGATGCGGTGGTGAAAGAGAATCTTCATTAAGCATTCCGTATGCGAACAAACTTCATCGTTCCCTAAGGCTCACTCCTGCGATTCAATGGCAAATCAGTGGGAGCAGAGAACGCTGAGTGCTCGCAAAAATGGCCGCCGATTGCCAAGTTGGATGACGAGAAATCATTAAGAATAAACATCGGCTGAAAGATTTTCGAGCTTATTTGCAGAGGCCAATTCCGGACCGGGCTAATGGACGACTTCTTTATCGGTCTTATTGTTGGCAACCGTTGCGGCGGGGTGACCAACGGCCACCTTCAGAGAGCCATCATCAGGGTCGCAATAGCTTATGTACAGTACATCGCCGCTGCCAATGGCAATGGACGCGAAACGCAAACGCTGTACACCGGGACGCGCGATAATTTGTGTGTGCCACAGTTTTCCGTCCCAATACATATGACGTAACATTCCAGCGTCTTCGTAAACGAGATGAGGAAAACCTTCATTGTCGAGCGCCTGGCTGCTCCTGTATCCGGCCCAAGTCGACGAAGGATTCGAGCTCGCTAGAGTCTCGATGGACCACTTGCCATCCTGCGATTGCCGGGCATATTTGAAGGCCGCGTCTTCGAAATAACTGATCATAGGCAGGCCGTTCCGATCGAGAATCAGACAGTTTCCCATCCCGCGCCCCGGTTGTTCGCTGTCGGTGCGTGCGTCCACTGGGCGAATGACCCACGCGCTTCCGTCCCAATACGCGTACTTGAGCTGACCGCTGACAAAGGCATCAAAACTTAGATGGGGATTCCCCTGTTTGTCCAAGACCATGGTATTCCATTTGCCGGTTTGTGCGTCCCAATCTAGCGTCTTAACGAGCCATTCCCCGTTGTCCAGATACGCGTAACGAATATGGAGGTAATTTGTGTCTTGCGGCGTGCGCTCTTGATACCAGGTGACATGGGGCACGCCGTTTGGAGAAACCGCGACGGAACAGTAGTAAGCAATCGTGCCAGCGCCTGGCGCGATTTGCTCCTTGTGCCACTCGGAGCCATCCCAATGGGCATAATGCATGGTTTGCTGTGTATAACACAGGCTCGGATTGCCATGGGAGTCCAAAGACAGCGAGGTGAAGCTGGCGCGATTGTCAATCTCCGAGGTAAACCACTTCGCAGTTCGCACGTCGCGGAAAGCGTAATTTACGCGATCGCCAGGGGTCACGTAAGCAAGATGAACGTTGCCCAAAGGGTCGACCGCAATGGAGGTAAAACGTGTAGCGACATCGACGGTCTCTGTCGTGAAATTCCAGGAAGTGCTATCGGCACGCAGCGCCGTCGAAAAGGTCAACACGCCCAAGAGCATAATAAAATAGCTCAACACTCCCCTCTTCCTTTGAGATTTTTTGATGCTCCGCACCAACATTAGCTGCCTCCACTTCATTCTCATTCTCCCACCAATTCGAACTCTCGCCGAACCAGAGATTCCCTAGGCCGCCTGGATGTCCGAAAGCCTATGGCAAAGCTTCCTGCAACTCAGGCTCGAGCACAACGACCGGTGTTCGGGCAGCCTGCGCCGCAGCTCGAATCTCTTTCTTGCACACTATTTTCAGGACGATCAGAATGGCGACAAGCTGGAGATAGAGATCAAAGTAGGCGCGTCCAAGGAATGCACCGCTGACCATATAGCCCAGAATTCCCAGCTCGACAATCTGCGCATACGAGTCGACCCAAGATAGGGCAGGAATACGTGCCGCGCGCTTTCGTAAGCGCCGCGCACTTAACAAGCAACTTGCCAAAAGTGCGAGAAACATTCCAAGTCCAACAAACCCTTGCTCTGCCAAGACCTGAAAATAAATACTATGAGGCCCTGAAGAGGTGTGCCCGGCGAGCCAAGTCTCCGGATCCCTAGGGGAAAAAGTCGCGAATAGGTCCGGAGTGAAACACTCGAAGCCCCCACCAGTAATCGGATAATGTTTTGCGAGATTCCACGCGAAAGCCCAACTCGTGAGGCGTTCTTCCGCCGATTGGTCCAACTTTCCGCCGGCGAAAGCACCCATCCGCGACATCCAGGCGGGGGGCGCAAAAGAGATGACCAGGAAAGCGGCGATGACAAGAATGAAAGCGCTGACCAGTTTGTAGCGCGATTTAAGCGCGAGCACAGCCATAATGGCAGAAAGCCCGAGCAAGGCTCCTCGCGAGTACGTCAGAAGCACGGCGGCGACGGAACATACGAACGTAATTCTATATAAGAGTTTGAGTTTGCGGTTCTGTTCATCCCGGCCCAGAAAGAACAGCATGGGAATAATCATGTTTAGAGCCAATCCAAAGTCGTTGTTGTCAGCAATAAATGATCTTGGGGGACCCCAAACGCGAAATTCTCCGCCCGTCAGGATGCCGAAGATGGTTCCTTTCAGAGCGAGGATGCCGAGACTGAAGGAAGTAACCATCAGAAGATACTTGAGTTTTTTCTGGGAAGTAACCAGATAGATGGTCAACAGCGTCATGATCATGATCTTGCTGAATTCGACGAGGCGCGCTGTTCCTTCCTGGATGTGATCGGCGAACATCGGCTCAAAATGGGTGTTGAGCATCGTCAGGCTCACCCAAAGCCAAAAACAGAGGAGCAGGACGGTCTCGCGCGTAAACATTTTTCGATTTGTATCCTTCGCGAAAAATGCGCCGAGAATCGTTGGAATGACGATGACCTGAGCCACGGGGAAGGTGGTGGCAAATCCCCAGGCATATTGGTGCGGGTTGAAATACGCGATCCACGAAGAAACTAACACGCCAAAATAAGGAGAAATGAGGCAGAAGGGCGCGCAACCTAAGATCAGCGCAATGATCAGATAATCCCGCATAAAGCCTACCCCTGGGTACAAACTAGTTCGAAGTGCATACGGTGTCTTCCTTGGGCGCCGATACCTGCTGGATGGTTGCCGCGTTAACCGCGGAAGACAGGAAGAGCTGTGCCAATCTCACTGCAAAAACTGGAAGCCGCCGCTCTTCTCCGATGGAGACACGCCGCAATTCATGAAGATTTACCCCCGGCGTATTAATTCCCCAGTTTGTGGTGGTCGCGGTCCGATACCCGCACCGTTCGACGACGCCGGGCGTATTTTCGTAATCCGCAGGTTTGCCAAAAGGATAAGCAAAATCTTGCACCTCAACACCGAGGCGCTCTTCGAGCACTAGCTTCGACGCGCGAAGTTCATGATCCAGCGCGGCGGGACTCAACTTGCTGATGGCCGGGTGACTAAGCGTGTGTGATCCGAACGATACTCCGTCTTGCTGCATGGTTTTGATTTGATCCCAAGTCAACATTCGGTTGGCCATGTCTTCCGCGGGGAGAGGGATGAGTGCGGCCAGCTCCGCGCAGAATTGCTCGCATTTGTCGTTTGGAAGAGTCCGTAAGTACGAAATTATCTCTTCCGCAGCCCGCAAACGCGCGGCGGGGGACGAGAGCAAGAAGCGCCGCGGTCTATCAAGCATCAGGTCCAGCTTTTCGCCCGCGGCAATGCCGAGCGCGAGGAAGATCCGGTCATACCAGGCTACCGAATTCGTGCCGATCAAGCCGGCCGTAAGATAGATCGTAGCTGGAATGCGAAGCCTCTGAAGGACGGGAAATGCGTAGGTGTAGACATCTCGATAACCATCGTCGAATGTGATCGCAACGGATTGCTCCGGCGGACCGGGATGTGCGAGTTCCTTCGCAAGAGTTTCGAGTGACACGAGCCGATAGCGCTTTCTTAGAAACTCCATTTGCGCTTCGAAAACTTCCGGATCGAGACCCGAGTAGAGAGGGACGCCTCCGCTCCCGACCCGGTGATAACAAAGAATGACGAACTTCGGTGCGGCAGTTTTTTGCCAGTGAGAGGGAAGAGAGGATCTTTCCGGCCGGAGTTCATACCGGCGCGAAACAGATTGGATAGTGCGCAATAATCCAGTCTGATGGAGTGCAACTGCGAGACTTTCTTTCCATGTGGCTGTATTTCCGTTGGCGGAGGAAACATCCATGGCATTGTCGGATGGCTTTTCCTGGCCACTCCGTGTTTGTTTTAGTTTCTGAATCAAGCCTTTTGGAACGACACGTTTCACGCCTTCTTTGACCGTTTCAACGGTTTGCGGCAATTGCACATATGCGTAGCCTGCAAACCCACGCGGAGCCAGTGCGAGCCGAACGCTTTTCTTTTCGGTGGCCCCCCAGTCTGTCTTGTGGCGTCCGATGCCGCCTAGAAAATCATAAGTGTGCACGCCCCGCGAAATCAGGTCGCGAATCGTGGCGGCACGGAGCGTGACACCCGGGCTGACATGAATACAATGTGTGTCAAACCCTTCCTGCAACAGGTGATACGTCCCGGCATAGACGAAGCCAAACTGGTAGGCAAGCGACACACCGTTCACGCGCCAACGCGTCATGTGCAACCATCCGCGATGGAAGAAGGCGCGAGCCATGCGTTCGTAGAAATCACGCTTGCTCTGCTTCGCGAAGACGCCGTGCTGCTGACGGAGCGACCAACGACCGGAATGTAGATCGTAGAGTTCAGATAACCAGACCGAAATATCGATTTCCGCACTGAGCACTTCGAAGGCGCCACTCCAGCTGTCGAGATTGCGCAGACACGCACGCACAGAGGTCCGGAAGCGGGATTTGAGCGTTTGAAGAAACTCCTCCCAGGTGGAAGGCAAGCTTCTGACGCCCGCCGGCACTTGCTCCTGACGGAGGAGCCATCGCGAAGCGGTGTTTAAGCCACGAAGAAAATCCAAGCTGAGAGATGTTTCCGGAATTTCATTGAGTTGCAGCACATCCCAATCCCTGCGCGATTGCTGGAGATATTCGAAGAGCCCGGCCAGCACGAGGCTTTCTTGCCCCTGCGCGGCGATAAAGTCGAGATAATCAGAATCGTAGGTGCCGTCGCCAATGAATCGCAGGACGCGGTGCATTCCTGAGCGTTCCAAATAAAGAGGAGCTATTCCGCAGCACTCTCCCTGTTCGCCGCGCGCGATGAGTATGAACAACCTCTTGCCAGTTCCGTAAGCAGACCACCACGATGAAAGCCACTCCCAGGTCAGAAAGACCGTCTGGGCCGAACTGCGCTCGACCAACTGATCCCATTCGCCTTGAAGAGCGCGAAATTCGCTGTCGCTCGAAATGCGTTCAATCCGCACGGACACTCCTGGAAACAAGGTTGTCCAAATGCTGGCGGTGCCACAGTTCGAGTGCGATGAAATACCAGATGATTTCACCGTAAAACGCGGCGTGATCACGACGATGGAGATCCAGCACCTGATCGTAAAAGCCCGCCCGGAAATATCCACGTTGGCGCGTGCGCGGATCGTTCAGTACTTCCTGGGCAAGCGCACGAAGTCCAGAATCTTGCAGGAACCAATTACCGATGGGCACGCCAAAACCGTGTTTCTTCTTGAAAAGGACCTTTTCAGGAAGGATGCCGCGCATGGCTTCCTTGAAGATATAGCGCTTTTGCGAACCTTTGAGCTTTAGCTTTGTCGGAATCGTTCCGGAAAACTCGGCTAATCGCCGATCGAGAAGCGGGTAACGCACGCGGACGCCAGCAATCTCCGCGGTGCCGCTGACTTTTCGCAGATCGTTGTCCGCGAGAATCATCTTGAGGTCGAGATGCATCATGCGATTCAGCTCGCTACTGGCTTGAGCATCGTTAAAATGCGCTTCGGCGATTTGCATCCAGGTATCCGGCGGAGCTTGATGGAGAAAGTCCTGCTCGAAAATATCCGCGGGCTCCGTGCTGAGGAAGACGTTGTAGGAAAAAAGACGCCTCGGGTTGGGGATATTGGCCCGGCGAATATAACGGCGGGGCAGGCTCAAGGCACTGCCGTTGGAAGGCAGCAGACTTACAAGGGGTTCGATAATGCCGTGGCGAAGCCATTTCGGTACGGATTGGTAGATGGAAAAACGCTTGTCGGTGGCGTAGCGCTCGTTACCGGCGAAAAGTTCGTCGCCGCCGTCCCCAGCCAGCAACGTGTCTATACCGTTTCTTTTGGCAAGCAGAGCACAGTGGTAGGAGGCCAGAGCGGAAGAGTTGGCGAACGGCTCATCGTAGTATTCGATGATGCGTGGTATAGCGTCCATCGCGTCTTGCGGGCTAAGACAGAGTTCGTGATGCCGCGACTGGAAGTGGCGTGCGGTTTCCCGGGCGTATTCGATTTCGTTATAACCGGTCACGGGAAACGAAATCGAGCAGCTGTGAACTTGCTTGAATCGCTCCGACATAAAGGCAACCACGCTGCTGCTGTCCGTGCCACCGCTGAGATACGCACCCGTGCTTTCCGTGTCGCACTCCGCCAAATGACGATGCACGGCGGCACGCATTTCCTCGCGTAGCCGGGAAGACCAATATTTCTCGTCGCGATTTGCGCTCTCGATGTACTTCAGGTCCCAATAGCAACTCTGACGCAACTCACTGTTCTTGAAGGTGAGGAAAAAGCCGGGTTGCAGGCGTTCAACGCCGCGAAAGATTGATAAGGGTGCCGTAACACCGCTGAACAGGAGATATTGCATGATCGCGGAAGGGTTTACCTCCGCATTCTGCGGGCCCACGGCGATGACAGCAGAAGCACGCGAAGCAAAAAATATACAATCTCCGCTATGACGAAAATACATCGTTTTGATTCCCAGGGGATCGCATGCGAGAAGGAGTTGCTGTGATTTCTCGTCCCAAAGCGCGATGGAGAAGGCCCCTTCCAGCCTGCGAAGAAAATCAGGGCCATCCAGAAAATAGAGCCAAGCCAGCACTTCGCTGCGTGACAATGGAGAAGCTGGAATATCTTTGCTTTCTAAATAGGTTCGAAGGTCCGGCCAATTCGTGAGGTCGGTATCGCCGGCGAGATGCACGTTTTCGATCGCGCCAACTTCCTGAGCGTCCCAACGGCGCGCCGCACCAAGGGCGATGGAGCGGCCCGTATTACGCTGGGTATCCACCTGGACCGATAAACTGAGAGCACCCAACATCGCGTCAAGTGCTGCACGCGATAGTTCCTCTCCCGGTTCGCAAATGCCACAAATCCCGCTCACGCAAGCTCCCTAGACCTGAAATTTTTCACGCCACTCGCGATACATCAGCACGGACCAAAGATGAGAAGAGCGGTCGTAGGTTCCGTTTTGGTGCTCGTTCCAAAGTTTTTTCAGATATGTCTGGTCCAGGATTCCATCGTCGCGAGAGAAAATGGCGTCGTGCGCCAAATCGCGGAGCTCCCTGCGGAACCAACGAGCCAAGGGCACAGCAAAACCCTGCTTGGGACGATAGAGAATGTCGTGGGGGAGAATACCGGCCATGGCCTTCTTGAAAATATGTTTCCCTGAAGTGCCGCGCAGCTTCAGAGAGGACGGAATCTTCGCGGTGAGTTCCAGAAAATGATGATCTAGCATGGGAGCACGCACTTCGAGAGAAACGGCCATACTAGCGCGATCTACTTTGGCAAGAATATCGTCGGGCAGGTAGGTCTTAATATCGACATATTGAATGCGCGAGAGTGGATCGTCCGTTCCGGCGCGATCGTAGTGATGTTGCAGCACTTCGATGGAGTCGTAACCAGCGAGCGTGGCCTGGAAATCCTTAGAGAGAAATCGCGGCTTCTCATCGGGCCGGAATATGGAAATCGAGTTGAAATAGCCTTCTAGCGGAGAGCGGGAGAGGCTCTGGAATGTTGCTTTCGCACGGAACATGCGCGGCGCCCAAGCAAGCGGCGGGTAGGCACGACCGAGGGGGCCAAAAACGCTGCTTCGAACTGCCGGCGGCACCAAGCGCCGCATGCGGTTCTCGAATTGATCAAAATAATATCTGCGATAACCGGCCAGACTTTCATCACCGCCGTCGCCGCCCAGCGCAACAGTTACATACTGCCTTGCAACCCGAGAAACGTAATACGTGGGGATGGCGGAAGAGTCTGCGAAAGGCTCGTCGTAATGCCAGACTAGCTTTTTCAGAATATCGACTGCCTCGGGATGAACGATCTGCTCATGATGATCCGTATGAAATTGTTGAGCGATCTCTCGGGCGAAGATGGCCTCATCATATTTCTTGTCCTCAAAACCGATCGAGCAGGTCGTCACCGCGCGCTTCATGAGGTGGCTCATCATCGCGACAACCGAAGACGAATCCACGCCGCCACTGAGAAAAGCTCCAAGCGGCACGTCGCTCATTAACCGCACACGGGTCGCTTCGCAAAGCGAATGACGAAGCAGCTCGCACCATTCCGCTTCGCTGCGGTTCTCCACGTTGGCGAAAGACAAGTCCCAGTAAGGAACTTCACGGACGCCAGCGGCAGAGGCCGCAAGAAAGTGTCCAGGCTGCAGCTTGCGCACATCGCGGTAGATGGTTTTGGGAGCGGGAACGTATCCGTAGGAAAAATAGTCCGACAGAGCCTGGGGATTAATTGTTCGGATCGAGGTGTCCGCTGCCAGTAGACACTTGAGTTCCGAGCCGAAGAGCAGTCGTTTCTGATCCGCGGAATAAAAAAGCGGTTTTTTGCCAACGCGGTCTCTCGCCAGAAGCAGTTTGCGTTCGCGCGAATCCCAAATTGCGATTGCGAACATGCCACGGAGCCGGCGAAAACAATCTTCGCCGTATTCTTCGTACAGATGGACAATGCTTTCCGTATCGGAGCGGGTGGTGAACTTGTGCCCGCGATTAAGCAGCTCCTGACGCAATTCCGGATAATTGTAAATTTCGCCGTTCAACATGACCCAGATCTTGCCATCCTCATTGGAGATAGGCTGATGGCCGCCAGCGACGTCGATGATGCTGAGGCGCCTAAATCCGAGGCCGATTCCAGGACCAACGAACACGCCCTCATCGTCCGGGCCGCGATGAATAATCGTGTCGGTCATGCGACGGACGAGCTCTGGAGAGATTTCCTCTCGCCTTTCGAATTCGAAAATGCCGCAGATTCCGCACATAGGGCTTAGCTAACCATTCCTTTTAGTAGGCCACGTTGCTCCGCGAGTTCGAGGTAAAGACGCTGGTAATTCTCAACCATGCACTCGAGGCTAAACAGGGATAAAACGCGCTGCCGCGCCGCCTTACCGAGACTACGACGCAAATCCGCGTCTTGGGATAAACGATGGAGACTTTCGGCTAAACCATTAACATCGCCCGGGGCAAACAAGATGCCCGAGCCATCGCTACCAACGACTTCCGGATTTCCGCCGACTCTGGTAGCGAGCACTGGCAGCTCGCAAGCCATTGCTTCGAGGAGAGTGTTTGACATGCCCTCGGAAATGGACGGCAAAACAAATGCGTCCATGAGGTTGAGGATTTCAGAAACGTCGTCGCACGCCCCAAGAAAGGACACGCGATTCGCGAGTGCGGATGACTGAGCGAGGAATTGCTGATACCGAGCCAGTTCCGGACCTGCACCAGCAAGCACGACATGCAAGTTCAGTCCGCGTTGAACCAGGGTTTCAGCGGCCCTTAAAAGCGTTGCATGATCCTTGATGGGGACAAGCCTGCCGACGCTCCCAACGACAAATCTCCCTGCGGGCACGCCAGCTTTTTCAAGCGTGGCTCCGCGAAGTTCGGGGCGGGGGGAGAACAGCTTGGTATCGATGCCATTCGAAATCACACGGATACGCGATGGCGAAACCCAAGCTTGCTGAGCGTGAAATTGCTGCAGTTCGCCGGTCACCGTGAACACGGCGCCGGCCATTCCATAAACGGCGCGACGGAAGATTCTTCGCCGGAGGGGCAATCCCGCGAGCGAATCCATTTCGTATCCATGTTCGCTGTGAATCACGACGGGTACTCCAGCCATTCGTGCTGCGGGTATAGCCTCAATGGTTCCCCAATTACGGGAATGAACGATATGCGGGCGAAACGATTTAATGAGTTTCTGGAGCGCAAAAACCTGAGGACGGGATCCTGTGCGACGCGCAGGCAAAGAACAGATATCCCCTTGCGGATAGCGTAACGAAACAACTTGCGGATCGAAGCCACGGATGCCGCAGAGGTGGTTCTCGAAGCGGTTTTTGTCCAGGCCATTGATCATGCGAAGCGCAGTCAATTCGGTGCCGCCCAAGCCGAGGTAATTGAAGAAATGCAAGACACGCAAACGCTCAGGCGCGTGCAAAGCTCTCAAGCTGGTTCGATCAGCCTGCGCTGATGCGGCCTCGGGGGCTTGTTCAGACGCCTCGATGTGCATTCTCACTTGAAATTACCTATGGCCACGCGACCCATCTCGATATGAAACTTCTCCGCACGCACAAGCTATGCATGAGTGGGGACCGCCGAATTTGTTTCACGGGAGACACCAGCAATCGTCTCCAACAAGCCTTCCATACGGGCCAGGCTCGGTTCCCAAGCCAGCAACTTTTGCAGGCTTGGGGCAGCTTCCACAGAACGGCGCCGAAATTCTGGATTTTCCAAGACAGATTGCACTGAGGCGGCAAATTCTTTTGGCGTATCCGCCACCAGGAGAATATCCGCCGCGTGACCGCCGATGGCGCGGGCCGGCCGACTCGTCGAGATGACGGGGACTCCGGCTACCAACGCCTCCAGCACCTTGTTTTGGACGCCTTGAGCGATTCGAAAGGGCGCGACTACGACCGCTGCACCGGAGAGATAAGGATGCACATCCGGAACACTTCCACTTACGATGATGCCCGGATGGCGAGCAAGGTCTCGGACTGCCCGCGTGGGATCGCGACCCACAATGAGGAAGCGCAATTCGGGGTGAGTTTTGCGCAGAAGGGGAAACATCTCTTCAGCGAAATAAATGACAGCGTCGGCATTCGGCTTATAACTCATCGTGCCAACAAACAAAGCGTACGGTTGCGCCTGACGGACTACCGCCGGTAGCTCAAACGAAGCCTGGACCGGCGGTGACGTAACGCCGTTGGGGACCACCTCGACAGAACGGCACCCGCCACCGCCGAGGTCGAGGGCTTCTAGAGGAGTGGCCACGAGCGAGAGGTTGACGTCCTGCGTTACTTTCTTCTCGTAGCGTGCGAGCGATGTCCCCTCTCGAGCGTATAACCACGATGAAGGGAAAGAACTTCTTCGAGCGTATTGGGCCCACTTGGCCGAGTCGGCGTCAACGAAATCGATGACGACCGGAACTTTCGAATGCAGAGGAACAAATTGCGCCATTGAAGAACAGTAGACAAATATAAGATCGTAATTCGTCTCGCTGACCGCCTTCGATACCGCACGATGCATCGCAGGCGAATCGTAGTAGGCAACGGAGGCGGGTAGCCCTCCGAGAAGGCGCATGGCGGAACGAACATAGCCGGTTCGAGGCAAGAGCGTTTCTACGTGAACATGTCGGCAGAAAGTGCTGAGCGCGTGGCTGCCTTCTGCTTCCTTGGCGGAATCAGCAAAACACATCAGATCGACAGAATGGCGAGCGGCAAGATATTGAAGCTGGTAAAAACAACGAGTCTTCTCCCCCTTGTTGGGAGGGTATGGAATGCGATGGGCTAGGTACAAAATCCGCAAGGTCGATTTCCAGCTTTCTGAGATGGTCCGGGCAAACGTGCGGTGCAAGTGCGTGGTCTTTTTCTACGGAAACCACCGGACAACGCGTGGACCGAGACTTTTAGTAAGCCCCATGGGCAATTGCCGCCACACTCGCGTTGCCATTTCAAACTTTGGATTCACTGGAGAAAAATTCGGAACCGTTTTGCGCCGCACCAGATAGACCTGGTAATTGAGCGTTTCAGCGGTCATACCCCACTGTGACTTGAATTGATAAGCCCCAGTGTTTTTCTTACTGCGCCCAAAATCAAAAACACGGAACCCCTGTTCGGCTGCATGCTTCATCAGATGCCAATACATGAAGTTGTTGGCGGCGAGCGGTGGCGCCATGTGATTTGCGCCCGCATAGTAAGGCAGGAAGGTATCTCGAAAAGTGAACGAAAGTACGGCGGATACCGGCTGAGCGCCCGAATAAATCATGGTCAGATCGGCTTGCGAAGAAAATTCTTCCAAAAGATTCTTGAAGAGCGCGAAGGGAAATACCGGTGTGCCCAAACGACGCATGCTTTCGCAAAAGAGCGGATAAAAATCGTTCAACTGCTCCAAACCATGTTGAGCGCGGAGCCCCGCCTTCTCACCTTTTCGAATCATGTAACGGGTGTCACGCGGAAGTTTTTTCAAATTGGCTTCCGTATTCGCCGACAGCTGGGTGGTAAAAGCCACGTAAAGCGTGTTCGAGTGGAAATCCGGAAGGAGCTCGCCGTCCCGCTGGTGCAAATCCAGGTGTTCGACTTGTTTCGCAACAGCAAGTTGCTTGACAGAGGCCAGCAGAGCGTCGTGGGACTCCTGATCTGCGGCACAGATTCCACCGTAGACACCGAAAGGAACAGAGTGAAGGCACCTTCCGATAATCCAATTGTTAACAAGAAAAAGCGGCAAGATGCCTGTGATTTGTCCGTCTCGTTCCGCGTAGTAATAGCACGATTGAAAACCAAACGTCTTCTCGATAGCTCGCTTCCAACCCATAAGATGGAAAAGCGAGCCCCCAGGCTGGCTGTATACAAACTCGTCCCAGCGAGCCGCAACGGCCGACTGAAAATCACGGATGACTACGCTGCGGCGGCTGGGCTCAACAGATGCCGGCGAGGATATCGTTTCGGAGCTAGGACTTTGCATCTTTTGTCGCCTGAGTACCCGCGACCGCCGGCATGGACAGACTCCGGTCAAACTTCTCAAATAGCCAGCCCTCATCGGCCTGCAGATACTGGGCCAGCATTTGCCTCTGAGCTCCCGTGGGTTCGCGATTGCCTCGAATAATCTTGCTCAGAATGGCCTCGTTAAGGCCCAAGTCTCGAGCAAGCAAGTTCTGGTGGATGCCACGCTTAAAAATTTCAAGCTTGAGATTTGGATACATAGCTAATCCTCTTTGCCTCGACGGGCACAAACAATGCCTTACCCAAGGGTTTCAACCTGCCCGGTTTCATCCGGCGATTCTTCCTTCTCATTTTTAGAAACTGGCGCGGGAGCCACATAGGCAGCCGAGTAACCCTTGCCGTATTCACTCGTATCCGTAGCAGGCACTCCGTTGAAAATGACGCCAATGAGCTTTTTCTGATCAATGCGGGCCGACATTTTTTTGAGAAGATCCCGCTGTGTTTGATATGCGCGCACAACAATCAACACGCCATCGCAACATCCAACAATCTGCTCGAAATCAGCTACCGGCAAGATCGGCGGTGAGTCCACAATGACCAGCCGGAAGTTCTCGGTGCACCAGTTCATCAACTCCTTCCACTGCTTGCCAGAATAGAGTTCCAGGGCTTGCCCTGAATGCGAACCTGCTCCAAGCACATAAAGATTTGGATTGTCGGTCGACATGATGCCGTCTTCAAATTCGGCTTTCCCGGCGAGAATATCACTGAGCCCGGGCCCTCCCGGATCGTCGAGCAAACGGGTCAAACCACGAGTCCGCAAATCACTGTCGATGACAAGCACTCGATAATTGTCCAGCCGCGAACAAGAGAGCGCGAGGTTCATCGATGTCAGGGTTTTGCCTTCCCGAGCCGAAGCGCTGCTCAGAATTACGGAGCGAAGCCCTTGTTTTTCTTGTATGCGCATCAACCGTGTGCGCAACGCCCGGTAGGATTCCATCGCCGGAGCCGGGATATCCGATCTCGAAAGCATGAGAGGTTGATCAGAACCCACAGGAAGACGAAGCTTCCGGCAGGCGCCGAGAAATGACTCTCTTTTGGTCTCGGGAATGTTTACCGACTGCGTGACCTCTTGGAGCACACGGCTCAGGTCAGCTTGCTTGGCCGGTGCAGTGGGCAGAGCGCGGTCCAGAACCTGCCGGCGGCTTTGATTAAAGTATCTGCTCATTCTGTTTAGTCCTTAACAAAGGCTCGGTCTTGTTTCAAAGCTTCAATCAGAAAATCCAGAGAAGTTCGAACCATATTCAGTTTTGCGGTATCCTCGGGCACTTCAGGCGCGGCCGGTTCGATCAGATCCTGCGCTGCGGCGGCGTCAAGAACAATGTCGGCGCCAATCTGCACCTTCTTCTTTGTGAACCCCATGGAAAGGCACCGATCGCAAAGCAGGTTGATCAGTCTGGGCACGCCCTTCGAGTACGTTTGAATTTCGGTGAGGGCGGGGCCAGTAAATAAGGAAGCCCCTTGCAAACCCGCCGCATGCAGGCGTTCTGCGACGTAAACCCGAGTCTCCGGCAAGGTCAAGGGCCGTAGCTCCGCGCGACTGGCAACGCGCTGCTTGAGGGCCACCAACTCGGGCCGGCGCAAATGTGTTAAGAGTTCAGGCTGGCCAGAAAGAATTACCTGAAGCAGTTTTTCGCGATGAGTGTCTGCATTGGTGAGCAATCGAATTTCTTCGAGTAACTCGACGGTGAGGAGGTGCGCTTCGTCAATAACCAGGACTGCGGTTCCACCTCTGCGGCTCGTTTCAAGAAGCATTTCCTGGAGCGCGGCCAGACGCCGCGTCTTGCTGCTGGAAGCGCAAGAAATCTCGAATTCATCGAGAACCGCCTCAATCAATTCTTCCCGGCTGAGCGTGGGATTCAAAAGAAACGCCGTGGAAATCGGGCCCGCCTCGGCAGGGTGACTGGAGAGGATATGCAGAGCCGCATGTAGAAGCGTGGTTTTGCCAGTACCTACGGGTCCCGTGGCAACCAAGATTCCCCTGCGGCGGACAACTCCGCTTACCAGGTTGGTGAGAACTTCCCGGTGGGGGTCCGCCAGATGGAGGAAGCGAGGATCCGGCGTTAAGTTGAAGGGCTCTTCTTTTAATCCATAGAATGCTGTGTACATGATTACGCCATCAGTCCAATTACATATGATATTACGAATCCGACGATACTCGCGGAAACCACAGTGACAGCGACCGCGCCAATGGCTCTTATGCGCAGTGAACGAGTTTGTCGCGAAGTGACTATCGAAGGTATCCCGACTAAGCAGGCTTTTCCGAGGATTTCCGTGGCTTCTTGTTCGTTGCGGACGGAAGGATCGGCCATTTCCGCAACGAATGCGAAAGCCGCTCCGGCCAAAAGTCCACCGAGCAACGCAATTAAACCGTAGAGAAAACGGTTTGGGCCGAACGGCTTCGTAGGAACGACAGCGGGATCAAGCACTTCAAATCTTTCTCCCTGTTCGTGAGTTACGAGCGAGGTGTACATATCGGCCGATAGCTTCTTGTCGAGAAGATGGTTGTAATGTTCGCGAAGCGTGTCATAGTCACGCATCAAGCCGGCTATTTGTTCCTCGAACACAGGTTCCCGTTCCAGCTTCGAACTGTGGAATGCGATCTGCTCTTCCATCGGTTTCTGAAGCTTGGTTTGGTCATCAATATCCTGGTCCAGCTTCGTGATCTGGGCGGTCACCACTGGATTGCTGCTCGTGCGATGCGTGGGCCGAGGCACCGCAACGGGTGTTGGCACGCTTTTCTGTTCCACAGCGATCTTGTCCTTCAGTTGTTTTATTTCGCTTTCCGCTTTGCGCACGTCTGGATGGCTAGGACCATAGCGGCCACGAAGTTCGGATAGGTGCGTTTCCAGCTTTTCCAGTTGCGATTGCTCCGGCGAACTCAGCGCCCCGGGAGCATCGGCATCGAGATCGACGGTGGTATTGGAACCTTCGAGGGAAGTCTGGAGGTAAACCTTTTCCTGCTGATCGCGGCTGACGCGGTCCTGACTAGCTTGCAATTGATTTCGCAAAGTGGTGAGGGCTTCAAGATGAAACTGCTTGGATTCCGGCAGATCCATGATATAGGTGGACTTGATCCGCCCCATCTCACTTTCCTTCTGTTCGAGTTCTTTTTTTGTTTTCTGCAGCTCCGTCTCTAGGAATTCTGCGGTGTCGGTCGAGTGTTCTACGCCTGCCTCGACGTTGTTCTGGATGACCATGTTGGCGAGTTTGTTCGGAATAAGCGCTGCCGCTTCCGGTGAAGTGCTCGTAAATCCAATCTGGAATGCGCTGAGGCGTGAACCTCCCGCATCTACAACGTCCAGTTGGATGGATTTCTGGAGTTTCTGGATAATGGCATCTTCACGACCCTCCGCAATTTCCTTTGAATACATACCTGAGTTATCCAGCAACTGCTTGAGCCGAGTCGGTGACATTACTTCCTGCCGGACTGTGGAAAGCCGGTCTGCAACAGTGGTGCTCCCCGTGGAAGGTACGTAAGAATCCGGGACTTTTTGTGGATCCACGAGAATAACCGTCTGTGCGTGGTAGAGATCTGGCAGCCGCAAAGCCACAACGACAGTTGTAACAAGAATTGCGGTAGTGGTAATGATGATCCACCACTTCTTGCGGCTCAGTATCTTCAGGTACTTATCAATCTGGATGTCTTCCAGGAGCTGGTCTGTCTGCTGTGGCGACTCGTTCATTGCCCCTCTTTCGAGACTAGGAGACCGAAGTAGTAGCGATCTATCCTGAAATTAGATTGTGCATGTTCTCTTCCAAACTCAGACGCCCAGGCTGCAGTTCCGACCCAGTAACAGCTTTATTTACAGCATCTTACAAAACCAGAATCCGACACTCGGACTGAGCATTGCCCCAGCCCAGCCTTGCGGAAATAAATTTCCGCTCAACTAACTCCGGTTCCGAGGTTCGGGCGCGAATAGGAGTATGACCGATGCTAAAAACTGGCATTGTGTGGCAAAAAAGACACAATGGCTTGTCAGCTTTATCGATTTCCAGATGGTTGGGTTATAAGGCTCAGTAGGTGTCGGTGTGATGCGAGGGCGACCATTGAATTCCGAAAGAAACATACTGAAGTTGACCAGTGGCGAAGTTTGCGCCTCCGTTCTTTTGATTCTTAAAGGCGTACCGCGCCTGCAGGGACCACTTTTCTGACAGCCAATAAGTTAGGCCCGCAGTCGAGTACAAGCCCGACGTGTCCGTTGACGAAAGAAATTCGCGATAGTACCCCGCGCCACAATCCATCTCCACTCGAGGAGAAAAGCGATGCTGATAAGCAAGATCATAGCGGTCAGCAAAACCATTCGTGATTTGAAGGCTCAAAGCCTCCCCACGATAATAGTTAAAAGCAAGCGTGCCATTAGTGAAAGCCTTAATCAGGCTGAATTCACCGTTCTCGGTCCACTCCGTTGACTGGACATTCTGTGGGGGAGAACTGCTGTTCGATGCCGTGAAACTGGAGGTCGTGAGTCCGCCTCCTGCGGAAAACCGCCAGGTGGAACTCAATTGTTGCGAATAGACCGCGGACACAGTTTCGTAGACTGTGTTCGGAATGAACCTAGCAAAGTGAGTGTCCTCTACTTGGTACAAAAGTCCAATGCTCTTGGTCGGACCTATTAGGTAACGGTAAGACATGTCCAGCCCGTACCCCTCGCTCTGCCCTACCTCTTGAGCTCCAGTGGAGTCAAAGTATTCAAAATACGGAGTCACCGCGAATCGACTGCGCGCGCTGATCGCACGTGCGAACGCGATCTCTGTGCGGTCGTTCAGAAATTGGCCAGAGCCATCCAAGAAATTGCTCTGGACCAATGAACCGGTCGTGAGGTCGGCCATCAAATCCAAGTTGTCAAACTGGCCCTGAAGGTTGTAATAGTTCAGAGTATTTGTGAATGTAGCCGTAAATGTAGGAGAGAGACGGAATATCGTGCTCCACCCGGCATTGAGATTCGCAGTGCTAGCACTCACTTTTCCATCGATATCAACCAGGCGAGGCTGATACTGAATAGCGAGATGGCTGTTCTTAAAAGACTCATCCAACACGATAGTGGCCCGTAACAAACTGTAAGGTTCCCAAAGAGTGCCGGTTTGACCGGTCTGGTCGAATGCATCAATCGACTGAGTAAAATCAACGGATTGCAGATAGATCGGGCCAAATTGAACCGCGGAAACTCGCCCAGACGGGAGCGGACCGGCGCCATTCATTGCGCGAATGGGCGGCGCAGACGATGTGGAATCGGTTGTGCCATCCGTAGAAATAGGCGGTTGGGTCGGTGCTTGGTTAGGGTTGGGGGGATTATCCTGTTTCGGAGGATTATCTACATCTGGATTCTGTGTTGGGGGAGGGGCATCCTGACGCGACAAGCTGGCTTGCGCAAGACAAGCGAAAACAAGAGTGAAGGCTAGCAAGCCTCGCAACAACCTATAATTCATTTCGCGATTCCCTTCACTCTTAATTCGAAACAACGGTCACCCCATTCGCTACGGAACAACAATCATGTCGCCCGGTTCGAGCTCTATGTCTCCTGAATCAGGTTTCCCCGCGATAGCCTTCTTGTAATTGAATTTATATCGAGTCTGCTGGCCATTGACAGTCCGGAGGATATAAATGGATCCAGTTTTGGCAAACACGGCCGGACCGCCAGCTTCGGTAATTAACTGTAAGACCGTGACCTTCTCGTTCAGCGGATAGGGACCCGGTTTTCCGACCTGACCCACGAGAAAAACTTTGCGGCTGTGGATGCTGCGCACAATTACGGTTACTTGCGGCTCATTCACAAAGGGCTTCAATTTTTCGCTTACCACGGCTTGCAGTTGATGCGTGCTCAGACCGACAACAGGCAAATCGTTGATGAGCGGGAGAGTGATCATTCCATCCGGGCGCACTTGTACAGGCAAGGACAGTTCCGGTTCTCGCCAAACCGATATCTGCAATTCGTCTCCAATGCCGATCCGGTAGGATTCCGAATCTGCATTCGCTTCCGCTGGCTTGGCAGCATCTACCGTCTTGATTTGAGCCTTCGCGGTAGCACCTTTCGAGGTATCTTTGTCCTGCGCAGCTTGACCAGCACTTTCCAGCGCGACCATGTTTTGCACTCCGGAAACGGTCAAAGCCAGCAAGCCAAGTGTTATTAGCGTGATATTTTTCAACGTCCTGTTTCTCCTTCCCTCAGGAATAAAGGCTCCGCAGGCTCCCTAACTAAGGAGCAACGCAGTCACCACTCGTGGGATCAATGTATCGTATTGATTCGTAGAGAGTTGAGCGTGCCCCATCCTCACGGCCCAACCACGGTGGAAGCCGAATTCCTTATACACGAAAATTAGTTCCCGGCCAACACTTTTGCAGGTGAAGGCAGCAGGAAGTGGACAAGCGAACCGTTGACCTCTGCACGTTCATCAGCAATTCCACCTCGCAGCTCAGGACCCGAAGGGTCCTCAGCCTTCCCCGGTCGTTTCCCTACCTCCTTTGGGGTTCGAACTTCTGGACGATTCTGAAAAGCCGAACGATCGCGGCATAAGAATAGACCCAGAGTCCTTTGAGAATTGTGTCTCGCATAATTTCAGTCTCTCGATTCCATGCGTTTTGTATCCCTGCGTGCGGCCGTATCGTGTTGCCAGGACCTCAGACCTTCCTAAAGGCGGGCACGCATTATTTCGATCCATGTCCGTTGAGCATGACCTTTGCAGTCTCAAAAATAATGGCCAGATCAAGCATCAGTGAAAAATGCTTCACGTAAAAAAGGTCGTGCTCGAGCTTTGCTTTCGTTTCTTCAACGCTAGCGCTGTACTGGTATTTAACCTGAGCCCACCCGGTAATTCCCGGCCGCACATAATGACGCAGATCATAGAAGGGTATTTTCTGCGCGAGTAACTCGCAGAAGAACGGCCGTTCAGGCCGCGGCCCGACAAGGCTCATCTCGCCGCGAAGAACATTGAAAAGTTGAGGCAGTTCATCAAGACGGTATTTTCGAATGAAATGTCCAAAAGGGGTGATCCGATCGTCTTTTGCCGCCGCCCAAACAGGCCCGTTTGCTTCCGCATCCTTGCGCATCGACCGGAATTTCAACACCTCAAAAGAGCGGCCCCTCATGCCAGTGCGTTCTTGGCGAAACAGAATGGGGCGCCCTGTTTCTAGCAATATCGCCAGAGCCACGAAAAGAAAAATGGGCCACAGAACCAGCAGGGCTACTAAAGAGACAGTTAAATCTACTGCACGTTTGGCCAGTAAAAGCCACTTAGGCTTGCGGAATCCTTCCGAGAGAAAAAGCCAGCTTGGAGAAAGATTCTCAAGCATGATTCGCCCGCAGATGCTTTCATACAGGCTCTCCACATCCTCGACGCCGATCCCTTCGAACTTAAGCTGTAAGAGCTGACGAACTGGAGTTTTGCCCCTTCGTTCGGCCAGGGAGAGAACCACGCGGTCAACGCTTTCTCGAACAGCGATAACATCTACATCAGCAGCTCCACCGATGATGCCAGGATTGACGAGCGGCTTCCCTATGTTCTGACCCTCTTCATCAAGGAAACCGATGACCTTCAGATTAAGCTCGGGCCGGGAAATGATCTCGCGAACCAGCGTGATACCAGTCTTGCTTGTACCCACCAGCAATAGCCGCTCTACGCCAGTCGCAAGCCAACCGCTTGTCTCAAGCAACCATCGCCAGGCAAATGCGAACGTCAAGATGGTGGGAGCCGCGAGCAACGCGATTCCTCGCCCAAGGCTGAGATCAGGATCAACATAATAGAGAATCGCAAGACCGATAAAGGTGACTCCGAGAGCCTGTACCAAACGGACGAGGGCCTCGAGACGGCGACTCAATACACGCGCGTTGTACAAGTCGTTGTAATAAAGAGAAACAACACAAACCGAGGCAACTAATCCAAAACGCTGGAAAATCAGATGGTTGCTGAGATAAGTGTGTACGGCGGCGCGATCATGAAATCTTACAATCGTGACCAAGATGAGGCCCATAAGAATAAACGTGACGTCGGAGGCGATTAGAAGAATCGTCCTTGTCGGAACTTTTTGGCCACCGATTTTGAACATTTTTGGACTAACTCATTCGAACGAAGCCAGCTTTACGGCAAGAGCGGAAAATCGCCATAATTCCAAAACTCGACCGCCGAGGATCGGCATGGCGGAAGAGGCCAATTCGCACAGCCTACTTCCTGTAAGTGAAGCACTTTCGGGGCCAGTTCCAACCCTTGAGTGACTTCTGTGGTGCCCGTAACGCTATGTTATTGAGTGTCTAGCAGTTAACCGTCGTTAGTAGTCTGTACCCTGTCCCGTACGGTCAGAAACATGAATGTTTGGGCGTCCAGGGGCACTCCGCGCTCGACCAAGGGCAGTGCCCATCATCGTCAATTCTTGCTCAAGACAGTTTAGTTGGTAGGCGGGGCAGGACTTGAACCTGCGACCTCCCCGGTGTAATCGGGGTGCTCTACCAACTGAGCTACCCGCCTGCCGTTCCGACAGCTGTTGGTGAGCAATTAGCGGTCCAAAGACCCACCAATTGGCTGTAACACACAGATTATAAAGGAATTAACTGCGATTCCCAAGAAAGGTCTTGCCGCCAGGGCTAAACGATGAAAGCTCAGCCATGCAGGAGCATAAATTGAATAATGGTTACGAATCGCGGGGTTATTTTAGGGCCCGAGACTCGGGGCTCGGCACATGCTTGGCCGCAGACTGCACAGGATTTCCTGATTGTGAGAAAAGTCCTTCCCATGCCTAAGAGATTCCTCTCGCCACAGGCGTCTTAACCCAAGGCTACCCCTGTTTTCCCCCGTAACTCCATGAAAAGACAACGACATTCCAGGAAATGTTTGGCTATACGATTGCTTTTTCAACCGTCGAAGGCGCAACACGCGTCGAGGAATCGGTGCGGTCGGTATTAGTTTATTCCAATGGTTTCCGAGGCTGTCGGCCGAAGCGGTCCTAAATCGAGAATGGTGTTTATGGCTCGGACGCCTGCAGGCAATCGCAATTAACAGATTATCTTTGTATCCCTGCCCTATGCAGTACAAGAGGTTTCGGTTCGCGTGAAAGTTAAAACCTATCCTAGCTTCAAGTCCCTGCCAAGGACCTACCTCGATCTGTTTGAGCGAGGTTCGAACGAGTCATATGACTCGAGCTTGCCGTGGTTTCAGAACTTCGCAGAAACGGCGCTGGACGCGGGAGACAAGATTCGCATATTTGGCGTCGAGGATGAGCAGGTTGCCGAAACCGCAATCGCTGGTCTTGCGATGCGGTATCGGGAACGCTCGCGGGGCCCCTTCTCTGCGGCTGTGCTTTCCAGTCTTTCCAATTTCTACACCATCACTTTTGGTCCGCTCGGAAACACATCCACGGCATGCTCCAAAGAAACTTTCACGCTGCTCGCCAAGACGATTGCGGATGAAGTCGAACGGTGGGATGTGGTGGAACTTCGTCCCTTGGATCCTAATTGCCCCAGCTATGAGAATCTTGTTAGCGCCTTCCAGGCAGCCGGAATGGTCGTTCAGAAATACTTTTGCTTTGGAAATTGGTACCTGACGACTTCGGGGCTCTCCTATGAAAGCTATTTCAAAACGCTTCCTTCGGTAATGCAAAATACGATTAAGCGAAAAACCAGGAAACTGGAAAAAACCGGACGATCGCGCATTGAAATCATAACGGGCACGGAAAATCTGGAGTCTGCGATCAGCGCTTACGAACAAATCTATCTCTCAAGTTGGAAAAGGCCCGAGCCATATCCGCGCTTCGTGGCAGGGCTAATTCGCGCCTGTGCGGAAAAAAATTGGCTGAGGATGGGCGTCATCTACCTGGATGACCAGCCGGTTGCATCGCAAGTATGGATCGTGAATTCTGGCAAAGCCTCCATTTACAAGTTAGGCCAGGATCAGCGATTCGATGAGTTCTCCGCTGGCTCTATCCTCACTGCAAAACTGATGGAACACGTGCTGGACGTGGATAAAGTGAACGAGGTCGACTTTGGAAGTGGCGATGACCCCTATAAGAAGACCTGGCTTCCACAGCGGCGTGAGCGATGGGGAATACTTGCGATGAACCCACGTACCTTAGCGGGATGCGCAGGTATTATTCGGAATGTCGGTGGGCGCATGGTCAAACGTGCATGGCGAACTCTTCGTCGCGGCAGTGAAGCGCATAATGTCGTGAAGGCAGCGTAGCAGGCAGATCCTTGATGGAATCTGTCTCGATACAAAAAGCATTCGACACCTCAGAGGTAGTTGCGAATTGACTATCGGAACCAAAGCTCGGGTCTTGAAAGATCAACTTTTCGGACGAAGCCTGCGAGAACATTATTGGGCGGCGGACCATTTCAAAGGCCGCCTCGCGCTCCTGAGACGGCCGCCGAACCATACCTTCAAGCATACGGTGCGGAGCGATTTCTCCCGTTTTTGGTTCGGAAGTGTTCGACCAATATCCGGTGAAACAGAAAAACACGCTTGGGCAGCGGTCGATTGGATTCTCCGAGCCCAGGAAGCAGGAGGCGACGGAGGAGTTTCGCTGGGATATTTTCCTTGTGACGTGGAAACGGGCTGGCGGCCATCCTATCCGGAAACGACCGGCTACATCATCACGTCTCTTCTGGCGTTCAGCCGTCGGTTTCAAGACGAATCCGTGAGCAATCAAGCGCTGCGTATGGCGAATTGGGAATCAGAAATTCAAATGGCGACAGGAGCAGTTCAAGGAGGGCCCGTCTGCCCTGCGGACAAGCAGACTCCATGCGCCTTCAATACCGGGATGGTTCTGGATGGTTGGGTCAGCGCCTATCAATTCAAGAAAAATGACCGCATCCTGGGCTCGGCGAGAAGAGCTGCGGATTGGCTAGTCTCGGACCTAAACGAAGAGGGATATTTTCGAACGAACGGCCAGTTCGTAGCGCCCGGGTTGATTAAGACTTATAACGTGCTGTGCTCCTGGGCTATATTTCGACTCGGAGAGCTCATTCCCTCCAGCAATTACCAAAGTGCCGCGATTCGGAGTGTCGAAGCCGTACTTCGACAGCAGCAGCCCAATGGGTGGTACGCCAACAATTGCCTTACACGGCCCGAAGCGCCATTACTACACACAATCAGCTACACGCTGCAAGGTGTCCTGGAAATAGGCATCTCGGCGGGCCGGGCGGATTTTGTGGATTCCACGCGACGTGCCGTCGATGCGTTGTTACTCCAGATAAGCGAGGAAGGATTTATCCCAGGCCGTTTTTTCTCCGACTGGGGACCAGCTTGTTTTTCGTCATGCCTTACCGGCTCAGCTCAACTCGCCGTCGTCTGCTACAGGCTTTTTGAACATACAGGGGATCGCCGCTATTGGAACGCGGCCGAAAAGCTGGTGAATTATTTGAAGCCGCTGCAACTCTTGAACTCGGACAATCCCGCACTGAATGGAGCACTGCCCGGCTCATTTCCGCTGTTCGGCAGTTATATGACCGCGGGATACCCCAATTGGGCGACGAAATACTTGCTCGACGCCCTTCTGTTGCAAGATCGGCTTAAGGTGGCATGATGCTTTCCTGGCTGCCAGCAGGTTTCAAGCGAAAAGCCAAATCTGATTGGAAGAATCTGCGCGTCGCATTCGCCCGGAAAAGCCGCGGATTTTCGAAAAAAGATCTGGTCAGGATGCTGCGCGGCTTGGGAATCGAACCGGGCGACACCATACTTGTTCACAGTTCGCTGGATCAATTCCAAGCGTTTCTCGGCAAGCTTGCAGACATCATCCTCGCCTTGCAAGAGGCCACGGGCCCGACAGGCACTGTGATGATGCCCACTCTTCCATTCCGCGGCAGCGCTGTGGAATACGTTCGAGAGAAGCGCGTTTTTGATGTTAAAAAGACGGCTTCTCAAATGGGCCTGCTTACGGAACTGTTCCGCAGGACCCCAGGTGTGATTCGAAGCGTTCACCCAACGCACGCCGTGGCTGCTTGGGGCGCGGCTTCGACCGAAATAGTGAAAGACCACAATGAAGCAACGACGCCATGTGGACGCCAGACTCCATACGGGCGTCTGCTCGATCGCGACGGAAAAATTCTCTTTCTCGGCACGGATATCACCGTAATGACATTTTTTCACACGGTGGAAGAGATTCTCGAACCTAGAATGCCGTTCTCGCCGTTCACTAAGGAAATCTTTGAGCTAGAGAGTCGCGATGCGCAGCACAACCCGGTCACAACACGCACGCGGCTGTTCGAACCGCAATATTCCAAGCGCCGCAACCTCGAAAAACTCGTGCCCGCTCTGAAACAAAAAGGTTGGTGGCGAGAGTCCCGTCTGGGTGGAATGAAGGCTATCCTATTGCGAGCCGGTCAAGTATTGCAGGCGGGCGAAGAATTGGCACAGCGGGGGGTCTATTGCTATGACGAATAGCTCTAGCGCATCTTCGTCGTTGCGCAGTGCTTTTTCTGCAGCGCTTCAAGCCGGCGACAGATTCAGGGCGATGCAGCTTGGCAGCACAGTGCTGGGTGAGGACCCCGGCCTTTCCCAAATTTCGTTTATTTCTCGAGAGTTGGAGAAGATACCGCGCGGCAAGCTGGGCCTTAAGCCTCTCAAGGTTGCTCTGCTCTCCTCCTTTTCGATCGAATTCATCAAGAAGCCTTTGGAAGTATTGTGTTTCTTGAGCGGTATCGAAGCTGAAATCTATCTCTCCGGATTTGGCCAATTTCAACAGGAGATCCGCAACGCAGAAAGTGGACTCTATGCTTTTTCTCCCGATATCGTAATTCTTTCTGTGGAAGGCCCAGATTGGCTTCCAGAAATCTATCGCGACTATTTGGATGGCATCGCGGCCGGCTTTGACGGGATTCTGTCCCGCTTCTCCGAGGAATTTCAATCTCTCATCAAGTCGTTTCGAGAGGGCAGCAAAGCAAGTCTGCTTGTGAACAATTTTGCTCCTCCCATCTGGCGGCAGCTCGGAATTCTCGACGGCCAAGCAGGAACAGGACAAGGCCAGCTCGTTCATCGCATCAACGAGTCTCTCGCTTCGATTTGCCAGCAAACGCCTGGTGTCTTTTTGGTTGATTACGCCGGCGTAGTGGGCCGCGTGGGCGCCGAACAATGGTACGACGAGCGGATGAATCACTACGCGAAAGCGCCAATTGCCATGGCTATGCTTCCCCGGTTAGCGGGCGAATACGTCAAGTATTTCCGCGGGCTCACGGGCCAGACGAAAAAGTGCCTGGTCCTCGATCTCGACAACACGCTTTGGGGCGGCGTCCTGGGAGAAGACGGGGCCGACGGAATCCAATTGAGCTCTGTATATCCGGGGAGCGCGTATGTCGCCTTCCAACGGGAAATTCTAAATCTACACAAACGCGGAGTTCTGCTGGCCCTTGCCTCGAAGAACAACGCTGCTGACGTTGAAGAGGTATTCGCGAACCATTCGAGTATGCTCTTGAAAAAGGAGCACTTTGCCAGTCTGCAGATTCATTGGGGGCAAAAGGTTGAATCTCTTCGTGAAATAGCCCAGCAGCTGAACATCAGTCTCGAACACATGGTTTTTGTAGACGATAACCCGGCGGAATGCGCGGAGATGATCCGTGCCCTGCCCATGGTGAAAACCATTCAGCTGCCCAAGCAACCTGAATTATTTATCCGTGCTCTGCTACAGGATGGGGTCTTCGACAGCCTCAACTTTTCGTTGGAAGACCGGCGTCGTGGTGAACTCTATCGTCAACGGGAACAAGCCGAGCAGCTTCGTGGAACCAGCGGTTCTCTCGAAGATTTCTACCGGAGCCTGGAGATGGAGATTTCTTTTGCCCCGGTCGACAAATCGACACTCGCGCGTTCCGCGCAACTGACTCAAAAGACCAATCAATTCAATATCACTACGATTCGCTTCTCCGAATCTGAAATTGCCGAACGCTGCAACGACCCTGAATGGTTGCTGGCCACGGTAAACGTCCGCGACCGCTTCGGTGACAATGGAATCGTCGGGCTCGTTATGGCCCATTTCGGCTCCGACAGGCTCGAGATCGAGACTTTCTTGCTCAGTTGCAGGGTGATCGGCAGAGGCGTGGAGACGTCGATGCTTGCCTATCTTTGCCGGCAAGCGATGAATCGAAGCATTCACTTAGTGTATGGGCGGATCATACCGACCGCGAAGAATGTTCCAGTAAGGGAGCTATTCTCCGGGCACAGCTTTCAGAAGACCTCCGAGAAGGAAACGGGAGAAACGGTGTGGACTCTCGATCTCAATAAAGATCTCGTCGCGTGGCCAGATTGGATCAAGGTTTCCACCGACATACCTGTTGTCTCGACTAAATAAGCGTGTAATTTTCTTGAGGAGTGGCGATTGGAACAGCAGGTAAAACAAGTCATGGCCGATGTCCTGGACCTCGAACCGGAGTCCATCGATGTGTCGACCACTAAAGACGGCACGGCTTCCTGGGATTCGCTGAACCATATCAACCTGATCGTGGCGTTGGAACAGGAATTTCAGACTTCCTTTGATGTTTCTGAAATTGAATCCATGCTGTCCTACTCGGATATTCTGGAGACGCTCGAGAAAAAGCTGCAAGCGTGAGAGAAGCGCGGGACGCGCACTACTGGGAGAGATGCGCTGGCTCCGGCAAAACCAAATGAGTAAAACGATTCCAACAGCTCGCGAATGGACTTTCCGGCAGCTCGCTATCGGCGAATCTTTTGCCGTTGAGCGCGCCTTCGCGCAGGAAGATGTGAATCAGTTCGCGCAATTGAGCGGCGATTACAGTCCTTTGCACGTTGATCCCGAATACGCGCGCACCACCGAATTCGGGGGCTGTGTTGTCCACGGAATCTTGCTGTCATCCCTGTTTTCGCAGCTCGTGGGAATGCACATTCCTGGCAAGCATGCCCTCTATCTCGGCCAGGATCTGGCATTCCGCAAACCCGTTCTCGTGGGTGAGCGCATCAAGGCCTCGATCAAAGTTGCCGGAAAAAACGAGGGCACACGGAGTCTTCTGCTCACAACAGAAATCCGCAACGCGGAAGACAAGGTGGTCGTCAGCGGGACAGCGAAAGTAAAAGTTCGTGATGGCGAAGTTGCGACACTGCCAGCTTCCAGAGAGGCGTGGCATGGGGTTGCCGGAGGCGCTCGAAGCGTGGCTTTGATCACTGGTGCGTCGCGCGGCATCGGAGCGGAAATTGCAGCGACCTTGGCAAACCGCGGCGCCGCGGTGGCCGTCAACTATCTGCAAAGCGGGACGCGCGCGGAAACTCTGGTCGAATCCATTCGCAAAGCGGGTGGCGAAGCCATCGCGGTGCAAGGGGACGTACGCCGGCCAGAAGACGTGGAAAGAATACTGGAGACGGTTGACGAAAAATTCGGGCGGCTGGACTGGCTCGTCAATGCGGCGATCGGAGGTCTTCCCAATCGGCCGTTTATGGAAATGGGGTGGTCCGATTTTCAGGAACATCTGGACTACCAACTCAAGGCCGTCATGCAGATGTGTCAGGGCGTCTATCCCAGAATGAAAGCGGCCGGTGGAGGAGCAATCGTAAACATTCTTTCGCAAGTCACCGCAGATCAACCGCCAGCGGGGATGTCCGACTATGTCTCCGCCAAATATGCGCTTCTCGGCCTTTCCAAGGCGCTCGCGGTGGAATGGGCTTCGGATCAGATTCGCGTGAATGCGGTTTCACCTGGGATGATCCAAACAGATCTCACGCAACACTATCACGATCGCATTTTCAAAATGGAAGCCAGCCGGACGCCCTTAAAACGAATCGCGCAGCCATCCGACGTGGCAAATTCCGTCGCCTTTCTGTTGAGCAAGGATTCTTCTTTCCTAACGGGCGTAAATCTGTTTGTGACCGGTGGCCAGGTGATGGCCTGACGCAATGGCTCCCGCACTTCATCAGCGCCAGCCGATGGCAGCAGACCCTATCGAAAATTCTCTTCCTGAAAAAGCCGGCTTCCCTTCGAGATGAAACAAATCCTGTACGTTGCCTACCACTTTCCTCCGCAAAGCGGCAGCAGCGGATTGCTCCGCTCGCTAAAGTATTGCCGTTACTTGCCGGAAACCGGTTGGCTGCCCACGGTTCTTTCCGTGAAGCCGCTGGCTTACGAACGCACCGAGCAAAGCTTGCTGCATGAAATTCTCCCCGAGGTTGCTGTCCTGCGGACATTTGCTGTCGACACGCGACGCCACCTTTCCATCAAGAGTCGTTACGCCAAGTGGATGGCCCTCCCCGACCGCTGGGTTAGTTGGTGCTTGTCCGCGGTGCCTGCCGGGCTTTTTACCATCTATCGAAAACGCATCCAAATTATCTTCACTACGTTTCCCATCGCCAGTGCTGTTTTGATCGGCTTGATTCTGCACCGTCTGACGGGAAAACCCTGGGTCGTCGATCTTCGCGACTCCATGACCGAAGATGATTACCCGCGTGACGAACGCACGCGCCACGTCTACAGAAAAATCGAAGGCCAAGCCATGCGTCATGGTGCGCTTTTTCTCTTCACGGCCATATCCACTATCCATATGTATTTGAAGCGCTATCCAGACCTTCAGCCTGAGAAATGCATCCTGCTGCCCAATGGGTACGATGAAGAAAATTTCCGCAATCTGGACACGGGGCCCGTTGGACCCGTGCCGCGCGACCGTCCCATTCGAATCATGCACGCCGGGCTTATTTATCCCGAGGAAAGAGATCCCCGTCCCTTCTTTCAGGCTTTATCACGTTTGAAAAATGAAGGAAAAATGGACGCCTCGCAGATCCAGATAAACTTGCGAGCCTCCGGCGACGAGGAATATTACGCAAAGCATCTGCGGGAACTCGCGATTGAGGATCTCGTGCATCTTCTTCCCCCGGTGCCATACCAGCAGGCATTGCAGGAAGCTGCTTCTTCGGACGCTCTACTGCTATTCCAGGGAGTGACTTGCAACCACCAAATTCCTGCAAAAACCTATGAATACTTGCGGCTTCGGCGCCCCATTCTCGCGCTGACCACTCACGAGGGAGATACCGCCGCTTTGCTTCGTGACGCAGGAGGCGCGACAATCGTAAATATGTACGACGCGGAGACAATTTACCGGAGCCTGCAGATATTTTTGGAAAGCTTGCGACGAGGCGATCACCCTCTGCCAGATGCGGAAAAAACCAGCCAATTCGCCCGCCGCAATCAGGCACATCAACTCGGGGGCTATCTGGATCAACTCATCAAGGCTTAGGGATTTGGCTCAACGCGTTACTTGGCCGGCGAACTCGAGGTGCCGGGTGCGGGCCGCAGACGCAACACGTAAGCATCTTCTCCTGTGTCATTCACCAGAGCAAAAAGATCCAGTTTCTCAAAGTAACGGAATCGGCCATGCGTTCCGTTCGGTTGCGGTTTGCCGGGGCCATTCGGGTAAGTGAGAGGCGTACACGTTTTCGTGTCCGGGTTGAACAAATAGACGCTGTCTCCGCCGGACCATCCCACGATCAGTTCCTGCACGGGATCATAGGCAAGCCCGGGATAAGCCGAATTCCTAAGACCTTCACACCCCTTCACTTTTGCATTCCAGTCCTGTACCTGATGATCGCTTCGTGGTCCGATGCTAATTACCTTAATCCCCCCGTTTCCATCCCATTCACCGCCGAACATGATGAACAGCTTACGCTTTTGATCGATCACAGCGGTCATGTGGTAACTGAGGTCCCGCGCATCAAACAGAAGTCTGGAGTAGGAGTTCGTGTCGAAGTTGTAGCTATAGAAGTCCCGCAGATTGTCCATGAAAACCAATTTTGAGTTCGAATCGTAATCGGACATCACGACACCATTAATGGTACGGGGCTGCGCTCCCTTGTGTGGGTCCATGGCCGACCACTGCAATGTGTTGAGGTCTAGCGTCCACGTATCGGTGCTGCCGCCGCCGTTGGTACACGCGACAATGCCACCGTAGACGTACATGCGCTCCGCGTGCGCAATGTAGGAAAGGCCGCCGTAGGTGTGCCGAGTGTTCGGTTTGCCGTCCGGAAGGTTCGACTTGCAGGGCAAAGGCGGCGGACCGGGATACAGCGGACTCGGATCGTTCAGTCGAACCATCGACAGTTGATTTAGGTCCAGAGCGTAAAGTTCGTTGCCGTAATAGTCGTTGTGTCCGCCGCCCCAAACAATCAATCGATTGTGGCTTTGATCCGCAATTCCGCCGCTCCATGCGGCGATGATATTCATGCAATTGGAAGAGAAGGCGTATTCTGCGGTGTTCGCCGGGCAGACGGAGCGCAGCTTCGTATCTGGAATCTCGTACCAGCCAGGCACATTCGGGATTTTTCGGCTCGCCCCGTTTTCAGAAGACGACCTGGGAGCGCTGCGCTGCTCGGAACGAGCCGCTGGCGTTTCCACAAGCGAGTCTTTCATCGATGCTGGCGAGGCATTTTCGGCAGGAATAGTGGGGGAATCTCTTTGTTTAGGTTCTGCAGGGCTGGATTTCACAGCGGGCGCGGCCGACTCTGGCGCGGCTCCCGCCGAAGAAGAGGCAATAGGCAGTACGTCGAGCGGCAGAAGAGCCCATTTAGGGCTCTCCGTCGCGAAATGCTCTCTCCCAGGCTTGTGCGCTCTCATATATTCCCAAGCGGCGAGTCCGGAATAGCCGTCGACAGAGAAAGTAACCATTTGACTTAGTGCTGCCATCGCGATGAAGCCGTAACTATGGTCAATGGTCTCCTCTGTTTTCCACTCCCCGCGTTTTGGCGTGTACGTGAAATAGCTGTTGTACTCCGGCCAAGTGGAAATCCATTGACCCGCGGCATTCGAAGTCGGATAGCGATAAGCCTCTATGTATTGAGGAATCGTGGCAGGGTTCAACTCCTGATCGATTAGGCGACGCGCGCCGAATTGCAACAAAGAAGTAGTGGGATAACCAAACTGCCTTGCGATTCCGAACGCGTTCATCAGGAAATTTTCTTCCCAGGGAGAAGCTGCGCCCTTCGCGGTGGGCTTGATCGGCGCTTGCACAAATTCACTGCCACGGTCCGCCCAAGAGCCAAGGGGGGATATCCCGCGAGCGTCACGCCTCTGGGTGTGTCCGAAATTCCACTCATTCTTTTTTGCTGGAAGATCGAGCGGAATGTCGTGCCCACCTTCCCATTCCGCGATGTTGTTCAGAAGCTTGTCTTCAAAATATGCCTTTTCCGGCGATCCATCGGGTGAGATGAAAGCCGCGTAGGCAAGCGTACGGAAGCCCCATGCGTCGCCGCGAACCTGTGTATCGTGAAGAAAGCCCTCGTCTCCCTGGCGATTGTAGCTCTCTTCCGTACATCCGAGTTTCCAGCCCACAATGAAGGCTGCCTGCAACTGAAGAGACTCCAAGTAGTAGTACTGTCCTGTAAAAAGATACGGCATATAAGCAACATCGGGCATATGATCGCGCGTGACCACCCAACCCTGCCCGTCCATTGGTCCTGTTTTAATTTCATCCGCGCCGAGCCCTCCAGCGCAAGTTTGCGGCAGGTCGCTCAGGGTAATGCGCTTGCGAGCGTTCACGGATATGACTCGGCCAAATGTATCGACTTTACCGGACGAATCGAAGAAGTGTCCCGTTCCTGCTTTGGTGTCCGCCTCGCGAAAATTCCAGGGGATTCGTCCAACCAGGTCCGCGTTGCCCAAAGAATTCCGCAGCGAGCGATCATCCATGGAATACAAGTACAGAATGTCCCAGAGCGGAGCCAATCCAATCCAGTCGCTTGCTCCTCCTTCGCTCAACTCCTTCTGATAGAGGCCGATTCCCCTAGCGTTCCCTTCAATGCGATCCTCGGCGCTATCTGCTCCTGTCCGGGAGGAAACGAGAGCATTCGTTACGTGAATCGAAGTGTCCCAGTTGGGAATGGCTTGGGTCGATGTCCAATAAGCGAAGTTGTGGTCCACACGGATGGACGGAGGATCGTCTCCGATCCAGAATCTCTTGTGCCAGCGCGTGCGTGCTATGTGCGTGAAAGTCGGCTCGCTAAATTTGATTCTAGGCGCTGCCAGACCCGCACTTAACGAGAGACTGTAGCTGAGATCTCTCATCGATCGGGAAATTTCGGAGCTCGCCCACATATTTTCGACCGTGTAACCGATGTAGACTTTCTTGGAAGCAGGATAGAACCATGCTTCAAAAATCGGATGGAGCGCTTTGCTTCCATCCCCAAAATCCTTGTCAAAGCTCCGGTCCGGAGTTCGGTCTTCTATAATCACGGCCGTGACGATGGGGCCTTGAAGCCAGTAGCGAAACGCTCCTTTGGTTAGCATCTCTCGTGCGCTGATCACCTGTGTGCTGCCTGATTTCATTTCAATCGTTGCGTCGAAGTCGTAATCTGTATGCAAGAGGTCGTTCTTTTCAGCGTACCCCTGGTTGTTGCCAGTCTCCTGATTAGAGAAGGATATTTCCACCGAACGTTTGCCAGAAAGGTTGGGAAGGACGAAGCTGATTACCGCGTACTTCAGCGAGCCGTCGGGCCAGCGGTTTTTGACGTCGCACTGCGTCAAAACCGGATTTCCATTGACGGACGCACGGGCGAACTGTGGAATCTCGCCTCGACGGAAGGCCCGTGCCACGGATACCGGTCGATTCGTCTGCGTTCTGCCGGATGTGTCGTCGATTCTCAGCGTATCTTTGACGGGTGACGGTCGTGAATCAGAAGTTGTCGCGCCAGCGGATAGGATCTCACCCACCGCGATTTCACCGGCCATCGCCAACGACAGGATAAGAAGATAATTAAGGATTCTTTTCTTCTGCGATCTGCGGGTTGATCGAATCATGGGGTTGCGTAAAAGCACGCGTCTTCAAAACAGCTCTTCTGATGCCGCAAAGAATTGAGTCTCCACCGCGGCTGACACATCGCCATCGCCCAGGATCGATTGTACAAAGAATCCTCGTTGACTGTCTCCCACTTGCTCGAGGAATTTTCTCTTAAGTACGCCGTTGTAGCCTTGTTTTGCCAGCGGGGGAAGAGGCTGATGAGGGTGAAATCGTGGGTCGAGGACGCCGCGGACTCGATTTCGTGGCGGGCCAGTAATGAACTTTGGTGATTTGCAGTTCCCATCACATGCGCATCAAAATGCAGTACGGACGTTTTCTTCTCCGCATGAGTGGCACTCGGTCGCCAGTTGTTGTAAATTAAAAGCCTACTTCACCGTTCCCCGGTAGCTCAATGGTAGAGCATTCGGCTGTTAACCGAAGGGTTGCTAGTTCGAATCTAGCCCGGGGAGCCATTTTTTGCGTTTCTGCGAACTGGGACAGAACTCCTCTAATTCGAAAATCTTCAGGGCTAACTTGCCAGAGTGAACGGGAGGACATGCCTCATTTCCATCCATTCGCCAATCTCGTGAAATCTGAAGTCAACGAGGGGGTCCCCATGCGATGGAGATCATGCGCTTGTCAAAGGAAGTGCGCAGGTCTGCCGTTCCCGGAGCCAATCTTCTAAATCTTATGATTGATGTCGCTGCCTTTTGCTCATGTTATTGAAGCATCAGAAGTTGTAGGAAATGCCTACGAGAGGCACGGCGTTGCTTCGAAGTCCGCCTTCATCCAATTTGAGAAGCACATTTCCGGTAATCACCAGCCGGCCAACCAGCCGGTACTTCAGTCCAAGCGAACCCTCGGTGATATTAACGTCCGTAGTTCGCTGCGCGATGTCCGGATGCGTCGTCCCAGCCGTATATGTCCCGCAGGCGGCGCCGGTCGCATCCGTGGGGCCAGAGCAGTTCCCAAGACCAGTGTACGGTTGAGAGACGAGTTCCGGGCTGTTGAACAAGCGCTGGCCGTAAATATCAAACGCCGCCGTCAACCGTTTCACGACGCGAATGTCGGCACCTACAACATAGATGAACCGGTTGGGAAGCTTGCCCGTATTTGTCGGCGTTATGCCAGCCGCCGCCGGCACTATGTTAGTCCCCGCAAGCGTGGAATCGCCGTTCCATTCATAACCCACCTCGGCGTGCGGAGAGATGCGGGCCTTGTACGAAACGACCCCGAAGGGCTTCACCCCCGTGGCGCCAGAACCCAGGAAGTTCAATGCATCTCCGGTGGGTAGCCGCACATCCACGCCGGCCGCCACGGCAAATCGTTCTCCGTTGTATACGTTGTATTTCCCGCGGAGAACCACATCGCCGATTCCGGCGGCGCTGCCCGAGTCGGTAAACTTAGCACTCAGGCAGGGAACCTGCGAGGCACATTGGGATGCGAGCACCGGATTGGTTGGATTGAAGGAATGCCACACATTGCCGGGGGCGCCAGCCGATGCGGGCGCAGCAGAATTAGGAACAATTGTGGCCTGCGACGAGACGCCCATCTGAATGTTCAATATTGGGATCGCGACCGAAAAATCGAGACGATTCGTGATTCCGTAGGTCGCATAGATCGTGTATTGATGAATCGTGAGGTCGATGTTGTTCGACGTTTGTATGTAATCGCGCACGAAGCACGGATTCCCCGCATAACCGTTCGCGCTTGTCAGCGCCGTTTGGTTGTCGCACGACGGTATGTTCTGGGGATTAGGTACGGGAAACGGTTGATGCTGGAGGACGGTCGGAATGTTGCTCATGCTTTGTCCGTCGATCGAGCCAAAATTAAAATATTGATAGCTGAAGCCCAGGAAGAGCTTGTGCTTTCCGATCGTGGTCGCGCGATTCCCCACGATTGGCCCCAGACTCTCATCGGTCGAAGGCGCAAACGTCTTCAGGGTCGGGTCATAGACGAAAGTGATACCCGACGAAGGTGAAGCGCTGGGCAACTGTGCCGCCTGGATTCCGACGGCTTCATTGATCGGCGCGAAGGTGCTGAGGAAATCACTAGAAAAGTGAGCCTGATGATGGTCCCCGGAGAACAATACGGACTGTGTCGGGTCCGACGTGGTGCCGAATCCAAACGGGCCATACACCTGTGGAATTTGGCACACCAGCTTGGTACTTAACGTGCCGTTCAACGGGCACGTCTGCGCCGAGGCGCTCCCCGCAACGAGAAAAGACAAGGCCGTAAGACTGACTATCATCCAGCTCTTCATTTGACATCCCCCTTCGTTCTTCGTTGAATAGGGCCGCGAATTTCCAAACCAGGTCAACACGTATCCAACGACGTTTCCCCGCTGGATTGTGCAACGAACGCTGACCCTCCCTCTGGCATAACAGATTTGCCACCAGAGGAGGCTTCAGCGAGACCGCGCAGTTCAAACGGCCCGCTCTTACCAGGTCTGAGAAGCCCCGCTTACTTCCCTACAGTCGACCTCCCAGACATTGCTCCAACCATGGTCTTGTCAGATCGGGTTAGTCTGAGTTGCCAGAAGATAGTGATTGGCGCCGCCGTTTCATATCACCTGGTCGCGGGTTGGGGCGAGTTTATCCATGCGGTCGATTTTGGTCAAGCTGTTAAGAAGGAAGGGTTTCGCGTTTCGACTTACTCGACGTTCGTGATGACCCAGGAGCCATTCGACTTTGCGAATTGAAAGGTAGTGCTGCCCTTGACACTTCGCGGCTTCTGCCCCTGAGGAGTATATTCCTGCGTGACTTGAGCCGTCACAGAGCCCGTTGTGCCGTCGGCGCTGATTTTCACGCTTTCCGTTTGAATTTGCATCTTAATAGAAGAGGCCTTCTCAAATGAGTTTTTGAGCCCAGCGTATCGCTTTCCTATATTTGGCCAAATCTGACGCAAGGCATCCGCATTTCTTTGCTCAAATGCTTGGGAATACTGATTGACGAGGGCGAGCACGGCGTCATTATTAGCGGCCGCGGGAGCCACTTCGGGTTTAACAGGAACTGTGGGAGGTGGAGAAGGAGGCTGGTTCATCGCCGCAAGCTTCGCGCCGATTTCGTCTATCGACCTCTGGGCATCGCTTGCGTGCGAACCGCCTCCTTGCACGATGGACTGGAAGCTGTTGCGGGCAGTCTCTAGGCCGCTTTTATCGTTCGCCTTCGACGCCTGTTGATATCTAGCGACAATTTGCTGATAGGCCGCCTCGGCCCTCTTGCTCGCCACACGGTCGTGCACTTCGCGGATTGCCGCAGGAAGATTATTGGCGAAGCTCTTGGCTTCCTCCGACCGTGGCCCGGCACTATCCGCCAGGGACTGAAATCCTCGTTGCAGGTTGCTGAGTTGCTGGGCCGCGGCGTCATCGTCGCTCTGCTTCAGTTGGTTAAACTGACTCTCTAATTGTGTGAGGCGGCTCTGTTCCGCTTGATCGATCTCCGTGGAAAGAGCGCCAGCATCGCCGCCACTCTGCTGGATCTGACCAGCCTTCTGACGCGCGGAACGGAAATCTCCGCGCTGCAAATCCTGACGAGCAACACTTACGTAACTGTTGGAAAGTTTCGTTCGTACGTCCTGCAGCATCTTCTCCGCCTCGGCCTTTCGTGGACCCTCCCGTGAAGCGAGTCGGCTAAGAATGTCAGAGGCGCTTTGAAGACTGTTTATATCGTTTTTTTGGGCGGCCTGACGCGCCTGTGAAAATGATTTTTCCTCTGCCTCGCGATCGGGGATAGTGTGCGCCAGGGCTTGCTGCGCGTCACTTTTGCGCAATCCGCCGTCCCCCAACGCAAGTATCTGGCGCAATTTTCTCTCGGCTTCACTAAATCGTCCGCCCGTGACATCGTCGTTTGCCTGCTGCCACAGCTGCTCTTCCCTGCGCCGGAGGTCGCGCAGATTCTGATTTTGCATCGACTCCTGGATGCCGGCTTGTTTTTTCTTGATATCGGCTGTTAATGGACCATTCAGATCCGCCGCTGGTGTAAGGATTTTCAGCGCGCCTTCGAGGTCATTCGAAGCAACCAGCTTATCCGCGGCATTCAAAGCGTTGCGCTGCTGCACCTCAAGCGGATTTGGCTCTGGCTTCGCGGCCGGTTTCGCAACGGCCGGAGTGGATGCGGTCTCACGCGTACGAAGCAATGTAGTTACGCGAATTATTCCCCAAATCAGTCCTGCCGCGCACAAAATCAAAACACCAATTCGTACGGCCTTCTTTCGATTCGCGGCCGCTGCTTCCCTTGCAACAGGGATCGCCTCAGGAATTGCAACTTGAGGAACCGGTTCCTTGGGCTCCCGACGAGACGGGGGAGTAGCGGGCAAAGCAACGGTTGGAGCGGGAGTTGGAGCAGGCACAACTGGAGTTGTCGATCCGACGTTTGGTTCGGCACTCGGTTTCGCAACGGGTTTCTCAGCTGGTTTCTCAGTAGGCTTCCCGGGACGCGGAGGCGGCGCCGAAACTCGAGGAGCGTTGTCCGCCGGTGATGGAGGTATAGGCGGTGGAACTAACGGCGGAACTACCGGCTGCGTAGGCAATAAAACTGTTTGGCCCGCGGACGCTTTTGCTTCCGGTGCTTCCGCTGGAGTACGCGATTCCTCCGGGGAGGCGACTTCCGGTTCCGGCGGCCCTTGCAGCCAAGCATACTCCTTGGACCGACTCACGGGCGGCGCAGTTATCACGGTTGCCGCTGCGGCGGTTGCCGCAGATTTGGCTGCGTCCAACTCTTCACAGACACGCTGGACGCGAGGATCGAACACCTCAAGAATTTTCGCCTCAACGGCTAGGTCCAGAGTTTTTGTCGCCTCGACCAGTTTCCCAGCGCTAATCAGAGCACGAACTACTTCCAGCCTCTCTTCCTGGTCTTTCTTTTTCTCGCGAGCCTCGAGCTCAACCCGGGCAGAATTCAGCAATTGATTTACATCGGTGTCTGGCCCCAGCGTCATGAGCGTCTGTTTCGCTAGGTCTATTGCATCGCTGATCTTTCCCCGGTTGATCTTGACCTTGATTTCCCGAATTCTCTGTTCGATGTGTTGCCGGGTCTCCAGCTTCCGCTGCTGGTTATCGGCCTGCTCTCGCAGCAGCTGCAGCTCCTTGTTGTCCGGGAACGTCTTGAGGCCGGCCAAGGCCGCCTGATATGCCTCCTCAAAACGGCCCGAATCAAAGAGCTTCTTGACCTCCTGGAGACTTTTCTGCTGTTGCGTTTTCCGCTCGATTTCCGCGTGTTGGGCCTTTGAAAATTCAATGAGCCGGCTCAAATCCGTATTTCCGGGGAATTCCTTCTGGATTCTTTCCGACTGTGCGAGTACCTCGGTATATTTCTTTTCGCTGACCAGCTTTTTCAAGGCTTTCAATTCGCCCTGCACACGTTCGAGACTGGCCTGTTTTTCCTTTTCCTGGAGGGCTAGAGCTCGCAGCTTGATGACCGCTGAATCCTTTGGGTGAGCTTCGAGAAGTCCATCGAGCACACCCATGGCGTCCACAAATCGCCGCGCAGCCAGGTGATTCCTGGCGTCTGCAAGTTGGCGCTGCTTCTGTTGCTCCGCGCGATCCTCACGCGCTATTTCGATTAGCTTTACGATTTCATTGTCTTTTGGATACTGGCTTTGCAGCTTGGCGAGCAACGCTAAGCACTGTTCGTAATCACGAGACGTCAACAAACTCCGGGCTTCCGACAAACCTTTCAGTTTGCGCTGCTCGGCCTGCTCCCCGAGCGCCGTCTCGATGAGCTTTGCAACATCGGAGTCATTGGGATTTTCGCCCTGCAGCCTTCCGAGTAATGCGATGCATTCCTCATAATTCCGGGAATGCAGCAGACTCCTCGCTTCGGTAAGACCCTGCAGCTTGCGCTGTTCGGATTGGTCCTTGCGAACCACATCGAGCAGCTTCGGAATTTCATCGTCCGCAGGAAACTGTTTCTGCAATTCCAAAAGCAACGTCTTGCACTCGTCATACTTGCGCCCAGCCAGCAGTTTTCTGGCCTTCGCCACGCTTTGCTGCCGCTGCTGTTCCGCTTTCTCCGCCTTCGCGGTTTCCAGTAGCCTCGAAACATCGCCTTCGTCTGGAAATTCTTTTTGAAGTGATGTCAGCCGGGAGATGCAATCGTCATAACGCTTGGCTGCCAGAAGATTTCGCGCCTCGCCCAGGGAATCCAGCATCCGCTGTTTTCGCTGATCGTCGAGTACACTTTTTTGCAGCTGCAGGGTTTCGTCGTCGCCCGGAAACTCCTTGAGGATGGAGTTCAGCAATGCGGTGCAAGCGTCGTGCCGCCTCGCGGCAAAAAGGCTTCGAGCTTCCGCAATAGACTGCGATCTTCGTTCCTTTCTCTGATCCTCCAGCACATTTCTTTGAAGTTGCAGGACTTCGTCGTCGCCCGGGAACTCTTTCAAAATGGAATTCAGGAGAGACGTGCAATCGTCGTACCGCCGCGCCGCCAGTAGGCTTCGAGCTTCCGCAACAGACTGCGTTCTTCGTTGCTTTCTCTGATCATCGAGGACCGCTTTCTGGAGCTTGAGAATCTCGTCGTCGCCAGGAAATTGCTTGCGAAGTTCAGCAAGAAGCGCCGTGCATTCGTCATACCGCCGATTGGCCAGCATGCTGCGGGCATCCGCCAGACCCTGTGATCTCTTCTGGTTCGCCTGATCCTCTTGGGCAGTCTCCAGAAGCCGCGGAATCTCATCATCGTCCGGAAATTCCTTCCGCAGTTCGACCAACAGCTGGATGCATTCCGCATAATTCTGTTGCGTCCACAAGCCGCGCGCTTGCTGCATTTTCTCGAATAGTTGCACCCGCCTCTGGCGCTCAGCCTTTTCGTTGATCACCTGTTGCTGAAGCGCTTTTGCCTGCTGATTCGTGGAATCCGTTTCCAGGACTTTAGCCAGTAGCTCTTCTGCTTCTTCCAGAATGCCTTGCGCCAAGCGCTGCTTTGCAGCGTCAATCCATTCCGCGATTTGGCGGGCGCGGTCCATTTCTTGCTGGACGCGCTTCAGCAGCTCCTGGCCGGGCTCAAAGGTAGGGTCCAACTGCAAAACAACTTCCGCCTCCACTCTTGCTTCTTGCGTTTTTCCCTGGGCCAGTAACTCCTGTCCTTTTTCAATCTGCTGCTGCAACTTCGGCCGAATAAGGATTCGTCTGAGCTCGGAATTGGCCTTTTCCAGAAGATTCCTGGCTTGCGTGTTCGTGGAATCGATTTGAAGCGCTTGGCGCAGCAAATCACGCGATTGGGAATAATCACCCTGTTCCGACAAGCCACGGGCTTGCACGACCAACGCGGCAACGGAGTCCGCTTGCAAACTCTTGCAAATCGGATCCAGATCAAGCAGGACTTCTTCCATCGACTGGTATCGTTCGTCAGGCGATTTACGCAAAACTCTTTGAATTACTTTTTCAAGGGCCGCAGGACAGTCGGGGGACGCCTCGAGCAAGGATGGCGGTTCCTGCTGGCAAATACTGTGCATAAGGCTCGCCGGAGTCGACCCCTTGAAGGGTCTTTGATAGGCCAGCAACTCATACAAAAGAACGCCGAACGACCAGATATCCGATCGCGCATCGGCATGCTCGCCGTGATACTGCTCCGGAGACATGTAGGCGAAAGTACCGAGCAACATTCCAGTCTGCGTTTTTGAAGTCTCGAGGACACGGGCGATGCCGAAGTCCACAACCTTCACCGTGCCATCTCTGGTCAGCATCACGTTATCGGGCTTGATATCGCGATGGATGATTCCTCGTTTGTGTGCGTAGTCCAGCGCCCTGCAGGCCTGCAATGCATAGGTAAGCTTCAATGGAACAGGCAGGGCCGCCCGGCGGCTGATCAGCTGATCTAGACTCTCGCCCTCCAGAAGCTCCATCGCGATATAAGGAATGCCGTCGGCATCCCCCAAATCGTAAATCGTGACAATGTTGGGATGCTGTAATCCGCCAGCCGACTGAGCCTCTTGGTAAAACCGTTGCAGCAAATCTGGGTACTCGGCCAGACCCGTAGTGATCGTCTTCAATGCGACGAGACGATTAATGATTGGATCGCGGGCACGGTAAACCACACCTCCGGCTCCGCGCCCAAGCTCCCTCAAAATCAGATATTTGCCTAACTTCTCCAAGCTCATTTTCCTGCCACCGCGTGCTCGTCGAACTTCAATGCGTCTTGACCCCAACCTCCAAACCTAGATTCAGGGACCAAAAAAAGCGCCATTCTGGTCAAACCGAATGCATTTTGACGGATGCCAAGCCTGCTGCCGAACGGCTCGATTCAATACCGGCCAAAAAGCCAGCGGCTCACCTGGATCCTTGCAGTCCCAGACAGATGACCGATATCTGTTCACACCTTTCCCGTTCGATGGCTACACACATCTAAATCTACAAGCTTCCTGCAGCCAAACATATCAAGCCGGTTACTGGGAGAAAGCACCTCCGTGGACCTAGTCCATGGAGCCTAATATACCCTAAAGGGCTATCGATATTCTCAAAATGCCATGACCCATTTCCCGACGGTAAGCTGACGACAAGCTGATGATTAGAGGAAAGACCACGAACCCAAAAGTGCGCAAGATTAGGCCAATCAATGGCATTGCGAAATACCATAACCCTCGTAATGTGCAGCCTGTGCGGTAGGTAGCGGGCGGTACAGAAAGAAATCGTTTCTGGACTCCGAAGCAGCCGGTTCTTTTCGGGTTTCGAAGCCTTCGTCAAACGCGACGTTTGCGGCAAACGTTCTGCACAGAAGTCATGTGAGGTGGATGGTCCGTCGAAATCAGGAGAGTTCGGCCCTGCCTAGAGCCGGTTTATGCACGAAGCCACACAAGCCGCGCCAAATCCGTTATCGATATTCACGACCGTCACATTCGAGGCGCAGGAATTGAGCATTCCCAGCAATGCCGCCACGCCGCCAAAACTTGCGCCATAACCCGTGCTGGTCGGCACCGCAATCACGGGCGCCGCAACCAATCCGCCGACGACACTCGGCAGCGCGCCTTCCATTCCTGCCACGCACACAATCACTCGCGCTTTTGTCAATGTTTCCCGATGATCGAGCAGACGGTGAATTCCCGCAACGCCTACGTCATACAAAGGCTCAGCCCGGTTCCCCAACATTTGGGCCGTCAGCAATGCCTCCTCGGCCACGGGAATGTCGCTGGTTCCCGCGGAAACAATGAGGACCGTTCCTTTCCCTGTAATCTCCTGGCTCCGGGAGATCGTGATGGCTCTCGATGCAGCGTGGAACTTCGCCTCGCGGCTCGCGCGCTTCACTGCGGCAAAAATCTTCGCATCCGCTCGCGTCACCAATATGTTCTGCCGCGAATCTTTCTGACGCAACATCGCGCGCACAATTTCCGCCACTTGCGCCGGCGTCTTGCCTTTGCCGAACACCACCTCCGCAAAGCCCTGCCGCAAAGCCCGGTGGTGATCCACCTTGGCAAACCCCAAATCCTCGAAAGGCAAATGCTTCAGCCGTTCGGCCGCTTTTTCGGGTGAAAAAGCGCCAAGCTTCACCAACTCCAAAATCTTCAGCAATTCTTGCTCATTCATATGATTTCGCCATCGCGAATTCTATCATCGTATGTTCATGCGGCCTTAGCTTGACTTGCCCAAATCCGGCTGCGAGACTAATTCTATCCGCACGCGCATCATGAATGACACGCAAAAACAAGTCGTAACCGTAGGTGTGACCGGCGCAAGCGGCGCACTTCTCGCCCATAAAACGCTGGAATTGCTCGAACAAGATTCGCGCGTGGCACACATACACCTCGTGGTGACCGAAGCGGGCCAGCGTCTTTTTTCCGAGGAGTTGGGAATCACTTCTGGCGATTTGAAACAGCTTCCCAGCCGGCTTCTAAACCGCCCCGCAGCGAAAATCGAAGTTCTCCCGAACAAAGACATTGGAGCTTCCATCGCTTCCGGAAGCTTCACGGTGGATTCGATGATCGTCATTCCATGTTCAATGGGGACTCTCGCCGCCGTCGCCGGCGGAGTCAGCGACGACCTCGTCTCCCGCGCCGCCGACGTCATGCTCAAAGAAGGCCGCAAACTTGTGCTTTGCGTGCGCGACACGCCGTTCAACCGCATCCACCTGGAAAATATGTTGCGTGTGCAGCAAGCCGGCGCGGTGATTATGCCGGCGATTCCCGCCTTCTATCATCATCCACGGACCATCGACGACCTCGTCACGCAATTCGTTTATCGTGTCCTTGCTCAGATTGGATTACCGCAAGAAAATATGTATCGCTGGACAGGCCAGCCAAACGTGAAAAAGGCCGAGGCCTAATTCCCAATGGCTGGCCGCATCCGCACCGTGCTCGAAATGATCAAGTTCGAGCACTCTGTCTTTGCTCTTCCGTTTGCGCTGACAGGCGCGCTCCTCGCCGCGCGCGCAACACATCAACCGCCAAAAGGTTGGCCGACTCTTCGCCAGTTCCTTTGGATTGTCGTCGCCATGGTCGCGGCCCGCTCCGCCGCCATGACCATGAACCGCATCGCCGACCTCCGCTACGACAAAGAAAATCCTCGGACCCAACAGCGTGCTCTCGCAACCGGCGCACTCTCTCTGCAATTTGCGTGGTTGTTTACCTTCGCCGCCATCGTTCTGTTCTTTCTGGCCGCATGGCAGCTCAATCCCCTGGCTCTTAAACTGGCTCCGCTCGCCATCGCCATTCTCTTTTTCTATTCCTTCACCAAACGCTTCACGAATTGGTCGCACATCTTTCTCGGTTTCGCGCTCGGTATTTCGCCCGCCGCGGCGTGGATCGCCGTCACTGGTGGCCTCGACCCTCGCATGCTCATCCTTTGCGGTGCCGTCACTCTCTGGGTCGGTGGCTTTGACGTGCTGTACGCCTGCCAGGACATCGATTACGATCGCCGCGCCGGCCTCTATTCCGTTCCCAAGCGATTCGGCATCGCCGGGGCTTTGCTCATTGCGCGCGTCATGCATATCGGAGTCATTGTGCTTCTCTCGTGGCTCGCCCTCACCTTCGCGCTTCCGTGGCCAGCGTGGGCCGGCGTCGTTGTCGTCGCTGCGCTGCTGGCTTATGAGCATTCTCTTGTCAAACCCGGCGATCTCAGCAAGCTGGACGCTGCGTTTTTCGCCGTGAACGGTTATATTAGTCTATTGTTCCTTTTGTTCTGGGGCGCTGCGGCGATGGTTTGGCGCATTTGAAATTTTCAGCGGATTCAAAATGAGCGAACTCACAATCACGGATCAGCGGTTACGGCCCATCGCGGCGAAAGTGCTCTCGGGAGAGCGTCTGAGCCTGGACGATGGTATCTCTCTATATCGTTCACCCGATCTTCTGGCTGTGGGCTGGCTCGCGAATCACGTCCGCGAGAAGCGCCACGGCGACATCACTTATTTCAACGTGAATCGTCATATCAATCCCACGAACGTATGTGTGGCCCACTGCAAACTCTGCGCTTTCGGTCGCGATCCCCAGGCGCCCGGCGCTTACACCTTCGCCCTCGAAGAAATTTATCAGCGCGCTGCGCAAGGTGTGCGCGAAGGCGCCACCGAGTTTCACATGGTCGGAGGTTTGCATCCGGATTTGACCTTCGAACATTTCCTCGAGATGATCCGCGGCCTTAAGCAGCGCTGCCCCGGCGTGCATCTCAAAGCTTTCACCATGGTCGAGGTCGGCTACTTTGCCCGCATCGCCAAGCTCTCCATCAAAGACACGCTTTTGAAAATGAAGGAGGCGGGCGTCGATTCCCTCCCCGGTGGTGGCGCCGAAATTTTTCATCCCCGCGTGCGCAAGATCATTTGCGACCACAAAGTCAGCGGCCAGATGTGGCTCAGCATCGCTCGCCAGGCTCACCAGATCGGCCTTCGCTCCAATGCCACCATGCTCTACGGCCATGTCGAGACGGAGGAAGAGCGCGCCGACCACCTCATCAAATTGCGCGAGTTGCAGGACGAGACCCACGGTTTCGTCACCTTCATTCCGCTCGCGTTTCACCCCGAAAACACCGCGCTCTCGCACATTCCGAAACCCACCGGATACGCTGACCTTCGCAATATCGCGGTCGCCCGGTTGCTTCTCGATAATTTTGATCACATCAAGGCTTACTGGATCATGCTTTCGCCGAGCATCGCGCAGATTGCTCTCCGCTTCGGCGCAAACGACCTGGATGGCACGGTCGTTGAAGAAAAGATCTATCACGACGCCGGCGCGAAAACGTCGGAGTTCACTCCTCGCACCGAGCTCGAGCGCCTCATTCGCGCCGCAGGCCGCACGCCCGTCGAACGCGACACCCTCTATCGCCCTGTCGATCGCTCCAAAATGACGCCTCTTCCGCCCACACCCCGGCCTGACCTGGTTTCTCTTACTCTAAACGTTTAGATTTTCCGGCAGGCGCTCAGTGAAGCGTCGCCGCTTTCGCCGATACTTTGGCGAGCAGCTCCGCGGGCAGCGGCGGATAGCCTTGGTCCTGTGCTAGCTTCTGGCCATCCTCATAAACCCATTTCAGATAGGCCGCAATCGCGCGGCCGCGCTGAGAATCTCGCGCGACGGCGGGCACGTAAAACCAGGTAAAGCTGCTAATAGGGTAGCTGTCTTTTCCTGGACCATTCGTCAAAGAAATGCGGAAATCGTCCGTCGCCCTGGTCGTCATGGCTTTGGCTGCGGCCGCGATGGTGCGCAAGGATGGGCGGACGAACTCGCCTTCCGCGTTTCGAATGCTGGCCATGTGCAGGGTGGCCTTCTCCGCGATATTCAATTCCGTGTAGCCGATGGAACCTGACGAGCCCGCCACCTTGTCCACCATATCCTGGGTTCTGCCGGCGCTGGCACCGACAGGCCAGTCAGGAGATTCGCTGCGTCCGGCGCGCCCAAGAAATTCTGGACTGGACTTCGACAAGAAATCGGAAAGAATATAACTCGAACCTTTTCCCGGCGATCGATGCACAACTTTGATCGGAATCGCCGGAAGATTTGTGTCCGGGTTCAGCTTGACCAGCGCCGGATCGTTCCACATCGTGATCTTGCCGAGATAGATGCTTGCCAGTACTGGCCCGGAAAGCCGCAATTCGCCGGACATCCCCGGCAAGTTGTAGACCACTACGATTCCAATCAGCACGGTCGGAAGTTCGACCACCGGGGACGTGGCGCCCTTCAATTCCTTCGCGGGAATTGGGGCGTCGCCTCCCGAGAAATCTCCCGTACTCGTCAACACTCGGCTGGCGCCCGCTCCGCTTCCTTCCGGCAAGTAGCGCAGTTTCACGTTTGGCTGCTGCTTGTGATATTCATCGTTCCACAGCAAATACAGCGGCTCGGGCATGCTGGACCCGGTGACCACCAGCACCGTAGACTCTTGCCCGTTCATTGCAACCGGCGCAATGAGTGCCACCATCCAAAACAGCATGCAAACTACTCTCAAAATTCTCACCACGAGACCCTCCTGGCCGCACGGGCTCGACCTGATACCGGGGAAACGGGAAGCCAAATTGTCTATCTCTGGCAACTCTACCGGACTCCTTCCTATTCGCCGCACTGGCACGTGGTTCAGGTGTGCAGAATCTGCCATTATGGATTACGAAATAGTTTTAAACTGAAACACGTCGGCCTTTTACGCGGCGCACACGGCAGATCACTCCGGGTATTCAAAACTCCAAAGTTGTCGCACCATTCGCCGAGCAGAATTGACGTTCCGCAATCGCAACATGCAATGCCGCGTCTCACGTAGAACAAAGTTCACCACGGAGAGAGAATCAGACAACATGAGAACTATCCTTTTGCTTACCATTTCGAATATCTTCATGACTTTTGCGTGGTATGGCCACCTCAAATTCCGTACGACCGCTCTCTGGAAAGTGGTCGTGATCAGCTGGGGCATCGCGTTCTTCGAGTATTGCTTTCAGGTTCCGGCAAACCGGATCGGCTCGTACGAATTCACCGCCGCGCAGCTGAAGACCATTCAGGAGGTCATCACGCTGACGGTATTCTCTGTCTTCTCGATCTTTTATCTCGGTGAGAAGATCAAGTGGAACTATGCCGCCGGCTTCGGCTTCGTTGTTGTAGGTGTGTTTTTCGTTTTCCACAAGTGGTAGGTCTGCCCGAAGCGGTTCAAGTGGAATCCGATGCCACGACTCGACAGCATCTTCCCATCCATATACCCTTCTCTCTCGCTGGCGAATCGAACTCTTGGCATTCGAATCCACTGAACTTTCCGAAGGGAGTAATATCATGCAACGCAAAGCATCGGCAGTCTGGCAAGGCGGCTTGAAAGACGGCAAAGGCTCAATCTCCACGGACAGCGGGGTCCTCAAACAAACGCAGTATTCCTTCAGCACCCGTTTTGAAAATGGCGTAGGCACCAATCCCGAGGAACTTCTCGCCGCAGCCCACGCGGGATGCTTCACCATGGCCCTTTCCGCGCAACTCGGTGGCGCTGGAATGACCGCGCAAAAACTCGAAACCACTGCCACCGTCAGCCTCGATAAAGTCGGAGACGGTTTTTCTATTACCAAAAGCCATCTCGACCTCATAGCGACGATCCCTGGCGCCGACAAAGCGAAATTTGACGCCGCCGTCAAAGCCGCTGAAACTGGCTGCCCCGTTTCCAAGCTGTTCAAAGCGGAGATCACGGTTTCCGCGCGCCTCAACTCCTGACCGCGTCGCCGCTTATCCGCGGCCTGCCTAACCGAGTACAATGCCGCACATGATTCCAGTTCCAGGGGCCTTCGCTGCGGGTGCCGCAATCTTTGTGATCGTTCTGTGGGACGCATTCGAGGCCATCATTCTCCCCCGGCGCGTCACGCGCAGATTCCGCCTCGCGCGTCTCTTTTACAGGTTCACCTGGAAAGTGTGGAGACTCGCAACCAGCCTTATCTCGTCTCGCAAGAGTCGGGAAGCGGTGCTGGGCTTTTACGGCCCGCTCTCGCTCCTCGTGCTTGTGGGCGTTTGGGCTGCGGGCCTCGTATTGGGATTTAGCCTCATGCAATACGGCGCCGGCTCAGCCGTAGTTATGACCGGCGCCGAGTCAAGTTTTCTCACCGACATTTATCTCAGCGGCACTACGTTTTTCACCCTCGGCCTCGGTGACGTCGTTCCACGTTCCGGTTTGGCGCGTGCCCTGGTCGTCACGGAAGCTGGTTTCGGTTTCGGCTTCCTCGCTGCGGTCATCGGCTACCTGCCATTCATTTACGGTTCCTTCTCAAAACGCGAAGTGAACATTTCCCTGCTCGATTCGCGCGCAGGCACGCCTCCAACCGCGGGAGAACTTCTCCGTCGCCACAGCTATCCTCATGGACAGGATTCCTTGCGCCAGCTTCTGAAGGATTGGGAGCTCTGGTCTGCCGAATTGATGGAGAGCCACCTCTCTTATCCGGTCCTGGCTTTCTTCCGTTCGCAGCATGACAACCAATCCTGGATAGCTTCCCTCACCGCCATCCTCGACACTTGCGGGCTCGTTATGGTTGGTATCGAAGGCGCCTGCGAAAAGCAGGCCGAGCTGACCTTCGCGATTGCACGACACGCCGTCGTCGATCTTTCTCAAGTCTTCGGCACCGCACCTAAGCCCCTTTCCCAAGACCGTCTCCCCGCTGAAGAATTGCGCCACATCCGCGACATTCTTGCTCAGCATGGTTTGAAGCTGCGCGACGGCGACGAGGCCGACCTCCGCCTTCGCGACCTTCGCAGCCTGTACGAGCCGTACATCTACGCGCTCGCGGGCTATTTGAATCAAACTCTGCCGCCCTGGATTCCCCAAAAAAAGGGTAAGGACAACTGGCAGACCACGGCCTGGGGCCAGTCCGCTGGTCTCCTGGAAAAAGAAAAGGAATCGCTCCATGTGCACGCAGACGATCATTTCTAATAAATTTCCGTGGGGGCAGCCGCGTGGACGCATGTGCGCGCGGTCGAGCACTCCTGAGATGCCAGCGCCATCTCGATCGCGATTTCAGTTCGTAGGGGCACGGCACGCCGTGCCCGTCTTCATGTAGAATTTCATCCTTCAAATAAAGGAACATCTTCACTACTACAAATCAACTCAAGTTTCCCAAGATTCGGAGGCCAAAAATGAAAGCAATCATCGTCCACGAATTTGGTGGTCCAGAAGTCCTAAAGTTCGAAGAAGTCCCAACACCCAAGCCTGCCGCGGGACAAGTTCTCGTCCGCGTTCACGGCGTTGGCGTCAATCCTTATGACACGTATATGCGCAGCGGCACGTACGCCGTCAAACCTCCGCTGCCCTACACGCCTGGCTCCGATGGCGCCGGCGTCATTGAATCCGTCGGCTCCGGCATCACCAGAGTAAAGCCAGGCGATCGCGTCTACATGGCGAAAACCGTGACCGGCGCTTACGCCGAATACGCCATCGCCCTCGAAAGCCAGGTCCATACGCTTCCCGCAAAAGCCAGCTTCGCGCAAGGTGCGGGCGTCTGGGTTCCCTACGGAACTGCCTATCATGCGCTCGTTCACTCCGCGCGCGCCCGCGCCTCCGAAACCGTGCTAATTCACGGCGCCAGCGGCGGCGTCGGCATCGCCGGCGTTCAATTTGCCCATGCCATGGGACTCAAAGTATTTGGCACCGCCAGCAGCCAGAAAGGCCTCGACCTTGCCACGCGCGAAGGCGCACACCAGGTCTTCGATCACAGCAAACCCGGTTATCTGGATGAAATTATGAAAGCCACTGGCGGCCGCGGCGTAGACATCATTCTCGAAATGCTCGCCAACGTGAATCTCGCCAACGACATGAAGCTCCTCGCCACCAACGGTCGCATCATCGTCATCGGCAATCGCGGCGAAATCACCATTAACGCTCGAGAACTCATGGCGCGCCGCTCTTCGATTCGCGCATTTCACGCTCTGGGGCATTACCGAATCCGAAGAATCCGAAATTCATGCCGGCATCATCGCTGGCCTCGAAAATGGCATGCTTCGCCCCGTCGTCGGCAAAGAACTGCCTCTGGCCGAAGCACCTCGCGCCCACAAAGAAATCCTCGAACCCGGTGCCGCCGGAAAAATCGTCCTTCTTCCGTAGGCGCGGCGACGAATCTTCGCACGAATGCGTCGCTGCCCCTATCTGTGATGGACGGCAGAGCCCCGAATTTTCAACCCGGTTTTTCTCGGTAGTGGTTCACTTTCCGATTAGCGTAAATCGGGACCTGGACGAGACCTAATCTACTTCTGACCACTCTAGAATCCTGGTAAAGGCGGAAATTACGTTCTTTCTCACCACATACTCAGTCGCCGCACCAGTCCGCACGTCCAAAACGTTGAGATAGACAGTATCGTGAGGTACCGGGTGTCCGCTTAGTCCGGAGAGCAACTCAAGAGGACTCTTCCCGTAGTACTCCGATTCGTCTAGAAATGCGACCGAATGAGAATTAGGTGCCCAGGCAAATCCCTTAATTCCTCGCCAAGCTGTGGGCTTCCAGTGACACAGCGCTTCCGTCGTTTCCCTGTTAATTACAAAGAATTCGTCCGAGCTGAACTTCGAACAATAGGCCAAATAGCTTCCGTCCGGAGAATTTGCTTTCGGGGTTCTGCTACAGGTTTCTATTGCCCCGCTTGGTTGCTGGAAAGTATGCGGGATGTCCTCATGTGCGAAGTCTTGAAACCTCTCCTCCTTGACCTCGCGAACTAATCCCCCAGTGGGTTGTACTTCATACTGCCAGTAATGCTCGGGTCGGCCCGCTTCCAAAATATCAATCAGAACCACACCGGGCGCAACATCGGAACTGAGTACGGTCTGATGAGTAATATTTTCGGGCTGGGAATTTGAACAACCGGCCACCACAATGCTCACGCCGAGAAATAACACTTTGAGCAGGGGGCGGCCAACACTCGCACTTAAATAGGAAGCCATGCATTTTTGATTCTAGCCTTCTTTAAGCCGCTCAAATGCGATTTCGATGGCCAAGTCCCGGTGATCGTGCAGAGAAGGGATTTATGGATTAGTCTCGCATGCTCAATTACGGATAATCGGAAACTGACCCCACGACCCTTTTCCAGGCCTCTTGACAAAAAATAGCGCGTTTTCAAATAACCGCTAGAAGGAAATCCTCGCGCTCAGTTGGATCTCGCGTCCAGGCGTCATGGCCATGGTGATCGTTCCGAATTGCGGCTCGTTCACGTAGCGGTTCGGCGTGCCCAGGTTCACCTTGTTCAGCGCGTTAAACGCCTCCGCGCGTAACTGCAAATTGGAACTTTCGGTCAGACGAAACGTCCGTCCCAGCGCAAGATCCATGGTCTGTAAGGGTGGACCATACACGGAGTTTCTGCCCGCGTCGCCGAATGTAAAAGCGGGGGGCGCAGCGAAAGCCGCGGGATTAAACCACTCCGCCGCCGTGTGCGTGCCGGGACCGAAGGTCGGTTGGCGCACTCGCGTAGAAAAATAACAAGCACAGCAATAATGGGAAAACACTAGAGGCAGGAGGCACCTGCCGGTCCGGGATTTTTTGGGGCGCGACTGCAAGCTGGGAAACCATTCCCGGTCTTTGACTGTCCCCGCTTCCGTCCTATAATCCTTGTGTCGTCAGGTTCAACCCAGAACGCCATCCGCGGAAAGCAAAGCTGATCATCTCGTGACGATTCCATTGCCTATCGCATCGATTTTCCTCGCGCAAACCTCTTTCAATCATTACTGGCACAGGCTCACAGACCGCACCTTCTCCGGCATCTACCACGCCAATGCCTTCGACCTGGCCATGACGATCCCCTACTTTCTGGTCCTCTTCGTCCTGGCGGCCTACGGCTTCCATCGCTACTGGCTCGTCTACGATTATTACTTCTACTCGAAAAACATCCCCGGAACGCCGCCTGACGTCAAAAATTGGCCTCGCGTCACCGTCCAGCTTCCTATTTTCAACGAGCGCTACGTCATCGAACGCCTCGTTGAAGCTATTTCCCGCTTCGACTATCCCCGCGAATTTCTAGACATTCAGGTCCTCGACGATTCCACTGATGAAACGTGCCAAGTCGCCAGCGCCTGCGTGGCGCGCCACGCTGCGCAAGGCTTACCCATCGTCTATATCCACCGCACCAATCGTGAGGGCTACAAGGCGGGTGCTCTCGAAAACGGCCTCAAGACCTCGCAAGGCGAATTCGTCGCCATTTTCGATGCCGATTTCATCCCCGAGCCCGATTTTCTTCGCCGGACCATCCCATATTTCCTCGATCCAGCCAACGGTCCCAAAATCGGCATGGTGCAGACCCGCTGGACCTATCTCAACCGCGACTATTCGCTCCTCACACAAGTCGAAACCATCCTTCTCGACGGTCACTTCGTCGTCGAGCACGGCGCACGCTCACGCTGCGGCACCTTCTTCAATTTCAATGGCACTGCAGGCGTTTGGCGCCGCGAAGCCATCGAAGAAGCTGGCGGCTGGCAGCACGACACGCTCACCGAAGACACCGATCTCTCCTATCGCGCGCAGCTCAAAGGCTGGAAGTTTCTTTATCTTCCGCAAATCGAATGTGCTTCCGAGCTGCCCATCGACATGAACGGATTCAAAGCCCAGCAAGCCCGCTGGGCCAAGGGCCTGATGCAAACCGCGAAAAAAATTCTTCCTCGCGTCCTTAAGTCCGATGTGCCCTTGCGCGTCAAAGCCGAAGCTTTTTTCCACCTCACCGCCAACATCAGCTACCCGCTCATGGTTCTTTTTTCTGTCATGCTCCTGCCCGCCATGATCGTCCGCTTCTACCAAGGCTGGTTCCAGATGCTCATCATCGACTTGCCCCTCTTCCTCGCTTCCACCTGCTCCATCTCCAGCTTCTACCTCGTCGCTCAACGGGAGCTCCGCCCGAAGAACTGGTGGCGCACCTTCCTTTACATACCCTTCGTCATGGCCGTTGGCATCGGCATTTCCGTCCGCAACGCGCAAGCCGTCATCGAAGCGATCATCGGCAAGAAAAGCGAGTTCGCCCGCACTCCGAAATTCAATATCGAAGGCAAGAAAGGCACATTCATCTCGAAAAAATATCGAAACAAGGCCGGCTGGATGCCTTACGCCGAAGTCCTCCTCGGCCTCTACTTTTCCTGCACCGTTGTCTACGCCGCCATGAACGAGAATTACGCCACTATCCCCTTTTTGCTCCTCTTTGTCTGGGGCTACCTCTACACGGGCCTCATGTCTCTCGGCCAGACCTACCTCGCCCACCTCCGTTTCGGCGTCAACGCCCCGGAAATGCGCCCCGCAGCCACCGGCGCCCCCGGTTTCTGACCCCAAATAGGCCTTTTCTGCTCCTGTTTTTGCCACTTCACCCCTTCTTGGCGACGTTTCAACCTTCGATTTCCGCCGTTCACTGGATTTGAGTTGATATCGGACTAATCTTGTCCTATATTTTACTTGCAAATGCTTTGCAACAAGAACCGCTCCGTCATCTCTCGGTAACAATGCTTTGTCATTGTTTTCCGGTCTTTTGAGTGACGGAGAACTCCGGAAAGACCGCGAACCGGCAAAAAAACTAACCCGTCAGGCCACCCTCGCAACCTAAGTGGGAAGCCGACCAGGGTTCTATGAGGGGAACATAAGGATGGCTGTCATCGGGCGGAACCGCTTACTTAACCTTTTCAGGACCTCGAGGCGCTCAGGACGCCTCGCACTAACCTTATCTTTTGCTTTTCTCCTGCTCCTGGCTGCCAGTTCTTGGGCAGGCGTCGGGGGAAGCATCTCCGGAACAGTTACCGATTCGAGCGGAGGGGCAGTTGCCCGGGCCGACGTCGCGGTGACAAATGCCGACACCGGCATTCGCCAAACGACCGTCACCGACGGCAAAGGTTTCTATTCGTTTCCGAATCTCTCCATCGGCAATTACGAAATCGAAATCGCCAGCCGGGGCTTCCGATCGTACCGCCGGACAGGGATCGTGATCGACGCCAACAGCGCATTGCGAATTGATGCCATCCTGAATGTGGGCGAAAAGACCGACACCATCCTAATCATCGACAACCCAGCCCTGGTCGATACCCTCAACACGCAAAACGGCCAGGTTATCTACGGCACGCAGATGACTGCCGTGCCCCTCAATGGCCGGAGCTTTACGGATTTGCTCACTCTTCAACCAGGGGTCGCTCCTTCCACCTCCATTACCTCCCAGACCGTGCAGGACGTGGGCGCGAGCGTCCTCTCTCCTTCCGGCGACTTGAATCCGGGGACCATCTCGATCAACGGACAGCGTGAGTTTGCCAACAGCTTTATCGTGAACGGCAGCGATGTCCAGGAAGACGTCAACATGGGCGCGGCCATTGTGCCCAACCTCGATTCCATCGCCGAGTTTCGCATTCTGACCAACAACTTCGACGCCGAATACGGCGAGTTCAGCGGCGGGCAGATCAATGTGGTCACGAAGTCCGGCTCGAACGTATTTCATGGCGATGCTTTCGAATTCGTCCGCAACACCGGTCTCGATGCCCGCAATTATTTCTCGCCCACACGAGGGACGTTCAATCAAAATCAATTCGGCGGGACATTCGGAGGGCCGATTCGCAAGGACAAGATTTTCTTTTTCGCCGATTATCAAGGAACCCGCTCGACACAGGGTGTGGATACCGGCCAGATTCCCGTGCCTTCGACGCAAGATCGCCTGGGCAATCTATCCGATCTGGCGAACGCCTTTGTAACTACCGACGCAAACGGAACTACCGTTCCAACGACGGTGAGCGGCCCGTATTTCGCCAGCCTCCTTTCCCAAAAACTGAATTACGCGGTTTCGGCGGGTGAACCTTACTACACCCCGGGATGCACAAGCTCGACCTGCGTTTTCCCAGGCGCCGTGATTCCAAAAAATGTGTGGTCCGCGCCCGCGACGAACCTCTTGCAATACATTCCTGCGCCGAATAATGCCAACGGCACATTTTCCACATCAGCATCCGACCTGACTTTACGAGATGACAAAGGCGCCTACCGACTTGACACCGACACGCGCTGGGGACTGCTCTCCGGTTACTATTTTCTCGATGACTGGTCGCAGAACAATCCCTACCCAATGGCCCAAGGCGGTGCAAATGTCCCCGGCTTCAACGCTCTCTATCTCGGCCGCGCTCAATTGCTCAGCTTAGGCGACACGAAAACAATCAATCCAACTAGCGTCAACGAATTTCGCTTCAGCTATCTCCGCAATGCGAATGACCTCGGCAAACCGGTCGGTGGAGTCGGCGTCAGCCTTGCTTCCCAAGGCTTCGAGGTCGGTCCAGGCACCTCGGGAATCGTCACGCTCTCTCCAAAAACGGAAGGCGTCGAGAGCGTTGGCTTCAACAGCTTCACGATTGGAACAAATACCAACGAACTGCATCAGGTCGGCAACACGTTTCAGTGGCTCGACAATTTCTCCAAAGTCATCGGAACTCACACTCTTAAATTCGGCGGAGAGTTTCACTACGATCAAGTAAATGTCAACGCCATCGCCCAGTTCAATGGCAGCTTTCTTTTTTTCGGCACCGAAACCGGTTCTGATTTCGCCGATTTCTTATTGGGTGTTCCAAGCCAATACAACCAGAGCCAGCTTCAACCCTTCTACGGCCGAAACAAATACCTCGGCCTGTATGCCCAGGACAGTTGGCGCGCGACGCGAAACCTCACTCTGAACTACGGCCTCCGCTGGGATCGCATCGAGCCCTGGTATGAGAAATACAATCAAATCGCAACTTTCGTCCCGGGCCAGCAGTCCGTTGTTTTCCCTGGGGCTCCTGCCGGCATCCTTTATCCCACTGATCCGGGAGTGCCGCGCACACTGGCGCCTCCGGGCAATCGCGATTTCGCACCGCGTGTAGGCTTGGCCTATTCGCCCAGCGTCAGCGGCGACGGCCTGCTCGCCAGAATACTGGGCGGCCCAGGCAAGACCAGTATTCGCGCCAGTTACGGAATGTTTTACACCGCGATCGAAGCTCTCACTATCGGCGTAATGAGTGCCAATGCGCCCTACGGAACGACCTACACGAGTCCAGCTCCGCCTCTCTTCGCCACTCCGTTTGTCACGGCCGCGAACGGGCAAAATCTTGGCCAGGCTTTCCCAGTGACTCTTGCTCCGCTGAATTCCAGCGCCAGCCATCCCGACTCCAATATTGACTGGTCACAGTTCGAGCCCATCACAGGACTCCCCAACTACCCTACAACGAATCGTATTCCCTACACCGAGGAATACATGCTCTCACTCGAACGTGGACTCGGCGCCCACACCCTTCTCAGCGTGAATTATGTAGGCACGCAAGGCCATCGGCTGCTGGTGCTCGAAGAAGCAAATCCTGGCGATCCTTTGCTTTGCCTGCAATTGAGCAATCCCGCTAATCTCGCACCGGGACAAGTCCCTTGCGGCCCCTTTGGCGAGGACAGCACCTACACGGCTTCCACGGGGCAGGTTTATAACGGCACGCGCGGTCCCTTAGGCTCCAACTTTGGCAGCAATGCCAATCAGTCCAGCATCGGCAATTCCAATTACAACGCTCTGCAGATTACGTTAAGGCACTCCAGCAAGCGGCTAAATGTGCTCGCCGGATACACATTCAGCAAATCACAGGATCAATCCTCGAATATCGGCGAAGAGGTCAATCCGCTCGATCCATCGTTCAGCAAAGCTCTGTCCGCGTTCGACCTGAAGCATAACTTCGTGGTGAGCTACAGCTATCAGCTGCCTGTTGAAAAATTGTTCCACGCTACGAACCGTTGGACGGGAGGCTGGGAATTGTCTGGGATCACGCGATTCAGCACGGGCCTTCCAGTAACTCTAGTCAACTTCGGTGACAATTCTCTGCTCGGCTCTGAACCAAATGGCATCAACAACTTTGGGGTTGACGAACCCAACTACAACGGCGGCGCGCTCAATCTCAATCACAATCCTCGCAACGGCCTCTCCTATTTCAACACGGCTCGATTCAGCGAGAATGCTTTGGGCTCGGCCGGCACCGCTCAGCGCCGCTTCTTCTACGGACCCGGCATGGACAATTACGACATGGCCCTCCTCAAAAACGTGCGCCTGAACGAATCGAAGTCTTTCCAATTCCGCGTCGAAGCGTTCAACGCCTTCAACCACGCCCAGTTCTTCGGCCCGCAAGCGGTCGACGGCAACATCGACAGCTCCACGTTCGGCCAGGTCATCAGCGCCGCTCCGCCGCGTCTCGTCCAGTTTGGCGCAAAATTCTTTTTCTAACGCAAAGCCACAACCCTTCGCCGCCGCATTCGTAGAAGCCCAGGTTCGAGACTGGCGCGACCCTGCGAATCACTTGATAGGACTCAGTTCATGGAAATTGACTGTTAGGTGCGCGACCCTGAGCGCGGCGAGGAAGTTGCTTCGCTGGGTGATAACCTTGGCTAAATGGACTTGCCCAACGTCACCAAAGTCTGCCTGGGCGCCGTCATTCTACTGGCATTTTCTGCTCAAATCTCCGGTGCCCAATCCGCCGATTGGATCGTGACCTTTCATTCCGAAATCAGTGTCGCGAGAGACCGCACTCTAACGGTCACCGAGAAATTTGAATTTGTGAATGATGCAGGGTCATTCACTGACGGATTCCATCGTCGGCTCTGGATTAAAGCTGCTGGACCTCACCGGGCAAAAGCAGGCGGGTTCAGTCGATAACAGCGCGGGTAGATGGCTCTGATGGAATCATCCAGACTTCCGGGACCAGCATCGTCTATGACATCCAGGTATCACCGCAATCTAATCATTGGTCGCCCGGCACGCATTCCATCGAACTCCATTACACGGCCAAGCATCAATTTCTAATCTACGATGACTTCGAGCACTTCAACCAGGACATCTCGGGAGAATGGCCGGTTCCGATCGAAAAAGCGGATGTCGAGTTGATGTTCCCGGCAGGATTTCCAAATGACGCGAGCATCAGCGCTGCCACGGGCGCCGATTCTGATTTTCAATTTGATTGTGTCCGCAAGGTCTTGCCGTCAGGCGTGAACTTTGAGGCGACTCATCCCATTGAACCTGGAAAAGAGCTGTTTATTTCGGCGAGATTTTCTCAGCGAGGTTACTTCGTCTCAAACTTCAGAGAAGACGGGCTTCGCGCCCTTATCGAGAATCACCCTCTCCTATTTCCGTGGCTGGCGTTTCTTTCCGGCGTGATTGTTTTCGTGACGCTTGGATTTGTGGCTGCTCAACCCGCACACAAAGTCCTCTGCACCAGTCCAGGTGTTCCGACGGACCACCAAATCGCCGTGGTCGTATCTGCCGCAGCCACTGCGCTATCCATGGGGTCGCTCTTCGTCTTTCACGAGCCGTACACGGCGATGCCCGGCTTCATGCTCGGGGCGCTTGTCTCCATCGGCATTTCTGGCAGTCCTCATGGTGGAGAACCCTTCTCTCTGGTCATCATAGGTACGCTAAGCAATCTGCTCTTCTATTACCTCGTCGCCCGCCTCTTTCAGTGGATTTGGCGGAGAAAAAACCGGGCGATCGCAGAGCAATAGCTGTCTTTTTCCCTCGTCCAACGAGTCGTATGGCACGCCACTCCCGGAATCCATCCTTCTTGAATCCTCACAATCCGCCATTATCGTTTTGGGACCACTTCCCCCTTCCCGTCCGCACGCACGCTAAACTATTCGGACTGCATTAATCGGAGCGTTCATGCGGAGCAAGACTTCCGCTGTCCTGTTTTTCTTCAGCCTGGTCGTCCTGGTTCTCGGTTCCCTTGCCGCTCAGGCAAAGCCCACCGAGACGCCCGCGCTTTCGCTCCCCAAAAAACCGCACTACGTCTTCCAGCGCGTCGGCGATAATTTCGGCCTCGGCTCTTTGACCCCCTCCTGCATCCTGCAGGACCAGGATGGTTTCATCTGGATCGGCACTCCGGATGGCCTGCTCCGCTTCGACGGCACTCGCATCGTGCGTTTCGGCCTCGAGCAGGGCCTTCCCAGCACCAACGTGGGGCAGCTTGTTCTCGCTCCCACGGGCAGAATCTGGGTTGTCACGTCTCGCGGCATTGCATACATGGAAGGCGGTGCCCTTCACCAACTGCACCTCGCCAAGGTCTACAACTCCTTTCGGCGAGCCTCCTCTCTGGCTCTCGATTCCTGGGGCAAAGTCTATCTCGCTACCGAAGCTGGCCTGCTCCGCGTCGATCCCGATCGTCCCAATGATCTGCGCCTTTGGTCTCTTTCCGATGGCCTGCCCAGCTTGGAAGTGGAGACCGTCAGCATCACTCCAGAGGGCCGTATTTGGTTCGCGTCGGGGCACCGCGTGGGCTGGCTCGATTCACAGGATCATGTCCACATGTTCCCCGCTCAAAGCGGTCTCTCTCATGAGCCAATTCTTAGCATCCTCCAGGACTTCGAGAAAATCCTCTGGGTTCGCACCACCGCGCATCTTTATAGGCTCAACCCAGGCTCTACTCGCTTTCTCTCCGAACTTCCCGATCTTCCTCCCGCTAACGACTATGGGTCGCCCGCTCTGGACCGCGGGGGCAATTTGATGATCCCTACGGTAGGAGGCCTCTATCGACACATTTCCGGCCAATGGGAAGTCATCGATCAAAGTCGCGGTATGGCCGTCAACGCCACGTTTGCCATCACCGAAGATCGCGAAGGTGCATATTGGATTGGTCTAGGCGGAGCAGGCATCCAACGGTGGATCGGCCGTAAAATCTGGTCGGGCTGGACGCAAGCAGAGGGCCTTCCCGACAACGTCGTCTGGTCCGAAGTGCGCGATGCACGCAAACGTCTCTGGCTCGGCACAAATAACGGCGTCGCCATGTGGGATCCTCATGCAGCACGCTGGCGGGTCTGGAAATCGAAAGATGGCCTTAATGGAGCTGTGGCTCGTGATCTGATTCTCGCTCCCGACGGTGCCATCTGGGTTCTTTGCTATCCTGGCGGTCTCACCCGCTTCGACCCGCAATCCCTCCGCCCCGAAAGGATTCCAACGCCCGGTTCCGATCCTACTGGTATTCAAGTCGGGCCCGACGGTCGCATCTGGATCGCCAACTCTCTCTACCTAAAAGCGGCGAGTCCTTCCCACCATCCAATTCAATTTGTCGACATGCCATTGCCTCCGGAAATCCATCAGGGCTTTGGGCGCCTGGCATCGAGCCCTGACGGGGTCCTTTGGGCTGTTGGACGGAACGGCCTCTCCCGTTTCGATGGCAAGCACTGGTTGCATTTCACAACCGCTGATGGCTTATTGCAGGATGAAGTCGTCGAAGCTGCTGCCGTCAGCCGCGATGAAGTCTGGTTCCGCTATTCCGATGCTCTTGGTCTCAGTTGTCTCCGGCTCACGGATGGAAAACCGCGCCTCACTCACTATGGCCTGGCCGACGGGCTGCCCTCTCTTGACGTTTACATGCTCGGAGCCGATCACGACGGCAACGTCTGGGCCGGCGGCGCTTTCGGCCTCACCGAATTTTTTCGCAATGGCCGCATCGTTCGCTTCACCCGGGCCGATGGCCTCATTTGGAACGACTTGAGCGAAAACGGTTTCTTCGCCGAGGAAGACGGCTCCCTTTTGTTCGGCACCAGCGGCGGCCTCGCCCGCTACAATCCCGCTTCGGCCGACGAGGGCGTCGAACTTCCGCCCCGCGTCGTCATTACCTCCGCCCAACTGGGCTCGCGCGACCGACTCGCAGAACGTCATCCATCTGCCGCGCGCATCGACAATACTTTCCGCGTGAGTTTTGCCGCTTTGACCTACCGCGACCCGGAGAATGTCCGCTGTTCCTATCGCCTCGCAGGCCTTGAGACCGAGTCCAACGAGACTTCCGGCCGAGAAGCTCGCTATCCCGCTCTTCCGCCTGGCGATTACACCTTCACTGTTTCTTGTCGTTCCGCCCGCGGCACTCTCAGTTTTCCCGCCGCGTTTTCCTTCACAGTGACGCCGGCCTGGTGGCAGCGTTGGTACTCGCGCAGCTTCGTCGTTCTTCTAGGCCTCTTCGGCCTCTATTTCCTCGTGAACTATCGCACCCGCAAACTCCAAAACGAGCGTGTTCGTCTCGAACAAGCTGTCGCCGAGCGCAGCGAAGCCCTTGCGCAAGCTAACAAAGAACTCGAGGAAATGTCCCTCACCGACCCGCTCACCGCCGCGCGCAACCGCCGCTTCTTCCAGGCCACTATCGCCAGCGACGTCAGCCAGGCCATTCGCGCTTATTCCGCACCCGATCCCACCCGCAGCCGCCGCAATCGCGATATCGTTTTCTATCTAATTGACGCCGACCACTTCAAAGAAATCAACGATCGCTTCGGCCACGATGCCGGCGATCAAATGCTCATTGACCTGACCTCTCGCATCAGTTCCGCCATTCGTTATTCCGACGTTCTCGTCCGCTGGGGCGGCGAAGAATTCCTCGTCGTCTCTCGTTTTTGCGAACGCAAGGAAGCCGCCACCCTCGCCGCGCGCGTCCTCTCCGCCGTTGCTGGCGAACCGTTCAAAATCAAAGGCGCAGGCGGGCTCTCTCTGCATCGCACCGTTTCGATTGGCTGGGCCGCCTTCCCATGGAATATGAATTCGCCCGTCGACGTTAGCTATGAAGAGGTCCTCGCTCTAGCCGACCGCGCCATGTACAAAGCCAAAAACGCTGGTCGCAACCTGGCCATCGGCGCTCTCCCACCGGAATCCGCCGCCGAGCCTCACACCGCCGTCCCTCACGGCGATTCCGAAGCTCGCGTCTCGGAAATCGCTGCCACCGCAGACTACGTCACTACGTATGGCCTTGAAACCACCTCCATCACGTAGGGGAGGGCTTACCCCTCCCGATTCCGCTCCCGCTTGCCCGCTGCAACTCCTTCCGCATTTCAATGTAAACTCCGCACCGTGCCAAATGCCCTTGAGAACTTGGAACTCTTAAACTTTCACAACGGCACGATTGAACTCCACGCCGTCACCGCTGGCCCGCCAGACGGTCCCGTCGTCATCCTTTTACATGGCTTCCCCGAGTTCTGGTATTCCTGGCACAAACAAATCGATCCACTCGCCGCCGTCGGTTTCCGCGTCATCGTTCCCGACCAGCGCGGCTACAACAAAAGCAGCAAGCCGCGCGGCGTCGCCAAGTACGCGCTCTCCGAACTCACTTCCGACGTCCTTGCTATCGCCGACCAACTAGGCGTGCAAAAGTTTTTCTTAGCCGGCCACGATTGGGGCGCAGCCGTTGCGTGGAGCGTCGCTCTCCTCCATCCGCAACGTGTGGCTAAACTCGCCATTCTCAATGTTCCTCACCCGAGCGTCATGCTCCGCTATCTCAAATCCAATTTTCGCCAAATTCGCCGCAGTTGGTACATGTTCCTCCTCCAGCTTCCGTGGCTTCCGGAACTCATATTCTCCGCCTTCGATTTCCGCTTCGGCAAGAACGCGCTTCTCAACTCCAGCCGCCCCAACACTTTTCCCCCGAACGATCTAGCTCTATACTGCGCCGCTTGGTCGCAGCCCGGCGCCCTCACCGCCATGATGAACTGGTATCGCGCCGCCGCACGCCACCGCACCAAATTCCCCGATTCCACCGTCCATGTCCCCACGCGCATCCTCTGGGGCGAACGCGACGCCTTTCTCCTATTGGAAATGGCCCACAACAGCCTCCGCTACTGTGACTCCGCCGAACTCTACACCTTCGCCAACGCCTCTCACTGGCTCCAGCACGAAGAGCCCGCTCGCGTTTCCGAACTGCTCATCGATTTTTTCCGCTCGTAGCCAATCGCCCAGTCAATCTCCGTTCGCCAGCCGCAGAAAGTGATACGATTTTCGCCCATGAGCGCAAACCTCAAAAAGCTCCTGATCGCTTTCCTCGCGATAGTCGCGCTGCTCGGCGTCTTCTTGCGCGAGCGCCCTCTCGCAACGATCGTTTCCGCAAGCTCGCCGCAAACCTCCAGCGCTCAAGACCCCGCCCTCGCCGCGCGCATCGCCCGCATCGAAAACGGTCTCCTTCCCGCCGTCGTCATCAAAGGCCAGCCTCCCGCGCCCATGACGATCGCCGCGCGCATGGTGCACTACAAAGTTCCCGCCGTCAGCGTCGCCTTTTTCAACCACGGCCAAATTATCTGGACCAAAGCCTACGGTCTCGCCGACGTCGCCTCCAAAAAACCAACCACAGCCGATACGCTTTTCCAGGCCGCCTCGATCAGCAAACCTGTCGCCGCACTCGCCGCGCTGCGCCTTGTGCAAGACGGCAAACTCAATCTCGATGAAGACGTCAACGTCAAACTCAAAACCTGGAAAGTCCCCGAAAACGCTTTCACCGAAAAAGAAAAAGTCACCATCCGCCGTATCCTCAGCCACAGCGCCGGCCTCACGGTCCATGGTTTCGCCGGCTACGCCTCCGACGAAGCAGTTCCCACCGTCGTCCAAATCCTCAACGGCGAAAAACCCGCCAACTCCGACCCCATCCGTGTTGACGTTGTCCCCGGCACTCTTTGGCGTTACTCCGGCGGCGGCTTCGTCGTTTTGCAAACGCTTCTCTACGACGTCACCGGAAAACCTTTCCCGCAGATTATGAGTGATCTTGTGTTGCGTCCAGCTGGCATGACCCACAGCACCTACGAGCAGCCCCTCCCGAAAAATCTCTGGCCCGAAGCCGCCACGCCCTATCGCGCCAACGGTGACCCCGTCAAAGGCGGTTGGCACACCTATCCAGAAATGGCTCCCGCAGGCCTTTGGACCACTCCTTCCGACCTGGCTCGCATCGCCATCGAAGTCCAAAATGAATACGCCGGAAAATCCTCGAAGATTCTTTCGCAGGATATGGCTCGTCAGATGCTCACTCCCCAAATGGGCACATGGGGGCTCGGCTTCGGCCTCGAATCCACCGGCGGCAAACCGAGCTTCAGTCATGGCGGCGCCAATGAAGGTTTCCGTTGCAACCTCTTCGCTTATACCGATGGTGGCCAGGGCTTCGCCGTCATGACCAATTCCGATTCCGGCGGCGAACTGACCGAAGAAATCTATCGCGCCGTCGCCAAGGAATACGCCTGGCCCGATTTCCATCCCACCGAGCACGCGCTGCTCAAAATGAATCCCACACAATTCGCCGCCTACGCCGGCTCCTACGAAATTCCCGGCATCGGCAAACTAACCGTCACCACAAAGACCGCCGCTCTCTACATCCAGGCAGATCCGCTGGGCCCCGACCCCATCGAACTACTCCCCGACTCCTCCACCCAATTCTTCATCCTCTCCAGCGACATCACTTTCACCTTCCAAAAAGACGCGAACGGCGCTGTCACCGGCCTAGTCCTCCACGCCGGCCCTCAAACCTTCCAAGCCAACAAAATCGCCTAACCCGTCCCGCCTTTTCCCCGGCAGGGCCACGACACGTCGCGCCGTCTTCCTTTGCGCACCGCTGTTAACTCGCAGCCTGTGCGTTACCTTTCCAGCGGCGATGTGAGCATCTTGGTAACTATTTTGACCGTACTATGATTTAGAAGAGGCGGGGGCTCGCGTCATGGGATTCATAGTTTGTGATGTGTAACTTAACTTGTACACCAACACGAATATGATAACCAGGCCATGGCGAAACTATCAATTCCCACTTCACGTAGAATCAAATGTCCCCTCTTGATTGAGGCCGCTCACCTTGAGTCTTTCGACAGAATCATAGACCAACATTACGAGCAAATGCGAACCGACTTGGAAAGAAGGATCTCCGAAGAAGCAGCTCAAAGAACCCGCCGATATGTTCGAGCGAAATTTGTGAAGAAAGAGGACGCTGCCGCTTACGAGGCCAAACAAAAACAGGAGCTGTCTGCAGAGCGTAAATACCGACAAGTTCGTTCTGCCACGATTTTTCTTACGAAAGGTCGTGACATTACAGCGAAGGATTTTGCGGAATCCATGAACACGCCAATAGGCGAAGACGAGCTTCCTGTTGGCTTCTCCGCGTTCCTCCGGGCTGGGGACATCACGGCAACAATTAACACTGGGTGTGATTTTGATCCAGAGCTTAAGCTGGAAGTTGAGCCCAACAACGACGAAGTTGCATTGTCACTCTTCGGCGCCTTGAGCAACTGGGTTAGCGGCATCGAGGCGCCCGGATGGCAACAAAAATGGCATAAATACAAATGGTTTGCAGGTGCATTGCTGTTATTTTTGTTGCTCTTTGGAGGGATCGCTGTGCCTCTCAGCAATTGGGGCGACGCGGGGAAGAATGTTGCCATCGATGAGGCACGCAAACTCCTGGCAGATGGCGGCGTAAATGCCGACAACGAGCACAGAGCGATGGAGCTATTGCTAGCAATGGAGTCTAACCCTCCTCTCAATAGTCGACAACCGTCGCTGGGGTTGAAATATTGGGTCTATATGTCCCTGAGCGCGTTGATTCTTATTGCCGTGATGATTTATCCGCCCATGTGCATTGGTCTCTGGAAGGGGAAGCGTCGACTGCACGCTTGGCGAGTATGGATGCGTACATTGACTTTTGGGATTCCGAGCTTGGTCGGAGTTTATATCTTCATTCCATGGATTCTGTACTGGTTGAAGATAGCTCCCCCAAACCCCTGAGCCCCATCGCGTGTAAAAACGGCTGGCAATGGGCAGGTGGAACATTATTTACCGGCGAGGAGATTTTGACTTTGTCTTTCTCCCAGGGATGGCCGATCCATGAGGGTTTGGTTCATGCAGGGGCCGGTCTTAGATTTTTTCTTCGATCGCCCAACCTCCCTGCCCTCTCAGCTCCATCAACTCGCACCAAACAAACGACTTGCAGTTTATCCTTGACAAATAGTAATAATATGCTATACTGGGTTTGTATTTTCGGGGCCGGCTTCTATCCGCCGTCCGCAAGTCATGTTCGCCCGCCGCGCGGTCCTTCAAACTCTCCCAAAATCTTCCTTTTCACCCCGTTTACCATTTCATAAAAACTGTCATTTCCGAACCCGTTCAGAATCAACACTTCTGCAACTGTTGATTCCATTCCACTTCAGCTCCCGTAGATACAACGCTTACAAAAAACCGGGGAGGGGGTGCCTCCTTCCAGCCGCAAAGTTTTGCAACTCGTCACTATGTACCCGTCGGCATCCTGGCCGCGCAGGAACCGCCGCAAGTTCCTTTCTCTCAACCACTTACGGCCACCTTCCGTCACTCGTAGGCTGTAGTACACCCACTTCAAACCGCTGCACCCAAACACTTCCCTTTTTTTCCACGGCCGCAAAGTGCGTAACGCGCAGGAATTGCCGCAACTCCATTCGTTTCATGCCTTTACTTCACAACTTCCGGACACGGGGGTGGGATGCCCATGCACCTTCTCTCCTCTTCCTTTGCCATGCCCTCCCCTTTCGGTACAATCTTGTGCTCGCTTCCAGCAAGGAGATCGCATGACCGCTAGGCCCAATGCCTTGGCGCAAGGTCGCCGCCTTTGTAGGGGCACGGCACACCGTGCCCTCTTCTCTACTCTCGTCACTCTGTTCATCGTCAGTACCGGTTCCGCGCCACCCGCCCGTGCTCAGGAACGCCGCGAGCGCGAACCCAACAGCGTCTACGCCGCCCGGCGCGCCAAACTCGCCGCCGAAGTCGACGCCCCCATCCTTCTCTGGGGCCTCACCGGCCGCGAAGAATTCTCGCAAGCCTACGTCTTCGCGCAGGAAGACAACTTCTACTACCTCACTGGCCACAACGAACAAGGCGCCGGGCTGATCATTCTTCCGTCGCAGAAAACCGGTGCAAGTTCCGCTCCATCGGACGGACCGCGGGAAATATTCTTTCTTCCGCCGAAAAATCCCGAACAAGAAAAATGGAACGGCTTTCGCATGTCGCCCTCCGATCCCGGCATCGAAGCTCGCACCGGTTTCAACTCCGTGCTGCCTTTCCCGGATCTGCGCGCCACTCTCGAAAGACTCGCGAAACTTTATCCAGCCATCTACACAATTCTCCCCTACGAAAAAGAAATCGGCGGCTACCCGCACGAAAAACAGGTTGCCGATTGGATTCACTCTGCGGTTCCGCAGGTCAGTCTGAAGGATATTCGTCCAAGGATCGAAGCGCTCCGCGAAATAAAATCTCCCGGCGAAATCGACTTTCTAACGCAAGCCATCGAGCTTTCGCTCGACGCCCATCTCGCCGCCATGCGCATGATGCGCCCCGGTCTGCACGAGTATGAGATCGCCGCCAGAATGGTCGAAGTGCACGCCATGGGCGGCTCCGAGGCAGAAGGCTACGCTCCCATCGTCGGTGCCGGACCGAACTCCACAACTTTGCATTACGACAAGCTCTCCCGAAAAATCGAAGACGGCGACATCGTCGTTCTAGACGTCGGCGCGCAATTCTCAGGCTATTCCGCCGACATCACGCGCACGCTTCCCGCCAACGGCAAATTCACGCCGCGCCAGCGCGAAATCTATGACATCGTCCTCGGCGCGCAAAATGCCGTCATTGCCGCACTCAAGCCGGGAATGAACTATTGCGAACGAGGCCCAAAAAGCGTCTATAAAATCGCCTACGACTACATCAACACCCACGGCAAGGATCTTCACGGCAAATCGCTTGGCCGCTATTTCATTCACGGCCTTGGCCACGATATCGGCCTCGACGTCCACGATCCCGGTGACTATTGCAAACCATTCGAGCCCGGCATGGTCGTTACCGTCGAGCCCGGCATTTACATTCCCGAAGAAAATATCGGCGTGCGCATCGAAGATGACTTCCTCATCACCGATACAGGCAACAAATTCCTAAGCGAACGTCTCCCGCGCGACCCGGACGAAATCGAAAAAATCATGGCCGAAGCCGCCGTCCAGCGCGCCAAACAACCCGCGAAGGGAGATGATTGACCGCTATGAACGCGCGCCTTTATACTGTTCATTCGCGTTGGGCGCGATATTTCGCCCGGCGTGCCTCGAGTCATTCCGCGTGCACCGCATCGCAGAGCGGGCTGCCTGCAGGAATTTCCGAAATTTGCAATCGTTCAGGGAGCCTATGAGCAGCGTCAAAGCCACACAACTCCGCCCCGGCATGGTCATCCAGCACGAGGGCCAGCTTTACACCGTTTTCAGCGTCGACCACCGCACGCCCGGCAACAAGCGCGGTTCGATGCAAACGCGAATGAAAAATCTTCGGACCGGCACGATGATCGACTACCGATTCCGCGCGGAAGAATTCGTCGAGCGCGCGATTCTCGACGAAGTGGAATTTGAATACCTCTACAACGAGGGCGACGAATTTCACTTCATGAACACACAAACTTATGAACAGATGCAGATGACCCGCGAAGAGCTCGGCGAGACGGTGTACTATCTCATTCCGAATACTCCCGTGAAGATCGAATTTTATGAGGAAAAACCGATCGGCGTGGATTTGCCGGACACCATGGAATTAAAGGTGCTGGAAACCGAGCCGACGCTGCAAAAAGCGACGGCCAGCGCGGTGATGAAGCCGGCCACGCTCGAGACCGGTTTGGTGATTCAAGTGCCGCCGTTCGTAAACTCCGGCGACAGAGTAAAGGTGGATACCACGGAAGCGCGCTACGTCCAGCGCGTGGAATAGTCTTCGGGAAATTGATTTTCACTTTTGTTTGAAAGTTTTTGTGGTTTGGTTTTCCGCCTCCGCAGCTAATTTCCGCTCGAGCGAAAATTAGAAGAGGCGAAAGGGCCCCGGGCAACCGGGGCTCTTCGTTTTTTGATAACTGATTTTGTTGGAGATTTTTGTTCGCCGCGTTTCTTGTGCGCGATTCGCGCAGGCAGCGCTCGCGCCGCGTCTTTTGCAAGCTGTTCTTCGGAATTGGTTTTGACTGCTTGCTTGTCAGGCCTTGCTGGCGGCGGATTTTTCTCCGGCAGGATGCGCGCCAAACACGCGATCGAAAATCGCGTCGACGTAGCGAAGCTGCCGCTGCAGATCGAAGGTGTGCGCCAGCGCTTTGGCATCGAGATATTTTGTGATTCGCGCGTCGTTGGCAACGCGCCCCTCGAAGCTCGATTCCGTTTCCCAGGCCGCCATGGCGTTTTCCTGCACGGCTTTATAAGCATCGTCGCGCGGCATGCCTTTCTCGACGAGGTCCTGCAGGAGTTGGCCGGAATAAACCAGGCCGTGCGTGGATTCCAGATTGCGCAACATGCGCTCCGGGAAAACGCGCATATCGGCAACAATCTTGGTCATCCGGGCGAGCATGTAATCCACGAGAATCGTGGAATCCGGAAGAATGACGCGCTCGACGGAGCTGTGCGAAATGTCGCGCTCATGCCATAGAGCGACATTTTCGAATGCGGCTGCCATGTTCGAACGCACGAGGCGCGCAAGCCCGCAAATTTGTTCGCACGCCACGGGATTGCGCTTGTGCGGCATCGCCGAGCTGCCGCGCTGCTCTCCGCTAAAAGGCTCTTCGGCTTCGCGTACTTCCGTGCGCTGCAAATGCCTGATTTCCAGCGCGATTTTTTCGAGCGTGGCTGCGATCATGGCGAGCGAGCTGAGATACTGCGCATGGAGGTCGCGCTGAATCACTTGCGTCGAAACGGCCACTGCGGTAAGTCCGAGTTTTTTGCAGATGCGCGTTTCCATTTCCGGTCCAAGATGCGAAGAGTTGCCGACAGCACCGGAAATCTTCCCCACAGCCAGTTGCGCAGCCGCGTCGCGGAAGCGCGCGATGTTGCGCTGGTTTTCTGAAAACCAATTCGCCACTTTTAATCCAAAAGTAATCGGCTCGGCGTGAATGCCGTGCGTGCGGCCGATTTGCGGGGTATGTTGAAATTGGTGGGCGCGAAGATCAAGGATTTCGCCGAACAGGATCAGTTCGCGCTCGATGATGTGGGAAGCATCGCGAATCATCAGCGCTTGCGCGGTATCGACGACATCGTTCGAAGTCAGGCCATAGTGCAGCCAGCGCGCGGCGGCGGGATCGCCAATGGATTCTCCCACGTCCATCGTGAAGGCGATGACGTCGTGCTTCACGCGCGCTTCGAGTTCATGAATGCGCGCGACATCGACCTTGGCGTGTTCGCGAATCGTCGCAGCGGCGTCTTTGGGCACGAGTCCCACTTCGGCAAGCGTCTCGGTGGCAGCCAACTCGACATCGAGCCACTTTTGGAACCGATTGGCATCGCTCCAAACCTGGCCCATCTCTTTGCGTGTGTAACGTGGGATCAATCCGTCTCTCCTCGGAATGCCAGCGTGGCCCCGCGCGCCAGCAATGTGGTACGCCACTCAGCTTAACGGGGAACATGCGCTTCGCTTCCCTCTCCATCATACCGTAAGTGGCTGCAGGGTCGTTTGCACGGAGAAGGAAGTCCAAAACTGAATCCTGTTCAGGGCAAATGCTCTAGGATATAGGCAGTCTATATGGTAGGGTGTAGGCGCTCTATAGCCATACTGCCGGAGGAGAAATTCGTGCCGTATCAAAATCGGATGGAGCTTCTGCAAGGGACGCTGGACCTGTTGATCCTGCAAACGCTGATGTGGGGCCCACGTCACGGCTACGGCGTTGCTCAGGCCATTCGCGCGAACTCGGGCGAGCTGCTTCAAGTCGACGCAGGGTCGCTGTACCCTGCGCTGCACCGGCTCGAAAAGAAAAAATGGATCGGCGCGGAATGGAAAGTTTCGGAAAACAAGCAGGACGTAAAGGTTTACAAGCTGACGGCGGCAGGCAGGAAGCGCCTAACGCAAGAACGCACGCGGTGGGAACAGATTACGGACGCGATCGCGGGCGTGCTGAATCCGGCAAAGAAGGAGAACCAGCCATGAAGCACTGGTGGAACTGGCGCAAGCGAAGCGACGAGTTGGAAAAGGAGATCCAGCACCATTTGCAAATGGCGGCAACGGAGCGCATCGAGAGAGGCGCATCGCCACGAGATGCGCAGACCGGTGCCCGCCGAGAATTTGGCAATGTGGGTCTGGTAAAAGAACTCGCGCGAGACGCGTGGGGCTGGCGATGGCTGGAAGACTTGTACGAGGACTTGCGCTTTGGCCTGCGCATGCTACGCAAATCTCCCGGCTTCACCACCATCGCCGTCCTCACTCTCGCTCTCGGCATCGGCGCAAACACGGTGATTTTCAGCTTTATCAGCGCGGCGCTGCTGCGAGCCATTCCAGTGAGGGACGCAAAGCAGCTCGTCTTATTGCGATGGAGGGCGCGAACGCAGCCAAACGCCGGCTTCGGCCAATTTGGAGATTGCAAACCAAATCTCGAGAATGGCGCAACGTCATCCGAGCCAATCTTGACGTCGGACTGTTCGTTTTCAGTACCGTTTTTTCGAGAGATCCAAAAGAGGAAGGAGGCCTTCGCCAGTTTTGCTGCCTTTGCAGGCACATCTCCGCTCGTTTTGAGCCGCAATGGAGCGGCAAGCACAGTGCAGAGGCCGAAATATGTGACGGGAGAATATTTTGAAACTCTGGGGATCAAGCCCGCATTGGGAAGATTGATCAACCACGAAGACGACACCACCTCCGCTCCGGCCACCGTAGTTCTCAGTTTCAGCTACTGGCGCAGCGAATTTGGTGGAGCGGCAGACATTGTGGGAAAGACGATTCTTTTGAACCGCGTGCCATTCACGGTTGTAGGAGTGGCGGAGAGACAGTTCGATTCCCTAACGCCGGGCATCCCGATCGATTTGTGGATTCCACTGGGAGCGGCACCCCGTATTGAGCAGTTCTGGAGGAATCAAGATATTGATGGTTCGTTCTGGTGGCTAGTGGTGGTCGGAAGGTTGAAGGCAGGCGAGACACGGCAAGCGGCGGCCGCACAGCTAAGTACCCTCTTCCAGAATGAAACGGACCACGGCGCGTACGGAGTTGCTGGGCGGCCGATGCTCAAGGCGGAAGACGGCGGAGCCATTGAGCTCGAACCACTCGGGCAAGGGCTGACTGGTTCCAGAATGGGTCTGTCGAGGCCCCTGTACATGATGATGTTGGCAGTCGGGATTGTGTTGCTGATCGCTTGCGCGAACGTGGCGGGGCTGATGCTGGCTCGCGCAGCATTCCGTCAGAAAGAAATGGCGTTGCGGTTTGCCCTCGGCGCTTCGAAGGGAAGAATTCTTCGGCAACTCTTGACGGAGAGCCTGATGCTTTCCTGCGCCGGCGGAACAATAGGAATGTTGTTCGCGGCCTGGCGGCTGCAATCGATCATGGGGTTCCTCTGGGCGAGCCAGCACAGCAACCTGCCGTTTACACCGGGGATCGATGCGCGGGTGCTGCTTTTCACGGGCGCCGTGACCGTCACCGCCGGAATACTGTTTGGCCTGACGCCCGCCCTCCGTGGCTTGCGTGTCGATTTAACTCCCGCGCTGAAAGAAGGAACAGGCAGTAGCGGACCAGCGTGGAGAGCGAAGCGCGGCTGGTTCAGCCCGGCGAATTCCCTGGTTGTCGTGCAGTTGGCGTTGAGCATTGTCGCCTTGGCAGGTGCAGGGCTACTAGTACGAACGCTGCAGAATCTCAAGAATGTTGATCCGGGATTTGATCCGAAGAATGTGCTGACGTTCAGCCTCGATACCACGCCGCTGGGGTATACGCAGGCCGGTTTGGACAATTTGTTCGGCGAGCTGCAGGAGCGGCTGGAAAAAATGCCGGGGGTGACGGCCGTGAGCTATTCGTGGATACCGTTGCTCTCGGGCGGCATTAACAAGCTCGGATATCCAGTGCCAGGGAAACCGAAGAACGAGTTGGCGGTCGTTGAGGTAATGCCTGTAGGGCCGGAGTTCTTCCGTACAATGCGAATCCAATTGCTGGCCGGAAGAGACTTCGAAGCGGGGGACTTTGCGGCGGAAGAGAAGAATTCGGCGGAACAGGCAGCGCAACAAGCGCGCGTGGCAGCGGCCATGAAATCAGGGGGAGACGTGGCGGCAATCGCGAGGTCGGCCGCGGACCTTCCGCCGACTCCCGCGATCGTGAATGAAGCCATGGTGCGGCGGTATTTACCGGCTGGCAATCCCTTGGGCCAGATGTTTGGTGCGCAGGAGGGAGACCCGGAGGCGGGATTCGAAAAAAGTTCGGGGTTTCAAGTTACCGGCGTGGTGGCGGACTCGAAATTTGCGCAATTGCGTGATGAAGTTGAGCCTGCCATTTATGTTCCGCTCACCGGGGAGGACGCAACGTTTTCGGTGCGCACGGAAGCAGACCCCATGAAACTCGTTCCGAGTGTGCGCGCAATGGTAAGCCAGATGGACAGAAACCTGCCGGTAACAAAGATCCTGACAGAAACGGACCAGATCGACCGGTTAATTTTCAACGAACGGCTGGTAGCGCGTGTTTCAGGTGTGTTCGGAGCGCTGGCGCTGCTGCTGGCGTGCATCGGATTGTACGGTTTGATTTCTTACGAAGTGGCGCGGCGGACGCAGGAGATTGGAATCCGGACGGCGCTGGGAGCTGAGACGGAGCGATGTATTGCGGCTGATCCTGATGCAAGGAATGCGGCTGGCTTTGGCTGGCGCGGCAATCGGACTGCTTCTTGCGCTGGCGTTAACGCGCTACGCGAAAGATATGTTGTTCGGCGTGAAGGCCGCGGACCCGCTGACCTTCGCAGGAGTGATCGTGCTACTGCTCGGCAGTGACGCTGCTGGCGTGCTTCGTGCCCGCGCGGAGGGCGATGCGGGTGGATCCGGTGGTGGCGCTGAGATATGAATAAAAAACGCTAAGAGGTAACGACGTAACTAGAAGAGTTGATTGGACCACGGGGAATTTGGCAGCAATCGAGGAGAGTTTGCCATGAAGCACTGGTGGAACTGGCGCAAGCGAAGCGACGAGTTGGAAAAGGAGATCCAGCACCATTTGCAAATGGCGGAAACGGAACGCGTGGAGCGGGGAGCATCGCCACGCGATGCGCAGGCCGAGGCGCGGCGGGAATTCGGCAATGTGGGACTGGTGAAAGAGCTGGCGCGCGAGGCCTGGGGATGGCGATGGCTGGAAAATTTGTACGAAGACTTGCGCTTCGGAATGCGAACATTGCAAAAAAGCCACGGATTCACGGCCACCGCGATCCTGACGCTCGCGCTGGGCATTGGTGCCAACACGGCCATCTTTTCCGTTGTGGAGGCCGTATTGCTGAGGTCGCTTCCTTACAAAGCTCCGGCACACCTCGTCTGGACCACACTTGAAAACCCTAAATCGGAAATGCACAGCTCCGCTGTGCCTCATCCGACCTACTTCGCTTGGCATGACCAGAATGACGTGTTTTCCGGAATTGCCGCGACGCATTTTGGGCAGGAGTTTACGCTCACAGGAGCGGGCATTCCCGAAAGGATTAGGGGCATGGGCTTGTCCGCAAATTTTTTTTCCGTGCTTGGCGTAGATCTGGCACGCGGCCGAAGCTTTACTTCCGAAGAGGATCGTCCGGGAGGTCCGCGCGCGGCCATATTGACGTACGAGCTTTGGCAATCCCGCTACGCGGGCGATCCACGGATCCTCGGACGACCGATTATGCTCGATGACAAGGACTATTCCGTAGTCGGAGTGCTTCCCCCGAGTTTCAAATTCCCAACTTCGGGCAGGCAGCCGCAGGTATTTGTACCCCTCGCGGCGCCGAAGGATGCGACTTCAGAGATTTGGTTCCTTGGTGTCATCGCGAGGCTGAAGCCGGGCGTGAAGCTCGCCCAGGCAGCAGCCGACCTTTCATTGATTGACAGCCGTACATTGCCGCTGCTTCCGAAATTTATGGGCCGCTACAGGCAAGACGTTCATTTGAGCGCCGTTTCCCTGCATGATTACTTGACAGGCGACGTTCGTGCTCCTCTCTGGACCCTGATGGTCGCAGTTGCATTCATTTTGCTGATTGCCTGCGCGAACATTGCAAGCCTGCAACTCTCGCGCGGCTCTGTCCGAACGCGCGAATTCGCCTTGCGCTCCGCTCTTGGCGCTGCGCGCTCTCGCCTCGCGCGGCAGCTCCTAACGGAAAACATGCTTCTGTCGTTCATTGGCGGACTCGCCGGACTGCTCAACGGGTTCTGGGGCATCGTGCTTCTTCGTTCTTTCGTGCCTCGCGGTTTGTTAAACGTCCAAGATGTGCACATCGACGCCGTGGTCCTAGCCTTTACCATCGGCGTCTCTGCCTTGGCCGGCGCCGTCTCCGGCTTCGCGCCGATTTTGGCTCTTTTCAATCCCAACCTGAATGACGCTATCCAAACGGGACGCGTGCCGGTCGCGGGCTCCCGCAGCAATACGTTCCTGCGAAATCTGCTGGCCGTCGCGGAAGTTGCGGCCGCCATGGTTTTGCTGGTCGCTGCGGGCCTGCTTCTGAAAAGCTTTCTTCGTCTGACAAATGTGAGCGCCGGATTCGATCCCCACAATCTCCTAACCGCTCAAATTTTCCTTCCGGATGATAAGTACTCCACCGCACCCCAACAAACGGCGTTTTCCTCCCAGCTTCTCGACCGCATTAGCGTTCTTCCCGGAGTTCGCGCCGCGGGCTTTTCCACCAGTCTTCCGAACGAACTATCCTCGGAGATGCGCATGGGAATCGAGGACCGCCCAGCCCCCGCGTTGAACGATCCGACGGCGTCCGTTCCGCTCGACTCGGTGAGCGACGGCTATTTTCGCACCTTGGGAATTCCAATCCTCTCGGGCCGCGGATTCGACAAACGGGACGGGCCTAACACGACGAACGTCGCGGTTGTGAACCAGGAGTTCGTTCGCCACTTTTTTCAACATGGCGAAAATCCCATCGGCAAGCGTATCCTCATCGCGGTTGGCACCCCCGACCAGACGGCGGTCTCGATCATCGGCGTGTCTGCCGCCCTTCGGCATGTCGGGCCCGGTGACAGGCCGCTGCCGCAAGTCTTCCTGCCCTTTGCCCAATCGCCGAGCCCCGACATGGTGGTTTTGCTCTGCACCGCGTCCGATCCACTCTCGGTTGTGTCCACGCTGCAATCGCAGGTGCTGGCCATCGATAAGGGACTGCCGCTCTCCGAAGTTGCCACGATGAACGATTTACTCGCCAGGGAAACTGCTGGCCAGCGTTTCGAAACAACCGCCGTCGGTTTGTTGGCAGCGTTAGCGTTGATGCTCGCTGGCGTCGGAATCTACGGCGTGATCTCCTACACAGTCAGTCAGCGTACTCATGAGATCGGCATCCGAATGGCGCTCGGGGCGCAGCGAGACGATGTGTTGCGCAGGGTAATTCGTGATGGGATGTTGATGGCTGGAACAGGAGTGGCCGTCGGGACTGGTTGCGCATTGGCGTTAACGCGACTCTTACGCAGCCTGCTTTTTCAGATTACGCCAACGGATCCAGCAACTTACTCGGCCGTCGCCGTCATTCTCGTCACCGTCGCGCTGCTGGCGTGCTTCGTGCCTGCGCGGCGGGCGATGCGGGTGGATCCGGTGGTGGCGCTGAGATATGAGTAAGGAAAAAGGCGACGTGAAGAGGTAGCGAAGTAAAGAAGTAACGAGGGCGAGAATCGGCGCGTTCGAGCTGCCCGCTTGGCGTGACAACGCTTGCGAGAAACGAGACTGTTTGGTTTCGAAACAGTCGCCGAACGGAAGGGCGCCGGCCAGCTCTATGATATTGCCGCACTTACAGCCAACCTTATAAAGTAGCCGCGGAACTGTCCGAATTCGGACATCCGGCACCTAACCGCAAAGGCCGTTTTCTGTCTAATGAATCGGATGAGCGAAAGCGCCGGCAGCATGCAAGACCGCGAAGCAGCCCAGAACGCGGCCCGAGAGAGCGATGCCATCGCCGTCGAGCGCACGCTTGCGGGCGAGCGCGATGCTTTCCGCGTGCTGGTGGAGAGGCACAGCCAGCAGCTTTTCCGGCTGGCCTACCGCATGACGGGGAACGAGCAGGACGCCGAGGAAGTGGTGCAGGAAGCTTTCTTGCGCGCCTACCGGAACCTCGGTCAGTTCGGATCGCGCGCGAACTTTGGAACTTGGGCTTACCGGATTGCGGCGAATTACGCGATCGATCGCATGCGGCAAAAACGAAGCGAGGACGCGAGGCGCAGTACGCCGAGCAGTCTGGCGGAAGAGCAGGAACAGGATCCTTTGGATTTGGCGCCGGATGAAAGGCCGACTCCGGAGCGGCTGACGGTAAACAAGGAGCTGAGGGGAAAAATGGAAGAAGCGCTCAAAGGGCTGAGCCACTCGGAGCGAACGGCGTTCGTGATGCGGCATTGGGAAGGTTGCGCGATCGAGGAGATCGCCGCGGTATTGAAATCGACGACGAGTGCGGCGAAGAATACGGTTTTTCGATCGGTGCAGAAACTGCGCCGGGCTTTGGAGCCGTACGTGGGAGCGCGAGGCGCGCCTCAAGCGAAAGCTGCCGGGGCAGCGCCGGAAGCCAGAGGAACGGAACTATGAAACACCTGACAGAAGAAGAATTGATTGCTTATCGAGAAGGAGAAGCTACGCAACGCGAAGCGATTGCCGAACATTTGACGGATTGCACGGCTTGCCGTACGGAACTTGACCGCATCGATGAGGTGCTTCGGGCGCTGGACAATTTGCCAGTTCCCGAGCGCGGGCCGGAATACGGACGCGCCGTATGGCAGCAGATTGCGCCGCGTTTACCGGAGAAGGCGGGGCGCGGTTGGCGAGCTTGGTTTGAACCGCGCCGCTGGGTGGCCATCGGGGCGATGGCGGGCATCGTGATGGCAGCGTTTGTCGCGGGGCGCTGGACAAAGAAGCCGGAACCGGGAGCGCCCACAGCGAGCGTGGCGCAGGTGCGCGAACGCGTGCTGGTTGTTGCGGTCGGCGAGCACTTGGGAAAATCAGAAATGGTGCTGATGGAGCTTGCAAATGCGGGGCCGGCAAATTCCGGACAGAAGGAAATCAACATCTCCATGGAACAGAGGCGAGCGGAAGACTTGCTGGATTCCAACCGCCTGTACCGCGAGACGGCCGAGCACGATGGCGATGCGGCACTGGCAAGCGTGTTGGATGACCTCGAGCGAGTGCTGCTGGACGTGGCGCACAGTCCGGACGAGCTGACTCCGGCGAAACTGGAATCGCTGCAAAAACGCATCGAGGCCCACGGGATTTTGTTCAAAGTTCGAGTGGTCGGCCAGGAATTGCAAAAAAAACAGGGGACGGCAATTTCCGCGCCAGCGGCGACAGGATCGGAAATGAGAGAGAGGAACAAGGCATGAGCATCGGTGAACGAACAAGCAGAGGAACAAAAGTGTGGATCATCGCGGCGGCATTGCTGATTGGGCCGGGATTCGCGAAAGCTGCGCGTGCTCCAGGCCTCGCGCGAATTGCGGGGGCGGCATGGCAGGACCAGGACAGCCAGGATCGCGATCAGGAAGCGCGCGATAGAGAGCAAGAGAAACGAGATCGCGAGCAAGAAGTACGCGACCGGGAGCAAGAAAAGAAAGACCAGGAACAGGAGCGGCTCGAACGGCTCGACGAGCTCTATAGCGACGGGCGCGAAGCACTGGATGAAGACCGCTATGACCAAGCGGACTCCAAATTCAGTGAGCTTGTGGGGATGAATGGGCCGCAGACGGACGCGGCGATGTATTGGAAGGCTTACGCGGAAAACAAGCTGGGGAAAAGGGATGCCGCGCTAACAACCATTGGTGATTTGGAGAAAAAATATGCGCAAAGCCGCTGGTTGAAGGATGCGAAAGCGCTGGAAATCGAAGTCCGGCAATCGAACGGGCAGCCTGCCCATCCGGAGTCACAACCGGACGAAGAATTGAAGATGCTGGCGATTCAGGGGCTGATGAACAGCGATCCCGAACGTGCCATGCCGCTGCTTGAAAAAGTATTGAACGGAACCGGTTCGCCAAAAGAAAAATCGAAAGCGCTTTTTGTGCTGGCACAAAACGGCTCGGCGCAATCACGCGAAATTCTCGCGCGGATTGCGAGAGGCGAGAGCAATCCAGACTTGCAGCGGAAAGCCGTCGAATATCTAGGCATGTTCGGCGGACAACAAGCGCGTGAGACGCTTGCAAGCATCTACGCGTCCACGAACGACCCGTCCATCAAGCGCGCGATTCTGAGGAGCTACATGATTGGCGGCGACAAACAACATCTGCTGGCAGCGGCGAAGGGCGAAAAAGATCCGTCGCTGCGCGCCGAGGCGATCCGGCAGCTGGGCATCATGCACGCACCGGATGAATTGCGGCAGCTCTATCAGATGGAAACTTCGACGGAAGTGAAAAAGGGCATCTTGCAGGCGTTTTTCCTTTCCGGCGATGCGAAGTTTTTGTCGGAAGCCGCGCAGGGAGAAAAAGATCCGGAAGTGCGCCGCGCAGCGATTCGGAACCTCGGGCTGATCGGGTCGGAAGATGCACGCCAGGCTCTGCTGGCGATTTACGCCAAGGAGACCGATCGCGAGAACAAAGAAGCCGTGCTCAATTCCCTATTCATTCAGGGGAATGCGCATGCGCTGGTGACGATTGCGCGAGGCGAAAAGGATCCAGAGCTGAAGAAGACCGCGGTGTCCAAGCTCGCCCTGATGAATTCGAAAGAGGGTAATGATTATTTGATGGAGATTTTGCAGAAATAAGCAGGAAGTGAGTGGTGAATAGTGACTGGTGACTCGTGGCGCTTCGCGGGTGCCAGGGCAATCGTGAGGGGAATATGAAAACGTGGCGGACGATTTTAATTGGGCAGACGCTGCTGATTGCGGCGCTATTCGCGGCCGGGACATTGAACGCTGGTCAATCGGCGGAAGCGCCGCAAGTAGTGAACGCGAAGATGGAAACGCGGGCCTTGAGCGGAACGCTTGCCGCGACTCTTCACGGCATCGAGGCGCAAGCTGACAAGCCAGAGTGGGTTGGGTACAGCGTCGCTGAGATTGCCGGCGATCGTACAGTGTGCTGCGGAAATTTCAGCGATGGATACAGCGGCTGTGGAACGTGCCGGCTCGAAAAAGAAAATAGTGTGAGGAGCGCAAGTTCCGGAAACGCGAGTAAGAATGGAACCGTAGAGCTGGAGGGCTCGCGCCAGCTCGTGGTCCTCTTCCGTTTGGAAGGCAAGCAGGTGACGAAGATCCGCGAAGCGTCGGAAGATTGCACGCTAGACGCTGGCGGGCTGCCGTTTATCTGGCTCACCGACGTGAAGCCAGCCGAGAGCGTGGCGCTGCTCGCGAATTTTGTGCATGGCGCAACCTTCGAAGGACATGGCGAGCACGAGATTGGCCAAGGCGCGTTATCAGCGATTGCTTTGCACGCAGATGCATCGGCGGATCGCGCGTTCGAATCGTTTGTTGCCGCGGATCAGCCGGAGCCGTTGCGGAAGCATGCGTCGTTCTGGCTAGGGGCGGCGCGCGGAAAAGCCGGCGAGCTGTTGCTGCAGAAAATGGCGAAGAACGATCCTAGTCCCGAAGTGCGCTCGCAAGTGGTGTTCGCGTTCTCCGTGAGCCATGAGCCCGAAGCGCTAACGGAAATGATTCGCATGGCACATGACGATGAGAGTTCGCACGTGCGCGGGCAAGCGCTCTTCTGGCTGGCGCAAAAAGCGGGGCAAAAAGCCATGGGGGCGATTACGGGCGCGATCGAAAACGACCCTGACACCGAAGTGAAAAAGAAAGCAGTCTTCGCGCTGAGCCAGATGCCGAAGGACGAAGGCGTGCCGAAGCTGATCGAAGTGGCGAAGACGAACCGCAACCCCGAAGTACGCAAGCAAGCGATGTTTTGGCTCGGACAATCCAACGACCCCCGAGCGCTCGACTTTTTCGAGCAGGTTCTGTCGCGCTAGGAAATTAGCGTAGAAGATCTTCGAGCTGGATGCGCGAATCTGTTTTGGCGTCGCGGTATTTTACGATGACGGCGCATTGCAGGCTGAGGCCGTGTTTGGCGCCGACGGGATGGGAAACGGCGCGAGAGCCGGGAACGACGATGGCTTCGGCCGGGATAACGAGCGGCAAAGATTCGCCACCAGGAGTTTCTCCGGCTGTGTAGACCGCGTCGCGCACCAAATCGTAAACTGGAATCGAGCGATTCAGAATCGTCCCGGTGCCGAGAACCGCGCGATGTTTTACGACGATTCCTTCATAAACGCCAGAATTTCCGCCAACTAACACTTCGTCTTCGATGATCACCGGCATGGCGCCCACTGGCTCGAGCACGCCGCCGATCTGTGTTCCAGCGGAAATGTGGCAATTGTGTCCGATTTGAGCGCAACTTCCGACGAGCGCATGCGAATCGATCATCGTGCCTTCGCCGACGTATGCGCCGACGTTGATAAACATCGGCGGCATGCACACCACGCCGCGCCCGATGAACGAGCCGTCGCGAATGCTCGAACCGCCGGGCACGATCCGGACGCCGTCGGCGGGAGTGACAGTGCGAACGGGATACGTGGACTTGTCGATGAACGGCTGCCGCGCGCGGTCGATGGACATGTCAATGACCGCGCCCATGCGAAATCCGAGCAGGATTCCTTTCTTCACCCAGGTATTGACGCGCCAGCCTGTCGGCGAAGCGGCATCCGGCTCCGCGGCCCGCGCTTCGCCGCGATTCAGCGCATTTTTGAATTCGCCGAACAGCGCGAAATGCGTTTCATTGTATTGAGCCGGAGGCTCTTCGAACAGTCTTTCAATTTGCTCTGGCAGCATGAATTGTTTCAAGCGGCGGCGCGGGCCGCCGCGCGCGATGGCTTCGTTGAGTTCAAGAGTTCGAGTGACTCCAGAACAGCGTGGATGCGTGCTTCGTTTTCCGCTTTCGGTGCGACCAGCGGAAGCCGCCATACTGGTTCGAGCAAACCCATTTGGGCCATGGCCGCTTTCACCGGAATTGGGTTCGATTCGATGAAGTTTACCTCCATCAGAGGATGCACACGCCGGTGGATTCTGCGCGCCGCCTCGAAATGGCCGTCGAGTGCGAGGTGCGTGAGCCGCGTCATTTGCGCGGGAATTTCGTTTGACACGACGGAAACCACGCCGTGTCCGCCAAGCGAAATGACGGGCAGAGTGATGGCGTCGTCGCCGCTGAGCAGAAGGAAATCTTCGGGCACCAGATTGAGAATCGCGGCCATCTGCGAAACATTGCCGGAAGCTTCTTTGATGCCGACGATATTTTCGATGGCCGAGAGGCGGCGAATCGTAGCAGGTTCGACGTTCACGCCCGTGCGGCCTTGCACACTATACACAACGATGGGAAGCGTGACGGCTTCGGCGATCGCGCGATAGTGCTGAAAAAGCCCTTCCTGCGTCGGCTTGTTGTAGTAGGGCGTGACGGAGAGAATTCCATCGGCTCCGATTTCGGCGAGCTCGCGCGCAAGCGCGATCACTTCGGCGGTGTTGTAGCCGCCGGCGCCTGCAAGAACAGGAATGTGCCCCTTAGCCAGTTCCACAGCGATTTGGACGACGCGCAGATGCTCTTCATGCGTCAACGTAGGACTCTCGCCCGTCGTCCCGCACGGCACCAGAAAATCGATCCCCGCGTCAATCTGACGCTTGATTAGCGCGCGCAGCGTGGGTTCGTCGAGCGAACCATCGTGGCGAAATGGAGTGACGAGCGCTGTGCCTGTACCGGTGAACATGATGCTTCTCCTTCTTTGGCTAAACGTCGTACTGCTTACTGCCGAAAGCCACGGAGGGCGGCCCAAGGGCCGCCACTACAAAATCAAAGTTGCCGCCTAAGAGGCGCCGCCACGGAGAGCCTTCAAGTCAATTCGCCGAGGATCTCCTTGAACTCGTAGAAACCTTTTTTGCCGGCGATCCAACGGGCCGCCTGCAGAGCGCCGCGGGCGAATCCTTCGCGGCTGCGCGCCGTGTGGCGCAGCGTGATGGTGTCCGCGCCGGAATCGAAACCAATTTCGTGAGTGCCGGGTGTTGCTCCGGCGCGATTGGAGCTTAGGCTGACAGGCCGCGCGAAACCTGCAGCGCGCATCTCTTCGGCAAGCTTTTTCAGCGTGCCGCTGGGCACGTCCTTTTTTGCCGCGTGATGGATTTCCCAGCCCCAGGCTTCGTATTCCTGATGCTTCGAGAAGAGCGCGGCGGCGTACGCAACCGTTTGCAGAAAAAGATTTACGCCAACAGAAAAATTCGCGGCCCAGACTACGCCCGTTTTTGCGTGGACGACGGCCTCGCGCACAGCTGGAAGATGGTCGAGCCAGCCGGTGGTGCCAACGACGGATCTGACGCCGAGGACAGCAAGGCGTCGGATGTTTACCGGTGCAGCCTCGGGCGTGGTGAATTCAACGGCGACGTCGCTGCCGCGCAGCGTCTCGTGAGAGAGGCCTTGAGCGCTCGGAATTATTGGCGCCTGAAAATCTTGCGCGCACTTCGAAGCCATATTCCGGCGCGAGCCGCTCGATGAGCTTGCCCATCTTTCCGTAGCCGACGATGGCAAGGCCCTGGCTCATGCTTGCGCTGCTCCCGTGGCAAGAAGCTGCCGGACCATGCGCGCGTAAATATCGACCGCATCGGACAATTCTTTCTTCGGAATGCGCTCTTCCGCGGTGTGCGCCAAATGAATGCTGCCCGGGCCGATCAGAAACGGCTGGCCCCATACGCTCTCGTATGTAGGAATGTCCGTCGCGAACGCCACCACGGTAGTGGGAAGGCCGTCGAACGGCGTGAGACGAAGCGCCGGCGTATGCAAAACCTCGCGGGCTTCGGCGCGCCCCGCAACTGCTGCAAGAACGGCTTGGCGAGTTTCGGCAGGATCGCCGACGGTGCGAAACATGATTTCAGCTTGCGCATGATCAGCGACGACGTTGGGAGCGCGCCCACCGGCGATGACGCCGATATTAAGCGTGCTCTGGCCGAGCAACGGATCCTGGGGTAGCTCGATTGAACGAATCGCGCGCAAAACATCGAGCAACGTGTGAATCGCGGAGTGACCTAGCTCCGGGTACGCGGAATGCGCGAGTTTACCGTGCGCCGTGATTTCAAAGCGCAGCACGCCTTTGGTGCCGAGGGCGAGAAGATTTTCGGTGGGCTCGCCGTTGATCAGAAAACGCGCGCCGCGCGGATTTTCGGCGGCAACTTTCGCACCGGCGCTGTTGCGCTCTTCGCCGACGACGAATAACAGGCCGAAATTTGTCGCGCCGGAGTCGAGTAACTTTTCCACCGCGGCCATCATCGCCGCGATGATGCCTTTGGCGTCGCAGGAACCGCGCCCCCAGATGGAATCGGCGTCTTCGAGGGAAGGAAAAAACGGCGGAACAGTGTCCATGTGGGTGGAAAGGACGACGATAGGTTCGCCCCACGACGCGAAAATATTGTCGCGGTTCGGCTCGACCGCCATGCGTTCCAGGCGGCCCGAAGTGCGCGCGGCGAGAATGGATAGTTGCGCGAACAAAAAGTCGGCCACGTTTTTCTCGTGGTTGGTGGTCGATTCGATATCGACGAGCGCGCGCGTCAGTTCGAAAAGATGCATGCGATTCGATTATTTCTGGAGGGAGCGAAGTGAAAGGAAGAAACCGCGACGAAAATGCTCGAGGCTGCTGCCTCTCGATAGCGCTCCATCCGGCTTTAGCTCTGGCCGCACAGCAAAGGCGGCCATCTAAACGGATGACAGTGGACAGGCCTTAGACCTATTCCCCAATCGCGGCGGCAACAGCTACCGCTGCGACTTCGGCGGAGTACAACAACCTGGCCCCTTTTGCCGCGGCGTCCGAAGCTGATCGGAACTGCTCGCCGCGCTACTCATGGCCTCCGCACCTCTACCAAGAACAAGATAAGTCTAGAAGAGCCGAAAAGAAAAAGCGAGTGGAATCTCAGACAATAGTTGTGTTGCTCGAAGGCGGCGCAGCCAATCTTGGCTATGCTCCGCACGATGGAAGCTCCAAAAACCGCACAGGCAAGATTGCCTGTACCACCAAAAGCAGATTTCTCGGTGCGCTCGGAATGACAAGTGCGTGCTCTGATTTAAGTCGAGCGCTAGAGCTCGAGCGGCTTGAGCGGTTTTTCCTGCGAGGCGATCAGCAGTTCGCCGTGAAAGGCGCATTCGGCGGGGCGACGATTGAGAGCTTCTTCCGCGGAAAGGCGCGCAAGGTCGGGATTATTGTTTTCCTGCGATAGATGCGCGAGGACAAGGTAGCGGGCACGGGCGTCAAAACCTTCCGGGTCGCAAAGATATTCGCTGACGGCGTGATTCGAAAGATGGCCGGTGCGCGAGAGAACGCGCTGTTTGACGACCCACGGATACGGGCCGACTTTGAGCATGTCCAAATCGTGATTGGATTCGAGCAGCAAACAATCAGCGTCGCGCAAATGAACCTTCACGAGCTCGGGCATGTAGCCGAGGTCGGTGACGAGCGCCATCTTCGTGCCGTTGGTGCGGAAGGTGAAGCCGATGGGGTCGGCGGCGTCGTGCGGAATTTGAAATGCGTGGACATCTATATCGCCAATCGTGAAGTGCTGTCCGGCTTGAATAGTTTCGAGTGCGTTGAGGCGCTTGCCAAGCGTGTCCGGAAGCGTGCGGCGAAGGGCGTCCATCGTCGGCTCCGTGACGTAAAGCGGCGCTTTCCAGAGACCGAGCATTTGCGGAAGACCATTGCAGTGGTCGGTGTGCTCGTGGGTGATGAGGATGCCGTCGATGCGGTCGACGCTTAGTTCGATGGCAGCGAGGCGCGCGAGAGTTTCGCGTTTGCCCAGGCCGCAGTCCACGAGGAGTCGGGTACGCTGCGTCTCGAGGAAGGTGATGTTGCCCGAGCTGCCTGACGCCAGAATGGAAACCCGCAAGCCGATCGCTTTGCCCTCAATTGCAGTACAAATCATCGTACAAACGAATTTTCAGAATGATGGCATTTCGATTCTCGCCCGTCAACGCGAAAAGAAAGATTAGAATACTCCTGCCATGACCGGTACAAACCACTTGCGAGTTGCAGACACATCGAGGCCACTGCACGAACGCATCGCAAGCGACGGATTTGCCATTATTCCGAACGTTCTCTCCGAGAGCGAAATTGCCGATCTACTGGCGATGCTTCAACGATCAGATCTTCCGCGCAGCAGAGCCGGAATGCGCCACGCCATGCGAAATGCGAGCGTCGCGGAGCTTGCGCGCGATGCTCGGCTGATGGAGTTGGCACAAGAGGTTCTCGGAAATAGCGCAGTTCCCTTTCGCGCGACGTTGTTCGACAAATCGCCGACCTCAAACTGGCTTGTGGTGTGGCATCAGGACACGGCATTGCCGCTCCGCGAAAGGCACGAAGTTGCTGGCTGGGGACCGTGGTCCATCAAAGATGGCGTGAACTACGCGCACGCTCCAGCGAGCGCGCTTGAGCAAGTTCTGGCGCTGCGGCTCCATCTCGACGACTCCGTTGCCGAAAATGGCCCCCTGCGTGTTCTTCCCGAGACGCACACACTTGGTGTTTTGAGCGACGACGCACTTCACGAACTCTCGATACAAATTGCGGCCATCGATTGCACGGTGCTGCGCGGCGGAATTCTCGCGATGCGGCCGCTCGTCGTGCACGCGTCCTCGAAATCGCAATCAGACGCTCCAAGGCGCGTTCTCCATATCGAATACGCGAGGGCTCTGACGGTAACAGACGGAATTGAACTTGCGGTCGCTTGAGAGTCGTTCGTGAACTCGTCAATCAAGGGGTGAAGCTCGCCTGGTTTGCACCGGTCAAGGGGCGGTCTGACGCGTTGTGTTTTTTTCAATAACGCCACGGAGGGCGGCTTCCAAAACGACGCCGTCAACTTGGCGAAACGCGCTCCACAATTTGAAACATTTCAGAGATGCCGCGCTCACTCCAATCAACACAGCGAGTGCATATTCCACTCGGAACAAAATAGTCTTCCACTCTCCGCTAGCGATTAGGTAAAGGAGCCAGCACACCCAGGTTAGATCGATGATTGCCAACGCGAGCCCCACTGCAAACAACATCCCCGAGCGCGGCCTTCGGGACAGGCGCCACAGCGCCAATCCAGCTCCGGCGAGAGTCAGATAGCCGAAGAACATGTTCGATTTCAGCAACAAATTCCAAGGGCCATCGTTGAAAACTAACATGATAGCTGTGCAAAAGCCGAAAACGATGAAGAATGGAAGAAACAAATAATTCCCCATTCGACGAAAGAATCGGATGGAATCCACGAGAAACTCTTCTTCCAGAGGTTGAACCGTTTTCGTACCCATCTGCTGAGTCGCGCCCAGTAAGAAGTTAGCAGGACAAGCGGGAGCGGTCGAGGGTGAAGCCGTTCAGGGGGCCGAGGACGGTGACGGCGATTTGGTCGGGACGGAAAAAATCGCGAGCCAAGGATTGCACCTGGTCGAGCGTGACGGTTTCGATGGAAGCGAGGATTTCGTCGAGGGAGTAGAAGCGGCCGAAGTAGAGTTCCTGGCGGGCCAGGTTCGACATGCGCGAGCTGGTGGATTCGAGCGAGAGCATGAGCGAGCCTTTGAGATGATTTTTCGCGCGGGTAAGCTCTTCATCGCTGACGGGCGATTCCTTCATGGCGCGAAATTCCTTGATGGTAAGGTCGATGACCTGGCCGATAGTTTCTCTTGCGGTGCCGGCATAGACGGTGAACATTCCAGCGTCGGAATAAGGCGTGAGCTCGCTGAAGACGGCGTAGGCCAAGCCTTCTTTTTCGCGAATATTTTGAAAGAGGCGTGAGGACATGCCACCGCCGAGGAGATTATTGAGTACCGCGGCAGCAAAGCGGGCTTCATGGCCGAGCGGAAGCGAAGGGACACCGATACAGAGGTGTACTTGTTCGAGGTCGCGCTTGGCTTCGAGATGGATGGGCGCTTGGGTCACGGGAGCGGTGTGATCTTCGAGCGTACGAGCGGGACGAAGATCGCCGAACTCGCGCTGGACGAGTTCTAGAACTTTTTCGTGCGTAACATTTCCCGCAGCGGTGATGACGAGATGATCGGGCGCGAACCAATCGCGGAAGCGCTCATTCAAATGTTCACGGTTGAAGCCGCGGACGGTTTCGGGTGTGCCAAGAATCGGCCGGCCAAGCGGATGTTCGGGCCAAAAGCCGCGCGTAAAAATGTCGTGAAGAAGATATTCGGGATTGTCCAGATCCATCTTGATTTCTTCGAGGACGACCTGGCGCTCTTTCTTGACGTCACCGGAATCGAATTTGGGGCGCAGAACCAAATCGGCGATAACGTCAAAAGCGATGGGCAAATGCTCGTCGAGAATTTTGGCGTTGAAGCAAATTTGTTCTTTCGAGGTGAAAGCGTCGAGCATGCCGCCGACGGAGTCCATTTCGCGCGCGATAGCTTCGGCGGAACGGCGCTCCGTACCTTTAAAGACCATGTGCTCGATGAAATGAGCCAGGCCGTTCTCTTCCGGGACTTCGCGGCGCGAGCCGTTGCGCACCCAAACCCCGATGGAAACGGAACGCACATGCGACATGGTTTCCGTGATGACCACGAGGCCATTGCCGAGGACATGTTTCTGGATGTCGCGCACTTCCGTGGCGGTCGCCATACACTGATTGTGACACATGCGGCTGGAAGAGAGAAACGGAGCAGCGCGCGAAATAACGGCTTTTGTAATGTCTTTATGCAGTCGAACGCTGTGAACAGCGCTCTTTTTTTGAAGCATCGGAAGGGAATGAGATAGGACGGCCCGCGGGAAGGAGTGCCTGCGCTATCTCAAGCGCGCTTTGCTTGACTTTCGGCCCATGCTGGCGCGATGCTACCGCGTCTAATCTGTCACATGCGCGAACCTTTGCCAACATCCAAGAGGATCAAAATGTCACTTCGTGTGAGTGTATCTTCTCTAGCGTTTCGATTTGTGCTGCCGGCGGCCCTTGCGGCCTGCGCGGTGATTCCGTCCATGGCGCAACAAAACAGTTCCGCGGAGCAGCGCGTCGTGACTGCGGCCGATTACCAGCACGCGGAAAAATTCATGGCTTATAACACGCGTCCACTGATCTACCATGATGTGCGCCCCGAGTGGCTGACGGGCGATCGCTTTTGGTACCGGGATGTCGGGCCGAATGGATTTGAGTTTGTGATTTATGACGCCGCGCACGGCACTCGCCAGCCTGCGTTTGACCACGCAAAACTTGCCGCGGCGCTCTCCGCAAATGCGGAACCCCCGTACGATGCGGCGCACCTGCCTTTTACAACTTTTGAGTTTTCTACCGGCGAAGAGTCCATTTCGTTCCGAGTAAAAGGGCGGAAGTGGAACTGCGATTTGCGAGCCTACCGCTGCAACGCTGAACCGAAGCCTGCAAAGGGCGAAGTGGCTCCGCCCGAAGAGCTTTCTCCAGACGGGAAGACCGCGGCGTTTATTCGCGATTACAATTTTTGGGTGCGCGACGTGGCCAGCGGCAAAGAAACGCAGCTCACGGCGGACGGCGTGAAGGACTTCGGCTACGCAACGGACAACGCCGGATGGATTCACAGCGACCGGCCCGTTCTTCTATGGTCGCCAGATTCCAGGAAAATCGCGACATTTCAGCAGGACCAGCGCGGCGTCGGCGAAATGTATCTCGTGGAAACGAAGGTTGGGCATCCGGTATTGCAGGCGTGGAAGTATCCGCTGCCTGGAGATGCCGTAGTCACTACCATCCAGCGCGTCATCATCGATCTAGATGGAGACAAAGTGATTCGCCTTCAGATGCCTGCGGATCAGCACCGTTCGACTCTTTGCGATGACGTGGAATGCCGCGGGAGTGATTGGGACGACGTCGAATGGAGTCCCGATGCCAAGCATCTGGCGTTCGTTTCGACTTCGCGCGACCACAAGGACGAACATTTGCGAGTAGCCGACGCGGAGACAGGCGCAGTGCGCGACGTGCTCGAGGAAAAAGCTGTTACGCAATACGAATCCGGCTGGGGACGGGTGAACTGGCGGTATTTGCCCGCGTCGAACGAAGTCATCTGGTTTTCCGAGCGCGACAATTGGGGACATCTTTATTTGTACGATCTCGCGACGGGCCGACTGAAGAACCAAATTACTGCTGGTGATTGGGTGGTGACGCAGTTGTTGCGCGTCGATGAAAAAAATCGGCTGCTGTACTTTCTGGCCGATGGCCGCGAAAAAGGTGAGAACCCTTACTTCGCTCATCTCTATCGCATCGGATTCGACGGCAAGAACATGACATTGCTCACGCCGGAAGACGGAAATCATCAAGTCAGTTTTTCACCATCGGGACGCTATTTTGTCGACGATTACTCGAAACCCGATGTGTCCGACGTTTCGACGGCGCGCGATGACGCTGGAAAATTACTTTCGACCGTGGCAAAAACTGATATTTCCCAGCTGCTTGCGATGGGCTGGCAGCCGCCGATTCCTATCACCGTGAAAGCGCGGGACGGCGTCACTGATCTTTATGGACTGATGTACAAACCCACAAACCTGGATCCCTCAAAGAAATATCCGATCGTGAATCGGATCTATCCGGGCCCCCAAGGCGGCAGCGTCGGCGGTTGGTCGTTCTCCGCGCCGCGCGGCGATGCGCAGTCTCTCGCTGAACTAGGCTTCGTCGTCGTCGAAATCGAAGGCATGGGGAACCCCTTGCGGTCGAAGAAATTTCACGATTTTTACTACGGGAACATGGGGGACAACACGCTTCCTGACCAAATCGCCGGGATGAAAGAGCTGGCGCAGAAATATTCGTGGATTGATATTGACCGCGCTGGGATTTATGGACACTCCGGCGGAGGGTTTGCTACGGCGGATGCCATGTTCCGCTACCCGGATTTCTTCAAGGTTGGGATCTCTGAATCCGGCAACCACGACAACCGCGAATATGAAGATGACTGGGGCGAACGCTATCAAGGTCTGCTTGCAAAGAACGCGGACGGCACCAGCAACTACGACGATCAGGCCAATGAAAACCTCGCCAAAAACCTGAAGGGTCACCTCTTGCTCGCACACGGCACAATGGACGATAACGTGCCACCTTACAACACTCTGCTCGTCGTCGATGCGCTCATCAAGGCCAACAAGGACTTCGATCTTTTGCTGCTGCCGAACCAGCACCACGGATACGGGAGTGAGGCACTTTATATGACGCGGCGCCGATGGGATTACTTCGTGCGCTATTTGCTGGGGGCGGAGCCGCCTCACGAGTTTGACCTTCGGCTGCCTCCGCCGGCCATGTAAAGCTGAGACTGCCACCAGCTTAGTCACGATCTTTCCCCAGCCTGGCCGATGCGGAAGCGTCGCCGTGAGCCGGTGGATATGCTTAGCGGCTAAAAATGATGTAGTGAACATCCACCGTGGTACCGCCGGGCGGAGTAGTCTTGTCGAGACCATATCCGAAAGCATCGAATTTCGTGGCGTCGGCAGAATTCTGCCGAATCGTGACGTAATCTCCGAATCGGGTGGTGCCGATGTTGCTGCTGGTCGTCGCATAGACAACGAAGTCTCCCCAGAACCCTGCCACATGGTTCTCGTAGTTTCCTCCGCCGCCCCATTCCAGAGACATGCCGATTTCATTGTTCGTGTTCACCGCGAAGGCTGGGTATGCATAGGCGTATCCCGGATTCCATACTTGCTGTTGGTTGACCAGAGCAAAGTTGTTGTTGCGGTCGAGCGTTATCCATTGCACTTGAGGCTGTTTGAAGCCGTTCCCGATGGCGCCTGTCCACGCGAGAAAGATCTGGTTTACGCGCTTGTTGTCGCCACCGGCGGACGAACGCACCAATCCGAGTACGGCGTTACCGGGGAAGCCGGAGAGTTTGGCAAGCCAGTCCTGGCTATCTGGCGTGACAGACGTCATTAAGTTCGACGAGGACGTTTTCGGCCAGGTTCCAATTGAGATGTCTTGCCAGTTGTAGTTATTGCTGGACTCCAGCCAATTGAAAACGCGAATGCTGCTGTTGCTGTTGTGCCCAGCCCAAAATACTTCGTCGCGCGTGTTCTGGCTGACGTGCCCGCCCCAGGCGACGCTGCTATCCGAAGGTGTGGTAAACCTGAAGTTGATGGTTGAACCTGATTGTAGCTCGGAAAGAGGAATGCGAATGACGACATGTCCTGCGTTGCTGGTTGTGACTTTCCCAGCGCTGATTCCAGCAAGCGCATTGTCGGCGCTGAGGTAAAGAGAGTTGTCTCCTATGGAGGCATCCGGATAGTCGAACCAAGTCGTGGTCGCGGAGGCGCCATTGATTTGGGGCGAGGTAATGTCCCAGTAAGTCCATGAGGTGCCACCCGAACTTTTGACGGTGGCGGGGCTGGCGACCGCGATGCGGTAGCGATTTGTGCCCGTCGAGAGGCCTGGAGGATCGGTGGAAAGAGTACCCTCCCCGAACTGCATGATCCAGATGAAGCGGTCGATGCTGGGAGCGTACTGGACAATCTGGTCGCAACAGAACCCGCCATCTGCCGTATTGGGAAAGATTGTCGTGGGGTTCAGCTGAGTGAAGTGGGCTCCGCCATTCGTGGAAACGGCAGCAAACCAATTGGCGCTCTCGAAGACCACGCCACCTCCGGAAGCACCGCTAGGCTCAGCGACAGTACTGCTGCTGATGCCGAGAGGATCATTCGTGGGAAAGTTGATGCTGCCCGTACCCGCTCCACCGCCTTTGCCATTCGGTGCAGGTTCCACCGCTGACTCTTTAGACGGGATGAGCGGCCGGAATGGCCCCGTGGGGATTTGTCTGGCAAGGCCGCCTTCGTTCACTTCATTTCCAAAGTTTGGCTTTTGCGCCGGGAAATGGGCGCCGGACACGGTGAAGGGAGGAGATGAGCCGAGGGAGGAAACAGCGCTACCGGGAGAAGCGGGCAGGGTGCGCACGGTTTCATCCAGGGAAAACTTGAATTGGTGACCATGCTCGACGAATGTGCCCGCAACGACGACCGTGTAGCTGGTACCCGCCTGAGCAGAAGCATCGCTAAAGTTCGCGTCGAGGATCGAGGAACTGTCCGCCGGAATGGTGCCGAGCGTAAGCGGCAGAGACGCCGGAAGAGTGAGCGTCGCGCCGGGAATGGAGATCGAGGTGACTTTGATGTCCTCCGCGGCCCCTTCGCCGGTATTAAAAATGGCTAGAGATGTAAGCAGCTGATTGGGGGCTTCAAAACTCGCACTGCCTGAACCGGCGCTCAACTTGGCTATGGGCTTCCTGCAGCCTGTGACGACCAAACAAGTCAGAGTGGCGAAAAGGAAAGTAAACGTTGCGGTACGACGGCAATGCATCATGGAGGGACCTCCGCACAGCTTCGGCTCTTATGGGGGATGGGATAGCCGTTTTCAGCCTGCGATTGATGGATAGTGAGTGTGGCAGTGAAACCGTTTCAAAATCCCACAATGAATGTTGATGTGCCAGCTATGACTGCCCCAGGGCAGCCGTAGCCACGCTGACTCCTGGTATCTCCAAGACCGGGTCGCAAAGGGAACTTGCTCACGGTTCCAGCCCGATTTTCTGGCCGCGGGGCTCTTCCTGCCTTGCTCGATGCAAGATCTCTGGCCCTCTCCGTTCTAAGCCCGAATTGCGTGCGCGAAGGCCACGCGAAGGAGGGTTATATGGAACGGTCTATTTTGGGGACTCTTTTAGGGAGCTTGCTTGGAATTACCGCGCTGGGAGGGCTAGCTCTAACAGCTACCCCGCGCAATGCGCTGCCGGGAAAGCCGGAGAGTAACTGGCGTTTGCTGGACCCGGTTTCTTACGAAAACGTCACAATCTTTCCGGTTGTCAGTTCCTCGAGCCAGGACACTTCGGCGTTTCTTACCTTGGACGAGGGGCTTTCGAGCGGCGAGGTGATCGTCAGCGAACAAGGCGCGGTGGGGCTTGTGCGGACTCGGGATGGCAGGCCAGTGTCGCTGTCGCCGCAATACAACGGTGGTGCGAGCGTAAACCAGCTCATGCTCGTCAACCGGAGTAAACGCCCACTCCTCTTGCTGGCGGGCGAACTGGTGAGTGGCGGAAAGCAGGATCGCATTATCGGGAAGGACCGGATTGTGCCGGTAGGTTCGGAGCCACTTCCGTTGGATGTGTTCTGCGTGGAGCAAGGGCGATGGACCGGAGCGAGCTCGCAGTTTGGAGCAGCCAAGACCATTGTTCACCCCAGCGTGCGTGAGCAGGCGGCCGTGGCCCAAGATCAAAACGAGGTGTGGGATGCAGTTCGTTCCGGCACTCTCGCCAAAGCGGCTCCCGCATCCGCCGCAGGGATGCCAGCCCCTCCGCCGCCTCCCCTCAGTTCAGAAAATATCGAGGCGACCATCCTTACCGCTGCACCTACGCAGTCGTACGCAAAAATTTATGAGCGGAGCCGCGTGGGGGCTTCGGTCGATGATTTCGTGGAAGAATTGCAGCGGCGCTTCAACCGAGCCACAGTGGGTTTGAAGGGCGAGCGTGTGGTCGGAGTAGTAGTTGCATACGGAGGCGACGTGGCGTGGAGCGACATTTTCGCGTCCGGGGAGCTCTTCGAGCATTACTGGAGCAAATTACTGCGGAGTTACGCGGTGGAAGCTCTGGCGAGGCCGGCTTACCGGGAGGCAGCGGCGATTTCGGATGCGCGGGAATTCTTGAGGGGCTTGAATGGCAGGGAGATTGTAGAGAGCGAGCCTGGAGTTTACCGGTGGCGCGAGATCACGGAAGGAAGGCTTTCGTTGATTGAGCTGGAATCGATGGAGCCGAAGCAAATCATGCTGCATAGGTTGTTGTTGCACCGGACTTCGTAGGATCACGGCAGGGCGGCGCGCGAAGCAGAAAGACGGGCACGGCGTGCCATGCCCCTACAAACTGCGCACTCGGCTCTTATCAGAGGATTGGGCTAACAATTGCGCGGCTGTGGTGCGCCAGGACGGGTGCTGGAGAGCTGGAGCGATCTCCGCTAGCGGAGCCAGGACAAAACGGCGGAGGAGCATGCCGGGGTGGGGGATTTGAAGGTCGGGAGTGTCGATCGTTTCTTCGCCGTAGAGCAGGATATCCACATCGATTTTGCGGGGACCTTTGGAGAATTCTTTCTTGCTGCCTAGCTGCGATTCGATGGAACGCAAAACCTGCAGGAGCGCTTGCGGCGGCAATTCTGTTTCGGCTTCCAATACACAATTCAAAAACCAAGGTTGCTCTAGATAATCGACAGGCTCGGTTTCGTAGAGCGAGGAGACTTGCTTGATGTGGACGCCGATGGGCGGGAGCGCAGCTATGGCAGCGCGAAGATTGGATTCACGGTCGCCGATATTTGAGCCGAGCGACAAATAGACGGTAGTCATCTGCGCGATTTGCGGGACGGGCAGAAACTCCCCTTTCCTCGCATTAAAGAACTTTAGTTTGTCCTTTCTCCGGATTCAACTGGCACCACAGGCAATTGGCGTTAAGAACTGTGGGTCGATGGCGTCTTCCGGATAGAGGGCTACGCGACGGGTGTCTGACCTACCAGAAGAGCAGAGAAAACCATGAGTGTCTGTCCTACTTTGCGGGAACAAATGGCTGTCGGGGGGCGTATCTGTGTGTGGCTAGCGAAGTCCGCGAAGAATCATGAGCTGGGGTGAACAATGATGAGTTTTTGGCAAGACGTTCGCTACGGGTTGCGGGTGTTGCTAAAGAGCCCGGGATTTACGGCGATTGCTGTGTTGACGCTGGCCCTCGGCATTGGCGCGAACACCGCGCTATTTTCGGTAGTGAATGGAGTGCTGCTGAATCCGCTGCCCTTTCCCAATCCGGATCAGCTTGTGGCGGTCTATTCGAAAACGGCGGAATTCGAGCAGAGTTCGATCAGCTACCCGAATTTTCTGGACTGGGTCAGAGACAACCACTCTTTTTCGAAGCTCGGGGCTTTTCGGAGCGAAGAATACAACATGACGGGGCAAGGCGAGCCTGAGCGGTTGCACGGGCATATGATTTCGGCAGATTTTTTTCCGGCGCTGGGAATTAATCCGGTGCTTGGACGATACTTTCTGCCGGAAGAAGACAAACCTGGAGCGGCGCCGGTAGCGTTGATTGGCGACGGACTTTGGAAGCGAAAATTTGGATTGTCGCCGGACGTTCTGGGGAAAAGGATTTCGCTGAATGGCAAGGGTTATACGGTGATCGGAGTGGCGCGCGGGCAAATCTCAGATTTGAGCCCGTCGGATGTTTACGTGCCGATCGGGCAGTGGACGGAACCGACATTTCTGAACCGCGGGATCAGCATGGGAACGAATGCGATTGGGCGTCTGAAACCGGGAGTGACGTTTGAACAGGCTGTCGCGGATATGAGTTCGGTTGGGGTGAATCTGGCGGCGGCTTATCCGGAAACGAATAAAGATACCGGAGTTACGCTGGTGCCGCTGAAGACGGATGTGGTGGGGAGCGTGCGCGGAATTTTGCTGGTGCTGCTCGGCGCGGTGAGCTTTGTGCTTCTGATCGCGTGCGCGAATGTGGCGAATTTATTGCTGGCGCGCGCGACGAGGCGCTCGCGGGAGTTTGCCATACGGTCGGCGCTGGGGGCTAGCCCGGGCCGGGTGATTCGGCAGCTTCTGACGGAGAGCGTGATGCTGGCAATCGCCGGAGGCGCGATCGGACTCTTGCTGGCGAAGTGGGGAACGCGAGCATTGCTTGCGGCGCTCCCGGAGACGCTGCCGAGAGTGGAAGACATTGGGATTGATGGACATGTTCTGCTTTTCACCGTGGGGATTTCCGTCCTGACGGGGATCGTTTTTGGGCTTGTGCCCGCGCTGAAAACGTTACGGCCGGACATGCACGAGACGTTGAAAGAGGGCGGGCGCGGTTCGAGCGGGGCGCGGCATCGCACGCAGAGCGTGTTCGTCGCCGTAGAGATGGCGATGGCGGTCGTCCTGCTCATCGGCGCGGGATTGATGATTCGGAGCCTGGCGGCGCTGTGGAGCATTGATCCGGGATTCAATCCGCGGAACGTTTTGGAATTCAGTGTTTCGTCAACGTTTGGCCAGGGAGTCACGGCGGATCAGCTTCGCACCAAGTACCGGGAGACCTTGCGGCAAATACGGAATGTGCCGGGAGTGGAAGACGTGGCCATGACGGGCGGGTCGCTGCCGATGTCGGGCGATTCGGAGTTGCCGTTCTGGGTGGAAGGAAAGCCGAAGCCGGCAACGGAACAGGAAATGTCCGTTGCGCTGTTTTATCTTGTAACGCCGCTGTACCAAGACGCGATGCGAATTCCGCTGGAGCGCGGGCGGCTTTTTACGGATCGGGATGATGAGCATGCGCCGATGGTGATGTTGGTGGACGCGGACTTCGCGCATACCTATTTTCCAAATGAGAATCCAATCGGGAAGCACATCAATCTGGCGTTCCTGAATTTTCAGGCGGAGATCATAGGAGTGGTGGGGCACGTCGAGCACTGGGGACTCGGCTCGAAGCAGAATCAGAACTTGCAGGCGCAGATGTATCTTCCGCTATGGCAGGTGCCTGACCCGTTCTGGACGCTGCTGGGGCATGGCGGGGAATACGTTGCTCGAACGGCGGGAACGCCGATGGGAGTCGTGAACTCGATTCGGGAAGCAGCGCAGGGAGTGGATGCGAGTTCGGTGATTTATGAAGTGAGGCCGATGGAGGATGTCGTGGCAAGCTCGATTGCCACGCAGAGACTGGCGATGATGCTCTTGAGTGTGTTCTCAACGCTGGCGCTGGTGCTTTCTGGTATCGGGATTTACGGCGTAATTTCCTATTTGGCGGGACAGCGCACGCATGAGATCGGTGTGCGTATGGCGCTCGGCGCAACCAGCGCGGATGTAATGCGCATGGTGCTGGGCGAAGGCATGCGCATCACGCTGGTGGGCGTGGGAATCGGAATCGTAGCCGCCCTGGGATTGACTCGCTTGATTGCGAAAATAATCTATGGAGTTGGAGCCGCGGACCCGATCACCTTCGGAGTCGTCGCGATCCTGCTGACTGGCGTGGCGCTCCTCGCATGTTATATTCCCGCACGACGGGCGATGCGCGTGGATCCTATCGTGGCTTTACGATACGAATAATCGCAGCGAGACGAAAAGATTCCTGCAAATCACGTCCCGCGCCGCCGCTGGAATCAGCTTCCCGTGATTTCGCGCAGGCGTCCACTCGTCACGTCGTACACAAACCCGCGCACGGCAACCTCCTTGGGAATCCATGGATGCGTGCGCAGCTTCTGTATCTGATGGCGGACATTTTCGTCGATGTTCTGGAAAGCATAAAAGAAGGACGGCGCGACCGCCACGGTTCCAGTGTGATTGTGAATCTTGTTCCGCAAATCCTGCTCCGTCGTATGCATCAGACCGCAATCGGTGTGGTTGATAATCATGAACTCCCTGGTATCCAGCAGATAGTGCGAAACGACGAGCGAACGCAGCGCGTCTTCGGTAACAATGCCGCCCGCGTTTCGAATGATGTGTGCATCGCCGTTTTTCAGCCCCAGCGTGAGTTTCGAAAGCCGCGTATCCATGCAGGTCAGCACAGCAAGGTGGCGCTCGGGCCGCGGCGTGAGCCTGCGCAATTCGTGCGTGCGGGAGTAGATTTCGTTTGCTGCGAGAACTTCGTCGATTACGCTCATCGCTGAATAGTCTAGCAAAACAGGATAGAAGGATTCTAATCCGGCGACCGCTTGTTCAAGAAGAACAGGCTCTCGTTCAAAAAAGCCGCGGCTGGCGTTTGGGCAGCTCCTTGCCGAAATATTCGTAGGCGCGCGCGGTGGCTACGCGGCCACGCGGCGTGCGGTCTATCAATCCAATCTGCATGAGGTAGGGCTCGTACATCTCCTCGATGGCATCCTCTTCTTCCGAAAGCGCGGCGGCGAGCGTACCCAGGCCTACCGGTCCGCCTCCATATTTATCGAGAAGAGCCAGCATCAGGTTGCGGTCCACCTCGTCGAGCCCGCTTTCATCAACGCCAAGCATGGCGAGAGCTTCCTGAGCGACCGCGCGCGTAATGCGCCCGGCCGCACGCACCTCGGCAAAATCGCGCGAGCGGCGCAGCAGGCGGTTGGCGATGCGCGGTGTGCCGCGGCAGCGCCGCGCGATTTCTTCAGCGCCACCATCGTCCATCAAGATGTTAAGAATTTTCGCCGAACGGTGAATGATGATGAGCAAATCGGCGGGCTCATAAAAATCGAGACGGTGCACGATGCCGAAGCGCGAGCGCAGAGGCGCAGTGATCAGCCCGGCGCGCGTGGTGGCGCCAATGAGCGTGAAGTGTCCGAGCTGAAAAGGGTGGATGCGCGCCCCCGGACCCTGGCCAATGATCAAATCCACCCGAAAATCTTCCATCGCCGGATAAAGAACTTCCTCGACCGCGGGTTGCAAGCGGTGAATTTCGTCGAGAAAAAAAACTTCCTTGCCCTCCAGAGAAGTCAGTATCGCTGTCAGGTCACCTTTGCGCTCGAGTAGAGGTCCCGCGCTCGTCTTAATGGGTACGTTCAGCTCATTCGCAATGATTTGCGCCAGCGTGGTTTTTCCAAGGCCGGGCGGCCCGTACAGCAAGACGTGATCGAGAGCTTCGCCGCGAGTGCGCGCAGCCTCGATAGCGATCGAGATGTTTTCCTTCACACGCTTTTGGCCGATGTATTCATCCAGACGCTTCGGCCGGACGCTGGCTTCAATGCGCGCGTCTTCGTCATAAGGCACACCGGAGACGATTCTGTGTTCTTCTCTTCGGTCTGGCATCCGTTTGGCGCTTGCGTCAGGCATCGTTTGCGCTTCGCTTTAGTCTAAGATCGCCCGCCGCCCTACAGGCCGGCCACTATACTTTCGCGATGGAAGTCCCGCCTAGGCGCCGGCATGAGTCGTACGCCCTTTTGGTGCTGCGAGAGATTGCAGCGTTCCCCGCAACAATTTTTCAAAATTCGCGGTTCCAACTTCGCGCTTGGCTTCTCCAACAGCGGCCTCCGCAGCGCGCGCCTCGTAGCCTAAATTGACCAGCGCGGAAATGACATCCGCCTCGACCCCCGCAGGCGAGGCGGCAGCGGGCTTCTGGGCTTCCAACACGACGGCTTCCAGCTTGTCCTTCAGTTCGACCACCATTCGCTCGGCGGTTTTTCGGCCAACGCCAGGAATTTTGGTCAACCGCCCTAAATCGCTGCCGCGAATAGCGGGAACCAGCTCTTCGACGCTCATGCCAGACAGAATCTTTAAGGCGAGCGAGGGTCCCACACCCGAGGCGGAAAGCAGCATCTCAAAGAGGTGCTTTTCGCGGGAGGAAACGAACCCGTAGAGCGCAAGCGCGTCCTCGCGAACGTGCGTGTGAATGAGAAGTGTGACTTCAGTGTGGAGTTCGCCCAGAGCGGCATACGATGAGAGTGGAACCTGAACAAGATAACCGACGCCGCCGACGTCGACCAGAACCTGATTCGGGCGTTTTTCGGCGAGGCGACCGCGAAGCTGGCCAATCATGGAAAGCCAGTATTGCCGCCTTTTCTTCGCCTGTCAACGCGGTTCAGGGACAGCTTAAAGAACGGAGAAAAGTGTTATAGCCGCGGAACGGGCGCTCGCTCAACATGTGTCCCAGTCGAAACAGAAGTGCGTTTGTTTTCGCGGCGAGGATCGCGATTTGAGTTTCCCTCGTTTGTTCTATCCGGCGTGGTCGGTGCGCGAGGCAAGCAGCTTTGTCGCGTTCTCGTGATAGACCAGTTTCAGAATCTCACCGCTGAGCCCGAATCCATTCAGGCTCCAGTGGTAGTCGAACTGCTCGATTTCATAGAAGTGCTCGTCCAGCGATTCGAGGATTCTGAACGTGACACGGTACATCGGCTTGTCAAAGCCCATATCGGTCCCATAGACGAGTCGTTGGGCATACTTTTCATAAAATTTCGAAGTGAACCGCGGGATGGGCGCCGTCTCCGCGTAACGGGCAGAAATGTCAGCATACAGGTTGGGATTGCGTTCGAACATTTCGCCCAACCGCGCCAAATCGTAGTCCAGGTTGGCGAAGTGGCACGCGATGAACGTGGTCTTGCGGTGCCTCGCGACCGTGCGGTCAAGAATGTCGATCATGCCGGACAGGACCACGATGTTCGGCTTATTGTCGAGTCGCCAATGATAGGCGTTCATGAGGCCGTCGTTGGTCTTGTCCATCCTCTGGTACATCCAAATGGGGTCGGCGACATGGAGGCTGACAGGCATGCCAAGTTCGGCGCATCTCTCCAAAAGCGCATCCATGCGCGTGTCATCGGGATGCATTCCGGGTGCTTTGGACTTGCCTGAGACTAGTCCCTCTCCCTTGTCGTGGATTTCACCCACACCGCGCGCGCCCACTTGCCGGCAGCGCTCGAGTTCCTTGACGGCGGCAGGCCCGAATCCCGGCTTGTTGTAGCCGGACAGATCCAAACCGCACCACATCTCAAAGCGATCCGGATACCTCGAATACTTACGATAGATATCGTCAAACTCTGTGCCAGTAGCCATCGTAAGAATGACAGTTTTCTGAACGCCAACCTCATCCATGTTCCTGACCCATTCCTCAATCTGCTGCGCTGTCTTGGCGTACGGATGAGAGTGCATGTCGATGATGGGGAATTTGGCCTTGTCGATCTCCGTGACGGGAATTTTGTAGATCGATTTTGGACGGTAGTCTTTAAGGAGAATCGTCTCTGGTGAAGGCAGCTCCTTCGCTTGGGAAGCTTCTCCGGGATGCACAGGGTTCGTCTCTTGCATCGGGGTCGGGCTCGATTCCGCCGCAGATGGAAACCAGGCAGCCAGCCCAAGAAGGTTTGCCCATTTCAGAAACAATCTTCGATTCACTTCATTTTTCGTTCGCATATAGCTCGAACCACGCAACTATTCCGGTGCAAACCGCAATCCGTGTCGCGAAAACAAATTCACTTGCGTTTCGATTGCGTCACATTTTGAGCGAGCGTTCGTTTCGCGGGTGTATCACTTTTCCCGGTCCTGGAACCTAACCCGTTAACGCGGTTCAGGGAGAGCCCACCGGCTCTCCCCATGCAACACCGCGCGAAACGAACAGAGTGTCAAAGGATCGGGAATCACCAATCGTCAAATGCTATCTGTGGTGATCGGCCCACTCCGCGCCGGCCTTGAGTTCGCGATCTGCCGCATCGATCAGGTCCTTTGCTTTTGCCGCGTGACCGCCGAGCTCATCCTTATTCTCTCTCTGCGCTTCGTCGACCTTTCCAAATGCCTGCTGGAGGTGATGCTGCGCTTCGGCGAGATTCGGATGCCGGTGCGAATCGATGTTGACGACCGGCCCTTGGGCGAGCGCGTAGCCCCCGCAAACGAGTCCGACCGCCAGAATGCCGCCTAGTACGAGATTCTTGATCTTCATGACATTTCTCCTCAGTGAATTATTGTTTGAAATGTGCCGCCTAAGAAGTTGCTAAGGGCCGAGTGGGTCGATTGTATTCGATGAAGCTAGAAATCAGCAGAAAAAAAGGGTTACATGACGCCTCGACGCCAAGGGGATTGATCATCAATTGACGATTGCCAAGACAAACTAGGCCCTACATCCCGCAAAGCCCCGGCAGATCCCACGAGGTGCTGCGGCGTCGCAAGCAACATCTTTACATCAAATTGCGTTCAAGAGACCTTTCAAGGTCCACACACACGCAGGACCTCAAGCCGCGGAAGTCGCAGAGGCCGCGGAAGCAGCGGGGCGGTAGTGCCCCGGCACTGCGCGCAAAGCGATAGCCAGGCGATTCCAGGCATTAATTGTGCTCGCAACTAATGTTAGGTCAACAATCTCTTTTTCGCTGAACTCTTTGCGAACCTCTTGGTAAACCGCACCCGGAACATGCGTTTCCGCAACCAGTGTGACAGCTTCGATCCATGCCAGCGCGGCTCGCTCCCGATCGGTGTAGAAAGGCGTTTCACGCCACGCATCAAGTTCATACAGTCGTTGCTCGGTTTCGCCAAGCGCACGCGCGTCCTTCGAATGCATGTCGATGCAATACGCGCAGCCATTGATCTGGGAAGCGCGCATTTTCAGCAAGTGCATGAGGCCCTGATCGAGGCCGCATTCGGCAAGGTACTTTTCCAGCGCATACATCGCCTTCTGCGCCTCCTGGGCATATTTGCGAGCATCAATTCTTGGTTCCATGGGAACTCTCCTTCTTGATGGGCGAGTTCGCGATTCATCGCGCTGTTCGCACAATCATCTACGCGCCTCGCCGAAGTGTTTCATAGGAATGGATGTTTGGAGACGGCCCGCGGATATCCTGGAAAAAGAAAAAACCATCGCTTCCAACCGCCAAATTGGCAGTACTCAGCGGCGAGCGCGATCCTTACGCACGGCTTCGTCGATCAGGGCATCGAGTTCGTTGCGGGTCAGTGAAACATGAGTGCCGGAAGACTCGCCACTATCATTCGTTTCCGGGAGTTCGGCGCCTCCGCCTGGAGGCGGAACAACGAAGTACCGCGTACGGGCAGCCATCAATTTGGCCACTTCGCGGCTTGAAAGAAGCACAGGATCGCCCGCCAGCTCTGCTGCCAGCTGGATCTTCGCGAAATGCTCGATGGTCTCCATCCGGAAAAACGCTGTAAGAAGATCGGGACCGCAAGTGACCGCGCCATGATTTGCCAAAAGCAGCGCGTCGTAATGCGGCACGAACGGTTCCATGCTGGCGCTGAGTTCCGGCGTTCCAGGGGTGGCGTACCGAACGAGCGGAATCTGCCCGAGCCCAATGATCACTTCCGGTAATAGCGCCTGATTCAGGGAGCGTCCGGCAGCCGCAAAACCCGTGGCCGTGGGTGGATGAGCGTGGCAAATGGCATTCACATCGGGCCGCATCCGGTAAAACAATAGATGCATGGCGATTTCCGACGAAAATTTGCGCTCGCCCTCGAGCTGGCGTCCTTCCAGATTCGTGACCACCAAATCCTGCGGATCGAGCATCCCTTTGTTCATGCAAGTAGGTGTGGTGAGGATGCGGTCTTCTTCGAGGCGGACCGAAATATTACCTTCGCAGGCTACGATGAAGCCACGGTCGTACATCCATTTCCCGGCCGTACAAATCTCCAGGCGATGTTGCTCTTCGCCTTTCTGGTGGATGGGCCAGAGCGAGTTCGCAGTCATTGCACGCACTCCTTCCTTGACGGCAATTCCATCAGGGCCATCTGCCCACCCCCACCAGCAAAGCGTTTGTGCTCCGGGCGAGTGAAAACCCGGGGCGCACTTTACCACATTAAGCGTAGATTCCGCGTAACTTTAGCGCGCTCGCCACGCGGTCAATCGCGAGCATGTACGCGGCTATGCGATTGTTCACCTTGTGCGATTCTGCGTACAGCACCACGCTGTCGAAGGCGCTCTCCATGGCGTCAAGCAACCGCTCATTCACTTCGCTCTCCCGCCAGAAAAAGCCTTGTCGGTCCTGCACCCATTCGAAATAGCTGACAGTAACGCCGCCCGCATTGCCGAGAATATCCGGCACAGTGAAAATGCCTTTGGCATCGACGATCGCGTCCGCTTGCCAGGTGGTCGGACCGTTTGCGCCCTCGCACAAAATCCGCGCCTGGACCCCATGAGCGTTTTCCTCGGTGATCTGATTCTCGATGGCGGCAGGGATGACGATTTCGCATGGCTGGAAAAGAACGTCAAGCGCCGACATTTTCGTGCCCCCGCCGGGGAAATCCTGCAATGGCTTTTTTTGCGTATAGACCCATTCGATCACTTTCGGGACGTCGAAGCCTTTTTCGTTGTAGAGGCCGCCGCCGATATCCGCGAGACCAACTATTTTGTAACCGGCCTCTTGCATAAGTTGAGCCGCCAGCGACCCAACGTTGCCGAATCCTTGCACGACAACTCGGCAGCCTTCCTTTTTAATGCCCAGTTTCGTCAGCGCTTTGTCGCAGCAAATCATCACGCCGCGGCCAGTGGCTTCGCGTCTTCCGCGGGAGCCCCCGAGTTCGATGGGCTTTCCAGTGACGACGGCTGTCGTGGCTTCGCCGACGTGCATCGAATAGGTGTCCATCACCCACGCCATGGTCTGTGCATTCGTGCCGATGTCAGGCGCTGGAACATCGCGCTCGGGGCCGAGCCAGTCGGCGAGCTCCGCCGTGTAGCGGCGTGTCAGACGCTCCAATTCTCCGCGCGACAATTTTCCGGGATCGCAAATGATGCCGCCCTTGGCGCCCCCGAACGGGATATTCACGACGCCGCACTTCCAGGTCATCCAGGTGGCCAGTGCGCGCACCTCGTCAATCGAAACGTCGGGCGCGAAGCGGATGCCGCCTTTGCCTGGACCGCGAACCGTCGAGTGCAGGACGCGATAGCCTGTGAAAACCTCCAGTTGGCCGTTGTCCATCCCCACGGGAATATACAGAGTGATCTCTTTTTTTGGATATTTCAGATAGCGGTAAAGACCTTGCTCGAGCCCTAGCTTTTGCGCGGCAACTTCGAAGCGCGCTTCTGCGTTTTGGTAGACATTCATTTCTTCCGGTACTGGGGCTTGCGGCATGCGGAACTCTCCTTTGAGGCGCCGACGGCAGTGAGATCTTCCAAGAATTCGCACTTCGGCCCGCGAAGGGAGCTCAGGACCGATTTGCAGTTACTGGGCCGAGAGAGAGGTTTGGCGGGCTACCCCGTTGAATGAAATTTCGAATCAACCGACCCGCCTGGCTCGCTTTTGGCCGGGCCGCCAGTATACGAACCTCCTCCGCTGGCTGCAAGGGAGAGGTCGTCAATAATTAGACAAATCGCGACGCTCCGAGACCTGCACCACTGGCGACATGCGCGGAACCGCCTCTGCTATAATCCCGCCAATTTGGCGACGCGCAGAATTTGCGCCGGCAAAAAGGATCGGTGAAAAAATGATGCGAAACTTGCTGGTCCCACTCGGCTTTGTCTTCCTCTTGCTCTGCGTGCCGGGAGCTTCGCTCGCGCAATCGCCTTCCGACATGCTCTCCGAATTGACCAAACCTCACGACTACTCTCTGAAGCGAATCTCGAGTTACGACCGCACCGGCGGCAATGACGACTACCGCCCACTCGCTCCGGGCGAGACTCTTACCCTCTTGGATGAAACGGGGCCGGGCGAAATTTCTCACTTCTGGATCACCATCGCCAGCGACGAACGGTTCCATCTCAAGAAAATGGTGCTGCGAATGTACTGGGACGGCGAAACCTCCCCAAGCGTGGAAGCTCCCGTTGGAGATTTTTTCGGGCTGGGCCTGGGTGAGTACTTTCTTTACCAGTCTGTTCCCCTCGCAGTGGGCGGAGACAAAGCACTCAATTGTTTTTTTCCCATGCCATTCCAAAAACACGCGCACATCACGCTGACGAATGAAGGCCGGCAGCGCGCTGAAGCAGTTTATTGGAACATCGATCTGCGCGCTTACAAGTCGCCTCTGCCTGCGGACACGCTCTATTTTCACGCCCAATACCGGCAAGCCGCTCCCAACAAGGCCTTCCCCGGAAACAAATTCAACTTGGACGGAAAAGACAATTACGTCTGGCTGGAAGCGGCGGGGCGCGGGCACTTTGCCGGAGTCACTATGTCAGTGATTGAAAATCAGGATGGCTGGTGGGGCGAAGGCGACGATATGTTTTTTGTGGATGGCGAGAAGCTGCCTTCCATCAACGGGACGGGTTCGGAAGACTATTTTCTTGGCGCGTGGGATTTTGGCGGCAAGCCCTTTGCCTACGGCCTATTCGGAGCTCCGGTGGTCGGCGCCGAGTTGCAGGGCGCCCGTTGGTCCGTGTATCGCTTTCATTTGGATTCGCCTATCACCTTTACAAAATCCTTGCGAGCCACGATCGAGCACGGCCATGCCAACGATCGGGGAGACAATTTCTACTCCGTTGCCTATTGGTATCAGACCGAACCGCACGAAGAATTTCCCGCGCTGCCGAGCGTGGACATGCGGCTCCCGCGCGTCTTTCCCACTTCGATCCCTCAAAAGTAAAAGAGATCGCACCTGTAAACGAGTAACCGGCTGGCTCTCTTCGAAAAAAACTCCAGTTATTTCATGCGGAACTGCAGCGTGACCGTCAAATGCATCGCGACAGCCTTGCCATCTAGCGATGCTGGCTGGTACTTCCATTGGTGAAGGGCATCTTCCGCAGCTTGCTGCAGGAGCGTCGGTCCAGAAATCACTTTCATGGTCGTGACCCTCCCATTGGCGTCGATCAACGCATCGATCACCACGTTCCCGGACACGTGTTGATTCTTGGCAATCATCGGATAAACCGGATCCACCTTGGCGATCAATTTTGCGGTCTGCACATCTCCGCCGATGGGAAGCGGCACCTCGGGTACCGCAGGCTGCCTCCCTCTCTCTGACGCTATGCTGGAGTCAATCCCGCCAACATTGGGGACGTCTGCGCCTGCAGCAAGCGTCGGAGCCGCTGCGGCATCATTCTGTGCCGTTGCCGTCCGATTCATCGTGGGGTTGGCCAGGTGGACTTCGCCGAGAGCGGGCTTCTTTGGTTCTGGTGCCGGCGCGGGGCGCGAAATGCGCTCCGTGACGGCCGCAGGAATCGCAACCGCATCGCCGCGCGTGTTGTCTCGCGTCACCGGAACTGGCTGCCCACCTGCCTGCGGCTTCGGAAGCGATTCGCTAGAGGCCCCTGCGTTCGCGCGCGGTGTGGCGGAAACGCCGGGTGCTGCTTCGGGCTCGACCCCGTCATTTCGTGACGAAGCATGTTCCCCACCCCGCGCTTCGCCATTCGCGGGAAGCGCTGCGCTCGTTTGGATGCTGGGCGCCGGAGCAGCAGCGTGCGCGGACGCGCCGCGCAGTGCGTTCGATGGATAAAACTCGTACCACGCTCCGCCCGCAGCCAGCAGAGCGACAGCGGCAATGGCTCCAATCCACAGCCCTTTTCGCGAGCCGCCGGACGAATGCTCGCGCGCGGCCGCTGCTTCATCCAGCGGCAGTAAGCTGCCGAACGTCGGCAGATGGCTTTCGGAAGCGCTTTCCATTGTGACCGCTGCCAAGGGTTCGGCAGAAAGTTCTTCATGCGACGCGATTTCGGCGGCGTGTTTCGATTTTTCCCGCTCGGAAGGCTCGGGCGTCGGCGAGGAAGCCGCAGCGTTGCGCGCCAGTGGTTCGAGCCACGACGGAATTTTCACCTCTTCCGAATCCAGCAATGATTTCATCGGTGGAGAAGGAGGAATAGTTCTTGCAGACGGCGCGGCCTTCACCGGAACCGCATCCGCTTTTGCAATTTCCAAAACTTTTGCCACAACCCCCGATACGCCTTTCGAATCGAGCGCTGGCGCCGCGGGCTTCGCTGTCGGCGCCGCGCTGAAGAGCAGAGAGGATAGCTGTTCCTGAAGCCGCGACGCTTGCAGTTTCAGCTCCTCGCTCGAATTATCCGCCGCGACGTTTGCCGGCGCCGCCTTGTTTTCAGATGGAGCCACCGACGCTGGCGGTTTCGTTGCCGTCAATCCCCCCTGCACTTCAGGAGTGCTTAGCAAACTTGCCAGGGAAGACTCCAGCGAACTGGGCATAGAAGGCGCAGGGCTTTCCGGCATAGCAGGGCTCTTCGTAATCGGCGGTACGGGCGCCGCTGTCGTCTGAGGGGGAGCCGTTGTCGTGTTCGAAGGAACAGAAGCAGGAACATAGACCGCAGTAGGTGCCGCTGTTCTGATTTCCGCAGGCCGTTCCTGCACAGCAGGCCTAATCTCCGCATGAACCTGCGCCGGGCTAACCTCGGGAACTCTTGGCGCGGCGCTGATAGCCGGAGTGGCCAACTTCGGCGCAGCCGGCGCCGGCGGCGGCGCAGCGCTTCTGACCGGCGGCGGAATCGTCGCGGAATGAACCGGCGTCTGCGCGCCAATGCGGTCGGAAGGAAATCGCATACCCCAAAAGCCAACAACCGACTCCGTGAATTCGAGCTCCACGTACCCGCTCACGTTCCTGTAATTTTTCGATTTAACGACCTGACACACCACTTCCTTCTTCGTCTTCTCATTCGTCAGAAAAAGTAATTGGCCCGCCGCTACGGGTGATCCAAGCCGGATCACCGCGCCGTTCCCAAAAACCAGAACCGTCTTCGTCGCCTCCGAAAATGGTTCGCGTTTGTCGCTGCCTTCGACCGTGCGCGCGCCGTTCACCGTCACGGGTACTTCCAGCGCCACGGGCTGCGGCTTGCTCGCCGTCTCGTCCAACCGCGCTCCGCTACTTCCGGAAACCGCTCCCGCTGTCTCTGGTGCCGCGGTTATAACTTCATGTTCCTTGCTGATTGGGGCCATCGGATACTCGCTTAATATGCAGAATTTTGTTTACCCCGCGTGGAAGCGGGGCTATCCCTGAATATTCGTATCTATATACATAGGGTCGGCTGCATCCATGATTTGCAGCCATAGTACGTGCGTACCAACATGGAAACACCTGTCCTGAAGGACAGTCGTGCTGAGGGTGGAAACAGCGCTAACGCTTCAGTGGCGGGTGGAATTGCTCATCGATTTCGACCTGATATCCTGTGACCACCTTATTGGTCTCGTTGGCCATGCCGATAATCGCTTGCAGCTCCTTGAACATCGCATCCGTCATCCCTTTTTTGAATGCGGACGCGGTATGCGATGCGATGCAGTAGTGGCAGTTGTTGGTCACACTGACGGCGACATAGATGAGTTCCTTCGTGAGCGGATCGAGCGCCCCGGGCGCCATGATTTGCTTGATGTCTTCCCACGTGCGCTTCAGCATCGCCGGATCGTGCGCAATGGCTTTCCAGAAATTGTTGATCCAATCGGTCTTGCGCGTGGCCATGATGTCGTCGTACACCGCTCGAACTTCCGGGCTAGCATCCTTGTATTCAATCAGTCCAAATGTCGCCATGGCATTCTCCATAAACGCGCTTCTCAAAAATCTGCGTGAAAAGTGTTCCTGAAAACGTTAACAGCTACTGGAAATCTACGCTAGAACTGCTCTGAAGAAATCGTTCGCCTTCGCCGGAAAAACAATTTCAAACGCGCTCTGCACTCGAAGCCGACAAAAATTCCTCCAGCAAAAGCCGCGCAAGCCGCGGCGGATTATGTCGAATCACGCCGTGCTCCTCGAGAAGATTATCAAGAACCACGCGGTACCCGAGCTTCTGCAATTCCGGCAAATCAATCGCCACTTGCTCCGCACCCTGCCGCCGGTAGCGCTTCGCCACTTCCGGCGATACCGCTCGCCGGTTCGCCACCACCCAGTCCACGACGCTCCGCGGCGTGTGGCTGCGGATCGCCCGGAGATGATCGGCAAGCGAATAGGCGGAAGTCTCTCCCGGCTGCGTCATCAGATTCGCGATATACACGCGTCGGGCCGTGGACTTGGCGATCGCTGCGGCAATTTCCGGAATCAACAAGTTCGGCAGGATGCTGGTGTACAACGATCCGGGGCCGAGAAGAATCAAGTCAGCTTCCTGAATGGCTTCGATCACCGCGGGAAAAGGCGAAACGCGCCGCGGAGACAGGAATAATCTGTCAATCGGCGCGCGGCTCGCGGTGATGCGCGTTTCTCCGCGCACCATGCGTCCGTTTGCAAGCCTCGCCACCAGATGCACGTTCGAAAGCGTCGAAGGGAAAATGCGCCCGCGAATCGCCAGCACTTTGCTGCTGACCCGTACAGCCTCGGCAAAATCTCCCGTCACGTGTGTAAGCGCGGCCAGAAATAGGTTGCCAAAATTATGGCCCACAAGTCCGCGTCCGGCATGAAACCGATATTGAAACAATCGCCCGAGCAAAGCCTCGTCTTTCGAAAGCGCCACCATGCAATTGCGGATGTCGCCCGGCGGAAGTACGCGGTTTTCGCGTCGTAGCCGCCCGGAGCTCCCGCCGTCATCGGTAACAGTAACGATCGCCGTGAGGTCGGAAATTGGACGGTCCGAGTTGGGATGCTCGTCGCTGCGGCGCACCACATATTCCTTGAGGCCGCGCAGAAGCGTGGAAAGCCCGGTGCCTCCCCCAAGAGCTACAACGCGGAATCCGCGGGATAGAAGCTTCGGTTTGGACCTTTTTTTCTTCACCGAATGAGGTAGTGAAACCGGACCAGCGAAACGTTTCTTTTCGGGCGTGTTTCTCCGGCTCTGTTCCTGCTAACAGCGTAAAATCTGCATCTGGACTCTATTCCTATTGGGCCGGAATTCCCATCAGGCTCTTATTTTAGGCGCATTCCGTTTTGCGGGTAAGAAAAACTGGTCACGAAGGTTCAGCCGGCAGTTCCGTCCTTCTCCGGGTAGAGCAGTTCCGTGAAGCGGGGATCTTCCTGGAGGAAAGCGAAGTCTTCATCATTGCGCGCGTGGTATCGGTTTTCCGCGCGCAGCTCGATGGCCACTTTGAGGTTCGCTAAAGCAGAATCTGCTTCGCCGGTTAGGCAATCCAGCGCCGCAAGCGCGTAGTGAATGTAATCCGACTTCGGCGAAGCTTTGCGAGCCTTGATCAAACTTTCGCGCGCATCATCCCAGCGGCCGATATTCATCATTGCCACACCGCGCTGGTAATGCTCATCGGCGGTGCGCGGATTCTGCTCCGCGCTCGGCTTCATCCGCTGCTCGGCGATACGCAAGTGCATCCGGGCGCGGTCTGCCAGCCCTTGGCTAGGTCCTTCGAGAACTTTTTCCAGCTCCTGCTTCGCTCGCGCAAATTTCTGCTGGTGAAACAACCCTAGTGCTTCATCATAGATCTTCAGCTGCGCCTGCACGCGCGGATCAACCAGCTCAACCCCGCCTCGCTGGGGAGGTGGTGCGGGAGGTAAGTTCTTCTTTTTCTGTGAGTTGGAGCGGCTATGCGCGGCGCCTTTGTCCTGCCCTGTTGAGCCCGTTGAGGCCTTGCGCGCTTTTGCCATGTGCCGAATCGTAACAGAGCAAACGCACGGCGTCAACGAGTGCAACTCCTCGAAAAGGAGACTCAGGGAACCTGCCTGAGTTACCTCCCGGCGGCACTCCCTGAAAAAAGAGCATCGAAATCAGAGCATTATCGCGGAAACTGTAAGGTAAGTTACCCGACAGGGGACAGGCTCAACTGGAACGCTGGCCTGCCAGCACCGCGTATGCTATAAATTTGTGGCCGAACTCTGGTTAGGAACAAGTGCCTTTCATCAATTTTCCTGCTCGCGAAATTAACTGCAAGCTCGTGTACTACGGTCCAGGTCTGGGCGGAAAAACCGCCAACCTCCAGTGGGTCTATGACCACACCGGCCAAAACCAGAAGGGCAAAATGGTCTCTCTGGCCACAGAAACGGACCGCACTCTCTTCTTCGATTTTCTGCCTCTGGATCTCGGCACGGTTCGCGGCTTTAAAACCCGCTTTCATCTCTACACCGTTCCCGGCCAGGTCTTCTATGAAGCCAGCCGCAAGCTCATCCTCAAAGGTGCGGATGGCGTCGTCTTCGTCGCCGATTCCCAGGAAGAGCGTCTCGATGCGAATTTCGAGACCATGGAAAACCTCCAGGAGCATCTGAAAGAACACAATCTCAATTTCGAGACGATCCCCTACGTCCTACAGTTGAACAAGCGCGATCTCCCCAACGCCATGCCCGTCGCCGAACTCACCAAACAGCTTCAGAAAAAAGGCGAACCCGTCCTCGAAGGCGTCGCCATTCAGGGCGTAGGCGTATTCGAAACTCTGAAAGAAGTCGCCAAGCTCGTCCTCGCCGAACTGAAAAAAGGCGGCTGAGTCCAGCTAGTAAAGGCGGAACGTCACTTCGATCGGAACCAGGACTGGGACTAGCTTTCCTTCCTCACCTGTCGCGGGCTTAAACTTCCATTGGCTCACCGACTTAATTGCCTGCTCGTTCATTCCGAACGGAATCCCTCTGAGAATGTGGATATCATCCGCCCGGCCGTTTGGCTCTACTGTTACCTCCAAGACGACGTCCCCTTGGAACTTTGCATTTCGTGCTTCGTTTGTATAAAGCGGCGGCGGACAGTAAATGCATTGCGGAACGCCATTCCCATTTACCCCCGCTCTCGTCTCTGCGCTTCCGTGTGTCGTTGCCCGCGTCGAGATGGACCGCTCCATCTCGAACGGTTCAATTCCATCGAGGCTTCTTTGCGGGTCTGCGATCGAGATATCAGTTGCTTCCTGCGGGCCGATTTTCGCGTTGGAAGCATTCAACAACTCAACCAACAAGTTCCAACGATCTCCAAGCTGTTCGATTGTGCCCATCAGCACCGCGTTTGCCGACAACTGAGTAGCAAGCCAGCTCGCGGCTTCTCGGTCTTTCAATAATTTGTAAGGGATGCGTTCACGCTCTAGGTAGTCACGAAGGCGGCTGCGGTCAATGATCTGAATGCCGCTCCCTTGAGCAACGAGTTCGGCCGAGAAGGCGTCCGCGAGTTGAATGCCAAGTCGAGAAGTAAAACCGGAATGCCCGGTGAAATTCGTGACCAGGATGGCGCAGTGATTGGGATGACATTTGGCCTTATCCGCCCTTTTGAGGATGCGTCCGACGAGGGCGTGCAGGTCGGCGCGATAGGCTGCGTCGGGTGCAGGCGCACTCTGCTGATCTTGGGCAAATGCCGAACCAGAAAGAAGGAACGGCAAAGCAAAGATCAGAAAAACGCCCCGATGAGTGACCCGAAGTCTCCACATTTTTTTCGAGTTTAGCATAAAGATACTTAATGCGAGCGAAGCTTAAAGATCTTCACAGTTCACCCAGCAGAAAATCCCAGTCGCACGCAAGCGCAGGCTCTTGCGCGTCGCTAGTAAAGCTGGAAATCGATATCGACGGGGACGCGTACCGAAACAGACTTGCCCGCGAATTTGGCCGGCTTGAACTTCCATTTCTTTACCGCGTCCACCGCTTGCTCGGCTAACGCAAATGGCGCGCCCTTCAAAACCTGTACGGACTCGACCGCGCCTTCCTTCGTGACAATCAACGAAAGCTCGACCGTGCCCCGGTATTTCGCCGTGCGCGCAAGATCCGTATACTCCGGGCTCGGACAGAAAACGCATACAGGAAGAGACACGCCATCCAAACCTGGCCGGAGAATCCCGGGCTCAGCCGGCACATCGGCGGCGGAGCGCGCAAACGAAGCCGCCGGCTGTTTCAACAGCTCCTGAAGCGTTCCCGTTAAGGGCAGCTGCGCATCGTCAGTCCAGGCCGGCCCGAGTCCGTCTATAACAAGATTAACTCGCAGTTGACCGGCATCCGTCTCGATCGTTCCGCGAACTACCCCGGCTCCTCCCATCGACCGCGCCAGAGTCAGGCACACGGCTCCGCTCTGTAGATCATCGAGACCCATCCAATTTTCTTTCAAATACCCGCTGAATGCTTTGCGGTCTTCCACCTGAAACCCGGAAGCGAAACGCGAAAGGGACTGCGCGAAATCATCGGCGATCAGCGTGCCGAGTTTGGAAAATTGCTTGTCGCCTGCATTCGAAAAGTCGATTACAAAAACTTTCGGCAGAGCAGGATCGATCTTGGACTGCCGTATCTGCTCCGACACCAGCGAAGCCAGCAAATCCAGCCGCTGTTGCGCGGCCGGCGGAAGCGCCGCGGGAGGATCCTGCGCCGCCGCGGTGCTCAATAGCAAGCTCGCAAGCACGGCTATTCCAAGCGCGCCACCTCGAAACAAACTACGGCAAAAGCCCGGACCGGCCGCCACTGAATTAAATTTTTTGTACAAAGAGGCCCACATGCCGCGACGTCAAATCGACGTCTCTTCGATGAAATTGAGGTACACCCCCACCCAACCTAAAAGACGCATGGCGTGTCACAAACGTTGCTTAGCCTAGGCGAAGTTGGCAAGAGCCGCGGATTCGGATTCAAACGTAGGGATGGCTTCGACGAGCCGCGTGACCGTCAGCGCGTCGCGCACGCGGCCAGGCCCGCAAATGAGCCGCAGCGCTCCGCCCTCGCGCGTCAGTTTGATGGACATGCGAACCAGGGATGAGATGCCCGAGCTGTCGATTTGAGGAACGCCGTTGAGATCGACGACCACCTTGCGCGCCCCGCCTTTGACCACCGATTCCAGAGCTTGGTGCAGTTGGTCGCTGGGCTCTCCGATCGTCAGCCGGCCGCGCACATCGAGAATCGGAATACTCCCGGACTCTCTTACCGTGATTTCCATCGGGGGATGCTCGGTCATAACACTTCGCTGAAATCCTCTCGCCTTCATTCCGGCATCGCCCGCCTGGCCAAAGCTCCGGGGACGGCGGCTTCGCGGCCAGCAGGCATTATACGATGGCCGCGCCGCCTGGCAAGAATACCATCGCAAAGAATTGGCAGGCCAATGCCTGATCGAGGGTTGGCGTCCCGGACTGCCCGGATTGCACCTGGCTTGCGTTCCGAAGAATCTGAAAAACGAATTCAGTTAATGCAAATTTATAAACTTGCCGACGCGCGCCCGCGCGTATAATCCACTCCGAAAAAGTGGTGGAACGCAGCGAGTCTCCTTTCCAGGCTCTGTGTCTCCATCCATGTCCCCGGCCAAACCGGGAAGAACCCAGACGCAGTGGAGCGGACCTATCTATGAAGCACTTGGGATGGAAGTGTTGTTTATTCATGTCCATGGTGCTCGCCTCTCTTCCCCTCCTCGCGCAACAAACGCCCGGCCTCACTCAGACCGCCTCTCCCGCAGCAGCTTCCAGCGCAACGTCACCCGCGACCCCTGAAATTCCCAAAGCCATAAACGAAAAGCTGGCGCAGCTCGAACAGCACGCGGCCGAAGCGGAATCGCATGCCGACAACGCTTGGATGCTCGTCAGCGCCGCTCTGGTTCTGCTCATGACCGGCCCGGGGCTCGCTCTTTTTTATGGTGGACTCGTGCGGCGAAAAAACACGCTGGCCATCATGATGCAAAGTTTCCTGCTGATGGCTTTGATCAGCGTGATGTGGGCGCTAGTGGGCTACAGCTTGTGTTTTGGCGGCAATGGTCCTGTCATCGGGGGATTCGAACATGCTTTCTTGCGCGGCGTCGGCGCCGATCCAAATCCCGATTACGCTGGAACGATTCCCCAGGCGACCTTCATGATTTACCAGCTCATGTTTGCGATCATCACGCCGGCGCTGATCACCGGCGCGACCGCTGAGCGCATGAAGTTCAGCGGCACAGTTCTTTTCCTCGCGCTTTGGTTTTTGGTGGTGTACACGCCGCTGGCGCATATGGTTTGGGGCAAAGGAGGTTTTCTCAACGCGTCGCTCGGCGGAAAATTTCCTACTCTCGATTTCGCCGGCGGTACAGTCGTGCATATCAGCTCCGGAGTTTCAGCACTGGTGTGCGCGCTCTACCTTGGAAAGCGCACCGGTTACCCGAAACAGCCCATGCCACCGCATTCCCTGGTGCTGAGTTTCATCGGCGCTTGTCTTCTCTGGGTCGGATGGTTTGGGTTTAACGCGGGCAGCGCGCTGTCAGCGGGTTCCCTGGCTACGAGCGCTTTCGTAGCCACGCACATGGCCACAGCCGCGGCGGCGATAAGCTGGAGCATCGCGGAGTGGATCAAGAACGGACGCCCGAGCGCTTTGGGAGCGATTTCCGGCGCCGTTGCCGGCCTCGTGGCGATTACGCCGGCGGCTGGATTTGTCGGACCGATGCCGGCGCTGGCGATTGGCTTTATCGCTGGCCTCGTCTGCTACTGGATGGTTACGAAAGTAAAATCGATCTTCGGATATGATGACGCTCTGGACGCTTTTGGCGTGCACGGCGTCGGCGGCACTGTTGGTGCTCTCCTGACCGGAGTGTTCGCGCAACAAATCATCAATCCGATTTTTGGTGCCGGCAAGCCCGTTGGGGCCCTCGACGGACATTGGGGACAGATTGGCAACCAACTCGTAGGCATATTGACCGCCTGGGGCTTTGCGTTGGTGGGCACGCTTGTCCTGCTGAAAATAACGGATATTATTACCGGCGTGCGCGTGAGCGAAACGGACGAGATCGAAGGACTGGACATCACGCAGCACGGTGAAGAAGCCTACAACCTCGAGTCCTGAAATTGAGATCCACGGCAGCGTCACGCATAGGGCGGAGCAGAAACATTCATGATGAAAATTGAGGCAATCATTCAGCCGTCCCGGTTTGATTCCGTGAAAGATGCTTTGCGTGAAATCGGCATCGAGGGGATGACGGTGACGGAAGTGCGCGGACACGGCCGGCAAAAAGGCCACACCGAAGTTTATCGCGGGCGCGAATATACGGTGGATCTCCTGCCGAAGCTTAAGCTCGAGATGGTGCTGCCCGATCCGCTCGTACAGCGCGCGGTGGACACAATCCTGAAGACTGCCAAGACAGGAAAGATTGGTGACGGTAAGATATTTCTATCGCGGGTTGAGGAAGCCATCCGGATCCGAAACGAGGAGCGCGGCGAAAACGCCCTCTAAACCAAGTGACGACCGCGGCTCGCCCAGGTGTTGATCCGGCCAACCGGCCCGCAAAAATCATGCAAGGTTCTTTAACTCCTTTGTCCGTACTCGGACCGCAAGCCGAGGACGAGCGACAACGCATCCGGCAAGAATTTGAAGCCGGCGGGAGCGCGCAAGAAACGCTGCGCGCGCTCTGCGATCTGGCGGACCGTATCGCTCAGCAGATTTTTGGCGAAGTTCTGCGCGTGCACAGCACGGAGCCGCTGGGGCTGAGCCTGGTGGCGCTCGGCGGTTACGGACGGCGGCTGCTTTTCCCTTACTCGGATCTGGATATTCTTTTTCTTTTTGGCAACGAAAAATCCGAGGCGGAATTCAGGCCTTTGATCGCGGACTTCTCGCGCACTTTGTGGGACCTCGGTTTTCGCGTAAGTTCCGCCGGTCGCACGCTCGAAGAATGCAAACGAATCGAAGAAGATAACGCGGAGTTTCATCTGGCGCTTCTGGACCGCAGGTTTCTCGCGGGCGACGAAGAACTTTTCGAGCGCCTTAACAAAAAAATTCTGGCGGGGCCCGAAAAACAGGCGCGCCCGTTTTTGCTGGCCGAACTGACCAAACTGACCAAAGAGCGCCACGCGCGCTACGGAAACACGATTTATCATCTGGAGCCGAACGTCAAAGATGCGCCGGGAGGGTTGCGCGACTATCAGGCGGCGGCATGGCTGCGGCAAATCGCCAACGGACAAAAAGACGGCGTGCGAAACAGCGCAGGGGAAGAAGAATTGGCCGCAAACGCCGTCGATTTTCTCGGCGCGATCCGCTGCTTCCTGCATTACACCAATGGCCGAAATGACAATACGCTGACTTATGAGCTGCAAAGCGCGGCTGCGGAACGTTTGCTGGGAGTCGGAAACCGCGAAGCACCCGGGGTAAAGCGCAGTCCAGAAGAATGGATGAGATTGTATTTTCGCCAAGCCAGGATTCTGAACCGCCTGCTGCTGCGGTACATCGAGCAAAAGCCCGCGGTGCAGCCTTCCTTGCGGGAAAGATTTTTCAACGCGGCGCGCAGCACACGCAGCGATACCGGCAAGGTAAAACCGTTCGCCCTGCGCGATGGTTTGCTGGAAGTGACCGACGAGCCCGCGCTTTCCGACCGCCAGGTGACCTTCGCCCTTTTTACGGAGGCGGCGAGGACCGGCGTGCCGCTTAGCCGCGAAGCAGAACGCGCCATTTATTACATCCTGAAACATCCCGAGCTTCCGCAGAAGAACACGCAGGTGAATTGGCCCACGCTGCGGGAAATTCTGGCTTCCGATTATCCCGGGATGGCGCTGCGGCCCATGCAACGACTTTCGCTTTTGATGGAAGTATTGCCGGAATTCAAAGCCATCGATTCCCTGGTGGTGCGCGATTTTTATCACCGCTATACGGTGGATGAACATTCGCTGCGCACGATTGAACATCTTCAGGAGCTTGCCGATCCGCCGGATGAACGCGCTGCTCATTTCGAGCAGCTCTGGAAGACGGCGGGGCGGCGCGATCTGCTGATTCTGGCGCTGCTTCTGCACGATGTCGGCAAGGGCATGGCCGTCGAGAATCACGTTACAGGCAGCCTGGAAGCGCTCGAAAGCGCGGCGAAACGGCTGCAGCTCACCGAATACGAAACTGGCGAAGTGCAATTCCTGATCGAGCATCATCTCGATATGTCCGCGACGATGCAGCGCCGCGACATTTTCGATCCTGCGACCGTTTCGGTGTTCGCAGGCACCGTGGGAACGCAGGAGCGGCTCCAGCGGCTCTGTTTGCTGACCTACGCGGACATTCACGCCGTGAACCCGGAAGCTCTGACGCCTTGGAAGGCGGAAATGTTGTGGCAACTTTTCGTGGCGACCTCGAATTACTTCAGCCGCACGCTGGACCGCGACCGCTTGCACGCTTCGGATGAAGTCTCCTTGCTCGAGCAGGTGAGCAGCCAGGCTGGCGGCGCGAACCTGAAGGAAGTTGAGAGGTTCCTCGAAGGTTTCCCGCGGCGCTACCGCGCCGTGCATTCCGCCGAAGAGATTGCCGCTCACTTTTTGCTCTACCGGAAATTGGGCGTGGAGCCGGTGCAAACCGAAGTGAAAGCGCGGCACCATTCTTTCTCGCTCACTTTGCTCACCGCCGACCGGCCGGCGCTCTTTGCGACCATTTCCGGCGTGCTGGCAGGCTGGGGAATGAACATCGTGAAGGCCGACGCGTTTGCGAATGCCGCAGGCGTGGTGCTGGATACATTTCAATTCGTCGATCTGCACCATACGCTGGAGCTGAATCCCAGCGAAATCGTGCGGCTGCAGAAAAGTCTCGCGGACATAGTGAACGCGAAAGCGCCGCTGGAGCCGCTGCTGAAAGGCCGCGAAATCGCCAGCAAGGCGAGACCGCCGAAAGTGGCCGTGGAGACGCGCATCAATTACGACGACGCCTCCTCGGCGCAGAGCACGCTGCTGGAAATCATGGCGCAGGACCGTCCGGGGTTGCTGTATGAAGTCGGATCGGCGCTGGCCCGGCTGGGGTGCAACATCGATGTCGCGCTGATCGATACGGAAGGTCAAAAAGCCATTGACGTTTTTTACTTGACGGAGCGCGGAGAAAAGCTCCGCCAACAAAAGCAAGAATTGCTGCGAGAAGTGTTGCAAAGCACGCTGTCGTAAATCGGAGGATTGCTTCAGCGACTTCTTCAGCGGATGAGGGGAGAGCTGGCGAGCTTTCCATGACCGCTCACATCAACGGACTTGACCAGTGATAGACCTCGAGTTCATCACAAAATAGCTCCGAGACTGCGTTTCGTCCAGCGGATTTCATGGCCGTGCTAATGCGGTATTGGCGGGTGGGGAGATAGACCCGCTGACCTCGATTTCAATTTTTCCCGGGGACCGGTCCTGAAGGGCTAGCCCGGCGGGGAGCAGCGGAAACGAGGGAATAGAGAAAAAGCAAGACACCGACGCCAATCAGGGCGCCGCCGAAAACGACGAGGACAACAAACGCGATCGGACGAGACCAGAGGAGACAAATCGCCTCGATCAGGAGACCCAGGATCACCAGGAGCCCTGAGATGCGGAGGAACCGGTCGATTGAGTATCCCAGATGCATTAGTTCTTCCCATACCAGAATTTCACGTTGCTCCCCCAATGGCCGACGTTATGGACCTGATCATGGCAACCGCTGGAGATGCAGGAAAGAGTGTTCGCCTTGATGGCGGGAAGCGTAGCTGGGTCGGCATTGTGAACCACGCCTTCTTCAAAGGAGCGAGCGCCAAGATGGCAATGGAGACATATCTGGTTGCTGAACGGCTCATAGAGCTTGATATTCTCCGGCAAAGGGGGGTTCCCAAGGTAGTAGACGTACAGGTGCCGCAAGCCGCCAAGTTTCGCTTTGATGGTCCCGAACATGGCGTAATCGGTGTGACAGGTGTAACAAGCTTGGTCCGCGGGAACGCGATGATTCTGAAAATGCGCCGCTGCCAGATAGCTGGGATCGTCGATGTGCAGGCTCCTTCCGTACGGCTCCATAATGTGGCAGGAAAGACAGAAGGCGGTGCTCTCGGAACGCGTCATTTCATTTTGCATGCCCATGGCGAGAGCAAAAAGAGGAAGAAAGAAGAGGACGCAGAACGCCAGAATCTTCCCCGCGCGGCTGACGGTGACCGCGGGGCGAACAACAACCACTCCCGCGAGCACAGCGGTGAGCAGAACAAGAAGTACGGTGGCGATTGTCGACATGGCGCCGGGGCAGACGAACGGTTATTTACTTCTTCAGGGTGCGAATAAACGCCACAAGATCCTTAATCTGCTCCGGCTTCAAGCTTTTTCCGTAGGCCGGCATTTTGCCTTTGCCATTGCCAATGATTTCCGCGAGTTCGTCATCGGTTTGCTTCTGGACATCCTCGGAACCCAGATCCCGAATTTTGTCCGCCTTGCCGATGCCGGTATCGGCCTTGCCATCCGCACCATGGCAGACCGCGCATTTCGCTTTGAAAAAGGCCGGGCCGCCGGTTTGAGCCTGGGCCGCCGGCAAGAGAAGGCCAAATGCCGCAAAAAGCAAAAGAATCAAAATTTTCGGGCTAATACGCCGAGTGTGTCGATTCATAGTTCCTCCTGGACGGATTGAGATTAGAATACAGATTGCTTATGGTACCTATATTGTAAACAAACTACCTCGAAAACTTTGGAACGCGTAATGTTTCAAGCCGCTTGCCGCTGAGCCAGCACATTCATCCTCTCAAAAGGAGTACCGTAACGAGAATGTGGCATTGCTGCCGTTAAAGTCCTGCAAGGGAATAGGCGCCAGGCCAAATGGGCTCGTGTTCCCTCCTTGGTTGAATCCGTAATAATTCCACGTCATTTTGTAGGTGAACCCGCCGCCCATATCGATGGCAATCGAAGCGAATGGGCGCTGGTAGTTGAAATTGAGGGTGCCGGTCGGCGTGAGAGGATTCAGGAAGATCGTGTTGCCACGGACAAAGCTGCCGTTATAGCCCGTCATGGTGGTCACGCGCTTCATTACTTTCCAGATCACCGTGGCATGCGCGAAGTGATCGGTACTGCTGTAGGTCGAAAGCGCTCCCAGGGGCGACGAAGCACCCGCGATCGGGCAAGCTGTGCCCGTCGGCAGTTCGGGCACGCCGGGAGGGAAGGCAGAAGCAACCACCGTGGCAGTCGGGGGCGCGGGGTTTGCGGAAGTTTGGGAGTACGCAAAGCAGATCAAGGACTGGCTAAATACGTTCCAGTAGTTGTAGCCAAAGTCGACGGACAGGCGTGGAGTGGCGGTCAGCAGGGTGGCGAAACTGTACGAGCGGTCGTGCTCGAGATTGTTCACCTGGTAGACGTTGTCGCGATTTTCATGAATTTCGACAGCGCCATCGATGTTCACCCAAGGCCGAGGTTTGTAGGCCGCATGAATCTTGTAGGACTGGACCTGACGAGGATCAATCCGCGTGAACGACTGGTCGTTATAGCCGAATTCAAAATCGCCGTTGATCCGAAGGGCATCGATGGGACGCGCAACGAACCCCACCGTCAGGGCTTGCGTGTTGATCATCGTGAGATTTCGAGACGTGTCGTTGCCCGCTTCAGGAACGGGGTTCGTTGGCGAACCTTCTACAATCGCACCGGCGAAAGGGCCCGTCGTCGAGCAGAGTGCAGGCAGACGGAAGAAGACCGGCAACCAGAGCGCAATCGCCGCGTGCCGCGAGGAAATCGTTCGCAGCCGTTCCACCGATCCCGCCTGGAAAGTAGTATTCGCCGACGTCAAAGGTGGCGTCCTCGCTGGCGATGGTCCTGTTCTCGTAGAAATAACCGATGTGAGCGCTATATCGCCGGGTGAAGTCGTACTCGAGCTCGAGTGTATTCGTCCTGGTGTTCTGCGCAAGAAACTGCGAGGCGATCTCATTGGTAATGTCCGCAGCGGAGCTTGTCGTGTGCTGCGGACAGGTTGCTTGGTTGTAATTGCCTGCCGCCGTGCAATTCGCGGGACTAAACACGCCAGGTGAGAGAAGCAGTCCGACAACGCCGGGCGCCGGTGAGGGAGTGCCGTAGACGGCGGTCTCGGCCGTGTCCCATACGCCAGGGATGCGCCAGTTGTTATAGCGGAAGGAATCGAGGATCCGCAGCTTGTTCGTTATGTCGTACACGCCCGACCAATCGGCGTTCACGGAGACGCGCTTGGCATCCGCCGGGCCGCCGGTGGTGCTTCCGCGCTCGGCGGAGCGCGAGGTGTAGCCGTTTACCGTTTCGAGGAAATCCGGGATGACGTTGTTGCTGGAGCTGTAACCGAACGAGCCGGACATTTCGAAGTTCTTGAAATAATTCGATTGGAAGCGGAAGCGCTCGGTAGGCATGAAATTTCGAGGATTGCCGACCTGGCTATAAGACAAATACGCGTTGCAGGTCGGGTTTGCGGTGTTAGTGGTGCCGGCCACGATCGGAGCGGCGCAAGGGAGGGGTTCGGCGGGGGTTTGCGTGCTCCAAATGTTTCCGAGATCTACGAGTGTTCCGGCGGGAGTGCCTTGGCCTGGGACCGATCCAAGAACGTACTGGAAATTTCCGGGATTGACGAAGGGGTTATCGAGGACGACGTTGTCCTGCTTGAAGTAGCTGAGGAACTCGTCAAAAGAAAGCGTGGTGCGGGGGAAAATTCGTACGTCAATGCCGGCGCGATAGGCGTTGGTGGTGTAGTTGTAGGTCTCGTCGAAACCGGAGATCGTGCCGCCATCGGTCGTGAAGGAACCGGGTCCCTGGTCGCGGTTACGGGAGTAGCCCAAACGGAAGCTGAGCTTAGAGGTGGGAAGCAGGGTGAGATCATAGTTCTGCATACGACGGGTGAGATAGAGGCTGTCGAGCGAAGTGGTTTGCGCGACGGCGGGCTTCGAGCAGAAGGCGGGAGCGCCCTGCGGGGAAGCGGCGGTTGGCGATCCCACGAAGCAGCCGGTAGTTAGAGAGCCTGCGGGATTCAGTGCGGCGGGGTTCAACGGATTGGCGAAGAGGTTGTAGTCCCAAAAGTTTTTGTCGCGGCGGAAAAAGAGGCGGAAGTCATACCATTTATTTTTTTCGATGCGCAGGCGCGAGACGTTGTTGGGGTCGCCGCCGTAGCCGAAGTTGCTGAAAGTCAGTGTGTCGAACAACATGCCGTGATGATCGAGCGAGCGCATGTGAACGTCATAATCGAAGAGCCGGAAACCGGAACCGAGATTTTCGAAAGTGTTGTAGGTGTCCAGATTGCCGCTGATGTTGCTGGAGCGATAGCCGACTTCGAGGGTTTGATGGATATTGTAACCGCCGGAATCGATGCCTTTGGATTGTTCGGAACTATCCTGGGAGCGAACGGCGGGGGAAAACGAGAGCGCCAGCGTCGCGAGAAGCAGAGGAATTGCGCGGACACCAGGGCGGCCTTTCATGGCTTTTCTCCGATACGCCGCGGAGATTTTATTGAGGACGTGGCCGGCTTTTCTCGAGCTGAAATAGATTTCATGGCGGCTCCTATTTGAAGAACGTCGCATCCGCGTTGGAGCCGTGAATTTGCGAATGGCAGAGGACGCAAGATTGGAAAAAGCTGGCCTGGTTGTGGAACGAAGGAGCTCCCGGTGCGCCGCTGAAGCTGGAGGTGGTATGGCACTGGAGGCAGAGGAGGTTGACGTTGCTCAGCTTCAACATGTGGGGATTGGGACCACCGTGGATCAGGTGGCATGACTGGCAGCCGTCGGTCTTCACGGGCTGATGTTCGAAGACGAACGGGCCCTGCTTGTCGGTATGGCACTTGAAGCAGATGGCGTCTTGCGTCGAGGAAGTGCGGACCTGTTTGGGGCCTGCGGTGCCGTGCACGTTGTGGCAATCGCTGCACTGCACGAGGCCTTCATTCACGCGATGGTGGAAGGGCATTTCGAACTGAGCTTTTTGTTGGAGATGGCAGGTGTAGCAGAGCTCGGGCTGGGACTTTACGAGCAAAAATTGAGGTTCTTGCGCATGGTGAGGCGAATGGCAGGAGATGCAACTGACGTCATTCTTGGTATGGATCGAGTTGATGGCGTTCATGTGCTGCGTGCCGCCGGCGTGGCAGGCCAAGCACCGGGAGTTGATCTCTTGCGTGGAAGCGGTCTCGAACTTGAAAATCTTGGTTTTGTCCCCGCCACCGTCAACGTGGGCCTTGCCTGGACCGTGGCACGCTTCGCAACCATGAAATCCCGGGCCGTTCTTCGAATCCAATGTGGTCACAAAATGCGGCGAATTTTCGTAGCCCTCGTAAAAACCCTTGGTTGGCATGTCCGCGTGGCAGGTTTTGCAGGTTTCGGTGCCTACGTAGAGTGAAGGATCCGTGGGCGGCTTATAGGTTTCTTGACCTGCTTTGTTTCGTGCATTCGGAGGGTTCCGCGGTCCGCCGAAGGAAACAACGGCAGCCACGAAAAAGATCGCGAGCCCGATAAGAATGGCTGTCCTCGGCTTCATCTTCCGCTGGGAACCCATAATCACCCACCCGCTAGCACAGTGAATCTTAGATTCCGAGGTTTGACAAAATCAGAGCAAGGCTGCTTCCAAGTCTGTGACGGGCGTCAGCATCCATTGCGAGTACTGAAAAACAATGGACGTGCCGCACTTAGGGGGATCAGAGCGCTCCTGGAATACCATTTTGGTAACAGCGCAATCATCCCGCCCAATCCAGGAATCCGCCGTAACCATGGTTTACACGCCTTTGCCGAAGAGTCTTTCTGCTTCTCAAGACGGAATAATCGGCATGACACGAGGTACCCACTCGCGTCATCCCTAATGGCGGCATTATGGTTCAGGAGTTAGCTAGTATCTGTGCAATACAGCACACGCGTTGATGAGCAAAGTTACAAGAACTGGCCATCGGTTGGAGGTCTAGCTGCTCGCAATTACGGTTTCGCGTGAGCCTGTGCTTCGGCAGTTACAACACGTCTGTCCACTTTGGAGAGGCGGCGAAAGCGGCATGAATCAAGCCCACATGGGAATAGGCTTGGGGGAAATTGCCCCACATGCGCATGCTGGACGTCTCGTAGTCTTCCGACAAAAGACCAAGGGGAGAGAGAATGGAATGGACGCGATCCATAACTTCCTTGGCTTCGGCTGTACGTCCCACATCGGCGAGTGCCTCCGCCAGCCAGAACGTGCAGATCGTGAAAGCCACCGTCGGCGAACCGAAGCCATCATCGAGCCGATAGCGAAATAGCCATCCATCGTGGGACAACCCACGTTGAACAGACTGTATCGTTGCGGAGAGCCGAAGGTCTTCGGCGGGAAGGAATCTGAGGTAAGCCATTTGGAGGAGCGAAGCATCCAGATCCTGACCTCCATAGGTGGCGGCAAAGCTATTGATCTGCGGACACCAGGCTTTGGCGAGGATTTCTTCCCGGATGCGTTCGCTGGCGGAGCGAAACTCGGACTCAAGACTCGGCGCGTGCAATGCGGAGACGCGGGCCATTCGATCGGCTCCGGCCCAGCACATTAGATTGGAAAAAGTTTGCGGCTTCCATTCCGTGCGGTATTCCCAGATGCCGGCGTCGGGCAAGCCAGAAACGGCGACGGCCTTTCGCGCAAGACGCTCGATCAGTTGAAGGGCGGCTTTGGAGCGCTCGGCGCTGAAGCGTTCGTCGAGAAAGACGGGGGCGAGAGCCAAAACCATTTCGCCGAAGACATCATTTTGCGTGTGCTTGGCAGCGCCGTTCCCCACGCGGACAGGGCCATCGCCGTTGAATCCGGGCCAGGCTTCGAGAATGCGTTCATCGAGACCGGATGTTCCATCCACGCGGTAAAGAGGGGGAAGATTCAGGTCGGGAGCGCCGCCGGCGATGTTGAGAAGGTAGTGGATGAAGTCTTCAAGCTCTTCGAACTGCCCGAGAAGCCGGAATGCGCCGAGCGAATAATAAGCGTCGCGAAGCCAGCAGTAACGGTAATCCCAGGTGCGGCCGCTGCCGTGCGATTCAGGAATCGAAGTGGTCATGGCGGCGATGATGGCGCCGGTGTCCTCGAAGCAGTGCAATTTCAAAGCGAGGGCGGAGCGAATCACGGCGTCCTGATAGAGCGGAGGAACATTGCAATGCTTGACCCAGCGCTGCCAATAACGCTGCGTTTCGGTGAAGAAGCGATCCGCAAGCAGACGCAGCGATTCTTCGATGGGAGCGCCCCAGGTGAGAACCAAATGTCGGCGGCCGGTCAGTGTGAAGGGTTGCCCGTTGAGATAGGAGATAGGAATGTCCGAGGTGAGCCGGAGGCGGCTTTCGAAACCCTCGAAGCGCACATGGTTCGAACCGTTGATGCGCGTGGGAACCTCTTTAGACCAGCCGAGGCGGGGATCGCAAACGACGCGGATGCGCGGAGTGCCCTCGAGGGGCTCAACAATGCGAAAGAGTTGCGTCGGCCGAAAGGTGCGGTCGTACTGAGTAAAACGAGGCGCAAAGTCCACCACGCGAAAAGAGCCTGAGGAAGTGTTGAAGCGGGTCTCGAGAATATTCGTGTTTTCGAGGTAGGTCTGTTCGCCGGATTGTCCGTCCGCCGGGCCCACCAGAAAGCTGCCGCCCTCCTTTTCATCGAGAAGCGTCGAAAAGACGGGCTCCGAATCAAAGCGCGGCAAGCAGCACCAAACTATTTCGCCATTGCGACCCACAAGAGCGGAAAACTGGCAGTTGCCGATGAGGCCAAGGTGTTCGAGTAGCATGATTAGAGCGTAACAAAATTCAATTTGAAGAAGAACATAAAGGCGACAGCCATGGATATGCGGGCCACGGCAAGCAACTGTGGCCGTACTGCGGGCTTGCATTTATATCGTATTACGATATAATTGAGAGGTGAGTAAAAAGATCCGCGAAGCCGAGTACGGCGCGCTAGCCGAACTGCGATGCCGGATCCGCCAGTTCCTGCGCGGGAGCGATCAAGCGGCCGAAGCCGCCGGTCTTGAGCCGCAACAATATCAAATGCTGCTGGCCATCCGCGGGCTCCCCGACCCGAACGAAGCGAGCATACGACGCCTCGCGGAGCGGCTGTTTTTGCGGCATCACAGTGCGGTGGGATTGATCGATCGTCTTGCGGCACGGGGTTTTGTCCGCCGAAAGCCTAGCGTTCGCGATCACCGCCAGTTGTGTGTGGTTCTGCTGCCTCGGGGCCAGCGAGCGCTGGAACGAGTGGTTCACGAGCGGCTCCACGAATTGCGCGAGAGCGGCCACGCACTGATTGTCGCTCTCACCGCTATCCTGAAGCATAGCCAAAACGGGCATACGCGGCGCAAGTCCTCCAGCACGCCAATCGGAAAAAAGAAAAAACATGCTGCGCTTGGAGACCGTGCGGCGCGCCAGACCGCCGCTTGACGTCGCGCTTCGTTGTGCCCAGGGTTGCTCGAACTTCTTGGCTTTGTTCAGGCGACGCTTCTGCCCGGCAGTCCTTGAGGGACGTTTGCCTTGGGGGCCATCACTTTTCTTACGTCGAGCTCAAGCACTCCCCTTCTGAGGCGCGCCGTCGCGTGGTGCGTGTCGACCTCGACGGGCAACTGCAGGCTGCGCAGCAACCGACTGTCACGCATCTCCGAAGAATGGTTGGAATTTGTTTTTTGGTCCGTCTGGCTTTGATGCCGGCCGATGATGGTCACGCGCTTGGGCTCCAGATCGACTTCCAATTCCTTGGACTTAAAGCCGCGCACATCGGCGAGGACAGTCACGACATCGCGAGACTCCTTCACGTTAATCGATGTCCGTTCGAACAACTCGGACTCTGCCTGCAGCCAGTGTTCCAGTTCGCGGTCCCGGACTCTGCCTTTGGATTCAAATATTTCATAGGCCCGTCTGGCAATCAGGCCGAACATCTGTTTCGCTTCGGGACTCAGCCCGGTGGTCTTGATGGCAATCGACGATTCGAGTGCTTGCTGCCTGGCCAACCCCTGTTCTTGCATCGCAGTCTCCTTTTCCCCGACATCGGCGGGGAGCCTACATATATCGTGATGCGATACAACTTTGGGCCGTTGCCTCGCGACATACATCGTATTACGATATATATGTTTGCTGGCGGACAACGTTTCCGCGCTCGCAGGCGTCTATCCATTCAGGCAGCCACAGGCGCTGGTGTGGCATCGCCGTCCGGAGAGTTCTCCGCCCTAACCCCTGGAGGAGTTTATGAATTTTATCGGATGGATTCTTGCCGCCTTGCTGATAGCCGGCATCGCACCTTCACCGACAGCGGCACAGACCCAGCAGTCTTCGCATGCACAAGCCTTTGCGAACTGCTTGGACGAGTTCTCGACCTGCGACCAGACAACCTTGAGCAGCCAGGAAAGGCAGGCCGTTCAACGTGCCGCGCTGGACCGCAATTTCCTCGAATGCCTCTACGGGTTTTCCGATTGCGAGCAGAAGCAATTAGATGCCAGCCAGCGGCAGGATATCGCGCGGTCAAACCGGGATCGCAATCTGGAAAATTGCATGGACAGCATCATTGAATGCGATCTCTCGCGGCTCGATAGCCGTGAACGGCAGCAGGTCACAGAGGCATCGAGAGTTCACAATTTGCAGACTTGCCTGGACGGCACCGGCGATTGCAACCAGGCACAACTCAGCGCCGATGAGAAGAGCCAGGTGGCGGAAGCCAGTCACGATCGCAATCTGCAGAACTGCCTGGAAGCCATGGGCGAATGCGACCATTCACAACTGAACAGCCAGGAGCGGCTGGAGGTGGCGCGTGCAACGCGGGACCACAACCTGAGCGAATGCCTGGATGGATCAAACAACTGTGACCAGACGAAGCCGGGGGCATCGGAGCATCGAGAAATCGCGAATGGGAATGCGGGACACAAACTTCACAATTGATCCGAGATCCGGCAAGTGTGGGTAAAAACCGGGCAAAGCGCCACGGATGACAATTGAGCTGGACGGTTTATTCATTTTCAGACCTCCTGCAATTTGTTGGGAACCTGAACACATAAGGCTCTCCTAAGATTTCCTTGCGACTCGTGCGGGAGGGATGATTTCCAGTTACTGTGGAGAATGGCGAGGGGAGATCGCCCGTCCGAACCCTTGGTACTTGCCTAGCGTCGCTCTAGTCCGTCGGCGAACCACCCATCCTATAGCGTTCCGCTCGTAGCGAACTGTGCTCTATTGGACAGCTCTGACGAAGGCTTTTCTGTAGGCTAGGGATAGCTGTGGAGCGGCCATGAAGCGCCGAAGCAACCGGTTGAACATGAAGCCAAAAAATCATAAGAAAAATGGCAAAAACGGCTCCTTCGACCCGCAGGTTTTTCTCGATACCGCAGGAGTTTCGAGAAAAATAGCGGAATATCCGCGCAACGAGTCGATTTATACGCAAGGCGACGCCGCCGAAAGCGTAATGTACGTCCAGCAGGGCGGCGTCAAGTTGTCTGTGGTGAATGGGTCAGGGAAAGAGGCAGTAGTCGCGATGTTTGGCCCGACGGACTTTTTTGGCGAGGGATGCATGGCCGGCCAAACAGTTCGGATGGGAACAGCTACAGCCATTACGCCGACGACGATCCTAATTATCGATAAGAACGAACTGCTGCGCGTCCTTCATACAGAGCAGGAATTATCAGACCATTTCATCCGATATATGCTCGCGCACAACATCCGGGTTGAAGAGGATCTGGTCGATCAGTTGTTCAACTCAAGCGAAAAGCGCCTGGCACGCACGCTACTGCTGCTGGCGCGCTACGGAAAGCAAGATCAGCCGATTCGCGTTTTGCCGAAGGTTTCCCAGGAGACGCTGGCGAGCATGGTGGGAACGACACGTTCGCGCGTGAATTTCTTCATGAACAAATTCAGGAAACTGGGATTCATCGAATACAACGGCAAAATCACGGTCAATAAGTCGCTATTGACGGTTGTCTTGCACGAATAAACACACTCGCTCCTCTTCGAAACCGATAACGATCGGGTTTCGGCCGAAAAGCGCGGTGCTCACTGCACGTCCAACGAGAGAGAGATTCTCGGACGGCCAGGCGGAGATTATTCCGCAAGTCGTGGATTCACAGGAAACCGAATGTCCTTGCCGAAAACAATGCTCCCCTCCGAAACGATAGACTTGACGGACTCGCCGTCACTCGTATTGGACGAGACGCTAGTCAAGTTTACAGTCGCACCGCTGCGTTCGGTGCTTCCCGGGAGAATCGCGGTCGTCGGTAACTATCTTCCACGGCATTGCGGAATTGCGACATTCACAACGGATTTGTGTGACGCTATCCACGCGGAGTACGGCGCGACGGAACTGCTGGCTCTCCCAGTTAACGATACCGAAGAGGGTTACGCCTATCCGGCCAGAGTGCGGTTCGAACTGTCCGAAGACAATCTGGCTTCCTACCGGCAGGCAGCCGACTTTCTAAATTTCAGCAATATCGATCTGGTTTGCCTCCAGCACGAATATGGAATCTTTGGAGGGCGTGCTGGCGCACATATTCTGGAGCTGCTGCGCCGTCTGCGAATGCCTCTCGCAACGACACTACACACGGTGCTACGCGAGCCAAACCCGGACCAAAGGGCGGTCATGGAGGAGATTGCTACACTTTCGGACCGGCTCATCGTGATGAGCCAGCAGTCCGTGGAGATTTTGCAGGAAGTTTTCCACGTCTCCGGCGACAAGATCGATGTGATTCCGCATGGCATCCCCGATCTACCCTTCACGGATCCCAGCTTTTACAAGGACGGGTTCGGAACGGAGGGGAAGGATGTCTTGCTTACGCTTGGGTTGCTCTCGCCGAATAAAGGCATTGAAAATGTAATCCAAGCTCTGCCGAAAATCCTCGCGCAGCACAGCAATGTTGTCTACATGGTTTCCGGTGTAACTCACCCGCACATTTTGCGGCGTGAAGGAGAAAAGTATCGGCACTCCTTGCAGAAATTGGCGCGTGACCTCGGCGTTGAAGCCAATGTGATTTTCCGCAATCGTTTCGTGAGTCCTCAAGAGATGATTGAGTTGCTCGGCTCAGCGGACATTTACATCACGCCTTACAAGCATAAGGCGCAGGTGGTTTCCGGCACTTTGGCATATGCTCTGAGCGCGGGCAAAGCCATCATTTCGACGCCCTACTTGCACGCCATCGAGCTTTTGGGGGACGAGCGGGGCGCGCTGGTTCCCTTTGATGATCCGGACGCGATAGCCGCAAAGACGCTGGAACTGCTGGACGACAGCACGGCCAGGCACGCTATGCGGAAACGGGCTTATCTCTATGCACGAGACATGGTGTGGAACCGGGTGGCGCAGAAGTATATGAAGTCTTTTGAACGCATCTATAACGAACGTTTGCGAAATCCACGGGCGACATATCTAGCGCAAAACACGGAAAAAACGCTCGATCGTCTTCCCGCGATCAAGTTGGATCATCTGTATCGAATGACCGACCATACGGGAATGGTGGAGCATGCGGTTTTCGTGGTTCCGAACTACCCGGAAGGCTACTCGACTGATGACAACGCGCGCGCATTGGTCGTCACCACGCTCCTGGAAGAGATTGGAATCCACGCTCCAGCGAACTCGGCCGACCTGGCTTCCCGGTATCTGGCCTTCTTGTGGCATGCATTTGATCCCGTCACCAAACGCTTTCGAAATTCCCTGACTTACGAATGCCAATGGCATGAAGTGGAAGGATCGGAAGACAGTCATGGGCGAGCGCTGTGGGGGTTGGGCACCGTGCTGGGACGATCCAAAAACGCGGGATTGCGGGGAGCCGCGGGCCGAATGTTTGAACTCGCCGTTCCCGCGGCGGTCGAATTCAAGAGTCCGCGGGCCTGCGCTTTCGCTTTGCTGGGACTGCAGGAATATCTCGACTCGTTTCCGGGGGATCGCGCGGCGCTAAGTGCCTCGGACGCGCTTGCAAATCGGCTCCTGAATTCCTACAAAGCCCATCAATCGGATGCCTGGAAGTGGTTTGAAAATGGGCTGACCTATTCCAATGCCCGATTGCCGCAGGCTTTAATGCGAGCGGGAGTGCGCGCCGGGAACGAAGAGATGATCTCTGCAGGACTTGAAGCGCTGGATTGGCTGATCACGCTTCAACGCTGCGACATAAGAGGCCATTTCGTGCCCATTGGCTCGGAGGGCTTCTATTCCAAGACAAGCGAGAAGGCGCGCTTCGACCAACAACCGGTGGAAGCATCCGCAATGGTCTCGGCAACTCTCCAAGCCTACCGTGCAACCGGTAAAGGCCGCTGGCGCAAAGCGGCATGGTCCGCATTCAATTGGTTCTTGGGAGACAACGATCTGCAGATCGCACTCTACGATCCGGCGACCGGGGGTTGTCGGGACGGCCTCCATCCCGACAGAGCCAATGAAAATCAAGGAGCGGAGTCCACGTTGTCCTTTTTGATGGCCCTCCTGGAGATGCGCAAGCTGGAAGCAGCCGACGGCACAGAAAACAGACTCTGACTCTCAGCGCGATCCGCTGTTGACCTTCACAGAAAGCTAGGAAAACGATTCCATGGGTATTGTAAAACTCTCGATAGAAGCAACAACGAAACATTACGAAACACTTTTTCGCCGGCATCCTGCCAATCCTATCTTGACGGGAAAAGATTGGCCCTATTCCATGAACAGCGTTTTCAATGCGGGAGCAACCCTGCTGCCAGACGGCTCGACGCTGCTGCTTTGCCGTGTGGAAGACCGCCGCGGGCTCTCGCACCTGTGCGCCGCTCGATCCGTAAATGGCGTTGACGATTGGCAAATCGACCAGAAACCGACGCTTCTTCCGAATCCGGAGGAATACCCCGAGGAAATCTGGGGCATTGAAGATCCGCGCATTACTTATGTACCAGAGCTCAAAAAATATGCCGTGGCATACACCTCCTATTCTCGCGGGGGACCCGGCGTGTCACTGGCGCTGACAGAGGACTTTCGCAGCTTCGAAAGAATTGGCGTGGTCATGCCCCCGGACGACAAGGACGCCGCTCTATTGCCGCGCAGAATCGGAGGGTTCTGGGCTTTGATTCACCGCCCGATGACCCCACTCGGAGCTCATGTCTGGATCTCTTACTCGCCCGATCTTCGTCATTGGGGAAGTCATAAGCTTATGTTGGAAGCTCGTCGCGGCGCATGGTGGGACGCCAACAAAATCGGGATGTCGCCCCCTCCGTTTGAGACTTCCAGAGGGTGGCTGATGATCTATCACGGCGTGCGAAGGACGCCTTCCAGCTCCATCTATCGGCTAGGTCTTGCTCTTTTCGATCGTGAAGAACCGGACAAGTGCCTCGCCCGCGGAGATTCCTGGATGTTTGCACCCGAAGCAGAGTATGAGCGTCATGGAGATGTGCAGGACGTTGTATTCCCCTGCGGCTACACTGTGGCTGCGGACGGGGACACGATCAACCTATATTATGGAGCTGCCGACTCTAGCATTGCGCTGGCACAAGGCAGCATCCGCGCGCTCTTGAACTGGTTGGACACCAACGGGCACGCTGAACATAATAACGACCGGCGTCACAAATAACCCATCACTGCGCCACACCGCAATCTCCGCGATAAAGGTTCACACAATTTGTTTTTACATGCAGCGCCTCGTGTGCGTTGGATGGATGATACAAAAAGGCGAGAGGCCACGCCGCGAGCGATGGCGCTGGTAGCGCGATCTTTGCGGATGGCCTCTCTAGAGTTCCGTGATGCCTGCCGCCGAACCACTTTAGTGGAGACGGCCCGTACGCCGGGATTAGAACAATCCCGGCATGCGGGGATGGAAACTAGCGGTTCGAAGCGCGTTCTGATTGGTTCTCTGGTGAGTGCTTCTCCAGGACGTTAACAAGATGACGGCCAGTTGCTGGCACGCCGGTATGTTCGCCACGGACAATCTCACTTGCCTTCATGGGGTGGCCGTACACATCCGCACTGGCATCATCGTCAGGGCGAATCGTTGAGCCCTCGAGGGAAACGCCGGCGAACACACCGCGAGAACGAGAGTAGCTGAGAATTTCAGCCTTCATCCAAGCGTCCGTGGCTGCGGCAGCATCACGCCCCAAAGGACCAGCGGCAACCGAAGCATCCCCGCCCAGCTTGACTTTGCTGCTGAGAATGGAATTCATGCCGCTGTCGTTCATGACGAGAAGGATCAAGTCGGTCGCTTCTCCACCGATTTGGAACCCAACGCTTCCACCTTCCAGCGCGTACATTGCTGGGGCTCCCCAATGTCCTCGGAAATGCTCTCCCGTGCGGCAAACCATCGCGCCGCGTCCATAGTCTGCGCCGACTCCAAAAGCCAGCTTTTTGACGGACGGGATCACGATGACGCACTCCGCTTTGTTCAACAGATCATGGGGAATGTTGTCTGGAATGTGCAACACTTCCTGCATCACAGTGCCACATTCCTCGAGGCGCCTTTGTTCCTTGTTCAGTTCATGGGCATACACTACACCCGCTGCGAACGTAAGACATACTGCAGTAGCCAAAAGCTTCTTCATCTTTGACCTCCCGGTCTTAACTTCGTTTGTGGACCTTTACCGCTTCAAAATATCTGCTTGAAGAACCTTCCATTCATTTCCATTCACAAGAGGGTTGTTCGTTGCCCGGCTCTCAGGCGGGATCTCTTGCGTTTGCGCCCTACGAGCTTTTCTTGCCTCCAACGACTAGCAAGGCAATTCCCCCGACGAGCGCGAGCCCGCCAAGGATTGGTGGAATGGGAACTCGGTCTTGAGTCTCTGTCGTGACATGCATGGGACCTACATCCATAACGCGATCGCGATGGGTGTAATTAAATCCGTGATAAGCGAGCGCGAGGCCTCCTAAGACAATCAAGAGAATTCCAATCCAAATAATCGGTTTCATGTTCTTCGTTTTCGCAACTAGACGACGCGCCTTCGGCCCTGAATCACGTTGAATAGGAATAAGACCAAAGCCACGACGAGGAGGATGTGGATGAATCCCCCGAACGTGTACGAGGTGACCATGCCGAGGAGCCAAAGGATGCACAACACCACAAAAATAGTCCAAAGCATTGCAATTCCAATCTCACGAGAAACCCTTGCTTCGAGCGCTTGTACAGCGATTAAAAATGGCCTCTGGCGAGTTTCAAGCGAACTCAATGATAGGTTTTGTGAATGCGAGAGTCTGTTCACTTGAGCACACCTTTGATTATTTCGCTGGGGGAGTTCGCAGAAAAAGTGAGCTTGACGCGGGGCAAGATCGTCCCTAATCGAAGGTACTTGCCCAGTTTTATGCAGTTTTCTAGGTACTTTACCTGGTACTTCGCTTCGGGGATTCCATGAACTATAGCTGGCCGCCAGGGGCCTCATCTGCATTCATCTTGGCAGGCTCTTGGCGCACTGCTCCCTCAACCTCGCGCGCATGGACCACGAGGCGCTTCGGCGCTGGACCTACATAATGAAACGGAAAGCAGGTGAGCAAGGTGAGGTCGTGCCTGGTCGAAGATTCCAGGACGCGGAGGTCCGTAGGTGCAACGATCTCAATCGACTCGACAACGTACTCATAGGTGCGTTCCCGAGTTTTGAATTTGATTTCGTCGCCCGGCCGAATATCGCGGAGGGGGCGGAAAAAAGTGTCCCGATGACCTGCCAAAGCGACGTTGCCCCGGTCGCCTGGCAATGCCGAGTTCGAAAGGTGGCCGACAGCGCGGCGTAAATCCGCATCGGAGTCGCCTTGAACGACGATGTCGTTCAGCCCCAAGCGCGGCACTTGGAGTTCGCCAAGCACATCGCCTTCGACCAGGGTGCGCGGCACGGGAGGAGGAGCTATGCGCTCGAATTTCTGGACCTCAACAGTCTGATAGATATGTGCATCGGCGAAGACGATGCCCGCATAGCCAAGCGCGAGAATGCCGAAAGCGAATAATAAGTAGCAAGCAGCGCGAAGGAGTTTCGTTCGCCGGGGCATGAAGACTTTCGTCGGGTGAGAGTGAGGGTTCATCTTAATATTCCGGCCTTAGCTCGGCGGTGGGCAGCTTCTCCGCGGCAGGCGTGTAACCCGGCCGGGTTCGCACTCGGAGCCGACTGCGGCCCGGCGCAGTAACTTTCACTTCGATTTTCCGAAATGCATCCGGATGATTCATGTTTTGGGGCGGGTAGCCTAGCATGTACTGCTCGCGAAGATCTTGCGCTATTTCCGCCGAGGCGGTTGCGACGGATTCGCCGGGATGCGGGAAGTAAGCAATTCCGCCTGTATCCTTGCAAAGCCGCCGGAGGAGGCCAGGGTTCTCTTCTTCGTCGTCCGCACCGACCAGCGCGATCGCGTAGATCACGGCCTGCGATTTACGGGCTTGGGCCAACACCTGCGAATATTTGAGATGGCTGGCGTTATCTCCACCGTCGCTAATGATGATTAGCGCCTTTTTGCCCGAGTGCCCGTACTGCAGATGAAGCAGGCCCTCGCTAACCGCATCGTAGAGTGCGGTTCGACCCCGCGCGGAGACGGCTGTAAGCGCTTCCTCAAGTTCTTTGGGATCGCTCGAGAATGCCTTTCCCCCCATGAGCTCAACAGAAACGTCGTCGTTGAAATCCACGACAAACATTTCGTCCCTGGAATTGCTCGAATGCACGAAGGAATTCAGCGCCGCCACGACGCTCGCGAGCTTGTTGCCCATGCTTCGGCTGTGGTCAACGATGAGCCCGACGGTAACAGGCGTATCTCCCTCTTCAAATACCGTAAGTTTTTGTGGCCGCCCATCTTCCAATACGCGAAAGTCCTCGAGCTTCAGACCAGGGACAAATGCTCCGCGCGAGTCAGTGACGTTGGCGGGAAGCAGGACGAGGCCGGCGTTCACGGCAATTTCCGCTTGGCCTTCGCCAGCAGCCGGGCGTTGCCTCACGCGAGAAGATGAAAAACCAAAAATGCCGGTCAAAATCAAAAGAGAAGTAAGGAACAGGTGTCCCTCGCTCGGATTTTGGCTGCACCAGGTTGGAATTAAGTTCACGAAGAGGCTTTCTCGCAGCGCGGGACGCGATCCTGAGATCACGTCCGCGATGCGGGGAAATGCGTTCGCTTATGAAGCGCGCTTGAGGATAAACACCAAGCCGAGAGCAAGGCTGATGGACAAGCCACCCAGCAGTGCAATCAGTGGCATATTGCTGGCTGTGTGCGGCAGTTCTTGCGCCTGCGCTGCCGGAGCAGCTTCGGCCGGCGCTGGAGTTGCATCTGCAACTGGAGCGGGAGTTGTATCTGCAACCGGCGCGGGAGTTTCAACCGCGGCCGGCGGGGTGGTCTCAATGGCCGTGACTACTTCCACTTCCTTCTGGTCAGGGGTGATGGCAATGATCGGAGCGGTTTTGATTGAGTCGTCATCCAGCGTCTCAACGGCGACCGCAGGAACGGCGATTTTCTCAGTCTGCGCCAGCTGAATCGCACGAACCTTCGGGTAAACGAATTCCTGTCCGAAGTTGTCGCCGGGATAAAACCAGGCGCGCAGAGCTTCCGGAGAATCGCCCGGGCGCTCGTTGAACTTCATAACGGTATCGCCCTTGGGTTGCAAGCGATAATCATTGATAGCCAGGATTGTGGTGATGAGCTGGGTTCCATCCTCGTTGAAGATCTGAACGATGTGGCGGTCGGAGGGCGAATCTAGCAGCTTAAACGTGTACGTACCTGCGGGAAGGACTCTCCCTGGGATTTCCACGGGCTGATTAAACGTCACAACAGTTTTTTTGTTCCATGTATCCGCTCGAGCGCCGAAAGCTAACGTGGCGCCGAGCAGTGCAAATGTAAACACTGCGAAAATCGTCTTTAAGAACTTCATTTCCATTTCCTCCCAAGATTTCACGAATCAATGTGTTTCTGGAGGAATCAGATTAGTGCGCCGCGCGGTCAGATTCTGTCCCGTTGAGCACACTTTTGCCGTTTATTTGCAAGCAAGGCGAAAAAGTGGACATCGTTGGATGGAACTGCCCGTCTTAAGCGCGAAGCGCGCAGTTTGGGAGCCAAACCCCTAGCGAGACTGCTGGCAGCCGCTTATTTCGAGCAGAGACTTCCTTGGGGTTCAAAGCTTTGCGTGCGCGGCGATAGCACGGCGTGACAATGCCATCGCCTTTCGCGACGCTGGGCCAGCCCAATCTGCCAACTGCTCGCTTGCCCACCAGAGGAGGATCACTGTAAAAACAAGCAGAGCCAGAAGGAGAAAACCCACGCTAAACAGAGTGACGGAAACCAGGAGTTCGCGGACGTAGTAAGAATGCAGAGCGAACGCGGCGATCGTAACGGCCAATCCGCAGGTGCGCTCGCTGATTTTCGCTATAGGCAATGAATCCTCTTTGTCCTGCTGGCTTATCTGCGCGTCTGCTGGGAGCATCAGGTGCAGCGCTTGCATTTGGGGTGACCGACTTCAAAGCAGGCTGACGATTTCCTCGTGCGTAACCACGGAGTGCGCAGGAGAACGAGCGGCACACAGAAGCGGGATGAACGAGAATGCGGCCAGACGCATACCATAAGGAACCAAGTTACGGAGAGAAACGGGTTGTCGGAAACTAGTCCTACTTCGTTTTCTTGAGCTCATGAACGAGTTTCTTCGCTTCCTTCATTCGATCTTTGTAGAAGGCTGGGCTGATCAAGACCTTTTTCTCGCCTAGACGCAGGTCTTTCTTGATTCCCCGCTTCGACAAGAACAAGGAAAGAGCTAAATAGGTCTTGATTTCTTTCTCAAGAAAGTCGATTGCATGCCGCCTGGATTCATCCATCGTTCACCCCCGGCCTGACAGAACTTGCAAAATCTAGATGCGTCCGAGCAGCACGAGAATTATCACGATGACGAGAACGAGCCCGACGCCACCGGTCGGTCTGTAGCCCCAGTCTCTGCTGTGCGACCACCGTGGCAGTGCACCAAAGAGCGCCAGTATTAAAATGATGATCAAGATAGTTCCAAGCATGATTTGCTCCTTCGCAACCAAATTTGTTCAGAGACGCTCAATTCCCTTCCCCCGCGAGACTCCTAATCCATACCGGATGTCAGCGTCGGACGGGGAGAAGGGATTCGATCCACGCACATAGTCGCGGATGTTAGATTACGACGCTGATTGCGAAACGAGCGCCGGGATAGTACGGGTCGAACATGTAATAGCCGCCATCCACATAATCGATGTAGACGTCGTCGGTGTAGTACCAGCCTGTCGGCCACGGTTGTACGAATCCAAACCAAAATCCGCCGTACTGGAATCGTGAATAGCCGCCAACCAACACTGGGTTGCCCATGTGGAACTCGTGCCCACGGCCAAAATTTGACCGGAATCGAGCTTCTGGAATTCGTCCGCTGCCCCTGGCGCTTAGGCGAAGCGCCGGCTGTTCGCGTTGTCTGTTCATCGCCTCCTGCGTGCGTTCGGGAGCATGGGAAGACCTAGCCTGCTGCTGGCGCCCTTGTTGTTGTTGGCGGCCTTTGGCTTGTTGTTGTTGGGCTACAGAGTTGTTCCGTTGTTGCTGGCTCCTCGCTTGTTGTTGTTTCGCTGGCTTAGCCTGCGATTCCTGTTTCGAAGCTTTGGCTTCCTGCTGCTGCCTTGCAGGTTTAGCTTGGGATTGTTGCTTTGGGGCTTTGGCTTGTTCCTGTTTCGCGGGCCTGGCCGTCTGCTCCTGTTTGGGGGCCCTGGCCTGCTGCTGCTTCTCCGGTTTCGCTTGTTGCTCTTGTTTCGGCGCCTTCGCTTCCTGCTGCTTTGCTGGTTTAGCCTGTTGTTCATGTTGCGCAGGCTTGGCCTGTTGTTCATGTTGCGCGGGTTTAGCTTTTTCTTCCGGTTTCTCTTGAGCCGCGAGAGCCGGAGCAGCGATTCCGAGCAGCAAAAAAAGTGCCGCGGTACTAATCATTCCAATTGGTTTCATGTTTTATCTCCGTTGCTTCTACTCGTGCGCTTCCCACGCGTCTTGCGCGGTGCGCCTCTTGATTCCGATCGTCAATTTTCGTGCGAAGCTGCCCGCTCTGCCTTCGGCGGCTCATCTAGTGGGGGTTACGTTCCAACGTGGATACGCGAGAGTGAGTGGAACAATCCAAATACATTGAGGAGCCACAACACCACGACAATCACCACGACTGCATTCAAGATCGACTTGATACTTCCCGCCATGGGAATGTAACTATTCACCAGCCACAGCAGAACGCCCACTACGATCAGGGCTAAGAGAATTTGAATGAGAGGCATGCTTTTTCTACCTTTCCGTCTGTCTTACGAGACACTTCCACGCGAGTCCCAAGAATTGCGGCCTGCTCCGCATGGCTCGAATAACGCATTGAATCTCTTTGACTCACCGAAGAGATGGGCTGACAACTCAGGTTGGCCGTCTAAATCACGTCTTGTTCAAAGCCCCCGAAGTGTTTGCGGTCCAGGATTTCAGACTGAAGGGGATGGACTAGCCCGTACCGCAATCTTTTAACGCAAGCCCATCCTAGGCTCGGTGAATGCACCTGTCTGTTCACTTGTATACAAGTTCAGTGCTTATTTCTGGCAGAACATCCCAACAAAACGCAGAAGCGGGCTACTCGTTTTTGCTTTTCTCTTTATCTAGCGTAACGAATCGGCTTGGTTCACGGGTGTCCGTCATCCGTAGGCGCTTCTGCCTTGTAACTGGTGGCGGGACGTAAAGATGCTATTGAAGATGCCGGGTGGTTCGAATAATCAGGAGCCATCGCGGTTCGAGACTGGACAGTCGGGCAAGTGGTTGCGTCTACTCGGTTACGTTCCACACGTACAAAAAAGTGGTGTCGCTGGCGGTCGCAACCTTCCGGCCCTCTTTCCGGGTTGCACGATTTAGAGCGGAGCGAATTTTTTCTTTTGATCCCACCAATTCGGACAATGGGACCTTGATCGCGGCGCCAGCTTTTAGGCGGTCGAGGTCTTTAAGGATGGTGGTGACAATCAGTTTGTGTTTTCCATTCCGTCCTTGCGGGACGTCCAATTGCACCATCGTCTTGAAGTGCGTCAGTCCGGTTTTCAATTGAGCGCTCCCCATATAAGCCTTCCTGGCGTGAAACGCTAAACAAAAGTAGCGTTATCGTATCTCATCGTAGCGAGTCCTACAAGTTAAAAACCAACGCTGCTCAAACAGGGAATCGAGAAGAAAACATTCTTTAGAGCGCGGCGAATCCTCGGCTAAGCGAGCCGCTTACCGCCGTATAACGTCTCCTTTTGCTTCTCAAAAGATCCCAAAAGAGCTGACCCGTATGAGTTTCCACCTGCTAGATTTTAGGTGAGAGGAAAGTTCAAATGTTCAATCCAAAAACTCATTTTGCCCAAGTTCCGTTGGAGGTCGTCAAAAAGATTGTAGAAGAACAGGTGCGGATGGAACCGGCGAGCGAACCACATCAAGGAATCAATAAGGAAACGCTGAGCGAAGTTCTCCTGGAGTCGGAAGGTAGATCCATCGCCCCTCCTGTCACACTCGCTCGCGTGGAGTCCTCAAACTAATCATGAAGCCCACAAAAAAGAAATCCAAGAGTGTCTCCGGCCAAAAGGGCGAGTTCAACGCCCAAGCCTTCCTCGATTCCGCTGGCGTGGCGAAAAACGTTAAAGAGTTTAAGGCAGCAGAGACAATCTACTCTCAAGGTGATGCCGCTAAGAGCGTGATGTATTTGCAATCGGGCGGCGTGAAGCTCTCTGTCGTCAGCGAAGGTGGTAAAGAGGCGGTCGTCGCTGTTCTGGGACCCGGCGACTTCTTCGGTGAAGGCTGCTTGGCAGGTCATTCGGTACGCATGGGTAGTGCCAAGACGGTATCACCTGTGACAGCGCTCGTCATTGAGAAGCATGAAATGCTAAAGGTGCTGCATGAGCAGCACGATCTTTCCGACCGGTTCATCAACTTCATGCTGACGCGCAACATTCGAATCGAAGAGGACTTGATCGATCAGTTGTTCAACTCGAGCGAGAAGCGTCTGGCTCGCACTCTTCTCTTGCTCGCCCGCTACGGCAAGGAAGACCTGCCCCACGCCGTTCTACCCAAAGTATCGCAAGAAACGCTGGCCGAGATGATTGGCACAACGCGCTCTCGCGTCAATTTTTTCATGAACAAATTCAGGAAGCTGGGTTTCATCAAGTACAACGGCGTTCTGCAGATCAATACTTCGCTTTTGAGCGTCGTCCTGCACGAATGACGCAAGGCGCCATTTTCTCGAGGGTGCTACTCAGACACATCGTCACGGGTTCGCGGGTGAAGTAGAAATTTGTCTGCCTAAAGATCAATTCATGGAAGCCGGCCATCCGGGCACGTTTCTTCTCGATGGGCATCTCATAGGAATGCCGCCATCGGCCTGAGGGGCCGTTTTCTCGTCACGCTCGATTGCAATCGCGGCCAGACATGCCGCCCGCTCGATAAGATGAATCTCATGGCGGGAAGGATTACGCCGGGTACAACAATACATCTCCAGCGAGCCCAATTCCTCGCCACTCTCCGCGAAGATACCAGCCGAAAAGAAAATATACAGTCCAAAAAGGGCTGCGCTACGCGCTATTTCAGCGACGCTTGTCGTTTCGTCCTCGGGCAGGGAAATGAGCGAAACCATGTTCCCCATTTGGCAATCGAGAGCGCAGCAAACTTCATTCAGAATTGCCGGAACTGGCGCTCGGGCGGAAATCGCTTGAAGAATTTTCGCTTCCGCGTTTAGCACGTACTGAATTCGGCTTTCCGAATGTTCAGCTTGCTCGGGAATCAGCCGCCTTTCGCGCGGGCGGGAACGAGATTCATCCATTGGCTCCCCTCCTCTTCAGGCCGTCCACCTCGTGGATTGTGCTTGGTGCGACTCGATCTCTAGGCCGTTTGTCTTTCATCGCGTAAAGGGACCTGTCCGCTGCGTACAGCAGGGTTCCGATCGTTTCGGCGTCCTTCGGATGACTGGCAATTCCCCAGCTCACGGAAAGTGCCGGCGCTTCAGCTTCCTTCTCAAGAAGTTCGCAAATCCGCTCCGCCACCAAGGTGGCCGCTGCCATGTTTGTTTCCGGAAGCACCAGCGCAAACTCGTCCCCTCCGTGCCGTGCCGCCGTGTCTATGGACCTGCAGCAATCTCTCAGGATCTGCGCAAGCCTGCATAGAGCCCGGTCGCCTGCCAGATGGCCAAGTTCATCGTTAATCTCTTTCAGTCCATCAAGGTCCAGCAATACGAGGGAAAATTCTCGGTCTGTTCGGTTGGATCGGCAGATCTCCGCGTGTAGCACTTCGAAAAGGCGGCGGTGATTGGCCAATCCGGTCAGCGAATCGTTCGATGCTTGATGGCGCAGTTGCTCCTCAAGAGTTCGCTGTTCTGTGACGTCAACAGCGATGATTTCATAGCCAGCAAAGTTTCCAGTGTCGTCGTAAACAGCTCGGCCGCTCAACCTGGCTCTGAGCGTTGTTCCGTCCTTCCGTTTCCTCTCTATTTCGATTGGCTCGATTCCCTTCGCCGCAGGGAAACTTTCCGACGATGATGAGCCCCTGCCAAAGTTAAAAAGAATCTGAGTTGCATGATTAGCCGCCAGCAGTTCTTCCTTGCTTGCGTACCCAAGCATGCTTAGGAGAGCCTGATTCACATCGATGGCTTCTCCTTCCGCGTTACAGCGGTATATTCCGTAGGCGGGATTGTCCACGAGCGCGCGATACAGCGATTGGGAATGCCGCAAAGCCTTTCGCGCATCCTCCAACTCCTCGCGAAGTTTCTTTTCGTTCAGGGCCTGGCGAACAGCCATCGGCAATTGAGCGAGGCGGTCTCTTTCCACGTAATCGAAAGCGCCATCGGCGGCTAGTTGCTCGAGGGATTCACTGCCCTTGGCACTGGCCACGAACAATAGGGGGATCTCCTGCAACTTTTGATGGAGGACTTGCAATGCCTGCAGTCCACTCAATCTCGGACAAGGGTACTCGGCAACCACCACATCGTACGACTGGGAGTGCAGCCGCTCGGCACACTGCGCGAAATTCAGAACGAAATCGGCGCTCACGATGAACTGCGCCTTTTTCAACTCTTCCACGCATTCCTCTATTATTTCCGCATCGCGATGAACAAAAAGGACACGGAGGGGCCGGCGCCGGTGAGAAGGCGAGCTCTCCGTTCGAAAACTCGCCGGATCAGACTGCAAACCACTCTGAGCCAGATTTGACATGGAAGCACACATAGACTACCAAAGCCGTTCAGGTACATCCGGATGAGCGGCTAGAAGGTAGACCCCTTCATGCTCAAAATAGGCTGTAAACGGTACAGAGTCTGTCCCGTTTTGGACACTCTCAAGATGCGATATTTCCAAGAAAATACGACGGAAGTGGCTTTGGGAACCCTGCTGGCGCGTGGGTTCAGCGATTACAACTGTTGGACGCTACTGTTCAAAACGGAACAGTGAGCAGACATTCCTTGGATACACAATGAGTTCTCCCGCTGGCTGCCAGCCGAATCAGGAGATGCTTCATGTCGAGTTGTCCGCTTTGTCAAAGTAAACGAATCCACAAATCCAGGCGTCAGGGCATCCTGGAAAGAACAATTTTGGCCCTCATCTTCGTCAGGGCCTTCCGCTGTGAACGTTGCGACTTCCGTTTCTACCGTTGGTCTTCCAGTTCGAATTCCGGTTCATCCCGGGCGGCAACAACCCACTAATCCAGGTCTCACGTTTCGAAAATGCACTTGCACGCCAGATTAGGCTGTCCAAGCCATTCCGCAAACACTTCTATACTGCGTTGCTAGTAGGATTGGGTTGGAAGGTGTGTCGCCCCCGCGTCTTCCCAGATTTGCCCGAAGCCGGACAGAATCCGAAAAAGCAAATGAATGAGATTGCAGAAATTTGGTGGACGTGACAGGGTTCGAACCTGCGACCCCCTGCTTGCATAGCGCGAGAGTCGCTTCCAACAAACGTCTCGTTCATTCTAACTGCGAGCGTTTACAATAAATTGGGGAATCTGCTTTCGCTCAAAAGCTAACCCCAAAAAGTTCAAAAGAAGTCATTCGTGCACAGTCTTAGATTCGCCGCAGCGTCAACGAGTGAAATCCTCGTTGAGAAAGAACGCGCGCAAATGCAGCACTACCTCGAGCGCCAATCCATGGAATAGATCTCCTGGGTGCCCACCGCACGCGTAATGATCGGTTCTCCTTCTGGCGTCAGGCCAAAATCGAGCCCCGCCAAACGCCCGGAGAGACGGATGCCTTGCAGACTGGCCACTTGCTCGATATGCCGGTCGGGCACGCTCACGCGCATCACCGCAGGATGAGGACCGTACCGAAGGTAGTAGACCCATCGGCTGTCGGCGCTCCAGCGCACCAAACCCCAGCCCGGAGCTAACGAACTCCAGGTCTTCTCTGCAAAGTCGAACAGCATAATGCGCTGGTCCTTGAGGCCAAGGGCAGTCGCGTACTTGCCGTCTGGCGACCATTGAGGTGCGAACAATCCGCCTGAATCGGGGAGCGTGTCGATGTTGCCTGTTTTGAGGTGGAGGATATAAACGGCAACCCTTTCTGGATGGTCGGAGAAGAAAGGGAAGTCGCTGTACATAATCGCGGCACCATCCGGCGACCAACTCGGCTGCATTTCGCCACCAGCAAGCGATACAGGCCGTGGCTCGCCGCCCTCAGCCGGAATGAGAACGGCACGTTGGCGGTCTCCACCAATCGCGTGAAAGATGATCTGCCGTCCGTCCGGCGACCATCGGGGGACCATGACTTCCAGAGGCGAGAACGAGAGCTGCGTCTTCTGGCTACCGTCCGTCCGGGCTCGCCACAGCGTACCTTCCGGATATGTCACATAGAGCAACCATTGCCCGTCGCGAGAGAAGTCCACAAAGTTCGCAGAGATGCCCCCCATGTAACTGACGAACTGTCCGAATCGGCTGTCGAATTTTTGTAGCTCACCCCGAGCCTCCTGTCCGATTACGAACAGGTTTCGGCCGTCTGGGCTGAACGCTGGCGCAATTGAACTGAGTTGCCCTGCGGTGACGCGCACTGGCTGCACCGAGTCGTGGAGCATTTTCCTCATCCAGCCGTCGTTGCCAGGCAGCCACCATACGTCCGACCGACCACGCACTGTCACCTGAAAGACAAAATCATTTCCGTCGGGGCTCCACACCCCACAACAGATGTCAATGGGTTCACCGGTCGGTGTCCCCGCCGGCCGCCATCCCCGCAATAACGGTCGTAAGCCTTCACCCTCGGAAGAGATTTCCCAAAGTGAGCTGGTCCATCGCTGTATATCGAATATCGTCAATCTAAGTCGCTTTCCATCGGGAGACCAGCGCGGGTGCCAACCATTTCCGGGGAGAGAGGCCAGGCGCCTCGATCCGCTTCCGTCTCCATTCGCCAAAAACAATTCTCGGCCTCGCGCGTACACTAACGACTGTCCATCCGGAGACCAAGCCGCATCCCAAGCAGTGATTCCGTTGAGACGCCTGGCAGTCCCCGCGGGAAAGGGGACTGCCCACAGCGGCGGAGCATCCGCCGGACTTATAGATCCGGCTACCAGGAATTCGGAACGGGATCGAGAAACATCAAGCAGCGACGGTAGTTCTACGGGCATGGAGACGCGGTTTGTCTCGCTTCCCGTCGCCGAAGCTTCCGCCACTACAGGCGCGTCGGAGGAACCTTCTGAAAAGTAAACTCGGGCTCCATCCGAGAACAATGCCGCTTCGGGGCCGCCCAGCTGCGCCATCTGCAAGCGTTTGATCGCCCCGTCATCAGTAATCTGTCTAAAGCCGGATGCGACTGGCCACCGCGGGCTCTCGCGCCACCATTCGATTCCACAGGCCAGAATCATTAGCGCTATGATCCCGAAGGCACCGAACAGCATCCGAGTTGAACTCGGAACCGCTTTTGCCCCGTCCCTGTCTTGAGGCTCAGGGCCCATGATCCCGACCGGAACAGTGATTCTATAGCCCCGCTTAGGCAGCGTTTGAATATAGTCCTCTCCCTTAACGGACTCCCCAAGTTCGCGGCGCAACAGGAAGATGTTCTGGGTGAGATTTCCTTCCTCTACAAAACTGTCGGGCCACACCGCCTCCATCAGCTCTTGCTTGCTCACGATGGTCCCTCCCCGCTCAACCAAAGCGAGAAGGGTCTTCAGAGCTTTGGGAGGAATCGATACCACCCTGCCCTCGGTCGACAGAACCATGCGCTCCGCATCAAGGACATAGGAGCCGAACGAATATAAGGTTCCGCGATTCAATGGGTTAGTCACCATGAGAAATAACTGAGAAAAAATTGAGCATCGTCTTAAGGACGCCGAGGCCAACTGCAGCTAATTCTGCCATACCTGGCGAAAATCGCCGCCGCGATTCCTACGAAAGAGGTGTTCAATGAGCACGGTTCCCCAAGCAACACTTAGCGAAGCCGTCGTGTCCGTTTCAAACAAGCGTTCTAGCGCAGCACCGACGTCCCGGCGCGGCGACGATCAATTTTTCCTGGCGATGGCAGTCTTCATTCTCGGAACGGTTTTCCTGGGATTCGCCCGCACCTTCTACCTCGCCGGGATTTATCACACTCACCTTCCCAATCGGCTCATCGCAGTGCATGGCACCGTCTTTACGGCATGGGTCGTGCTCCTTGTCGTTCAGACGGGGCTGGTGGCGGGTCGGCGGATTTCAGTTCATCGTGCGCTAGGTCTTTTCGGGGCGGCACTGGCCGCCTCGATGGTGATTCTTGGTCTGGCCGCAGCAACGGACTCGCTTGCCAGAGGCTTCGCGCCCCCCAGCTTCCCCTTCGGCTCCCTAACCTTTTATGCAACACCGGTTTTTGCGATGATCACTTTCGCGACTCTCATCGCCGCAGGGCTCTGGATGCGCTCGAACGGCCCCGCGCATAAGAGGCTCGTTCTGCTCGCGACGATTACACTCTTGCCCGCGGCCATCGGGCGGTGGCCGTTTGCCGTCATGAGTCGAGTGCATTTCATCGTGAATGTGATCGTCTTCCTATTCGTACTCCTGGTCGCTGCTTTCGATCTTTGGTCTCTTCGTCGAATTCATCCTGCGACCATGCGAGGTGGCATTTTCCTAACACTAATGGTGAATCTTGCGATTCCGGTCGGAACCACCTCCGCATGGCAGAGATTCGCTGGTTTGGCACTGCGCTTTTGGCAAGGATCGCACTAGCCTCAAAATTCCGGCGCATGGCAGCATGCCTACGAGTGTCGGCTGTGAGTGAGATTTGCCCGATGCTGAATCATGCCCGTCCACCTCATGCTGGGAAGACGACCCCCTCGGAACAAACTCTAAAGACCCCTTGGAACTGCTGAAATTTCTCGGCAGAGGTAGCGCCCTGCCTTTTAAGTGGGAGCACCCCATCCGAGGATCTCATTGGTCTGAACGCATTACGAAATTTCTCTGGCTTACGAGCCTCCCGTGATTGTGCACAGCAGCGCATTTCGGGTCTTTCTTACACAGTTCATACAAATGCGAGGACACGCATCGGAAGAGAATTTCCCAAGCCACACATTATGAAGAGGTTTGGTGGACGTGACAGGGTTCGAACCTGCGACCCCCTGCTTGCAAAGCAGGTGCTCTCCCAGCTGAGCTACACGCCCACAACGGGGCTGCAATTCATTTTAGAGCATTTATGGCTCTTCGCAAACTCGGAAACGCGATTCTTGTCCCCTGTTGTATCAGAGCTGTGCGAAAACGCTAGTAGTCACCACCTTCTCGTGCCAAAGCGTCTGAGGCTGTTTGTCTATTTATAATGTACCGTGGTTGAAATTGCGTTTACCTGGCGCATAGGCGCGGCATGCGACGGAGCTAAACACATCCCTTTCTTGGCGGGCGCTGGCGCTCACGCCCGGCCTCGCTTTGCACTTGCCCGCGCCTACTAAAGAGTTCTGGCTCTCCCGGCGGAAGCCCCGAAACTCAATTTAGGAGCTTAGTTCGACGCCGCTCCTCCGTCGTGCAAGAGGACCACATCCCCGGCATAACTGTGGCGGAGTACCGCCAGTTTTTTGCCATCGGCCGACCACTGAAAATCAGAAATGAAGGATGACGTAAAGTCCGTCAGCACGCGCCCTTTTGAGCCGTCTAGCGGCTGAATCCAGATATTGTCAACGCCCTTTTCCTCGATGAGCAGCGCGAGGGCTTTTCCATCAGGCGTGAAATGAAACGCATCGTGCGGCAGCGGAGGAATGGAATGAAAAGCTACGTTTGCTCGCGGGTTCGCATCGAGGTAACGAACCGTGGTTTTGCCCGCGGATTCCATATGAAACAATGCGATCTTGGTGGTATACGTCCGTGTGGAAAGATCCGCCTGGCTGAAGTAGGCCGCGATGGTCTGCCCGTCCGCGGAAAGCGTCGCGCCCTGCATCAGAGCGCCAGGAAGAGAAACGGAAGCCACGGTTTCCGGCGCTCCTCCCGACGTGGGATACCTCAGCAAATCATCGCTACGAAACGCATCGTACGTGTAGATCCATTTTCCATCGGGAGAACAACCAAAGAGGGTCGTATCCGCTACAGACGCGACGCTAGTTGGATCGGATCCGTCCGCTTTGGTGCGCCAAATTTTCACTGCCTTGGAACCACCGTGAAGGTACCAAAGCAGATAAATGGAGCGCCCTCCATCGCACACTCTAACCTCCCGTATCCACCCTCCTGAATCGCTCAGGAGCGTCGCGAGTTCGCCGCCATCGCTACTGAGTCGTTGCAGACGAAAACCTTCGGAGATCAGCAGATGGCCGTCGGGAGTCCAGTCCAATCCCGCCAGAACCTGTTGTGGTGGAATTCCTGGAAGAACTGTCGGAGATCCCTGGCCCGAACCAGGCAGAATGTCCGCTTCCATTGCTGACTGATCCTGCAGAGTCGCGAGAGTCTTGCCGTCGGAAGTCACGGAGATTGTATCGTGGTCAACCACGTCGTTCGTTAAAATGCGGAATTTTCCTTCTGGATAGGAAATCGCTCCCAATCGAGAATTCAAACTAAGGTGCGGCCCTATAGTGGGAAATATGAGGAAGATGGTTCCCCCGTCCGGCGCCCAAGCAAGCTTCAAGACGATCTTGTCATTGAAATTTTGAAAAGGAGTTAATCGCCCGGCAGAGATATCGAACATCTGAATTTGGCCTCCGAGATCCGTGCGCGATTCCTGGTCCTGGGCGATGGCGATCCGCTTGTCGTCCGGCGACCAGCCGATGTAACCGGGGATGTTTGTTTCGGGAGAAATCAGCAAGACCTTTTCGTCGCTCCCATCGGGATTCGCCTGCAGCAGTCTCCACTTTCCGACTTCCGGATCATTCGCGCGCACGTAAGCGATGAGCTTGCTGTCGGGTGAAAAAGTGGCATTACTGTCTACGTCTTTGGCAATTACCGTTGGTGTCCCCCCAAGAAGAGGCGCGCGGTACAGGTCAAAACTTCCCGCGGATTCCGCCGACAACTGTCGAAAGTAAATGTAGCTTCCATCGGGCGAAAAAGCTGGGTTCGCGAAAATTCGACCGGAAGGCGGCACTACCTGGGTCAAACTTCCCGTCGGAATATTTCTAAGCCATAGGCTTTGCTGGCCTAAATTGGTTTCCACGGTCAGTATGAATTTGCCGTCTGGCGCGATCGCGGTGTACTGGATGTTTCCAGAGTCAGTCACCTTGGTGACTGTGTAGTTGTCAAATGGCTGCACGGCGACCCGATGAAAGCGCTCGTAAATGCCGTAGGTGGCGCCTGCGGCGAGAGCGAGAATGACCAAAGCAATGAGGGAAGTTCCCAATTTATGCTGGCGAGCCACGGCTGCGACCGCGGAGGAGCCCGAGGCGTGTGAAGGAACAGGAGTGGCAGCCGAAAGACTGCTCGTGGAGGGGGGCACACTGGCGGAATTAACCGAACTAGCGCTCGTTTGCAGAGCCTCCACATGGGAAGACGATCCGCCAGCCGAGGCAGTCCGCCCAGAGTCCGTATCGCGCCGGAGGCGCTGCAAATCCGCCCGCAGCTCGCCCGCATGCTGATAGCGCAGATTGCGGTCTTTTTCGAGCAGCTTGTTGATGATCTCTTCGAGCCGCAATGGCAGGCTGGGATTTAGGCGAATGGGGGCGATCGGAGACTTGTTCAGGATCGCATCAAAAAGCGCGGCGGAAGTGTCCCCACGAAAAGGAAGCTGTCGCGTGGCCATTTCATACATAACGGCGCCGAAGGAAAAAAGATCGGTGCGCGCGTCAAGCTCCTTGCCAAGAGCTTGCTCGGGAGACATGTAGGCGATGGTTCCAAGCGTGGTGCCAGGACTGGTGAGATGATCGCGCGAAGCATCGAGCGTGGCTTGCGCGGCCGTGGCGGGTTCAGAGGTCGCAGCGGCGTTCACGGTCAGCTTGGCCAACCCGAAGTCCAATATTTTGGCGTGACCTCTTCGCGTTACGAACAAGTTGGCCGGCTTGATGTCGCGGTGGACAATTCCTTGGGCGTGGGCTGCGTCCAAGCCGTCGGCGATCTCAATGCATAGGGCAAGGAGGGATTCCATCTCCATGGCGCCGCCGACCAAGGCGTGCTTCAACGTCATCCCATCAAGGAATTCCATCACGAGAAAAGGCCGGCCTTCGTGGCTGGAGATTTCATGGATCGTGCAAATATTCGGATGGTTCAGCGCGGAAGCCGCTCGCGCCTCGCGGCGAAACCTCTCAAGTGTCTGGGCATCGCCCGTGACGCCGTCGGGGAGAAATTTAAGCGCTACGAACCGGCCGAGGTCGGTGTCTTCCGCTTTATAAACCACTCCCATGCCGCCGCCACCGAGCTTTTCTAGGATCCGATAGTGGGAGATGATTTGGCCAATCATTGGGGAGAAAGTGCCGCTTGGCAACATAGTAGAAGCGAGCCTCAGTGCAAGTCAACGGCGGCGAACCAGAATCGTTTGTGAATGCCAATAGGCGGCGTAGGCAGGGGGCTGCCCACCGTCTTCCAACTGCGGCCAGAGTTCGTGGAACTGAACGCGAGATCCTTATTTACAAGACTATTTACTTGACAATACGGTTATCCAGCGAATAGGCTCGGCACGCGATGGAGTTGGACGCATCCCTCTCTTGGCTCGCGCTGGCGCTCACGCCCGGCTTGGCTTCCCGTCTGTCCGCGCGATTGCTAAACCGCTTTGGCTCTCCCGAAGGCGTTTTTCGTGCGCGACTAACCGAGCTCGAAGGATGCAGATTGCCCGCTCCTGTCGCTCAAGCGGTCTTCAAGAAGGAATCGTTCAAGCGCGCGGAAAAGGAATTGAAGGCCGCTGGCAACATTGACCGCTGCCGTCTCGTCAACTGGACCGAGCCTGAATACCCGCAAACGCTTCTGCATATCTACGATCCTCCCGTCTTGCTGTACGTTCGCGGAGACACGGAAGTCCTGAATCTTCCTTGCCTCAGCATTGTAGGCACCAGGAAACCGACTCTGTACGGCACGCAGATGGCGGAGCGTCTCGGCCGCGATTTGGCGGCCCGCGGGCTGGTAATTGTAAGCGGCATGGCGCGCGGCATCGATGCCATCGGGCACCAGGGCGCCATGGCCGTCAGCGGCAGAGCCGTCGGCGTCCTCGGCACAGGAATCGACGTGTGCTACCCAAAAGAAAACAAGAAGCTTTACGAAAAAGTTTTGGAGCGCGGCGCCATCATCAGCGAATTTCCGTTGCACACGCATCCCGCGCCGGAAAATTTCCCGATCCGCAATCGCATCGTCGCGGGAATGCCCCTCGGAGTAATCGTTATCGAAGGCGCGCAGTACAGCGGCTCCCTGATCACGGCGCGGCTGGCGATGGAGTTTGGCCGGGAAGTTTTCGGCGTACCGGGGAACGTGACGCAGCCAGTCAGTTTTGCGCCGAACCAACTCATCAAGCAGGGCGCAAAACTGGTGACTAACGCTGAAGACGTGATCGAAGAGCTGCCAACACCGGTGCGCGTCGCATTGGTGAAAGCCGAGCAGCCCGAGGCAGCGCAGCGGGAACTGCTTCTCGCCGCTTCGCTGAACCCGTCCGAAACGAAGATCTACGAACTGCTCAGCGCGGACGAATCCATGCACATTGACGACATCGTGGAACGATCTGGCTTGAACTCTTCCGAAGTTCTCGCTACGCTTTTTAACCTGGAAATGAAGGGCATCGTGCGGCAATCGCCGGGGAAACAATTCAGTAAGGTGTTGTTTTAGCGGTAGATACGGCGCGAATCTCCTGTCCCTGCTCTTGCATCTAAACTCTGAAAGTATCCCAGAGGCTGATAACAGCATCTACGTATAAGTTAGCGAGAAGGACACACGCCGCGCTGTAAGCCCTTCCAGCAGAACATTACGGGGTTACAAAGACAAGATGGCCCGTTCGCTTGTTATTGTTGAGTCGCCCGCAAAGGCGAAGACTATTAATAAGTATTTGGGGCGGAATTACATCGTGAAGGCCTCCATTGGCCACGTGATGGACCTGCCCAAAAAGACGATTGGCATTCGTCTGCCCGGCGAAGAAGAAGGCAACGGAAAAAAGAAGAAGAAATCAAAAACGAAAAAAGGCAGCAAGAAAACAACGAGGGGAAAAGAGAAGCCGCCTGGAAAAATCATCAGGCTTGACGACGAAGATATTTTTGAGCCGACACTGCAGATCATCAGCGGCAAAGGGAAAGTAATTAACGACTTACGGAAAGCGGCCAGCACCGCCGACGCCGTCTATCTGGCAGGCGACCCCGACCGCGAAGGCGAAGCGATCTCCGCGCACCTTGCCATGGTTCTTTCAAAACCCTCCAAATTTGAGGAGCAAGAGCCCACGGTTTCGCGCTTCAAGAAAAAGTTTGCCAAGCCGGAACCTCCGGTTGTTGAAGAGCCAAAAGAAGTTCCGAAAAAAGAGGTCGTTGCGATCGACCCCAAGAAGATCTTTCGTGTCACCTTCAATGAAATCACTCCAAAAGCGATTCGCGCCGCTTTCGAGCACCCTCGCAAGGTGGACGCCAACCTGGTGGACGCGCAACAAGCTCGCCGTGTGCTCGACCGCATCGTGGGTTACAAGATTTCTCCCCTGCTCTGGGATAAAGTCCGTCGTGGTCTTTCCGCGGGGCGCGTTCAAACCGTCGCTCTCCGCTTGATCGTCGAACGCGAACAGGAAATCCGCGCCTTCGTCCCTCAGGAATACTGGACCATCCACGCCATGCTCGACGCTGGCCAGCCGCCGCTGTTCGAAGCAAAGCTCTTCAAGCATAACGGTGAGGACATTGAAGTAAAGAACCAGGAAGCGGCCGATAAGATTGTCGCTGCGGTAAGCAAAGCGAAGTGGCAAGTTGCCAGCGTCACGCAAAGAGAAAAGAAAAGAAATCCGCCTCCGCCTTTCACGACTTCCAAGCTGCAACAAGCTTCCTATAACCGGCTGCGCTACTCCGCAAAGAATACAATGCGGGTAGCCCAGGGCCTTTATGAAGGCGTCGAGCTCGGTGACGAAGGTTCCGTTGCTCTGATTACTTACATGCGCACGGACTCCGTAAACGTTTCCCAGGATGCGCTCGCGCAAGTCCGCGAATTCATTCCCGAAAAATACGGATCCTCCTACTTGCCGGAGAAGCCCAACTACTACAAGTCCAAGAAAGACGCGCAAGAGGCGCACGAAGCAGTCCGCCCGACGGACGTGACGCGCACGCCAGAAGACGTCCGCAAATACCTGAAAGAGGATCAATTCAAGCTATATCAATTGATATGGCAGAGGTTCGTGGCGTCGCAAATGATGCCGGCCGTATTCGATCAAACGACTATCGACATTTCGGCGGGCGATTATACGTTCCGCGCGACGGGACTGGTGCAGAAATTCGCCGGTTATTTAGCGGTATACCAATCCGAGGTTGTGGATACCGCCGACGATGAGAAGAGCGACGAGGGTGAAGGCAATGCTCTTCCTCGCGTAACGGAAGGCCAGACCTTGAAGCTGGACAAGATCCGTCCCGATCAGCACTTTACGCAGCCGCCGCCCCGCTACAACGACGCGACGCTCGTCAAAGACCTCGAAGAAAAAGGCATCGGCCGTCCCTCAACTTACGCCTCGATCATTTCCGTCATCGTCGAACGCGAATACGTCACCAAGGAGCAGGGCCGTTTTTCACCCACCATGCTCGGCGAGCGCGTGAGCTTGCTGCTCGTCAAAAGCTTTGAAGATATTTTCGATGTGACCTTCACAGCGCGCCTCGAAGAAGAACTCGACGAAATCGAAGAAGGCAAGCTCCCCTGGCGCGATGCGGTAAAAGAATTCTGGGAAAAGTTTGTCATCGACCTGGATAAAGCCGACGACGAAATGCTTTCCTACAAAGCGGGCATCCCCACCGGAAAGAAATGCGAAAAGTGCGGCGAAGGCGAACTGCTCGAGCGCATCAGCCGCCTGGGTTTCTTTTTGGGATGCTCTCGGTATCCGGACTGCGACTTCATTCAGGATCTGTCGCCTGCCGTGCCGGACGCCGCTCCCGGCGAAACCAAAGTCGAGTATTGCCACAACTGCGGCAAAGAAATGGTCATCAAGGCCGGCAGGTTCGGACCGTTCCTGGCGTGCTCCGCATATCCGGACTGCCAGACTACGCGCCGGCTCGTCGAGGGCACACGCAAATCCATGCAACCGGACGAGCCGCTCGACGAAAAGTGCACTCTCTGCGGCAACGGTCTGATTAAGAAACATGGCCGCTTCGGCGAATTCATTGGCTGCTCTGGCTACCCGAAGTGCAAATACACTCGCCCAATCACCATGGGCATCAAATGTCCCAAATGCCACGAGGGCGAATTCGTCCGCCGTGGCAGCGCAGGGAAAGGCGGCCGCGGCCGGCCGCGCATCTTCTACGGCTGCTCGCGCTATCCCGATTGTGATTTCACGACGCCGTCGATGCCGATCGCCGAACCGTGTCCGAAGTGCGGCGCGCCATTTATCGTCGAAAAGAAATCCAAAATTGGCACAGTCCACACATGCTTAAGAGAAGGCTGCGACTGGGAAAAGCTCGCCCCAGAACTAGAGCAGCAGCCGCAAGTCCAACCAGAAGAAGCCGCGCCCGTCGGCGCAAAAGTCTAGTTCTCCGGCGTCAGTTCACTGGCGCGCGCTGCTGATAGCAGATGCACCGATAGGGCACACTTGTAGCTGGATGGTGTCCTATAATCGATTCTGGAATCTTTGCAGAGTCCGCGGCGCAATATGAAAACAGCCATTGCCAAATACCTTGAATATCTCAGCGCGGTGAAGAATTCTTCTCCTCACACGATTACAAACTATGGCAAGGACCTGGGCCAGTTCATAACCTATCTCTCGCCGCCCGGTCTCGAGCCGCCGGCTCTGAACGACGTCACGCACAGAACCATCCGTGAATTCGTCGGCCACTTACACGACCACGGCCTCCAGAAAAGCTCCATCGCCCGCAAACTTGCGGCCCTTCGCTCCTTTTTTAAATACTGCGTTCGCGAAGGCCACTTGCAAGAAAATCCCGCCCGGCTCGTGCCCACTCCTAAATTGCCCAAGCGGATTCCGTCCGTGCTCTCCGCCGAAGAGATGAATGGCTTCTTGAATCAGCTCGCGGAGATGGGTCCGCCCTCTATCGGAAATGGAGAGGCTCCCAAAACAAGTTCGCGGCGCAAGGCAAAAGCTCCCGCAGCGGGGATTGCCAAACTGGAAGACGAAGGCCTGTTGCTCCGGCGCGATCGCGCTTTGCTTGAATTGCTTTATGCCGCGGGCCTCCGCGTGAGCGAGCTCACCGGCCTCAACCTCACCGATATCGAGCAAAAAGAGCGCATGCTCCGCGTGCGCGGCAAGGGCGACAAAGAGCGCATCGTCCCCTACGGCACAAAAGCCCAGGCAGCGCTCGACAAGTACTGGCCCCTGCGCGAGCAATTACTCTCGCAAGCCTCTGCCACCCGCGGCCGCCACCAGGACTCCCCTCGCACCGAAGCGGTTTTCCTAAACTACGCCGGCCACCGCCTCACGCAGCGCTCCGTCGGCCGGATCGTCAAAAAATACGTTCGCCTCGTCAACGTCAACTGGGACTTGCACCCGCACTCCCTGCGCCACGCCTTCGCCACACATCTTCTCGCCGACGGCGCCGATCTTCGCGCCATTCAAGAGCTCCTCGGCCACCAATCCCTTTCCACCACGCAAAAATACACGCACGCTTCCATTCGCCAATTGATGGACATCTACGACAAATCTCATCCGCACGCTTGAATCATCTACTCAGCTTCAATAGGACCAGATTTTCCCCGTCATCAATCTGCATTTGTCTCCGAAATGGAACGTCAATTTTGGTCTCGGCGTTGGCATCGCTCGCTCGGCCGCCTGTTCGCCAAAATGACACCCGCCTACGGTTTCGATTTCTCAGTTTTCGGTGAAAGACGGCCTGAATACGCCGCCGCTCTGCGCGCACCCGCTCAGGAACTCTCTCGCAATCGCGTTGCACTCTTCAAACGCAGCCTCTTCGCTGTGTGGACTATGTTTGCCATTCGCAACAAACTTCATCGCTGCTTGTGGCAGCACGTTTCGGACGCGCTCCATTTCGCCGGGCTCGGTTCGCGGATCGAGGCTTCCATGCAGGAATAATGTAGGAACCGCCAGCTCGCCTAGCCGCCCATCGTACAAATCTTCTTCCGGCCTCTTCACCTGATCCGCAAGCCGGAACCAAACCCCGCAATTTCGCCGCAGCGCTGTTGGCCAATGATCCTCTCCGTGGTCTTCCGAAAGCAGCTTCTTCGTCTCTCCACCAAGCTCTTCAGGACGCGCGGCAAATCGTTCGAAAAATGACCGCGACCCGGGTTTTCGGCGCAAGTAGTGGAACGCCTCCAAAATCACGCACTCGCAACGTTTCGGCGCCATCATTCCGGTCATCGCTGCGATGACGGCTCCGTCGCTGTGGCCCCAAAGCACGGCACGCTCGATGCCCAGCGCATCCAGAAACGCGATCGTTTCCTCCGCTGCTCTGCGGTGAAAATCGAGCGGCATCTCTTCTGAAATTCTCGTCGAATGTCCGTACCCGGAGCGGTCCGGTATCAAAATGCGGAACTCGTCTTTGAACTCCTCGATTTGCCGGTCGAACGGATAAACCCCATACCCCCAGCCGCCATGAAGAAAAACCAGAGGCCTCCCGCTCCCAAATTCGCGGTAGTAAATCGAGACAGGACTGAGGCCAGGGGCGTGCCCCGAATGAACCAGCTCGAGGGTCGGCACCTAGTTTTTCCTCTCAGCAGAAAACCAATTGATCGTGCGCAATGCCGATGTCTTCGCCGCGGGACTCACAGCCTGTACCTTACGATAGAGAATTGCCTAGCTCAAGCCGCAGAAAACCGAACGCCGAACGACCACATTGCATCGTCCAGGTTCCACATGACAGAACCTTCGCTGCCAACTATTCACACAAAGAAAAACGGCTGGCAGCAATTGCTGCCAGCCGCTTCATTTCTATCACTCAGACTCTATTTCAATTACCGATGTCCGCCACCATGGCCGCCGCCGTGGAATCCGCCGCCGCCATGAGATCCGCCGCCACCGTGGAAGCCTCCACCACCGCGGGCGAATCCACCTCTATTGCCGCCACGGAACCCGCCGCCTACGGAGCCTCTGGTAACCACTCCGCCGCGGGCAAACCCGCCTCGTCCGGCAAACGCGGATCCGCGGCCAGCAAACCCGCGTCCGAATGCTCCGCCTCGTCCGTTAAATCCAAATCCGCCGCGTCCCCGGAAACCGAAGCCCCCGCGGAAGCCATGGAACCACGGCCCGGCGCCAATAAAGAGGCCGCCATAGAACCAATCGGGTCCGTAATAGCCGTAAGGCGCGCAAGCATACGGATAATAGCCATAGTAGCCGTAAGTGCAAACGGGCGCCGCATAGTCGCCATAATAGCCCGGGCCGACTCCGAGACCCACTCCTACCCGAACCTGCGCCTGGGACGGCGCGACCGCCACAAATCCGAGCAACGCCAACAAAGCAAAATACTTTAGGTAACGCATGGTCTTTTCCTCGCTAGATCCGAACCGCGTCTTTCAAATCCCTTGGATCTAAGTGCATTCAGGTGTCTCACTCCATCTGAAGCACCTACCTAGTTTAACTCCAAAACGGAACAAAAGTTGCGGTCTCTTTAAAACTCGCCGGAAGACACCTCTTCCACCCGTAGCTTTCTTCCCTCCTGATAATCAGTTCAAATCCAATGTACTTCGGCCCTGCCAAGTCCACGTGAGATCCCGTGACTCTTCGAGAGCGTCTTCCGGTCGCACAGAGCCCGCTCTTGCAACTCCTTTAAACTCAATACTTTCCGGACTCTAGCCGTTCGAATGACTTTTTCTTCAAAAAGCCCAGTACATCCGTGTGCCTCCCGCAAGAGTTACCAGCCAACTCCCCATTTGCAAAAGTCCATCTCAAGCCCATGCTCCGGCGAGCGTACATTTGCCATCTTCCCACGTGGCCCAGTCCGTCTCCGCTACACATCCATCGAGTCGCATGCTAGGCTATCCAACTGTTTTCGTCGCCCAAATGTTTCGCGTGAATGGTCGCTCCCATGCCCGGATTATGTCCGCGCCCCGCTTCTTCCTCTATATTGCAATGCTCTTTTATTTCCTCTATGGACCGGCGCTGCCTGTTTCCTTCGCCCAGCAGGCTCCTCTTCATTCAGGCAAAGCCGGCGACGTAGAGATCTGGTCTCGCGGCCCGCAACAAAAACGTGGCGACCTTTTTATTGCCGACGAGGACGTAGATATACATTATGGAGGCCAGCGCCTCCAGGCAGATCACGTCGAATACAACGAACAAACTTCCGAATCCATCGCCCGCGGACATGTCCGGTTCGATTACAACAATGAACACCTCGAAGCCGATGAGGCTCATTACAACGTAAGCACCGGGCACGGCACTTTTACGAACGTTAAGGGCACCGTAAGAATCGAACGCCATGCCAATCCCTTGATCCTGATTTCGCAGAATCCTCTTTATTTCCAGGCTCCCGAAGTCGAACGATTCGCCAACGACATCTATCTCGTTAGCCGCGGCTGGATCACCATCTGCGATCCACAGCACCCTACGTGGCAGTTTTATGCCCCTCACGCGCGTATTCGCCTCGATAAAACTGTCGCTCTCGTCAACGCCAACTTTCGGCTGTATCATGTCCCGCTCGTCTGGCTGCCCTACGCTACGGCACCCGCGGGGGAGAAAATCCGCCAATCAGGCATCCTGCTCCCCGTCATTAGTCAGAGCAATACCAAGGGTTTTGTCTTCGGCGATTCTTTTTACTTGGCGCCGAAACCCTGGCTCGATACTACGTTGGGAGCCGAGTATTTTTCCAAGCGTGGTTCCGCAGAGCGTGCCGAATTTCGCGCCCGCCCTTTCGAGAACACTTCCGTCCAATACACCTATTTTGGCGTCATCGATCGCGGCATCGAAGTCCCCGGCGCGAACGACACCTCCGTTCTCGAACGGCAAGGCGGACACCAGCAGCGCCTCGAAGTTCAGTCTCTTCTTCCCGAGGGCTGGCGCTTTGTCGCGGACATCAACGAACTCTCTTCACTGACCTTCCGTCTCGCTTTCGCGGACTCTTTCGGCGACGCCATCACTTCCGAAGTTCGCAGCGCCACTTTCCTCACCAATAATTTCCGCGGGTTCAGCCTGAATATCGCCGCCCTCTCCGACAAAACTTTCCTCAGCATTCCCATCACGTCGCTCACCACCGGTGTCACCTCGCCGGCCGTCAGCGTCTCGCTGCGTAACGCTCCGGAAGTCCGCTTCAGCTCCGTCGAGCAAGCGCCGTGGGAGAATCTGCCCATCTATTTTTCATTCGACGCTTATGCTGGAGCCCTGCATCGTCAGGACGACACTCCCCTGAATACCGCTGCCTTCGTTCCCAGCACCGAATTTGCCCCGACGGTCACCATTCCCCTGCACGTCGCCGACTGGTTCGGCATCACCACTGCCGCAACGTTTCGCACCACCTACTTCGGCGATTCCTATAACTCGGCGGGACTGCCCACCTCACAATCGATCACCCGCAACACCGGGGAACTTACCGTCGATTTGCGTCTCCCTACGTTTGAACGGTTTTTCGACCGCTCATCTCTCGATAAAAACAAGCCTCGCAAGAGGTACAAGCACACCATCGAGCCCGTGGTCTCCTACCACTATGTGGGCGGCGTGGATAATTTCGCCGATTTTATCCGCTTCAACTCCGATTCCACCTTGACCGACACCAACCAGGTCGAATACGGCATCACGCAAAGGCTCTTCCTCAAGACGGGTGATGATCAGCCACAGGAGTTGATCACCTGGAGCTTGCTCCAGGAACACTATTTCGACCCAACTTTTGGCGGCGCTATCGTGAACGGCCAGCGCAACGTTTTCGAGGCTCTCGATTCCATCTCGCCCTTTGCTTTCGCATTCGGCCCCCGCAACTGGTCTCCTATCCTCAGCGATTTCAAGGTCACCCCCGGCGGCCTTTACGACCTCGAACAAATCCTCCAGTACGATCCTCAAATCCAGCGGCTCGTCACTGTCGGCACCCTCCTCAAGGTGAAGCCCTACAGCGAATTCTTCTCCACCATCGCTTTCTTTCGCTTGAACGATAATCCCGTCGCTGCCGATCTCCTGATGCCGCCTCCTCCTAATTTTCAGCCCTTTTCGCAGCCGCTCTCCAATCAAGTCCGCGCCCTTATCGGCTACGGAAACCTCACTCGCAAAGGCTTCAATTTCACGACCGGCATCAGCTACGATTTCACGGACAAGATCTTGCAAAATCAGCTCGTGCAAATCAGTTACAACGGTAGTTGCTGCGGCCTCGCCCTTGAATACCGCCGCATCGACCTCGGCACCGTGCGCACTGAGAATCGTTTCACCGCCACCTTCATCATTGCCAACATCGGCTCCTTCGGCAATCTCCGCCGTCAGGAAAGAATCTTCTAGTTTTTCTCCGCTCTCGAAACTTTTCTGACCCAAGCCACAGCGTGAGCAATCCCAAGTCGCAACTAACACGCTGCCTTGCCGTACCAGCGCAGAACTCGAAGTGCACGCAGCGTATTCCAACGGCTTGCGCTGCCAACGCTGGTTTCCATCTTCAACGGAATATATTCGGAATGAAGGAGGTTGAGCGGCCAGCGTCCGTTCTGGTGGCGGCGCTCCATCACGATTTTGATGGCGTCCCTGACGCGGCTGTCGGGTCTGATTCCTGCCTTCCGCAGGTAATCGAGTCCGCGCAAGACGTCGTAATACCAAAACGTCGGGAACGCGAAGCGCAGCCAGCGTTTCTTAATGACTTCGCCGGTTCGAAGCGAGCGGAACATCTTGCGCTCGAGCAGATAGTTTTCGCCCCGCTTGCGGGCGTTCGTGATGGCCGCTGATTTGCGCTCCGATCGTTCGTATTCAAGCAGTCCTTCGAGCACGCAGATGGTGGTGTGGAACGAAGAACACCGGCTCTTTGGTGCTTCGCAGTTCCAGCCGCCGTCTGCAAGCTGCTCGCCCAAGAGTCGATAGGCCAGTGCGTCGTTCGGCATTTTGAAATACGATCCGATGCCGAGGATTCTGCCATTGATGCAGGGCTCCGTTTCGCCATGAAGGTAAGGCCGGTTGTTGAGCCGCTTGAACACGAGCCGCTTGTCGACCCGGTCGATCATTTTGCGAGCTTCCGCACTGGCGGGGTCGAGACCGAGGTCCATCAAGACGACGAGACTGTAGAGGGTAACAAGCAAATCTCGGTCGTCCTTCGGCAAATCGTCTCTCCAGCCGCGTGGGCTTCCTCCCCAGTTTCCGGAAGGAGATTGGCAAGCGAGAAGCTGGGCTCCCCAGCCTTCGGTTGCGACGCGCGATCGCTCGGCTGCAATCGCGTTGGGGGCTTCACCAGTAAGGTCCCTCATGACCTGCCAACGGATGGCCGGATCAGAATCGAGGAGCCATTTAATGTGTGCGGGCCGGGGTGCGTAATCAGGTAGGCGCATTCGTATGTTATAGCAAGTGCTTTGTAACTTTTCACCCGTACATCCAGCGACGTTTACCTTGGCTCCTGTGGCGGAAGTGGGGGCAATATACCTTCCGGGCAGGTCGTCGACTATTCGGAAATGACTCGGAAACGCATTCTTGGAACATCGATCCACTATCCTTCCCTCCTCCGTCTCCTCTGTGCCCTCCGTGCGCTCTGTGCTAAATTCTCTTCCTGTTTCCTATTCCACCGTGCCTCCAACTTCTGACACCGACCTAGCCTTCGCCTCCATCGAAGAGATCGCCCGCCTCTTCCGCAAACGCAAACTCTCTCCCGTCGAGCTCACCCGCCTTATGCTTTCTCGCATCATCCAGTTCGATCCCAGACTTAACTCCTATATCACCGTCACTTCCGAGCTTGCCCTGGCCCAGGCCAAAAAAGCCGAAACCGAACTCTTCGCATCCCGCGGCCGCCATTGCGATCGTGGCCCTCTTCACGGCATCCCCATCTCGCTGAAAGACAACATCTACACGGAAAATATCCCGACCACCGCCGGCTCGCGCATCCTCGCCCAGTTCATTCCGCAACACGACGCCGTTGTCGTCACACAACTCAAGGAAGCCGGCGTCGTCATCCTCGGCAAAACCAACATGCACGAGTTCGCCTACGGCGTCACCAACAACAACCCGCATTACGGCCCCGTCCACAATCCCTGGGATCTCGCGCGCATTCCCGGTGGCTCCAGCGGTGGCTCCGCTGCCTCCGTCGCCGCCGGCCTCTGCTACGGCAGCATCGGAACAGACACGGGCGGTTCCATCCGCATCCCCGCCTCCCTCTGCGGTATCGTCGGCCTCAAGCCCACTCTCGGCCGCGTCAATGTGGGCGGCATTATTCCCCTCTCGCTCAGCCTCGATTGTGCCGGGCCGCTGGCTCGCTCCGTGCAAGACGCGGCTCTTCTTCTCGAGCCAATCCTTCAAAGCCGAAACGGCGGGCCAATTTCTCGCACTAAAAAGAAATCCTCCGCCAAGTCCCGCAAATTCACGCTCGGCATTCCTACGGACTTTTTCCTCGACGTACTCTCGCCAGACGTCCAATCCGCCTTCGACGAAGCCATCCGCGTCCTGAAAAAACAAGGTGCGCGCCTTAAGAAAATCTCTCTGCCCCTGCTCCACGAAACGGAAAACGCCGGAAACCAGATCGCTTGGCCCGAAGCTGCCCACTACCATCAGCAGTCCGGATGGTTTCCCTCTCGCGTCGCCGATTACGGCGAAGACGTCAGCTCACGCCTCGAAATGGGAACGAAAGTGGCGGCCACGGCATATCTCTCAGCCCTCGAACTCCGCGAGAAATTCATCCGCCAATTCCATCAAGCATTGGAAGACTCAGGCATAAATGCGCTCGCCGTCCCAACGACTCCTATCACTGCTCCTCAAATTGGCCAGGAGTCCCTCCGCCTCGCCGGCAAAGATCACTCCACACGCGCACTGCTCCTCCGCCCCAATCGCCCGGCCAATCTCGCCGGCGTTCCCGCCATCTCCGTCCCCTGTGGTTTCACTCGAGAAGGCCTTCCGGTTGGGCTCCAACTCATCGGCGCTGGCTCCCATGAATATCTCCTCCTGCAAATCGCCCAAGCCTTCGAGCGCACCCACTCCGACTACCGCCGCCCCTCCATCTCATAGAGGCACGGCACGCCGTGCCCGTCTTTCTTTTCTCAACGCCTGCCCCGAATACTCAACTCAACCTCAACTCAACTCGTCCTCCGCCTGCAACCCGATTCTGATTGACTCCGCCAACCCGACTTGCTATTTTTGTTTCTAGGGAATTCCATAACCCGTAAAGAGCGGCAGCCCGTTTGCCGCTCTTTCTTTTTTGAGGGCTTTTGTTCCAGTAAGGTCAGATCCTGCAGCAATGCCTGGAGCACCAAAAGCTCCCTGATCTCGCAGGATTTAGCCAAGGAAGTCCGCAAGCATCGCCACTTACAAAATCGCCCGAATGGGCTTGCTACGAAAAAGCTCGACAAAATGCTAAGTCCATTAGAGTACGCACTTCTGAGAACTCGCTCGCAACTCCTTTAAAATCCGCACTTCCAAAACACAGGACTTAAAGTCCTTTAGAATCCGCACTTACAAAAAAAGGGGAGGGGCTTCCCGGAGGATTCCTGTACTCGCGTCGAACCTGCGCGATAGCGGAAACCATTCGAGCAGTAGTGGGCTTGGAATATTAGAAGAAAGGAACCACCACATGGGCATTCTGGAAGCTGCAAAGCCGGCAATCATAATCTGCACGAGAGACCGCACACGCGCCACGGTGTTCTATCGCGACACCCTTGGTCTGCCCCTGGCCTCGGAAGACAACTTCGCCTCCGTCTTCAACATAGCCGGAGTCACTCTGCGCATCTCCGCCGTACCAGATTTCGCCGCACACGAACACACCATACTCGGCTTCCGCGTCGAAGATGTTCCGGCCAGCGTGAAAGCCCTGCGCGAAAAAGGTGTCGCCTTCAATCTCTACCCGCACTTCCATCATGACGACCTTGGCATCTTGACCATCCCCGGCGGAACTGTGCAGGTGGCTTGGTTTAAAGATCCCGATGGCAACGTGCTCAGTGTGACAAACGTTTGAAACAAATCCGGAAGACACTCGATGCAAGGCCTCCAATCGAAAATCAGCCATTGCGCGTCGCTAATTGCTCCTCATCGCGCCTCGCGACCTCATCAGCCAACCGCCGATAACATAACCAAGCGTCCCGGTGACCATGCCACCGAAAATATCAGCGACATAATGATAGCGGCCCCAAATCGTCGAGACGCACATGCACAGCACCAGCGGCAGCATTACCCAGAACAGCCATCTCCGGTGCCGCCAGGCGCCCCACGTGGCCGCGACCGCCCCAGCCACATGCTCTGACGGAAACGCCGCCCCGCGCACACGCCCGTAGTGCTCGATGAAATTAATCACGGAAGTTGCCGCCCCGCCTTGCAACGGACCGTGCCACCCACCGGCCATCGAAAACCACGGGCTCTCGATCGGAAAGAAAATCGCGACCAGATACCCGATCGCGTAGCCCACCGCCGAGTACGTCATCACCGACCAATAGCCGTGCCAATCCCGCCGGTAATACAAAATGCCGCCAACCACCAGCAAGTACGTGAAGTACGTCAAATAAACAAACTGCATGAAATCGTTTCGCGCCGGAGTGGCGAACTGCTCGAGCCAAACAGTAGGGTGCACGCCAGTCAGCCAATGGTCGAACGCAATCAACTTCGCATCCTGCCACCTCGGCTGAACCAAATGCACTAGCCGCCCCAACTCCTCAAAGCAAAACAAAAAGAAAAGATGCGGATACCAGTGCCGCCAAAAATGCCAGAACCCCAAAGTAGGAGAGACACTCTTGTCTGTCCTCTTGCTTCCTTGCGCCAAAGTAAGATAGGCGCTCACGTCAGTCCGGCCGCTCCCCTCGTTGCCGCTCCGTTCACGTCCGGAAACGCGCGCCTCTGTTCTGCACAAAAAAAGAATCACCGTGGCCACCAGCGCCTGCAATCCAACCAACCGCGCCGGATGCGCCAAATTTTCCGCAAACAAAACGATCAACGCACTCGAAATTCCCAAATATCCCAGCGCTACAAACTCAAATACTCCGCAAGCCGCCCAAGCCGCCGCCAATTCGCGCTCCAAGATCCCGCCAGGACTCTGCGTCGTCAATTCAACAGCCGCTCCGCTCTCGCCGTTCTCAAGCGGGGCGTCACACCACTCGATCGCGTATTCACGCCCTTTGTATTCACTTCTCTCAACGTTATTCATGCCCGGAATCCCGCCTTGGTCCCCACCACCTGCAGATCGTGCTCAACCTCTTCCTCTCTCTGTGCCCTCTGCGCTCTCGGCGTCCTCTGTGCAAAAGTTTTTTCTTTTCCCCATCGCAAAATCATCCAATCATTTCGTCGTGCAATCCGCGCCAAATCATTCGACGGATTCACCGCCGCGGGCTTGCCCACACACTCGAGCATCCACTTATCGCTCGCGCTGTCTCCATACGCGAAGCAACGCGACAAATCCAAATCCGCTTCCGCCGCGATTCCCCGAATCGCTCGCGCCTTGGCTTCGCCGAACATCGCTTCCCCAACAACGCGTCCCGTCCATCTTCCGTCCACTGTTTCCAGCCGCGTCGCGCAAACCCGAATCGTGCCCGCCAAATCACGCGCGCCAAGTCTTGCTTCCAGCTCGCGAGCCGCCTCTTCCGCCAAGCACTCCAAGGTTCCGCTCACAATCACAATCAAATGTCCGTGTTCCGCATGCCAAGCCACCCGCTCGATCGCCTGAGCAAAAAGAGGGACAGGCAGTCTTGTCTGTCTCTTTCTTTCTTCTATTTTTTCGGCTCTTCTCACTTCCAGATCATCCGCAAACCTACGAACAGGGATGGCTGCCCCACTAAGCACCTCCTCCGTGTGCACGCCTCGCAAATGCATTTTATTTCCGTGCATAATTTGCCCGATCCCCCGTGGCAAGAGCCGCGCGGCTTCCCTCAACCACGAAAAACAATTCCGAATCCCGACCAACCCCCGATATCGCAGCATCGAGAAAAATCTTCTCTCCAAAGACGGGAGGCACATGAGCGTTCCGTCCAAATCAAAAAACGCCGCGACACCTGCACTCTTCTCCTCTACCTCCTCTACCTCCTCTACCCCCACTACCTCCTTTACTTCCTTTTCCTCCTTCCTCGTCATTACATCGCCCCCTGCTCGATTCTCTTCACGCGTCGAACCTGCCCGACTCCCGAGACGAACCGCCATCCCTCAGCCAACACTGGCAACCCACGCAACAAACAAAACGCAGCCGTCATCCACGTCAGGAGATGAGCGCCCACACGAACCAACGCGTGCGCATCCGAGGTCATTCCACCAAGCAGCGCCACCGGCCCGCGCGTCAGCGCCAACTCCAGTCCGAGGTAGCAAAAGCACAGGCACTTCATCGCCGCATACAAACCGCGGCTCCAGCGCGATGCGACTAGCGCGCGTCCCCACCACGTCTTCAACATCGCGTTCGCGCCCCAGCCGGAGTGCCCCGCGCGCAGCGCTAGCCCGCGCAGGAGATCTGTCGCCGCTCCCCGCGCAAAAAAGAAAACGGGCAGCCAGAGCGACACCATCCCCACAACGGCGAAGTACGTGAAGTACACGTTTTCGATCATGCGGTCGCCGAGAATATCGAGCTGCGCCCCCATCGGCGTAGCGAGATTCTTTCGCCGCGCGATGTGCCCATCCAACGCATCCAACGCAATCGTCGCCACGGTTAGTCCAACCGCCGCAAGATTCGCCCACGGCCCGCGCCCAAACAAACTAACCGCCGCAAATCCCACGCCCACGCGCAGCGCCGTCACCTTATTGGGTGTCCATTGCATAGCCACCTGCCCAGCGCCGGTCCAGCGCCGCTGAGAGCAGAGAGCAAGGTCGCGGCCAACGGTACGTAAAACAAACCCTTCGCCTTCCATCAGTTGCAAGCGCGTTACCAGCACACGGGAGTTGAACGCGTCAGCCAAACCCTTCACCTGTCGCCCGTTTCGTGCCGCAAGTATCTATTCAGGTTCGCCTGCGTCTAATCGACTTGCCGCGGGTCTCGTGGAGCCAGCGTGTACGCGATTTCCTGCTCTTTATGGGAGAATAAGGAAGCTCGATCAAGAAACAAAACTGATTACACAATCTGGCGTAACTGCGTTTTGTGTAAAGCCAGATAGCGTAAGCACAATTCAAGTTCGCCAGGGAAGGCCAGCTTAGGTTCCGAAAAAATGATTGACGTTCCTTTGTCAGCAGCATTCATCGCAGGGCTGGTTTCATTTCTCTCGCCCTGCGTACTTCCTCTCGTTCCAGGCTACATCTCGATGCTCTCCGGCATCGGCGTGGAGCAATTGCGGCAGGGCCAGCAGCCGCGAGGCGGCCTTTTCGCTTCCGCGCTTTCCTTTGTCGTCGGCTTCTCCGTCGTTTTCATTTCGTTCGGCGCTTCGGCAAGCGCTGTCGGCACTTTTCTTCTGAAAAATCGTGCAATGCTCGCACCCATTGCTGGCGCGCTGATTTTGCTTTTTGGCCTGCACCTGGTCGGAGCGCTGGTGAAGCTTACTTTTCGCATCGGCATGATTGTGGGATCGGTCCTCGTGGTTTTGGGAGTTGCTGCGATACTCCATCACGGGCCGTTGTTCTTTGGCCTCGGCTGGGTTCATTTTTTTTCGCTCTCGCTCATCGGCTTTTTTGGTCCAGCACTGGCAAAGTGGCTTAATCGCGACGTGCACCTGCGCAGCACCAGCACGAAACCCGGCTTATTCAGCGGTTTCTTTCTTGGCTTCGCATTCGCGTTTGGCTGGACGCCGTGCATCGGACCTATTTTGGCCACGGTGCTTGCGCTGGCCGCCGCAAGCGATACGATTGCGCGCGGGATTTTGCTGCTTGCGGTTTATTCCGCGGGTTTGGCCGTACCCTTCCTGCTGACGGCGCTTGGCATTGGACAATTTCTCAAGTTCTATCAACGCTTCCGAAAGTATCTCCACGCCGTCGAACTGCTTAGTGGCGTTTTGTTGCTGTTCGTGGGTGGGCTGGTCTTCGTGAACAAGCTGACCTGGCTGGCCGGCAAATTGGGTTTTCTGAATAATGCTGTGCTGTGGTTGGAAAAATCGCTGACCGGCGTGAAGTAAACCGGCGAAGTAGGCAGACGAAGTAAGCAGACTCGGTTCACGCCTGCCGAAGGCAAAGAATTCAAGTTCGGGTATAATTGAAATTGAGGAATGCAATGAAGAAAACGATGTTGGTCCTCGTAACCGTTCTGGCCTTGATCGCTGCGACTTACTTTGCGGATAAGGCGACGCGCGTCAAAGCAAAAGCCAGCAATACCGTCCTGAAAGCCGATAGCCCCGAAACTGGCTTGCCAGAGCCCGCTCTCACGCTGAAGGATCTCGCTGGAAATGACGTTGCCCTCAGCGGGTATAAAGGCAAAGTCGTCCTCGTCAATTTCTGGGCCACCTGGTGCGATCCCTGCCGCACCGAAATTCCCTGGCTCATCGAATTGCAGCAACAATACGGCCCGAAAGGTTTCGCTGTCCTCGGCATCGCCCTCGACGAGGAAGGCAAGAGCGTGGTCGCTCCCTTCGTCGCCAAGGAACGTTTCGACGTCGAAGGACAAAAGCTTCCCATGAGCTACGAAATCCTCATCGGCAACGACGATGCTGCCGATAAATTCGGCGGCCTCTTCGGTTACCCCACCAGCATCCTCATTTCCCGCGACGGCAAACAAATCAAGCGCATCACCGGCATGATCGACTACGACGAAATGAGCAAAGCCATAGAATCTCAACTCTGATACGCTGAAGCCATGCTCGAGGAAAAAGATTTTCAACGAAAAGCGGATGCGGCCTTCGCTGAACTTAAGAAGCGATTGCTCGTGCTTGCGGACGAGCACGACTTCGATGTCGAAGGCGAAAGCGGCAAGCTTGAGGTCATTTTTGAGGAGCCCGAAGAAGCGAAGTTCGTGATTTCGCCGAACACGCCGATTCGTGAAATCTGGATTTCCGCGCTTTCCACTTCCTTCAAGCTTGGATGGTCGGAAACGAAGAACACATTCGTCCTGGAAAAAACCGGCGAGGACCTTTTCGAGGTCATGAACCGCGTGGTATCCCAGCAGCTCGGCGCACCCGTTAAGCTATGAAATTCGTTGCCGCCATCGTCGTCGGTATCTTGCTTGTCGTAGCTGTCGCGGCTTTGCCTTCCGCGCCTCAGGACGTTCCTTCTCCGAAGGACGTCGTCGCTCCAACAGTCTACGTTTCGTTCGATCCCGTCGGCCGCGGCAGCCAATTCCAAATTGCGGTCGTCGCGAAAATCCGCCCAGGTTTCCACATTAACGCGCGCGAAAAATCCGCGGACTACCTCATCGCTACTGATCTCCGCGCCAACGCCCCGTCCGGCTTTCAACTGGGCGAAGTTTCCTACCCCAAGGGCGCGCTGCATACCTTCACTTTCTCCCAGACGCCCCTAAACGTGTACGAGGGCACGATCGTTCTCCGGCTTCCCGCCACCGTGCTGGCGATCGCTCCTCTCGGAGCGCAACACATTCCGCTGAAACTCCGGTATCAAGCCTGCAGCACGGAAATCTGCCTGCCTCCGGTCACTCTTGCATTCGACGTGGCTCTAAACGTGGCTTCCTCGGCTAGCGCTGCTAAACCTTCGCATCCCGAGATTTTTGGCTCCAAATAATTCTTTTGCGGTAGCTCTGGAATCTCTCGCGGCCCCGCGCGGTCTGCCTTGCCGTCCTGCCGCCGTCCATAATTCCGAGCTGACTACACGTTTCTCTGTATGCGGTGTGCTTGCAGATTCTGAGACACTTCATGCATGAGCCAGGCCGGAAAAGTCTCTCGAAAACTGCTGATCATACTGGGAGCCGTTTTGTTGGCATTCATCGCCGTCGGGGCGATCGTCAGCTGGCGCGCGCGCCACATGGACAACTTCGTGCGCCTTTGGGTTATCCGCTCGCTCAGCGATCATTTTCAAAGCCGCGTGGAACTCGCAACTCTTCACGTCACCGGATTCCCTCACTTAGGCGTGACGGGTGAAGACTTGACCATTTATTTCCACGATCGTACCGATGTTCCGCCGCTCATTCACATTGACAAGTTTTCGTTTGACCTCGGAGTGATTGCTCTTCTTCATCTTCCACAACTCGTTTCGAGCGCAAAAGTCGAGAGCATGACCATCACCATCCCGCCTCGCGGAGAAAAAAAGGCACCGAAAGTTAGCGACTCTGGAAAACCGAACAATTTAATCTCTTCTTTGATCGTCGATGAAGTCATCTGCAAGAACACCATACTCATCACGCTCCCCAGAAAACCAGAGCCAGGCAAACCCCCAAAAGAGCCGCTGGAATGGGACATCCACGACCTGGATTTGCACGCGGCCAGCGTGGATAAGCCTTTCCGCTTTCACGGAACACTGACAAACGCGAAACCCAAAGGAGAAATCGACACCAGCGGAGATTTCGGTCCCTGGGATCTCGACGATCCCGGAGCAACGCCCGTTTCAGGCTCGTACAAATTCACGGATGCCGATCTTGGGCCTTTTCCGGGCATTGCCGGAATTTTGTCTTCGACGGGCAGATTCTCCGGCGGACTTTCCGAGCTTGCGGTAAACGGCGAAACGGACACGCCCGATTTCTCTCTCGACAAAATTGGCAAGCCCGTGCCATTGCACACCGAATATTCCGCCACGGTCGACGGAACCAACGGGGACACTCTTCTTCATCCCGTGCGCGCCACCCTGATCCAATCCGTTATCATCGCCGAGGGCAGCGTGATCAATGAGCCCGGCCACGTGGGCCACAGGATCGCCCTCGATGTCCACGCACCCAATGCACGCATCCAGGACATTCTGAGTCTCGCCATGAATTCCGAGAAGCCCATCCTCACCGGTCCCGCAAAGATCACCGCGAAATTGCTTCTGCCTCCTGGCAAGGAGAAAGTTCTCGATAAGATGGTTCTCGACGGACAGATCGGTATCGACGACGCGCGCTGGTCCAGCCCGGAAGTCCGCCAAAAACTTGAATCGCTCAGCCGCCACGCCGAGGGCAAGCCAGAGGACACCGACGCCGGCAGCGCGGTCTCCAATCTCCACGGCAATTTTCACCTGGAAAAAGGAATCGTCACATTTTCAAATCTGTCTTTCAGCATTCCGGGCGCGGCTATCGATCTCTCAGGCACTTACAAGTTGGTGGGCGGCGATATCGACCTCAAGGGCCATTTGCGTCTTCAAGCGCATCTCTCGCAAACCGTCACGGGCACCAAATCTTTCTTTCTGAAACTCCTCGATCCATTATTCGAGAAAAACGGCGCAGGCGCGGTCATTCCCATTTCGATCAGTGGTACCCGTGAACATCCGACGGTCGGCTTATCCATCTTGCATAAAACCATCAAGAAGAATATCGGCAAGACCCAACTCTGATCGAAATGAACCGTCGGCCGGCTAGGCAGAATGCGCGCGATCCTCTGCCAGTAGCCGGGTCGTCATTTTGCATAATAAGCCGGACACTGAGGAACCTTTTTGTCCTTCCTACGTCTTCTACGGCATGAACCTCTACGCCCACCTGCGCACTGCCTTTCGCCAAGTGAAGCGCAATCCTGGTTTTTTCGCCGTTGCGCTTGCGGCCCTGGCGCTGGGAATCGGCGCCAACACGGCTATTTTCAGCGCGGTAGAAGGAGTGCTTCTTCGCCCTCTGCCTTATGGCAATCCCAGCCGGCTGGTGATGGTCTGGGAAGACGCATCGTATCTCGGCTTCTCTCGAAACACGCCGGCTGCGGCCAATTACGTCGATTGGCGCGCTCAGAACCAGGTCTTCACGGATATGGCGGCGATCCGTTACTCCGAGGCCGCCTTCAACGGCGATCAAGCGCCTGAGCAAGCCCTCGGCCGACGCGTAACGCCGAATTTTTTTGATGTGCTTGGTGTTCAGCCAGCCCTCGGGCGGCCGTTTACTGTCGAAGAGGATGCTGCCCATCGCAAGGTGGTGGTGCTGAGCTACGCTTTTTGGCAGCGACGCTTCGGCGGCAACTCAGCCGTCGTGGGGCGTTCCATCCTGATGGACGACGAAGCGACGACAGTGATCGGCATCATGCCTCGCGGCTTCTTCTTTCCAGACCATCAAACGGATTACTGGATACCGGCTTCTTTCACCTCCGAAGATCTCGCAAGGCGCACGCGCCACAACCTCGAGGTCGTTGCGCGGATGAAGCCTGGCGTTACGCGCGAACGCGCGCAACACGACATGGACGTGATCGCCAAGCGTTTGCAGCAGCAGTATCCCGACACGAATACGAATATCGGCGCGGTGGTCGTTCCCGTGCGCGAACAATTTGCTGGCGACACGGCAACAGGTTTGTGGGTATTGCAAATCGCGGCCGTTCTGGTGCTGCTGATTGCCTGCTCGAACCTGGCGAATCTCCTTCTGGCCCGGTCCGCCGGACGCCGCCGGGAAATTGCCGTGCGAATCGCATTGGGAGCGAGCCGCGCGCAGATCGCCGCTCAACTCATTACGGAAAGCATGCTGCTTTCGGTTGCCGGGGGAGTGGCGGGGCTCCTCGTCGGACGGCTTTGCTGGAGCGTGTTCAAAAATCTCGTACCTTCGCAGATTGCCGGGAATGGTTTCGCGCTAAGCGGGAAAGTGCTGCTGTTCACGGCGGGCGTCTCGATTCTGGCGGGCCTGATTTTTGGTTTGGTGCCGGCTTTGCGGGCGACGGATGTTTCTTTGCAGGAATCGCTCAAGGAAGGTGGTCGAGCCGGCGAATCACGCGGAGGCGTGCGGTTGCGAGACACCTTGGTCGTAGGGCAATTTGCGATGGCTTTTGCGTTACTGGTGGGCGCGGCTCTGATGATTGAGACGCTATGGAATCTGCGGCGTGTCGATTTGGGTTTTCGCTCCGACCATTTGCTGACCATGGGCGTGCCGCTGCCTGAAACGAAATACAAGACGAACGAAAAGATCCGCGCGTTTTATCGGGACGTCCTGGACCAGGCGCGAGCCATTCCCGGGGTCAAAAGCGTGGGCTTTGGCTCTGACGTGCCATTCACTTCTGTTGGCGACACGGAAGGCTACGCTATCGAAGGCGCGCCTCCCACCTTGCCTGGGCAAGACAACGACGCGCTATACCGCGAAGTCACCGCAGGCTACCTCGAAACCATCGGCGGAGTCCTCAAGGCAGGCCGGTTTCTGGAGGATCGCGACATCGAGTCCAGCCAGCCAGTCGTGGTGGTCAATGAGTTTCTCGCGAAGCGGCACTGGCCCGGCCAGGACGCTGTCGGAAAGCGTTTGAAGCTTACGGGCTCTAAAGAGCCGTGGCGAACTGTGGTAGGCGTCGTGAAAGACATTCGCGAGCGAGGGCTCTTGTTGGAAATGAAGCCGGCGGTCTACGTGCCGGTAAATCAGGTGAATGATCCGGAGCCGTACTATTTGGTTGCGAGAACTGCGCAAGATCCTACGAGCGTGGTTAATGCGTTGCGCGGCGCGGTTTGGGCGGTGGATAGCGAGCGGCCCGTCGCTCTGATTCGCACCATGGATCAGCTCATGGAGGAAAACATCTCCGACCGCGAACGGCCGATGACGCTGCTTGGGATTTTCGCCGGACTCGCGCTGATCCTGGCTTGTATCGGTGTGTATGGCGTTTTGGCTTACTCTGTCGCGCAACGTACCCGCGAAATCGGCGTGCGTATGGCTTTGGGTGCCAGGCCGATGGATGTTACCCGGATGATTCTGGGGCGCGGCTTGAAACTGAGCGCTGTTGGACTCGTTGCGGGCGTGGCGTTAGCGGGGGCGCTGGGAATTTTATTGCGGACTTTGCTCTTTGGTGTGACTCCGGCGGCTCCTCTTGTTTATGCCGGCACGGCTGCGTCGCTGATTATAGTTGCCCTGGCCGCTTGCGTGATTCCAGCGCAGCGAGCGGCGCGGGTGGATCCCGTCGTGGCTCTGCGCAACGAATAATCATGGCGCACCCACCGAGAAATTCTGTTTCTCGCCGCTGCTGACAGACCTATAATCATCCTAGTCATGAAAAACATTACTCTTCCCGTTGTCATCGAGGGCGACGCCGATGGGTATTTCGTTTCGTGTCCCGCCCTCCAAGGCTGCTATAGCCAAGGCGATGCTTACGAAGAGGCCATCGAGAACATCAAGGACGCCGTTCGTTTGCATATAGAGGACCGAATCGCCGATGGAGAAGAGATCCCTCAAGTTTCCGTGAGTCTCTCAACAGTTGAAATCGCTGTCTGATGCCCAAGCTCCCCCGCCTAACCGCTCGCGAGATTTGTTCCGTGCTGGAAAAACTGGGCTTTTCCGTTACGCGCTAGAGCGGGAGCCACATCATCTACAAGAACGCGGAAGGCAAACGTGCTGCGGTGCCGTTTCATGCTGCGAAAGTTCTGCATCCGAAAATTCTAAAGAGTATTTTGAGGGACGCGGGCCTCTCTGTCGAAGAGCTTTCCGAATTATTGTAGTGATCGAAAAACGTCCGGGCTGAACATTACTTAGGTCTACGAGAACCCTTTTCGCAGGCGGCTTACGACGCGCTGCTGGCCGAGTACCACCATTGTGTCGAACAGTGGAGGCGCGACGGCTTGCCCTACGATTGCCACGCGGCAAGCGTTGATGAGCAGCCCGGCTTTCACGCCAGCGGCTTCGGCGACCGCGCGCGAAGCATGGTCGCACGCGTCATGATTCCACTCGGGCAACGCGGCGAGCGCGTCGGCCAGCTTTGCAAGCAGCTCCGGCACTTTCGGATCCTTCCAGAATTTATCTTTCGCGGCCAGGTCGATGGGAAACTCATCGCTGAAAAATGCTCGCGACCAAGAGGAAAAATCTGGCAACAAGCGAATGCGCGGCCGCAGCAAATCCACCGTTCGCGAAAACCATGCGTGGTCACGGCCATCGGGGCCGGTAACAGCGCCGGCGGCCCATTCTTCCTTCCATAATTTGCTGCGCTTCAATTCGGCCACCACTTCCGGCAGCAGCTCTTCGATCGGCAATTTCTGCAGATACTGCGTGTTGAACCACTCGAGTTTCGGCCGGTCAAATACTCCGTTTGTGCGGCTGACGCCTTCGAGCGAAAATTTCTCGATCAGCTCTTTCGTTCGCAGATATTGGTCATCGTTCCCAGGCGACCATCCCAGCAGTGCCAGAAAATTGCGGAAGGCTTCCGGTAAGAATCCTTCCGTGCGGTACATGTTGACGTCCGTTGCGCCGTGCCGTTTCGAGAGGCGCTTCTTGTCCGAACCAAGAATCAGCGGAACGTGGGCGAAGAGCGGGGGCTCGGCTCCGAGCGCGCGATAGAGCAACACTTGCTTCGGTGTATTGGAAAGATGATCCGCGCCGCGAATCACGTGCGTGATGCGCATGTCGATGTCGTCCACCACGACGCCCAGCTGGTACATCGACTGGCCGAACTCTTCGTCGCCTTTCCCTGAACGCAGCAAAACGAAATCTTCAATCTCGTCGTTCGAGAATTCCGTCTCGCCAAAAACGATATCGGTAAATTTCGTCGTTCCGCCCAGGGGCACTTTGAAGCGCACCGCCGGTTTCACGCCAGGTGTCGAAGGATTGCCGTTGCGGCAGCTGCAGCGCGTGACGCGGCGCGCACCACCGCCCTTGGGCTCGGCGTCCTGGCCGGGCTCAGCATAATCTCCGCCGGCGTACTTCTCCGCGGGGCAGTAACACAAAAAAGCACTTCCATTTGCCAGACACTTTTTCGCCGCTTCGAAATAGAGGTTTGTGCGCTGCGACTGGTAAAACGGCCCTTCGTCCCACTCGACGCCCAGCCATTTCAAGCCGTCGAGAATCCCCGTCACCAGCTCGGGCTTGTTTCGCTCCGCGTCGGTATCTTCGATCCGCAAGATCATTTTGCCGTGCTGGCGGCGTGCGAACAGCCAATTAAACAGGGCCGTTCGCGCCCCTCCGACGTGCAGATACCCTGTCGGGGAGGGTGCGAACCGTACTCGTATCGCCGCGTTCCGCTGATCCACTTTTTCGCTCATTGTATGCAGATTCTCTCTAGCCGGACTGAATTAATCAGTCTAACGAATCCGCTCAGTATCGTCCAACACGCGCGCTAAGGCCAAGCCTTGTTGCGATTTGAGGCGTTCACATGTGCTGTGCGTTTTATCGGACGAAGAGTTGCATGCGCGGCACTTGACTTTAGCAATAGCTTCGGCAAGAATCGCGCCGCTCGCTATGTCAAACTTGCTCACCCTGTTCGATCCTCCCGCAGGAGCTCACTCGGCCCCGGCAATCGACGATTACATACAGCCGAATCTAGGACACGGCTTACGCATTTGGTGGGCGTATTACTGGCCGACAACGCTTATCGCCCTGGTTTTAAGTCTTCTGCTCGGACTGGTCATAACCGCTTTATGGGAGAACTTCATCGTCCCCGCAAAGGCGCTGATTCCGGTCACGAGATTCGGACCCTATGTTATCAATTACGCCGTAGCTTTTTTTATCATGCACTACGTGCTGGGAAAGACGTTTCAGCACTTCCGGCTAGGCTTGGTTCCCAGCGGGGGCACGAGACCCGCTGAAGCGCTGAAGCCCACGTTCGCTCGCACCTTGCGGGTCTGGTGGATCTTTACATGGCGTACGGTCTTGTACACGGCGCTTTCCATCGTCTTTGTGACTTACCCGCTGGGAATGTTTGTCGGACTTTTTAACCCCAGCCCAAATGTTGCCAGACTGATTTTTCTTTTGCTCGGCTTTTTCATGGGTGGCGCCTTATCGCTATTCGTCATTTACTCCAATATCCTGGATGAGGACATCGGCGACTTCCGAGTCGTGCTCCTGCCGCGCCAAAGTGCCGTGCCCTCACATAATCCTCTTACTACGGACGCCGTGCCGTTAGGCTGAATCTTCCATCTGGATCCCTGGCCTGTTAGAATGTCTCTAAGTTGTTACCCCCTCCCTGCTGCCTCTTTCGCTACCGGTACCCCGGTACGCTTGCTTCCTGAAAATTCCATCATCCATAATCACAGGTACTTTGTTTTGTGCCTCGAGGTGACTCCCTCGTGCTGACGCGCTGTTGTCCCCGCGCGTTGCGAACGGGGTTTTGAGTCCGCCCAGAGGCGCAGATCGCTAAGCCGTGCTTGCACGGTGCAGCGAAGCCGCCCATGCGTGGGACGGAGAATTGACCGAGGCCTTGACCAACCAGAGCTTCATCGCACTGGCATTGCTGGCGGCTACCTCTTTGGTGGCGGCGTTCTTCGCCTATATTTACACCCTCAAGCGCCGGCCCTACCTCCTCTACTGGACCATCGGATGGGCCTTCATCGCCCTCAGTTATCTCGGGCCTGTTCTTTCGCCCGCGCCCGGAAGCGGGCTGCTCAAAACCGCGCTCGAGCAATCGCTCTATGCCGCCGCCGGAATTTTCTTTTTTCTCGGCGCGCAGCTTTATGCCCAGCGGCAGCTTTGGAGCGTGCACGCGGCGGCTGCCGGCGGCGTGCTCGTCCTTTGGGTCGGAGCTAACTCTCTCGGTTTGTTCGGCATTCCCCTGATTCTTCCCGCAGCGGCCATTTTTCTCGGTGTTAGTTACGTCTTCTGGCAAGAGAGCCGCCGACAGGAGACTTTCGCGGACTGGCTGCTCGCGATTTCCTTCATCGTATGGGCCGCTGTTGGGCTTATTTTCTCCTTTCTTCGAACCGCTCCTTTCATCGGCGATATCAATTTTCAGACGGCCGCCGCCGTGCCTTCTGCTTTCGTCGCCATGTTTATGGTCATGGCGCTTTACGAAGAGGAAAAGCGCCGGGTTGAACGCAACATGCTCGCTCTTTCCAATTTGAATCTGGCCACATCCAGTTTTGTTGGCGGAGAGATTCAACGCATGCTTTCGCAGGCGCTCGATCGCGTTCTGGGCGTTGTACGCCTGCCTGCGGGCGCGCTTTTCCTTCATCATGGCGATCCCCAGGGCCCGACCTCCGTCGTCGCCGTCGGCCTGAGCGATAATTTCTGCCGCACTGCGCAGGAACATGGGCTAGACGATTATCTCGTCGGCCTCGTTTCGCGACTCGGCGGTCTTCTGGGATTCCGCGATTTGCGCAACGACGATACCGTCGCGGCTCTCGAGCGTGAAGAGCCCATTCGCCGATTCCGCCAGCTCGCTCTCGCGCAGGGTCTTCGGAGTATCGTAGCCATCAGCCTGCAGGCGAAGGAGCAAGCTTTTGGCGTGCTTCTTCTGGGCACGCCGGACAGCCGCCGGTTCACACCCGCCGAATACCGCCTTCTGCTCGCGCTGGGACACCAGATCGGGATGGCCGTCGAGAACAGTTATTTGATTCAGCAGACTTCTCGTCGCTCCGAGGAGCTGCATGTCCTCAACGAAATTGGCCGCGCATTAAGCTCGACGCTCAACAAGGAAGACCTGCTGCGCAAAGTCTGGGAAGAGCTTCGCCGTCTCTTTGATGTCGAGAATTTCTATATCGCGTCGCTCGATCCGCTTCGCGATGAATTGCGCTTTGATCTCGAGGTGATCGACGGCACGCCCAAGCCAGCGCGCAGCCGCCCCGCGGGCAATTTCATCACCGAGTACATCATTCGCACCCGCCAGCCTGTGCTGATCCGGGAGAATTACGTTGCCGAAGTCAAAAAACTCGGCGTCGATCCTCGTCGCGATCGCGGCTGTTACTGCGGCGTGCCTTTGGTGGCATACGACCACGCCATCGGCGCCATGGCGGTTTTTTCGGACAACGAACGCACGTTTGACGAAGGACATCTCGAGCTGATGCGCGTACTCGCAAGCGAAGCGAGCATCGCTATCGAGAACGCGCGGCTCTTCAGCGAAGAGCGCACCAAGGCGCGCCATCTCTCGCTGCTGAATACCATTTCTCGCAATGCCATCGCCACGCTGAACCCCGACGAAATGCTGGCTAAAATCGCCGAGCAACTGGAAGCAGGCCTCACCTACGATCACATTGGGATCAGCGTGCTGGAATACTCGACGCGCGAGCTCATCGTGCAAGCCGAAGCAGGTGCTCGCCGCGGCGCTCTTGGCCAGCGCATCCCTCTCGGCAATGGCCTTATCGGCCATGTCGCGCGCAGCGGCCAATTGGCCGACTATCAGGCCTCGGCAACCGTGGAATCCGCTCACAAGCCGATACTGCCGGATTCTCTTGCCGCCATCGCTCTTCCGGTGTTCTACGCGGAACAGCTCCACGGCGTCTTGTACGTGGAATCTTCATTCCCGGTCGAATTCTCCGATGAGGAGGTTCTCCTGCTCCGCACGTTGGCCGACCTCATCGCCGGCGCACTTCATAACGCGCTCTCTTTCCAAAAAGCGCAAGAGCAGGCCATCACCGACGGCCTCACAGGTGTCAAGACTCATCGGTTCTTCATGGAAGCACTTTCGGCGGAGTGGAAGCGTTCGACACGCGCTGGCCGCGCCTTCGCTTTGGTCCTGATGGACCTTGACCGCTTCAAGTTCGTCAACGATTTTTACGGCCACCTGGAAGGCGATCTCGTTCTGCAGCGCGTGGGGCATATTCTCGAAACGAATTGCCGCCGCTCCGATGTCGTCGCCCGCTACGGTGGCGACGAATTCGTCATTCTCATGCCGGAAACCAATATGGAGCACGCCCGCCAGCTGGCCACGAAGCTTCGCGGCTGGGTTTCCGCCGATCCTCTTCTGCGCGAGAAGAACATCAGCGCCAGTTTTGGTATCGCCTGCTATCCGCTTCATGGATCTTCACCCCAAGAGCTTATTCAGGTGGCTGACGCCTCGATGTATTTGTCCAAACACCAAGGTGGAAATGCCGTCTCGACGGCCGATCATTTCGATCCCAATGAAGCGAAAAAGTGGAAGCGTGACGTTCTCGAAGCTTATCTCGGCGTGACCCTCAAGCGGCTGTTTGCCACGGGCCCCGAAGCATTCGAAGAAATCTATTCGCGCCTGAAACAATTCACCGAGTCGCTGGCCACCACGGAGACACCCGGCGGCAAACCTACTGTGCCCACTTCCACGCGGGGCCCTGAGGGTTTGCCTCAAGCTGTTCTCGATACGGTGACTTCTCTCGCTTTCGCCATCGACGCAAAAGATCACTACACGCAGGGACACTCCCAGAAGGTTTCCGCGTATGCCGCGCTCATCGCCGAGTCCATGAATATGACCGACGCGCAAATCGAGGAGATCCGCCTGGGTGGCGTGCTCCACGACATTGGTAAAGTAGCCATTCCGGAAAATATTTTGAACAAGAGCGGCCCACTCAATCCCGAGGAATGGGAAACTATGAAGGCGCACGTACAGTTTGGGGCCAAAATATTGGACCCGCTCACGCCGCTGGCCCACATTCGCGAGATGGTTCTCCATCATCACGAATTTTTCGACGGCTCAGGATATCCCGACGCTCAGTCCGGCGAGGGCATTCCTCTGGGCGCTCGCATCATCGCCGTGGCCGACGCCTACGACACGATCACCAGCGACCGCACGTATAAAAAAGGCCGCAGTTCTGCCGAGGCGCTTGCCGAACTCGAGCGTTGCGCCAACGCACAGTTTGACGGCGCCGTCGTTCAGGTTTTCGTCCGCGCGATGCGCCAGCTCCCGAATCCGATCATTGAAGTCGCCGCCACCGGCCCGCGCAACTCCTAAGAATCACTGCAACCGTTCCCATTTAGGGAAAGCATGGTTCGCTGAAGTTTGGCCCCCGAAGTGCCGATAGAATTGGGGCGAACACGCGACCATGACCACTCCTGACCCGCAGGCAAACAATAAGCCGACGCAATTACGCCGCAGCCAGCGCGTTTGCCTAAGCCTGCCCATTCAGGTGCTCAGAGAGGGGCCTGGAACGAACGTGGCCTCGGAAGAGACTCATACCCTCATCGTGAACGCGCATGGGGCGCTTATCCAATTGGCCTTGACGGTGGAATTGGGCCAGTTACTCGGAGTCAAAAACATTCAGACCATGGAACAACTTGTCTGCCGTGTGGTCAATCTGGGCCCTGAACAAGCGGGAAAGCGAGAGGTAGGTATCGAATTTGAACACCCTTCGCCGCGCTTCTGGCGAATCGCGTTTCCGCCGGCGGACTGGACCCCGCGTAGCCCGGATGCAAAGGCTCCAACCAAACACGTGCCGGGCGGCAGAGTTCCCCGCAGGAAACCGGAAGGTGCACCCGCGGAAGCTGACAAGAAACCAACCAGCAAAGTGCCCGGGCACGTACCCAGCTGAGGCATTCCAAGTGTCCCGCTTTATGGCTTTCGTTCCAATTTGGGCCTCCCGATAGTTCTCTTCCGGCATCCGCGGTTCATCCAAAAATCAAAAGGACTGCAGCTTCCCCATTGCTTGCCGAGATCCAGCTCCTTAATCGGCAAATCCCAATGCGCATCAGAATCTCGATTCGTCTCCGATCAGGCTCCTCTGCGCGTTGACTTGCCGACAACCTGCATCCTAATATGCCACGCAACGATAGGTGTTCTGCTCATGATTGGCCAAGCTATTGGCGTCTGCTATCCTTTACTCTAGGAAATTGAAGAAACTTATTCCGGAGCCACCATGCAAGCAGCATCGGTAAAATGGATCGGCGAAGAAAGATTCGTGGCCACTGGCCCTTCCGGCCACGCCATCACCATCGATTCAGACCGCGCCTCCAACACAGCTCCAGGACCGATGGAGCTTCTCCTCCTGGCGCTGGGCGCGTGCACGGCCACGGACGTCGTCAGCATCCTCAAGAAAAAACGTCAAAAGCTCGAATCTCTCGAGGTGATCTGTTCGGGCGAGCGTGCTCCCGAGCCGCCCAAGGTATGGACAAAACTTGAAGTGCTTTATCGTCTTCGCGGCGCGCTTGACGAAAACGCCGTGAAACGCGCCATCGAGCTGAGCGAACAAAAATACTGTTCCGTGTCCGCGATGCTTCAAAAAACGGCAACGCTCACGTGGAGCCACGAAATCCTTCCGCCCGCGGAATGATGGATTCCATCCAGGCGGCTTCATTGTTTCTCACCATCATTTAAAGCGCCCGCGACTCCTTGTTTCTTGCGCTATCGCCTTGTAACCTCGCATCCGCATCGCATAGAATTTTGGATTCGCTCTGTTGGCGGCAACTCTCAAGGAGAACCATGTCCCACCGCATCGCGGCTAAGATCACGGGCGTCGCAGGCTATGTTCCCCCAAAGGTGCTCACGAACGCGGACCTGGAAAAAATAGTGGCGACCAACGACGAATGGATTCGCACTCGCACGGGCATTCGCGAGCGCCACACCGTCGAACCCGGAACTGCGACCTCACATCTGGCGACGGAAGCCGCCAAAGCTCTTCTCGCCAAAACCAATACGGACCCCGCGGAAATTGACTTGATTGTTCTCGCCAGCGTCACGCCGGACATGCTTTTCCCAGCGACCGCCTGCCTCGTGCAGGATCGCATCGGCGCAAAAAAAGCCTGGGGCTTCGATCTTTCCGCGGCGTGCTCCGGTTTTGCGTACGCGCTTACGGTCGGCGCGCAATTTGCCGGCGCGGGTACGCACAAAAAGGTATTGGTCATCGGCAGCGATACTATGACTTCCATCCTCGACTACACCGATCGCGCAACCTGCGTGCTATTTGGCGATGGCGCGGGAGCCGTGCTGCTGGAGCCTTCTGAGCCCGGCGAAGGCATCCTGGATTTTGCGCACGATGTCGATGGCTCCGGCGGCCAGCATCTTTACATGCCCGGAGGCGGTTCGCTGCACCCCGCGACTGCCGAGACCGTCCAGAAACGGATGCATTACGTCCATCAGGAGGGTTCGCAAGTTTTCAAGTACGCGGTTCGCCGCATGGCGGAGCTGGCGGTAACCTTGCTCGAACGCAATGGTTTCACCAGCAACGATTTGGCTCTCGTCGTTCCGCATCAAGCCAATCTCCGCATTATTCGCGCCATGCAGGAACGCCTGGGCATCGCCGATGACAAGGTTATGGTCAACATCGACAAATATGGAAACACCACGGCTGGCACGATTCCCCTGGGCCTCTGCGACGCCGTCGCGCAAGGCCGCTTGAAAAAGGGTGATCTTGTACTGCTAGTAGCCGTCGGCGCAGGCTACACCACCGGCGGTGTGCTCCTCCGCTGGGCCTATTAGCAAACAAATCTTCCTTGAAACTGGATTGCTGACTAGTTTGACGAACGGATATCAGGAGTCTTTATATGCTCAGGCCGGAACCCGAGACCAACGAGCCGAGCCGGAATTCGCCGCAGAATGGGCCAGCGTTGCAACAGTCTCAGCGGCCACGGAAGCGTGAGCGGCTTCGAGCTCCCCAGCACTCTTCGAACCACGTTGTTTTGTATCGCCACTTGCAATCCCTGTGTGGCTCGCGTGGGAAAGCCTCGGCGCTTCTGGACTGCGTGAAGCTGGCTCTCGGAGGGGCGTCCTCGCAGAAGTATTTCGCCGAGCAGGTTGGCCGTCGCCACGGCGTCCTGAATTGCCAAATTGATTCCCACACCGCCGATCGGCGACATGGCATGCGCCGCGTCACCAATGCACAAGAGCCCGGGCCGGTGCCATTGCAGAAGCCTGTCGACGGTAACCGTTAACAAACTGACGTCCTTCCAATCGCGAAGCTCTTCCACGCGATCGCGCAAGAGCGGTTCAAGCATCCCAATCTCTTCACGAAAGGCCGCCAACCCTTTCTCCCGGATTCTTTCTCCCTCGCCTTTGGGGATGACGAATGCGCATTGCCAATAGGCTTCGCGATTGATTAAAATGAGAATCTTGCCTGCGTCTGCGTGGCCGAACGATTGCCCCCGATCCGTGGGACTGCGGCTAATCCGCATCCACATCACGTCCATGGGAGCGCCTATGTCCATCACCTTAAGGCCCGCGCGCTCGCGGACCGTCGAGCGGCGTCCATCAGCTCCAATGGTCAACGGAGCACGAATTTCCAGTGAGCCGTCCGGTGTCTTTGCGCGCACGCCACTCACGGCGCCGTTCTGCTCGAGGAGGTCGGTCACCTCCGCCTGCATCATGAGGTGAAATGTGGAATAGCGCTGGGCTTGCTCCTTAATAAAATCGAGAAAATCCCATTGCGGCATTAAGCCGAGAAAACGGCAGCGTGTCGGCAGATGCGTGAAATCCCCAATCACGACGGTTTCCTCGCCCACTTGAGCGGCAAGCTCCTTTACCTCCTGGTGCGGGCGTTTCAGGAACTCATCCAGAATACCGAGCTCATACATGATTTGGAGCGTCGAAGGGTGAATCGTGTCACCACGAAAATCGCGTAAGAAATCGGCGTGCTTTTCAAGAACGACTACGTCCACACCCATCCGCGCAAGAAGGAAGCCCAGCATCATGCCGGCCGGGCCGCCGCCAGCAATGCAACAGCGAGTGTCTATCGCTTGGTCCATGCCACTCGCCATTATGCCGTAATTATTGGCCTTTGCACGTCAGCGTGGAACTGCGTTCACGCCTCTCTTCGACATGCCCGCCGAACCTTCCGGCGACACAGCCGGGCAGGGCTCGACAACCAAAAACTAGCGCAAGGTTGGCGGACTCCGCGCCCTGCGGACATAAATCTGATACTAGCCACCGTTCGCGCGGGAGCAAGAACCAGAAGAGTAAGAATGGATTATTGATGCGCCGGAACCTGTTCGGCGAGCATCGGCTGTAACACGGCGAGGTTTCCATCGATTGGACCGGTCTGGAGGTGCGTAATGTCCAAACCGAGGATGTGTGCGATCAGTGGATATACGTTCACGTTCTCGAAAGGCGCGAGCTTGGTGTTTTGCTGGATATCGGGTCCCGCTGCCACAAACGTTGCCTTCATCTCCGGGACTTGCGCCGGATCGTATCCGTGATTCCCGCCCGTCGGCGTAGACGCTGGTTCCTTAAGATCCGCGAAGCTCAAGAAGTAAGGGCCTTTCGCAACGATGATGGGATCGCCCGAGCGCGGATTCGAATCGAAGTGCAAATAGCCGGGCATCTGGGCACGCCGATACACTTCGAACTTGTTGCTCTTGCCGTGTAAAGCTTCGTAGATCTTCTGCGCATCGGCTTCGGATTTCGGATAGATCACGTCAGCGCCGGCAATTCTGGCCTGGGAACGAATCTCCGGGTCGAATTGCGTCAAATTTATTTTCTCGCCCTGATACTGCGCCATTCCATGATCCGCAAGCACGATCAAGTCGATCGGCAAATTCAATGCTTTAATACCAGCGGCGAGCTTTCCGACGATTTCGTCCAATCCATGCACCGCGTCTCGCACCTGTGAACTTCCCGGACCGAATTCGTGGCCGGCGTGATCGACATCGGAAAAATAAACAGTAATGAAATGCGGCCGCCGTTCCGGCGGGAGACGGAGCCAATCCAGAACCTGCTCGACGCGTCGATCGTTAGGCACCTTGGCGTCATAATGCAAATAGTAGTCGGGCCGCTGGCCTTGGATTTCGGCCTCCGAACCAGGCCAAAAATAACACGCGGACCGCATGCCTTGCTGCTCCGCCAGAACCCACAGAGGAGTTCCTCCGTACCAGCTCCCGTCCGTCACTGCTTCAGGCTTATTGATGGCATAGGTTTGATCGCGGCTGGGATCGTAAAACGTGTTTTCAACGATGCCGTGATGTTCGGGGTAAAGTCCGGTGACGATCGTGTAATGGTTGGGAAAAGTGACGGACGGATAGGACGGGATCATACCCTCGGGCGCGCTGGCCCCCTCGGAGGCCAGTTTCAGAATGTTTTTCGCATCGTAGAGTTTCGGATAGTCATAGCGAAAACCATCCAGCGAAACCAGAACGACATAATGTTTGCCTATTTGCTGCGCAGCGTTTGGGCCGTGATCTACAAAGATGACGGGCGCATTAGTTTGCGCTGTGCACGCCTGCACGAAACAACATGCCAAACAAATCGGCAGCAACAAGCAAAGCAATTTGTGTGAGAGCCGAACACGCATGTAGATCCCCCAATCGAAGCTGCTATTCCTCAGCAGCGCTCGCTCTATTCTTGCTGTTCGGCTATCAAGAATAGAGCAAAACTTCCGTCAAAGACATCTTTCGGGGGTTGCTAGCGCGGGCTGCCCGCCTTGCGAATGTAAATCTGTCCTTGGAAATTTGTGAACTGATATTCGGGGCCGCCGCCGTTGACGGTTCCATGCACCGTCTTGTCGATTTTCACGCGGTATTTGCCGCCGTTCGCGCGGCCATCCTCGACGACTTGCTGCGGCGCCGAGGCTTGCAGTTGCACATCGAAGTCGCTGAACACATCGCCCCGGTCGGACTTTATGCTCACGTTCGCTTTCACATCCGCTGGAAATGTCACGTCGATATCGCCGTTCAAGGAACTGAAAGCCATGGGTTTCTGCGCGTTCACTTTCACGAAGTTTGCATGCACGTGCCCGTTCAACGCATGCGCAACGGCGCTGCCGGAAATATTATTCAGGGTCACCGAACCATTGATGTCGTCCACATCCAAATCGCCGTCCACTCCCGTAACAACGATATCTCCGTCGTTCACCGCCCGCAGCTTTACGGAGGTGTGCACCGGCACCGAGATCGTCAGATCAATCGTCCTCGCATAAGATTCCGTGCTGACGCGCACTTCGTTGTTTTCTTCCTCGATCGACAGTCCCGTCGTCGAAATATTCAGCCGCTTCGGCCCGCTCGAAGGTTTCTCCGCCTCCTCGTTTCGCGCGCGCGCCTCGACGATCACTTCCTTGCCGTCGTAGGCCTTCACCGTTATGCCGCCGTTCACCAGGCTGGCTTTCACAAATGCCGCCCGCGCTGGATCGTCCAGCTTGACGACGATGCGGTCGCTCCCGGACTGCGTCTGGGCCTGAACCGCTGGCGCGATTGCTGCTACGCCAAACGCTGCGGCTACTGCGAAAATAGTTTTAAACAATTGCATTTGGTTATTCATGGTTTTGAAGGATGCGAATGTCTCCATTTAGATTTTCCACTTGAATCTGCGGGCCGCCGGACTTCACCCGCACTTCGGCGTACCGGTCGGCGCGATAAATCACCTTGCTGCCTTTGTGTTCCTGCTCCATGGCGTGCACCGGCATGGCCGTCACGGGGAAATCGCTGTAGATACCGCCGTTGAACGTCTTGAACCGGAAGTCGGCGGACAAATCTTGCGCAAATTTCAGTTCCACATTGCCGTTAATCGTTTTGAAATCGGAATTTTCCTTTGGATTCTGACGGAACGAAACGATCACCGGTCCATTGACCGTCCGCGCGGTCCCCGACCCCGCCACGTTATCCATCTCGATGTCTCCATTCACGTTCCGCACCAGAAAATTCCCGCTGATGTCGCGCACGACCACGCGCCCTTCATTCACCGTTTTCACCTTGATATCGATGTCGCGCGGAACGTGCACCACAAAATCCATCTTCACTCTGTACCCATCATCGTCACGCGAATGCCGGCAATCGTCGCACTGGCACCGGAACGGTCCGTTGACGTACAACTTCAACGCTCCTTCCTGCTGGGTAATATCTAGAGTCACTTCCTTCTGGGCCTGCTCGATCTTTTCTTTCGACTCCGCTTGCGTTGACCTATCCACTGACATCTCGACCTTGTCCGCCGTGTCCGCAACAACTTCAATCGACCCCCATATATTGTCGATTTCCAGAGACTTCTGTCCCGTCGCCGGCATCACAAAAGACTTCTGTATCTTCTCTTCCGCGCGCACCGGCAAATCGTTATCCCCGTCATCCATGCTTTTCGCCGACACCGTTTCAGGCCCAATCGCCACCACCAGCGAACGCAGGATGCTATTCCGCGAATGCCCGCCCGCCATTTTCCCGGCCGGCGACACCGGCAGGAGCAATGCGGCCGCCGCATACATCACCAAAATCGCGAAAATGCTTTTTACGCGCACGTTCCCCCTCCTCAATTCAATTTGCTCAGCGCCCAGTCCGCGCGCTGCCGCACCGTGGGATTCAAATTCGGCGTTTGCGCAAAATTGCGCAGCTGCTGAGCGGCTTCCGGATCACGCCATTCCAGCATTTGGTCGATCAGCGCCACTTGCACGAGCGGCGATTGCTGCTCTTGCAGCGCGTCCACCACTCCTTTGTGCACCTGTGGCTGTCCGCTGTGCCGGCTCAACGCATCCAGCGCCGCCAGCCGCACATCCACGCTGTTGTCGTACCGAAGCGTATGCACCAGCGCCGCCAGCACTTGAGGATCGAGCCGCTCTTCGCGCTGGCTGTAACTCACGCCTTGCAACCGCTCGCTTGCGGATTGCTCTTGCAACATCGATAGCACCACCAGTTGGCGCATGTTCGTCAGCTCGGAGTGCATCGCTACTATTTCGTCCTTGTCGGTATTCGAGTGAACGGATCTATTCCCCAAATAATTCCCCGCGAAAACGCCGAGCACGAGCAGCGCCGCGCTCCAGACCACTGCTCCCACGGGCGATCGTAACCAACTCCACACGCCACCGCGTTTCTCCGGCCGCAGCTCCGCCGCCGCTTTATCGTTGCGCCCGGTTTGATACGCGTGCAGCATCGCTTCAAATCGCTCGCGCGACTCTGCACTCGGTTCTTCCACCGGCAGAAGCGACAGCTTCTTCCAGATCGCCACGTCTTCGCGGCAGTCCGCGCACTCCGCAAGATGCTTCTCCACCAGCTCGTCCTGCCCAGCCTTCAAACCTCCCTGCAAATAATCCGGCAGGAATTCTCCCATCTCTTCACATTTCATTTCCGGCCCTCCGTGGAGGAATAAGCTTCGGCGCGGAAGATTTCGCTTCCCGCCCGCCCAGCCCGCGCTCCAGCTGTTTGAAATTCTGCCGTAGCTCCTGAATCGCCCGGTGGATCCGCGTCTTCACCGTTCCAAGCTCGCATCCCAGAAGTCGCGCAATCTCCTCGTACTTCAGCTCCTGAAAGCGGCTCAAAATTAAAATCTCTCTTTTTTCTTCCGGCATTTGCATCAACGCGCGGTGCAAAAGCTCCGCTTCCTCCGATTGCTGCGCCGAATCTTTCGGCATTACCGGAGGCGCCATTTCCGGCTCGAACGTGATGTGCCGCGGCGTCTTTCGGTAATGATCCACTCGCGCATTCCTCGCAATCTGGTAAATCCACGCTCGAAACGGCGTTCCCGGCTGGTAACTCTGCCGGTATCGCAAAATTCTCAGAAACACTTCCTGCACCAGGTCTTCGCTCAGCGTCCGGTCTCCGGTCAGCTTCGCATAGAAGTTGTACAGCGGCCGGTGGTAGCGGTCGAACAACACCCCTAGCCTTTCGCCCGAGCCATTGCGCACTTCGAGCATGAGATCCTCGTCCGGAGCCAACTTCATCGCCTGGTCATTTTCCGTAACGGCCCATTCTTGCTCTTTCATTGAATGAATACCGTCAATCAGTCAAAAGGTTACATTCAACTGGAAATGCACGCATCCTACTCGCGAGCCCCGCTCCTGGCCCGTGGAATCGTCGCAGATTGCATGATGGTGCGCGGCCCGCCTTCCGAGGCCGGCCGTGGATGAGCACACAGGAAGGTTACGTGAAAATGAGGAAAGCCAAACGAAGAACGATTAGAAAGGAACTCTTCGGAAGGAACCGCAAAACCACGCCAATTTCTAACTGATTTTCGCTATCTCTTAGCAGGATCTCAGCGCAGCCGCAAGCTCCAGGTTCGCCTGCAACCGCAGATCGATCTGCACCGCCGCGTAACGCGCGCAAATCACGCGCTCCCGCTCGCACCACTCGGCAACTGCAGGCATCCGCGCACCAGTCAAAACCGCAAGGCCTTCGAGCATCCGGTAATAAATCCGCACTAGCGTCAGCCCGCCGCCGCTGGGCCGCAGATCGGGAGTCAACTCGTGCAACCCCGCCAGCTTCTCGAAGTCCTGGCCTTTGAGGCGCCGTGCATCGAGATTGGCCGCTGCCAGCACCCTTTCGGAAACCGGCTGCGCCGCCACTCCGGCCAGAACAGCTCGCCAGTAATAGAGGGCGAATTGCGAAAGCGCAACGATGGAGATCGCAAGTAGCATAGCAGCGAACATCCCTCAGTAGCCTCTACCCACATTCTGCCCGGAACACTCTCCCGCTCCAATAGCCCCGAAGTACCAGCAAGATAGAACTCCTGTGGATTTCCTGTAACCATAATATAATCAATGACTTGAGGTCACCTTTTTCTCCACCGCGCTAGTGTGATCGTGAATAATCTTCCAGCCCTCCGGAAAGCGCTGCCACACCAATGAAAACACCCCGCCGATATCTCCTTTCTCCCGTTTGAGATGCCAGCGCCCCAGCACGAGCGCCGCATCCGGCCCGAGGAATCGGAATTCCAGCTCGGAAAAATCGAGTTGCCCCATCGCAGCGCGGTCCGGATAGTTCTTTTTGTACCGCGCCATCACTCCATCCCATCCGCGCGACACTCCGTTACTCCCGGAAAATGTCAGCTCCGGCGAATGCCAGTAACCGACCAGGAAGGCGTCCACATCGCCGCGATTCCATGCCGCTTGCTGCGCATCCAGCACCGCGGTTATCGCCGCCTTGTCGGCCTCGCGCGCCTCCGCCGCCTTCGTCTGCTTCCCTTCTCGCAAGCCCAGCGCAAACAGCAGGATCAGCGCGGCCCATGCCACAGTCCAACGATAGTTCTTCCGCATAATCTCGCTCCTTTTTCAGAAACAGGGAGCATAGGTCGCAGCAAGAAACTCCGCAAGCCCTCCTCGGCAAGATGCAGGTGGAATGGCTAGGGCAGGAAAAAGCGATGCGCGACGCCGCCGGAAGGCAGCGCGCGCGGCTCGTGCCGAGCGTCAGGGAAGGAAAACGACGAGAGTATAAATTCCGAGTGTGGTGCCGAGAGGAAGATCGCAAAGCGAGAGGATGCTGGCAATGATAGCAAGCGAACGAACGGAAGATTTTCCCGCGAGGAGAGCCAATCCCGCAAATAGTCCAACGAGGCCGGAGAGAGCCGTCACAATGACCGCGCAGATATAAAAGATATGGAAAGCCGCCATCAGAGTGTACGGATCGGCCACGCGCGAAAGCAAGGCGCCAAACATCACGGTGGCCGTGCCGCTGTAAAGCACGAGCAGAATGACCGCCGCGATTCGAAGTAGCGCGTAAACGATCCACAGAACTCCCAGCGCGCTTGAACTGGTACGCGGATTTGTTGCAGCTGCGGATGTTGCCGACATGCGAGCCTCCAGATCGGGACTTGTCTGGGACGAAGTGTAGCACCCGGCCGCGCAAATTCGCCCTGGAATGAATCTTGGCGAATCGCAATGTCTAGCCGAATATGATGCTATCGAGGATCTCTTGCTTGAATCTGGATAGCAGCTTGAAAGAAGGATTTTTTCACCGGCGAATTATACGGCCGATTGTGGACCTGCTGCGCCAGGGTGTAACGCCGGAAAAGCTGGCGCTAAGCCTCGCCCTCGGCGTCGCCCTTGGCGTTTTTCCTGTGTTGGGAACGACGACGGCGCTTTGCGCGCTCGCCGCGCTCGTCTTGCGGCTGAACTTGCCGGCCATTCAGATCGTGAATTATTTCGTGTACCCTTTGCAGATTGCCCTTCTCATTCCATTTTTCAGGCTGGGAGAAAAACTATTCCGCGTACCGCATCTACCCCTTTCCGGCTCCACGATTTTGGCGACGGTACACGCCAGTTTCTGGGGCGCCACTCGCTTGTTATTGACGACGATCTGGCACGCAGCGGTAGCGTGGTGCTTAATTGCACCTCTCTTTGTGGCACTGGCGCATGTGATTTTTATGCCGCTTTTGCGGCGAACATTGAGTGGACAGATCAAAAGAAAGCCGGAGGCCGGTTAACGCGCTTTGGACGGCCCCTCGGTCTGCGAACAAATTCTAGAAAGCTGTACCCGGCCACGGGGAGCACACCGACGAGGCACTTCCCGTGAGCGAAAGTCGTCTGCCAACCGGAAGAATTATCTCCATTGTCTTCAATACCGCGTTTCATGAGAATCGTGCCACACGCCTCAGAATCTATGCGGATGTTCTGCTTGCAAACGCAGCAGGCATATCCCACTTTCTTGTTATTGGGAGCTTGGTTTTTTCTTCACGTTTCATTCGATGGCCCTTCAAAGGATGTCGAGCACCTCTTCGTAGCGTTTGAAGGGAGGAATCAGATACGCCCCGGCTAGTTCCGTGCGGGCCCACATCAACATTTGCCGCGCGAGGTCGAAGCCGCGGTCGCGAGCGGCGGCGCCGGCGGATTCGAGCGATGCCAGCACGTCTTGCGGAATGACGATGCCGGGAACTTCGTTGTTGAGGCGCAGCGCCTGTTTGTAACTATTGAGCGGCCAGATGCCGACGAGCACCGGGATCGACGGTTTGCCGCCGAGTTTCTTTACGAACGTGTGCCAATGTTCCGGATCGAAGATGGGCTGAGTCATGGCGAAGTGCGCGCCAGCTTCGATTTTGGCTTGGAAGCGTTCGATTTCGTTGTCGAGATCGTCCGCGACAGGATTGACGGCCACCCCGATCGCAAAATTTGTCGCGCCGCCTAGCGTTTTGCCGGCCCAGTCCGTGCCTTGATTCAAGCGGCTGAGAATTTTGACGAGGCCGACAGAATCGACTTCGTAGACGCCGCTGGTCTCCGGATAATCGCCGACGGCAGGCGGATCGCCGGTGATGGCCAGGACGTTGCGAACGCCGCCGACCGTCCACGCACCGAGCAAAACGGCTTGCAATCCGATAATATTGAAATCGCGCGTCGTCAGATGCGGAACGGTTTCGACGCCGCGCGCTTCCAGCGCGCCCGCGGTGATCAGCGCATCCATGCCGACGCGCGCCATCGCGCCGCTGTTGATGTCGATGGCGTCGACTTTTTTCGAGGCCATGATTTTGTCGACTTGCTCAAAGATGCGCTCGAGCGAAAGCCCTTTCGGTGGATCGATTTCGACGCAGACCGTGAATTCCTTGGCCTGGAGTTTCTTCCAGAATTTGCTTTCCGGTTCGCGCTGCAAAACGGGCGCCGGCTTTGCGGCGACTTCCACGGAATGATGCGCGCCGCCGGATTTTGCGGGACGCAGCGATTTGACGGCTTCGGCCATCGCCCGGATGTGCGCGGGCGTCGTGCCGCAACAGCCGCCCAGAATGCGCACGCCGAGCGCGGCAGCTTCGCGGGCAAAGAGCGCAAAATATTCCGGCGAAGATTTTGGGTACACGATGCGGTCGCCTTCCCGCTTGGGTAAACCGGCGTTGGGCATGCCGCTGACGCGGAGGTCGTCGACTTCCGTGAGTTCGCGCAGAATTTTGAGCAAAGGCTGCGGACCAAGCGTACAGTTCGCTCCAACAACTTGGACGTTTTTCTCCTTGAGTTGCGCGGCCGCGGCCGCGGGGCGCAGATCGCCAAATGTTGTCCCCTCTTCGGAGTAAGTCAGTTGGGCCACAATGGGCAAGCCGGAAAAGGAGCGGATGGCGTCGATGGCGAGAAAAAGCTCTTCGATATAAGAAAACGTTTCGAGAATGTAGAAATCAACGCCGCGCTCCTCGAGAGCAAGCGCTTGCTCGTGGAAGACATCAAGAATTTCGCCCGGCTCGGGATGGCGAGACTGCACGCCGAGGCCGAGCGGGCCGATCGAACCGGCGATGAGGACTTCGCGGGAAGCCGATTCGCGCGCTTCGCGAGCGATTTTCACGCCGCGTGAATTTAGGCGTTGCACTTCGTCGGCGAGGCCCAGCGGCGCAAGCTTGAAGCGATTCGCTCCAAACGTGTTGGTCTCGATGATTTGCGCTCCGGCCTCGATGTAAGCCTGGTGGACGCGGAAAACGGCTTCGGGCTCGGTGGCGTTGAGCTCATCGAAACAGCGCTGCGCGCCAACGGCTTCGTGCAGCATCGAGCCCATCGCGCCATCGGCGATGAGAATCGAGTCTTTCAGCCGTTCATTGAAATCAAGAATTCTCAAAAATATTTCACCTTACTTTTTGGATTGCGCCGCGTGGAGAGCCATTCAACGTTTTTGTTCCATGAGACTGGCAACGGTGCTCATCAAATCGTACTTGGTAAGGATTTCGAATCTCGCGTCATCCATTTCCACGAAGACGGCGGGATTTTCGTGGCTGAGAATGTAGGTGACGCGCTCCACAGGCGAACTGCCAGGAATACGCGGAAGCGGCTTGCTCATCACTTCGCGTACGACAAGTTTGCGCAGATCTTTTCCTTGCAAGGCCATCGTTAGAATTTGGTCTTCGTAGATCGTGCCGATGGGAATGTTCTCCTCGAACACCGGAATCTGCGAGATGTCCTGTTCCTGCATCGTTTTCAGCGCGTGGAAGACAGTTTGATAAGGGCGAGCGATGACCAGCTCGCGCACTTTGCCTGCCAGGTGCTTGGCGTTGACGACTTCCGCCGCCGTGATGTGGACAGCGGCTTCGACGTAACCGCGCTCGCGCATCCACTCATCGTTATAAACTTTGCTGAGATAGCGCATCCCGGTGTCCGGCATGAACGCAACGACGAAGGCCTCCGGCCCGAGATCCTTGGCTAGGCGCAGGGCCGCGGACATGCAGCCGCCGCCGGAGCCTCCGGTGAAAATACCTTCGAGCTTGACGAGGCGGCGCGCAATGACGAAGCACTCTTCATCGTTCACCTGAATCACATCGTCCAGAATCTTCATGTTCATCGTGCTGGGGAAAAAGTCCTCGCCGATGCCTTCGACGACGTACGTTTTGCCTTTGACGGTTTCGCCAGTCTTGAAAGAATCGTAGTAGAGCGAGCCCACGGGATCGACGCCGATGATTTGTATCGCGGGATTTTTTTCCTTGAGATATTTGCCCACGCCGCTGATCGTGCCGCCGGTGCCCACGCCGCACACGAAATGCGTAATCTTGCCTCCGCTGTCTTCCCATATTTCCGGCCCGGTCGTTTGATAATGCGCCTCGGGATTCATCGGATTGTCGTACTGATTCGGATAAAACGAATTCGGAACTTCGCGCGCAAGTTTTTTCGCGACAGAATAGTAGCTGCGCGGATCTTCCGGCTCGACCGCCGTTGGACACACGATCACTTCCGCGCCAAGCGCTTTCAGCAAATCCACTTTTTCTTTCGACTGTTTATCCGTAATCGTAAAAACCATTTTGTAGCCGCGCACCGCGGCCACTAGCGCGAGGCCCATGCCGGTATTTCCGCTGGTTCCTTCGATGATCGTGCCGCCGGGCTTCAGCAGGCCGCGTTTCTCCGCGTCGTCGATCATGGTGATGCCGATGCGGTCTTTCACGGAGCCACCGGGATTGGTGTAATCCGCCTTGACGTAGATCTGCGGCTTGAGGCCCTGATTGATACGATTCAGGCGCACGAGCGGCGTATGGCCAATGGCTTCCAGGATGTTGTTACAGAGCATGAAATGTTCTCGTGCGCGGCCCAGAGAGAATGCAACGCTTGGGCTGTGCCATAATTCCTTGAGTTTAGCATGCAGCCTCGCGGCGACACAGCCGAGTGAGGCGAAGGAGGCGCATTTGGCACGGGAGAATATTTCGAGCGGGACGCCGTGGGAGCCGATTGTAGGCTACTCGAGGGCGGTGAGAATTGGAAATGTGATTGCGGTTTCGGGGACAACGGCGACGGGGCCGGAAGGGAAAATTGTGGGAGTTGGCGATGCGCACGCGCAGACAGTGCAAACGATCCACAACATCGAAGCGGCGCTGGCGAAGGCCGGAGCGGGATTGAAGGATGTGGTGCGAACGCGGATCTTCGTCATCAACATTGCGGAGTGGGAAAACATCGCGCGGGCGCATGGACAATTTTTTGGTGAGATTCGCCCGGCGACGAGTATGGTGCAAGTGAGCAAGCTGATTTCGCCGGAGATGCTGGTGGAGATTGAGGCGGACGCGATTGTAGAGTGAAAAAGAAGAGGTAATGAAGTAAAGATGTAAAGAGGTGGGGAAAAACTATTCGCGATTAAGGGATAGTGATTCATGACTGATGGCTGGTTGATTAGGCAAGAATTCGGCGTGAGTTCTCTGGGCCTTTCGATGATACGGAAAATATGAGCGAAGCGCTTTACGACGGATTTATTGCGGATTATTACGACGAGTCGCCGATTGTGCGCGGGCGGACGCGGGATGTGGCGTTTTATCGCGATGCGGTGCATGAGCATGGCGATCCTGTTCTGGAGCTTGGTTGCGGGACGGGGCGGATTACGCTGGCGCTGGCGGAAGCGGGGCATCGCGTCACCGGGCTCGATATTTCCGAGCGGATGCTGGAGCGCTGCACGCAGAAACGGGCGAACCTCCCGCGGGAGACGCGCGAACGAATCCATCTCGTGCAAGGAGACATGACGCGCTTCGACCTCGGCGAAAAATTCCGCGTGGTGATCATTCCGTTTCGCCCGATGCAGCATCTTCTTGAAATTGACGAGCAGATTTCGTGTCTCGAATCCGTGCGCAATCATCTTCAGGATGGCGGCCGGCGATTTGGAAAACGGAGCGGGCGGCTGATTCTGGACGTTTTCCAAACGGATGCGGAGCGGATGCACGACCCGGCGTATCAGAAGGAAGGAGCGGTGACGGAGTACACGATGCCGGACGGGCGACGGGTGAGGATCGCGGAACGAGTTGCCGCGTTTCACCGGGCCGAGCAGCGGAACGACGTGGAGATGATTTTTTATGTGACGGATGCGCAGGGAAAAGAAGAGCGGCTCGTTTTTGCATGGACGCTGCGATATTTTTTCCGGTATGAAGTGGAGCATTTGCTGGCGCGGTGCGGGTTTCGTGTGAGCGCGGTGTATGGAGATTTTGACCGGTCGCCGCTGGTGGATAGTTCGCCGGAGATGATCTTTGTGGCGGAAGCGGAGTGAACGGAAAGTGACCCGTGATCCGTGGTCCGTGTTTCGTATTCTGCGACTCTCGACGCGCAATCCGAGAGATCGGGAAGTAACGAAGCGATGAGGTAAGGACGTAAGGATGGATAGAGGGAAGAGAAGAAAAGAGGGCGTCCAAGCGCTGGGCATAAAATCGGTTTGAAGCGTGTGACCCCACCCCGGGGGTGTCCGCAAGTTATGAAGTAAACGCATGAGGAGATTGGAGTTGCGGGAATTCCTGCGTGTAACGAACCTCGCGCGGACGCGAGACGAGGAGAGAGAGGCGGAAGGTACCCCTCCCCTGTTTTTTGTAAACATTGCATCTAAAGGACTTAAGGTTTCCGTAAGTTGTTTAGAATCAGCGTTTACGGGCGATTGTGTAAGTGTTGCATCTACAGGGGTTACAGGCGGGGCAAAGATCGAAGAGTTTCGGCTCGGTTCCGGGATGCTGGCGGCTGGAGCGCGGAGTATTGAGGACCGCGTGCGAACTGCGTTGAGGCGTCGGCCGAATTGGAGAAAAACAGATCCTTCGCTACGCTCAGGATGACAGCCGTTAGAGGGGGGCGGACGGTGGGGGTTACAGGGGCGCACGAGTAGCGGAGGCAAGGCGGTGACTCCTTTCTCCTCCGCAACGAAACAGTCATGATTATAACAAATTCATACCCACTGTCAAGTATCAAATGATAAACTACTTGGATGCTTGCGTTTAGAGGGTGGGGCCGCCCGATTAGGGGCCGACGGCCGCCATAGCTCGCTGCGGAAGGTGTGATAGAAGCGCTACGACCCAGGCGTCGTAGTGGTGTCGCAGTGCGCTCGGAGCGGATTAGGTCACCAAGGGGCACGCGGCAAAGCGAGGTCGAGGCGGCGCACTCCACGGGCGAGGCCATGAATCAGAGCGCACGGAACGCCGGCACCCGGCGAAAGCCTCTGTGGCCGCTAGCGTGTGTGCCGCTGGCCGCCCAAGAGCGTCTCCCCCCGTAAGAGAGCCCGGCTCACCCTTGACGCGTAAGTCTTTTGGAGGTATATTCCTTTGAAGGAATGGGAGGCGGAGTTCACGGATGAATTCGGGGCATGGTGGAGTGGTTTGACCGAGGGCGAGCAAATAGACGTGAGGGCGGGCGTAAATCTGCTTCGGCGTTTTGGGCCGGCGCTGGGCAGGCCCCCTGTGGACTCGGTCGCGTCCTCGAAGCACGCCAACATGAAGGAGTTGCGGATTCAGCATCGAGGACAGCCCTACCGCGTGCTCTTCGCCTTTGACCCGAGACGAGCGGCAATTCTGCTGATCGGGGGGAATAAGACGGGCAAGGGCCGCTGGTACAAGGAGTTTGTGCCGATAGCAGACAGGCTATACGACGAACATCTGGAAGCGCTCCGAAAGGAAGGATTGCTCGATGGCTAGGAATTTTCGAGAACTGGAAGCAAAGATGTCGGCAAGGGCCCGTGTGCGCTCGGATGCCAAGGCGCAGAAGATGATTGAGGAAATGGCTCTCAGCGAACTACGTCAGGCGATGGGAATCACCCAGGAACGCTTGGCAAAGGCGTTGCGGATCAATCAAGCCGGGGTCTCGAAGATCGAAAGCCGGTCCGATATTTTCGTGAGCACGTTGCGCAGGGCAATCGAGGCGATGGGCGGGAGGCTGGAGATTCGTGCGAAGTTTCCGGCTGGCGAAGTACGGATTAGGCAGTTTGAAGGACTTGCCAAACGGCGACGCTCGCGAAACCAGGGCGGCGATGCCGGGCGACGCGCGAAGGGTGCTGTGTAGAAATCGAGAGGATAAAAAAGGGGCCAACGTCGGACGTTATGGTAGAAAACGTGCCGCCTGTTCCCGGTCTCCGAAGCAGTTGCAGACCGGAGAATGGCCCACCCTTTGCAGAAACACAGAAAACGCAAAGGGAAGGCCACCCCAGAAAAAATCAAAGTCAAAATCGCCGCGGTGCGCGAATGGGAGTCCACCGCCCGCCAAAGTCAAAGTCGCGACCGCTGAGTTGCGGCCACCCGCCAGGACTATTTCGTGTGCCCCACAGGAGAGAAGTTGCAGCACCGCGCGGTACGCAACCGCGGGCACGGGGTGCGTACGCATGTCTATCGCGCGCCGAAGGGAGTCTGCAGCGCTTGTCCGCTGCGCGATGACTGCGCGCCGCCAGGAGCAAAACCCGAGTGGCGCCGGTCGGTAACGCGCATCGAAGAGTCCGGAGCGACGACTGCATTCAAGGCCAAGATGAAAACGGAAGAAGCGCAGCAGATCTACGCGCAACGTTCGCGAGTCGCGGAGTTCGTGCATGCCTGGATGAAGGAACGCTGTGGACTGCGGCAGTTCCGCTGCCGCGGACGCCTGCAGGCAACGATGGAAGCTACGTGGGTGTGCTTGAGCTACAACTTAGCGCGCTGGTTCGCTCTGCGGCGCGGGTTGCACCCCACAGCGGCTTCAATGTGAGACGTGCACCATGATGGAACCATAGAAAAGCAAAACAAAAGCGGCGGGAGAATCGCGGCGACGACTTGCTAAATCACAAAAACGTGACACCCCATCACCCAAAGCCAATTTCTTCACACGTTCCTGTCCCCGTCGTCTGCGCCACCCGCTCCCGGAGCTGGGAGCCGACGCCTTCATCTAGTCAGCCTGTCAATGCTGCTTTGGGCGTACGTCACCTCCTCCAACGCCAGACCAGCCAAACAACCCCGCGATATCAAAGTGGAGCATTTCTTTTGCACATCGTCTTAGTCTCTCGTAGTAACCGTCGAGAGCTCCCACGATTTCCCCAAGGCTAAAAAGCTCCGAGCATTCACGCTCCTGAAAAGCCGATCCAATCTTCCAGCCGCCTTGCTCCAGACGGAACCACACGAGACCTGGCTCTTCGGCCTCCATGCTGGTATACGTGAAGTTCTGCGGTTCTAGGGCAGCCGCCCGCGACCAAATCTGGGACTGAATGGCGAACTCCACCAGACAGAACTGCTCCTCCGTGTAAATTGCTGCTGCCCGAACTTCGATTTTAAAGTCTCCCACAACCCGAACATAGGCCTGCCATGGGTCGGTGAGCGCAGGCCCATCGATGAAGACATTTTCAAATATGAAGGCTATCTTGACTTTACTGGAAGTGCTGTCCATATTTTCCCCGAGAAGTCGACGACGACTCTCACGGCTGTCTCGCCCTTCGAGGCGGGTGGCCCGGACGCGTTTCCGTGAAGTGTTTTTTCTGCGTGGACTGAGATCATCTTGGAAAATATACCATGTTCATAGGTAAGGAGAGGGTTAGGATGTTGATGTTGGGGTGCCCCACACGTCGGTGTTACGTGTGGGGGTTTTGGAATGGTGCGATGCCGAAAGGACTGAAGCGCTACTACGGACAGGGCCATCTTCATTTTCTGACGTTTAGCTGGCGGGTGGCCCGGACGCGTTTCCGTGAAGTGTTTTTTCTGCGTGGACTGAGATCATCTTGGAAAATATACCATGTTCATAGGTAAGGGGAGGGTTAGGATGTTGATGTTGGGGTGCCCCACACGTCGGTGTTACGTGTGGGGGTTTTGGAATGGTGCGATGCCGAAAGGACTGAAGCGCTACTACGGACAGGGCCATCTTCATTTTCTGACGTTTAGCTGCTACCGGCGGTTGCCGCTTTTGGGAACGGCGCGGGCCAGGAATGCATTCGTTGCGGCGCTGGCAAAAGTTCGAGAGCGCTATCGGTTTCGCCTGATTGGGTATGTGGTGATGCCCGAGCATGTGCACCTGCTGATCAGCGAATCGGCAAAGTGTACGCCGTCGCTGGTGCTGAAAGTGTTGAAGCAGCGCATTTCGCGCGATTTGAGAAAACGGAAACGCCGCGTGGCAACAGAGCAAATGCGCTTGGCATTTAAGGACGGTGACGCAAGGTTGCCGCGCTTTTGGCAGCCTCGGTTTTACGACTTTAACGTGTATAGCGCCAGGAAGATTCGAGAGAAACTGGAATATATGCACGCTAATCCGGTGAAGCGAGGGCTCACAGGAAACCCAGGTGAATGGGCGTGGAGCAGTTTTTTGTCATACGAAAAAGGGGAGCGTGGATTGGTGTCCATCGATTTCATGGACTGAAAATCGATGAGAACTCGTTACAGAGAGAAACGAAAGAAGACAAACCGGCAAAATCAAAAACAAAGTCAAAACCAAAAGCCCCACACGTAAAACCGACGTGTGGGGCACCCCGTTTTATCTCACCACGTTACGTCGGGGCCACCCTCTATGACGTTGTCGGCTCTGTCAAGAGAAACCTCGAGTTCACGAGCCGCGAGGGTTCGTTTTTCTCTTCATCTATAAGGATCTTTTCTCTTTCTTCTTCCTTCATTTCGACCAAGGCTCGCTTCGTGAATCTTGCGGTGGATTCTGGTTCCACCAACCATCTATGCGGTCTCCCCGTAAGGCGGACCATGATTCTTTTTTCAGACGCCGCGATTGCTCGCGGGAGCAAGGCGCCCAATCAGCCTAGCGATGGACTCGCGTCCACCAGGGTGGCCCCCGGGCTGCCTTGCCTGCGAACCAGCTGCGCGTAATCTGCTCCACTGCGGAGCATCCAATACATACGCACAGCCAACTTGCGCGCGATGGCCACTTTGGCCACCGCGTGTCCTCTTCGGAATTTCAAGCGTTGATAGTCCTGCCGCAGCGCGGGATCCTTCCGCACCGCGGGATACACAGCTTCGATCAGCAGCCAGCGCACCATGGTGTTGCCCTGTTTGCTGATGCCTCCGAGCCTGCGCCTTCCGCCGCTGGAGTCCTCCGTCGGATTCAACCCCAGATAACTCGCAATCTTTCTGCTGCCAGAAAAACGAGTTACCGGACCGATGGCCAGCACAAACGCCAGAGAGGTAACCGGTCCGATGCCGGGATGGGTCATCAAGGAAATGGCATCTTCGCGGCGCTGGGCTTCCTCCAGAACGGCGCGATCCAACTCCGCGATCGGTGCTTCGAGTTGCTCGAGCAGTTTCAGAAGTTCTTCGCGCCGGCGGCCGGCCCACGGACCGAGCGTAAGACTCCCGAGTTCCACGCGGCCCTTCTTCGTAAACAGTTTGCCCTTGCGACACAGCCCTTCGCTCATGGCCAGCGCATGCAGCTGGTTGCCCAGCATCGTGCGCATGCTTACGAGCTTGTGACGGTGCCAAAGCAACTGCCGGAGGTCGCGTTCGGCCGGCGTGGGAACCCAGATTTTCGGGAAGCGCTTCGCCAACAGCAGATCGAGAATGAGCCGGGCGTCGCGCTCATCGGTCTTCTGTTTGCGCACTTCACTGGCGCGAATCTTCGCGGAGTCTCCAATCCATAGTTCGTGCCCGAGCTCGGTGAGCAAACGCTCGAACCAATGAATGGGGCCTGTTGCTTCGATGCCCACGCGTACCGGTTCTGGCGAACCCTGCAAACTCCGGTAGAACGCTTGAGCTTCGCCGCTTTCATGGTCCAATCGCCGCTCGACGAGCAACTCGCTGGTCTCTTCTCTGGCCATGGCAATCTGCTGATAGCGTGTATGGAAATCACATCCTATAATTAACATTGCTCGGCTCCTTTTTCCGAGCCTTGGTCGTTCAACAGCTACCAAGTTTACTCGGTTGAAGGAGCCGACAACGTCATCCAATCAGCCATGGAGCAGTTTTGCGAAAAAGGAGAGGGAGGACTAGTGCGGATCGATTTCGTGGATTGAAGAAGCACAAGAATGTCGCGGAGGAGAGAGCGAAGGAGACAAACGGCAAAACCAAAGACAAAGTCAAAACCAAAAGCCCCACACGTAACACCGACGTATGGGGCACCCCATTTTATCTCCCCACGTTATGTCGGGGCCACCCGCGGTGTGACGACGAGAACATGTGGATTGAGGTGGTTGGCGGGAATTTGGGAGTTTGGTGAGACGGTGTGGTGATGAATAGTTAGGGAAACATCCCGTCTGTCCCCGTCGTCTGCGCCACCCGCCCGCGCTTTTGGCAGCCTCGGTTTTACGACTTTAACGTGTATAGCGCCAGGAAGATTCGAGAGAAACTGGAATATATGCACGCTAATCCGGTGAAGCGAGGGCTCGCAGGAAACCCAGGTGAATGGGCGTGGAGCAGTTTTTTGTCATACGAAAAAGGGGAGCGTGGATTGGTGTCCATCGATTTCATGGACTGAAAATCGATGAGAACTGCGTTACAGAGAGAAACGAAAGAAGACAAACCGGCAAAATCAAAAACAAAGTCAAAACCAAAAGCCCCACACGTAAAACCGACGTGTGGGGCACCCCGTTTTATCTCACCACGTTACGTCGGGGCCACCCGCCGGTGACGCCCGCTTTCCCGTCGCTTCCAACGAAGTTGTTAAGTAGTTGTCCACTATAGCAAGGAAGGAACTTGTGTGTAAAATTGTGCCAACTCGGCGGTTTAAACGTTAGCGTCGGAGTTGCTCTAACCGTGCCGCCGCTATTGCCGCTACTCTGCACTGCCCGACCTACTGTCTACATAGAAAGCCCGAACGAGACCGGCCACGCAAACCATCGTGCCTCCCGGGCAAACAAGAAAGGTGAGGGGAAGTCCCAGCAGTCCGCCAGAAAAATGTATAGGATTAGGCTGGCCGTGCAGGTAAGCCAACAGCAGATCGGCTCCGAAGAACGTAAGTCCCAATAGTACTGACCACATGGTGTACCTTCCCCATTGCTTTGTCCGCGAGAACTTCTTTCGATGCCAGAAAGCGGTGCCGAGGCTCGCCAAGGCTAGAAAAACAACCAGCGCTAGCCCGAACGGAAAGTGGACGGGGAGGTACAAATCAACGATGGAAATAATCAGCGAATATTGTAGCCCCAGCACGATGATCGCAATTAGGTCTGCCACTGGCCTTTACCTCTCTGCGGCGTAGTTAGCCGTGCCTGCCCGCCGCCTCGTCTCTTTTCTAAAATGGGCTCCCGATATATGGCGGTGGCCCGTACGCTCCCGCATAGCCGCAGACTATTGCCTCCACACTGCCCGTAGCCAAGCCTGCGAATGTGCCAAGCCCAGCTCCGGCCGTGCCGAAAACAAACGAACCTATTGGTCCCCCTTCCGGAAAGCCTGCAATGCCTCCTACTATTGCTCCTTTTACGGCTCCTTGCTCTGCGGAATGCAAAACGCCGTTCGCTGGTGTCTTTCCGCAAATGTACAACTTAGCCAGCTTCAGGAGAGAGGAAGGGTTGGGGGGTGGCATGGTCTGGCATCCCGGGAGCATTGGACTCGGGCAATTGGGCGTAGTGCGGGGTCCGTTTCCACCGCCGCTGCCATTGCCGCCTACGCCCGAGGGACCAAGAGGGCCAAACAAGTCACTGGGGTCGCCGAAGGCGTCGCCCAGCCCATCGGCATTTACGTCGAACTCTTGGGGTGGGGCTTCACCTTCTTGGCCATCTGCACCATCTGGCGGAACTCCTGCATCCGCACAGCCTTGCCCGTCTCCATCGTCCGCTGTGCTGGTGACTTCGGTGCCGTCGTCAAGGACTCTTGTCACCGTTACGCAGGACAGGCCTGCAGGGTCGAAAAGAGCGAGTGGATTGTTAAGTACGTAACCATATCGGTTCCAGGATTGCGGATCGGTTGGGTCAACCGAGGCGAGGCCGGCGGGGTCGGGTGAAGTCCAGCGGGCTTGGTTGGGGTCGTGTTCGCGGAAGAGGAAATCGTAGAGGCCGGCGGTGGTGTCTTGATTCTGGCCGGTGAAGGAGGGATCGATGGCACCCGATTGGGCGTATGGTTCGCCAAAGGGGGAATAAGCCAAGTCGGCATAGCGGGTTTGCGTGGGCGTTGAGGCAAAGCGGGAGCTGCCGAGGTGGTCGGTGTGGCGATAGTAAGCGAGGCCACTGCAGGTGTAGACGGCAGTCGCGCCGCCGGGAAGGGGTACGAAGGCTTTCGTGAGTGTGGTGCCGTTCATCAAAGCCAATTTTACACCAGCCGGGCCGTAGACAATTTCCGAATGGGTGCTGGCCACGGACTGTTCAACCATGCGGTCGAAGGCGTCATAGGTCAGCGTGACGCTTCCGATCGTGATGGGATTGCTGTCGGCGTCCCAAGAAAATGTGCGGAAAGTGTCGTAGAGGGAGTTGCCGTTGGCGTCGTAGGTTGCGGATGTTCCGCCAACCGTGGAGATGCGGTTGGTGATTGGGGAAGATGCGTATGTGGGGGCGAATGAGGTGCCAGAGCCCGCGGTTTGATGCGTCTGAATGTTGCCAAAGGGATCGTAAGAGAAGGTCTGCGCCCAAATGGTTCCACAGTTCGTTTGGCTGATGCGGGAAAGATCATCCGCGGTGAACGAGCAAGTTTGCGTGTTCGCGGCGCTGAACGGGTCGCTGATCCCAAGGCTGCCCAGGCTCCAGTTGGCGTTCCAGCCGAGAGTTCCCGTGACGGCTTGGGAGCCGACGTTGAATTGATACTTGTTCAGGCGAAAAGTGTTGGGGTCGAACGTGAATACGTCGGAATCGCCTGAACCAAAAGTGACGGACAGCTGATAAGGAGATTGGTACAAGTTGTAGTAGTTTGCCGCGGTCACGGGATTCTGGCCGGATGAAGCAGAAACAGTACTTGGGCGGCCTTCACCCTCGGCACCGTATGTAATTGTGGGAAGGCCGATGTTGCCACTCAAAACGTCCGGGCCTCCGTTGGGCCAGTAAGTCTGGGAGACGTGGTAGTAGCCGCCGGAATGCGCGTGACGCGCAGGTTGACGGGCTCGCCGCGTTCGAAGGCGGCGGCATGCTTTCGAGCCTCTCTCATGTCGTCAAAAATGTTCACTTTGATTTTCTTGGCCATTTTCAGTCTCAAGGTAATCATGTGAGAAGCGTAGAGAGAGATTTCACCGCACGAAATGCGTACGATGGGACAGCGGTTCTCCCCTGGGGGGCCGATAAAGAATGAAGAGGGATTTCTCTCTTCGCAAGCCGACCACCCCGCACGAGCGGGATGGAAAGAAATAGCGTCGCCTTGCTTCGTTCGAAATGACGGGGCGCGACGAAGTTCATGCTTCAGAATTTGGAGGTGGGCGCGGACGGTGAATTCTTCAAAGAAGCCCGCGATGCGCACAGGACACTTCGTGCGCGCAATGGATCAGTGGGAGGCGGGGGGCGGCTGAGTTTGCGGAGAGGTTTCCGAGAAAACTTGTTTGACGGCGGGAGAAAGATCGTGCATGTGGCTGAGAAACGTGACTAGCTGCCAGAGCTGCTGGTCCGTCAGGACATCCTTCCAGCCGGGCATGGCGGTCCAGCGAATGCCGTGCTGAAGGATGTAAAAGTTCTGATTCTCGGGCATGTCGGCCATGTCCGTTTCGAACTGGGGAGCAGGCGGATTGAGAGAGTCCGCGAGCGGGGCTCTAGGATGCGCGAGATCGCCGTGACAGAGTGTGCAGTGATCGCGGTAGAGACGAGCTCCGGCGGCCAAGCTGGGCTCGTCCGGTGCGACGGGGTTCGTTAGTTTGGGGGCGGCGCGCGCGACGCTGGCGTCCATGGCGTGGCCGGCGATGGCGGTTTCCAACTTCGAAGGAGGGTTGTCCGCGCGCATGCCGACAAAACCCAATAGCGCGAAAAGGAGTCCGAGCCCAAGAATGAGAAGCATCGTGATGATGCCGAGGATGAATCCTTTCATCGCGCACTCCTCTCGCCGACTTGCATGGCGAGCCTAACACCGGTGGGACGGCAAGAGTGTTCCGTAGGGCACATCTTATGGACGGCTGGACAAGCTGTGAGCGGCGTATTGCGTTGCGCCGTTGGTGTGAGCGGACGGCGGGGAGAGATTTCATCGCACGAAATCCGTGCGATGGGGCAGCCGTTCTCGGTGCATGGGCCAACGCCATCGCGGGAGCGATGCTGGAAGAAAATGCGTTGGCCTACCTCGCTCGAAATGACCGTCGAGAAACTTTGCTGGAAACAGGCTACCAGTGGACGCGGACGCGATACTTTAGGACGGAGGTGGCGTTGGCGGCGACGGGGACTTCGAATTGGGCGGCGAAGGCGGCGGTTTTGGTGAATTTGTAGGAGGAATCGAGGATTTCCCAGTCGCCGCCAAGGGGCTCGTTGACTTCGACGGTGATGGGGGCATCCTTGTGATTGCGGAGAGTGATTTCGTATTCCATTTCCCAAGTGTGGGTGTCGATTTTCTTGTAGTCGGTTTGCTTGCGCTCGGCGACGACGTCGAAGGCGTTGCCGATGTGGACGGTGATGTCTTCGTCCTTGGGCGTGTGGCCGATGCGGTCTTCGCCGACGAAGAGGATGCCGCCGTGGGAATCTTTTTGGTAGACGCGGACGTTGCCGGCGGGAAGAGGAATGCCGAGGCCGGATTTTTCTTCATTTTTGAATTTGTAATAGACCATGACGGGATCTTTGATGGGCGCGCCGGGAGCTTGCTGGCTGCGGTAGTAGTAGTTGTTACCGTTGACGACGAAGAGTTTTTGGACGGGTACGCCGGAACCTTCGAGAAGGCTGATTTGCTTGGTTTCTTTGTCTTCGACAGAGGTGCGGCGGCCGAGCGTATAGAGATGATATTCGCTGAAGCTTTCCTGTTCGAATTGAGGCGGGGCGGAGGCAGCTTTGGCCCTTCCCATACTCTCTATCATCTGAGCGCGAACAGGGGCGGGAAGGCGATTCAAATCGCCAGCGACGAGTTGGAGGCGGGCATTGTGGAAGGCGGTGCCGGAGTTGTTGACGAGAGTGACCCAGCCGTCGAGGTCTGCGGCTTTATCGTCGCGGGCGACGGTTAGGACGTAGTCGGCGTTCCAGGAGAGATTATTGGCGAGATAAGAGGCTTCGATTTGCTGTTTGCGAGGGCCGGAATTTTCTAGAGACATGAGAAGCGTGGGCCGGTCGTAAAGATTGGCGGGGATGTCGGGGAAGCGATAGCTTTCGGCGTAAGTGCCAGTGACGATGTCGTTGCCGATTTTCCAGACTTGGCCATTGTTGTCGGAAAGGAGCGTGGCTTTGATTTCTTCGTGCTTGGTGGTGCCGCTGTCCTGGTAGGTGCGGACGAGCGTGACTTCGCGGCCGACATATTTGTGGAGAAGCTTGGCGGGCTCGAGGAGATCGTATTCGTAATTTTGCTCGAGGACGGAGAGCTTATCGGCGGCGGTGAGAGAGCGGAAATGGACGGTCGCGGGATTGACAGTGGCGGCGATGTCCATGAATCTTAGGCGGAAGGAGCCGTCGGGGAGAGTGAGATTGCGGACGTCGCGGATGAGAGCGATGTTGGAATTATAGACGGTGACGTTGAGATCGGTCTGGTCGGTGAGGCTGGTGGATTGGTCGGGCGCGGTGGAGCGAGGGGATTCTTTTTCCTGGGCGGATTTATCCTGCGCGGCGAAGACTTGATGCCAGTGGGACGCGGGATAAAAGAGAGCGGCGACGGCGAGCATGGCGGTGGTGCCCGAGAGAATCCAGGGCAAGCGGCGCTGAACTTTTGAGTTGCGGTTTTCCATGATGTGCACCTCGACCGAGATTTAGATTCCAGATTAGAACGACAGGGCGGGAATTTCTTGCACGAGGCGGAAGAGAATGCTTCCCAGGTACTACTGATTGGGAACCGCGGACCAAGTGGCTCCGCCGTCCTCTGTTTCATAGGTCTTGAGGACACCCGTTTGGGGGTCCGGGACAAACCAGATCGAGGCGTGGAAGGCGTCGGTGGCGCGAACGCCGCTGAGGTCGTTGGTAACTGGCGAGTCTAGCTTTGTCCAGTGTGCGCCGCCGTCGGTGGTGCGCAGGACGGTGCCGGAATTGCCGACAACCCAAGCGACTTTTGCGGAAACGGCGGAGCCTGCGCTGAGATCGGTGTTGACGCCAGTAGTCTGGGGAGTCCAATTCAGACCTTTGTCCTTAGAATAGTCGAGAGAGCCGGAAGGGCCGACGCGCCAGAGATGTTTGCCGTCCGGGGCGACAAAAACATGAGGGTTTTGCAGGGCGGCGGCACGGAGCATTGCTTGAGCTTGCGCGCGAGTTTGCGGTTCGGCGGTGACTTCGACCGTCTCTGTAGCCGCTGAAATTGCAGCCGCGTTTGCGGCCTTTTCTTTAGGTACTTCCTTGGCTCTCGCAACATTCGATGTAGCAGCAGATGGAGCGAGCGACACCCTGCCCGGCGAGGGAGTTGCGGCGGCGCTCTGGTCCAGGGAACTAGGCTCCGAAGGTTGCGGAGGCGGGGGAAGAGAAGGAGGGGAAACGGATTTGGCGTTCTCGGAAATACCGGCTGGAGCCTGCTCTTCGAGCTTCTTGCGAACTGCGGCACCGGCGGAACCCGCCTCCCTTCGCGAGTATTGTTGTTGCTGCTGTTTTTGCTGATTGACGGAAGGGCCGTGAGCAGGAATGGCTGCGAACTGATTGGGAGTTTGTTGAGATAGTTGCAGCCCATTCTGAGGCGCTTTGGCTGCGGCGTCGCGGTTGGGCGCGACGATGGCGCCGATTGCTCCTGAAGATGGAGCGACGGGTTGATCTTTTTCTTTGGGCTCGCTGGGAGCAATGAGAGCGGGTTTCGAGGGAGATTCGAGGGAAGGAGCTGGCTGATTTTCGGCGACTTGGACGGGAGACGAGGGCGAGACGCTCAGCGGCTTGGGCGTGCGCAGAGAAACCCAAGCGACTAGACTCGCGGCGATGGCACCAGCAGGAATGAGCAAAACCCATCGCCAACTCGGAGGGCGGCGTCTCTCACCTTCGACGGGTCGTGAGTCGATGGGCCGTGAATTGACAGGACGCGAATCGATGGAGCGCGAATCGGTGGCCGGTGAAGCGGCGGGGTGCTGCTTGCGAGCAAAAGCAAGCTCGCTAATGAGGGACTCATTCTGCGCGGGCGAAGCATCGAGCGCGATATTGTCCGTCGCGACGAGCTGAGCGAGAACAAATTGGCAGTGGCCGCAAGCGACAACGTGTTCCTCCCAAAGATTCAACTCGCCTGAAGAAAGAGAGCGCTCGTGATACGCAGCCAGAATTTCGGGATCGGGGCAGGATTCGAGCGGAGCACCCGCAGGGGCATTGGCCTCGACGCCAGAGGGAGCAGAAGAACGCAGATGGCGGGCGAGCGCTTTTTCAAAGATCCGATCGCGGTCATCGAGCGCCATGGGTTTCTCCTTTCATAGAACGAAGGCTGGGGAAGTTCTTGCAAACATATATAGAGCAGCGTTTCAGAAGGCGGGATTTCATGGATCGGGCCTCCCCGCGGCAGGACTCGAGCCGCCGCGTCGCTGGAGAAGCCTTTCAAGGTCGAAGGAAGCATCCGCGGAAGCGTATTCAAGACATAAAGCGATTTGGGCTTCGCTGAGGCCGAGCTCAGCAACGAAGCCGTTGACCGCGGGGCAGCCGTTGCGAAGAGTTTCCTCGACAGTGCGGCGGAGCGCGACACGGATACGGTCTAGATTGCGCGAGACGCTGGATTCATGCTCGCCAAGTTGTTTGCCGATCTCGGCGAGAGTTTCTTCCTGCGCATAATATAAACGCAAACGCTGTTCATCGCGCGCATCGAGAGCAGCAAGAGCGGCTTGCAGAGCGCGGACGAAAAGTGCGTTGTAGCGCTGGCGGTGAGGATCGGCGACCGGAACGGAAACACGCGTCAAATTTTGAGAAGCAGAGCTCTTCGACTCATCGTCATCGAGAGATTCAAAGCGCCGGCCGGCGCGAATGGCGTCAATGTGGCGCTGGGCAAGAACGGCGCGAAGCCAGGTTTTCAACGAACTGCGGCCGTGAAAATAACGGAAAAGAGAGCGCTCGCGGCGGTGGCCTTCCTCAAGCCCGTAGAGCTCCGCAAATAAAGAGTCCGCTAGTTCCGATGCTTCCGGAGAATCCGAGCGGCAGCGCAGAATAGCGGCAGCGGCGGAACGCAGGTAGCCGCGGTACGCGCCGAAGAAATATTCCCACGCGGCTTCGCAATTTTCGATGCAAGCGGCTGCGAGGGCCAGATCCTCGAGGTGCAAAGCGGCGAGATAATCCTCGAGTTTATCCGGGGCAAGGTTTCCGCTAGCCAGGCGCTTCTCCGCGGAACGCTCGAGGGTAGCGGCAAAGCTGGCCTGCGAAAGATACCAGCATGCGGCCTTGGATTGGGCATAGAGCCACTCGAGTTTGGCTGAGAGCACTCGAGGCGCCTGGGCCTGGACGGAGAGGCCGGCGGGCTTTCCGGCTTGGGAGCGGTCTGGAGCGTCTTCCTTCATCAATAATTCAGGTACTTACAGTATTGCGGAGCATCCAACGCCGCACGTATCGTGGGCATCCTAACAGTCTAATCCAGACTGAGACGGACGGTGGGCAAAACTACGGCCACCGGAAGCCCGGTTTGCGGTATGCTATACAGGTTGCGAGCCTACCCAACCCCGCAACAAGAACCGCCTCGCCGGGTTAGCAGACTGGGTGCCAACCGTGGCCTCGCGGAACCATTAGCGAGTTCGCGACGCTAGTACGAAAGTCCTATTCGGACGCCCTCAGCCCCGTCAGTACCCTAGTACTGACAAAGCGCACGTTCTAAATAACTGGCGAACTTGGGAACGCTAGGCCCTCCTAGAAATCCAAGTTCCCTAGAACGAGATAACCTGAGGCGGCACGCGGATGACAACAATGCTTGCAGATCCACCAAAGAAAGCAACGCGGTTGGGCGTTGGCCTAGACGCGAATCGGCGTCAACACCCGAATGCAGAGGCGTGGAAGACAGCCATCGGAACCAAGCCGATCGCCGCGCGCCTTGCGTTACTGCCTGATTCGAAACCCCGCTGGGACCGTATCGGAGTAAGCGCGGGATTCCAACTTGCATTGGTCCTCTTTTGCGTGCTGATTCCCTTGCTTTATCCGGATCAACTTAAGACGGCCCTCCATTATCAAATGGTGCAAATCGCTACGCCGGTGACAGAAGTTCCGGTGGCTCCTCCGCCGCCTCCGCCGAGGGCAGTGAGAGCAAAAGTGCCGCCGCCAAAACCGGAAGTGGTCGAGCCGGTGAAGCTGGATCCGAAGAAACCACACATTTTCGAAATACCGAAGGCTGTGATCCCCAAGGAACGCAAGTTGGAAACCGTGGCTCCGGAGTTGCAGGCGCACCTGGAAGCCGCAAAGATCGATACGACATCCGATCAGCCGAAGCGCCCAAGAGAAGACGTAAAGCTGAACAATATTGGTTCGGGGAGCGCAGCGGCGGCAACTGTGAAAGCGCCCATCGAAAAAGTGCAAACCGGAGGATTTGGAGATCCGAACGGAATGCCCGGGAAGGGCGACCCGAAACATGCGACCACCGTGAACCGAGTGGGTTCGCTGGATCTGCCGGGCGGTGAAGGCTACGGCAACGGGACGGGCGGCGCTAAAGGAATTCGCGGGACGGTGGCAAGCAGTGGTTTCGGAAATGGCGTCGCGAATCCTCCGGCCGGCGGAGGCAGATCAGGTAAAGTGGAATCCTCCGGTTTCGGAAGCCAGACCGTAGCGGATGGGCCAAAGAAAAAGGCGGGACCAGAAGGACCGATCGACACGCCTGTTGACATCCTAGACAAACCCAAACCCGAGTACACGGCGGAAGGGCGTAATCTTAAACTAGAAGGCGACGTGGTTCTCGACGTGGTGTTCCTCTCAAACGGCACCATGAAGGTGAATCATGTTATCAGCGGATTGGGCCATGGCCTCGATGAGGCCGCGGTCCGAGCAGCCGAAAGAATCAAGTTCAAGCCAGCAAAACGCGAAGGCCAGCCGGTTGATTTTCCGGCACGCGTGCGGATTGAGTTCCGCTTGGCATATTGAGGGGAGAGAGAAATGCGTAAGCTAGCTACAGTTGTCCTCGGGCTCGTCTTGGGTGGGTCCGGGGCCATCGCCAGCCCAGCAGCGGCCGAACCGCAGCAGCCGCGGACGATGGATCAAGTGATCGACCGGGTCATCACAAACGAAAACCGTCTGAACCAGCAGATACGGCAATACTCGCCGCTGGTGGAGACGTACATTCAAAATCTGAAACCCGACAAAGATCTCGGCTACGTCCCCGCAGGCGACAAATATTTCTTGGGGCGCGCGGACTTTTCGAAGGGTGTCGCGCTCGTGGGATTGAGCGACGCGCAGAGCAAGGGCAAGAAGATCTTCGGCACGGTGGGAAATTTCTTTTCCTTCGCCATGCAGTTTCTGCCGGACGGCTTCCTGCAGATGATTTTCATCGATACGAACGGGTTCGATAAGCAGCACTACAAGTTTGACTACGTGCGCCGCGAATTTCTCGGCGAGGTCCGATGCCTGGTGTTCGACGTGACGCCGCAGGAGAAATCCGGCAAGGGCCGGTTCCTGGGGCGCATCTGGGTCGAGGACCAGGACTACAACATCGTCCGATTCAACGGCGCGTACAGCGGCGGCGGGCATTCGAGCTGGTATTTCCACTTCGACAGCTGGCGCACCAACGTGCAGCCGGGGCTGTGGATGCCGTCGTTTGTCTACAGCGAAGAGAAAGATCTTCACTACGCGATGACCAAGAAGCTGGACTTCAAGGCGCAGACACGGCTGTGGGGATACAACCTCGGACACGCCCAGCAGGAGCAAGAGCTCAGCAAGATTCTGGTCGAGTCTTCCGTGCAGGACGACACGAAAACGGCCAATGATCTGACGCCTGTGCAGGCACAGCGAACCTGGGACCGGCAAGCGGAAGATAACGTGGCGGATCGCCTGGAGCGCATCGGACTGATGGCGCCGAAAGGCGACGTTGACAAAGCGCTCGAGACCATCGTGAACAACCTGGAAGTCACCAACAATCTGGATATCGAACCGGACATCCAGTGCCGCGTGCTGATGACTTCGACGCTGGAGTCTTTCACGCTGGGCCATACCATTGTGCTTAGCCGCGGGTTGATCGACGTGCTTCCCGATGAAGCGAGCTTTGCGACCATTCTGGCGCATGAAATGGGACATGTGATTCTTGGCCACCGGATGGACTCAAACTTCGCGTTCTTTGACCAGCTTCTGGTGGATGATAAGGATACGTTCCGCCACTTTGGTTTTGGGCGCACTCCGGCAGAAGAAGATGCTGCTAACGCAGAAGCCACCAAGCTGCTGACCAACTCTCCGTACAAGAATCAACTTGCAAACGCGGCACTCTTCCTGTCAGCGCTGCAAACGCGCCAAAAGGAGATACCGAACCTGATCAGCGCGCACCTGGGAGACCGCGTGCCCGCGATCGCCGACCTGAAAACAACCACTCCGGGAGATCCCACGAAGAACCCACAGTTGGTGGCGGCGTTGCCGATTGGCGGCCGCGTGAAGCTGGATCCCTGGAATGACAAGCTGGAGTTGATCAAGAGCAAACCGGTGGCAGGCATCGTCGCCGAACGGGAGAAGATGCCGTTCGAGGTGACGCCATTTATGCCTTACTTGACGCGGTTCGGCAGCGACGCGGGCAAGCCCATCGCGGCGAGCGCGGCTACACCAGCCGATCCGAAGGCCGCGGACGCACCTAACAAACCCGACAAATAGATTCCAAAACTGGATAGATGTGGCCCGGTGAAGATCTCTTCACCGGGCTTTTTTTTGTAAAGATGGATTACTTCACCGCCAGCAACTGCATCAGTTTGTAATTGAATTCCACTCCGTCATAAAAATCCTGGATGCGAACACGTTCGTCCCGGCCGTGCGCCCTGATATTGTCGGTATCCAGGAAGACGCCGGAGATGCCGTAGGTGGGAATTCCCGCCATGCGCAAATAGCGGCCGTCCGAGGCTCCCGTATCCATGACGGGCATGATCGGAAGCGGTCCCCAGACGTCCGCGGCGGCGGATTCGACGGACTTCATCAGGGCTGGACGCAGCGGCGAGGGCGGCACCTTTTCGGGAGGGATGACATTGCCGTCCGCGTCGTGTTCCTGGACAAAGCTCACCTTAATCTGCGGGTCGTCGACGACTTTGGCGAGAGTGTCTTTTATTTTGCTGGGATCTTCGCCGGGGAGGATGCGGCAGTTCACGTTGGCGCGGGCAGCTTGCGGCAAGGCGTTGGGAGCATGCCCACCGGAAAGCATGGTGGCGACGCAGGTGGTACGCAGAATCGCATTGTAAAACGTATCCTCGGAGAGGCGCGCGATGGCAGCGTTGTCTGGAGGAATGCTGGCCGCGGCTTTCATCTCCGTGGCGAGCGGGCCGCCTTCGATGGCGGCGCTCTTTTCCAGCATAGAACGCGTGATTTCGTTCAAGTCTGCCGGAAAACTGTAGTTTGCAAGCCTGGTCAGGCCCTCGGCCAAATGGTAGATGGCGTTGTCACGCTTCGGCAGAGAGCTGTGGCCGCCGGGATTGGTCACTTCGAACTGAAAGTCGACGTAGACCTTTTCGCTGGCTTGCACGGCGCCATAGATTTTCTTGCCTTGATTGCGGACAAAGTCGCCCCCATCGAGATTCACGCAATACTCCGCATCAATCCAATCGCGATGGTGTTTGACGAGCCATTCGACACCGTTGAAGTTGCCGCCTTCCTCATCGGCGGTGAGCGCCAGGATCAAGTCGCCTTTGGGAGTGACACCGGATTTTTTCAAGCGGATAAAATTCTCGGTGAGGATAGCGGCGCCGTCCTTTATGTCCTGAGTGCCCCGCCCGTAGAAATAACCGTCCTTCTCGACAAATTGAAATGGATCGGTGGTCCAATCCTCGCGGCGGGCTTCGACGACGTCCAAATGGGCGAGAAAGAGAATTGGTTTTTGCTGCCCTGCTCCATGCAGGCGCACGATGAGATTCTTTTTGCGATCGTTCGGCCCGGCAACGATGACGTCTTGCTCCGGAAAGCCGGCGTCGCGAAGGCGTTTGGCCAGCGCCTCGGTGGCAGTGGTCACGTTGCCGACGGAATCCGTCGTATTGATTTCGACGAGCTGCTTGAAGATGTCGTGCGACTGCTGCTTCACGTCATCCTGGCTTTGCGCGAGGCAAAGGGGCGCTAAGCCCAGGAGAATGAAAAGCGTCATCATCGAGATCCAGTGTTTCCGTTGGGACATTCTCAGCTCCTTAAGCAAACTCATTGCGCGGATGGTGGCGCGTTCGCCGGCGGTATTGGCGGCAAAGCAAAAGCCCGGCGGAGACATCCCGAGACATACGAGGCCGCGAGAAAAAGCAGAATCAGCCCGAGCCCCGGATCAAACAAAAAACGCAAAACGAACGCGGCAAAAACCATGAGGCCGACCATTCGGGGCTTCATTAAAGGCTGCCCGAATCTCCAGTTCACAAAGCGGGCAATCTCCTGAGGCCATTTGAAAACCCAGTAGAGGTTATAAATGGGAATGAAATGAAAGCCCACGGCCCGCGCGGGCGAGATGGGATGCTTCCAGCCTGGGACGTGCTGCATCACAACATGATAGCGGTAGACACACACGAGCCAGTAGACGCCACCGACGAACATGACGAGGAAAAGATATAGAGGAGGAATAGCAAAGTCGGCTTTGGCCAGTTCAGGGTGGAGTGACGCGGCGACGAATTCGGCAACTATGGTCGCAAGTCCCAAAAGATAGCCGACCCAAAGCTGCGGGAGCGGGGGAAGCTTTGCCGATTGGGTCTGTTCGACTGGCAAGTCCACTGGTGAAAAATCCATCTGCTCCTCGAAAGCGCGCTTTGGCAGCGTAACGTTCGCTACACGGGTCCGTCAAATGGTACGGCACGCAGAGCAGCGCAAGGAGTCTGCAGAGAGGCTCGCGGGAAGTTGCTTCGCGGCACGTTCATTTCATAAACTGGCTGAGTGGGAACGACGGGAGGATGACGTGACTTCAATCAAGAAACGGATGACGCAAATCGCATTGGGCGCGGCTTTATTTGTGGCGGGGATCGCGGCAGGTTCGCTGCATGCCCGCAGCGTGGCGGGACAAAATCGGTTCGGCCAGCCGAAAACCGTGCTGCACGTAGTGATTTACAAGTTCAAGGACGCGACTTCGAATAACGATCGAGAGAACGCGATCAACGGGATCAAAGAGATGGCGGGAAAAATTCCCGGAATCAAGAATATCTGGATCAAAACCGAGCGCAACCAATTGAAAGACTTCAGCGGCATCTACGCGATCGAGTTCACGAGCGCGGAGGCCGCGGCCGACTATGCCGAGAGCCCGATTCACGAGGCGTGGTCCAAGAAGTGGCAGGAGTTGCGGGAGAACAGCCTCTCGTTCCAGATTTCGAATCCGTAAGGATGGCGACCGCCGCGTTTGCTTTCGCTGCGCTGCCTGCAAATTATTTCGCGCGGACGATTCCGAATCTTCGGCGGAAAACGGCGTCCACGGCTTTATCCGACAACAACCGTTTGCACCATTTCGCGACGAACGCCAACTGCGTAACAAGATAGCGGACCCTTGGATCCGGCGTTTCGATCGACTTCAGAATCACCTGCGCGCAATCCTCTGGTGTCGTTTTCGATTGGGCGCGGCTACCTGTGACGCTTTCAAAAAATCGCGCGTAGAGCGGAGCGTACGGGCCTGTGTTCATTTGATTGAGATAAGGTTTGGAGAGTTCCAGGGCGGCTTGCTGGATGCCGGTCACAATGTAGCCCGGCTCGATCAGAACTACCTGCACGCCGAAGGGATACAGTTCGAGGCGCAGTGCGTTGCTCATCGCCTCCAGCGCGAACTTGCTGCTGCTGTAGGCGCCTTGTGTTGGCGCGGTCACGAATCCTGAAACGGAGCTCATCATCACAATGCGCCCGCTGCGGCGTGCGCGCATGTGCGGGACCACGGCTTGCGTGACGCGCAGGACGCCGAAGAAATTCGTCTCGAACTGACGGCGCCAGTCCTCGAGGCGCAAGTCTTCCACCGAGGCGGTGAAGTTCACGCCGGCATTGTTGATGAGGAAATCGATGGAGCCCGCTTTTGCGAGAACCGCGGCGACGGCCTGCTGCACAGATGCATCGTTGCAAACGTCTAGTTCAAGAGTTTCAAGCGGCAGCTTTCCCTCGCGAGCCAGCACATCGAGTTGGGCGCGCTTTTCCACCGAGCGTCCCGCCGCAAAAACGCGATAGCCGCGCCGCGCCAGCAAAAGCGCCGTGGCTTTGCCCAATCCATCCGTCGCACCCGTGATCAGCACGGATTTTTGAAGCCCTGCGCCATTCGACATTGCATCCTCCAACTTCCCGTATGCCAGCTTCCCTCAAAGCGAGAGAAGCATTATGCTACGCCAGTTCTGGAAGGTCGCGGCCGGGCTGAAAATCCATTGAAACGTTTGTTGCGAATTGCCCGTCACATGGTTCAGCAGACGGTTGGATGCCTGGAAAATACAAAAGTGAGGCGATGATGAGAATGCAGAGCGGAAACCTGCGTGAAGTGAACGCGACAGCGCACAGATTGCTGGGAAAGATTTGGCTACCGGCGATAGCTGCTTTGCTTCTTGCCGGCTTCATGGCCGCGTTTGCGGGCGCGCAAGCAAATCCGGCAAATGACGAGGAGTACGGGAAGAAAATTCACGAATATACGACGGAGCCGTTTTTCAGCACCGCGCTTGTCGATCATCTTCCGGCTTCCACTACTGTCCCCTCACCGGACAAAATTCTTGGCCACATCGTTGGCGCGCCGGGGTTTCTGACTTATTCGAAGGACATCTACCGCTACTACGACGAACTCGCGAAGGCCAGCCCGCGAGTGAAGGTTTTCCGCGTCGGCAAATCCGAGGAGGGGCGCGACTTTCTGCTCGTCGCGGTGAGCGATGAAGCCAATATCGCGCAACTCGACCATTTGCGCGACATCACCGCAAAGCTCGCCGATCCTCGCAAGATCAGCGATGCCGACGCGAAGCAGCTCATTTCGATCGGAAAACCTTTTTACTGGGCGTCCGGCTCGATTCACTCGCCCGAAACGGGATCGCCGGAAATGCTGATGGAGCTGGCGTACCGCCTGGCGGTGGAGGATACGCCGTTCATCGAAAACATCCGCAAAAACGCAATATTCCTGATTACCCCCGTCGTCGAAGTGGACGGACACGACCGCATGGTGGATTCCTGGAACTACAAGAAAGCGAATCCTGACAAGCCGCAGCCCGACCTCGTTTACTGGGGGCACTACGTTCAGCACGACAACAACCGCGACGGCATCGCCATGGGCCTCAAGCTTTCGCAAATGATGATGCAGAATTTTTTCTATTGGCACCCGCAGGTACTTCACGATCTGCACGAGTCCGAACCTTATCTTTATGTTTCCACGGGGACGGGGCCTTATAACGCGTGGCTCGATCCGATCGTGGTCAGCGAATGGCAGAAATTCGCCTACAACGATGTGCAAGGCTTGACCGAGCGCGGCGTGGTCGGTGTGTGGACGCACGGCTTTTATGACGGATGGGCGCCAAACTATATGTTTTATGTGGCGAACGGCCACAACTCAATCGGCCGCTTCTACGAAACGTATGGCAATAGCACACCCGAAACGAAGGAAGCGGAGCTGGGGCCGAGTGCGACGAGCCGCACCTGGTTCCGGCCCAATCCGCCGCTGCCCAAAGTCATGTGGTCGCTCCGCGACAACACCAACCTCGAGGAAAGCGGCGTGCTTCTTTCGCTGGACTATACCGCGCAGCACGGGCAGGAGCTCTTGAAAGATTTTTATGAGAAGAGCAAACGCTCTGTTGCGAAAGCGACGACGGAAGGCCCGGCGGCCTGGGCGATTGTGAATGACGGAAGGCGTCCCGCGCTTGCGGCGCAACTGGCGAATTTGTTGCAGAGACAAGGCGTCGAGGTGCAAAAGCTAGAGCAGGATTTTGAATTGAAGGATGCGCAGTCCGCGGGTGCGAAATCCGCAGAGGGAAAAACAGACGCCAAGCTGGAAGACAAAGACGGTGGCAAAACGAAGAAGGACAACTCGCGCAAGTCCAAAGAAGAGCCAAACGAAGAGAAACCTAAAGAAGCGAAAGGCACAAAGCTTCCTCTTGGCAGCTACATCATTCGAATGGACCAGCCCTACAGCCGCATGGCGGATATGCTGCTCGACACGCAGTACTATTCGACGAACGACCCGCGCCCTTACGATGACACCGGCTGGACGCTCGGGCCTTTGCGCAATGTAAAAACGTTGCGCATCACGGACGCGGCGATCCTTAAAGCTCCGATGACGCTGGTCGACACGGCCGCGAAGTTCGATGGCGGCGGCGTGATTCCTCCACACTCGGAAAAGGGCAAAGCGGCGGCATCGGCAAAATTTTACGTGATCAATGCCACCGGAGAGCCGAGCCTGGCGACGCTGCGTTTCCGGCTGAAGGACGTGAAGTTTTATGCCGCGGAGGACGGCTTCGAGGCTGGCGGCCAGAAATTTGTCCCGGGCACATTCATTCTTCCGCTCGAAGGCAATCCAGCCGATCTGGATTTGCGGCTGAACGCAGCGGCGCGCGAATTAGGCGTGCGCGTGACGAGCGCGGAATCCGTTCCCGACGTAGCGCGCCATGAAGTCAGCGTGCCGCGCATCGCGCTGATGCACAACTGGACGGACACGCAAAATGAAGGCTGGTTCCGGCTCGCACTCGAAGAAACCGGCGTGCCTTATGCGTACATTTCGGACATCACGGTTCGCACAACGCCGGACTTACGCGAAAAATACGATGTGATTTTGTTTCCGCCAACATTTTACGGATTGGAGCAGATTCTAAACGGCATTCCGTCGCGCACGAATGCCGACGGCAGCGAAGCCGGCGGCCCGATTCCCTGGGAGCAAACGTCCACAACGCCGAACTTCGGCCTGATCGATCATGCCGCGGATATTCGGGGCGGACTAGGCTACGAGGGCGTCGCTCATCTCAAGAAATTTATCGAGGACGGAGGGCTCTTCATGCCCATCGGTCCGAGCACGCACCTGCCGATCGATTTGGGCATCACCGACACGGTGAGTATCAAGGATACACATCAACTGCAAGCGCGTGGAATGATCGCTCGAGCCACGGTCGAAGACAAAGCCGACCCCATCACCTACGGTTATGACGATTCCGTGGGCATCTACTTCAATCAGGGGCCTGTGTTCAGCGTTTCCGTTGCCGGAAGATTTGGCAGATTTTTTGCCGATGATGGTGGAGGCTCGCGTCCCAGCGGCAGAGGCTCGCTCACCGATCCTGACATTCCGCAGGGTCGGCCATGGACGGCGCCGGAACCTCCCGTGCACCGGAGCCGTGCGGAGCAGGAGGTTTACGTCAATCCGGATTTGCGGTCGTATCTGAGCTCGTTTCTTCCGCCGCCGTCACTTTATCCGCGCGTGGTGCTGCGCTTCGCGGATGAAAAAAGCTTGTGGATCAGCGGAATGCTCGCGGGCGCTTCTGAATTGGCGGAAGCACCCGCCATCGTCGATGTGCCGGTCGGACGCGGACACGTCGTTTTGTTCGCCACAAATCCCATGTGGCGACAGGAGACGCAGGGAGAATTCATGCTCCTGCTCAACGCCGCACTGAACTTCGATCACCTGAACGCCGGGCGCAAAACGCCAGCCCCGGCTACGGAAAAAGACTCGTCCACGGCCGCAAAGCCGTAATCGAGCCCACTTTACAAACCAGCGTCTCGTTTTCGGCACAGACGGCTGCCACCACGCGCCCGCGTGCAATAAGGACTGCTAAGATCGTTCTAACACTATAGCTTCCACTTGAACGCGTGGGTGCGCCTGCATGTCAGACGACGGAAGTCCTTTAATGCGAAAGCTTAACGGGCGGTGGCGCCTTGGGTTTTGGAGCCTCATCGCCACCCAGTTTCAGGGCGCGTTCAACGACAACGGCCTGAAATTCTTTGTCATTTTCCTCATCCTCGGGACGAATCCGACGGATTCTCAGAAAGACCTTCTCGTTTTCTACGTTGGAAACCTTTTCGCCGTTCCGTTCCTTTTATTTTCGATGGCAGGCGGGTACCTGGCGGACCGTTTCAGCAAACGCACCATCGCCATCAGCACGAAACTCTTCGAAATTGCCGCGATGACGTTCGCAATCTACGCCTTCGCTCATGGCAGCACGCGCATGGCATTCGCCGTGATTTTTCTCGCCAGCACGCAGGCCGCGTTTTTCGGTCCTACGAAGTATGGCTTGCTGCCTGAATTGCTTCCCGACGAGCTGCTTTCCTGGGGCAACGGCATCCTTGAGCTCACGACCTTCATCGCTATCATCGCCGGAGCCGTTGCGGGCCCGTGGCTCGCCGAACGATTTCATGGTCGCGAGTTTCTCGCCGGCTTGATTTTCGGCGGCTGCACCTTTGTGGGTCTGATTTCCAGTCTGACGATTTCGCGTGTGTCGCCGGCCGATCCTTCGCGGAAATTCCGTTTCAACCTCATTGGCGATCTGCGAAAGCAATTCCAGGTTGTCCGCCCGGACAGGACCTTGCATCTTGCGGTGGTGGGCAACACCTACTTCTGGTTCCTCGGCGCGCTGCTGCAGTTCGTAATCGTCTTTTACGGCCGTGAAGTGTTGCATATCGATGAAACGCACGGCGGGTACCTGCAAGCTGCCCTCGCCATTGGCATCGGAATTGGCAGTTACGCCGCCGGCCTTCTCTCCGCAGGGAAAATCGAGTACGGGCTAATTCCGCTTGGCGCCATTGGCATGTCTCTCTTTGCTTTTGCTATATCCCTGCACGGCTTGACGTTCATACAGGTGGTGGTGTTGCTGGCCGGGCTTGGATTTTCTGGTGGATTCTTCATCGTTCCCATCAACGCGCTGATCCAACACCGGCCCGACGAAGACAAAAAAGGCAGCGTCATCGCCTTTGCGAACTGGCTGTCGTTCGTTGGTGTCATCTGCGCATCGGCGATTTATTCCGGATTCACGCATTACTTGCACGTGGGATTGCAGTCCTTTTTTATCTGGACGGCGGTCATGTCCCTCGCTGCGACTGGCTATGTCCTTTACCTCTTGCCGGACTCGCTGCTGCGCCTTCTGCTCTGGATGCTCACGCACACGCTCTACCGGCTTGACGTTGCAGGCCGCGAACGCGTTCCTGCTCGAGGCGGTGCGCTGCTCGTTCCCAATCACGTTTCCATGGCTGATGCTGTGCTGCTCCTCGCTGCGCTCGACCGTCCCGTGCGATTCTTGATGTTCAAAGGTTCGTACGATCATCCACTGGTGAAACCGTTCGCGAGAATATTGGGAGTGATCCCGATTTCGTCGGACCAGGGCCCGCGCGAAATGATCCATTCTTTGCGGCGGGCCACACAGGCGCTTCAAGACGGTGAACTGGTCTGCATTTTTCCCGAAGGGCAAATGACGCGCATCGGCCAGATGATGCCATTCCGCCGTGGCATGGAACGCATCATTAAGGGAGTGGACGTTCCGATCATTCCGGTGAATCTTGACGGCGTGTGGGGCTCGATTTTCAGTTTTGCGGGCGGCCGCTTCCTTTGGAAATTGCCGCGCCATTTGCCGTACCCCGTGCGTGTGACGTTTGGAGCGCCGCTCCCTCCCACCGCGTCGGCGCAGGAGGCGCGACAGGCAGTACAGGATCTCGGGGCGGAAGCGTTCGAGCGGCGCAAGCCTCAAATGCGGCCACTGCCTCGCACTTTCCTCTACACGGCGCGGCGTCATCCTTTTCGATTCGCCATGGCCGACGGCCAAACACCGAAACTCACTTTCTTTGCAGTCCTGGCGAGAACTCTTTTCCTCGCGCGGCGTTTACGGAAAACTTGGCAAGGGCAGGAAATGGTTGGCATCCTGCTACCGCCTTCGATTCCCGGCGCACTGGTGAATTTCGCGGCCATGCTGATGGGCAGAGTGCCCGTCAATCTCAACTACACGGCATCGAATGAAACGCTCGAGTCCTGCGCTAAGCAGTGCAATTTGAAAACGGTGATTACGGCTCGTGCGTTTCTCGAACGCGTGCACGTGCAACCGCCGGCGGAAACGATTTTCCTCGAAGACTTGGCGCGGAAGCCGCGCTTCGGCGAGCGCCTCGGCGCAGCTCTAGCGTTCTTTCTTCCAGCGCGACTTGTCGAAAAGTATGCTGGCGCTGAGCGCAAGACGGAGATCGAAGACATCGCGACAATAATTTTTTCTAGCGGCTCAACGGGCGAGCCCAAAGGCGTTGTGCTGACGCATTACAACGTAGCCGCCAACGTCGAGCAGCTCAGTCAGGTTTTCCTGCTGCACTCCAACGATCGCATCATGGGCATTCTTCCCTTTTTTCACTCCTTCGGTTTTACCGGCACGCTGTGCCTCTCGGCCGCAACCGGCATTGGTGTCGTATTCCATCCGAATCCGCTCGATTCCCGTGTCATCGGCGCGCTCGTCGACAAATATGCCGTCACCATGCTTCTTGCTACGCCGACTTTCCTCAACGCCTACACGCGCCGATGCGAGCCGGAACAGTTCGGCAGTCTGCGCTTTGTGATGGCCGGCGCGGAAAAGCTTCCGGAACGCATTGCCCAGGCTTTCGAGGACCGCTTTGGCATCAGGCCGCTTGAGGGCTATGGCTGCACGGAGTGTTCGCCGGCCGTAACCGTGAACACAATTGATTTTCGCGCCGCATCTTTCCGCCAAGTGGGCGCTAAACGCGGAAGCATTGGGCACCCACTTCCGGGAATGACCGTGAAGATCATTGATCCTGAAACGCAGCAACCTCTGGCCGTCAATCAACCGGGTTTGCTCCTCGTGCGCGGACCGAACGTGATGCAGGGTTACTTGAATCAGCCGGAAAAAACGGCCGCCGTCCTGCGTGATGGTTGGTACAACACTGGCGACATCGCGATGCTCGATGAAGACGGGTTTCTGCGCGTGACTGACCGCCTGAGCCGTTTTAGCAAAATCGGCGGCGAGATGGTCCCGCACATTAAAGTCGAAGACAAGCTGCACGAGCTAGCACACGCAACAGAGCAGCAATTTGTCGTGACCGCCGTTCCCGACGAACGAAAAGGGGAACACCTGATGGTCTTGCACACTCTTCCGGAGGATAAATTGAAGGAAACTCTGGAGCTGCTTGCCAAGTGCGATTTGCCGGCGCTCTGGAGACCCCGCCCGGATCAATTCTTGCGCGTTGAAAAATTGCCTTATCTCGGCACGGGTAAGCTGGATTTGCGAAAGGCGCGTGAACTCGCGCTGGAAGTTGCGAAACCGGCATGAGCGCCTCGCTACACATTCCGCCAGCCGAAAACAGGGAATCCCGCTGGTGGACAAACGCCGAAAGCCCTCGTAACTGGCGCCACTTAATCGGCAAACTAATCCTCACGGGCGTAGCGTTGGGAATTTGGTTCTGGACGCAGTCGCTGATCGCGCAGCGAGGCGCGTCTGCTTCCGGCGTTGGCGACGCGCTCCACACTTTGACGGCCTGCCTCAACTCCTATTTCTATCACTCGCCTGCAGCCGCTAACGCACTACTGATTGTCAGTTCCGCGTTGATCGATGGCCTGGGGCTCTTTCTTCTCGCGCGCTGGCTCTTCGGCCCGAGTGTGCGCCCGTTCCTTGGACTTGTGCTGTTGCTAGGTCTGCGGCAAATCATGCAAGCCATCTGCGTGCTGCCGGCTCCTCCGAACATGATTTGGCACTATCCAGGTTTCCCCTCGCTTCTGGTTACCTACAACGTGGGCAACGATTTTTTCTTTTCGGGTCACACCGCAATCGCTGTTTTTGGCGGAATCGAGTTGGCACGACTGGGAAACGGGAATCGCTGGCTAAAGGGGCTGGCATTGGCGATCGTGCTCTTCGAGATCGCCGCCGTGCTCATTCTGCGTGCGCACTACACCATGGACGTTTTCACCGGTCTGCTCGCGGCCGTCGTGGTAGCGCAATTTTGCACCGCAGCCTCGCCTCGTATCGACACCTGGCTGTCTCCAGCCGACTAAGTTCCGCGGCAATCTTGTGTCTTCGGCAGAGTCACGAAGCATTTTCCGCGACTCCATTCCCGAAAACATTGCGCTTGACAGGTAAGCATTTACTTACCTATTCTAGCCACATGAAACGCATGCTACCCCCCTCTTCTCGGGACGTATTCGCGGCTGTCGGTGATCCCACGCGCCGCCGGCTTCTCGATCTTCTAACCCGAGGCGAACTGCCAGTTCGCCGAATCGCCGCTCCTTTTGCCATGACGCGTCCCGCCATTTCGCAGCACTTGCGCATTCTTCTGCGAGCACGCCTCGTGCAGGTCCGCCGCGATGGCCGCGAGCGCTATTACCGCTTGCACGCCAGGCCGCTTCGCCAAATCCACGATTGGGTCGGCCACTACGAGCCCTTCTGGCGCGGGAAACTCAAAGGGCTCGGCGCGTTCCTCGACCAACAGGAAAAGGAAGGAAAAGAATGACGCGCACAGTGAAAATTGCGTTCCCCCGTCAGCAAACGACGGACAGATTCTCACTGAAGCGAGATTTGAAGTTTGAAGTCACCTATTCACACGCGCCGGAGAAAGTGTGGCGCGCGCTCACCGACCCGAAGGCCATCGCCCAGTGGCTGATGAAGAATGATTTCGAACCGCGGGTCGGGCACAAATTCCAATTCCGAGTCGAGCCGAAGCCGCGAGGCTGGACCGGCATGGTCGACTGCGAAGTCCTCGAAGCCGACCCGCCACGCAAGCTGGTCTATTCCTGGTGCGGCAGCGGCATCGACACGGTTGTCGCCTGGACGCTCGAACCTGTTGCGGAGGGCACAAGAGTCCGGTTGGAGCACAATGGGTTCCGCGGCATACGCGGCTGGATGGTCAGCCGCATGCTCGGCAAGGGCTGGAGTTCAAAAATTCTCACGAAAAATATTCCTGCGCTGCTCGAGCGCTGGAGCGGCGAAGGCTCGGTTCCTGATGTCCCGGAAGCGCAATGCACCACACGTAAATGAAAAAGGAGATTCGCATGAGCATTCGGCTCGGAAATGTAACCATTCTTGTCCGTGATTATGACGAGGCGCTGATTTTCTACTCGGAAGTGCTGGGTTTTGAAAAGCGCTCGGATCAGCAGTTTGGGCCGGGCGCGAGATGGGTCACGGTGGCCGCGCCGGGGCAGGACGTCCAAATCATTTTGCAAAAACCTGAACCATCTATGCATGGCGAGGAGAACGCCCGAAAAATGGCCGAGCGCATCGGCCAAAATCCAACATGGGTTCTCGCGACGGACGATTGCCGAAAAACTTACGAGCTGTATTCCTCGCGCGGCGTGAAATTCACGGAACCTCCAAAGGAAATGCCTTGGGGCACACAGGCGGTCTTCAAAGATCTATATGGCAATTCGTACGCGCTGGTGCAAAGGCAAACCGCATCCGCGAGCCAATGAATGTCCTACGAGCATTCCGGACTATTCATACCGCAGCGCGACCATGGGATCGACGCGCATGGCGCGCCGCGCGGGAATATAACACGCCGCGAGCGCCACGCCCATGAGCAGGATCGCCACCGCGGAAAACGTCAAAGGATCCGTCGCGCTGACACCAAAAAGCAGACTGGCCATAAGCCGCGTGAGTCCTAACGCCGCCACGAGACCGATGACTACGCCGATCAGCGTCATTTTCATTCCGTCGCCAAGCACCATGCGCAGCACATCGGAACGGTTTGCTCCCAACGCTACGCGAATCCCGATCTCCTGCGTTCGTTGCCCTACGAGATAGGAAATGACACCGTAGATACCCACAGAGGCAAGAGCCAGCGCTAGCAGGGCAAAGATTCCCAGCACAGCCATGGAAAAGCGTTGCGAGGCAAGCGAATCAGAAATGATGCTATCCATCGTTTGCGTTTTTGACATCACGTGTTCGCCGCTGATCCCCTTGAGAGCCGCCTTCAACGAATCAGCTATCGCCGCTACTCTTGGATCGGAACGCACCAGGACCCCGGCTCCATTCCACGATAGCTTCATGGCCTGGTCCGGAAGCTGCATGTACGGAAAATACAGTTCCGCGCGAAGCGATTCTTTGTCGTCGGAGTCGAGTCCCCACTGCTTCACATGCGGGACAATGCCCACGATCTCCGCCCGTCCGCCTTTTCCTGTCAGAAAGATATGCTGTCCTATCGGATCCTTCTCCGAAAAATACTTCTGCGCGAAGACGTCATCCACGACAACAACATGCGGGGAGTTTTCATCATCCTGCGCCGTGAAAAATCTTCCTCTTTCCAGCGGCATGCCCATGACCTTCAGATAGTCTTCCTCCACTACGTAGCTGAGCGACCAGTCCAAGTCATTATCAGTCTCGGGTTTTGGTTTTCCCTCGATCCAAAAGGTATCTTCGTCGTCGCTGGCCAGCGGCACAGAGGCCCAGGAAAGGGACACCGCCTTTACACCGTGAGCCGCCTTCAACTGTTCATCCACCACACGAAGGGCGGCACGAATTCCCGCAATACTCGCATTGCGCATCGAAGGCGGCAGAGCCACGCCAAAGGTTAGAACATTGTGCGAGTCAAATCCCGGATCGACGTGCCAGAGAGCAGTCAGGCTGCGAACCATCAGACCTGCGGAAACCAACAACACCAGCGCGAGAGCCATTTCCACCACAACGAAGATTCCCTGCGCCCGGTGCCGTGATCCGCTTCCGCCTCGCCCTCCTTCCTTCAGAGTGTCGTGCAAATTGCGCGCTCCAGTCTTCAACGCGGGCGCCAGTCCAAAGAAAATCCCGCAACCCAGGGAAATGGCCACGGTAAAGATCAGCGCGCGCGTGTCCAGCCTTACCTCGCTGGCTCTCGGCAACCCGTCTGCCAGATAGCGCAGCGCCGCCTGCGTGCCCCAGCCTGCCAGTAGCAATCCGAGTCCGCCGCCAACTAATGCCAGCAAAAGACTCTCTGTTAACAGTTGGCGCACGAGTCTGGCCTGGCCCGCCCCCAGCGCGGCACGTATCGCGAATTCGCGCGTTCGCGCCGCCGCCCGTGCAAGCATCAGGTTCGCAACATTGACGCAAGCAATCAGGAGGACGAATCCAACCGCGGCTAGCAGCACGAGTAGCAACACGCTAACGCGCCCAACCATCGTTTGTTTCAGTGGTCGCAGGAAGGCGCCGATGCCCGTGTCGGTGTCCGGATAAGCCGCCGCGAGGCCGCTCGAAATTCGCGCCAAGTCCGCCCGCGCTTGCTCGATGCTGACCCCGGGCTTCAATCGCCCCACGCCGTGGAAACCGAGTCCCGCCCCGCGCGTGGGGAGGATCGGGTTTTCCCACTGGCCTACTGGTGCATAGACATCCACACCACGGAAACTTCCGGATAGATCGAAGCTTGCCGGAAGCACACCAATGATCAAAAAGCTCTTCCCGTCGAGATCCAGACTCTTCCCGAGAACTTCCGGAGAAGAGTTGAGTTTCCTTTTCCAGAGCCCTTCACTGATGATTGCAATGGGCGTCGCGCCAATTTCGTCCTCACCGGGCGCGAATGTACGGCCGATCAAAGGCTTCACGCCGACCACATTCAGGAAATCGGACGTAAGAAACCGGGCCTGCAGCTGCTCGGCCTCGCCACGCCCGGTAAGATTGAAGCTGTAGCCGCGATACAAACCCATTCCGGAAAATGTGCGGTTCTCTTTCTGCCAATCCTTGAAATTCGGCCACGAAATGGACCCGCTCGAAAAATTAGGTTTGCTCTCGGCGAGCCAGACGAGTTGTTCGGGCTGCGGGTAAGGCAGTGGTTTGAGTAGAACTCCGTTTACAACAGAAAACAACGCCGTGTTCGCTCCGATGCCCAGCGCCAGCGTTAGAATCGCCACCGCCGTAAATCCCGGCGACTTGGCGAGCATTCGCAAACCGTAACGCAGATCTTGCATGAGCCGCTCCGCGGACGCCCAGCCCCACATTTCGCGCGTGACCTCCTTGATCAAGCCCACATTGCCCAGCTCTCGCCGCGCCGCGTCCCGCGCGTGCTCTGGCATTTCACCTCGGTCCGCGCGGTCCTGCTCCGCCATCTGCAAATGACTTTGAATTTCTTCATTCAATTCACTGTCACGTTTTTGACGATTCCAGAAGGGAAATGTCACGCCTCGCTCCCCCGTTTTGCCGGATTCAATACACCTGCGATGGCATCCGAAACCTGCGCCCAGCGCGAACGCTCCGTCTCCAGTTGCCTCTTCCCTCTTGCCGTTAGGCGGTACACTCTGACGCGCTGCCTATTTTCAGAAATTTTCCAGTCCGCGGAGATCCATTTCTGCCGTTCCAGGCGATGCAGCGCCGGATAGAGGGAACCCGTATCCACTTGTAGAATGTCTCCCGAATTTGTTCGGATCGCCTGGCTGATGCCGTAGCCGTGATGCGGTCCCCAGCGAAGGGTTTGCAGAATAAGCAAGTCCAGCGTCCCCTGAAGAAGCTCGATGCGGTTTTGGTAGCGCGGAGTCATGTGCACCTCAGCATGTAGATGTTCTACACCCACGGCATGTAGGGTGTCTACATCCATAAGCCAGCAGGTGGAGGGCCATCCCTGGAATGCAGTCAACTGCTTGCAATCGAAGCACTTGGGTGATCGTTCCTAGCTCGCAGGCGCGGAAGTTTGACCGCTCGCGGGATCAACTGTCGCGAAACCGGCTGGTCCTTCGGTGCCGCGGCGTTCGTGAGAGTACTATCCGCGCCAAGTGATGACTACTTCTTCGCATCTTTACTCTTGGTCTATCCGGCGCAGTTATCAGATTGTCGCGCCTGCTCGCCGGTGCTACGGTTTGAAGTACTTGGTGGTGAAAAAATATGCAGCGTTTGCAGCGTCGATTCCTACTCTCCCTATGGACGTTCGCGCTCTCCGTGTCTCTTATTGGCTTCGCAGAAGGTCAAACTGCTTCAAGCCAGAACCCTCCACTCAAAATCGGTTACCTCATGGACTCTCTCAAAGTCGAGCGCTGGCAGACGGATCTTGCCACCTTCCAGGAACGCGCCAAGGAATTGGGTGCCGAAGTCCTCGTGGAAACTGCCGAAGGAAACGACGACTTGCAGTTCCAACAATCCCAAGAGCTGATGAATTCGGGCGTGAAAGTTCTAGTTCTCGTCGCGCATGATGCGGGCAAGGCCACACGCATTGTGAATGCGGCGAAGGCCAGGCACATTCCCGTGCTTTGCTACGAACGCCTGGTGCGCGATAGCGATGTGGACTTCTTTGTAGGCACCAGCGCCGAGATGATTGGCGAGCTGCAATCCTCGTGGCTTGCACGGCTCGCTCCAAAAGGGAATTACGTGCTCATCGGCGGCTCACCGGCGGATGACAACGCCAGAATGCTGCGCGAAGGACAGATGCGTGCTTTGAAACCTTTCGTCGATCGTGGCGATATCAAAATCGTCGCGGACTCTTGGGCGAAAGATTGGGATCCTTCCGAGGCTTACGCGATCATGTCCGGCGCCATTGCTTCCACGAATGGCGATATCGCCGCCGTGGTCGCATCCAACGACGGGACCGCGGGAGGCGCGATACAAGCCCTCACGGAGCACAGGCTCGCTGGCAAAGTTCTGGTTTCCGGTCAGGATGCCGACCTCGCGGCCATCATCCGCATCTTGGAAGGTACGCAAACGATGACGGTTTACAAACCTCTCCGGCTGCAAGCAACAGCCGCTGCGGAAGCCGCGGTGGATCTAGCAGTGGGCGCTCCCGTGAAGAACGCCATTTCTTTTGCTAGCGGAACAAGGATAATGCAGGCGATCATTCTGACTCCCGAAGTGGTGACCAAGGACAACGTGATGCGTACGGTTATTAAAGACGGCTTCCAAAATTTGGAAACCATTCAGAAGAGTTTGCCGAAGGATAAATGGCCGAACTGAGGGCGGATCAAACGATATCCGCATCCTGGCACTTTCAAATACATGCAAGTGTGTAAGGGAACCGCAAGGCTTACAAGTGTAGAGTAGCGCCAGCCAAACTCCGATTTCGCGCCGAGAAATTCAGCTTAGAACTTCACGCCCCAAAATGAGGGGTCCGGCTTAACCAGCTCCAAACCGACGTCCCAAGCCTCATGATCCCGCCAGACGACATGTGCTTCCGCCGTGCGTCCGCTCGTGGGATTGATAAGGCGAACACACTTACGCAACGGAAGCCCGGCGCCTACCACCGCCAGGCAACCGGATTTGCTTATGTCCACGGTTACGCCATTGGCACGCTGGCGTTCAGAGCCTTCTTCCCATTCGACCTGGAATTTGATGCGAGACACAATTCGCCGGTGGGTGCGCAATTTCTCCCACCTTTCTTCAAGTGCCTTACCGGAAGGAATGCCGACGGTATTTACTGCGGTATCGATGGCCATGCCTGACCTCGTAGCGTGTGGGTTTCCAACTTGGCCGGGTCCAGCAAGAACCAAGGTATTTCGGCGGACCGGCGCAGTCAATAGTACTTCTTACAGTTTGATGCCGCCTCGGGCGAAATTGTACCTACGCACCTGCACGACGAAACCAAAATCGATCTCCGCATAAGCCTTTCTAACTTCCTAAACATAAAGGATTTAACTGCATGCGACTCTTCCATCCTTTCCCACTTTCTCTTTTTCTTCTCTGAAATTTCCGCGGCACCATGAGAAAGGCCCTTCCCCAATTCAATCACTTGCTAGCAAGAAAATGTATGCAAAAAGCAAGCCACCGAATCCCGGAACGTGATAATTTGTCTGCAGTCGATCCGCATCGCGCGGGCGCAATACTGGAGGCTAGATCATGCCAATGGAAGAAAATCCCGCCTGTCGTACCCGTCGCTCCTTTTTGCAAGTCTCCGCAGCCGCGGCTGCCGTCGTTGCTGGATTCCGTATCGTCACGGAACCCATGCTTGCCGCCGCGGCATCGCGCCCTTATCCCAAAGATGCCGTGCTCATCAACGCCAACGAGAATCCTCTCGGCCCTTGCAGCGTGGCTTGCGGCGCCGTCAATGACGTTGCGTCGCAGGGCGGCCGTTACTCGATGTGGATGACCGATGACCTCGTAAAAACATTTGCCGCCATGGAAGGGCTTAATCCAAAGTACATCCGCGCCTTCCCTGGATCGAGCGAACCGCTGCATTACTCCGTGCTGGCTTTCGCATCCTCTTCCAAGAGCTACGTCACTGCCGATCCCGGTTATGAAGCTGGCGAGTTCGCCGCAAAAATGGCCCGCGCTCGCGTCGTGAAGGTGCCCTTGACCAAGACCTACGCGCACGACGTGAAAGCCATGCTAGCGGCCGCCCCGGATGCCGGCGTCTTTTATATCTGCTCTCCGAACAATCCCACCGGCACACTCACCAGCCATTCGGATATCGAGTTTCTGCTCACCAACAAACCGAAGAATTCCATCGTTCTTGTCGACGAAGCTTACATTCAATTCTCGGACGCTACTTCCGTCCTCGATCTCGTCAAGGCAGACAAAGACGTGGTCCTTTTGCGCACGTTCTCAAAAATCTATGGAATGGCTGGACTACGCTGCGGCTTTGCCATCGCCCGGCCGGAGCTTCTGGAAAAAGTGGAGGCATTCTCCGGTTGGAACGCCATGCCCATCACCGCCGTGGCCGCCGCAACAGCCAGCTTGAAGGATTCGCAACTCGTCCCCGAACGCAAGCACATCAACTCGTCCATCCGCGAAGCGACCTTTCAGTGGCTTGCCAAAAGCGGCTATTCCTTCGTTCCCTCGCAATCCAACTGCTTCATGGTGGACGTTAAGCGCCCCGCGAAGGAAGCCATTGCCGCGATGGCGGCTCAGAATGTTTTTATCGGCCGCCCGTGGCCCATCTGGCCAACGCATGTACGCGTCACCGTCGGTACGCAATCCGAAATGGAGCACTTCCAAGCCGCTTTCGATCGCGTCATGAAAAATCAGTCCGCCGCGTTATATCCGGACTCGCAGTACGCGCTTTCAAATCATTTGGATGGCTTGCGGGTTCCTGAAGGAGTCTAAGCTTTCTTCAACACCAGCTTCCTAGTTGCCGCCGCCATCCTGCAGCACGGCGTTCACATCGGGCGGCATGATGCCTAGATCCACATAAATAGGCCGGATCACACGGCGCACCGCTTTCAACTGCGTGAAAAACCAGACCGCACCCGCCAGGCAGCAGACGCCACTAACCATCACCGTTTTCGTGGCGCCGATGGCGTGGGCCAGCGTCCCGGCCAGCAAACTTCCAAAAGGCGCCATCCCAACAAAGGCTGCCGTGTAATAGCTCATCACCCGTCCGCGTTTGTCCTCTTCCACGATCGTCTGGATAATCGTGTTGCTGGCCGCCATCTGCTGCATCATGCCGAAACCGCAAATCGCGAGGAGCAAGAGCGACACCCAAACATATCGCGACATGCCGAAGAGAATCAGTCCCGCTCCAAACATGCCGGAAGAGATCGGAATCATCTTGGTCAGGCCGCGCGCATTCGGACGAAGAGCGAGAGAGTATGCGGAAATCAGCGCGCCCACACCCACCGCCCCCATCAAGAATCCATACGTATGCGGACCACCATGCAATATTTTTAACGCGAATACCGGCATCAACACGGTGAAAGGCCAGCCCATCAAACTGATGAGGCCAAACAGAGTGAGAATTGTCCTGATCGGCGTCGACTTGGAAACATATTCCCAGCCTTCCTTTAATTGTTGAAACATCGGCGCAGGAACATGCGGAGTCAAAGAGGGCCTCAGCCGCATCATGAGCAGCGAGGCAATCACCGCGAGATAACTGAGGCCGTCGATCAGAAAGCAATAGCCGGTGCCGGAAAGCGCGATGACCAAGCCGGCCAGCGAGGGACCCACGAGCCGCGCCATATTCACCATCGAGGAGTTCAGCGCGATCGCATTGCCGAGATCCCGCTTGTCCTCGACCATCTGCACCAAAAACGCTTGCCGTCCCGGCATGTCGAACGCATTGATCAGCCCTTGAAACGCGCTCAGCCAAATGATTTCGTGGATGGTGATATGTCCGCTGAGCGTCAGAACCGCCAGCGCCAGCGACTGCAACATCGCCAGAGCTTGCGTAACGACGAGCACCCGTTGGCGGTCCAATCGATCGACCCATACGCCGGCAAAAGGCGCCACTAGAAAGGTAGGAATCTGCCCCGCGAAACCAACCACGCCCAGCAGCAAAGCCGAGCTCGTGAGCTTATAAACCAGCCAGCTCGTGGCGATGCGCGTCATCCACGTGCCAATCAGCGAAATGCTCTGCCCGCTGAAGAAGAGCCGGAAATTCCGGTGCCGCAACGCCCGCCATACGCGAGCGACGCCCTGTTTGCCTTCGGTCGAGTTTTTTATTTCGTTGGGAGTTGTGCTCAGATCGTTGTCCCTGGCCGAGGAGATTGGCAAGTTCCATTTTAATTGGATGTGACGCGCCGCGGCAGGGATATGTGCGCATGTATTCTGCCGAGTAAGGGAGAGGAAGGGACAGGAGCGCAGGGCGGGATACCCACGCCCGTTGCGACGAAAAGTGTGCGGAAATAGATGAGAGAAAAGGATTTGCGGGCGATCGTGCGTGATGGGAGCTGGGGTAACTGGAATGGCAACGGAAGAGCGGGAATCGGTTAATCGTAATCGGACCCTCCCCCTCGGATTTTTTGTAAGCGTTGCAGATAAAGGATTTTAAGTTATTTGGAATGAACACTTGCGGAAGTGTTGCAACTAAAGAATTTAGCGGGGGAGAGATTTTGTTAAATGGTAACGGGCCAGAAACGGAGAGGCTTGCGGGAGGTTTGAGGAACATACCGGCGAAAGGCAGGGCGAAACGAGGAAGAGAGGAGGCGGAGGCAGGGGTTGGTTTTAACGCTCTGACTAGGCCGGAGCAGGCGCCGTGCGCAGAGATCGCAGAGAAGGGCAGGAGACCCCCACCCCCGGGGTATCCGCAAGTTATGAAGTAACCGCATGAGAGGAAAGGGTTTGCGGCGTTTCCTGCGTGTACACGGAGAAAGATGCTTGAGCGGCGGGGATTGCATCGTGAAAAGAAGGAATGCCGGGGCGTGGAGCGTCGCCGAATCATAGAGAATGGTAGCATGGACTTCGATTACTGTCAAGGTAACAGTACCATTATTTTATCATTCGAACGTGAGACGGGGAAGTGGAGTGGATGGAAGGAGTTGGCGGGAATTTTGTGAGTTTGGTGAGACGGATTACGTCCCGTCCGTCCCCGGGCCCCCAAGAAATTGAGCCTAGCTTGTGGCCTGTAGTCGCTAACCAGGTCTTACCTGGGGACGAGGACAGGCACGCCATTGGTCGTCAATTGGCCCATCAAGGAAGGAAGTCGGGAATGCGCCAAGTCAATTGCGGCTTTGTCGTATGCATTCGGGAAATTCATGTGCCCAACAAGATTCCGCGGCACGCGGATGCCTTCGAGCGTCGCAATCCAATTATTGGTATCAGTGACCACTGGAAGAAACTGATGGCTGTTGTCACGGAGAATGTTGGTGAGGTCCGTGAGAAAAATAAGATGAATGTCCTGGACGCCGGGGTGTGCGTTTCTTGGTCGGGCCACGTAACTGGCACGGACGCTTGCTGCTTTTGACACGATTCTTGGATTCACGGCGAGGTTCCACCAGTTGTTTCCGAGCTGTAGAGTAAGAATAGAATTGATGACGATCCTAACGGTATTTTCGATTGCGTACAGCTTCCAATAGAGTGTTTTCCCGACATACCGGCCACATCTGTCAATCCGAGCAGGGCTGAAGGTTGCATTCCGGAAATCTCGGACGATGGGCATGGTTATTTCTTCTTTTTCTTTCTCATTGAATACAAATGTTGGTGCACTACAGCTGTCGTCGTCTGAAGTAGGTTCGCGATTTCTATAGAGGTGAAACCAGCTAGGCTCAGCTGCACAGCCTTCTCTGCTTGCGTGGCCCCTTTCATACCCTGCAAAAGAAGCAACGCGAGCAGGGCTTCGGTACGATTTCCTTGTTCTTGCTTCATTCTACCTCCTACGTTTTCGCAGATTGGACGTTAGAACGCTGACGGTTCCGGGAGACGTATTCAACACATCGGCGATGGTCCGATTGTCCAGTCCCGCCATTTTCAAGACTCTCGCCCTTTCCGTGGTACTCTTGTCCGCCGCAACCTGCACGCTAACTACTTTAGTAAGTATTTCTACCTTTTCTATCAAGTCCCGTAACAACGCTTCCGAACCTTCGGCTCGCCTTGCTGGCATGAAGACCCCCTTACCTTGAAGCTCTGACATTGCAAAGGTACATCTACCGCGAAAGGACGCACATTATGAGCGCAATAACGGCTTCCTCACTGCCAAAGCCTACGGCAGTCTGCTCGGTGGAATCGGATTCAACTCTATTAGCACCGTTCGAATGATTCCAGACGGCCGCAAGATCGTCGCTGGCACGGGCTTTTTTTGGCTCCATCTGCGAACATCCAAAAGGACGAGCCAGCCCTCTTTTCGTTTCTTTTGCGCCATGTATGTCGCCAGTTGTGTTGAGCCGGGCAGAGACACACCTTTCAGCATTTTTAACTCGACTACATGAAGCAAGCCCGAAGAGAAAGTTACTTGAACATCCACAAAACCAATGCCGGAGGTACCTTCCCGAATTGCTGCTCCCCTACTGGCCAGCTTCGCGTTGGCAAATACGCCCAGAAGTTCCTGCCCGAGCTTTTCCGGACGCTTTGTCAAGATCCCTTTTGCGCGCGAGTCCCAAAATGAGTTCACTGCCTCAGCCTGGACTGTCAGCTTAAACTCTTCAAGAAATCTGCGAATCGTAATCCTAGGAATGCTTACGAGGTGCTTTCCTGACACCTCAATTCTTTTGGCGACGCTTTGTGAGACGAAGAGCAGGCTTTTTTTTTAAACTTGGCGTCGAGCCGAACCAAAACCTTACGCTCGAATGCTTCACGCTGGAGCCGATCGTTTGCACGGAAAAACGCTGTGCGAATCCTACGCATCGCGGAAAGAAAGGCATTCGTGCTTTTCGCGGCGCGCTCACGATCATAAAGCTTCGCTAGGGCAACCGAGTACTGATCTGGGTCAGAAAGCCCGGAATGGTTGAAATAATCTTCCAAATCTCTTTGAATGGAAAAAATCATTCTGTTTTATGTTCCGGATATGAGTCTAACGCTTTTTCCGTTTACCCTTTTTCGAAGCTTTAGCTGGCCTACCGTCGGGCTCGAGACTGTACTGTTGGCAAAGATACTTGCTAATCCGTAGGGTCCGGTCAATTGACTTCTTGGCCCAAATGTCCAGGCGGCCAACGGCACCAACAAGTTCGAGTAACCCCTCTTCTTTCAGGACTGTAACATCCCGACTAACATTTGGCTGCTTCATTCCCAGAAACGCTGCAATCTCAGAAACGCCCCGCGCGCCGTCTGCGGCTAGGTAAACCTGTGCCCGTCGCATTCCGTGTTTGAAAATTCGTTCAACTATCCCCATGTGTTTGTCAGCATCGGCACGAAGCGCGAAGGCATTCGTCTCATCAATGGAGTCGACCTTGTGTTGGATATCCGCAAGTCGGCTCAGTATCTGTTGGTCTCGGTCTTCAGACTTTTCTTTGCTCGACATTGGGTAGGGCTCCATTCGCAATCTTCGGCTGCACTCTGAGACTTCAACGCTACTTCTTCAGGCCCCTTTTCTTAGCCTTATAGAGGGACACATTTACTGTGTTCTGGGTGGTGCCAAGTAAATGAGCTATTTCTGATTGGCCACAACCCATTGAATCCAGTGTGAAAATCATTTCGTTTTGGCTTTTGTCCCCTTGGATGCCAATAAGGTTCAAGCGCACAAGTGTTTCCAGGAGGCTAACCACCCTCCTAAGAAGCGAAAGTTCGTCATTTTGGTTTTCACTGCTTGAGGAGGGTCTACTTTTCTTCTTTGACATGTTTGGCGATCCTCGAAACCCTGGCCATATCGATACCGAGGATCGCTCGGATTTGTTGTTGCTTTACGCCTGCCATGGACGCTTGAAGGATAAAAATGTCCTCGAGACGTGTGTGTAAGTTATCGAGCGCGGCCAGAATTTGATCGGTATCGCTTTTCGGCTTGGACATTAGGTACCTCGTTTAGAGTTTTGGCGATTTTTCTACAGGAACATGCCTGAGGACGTCAGTCACGCGGCCCATACTACAGCCAACAATCTTTCGAATGCGGCCACGCGGCACCCTCGCTACGCCTAGTTGCAGAATCAGAAGGGTTCTTAGAAGTTCGACAGTCTGTTCGTCAGTGGGTACCGCCTTCGTCCGAGCCATAGTCACCCCTTGACTTCCCCCGGAGGATAGTACGCCGCGCCTTGTACAGTCAATAAACAACGGCATGCGCTTGAGGTGCCTTCGTAGATTTCGGTGATGCGGGCGTCGCGATAGTTGCGCTCGAAATGACAGAAAGAGAAGAGAGGTCCCTCCACTGCGTGCGGGAGAACGTCTGCCACCCTGAAGGGATGGCGCTACACAGCAACAGCCTGAAAAACAAAAAGGCCGTCTTGATTGCTCAAGACGGCCTTTTTGATTTTAATCCCGGCGACGCGACCTACGTTCCCACACAGTTACCCGTGCAGTGTCATCGGCTCGGCGAGGCTTGATCGCCCCGCCGACGAGCCAAGAGCAGATCCCGTTCGGTTGTCATCCCGACCGAAGTGGAGGGATCTCTCTTGCTTTTGCTCCGCTCTGCTACTCCGAGAAGAGAGGTCCCTCCATCCGCGCCGACAAAAGACGTCGGTGCTACGGTCGGGATGACAGATCGCGAAAAAAGAAGAGAGGTCCCTCGACTACGCTCGGGATGACAGGTTTTGGGTGGGTCGGGATGACACATTTGGGGGGATGAGCTGGGTTAGCGGGGGAAGTCGGCGCTGAGGTCGCGCCAGGTGGGGTTGGCGCGTTCGATCAGGAAGACTTTTTTCTCACGGCGCCAGCGTTTGAGCTGCTTTTCGCGGGCGATCGCGTCGCGGACGTCGGAGAAGGGCTCGAAATAGACGAGCTTGGTGGTGTTGTATTTGGCGCTGAAGCCGGCGAAGAGTTTCTGTTTGTGCTGCGCAATGCGGGCTTCGAGTTGGCTGGTGACGCCGGTGTAGAGGACGCCGGAGGCGCTGGCCATGATATAGATGTGGTAAACCATGGTAGGGATACATGGGCGATTATATACGAGAAGAGGGAAAAGAAAGAGAGGTCCCTCCACTACGGTCGGGATGACAGATCTTGGGGGTGATGCGGGCGTCGCGGTGGGCTGGTCGAGTTGATTCGCGGAGCGAGCCAGACTTGATCCTTCACTTCGTTCAGGATGACAAGATGGGAAGGGCGGATGACAAGATAAGGAGCGGCGGGCCGCGTAGACGGGGCTTAGGCACGAAAGATGGGGTAGACTTGCGGGTATGGACATTCGGCTGAAACCGGAGTTGGAGAAGCTGGTTGAGGAAGACGTGCAGCGGGGACCGTACCGAACGGCGGATGAATTCGTGGAGCGGGCGGTGGTGCTGCTGCATGAGCAAGAGCGCTGGCTGGCGGAGCGTGCCGCTGAGATTGGCGTGAAGGTCGGCGAAGGCTATGCAGCGGCAAAGCGCGGAGAACTGATCGACGCGGAGCGGGTGCGCGCTGCGATGGAAGAAAAGAAGCGCGCATGGCTGGCTGACCAGCGTTCGTGATGGGCCGGTTTCAGTTCACGCCCCAGGCGCTGGACGACACTTTCGAGATCTGGAGTTACATCGCGCGAGACAGTCCGGCGGCGGCCGACCGCGTGGAAGAGGCAATCTATCTCGCTTGCGAGTTACTGGCCGGGTCGCCGCTAGCGGGCACGGTGCGCAGGGATTTGACTTCGCTGCCGGTGCGCTTTTGGATTGTTCCTCCGTTCCCGAATTACTTCATCGTATACGACCCTCAGACAGAGCCGTTGCAAGTCCTTCGCGTATTACATCAGGCGAGAAACATTCCTTCGATCCTTCCTTGATTGCTCGAGAGCTCAACCCAAGCGTGCCCAAAACAAAAAGGCCGTCTTGATTGCTCAAGACGGCCTTTTGATTTTAATCCCGGCGACGACCTACGTTCCCACACAGTTGCCCGTGCAGTATCATCGGCCCGGCGAGGCTTAACTTCCGTGTTCGGGATGGGAACGGGTGTGACCCTCGCGGTATGATCACCAGGAAACTGGAAACTCGCGTAGTGAATCCAAGCTCATCCCGAGCAAGGATCGCGAGTGCGACAACAGAATTTGCGTAGCCGCACTAAGCGACATACACAATAAGGCTGGCAATTTACAGGTTCGACTCGAAGTCGAACATACTGCGAAAGAGAAGGCGATCTTCTCTTACCTTCCTCTTTTATCTGTGGCCCCTAACCGAGGCCAAGACGATTTTGAGAAAGTTTTATGATTAAGCCGAACGGGCGATTAGTACTGGTCAGCTTCACGCATTGCTGCGCTTCTACCTCCAGCCTATCAAAGTCGTAGTCTTCGACTGCCCTTCATAGGTCATAAACCTTGGGAGAACTTATCTTAGGGCGAGCTTCTTGCTTAGATGCATTCAGCAATTATCTCTTCCAGACTTCGCTACCGAGCTATGCCCCTGGCGGGACAACTCGTACACAAGAGGTCTGTTCATCCCGGTCCTCTCGTACTAGGGACAACTCCCTTCAATTCTCCTGCGCCCACACCAGATAGGGACCGAACTGTCTCGCGACGTTCTGAACCCAGCTCACGTACCGCTTTAATAGGCGAACAGCCTAACCCTTGGGACCTTCTACAGCCCCAGGATGCGATGAGCCGACATCGAGGTGCCAAACCTAAGCGTCGATGTGAACTCTTGGCTTAGATCAGCCTGTTATCCCCGGCGTACCTTTTATCCGTTGAGCGATGGCCCTTCCACGCGGGACCACCGGATCACTAGACCCAACTTTCGTTCCTGCTCGACTTGTAAGTCTCACAGTCAAACCGGCTTATGCTCTTGCACTCCACAGCGGGTTTCCAATCCGCTTGAGCCGATCTTTGGGCGCCTCCGTTACAGTTTAGGAGGCGACCGCCCCAGTCAAACTACCCGCCTGGCCGTGTCTCCCCACCCGTCACGGGTGGTAGGTTAGAGCGACAGATTAGTCAGGGTAGTATTTCACTGTTGCCTCCTCCTCAGCCGAAACCAAGGAATCACAGGCTCCTACCTATTCTACGCAGATCAATCCGTTACTCATGGCCAGGGTGCAGTTAAGGTGCACGGGGTCTTTCCGTCTAGATGCGGGCATCCGGCGTCTTCACCGGAACCACAAATTCGCCGAGTCACTCGCCAAGACAGTCGCTCTATCATTCCACCATTCGTGCAGGTCGGAACTTACCCGACAAGGAATTTCGCTCGGTTTCTCCTACTCTGTTTCCAGAGAAGCCGGACTTTCTCTTTCGCGTCCTGTATTCATTACGGAAGCTATCGCCCTTATTTCTTCAATGCCTTCCACTTTCAAGTGTTTTCCCTGATTGATCAGGTGAAGAATCTTTCGGAACCTCGCGAAGTCGACTCTCTTCTTTGATTTAAGCGGATGCTTTTCAAAAAAGGGAACAATCCTTTCGATGAGGTGATTCAACCCCCGGACTCGGTATGCCATTCGATCTCCGTGATTTTGTCTCACTACTCCACAACCGAAATATCTTTTCAGTGAGTGGAGCAGTTGAACGTCACGTCGATGCTGAACGACTGTGAATTCGGGGAGTACTTGGAATTGGCAGGACATTTCTGGATGCGGATTGATGCCGACGTAGAAACAACCTTCGCCGTCAACAAACCCGACTACCCATTGAGCTTCTAGCTTCTCAGGATGCGACTGAACGTTAAGTCTCTGAGGGTTCTCCATATCTTTTCTCCTGGAGTCTTCCCTGCGGATTGTCCCCATGTCCGCCGGATTTTGACTGCCGCGTGTTACCGCGGCGAGTACCGGACAGCTGTTGAGGAGTTCCCCGCATATGGTTCAGTTTTACTAAGGCTGCGCGATCGTTAACCTTAGGACCGTTATAGTTACGGCCGCCGTTCACCGGGGCTTCAGTTCAAGCCTTCGCCCTTGCGGGCTGAGCCCTTGCTTTAACCTTCCGGCACCGGGCAGGTGTCACCCCCTATACGTCGTATTCGACTTTGCAGAGAGCTGTGTTTTTGTTAAACAGTTGCAGAGCGCGATTCGCTGCGACCGCTTCGGGCTATAAACCCTACTGCGGCGTCCCTTCTCCCGAAGTTACGGGACTAATGTGCCTAGTTCCTGAGCGAGTGTTCTCTCGAGCGCCTGTGGATATTCACCTCGTCTACCTGTGTCGGTTTGTGGTACGGGCACCTGGACGACTCCTTAGGGGATTTTCCCGACAGCGTGAAATCAGAGACTTTGCGGTCGTGTGACCTCGTCACCACTCTCACCGTTGAATGACCCCGGGGATTTGCCTCCGGAATCCGGCTTACAGTGGCCAATCAGGATATCCATCACCTGACTCTCCTATCCTTCTGTGTCACCCCATCGTATTAACGTCGCCAGGCGGGACAGGAATGTTGACCTGTTATCCATCAGCTACGCCTTTCGGCCTCACCTTAGGACCCGCCTAACCCTGAGCGGATTAACCTTCCTCAGGAAACCTTAGACTTTCGGCGACACGAGTTCTCATCGTGTTTATCGCTACTTATGCCGGCAGGGTCTCTTGTGTAGTGTTCAGTAGTCCTCTCGGTCTACCTTCAGACTCCACGCAATGCTCCCCTACCAAAGATTATTTCCGAAGAAATAACCATTTCGCAGCTTCGGTCGTATGCTTGAGCCCCGTTGGATTGTTGGTGCATATCCGCTTGACCAGTGAGCTGTTACGCTTTCTTTAAAGGATGGCTGCTTCTAAGCCAACCTCCTGGCTGTCCGAGCGAATACACTTCCTTTCCCACTTAGCATACAGTTAGGGACCTTAGCTGGCGATCTGGGCTGTTTCCCTTTTGACCACGAAGCTTATCCCTCGTAGTCTCACTCCCATACAGTTATCCACGGCATTCGTAGTTTGATTGGATTCGGTAACCTGAGTTGGTCCCTAGTCCATTCAGAGCTCTACCACCGTGGTAATTCATATGAGGCTGTCCCTAAAGACATTTCGGGGAGAACGAGCTATCACGGAATTTGATTAGCCTTTCACCCCTACCCTCAGCTCATCAGAGCGATTTTCAACTCACACCTGTTCGGTCCTCCAGTCGCGGTTAAGCGACCTTCAACCTGGCCAAGGGTAGATCATCCCGCTTCGCGTCTATTCCGACGTACTTGTCGCCCTATTCGGACTCGCTTTCGCTACGGCTCGCTTGCGCTTAACCTTGCACGTCAGAATAACTAGCCGGCTCATTAAGCAAGAGGCACGCCGTCAGGCTTTCACGGACCGAAGTCCATGCATGGCCCTCCGACTGCTTGTAGGCATACGGTTTCAGGTTCTATTTCACTCCCCTCGCAGGGGTTCTTTTCGCCTTTCCCTCACGGTACTTGTTCACTATCGGTCGCCAGAGAGTATTTAGCCTTGGAGAGTGGTCTCCCCAGTTTCCCACCAGATTACACGTGTCCGGTGGTACTCAGGATACCGCTTCGAGTCTGATCAGCTTTCGATTACAGGGCTCTCACCTTCTATGGCCCCGCTTTCCAGCAGGTTCATCTAGCTGTCAGTTTGGTAACTCTACTTATGCGGTCCTACAACCCCCAAAGTGCAAGCACTTGGGTTTGGGCTGTTCCGATTTCGCTCGCCGCTACTTTCGGAATCTCTGTGATTTATTTTCCTCCAGGTACTGAGATGGTTCACTTCCCTGGGTTAGCTCATACCCGCCTATGTATTCAGCGGGCTGTAACGGGAGTTCATCCCGTCGGGTTTCCCCATTCGGAGATCCTCGGATCAAAGCCTGCTTGCGGCTCCCCGAGGCTTATCGCAGCTAGCCACGTCCTTCATCGCCTTCTGGCGCCAAGGCATTCACCGTACGCCCTTAGTAGCTTAATCATAAAACTTACTCAATCCGTCTTCTGTCAGACTCCGCTCCGGATTTTCATCCTTCGCGATTCACACGGTGCTTAGTCCGTGCTTTTTAAATCCGGCTTTCGACGTCCCGATTCCCGCAGCTCCATATATCCTCGCAACCGATCTTCTCCCAACCCGGGCAAGGGCCGAGAAAAGTCCTCATGATTTTTTTTGGAAAATCACTTCAGGTATCCGTTGCAGGCTTTCGACTCTGTAGTCCTCGGAAAACCGCGCTTGATCACTTGCTTCCGGCTCCTCTTGCGAGTCACCAGTCACGAGTCACCACTCACGGCCTTTGAATAAGCCGCCTTTTCTTCCACAGTATTGCTCGATTCTCGAGCAAACTTGTAAATAATCCACACCATTGCCCCAGCAGGAACCGTAATCCCTGCCAAGTTATCGGCGTGGACTTGCCAGCCTTTCTGTTGTCAAAGAGCAGTGACCCTGATCTTGTCAGAGTCTCCAACATTCCGTTGGGTTTTGGCTGAAGGGACTTACTCGATCGCGTTTCGCGATCTGGCCTTCCAGCTCATCTTTTGTTTCCGTGTTAGTTGAATTCGTGACCGCAGGAGGACTTACTTTTACGCCGCCCACTTCTCACTATCCACTACTCACTTCCACAAAATAAAAAACCCGGCGTCGAGCGCCGGGTACAACCACCCACACCTGAGTGGTTCCACGCGATGCTCGACAGATTTCTAGCCCGTGCTCGTAAAGAACCTCACTATAGGATCTACTTCTTGGCCTTCGCTTGATATTACGCTGGGAAGACGCTTCTTCGACCCGACTGTGATGCCCCTGCTGGCTCAGCTACCCCCGAGCCATTTGTAAGTATACCGACTTTCCTGTATTCGTCAAGTCCCCGCAATAATTATTTTTGCCACTTATCCTCAGCCCTGTGGACGCTGTGCAAAAACATGGCAAGGCATGCAGTCCAATCCTACGGATCGAGGAATTCTTAGAAACCTCTCGATAGCATTGCTTTCTATGACAGCAATAGTGTTTCCCGTCGCCATCGCGGCGCGGCGACAGGAATAAACCATGCGACAGAGCCACTCTCGATCCAGTCCAGCCCCGTCACCCTGAGATCGTCTTATTCACCGCACGCAAGGGACGGCTATTACCAATAAGCGACAACTGCTCATTTTATTACTTTCGTACTACTCCCCCCGTCCATTATCTCTCCCAAAATTAAAGTTAGGCGGAATCAAACGAGTTGATCTAGGAGAAATATGCACATGAAAAAAACGCTGTCATTCTTGGCTAGCTTGTCACTAATTGCGCTGCCAGGTCTCGCACAACAGCCAGTTGCAAGTCGGCAAGAAGTTCAACAACAACCGCAAAATGCGGGAATGCCTGATAGGACGTTTGTTCTAGAGGACGCTACGCCGATCAAATTGGTTCTGGGTGAAACCATCTCTTCCGCGGACGCAACCGTGGGACAGCTTGTTAGTTTCGAAGTAGTCGAAGACATTTTGGTAGACGGCGTCGTTGTAATCCCGAAGGGCGGAACCGCGTGGGCAACTGTTACTGCAGCGCAAACGAAGAGGCGCATGGGCCGCGGCGGTAAACTGGACCTGAACATCGACAAAGTCCGCCTCGCTGACGGCAGCAAAACTCTTCTCAGCGCCGTCAAAAACGCTAAAGGAGGCGGACACACAGGAGCAATGACCGGCGCAATCGTTGCCACCAGCCTGATCCTGTGGCCTGCCGCACCGTTCTTCCTGTTTATCCATGGAAAAGACATCACGATCCCAAAGGGGACGGCGCTCACCGCCTTCGTTCAAGGCGATGACGTGCTGGACCGTTCAAGGTTCGTCAAATCGAGCCAGCCAGTGACGCCCATGCTGCCAGCAAGCCCTTCTACAGTCGCACAGGTTCCTCCGCAACAAGCAGCCGCCCATCAGGAACCGGTCATGCAGATCCAAAGCACAGACCAAGAGCCATCCCTCGGCGAGATCGCCCGAGAAAACCGGGCAAAGAAGGCACAGCAACAACAACAACAAACGCCGCCCCAAAACCAACCCCAAAACTAAAGGAGAACCACACCAGGAGGCGGGTGAGATAGGCTGCCCTCCTCCAGCGGGTAGGGTGGTGCACCTTTTGGGTTAGGGTGGGTGACGCACCCTTTGGAATTTGGTTCATCAAAGGGTGTGGGGGTGATTTTTCTTTCATGTCGGCACTTTACTTCAACAATGCCACCCCGGCCTTCAGGGCCGCCGCCCGCAACCCCTTATCCAGCGTCGCGAGCGGAAGGCGTGCGTCGATAGCAAGCTGTAAATAGAGGCCGTCGTAAGCAGACAGTTGATACCGTCGAGCCGCAGCGTACGCCTCGCGCACCGACTTCAAACTTGAGTCCATTGAAATTCGCGAACCCGACGAGATTAAAGTCTCAAGCGTCTGTAGTCCGTATTCCACCGCCTCCTCAGTCAACGTTCCGCGGCGAACCGATTTCACGAACGCATTGGCCACTTCAACGGCCCAAATAGACGGCACGACAGCAGTTGAGCCTGCCGCGAGTCTGCTTCTGACACTCAAGGCGTAAGGCGTTTCCGGATCGGGGATAAACCATGCAACTGCTAAAGATGCGTCCAGTATGAAGCGGCTCACATCCGGTCCTCTTCAATCAAATCCTTTATAGTCACGCCCTTTGGAAGGGGTTTGGCGCGCTTCCTGATTTCATCCATCTTCGCGAATATTTCTTTTAAATCTTCCAGGTCGGGCTTCTCCTGCGCCGGACCAATCTCCGCCGCCACCTTGCCCCGGCGCGTAATCCGGATCCGCTCCCCGCGCGACGCCCGCTCCACTAATTCCGACAGTTTCTGCTTCGCTTCAAATAGGCCCACTGTGCGCATGGCCAATCCCCTCAAACAACCTAGATTAATAACCTAGATGATCAGTTTAGACGATTTGGCGGGCATTTACAAACGGCACTTCAGCGGAGAGCGAGCACCGACAGCGGCAATCCCATCTTGCCTCGAGTCGGCGCTTAGCTGATGTCGCAGCCCAAAGCGAACCGTATGGCAGCGCAGATTTCCTTCATTCGCCCCGAGCTTAGTTGCCCCACGCGCTTTCCTAAGCGGTGCTGCGAAACCGTGATTACATTATGAAGGTTCACCGCGCACGGCGCTTTCATCCCGTCGTCCCCGTCCAGACGTACCTCGGACGGGACTCCGCGGACGGTGGAAGTGATCGGCGCTATCGTCACCGCGGAAAGGTACGGAAGAGCGCTGTCGCGTGTGAGGATGACGACCGGCCGTGTTTTATCCGGCGGAGCGAACTGATAAAGCCGGACCTCTCCGCGCGCTATTCTGCCGGCCACACGGCCTCCGCCTCCCAGGCTAGGGACTCCTTCTCCGTTTGAGGCCGCCGGCCGTAACCCGCGCGGTCGCGTTCTTCCGCCTCTCGAACACGCAATCGCCGGAGATGTTCTCGTAACGCATCCCGTATCAATGCGGAACGATTGCGTTTGGTCCGCCGTGCCGCTTGATCGGCAGCACGCAAGAGGTCCTTATCGATGACAATCTGCACAGTTTCCATCATGTGGAGTCCTCTCCACAGTATGCTCCACACCCTGTGACGGTTTCAAGCCTTACGCGGCGGGTGAAGCACGCTCGATCCCATTAGCCGGCGGGTACCACATACGCTGTATTGATCTCGTAATTTGCGGAGCCCAGACTCAACCTGTAAGCATCTAGCTAACTTGCACGAAGGAGTTTCCATGCAATTTGCCAGAGCTCAGGGCGGCGGCCTCGCTGCGGTGGGAATCCTGCTTCTCGCACTGCAGGCATACATTCTTATTTTTTCTATGCGGCAGTCCGGCAGCCCAACCCAGGCTCCGCCAGCTCCAACACCGGAAGAGCAGATAACCAAGTTCGCGCCCGGAGTTCTAGGCCTACTCGCGCTGGCTGGCGGAGGGTATTTGCTCCTTCTGCAACGGAAACAGGGCAGCAGTGAAGAGACTCAACCAGAGAAGACCAAATCCGGCCTTCCCATGTGACGGAACGCAATCGTTCATCCTCAGTGTAAATAGAAAAGCAGAGGGGGTCGTCCAAGCTACCCCAGAAAAAGATTAGCTTCGGGCATAGAGGAAAATCTCGCGGACGGCCTCGCGGATGGCTTCGTCCGTCCAATCCGGGTGTTCCGCGCGCAACGCAGCCGCCTTTAGCTGCCAGGCGGAACGATACAGACGTTCAGGTGCCCGCAATTTTTGCGCCGGCGACATAGCTTGCAGGATCTGTTGCAGTTCGGTTTTCATCGCAGGATCCGATTGTAACTGTTTCGCAGGCGCATGGCAGCGTCATAACTCTTGGGTGAACTGTTCCTTACAAACTTTGGGCAACCATTGCCGCCGCTAAACCCCAAACTGCCGCAGATGATGGTCCAGATGCTTGTACATCAATATCGCCCACTCCTCCGGCGTTAGCCGCCCAAGAAGGCATGCGGATGTTTCGTGCATCCTGCGGGCCCGGCCGCGGCAAACCGGTCAATCAATCCCCACAACCGCGCGCGTTCCGTTTCGAAGTCCCGTTCATCCCGCACGACAAGTTCCTTCGCCGTCGGCGTATTCCTGCGCAGCGGCTCGTCGTTCCCCGTCACCTTCGGCTTCACGATCCATCCCAGGACCCGCCCCACGAACACTCGCGGCGGAGTCTTCTCACCCAGCGCCATCTCCATCCCTCGTGAGCAATGCTCCAGCGCTTGCCCTGGATTCATCTTGCCCCACACCCGCTCGCTATTCGGCCTCAACTGCGCGATTCGCTGCTTCACTTCTTCCACCCTTGCCGCTTCAA
>CAVPWC010000010.1:0-396662 GCA_963709315.1 uncultured Acidobacteriota bacterium
CGCTGCTGGCGTCGCGAGGATTTCAGCAAGAGGAATCCAGGCCATCAGCAGCGGCTGGAATCCCGGTCGCGGAAAGCGATTCGCAGAGGGTGGAAGTTATCTAGGCCTGGCAAGTGATCCTATTCTCGCGGCTTTGGGTTTGGCTGTCGATTTCGCGGAGGGACGAAAACATGAAGGATCAGCACAGCGCCGAAAAGCGAGCGGCTGGCGAGGCGGCTCTCCGCTGGGTCCGCACGGGTATGCGGCTGGGGTTAGGCAGTGGAACCACTTCTCATTGCTTTATCGAGGCCCTTGGCGAGCGCGTCCGGAGTGGACAGTTGAGCGTGGAGGGCATCGCGACGTCACGAGACAGTGAGCAGCTCGCGCGTCAATCGGGAATCACTTTGATAACTCCGCGCCAGGGCTTGGTTCTCGATTTGGATGTAGACGGGGCGGACGAAATCGCTCCGGACCTGAGTTTGATCAAGGGAGGAGGCGGCGCTCTGCTCCGCGAAAAAGTGGTTGCTCGCGCCTCACGCTATTTCCTGGTGCTTGCCGATGCTTCCAAACAAGTGCAGAAGTTGGGAGCTTTTCCATTGCCGGTTGAAGTGGTCCCCTTCACATTGCCTTGGGTGATGGATGCGATCATCAAAATCGGAGGCAGTCCGGTTTTGAGAATGAGGGCAGGCTCCACGGAAGAGGCGTATTTGACGGATCAGCGGAATTACATCCTGGATTGCAAGTTCGGCGTTATCGAATTCCCGGCTGATCTGGCGGCGCGGTTGGAAAAGATTCCCGGCCTTGTGGAGCATGGGCTTTTTCTCGAGTGCGCCAATGCGGCTCTGATCGCGCGCGGCTCTGATCTAGTGGTTTTGCGCCCCAATGTTCCTGCGGAACCGATCGGAAAATTCGAATCTCTTCCTTAACCGTATGCTCGTTGCTGGAAGCAACGGCCTGCCGGCTTCGCGCTCCACCTTCGCAACCTGGCTTTGCCGTGCAATTCCGAACATTCCATCGCGCTGGGTACTTCGTGGGTGCTAAGTATTTTCGGTGGTTGTGGCAGAAGGGGGTTGGGACTTGCGCCAGCCGTAGAAAAATGGAATGCCGGCCAAGATAACCACAAGGCCGAGGGACGAGCGCATGGGCCGGATCATCCACAAGTTCAGCGTAAGGGCGATAGCCGCGAGCAAGAAGAGGAGCGGCGTCCAGGGATAGCCCCATGCGCGGTATGGACGGAGCAGGCCAGGTTCTTTCTTGCGCAGACGAAGCAAAGCAATAGCAGCCAAGGCAAAGAAAATCCACACAGCAAAAACGAACAGGGAATAGAGCTCTTCGTATGTCCCGCTGAGGGCGAGCAGCGCGGCGATGGAGCCAAGAAAAAGCAGGGAGCCGCTGGGAGTGCGAAAAGACGGATGAAGGCGCGTGGCGAATCGGAAGAAGACGCCGTCGCGAGCCATGGCATATGGAATGCGCGCGCCGGTCAGAACAACTACGTGGAGCGCTCCGAGAGCGGAGATAGCCATGGCCAGCGTCAGCCACGTGGCTCCGCGAGAGCCTGCGAAGGACTGCACGACATCGGAGGCGACATGCTGGGATTGCGCGAGAACAGCGAATGGGAGTATGCGGAAATAAACGATATTTGCCAGCAGGTACAGGCCGCCGACAGTAAGCAGCCCCAGGATGATGGCGCGCGGAATGTTTTTCTCGGGGTGCTGAATTTCTTCGCCGAGGTCGCCCAGGTCGTTGAAGCCGTTGTAGGCCCACATGGCGGGAACCATGGCCGTGAGCACAGCACCAATCGCCCCAAGGCTGAAGAAGCCAAGACCAGACGTAGCGACGATGTGTGTGGCTGCGATCGCATGCGGTTTTCCTAGCCATATCCCGGCAACGACAATCACCAGGATCGTGCCCATTTTTAGGGAAGTCAGCAGCACTTGGATCTTGCCTCCGAGGCGCACGCTTAAATAATTGATGGCCGTTACAGCGATGACCACCAGCGCCGCGAGCGGCTGAGCAACTGTGAATGTAAACTCATAGGTTCCGAGATGGCTCGTAAACAATGGCGTCGTTACGACAGGGAAGAGAAAGGCGAGGAATCGCAGGAATCCCGCCGCAAGCGTGGCCATTGCGACGGGCCGTTCGAGGAACGAACTCATCCAGCCAAAAAGAAATCCCCAGAGAGGACCGAGGCCACGGCTGAGGTAAATGTAGGGGCCGCCAGCTTTGGGGAAAGCCGCACCAAGCTCGGCATAACAGAAGGCGCCGAATAGCACGATGACTCCGCCGATAAGCCACGCGGCAAACACCAACATGGTCGAGCCGACAGCGCGTGCCATGTCGCTGGTCACCAAGAAAATGCCGGTGCCGATGGTATCGCCGATCACGATCGCGGCCGCCGACCACACGCCCAGGCCACGAACTAATTCTGAAGGCTGCGGACGCGAGGAGGGGTCAGGCACTCTGGTAGGCATGCAAGTTCGGAGAGCCTACTATCGCGATGGGAGGCGGTCAACCGGAGCTCGCGCTCACGCGATAGGCGATCAGCTTTCGCGATTTTGTCTGAGATGCGTTACGTTCGTTACTCCTTTCATGCGATTTGCGAGAAAGATGCCGGTCAAAGACCGGTCACTACAACGTGCGAATTCGGAAGCGGACGCGCTATCATCTAGGGCGCTATGGCTATTGAGAAATCCATGATTAGTGAGTACGGCTGGGATCCGAGCTATACCGTGTCCAGTGTCGAAGACGTGATGACTCCCGCGCTGGTGGTCTACCCGGAAATCATTGCCTCAAATATCGAGCGGACGCTGGCGCTCTTGAGCGGCGATGCGAATCGCTGGCGCGTGCATATCAAGACGGCGAAGCTGGGCTACACGCTGCGCATGATGATCGAGCGCGGCATTTTCAATTTCAAGTGCGCCACCACGCTGGAGCTTTTGGTGGCGTGCCAGTGCGGCGCGGCGGATGTGTTGGTGGCGTATCCCGTGATCGGGGCAAATGCACGGCGGGTGCAGGAAATCGCGGAGCAGTTTCCGGCGGTGCGCGTATCCGTACTGGTGGAGAACGAAGAGCTGGCGCAGCAATGGCGCGGCAGCCGGCTCGGCGTATTTGTCGACATCAATCCTGGGATGAACCGCACGGGTATCGACGAAGGCCATGGAGCAGAAGTTTTCAACTTGGCGAAGGCGATTGGGGCTGCTGGTCTCGAGTTCCGCGGTCTGCATTACTATGACGGGCATCGTCGGGAGCCGGACGAACAGAAACGGACTGCGGCGGCGCATTGCGGCTACGATCGCTTGCTGGAAATCGTGAACGAAATTGAGCGCATTGGAATTCGCGTGCCAGAGGTGATTACGGCGGGAACTCCGACTCTGCCGAGTTCGATCTCCTATGAAGGTTTTCGCAGTGCCGCTTTTATTCACAGAGTATCGCCGGGAACGGTGGTTTATTGCGATGCGACGAGCTTGGCGCAGCTTTCCGCCAAGTATGGCTACAGACCGGCGGTACTGGTGTTGAGCCGCGTGGTGAGCCATCCGAGAGTGGGGATTGTCACGTGCGACGGAGGGCACAAGTCCGTTTCGGCTGACTCGGGCGTGCCGACCTGCGTTGTACTCGGGCACCCTGAACTGACGCCACTTTCGCCCAGCGAAGAGCATTTACCGCTGCAGGTGGCGGAGGGCGCCGCCGGGCCGAAGGTTGGCACGTTGCTCTATCTTTTGCCGCGGCACATTTGTACTACCGTCAACAACTTCAACGATGCGTTGGTAGTACGGAATGGCGAGATCGAATCGATGGAGAAGGTCTCGGCGCGCGGCCGAGAAGCGGCGCTTCTCGCGAAAACGGCGGCTCCTGCTTCATTTTGAGGCGTGGCGGATGGTGAGAAATTCCAGACGCGGGTGCCCCGGCCGCTCTGGCCCCACGGTGGTTCCATTTGCGCGATTTTAACTATTCATCGAGTTCCATTTGACGTTTGATAAACCTCCCTTCGGGATTCGGCCTGCCTGAGCCTTGTAAGTGAATCTTTCGCTTGACTTTAGAAGGGTAGCAGCGGAGAATTTGGCCCATTCGGTCGGTACTTGGCGTGTCCCCCTCGCTTCTCAAGACACTGACCTGTGTGCAAGATACATTTGGCTAACCCCGCAAAGGCGGCTGTTCACATTGGGGTGCAACTTTGTTCCCAGATACTACTGACGCTAGGAGCTTTACGATGAGATTGTCCGTTCGCACTTTGTGCGTCGTTTTCGGATTTGTTTGTGCCACAGCTCTTTTGACGGCGCCTCCGGCGGCCGCGCAGGTGGCGGGGCAGAACGTCAACATGGTTTCGGGGACGAAATGGCCCACTGGCGATCCGTTTTTGCAGCGGCAGAACGAGCCGTCGATGGCGGTCTCGACGCGCAATCCGATGCACATTCTGGCGGGGGCGAACGACTACCGGTCGGTGGATTTGGAGCAGGTGCTGAGCGGGGGAGCGGAAACGGGCGACGCATGGCTGGGACTGTTCAAGTCGTTCGACGGCGGATTTACGTGGCAGAGCAATCTGTTGCCGGGATGTCCGTACGCCGTGTCGCAATGTACGGATAGCGGAGCTTTGAGCGGGCGCTTTCAAGCGGCGGCTGATCCGGTGGTGAGAGCGGGAACGAACGGAATGTTTTTCTACGCGGGTCTGGCGTTTGACCGGGCCACAAGTGCGACAACGGCAAGCACGGTCAGTTCGATCTTTGTGGCGCGCTACAACGATTTGAACAACAACGAACAGAGCGATCCCATCACTTACATTGATACGCACATCGTAGCGTCGGGGAATAGTTCGCAGTTTTTGGATAAGCCGTCGATGGCGGTGGACATTCCGCGAGCGGGAGCAGCGACGTGTTCGTTCACGGCGAATGAGCCGGGGCTGGGAGCGAATGGCGGGACGCTAGCGGTGAAGCAATCGTTTGCGGCGGGCAATATTTATCTGGCATATACGGATTTTCTGGCGGCGACGAAAGCGAACAGCACGCCAACGCACTTGATGATTACGCACTCGACGGATTGCGGGGTGACGTGGAGCACACCGATCCAGATCAACAGCGGAACGACTACGAGCCAGGGCAGCGCGATCGCCGTGAATCCGTTGACTGGGGCTGTTTATGTGGCGTGGCGGCAATTTGCGTCGACCGGTTTTTCGGATGCGATCATGGTCGCGCAGTCGACGAACGCGGGGAAGAGCTTTAGCACGCCCGTACAGATTTCGAAATTTACGCCGTTCGATCAGGGAACTACGGGTACGTCGTTCCGCACGAATGCCTATCCCGCGCTGACCACGGACATGTTTGGATTTGTGTACGTAGCGTTTTCGGCACGCGGGCTGAGCTCAAGCGGGGATGCGCGCGTGGTTGCCGCTGGTTCATTGGATGGCACGCACTGGACGTCGGCGATCATGGTGGATAACCCGGCCAAGAACGCGCAAACGAATCCTTCGGGGCGCGGGCATCAGATCATGCCGGCGATGACTTTCGCGAACGGAAGACTCACGCTTCTTTATTACGACCTGCGACTCGATCACTATTCCGACTTCTACACGCCGAACCCGGCGAGCCTCGGGAACTACACGCCAATGCTCGAACCGCAAGGCGAGCTGGCACCGCCGAGTCCCATGCCCGCGGAGGTGTTCACTCCTTTTATTGATGATGCGGCGTTGACGCTGCGCCGGCATACGCTGGATCTGCGCGTACTCGAACTCGGAATTTTTCCGACGGTAACGCTGGGCCCATCGGTGCTTGTCTCGCAGTACGAGTTTGGATGTTGTGTGAATCCGGAAACGGCAGACATCGAACAGTTCAAGTTCAACGTGCCAAACTTGCCGCTCTTTGATTCTGGGCAGGAAGCTTTTCTTGGGGATTACATCGACATCGTCCCGACGCCGATGTTTGTTCCCAGCGGCAACTCCTGGACGTATAACTTTATGCCCAGCGTGAACCCGCTGTTCCACGCGACCTGGACGGACAATCGTGACGTGGTGCCTCCGCCGCCCGGCGGAAGCTGGGAAAACTACACGGCGCCGGTCGTTGCAGGAGCCTTGAGTGTCGAGAACGGCCAGCTCCTTCCGCCTTGCATCAACGGCGAGGAAGGCATGCGCAATCAGAACATTTACACGTCGCAGATTACTGGCGGACTTGTTGTAGGAGCGCCGGGCAATGCGAAGCCGCTGGGCACGACTACGTTCAATGGGAAGACGGTGCCGTTCCAGCGGGCGTTTCCGGTGGAGGCCCAGAACTCGACGGCAGCACCGCTCAATGTGCGGTTCACGATTGCGAGCCAGCCGACTGGCGGGACAGCTTCGTTTTTGCAGTTTTCGAAGTTGACGACGCTGGACGTGACTGTTCCTGCGTATTCGTCAGTGTCGCGCAGCGTGTTTGCCACCTCGACGAACGCGGAGGCCACGATTACCGTGAATGTGGCGCAGATCACGGCGATCGGCGGATCGGTTGTGAGCAATGGGCTAACGTCGACGGCGGTCCTCAATCCGGACATCACGAACCCCAACATCACGAACCCGAACATCACCAATCCGAACATCACGAACCCCAATATTACGAACGCGGAAGTCACGAACCCAAATATTACCAATCCTAATATTACAAATCCCAACATCACGAACCCGAACATCACCAATCCCAATATCACGAACACTTCGTTCCTGAATCCCAACATCACGAACCCGAACATCACCAACTTGGATGTAACCAATGTCAGCGCGACGAATCCGAACATTACGAATCCGAATATCACGAACCCCAATATTACCAATCCTAATATAACGAATCCAAACATCACCAATCCGAACATCACGAATCCGGACATTACGAATGGTTCGATTCAAGACGTGACGTATCCGATCACGAATAACGGGAATACGACAGCGTCGTACACGGTCAAGACCGCTCTAAATGGCACGGTGCCGAGCGGGATTGTGTTGCAGTTGCTGATTAATAAGCTGTATCAGACGCCGGTGGCGGTGAACTGCGTGCTTGGCGTGCAGACGCATTGGGTTACGGTGGCCAACATCACGAATCCGATGCTGTTCACGGCGTCGAATCCGAACATCACGAATCCGGATATCACGAATGCGACGCCCAATGAGGGGTCGGTTACGCTGGCGCCGGGCGAAACGGCGTACATAACATTCCGCGTGGTGAATCCCACGCCGCTGACCACGCCATTCAATCCGCTCACGGCGATTGTTCCGGTGACCGTGCCGCAGGCGGTGAATACGACAACCGTGCTCGCGAATCCCGGAAATACAAACCTCACCGCTCCTCCTGTGTATCCGCCGGTTACGATTCTCACGACTACGCTTCCCGTCACGGATCGCCTGGATCCTGGCTATTCGGTGCAGTTGCAAGCGAGCGGCGGCAAGCCGGGCACGGATACTTGGTCAGTCGTTGCCGGCACGTTGCCTGCGGGAATCGGTTTGAGCGCATCCGGCCTGGTTTCTGGAGAAGCCACAACGCCGGGAAGTTCTACATTCACAATTCAAGCGGCAGATAGTGCTTCGCCGCAAAATACGGCTTCGCAGGCCTACACGATCAACGTGAGTGTCACGCCGTTGACGGAACAAACGGTAATGCCGGCGCCAGATGGAGTTGTGGGCCAGGGCTACGTCGCTACGCCGCTGACAGTGACCGGCGGAACTACGCCTTACACTTGGACAGCAACGGGCCTTCCTCCAGGGCTGGCCATTAGTCCGAGCTCGGGACAGATCGCGGGCACTCCGACAACGGCTAATCCAAACGGTTCGAGCGTGATGGTCACGGCGACTGACGCAGCGACGCCGCCGGAGTCCGTGCCGTTTACGACGACGATTCGCGTGGGCAGCCCCATCGTGATATCACCGTTGACGCTGCCAGCTGGCACCATCGGCACGCCCTACGCGTTCCAGTTGAACGCAGCCGGCGGCATCGGCACGCTCGTGTTTGGGCCTCCGTCGCCTGCGACGGGGGTGCTGCTAGACAGCAACGGTGCGCTCACGATCGCGAATCCGCAAGCGACCACGATCAGTTTCAGCGTTTCTGTCCATGACCAATCGAATTTGGGAACCTCGCCCGGCTTCCAGTCCGTGAGCGCCAACTACACGATCGCCTTCACCGGAAGCTTCTCGGGACATATCAACTTCACGGCGCAGCCGGGAAATTCCGTAGGTGGACAGACGCTATCGAGCAGTCCGATTGAAGTTACGGTGACGGATGCTTCGAATGGCGTTGTGCCTAACGTCAACGTATCACTGGCGCTTGCCGCGCCGAGTCCGTGTTCTGCGGCGGTCTTGAGCGGGACACTCACGCAATCCACGGGTGCGAGCGGCGTGGCTATTTTCCCGGATCTTGCCGTGGATCGCGGACAGCTCGGCTATGAATTGCAGGCGAGCGTAGGCGCGGGCGGCTCGGCCGTTTCGAATCCCTTCACCGTCAACGGCTTCTGCAGTGCGGGCAGCATGAATCAGGGACGATTGCTGCCTACCGCGACGCTCTTGAACGACGGCACCGTGTTGATCGTGGGCGGCCAGGACGACAATCTCACGCCCGCGGCTACGGCGGAACTTTACACTCCGAGTTCGAAGACATTTAGCACCACCACCACCGGCAGCCCGCTGATGGCGCGCTTCGGTCACACCGCAACGTTGCTGAACGACGGAACGGTCTTGATCGTTGGTGGCCAGACTCGCGACGCGTCGTCCCAACTTGTGTCCCTCGCGACGGCCGAAATATACGATCCCGTTGCAGGGACCTTCTCCGCGACCAACGGCAACTTGACGAATTCTCGCATAAGCCATACGGCCACGCTCCTTGCGGATGGAACCGTCTTAATCGCCGGCGGCGTGAATGAGAGCGGCCTGGTGGGGCAAGCGGAGATTTATAATCCGTCGACCAAGACGTTTTCAACGGTGCAAAATCTCGTGACCTCGCGGCAGTTCCACACGGCCACTCTTCTGACGAATGGCACCGTGCTGATCGCCGGGGGCGCGGACATTAGCGGGAATGCCACCGCTACTGCCGAACTCTTTAACCCCGCGACCGGCACCTTCGCAAGTACGGGCAGTTTGAACACCGCCCGCGAATATCACACCGCCACTCTGCTTCCCAATGGCCAGGTGCTGCTTGCCGGCGGTGAGCAGTCCGGCGGGACCACGCCGATCGGTTCCGCGGAACTCTACGACCAGACATCGGGTTCGTTCTCAGTTTCCGGAAATCTCAACACGGCGAGAGGATTGCACACCGCAACGATGCTTCCGGACGGGACCGTTCTCCTTGCCGGAGGATTCACGGGCGCCCAGCTATCCAGCGCGGAAATCTTCAGCCCCTTCGCCAACACTCATTTCAACTTCACGGGAGGTTTGACTGAGGGACGAAGTGAACAGGCCGCAACGCTGCTCAACGACGGAACAGTGCTGCTGGCGGGGGACGATACGTTCGGATCGACTGCCGAAGTTTATTACAGCACCGCGCCGCTCGCCCCGCTGGCGATCACAACGACAACCGTTCCAACGGTTGTGGCTGGCCAGCCGTATACAGTGATCTTGCAGCAACAGGGCGGTCTGGGACACCTCACGTGGTCGCCACAGGGGGGATTCCCGGCGGGATTGACGCTCAACTCGAACACGGGAGTTATCAGCGGCACGACCTTGGATACGAGATTTACGACGCTCATTGTCACCTTGACGGACAGCAGCACTCCTGCAAAGAGCGTTACGGCGCAAATTCCGATGAACATCGTGCCTCTCTTCGTCGGGACCACGCCCAATACGCTGCCCAATGGAACGGAGGGAGCGGCTTATTCGCAGAACTTAAACTCGATTGGCGGCACGGCACCCTTCACGTACCAGCTCCAGCCAGGTGTCCCAGGCAATGCATTCCCGCCGGGACTCACGATCACTTCTCCGTTCAACACAACGGTTGGAACTCTGAACGGTACGCCGTCCAGCGCTGGCACCTTCAGCTTCACAATGCAGGCAACCGACAGCTCGGTTCCCCCTCAGGGGTACACCGAGCAGTTGACGCTCACCATACTTCCTCAGCCGCCGACGAACTTGAGTGTCTCCGACACGTCCCAGTTGAGCATTTCGTTAAGTTGGACCGCCAGCGCCGCGCAGGATATCGTCGGTTATAAAATTCACTACGGAACATCCTCGGGTGTTTATACGACGACTGTCTCCGCCGGCAACGTCAACCAATTCGCCGTCACCGGACTGAGTGAAAATACGACTTATTTCTTCGTGGTGGATACCATCAGCACCTCGGAGGTGGAGAGTGTCTTCTCGAACGAGGTCTCCGTCACAACACAACCAGCGCCATGATGAGCAAGCGGGATTCGTAAAGCAGTCTCGCTCACAACACAGCTAATGCGAGCCAATTCGGCGTTGGGCATCCGCGACGAGCGGATCCCCAGCGCCTTTTTCTTTGATGGCCAGGAACGTCTTGTAAGATTCCGCAGCGCCCGGGCTGTGCAAACCTTCCCGCGCGCGCCCTTGATAATAGTAGACAGCAGGTAGCACGTGATAACTGGGCACATCATCGAGAAACACGGAAGTGGCTTCGCCGCGGCGCAGCAGGCAAGTGTCAAACTCCGAAGAAGCTTCGGTGAAGGCGCCGGCATCGAGATAAGCGCGCCCCATATCAAAATGGCCGAGCCAGGTATCGGCGAGTTTTTGCGCTTCCTGGAATGAATTTAGCGCGTCGCGAGCGTTGCCCTTTTTCAGCTGTGCTTCGCCTGCAATTAATTTCGCATAAACTTGTGGTTCCGCTTCGAGCCTCTGTGAAAGCGGCGCCACCAATTGCAAAGCTTTCTCCTCTTGCCCAGCGGCGATGTAAACTCGCGCTCCGCGAAAAAGCACGGACGGATTTTTGCTGTCCGAGGAAGCTTTGGCCGCAGAAGAAACGGCTTCCTGCGTTTTTCCCAGCGTGGTTTGTATCAGGGCGAGAGCCGCCATACTGCCGGCGGCGGATTCCATGTCCTTCGCCGCCAGATCCACGGTGATGGTTTTCTCGAGCAGGCTCGCCGCGTCCGCGAGCTTGCCTTCGTATTGCGCCAGGTCTGCAAGACCGGTGGCCGCTATGGAGGCGCCATACGGGCTCACCGCCTGGAGTTTCACGTAATCCGTTTGCGCCTCCGCCGTGTGGCCGAGCCCCAATTCCGCCAGCGCGGACGTGCGCAACGCCTGCTCAAACTTTGGATTTTCATCCAGAATCGATTGTGCTTCCTTCAGCGCGGTATCAAAATCTCCGGCGTACAGCGCATACATCGAATAGTTGTTTCGTTGCAGAATGCTGTGGGGAGAAATCTCCAGCGCTCGTTTTTCCTCTTCGAGCGCTTTGTTCATATCCCTGCTGTAGAAATATGCGAGCGCGAGGTTTGCGTGCCCCGCTGTATCGGCAGGATATTGGCTGACCAGTGCTGTCAATTCCTCCATGGCTTTCGGCTGATTGCGCATGAGGAGGTAGTAGCCGCTTCGTGTGCGGTACTTCTCGCGGTCCGTCATGCGGTCAATATGCGACATCGCCAGGCCGTAGTACTTCTCGGCCTCCTGGAGCTTTCCGAGGGCTTGATAGATTGCCGCAGTGCCGGCATACGCTCGGCCCAGATTCGGATCCACTTCTTCCGCTTGTCCATACGCTTTAAGCGCGTCGTCCCACTTGGCGGCTTGCTGAAAGTCCTGGCCCACGGCATAGGCATGCGCAGCTTCCAGCGAACTGGCGCTGAACGTTTCCGCGGCAGCTTGTTGCGCGGATTCCGGGGTCGTGTCGCCTAGTCCTTTGCGAAGGCTTTCCGCAAGTTTTCCCGCGACGGCCAACACATCTTGTTTATTCGACGCGTTTCGTTCTTCAGTGAGAATCGGTTTGCCCGTTGCCGGGTCCAAAGCGGCCACGGAAACCTTGTAACCGTTTCCGTCCGGCGTGATGGAACCGCTCACAACGGCGTTTACGCCTTCCCGCACGGCCACCAGTTCCGCCAAGGCCGCGCCCATATGCGCAGTTCCCGGCTGAAGCTGCGCGGCATCCTTCCTGGCTTGGCCGCGACTGAAAGAAGAGATGAACGGCGCGCCCTCCAGCGCGATGCCCAGCATAGGCTCGAGCGTCCCGTCAAAAACCGGGTCACCCGTCTTGTTGTCAAAATCCGCGATTAGCAATGTCACCGGCGCATGAGGAGCAGCAGGACGCGAACCGATCCTGGAGCGGAAGATTAATCCGCCCGCAATCGCGGCAATTCCTAGCCCAGCTGCTATCCATTTTACGTATGCCGGCAAGGTCGAAACCGGCGGGGCCACGATGCGTGTGCCTGCCGCTGGTCCTTGCCATATTTCGATTTGCTGCAGCAATTCCGTGGTGCTTCCAAAACGCTTCTGCGGATCAATTTCAAGACATTTCCGCACTATGTCACTGAGAGGCTGCGGAATCGCTTTGTCCAATTCTCCGAGAGGCCGGGCGGGCTCGTTGGTGCGCTTCCAAAGCTTTCCCATCGTGGTGTCCGCGTCAAACGGCACCTGGCCGCTCAAGATCTCGTAAAAAATGATTCCCACGCTGAAGAGGTCCGAACGCGCATCCAGCGTCTGTCCCTTCGCTTGCTCTGGCGACATGTAGTCCGGAGTGCCGATCAGCGCGCCGGTTTGCGTCATGCCGGCTCCGAGCATGGAGCGAGCGATGCCGAAGTCCATCACGTAAGCCCGGCCGCTTTTATCCAGCATGATGTTTTGCGGCTTCAGGTCGCGATGGATCACGCCTTCCGCATGCGCAGCTTCGAGCGCTCGGCAAACCTGCGCGATGATATTGGCCGCCTCAGCCGGATCGAGTTTCTTCTTGCGGCGAAGGACGCTCTGCAAGTTCTCGCCCTCGATGTACTCCATGGTGATGAACTTGATGCCGTCGGCTTGTCCAAGATCAAAAATGCGGATGACATTTTTGTGCGTGATTTGCCGCGCGAGGATCAGTTCCTGTTTGAACCGCCGCAGAATCTCGGGATTGGCGGCCATGTCGGCGCGAATCACCTTGACGGCTACCTGGCGTTCCAACTCGCGATCGTGCGCCTGGTATACGGCGCCCATTCCGCCTTGCCCCAGAAGACGTACGATTTCATAACGGCTGCCGATCGATGTGCCTGGGTTCAACTGAACGAGAGGAGTGGAAGAAACTAGGGCGTCAGCGGCGGGCACGGACCAGCCTTGCCCGCTCGTGGCTAATGTTTGGTCGCTGAGGGGCAACGGCGTGGTGCACTTTGCGCACTGCACCGAGGATTCTGGATTATCGTAACTGCATTGTGGGCAAACCATCGATCTCACGCTCCATCAGCGTGAACGCGTTTATTATCTAGCCTTTGCGGAGAAATTCAAACATCCAATGAGATTCTGTGTTCCGAAAAGTGTCTGGAAAAGCAGCGGCGATGGCACCTTGTTAAGTCACTGAAATGGTATCCTCGGCTTGGCGGATCTCTGGCCTATCATTCTTAGATGGCCGCCTGTGGCCTCTTCCGCGCTCGAGATGCCGCTAGCTTGGCTTCATGAAGATTTCCTCAGCCGCCTGATTTCCACGTGCTATCCTCATGCCATTCCCGTTAGAATCAGCACGTTCGATTTGTTGCTTTCATGAAGAAAATCATTGTCGCCGTCGGCAGCATTCGCAAGCCCAAGCTCCTAGCAGTCACGAAAGCTTTGGACTCGTTCGCGCCAAAGCTTGTTCCCGATGGCGACTTCGAAATCGTGGGGGTGGAAGTTGAAAGTGGAGTGAGCCCCACGCCTTCCTCGTCGGAGGAACTCATGCGTGGAGCCCGCCAGCGCGTGGAAGCGCTGATGCGGATTGCTCGCGAAACTCGCAAACCGTGGCGCTTTTTTGTCGGGTTGGAAGGCGGCCTCGAAGTTTTGCAGGACGACAGAACCAGGCGGGTATTCCTGGAGAGCTGGGCTTACGTGAGCGACGGCGCCCGAGGCTATTACGGGCGTTCCGGTGGCATCGAGCTGCCTGAGGAGCTCGCGCATGAAGTTCTGGAACGCGGTTTTGATTTGTCCGAGGTCATCGATCGATACGCCGGCGCCGTTGGCCTTCGCGATGGGCAAGGCGCTTGGGGCGTCCTGTCGGCGGATTTGATCCAGAGGGATGAATCCTTTCGTGTTGCCGTCATCACGGCCTTCGCTCCGTTCTACAACGCAAAAATGTATGGCCGCGCAATGCGCAGCGCGAGTTAGAATCTGCAGGGACACGTTCAGGAGAGACGAGAGTGGACATTGTCAAAGGGAATATGGGCTGGATCGAAGTTGTGGTTGGCCCGATGTTTTCCGGCAAAAGCGAAGAGCTGATTCGACGGCTGCGCCGCGCCGAAATTGCCCGGCAGCGCGTGCAAATTTTCAAGCCCGCGATTGACGAACGCTATGCGGCCAATGAAATTGTTTCGCATTCGGGCCTCGGCATTCCATCGGATAACGTCGCAAAAGCCTCCGAAATCATGGAGAAACTCGCGCCCCGCACGGAAGTCGTCGGCATCGACGAAGCGCAATTCCTCGGCGAAGAAATTGTCGACGTTTGCACCAAACTCGCCAATCTTGGTAAGCGCGTTATCGTGGCCGGGCTCGACACCGATTACCGCGGCCGGCCGTTCGAACCCATGCCGCGGCTGCTCGCCGTCGCGGAAGAGATTACTAAGCTGTTGGCGATTTGCATGCGCTGCGGCAATCCCGCGGTCCACACGCAACGCCTCGTCGAAAGCGAAGAGCTGATCGTGGTGGGAGCTGGCGGAATGTATGAAGCCCGCTGCCGCCGTTGCTTCGAACCCAACCCCGCGCTCGCGCAGGAGAAAAAAGACGGTCCGCAACTCATGGTTCGCAATCGCGCCGCGGGAAGTGCAGGGAAGTAAGACCGCCACCGAACTGATGCCGGTTCATTGCTTTGAACTGTCTTCTGTGCTTGAGGTTGCTGGTTGATTCCTGCAAACTGGCTCGACGGACGGCACTCTAACTCTCTCAACGGAAACTCATGATCATCGAATCCAAGGCACCGACGCGCGTTGATTTTGCGGGAAGCACTCTCGACATCTGGCCTCTTTATCTGTTTCATCCCGGTTCGGTCACGTTAAACGCCGCAATCACGCGCTATGCTTCCTGCGTGATCCACACACATGCGCCGTGGGATGAGCGCATCAAGCTCGTGTCGCGCGACATCAAGCGCGAAGAAAGCTTTGCGTCCTTTGCCACGCTCCTGAAAACGAAGCGCTACAAGCTGCCGCTTCTTGCGGAAATCGTCAAATTTTTTCAGCCGCAGGGCGGTTTTACTCTTACCACCGATTCTGAAGCTCCCAACGGAGCAGGCATCGGCGGATCGAGTGCCATGGCTGTCGCAATCTGCGCGGCCCTGGACCGCTTTACAGGGGCAGGGAAGAGCAAAGTCGACTGGATTCACATCAGCCGCGATGCGGAAGCTATCGTGATCAACGTCCCCACCGGTACTCAAGATCATTACCCGCCGGCGTTTGGCGGAGCCGCAGCCATCGAACTTCCGCCCGGCGGCGAGCACCGGGTCGAGCTGCGTGTGAACCTGGACGAATTGGAACGCCGCATCTCCGTCTGTTACACCGGCAAGCCCCGCCAGCACGGCATCAACAACTGGGAGGTCTTCAAAGCGCAAATCGGAGGTAAACGCTCCGTTCAGAATAGTCTCGAGCACATCTCGGAAGTCGCTCAAAAGATGCGCTTTGCCATGGAAAAGCCGGACTGGCACGAAGCCGGACGTCTGATGCGCGAGGAGTGGTCCTTCCGCAAGAGAAATTTGCCCACCATTTCAACCAAAAAAATTGATCGCGTCATCGAAGGTGCGCGGCGCAACGGCGCCCTGGCAGGTAAGGTCTGCGGCGCTGGCGGCGGTGGTTGTGTCGTCCTTCTGATCGAGCCGGACGCCCGCACGCGTGTGGAAGCCGCCATTGTCGAAGCCGGCGCGGAAGTTCTTCCCGTAACCATCGACCGCCAAGGAGTCCAGGTCATCTCCCGCTAAGCTGTTCCTCGTTGGGCCATTCTGTGCACTCCGCGTCATTGAAACGATGGGGCTTCGTTACCAAGCGACTCCCCGCGCCCGAAAGGCTGCTCACCCCATCTAGCGGCGATAGCTGTTTTTCCCATTTCCTGCATCATAGGGTTTGGTGGATAATTGCGGCTTCTATTGGATTGGCTGGCCCACAGGGCGGCTGGCCCAGGTTTTCCATGGCGACTCGGCTCATCTTAAGTCTGGCTTTCTTCCTTCTCGCGGGTGCGGACGTTCCGCGCGTCAACAGTCTTCTTCCGCTCACGCGCCCAATCGGGGTTTTTCCACCTGGAGAGGAAATCCCGCTTTTCCCCGACGCCCTTTCGGCATCCCCCGATGGGCCAGACGACCCTCAGACATCAGCCAAGCCGAAGGCCGCGACGCTTCAGGAGTCTTCCAAACTCGAGCTCATTCGTTACGTCTCGGGTGAGTTCGCCAAAGCCACAAAGTCGCTCCCTGCTGGGAAAGAGGGCCTGATCGTGTTCGTCGGCAAGCCTCTGGACCCCGAACAACTCAACCGCGCTGTTGCGACTCACGGTGCCGCCGTCAACAGCGGCGACAAAGTTCAGATCACCAAGTTGGATTTTCACGACAATCAGATCATCGTGGACTTGAATGGCGGTGGCCGCGGCAAGAAACGCCTGCGTGACCGTTTTCACATTGAATTGAGCGGGATTCCCACAGCCCAATCGACCACGGAAGAGCAACAGCAGGGTCCGCCTGGTTTGCAGCCCGGAATGGGCAGCACGATCTACCTTGATTTCAATAAGGTTGTGCCGGACTTGAGCCCCAATGATCTGAAACAGCTTCTGTCACCGTTCCTCGATTTCACCAGGGAACGTTCCGCTTCCGTTCAGTGGGTGGATACGCTGCCGCCGGCGATGAAAAAGGCCATCTCGGAACGCCGGCCATTGGTCGGAATGGACCGCGAAGAAGTGGTCGCCGCTATCGGCAAGCCCGACCACAAAGTTCGCGAACGTGATCCCCAAGGGAACGACATCGAAGACTGGATCTATGGAGAACCTCCCTCGAAGACCGTCTTCGTTTGCTTCACCGGCGACCTCGTTACCACCATCCGGCAATACCCGGAATAGATTTTCGCTCCACTCGATTGATAGATGTAGAACCTGTGACAGCGGAATTCCAGTTCTCGCTTCGCGTTGACTTTTCTTTCCGCAGCCCATAGCATTTTGGGTTCGGCTTTGCGGCTGTTTCTCTACAGAGAGCACGCCGCTTTTCACACAATCCATCGGAGGTAGTATGCCCATCAAGGTTGGCATCAACGGTTTCGGCCGCATCGGACGGAACATCATGCGCACCGCGCTCGACGATAAGGACATCCAGTTCGTCGCCGTCAACGACATCACTGACGCCAAGACTCTTGCGCACCTGCTCAAGTACGATTCCATTCTCGGCAATCTCCCGCATAACGTCACGCATACCGACGATTCGATTTCCGTGGATGGCAAGGCTTTTAAAGTATTCAAGGTAAAGGATCCTTCCGAAATTGACTGGGCCAGCGTAGGAGCGGACATCGTCATCGAATCCACAGGCCTTTTCACCAAGGGCGCCGACGCGAGAAAGCATCTCCGCGCCCCGGTCAAGAAAGTCATTATTTCGGCGCCCTCGGAGGGTCCGGACGCGACCTTCGTCCTCGGCGTTAACGACAAGACTTACGATCCCGCGAAGCATCACGTCGTATCCAACGCCTCCTGCACCACGAATTGCCTTGCACCCGTCGCCAAGGTTCTTCAGGACACTTTCGGGATTCACAGCGGCACCATGACCACCATCCATTCCTACACGAACGACCAAAAGCTTCTCGATTTGCCGCACAAAGATCTCCGCCGCGCGCGCGCCGCTGCCATCAATATGATCCCCAGCTCGACGGGCGCGGCCAAAGCCTTGCACCTCGTCATCCCGGAGTTGAAGGGCAAGCTCGACGGCTACGCCATGCGCGTCCCCACGCCCAACGTCAGCGTCGTCGACGTCACCGTTTTTGTCGATAAGCCCGCCACTGTCGCAACCGTCAACGCGGCTCTTAAAGCCGCGGCCGATGGCCCCATGAATGGTTTTCTTGGTTACACGGAAGAAGAACTCGTCTCCGCCGATTTCAAGGGCGACTCGCGCTCTTCCATCGTCGATTCCGGCTACACCAAGGTCGTCGGTGATCGCTGCGTTAAGGTTCTGGCTTGGTATGACAACGAGTGGGGCTATTCCTGCCGCTGCCGCGATCTCATCAAATTTATGGCCGCGAAGTTCTAACAATCGCTGGCTGGGTGTGGGCGGCGAGGCTGTCCTCGCCGTCCGTCTCACAAATTACAAATACGAATCACGGGTCACGAATCCATGAAAAAGCTCACCATCAAAGATCTCGAACTCCGCGGAAAGCGCGTTTTCATCCGCGTGGACTTCAATGTTCCTCTTAAGGATGGCGTCGTCAAGGACGACACGCGCATTCGCGAAACCATACCCACGCTCCGCCTCGCCATTGAAAAGGGCGGGCGCCTCATTCTGGCTTCGCATCTCGGCCGGCCCAAGGGCGGTCCGGACTCCAAGTTTTCACTTTTCCCGGTTGCAAAAAAACTCGAAGCGCTCATCGGCAAACCGGTCCGTTTTGCCTCCGACTGCGTTGGTCCCGTCCCTGAATCCAAGAGCAAGACGCTCGCCGACGGCGAAATCCTGCTTCTCGAAAACGTTCGCTTTCATCCCGAGGAAGAGAAGAACGACGAAGCCTTCTCGAAGCAACTTGCCGCTCTTTGTGACGGTGTTTTCATCTGCGACGCCTTCGGCTCCGCGCATCGCGCTCATGCTTCGGTCGTCGGCGTTACGCGTTTTGTGAATCAGTGCGCCGCTGGCCTGCTGATGGAAAAAGAGCTGAGCTATCTCGGCAAAGCCCTTACCAACCCCTTGCGTCCCTTTGTCGCGATTCTCGGCGGCGCGAAAGTCAGCGATAAAATCGAAGTCGTCGAAAATCTCATGAATATCGCCGACGCCATGCTCATCGGCGGCGGCATGGCTTACACCTTCTTTAAGGCCCAGGGTTTGCCCATCGGCAAGTCACTTGTGGAAGACGACAAACTCGATCTCGCCAGAAAGATTCTCGCGGACGCCAAGCAAAAGAATTTCAGGCTTCTGCTTCCCGTCGATCACGTGATCGCACCCGAATTCAAAGCCACCGCGCCCGCTACAACCGTCGACATTTCCGCTACTCCGGCGGACCAGATGGGCCTCGATATCGGCCCAAAAACCGCTGCCGTCTTCGCTTCGGAAATTTCCCGGGCCAAAACCATCGTCTGGAACGGCCCCATGGGCGTTTTCGAGATGCCCGCTTTCGCCAATGGCACCCTCGAAGTCGCAAGAGCAGTCGCGGCCGCCACGAGTGCAGGCGCGACTTCCATCGTCGGCGGCGGCGATTCCGTCGCCGCTGTTCATCAATCTGGCGTCGCCGAAAGAATCTCGCATATCTCGACAGGGGGCGGCGCTTCGCTCGAGTTTCTCGCCGGCGCCAAGCTTCCCGGCGTTGATGCGCTGACGAACAAACCCACGGAAAATCCTCTCAGCCACGGCGGCGGTGTCAGGCGCCGAAGTCTCATTGCCGGAAACTGGAAAATGTTCAAGACGCAGATGGAAACCGAAATATTTTTTTCCGCACTTTCCATGCTCATCGACGGGATCACTCAGTGCGACATCATGATCGCCCCTCCCTTCACGGCCATTCACGCCGCGGTCGAGGCTGCTCGCGGCTCGCAGGTCGCTATCGCCGCCCAGAATGTGTTCTGGGAAAAAGAAGGCGCCTTTACCGGCGAAATTTCCCCTCAAATGCTTGTCGAAGCCGGCTGCCGCTACGTCATCATTGGGCACTCGGAGCGGCGCCAGTTCTTCGGAGAAACCGACGAAACCGTCGCAAAAAAAACAAAAGCCGCCCTCGCTGCCCGGCTCATTCCCATCGTTTGCCTGGGAGAAATGCTCCACCAGCGCGAAGAGGGCCAAACCGAGCAAGTATGCAAATCCCAGTTTCTGGCTGGCCCGGGTTCGTTGACCCCCGATGAATTCTCCCGTATTCTGTTAGCGTACGAACCAGTGTGGGCTATCGGTACCGGCAAGACGGCCACTCCAGAAATTGCCGCAGAGGCTCATCGGTACATCCGCGAATGTGCTGCGGAGAAGTTTTCCGCCCAACACGCCTCCGCGTTACGGATTCTTTATGGCGGCAGCGTCAAACCTGACAATGCCCAGGGTTTGATGGCCCAGGAAGAAATAGACGGCGCGCTCGTGGGCGGAGCGAGCCTCGACGCGAAATCGTTTGCGACCATCGTTCGAGATTGCGCAGGGAGATAGAAATGCCAAGTTGGATGAAGTGGACAGTCGCTCTTCTCATTGGTTTTGCGATCATCGTGATCGGTTTCCGCTGGTGGGGACCTCTGCTAACCGCCTTTTTCGTGATGAATTGCCTCGTTTTGATGATTGTAATCATGCTGCAAAGCGGCAAAGCCGCTGATCTCGCTGGCGCCTTTGGCGGTGCTGGCAGCCAAACCGCCTTTGGTCCGCGCGGGGCTGCGTCGGTTCTTTCGCTGGCCACCACCTGGTGTGCCGTCATGTTCATGGTTTGCTCTTTTGCCATGGTGCTGCGCACGGATAAAGCGGTCGAGCAGGGCGGTGGGTCGGTCCTGCAGCAAATCTCGAAACCCGCCCCCGCGAAGACGCCCGTAAAAGCTCCGATCGTGCCTACTCCGGCGCCGCAGACCTCCGCGCCCCAAAGCAATCCGCCTGCTTCGAACACTTCGCCGGCGGCTTCGAAGCCCGCGTCCCAGCAGCCCGCTCCGGCGCAGCCCAAGAAGCCCTAAGCTGGCGGCACTTTTGGTTTTTCTCGGTGAACCATCGGGCTGTCCTCGTGACGTGCCGGGCTTGCAGCCTTTCCTATGGGCAGTTAAACTGTCTTTGTCAACGACGTGCGGTCGTGGCGGAACTGGCAGACGCACCAGCTTGAGGGGCTGGCGGTAGCAATACCGTGGTGGTTCGAATCCACTCGGCCGCACCAAATTTTCTTTTCATTCAATTCATCTCTTCGCGATGCGCGCGATCTCTTTCTGAATCGCCAGCTTGTAGAGGCTCGCGAGAGGCAAGCAAAGAAACAGACTGATCCTTCGGTCGAGAGTCATGTAGGCTTCGCGAAACGCGCGCCCGATTTGTTCCGGCGTGCCCTTGACTTCTGCGGGATCGGCGATGCCCCAGTGCGCCGTCACCGGCTGCCCGGGCCAGACTGGACAGGCTTCTTTCGCCGCATTGTCGCAAACCGTGAAGACGAAATTCATTTTCGGAGCGTCTGGTTTTGCAAACTCGTCCCAATTCTTGCTGCGTAGGTCGTTCGTCGGCAAACGCGCCAATTCGAGCTGCTTCAGCGCTTCGGGCCGTACTTTTCCTGTGGCATGGCTCCCCGCGCTGTAAGCCGTAAAAGTAGGGCGGCCTTTAGTGTTCAGAATGGCTTCGGCCATGATCGATCGCGCCGAATTTCCCGTGCAAAGAAAAAGTACGTTGTAACGTCCTTGCATCGCTGGCTCCTCGGCGATTCTTCCGAACGGCGAAATCTAAGGCGTCACTTGCAGCACGCCGGCCCGCAGCAAGCCCCAGCCGTTTTCGTGGACGCAGACATTGGCTTGACAGCTCGAACAAATGCGCTCAGGAACTTGCCGTCAACCTCTGGCGCAAGTGCATCTACATCCAGCCCTTTTTCCGACAGAAATTCCCGCGCATCTTCCACGCGATAAATTCGCGTGGCTTCCACTTCAATTCCTTCGAAGCCCGCGGCGGCGAGCTTGTTCCGGTATTCCTCTTCGTCGAGCGCTCCCGCCACGCATCCTACCCACAACAAAATGCTCTGTCGGATCGCCGCGGAAATCTCCCCTCGCGTAACCACATCCGACACCGCAAAACGCCCGCCGGGCTTCAATACTCGAAACGCCTCTCGCAACACGCTGTCTTTGTCCGCGGAAAGATTGATCACGCAATTCGAAATAATCACGTCAACCGAATTGTCAGGCAGCGGAATGCGCTCGATTTCTCCCCGCAAGAACTCGACATTCTCCGCTCCTGCCTTGCGCTTATTCTCATTCGCCAGCGCCAGCATCTCGTCCGTCATGTCCAGGCCGTACGCCTTGCCCGTCGGCCCCACGCGGCGCGCCGAAAGTAAAACGTCGATCCCGCCTCCGGAGCCAAGGTCGAGCACAACTTCTCCTGCGTTCAACTTCGCCAATGCCGTGGGATTCCCACAGCCTAGCGAAGCCCGTAGCGCTTTCTCCGGCACCTGTTCCGTCTGTGCCGAGTCATACAAATTCGAAGTGATTGGATCGCACGCGCCCCCGGTTGCCGGCGCCGCTCCGCAACACGAGCTTCCGCCCGTCCCCGCTCGCAGAGCTGCTTGCCCGTACTTCTCTTTGACAATTTCCTTTATGTCCGTGCTTCCCGCGTTTGCGTTTTCCATTTCCTTCTCCTAACGGCAAATCTCGATAATGTCCCGCGGCCGCAGCGCCTTGTTCCGCGTGCAACACTCCGACCAAAGAAACTGCATCAATTCCTGCAGCGCCTCCGTGTTCGCCGTATACCGCAGAAACGTGCTCTCGCGCTTCACTTGCACCAGGTTTTCATTCTTGAGTTTGTCTAAGTGGTGGGACAACGTTGAATTCGGGATCTCCAGCTCTTCTTGAATGTCGCCAACAACCAGTCCTTCCGGATGCGCCGATAACAGCAATTGCATGATCCGCAGCCGGGGTTCCGTCCCCATGGCCGACAGCATGTCGGCGAATTTTGCCACCAGCTCACTGCTTTTTTTGGTCGCGCCGCTCGTCATATTTCGATATTTGCAGAAATAAGAAGAAATGTCAAATGCTCAACCACCCGCTGGCGGGCTGCCTTCGATTGGCTTCGCGGTGGTATCATCGCGGCGCTATGAAAACAAAATTCTGCTTCCTCGTGTTGTCCGCATCCTCCGCATTGGTTCTATCTGGTTTTCTGTCGTCATCCGCTACCGCGCAATCCGCGTCACCGGCGCCGGAGCACGTCATTATTTTGCACGCCGCGCGCCTCCTCCAGGTTGAAACTGGCAAAATAATCGCGCCGGGAGAAATCCTTGTCCAGGGCGCCCGCATCGTCGAAATCGGTTCCACCGTGAAGCATCCACAAGGCGCTGAAGTCATGGACCTCGGCGACACCACTCTCTTGCCTGGCCTCGTCGATGCTCACGTTCATCTTTTTCTCCATCCGGGCGCCGAAGATTTGCAAACCGTCGAAGAATCCGTGCCCCAGCGCACCATCACCGCGACCCTCGCCGCGCGCGCCGACCTGATGGCCGGCTTCACCGCCGAGCGCGACATGGGCACGGAAGGCGCCGGTTCTGCCGACACCGCCGTGCGCAACGCCATCAATCGCGGCGAAATTCCGGGTCCACGGATGCGCGTGAGCGGCAATGCCATCGACATTCTCGGCGGCCACGAAGACGCCAACCATTTCAATCCGGCCCAGCACGTTCTCTCGAATGCGGACTACGCGAATAACGCCGATGAGATCGTCGCGACTATCCGCGAGCAAGTCAAAGAAGGTTCCGATTTCGTCAAAATGTACGAAACCGGCCGCGACTCCCTCGTCGACGGCCATTTCATCACGCCCTACCAGTACACCGAAGCCGAACTCCGCGCTGCCGTTGAAGAAGCCGCCCGCACCGGCAAGCGCGTCGCGGTTCATGACACCGGCGAACCGGGCACGCTCTACGCCGTTGAAGCCGGCGTCGAATCCGTGGATCACGCCTATTACCTCAGCGACGAAACCATGCGCCTCATGCACGAAAAACAAATCTTCGCCGTCCCCACTTTCGCAATCGCCGAATACTTTGCCGACCACGCCGCTTCTCCCGCCGCGGCCGCACGCGAGCACCAGATGCAGGATTTTCACGCCGAACAATTTCGCCGGCAGCTAGCCGCCGGCGTGCCGATGGCCGTCGGCTCCGACGTCGGCCCATTTCCTCACGGCACGCAGGCTCGCGAACTCGTTCTGATGGTCCAATACGGCATGACGCCGCTCGCCGTTCTGCAAGCCGACATGCTCAATGGCGCCAAGCTTCTCGGTTGGCAAGATCAAATTGGCGCGCTGAAGCCAGGCTTTTTCGCGGACATCGTCGCTGTTCCCGGCAATCCGCTCACTGATATCACCGCCGTCCAAAAAGTCACCTTTGTGATGAAAGGCGGCGTGGTTTACCGCTCCGACCATCCATAGCCTAGCGGCTCTTCACGAATTTCATCCTGCACTGGAATTTTTCCCGGCAAACGTGGGAGACTTTCTTCATGTCCGCTCCCTCTTCCATTCATGCTCCGGAACCGCTGGCCGGGATGAGCCAGCTCGTATCTCTCTCCGGAGAAAACATTGGCCTGCCCGCTTCGTCAGCCGACCCCGCTTCTAGCGGCCGCCACCTCTGCGCCCAGCTCGAAGCCAGCAACATCCTCTTTTTCCCCAATCCTCCATTCGTCATTCACCAGGACGACCGCGACTTCCTCCTCGGCCGCACGCAAACCAGTTCCGCTCTCCACAAAAATATCGCCTATCGTCCTGCCGAAGACCGCATCACCGGTCTCGCCAAATCCGAGCAAAAAGAAGCCGCCAGACTTCGCATCATTCTGAAAAATTATTCCCAAAGCGCCGTACAATTTCTTTCCGAAATTCTCACGCCCTACACGGGTAAATGGAAACTAGATTTCGCCAGCTTTCGCCCTCTCGAAGAGCGCGGCCGCCCCGCTCGTCTGCACGCCCGCAACGATCTTCCGCACTTCGACGCCTTTCCCACACGCCCCACCAACGGCGACCGCATCCTGCGCTTCTTCACCAACATCAATCCCACGCAAAGCCGCGTCTGGAACACTTCGCAGACTTTCGAAGCCATCGGCCCCGATTTTGCTAAATCTCTGGGCCTGCCTGGCCCGCAGAACGCAAATCCGTTAGCACGCGGCCTGCGCGCTCTCGCCAGCGCCTTACATCTTCCTGGCTCGCATCGTTCCGCCTACGACGACTTTATGCACCGCTGTCACAACGCCATGAAGGAAGACACGGCTTTCCGCGAATCCTGTCCCAGGCAGCGCTGGGAATTTCCTCCCAATTCCAGTTGGATGGTTTTCACCGACAGCGTCAGCCACGCCGTCCTAGAAGGTCAGTACGCCCTTGAGCAAACATTCATCGTCTCTCGGGCCGCCATGGTCGAGCCCCAGCGCTCTCCGATCGCCATCCTCGAAAGAATCGCCGGCCACCCGCTTTCAATCTGATCGGACGCTGCGGCAACTGTGTTTTGGGGTTAACTCGGCTGCACGGGATGCGTTAGAAATCTCGTGTCGCGTCCCAAGTCCTGCTAATTTTGATCTTTCGGAGCTGAGCCCAAACTTGTCCACCTCTTCTGAAGCAAGAGTCTTTCTTACCGCAGAATGGCGAGACCTCGTGATGCTGAACTACGAGATTGACCCGCTCCTGTTGGGCAAGTACGTTCCCGCCGGCACGGAGCTCGATTCGTACGTCGGCAAAACCTACATTAGCCTCGTCGGTTTTCGCTTTTGCTGCACACGGCTCTTCGGCTCTGTGGCGATTCCGTTCCATTCTGATTTCTACGAAGTAAACCTCCGCTTCTACGTCCGCCGCAGCGTAGCTAACGAAATCCGAAGAGGCGTTGTCTTCATCGCCGAAATTGTCCCCAAAGCAGTCATCGCGGCGGCGGCCCGTCTTATCTATGGCGAGAACTACGTGTGTCTTCCGATGCGGCATAGCTCTTCCATCACGGACTCGAAGAAGGCGCTTGGGTATGGATGGCAGCTCGAGAATCGATGGTGCCAACTCAACACGCAAACGGAGGGCATTTCTCAATTGCCCAGCGAGGGAAGCCTCGAACAATTCATCACGGAGCATTATTGGGGCTATTCGGAAAAGAAAACCAGTACACTCGAATATCACGTTTCTCATGTTCCTTGGCGAGTCTGGTCAAGCACCTCCGCGCATTTTGAAGGGGATGCGAGCAGCTTGTATGGTGCTGAACTAAGCCGCATTCTGAAACATCGTCCGAACTCTTCATTCGTGGCCGACGGCTCTCAGGTTACCGTCTTGAAAGGCTGCAAACTTTCATGACGAACACGCTGAAAGAATCGAACGCGACATCCGACCCGGCTGTGGGTTGGGTCCTGTACGACGGCGGATGTGGCTTTTGCTTTCGCTGGGTCCACTTTTGGAAGAACGTAATTGAGCGTCGAGGCTTTGCTCTGAAGGACCTGCAAGTTGCCCAGCAAGAAGGGTTTTTGCAGTGTTCGCAACAGGAAGTGCTCCAGAACATCCTTGTATTAACTCGCGACGGCGCTATCGAGTCGGGAGCTAATGCATATCTATTTGTGGCCCGAAGAATCTGGTGGGCGTGGCCATTCTACGCGATCTTCCGCCTACCAGGTCTTAACTGGATCCTGTGGGGTGGCTACCGTTGGTTCAATCGCAACCGATACCGCATTTCTCGTCACTGCCCCTTGCCGTCACAAGCCAGTTCTCCTCACGTCTCGGAGAAAAGTACCGACTTCCATCGAGGCAGCTAGCCTCTTTCGAAATTGGCACGTCTCGGCCGTCACATTCATATTGAACCGCGCGGATCAGCGGCAGTACTTGTCTAAGCCAGAAAAAGTACGTCCTCCGTGTCGCCAATAACCAAGCTCTTATCCGTTTCCGTCCATCTAGCGTGGTAGTATGGCACCCATCTTGGGATAGCAAGTCGGAGCCTCAGCCGTGACGGTCACCGACAGTCTGAAGGTCTTCGGCAAGGGTTTCGGCTCCGCGCCTCCAGAGGGTGGCTATGCCTGGTATGCCGGCATCTGACAAACTCGTTTCAAGCGAGCGGCCCAACTCTGTCGCGAATCGTTAGCCAGCCCGCGCGGGAGCGCCGAGACACTCCAAACTTGCAACCGGAATATCCCAGGAGGCCAATGGTGAGGAATCCAAAACTGCCTTTCCTGTTTTCACTATTGCTTCTAGCCGTAACCCCCGCATTCCCCCAGCAGCCGCGCAAAATAATCATCAATCAAGACTGTTCCGGCCCGGGCGGTAGCAACATGCAAACGCTCTTGACTCTCATTCAATCTCCCCAGGTGCAAGTCCTCGGCATCACCGTCGTCACCGGCAACCAATGGCGCGACGAAGAAGTTGCCCACACTCTGCGCCTGCTCGAGCTAATTGGCCGCACCGATATTCCCGTAGTCCCTGGAGCCGTCTTTCCTTTAGTGCATCGCCGCAACGAAGCTATTCTGTGGCAAGCCCGGTACGGAAAAGTCGCCTTCGCCGGCGCCTGGGATGATCGTTGGTGGCACGAACACGACGTGATTCCTCCGCTGCCGGAAGGCCAGCCCACCACCCGACCCTCCGATGAAGACGCTGCTCACTTCCTGATCCGCATGGTCCACAAATATCCGCATGAAGTCACCATCTACGAAGGCGGTCCCATGACCAATCTGGCGCTCGCCAACGCCGTCGACCCGCATTTTGCCGAACTCGCCGAAGGCCTCGTCTTCATGGGCGGCAGCCTTAGCCCGCAAACCGACGATCCCGAATTTATCAGCAGCCCGCGACATGAATTCAATTTCTGGTTCGATCCCGAAGCCGCCAAGAGCGTCCTCGAAGCGCCGTGGAAAAAAATCGTCTGCACTCCGGTAGACATCTCCGTCAAAACCCGGTTCACCAGCGAAATGCTCGCCGAAATCGGCAAAAGCAACAGCTCCGCCGCGCAATACGTCGTCAAATTCTTCATGAAAGATCAGGGCGGGTCCTACATGTGGGACGAACTAGCCGCCGCCGCATGGATCGACCCCACGCTCATCACCAAAACCATAACCCGCTACATGAGCGTCGACATCGACCACGGCGCAGCCTATGGCAACACCCTCACCTGGGTCGACAAAGACAACCCCAAGCTAGGCGCCCAACCCGTCGAAATCCAAATGGATGTGGATCTGCCAAGGTTCGACAAAATGTTTGTGGACTTGATGAGCGCGCCCACCCCGCAAGCCCATTGAACCGCGTAGGCCGTTATTCAGCATCGCGAACGCGCGTATAATCCCAATATCTTCAGCGTTTCGTCCCGCCGCTTCCCGCCTCAACCTACGTGGGGTATAGTGGCACTCTGCATGGTTTCTTACGACAGCAGCGGCGCGGTGCCCGAAGCTCCTGCTCCAGGTTTTTTCGCGCGCACCCTCTTCAACGCTGGCCACAAAGCAATCGGTCTGCGCTATCTCTGGCTCGCCCTCGTCAGCGTTCTTCTTGGCATGATTCTCTCGCTCCTCATGCGCATTCACCTCGTCTGGCCCGCTGTGCAAATTCCATTTCTCTCTGGGTTCGGTGGCACGCCGGAGCGCTACGCTGCCTTGACCATGCTCCATGGCTCGCTGATGGTTTTCTTCGTTCTCACCACCGCGCCGCAAGCCGGCTTCGGCAACTATTTTCTGCCTCTCCAGATCGGCGCACGCGAAATGGCTTTCCCCGAGTTGAATCTGTTTTCTTTCTGGGCCACTGTGGCATCGCTCGCGGGAATCACCGCCGCGTTTTTTGTTCGACCCGCCGCGGGCCTCACACTCTGGACCGCCAGCGTCGCTCTCTTCTGCCTCGCCGCGCTTATCACTTCGATCAATTTCACTGTCACCACGTTCGATCTTCGTGCCAAGGGCATGACTTTGCCGCGCATGCCTCTCACCGTTTGGGCTTGGCTCATCAACGCTATTCTCAGCATGCTGATTTTCAGCATTCTGCTCGCCGCCTGCGTTTTCCTGCTTTCGGACCGTCTCCTCGCTTCGCAATTTTTTTCGCCGCTCACCTTTCTCGCCCAGCAACCAGCCTCCCTAGCGCAATCCACACTGCTTTCTCTCTGGCAGCGCCTCTTCTGGTTTTTCGCCCAAGCGGAAGTCTACGTCGCCATCCTGCCGTGCTTCGGAATCGTCTCGCATCTTCTCGCGACTTTTTCTCGCAAGCCTGTTTGGGCCGAACGTGCCGCGGTCCTTGCTCTTTGCGGCGTCGGTCTTTTCGGTTTTTGTATATGGGGCCAGCACATGTTTTCCAGCGGGCTCAATCCCTGGTCGCCGCTCGTCTTTTCGCTGCTCGCTTCTTCGCTGGGCGTGCCCGCTTGCGTTCTATTGCTCAGTTGGTTCGGCACTCTCTGGAATGCCAAAATCCAGCTCAACACCGCAATGCTTTTCGCTCTCGGTTTCGTCTCTCTTTTTCTTTCTGGCGGCGTTTCCGGACTTTTCCTCTCGCGCAGCGATCTTGCTGCCGCCTCTGTCAGCGACGATTTGATCACCGGTCATTTTCATCTGGTGATGGGCATCGCGGCCACGTTTGCGATTCTCGGCGCGCTCTTTTTCTGGTTTCCAAAAACGTTTGCACGCCGACTCAATGAGACTCTCGGCAAACTCCACTTCTGGCTAACCTTCGCCGGAGTCTATTGCGTCTTCATGCCCATGCATTGGCTCGGCCTCATGGCCCACGCGCATTCTTCGAGCAGTGACCTGGCCGCAATCGCTCCGCTCGCCACATCGTGGAGCACATCGCTGGGATCTTCCCTTCGCGCGTTGGTCACCGTCGCGACCATCCTTACCGTCGCTGCTCAGGCTATTTTTCTTTTCAATTTCATTTGGACTCTCTGGCGCGGCGAAGAAACCGAAAATCGCAACCCCTGGCGCGCAACAACTCTCGAGTGGAGCGTTTCCTCTCCGCCACCTCTGAATAACTTTGGCGGAGTCGAGCCGATGATTTATCGTGGAGCGTACGAATTCGGCGGTCCGTCCGCCGCGGAAGATTTCGGCATGCAAAATATCGCTCCCACTTCTTCTGAGCTGGCCACGCGAAGGAAGCAGGCGGCTCAGGCGGGCGCAAAAGAAAGCTAGGAAGGGCTGTCATGTCAGGCACAACCATCGTCGAAGATATCGAGCTCATCATCGAAGACATCGGTGGTGGCGGAGGAGGCAATCGTCCGCCCGCCGGCGGAGATGACGGCGGCGATAGCGGCAAGCAGCGTGGGTCTAATCTGCCGTCCCCACGGCGCTACGCAACGGCCATCCTCCTGAGTATGGTCTCCATCTTCATGTTTTTCATGGCCATGGTCAGCGCTTTTATTTTTCTGCGCGCCACGAATCATAATTGGGTGTCCCTGCATCTTCCGTCCGTCGTTTGGTTGAACACCGTAGTTCTTCTTTCGAGCAGCGTGGTCATCGAGATGGCTCGGCGACGCCTCTCGTTCGGAGATGTCCGCCAGTTTCGCAAGATTTGGATGGGCGCCACCGCGCTCGGCGTGCTCTTCCTGATTGGGCAGCTCGTCGCCTGGCGCCAGCTAGTAGTCGAGGGTCTCTACGTCTCAACGAATCAGGCCAGTAGCTTTTTTTATATCTTTACCGCGCTGCACGGTTTGCATCTTCTCGGTGGCATTTGCGCCTTGTTCTATGTGGCTTTCCGGAAATTTGAAAGGACCAAGCTCTCGCAATCCGTCGCCGCCGAAGTCGCCTCGTACTACTGGCATTTCCTCGATGGCCTCTGGATTTTTTTGCTCGCTCTTCTTTATTTCGGCAAATGAATGGACAATCTTCTTCGATGAGCGCGCAAACGCAGACCACATCCTCCGTCGCTGCGGTGCCGCAGCTGGACCTCGCGGCGCAGTACGCCGCCATCGGCCATGAGATTCGCGCCGCGGTCGAAAAAGTCTTGGCCACGCAACAATTTATTCTGGGGAGCGAAGGCGCCGCGCTCGAAACGGAAATCGCGCAGCTCTGCGGCGTGGCTCACGGAGTCGGCGTGGCTTCGGGGACGGACGCGCTGATTCTCGCGTTGCGTGCTTGCGGCGTTCAGGCCGGCGATGATGTCATCATTCCGCCGTTCACGTTTGTAGCCACGGGCAGCGCGGTCAGCGCCATTGGCGCAAAACCTGTTTTCGCCGACATTCGCCCGGACACTTATAACCTGGATCCATCCGATCTGGCGCGGCGTATCACATCAAAAACGAAAGCCATCATTGCCGTCCATTTGTATGGCCTCTCCTCCGACATGGACCCGATTCTGAATTTTGCGCGCGAAAAAGATTTACGGGTCATCGAGGACAACGCGCAATCTATCGGTGCAACTTACAAAGGACGCAAGACCGGTTCGCTGAGCGACGCGGCTTGTATGAGTTTTTACCCCACGAAGAATCTGGGTGCATGCGGCGACGCAGGAATGATCGTCACGAACTCGAGCGATCTCGTGGCGCGATTGCGCAACTTGCGCAACCACGGACAATCCGCTAAGTACGTGAGCAGCGAGCCAGGATGGAACAGCCGCCTCGATGAAATTCAGGCCGCCATTCTTCGAGTGAAGCTGCGCCACCTGCCGGAGTGGCAGCGCGCCCGCCAATCGCACGCCGCAGCTTACTCAAAATTGTTGCTCGGGATTCCCGGAATTGCGCCGCCGCTCGTTCCGGAAAACTACGGCCACGTTTTTCACCAGTTCACGATTCGCGTCGAGCAGCGCGACGCGTTGCAAAAGGCTTTGAGCGCCCGAAACATCGGCAGTGCAGTCTACTATCCCGTGCCGCTCCACTTGCAGCCGTTGTACGCCTCGCTAGGCCACAGGGCCGGCGATTTTCCGCACGCAGAGCACGCCGCAAAAGAAGTAATTTCGCTCCCGATGTATCCGGAACTGCGTCCCGAGCAAATCACGCGCGTCGCGGAAACCGTCGCCGAATTCGTGACCACCGAACATCACCGCGGCTTGCCTCCCGTAAACGGCGGCTAATGTTTACGAAAGGCATGTTTGCACGACGGACAAATTGGAATCTTGAAGCAAACCGTTTAAGTGCCGCGCTCGAAGCGCATCGCGCCGCGGGCAAGCCGCTGATCGACTTGACGATTTCCAATCCGACCGAATGCGGTTTCGAGTACGACGAAAAGGCGATTCTCACTGCGCTTCAAAATCGCGGGGCGCTCAAGTACGAGCCGAATCCGCGCGGGTTGGAAATTGCGCGAAGCGCGGTGGCGCAATATTACGTTGAGCGCGGCGCAATTGTTTCGGTCAACGATATTTTTCTGACGACGAGCACCAGCGAAGCGTACTCCTTTGTATTCCGCATGCTCTGCAATCCAGACGATGAGCTCCTGATTCCAGAGCCGAGCTATCCGCTCTTTGATTTTCTCGCCGATATTCAGGACGTTCGTCTCGTGCGCTACCCGCTCATTTACGATCACGGATGGCAGATCGATTTTCATGCGCTGGAGCAGGCGATTACACCTCGAACGCGCGGAGTGATCGTCGTTCATCCAAACAATCCCACGGGACATTTTTGCAAACCGGATGAGATGCGCAGAGTGAATGAGATTTGCGCGGCGCGCGAGATAGCAATCATCGCCGACGAAGTCTTTCTCGATTTTGCTTTGAAGGACAGACATCCGGCCACGTTTGCAGCCCGTTCCGGCGCGCTGACGTTCACCATGAGCGGGCTTTCGAAGATTTGCGGGCTTCCGCAAATGAAAACAGCGTGGCTGGTCGTGGACGGGCCGGAGACGCGCAAGGCGGAAGCGCTTGCACGTCTCGAAGTGATCGCCGATACCTACCTCTCGATGAATGCTCCGATTCAGCTGGCCCTGCCGGCTTTATTGGCGCAGCGCCACGCGTTTCAAAAGCAAGTGCTGGCTCGCGTCGCTGTGAATCTTGCCGAACTGGACAACCAATTGGCGTCACAGAAATCCTGCAGCCGGCTCGAGGTAGAAGGCGGCTGGACCGCAGTCATACGAGTGCCTGCGGTCCGCTCGGACGAAGAACTCGCTCTCGAACTCCTGGCGACAAAATCCGTGCATGTCCACCCGGGCCACTTCTATGATTTTCCGGCTGAGGGATATCTCGTTTTGAGCTTACTCACGGCCAGGCAAACGTTCAGCGACGGATTGGGTTCGCTTTTCCGTTGCTGCTGCCAGTGAACTGGTTTGGGCTCGTAACGCCCAGGATATAAATAAATGAAGTCGCAATTCTGAAGCGAGTCTGAATCTCATTCCTTTTCGGATTGAAATGCGAATCGCCAGGGTTGTCGGAACCTTCGAAAAGTCAGCATTCCAGAAGAGTTACCAGCCATTTACATTCAATTTTCTGAAGAGAGATGACATAGAATACAGATAACTGGATAAAGTGTTTCTGATCACGCGACAGAGTACTGGTACTAATTATAAGAACAAAGGAGTTAGCTGTATTCAGCTAAAGAGTATTTCAGCCGGGAGTGGACCGCGTATTGCAGACCAATTGTAGGGTGTTTCAAACACAGTCTAGTTATATCAAATCAGGCGCGAACAATATTTTGAAGAACTTAACGGGGGTGATTAATATGAAGTTTTATGCTTGGAGGGGTATTGGCTTGGCCTTTACCCTCAGCTTGATGTTGGCATTTGTTGTTGGTGTTGGCACTTTGATGGTGCCTGCGGCGGTTGCTCAGACCAGTGATGGGACGATCGTCGGGACCGTGACCGACAGTAGCGGAGCGGCAGTCCCGAAAGCCAAAGTAACAGCGACGAGCAAGGAACTTGGCGCCGAACGAAGTACGGTCACCGACTCGGCGGGAGGATATAGAATTGAAAATCTACTTCCCGGTACGTACACAGTCTCTGTAGAGGCGAATGGGTTTACCCATTTTGAATTGGCAGGCATACATGTAAAGGGCTCCTTGGAAGTCTCCGCGAATGCCCAGCTGCAAGTCGGCAGTATGTCAAGCACAGTGACGGTGGAAGCAACCAGTGCACAAGAATTGCAGACCGAGTCTGGGTCGCTGGGAGCGGAAATCTCTCAACAAGAAGTCCACGATTTGCCGATTCAAGGAGGAAATCCGATCGCCTTAGTGCTGACGCAACCCGGAGTTCAGGACGGCAACGGAATGTCGTTCAGCAACGGAGTAGGCTTTTCGGTGAACGGAACGCGGCCGCGCGCGAACAATTTCTTGATCGATGGACAGGATAACAACGACAATTCGATCAACGGGCAAGCTTTCCAGACCACGAATCTTGGTGACATCCAGGAAGTCACGATTTTGACGAACTCCTACAGTGCGGAATTCGGCCGGGGTGGAGGTTCCGTAACCAACGAGATCACAAGGGGTGGAACAAACGTTTACCATGGAGAGGCATGGGAACAGAATCGGAATAGCGCCTTCGCCGCGATTTCCCCGCAAGCTGCTTTAGGGGGCATCACCAAGAATCCGCAAGATAATGAAAACATCTTCGGATTTAATTTTGGCGGGCCAGTGAAGCGGAACAAACTGTTTTTCTTTGGCACCGGCCAGTGGGACCGAGACTTCTCGGCATCGGCCGCTGCCGCAGCGCCTATCACCATTCCAACGGCCGCAGGCATCGCTACATTGACGTCCTTGCTTCCGAACCCCAATGTTCAGCTGCTGTTGAATTCGTTGGGCGGGCTCGTTGCACCGGTTTCAAACGGTAAGCCGATTGCCCTCGGTCCTAACGCCGCTGGTATCGACCGTGGGTCCGTGGATGTCGGAGACTTTGTCCGCAGTCAAGGGAGCATCGTTTCCTTGACCCGTGAGTGGGAAACTCGTGTGGATTACAACCCGACGGACGTTGATAGCTTCCGAGCCAGCTACAGGCGCGCGGACGCGTCGCTTACGCCCGATTTTTTCAATTTTCCCACCAACCTGCCGCCGTTTGATACACAACAGGGAGGTCCTTCGCAGGCATTCACCACGATTTGGAATCATACTTTTAGCGCCAGAACGTTGAACGAATTGCGATTCTCCTATTCAAACATCGACTTCAGCTTCTCACCGACGGCTGCTAGTTTGGCAAATCCGCTGGCCAACACGCCCGGGATTTCCATAGCGAACTCAGGGCTACCCGGTCTTGGTATTCCAACCGGCATCCCGCAGTTTCGTGGCCACAAGTCTTACCAGTTCCAGGATGCGCTTACCTACACGTTGGGCCGCCACACCTTTACTTTTGGCGGAGACATCGATTACTTGCAGGTTGATGATGGTATTCCATTCAACTCCCGCGGGACGATTGCCTATCAGGCGAGTCCGGCAAGCGCAATTGGGGTTACTCCTGTTGTCCCTGCGTTCACCAGTCTCGGTAACTTCGTAGACGACTTCTCAGGATCTTCGGGAGCCGTTTCCATTAATTTTGGAAACCCGGAAGTGCAGCCCTTCGTCGGCAACTACGCGCCTTACGTACAAGACACATGGCATTTGAAGCCTAACTTCACAGTGAACCTCGGCTTGCGGTATGAATACTGGGGAACGATCGGCAACATTGTTCCATTCCCCTCTATCAATACTCAGGAACTCACGTTCGGGGTTGCTGGGGCAGTTTTCCCCAACTTCTTGGCCACGAAACAGCAAGGCGACAAGAACAACTTTGCGCCCCGCGTGGGCCTTGCATGGACGCCAAAGTTCTGGCAGCGATTCCTTGGACAGGATAAAACCGTGATACGTGCCGGAGGGGGTATGTTTTATGACGGCATCTTCACCAATATCCTAGACAACACCGGGAGCACAGTTCCCAATGTCAACGGAGGGACGCTAACCGCTACTTCCGCGAACTCGGGCATTCGAGGCTTGGCCGGTGCTTCAAGCTTGCTCACCGGTTTGTCGCCGGTGGCAGACCCACAGGCAACTATGGACACCATGGCCAGCCACATTCTGAACCCACTAACATTCCAATGGAACCTGGATATTCAGCGGGAGCTGCCAGGCGGATTCATTATGACGACCGCCTACGTGGGCAATCGTGGTGAACACCTCTTTACCAACCAGGACTACAACTTCGTTGACGGCAACACCGGCTTGCGATTGAATCCGAATCTTGGCGAAGTCTTGGTAAGAGACAATGCGGGCGACTCGAACTATAACTCCGGACAGCTCACACTAGATCGGAAGTTCTCCCATGGGCTGCTGCTGCGAGGGGCGTACACCTACTCTAAGTTTATCGATGATACTTCGGAAGTTTTCACATCGACGGGTCTCAGCTCCTTCTCTCAGAATCTGTTGAATCAGAAGGCAGACTATGGCCTGTCGGCCTACGACCGGCGTCATCGGTTTGTGATGACCTATATCTGGGATCTGCCCTATCCCCACGGTGGGGACAACATGGGTATGAAGGTATTGAGCCAGGTGGTCAGGGGTTGGCAGTGGGCTGGTACTGCCACAGTCCAATCTGGTGCACCTGAAACTATCGCCGACGGATTCGATGTCAACGGCGACGGCCACGCCAATGACCGGCCAAACCTCGGCAGCATGAGTGCACCCTTCTCGTCCATCGGAATCGATGGAACCCAGGTGGGTCTCGCTGCCACCCCTGGAACATTTTTTGGTCCAATCCAGGCTTGCCTCAGCTCGGAGCCAGCGCAAGAGGCATTGTGCGTAGCGCAACCTGCATCCAGCTTCCGCTACCTATTCCAAGCAAGTGGCTTTGGAAATGTGGGGCGCAATACGTTTATCGGCCCCGGACAGATGTACTACGACACGTCCATACAGCGCTCTTTCAAATTCCTGGAGCGCCAGTCCGTTACGTTGCGCGTTGAGTTGTTCAATGCCTTCAACCACCCGAACCTGTTTACGGATGGCGGTGTCAACAGCTACGATCTGTTAAGCCCTAACTTCGGCAACATAGCTTCTACAATTGATGGAAACCGATCAATCAAGTTCTGGCTGAAGTACGCTTTCTAAAGCCAGCTGTTAGCGAATTCGGTCAGGAGAACGGGAGCCACAGTGCGTGGCTCCCGTTTTTCTTTTCCTGGGGCTCTCCAGCTTCAAAGTAGCGATTTGCAGGGTTCGGCTGGCTAGGTCGATGGTGTTTTGAACGTCCGATACGAGGACCGCAAGGTTTATGCTGCACGATTGAGTTATGAATTAGGGGAAACTATCAAGTTCGGGAGTCACCCACTCCACAAAGTCGACCGAAGAGTGAAAGCTAGAGGTTCTTCAAATGGGCCAGGCGGAAAGGTGAGCCCAGGTGTTCGCGGAGGTCGATCCAGTGTTGCTCTGGGATAGTTAGAAAGACTTCGACTACTTTGGGGTCGAACTGGGTATTGGAGCAGCGGCGAATCTCCTGGCACGCGTGGGACATAGGGAGGGCGCGGCGATAGGGCCGGTCGCTGATCATGGCGTCGAGCGAATCGGCGATCGTGAAAATGCGGGCGCCGAGAGGGATCTGGTCGCCTTTTAGGCCGCGAGGATAGCCGGTGCCATCGTAGAACTCCTGGTGGGCGAGGACAATTTCGGCGGCATCGCGAAGGAACGGGATGCGGATGAGCATGTCGTAGCCGATCTGACAATGCTTGCGCATAATCTGCTTCTCGTCATCCGTGAGCGGCCCAGGCTTGCGAAGAATGCCGTCGGGGATGGCCATCTTGCCGATGTCGTGGAGAAAGGCAGCACGCGCAAGAATAGCCAAATAATGGTTGGGAACAGGCATGGCCTTGGCGATAGAGATGGTAAAGGCGGTGACGCGCTGGCAATGACCTTCGGTCTCGGCGTCCTTGAGGTCGAGCGCGCTGCCAAGTGCCTCTAGAGTGTCGTCATAGGATTGTTCGAGCTGAGCGATCGCGCCGGTGAGCTGCGCGGTGCGTTCTTCCACTTGCTGTTCAAGTTTGAGCTGGTAGCTGCGGTTCTCCGCGACCAGACGGCGATGCTGGAGCGCGCGCCCCACGCCTAGAAAAAGCTGGTCCTTTTCGAAAGGCTTCAGAATGTAGTCGTAGGCGCCGCGGCGAATGGCTTCGAGAGCGGTGGAAATGTCATGGATAGCCGTAACCATGATCACAGGGACTTCCGGATCATATTCGCGGAGCCAATCGAGCAGCTTGATCCCGTCCATTTCGGGCATGATCATGTCGCTGAGGACCAGATCCGGCGTGGACTTTTTAACTTGTTCCTGAGCGGCGCGGCCATTGCTCACGGCCGTGCAGCGATAACCTTTCGATTCGAGCATGGTGGAAACGACTTCTCGAATCGCCTCTTCATCGTCGACGACCAGGATCTGTTCTAGCTCCACGAGTATTTGCCCCCATCGCCATTATACGGGACGGCACAGTGGTAGTGAGGTGCCCTTGCCCATTAAGAAAACAGCATGTTAGCGTCGAATGAAGCCCCAAAGAAGGCTTTGTGCCGTCCCTAGCAATAGAGAATAGGAATCCCATACTGCGGCGACGGCAATTCGGACCGGGAGGCGGCGCATCGTGTTGGTAAACCAGGGCCTGCTCGGCATAGCGTTCTTCGAGGCCACAGCGTTCATCGTTCTGCTGGTTCTTTTCTTAATTTTCCAACGCGATCATATCAATAGTTATTTCCGTTTGTGGGTAGCGGGGTGGGTTGTTTTCACGCTCAGCTCGCTTTGCGAGCTGACCATGTTGGGCCGCGATCTTCCCGGCCTGTGGCTGGCCGTGGTGATGGGGAGTGTGGCGGCAATGCTGTTGTTCTCGGCAGCCGTCGTGCGATTTACGACGGGGGCGGGGAAGCGCGGCTGGCCCATCCTGCCGCTGGCGGGCGTTGTGTTGCTCGGCGTGTTTTATTTTCAGCGTGGCGTCACGCCATTTTACGGAAATGTGCCCTGGGGAACCACTCTGCTGACGAGCGCGGTGTGCTTTTGGGCGGGGATGGTGTTGTGGAGATCGCCAAAACTGCAGGGCGGAAATGGCGTGAGATTGCTGGGCGGCATATTCCTGTTGATGGGCTTGCATGGCATGGATCGCCCGGCGTGGACGCAACAATCCTATTTCCTGCTGCGTGTGGCGTTCGACCACTTGCTGGGAGTTGCGCTGGGAATTGCCATGGTCGTGGTCGTTCTAGAAGGCGCGCGCTCGCGAACTGTAGAACTCAATGAGAAATTGCGGCGGCTAACTCTTCTGACGACGGCCAGCACGCAAACGATGTCCGTGCAGGAAGTCTTGGACCGCGTGCTCGCTGATCTGGTCGAAAGCCTGGGAGCGACGCATGGGCTGGTGAGGTTGCTGGAAGGCGAGGGAGATAAGGCTCAGCTTGTCGTGCACGCCTCGGTCGGTTTTGGTCCCGAATACCTGAAGAAATTTGGAAAACTGGCCGCGAAAGCCCCTTGGTCTCAGAAGGTACTTCACAAGGACTGCGAGTTCTTGAGGCTGGAAGATGAAGCGGATCCGGGAGTGCGGCAAAGAATGGCGGAAAGCGGCATCGGCAATATCATCACGATGGCGCTGCCGGGAAAAGACGGGCCGCTCGGAATCATCGCGATTGGTTCGACGCAGAGCGAGCAGTTCCAGGCGGATGAGATTTCCTACCTGCTCAATATCAGCAATCTGCTGGGATTGACGCTGCAAAACGTGCGCCTCTTCGGGCAAGTGGCGACGGTGCAGCAGCAGTGGGCGTACACGTTTGATTCCATCGGCGACCCGATACTCGTCCACGACCGGCAAGGACGCATTCTCCGCTGCAACATGCGCCTGGGACATTTGCTGGGCAGAGACTCGCACGCGCTCGCCGGCCGCGGTGTGACCGAATTGCTGGCGAGAAAGAATTTGACGTATGAGATATGCCCGTACTGCGAAGGAATCGCTGGAGAAGGCGACGAGCCGGACCCATGGCTGCAGGGGTATTTTCTTGCGTCGAACTCCACGTTCACCGATCCAGCGGGGAACCTGCTCGGGACTGTGCACGTCCTGAAGGACATCACTGAAAGAAAGCGCGCGGAAGAGAAATATCGCACGCTGGTCTCGAGCGTGCAAGAAGGCGTTTTCATTTCTACGCCGCAAGGACGATTCCTGGATTTCAACGACGCCATGATGCGCATGACGGGTTATGAGAACCGTGAGGAACTGCTGGGGGCCGATATTCCCGGCTCGATGTATGCCAATCCAGCGGACCGCGAACGGCTCAAGAAACTTCTCCAGGAACACGGCACGGTGGCGGACTTCGAGTTTGAAATGAAGCGCAAAGACGGGGAGATTCGCACCGTGCTCGAGTCCTCCATCTCGGTGAAAGACGCGGGCGGGAACGTTACCGCGTATCAGGGCTTTCTTCTGGATATCAGCGAAAGAAAGCGCGCCGAGCAGGAGATCCGCCGGCGAAATCGCGAGCTCCTGGTATTGAACTCCATCGGGCAAACGCTGATGGAGTCGATGGATTTGGGCGATTCGCTTCATCGCGCGTTGCGCCAGATGGCCGAACTCTTCAGCCTGGATGCTTGCGCGCTGTACCTTCTGGATGAGCAAGGGACGAAAATACGGCGCGTTGCGGCGGTAGGGCATCGCTCCGAGTACGCACGGAACTTTCCTCCGGTGAATGTGAAGCCGGAGCTGCTCAGCCACATCAAGGCCGTGCACGCGACGTTTCTTTCGGTGCAGGGGCTGCCGCTGCCCGCGATATTCCGCGAAGCGCAGCGCAAGGAAGAACTTCTGTCCGCCTATATCGTCGTTTTATGGTCGAAGGACCGCGTTATCGGAGGGCTGACGGTCGGAAGCCGCACTCCGAAGGAATTCTCACCAGCGGACATCAACTTGCTGATCGCGGTCGGCAGCCAGCTCTCGAGCGCCATCGAACGCACGACGCTTTACGAAGAGGCCCGCCAGGCTTACGAAAACCTGCGCCGCACGCAGGAGCAGCTCTTGCACAGCGAAAAAATGGCTGCGGTGGGGCAACTGATTTCAGGTGTGGCCCACGAGCTGAACAATCCGCTTACGGCAATTCTGGGCTACAGCCAGTTGCTCACTTCCAGCGGACAGATGGGGCCACAAGGGATCGAATACTCGGACAAGCTGTACAAGCAAGCGCAGCGCACGCACCGTATCGTGCAAAACTTACTGAGCTTCGCGCGTCAACACAAGCCCGAGCGCGTTCCGGTCCAGCTCAACCTGATCCTCGAGGAGACTCTCGCACTTCGTGACTATGACTTGCGCATGAACCACATTCGCGTGCATCTGGAACTTGCACCGGATTTGCCTTTGACCAGCGCTGATCCCCATCAGTTGCAGCAAGTCTTCTTAAACATGGTCAACAACGCCGTGGACGCCATGCTCGAACATTCCAATGAGGGCGATCTTTGGGTGCGTACGGGAGCGAATGGAGACAAGCTGTTCATCGAGTTCACCGATAGCGGTCCCGGCGTGAAAGACGCCTCGAGAGTCTTCGATCCTTTCTATACGACGAAGCCCGTGGGCAAAGGCACCGGATTGGGTTTGAGCATTTGTTATGGGATCGTCACAGAGCACGGAGGATCGATCCGCGTACGCAATGTCCCTCCACGAGGAGCTTCGTTTACGATTGAGGTGCCCTATCAGCCGTCAAGAACCGCGAAACCTGCTGAGTCTGCCGAACCCGCCCATCCGCTCGAACGGGTGAGGGAAGGAAAGATTTTATTGATCGATCAGGATGAATCCGTGCTCGAGGCCGTCCGGGCGATTTTGCACGAACGCGAGCATGAGGTGGAAACGGCAAAGAGCGCTGCAGATGGCATGGCATTGCTTGAGAAAAAGGAGTTTGATTTGGTTGTTGCGGATCTGGACCTCTCTGGGACAGCCGGTCGGAACATACTTCACGATTGGATTCTTGCGCGCAGACCGGGACTGGCTTCGCGATGTGTCTGGATGCGTGCCGTCACCCATTCGGGCCGGCTTCCCGACGAAACGTCGCACAATGGGAACTGCGTTCTGCAGAAGCCATTTAAGGCAGCTGAGCTGCTCGCCGCGGTGGATGGAGTATTAGGGAGTGTTCAGATCTCGCCCGTCCAGGGTTGAGGCCAGCTTCGCGGCCAGAGCCGCGCGTTCGCCAAGGTCCCTCATCGCCGTTTCCAGGCGTATCGCCAGCCTGCTCACAGCTTCGCTCAAGGTGCCAAGCTCAGGAACTGGCGAAAAACCGATCAGGAATTTGACGCGGACCATCTCGTAACGCAAATAAAAGACCACGCCAAGGCGGAGCCGCGCAATTTCTTGCGCCACGCCGACTCGCGGCGACAAAGAAGCAATCACGCGCGCCAACCGCCATAGTTTCAGGAAATCCTGACGCACGCAGCTCAGATAGGCAAGCGCAACCACTTGCCGTTCTTTTCTAACCCTGCGGCTCAGCTCGCGAAATCCGAGGCTTGATAGAAAAGCGAGGTCCTCTTCGGCCATAGCCTGCCGTACTTGCGGAAAATAAGTCACGTGACGGCGCCCCGATTCTTCCTCGGACCCGAGTTCGGCGCCCGGCTTCCCGAATCTTCGAGGACCGCGCAGCACAGCCACGAGCAGAACAAAGAGAAGGACCGCAAAACCGATCAGTAGCAAAAGAGCGAGATTCAATGAGAACTTGCCTCCATTTTCCAAAGCCGCAAGAGCTTTTCATTCAGCAGACGGAGCTGCTCATTGATTTCCGGAGAAAGCCGTTGATAATCCGAATCCGAAAGCGACGCAGCCACGCGGGCCTCGACGGGCAATGGCTTGCGCAGGGCAGTCACCCAAATAACCTGTACCGCGGTAAAGGAAAGCAATGCCGAAAATTGCCAAATCGGTCCGAAGTCGTAAAACGTTTTGTGCAGGAGCGCTTGAATGATTGTGTAGATCAGAACCTGAACGCAGGAATAGAAACAGAATCCACCAAGAATCATCTTGTAGGCGGAGGGAACCTCGATGGAATAGTAGCGCACGATCAGCAGGCAGGCGGTGACCGCGGTGGCAAAAGTAAGATGGTACCCGCGATCCAGCTCGAACCAGCGTGCCGAAGCCCAATGGCCGCGAGCTGCCAGCGCCACCAGGATAACCACGACAGCTGAGACAAAAGCCAGAGCGCGCCATCCGAGGCCCCAAATGCCCTGGTAGGGTCTCAAGGTCACCTCAAGAATTTCCGTGGTGGCCAGCGCAGCGGCAATAAGAGTGATGTACTCGGAGAGCCAAGCAAGGACTTTAATAGGTTCAGAAGTGAATCCCCAGACGGAATACGCGGCCAGTAATAAACCCACCTGACATAAATTTAAAGATATATACGAAGTAAAAAGCGGCAGCTTCCTGTAATTTCCCTTCCAAAACAGCACCACTAATACGATTAACTGTCCGAGCGTACACAAAGCCCATGCACACTTTACGTACGATGGTAAGCCGCCCATGCGGTGAATGCTAGCATGGATTGACTTGCCGGTAAACAAACTACATGCTCGGGACGGGATAGACAGTTGGTACTGGGCCGACGGTGGATGGCTGCGCTGTTCTTGGACCTATTTCTTGTGATCTCCGAAGCCAGCGCGCGGTGAGCCGTCCACGGGCAAAATCAAGTCCGGAAGAAAGTGCAGCGTGGCGTTGCTGCAGCGATCTGTTAGCCGTAACAAATATTAGCCAGTTCTTAGAAGTTGCACTCCGCAACTCGCCCGTTGCCTAGAAGGCGAGTTGCGGAGCCTCGGATGCGTTCGGCTTTACGCCAGCCGGCCCGGCGGGTTTGGAAAAGGCAGCGGCGAACCAGTGGCAGCAAGAATGCTACTGCCTGGCGGGGTCGGAAAAGGCAGAGGCGATCCCGTTGTGGCTAGCATGCTGCCGCCGGGAGGGTTCGGAAAGGGCAGTGGCGAACCGGTGGCAGCAAGAATGCTACTGCCTGGCGGAGTCGGAAAAGGCAGTGGCGAGCCCGTTTCGGCTAGCACGCTTCGGCCCGGCGGGTTTGGAAAAGGCAGCGGCGAACCGGTGGTGGTAAGGACGCTACTGCCAGGCGGAGTAGGAAAAGGTAGAGGCGAGCCCGTCAAGGCGAGGACGTCTCGGCCAGGCGGGTTCGGAAAGGGTAGAGGCGAGCCAGTGAGAATGGCCACCGAAGCTGAAGTGATGCGATTACTGGATAAGTGTTTGACCGAGGTGTTAACAGGTAGTACGATCAAAATCGCGCAAGCAAGCAAACCGAACCGAACCAAGATATTTTTCATCATGGATGAGCCCCTCCTGGCTCAACCATGAAGGTCAATACATTCGGGCTGAACGGATTGATTTCAAGCGTTCCGAGTTCGGAACGCGCGACGCACGATAATGATTACTCAGCTCCAGCAAAACCGCCGAATCATCCAGGACTTCACGCTGACGACTCTGGCATGCATTTCAGGGGAATTCAGCAGGCTCGCCTATATGGCCTCATTGCGCGATCTCTCAAGCGGAAGATACGAACACGCTGGGCTCGCGGTGTTGTATCCGGACGAGGCGATGCAACAGGCTCTGCAGCTCTGTCATGAACAAATCTTCGAGAGAGTTCTGGAGACTCCGCTGGCGCGGCAGCAGGGTGACCTGAAGGAATGTCTTGAACAAATGCCGGGGGGACTCACCACCGCGCTGGCTCATTGGCGCCGGATGGAAGCCTACCGGGTCTTGATGCCGGAGCGGTCCCCTAATTACCTCAAGGAGCTTTTCTGTTCGAATCTCCGCGCTCTGCTGGAGATTCTCCAGGAAGAATGTTCCACGGCTCATTCAGGCGGGTAACCACTCCTACAACGCGGCCGACCACCTCAGCCTCTTCCGGAACACGCCAGGTTTCCGGCACACAGCGCGAAAGCGGATGCGGCTGCATGAGCAAACGCGTGCCGTCCTGATGAAACCACCCGCACCGGTAACCATCACGCACCTCGATAAAATATATGGGTCGGTCGTATTCGCTGGCCCAATTATCGTCCTGAACGCGGCGAACACTGACATCGACGAGCACCACGCTGCCAGGGCGAAGCAGGGGCACCATACGCCGGTCCGACATCCCGATATAGCCATAGCGGTGGCGGGAATTGCCGTTGGTCAGTACGCCTTCCAGGCTGCCCCATTGTTCGACCATCCGGGAAAGCAGTTCCGTTCGTCTTGGATCGAATGCCGGATCGAATCGCAGGGGAGTCTTGAGAGAGACGGGAGGTGCAGCCAGGTGCGTTTGCGGCGCATGGAAGGACCCGCCGTCCGGGAAACAGTCCTCTATGGGTACGTCGTACCACCGGAAGATTTCGAGAGGACTCAAATGGTAAACAACGGCGAGCGTATAAAGCTTATGTAGGCCCGGAGTGACACCGCGATTCTCGATATCCGCCAGGCGGCTGATATGTAGAATCAATTCGGGACGGCCGCGACGCGCCGCCAATTCGAAGCTGGCGCGCTCGACATCCCGATAGGTGAAACCAAGTCGTTCACGGGCTTGCCGTAGACGAAGTCCGGGGAGCATGTTTTCCTCGGGAAAGAACTGGAGCCAACAAAACAGAGTATAACAGAATTACCATTCTGTTAAGGATTCAGAACAGGCGACTGTGAATTTCTCTTAATGATATTTTTTCATACTTGGCAGCAGGGGAACACATCCGTAATTTCTGAAACGGGCCACCGCCATCTTCACTCCTTTTATCTATCTCTGCCAAAGCGTTACTTCAATAGTTAGAATATTCTAATGGTACTGGGTAGGTGGCCTGCGCTGGGGACGATTTCCTATGCCACGTACAAGGTCCCCTCAACCGGACTTGTCTCCGCTTGTTATCTGTTATTCTGCGGAGATTATGGCGCTATCGATCAGAAGGGTTGCTAGCTTTCTCTGCGTTTTTCTCCTGGCCGTTTCCTGCCTTCTTGGGGCAAAGGCCGTCCTTGCGCAACAGCCTGCTACGGCACCGCCCGTTGTGGCCTCACCGAACGTGGACAACGCGGAGTTTGCGGCAGCTGCGGATGAAGTGCTCCAGCAAGTAAGCGAAATCACCGGCTTGAAGCTGCTTACTCCCGTCAAGAAAACATTGCGCTCTCGTGATGAAATTCGCGCCTACGTCCTCCGCGAGATGGATGACGAGAAAAATCCCACCGAGCGCTACGGGGAGGAACGGAGCGCCGAGGCTTTCGGCCTGATTCCAAAGGGATTTGACCTGGATCACTTCATGGTGGATTTGCTCACCGAACAGATTGCCGGCCTCTACGACCCCAAAGCGCGCGAATTCTACGTCGCTGATTGGATTCCTCTCGACGATCAGCGCATGGTTATGGCTCATGAATTGACCCATGCTCTGCAGGACCAGCATTTCCAGATCGAAACTTGGGTTAAGGCCGCCCGGCCGAACGACGACGCGGAGCTGGCGCGCGAAGCCGTACTCGAAGGCAGCGCGATGGCCGCTATGATCGATTATCTGCTCAAGGGCATGGGGCGTTCGGTTGAGAATTTACCGGAGTTCGACCCTTCCGTGTTTGCCGGCGATTTGTCCAAGACGCCAAAACTCGAAGCAGCGCCTCAATTCTTGAAGGATGCGCTGGTCTTTCCGTATTTCAGCGGATTGACATTTTCGGCGGCGATCCTGAGAACTTCCCAGTGGACCGGCGTGTCGGCGGTCTTTGCGAATCCGCCCGTTTCCACGCAGCAGATCATGCATCCATCTCTCTACAAGTCGGGTAAACTCCCTGCCTCCGTCACGATTCCTTCCCTCGAGAAATTGCTGGGATCGGACTGGGTGAAAATTGACGAGAATGTCATGGGTGAGTTTGGCTGGAAGGAAATTCTGAAGCAATTTCTGGGCGAAGACACTGCCGCGCCCCTTGCCGCCGCCTGGGATGGAGACCGGTACGCGCTCTATGAGCAGAAACAAAACAAGCGCCTGATCCTGGTGGCGCGCTTGCGACTGGACAGCGAAGATCAAGCGGGACACTTTTTTAAATCGTATTCGGAGGCGCTCCAGAAAAAGTACCATGCACGCGAAAACATGACGAATCTTCCAAATTTTCTTTCCTTCGATACTTCCGACGGCGGAGTGTTCTTTCGGTGCCTCGGGAACGAGTGCCTCACTGTGGAGGGCACGACGCGGGAAGTTTTTGATGGCATCGACGGATTGATGGCCTGGCCAGTTGCACCGGGAGCGCCCAAAGCCGCGGCTGCCTCTCAGAGGTAGACTGTGTTTATTACAGTCGCGTTCGCGGCGTCCGCGGAAAGACAAGAATAACGTTCAAACATCGCGGGAAATAGCGAAAAGTCCCAAGCCAACGAGCGCCGATCGTCAGGGCTCACTCTGCGGCGGAATCTACGAGGGATAAGCTAGGCGCCGCTGGATTCTCTTTTTTTGCTCTGCCTTCCAGGCGGTTAATTCGGATCAACAGTTTCTCAGCCAAGCGCGACGTGCGGGCGGCTGCGTAAGGATCACGTGAATGGGCGCACAGGCGCTTAAGCTTGGCCAAACCGAGGCGAGCAAATTCTGTCGCACGTGCAGGCTCCTTCGCACGGCGCTCGTAATGAATGGCGAGCTGTTCACATGCCAGGACACCGTCGTGCGAATCTCCAACGAGTTCGAGCCAAAGCGCTGCGGCGGTGATGTGGTCGCCACGGCGTTTGGCGAGAAGAGCAAGCTCGCGTCGCGCGCGCGGGCGAAATTCAACGGGCAGGCCAAGGTCGAGAGCTTGCGAGCATGCAGCCTGGGCGCGATCCGAATCGCCGCGCCGTTCGAGGAACCGCGAGAGACCAAAGAGGTCAAGACTGTCAATGCCCTCGCGCTCTTTATCCGGAGACGCGAGTAGTTCGTTGATTTTGCCGAAAAGAGCGGCGAGACCGCGCAAATCCATTTGATTGTGGCGAACGATTCCCACGATCGGCGCAGAAGAGCCGCCGCGTAGATAATCGAAATAATATTGTGGAATAAGCGCGGATGCGATGTCGTCCTCGCGATGCCAGCCGAGCCGCGAAGCATCCAGGACACGGCGTTCCAGCTCGACAAGCCGGACGGAGCCGAGGCGCAGCTTCCAAAGCGCGCGCGCGGGATGAAGCAGGTCGAGATGCGCCGAGAGGCGCGGAACGGAAATGGCACGCGTCATGGTGAAGCGGCTTTCGAGGAGTGGCCAGTCGAAAGATTTTCCGTTGAAGGTGACAAGGACAGGGCGGTCGGCGAGACGCGCGGCGAGTTCGTGAAGGAGCGAGTGCTCTTCCGAAAAATCACGCATGAACAATTGTTCCACTTGCAGGCCGCCGGCGTCCCACCACGCGATGCCTACGAGAAATGGATAAGTCCCCGTGCCGCCGGCGAGGCCAGTGGTCTCGGTGTCCAGGAAAAGCCACTTGGCGGGATCTTCGAGCGCGGCGCGTGTGCGGCCAGAAAGAGCGGCGTCGCGCGTGCGGGAGAGGAGTTCAAGCGCGACCGCGGCAGGCTGGGAAAATTCCGGCGTGGAGAACCAGTTGCGGATGGCCAGATGTTCGCCGAAATGATTTTTTGCCACGCCTGCGCCCAGAACGTGGGCGACAGCGTCCTCTTGATCGGGCGCGCGCAAAGCCGCTGGACGCGACGGCGCCGAGCGGGCCGGCTTGAGCGCGGCGAGTCGCGAAAATTTGTCGGCGGAGGCAGACATCTATCCACGCAGCCTGTCAAGAATCGCGAGAGCCGCCTCTTTGGCTTGCGGAGCGAGGTCGCCGGCGGGACCGACGCACGATGGGCAGCCTTGATCGCAGCTGCAGGCGGCGATCAGCTCGCGCGTCTTTTCGATAAGAAGATCGTGCGCGCGGAAGAGCGGCTCGGAAAAACCAATCCCGCCGGGATAGGCGTCATAAAGATAAAGATTAGGCTCGAAGAATTCCTTTATGTTGCCGCGGGAGACGTCTCTGAGGCGCGAAGGAGCGAAATGATCCAGCGCCTCGAGCGCGGCCTCATCCTCTTGTAGGGGCACAACATGCTGTGTCCCTATCGAGACGGCGTCAGCACCGGGATGCGGCGGCCGCTCGCCAATGGCAGTTCCAAAATCGCGCCCGTCGCACATCAACAGCAGCGTAGCGACTGATGCCAGTGCGTGCAGCAATCCAAACATGCCGCTCTGCCGTTCGCTCACGCTGTAGGGAAGCGATTCGAGCAGCGGCTTCTCCAGCGTGATCCAATAGGATGTCGTGTGCATTTCGTTCTCAGGAAGCTCGAGCCTGCCATCCCCGATGTTTTCATGAGTGAAAAATTTTATTTTCTTGAAGCCCACCACCTGCGAGCGCACCAGAACGTCGCCGTGCGAATGCATATTTGCCGAAGCAGCGGACGCAGCGGCCGCTTCGAGTACGCGCACTTGCGTGTAGCGCACCGCGTCGGTGTAATAGTCGACGTCCACCTGCTTCACATAAGCCTTGCGCTCCTTGAAATCGAGATGCTCGACGTGGTATTGCTGCCCGCCGTGAAGATAGATGGCTTTTTCGTGTAGGAAAACGAGCGCGCTCGGAAAATCCACTTCGCCGATGACGTTGGCGCCGCCGGTGATGTCAATGATGATGAAGTTGTCGCTGGTGATCGAGCGCAGGCTGATCGTGTCCGCCGGATACGCTTCGTGCGTCCAGTGATAATGGTCTCCAGCCAGGTGCAGGTAGCCGGCTTCGGCAAGACGCGCACAAAGGTCCGGCACGTCGACGTCGCCGAATCGTTCGCCCGGAGCAATAGGCAATTCAAACGCGGCGCATTTCAGATGATTGATCAGGATTTCGAGATTGTCCGGCTGGATATAAGCGTGTTCCGGCGTGTTCCCGAAGAAATAATCCGGATGACGCACGATGAATTGATCCAGCGGCGACGAAGAAGCAACCATCACGGCGCAAGAGCTGCCGCTGCGGCGTCCTGCACGCCCAGAGCGCTGCCAGGTGCCGGCAATGGAGCCGGGATAGCCCGCCATCACCACCGTGTCGAGCGAGCCGACATCGATCCCGAGCTCCAGCGCGCTCGTGCTCACCACGCCGCGGATGCGGCCATCGCGCAAGCCTCGCTCGATTTCGCGGCGTTCGCTCGGCAAATAACCGCCGCGGTATCCACGAATCGTCTCCTGCTTGCCGGGCGGCCGAGGATTGGCTTGCTGTAAATAAGTAAGCAGAATCTCCGTCTGCAGCCGCGAGTTGGCGAAAACCATCGTTTGCAGATCATGCTTCAAAAATTCCTGCGCCACCCGCGAGGTTTCGTTGATATAGCTGCGGCGGATGCCCAGCGCGCGATTCACGACCGGCGGGTTGTAAAATACGAACGTTTTTTCGCCGGCCGGCGCGCCATTGGCGTCGAGCACCTCCACTTTCTTTTCAAGCAATCTCGCCGCCAGCTCGCCGGGATTCGCAATCGTCGCCGAGCAGCAAACGAACTGTGGCTCGCATCCGTAAAAATTCGCGATGCGGCGCAGCCTCCGCAGCACATTGCATAGATGGCTGCCAAAAACGCCGCGGTAGCTGTGAACCTCATCGATCACGATGTAGCGAAGGTTTTCGAAAAGGCGCGTCCAGCGCGTGTGGTGCGGCAGAATGCCCGTGTGCAGCATGTCCGGATTCGTGAGCACCACGTGGCCCTTTTCGCGAATCGCCCTCCGTGCATCGGCGGGCGTGTCGCCGTCATAAGTAAACACTCCGAAACGGTTGTCCAGGCGCTGGTTGAGATCGTAAAGCTCCGCCAGCTGATCCTGCGCCAGTGCTTTGGTGGGGAAGAGATAAAGAGCGCGCGTGTCCGGGTTTTCGAGAATCGAATTCAGAATCGGCAGGTTATAGCAAAGCGTTTTTCCGGAAGCGGTTGGCGTTACCACCACGGCATTCCTGCCGGCATGCACGGCGTCGGCAGCGATGGCCTGATGCGTATAGAGCTTGCGAATTCCCTTGGCCGTGTAGGCAGCGACGAGATCAGCGCGAACCCAAGCGGGGAATTCCGCCCATTGCGCCTCACGCGCCGGAAAATAACGTATGGCCGTGAGCACGTCGCCGTTGACGTCTCGTGTGGCCAGGGCATCGAGCACTTCGCGCACGCGTGTCAGCGGCGAGCCCGAAGCCGGTTCGAGCGAGCCAAAGGCCGCGGCCCTCACGGCGAGAGAATGGGACATGAAAGAAAGCCTCCTGCGATTCGCCTTTTGTTCGCCAAGGCTAGCACGCGGGGTTACCGGCTGCAACAGAGAACTGCGTGTCGTTCACATCGGATGCAGGAACTGGCAAGGAGCCGGCCCTTCTCGAAAGCCGGTTCAAGCGCGGCTTTTGCGTTGCTTGCTAGAATGAAGAGTGCGGCCTTTCTTGCCGCGGCGTGTTCGCCTGCCAGCCGGCGAGCGCGAGGAGAACAGTGGCCAAGCTTACCGTCCTTTACGATGGCGCCTGCAACTTGTGCCGTGCCAGCGTGGTTCGCGTGCGGCACATGGACCCGCACGGCCGGATAGAGCTGCTGGACCTTCATGACGCCAGCGTGTCCGCCCGCTTTCCGCAAGTCCACATCGCTGAAGCGATGCGCTTGATGCAAGCCGTCGATCCGGCCGGGCGCGTCTATTTCGGAGCCGACGCCTGGGCGCGCATTGGGCTGACACTGCCAGGATGGAAGCTCGTAGCGTGGGTGCTTCTGGTTCCTGGGATTCACTTCATCGCGCAACGTTTCTACGGCTGGATTGCGCGCAATCGCTATCGCTGGAATCGCGAACTTTGCGAGGACGGCACCTGCGCCTTGCACGTCGAACATCGCTCTGCCTCGCAAGAAGATCGCCACCAATAAAATCTGTAACCGCCAGCCCTCGTCGCTGCCCCGGTATAATGTCCGGCGTCTATGGACTGGGCTCCCACGTCCGTAATTCGCCGGCTCTTTGATTCGAGAAACGGTCCCCCGGACCGTTTTCTTTCCCGCTGGATTTTCTTGCGCGCGCTCGGCGTGATTTATTTCTCCGCTTTTTTCTCGCTTGTATTCCAAATTCGCGGGCTCATCGGTCCGGAGGGCATTCTCCCTGCGGGCGAATATCTAAAAAATATCGCCGATCAGGTTGGCTATGCCAGGTATTGGTACGCGCCAAGTATTTTATGGTTTTCCAGCGGCTCGCACATGCTGATGGCGCTTTGCTGGGCTGGAATGGCCGCCTCGTTGCTACTTATTTTCAATTTATGGCCGCGCGGAATGCTCGTCGTCTGCTTTGTGTGTTTCCTTTCGTTTGTCGCCGCGGCGAGAGATTTCTCGGGATACCAGTCCGATGGAATGCTCCTTGAAGCAGGATTTCTCGCGTTATTTCTTGTGCCGGCCGGATTGCGCCCCGGTTTCGGAGAGTTGCGCCCGCCGGTGCGCGCCGCGCTCTATCTCTTACTTTGGGAATGGTTCCGCATTTACTTCGAATCCGGCGTCGCGAAAATCATGGGAGGCGATCCGGCGTGGCGAAACTTCACGGCGCTCGATGACTATTACCAGAACGGCCCCCTTCCGACCTGGATCGGTTGGTACGTCGCGCATGTGCCGCACTGGTTTCACGCCACCACGGCTTTCTTTACACTCGCGCTCGAGTTGGTATTGATCTGGGCCGCGTTCCTGCCTCGCCGCATTCGCATCGTCCTTTTTTTCGTCGTCACGCCCTGGCAGATCGGCATCATTCTCACCGCCAACTACACGTTCCTCAACTATCTGGTCCTCATGCTGGGATTTTTGCTTCTCGATGACCGTTTCTTCATGCAGTTTTTTCCGGCAAAATGGAAAAAGCCATTCCTCAGCCGCGCTGCTGCACCTGCCATTGAGCTCAGTGCACCCGATGTCGAGCACCTCTCGATTTTAGCGCCCCCACAAACTCCACCCGAAAGCGCCGCTCCTGCTGTGCTAGGCGCTGGCGAAAGCCGGTGGAGGAGATTTAGTTCGTTTCTCTCTCCGCTGCGCATTGGTACCGTCGCGGTTTTGCTGACTTGGATTTTCTATGCCACGACCGTGCAGATGATTTGGATGGTATCACCGGTGCCATTTCCCACCACGCCGGTGTCGCTGCTCGATCCACTTCGTATAGCCAATCGCTACGGTCTTTTCGCCGTCATGACGCGCGGCCGCTATGAAATTGAATTTCAAGGCTCAGACGACGGTCAGACATGGACCGCTTATCCTTTCCGGCATAAGCCACAGGAGCTGGACAAAGCGCCTCGCATCTACGCGCCCTATCAGCCGCGATTCGATTGGAATTTGTGGTTTGCGTCGCTCGGCGAGTGGCGTGATAATCCGATGGTCTTGCGCACGGAGCGCAGATTGCTCTCGAACGACCAGGACGTGCTCACCCTCTTTGCCGCGAACCCTTTTCCACATGCGCCTCCGCGCCACGTTCGCGCCGTTCTCTGGCAATATTGGTTCACGTCCATGGCGGAAAAAAGAGAGCATGGATTATGGTGGCGGCGCCAGTTTGTCGGGCTCTATGCGCCGGCGATTACGCTGCAACCCGGCGGCGGAGTGGCCGTAACGGAGTGGCCGGCGCAAATGCCTCCACACGAATAAATCGTCCGCATTTTTCCATTCGCGCGCAGAAATGCGTCAGCGGCGAAGGCGAAGAATCAGGACCGCTCCTGCAAGAAACAGAATTGTGGAAGTTGCAAACGCGGCTTGCACGGAAACGGCGCTCCAAAGAAAGCCCACGACAAGGCTCGACAGAAAATCGCCAACGGCGTTCACCGCTGCCAGCGTGCCGAACGCCATGCCGTGCTGTTCCTTGGGAACCAGTTCGGCGGCCACCGAGTCTTCGAGCGCTTCCTCCGTGCCAACATAAAGTCCAGCCAAAATAAAAATCACGGTGAGCAGCCAAAGAGAATGCGTGCCCGTACAAAGCAGAATCGCGGTGATCCCCGCCAGCCCGTAGCCGCCCGCCAGCACAATTGTTCTTTGGGGAACATGGTCGCTCAGCCAGCCGCTCGCGTAGGCTGAGCCAGCGTAAAAAACATTGTGTAGCGTGTAGAGCACCACAGCCATGCTGGCCGCGCGCGCCATTCCGTATGCAGGAGTAAGCATCCGCGAAGCGTAGAGAATGAGCAGCGAATGCGAAAAATCGCCCGCGCCGAATACGCCAACTCCGAAAAGAAAACGCCGAAATGCAACTGGCAAGTCACGAACGCCAGTCAGGAACGAACGCTTCGGCTTTGCAACGATAGCCTTTTCCCGCACCAGCAGCCAGAATGAAGCAACCGCGATCAAGCCCGGCAGAAGAGTCCAAAGAAAAACCTTCTGGTAGTTGTGCCCGGTTTTTTCCAGCAGCCACAGCGCGGTGAGCGGCCCAACAATCGCTCCCACCGTGTCCATCAATCGTTCAAGGCCAAAAGCCCGCCCGTATGCGCTGGGCGAAACGTCCGCCGCAAGCAATGCTTTTTTGGCTGGCGAACGAATGCCGCGGCCAAGCCAAGCCGCCGTGCGGCCAATCAGCACTTGATAGGCGTGCGTGGCGAAAGCGAAGGATGCGGTCGAAAGAACTGTGACGGCGTAACCGAATACGGCGAGCGGTTTGCGATGCTTCAAACGGTCCGTGAAATGGCCGGCCGCAAGTTTCGTGAAACTGGAAAGGCCGTCGGCGACTCCCTCGATAACGCCGAGCCACGCTGGCCCCGCCCCTATCGCCGAAAGAAAGGCAGGCAGAACTGCCGTAGCGGTTTCATGGCTCCAATCACTGAAAAGGCTGGTAAGGCCAACGCCGAGAACCGTGCGGTTCAGCCAGGAGTTTTTCTGTGCGTCCTGCGCCATGGAGAAGAAGTTTACCGGCAAGCGCTGCCGTCGTCATAAACAATGCGTAAACGCGAGCCTTAAGTCCGCGGATATCTCTTACTGCCGGTTTGCGGGCTGCACGGTCTTGCCCTGAAACAGCACCGCCCGCACTTTTTCCAGCGCATGAATGTCGCTCAACGGATCGCCTTCCACAGCCACAAGATCGCCTTCCTTACCCGTTTCAAGAGTTCCAAGCTGCTCCAGGCCAAGCAACTCCGCACTCGTTTTTGTCCCAGAAATAAGCGCCTGTTGCGGAGTCATTCCGTACTTCACTTCGGCCATCATCTCATCTCGCACCGTTCCCGTTCCTGGCGCGTACGAATGATCCGAGCCGGCCGCGATGGTCACACCGGAATGCAACGCAAGCTGGAAACTTGGAAAATGAGTCCTACCGAGTGCGTTAACCTTCGTGATCACATATTCGGGAAAGTGCATTTTCACGCCGTTTTCGATGCTCTCTTCCACCACGAACACTGTGGGAACCATCACGACGCCGTGGCTCTTCATAAAATCCGCCGCGGCCTGGTCGAGCTCCGACCCGTGTTCGATCGAGTCCACGCCGGCCTCGATCGACGAGCGAATGCTGCGAATGTTTTCCGCGTGCGCCGCCACTTTGACGTGCGCCATGTGTGCCTGTTCGACAATCACGCGCAACTCCTCGAGCGAAACTTGCTCCGAAGTCGGCGAATCGAGCGGCGAAAGTACTCCGCCGGATGCCAGTACCTTGATCACTCGCGCGCCATATTTAATTTGTAGATGAACCGCTTTCTCCGCATCCTCGGGCGAATTGATGAATCCGTTCATCGGCGTATAGAAATCGTCCATCGGCAAAAAGGGCGGAGCGGGGAAGAAGTCGCCGTGGCCGCCGGGGATCGTCAGCGCATGGGCTGCGGGAACCAGATGCGGCCCCGGAATCGTTCCATCCTCAATCGCAGTCTTAAGCGCGACGTCGATAAAACCCTCCGTTCCCAGAACGCGCGCGCCAACCACGCCGGAAGAAAGCGCGTAGCTCATGGCCTTGCCGCCGCGAAGCGCCGCCAGCGGATTAGAGACGTTCTGTCCGAAGGGCCCCGACCAGATATGGATGTGCGCGTCCACGAATCCTGGCAGCACAGTAAAAGTCGAGAGATCGACTTGCTCCGCTCCCGCCGGCTCGGGAATATCCTTGCCCACGGCAGTCACTTTTCCGTCCGTGATGACCAAAAATCCCGGCGAAATCGGCGGCTTCGCCGCGTCGTAAATCAATTTCCCGCAACGTACGTAAACAATCTTCGGCGGAGGAGCCGCGATAGCCATCAGCGAACCGAGCAAACACACCATCGCAGCCAGCAAGATTTTCCGCATTAAACTCTCCTTTTGGGCGTGCGAAATCGCAAACTTCGCCGCCGTCCATGAATTCAACGCGCGCCAGCGTAAATCTCGGAGCCGCCGAAGTCAATTGCAGTCGCAAGATTCAGGATGCCAGCGATGCTCGGCTGACATCCTGTGACGCTCGCCATCGGCTAGTAGTGGAAATGAAAACGGAGTTGCACGAAGATTTCGCGAGGATTCAGATAGTGCGTGCCGCCGAACGTGAAGCTGTTGTCCAACAACACGCGCCGGTTGGCGACGTTGATGGCCTGCACGCTGAGGGAAAATCGCTCGCCGAAGCTTTTGCCCAGAGAGAGATCAAACGTCGTGTGCGGCGGAAGATGGTCGTTCGGGTCCGGCGGAGAGTTGCCATTCGTGAAGCCGGAGGCATAGTAGACATCGGTCGAGGCGTAGGATTTCCACGGCAGCGTATACTGCGCGCCGATGTGCAACGTATTCCTTTGGTCGTGATCGAGCAGTCCAAAGCCATTGCCGAAGGAGAAGTCCGTCAGCCCGCCATTGATACTGCCAAAACCAAGCGCCAGCTGATTTGAGTACGTCAAATAAACCTGCGCGCGATTACGGATGCGCGGGGAACGCAGCGTGAGTTCCCATCCGTTGATGCGCGCACCCTGGATGGTTATGGGAAAAAATAGGTCCGAGTCGTTGAAATTATTGTGATCGAAGAAGTTTTTCGCGCGAGTCAGAAAGTTGTCGGCGTCGATCGTCCACCCGCGCCAGGGAATCGTCACACCGAATTGATGTTCTTCGTCGCGTTCTCCATGAAGCGGAGCGAAGCCCAGATTCTGATTGGTCGCCGCATCCAGGATCGGCCCGGAGAGCGTCAGCAGAGGCGGCGCTTGATAAAAGTGGCCATAGAAGCCACGAAAGACCCAATTAAGTTTCGGAATGCGTAACGACGCCCCGACGCGAGGGCTGGTCGCATTTTCCACTGCGTTTCCTGAGAAGTGCGTTTGTCGAACTCCAGCGTTCACGGTAAACCACGAGGTGACTTCGAATTGATCCTCGGCGTACAACGCGGTCACGCTGCCCAGCGGGTTCACATGAGTAGGAGTCAAATCGGATGCGCTCGTTTCCGTACAGGTTGCAGTCGGTGGCGTCGGACAGTTGTAGATCAAGCTGAAGAGCTGAGAGTCTTGCTGCGCAAAGGCATAAAGACCCGCGCGCAAATTATTGCGTTTCGCGACCCAGGAAACCGTGGCTTGCCCCCCTTCATACTTCGAGGCGCGATTTTCGGTCGCGGAGCTCGGTAAATCCAAGGGGCTGCTTTCGTAGTTCGCGCTGTTGTAGTGGTAGAACGGTGAAACGGTAAACACCAGCCCGGGATTGAGTGTACGCACCCAGGTGAGCGCAACGAAAGAATCGTTCTCGCGATTGGCGTCCTCCAGAAATTGTCCTTGCGTGTCAGGATCGTTCGGATCGAACGGCACCTGGTAGGAATCGCGCCGGACTTGCGCGACCACGCGCACTTGGTCCTGCGAATCCACGTTGTACATCAGCGAGGTAAATCCGCCAAGACCGTTCGCCGCGTCGTGAATGACCGCCGAGGTGGGCGTTTGCAATCCAAGATTTGTGCGGTTGCCGTTCACGCTGGCGTAGTAAGCAAAACGGTTCGTGTGTCCGCCGAAGTTGAGCTGGTCATCCGTTTGATAAAAATTGCCCGCGCTCAGCACGAGCTCGGCGTCGTTGTTGCGTTCAAAGCCCGTACGCGGCACAACATCAAACACACCGTAAGTACGGTCACCGAAGTCCGCCGAGTAGCTGCCGCGCTGCATTTCGAGCGTGTCGACATCGTTCGGATCGATCTGCGGCCCCAGGTTGCTGGCGATGTTCGTATTCGGAATCGGCACACCATCGATCAGCCAGCTCACCTGATGTCCGCCGCGAACGTGAAGCTGATCGTGCGTCAGGTAAGCCCCGGGCATGTAATCCGTGATCATCGTCAGGCTATTCGTCCTCGCCGCTCCTGGTGTCTGCTCGATCTCTTCGCGGTCGACAAGCGTCGTTGGCGTGATCGACTCGGTTTGGCCCGGCGCGGCTTCCGCCGAAACAGTCACGGATTGGTCTTGCGATGCGAGCTGAAGTCCGAAATGCAGAATCGGCGCCGTTCCCGATAACACTGTCACGCTCTGCGCTTCTCCTGCAAAAGAAGCGTGCGTCACCGTAATCGTGTATGTCCCCAATGGCACGGCGTCGAAATGAAACTCGCCGTTCGCATCGGTTTGCGTTTTTTGCGTATAGTCAGACGACTGATCTTTTAATAGGACCTCGCTATCCGGAATCGGCCGGTGCTGCGGATCATGGACGATCCCGCGCACGGTTCCAAATACCGTGGCAAAGGCCGCGGCTGCAAAAAACAAGAATGCTGCGAACGCATGCGAAACTCTTCGCATAATTGTTTCTCTCTTCCCTTGAAATGGTTCTCGCGCGGCGTTGATGCCGGGGCGAAGGTCAATAGGCGTACATGGAGTGCGAGCAGTCCCTTAGAGGGCTGCAAGAGCGAATCGAGGCGGAGGAGAGAGAGGCTGGACGAAACGCGAAAGTGCGAGAGAGTCGGCCAACTGCACAGGACGTGACACTTCCCGGGAAATTATTGCAAAGCTTGCCGAGGGCAACAAGAACGCGCCCGGTATTAGCGCGGGACGCGCCGGATCATGGCAGCACGACATGGAGCACGACGTCAGGCCCCCTACGTCCGCCATGGCGTTCATCTCGCGCCCGCAATCCATGGGAGACGAATTTTGCGGCGGAGCCTTCTGCTGTTTCTGATGATGATGCGCGGGAATGGGGCAGTATCCGCCAGCGCAACAGTCCATGCTGCGCGTCACCCACGCAGCACCGGCCAACGGCGCGTACAAAATCACCACGGCCAGCAAGCATAGCCATGCAGCGGCCCTTCGAACACGCTCTTGTCTTTTGGTAGTCACGATGCGACGAAGCCTAATCAATGATACCCCAGATAGACGCCCGCAAGAATCTTTGGATAGCCAAACGCCGCGAGGAAGTACCAGGATGAAGGCCCTGTCGTTCCCGCTAGCACGCAGCGAACGTCGGTGCCCCTGCCATCTTGACTTGGCGCGGCCCGAGTCGCAGACTATTTTTATGGCCCACACGTATCTGCTCTTTGATTTCGGCACCGACGAAGAAAAAGCCCAGCTCGCGCGGCATAAACTCGAGGGTTGGAAGCAGGCTTTCCGCCTGGACAAAAAGCTGCTGTACAAGCTCGAACGCGGCGAAGCCGAGACGGAGGCGAAGGACGCCCCAGAACCTGCGCACAAGGCCGCGGAAACTCATAAGCATGAAAAGCCAAAGACAAAAGCAAAATCCAAGGCCAAATCCGCCGAAGCGGAACCCGCGAAGGAAGCTGCGACCGCGGACGGCAAAGTGAACTTGCTCGTCAGGCTCTATTTTTCTGGCCACGAAAAGCTCACCGAGCACCGCTGGATCGAGCGCATCCCCACCGAGGAGCCTTTCAAGGAAGCTTCTCCACGCGTCGTCAGGCAGGGCGAACCGCAGTTCGACGAAGTGGTGAAACAGTTCGAGTCTCTCGAGTAGTTTCCCAAAATGCCCGGCTATCGGCAGACTTCGGGTATAATACAGTCCCGCTGAGGCCAAATCCCACTTCACATCGAGGGCAGATCGCATGGCCATACAAACGCGCGTCAAACTTGCAAAGCTTGATGCTTCCAAGTCGCACGGCCTTGACCGCGACGCCCTCATCCGCATTTACCGCACGATGTATCTTTCCCGCAGGCTGGACGACCGCGAAATCCAGCTCAAGCGCCAGAACAAGATCTTCTTCCAAATCTCCGGGGCCGGCCACGAAGCCGTCACGGCCGCCATGGGGCTTCTTCTTCGTCCTGGCGTCGATTGGATTTATTCCTACTATCGCGACCGCGCCCTTTGCCTGATGCTTGGCGTGAAGCCCGTCGAAATGTTGCTCCAGGCTGTCGGCGCCAAAGACGATCCCGCCTCCGGCGGCCGCCAGATGCCATCGCACTGGGGAAACCCCGCCCTAAACATCGTCAACAAGTCCTCCTGCACCGGCACGCAATTTGTGCAGTCGGTCGGCGCAGCGGAAGCCACGCTTTATTATGAAGGGCGCCCCAAGGCTCTGGCGCAGGCCAAACGCGCTCCCCTCGGCGAGCATGTTTGTCATGAGCCCGATGAAATCGTTTTTGTTTCCGCCGGCGATGGCGCGACCAGCGAAGGCGAATTCTGGGAATCCTTGAATGCTGCGTGCGCCAAGAAGCTCCCCCTTCTCTACCTCATCGAAGATAACGGCTATGCGATTTCTGTTCCCATCGAGGTTCAGACCGCGGGCGGCAGCATCTCGAAACTCACGCGCAGTTTCCCCGGCTTGCACGTCGCGGAATGCGATGGCACGGATCCCCTCGAAAGTTATGCGGTAGGCAAGACCGCCGTTCAATATTGCCGCGAGCGCCGCGGGCCTGCTCTCATTCACGCCCATTGCACGCGGCCGTATTCTCATTCGCTCTCCGACGATGAAAAACTTTACAAAACGCCCGAAGAGCGCGAGGACGAAGCGCATCGCGATCCGATCTCGAAGTTTTCTCTCTTACTCGTTCGCGAAGGGATTCTCGATCAGAAAGAAATAGAAGCCCTCGAAGCAGAAGTCGACCAAGAGGTCCGTAACGCCGCCGACGAAGCGCTCGCCGCCGAAGAGCCATCGATTGATTCGATTCGCGTAAACGTCTATTCGCCTGATGTCGATCCTACCTCTTCCGCTTTCGAATCCCAGCCGCAGCTTCACGGTGCCCCCAAGACCGTGGTCGAAATGGTCGCCGCCACGCTCTCCGACGAAATGGCTCGAGACGAACGCATCACTGTTTTTGGCGAAGACGTTGCCGACGCCAGCCGCGAAGAGACCTTAAAGCAAGTGAAGGGCAAGGGCGGCGTTTTCAAGGCCACTTCTGGATTGCAGCGCAAGTACGGCCACGATCGCGTTTTCAACACGCCCCTCGCGGAGGCCAGCATTGTCGGCCGCGCCATCGGCATGGCCACCCGCGGCCTTAAGCCCGTCGCCGAAATTCAATTCTTCGATTACATCTGGCCTGCCATGATGCAAATCCGTGATGAACTTTGCGTTATGCGCTGGCGCTCCAACGGGGTCTTCAAAGCGCCAGTCGTTTTGCGCGTCGCCATCGGTGGCTATCTAACCGGCGGCGCTATCTATCATAGCCAGAGCGGCGAATCGATTTTCACGCATTGTCCCGGACTTCGTGTGGTCATGCCGTCAACGGCTCTCGATGTCGCCGGCCTGCTCCGCACCGCCATCCGCTGCGATGATCCGGTCATGTTTCTAGAGCACAAGCATCTCTATCGCCAGCCTTACAATCGCTCCGAGTATCCGGGCCCGGATTACACCGTTCCCTTTGGCAAAGCCCGCCTGGTTACGGAAGGCTCCGAGGTCAGCATCATTACCTATGGCGCGTTGGTACACCGCGCGGAAGTTGCCGCCGCGCAATTGCTTCGCGAAGGCGTCTCCGTCGAAATCGTGGACCTGCGTTCGCTCTCCCCGTACGACTGGGAAGCCATCGCTAACACCGTCAAAAAAACGCATCGCGTCATCGTCGCTTATGAAGACATGCTGAGCTGGGGCTACGGCGCCGAAATCGCCGCCCGCATCGCCGACGAACTCTTCGAAGAACTCGACGCTCCGGTCAAGCGCGTCGCGGCCATGGATACTTTCTGCGCATATCAGCCGAAGCTGGAAGACGTAATCCTCCCGCAGACCAGCCACATCACCGCCGCCGTCAAACAACTGCTCGAATACTGAGTAGCACAGCCTTCAACCTGTGCTCTTTTCTGTTCGCTGCTCGTGCCAGCCCACCTTGCCCTTCCGGGCCCAGCTCTATGAAACTTTTTCACCCCGTTTGGCGTATCCTATTGTAGGGAAAGCTCGAATCACCTTTATTGGAGGGTATTCCAATGACTTGCCCAAACTGCAGCAAAAACATCGCCGTCGGTTCGAAATTTTGTTACAACTGCGGCGCAAAGCAGCCCGAAACCGGCGCGCCAGGCCTTTCTCCCGCCACTGGCGCTCCCAAGCGCCTGATGCGCTCCAGCACAGACAAGAAAGTCGCCGGCGTGTGCGCCGGCCTCGCAGACTATTTCGACATGGATCCGACGATCATCCGCGTCCTATGGCTCTTGCTCGTGATTTGCGGCGGCACGGGCATTCTCGCTTACCTCATTCTCTGGATGGTTCTGCCAATCGCTCCCGGCGGAGTCGTGCCCACCTCGACTACCGTCTCAACCACGTAGAATCTCTGCCCGCAATCGCCGCGGAATACGTTGACCCGTTCTTTTTGTCTTTGTGTACTCTGCGAACTCTGTGTTAAGAAAACCCCTCGCAAGTTCCGAAGCCCGCCTAAACATGCCTATTTGTTCGGCTTCGCACTTCGCGGTGCGCGTGATTTTCCGCCGCTCTCGAACAGCGGGTAGTCCACGGAAATCAGTCCCGCCCCAGTCGTAGCCAGCGCAAAACATGCTGCCGCCAGCGCCAGCGGGTATGCGTATTCCGCCACGGCCAGATAGCTGTGTGGCGGATAGACCTTCCATGTCAGCAAAACAATCTCAATGGCCAAAAGCAGCGCTGCTCCCCGCGTAAACAGTCCCAGCAGCAGCAATCCTCCTCCAAAAAGTTCCAGCACTCCAGAAACGAAAACAAAATATCCCGGAACGCCGTGCTGGACGAAGAGAGCCTGCATTGCTCCCGTTCTGTGGGCCAGCAGCGGGTAACCCTGCGACATGAAAATGAGGCCTAATGCTGCGCGAAGAAACAGCAAGCCCAGCGGCTGCAGCGCATTGAGAGATTTCATCGAGTTCCTTTACCGCCGAATTAAAGAACAGCTTGGACGCAGCGGCATTTTAGCAGAAAAACATATGGCGCATGCTCGGCTCTGGACTCAGCCAAGAATCAGGTACAATTCTTGTAGAAGAACGGTTGAGGCATTTGAATCGAATGTCATCTCATCGCATCCTAGCCGATCTGCCGCGCCCGGCTGTCAGTTCCCAGGGCTTCGCGCGCTCATCCGTGATCAAGTCCATTGAAAGTACTGCATGAAACGCAAACTTCTGATTGCCGTGCCGCTGCTTCTTCTCGTTGCCCTTCTGGCCTGGTACTTCAGGCCCAAGCACGAATCGCTGGGAGAGGCTTACGTAGGCGAACGCACGGCCGTGCTTTGGAGCAGCGTTGCACAAGTGCGCGAACCGGTGGACACGCTGCACTATGGCGATCGCGTCGATGTCGTCGGCCGCCGCAACGACAGCATCAAGGTGCGAACGGTCGCCGGAGAATTGGGCTGGGTCGAAGGGCGCTACCTGATAGAGCCTGCGCTCTGGCAGCGCAGCATGAAGCTTCTCAAGATGGTTGTGCCGATGCCCGTGCAAGCCACTGGCCGCACCAAAGTCCCCACCAATCTCCGCGTTGCTCCGGGCCGCACGCAGGCGCGGCTTTATCAATTTGGCCGCGGCGTGCCCGTCGAAATAGTTGGCCGGGCTGTAGCCGATTGGGTCCAGGTCTCGGATGAAAAAGAGCCGTCCAACGAGCCGCCGGACACGAAAAAAGAAGATTGGTTTCTCGTGCGTGCCGTCGCCACGCGTCCGCCAGGAGAATCCACGGCGCGCGCCGCGGAAACCACTACGACGCAGCCCGGCGATCAAACCATGCCCATCGCCGGCTGGGTCATCGCGCGATTTATCGAGCTCGATTTGCCCGACGCCATTCGCAATGAGGCTACCTCCGCGAATATTCGCCCCATCGCCTGGTTCGAGCTGAACCGCATCAGCGATCCTTCCGGCGATAAGCCCCAGTATTTGCTCGCTGCGGCCCGCGGCTCGGAAGGCCAGCCTTGCGATTTCACCACCATTCGCGCCTATACCTGGAACTTGCGCAAGGAGCGCTACGAGACCGCCTTCATCGAAAACGACCTTTGCGGCCAATTGCCGGTCCAGGTTGGCAAAAGCGCAAAAGGCGAACCGGAGTTTCGTTTCCGCGAGATGGACGGCGATAAAGAAGAGCGCGTCTATCGTCTGATACAAACGGTCGTCCGCCGCATCCGCGAAGACGGCGAGCCGGCGAAGAAATCCGTGCGCGCTGGAAAAAGCAATCCAATTGCAAAATAGTTGATTTCGAATAATCCGCACGTTCATGTCGGTTGCGCAAATCGAATTGTGCGGCCCTGCGAAAGGAAAATGAAGAATGACGCTGCATATCAGCGAAGCCGAAGTGCGAGCTGTGCTCACGATGTCCGCGGCTATCGAAGCGGTCGAAGAAATTTCGCGAAAGCAGGCTAGTGGAGAAGTCGTTGTTCATCCCCGCCGCCGTTTTGAATTGCCCGGTGGGGGATTCTTTCACTACATGGCCGCGGCGGATTTTTCTGCCGGCTTTATCGCCATGAAGCAGTATACGTATGTCCAAGGAAAGATCCGGTTCATGGTGCCGCTCTATGAAATGCGCACCGGTGATCTGGTCGCGATGATTGAAGCGGACTACCTCGGCCAGTTGCGCACCGGCGCCGCTTCTGGCGTGGCCACAAAATATCTCTCACGCCAGAATAGTCGCGTTGCCGCCATCATCGGCACAGGAGGACAGGCACGCACGCAACTCGAAGCCATCGCTCAAGTGCGCAAGATCGAGTCCGCGCGAGTCTTTGGCCGCAATCCCGCCAAGCGTGAAAACTTCACGAAAGAGATGACCGAGAGGCTTGGCTTTCCGGTGGTGGGCGTAGGTTCCTCAAGCGACGCCGTCCGCGGTGCCGACATTCTGTGTACGGCGACCACCTCAGCCAATCCCGTCGTGAGCGGCGCGGACCTGGCGCCCGGCGTACACATCAACGCCATCGGCGCCAATCACGCGCACAAGCGCGAGCTCGATGATGATGCCGTGAAGAGCGCCGATGTCATCGTCGTGGATTCCATCGAGCAATCGCGCCAGGAAGCTGGCGACCTTATCCTTGCGTTTCAGGGTGACGAGATTTGCTGGACGGGCGTCAAGAAACTCTCTGATGTCGTCGCCGGTAAAACTTCTGGACGCACCAGCGATGCCGAAGTGACGCTTTTCAAGTCCAATGGGATTGCTTCGTGGGATTTAGCGGCCGCGATGAAAGTCTATGCCTTAGCAAAGGAGAAAAAACTGGGAAGGGAATTGCCTTTCTGGAAGGACGCGGTGCCAGGTGTGTCGCGCTGACTACTGCGCCGCGTCTTTGAATTTGCGTCGCAACGCTTCGTGAAGGCGGTTGCGCACATCGCCCGGCAATTCCACCGGCTGGCAGTCGCAAAAGATTTGGATCGTCTTTTTCGTCTGGTCAACCACCAGCTTGCACTCGTGGCAATCTTCCAGATGTTGCTCGATTTCGCGCTTCATACTCGCATCAAGATCGCCGTCGATGTAAGTGGAAAGTTCGTGGATGATATCTTCGCAGTTCAATTTGCGCCACCCTGCTTGAAATAACGGTCTAACTTTTGCCGGAGCTTTAGCCGCGCGCGCAAGAGCCGCGATTTCACGGCCGGCACGGAAATACCCAGCGCGGAAGCCGTATCTTCCGTCGAAAGCTCCTCGATGTCCCGCAGCACAAAAACCATCCGGTAATCCGGCTCAAGCTCTTCGATCACGCTGGACAAAATTTCCCGCATCTCGACTTGTGCAAAACGCTGCTCCGGTCCCGGTCCCCAATCCCGCAACTCGCGCGGCATCAAATCCTCGTCGCCAGCGACGGGTTCGTCCAGAGAAAATTGATTCGGCCGGCGCTTTCGCAGCCGCATCAACGCTTCATTCGCAGCGATGCGAACCAGCCAGGTGTAAAACCGCGAATCGCCCTGAAACGTTTTCAAATGGGAATAGGATTTGAGGAAGGCGTCCTGCATGGCATCTTCGGCATCCTCGCGATTGCCGGTGATGTTCATTGTCAGCCGGAAAATCTTGCGCTCGTAGCGGCTGACGAGTTCCTCGAAAGCGGCAACGTCGCCCGATTTCGCCGCTGCGACGAGCAAATGCTCGTCTTCGCGGACAACGGTCGAAGGAAGCCGGTGTGGGTTTGGTGTGCTCAAAATTTGTCGAGGGCTGAACTGCAACCCTGCTCCAAATATCTCCGTCTTAAAGTTAGCACAAATCACCGCAGCACACGCCTCACTGCTTTCTTTCGATGAGATAGCACAGCCCTGGGATTCAGAATTCTTTGTGCTGTTTTGTCCGGCAGCACTTCGCGCGGCTGCGAAGCCGGAAAGACCAAGATGCCAGCGAAATCAGCAGAAGCGGGAACGCTTGACAGCGAGTGTGCGCCTGACTAAAGTTTGGTTCGGGCATTCCAAGACCGCGATGGGCTATCAAGACCTGGTTGGTTCCTCAGCAGTTTTGCATCGTCAAAAATCTGGAAGCCCTCTATCTTTTTCGCTTTCCTTTCGTGCCGGGTCGTTCCGCACTTTAGCGGGAAACTCTCTAGTTCATTGCAGTCAATCAGAGTCCGAAAAGCAGCGACGGACCTTGACCATTGGGACCGTCCGCGGCGAATCTCTGGCGCTGGGAAGAGGAAATAGGCAACACTAGGAGCATGCGAACGCTGCCGGACCATCTGCGAAAAGGCATGAAGCTGGTCATTGTCGGATGCAATCCGAACGAATCTTCCGTGCGCGTGGGCCACTACTATGCTGGACGCACCAACGAGTTCTGGCCAATCCTTTATGAAAGCGGCGTAGTGCCGGAGTCGTTCGACTATCACGACGACAAACGCGTCATCGAATTCGGCATCGGACTTACCGATCTTGTGAAGCGGCCGACGAAGACCGTCGAAGAGCTGACGCGGGGAGATTTCGCGGAAGGGCGAATCGTTCTGTCGCAGAAGCTGGAAGAGTTCACGCCGCACGTTGTGGCGTTTAACGGAAGAATTGTTTACGAGCAATTTTCCCAGCGCAAGTGCAAATTCGGCCTGCAGAAGGAATCGTTATATGGGGCGCGTGTTTACGTATTGCCTTCCACCAGCGGACAGAACGCACAGGGCAAGAGCGACAGATTGAAGCATTTTCGCAAGCTGGCGCAGGTCGTGGCGCGCACCGAAAAGGAACGCGACACCAAGGAACATGACGCCACGGAACGCTAGCACGGAGAATTTTTATGAGTAACGCAACGCAGACGGCGCCTGCGGGGCCGGTCCTCCTGGAAACCAAGCACGGCGGCATCGCGCTGCTCGTGCTCAATCGTCCCGAGAAGCTTAACGCGCTCAATGGCGAGCTTTCGACGGCGTTAAACGAAGCGCTCACGCGGATTGCCGACGATGATTCCATTCATGTCGTTGTGCTGAGCGGCGCGGGCCGCGCTTTTTGCGCTGGCGGCGATCTCGGGGCTATCAGCAAGGGGCGCGAGCTCAATCAGACGGAGGAGCTAGGTCCGATCCTGCGCTCGGGAATGCAAGCCGTTTTGAAAATGCGGCTGATGCCGCAGCCGGTAATTGCAGCTGTGAATGGCGCCGCGGCCGGAGCCGGGATGAACATCGCGCTTGCGGCGGACATCCGCATCGCGGCTGAAACGGCAAGCTTTGGAGAAAACTTTGCGCGGGTGGGTCTTTTTCCGGATTATGGCGGGACGTTTTTTCTGCCGCAGCTTGTCGGACCGTCGACGGCTGCCGAGATGTTTTACACCGGGGATATGATCGATGCGCAGACGGCGCTGCGGCTGGGGATTGTAGGCCGTGTTGTGCCGGCGGCGCAGTTGGAAGCGGAAGTAAAGACCTTGGCGCAAAAGATCGCGCAGGGGCCTCCGATTGCCATCCGTGCGGTGAAGAAGCTTATGTTTGGAAGCGACAAAGAGGCGCTGGTGAAAGCACTCGAACACGAAGTCGAGCTGCAGATGAAGTGTTTTCATTCGGAGGATTGCAACGAGGGGATTCGGGCATTTTTCGAAAAGAGGCCTCCGAAGTTTAAAGGCAAATGACCCTGCGATCCCGCGTATTCCCCGCGGCGATAAATTAAAATGGAAGATATCCAAATCACGGCGAAAGAAGTGAACGAGCGCATCGGACGAGGCGACAAATTGCTGCTCGTGGATGTGCGCGAGCCGTGGGAGTATGAATTGTGCCGGATTGCTGGAGCGAAATTGATTCCCCTTGGAACGCTGCCCGCGAACCTGAACACGCTGCTCGACGCGGACGACGTGATTTGCTATTGCCACCGTGGGATGCGGAGCTTGGACGCAGCGGCTTGGCTGAGGCAGCAGGGCGTCGAGGGTGCGAAATCCATGACCGGCGGGATCGATCAATGGTCGGTTGAGATTGATCCGCAGGTTCCGCGATACTAGACAAGAGATGTAAAGACGCAACGGCTTAATGAAGTAATGAAATAAATAACGATGCGCGGAATTTAGCGCGAGGGCGGCGTAGCGGCACATGGCGAAGATTAGATTGCGCTTTCTCGAGAAACCGACTTGAACGACTTGCCGCAAAGCAAGAAGTTTCTTGCTCGATCATGGCGCTGAACTGGATTCGCGCGATCTGGACAAAAATCGTTTGAGCGAAGCGGAACTCGACCAGCTCATTGGCGCTCGCGATTACAAATCGTTTCTGAATCCGCGGAACGAACTTTATCGCGCGAAAAACATGAGTGAGAAGCCGCCATCGAGAGCGGAAGCGATCAAGCTGATGGCAGCGACGCCGAATTTGATCCGGCGGCCCGTGGTGATCCGCGGCGACCAAATCGTCCTGGGCTTCGATGAAGCCGCCTATAAGAAATTGCTGAAGTAGAAGCCGCCGGCAAACACATGAATCCTCCGCTCTCAGAAAAAATCGTGATCCAGCAGGGCGACCTGACGGACATGGATACGGACGCGATCGTCAACGCCGCGAACAACGATTTGAAGCTGGGCGCGGGTGTTGCGGGGGCCATCCGGCGCAAGGGCGGAGAAGAAATCCAGCGCGAGTGCGATGAGATTGGAAGCATCCCGGTCGGGTACGCGGCGATCACCGGCGGTGGCAAGCTGAAAGCGCGGCACGTGATTCATGCGGCCAGCATGCAGCTAGGCGGACGAACGACCGCGGCGAACCTGCGTAACTCCGTGGCGCATTCTCTGCGAATCGCCGCGGAGCGTGGGCTAAAGACGATCGCCTTTCCGGCGGTTGGCACGGGCATAGCCGGCTTCTCGATGGAGGAATGCGCGGTTATTCTGCTTGAAGAAGCAATCTTGCATTTGAAGTCGCAACCGTCGGTCGAGAAGATTTACTTCGTGCTATTCGACGACCGTGCCTGCGACGTGTTCACTCGAGCCTGGAAGAAGCTGCAGACGGGTTCCTCGGCGAGCGCCGGGGGAATTTAGCCAGAGCTGCCGCACGCGACGGCTACCCCTTTGAGCGCCAAGCCCCATGCTACCGAGGTAAATTGATTTCCTGTCCTAATCCGTTGCTCTCCGAAGCGCGTGGCAAAGATTCTTCGTACCGCTGGCACGAACGACGTTCCGCCCGTCAGGAACACGGCATCTACGTTTCTTGCGTGAACCCCGCTTGCCTTAAGCAAGGAGTCCAAACAAGACTCGATCTGCTTCAACTCGTCGGAAATCCAACTTTCAAAAGAAGAACGCTTTACGGCCGCGGTTAGATCTACAGCTCCATCCGAATAACGAAACGTGGCTGCCGCTTTGTTCGACAATTCGTACTTCACTGCCTGCACAGACTGGTGCAATTGATATCCCAGATCTTCTTTTATCAGATGGATCAAAGCAGCGATTTTCTGAGGCTCGACCGCATCCGTCCTGATACGCGTGAGCAAGTCCATCACGTCCCTAGCCCTCAAAAACGAAAGATGATGCCAGTGTTCCAACTTGCCATAGATCCAGGACGGCACCGGCAAAAGCCTTTTCATCGAACGCATGTCCGTTCCGGCACCCAGGGCCGGAGACAAAAGATGCCGAATGAGCTTCGCATCAAACGAATCCCCCGCCACGCCGACGCCCGCGTTGCCTAGAAGGTCCGCCGCGGTTCTGCCTCTGCGCCGGACGCCTGGACCAACCTTCAGCAAAGAAAAGTCGCTCGTGCCACCTCCGAAATCTCCAATCAGAATCAGTTCATCGTGATCCAGTGTGGACTCGTAGTAGTGCGCGGCCGCTATCGGCTCGAACTCGAACTGTACGGACTCATACCCCGCCGTCTTGAATGCGGTCCTAAGACGGCTCTCCGCATAGCGATCCTCTTCCGCGCTCTCGGCTCCGACAAATCGCACCGGGCGGCCAACAACGGCCCTCAAAATGGGGGCGCCAGACTGGGCCGAGGCCTTTTCACGCAGGTCTCTCAAGATACGCGCGATCAAATCCTCCAGCGTGTGTCTTCGGCCAAAAACTTCCGTACCTTGAAGGTTGCGATTACTCAAAAAGGATTTTAGCGATTGAATCAGCCGCCCTTTGTGATCCGCAGCGAGGTAGTGCGCAATACCCTCTGGCCCGCTCCATGATTTGAGCGCGTTCACGCCACGCTCTTTCACTTGCTCCAGATACAGAAGCGACCGATACGCAGCCGTCACCTCGCCCATATATGGAAACTGAGCAAGCACAACCTCGCCAGCGTCGTTCGCGTGCGCGATGGAACTATTCGTCGTGCCAAAATCAATACCAATCGCCGTGGGCATTCGTATCAATCTTAAAGGCCGCCCACTTCGCCAGCAACCGACCACGACCCTGTCCCGGAGGCAGCAGGCCCAAAGGTTCGCTTCGAGGTCATCGCTAATTACCTCCTCGAGCTTCGTTTAAGGGTCTCAACGGACACTTGTCCGGTTACGACCTATCGGGAGTTACGAGACACAATTCAAAGGGTCTAGTAGCTTGACTGGGCGACCGGTGATGACGAAATGGCGACCTATTCTCATGTGTTTCGGGATGTTTAGATTCTCGACCCGAGGGTAGCCACTTGCAGGCATATTGAAGAAGATATCCACAGCCGCAAGCAATGCTGGCGCCTCCCGCCAAATAATGGCTTTTACGGGATCAATTGCGGTAGCCGCAGACGGCTGAAACTAGAAACTGGATTAAGCCAAGGAAGGATAGGTGCACGCCCAGGCAACTACTAAAACGCGCTCCTTGCCCTGAGCAATCCGGTAAAGCAGCGACCCCACCCCAGAGATAGTGCTGCGTAGAACCCCAGATTAGCGCCCCGCTACGACCCAGGCTGGCAGCGAAATATGCCATTAACCAAGCCGGTCTAAATCGTAAACATGGCTGGTCTAAGTCTAGAGGCCAATGGTGCTCGCGTGGCTGATGCCATAGCACATCCCGAACACTCAAGGCCGCGAGATAGCCGGTAACGCACAGTACAACTGCTGCTCCGCGCCTGGTATGGATGAGTCGAGCGACTGAATTCTGGTTGGCCCATTTGAGCGGATTATACGATAACGAAGTTTCATAGGCTATTGAAGGCAATTGTTCATGAGTGAACTTCCCCGCACCCCAATACGACGTAGGTCCCCGATAAACGCGGTAACCGGAGAAGGGAAATCAGCTCGATCCTCGGCGCCCGATTACGCGGATTGCCAGGAGGTTGCCAACCGTAATCGCCGCGAAGTCTTGGCGGTCACTTCTTCAGCCAACCTTGAAACTCCAGCCAATCGGAAAACCTGTCGATCCAATGATCCGTAGGGATATTTTGCTTTCGCATTCCGAAGCCGTGGCCACCCTTCGCGTACATGTGCAGTTCGGCCGGCTTGTGAGCGCTGGTCCACTTCTCGTACAAAGCGACGCTGTCCGGCGCGAGTCCGAGGTTGTCATCGGTGGCAGCCGCGACAAACAGAGGCGGCGCGTCCGCTGGGACGGGAGAATCCTTAAAAAAGCTTCCGGCGGCGTAGATCAAGGCTGCGAAGGCGGGCCGGCCATCCGGCGCGTAACGAAAGGCGACTCCGGCAGCGACTGTTCCACCGGCAGAGAATCCGATAATGCCGACGCGGTCGGGAGAAACTCCCCATTCGGACGCATGCTGCCGAACATAGGTGACCGCCGCCAGCCCGTCGGCGATGGACTGGGGAACGACCTTGGCCAGTATCTCTTGAAATTTCTGCCTGTCTCCTGAAAACATCGCCGCAAATTCCTCGGTGGCGTCCTCGCCGGTGTGCGCGAGGCGATACTTGAGAACAAAGGCCGTGACGCCTTTCGCCGCCAGATACTTAGCGACGTCTGTGCCTTCGCTGTCGATGGAGAGGGCCATAAAACCGCCGCCAGGGCAGATCACTATGGCGGTGCCGTTCTTCAACTCCGGAGATGGCTTGAACACGGTCAGCGTCGGCTTGGTGACGTTAGCGACGACTTCGGTGTTCCAGCTTTTCGAGAAGTACTCTTTCTCGGGATAGTTCTCCTGCGTCGAGCCGGGCGGCGTGCCAGGGTAGAGGGGAATGACATCCTGGGCGGCTGCGAGAGGAGCCAGGAAAACTACCAGGCAAAGGGTACGAAGGATGAATGTTTTCATGGTGGCATAGTCTAGCAGAGAAGAACCCTTCCTTGTATTTGCCGCCGCTGCGCGGACCACCCCCCTTGGGGTTTTGTGTAAGCGCTCATTCTAAAGGGAGTTTAAGTTGTTTGTTTTGACACAGCTTTGCAAGTGTTGATTCTAAAGGCGGTTAGAGCACGGAATTGCTGCAAGATGGGGCATTCTTGTGTAAGTGTTCATTCTAAATGTTTTGCGGCAAGACAGGCGGTCCCAACAAAAAAACGCCAATCACGGAGATTGGCGTTCCGGGAACCGATTACACGTTTACCCAATATTCACTATACCTAGCGATATGTGGCTGTCAAGGGCAAAATTGCTATCCGGGGGAAATTATTCGAGGAAATTGTCGGGGCCGTTTGTGATGGCGCAATCTGTTCTTTCCGTGAGTTGGGCGCGCTTTTTTGTGAGATATGATTTCATTTTATCGGGAGCTTTGCAGAACCTCCAACGGCTTTTGCCTGCCACATTCCGGCAGCTGCGAATGAAAAGCCCGCCCTTGACGAATCTCGGTTTTCGAGCGGCCAGCTATTCTGAAAGCGTAGAATCAAGGGATCGCTACGAATTCCAACACGAAGTTTCTTCCGGTGGCTGCTGCAAGCTGCCTCGTCTTATTTCTGTGTGCACAGCTAACAGCCCAACAGAAAGAAGCGCAGGCTCCGGAAGCGGCCCCCAAGATCGAAGTGAACGTGAATGCGGTGCTCGTGCCGGTGGTGGTTCGCGATGCGCAAGGCCGCGTGGTGGGGGATCTGAGAAAAGAAGACTTCCAGGTTTTTGACAAGAACAAACGGCAAGAGATTTCCGGATTCACGGTTGAGAAGTTCGCGGGAACGGAGAGCCGCACGAAAGCGGCTGAACCGCCGCCCGCCGCGCCGTCTCCAGCGATGGTGCCTCCGTCGCTTGTCACTCCACAACGCTTCCTTGTTTTCTTGTTTGACGACCTACACCTTTCTGCGGGCGATTTACTGCGAACTCAAAAAGTAGCAGAAAAGATGCTGGGCGAGTCGCTGGGCGATTCGGACATGGCTGCTGTGGTTTCCACTTCCGGGATGAATAGCGGCCTGACACAGGATCGCGCGGCACTGGAAGAAGCGGTCACGAAGCTGCATGTACGCGAGCTCTACCGGCACGATGAGCATTCCTGCCCTAATATCGACTATTACCAGGCGGACCTGATCCAAAACAAACACAACGAAGAAGCCTTACATCTCGCCGGGGCCGATTACCTGACTTGCTCGCATCTTCACGGCGTAACGCAAAGCATGGTGGAGAGCATCGTGAGATCCGCCGCGTCACAATCTTTGGCGGTCGGCGAACACGATGTTTCGGCAACGCTGGATACGATGGGGGAGTTCGTGCGGAAAATGGGGAAACTGCAGGGGCAACGCACGCTGATCCTCGTGTCTCCGGGCTTCCTAACCATTACTCCAGAAGCGGTCGCGGAGAAATCGCGGATTCTGGACCTTGCAGCGCAATCCAATGTGATCATCAGTGCGCTGGATGCTCGAGGGCTGTACAGCACAGAAATCGACGCCAGCGTGCAAGGAGGGCCTTACTATTCAATTCTAAAGTATCGCAGCGACGCGATGAATCTGGATGAGGACGTCATGGCGGAGCTTGCGAACGGTACGGGCGGGACTTTCTTCCACAACAGCAACGACCTTGAAGGAGGATTCAAAAGCCTGACGCTGGCGCCGGAGTGCGTGTATCTGCTGGAGTTTTCGCCGAGGAAATTGAAGGCGGACGGGACATATCATCAGCTAAAGGTGAAAGTGGAGCGCAAGGGCGTGAGGCTGCAAGCACGACAGGGCTACTTTGCGCCGAAGACGGATAAGGAGGCAGCGCGATCGAGCGGGTCGACCACGCCGGCTGCTCCGCAAACTCCAGCGCCGCCGCAAACTTTGGCGCCTCCGAAAGCCCTGGCGGCGCCGCAAATCACAGCATCGTCAGAAATTTCGGCAGCACCAATTGTTCCGGCGGCTACGCCTGAGCCGGTTGCACGGAAGGCTAAAGACGCGGAGAAAAAGGCGAAAAGCAAGCAACTGTTCTGGTATCCGCCGGACGTGGATGCGCCTCTCCGGTCTCGAATTGCCTCTCCGCCCTGCATCCTATCGAATGTGCTTGAACAAGCAGGCGCCCGTGCCAATGAGTTGGTCACCAATCTTCAAAATTTTACAGCCGAAGAAAAGATTGAATATCGAGTGCTCGGCAGCATGGGACTTCTCCTTGAAGATGGCAGAGGGACGTTTGATTACACTGTAGATTTTGAGCAGAGCCTAGGAGGGCTCGGGGTGCAGGAAAGCCGTACGCCGGAGCGAGGCAGCCACGATTTTCCCGCCAGCAGCCAGGACGTTGGCCTGCCGGACCTGGCCTTGATTTTTCTTTCGAACTTTCAAGGCGACTACGAGATGAAGTGCGAGGGCGCAACGGAATGGAACCGTCAGCCGGCATGGGTCGTGCATTTTCAGCAACGGAAGGACAGGCCAAGCCACACCGCTTCCTTTAGTGTCAAAGGCGTTGCCTATCCCGCCGAACTTAAAGGGCGGGCATGGATTGCCCAGGATTCCGGCGAGGTCTTGCACTTGGAGACGAGCCTGATGGAAGCGATCCCGGCGGCAAACGTGAGACAGATGTACCTTTCGATTGACTACGCTCCGGTCCAGTTTCGCACGGAAAACGTGAGAGTTTGGCTGCCGCAGGCTGTCGATGCGTACGACGATTTTGGCGATCATCGCGCGATGATCAGTCACGCGTTCACGAATTTTCTGCTGTTCTCGGTGCGGACCGATCAGGGCATCGAAAAGCCAAAGAACCCCTGAGCGCCACGCTCGCGACGCTGCGACTTTGCGCGGGGCCCCCGGTTCCCGAAAGGTTTGTTAGAGATGAGAAGCCGCGCGAAAAGTGGAGCGCGCGTTTTACATCGATTGAATATTTTTCGGTTGAAGGCTTCTTACTGACTGGGATTGGGGCGTTTTAGTGTCGGGCGATCACCCGCGGCGGGCGGCTGCGGAGGTGCGGCAGAGGCCGGGGCCCCGCCTGTTGCGGGCGTTGCCATCAGGACGCCGCTTTCGGAATAGGGTTTTTTAAGAAGGGCTTCGGCTTGAGCCTGGGCGCCACCGGTATTGTCGTTGGTTTGGCGGGCCTTGCTATATTCATTGACGGCGCGTTCGCGCTGGCCTAGCAAATCGAAAATCTTCCCGAGATAGACGTGGCCCCAGACTTCGGTCCACTTTTCGGAGGGCTCGGGAACGGCTTGCAGAGCTTCGCGGAAAGAGTTGGCGGCGGCTTGATAGTTCTTCTGGTAGAAGAACGCTTCGCCCATGCGGAAATTGGCGAGTGGGCGGCCTGGTTGGATCGTGAGCGCTCGCTGGTACTGCTTGATAGCGTCGTAATAGAGGCCTTGCTCGGCGAGTTCTTCTCCACGAGCGATGGCGGCGCGGGCACGCAGGGAAGTGCTGCCCTTCAGGACGAGATTATTGGGATCGATTTTTATACCGCCGGGTTTGGGACGGCCGAACGTTTCGATGGTGAACGGCGATTCGAGGCCAAGAACATCCACCCACTTTGTTTCGGGGTTGCCTTCGGTATCTACGCGCAGCTGCACGGGCATGCTGAACGTGTCGATGGGCTGCTTGATTTTGCCGACGATGCGAAAGCCTTTCGGTGTGCGATAGACGACGTAGTCGAGCGTGAAATCAGGGACGCCGGTGGAATTGAGCCACTGGGCGAAAAAGGCGCGGAGATTCGGCGGGACGGTGCCGGGCGGTGCGGCGGCCTGGACGTCCTTGTCGGCTAGGTTGATGAAATCGTCGATGCGTGCGGTTTTATCAGCGTACTTGACCGCAAAATCGTGGAGAAGATTGCGGAAGGCGACGTCGCCCATGAGGGCGCGAAGCATGTGAAAAACCATCGCCCCTTTATTGAGGACTACGGATTGATAATCGCTGGAATATGGGGCGAGCCGGGCGGCTTGGGCGATAGGAGCAGCGTCTTCATACATCAGAGCGCCGACGGCAAATTCGTCGACGGCGCGGAGACCAGCTTCTTTTCCGGCGCTTTGCTCGGCGTAGAGTTCTTCGCAATAGCGGGCCAGACCATCGGTAATCCAAACATCGCCGGGACTGGACGGAAGGATGGAGTTACCAAACCACTGCGCGGCGACGAGGCCGGCAATGGTGCGCTCGGCGGATTTCGGCTCCCAGAGGCGGCGGCTGAGTAAAAGAACGCCGGGGGCGGAAAAGTCTCGGACGGTGCCGTCGGGCAATTGGATGATGGTCATGTTCGGATCTTTCAGTCCGCCGAACAGATCAGAAAAAACCGTGACTGCGTGGGCGACATCATCCGCGAAACCTTGGGCATTCGCCGAATCCTCGCGCGGCGCGTAAACGGCTACGTCCATGCCTTCGGATTGTTTGGGGTTCAACTGCAGATTTCCAGCGACGAAGGTTCCGTGCGGACCGGGTGTGGGGCAGTCGAAGGTATACAGGAGGCGGCCGCCGCCTGTAGCGGCGGTTCCCGACATGGGCGTCGGGGCGGAAGCTTTGCCGGAACCGGCGACCGCGAAATTGTCCGGGACGTTCAGATGAAACGTGGCGGTATAGCGGTTGGAAGGAAAGTCGGTCAGAGGGAACCACCTGGAGGGAAGCAAGAGGTAGGCGCTGTCGTGGCCGATCATAGCGGCGGTAACGCCGGGGACGGGGCTGTTTTCGGCGTTGGCGAGCAAGCCGGAATAAGTGAAGGTCAGAGTGACGTGGCCGCCCGTGGCGACGGGCGTGGGAAGAGTGACGAGGACGTAGAGCGGGTTCATCGAGTCGCGGCCAAAACCAATGGATTTACCGTCAGCGGTGGTGACCGCACTCACGATGAGATTGGGATGGAGTTCGACGCGAAGATTGCCGGTAACGGTGGTAGCTCGGAAGTCGATTTTGGCGACCGCGCTGATGGATTGGTGGGTGGAGTCCAGTGTGGCGGAAATATCGTAGTGATCGGCGAAAAAGCCGACTTGCTGGGGAGCCTGGGCGCCGAGCGGGGCGGCAGTGCAAGCAAGCGCAGCGAGAGATAGGACCAGGAACTGGACACCAACTCTTCGGCGGAGGGGCATTGCAGCTTTCAATGGGCACCTTTTGTCGGGGCGCAGAGCGACACCGTTCTGCCTATATAGGATAGCAGAGAGTGGGCTACGCGTTGCCAGCGAGAGTTGCAAGAAAGTCGGCGATGGCGTCGGCGGCGCGGTCGACGGCGCCTGGGGGGCCGAGGCGAGTGCGGACTTCGGCGAGTCCGGAGCGGAGCGCAGTGCGAGCGGACTGATCGTTTAGCAGGCGAAGGACTTCCTGGGAGACGCGCTCGGGAGTGAAGTCCTTTTGAATCAGCTCGGGAACTACGGGGCGCTCGGCGATCAGATTGACCATACTGAAGTAGCGCGTGCGGACGAGGGGCTTGGCGAGGAGGGCGGTGAGGGGAGTGACGCGATAGATGACGACCATGGGGACATCGAGAAGGGCGGCTTCGATGGTGGCGGTGCCGCTGGAAACAATGGCGGCATCGGCAGCGGCGAGAGCGTTGTACGTTTGATCTTCGACGACGCGGATGTTTAGGCCTGGGTTCCAACCGGAGCGGAGCTCGTTGACTTCGGCGTGGGCGGCTGCGGCGATGACAAACTGCGCGGGATGCTGCGCCTCGATACGCATGCAGGCTTCGCGGATGATGGGCAGATGTTGGGCTAATTCAGCGTGACGGCTGCCGGGTAGGATCGTGACTATCGGCCGAGCGGGATCGAGTTCTTGTTCGCGGCAGAGTTCTTCGCGGGTTTGCGTGGCTGCGACGGCGCCGACGAGCGGATGGCCGATGAATTTTGTTGGGACGCCTGCGTTGGCAAAAAACGCTTCTTCGAAGGGGAAAATGCAGAGAGCTTGAGCGAAACGGCGGCGAATTACGCGGACGCGCCAGGGGCGCCAGGCCCAGAATTGCGGGCAGATGTAATAAATGTTGCGGACACCAAGCGGGCGGAGCTTGCGAGCGAGCCGGAGATGAAAACCGGGAAAATCGGTGAGGATGGCGAACGGCGGTTTGCGGCGGCGGGCTTCGGAAACGAGATGACGCATAGCGCGGATTAGAGAAGGAAGATGACTGAGAATTTCCGTGATGCCAACGACTGAGACTTCCTTGTAATCGGTGATGACGTCAACGCCCGCAACACGCATTTGCGGGCCACCCATGCCGAAGAGGGCGACGTTTGCGCGTTTTTGGAGGGCGGTGGCAAGGCGGGCGGCGTACATATCCCCGGAAGCTTCGCCTGCGGAGATGAGGAGCGGAATGGGAGGCATGCGCGGTGGCGGCGATCAGTCGGTGGCGGTTTGAGGAGCGGGGAGCGGGCCGCGAGGTTGCTCGGCAAGAGTGCCGGCGGAGTCGCGCTGGTCTTCGGGAAGGCCGAGCTCCTGTTCTTTGTATTGGAGCTGGTAGAGGCGGTAATAGATGCCGCGCTGCGCGAGAAGTTCCTGATGGGCGCCCTGTTCGCGGAGGCGGCCTTTGTGGAAGACGAGGATGCGCGAGGCGTATTGAATGGTGCTTAAGCGATGCGCGATGATGAGAGATGTGCGGCCGGAAAGAAGACGATCGAGAGCTTCGCGAATCTGCAGCTCGGTTTTGGTGTCGACGCTGGAGGTGGCTTCGTCGAGGATGAGGAAGTGGGGATTGTGCGCAAGAGCGCGGGCGAAGCAGATGAGCTGACGCTGGCCGACGGAAAGTGTCGAGCCGCGTTCGTTTACGCTCGTGTCGACGCCTTCTGAGAGTGTGCGGACAAAATCGCCGAGGCCGATCTCGTCGACGGCGCGTTCGACGGTTAGGCGATCGATGCCGGGAGAGCCAAGTCGGACGTTGGAGTCGATAGTGCCGGTGAAAAGGAAAGAATCTTGCAGAACGATGCCGAACTGGCGGCGAAGGTCCTGGATGTTAATGGTGCGGATGTCGATTCCGTCGAGGAGAATTTGGCCGCGCTGGACGTCGTAGAAGCGGAGGAGCAGAGAGATGAGAGTGGTTTTGCCAGCGCCGGTGTGGCCAACGATGGCGAGCGTTTGGCCGGGCTCGATGCGGAAAGAGACGTCGCGAAGGACCCAGTCTTCGTCAGCGGGCTCGGGGACATCGCGATAGCTGAACCAGACATTGCGGAATTCGATTTCGCCGCGAGGAGAGCCGAGGCGAACTGCTTGCAGCGGGGACTGAACGGTGATGGGCTCGTCCAGGAGTCTGAAGATGCGCTCGGAAGCGGCCATGGCGGATTGCAGGATGTTGAATTTTTCGCTGAGATCCTGGATAGGACGGAAGAAGCGGGTGGCGTACATGGTGAAGGCGACGAGTACGCCGAGGCTGAGGCCGCTGGTGAGGATGCGGTTGCCACCGGCCCAGTAGATCAAGGCGATGCTAGCGACGCTGAGAAATTCGACGGCGGGATAGAAGAGAGCGAAGGCGAGGATGGCATCGTACCAAGCTTTCATGTTGTCGCGGTTGCGGCCTTCGAATTCGATGCGGGCCTTGCGTTCGCGATTGAATAGCTGAACAACGCTCATGCCGGAAATGTATTCCTGGAGGAACGCGTTGATGCGGGCAATAGCGGTGCGGATATGGCGATTAGCGTCGCGGACGAACTTGCGGAAGAAATACGTGACGACGAGAATGAAAGGGAGAACGGCAAAGGCATCGAGCGCGAGGCGACGGTCCTGGTAGAAAAGATAAGCTGCCATCACGGTTAGGAGGAAGAAGTCATTGATCATGGTGACGACGCCGGCGGCGAAGAGGTCGTTCAAGGCATCGACGTCGGTGGTAACGCGGGTGACGAGGCGACCCACGGGGTTGCGATCGAAGTAGCTCATCGGCAGGCGTTGTATGCGCGCGAAAATTCCGCTGCGCATGTCATACATGGTCTGTTGGCCGACGCGCTGCATGATACTAATCTGCGCGTACTGCGCCAGGAAATCCGTGACTAGGATAAGTAAGTAGACCACGCAGATCCATTCGACGCCGCGCCATGCCAGAGATTCTGGAATAAAGTGATTCAGTGTGGGAGTAAAAAAGCTGTCAATGGCCACCCAGAAGAGCCAGGGAGGAGCAAGCTCGAGAGGAGTCACGATCGCGACGAGCGCCATTGCTGACACTACTTGCCACCTATACGGGCGCAGATATTGCACCAGACGTTTCAGCAGGCGCGCGTCGTAGGCTTTTCCGAGCTTCTCTTCTTCGTGAATATTGGTCATGCGTGTTCGAGCTCTTCCTCGAGCAACTGTTTTTGATAGAGATCGGCGTAGTAGCCACGGCGCGCGAGAAGTTCTTCGTGCGTGCCGCGCTCGGTAATGTGGCCGTCGCGCAGAACGACGATTTGATCGGCGTCACGAACCGTCGAAGTGCGATGGGCGATGAGAATCGTGGTGCGGCCGTTCATGATGCCACGCAGGCGGCTAAGAATGCGCTCCTCGGTTTGGGTGTCGACGCTCGAAAGGGAATCGTCGAGGATCAGGATACGCGGATCGCGGACAATCGCGCGTGCCAAAGCGGTGCGCTGCTTCTGGCCGCCGGAAAGAGTGATGCCGCGCTCGCCGACCATGGTGTCGTACTTCGCGGGGAATTCTTGCACGTCGCCATCGAGGCTGGCCACGCTGGCGGCTTCGCGGACACGATCCATATCGCAATTCGGCAAGCCGAAAGCGATATTTTCGCCGACGGTTTCGCTGAAGAGATAGGTGTCTTGCGGGACGTAGCCGATGGCTCGGCGCAGCGTGTCCAGGGGCCATTCGCGGATCGAGCGGCCATCGATGAGCACGGAACCTTCGGGGGCTTCCCAAAGACGAGCAACGAGCGCGGCGAGGGTGGTCTTACCGCTGCCGGTTGGCCCGACAATCGCCAGAGTCGAGCCCGCGGGGATTCGCAAATTGATGTCGTGGAGAACCGCATCGGAGCCGGGCCGACTGCCATTCGTACGCGAGATGGCGCTGCCTCCGGCCATGGTGGTCGGATAAGCGAAAGTGAGATTGTGAAACTCGATTTCACCTTCCACGTTTTGTGCGGCGGGAACGGTGGCGGCGCGGTCGTCGATTTGCGGTTGCGCAATAAGAATGTGGTTCAGGCGGCCCATGGAAGCGGAGCCGCGCTGGAAAATATTGGTGACCCAGCCCAGCGCGATCATGGGCCAAACCAGGATGCCGAGGTAGCTGTAGAAAGCGATCAGCGCGCCGAGAGAAATGCGGCCGGTCAAAACGAGATGGCCGCCTTGCCAGAGGACGATGAGAAAAGTGACGCCGATCATGGCCTGGAGCGAGGGCATGAACATGCTCCAGGTGCGGATGAGTTTGACGTTGCGCGAGACGTATTCGCGATTGGGTTCGTCGAAGCCGCGAATTTCGGCTTCTTCCTGGGCGTAAGCGCGCACGACGCGCACCCCGGCAAGATTTTCCTGCACTTTGGCGGAGAGTGTTGCGAGGGAGGCCTGAATTTTTTCGTAGAGCTCGTGAATTACTTTGCCGAAATGCTGGACGACAATAGCCACAAACGGCACGGGAAGAAGAATCCACAGCGTGAGCTTTCCCGAAAGCTGGGACATGACCAGGATGGCGAGAGCCATGCCGATGATGGTTTGGCCACTGTACATAATGCCTGGACCCAGAACCATGCGTACCGCGTTGAGATCGTTCGTGGCCCGGGACATGAGCTCGCCGGTGCGGTTACGGACATAGAATTCGGGTTCGAGAAGGAGCAAGCGATTCAGCAGGCCGCCGCGGATATCGAATTCGATGTCGCGCGAAACGCCGATGAGAACCCAGCGAGTGACGAAAGAAAGCACGGCTCGCACAGAAACGAGAGCGATGAGAAGCAAGCAGTAGACGCCCAGAGCGTGCCGGCTGTGGGGCGAGTAGAAGGGAATCATGCGGCTCAACCAGGAACCGGCCAGCAAGTGGCCTTGCGCGCTTCGTTCAAAGGGATGGGCGCTGCCCGCGAGAATATCCGTTAGAACACCGGTGGCGAGCGGGATCACGTTCTGGACCACGCTCGAAACGACAAGGGCGAACATGCCCAGAGTCAGCTGCCCGCGATAGCGGCCGAGATAGGGAAGGAGGCCGACAAGATCCTTCCATGAAGAAGATTTCGGCGGTTTTTTGGCGGCGGTAGAGGTTGCGCCGATGGAGGTTGCGGCCGCGCTCATCGGAGCACCGACCGGGCTGTGGATAGCGAAGGCGTTTCGAGAAGGAAATGTTCGTAGGTGCGGTCCAGCGATTGATAACGTTTTGTGACCGGGTTCCAGGCAACGCCGATGGGCAAGAGGTGAGGATCCGAAGCGCCCGCGCCTTTGATCGGTGTGAAGTACAACTGAATGCCCTTGACGGGATCCTGGTCAAACTGCACGCGCCAGCCGGCCACGGACTGGAGGGGCGTCATCGCGAGATAACCTTTGGAATTTTTCAGATATTCGTCGCAGCGGAGAAGTTCGGACCACTGGTCGTCCGATTTTTCGGCGAGCACGGCGCGCGTTACGATCGTTCCTGGCATGGGGTTCTTCGGGTTTTTGGGAACCACGTTGCCGGCAAGAAACTGTTGCTTGCCTGTTTTGGCCAAATCGCCGTAAACAAGGACTTGCGTCTCTTTTCCAAGGAGGTTTGTCGCGGCTGCCTGAATGTCTTCGGGGACAGCGGGCTCGGCAGGCTTGGCGGCCGTTTCCTCGACCGGCTTTTGCGGAGCGTCGTCGCCGCAACCAGCGAGCAGCAGAAGAACAAAAGCTAGACAAGCGACGGCCGTTCCAAGAAAAGTTAGAGAGCTTCGAGAGAAACGACCGCGAGAGCGGCTAGATGGGGCGCTTGCCGCAACGGCGGCGATGGAACTGGCCGCGATGGTGGAACAGTCAGAGGCTGGCCGCGATTTGCGCATCAGAGGGTTGCCGGCGTCAGTGTGAATTCCAAGTGTGAATCTCAAGTTTGAATCTCAAGTTTGAATCCCACTATACGCCCGGCTGGGTATCCTTTTCCGGAGTGCTCTACGCCTGCCGGGAGTGCTTTACATATTTTCCGGCGAGCTCAATATTTTCGATCTGCGTGAACCGCTCTACATCCGCGAGTCTGGCTTGTTATACAACAATTCTAGCTGTTGCCAGCCGCTGGTGGAAGCGCTCACCGGGTCGAGGTTCCAAGCGGAGCGCAGCTAGCGGTGCGCCAGAATTGCATCCAGGCGCGCTTCGAAGTTCTGTTCTCCTTCGGACCAGAGCTGGCTGCGCTCGACGGGCAAAGCCCTCTCGATCGACTCGACCCATTGGAACAACTGTTGGATGTTCTCACGGGTCTTCGCGTGATATTCCTTCAGGTTACCCGGCGAAGACATCCATTGTCGAAAGGTGTGCTCCACCGGATGGTCGGAGGATTCGAATGGATTGGAAGCGGCGCCGGGGGCCAGCAGGCCGCCGTGTCCCGTAAAGAAATGTTCAAAGCCGAGATTAGCGGTGAAGTGGCCCTCGGACGCGGCGATTCCACTGTCGTATTCGGGGCCGTGGCAAGTCAGCACCAAAGGCTCCGGTCTATTGATCCACTTGAGGCTCTCCGCGCCAAAGCTCCAAAGATCCCATTTCGCCTCGACGATGTAGGCACTATCGGCGTTGATGTGCTGGGCGGCCAGTGCCGCGACTTCCGCTGCGCCATAGCCTTGACCTTTGAGGTCCCATTCCGCGAGCGGAATTTCCGTGGCGTCGATGGGCTGCACGATCAGACCGCGGAAAGCGCTATCCGAAGGGGAGAGCGGCGCCGTGGCGAGAAATCTCGCAAACTGGGCGACTAGTGTGGATTCGGAGAAATCGCGGGTCCACACACGAAGATAAGCTCGGTTAGCCATAGGGCGTGTAGATGTCTGATTATACCGGGGTGGATGGCGATAGGCGAATCGGCCCTGGTTCAAGCGAAGTTTTTGCCGCGCGCCGCTCGAACGAGAAATTCATCGGCCCCACGCAAGAGGCGAATCGTTGCCGTGGCTGACGCGTTGCGGGAATTCGCGTGAAAGCTAGCGATCGGTGCCGCCGGCGGTTTGCGAGCGCGTCAGAGGTGGCTCCGGAGGCGTCAAGCTTGAAGCGATCTGCTGAAGGCGTTCGCGGAGAGCATCGCCGACATTGGCAAAAACTTGAGCGCAAGTCTCGCGCAATTTTTCCTCTGCGATGGCCGCAATGCTGGCCACGGCTTCCCGCGATTGGTGGTCCAGGCTTGCCACGGTGGCAAGCATCCATCGATTGGAAACGTTTTCCAGGCGGTCGCTGTGCTGCTCGGCAGCCTGATCGCCAAGCTGAGTGTAGATAGCCTTCAGTTCCGTGCGGTGCGCCTCGACGGTCGAGTTCCAGGAATCAAGCAGCGGTGACAAACCGGCCTTCACTCGCGAGTTTGCCTCGGCAACTCCGTGATCGATTGCGCCCGTCATATTGGCTTGGAATTGGCGCAAAAAGGCTACCTGTTCGGCCGAGACTTTTTGCGTCAATTCGGCGCGGGCGGCGTCGAGCTGCGCGCGCGTTTCGCCCAGGGAGCGTTGCACTTCTTCGCCAAATCCATCGAGATCCTGGCGCGCCTGGCGCTGGATTTCGTCGGTGAAAGCCGCGGTGGTGGTTTCAGCGGCTTCGGCGAAAAGCGCGCGCGCTTGTTCGAATGCGTCGCGCACTACTTCTTCCATCTGCGTTTGCGTATGGCCGATGAAGCTGCGGCTGGAATGATCGAGTTCGCTGGCGAAGACGCTGGAAACTTCGCCGGCTTTTTCACGGAACTGGTTCTCGGCCAGTTCCACGGTTTTCTCGGTGAGACTCTGGATTTGCGTCTGGGCTTTTTTCTCGTACCACTCAGCGGACTTCATGAGGTCGTCGACGGCTTGATGTTTCAGGTCCGAAGTCCGCGATTCGATCTCAGCGAGGTTGCGCGACGCGACGGTCTGCGCCGCTTCCTGCAAGAGCTGATCGATGCCGCCGAGGTTTTCGCCGAAGCGAGCTAGCGATTCGGCGAAAGCTTCATCCGCGGATGCCCGAATGCGGTCCTGCTGGAGGGTCAGCGCCGCATCGAGAAGAGAGCGCCCGCCGGCGAGACGGTGAACGGCTTCCTCGGTCTTCGAGATGTGCGGTTGAACCATCAAGTCAATTTCCTGATCGAACTTTGACAGAGCGAGCTGGCAATTATCTTCAAAAGTGCTGCGGATTCGTGCGTTGAGCTCCTCGAGGAGCGCCTCCGATTGGCGGTGCAATTCGTTGCGATGCAGACTGAGCACATCGCCGATTTGCGTTTCGAAGCCCGCGAGAGCCTGGTTTTGCGCAGTTTCGATGCGCGCGGAGAAATTTTCCAAGCGCTCGCTGGATTCGGCGGCGCGGCCTAAAGCAGTTTCGAGATGCTGCGATTGTTCCTGCAGGGAAATGTGCAGTCCGGCTAGGCGGTGCTCCGCTTCGGCTGCCGAGGCGCTCATGGAATCGCGAGCAGCGGCAGATTGGCGTCCTGCTTCTTCCCGGGCTTGTGACAGGAGGCTGCGCACATGTTCATCGAGTCCTGCTGCCGCGGCGGAAGTGGATTCCTGGACCGCAGTGGAGTGACGGTTTGTTTCCTCCTGAAGGTTTGAGAAGACGCTACGCACATGCTCGTCGAGATCAGCTGCGGCTTTTGCCTGGGATGCGGCAAGCGTGCTGTCCAAAGTCGAATTCCAGCGCGCCTGTGCCGCATCGATCTCGCGATTGAGTTGGCTCTGCCAAGTGGATTGCGCCGAGGACAACGAGGCCGTGACCTGTTGCTGAATTTCGTTCGCGGCTGAGTGCATGGCTTCGCGATGGGCGTTTGCCGCCACTTCGTTTTGCCGAGCTGCTTCGTCAACCGCACGCCTCGATTCCGCGGCGCGATTGGCAATTTGAGTTTCCGCTTGTTCGGTCTGTGCGCGTAGGCGGGATGTGGATTCTTCCGCGTGCTGGCAAAGAGCGCGAAGAGATTCAACGGCGCCGGCAAGATGTTGTGTTTGTTCGGTGCGTTCCGCGGCGCCGCGATCCGAAATTTGCTGCGTCAAATTGCGCGTGAGCTCTTCGAGCTGCGGGGCAATCCAGCGCGGAAGCTCCCGCTGAAGCGCCTCCGCCGCCGCGGCGTGTGCCACGCGTGAACTTGTCTCGGACTCAAGCTGAATTTTTTCGAGAGCGCTCGAGATTTGCTGGGCAAGTTCCGCGCGCCCCACGGAGAGTTTCCGTTCCCATTCTTCGAAGGAGATGCGGTGTTCGGCGGCGACGGCCTGCGCAGCAACCTCACGCGCAGCGGCCTGGATTTGCTGCTTGGCATCGGCAAGGAGGCGCGCCATGTGACGGGCAAGTTGCAGCGAGGCGTCGGTGGCGCTTGCGGGAGCCGGGAAGACGCGCAGATTGTCTTGCGGAGGCGCCGCGACGGGTTCCGTTTCCGTCAATGGTAGATGGATTTCCGCGGGTTCGGACGTTCTGGAGGAAGCGTCCTGCGTACCTTCGTAGGCATGCGAAATCTGCGCCGACTCTTGCGGGGCGAACCAATCTGGCGGCGGAAACGCGATGCCCCAGGTGTTGCCCGGGTTTTCCAGTTCGAGCGCGACTTGAAAAAGTTGCCGGACCGTGCGCGGCCGCTGAATCCAGGCGACTCGCCCGCGCACCGTTCGCGGAGGCTGGTTGGATTCCGCATTGGGCACTTCGAGCGTGACCCACATGTTCTTCAGAACGTAATGCTTCGACTGATAACGGCAGCCGTGGCAGTTGATGATGAGCGTCGAGGTGCGCTCGGTGAACGGGCGGCCGAGCGCGTCGACACCGGAAACCGCAAGCGGGACCGCCTGCATGATTCGCGTGCTGCGGCGCTTCCGCAATTCCTCGTTTTGATGTGCAATCGTTTCAGACATCATTTCCGTCGTTTCGTCGGCAAGATTGCCGCTCTGCTCATCCATCGACACCGTTGCCGCTCCTGATGTTTGTCCGTGGCCGCAGATTTTCTACGACTGCTTGGTCGTCGTTGTAACATCCGAGGCCGGCGTACGGTGCGTTCCACTCAGGAACTCCCATGCTTCCTTAGCGACCCAGATTGGTCCCACCACCAAATAAATTGGTCCTTGAAAAAACGCGGGATGGTTTCCCTCGATCCGATGTCCCAGAAGGAGAAAAATCCAGCCTCCCACAAAAAAACTCCCGCCCCAAATCCATTTCATGAAGAAGAGTAGGATGATCCCCAAAAAAATCATGGGGATGCCAACTCCGTGAAGCAGCTTATTCCAGCCGGAAGAATGCTCGTGATCGTACTGCGACATATAGTGCGCCAAATCGGGCAAAGCGCACCTCCTTGCGGTGGGGGACAACTCCGCGGGAATGAGACTCTATACCCAAAATGGGCCGTTGGCTAGAGGCTGCCATACGTACTAGAACGCCCCCGAACGTGACTTCGATTCGCCTGATGAACGAAGGCCTAGATGCGTCCACGGCATACTTTCGGAGCCTCCGCCGTGCTGGAAGGCCCCTCCACGTTCCAAAGTGGCGAATTCCTATAAGTACTTCAGAAGAACTTGTGACTATAAGTCGCGGCGGCCTTCGAGGGCTTTAAGCATGGTGACTTCATCGGCATATTCCAAATCCGCGCCGACGGGGATGCCTACGCCGATGCGCGTGACGCGAACGCCAAGCGGTTTCAGCAGCTTCGAGAGATAGATGGCGGTGGCTTCGCCTTCGGCTGTCGGATTCGTGCAGATGATGATTTCTTCAACCGTTCCGCCCTTGAGCCGCTCGATGAGGGGTTTAATCCTCAGTTGCTCCGGCCCGCGGCCAGACAGCGGCGAAAGAGAGCCTCCGAGCACGTGGTACATGCCGCTGTATGTCCGCGTCTTCTCAATCGCCATGATGTTGTGGGCTTCTTCAACCACGCAGATGATTTTTTTGTCGCGATTCGCTCCCGTGCAAAAATGACACGGATCATCCTCGGTGATGTTGCTGCACACCGAACACTCGCGGATTTTTTCCTTCGCGTCCCGAATGGCGTCGGCGAGGCCGATTGCGTCCTCAGGTGCCGCGCGCAAAATGAAAAAAGCCAGCCGCTGAGCGGTTTTTTGCCCGATGCCGGGGAGGTGCTTCAGTTCATCGATGAGCCGTTCGACAGGAGCAGCAAAATCAGGCATGCATGATGTGTAGCACAGGCTGCATCTCGGCGCAAACCAGGCCAACCCCAGAGTCTTTACAGCATCGCAAAGCGCTGCCATTCCATCGGCGAAGCGCGCCATGCCACGCAAAACAAAAAACAATTCCAGATCCAAAGGATGCCCCACCCTAACAGAGTTTGTGATGCGGCATGTAATAGAGGGCCTTCACGTCAAACGCGGCAGAGCGCAGTCTGAATGAGAAGCTCAACAGATGCGCGGCCCCGCAGATCATAAGCGCCCTGGTGAACGACGCGCCTTCTACTCTTTGGAGCCAGAGTTTCTCCCTTTTCTCGTGCTCTTCAACGTAGTCCCAGCAAGCGACGTCCTTGGATTTCTGCGAATCCTCGGGATCAATTGCAAACCATGAACCTGTTCCCAAGGAAATGCCATAGTTGGTCCGCTCGCCTTTAAGCGGATCGACGTCGAGGTAATGATTCTGCCCCCAGCGGCACAGAGCTATTTTTTCCGCGGTAGTCGGCCCAAGTCCCGTTGCCTCCTCAAGAACGAAATCAATTTGATGTTCAGAAATCAGCCGCCCGATAAGCTCGGCATAGCTCGGATCATCAATATTGGACCGCCCCCGCACTGCCCCTTGCAATCGATGGGTTGTCCCAAACACAATCACGAATCGATTCGCCAAAATCCTCCTTTGCAATTCCCGCAGGCAGTCTACAACGCTGCATATCGCGTATAGACGGACAGACACCACGGTCTTGCAGCGTCATGGCACCGTTAGGGCCGTCTTTGTAAGGGCACGCTTAGCTTCGCGAATGCCTGATTCGATCTCGCGCTCCAAATCTAAATGCGGGACTGTGGACGCGGACGCCGCCTCGTACAATCTCAATGCCTCGTCAGGACGATTCAATCGGGTGAGCAAGATTCGAGCGGCAGCTAGTTGTGCCAGTAGCTCTTGCCGCTCGGTGGGATGGGCGGCGGCAAGTCTTTCGTACTCGTTCAACGCGCGTCTATAATCGCCCCGTTCTTCTGGCACGCGGCATAGTTCCAGCCAGACGGCGGGAGGCATCTTGTGACCACCCAGGTTGAGGAACTCCTCGTAATCCAGCCAAGCCGCTTCATACATCCTCGCTCCGACGTTCAGCGCGCAGAGCTTTCCAGAAACGTCGCGACAGGCAGGAATTTCGTTTCGCTGCCAATGAATTGCCCGTAGCATGTTCCAGGCACCGAGCGAGTCAGGCCTTTCTTCCAGGTACTTATTGAGGATGAGAGCCGCTTCATCAAGCTTTCCATTTTCGATCAGGTCGTTGGCCTGGAGGAATTCGGGATCGGTTGTCCAGGCTATCTTTTCTTCGATCGCTTTGTTCGCTTTGCGTTCTAAGCCCGAGTACCTCAGAGCAAGGGCACCAAGAGCGCCAAAGATGAACCCCCCAACGTGCGCCCAATGTGCCACACCGTCACTCTGCCCGAACGCCTTTTCGTAATAAATCTCCATCCCCGCCCACACTGGCAATAACCAGTAAGCTCGCACCCACAGGGGCCAAAAACCCAGTAACCCGAAGTCAAAAATCCACACGAGCCTGATCTTCAGTTTAGGAAAGCGGATCAGAAACGCTCCCATCAAACCCGCAATAGCCCCTGAAGCCCCGAACGAGTGTCCCATGCTCATCGGACTGGCCCATGCGTCAAGTTGTGTCGCCGCAATGCCTGCCACAAGATAGAAGACCAAGTACAAAGGACGGCCCCAAACGTCTTCCAAAACGAAGCCGGCCAGCCATAGGAACCACATATTGAAAATCAGATGTAACCATCCGCCGTGAAGGAAAGTGGAACTGATGTATGCAATTAGCTTCGGGTGAGCTGGGATGAAAGCGTAGCGCTCCGTAATGGAAGCAGCCGCAAGCTTGGAATACTCGGTCCCGAGAGAGTCCATTTCCGCCTGCAATTGCTGACGGTCATCCGGCGATTCTATCTGAGAGTATTCACTCTCGTTTGCCTTATCGTTTGGAGTCTGTAGCTCCGCCCAATTGGCTGGGTAATAGCGCTGATAATCAGTGACAAACTGTTGAGCCTTAGGGGGGACCGTCAATTCTGGATGCTGCGCAGCGAACGTCAGAACTTGTACCTTCGCGGACACAAGAGGATCTTCCTGGTCTTCCATGAGCTGGTGAGTACAAAGAAAGACCAGAGTGTTGACCAGGATCAACCCAATCGTGACCAACGGCCAGCGGCGCGCCGTCATGTTTTCATGCTTGATGGGGAAAAGCATGCTCGCCCTTCAGATCGGATTCACGTAAGTTTGAAACTAATTTGTCGGTTATTTGCAGACCTGCTCATCGTTAGACAAATCAAAATACTTCGCACCCGGAGAACGACGGCAGTACACGTTGCGGGCATCGAACCAAGCAGTATTCCATGACGTTTCGAACTGATCGTCGCGGGATTTGCCTTCAAAATCTTGAATGGCAGCCCAATGTGAAATCCCGTGCCGAAGCCCCTCCATCAAAATATGAGCTTTCACGTCGAGCGGTGCTTCGACTACGTACATCGCCTTAGTTGTGCCACTTGTTTCCACACAGCGACTTTTTCCTGGCAAGCTTGGAAAACGTTTGCGGCACGTGTCCGCGGTTCCCTCCACCATCAAAAAGGTTCCCAAATGCGATTCGATCATCTCTCCGGGAAAGAGTTCCGAATTTGGGATAGTCCAGACTGTTTTTTCCCAGTGTTTTTCGTTTTTCGTATCAAGCTCAAGTTGATTCAGAAGCTTTTCAGCGTTCTCGACATCTACTTGATGATTTTGCATTTTCTCCATAAGTGACCCGATCGCCAAAACCTCAGTAAAATTTTCAACCTGGTCGCGCGCGTTCGATGCGGTGTTTAGGATTCTTTCATCGTCCTGTTGCAGTTGCGGTGGTTCCTGACTCTGCCTTTTCTGTGCGTGCGCTGGCACCGCACATAGAATGGCGATTAGCAAGGTAGTCAGGGTTCGCATCGTAGTGTCACCTTAGGATGTAGTAGCCAGTTCCTGAGCCTATCAAACCCCGGAAGACGCGCTCGACAGTACTTCGGTACCGTTTCTTCCGAATATCCTTAGTTAGTAAATCGACCTCATTCGCGCCCAACACAATTTTGACCAGCGCTTCCCAAGTCCACGTTGTGTCATAAGAGGTACTCACTTGACTGTTTAACGACTCGCACCATTGACCGGGGCGGTGACTGGAGTGAATCTGTCAGAATAGGAGAATCCGAGTTGCCGCTATCACCACGCGTATTCCCGAGCATGGATTGGATTTGCTAAGAGCGCCGAAATGCCAAGGGAGATCGCCAATCAATGATCGTTCATCTAACGAATCCGGTTTCGAAAACGATGTACGGCACTCTGCTTGCCGTCGTGGGGTTTCTACTGATCGTGCAACAAAACAAACCGTTGACCGGTTTAGTCGTATTGGGTGCGGCAGCATTGGTCGTCTGGAACGCGGCCCGACAGTGGAAGGCGGCGGCTGGACGGAGAGTTCTTCGTTGAACTCTCACCGGAGGTAAGAAAGAGGAGGGTATATGAATTGCCCGCGCTGTGGAAAAGACACGGTCTCTGACGGACCGCCAGCAGTAGTTGATCCCTACAAGGGTTGGCTCCAGTGTCTCAACCCTGATTGCAAGGACAAGAACATTTGGGTATCGCCGGATGGCAAGAATTTTAAAAGTTTGCCGTCGCAGCTTCCTATTCATAAGTGACGATCGGCGAGCAGAAACGGAGAGGGCAAAATGAAATCGTGGAGTATGCTTGGCACCGTAAGTCGATACGTCTTGGCAGCGGTCTCGTGTATTTCTCTTGCACAGTTCCTACTTCTCCTGAACGTCGGGACAGAAAATGCGGGTCGCCTTGCCGGGCAGGCGCTCGGTAGGGGCGTTATCACTGGCCTTGTGGCCGCCGTATGGTTTTATCGCGCCAGAAAAGTCCGCCCACCAGCGCCTGCAAATGTTCAGCCTCAAGTACAAATGACTCCGTCCTCAATACCGCGCGCGCAGCTCGCTGTACCGCCGATGGATTCTGTTTCTGCTGCGCCCCCTACTTCCGTTCTCGCCGCAGGCCGCTCCAACAGTTCATTTTGGAAAGAGCATCGGGGTTTCGTTGGTCTCATCGCTGCGGTTCTCGTTGCGATCATACTCTGTGCATTGGCGACAGGGATGTTTCAACAATCGTGGACTCTAAGCGCGGGAGCCTCTCAGCCGCGCTTCATTCACATTCAGGGGTCGCCAGCCTGGAAGATGTTCGATAACAAAACAGGGCAGGAGTGCAACAGCGAAGCCGTCACCTACGATTCAGTGGATCGCATCAAGCGAGACATGCATTCCCCTGTATTCAATGACCAACTGGACGAACTCAAGAAGAAGTGTGATATCGAGCGAACCTGGAACTGCATTGGCTCGGTTGACCTGGACACGACCACGGATTCACTAATCACCGAGTTGCTGGCTGATTCAAAACCAAGATTGGACCCACCTAAATCGGACTTTCCTGATCTATTGGAGGGGCTGTTTAAAACACGTAGTGAGTATCCGCAGTACAAAGAGTTCTATGACCGCTACGACGCCGTGATTGCGAACCTGGACAGACCTCCCGTCTATCACTATAACGGGATGCCTTACTGTTCAGAGCTTGCAAAGATGTGGTGGTAGTTGTTCTCCTCTGTTTCCAGCGTCGAGTAGTAAAGTACGGCCGGAACGCGTTTGCTGGGAATTGCGATGAAAAAAGATAGCTCTGCAGAGTCCATTATTCAAAAAGCCCTTAAACTGACGTTCGGACCGAAAGGGAAAAGGTTTACGCCATGTCCCCACGGTTGCGGATTGGTGAGAGCAGAGAAGTTCGCAAAGCATCTCAAGCGTGTTCACGCAGGCAAACCTCCACTTGTGATGAAGGTTAGCAAGGTCAAAGTCCATCAACGCAAGTCTAAAGACGCTCTTTCGAGGGCCGTGTCGGGCGGACGATGTGAGTCCAACCGCCGCAAGTATTGAACAGATCCGCAACAAGCGTGCCCTTTGACGGCGGCGTGAGCGAAGGGGAGATTTGGCTGGCAGTCGGTCGTTCAGAGTTGGATGACGGACAGGCCGGGGATTCTCTTGAAATCGCGGAGGTTCAGCGTCGCCACTTCGTAGCCAAGATGCAACGCTGTCGCGCCGATCAGCAAATCCTCGAACGCAAACTGGACGCCTATCGCTTCCTGTTGGCCCTCGATGCGCCCAGCTAGCCTCGCGATATCGAGCGTCACCGGACGCACCGGCACGCACGGCACGCGCTCACCTCATTTTGTTACGCGGGAGATCTCACCGGCTGTGTGAAGTAGCCGTCGCATCCGGCTATTCGCCGTATGGTGCAGTCACCATCTTTACGCGGCTGTCCAAGCTCCGCGATGAGTACGTCATCCACGCGCGCAGCCCGGAAGAAGAATTGTCTGAGTTCGCGATTCAAAGTCTGACCGGATACTTTCGCTCACACCCGCAGCCTTCCGAGCGTCTCGACCAGATCAACCGCCTCATCGCCTATGAACATTGGGAGAACCGTAAGGGACAGAGGCCGTTTCATGTGGAGTACGAAGTCCACAACGGCAAATTTGTGAAGTAAGAGCGACTAGGCGGGGGCGCGAGGAAGAGAAGGGAAGGGAAGGCGATTGCGCGTTCGAATCGCTGGTGGCTTAGAACAAGCCGGGGATTTTCATTCCCGCCATCCCGGGGATACCGCCGGCGAGATTCTTCATTTGGTTGGCAAGTTCTTCATCGACGCGGCGGCCGGCTTCATTCACGGCAGCCTGGATCAAATCCTGTAACATTTCCTGATCTTTGCTGGCAAACACTTCCGGCTCGATGTGCAGGTTCACAATTTGCTTCTGGCCGTTCATTTTCACACTGACCATGCCGCCGCCCGCCGAAGCCTCGACGGTCACCGCATTGACCTGCTGCTGCACGTCTTCCCACTGCTGGCGGAATCGCGCAAGCATCTGTTGGATAGCGTTGACGTCCATCAGGATTCCTCTTGCCGCCATTTTACTTCGGAGATTCTGCCTCCGAAGCGTTGCAGCATAGACCGCACCAGCGGATCTCGTTCGAACCGCGCGCGTAATTCTTCCGTGCCGGAGGTTCCGCGCGGCGCAGCCGCTGCAACTGCCCCTACTTTAGCACACACCCGCACCGGGCGGCCCAGCACTTTGCTCGAACAGGCACGAATCTTTTCGAGAGAGTCGCGCCCTTCCATCATTTCCGCGAACGCGCGCTTCTCCGGCGAAAAATAAATTCTCAGCTCCGCGCCCTCCAGCTCCCAGCGGCTGCCTTGGTTCACGATTTCGCCGAGGAATTTTTGTTGAGCCTGGATCGCCGTCTTGATTTCCGCAACTTGCTCTGATGTGATGCCGTCGGCGCGGGTCTCCGTCTCCGCTTCCGTCTTTATTTCCATCGCGGCTTCTGCGGCGGGCGCTGCGGCAGCAGATTCCAGAGGTTCTGGAGGCGAAGCGATTTTTGTTTCCGCTCGGGCCGGCGCTGCCGCAGCCGCAGCAAAGCTCGACGTTGAGACTCGAGGAGGCGAAGTAAAGGGCGTCTGCGGCGCCGCCGAAAAACTCCGCGCTGGCTGCACTTGCGACACGGTAACAGCGGTGGCCGCATGTCCGCGCATCGCACCAGAGCCAGTAACGCCTGCGGGTGCTCCATTACGAAGTTCAGCGAGCAATTCTTCCATTGGCGCGAGCCGCTGTGCGTTGATCAGCCGCAGCAGGCCCATCTCGAGATGGACGCGCGCATCAGGCTTGCGCCGCAGATCGTCATCCGTCTGCAAAAGTATTTGAAAGAAGCGCGTGAGATCTTCTTCGCTGAATTGCGCTGCCGCCTTCGCCAGCGCAGGGCGCTGATCAGCGGTGGCGGCAATCAAATCCGAATCGGCTCCGCATACTCGCGCGATCAGCAAATTGCGGATGTGCCGGATGGCTTCGCGGCAAAAATGCTGGAGGTTGCGGCCATCTTTTTGAAACGTGTGCACGAGGCCGAGAGCGCGGTCCGCCGATCCTTCCGCAATCGCAGTGACAAGTTCGTTCAGCGAATCTTCGGGGACGACGCCAAGCAGTTCGCGCACTTCCTTGTCCGGAATCACGTCGCCGCAATACGCACGCGCCTGCTCCAGCAGAGAGAGCGCGTCGCGCAGGCTGCCTTCGGCCATGCGCGCGATCACGGCGAGCGCTCCCGGCTCGATCTGCAGATTTTCTTTTTTTGCGATTTCTTCAAGCCGCCCGGTGATTTCCGCGAAGGTCAGCGCGCGAAAATGGAAATGTTGCGAGCGCGAACGAATGGTATCGGCGAGATCTTCCGGCTGCGTCGTGGCCATTACGAAAATCACGCGGTCCGGCGGTTCTTCCAGCGTTTTCAGCAACGCATTGGACGCTTCGCCGGTGAGCATGTGGGCTTCGTCGAGAATGACGACTTTGCTTCGCGAAGCCGCTGGCGCGTAGCGCACCATCTCCCGCAGCTCGCGGATCTGATCGATACCCCGGTTGGAAGCCGCATCAATCTCAATGACGTCGAGCGAAGTTCCCGCGGCGATCTCCTTGCAGGAGTCGCACTCACCGCAAGGCTCCGCGGTCGGCCCTTTTGCGCAGTTCATGGCCTTGGCAAGAATTCGCGCCGCGGTCGTCTTTCCCACGCCGCGCGCGCCGGAAAAAATGTATGCGTGCGCCACGCGATTGTTCTTGATCGCGTTGGCCAGCGTCGACGTCACGTGCGATTGCCCGACAAGGTCGCTGAATGTTTGGGGGCGCCACTTGCGCGCTATGACCTGGTAGCTCATCGGCTAGGAATTCCTGTCCCGCTTTTCCTTTTGCTGGAGCGAAAAGAAAACAAAGACAATGGCGGCAAGCGCAAGGAGGAAAAGAAGAATGATAATGCCGCCAAAAATCATCGTCTCCACTCTTTGCCGGTCGCGCCGTCGCGTTCGGCGTTCAACTTTTAGCTTTCACCCTTGAGCAGCTTCTTGATCTTCGCGCTTCACTGTCTGCTGTGAGCTCTCAGCCTCTTGATTCCGGTGCGAGGAACTTCGGGTGATCTGCGGCACCCGAGGTAATCCCGATACCGTTGCTCCCTTCCGGGCCTGGCGGGGTTCACGGGACCTCGTTGCACAGAGCCCGAAGTTCCACGCTCCGGCAGCCGCGCTCATCGCGCCGCTGCAGGTTTGAGTTTAACACACAGGAGTTTAAGTCGCGCCACGGCGGCATTTCTCCGTGGCGCGACGCGATATTTCCAAACGCTGCTACGTGCTATGTCGTCCGCGGTTTATGTGTAAGTTCTCTTTTTTCGCTACTAGTCCTTCGGATAATTCGGGTCGGCTTTTACTTCCAGGATTTGCTTGGTGTGACGTTCGCTGTGCGCGGCGATGAAAAGGACAAACTGATAGGCATCCAGTTTCGTCCCCATTGGGCTGTCGACGGCGTGATCGCGCAAGCCCGGGGTATTCTTCAGAAACTCCTCGGTGGTCGCCCGACTCTCTTCAAAATGTTTCAAAGAGCCTTCGGGCGAGCCGTAACGGTTCGTTGGGACGAGCGGCTCCGGAGCTTGCGCCTTTTGCGAGCGGTCCGGAATCATGGCGACTACGGCATCATCGGTCTTCTTCAGGTCGCGCCCCGGAACGGCAGGCGCCACCATCACTTTTTCCACGACGATTCCGCGAATGTAGTCTTCCGCGGCGGCGATGTGCTCCATGCATTGCGCGATGGACCAGCGATCCGGTCCGGCTTTGAAATTCCACTGCGCGTCGGAGAGGCCCTTGGTGGCATCGATGACGCCTTGCTTCGTCTTCTCGAGATATTGGATCGCGCGATCCTTTTCCGCCGGGGTTACTTCTTGTGCTTGAACGGCTGTCGCGCCCGCGCACGCGAGTATGGCGATAGCCGCTGCTGCCCTCAGTTGCTTAATCATTTTTTGCTCGCTTTCGTTTTGTCTTTGGTGAGAGAAACGGAAGACTTTGGGACCTCAACGTAAATCCGCCCGGTCGGCTGGGGTGGCGGAATTCTTCGAGGTGAGACCCTCCGTGTGGCAAGCAATGTAGCAGCGATTTGACGCCAGGTCCAACGCCACACAGGAGTTGAAAGCCGACAGCTGACGATTGAGAGGCGAAGAGGGGAATAAGGATAACGCAGAGACGCTGAGACCGCCGAGCGGCGCAGAGAGGACCCAGACAGGTTGAAAACTGAAGAAATGAGGACAGCCAGGATTGGCTGTCCCACAGTAAACGAGAGCATGGTGGGGGGCCCCTCCCCGGCTTTTTTGTAAGTGCGGATTCTAAAGGGTTTTAAGTCCTGATTCTTGGAAGTGCGCATTCTGAAGGAGTTAGGGGCGCATTTTGCGGAAGTGCGGATTGCAAAGGAGTTGGCAGAGAGTGGTGAGTAGCGAGTGGTCGGGCTGGGGAAGGGAAAGATTTGGTTTGAAGGGTGTGGCCCCCACCCCGGGTGTTTTTTGCAAGAGTGGCAAACAAAAGGGTTAACCTTGACGCGGTCCGTAGGAGTGGCAGGGAAAGAACTTAGGGACGGAGAGTTGACAGTCGAAGAGTTAAAGTTGAAAAAGCAAACACCCGGAGAACTAAGCGCAGAGGAGTTGAGGGCACAGAAAAGGCGCGAGAGATTCACGGGGGAGGAAGCTAGCGATGAGAACATGAGGAATGGTAGCAGGGAGATTACCGGAGCGTCAATTCATTTGCGTGGAATGGTCGAATCTAGGGGTTGAACGGTCATTTTGGGACGGCGAACGGTGCGAAGGACTTGCGGGCGGATGAAAAGAAGAGTCAAAACCCGCACCCTTGAAAATCGCAAGGGATGCGGCACCCTGACAAACAAAGACAAGTTCAAAATCGCTTCGGTGAATTTAAAGGGTTCCACCCGCCGTCCCTCATACAATGGGTTCCACATGGAGGACTCGACATGATTGTGATTTCGGGATTTGTGTTATAGATGATTGGGCCGCAGTGCTAGCATGAAACTGTTGGCGCGCGAAGTGGGAGGTTGAAGGATGGCAAAACTATCCATAAACAGGCGGGTGCGGCAGACGCCGAAGGTGAAGACGACAGTCGAACGCGATTCGGCCAATGGACGAAAGACGCGGACGGGACAGTTTTTTGCGACTTCCACTTTGGAGGAACTGGCGGAAGCGCAGGGCGTGAGGCCGCTGAAAGATCCCGAGGAGATGGCGGGTGCATGGCCAGAGGGTGAGGATGTCGACGAGTTTCTGAAGGAAACTTACGAAGGCCGCAATTAGTGGAAAATTGAAATGGACGCGGTTCTTCTTGATACCGACGTATTCTCGTTCTTGAGCAAGCCGGGAGACAGCCGAGGCGAGCTCTATCGTCCTCACGTCCAAGGAAAGACGATCGCGCTTTCGTTTATTTCCGTCGGCGAGTTATACGTCTGGACCGTTCGGCGCAAGTGGAGTGCGAACCGCATTGCCGCGCTGGAGAGGCACTTACAAAGCCTTATCGTTGTTCCTTATGATCTAGAGCTTTGCAGAGAATACGGAAGGGTCAAGGCAAGCTTGCCTCCTGGCAGAGTCGTAGCGGCAAACGATCTATGGATCGCGACGGGCGCCATCCGGCATTCCATCCCACTGCTCACCCATAACCGCAAACATTTCGATGGGATTCCGCGATTGAAGATCGTAAGCGCCTGACGGAATCGGAGCAGACGGAATGTTTCCTCTTTCCGTGAGTAGGGGTGCCGCGACACAAACCACGCGGAGTGGATTATAAAGTGCTCTGTCTGTCACCAGTTTCCCCGGCTTCCGATGCCTTTGCATCGGCAGCCGCGAATTTGATTCGTACACCATATTTGCAAAATATGGTGTATGCTGAAGGCATGGGAAGAACAAACATTGTGATTGATGAGGAATTGGTGAAGAAGGCGCGGAAGCTGACGCGGCTGAAGACGAAGCGGGAGATTGTGGACAAGGCACTGGAGCTGCTGGTGCGGTCGGAGAGCCGGAAGGGGATTCTGAAGCACTACGGGAGCGGGATCTGGAAGGGCGATTTGAAGGCGATGCGGAGGAATCGCGGTTGATCCTGGTGGACAGCTCGGTATGGGTGGATTTTTTCAGCGCGAAGCCGGGGCGTGCGGGAGACGCTTTGCGGCGGATGATCGGGGATGCGGAACCGTTTGCGCTGACGGGGATCGTGGTGGCGGAAGTTCTGCAGGGATTGACGCGAGATGTTGCGCGGATCGAGGCCTACCTTGCGCAATGGGATTTGCTGGAGCCGAGGGGATTCGTGACGTACCGAAGGCGGCGGCGATTTTCCGGTTGTGCCGAAGCAAGAGAGTGAGCTTGACGACGACGGATGCTCTGATTGGGGCGATCGCGCTGGAACATGGAGCGAGCGTGTTTACTTTGGATAAGGACTTTGCGCGGATGGCGCGGTGGACGGGGTTGAAGTTGTATGCGGGGAATTGAGAGGGCTCTGAAGGAGAGGAGGGCACGATGTATCGTGCCCCTACAAAGGAAAACTCGGAGAGAAGCAGAGGACAGCCTCAAAAAACGAGGGTGGGGCACGTAGCTGCGGGATTTGAGTTTTCAGAGTTTAGTGGACAGAGCTTAGTGCACGTGGGGGCGGGCGTTTGCGGGAATGGAGAAGCGCATCAGTTGAACCGCGTGACTCTCCAGAGAGCGAGGCCGCAGGCTAGCAGAAAAATTAGCATGGCGGCGGCTAGCGCGGCCAAGGCGGGCCAGTTGAGGGCCATGTTTGGAGCCCGGGCGAAAACGGCGAGAGTGAAGAAAATTGCGGTGGCGGCTAAGACCAGAAGCCAATCGAGCCAGGTTCTTCCGGATGGAACTGCGGGCTGGCCGCTGATGTTGGTCGCTTCGCTGCCGGAGAGGCCCGCTTGCACATAGCTGGCATCAACGCCGTAGCGCTGTCCTTCGCGTTCGGCAGCTTGCTTCCACCGTGCATGTTCTTTGCCGGTGATGCTCGAGAGAGCGATGGCTCCTGCGCCCGCGGCCATCAACAGAGAGCCGCCAATCACTTGCGCGTAGATCGATGCGCTCCGGCCGTGTAATTCTCCGAAAACAAGAATGCCCCAGAGCAGGCCCCACAACTGATTCGTGTTGGAGAGAGGAATGCCGCGGCTGATGCCGATATATTTTGCGGCGTACTGCTGAAATAAATCGCCAACGACCCAAACGAAACCACCGAGCATCAGCCAGAAAAGAACTTCTCTTGCCTCCGCAATTTGATGCCAGAGCGCGCTGGGCCCTCCGCCGTAAGCAATCGCGAGAGTGCCCATCATGCCCAGTTCGCCGACGGTGAAAAAAGCGATGAAGGAGAGGGGATTCATGCCCGTCAGATAAGCTTTGCGGTAGGGAACATACATGGTGCCCCAAAGCACGCCCGCACCGAGCGCCGCCACGATCCCGCGCATCGGATGCTCGGCAGGGCTTTGCGCCGAGGATGCCACGGCGAGAAGCGTTGCGCCGGCGAACATCAGAAGCGCGCCACCGAGGAGAGTGAGCCAGCGAATTTTCCCGGCGTCGCGCAACTCGTTGAATAGCAGGTAGCCCCAAAAAATTCCCAGCAAACTATTGATGTTCCAAAGAGGGAAGGCAATGCTGAGACCGATATCGCGAATGGCGAAAATGGTGAGCGTATTCGCCACGGCCCACAGACAGCCCGCGAGGACTCCCCAGACGATCAAGTGAGGCGCTTGCCGAATGTCCGCGCGCATTTGACCGGTGCCGCGAATCAAAGCGGGTAGACTCCAGCGTGCCAGAAACACTCCGACAACCATCAATAGCGAAACGACGAGCGGCGACACACCCAATTTGACAAGTTTCGTGGGAGCTTCCGCGGCGCCAAGCCATGCTCCAGCGCCAAACCCGCAGAGGATGCCCACGAACTGTAACTTGCGAAGACGGGCGGACTCGATGGATGGTGAAGTCATTTTGGGGCGGCGTCTTCCACTCGATAGCTCAGCGGAGCCAATGCAGTACGATCAATCCGGCGAGCAAAACGATAGCGGGAACCCAGAAATGCACATCCGTGAAAATCACTGTCCACACGCCGGCGGTTCGTGGTGAGAGGGTTTCATCTGGCATATTTTGGCCCCATCGATGATCGAGAAACATCGCTCCCATCCGCTGTCTGCTGGCGCACTGCCGGGACCCCTTCTTATCACAGTTCAAGCTCTTAGGACGAAACTCGACGAGACGGTTTCATCCTGGACGATATGGAAGTAAGATTGAAGGTAATTCCATCCTCCCGGACCACTAAGGATGACGGGAAATTGCATTGTGAATGAGACTCCGTTTTGGCTGGCGAGTCACTCAGCGTCCGCGCGATTCTTCAAGGTCGGGAAGACCAGGGCGTTGCGGGGAGCTTCCTGCAAAGAGGACGCGGGCCGAAACTTTCTGGAAGTTCTGGCGTAACAGAGAGTAAGGAGCTGTATTGATGAAGCGGCGTGTGCCCCTGCGAGAACCGATTGGCGTTGCACTGGAGACGCTGCGCGCGCACAAGCTGCGTTCCTTTCTCATGTTATTGGGCATCATTCTTTCTGTCGCGACTCTGATCGTGATCATCGCCTTGATTTCCGGTGTGAACCAATACATCGCCAACAAAGTCGCCAATCTGGGCTCAAACGCGTTCACGGTGATGCGGTTTCCCATCATCACGGAGATGGAGGAGTTAGTCAGGGCCACGCGACGAAACAAGATCGTCACCTGGGACGACTATGAAGCTCTTCGCGACAACCTGAAGCTGCCGCTGCATGTTGGTGCGGAAGTGCGAACATCTGGAAAAGTTCGCGAGAGCACTCTGACGGTCGAGGACACCAGCATCCGCGGAGTAACGGCCAGCATGGCCGATATCGACGCCCAAGAGGTGGCCGACGGCCGGTATATTACGGAAGCGGATGAAAACAGCCGGTCCATGGTGACCATGATCGGTTCCGATTTGGCCAGCAAACTCTTTCCAAGCCTCGATCCGGTCGGACACGAAGTCATGATCGATGGCCGGCCATTCATCGTAGTCGGCGTTGCCAAAGCCATCGGCACCGTCCTGGGACAATCGCAAGATAATTTCGCGTATATCCCCATCGAGACGTATATCAACATTTATGGCGCGTATGGCGGAATTTGGATTAACGTCCAGGCGCGCGGCCCGGAATGGATGGAGCGAACGCAGGATGAAGTCCGCGTGTTAATGCGCGCCAGGCGCCACCTGCGCCCCAATGAAACAGACTCCTTTGGGATTATCGATTCCGCGACGCTCATGAGCCTGTGGAAGCAGCTCACTGGTGTAATCGCGATCGCCATGGTCGGAGTCGTTTCGGTCTTCCTGGTGATCGGAGGAGTGGTAATCATGAACGTCATGTTGGCCACGGTCACCGAACGTACGCGAGAGATTGGCATTCGCAAAGCGTTAGGGGCCAGCCGCAACGACATCCTGCTGCAATTTTTGGTAGAGGCGTGTGTGATGTCGGCCATGGGCGGAGCTATCGGCGTCCTCATTGCTTATGCTATTTGCGGCCTCGCGATGGCCACAACTTCCGTTCCCATGCACGTGCCCCTTTCCGCGGTGATTGCCGCGGAGCTCATTTCGGCGGCCGTGGGGATTTTCTTTGGTGTTTATCCGGCGCGAAAGGCGGCAATGTTGGAGCCGATCGAAGCGCTGCGTACGGAGATCTAGCGAGTGGGTGAATCCTAATGCGAATGGCGCTCGGCGAAAACGCTCAAATGGCACTCATGACGTTGCGTGAGAACAAGATGCGGTCTTTTCTGACCGTTCTCGGTGTGGTTATCGGGATTACGGCTCTGCTCTCTGTCGTCGCGATTCTTGTGGGCGTCTATAACGATGTGAACGCGTTTCTGAGTGACTTCGGGTCGGACACGCTTTTCGTTTTCAAGTTTGATCCCGGCATTCACACTTCGGGAAGGCTCAGTCCAGAAGAACGATCTCGCAAACCACTTACTCTCGAAGATGCCCAGGCCATCGGGGAATTGTGCCCGGACGTCAAAGCGGTCTCAGCGGCGTTGCTGCCCAAGGTTGTGGAGGGCGCGCCCGGCGGCCGTCCTCTGATGAGCGCGCGCTACAAGGATAAGGAAGTCGCCGGTGTCGACTACCACGGCATTCTTCCCGAAGATGAAGAGGTGTTCAATTCCCGTGCAGAGCAGGGCAGGTTCATAACGGAAGCAGAGAACTTGCACCGCACGGATGTCGCGGTCATCGGTCCGGACTTGGCTAAAGCTCTCTACCCTGATGAAGATCCGCTCGGCAAGCCGATCCTGGTTGACGGCGTCTCTTACGAAGTGATTGGCGTTCTCGCGGCTCGCAAAGGTCAATTGGTAAAAGACCAGGCTGCCGATAAGGCTCTGCTCGTCCCCTACCGCACCTACCAAAAACATCGGCCCATGGATGACGAGAACATGATCGGCGCCGTCGCCTATCCGGGCCGTATGCCCGAGGCCGAAGACGAAATTCGCGGCGTCCTGCGCCGCAGGAGAAAAGTTCCGTACAATAAGCCAGACAACTTTGGAGTCTCCAGCGCCAAGGAAATTGCCGATCAGTTCCGCCAGATCACCTCCTCGGTGGCTCTGCTGATTTCCGTGGTCAGTTCGATTGGTCTGCTCGTGGGGGGCGTCGGGGTGATGAACATCATGCTGATGTCCGTGACGCAGCGCACGCGCGAAATTGGAGTGCGCAAAGCCATCGGCGCGAGGCGGCGTGACGTCATCTGGCAATTCTTAACGGAAGCCATTGTGCTGACGGGCTCAGGCGGAGTCATTGGCGTGCTGATGGGTCTGGGCATCAGCCTGCTCATTCACCTGTTCCTGCCGCGCTTGCCTTCGTCCGTTCCGTTGTGGTCGATTCTCGTGGCCGTGACGGTTTCGATGAGCGTCGGCCTGTTTTTTGGGATGTATCCTGCGGTGAAGGCTTCGCGGCTCGATCCCGTCGAAGCTTTGCGTTATGAGTAGCGAGCTTCACTCATATCGCAGCGCCTTCATGGGATCCACTCGGGTGGCTCGATAAGCTGGCCAATAGCTGGCCGCCAGAGCCACCGCACAAAGGAAAACAGCCGCTCCAAGCAGGCTCAGGGGATCGCCAGGCCGCAATCCAAAAAGCAGGGACCGCGCCCCGCTTGTGGCCGCAACGGCCAGCACCAATCCGATCCCCACGCCCAATCCCAGAAGAACCAGCGTTTGCCGGAGCACGATTCCCACTACATCCTGCCGGGTCGCCCCGAGCGCCATGCGAATCCCAATTTCGTTTCTGCGGATGGCAATGATGTAGGTAATCACTCCGTAGAGCCCGATCATTGCCAGCAGCGCCGCGAGCGCTCCGAAAAACCCCGAAAGCAGCGCCATCAATCGTTCCCGCACCAGCCCATTCAGAATTTCCGTCTGGAAAACGTGATACTCGACCTTCATCTCGGGGTAAAGCTGGCTAAGTTTTTCCCTCGTCGCATAAATGGCTGCCGAGGGCGTCGACGAAAACCGTACGAACACGTTCGTGTAGTAGTACTTGTCGGAAAACTGTTGTGCGGGCACAAACGCAGTTGGCGGAATCTCTTCGCGTAGCCCCCCGTACTTTGTATCTTTCACCACGCCCACGATTTCGTACTCGGTTTCCGGGTAATGCGGTTCCGCATTCGTGCGAATCGTTTTTCCCAGGGGATTGCTATCCCCAAAAAACCGGCGGACAAAGGTTTCGTTGACGATGAGGACCGCCGGTGATTGCAAGGTGTCCCGATCCGTAAAGTCGCGCCCGGAAACAAACGGAATTTGCATCGTGCTGAAATACCCGGGGCTTATCCAGGAGAACTTGGAGCTTCCTTCCGCACTTCCGTAGCGCACTCCCAGCGACCAGGTGCTTCCATCCAGCGGGACGTGAGTGGAGGTGGCCGCGGATTCAACCGCCGGGATAGTTCGAATTTTTTCCAAGAGATCGTGCTTAAAAATTTCGTAGCGCTCCGGAGGCAGGTCCAGCCTTCTGAAGTTCACGTATACGCGCAGAATTCCGCTCTCTCGAAAACCGGGATTCATCGTCATTAAATTCCAGAAACTTCGCACGAACAACAGCGCCCCAACCAGCAGCACCAGCGAGAAAGCAATCTGTGAAACGACCAGGGCTTGCTGGAACGCAAACCGTTGGCGTCCCATCGTCATGCCGCGCCCGCCCGATTTCAAGACCGAGCCCGGTTCCGTTCGGGAAGCGCGAAACGCGGGAGCAAGCCCAAACAACAAGCACGTAGATACGGCCATGAAAGCAGTGAAGGAAAGCACCCGCCAGTCATTATTCATCGCCAAATAAAACGGGTCCGTATCCGTGCTCAGAAGCTTCACCACTGTTCTACTAAAGACGGAGGCCAAGCCGATGCCTATCACGGCGCCCGCTATCGCTAAAACCAGACTCTCCAAGAGCAATTGCTGCATCACCCTGCGATTGCTGGCTCCGAGGGCCAGACGGACAGCCATTTCCTTCTCTCGCGTGCTAGCTTTGGCGAGCATCAGATTGGCCAGATTCGCGCACGCAATCAGCAGCACCAATCCGGTGGTTCCAAGAAGCAGCCACAACGAAGTGTCATAAGCCTGGGCCGGCGCGTTCACCCCGCTTCTCCCGGGATAGGCGGCCAGTCTGAATTTTCGATAAGTGTCGAGTACCGCAGCACTGTATCCACTTGGCGTGGTGATCTCAAAAAGTCCCGGGCTGGCCGCCTCTAGTTGCGCCGAAGCTTGCTCCAGCGACCACCCCGGGCTCAGCCGCCCCATGATTTGCAGCCAAAACACGTCGCGTCTCACCAGAGTTCCGTCCCCCGGCACGAACGAGGGTAGCGCGCACTCCGGCAGAGCAACCTCAAACTCTTTTCCAATGTCGAGCCCAAAGAAACCGCGCGGCGTCACTCCGATCACCTGGGTCGGCCGGTCGAAGATGACAATTCTGCTTCCAATGACTGAATCCTTGCCGCCAAACTCGCTTTGCCAAAGCCCGTAGCTGATTACCGCGCCTGACGTTCCGCAGCCCGGCCGGTCATCTTCCGGCGTGAAAAGCCGGCCTTTGGCGGGAACAATTCCGAGCATGGGAAACATCTCCCCGCTCACCCATAAGCCTTCCGCCAGTCTCTCTTCTTCTCCCTGCCCAATCGCATACCGACCGCTCCGCCAAGCAAAAAATCCGGAGAATGCTCCTTGCTCCTTGCGAATTTGTTCCCAGAGCGCCGTGCTAAGCGCTGTTTCGTTCTCGCTCCAACCAAAGCCGTGAAGTCCGCCTTTGATCTGTACCTTGACCAGGGAGGAAGGGTCGGACACCGGCAGGCTTCGCAAGCGCACCGCGTCCAGCAACTGAAAAATAGCCGTGTTTGCGCCGATCCCCAGCGCCAGCGTCAAGATGGCCGTGACCGTGAACGCCGGGCTCTTTCGCAGCGCGCGCACCGCAAATCGCAGGTCTTGCAGCACGGTTTCTACCCACGATGGGTTCGAGGCATCGCGCTTCAGATCCATGCTGCCTTCCGACGGTCGCGGTTGCTCGCTCATCGTCTTCCCGGATAACTTTTCCCGCTTGCCCATCGATTCACTCTTTGACGTAAACCGGCCCTGAACTTGCGTGCTCCGCTCGCACAATGCAGTGTGTTTCCGCTTTGCTGCAATGGCCCTTGCATCGGGCTGTCAAAACTTCGACGCAAAACCGTCGTTAGTTCCTGCAAGGCAGAAACGAGTGAGCTGTTGTTCTCTTGTGCGCGGCACAAATAATAAGTCGATACTTGTAAAACGTGCAACTTATTTTGTGGAGGCCATATGGGGCCAGTGTGGAGACTCTACTCCCTGTCGGGGAAAACGAAGATGCGCTTCGCAAGTTCGGAGCTCAGCGTCTCCGGATGGTAATACTTTTTCAGAATATTATCGTCCCAACTCAATAGATCCGCATTGTCCGCGGAGAATTCAATCCAGGTATGTTGAGAGTTGGCTCGAGCTATCCGTTCTCTGATCAGCAAAAGAAAAGCCCACGTGATCGTTTCGTTGTAAAGATTTGGTTTGCCGTGGGCCGCCGCGAATCGCCTCAGGGCAGAGGAAAAACGGTCCAGAGCTTCGATTGCTGGATAGCGCTGCAGATACAAAAAGGCCATTCTGACATGGTCCGCATGATGAAAGGAACTGTTCGCCAGTTCTCCTTTTTCAAATTGCTCCATCCATTCAGATTCGTTCATCGTCAATTTTGACTCGCCCGTACGATGCTTTTGCGCCCGTGTTCCAGGCACACCCTCCTGGCTAAGAAATGAGCGGCCGAAGTGGAAACAATAAATTCGCAAGACTCGATGATTACCGCCAAGCCCAAAGTCCAGCGCAGCAGCGGCACGGAAATTCTTCCCAAGCTCATGCTCATTTTCCTTGTTTGCTCTTTTTGGACGCGTGTCCCGCTTGTGATTCAATGAGCCTGTGGCTCGCGCGCGAATCCAGATCGAGTGAATAGAATTTCTTCAAGTCCCTGATTCGCCGAAGACTTTCCGCGCCAAACGGACATTTCCCGTCGAATGCGTGGAGCATAATCCCTTCCAGCAAATCTCCGAGTGTCATGTCGTGGTATTCGGCGAAAGCCTTGAGCACTTTCAGAATCCGCTTTTCCATGCGAACGCCGGTTTGTACGCGTTCCACTACGAATCTTGGCTCATTCGCCATTGGCATCGCCCTCCCTCGCTGGTACCAATGTACCAGCCTACCTAGATTAATTCAACGGCCTGCGCGGAGGGCTGACGCGGGACGCGGTGTGCTCAGCTGGAGACTGGCGCGATGCGGGGCATCCAAAGTTTCATTACAAATTAACTAGAAACTAGCCGGTAAATTAGGCTTTCCACTGCCGGAATTTTCAGCTATAAAACCAGAAGTTAACCAGCCATCCGTCCAAGCAAGGAACGCCATGCATCTCCATAAAAACCTGCCAGCTGCCACGCTGCTTCTTGCGGCTCTCGTGCTTCATCCGGCGAACTTGTTGCTTGCGCAAAAGACTCAGCCCGCGAGCCGCATCGGCGCGATCGATGAATCTTCCCTCGTAACTCTGGCACGCAATCATCATCCTCTGGCCACTCCCGCCAACGATCGCGGAGAAGTCGCCCCGGCTCTACCCCTGGAACGCATGCTGCTGGTCTTGACTCGCGACGCTGAGACGGAATCCCGGCTTCAGAGTCTTCTTTCCGCGCAGCAAGACAAGTCCTCTCCAAACTTCCATGCGTGGCTCTCACCGGCCCAGTTCGGCGAGCGGTTCGGTCCTTCAAGGGCCGATCTTCAAAAGCTAACGGCCTGGCTCGAGTCATACGGCTTTCGCGTGAATCGCATCAGCCAAAGCGGCATGACCATCGAGTTCAGCGGCACCGCGGGCCAGGTTAAATCGGCCTTTCACACACCGATTCACTCCTACCTGGTCAATGGAGAGATGCATTACGCGAACGCAGCCGATCCGCAAATCCCATCAGCCATTGCGTCCGTGGTCGCGGGTGTAGATACGCTGCACGATTTCCGAAAGCAGCCGCAAGTTCGTCTTCTGGGGAAAGCCCATCGCCTGGCCAACTCGAGCCTGTGGCAGCCTGAATTTACGCTCACCGGCGCTGCCGGCGTGGAACATTTTCTGGCTCCCGGCGATTTCTCGGCCATCTACAACACGGTTGGCCTCTACCAGAACGGAATCGACGGCACCGGACAAAGCATCGCCATCGTGGCGCGAAACGATATCAACCTCTCCGACGTGCAAATCTTCCGCATCGCGTTCGGGCTTCCCACCAACGATCCACAAATCATTCTCGATGGGCCGGATCCAGGGAATCTACTTGGCACGGAAGAAACGGAAGCCGATTTGGACGTCGAGTGGTCGGGCGCCATCGCGCCGCATGCCACCATCAAGTTTGTTGTCTCCGCCAGCACCAACTCCACCGACGGCGTCGATCTCTCTTCGCTCTATATCGTGGACAATAATCTCGCTCCGGTCCTCAGCGCGAGTTTTGGCGCCTGCGAACAATCCCTCGGCCAAGCGGAGAACGCCTTCTACAACAATTTGTGGGAGCAGGCCGCCGCGCAGGGCATCACCGCCGTCATTTCCAGCGGCGACAACGGCCCCGCGGGATGCGACAACGCTGATCAAACCACGCCTGCCGCGCAAGGCCTGGCGGTGAACGGCCTTGCCTCCACTCCGTTCAACATCGCTCTCGGCGGAACTCAGTTCAATGAAAACGGCGCGGACAGTACTTTTTGGTCGGCCACCAACACGGCCAACCAGTCCTCCGCGCTCGGCTATATTCCAGAAAATGTGTGGAACGAAAGTTGCGCCGACCCAAATCAATGTGGCGCGGCTTCTTTATTCGCCAGCAGCGGCGGCGCCAGCACTCTCTATGGCAAACCATCCTGGCAGGTTGGCAACGGCGTGCCGAACGATGGCCAGCGCGACCTCCCGGATTTTTCTCTGGACGCCGCCGCCGGTCACGATGGCTATTTGCTTTGCCAGGACGGCATTTGCACCACCAACTCCAGCGGGCAACTGGTGAATGCCGAGCTCGTCGGCGGCACTTCGGCCGCGGCTCCCACGTTCGCCGCGATTATGGCGCTCATTGCGCAGAAAACGAATTCCCGGCTGGGTCAGGCGAACTTCGTTCTCTATCCTCTGGCCGCCGCCCAGAATCTGGCGAACTGCAACGCCAGCGCGCCGCCGCAATCGCAATGCATCTTCAACGACATCACCCAGGGCAATAACAATGTTCCCGGGCAAACCGGTTTCAACGCGGCAGTTGGCTACGATCTGGCGACAGGCTGGGGCTCGGTCAACGCTGCAAATCTTGCCGCCAACTGGCAGAACGTGACGTTTCGCTCGAGTCTAACGAGTCTTCAGCTTTCTCCCGCCAGCCTCACGCACGGCCAACCTGTCACCGCAACCGTGACCGTCGCTCCGGGCGTTGGCACGGGCACGCCCACAGGCGATGTGGCGCTGCTCGCTGGAAGTTCCGCGGGAGTGAATCTCGGCAACCTGAGTAACGGAACGGTTTCCGGCACGATCGACACGTTGCCTGGGGGAACCTATTCCGTCTCCGCAAGCTACGGCGGCGACGGCACGTTTGATGCGAGCACATCCGCTGGCGTGCCTATCACCATAAATCCCGAGCCCAGCAGCACGGCCTTCTCCGCATTCCTTGCCGGCCAATCGGGAAGCCCATCTTCTTCGGTAAACACGACCTTCGGCAACTTTCTCGATTTTCAGGTCGGCGTCGCGGGAGCCTCCCATCAAGGTGCGCCCACGGGAACGCTCACCTTCTCCGATACTTTCAATGGAACCACCACCCCACTGCTCAGTGTTTCCCTTAACAGTCAGGGCAACGCCCTGGTTCAGGAAACCGCGCTCGCCCTGGGGAATCACACTCTCAACGTCAACTATTCCGGCGATTCCAGCTTCTCCGCAAGCAGCGCGGGCCCAGTCAGCATCACCGTAGCCAAAGGTCCGACGCAAACGATTCTCTTTATTCCCACCGGAGCTCTGCCGAACAGCTCCGTCGAACTCCAGGCCATTGTTCTTCCGAATGGCGCGCTGGACCCCACGGGCACCGTCCAGTTTTTCTCCGGGAAAACATCGCTGGGAGTTCCCGTCCAGGTGAAGAATCTGATCGCAACGCTGACGACGACCCAGTTGCCGACCGGGTCTGACAGCATCACCGCGGCTTATTCCGGAGACGCAAATTTCATCGCGTCAACCTCCGCTGCCGCCACGCTTACCGTTGGCCAACCCAATTTTCAGATTTCCGCCAATCCTGGAGTGGTTACGATCAATGGCACCTCCTCCGGAGTTACAAACCTCTTGCTCACTCCCGGGCCGGGCTTGGGCTTTGCCGGAGCCGTTTCGCTCGGCTGCTCAGCGCTTCCCGCTGGTTCTACATGTTCGTTCCAGCCCGCGCAGCCGGCTTTGGATGGCGTCGATCCTTTAACCGTGGTCCTCAGCATTACCAAGCCGCCTGCTCAGTCGGCCGAGCTTATTACGCCGATCCGGGGCGGGTCTCAGCGCATCGTCGGCTCGCTCGGAGGCGCGGCCTTGGCCTGTGCATTTCTTCTGGTGTGGCCAGGAAATCGACGCAAATGGCAGCTTGGCACGTTCTTGCTTCTAACCGGTTTTCTGGGTGCAATGTGGGGATGCAGCGGCAGCAAAAATGTTTCCACCGCGCCAAGCGGAGCATCCGCAACTTCTTTCGTGGTAACTGTAACCGCAACCGGTGGCGCTGGAGCACATGCCGTCACCCACAGCGTCACGCTCCAGGTGACCGTTCAATAGCACGCGACTCGATGGGTTGAATGCGGATCGTCTCGTCGTCACGGCGAAGCTTCGCGAAGCGAAACGAGATTTTCTTTCGTTGTACGCCGGCATTAAGTTTTCTCAGCGTCTCACCACAGCAATTTCAAGCCAAACTGCACCTGGCGCGCCGTGGTCGTCGTGCTCGTGATCGCTCCCGCCGTTCCCGATAGACCCGTCAGGTTCGTGGCCGTCGGCGGGGTGAACACAATCAGGTTGGGCGTATTGAAGTTTGCGCGGTCTAAAATGTTGAAAAACTCCGCTCGGAATTGCAGAGCCAGCCTTTCACCGATTCTCGTATCCTTCAGAACTGAAAAATCCCACGTTGCCAGCCCCGGCCCTACATACGTGTCCCTTCCCACGTTCCCAAAAAATCCGCTGGCGGATGGCGGCGCGATAAACGCCGCCGGGTTGAACCACTGGCTCGGATTTCCGGTAACCACGCTGCCCTTGAAGCTTGGATTCAAGAAAGGTCTCACTGGGTTTCGCGTGTCGCCGGAGTTCGAAGGGTTGTAGCTCAGCTGCGGCGTAATCGGAAAGCCGGACTGCGCCGTGATAATGCTGGCCACCGACCAGCCGCCCACCAACCCGTTTTTCCACCCTTCCAGATCGCTCGCATAAGGCTTGCCATGGCCAAACGGCAATTCATAAATCACGTTGATCACGCCGATGTTGCTCACGTTAAACGTTGCAAGCCCTTTGTCCGCTCCCAGGTCAAACGGGTTCGAGACCAGCCCCGGCGCATTACCCGCTGTCGTCTGGTTCAGCGAATCTCCGTCATCCAAGGTCTTCGACCACGTATAGACTCCGCGCACGGAAAGTCCCTGGCTGATGCGCCTCGTCACATCCACTTGCAGTGCGTTGTAGGAGCTGACTCCTTCGGAAAACCACGTCCAGGTATTGGCCAGCGACGGGGTTGGCTTCGCAGTGCCTGCGGGAATGTAGTACGTCCCAGCCGGCACAGGCGCGCCCGCAAGAGGCGAGCCGACTGGGAACCCAATCGTGGGCGAGTTGGTCGCCGAGGCTGGCAGCGATGGGTCGAACGTAGGAAACACCGCCGGGCATGGCGCAGCCGGGCAAATTACGGGTGTCGGCTCGTTGGCGTCGATACCTACCATTTCATGATAGCCGTGTGAGCCCACGTAGCCGATCGTCACCGAGGTGTTGGGAGAAATTTGCTGCTCGGCGCGCAACGACCACGAAATCAGTGTCGGAGTCTTCATGTTGGGTTGCACCCCGCCGGGCACCAGCTTCGCGGCCGCCGGAACTGGCGCCGTCGGATTGATCGGCAAACTCGAAACCGGCAGAGAGGCAATGCTGTAGCTGGGGTTGAACGGCGCGTTTTGGTCCGTGCGATAGCCCAGCGCGTCCTGCAAATCGTTGTACATTCCAAATCCCGCCCGAAAAACAGTTTTCGCGCTGAACGGGCTCCACGCTACGCCGACCCGCGGCTGCGGCAGAAACGTCGCATTGTTGTTCGTGAATACGGAACTGCCTACGCGCGGTTGCGCCGAGATCACACCGTCCGTAAATGTATAGTTCGACGCGCGATCATGCGCTTCATTCCAGCCCGTCGAAAATTCCTGCCGGTAGCCCAGCGACACCGTCAGCTTCCTTCCAATCCGGATAACATCCTCTGCGTACCAGGCCCCGAACAAGGACCGCCAATTCATCTCCGTCGGCGCCGGATCAAAGAGGAAAGAACTGGTCGTCCCTTGCAGAAATGTCGTCAAGCTGGCAAACGTCGCCTGCCCAAACTGGCTGAGGGCTATCGTCTCGTTCGACTGGAACGGCTGCAACCACACACCAAAACTCAGTTGATGGCGCCCGCGCGTGAGCGTGGCGCGATCCTCAATCGTGTACAAATTCCTGTGCACCAGCAGGTTGCTTCCGTTGTTGCTCCCGGCCAGCCCCACCTGCGCTTGCGGGTTCGATGCCGCGCTGCCGCCAACCACAACTGCGCCGACGGGCAGTCCGATAAGAAATCCCGGCACGCTTGCAGCCGGGGTGCCTGGCGTTGGCTCGCCCGCAAAAAAGTAACCCGCGCGCGTGTAGCCCAGCCTCGCCGTATTCAGTAGCGTCGGCGAAAAAACATGCGTTTCCTCGAGGCTCAGCACTTGTTCCCGCAAGGTCTCAATATCCGTACTGAAGGGATCGGCGGGAGTTGCGGTCACGTCCACGCCGTCATCGATGGTATAGATGGCGGAAAGCGTGTCCCTCTTCGAAAAAATGTGGTCGACCCTCGCCGTGCCGAAATCTTCTCGTACGGTTTGTAGCGGGCTGCTGAAAACTTCCGCGATTCCGTTGAAATCAGGTGCTCCGGCCGGCGCCGTGGGCCACAGATTTAACAGCGGCTGGACGCTGGCGACCGCGTTCGCCCGCGAGGTTGCATCGGGAACGAACGCCGCTGAGGTCTGATGCAGGTTTTGCCGGAAGCCTTCATAGTTGGCGAATACGAACGTCTTGTCCTGCTGGATCGGACCGCCCCCCGAAACGCCAAACTGGTTCCGCTGGAATGGCGGTGCCGAACCTTGATCGAAGAAATTCGCTGCGTCCAGCGCGTTGTTGCGCAAAAACTCGTACGCCGAGCCATGCCACTGGTTGCTTCCTGATTGCGTCACGATAATCACCTGGCCCCCCGGATGCTTGCCCAGCTCCGCGCCGTACGAGTCGCGCTCCACGTTGAATTCGCGCACCGCGTCCACCCCCAGCAGCATTCCGCTCGTTCCGCCCGGCTGCATGTTGTTTTCCGCCGCGCCGGAATATTCCACTCCGTTCAGCAAAAAGATGTTCTGCTGGGGGCGGTTGCCGGAAACCGCGAAGTTGTTCGCGGTCGTCGAGTTCGAAATGCCCGTGCCCCCGGTCTTTTGAGAGGTGAAGTTCACGATGCCCGGATTCAGCGTCATCAGCAGGTCGTAACTTCGTCCATTCAGCGGGAGCTCTTTCACCTGCCGCTCGCCCACAAGCCCGGAAATATCGCTCGTGGTGGTGTTCACCATGGGCGCCTCTTCCTTCACGGTCACTTGCTGTTTCTCCGTGCCCACTTGCAGCGTCAAATCAACTCCCGCTTCCTGGCCTACCGCCAGATGGATTCCTCCCCGTGTCTGTTCCTGGAAGCCATTCTTCGAAACGCTTATCGAGTATTCCCCGACGGGCAATGCCAGCACCTCGTACCGTCCGTCTTCGTTCGTTACCGAGATACGGATGGCCCCCGTTTCAATATTCGTGACCGTGATCGAAGCCGCTGCCACGCGGCCCCCCGATGTATCCGTGATCACTCCTGTCAGGCTGGCGGACACCTGGGCGTGCAGATACGGCGTGCTGGCCAGGAAAAGAATTGCCAGGCGGAAGAACTTGTTCGTGCTCATGCGGAGACCCCTTCCCGAGAAAGAGAGCGAGTCAACAATTCAATATGGTTTGTAACGTGATGTCAAACCGGCTTAATACGGATAGCGTGTAGCTGAGTTCATGCGGATTGTTCTCGAGAAAATCGCACAGCGCCACCCACGTGCCAACCCGTGCGGTATGCGCTGGATTCCGGCAGGGAACCGCAGGCCAAGTGAACGGATAGCGCGAGGGCGGATAGTTGCACGCTTTCTACATAACGGACAGACGTCTCACGCAGGAAAGGAGCGCCGCACTCCCCTCAGGGGAGGGAGTTGCGGCGCTCTTGGGGGTTCTGGCTGGTTGATTGGAGTGTTCTTTGCGGAACTACTTTTGGCGGGAACCGTAGTGCGCGGGCCCGGTGAAAAAGATTGCCACCGGTCTTCGCGCAAATATTTTCCTTTTTCGTCTTCTTGAGCATCAGCCTTATCCGCGTGCACGCTGTGGTGCTTGCTGTCGGCTTTTTTGTACGAAACCACAGAGTGCAGGGCTATTGCCAAACAGTTGCGGCGCAAACTCCGCATTTTCCTTGGCTTACAAATACCGGCGAAAAGAATCCGTGCTTCATCGCGGAACAGTGTGCCTTCGAGGAACACATCGGCGGAGGCAGACATCGCCAAACGAACTCATCCTTGCTGAAGGAATCTGGAACGCAGGGAATCAAACCGTTCAGGCAGCCGCGCCACCGCTTTTTTCGCGCTGGCGTATTTCATGCCCGTCGCGTTTCAGGTAACGATACAGGCTGGTGCGGCCGATACCCAATATCTGGGCGGCCCGCAAACGGTTTCCCTGGCACAATTCGAGCACCCGCTGGATATGCAGTTTGCGCACCTCGTCGAGCGACAATGGCCGCCAGTCATCGCCATCCGCCCTCCGCGGGCTTCTCTGTTGCAAATGTTCCGGCAAATCCGCAAGGTCGATGAAATCGCCGGTGGCCGTGATGGCCGCCGTGGCGATCACGTTTTCCAGTTCCCGCACGTTGCCCGGCCAGGAATGTTGCAGCAGCACGGTCTGCGCTCTCCGCGTCAATCCGGAAATACTCTTCCCGTACACGTCGTTATATTTCTTCAGAAAATAATGCATCAGCAGCGGGATATCCTCGAGCCGCTCCGTGAGTGACGGCACCCGGATTTGAATCGAGCTCAGCCGGTAAAATAGATCTTCCCGGAATCGCCCCGCCAGCACCTCGGCTCGCAAATCCCGGTTCGTCGCCGCAATCAGCCGCACGTTCACTTGCCGCACTTCCGGTGAGCCCACTCGCTGGATCTCCCGGTTCTGAATCACGCGCAGCAGCTTCGCCTGCATCGGCAGCGACGTCTCCCCAATCTCATCGAGAAACACGGTCCCGTTGTTCGCGTATTCAAAAAGCCCCGGCCTCGTGTCCGTCGCTCCCGTAAACGATCCGCGCACATGTCCGAAAAGCTGGCTCTCCAGCAACGTATCCACCATCGCCGAGCAGTTGCAGATCGCCAGCTTCTGCTGGCTCACCGGGCTGATGTTATGAATGGCCCGCGCCACCAGCTCTTTTCCCGTCCCCGTCGAGCCCACCAGCAGCACATTCGTATAATGCTTTGCCACCTTCCTCGCAAAATCGAAAACTTCCAGCATGACCGGGCTTTTTCCCACGATCCCATGAAACTCCAAATCCTTCAGCAACTGCTCCTCAAGCGCGCGTACCCTCCGTCGCTGGTCGTAAAGCGTTGCCACCTCGTCTAATGTTCGCTTCAATCGAATCCGGTCGATAGGCTTCGGCAAAAAGTCCGTCGCGCCACGCCGGATCGCGTCCAGCGCCGATTCCAGCGTGTATTCCCCGGTCATCACGATCACGTGAATCCCCGGATCGCTTCGCAGCGCTCGATCGAGAAACTCGTAGCCGTTCATCCCCGGCATTTTTACATCCGCCAGCACCAGCCGGCAGCGCCCCGATCGCACCAGCCCCAGCGCCTCTTCCGGATCGGAAGTCGTGATCGCCTCATACCCCATCTCGTCCATCACCCCGGACAGCATTTCCAATTGCCCGTGATCTTCGTCAAGAATGCACGGCGTCAAGGACGTCCGCGGTGCCGTCAGCTCAACCGTCTTGCTACACCCATGTGCCACACCAATCCCATTCGCAACCTTTATGCCACTTCCCACCCTTATTTCTCAGAGACCCTGAGGTTTCCAGCGCGAGCCCCCACATCCCCGACAAAACTCGCGCACTTCGGCTAATCAGTCACTTACAGACGTTTAAACACGCATTCCCGCGCCACGAAGCAGAAAACTCTCTCACTCTTCCGCAAACACTCGCCTTCCTCGACTTCCATTTTGGGTCACTGTCTCGTTTCGGTGCGGAACTGTCTCACCCTCCGCTCTTTTCCACCTGGTTCCCAACCTTGCCCTCCTTTTCAACCAGCGACTGGGCTCTCCACCTCTTGCAACCTCGGCGTCACTGCGCTCAGACGGAATTGCTTCAGCCCCGTTTCTGTTCGTCCAATCAATTCCGCCTCATAAACTACGGGGTGCGAGCGGTCCGCCTCGCTGGTCTGTAGCAGCCGCACGAACAGAGTCGCGTTTCCTTGCAACGTCCGCTTGAGCGCCACGCGCTTGCCGAATTCCTCGTTCCAAGCCAACTCGCATCTCTCCACAAAAAAACTCTGCGTCGAGTCCCATCCCGATACCTCCACGGCATACAGCCGAGTCCCGGCAAGCCTCGCATAACCAACCATGAGCATCCATTTCCTCCGCCGCATGGAAATGCAGCCCACGAGCCACTTCTTCACCTGTCTAATCCGCTGATAAGGATGAGTTTGTTTCAGGGAAGGCATTTTGGGGATGTTCGTTCGCGTGACACTTCTCGGCCCGCTGTTTCAATTCGGTGCGCTAAATGTGGCGCGGCAGCAGCAGCATGCTCACGAAATTGTTGATGGGTTCATAGATGTATCCAAACAGAAGTATCCCCACAATGAGTCCCGCGAGTGCGAGGCTGTTCCCGCGCAACCAATCCAGGTATCGTTGCGCCGTTTTTTCACTCATGAACAGCATGATCACCGTGCTCCCGTCGAGTGGCGCTACCGGCAACAAATTAAACGTCCCCAGCAGGAGGTTTAGCGAAAAGAAAATCAGCAGAGTAGTGGCTATGAAATCCAGATGTCCCGTCGCGGGATCGTGATGAAACCAGCCTGCCGCAACTCCCACGTGCAGCCCACCCACCGCCAGCAGCATCAAGCTGAAATTAGCTGCCGGTCCCGCCAGCGCCATCCATGCCGAGCGCCGTGGATGCCGCCGCTCCCATAGTGGATCGAAGGGCGCGCTGGCCCATCCAAACATGCCATGCATCAGCAAGTAAGAAAGGACGGGAATCACAATCATGCCCCAGGGCTCGCGCCGCATGTGTGGCACCGGATTCAGCGAAACCTGCCCGCCAAGCGCCGCCGTTTCGTCGCCTCCGATTTTGGCGACCAATGCGTGCGCGGCTTCGTGGCACGTGGTCGAAAAAAGGAATGCCACGTACCAGATGAATCCGTAGACAAGAATCTCGGGAGTGATTTCCGGCAAGGAATTTGGCCTCTTCGTTTGCTCCGGTCAAGCAGCGTAGAGGTTGTCCCTCCGCTTTGCAAGCCGTACCCGCGAGGCCGTGTGCCTGAGACCCCGCTGGTCGCGAATTTGCATAATTTTCCACATGCGCTCGTTCGCTCCCCCGTTGAACTCCTTGCATCTACCCAAACCCACCCCCGTCGGTGTTAGACTCCCAGCATGGCAACCAAGAACAAAAAGAAGAAGCCCGGCAAATCCAAGAAAACCCGTCCCTCGAAACCAGCGGCCAAGAGACAGTTGGCGAAGAAAGTTCCACAGGCCAAGAAGCGCAACAAACTCGCTCCGAAAAAGAGCGCGGCACGCGCCGCGGCTTCAAAATCTAAATCCAAGCCGAATAAGCCACGCGTTCGGGGCAAACGCGAAGACGTGGACTCCGTGGTATTCGAACCCAAAGGCTTGGGAGCGCGTTCGGGCGGCCAGTCCGGCGATCTTCAGGGCTTGTCGAACCGCGGCGGCGCGGATTCGGAGAGTGTCGACGAATTGCTCGAAGAAGGCAACGCGTTCGAAGCCGAAGCCGTGAAAGGCGTCGAGGACGCTCCGGACGCCGATGAGGGCGAGGTGCACACACACGAAGTTCCCGAGGACGACGTTCCGGAAGAGTATCTCGAAAAGGATGAGTGAGGGCAGCGTGAACTGGGGTGAAAGGCCAAACCGCAAATTGAAATGAAGGAGAAGCTCTTCATCATTCCATGAAAATTCTTAGAAACCTGTTCCTGCTCGTCACCGTTGCCTTGCTCTGTTCCGTTGCGCATTCGCAGAGCGAGCAGCCCAAGAACACCTCTTCCACGCCGTCCGCCAAAGCCTTTCTCGGCCGCTGGGATTTGACTCTCAAAGCTCCCAGCCGTGAATATCCCTCCTGGCTGGATTTGCGCGAGGAAAGTGGGCAACTCAAGGCCGAGATGGTCGGCCGCTGGGGAAACGCCCGCCCGCTTCCGAGTGTCGAACTCTCGAACGGTCAATTGAAATTTGTCTCTCCGAAGGAAGAGGAAGAGAGCAAGGCCGATCTCGTTTTCGAAGGAACTCTCTCGGGTAAGATCCTCTCCGGCACTCTAAACGGCCCGGACGGCAAGACCTGGCAATGGACCGGGCACCGGGCCCCATCTCTCCGCAGGACCGCCGAGCCAAAGTGGGCGGCGTCCATCCCTCTCTTCAACGGAAAAGATTTGACCGGATGGCACGAGTCCACGCCCGGAGCGTCACCCGCATGGAAAGTGGAGAACGGTTTGCTGACCAGTCCCGGAAATGGCCCCGAGCTCATCAATGATTCGAAATTTGAAGATTTCAAGCTGCATGTTGAATTCAACTGCGGCCCGGAATCGAACAGCGGCGTCTATTTGCGCGGCCGCTATGAAGTCCAGGTAGAAACCGACTCGATCACCGATCCGCCCAATCGCCGCATCGGCAGCGTCTACGGTTTCCTCGCTCCTGATCCGGAACTTCCGCGCACGCCGGATAAGTGGCAGACCTACGACATCACTCTGATAGGCCGCCGCATCACCGTCGTGCACGACGGCCAAACCGTCATCAACAACAAGGAAATTCCCGGCATCACCGGCGGAGCTCTCGATAGCCACGAGGGGCTCCCCGGACCCATCTATCTTCAAGGCAGCGAAAAAGGCCACGTCCTCTTTCGCACCATTGTCATCACCCCCGCGAGCTAGTAACTAGCTCCTCTACCCGTATGGAATGCCGACGCCTCTGCAATCAGCGAACTCTTGCGCAAATAATGGACGATGGAAGAGTATTCTAGATTTATCTAGACGCAGGTGTGCCCGAACATATAAACTGGTTCTGGGAAAGGAAGCCTATGGCCAAAACTCTTACAAAAAAGATCGGTTTGGAAATGGATGTTCGTCTCTACCACCGGCTTTCCGAACTTGCCAAGGAAAATGGCCAGTCCCGGCGCTTTCTTCTTGAGAAAGCCCTGGAACATTATCTTCGCTTCGTGGTTCCTTCTCAGGGCACCGTGCGTCCTGAAGTGATGAATCATTTCCGCCGCTCCACCGACAAAAACCGCAAGCTTCATCATCTCCTCGCGAAGTAGGTTTTATGGTCGAGGAAGGGGATTTCTCGCCGCGTTACGCCTATCTTACCGTCGGCGAAGCCATCGAAATCCATCGCCAGCTAATCGACGAATTTGGTGGCATTCACGGGCTTCGAGACCAGGGACTTCTGGAGGCGGCCATATTTCGTCCCCAGAACGGTTACTACGACGATCTTATCCATGAGGCCGCGGCCCTTATGGAGTCCCTTGTCAACAATCATGCATTTCTCGATGGCAACAAAAGAGTCAGCTTGGCTGTGACTGACACCTTTCTCCGCGTGAATGGCTATTATCTGGAATTGGAGCCATTGGCTGCCCACAAATTTATGATGGAGTCCATCAGCAAGCGAGAATTTCGTGTTCGTCAGATTCGCGAGTGGCTTGCCGCCCACGTGCACCCTCTCGAAAAAGAAGACTAAACATTTGCACCACACTACCCAGCGAGCCTTGCTAGCTGGCGCTTGCAATCCCAATCCCGAGCGATGGTTTCTCCAGTCGAGTGACCGGAAACGCGACGCGGCGTCCCACAATCGGACGGTCCTTCGTCCGCGCATTCCACGTCTTACTCTTGTTACTGCCTTGTTTTCAGCAGCTTAAAGCCGCCGCCCCGTGGCGCTAGAGGTGCCACTCCACAAGTGCCATGAGCGCCGCAACCGTTGCACTAGACGCCTACAACTTTGATACTCGGAACGCCGAGCAAGTCCGCGCCGCCAAGCGCAGCTCTCTAGCCGATGCCCGTCTCGGTGACGGCGAGGCCTTTGCCGAAATGATTCAGCCCTATTCCCAGGGGCTCTATCGGCGCGCCCTGCGCATGACCGGTAATCCCGCGGATGCGGAAGATGTCCGCCAGGAAGCGCTGCTGAAAGCGTTTTCGCGTCTCAATCAGTTTGCCGGCCAGCAAGATGAAGGCAAAGACGATCTCCACGCCTGGATCTCGCGCATCACGACCAACGCATCGATCGACTTGATCCGCCAGCGCCGCGAAGGAAAATACATCTCGCTCGAAGAACCAGGACTTTCGCCCGAAGAGACCTTCGGAGCTCGTCTCGCCTCGGGCACTGATAATCCCGAAGAGCGCTACGCCCGCCGGGAGTTTCGCGAGCTAGTCGCCGGCGCCATTGCGCGCCTCGCACCGGACTTGCGCCAGATCTGTCTCCTGCGCGATGTTTTGCAATATTCCACGCACGAAGTCGCCGCACGTCTGGGGATTTCAACGGTAGCGGTGCGCCTGCGTCTCTTCCGTGCCCACCGAAGGCTGCGCGAAGGTCTGCGTGACCGCTTGTTGCAAAAGCAGCGCTGGTCAGTGCCGGACACCTCGGGGCCTTCCGCGCCAAAAGTCACCAAGCCGAACCACTGCGATAAATTTTTGCCTTTGCATTCCCAATCCGAGTACGCCTGCGGCGATTAGCGCATCTCATCCTTCCAATCGCTCGCGGCTAACGCAATATCTGAATATCTGATCGCACCTCTTTGTTGCTGCTAACGCGTTGCCTTCGCTCCCACCGGATTTGCAACAAGCAGCCGCCGGGGACCGCTCACGAATGGACTGCCCTGTTCGTAGAAGCGAAAGGGACGGTCGGCTGCGTGTGTGATCCCAATGCGCACCGTCTTTCCCACCTGCACTTTCTTTGCCCCGCGCTCGCCGGCCCCCTCCGAATGGGAATTCCGCAAGACTCCAAGCCAAAGCGGGCCACGCGAAAAAAGATCCAGTCCATCGAGCCGCTTGTCGATTCGCAGCGCCGCTGCCAGCCGCCCCGGTCCGCGCGTAAGCTCCACAAGCTCGGCTCTCTTGCGATGGCGTTGCATGATTTCAATTCCTTCCAAAGGCTCCAGCGCGCGAATCAAGACTCCTCCGCCAACGCCGGCGCGCTCGCTCGAAATGTTCAGCATAAAGTGCATGCCGTAATTGAAATAAACGTACACATGCCCGTGCCGCAAAAACAGCGAGCGATTTCGTTGCGTCCTTCCGCGAAAATGATGTCCCGCAGGATCGCCCGGCGGGTAACCTTCTGCTTCCACGATCCGCCCGCTCAGCCGCCCCTCGGGCAATTCATGCACGACGATTTTTCCAATCAGAAATTCGGCCAGTTCCAGCGTGTCGCAGGGAAGTTCTCTTCGAGCGAGCCGGCGAACCTTAAGAGCAGTGTGTTTCACGGCTTATGGCAAGCTTGCGTCGGACGGCTCGTTGTTAAAAAGCCGTGCCAGCTCCGCGTGGTCAATCACCACGGCGGGATCCAGCTGAATCGCATCGAAGTATTTCTTCTGGAAGGCGTCTCCCGATTCCGAAGGAGCAAACATTTTGCGAGCCAACGAAATCGCCGTGCGCACATCTTCCGGCGTGACGGGATTTTCGCCCGCAAGTGTTTCATCCAGTCGCACGACAAATTCCGAAATATTGTGAAGCCAGCCGAACTGCTGGTGGTCGATGACCAGCCGGAAAAGTTCGCCCACGGTGACTTTCCCATTGGCACGTTCGTATTCGCGCCGCTCCATATCCAGAAGCGTCTTATGCAGCCGCAGCAGAGCAAGGCGCAGCGTCACGAGTTTTTCGCGCGCGGTCCCTTCATGATTTCCCTTGGAGGACGCGTTGAGATCAGGTGGGCTCATTTTCCGAGTACATTGTTCATTGTCCGACAGTTCACGTGCAATTTCCAATCCCGGTACGGAAAATCAAGAGACCGCCTCGCTAGATCGCAGGAAAGCCGCGCAAACGGAAGAAATATGCGCACCAGAAGTGCAGACCCGCAAATATACCGCAAAGAATGAATCGTTAGCGCCGATCCATCGGAAAATTCTTGCTTCTCATTCGTGATAACGCTTCTCTCCCACCGGCAGCGCAATCGGCAGCCGGTTCTGCGGAGGCGGAAGCGGACATGTCGCAAACGGTGTGTAAGCGCAAGGCGGATTTTCCAGGCGGTTCAGGTCCAGCCAAAGCTCTCCAGGTTTATCCAGACCATGGCTCGGCAAAACGGTATAGAGAAACCTGCACGCGTGATAGGTCGTCTTCGAGCTCGTGGTGTCTCGAAGAATGAAGAATAGCTGCACCGCCGCCGGATCTTCCAGCACCGGCTCCAGCCGGAACGTCTTACCGTCCAGCACAAATTCCGCCGCGCCGGGAACAGGCTGCGAATACGTTGTTCCCCCAAGCGTCGCCAGAGTAATCGATTTTGGCGGATTGTACGGAATCCACTTCGCCTTTACACGATATTTCACGTTTGGTTCGTACCAATTCAATCCATGAAATCCGGTCAGCGTGGGCGATTTCGAGTCTTTCACTCGCAGCGCATAACGGTCCGCCCGCCGGATCACGTACATGTTCAGCGTTCCAATCGTAATGTGGGGAGCATTTCTATCATCGTCCGCTTCCACCGCGAGTACCCGCGTTCTTGCCTGAACGTCCGCTACTTGCAAGTCCGCGGGGAATCCTCCAGCGGGTGGCAGGAGTTGCACGCTGTTGTTCGCAAGACGAAGAATGCCCATGTGCGCCGCGCTCGTTCCCGCAAGCCTTATCTTGTTGTCCGCCGCAGTGCCGAAAGAATTGTCGCCGGGTTGCAGCCATTCGAGCCCGGTGAGCGATAGCCAGCCCGCCGGTTTCAATAGCTCAGCGACATGTTGCGCGCGCCAGGCAGTTAGTTCCCGCTCCCAGTTCGCCTCTTGAGCAAACAGCGCCGTGGAAAAGAGCGCGCAGATAATTCCAGGCAAACACAATTGTCGAAAAACGTGCTTGGCAGTCATGTAGAAAAGTATATCGCGGCCCCGTTGCCCGCCGGCGCGCGGTGCGCGTCCCTCGTGTCCAAAAATATGTGGCGATTCTGCCTGGAAATTGTCTTCCACCGTGGAACCGCCCCGCCTCGCCTGCCTAAGTGTTTTTCTTTACGCGCATTTCCGCACATCCAAAAAGCGCCATCACCTCAAGTTGTCAATCGAATTTAAATTAATAATTTTCGTTCGCGGATGAAACCTGTGCGGTAAACAATCCATCAAACTTAATGGAGTAAATATTAATTTGCCTCCGTGAGCTTGAGCGTTTCTTGATGCGCTAAGTTCTGGGAGAAGACGAGAGGGAGTTGTCTATGAAATTTGCGAGGCTTTCTACGCTGTTGATCGGCAGTACTCTGTTGCTCTCCGCAAGCGCCTTTGCGGCGAACACCAACAATACCAATAAGAAGACTCTTCATCTGTATGAGACCGTCACCGTCGCAGGCACGCATTTGGCGCCGGGTGATTACAAAGTCGAATGGAACGGCTCTGGCCCGGATGTAAAAGTAGATATTCTCAAAGGCCGGGATACCGTTGCCACATTCTCGGCTCAGGTCGTCTCTCAGAGCGCCCGAAATGATCAGGACGGTTATACATTAAAACCAGGAAAAGATGGGGCCCAGCGGCTGGCGCAGGTTTTCTTCACCGGCGAAAACTACGATCTGAATATCGTGCCGTCGTCGAGTGCAAACTCCATGCAGGGCAGTGGTTCCGGCGGCACGAATTAACCAATCCGCTTTTTGAAAACCACACTATCATCGAGATCGAAAGGGGCCGACTCAGGCCCCTTCCATCTCGTGCGCCGGAATAAAATCGGACAACAAAGCCCCGCGGCGTGCGGCTCGCATAGTCCTCTGAATCCCGTAGACCCCGGCGACGATGGGTCTCTCATGTGTCTTCAAACAGAATTCCTGGCATACAAAAATAATTGTGTCATGCCCGCGGCGGACTTTTTGGTGTTCTGAACTGTTGTTTAAACGGAACGCCAGCCGCGCTGCGCCTACTTCCAAATCTACTTGCCGCTGCTCACGACCTGGAGATTATTCTTCACCGAAAAAACATTGGGAACCTGGTTGGCTCGAAGGTTGGCGAGGTTTTTGTCCGATTCGTTGTCGACCACACCTTCCAGCGTAACGTTTCCCATCTTCACAATAATATGGATCGACGACACGGCCGAGTACCCATAGCGCGAAAGCCCAGCATCTCCATAAATGGCCCGGTAGACCGCATGCCGAATCTGATCATCCAGGGGCGAAAGCGGCAGCACTTCGATGTTGTTGACGACTGAGCCGACCCCTTCGATGCTCTTCACGGCTGCTTCGGCGTCGGATTTCAGCGTCGGGCGAACCACTTGCCCTTCCAGAATCACTTTGTCGCCCTCCACCCGGTAAGCGAGATTGTCGAACACCGAGTAGTACGGCAGCATGACCAGCACATGACGCACTTCCTTCGTGAGAGCCTGCTGCGACTTGGGCTCATTTTGGCTCTCGGATCGAGGCAGTGGAGACGCTTGAACATTGGGCAGGACGGCCAGCGGGGCCGACATCAATATCGCTACAAGCAGCGCCCGAAATTCTTTTCTCATTTTGTCCTCCTAGGACGAAACTCAACAGCCTTTTAACGTTAGATTCAAGATGCAGGCAGTTAGGCGCATACAGATTTGACTGTATGGGGGTGTTAGCATACAAATCGGGCCCTGCTCCCTGTCATTGGGTGAGCATCCTGAGATCCTTGGGATAACGGGCGTTTCCCTGGATGGCGGTTTCTCGAAGGAGCGCACTGAATTGTTGATCATCGCGCATCGCGGAGCTTCAGGGCACGCGCCGGAAAACACGCTGGCGGCGTTCAAGAAAGCTGTGACTTTGGGCGCCACTTTTATCGAGACGGATTTGCAGCTTTCCCGCGACGCCAGATTTGTGGCCATCCACGACGACAGCGTGAACCGCACGACCAACGGCCAGGGCAAGGTGCACGACCAAACGCTTGCCGTGCTGCGGCGGCTCGATGCCGGATCCTGGTTCGGAAGCGAATATTCCGGTGAGCGCATTCCGACTCTCGAGGAGATTCTGGAATTTTCGAAGAAAAATGACGTCGTGTTTTATCTGGAGCTGAAGCCGAGCGGCTCATGGGGCGGAGAACATGCTCTTATCGGCGCTCTGCGAGAGTCGGGCGAAGCGGCCCGCGTGGTCGTGATTTCGTTTGATCCCGCGATCCTGGCGGGGCTGCGCAAGATCGAACCGACGCTGATGACCGGTGTCTTGTATGACGGGCAACTCGCCGATCCCTTGAAAGCCGCGGTAGATGTCGGCGCGCGGCAACTGGTCGTACGCGGCGACTTGGTAACTCCATCTCTGCTCATCGAAGCACGAAAGTGGGATTTGCAAGTCGTATGCTGGACGATCAACCATCCCGCGCATATTCGCCTGCTGATGGCCGCCGGAGTGGATGGGATGATGAGCGATTATCCGGATCGATTGATCGCGGCGCAGAAGAAAGACGGCGAGAAAAGTTAGAGCGTAGCCATCAGGGCGGTTTGTAGCGCCGCGAACTGCGAGACGGAAAGTTGTTCGCCGCGCGCATCAGGACGCGCACCGAGTTCTTGGAGAGCTTCGCGAACCAAGTCAGGTTTTGCCACGGAGCGAAGATTGTTCACCAGCGTTTTGCGCTTCTGGGAAAAACACACCTTCACAAAATCGAGAAAAGCGCCTTCGTCGCGCAACGCCAGCTTGGCGCGTTCACCGGGAAGTCGAAGCGAGACCAATGCGGAGCCGACTTCGGGCGGCGGGCTGAACGCTCCGCGGGGAATGCGAAGTACAAATTCTGGCCTGGTGTAAAGCTGCGTGGCGACGGAGAGGTAGCCGTATTGCTTGGTTTGCGGTTTTGCTGTCAGACGAAGAGCGACTTCCTCCTGGATGACGATGTGAATTTCGTCGATCTGATCTGCGAAGGCAAAGAAATGATGCAAAATCGGCGAAGTGATGTAGTACGGCAAATTCCCGTAAACGCGGATGCGTTTGCCGCCGGCAAGCGTGGCAAGATCCGTTTCCAGAACATCACCGCACACGATCGTGAGATTCCGCGCTTTTTTCGCGAGCCGCTGGAGACGAGCTTGGAGCAGCGCATCGATTTCAATGGCGTATACGGGAACGCCGTCGGAAACGAGGTGTTCCGTCATCTCGCCATGGCCGGCGCCGACTTCAATCCAGCAGTACGTTGGATACTGCACTGGCGGCGAAATTCCAGGTAAAGAAGCCGCAGGCGCGGAAGCTGAGCCGGGCTCCGGTGCAAACTGCGCGCGGGTGGCCGAGTGCGGCGAAACGCCGATGGCCCGCGCGATTTGTTCGCGCCAGCCCGCATCCGAAAGAAAATGTTGGCCAAGCCGTTGCCGCGCCATGCGCCGAAAGTGTAACAGGAAGCGCGCCGCGGAGTTCTGGCCGGGCGGTTCTGTCTTGACGCCGGGAATGTGCTCCAGTAGCGTAAAATGATTGCGCCTTACGCCATCATGGATGTGAACGCGCCGAAGATAAAAAGGACGCGAAAAGCGCCCGAGGAATCGAGTCGAGAGAAACGAGTGAGAATTCTCTTTGTAGCATCGGAAGGATTGCCATTTTCAAAGACGGGCGGCCTCGCGGATGTGATCGAGGCCCTGCCGAAGGCGCTGGCTGCGTTGGGCTACGAAGTCGCGGTCGTGTTGCCGCGTTACCGCGGGACTAAAGCCGCCGCTCTGGTCACGCCGAGCCTTACGATTCCGCTCGCGAATCGCCTGAGGTTTCCTGCGATCGTGGATGGCGGAGTGATTTCCGGAGTCAGGTATTTTTTTGTGGATGATCCGGCGTATTTCGATCGCGCGGGCTTGTACGGCACCAGCGCCGGAGATTATCCGGACAATGCCGAACGCTACAGCGAACTCTGCCGGACAGCCATCGAAATGGTGAAGCACGTCTGGCCCGCCGACGTCATTCATTGCCACGATTGGCAGACGGCGCTGGTGCCGGTTTTGCTTCGCACTTCTTACAGCGACGATCCGGCGGTGAAAGACATTCCCGTGGTCTTCACGATCCACAACATGGGCTATCACGGACTTTTCCCAAAGGAAGTTCTCGAACGCGCCGGCATTCCGCTGGGTGTGTACCACCCGGCCGGGCTGGAATTTTATGGCAATGTGAATTTCCTGAAAGGCGGCCTGATTTATTCGGATTTTCTGACCACCGTCAGCAAACGATACGCGCAAGAGATTCAGACGCCTGAATATGGATACGGATTGGACGGCGTGGTGCGAGGCCGCGCCGACCGGCTCGCCGGAATTCTAAACGGTGTCGACTATTCCGTTTGGAGCCCGGACAAAGACAAGCTGATCCCCATGAAATATTCCGCGAAAGACATGAGCGGAAAGCACGTCTGCAAACAGGCGTTACTGGAATTGTTCGGCATCGCGCCGGAATACTCGGCTCGCCCACTCATCGGGATCGTGTCGCGATTCGCGGATCAGAAGGGCTTCGATCTGATTGCCGAGAAGGCTCTGGAGCTGATGAAAGAAGAAGTCTCGCTGGTGGTGCTGGGATCGGGCGAACGCAAATATGAAGAACTTTTTCAGGCGCTTGCGGATACTTTTCCCGGGAGAGCCGGCGTGAGGATCGCCTACGACAACGCAATTGCGCATAAAATCGAGGCCGGCGCGGATATGTTTCTGATGCCGTCGCGCTACGAGCCTTGTGGATTGAATCAGATCTACAGCTTGAAGTATGGTACGGTGCCGATTGTGCGAGCGACCGGCGGACTGGACGATACGGTCGAGCCATTTGACCTCGAGCACGGAACGGGAACAGGATTCAAGTTCGCGGAATATTCCGGAAACGCCATGATGCACGCAATTCGCCAGGCATTGCATCATTGCACCGACGAGCGCATCTGGCGCCGCATCCAATTGAACGGAATGGCAAAGGATTTTTCCTGGAAGGGACCGGCGATGGAGTATGCGAAAGTATATGAAGCGGCGCTGACCCTTCGCGGAGCTGGGCGGGCAGCTCGAAACCAAATGTCTGTTACAACATCTAATTGAATTGACGAAGGAGAGAAAAACAGCGGCCTAACGGCAAGCTGTTGAGGACAAACAACATGGCTGAAAATATCCAGGCAGTTACGGATGGGAATTTTGAAGCAGAGGTGCTGACGGCAAGCAGCGCGCAGCCCGTGCTGGTGGATTTCTGGGCGGAGTGGTGCAGGCCTTGCCACATGCTGGCGCCCACGGTGGCCGAGATTGCGCATGATTACGCGGGCAAGCTCAAAGTGATGAAACTGAACGTCGATGAAGCGATGAATTCCGCGGGACGCTACAACATTCGCGGAATCCCCACGCTGCTCATTTTCAAAAACGGGCAAATGGTCGAGCAGATTGTGGGTGCGGTGCCGAAGGATCAGATCACCAAGGCGATCGACCGGCACGTGGCGTAACTCGCCGGGCGATTCGCTGCTCGCAAATGGCGGCAAAAGGATAGTCAGCGCGGTGGGGCATGTCGTACAGTTATGTGCGGCATGCCCTTTGTTTTTTATGCGTGCTTGAAATTTCAGGAGCATGGATTGGCTACTGCGGAAACAGCGTCAGGTACAACGCGGAAGGTGAAGCCTGCGGATCATCCTCCGCTGCTAGCCGGGGAACGCGGGCCGATGGCCATATCGCGGCCTGGGCTGTACGAGACAGTGCTGAAGATTCTGAAACCGCTGCCGCGCGGCGTAATTCTGGATTGTCCCACGGGAGAAGGCGCACTGGCGCAGGATTTGCTCGCCGAAGGATTTGATGTGCGCTGCTGCGACCTGTATTCGGAACTCTTCCGGCTGGATGGCGTCGAGATCAAGCGTGGCGATATGGCGGGGACGCTGCCGTATGCCTCGCAGTCGTTCGACTACATCGCCTCGCTGGAGGGGCTGGAACACATCGATTCGCCGCCGCAAGCTTTTCGAGAGTTCCGGCGGCTGCTAAAACCCGGCGGGCATCTCATCATCAGCGTGCCGAACATCATGAACATCGAGGAGCGGCTGAAGTGGCTGCTGTTTGGGTATACCTCGCATTTCAAGCCGCTCTCGGTGCAGTCGATAACGAAGATTCGCGGCGACTACGCAGGGAAAGACGAGATTTCAGTCCATGCAAACCCCCTTGGTTACAATGAATTACGGTATTACCTCGAAAAGAATGGATTTGCGATTCAGGGTGTTTACCGCGACCGGGTAAAACAGAATCAGTGGTTGTACTGGCCGCTGGTCGCGTTTATAAGGCTGCTGGCAAAGCTAACGTCGGAGAAGCGGCGCAAGGACCGGTGGACGGAAGAGTTAGCGTCGGATCCGGTGCTGCTCGGCGGGAACACAATTATCATTCATTCCATCCTAAAATAACTCGCTGGCTGGAGCTGTCCCTTGGGCAGTTGCGCGCACGAATTGGCTCCGTATTAATTCGTACGAAGTAAATTTGAGGGCGGCTGGCAAGTCGACGGTGAACTAGAATTGTGAGATTGGAGCAGGCGAAATGAGAGCGAAGCGTTGCCATTGGGCGACGAGCGAATTGAATATTCCTTATCATGATGAGGAATGGGGCGTTCCGCTGCACGATGACCGTGCGTTATTTGAGCTTTTGATTTTGGAGGGGGCGCAGGCAGGGTTGAGCTGGGACACGGTTTTGAAAAAGAGGGCGCGGTATCGCGAGGTGTTTGACGAGTTCGCTGTGAAGAAAGTGGCGCGATATGACAAGAAGAAGGTGCGCGAGATCTTGAAGGATGCGGGGATTATCCGGAACCGATTGAAGATTGCGGCGGCGATTTCAAATGCGCAAGCGTTCTTGAAGGTGCAAGAGGAGTTTGGGTCGTTCGACGCGTATATCTGGCGATTTGTGGGTGGTAAACCAAAGCTAAACGCCTGGAAGACGCACAAGAGACTGCCGGCGAAGACGACGGAATCAGACGCCATGAGCAAGGATCTAAAGAAGCGAGGATTTCGGTTTGTGGGGTCGACAATTTGTTATGCATTCATGCAGGCGACGGGGATGGTGAACGATCATTTGGTGCAGTGTTTTCGCTACATCGAATTAAAGGGTTAAGCCGCGATTGTTCGATATTGGATCGGTCGCACAAGATATCAAAGGCAATGGACGTCTGTTTTTGGAAAGTCATTTCCCTTTGCCAAGAGCGGCTCACCGGATGTTTTTGCCAAAGCGTAGGCAAAACAGTCGCCGAAATTCAGGCTTGCCGCATGACGACCTTTGCCATATTTGCGCCATCCGGCGCGAGCAACTTCGACTTGCGAAACGTCGACAGGCACTATTTCTATATTGAGCCGATGCAAAAAGAGATCGAATTCACGGCCAGCAACTTCACCGCGCCGCGCTTCCAGCACAATGGATGTCTCCAGAGCGTTTGATGCTGACAGTAAGCGAGAGCCGTCCTGGCGAATGCGCTCAAGGAAATTCTGCCGTTCAGGCTCGGCGAGAAAGATCGCGAGCAGGGCGGAAGTGTCAATCACCATTGCTGCGGAAGCCCCTCAGAATCGTAGCCCAGGATCTCGTCTTCGGGACGCGTGTCCAGGGTTGGGAGCGCATCAACCCGGTGGAGAATATCGTCCACTTCCTGGATTAGATTCCTGGCGTGGCGCCGACCGCGAAGGCGCTGAAGGCGGTCACGCAATGCAACAGTGATGGCGACAGTCAGAGACTCGCCCGTTTCCTTGGAAATCTCGCGGGCAAGTTCCTCAGTTTCTGGATTTTTGATGCTAAGTGGCATAAGCGCAAGATCTGTATGCTATAAGGTAGACTATAGTATAGAATCTGTATCGTCAAGAGCTAACTGATGAGCGCTCTATGCGGCTGTTTTTCGAGAGCGCTTCAAGCGGATGAAGTGAAACGTTTCTTGCTTAGGTCGAGGCCGAGGCGAGCTCACGATGAGGACCCGCCGATTCTGGTGCTTTGCAACACAGCCTAGAGGATGTAATTTTTGAAGCGATGAAATGTAGCCCGAGCGGGAAAAGAGGACCGGTAATACTTCCTGCTCTACGGAACGAAGAATGAAGCGAGTATAAGCCTCAGGGAAAGATTTCGACGTCGATGACGTGGAAGGGAAGTTTTCCGGCGCTGCGCACGCGATGGGTGTAAGCCTGTCCACGAGCCTTGCGAAAACCTGCAGCGCCGGGCTTAACGTCTTGCACTTCGCTCCACTCACCGCCGAACGGTTGGGATTGCGTTTTGTCACCGCTGATGGGAATGCCGACGTTGTCGTTGCTGTGCGTGTGGAACAAACAGGCTTCGCCGGCAGGGAATAGGACGTCGAGCACGCGGACGTACTGGTTCTGGAAAACGAAGTGGTGGTGCGGTTCCTTGTCGACGGGAACGGGCTCGATCAGAGCGTTGGCAGAGCCGCCGGGCGGGGGTACGGGCACCGCGGCGGCAGAGGCATTTTTCAACTCGACTTCAACCACCTCAAATGGCGCGTCTTCGAGATTTTCCACGGAATGAATCACAGCTTCTGACCATCGCGAATCGCCGGCTTTGGTGCGCAGTTCCTGCGTGCTTCCATCAGCGGATGTCACACGCGCGTGCATGTCCGTGATGTATACGACTACACGGGACGGATGCGAATGCATCGCGATCTTTTGGTGCGGTGCGTAACGCGCGTGCAAGACACGAATTTGGTCGTTTTCGAACGCAACTTTCACGTTGCTGGGATCGACGCTTACTGGATCCTGACCGCGGGTCGGGGGCGCTGATGCGAGTGACGCGAGAAAGAAGACCAGGCAAAGAGTTCGCATGGAGACAAAGCTCCTTTGTAAGCGCACAGCATAAACGCGCATAGTGCGCGACGCAATGAAACTATGGGCCCAGGAGACGTCTGACACTCGCTTGCGTTGAGGGCAGAGCGAGCTTACGATAAGAACCTGCCGTTTCTTGGTGCTTTCCAACGCAGTAAAGATGAAGTGAACGTTGAAGCGATGAAGTGTGATTTGTGGGGTTGAGGAGAAAGGTCGCATGAAATCGGTAGTGGTGGTGGGCGCGCAGTGGGGGGATGAAGGTAAGGGCAAGGTGGTGGATTATCTGGCGGGGTCGTTTGACTATATCGCGCGCGTGGCCGGGGGGCACAACGCTGGGCACACCGTCATTATTGGCAAGGATCGGTATGTTTTGCAGCTGATTCCGTGCGGGATTTTGCGGCCGAAGCAGCAGGCGGTGATTGGAACGGGCGTGGTCGTGGACCCGGCGGCTTTGGTGGCGGAGATTGAGACGCTGGCGAAGGCGGGGATTGATGTGAAGGGGCGGTTGCACGTCAGCAATCGGGCGCATTTGATTTTTCCGTATCATCGCGAGTTGGACAAAGCCGCTGAGGGCGCGCGCGGGGCGGACAAGATTGGGACCACTTCGCGTGGGATCGGGCCGGCGTATGAAGACAAGATGGCGCGGCGCGGTTTGCGAATGTGCGATTTGCTGGAGCCGGATTTATTTCGGAAGAAGGCGGCGCGCGTTGTGGCGGAGAAGAACCGATTGGCCAAGGGCGCTTACGGCGCGGATGTTGATTTTTCCCATGAAGTGGAAGCAACGTTGAAGTTGGGAGAGAAGATTCGCGCATATATTTGCGATACAGCGGAGCTTGTAAATCGCGCGCTGGATGAAGGAAAGTCGGTGCTTTTTGAGGGCGCGCAGGGGACGATGCTGGATATCGATCACGGGACATATCCGTATGTAACGTCTTCCAGCGCGATTTCTGGTGGGGCGACAACGGGTGTGGGCGTGCCGCCGACAAAAATCAAGAACGTGTTGGGGATTTCGAAAGCTTACACGACACGCGTGGGCGGCGGCCCATTTCCTACCGAGATGCCCGAGTTGGAGGCGCAGGAAGTGCGCGAACGGGGGAAAGAGTTTGGAGCGGTGACGGGGCGGGCGCGTCGATGCGGCTGGCTGGATTTGATGGTGTTGCGCTACGCGAAGATGATCAATGGAATTGATTCGCTGGTGGTGACGAAATTGGATGTGTTTGATACGCAGCGTGAGATTCAGGTGTGCGTCGGCTATAAGTACAAGGGCAAAGTGCTTAAAGAGATGCCAGCGCTGGCGGAAGAGTATGAGCAGGTTGTGCCGGAGTACAAGACGCTGCCGGGATGGTGCGAGACGACGTATGGCGTGAAGGATGGGGCGAAATTGCCTAAGGCGGCTTTGGATTATTTGCGGTTTATCGCGGATTTCTTGCAGATCGAGATTGGCATGATTTCTACAGGGCCCGAGCGGGATGCGACGATTGTGCCAGCGGGAACTTTGTTGGCGCGGTGGTTGTGACGGACAGGTCCGAGAACGGGCTAGCGGTTTTCTTAAAGCAGAGTTCACAGAGGACACAGAGAAGAGAAGGCCGCAGAGAATAGCCACCGATGCTCAGCTACGAGCAAGCACGCCAGAAAGTCATCGAACAATTAATCGAGAAGAAGGGTCCGCGTACTACGGAGCAGGTGCGCGTGGGGGAGGCGCTGGGATTCGTGTTGGCGCAGGACGTGAAGACAGATCGTGAGTATCCGCCGTTTAACCGGGCAACGCGAGATGGGTACGCGGTGTTTGCGGCGGATGCGAAAGCGGGAGCGACGCTGAAATGCACGGGAGAAATCAAGGCCGGCGATCGCGTCACCAAGGAATTGTGGGCGGAAACTTGCGTGCAGATTATGACGGGTGCGGCGGTGCCATCCGGGGCGGACGCCGTGGTGATGATCGAGCACACGAAACGCGATGGCGATGAGGTGCGGTTCGAACGCGACACGGTGACTGGGCAGAATTTTGTGCCGCGAGGGAGCGAGGCCCGCGCGGGGCAAACGCTCTTGGCGCCGGGGACGCGGCTTGGTTATGCGGAGCTGGCGCTGGCGGCGCAAGTGGGTGCGGCGGAATTGAAATGCGCCTCGAAACCCAGGGTAGCGATACTCACCACGGGCGATGAGATTGTGCCGGTGGACAGCGTTCCGGGACGATTCCAGATTCGAAACAGCAACAGCGTATCGATTGCGGCGCAGGTGCGGCTGGCGGGAGGGAAGCCAGTGCTGCTGGGAACCGCGATGGACCGCGAAGATGATTTGACGTCGAAAATCCGCAGAGGCTTACAGGAGGATTTGCTGGTTTTGTCTGGCGGAGTTTCGATGGGGAAGTACGATCTGGTGGAAAAAGTCTTGAAGGGCATGCAGACGGAATTCTTTTTTGATGCGGTGGCGATACGGCCAGGAAAGCCGGCGGTGTTTGGAAAGAGTGGAGGAACGTTTGTGTTCGGGTTGCCGGGGAATCCGGTGTCAACGATGGTGACGTTCGAATTATTCGTGGCTCCGGCGGTGGATTTGCTGAGTGGAGCGGAAGCGCGGGCGTTGCCAATCATCGAGGCTCGGTTGGGGGAGGCGCTGAACGAAAAGCCGGGAGTGACGCATTTTCTGCCGGCGCGGATGCTGGGGCAAGGCGCGGAAAGGGAAGTAAAGGTTTTGAAGTGGCAGGGCTCGGGCGATGTGGCTGCCGTGGGCAGGGCGAATTGTTACGTGGTGGTGCCGATGGAAAGGGAGAAGATCGAGGTGGGGGAGAAAGTGGAAGTGATGGTTAGAAGAGATTTGATGTGAGGCAAAAAGAAGCAGTGAAATAAAGAAAAGAAGAAGAAAGAGATTTTACACCGAGGGCAGAGAGAAACAGAGGACGCAGAGAAGATAGGAATGGGGAAGCTGTCGCACTACGGGGGGCGGGGTGAGGTGAGGATGGTGGACGTGTCGGCGAAGGGGGTGACGACGCGGACGGCGGTAGCGCAGGGGTTTGTGAAGATGGCGCCGGCGGTGGTGCGGGCGGTGAAGAGGCTTAGGAATCCGAAGGGGAATCCCCTGGAAGTGGCGCGAATTGCGGGCATTGCGGCCGCAAAGAGGACGGCGGAATGGATACCTCTTTGTCATCCACTGCCGCTGACGCACATTGATGTGACCGCGCGGCTGTGCCAAAATGGCGTGGAAGTTCGCTCCGAAGTTACGGCGACTGCGCAAACAGGGGTGGAAATGGAAGCCCTTGTCGCCGTTACTGCTGCGGCCCTCACGGTCTACGACATGTGCAAAGCTCTGGATAAAGGGATGGAAATAGGCGGAATTGTTCTCGTCCGGAAGACGGGCGGGAAGAGCGGCGACTATTACCGCGAGGCGAAAGTTGCGAGCGGAGCGAAAAAAACCGCGCGAGGCCAAGGTCGATGACCGCGGCGAGCACCAAAACTGTCAAGTTGCTGGTGGCGGACGACAATCCGCTCGTGCGCGATTTAATCGCCAAGGGGATGGAGCCATTTTGCGAGATTGAGACGGCGGGAGACGGTGCGGACGCGCTGCTGAAAGTGATCGACAATGCGCCGGACGTGATTCTCTGCGACTACAAAATGCCTGGGCTCGACGGGCGGCAGCTTTTTGAAAAGCTGCGCGGGCGCGAAGCGACCCGGCACATTCCGTTTTTGTTCATGGCGAGCAGGGCGGATATCGAGGAGCGGCTCCGGCCGCTGGTGGACGGAGTCGAAGACTTTGTCACCAAACCGTTTCTGGTGAAGGACCTGGTGCGTATCGCCAAGAAAGTGGTGGACCGGCTGCACTTGGAAAAACTGCAGAAGCGGGCTTCGCGGCCGGGTGTGATTCAAGGGCGGCTGGAAGAGATGAGCATGATTGATTTGATGCAGTCGCTGGAAATGGGGCAGAAGTCTTGCCGGCTGGTGGTGCAGCATAACGGCGAACAGGGCGAACTGTTTTTTGCGGGCGGGCAGTGCCGGGACGCAAAGATGGGAAAAGTGGAAGGCGACGACGCGGTCTACCGCGTGGTGCTTTGGACCGCCGGCGAATTCGAGATTGATTTCAATGCGGCGAATGCCTCGACGCGCACGACCACGACGCGGAACACGACAGGGCTTTTGATGGAAGCCATGCGGCTGATGGACGAAGCCAATCGCGATCCCGTGGAAACGAAGTAACCCGCCTGATGCGCGTCGCAGTGCTCACAATCAGCGATACAGTTTCGAGAGGGGAACGCGAAGACGTATCTGGTCCCGCGGTGGTCGCGGTATGCCGGGGTTTGAATTGGGAAGTGACTTCCGTGCTGCGCGTTTCGGATGATCCGGCGAATATTCGCGAGCAGTTGCGCGAGTTGGCGGACTCTGGACGAGTTGACGCGATTTTGACCACGGGCGGGACGGGCATCGGGCCACGGGATAATACCCCGGAATCAACGGAGGCGGTCGCGGACCGGATTGTGCCGGGAATAGGGGAAGAGATGCGGCGCAAAGGTTCGGAACACACGCCTACGGCGGTGCTCTCGCGTGGGATAGCGGCGGTGCGATCGAAAACGTTGATCGTAAATTTGCCGGGCAGTCCCAAAGGCGCCGCAGAGTCGCTGGACGCCGTAGCACATCTTTTGCCGCATGCGGTGCATGTATTGAACGGCGCGCGGCACGATTGATCACGCTTTTTCATTCCTTCCAATTTAATTCTTGGGCTCGATGATTCTTCGGTTGACCGAATCGCGGTTCGCGTCAACAATGTTTGGGCTATGGCGCAAAAACTCGCGGACAAAAAACTGGCGGTTTTGGGGACGGGGAAGCTCGGCGGAATTTTGCTGCGCGCGTACCTGAAGCAGGGGCTCTTTTCAGCGAAGCGCGTGACGGCGACGGTGAAGCACAGCGAAAAGGCCGCGGCGCTTGCGAAAGAGCTGGGTGTGACGGCGACGACCGAGAATCGGAAGGCCGTGCACGGAGCGGATATCGTGCTGCTGGGCGTGAAACCACAAGTAGTCGGAAGCGTGCTCGAGGAAATCGCGGGAGAGCTAAACGAAAAGACGTTGGTGATCTCCGTGGCGGCTTCCGTCCCGACGAACTACATCGAGCAGCACGTAGGCGCGAAAGTGCCGGTGATTCGAGCGATGCCCAACACTTGTTCGGCGGTGGGATGCGGGATGACGGGGATTTGTCGCGGGGCACATGCGGGCGCGGAGCATCTGGAGATGGCGCGGGCGATGTTTGACGCGGTGGGCCGCACGGTGGTTGTCGATGAGAAGAATATGGATGCGGTGACGGGACTTTCGGCGAGCGGACCGGCGTTTGCGTACATCATTTTGGAGTCGTTCGCGGAAGCCGGTGTGAAAGTTGGATTGCCCCGAGATATTTCCACGCTGCTGGCGGCGCAGATGATGAAGGGCGCGGCGAGCGTAGTGCTTGAGACGGGCGATCACCCGGCGCTGCTGAAAGATTCCGTGACGACGCCGGCGGGCTGCACGATAGACGGAATTATGGAGCTGGAAGAAGGCAAGTTGCGCGTCACGCTGATCAAAGCCGTTGTGAAGGCCACCCACAGAGCAGGAGAACTGCTGTTCGAAAAGTAGAGCCAATCGCGGCTCCCGCGCTGGTTCACACGCACTCCCGAATTTGCAGGCGCGAAAATCCTTCCGAATGATTCACACTCTCATCAACGTGGTGCGCGGGTTTCTCAGCGGAGATGGAGCGCTCATCCTCCCTGAGATGGAGTTGGTGCTGTTCGCCTGCGGCGTGCTGGTGATCGACCGCTGGCTGGCGGCGAACGAAAAGCACTGGAATGCGTTGCTGGCGCTCGCGGGGACGGCCTTTAGCGGTTTTACGCTGTACGTGCAGCATGGAAAGGTCGAAGCGTTGCGCGAGGCGAACCCCGAATCGCCCGGATTGCTCGGTCTTCACCAAACCCTGCTGGTCGATCCCTTCTTTCTTTTTTTCGCGGCGCTTTTTCTGGCGGCCACGGCGCTGATTATTTTGCTTTCGGCGCGATATCTGGAAATAGCCGTGGAGAAACGCGGGACGTTTTACGCGCTGTTTTTGTTTGCATGCGTGGGCATGTTGCTGATGGTTTCCGGCGTGGACTTCATCGCGGTGCTTCTTGGCCTGGAAATCATGGGGTTGAGCTGCTACCTGCTCACACGATTTTCGCGAAGCGAGCAGCACGCGGCGGCTGGTAGAAAGTATAAGGTTTTGTGGGCGTGCAGTTCAGCTGCGCTCGGCGCGGGCTTTTTGCTGCTCTATGGATTGTTTCGAACCACGAATCTTGGGCGGATGGGAGCGATTATCGAGGTACGGCTGGACAATGGCGTGGCGTTTGGCGGCCTGACGGACTGGCATCCCGCACTGGCGCTTGCGTTCCTTGCTCTTGGCGCTTTCATTTTGATGGAGCTTGCGCCGCTTCCCTGGTTTGCGCCTGGCATTTGCCAATCGGCGGCAACGCCGGTTGTGGCGTACCTCAGCACGGCGGCGAAGACGGCGGGTTTTGCGTTGCTCTTGAGATTTTTTTCGTTTTTGTTTTTATTCGCTCACGAGAAATGGATTCACGTGTGGGGCGGAGCGGCCATCGTATCGCTGTTGTGGGGAAACATCGCGGCGTTGCGGCAGACGAACGTAAAGCGGATGCTCGCGTACGGAGCCGTGGCCCACGCAGGATTTATGCTGCTGGGAATGGTTGCGGGAAATGAGACCGGCTTCAGCGGCATGCTGTACTACCTGGGCGTCTATATTTTCATGACCGCCGGTGCGTTTGGGATTTTGATGGTGCTGGAAGAGCGTGGGAGCGCGGCAGGAACGCTCGGCGACCTGAATGGTTTGTACCAGCGAAGCCCCGTGGCGGCGCTACTTCTGCTCGTTTTCATGCTGTCGCTCGCAGGCATCCCTCCAACGGGTGGCTTCCTGGCAAAGTATTTCATCGTCAAAGCCGTGTTTGCGGCGCAGCATCCCGAGCTAGCGGTGTTTGCCATCCTCAATGCCCTGGCCGCAGCGTACTACTACGGCCGCGTCGCGGCGCACGCTTTGAAAAAACCGGCCGGCGACGCGCCGTGGTTCGAAACAGCGGCGCTGACCATCAGCAGCGCCCAAACCGTGGCGCTGACCGCGGCCGTATTTGTGTCGATCGCCGCGGGGCTGTATCCTGAACCGTTCCTGCGCATCGCGCGCTACGCCTTTGGACAATAAGCCCACCGAGACCGAACCGCAATTGCCCGCCACGGGAAAGGGCAGACCTGTAGCAAACCCAGTGGCGCTGGCGTTCGAACTTCCCTTCACCCTTGCGGGCGCCCTGGCGGTAGGCGTGGCCCTGGGTTATTTTCTCGACCGCTGGCTGCATACGAAACCCATTTTCATGCTGGTATTCGGCGCGCTGGGGTTCGCAGCGGGAGTAAGAGAAGTTTTGCGACGGGTACCGGCCAACGGCGATGGAAAGCCCTGAGCGTACCGCAAACGGACCCGAGGCGCTAGCGTCTGCCACGCAAGGGCTCGCCACCGAGCATCGCATTGGCTGGCTGACATTGGTGATTGGCTTTTCGGCCGCGGCGGTTGCCGGGGGCTCAGGCCGCTGGCCGTGGGCCGAGGGATTAGCCGTAGGCGCGATCCTGGGCTGGCTGAATTTCCGCTTGCTTCGAAGGGGGCTGGACGTCCTGGTCGCCGCTTCCCTCGAACAGGCAGGTGGCCCGATGGCCAGGACGCCCCAGGTAGCGTTCCTGCTCGCGATGCTCCGCTACGGCTTGATAGGCTTCTGCGTGTATGTTATTTTTGAACGACTCAGAATTCCTCTTGTAAGCATGCTGGTGGGGTTGTGTGCTTTAGGGGTCGCAGCCATTGCGGCTAGTGTATACGAAATCCTGCGCCCAGACGGATGATCGAGAGGCGCTTTTGAGGCCCTTGGAACGATGGAACAACACGTAAGTTGGATCACACAAGCCGTGAATCATCTCCTTGGGCGCTTCGCCCTGGCGTTGCTTTCCGCGCTGCATATCCAGCCGAGCCAGCCCGATACACCCATTCCGGAGCACGTCGTGATGGGGCTCCTCGTGGTCGTGGTGGGCACGCTGCTGGCTCTTTTCTTGCGATCGCGCCTCTCCGTGGAGCGCCCCGGCGTGACGCAGCAGATCGCCGAGTTGCTCCTCACGAACCCTCTTGAATTTGGGATTAGGGATCTCCTGGATGAAAACATCTCCCATGGCGCGCGCGAATATATCTCCATGATCGGGACCATCGCCATTTTTGTCCTGTTTGCCAATCTTTTTGGCATGTTCCCATTCCTCACAGCTCCGACCGGTCACGTATCCGTTCCGCTCGCTTGCGCCCTCCTTGTCTTCATCTATTTCAATTGGCAGGGGGTCCGTCATCTCGGGGGATTGGGCTATCTCAAGACCTTCACCGCCGGCGTCCACTGGGTGCTTGCCATTCTGATATTTCCAGTCGAAATTATCAGCACGACCGCGCGGCTGTTATCCCTGACAGTTCGTCTCTGGGCCAACATGTTCGCCAGCGACCTGATTTATACGATTTTTCTAAGCTTGTTGGCTGGCGGCACGGCCTGGGGTTGGGAGAAGTCGCACGTGCTTGGCGTGATCCTGGCCGTGTTTCCCATGCTCATTCCGGTGCTGTTCATCGGGTTGCACATTTTTGTTTCCTTCATTCAGGCTTACGTTTTTACCGTTCTGCCGGCGGTCTATCTTGGATTGGCTACGGCGGAAGAACACTAATCGACATTTGCTGGCGGATGTTTGCCGGCAATTTGCCGCTCCAGTGTGAGCCCGGCTGCACGGTGTCCGGGAACCACCTCCTGGCGGCAATCAAAAGGAGGAAGTGATGAAGAAGTGGAACGTATGGTTGACGATGATCGCTGGCGTGATGTTCCTGGCGCCGGCCGCGTTTGCGCAACAGGGCGCGGAAATCGTTAGTGGCAATGGGAGAGGATTGCTGGGGCTCGCCGTCGGGCTCGGCATGGGCATCGCGGCGTTTGGCTGCGGCCTCGGACAGGGCCGCATCGCTGGGTCCGCCTGTGAAGGGATTGCGCGCAATCCGGGCGCGGCGGGGCCGATTCGCGCCTCGATGATTCTGGGTCTCGTGTTCGTCGAGACCTTGGTGCTTTTCACCCTCGCGATGATCGCACTAAAAGTATAAGTTCTGATTACCCGGTTTTGAAACGGCTCGGAGGCACACGCCTCCGGGCCGTTTTGTTTTTGAGCTCGGACGAGTTGAACTTGTGGGCCGGGAAAGACGGCTCACAAGTTAGAGAGGCCAATCGTTAGCGGTTCAGGAGATTCGCCTGGAGCAGGTAGCTCAGAATCTTGCTGGGAAAGAGTCCGAAGTAAACCGCGCTGGTCGCCGTGATGAATAGAACGACGTTCACGGACAACGGGAAGCGCGCCGGGACCGTCGCGGCGATTTCCGCGCTTGGTTCGCGCATGTACATCACCACGATGACGCGGATGTAGTAGTAAGCGCCGATGACGCTATTGATGGCCATGAGCACAGCCAGCCAGATGAGATGGGAATCCACGGCGGCCTTGAAGATATAGAATTTGCCGAGGAAGCCGGCCGTCACCGGAAGGCCGAGAAGCGAAAGCAAGAATAGCGAGAAGATCGCTGCGACCCACGGCTGGCGTTCCCCAAGTCCGGCATAATCGTCGAGTTGGAGGTGCTTTTCTCCCGCGCCTCCAAATTGCGAAACGATGATGAACGCGCCGACTTTCACCAGAGCATAGGTGAGCAAATAAAACAGCACCGCGGCGTAGGCCGGGCTGGCCCCGATTTCCGTGTCTTTCGATAGCGTGGTGACGGCGGCAAACGCCACGAGGATATAGCCGGCGTGGGCGATCGAGCTATATGCCAGAAGACGCTTGACGTTGGTTTGCAGCAGCGCGCCAAGATTCCCCACGAACATTGTGGCCACCGCAAGAATCCAAAATGCCCAGAACCAAAATTGCGTGGCGGCGTGAACGTCAGCAAAGATACGAAGCAGCAAAGCGAACGCCGCCGCCTTCGGCCCTGCGGAGAAAAGAGCGGTGACGGGAGTCGGCGCGCCTTCGTAGACGTCCGGCGTCCAAATCTGGAATGGCGCGGCGGCAACTTTGAAGCCCAGGCCGATGAGAATCAGGGCAAGACCGAGTTTCAAGAGATTGCTGGAGGGATCTGCGGCATCCATGCGAGTCAGATTGGTGGTTCCCGTAACGCCGTAGACGAGCGCGATGCCGTAAAGAAAAAATGCCGTGGCGAAAGAGCCGAGAAGGAAATACTTCATCGAGGATTCGCTGGATTTCAGGGAATCGCGGCGGTAGCCGGCCAGGATGTAGCTGGAGATGGAACTCAACTCGAGGCCGATAAAAGCGGTGAGGAGCTCTTGCGCGGAGGCCAGAACGCCCATTCCCGCGGTGGCGAACAATACGAGCGCGTAGAATTCCGCGTCAGCAAGGCCTTCGCGTTCGAGGTAGGGAGCCGCGCCCAGAATCACGAGTACGGCGATGAGGCCGACGAGATGGCTGAAGAAAATGCTGAAAGGGTCCGCGGCGACAAGCCCGGAGAACGCGGCTCCCGGATTATGTACGGCATAAAAATTGCCGCAAATGCCGGCGAGGGCTCCGATGACCGCAACGGACGTGAGCGCGCGGCGGCTGCTCACGAACGGCTGGAGCAGCATCAGGAGCGCGCCAAAGCCGCACCAAATCAGTTCGGGCAGGACGCGAAGCAGATCTGCGGTGCTGGGGAACATTTAGCGGGTTCCGAGCCTTTCCAGTGAGTTTTGTTTCCGCGAGGCGCCCGCGCTTGCATCCGCGAAGGCGGCTGCCGTAGGTATTGGTTGCAAAACGGCCGGCGCGGGCTTTGCCGGAACGACTGCCTCAAAGGCGCGCGGTGGGCGGGTCATCTGGTCCAGCACGGACTGGCTGGCCGCCGCCGTGCGGCGCGTTATGAAGCTCGAGCCGACTCCCATCCCGAGGATGATCACGGCTATGGTCACGAGGATGGTGCGCTCGCGCGCGGAAACGTCTGGCAGCGTGCGGTTTTTCTCGACCGTGACTTCGCCGAAGAAGACGCGCTGGTAAGACCACAGCAGGTAGCAAGCCGAAAGAATGACGCCAAGAGCGGCCCAGGCGGCCCAGTCCCAATGCGCCTGGTATGTGCCGAGCAGAATCAGGAATTCGCCGACGAAGCCATTGAGCATCGGCAGGCCTAGCGAAGACAGCGCGACAAAAAGGAAAAACGCCGCGAAACGCGGCATGGGCGTGGCCAGCCCGCCGAACTGGGACATTTCAAAAGTGTGGCGCCGGTCGTAGAGCATGCCGACAACCAAAAAGAGTCCGCCGGTGGAGATTCCGTGGGCGAGCATCTGGAAGACCGCGCCCTGCATGGAAATTGTTTGGAAAGCGAAAATGCCCAGTACGACGAACCCGAGGTGGCTGACGCTCGAATAGGCGACGAGTTTTTTCAAGTTGGGCTGGACGAGCGCAACGAGCGCGCCATAAATAATACCGATGATGGCCAGAACCGCAATCGGCGTAGCGAACTTCTTCGACGCCACGGGAAACAGCGGCAGGCAGAAACGAATCATGCCGTACGTGCCCATCTTCAGGAGCACGCCCGCGAGCATCACGGAGCCGGCCGTCGGCGCTTCCACGTGGGCATCTGGCAGCCAGGTGTGGAACGGAAAGAGCGGAACTTTAATGGCGAAGGCCACGAAGAAAGCCAGGAAGAGAAGGGTCTCCGTTCGCGGAGGCAGAACAAGAATTCCGTTTTGCAGCGCTTGCTGGATGGCGGGCAGATCGAACGTGCCCGTGGCGTTGTACAGCCACAGGATGCCGACGAGCATGAGAATCGAGCCAGCCATCGTGTACAGAATGAATTTGACGGCGGCGTAAATGCGCCGCTCGTGGCCCCAGATGCCGATGAGGAAGTACATGGGAATCAGCATCACTTCCCAGAAAAGGAAGAAGAGGAAGAGATCGAGCGAGAGGAAGACACCGATGACGCCGACTTCCAGAAGCAGAATCATTACGAAAAATTCTTTGACGCGCTTCTCGATGCTGTTCCACGAGCAGAGGATCGAGACGACGGTGAGGAACGTGGTCAGGATGACCAGGAACATGCTGATCCCGTCCGCGCCGAGATGATAGTTGATGAAAGTTTCTGGCGCGGACCCATGAGGCCCGAGCGCGATCCACTTATGGAATTCAACCAGTTGGTAGCCGGAGCTGCTGAGAGAGACGCCGCTCAGCAGCCACCAGACCGAAAAAATAAATTCGGCGAGCGAGACGGTAAACGCCAAACGGCGAATCCATTCGTGGTCATCGCTGCGCAGGAAGAGCAGGGCAATAGCGCCGAGGGCAGGCAGAAAGATCAGAATCGAAAGCAACGGTCCGCCAGGCATTAGTGCACCATCCCGGAAACCAGCCCGCCCGCAGGCCAGAAAAAGACGATGGCGATGACCACAAGCGCGCCTATGATGACCCAGACGGCGTAGCTGCGCGTGTTGCCGGATTGCGTGTGGCGCAGAGTATCGCCAATCGAGGTGGCTGTGCTGGCGACGCCGTTAACGGCGCCGTCGATGCCGGCTACATCGACGAATTTCCAGAGGACGTTCGTGGAAATCCACATCAGCGGCTTGACGACCACGGCGGCGTAGAACTCATCCACGTAGTACTTGTTCAGCAAAGTGGTGTACACCCCGCGCATGGACTTCGCCAGCTCCTCGGACTTGCCCGGCCTGCTGATGTACAGCCAGAAGGCGATGCCGAATCCGATGAGCGCTGTGAGAACGGCGACTCCGGCAAGAGGCAACTCAAGCGCATGAGCCGAGGCTTCCGCGGCCGCTGACTCTCCGCCGCCAAAAACCGGCGCAAGGAAATTCGAGAAGTAATCCGGTCCGCCCCAGAACGAGGGGAGTGCAAACCATCCGCCGAAAATCGAGAGCACAGCCAGAATGACGAGCGGGCCGAGCATGCTCCACGGCGATTCGTGTACGTGGACGTGATGCTCATCGTATTTCTGCTTGCCGAAAAACGTCAGAAAGATTAGCCGGAACATGTAGAAGGAGGTCAGCAACGCGGCGAACAAGCCGACCGCATATAGAGTGTGCCCAGTGGCGGCGCCGCCGTTTTCGCTCTGAAATGCCGCCAGCAGGATCGCGTCTTTGCTGAAAAAGCCCGCAAAAAGCGGAGCGCCCGTGATCGCCAGCGTGGCCGTGAGCATGGTGATATACGTCCACTTGATTTTTTTGCTGAGTCCCCCCATGTGGCGCATGTCCTGTTCGCCGCCCATGGCGTGGATGACGCTGCCGGCCGCGAGGAAGAGCAGAGCTTTGAAAAAGGCATGCGTCATCAAGTGAAAAATGCCCGCCGAAAAAGCGCCCACTCCGCAAGCTAGGAACATGTAGCCAAGCTGGCTGACGGTTGAATACGCGAGAACTTTCTTGATGTCCGTCTGCACCAGGCCGATGCTTGCGGCGAAGATCGCCGTGGCGCAGCCGACGATGGCGACGACCAGCATGGCCGTGGGCGCATGCGTGAAAAGCACGTGCGAACGCGCGACGACGTAAACGCCCGCGGTCACCATGGTGGCCGCGTGAATCAACGCGCTAACCGGCGTGGGGCCCTCCATGGCGTCCGGCAGCCAGACGTAGAGAGGAAGCTGTGCCGATTTGCCCGTGGCTCCCATGAAGAGCAGCAGGCAGGCCACCGTCAAGACGCCGAGATGCCCGATGGCGTCGGGCTGCATCGGCGCGGCCTTTTGGAACACGGTTACGAAGTCCAGCGAGCCGAACGTGCGGAAGAGCAGGAACATACCCAGCATGAAGCCGAAGTCGCCAATGCGGTTGACGATGAACGCTTTCTTTCCTGCGTCGGCAGCCGACTTTTTCAGGAAATTAAAGCCGACGAGCAGATAGCTGCACAGTCCGACGCCTTCCCATCCTACGAACAGCAGCACGTAGTTCGCCGCCATCACCAGGATGAGCATGAAGAACATGAACAAATTAAGGTACGAAAAGAATCGGTAGTAGCCGCCCTCATGCGCCATGTAGCCGGTCGAGTAGATGTGGATGAGGAAGCCGACGCCCGTGACGACCATGAGCATGACCACGGTAAGCTGATCGATTTGCAGATCGAATCCGGCGTGAAAGCTTCCCGCCACAATCCAGTTGAAGTAGTGTTGTGCCGGGAAAGGCTGGTTTTCAGCCACCAATGCCAGGTATTCCCGCACGGCTTCGACCGCACACAGAAAAGATAGTCCCGTTGCGCCTAGCGCCACGCTGTTCACGATCTTGTTTGGCCACTTGCCGCCCAGCAAGCCGTTGAAGGCCGAGCCGAGCAGCGGCAGCAGCGGAATGATCCACAGATGATCGAGTATGGGCATTAGAGTTTGAGCAAATCCACGCGCTCGACGTTCAAAGACTGCCGGTTGCGCGCCGTAAGAATGATGATTCCCAGCCCGACAGCCGCTTCCGCTGCCGCCACCACGATCACGAACAAAACAAATACTTGCCCGTCCGACTGGTGCCGGGCCTGGCTAAACGCCACAAACGCCAGGTTGACCGCGTTTAGCATCAGCTCGATGGACATGAATATCGTGATCACGTTGCGCTTGAAAATGAATGCCACGACGCCGAGGCCGAAGATAACCGCGCTTAGAATCAAGTAGTAGCTCGTCGGGACCATTTCAGCTTTTCTCCCGCTGCGCAAGCACAATCGCGCCGAGTATCGCCACCAGGATGAGGAACGACGTCAGCTCGAAAGGATAAACAAATTCCCGGAAAAGCATCATCGAGATTTCTTTTGTCGAGGCCAGCGTGCCGGATTGTAAACCCGATTGTGCGCTTTCATTCGAACGCGCGATGACCACGGCCAGAAATCCGAGCAGAGCCACCGCCAGCGGAATGCCCGCGATCCCCGCGAGCTTTGAAAAATTCGTTTGCTCTTCCACGCCCGCGTTCAGCAGCATGATCACGAAAACGAACAGCACCATGATGGCGCCGCCGTAGACGATGATCTGCACCGCGGCGACGAACTCCGCGCCCATCAACAAATAGAGCCCCGCCAGCGCAATCATCACCACGATGAGCGAAAGCGCGCTATGAATCGGATGTCGCTGCAAGATCAGGCTGAGTGCACCGAGCACCGCCATTGCGGCGAGCACAAAGAAAATGGCCAGTTGCGGCGTCACTTCGCACCCCGTATCAAAATGACGAATGCCGTGATCACCACGTTCGCAATCGAAACCGGCAGAAGCAATTTCCAACCGAAGTCCATGAGCTGGTCATAACGGAATCGCGGAAGTGTCCCGCGCATCCACACGTACACGAACAAAAAGAGGAAAATCTTCGCGAGCAGCCAGAACGGCCCCTGAATGAACACGTTTACGAACTGCAATTGCGGAACGGCTAGCGCAATTCCGATGACGGTAAGCACGGTGCCAATACCCGGTAGCACGATCCGGCCAAAGATTGTCTCGTAGCGTATCCCGTCCCAAATCACCCACAATCCGAAAGGAATGAGAATTGCCGAGGGCAAATAGTAAGTGAACGTCCAGCTTGCCGGGAAAGGTGAGAGCCATCCACCGAAAAACATGATCGCGCAAAGGCACGACACGGTGATCATGCTGGTGTATTCGGCGATGAAAAACATGGCGAACTTGAAGCTGGCATATTCCGTGTGAAAACCGGCCACCAGCTCCGATTCCGCTTCGGGAAGATCGAAAGGTACGCGGTTCGTTTCCGCGATGGCCGCCACAAAAAAGCAGAAAAATCCTAAAATCTGAGGCCAGACGTTCCATCCAAAAACGCCAAGTTCGGGACGATGCGCTTGGGCGCCGATGATGTCGCGCAAATTGAAGCTGCCCGCCATCAAAAGCACGCCGACCACGGACATGGTTAGAGCAAGCTCGTAGCTGACCATCTGCGCCGAGCTGCGCAGTCCGCCGAGCAACGGATACTTGCTGTTCGAAGACCAGCCGGCCAAAACGACACCGTAAACGCTGAGCGCCGTTATGGCAAAGAGCGCCAATATTCCGATGTTCAAATTCGTGATACCCAACGCAACATCGTGCCCAAAAATGTGCAGCGGTTCCGGTCCAAAGGGAATGATCGCGATCGACGTTAACGCCAGAGCCAGCGACAGCAGCGGCGCAAGAAAATACGTAAACTTGTCCACTCCCGCCGGCGTCGGATCTTCCTTCAAAAGAAATTTCAAGCCGTCAGCTGCGGGCTGCAACAATCCATGCGGCCCGACGCGGTGCGGTCCCCATCGCGATTGCATGTGGGCGACGACTTTGCGCTCGAACCACGTCAAATACGCATTCACCGTCAGAACGATGAAAAGCAGCAGCGCAATCTTTACAAGATAAATGATGATCGTAGCGTGCGCGGATAAGAAGGAAGTTAAAGAGGCGCTCACGGTTTGGCTTCTGCCTCCGGGAGGGATTCCATCATCGTGCAGAAGCGGCCCAGCGTGCCGCTGGTGAAAAGCGTGTCGTGCGCGGAGCGGATCAAGCCAAGAGGAACATCATAAGGCGCATGGCCGTTCTTGGCTGCGTTCACATGCGTAAGTTCCGCGCCACCGGTCAGCAATCCCGCGGGTTGCACATCATATCCGGGAACCGCTTTACGAATTTCTTCGAACACGGCCGCAGGCGACTTGTAATGGAACGCTTTGCCGAGACCAAGCTTTTCCAGCTGATGCGACAGAATGCGCAGCAGGTCAAAGTCGCTCCGCGGTCCCATCACTTCCGCCGCTTTGTGCAGAAGCTGAATTTCGCCGGAAGTGTTGGTGACGCTGCCCTCTTTTTCATAAGCGGATGTAGCGGGGAAGACGACGTCGGCAAGTTTCGCGGTTTCTGTCAAAAACATTTCGTGGACGATCAGCAATTCCAGCTTGCCCCGGCCAAATCCCAGAGTCCCAAAATGCGCCAGCGGATTCGCTCCCATCACGTAGAGCGCCTTCAGCTTTCCATTTTGCGCGGCATCCACCATGGCGGGTGTGGTCATCCCAGGTTTAGAGGGAATCACGCCGCCCCATAGCCCTTCGAAGGCTTCGCGCGCCGGCGAATCATCGACGTGGGCATAGCCGGGCAAGCGGTCCGGCAGCAGACCCAGATCGGCTGCTCCGCGCGAATTGGCGTAGTCACCCAGCGCCATGTAGCGAACCTTGCCGTGCAAATTCGAACCAAAGGCCACGAGCTGCGCAATCGCAGCGCCCGCCACTTCCGCGCCGAAAACGATGGCAACCTCGGGCTCGGCATCGAGAGCGGCCTTCAGTTGGACAAGTTGCTCAACGGTATTGCTCGGTAGTTGCCCTTCTTCGCGAGCCAGCCAGCGAAGCGCCGGAACTTCCTGCCCCGCGGCAAGCTTCACGAATTGCGTGGCTTTGCGCTGCAGCTTGATGTCGCGCGTGTTCAGAATGAAGAGTTTCGCGCCGTTCAAGCGGATGCCCTTGCGGATCTGCCAGGCAACCAGCGGATTCTGATTGGTTGGATCGTTACCCACGAGGAGAACTGCTTTCGTCTCCTCCAACTGCTTCATCGTGAGCAGGGAATCGGCGGCGCGGTCGCCGAGCGCCGTGATCAGGCCGGTGTAGTCCGCCGTGCGGTGATGGTCGATATTGTTCGTCCCAAACGTCGCGCGAGCCATCCGCTGAAACAGATAGTTCTCTTCGTTCGAAGTCCGGTTAGAACCGATAAAGCCGATGGAATCCTTCCCACTGGCATCGTGAATTGCTTTCAGTTTGGCGGCGGCCGTCTGCGCCGCTTCTTCCCATGAGACTGGATAGAGCTTGTCGCCTTTGCGTACCATGGGCTGGCGCAAACGCTCTGGATGCTTCGTAAAATCAAAACCGAAGCGGCCTTTGATGCACAGAAAATCTTCGTTAATTCCAGAAAGATCGCGGTTATTGGCGCGCATGATCTCGTGATTGCGCACGCTCAAAGTGGTTTTGCAGCCGTTCGAACAATGCGTGCAAACGGTGGAGACGTAGGTCATCTCCCAGGGCCGCGTTTTGTACCGGTATGTGCCGCTCGTGAGCGCGCCGACGGGACAAATGTCGATGCACATTCCGCACTCTTCGCACTCCAGATGATCTTCGCGATTCGGAATGATGATACTGTTCGCGCCGCGCATTCCAACTCCCAGCGCCTTCACGTCCATTCCTTCATCGCAAACGCGCACGCAGCGAAAGCAAAGAATGCAGCGCGGAGCATCGTAATAAACGAGGTCCGACCATTTCTCTTCCGGCCGGTGAATTTTTTCTTCCACGAAGCGGCTGGTATCCGCGCCGTAGCGGAACACCATGTCCTGCAGCTCGCACTCGCCGCCCTTGTCGCACACCGGGCAATCCAGCGGATGATTCGTCAGCAGGAATTCCAGCATCGCCTTGCGTGCGCCGCGAACCTGCTCCGAGTCCGTTCGCACCACCATGCCTTCGGTGGCCACCAGGGTGCAGGCCGTTTGCAACTTCGGCATTTTTTCCACTTCCACCAGGCACATCCGGCAAGCTGCCTGCAACGAAAGCTGCGGGTAATAGCAGAACGACGGCACTTCCGTGCCGATGCGGCGTGTCGCTTCGATCACCAGCGTTCCCGATGGAACCTGCACATCGCGGTCGTTAATCTTCAGCGTAACTAGCTTCGTCTCTGCCATGGAGTCCTAACGCGAGCCTACTAGCGCTTCCGCGGATTTATATGCACACCGTCCGTGCAAGTGATCCTCAAACTCGTTGCGCCATTTTTGCACGATACTGATCGTGGGCAGCGCGGCGGCGTCGCCAAGCGGGCAGAACGTGCGGCCGAGCATGTTTTTCGAAAGCTCGCTCATCATATCGATGTCTTCGGTTCGCCCATATCCGGCGTGGAAGCGGTCCAGCATTTTCTTCAGCCACGACGTGCCTTCGCGGCAAGGGATGCACCAGCCGCAGGATTCGTGCGCATAAAAATGCATGATGCGCCGCGCCATGTCCACCATGCAGGTGGTCTCATCCATCACGACCATCCCGCCGGAGCCCAGCATCGAGCCGGCCTTGGCTACGGAGTCGTAATCCATCGCGATATCGATTTCTCCCGCGCTCATAACGGGGCAGGAGCTTCCGCCAGGGATAACGGCTTTGAGTTTTTTTCCGCCAGGAATTCCGCCGGCCATTTCGTAGATGAACTTTTTCATGTTCATCCCCAGCGGGATTTCGTAAATCCCTGGCTTCGCAATGTGTCCGGAGACGCACAGCAGCCGCGTCCCTCCGTTTTTCGGCGTGCCGCGTTTGGCGTAAGCTTCGCCTCCTTCCAAAATGATGGCCGGAACGGAACTCAGAGTTTCGACGTTATTAATGATGGTCGGGCAGCCGTAGAGACCCACGACAGCCGGGAAGGGTGGCTTAATGCGCGGGTAGCCGCGCTTGCCTTCGAGCGATTCCATCAACGCGGATTCTTCGCCACATTCGTAAGCACCCGCGCCGGTATGCGTCAGCAAATCGAAATCGAAGCCCGAGCCGAGAATGTCCTTGCCGAGGTAACCATTGGCGTAGGCTTCCTCGACGGCCGTCTGGACGATGTCCAGCACATAGCGATATTCGCCGCGAACGTAGATGAAGCCTCGGTGAGCGCCAAAAGCGCGCCCCGCGATGATCATCCCCTCGATCATCTGGTGCGGGTCCAATTCCATCAGCGGGCGATCTTTGCAGGTGCCGGGTTCCGATTCGTCGGCATTGCAAATCAAGTATTTCGGCTTCGGCGAGTCCTTGGGTACGAACGACCACTTCATCCCCGTGGGAAAGCCTGCGCCGCCGCGTCCGCGCAAACTGGATTTTTTCACTTCGTCGATGATCGTTTCCGGCGTCATTTCCCTCAGCGCTTTTTCCAGCGCCTTGTACCCGTCGTGTTTCAGATAAACATCGATCTTGCGCGAATCCTTGACCCCAAAGAGCTTGCTGATCAGTGGCGTCTCTCCAGGCTCCCGCGCGTGAATCGCTCCTGAAGTTACAGGCTCCGGCGCAGGCGCCTTTCCTGCGTCCAACTGCTCGATAATCCGGTCGAACTTCAGCGGCGTCAGATTCTCGTGGAAGTCGTAATTAACCTGCATGGCGGGCGCGCCGGTGCACGCGCCGATGCATTCCACCTCTTCCAAGGAGAACACGCCATCGTCGGTCACTTCTTTGTGCCCGATTTCCAGCCGCTTCTTCGCGCGATCCAATATCTCGTTGCCGCCCCTCAACATGCACGCCACGTTCGTGCACACCTGGACGTGATACTTGCCCATGGGTTTGCGGTGCAGCATCGAGTAGTAGGCGAGCGTTTCCTCGACCTGTACGCGGTTAAGCTCCAGGCGGCGGCCGATCTCCGCGATCATTTCGTCGCTGATGAAGCCGTATGCGTCCTGCGCGTACATCAGCATGGGAATCAGCGCGCTGCGCTTGACCGGATACGCGTTCTGCAATTTCTCGAATTTCTCTGCAAGTTGTGGAGTCAGTTCCATTCCGTTACCGGCTTCCCTCGGTTTCAGGTCTTCCTCAAGCTTTTCTTTATTTCTTTGCTTCTTTACTTCTCTCTTCGTCTTACCTGTCCACATCTCCCAGCACAATATCAATCGTCCCAATGCACGCCACCACGTCTGAAATCAACTGTCCCGTCACCAGCTTCGGCAAAGCCTGCAAATTAATATAGGAGGGCGATCGAAAGTGCGCGCGCAGCGGTTTCGGTGAACCATCGCTGACGATAAAGCATCCCAGTTCGCCCCGCGGTGATTCCACGGTCACAAAAGCCTCGCCCGGCGGCGGCGAAAATCCTTCCGTGAAAATCTTAAAGTGATAGATCAGCGCTTCCATCTCCGTCTTCATTTTCTCGCGTGACGGCGGCACGATGCCTGGCGCGTCCGTCCGGATCGGCCCGCTATCCGTGATTTTGGCCATCGCCTGGCGCACGATCTTCAAACTCTCCCGCATTTCCAAAACGCGAATCAGATACCGCGCGAAACAATCGGACTCCGTGCGAGTCGGAACGTCAAACTCAAACTCGTCGTAGCTCGAATAAGGAAAGACCTTGCGATTGTCGTATGCGATGCCCGCCGCGCGCAGCGTCGGCCCCGTCATGCTCAGCGCCACCGCGTCTTCCGCCGAAATATATCCGACGCCCTTCAATCGCCCGATCCAGATGCGGTTGCCCGTTAGCAGCGATTCGTAGTCGTCAATCCGGCTGGGCATCATCTTCAGGAAGCGGTCGACCGCTCCTCGCCACCCCGCCGGAGGCTCCAGTGCCAGCCCGCCGATGCGGATGTAACTCGTCATCATCCGCTGCCCGGCAAACAGCTCGAAAATTTTCAGGATCTCTTCCCGCTCGCGGAAGCAATAGAGAAATACGGACATCGCGCCCATGTCGATCGCATGCGTCCCCAGCCACACCAAGTGCGAAGAAATCCGCTGCAGTTCCACCATCATCACGCGCACATACTGCGCCCGCTTCGGTACTTCAAGGCCCAGCAGTTTTTCCACGGCCATGCAATAGACGAGGTTGTTTCCAAGCGGATTTAGATAATCCATCCGGTCGGTCAGGGTAATGGCCTGCGAATACGTCTTGTCCTCGCAGCTCTTTTCAATCCCCGTGTGCAAATAACCTAGGTCCGGCACCGCCTTTACGACCGTCTCGCCTTCCAGTTCCAGAAGCACGCGCAGCACGCCGTGCGTCGATGGGTGCTGCGGCCCCATATTAAGGACCATCGTTTTCGTAACGCCAGTAGCTGTGTCTACAGTCGTCATACGGAACTCTTTCTGAATCCAGGCACCATGGGCACATCCCGGTATCCTTCAACCGGAAAGTCCTTGCGCAGCGGATGCCCTTCGAAATCTTCTGGCAGCAGGATCCGCCGCAAGTCCGGATGGCCCGTGAAACGAATACCCATCAGGTCAAAAATCTCGCGTTCCAGCCAGTTCGCACCCGGCCACACGGGTACAAGAGAATCGATCACCGGATCGGAACCCGCCAGCCGGACTTGTAGCCGAATTTTGTCGCGCCGGGGAATCGAAACCAGGTGGTAGCTCACTTCGAATCGCGGTTCGTGCGGAAACCGGTCAACGCAAGTGGCATCCGTGAGTAGATTGAACTGGAGCGCCGCGTCATCATGACATCGTTCCGCCACAGCCCGCAAAACTTTGCGCGGAAGAACGATAGTCGTCTCGCCGCGAAATTCAATGACTTCCTCAATCGCGTTTGGATTCCACGCACGCAGGTGCTCGACGACAACACTAGCGTTTTGGCTGGTATTCTCTGTCACCGTTTCGAATCCCTCAGACGCAGGCTAATACTTATGCCACTCGAGCGCGCCCTTTTTCCAGAGATAGAAGTAGCCGACCAGGAGGATGGCTATGTAGACCATCATCTCTGCGAAACCGTACAAGCCGATGCTCCGGGACATATGAATCAAGTCCCGGTAGATGTAAGCCCACGGATAGAGAAAGATTGCTTCCACATCGAAAAGGATGAAAACCATCGCCACTAAATAAAATCGGACGGAAACGGGTGCGCGCGCGTCCCCAGTGGGTTCCATACCGCATTCATAGGGCTGCTGCTTCGCGCGGCTGGGCCTCCGCCAGCCTACTAGCACGGAGGCAGCCGTCAAAGCCCCGGCGAGCGCCGTGGCTATCAGCAGGTGTAAAAGAAGCGGAGCGTACGCTTGTAACCCTGAATCGGTCATGGGCGAAGCGCTATAATATCCATTCACACGGCAGTCGGTCAAATGGGATGAGAAAATACCTGCGGAGCGACCTCATGAAGTGGTGGCAGAGAGTCCCGCGGAGGAAGCGACGAACCCATGCTCTTCGGGCATAACACCAACGTGAAAGTGGGAGATACGGTCTATCACTTGCAGACCGAGGACCGCGGAACCGCGAACGCTTTGATCGACACGACCGTTTATTGCCTCGGGCGAGTTCTGCACCGCCGCACTCACAATTATTTTGATCTGTTGCCGCTGGATGTTGCGCGCGAAGAGTCTCTCAAGAAACGCATCGACGAGCAGCACCGTTCCGTGGCGGAAGAGATTCGCAGCGGAGCGTTGCTTCTCGTGCCGCCGCCCTCGCATGCTCAGCAAAACTCTACAACAAAAGAAAAAGCTGGTTCCGCGGCGCATTCGAGTGCTTCCCCGGCGCCGCCGCTTGCGCTCGAGCTTGTCAATGCAAAGAGCTGGCTGGCGGGAAAGCGCGCGAATTTGCATGTGGCCGTCCGCAAACAGCAAAATGGAGAAGCAATCGCTCGCGCGCTGGTGACCGCGCGAATCGATGGCGCGGCGGACGTCACGGAATTTTCGACCGAGACCGGTCCCGACGGCCACGCACGTCTGGAATTTGAGATGCCGCGCCTTGCTGGAGCCGAGCCTGCGCTGGTGATCGAAGCCACGCAAGAGGATTCGAAAGGTCATTTGAAATTTCAATTGCGAGCGAGGCCGCGCGTTCCGACGGCGTAACATCGCGTTTGCAGGGGACGGCGAGTTCAGCATGGCGATGGAGACAGCGATTTCGATTGTCGTGAATGGAGAGAAGCGCGAGACAAATCCCGGCGCTATGGTTGCCGATTTACTCGTCGCCCTGGGCCTCGATTCCGGCCGCGTGGCCATCGAGCGCAACCTCCAGATACTTCCCCGTCCCGCCTGGACCCAAACGCCGGTGGAATCCGGCGACCGCTACGAAATCGTGCAATTCGTCGGCGGCGGTTAGGCGCTTCGCATTCGTCTTAGCTATTCACTTTTTCTGCGGAATGCTTCAGGGAAGTTGTAACTCCAGCGTGTAAATCTCGTCCGTACTCAAGTCACGCACAAAGAGCAAAGTTCCATCCGGCGCCAACCCGCTCCACGGCCCCACGTGTGGCGAGATGAACCACTGCAGCCCAGTTGAGTCGGCAACCAGTTCGGGCCGCACGCCGCCGACTTTGATTCGCCAGGATGTCCCTTGCTGCGGAGCATGCAGGTCGTAGTACACATACTGCGAATCTGCCGACCACTTGGGAAAAGCAATATTTCCCGCTTCGTTTACCCATTCAGTCCACTTCTGCGTCTTAAAATCGAACAGCATCAGTTTCTTCGAACTCTCCGCCAATGCCGCGATGTGCTCGCCGTCCGGGGACCATCGCGGGCTGAATAGATTTTCCGAGCCTGGAACAATCGACACTCCATCGGAATTTAGATCGACGACGTTGAGTTCCAATTTTTCCGTACTGCCCGCAGTCGCGATCCGGCTGAATGCGATGCCAGGTGTAGTTATTCGGCCGTACAGCAAAGACTTCCCATCTGGCGCCCAATTGACGTCAATCTGGCTGCGGTCTTCTGCATGCACTTCGCGCGGCGTACCACCGTTCGCGCCTATCACGAAAATCCTCCATGGCTTGCCGATTTCCTCTCCCGCAAAGGCTATTTGCGTGCCGTCCGGCGACCACTTTGGCAAAACAGCAAAGAGAGGTGCATGAGTGAGCTGAAGACGTTCCGTCCCATCGGCCCGGCTACGCCAGAGCGTTCGATCGGGATAAGAAATGTAGGTGATCCACTTCGCGTCTCGCGAAAAATCTACTTCTCCCGAAGAAATCCCAGCCAAGTAGGGTGCGAATTGTTTCAGTTTCGAGTCGTAGCCAACCAGTTCGCCTCGGATTTGAAATGCCTCGGCATAGAGTTTCTTGGTATCGGGGCTCGGCGCGAGCGCGCCAAACGACAAAAGCCCGGTCGTCATCTGAACGGGCGCGCTGGCGCGCTCGGGAAACAAACCAGAAGTTTCCCGAAGGGCCCAAATGTTTCCGCCCGCACCCGTCGATCCGATGAAAAAATAGTACCGTCCATCGGCGCTCCATGCCCCGCAACATTGCGAAGCCGGTGCCCGGCCGTTTGTGAACAAGCGTTGCAAGTCAGTGCCGTCTGTTCGAATCTCCCACAACGTGGAAATCTCGCCTTCGCTGTTTACGGCGAAGCGCACCCGCTTGCCATCCGGAGAAAAACGCGGACCAAAGGGAATCCCTGGCGTGCCAGTTAGCTTGTGCGCATCTGTGCCGTCCGCGTTGGCCAGAAACAGTTCAGGTCCGTTTGCGAAAACCAATTGTCGTCCGTCGCGCGACCAAGCTCCTCCATGGCTCATCACGTTGGAAAGCCGCCGCCGAGCACCATTTGGCAGCCCGAGCGCCCACGTCTCTCCTTCTCGGTCGTTTGGCGACCTGCTCGTTATAAGCAGTTCGCTGCCGCTCGGGGAAATATCCTGCAATTGAGCGAAACCGAATCCATTGGGTATGGGAACGAGTTCGCCGCCGGCCGTCGAAGCCTGCTCGATGGCACGCGAGCTTCCCCGGTTTTCCTCCCAATAAAGTCGCTGCCCGTCTGTCAGCAGACCTTCCTTGAGAATTCCGTCGTGCGTGGCCTGTGAGGTGGCGACGATTTTCGGCGGTTCCACAGGGAGGAAGTATCGCCACAGTCCGGCAAGCAGAATGGCTACAACGCAAGCCAGCCCAAGAAACAAGGTCAGCCACCGGATCGGCAATCGTTCTTGACGTTCGGCATGCAAATCCCCAGCCGTCGTGCCGTCTGCCACCTCCATCTTCACAACTTGGCTTGCAACATCACCGGCATAGGCCACGGGCGCGATAAATCGAAAGCCACGTCGCGGTATCGTCTCAATGAAACGCGGATTTTCCGCATCATCCTTCAAAGTCTGCCGCAGCTTCATCACCGCCGCGCCCAAGCTTTGATCAAACTCAACGAAGGTGTCGCCTGGCCAAAGACGCTGAGAGAGAGCCTCACGCGTCACGATTTCGCCCGGCCGTTCCAGCAGCGCGATCAGCAGACGGAACGGCTGCTCCTGGATTTTTACCCGTTGTCCTTGCCGGAAGAGTTCTCCCGACTCTGGAAGCGCTTCATATATCCCGAATCGGTAGCGCGGTGCTGGGTGAGGCGAAATGGCCATGGAAGCAAGCTATGCCGCAATTCGCAGGAAGCGCGGTGGAACGGAAATCTATCATGGGCAAGCTGTCGCTGCTAGCAATTCATGTGAGCCCCTAACCCATTCGAACGCCGCAACTTATGGGTTCAAGACTCTTTCATGTGCGGTGCATGGACATGCCAGGCCCCTTGCCGTTTCATGGGCGCTGAAAGGGAAGTCACTGCAACCGCAAAGGAGGATTGCCCCGAGTCACGTTCCGAACAGAGTTCCTCAACCGGCGGGCGACAACCACCATGGAAAGAGCAACTACTGAAAGACCGTACAAAAACATTAGCTATCTGTTTCTCCTCATTCTCGTCTTCGTGGGTCTCGGATTCTTCAAAACGTACTTCGGATTGTTCCCCCGTTTTGAGGGGCTTCCAACGATCGCGCATTTTCACGCCATCGGCTTCCTCCTGTGGATTGCGCTCCTGGTCGTCCAGCCTCTATTAATCCGCTACAACCAGCTTCCTCTTCATCGTTTGCTCGGCAAATTTTCTTATTTCCTGGTCCCGTACATTGTTCTCACCGTCTTCGGCATGTCGCACGAGGCCTATCGCGTGAAAGGCAATTCCTGGCTTCTGGCTCCGCAGCCACCCAGTCTTTTCTTTGCGGTGATCGGTCTTGGGGATTTCTTATTCTTCTATGCGCTGGCAATCATTTACAGACGAGACCGGGAATACCACATGCGGTACATCATCGCCACGTCGCTGGCATTGATTGAGCCCAGCCTCGGACGTTTTTTTGCTATATGGCTAAAGTTGGGTCCTGTCGGCGGAATCCTGACGACTCTTACGGTTTTCTCTATCTTCATCGGGCTGATGGTCTATGACAAAGTGAAATTCGGCAAGGTCCACAGAGCCTACATCGTCGCATTCGTCTTCACTCTGCTCCTCGACGTTGCCGTCCCGGTGGTTCCTCCAACACATCTATGGCAATCGATTGCCTTGAGAATTGGGCGCTACCTCGGCTAGAGGAGCGTTAGGCTTTTCTAGCTGAAGCCAAATATTTTTTCCAGGGCTTCCAGTAATACTTGGGCCAACCGCTGCGCACGCCTTTTTGGTCGTGCTGCGGCACGCCGACGTGAACGATCTCTACGACCGTTCCCCCGCGCGCCTTTTCAAACGTCATAATAAGGATGGAGATTTCATCCTTTTTCCAAAATCCAGCTCGCCACGCCTGCACAATTTGTTTTCCGGGAATGATGTGCAGGTTCTTGCCGCCAATCGCGCCGCCGTGCGCTTTCCATGCGCCTCCCACTTTGCGGCTCAACTTCGCCGGCGCTCCTGTTGAAGCGGCGTGCTTCTTCGAATCCATGTACATCTCGAAAAGAACTTCTGGCGAAGCGGAAAACTTAACGCGTTGCGAAATAGTTGGAGTCATCGAATAGGTTCCTCGGCATTCGACCCGATTCTTGAATCCACTTCTAGAGTCCTTCGAGAATGTGGCCCATTTTGCTTTTTTTCGTTTGCAGATAAGCGCGCGAAGTTTTCGAGACGCGAGGCTGGCAGGGCACTCGCTGCACTACCTGAATTCCCGATTGCTCGAGTTGGCGCACTTTTTCTGGATTGTTCGAAAGCAAGCGAATCTTCCTGGCACCCAGTTTTTTCAAAATCCGCGCCGAAAAATCGTAGTCTCTCGCGTCAGCCGCAAATCCCAGCGTTTCATTGGCCTCGACGGTGTCCATTCCTCCATCCTGAAGCTGATACGCGCGCAGTTTGTTCATCAGCCCGATGCCTCGTCCCTCTTGCGGCAAATACAGCAGGATTCCGCAGCCAGCCCGTCCGATTTTCTTCAGCGATAGCTCGAGCTGCGCGCGGCAATCACAACGCAGCGACGCCAGCACGTCGCCGGTCAGGCATTGCGAGTGCACGCGCACCAGCGGCGCGGTTTTTCCGTTGAGTCTGCCGCGCACTAGAGCGACGGCTTCATCCAGCGGTCCGCGTCCTTTGAATCCGTGAATGGTGAAAAGGCCGTAGCGGGTCGGCAGGACGGCGTGCGCGATGAGCTTCACCGCCTCCCTCGACTTCTTCGCACCCTTGCCAGAATTTATTTTCGTCCCCATGGTAAACATGCAGTATAGCAGGTGCGCTACACGAGGCTTTACTTCGCGCCTGCGATTGGCTAGCGTTAGCGAAGAAGCCCGCGCAGAACCATCATGGACACAGCGACGTCAGTTCGCGACCTGCTCTTCACCTTGTTGCTGAAGGTGGGCGTGGCTTCCTCGATGGCTGCGTTGGTGGCGCGCTGGAATACCTTCCGTCGCGTGTTGTTTACGGAAGAGCGCGATCCCGACCAAAAACTGAAGCTGATGCTTTTTCTGACGGCGCCTCTGATCGTCGGAGTGACGTTGCGGCTTGTGAATTATCAGTACCGTTTCGCGGATCTTTCGCTCGAAGGCGCTTTTCTGATGGGATTGCTCGGCGGCCGCGTAGTCGGACCGATTGGCGGGGCGATTGTCACCATTCCCGCGCTGATTTCGCACGAGTGGCTGGCAATGCCCGCCGCTTCGACAGCTGGGTTGTTGGGCGGTTTGATCCGTCAGGCGATCCCTAACAAAGAAGATCTCTGGAACTTCGGTCCGTTCACGTTCTTGAACATTCCGAAAGCCGTCGTGCGCCTTCTGAAAAAAGGCCAATTGTCCTGGGAAATGGCGCCACTGGCCGTGTGCGTAATCCTGGAACTCGGCCGTGTAGCGTTGGTGCAGGCCACCAAGCCCAAGTGGCTTTTTGCGATTCATCCGCAATGGGATTGGTGGCTGGTATTGACGGTCATCGCCACGCTCATGTCCGTCGCCGCTCCGCTGAAAATCTGGAACAACACGCGCATCGAAATGAATCTCGAGCGCCACCAGCAACTGCTGCTCAAGGCGCGCATGGACGCGCTCTCCCGGCAAATCAACCCGCACTTTCTCTTCAACACTCTGAACACGGTTTCCGCGCTGATCCGTTTCGACCCGGATACCGCGCGCGGCGTGGTCCTCAAGCTGAGCAATATTCTGCGCCGCCTCCTGCGCAAACATGAAACCTTCGTGCCCCTCCGCGAAGAGCTCGAATTCATCGACGACTATCTTGACATCGAAGTGGCTCGTTTCGGCCAAGACAACCTCGATATCATCAAGCAAATCGACGAAGAGACGCTCGAAGCCTTTGTCCCGAGCATGCTCCTACAACCAATTGTCGAGAATTGTCTGAAACATGGCCTGGCGCCCAAGCTCGATGGCGGCAAAATTCAGCTGCGCACCACAAATCGCGACGGACGCTTGCACATCGAAATTGAGGACAACGGCGTCGGCATTTCCGAGGAAAAAATGCCTCACGTCTACGTCGAAGGCATCGGACTGAGTAATGTCCGCGAGCGTCTCCGCGTTCTCTATGGCGGAGATTTCCATTTGCAAATCGAGAGCCGGCCCGGCGAGGGCACGCTGATTAAAATCGACATTCCAGAATTGGTCTCCACCCTCCAGCCGGTCGGATAACGAGCTGGCCAACCGTTGTCGGTCGTTATCCGTTTTGTTCATGGTAAACTGCTCTGGCAGTGATTTTAGCTTCCCGTCTAGCGGTGACCGTAGACGAGGCGCACAAGGAAACGAGCAATGCACATCGAAATTCGCGATGCCGCTCTCGAGGCCAGAATCCAAAAACAGCTCCAAGCTACTGGCTCTGCCAGCGTAGAGGAAGTGTTGCTCCGCTTGGTGGAAACGCAGGAGGAACAGGATCGCTGGCTCACGGTGAACCACGACGCGATCCGCGCAAAGATTCGCCGCGGTATGGATCAACTCGACCGGGGCGAAGGGATTCCCGGAGACCGGCTCGCTGCTTACCTGACGGAGTTGAAAGCCAAGCCTGAATGAGTGTGGAGTATGTGCTCGCGCCGGATGCCGCACTCGATCTTGTCCAAATTTGGCGCTACATCAAGGAACAAAGCAGCATTGAAATTGCAGACCACGTTGAATCCGTGATCCTGGAAAAGGTCGCTTTTCTGGCGGGGAATCCCAGTGCGGGCCATTGGCGCAACAATCTTACCGATCAGGTGGTGAGATTTTTTCCGGTCTATTCTTATTTGATCGTCTTTCGACCTGACACCGAGCCTTTGCAGGTGGTCTCCATCCTCCATGGACGCCGCGACGTGGAACAAAACCTGAAAGACCGGCTTTGAGGACCGCCGCAAGATGTCCCGCTCTCCGTGTTTATTTTCTCTGTTCGCCGTTGGCCCGGTTCGCAGGCTATAATCCAATTTGCGCGCCCGTAGCTCAGTTGGATCAGAGCATCTGGCTTCGAACCAGAGGGTCGGGAGTTCGAGTCTCTCCGGGCGCGCCAGTTTCCTCGATGCCCTTTACACGATGAGCGGCGAACTTTCGCCCTTGCAGATAGCGCTAGGGCGTCACGCGCGAAAGGGCGAGCAAACCCTCTAAGCTGTTGAACGATCTCCTTCCGCTCCCCGATGGCCATCCAGGCACATCCGCATGGTGTGCGCAAAACGCTTTCTGATCTGTTCCCGCATTTGGCAAATGGCATCCCATCAAATCAAATCCACCGTTTGAAACGTCGGTGGTTCTATTTCGCAACGGGATGTGGCCCTCAAGCCTCCCCATTCAACAGTTCGCGGATGACCTCGGATTGAGACAGTAATTCCTGCCAGTGTTGGATACCCAACAGACAACGACCCCTCGCCATCGGTAACCTCCAGACCTTTTGAATTTAAATCGAGGGAGCTACGGAGCCGATGCGTCGCAAACTGGTCTGGGTCGAAAGCCAGAATTTTCAGGGATGGGCTTGCAGCGAATGTGCTTGGGTGTTCAATCCTTCATGGCCGCTCGTTGGCAAATCCATTGATGAGATGAAGACCAGCTTCGGAGAGGAGCGCGACAACGAGTTCGAATCTCATGTTTGCGCCAAGCATCCGAGAGCCACGGAAACTACCCATTAGCCAGTCACCGGCAGACCAAATGCTTTGCCATCCTCGCCCCGTCAGAAACTCTGAAGGGGATAGCCGTGCGTGAATTTCGCGTGAGTCGAAGTCGTCCGGGGTTTTCAACTCGCCGAGGCGTGCTAGGCGAAGCTGCTAGCGGAGAACCTTAGCTAAACGGGCGGTGTTTATGTGCATTCCGCCATGTGCATCGAGAGGGCCGCGGTATTTGATGAAGCCATTCTTTCTGAACTTATTCATGAAAAAATTAACGCGTGCGCGTGTCGTGCCGATCATTGTTGCCAGGGTCTCCTGCGATATGCCAGCAAACATGTGTGGCTTGCGCTTGCCCCTCTTCCCTGCGAGCAGCAGAAGAGCGCGTGCGAGTCGCTTCTCGCTGGAGTGAGAAACCTGGTCAACTAAATCCTCTTCGAGCCGAATGTTGCGCGAAAGCAAATAAGACAGGAAGGCGTAGGAAAGCCTATGGTCAGCGCGGAGCCCTCGGACCATCTCGTTCTTTTCGATGACTTGTAGAGCCGTGGGTACAATCGCCGTGGCGGTCCCGGTACGGGTATCCCGCCTTCCGAGGCACGCTTCACCCAGAAATTCGCCTGGCCCCAGAATGGCTACGATGGCCTCCTTGCCTGTCTTGGTGGCCACCGAGAGTTTCACGCGGCCCGTTTGAATGTACATGAGCGTCGTGGCAACATCGCCTTCAGAGAAAATAGTTCCTCCGGGCGCGAAGCTTTTGTTTAGTTTGACCACTCCGCCCAAATCGAATGAAATTTTGGGTGGGGCCTGTATGTTTGACCTCATGGGTTGATTGTGGCGTTCAGGTGGCTGTCTCCGCGCTGGAGCTCTTTTCCTTAACTCTACCAGCTCTCTAGCTTCCCTGGTAATCTCATTAGAAATTGCCAATAAATCGCGTCTCTCTTCGTGAGTTTTGGCCTTCTCAAAGCGCTCCTGCGTCGCCTTAAAATACGACACGAGGTTCATAAACTCGACCATATTGAAATCGTACCACTTCACTTGCGCTTTGGAGTTTGCTTTGTTTCGATTGCTTCAATTGCAGAGAGCTTTCGGTTTACGTGTGGTTGTGATCGCAAACGACCTGAATACAATATGCAACGCTGCCCGGTCGCCACGCCGCAAGTCGGGCAAGGGACAAACGATCGCGGTTCGTGTATGAGGTCCCTCCTGAGCATCACGCTAGAATGAAGTAAGGAATAAGGAAAATCTGTTCAATTTGGTACAGATTTTGGGTGTTTTCGGCTATTTGCCGCTTGAACTCTCGCGTGAGACGCCCATACTCGGATCAGCTACCGCCGCGTGGGTGAGGGGGTTACACATGGAGACAGTTCCAACAACATGCCACATTCTACTCGATCTGACCTGCCCCAACTGCCACAAGATGAACTTGATTGCGGTTGTTCCCGCCCAAAGCGCGAGTAGCCACAGTGAGCACGCAGTCGAGTGTGCGCATTGCAAGAAAACCTGGGAAGCATCACTCCCTGGGCAAATTGTGGGTGGGCCCTTTCCCAAGTGACCTGAGATAAAGGAAAAATGAGATGCAACCCTGGGCATTTTCTTTAGGCGGGTTCCTGCGTCATTCCCCAATCCAAGGGAGGGAAGGCGATGGCCCAAAATTGTGGGCTATGCTGTTCAAACTCAAATGCTGTCGCAAAGTATCCTTCGGATGATCTGTGGACCTTCACGACCCTGCAACCTACTTCTTTTCCAGATTGAGGATTAATGAGAGTGATCCGCTGCCCCGCGATCATTCGGAACGGAGACTCCATCAAACCGCCGTGAGCATTGACAGCCACGGTGAATGCATGTGTCTGTAAAGGGCTTCCCTCGCGAATCTCAAATCTGACGAGGACATCGAGCCTGAGCATGACCCGCTGGCTGCGGCGGCGCTTCAAGGGATCAAGTTCGCTGGCGGACCGTAGTTCGTCGCTGGACTCCTGCGTTTGAAAGACTCTAAGTTCGCTCAAAAATTTTGAGATATTCTCCGAGGTTAATTTGCCGCCTTCGTGGAGGACCACAATTTCTGATTCCGTAAGGATGCAGCCGTCAACCAGGTAAATGCGGTGTTTTTTTGGAGTGATGAACGGTCCGCGAAACGCAATGTTAAGCGTCCGCAGAGTTTGAAGTGCAACCTCGATGTTGCCCGCTACTGCCGTCTGGCTTGGTTCCAACATCGCAGGACCCACGGGTTATTTATGACCTGCAAGTTTGATGTAGAGGAACGTCCAGGGGGTTACATCAATATGGGGCAGACGTTCCTAATGACCAACTCGATTGGAATCCAGGTGCTTACTTATTCTTTTCGCGTCCGAAGTAAACACGCGCTCTTCCGTTTCCGCATTTTGAGGCCGGGCAGAGGGGTAACTCCTCCCGGCCCCGACCATACCCCCACCGGTCTTGCGCCCTCAATCTGGGTGTAGGTATAGCCTACCGAAAAGGGGTGAAGTTCCGTCCGTTTGATATAGCTAATCGAGAAATTCTTCACTTTGCATGAGCAGCCAGCCCGAAGGAGTCCGAAGCCTATATTTTTTATCCCCGTTCCGGCCGAACGGATTCTCGAGCGGTTCTCGTACTCGACTCCCATGAAGCAGTTCTTATTTCACTTCAGCCATAGGGTGAACGTCGCGTTTGATCTTGTCTTCCGCCAACTGCCTCGAAATGGACAGATCGTAGTGGGCTTGGAGATTTATCCAGAACTCAGGTGTGGTGCCGAAGTATCGAGCCAGCCGGAGCGCTATCTCCGGGGATATGCCGCGCTCCTCTTTCACGATTTCATAGACGGTTGGAGGAGGCACTCGCAGAGCCAATGCCAACTTATTAGGATTCAATCCGAATGGCACGACAAACTCTTCGCGAAGAATCTCGCCGGGATGAATTGGCCTTAGTTTCGTCATGTGCTCTCTCAGTGATAATCCACGATCTCTACCTCGTAGGCGTCGCCTTCCCGCCACTCGAAACATACGCGATATTGACCGTTGATACGGATGGAATGTTGATTCTTACGCGCCCCTGCCAGCTTCTCAAGTCTATTGCCGGGAGGAATTCTCAAATCATCCAATCTTGCGGCCGCATTCACCATGTTAAGTTTGCGCCGCGCGATGCCCTCGATGGCTTGCCACTGTCGAACTCGTTCATCGTGGAAGAGCCGCTCTGAATCTTCCGTCTTGAACGACCTAATCACGTGGCCATCGTATAATGTCACGCTTTATATGTAAAGCATTATACTCCGCCCGGCTGGAAGTCCGCGCCTGTCTGCTCACTCAGTGCCTTGAGGGGCCTTGCTTGGCGCTTGATCCACTCAACTGCGTTTATCGTGGCGCCTTTTTGCGCGGGCCTTCCGCGCTATCTTGGCTCGCGGCGCGCCGATTGCGAATGTGGCCGCGGCGTTAGGGAATTTCTTTGCGAGGGCTTCCGGCACAGCAAGCTGCCAGGCTGCCGCCATGGCGCGACGCATTGTCGTTAACTTGGCCGCTTTGAGGTTGACTCGAGTGCATCCCTGCCGTCCCCAAGCCCCCGTTTCCGGCGAGAAAACCGCTGGTTCCGCGCGCACCAGCATTTCCTGCTCGATAGGAGTGACCTTTACCATCCCGCGTTCTGTGTCCGCGTACCCCAGAGTTGCAAAAATTTTGCCGGCGACGCGAAAATCCGGATGGTTCATGTGCGCGCGTTCGGCGGTTTCGGGGAAACTGAGCGCGAGTTCGCGAAATTCGTTTGGCGTCATTACAGGCCTCCCGCCTTCCAATTGGTTATGACAGCATGGATGATTTATCGTGACAATCGGATTTTCGGAACCGCGAAACTCTCGAACGGCCGCGCGCTTTCTCGGATGCTTCGAGCGCGGGCCATGGTGCGCAGTGGCGCAAAGGCTGGCATAATGCCTCCGACTTGAACTGACATCATTCGAGGAAAATCGTGGCTCAAGCATTGGAACAAGAGGAAACATGAAGGCTGCCGTCCTGCATGAACTGGGTAAACCGCCGCGCTTCGAGGACTTTGCCGAACCAGAAGCCGGCAAAGACGAGGCCATCGTGCGCGTACGTTCGGCATCGCTGAAAGCCGTCGACAGGCAACTGGCCAGCGGATCGCACTTCGCCAGCCCGCGCGAATTTCCCGTGATCTGCGGAACCGACGGAGTCGGCTTACTCGCTGACGGAACCAGAGTCTTTTTTGGCGGGCCGCGAAGGCCTTACGGAGCGATGGCGCAACGCACGGTGGCTCCCGCGGCATTTTGTTTTCCCGTGCCGGACGCTTTGGATGATGCAACCGCTGCGGCGCTGCCAAATCCTGGCGTCTCCGCGCTACTTACTCTGCAGCAGCGCGCGAAAGTTGCAGTGGGCGAAAAAGTGCTCATTCTTGGCGCCACCGGTGTAACCGGGAAGCTGGCCGTGCAAATCGCAAAGTTATTGGGCGCAGGGCGTGTGATTGCTTCGGGACGCAATCCTCACGCGCTCGAAAAACTCCGCGAACTCGGTGCGGACGCGACCATTCAGCTCAACCAGCCGGATGACGAGTTGCGCAAGGCTTTCGCTCAGGAAGCCGGCGACGAAGGTTTCCGTCTCGTGATTGATTACGTTTGGGGCCGGCCCACTGAAATTCTTCTTGCCGCCATCACGCGCTCGGAATTCGCTCCAATCCATGCGGAGACTCGACTTGTCCAGGTGGGCGAAAGTGCCGCGCCCACCATCTCGCTTCCCGCGGCAGTTTTACGAAGTACGGCTCTGACGATTCTTGGCACGGCGGGGATACCGGCGCGCGACGTTCTGTTTGCCGCGATGAAGCAGGTCCTGGATTGGGGAGCGAAAGGCGCGCTGCAAATCGAAACCGAATCCGTGCCTCTCTCTGACATTGAACAAGTTTGGCAGAGGCCGGAAACGGGTGGCCGGCGTCTCGTCGTCAATCCTTGAAACACTCCTCATTCCCAAAACATCGCTGATTGGCTGAGTTCGTGCTGATTTCTTGGGCCCCTGTTCGCGCAAAATCATCAGCGGGCGGCGATGCAGGCCTCCAGAAATTCTCGACACAAATCTCGCGCGGCGTTTTTGCGGCTATTGTTTGGGGCGGTCCGCAGTGGGTTGCGAAGCCGTCGAAGACGGCGGCAGCGCTGACGGCCCTGCCGAAGACGTCGGCGAATGCCACGCGATGCCGTGTTGCTGCAGGAGTGCAATCGCATAGCGAATCGGGACCGCGGCTCCTGGAGTATTGGTAGGCAGAGCTGCGGACTTGGCTAGAGAGAGAGACACGCCACGCAGCCAGAGGCCCTCCACCAGCCCGACAGCGGCGCGCGAATGGAGATCAAGTACTGGCGATCCGCTCTGCCCTTTGACGACTGGATGGCTCAGCAAAAAGACATCCGCGGGCGGGCTGGAGTTGTCCAGTTGCGTGGATTCGTAGGAGAGCACGGTTCCCGGCGAGGTGTCTTCGCGCTCGGACTCGAAACTCTGAGCATCCTGCAACTTTCTTGGATGAAGCGATAGCGCGAGAACGGCTTGGCCGCGAACGGCCGGCTCCGAGGACAGCGGCACGAATTCGACGGTGTGTTTGCTCGCGAATGGGTTTGGCGTGGCGCGAAGAATGGCAACGTCGTGCTGCATGTCCTTGGCGACCACTGTGACTTTCAGAAGCTGGGGCGGGGCATCCGGACGATTGACCAAAATGTATGGCTGGCCGCCGTCGCGGAAGGTGTCAAGGACGTGAGCGACGGTGAGGAGATAACCCTGCTCGTTGATGAAAAAGGCGTTGCCAAAAAAAGTGTAATGGTAACCGCGGACGTAGGGAGTTTGATCGTCGGGGTAAACGACAGGGCAGAGTGCGGCATCCGTTGCGCTGGCGGAAGAGTTGGGCTGCGCTTGCGTTTGGCAAAGAACGATTGGAGTGATGCAGAACACCAGAGCAACGGAACAGGCTGCGAGCACGACGATAACGGAAACTCTATGGTTGCGCGTGCTCGGGAAACGGAAGCGCACAAGATTCTCCCCGAGACAACTTTGACAAGCGGGAAGGCGCCTGTAAATGGCGCGGAGGGTCTGAAAAAGGACAGGTGTGCGGAGGCGCGCTTCGGCGATGGCCGCGAGGAAAGAGGTGAAAACAGGGCTTGACATCTAGCTGTTCATACGGTATGTTCTGTACAAAGAGAAACAACAGAAATGACAGACACGACAAAACCGACGCTTTCGCCTGTAGCTCAGAAATTCGTTCTGCATTGGGGAGAGATGGGCACCCGGTGGGGGATCAACCGGACCGTGGCGCAGGTGCACGCACTGCTGTTTCTTTCCCCCGTGCCTGTCCCGGCGGATGAGATTTCGACGACCCTGGCCGTGGCGCGGTCAAATGTGAGCACATGCCTGCGCGAGCTGCAGGGGTGGGGGATCGTGCGCGTAGTGCATGTACTGGGCGACCGGCGCGACCATTTCGAGTCCATCAAAGATGTCTGGGAAATCTTCCGGATCGTCAGCGAAGAGCGGAAGCGGCGCGAAATTGATCCCACGTTGCGTGTGCTGGCGGAGTGCGTGGCGGAGTCCAAGGCGAATGCACAGGGCGATCCGTATACGCGGGAACGGCTGGAAAGCATGCTGGAATTTTTGAAGGTGATGACGGGTTTGTTTGATGAAGTATTGCGGATGCCGACTTCGGCGTTGAAGGGTGTAGGGAAGCTGCGAGGGAAAATGGTGACTTTGCTGGGGAAAAAGGTCGCGAACGGCTGAGATGGGGTAAGCGGGAGAAGAAAAGAGAAAAAGGAAAGAAAGAGAAAAGAAAAAGAAAAAGAAAAAAAGAAAAGAAAAGAAAAGAAAAGAAAAGAAAAAGATAACGCAGAGACGCAGAGGACGCTGAGATTCGCGGAGAAGGGAAGGGAGACAGACAGGAATGTCTGTCCTACAGCATGATTTCGCTGACATCGGAATTCACGGACGGGAAAGGACGACACGCGCGGGGGTGGTTGTTTTTTGATGCGGAGTGCGTATTTTGCACACGGATTGCGCGATGGCTGGCGCCGATTCTGGAGCGGCGCGGACTGGCGGTGGCTCCTTTGCAAGATCCGCGGGTCGGGGCGTTGCTGGGAATCACGCGCGAAGAGTTGTTGCGCGAGATACGGCTTCTGCTTTCCGACGGGCGGCAGTTCGGGGGCGCGGATGCAGCGGTGGCTTTGGCTCGAGAAATCTGGTGGGCCCGGCCAGTGGTGTGGTTCAGCAGAGTACCGGGAGGGATGGGGGCGCTGCGGGGCTGGTATCGGTCTATTGCGATGCATAGAAGTTGTGTCGCGGTGAGCTGTCCAGTTTCTGAAGCGACGAAGCGGGCTTAACGCTCGATCGGAGGCCGCAATGGCTGCCCTTGCTCGTAAGCACACCTTGGTTGGCGGCGCTATTTGGGCGGCTCTCGCGCTGGCGAGTTTCGCGCCTCGCTTTCCTCTCGGCATCATCGAAGTTTTGTTTCTGCTGGGACCATGGGTCGTGGTGCCTCTGGGAGCCGATCTGGTATTTGGCGAGGACGCTTCCGCCAGGATTCGCAGAGTCCGTGATTGGACGCTCTTTGCAGCGGCTTCGTTAACCACGGTTTCGTTCTTCCTCAACAACCGGATTGCAGCGGCGTGGTTCGCAAGCGCCTGGCTTTTGGTGTGCGCTGGGTTTGCGGGCGATGGGTTACGCCGATTCGTGATTGAAGGGACGAGGTCCTTCCCGCAATTCTGTTTTGCAGCCGGGGAGGGGTACTTGCTGGTTGGCGGCGCGTGGCTAGTCGCATCGCGAGCCGGGCTCCAGCTTCTGGCGTTTCACGAACCGATTGTGTTGCTGACGGCCGTGCACTTTCATTTTGCTGGTTTTGCTTCGGCAGTGCTTGCTGGGCTGGTTGAAGAGGCATTCGCTGGGCGCGCGGGAAGGCGATTGCTTCGCTGTGCCTTGGTAGCCGTTGTTTGCGGGCCAGGAATTTTGGGTTTGGCGTTTCTACTTGGACCAAAGGTAAAGCTGGTGGCGGCGATATTGATCGCTCTGGGCCAACTCGGGCTTGCGAGCGGGATGGTGCTGGTTGGCATCGCGGCGAAGAAGTGCAGCGGACGGTGGCTCCTGTTTGTAGCGGCAGCGTGCGTTGCGGCAGGCATGGTTCTGGCGGCGATCTGGGCCATCGGGGAATATCCGTTGCAGGCGTTTGTCGATATTCGGCAGATGGCAGAGTTTCACGGCGTACTGAACGCAGCTGGATTCGTGGTTTGCGGGCTGCTGGGTTGGGTTCAGTTAAGACATTGGCAGCTCACTCATTCCCGTTTGTAGTCGTGAAGCTTACTCGCGGCACGTTTAGTGGCATTGAATGATGCACAGACTGAAGTCCGTGCCACTTGCGACCACGGTAGACCCTCCCCCCTGATTCTTGTAAATGATGATTCTAAAGAGTTTGGCGATTTTGTAAGTTATTTAGAATCAATGGTTGCGAGGGGGTGTGTAGATATTGGTTTTAAAGGGGTTAGTGGATGTGCTGTGGCGGCGGCGACGGAATACGGGACGCTCCACGGAGAGAGCTGGGTCATCTGCGGCGGGTAGCGGGAATGGCGGGGCGGGCTTGGGTGCAGGGACGGTCGGGTTGACGGCAGGTTCAGTGTGCGGAGCAAAGGCTGAAGACGGGCGAGTAACGTCGATGGGCGATGCGTCGGCGTTGGCGCCAGGTTCTTCGCTTCGCTGAGGATGAGTGGTTTCGCTGTTGGGTACGTTCATGATTGCGGCGGACTGGTGAGCGGGTGAACTTGCGTCAGAAGAGGACGTGGCCGTGCATGGAGCGGGCGGTTGAGCATTCGACGTGGCGGGGGCCGGGGTCGGGCGAGGTTGGGAGGCCGGAGGGGGAGACGGGGGCTGGGCTTGCGGTTGCGCCGGAGATTCTGTGGGGTCGTTGGGCGGGGATTCCAGGTAGTCGAAATTCTGGTTGATAGAATCGCAGACGGTCTTGCGCCATTCTTTTTCGCCGACGGCGGTAATGAATTCATGTTGAGAGAGATGGAGGGTCTGAAGGAACGTTTGAGCGAGATAGGCGAGAGTGGTGGCCGTTTTGGGCTTGATATCGCCGCGGGCTACGGCGGGAAGGAGGCGTGCGAGGGCGGTGCTGAGATCGCAAGCGGTGACGAAGTCACCGGAGAAGAAATAGGAAAGCTCGTGGCCAAGTTTTTCGGCGGCGCGGGCTTTAGATTCCTTGCGGGCGTGGTAGAAGCAGAATTGCGGATGAGTGCCGGAGCGGGGAGTACGGCAACGGCGGCCATCTGCAAAAGTGAAAAGACAAGCGGATACGCGATCCTTCGCAAATAGAGAAGACATATAAAGCTCCTTAAATATAGTTTTTGAGATTTGGACTGACGGAAAAAGAAAGGGCCGGGCTGATGCCCGGCGGTTACAAACGTAGCCAAAAACAAGCGCACGGGCTTAAGCCTGTGCCACGAAGAGAAAAACGCCGGCAGAATGCCGACGCTACGACACGGTGCTAAAAACGAAACGCCTCGCGGGTGGCGAGGCGCAATGCTAACCGAAAGGAGTATACCGGATTAGTAATGGACTCGTCAAGAAAGAATTGGAAGAGTCAAAATCCGCACCCTTAAAAGCGAAGGGTTGCGGCACCCCGAACTACTAAGGGCTTAAGGCGCGGCCACCCGCCAGTGCTTGTCAGGCGCTATGTAAAGCAGCGTCTGCCGGTCGCGTTGATCGATCTTCATCAGATGTTGACAGGATTTTTCCAAAACGTGAGTCTCCGTGGCAAAACCTGGTCTTCATCCTTCCTTTCTTGCTTTTGCGAATCTCAATGCGAATTCGCGCTGTACAACGTGTCGTGATTGGGCAAGAGGGCTCCGATAACTGCGCCCGCCACAAGTCCGATTACTCCCAAAATCGCAGGTGCTGCTTCAGGAAGAAAACTGGGGTCTCGGCTCTCGTGGTTCACCACCGCGCCGATTCCCGCTCCTGCGCCGAGGCCCACCCCAGCGCCGATGAAGGTATTGCGCAAACGGTGTTTATTTTTTAAGAGGATCACGCTGCGAACGTCTTGCCTCTGAATGGCCTGTTCGCCTGTGGCTTCGATGCACGAGATCACTGTATCGGAGACACTCACAAAAGTCCCGGAATGCATCTTTGAATTCAATTCGACAACTTGAATCTTCTGTCCGACATGGAGCGTGTTTAGATTCGCCCAAGATGCTTTATTCGTGTGGGCCGACGAAAGCCAGGGTATTCCAAGGACACAAACCAAGACTAAGATTTTTCGCATGAGCGCACCTTTCTTGACGATGGAGCATTCTAGAACCGCATTACCGCCTTTTCGAGCGACATTGAACGTCTCAGAGTCCCATGTCGCATCTTGTCGCTATCCTACAGCGCTCGGAGGCTTGGCCAAGCAGCTCCTCTCCGAGGATCGCCTGAGTTGATGGAAGGGGCTTGCCTCCGAGCTAGAGTGAGGGGTCCAGAGGGCACAACAAGGGGAGAGTACTGCGGGCTAAATGCTGGTTTGTTAGCAACCAACCAGGACATCGATGAAGGACTGAAACTGTTGCTGGGGTTGTGCCGCGAAACGGTGGTTCGCCTTGGGAAGACCGAGAGTGCACTGGTACGCTCGCTCCAGCGAGACACATTGCTCGTCGAGCGTGTGGAGAGGCTCATGACGATTCCAGCAGTTGGCCCGATCATGGCACTGACCTGGGCGCTGGAAGTTGGCGAAGTGCGGCGCTTTTCCTCTATCAAAAAGGCCATCAGCTACTGTGGACTATTCGGGGCCGAGCGGAGTTCCGCGGGTACCACCGCGCGCACAGGCTTAAGCCTGTGCCACGAAAAGAAAAACGCCGGCAGGATGCCGACGTTACAACACGGTGATAAAAACGAAACGCCTCGCGGTGGCGAGGCGCAGAACTAATCAGAAATATCGTAGCAGATGTTGAAAAAGGTTATCAAGAACAGAGTGACGCGGACAGCGGGTCAGTTTCCGATTACCGCTGTCAGCTCAGCCGGTCGGCGAATCTGCGCCGACTCCCGTGATTGCGTCCTAAGTATCCGCGAAAACCTGTCTTTGGATACTCGTTGCTAGATAATTCTATAGCCAGTTATCATGGATTTTAAATGAGAGTGCATTCATCGGATTTTGCCTGGTCCTGTCTAGCAGCGTTATTGTTGCTTGGAGTTGCCATGTTCGCAGTATTTAAGGTTCCTCACGGACTTGAAGAGCAGGTCGGTTGGTATTTGCTGCTGCTTCCTGGGGCGATCTTCGCTGCAGCAATCTCGGAGTTGCTTGGGAAGGTAGTCCCACGTGAACAAGCACTTGTCTTCAAAGGACTGCTCGTTGGCTTCAACTTGATTTGGTATTTTGTAATCACCTACGCCGCCGTCAGAACCTACCGTTTTGTTTCGCGGCTAAGGAAATACCGAGGAGTGTGAGCCTCTGGAGGCTCAGCGGACAGATGGACACTTGTACGATAACCGCGTTACCCAGGCCTGCTGGCTTGCGAAAACAAACCAACCCCTTCGGGCTATACTAATTTTCGATTTGTCACACTAAGGTGGTTGCGCCACATGAAGAGCACTAGAAGAATCGCGCCGCAAGCTGCCGTTACGGACGAACAACAACTGGCGGGCTTTATCAACAAATTCGACTCAAAGCATGCAGCATTGATTCGTTCAGTGCGTAAAGCGTTGCGCAAGCGCTTGCCCTCAGCCAATGAACTGGTCTACGACAACTATAATTTTTTCGTGATTGGGTACTGCTCGACCGAGCGGCCGTCCGATTGCATTGTCTCTATTGCCGCAGCTGCTAACGGCGTTGGGCTGTCTTTCTATTACGGAGCCACGCTCCCCGACCCACGCAAGTTGCTCCTCGGCAGTGGCAAGCAAAATCGGTTCATCAGGATCGAGTCGGCGTCAACGTTGGCGCGTCCAGAAGTTGACGAACTAATTGCGGCCGCCATTGCGCAGTCCGAGAACTCGTTGCCGAAGACTGGTAAAGGTAAGCTGGTCATTCGATCCATCTCGAAAAAACAGAAGTCGCGCCACAAAACCGCGGATTAGCGAACCGAGTAGACGAAAATCCGCCGGAAATCCACCGTGCGCCGCAGGGGCAGACCAGGCCAAGCCGCGTAACCGGATAATGAAATCCGGGACGATTTCACTTTTCCAGTAACCGGAAACTGACCCAACATCGAGAAGCGAGAAGTGGCGGCTTTGGGTTTGCGCCAAGGGGGCGCCTCGAGAAGCGCTTAGGCACGGGCGGCAACATGCGCGGTGCTATTTCTTTGCGGTCTTGCGGACGATGTGCAGCTTGACTTCTTTGCCGGTGACGTCGAGAACGTAGGCGTGTCTGCCCTCGATGGCAATTTTCGCCGACGAGCCCAATTCTATTTGCGGCGGGCGGCTATCGCTGTGTTGACCCGGTTTGAAGGTATATTCGGCAAAATAAATCATGTTCTCGGTCTCGATGGTGTAGTGGATGGTGGTCTTTTCGCCCCACAGTTTCCATGAAACATTGGTTTCTGAAGTGAGTTCGATCTCCCCGGGTTTCCACTGCCGCGTTTCCGCCAGAGAGGAAGTTGCAACCAACAGCGTCAACATCAGAAGCCTGAGCGTTTTCATGGGGCCCCCTTGCGAAGTATAATGCCATTCTCATCTCTTCCCGCCGTCACAAAAACAAATTGCGCTTGCCAGCCACCCGAACCGAAGGGTGGCGACGACCGACCAAGGGCCGAACGTGGAGGCACAGGGAAAAGGAGAAGTACGTAGCCGAAAGTGTAGGACGGAGAGCGGTCGGATCACAGCTCACAGCTAACAGCTAAAAACCGAGAGCAACTAAAAGGGGAGCCATGCTTGGAAAACCAAAGCCGCAAGGATGACGCTTTATATTAGGATACCTTGTGTGACACTTCATTCTGCTGTAGTCTCATCTCCGTAAGAAACCAACCAAAGATGCCATTTGCAGACGCGAACCTAAGAGCGATTCACTTTTTGAAACACGGTCGCGAGTTTGGCGCAGTGGACGAACTACAATACGAACAGATGGCCGATGGTTTTCTCGGTGGGGCGATGACGATCGCTATGAGGGAATGCGTCCGGCCAAATGGAACTGACCGTCTTCGGGCGAACATTGCAAACAATCATTTCGGGGTTGCGATAGTCGGGTGTGCGATTATAAGAACGTATTATATCGTGCCGCCGCACCAGATCGTTCGACGGACGGGGACCATCGCCAAGTTTTTCGGTTATGAGTGTGCCAGGACTGATATATGAAACACCGATGCCCGGTATGTATGTATGAATCGATGCCATATCCGGCGTCGGACTACAATATCTGTCCATGCTGCAGTACAGAGTTTGGAAACGACGATTCTGCTTTCTCCCATCGCCAGTTAAGAGAGATATGGATCGCAAGCGGAGCTAACTGGTTCTTCGGCGCGCCTCCAGAGCACTGGAATCCATGGATGCAGCTGCTTCGGGCAAGTGTTCCCGTGAAGCCCCTATTTACCGCTCTACGTTTCGACAATAATGCGGTCATCAAAGGCACCAAGATTAAGTGGGGTGCCGAGAAGTTTGAACTTTGTGCTGCGGTATAGGGCAATGCTCAAACCATACGTCTGTGTAGCATGCGAAAAGGTCATCATAGCAAAAGAGGGCGATGTTCCGTCTCTTATAGGTCTGATGAGCAAGATTGTCCTCACGGTTCCCGCTGAATTGGAAATCCCAAGAGACGCCGTAGCCCCGAAAGAATGGTTTGTTTTCTCGATCTGGGATGGAGAGCCAGGCGATGAACAGAGAGAATATATGCTATGCACGCAGGTGGTCTATCCAGATCAAACGCAATTTGCGCGAATTCTGAAGCTAAGGATCCCCGTAGAAACCAGGAAGCGCTCTCAGATGCTCGTTCAGTTGCAAGGTTTTCCTATCGGGCAGGTGGGGTTGTTGACGGTCCGAACCTGGGTTGAAGAAAAAGAGCAACAGGTTATCGGTCCAATAGAATTCAAGATCGAGCTTGAAATAAACAGGGATGTTGACCAGAAACCTGTCTCTGGCCCTTTGATTTAGCAGAGCAGTCGGATGAGTTTCCCTGTCCCACTCATCAGAAGCCTGAGCGTTTTCATGGGGCCCCCTGTGCGGAGTATAATGCCATTCTCGTTTCCGGCCGCTCTCTCTCTCAAACCGTTCTAGCGCGGCAACGCGGTCTTGACGAGCTCCACTGCAGCTTGCGGATCGGCGACCTCGACGATGAGCTCTTCGTATCGCTCATCCTTGAGCCCAATCACCACGGTGTTATCTGGATTGTGAACATCCCAGAAAACGCGCTTGCCGTGCTGATAGAAAGTACCAGCAGTGAGCACTCCGGGAATATTGGTCCCGGGCATTCTTAGCCCGTGCCACCACCCGTGCGCCACGGATGGGTCTGCCCTGATTTCCACTATGTGACGCAAAGGGATTTCCAGGGAACTCTTGAGCGCCCACAACTTGTCTGCTCCATGGACGTGCAACACCAGATTGCCCTCGGAAACGGATAAGTCGACCATGTTATCGCCTCCATCCCATTATGAGCCCATTTCGCCCGCGCGTGATTTTGCGAAAACGGCTTTCCTCTGGAGGGGTGCGAAAGTTAGGCCGCGGGGACGAAACGTCCAGTCCTCGATTGGCGCTGTCGCTGCAAAGTGAGAATGTCCGGTTTGTGCAAAGTAGAAATGTCCGGTTTCACGGGTGAACCGCGGCTTGGAAGAGGTCTGTGAGACATGCTGAATTGGCCCAAGAGCGGACGAGGCGGCCACAAAAACGCTCAGGAAACCTACTGTACCAATGGCCAGATAACGGAATCACCGCTTCGAGGTGGATGTTCGGCCGGATGAGTTAAGCTGCCAATGAGAACGCGCGGGAACCAGCTCGTGGCGTGCCTTTTATGATCATGGATATGGGAAGTGGATGCAAAGAGTGGGGGCGTCGAATAACTTGGTCCTGCATCCAGATTTGCTGGAAATGCAACCAACCAGGAGATTGCGGACGTCATCCAAAGGATTCGTGAATGGAAGGCTTGGGAAGCATCCCAGTGTTCACCCTTGCTGGAACTCGAAGGAACAAATTAGGGAAGAAACATAAAAGGCATCGAGAAATCAGCATGAATTGCGGGGAAAAGGACTTGGGGAGCGGAAGCGTGGGCCAGAAATTCTGGAGAGCGGTTATTAACCAAGTGGCTGTGCGCGGGCGCGGGAGCTTTCCCGTGCGTGGAAGCTTGCTCTGGTTAAGCCTAGGCATGCTGCTGTTCTGCGGGATTCCAGCGCTTGCGCAGACGCAGCAAGCCACACCGGCTGGAGCAGCTGAGCCGGCTCAAAACGTCGGCCAGGTCGTGGGCGCGAATGGGAGCCAGACAGTGAGCCCGAGCAAGGCGACGGAAGCGGGAGCCGCAGCCGCAGCTCGCCAGCAGCCGGCGGATCAGCAAGCGGCAGGAAGCGTGAGCGGAACCGTCGTTGATCGGACGGGCGGCGTCGTTGCGGGAGCGCGAGTGAGGCTGTCTACCGACGATCGATCGCAAAACCAGGAAGCAATTTCAGATAGCGAGGGGCAATTTTCGCTTGCCGGGATCGCCCCCGGGCCGTTCCAACTAATCATTATGGCAGATGGCTTTAGCACGCAGACATTTTCTGGAGCTTTGCATTCGGGAGAAGGTTTTATCGCGCCGCCGATCGAGCTCGTTGTCGCCGGCGGTGCGACCGAAGTGCAAGTCACGATGTCGCGGATGGAGATGGCAGAGGCGGAAATCAAGGACGAAGAGAAGCAACGTGTATTTGGTGTCGTTCCAAATTTCTATGTCACGTATGACCCAACCGCATTTCCCCTCAGCCGAAAGCAAAAGTTCGAGCTGGCGTGGAAGGCAACCATAGATCCCACCAGCTTTGGCCTGACGGGGGCAGTTGCAGGCATCGAGCAGGCCAGCAACTCTTTCAATGGATATGGACAGGGCGGGCAGGGGTATGCAAAGCGCTACGGCGCGTCCTATGCGGATCTTGTTACCAGCACATTTATTGGCAGCGCGGTGCTGCCATCGCTCCTGAAACAGGATCCGAGGTATTTTTACAAAGGAAAAGGGACGGTTCGCTCGAGGATTCTGTATGCAATCGCGAATTCCGTGATCTGCAAGGGGGACAATGGGAATTGGCAGCCCAATTATTCGAGCATCCTGGGCGGGCTGGCCTCGGGAGGGATCTCGAATTTTTATTATCCCGACGCGAATCGCAGTGACGTGACATTGACATTCGAAAATACGCTTATAGGAATTGGCACCACGGCGGCCGCGAATATTCTTCAGGAATTTGTGATACGCAGGTTGACTCCCCACGCTCCGAGTTACACCCCTGCGGAACCCTAAGACGCGAGCGACAGGAGCTTTTGTCTTTTTGGTGGCGTTCAATGCAAGCGGATTATTGTGCCTCTGCGTGACCCTTGTGAAAAAGAGGTGTGGCGCCGTTCGGAAAAAATGGCGCGACTCGTTTTATTGGGAGTTAGCCTTTCGAGGCGAAGGAGTCGCAGAAGGCGAAGAAGGCGGGTTTGGGATTGAGGTCGGCGTCGAAGGGGAGAGGGCGCTGCGGGAGGCCGTCTTTGCGGGGGCGGAAGTTTTGGAGCCAGGAGTCGCGGTCGGAGAGGCACCACGTCAAGACGGCTTTCAGAGATTTTTGGCGGAGAATATTGTCGAGAAAGCTGCGGTAGAGTTCGGCGACTTGGCGGTCGCGTTCGGAAGTGTCCGCGGGCATCGCGGAATCGTCTACGTCGAGTTCGGTCACGAAGACTTGTAACTTCATCTTGGCGATTTCCTTAAAAAATTTATTCAGGCCTTTCCATGTGGGGAAACCAGCGACGGTTCTGAGGTGAGACTGGACGCCCATCGCGTGGATAGGCACGCCTTTTTTGCGCAGACGGTGCAGCATGGCGAGGATGGCTTCGCGCTTTTGTTCCTGCTCGGGGGCGTCGGTTTCGATGTCGAAGTCGTTGTAGGTCAGAAGGGCTGAGGGATCCGCTTCATGCGCGGTGCGAAAGGCTAGGTCGATGTAATCTTCACCGATGTTTTTCAGCCAAACGGAATTGACCATGTCGTGAGGATTGTGATGTTCGGGGCGGATGGCTTCATTGACGACATCCCAGGAATGGATGCGGCCTTTGTAGCGGCCAGCAACGGTTTGAATGTGGGTGCGCAGGAGGTCGGCGGCGTTTTGCGGGGTCGCGGCGGCTTCGAGCCAATCGGGATTGTGCTCGTGCCAGCAAAGATTGTGACCGCGAGCGAGGAGTTGGTGCGATTCGGCGAACTCCATAAAGAAATCGGCTTGGGTGAAGTCGAAGCGGGCCTGTTCGGGTTGCGTTGCGCGCCACTTCATTTGGTTTTCGGGGACTAGGATGGAGCACTGATCGAGGAGGAGAGCGGTGAAGTCGGGGCGGTGAAGTTGGGAGTCGGAGACGGCGGAGCCAAAGAGGAGTTTTCGGTGAGCGGCGAGTTCGCGGAGGTTGGGGAGGGCGGCGGACTTTAGAGATTGCGGCAGGATTGAGGCGGCGAGGGTGTTTAAAGAGAGATGGAGAAAGTCGCGGCGTCGCATAGGCTGTTTGGCCTCCGGAGGGGGAGAAGATAAACACTTTTCGTTGAGTTGTCACAGGAAAACAGAGGGCTGGCCTTGAGGCCAGTTAACGGTCGGGATGGATCCTTACCGGGCGATAAGGAGTCCGATAGACTGAAGAGTAGCACGACCCTTTGTGTTCGGGAGGTGACTCCGTGTCAAAGCGGAAACGGGCGCTGCTCTGGCTGGGGGCGTTGGCAGTAGCCGCGGCGCTTTACGTGTGGTTCTTTGGTGTGGCAACTATGTTCGCATTGGAGGCTAGGTATACAGGATGGAAGATGCCCGTTGTTAACAAAGCGCCTATTGAACTGTCAGACCTATCCGTCTCGAAAGCTCCTGGGCAGAAGTTCGCATACGCAGGATATGATTTCGAACTTCCGTGGCCTGTTGATGAGGGAAAAACAAAACGGGTGAGTCCGACGTCGGTCGTCCTCGTTTTTCGCTCAGGGAACGCTCTCTGGTTTTCAAAGGTCCCACCCAAAGAATTCCTAAATGAGTTTCTAGCCATGTCGAAGGGTGATGAGGACGGATTACGCCAACTGTATGGTGAGGAGGCTCTGCGATCGGACTACTCGTTGACAAATCTAGTCCTTGGGACCACTCCGCAAGAGATAGGACTGCTTAGCGCTCGTCGGCGGGCTGCGGGTGGGGCTATGTTGCTCGTAATCAAGGGGATCATGATTCCGAGCGGTGGAGAGACAGGAATATTTCGAGTTCGAGCGGGCGGTTTCCAAGGTTTTCAATATGGGAGCCCTAGGAGCCGCCCAAGGTCCATTGACGTCGAGATCTTTGCGGATGATGGCGGGCTCGCGTTTCTGTTTGCTCAAAACGAAAAAGGACCTGCCCCAGCCATTATGCAGGCGGAAATCAATAGGGTTCTTCAATCCGTTCGAAAGACGTCAAACTAAGGCTCAGGCGCGGGCGGCGGAGGATTGTTCCAGGATGCGGCGGTAGTAGGATTCGTAGGCGGGGATGACGTCGTTGGCGCAAAATTTGCGCTTGGCGTCGAGGCGGGCGCGCTGGCCCATTTCGCGGCCGCGGTCCGCGCGGGAGAGGATTTCGATGGCGTAGGCGGCAGCGGATTTTACGTCGCCGGGTTCGACAAGATAGCCATCGACGCCGTGCTCGACGACTTCGGGGACGCCGCCGACATTCGTGGCGATGACGGGGACTTCGCAGGCCATGGCTTCGAGGGCGGCGAGGCCGAAGGATTCGAGCTGCGAAGGCATCAGGAAAAGATCGGCTACGGAAAGTTTTTCGTAAACACCGTTTTGTTTCCCTAGAAAAATTACGTCTTTTTGCAGGCGCTTTTTGCGGACCAGATATTCCGCAGCGCCGCGGTCCGGGCCGTCGCCGATGAGGACGAGTTTGGCGGGCATTTTGGCGCGGACCAGGGCGAAGATTTCGACTACATCGGCGAGGCGCTTGACGGGGCGGAAATTCGAGAGGTGCATGAGGATGGGCTCGCCGTTGGGCGCCCATTTCTCGCGGAGGGCGGGCTGCGGTTTACGCGTATAGAGATCGCAATTCACGAAATTGGGGATGACTTCGATGGGGCGCTTGATGTCGAACTCTTTGATGGTTTGGTTGAGAAGATATTGCGAGATGGCGGTGACGCCGTCGCTTTGTTCGATGGAAAATTTGGTAATGGGCAGATAACTGCGATTGCTGCCAACGAGAGTGATGTCGGTGCCATGAAGCGTGGTGATAAAAGGCAGGCGGCGGGGAGCGGCCATGGAACGCGCGAGGAGGGCGCTGACGGAATGGGGGATGGCGTAGTGCACGTGGAGGAGATCGAGCGATTCGGACTCGAAAACTTCGAGCATCTTGGTGGCAAGAGCGAGCGTGTAAGGCGGGTGGTCGAAAAGCGGGTAGCTGGCGACTTCGACTTCGTGGAAATGGATGTGCGGATCATTGGGGTTCATGCGGATCGGCGGGGCGTAGCTGATGAAGTGGATGTCGTGGCCGCGCGCGGCAAGCTCCTGGCCAAGCTCGGTGGCGACGACGCCGGAGCCGCCGTATGTTGGGTAACAAGTGATGCCGATTTTCATCGCAGAGGTTCTCCGGTGTCCTCAGTTGTTTCTCTCGGGCAGATAGTGCAGCATTCTACCGGCAAACAGCGCCCTTGCGGGGCTTAGAGCTTTCTAACGTCGATTCGCCGAATGGTCCCAGGATTTGACCGCAAAGGCACTCCATTAGACGCAGGAGGTGGCAAAATCGTGACACGACTGGCGGGGAAGGTGGCCCTGATTACGGGCGGAGGTACGGGAATAGGGCGGGCGATTGCGCTGGCGTTCTCGCGAGAAGGGGCAAAGGTAGCGGTAGCCGGACGGCGCAAAGAGAAGCTGGATGAGACTTTGCGCGAGATGGAAAAGCAAGGCGGCGAGGGGTTAGCCATTGTCTGCGACGTGGCAAAGGCGAATGATGCGGAAAAAGCGGTGCGAGAAACCGCGAAAAAATTCGGCAAGTTGAATGTGCTGGTGAACAATGCGGGGGTTCTGCACGCTTCGACGATTGAGGGGATCAGCGAAGAGGAGTGGGACCGGCTGATGAGCATAAATTTGAAGGGTCCTTTTCTGATGTGCCGAGCGGCCTTGCCGGAATTTCGCAAAGCGGGAGGCGGCGCAATTGTGAATATCGGCTCGGTGCTGGGGTTGGTCGGGATGAAGTCTCGCGCGGCGTACAGCGCGTCAAAGGGCGGAGTGACGCTGCTGACGAAAGCGATGGCGCTCGATCATGCGCACGAGAATGTGCGGGCCAATTGCATCTGTCCGTCGATTGTGGAGACGGAGTTGGTGCAAGGACTTTTTGCGGCTTCGGAAGAGGGAAAAGCCTTGCGCAAGTCGCGGATTGCGCAGATCCCGATTGGGCGGATGGGCCGTCCGGAAGATGTCGCGGAAATGGCGTTATTTCTCGCGTCGGAGGAATCAAGCTGGCTGACGGGAGCCGCGATTCCGCTGGACGGCGGACTTTCGGCGTATTGAGAGGAGCGGCACCATTCCATGAAATCGGAATTATTCAATGACCTGAAGAAATATGAAGCCGTTCTGCGCCGGAAAACAAACGAGACCGGAGCAACCTCGCTGCTGGGCCTCTCGCTCGAGAGTTTGGAACGAGGCCGCGCGGTTTTCACAATGAGGGTGAAGCCACGGCATAAGCAGCTTCACGGCGTGGTGCACGGAGGAGTTTTGGCGACTGTGGCCGACACGGTGGCGGCGATTGCGGCTTATACGACGGTGCAGAAGGGGACGCAGATTGCGACCGTGGAAATGAAGATAAACTTTTTGGAGGCCGTGCCCGGAGGGAACTTAAGAGCGGAGGGACGAGTTTTGCGGACTGGCCGAAATTTTGTCGTGACGGAATGCGAGATTTATAAAGAGGATGGTTCGCTAGTGGCCAAGGCACTACTCACTTTTGGAGCGGCACGCGGCCATTCCATTGCCCGAAGTGAGCAGTCGGAAATCTAACGGCTACTCTTCGCCGCCGGCGGCGGCTTCTTCGCCATCCTTGTGCACGTACTTGATGACACGCTTGAAAATGAGCAGATTCGGGCTGCCCTGGCGAGTGAGCTTGATACAATCGCGGTCGTACCATTCGACTGTGCCGTGCAGCACTTCGCCATTATCCAGGACGACGGCCATCGGCGTGTGGCTCTGCATCTGCTTGACCCAATAGAAGTTCTCGGCGTGGGTCGTCTCCGGGGGCGCGGGCTTCTTGCTTGGCGCGACTCCGTTGTGAGGGATCATTCTCTGCGGAGCTTGCTCCTTCAGGTCCGGGAATCCCGGGCGAAACATCCTGCGGTTCACCATGATAACTCCTTGCAGTTAACGGTGGGGTGAGTTCAATTGGTGAGATGCATGCGTTGGCCGCTGGGTTACAGTTGGGTTTGGAATTTTTTTGTGGCAAAAAGCGCATGAAAGCCAAGAAAGGGGCCTGAATCCGGTGTGGGAGAGCGAGGCGCTAAGAATTTGTTGAGAGCGAAGTGGCCAGCGCGTCGAGGCCAAGCTGGCGATTCAAATTGCGCCGAGCGCCGGCGTGCAGCTCGTCGAAACCGGCGATGGCTCGCATGACCCAACGTGCATCGACCGACTTGGCGAGCGACGCAAGCTCTTTGGCCAGCGGAACGTTTCGCAAAACGGGCTGTTTTAGGCCGGAGGTGATCTCGAGGAGATCGGTGAGCAGTCCGTAAAAGACGTTGATTTGCTCTTCGAAAGAAGAATCGCGGTCTTTGGCGAGAGCCGAAGTATCGGCGAAAAGTTGAGCGAAACCCTGACCGCGCGCGGCGCGTTCGAGGATGCGCAGAGCGTCGCGGCGGCGTTGCGCGGTTTCTTCCACGTTCATCTCGATAGCGAGGCCGGGGCTACCCTCGGCAAGCTGCGCGGCCAGCTTTAATTCCGAGGTTTTGCGTTGCGTTTTTTCCTTGAGAATATTTTCCACTTCGGGCTGCGAGAGCGGCGCGAAATGAAATTGCAGGCATCGCGAAACGATGGTCGGAAGCAGCGCGTAAGGCGAAGGCGCGGTCAAAATGAGTGTTGCCGAGCCGGGCGGTTCTTCGAGAATTTTCAGAAATACATTGGCGACATCCCAGCGCATGGTCTCCGCGCCATCCAGAATAAAAACGCGGCGCCGTCCCATGGGTTGAAAATAGGCGGCGCGCTGAACCGCGCGCAACTGGCCGACGCGCAGCATCGGCCGCGCCACAGGACTCTTCAAGCGGACAGGATCGGGCACGAGCGCCCAAACGTCCGGATGCGTTTGGAGAATGAGGGGGACGCGCTCGACCGTGGCGGCGTCGGCGCTTTCACCGCGTTCCGCGAGGCCTTGTTCGACGAGTTTTTCCGGGTCGGCGAGCAGCGCGATGCGCTTGCAGGTTTCGCATTCGCCGCAGAAGTCGTCCTTCAGGCGCTCGCAATTGGCGGCTTGCGCAAACATGCGCGCCAACGTGAACTTGCCGAGACCACGCGGGCCGCTGAAGAGCAGAGCGTGCGGCACACGTTCGCTGCGCAACGCGCCGCGCAGGGCAGCGACGATTCGTTCATTGCCGAGAAATTCGGAAAAAGCCATCGGTTAGCGGCCTTCCCCGGCGAGAGTTCGCATTAGAACTTGCAGGACAGCGGCGAGGATTTCAGTGGCGATTTCCTTTTGAGGGCGCATTGCGCCGCGTGCTTCGTTGAAGCACGGAATGGTCGCCCAATTGGGGCGGCGCGCGAGGTGATCGTACATCGCGGCAGCCTCTTCGAGATGGCGGAGGCTGGCCTCCTGAATATCCTGTTTGACCGTGGTGTAGGAGCGGGCGGATTTGCGCGCGACCAGTTCCTGGGCTTGGCGCGGAGGAACCTGAAGATAGAGAACCAGCGATTCCCGCGGCAGATTGTAAATGCCGTACTCAAGATGCTCGATCCAGGAAATAAACGCCGGACGGTTCTCGGCGGGCACGCGCGCCGTTTGATGGGCGAGGTTCGAGGCGATGTAGCGGTCGGCGAGAACGATGGCGCCCTGGTTCAGGGCCGTTTCCATGCGCGATTTGGCTTCGAAGCGATCGCCGGCATAGAGGAGAGCGCTGAAGTGCGGGTCGACGGTTTCGAGCGAGCCGAAATCGCCGTTGAGGAATTGGCCGACCATTTTGCCGAACCAGGAATCGTACTGGGGGAAGCCAGTCGAATAAACGACGTGGCCGCTGGAGACTAAAGCTTTCTCGAGCAAATCGACTTGCGTACGCTTGCCGCTGCCATCGATGCCTTCGACGGCGATGAGTTTTCCCGCGTGAGTCATATTGGAAGCCAGTCTAACCGCAGAGTCTCAACGCTGCAACGCCGCGCATGCTACGATTTGAGACTGAACATGGCGACGGCATCGATCAGAGAAAACTTGCTGCAAGTGCAAGAACGCATTTTGGGCGCGGCGAAGCGAGCGGGACGCCGCGGCGAAGAGATTACGTTGATTGCGGTTTCGAAAACCCATCCGGCAGAGGCCATTCGCGAGGCCTACGCAGCAGGGCTGCGGCATTTTGGAGAAAACCGCGTGCAGGAATGGGAAGGAAAGCAGAGTGGAATTCAGGGTTTGAGCGCGACGTGGCATCTCATCGGACATTTGCAAAGCAACAAAGCGGCCAAAGCGGCAAAGCTTTTTCAAAGCATCGATTCCGTGGACAATTTTGTGCTGGCACAGCGGCTGAATCGGGCGCGAAGCGAGACGGTTGCGGCCGCAAGACTCCGCGTTTTGATCGAGGTTCACATCGCGAAAGAGGAAGCGAAAAGCGGCGCCGAAGTGGAAGAGCTCCCCGTGCTGGGGGATCAGATTGCGGCATTGCCCATGCTGGACCTGGCCGGGCTGATGTGCATACCGCCATTCGCGGAAAATGCGGAAGAGGCGAGGCTGTACTTCCGGCGATTGCGGGAACTGCGAGACAGTTTGGCGAAGCAGATTGGGCGTGAGCTGCCGGTGCTGTCCATGGGAATGTCACATGACTTTGAAGTGGCTATCGAAGAAGGTGCGACGGAAGTGCGTGTGGGCACGGCGTTATTCGGAGCCCGCAGTGCAGTGAAAGCGGGCTAATAAATTTTACGGGAGCACAGGATGAAGCTTTTCAGTCCATTCCGAATACGCGAGATCGAGCTGAAGAACCGGATAGTCGTGTCGCCGATGTGCGAATACTCGGCGATGGAAGGGCATCCGCAGGCGTGGCACCTCGTGCATCTTGGCAGCAGGGCGATTGGGGGCGCGAGCCTGGTGTTTACCGAGGCCACCGCCGTCGAGGAACGCGGAAGAATTTCGGCGGTGGACACAGGGATTTATGAGGATGCGCACGTTGCGTCCTGGAGGCCTATCGCGGAATTTATCCGGGCTCACGGTGCAGTGCCGGGAATGCAGCTCGCGCACGCGGGGAGAAAAGCCAGCACTGCGCCACCGTGGGCTGGTGGCAAGCCAGTCGCACTGGAAGCTGGAGGTTGGCAGCCAGTCGCGCCAAGCGCGCTGGCGTTTGACGCGGGCTACACCGTGCCGCGCAAACTGTCCGTGAACGAGATCGGAGAGATTGTCGCGGCGTTTCGCAAAGCCGCAGAACGCGCACTGGCAGCGGGGTTTGAAGTCATCGAGATTCATGCCGCGCACGGTTATCTGCTGCACCAATTTTTGTCGCCGTTGTCCAATACGAGGGCCGACGAATATGGCGGCAAGTTTGAGAATCGAATTCACATTGTGAAACAGGTCGTTCGGGCGGTGAGAGAGGTCTGGCCGCAGAGGCTACCTCTTTTCGTGCGTGTTTCCGCGACGGATTGGAAAGAAGGCGGCTGGGATTTGGCGCAGACGATTGAGTTGGCGCGGCAATTGAAAACGTTGGGCGTGGATTTGATTGACACTTCGAGCGGAGGAGCCGTTCCGGGAGTGAAGATTCCGTTGGGCCCTGGATACCAGACGAGATTTTCCGAAGCCATTCGTAAGGAGGCTGGGATTGCGACGGGCGCCGTTGGAATGATCACGGAGCCCACGCAAGCGGAGGCGATTTTGGCGACTGAACAAGCGGACCTGTATTTTCCTTGCGCGCGAGTTGCTTCGCGATCCCTATTGGCCAAGACGGGCGGCGAAAGCGCTGGAAGTAAAGATTGAAGCGCCTCCTCAATATCAAAGAGCCTGGTGAGCTGGCCATGTTCCCGGAAATATCGGAAAACGTTGCCGCGGGAACGATTTCCTTTCCGGTGCGCGTTCAGCCGAGAGCTAGCAAAGATGAAATCGCGGGAGTGATCGCGGGGGCATTGAAAATCCGCCTGCAAGCGCCGGCTCTGGAGAACCGGGCAAACGAGGCGCTGGTGGAATTTCTTGCGCATCTTTTGAAAACATCCAAGTCGGCTGTTAGAATTCTTGCCGGCGAACGCAGCCGCACAAAGCGGGTGGAAATTCGCGGCGCGACGAAACAGCAGATTTTGGCGTTGCTGGCATACGAAGCTTGATAGGCCAGCATTTTCGAGACTCGTCAAATAGTGAGGATGGCTTCCAAACATGAGCGCTGACATCCAGGGAATACAAAGTGATTTGCGTGCCGCGAAGCTGGACGGCTGGTTGTTCTACGATTTTCGCGGGCGGGATCCGATTGCACAGGGGATCCTGAAGCTGCCTCCCGGAATGCGCACTCGCCGTTGGTATTACTTCGTGCCGGCGAAGGGGACGCCGCGCAAATTGGTGCACATGATTGAGACGGAATCACTGGCTGCGTTGCCGGGCGAGACATTGTTCTATGCCGGGCAGGAGGAATTGAGGAAGAACCTGGGTAAGCTTGTTGGGCGGGCGAAAAATGTTGCGATGCAATACTCGCCGAAGAACGCTATTCCTTATGTGGCGATGGTGGACGCTGGAACGATTGAGCTGGTGCGCAGCACCGGCGTGAAAGTCGTCAGTTCCGCGGACCTAGTGCAGAAGTATGAAGCGTGTTGGAGCCAGGCGCAGCTGGAATCGCATCTGGCGGCGGGCGCCGTGATTGACCGCGTCGTGCGAGAGGCCTTCGAGCTTGCGGCAAAAAATGTGCGCGAGAAAAAGACGATCACGGAATACGATTTAAAAGTGTGGATTTTGAAGCAGTTTGAGGCGGCGGGCGTTGGGGCGGACGATGGACCGGACATCGCTGTCGGACCGCACGCGAGCGATCCGCACTACGGGCCAAAGCCGGAGACGGCTTCGCCCATTCGCGAAGGGGATTTGCTGCTGCTGGATGTCTGGGGAAAGACAAAGGCCGCGGACAGCGTCTTCTACGACATCACCTGGGTCGGGTATCTCGGCGCGAAGGTGCCAGAAAAAATGGCCAAGATTTTTGGAATCGTGCGCGAAGCGCGGGACAAAGCGATCGAGTTAATTCAGTCGTGTATCGCGGCGGGAAAGCCTCTCCAAGGATGGCAAGTGGATCAAGCAGCCCGCAAAGTGATCGAGAAGGCGGGCTACGGCAAATATTTTTTCCATCGCACCGGCCACAGTATCGGACAAAAAGTGCATGGCAACGGGGCCAATATGGACGGTCTGGAGACGCACGACGTCCGGCACTTGATTTCGAAAACTTGCAATTCGATCGAGCCGGGAATCTATCTGCCTGAATTCGGCATTCGAAGCGAAGTGAATGTATACATCGGGGAAAAGGAAGCGCGGATAACCGGAGCTGTGCAGAGCGAGATTTTAGCTCTGCTGGCTTAGCTGGGCCGGCCTGAAGAAGAAAATCACGCAGGAAAAAATGACCGACGAGATCACGACAGACGCAGGCGCAGCGGCAGGCACAACAACGCCGGGAGCAACTGAACCGATCGCGGACGCGACGGCGCCCGATCACAACCCCAAGAACGAAGCGATTGCGCTCGCTATTGGCGTCGCAGGATGGTTTATTCCAGGGCTGGGCCACGCGCTGCAAAAAATGTGGGGACGGGCGGTTGCGTGCTTTCTGGTCGTGGGAGCGCTGGTTTTTCTTGCCGCCGGAATGCGTGGGAATGTTTTCAGCTCAGAGGGAAGCGATGCCTTCGGAATGCTCGGTTATATCGCCGATCTCGGGACAGGAACATTCTATCTGGCGGCGAAATCGCTGGAAACACAAGGTTCGGACATGGCGCATGCCGAGGGCGATACGGAACGCGATTTCTCGCCGCCGCAGGCGTGCTGAACCTGCTGGCCGCGCTGCACGCGTACGAAGCGGCGCGAGGGCGGAAGGCGTGATTGCGGCGATCGAGTTTCGTCTCACCCATTTTCAATCGATGACGCTCTTTGCGCTGCTCATCTCCATTGCGTTCGGATTTTTGAGCCGCCGCCGGATAGGCGACCGTGTAAAGTACATCCTCTGGTCGTTGTTTCTATTCCTGCTGATCGGCGTGGGGATCGGCTGGGCGATGTATCCCTTCTCGAAATAGCGGACCGCCGCAATAGAACGCGATTTTTGGGGTTCAATTGACAGAATTTTTACGCGGATGCTATTGTCAAAGAACGAGCCGAGGTAGCTCAGTGGTAGAGCAGCCGATTCGTAATCGGCAGGTCGCGAGTTCAACTCTCGCCCTCGGCTCCAAATATCTCTTGTAGAATCAACAGGCTTGTCCTGCCGGACCTGAATCTCTCTCAAAGTTGGTGGAAGATTGGTGCAAGTTTCGAATTTTTGTTGATTCTAAACGCTTGTGAAGTTCTCCAGGGAAATGTCCGGTAACTTGACGACACGTCCAAGTGAATCTAGACAGGCGCGCCGCAACAGGCCAGAAAAGCTTGCGTGGCGCTGGATTCCGGGTGAGGCACGCGCCAAAATTGCAGCGAATGTTTCTTCTAGAAATTAGCTCCGAAGCGCGAAATGGTGTGGTAACTTCGTTCGTCCAAAAGGCAAGCAGGAGATGACGGTCCCAGTGCGTTCAGAGCGTGGCTTGGAAAGTACTTCAATCGTACGCGGACGGACGGCTCTCCAAGCAACTTTATGAAAATGCTCCAATATTTGGCGGGCGGGGCCGTGTTCGCCATGATTCTTGCCGCCGGCTGCTCGAAATCTGTTTCCAGCAGCATGCTCAGCGATGCTGCTCATCCGACGCCGGTCCACGTCTATACCGTCGCCGAAGAAACCGCCCAGCGCCACGTTCAGGCTGCCGGCTCGCTTTTCGCTCTCGAAGAAAGCATTCTTAGCGCCGAGGTCGAAGGCCGCGTCTCACAAGTCTTGGCCGATGTCGGAGACACAGTGCAGGAAGGTCAGCCGCTTGTGCTGATCGATCCGCAGGAACTTCAATATGAAGTCGATCGCCAGCGTGGGCTGGTCACGCAAGTTCGCGCGCAACTCGGTATTGGCCCAGGCGATCCGCCGCCCACGGATCCCAAGAAAATCGCTTCCGTTCAGCGCGCTGCGGCGGACCTCTTCGATGCCGAACGCAAGTACGCTCGCGCCCAAGAAATGTTCAAGGACAATTTGATTTCGCAGCAGCAGCTGGACGAAGCCGCCAGCCGCTATCAAAGCACGCAGGCCAGTTACACGGTCGCCTTGCAGGAAGTCGACCGTTTGAAGGCTCTACTGGTCTCCAGCGAAGCCAGCGAAAATCTTGCTGATAAAAAATTGCGCGACGCCACCATTCGCGCTCCGTTTCCCGGCTCGATCAAAACGCGCGACGTCCATCCCGGCGAATATCTTCGCGTGCAGGGCCCGGTGATGGTCCTCGTGCGAACCGACACGCTTCGAGCGCGCCTCGCCGTTCCTGAGCGTTGGGCCGGCTCGGTGAAAGAGGGGGTGATCGTCGATCTGCAGGTCGAGGCTTTCCCCGGCGAGACTTTCCACGGGCGTGTTACGCGTATCAATCCCGCCGTTGCGCAGGATTCGCGTACATTTGAGGCTGAGGCTTTGCTTCGCAATGCTGACGGTCGCTTGAAACCTGGTTTTTTCGTGCAGGCTTCCATTCCCAGCAAGAAGGAAGAGCGAACGATCTTTCTTCCAGAAAACGCCGTCAACTATCGCTACGGCGTCTACAAAGTTTTTCTTCTGAACGGCAATCGCGTCTCCGAACGCCAGATCCGTCCCGCTGGCCAAACCGACGACCAGAGAGGCAAACGATTCGAAGTGGCTGAAGGCCTGAAACCCGGCGATCGCGTGGCCGTCGCGATTTCTGGCGATTTGCGCGATGGTGCGACGGTCCAGGAACAGTCCGAAGGGAGCACTCCGGCGGTCAAGTAATTTTCGCCGGAGCTCAAATTCATACACGCCGATGAAGCTAGCCGAAACTTGCGTCAAGTATCCCGTCTTCACCGTGATGCTCATCGCTTTTCTCGTGACTCTTGGCGCGTTTTCCTATCGCGGCCTCGCAGTGGATCTGTTTCCCAAAGCCGATCCAGCCACCGTGAATGTGGAAGTGCAGCTCCCCGGCGCCACTCCCGAAGAGGTTGTCACCGGCGTCGTGCTACCTCTCGAAGACGCTATCTCGAGCGTCAGCGGCATTGACGAAATCAGCGTCTATTCCAGCGAAGGCCTCGCCGACATTACCTGCACCTTCGTCCTTGAGCGTGACATCGATGGCGCGGCGCAAGACATACGTGAGAAAGTTGCTGCCGCGATTTATCGGCTGCCCCGAGAGACGCTTCCGCCGGTCATCACTAAGGAAGATCCGCAATCCGACCCCATCCTGACATTGCTTGTCAGCGGTCCCATGAGCCGCCGCGAACTGACCGAAATCGCTGACAAACAGATTCGCCGCGCCATACAAACTGTGGATGGCGTTGGCAGCGTCGAACTGAACGGCGGCCAAGCCCGCCAAATCCGCGTTTTGCTCGACGCGCAAAAACTCACCGCTCGCAACTTTACGGTTCTCGACGTTCGCGACGCCCTCCAGCGTGAAAACATCGAAGCTCCCGGCGGACGCATCATTACCGGCCCACAGGAGCTCGGCTTGCGCACTCTCGGCCGGGTCACGACTGCCGATCAATTCGGCGAAATCGTCGTTGGCACACGAGGCGGCGCGCAAGTTCGCGTCCGCGATATCGCTCAAGTCGAAGACGGCGCACAAGAGTTGCGAACCTGGTCCGCCCTCTTTCGCAGAGGCGCTCCCGGCGAGGACGTCGTGAGCATTCAAGTCCTCCGCCAATCTGGCACCAACACCGTCCAAGTCGCGGACAACGTAAAAGCTAAGCTCGACGATCTCCGCTCCCAGCTTCCGCCCGGCGTCCAGCTCCTCGTCATCCACGACATCTCCGACTTCATCAAAGCTTCCGTCCACTCGCTCCTCGAACACCTCGTCCTCGGCAGCATTTTCGCCAGCGCCATCGTTTTTCTTTTCATGCGTAACTGGCGCGCCGTCCTGATCGCGGCCGTCGCCATTCCCGCCAGCATCATCGCCACTTTCACGCTCATGCGCGGCATGGACTTTTCTCTCAACAACATGACGCTTCTGGCGCTTACGCTCGCCGTAGGCATCGTCATCGACGACGCGATCATCGTCCTCGAAAACATCGTCCGCTTCATGGAAGAGAAAGGCGAAGACCGCAAAAACGCCGCCATCAAAGCCACGCAAGAAATAGGATTGGCCGTCATGGCCACCACGCTTTCGCTAGTCATCATCTTTCTGCCGATCGCTTTCATGAACGGCTACGCGCGCAAATACGTCAACTCCTTCGGCTGGACCATGGCCATGGCCATCCTCGTCTCTCTCCTCGTGGCCTTCACGCTAACTCCGATGATGAGCTCCCGAATCCTCAAGATCAGCGAAAAAGAAAAAAAGGCCCACGCCGCCGGAATTCTTCACTGGGTCGAGCAGTCCTACTTAAAGCTCTTGCAGTGGTCGCTAGCCCATCGCTGGGTCATCGTCATCATCTGCGTCGCGACTTTTCTCTCCACCTTCGGCCTCTACCATCTAGTGGGCCGCGATTGGATTCCCTCCGACGATCAATCCGAACTCATCAGCTCCTTCACACTCCCCGAAGGCACAGCTCTCGCCAAGACGACAGCGCTCGCGGGAGATATCGCGAACCGCATTACCGCGCTGCCGGAAGTTGCCTTTGTGCAGTCTCTAACGCATGGCCCGACCAATCACGCGCATCTTTTCATCGGGCTCGTCCCGCGCAGCGAGAGAAAACGCACCCATGAGCAACTCGCCACTGAGGTCCGCGGAATTCTTGCGAGCTATCGCAACATGGTTTCCAACGTCCGCCTTCCCTCCGTCTTCGGCGGAGAAACCTATTTCCCCATTGGCGCGGTCATCCGCGGCCCCGAGCTCAGCAAGCTCGCCGACATCAGCAAACAAGTCGCCGACTTGATGCGTCAGTATCCTGACCTCGTCGACGTCAACCCCAGCCTTAACCTCAACACTCCCGAGCTCCAGGTCAAAGTTGACCGCCAGCGCGCCGCTGATATCGGCGTCCGCATGACCGATGTCAGCGATGCCGTCCGCCTCTTCTATTCCGGCGAAGACGAAATCACGCGCTTCAAGGAAGGCTCCGAGCAATATCCAGTCATCATGCAGCTGCTCGAGCGACAGCGCGACAATCCCGACGTGCTCGCGCAACTGATGGTTCCCTCCACAAAGCTTGGCCAGGTGCGCCTCGAAAATGTCGCCACCATTGTCCGTGGCGCTGGTCCCGCCACGCTGTGGCGCTACAACCGCGAATTCGAAGTCACCGTCTACGCCAACGTCGCCAGCGGTTATCCCCTCGACCTCGCCGCCGGGCATACCGTCGACTCCATCAAGCAAATCGGCCTACCCGCTGGCTATTCATACCGCTTCACTGGCCAGGTCAAAGTCCTCGAAGAAACCACCTGGAATCTTTTGCTCGCCATGTTGCTCGCTTCCATTTTTATGTATATGGTCCTGGCCGCCCAATTCGAGAGCTTCTCCCATCCTTTTATCATCATGCTCACACTCCCGTTGAGCATCCCCTTCGCGCTGTTCTCCCTCTGGATCACCGGCCGCGCCCTAAGCCTCTGGAGCGCCCTCGGCGTCTTTCTGTTGTTGGGAATTGTAAAGAAAAACGGAATTCTGCAGGTGGATTACACCAACCGCCTTCGCGCCGGCGGCATGCCCGCCCGCGAAGCCATCCTAGAAGCCAACCGCGTCCGTCTCCGCCCGATCCTGATGACCACGCTCTCTATCGTCGCCGGTCTCATCCCGGTCGCCATCGGCATCGGTGCCGGCTCTGAGCAACGCGCCTCCATCGCCGTCACCATCATCGGCGGCCAAACCCTGTGCCTCCTGCTAACTCTCCTGGTCGTTCCGGTAGCTTATTCCTACCTCGCCGAATTTGAGACCGTGTCCTGGGCCACTGTCGCCCGCCGCCTCTTCAGCCGCTCCCGCGGCTCCGTCGGCAACTCCGCTACCGACTAGATAGTCCCGCGCGCCTCAGCTTTCACTGCGAAGTCCGCGTCCCGCATGAGAGGCTACCAATTGAACATCGTGCCGTCGAGTTTTCGATTTACCGGCAGATAGGCGCGCTCGTAAGGAAATTTTTCCGCGAGCTTTTCGTTGTAGTCGACGCCCAAACCCGGGCCGTCTCCGGGATGCAGGTAACCGTCGCTGAAGGTATAGGTGGGCGAAAAGACTTCATCGGTTTGCTTGGTGTGCAGCATGTATTCCTGAATTCCGAAATTGTTGACGGAAATATCGAAATGCAGCGCGGCGGCCAGCGATACCGGCGACAAATCCGTGGCGCCGTGGCAGCCGGTGAGGACGTGATACATTTCCGCGAACGATGCAACTTTTTTGAGATGCGTGATGCCGCCGCTATGAACCGTGGCCATGCGAATGTAGTCAATCCATTGCTCGCTGATAACCGTCCTTGCGTCCCAAATGGTGTTGAAGACTTCGCCGAGCGCGAGCGGCGTGGTGGTGTGCTGGCGCACGATGCGAAAGCCTTCCTGGAGTTCCGCGGTCACGGCATCCTCGAGCCAGAAGAGGTGATACGGTTCGAGGCTTTTGCCAAGGCGGGCCGCTTCGATCGGCGTGAGGCGGTGATGCGCGTCGTGCAACAAGTGAACGTCATCTCCAAACTTCAGACGCAAAGCTTCGAAAAGCTTCGGCACATGCATCAGATATTTTTCGGTGGACCAGATATTTTCCGGTGGCAAGCCTTTTTCCGCCGGTTCGTAGTAGAACCTGTCCTTGGCGACTCCATACGTTGACGGAATGCCGGGAATTCCGGATTGTGCGCGGATGGCGCGGTAGCCCATGGCTGCGTATTTGCCCACTTCATCGATGGTTTCTTCGATGTCTCGCCCGTTGGCGTGTCCATAGACCATGACGCCGGTGCGGCTCTTTCCGCCAAGCAGATTGTAAACCGGAGTGTTCAGCACCTTGCCCTTGATGTCCCAGAGAGCGATGTCGATGGCGCCGATCGCGGCCATGGTCACGGGGCCGCGCCGCCAGTAAGCGCCGCGATAAAAATATTGCCAGATATCTTCCGATTGAAAGGGATCGCGGCCAATCAAGCAGGGAATCAGATGATCGGAAAGATAGGAAGCGACGGCCAGCTCGCGGCCGTTCAGCGTTGCGTCGCCGAGGCCATAGATGCCCTGGTCGGTGTAGACCTTCAGAGTGACGAAATTTCTGCCCGGCGACGTGATCAACACCTTCGCATCGGTTATCTTCACCGTTCCTCCTCAAGTTTGAGCCGTAGTCGCTCGAGAACCAGAACCTGCTTGTGACGCGGACGAAGTTCCCGCCGCGGCCGAAGCAAGAGTTGCTGGACTCAGTAAAGACGCGGATTGCCTATCGAGGAAAATTGTTGCATTCGCGTGGGTCCGCAGAATCGAAGCCGGAGCCATCGGACTGACGGGCCCTTCGAAACAAGCACTAACCGCCTGCGCTTTGCGGGCATCTGGAACGACCGCGATGATTTCCTTTGATTTAAGAATTTGGCGCACGGACATGGAGATCGCTTGCTTTGGCACTTCGGAGAAGTCGGCGAACCAGCCCTCGCCAACTTGTTGCCGCCGGCACGGTTCGTCCAAATTCACAATGATGTACGGATCGCTGATATCGAAATCCGCAGGAGGATCATTGAAGGCCAGATGACCGTTTTCGCCGATGCCTACAAACGCGACGTCAATGGGAGAGGCGCTGATGGCCGCGTTCGCGACGCGCACCACTTCAGCGGAATCAGCTTCGCCATTCAGGGCGTGATAGCGCGCAATCGTTGTTTTTTCGACCAAACGTTCCCGAATATATTTCGTGAAGCTCGCCGGATGATTCATCGACAGCCCGAGATACTCATCGAGTTGGAACAACTCCACTTCATGCCAGTCGATCCCGGGCATTTTTGTCAGTGCTTCCAAAAACTCGAATTGAGAAGCGCCAGTGGCAGCGACAACGCGCGCTAACCCGGAAGCGTCAATTGCACGACGGACGATCACGGCAGCATGCGCGGCTGCGGCGTCGCTAAGTGCCTGCCGATCTTCAAACACTCGAAGGATCAACCGCGAGTCTCCTGGGCCGTGCATTCGGCTGATATGACGATCGGCGCGATTCGCGATGCATTTATTACCCTTCGCGCAGCCATTTTCCATGCGGCATGCGAACGAAAGAGTTTACATCACCGGAAATGCTTCTGAAATTGGATTTGGCCCTGTTCGTCGTGGAATGGCGGCGCGTCCGGCCCGTTGTCAGACTACGAGCAAAGTGCCAGGAATGCGTTTACTTTGCGTGCGGGCATTTGACCGGCTGACCGGCAGACTTCCCGCTCATTCCGCTGACCCTTTTTGATATAGTCCCTCCCACGATGCCCATGGAACCTTCGAACGGCGCCGCTGCTCCATATGTTTCGCTCAGTGCAAATCAAATTCGGGGATTTTGGGCTGCCTGGGGTGGATGGACACTCGACGGGATGGACTCTTTTATTTATGCGCTCGTGCTCTTGCCATCGCTTCGCGATCTTCTTCCTCGTTCCGGCATCGCCGTAACAAAAGGCAATCTCGGTTTCTACGGTGGCTTGCTTTTCGCTCTCTTCCTGCTCGGCTGGGGACTCGCTTTTTTGTGGGGACCTGTAGGCGACAAGTTCGGCCGCGTTCGTACCTTGATGCTGACCGTCGTGTGGTATTCCATCTTCACGTTTCTTAGCGCGCTCGTTACGGGCGTGTGGCAGCTTGCGATTCTTCGCTTCCTTGCCGGGATTGGAATTGGCGGAGAATGGGCCATGGGCGGCACGTTCATCGCGGAGGAGTGGCCGGAAAGCCGTCGCCGCGCCGGAGCAGGCTACATGCACACGGGCTATTACGTCGGCATTTTCCTTGCAGCCATCGCCAATTATGCGATTGGCAGCCACTATGGCTGGCGCGTGATGTTTGCCGTCGGAGGCTTGCCGGCGCTCTTGCTCGCTTGGGTGCGCCATGGGGTCACCGAACCGGCGCGCTGGTCCAACAAAGTAGACGTGGTTCGTTCATGGCGGATTTATCGCCCTTTCGCCGCGCTCTTTTCACCCGCGTTGCGACGTCGCACCATTTTGAACTCACTCTTCATGCTCGCTTCGGTGAGCGGTCTTTGGGCGGGAACTGTATACGTCCCCGCTGCGGTCACTGCGCTTGCGGAAGCTGCGGGCCGCGGTGGCCCTCAAGCCGCCCAGCTTGCTTCGGGCGGCGCTATGCTCGTCGCGCTGGCCACGATTTTAGGGTGCCTGGCGATGCCCTGGCTTGCCGAACGACTTGGCCGGCGCGGAGCGTTGAGTTTTTTCTTTGCTTTAATGATGGTGTTCATCGCCCTCACGTTCGGGAAGGTTTTCTATCTCGGGCCGTCCGCGCTTCCGTGGTTTTTCGTCTGCTTGTTTTTTCTAGGATTTGGCGGGGCGAACTTTGCGGTCTACACACTTTGGTTGCCGGAACAATATCCCACGGAATGCCGGGCAAGCGCTTTCGCTTTCTCGACATCGTTTGCGCGTTTTGGCGGAGCGGCCATCACATTTCTCGTCGGAAACGGAGTGCAGCGATACGGTTCGCTCGGAATTCCCGTGGCAACAACGGCAGTGGCATTCGCCGTCGGACTTTTGTTGATTCCGTTCGGAGTGGAGACGCGTGGACAACCGCTGCCGGCCTAGCGTCAAAACGCGGCGAACTTGCAAGCGAGAGACATGCGGAGACTTTGATTACAATGAAAGCCCGTCAGCGCTGGGATGGAGAACGCCAATCGCGTGCGTGTAATGGACCAAACCACTGATTCCAAAGCAAACGCTCGTCATGCCGTTCTGGCCGGTTTCTTCGGCTGGACGCTCGACGCTTTTGATTTTTTCGTCGTCGTTTTCCTGATCGATACCCTCGCGCATCAATTCGGGGTTTCCAAAAGCGAAATCGTGCGCACGCTCGCGGCAACATTGGCCATGCGTCCGGTTGGAGCCCTGATTTTCGGATTGCTGGCGGACCGTTATGGCCGCCGCATTCCTCTGATGGCCAATGTCATTTATTTTTCTATTATCGAGCTGCTCTGCGGCTTTTCTCCGAACTTCACTTTTTTCCTGGTGATGAGGGCACTCTTCGGCATCGGGATGGGCGGCGAGTGGGGTGTAGGAGCATCGCTCGCGATGGAGGCCGCGCCGGTGCGCTGGCGCGGAATACTCAGCGGAATTTTGCAATGTGGCTATTCGATCGGTTATCTGCTGGCCGCATTGGCAGCGCGGTTTCTCCTGCCGGTTTGGGGCTGGCGGCCCATGTTTTGGATTGGCGCGGTGCCCGCGCTGCTTGCGCTCTACATCCGCACCAAAGTTCCGGAATCTGAAGCCTGGAAGCAACACCGAGTTGCCAGCACCGGCCAGGTCTTGCGCATCGCGGCAGCCGAGTGGAAGCGCTTCCTCTATCTCATTGTGCTGATGACTTTCATGATGTTCCTTTCCCACGGGACGCAGGATTTGTATCCGGATTTCTTGCAGGAAGTCCATCACGCCTCGGCTGCGATGCGCGCCAATATCGCGATCATTTACAACATCGGCGCCATCGTCGGGGCGATTCTTTTTGGACATCTCTCGCAGACCGCGGGCCGGCGCAAGGGCATGATCGCGGCCTTGGGATTGTCGCTGGTCATGATTCCACTGTGGGCGTTTGGCGGGAATCTGGTTGTTCTGGTCATCGGCGCGTTCCTGATGCAGGCGGGCGTGCAAGGCGCGTGGGGCGTCATTCCAGTGCATCTCAATGAACTGTCCGCCGACGCTACGCGCGGATTGATGCCCGGGCTTACCTATCAGTTGGGAATTCTTCTCGCCTCCCCTACGAATTCCATCGAGTACGCGTTGCGCGATCGCGTCGGCTACCAGTGGGCTATCGCTGGTTTTGAAATTGTAACTATCCTTACGCTTACCGTTCTTCTTCTCGGCGGCTCCGAGCGGCACAGCCGAAGTTTTGTTCGCGAAGAGCCGCGTCTTGCAGGAAGCGCGACTGATTCCTGAACGGTACTTCAACTGAGGGATTGCGATCTCTTCAGCGAACCACGCGAATATCGGACAAACGCAATTCGCGCTTGGCGTAGACTCCCGCATTTAGTATTTTCCAATACGAGGCCCACAAGCCGGTTTAGCGAATCACCGTATCCAGCAGTGGAATCGAAGAGTATTTGCTTCTAAACGCGTAGTAAGAACGAGCAAGAGAGGAATTCAGCGCACATGAGCGACCTGGTTCAACTTACGAAAGACAACGGCATCGCCATCATTACCATCAATAATCCCCCAGTGAACGCGCTAAGCCCGGGCGTGCCAGAAGGCATCGCCGACGCCATCGCACAGATCGAGAAGGACGATACGGTTCAAGCCGCGGTCTTGATCGGCGGGGGAAAGACTTTTATTGCTGGAGCGGATATCAAGGAGTTTGGCAAGATCACCTCAGGAAAGTCCGGTGGCGCGCTGGAGTTGCCGACGCTCCTTTTGAAAATCGAAGATTCTCGCAAACCCATTGTCATGGCGATTCATGGAAGCGCCTTTGGCGGCGGCCTGGAGGTTGCCATGTCTGGCCACTATCGCGTTGCCGTGCCCAGCGCGCAAGTGGGCCAGCCCGAGGTAAAGCTCGGTCTCATCCCCGGCGCAGTCGGCACCCAGCGTTTGCCTCGGCTCGCCGGCGTGGCCAAAGCCGTGGAAATGTGCGTGGATGGCAACCCAATTAAAGCAGCAGACGCTCTGAAGTTCGGCATCATCGACCGTCTCATCGAAGGCGATTTGCTGACCGGTACTATTGCTTTTGCACGGGAAATCGCCGATAAGCCGGTGCGCAAAACACGCGAGCGAAATGAAAAGCTCGGCTCCGCGGAACAGAACGCGCCCATTTTCACTGTTGCCCGCGAAAACGCCCGCAAAAAACAGCGGGGCATGATCGCGCCGCTGGCCGCCATCGACGCCGTCGAGGCCGCCACAAAACTTCCGTTCGAAGAAGGTTGCAAATTCGAGCGCAAGCTTTTTCTGGATTGCCTCTTCTCCGATCAATCGAAAGCGCTGATCCATGTATTTTTTGGGGAGCGCGAAGTGGCCAAGATTCCCGACGTTCCGAAAGACACGCCGCTCATTCCGGTGAACACGGCCGCAGTCGTTGGGGCGGGCACGATGGGTGGCGGCATCGCCATGGTGTTCGCAAACGCGGGCATTCCTGTTCTTTTGAAGGAAGCCGATCAGGCCGCGCTCGACCGGGGCCTCGCGAACATTCAAAAAAATTATGCGACGTCCGTCAAGCGCGGCCGCTTCACGCAAGCCTTCGTGGACGAACGCCTCAAGCTGATTCAACCGACGCTGGCGTACGATTCATTCGCAAATGCGGACATGGTGATCGAGGCTGTTTTTGAAGGCATGGCGCTGAAGAAAGAGGTCTTCGGCGAGCTCGACCGCGTGTGCAAACCTGGGGCCATCCTCGCCAGCAATACATCCACTCTGAACATCGATGAAATCGCATCCGCAACATCGCGGCCGCAATCCGTGATTGGCACACATTTCTTCAGCCCAGCGAACGTAATGCGCCTCCTCGAAATCGTTCGCGGCAAAGCCAGCGGCAAGGACGTCATCGCCACTTGCATGCAGCTTTCGAAGAAACTCGGCAAGGTCGGCGTCTTGGTAGGGAATTGCCGCGGATTCGTGGGCAATCGCATGTTCCATCCTTATGTGCGCGAATCCGTATTTCTGCTCGAAGAGGGCGCGAGTGTTGAAGACGTGGACTCCGCACTCTACGAGTTTGGCATGGCCATGGGGCCGCTGGCTGTCGGCGATCTTGCGGGTCTCGATGTCGGCTGGAGAATCCGCAAAGAATATCGCCATTTGGAAAAGCCTGGGATTCGGCAAGCTTTTGCTGGAGATAATCTTTGCGAGTTGGGCCGCTACGGCCAGAAAACCGGAGCCGGCTGGTATAAGTACGACGAAAACCGCCGCGCAGTTTCCGATCCGGAAGTCGCTCAGTTGGTCCGCAAATGGGCCGCCGAAGCGGGCATTCCGCAGCGGAAAATTTCCAAGGAAGAGATCGTCGATCGCTGCGTCTACGCGCTGGTCAACGAAGGCGCGCGGATTCTCGAAGAAGGTTTCGCGTTGCGCGCCGTCGATATCGATATCATCTATCTCAACGGCTATGGCTTCCCGGCGTATCGCGGCGGCCCGATGTGGTACGCCGACACAGTCGGCTTGAAAAAAGTCTACGACCGCATTGAAGAGTTTCACAAGCAGCACGGCGAGCTTTGGGAGCCGGCCCCGCTTCTCGAGCGTCTGGCGCAAGAAGGTAAGAAATTTTCGGATTTCAACAAGGAGCACGACGCGGCTGCTTAGCAGCTTGCGAATCCAGAACGAGAGCCGTGTTTTTCGCTAGAGATGTTAACGCATCTGACTGAGGCAATCACTTGAGCGAGCCGAAACCTACATCGCCTTCTCCCGCGCAGCCCAATTCCGGACGGCAATCGGAACCGCTGATTCGCAACGTCTCCGACACTGCCCGCTGGGTCGCCGTCTATCGCGCGCGCGAAACCGAGCGCCCCGACGCGCATTTCCGCGATCCCTTCGCGCGCCGTCTTGCCGGCGAACGTGGCGAACAGATTGCCCAGTCCATGCCGTTGGGCGGCAACAATGACTGGAGCATGATCACGCGCACATGCCTGGGCGACGATCTCATCAACGAGCAGATCCGTCAGGGCGTTGACACGGTCATCAACCTTGCCGCCGGACTCGATGCGCGCCCCTACCGCATGCAACTTCCACCGTCCCTAAAATGGATCGAGGTCGATCTCCCCGAAATTCTCACGTACAAAGAGGAAATTCTCCGCGGCGACAAGCCTGTTTGTTCGCTCGAGCGAATACGTCTCGATCTTTCGGACGCTACCGCCCGCCGCGATCTCTTCGCGCAACTTGGCAGCCGAGCCACAAACGCGCTCATCATCAGCGAGGGCCTGCTCATCTATTTGGCTCCAGACGACGTCGCCGGCCTGGCCAAGGATCTTGCCGCTCCTTCGAGTTTTCAATCCTGGATTCTGGATATTGCCTCGCCCGGCCTTCTCCGCATGCTCGCAAGAAGGTCCAAGCAGCTTCTGCACGCAGCGCCTTTTAAATTTGCGCCTCCGGAAGGGCCGGATTTTTTCATCCCGTACGGCTGGAAACCCGTCGACGTGCGCTCGCTTCTTAAAAATGCGGCTCGGCTCAAACGGTTGACGTTTTTTATGCGTCTCATCGCGCTCCTGCCTGAAACAGAAAAGTCGCGCCGCGATCGTCCCTGGTCGGGCGTGTGTCTCCTGAAAAAACAGTGACGCGGCGCGCAGCTCCGCCATTCTGGCGCAAATCCACAGATCACAAATCTATAAACCGATGTTTGATCGGGGGAAAGAGAGATTAATGCTTGGCGAGCGGAGTTTTCGCTCTGCCGCCTGGAAAAATGCTCTTCACAATTACGTAAAGCACGGGAATAAACAGCAGGTTCAGCGACGTCGCCGCGATCATCCCGCCGAATACCGTCGTGCCCACGGAAATGCGACCCGCACGGCCCGCTCCTGTCGCGAGCACCAGCGGCACGACGCCCAGAATAAAAGCAAACGACGTCATCAAAATCGGACGAAGGCGGATTCGCGCGGATTCGATGGCCGCTTCGACGATGGTCATCCCCTTTTCGCGCAATTGTTCCGCAAACTCCACGATCAAAATAGCGTTCTTGCTGGCCAAGCCGATCAGCATCACCAATCCAATCTGGCAAAAAACGTCGTTCTGCAAACCTCGCAGCGATTGCGCCCCAACCGCTCCCAAAATCGCCACCGGCACAGCCATCAGAACGATGAATGGCAACACGAAGCTTTCGTATTGCGCCGCCAGCGTCAGGTACACCACAATCAGCCCAAGACCAAAGAGAATCAGCGCCTTGCCTCCAGACTGAATCTCTTCCAGCGAAAGCCCGCTCCATTCATACGTCATACCCTGCGGAAGATATTTTTTCGACAGCTCTTCCATGGCCGCGATGCCTTCGCCGGAGCTGTGTCCTGGCGCGGCCGATCCGTCAATTTCCGCCGAACGAAACAAATTGTAATGGCTGATTACTTGCGCGTTCTGCGTCGGCTCGACGGTCACGAGATTATCCAGCGGAATCATTCTGCCGGTGTCCGAACGCAAATAATATTGCTGGATGTCTTTCGGCGCGGAGCGATATTTGCTGTCCGCCTGAACGTAAACACGGTACGACCGGTTGTTGAAATCGAAATCGTTTACGTACTCCGATCCCATGTACACCTGCAGGGCATCGGTCACCTGGTTCAGCGGCACTTGCAAACTTTTCGCTTTTTCGCGGTCGATCTGCACCAAGTACTGCGGATCGTTCGCCGTAAAGCTCGTGAACAGCCCGGCTAAATCCTTGGTCGTGTTTCCTTTTGCCACCAGATTGTTGGCGGTAGAAGCGAGCGTTTGCAGCGTATTTCGTCCGAGGTCTTCCAGTTCATACTGAAATCCTCCGAACTGCCCCAGTCCTTGCACTGCCGGCGGATTGAATGGAATCACCAGAGCGCCCGGAATGCCGAATAGCTGCCCGCGAAGCCGCTGAATAATTGCCATCGCGGTATGCTGCTCGCCTTTGCGCTCCGCGAAAGGCTTCAGGTTGATGAACATCATGGCGCGATTCGGCGCCGCGCCAAACTGGCTGAATCCGGGAAGCGCGAACGCCCCCGCCGCTTCCGGAACGTGCGAGAGAGCCTCTTCCACTTTTCCGCAAATCCCCACCGTGTACTGCAACGACGCGCCTTGCGGAGCTTGTACCACGATGATGATGTAACCCTGATCGTCTTCGGGAATGAATGCGCGCGGAACTTTGTTGTAGATCCAGTACGTCATGCCGAGCGCCACAAAAAATAGAAGGAGGGCGGCAAAGCGCCAGCCAATTACGTGGCGCACCGCATTGCGATACAAATTCGTTCCGCCGGTCACCATGCGATTGAACGCATGAAAGAATCTTCCTTCGGCGCGCTCGCGATGGCGTCCCAGCAGAATTGCGGAGAGCGCGGGCGTCAGCGTCAGCGCGTTGAATGCCGAAATGGAAACCGAAAAGGCGATCGTGAGCGCAAATTGCCGGAACAAAATTCCCGTTGTTCCGGGGAAAAGAGCGACGGGCACGAATACCGCAACCAGCACGAGCGAAGTGGCGATCACCGCTCCGGCCACTTCCTTCATGGCTGCCGACGCCGCGTTGTGCGGCTCCGTGATTCCTTCCATGATGTGGCGCTCGACGTTTTCGATCACCACGATCGCGTCGTCGACGACCAAGCCCGTTGCCAGCGTGATCCCGAAAAGCGTCAGCGTATTGATCGAAAATCCAAGCAGCTTGATGAAAACGAACGTGCCAATCAGTGAAACCGGAATCGTGATCGCGGGAATAAGCGTGCTCCGCCAGTCCTGCAAAAATAGATAAATCACCGCAATGACCAGAAGGATGGCTTCGAGCAGCGTGATCAGCACGTCCCGAATCGATTCGCCAATCACGGTCGTGGAGTCAAATGCCACGGCATACTTCAATCCCGGCGGAAAACTCTTCGAAAGCTTCAAGAGTTCAGCTTTCGCGGCACGGTCCACGTCCAGAGCATTGGCGCCCGGAAGCTGCGTCACGCCAAAGCCGACGGCATCGTGTCCATTGAATCGCACGCGCACGTCATAATTTTCGGCGCCCAGCTCGGCGCGGCCGACGTCCTTCACGCGCACGAGCGTGCCATCCGTTCCAGTCTTCAGAATGATGTTGTCAAACTCCGCCGCGCTCGTCAGCCGCCCGACAGCTCTCACGCTGATCTGAAACGCTTGGTCGCCGGCATTGGGCGGCTGCCCAATTTGTCCCGCGGCCACTTGCACGTTTTGCTCTTGCAACGCGGCGATCACGTTTGTCGCGGTCAGGCCGCGCTGCGCCATCTCCGCCGGATTGAGCCAGATGCGCATCGCATATTTGCGCTCGCCAAAAATGAATGCATCATTTACGCCCGGCACGCGTTTCAGCGCGTCTCGCACATACACATCGATATAGTTGCTCAGGAAAAGGCTGTCGTATTCCCCGTTTTCGGAATACACGCCGGCACCGAAGACAAATCCGCTAGCCTGCTTGCTGATAATCACGCCGGTATTTTTCACTTCATCCGGCAAGCGTCCCAGCGCCTGATTCACGCGGTTCTGCACGTCCACCGAAGCGAGATCCACGTCCCGCGTCACGTCAAACGTGACCGTGATGGTGCTCGTCCCGTCGTTGCCGCTCGTGGACGTGATGTACTTCATGCCCGGCACGCCGTTGATCGCCTGCTCCAGCGGAATCGTCACCGCCGATTCCACGGTTTGCGCGTTTGCGCCGATGTAGGAGCTGGTCACCACCACCTGCGGCGGCGCCAGATTCGGAAACTGCGCGACGGGCAGCGTGGGAATCGAAATCGCGCCCGCCAATATGATCATCAGCGCGCATACCGTGGCGAACACTGGACGCCGTATGAAAAAATCAACGAACAATGCCAGGTTCCGCCTTTTTTTGGATTGGGAGGGGACCGTTCATCGGGTTCGAGGCACCTAGCGCGCTGCGGCGCTCTTGCCGTCGCCCTGTTTTTCGTCTTTTTGGATCTGCTCGATGACCGGCATGCCGTCCTGGAGAAATTGTGTGCCGGAAACGATGATGTGGTCGCCAGGTTTCAGGCCGTCCAGAACCGCATAGTCATTGCCGATCGTGTCGCCCAGTTTTATTAGTTTCTGCCGCGCCACTACACTGTTTCCCTCGTGTGAGGCCACGAACACAAACGCTTGTCCATTGATTCTCATTACCGCGAGCACCGGAACGACCGGTCCATCGTGCGATCCCCAGGTCACTTGCGCTCGCACCTGCTGCGCGATGCGTAATTTTGCTTTCGCGTTCGCCACGGCCGCCTTGGCCAGCACCGTTTGTGTATCGGTCTCCACTTGTGGCGAGACAAACGTGATGTGCGTATCCGAAAGCGAATTGCCATTCTCGTCCAGCAACCTCACCGGCAGGCCCAGCCGCAGATCCTTAGCGCGGTCAGCCGGAACATAGATGTAGGCTTCGAGCGCTCCCGGCAGGTCGACCGTAGTCAGGAGTGTTGAGACCGTCACGCGATCGCCCACATGTACCGGGATGTCATCGACGATGCCATCCACTGGCGCACTCACATCGTAATAATGCAGCTCGACCTTCTGCTGTTCCACTTGATCCGAAAGCGACTTGAGCTGGGCTGCCGCTGAATCGTAGGTTGATTGCGCGTTGTCCAGGTCCTGTTTGCTGGTGACTCCGGCGGCGTATAATTTCTCCGACCGCCCAAGGTTAATCCTGGCAAGTTGCAAAGTCGCTTCCTGCGCCGCCCGCGCTGCCTCCTGACCGCTCAACGTGGCTTTCTGCTTCAGCGGGTCGATTTGCAACAAAGGCGTCCCCGCGTTTACCTCGTCGCCAGATTTCACAAATATTTTGGTGATCTGTCCTTCCACCTGCGGGTTGATGACGGCTGACTGCCGAGATTTGAGCACGGACAAGTATTCGGTGGTGTCCGCAATTCGGACCGATTGGGCTACCTCGACCTGGACTGGCATCGCCATCGGCCCGCCGCTTCCGGGGCCACCGGCGGAGGCCTTCTGGCCGCACCCTGCCGCGCCGAAACTCATGGCCAGGAGCGCTGCACCCGCCATCAGAATCAGCGGGCACGTTCGCCGTTTGTTCGTCATTTTATGAATGCCTGGCATGCTTGAGCCCCGTCTCCCCTAGCCTGACCGCAGATTTTACGATACCTTTGCGCGCCCACAAAGGCGCAAAACGGCGCGTCCCTCTTAGACGCGCAGAAAACAGGCTGGTTATATTTTTGAAGGGGGCCTATAAGGGGAGCCTGCCTGGAGCGCGACAACCCCGCTCCGGTCTTGCTTTTCCCCCCCGCGATTCTCTCTTCCCAATATCCCACAGCGGGAGTACGGCTCAATAAAAATCGGTCGGATCGATCCGCTTCCCCGAGAGCCCCAGCTGCAAAATCTCCATCTGGCTCGGCCGATCAAACACCTTTCCGGGGAAGAAAATTTTGGTTACGACGCGCACGCCGCCAAAAGCGATGCCCAGCACCACTGCCGCCATCATGAAAACCCCTGTTCCCATGATGATTTTGACAATCGTGCTTGTAATGGGGGGATCGGTGGCGGTTTGGCTTGGCTCGTTCCAGGTCACTTGCGTCTCGTACTCGATGGCCTCGCGCAGGTTCTTCGCATACTCCCGCGAGCTCGGAGATAGGATCATCGAGAGCAGCGATCCCTTCCGCACGATATTTAGCCCTTGCTGCTTCGCGTCGGCCGGCAGGACCTCATCAAGGTGATGGATGTGCTGCTCGGCCAGTTGCGGCGTCGGATATTCCAGAAGGAGCAAAACCCCGTGTTGGTTGTCCCGGTCCGAGTAGCGAGCCAGCATCGCTTCCGCGCCTGCTGTAAACCCCGCGGCATCCACCAACCCCGCCATATTCGATTGCCCTAACTCGGTCATCGCCGCCCGCATCGCCTCTGGCCCAAGCGCGTAGCGTTCTGTGCCCAACAGGCGGCCTGCGAGCGGAAGGTAGGCCCGAATCGGCGGAAGCGGCGCTTTCTCGCTGCTCGCTTCCATGGACTTTACAAGCGCGCCCAGATCTTCCCTGGAGATGTTCGCCGTCGAGGACAAGACCAAGCTGCCGTCCAGCACGACCACGCCGTCTTTATCGAAAGCGGAGATCTGCCCCACGTTGCTCGGAACCATTCCAGGTCTTAATAGGCTTGTATAAACTTCAAACGCGCTACTCGGGTCTCGGAGTTTGAATAGCCGGATGGTTAGTTGGGCGCTGCCCTTTTCGTAGTAATGCTCCTCCACTCGAGCGACGCCGCTTTCAAGCAGCATGCGTGTGTAGTAAGGCCCCGGGTCGGGCCTCTGCACTCCTGGAGTCCGCGGCCACATGACAATCGGCGGATTGCTCCCCGGTTGCCAAGCAGCGAACTGATCGGGAAGAATCTGTTGGGCGGAGAGCGACGAAGCGCTGAGCAGCGCAATACCGCAAACGAGTAGGAGTTGTCGGCGCATGCCTTGCTATCGCTTAGACACCACCAGATTACCGTTGGTTCCTGGATTGTTCAACTGGAGTGGCCGCCGTATGCCGTCCGGCGGTTTTCGCAGGCATGTTCATCGTGACGCTGTTCATGCTTTGCAGGTAATCCGCTACGCCCTGGTACAGCCCTTCCGCCACTCGCTGCCGGTATTCCGGCTTCTTCAAGAGTTGCTCATCCGAGGGGTTGCTGAGGAACGAGATCTCCGTAAGGATCGAGGGCATGTCCGCCCCGATCAGGACGACAAACGGCGCTTTACGCACGCCGCGGTTTTTGACCGTTTTGCTGGCTTTTTGCATGCGTTTCGCCAGGGAATCCTGAATATCCGCGGCAAATTCCTTCGATTCGTCGATCTTCTCGTTCCGCGCGATCTTTTTCACCATGTCCTCGAGGTCGTGTATGCCTTCGTCCGATGAAGCGTTTTCCCTCGCCGCCACTTCCATCGCTTCCGCCGAACCCTTCAGATTCAGGTAGTACGTCTCGACGCCACGCGCTGCGTGGTCCTGGCTTGAATTCGCATGAATCGAAATGAAAAGATCGGCTTTCGCCTGGTTTGCAATGTTGGTGCGCTCTTCGAGAGGCACAAACGTGTCATCGGCGCGGGTGTAGACAATGTCCGCACCCGGCAAGCGCTGCTGGATGATCTTCCCCAGGCGCAGAGCTACATCCAGGCACAAGTCCTTTTCCATCAAGCCGGTCGGGCCGATCGTTCCCGTGTCGTGACCGCCATGGCCCGGATCAATCACGATACGTCCAATCTTCAATCCCAGCGCGCGCGTCAGCGTGGATTGACCGTCCCGCGTCGGTTGCGGCGTTCCGCTTGGCTGAATCAGGTCAGGCTTCGTGTTCGAGGCGCTCAGGCGCTTTCCGCGAGAATTCTTGGCCGCCGGCGCGGAGTTCCGCACAGCGCCAGCCGCGGGTGAAACGCCGGGATCCACAGCCGGATTTTTTGCAGAAATTGCTTTTACGTCTCCGGCGTCATCCGATCCGGCTGTGGCTTCTTCGCTTGCTTGAACCGCGCCTCTTTTCGGTTTTGCGGTTTGCGAATTCGCAGCGTGCAGCACGCCGCCATGCCGCAGGTCTGAATACAAATAAATCGCCAGCTGCGGCGGGTTGTCCGTCAGTTCCGCCGAATAATCTTTCACGCCATCAACATCCAGCACCACACGAACGACGCCCGACTGGTTCTGCGCTACACGTACTCCCGTCAAAAGCTTCCCGCTCACTTGGACGTTGCCCCGCGCCACTTCCGGCGTCAGCCGGGCCGAATGCAAATCAAAAAATATCCGTTCCGGGTTGGCGATTCGCGCCGATGTGTATTGCACCGTGTCTTCGAGGTCGATGGTCACGCGCGTTTCGTCGGCGTTCGCGCTCGCCGTGATGCGCCGGATGCGTGGAGGGCCCCCGGAAGCGCCTCTACCGGTTGCTTCAACTCCCCCTTGCACGGGCCCGGCCTGCTCCGCCGCGGTCACCGCGTTATCTGTATCGGAAGAGTTTCCCGCCGCGTCTTGCGTTTCGCTGTGCCGCAGGAGCGCCAGTTCAGCCAGAGCTTCCTGGGCTTCGCGTTTTCGCTGCGAATGCGGATACTTTTTCAGGAAGTCTTCGTAAGTTTTCGTGGCCTGCGCGCCATCGCCTAATTGGTCTCTTTGCAGCTTCCCAATGCGCAGCAGCGCATCCTGTGTGTACTTGCTCGAGGGATATTCGCGCACGAGAAATTGATAGGAATCGACAGCCGACTGGTAATAGTTGCGCCCGAAGCGGTCTCCCATCTCGGTATAAAGTTCGGCGACGGACAAAAGGGAATCTGGCACTTGCGACGCGCGCGGTGTGATCAGGTACACCCGGCGGTAGCTGGCAACGGCTAGTTTGTATTCCGCAAGAGTGCGTTTTTCCGCTGGCTTTCCATTCAGAATCGAGCGCTGCTCTTCCGCGCGCGCGAATTGTGCTTCCGCGGCTTCGCGTCTTACCGCGCTTTTCGTCTGCGTGTCGGCCGCTCGCGCCGTGCTCGCGCACACTCCACCGCAAATGCCAGCCGCGGCCATTCCCAGCGCTACAAAAACTGGCGAAAGCCGGGCGAATCTTCTGCGCGAAATTTTTCGGACCCCCAACATGCGCGCCCTACATTCTTACGATGGAAATCGGTGGCCCCAGCGGGCCTTCACTCCTGGCTCGCCAGGCGATCACTCGGACTGCCCGCTTCAGTGCGGCAAACTCAGTCCTTCGTGCCTCAATCGTTGCGGAAAATGATGCGGCCGTTCGAGTCGACTTCTCTGTGGATTGCGCGCGGATTGGTGAACGCGCCCTCTTGACGACCCGATCCTGGGCTGAAATACGCATCCTGTACCTTCTGCACGTAGTTCCGGGTTTCCCGGAACGCTGGGATGCCGTGAGCCCGATCAACAGCCCCCTCACCCGCATTGTACGCCGCCAGGGCCAAATCCAGATTGCCATTGTATCGTTCCAGCAACCACTTTAGATGTCTAACCCCGGCGTCGATATTCTGTTGCGGATTGAACACGTCGTTTGCACCGTACCGTTGTGCCGTCGACGGAATCAGCTGCATCAATCCTCCGGCGCCCTTTCGGGAATATGCCGATGGATTCCAGTTCGATTCCGTTTCAATCACCGCGCGGACCAAAGCGGGGTCCACGTTGTGCCTTGCTGACGCTTCCTTTACGAGCTTTTCGACGCCGTCACGGTCGATACTCATTTCCGGATGGCTCGCGCCCATAAACGTAGATTCGCCAGGCAGGTAGATGGCTTTGCGCGACTTTGCGGGCCGGAGTTTCACCGGCGGATCGGCGTTAATAAACAATGCCCGACCGCTCGTATCCACAGTCCTGACGATTTGGGCGCTCGCTCCGGGTGCGAAACCTGCCGCACACAAAGCGAATGCTCCCAAATACTTGCAAGCCGTCGTCATGACCGCGAATTGGTTTGTGCGTTTGGCCATCGTGCCTCGGGGAAGGCTGTGCAACGGTGATGCCTTCTGCAGCGATAAAACAATCGTGTTCGGGGCAGCCCGTACCGTTTCAAGAAGCGAATCGTACAACATCTTGGAGACGGCCTGGCGGCTGACTCGTCTTTGGAAGCCATGTCCGGTGCCAGACGTCTAGATCAGAATCCTTGGCCAAGAGATGCTCGCTTCAAGCACAAATGCGCGAGTGTCCCCTGTTGGACACGCTTCTGGCGCTACGGTCGGAATTATAGCAACGGCTCCAAGAGTGAGGGGATAGAACTTAGGGCACTTTTTAGGGCCGATGTGTCTTTTCCGCCAGCCTCCGCCAAATCGGGTCTTCCGCCGCCAGAACCGCCCACTTGTTTGGCGAGCGCCTGTATCAGCTTGCCAGCATGGACTTTAGCAGTAAGGTCTTTGGTGACACCGGCGATCAGAGCGACTTTGCCATCTTCGGGCATGCCAAGGGCGACTACCCCGGAGCCAAGTTTTTGTCTGAGAGAGTCCACCAATTGCCTAAGGCCTTCACGGTCGGTTCCGGTGACCTCGGCGGCGATCAGCTTAACTCCCTTGATGGTCTGAACCTGGCTGGCCAGTTGGTCGAGCTGACTGAGAGCGCCTTTGCGTTTCTGGGACTCCAGCTCTTTTTCGAGGTGCTTGATGGTGGTGGCAAGCTTTTCCACAGTCGCCAAAACGGCTTCTTCGCCAACGTTCAGCTGGCTGGCTACCTGGGAGAGCACCTTGGCTTGCTGCTCATAGTGTTCGAGGGCGCCGATCCCGGTGACGGCTTCGATGCGGCGGACGCCTGCGGCGACCGAGCCTTCGTGGACGATTTTTAGGACGCCGATGTCGCCGATGCGGTGGACGTGCGTGCCGCCGCATAATTCCTTCGAGTAGAAGCCTTTTGGCGAGCGCTCGTCGGGGATGGTGACCACGCGGACGTTGGCTTCGGGATATTTGTCGCCGAAGAAAGCCAGCGCTCCGGAGGCTAGCGCATGATCCAGCGAGGTGACCTCGGTCCCGATTTCCGTGTTGTGGCGGATCTCGTCGTTTACTTGCTGCTCAATGTCCTTCAGTTCTTCGGCGTCGACGTGGGCAAAATGGGAAAAGTCGAAGCGGAGGCGTTCCGGCGAATTCAGCGAGCCGGCTTGCTTTACGTGAGAGCCCAAAATATTTCGCAGCGCGGCATGGACGAGATGCGTGCCTGAATGATTGCGGATGATGCGGGCGCGGCGCTCGGCGTCGGCAACGACCGCTACGCGGTCGCCTACATGGAGCGTTTCCTTGGCTGCGACTTTGTGCGCGACGAGTCCCGCGACGGGGTAGTATGCGCCCGTGACTTCGGCGAGCAACTGCGCGCCTGAGCTGTCGTAGAACGCGCCGGTGTCAGCCATTTGGCCGCCGGACTCGGCGTAAATCACGGTGCGGTCGAGAACAACCTCGCCCGATTCGCCAGGCTTCAATTCGTTAACCGGGCCGGCTTTGCTTAAGATCGCTTCAATGCGCGCGTCCTTCGTCGATGTGTCGTGATAAAAATCTTTCTCCGTCTTGAACGTCTCGGCAATCTTGGCGTAGGCCGGATTCGCTGACTCCTTGCTACCACCCTTCCACGAGGCCCGCGCGCGCGTCTTCTGCTCTTGCATTGCGGCGTCGAACCCCGGCCAATCAACACCAAAGTGAGCGTCGCGGCAGACGTCGTCGATGAAGTCGCGAGGCAATCCATACGTGTCATAGAGCCTGAAGGCTTTTTCCCCAGGATAAATGTGAAAAGTAATCGGAACATTGCTCAGAGACATCTCATCTAAGAGTTCGTTTACCTGATGTCCACGCTGCTCGTCTAAGTCTTCTTCTAATTTCTTTAAACCAACACCGATGACCCGGCTGAACCGAAGTTCCTCATCTTCCAAAATGCCATTGACTCTTCCGGCAGCCTCAGACAGTTCGGGATAGGCAATTGCCATTTGTTCGCGCACTGCGTCAGCCATTCTTGAGAGAAATGGTGAAGGTGCATTTGCGATTCGAGCGTGCCACAGTCCACGGCGAATTATCTTGCGAAGCACATAGCCCCTGCCTTCGTTGGACGGGACCACGCCGTCTGACACGAGAAAGGTTGCAGCCCTCGAATGGTCAGCAATAATGCGGAAGGAAGCTGCCAATTCCGGTTGAACCGATCGATTTGTTGAGCAAAGTTTTTCGGCTCGTTCAATTAGGTGCACAAATAGATCGGTGTCGTAGTTGGAGATGACGCCTTGGAGAACTGCGGCGGTGCGTTCGAGGCCCATGCCAGTGTCTACGCACGGTTTGGGGAGCGGCGTTAGAGTGCCGGTGGCGTCGCGGTTGAATTGCATGAAGACGAGGTTCCAGATTTCTACGTAGCGGCCGCAGTCGCAGGGGAATTTACATTCCTTATCGCCTACGTGGCCTTCTTCGGAGGCTTCGGGGCCCATGTCGTAGAAAATTTCGCTGCAGGGGCCGCAGGGGCCAGTGTCGCCCATGGCCCAGAAATTGTCTTTGAGGCCGGGGATTGGGACGATGCGCTCGGAGGGGATATTTTCCTTTAGCCAGATTTCGCGGGCTTCTTCATCGACGCCAAGAGTTATGCCGCCGGAGGGGGACGCGCTCTCCGGGTTGTGACCAAGCCCGGATCCTTCGCTACGCTCAGGATGACCGGACGGAGAAAGGTCGGCGCCGCCAAAGACTGTTACGTAGAGCTTTTCTTTGGCGATGCCGAACCACTCGGGCGAGGTAACTAGCTCCCAGGCGTAGGGAACGGCTTTTTCCTTGAAATAGTCGCCGAAGGAAAAATTGCCGAGCATCTCGAAGAACGTGTGGTGGCGCTTGGTGAAGCCGACATTTTCGAGGTCGTTGTGTTTGCCGCCGGCGCGGACACATTTTTGGGCGGTGGTGGCTTTGTTGTAGTCGCGCTTTTCGAGGCCGAGGAAGACGTCCTTGAACTGGTTCATCCCGGCGTTGGTGAAAAGCAGAGTGGGGTCGCCGTGAGGGACGAGCGAGGAACTGCGTACGCGGCGATGGCCTTTGCTTTCGAAAAAGCGCAGGAACATTTCGCGGATCTCGTTTCCGCTCATGAATTTCTTGGTGGAATCGCCGTCCGTCACGTATGCCTCAGTCTTTCCGTTCGCTGAATCACACGATTATCGCAGAGCACACACAGCGCCGCAATGTCGCTAAACAGGTCGCCGAACCGGGACGGCTGCGCCGTTCTGGTACAAACCGTGCGTTTGGCAGGGTTTGCAGGAGTCATCCGTCATGAGTCACCAGTCACCTCGCACTTTCGCGCTATCCGCTCTGCAATTTGTGCTCAGCACTGTGCTGATTCGAACAGCGCCCGCCGCGACAGTAGGGCTAGCATCCTAGCTGTAGGGAATGGTCGGGAGCTGGCGCGTTGCAAGCCGAGTGGCGCCGAAAAGGAAAATCAGATGAAAATGAAGGCATCGTTACTTGTGACTGCGTTCTCGCTAGCGCTATTTATTGCTGGATGCACACCGGCTGCCCCAGTGGCAGGCCCAGCTGGACCGCAGGGAGCCCCCGGTCAAGACGCCAGTCGGCGCACGGACGAAGACAAACGCGCTGAGGAAGCAAGAAGAGCCGAAGATCAAAGAATTAGGGACGCCCAAGCTCGAGATAGCCACGATACGGGTTGCCCAGGCGGGGAGCACATTGTTACGGCTCCCGATGGAAGAAAGAGCTGCGCCAGGGACTGAAGAGCTGACGGTAAGTTTTCCAAAAGAACGCTAACGCGACGCTCCCGAAGGCCATTCGATGACAGGGCTGCGTCGCACACCAGCTTGAACTAGCTCGATAGCGATGCTATCGCAAGTAAATGAAACCTCACTGAAACTGTGACCATCTCACATGCTGAGGGATACAACCCTCTGATCCTTTCTGCGCATGGAGGTTTCGATGGCCACTCGCGGACGCTTGCTCCTGGCGTTGGTGCTCCTCTTCACCTGCCTCACGATTGCCGAAAGCAAGAAGAAGGCGACGCTGCCGGCTATGGTTGTTAAAGCGCGCACCGCGATTGTGCTGATCGATCCGAACGCCGGGATCCCGATCAACGCGCCGCTTGCGAATACGACGGCGCAAGATGATGTGGAAAAGGCCATCCTGAAGTGGGGGCGGCTAAGCCTGGCGCCGACAATGTCGACCGCCGATCTGGTGATTACCGTGCGCAAGGGCAACGGAAAAATTGTGAATCAGACGATCGGCGGTGTGCCGACGAATGACCGCCCCGTCGTGGTGCAACCGACCGATTCCGGTATTCACATCGGCGCACAGCAAGGGCATCCGCCGGATATCAACCAGCCGCAGGCGGGAGATACTACTGCTCACCCGGAAACCGAGGTCGGTTCAACCGAAGATGCGTTCCTTGTTTATGAAGGTGGGGCGATGAATCCCAACATGAATGCGCTCGATCGGACCCCGGCGTGGCGCTATCAGGCAAAGGACGCGTTGCACTCTCCGGAAGTCCCGGCGGTGGATGTCTTCCGCAAGGCCATCGAAGAAGCGGAAAAGCAGCAGCAACAACAACAGCAGAAGCAGCAATCCACTTCTAAACCCTAGTCCGCACCCTTGCGGGTCGAGAAACTTGTAAGGTCAGCACTCCGAATCGAATCTTGTGTTTGTGCGCAGTGCCCTGCAAAATCCTAGAGCTTCAGGCACCGCTGCGAAAAATGAAACTCTCTTTCTCCGTTGCAACTCAGGCCGATGCGCCCGAGCTGGCTGGTCTACACACCGCCGTGGCGGACGATCTGACCAACCGCTACGGATGCGGAGGATGGTCTTATCGCACGACGGAAAAGGGTGCGCTGCTCGGCATAAGGCGATCGCGCGTGACTATCGCGCGCAGGGGCAAAACTATTGCCGGAACGCTGCAGCTGCCGACCAAAAAGCCCTGGGCGATTGATGTCTCCTACTTTGCGCCGGTAAACAAGGCGCTGTATCTGATCGGCATGGCAGTGCTGCCCACGATGCAAGGGCAGGAAATCGGGCGCCTGCTCATCAGAGAAGCGGTGAAGCAAGCCCGCGCCTGGCCTGCGGATGCAATACGGCTCGACGCATTCGACGCAGAAGCAGGAGCGGGCGGATTCTACGCGAAGTGCGGCTTCCGCGATGTTGGACGCGTGATTTACCGCAAAGCCCCGCTCATCTATTTCGAGTTGCTTCTCTAACGCGACGAGCAGAGAAGTGGCTATTCTCCCGCCCAATGAGTTATTTTGATCATCCTTCGGAGCAACCGATTCTTTAGAGCGGATATACGGCTTGCGGTAATCTATTTGGCCAGATCCGCGGTGCATGGGTGTCGGCATACTTGTGTTCACAAATCGGGAAGCGCGTTGCATCGAAGGCCGGAAGAGGGGATGCCATGTTGATGCTGAGGTTCATTCCTATCCTTTTTGGCTTGCTTGGCTTTTGCGTGATTGCGGAACGAGCTTCCGCGCAGACGCCGGGGCAGCCGCGGCGCATCGTGATCGCCGCGAGCATGGTGCTCGATGGAAAGGGCGGCGTGCTGCGTGATACGCGCGTGGTGGTTGAGGGCACGAAGATTGTGGCGATCGGTGCGAAGGCCGAGCCGGTGGACTACGATTTGCGAGGCTTGACGGTTTTGCCTGGATGGATTGACGCGCATGTGCACATTACCTGGAGCTTTGGTCCGGACGGAAAAAATGCGGGGCAAGGAGGGACTACGCCGGAAGCTGCGTATGCGGCAGCATCGAATGCCTGGCTGACGCTGATGGCCGGATTTACGACCGTGCAGAGCGTGGGATCGCCTGCGGATGTTCCACTGCGCGACGCGATTGCGAAAGGTTTGCTTCCCGGACCGCGGATTTTGACGGCTGTCGAGGCGCTCTTCGGGCGAGGCGAGCAGACGGGGACGCCTGAGGAGATTCGCGCGTTTGTGCGGAAGCAGAAAGAAGCAGGGGCGGACTTGATCAAGATTTATGCGTCGGGGGGAATGACGCACGGCACGATGACGATGTCGCAGGAGCAATTGGACGCGGCTTGCGATGAAGCGAAAAAACAGGGGCTGAGGTCGCTGGTGCACGCTTTCCGGGATGCGGTGCGGGCGGCGATGCTTGCGGGATGCACGCAAATCGAGCATGGGTTGGGCGCGTCGGACGACGATTTGAAACTGATGGCAGGGCGCGGGACGTATTTGGATCCGCAGGCGGGGCTGCTGCTGGAAACATATCTGCATTATAAGGACAGATTTCTTGCTCCGCCTTACTACACGGAAGAGGGATTTGCGGCGATGAAAGGGCTGATCCCGGCGCACCAGGAATTTATTAAGCGTGCACTGCGGATGCCCGGATTGAAAATTGTTTATGGGACGGACGCGGTGGCTGGAGCGCACGGGCGGAATGCCGAAGACTTCATTTATCGCGTACGCGATTGCGGAGTGGAACCCATGGCTGCAATGGTTTCCGCCAACTCGCTGGGAGCGGAAGTGATGGGAATGGCAGATAGAATCGGATCCATTGCGCCGGGATTGCATGCGGATATCATCGCGCTTGAGGGGAATCCGCTGGAAGACATCACGGCCGTGCGGCGCGTCGTTTTTGTAATGAAAGGTGGCGTTGTCTACAAAAACTCCGCGCGAACTTTAATGCCTGCTGATGCGGGCAAAATTTGAATCTGCGAATAGCGGACTGGCTCGCGGCGAACTGTATGCTGCTCAGTTGAAGTTGTAGCCAAGCTCCCAAAGGAATTGGTGATTTCCTTTGGTGACTCCGGCGTTTCCGATTTGATAGGCGGCGTAACCTGTAAGTTTTGAAGTGATTTTTATGATCGCGCCAGGGTTCACGTAGCCGACGGCGTTATTGCCCGTGTACCATTCGGCGGCGAATGTCACGCGGCTGGTGATTTTCTGCTCGATGGTGAACTGGCCTCCGGCGCGGTTCGCTGCCGCGACGACGCTCTTCGTGAAGTCATATCCGCCGATACCAACGCGTGTTCCGTGCTTCCATTCTTTCGCAAAGAAAGCATAGGAATAGTTGCCGGCGTTATGCGCGCGATGACGAACGGGTAGAAAGATGTCGTCTCCCACATAAAGCGACCATCCGGTCTTCTTGATGGTCCACAGCCGCGACTTTACCGTTGGAGAGAATTCCAGCTCGCCCGTGACGGGGGTCGCGAGGCCGTCGAAGTTTACACCGATCTCGATTTGGTGGCCGATGCCAACGACGACGCGAGGAGTGAACGTGGAGAGAAGATCCACGGGACGTATAGTTCCGTCCAGCTCGCCGTAGACTTTGCCTTGATCCAGGATGTCAGCGCTGGGGACGTCAAAGACGGTTTCTTGCGCGCGGGTGCTTTTCGCAGCGAAGAGTGCCACCAAGAGCGCGGGAAAGATGAAGAACTTGATTCGCGCGAGCGGGCTCAAAGTGTCTCAGGATACCGTAGTCGGAAGCCCGGATCATGGAGAACAGATTTTGGAGTTCCGCTCAAGGTCTCTCTTCTTGCTTTTGCTGATGCATGAGATCGCTCGAGCTGGGGAGTTTGTTGCTGTTAGCCATCGGTTTTGTGCGAGGGGCGAACTTCATTCTGACGAGCCAGTTTTGGCGCAAATTGACGCCATGGAACGGTACAAGAAATAGCCCGCGGAACAAGTCTTTGAGCAGCGCCCGCTGTTGCCTGAAGCTAATTAGCCCGCGCCAGCCGAGCTTTCTGAGAAGGGAAAAACGCAACCGTACGAGGTGGAAGGCCATCTTTGACAAGGACGCGGCAATATCTTCCTCGCGGTGAAACTCATAATACCCGAAGTTCATGGACACGCCGGACTGCACTTTGATGAAGTTTTCGAGGGAGCGATTTTTCGGATTGGCGGCGACTTTGCGAATGAGCTCCTGCATTTTCTTGGAATCGCGCTCGAGAGTTTCGAGGCTGGAAAACCAGTTGATCAGTTTCGTGCCCAGCGGATCCCAGAGGTAGTCGTTCATCACTAAGGGGAGGGCGAGGTGAAAAAGTTTGGTTACCGCCAGGTGGACGCCGAGATGGCATTGGTAAGCATCACCCATGCAGGCGTAAAGGCGTGTGGTATCGCGTGTGACGCCGCGCTGGAAGGCGGCGATGACCGTGTCGAGGTCCTTGGTGAACTCGGCCGTATCAAAGCCGTTTAACTCTCTTTGGATGATAGCGGCGATTTGACGGATCTGCAGCGTGGATAGAGCCAAGCCGACGCTGTAGAGCGGATCAACGGTATCGCTGGCGTCGCCGATGATGTACCAGTGATCGGGTGAGTATCGCTGGCGGCATTCCCACATGTAGGAGTTGTAGTAGTTCGTGTCGACGACCGAGCCGGTGTTGATTAGCTCGACGAGCACGGGGTGTTCACGGCCGACACACTCGAGAAATTGCTCCATGGTGCGCACTTCGCCGTGCGGATAGACGTCCTTGCGATAGGTGATGCCGATGCTGACGAGCGGCACGTTTTCAGGCGAGCGCATGGGGATGTACCAGATCCAGTTGCCTTTTCCGAAGAAATGATGCGTCGCGTAGTAGGGAACGTAGCAGCGGTTCGGCGTCTTGATGGCGTGGATGTGGCTCAGAATTTCGGGATTGAAATTGGCCAGCCTGAACCAGAAAACGTCTTTCTGTTCCATGACCTTTTCCTGGAGCTGCAGATGCTTCTGCAGCACGCGGTTGCGGCCGGTGGCGTCGACGAGCCAGCGGGCGGTCAGAGTTTGTTTGGCGCCTGCGGAATCCTGGATGGTCACTGTGTGCGGGCCGCCGTCGGTGCTAATGTCGACCCCCGCTACGGTGGCGTCGATCAAGTCGACGCCATTCACCGTGTTGCGGTCGCGAACTTCTTTGTCGAAAGTGAATCGGTTGATTTGGAAAGAGAGGATGGGAGGGGCCGTCGGGATCTCGTCGACGACGTAGGTGTGATCCGCGGGATTGTTGATATCGGGTTTGAAATAATAGGTGAGGCCGTATTTCGGGTAGTGCTTTTCCACGAGGTACTCGCCGAGGCCAAGCTCGAAAAGGAAATCGACGCTGACTTCGACGAGCGATTCGCCGACGATGGGGCGGTTCTTGTGCGGGCCTTCGACCACGGCCACTTTTAGATTTGGAAAACGTTTCCGAAAGTAGGCGGCCGCGAGTTGGCCGGTTGCTCCGCCCCCCATCACCAGAACATCGCTCGTTATCGGCATATTGGCTTAAGCTCTGCGAAGTTGTTGAATTGAAACATCATGCGAAACTGTGCGAGAAGCGGGCCGAGAAATCCTAACATAGCTAGAAGAAATGTACCGAACGCAACCCGCGACCTTCGGGAGCGAATTGGAGTGGCTCCCCGCCTCGCCACATCTCACCTAGAATCCGAGACGAGGGGGATGGCGGGCGTTGCTAGACTTATTTCCTGGAAAATCGCGGCAAACAGTCCGCGCCGCCATGCTTCACAAACTCGCCAGAATCGAGGGATGCAGTGGCCGCAATCACATTTGACTACCACGTTCCGCTAGAGAAGACCATGGCATTTGAATCGGTCTATCATCCAAATTTGCAGCTCAAACTTTCCGAGAAGCAGGAAGTATGGAATACGCCGGGCGCGTTTTTTGTGTGGATGTTTGTGGATGGCGAGCTTGCTGGCGAGTCCTACGGTATCCCTCTCCTTAGCCCATCGGATTTTCTCGATGGTCTTTTGGTTTTGCCCGCCGAGGAAAAAGAAAATGCGGTGTGCTGCTACTCGAACACGATCCTTCCACGGTTTCAGAAGCGGGGATACGGGGCAATTTTGAAAGCGCACTGGCTGGGCTTGGCCGCCGGTAAAGGATTTGATGTCGTGTACGGGCATGCGCGGCCTGGAGGGAGTCAGGCGTTGAACCTTAAATTTGGCGCGGTGTTTTTGGAGGATTTGCCGGATTGGTTTGGGTCGGGTGAAGACTATAGGAAATACCGGCTGGTGCTCAAGCCGAGCGCGAAGTGATGAGCTGGAGTTAGGCCGAAAGGGAGGGCAAGGCCTCCTACCCGCGGATGAGTGTGTTGGCGCGGGTGGATCAGCTGAAACCCAGGACTGGATGCGGCGTGTAGGGTTCTTCGAGGGATTTGATTTCTTCGGGTGTGAGTTTTACGGAGAGGGCGGCGACGGCATCGGTTAGATGATGAGGCTTGGTGGCGCCGACAATCGGAGAGGTGATAAAGGATTTGGCTAGCATCCACGCTAGCGCGATTTGGGCGGGGGGAACGCCGCGTTTTTCGGCGACGTCGCCAAGACGATCGATAACTTTGTGATCGGCGTCTGCCGTTTTTTCGTACAGAGTTTTCGCAAAGAGATCGGTTTCCCAACGCCTTGTGGGTTCCGCTTGCCATGGACGGCCCAGGCGGCCGCGGGCCAGCGGGCTCCAGGGAATGACGCCGATGCCTTCGGACTGGCAGAGGGGCATCATTTCGCGCTCCTCTTCGCGATAGATGAGGTTGTAATAGTTTTGCATGGAGACGAAGCGCGTCCAGCCGTGGAGGTCGGCGACATAGAGCGCTTTCGTAAATTGCCAGGCGTACATCGAGGAAGCGCCGATGTAGCGGATTTTTCCGGCTTTGACGACGTCGTGAAGCGCTTCGAGAGTTTCTTCGATGGGAGTTTCGGAGTCCCAGCGGTGGATTTGGTAGAGGTCGACGTAATCGGTGCCGAGGCGGCGGAGGCTTTGATCGAGTTCGAAGAAAATTTCCTTGCGCCCGAGGCCGCGGCCGTTGGGCTCGTCGCGCATGACGCCGTTTAGTTTTGTGGCGATGACGATTGATTCGCGGCGCGTGTTGGCTTTGAGGAAGCGGCCGACGACTTCTTCGCTGGCGCCGGAGGAATAGACGTTGGCGGTGTCGAAGAAATTGATGCCAAGGTCGAGAGATTGTTTGAGGAAGGGCTGGCTCTCTCCTTCGTTGAGGGCCCAGGCGTGGTTGCCGGGCATGATTTTGCCGGTGGCGGGCTGGCCGTAGGTCATGCAGCCGAGGCAGATGCGCGAAACTTTGAGACCGGTCTTGCCGAGGTTGATGTAGTCCATCTTTTCTCCCGAGTGATAAGTCGATGATTATGGATTATGTCACTGACAGCCAAAGTTTAAGATGCGGTGTGCGGGTTCGGTTGCGAGTTTAATCCAATCGCCAGGGAGAGCGCTCTGGCCATTGGCGGAGCGCTTCCGTGGCCCAGGAGGTGGTTTTATCGGTGTGGCACGACGTGCACGGGTTGGGGACTTTGTATTTGTCGGTGGTTGCTGGTGTGATGAATGCAAAGGTGTGCGCGCGCACGAACACGCCGGGAATGGTGACCTCGATCTTCGGCATATGACAGGCGACGCATTGGCTGCCGGGCGATCCGGCTTTGTGATGCGTGTGCGCTTCGAGAGTTGCGGTGCGCGGGCCGTTGCGTGAGCCGGGTTCGTGGCAATCGAGGCAGAGTTTGTCGACGGGCTTGCGGAGTTGCGCATAGTTGCCTGTGCCGTGAACGTCGTGGCAATCGAAGCAGGTGACGCCGCGGCGGTACATCACGCTTTGGACGTAGTCGTTGCCTTGCATGCGATTTTTGTGGGCGGTTCCGTCGGCGAAGTGCGTGAAGGATTGTTCGCCGAGTTTGTGATCTTCGAGCTGCCAGAAATTGGCGAGGTGAAGACCGGCGTTGTAGCCGACGGGCCAGTCGTAATATTTGCCCTCGATTGGATTTCGCAGCGGGCGGCCTTGTGAGTGGCACTGGATGCAGGTGTCGGTGGCGGCGACGTAGTCCATGCGCGAGGGATTGAGGATGTTGCCGCGCGTGGCGTGGGCGACGTGTTCGCTGCCGGGGCCATGACAGCGTTCGCAGCCGACGTTCCACTCGGCGACTTTCTTGGTGTGGATGTTGTAGTCGACGGAGTGGCAGCCGTCGCAGGTGGGACCGGTGGGGCGCTGGAGGTTGTCGGCGGGATAGAAGGGTGCCCACCAGTCGGTGCCTTTGGCTACAAAATAAGGCTTCCAGGCGTGGGCGGTTACGTCCCACTGGGCGGGTTCGGGAAAGTAGTCGTCGCCGATTTTTGTAAAGTAGCGCTGCTTCCAGAGACTTCCGTAGACGAAGGCGACATCGGCTTTCGTGAATTTTTTACTGACGTTGTTGGTGGCTAGGTCGGGGATGATGGCTTCGGGATGTTCACGGGGATCGCGGACGGCGTTGGCCATCGGAGTGCTGCTGCCAATGTTCGTAGATTTCGGCGTGACATTTTTGGCAGGCAGCGGAACCGACATAGTGGGCTGATTTTGCAGCGGCGGCTTGCTGCGATTGTTCCTGCGGAGTTGCGGCAGCGATGTTGCGGATGAAGAGGATAAGTTTCCAGGCGTCGGTATCATCTTGCGCGATGTGGGGATTGCTCCAGGCGGGCATGCCAGTGAGGCGGACGCCATTCTTGATGATGTAGTGGATTTCGCCATCGGAGAGATTTTGCGTGGCGGGCGAGCGGAGATCGGGAGCTTTGGGATAGAGATTTTGGCCGATGTTGGAGGCGAGGATTCCGTTGTTGCCGTGGCAGTTGGCGCAGCGATTGGCGAATTGTTCGCGGGCTTCGGCTAGTACATCGGGAGTGGGCGAGAGCGGATTTTGTTCGTGGCGCGCGCGGCTGGGAATGGAGATGTGGCGGATGGTTCGCGCGATGACGCGCTCGGCGTAGGAGGGTTGGTCGACGGCGCTGAATCCTCGGTGGATGATGGCGGCGCCGTAGATGAGCGCTGCCAGCACAGACAAAACCAGAAGAATCAGGATCGGGCGTTTCATCTGGCTGCGCGCCCCCGCGCCGCGCCGAAATTCCGAGAGCAGGATAGCAAATCAAGATAAATCGGGGATTAACTCGTTTCTTCGATTGGAATGAACGGGGCGCCCGTTCGGTCTTTGCCGTTCGCGCGCTGCTACGGTTAGTCTTCGGGCGCGGCTTCGGGCTCGGGAACTTCTTCGCGGGTGACGGCTTTTAGTTCGCGGCGGATGACGTCGGCGGAAAAGCCTGCGCGCAAGAGGCTGCGGTACATGGAGGCGATTTTGTTTTCGGTGATTTCGCCGCGAAAGGAGCGGAGTTTTCGTTCGAGGCGCTGGCGTACGATTGCGGACTCGTCGGTTTCCCTGGCGGACTCGACCAGAGCGGCTTCGATGTGGCGGTCTGGAATGCCGCGGGCGCGGAGATCACGAGCGATGCGGAATTTTCCCTGGCGGCGGATTTCGGTGCGCTGGCGGGCGAATTGTTTGGCGAAGCGCTCGTCGTCGATCATTTTGGCGCGCTTGAGACGGTCCATGACGGTGCGAAGGAGATTGTCGTCTTCGGTACGGCGGCCGAGGAGTTGCTTCATTTCGTAAACCGAATAGGCGCGGCGCATCAAGGCGCGAACTGCGGCTTCGTAGAGCTCGGTTTCGGATTCGACTTGGCGGGGTTTGCCGAACATGGAGGAAGCATAGAGGAAAGGGAGCCGACAGTCGACAGTTGAAAGTCGAAAGGGAAAAGGAAGATTTGCCATAGAGGCGCCGAGCCACGCAAAATGTTTTGTTTAAGAATCTGCACAGCAGGACTTAGTACACGGAGCTCTGACGTGAGGACAAGACAGTCTGCCAGCCAAGTTGGGTTTCTGTTGGAGGTGATTTATGCCGATGTCGATATCATCGAGATTCGTGTGTCTGCTTGGAATGGATCATTCGGCGGCGCTACCGATCTTTATGTAGCAGTCGACGGTCTGTCGAAAATCGCAACGAAACTCGGTGGCTTTCCCAAGAATCCAGCGGACGTGCGCGAGTTTACGTTAGGTGCGTTCGAGCGCGAATTTGCCGGCGGGGCGGTGAGTATGAAGTTTTACTGTATTGATCAAGCCGGACACGCGTACGTTGAGTCGAGGATTGAGTCGGACACAGAGTCAGCAAAAGTTTGGCAGGTTGCAACGCTTGTAATGCCCGTAGAAGCTGCCGCGGTCGATCGATTCGTCGAAGATCTTCGCCAGCTGGAAAAAGAGAAGTCTGGCGTCGCCCTGCTAGAGGGGCGAGGGTAAGTCCTACTTGCGAGCGAAGCGCTCGAAGTCTGCCATTTGACGCTCCATTTCCTCGCGAGCGGAGTCGGCGGCGGAGCGGATACCCTGGATACGAAGTTGGAATTCGTCCGGGTTGGTGGAACGGAGCAGCGCTTCTTCGAGAGTGATGAGTTGCTTGGTATAGAGCTCGAAGAGCGACTGATCGAAGGTCTGCATGCCGTATTGGCTGGTACCGGCGGAAATGGCGTCGTGGATCAGGCGCGTTTTGTCGGCGTTGATGATGCAATCGCGGATGTAGGCGGTGGCAATCATGACTTCGACGGCGGGGACGCGGCCTTTGTCATCGGCGCGGCGGACGAGGCGCTGCGAGACGATGGCTTTGAGCGTGGCGGCGAGCTGCAAACGAATCTGTTTTTGCTCGGGCGGCGGGAAGACGGCGATGATGCGCTGAATCGTTTCGGTAGCGTCAAGGGTATGCAAGGTGGAGAAAACCATGTGGCCGGTTTCGGCGGCGAGAAGAGCGGTGGAAATGGTTTCGAGGTCGCGCATTTCGCCGACGAGGATTACGTCGGGATCTTGACGCAGAGCGGCGCGCAAGGCCGTGGAAAAATTTGCGGTGTCAACTTCGACTTCGCGCTGATTGATAAAACTCTTTTTGTCGCGGTGCAAGAACTCGATGGGGTCTTCGATGGTGATGAGGTGATCGGAACGGTTGGCGTTGATGCGGTCGATCATCGCGGCAAGCGTGGTGGATTTACCGGAACCGGTGGTTCCCGTTACGAGAACGAGGCCGCGCTGCTCTTCGCAAATCTTGCCAATGACGTTGGGCAAATTCAGTTCTTCGATAGTGCGGATTTTTGTGGGGATGACGCGAAGAACCATGCCGACGTTGCCGCGCTGCTGGAAAACGTTGACGCGGAAGCGGCCCAGGCCCGCAACGCCGTATGCCATGTCGAGTTCGGCGGTTTCCTTGAACTTTTGTTTCTGGCGATTGGTCATCATGCTGAACGCCATCGACAGCATTTCTTCAGGCGTAATGCGCGGAACGTCAGTGAGCGGGGCGAGAAGGCCGTCGACGCGCAGATAGGGGTGGTTGCCGACTTTCAGATGCAAATCGGATGCTTTGCTTTCGACGGCGCGACGGAGTAGATCATCAATACTGATTGCCATGTCGGTGTGAGCTCCGCGAGAATACGACTGACCTGCGACGTTAGCACCCGCGGTTTGAGCGGGCAAGCAAGGCGAGGTGTGCGGTTGCGGGCTAGTCACCTGAACGAAAGGACAGTGTTTTGGTGACTCGTGACCGGTGACTGGCGATGCGTGTTCCGTGACCTGTGTCCTGTAACCCGTGATTCGTGACCCGTGAACTGTGTTTAGTCATCCTTCGGTAGGAGGGGAATATGGCGGGACGGGTTTTTTCGGACGGAAGCTGCGGGGCGGAAGGCGGGGCAAGCCCCACCCCTACAGAGTACTCGAAGGAGGCTCGGTGGAGTCGGGGATTGCTGGCTTAGGCTTTCTTCAGGAAGAGCGAATCGTAGAGAAATCCTGCCAGGAAACCGCCTGCTAGTGGACCGACCCAGTAAATGCCGTGATTTTGCCAGTGGGAAGACGCTAGCGCGGGTCCGAAAGCGCGGGCGGGATTGAGCGCTCCGCCGGTGAAGGGACTGGCAATAAGGCTGCCAAGAGCCAGGCTGAGGCCGATGGCGAAGCCGGCGACGGGCCGGAACGAGGCGCGCTCATCCACGGAGGCAGCGAAGACGGTGAGCACGAGAAAAAAAGTGGTTAGACCTTCAAGGATCATTCCGGAGAGCCGAGTGAAATCGTGGGCGAACATGGGCGTGCCAAGCGCTACGGCGCGCCAGGTGTCATCCGGAATGATGGACTTGAGCAGAAATGCGGCCGCAATGGCACCGGCAAGCTGGGCGGCCCAATAGGCGATGGTGTCGATGGTGTTGAGCCGCTTGGTGACCCAAAAGCCGATGGTGATGGCCGGGTTGAAGTGGCCGCCGGAAATGTGACCGAGCGCGGAAACCATAATGGCCATCGTGAGACCATAAACCATGGCAATGCCGAGAAGGCCGAGAGCGTTCGATGCGTGGGGATACCAGTCCACGCAGACGGCGCCAGCGCCAAAAAAGATCAGAGCAAACGAGCCGAGAAACTCAGCCGTGAGCTTCTGCGCAAAGTTGTACATCAAGGACCCTCCCGGCCGAGGAATGAAGCCTGCCCGCTGCGACCGGGAAGGATTCTATCTGGAACGGAAAGAGAAACGCCAGTCTTTCGGAGACTGGATAGTGGGCTAGTTTCCGGATACCGCTGCGGGCATGCACCACTTCTGTCCAAGTGATCGTCTATTCAGACTCATCGTCTGATCCGTGTTTTTTTCGCACCCACGGCTCCCCAACCTTTGAACGTTCGGCATACCAGCCACTCGGCAGGTCGGCCAATTCGGCCAGGCCAGGGTCGGAGTCGACCGGATGGTGAAAACAGGAGAGTACTGGGCCACCTTCATTGGCCATGCTGTTACCAAGAAATTGCCACGCCCCATCTTCGGCATCGTGTGAGACGTAGGTGATTGGCTCAGCTCCGTCGTGAACCGCCTGGGAGAGATAGACTCCAGTGTGCGGAGGATCTGGGAATTTCCAATTGAAGAGACTGCTTTTAGGACGGTGGAGGCCCAAAAATCGCTTTCGACTCAAGTCATGGGAGCAGCGGGCTGCATCAACGGTTGCTCAAACCCTTTGTCGAACTCACTGTCCTCCGGGAAGCGATTCTTGAGGTCGGGATAACGTTTGAAGCACCGAGCAGTTCACTGGTATCGGTGGCGTGGCCAGTCGCTCCAGAATCGCGACTAGCTGTGATCCACTTTGATCCGGGGCGACACGTACGCCGCTTCACCCACTAGGCAGGGGCCGCGCCATCTGCAAGATCAGCACCAGCTTCCATTGTCTTCGCGGCATTCGTTCTCCATGAAATCGGTATTCAGGTTGGCGCTCGACGGTGATGAGTTCGTTTCGCAGGCTGTCGTAAAATGTAGATGGTGTACGACCATCTGAGGCCATAATTGGTCCGCATCGAGAGTCTGCGACAGAACACCGATTGCTCGTTGGCCGATCGTGCAAAAGGCGTCTGCGCACAATTGGCAGTCCCTGAATTAGTCGAGTTCTCATTCTGTCGAATTTCCTTGCCTAGGCTCCAATTCGACACCGAGCGTTCGCGGAAATAGGTCCACTCAACCACTATCACGAATCGAATCAAGTGCCGGATTGCGGTCGGAAATCGCGAACTTGACGGCTGGCAGGAGACTGTTGGCTTCTTTAGCGAGAGGCTGCCGCCACAGGGGCGTTAACCGGCGTGAGCCACTTGTGGCGATCCGGCTTCGTGCCGCTGGTGAGGGCGAAGAATTCTTCCTGGAGGCGACGCGTGATTGATCCGGCGACGCCTTTGCCGACTTGGATTTTGTCGACCGAACGAATGGGCGTGATTTCGACGGCGGTGCCGCAGAAGAAGACTTCGTCGACGATATAGAGCATTTCGCGAGGGATGACACTCTCCTTCACGGGAATATTCAGATCTTCCGCGAGGGTCATGACGGTGTTGCGCGTGATGCCGGGCAGAATGCTCGTGGCGAGCGGCGGCGTGTAGAGCGTGCCGTCGTGGACGAGGAACACGTTCATGCCGGAGCCTTCGCTGACGTGGCCGCCGGAATCGAGCGCGATGCCTTCAGCGTATCCGTTGAAGGAGGCTTCCATGCGGATGAGCTGCGAGTTCATATAGTTCGCGGCGGCTTTGGACATGGCCGGGAGAGTGTTTGGAGCGATGCGAGTCCAGGAGCTAACGCCGATGTCCACGCCTTTGGCGAGCGCGTCTGGGCCGAGATACGCGCCCCAGTGCCAGCAGGCCATATAAACGTCGATGGGGGAATTGAGCGGATTCACGCCAACTTCGCCGTAGCCGCGCATGACCATGGGCTTGACGTAGCAGGAATTCATTTTGTTGACGCGAACCAGTTCGGTTGCGGTGTTGCAAAAATCATCGAGCGAATAAGGCAAATCCATGCGATAGATTTTTCCGGAGTGGATAAGGCGCTGCATGTGTTCGCGAAGCCGGAAAATGGCGGGGCCTTGCTTGGTTTCGTAGCAGCGAATGCCTTCAAAGACCGCGGAGCCATAGCTCACGACGTGAGAAAGAACATGGAGGGTGGCGTCGTCCCAGTTGATCCACTTTCCGTTGCGCCAGATTTTCTCGGTCTTTTGGATGGGCATGAGGTTGTCCTTTTTCTGTAACGCCACTCACGGTGGTGTCTGAATTTTCAGAATACGGCACGCAGACGAGAGCGTCAATCAAGTGTATGGAACGCGGTGACAAGTGCAAAACCAAATTGGCGCGTAGTATTTTGCGCTACAGCGGCCGTGTCACATCACTTGGGCAAATCGGGCGGGTTCGCCGGATCGGGCGCAGGCGCGGATTTTGCTGGCTCGCTCAGGGAATCGAAAGAGGACTGCGCTAAGGCCGGAATATTGCCGTACTTGTTCTCCCAGACTCCGAGAAGCAGGAAGGGAATGACAGTTGCCACGACCAGGAGTTTGGCCCTGCGCGGCACTTTGACTTCCGGCTCCCAGCGAAAGAGCTGCGCGGACAGAAAGAAGGTGAGGATGGCCCAAACGACCAGCGAGCCGACTTGAACGCCGAGCCGCCAAATGGGAGTGGAATTGAAGATGGCGTCCTGCAAGCCCTCGACAAGGTAAGTGGCCGGCAGGAACAAAGAAACTTTCTGGACGACGTGAGGCAAGAACGCCAAAGGAAAGGTAGCGCCGGAAAGAAAAATCAAAGGAAGCCAAATGAGCTGATTGATGACCTGGGTTTCCTGCATGGTATTGGTCACGCTGGCGACAACGAGGCCCATGGAAGCAAAGGAGATGTTACCGATGCTAATTAAAATAAAGGCCGCGAGCATATCTCCAAAATGTGTCACGTGATAGATGTAGTGCGCGAAAAGAAATTCCAGGATAACGGTAGGAGATACGAGGATGTAATTGGCGACGACGCTGGAAGCGAGCATGTCGCTGGCCGTGACCGGAGTTACATGGAAACGGCGGAGGATGCCCTGTTCGCGGAACATGACGAGAGCGGCGCTAAGCCCCCAGAAGCTGCCCATTACCGTGAGAGCGACGACCGGCCCGAGGAAGAACTGGACGACATGCGGCTGACCCTTCGCGAAGATGCCAGCATAAAGAAAGAAAAATCCGAACGGCATTACCACGCTGAAAAACAAGAACATTTTATTGCGCAGCGTGAGCTGAATGCGCATGCGGGTGAGTGTGGCGAAGTTTGTCAATCGCGCAGCCTCCTTCCGGTCATTTCAATGAAGACGTCCTCGAGAGATGGCGAGGCGATCTCGAGGCTGACGAGTTCATTGCCCTGGGCTTCGAGGTGTTTGACGAGATCGACAATCGTTTTTGGAGGGCGATGAGAGTGGATCACGTAGGCGCCATCGAGTTCGCGCGCATCAGCGACGCCTTCCAAATTTTTCAACGCGCCATCGGGCTCGGGCTTTGAAAGCCGAACTTCGATTCGCGTGGCGCCGCCGGAACGGGTCTTCAATTCGCGCGGCGTGCCGAGAGCGACGACTTTGCCGTGGTCGACGATAGCCACGCGATCGCAGAGACGCTCGGCTTCTTCGATGTAGTGCGTGGTCATGACGATGGTTTTCTTTTCGCGCTTGAGTTCTTCGATGATGTCGTAAATCTCGCGGCGCACCTGCGGATCGAGACCGGCGGTGGGTTCATCGAAGAAGAGAACCTTGGGATCATTGACGAGAGCCATGGCCAGAGCAAGGCGCTGCTTTTGGCCGCCAGAAAGCTGACTATAAAACGTGTTGCGCTTTTCCTCCAGGCCAAAACGCTTGAGCAATTCTTCGGGATTGCGGCGGCGCTTGTAAAAGCTGGAGAAGAGCCGGAGAGCCTCCATCACGCGAAGTTTGTCCGGAAGAGAAGTGGATTGCAGTGCGGCGCCGATCTCGTGCTTCAGCGCTTGCGATTCGCGTTGCGGGTCGAGGCCGCAGACGGAGACGCGGCCGCTATCCAGGTCACGCAAGCCCTCGAGAATTTCCACGGTGGAAGTCTTTCCGGCGCCATTGGGACCGAGCAGGCCGAAGACTTCGCCCTCTTCAACGGAAAAACTGACGCCGCGAACGGCTTCGACGTTGCCGTAGCTCTTGAACAGATTTTCGACTTGCAGGATAGAGGTTGTCATGAACAGTGGCAGCTACATGTCGTTACGCAAAAAGACCTCCTAGGATAACGCATGTACGCGCTTCCGCGGCAATCATGGCAGAGCAGCGGCTCGCTTCGGAGCGTAGAACAGGTAGTCGGCGGTATAGGGCACGCTCAGTTCGTGGCCGGCGTGCGAGGCGTCGCAGCCGGAGGCTGGCGCCTTGCCGCCTTTGGTATCGAGCCGCTGGATACTAGCGACGCGCGAGAGCACGCCACTGCCTTCGTGGGTCAGGACCTGCAAAAGGAGCCAAGCGACGGAATCGGCGTCGGGCGACGGCACGTTGGCGACTGCTTTTCCGGTGATGCGGCTGCCATCGTTCGCTTCCCAGGATGGACCGGCAAAATGCTTGCCGAAGGGTTTGCCGTCTTTGTCGAAAAGCTGGGCATCGGGAGCTTTCAGTGTCCAAGAGAATTGCCCGGCCGCTTCTTTGCAAGCATAGATCTGGTCGCCCTTCGCATGGAGTTTAAGGAGAAGATGCTCGTTGGCGGGCGGCTGAAGCTGCGGCGGGCCTTGTTGCGCGGAAGCGGCGAGCGGGAAAATGGAGATCGCGGCGGCTAGCAGCGTGCCCAGTGCAAGTTCGTGATTGCGATGGAGCAAGGAATGAATCCTCCTTTTAAGGTATAGATGTGGTGTCGAGCATGACATAACTGGCTCAATGAGGGGTCACGGATCTTCGAGTTTTCTTGCTGGTGGCCTTTTTCTTTTGTGGCGGAGTCCAGAGATGATTCTTGAGGTTGATGCGGGATTCGATGATGGCAACTCCTTCGGATTCGAGGAGCTTTTTTTGCAGGGAGGCGTAAGGTTCGCGAATGAGGATTTTGCCGTTGGCGCCGAGGACGCGGTGCCAGGGGATGCCTTTGCCTTGCGGAGTTGCGCCCATGGCGCGGCCGGCGGTGCGCGCGCCGCCGGGCAGACGCAAAGCTCGTGCAAGGCCCCCATAGGTTAGAACCCGTCCGCGGGGAATTTGTTTCACGAGTTTATAGACGGGATCGAAAGACACGGCGAATCGATTCCTTGCACTATTCGTTGAGCGGGTCTTGCAAATGCGCGCCAGACATCGTAAGAGGATGGGAGCTGTGCAACAAGAGAAAAAATCCACGCGACCGTGTTTGATAGAGTGAGAAGCGGCGAGCACCGGATCGAACAATCAAAATCCAGCGCCCGGCATCTAATCAAGCAGAGGAAGAAGAGTTCGAGAGAAGGAATGCAGAGCACGACGAGGATGCGCGGAACTGATGAAACAAAGCGAAATAACTAATGAAAGAATGCCGAGAAAATTGGCTAGGTTGTAGGCATCACCGCGTCATCGATGGGATGCAATCTTTTGGGCTAGTACGCGGCGTTCATTGACTGCGTAGTGGAACGTGGGTACACTACGGTCACGGATCGTGGCTCGAGGTGAGGTCATGGCTTTTGTCCGCCGAAAAGGGAATTCGTATTACTTGGTGCACAATGTGCGCCGCGGCGGAAAAGTGCGACAGCTGCACCTTGCGCGACTCGGGGAACGCGCGCGCATCACGGATGAGGTTGTGCGCCAGGTTTCCAAGAAACACCCATTCGTGGAGCTAAACTGGCGAGCTCTACGTGAACAGATGAACAATCAAGTGGATCTTGCCGATTCCAGCTCTCCGGCGATCCAAAAGCTCGTTTCCAACCTGCGAGCGCTGAATCTCGATCTGGCGGACCTGTTTCCGCCGCTTCTCCGGATTTCTGAAACGCCCACGGTGGCGCGGGAGTTGCTGGTACAGTTGCGACTCTTGCAGTCCACACTTCAGGTAAAACTCAATCAGTTTGACCGGAAGCGCGGGCGCTTCAACAATGCGACCCTGCGGATGCATGGCCGCTAGGAGGAGACTATGAGCTCCCAAACACTGCCACTCGATCCAAACCTGCGTAGCAACACGACGATTGAATTCCAGACCGCGCTGCGCTCGAAGATCGTCGGCCAAGCGGAAGGCGTGCAGGCGCTCGTGGACTTGTATCAAGTGTTCTGCGCCGGATTGAACTCGCCGGGCCGGCCAGTGGGGAACCTCCTGCTATTGGGGCCGACGGGATCCGGTAAGACACGCATCGTGGAAGCGGCCGCGGAAATTCTGTTCGGAGATGCGCGCGCGGTAATCAAAGTGGATTGCGCGGAATTTCAGCACTCGCATGAGATAGCTAAATTGATTGGCTCGCCTCCAGGGTATTTGGGCCACCGGGAAACTCATCCCTTGATCACGCAGGAGGAATTGGCGAAGAGCCATACGGATAAGTTGAAACTGAGCTTTCTGCTTTTTGACGAGATTGAGAAAGCTTCCGATGCCCTTTGGCAGTTGCTGCTGGGGATGTTGGACAAGGCGACTTTAACGCTTGGAGACAACCGGCGGGTGGACCTCTCGCAAACGGTGATTTTTCTGACGTCGAACCTGGGCGGAGGAGAAATCACGGAATTGATGCAAGGCGGAATGGGCTTTGTGCAGCCCAAGGATAAGCCGGATGCGGGGCTGGATGAAAAGGTCGAGCGGACAGCGATGGAAGCGGCACGAAGGAAGTTTTCGCCGGAATTCATGAACCGGCTGGACAAAGTGGTGGTATTCCACCCGCTAAAGCGCGAACAACTTGAAGAAGTACTTGAGATTGAGTTGGGGCAGGTACAACAGAGAGTGCTCGAGACGGCGAAAGGGCAGTTTTTATTCCGCGTTACACCTGCCGGAAGAGACTTTTTATTGCAGGAAGGAACGGACCAGCGCTATGGTGCGCGGCACCTGAAGAGGGCCATCGAGCGGTATGTGGTCTATCCTCTGGCGAATCTGCTGGCCACAGAGCAAGTTCACCTGGGCGACCTGGTGTGCATCGATTGGGACCGCAAGCATAAGGAACTTACGTTTGCGCGCGAAGGGGAAGGCGCTTTGGTGACCCCCGCGGCGCCGGAAACGGGCAAACTAGCGGCCGCAGCGGAAGCCAGCGATGGCAAGGTTGCCGATCCGCCAACGGAAGCGGTGGTCGGAGAGAGAAAGCTGCGGGCAGCGCAGCCTGGACTGGCACCTACCCCCGCTCCGCAAGGGCGGAAAAAGGCGGACCGATAGAAAAGCTATTATTTTCTGAAATATCCAAGGGGCGCTCTGATCGAGAGGCGCCCCTTTTTGTCGTGCAAGGGCTGACACAAACTGTTTCATCCTCTCACTTTGAACCTGGATGGCACACTGTCTCACCACGTGAGACAGTTTCCATAATAGCAACACTTGTATGTCATTGAGTTTTTACCGGTTTGCCGCTGCAAGAGCGGCCGCACGGAATGGCAGTTCTCATGCTCTATTTCTCCCGCAGCACATGTCTGAGACGCATGGGGCGTTTCAGCAGCTGAACGCGGAAGGGAACGACGCTATGAAAGCCGCCGCAAGACAGCAACTGGATCCAACCATCCGCAGCACAGATACCCGTGACTTTGAAGGAGCTTTGCGCGCCAAGATCGTTGGTCAGGCGGAAGGCGTGCAAGCCCTGGTGGATCTGTATCAGGTGTTCTGCGCGGGACTTAACTCGCCGGGACGGCCAGTGGGGAACCTGCTGTTCCTTGGCCCGACGGGTTCGGGAAAGACACGCATTGTGGAAGCAGCCGCGGAAACCCTGTTTGGAGATGCGCGCGCGGTCATCAAGGTGGATTGCGCGGAATTTCAGCACTCGCATGAGATTGCCAAATTGATTGGCTCGCCTCCAGGGTATTTGGGACACCGGGAAACACATCCTCTTATCACCCAAGAAGCTTTGGCGGCTAGCCATACCGACAAGCTGAAGCTGAGCTTCCTGCTGTTCGACGAAATCGAGAAGGCCTCGGACGCCCTGTGGCAGTTGCTGCTGGGTATGTTGGACAAGGCCACCTTAACGCTTGGCGACAACCGGCGGGTGGATCTGTCGCAAACGGTGATTTTCCTGACGTCGAATCTGGGCGGAGGAGAAATTACGGAATTGATGCAAGGCGGAATGGGATTCGTGCAGCCGAAAGACAAACCGGCCGCGGGGCTTGACGAAAAAGTGGAACGGACGGCAGTGGAAGCGGCGCGCAGAAAGTTTTCGCCGGAATTCATGAACCGGCTGGACAAAGTGGTGGTTTTTCATCCGCTGCGCCGGGTACAGCTTGAAGAAGTGCTGGAAATCGAACTCGGACAAGTCCAGCAGAGGGTATTGGAGACGGCCAAAGGGCAGTTCTTGTTCCGGGTGACGGCGGCGGGAAGAGAGTTTCTGTTGCAGGAAGGCACGGACCAGCGTTATGGGGCGCGCCATTTGAAGAGGGCCATCGAAAGGCATGTGGTCTACCCGCTGGCGAACCTTTTGGCTACGGAACAAGTACACCTGGGAGACCTCGTGTGCATCGACTGGAACAAAGTTAACGAGGGATTGAACTTTGTTCGTGAAGGCGAGAACCTGGCGATACCGGCGAGACGGCCAGAACCGGTTGTAGCCGTGCGTGCCGCGCAGGCGAGAAATGGCAAGAGCGTCGAAGCCCCGTCCACGGCAATCGGGACGGAGCCGATGCCACGAATGGCTCGTTAAACGAAATTCCAGCCCTGCAATCTGATTTCGGAAATGGCCCGGGAACAAAAATCCCGGGCTTTTTCTTTTGCGTGCGGCTCAGTGTAGAGTAAGCGAGAAGAGGCAAAATGCAGGTGCGTGAAGATCTGCGCGGATTTTTTCGTGACGGGGCGAGTCTCGAGCCGCCCTATCTGCAGAGCCATCGCCAAACGATGAAGAGTTGGCTGTGCCCGCACGGGGCGCTTCTTGCCGCGATACTGTGCCTCGCGGCCGCGCCTTGCACTCTTGCCCAGCGGACACAGTTCAAGCCAGGATGGAATATCTACTCGCCACAGGATGACATCCAGCTGGGGAAGCAAGTTGCTACCGACGCGCGGAAGCAATTGCCGTCGTGCAACGCACCGAAAGTGGACGCTTACTTGACGGAGCTGGGCAAGAAATTGGCCGCGAAACTGCCCGCGGGCGGAGTGCAATATCCCTGGGAATTTCATTGTGTGAATGACAAGGAGATCAACGCGTTTGCGCTGCCGGGCGGTTATGTTTTCGTGAACCGGGGCACAATCGAAGCATCGGATAACGAGGCGCAGCTTGCAGGCGTGATGGCGCATGAGCTTGCCCACGTGTTGATGCGGCACGGCACGGAAGAGGCCACGAAAGCGCAGGCTGCGGAGCTTGGCATCGGAATCCTCGGGGCAATTTTTGGAGGGAACGCCGGCGGAGCCCTGGTGACGGAATTCGGCAGATTCAGCGCGGCAGGCGTTCTGCTGCGGAACTCGCGTTCGGCGGAGACAGAGGCGGACGTGATCGGCACGCAGGCGCTTTACGACGCGGGCTACGATCCGCGCGCGCTCATGCAATTTTTCGAAAAGATTGAGGCGGAAAGCAAAGGCAAGAATCCTCCGGAGTTTTTCTCCGACCATCCAAGTCCGGAGCATCGCGTCGAACGAGTGCAAGAGGAGATTCAGAAACTGGGCGGATTGCCGGCGAAGCCGAAGCGCGACTCAGCGGAATTCGAGGCCATCAAGCGGGAGGTGCTGGCGCTGCCCGTGGTGAAAAGAGCTGCGCCTGATGCGGGCGGATATGTGCCAAGACCCGCAGGGCCGCCACCGCCGCCTTCGGCGAATTTTACTGAGTATCAAGCGAGCGCCTATCGCGTGAAATATCCGGAGAACTGGGCAAAGTATGGGGAGACAAATAATGTTTCATTCGCGCCGGAGGGCGGTGTAATGGAGGGGAGAGACGGCCATGGTGGGCTGGCGTACGGAGTGATCATGAATGTGAAGAAGGTGGAGGGGAATCCGAGCGCAGCGAATGCGCTCGTGAACGCGACCCAGGAATTGATCAAATCTTTGCAGAAGGATAATCCCGGTATGAAAATGGCGCGGCAGCCAGGACGCTTGCGTTTGAATGGGCAACCTGGGCTTTCGACGTACTTAAGCAATGAGTCTCCAGCGGGCGGCCAGGAGACCGATTGGCTGATCACGGTGATTCGGCCGGGTGGATTGGTGTCCATCGTGTGCGTGGCGCCGGAAAAAGACTATGAAAAATATGACAAGACGTTTGCGTCGATTCTCGATAGCGTGAGGTTTGCGAAATAGAAAATAAGAGCTCGGCCGTTACGGTGATCCGTCTCTCCAATCCTCGTGGGGTCAGCAAATCAGTCGGCGAGTGAGCAACAGCTCGGGACTTAGTCCGCAGATTCGGTGCGAGAGGCTTGTGGCTTCCAGCGCAGGATGGGCTTGCGGGCGGCGCCGACTTCATCGAGGCGGCGGACGCGCGTGGTGTGTGGCGCAGTCTTGACGAGCTCGGGATTTGTGGCAACTTCTTCGGCGATGGAACGCATGGCATCGATGAAGAGGTCGCATTCTTCTCGGGATTCCGATTCGGTTGGTTCGATCATCAATGCGCCAGGAACGATCAAGGGAAACGCGGTGGTATACGGATGGAAACCATAGTCGATGAGGCGCTTGGCGATGTCCATCGTGTTGACGCCGTTCTTCTTTTGGAGTGCATCGCTGAAAACGACTTCGTGCATCGAGGGCAGGGAATAGGGAAGATCGAAAACACCTTCGAGGTGCCTGCGAATGTAGTTTGCATTGAGCACCGCATCTTCGGTGGCCTGACGCACGCCGGGGCCGTAGGCGAGGATGTAAGCAAGCGCACGCACGAGTACGCCGAAGTTACCGCTGAATGCTTTTACGCGGCCAATGGATTCGGGACGAACTTGCTCGAGCGCGAGGCGGCCGCCCTCTTTTTCGACAAGAATCGGAACGGGGCGAAAAGGTTCGAGGATTTTTTTCATCGCGACAGGGCCGGCGCCGGGACCGCCGCCGCCGTGTGGCGTCGAGAAAGTTTTGTGCAGGTTGAGGTGCATCACGTCCACGCCGAGATCACCGGGACGCGTGATGCCGGTCAACGCGTTCATGTTGGCGCCGTCCATGTAGAGGAGCGCGCCCTTGGCATGGAGGATCTCCGCGATTTCCGGGATGCGCTCTTCGAAAATGCCGAGCGTCGAGGGGTTGGTGATCATTAGAGCAGCAACATCCGGAGTGACAAGGTCGCGCAATTTGTCGACGTCAATTTGGCCGTGCGATTCAGATTTGATGTTTTCGACTTCATAGCCCGCGATAACAGCCGTAGCGGGATTGGTGCCGTGGGCGGAGTCCGGGATCAAAACCTTTTTGCGCGGGTTGCCGTTTTTCTCGTGGTAGGCACGGATGAGGAGCAGGCCCGTCAATTCCCCTTGCGCGCCGGCGGCAGGCTGGAGAGTGACGGAATCCATGCCAGTGATTTCGAGAAGGCATTGTTCGAGCATGCGAAGAATTTTCAAGCAGCCTTGCGAGAGTTCCTGCGGCTGGTACGGATGTTCGGTGGCGATGCCGTCGAGGCGGGCGACAAATTCGTTGACGCGTGGGTTGTATTTCATGGTGCAGGAGCCGAGCGGATACATGCCGAGATCGATGGCGTAGTTCCAGGTGGAGAGCCGCGTGAAATGGCGAATCACTTCGATTTCGCTGACCTCGGGGAAGCCTTCGACACCTTCGCGGCGATGACTTGCGCCTAAGGATTTAGCGGGATCGGCGGCAGGGACATCGAGGGGAGGGAGTTCGAACGCGCGCTTGCCGGGCGAGGATTTTTCGAAGATTAAGCCTTCGTTTTGATTCGTGTGGCGTGTGGCTTTTTTGATTTTGTCGGTCATGGTCTCAGTTCGTGTTTATGGCTCGCAAGTCGCGTTTGCAGAAGTGGGGCACGGCGTGCCGAGCCCCCTACAATTTTATAATGGTTGCTCCAGGGCGCGGCGCAGGGCGGCGGCGAATCGCTCGATTTCGGCACGCGTTGTTGTTTCCGTGACGCAGACTAGAGCGTGTTTGGTCAGTTCGGGATATGCCGTGCCGAGGACGAATGGACCGATAATCTTGTCGCGCAGGAGCTGGGCGTTCACGAGTTTGACGGAGCGCGGAAATTCGAGTGTAAATTCGTTGAAGAACGGAGCGTCGAATGCGCGGCGGACTCCGGGGATTTTTTCGAGTTCGGCGAGGGCGAATTGGGCCTTCGATAAATTTTGGTGAGCCATTTCGCGCAAGCCTTCTTTGCCGAGCAGCGTGAGGTGTACTGTCGCGGCCAGCGCACAAAGGGCTTGGTTCGTGCAAATGTTGGAGGTCGCTTTCTCGCGCCGGATGTGCTGTTCGCGAGTGGCGAGCGTCAGAACAAATCCGCGGCGTCCTTCCGAATCGGTGGTTTGGCCCGTGAGCCGGCCTGGCATTTGGCGAACGAATTTGTCGCGCGACGCAACGACGCCGGCGAAGGGCCCTCCATAGCTGGGGGCCAGGCCAAAACTTTGCGCTTCCATCGCGACGATGTCGGCCTCCGCGGGTGGCCGGACGAGACCCAGAGAAACGCCCTCCGTGATGGCGGTGACAAGGAGCGCGCCAGCAGAGTGCGCGGCGTCGGCAAGCGGCGCGAGTGTCTCAATCACACCGAAAAAGTTTGGCGATTGGACCACGACCGCCGCAACATCGTCTTTAAGCGCCGTGTGCAACGCTTTTTGATCGAGGGTACCGCTTGCGCTGTAGCCAATCTCTTCCACGCGCAAGCCGGAATTCTTGGCGTAGGTTTTGAGCACGTCGCGGTACTCCGGATGCACGGAGCGCGCGATGAGAATGCGCCGGCGGCCGGTGAGACGCTCGGCCATCAATACGGCTTCGGTCGTGGCTGTGGAGCCGTCGTACATCGAGGCGTTGGCGACTTCCTGGCCGGTGAGCTGGCACATCAGCGTTTGAAACTCGAAGATGGCCTGAAGCGTGCCCTGCGTGATTTCCGCCTGGTAGGGAGTGTAGGAGGTGAGAAATTCTCCGCGCTGGATAATGGCATCCGTGACGACGGAGCGAAGATGGTTGTAAACGCCCGCGCCCAGAAAACTCGCGTAGCCGCCAGAATTTTCCGCCGCGCGCGCCTTGAAGAAATCGATCACTTCGGTTTCCGAGAGCGGGCCAGGCAAATGCAGAGCTTCACGAAGCCGATAGCGCTCCGGAACGCTTGAAAACAAATCGTCGATGGATTTTGCGCCGATGGCGGCGAGCATTTCCTGCCGCTCGGCCGGGCTTTTCGGAAGATAGCGCATCAGGCGGAGGCTTCCTTGCTTTGCGAGGCGATGTAGGCTTCGTAGGCGGCGGCGTCCATGAGACTGCCAACATCCGCGGGATTGGCGAGGCGGACTTTGATGAGCCAGCCGGCGCCGTGAGGATCCGTATTGATTTTTTCTGGAGTGTCATGCAAGGCGCCATTGGCTTCGACGACTTCGCCCGTCGCGGGCGCGAAAATGTCGCTGACGGCTTTGACGGATTCGACGGTGCCGAACGTCTTGCCGGCCTCAACTTTCGTGCCGACTTTCGGCAGTTCGACAAAGACCACGTCGCCGAGCTCGTGTTGCGCGTAGTCGGTGATACCGATCGCCGCCACGTCACCCTTCACGTCGACCCATTCATGCTCTTTCGTATAGCGAAAATTCGCCGGATATGCCATTGGACCGCTCCTTGCCACCGTGGTCAGGCCACCGGCGGCTCAACAAGAATGCTGTTAGACCTTGGTTGCGGCTTGCGGCGCCGCAACTTTCTTCGGACGTTTGTAGAACGGCGTCGCGACCACCTGGGCTTTGCATTTCTGCGCGCGGATCTGCACGTAGATGGGCGTGCCGAGAGCCGCCATCGCGGGCGGGACATACGCGAGCGCGATGTTTTTGCACAATGTAGGAGAAGGGGAGCCGCTGGTGATGATGCCGATCGCATCACCATTTTCATCGCAACAGCAATATTCGTCGCGCGCGATGCCGCGATCGATCATTTCGAGGCCCACAAGCGCTCGCGCCGCTCCGGCGGCTTTCGCGCGTTCTAAAGCAGAGCGTCCGATGAAATCGCCTTTCTCCATTTTGCAATAGCGATCGAGGCCAGCTTCCCATACGTTGATCTTGTCGCTGATTTCGTGGCCGTAGAGCGCCATTTTTGCTTCGAGACGCAACGTGTTGCGCGCGCCCAGGCCGCAGGGAATGATGCCGAATTCGCGTCCGGCCTCCATCGCTTTATTCCAAACCATCTCGCTCGTCACGGTGTCCGAAGGAACGTAGATTTCGAAGCCGTCTTCGCCCGTGTAGCCGGTGCGCGCAATCAGGATGTTCTTGAGGCCGCAAACCACGCCGTGCGTGAACCAATAATTTTTGATGATATTCAGATTTGCGTCGGTCAGTTTTTGCAAGACCTCTTGGGCGCGCGGGCCTTGGATAGCGAGCTGCGTGTACGCGTCGCTGAGATCTTCGACTATGCAGTCAAAAGTTTTTGTGTTTTCGCGAACCCAGCTGATGTCTTTCTCGCGCGTGCCGGCGTTGATCACCAGCAAGTAGTCGTCTTCGCCGAGGCGGTGGACGATGACGTCGTCGACGAAGGTTCCCTCGGGATAGAGCATCGCCGAGTAGTGCGCCTGGCCGATGGCCAGCTTTGCGGCGTCGTTCATGCTGAGATGCTGCACTGCGGAGAGGGCGCCACCGGGAGTACGTCCAGTGCGAATCCGGATGTCGCCCATGTGGCTGACATCGAAAACACCTACGCTTGATCGCACTGCTTTGTGTTCGGCAACCAGGCCGCCGGTCGCCGGGTACTCGACGGGCATATCCCAGCCGCCGAAATTGACCATTTTCGCGCCAAAGCGGCGGTGCACCGCGTTTAGCGCTGTCTTGCGAAGTTCGGTGATGGGAGGAGTCGTGACTGATTCCATTCCGTATGCTCGGGAAAAAACTCATACTAACATGCGCATAGGAACGCGTCAAAAATGGCGCGGTGTGGCTTATACAGCGCGCGAACAAACGCGGGAGCGCCGGAACGGCACGGACATGCTGATGGAAGAAACGCGGCACGGCCTAAACGTCCAGCTTGCTGGCCTCTGCCCGGGTCAGGTAAAGTTTTCTTGGAGGCTCCCATGCAGGGTCCCGTCGTTTGCGTCCAGTGTGACAAGCCGGAAGGCCAGTGCAGCTGCGAAAAGTACTGCACGATATGCAAAGGGCAGGTGAACGTAAAGCTCTGCGCCGACGGCCTATACTATTGCCCGGATTGCCGGGAAGCTTGCGATGTGTCGCTCGCGAGCAATCACAGTGAGCACTGATTCCAAAAGCATCGATCTGCAGATAGACCCCGACGCGCGGCTGGCGGCTGCCGCAGGGGGTGCTGCACGCTACTTCGCGGAATCCGCGGGAATGCTGAGCGAAGCGGTGGTCGAGCTGCAAAAGTCTGTTGTCGCCGCTTGCCAGGAAGCATTCGAACATCTGGCCGGGGAGCACCCGCATCTGGTAGTGACACTTGCCCTCTTTGCGGATCGCATCGAAATTGCGATGACCCACAAGGGCGGCGGGGAACCGGCGGTGGGGTTGGACCGCATTGCCGGCTTCGCGGATCAACTGGGAAGCTCGGGTGGTTTAGGCGGGGTGGACCGCATTCAGTACGAATCACGCAACGGCTTGGCTGTCACGCGCTTGACGAAATATTTGGGCCACGCCCCCCGGATTGCCTAGCTCTTCCTGAAAACAAAAAAGAGCCGCGGGCGATCAAGTCTCCGGCTCTTTCCGTTTTTTCGCTCGCGAAGCGCTTCGTAAGCCTACATTTTCAGCGAAAATGTGTTGTGTTTGATGAGCGAGGTCATCTGATCGTCGCTGAGGGACATCCGCAAAGTGACGCGGTCGCCTCCGGGAATGATCGTAACCTGATTGAGAAGGTCGGCAAGATCCGGATTGTCCTTCTGCGCTTGATAACGCTTGTAGAGAAAGCCGGCCTGAAGCAGTTGTCCGAGCGTATTGGCATCGTCGGTGGAACCGCAAATCGCCTGGACCTTGGCTTCGAGATCGCTTCCAGCCTCGACATTGATGATGGAGTTTTGCATGCGCGTCACGAGCTTCGCAGCTTCCGGGAACTGCTCGATTTCTGGCGCGAGTTGCTGAATCGCAAGGCGCGTGTAGGCAGGATTGGTGACCAGCCAAACGGCGCTGCCGGTGTTCGCTTCATTGATCAAAGCGAAGAACTTATCGTTGCGCATCAGACCGTCCTCGTCGCCAAAACGTACGGAGATCATCTTCTCGAGGATGCTCTTGTGGCCATAGGCGGCGGTGCTGGCGTCAATGAAAACGAAGAAAAGATCGGTAGCGCCGGTTCCGGTTCCAAAAGCGTAAAGCGTATATCCGTGGAAGTTGGCGGTCGGGAGTTTTTGCTGCTTGAAGTAAGCAGCGGTCGCATCCTGCTTGAAGTTGCCGAGCGCGATGCCCACCATCTGTTCGCCGTTGGGGACGGCATCTGAGCCTGTGCCCTCAGCCTTTGTGGAAATGCCTTCGGCAACGAGAGCCCACGCGATTTCATCGACCTGGGTATTGGGATCATTGCCCGTCGAAGCGAGAAATTTTTCGAACTGACGAAAGCGTTCGGGAAGCACCTGCTCGCGCAGCTGTGGAAACCATTTCAGGGTGCGTGCTGTCTTTAAATCGGCATAACCGAACTCGCCGACATCCTTGGGAAACATTCCGATGATGTCCGCCGCAAGGGTACCGGCCTTTGCCAGGCTTGGGCATCGAGAGCGCCGCCACAAGAAACAGGCCGATTGCCGCAAATCTGTAGATCGCCGGCCTCAACGAGGTTGCGCCTGAAATCGTGGACAGTTTCATGAAATACTCCTTTCAAGGGCCGGTGAAGGTCTATTCTACGCGGCTGTCGTGCGGGGTGCATTCCCTAATCGCTCGCGGAGCGACGCAACTTTTTCGCGCATCAGCGCCACGTAGGCTGCGTCGGTGATTCCACCGAGATTGATCTCGACATTGGCCAAAGCGCCGCGCGCCCCCGCCACGGCCATGTATCTCGCTACTTCCAAGTCTGACCTCATGGATGCGGCGGCGATAGCATCCAGTTGTCCCAGACGTTCGAAAAGAGCAACGGTCCGCTCCGCAACTTGCAGCGGCACGTCCGTCGCACCTTTCGTTGCGGTTTGAATGGCTAATTCGCGCCGCTTCGTTTCCTCCTCTGAGCCTTGGGGCAGTCTGTGTGCCGCAATCACAGCATCGTACGAAGCGGCGTCGCGGTCGATGGCGTCCGTCAGTTCGTCGGCCGCACCGCGCAAGCCGTCCAGTTCCTCAGAAAGCTTATCAACGTAAGCGGTCTGAGATTTCTTTTTGCGCGAGAGCCCGGCAACCATCTGTCCGAGCGAAGCCGCGAGAGCTCCCGCCAGGGCCGAAACGCTGCCGCCTCCGGGCGTCACTGTCGGCGCAGCCACCGCTTCCAAGAACGGGCGCGCTACGCTGGCAAATTTGCCGTCCTTGGCGGCCTCGATCGGCGTTCCCGTGAGCGCCACGGCCAGTTTATTTTCAAACACCTGAGCGGGAGAGAAGTTTTCCAATTGCAAGAAAAAGTCCGCCGCCATTTCGATGGCCTTTTTGGGAATCAAGCCGACAATCTCGCTTCCCACCGGCATGACACCATAGCGTTCCGCTTCGCGCTTGACCATTTCGTAGACGCGATGCATCGGAGTCTGCTCGAAATCCGTGAGGTTGATCGACACCTGCGCCAGGTTGCGAGCTTTCAGTTCCACTCCCATCGATTTGACGTAGCGCAGACCGCCGGACGAGAAGCGGATGGCTTTTGCGATTTTGTTGGCGATGGCGAGATCCGAGGTGTTCAGGTTCACGTTGTAGGCGATGAGAAACTTTCGCGCTCCCACCACGGTTACCCCGGCTGTCGGGTGAAGTTTCGGCTCGCCGACGTCGGGCTGGCGGTCGTGATTGTGTTTCATCTCTTCACGCAATCCTTCAAACTGCCCGCGCCGCACGTTTTCTAGATTGACGCGGTCCGGCCGCAGCGCAGCCGCCTCATAGAAAAATACGGGAATCCGGAAGCGCGACCAAATTTCATGTCCGGTGCGGCGCGCGAGCGCGACGCAATCCTCGATGGTTACACCTTCGATAGGAATGAAAGGCACAACGTCCGTTGCACCAACGCGCGGGTGCGCCCCAGTGTGTTTATTCAGGTCGATCAGTTCCAGAGCTTTACCGACTCCGCGGAGTGCTGCCTCCGCGACGGCATCCGGTTCGCCTGCCAGTGTAACGACGCTGCGATTGTGATCGGCGTCCATCTCTCGATCGAGGATATAAACGCCGGGAACCGCGCTCATCGCCAAGACGATGGCGTCCACCTTCGCGGGATCTCGTCCCTCGGAAAAATTTGGAACGCATTCAATAAGTCGTTTCATCGCAGACGTATCCCTCGCGGTTCACCTGACCATCATAAGAGATTTTGTGCTCCCGGAGCCACTTGCGCGGGGCGAGAGTTGCTTTGGCTGCGGACGGCAATTTGTGAGGGCTATTTTGGAGGTTTGATGAAGGGGCTTGGTGGAGGATATCGTTTGTCACCTGCCGGCGGCATGGGCGAAAAATCCTTGCTGACTCGCGGAAGCGCCGGTGGCGTGTATTTTTTCTCGGGGATCGATGCCAAGGGCCTTTTCACCACTTTCTTGGGGGCCGTTTCGCCTTTCAAGAATTGCTTGACTTGCCGGCCAACAAAGAGGATCGCCACGATCCATAATCCGACAACGGCGGATTCATCGAAACGGAGACCGGCTGCTGAAAGAAAAAGAGTTATGACACAGAAGACAGCTCCCAGAAGAGGGTAAAAAAATTCGGATAGAAAAGGCTTCTGGTCGACCCTCTTCACTTGCAGGATTCTTATTCGTTTGGGCGGTTTTTTCTGCGGATTAGATTGTGGCTTTGTCGGCGGCATAAACCGTGACACCCCGCTTGATGGTCATCCAGCAGGTGTTCACACCAAAATAATAAGGAATTTCGCGATAATCGGCCACATCGAAGACGGCGAGGTCCGCCAATTTGCCAACCCCGAGCGAGCCGACTCGGTCGTCCCGACGCAGCGCATACGCCGCATTAGCGGTGGCTGCGGTGATGGCCTCGGCGGGCGTCATGCGAAGCTGGCTGCAAGCCAGCGATAAAATCATCGGCATGCTCACCGTCGGGCTGGTGCCGGGGTTGTAGTCCGTAGCCAGGGCCACGATCGCGCCGGCATCGATCAGCTTGCGCGCAGGTGCGTATTGTTTCAGGCCGAGATGAAAATCGCAGCCGGGCAGAAGCGTCGCGACCGTTTGCGATTTGGCCAGCGCCGCGATGTCGCTGGAATTGACTTGCTCGAGATGGTCGCAGCTCGCCGCGCCGAGCTGCACGCCCAGCCGGGCCGCGCCGGTGTGCGTGAGCTGCTCGGCGTGCACTCGTGGCGTCAACCCGTGCCGTCGGCCCGCTTCGAGGATCTGCTTCGATTGTTCTCGCGTGAACGCGCCGCGGTCGCAAAAGACGTCGCAGAATTCCGCGAGCTTTTCTTCCGCGACTTCAGGAATCAATTTTTCCGTGAGCAGCGCGATGTACCTCTGCACTCCGGAAGCAGTTCCGCGATACTCCGCGGGAACGACATGCGCCCCGAGAAACGTTGAGACGATCTCCAGCGGCTGCTCGGCGGCAAGCTCCTTGTGAAGGCGCAGAATTTTCAATTCGCTTGCAACATCCAAACCGTACCCGCTTTTTGCTTCAATCGTTGTCGTGCCGTAAGCGGCGAATTGGGCGAGCGCCCGGCGGGCGCGCTGTTTCAAAGCCTCCGAAGTTGCCGCGCGGAGCTTTTTCACGGAGTTTAAGATTCCGCCGCCTTTGCGGGCAATCTCTTCGTAGCTTGCACCGGCGATTTTCAACTCGTACTCTTCCGCGCGGCTGGCCGCGTGGATCAGATGCGTGTGCGAATCCACAAAACCTGGCAAGACCACGCGTCCGCCGAGGTCAAGTTTCTCCGCATTCGCCGCATCTGGAAGCGCTTCTATTTTCGCGCGCGTCCCGACCGCGGCAATCTTGCCGTCGCGCACCAGCAGCGCTCCATTCTTGATGATCCCGAGTTTAGCGAGTGCTGCGCCACGGCGCGGGCCGCGGCCGCGAAGCGTCAACAGTTGTGAGGCGCCTGTAATGAGCAGGGAACTTGGCAAGGCTCCGCTATTATGCCGGATACGGGCCAGTGGTGCACAGCATGCGAAGGAACAGACGTTCCCCCTCTATCCAACGATTCTTAGCCCTCTGAATTTCCCGAACTCTGAATTCCCGAGGTAGACAGACACAGACAAGAACGTCTGTTCACCCGCTTCAGGCTCTCGCAGCGCTTCCCTTATATGCAGGCAAAAACACTTTTCGCACAAATTCTTCATACGAAGTGGGCGTGGTGTTGGCTGCTGAGCGCGGCTCGATCGCGCGCATGTGGCCGTTGTCTAGAGCAGCGGCCATTTCACAGATCAATGTCGCCATGTCGTTGGACATGCCCATCTGCGTCATGCCTTGAATCACCTGCTCGCTGGGCAATTGAATGTACGTGAGATCGGGTTTTCCGATAGCCGCGCCAACAATCTTGGCCATCTCCTGGTAGGTCTGATCTCGGTGACCTTGCAATTCGTGCGCCTGTTGTCCTTTGAAATCGAGCTTGAGGAGCGCTTCCGCGGCGAAGGAGCCGATATCGTGAGTGGCAATCACGGGAAGCGCAAGATCCGCGCGCACGGGCCCGCCCATTTTTCCCATACTCTTGATCATGCCGGCCTGGGGCAACGTGTTTTCCATGAAATAGCCGGCGCGTAAATTAAGTACATTCAATTTTGGAATTTTGGCAAATCTCTGCTCCATCACGTGAAGCCCCACGACAGGACCAGTCTTGTCCGGTTTATCAGCGCCGAAGCTGCTGAGGGCCACAGCGTGGGTGACGCCTGCGGCTTCGAGCGCCGTCGCGATCGAGTTCGTCGCCTCATCCTGATGAGCCCTGTAATGTGGGTTGGCAACATCGGACGGCAACAAGACATAAACGCCTTGGGCGCCCTTGAAAGCGCGGGTCAAAGCGGCAGAATCCGCGATTTCAGCGACAAAGGCTTCCGCACCTTGAGAAACGAACCGCGAAAGACGCTCTTTGCTGCGTCCCACGACTCGCACTTTTTGTTTTTTTGCCAAAAGAGTTTCTGCAACGACACTTCCGGTATTTCCTGTGGCTCCTAAAATGACATACATGGTTTCCTCCTGCGGAACTGCTCTTCGTAAGATGCGAGAGGAGGAAGGAGAGATACGCTACAGCATCGGAATTTTTACGTTATTTTTTTTCGCGAAATCAATTGCTTCTGGATATCCCGCATCCACATGGCGCGCGATGCCCATTCCGGGATCATTCGTCAAAACGCGTTCGATGCGCGCGGCCATTTCTTTTGTGCCGTCCGCGACGGTGACTTGCCCGGCGTGTTGCGAATAGCCGATTCCCACTCCGCCGCCATTGTGAATGGAAACCCACGACGCGCCGCTCGCAGTATTTACGAGTGCGTTGAGCAGCGGCCAATCGGCAATCGCATCGGAACCGTCGAGCATGGATTCCGTCTCGCGATAAGGCGAAGAGACCGAGCCGCAATCCAGATGATCGCGTCCCATCACAACGGGAGCTTTCACTTCGCCGCGCGCAACCAGTTCATTAAGCGCCAGGCCGAATTTGTCCCGCTCGCCATAACCTAGCCAGCAAATCCGCGAGGGCAAGCCCCTGAAACTTCACGCGTTTCTGCGCGAGCTTGATCCAGCGCGTCAAATGTTCGTCATGCGGAAACATTTCGAGGACGAGCTGGTCTGTCCTCGCGATGTCCGAGGCTTCGCCGGAAAGCGCGGCCCAGCGGAACGGCCCTTTGCCTTCGCAAAAAAGAGGCCGGATATACGCCGGCACAAATCCGGGAAAGTCATAGGCGTTCTTCACGCCGTGCTCGTAGGCGAAGGTTCGAATATTGTTGCCATAATCGAATGTGACGGCGCCGAGTTTCTGCAAATCGAGCATGCCTTGAACGTGCTCGGCCATCGCCGCAAGCGCTCGCTTGCGATACTCATCAGGACTTGATTTGCGCAACTCCAGCGCGGCTTCGAGAGACATGCCATTCGGCACGTAGCCGCCGATGGGATCGTGCGCGCTGGTCTGGTCTGTCAAAAGATCGGGCACGACGCCGCGCTTGGCAAGCTCCGGAATTAAGTCGGCGCAGTTGCCGACCAATCCGACAGAGGTTGCTTCGCGCTTGCGAACGGCGTTTTTCAGGATGCGCAGCGCCTCGTCGAGACTCGTCACCATGACGTCGCAGTAGCCGCCCTTGACGCGCCGCTTGATGCGCTCCGGGTCGACGTCAATCCCGAGAAACGCGGCCCCATTCATCGTCGCGGCGAGTGATTGCGCTCCGCCCATACCGCCCATGCCGCCGGTCACAACCAGTTTGCCAGCCAGGTCGCCGCCAAAATGTTTTCGCGCCGCCGCTGCAAATGTTTCGTAGGTGCCTTGCAAAATTCCCTGCGTGCCGATGTAAATCCAGCTCCCCGCCGTCATTTGGCCGTACATCATCAGCCCGGCGCGATCCAGCTCGTTGAACTTTTCCCAATTGTTCCAGTGCCCCGTCAGGTTGGAATTGCAAAGCAGCACGCGCGGCGCATACTCATGCGTCCGAAAAACCGCAACCGGCTTTCCCGATTGCACCAAAAGCGTCTCGTCCGATTCCAGCGCTTTCAGCGATCGCACAATCGCATGAAAGCACTCCCAATTCCGCGCCGCTTTCCCCGTCCCGCCGTAAACCACCAGATCTTCCGGCTTCTCCGCAACCTCCGGGTCGAGATTGTTCATCAACATCCGCAGAGCCGCTTCCTGCTGCCACCCCTTGCACGAAAGGGTCGTCCCGCGCGCCGCGCGAAAAGGTCCGCGCGACAAAGCTCCGTCAGCCACCGTTCCCGAAAGCGTAGCGCCCATAAAAGAAACTCCGCGTTTCATCTTAACGCAGCGCCGCCTTCCGCACCACAACCAGCCCGTGCGCTACCCCGGTGCGTTGGCCTCCCACAGTAGCGGAGGTAGTCCGTCAGTTTCCGGTATGCCGACTTACTAGGCAAACGCCTCCAGCCTTTAGCCAATGATTCGTCCGTCGTTCCCGGGCCGTGCTAGTTTAATGACGTTTGGTTCGACCATTTGGGAGCACTAGCCGCGTGGAAAACTTGCTAGCGCGATTGAAGGTCCGCTGGTGGCTGCTCATTGCGCGCCGCAAGCGCAAACACGAGCAGTATGCAGAGGCTCTTGAGGTCCTCCACAAAGTATTCGCGGCACAGCCTCAGCGAGCCCTCGCATTTGTGCAGGCGGGATATTGTTTGGCAAAACTTAATAGACATGAAGAGGCTTTGCGTTCTTATGCGAGAGCACTCGAAATCGCGCCAAATTACGGTGAAGCTCATGCGTACATCGGTCACGCCTATTATGACCTGGGGCGATATAGGGAAGCACTTGAGTCCCTGAATCGCGCTGGCAGGATGCAGCCAAATCTGACGGCCCAACCGTACTGGCTTCACATGCTCGGATTAGCGAGTGGACATGCTGAACAATGGGAACAGTCGCTTGCGGCATTCACGAAATTAACTGAGTCCAACGCTCGTAGCGGAAGCGCTTGGCATGGTCTCGGATGGGCCCTCGCTAATCTGAATCGTGACTCTGAGGCCCTGGCTCCCCTTCAGCGTGCTATTCAACTTGAGCCGCAGAACGCTTCCGCACATTGTGACCTCGGAAACTCCTATTTCAAGTTGCAACGTTTCAACGAGGCGGCTGAACATTTTCAAGAGTACATAAAGCTCAAACCAAATGACCCGGCAGGGCACCACAGTCTTGGGAGGTCTTACTGTGAGCTTGGAGAGTTTGCCCTGGCCCTGGAGCCCTTCAGGCGGGCATTATCCTTGGGACCTGAGTTTGCGGAGGTATACGTTACACTGGGCCAAGTTTATGGGGAGCTCGGACAAAAGGAAAAAGCGGTGCTTGCCGCCCGCGACGCCCTGCGATTGGACCCCAATGACCCGGACGCTTATCTTCTACTGGGTAGGGCTTTTCGAGAGTCCGGAACGCTCTTGGATGCTGTTGCCGCGTATGAGAAATCTATTGAGTTAAAGCCGGGTCAAGTCTATGCACGGGGCCTACCTTGGAGATGCATATTTGCAATTAGGGCGGCTCGAAGAGGCACGAGAAATTTTGAGCCATACAAGCGGTGTAAGCTTAAACGATCCCAAATTTCAATACTTTTTGGCGGAGCTCTACCTGAAGCTCGGAATGAGGCAAGAGGCATGCCGCGAACACGAAGCCTTGAAGCAACTTGACCCCTCACTTGCCGAGGAATTCGCTAGATTATTGGGCAGCCCTCCTGGGTCCTGATGAACGCCATCGTCGGAAATTGACCCAAGACCTATACCGGAGTTGGATTGCGCGCCGAAATGGCCTAGGGTAGAGTCAAAGATTCCGATGAACTACGGCACGCTCCCGTCACGATTACTCAACGCCGTCGACTCCCTGCCAAATCCTCGCGCGCAGATGTTTCGTGGTGCCGATGGATGGAAGCCAATCACTTCCGAGGAATTCCTGCGCCGCGTCGCTGGTCTCTCGACCGCACTTGTCGAGCTGGGAGTGAAGCCCGGGGACAGGGTCGGACTGTTCGCAGCCAATCGCCCGGAATGGCACACGGCCGATTTCGCCATCACGGGCGCCGGCGGCGTCACCGTTCCAATTTATTTCAATGAATCGCCGGAACGGATCACGTACATCCTCAACCACTGCGGCGCGAAGATTGTTCTTGCAGCTGGCGCGGCGCAAATGCATAAGCTTCAGTCCATTCGCACTCAGCTTCCGGATCTGGAACAAATTATACTCGCGGATTGCTGGCGCCGATTTGCCCGCGGATTGTTTCCGCTATGAAACACTGATCGCCGCTGCTGGCGGCGCAGATGTCGCGTCCTATCGCATGCGTGCTTCGCAGGTTCTGCCTGGCCAGCTCTCTTCCATCATTTACACTTCCGGCACGACGGGCGAGCCCAAAGGCGTGATGCTGACGCACACGAACTTTTGTTCGAACGTTACGGACTCCTGCGCCAACGTCAAATTCGATTCCAAGAGCGACGTGGCCATTTCTTTCCTTCCGTTGGCGCACGTCTACGGACGCATGATGGATTACACGTATCTTTTCCACGGCATAACCGTGGCATACGTCGAGGCCGTCGAGCAAGTCGCGCAAGCGCTTCTCGATATTCACCCCACGTTGCTAGCGGCTGTGCCGCGCGTTTTCGAGAAGATTTATGCGCGCATCGTCGAGCAGGGAAGCACGCGCACCGGCCTGCAACGAAAGATCTTTGACTGGGCAATGGAAGTCGCGAGCCGCTCGGCCCTCTGGCGCTCCGGCGAAAACAACACCGGCGCGGGCGTGAAGATAGCCTGGAAATTTGCCGACAAGCTGGTCTATTCGAAGATTCGTTTGGGCACGGGCGGAAAGCTGCGTCTTGTTTTTTCCGGCGGCGCGCCGCTTGCAAAAGAGCTTGCGGAATTTTTCTGGGCGGTTGGCGTTCCAATATACCAGGGGTATGGCCTCACGGAGACTTCTCCGGTGCTCACGACAAATTACCCAGAGAACCGGATGGGAAGCTCGGGCAAACCGATCCCCAACGTTGAGCTGCGCATCGCGGAAGACGGCGAAATTCTCGCCAAAGGGCCTTGCGTCATGCAGGGCTATTACAAGAGTTCCGAGGCCACGCGCGAAGTGCTGAACCCGGACGGCTGGTTCAGCACCGGCGACATCGGTTACCTGGATAAGGACAACTATCTATTCATCACCGACCGCAAAAAGGACCTGATCAAAACCGCCGCGGGAAAATTTGTCGCGCCGCAACCGATCGAAAACGCTCTGAAAACCAGCCCTTACATCCTGAATGCCATGGTGGTTGGAGATAAACGAAAATTTGTTTCAGCGCTGATCGTTCCGAACCCGGTGACGGTCGCATCGAAGGCCGCGGAGCAGGGAATCAAGTTCTCCTCGAATGAAGAAATGGTTGCAAATTCTTTTGTGCGCTTGCTGATCGAAGGCGAAGTAAAGCGGCTGACTGCCAATCTCGCACAGTATGAAAGCATCAAGCGCTTCGCCCTTCTGCCGGACGACTTCACGTTTGACAATGGCGGCCTCACGTTTACCTTGAAACTGCGACGCCGCATCGTCGAGCAGCAGTTTCACGGCGTTATCGAGAAGCTCTACGCCGATGTTGCGGAGCCTCGCCCCATCCTGCAAAATTAACCCTCGCGTTTTGGAGTGCGGCAGCTCTGCTGCCGCTTTCCCCTCGGGAATTTCTAGAGCGCCGCTAAGGTTTGTTCTCCCGGTTTGTCACCAGACTCGCGGAGGTCTAAAATCTCAGCGGGGATACCAATGTCCGATGATCTGATCATAGCCGGCCGCGCTTTCAAATCTCGCTTGATTGTTGGAACGGGCAAGTACCGCAGCTTCCAGGAAATGGCCCGCGCCCACGCCGCCTCGGGCGCGGACATGGTCACCGTCGCCGTCCGGCGCGTGAATCTGACTGACCGTTCTAAAGAATCGCTGCTCGATTACATCGACCGCGAAAAGATCTTTATCCTGCCGAACACCGCCGCCTGTTATTCCGCCGACGAAGCCATTCGCACCGCCCGCCTCGCCCGCGAAGTCGGCCTCTCCAACTGGGTCAAGCTAGAAGTCATCGGCGACCAGCAAACTCTTTTCCCGGACACGGAACAGCTCATCGAAGCCACGCGGGTCCTGGTGAAAGAAGGCTTCGTCGTCCTCCCCTACACAAACGACGACCTCATCGCCGCGCGCAAACTGATCGACGCAGGCGCCGCCGCTATCATGCCGCTGGCCGCACCGATTGGCTCCGGCCTCGGCATTCAGAATCCCGCGAACCTTCGCATTCTCCGCGAGCGTATCACCGAAGTTCCCATGATTGTGGATGCTGGTGTCGGCACCGCTTCCGATGCCGCCGTCGCCATGGAGCTGGGCGCCGACGGCGTCCTCATGAACACCGCCATCGCTGAAGCCGCCGACGCCGTACTCATGGCCGAAGCGATGCGCGAAGCCGTTTCCGCCGGACGCAAAGCCTGGCTCGCGGGCCGCATGCCAAAACGTCTTTACGCTTCCGCTTCCAGTCCGCTAAGTGGCGTTGTCCGCTAAATCAGGGCCAAAGCCCCTTAAACGCGTCGCGAATGGTCCATTTCTCGTTTTCTCTTTCATGTGTTTTTCAAAGGGAACTTTGCGGCACATCGAGCCGTATCTTTTAAAGCATTCACGAAGCAAAATCCCGCATAACCATCGGAGGGGAACATGAAGCGGATCGGTGTGAGGGTTGTAATTATTGTTGGCGTCCTAGCTTGCGCGGCGATTTCGGGAGCGGCGCAGAGCTCGACTCCAACGGGCTCCAGCTCCGCGCCCGAGCCGGTCATTCAGACCGAGGACGTCGCTCGCTTCTTTAAGGTTTACGATGCTGCGGGCGGACATCCGACCGCCGATCAGCTTCAACACGACTATATCGATCCCGGCTCAGACGGGCTTCATCACCTCGCCGAGGCGCGGCGTGTTTCCGGAGTCACCATCGCCAAAAACCTGGAAGCGCATCCCGAAATGTATTCCGATGCCAAGCGTTGCATGGCCGTGTTACCTCGCGTACGCGAGCGCCTGCAGGTCGCGATTCTCAAATTGGGCCAGCTCTATCCTGATGCGAAATTCCCGCCCGTGACGATCGCCGTCGGTCGCGGCAAACCGGTGGCCATCGGGAGTCCCGTCTCCGGCGTCCAAGTCGGCCTTGAGTGCCTTTGCGCCACGAACTGGCTCAACCCCAACGTCGAAGACCGGTTTGTGCATGTAATCGCTCACGAATATGCCCATGTCCAGCAAGCGCGGGCTCTCGTCGATGACGAGCATCCCACCGTCCTCGAGATGTCCCTGATCGAAGGTGTTGCCGAGTTCACCGCCGAGATGATTTCCGGCGAGGTCGGCTATTCCCAGTTCAAAGTGTCGACGAAGGGGCACGAAAAGGAAATCGAGACCGAGTTCGTCCCCGACGAAGACAAAACCGATATCTCCAAGTGGCTTTTCAATAGCACACTGGAAAAGCCAGGCGACCTCGGCTACTGGGTCGGCTATCGCATCGTTAAATCCTATTACCAGCATGCCCCCGGCAAGACCCAGGCTTTTCGCGAAATCCTGCAGATGACCGATCCGAAAGCCTTTCTGGCCAAGAGCGGCTGGTACCCCGGCATTCCACTCGAATAAAGCGCATGCCGTCGCCGCGGCATCGCGCGCCGGTGATAACACGCTCTGCATTTTCCGGATGGAATTGTTGGCGAACAGCGCTGCTCGGTCAGGAACTCCACGCCGACTCCTGCCACGTCCGGCTGCGAACCAGAAAGTTGTTCTCGAAAAAAGTATCGTCGTTTGCAACGCCGAAAAAAATAAGGGAGGCGGATTCGATTCCGTCTCCCTTGGCCGACTCGCGTGAGCTAGCCGTGATCGCGTCCGTTGCTCTTGATCAACGACTCTCTCTGCAATGATTAATGATTGCCGGGATGATCGTGGCGCCAGTTCCAATAGTCGCGCTGCTGGTCGTTGTTCAGTTTCTTGAAGTCGCGGTATTCATAATGCCTTTCCCCCAGCCACACGCGATACGACTGCTCTTCTCCGCCGTCCCAACGATGGTAGTCGTTGTGATAGGAGTCGTAATAGCGCACTCGCGCCGCGCATCCGCTCGTCAGCATCGGTGCCAGCATCGCAGCGCTCAGCACCAGGGGCCCTAGATATCCCTTTAGTCGGAACATTTCGCAATCCTCCTTAGGATTCGCAGCTTCTCATCGCTGCTGTGGGCTGACCATACAGAGATTCTTGTAGAGCCCCCGGGGAATTTGCGGGGTTCCGGACGTCAGCTACTCCTAAAAACACGGATCGCGCGTTCTAGTTGCGAATTATTCCGTTTTGTTTACGAACAAATCCAGGCGAGGAAGTAAGTTCGGTTATGCCTGCGCTGCTTTTCTTGCTTGCTCCGAGTCGTAGCTTTCTCCGTAAATTGACGGCACCTTTGCTCCCATGCTTCGCAAGTAAGAGCTCAGTTGCCCGCGGTGATGGATGGTGTGATGCAGCCCTAGCATCGAGAACGTCACCGCCGGGCGTTGAAACATTCCGCGGAAATCCACAATCCTGATCAACTGTTCGCCGCCTAACTTTGAGAGTTCTTCGAGGTTCGCGGCATGGCGCTGCTCATACCACGCCGCAATTTCCGCGGGCGTCTTCGCCCCCTCGGGAATGATGGCTCCCGTGCTGAATTGTCCCGTGATCACCGTCTCCACAAAACGGTTATCTGTCGCCGCAATATGCCGCACCAACTCGATCGCGTTCATGGATACCGGATCCGGCCGGTAATCGCTTTTATCGCCCGGCACCGCCTCGATCACTTTCTTTGTCACCTTGCTCTCATTTTTGAGCATCGGTAGATACGCGCCATGTAGCAAAAACATTGCGTTTTCCGCGGTCATCTCATTCATTTTTTGCTCCTCGTTGGTTGCTGCCAGGTTTGTACCGCTTCAATTTCTTGTTGGATACGGAAACGTGGCTTCCGTTTCATTTAGTATGCGCCCGGGAGCGCCAAAAGTCAGGGGCCTTGGCTTTCCTGTCTCGCTGCGTTCCTTCCCTTCAGGTCTCCATCCACGTCGAAACAAGCTCTCCCGCCGCCGTCCCACATGCTCCTATTGAGTCCCGCGTATCGTGCACGCGGAATTCACTGTCCGCCCGGTTCAGGATATCAGCAGCGCACAACGCTCCTAGTCCCTCCACCTGAGAACTGTCCAGCTTCCTCATACTGTTTACATAGAAATGGAGCTGACCGATTACTATGCTTCTCATTTTTGCCAAGAAAATTAGCGAATGCCCGGTCTGCGAGAGCAAATCCGTGCGGCGGTCAAGAAGGAAAGGGTTCGTCGAGCGGATTTGGTTTCGGCTGGCATTTGTTTGGCCCTATCGCTGCAAAGACTGCAACTCGCGCTTCTGGGGTTTTCAGCGCTTGTATCCGGACTCGCAAAACAATTCTGGCTTCGCCATGGCCCGCAATCAGATTCGAAGCGGCGCATTCCACAACTAGCCGGTGCCGAAACTACTCATACCGAAGTGTCTGAATCGGATCCACCCTGGTCGCTCGCCTCGCTGGGATATAACACGCGGCGAGCGCGACTCCGAATAGCAGCGCGGTCACGCTCGCAAACGTCGCGAGATCGGTCGATGCGATTCCAAAGAGCAAACTCGCCATCAGCCGCGTAAAGAAAAGCGCCAGCACGAGGCCGAACGCCACTCCAACCGCGATCATCCCCGCGCCCTGTTTCATCACCAGCCCGAGCACATCGCCGCTCTGCGCGCCCAGCACCATGCGCAAACCAAACTCCTTTGTGCGCCGCGCCACCGAATACGAGACCACTCCGTAGATTCCCACCGTCGCAATGGCCAGCGCCACCACCGAGAAGAGCGACAGCAGCAGCGTAAGAAATCTGGGACGCGCCTGGGCGCGCGAAAGCACGTCATCCATCAGTCGCACGTCTGCGAGCGGCAGCGTCGGGTCCATCTCGTTCAACTGTTCGCGGACCGCTCCTGCCAGCGCGCGAGGGTCTCCGCCCTGGGGCCGCAGCACTGCATACATGCTCGATATTCCTTCGTTCACCGCCGCCGTCTGCCGGAAAGGAAGGTACAATTCCGTGCCCGCGGGGCGGTCCAGTCCCGCGTTTTTCACGTCATCCACCACGCCGACGATCGTGCACCAGTTTTTGTCGGGGCGAACACGTCTGCCGATCGGGTTCTGATGTGGCCAAAACGTCAGCGCCATCGTTTTGTTGATGATCACCACGTCGGGCGCGCCTTGCATATCGCGGTCGTCAAACAGGCGGCCGTCCATCAAACGGATGCCCATCGTCGCGAAATAATCTTTGCTTACGGCCTGATAAAAATCCACGTTCTGGATAGGACCATCTTTCGTCTGCACGAACCCTTCGATGTCCGTGTCGTTCATGTTCGGCGCACGTAGCGGCGGCAGCCCGTAAGCGAGAGCCGCCGACTTAACTCCGGGAATCCGTTCGAGGCGTTCGTCGAATCTTGTCCACAAGTCCGTGATTTTCGCGTTGTCTGTATAGGTTCCGCTCGGCAATGAAACCTGCATGGTAATCACATCATCCGCGTTCATCCCGGTATGAACTTCCTGCAGCTTCCAGAAAGCCCGCAGCATCAAGCCGCAGCCGATCAGCAGAACCAAAGCCATCGCAAGTTCCCCTGCGACGAGCGCACGGCGGAAAAATTGCGCTCCCGCTGCCGCCGTCGTGCTACCCGAGGTATCCTTCAGCGACTCTGAAATACCGCTCACGACCAGCGGCGCTAGCGGCGCAAGACCAAAAAGCACTCCGGTTATCAGGCTTGTCACCAGCGTGAAAACCAGGACTCGCCAATCCATCGCGATTTCATCGGCTCTTGGTATGCCGCCGGCATTCGTCAGCTGAACCAGCCGGACTCCACCATACGCCAAAGCCACGCCCAGGAAGCCTCCGCAAAACGCCAGCAGGATTCCTTCCGTCACAAATTGCCTCGCCAAACGCGCCAGGCTCGCTCCCAGCGCCCCGCGAATCGCGATCTCTCTGCGCCGCGCTTCCGCCCTGGCGAGCAGAAGGTTCGCCACATTTACGCTGGCGATCAAAAGCACGAATGCCACTGCTCCCAGCAGCATCAGCAAAGCGGGCCGAACGCTTGAAACGACTTCGGCCTGCAACGGGTAACTGACTATCGTGTGATTCTTCGGATCAAAGCTATGCGTGTGCGCCGCACGATTTTCACTGTAACTTTGGACCAGCGACGCCAGCTCGCCCTGCGCCTGCACCTCCGAAACTCCAGGTTTGAGCCTGCCTAGCAGGTAATAATTATGGGCACCCCTCCCACCAGGTTTTGCGGGATCCAGCTGCAACGCCGACCAAATTTGCGCGGGATCCTGTTCGCCCGGCGGAAACTGAAATCCCTTGGGCATCACACCGATGATCGTGCATTTCCGCCCATCCAGCCGCGTTTCGCGCCCCACCACATTCGGGTCGCCCGCAAAAATGCTCTGCCAGGTGCCGTAGGAAATATCTGCAACGACGTTTCCGCCTGGCACATCGTCCGAGGGCTCAATCAGTCGTCCAGCTACCGGACCAACTCCCAGGGAATCCAGCAGCCCGCCGCTCACATAGGCCGCTGTCACTCTCACCGGCTCTGCTTTCCCCGCAAGGTTGACGCCGCCGCTGATCCACGCATCCAGCGACGCCCACGAGTGCGTGTCCCGCCGAAGATCCAGAAATTCTGGCCCCGAAGCCCAGAACCGGTGCAGGCCGCCATTCGGAAACGTTGGAAACTCCGTGTAGATGCGAATCAGTTGTTCGGGATGCGCGTAGGGCAGCGGTTGCAGTAGCACGGCGTTGACCACCGTGAAAATTCCCGTCGTGGCCCCAATGCCCAACATCAGGCAGAGCACCGCCGCCGTTGTGAACCCCAAGTTCTTGCGCATCATCCGCAGCGCAAACTGCGCGTCCTGCCACAACGTTTCCATCAAGGCCTCCGCTGCAATTATGTACGTTCGAAACCGGTTTAAGTTCCCACTTTCTTATACCTATTGACGCTGAGAATTTGTCTCCGTTTCATACAAAAGTGCCACATCCTCCCGTTCCACCGCGTTACCTCTGCGCGCGTCCAATCCATCCGCGCAGCCTCATCCGGTCCGAAACAAGAAGTGCCAAGAAACATCTACCAACGCATGCACAATCGCCGACGCAAAGATCGAACCCGTCTTTCGCCAAGTCCACCCATAAAAAATCCCCGCAATGGAAGCCAGGATCACGTACCGCCAATTCGGAAATCCCAGATTCGTAATGTGTGAAAACCCGAACAGCACTGACGCCGTCCACCACCCCGCCAAATCGCTCTTACAAGACTTCGCCAGCATATTTTGCAGTAGTCCGCGAAAAAGAAATTCCTCGGGCCAAGCCGTAAAGAAGAAAATCCCCAAGGAAGTGAGTGGCACCGCAGCCCAAGAGTGCCATTGGGGTGCGAATGCAATAAAGCGCATACCCGTGCCCAACAGAATGGCGACGCACGCGAACGCGATAAAGCTGGCGAGCACGAAAAATCCCCAGCGCCGCCCCCAGCCAATCGAGTACCCGATCCCATCCACGCGCCGCGCCAAAACGAACACCGCCAGTGCCACGTTCACCGCCAGCAGCACCGTGAAAACGTACGCGAGCCGCCCGCCCGGATACGGCCAAACAAAATGCGACGGTCCAAATTTCACCGCTACCCACACGCCCGCCAGCAGCAGGAAGTCCTGCCACGTCCCCGCCGGCTTGCGCTCCGCTGAAGCCGCCAAGGCCAGCGGCACGAACACAAAAATCGCCACCGCTCCAACGCGTAATATCCCGAAAGTATTTGTCCCCAGAACATAAATCAGGTATGCAAGGAACGCGGCCGCGCCAAGCAAGATGCCTCCGGCGAAACCGAACCGTGCAGCAAGAGCCTCTGCAACGCCGCGCGCCGCGAAAAGCAGCATCACCAAAAAGAAGAACGCGAACACCGTCAGCGTAGCCGCGAAATCGCGGCCACCGTAGCTTTGCCACGTAGCGTAGAGTGTTCCCGTCAGGCACAGCCCGGCCCACAGGCCGAGCATGGGGAGCACTCCGAGTTGGCGCGTCGCTGGCAATTTAGCCGCTCAAATCCCAAAATAGAAAGAGAAGATTGTAGCTCAGAGACATGGCTTCCCAAATTCCGCCTAACTCGCTCCCGGCCGGTCCCCATCTCCAGGGACGGAACCTTCGGCTCGCCGAGCGCGAAGTATGAAGCGCCTCGCTTACATCGACTGGATGCGCGGCCTGGCTTGCGTCCTCATGTTTCAAACGCACTGCTACGATTCGTGGCTAAGCCCAGATGCTCGCAATTCCGGCGTCTACGTCTGGTCGCAGCTTGGCGGCACGCTCCCCGCGCCGCTTTTCCTTTTTCTTTCCGGCATTTCCATGGCGCTCATCACGGAACGCCTCCGCGAAAAAAGCGCCACGCCCTCCAAAATTGCGAAAACGACCATCCTTCGCGGCGTAGAAATTTTCGCGCTCGGCCTGCTCTTCCGCCTGCAGGAATTCGCCCTCGGCTACCGCTGGTCTTCCTGGACCGATCTCCTGCGCGTCGACATTCTCAATATTCTCGGCCTCTCGATGATGGCAATGGGTCTCCTCTGTTGGCTCAGCGCCGCCCGCAACTCTCCCGATGCCGGCACGCTTCCACAAATCGGTGCCGCCTCGCGCAACCGCGGAATTTTCACCGCCCTTTTTGCTGCGGCGCTCGTTTCCATGTCCACTCCGCTCCTCTGGACCACGTACCGCCCGACATTCCTCCCCTGGCCACTCGAGTCCTACATTAACGGCGTCCACGTCTTCGACAAACCTCAACACTGGCTCTTCCCTCTATTCCCCTGGTCGGCATTCGCATTCGTGGGCCTCGCCGTCGGCTTTTTTCTTTTCACCGGCTTTGCCAAGCGCAATGAAGCCCTCATCTTCGCAGTCATCGGCGGGACAGGCATTTTTGCTTGTTTCCTGTCAGTTCGCTTCGATGTCTCTTCCCTCCATCTCTATGCCGTCTACGACTACTGGCACACCAGCCCGAATTTTTTCCTGATGCGCTGCGGAATTCTTCTGATCATTTTGTCTCTCGCTTACGTCTGGTGCCGGTGGGGTCTTGCCCAAATGGCCTTCAGCCCCCTCATCCAGCTAGGCAAAACGTCCCTTCTCGTCTACTGGGTGCACATCGAATTTGTCTACGGCCGTTTTTCGTTCCTGCATAAGCGCCAATCCACCGTCCTGCAAGCCACGACCGGCTTGCTCATCATCTTTCTGGCCATGTTGGCTCTCTCGTTGCTGCGCACAAACTGGAAGAATCGCCGCGCGAAAACGCAGAAGCTCGCCGCTGCGCCGTCGCTCGCCTAACAAAAGCATTTTTTGTCGATTTTGAGCTTTACCGCTGCGACTGCCTAACGCTTTACAGCTGGGTTCTGTTCCTGCTCTTGAGGTTCCTGGGGAATCCTGATGATAATCTCCCCCGGCCGCGCCAATCCCAGGTCGTCCCGCGCGATTTTCTCGATCAATCGCGGATCGCTTTTCAGATCTTTCGTCTCTTGCTCTAGCGCCGCGTTTTCCTTGCCCAGTTGTTCGAGATCAGCCTTCACTTTCCGGATTTCGTTCTGCGTCCGCCGCATGGCCAAAAAACCGTGCGTCCCAAAAATGTCATGCACCGCCATCACGAGCAGAAGCAAACCCAGCAGCCCGCTCCCATACTGCCGCAGCAGCGGCCGGATCTTTTCTTCCGCTGTCGCTCCCTTTAGTTTCTTCTTCAGTTTCCCAATACCCACTTCTTCGCCTCGCTCGCCAATCTCGCCGACGCCTTTGCGCTATTTGCCTCCACGTACAAGCGCAACAGCGGTTCCGTTCCGGACAACCGCAGCAGCATCCACGAGCCATCCTCGAAGCAGAATTTTGCACCGTCCGTCCGGTCTATCGATACAACTTTCCGCCCCACCAGTGTCGAAGCGTCCACCGCCACCTTCTTCACCGCGTTTGCCTTTTGTTCGTCGTTCAGATGCAAATTTTCTCGCACGGGCCAAAACTCACTGCCTACTTTTTTGAAAAGCTGCCTAATCTGCTCGCCCAGCGAAGCTCCCCGCGCCGCAATCATTTCGGCCACCAGCAGGCACGCCAGGATTCCATCTTTCTCCGGCACGTGACCGCGAATCGTCAGCCCCGCGCTTTCTTCTCCGCCCAGCGCAATCTTGTCTTCGCGAATCAGTTGGCCGATATATTTGAATCCCACTGGCGTCTGATACGTTTTCTGCCCACGCGCTTTCGCAGCCGCATCGATCAGTTGCGACGTCGCCACGCTCCTCGCCGCGGGCATTTTCCACCCGCGCGTCTCGACGATGTAGTCGTACACCAGCGCGAGAATGTGATTTGGCTGAATCCACGTTCCGTCCCGGTCGATGACTCCAAAGCGATCTGCGTCGCCGTCCGTAGCCAGCCCCGCTGCCGCGCCCGAATCCACCACCGCCTTCCGCAGCGGCGCCAGATTTTCCTCGCTCACGTCCGGTCCCGTCCCGTCAAACAAACAATCGCGGTTCGTTCGCCTCGCTTCCACCGTTACGCCGTGCTCCGCGAGCGCTCGATCCAGATATCCTGCTCCGCAGCCGTGCAGCGCGTCTGTCACAAATTGTACGTTCGCTTTCCGCAGCGTTTCAAACCGCACCAACTCTCCCAGGCGTTTCAAATAATTTTCGCGAAGATTCACTTTCTCCGTCTTCACTCCGCCAGCAGGCACAGCCGGCAAAGTCGGGTACGCTCCATCCTTGGCGATGATTTTCGCGACGCGCGCTTCGATATCCTTCGTCACCTCTGGCAGCGCAGGTCCCGCATCTGCCGAGGAAAATTTCAGACCGTGGTATTGCGCGGGGTTATGGCTCGCCGTGAAGTTGATAGCTCCATCCAGCTTCGATCGCTGGATCTCGTATGCCACCGCCGGCGTCGGCGTAAACGTCTCGCATAGCAGCGTTCGAATCCCGTGCTCCTGCAAAATCGCCACCGCGAGCTGCGAAAACTCTTCCGAGTAAAATCGCGTGTCGTATCCGACCAGAATCGTTGGATTTTTCTTCTTCGCCGTGACATGCTCCGCGATCGCCGTCACCGCCAGCCGCACGTTCGCAAACGTAAAATCGTCCGCAATCAGCCCGCGCCATCCAGACGTGCCGAACTTGATCGGCGACGCATTTAATGTAGGTGAAGCGCTCATACCGTCGTATTCTATCCGAGTTTTTCCAATACGGAACCACCCATACACGGGCGGCTCAACGCCAATGCTTGTAGGGGAGGGGTTTGCCCCTCCCCGGCTTGCACCTCCCGCGATGTGGCAACCACCGCATTCATTTCTGGGAGGCTCCTCCATGAACTCTACCGACAACTACCGCCTCGTCTCTGGTCGCCTGCGCCAATGCCCTCCAGGCAAAACTCATCGCGCGCAGCCTCGTGGAAAAACGCCTCGCCGCCTGCGTCAACGTTCTCCGCAGGTCCATCGATTCGTACTATCGCTGGGAAGGAAAAGTGGAAAAAACTCACGAAGTCTTGCTATTCATCAAAACCACGGTTAGAAAACTAGGCGGCCTCGAAAGGGAAGTAAAGCGCCTCCACAGCTACGAAGTCCCCGAATTCATCGCCCTACCCATCGTCTCCGGCTCCAAAGCCTACCTCGACTGGCTCGACGAAAACACCTAGCCGGTCTTTCTTCTCTGTGCTCTCTGTGTCCTCAGCGCCCTCTGCGTAAATTCTTTTCCGTTCTTTCAGAAGCCTCACACGTATAACAACGCCTGATCCAAGTCCGCCATAATATCTTCCACGTCCTCAATCCCCACCGAAATCCGAACCAATCCTTCCGTAATCCCGATCCGCTCCTGCACTTCTTTCGGCATCGACGCGTGCGTCATTTGCGACGGCAGCGAAACCAGCGTTTCCACTCCGCCCAAACTCTCCGCCAGCGAGCACAATTTCAACTGATTCAAAAATCGCCGCGCCGCTTCCAGCGAACCCAAATCAATCGCCAGCATCGCTCCCGGCCCTTTTTGCTGGCGCCGCGCAATTTCATGCTGCGGATGCGTTGGCAATCCCGGGTAATGCGTCTTGCGAACTTTTGGGTGCGCATCGAGATGCCGTGCCACGGTAATCCCATTCGCGTTGTGCTGCAGCATGCGAATCGCCAGCGTCTTCAATCCCCGTGAAATCAAAAAGCAGTCCATCGGAGCCAGCCCCGATCCCGCCGACCTCTGAATGAAATAAATCTTCTCCGCGTCGTCCGGCCGCGTAAGTACCACCGCCCCGCCTGTGCAGTCGCTGTGCCCGTTCAAATACTTCGTCATCGAGTGCACCACGATTTGCGCGCCAAGCTCGATCGGCCGCTGCAAATAAGGACTCAGAAACGTGTTGTCTACAGCCAGCGTAACGTTCCGTTCATTCGCCAGCTTGGCGATCGCACTGATATCCGTCACGCGCATCGTCGGATTTGTGGGTGTCTCGATGTAAATCAGCTTGGTGTTTGGCCGCATCGCCGACAGCACGCATGCCGGAATCGAAGTGTCCACGAAACTGAATTCCAACCCGAAATGCACCAGAAGCTGCGTCGAGAGCCGATATACGCCACCGTATACCGCTTCCGACAGCACAATGTGGTCTCCCGGACGGAACAAACGAAACACCGCATCGATCGCCGCCATCCCCGAGGTGAAAACGTACGCGCTATGCCCGCCTTCCAGCTTCGCCACCGTGCGTTCCAGCGCTTTGCGGTTTGGATGATTTGTCCGTGCGTAGTCATAACCTTTGTTCTTGCCAACCTCCTCGTACACGTACGTTGAGGTCTGATAGATTGGCGCAACGATCGCACCCGTGGCGGGATCTGGCTCCTGGCCGACGTGTATCGCGTTCGTGGCAAATCCCATAATGATCTCCTCTTACCTCGGGTGCTCTAGCCCCGCGTGGTCAGCCTGCTGCAGCGAAGAAAGTCTGGTGCGGTTCCCCTGGAATGTGGAAGCCACGGGATAAGGGGTCCATCGCTGCGCTCGCGGCCTTCAATTGCGTGCAGGGCAGATTCTTGTCAAGTTACAGGACCCATTCCAGTGAGTCAATTCCCGCGCGCGGAGTTGTAGCGTGGGATACATCGCTGCCGTGCCCAACCGCCGGCGCAGCCGGGCAGCATTCAGGGAAGCGTTTGCATCTTAAATCAGAGCGGAGTAACTTGAAGCCTGTCGAACTTTCCGTGGGAAATGGGGTCCACCGGAACATGAAATTTTCTCAAGCCAAATGGGGAATTCTTCTCTGCGCCTTTGTGATGACAGCAACGCTTGGCGTCGCTGCTCAGGATCCGCCTGCCGCTCAGCCGAAAGCGCCCGCGCAATCCCCCGCACAGTCCGATGAGCCTACCCGCCTCACCATCGAAGTGACCGCCGGCGACAAGGCCGAGCCCGTGGAAAATGCCAGCGTCTATGTAAAATATATCGAGCAGCACACCATCAAGAAGGATAAGAAAGTAGAATTAAACGTCAAAACCAACCGCGAAGGTGCCGCCCACGTTCCGGACGCGCCCCTCGGCCGCGCTCTCATTCAGGTTATTGCCGATGGCTGGAAGACTTACGGTCGCTGGTACGACATCACCGATCCTCACCAGATTATCAAGATTCGTCTCGAGCGTCCTCCCAAGTGGTACTGACCCAGCCTGGACTAAATCAATTGTAATTGCGAATTGCGTACGATTGCGGTCCATGGCAATGCTCCGTCCGTTAGTACACGGTGCCAAAAAGAAACTCAGCGCAATAAATTCGTAGTCAGCCACGGTTTGCATGAGTTCCAGTCACGAATCACCAGTCACGAGTCACCAGTCACTCTGTTCCCACGCTACATTTGTTTTCGAATCCAGTTTGCCTTGCACTGAAATTGTGCAAACAGGAGCAGGACGTTGAAGAAAGTGCAGTTAGCGTTCACCGCCGGGCGATTTTCCACACACTTATCAACACTTGTGTTGAAAACTTAATCTCGCAGAAATATTTTTTTATGAGTTCGGCACAACTCGTGCCCAGCATTCTCCGGGAAATTTTGACCCCGCCTCACTCGGATGTTACAGTTGCTTCTCGGATTCCCTGATGAATGAGACTTTTGACGGAACTTTCTCTCTTTTGCAAATGTTTTGGGGCAACATCGTTGCTCGCCCGCTCCGCAGTTTTCTCAGTGTGATTGCCATCGCCATCCAGGTCATTTTGGTACTGCTCATTGTGGGTCTCACTTCGGGAGTCATTTCCGAATGGGGAAAGCGCCAGGAGGGAATTGGCGCCGATCTTCTCGTTCAACCGCCGAACTCTTCCATTTTCTTTGCTTTCTCCAGTGCCGTCATGCAGGAATCCTTGGGCGACAAGATCGCTGCCCTCCCCGGCGTCGATGAAGTTGCTCCCACTCTCATCCGCACCGAAACAAAAAGCTTCGTCATCGTCTATGGCATTGATTTCAAACGCTTCAACGCTCTCAGCCGTGGCTTTTTGTTTCGTTCGGGTCGTTCCTTCGAATCTCCCGACGAAGCCATCGCCGACGACATCATCGCTCAAACCAAGCATTTGAAGGTCGGTGATCAAATCACTCTTTTGAATCATACGTTTACCGTCTGCGGAATCGTCGCTCATGGAAAAGGTGCGCGCTATTTCATTCCTCTAAAGACCGCTCAAGATCTTTCCGGCGCGGAGAGTCGCGTTTCCATGTTTTACGTCCGTAGCAAAGGCGATACCGAGGGCGCCCGCGCGCAGATTCTCGCTATCGATCCGCTCGATAGCGTGCGCTCCATGGCCGAATACGTCACCCTCATGAACTCATCCAATCTTCCTCAATTGAAACCATTTACTCGCTCCATGGTTGGCCTCGGCATCGTCATCAGCTTTCTTGTCGTGCTCCTCAACATGCACACCATGGTCATGGAGCGTACTCGTGAAATTGGAATTCTCAAGTCCTTGGGCTTGTCCAGGCTGGGCGTCATGCGCATGTTGCTCGGCGAGACTCTCATTATCACGCTCTTGGGATGCGCTTTGGGAATTGTCCTCACCTACACTTTTCAAGCCATCATGCAAGAGACCAACCCGAGTCTGATGATCTTGATCACTCCGCAATGGGTGCTTTCCGCCCACTTTCTGGCAGTGGCTGGCGCTTCCATCGGTGCGATGTACCCTGCACTCGCGCGCGGCGAGCTACGATCCTGTCGTTGCTTTGGCTTACGAATAGGCAACCTCCATCACTTGGTCATCGACCTTAATCCGGCACCCGAAGGACTGAAGCAGCTGGCGGATCTCGCCGAACCGCAAGAATTTGCAGCCTCTCGCCGAGAAATAACTTTATGTCGCGGCTCTCATCCATTCGCTCGGAAAACGCGCCGTATGCTTTTTGGCTACCAGAATTCTTCAACTGATTGCTCCAACTCCTCCAAACTGATAGCTTTGGGGCACTCTCCAGTCCTTCCATTCTGGCCATTCTGGAGAATTCCGCCGAATCGGCGGCAGATACCAACATCGCGAAGTTAAGGAGCTCCACCATGAAGCGACTGCACGTAATCCTGGTAGCCGCAGGTCTTTGCCTCGCCATTGCCGCCGCTGCCCGCGCCCAGATGGGCATGAACTTCTTCAAGAAGCCGGCGATTGCCGATATTTTCAGGCCTGTCGTTGGGTCCGGTTCCGTTTATGAAACCGAGCAAAATCAGCAGAAGAGCACTATCGAGATGAGCGTCGTTGGCCAAGAGCCTATCGACGGAAAAGACGCGTATTGGCTCGAGTTTGGCCACTCGGATGAACGCAACGGAACGACCGTCTACGGCAAAATGCTCGTCACCAAAGATGACTTCCAGTTTCATCGCATGATCGTGCAGCGTCCCGGCCAACCGCCCATGGAATTTCCCATGAACATGATGGGGAACGCCCAGTCGCGAACGAGCGCGGAACTTGAAAAGTGGCATAAGGTCGGAGTTGAGACCATCATCGTTCCAGCCGGCACATTCCTGTGCGATCACTGGACCAAAGACGACGGCAAAGGCGATGTTTGGGCCAGCGCAAAGGTTTCTCCAATGAGCTTGGTGAAAGAAACCACGCCGACCAACTCCATGACTCTCGTCAAAGTGATTACCGATGCCAGGGACCACATTACCGGAACTCCCATGAAATTCGATCCCCAAGCAATGAAACGTCAATGAGGCGACAGCAGAGTCCGCAGTGAGACGGTAATAGCCACAAAAAGATTCTATGAGGTTCTTGCGCTGCTGGAAGAGCTCGTAGCTGCCAGCGATTGTTTCAAAGGCTCGCCCAGCTTAGTTCAACACCGGGACCCCGTCGAATGGCGCTCTCAGATGGCCCCGTTTAGAGGTTCTTTCTTACGAGCCGGGCGCGAACGCGGCAAGCTCGCGGGAAACGTCATCGATCGTGGCCAACGGGCACGCCACGTGGACGTGTTCACCAGGTTCGTCCACGTCGATCAGCAGAGTGCCACCATGTGTGCGGATATGAACGTGTTGATCGCCGTCGCGCACTTCAACCAGCTCGGCCTCGGGATATTTTTGCAGCTCTTTCGCCACCGCATGCACTAGCGGCATATATTGCCCGGCGTGTTCTCCAGCTTCCTCGAGCCTCCGCCGGGGAACAAAGCGCACGGCCATCGGAACCATCGCCGCGGGCACCCAAACGTGGACATGGGATTCGTGTCCATGAGTTTGGTCCACGTCCACGCGCAGCAAACCCTCGCGAAAGGTATAAGCGCCCGCAAGCACCACAGTGGCCCCAAAACCCAGAGCGATTTTCCCGAGCAGCACCATGTTTCTTATCCTCTCCCGTCTCCCGCTATCCTGCGCGAGATAACTGTTCTGAAGCCCCAATCGTGGAGACGTCGCGTCACAGTCAGCTAGTCCGTAATGTTTTTGGAATCCATCCACACGCGAATCGTGCTGTCATCGTCCTTCACGGAAACCAACTCCATATCGCCTTCCGCCGCCAGAGCGTGTAGTCCCGCCGCGATATCCAGCTCGTCTTTGCCGCCGGAGAGCAGCGCTTCGACCACTTTCATCGGAACTTTGACCTCGACCTGCGAAGCTTTTGGCTTATTCTTGTCGTGGACATGCACCAGGAATTGGCCGTCCTTCTTCGCGACGCTGATGTCCGCATCCTTGCTTTGCACGGTCACGAATTCGCCGTCTTTCGAGTTGCGAACGGCATTAAAAAGAGTGCGGATATCTACGCCGTCGCAGTCCATGCAGCCGATGCGAACCTTGCCGTCGTGGAGGCGGTCGTGGTCGATAGCCGGCAACACTGTTTCCGCCAGCGCCAAGGGCACATTGACGCGAACGGTCTCATCTTTGGAGTTCGTCTTGACGACACGCACATGAAGCCATTTGTCCGCGTGCGCGGATGTACTTGATTGGCTTGAACTTGTTTGGGCTTGGATCCCGAGTGGGGCGAAGAGACATGCGGCGGCTAGAAAAGCGATCACGGGGAATACGCGCCGGGTGTGGTTGGTCATGACGGAATGCCTCCTTGGGGCATGTGCACAAAGATACGAAGATCCTCCCGGAAATGTTTCCTGATTTGCGGCTTCGGCTCCCCACCGCTCTCCGGTTCGCCTCCAAAGTGGGCCCGCCGTCCAGTTTGGCCCTCCGGGATGCCTCCATCCGCCCCCTGTGGTACATTGGCGCCACAGAAGTCTGCATCGCGCAACTCATTCCATAGGATGACGGCCTTAGAGGTGCGCGGTTTCGTTAGGTGGTGGGGTTGTGGGTATCGTTTCTCGAAAATCTGGCCCGGTGGGCATTCTTTTTTGTGTCTGCATTCTCGTTTTGTGCCCGGCGACAGTCGCCCAGCAGCCCTCCTGGGATGCAAACATGGAGGCAGCGGGTGCGGCCTATAAGGAGAGAGACTTGGCCGCCGCCGAGAAGCTTTACACAGACGCCTTAAAGCAGGCGGAATCCTTTGGACCAGCGGATCCCCGGCTCGCGACCAATCTGAACAACTTGGCTGAGCTTTACAGGCAGCGTGACCGTTTCGCCGATGCCGAGCCTCTCTATAAGAGGTCGCTCGAGATTTGGGAAAAGGCCCGCGGCCCTCAGGACCCTGCGCTTGCTCCAGTTCTGGGCAATCTCGGCGACCTATACCGACAGATGGGGCGTTATCCTGCCGCCGAGCCGCTCTTCAAGCGAGCCCTTGAGATTCGCGAGGCGGCCTACTCTGCCGACGACCCTCGCGTAGCTGCCAGCGTATCCGCGCTTGGCGAACTTTACCGCCTGGAAGGAAGATTTTCCGAGGCGGAGGCCTTGCTCAAGCGCTCCCTTGCCCTGGAAGAGGAATCGTCGGGACCTGACAGCGCCGCGTTGGCGACGCCACTCTGCCTTCTCGCGGAGCTCTATCGTGCCATGAACCGCTACCACGACGGGGAAGTGCTCTACGCGCGCGCCATCTCCATTCAGGAAAAGGCTTTAGGGCCAGAACATCCGGACCTCGTCGTCAGCGTCAACGACCTTGCGGAACTTTACCGCAACGAAGGCAAATTTTCTGACGCTGAACCCCTCTACAAACGCTCTCTGGCCATTCGCGAGAAGGCGTACCCTGCTGGCGATCCGCGAGTTACCATCGCGATCAACAATTTGGGTTTGCTGCGCGAGGCGCAGGGCAATTTCGTCGATGCCGAGCTGCATTTCCGCCGAGTGCTCGATCTTCGCGAAAAAGCGCTGGGTTCGAACAGCCCTGAACTGGCCACGCCGCTGAACAATCTCGCGGAACTCAACGCTCGCCAAGGTCATTATTCGGAAGCCGAAAAACTCTACAAACGCGCGCTGGCGATTCGCGAAGCCGCGTTCGGTCCGGTGCATCAGGATGTTGCGGCAAGTCTCGTAAGTCTCGCTCAGCTGAAGCAGGTTCGAAAAAAATACGGCGAGGCGATCGATCTCCAACAACGCGCGCTGGCGATTCGAGAGAAGGTATATGGGCCCGACCACCCTTCGGTGGCTTCGAGCTTAAACAATCTCGGCGAACTGAACTTCGAGCGCAAGAACTATCTCGAGGCAGCCACGCTCTTTCAACGTGCGCTGGCTATCCGCGAAAAAGCGCTGGGGCCTGAGCATCGCGCGGTGGCTCTCTCCCTGCAGGAACTGGGAAATTTGTATTGCGCCGAAGGGCGATATTCCGATGCCGAGCCTCTTTTTCAACGGGTGCTGGCAATTCGCGAGAAAATTCTCGGCAAGGATCATCCGGACGTCGCAGCAGTGCTAGAGAGCTACGCCAAATTGCTGCGGAAAACGGGACAGCCGACAAAGGCCGAAGACCTAGAAATGCGGGCACGGCAGATTCGGGCTGCCGCTCCGAAAACGGGTCCTAGAACAGGAAGTCCCTATACTTAGTTCCTCTTCCTGACAATCCGCCTGGCATCCGGCGCGCTCACCCAGAGCGCCATTTTAGAAAAACAGCGGCGAGCGGCGGCAGCGTCAGGCAAAGCGAGTGCGCGCGGCCTTGGGCAGGTTGATTCGAGGCATTTTGACCGCCGAGATTTCCCACATTTGAGCCGCCGTAATTGGCGGCGTCCGTATTGAGGATTTCCTCGTAATATCCGGGCTGGGGGGCGCCGACTCGATATCCCTCACGGACTACGGGAGTGGCGTTCAGGATAACGAGGAGCAAGTCCTCCGGCTCTTTGCCGTGGCGCGCGAAGGCGAAGACGCTGTTGTCCGCGTCATTGGCGTCCAGCCACTCGAAACCCTGCCAAACGAAATCGACTTGATGAAGAGCGGGCTGAGCGGAGAGCAGCTTATTCAAATCGCGGACAAGATTCTGGACGCCTCGGTGCGAGTTATGTTGCAGCAAGTGCCAGTCGAGGCTGTTCGCTTCGCTCCACTCGCTGCGCTGCGCGATTTCCTGGCCCATGAACAGAAGCTTCTTGCCGGGGTGCGCGCATTGATAAGCCAGCAGAAGCCTGAGATTTGCAAATTGCTGCCATAAATCGCCGGGCATTTTGTGCAGCAGAGAGTTTTTCCCATGCACGACCTCATCGTGGGAAAAAGGCAGCATGAAATTCTCGGTGAACGCATAGAGCATTGAGAAGGTCAGTTTGTTGTGTTCAAACTTGCGGTGCACCGGATTCTTGGAGAAATAAGTCAGCGTGTCGTTCATCCAGCCCATGTTCCATTTGAGACTGAACCCGAGCCCGCCCAGATACGTGGGCCGCGTTACACTGGGCCAGGAAGTGGATTCTTCGGCGATGGTGAGAATGCCGGGGAAACGGCCGTGAGTGACCTCATTCATCCGCTTGAGGAATGCAATGGCATGAAGATTTTCGCGTCCGCCGAACTCGTTGGGGATCCACTCCCCGGCCTTGCGAGAGTAATCGAGATACAGCATGGAAGCGACCGCGTCCACGCGCAGGCCATCGATGTGATACTTGTCCAGCCAGAACAACGCGTTCGAGATGAGGTAGTTCTGGACTTCGTTGCGGCCGTAATTATAAACGAGCGTGCCCCAATCGGGATGCGTACCCTGCCGCGGGTCGGCATGCTCATAGAGGTGGGTTCCGTCGAACTGCGAGAGCCCGAAGGTGTCTCTCGGGAAATGCGCGGGAGTCCAATCCAGAAAAACACCGATGTCCGCCTGATGGCAGCGGTCCACAAACTCCATGAATTCAGCGGGAGAGCCGTAACGGCTGGTAGCGGCGAAATAGCCAATCGTTTGATAGCCCCAGGAGCCGTCGAAGGGATGCTCCATGATGGGCAGCAGTTCAATGTGGGTGTAGCCGAGATCCTTCACATAGGGAATGAGTTGATCGCCGAGTTCGCGATAGGTGAGCCAGCGATTGTGGTCTTCAGGGACGCGGCGCCACGAGCCGAGATGGACTTCGTAAACGGAAACGGGAGATTCGAGCCAATTTTTTTGCTCGCGCTGACTCATCCAAATTTTGTCGGCCCACTGGTAGGTGTCCAGATCGACGACAACTGACCCGGTGTTGGGACGCAGCTCCGCACGGAAGGCGTAGGGATCGGCCTTGAGGGGCAGCATCGCGCCATTCGGGCCGATGATTTCATATTTGTAGATGGCGCCTTCGGCGAGCTCGGGCACGAAAAGTTCCCAGATTCCTGAAGATCCGCGGGCGCGCATCGGATCGACGCGGCCGTCCCACCGGTTGAAGTCGCCGACGATGCTGACACGCTGCGCGCTGGGGGCCCAAACCGCGAAATGCACGCCGCGAACGCCTTCTAGAGTTTTCAGGTGCGCGCCGAGTTTTTCGTAGGTGTCGTAGTGCCGCCCTTCGCCCATCAGATGAAGATCGAACTCGCTGAGCAGGTAGGGAAAGGCGTATGAGTCCAGAGCTTCGGCGGTTTCGCCATAACCGGAACGGTAACGGATGCGATACGCGGAAGGATCGGGCTTGTCGCGATACGTTTCCGGGAGCGTGGCTTCAAAGAACCCTTCAGGGCGAAGACGATATGCGCGGATGGGTTCTGAAAAGCCTTTGAGAAGGACACTCGCATCTGCAGCGCCCGGGCGGAAGAACCGGATGGCCCAGCGATTGCCTTCTGGTGTGGAAACGGCGTGCGGCCCGAGCAGGGCGAAGGGATCGGCATGGCGACCGGCAAGGAGAGCGTCGATTTGAGCATCGAGATTCGGGTCGGGGGCGCGGCGCGCGGCGGAGGCGGACTTGTGTTCTTCAGTCATGGGCAGCAGCTCCGCGATAGGGCGAAAGGGATTGCGGAGGAGGAATCCAGTGTACAAGGAGGAGTGCGGAGTGGGTAGTGAGTAGTGGAAAACGAGCAGTCGGAAAGCGAGTGATGAGCGGAGACGCGCGAGAGGGCATACCCCACCCCCGGGTCTTTTTTGTAAGAGTGGCAAGTAAAGGACTTATGCCTGACGCGGAAATTAAGGTCATCTGGGTTCGTCTTGGCAACTGTCGTACTTCAGCGCTGCTGTGCGGCTTTCGAGCGGTCTTGGCCAAGGATCGAATCGTGTTTGAAGTCTGGCGATCGGATTATTGAAATCCGATAGAGATGATGCAAAATGGCAATCATCGGTCGTCTTTAAGTTGCGCCACCGTGCGAGAGAAACGAACCTTGCCGCGGAATCGGCGAAGGCGAGCATAGGTGTCCGATGCGGCGAGAAGCTCGAGACCAGTGCGGACCGTCTTTGTAACGCCCGCGCCGCTGGCGCGTTGGGCTTTTTCGAGAAGTTCCTCAGGAATTTCGCCGGTGATCTTGCGGGCTGTGCTCATGATTTTTAATCATGCCATATAAGAGACCAGCATTAAGTATGGTGTTTCCTTGTTGGGACTTCGAGAACCTACTCTCAAAGGACGAGGGGTGGGACGTCTGCACGAGAACAGCTGGTCGAGGATGATTAGGGCTGGGTTGCGGGAACGGGGATTTTGTTGCGGAAGGTGAAGCCGGAAAGCAGAGCGGCCGCGTAGAGAACAGCGGCCAGCACATAGAGAAAACGGAAGCCGAAATACATCGAGTTGTACTCGAGAATGCCGCCGAGCATGGCGCCCATCAGGTTCATGGACATAGCGCTGGAGATGCGCGAACGGGCGGAGAGCAGCGTCGAGAAAACGATGCCCGAGAAAAATAGAGGACAACTGAGAATCACTGCCGTTCCTAATCTGCCCGCGGTGGTGGAAGGCAGTCCTCCACCTTTGGCGATCCACCAGCCGAAAGCGAGAGTGGCGAAGAGGAAAACGTAGGCAAGGAGAGGCGTGCTGATGCGCACGCGTTGGACCAGCGCATTCGCCAGGAATGCCATCACCAGGATACTGGCGATAGCAAAGGCGATGACTTGCCACGTATTTCCAAAGGTGAGGCCCATCTCCGTGATGGCTTTGGTCTCGACGAGCATAAAGCCAGCGCCGAGAAAGAAAAAGGGAAGATAGGAAACGTCCGGCCGTTCGCTGAAAAAGCTTGCGTACATCACAAGTGAGAGCAGCAGAATCAGACCCAGTACAACGAGATAAGAGACGGGGTAAACGCGCCGCGGCATGTACAGAAATGGCCAGTCGTCGGTGGAAAGGCTCACTTTAAGGCCGGAGTTCCGATAGTAAGCGGTGCGATCGACAAAGCGAGTTTCCGTGAGCAATTCGGGCGGAATGGTCAAATCGCCGTTCTTGGACTGAGCAAAAATGACGGAGCCGTCGTACAAGGCGAAAATGCAGACGGGATCCTTTCCGTCAAACGCCGCACGCATCATCTGGTAGATTTTGGTTCCAAGTTCATCGCTGAGGACGCTGAAGGAGAGCGAGAGGACACCGTTTGGTTTGAGCCGGGCACGAGCTTCGCGCAGGCCTTCCATGGTATAGACAAACGAATCCAAGCGGACGCTGGATGCCTGGCTGAGCAGCGTATGAGAATCGAGCAGTCCGTAGACAATCAAGTCGTAATGAGAAGGAGTGGTACGCAGGAAGGAGCGCGCGTCGTTCAAGACGGCATGGACGCGTGGATCATCGTACGGTCGTTCGGGATGATTGGCCTTGCCGGTGAGGAGAATCGCGGGATCGATCTCGATGGCGTCCACGTGTTTGGCGCCGGAACGCAACGCAGCTGCGACATCGTTGCCGCTGCCCGCGCCGACCACGGCCACGTTGTCCGCACCGGGATGAATACGGAAAGGAAGATCGTAGTAGTTGCGAATGATGCGAAGCTCGGGATTTTTGGCCACGGCTTGACCCGACAAATCGTGCACGCGCTGATAATAATGTCCGGCAGCGCGGATCATCATCAGCCCTTCCTTGCCGTAGGAGACTTCAAGCAACTGGTAAGGAGAATAAATTTTGTTGGCCAGAGGATTTACAGGCCACGCAAGCGCCAGCAGTGCGGCCATGGCGGAACAGATGGCAAAAAGAAGCGCTTTGGGTGAGCGAACGAGAAAAAAGATAAGCGCCAGGAAACACAGTCCGAACCAAACCAGGGGCGGCGTCCAAAGAAAACTCACCACAAACATCAGCAAGACACCCAGAAGGCTGCCGAACAGATTCAATCCGTAGGCGGAGAGCTGGGTTTTGCGTTCCATCAATTTGCCGCAGAGCTGGCCGATGGGGATAAAGGCGAGGGCCGTAAGAAGAAATACGACTGTCAGCAGCAAATAAATCACGCGGAGCTGTTCTGGAGTGCTCGGCCGAAGACCCATCGAGAGCTGCTCTCGAAAGGGGACGGAATCCAGGCTGTCAAAGGGGCGGCTGGGAATGCCGAACCTGAGTGCGATCAGTAAAACGAACTGCCAGGCCAGCAGGGGCAGCGTTAGGCTCAAGGGAATGCCCTCTTTGCTTCGAGAGAGAGCGTAGCCGAGCCCGAGACCCGCGAAGCAGGCGAGCAGGCCGTAGTTTTTGTAAAACGCAAAAAATTCGAAGATAGTTCCTTGCCAGCGAATGACCGCCAGCTCCAAAAAGAGGCTTAGGCCAGCCGAGGCGACTATCGCGAGAGTAAGGAAATGGCCGGATATGGTTTCTAGGTAGGCGGCCTGGTCGGCGGATTGATTCCGGAGGAGGGGTTCAGTCTTTATGAGAAGGACGTAGAAGCCGGCAAGAGCAATCAGGAGGACCGCGACGTAGACCGCCGCTCGGAACAACAATCCACCGAGAGGAGTCGACGCCTCGCCGGCAAGCAGCGGCCTTGAAATGTATGCTAGGCCTGGCAGGAGGAGGCTTCCGACAAAGGCTGCTGCGAGAAGGTAGCGGAAAGACCGAAGCAACCGCGGCGCTTCCGAAGATTCGCTGCCTTTGGGCGCAGAAGGGCCGGTTGGCTCCCGCAAAGAGGGAGTGCGTATTGGCGGATCAGCTAAGATGGTACCCATAGGGTCAGGATAATCGCTTGGCTAAGGCGCCAGTCTGCCCAATCTGTGGAGTGGGTTCCAAACCGACACCCTGTTGGATATTTTCCAGAATGTCCATCGGGCCATTCCAATTTCATTCATTTGACGAGTGAAAGGGCAGACGTTCCTGCGATGGCGGTGGCCCGGAGGAAGTCACGCAATGCCAATTCCTCATAGTAGGAGAAGACTTTGATTTGGCAGGAGATGTAAGATGCGGGTCATTGTTGGCGGGTGTTGGCAAAGGAACTGAGGAGGAGCATGAGAAATCTGGTGTGGATACGCGTACTTCGACTTTTCGTTTTGGCGGGAGGTTTATTGCTGATGAGCGTGGGTGCATTCGGGCAGGACCGGAGTCAGACACGGTCCATGGTGATTTCGAAGGGCGGGATTGTGGCGTCGGAGTCGCCTTTGGCTTCGCAGGCGGGCGCGCGGATTTTGGAGCGGGGCGGGAACGCGGTGGATGCGGCGATCGCCACGAACGCAATGATGGGCGTGGTCGAGCCGATGATGAACGGGATCGGTGGAGATTTGTTCGCGATTGTGTATGACGCTAAAGCGAACAAACTTTATGGAATGAACGCGAGCGGCTGGGCGCCGGCGGGCTTGACGATCGAATATCTGCACAAGCTGGGATTGCGAGAGATGCCGCAGGCGGGCGTGAATTCCATCACGGTGCCGGGCGCGGTGGATGGCTGGCAGAAATTGGCGGACAAGTTTGGAAGAAAGAAGTTGAAGGAGGATTTGGCGGCGGCGATTCGAACGGCGCAGGACGGTTTTCCCGTGCCGGAGTGGGATGCAGCGTATTGGGCCGAGGAAGTGGATCTTCTGCGGCGGGATGACGCGGCGACGAGCCTTTATTTGCCGGGGGATCATGCGCCGAAGGTAGGAGACGTTTTCAAGAATCCAGAACTGGCGGCGTCTTTGGAACAGATCGCCGAGCATGGAAGGAACGCATTCTATAAAGGAGAAATTTCCAAGAAGATTTTGGACGCGATGAAGCGGCACAGCGGGACGATGACGGCGGCGGATTTGGCGGGATTTTCCGCTGAGTGGGCTGAACCGATCTCGACGACATATCGCGATTGGACGGTTTACGAGATGCCGCCGAACGGCCAGGGAATGGGCGCGCTCGAGATGCTGAATATCATGGAGACATTTCCGCTGGGGCAAAAGGACTACGGATTTGGATCCACGAACGCGCTGCATGCCGAGATTGAGGCGCAGAAACTGGCTTATGCGGATCTGGCGAAGTATTTGGGCGACCCGCGCGGCCAGAAGATTCCGGTCGACTACGCTGATTTCAAAAGCGTGGGCGGCGGAGCGGGCGAAGTTGATTGATCCGGAGCACGCGAATTGCGACGTGAAAGCAGGCGAGATTCCGGGCGGCAGCGATACGACGTATTTGACCGTTGTGGACCGCGACGGAAACATGGTTTCTCTGATTCAAAGCAATTATGCTGCGTTTGGATCGGGAATCGTTGCGGCTGGCACAGGATTCGCGCTCCAAAATCGCGGGGGGCTGTTCGAGCTTGATCCGGCCTCGCCGGACGCGCTGGCGGGACACAAGCGGCCGAGGCACACGATTATTCCCGGTTTTGCCCAGCGAGGAGATACTCGGATTGCGTTTGGCATTATGGGCGGATGGAACCAGGCGCAGGCGCACGCGCAGTTCATCGCGAACATCGCCGATTTCAAGATGAACATTCAGGCGGCCATCGAGGCGCCGCGCTTCCGAAGGGTCAGCTTCAAGGGATGCGATGTAGTGATGGAGAACCGGTTCAACGGGAAGGTGCCGGACGAATTGAGGGCGAAAGGGCATGTGATCAAGGTGTTGGGAACCTTTTCCAGCGCGGTGGGCGGCGGTCAAGCGGTCATGCGAGACTTTGCAACGGGCGTGAACTATGGAGCTTCCGACCCGCGGAAAGATGGGCAGGCGGTCGCGGAGTTACCGTTTGAGTAGCTGCAGGAAAAATTAAGCACCTCTCAGCGTGTAGGCCACGCCAAGAAGGGGATTCCCTCCGAGTGCGAAAAAGAGGAATGAATCTTCCCTGACGCAGCTGAGGTACAGGTCCACTCTTTTCTAAGTTATTTATTATGAGTAGGTTGCAGTCCGAGGCGTTGGCGCGCGACTTGCACCTGTACCAATGGCCAGGGATGGTGCCCCGCAGCAACGCATCCCGGCGGTGGAGATGCCCATGGGCCCCGTCCGAGTTACGCCAGCCATCTGGCGGTATTTAGCTTTCGCTGCTGTGTGTTTCGCGCTGATTCCTCCCGCCGAAGCTCAGACTCTGGCAGTCTCCGGCAGCTACGAATGTACGCAGGCCAAAGTAGACGGGAAAGTGATCGTCTGCGCCGCTGCGCCGCTGATCCTTAAGAATGATGGACATTTCGAACTGCGCGGTTGGGAGGGCAGTTACCTTGTGGATGGCGAGTGGGTCGAGCTTTCCGATTCGCTGACGAAAGCGCGCGCGAAAATCGCGCCGGGCCACAAGATTGTTCTGCGCTATTACGGCAAGCATGGCTGGGAAGAAATGACGTACGAGCGGCGCGTCGCGGAGATGGGAAAGATCTTCTTGAGCTGAGAAGAGAGTGGTTAGTTGGTAGTTGCTAGTGGCTAGTGTCGCGCACTATGCGGCAGCGCATTTTTCCCGCTCGAATCTAATCTCCCACCGATTAGATAGAGCTATCTAAGAGAGAAATTTGTGTTCGCGTTCGGAGACGCGGGACTTCAGTGGGCCTCGGGTTGGTAGCCACGTCCGCGGAGGACTTTGCCAGCCGTCGCGCCGGTGAGTTTGCCGTGATCGTATTCGATTTGGCCGTTGACGATGGTGTAGTCGATGCCTTCGGAGAGTTGCGCCGGGCTCACGAAGGTGGCTTTATCGATGATGGTGGCCGGGTCGAAGATGGTGACGTCGGCGAAATAGCCGGGTTTCAGGATGCCTCGGTTTTGGAGATGCTCGCGCTGGGCGGGCAGGGAAGTGATTTTGCGGATGGCGGCTGGCAGCGGCATCAGATGCTCATCGCGAACGTAATGGCCAAGGAAACGCGGCATTGAACCAAACGCGCGAGGATGCGTGTGCGCCTCGAAGATGGGTCCATCGAGAGACATTTCGTTGGCGTCGAGGCCGATGCTGGTCCACGGCTGTTCGAGGCCGGTCTTGATGTCTTCTTCGCTGGCCATGAAGTAGAGCGCGCCGGTTTGCGCGTTATCGGCGATGACGAAATCCATTAGCGTGTCTTCGGGAGATTTTTTCCACACTTTCGCGACGTCCGCGACGGTTTTGCCTTCGAACTGTTTTAGCTCCGGCTTTTCGATCGAAGCGAGGAGAACGCCCGCGCCTCCGCCGCAATCGTAGTAGAGATTTTCCCAGTTGGGATGATCGCCCTTCAGTTCCTCTTTGATGCGTGCGCGCACGGCGGGATCTTTCAGGCGCGCGAGGAGTTTTTGCGTGCCGCCGTCAGCGACCCACGGTGGGAGAGCCGAGGCCAGTGCCGTGCCGCCCGCGGGGTAGGGATACATGCTAGCGGCGATATCGAGCCCGGAATCGCGTGCGGCTTGAATTTTTGCCGCTACCTTCTTCATGTTGCCCCAGCGCGCTTTGCCGCTGACCTTCAAATGAAAAACTTCGACGGGGAGATTGGCTTCGCGTCCGATGCGGATAGCTTCATCCAGAGCCTGCATTTCGGATGCGCCTTCGCTGCGCATGTGCGTGGCATAGAGACCACCGTATTTGGAAGCGACTTTCGCGAGCGCGATAAGTTCGTCCGTTTTGGCGTAAATATTGGGCGGATAGATGAGGGCGCTGGAGACGCCGAGCGCGCCATCCTTCATCGCTTGCTCGACAAGCGATTCCATTTGTTCGAGTTCGGCTGGCGTGGGAGCGCGATCGTCATCGCCGATGACGGCTTCGCGCACTTGCGCCGAGCCGACATAAGTGCCGATGTTGAGGGGCGTGCCCTGCTTTTCGAGCCGGCGAAAATAGCCGTCGAGAGTGGTCCAGTCCACGTTGAATTTAAATTGGTCAAGAAGAGGCTTCATGGAAACGAGAGTTTTTTCGTTTTGTGGGGCGATGGAACCGCCCTCGCCGGTAATTTCTGAAGTGATGCCTTGAGAGAGTTTGCTGAGAGAACGATTGTCGAGCAGGAGGGACCATTCGGATTGGCCGAGCATGTCGATGAAGCCGGGAGAGACGATTTGCCCTTTGGCGTCAATTTCGCGCTTGGCGTGGGCATCGTGCAGGTCGCCGATGGCGGCAATACGATCTCCTTGAATGGCAACGTCGGCGGCGTACCAGGGGTTGCCGGTGCCGTCGAGGATGTGGCCGTTGCGAATGATGATGTCGTAAGAATTGGGCGCCGCCGAGGCAGTTGGTGCCTCCGCTGGAGCATCTAGCGGCGCATCATAAGCGGCGGCAGCAATCTCGCCGAGCGCTTGGCCACCAATTTCCTGAGCGGCATCGGGGTCGGGCGGGAGAGTGACATGGTTCACATAAGCCCCGAAGGCAAGCTTCTGGCCGCTTGCGGTGATGACAAAGCCAGCGAGTCCTTTGCCATTGAGCATCATCTTGCCGTTGAGCTTGTCTTCGGAGCCGAATGTTCCCGTCTTTGCGAAGACGTGGCCTGCGGCCGGACTGTTGACTTGAATTTTTGCGAGCGTGCCATCCTTGCCGAGAATAGGAAGCGCTTTGAAAAAGACGCGAAAGTCCGGGCGAGTGCTCAGGTAAGCCATGTAGTGCGCGATGAAGTCTGGACTGAAGAGATCGCCCCAGTCGCCGCCTTCGCCGTCGCCTTGCGAGGCGCCGGAAAGGTCGAGATTGGCCGCCTGCAGAAAAGCATGCTCGATCTTGAAGCCGGAGTGGACGGGATCGACGGGATCCTTGGCGATGAGCGTGCCCAGAAGATACGGCCCCATGCTGGCGTGAAGATTTTGGCTGACTTTGAGGGTGACTTTGATTTCTTCGGAGAGCGGAGGTGAAACGTGCTCGGCGATCTGGTTGTCGGGAGTGTAAAGACTAGAAAACCTCTTGAAGTCCGGCGCGGAAGCATTTTTGGGAGCCTTGATCTCAACACCGGCGGAAGCGAGAGATTCGGCTAGAACAACTTCCGCAAATTTTGTCGGCGAAGGAACTGCGTAGGGAGCAGTGAGAGGCGGCGCACCGACGGGGAGAGTGCCCGTCAGCGTGACAGTTAGTGAGCCATCTGCGTTTGTGACTATCGCTGGATCCTGTATATCGGTCTTCCCGCCGCACGGCGGACGTCGTGAGGTGATTCACAAATGTGGCGTAAGAAGTCTTGGGTGAAACGTCGAGAGAAACGGGATCACCAAGCTTCGCGCCCGGCGTCGCGACGAGGTCGATGACATTGTCATTCACCACGATGGAGGAGATGACGACGCCAGTGCCGCCTTCCTTGCTGCCATCCGGAAAAAGGCTGGCATCGACAAGAACACGGCCCTCGATTTTGTGAATGCCCTTGGCGGCGACGGCTTTCGCGAGTTCTTTGATGACGGCGAGGGGATCGCCTGCGACGGCTGGACCGCCGTAGGAGTGGTCTTCATCGACGAAGCTCAGCGTGCCATCGGGCTGGATGCGATTGGAAAGGTCGGGATCGCCGCTGGCGACGAGGATGAGGTCGCCCTTCAGCGTGCCTTTTTTGTCGATCGGCCCGGTGCGATAGATGCGCGTGTGGAAATGATAGTCAGCGCCAAACTTTGCGAGCATGGTGCCTTCGGTAAGCGTCTTTGTGGTGGACGCAGGAACGAAGAGCTTATTGGCGTTGAGAGAGTAGACGATCTTGCCGGTGGCGACGTCGTAGAACTCAACGCCGAAATTCGCGTGCGCGAAAACGGGGCGGTCCATCACCTTTTGAATGCGTTCGGCGAGAGTAGCCGTCGATTGCGCGCGAAGCGCCCTCGGCGCGACGAAGAAACAAAATCGCGAGACAGAGTGCGGCGGAGCAACGGAGACTGCGGCGGCTGGTGTACAAGTTAAAATCCTCCGGATAAATCGGCTGAGACACGCGCGCTATTGAGCGCTGGCGAGTCCCTGGCCGGAATGTAAATCTTCAAACTTGATGTTCAAAATGGGGTACTCGCGCCAATCTTTGTAATCGAAATGCCACCATTCGTGCTCGTAGACGGTGAAGCCTTCGGATTCCATCGCGCGTCGCAAAAGATCGCGATGCCACCGCTCAAGAGAGGTGCCGCCGGGATAATCAGGAAACGACCGCGGAGACATCTCGTCGTAAGTGCCAGGCATCTCGATAGGCTTGCCGGTAGCAAGATCGTAGAGCGTCAGGTCGACAGCACAGCCGCGATTGTGCCGGGAGCCCTGCGACGGATCTGCGACGAAGATCTTGCCTTCCGGAGGAGTCGCGTCCCAGAAAATTTTGGTCACGTACCACGGGCGGTACGCGTCGTGAATGAGTAAGCCGTAGCCAAGCGGTTCGAGTTTGTGGAGCGCGCGAACGAGCGCTTCGGCTGCCGGGCGTTGCATGAAAGCGCGCGCCTGAGTGTAAACGGGCGTGCCGAGAAAGTCGTTTGTAGTTGCGTAGCGGATGTCGAGATGAATCGCCGGGTCGAGAGTCGTCAGTTCAACAAGCTCCGGCTTCCGAAACGGGCCCTTTTCGACGGGAGGTGAGGCTGCAAGAGCTTCGGGACGAAGGTTCAGAGACAGCACTGACGGGCTTGATCAGAATTTGGGCGACGGGCATTGCAGGAGTGCGGGCGTAAACTTCACAATTCGGGTAGGCGAACATGACCAGGAAGCGGGAGTCCAAGTGCGAATATCAGGCCGTGAGCAGACATCCGTCGGCGGCTGGCTCATTTAGGGCAAACATCTCCACTGTCTTGTATGTGGGAGCCTCTGCTTTTCCCCTTGTTGCAGAATCCAGATCGAGTTTCCGTCTTTTTCGCTGAGCGCGTAAATAGTTGCCGCTGGCATTCGACGGAAGCGGGCCGTAAATTCGCCGATCCAAGGCTTCCAGGCTAGTGGGATGTCGGGCGGCTTCGGTCCGGGAGTGAGAGACGGGGAGGATTGTCCGCGGAGAGCCGGGAGCCCAGAGCAAGAGCGCGGCAAGAAGGAGAGGAAGCAGATGAAAGGGAAAATTTAACTTCGATTTCGCTGATCGGTGATTGCTTTGACGGATTTGCTGCGGAGTCATTTGCTGTCGTCACCATTGGCCAAGATCACGCCGGATCCATCGCAACGTGCGAGACATGATACCCGAGATTAGGAAGTCGCGCGAGATACAAATGTTGCCAAATCGAGGGCCGTGGGCGAAGACGCCAGTTCGAGCAAGCGGACAAATCGTCCGGCGGGGCATCAGATGCAGCTCTACTGCAATATATCCCAGAAACGATTGTTTCATTGCGACCGAGTATGAACTTAAACGGTGTACCAGCGGAAGCCTTTGCGCTGCTCTTCCGCTATTTCCTTGAGGATGGCGAGCGTTTGCGGACGGCGATATTGGCCGCAGGCGGCGAGAATGGCGTTGGCGAGCGTGATGGGCGCGGAATACGAAGCGCCGAACGAAGTTGATTCGACCGAGGCGAGGAATAATTCATCGCACTCGCGCGCAAGCGGGGAGACATAGGTGTCCGTAATGCCGACGCAGTAAGCGTTGCGGGCATGCGCCAGATGGACGCCTTCCACGGTTTGACGGAGGCCTCGGCGAAAGCTGATGGCGATGACGAGATCCTTGGGACTTACAGTGCGGACGAGGTGAGCGATGCGTCCCGCGGAGGTGGCCGTGAATACGGGAAGACCAAGCAAGGTGATTTGATATTCGAGATAGTCGGCGAGAATGGCGGCAAGATCGCCGGCAAGGATCACGATGCGGCGAGCGTCGTAGAAGCGCTTGGCAAGTGAGACGAGCCGAGGCGCATCAAGGCTGTTCTTGAGGCCGTGCAAATTTTTGAGGTCCTGCTCGAGAGCGTCGCGCACATAGGCTGGCATGCTGCTGACGGTGACGGGACCGGCGGACTGCATCGTATCGAGCGATGTGGCGAAAGCGATGGAAAGGTCATGGAGATGGCGCTGAAATTCACGGTAGCTGTCGAAGCCGAGTCCGCGCACGATGCGGACGACGGTGGCCGGGTCGGTATGAAGACGCTTGGCCATCGCGCGTACGCTGAGCAGCACGTAGTCGCGCGGATGCTCGAGTATCGGCCGGATAATCTCCTGGCGTTTGGCGCTGAGGTCTTCGATGCGCTCCGCCAACGAAGGAGCTGAGGCTTGAGGGGGAATCGGTGGTCGTTTCATGGCGCCAGAGAATTGCCCAAAACTTCGAGCATGTCAACTATCCTGAATAGTTAATTTAGATAACGACTTGCAGATGAAAGCTGCAAACTGAATAGGATACTCTCGCCTGCAGCTCGACAAAAACACGACTCGCCGCGCCAGATGTAATAATCCGCGTTTAAGAAAGCATGACGGGAGGCCGGCCGAATTGTTTCCTCATTTTTTCGTGGCGGCGGCTTTTTCTTCCAGGCCAGGGGCGATTATAGGCTGAAGAAAAGGCATCATGGCGCGAAGCTTCGGGCCGAGTTGTTCGACGGGATGGCTCTGTTCGCGCTTGCGCGTGGCGAGAAAATTCGGGCAGCCGGCTTCGTTTTCCGCAACCCATTTTTTGGCGAAACTGCCGTCGCGAATTTCGGCAAGGATTTGGCGCATTTCTTCGCGTGTTTTTTGCGTAATGATGCGCGGGCCGGCGGTGTAGTCGCCGTGCTCGGCTGTGTCGCTGACGGAATAGCGCATGTAGCTGAGGCCTCCGCGATAGATGAGATCGACAATGAGTTTGAGTTCATGCATGCACTCGAAATAGGCGACCTCGGGTTGATAGCCCGCGGCGACGAGCGTATCGAAGCCTGCTTTGATCAGTTCGCTGACGCCGCCGCAGAGGACTGCTTGCTCGCCGAAGAGATCGGTCTCCGTTTCCTCTGTGAAGCTAGTTTCAAGCACGCCGGCGCGCGTGCAGCCGAGGCCTTTGCCGTAAGAAAGCGCGAGAGCTTTTGCGGTGCCGCTGGCATCTTGTTCAATGGCGATTAACGCGGGCGTGCCGCCGCCTTCGGTGAAGACTTCGCGGACGCGATGGCCAGGGGCTTTGGGAGCGATCATGGAAACATCGACATCTTTGGGCGGCTTGATGGTGCCGAAGCGAATGTTGAACCCGTGCGCGAACATCAGCGTTTTGCCTTCGTGGAGATGCGGCTCGATTTGTTCGCGATAGAGCTTGGGCTGCTTGGTGTCCGGCGCGAGAATCATGATGACGTCGGCCCATTCGGCGACCTGCGCGGGCGTGCTGACCGTCAGGCCTTCTTTTTCGGCTTTAGCGCGGGAAGCACTGCCTTCGGGGAGGCCGACGCGGACGTTTACGCCGCTGTCACGCAGATTGAGCGAATGCGCATGGCCTTGCGAGCCGTAGCCGATGATGGCGACTTTTTTCGATTGGATGAGAGCCAGGTCCGCGGAGTCGTCGTAGTAGAGATTTGCCATTTTTTCCTCTTGGGCCGGGTTACGGCCGGGATTTAGAAGCGTTCAAAACCAGCGCTTGGGACCACCGTCTGCCGAACCACGGAAGACCAGGCAGCTGAATTCAGGTGGGGTATCTTCGACCCCTCCCCCGGTTTTCGGTAAACGTTGCAGATAAAGGACTTAGGGGAGCTGCAAGTCTTTTAGATGCAACACTTACGGCGTTTTTCGTAATCACTGATTCTAAAAGGTTTATCCTCACTGTAGTCCCTGCCACAAACTTATCTTGTTATCAGGGTTTGCGCCGCGGTATCGCTCGCAGTCGGCGGACGAAGCAAGTCACCTCCGCGCGTCATGCTGATGCGGCCGCTGCGAGCCATTTCAAGGACGCCGAAGGGACGCAGGACTTCGAGGAGGCCGTCGATTTTGTCTACGGTGCCGGAGACCTCGATGATCAGGGATTCGGGAGCTACGTCCACAACGCGAGCGCGAAAAACCTTGATGAGTTCCATCAGGTGCGGACGGGACTGCTGATCGGCGAGGACTTTGATGAGTGCCAGGTCGCGTTCGAGCAAGGAACGTTCAGAGATATTTTCCGCGAGGAGCACGTCGACCAATTTCTCGAGGCTGGCTTCGAGACGATGGCCGCCTTTCGCGTCGGTATGCGCGACGATAGTCATGCGGGCGATCTCGGGGTTATCGGTTGGGCCGACCGTCAGCGAATCGATGTTGATGGCGAGGCGGCGAGCCAGCGAAGAGACGCGGTTGAGCACGCCCGGTTTATTTTCGACGTAAGCGACGAGTGTTTGCATGGTGTCCTCTTTGCTCCTGGCCCTACGGCTCCGATGCCGTTTCGACGAGCGGATTTCCGGGCCGGCGAATCATTTCGTGGAGCGATGCCCCCGCGGGAACCATCGGATAGACGGAATCTTCCTGCTCGACGCGGAAGTCGAGGAGAACGGTTTCTTTCGATTCGCGCGCGGAGCGGATGGTCGGGAGCACGTCGCCCCTCTGAGTGATGCGCTCACCGCGGATACCGAAAGCGTTCGCGAGCGCGGCGAAATCCGGCGCAACAAGCGGAGTAGCGACATAGCGCTTGTCGTAGAAAAATTCCTGCCACTGGCGAACCATGCCGAGGTAGCCATTGTTGATGATGGCGATCTTGAGATTTATTTTTTCCTGGACGATGGTCGCAAGCTCGCACATGGTCATTTGAAAGCCGCCATCGCCCACGACGACCCAGACTTCGGAGTCCGGCTTGGCGAATTTGGCGCCGATCGCGGCGGGCAACGCAAATCCCATCGTGCCGAGTCCCCCCGAAGTGATGAGCGTGCGTGGCTGATTATGGTGGTAATACTGCGCTTCCCACATTTGGTGCTGGCCGACGTCGGTGACGACGATGGCCTCGCCGCCCGTTTCCTTCCAGAGGTCGTTGATAACGTGCGCGGCGTAGAGATGGCCATTGTCAGGGAGGCTTTGGATGTCGCGGACGGCGGAGTCGCCCTTTAGTTCTTTAATATGGGCAAGCCACGGTGCACGGTCTGGGTTCACGATGTGCGGGATCAGTTTTTCAAGCGTTTCGCGCGCGTCGCCGATAAGAGCGGCGTCTACGGTGACGTTTTTGTTGATTTCGGCGCGGTCGATCTCGATATGAATTTTGCGCGCGCCCTTGGCGTAGGTGCGCAGGTCGCCGGTGACGCGATCATCGAAGCGCATGCCAATAGCGATGAGCAGGTCGGATTCCTGGATGGCGTGATTGACCCAGGCTTCGCCGTGCATGCCCATCATGCCGAGATTCATTGGATCGGAAGCAGGGAAGCAGCCGATGCCGAGAAGCGTCATGGCAACGGGAATGTTGCAAGTGCGAACGAACTGCTCGAAGGTGTGCATTGCGCCGGAAAGCATGATGCCGCGGCCGGCGAGAATCACGGGGCGCTTGGCCGTGTTTAGCAGTTCGATTGCGCGATCGAACTCTTCCTGATTGTGATCATTGCGCACGCGCTTCTGTGGAAGTTTCGGTGCAGCGGCTTCCCAATCGAATTCGCACGAAGCCTGTTGCGCGTCTTTTGTGATATCGACGAGGACCGGACCCGGACGTCCGGTGTTCGCAATGACAAACGCTTCGCGGACAGTGCGCGCAATGTCTTCGGCGCGAGAGACCACTACGTTGTGTTTGGTGATCGGCATGGTGATGCCGGTGATGTCGATTTCCTGGAAGGCGTCGGAGCCGAGCAACTTGCTGCTCACCTGGCCGGTGATGCAGACAACGGGAGAAGAATCGAGCATGGCGGTGGCGATGCCGGTGACCATGTTGGTTGCGCCTGGGCCAGATGTGGCCATGGCCACGCCAACTCCGCCGGTGGCGCGCGCATAACCATCGGCCATGTGCGTGGCGCCTTGTTCGTGGCGAACGAGAATGTGATGGAGCTTGGATTTGCCGAGCGCGTCGTAGACGGGGAGAATCGCACCGCCCGGATATCCGAAAATATGCTGCACGCCCAGCTTGGTAAGCGATTCGCAGAGGATTTCCGCGCCAGTGAGCTTCATAGAGTCCTTCCCAATTGCGCGTGCGGAGTTGCCGGCGCAACTGCTTGAGGCTGAGTAGGTGATGCAAACGATGCAGGCACAGCGGTCACCGCGCCAATGGCAGCCGAGGAAACAAGCAAAGCGTATTTGGCCATCACGCCGCTTGTGAAACGCGGAGCCGGAGGTTTCCATGAGGCCAAGCGTTTTTGAATTTCGGCGTCGGTCAATTCAACGTCGAGCTTACGGGTCGCAATGTCGAAGACAACGATATCGCCATCAGCGACGGCCGCGATGGGGCCCCCGTTCGCAGCTTCGGGTGCAACGTGGCCAACCATGAAGCCGCGCGTTGCGCCAGAAAAACGTCCATCCGTGAGCAGAGCGACGGAATCGCCGAGGCCCGCGCCGACGAGGGCGGCCGTGACGGCAAGCATCTCGCGCATGCCGGGGCCGCCTTTCGGGCCTTCGTAGCGAATCACGACGACATCGCCAGCTTTAATCTGATTCTTCTCGATGGCGGCAAAAGCAAGTTCTTCATTATCGAAAACGCGTGCAGGGCCGCGAAAGTGCTGGTAATCGTGGCCAGCAACTTTTATGACGCAGCCTTCCGGCGCGAGATTGCCTTTCAAAATGACGAGGCCGCCAGTCGGTTTCAAAGGCGCGTCGATTTTTCGGACGACTTCCTGGTTGGGAGTTTCTTTTGCGGCGGCGGCTTCTTCGGCAATGGTGTGGCCCGTGACGGTGATGGCGTCGCCGCGAAGCAATTTCGCATCAAGCAGCCGTTTAGCAACTAGCGCTGTGCCGCCAGCGGCATAGAGGTCCGTGGCGACAAATCGGCCGCCGGGCTTGAGGTCGGCGATGATCGGAACTTTCGCGCTGATGCGGTCGAAATCGTCGATGCTCAAGGGAATGTGCGCTTCGTTGGCGATCGCCAGCAAATGTAAGACGGAGTTTGTCGAGCCGCCGGTGGCGGCGACTCCGGCGATAGCATTCTCGATGGCGGCCTTGGTGATGATCTTGGACGGCGTGACATTGCCGCGCAGAAGATCCATGACGAGTTCGCCCGCGCGATGGCCAGCGTGAGCTTTGCCGGAATCCGTCGCGGGAACGCTCGAAAGACCCATGGGTGCAATGCCGAGAAATTCGCAAACGAGCGCCATGGTGTTGGCGGTGAACTGGCCGCCGCAAGCGCCCGCTCCCGGGCATGCGGTTTCTTCCAAAGCCTTGAGCCGCGCATCGGACATGTCGCCGTGCGAATGGCTGCCGATCGCTTCGTAAACGTCCTGGATTGTGACGGCGTGGCCTTCAAATTTGCCTGGCGCAATCGATCCGCCATATAGCACTAGCCCGGGGATATTCAGACGCGCTAGAGCCATGATGCCGGCGGGTATCGTCTTGTCGCATCCGACGAGAACGACAAGCGCATCGAAAAGGTTGCCGCGGGTGACGAGTTCGATGGAGTCGGTGATGACTTCGCGGCTGATCAAAGAAGCCCGCATGCCCTCCGTGCCCATGGTGATGCCGTCGGAAATAGAAACCGTGTTGAACTCGAGAGGAGTGCCTCCGGCGGCGCGAATGCCGTCCTTAACGTGCACCGCCAGTTCACGAAGGTGAAGATTGCACGGGCCGATTTCGATCCAAGTGTTCGCAACGCCAATGAGAGGTTTGCTGAAATCGTCATCGCGAAGCCCGCAGGCGCGCAGCATGGAGCGCGCTCCGGCACGATGGGGTCCGTCGATTAGTGCGCTGCTGCGAGACTTCAACGAAGATCCAGTCACAGTTGCGTTCTCCTCCGCGGGCTTTCTTGAGCAGTTGCCTGCGATGCTGCGCCCAAAAAACTTGGGGCCATCATCTTGGTTTTGATGATGGCCCCGAAACTCTGCGGTGATGCTGTGTTAGGCGGCCATCATCTATAGTGTTGCTCCCCGTACGATGACAGGGATAATTCGCACAACCACGCTAATTCCAGCGCCCCGCAAAAAGGATGCGGAGCCGGTGCGGTGCTTCGAGATGGCGACAGCGATCATGATTAGCCGCCATGAAGATAACAGGATGGAGGTGGAGGAGTCAATCAGTCAAATTAATACTTATGTTCATTGAAATAAGCACAGTTTATACAAGAAGTTCAGCTCCAACCGCGTAGACCGAGAAGGTTTTGCAAATTGCCCAGGCACACCTTTGGCGGATTGTGCATCTAAAATTCCAGATTTGCGGCTTGCGTGCATGCGCGCGTGTCAATCTTGGGACCAGAGCGCAAATGGCTGCCAAGGAGAAGGCTTTCGGACGCCCGTTTTCGTCCGCCGATTCTGGCTGTTCACTAATGCACAGGTGCCGGTCCCAAGCACCGCTATAATTAGGATCGGATTCAATGCAACCATGGCGGCGCGTCCTTTAGGGAGTGACTGCACACGGTAGCCCGGCCGGGCCTTTGCAGTTTGACCGGCTGGAAGCCACCCTCGCCGCCAGGTTCCATGGATATGCCCTCAGTTGTAAACCCTTCCGATCTTTGCAGGAAAGTTAGCTTTGCGGCAATGGAGGATGCATGGGGTGTGACACGGATGTGTTCGTTGTGGGCGGAGGTCCAGCCGGGCTGGCCTCTGCGATTGCAGCACGGGCACGGGGTTTGCGGGTGATCGTTGCGGATGGCGCGAAGCCTCCCATCACAAAAGCATGCGGAGAAGGATTGTTACCTGATGGGCTGAAGGTGCTGGCCGAACTCGGAGTCGATCTGCGCGCAACGGATGGGTGCGCCTTTCGAGGCATTCAGTTTGAGGATGAGCGCGCCTCGGTAAGCGCGAGTTTTCCTGGCGGGCTCGGGCTCGGGATACGGCGGGAAATTTTGCACCAAAGGATGATTGAGCGGTCGCGAGACTGCGGAGTTGATTTGCTGTGGAATACTCCGGTGACAGGGCTTTGGGAAGAAGGAGCCGTGGCTGCCGGGAATAAAATACGTGCCCGATGGGTCATTGGAGCTGATGGAAGCCGTTCGCGCGTACGGAAGTGGAGCGGCTTGGAGAGCCTGACGCCGCAGAGAAGAAGATTCGCGTTTCGCGTGCATTACCGGGTGGCGCCCTGGAGCGATTTCACCGAGGTTCATTGGGGCAAAGAGGCGCAGGCCTACATAACGGCAGTCGCGGAACAAGAGATTTGCGTCGCGCTGATTTCAAATCGGGCCGATACGCGCTTTCATGAGATGCTCGCGAAATTTCCGAAGTTGGCGAACCTGCTCAAGGGTGCTGAGCAGTCGAGCGTCGAACGCGGAGCGGTGACGGGCATGTTCGAGTTGAAACAGGTGCACCGGGGAAACGTGGCGCTGGTTGGAGACGCATCAGGCAGCGTGGATGCGATTACCGGGGAAGGGCTATCCCTCAGTTTCAGGCAAGCGACAGCGCTCGCCGCTGCGCTTGCTGCGGGCAATCTGAAGAGTTATCACGCGGCGCATCGGGGCTTGTTCCGAAGACCGCGGATCGTGGGGAACCTGCTGCTTTTGCTGGACCGACGGAGGAGTCTGCGTGAACGCACCATGCGCGCGCTGGAAGCTGCGCCGCAACTCTTTGAACGTGTGCTTGCCTACCATGTGGGAGAGACGCGGCCCCTGCAGTTGACGGCGGCTAGCGCGGCCTTTGGCTGGCGTTTTCTGACAGTGTGATTGGATGGCGATGAAGATACAGCAAGGTAGATTTTACGGGAATCGCGTTCGGCTCATTTGGATTTGTTCCGCGCTGGCTTTTGTGACGGCGCACATGTGGGCACAATCCGCGCAGCCGGCCATTCAGGCACAGGCGAATCCTGGAGACGTAACGCTGCGTCTCGATCCCGCGCAGAGCAAATTAAACTGGACGCTCGGCACCACACTTCATACGGTGCATGGAACTTTCAACCTGAAGCGGGGCCTTTTGAAGTTTGATCCGGCGAGCGGGAAGGCCAGCGGCGAGTTTGTTGCGGATGCTGCCAGCGGCCAGAGCGGCAACGATTCACGCGACAAGAAAATGCACGACGAAATCCTTGAGAGCGGTCGCTTTGGCGAAGTGATCTTTCGCCCCAACCGTATCGAGGGAAAAGTTCTGGCGCAGGGCGCGTCCAGCGTGCAGCTGCACGGAACTTTCCTTCTGCATGGCAGTGAACATGAATTGGCCGTACCGGTGCAGGCGGAATTAAACGGCAATAGATGGAAAGGTTCCGCGAAATTCAGTGTGCCTTACATTCAGTGGGGATTGAAAAGTCCGAACACATTTTTGCTGAAGGCAGATCCCGCGGTCGAGATTGAATTGGAATTGAGCGGTACGCTGCAAGGAACTGTCGCGCCCTGAAGGTCGCTAGTCTTCGGCTTCTTGCGTGACGATATGGACGTCCACCGGGGGAGATTCGCGAAGGAACCGGTGCACGGCGGATAGATAGAGATATTTGCGCCAGTCGTGAATCGGCGCCCGGCCAAAAATCACTTGCGTAATGTGTTTCGCGCGCACGAAGTCCGCCACGGCATCGGCGACGCTGCGGCCTTTCAACCGAACCACTTTCGCGCCCAGGCTTTCCGCAAAACGCAGATTCGCCGCGAGCGCGGCTGCATTCTGTTCCTTAGGCCCTATTTCCCGTTCGACGTGGATGACGTACAGCTCTGCATCCATGCGTCGAGCCATACGTGCGCCGCGCGCGACCAGATACTGGCCGGCGGGATTCCCGGAGATACAGATCGCCATGCGTTCGCGGACACCCCAGTTTTTGCGGATGTCCTCGTCTTCCATGTACGTCTCGAGGCTGCGGTCCACCTGTTCGGCGACCTGGCGCAGGGCGAGCTCGCGCAGCGCAATGAGATTACCGCGGCGGAAAAAATTCTTGAGCGAGCGTTCGACTTTTTCCGTGCTGTAAACATCGCCGCGTTTCATGCGGTTGTGCAAGGCTTCCGGAGTCAAGTCCACCATCACGGTTTCCGTGGCCGTCAGAGGAACCCAATCTGGAACCGTTTCGCGTACCGTAATCCCCGTGATCGAACGCACTACCGGCGCAATGCTTTCAATGTGCTGAATATTCAAGGTCGAGACGACGTCGACGCCGGCGGCCAGAAGGTCTTGCACGTCTTCGTATCGTTTGCGATGTTTGCTGCCGGGAATGTTGGTGTGCGCCAGTTCGTCCACAAGCACTACACCGGGTTTTCGCGCAAGTATGGCGTCCATATCCATTTCTTCGAATACCGTTCCTTTGTATTCGATTTTCTTGCGCGGGACGGCCTCCATTTGCAAGGCCAGTTCTTCGATTCCTTTGCGGCCGTGCGTTTCCACGACGCCTATAACCACGTCTTCGCCGCGGCTCCGCCGGCGCAGCGCTTCGCTCAACATGCTGTAAGTTTTGCCAACACCTGGCGCATAGCCGAGAAATAGTTTAAAGATCCCGCGCGTTTTCTGCGATGGCGAGGCGACTTCCAGCCAGTCTTCGGGTTTCTTGGGCAAGGGGCCAGCTTCTCCGTTTCAAATGCTGCTCATACGATAGAATACCGGGATGCAGAGGATGCTTGGCGGCCGGGTCTTTGGATTTGCCGTGTCGCTCGCCATCGTTGCCGGCCTCACCCTCTTCTATCGCCACGCTCGCGACGTCAATCAGACGACCATCGCACTTACCTTTTTGCTGGCTATTCTAGCAGTTTCAGCGGTATGGGGGATGGCCGTCTCGGTCTTCATGTCGCTCGTGGCAGTGCTGGCGTTCAATTATTTCTTTCTTCCACCGGTTGGAACTTTTACCATTGCCGACCCGCAAAACTGGGTGGCCCTGTTTGCTTTTCTCGTGACTTCCATCATGGGAAGCCAGCTCTCGGCGCGGATTCGCAAGGAGGCCGACGAATCTCATCAGCGCCGCCGCGAAATCGAACGCCTTTACAAGTTCAGCCAAAAGCTCCTGGCCGAAGGCAATGTCATTCAGCTCATGAATGCCATCCCGAACTATATCGTGGAGAGTTTCGAAGGCGGCGCCGCGGAACTTTTTCTTCCGCAAAAGGACAAATTTTACCGTTCTGGATTCGGCGCTTCTCATTTGGACGAAGAAAAAATGAAGTCCGTATTTCTTCGCGATGAGGGCGTGTTCGAATCGCAAGAAGGGCTGTACTTCATTCCAGTGCGAATGGGCGTGCGCCCCATCGGCAGCCTGGGAATTTCCGGCTCGCGGCTGTCGCGCCAGACGCTGGAGGCTGTGAGCAGCCTGGTGGCTATCGCCATTGAGAGAGCGCGAGCCGTCGAAAAACTGGGAGAAACAGAAGCGGAACGCCAGGGCGAGCGGCTGAAATCCGCGCTGCTGGATTCCATCGCGCATGATTTCCGCACGCCGCTGACATCCATTAAAGCCGCGACGACGAGCTTGATGGCTGCTGATAATCCGGATCCCGGCCAGTCACGCGAGCTGCTGACGATTATTAATGAGGAATGCGACCGCCTGAACCGTCTCGTCGAGGAAGCCGCCGAAATGTCTCGTCTCGAGGCCGGCGAATTTGAACTGAAGCTCGCACCGACGCAGCTCGAAGAAATCATCGACGCCGCTCTGGCGCAGTGCAATACCTCGCTGGCCGGCCGCGTCGTCAACGTGAACCTCAGCCCAAATCTTCCTCCCGTCCGGGCGGATTTGAATCGCGTCAAAGATGCCCTGGTCCACTTGATTGACAACGCCAACATTTATTCGCCCAAGGATCAGCCCATCACGATCTCCGCGGAGCTGACTGGAGACGCCGTCACCACCAGCGTGGCGGATCGCGGCCCTGGAATTGACGATTTCGAACAAGGCATGATCTTCGACAAGTTTTACCGCGGGAAGGACCAACGTTACCTGGTACGCGGCACGGGGATGGGCTTGCCCATCGCGAAAGCTATCATCGTGGCGCACAAGGGCAACATCTCCGTGACCAGCCAGCTCGGGCACGGCTCGGTTTTTTCATTCACCTTACCCGTGGATCGCAGTACGAGGGAGACGCGATGAACGCGGCAGACATTCTCATCGTGGACGACGAGCCGCAAATCCGGCGCGTGCTGCGAACCACGCTTTCCAGCCACGGCTACGTTATCCGGGAGGCGACGACGGGAGAAGAGGCGGTTGACGCTGTTCGTAAGGAACGGCCTGACTTGATTTTGCTCGACGTGAATATGCCAGGAATCGGCGGCATCGAAGCGGCTCGCGAGATTCGAGAAATGTCCGACGCGCCGATCATCATGCTCACGGTACGAAATGCGGAGCGCGACAAAGTGATTGCGCTCGACGCCGGCGCCGACGATTACGTGGTGAAGCCTTTTGGCATCGAAGAATTGCTCGCGCGAATCCGGGCAGCTCTGCGCAGGTACGCACCCGGCGATGCCGTTCCCACGTTCAGCGGCAAAGACCTGACGATCGATTTCGAGAACCGCCAGGTAATTGTTCGTGGACGCGACGTGCACCTCACGCCGAAGGAATTCGATGTTCTGAAACACTTGGTGGCCAATCTGGGCAAGCCGCTCTCTCATCGCCGGCTTCTGCAGGCGGTTTGGGGGCCAGAGTACGGGGAAGAATCGGAAAACTTGCGCGTGGTGATCAATCAGTTGCGTAAAAAAATTGAGAGCGATCCGGCACGCCCGAAATATATTTTGACCGAGCCCTGGGTCGGCTACCGCTTTCAGGCCCCCAAGGGAGCTTCTCCAAAAACTGTCTCGAAAAAGAGTTGAAGTTCAGCGCTTCGGATGCGTTCCGTCGAGATCGAGATTCAACGCGAGAACATTGACGCGCGGCTCGCCGAAGAGGCCGAATTGCCTTCCCAAAGTATGCTTTGCCACCAGTGCGCGTAAATCTGTTTCGCTCATGTGCCGCTCGCGCGCGACGCGCGGAATCTGAAACTCGGCGTCGCCCGGAGAAATATCTGGATCTAAACCAGACGCCGAGGTGGTGACCATATCCACAGGAATAGCCGCACCGGGATTCTCCAGATGAAGCTTCTCCACGTCACCTTTGACGCGATCCATAAGCTGGCGGTTTGTGGGTCCAAGATTGGATGCACCGCCGCCTGGCGCGACCGGATCGTAGCCGTTCCCTGCGCCGGAAGGACGCGGGTGAAAATACCACGCGGCTGAAAAAGGCTGTCCAATGAGCCGGGAACCCACGATTTGGCCGTTGTGCACGATCATTCCGCCGTTTGCCTGCGCCGGAAAAAAGAGTTGGCCGAGGCCTGTAACCGCCAAGGGATACAAGATCCCAAAGACCATAGTGGTCACCAGCGTCATCAGAATCGCGGTTCGCAAATGTTGTTTCATAGAGTTCCTCGGGCCAGGTGCAAGGTGGTGATCGCCATATCGATGAGCTTGATCCCCAGAAACGGAGCGACCACGCCGCCAAGTCCATACACAAGAAGATTCTGGCGGAGCAACGCAGCGGCTCCCAGCGGGCGGTAACGGACGCCGCGCAGCGCCAACGGTATCAGCGCGATGATGATCAACGCGTTGAAGATGACCGCCGAGAGAATCGCGGATTCGGGCGTACGCAGCCGCATCACATTCAGCACTTCCAGCTGCGGAAACGCCGCTGCGAACATCGCCGGAATAATGGCAAAGTATTTCGCGACGTCGTTGGCGACGGAAAAAGTAGTAAGCGCGCCGCGCGTGATCAGCAGCTGTTTGCCGATTTCCACGATTTCAATCAGTTTGGTGGGGTTGGAATCGAGATCCACCATGTTGCCTGCTTCTTTCGCTGCTTGCGTGCCGGTATTCATCGCCACGCCGACGTCCGCTTGCGCAAGCGCGGGAGCATCGTTCGTGCCGTCGCCAGTCATCGCAACAAGCTTGCCTTTCGCTTGTTCGCGCTTGATGAGCGCCATCTTATCTTCCGGCTTGGCTTCGGCAAGAAAATCATCCACGCCGGCTTGACGCGCGATAGCGGCTGCCGTCAGAGGATTATCGCCAGTGATCATCATCGTGCGAATGCCCATGGCGCGCAGGTGTTCGAACCGCTCGCGCATTCCGCCTTTCACGATGTCCGTCAAGGCAATCGCGCCGAGCACGTGGCGATTCTGCGTTACGAGCAGCGGAGTTCCTCCGCCATTCGCAATCTCGCGCACGATGTGTTTAATTTCCGCGGGGACAATCTGCCCCTTTTCCGCGACGTACTTATCAATGGCTTCCGGGGCTCCTTTCCGGATTTCCTGGCCGTCCATGTCCACGCCGGACATGCGCGTCTGCGCGGAGAAGGGAATGAAAACCGGATTGTGCGGAGCAAGTTCGCGGCCGCGCAGCCCGTATTTGTCCTTCGCCAGCACGACAATGGACCGGCCCTCCGGCGTTTCGTCCGCAAAAGAGGCCAGTTGCGCCGCGCTAGCGAGCTCCACATCCGTCACGTTCGGGCACGCGTGAAACGAAGTAGCCTGCCGGTTGCCCAGCGTAATCGTCCCAGTCTTGTCGAGCAGCAGAACGTCAACGTCGCCCGATGCTTCCACCGCGCGCCCCGACATCGCAATTACATTTCGCTGAATGAGCCGGTCCATTCCCGCGATGCCGATTGCAGACAAAAGTCCGCCGATGGTCGTGGGAATCAAGCAAACGAGAAGCGACACGAGAACAAAAATGGTTTGCGGGGCGCCAGAATAAATCGCAAAAGGCTGAAGAGTCACCACCGCCAAAAGAAAAATAATCGTCAAGCCGGCCAAAAGAATGTTGAGCGCAATTTCGTTCGGTGTTTTCTGCCGCGAAGCGCCTTCCACGAGGCTGATCATCCGGTCGAGAAAAGTTTCTCCCGGGTTCGACGTGATGCGCACGCGGATTTCATCCGAGAGAACGCGTGTGCCGCCAGTAACAGCAGAGCGGTCTCCACCCGATTCGCGAATCACCGGCGCGGACTCTCCCGTAATTGCCGATTCGTCGACCGAGGCCACGCCCTCGACAACTTCGCCATCACCGGGAACGAACTCTCCCGCCGCAACCAGGACTTGATCTCCCGTTCGCAGTTTCGAGCTTGGCACGATTTCCGTGCAACCGTCCGCACGCACCCGCCGCGCTTCCGTTTCCGCCCTGGCTTTGCGCAACGTCTCCGCCTGGGCTTTGCCGCGTCCTTCGGCCATGGCTTCCGCAAAATTCGCGAAGAGTACCGTAAACCACAGCCACAATGTAATCTGCAGGCCGAAGCCAAATTCACCCGTATGATGCAGGGTATCGCGCCCCAGCTGAATCAATGTCAGAAGAGCCCCAACCTCCACCACGAACATCACCGGATTCTTGATCATCTTTCGCGGATTCAGTTTCCGGAAGGAATCCACGATGGCCGTCTTCAGAATGTTGATGTCCGTTAAGGCTTTTGACTTCTCTTGGGTTGTGCGGTCCATGAGGTCCTCAAAAAGCCTTGCCGGAAAGCATCAGCAGATGCTCCAGGATGGGCCCGAGACTCAGAGCCGGGAAGAATGTGAGAGCGCCGACGATCAAGATGGTGCAGATCAGGAGAACGGTGAAGAGCGGACCGGTCACCGGAAATGTACCGAGAGATGCCGGAGCCGTCCTCTTTCGCGCGAGATTCCCGGCGATGGCAAGAATCGGAATCACCACAAAAAATCTGCCGAGAAGCATGGCGATGGCGGTGCTTGTGTTGTACCAGAGCGTGTTTGCATTCAAACCGCCAAACGCGGAGCCATTATTGCCGACGGAGGAAGTGTAGGCGTAGAGAATTTGCGATAGTCCGTGCGGGCCCGGATTGGAAATGCTTGAGGTTCCGAACTTCGCGACGACCGCAATCGCGGCAAACACCAGAATAGCGAGAGACGAGACGAGTACCGAGAGCATAGCCATCTTTACGTCGAAGGCTTCGATTTTCTTGCCCAAATACTCCGGGGTTCTTCCCACCATCAAGCCCGCAATGAACACCGCGAGAATTACAAAAACAAGCATCCCGTAAAGCCCTGAGCCAACTCCGCCAAAAATAACTTCGCCAAGCATGATGTTCACCAGCGGCACCATGCCGCCCAGCGGCGTGTAAGAATCATGCATACTGTTCACCGCGCCGCAGCTGGCGTCCGTCGTAACCGTGGCAAACAGCGCGGAATTCGCAATGCCAAAACGGACTTCCTTTCCCTCCATGTTTCCACCGGGGTGCACGGCGCTCGCCGTCTGGTCCACTCCCGCAAGCTCGGGATTGCCCCTGGCTTCCGCCCAATACGCCACACTCACGCCCACCAGAAACAGCGCCGTCATCGCGCTCCACACCGCCCATCCGTGCCCCTGCGATTTCGTCATCCGCCCCAGCGTGTACGTCAAACCGGAAGGAATCGCGAAGATCAGGAGCATTTCAAAAAAATTCGAGAAAGGCGTCGGGTTTTCGTAGGGATGAGCGCTGTTTGCATAAAAAAATCCGCCGCCGTTCGTGCCGAACATTTTGATCACTTCTTGTGACGCCGTTGGGCCCAGCGCAATCACTTGCTGGGTCACCGTCTGTGATACCGCTTTTCCGTCCGGTCCCTGTGTCTGCACAATTTGTGCCTCAACAAGCTGCGCCGTGGCATAAGGCTTCAGGTTCTGGATCACGCCTTGCGAAATCAACACCATCGAGCCGATCAGGCAAACCGGCAGCAACACCCAAAGAAAACTGCGCGTCAAATCCACCCAAAAGTTTCCGATGGTTTTCGATTCGTGCCGCGAGACTCCACGAATCACCGCGATCGCCAGAGCAATCCCGACGGCGGCTGACGCAAAATTGTGATAAGCCAACCCGGCCATCTGCGTCAGGTAGCTCATGGTGACTTCAGGCGTGTAGGCTTGCCAATTGGTGTTCGTGGTGAAAGAGACCGCTGTATTCCAAGCAAGGTCTGGCGCCACATTCCCAAGCTTCTGCGGATTCCAGGGCAACCACAGCTGAAGTCTCTCGAATAGATAAAGCAAGATCAGAGAAGCCGCGCTGAACACCAGCATCGTCGTCCCGTATTCCGTCCAGCGCATTTCTTTCTTGTCGTCCACCCCGCAAAGGCGGTAGATCAGCCGTTCCACCGGGCGCAACACGGGATCAAGAATGGTTTTCTCGCGTTCAAAAACGCGCGTCAGAAAAATCCCCAGCGGTTTCGTGATGAGAAAAAGCACCAGCACATAAAGACCGATTTGAAACCAGCCGTTTGCGGTCATGTCTAGAAATTCTCCGGTTTGAGCAGCGCATACACCAAATAGCCGAAGAGGAGCAGGCTTATGACAATGAGGAGGATGTTTTCGACCATAAAGAAGTTCCGGTTTACTTCAGCCGCTCGCACCCACGCAAATAAGCAATGGCAACAAGAAAAAAGCCGAGCGTCATCAAGGTGAATACCAAATCTCTCACAAGGCTCTCCGTAACACGCCCATAGTTTAAAGCCAGCGCCTTAGAAATTGATGAAACGAATCTAAAGGTTTTGTGAGGAATAACCCAGGGCATTCGCCGGGCTTGACCGCTGTTTTCAGTGCTTGTGGGATTCCGGCCAGTACGTGAGTTGCAGCGAAGACGTCACATTCTTCTGAAGCCCCGTCGCGAGAAGTGGAAACTGCCACTGCTCATACTGGACAAATGCGGTAACTCCGACGGTCTGTCTGATCCAGTAATCCAAACGCACCGAAGCGTCGTTAATCGTGCCGCCACTCGGAATCAGCTTGTTATCCACTTTCATGTGCCGGTAGCCGAACTGGATGGAGTTTTTCGGCGTCAGCCAATATCTGCTCCAGGCTTGAATTGCCGATCCGTCGCGTCCCACCCAATCGCCCATCAAGAAACCGCGGTTGGTGTAGAGGTCGTGGTAGTAATTGTCATAGTAGATGTAGCGGCCCGGGACGTCTGTGCCCACCGTATTACTCAATGGTGCCTCGACACGCAGATCCAGTTTTTGTAGTCCGGGGAAATGCGTGAGGTAAAGGCCGGGGCTAATCCCGGCGCGCCGCGGAGCTGCCAGCGGCGAAGGATCATCTGCCGAAATCGAATCGCTATAAATACTCAGCCATTTTCGCAGGTACGGAAGCCGATAGCTGAAATCAAAGCCGCCGTCCCGTTTCCCCGGGTCCTTCGCCGCCGGTTTTTCCGTGTAGCTCGTCGCGCTGAAGTACGTCAGAAAAAGACGATCCAGCGTGAAGGGACGTCCTTCGCCGCCAACTTCGACGGTGCGCGTGAAGCCGAATTCGAGATTTGGCGTCGGCTTGAAACTGATTTTTTCACCGTGAAAAAATGGCGCTGGCGAGAGCAGATTTCCTTGCAGCCTTCCGAAAAAAGCGTCCCAACGCATGGGCCCGAGGTATTTCGCAATCCACGGCAAACGAAACGGCGACACGCGATCGATGTGGAACATGCGAACTGGCGTGGCGTTGTCCGAAAAAAGCAGCGGCCCGCTCTCTCCCGGGCCCCACCACTGGCTTTCTTGTCCGTAAGAAAGTTGCCAGTTCCCAAGGTTCAGTCCGACGTAGGCATCCAGAAGCCGCGCCTGCGTGCGTGCAGGTTGCGGGCTCGCGGGCAGTCCCGGGTTATCGTCGATATTGTCGAGTACCGATTGCACCTCGGGCGTATTTTCCGGCCCTGAGGGCGCGTGCTGAGACTCTCCGCGCGCATAAAATACCCAGCGTCCTGCCGTTGCCCAACCAGAAAATCCGGCGATGCTGTCGACGCCTTCCTGATAGGGCCGGCCATAGTCGTTGTAAAGCGTTTGACCAAAATGATAGCCGTCCGTCAGCGGCGGCCCCGCAATATCCGTAACTCGCGTGTACGCGGATTCCAGATGGATGGCGCGATTGTTGCCGCCGCCCAGCAGCGCCAGCTCAGGAACAAACTCTTGGCGCAGCGAGTCATATAGCTGCACTGGCAACGACTGCGGGTTGGCATCCTGCAGCCGGTCGCCAGCCTCGGAAACCAATCGGGCGCATTCGAGCCTGGTCCACGGCCGCATGCCCAGAATCGCGTCGTTGATCACTCCCGCGCCGATCAGGCGATCGAATAATGGATAAATCCAGCTATCGAGCGGCACGTACGGTGACCCCATCTGACGCGGAGTGCGCTCGGTTGCTGTGGGCGGGGTGTCGGAAAGATCTTCGGCGATGCCGCCTCCTAAATCAGCGTTGTGGTGAGTGCGGTAAATCTGCCAGCCCGTTAGCCAGCCCATTCCGGTGCCGACGAAGGCATCCGCAGGGAAGTGTTGCTCACCCCTCACGCGTGCGAAGGTGATGGCCGTCGCCGCGCCGTAGGCAAGAATTTTCGTGAGTGGTCCGGGGTACTCATGGCTGATCACGCTGGCGATGGCCCACGCTGTTGCCGCGTGCTCCGAAGGAAAGGAGTCGCCGCTTTGTCCAAAGCTGCCGCGAAAAGAGTCGAGGCTGGGACGCTCTCGGCCTGTCGCGTATTTTAGGGCGGTCGCCGCAATCAAGGCATCCATCGCTGCTTCGCCGCTCAGAAACCCTGTCTCTCGTTGGTGCTCGTCGTGAGTCGCTTTTCCCAGAAGAAAGAGGCCTGCGCCTGCGCCCGCCATTCCGGCGAGGCCGTAATTGGAAAGGCTTGTGTAATGCCGAAGACTGCTGGGCGAGTTTGGCAGGTGGGAACTCGCGTCGCGATCTGTTACCAAAAATCCCGCTGTGAGACCCAAAAACGGAACCAGCCAAGTCGCATCACCCTCCCGGATATGCGCGGGACTTGTCCACATGGCCTTTTGATCGCGAACGAGATTCTTGACCAGCGCAAGCCCTATTGAATTGTCAGGTGTCGCAGCGGGTTGCTGCATGCTCGGAGCAGCACTTCCGGCGAAAGAATCATCCTTCTTCGATTGTGCTGATCTGCTTTCTTGTGGCTGCTGCTGGTTTTCCGTCTGCGAAGACTGCGCGGCACACGCCAAACTGAACAGGAGACTGACGCAACACGCCGCACCCGCTTGCCAAGAACAATTCCACTTTCTCATTCCCACGCTTTCTGCAATTAGAATCACCGCGCCATTGCAGAAGGCACAAGACGGGCCACTCGATGAGAAAACTAAGCAAAAAGGCCGCACGCTAAACATCTGGATATGAATGGGTTGTCGATTTTCCCGCGGGCAAGGCCAAACTCTGAAGCGAAACACTTGCGAGTCGTCCCACTATGGAACGGAACGGATTCCAGATTGGACTATCGGAGAGCGAATCAGCTACTCATCGTTAGCAGAAAACAAAAAAAGAGAGAATCGCCTAGATCGGCAGCCGCAACTTCGCCTCACAACCTCGTCCGTCGCGCCGGTTTTGCAACGTCAATGTGCCGCCATGCGCTTCCGCAATCTGCCGGCTCAGCACGAGCCCGATGCCCGAACCGCCCGGCTTCGTTGTGAAAAAAGGAACAAAGAGGTTCGCGGTATTTGAGATTCCCGGGCCCTCATCCAGCACCGAAACTTCCAGATAAGAGCTGTAACGCACCCAAGTCACCTTCACGCCGCCCCCCGTTTCGTGCGCTGCGTCCGCCGCGTTGTGAACCAGATTAATCAGCAGCTGTTCGAGCTGATCCGCGTCCGCGGAAATAACCAGCGGAGGTCCTTTCTCCAAACGCACTTTGGCTCGTGCGTCGAGCTTGCTGACGCGCGTGATCCACTCCGTCACGTTGACAGGCGCAAGCGTCGGCTGCGGAAGGCGCGCAAGCCGCGCATAAGCCGCCATGAAGCGGCCCAGCGCTTCCGTGCGCGACCGGATGATTCCCAACCCGTGGCGCATGTCCTCCAAGATCGAACCCGCCGCGCCGCCCTGCAATTCGGGCACGTTGGCAGTTCCCGCCAGGCCACTCTCCAGACTTTGCGCAACGGATTGAATGGGCGCCAGCGAATTGTTGAGTTCGTGGCCAAGGACGCGGATGAGCCGCTGCCAGGCCTGGCGCTCTTCATCGCGCAGCGCGCGGCTCAGGTCGCTGAGTACAATCAAATCGTGTGGCAGCCCGCCCTGACGGAAAGAGCCGCGGCGCATCCCCCAGCGGCCGGCCCCGCCTGGAAAACTCAATTCCATTGTGCGCGCCGGCTCGCCCTCGAGACACGCCTCCAAGCCCAGCTCCGCCGCCGTGAAGCCCAGGAGCCGTTCGCTCGCCCGGGAGAGCAACCGTTCGCCGGCTCGATTAACGAGTCGCAACTGCCGGTGATTGTCGAAGGTAAAGATGGCTACGTCGATCTCCTCCATCACCGCGCGCAACAATCCCGTGGCTTCCATCGCGCCCAACCGCTGCGAACGAAGTGTCTCGCTGAGTGCGTTGACCTCCAACATCACTTCGCCGAGTGCATCATCCGAACGCGCTTCGCGCGCGCGAAATGAAAAATCCTCCTCCCGCATTGCCGAGAGAAGATTCGAAAGCGTCTGCAGCGAAAAGACAACGCGTTGCCGCAAAGAGAGGGCGAAGCCTATCCACAGGCTCACGATGAGGAACGTCAGCGTCCACGCAGTACGCGACGAATAAGGGCCGTTCCAGAGCAGAATCAGCGCGATAAACGATCCAGGCAAACCCGCCGCCAGCGCCAGAAGCTGGATGCGGCGTTCGTACGAGAGGCGTCTCATTCCAGCCCGTGTTTTTGCAGCCGGCGGTACATCGCGCTACGGCTGAGTCCCAGGGCCTTGGCTGCTTGGCTGACGTTACCTTCATGCCGAGCCAGGGTGCGCTGGATCAGGTGGCGCTCGACTTCATCCAGGCTCATTTCTTCGAGCCGCACTGCGCCGCCCGCTGCACCCGTCCGCAGGCCGAGGTCTCCGGAACGCACGAGCGGCCCCTGGGCGAGCAGCACCCCACGCTCGACCGCGTGATCCAGCTCGCGCACATTTCCTGGCCAGGGATGCTCGAGCAGAAGCTGCGCGGCGCCGGGATCGAAGCCGGAAATGTTTTTGCGGTAACGCTGCGCATATCCGCGAAGAAAGTGGTGCGCCAGTAACGGAATATCTTCGCGGCGTTCGCGCAATGGCGGAAGATGGATTTCGATCGTGTTCAGCCGAAAAAGCAGGTCCTCGCGAAAACGCCCCGAAGAAGCCTCGGCGTTCACATCGGCGTTCGTCGCTGCCAGAACGCGGACGTTCACCCGCCGCGTCGATGAGGAACCGACGCGTTCCAGTTCGCCGGTTTCCAGCACGCGCAAAAGTTTTGCCTGCAGATTCAGCGGCACATTGGCAATCTCGTCCAGAAAAAGCGTGCTGCCCTCGGCCAGCTCAAAACGACCCACGCGATCGTTCCGCGCGTCGGTGAAAGCGCCCTTCACGTGGCCAAAAAGCTCGCTCTCAAACAAGCCTTCTGAAAGCCCACCGGCATTGACCGTGACCATCGGCTTTCCCGCGCGGTTCGAGAGAGCATGCAATGTCTGCGCCACAACTTCTTTTCCCGTGCCATGCTCGCCCGTGATCAGCACGCTGGCATCCGACGGCCCCACTCGCCCGATCAAATCGAGCACCGGTTGCATCGCCGATGCTTCCGCGATCAGCGTGGGGCGCGATTCGGCGCGCAACAGGCGATTCTCCGCCTCCAATCGCGAGGCTTGTCGCAGCGCGTTTCGAAGATCGATCTGCGTCCGCAGAATGGTCAGGAGACGCGCGTTGTCCCAGGGCTTTTGGATGAAATCGCGCGCGCCCCGCCGCATGGCTTCCACGGCCACTTCCACGCTGCTCCAGGCCGTCATTACGATCACCGGCAAAGTCGAATCCGCCGCCTGGATCTGGCTGAGCAGGTCGAGCCCCTCCTGGCCAGACGTGGTGTCTCGCGCGTAGTTCAGGTCCATGAGCACGGCGTCGAACTCGCGCGATTCAATCGCCGCAAGCGCTTCCGCCGGTGACGCCGCGGATTGCGTCTCGTAGCTCTCTCGTTTGAGCAAGAGGCGCAAAGCGTCGCGGATATCCGCCTGATCGTCGGCCACCAGGACGCGATAGGGATGGATTGTAGGGTTTTTCATTCGCGTCGGAAGATAATCTCAATTTCACGCCAAAACGTATCTAACCTCGTGGTTAAATACGCCACTTCATTCATTCAGCTCTCAGCCGACCCTCGCCGCCGTGCTCGTCTCGCTAACCACCCACCCGTCTTTGAGCTGCACGATGCGATGGCCATAACCCGCGTTCTTTTCCGAGTGCGTCACTTGAATGATGCTCGTGCCGCCTTCGTTCAACCTCCGGAAAAGCTCCATGATTTCTTCGCCTTGCGCGGTGTGCAGGTTGCCGGTGGGTTCATCCGCCAGAATCAGTTTGGGGCTTTGAACCACCGCGCGTGCCACTCCCACAAGCTGTTGCTGGCCGCCAGAGAGCTGGCTGGGGAACAGATCTTTTTTGCCGACAATATTGAAGCGGTCGAGGATGTCGCAAACGAGGCTGACGCGCTCTTTGTGAGGGACATTCTTGTAGGACAGGGGAATTTCGAGGTTCTCGAAGACCGTCAGATTATCAATCAAATGATAGCTTTGAAAAACGAAGCCGATGTTGGCTTTGTGAAGCTCATTGCGCTTCTTAACGTTGAGCCGGTGGACCGGCTCGCCGTTGAAGTAGTACTCGCCAGTCCAGGCGCTATCGAGCATCCCAATGATGCTCAGTAGGGTGGACTTCCCGGCGCCCGAAGGGCCCATGAACGTAACAAATTCGCCCGGCTGGATATCCAGCGAGACGCGGCGCAAAACAAAAAATTTGCTCCCGCCCGCTTCGTAAACTTTTTCCATGTTCCGCAACTGAATCAGAGGTTCCACACGCACTCCTTGGACGTTAATAAGATAACGTCTGAATCCTCATTCCGTTTCGAGATTATCACACCTGAATCCACACGGGCGCATACCACCGGAAGGGCCGGCCCGCTTTGCCGACACACCCAGCTTTCAGCGTCACAAAATCGAAGAGCCAAGCAATGTTCACTCGTGGCGTAAGGCTTTAAGCGGGTCAAGGTGAGACGCGCGGCGTGCGGGGATATAGCAGGCCAGCGCCGCGACAGAAAGCAAGACCAGTGGCAAGCCGATGAAGGCGGCGGGGTCCGTGGACTGAACACCGTAGAGCAGGCCAGCAAGCCCGCGCGCGAGCACGTACGCGACAGGCAACCCAATCATCAGCCCCAAAGTGGTCAGCAGCATTCCATTGCGAAGGACAAGCTTGAGAATGTCCTGCGTTTGCGCGCCCATGGACATGCGAATCCCGATTTCGTGGGACCGCTCGCTTACGGAATAAGACATCACGCCGAAAACGCCGACCGACGCGAGCACCAGGGCTATGATACCCATGACCGCCATCATAGCCGCGACGTAAGCGATGCCGACAATCGATTCCGTAATCACTTTGTCCATCGGCTTGATGTTGTAGACGGGAAGATTGGGATCAACCTTCGCGATAGCCGCGCGTGCGGAGGAAGCAAATTTCAAAGGAACCCCGGCGGTGCGGAGCACAACCGTCGTGTAGTAGGGCGGCGCTTGCCGGAACGACTGATAAATAGTGGGAACCAGTTCCTTCGTGATCCAGCCGTAGTGGATGTCACTGACCACGCCGATCACGGTGAGCCACGGCCGATCGGAGTCCGCATTGCCTGCCTTGATGTGTTTGCCCAATGGATTCTGGCCTTCGAAGTAGCGCCGCACCAAGCTCTCACTGACGACGGCGACCTTGGGCGCATCAGCGCCATCCGTGGCGCTGAGAAAGCGGCCATCCCGCAACTGGATGTTCATCTCGTCGAAATAATCAGGAGTGGTAGTTTCCAGGATGGCGTCGACCAACTCACCGCGCTGCCCAGGCGCGCGGCCCTCGATAGAAAATGCCTGCCGGTTGATACCTCCTCCGTCCGAATAAGGCATATGAGTGACTAGCGCGGCGGATTGGACCCCGGGCATCGCGCTCAAGCCCTGCAGCATCTGCTCGTGAAAGGTCAGGCGGGAGGCAGGTGTCTGATACTGCGTTTCGGGCAAGCTCAGATTCATTGTCAGCAGGGTTTTCGGATGGTAGTTTTCGTTCACATTCAAGAGGCCCTGAAAACCTCGCACCAGCAAACCCGCTCCCACCAGCAGTACGATGGCGAGAGCGACTTCTCCCACAACGAGCGCTCCACGCAATCGATGACGGCCTCGCCCCGAGGTCGAGCCTCGGCCGCCTTCGCGGAGCGTATCGTTTAGATTTACGCCCGAGCTCAGAAGCGACGGCGCAATCCCGGCTACAATTCCGCTCAGCACGGCGATCGCGAGCGTAAATAAGAAAACGTTCGTGTCCAGACGGATCGTTTTCCATCCTGCCACGAACTTCTCCACGTCGGGAGGCATGTGCGACAAAATCATTTGGATTTCCCACTGCGCGATAACCAGCCCGAGCAAAGCGCCCGCGAGCGAGAGTAGAACGCTTTCAATCAACAATTGCCGGATCATGCGCCAGCGCGTTCCGCCCATCGCAGTACGCACCGCAAACTCCGTCGCACGGCCTGTTACGCGTGCGAACTGCACATTGGCGACATTTGCACACGCGATCAGAAGAACAAACCCCACTGCGCCCATAAGAAGAATCATGTATTGGCGCGTCAGCGAGCTTGTGACGAATTCACGAAGCAACCGTGGTTGAACCATCCAGCCTTTGTTGGTGTCCGGATAGGCATCGGCCTGGCGCTGCGCGATAGTGCGCATTTCCGCCGCGGCCTCCGAAAAAGAGACACCAGATTTGAGTTTGGCGACCGGCCACAGCCGGCGATTATCACGGTTCAGACGCGCTTTTGCGTCCAGTGCCAGCGGGATCCACGCCTCCGCGGGCTGCGGGTAGTCGAACCCTTTGCCCATCACGCCGATAACCGTAAAACTCTTTCCATCCACGATGATCCGCTTGCCCAAGATGTGAGGATCGGACGCGTAGCGTTGCTCCCAAAGCGCGTGCCCCAGGATAATTTCGCGATCTTTGCCCGGCTCCGTCTCTTCAGGAGAAAAAGTCCGGCCAAGCGCAGGCTGCACTCCGATCGTTTGGAAAAAGTTGGCTGTGACCTGGAAGTTCTGAACCTTTTGCGCAGCCGGATCGCCAGTGAGGTTGATCTGGTCCCACGCATATGCGGCGAGTTCACTGAAGGAACGCGACTCTTTTTGCCAATCGAGGAAGGTAGCTGGCGCGACCGCGTTGAGGTCTTGCGCGCCAAAGCCCCCGCCGGAGTCCTGGCTGCTGGCTCGAGCGTCGGGAAGCATTACGATGCTATCGGCATGTTCGAACGGAACAGGGTGGATGAGGAAGGCCTCTGCCATGCTAAAAATCGCGGCGTTGGCCCCAATGCCCAAAGCCAGCGCTATCACGCAGACCAACGTCGCCACGCGATGCTTCGCGAGCATGCGCAATCCGAACCGCACGTCCTGCCAGACTGAGTTCATCGCGCACCCCTTTTGCAGAACGGCTTTATGCGGTTACGCCGGTTTCTTTTGTTTCTTCGACAATGCGGCCGTCGAACAGGTGGATGGTGCGTTCGGCGAAGTTCGCGTAGCGCTGGTCGTGCGTGACCATGCAAACCGTCGCGCCGTTGCGGTGCAAATCGCGCAGCAGCTCCATTACGGCTTCGCCGTTCTTCGAGTCCAAGTTTCCGGTCGGCTCGTCAGCCATCAGAATCAGCGGATCGCCTACCAAAGCGCGAGCCACGGCCACGCGCTGTTGCTGACCGCCGGAGAGTTGCGAAGGATAATGCCGCAGGCGGTGCGCCATGCCGACGCGTTCGAGAGCGTTCTGCACTTTTTGCTTGCGCTCCGTGGAGCTCGTTCCGCGGTAAGTCAGAGGAAGCTCAACGTTCTCGTACACCGTGAGGTCGCCAATCAGGTTAAACGCCTGGAAGATGAAACCGATCTCGCGGTTGCGGATGCGAGTGCGCTCGCTGATCGTGAGCTTCCCGACCGGCTGCCCGTTCAGCATGTAGCTCCCATCGCTCGGCGAATCGAGCAGCCCCAGGATCGAGAGCAACGTCGACTTGCCGCAGCCCGAAGGCCCCGCGATCGAAATGTACTGGCCCTTCTTGATCTCCAGATGGATCTCCTCAAGGGCGTGGGTCTCCACTTCGTCCGTGTAGAAGACTTTCTTTACGCCTTCCATTTTGATGAGCGTGCTGTTGTCAGTCATTTCTTCTCCTTAGCGTATTTTTGTTCGGAAACTTATCCTACAAATCCTTTGGCCGTGCTGCCTGCTTGACGGTCCGCTTTCTTCGAAATTCTTTCCATCATTCATATCGCAAAGCCACCAGCGGATCGACGTGCGTCGCACGCCGCGCCGGAATAAAACAAGCAGCCAGCGCGATGACCGCGATCAACCCCAGACCAACAGCATAAACTGCCGGGTCCCCCGCATGCACGCCATACAACAACGATTCGCTGAAGCGCGCCAATCCGAATGCCGCGGGCAAACCCACTCCCACGCCGATCAGCACCATCGCTCCCACTTCTCTCAGAATCAAAAGGCGTACGTCACCCGCAACCGCTCCCAGCGCCATGCGAATTCCGATCTCCCTCGTCCGTTGTACCACTACGTAGGCAAGCACTCCATAAATCCCAAGCGCCGCCAGCAACGCCGCAAGCCCGGCAAAGCAGGCCGAAAGCGTGGCCACCATGCGCGCGGAAAACAGATCTTCCTCCAAAACACGCTCCATGGTCTTCACTTCATAAACGGGCAAATTCGGATCCATCTGGCGCACGACCTCCTGAAGACTTGAGGCCAGCGTAAGTGGATCGCGCTCTGAGCGGACATAAAAGGTCATCCTGGCAAGTTTGGGCCGTTGCGCATACGGGATATACACATAAGGTTGGGGTATCGTGCTTACATCTTCCTGCTTGACGTCCTTCACCACGCCCACGATTTCGATATTCGGCACCGTATCCTTGCCGCCGCCAAAGGCAAAGTGCATGCCGATGGGATTCCGTCCTGGGAAAAAGCGCTTGACCATCGATTCGCTGGCGAGCGCCACTTTGGGCGCTGTCGCGCCGTCCGCTTCTGTCAACTCGCGCCCCGAAAGCAGCGGGATGCCAAGCGTTGAGAAGTAATTTGGACTGATGGCGATGTGATCGACGTCCTGAAGATCCTCGGGAAGTTGCGGCCCACCCTCCGCGGTGATATTGCTGCCCTCATCGTCGCCGGTGAGCGTCGCCACATCTCCCGAGCCGACAGCGCGAACTCCAGGTATGGTGGCGACTCGCGCGCGAAGCTGATCAAAGAGGGCGATGGACCGCGGCAGGTCGTAACCATTGAGGGCGGGCTGAATGGAGAACGTGATGACATGGTCGGTTTTCAGTCCAAGGTCCTGATTGCGCAAATTCCAGAGCGAGCGTACGAAAAGTCCTGCGCCGACCAGGAGAAGGATGGTGAAGGCAACCTGGCCAGCGACGAGCAGTTTGCGGAATCCCACATGCGAAACGCTGGCGGAAGAAGTAGAACCCTGGTCTTTGATCACATCGGTGACGTTCATGCGCGTCACGCGCCAGGCCGGAATCAATCCGAAAAAAACTCCGGAAAACAGCGTGGCCGCAATCGCAAAGCCCAGCACGGCGGGATCGAGATTCTCCGTCAGCCCTTTGATTCCCGCGTTCTCGACGACGATCGGGGTGAGGATTCGCATGAGCCATGTGCCGAGAAGAACGCCCATGACGCCGCCGGCGAGAGCGCACAATAAGCTCTCGATGAACAGTTGGCGAATCATTCGGGACCGGCTGGCTCCCATCGCGGTCCGAATGGCAAATTCACGCTGGCGGCCCGCACCGCGTGCTAGAAGCAGATTCGCCACATTGGTGCAGGCGATCAGCAAGACCAGCGCGACCATTACGAAAAGAGTGATGATTTGACCGCCGGAATTGTTCTGCACGATGGTGCGGCCATGCGCTCCTGAAGAAAGAATGATTTTTTTCTCGAGAAATTGCTGGCGCTTCTTTCCATTCCACGCGGACTTGATTTGCGGCAATTGCTCCTGAAGAAGCGGAACATACGCGGCGTTGACTCCTGCCTGGGCCTGCTTCAGCGAAACGCCCGGCTTGCGCCGTGCGATCAGCGTCATCCAGTAATCGTTCCAGCCATCCAGCGTCTCGCCGTATTCGGTCATGAGCGGCGTCATCATCATGGGAACGTAGAGGTCCGGCGTTTTCCCGACTTGTACACCCGAGAAACTAGCTTGCGAGACGCCCACGACGGTCATCTCGATGTTGTTGATCAAGAGGATCTTGTTCAGAATGCTGGGATCGCTCCCAAACCGGCGCTGCCAATAGGGGTAGCTCAAAACGACGTAGGGTTCGGCCGAGGGCACTCGGTCGTCCTCCGTAGAGAACAAACGACCGACGGCTGGTTGAACGCCGAGCACCTGAAAATAGTTGCCGGAAACCACCTCGCCCGAAGCTCGGTCGGTCTGACCGCGAGCCGCGACGCTTGCCGAAAATCCGTAGCGTGCCAGAATGCCCGAGAACACAGAGTTGGTGTCCCGCAGGCCCTTATACATAGGATAGGAGAATGATTCGCTCGAGTCCCCATCGCTCGATACGTGCCCGGTCGCTGGACCTGGGGCCTTCAAGATCACGAGTTCGTCGGGGCTTTTGACAGCAAGCCGCTGCAACAATACCTGGTCCATCAGGGAGAAGATCGCGGTGTTCGCGCCAATGCCCAGAGCCAGAGTGATCACCGCGATGGCGGTGAAGCTGGGGCTCTTTGCCAGCATTCGAAATCCGAAGCGGATGTCTTTCCAAAGGTTCTGCATTACGCGTTCACACCCAGAGCCATGTTAGTCCGAAGGCGAGTTCCAAACGCTTCAAAGCAGACGATGCCAAGCGCTGAAGTCGGGTACTGGTACTGCGATGCGGACCGCGAAAGCAGTCGCTCCCCGGCCTTCGATGGATTTTGCGGCATGGCCACTCGCAACACTCCACGTATTTGACGTACAGGACCGCAATTTGTCTGGCGCACCGGGTCCAATCCTTTGTAACAGGGAATACGCAAGCCCTCACCCAATGGTTCCCCCAATAATTCCATTTCCAAAACTATTCGTGGCGCAAAGCCACCACGGGACTCACCTTTGTCGCCCGGCGGGCCGGCACATAACTTGCCAGCACGGCGATTCCTGCCAGAAAAGCGGGCACAAACAGGAACGCAATCGGATCATGCGCGCTGATTCCGAAAAGCATGCTCGAGAGAACCGACGAAACCGCCGCGCACCCCGCAATACCGATCGCCCCGCCGATCATCACCGGACGCAAGTTTTGGCGCAGGATGAGGCTCATCACGTCACGCCCGTCCGCTCCCAACGCCATGCGAATGCCAATCTCACGCGTTCGGCGGCTCACCGCGTAGGACACCACGCCATACACTCCGACGGCAGCGAGCAACAAACCCAGCGCGCCCAGCGAGCCGGCAAGCGCCGCCGCAATACGCGCCGGAGTGCGCCAAACCTCGAGATTATCTTCGAGCCTGGTCACGTCCACCATCACATCGGGATCCATTTCGCTTGCCGCGCCGCGAACGCCCACCGCGACGGACGCAAATCCTCCGCCGCCATGAATCATCAGCAGGAGCTCCGATTGTTCCTTCGGCCCAGCCGGCAAGTAGATGTAAAGTTTTGCGGTCTCGCCCAGATGAGATACCTGCGCATCCTTGGCAATGCCGACGATTTGCAGGTCGGTGTCTTTTCCCTCGCGCAGCGTCTTGCCGATCGGATCCTCACCGGGCCAAAATTTTCTGGCCGTGGATTCCGTGACAATCGCCACTTTCGCTCCGGCGCGGACTTCTTCCTCCGTGAAGTCCCGGCCGCGCACGATGGGAATCCCCAGCATAGAAAAATATCCCTGCGAAATCGCGTTGTCTTCGACTTCATATTCATCCGGCTTGCCGGGGATGGAGAATCCCGTGGAGCTATGATCATCGCTAAGCGGGGTTTGGGCCGTCTCGACAACTCCATCCACACCAGGCAGCGCCGCCACTTTTTCCTTCAAACGTTGTTCGAACACCGCGGCAGGCTTCTCTTTGTATCCTTGCGTCCGCAGGTCCAGCGACACAACGGAAATGCCATTCATCGCAAAACCCGGATCGACGGTCTGCGCAAAATAGAGTCCGCGAAGGAGCAACCCTGCCGAGATCAACAAAATCATGCAAATAGCGATCTGCGCCGCAACCAGAGAATGCCGCAGAAGGCCGCCGCCTGCGCGTCCCCTGGCAATGGCGTCTACACCCTTCATAGCCGTGTTTAAGTCGGCTCGCGATGCTTGCAGCGCCGGCGCAAGGCCGAAAATCACGCCGGTAAGAAGAGTTAGCAGCAGCGCGTATCCCAGCACGCGAATGTCAGGCGTCATATTCAGAGCCAGCGGCGGAAACCCATGCGGCAGGTGAGTAATCACAAAACTTGAAATTGCTTCGAAGGACCAGAACGCGAGAACGGATCCTACGGCGCCACCCATGAGCGCCAGCATCACACTCTCCGTCAGCAACTGACGGATCAATCGCCACCGGCTCGCTCCCACCGAAAGTCTTACGGCAATTTCTTTCTGCCGTGCGCTCCCCCGCGCCAGCAACAAGTTCGCCACATTGGCGCACGCGATCAGCAGCACCAAACCGAAGCCCAGCAAAATAACGGCAGCCGCGCCCATCACGAGATTATGTTCTTCCGGCCGGCCCAGAAATGTAGCCGTTCGAATCGCCAGGGAAGTGGCGCGTCCCGGATGCTGCTGATCAATCCGGCCTGCGATGATGCTCAGGTCAGCGTGCACCTGCGTCATCGAAACGCCGGGCCGCACTCTGCCGAGCAATGCCAGCCAACTCACGTTGGCATCGCCAAGAAAATCGCGGTCAGGCTCCATGGATGCCTGCATCGTGATGGGCACCCAGAAGGCGCTGGGGACCGGCTCCGTTCCCCCGAAACCCGGCGGCGCGATGCCGATTACAGTGAATGCCCTGCGATTCAGGATGACTCGTTTGCCGAGAAGGGAAGCGTCCGCGCCAAACGCGGTTTGCCACAATTCATCGCTGAGCACCACCACCGCGCCTTCGCCCGCAGCCGCGCAATCGGCCTCCACAAAGCCGCGTCCTTCGGCAGGGTGCTCGCTCAGCACATCAAAATAATTGCAGGACGTGAGTTGGCCGTAGAGCTGCCGGGATCTGCCGCCCGCAAGAGTTGCGCTGAGAAATGGCTCGTAAGCCAACAAGCCGGAAAAAACATGATTGTTCGCGCGATAGTTCTGAAATTCGGAGTAGGAAAAGAGTGTGGGCTCGCCGTGAATATTGCGCGTCGTTTTGCCGTGGAAGATCTGGTCAACACTGACAACCTGTCCCGCGCTCGGCACCGGCAGCAGGCGCAGGGCCGCACCATTCAGCACGGAAAAAATTCCCGCGTTTACGCCGACGCCCAGCGCAATCGCGAGCACGGCCACCGCCGTGAACCCGGGAGTTCGCCCGAGCATCCGCAATCCGTAGCGGATATCTTGCCAGAGGATTTGCATCAGCTCCTCCTACTCATAGCGTAGCGCCACCAGCGGATCGACTTGTGTTGCGCGCCGCGCGGGAATGTAGCAAGCAGCCAGCGCCACGACCGTCAACCCGAGGACCACTCCAAGAAAAGTAAGCGCGTCGGTTGCGCTCACGCCAAAAAGTTGGCTCTTGAGTACGCTGGATAGTCCGAAAGCGCCCAGCAAACCGATCCCGATTCCCGCGGCTGTTATGGCCATCGCTTCTCGCAGGATCATCCGCAATATATCTGTTTTCTCTGCTCCGACCGCTACGCGCACGCCGATCTCATGTGTGCGCTGCGCCACGCTGTAGGACATCACGCCGAACAGGCCGACAACCGCGAGCAACAAACCCGCTCCAGCAAAAATCGAGCAGAGCAGGCTTGTGAACCGGCGCTGGGCGACGGACTCCGCGAGGTAATCTTCCATGCGTTGCGCTTTATAGATGGGAAGTTCGGGATCGACAGCATGAAGTTCCGTCCGCAAGGCGGGCAAGAGCGTCAGCGGATCGGCTGCGGACCTCACCACGATGCTCATGCCTCCGAGGGGATCCTGCTCGTAGGGAACATACGATTCGGGATCATGTGGAAGCCACAACCTTCTGTGCTTCACGTCACCCACCACTCCGATGATCTCGCACATGAAGTCCGTTTTCCCGGACGACAACCCCGGCTTGATGTGCTTTCCGATGGGATTTTCATTTGGGAAGAATTTCCGCGCCAGCGTCTGATTGATGACGATGACGTGGGGAGCATGGCGGTCATCGCGGGCGTCGAATTCGCGCCCCGCCAGCAGAGGAATCCGCATGGTCTGAAAGTAATCCAATCCCACGGCGCGGATGTGCGTGCTTGGCAAGTCGCTTTTCGCCATCGGCTTGCCTTCAATTTCAAACGAGGTCCGCATCGAATCGCCGGAAAGCGGCAAGGGCAATATGCCGCTGGCATCCTTTACGCCCGGCACCGCCCGGATTCGTGCAAGCAAGTCGCGAAAGAAATCCGCCGACTGCTCGGGCTTGCCATACCGCGAATCCGGCAAATCGAGATTGAATGCCATGACTCCTTGCGGATCGAAGCCGGGTGATTCATGCAGCAAATGAAACATGCTCTCGATCAGAAGACTCGCGCCAATCAGAAGGACCACGGCGAGCGACACTTGCGAGATCACCAGCAGCGCGCGCAGCCGCGAACGGCCGATTCCGTCGGTCGCCGTTCGGCCGCCTTCTTTTAGAGAGCGAAACAAGTTGAAGCGGGAAGCGTGGAGCGCCGGCGCGAGGCCAAACAATATTCCAGTGAGGAGCGACACGACCACTGTAAACGCCAGCGCACGCCCATCGACGCCTGCCGACGCCAGCCGGGGAATCCCAAGCGAGGGAATATTCGCAAGAGCCGCCGTTCCCCAGACAGCCAGCAAGAGCCCCAGCGCTCCTCCGGCTAGCGAGAGCAGCACGCTTTCCGTCAAAAGTTGCAGGAGGATTCGGGTTTTTCCCGCGCCCAGTGACGCGCGAATGGCCATCTCGCGCTGCCGCCCCGCCGCACGCGCGAGCAAGAGATTCGCGGCGTTCGCGCAGGCGATCAGCAGCAAAAATCCGACCGCACCCAGGATCATGAGCAACGCCGGACGCACGTCTCCAACCAGCTCTCGCATCTCGGGCTGCAAAGCCATCCGCCAATGGCTATTTGTGTCCTGATACTGTTTTCCGAGGCGAACGCTGATCTCTGCCGCTTCCGCGTTCGCCGCCCCGAGCGTTGTCCCGTTTTTGAGCCTGCCGATAACTCCCAGAAAATGAGCACCGCGTTCCGCTTGGCTCTCGGCGCCCTCGACCGACATCGTCGTCCAAAGATCCATCGGTTGCGAGTCCAGCGGAAATTGAAAGTCCGCCGGCATGACTCCCGCCACCGTGTACGGAGTGCCGTCCAGCACGATCTTTTTGTCCATCACTTTGGGATCGCCGCCGAAGCGCGTCTTCCACAAGCGATAGCTCAACAGGGCTACATGCGTTCCAGGTTTGTCTTCTGCTTCGGTGAATTCGCGGCCGAGGATCGGCGGAACGCGCAGCACGTTGAACATATCCGCCGAAAAAATTCCCATCGTCAAATGAATGGGATCCCCCATTCCCGTCATTGTCGCGGAACCCTCGTCATAAGCCGCCAGGGCTTCGAGTGACTTGCTTTGCGCGCGCAGATCCGCGAAGTCTGGATAACTCTGCGATTGCACTTGCTCGCCACTCCGCAGGTCTATGCGTTGGAGGGCGACAAGCTGGTCCGGTTGAGGGAAGGGAAGAGGCTGCAACAGCACCGCGCTCACGACGCTGAAAATCGCCGTGTTCGCGCCGATTCCCAGCGCCAGCGTAAGAATAACCACCGCGGTAAATCCCGGGCTCTTCGCCAGCATGCGAAGTCCGTAACGGATGTCCTGCCACAGCATCAACATGCTTGTCCGCCCTTCAGAATAGGTACGCTTCCGTTGCAGCTACTCATAGCGCAGCGCCACCATGGGATCGACCTGCGTCGCGCGCTGCGCGGGGATGTAACAGGCCAAAACTCCAACCACGATGAGCAAGCCGCACACAGCTGCAAACGTAAACGGATCCGTCGCGCCCACACCGAAAAGCAAGCTCTGCAGAAATCGTGTTGCGCCGTAAGCCGCCATAACTCCCGCCACCAATCCAACAACGATCAGCACCAGCCCCTGCCGGAGCACCAGCCGCAGCACGTCTCGTCTTTGCGCGCCGAGCGCCGCGCGAATCCCGATCTCCCGTGTGCGCCGCGCTACTTCGTAAGCCAACAAGCCGTACAGCCCGATACACGCCAGCAGCAAGCCGAGCAGTCCAAACAGCGAAGAGAGCCGCGCCACCAGCCGTTCATTGACAAGCAGCCGGTCGATCGTCTGCGTTTGGGTTCGTATGCCGAACACCGGCAGGTTTTCGTCTACATCATTGATAGTCTTCCGCACCGCGGAGATGAGCGCTCCTGGCTCGCCTGCCGTGCGCAATGCGAAAGTTAGCTGGCCATTTTTCAATGGGATGTATGCCGTGGGTTCATCCGCTTTCCGCATGTCGTCATACTTCGTATCCCCCACTACACCCACGATTTCCCGCTGCGCATCTCCGGAATCCGTTCCGCCAAAATGCATTCCGAGCGGATCTCTCGACTCCAGAAATTTCCGCACAAACGCCTGATTAACGACCGCAACCTCCTGCTTCGCACGCATGTCCGCCTCTCGGAAAGTGCGCCCCTTCACGAGTGGAATCCGCATCGTTTCGAAAAAGTCCGGCCCGGCAGCAAGCATCTGCACATCAACGGTGCTTTTTCCGGCCTGTCCTTCGATGTGGACGCCCGACGTCCACAGTCCGCCATCCAAAAGCGCGTCCGAGGAATAGCTCGCGGAGACCACTCCAGGCAATGCAGCCAGCCGCCGTTCCAACTCATCGTAAACACTCTGGATGTTGTATTCCTTGTATCCCGCATGCGTGGGATCAAGCGAAAAAAGCAAAATGTTGTGCGTGTCAAATCCGGGATTGATGCTTTTCACTTTTTCCAGCGTGCGCAGCAATAGTCCAGCCCCGATGAGCACCACCATCGAAAGAGCCACCTGGCATACCACCAACGAACTTCCCAGTCCAAAGCGGCGGCTGCCAACATGGCCGCCCGCCGAGATGCTGCCCGCGTTCTCTTTCAGCGTTGGTGCAACATCAATCCGTGTCCCGCGAAACGCCGGCGCCAGCCCAAACCCAATTCCCGTTAGCAGGGCCACGCCGATGGTAAAGAGCAGCACTCTCGCATCCGGGTGCAAATCGAGCTGGAGCGGATGGTATGCATTCGCAGCGAGAAACTCCGCCAATCCGGTGGCGCCCCAGAACGCCACGAGTACTCCGAGCACAGCCCCTGCTACGGAAAGCATCACGCTTTCCGTCAAGAGTTGTTGAATCACGCGGCCGCGGCTCGCGCCCAGCGCCAGCCTCACGGCCATCTCTCTTTCCCGAGCTGTCGCGCGCGCCAGCATCAGTCCGGCAACATTTGCGCAAGCGATCAGAAGGATGATGCCGACCGCCGCCATCAATAAATAAAGCGGCTCTCCGAAATTCGCCCGGATGCCCGTAAGTGCTTTTTGCGCGGGCATGAGCGTAACTTTCGGATCGTCGGATTCCTTCAGAGCAGGTTTTTCACCGTGAAGAGTGTCATTGCGGAAGAGCAAACTCACCGCAGCCTGGGCCTGTCCGGGCACTGTGCCTGGCTTCAAGCGTGCCACCAGCGTGAGCCACCAGTTATTTGCTTCCATGGATCGGCCGCCCCACCGCAGGCCAAGCGGGACGAGCTGCGTAAGCGGCAGCCACATGTCGAGTGTCTTCCCGGGGGTTAGCCTCGTAAATCCCGGGTCAGTAACGCCTACGATCGTGAATGCCACTCCATTCAACCGAATTGCTCTCCCGATGGCTCCGGCCGCCCCGCCAAGTGCACTCTGCCAATACCCATAATTGAGCACCACCACGGGTGCTGCTCCAGCCTGTTCATCCGAAGGCTCGAGCGTTCTCCCCAGCACGGCGCGCACACCAAGAGTCTGAAAGTAATCTCCGGAGACGAGTTCTCCCGCGGCCACACTCGCCGGACCGTTACCACTCAGGTCCAGCTGTGCTGGCCCAGCAAACGCCGACACATTTGAAAATAGATTTTTTTGTTCGCGAATCTCTTTGAACAGTGGATAAGAAAGCGAACAACCGCCGGAGTTTGGCCCGGGTCTATCCCGATTCTGGCTCCTGCAATCTCCAAAGCTGCTCGTCCCGGTGTTTTGCGGCCACTCGTGCGCCGACCAACGCGGCACCACCAATTGCTCGGGATGCTGCACCGGAATCGATTCCAGCATAACGGCATTTACGAGGCTGAATATCGCGGTATTTGCGCCGATGCCGAGGGCTAGCGTGGCAACGGCAACTGCCGTGAAGCCCGGATTCTTTGCCAGCATTCGCAACCCATAGCGAATGTCTTGCCAGAGAGTCTGCACTGGGCCTCCGCAAGAAAAACCCAACTTGATTCCACGGAATGAGAGAAAATAAATCTCGAACTAAGCTGCAGACCGCCCGCCGCGGCACGCTCTCCGTTACTTCAGTCGGATGCGGTCGAAACTATCCCAAGCCGACATGTCGGAGAGAATCACCTGGTCGCCGACTTTCAGCCCACCTAGAATTTCGATGGTATTGACGGAACTTCGCCCGAGTTTCACGTTCACCCGCTCCGCTTCGGAGCCGTCATCGACCAGCTTGAAGAGGCCGATCGTGCTGTCAGACTGCCCATGCACCGGCCTGCCGACGTACAGCACATCCGCCAGATTTTCGAGAGTAATTGTCCCGTCCACGCTCAAGTCTGGCCGCGCTCCTGATCCGGGTGGAAACGGCTGGTCCATCATTACGTCCACGGTAACCGTTCCGTTGATCACCGAAGGATCAATGCGCGATACATGCCCATCGGCGATGCCATTACGCGTATCCACCGAAGCCTTCTGCCCGATCACCACATCCTTCGCTTGCGTTTCCGCAATCTTGATTTCCGCTTTGAGTTTCTTGGGGTCCGCCACGCGCGCCAGGTTCGTTCCCGCTGTCACGTGCTGCCCTTCGTCCACCGGCACGAGTTGCAGCACGCCGCTGATTCCCGCGCGGACATGCAGCGCATCCAACTGGCTCTTCTTCAGTTCATAAAGAGCTTTCATCTGATCGATTTTGGCTTGCTGGGCCGCCATCTTTGAAATTGCGGAATCCGTGGCGATTTTCGTCCGCTCGCCTTCGAGTTGCAGGCGAATCGCAAGTTGCTCCACCTGAACTCTGGTCAGCTGCTCGTTCAAGGACGATTCCAAACCCTCCGCCACCAGCTTTACCTTCACATCGTGGTTGATTTTCGCTTGTTCGTAATCGCTGCGCACTTGGGCTTCGTTCGCTTTTTGGTTCATCAGATCGCTGTCAACCTGGACCTTTAAGTTTGCGAAGTCCGCTTCCGAGCCTTTGAGCTGAAATTCGGCGTCGAGCGCTGTTTGCTGCAAGGTCGGGTCGCTCAATTCCATAATGATCGAATTGGGGGTGACGATCGCTCCGGGCCGCAATACCCAGTGGTCCACCCGCGAATCCGTTTGCGCCGTAATCCATCGGATGTCCACAGGAACAAGCGTCCCCAAGCCGCGCACCTCGCGCAGCATCGGGCCGCGCTTTACCGTGTCGGACCAAACCGTTCCCTTGTCGACGGTAGGCGCCGCGGGCTTCAACCTAGACAGCGCGTACGTCACGCCGCCCAGCAGCATCACGGCGACAGTGCCGTAGGCGATTCGGCGAATTTTTCTAGCTCTTGCGTTGGATGGTCTTTGGATGTCCATAGTTGTTATAGCCTCTAGTAGGCGCAACTCTCTTGCCATGAGAATTCGCCCAAACCCCCGATTTGTCAATGGTTTACAGAGGCATTCCCGGGCCGCCCCTGCGCTTCCTTGGCCGGATATGGGAATCTATGTCCCACGACCGGACACTCGCAGTCCCCGCGAGAAGCCTCTGTCTTCCTTTGACGCTACTTATAAGGATACGTCTGGAGCCCGTCGTTGTTCCATGAGGTTCGGGCTGGCTTGGGTTCTCACACTGGCAAACGATCCAAGACACGAGGGCCCGCGTGTTGCCTACATCAACCCGCTTTGTCTGGCCAATTTTAGCGCTTCGATCGCCGCTCCGCGTGCGCCTGCGGTGTCGCCGTTGGGGATCACGTAGATAGGGATGCCTGCTTGCTCTTCGCGTTGGCTAGGCATTCCCACACGGATTTCGTTCAGGAACCATTGCTGAAACTCCTTGCTCGCTTCCAGTGCGCCGCCGCCAACAATGAACGCATCCGGGTCGAATGTGTTCACCATCTCGTCGAAAAAGAGTCCCAAGGCGTGCGCTTGAACGCGGAAAACATCCCTACAGAGTGGATCACCCTTGTCTGCGAGACCGCGAACGAGTTTTGCGGCTTGGTGAGGGGCCAGTTTCGCGAGTTCGTGCCCGGCGTAGCGCGGCAGAAAGTAGGGCAGCAGATTTCTCTCGATGGCCGTGAGAGAGCAGAGCGATTCGAGGTCCCCCGTGCGCCCACAATTACACAGCGGCTTGATCCCGCTGGTTCCTGCGATGCTTTGATAGGGAATCAGGACGTGCCCAAGTTCTCCGCCAAAGCCATTTTTGCCCTTCACCACATTCCCATCGAGAATAATGCCGCCGCCATTGCCCGTTCCGATGATGATCGAAATCGAAGTCTCTTTGCTGTTCGCGCCAAAGATTGCGTAATGCCCCCAAAGCGCGGCCGCATTCGCATCATTTAAATAAGAAACCGGTATGCCCAGCTTGTGCGCCAGACCTTCCCGAATATCGAAGGAGGCCCAATCGGTGTGCACGAAGTTCGTCGAGCCTCGCGCGCTGAATTGTCCCCCTGCGCTCGCCGGGCCAGGGGTATCCAGTCCAACAGCCACGACGTCGGCGATTTGGACGCCCGCGTTTTCGGCACGCAATTTTCAGCCCATCCGCAATCTGCTGGAGACAAATCGCCGGCCCCTCTTTCGCGCGCGCCGGATGCTCGCACAAACCTTCGATCAGAAAGATTTCCTGCGCGTCCACCAACGTATAATTGACGGCTGTTCCGCCAAGATCTACTCCGGCCACCACGGTCACGTTGTTTCTCCTACTCTGTTCAGTATTTTGCTCGACACAGCGTAGCAGAATCACGAAAAATCGGCGAAGGCGGCAACTCCTTCATGTCGGCCTGAGGGGACGTACCCAGAGGCCGCCAGGACTTCAAAAAGGGGGCGCGGCGAACGGTTCGTGACATACAATTCACGCAGTCAGCAAGCAGCCTCTGTGTTGGGAGCCAGCCTATGAGACTCGGAATCCGCCGCACGTTCAAGATCCTTGCACCAGGCAACTCTCTTCGCAAAAGAGTTGCCTACAGTCTGGCCATTGCCCGATTTATTCTGGTGCCGGTGATCTTGCTTGCGGTCTATTACCTGTTCGAAATGGGATGGATCGTGGACCGCATCGTGAACGTGGACGCGCCGTCGGCCACGCTGGCGCAGCGCGCGTCGATCGAAATGCTGGAAGCTCGCCGCGCGGAAAGAAATTATCTCTTGCTCCATGATTCGAGTTACCTCGCGGCGAACCGCGACGCACTGAACCAAACGAAGCAGATTGTGAGCGAAATTCAAGATCTGGAGCCGGAAGACTCGCAAGCCACGCAAAAAGCGATGGATTCGCTCAATCTGTACGAGCAACGATTCGGGGCGGCCGTCGCTGCAATGTCGCGGCCGGGGCAAGCAGATGCGGACCGCATTCGAACCGTGGTGCGCGCTTATGAAAATGACCTGGACGATTTGTTGCGAGGCGCAAGACTCAAAAAGCGTGCGCAATTGATCGATGAACTGCGGAGCCGCGTGGGCTCGTTCGACGCGCAGATTAGCGAAACGGTTCAGGCTGGCGATCCCGCTTTGGCGCAAGTCGCGGCCGATTTGCAAAGTTCGAGTCAGGAAGTGCTGGGATTGCTGGCCCAGCTTGAAACGGAAAATTGGACGCGAGTACAAAACGACCACAAGGGCGCCCGCACGCTGCTGTTCCATGCGGAGTGGGCGCTCAGCATTGTGTCCGCCATCACCCTGCTCTTCAGCATCTGGGTGAGTTTCACTCTGCCGCGGCAAGTCGTGAAACCGCTGGTCAGCTTGCGGGAAGCCGTCGATCACGCCGCTCAGGAAGGCGGCGCCATCGAACTGGACATAGAAGGCAAGGGAGAAGTGGCCGAGCTGGCCCGCAGCGTGCAGAACCTCGTCGGCCAGTTACAGCACAACCCCTCTTGACGAGATCCTTCTTCAAACTACTACGACGGAACGCTTCTATTTGCTCGAGGTCGCGAGCCGCTTGACCAGTTCGTACAGAAAAGCCTGGCCCTCGTAGAACGATTCCACCCCCAGCCGTTCATCGCGGCCGTGGAAGCGGATATCGTCGCGGTCCATGAAAAATCCCTGTATGCCGTAACAGGGAATGCCGACGGAGCGCAGATAACGTCCATCCGTCGCGCCCATCACCATGATCGGCACTGTCGGCACGCCCGGCCACATCGCGTCGGTAACATCCGTGACGGCCTTGAGCACATCGGGCCGCAGCGGCGAAGCCGGCCCTTTAGCAAATTCGCCGACATGATTGATCGAGACTTTATCGTCCGCCACAATTTTTTCCAATGTGCTCTGAACATATTCCGGCGAATCCTCCGGAAGCACGCGGCAATTCACGTTCGCCGCCGCAAGCTGCGGCAAAGCGTTGAGGGCGTGCCCGCCTTCGAGCATCGTGGCCACGCAAGTGGTGCGCAGCGTGGCGTTCCACGCCGGCGAAGCTGCAGCCACGCGTTGCATGGCCTCTTGCGAATTTTCCGCTGCCCCCGCCAGGTCGGCTTTCATCGGCCCAGAGTCAAGCTTTGACATTTCCTTGAAATAAGCGGACGTAACTTCGTTCGTCTTCATTGGAAAGCCAAATTGAGAAAGCCGCTGCAACGCCCCGGCGAGATGATAAATCGCGTTGTCCGGAACGGGCATCGAGCTGTGCCCGCCCTTGTTGTGCACCTCAAATCGATAATTCAGAACATATTTTTCGCTCACTTGCAAATCGTTGGAGATTTTCTTGCCCTTCGATTCCTCTCCCCACCCGCCCTCATTCAGCGCGAAGTCCGCGTCGATCAAATCTCGGTGGTTCTTGATCAGCCAATCGACTCCGTTGTACGGCCCTCCGCCCTCTTCGTCGGCGGTCAGCGCAACTATAATGTCGCGGTCCGGCTTGAATCCTTCCTTCTTGTATTGAATCAGATTCGCGATCCACACGGCGGCCTGCGCTTTGTCGTCGCCCGTGCCCCTCCCATAGTAGTACCCGTCTTTCTCGATGAATTGAAACGGGTCCGTGCTCCAGTCTTCCCGTTTCGCTTCCACGACGTCCGTGTGCGCGAGAAGCAGGATCGGTTTATGGGCTCCTGTGCCGCGAAAGCGGACGACAAGATTCGCCTTTTTCGGAATTGCCCCGCCGACAAAAATGTCGGCATCGGAGAAGCCCGCGGCTTTCAGGCGCGCCACAGCCGCTTCCACGACAGGTGTTGTAGCCCCCGTCGTGAAGCCAGACCGCACCTCGATGAATTCCTTATAAATGTCATGCGCGAGTTGCTTCTCAGAATCAGGACGAGTCGTTTGCGCGCTAGCCGAAACGGCAAACAAAGAAATCACCAGCAAAGCTGACGCGGAAGACCACTTTGTTATATTTTGCATGGCGGGATTCTTGCATGCCAAAGCCGAGAGCGCAACTTTTCCGCGGCAGCTTTCGCCACTGCCGATGTGCGCGCCAAAAGTGTCAACAACGCAGCAGCGCCGAACGCCTACGCCCAGCTGTAGCCGTGTTTCGCCAGCGGCAGCGAGTGAATGCGCTTCCCCGTGACGGCGAAAATGGCGTTGCATACGGCTGGCAGAACTGGCGGAAGCACTGGCTCGCCAAGTCCCGTGGGCGCGTTATCCGTCGTCAGGAAATGCACCTCGATTTCCGGCGGGGCCTGGTTCATGCGCGTCGGCTCATAAACGTTGAAATTGCTCTGCACCGCGTGCCCGCCTTCAATGGTGATTTCCCAATTCATAAGGTGGCTCATCCCTTCGATCACCGCGCCCTGTGCATCGTTCACAGCCGCGATTGGATTGATGATCTGGCTCCCGATGTCGCCGGCCACCCAGACCTTGTTGATCTTCAGATGATTTTCTGCCGAGACTCGAACTTCCGCGACTTCGGCGAAGTAGCCGCGATGGCTGAAGTGGAAGGCCACGCCCATGCCCGTGTCTTTGGGCAGTTTGCGCTTGCCCCAGTCCGATTTTTCCGCCACCAACTGCAGCACGCCGCGCATGCGCTCCGCGTTGAACACAAACGGTGCCGCCGTCGGCGGAGTTCCGGGATGATTCGCAAGCCCGAGCGGCGGATTGCTGAGCAGCGCCAGCCGGAACTCCACTGGATCTTTTCCCGCCGCGTGTGCCAGCTCATCGATGAACGATTGCATCACGAACGCAATCGCGTTGCTGCCCGGCGCGCGCATCGCTCCTGTGGGGATGCCCATCGGAATCAACGAAACCTCGGTCGCAAAATTTGGAATATAGCGGGCAGGGAATTCGTCGGGAGAGATTCCCGCGGCGGGCGCGAATCGTTCGCCTTCGCCGAAACTAATGAAGTGATTGTGCCAGGCCACCAGCTTGCCAGAAGCATCCACGCCGCCCTTCAAAAAGTGAAATCCCGCCGGGCGGTAAAAATCGTGATGCATGTCCTCTTCGCGCGACCACAGCAGCTTCACCGGCGTTCCGTCCAGTACTTTGGCGATCCACGCGCCCTCGATCATGTAATCGTTCGTCAGCCGCCGCCCGAATCCCCCGCCCATCCGCGGCAGGTGAACCGTGATGTCGCTCTCCGCGATCCCCAGAGTCTTCGCGGTCTGCGTCAACCCGCGCTGCGGCGTCTGGCTCGGCACCCACATTTCCAGCTTCCCATCTTTGAAGACCGCCGTGCAGTTTTGCGGTTCGAGCGGGGCGTGCGAGAGAAATGGATAAAAGTAAGCGCCTTCGACAACTTTCGTGCCGGATTGCAGCGCAGCCTCGGGGTCGCCGTCGGTACGCAAGGAGAACCCCGGTTTCTGTTTTGAAAGTTCGTCGGCCGCGCGTGCAAAGCCTTCGCTGCTTTGCTGTGCGGTTGCTCCTTCGTCCCACTTCACTTCGAGTTTCGCGCGCGCCGTATGCGCGATCCACCACGTATCGGCCACGATCGCCACGCCGGGGAGCAGCCCATTCAACTCCGTGCCTCCTTCCACGATAAACGCATGCCGCACTCCCGGAATGGCCTTGATGGTGTCGAGATTCGCGCTGACCACTTTCCCGGCAAACACGGGACACTTCGCAAACGTAGCCCACAGCATCCCCGGCATTCTGAAATCGATCCCGTAAAGATGTTTGCCCTGAACGATGGAAGGGTTATCCACGCTGCGTGTGGGCTTGCCGATAATCTTGAAATCTTTGGGGTCCTTCAGCTTAACGCTTTCGAGCGCCGGCGGCGTTATCTGCGCAGCCTTGGCTGCCAGCTCCCCGTAGCCGAGGTTGCGTTTCGTCCCCGCGTGATGCACTCGGCCCGCAGCGGTCGAACACTCAGTCTCCGGCACCGACCACGTTTGCGCCGCCGCCATAACAAACAATTGCCGCCCTGCCGCTCCCACTTGCCGCATCGGAATCCAGTTGTTCGGAGTTGCTGTGCTTCCGCCCGCCACTTGCAATCCATATTTTGCAAAGTCCACATCGCCCTGCTCGATCCGCACATCCTTCCAATCCACATCCAGCTCTTCCGCGATCAGCATGGGCAGCATGGTTTTGACGTTCTGCCCCACTTCCGGGTTCTTGGCGATAATCGTCGCGATGCCCTCTCGCGAAATTGTAATGAACGCGTTCGGATTAAGATTCGGCGCCGGGGGCGCTTGCGCTGCTTTCGCAAATCCGTTTTCAAATGGATCGATATAGGCAGCCAGCAGTATTCCGCCACCAGCAATCGCAGTCACGCGCAAAAACGACCGCCTCCCAATAGTCCTGATGGTCCTGTTCTCCTTCCGCTCAACGGCTTCCGAAATGTTCATGGGGCCCTCCTCGACAAAGTGTGACGCGCCGCAAGTAAGTGTTGGTTGCTGCCTGAAGCGGCGCTGCGCCAATACCCAGACGCACGGAATTATAGCGCGTGCAAACCAAAGTGGCAGTAAGAACCGAGCGGCAGGCAGAAGCGTGCGAGAAGCAGTGAGACTACTGCTTTTGCACGGCTGAGCCCGCAGGAGGAAATAAGCGGACCTCCACGAAAGGGGTGGGCGTCTCGTTCGGATACAGATTATTCGCTTCGAAAAACTGGCCACCTGGATGAGGACGGTACGTATTCCTTCGCAACCAAAAATCTCCTCGAAAACGCGCCGAAACGGGCGACGAAGGGCATTTGAGTAGCTTTACGTTCGCGCTGACTCGAATCCATTCCCCGGGCTGCAATAGCTTCATGCTTTCCGGGTGGTCAGGTGACCCGAACACCTCAACGAAGCCGACTGAATCTATTGGTGGCCCCTGCGGCTCAGGCTCTCCTCGCACGACCAGCGAAAGGCTAAAATAATTGAAGGCCATGGTCTCATCGGCAGGCTGCAGGTCGGAGAGATGAGGAGATACCGGCAGGTCGATGGGAGCGGTTCCGGTGTTAAGAATCTTAAACTCTACCTGGAACGGCTCGACCGCATTTATTTCCGTCGGAGTAACACGCGTCAGGTAGATTCCCAGAGCGTGCGGATCGCGACGGTCAGATGCGCCGTCTCCTATGCTGCCACCACTATAGCCCCCGCCGCCACAAACCCTGCTCTTTCCACAGTCCGATAGCGGCGCTGGAGGATATCGGAGCTGCGTGCGCTGGTGAACAGCGGTGAGGTCTATATACTTGACCTCTTGTGCCCTGAGAGAGCACGGCACACCAAGCAAAAGTGACAAAAGCAACCTTGAAAAACGCATAGTCGATTGTCGCTGTCTTCAGTTAAAGCTTATCTCAATCAGTGCTCCAAGTGCCTGCAAAGTCTTGTAGTCGGAAACTGACCCACCCCTTGGCGACACTGCCAACCGCGGCGCTTGAGCGCAAAGCTTGGAAAAAACCTTGCAAGCTTCGAAGAAAATTTCGTTCTAACAGAGTCGCCGCGAGCAACCCGGTTTCCGGAATGGTGATTCTAACGAAGTAACAAACAAGAGCCAGACCGCCGTTTGTCGAGATCAGCGGCTACTGCTCTTGGACGGTCCTCCATTCCCCGGGTTGAAAAGTAAATCGGCCGAGGCAATTTCCGGAAGGTAGAGGTGTCAATTATGAACAGCAATCGTGTGTTCCGTTCCTTGCCAAGTACGAAATGGACGTTTTCCCCTTTGTTTGCATGTCTATTCGCAACTTTTTTTCTTTGCATCACTCCCTCTTTCGCGCAGAACACTTCCCACGCGCCCGGCTGGGTGGTGATCTCCGTCAGTGAATATCGATTGCTCCATGCCAAGGCCTACCCCGCCGAGCGCGAGCCCGAAGCCCCGCCCGTCGACGCCACTCTCACGCGTGTCGACTACGACCTGCGCATCGACAGCGACCTAGCCACTGGCCGCGCAAGTCTCACGGTAGACGTCTTGAAAAATGGCTGGGTCCGCGTGCCCATTCCCGCCGGATTGCTCGTAAGCCAAGCAACTCTTGACGGCAAGCTGGTCTCGCTCGTTCCCGACGGCCTGGGCAACGCGAATAGTCATCTCGCCGCGCTCCTCTCGCGCCCAGGCCGCGCCGTTTTGTTGCTGGATGTTGCTTTACCCGTTGTCGCCACCGCTGGCGAGCAATCCATGTCCTTGCCTTCCACTCCTTCCGGCGTAACGCGCGCCTCCGTTCATCTTCCGCAGCTGGGAGTGGACATCAGCCTCAACGGCGGCCTCCTCGCCGAAAAATCCGAATCCGGCACGGAAACCAAATGGCTGGCGTACGGGCGCGGCAATGAGCCGCTCACTTTCACCTGGAAACGAAAAACCGAGGATCACCGCGGCATTCAGCCTCTGCGTTTGCGCGGCTCGCTCACCGAATTGGCCGGCCTCGGCGAAGACACCACCACGGTCGTTGCCGAAGTCAACGTTGAAGTTACCCAAGGCGCCGCGCGAGAGGTTCGCATTTCGCTCCCGGACAAAGTAACCGTCAATCAAGTCGCCGGGGCGCTTGTAGCCGATTGGGAAATGAAAGACGGCCAACTCGCCGTGACTTTTCTCGAGCCCATCGAACAAAATGCCAAATTTATCGTCAGCGGAGAAACCCGCAGTCCGCGCGACGGACAGATCGAAATCCCGCTCTTACGCCTGCTCAACGCGGAGCGCGACACCGGTGGAATAGCCGTGGAAGTTCTCGGCGCTGGCGAAATCAAACAATTTAAATCCGAAGGCCTCGAAAACGCTGACGCCACGGACCTCGGCGAAGTCGTCGCCAACCGGCAATCCACTTCGCTCTCCGCCTTCCGCTTTCGGTCGGGCGACGCGAAGACACCAAGATCGCTGACCGTGAACGTAGCACGCTACACGCCGCAAGCGGTCCTGATGGCCAACATCGCCGAAGCCCGCTACAACGTCCTGATCGCCGAAGATGGCAAGATGCTGGTGCAAGCTCGCTATGCCGTCCGAAATAACCAGAGAAACTTTTTGAAGTTCACACTCCCAGCGGGAGCGACACTCTGGAGCGCTTCCCTGGCCGGCAATCCTGTTCGTCCTGGAGAATCGCCGGACGGTAGCGTGCTATTGCCGCTCGAGAAATCGCGTGCCGGCGAAGATTCGCCGGAATTTGCGGTGGAGGTCGTCTACATCGGCCGGGCAACGGCGTGGAAGGAAAAGGGCCAGTTCAAGCTGGCGCTGCCTGCGCTGGACTTGCCTGTATCTCGCACGGGATTGCTGATCTATCACCCGCCGCTTTTCAAAGTGACGCCAGAACCTGGCTCGTTTCGCGCGCAAGCTTACGAAGACCCCACTTCCGCCGCGCTTAACCCTCCCGAAGCTTCTTACAATGCGATGGCGTCTGCCAGCCCCAGTGCGATCGTGGCCCCGCCGCCTCCTCCCACCGCTGGAGCGGCAGTCCTCTCGCAAGCACAGGTAATCACCGATCAGCCCGCAAAAGCATCGGTGTTCGACAATTTCCGCGCGACTCTGCTTGGAGGAAAAGCCGCGGGAATTCTTCCCATCGAGGTTGCGTTTCCTTCCTTGGGTCCGTCCCTGTATCTCGTTTCCGAACTGACCGCTGAGAACCACGCGCCAAGCGCTGATTTGAATTTTCAAAAAGAGAAAAAGGCAGGTGGGCGATGAAAAAAATATTCGTAGCTATTGCTTTACTCGCTTTGCTAACGAGCGTCCCCGCTTGGGGACAAGACATGATCAGTCCACCTGTACCGGCGCCAGGGAATGTCACGCTGCCGCTCGACGAGTACAACCGGCTTCTCGAGTTGGCCGGCAAATCTCCAAAAAAAGTCGACACCGCGCCACTTCCTTATACGATCAAACGCGCGGATATCAAGCTGCGAGTCGCCAACGAAACGGTGATGGGCACCGTTCAGTTGCAGGGCGAAACCTTCAAGAATGGCGAAACGAAAGTAGCGTTGACCTCCGGCCTCACAATCCTCGATGCCCATCAGCAAGGCAAAGCACTTCCTCTCGAACAAGAAGGTGGAACGCGAACTGCAATATTGGCCGGGCCAGCCGAATTCACCGTGGATCTCGATGCGGGCTTGCCTTTGAGCATTGAAACTGGCCGCGCCTCGTTCAGCTTGCCTGCGCCGGCGGCGGGCAGCGTTCTGCTGACGCTCGAAGTTCCAGGCGATCACACAAACGTGAAAATCAATCCAGGGCTGATCACCAGCCACACTTCCGAAAACGGCAAGACCATCATCGAAGCGTCGCTTGTGCCCGGACAGCCCGCGAACATCTGGTGGGCGACCCGCGAAGTCATCGCGCCCGCCGTCCCACGAGAAGTGCGCTTTCTTTCTAATATGAAAACGCTGGTCTCCGTAAGCGAAGCGGAAATTCGTATCGCCGTCCTCGCCGACATCACTGTCCTCCAAGGCGAACCCTCGCAATTTGAAGTCGAGATTCCCGCCGGCTATGAAGTGACCGGTGCGTCCGGGGCTTCCGTGGATTCCAACGATGTGCAATCGGGCGTTTTGACTTTGAAAATAAACGCCCCTGCGCAGCGAAGCCACGAATTCCTGATCTCGTTGGAAAAGCCTATCAGCGTTACAAAAGCGGATGTGCCTTTCCTCAGCGTGAAAAATTCGCAGCGAGAAACAGGCGAAGTGCTCGTCGAAGGTATTGGCACCATGGAGCTGACGGCAACGGAAAGCGGAAGCCTGAAGCGCATGGATTTCAAGGAAACCAATCCTTATCTGCGTTCGCTCGCGCGTTCTTCCACACAGGCGGCGTTCCGTTATCACCGGCAGGCGACGGAAAACCCAAGCCTGGCGCTGGAATGGACGCGCTTCCCGGACAGCAGCGTGCTCGCAGCCATTGCCGAACGCGCGATAGTCACAACTCTCGTGACCACGGAGGGAAGATCGCTGACCGAAGTGAAATTGACCGTCAGAAACCAGGCCCAGCCCTTTTTGAAAGTGGAATTGCCCGCTGGCGCCAGCATCGTCACCGCCGAAGTTGCCGGAGAGAAGGTCAAACCGGTGGAAGCTCCGGATGGCCACCGCGTTCCGCTATTGCGGTCCGGATTCCGCCCCGTCGGTTCTTACGAAGTGTCTTACGTGTTTATGGACTCTGGCGCGCCGTTCGCAAAAAAAGGCGGCTCGGAGATTTCGTTGCCCAAGATGGATATCCCCATCACCTTACTTCAATGGGAAGTCTTCCTTCCCGAACAATACAAGGTGAAGGATTTTGGCGGAGACGCTCAGCCCGCCGGCCTCTTCCCGGTCGCGTATCAGGCTCTTCAGCCTTCGGCAGAGCCGCAAGCCTGGTTCCGTGCAGGCGTCTCTGTCGGCGGCATGATCGCGCCGCTTCAACTGCAGCCCGGTCAAATCGGCGGCTACCTCGTCGATCCATCCGGAGCCGTGCTGACGAACGCGCAAGTAAGCGTCACTCAGTTAGACACCGGGGCCGTTCGCGGCACCGCAACGGATTCTTCCGGCCGGTGGGTTATCGCAGGCATGTCCTCGGGCCGAGTGAAAATTATCGCCGGCATGCAGGGCTTCAAGACCACGGCCCGGAACGTAAATTACGACGCGAATTATCCAACGTCCTACAACTTTGCCTTGCAGCTTGGAAGCGTTACGGAATCGGTGGAAGTGACGAGTAAGGATGAAGAGCGAGAGTCGCAACGCATCGAACGCGATCTCAAAAAGAACAAAGAAGCGGCTGCCAATACGGCTTCCACGAACGTGCTGAATCTTCAGCAACGCGTGGCGGGCGTTCTGCCTGTCCGCGTCGACGTGCCGCGCGCGGGCCATTCCTATGAGTTCGTCCGGCCGCTGGTTCTGGACGAAGAAACAAAAATCACTTTTACCTATAAAACCAAATAAGCTCTGACGCGAGCACCGGCAGAGCCAGTCTCGCAGCGGCCAGGGGATAGCCTCTCCTGGCCGCCGCCATTTATACCTGTGCCGATCCGTCTGTTGCGCGAAAACGAGCGATACGCGAAAACGCTTTGTAAACACTCCCGTATGGGAGCACGGGAACTAACTCCAGAAAAATCGGGAATTTAGGAAAACAGCGGAGGAACGATGCTCGCCCTCGCTGTTGAGCAGGCGGGTCTGTGAGTGCGTTAGCCCGAAAGCGTGATGTGCGGCCCACTTCGGGAAACGATGGGCAGTTTGCCAATCGAGCTGCAGCCAGTGGCCATACGGGAGAAAAAAGGGCTTCAAACAAACTCGCAAGGCTAGATCAGCCATCTAAGCTGAAAGATTATTGAGCAAAGAGCATACTTTTTCCGGAGCAGAAGCGTACATTTATTGTTGTCCCGGATGGGAAGAGGAAGGCTGAAATGAAAGCAATCGTAAGGCTTTTGTCGTTTTCACTTTTGACTTTGCTCGTAGTCAGCATGCCGATCAGCGCAGCTCCGAAAAATCCGCAGGAAGCGCCGCCGGCACAAAATCCCGGTTCCGCGCAGGGTGCGGAACCGGGGCAGCGGCCAGGGCGCGGCGGCGGGGGACGTCCCGGGGTTTTCGGGAAACTGACGGCGGTTAACGGCCAGTCGATTCAAATCACTAAAGAGGACGGTAGCGTCGTGAGCGTCAAAATCACCGCGGATACACGCTTCCGTAAAGAGCGGCAAGCTGCGGCGCTCGGCGATTTCAAAGTAGGCGACAACGTGTTTGTGCGCGGCCAGGAAAATCCGGATCACACCTGGACCGCGGAAATGATTGGCGAGCGGCCTGCCGGTGGTTTTGGCGGCCGAGGGCAGGGCGGCGCCGGTGCGGAAGGGGGGCAGCGCGGCGGTCCCGGCGGTGGAGGAATGCGCGAAATGGGCGTGCTCGGAACGGATTATGTTTTCGGCGAAGTGAAAGCCGTGGATGCGCCGAAGCTGACGATTCTCCGGCCCGACAATGTGACGCAAACGGTGGAGCTGAATGAAGCAACGTCCTTGCGTAAAGGCCGCGACAGCATCACGATGGCGGACATCCAAGTCGGCGACCACGTCATGGTGCGCGGCGGTACGGCGAACAGCGTGTTTCAGCCGAAATCTCTGAGCGTGATCAGCCCCGAACAATGGCAGCGCATGCAGCAAATGGGCATGGGTGGTGGTCCGGGGGCGAATCCGCCAAAACCGAATAACCAGCAGCAACCCCCGGAGCCGCCCCATTGAGATTGTTCGTTCGGACTTTAATCCTCCTGGGGCTGGTGGCAGGCGTAGCTGGAATTCTGCGCGCGCAGGAAAATGCAGCTGCCACGCCGGCCCCGTCGTATCGGATTACCGGAAACGTGCACAGCGGGAAGACGCCACTGCCGGGCGTGACCGTAACCGCTGCGAACACGCTGTCGGGGAAAAAGTTCATCGCCGCTACGGTATCCGATGGCAGTTTTGTTTTTTCCGATTTGCCGCGAGGGAGATATGTCTTGCGGACCGAGTTCATGGGATTCGCGGAGCTGACGCAGGAGGTGGTGCTGAATCCCGAGAATCCCGCCGGAAAAGCTGATTTTGAATTGATCCTCGCGTCTCGCCAGCAGGAACAAACCAATCAGCGGACCGCCACCGCGGCCGGGACAAATTCAGGGCGTGGATTTCAAAGTCTGACGATGGATTCCACCGGAACGGAGCTTGGAGGCGCGGAAACGGGTGCCGCAACGGGCGCAGGCCAAAACCCATCCGCGAACGATCTTGCGGCTCTCCCCCTCAACGGAGCGGGAGCCGACGCGCCGACGGAATCCGTCAGCATCAGCGGCGTACAAGGACGCACGCAGGATTTCGGCTCGGGCAACGAAGACCAACTCCAGGACCGCATCCAGGAATTCCGCGAACGCGCGCAGCAAAACGGGCTCGGTGGTTTTGGCGGCGGTGGCGGCGGTGGAGGATTCGGCGGCGGGCCGGGCGGCGGGGGGCCGATCGCTTTCGGACGATTGGGCCGCGGCTTTAACGTGAATCAGCCGCACGGCAACATGTACTTCTATGATGATACGTCCGGACTGGATGCCAGGCCGTTCTCGCTAAGCGGACTCGCGTTGCCCAAGGCGGACTACAATCAACTGCACTTTGGCGCGTATGTCGGCGGGCCGCTGAACATCCCCAAAATTTACAACGGCGGCGGAAAAACATTTTTCTTCGGTGGATGGAGCGGAACGCGCGGAGGGGCGCCAACGGATATCCTCTCGACGGTCCCGACGATGGCGGAGCGCGGCGGCGATTTCTCCGCCTTAACCACGCCTATTTTCAATCCGCAGACCGGACAACAATTCGATTTCAACGGTCAACCGAACGTGATCGATCCGGCTTTGATTACGCCGCAAGCGCAAGCGCTCTTGAACTATATTCCGCTGCCAAATTTGCCGGGCACCTCGCAGAACTTTCATGAAGTCACTTCCTCCGAAAGCGTTTCGGATTCCGTGAATGTGCGGCTGGTTCACAATTTTGGCCCGGTGCCGGCGCAGGGAAGTCGCGGCCCGGGCGGCGGAGGGCGCGGAGGCGGCGGTGGCCGGCGTGGCCCACGGAACAATCTCAATGCCGGCCTAAGCTGGACGAAGAGCACGACAAACCTAGTGGGAGCATTTCCTTCGCTCGCGGGGGGAACCGGAACACAAGGCCTGAATGCCAACACGGCCTGGGTTTATGGTAAAGGGCGCACAACAAATAATCTGCGCTTCACCTACAATCACAACCATGTTTCGACCACCAATTTGTATTCGGGCGTAACAGACGTCGCGGGTTTGGCGCAAATCGGCGGCGTGTCGACGAATCCGTTCGACTGGGGAATTCCAGGAATCAATTTCACCTCTTTCACTGGGTTGAGCGATCCGATGCCGCGACGCGAGCTCGATCAGACTTATAGCCTGTCCGACACCGTCATTTGGAATCACGCAAAACACAACTGGCGCTTTGGAGGAGACTACCGCCGGATTTTGCAGAGCTTTCGATCGGCAAGAAATGCCGAGGGCACGTTCACGTTCACCGGATTCGGCACCGCGCAGTACGTAGGCGGAGTGGAGCAGCCCGGAACGGGGAGCGATCTTGCCGACTTTCTCCTGGGATTGCCGCAGCAGAGCAGCATCCAGTCCGGAACGAATTCCTACAATTTTCGCGCGAACTCGTATGATTTTTTTGCCCAGGACGACTGGCGCATTCGCGCGAATCTGACGTTGCTCCTCGGCGCGCGCTACGAATATCAGGGCCCTTTTACGGAAGCGAACAATCAGATTGCGAATCTGGATGTAGGACCGGCCTTTGCCGCGGCCGTTCCGGTCGAACCGGGACAGACCGGGCCGTTCCATGGCGCTTTCCCGGCCTCGCTGATACGGCCGGACCGGAACAACTATGCGCCGCGCCTTGGGCTGGCCTGGAAGCCCATGAAGGACACGGTTGTGCGTGCTGGCTACGGCATCAACTACAATCTCGCGCAATACACGGCGGTAATCCAGAATTTTGCGTTTCAGCCGCCGTTCGCGCAGGCCGCTACGAATGTGGCCACCACTACCGATTTTCTCAATCTGGCAAACGCTTTTCCGAGCTTGGCGGCGGGTACGGTGACGAATAATTTTGCCGTCAATCCAAACTACAAGCTTGCCTACGTCCAGCTCTGGAACGTGGACATCCAGCGCCAACTTCCGGGCGGCGTTTTGCTGAACGTCGATTACAACGGCTCGAAAGGAACGCGGCTGGACACCGAGCGGGCCATTCTGGTTCCAGGCGGTTCGCAGCCCTTTACGTACGAATCCTCGGAAGGCAACTCGGTATTCAGCGCGGGCTCAATTCGTGTTCGCAAGCGGCTAGCGAAAGGCTTAGGGCTGAGCGGGACCTATATCTATTCAAAGTCGATCGATGACGCCTCCTCGATTGGCGGCGGAGGCGTGGTCGTCGCGCAAAATCCGCTCGACATTTCCGCCGACCGCGGCCTTTCGAGTTTTGACCAGCGCCAAAAATTCACCGGAAATTGGATCTACGATTTGCCCTTCGGCGAAAACCATCGATTCTTGGAAAAAGGCGCGCTCTCGCACATCCTTTCTGGATGGCAATACAGCGGCGATTTTACTGTCGCCAGCGGATTGCCATTCACCATCCGAGTCCTCGGGGGAACACTGGATATCGACCGCGGCGTAAGCGGATCTTTGCGCGCGAACGTCATTCCCGGCCAGTCCTTTTATGTTCCCGATCCCACTACGAAGGAGTGGTTCAATACGGCCGCATTCTGCCAGCCGGAAACCACGCCAAACAATCCAACCGCAACCTGCGTGAATGCTGGCGATACAACATTTGGCGATGCGGGACGCAACATCCTCGAAGGGCCAGGGCAAGTGACGCTCGATATGTCTCTGAACAAGACCTTCACGATCAAGGAATACCGGTCACTCGATCTGCGGTTTACAGCGAATAATGTCTTCAACATGGTGAACTACAGTTCTCTGGGCACGACGGTGAACTCGATTACGTTTGGCCAGGTGACCGGCGTGGGGAATATGCGGCGCGTGACGGTGCAGGCGAGGTTCCGGTTCTGATGGAGAAATCCATGATTGCGCTTCGAAGAAAAATCGCCGCGATTGCGGTAGCCAGCTTCCTGATACAAGGCGCTGCTCCTTCGTTCGCACGGCAATCTCAGCCGCAGCCGCCGCCTCCGCCGGAGACAAAGTCCGAGGCGCAGGAACCGCAAACTCCGATCCGGGTGACTTCGGAATTGGTGCTGGCGAACGTCGTGGTGCGCGACAAAAAAGGAAATTTGATTCGCGATTTGAAGAAAAGCGATTTCACGCTGTACGAAGATGGCAAGAAACAGGATATTTCGACATTTGATTTTGAGAACGTCGATGAACTGGAAACGGCTGGGGCGGCCGAAAAAACCGTGACGGGCGAAGCGGCCGAGCCTGCCGGACCAGCCGGCGTGCTGAAGAAAAGCACGGCGCCCGTGATGAACGCGCGCGACCGGCGCGTCATCGTTTTGTTTTTCGATTTTTCCGCCATGGAGCCCGATCAGATCGACCGCTGCGTGGACGCGGCGAAAAAATACATCAATGCGCAAATGCATCCGGCGGATATTGTTGCGCTGGTTTCGCTGGCGACGAACATGAACGTCGATCTCGACTTCACGGACGACAAAGCCAAGATTCTCTCCGTGCTGGGCTCCTATTCCTCGGGCTCCGGCGAAGGCTTCGCCGCGGGCGATACGGGAAGCGCGGAGGGGGCGGCGGAAACGGGCGGCTCTTTCACACCCGACGAGACGGACTACAACACGTTCAGCGCGGACTGGAAGCTGCTGGCGCTGCAATCCACGATGGACGCGCTCGGGAAAATTCAGCAAAAAAAGTCGCTGATTTATTTCAGCAACGGAATCAGCCAAACCGGCACGGACAATCAGTCGGCGCTGCGCTCAGCAACGGCGGCGGCGGTGAAAAATAACGTTTCGATTTATCCCGTGGATGTCCGCGGCTTGCAGGCGTTTCCGCCCGGCGGCGAAGCGCAAAGCGCCAGCTTGCACGGGCAATCCGCTTACAACGGAAACGCCGTTTTGAACGACCTCAACAACAATGCCGCTTCGCAGGAAACCCTCTCGACGCTGGCGGCAGACACAGGTGGCAAAGCGTTTTTCGACACCAACGATTTCGGCGGCGTTTTTTCGCAAGTACAGAAAGATACTTCCGCGTATTACGTTCTGGGCTTCACGAGCACGAACCGGCTGAAAGACGGACATTACCGGCACCTCCGCGTCACTGTGAACCGGGCGGACGTGAAGCTCGAATACCGTCCGGGATATTATTCCGGGCGCGATTTCCTGCACCTGAATCACGGGGACCGGGAAGCGCAGTTACAGGATGAACTTGCCGCGGAGCTGCCGCAGACGGATGTGCCGCTGTACGCGGGCACGGCGTACTTCCGCGAGAATGAGTCGCATTACTATCTTTCCGTTTCCCTGGTGGTTCCCGGTTCGCAGATTCCCTTCGTGCAGGCGAAGGATAAGGACAACGCCACGATCGACATCATCGGCGAAGTGCGCCTGGGCGAAAAAGGCCGCGTTCCCGTTGGACAGCTGCGCGATACGGTGAAGCTCGCGCTGGACAGCTCGCAGCACGTGCAGCGGAAAAATGTGCAGTACAACACGGGGTTTGTGCTTGCTCCGGGAAATTATCATCTGAAATTCATCGTGCGCGAAAATCAGACGGGGCGCATGGGCTCGTTTGAGACGGACGTGCGCATTCCGGATTTGCGCAAGGCGCCGTTGCGGATGAGTTCGGTGGTGCTGAGCAGCTTGCGGGCGCCCGTTACGCGAACTTCGAAGAAGAAAGATGTGGACCCGCTGATTCAGGACCAGACACAGCTGGTGCCGAATGTGACGCATGTGTTTACGCGCGATCAGCATTTGTATTTGCAATACGAAATATACGATGCGGAAAAGGGCAAGGTTGCGGTGGCTGCGCCTGGTGCTGCGGCACCGTCAGGGAACGGTGCAACGGCGGCAGCAGGTGGCGGCGCTGCAAAAGCGACACCAGAGGCGCCGCACTCCACACAGACGCGCGAGTCCATACACGTTTTGACGAACATCGAATTTTTGCAGGGCCATGTTAAGGCCTACGAGACGAAGCAAGTGGCCGCAACGGAATTTACCGATCCCAGCCGGAAGGCCGTCGTTTTCCAGATCGATCTGCCTTTGCAATCGCTGAAGCCGGGGCTTTATGTTTGCCAGGTGAACGTGATCGATGATGTGTCCGGGAACTTTGCGTTTCCGCGGTGGCCGATCTTGATTAAGGATGCGGTTCCCCCGGCTGCGCTTGCTACGCAGTCTTCGTCCGGTTCCGAGCAGTAGTGTGGCCGAGGTGGAAAGAGGGCACGATATATCGTGCCCCTACGCCGGCGCTTGTCAAGAATGTTGGTAAGCCAAGGGGCGTCCGCCCCGCCGTAACCCTCCCCTCGTTTTTTGTAAGTGATGCTGATAGAGGACTTACGCCCGTGTTGCGCGCATGTGCCGGGCTAAAGCCCGGCGCTACATTGCGCGGCGCGTTTGCGATGCTAGAAGGGTTTGCCGTCGACGATTAGGCGATAGTTGGGGCCGTAGTGGACGGCGTAGGGGTCGCGGGTTGGAGCGCCCGGGCGGGGCCGAGGTGACGGAGGAGCAGGTTGGGAGGCGGGAGGGGCGTCGGTATTGGGAGTTTGCGGGGCGGGCAGGATTGGGCCGGGGGTGAGTTGGGAGTCGGGGCGGGTAGTCGGCGGTTCGGGCCGAGCAAGTCCGGTCTCTACGGGGGATGAGGTTGCGTTTGGCATGGGAGTGGGTGGCGCGGCGGGGGATTGGTGGGTCTCGGTGGTGGTCGATGAGGAGGGATCTCGCCGGGGTCCTTCGCTGCGCTCAGAATGACAGGTTTGAGGGGGTGGTGCGGGATTGGGCGTGGCTGGTGGCGGAGTCGAAGGCTGGGGAGCGGTTTGGGATTGAGGAGTGACGGATTCGGGCCGGGTTGGCATTGTGGGTTGAGCAGGAGTTTGCGGCGGAGCGGGTTGGGAGGGCGAAGGGAAGCGGTAGTCGTAGTTAGCGTTCAGGGATTTGATGATGGAGTCGTGCCAGTCGGAATTGCCGCAGGCGCTGATGAGTTCGTTCTGAGCGAGATGGAGAGTTTGGAGCATGGTTTGGGCGAGATAGGCAAGGGTGCGCGCGGCGCGAGGTTTTAGTTGGCCGCGAGCGACGGCGACGAAGACGCGGCCGAGGGCGGTGTTGAGATCGTTGGCGGAGAGATAGTCGCTGGAGAAGAAGAAAGCAAGATCGTTGGCTATTTTTTCGGTGGCGTGGAACTGGGCTTCTTTTTGGGCGTGGTAGAAACAGAAGTCGGGACTGGTGGAGATGCGGGGAGTGCGGCAGCGGCGGCCGTCGTCGAACGTGAAACGACATAGAGACACGCGGTCCTTGGAACTGAGAGATGGCATGGTTTTTCTCCTTAGAGTTTAGTTTTGGGATTTAGAGACAAAAAACGCCGGCAGGATGCCGGCGGAACGACAAACAGAGAGCACAGGCAAGAGTGCCTGTGCTACTCAAACATGGGCTGAAAAAAAACGCCTCGCTGGATGGCGAGGCGCAGTGGTCAACAGGTTTATTAAAGCAGGTAGACTTGATTATGTCAATGGGGAACGGTCTATGGCGGCGACGCGCGGGGGCGTCCAAGAAAGAGAAGGAAGAAGATAACGCAGAGACGCAGAGGGCGCTGAGGTGGCGCAGAGAAGAAGCAGAACAAGGAATCACGAAGAGAATTGACAGAATACGCTATTTGCGCAAATATATACGCATAATGCGTAAGATACAAATTCTTGAGGCGCTTTTTCCGGATGTTCGGCAGGGGATTCTGGCGGCGACTCTGCTAACGCCGGAGAAGGCGTGGTTTTTGTCGGAGTTGGCGGCGCATTTGGAGACTTCTCCCTCGAGTTTACAGCGGGAGGTCGAGAGTCTGGCGAAGAGCGGGATTTTGGCGCGGAGGCAGGACGGGCGACGGACGTATTATCAGGCCGATGCGTCATCTCCGGTGTTTGAGGAATTGCGTTCGCTATTTTCGAAAACGGCGGGAGTCGTTCCTGTTCTTAAATCCGAACTGGAACGCTTCGGGGACAAGATCAGTTGGGCGGCGGCCTACGGGTCCTTCGCGCGCGGTCAGGAGCGTGGGGCGAGCGATATCGATCTGTTGATTGTTGGCGCTATTGGAATGACTGAGATTGTTCCGGGGTTGCGGCGGCTTGAAGAGCGATTTGGGCGCGAGGTGAATGTAACACGATATTCCGTACGCGAATTCCTTGCCAAACGGAACGGAGGGGAGCGCTTTCTTAATTCTGTACTTAAAGGTAAGCTCATCACCGTTATAGGTTCCGCGGATGAGCTGGAAAAAACTACAAGCCGAAGGAAAAGTTCACGCCCACAGAGCAAGTAAGAGGGAAGTGGACGATTTGCGCGCGGTGATTCTTCGAGACCTCGAGGATGCGGAGATTCAGGAGCTGTCGGACGACCGCCGATTCGCCACGGCTTACAATGCCGCTTTGCAGACGGCGAAAATGTCGATCGTTTGCGCAGGTTACCGGCTTGCGGGGACACAGGGCCATCATCGATTGACGCTCGAAGCTGCACGGCTCGCGCTGGGAGCATGCGCTGCGCGGACGCTGGATTTTTTCGAGGCATGCCGTCGGAAGCGAAACGTGATCGACTACGACCATGCTTCCGTTGCGACACATACGGAAGCGGAGGAGATTGTCAAAGAGGCGAGAGATTTTCTGGACTTGGTCGAGCGATGGATCGCGGCGACTCGGCCGAAGTTCGCTCCATGAGTTGATTCTTCCGCTCAGAAATATCGGCTAGCGGCGGCGTATGGGTCTTCTTGAAGGCAGAACTGGACTACTTCGCGTACACGCTTCATCAATGTGTCGAGAGTTTTAGCCTGCGTGTGGCAGCCGCGCAAGGCAGGGACCGTGGCGACGTAGTAGCCGTCTTCGTCTTGCTCAATGAGCACGGTAAATTTGCGCTTCGTCTTCATGCGGATGATCTCTAAGCACAGTTTGGCATGGCACGGCGGATGCGGATGAGGCTGGGTTTTCTAAACGCGCACCCTTGAAAAACCAAATGCCAAGGGTGCGCCACACGCCCCGGCACGCAACCCACGGACCCGGATTGTCGATGCAACGGGTTGCTGCCGAGATCGCGGCCTCGAGAGCCGCCTCGGAAGTGGGAAATCGTCTCCCTGTTTCAAAGAGCGTGGCGCGCAGTATCAAGCTCCTGGTGTTTCTCGATGGCGAAGTGTGATGTCCAGCCCCCGCCCCTAAGGGGGTAGGTTCGAATGTCAATCTTTTGTCCCTTGTAGAAATGCTTTTTGCTCATGGTTCTTCTCCCGCTCGCGTTCTCACTCTTTAGGTTTGATACTCGCAGGGGAACCGCTGCATTAAAGCCCTGGAAGCCAGACGTAACAGCCGCTTCATGGCGCGTTTCAGGATGGCCGCTTAAATACCTTCACGAGCGACGTCCCGACCTTGGCTCCAGTTCATACCCTCAGCGAAGCAGGCCTTGCCTGCAATTTGGACCACTGACTTGCGGCGGTGCTAAATCCACCGCAGACTCCGCGATCGAAAATGTTGTCGGACTGACAAACGTGGAGAAGGTCGTTGCCAGTTTGCAGAGGGCTAAGTTTTGGCTGCTGCTCTTGCGCATGCCCAGAATTTGTCACGGGCACTATCAACACAATCAAAAAGCCGACAATATTCAGAACTCTACGTTTGCTCATACGTACCGCTCCGCACCAATAATGGCATTCGGGACCCCGCCAAGGGAAGCCAAATTGAAGCGCTGACGAAGTCGGTTATTCGCCGTAGGGGACCCAGATGTTTTTGATTTGGGTGGCGTGTTGGAGGAAGAAGCGGTCGGAGGAGGGGGCTGGGTTGAACCAATCGATTTGGCGGCCTTCGTTGGTGAAGACTTGTTTTAGGTTGCCGATGGAGAGGGATTTTGCGGTGGCGCAGGTGGCGGCGTCGGCGAAGCACCAGAGGGCGTCTACGTCGTCGTGTTCGGCGAGCGTTTTGAGGAGTTCGGCGGGGCGGCCGGTGACGATGTTGACGGTGCCTGCTGGGAGATCGCTGGATTCGAAGAGTTGGTAGAGGTCGGCGGTGATTAGCGGATAAATCTCGCTCGGGATGGCGACTACCGTATTGCCGACCGCTAGGGCGGGCATTATTGTGCTGACGAAACCCAGGAGTGGGGCTTCTTGGGGGCAGAGGATGCCGATGGTGCCGATGGGTTCTTGCATGGCTAGGGTGACGTTGCGGAATGGGGGATTGTGGATGGCGCCTTCGTATTTGTCGGCCCAGGCGGCGTAGGTGAAGATGCGTTCGATGCTTGCGGTGACTTCTGCTTCGGCTTGCTGTTTGCCAACTACATCGGAGAGACGACTTGCGATTTCATCGCGGCGCTGGCTGAGATTTTCGGCTAGCGTAATAGAGGACTTGGGCGCGGGTGTGGGCGGTGGACTTGGGCCAGGCGGTGGCTTTGCGGGCGGCTTCGACGGCGTTGCGGATGTCTTTGCGATTGCCTAGCGGGGCTTCGCCGAGGAGGCGGCCGTCGGGGGCGTGAACGGGGATGCTGTAGCCGGAGTCGGGGCGGGCTTGTTTGCCGGCGATGAAGAGTTTTACGGTGCGATCGATTTCGGGAGTTGAGGAGGGAGTTGTTTGCGAGGCGGCGCGGGATGCGTCGCCGTTTTCGTTTTTGGGAGATGGAGATTGGTTGGCGCGAGATAGATCATCGCGAGATTGATCGGAGGGTGGTTGATCGATCGCTAGCGGACGCGGGTGGAGTTGCGGGGCGTGTTTGAACCATGTTGGCTCTAAATACTCTTGGAGGCCTTCGCGGCCGCCTTCGCGACCGTAGCCGCTTTCGCGGTAGCCGCCGAAGCCGCAACTGGCGTCGAAAAGGTTGGTGCAGTTGACCCAGACTACGCCGGCTTTGAGTTGCGAGGCGATGTGGAGGCTCACGTTGATGCTTTCGCTCCAGACGCAGGCGGCCAGGCCGTAAGCGGTGTTGTTGGCTAGCTCGACGGCTTCACTGGGCGTGCGGAAAGTCATGGCGGCCAGGACAGGGCCGAAGATTTCTTGTTGAGCGACGATGCTGGTGGGATGGACGTTGCTTAGAAGAGTGGGCGGGAAATAGAGGCCGCGCGAGGGCATCGGAATGCTGATGGTTGCCAGCAGGTGGCGCCTTCGGCTACACCTTGATCGACTAAGCGCTGGATACGGTCGAGCTGGACGCGGGCGATGATGGCGCCGATGTCGATGGATTTGTCGAGCGGCGGGCCGACGCGGAGAGTGTTCATGCGATCGCAGATTTTGGCGATGAGCGGCTCGGCGATGCTTTCTTGCATGAGGAGGCGGGAGCCGGCGCAGCAGACTTGGCCTTGGTTGAACCAGATGCCATCAACGAGGCCTTCGACGGCGGAGTCGAGGTCGGCGTCTTCGAAAATGATGAAAGGAGATTTGCCGCCGAGCTCTAACGAGAGCTTTTTGTGAGATGAGGCTGTCGCTTTGCGGATGGCGCGACCGACTTCGGTGGAACCGGTGAAGGCGATTTTGTCGACGTCGGGATGGGCGACCAGGGCTTCGCCCGTCGAGCCGTCGCCGGTGACGATGTTGACTACGCCTGCGGGGAGATCGATCTCCTGGCAGATTTCGGCGAAGGCCAGGGCGGTTAGCGGAGTGAATTCGGCGGGCTTTAGGACGACCGTGTTGCCGGTGGCGAGGGCTGGGGCAATTTTCCAGGCGAGCATGAGGAGAGGAAAATTCCAGGGGATGATTTGGCCTACCACGCCGCAGGCTTCTTGGTTGGGAAATTCTTGAGCGAGGAGTTGGGCCCAGCCGGCGTGGTAGTAGAAGTGGCGAGCTACTAGCGGGATATCGATGTCGCGGGATTCGCGGATGGGTTTGCCGTTGTCGAGAGTTTCGAGGACGGCGAGACGGCGGGAATGTTTTTGGATTTGGCGGGCTAGGGCGTAGAGATAGCGGGCGCGGGCGTGGGGCGAGAGAGATTGCCATTGCGGGAGCGCGGAACGGGCGGATTTTACGGCGGCGTCGATGTCTTGCGCGGAACCTTGGGCGATTTCGGACAACTTTTCACCGGTGGAAGGATCCGTCGTGTCGAAATACTTGGCTTCGAGCGGAGGTTTGAATTCGCCACTGATGAAGTGGCCGAAGCGGCGGTGGTATTTGTCGAGCCAGGCGACGGCTTCGCGGGGATCTTCGGGGGCTGGCCCGTAATCCATGGTGACGAATTTTTCAACGATGCTCATGGGTGTGGGTTGATTGTAATGGAAATTGGGGGATTGCCGGAAGGAGTTTGAGGAGGGAGAAATGGAGAGAGAAGAGGGAGAAAGAAAAAGAAGAAAGAAAAAGATAACGCAGAGACGCAGAGTGCGCGGAGTCAGCGCAGAGGAAGATCAGGACGGAGAGAAGAAAGAGAAAAAGGAAAAAAGAGAAAAAGCAAAAAAAGAGAAGAGGGCACGATGAATCGTGCCCCTACAAGCGGAGCGAGTACGCCGGTTGGGTGGGAAAAGCGGCAGAAGAGCTGGCGCACTCCAAGCTAGGCGAGAGGATGGCGGTGGTCGGCGGAATAGCGGCCAGTGGCGTGATGTTCTAGTTGGCGCTCGATGTCGGCTAGCATGCCGCTGGCGCCGAAACGGAAGAGATCGGACTTCAGCCAGGATGAGCCTAATTCGTCTTTCATCAGGGACAACCACTCGAGAGATTGCTTCGCCGTGCGAATGCCGCCAGCGGGCTTGAAGCCAACCGCATAACCGGTTTGGTTGGCGTATTCGCGGATGGCGCGGGTCATTACGAGGCCTACCGGTAGAGTGGCGTTAACCGGTTCTTTACCCGTCGAGGTTTTGATGAAGTCGGCGCCGGCCATCATGGCGACTACGCTGGCGCGGGCTACGTTGCGGAGGGTGAGGAGGTCGCCGGTGCCGAGGATGACTTTCAGGTGCGCGGGGCCGCAGGCGTGTTTGAAGGTGGCGATTTCGTCGTAGAGAGCTTGCCATTTTGCGGCGAAGACGTGGGCGCGCGTGATGACAACGTCGATCTCGTCGGCGCCAGCTTCGACGGAGCGGCGGATTTCATTCACGCGCTCGGCGAGGGGAGAGAGGCCGGCTGGGAAGCCGGCGGAGACGGCGGCGACGCGGATGCCGCTGCCTTCGAGGGCGCGGCGAGCGGTCTCTACGAAAACATGGTAGACGCAAATGGCGGCGACTTGGATGTCGAGGGATTCGATGCCGAGTTTGGCGACGAGTTCGTGTTGGAGGGGTTGGCGGCCTTTGGCGCAGAGGCGGCGAACCCGCTCGTCGGTGTCGTCGCCAGAGAGTGTAGTTAGGTCCATGCAGGAGATGGCGCGGAGAAGCCAGGCGGCTTGGTACTCTTTTTTTACGGTGCGGCGCGTGACGAGAGACGCGGCGCGGCGTTCGACGGCGCTGGTGTTGATGCGGACGTTTTCGATCCAATCGAGATTGAGAGGCACGCCGCGATTGGCTTCCAGCGCGCGGCCGCGCAGATGAGCGAGAGCTGAATCCGAGGCAGAAAGTGGCGCTTCGAGATTGCGATTGCCGATTTGCTGGGCGCTGCCAGGGCCGCTATTGATGATGGACATGTTCGAATCTCTTTGGAGTTTGAGTGGGGATAAGTTGGCCCCAAGAGAAATCTTATCACTTTGGGACGAGCGGTTCACCGGCGGGTGGTATGCCATTCGCGTTCGAACTCGGCGCGAGTGCAGAAGGATTTCTGGGTGCCAACTTTGGTGGTGCTGAGGGCGGCGTAGAGATTGGCGCGGGTGAGGGCTTCTTTTTCTTGCATGCCTTCGCCGAGGAAGACGGCAAAGCTGCCGATGAAGGCGTCGCCGGCACCGGTGGTGTCGAGGGCGTCGACTTTGAAGGCGGGGAGCACTTCCGTCCCTTCGGGACCAGCCAGAAGGGAACCGCGCTCACCAAGCGTGAGGACAACGCGCTTGATTCCTTGCTGCAACAGAAAATTGGCACAGTTCTTGGCTTCTTCGAGCGAATGGACGGGCATGCCGGTGATGAGTTCGGCTTCGGTTTCATTGGGGATGAAATAATCGGCGCCGCTCAGTTGCTTGAAATCGACTGGCTGCGCGGGCGCGGGATTCACGATGCAGCGAATGCCTTTGGCGGAGGCGAAGCGGACCGTGTGATAAACGGTGCGGAGCGGAATTTCGAACTGCATGACGATGGTGTCGGCCTTGCTCAGAAGAGGCGCGGCGGCATCGACGTCCTCGGGGGAAAGAGTGTCGTTCGCGCCTTTCACGACGATGATGCGATTTTGGCCTCCGGGCTCGACGAAAATGGGTGCGACGCCGCTGGAGACGCCCTCGGCGATGCGGACGTGGCTGGCGTCAATTCCCTGCGATTGAAAATTCGCGATTGTAGCGGGACCGAAAAGGTCGCTGCCGACTTTGGCAATCATGGCGACGGAAGCCCCGCACAGTTTTGCGGCGACGGCTTGGTTGGCGCCTTTGCCGCCGAAACCGAGGTCGAACTGTTTGCCGAAGATGGTTTCGCCGGGGCGCGGGAAGACGTCATTGAAGGTGGTGAGATCCACGTTGGCGCTGCCTACGACGGCGATGAAGGATTGTTTGGACATAGAGGCGGATTATAGCCGTGTACCGTGGTCCGCGGGGAGTGTTTGCTTGAAGTGGAGGGTGTCTTTTAACACAGAGGTCGCAGAGGGCACAGAGAAGAGATGAAGAGCGGGACTCAGAGATATGGCGTCAGAAAAGGAGAGAAGTTGCGGACATGGGGCGCTGCATGCTGCGGCCCTACGGGGGAGGCGGAAATGCGGCTTGACAGGTTGGGTGGCGGCGCATATAAGCACGAGCGAGTTAAACTACGGGACGAAGCTGGTTGAATGCGCAATTCGAACGCGTACGACCCAGAGCAAAATATTTGGGGCTGGAGCCACTAGAGCATGTACACGCCGCACAGTCTGGAAATAGCGCTGCTGATGATGATTACGACCGCGATTTGCTGGGGATCGTGGGCGAACACGTTCAAGGGCGTGAAGAATTACCGGTTTGAGCTTTTTTACTGGGATTATGCGATTGGAATTTTTCTGATTTCGGTGGTGCTGGCGTTCACGATGGGAAGCACTTCGAATGATTCCGCGACTTTCCTGAACAATGTGCGCTCCGCGGATGGTTCGAACATTCTTTATACGCTCGTGGGCGGCGCGGTTTTCAATTTGGCGAATCTGCTGTTGGTGGCGGCGATCGACATGGCGGGGCTGGCGATTGCGTTTCCGGTTTCGATCGGGATTGCGCTCGTTGTGGGAGTCATCGCGAGTTACCTGCAGCAGCCAAAGGGGAATGCTGGCCTGCTCGCGATCGGAGTCGTTTGCGCGGTCGTTGCCGTGATCATGGACGGAAAAGCTTACGGGTCGCTGGCGAAGACGGCAGGCTCGGCGTCAAAGAAAAGCATCATTACCTGCATCGTGTCGGGCGTGTTGATGGGACTGTGGTCGCCGTTTGTGGCGCATGCGATGAGCCATGGAAAAACATTGGGCCCGTACAGCGTGGGAGTTTTCTTGACGCTGGGCGCGCTGCTTTCCTGCTTCCTTTGGAATATCTATTTCATGAAAAAGCCGCTGGTGGGCGAACCCGTAAAATTTGGCGAGTTTTTTCGCGGGCCGGGCTCCGGCCATTTCCTCGGCTTGTTGGGCGGAGTGATTTGGGGAACGGGAACGGTGTTCAATTTGGTGGCCGCAAATTTTACCGGCGTGGCTATTTCTTATGCGATTGGGCAATCGGCGCCGATGGTGGCGGCGTTGTGGGGCGTCTTCGCATGGAAAGAATTTCAAGGAGCGAAGCCGCAAGCCAAGGCTTATTTGGCGCTCATGTTCGTTTTCTACTTGCTGGCTATTTTGCTAGTGGCCAAAGCCAATACAGCCACGTGACAAATTCCCCTAAAACCTTAGTAGAATGACGTGGAAAAAACCACGATGCAAATGCCGACCCGAAGTGAAAAAGCGGTGACAAATTTGGTACAAATAGGGCGACAAAAGACAGACAAAAAGTGTCCTTCCTGGGCGAGAGCTCGGTTTGCCTCGGCGGGAAGTGCGGGGAGAGAATTAATTTCTGCGCCCTGGAAATTAGCCGGTTTTATCTCGTCAATTTCTTTCCATCTTGTTTTCAATGGCTTGCGGGCAGAAAAGACGCGCCTTTCCGTGCGAGGCACGGGGGCGGTACCTGGTTCGCCAAGGAAACACGTCTCAACTAGACCGAGCGAGTGGTTTGGCCCTAATTTTGTTACCATCATGCCGTCAGGGGTATGTGTGTGCAGCTCTTAGGCAAATACGAGATCATCTCCGAAATCGGCCGCGGGGCCATGGGGGCGGTGTACAAAGCCCGGGATCCGCTGATCGACCGTTTGGTGGCGCTAAAAACCATTACGGGCGGCCCGACCGCGCAATCGAATCTTCTCGACCGTTTTTACCAGGAAGCGCGTTCCGCCGGCGCGCTGCAGCATCCGAATATCGTCACGATCTATGAATTGGGGCACGAGAAAAATACTCCGTTTATTGCGATGGAGTATCTCGAAGGAGAGAGCCTCGACCGGATTATCGAACAGAAACCGGTTCTTCCGTTGTCGGTCAAGCTCGGGTATATCGTGCGCGTGTGCGACGCGCTGGCGTATGCGCATCAACACAATGTGGTGCATCGCGACGTGAAGCCGGCAAACATCATGGTGACGAAGGAAGGCGTCGTAAAGGTGGTGGACTTCGGCATCGCGCGGCTTACGGACATGTCCATGACGCAGCCGAACATGATGATCGGCTCGCGCGCGTATATGTCGCCGCAACTTTATAAAGGCGAGCGGGCCGATGCGCGTTCCGATATTTGGGCCGTGGGCGTATCGCTTTACGAATTGCTGGCGTTCAAACGGCCGTTCACGGGCGACAGCGAAGCCGAGCTGATGTTCCACATCATTTACGAGAAGCCCGAAGAACTTGTGGGGCTTTCGCCGGAATGCACCGAAGAGCTGGCAGCCATCGTCAACAAAATGCTGGAGAAAAAGAGCGAGGACCGCTACCAGTCCATGGAGGATTTGCTCCACGCGATCGAGCCCATCTGGAAAATCGCGCAGCAGAACACGGTCTCGGGGCTGCTTGCGGATTGCCAGGAATTAGTGGCGGCTAAAGATTTGCAAAGGGCGCACGCGCTCTTGCGCAAGGCTCTGCACATTGACGTGAGCAACTCGCAAGCGAAGAGCATGCTGGAAAAAGTTTCCGTCGAACTACGCCGGTCGGAAATCGCGCCGCGGCTGCAGGAGCACTTGGGCCGTGGCGAAGGATATCTGAAGGCGGGACAGCTGCGCCAGGCCAAAGCGGAGGCAGAAGCGGCGCTGGGACTGGACTCGAAGCATGAGCCGGCGAAGAAGCTGCTGGTGGAAGTGGAAGCGGCGGCCGCGAAAGCGCAGCAGCTCGAACAGAAACTGAAGCTGACGAAACAACGCCTGGCCGAAGGGGCGCTTACGGAAGCGGCGGCGGCTCTGGGGCAGGCGCTGGAACTCGACGACGCCAACCTCCAAGTGCAAGAGTTGAAGAAGCAAATCGAGGAAGAGCGGCTACGCCGGGAAAAACGGAAGAAACTTGGGGAAATTCTGCATCGGGCGCGAACCCTGTGGACCGAACTTCGATACGACGAGTGCCTTGCCGTCCTTGCGGATGCTACACAGGAATTTCCGAACGAGCCGGAACTGAAAAAGCTGCAGGACTCGGCGAAGACGGACCAGGCGGAACAACAGAAACAGCGGCAAATGGCAGAAGTGCGCCGGCTTCTGGGACAGCAGAATTTTGCCGAAGCGCGAAAAGTGCTGGACGTGCTGGTCAAGGAACATCCGCAGGACATGTCGGTAAAAAATCTGCAAAACCTGGCGCAGCAGGAAGAGCAAGAGCATAACCGGCAAAAGCGGCTGGAGTCCGAGATTACGGTACTCCGCGGAATGCTGGGAGCCGGGAAATACAAGCAAGTGGTGGCCAAGGGCGAGCCTCTCCTTCAGGAATTTCCGCAAGAATACGAGTTAAAGGAGTTGGTGAACTACGCAAGCGGAGAAGTAACACAGCAGGAGCAAAAGCGGAAAGAAGAGGAACGCGAAAAGCAGATCCAGGGCTTCCTGATGTGCGAGCGATACGGAGAGGCTTTGGATTCGGCGCGCAAAGCCATCGAGGAGTTTCCGAAGCAGGATGCTTTCCGCAAACTGGCCACGGAAGCGGAAGCGCTGAAGAAGGAGCAGGACGACCGCGAGAGGGCCCGCAGCGAGATGCAGCGGCGTGTACGCGAAATCAACAGCAAAATCGGCCAGGACAAAATCACGGACGCCATCGACCTGGCCCAGCAGACCATGGAGACCATGGGGCCGGACCCTAATGTGACGGAGTTGCTGCAAGGCGCCGAAGAAAAGAAGAAAAAGAAAGATCAGCAAGAACAGAAGGTTGCCGCGCTTCAGACGATGGTCAGCAAGGGCGACCACGCGGGGGCGACGCAACTCTTCAATGAAGTGATGGCCACGCAAATCTTGCAGCCATCCGACCCGAGGATGCTGGACCTTCGCGGGAAGATTGCGAATCTTGCGAGCGGCCAGGTACCGGCAGCGACCCAGATGTATTCGGCGAAGAGCCCGGCGACGAAGCCGGCAGGAACCACGAAAAAGGACAAGGCTGCGGCCAGCAAGCAGACGCCTCCTTCCAGTGACTTGACGCAGGTCAGCGAATCCGCGCAAGACATTCCCGCGGCTGGATTTTCGGCCACACGCGTTATGAGCCCTGGCAAGACGCCGCCCGTTGCACGGAAAGAGGGAACGGTACCGGGGCGTGCATCTTCCGTCGGTAAGGATACGGCGGCGCGGAAAACAGAAATTGCGGGGGCGACGGTTATTGCGGGAGCAGACGCGCCCCAGACTGCGTCATCGACTGGCGCGCCGGCGGTTCCGCGGCCAAGCGGAGTCGTGGCCGTGCCTTCACCCCCAGCGGTTCCTCCAGCGCAGCCCAAAACTGGACCGGGATTCGCAGAGCAACTGCTGCCGATTTTGCGGCGTCCAGCGGTGCTCGCGGGCGCGAGTGTTCTGGTGATCGTTGTTCTGGCGCTGGCGCTATGGCCACGAAACTCGAATGGCGGGGCGCCGTCAGCCAGGGATGCGAAGCTGAAGCAGCAAGCCGAGGAACTTTGGCAGAACCGGCAATTCGATCAATCCGAGCAGGTCTGGCAAGGGCTCGCTAACTCGAAGGGGCCGCTGCAGAAAGAGGCAGGGCAGCAAGTCAGCCAAATCGAACAAAAGAGGAAAGATGAGCAGCAGAAGTTTGACGCGGCGGAGTCCCTGTTGAAGGACAAGAAAGATTTTGCCGGCGCGCAGCAAGCATTTCAAGACGTGATTCAGATGAATTTGTGGCACTCCGCGGATGCTTCGCGGGAATTGGAAGCCACGAATACCGGGTTGAGCGCCACGGACGTTCACAAGCAGGAGCAGGATCACTTCGATCAAGGCGTAACGCTTTTTCAAGCGAAAGATTATGAGAAGGCCCGCAAGGAGTTTCGTGCCGTGGCGGACATGAACGTTGCGGACTCGACGCTGAAACCGCAGGCGGAAAGCTACCTGGGCAAAATACGGCAAACGGCGAACGATCAGAAACTGTACGACACCGCGCTGCAGGACGTGAAAGACGAAAACTGGAGCGAGGCGCAGGAACAGTTGCAAGAGGTCATCAAACGCAAGGGAACGCAGAGCGGCGATGCGAAGAAGCAGTTGCCGACGGTGGTGAAGGCGCTGCAAACCGTGAGCTCCGCCGAAGACGCCATCCACGAGGGCTCCTTCCGCGCGGCCAAGACGCAAGTGGATTTCGCGCAATCATGGAGCAAAACGCACGACAAATTGCAGAAGGAATTGCACGCCGCGGAGCAGCAACAATTCGACCAGATTAAGAGCAGCGCGCAAGCCGTGGACAGCAAAGGCGACGCGGCGGGAATTCAGCGCGTGCAGGACGACCTTCACCGATTCGAAGGGCGAGCCGAGGAGCCTACCTTGCTCGCGGCTTGCAAAGATCTGGAGAAGCACCTGAGCGCCGCTTATTCCTCGGCCGTGGAGAAGAGCAGCGACAAATCCGCATTCGAAGCGGCTGTGGCGCACTTCGAACAAGCGAAGCAGCGCGGAGACACTGGGCAGTTGGGCCATGCGGTGAGCCAGGAATTTCAAAAAATAGCGAATGGCACCGGGATCTATCGCGAACAGGCAACTCTGTACGTCAAGACAACGATTCCGAACGCGATTCAATCGCTGACGAAGAGTTCCGGAAAACTCGTGCTACCAGCGCTTTCCTGCGGCCCAGGCCGAGCTATGCAGGAGATTCCGTCGGTCGGAGGCGCCGTCTCTTGCGCACAATTGGACGCTAATTCGCCGCTGGAATGGGTGGGAATCCCGATGGTGGATTTCCCCGACGAAGCGAACAAACCGGGGAAGCTGCCGTACTCCCTTACGGTCATGGTAACGGTGGAATCGAACGGGAACGTCAAGATCGATAAAGAAGGCAACGCCGACAAAGAATTTTTCAAGAAAGTGAAAGACGCATCAAAACACTGGAAAACCACGGCGCCAAAATCGGGCGGCAAGCCTGTGAGCGTGCGCTTTCCTCTTACGATTACCTTCCAGCGGTGACATCCCCCCAGCGGGCCAAGATTTGTTACGATTAGCGGCATAGGGTCGCCTCCTTTGCAGAAGCTAGGCAAATACGAAATTCTCGCGGAACTTGGCCACGGCGCCATGGGCGTCGTGTACAAGGCGCGAGACCCGTTCATTGGGCGCATGGTCGCGCTGAAGACCATCAACAGCAATCTGGTGGACCGGCCCGATCTGCTGGAGCGCTTTTATCAAGAAGCGCAATCCGCGGGAAAACTTCAGCATCCCAACATCGTGACGGTTTTTGAGCTGGGGCAGGAAAAAGACACCCCGTTTATCGCGATGGAGTATATCGACGGGGACAGCCTCGAAAAAATCATCGTAGAACAAATCGATTTGCCGCTGGCGCTGAAGGTTGGATACATCGTGCGCGTATGCCAGGCGCTCGAATTCGCTCACAAGAACCGTGTGGTTCACCGGGACATCAAGCCCGGTAACGTGATGGTGACTTCCGATGGTGTCGTCAAGGTCGTGGATTTCGGAATCGCGCGGCTGGTGGACTTCTCTCGCACGCATACCAACATGATGATCGGCACGCCGGCGTACATGGCACCTGAATTGTTCCGCAAGAAGAAAGCGGATGAGCGCACGGATATCTGGGCAGTGGGGATCACGTTTTATGAGCTGATCTGTTACCAGCGGCCGTTCACCGGCGATGGATACGACATTATCCGTGCCATCGCGGAAGATGATTTTCCCGCGGCTTCGACGATCTCCTCGGAATGCACGCCGGAGTTGGATGCCATCATCCAGCGCATGCTGAGGAAGCCGTCCGCCGACCGCTATCAGAGCATGGAAGATGTTTTGCTCGAGCTGGAACCTGTGTGGAACAAGATGCGAGCGGATGCTGCTTCCGTGCTCGCTGAGCGAGCCCGCGGATTGTATGAACGGGGCAATCTTCCGAGAGCGCAGGATACGCTTCGGCGAGCGCGTCTGATTGACAGTTCCAACGTGCTGGCAAAGAGTCTGCTTGAAAAAGTCTCCGCCGAACTGCGCCGAACGGAAATTCAGCCCAGAGTCGAGGAGCACCTGGACCGCGGGAAAGTCTTTCTGGAGTCTGGCAAGTTCCACGAGGCGCAGGCGGAAGCGGAAGCGGCGTTGAACCTGGATTCGCGATGCGAGCCGGCGCAGAAACTGGTTTCGGATGTGGAAGCCGGAGCAGCGCGCGCGAAACAACTCGAGAAGAAACTGCGGCTCACGAAGCAGCGGCTGGCGGAAGGGGCGATTGCAGAAGCCCAGGCGGCTCTGCGGCAAGCGCTGGAGTTGGACAGCGGCAACGCGGAAGCGCTCGAATTGAGCCGGCAGCTTGGCGAGGAACAGAGCAGGCGCGAGAAGCGGAAGCAGCTTACAGAGTTGCTGTCTCGCGCGCGGGGACTGTGGACCGAGCTGAAGTATGACGAATGCCTGGCGCTGTTAGCGGAAGGATTGAAAGCTTTTCCCAATGAACCGGAGTTGAAAAGCCTTCAAGAAACAGCGCTGCTGGATCAACTCGAGCAGAACAAACAAGGAAACATCTCCGAAGTGCGAAAGCTTCTGGGGCAACAGAAGCTTGCCGAAGCGCGCAAAGCCCTGGAAGCTTTGCCGCAGGGCCAAGGCCAGGATACGACGATCAAGAGTCTGCAAGCTCTGCTGGCGCTCGAGGAGCAGGAGCAAAAAAACAGCAAGCGGCTGCAGGCGGAGCTGGCCAATTTGCGGAGCCTGGTGAGCGCAGGAAAACTTCAGGAAGCTGCGGCGAAAGGCGGCGTTTTGCTCGGCGAATTCCCGCAGGAATACGAGATCAAGGATCTGGTGGCCTACGCGAGCGGGGAAATTGCCCAGCTGGAACAAAAGAAAAACGAGCAGGAGCGCCTGAAACAAATCGAAGGACTGATGGCGGCGGAGCGCTACGCCGAAGCCTCGGATGCGGCACGGCGCGCCGTTCAGGAGTTGCCCAAGCAAGAAGCGTTTTTGAGACTTTCCGCCGAAGCCGAGCAGAAACTTAAGGAACAGGCAGAACGCGAAAAAGCTGAGCGGGAAATGCAGCGGCGCGTGCAGGAGATCCAGAGCAAAATCAAACGGCAGGAGCTGACGGGCGCGATCGACCTGGCGCGGAAATCGCTCGATACCATGGGGCCGGATACGGACGTGACGAGGCTGCTCCAGGCGGCGCAGGTCGAATCTCTCGAGCGCAATAAGAAGCGGGATGAAGGAAACCGATACCTCGACGAAGCGCGGACGCTCCTGGAGAAAGAGGATTTTACCGGCGCAAAGCAAGTGTTGGATCGCGCCATGGCGACGCGAATGCTGCAAACGGCGGACGCGCAAGCGCGGCAACTGCTCGCTCAAATAGCCGCGAAAGCAGAAGCCCGCCGCGCGGAAGAGCAAAAGAAAAGTGCGGGTACGCAGAAGGAAACGAGACCTGGAACGAAAGCGCCTGGTGGTCCAGCGGACGAGAAACGGCCGGCGACGGTGGTCGATCCGAGCGGCCCTGGGCCAGGTTCGTTTCCTCCGGCGAGCACGCCTCGCGTTGGCTCGCCTACGGTGATTCAGTCCGCCACGAGCTTCGCCAACTCGCGCACCCGGCCAGAGTCTTCCGTGCCGGTCCTTACGCCGCCTCCATCCGCGCCGCAAAAGGCACAGGCGGTTCCGACGCAGATTCGGGTGGAGGAAGGAGCCGCACAGATTTCGCGGATGCCTACCGCGAAAAAGGGTGGTTCGCGAGCGCTCGCTGTGACCGCGGCAGTCATTCTTGGGCTCGCTTTCGTTGGGGGCGGAATTTACGCAGGCATACGATTCCTTCCCAAGTTACTGACGCCGAAAACACCGGCGGAGGATTTGGCGCTCGAGGCCGAAGCTAAGCAACTTTGGAACAATCACAAATTGGACGACTCGCTAGCCGATTGGAAAAAACTTGCCGGCCATCCCGGAAGTCTGCACGTCGAGGCGCTGAAGCAGGTAAGCGACATCGAGGCGCAGCAAGCGGCCGTGGAACAACGCTATGCCGAGGGGATGAAGCTGCTCTACGAAGACAAGAAGTATCCCGAGGCGGCGCAGAAATTCAACGAAGTGATGCAGATGAACTCGTGGAAACTGGACGAGGCGCAACACGAATTTGAAATCGCCAGCAAAGGGCCGGGAGAAACGCCGGTGGAACCGCTGTGGCAGGCGCTCTTCGATGAAGGCAAACAATCATTCGACAAGAAGGAGTATGCCGGCGCGCTCCTTGATTTCCAACAAGTGATGCATACGAAAGGCGTGTCGAAGGAAACGAACGCACAGGCCGAAGGGCTGATCGTCGTGCTTCGTGATCGCGAAGAGCAGAAGAACGCTTACGATCAGGGCATGCAATTGGAACAGGCTGGAAAGAAGCAACAGGCCAAGGATGCGTTTACGCGCGTGGTGAAAGCGCCAAATGGCGACCTGGATCTCGTGGCCTCGGCGAAGAACCAGATCGATCAGATAGGCGCGATTCCCGAGCCGCCAACAGACTACTCGGCCGCGATAGGCGAAGTGCGAGATTTGATCGGCCAAGGCAAATGGGATGATGCCAACGCGAAATTGAGCGGTGTGCCGCCAACGCAGCCGGAGTACAACGCATTGAAGCAGCAACTGGATAACGGACGACGGGAAGATGAGTACTACGGCCGGATGAAAACGGCGTTCGACGGAGCGCATGCCAACAAAAATGCGGACGCACTAGTGACTTTGCGGCCGTTCTTTACGACGGAGGCGGGCAAAGCGGACCGGCACAGCGACGACGCCCGCAACGTTCTTACGGAGATCGATGCGGACTTGCGGGAGGCGGCAGCCAAGAAGACGCCTGGCGCCGGCGGAGGCCTGAACGCGAGAGGTGCTGATGCCGCGGCCATCACGGATGTTCTGAGACGCTATGCAGCCGCTTACGATGCCGGAGATATGCAGGCGCTGATTGCGGTCCGGCAATTCAATGTGAAGGATCAGGGCCGGCTTCAGGACATACTCGACTCCGCCAAGGGAAAAGGATATGAGCTGCGAAATTGCACGGCGCCGCAGATCGGGAGAACGACGGCCACGATCCGGTGTACAGGTATTTTCACTAAAGCGAGCGATATCAAACCACAGACCTTAAACTTCGGGCTGAAACGCGTGAATGAGCAGTGGATTATTGTGGCGACAAATTAGCCTTCAGATGATTTTGAGCTTGGATTAGTGATCGCGAAGTGATGCCTGATGTCGACCCCCGGTGAAAACGCCCCCCTTCTTGCCTCGATTAAACTGTCCTCTCGGTGACGGAAGGCTTAAGCCGGGCTTTGTGGAAGAGTTTATTCTGCGCGCAGGGCGACGATCGGGTCTACTTTGGCAGCGCGGAGCGCCGGAACGAGACAGGCTAAAAGGGCGGAGATCGCGAGTACGCCTGCCACTACCCCAAGAGTTGACGAATCGGCTGGATTTACTCCGAAGAGAAGTCCCTGCAAGACGCGTGTCAGCGCGAAAGCGCCGAGAAGTCCGACTGAGGTTCCAATGGCTACAAGCACGAGGTTTTGGCCGAGAACCATTTTCAAAATGTTTGCCGGCGAAGCGCCGATGGCCATGCGCACACCGATTTCATGGGAGCGGAGCGCAACCAGATAGCTGGTTGCGCCGAACACGCCGAGCATGGCGATGCCGACGGCGGCGAGACTAAACGCGCCCAAGACACTGGCGCTGAAACGCTGACGCCACAAGGAGTCGCTCAGGCGCTGATCCAGAAAACAAACCTGAGTTTGGCGGCGGATTTGTTTTGGTGTCCGAACTTGGAAGGTACAAGTGCAAAGGTTCGATCGGAAAATTGATTTTGAAATTTCTACTTGTAACATCTCGAATTTGGGCATGTACTGAGCCATGGAGCAGGCGCGGGAGAGACGGTATTGTTGCTTGACGCCACGGTCGGCGTGTACGTGGGTTGCTGCTTTCCTCGTTCTCTATGGCCTTGGGCTGATCGTTTTACGTCTGGAACATTTCGATCGATATCAGGGGAGCGTGTTTTTTGCGGCGATGGGTTTGGCGTGCTTTTTCAACTTTGCGCAGAATAGAACCTTTCATTGCTTCATAACAGGACCGTTTTTTCTTCTCGTCGCTTTGGCGCTCGCGTTGCAGACTGACGGAGTGTGGAAGTTCAGCAGGACCGTGCTATGGCTGGTCGTTTTGATTGTGGTGGGAATTGCGTTTCTGCTCGAGAGGCGGTTCGCCGGCGGTTCGACGGACGCCCGGTAAGGTTTGCGTCGCGTCATTCGTTTGTATTGGGGATAAATGTCCGGACTGGGATCATCGACGAGGGGATGCGGACGGGGGCGTTTATTCTGATGGTTAAGAGGTTGCTACGGCTCCAATTCTCAAGACGCGGCCGTTTCCGTGCATCATGCGGGCATAGGAAAACAATTGCTTTAAGCAAGCGGCGCGGACATCGAGGGCGAGCAAATCGAAGGACTTCCTGTCCAGTTCGTAGTTCACATTGGGATCAGCGGCAGAATTGTTCGTCACGATCTCCGACCAGGCGGCGCGAGCATCATTGGCGGCTTGTGCGCCATTTCGAAGAAAGAACTCGTTGAGGCACACGCCAGAGTTCGCCGCATCCTTCTTGCACCGTTCGAGTTTCGAATAAATGCTGACTGCATCCGCGTTCGGGTTCAGAGATAGAAGGACATTGTTTGCCTGTTCGTCGCTAAGCGGTGCCGCCCACCATAGATGGAGCATTGGCCACCTCGTTGTTTAGTAGCACTCCATTTTCCCTCTTCTGGCTGCAGGTGTCTGTCACTAATGGCACAGGATTGCAACAGCCGGGTTCTGTAAGCCAGTCGGCACGCGACGAAGAAACAGCGTAGAATAGCAACAGGTCACCACGTGAACTCTCAGACGCAAGGCACTCCAAGCAGGATTGTTGATTACCATTTGGATGAGCGTTTTGACTGGATTGCCGATCTGGCGTGCGGGCATCAGCAGCACGTGCGGCACAATCCGCCGTGGACGAATCGGCATTGGGTAACAACCCCACAAGGGCGATTCGAGCATCTAGGTTACGAATTGCTGTGTTTAGTCTGCCGACCAATTTCTCCCCGATAGAGTTGCACTGGATTAAGCTGGACTGAGATTCGAAGTTTGCCCTGCATCGATCGGTAAAAGCCGATTTTCCCCTCTAGAAATCCAAAAGAGATTTGACGAGTCCGAGGAGACGTTACCACTCAGGCTCCATAGCGAGTTTGCAGTTTTCAAAAAACACGCTCCCCAGGTGCATTACCGTATCCGCAAACTGATACCTGGGACGCCAAGCACAATACTGGCTTGCGATGTTGGCGCCGGCTGACATTCTGGAACGAACGCGGGGTCGCGGGTTACTGGCTCATTTTTGCGGGGCAAGCTTGGCCGGATAGGTAGCCTTCCTGGAAGAAGGGGACGCCTTTCAGGTCGACGTCGAAGCGGACTTCGACGGGTTTGTTGTTGCTCATGATGGGCTGGCCGGTGGGGCCGTGGAGCGGGCCTTGGATGATGTAGCCCCCGCCATTCGGTTGCCACCTATAGCCGCCGAAGAAATGGGCTACGGCCCAGAGACCGGAAGCGCGCTGGAGCTCGAGATCGCCGCCGCCGCTGTTCAAACTGAGCGTGGCACCTTGCACGATCGAGCCGGGCCAAATGAATTTTTTCGTGCCACCGCTGCCGTTGATGGTCCATTCCTGTCCGTCGAAGGCCAGTTTTTCGTTCTTGAAACCTCCGGCTTCGGGGAGACGGGCGGAGACGGAATATTCGAAGTGCGGGTCGGTGGCGTTGTTGGGATAGACGGCTTGTTGGATAGCGTAGAGCTCGTTGATGAAATGGAGATAGTGCGGACCGACGGGAGTGGAGCTGCCGAGCGCGCGGACGTACGTAGTGCCCTGCAAGGTGAGGGTGCTCTTTTCGGCGGTCAAATATTGCGTGAGCAGGCCTTTGCCTGGCTGGAAAAATTCATTGAATTCAGGCAGAGATATTTCGCGGCTGCTGTGGGCGTTGAAGGGATAGGCGGATTGCAGAGCTTTGTAGGGCTTGCAGAGACTTTCGCCTGAGCCGCCGCTGCCCGCCCAAAGACGCTGCAAATCTTTTATGGGCTCTTCGAGGAGCGTGCCAACGGTTTGATCGACGTGGCCTTCGGGATCATTCGGAAGGCCTTGCGCGATTTGTGCGGCAGCAAGGCTGGCTTGGCCGGCGGTTTGCAGACAGGAAGTTTTCGTGGCTGCTTTTTGATCCGCGGGGGCGCTGGCGGTTTGCTGGACGCATTGCTGGAGATTCAGCAAGCCCTTCATATAGGCGTCGTTGGAGGCTTGATCGTATTTTTTTTGGACGCCGCAGCCGGACGAGACTACTTGTTGCGGCGCCTGGAACGCGAGTTTGATCGCGGTGGAAGGCACATTCGTGTTGTCCGAGACGTCGCAGACGAGGGCCAGGAGCGGAGAGAAATTGGCGGAGAGTTTCATGAGCTTCGTGGAGGCGTCGGAATCCGAGCCGTAGGGCAGAACGCGGGCAGAGCCCAGGAAGCCGCGCCATTGCTTGATGTAATCCTTTTCATAGAGAGAGCGCAGATTCTGCATGAGATCGGCGGCGGAAAGATCGGTGCTGGTGGTGCTGCCGAGAACCCAGGGCTCGCCTTGCAGGAAACGTTTGGAATTCTGGATGTCGGTGTCCATCACTTTCCAGCCGTCGGAGGTGAAGGCGGCGGAAACGTCTTGCGAGGCGCGCATAACGTCAAGGCTGTCGGGATGCTGAACGGCGAAGCGGTAGTCTTTGGCTTTTTGGCGGGCGTCGGCGAGCATGCTGAGGTAAATGCGCTGCGGGCCAGCGAGTTTATTGAGATAGGTGCGGACTTGCAGGACCAAGCTGGCGTCATTTTCTTTTGAAAGAGGATTGTCGATGGTCAGCTCAGAGCTGTAGAAAGCAAATTGTTGCGCGGCGAGGCTGGTGCGATCGGGGTCGAGATCGCCCAGGTCTTTTTTCCATTCCTGCAGGAGGAAATCCTGGAGGAACTCGCCGGAATTGCGCTGAAATTCGGTGCTGGTGAGCAGATAGGATTTGAGGGCGTCGTAAGCCGAGCCGGAATCAGCGGAGGCTTGCGGATCACCCTGGTAGCTGTGCAAATCGGTGAGGAGATTGCGTTTGGTGTGTTGGAAGATGAGCTGATCGAAAGCGTGAAAATAGAGGGCGCGAGCATCTTCGAAAACGGAATCACCGGTGTAGAGGCCCCAGCGGAGATGGAGCGGGACGCCGTTTTGATCGTAGCCACGGAGCTGGATGAGAGTTTGGCGGAGAGCGTCGAGACGATGCAGAGAATCGAGAGTGGGGGGCTGCGAGCCGGGACTCTGGACCAGAGAAAGATCCTGGCCGGCGCTTTGAATGCCGGAGACGAGGTGCTGATTTCCAACGAAAGAAATGATCGTGAAGATGATCCAGAGCGCGGCCAGCGTGGCGACAGAGGCGAACAAAATGCGGCGGCCGAAATCGCCGCGCGTGCTTTTGCCGCTGGCGCCGAGGGCGGCGCGGTCTTGCAACAGGACGTGGCTGAAAACGTGGCTCAGGAAAACGCGCTGCATGGTTCTGCGCGATTCGCTGGCGGGTTCGAGCGATGTGCCCGAGGACCAAGACGCTTTGGCGGAGGCATCCTTGGCGTTGATCAGACTTGTGGCGTCCGGGTTGAAGGCGCCGGGAGCGCGCTGAAGAGCGGTGCGAGAGCCGAGCATGGTCTGGCCGGAATTCCCGGAGGCAGTGATGATGCGCTGGCCGACGAAATAGAAGCCGCGAAGGAAAGGACCGGTGCGGAGATGGCCGGGGCGGCAAAGGTCCACGAGAAATTGGACGAGAGGCTTGCTGAGCTTTCCAAATTCGCGAGGAAACTCGTAGACACCGGCTTGGCGGTCGCCGTTGCGCTCGCGGCTAAGGAGGCCGGGGCGGCATTCGGCGAGAGTGAAGAAAATGGCCTGGAAAGCGGCGGTGAGGCGGCGGGTTTCCTGCTCGGCGTAGACGCCGGAACTGGCGGAACCTGCTAGGGGCAAAGTCGAGCCAAGGACTTGAGAGATTTCTTCGTTGCTAAACGTGCCGGCGAACTCCTCGAAATACGGGATGCGATCGGAGCGATTGAAAAGGACGTAAACGGGAAGGCTGACTCCCATGTGATAGGAGAGCTCTTCGAGGCGCGCACGGAGTTTGCGAGCTTGCGCGACGATTTTGTCGAGAGCGGCTTCGCGAATCAATTTTTCGCAATCGACACACACGACGGCTGCGCGCGGGGCCAGCTTGGCGCCGCCGAAGATGGAGCGGAAACGGCTGGGAACGAAATGCTTGATCAAGCGGACCCAAGAACCGGCGTCATCGAGAAGCGGGCCGCCGGCTTCGACAAAGACTGTTTTGCGCGCAAACCATAGATTCGCGACGCGCGTGGGCACGATGCTGCTTTCCTGGTAGACCTGGCCGGCGAGGAGTTCGGCATCGAGGCCGCTTTGGTCCATCGCGCTGGTTTTGCCGGCGCCGGTTTCTCCGAGGAGAAAAACTACGGGGAGGGAAGAGAGTTGAGCGCCAGCGGCCAAGCGCGCGGCGGCGACTTTGCCGGAGGCTTCGCGGATCAGAATGTCCACATCCTGGGAGGCTCCAGCGGAGGCGCCGACGCTGACGAAAGCGCCAGCAGAAGCGGCCGCGGCTGGGACGGCTGGAGCTTGAATTTCTTCAGCACCGGGCAAGGAAGGACGCGAGGAGCGAGCCCAGAGAAGCAATCCAATGATGGCGATAACGCCGAGCAAGAGAATGCCTGCGCGTAGAACAAGGGCGTTGGTGCCGACAACATGGAAGATTGGCCCGGCAAACCACGCGAGCATGAGCACGACGATGGCGGCCGCTCCGGCTGCAAGATGTTCCCAGTGAAATCGCATCTCCACTCCCTATGGGTGGTTTAGAGGTGCCATTGCGTGAATGCCAGAAACCGCTGACAACATCCGCATCTTGAAAACGACAAAAAAGAGAATGCCAAGAACTACGCATGCGAGCGCGCCAAAGGCCAAACGAGAGACCCAGGGATCGCGCTTGGCAAGGACGACGCCGCCTTCAGGAACAGCCCAGGATGGCGAGAGTCCCACGAGTGGTCCGCGAATGCGGCGGATTTTTTCGAGGGTGGACTCGATGATCGGGCGGGTAGCCTCGGGGCCGGAGAGGCCGTAGCGACCCTTATAGCCCATCAAGAGGCACAATGCGTAGACTTCGAGAACGTCGGCGACGTCGTGGGAATCGGAGCGGGAAATTAGCTTTTCGAGATTGTCGAAAAAGGTTTCACCGGCGACGTGATGTCCGAACATTTCTTCCTGGAGCGGCATGCTTTGCCAGGAACTGAATACGGGATTGCTGGAATTGAGGATGGACTCGTCCAGAAAGGCAACAACGGCGAGAGTAGCGTTGCGGATGTCGTCGGGAGCGTAGGCTTTTTTGACGGCGTCCTTTTCCGCGGAGCGCAGGCCGGCTTGAATGTTTGTGCGGAAGGCGTTGGCGTCGGCGACGGCCTGGCGGTTTTGGCGGACGCGGACGATGACCGTCAAAATCTGCTGATAGATGTAGGCGAGATTTTCGGCGCGGCGCTTCGTGGACGTTTCGCGGGGCTGCAAGCTGGTGGCCCCGAACATCGTGGCTCCCACGGTGTCCTCCTAGGACTCCAAAATCACAAGAAGCTCGATTTCCGCGCCAGGGATATCATCGGGAACATAGACGCCAACTTTGCGCGTTTGGACGATGTGTTCCCAGCAACTGCCGGTGCGGCTAATGCCGAAATATTGAAACTCGACTTTGGGGGCGATGGCGGAAGGAGGAATTGGCAAATGAACGAGGCCCAGGCCAGGCAGAGCGGTTTTGACGAGTTCAGGGAGCAAATCTTTCGAACAGATTTTGATGAGGCGCGGAGTTTTGGCGATGATCTCGGCTTCTCCCGTATCGGCGCGGACCGCGAGAACCCAGCGAGCGCGGTCGAGGCAGCGTTGATCGAGGACGTCGCCGTTGCGGAAATTGCGCCCGGCTAAAACCAAGGGAATTTGGACACAATTCGAGGGCACGACGAGTTCGAGATGCGCACGGATGTGCTGATTCAACGGGCCGAAACATTTCTCGAGATCATCGTGATTGTACGCAGGCAGCGTTTCGGGATGAGAATCCAGCCCAAATGTGCACAAGGCACCCGCAAGCCGCGACATTTCAAGGTAAAGCTGCTCTGGATGGCCGCGTTCGGAAACACTGAGGTGGCGAAGAACGGAAAGGCTTTCGTTGACGGTATGCACGAACCAGAAACTGGCGATTTCCTCGGACGAGTAACCGGCGCGACCCTGCGCTGTGGCGCGGCGAGCGCGGGAAAGCGAGGCGCTTTTTTCGTCGAGGATGTCGACGAGTGTCTTGGCGATCACCAGCAGACGATCGCTGGCGCTGATTTGGAGGCACGGAGGAATAAAAGCCGGATCGAAGATGAAGCGGCCGGAGCCGTCGCGAAGAACGCGAGCGACGGGAAGAGTGACGAGGCCCTTGTTGTCCTGAGTTTCGAGGGCGAAGCGAATGTTTTTGCGGCCAATTTCGATTTGTTTTTCGTCGCGCCCGGTATTGTCATCGGGCAGGGTGCGCATTTCGGCGCGGTAGCGCACTTCGATTTGTGAAGATTCGGAATCGAGAGTGCAATTGGGGCCTTCGGGCCTTCTTTCCGGGACGGCGAGAAAGACCAGTAGGGACTCGCGAGTGGGAGAAAAAAGGTCATTGATGTTCAAAACGGGAGGCAGGGAATCGGCGTCGGGCATTTGAAACGCCAAGCCGTCCGGGAACAGGCCGCGCGCGTGCACGAGCGAGAGCATGCCATTTTGCAGCGCGTCGGGATCCAGTTTGCAGCTGATTACGCCGTACGGAGCGAACCATAGGCTCGACGTCGAGAAATGAACGAGGTCTTCAAAGGATTGGGATTGCACCTGGAAGTGATGGGGACCCAGGTACATCCCCTCGTGCCAAACCACCTTGGAAAGATGCTTCATGGTTCAGTAGGTCATGCCGGGCTAAGCGCCGGCATGCTGCGTCTTGCCCAGCGCGAACCGGCTCTCCTATGGCGCAGTGCAACAATCGTTCCATCGTCGTTCGGCCAGCCCGGCTTTGCAAGGCCTGGGAAAGGCGCCGGCCGCGAATCGTGACGTGATCGAACTCTAACCGGAAGAAAGACCCGGAAAGCCCCTAAAGGCTTAAAACGTGCCTAACTATGGCGTTTGCGTGGAAGGATGTCAAGACATTCACCCTGCTAATGGCGGTATTTGGTATTATGCCCGCGCCGTTTGCGAGCCAAGCGAATGTCTCAGCTACGGATGGGCAGTCTGGAGCAGTTTGCTGCGCTCCGCGAGCACTTTTTGCGGACTGGATTTAGCGAGGAGTCCGTGCGGCAGAGGCTCGATGTCCCGTCGGCGAGGGAGTTGGACCTGGCGGGGCTCTCTGGGCGTTCCCCGCAGAAGCCCCAGGTGGGGGATTGTCTCGATGCCATTATTTACCTGTTTGTGGCAGGGGAATCTCTGCCCGAAGCGGATGCCAAGTCCTTGTTCCCGCCCGCAGTTTGGGAAGTGCTAAACCTTACTGGCCTGATCGTGGCCGACCCTGCCGATGGCAAGCGCTGTGTCGCAAGCGTTGCGCTTTATCCGATTCGAGACCTTTTCATCGCCTCAGATCGCTGGTCCAATCCAGATCACTCGCCGCGAAAAATGTTTCCGGACATCGTTTATCCGGCGCTGACGAAATCGGCGAAGCAGTTTCTGAACTTCACTTCGTTCGAACCTTGCGAGGACTTCCTGGAACTTTGCGCGGGAACTGCGCCGGCGGCTTTGCTTGCGGCGCGGACAGCGCGAAATGTCTGGGCCACGGATATCGCGGAGCGATCACTGGATTTCGCAAAATTCAACGCGGCACTGAACGGGATCCACAATGTGACGTTTGCACTGGGCGACCTCTTTCAGCCAGTGGAAGGCCGGACGTTCGATCGCATCGCCGCTCATCCTCCTTACGTCCCGGTATTGAAGCCTGCCGAGATTTTCTATGGAGGCGGCGAAGTTGGGGAGGAAATTACCAAACGGATCATCGCCGAGCTTCCCGGCAAACTAAAATCAGGCGGGCGCTTTTATTGCCGGACGCTTGGGACGGAGCGGCCCAGCCAAAGTTTTGAAAAACGCATTCGAGAATGGCTGGGGGAGAAGCAGCTGGAGTTCGATGTGGCTCTGTTCGTCCTGCAGAATCTGGAGCCACGGCAATTTGCGCTCGAGGAAACCCTCAATCGAAATGGCGGCAGAGAAGAGTTCGCGCAGTGGGAGCGGCTTTTTGCAAAGAATACGGTGCACGAACTCGTGATCGGCGTGATTGTCATCCAGCGTGTTACGGGGCAGCGGCCAGCTTTTACCATTCGCCGAACGATTCGCAACGTCACTTCGTCGGTCGCGCTGGAGTGGGCAATGCGGTGGGAAGCGGAAATGCAGTCACCGGGAGCTGCGCAGCGGCTGCTCGAGGCAAAGCCATTGGTGAATCCCGGCGTGGAGATCACCGTGCGCCACGCACTCCGCAATGGCGAGATCCTCACCGTGGACTTCACCCTCTCGATCGAGCTGCCGTTTGCAACCGATTGCAAGGTGGAACAATGGATGGCCGCCTTACTGCGACAATGCGACGGCCAAAATACGATTGCGGAATTATTCGAACTGGCCAAGCAAAATGAGTGGATCGTTCCGGACACGCCGCCGGAAGAGTTCTGCCGCCTGCTAGCGACGCTGATCAGCGGTGGTTTTCTGCAAACGGAAGAATTTAGATTGCCTGCGGCAGCAGAATAAGCAATTCGAGTTGCGGCTCTGGAACGTCGCTGGGGACGAAAGCAGCCAGACTGCGGCCTTTTGCCACGGTTTCCCAAGCCATGCCCGCCTGATTCAAGCTGAAATACTGATAATTGAGTTTCACGGGGATCGATGCCGGCGGCCTGGCCGCATGGGTGAGCTGCATGCCCGGCAAAGCCTGGCGCACGAGCTGTTCGATTTGGGCGGCGGAGCAAACTTTAATCAGCTGAGGGGCGCGCTTGATCAAGTCGGCTTGATTCATGGAAGAGCTAACCGCCAGATAGAATTTCGTTCCGGTCAAATAGCGATCGTCCTCGATGTTGGTGGAATAAATGGAAGGTTTCACCAACTTCAAGGGAAGAGCGACGAAGTTACTTGGGACTACGGTTTCGAGGAGCTCTCGAAGCTTTTCATCCAAATCGGTGAAGCAGACGCTCAGGTTTTCGTGATCGTAAAGCGGCAGATCTCGCGGCTGAATTTTCAAAGAAAAAGTACTCAGCGCTCCGGCGAGCGAAGTGAGCAGCCGGAAAAGTACGTCGGGATGGCCGTGACGGACGTCATGAATGTGACGAAGAGCGGGGAAATGCCCGTTCACGGTGTAGAGCAGCCAGAAGCTGGCGATGTCCGCGGCAGAAAAATCCGCCAGCCCGGCGCTGCGCTGCCGCCGGCCGCCTGCGAGGATGCTGCTTTTTGCGGCGAGAATTTCCATGAGGCGGCGAGCGATGCTCATCAGGTAGTCGTTCGCGGCGATATCGAGCAAAGGAGGGATGTACTGCGGGTCAAGGCGGAAGGTGCCAGCGGAAGTGCGGTGAACGCGTGCGATTTGCAGCGCATTGCAGCCTTCGCGCGACTCGCCCTCGACAAGGAATCGCAAATTCTTGCGCGCAATTTGCACCGGTTTTTCGGTGAGCCCGGAATTTTCATCTTTCAAATTGACAATTTCAGAGAGATACCGCACGTCGGCATTTTTCTGGGCGATGGAAACGTTCAAACCGTGCTGGCGATATTCGGGAATGGCCAGAAAGACGTCGAGCGAAGTCTGCTCGGCCTCAAAAAATAAGCCGATGGGTTTGGGAGGGGGTGCGGCGTCAGAATCCGGAATTTCAAATGGAAGACCGTCGGCAAAGAGCCCCGTGGCTCGCGTAAGGGCAAAATTGCCTTCGCTGAGAGCTTCCTGATTGATCTGCAATTCGAGAAATCCCCAAGGGCGGAAGTTCAGCCCTTCGAGACGAAACTGCACGCAACTCTCGACATAGCGGTCGCGAGTCTGCAAATGTTGCGGCGTGAGAAAGGTGCCTTTGGACCAGATGACAGGTTGAAGCTGGCGCATAGCTTGCGGCTAAAGCTAGCAGGAGCGGTGCGTGGAAGTCAAAAGAGATTGCAGGGAAGTTTTGTCCGTCAGAGCTGGGCAATATAGTTTGGCTCCTGTAGATGGCCGCCAGCGTTAGCATCTTGGCCGCTGAGTATTCTCGATTGGCATACCAACAGAAAACGTATTAAAGACCCGGATCAACGAAAAGTGTCTGCATCGCCGGGCTTTGAGATTGGGGGATGCGAGGGTACTTAGCGCCTTTCGCGCCTGGGTTCCGTCCATATTGCTGTAATCCGTCTCTTTTCCGGGGGTTACCTGTTCACTTCGAATCTGTTTACAGTTCAGCGCCGGTGCATTGTCATCTTTGGCGGATTGGGCGATAGTGCGCGACATGTTGAGGACGTGGATCGAGATCACTGGGAGCAAGAAGGGATGTCGGAGGCGGGTCGACGGGCTGCCGGTGCCGCGCCCAGCTGCGGGGAGCTTAGCCAAGTTAGGGATGGCAGAGCAGCGGATTGGCCTCGGGGATAGGACCCTGGCGAAAGCTCGTCAGCTCCCCGTTCTGCAAACTGGTGGTCGCTCGATTCGACGAGATTTTGGAGTGGGAAGACTTTCAGGGAGGTTTTGGGTAGGCACGAGCTATCCAGGTGGCGCCAAAATCACGATTCTCGTTTTGAGAAACACAAAACTGACGATGCGGTAGTTCTAGCACTTGAGAACTATTTGACGCACAGCGGAAATCGTGATAAACCGTGCCGATGCAATTGGGTAACCTGCCTCGTAGAAACGCTCTAGGTTCTCAAAACACTACCCGCACTGAGAGGGAGATCTAAGGGGAACACATGCCAAAAGAAAGCGTCCACAAGAAACTGGAGAGGGTTCGTCCGCCTCGAGTGCATGTCACCTACGACGTTGAGGTTGGCGACGCCATCGAGGTAAAGGAACTACCCTTTGTGATGGGGGTATTGGCCGATCTTAGCGGCCAGCCGACGGAGGCGCTCCCGAAGTTGAAGGACCGCCGCTTCGTTGAAATCACGCCGGACAACTTTGACGGTGTGCTGGAGAGTTTCAAGCCGCATCTTTCGCTCGAAGTAGATAACAAGCTTAGCGACGAAGCGGACGCCGGAAAGCTTAAGGTCGACCTCGACTTCAAGAGCCTGGATGATTTTGACCCCGCCAGCGTCGCAAAGAATGTGAAGCCGTTGAAAGAGCTTCTCGATCTGCGGCAAAAACTGGGAGACTTGCGCGGCGCACTGCAGGGCAACGACAAGCTCGATGATCTTCTGATGGAAGCGGTCGGCAACACGCAAAAAGCCGACCAAATAAAGAAAGAGATCGATAAGGACAAGCCCAAGGGAGGCTCCGATGAGTAAGCCGGAGAAAGCGGCTTCGCAATCGGCGGGAGCTAAGACGACGGAAACGAGCCTGTTGGACCAGATCGTCGATCAAGGCCGGTTTGGAAAAGAGCAGGTCGCGCGCGAACGAGGCCGCGACATGGTCAAGGAGTTCGTCGCGCAGGTTCTCGAAGGCGAGATGAAGCTTTCGCGCGATGCCGACGCCACAATCAATTCGCGGATCGCGCAGATCGATCATCTGATCTCACTGCAGTTGAATGAAATACTTCACCATCCGGCATTTCAGAAGCTGGAGGGCAGCTGGCGTGGCATCAAGTACATGATGGGTCAGAGCGAGACGAGTTCGATGCTCAAGATCCGCGTGCTCAACGTCAGCAAGAAGGAGCTGTTGCGCGACCTGCAGCGCGCTCCGGAGTTCGATCAGAGCGTGATGTTCAAGAAAGTTTATGAAGATGAATTCGGGATCTTCGGCGGCGAGCCATTTGGAGCGCTGATCGGCGATTACGAATTCAGCAAGCATCCGGAAGACATCGAGCTGCTCGAAAAGGTTTCGCAGGTGGCCGCGGGAGCGCATGCTCCCTTTCTTACGGCGGCGGCTCCGGAATTGCTGAACCTGGACAGCTTCTCGCAGCTTGGCGATCCGCGCGACATCGGGAAAATCTTCGACAGCACGGAGTTCGCGAAATGGAAATCTTTCCGGGCCAGTGAAGACTCGCGTTACGTGGGATTGACGATGCCGCGCGTGCTGATGCGGCTTCCTTATGGAAAAGACACCAAGCCCGTCGATGACTTCAACTACGAGGAAGGCGTGGACGGAACGGATCACTCGAAATACTTGTGGGGCAATGCGGCCTATGCGCTGGGCGCGCGTCTGACGACAGCGTTTGCGCAGTACGGCTGGTGCGCTTCGATTCGCGGGGTGGAAGGAGGAGGCCTTGTTGAAGGACTTCCGACGCATACTTTCCGCACCGATGAAGGCGATGTGGCCTTGAAGTGCCCCACGGAAGTGGCGATCACGGATCGGCGCGAAAAAGAGCTAGCCGATCAGGGCTTGATCCCGCTGGTACATTGCAAGGGCACGGATTACGCGGCATTTTTCAGCGTACAGTCCGCGAACAAGCCGAAGAAGTACGATAAAGCCGCGGCCAATGCGAACGCACGGCTCTCTGCACAGCTTCCGTACATTTTGGCAGTGTCGCGATTTGCGCATTACATGAAGTCCATCATGCGCGACAAGATCGGCGGCTTCATGAGCCGGGGACAGTGCCAGACGTTCCTTACGCAATGGATCATGCAGTACGTCACAGACGATGACCAGGCGAGTGCCGCCACCAAGGCGAAGTTTCCGCTTCGTGAGGCAAAGATCGAAGTCAGCGAGATCCCAGGCAAGCCTGGAGCTTACCGGGCCATCGCTTTTCTTCGGCCGCACTTCCAGCTGGATGAGCTCACGGTCTCGCTCAGACTGGTGGCGGAGCTGCCTGCTCCGGCGAAGTAATCAGTGGTGGAGATTTGTTCTGCCTGCGAGGCAGGGAACTGCAATCTCGCGCTTTGCGGGCCTCGATAGCGAATTTGCTTTAGCTCGTTTTTCTGTAGATTTCGAACACTAGGAGGACACTAGAATGCCATCGCAAGCGATTGAATCAAAACTGGCCCCCATGACAAGTCACTCCGATTTTTTTCTGAAAATCGGCGACATCAAGGGAGAATCACTGGACGACAAGCACAAGGGTGAAATCGATCTCATGAGCTTCAGGTTCAGCGTGAGGCAGCCCGGCGGTGCGGCGGTTGTCGGAGCCGGCGGCGGAGTGGGCAAAGCCCAATTTGGAGAATTTGAATTCTCCAAGCGCATTGACTCCGCGTCCGCCAAGCTGATGTTGGCTTGCGCAAGCGGCCAGCATTTTACTGAAGTCACTCTGACTTGCCGGAGAGCGGGAGGCACGCAGGCAGACTTCATGAAGATCAAGCTTGAGAACGTGCTGGTCTCTGCGTACGAATCTCTCGGAGGAGACGCGAATTTCAAGGACACTCTTCCGATCGACACGTTCCACCTCAACTTCGCCAAGATCACCTACAACTATATGGCGCAGAACTCCGACGGCACAGTGGGAGCTAACACCATGGCCGGTTGGGATCTGCAGGCGAACAAGAAAATGTAAATGTTCGATGCGCGGCTTCTGGCGGGGCTGCCTGCACGCGCAAGCGCCTCGCCGGGAGCAGCGCCGCGCATTACATCCCTCTTTTTCCGAGGGACCGCATCAGGACCAGGGGTGTCATGTCAGTCCAACAATTGTTTCAGGCAGGGCGCCTCGACGACGCCATTCAGGCCTTGAACGCTGAAGTCCGGGACAATCCCACCGACGCCAAGCGCCGTACTTTTCTCTTCGAACTGCTGTGTTTTTCGGGTGATTTTGTCCGCGCGGAAAAGCAGCTGGACGTTCTGGGGAGCGAGGGGCGCAATGCGGAGATGGGAGCGCTGCTCTATCACGCCGCGCTTCATGCCGAGCGCACGCGCCACGATCTCTTCAGCAAAAAACAATATCCCACGCCGAAAAACACTGCTGGACTTGGAACATTGTCGGTGAGCATCAATGGCAAGCCGTTTCACTCCTTGTCGGACGGAGACCCGCGTATCGGTTCGAACCTTGAGGTGTTCGCCGCCGGCAGTTATATGTGGATCCCTTTTGGATTGCTGACTTCCATCGAGATTGCTCCGCCGAAACGCCTTCGGGATCTGTTGTGGCTTCCCGCGAAGGTGCGCACGTCGGACAAATATGAAGATCGAGAGTTGGGCGAAGTGTTGCTTCCCGTGCTGACTCCATTTGCCGGCCAACATGCCGATCCAGCGGTTCGCCTCGGGCGCGCGACAGTGTGGGAAGAAACTGACGACGGCGAACCCGTACCCGTAGGCCAAAAGATTCTGCTTGCCGATGACGAAGAGGAATGGCCGATTCTGGAGCTGCGCAATATCCAAATCGCGATCGCCCAGACGGCCTCTTAACGGCCATGCCGCTCCCCGAAGGTCTCCTAAACCCCATTCCCGGGGACAATCCAAGCGGAAAGACTCTTCGTTACGACCCCGTGTACGATAAGATTCGCGAAGCGCGCCGAGAAGAAGACGTTCTGCCGCAGGGCGACTGGTCCCGCGAAGTCAAGAAAGCTGATTTTCCCCTCGTCATCAAGCTGGCCACGGAAGCGCTTTCCACCAAGAGCAAAGATTTGCAAATCGCCGCGTGGCTTACGGAGGGCGTCCTATACCGCGATCATGTTGCCGGGCTTCGCGAAGGTCTCGATCTGCTTCGCGGTTTAATGGAAACATTTTGGGACACGCTCTTCCCAGAAATCGATGACGGCGATCTGGAATTTCGCGCCGGTCCTCTCGAGTGGGTTGGCTCGAAGCTGGACGGCGCAGTGCGGCGCCTGCCTCTCACCAAGAGCAAGCTCGATTATTTCAAATACCAGGAATCACGGCGCGTCGGGTATGAAGCGGACGCCGTGAGCGAAGAAAAAGCTGCCGCACGCGCGACTGCTATCGCAGAAAAGAAATGCACGGCGGAAGAGTTTGACGAAGCTGTGCGCGCTACCGGCGATGCGTACTACGAAAAGCTGGCAGCTAACCTGGTGGCGGCTCTCGAATCGCTGCAGGCTCTTGAAACTCTAAGCGACGAGAAATTCGGCCGCGAAGCCCCCAGTTTCGGCAACCTGCGTACGTCGCTCGAAGAGCTTCAGGATTTGGTGAAGCAACACCACCAGTCCGCGGAAGAAGTGACGCAGGGGGCCGCGGAAGCGGCTGCCGACGAGGCGTTCGAAGAATCCAGCGGCGCGGCCGCATCCGGCGCGCCTGCCGCGAAGAAGAAATCCGTTACCGCCGAGCCCGCCGATCGTGACGACGCCTTGCAGCGCTTGACGATCGTGGCGCACTTCTTGCGACACGAGAGTCCTGCAAATCCCGTTCCGTATCTTTTGCTGCGTGCGATGCGCTGGGGAGAACTCCGCGCGGCAGGAACTGCGCTCAATCCTGCGATCCTGGAAGCGCCACCCACGGAAAAGCGGACACTGATCAAGAAAATGTCGATGGAAGGGGACTGGGCGGGCGTTTTGGAAAATGCGGAGGTTGCCATGAGCCTGCCTTGTGGAAGAGGCTGGCTCGATTTGCAGCGCTACTGCGTGCGCGCTTGCGAAGCTCTCGGCTCGGAATATGAGCCCGTGGCCGCCGGCGTCCGCGGCGAGCTGAAAACACTGCTTGCTGATTATCCTGACTTGCTCAATTCCTCGCTGATGGACGACACGCCGGCCGCTAACGCCGAAACCCAAACATGGCTCAAAGAGAGCATATTGCCGCCGCCTGCGCCGCCCGCGAGCGAACCGGAGTTTGCTCCCGCGACCGGCCTGCCGGATGGGCCGTCCGAAAGCGCCAACGGAGAGAAGGCTCCCGACGTCATCGATATGGCGATGAAAGCCGCGCGCGCCGGGAAAGTCCAGGAAGCGATCGGCATACTGACTCGGGAAATGAACAACGAACGCACCGGCCGCGGCCGTTTTCAGCGACACATTCAGCTCGCCAATATTTTTCTGGCGACCAAACACGAAGCCATCGCTTACCCGATCCTGGTTGAATTGGCGGAAGAAATCGAACGCCGCAAACTTGCGGAATGGGAAGAAGCGGCCATCGTGGCGCAGCCTCTCGCGTTGCTTTATCGTTGCGCTGAAAAACTGGGCCGCGACGACGCGGAAAAAGAAAAGATTTATCAAAAACTTTGCCGCCTGGATCCTGGGCAAGCGCTGTCTCTGAGATAATCGATGCCCGACCATGACTCCAATGCGCCTCTACGATTACCGCTCCTGGACCGTCTGTTGGACGACGAGCCCAAGATCAAGTCCGAGGCGCCCATGACGCGGAGCGTTTCGCTCGCTCGTCTCAAGACCGCCGTACGGCGCGACCTCGAGAATTTGTTGAACACGCGGCGAACTCCGGATTACATTCCGGAAGGCTCGGTCGAAATTTTGCGCTCCGTCTATTACTACGGGCTTCCCGATATCACGTCCATGCCCGCCAATTTTCTTTACGAACAAACCAAATTGCTCCAGGCGATCGAGACGGCGGTGAAAACTTTTGAAGCGAGGCTCGACGGCGTTCGCGTTTCTCTGGTGCCCGTAGCCGGGCAATCCCGCGTTTTGCGGTTCGTGATCGATGGCATGCTGCGTATCGATCCGCTGCCCGAGCACGTTGTGTACGATGCCTCGATCGAACTGACCAGCCTCGAAGTCCAGATTTCCGGAGAAGACCGTGCGTGACGAGCTGCTCGAATATTACGAGCGCGAATTAACGTACCTGCGCCAGCTGGGCGCGGAGTTCTCCGAGAAATATCCGAAGGTCGCTTCGCGCCTGCTGATCGACCCAAACCGGTGCGAAGATCCGCACGTTGAGCGCCTCATCGAGTCCTTCGCGTTTCTGGCCGCGCGCGTCCATCTCAAGATCGACGACGAATTCCCCGAAATCACGGAAGCCTTGCTCAGCGTCCTCTACCCGCACTACATTCGCCCCATCCCGTCTTCCACGATCGTGCAATTTCATCTCGATCCGGAGCAGGGCAAACTCAGCACGGGCTTGCCTATTCCGCGCGACTCGGTGCTTTATTCGCAGCCCGTTGACGGCAATCCCTGCAAATTCAAAACTTGCTTTGACACCACTCTCTGGCCGCTGAAGATTGCCGCGGCGCAGTGGGTCACGCCGGATCGCCTGCGTCCCGCCGTCAAATCCCAGGATGCGGTTGCCGCTCTCCGTCTCGAGCTCGAATGCTTTCCCGACGTCGGCTTCGACAAGCTTGAACTAAATTCGCTGCGCTTCTATTTGAATGGTGAGAGCAGCCTCATCCACACTTTGTATGAACTTTTGTGCAATAACTGTACGCAGGTCTTGTTGCGCGATCGCGCGCCGAACACGCGCAAGCATCCCATCTCTCTGCCAGGCAGCACTCTCCAGCCTGCCGGGTTCGCCGATTCCGAAGCCCTGCTGCCGTATCCTCGCCGGTCGTTTGCCGGCTACCGCATTCTGCAGGAGTATTTTCATTTCCCCGAGAAATTCTTTTTTCTCGACTTGAACGGGCTTGAAAATCTGCGCACCTCCGGTTTCGGTCCGCGCGTGGAGATCGTTCTTCTGATTTCGCGTTTCGAGCGCAGCGAACGCCAACAAACTCTCGAATTGAACGTTTCCGAAGAGACTTTGCGCCTGGGCTGTTCTCCAGCCATCAATCTTTTCCCGCATACCGCCGAGCCCATCCGCCTGGATCAGACTCAGACCGAGTACCTCATCACGCCCGATGTGCGCCGCCGGCGCGCCATGGAAATTTTCTCCATCGAAGAAGTGATCTCTCCCGATCCCGAAACTCACGAGGTCTTGAAATTCGAGCCGTTCTATCGCTTCCGGCATACGACTTCGCGCCATCGCGAACGGCCCAAAGGCTTCTGGCATTCGCGACGCCAGGCCTCGACGCGCCGCGACGACGAAGGCACCGAAGTCTACATTTCGTTTCTGGATCTCAGCGGGCGGCCGCTCCATCCGGAGACGGATACCGCGACGATCCACTGCACGTGTTCGAACCGCGATTTGCCTCACCGTCTGCCGATGGGCAATGAGCGCGGCGATTTCGAAATCGAAGGTATCACGTCGATCAAGCGCGTCGTAGCTCTGCGCAAACCATCCGTTTCAGTGCGTCCTCCCACGGGCAAAGGCATGCTCTGGCGGCTCATCTCTCACCTTTCTTTGAACTATCTTTCGATCGTCGAGGAAGGCAAGGAATCGCTGCAGGAAATTCTGCGGCTCTATACGTTCGGCGAATCCGGTTACAACGAACGGCAGGTGGCCGGATTGATGCACTTATCCAGCAGCCGCCATTTTGCACGGGTTATTTCGGAAAACGGCATTGGCTTTGTCCGCGGCCACCGCGTCGAAATGGAATTCGACGAAGAGCAATTCGTCGGCGGAGGAGTTTTTCTTTTCGCCAGCGTACTCGAATACTTTCTGGGCCACTACGCTTCGCTGAACAGTTTCAGCCAGCTCGCCGTGCGCACCCAGCAAAGAAAGGAGGTTCTGCGCCAATGGCCACCGAGGGCGGGGGAAGTGATTCTCCTGTAGATTTATCGGAAGTCGAAGAGTTGCTACGCAGCGAGCCCTATCGCTTCGAATTTTTTCAGGCGATTCGATTGCTCGAACGCCTTGCGCCTGAACGCAAGCCGCTCGGACGCTTCACCAATCCTTCCGAAGAAGTCGCGCGCCTCGGCGCTCATCCCTCGCTCGCTTTTCCTGCCAGCGAAATACAATCCATGGATTGGCCCGAAGGAAAGGCTCCGTCCCTCGCCGTTAATTTCATGGGCGTCACCGGCCCGCAGGGGCCCTTGCCGCATTTCTATACGACGCTCATCCTTTCGCGCCTGCGCTCTGGCGACAAAACTCTGCGCGATTTTCTGGACCTCTTTCATCACCGCATGCTTTCGTTTTTCTATCAGGCATGGGAAAAATATCGCTTCGCCGTTTCCTACGAGCGCGGCGAACGCGACCGTTTTTCGCACCATTTGCTCGATTTAATCGGTCTCGGTACCGCCGGTCTGCAGGAGCGCCTCTCCGTTCCCGACGATGCGTTTCTATTTTTTGCAGGCATTTTAGGCCAGCGTCCACATTCCGCGCATGCCCTCGAGCTCCTTCTGAACGATTACTTCGAGGTTCCCTTCCAGGTCATTCAGCTCGTCGGCGGCTGGTTCCAGTTGGACGATTCCACGGAATGCTGCATCGGCGAGCGGTCAACTGCTTCCGAACAATTGGGTTTGGGCGCCGTCGTGGGCGACGAAGTATGGAACCAGCAAGCCCGCGCGCGCATCCGCGTGGGCCCGCTCGATCTCGACGACTATCGCGATTTCCTTCCGCAGGGCACCGCCTACGAGCCTCTGCGCGCACTGTTGCGTTTTTGGACCAACGAGGAGATCGACTTCGAAGTGCAGCTTATCCTCAAACGCGAAGAAGTTCCGCGATGCCAGCTCGGGGGAGAAGGCGAATCCGCGCCCCAGCTTGGCTGGGTGACTTGGATGAAATCAAAGCCCATGGATCGCCATCCGGAAGAAACGATTTTCAATGTTTAGCGAAGCGAGGTCGTCATGACGGCAAATCTTAAAGGTCTGATTGGCAAACTCAACGACACCACCCGAAACGCCCTGGAAGCCGCGGCGGGTTTCTGTCTTGCGCGTACGCACTACGATATCGAGCTCGAACATTTCCTGCTCAAGCTCCTCGACGTCACCGACAGCGATTTTCCCCGCATTCTCAAACAGTTTGGTGTCGATAAATCCCGCCTTACAGGCGATCTCACCCGCAGTCTCGATAAATTGAAATCTGGAAACGCGCGTACACCATCCTTTAGCCCGTCTCTTTCCGACATGCTCTCGGATGCCTGGACCATCGGATCCATCGATTTTGGGGCCGCGCAAGTTCGTACCGGTTTCTGCATTCTCGCGATTGCCAGTTCCGGCGACCTTTCACGCCTCATGCGCGAAGTCACTCGCGAGTTTCAAAAAATCAGCGCCGAAGCTCTTCACAATGATTTTTGGAATATCGTCGCCGGTTCACCGGAAGATCAGGAAACCGCGCAAGCTGTTCCCCTCGGCATGGAAGGTGCGCCGAAGGGTGCGGCGGGGATTCCCGCGGCAGGAAAGCAGCAGAATCTGAATCAGTTCACTATCGATCTGACCGCCAACGCCAGGGCTGGCAAAATCGATACCGTCCTTGGCCGCGATCATGAAATTCGCCAGATCATCGATATTCTCACGCGGCGCCGTCAGAACAATCCGATCCTCACTGGCGAAGCAGGCGTCGGCAAGACCGCCGTCGTCGAAGGATTTGCTTTGCGCGTGGCGGCAGGCGATGTTCCGCCGCCTCTGAAAAACGTCACCATCCGTTCGCTCGACCTCGCGCTGCTGCAAGCAGGCGCGGGCGTCAAAGGCGAATTCGAAAATCGCCTGAAGGGCTTGATCGAAGAAGTGAAATCCTCGCCGTCTCCGATCATTCTTTTCATCGATGAAGCGCACACCATGATCGGCGCCGGAGGCCCCGCAGGACAGGGCGACGCCGCCAATCTTCTGAAGCCTGCTTTGGCCCGCGGAGAGCTTCGCACTATTGCTGCAACCACCTGGTCCGAGTACAAGAAATTTTTTGAGAAAGACGCAGCGCTCGCCCGCCGCTTCCAGGTCGTCAAAGTCGAGGAGCCCACCGAAGAGCAATGCATGGTCATGCTTCGCGGCATCGTAGGATCTCTTGAAAAACACCACAACGTGCGCATCCTGGACGAAGCCGTGCATGCCGCAACAAAGTTGTCTCATCGCTATCTTGCAGGCCGTCAGCTTCCGGACAAGGCCGTCAGCGTGATGGATACGGCTTGCGCGCGTCTTTCTCTCGGACAAAACGCTACTCCTCCGATGATTGAAGATGCATTAAGGCAGGTCGATGATCTGGAAGTTCAGCAGCGCGTCCTCGAACGCGAAGCTGCCGTCGGTGTGGATCATTCGGAACGTCTGGCCGCGATCGCCAAACAAAAGACGGAAGTCGCCGCGCGACTCAAAACTCTCGAAGAACGGCGCGACAAGGAGTTTTCTCTCGTTTCACGCATCCGCGATATCCGGACGCAACTCGAAGCGGCCGTCGCTCCGCCACCTCCTCCTCCCGCCCCAACAGCGGCGCCTCCGGCAGTCCCTGCTGCAGCGATGTCTGCTTCCGCGGGAACGGCCGCCAAGCCCGCTACGGATTCCGCCGCGCTCCGTGCCGAACTTGCCAAACTCAATGCCGAACTTGACGCTCTGCAAGGCGATGCGCCGCTTATGCGCGTTTGTGTGGATACGCAAATCGTCGGCGAAGTCATTTCCGCGTGGACCGGAATTCCCGTTGGCAAGATGCAACAGGACGAAATCAATACCGTTCTCCATCTCAAGGATCTGATGGCCGCCCGCGTCATCGGACAGAATCACGCTCTCGAAGCGATCGCGCAGCGTATTTCCACCAATCGCGCCGGCATGGACGATCCCGTCAAGCCCGTCGGCGTTTTCATGCTCGTCGGGCCCAGCGGTGTCGGCAAAACCGAAACCGCACTCGCCCTCGCCGATTTTCTTTATGGCGGAGAGCGAAATCTCATCACCATTAACATGTCCGAATTCCAGGAAGCGCATACCGTTTCAAGCCTGAAAGGCGCGCCTCCAGGCTACGTCGGGTACGGCGAGGGCGGCGTTTTGACCGAGGCCGTCCGACGTCGTCCCTACTCCGTCGTGCTTCTCGACGAATGCGAAAAAGCTCATCCCGATGTTCTCGAGCTTTTTTATCAAGTTTTTGACAAGGGCAACATGGAAGACGGCGAAGGCCGAGAGATCGATTTCAAAAACACCATCATCATTCTCACGTCCAACGCTTGCACGGATTTGCTGATGAAGCTGACTGCCGATCCCGAAACCGCACCCAGCGCCGAAGGCCTTGCCAAAGCGCTCAAGCCCGAGCTCAACAAAATTTTCAAGCCGGCGTTTATGGGCCGCCTCGTCACCGTTCCGTATTTCCCGCTGCGCGATGAAGCGATGAAGCAAATCGTCACGCTGAAGCTGGCCAAGATACAACGCCGCATCCGGGAGAATCACAAAATCGAACTGACCTACGATCCCGCAGTGGTTGCCGAAGTCGCCAAGCGCTGCACCGAAGTTGAATCCGGCGCACGCAACGTGGACAACATTTTGACCAACTCCATGCTCCCGGATGTCTCCCGTTATCTCCTGAGCCGCATGGCGGAACGCCAGAAGCCCACCGCCATCCACGTCTCCGTCGATTCCAGTGGTTCCTTTAGCTATGTCTGAGGAACAGGCACGCATCGACGAAAGCGAGAATTTTCAGATGCTAGACGCAGGCACGGCTTAGAATAACCGCGCGGAAAGGAGATGGCCCGTGGCCTCACATCAGCCACAACAATACAGATCGGCGCGCCCTGCGGGACATCGCGGCCGCGTCGACCCGAGTTTCGATGAGCAAGGCGGAACTCGCCTTGCCGGCTCCATTGGTTTCGGTCTGCGCCATCCTCACCATCATCATCATCAACCGGTGCACCTCGTTCTCTATCCCTTTCAGTCCACCAGAGCGTTCGTGGTCTCGCGTAAGGGCGTTAGATACGATCTCACCAAGATCGACGAGGTGACCACTCTCGGCCGTATTTATGTCATCGGGGGAAGAGGCGAGAGCTACGAGGCCGCTTGCGGGCCGCGCCCGAAACATGGATTTAAGGACCGGGGCGGGCACCACGCCGGCCATACTCCGGCGGGGTTATATATTCTTGGCCGCCAGGAACACCATACGACCATGGGCTGGCCGAATTCCTCCATTCCCTACGGCGCTGCCTTGCGCGCGGGCACTGACGGCTACCTCGAATTTCTCGACCACGGCGAGTGGAAACGGGCCGATGGCCCCCACGGGGTTTGGACCGAATCCAAAAAAGTATTCAAACAAAAGAGCGGCCTGCCGGGCGTTATCACTGAAGACGATAAAGCCGAGTTTCGCGGCTACGCGTATCGCGAGGACGGCTCGCTCCGGCCTACGTGGATTATGAATGACTTCGGTAAATGGTCCTGGAATCTGATGAGCAACGGAAAACGAACGCCGTACTACGTGCACACCACTCCAGAGGACGAAGCTTTTTCCAGAGCGCCGGTGGATCGCGACACGCTCATCGCGCTCTTTGGCCAGTCTCACGGATGTGTCCATCTTCTTCCGCGTGACCGCGACGAGATGATGCAGCGCGGCTACTTGAAGCACGGGATTCATGTCCGGATCATGCAGTACAAGCAGAAGGGGCCTCCGAAAGACTGGGTCCCGGCTTCCTCGCTGGAACACGCATGAAGTTGAGGATCAGTTTGGATTTCAAATGGAATCACGAGCCGCTGAAGTGAGTGGCGTATTGGAAGCAAGAGCCGGGAAACGGGAGCGATAACGATGGCTTACACGCAGGATAAGCGGATCATCTCGATCCAAACGCCTCTCGGCGCTGACGTACTGCTTCTTCACGGCTTCAGCGGCAGCGAAGGGGTCTCGCAGCTCTTCCAGTTCTCCGCGGAATTCCTTTCCGAAAATCATTCCATCGCCTTCAAGGACATCATCGGCAAACCGGTGACGATTTCTCTTCAGCTTTCCACGGATAAAAAGCGCTACTGGAACGGCTTCGTTAGCCGCTTTTCTTGCGCCGGCCGCGACGACAGTTTTTCCCACTATCATGCGGAAATTGTTCCCTGGACCTGGTTTCTAACGCGAACCGCCGATTGCCAGATTTTCCAGCAGAAGACCATTCCGGAAATCATCAAGAAAGTTTTCCAGGATCACGGCTTTCAGGATTTTCAGGATCGAACGCAGGCCACCTATCCGCAGCGCGAATATGTCGTCCAGTACCGCGAGACCGCTTTCAATTTCGTTTCCCGCTTGATGGAAGAGTACGGCATTTTTTATTTCTTCGAGCACGAGGAGAGCTCGCACAAGCTCATCTTTGCCGATAAGCCGCAGGTTCACAAAAATTGTCCCGTCCAATATAAAGTTCGCTTCGACTACAACCCCGGCACCACGCATGCCAACGAAGATCTCGTGCATACCTGGGGCGCCGAACAGGAACTCGAGCCCGGGAAGTACGCTCTCACTGACTACAATTTTCAGACGCCCAACACCTCGTTGATGGCCAACGTCAAGACCGTGGACGAAATCGGCGGCAATACCAAATACGAAATCTACGACTATCCCGGCATTTACACCAAAAAAGACGATGGCGACACGATCACGAAAGTTCGCATGGAAGAGGAAGAAGCCATCCACTACATCCTTTCTGGCTCGGGCAATTGCCGCACGCTTGCTTCCGGCTATAAATTTCATCTGGATGGGCATTCTCGCGATGACCAGAACGGCGATTATCTCCTCACCGAGGTGACGCATTCCGCTTCCGTTGGAGATAGCTATTCCGGATCGGGCGGCGGCTCCCAGGAAATCTACAGCAACCAGTTTCAGTGTATTCCTCTCGCCATTCCTTTCCGTCCGCAGCGCGTCACTCCCAAGCCCATCGTCCAGGGCCCGCAAACCGCCGTCGTCGTGGGACCCTCCAAGGAGGAAATCTATCCGGACAAATACGGCCGTGTGAAAGTTCAATTCTACTGGGACCGTTTAGGCAAAAAGGACGAGAACAGCTCCTGCTGGATTCGAGTCTCTCAGCCTTGGGCAGGTAAAAATTGGGGCGCCATCAATATTCCCCGCATCAAACAGGAAGTCATCGTCGAATTCCTCGAAGGTGACCCTGACCGTCCCATCATCACGGGCCGCGTTTACAACGATGACCAAATGCCTCCTTACACGCTGCCCGATAATATGACGCGCACCACGTTCCTTACGCGCAGCACCAAAAACGGCGGCTCGAGCAACTGGAACGAGCTGCGCTTCGAAGACAAAAAAGACAACGAACAAATTTTCATGAACGCCGAGAAGGACATGGACCTCCGCGTCGAACATGATTCCCGCGAATTCGTCGGTAACGACCGCAGCCTGATCGTGCAAAACGACCAAAAAGAAAAAGTCGGAGGCGAACAGGACATCCAGATTGCCAAAGACCAGAACGAAAAAGTCGGCGGAGATGCCTCGTTGAACGTCACCGGCAATCAGAACGTGCAAGTTGGCCAGACGATGTCCTTGCAAGTCGGCCAAAATCTTCAGGAAAAATCGGGCCAGAACTACGCACACGAAGCCGGCATGGAAATCCATTTAAAAGCCGGCATGAACGTCGTCATCGAAGCCGGTTTGGAATTAACCATCATGGCTTCCGGAAATTTTATTAACATTGGTCCCGCCGGCGTCGCCATTTCCGGCACGCTTGTTCTCATCAACAGTGGTGGCGCGGCAGGCTCCGGGAGCCCCTCGAATCCGACAAGCCCCAAAGCGCCCAAAGATCCCGACACTGCCGATGACGGCAGCAAGGGCGGAAAGATGTAGATGCCGGGCTTTAGCCCGGCCTGTGTGCCATAGCCTTTGTTACTTAACTGTAGTTAAGTCGAATACGAGAATTAATTTTTGTCCGCCAACGTAGCATTTTAGGTCTCGGAGCACGGAAAGAATGCCGCCAGCAGCTCGCACAACCGACATGCACGTTTGCCCCATGGTCACCGTGCTGGTCCCGCACGTCGGCGGTCCTATCCTTCCGCCTTGCGAACCCACTGTCCTGATCGGTTTTCTTCCCGCGGCCCGCGTCACCGATATGCTCACGTGCGTCGGCCCTCCGGACGTAATCATCATGGGCTCGCCGACGGTTTTGATCGGTGGCCTTATGGCCGCTCGCATCGGCGACCCCACCGCTCATGGCGGCGCAATCGTCCTCGGCTGTTTCACCGTCATGATCGGCGAAGCTGGCGTTCCTGTACTCTCTGCACCCTCTTCGCCACTACTATTGGATGGAGGCAGCGGAGCGGCAGGGGGCAACGACAAGCCAACTGCCGAAGCCGCAGACAAGGCGGTCCTGGATAAATTCGGGGCAGACATTCCCGAGACCGCGAAAACTCCGAGCGCCGGTAGCGCAACGGTGCTCCAGCCTGATAGTGATTTCAAAGACGGCCTGAAGAGTCGGCACCCTGGCATGGAAAAGAACTACGATTTGAACTCAATTTATGGCGAGTCTTATCAAAAGAAGATTTTTGTTAATCAGGACAAGAATTATGCCGGCACACTGTATCACGAGGATATTCATCACTACAGTAGCTCAGCATTCAAAAAGGGCTTCGGGAAATATAAAGGAGTTAAGGTCAACGAGGGGGTCACTGAGTACTTCACGCGCCAAGTAACCAGCGAGAATCGTGCGGGACACTATGACGTCGAAACAAAGGTCGCCGAAAAAATTGCCAAGGGGGTCGGTGAAGATACGCTTAAGAAGGCTTATTTTCAGGGAGACGCGGAATCAGTCCAAAAGGTTAAGGATTTTCTGGATAAGTAAAAATGAGAATGGGCGTTAAATCGCTCTTTGTAGTAATTTTCAGCGTCGGAATCAGCTTCCCGTTTTCATTCGGATGTCGAGGGGATTCGGGCGCACGCACAGGAGATCGAACCATGCAAGGAGATTGGAAACAGGCAGCGTTGAATCACGCCGTCCAAAAAACTGTTCTTGCGATCACCGCTGCCATGTCAGCGGCCGAGGTTGAGCAAGCCAATCAAACCTACCTCTTATTGTTTCGCCACGATTTGGATGCCCTCGGAGAGCTGAATCAAGAAATCGCCATTTCTATCTTCGCTGACAAACTCGCTCAAAAACTCAACCAAATCGCTCCGCTCGCGCTCGATGGCAGAAGAAAGCTGTTGCAGGAAGACTCATTCGTGTCGCGAGTTATGGAGATCAGTGATTTCGTTGAGCGAATTGGACAGAATCTGATAAACGGTGAGCCATTGACACCAGACGTCAGATCGAAAATTGTCCAAGCCCGGAACAGTCTCAATGAGTTGGCTCCGAAGCTGAGGGCTTTTAGTTCTCTTGACCAGCAAACAGGACTCCAGATTTCCGAATCCCTTCTGGATTGTAGATTCATCCTCGAAGGCGGTGAACCATCGAGTTTGCGCCTCCATAAGTACAGCGATTATGTGAAACTCCAGAAGACCCAATGAGGGCGCGTTTATACCCGCAACATATTTCGGCTGCGCGGGTCGCTGGTTCGACAAATCTGTTTTTCCTGCCAGCCTGATCCCGGGACTTACTCTCACTTTGTGGAACCCTAACTCGGATTACTTTGTTCCTAGCGGACAGAAGTAACAAGGAGAGTCCGGCAGTGGCGCTCAACCTGGAAGTGAAAGCTGGCCGGTTCGCTGGCCGACAAATCACGCTCGCGAACGGACAGTCCATACTCATCGGTCGCGCGACGGAGCGCGCGCAGTTCGCCGTTCCGCACGACAATTTGATGTCCGGAGTGCACTTCGCCGTCGAGTGCTGCCCCAAGGGCTGCCGCGTCATTGATAAGGGAAGCACCAACGGCACATCTCTGAACGGCACAAAGATTCAGGAGGCCGGGCTCGCCAACGGGGACGAAATCAAGTCCGGCCAAACCATTTTCGTTGTTCGCATTGTTCCCGATGACCAGCTCTCTGTACCCTCTTCCAGCCCGGTCGCTGCTGCTCCAAGACCGCCAGCGCCTGTCGCTCCTCCAACTTCCCACGCGAGCCAACAGCTTGCTCTGAAGATCGGCAGCTGGGCTTTTCTCAAGATTCCCGAGCGTTGGCAAATCCAGGAAGGTCTTGGCATTCAACAAATTGTCAAAGGCGCTTTCCCGGCCAGCATCGGTGTAATGGAAGAACCGCTCGCCCCCGGTACCACTCTCGCGACGTACGTCGAGGCCCATACTAAAATGTTCCGCGAACATTTACCTGAACCGAAAATCGACGTCGCTGCCCTCCCGAATGTCCGCGGTGCGGAGGAAGCCGTCGCGCTCGATATCCGCTTCACCATCAAGGACGGCGCGGCCGTTTACTGGCGCCGCGTTTATGCCCGAAGCGGCGCTACTCTCGGCGTGCTTACGCTGACCACTCTCGAAAAGGATCTTTCCGCCGTCCGCCCGCTGTACGATTCCGTGCTAGCTTCAGTCTCCTTGTTGCCCAAAGAATAGGCGCAAGGTTCGCGTGTATCACTCGCAACGAATTTCTCTGAATCATTTCGCGTGACCTCTCATTCGTCTATGATTGAACGCGCAGCGAAAGCGCGCGGCACAAAAAGCAGGCTCGGACAGAGAAGAAATGGGCGTACTTCTGGAAATTAAGGCGGGGCCGTTTGCCGGCAAGAAACTTGCCGTTGTTACGGGGCAGACGGTGACGTTCGGCCGCGCGGAAGGGCGCGCGGAATTTGCTTTGCCGTACGACACGTTTATGTCCGGCGTGCACTTTGCCGTCGAGTGCGGGCCGCAGGGCTGCCACGTGCAAGACCGCAAGAGCAGCAACGGCACGTTCCTGAACGGCGCACGAATCAAAGACGCTATGCTCGCGAACGGCGACGAAATCAAGGGCGGGCAAACAGCGTTCTCCGTGAAGGTCGTTCCCGACGCGAAACTTGCTGCGCTGGCGGAACCGCAGCAGCTCCCGGAGCCACAGGGACCTCGTGAAACCGTCCCAGCTCCTCCAGCGGTTTCTCCCTCGGCTCGGCCAGCAGTTGTAGGCAAGCCAGCAGGGCTTGATTCCGCATCCGTCAAGGCCGCCCCGCGGCGTGCGAACTCGTCGCGCGCCTCTATCGCCAAAGATCAAGCTCCCAACGTTTCCGTGGCGGCGTCCCCAAGCGCGGCGCAGAGAAGCGTTCCTTCGAGTGCGGCGCCTGCAGCGGCCATTCCGAACTCAGGAGTTCCTGCGGATGCGCGCGGCGCAGCCAAGCTGGCCGAGCCGGCATTCTCCGTCATGGGCTGGTCGTTCTCTGCATTGCCGGAAAAGTGGGAGCTCCAACAAGAATTCGGTCTACAGCGGAACGTTGAGGGTGAATTTCCGAGCAGCGTGACCGCGGCCGAAGAATTTCTCGGCGGAATTAGCCTGCAACAGTTCGTGGAATCGCAGATCAGCATGTTGCGTGGATACCTTCGCGATCCCAAGATCGAGCCGACAATGCCCCCGCGAGTGGCCGGAGCGGACGAAAGCATGGCCATGGACATTCGACACTCGACGAAGGACGGCCAGGAACTCGTCTATCGCAGGATTTATGCGCGTCGCGGAGTTTCGGTGGGAGTGTTGACAGTGACTACCCTTGCGGGGGACTTTCCTCAAATCCTGAAAAGCCTGCAGCCGCTCTTGGATGGAGCGGCGTTTCATCCCAAGCCCAACAACTAGCAAGTGTTACTCGCCCTTTTCTGGTTCGCGTGAGACGACCATTTTGTCGTACGCTTCGCGGCGGGTTAGGCCACGTTCCTTGGCGGCGAGTTTGAGAGCTTCTTTGCGGTCGAGCTTGGCTTGATGGATCAGTTCTTCGACGCGCTCCGCCAGGCTTTGCATGGAATTGGCGGGAGTGCGTGCGTCGCCGGGATCTTCGGGGCCGATCAGCAGCGTGATTTCGCCCTTGGCGGGGCGTTCTTCGAGCGAGGCGAAAAGCTCGGAAAGTTTGCCGCGGCGAAACTCTTCGTGGAGCTTGGTCACTTCGCGGGCGATACAAGCGGTGCGGTCGCCAAGCACTTCGCGGGCGTCAGCGACGCATTCGGTGATGCGGTGAGGGGCTTCGTAAAGAATGATGGTGCGATCCTCGATGCGCAGGCGTTCGAGGGCGCGGCGGCGTTCGCCGGAGCGGGCTGGGAGAAAGCCGACGAAAAGGAATTCTTCGTTGGGCAAGCCGCTTGCGGCGAGTGACGCGAGCAGAGCGGATGGTCCTGGAATCGGCACAACGGGAACGTGATGGCGTAAGCAAAGCGTGACGAGGCGATGTCCCGGATCGGAGACGAGCGGCATCCCGGCGTCGCTGACGAGCGCGATTTTCGCGCCTTGTTCGAGGGAAATGAGTAGTTCGGGCGCGCGCGTCAATTCATTATGTTCGTGGTAGCTGATGAGCGGTTTCCGAATTTCGTAGTGGTTGAGGAGTTTCTGCGTGTGGCGGGTGTCTTCGCAGGCGATTTGATCGACTTCCTTGAGGATGCGCAGGGCGCGCAGCGTCATGTCTTCAAGATTGCCGATAGGCGTGCCGACAAGGTACAAACACCCCAAGGCAGATTCGGTGCTGGATATCGCGGCTCCGCCCATGACCTTGAGTCTAGCACGCACAGCGGAGACATTTTGTTACGCATGCTATACTTTTTTGTTTGGAGATGGAGCGGAGGGAGCAGCTGTGCCACTGTATGAATACAAGTGCCTGAAATGCGGGCGCCACACGGAGAAAATCGAGACTGTCGCGGGCCCACACTTGAAAAAGTGCCCGCACTGCGGCGGAAAAGTGGAGTCCGTGATCACAGCACCGGCCATTAAATTCAAGGGCTCCGGCTGGTACGTCACCGATTACGCCGGGAAGTCGCCGGATGGCGGCAGCAAAGAGAGCAAGCCCGCTGGAGATAGCAAAGAGGGCGGAAGCAAGCCCGGCGACGCGAAAGACGGAGGCGGTGCCGAAGCGGCCGGCAAGGATGCTGGCTCGAAAGAGACGGCGTCCAAAGAAAGTTCGTCGAAAGAAAAGAAACCCGCGAAGAAAAAATAGGCGCTGCGAGGAGATTCATGGCCCACATTCCGCAACCAACGAGCCCAAGACGCAAAGTACGCAAGGCCGTTCTGCCCGCGGCGGGGCTGGGCACGCGCTTTTTACCGGCGACCAAAGCGCAACCAAAAGAGATGCTTACGGTGGTGGACAAGCCGCAGATTCAATACGTGGTGGAAGAGTGTGTTGCTTCTGGGATCGAACACATCATCATCGTGACGGGGAAAGGAAAAAATTCGATCGAGGATCACTTCGATCACGCACCGATCCTCGAGCGCTTCCTCGAGGAAAAAGGGAAGAAGGACCAAGCGGCGATGGTTCGGCAAATCAGCGACATGGTGAAAGTGAGTTACACCCGGCAGAAGGAGCCGCTAGGGTTGGGGCACGCGGTACTGGTGGCGGAAGATTTGGTTGGCGACGAGCCGTTTGCGGTTTTGTTGGGAGACGTTCTGATCCCGGGAGAAAATCCTGCGACCAAACAACTCATTGACGTGTACGCGGCCACGGGCGTTGGCGCGATTGCCGTGGAAGAAGTGCCGCGGGAGAAAACGCATCTTTACGGAATCGTGGATGGTGAACCCGCGCCCCAGCCGCCCTTTGGCGCACGGTTGCTGAGAATTCGCGGCTTGGTGGAGAAACCGAAACCACAAGATGCGCCATCAAACCTGGCGATCACCGGACGATACGTTTTGCCGCCACAGATTTTTGATTGCTTGAAGCGGACCAAGCCTGGCGCAGGAAACGAGATCCAGCTGACGGACGCGCTACGCATTTTGGCGCAGGAAGACGGGCTGTGGGCGTACATTTACGATGGTGTTTCGTATGATGCCGGAGACAAACTAGGATTTCTGAAGGCGACCGTCGAAATCGCTTTGCAAAACAGGGAGTTGGGCGCTCCCTTTCGCGAATACTTAAAAAACTTGAAGCTCTAATTTTGGCAGGCGAGAGTTTGAATATGACGCGCATTCTGGGGATTGAATCTTCGTGCGATGAAACCGCCGCGGCGGTCGTGGCGGACGGACGGGAAATTTTATCGAGCGTGGTCGCGTCGCAGATCGATATTCACAGGAAGTATGGTGGCGTGGTGCCGGAGCTGGCTTCGCGCGAACATTTGCGGCAGATTGTGCCGGTCGTGCGAGAAGCGCTTGCCCAAGCGGGAATGAAACTTGGCGACCTGGATGCGATTGGTGTGACGCAGGGGCCGGGGCTTGTGGGAGCGCTGCTCGTGGGAATCACGTATGGAAAAACTTTGGCGGAAGCCCTGGGGAAGCCGCTGGTACCCGTGAATCATCTGGCCGGACATGTTCACGCAGTTTTTCTGGAGGCGCACAAGACCGGACGCGCGCCGAAATTACCGGCGGTTTGCTTGATTGTTTCCGGCGGGCACACGGTTTTGTATGAGGTCACAGCGGGGAACTCGAGCGGAGCGGATTCGAACGAGCGGAATTCCGGGGCGCTGGATTCCAGCGGGCTCTTGCACTACCGAAAAATCGGACAGACCCGCGACGACGCGGCCGGAGAAGCGTACGACAAAGTTGCCAAACTGCTTGGGCTGGGCTATCCCGGGGGGCCGATTCTGGATCGGCTGGCGGCGGTTGCAAGTGGCGCGCCGGCTCCGGCGAAATTCGGTCCGACGAAAACGCGCGGGAATGCGCTGGATTTCAGTTTCAGCGGATTGAAAACGGCGGTGCTTTATCACGTCCGCGAGCATCCGGAATATACAGAAGAGATTCGAGCGCGGGAGGAAGCTTTGCAGCGCGGCGAGCGGAAATTCGAGCAATTGTTGCCGCTGTGTTCGCCGCAGACGCTGGCGCTGGTGCGCGAGTTTCAGAATGCCGTAGTGCGCGATTTGGTGGAGCGCACGATGATGGCCGCGGAAGAGCTGGCGGTCGGGAGCGTGCTGGTTTCGGGGGGAGTGGCGGCAAACAGCCAGCTCCGGACAACGTTTGAAGAGCGCGCGAAGAGTAAGGGGCTCGAAGTATTTTTTCCGAGCCGGGCGCTCTCGACGGATAACGCGGCGATGATTGCGGCGGCGGCGTACGAGCGATTTCGCGCCGGCATTTTCGCGGATGCGTCG
>CAVPWC010000011.1:0-214084 GCA_963709315.1 uncultured Acidobacteriota bacterium
TTTCACATCGAAGCCTATGCGGAAGATTTGGTGCGCATCGGCGTTCCTCGCCAGGAAGCCATACGTCACGCGCGAATTGAATTTGGAGGCATCGAGCAGGTGCAAAGAGGAAGGTAGGGAAGCGCGTGGCGCTCGCCTCCTTGATGAACTGACGCATGATCTGCGCTACGGCGCAAGAATCTTTCGCAAGAGCCCGGGTTTTACCGCTGTTGCTGTCCTCACGCTAGCCCTGGGCATTGGTGCGAACACGGCAATTTTCAGCGTAGTGAACGCGGTGCTCCTTAGCCCGTTGCCTTACGCCAATGCTCATCGTCTAGTGCTGGTCAAAGAGCTCTTGCCCAACATCACCGCCGAACCGTTCAACGTCTCGGGGCCGGATATCGCCGAGATTCAGAAACTGAATCATGTGTTTGAGGGGGTCGGCGGATTCAGCGTGTGGACCTATGAGTTCTCCGGAAGGGGTGAGCCGGCGCGTGTTACCGCGGATCGCATCAGCAGCGATCTCTTCGATGTACTTGGCGTGCAGCCAATTCTAGGGCGTGCATTCGAGCCGCAGGAAGAGCAGTTCGGGAATCAAGTCGTCATTCTCAGTTACGGATTCTGGCACCGCCAATTCGGCGGCGAGCACAATATCTTAGGCCAGACGCTCAACCTGGACCGCAAGCCTTACACGATCGTCGGTGTGATGCCGCAGAGTTTCATCTTTCCACTCCCCGGGATGATGCAGGGAGTCGCGGCCGATCTTTGGGTTCCACTCGCGCTGTCCAAGGAAGAGCTGGCCGACTTTGGCGACAATTTTTCTTACACCGTAGTGGGCAAGCTGAGATCAGGAGTACAGAAGGGGCAGGTCAATGCGGACTTACAGCTTGTAGCTCAAGGAGTTCTGGAGACCTACAAACAATGGTCGCGCGATGCCAACTCGCCGCTAGGCGACTTCCGCCTCGGCATGCACTCCGTGCCCCTCAGCGAGGAGGTGACCGGCCCGCTAAAGCCAATGCTCTTGATGTTGCTCGGCGCAGTGGGATTTGTATTGCTGATAGCGTGTGTGAATGTAGCAAATCTTCTGATGATGCGTTCGGTCGGGCGCCAGAAGGAGATGGCGGTTCGATTGGCGATTGGCGCTGGCAGGCTTCGCTTGCTGCGACAATTTTTAGTGGAAGGCATGTTGCTTGCTTTCACGGGAGGCGGGCTTGGTTTAGCTCTCGCCGTTTGGTTCAAAGATGCTTTGGCGGCTCATATGCCGGCCAATATTCCGCAGTTTCATGCCAGCGCACTCGATTGGAGGGTGCTGCTCTTCAGCTTCCTGATCGTCACCCTGGCGGGACTCGTCTTCAGCGTTTTGCCGACTCTCTGGGCATCGCGAACTGATTTCAACCCTTCGCTGCAGGAAAGTGGCCCGGGCAATTCGCAAGGCCCTGATCATCATCGTTTGCGCGCTGCTTTTGTGATTGTCGAAGTTGCGCTATCCGTGATGCTGCTCGTCGGCGCGGGTCTGCTGGTGCGCAGCTTCCAGAGAGTCTTGAGTATCAATCCAGGCTTCCGCCCAGAACATGTTTTGACCGCCTCGATCGATCTGCCGCCAACGGAATCTTATTCGCAAAACGAAAAGGTGACCTCTTTCTATAAACAGTTGCTGGAAAAACTGCGCCAGACACCCGGCATTGCCGCTGCTGGATACTCAACGGACTTGCCTCTTCTTGGGGGATGGACACATGCATTCACGGTGGAAGGCTATCAACCGCCCTCAGGTCCTGCACTGAGCTTGGACAATCACTCCGTCATTTACGGAGACTATCTCCAAGCCATGGGTATTCCTCTTTTGCGTGGAAGGAATTTCACCGAGCGGGACGGACCAAAGTCCACGCATGTGCTTATCGTGAGCGAATCGTTGGCCAAGAAGTACTGGCCCGGTCAAGATCCTCTGGGCAAACGCCTCAAATGGGGACCACCGGAGTCGACGGATCCTTGGCTGACCGTCGTCGGCATCGTGGGCGACGTGAAACAAGGACCGCTCGAGACCGCGACCGATGCGCACACCTACGAACCTTACGCCCAGTTCGGGGCACCGCTTTCACTTCGAGTTGCCGTGCGGGGGCAAGGCGACCCGACCGGGCTCGCGTCCGAGGTTCGCGACGTGGTGAGAGGCTTGGATCCCCAACTCGCCTTGGGAAGCGTTCGCACCATGGACGAGGTGATAAGCCGGTCGACGGCGAGCCGGCGCTTCAGCCTCGTACTGGTTGGCGCGTTCGCGGCGCTGGCCCTAGTGCTGGCAGCCATCGGAATTTACGCGGTGCTGGCGTATACGGTCGCGCGACGCACGCACGAGATCGGTCTGCGCATGGCGTTGGGCGCGCGGCGCGGCGACGTGGTCCGCTTGATCTTGGGTCAAGGGCTGCGCGTTACGGCGATCGGAATCATCTGTGGCCTTGCGGGAGCGCTTGGCCTCACGCGTTTTCTTCAGAGTTTGCTCTACGAGGTGCAGCCCACCGATCCGCCTACATTCGCGGGCGTGCTCTTACTGCTAGTCATCGTGTCGGTCGCAGCATCGTACCTTCCGGCGCGGCGCGCGATGCGTGTCGATCCCATGGTGGCTCTGAGGTACGAGTGATGACGCGGATCATCGTGGGAATGTGCATGGCCAAGCCGGAGGTAGTATGACGCTTTGGAGCCAGCTGCGCTCATGGTCGCGCACCACTTTCCGCCGCTCTCGAATGGAAAGCGAGATGGACGCGGAGTTGCGCTTTCATGTCGAAGCGTACGCGGAAGATTTGGTGCGCGGCGGCGCTTCGCGCGAAGAAGCGTTGCGGCGTGCGCGCCTCGAATTCGGCGGAATGGAGCGCGTCAAAGAGGAAGGGAGGGAAGCGCGCGGAGCCAATATTGTGGAAACGCTGTTGCAAGATTTGCGCTACGGCGCGCGCATGCTGCGCAAGAATCCAGGATTCACCGTTGTTGCCGTTCTCACGCTCGCTCTCGGCATCGGCGCTAACACAGCCATCTTCAGCCTCGTCGACGGCATTCTCTTGCGTCCGTTACCATTCGCGGCTCCGCAAAATCTCGTCAGCATTACCGGCACTTATCCCAAAGGGGCTTTCGTGGCGTTACGTGAGCAGATGCATTCGCTCGATGCCGCCGCTTATTTTGAAGGCCACGAATTCAACCTCACCGGCCGCGGCGATCCGCTCCGCCTTTCGGGTGTTCTCGTCTCCGCCGAATTTTTCAACGTTTTGGGAGCACGTCCCGAACTCGGCCGCTCCTTCTATCCTGGCGAAGATCAAGCCGGTCAGGACAATTACGTGATTCTCAGTCACGCGCTCTGGCAGCAGCGCTTCGCTGGCGATCCTTCCATCGTTGGCCAGTCCATCGACCTCGAAGGCGTCAGCCGCCAGATTGTCGGCGTGATGTCCGCCGATTTCAATTTTCCGTCTTCGAAAACGCAAGTCTGGATTCCTCTTCACAACGATCCGCGAGACACCATCGCTTATTGGGCGGGAGACTTTATGCCCCTCATCGGGCGGCTTCGCCCTGGTTCCACCATCGCGCATGCCCGCGCCGAGATTCGCATGTTTCAATCTCGCGTTTTCAAACTCTTTCCTTGGCCCATGCCCGCCGATTGGAACGCCGATATCAGCGTCGTTGCTTTGCGCAACGGGATGGTTGCGGACGTGCGCGGCCGCCTCTTTCTTCTTCTTGGCGCGGTTAGTTTGATTCTCCTGATTGCCTGCGTGAACGTCGCCAATCTCACTCTCTCCCGCGCCGCCACTCGCGAAAAAGAAATCGCCCTCCGGACCGCGATGGGTGCGGAGCGGGGCCGCGTAATCCGTCAACTCCTTACAGAAAGCGTTTCGCTGGCGTTTCTGGGCGGGGCACTCGGCATTCTCTTGGCTACGGAAGGGTTGCAGCTGCTCAAGGCCGCGCTTCCTGCGGACACGCCGCGTCTCGCCGACGCCCACATCGACTGGCGCGTCCTCGCGTTCACCGCGGGCCTTGCTATTTTCACAGGGCTTCTCTTCGGGCTTGCTCCAGCGCTTCAGTCTTCGCGCGTCGCTATTTTTGAAACGCTCAAGTCCGCCGGGCGCAGCGCATCTGGCTCAGTCTCGCAAAAGTTGCGCAGCGGACTAGCCATTGCCGAGGTCGCTTTCGCCGTACTTCTCGTCATCGCTGCCGGATTGCTCATCCGCAGCTTCGTGGCGCTTTCCCGGGTGGATCCCGGCTTTCGCGCCGAGCGTATCCTCACTGCCCACATCACGCCCAACGAGGAATTCTGTAGCGATTCCGCGCGCTGCATTTCCTTCTATCGTGAATTGCTCGATCGTCTTCAGGCCGCTCCCGGCATCAAGTCCGCCGGCTTGGTCAACACGCTTCCTCTGGGAGGTCGCATCGCCAAGCGTTCTCTTGAAATCAAAAACGAACCCACGTCTCCCGGTGCGGCGATGCCGCTTTTTTGGATGGATGTCGTCACGCCCGGCTATCTTCGGGTGATGAGCATTCCCGTCGTGGCGGGGCGCGGTTTCACTTCAGCCGACAATTCCGGCAACCCGCCCGTCGCTCTTGTGGCCGCGTCCACCGCCCGCCGATTTTGGCCCGGCCGCAGCCCGATCGGTTCGCATGTGCGGCTCAGCGGCGACCAGGACTGGCGCACCATTGTCGGCATCGTCTCCGACGTTCGTGCCTACGACTTGCAAAAGAATATTCCGGATTGGATCAATGGCACGATCTACTTTCCCTACACGCCAAACGCCACTCTCGAGGGCGGTCGCGTTCCCTCGGAGATGACTGTCGTCGTCCAGTCGAGCCTAGACGAGCTGCAACTTCAAAATATTCTTCGCAGCACAATCGCTAGTCTCAACCCCGAAGTCCCCACCAGCGAAGTCAAGCCCATGCGCGCGGTGGTCTCCGATTCCGTCTCCACTCCTGCATCCACAACCGAACTATTCGTCGCTTTCGCCGGCCTCGCTCTCGTCCTTGGCCTAATCGGCATCTACGGCGTGCTCTCTTTCCTTGTTTCCCGCCGCACGCGCGAAATCGGCATTCGCGTCGCTCTCGGAGCGCAGCGCCGCGATGTTCTCTCGCTCATCATGAAAGAAGGCGTGAAGTTCTCGCTCCTCGGCGTCGGCCTCGGCTTGGTCTCCGCGCTGGGCATTACGCGGCTTCTCGCTAGCGAACTCTACGGCGTCAGTCCCGCCAACCCCATCACCTTCCTCGCCGCTGCCGCTATTCTTATGACTGCGGTCACACTGCTGGCCTGCTACATTCCCACCCGGCGTGCCATGCGCGTCGATCCGCTCACCGCTCTGCGGCAAGACTAATTCCCACGCCATCACTAAAACAACTTGATCGCCAAATCCCGCGGCCCATCTCCCACGGGAATCATCGTGAGCAGGCTATTTGTACGCACGCGAATCACGGCTACATCTCCGGAGCCCTGATTCACAACGATTAACAAGTTTTCCTTGGGATCGAAACGCATCGCACCGGGGGACTGGCCCGCAGGAATCGGAAACTCCTTTGCGGTCCCGGGAGCGCGAATGATCCGGCGGTTCGCGATATCCACGGGAACTACGTGACCCGCCGCGCTATCGGAAACATAAAGCGTGCTTCCGTCCGCGCTCAAAACACCGCGCGTGGGCGCCGACCCAAGCACCATATAGTCGCCCACCTCATGTGTCCAAGTGTCGATGGCCTGCAAACCGTGGGCTTCTGGAGAAATGACATAGAGCTCACCGCCGTCCGGCTTGAGTAGCATGTCCGAGGGATCGCCCGCCAGCTCAAGATTCGTCACAAGAACGCCTTTGCGCAAATCAACGACGGAGAGCTCCGGCACGCTGCGGCTCAGAATAAACGCGAGGCTGCTGTCCGGCAGAATGGCCACTTCTTCGGGCTGTTTGACGACGCCAACCGTGCCGCGAAGCGCGAGTGTCGCCGCGTCGTGAATTCCCAGCGTTGCGTCGCGGTGATTGAGCACCAACACGCTACTCCCGTCGGGAGTGACTCGTGCGACCACAGGTTCGCCGCCCGTTCGCGCACGCCCCAGCACGCTACGCGATTCGCAATCAATGGCCAGAAGTGTGTCCGATCCTGATGAGGTCGTGTACAAGCGCGTGCCATCGGGCGAAAAGTCTACCGAATAGGGAACTGGCCCTACCGGAATTCGCGCCGCAACCTGGTTCACCCGCGCATTAATTACCCACACGAATCCGCCCGCCGAGCTCACGCCCCAGATTTCCGCGCGCGTCGGATGTTCGCGTACCCCGGATAGTCCCTTCCCAATCTGGATGTGCGCAACAGCCGCCAGCTTCACGAGATCGATGACCGCAACGCTTCCGTCGGCGGTCGAAACGTACGCGCATAATCGCAAGCCGGGCCGCAGAAAAGAGGGCTGATGCTCGCGCACGATCTCGAGCAATCCCACGATCTAGCAGGATGCTCAGCAGGAAGAACACACGGAAGTTGCGCGGCCGCTTCATTTGGCGAATGGATTGTTACATGTTGGCTGCGGAATTAGCCAGAAGCCCGCAATCAGTCAGAACCACTTAAGTTGGATAGGCCGTCAGTGGAGAACGGATTGGTGAGGAGCTTTCAATAAGCCTGCTCAACCCACTTCTTCAATTCACTTCGCGCCGCAAAACCGCCGCGATTTGGCGAACCTCTTCCACCAATTCCGTGAACTCTTCCGGCAAAATGGACTGCACGCCATCGGAAAGCGCTTTGTCCGGCTCGTGGTGTACTTCGACGAACAGTCCATCCGCACCCACCGCAATTGCCGCCCGCGAAAGCGGCAAAACTTTATGCCGTTTCCCCGTCCCATGCGAAGGATCCACCAAAATCGGCAAGTGGCTGCGTTTCTTCACTGCCGGTACCACCGCCAAATCCAGCGTGTTCCGCGAAAAATCCGAAAATGTACGAATGCCGCGCTCGCACAGCATCACGCTGTAATTCCCCTCGGACAAAATATATTCCGCCGCCATCAAAAACTCATCCAGAGTCGCCGACATCCCGCGCTTCAAAAGCACCGGCTTCTTCGCCCGCCCTGCCCGCTTGAGCAAGGAATAATTCTGCATATTCCGGGCGCCAATCTGGATCACGTCCGCGTATTCCTCCACCAAATCCAAACTCTCGTTGTCGATCGCCTCGGTGATAATCCCGAATCCGTATGTCTCGCGCACCTTCGCGAGAATCTTCAGCCCCGGCAGGCCTAGCCCCTGAAAGCTATATGGCGAAGTCCTCGGTTTGTACGCCCCTCCGCGAAACAACCTCGCCCCGCTCTTCTTCACGCGTTCCGCGATCGCCAAACACTGTTCTTCCGTTTCCACCGCGCACGGCCCAGCCACCAGCGCAATCTTTTTGCCTCCCACGAGCACATCGCCCATTGGTGTCGGTATCCGCAGGACGCTGTCCTCCTCCTTCGCGTCCCGGCTCACCAGCTTGTACGGCTTGCTGACCGGAATGCACTCGATCACGCCCGGCAGCGATTCCAACACTCCCAGATCAATCGCTCCGCTATTCCCAGTGATCCCAATTGCCGTTCGAATCGATCCCGGAATCGGATGCGCCTTCAGCCCCAAACTTTCAATGCGTTCGCACACACCTCGAATCTGCTCCTCCGTGGCGTGCGATTGCATGACTACCAGCATCGGCAACTCCCCTGTGCTCTCAAAAGACAACGAGCAATCCAGTAGTTTAAGCCATGCCCCACGCCGCCGCAAATGTCGCAGCGCCGTGCGATGGGGAGTTTCCAATCACGCAACTAATCGGGCCCTAACAAATTCTTTTCCGTACACCGTCGAATTTGTAAAATGGAGGTGTAAGGAGAATCTGGTAGAAGAACATGCCCCTAGCCACAGTTGCGTTGCTTGTGCTCACACTTTTGAATTGTCGCGGGTCACAGAACGACACGTCGAAGATCCTGCCCGAAGGTATTCTCAAGACGCTTGCGGACACTGAGAAGGAATATTGCGAAGACCAATTTGGGGACAGATACGAGAAGGGCTGCGCCGAAAAATTCGCAGCGAATCTGAAGTGGGCCGAATTGATAATAACCCCGAAAGGTCAGACCGCAATTCTAGTGGAAAACGAGAACTTAGGATTCTGCGGGACGGCTGGATGCGCGATGTATCTGTTCGTTCAGAAAGCGGACACGAGGTTTGTTCAAGTATTAGGGAAACAAGGCGATATCGCCACGCTGAAGAGATTCGCAGTTCTGAAGAAAATCAGTAATGGCCACTACGACGTTCAGGTTACCTGGAGTGATGGCAGAACGCACACGACCTACCGATGGAGCGGCGCGCAATACGTCAGTCCCGATTAGCGAGGTAACCGGCGACCAACCCACTGCCTAGCGCCGTCTCGTCGGCTCTTTTCCTTCGTGTGCTACAATGGCTTGTTTACCATGGACGAAAAAGTTGCAGTAAGCATACCCGAACCACCGGCCACCGGTGTATCCGAATTCGATCCCGAGGATGAATACCGCCCGGAACCTGAGCCTGAGCCGCTCCCTCCAACCTGGATGGACGGCAGCCTGCGCATCGGCATTCACGCCTCCATCGCCGGAAGCTACGTCAACGCGCTCGAATCCGCGCGCAAACTCGGCTGCAACGCACTGCAAATTTTTTCCGCGAGCCCGCGCATGTGGCAGGTCGGCTCCGCTCGCATTCCCGAAGCAGACGCCGCGGCCTTTCGCGCCCGCCGCGCCGAGATCGGTCTCGGCCCGCTCGTCATTCACGCGAATTATCTGATTAATCTGGCCGCTGTTCAGCCGATGCTGCAAACGCGCTCGATCCAGGCGTTTCAGGACGAACTTATCCGCGGCGTGGCGCTAGGGGCGGATTTCTTGGTCGTGCATCCCGGCTCGCGCGGCGATGCCTCGCCCGAGCAAGCCGTGCGCACCATCATCGAATCTGTCAAGCAAAGCTCGAAGCGCGTCCCCTTGGGCAATCTGCGCATTCTCATTGAAAACACAGCGGGCATGGGCACCGCCGTTGCTTCGCGCCTCGAAGAGCTTGCCGAGATTCTCGCCGGCCTAACAAGCGTTCCCGCAGACGCATGCCTGGACACCGCACATCTCTTCGCCGCTGGCTACAACATCAAGACCGAAACCGGCCTGACCTCGACCATCGACGTGATCGAGTCCACCATCGGCCTCGAACGCGTCCCTGTCTTCCACGCCAACGACTCAAAAATTCCGCTCGGCGGCCGCGTCGATCGCCACGAAAACATTGGCGAAGGCAAAATCGGCGCGGAAGCCTTTCGCCGCATCTTGACGCACCCGAGACTTGGCGCATCATCTCCCGAAGGGTTAACTGGCCGCGCCTTCCTGCTTGAAACGCCCATCGACCAGCCGGGCGATGACCGCCGCAACGTCGCCAAACTCTGGGAACTCGCCGGCCTCGCCGAGAAAGCGCCCGCAGCCGAAAAGGGCTTCTCGATGCTCACTGCCGCCATCAAAAAAATCCAGATTAAAACGGCGAAAGCTGCGAAATCCGCCGCAAGAAAAACAAAAGTAGCCATTAAAGCGAAAGCATCGGCGAGCAAGTCAAAAAAATCACGCAAGACCAAGAGGGGATAGCGAGGCGTGGCGGACTACAACCCACAAGAAATTGAAACCAAGTGGCAAAAGCGCTGGGCCGAAGCCCGCGTATTCGAATCGGAAGCTGATCCCGCAAAACCAAAATACTACGTTCTGGAAATGCTGCCGTACCCTTCCGGCACGATGCACATGGGCCACATGCGCAATTACGCCATAGGCGATGTCGTCGCCCGCGTCAAGCGCATGCGCGGCTTCAACGTTCTTCATCCCATGGGCTGGGACGCCTTTGGTCTCCCCGCCGAAAACGCTGCCATCAAGAACAACACACATCCTCGCCTCTGGACCAACAACAACATCGCCGAATTCCAGCGAACTCTGCGCCGCTTCGGTTTCAGCTACGACTGGCGCCGCGAAATCTCCACCTGCGAGCCCGAATACTACCGCTGGAACCAGTGGTTTTTCCTGCGCATGCTCGAACGCGGCCTCGCTTACCGCAAAAAGAGCCGCGTAAATTGGTGCCCCAAGTGTTGCACCGTTCTCGCCAACGAGCAGGTTGTGAACGACGGCTATTGCTGGCGCCACGAAGACACCCTCGTCGAATCCCGCGAACTCGAACAGTGGTTTCTCAAAACCACCGCCTACGCCGATCAGCTTGTCGATGACTTGAAGCAGCTCGAAGGCAGTTGGCCCGAACGCGTCATCACCATGCAGCGCAACTGGATTGGCCGTTCGCAAGGCGCGCGGGTCAAATTTGCCGTCGAGGATGTGCAAGGCGCTCCACCCATCGAAATTTTCACCACGCGCATCGACACCATCTACGGCGCGACCGCTCTTATCCTCGCCCCAGCTCATCCCGCCGTCGAGAAACTGCTCGGCTGGGCCACGCCGGACAGCATCGAATGGACGAGGCTCGGCAAGATGCGCCAGACCTCCGTAAAGACCGAAGACGTGGCGACCGCGGAGAAAGAAGGCTTTTTCACTGGGCGCTATGCCTTAAATCCATTCAACGGCGAAAAAATCCCCATCTGGGTCGGCAATTTCGTGCTCATGGAATACGGCACGGGAGCCATCATGGCCGTCCCCGCGCACGATCAGCGCGACTTCGAGTTCTGCCGCAAATATGGACTGCCAGTGCGCATCGTTGTTCAGCCTCGCGATGGCGCCGGGCTCGTCGAAGAAAAAATGACCGCCGCTTTCGACGAAGATCAGAAAGGCAAGCTCGTCAATTCCGGCCCATTCGATGGCCTTTCCGTCGACGAAGCCCTCGCAAAAATGACGGCCTTTGCCGAGCTAAAAGGTTTCGGCAGCGGCGAAACCGTTTATCGTCTCCGCGATTGGGGCATCTCCCGGCAGCGTTATTGGGGCACACCGATTCCTGTCGTTTATTGCCAAGAGCACGGCCTGCAACCCGTTCCCGATAAAGATCTGCCCGTCCTGCTCCCGCCCAATCCCAAACTCACTGGCGAAGGCGAATCCCCCCTCGCCTCCACTCCGGAGTTCGTCAACACCACGTGCCCGAAGTGCGGCGGTCCGGCTCGCCGTGAAACGGACACGATGGACACTTTCGTCGACTCCTCCTGGTATTTCTATCGTTATTGCGATCCGCACAATAGCGAAGCTCCTTTCGATTCCGCCAAAGTCGGGTACTGGTTTCCCATCGATCAGTACATCGGCGGCATCACTCACGCTATCTTGCACCTGCTCTACTCGCGTTTCTGGTGCAAGGTCATGCGCGATCTCGGCCTCGTCAAACACAACGAGCCCATCACTCGGCTCTTCACCCAAGGCATGGTGCAGAAAGGCGGCGTGGCCATGTCCAAATCTCGCGGCAACGTCGTCGGCGCCATCGAAATGGCGGAAAAATACGGCGCGGACACTGGCCGCCTCTACACGCTCTTCGCCGCTCCCCCCGAAAAAGATCTCGAATGGAGCGAAGAAAGCATTGAAGGCTCCTGGCGCTTCCTCAATCGCGTCTTCCGTCTGATTGACAAACACGCCGCTGCCATTCGCGAATCCAAGAACTGGAACTTCGATTCAAAGGGAATGTCTGACAAGGAGCGCGACCTCATTCGTGTCACCTATCAAACCATGCTCCGGGTCACGCAAGACTTTGAGAAGCGCTGGCACTTCAACTCCGCTATCGCCCAGATCATGGAGTTAACCAACGAAATTTATCTGGCCGAGCCGCTCGAAAACGGCGTCCGCCCAGAAATACAAAAGGAAGTCCTACAAATCCTGACGCTCTTACTCGCCCCCATGACCCCGCACATCGCCGAAGAAATGTGGGAAATGCTTGGTAACAAAGATGGCCTCTGGAACGCCACGTGGCCCGTCCTTGCAGACGCTCAACTAGACCTTGCCAAAGACAACGAAGTCGAAATCCCCGTCCAGATCAACGGCCGCGTCCGCACCACGCTAAAAGTTCCCGCAGGCGCAAGCGAGTCCGATGTAGTCGCCAAAGCCAAAGCCGATCCCGCGGTAGCCCGCCACATCGAAGGCAAACGCATCGTAAAGGTAATCTTTGTCCTCAACAAACTCCTAAACCTGGTGGTCAAATGATGCTCGTCCGTAAGGCACGCTGCGTCGCGACACAAATGGCGTTCGTGCTTGGTCTTTCCCCCGCGCTTCCGCTCTTTTCTCAGAAACCTCCCGATCATCCGAGATGGGCAGTCTATGTTGCCGCCACCATCGACTCGAAGTATATCGACGAGCCGATCTGCCATTCCCTGGAGTTTTTCTCGTCCGCTAGCGACCCGCAGCGTTTCGACTACGATCATGAACTCGCTCTAAGGAACATCGCCATCGTCAAAGACACAGTGGACTCGGCAGCCCTCGGAGCGGCCGCGGGATTCGGAATTCGGCAAGTGATACATGCTATCAACGACAACGTGCTCGCCATAAAAATGATCCTGGTGGAACGCAAAGCAGGCGAATTTTGCGAGATTTATCATCAGCAGTTTTCGCCCGACTTTATAAGGCCCGAGCCCGCGTTTCTTGTGCACGACGGTCCCGAAACTGTCCTGGCCTCAACCGACCCGTGGAGCGGAAATAGCGGTCAGCGCCAGGACATTTACTGGACCTTTGACAAGGAAGGGCCGCGCTACCTGGATGTAGACGGCGTAGTCGAAGAGGCGCTGAAGCAGTTTCGGCCCAAGGGGTTCATTATTTTGAACCAAGGCGGATTTGATATCCGAACCCTCACGTACGAAGAGCCACTTTGGAAGCCACGAGATCCCCACTGCTGCCCAACCGGCGGCAGCATGGAGATAAAGTTTGTCCTGAAAGACCATCAATTGGTCCCTGTCAGTCACAGCTACAAAAAGAATTAGAACGGAGGAGTACGATGGCAGCAGGAGCCGCAATGACGGAACACCCGCAAAAGCCAAAATCCGAACTCGGCGGCGTAGTCGTTCTGGATTTTGGCGGCCAATACACGCAGCTGATCGCCCGCCGCATCCGCGAACAACAAGTCTTCTCCGCCATTCTCCCGTGCACGGCCTCGCTTGCCGAAATCCGCCAATACGCCCCGGCAGGTATTGTCCTCTCCGGCGGCCCGAGTTCCGTCTACGACCCCGACGCACCCAAATGCGATCCCGCCGTCCTATCCATGGGCATACCAGTCCTCGGCATCTGCTACGGTATGCAATGGATCACCCACGCGCTTGGCGGGAAAGTCGAGACGGCCGAACGCCGCGAATACGGCCGCGCTCAGCTGAAAGTGGATTGCGCAAATGGCCCCTCAGCATCCGCGCTCTTCGCCGGCGTCCCCGAATCCCTCCGCATTTGGAACAGCCACGGAGATCATGTGCGCGAAGTGCCCCCTGGGTTTCGCGCCACGGGTCACACCGATAACGCCATCGCGTCGCTCGAAGATCCCCAGCGAAAGATTTATGCCGTGCAATTCCACGTCGAGGTAAACCACACCGAAAGCGGCACCGAACTCCTGCGCAATTTCCTCTTCCGTGTCTGCAAAGCCGAACGCAAATGGAGCGGCTCTGCCTTCATCGAGGAAACCATTGCAGCCATTCGAACGAAAGTCGGCCAAGGCGGTGCCATCTGCGCGCTAAGCGGAGGAGTGGATTCGACGGTGGCGGCAGTTTTAGTTCACCGGGCCATGGGCGACCGCCTCACGAACATTTTCGTCAACACCGGCATGCTCCGAAAGAACGAGTTTGCAGACACGCTGGAAATGCTGCGAGATCGCCTCGGCCTTCGCGTCATCGGCGTCGACGCCTCCGACCGTTTCCTGGCCAAGCTCGCCGGCGTCACCGACCCTGAACAAAAACGCAAAATCATCGGCAGGGAATTCATCGCCGTGTTCGCCGAAGAAGCCCTAAAACTTCAAACCGGCGAAGCTCACGGCCAAATCGCCTGGCTAGTCCAAGGCACGCTGTATCCCGACGTAATCGAATCTGTCTCCGTAAAAGGCCCTTCCGCCACTATCAAGACTCACCACAACGTTGGCGGCCTGCCGGAAAATATGCCCTTTGCCCTCATCGAACCCCTTCGCGACCTCTTCAAAGACGAAGTCCGCCGCATTGGCAAGGATCTAGGTCTGCCGGATGAGATTCTTCTGAAACATCCGTTTCCGGGCCCAGGATTGGCTGTAAGGCTCCTTGGCGAGATCACCCGGGAACATCTCCTGACCCTCCAGGAAGCCGATGCCATAGTTGTCGAGGAGATACGTCGCGCCGGGCTCTATAGTAAAGTTTGGCAAGCCTTTGCGGTTTTGCTTCCGATTCGAAGCGTCGGCGTTATGGGAGACTATCGGACCTATGGGCTGACGATTGCCGTCCGCGTCGTCGAATCCGAGGATGCCATGACGGCAGACTGGGTTCGCTTGCCGGGCGACGTCCTCGAGCGGATCTCCACTCGGATCGTAAACGAGGTTCGCGGGGTGACCCGCGTTGTCTACGACATCAGCTCGAAGCCACCAAGCACTATCGAGTGGGAATGAGTTCAGCAGGGGAACGACACCACTGGAAAGAGGGAATTACACTTAGGATCGGGGACAGAGGCTGGCTCTAGCGTTGCACCCCCTGATAGAAGCTAAGGCCGCGAAGGGACGGAACGCGGCCTATCCAGGAGTGCCGTCTAGTTGGACATCAAGCTCTCAAAAACTGGCCGCAGATCTAGCGGTTCGCCATCTTCTGCGCCATGTACAGAATGAGCTTGCGGTCACCTTCCTCGACCTTGCCCAACAAGCGGCGAAGCTTGTTGAGAAAGCGTGCATCTTTTCCGACGCTGCCCCACGCGATGTCGTCCGACGATTTACGCTTGGGCAGATTCGGCAACTGCGGCGGCTCTTCGCCGTCATAAAAGAGTTGATAGAGTGGGCACTCGAGAGCACGTGCAAGCTTTTCCAGCGTTTCGATGGCCGGTACTGTATGGCCATTCTCTACGCGAGAAATGTAACAACGAAGCAAGCCTGTCCGCTTTTCGATGTCGCCCTGGGAGAGTTTCTTTTCTTCGCGGAGTGCGCGAAGACGGTCACCTATAATCATGGCGGCATTATTCCATGTAGGTAAGGTGCAAGCAAGTAGAAACTTGGGGCCCGCCAATTGAAACACTTGATGCAGGCGGGCGAAATCAAGCTACATTAGACGTAACCGGATTGACATGCCACGCGTCCCAAAAGTAGAGCCCTTGGAGTCTTCCGCCGGCCCGGCGGGTGCTAAGGCATCCGCTGACAAGGCTGCGGCTGCCGCGGATGACCGCGAACTAGTCCGCCGGGCGCAGAACGAAGACCAGGAGGCTTTTGAGGAGCTTGTCCGGCGCCACCAGCACCGGGTCTTTGCCGTAGCCGGCGGAATTTTGCGCCGCAGGGAGGATGTTGAGGACATTGCCCAGCAGGTTTTTGTAAAGGCCTATTTCTCGCTTAAGCGCTTCGATCAGCGGGCGGCTTTCAGCACGTGGTTGTATAAGATCACCGTGAACGAGTGCTGGGACCTGTTGCGAAAAAAGAAAGTTCGGCCGCTTGTCTATGAGTCGGACTTAAGCGAAGAGCAGGCGCGGCAGGTGATAACCGCCGAGGAGAAAGGTGGCGGCGGCCCGGACATCAGCGACAGGCTTGAAGCCCGCCAGCGCGTCGAGAATCTTCTGGAAGGGCTCGACGAGCGCGACCGCCTGATGCTGATTTTGAAGGAAGTGGAAGGCTTCGCGGTCGAAGAAATAGCGCAGGTTTTGGATTTGAATGCGAACACGGTAAAAGTACGGCTCTTCCGCGCGCGCAAGCGAATTGTAAACAAGGTCCGCAAGCGCGGTGAATGAAGCAACGAAAGGGTAGTAGCGAAAGCGCGCAGGAATTGAGCGGGAAAAAAGCGGATAGCATGGGCAAGCGATCTTGATTTTGAAGGCTGACCGGATTAGATAGGACTAGTGAGCGGCAGCCGTCGAAGGAGTTAGATATGGAAAACAAGTTGAACAATCGGCGAGCGGATTGTCGCGATTTCCAATTGCAGCTCGAAGACGCGGCGAGTGCCTCGCCGGGCGCAAAAGATTTAACGGAGTTGCTGGCAGCTGTGCCCGGCCCGCTTAAATTTCACGCGAAGACGTGCGCGAATTGCCGCGCCGCGGCGGAACGACTTCTTGAGGCGCGCGCGCTTTTGGCCGTATTGCCATCACAGGCCGAACTGGGTGGACCGTGGTTTGCGCCGCGCGTAATGGCCGCAATCGCCGCGCGCAGAGCAGAAATGTCCCGCGCGCCGGACACATGGACATTTCTTCCAAAGCTTGCCGCGCGCCTTATCTGGGCTTCCGCCATTGCGCTGCTCCTGGCCAGCGGCTGGCTCTATCAACGGCCGGCACCTACTCCCACAAGAGCGGTCCTTACGGACATAACAGGCGAGCCGTTGGTTTCCAACGCAATGCCTGCGAACAACGATGAGGTTCTCATCAGTCTGGCTGAGAGGCCACGATGAACGAAAGTTCGGCCAAGCGGAAAGCGGCTGTCTGGGTGGCGGTTGTGTTCCTGATTGGAGCAGCGCTCGGCGGCGTTTTTGGTTATTTTTACGGCCACCGAGGCACAGTCGCGGCCGCCAATCCGCCCCTGAGCGAGCCTGAACGGCGCGCGCAAAAAGTCGAGCAACTGACTCAGGAATTGAGCCTTACCAGCGCCCAGAGTCAGCAGTTGGACGCCATCCTTTCCCAGTTGCACGGCGAATATAAGGCTATTCACGACCAGTCCGATGCGCAGATGAATGTCACCCGGCAAAAGGGACGCGACCAAATTCGCGCGATCCTCACTCCTGAACAAAAGCCGAAGTTCGAGGAATTCCTGAAGCGCATGGATGAAGAACGAAAGCGGAACAGTCCGCCGCCTCCACCACCGTCCTCACGATAAACCGAAGAATTATCCCGTAGTTGTGCCGATTCGGCGCGCTGCAAATTGATTTACTATCGATTTGCTGTATCGATTTGCCGTATGGGTTCGAGGGATTGAGTCGGACTCTAGCGGCTTACACCTTTACGATGAGTTTGCCGATATTTCCGCCGGTGAAGAGCATGTTGAGTGCGTCCGGGGCTTTTTCGAGGCCCTCTACCACTGTTTGGCGATCTTTTAGCTTGCCCATCATTTTCCACTTGGCCAGTTCCATGGCCGCCTCGGTAAAACGGGCCCCGTAGTCCAGCACGAGAAAGCCCTCGACTTTGAGCCGTTTAACGATGAGCAATCCGAGATTGGCCGGGCCGCTGGTTTCCTTCGTGTAGCCAGAGATCAATCCGCAGAGAACGACGCGCCCGTGCAAATTCATGCGGTTGAGGACCGCTTCCATGATCTCTCCGCCGACATTTTCATAATCGATGTCGACGCCATTGGGAGTGGCAGCGGCGAGTTTTTCCTTCCAATCGGAGTGTTTGTAGTTGATGGCGGCGTCAAAGCCGAGTTCGTCCGTGAGCCAGGCGCACTTTTCGTCCGTTCCGGCAATGCCGACGACGCGGCAACCATGAATCTTCCCAATTTGGCCGGCCACGCTTCCGGTCGCGCCTGCGGCGGCCGAAACCACCAGCGTCTCGCCCTTTTTCGGTTTGCCAATCTCCATCATGCCAAAGTATGCCGTGATGCCCGTCATTCCCAGCACGCCGAGAAACGCCGTCTCCGCAACGAAGGGAATCGAGGGAATTTTCTGAAAGGGAATCTTCGATTCCGCCGCAATGATCGCGTATTCCTGAAGGCCTGTGAGGCCGAAGATTTTGTCGCCCTTTTTGAGGTGCGCGTGCCGCGATTCGATCACTTCTGCAAGGCCGCCGGCACGCATCACGTCGCCGATGGCCACGGCTGGAAGATAGCTGTCCACAGCCATCCATACACGCATGGTTGGATCCATGGACAGGTATTTCACTTTGGCCAGCGCCTCGCCGTCTTTTAGTTCCGGCAAGGGCGATTCAACAAGCTGAAGATCGCCTGGCGCGAGCAAGCCCGCAGGGCGTCTCTGCAATCGTAGCTGTCGATTCGTCGTTGGCACTCAGATCTCCCAACCTCACAGCATCTTTACGGCGTTTTGCTTTCTGCACGAACAGCGGTTGCCAGCAAATGGCCCGTGAGCGAATCTGACGGCACTGCTTAAAACGGAATATCTTCGTCCGAAATTTCTGGGCCGCTGGGTGCCTGGCTGCCGCCGTAGGAGTCATCCGCAGGCGCAGCGTGGGCTTCCACTTCGTCGCCACCCGAGCGGCCTCTCCGCCTGCGCCGGCTGCGGCTCCCTCGCTGTCGACCGCCGAGCAACGAAAATCGCTGGCGACGATTTCCGAAACTTGGTGCGCTTCTGGCCTTCTTTATCCTGCCATTCGCGGCTCCGGATACGAACCTTCGATATAAACGAATGAGCCTTTCTTCAGGTATTTCTGCGCGAATTCGGCTTGCTTTCCCCAAGCGACAATCTTGTGCCACTCGGTGCGCTTTTGTTTTTCGCCGTTGCGGTCTTTGTATGATTCATCGGTGGCGACGGAAAAATTGGCGACCGCCTGGCCACCTCCGGTATAGCGCGTCTCGGGATCGCGCCCTAATCGCCCCACCAGAATCACTTTATTGACGGACATAAGTCATTTCCCCCTGCCGCGCTGACGATAGCAGAAAGACGAGAGAGAGGCAAAGAACGGAGGAGTGAATGACGCGTGCGCTTGGAGCAGATGGCGGTGGCTTATCGCGTTGTGAGTTTTTTTCTGGAGTTGCGGACGAGGCGTAGTAGAGTGCCACAGAAGGAAATGCTTTTGGCGTGTCGAGCGCAGCATGGGCGAGGGAACATGACGGAAAAACAAGATCGAAGAAAATTCTTGTGGAGTTCGGCGGCGCTGTTGGCGGCCGGGCTGGGGCCGGGAAGTGCGGCGTTGATGAGCGGCGAAGACTTTGAGGCGCCGGGAGAGAGGCTCGGAATGACGAATGTTGAGCAGAATAAAGCGTTTGGGAATGAAGGGAAGAAGCCGCTGCGGATGGGATTGATTATCGGAATAGGGAACGATCCCGATGCGGCGATGGCAAAAATCAAAGCGCTCGGGTTGCCGACTTGCCAGGCGTTTGTGAATGAGTTTGGCGGCGACATGGCGGGGCGGTTGACCAAGGCGCTGGAGAAATACGGGATTGAGGCGACGTCTGTAGTGGTGGGCGGGCCTGGGAAAGAGGTGTGGGATTTTTACGGCGGGCCACAGACGATTGGACTTGTGCCGCGAGAGACGCGGACGGCGCGGATGGTACACATCAAGAAAGCGTCGGATTTCGCAAAGCGATGCGAGATCGCCGCGGTGCAGACGCATTGCGGATTCATCCCTGAAAACCCTAACGATCCGCTGTACAAAGAGACAGTCGAGGCGATGCGAGACGTGGCGGGGCATTGCAAGAAGAACGGGCAGAATTTCCGGTATGAGACGGGGCAAGAAACGCCGATTACTTTGGTGCGGGCGATGCTGGATGTGGGGCTGGACAATCAGGGAGTGAATTTTGATTTGGCGAATTTGATTTTGTATGGGAAAGCGAATCCCGTGGATGCGATCGAGATTCTTGGGCCGTATGTGCAAGGGATTCACGCGAAGGACGGATTGTGGCCAACGAACCCGAAGGAGTTGGGCGAGGAAGTGGCGATTGGGAAGGGGAAAGTGGATTTTCCGAGAATTATTGCGCGATTGAAGGAGATGAAGTATCCCGGGGCGGTGACGATTGAACGGGAGATTTCTGGGCCGCAGCAGATGGAGGATGTGCGCGGGGCGAAGGAGTATTTGGAGAAGTTGATTGGGTGAGAGGGAAGTGGCGAGTGGCTGGTGGCGAGTGGCGAGAGAAGAAAGCAAAAGATAACGCAGAGGCGCAGAGCTAACAGAGATCTCGCAGAGAAAGAAAACAGCACACAGACTGAAGTCTGTGCTACTCGGAGCCGCCGGAACCCCTCCCCCTGTTTTTTTGTAAGTGATCATTCTAAAGAGCTTTAAGTCCTGTGTTTTGGAAGTGCGCATTCTAAAGAGGTTACGGGCGCGTTTTGCGGAAGTGCGGATTCTAAGAGAGTTAGTGGCTGGTGAGTGGTGACTCGTGACTCGTGGAGGATAGGGAGCCGAAGGCGTGAGAGGGGTTCCGAAATGGGAATACAAGACGTGCTGGCGAGCAAACAACACGCGGAATTATAGTATACAAAGGTAATATTGTCAAGAGAATTATAAGTGGTTTTGGATGAGGAGGTTAGGGGGCCGAGCTAGCGAGAGCGGGATTAGTCAGTTGAGGCGAAAAAAAGGGTTTTAGCCCTGAAAAAACACGACGACGAGGGAGAACGCAACGGTGGCAAAACGCAAAAGTAGTGGGGCAGACGAATACATAGCAAGATGTCCAAAAGAGGCGCAAGGCGGTCTTGCGGAGATCAGAGCGGCCATACGGGCAGCAGCGCCTGGTGCCACTGAACGCACCGATTATTTCCAATGGCCCGGGTATTCGTATCCTGAAATTGATTATTATGACGGGATGTTTGCTTGGTTCAGCTTCAAGAAACCATACGTACGCTTACATGTGCCCCCTTCAGTGATACAAAAATATAAGAAGGAACTTGCAGGTTTTGCTACAACGAAAGCCATTGTTAGCTTCCCAGTGGGCAAACCAGTGCCAATGGCGTTGGTGAAGAAACTGATGAAAGCGAGTGTAAAGGCAATGAAGGATAAGTCTAAGTAGAGTTTGCCATCAGGAGTGCGCTGCAAAAATCGGATAAAGGTCGTACCGATCGGCTTCGGAGTTGTCGTCACGAATTTCGAGAACTTCAGACACGAACGCTTCCGTGGCCGGCGCTCCAGTTGGGTGGGGCGCCTCGTTTCGTGTTTGTGCCGCCCGCCAATTTCTGAATTCAGGTGGCGGGATCGGTCAGGCCGGCGAAGGGGTTGGGCTCGTCGGGCTGGACTCGGACGACCACACGCTTATTCAGCAGCATCTCGATCCAGACTCGAAGGCCGATCACAACGGCCATGCGCACGGGGTGGGACTTCCAGTAGCCTCGGTAGACGCGCGCCACTTCGCTGCGGTCGGTAATGATTTGGGCCGTGCCAGAAATCGCGGGACCGTCCTTGCTCCCCACATAACAGGTGACGCGCGGATTCCTTCGTGCCCGCTTCACTTTGTAAGAATTTCCCGGAGTGAGGAATTCGATCTGTCCGGCAGTCACAATTAGCCAGACCTGAATCTTCTTCAGTTCGCCGGAGGCCTTGTAGGAGCCGAACCACTGGGTGTGACGTTTGAGGGCGCGTTGCAGTTCTGGGGTCATAGGCGGGAATTCTAAGCTTACGGAGAATTAGTGATTTGGACCTCTTTGCGTCGTATCGTACGCTTCTCTCGGGATCGAGTCAAAAGCCGCACCCTCCAAAGAATCGGAGAGTGCGCTACCCCATCGGCCTCCACGCCAGCAGCCAGAGAGATGAAGAAGGAAAAAGATAACGCAGAGACGCAGAGAACGCTGAGATTTCGCAGAGGAAAACGAGGCAGGGCTCTTATTCGGCGGCGGAGGAGAGGCGACGGCGGGCTTCTTCGAGAGAGACGGGCTTGGCTTTGCCTGAGTCTATGTCGGTCATGCCACGCTGAATTTCTTCGTCCCAGGCGGCTTCGACGGCGGGATCGTGCGCTTCGTCGTGACTTTCGATGAGGGAATCAGCGAGGTCAGAGCGTTCCGGGACGGGGAGGGAAAGAGCTTTTTTCAGAAGGTCGGCGGCTTCTTGGGTCATGCGGTGATTGTAACGCGAAATATGCGAAATATGGTCATGAAGGCCCGGCCAGCCGGCGGGCCTACGCGAATAATTGGTGCTGGTGGAGTTGGCCTGGGTCGGGGCGGCGACGTTTCCTTCGGGGTGACAGCTTAGCGCGGCGTGCTTTGGGGATGGCGGGCGGCTGGCCCAAAATGTCGGCTGCATGGGCGGCGACGTTCAGCAGGACAATGTCCGCCATTCGCAGTACGTCGTATCCTCTCGCAAGGGTGCGCATATCGTCTTCCGCAGCGCACTCCCATTCCATGGCGCTAAGTAAAGCTGCTACGCTGCTTGAGCGGTCACGCCGCAAGCTCAGAATTTCGGTGGTGATGCTCATGATGCCCCCAACGCAGGAATGTTTTGTTCCTTTGGGGCAGAACCACCAATGGAACTTTCGTACTATGCTGGCGGTACTACGTTGTGAATTTCTGAGGGAAAGAGGGGGATCGACCACTCGCCCGCCAGCTGCCGTGTTTCCAGCTTGGCCGTAGGTGGTGCCGGTGATATTCTTCGCCCGATTTGAACGTCAACGGAATTCGATATCGGAATCGAGTCACGCGTAAGACCTGCGACTATGATGATCGGGAATTCATCGATCTTCGCGATTGAATCAGAGATAACTAGCGCCTATGCGTGTCTAGGTCTTCGTGCGCTGGGCTTTTTCGTTCTTCACGTCGGCGGCCAAAGATACGGCGTGTATAAATCAGAAGCAACCATGTTGGCCAACTCCTTTGACGCGGTTCAAGCGCGCATAGCTTCGCGGGGCAACCACACAGCGCCGTTCGCAACTGAGCTTGATGCTGGGGCAATCGCGGATGCTTTCCGGAACGCAATATACGCCGATGATCAGCACGAGAGCTTTTTTGGCATTCCGCTAGCTGAATTCTGTAAGTTTTTCTACATGCCGAGTAATGTTATGTGGGCGCCCGATGGCGACGAGGCTTTCGATGATGGCAGTTATGTGCTGCAGTTCGACGTCGGGAGTCGTGTTCGGCTAATAGCGTTCAAGAGTGGTGAGGGTTATCGCCACGCCCCAGGCAGTCTGAGTGATGTATGGTTGCCGGCCGATGATTTCTATAGTGTTCTTCTGGAGTGGCGTGACGCTTTCGAAGCCGAATGGGTGTCGGCCCCAAAATTCTCCGAAAGTGGCTAGGTGTTATGAAACTCATTTATTCGGGTGTTTTCTTGGAGTAGGGGTAGGACAAAATTTCGGAAAGTACGAATACGAGGGGGAGCGAGATGGCGAGCGACGCAACGCGGAAAAATGAGGTTGGACGAAGAGAGTTTATTGGAGGGGCGGCGGCGGTGGGAGGGGTGATGTTTATACCGGCGGCGCGGGTGTGGGGGACGGAGGCGAACTCGCAAGTGCGAGTTGGCTTGCTTGGATGTGGGGGCAGAGGGACGGAGGACGCGACCAACCTCTTCGAGACGGGTGGGGCGCGTGTTGTGGCGCTGGCGGATATGTTTCAGGACCAGCTGGATACGGCGCGCGGGGCGTTTGACAAGATGCAGGCGGCGAAGGGTTATGCGGCGATTGATGCGGGGCAACTTTTTGTGGGGCCGCACGCGTTTGAGAAGATTGCGCACTCGAAGGAAGTGGACGCGATTGTGATTGCCACGCCGCCTTATTTTCATCCGCAGCATTTGGAGATGGTGGTGGGGGCGGGGAAGCACGTCTATTGCGAGAAGCCGGTGGCGGTGGACGTGCCGGGGGCGAAGAAGGTGCTGGAGATTGGGAAGCGGGCGGAAGGGAAGTTGAGCCTGGACGTGGGATTCCAGATACGCGATTGTCCCCCGTTTGTGGAGATGGTGAAGCGGATTCATGGCGGGGCGCTGGGGAATATCGTTTGCGGCGAGGCGCACTATTTGTCGGGGTATCTGGACCGGCCGGCTTGGCCGGGAGCTTCGCCGACGGAATGGCGGCTGAGGAATTGGGTGTATGACCGCGTGCTTTCGGGGGACATCATCGTGGAGCAGAACATCCACGTTATCGATATTTGCAACTGGATTTTGCAGGGGCATCCACTGAAAGTGTCGGGGACGGGCGGGCGTCTGGGGCGGCCGAAAGATGGGGACGTGTATGGGAATTACAACGTGGTGTTCACGTATCCGGGAGGAGTGGACGTGACGTTCAGCTCGACGCAATTTGCTAAGGGCTGGTGGGACGTGACGGAGAGATTTTTTGGGACGAAAGGGACGTCGCAGTCGCCGTACACGGGGCCGCTGGGGATTTGGGGAGACGAGGCTTGGCAGGCGCCGCTGATTCCGGTGAAGGATGAGCAGGGATTTTCGGCGACGGGGAAGTTTACTTCGAATTTGGAGCAGGCTGATCCGGAGAAGAAGAGACTTTTTGTGGAGAGCATTACTAGCGGGAAATTCCATAATCAGGCGGCGAAGGGAGTGGAGTCGGCGGTTTCGTGCATGATGGCGCGGACGGCGGCGTACACGGGCAAGGAAGTGACTTGGGAGGAGCAGATGGGGTCGGGGGAGAAGTGGGAGTCGGGGATTGATTTGGAAAAGTTGAGCTGAGAGCTCATAGCTGACAGCCGACAGCTTAGAGCAAGGACGAAAGCAGATTCCTCGCTACGCTCGGAATAACAGTTTTGTTTTGTGGCAGTGTGGTTTTGTGACGAGGAAGGAAAAGCATTTACACAGAGGGCGCTGAGGACACAGAGAACGCAGAGAAGAGGGAAACGCGATGCGGCGGACAACGCGGCGGGAGTTCGTGAGGGCAGGAGTTGCGGGGGTTTTGGGAGTAGGGATTAGCGGAGGTGCGTCGGCGGGACAGCTGTTCGCGGGCGCCGGCGATACGACGAAGAGTGCAACTGCAAGTTCCACAGCCGACGCGCCAAAAGCCACCGGAAAGCTACCCATTAAGAAGGGTCTGGTTTACGACATGCTGCCCAGCGGCTTGAGCATTGGGGAACGGTTCAAGATGGCGCGGGACGCGGGATTTGAGGTGGTGCAGGCGAACACCACGCCGAACGAACACGAGGCGGAAGAGATTAAGAAAGCGGCGGAGGCGGCTGGGATTCGGATTGATTCGGTGATGAACATGGATCACTGGAAGTATCCGCTGTCGTCGGGGGATGCGGCGGTGGTGGAGAAGAGTTTGGAGGGGATGCGGACGTCGTTTCGGAATGCGAAGCTTTGGGGATCGGATGCGGTGCTGCTGGTGCCGGGGGTGGTGAATCCGGAGACTTCTTATCTGGAGGCTTGGACGCGGTCTCAGCGGGAGATACGGAAATTGATTCCCTTGGCGGCGGAGTTGAAGGTGGTGATCTCGATTGAAGAGGTGTGGAACAAATTTTTGCTGAGCCCGCTGGAGATGAAGAAATACATTGCGGAGTTTGAGAGTCCGTGGATTCGGGCGTGGTTCGATGTGGGGAACGTGGTGCTTTACGGTTATCCGCAGGATTGGATTCGGACGCTGGGGAAGAGCATTTCGAATGTGCATTTGAAGGATTTCAAGCGGAAAGAGGGCGGGTACGCCTGGGTGAATTTGGGCGATGGAGATGTGGACTGGACGGCGGTGCGGGCGGCGTTTGCGGAGATTGGGTATTCGGGGAGCGTGATTGCGGAGTTGGATGCCGGGGACGAGGCGTATTTGCGGGATGTAAGCAAGCGGATCGATCGGTTGGTGGTGGGAGTGGGGTAGAGTGAAAGAACGAGAAACTAGAGAAGAAAAGAAAAGAAAAGAGTTCAGAGAAAAGAGTTCGGAGAAAAGATAGAAGAGAAAAGATAACGCAGAGGCGCGGAGATCGCAGAGGGTTCGCAGAGAAGAGGGGAAGCTGGGAAGGCTGGGACTGGGCAAAGACTGGGGCGGAGTTGCGAGGATTGATGCGTGGGGCTAGGACGGATTTCGGCTAGTTGGCGGCGGAAGTGGCGACGCCTAATTCCTTGAGCTTGGCGCGAGCGCGGCGTTCTTCTTCGGTGCCGGGGTAACGACGGACGACTTCGCGTAAATCGCGGACGCCGGAGGCTTTCTGGCCGAGTTCGATGAGAGCCATGCCTTTCTTGAGGAGCGCCGGAGCAAGCTTGAAACTTTTCGGGTAGACCGTGAGAACCTTGTCGTATTCCACGACCGCCTGCTTGTAGTCCTTTTGGGAGTAGGCAATCTCGCCAAGATAGAATTGCGCGTTGGAGGCGAGGTCGGTGTCGTTGTAATACTTGATATAGTCCTGGAATTCCTGGCGAGCGAGATCGTATTTGCCGCTGGTGATATCGCGCAGGCCGTTCGAATAGAGCATGTCCGCGGAGGGAGCCGGCGAGGCGCCCGGGGCGGAAGAAGGCGCTGAAGCGGGGGCCATCGTTCCGTTCGAAACTCCATTCGAAGGAACTGCGGCGCCCGTCGTGGTGCTTGCCGGAGCGGAGCCGGAGATCTTGGCGTCGATGCTTTGCACGGCGCTTTGGAGATCGACGAGCTGCTGATTGAGTTTGCCGAGCCGGGATTTAATTTCCTCGAGATTGTCGGAAAGGCCCTGGACCTGCGTGGACATAGTGTCCAGCCGGGCGCCCGAATTGGCTTGCACGTCTTGAACGGACTTCTGGACGGAGCCCATGGTCGCGTTGAGTTTGCTGACGTTGTCGCTGGCTTGCTCGACGAGGGTTTTGAGGACGGTGTGGTCTTGCGTGATCTGCGTGGACATGTCCTTCTGCCCCTGGAGAAGCGAAGTGATGTCGCGCTGCATATCGATAATCTCTCGAGCGACGGCTTCCGCGGGACGCGGGCCGATGATGCTGCCGCCAAGAGCCCCGGCAAAAACAGCGGCGGCGAAAATGGCGATGTTGCGGATTCGCATGGAAAAAACCTCCTAAGTTACCTCTACTTCATAGACGAGTCTTCAGGCCAGGGAAGAGCACTTCTATTCGAGATTGCTGAGCGGCACGGAAGTCTGGAACCGGGCGGCTCTTTATTCACTTTAACGGCAGAGCCGCGCGCGAGCAAGAGATTGCTCGGGCACGCGGCTCTGACAGTCGTCGAACAGTTACGAGGCAGTCCGGCGATTAATTCGCCTTCACGAGGTGGCCGACACGGTTCTTCTGCCAGCATTCATCGTTGTCCTCGGTGCAGAACGGCTTTTCCTTGCCGTAGCTGACGGTGGTCAGGCGGTCAGCGGAAATGCCGAGGGAAACGAGATAGGCCTTGACGGCGGCGGCGCGGCGGTCGCCGAGCACGAGGTTGTATTCGGTCGAGCCACGATCATCGCAATGGCCTTCGATCGTAGCTTTGATCTCAGGATATTTGCGCAGGAAGTCCGCAGTCTGGCCCAGAGCGGTGCGGGCATCATCGCGGATATCGGCTTTGTTGAAGTCGAAGTAGGCGTCTTTCACCTCTTGAAGGAAGAGCCGACCCGTGTCGGGCGCTTCTTGCACAGGAGGCGGAGCCTGAGGAGCTTCAACGGTTACGCGAGCGCTGGAGTCAGCCGAGCCACCAGGACCGCTGGCGGTGATGGTGTAGGTGGTGGAATCGGAGGGCGTGACTTTGGTCGAGCCCTGCGCGGTCACGGCGCCGACTTCCGGCGAAATGGTGAGCTGGGTGGCGTCGGTGGAAGTCCAGCTGAGGGTCGAAGAATCGCCCTTGTTGATGGTGGTCGGGCTGGCCTGCAGCGAAACGGTCGGTTTTGTGGCCGGCGGTGGCGGCTGTTGCGGCGGTGCTGGCGGCGTTGTGCGTCGCTTTGTGGCAACCGGCAACGAGAGCAATAGAAAGAACAGCGGCGAAAAAGGCCCCGCGATACAGAGAGCTAGAAACCCGAATCATTCGAATCCTCCTCAGCATAAGAATTCCTTGATAGTCCCACCAGAGCAGTCATCGTGTCACTAGCGGGCTGGGTAAAGTCAAATACATCGTACCACGATATAATATACATCGTACACGGACATTTACTAGAAAAAATCGAAAGAAGCAACACCTTACACCAGGGATTGGGGAAGATTGCAACCAAAGCTTGAGATGCAGCAAGCCGGAAGCAGGTTTCGGACTTTTTTGGCGCATGTCGTTTTATTTCGGCGACCAGTTTGGGGACTCGTTGTGGCCGGTGAGCGTGAGCTGACGCGCCTGCGAGCCGTCTGCCAGCATGGTCCAAATCTGGCGCGGGCCGTTGCGAGTGGATTCGAAGACGATGTGGCGGCCATCGGGCGCCCAACTGGGGCGCTCGTTGCGGCCTGCGTCGCGGGTGAGTTGAACGAGCTGTTGGGAAGTAGGTTCCATGACGTAAATATCGTAGTTCCCATCCGGGCGTCGCCAGCTAAAGGCCAGCAGTTGGCCGTTGGGAGACCAAGCGGGATCGATCAGGTAGCCTTTATCTGGGAGATCAATGGCGTTTGAGTTTGTGCCGTCGGCATTCATCATGTAGAGCTTGGGGATGCCACCGCGGTCGCTCACGAAGGCGACGCTTTGTCCGGTCTTGGGGTTCCATGCTGCGGAAGTAGCGCCGCCGTTTCCTGAAAAAGTGAGGCGTTTGGGCCGGCCACCGTTGGCGTCGGTCACGAACAAATCCGGAGTGCCCTGCATGGAAGAAGAGAACATCAGCTGAGTTCCGTCAGGCGACCAAGCGGGGGCGCTGTTTGTGCCGCGGAAACGGGGGAAAGCGATTGATTTTGGCAAGGTCCATCGAATAGATGCAGATTTGCGCGCTTACGACGCCGCTATAAGGCTCGTAGCAAGTAAAGGCGATACGTGAAGCGTCTGGGGACCAACGGGGCATCAGGGAGATGGTCTTTAGGTGCGTAAGCTGGTGCTGGTTCGCGCCATCGTAATCCATCGCCCAAACTTCTTTAAACCCTGAGCGGGAGCTGATGAAGGCGATTTGCGTAGAGGCAACGCCGGGCAAGCCACCAGAGAGGATGGCTACGATGGCATCGGCGAACTGGTGAGCGAAGATGCGGACTTGGGCGTCGGTAGGCGTGCCGCGGTAAACCTTGCCGATCATGGCAGGCGAAGAGGAGTTGGTGACGTCATAAAGCCAGGCTTGGATGGCAACTTCGGAAGTGGTTTCGGAGAGATTACCGAAGGCGACGTAGTGGGCGTTGACCTGGGGATCGGTCCACGCGGGGTACTGGAGTTCGGAAGGCATCGTGGTGAGCTGGGTGGGATAAAAACTCGGGCTGACAAGTTCGATGATTCCGCTGAATTGTAGATCGTCTCGGACGATTTGGGTGAATTGCTCGGAGTGGGTCTTGGCGTTGTCGGCGCGAGGCCCAAAGGCAGCCACGGCAACACGCGGGCTGCTGACTTCACCGAGGCCGGTGCCAGCGCGGAACCAGCCCTCCGATTGCGCGAACAGTGCCTTTGGCAGGAAAGCCAGAACCACGAGAAGCAGATATGAACAGAACCGCCGAGAAAGGAAATTCAAGTGAACCTCCAAAAACCTGGTTGAATTGAGCTGCGCAATTGATTCATCTCCCTCAGGGGCTTTGTGTATCCGGGAAATCCCAAAGGACGGAAACTTCGGGCGCAGGCCAGTCGCTGGGCAGCGACGGAAAAGGAATAGAGCTTTGGATTGCCCTCAGTCCGGAATTGTCCCAGGATAAATTTCCGCTGGATTGTGCGATGCGAAGATTCTTAATACTGCCGTCGCGCATGATGGTAAAGGAAATGACGCAGTGAAGCGTCGTAGAGTTGCGGACGGCTGGGTCAAGGAAAAGAAGATTCCAATTAGGAGCAACACGGCGTTTTGCCGCGGCGATGTACCAAGGATACCGTGATTCAAACTCTCCGCCTGCTTGCTGATGTGTGGCGACCCCACCAGAAGAGGTACCCGAAGTCTGTTGGAGGCCCGAGGGTATGTCGGGAACCCCGCCGTGGCCGGGAACGGCGTTGGGAGGGGGGGGCGTTTTGTTCTCAAGGATTTTAGACTTTCGCGACGGGGGAAGTGGTTTTTCCTTTGTAAACTTGGGGATTGGCGTAGCCTCGGTTTTTGGTTCCGGCGGCTTTGGCTCCTCTTTGTAAAGGCTTTTCGTAGGGTCCGTGACCTGAGTCGGCGCTACTATGGCAGGCTTAGGCATGGGAAGCCCCGCACTGCTCACGAGACGAACAGGGGCGGAGTTGCCGAGACTGCCAGTACCCGACCATTGCTGACTATTCCAGTGAAAATAGGCCGAAGCCGCAATGAGAATCACTAGAGACGAATGCAAGACAATGGAATAGATCAGGAATTTTCGAAAGTTCGCTTCGTAGTATTGTGCGACGTCGAAGCGATCGGTCGAATTGGCGACAGCGACGGCCATGTTCAGCGCGCTTGCGCCCTTTCGGAGATGGGTTCCGTAACAATGCTGATGTTGTTTATTCCGGACATTCGTAGCGCGTCTACGACGGAAGCAAAAATCCCGAATGGGACCGTTTCATCGCACCGGAGAAACACGCCTTCCTTTGTGTCCTTCAATTGGCCTTTGATCCTGGGCCCCAGGTCGTGAATGTTGATGGTCTCATTTCCAAGATAAATGCGCTGAGCCTTGTCGACCGTGACGACAAGCCGCTCTTGATTAATTTCCTTGACCGTGTGGGTCTTTGGGACGTCAACTTCGATGCCGGACTGCAAGATGGGCGCGGTGATCATGAAAATGATGAGGAGCACGAGGACAACGTCGATGAACGGGACCATGTTGATCTCGGAGAGCGTGCTCTGCGTTTGTTTGGAGAGTTGCGGCATAAATTTGAAGGGCGGCCGCGGATCGGCGGCGGCAAAAACCTACGTAAACGTTTTTTCGATTTGGGCACCGACTTCCAGCGCAAACGAATCGAGGCGCTGGGCCAGCTCGCGAATGTTCTGCAAAAACTGATTGTAAAAGATAACCGCTGGGATAGCGACGAAAAGACCCGCGGCGGTGGTGATGAGCGCTTCGGCGATGCCGGGAGCCACGGCGCGGAGGCTGGCAGCGCCGGCATTTCCGAGACCGGAGAAGGCGTCGATGATGCCCCAAACGGTGCCGAAGAGACCGATGAAAGGCGTCACGGAACCGGTAGTCGCCAGCCAGGACATGCCCTTTTCGACGCGGCGAACTTCTTCCGCGGACGCGAGCTGCATGCTGACAGTGACGGCCTGAAGGCTTTTCAGTTTTCCCGTGGGCTGAGGGTTGCCAGTGCCCACTTGGCTTAAGAGTTCGCGATAGCCGGCCGCATAAACGGAGGCGAAGGGAGAGCCGGCGGAAGCAAGCGCTTGCGGGTTGGCAACGCCTTTCGTGGCGCGAAAGATGCGGAGGAATTGATCGCTTTGACGGCGAACGCGACCGAAGAGTCCGAGTTTTTGGAAGATCATGGCCCAGGAAACGATGGAGAAGATCCCAAGCAAGAGCAAAATAGCGCGTGCGACCCAGCCGGTTTCTCCAAGGATGCTGCCAAGATCAGCAATGAGAACGACAGAGAGCAGGAGAATGTTGCAACCCCTTGATGAAGATTAAATTTTCATTCCTTCAGGAACGTAGCACACGCGTACAGGGTGGTCAAACAAATGAGATGCAGAAAATAAAAAATGTGCTGCCTTTTTGGATACAGGAGGGAAAGTGAGCAAGAGGTTTTGGCAGGCGAGATGACGGTTTTAGAGCCGGGATGGAGTGCGGAGAGGTGTGTTAAACTGCAAAATACGTGTGATAGGGGCGCAGCATGCTGCGCCCCTACGAAGAAAAAATGAGCAAAACGTTTGACATCGGGTTGGAGCGGCTGACGGGCGGGGTTGGATTTCCTTTCGATAGCGCACTCAGCGCGGAAAACACGGAAGTGAAAATAGAGGCGCCGGGATTTGCCGGGACCGGTGGCGCGGCGCGTGGGACGTTTTTTCTGGAGACATTTGGCTGCCAGATGAACGATCACGACTCGGAGAAAGTGGCGGGCGTGCTGCTTTCACGCGGCTACCGGCAAGTGGAATCGCCAGAGTCGGCTTCGCTGATCCTCTATAACACGTGCAGCATCCGAGAGAAAGCGGCGCAGAAGGTGTTTTCGCGACTCGGGGAGTTTGGCGCTAGACAAAACGATGGCCGGATTATAGGCGTGCTCGGCTGCGTGGCACAGCAGGAAGGCGAAGAGATTTTCAGGCGCGCGCCGTGGGTGAGTCTGGTGTGCGGTTCGGCGAGCTACAGCAAATTGCCGGAGTTGCTGGCGCAAGTTGAGGCAGGGAATCAGCGCGTAACCGGGCTTGATAACGATACGGACGAGACGTTTGAGACGCCGGTGACGCGGCGCGACAATCCGTGGCGCGCGTATTTGACGATTATCGAGGGTTGCGACAAGGCTTGCTCGTATTGCGTCGTGCCGTATACGCGCGGACCGGAGCGCAGCCGCGCGAGCGATGCGATTTTGCGTGAAGTCCGACAACTCGCGGAGTTGGGCTATTCGGAAGTGCAACTGCTGGGGCAGACGGTGAATTCCTATAAGGACCCGACGCCGCGCAAAATGCAATTTTCGGAGTTGCTCCTGGCCGTGGCGGACGAGCCGGGGATTCGTCGCGTGCGATTTACGACTTCGCATCCGAGTGACTTCACGCAAGACATTGTGGATGCCATCGACTCTCAGCCGAAGCTATGCAACCACGTGCACCTGCCGGTGCAATCGGGTTCGACGAGAGTGCTGCGGGCGATGCAGCGAACCTATAGCCGCGGCGAGTACCTCGAAAAGATTGCGATGATCCGCGGAGCAAAGCGGGAAATCAGCATTACGACCGACATTATCGTGGGCTTTCCGGGCGAGACGGACGAAGACCTGACGGAAACTTTGAGCCTGCTGGACGTGGTGAAATACGACGGAGTGTTTTCGTTTAAGTATTCGCCAAGACCGCATACGTCTTCGCTTTCGATGACCGACGCTGTCCCGGAAGAGGAAAAGAGCCGCCGATTGGGTGTTTTGCAGGACAGGCAGCGGGAAATTCAGACGAAAAAACATTCCGCCATGCTTGGCGAGAGGTTCGAATTACTCGTCAGCGGGAAATCGCGCCGGGAAAATCAATGGTCGGGACATACTTCTTGTCATCGAGTGATAAATTTCTCTTCCCAAGAGACGGTACTTCTGGGAAAGTACGTGCAGGTTCGAGTCACGGGAGCGACGCCGAATGGCTTGGCGGGCGAGCAGGCGTTGTAAGCCGAACATTCTGGCTGCTGCGTTGGCACCATTAGAAAATTCCAGGAGCACAGACTGAAGTCTGTGCTACGTCGGGAGGTCACATGGAAGTGGAGATGAAAATCCGCGGCCTGATGATGGATCCCGTGACGAATATGCCCATCGTGGTGCTGAAAGACGTTCAGGGGCAGGCTATTCTTCCCATTTGGGTCGGCGTCTACGAGGCCAACGCTATCGCGTTGGAGATCGAAAAAGTGCAGACGCCTCGGCCAATGACGCACGATCTGCTAAAAAATGTTTTGCTTGGGCTCGATGTGCTGGTCCATAAGATCGTGGTGAACGACCTTAAGGATGATACGTTTTACGCGCTGATCTGGGTCGAGCGCGACGGGCAGATGATGACCATCGACTCCCGGCCGAGCGATGCGCTGGCGCTGGCATTGCGCGTGGATTGCCCGATCTTTGTGGATGAAGAAGTGCTGAAGAATTCGAAAGTTTCAAGCACTATTACGGAACGGAGCACCAACGAGCAATTGCGAAACTACCTTGAAGGACTTTCCGACGACGATCTCGGCCGCTATAAGATGTAGGCTTTCTAGCTTCGTTTCAAGGCTTTGCTTTCCTGCAAACTGCAATTTCTTAGACTTCCATCAATTCCCGGATCCCTTTTGCAAGATAGACGACGTCAAGCGGCGAACCCTGTAGCGCCAAACGACTAGTAGCACAATTCCGATAAGGATAAGTGCAAGACTCAATCCGGACCATAGGCCGAAGGCTCCCCAGCCGCGGCGGAAACAGAGCCATGCGCCGAGCGGCAGACCAATAATCCAATACGCAGTGAAGTGACAGAACATTGGGGTGCGAGTATCTCCGAGGCCACGCAAGGCGCCGGTTGCCACCGTTTGGATGCCGTCAAAAAGCTGAAATGCCGCGCCGGCCGCGAGCAGAATGATGGTGCTATGGATGACGGCTTCATCGGGCGTGTAGGCGCGGGCAATCCAACGCGGAAAGACGAGCAGGAGGACGCTCATGCAGGTCATAAAAGTGGCGCCGAGGACGATGGCTGTTCCCCCGGCGTCTGCCGCACCTTGCGGATCTTTACGGCCGATGGCCTGCCCCACGCGCACGGCGGCAGCTGAGGAAATACCCAGGGGAACCATATACGTAAAGGCCACGGTGTTCAGAGCGATCTGATGACTGGCGAGCGCGACAGCGCCGAGCCGGCCAATGAGGGCCGTGACCAGCGCGAAGACGCCGATTTCCAGAGTGATCTGCGTGGCGGTGGGCAAACCGAGAGCAAGTAGACGGCGCATACGCCCCAGGTCGAGCTCGATGGGAGTGTGGAGCAGCCGAGTGCGGTGGCGGTGGTCGTACCACAAAAGAAAACCGACGAGGACGGCGGAGAGGTAAATGCGTGCCCAGGCTGTGGACCAGCCGGAGCCCACCGCGCCCATGTGCGGCGCGCCAAGCTTTCCGTAGATGAGGAGCCAGTTGCCACCGGCGTTGATCAAGTTCGCGGAAACGAGTGCGAAAGCGATGGGGCGAACCATGTTCATGGCCTGCATGCAGCGGCGGACGGCAAAATAGAGGAGCAGAGGCAGCGTACCCCAAGCGAGTGCTTTGGAATAGGGAACCGCGAGGACGATGATATCTGGTGCAATGCCGGCCGCTCGAAGCAAGGGCTCGAAATACCAGACGGGAACCATCAGCAGGGGAGTGAGAGCGAGGCTAAGATAGATCCCGTGTAAGAGAGATCGATGGCAATCTTCGCGCTCGCCAGCCCCGAAAGCCTGCGAGACGAGCGTATCGAGGCCCACAAGCAAGCCTCCTCCAAAGAAAGAGAGCACGTTCACCAAAATGCCGCCCAAACTGACCGCGCCAATGGCGGCGGCACTGTTTGGAAGACGGCCAACCATCATGGTGTCCACGATGGACATGGTCATCCAGCCAAGCTCCGCGAGGACGAGCGGCAGTGCAAGCCGCAGGGTGGGGCCAAGTTCGGAGCGAAATGTCCTTATGCGAATCATGGACGGAAAAAGGCTTGGAAAGAGTTTAAGTGGAGCGGGGAAAACGAGCAAACATCCGCGCAAATACGGCGGAAAGGGTATAGAAAAACAGGGGAACTAACCTGAGGGATGAGGGTAACTTTGAGGACGTTCTAGACCTGAAGTTCCATTGACCAGAACCGGTGTGAACCGTAGCCTGCGTGGAGCGCTGCGTCTGTGTTCACTGCGGCGGGCAATATCGTACGAGCTTTTCTTCCGAGGACTGATATCGCACTGCTGAGGCGTTTGCCCATCGGCAAGCGCAGGAGACAACCATGGCCTTGGGGAACGTATCTAGATTTGAAGCACGGATGGAAAATGCCAGGGCTGGAATTCGCGTCAATTCGCGAGTGCCGGTGGCTGTGGAATGGGCGGAGTCTGGCCAGGCGATGAGGGCGGAGGGCTACACGGTTGATACGAGCACGAAAGGGTGCCTCGCCGTGATCCCGCAGAATTTTCCCGTGGGGCAGAGACTTCTTCTGGTTAATCTCATCAATAAAAACGCATGCGAAGCCGTCCTGATTTGGCGGGGGCACGAGGGCCGAACCGGATGGGAACTGGGACTTGAGCTTCAAGAAGCTTCGATGGAATTCTGGGGTGTGGATTTTTAACTTGCGCGAATCTTGGATCTCCTGCCGCTTTCCGCCAACCCCTGCACCTGTTCCGCTTCCTTAGACATCCGATTTGATGGCCGTGACTTTTTGCGATCGAAGTCCCGAAACGGAACGGCGGAGATTTCCACCGATCCTCGGCGAAATTTCCACTTTTCTCTTGCGCTAGAATGGGTTGCGAACGTAGAGTGAGCCTAGAGCTAGGGGGCATTTTGCACGTAGCACCCACATATAGGGACCTGGTTGCCGGATCGCGTCGGCGCAATCTATCATGCGCATAGGCGGAGGCAGAAGCGTATGACTGCCATCATCACGGTTGCGAATCAAAAAGGCGGCGTTGGGAAAACGACCACGGCGATTAACTTGTCCGCCGCGCTGGCGCATCGGGGGAAACGCACATTATTGATTGACCTGGATCCGCAAGCGAATTCCACGATCGCGTTCTACAATTCCGGCGAAATTGCCACCTCGATGTTTGATGTGCTAAGCGAGAGCCGCACGACAATGGCGACGGTGATCAAGACGACGAAAGATCCATTGCTGTTCCTGGGGCCGGGACGGCTGGCGCTGGCCAAGTTGGAGCAGGTTCTTGCCGGGCAGTTCGATGCGCCGTACCGATTGAAGGACGCGCTTGCGACGGTCTTGAAGGACTACGATTACATTGTACTGGACACGCCGCCATCGCTGGGGATTCTTACGGTTAATGCCCTGGTTGCTTCCACGCACTTACTGGTGCCCATCCAAGCGGCTTATTTTGCAATCGAAGGCACGGACGATCTGCTCGAAACCTACGAAAGAATCCGTGCGCGGCCTAACCCTGGGCTGAAGGTTCTCGGCGTGGTAATTACGTTGTTTGACAAGCGGACGAATATCTCGAGGGACACCCACGGGCAAATTCGCACGGTGTTTGGCGAGGTGCTGTTCAAAACCAAAATCAGTAAAAATGTGCGGCTCGAAGAAAGCCCGGCTTACAAAGAAACGATCTTAACGTTTGCGCCGAAATCACCTGGCGCCATCGAGTACAAGAAACTGGCAGGGGAGGTTATCCAACGTGTCGAAGAGGATCGGGTTACCCGTCACGCTGAAGATGCGGCATGACGCGCACTACGTCGAATCACTGACGAGTTACAGCGGTGCAGCGGTGGGACGGATGATCCCCGTGGATCAGATACGGCCCAATCCGGACCAGCCGCGCAAGGCGCTTGGCGATTTGCGCGAACTCTCGGAATCCATCCGTGAAAAGGGAGTGCTTGAGCCGCTGCTGGTGCGTTTTGTACCGCGCGAGGACTGCTACTACATCATCTCCGGCGAACGGCGCTACCACGCGTCGCGGGCCGCCGGCCTGCGCGAAGTTCCTTGCATCGAGAAGATGGCGGACGATGCGGAGACGCTGGAAATTGCCCTGATTGAAAATATTCAACGCAAGGACTTGACGCCTTTTGAAGAAGCCGATGGTTTGCATCGCCTGGCAACGCAATTCGAATACACGCACGAGGATGTGGCGAAGAAAATTGGGCGAGCGCGGTCTTCGGTTACGGAAACACTTTCGCTGCGGAATATTCCTGATTCATTGCGCAAGAAGTGCGTCGAGCACGGGATCATCTCGAAGTCGCTGTTGCTGCAGATCGCCCGGCAGCCAACCGAAAAGAAAATGATCGAGATGATGCATCGCATTCTGCAAGGCGGACTGACGCGCGACGAAGCGAGGCGTGAACGCCGCGATGAGCAAGGCGGCCCGCAAAGGCCGCAGCCGTTTATCTTCCAGTTTCAACCGGAAAACGAGAGCTTCCGGTTTCGCATTCAATTTAAGAAGAGCCACGTTTCCAGAGATGAGCTGATTGTGACACTGCGAGAGATCCTTGGGCAGCTTGAGGGAACGTCAGCGGAGACTGCAGCGGATTCCACGGCGGCTTAGTCGATACAGCTTGCATAGAAGACGGGCACGGCAATGCCGTGCCCCTACGAACTTCTCAGATGGTCGAGTTCAGTCCACAGCAAATGCAGATATTTGAGAGGCTTTTCGCTGCGGGGTTTCGTCCCATCGCGATTCCTCCTTACGAGAGTGCGTTGTGCATGCGTCGGGGTGGCTGTGCGGCCGTGCTCTCACCGGTGCCGAACGGGGGTTTGAAGCTTCTCGCGCCGCCGTCATACCTCGTTGAGGGAAATCTTAGTGTGCGGCTTAAACGCGGCGCCAGCGAAGTGTTTGTTTGGAAGAAAACTGAGCTGGCGGCCACGCCGGAGCGTCTTGCGGAACTGGAATCGTTCCGGCGGCAACTAGTGGAGACTCTCGAGATGCCGCAAACGCAGTAGCTCCCGGCGAATTTGCAATTCTTGCGGACTCCCGGCAAACTAAAAAGATTATGACAACTTACGACATTATTTCCATTGGTGCAGGGCCTACCGGGCTGGCGTGCGCCATCGAGGCCAAGCGCGCAGGGATGAAGCCTTTGGTGATCGACAAGGGTTGCCTGTGCAACTCGATTTACCATTACCCCGTCAACATGGTGTTTTTCACCACGCCCGAACTTCTCGAGATCGGCGATTTGCCGCTGATTAGCGCGGCGGAGAAGCCGGTGCGTGTCGAAGCGCTCAAGTATTACCGCAAGGCAGCGGAGCATTACGGATTGGAGTTACGGCTGTTCGAGCGCGTTCTGCGAGTGGATGGCCACGACGGAAACTTCACTGTCGTGACGCAGACAGAAGAGGGAACAGAAGCCCGGTATCAATCGAAAAAAATTGCTATCGCGACGGGTTATTACGATCTTCCGAACGTGATGGGCATCCCAGGCGAGGAATTGCCCCACGTTTCCCACTACTACAGCGAACCCTTCGAGTTCTGGAACCAGGATGTCGTGGTCATCGGAGGCAAGAATTCCGCGGCGGAAACCGCTCTCGACCTTTTCCGCAATGGGGTCCGCGTTACGCTGGTGCATCGCAATGCTGAGCTTGGCTCCTCGATTAAATATTGGGTGCGGCCCGACATCGAAAACCGGATCAAGGCGGGAGAAGTCAAAGCGCTATTCCAGACGCATGTGAAACAGATCACCAAAGACGAAGTCATCGTACAAAATGGTGGTGGAGAGAAGCGCTTGCCCGCAAGACAGGTTTTCGCGCTTACCGGCTACCATCCGGACTATGAGTTTATCGAAAGCCTCGGCGTGCAACTTGATCCCGACACACGGAAACCTGCCCTCGATCCCAATACGCTCGAAAGCAACGTTCCGGGAATTCATCTGGCGGGTGTGGTGATTGGCGGGCGGCATACGGGCGATATTTTCATCGAAAACGGGCGGTTTCACGGCAAGCAAATCATCGAGTCCTTGAAAACGTGAGGATCTCGTTGACCAGCGCGAACATCGCTATTTGCCCGAGCACAAGCCGTTTGTTAGACTCCTAACCCATGGCATCCATTCTCAGAGAAGTCGGCGAGACGTTTACCACGCTGGTGCAGGGCTTCAGCGTGACTTTCCGTAATATGTTTCGTAAAACGGTCACGGAAAACTATCCTTTCGAACCGGTCCATTTTCAGCCGCGCTATCGCGGAATCCATGTTTTGCACCGCGACGAATCCGGGCTTGAAAAGTGCGTTGGATGCTTTCTCTGCTCGGCAGCCTGTCCGGCGAATTGCATTTACATCGAAGCTGCCGAAAATACCGATGCCAATCGCATTTCCGCGGGAGAACGCTACGCCAGCGTGTACAACATCGATTATTCCCGGTGTATTTTCTGCGGTTACTGTGTGGAAGCCTGCCCAACCGACGCGATTACTCACGGACACGGTTTTGAGCTGGCCACGTACGACATCAATTCTTTGGTTTACCGCAAAGAACAACTCCTCGAGAAACAGCCGGCCGCTTCAGCTTCCGCTCGCTAACCCCTCAAATCTCGGACTCGCTCTAGCTTAGCGTTGGAGATCAGCCGCTCTCACATCGCAGGCTATTTTTTTGCCCGCGCGTTTTACTCCCGCCCTCGATTCTCCAGAAATCGCGTCCTCTAATTCATATAACGCAGTCAAGACGTAAGTCTGCTTTTGGTTTGGCAGAAGGGGAGGCGCGATGAATAAAGGAACGGACCCCGAAGCGCAGTGGTGGGCGACTGCGGAACCGGAGAGTGTCAGGAGAGCGCGCCGCACTTTTGCGCGGCTTCCACAAAGCACACTTTCAGGTAGCGAGGCGAGGCAGCGAATTGGGGACAAATTCAGCGCCAAAGCGTCGAACAAGCACCTAAAAACCTGCAAACCGTCAGGACGGGCCGCCATTTGCCGGTTGAGAGGCGGCTCGATCCGCAAGAAAATTATCGGACACAGATTGCGCTCCATTATGCCGGGATTCCCCGGCGGAAAGTGCTTCCGGCAGCCGCGCGGAACGTTCCCTCTGGTCCAGAAGCCAGCGCGCCAGCATAGCGGCGGTGTTCTCTTCCATCCATTGGTCCAGCAATGCACCGATCTCCTTGCGGAGATTGGCGGCGTGGGCAAGACGGGACAATTCAAAACTCTGCAGAGAGTTCCGCGAAGCGGAAAGAAGGAACTCCCAGGGCGGCTGACTTGAGCGCGTGTTCATAGAGCCTCCGGGGAAGAAACGCTGCAACTATTATAAAAAGAGTAAGACATGTCAAGAATACTTATAGGTAATCGACTGTGGAAAACTGTGGAAAACGTTCAATTCCGGCCATGAATAGAGAATGCGGCCGAAACCAGCTTCACCTTGGGATTCGCGACGATCTTGAAGGCTCTCGGGGACCTTTGCGGACTTGCAGCGCTTGTCACGGGGATTACGAAGATCCCGACCGGACGGCATGGACACCGGGTGCGGAAGACGACGAGGAATTACGGGACGAAAGAGCCGAATACCAGGGTGATCCCGACAACGAGTTTCCTGCAGATGACCTATAAAGCGCAGGGAAGGAGGCAATAGCGATGCGGAGGACGCAACGAAAAAAGGCTGGAGCAGTGCACTTGAGAAAACAAGGAGAGGTGATTCGCGATGTGATGCTCAGCGCGGGGCAATGCGCAACCTGGTTGACGCTCGACGAGCTTGCGGAATTGACGCATTACCCGCCAGCCAGCATTTCCGCGCAGTTGCGGCATATGCGGAAGCCGCGATTTGGAGCGTACGAAGTGGTCAAGCGCTGCAGAGCCGTTGACAAAGCGATGCGCGCGGAAGGTCTTGGCGCGGTGTGGGAATACTCGGTGCACCAAGAGAGACGCACGCTGGTTCGGCGAACGCCGAATCAACGCCGCAAAACTGGCGCGGCGCTGCAAGCCGCGAGTTGCTGAAGCCGAGTGAGCAAAATTTGCCGGATCGAAAAACGTATCGGGGGAGCGAAGCGCACGACGAGTGCGCTGTGGCGGAGGAGCCATGAGCGTAAAACCGGAATTGGCGTTTGATGTGTGCTGGGAAGTATATCGAGGGGCCCGCGAGGTGCTGGAGACGAAGCGCGGAATTTCTGCGTTGAACTGGAAGGACACGGGGAAATTCCTCTGGCGTCCGGATATTCGTCCGCGGCTCAATGATTGGGTTGCGGACTTCGCCCTGGCAGGGCAGAAGGCGCTCGAAGGGCCGGATTGGGCTTCGCGAATGGTGCTCTTTCGCCTTTACTACCTCGGCCTCGCCCCTTACGAAAATGCGCGGCACTTTCTAGGCTTGAGCGAAAACAGTTGGGTGCAATGGACGGAGCTGGTCCGGCATCGCTGCGGAAAAGAGCTGCTGCGGCGAGAAATGTTTCCGCCGCGAAGATATTTCCGCGAAAGGGGATGAGATGCCTTGACGCGACGTTGCCTTTCTTCAGCCGAGCTGACGCTGCGTCGCAAGCGAGGCAAGGCGCGAGGAAACTGCCCACTGCGCTACATGGAGCACGAGAAAAACGAGGAACACCATGGAGCCGTACCCGGATTGCGCCGTTAAGCCCCTCAGCATTATCTCGACAAGGGACATGCGAGAATGGTCGGCAGTGTACTGTAGCAAAGCCAATTCGACGAATAAAGAAAAGCTAAAAACTAGCCAGAGCAAAATTATTACCTGTCGCACATTGTCAAGACGCGCGTGAAGTGTCGAAAAGGCCTGTCCCATCGTTTTATTCGTTGAATCTTCCGCCGCGAGCTGTCTTAGCGATTGCAATCGAATCGCGATACGCAACAGAGAGTAGAGAATGTACAGTGAGCCGACGCAGAGGACTACGGAGTAGAGGCGCGTGAGCGTCGGGAGTTGCGGCCAAAGAAGATGCGGATTCAGGCTTGGAATCATCTCAGACCCATTCGACACAGCATACTGTTAATTCGCGCCCACGGTTCATCGCGCGACTAAAATATGTAGATTGTCCTTACAAGTTCACCAAGTTGCCCACGCGGAGGAGTTTGCCGCATTCGGTGCTGGGGACGCGGGTGTTGACGGCGAGGCGATAGAAGTGATCGAAGCGGGCCTCGGGCGCCCAGGCAGGAAGTTGCGCGCGGCGGAGTTCGCTGAAGCGCTTTTGAAAATCGGCGTCTGCGAAACCGGTGTACGAGTCACGAGAGGGAACTGGGCAGCGCGCGCAAGGATTGCTGCCCTCGAACGCGATATCGCCAATCTTGAAACGCACGACGGACGTATCGCTTTCGCCGAAGAGTTGATCTTCCCAGAACGCTAGCGCATTCCCTATTTCGAGCGTGGTGCGAAAGCGCCGGCGCGCTTCATCGAGAGTTACGCCAGGGAACCATTCGCTAACAGCATCAAGCGAAGCCGTTGAAACAATGGTCGGGCCGGAGGCCAGGCCGTCGTCGGGAAAACCATCGCGCGTGTAGCGGACCTGAATCGCTTGCTCAAAGTACATGCTGAACCATTCCGCGGCGCCGTCGGTGTCGCTTGGGAATGCGAAAGTCATCGCGGGGACGTTCCGGCGATCACCGGGAACAGAGAGCGTGACGGAGCTGATGTCCGGAGCGTAGGCCGAGCGAATGAGATGCATCGCGGCTGTGCGCTTGCCATTGACCCAGCGGCCGTCGGCAGAGTAGAGCGCCCAAACGCGGTCAAGCTCAAGGCCGCCATTGGGGCCGATGCGCGCTTCGCCAACCGAAATAGGGTCGAGTGCCTTAATAGGGTGAAGCCGGATGTTCGCGAGGCTCGGCGTTGATTTTTGGGATTGCACGTCTAGAGTTTAGCAGAGGGCCAATCGCAAGATGCATGGCCAGGCAAGAGCGGGGAACAACGAGACGGCAGCACCGTGGAAGCCAAGAGACTTCCGCGCTGAAAATTTAACTGCAAGGATTGCGATGCGGGACTAGCCCGCCGCGGCCGCTGAAGCAGATGCCGGCGCTTTCTTTTTCTTCGCCATCTGCTGAACCGTGAAGAGCAGAAGCGAGCGATCTTGCGGATCCATCTTGCTCAGCAGATGTCTCAGCTTTCGCATGAAGCGCAAATCCTTGCCCGAGCTGCCCCAGGCATCTCCTTTGGCCTGCGTCCACGCGGCCGGAATATCCGGTTGCGGCGGCTGATCTCCATCGTAGAGAAGCTGGTAAAGCGGCATATCCAGCGCTCGAGCGAGCTTTTCCAGAGTTTCGATGGCGGGTACGGTATGGCCATTTTCCACGCGGGAAAGATAGCAGCGTAGCAGGCCGGTTCGTTTCTCGATGTCACCTTGGGATAATTTTTTTTCTTCGCGCAGGACGCGTAAGCGTTCACCGATGATCATCTATTGCTCCTCAGCAGCACTGCTCCGCTTTCCTGTGCTGCGTGGCTTTTCGAGGCGGAGTGACTGCACTATAAACTATCGAATAGATGTAAGTCGAGTAGATTGCGCTCTATTTTTCTGTGGAAATCCCTGGGTGCTGCCCGGCGCCGGCACTTCTTCTCGCTCAACAGCGATTCCAGGAAGAGCACGGCAGTTCGGAAGGGAAGTGACAGGCAAGAATGCTTGCTGCATGATCCCTTCGCCGGATAGCCCAGCACGGGGAACAGCCGAGGTGCACCATCGCGCGGCGCCCGCAGGCGAGAAAACCTCGGAGCGCCCGCGCCACTTGCCATCTTTTCTGCGGCTTCCCCTGGCGATCGGTCGTCCTCTTCTGTGGTATCTCTCCGCGTAAATACCGATTTCTAATCGCAAGCCCCGGCATTGCGCAAAGCTTTGACGCCATCCGGGGGAGTTCTGCATCGTGAATTTCCTTAGGGCTCAGAAATTTCTACGGAAAATGCGAGGACTATGCTCTTGAAAACAAAGGGAATCAAAAAAAAGTAAAAAAAGTTTAAGAAAAGTCTTGACAAAAAATCAGAAGGTGGTACAATTTCTTTCGTAGAGAGTTACGCCTCGGCCTCGCCGGGGCGTTTTGCTTTTTAGGGCTGCCATTTGCGCTTGTCTCGAGCGCCGAGCTTCCCCAAGTATCCATAACCTCATTCCGAGAAAACAAACTTTGCGCCTCGATCAACGCGGGCGCTGAAGTGTCTTTGCTTGAACGAACTTCGAGCAGTTTTCACAAAAGATTGCGCCCAAACGTGACGCATACATAAAGGAGCCAAGATGCCGAGCTATCAAAACACGGTTCCACCGAGTTCGCTTTCGCCTGGCGACGTAGGCTTTAGCTTTAACAACGAAACATTTCCCGGCAGCGCCCAAGCTGGCAGCCAGTTCGCGCTTCCCAGCTATGCCGGCCAACCGGATACTGGTACGGCAGTACGCTGGCAAACGATTTTCGGGACTGCGCCGACAGCCGTGAGTCTCTCTTTGCAAGGTGCGATGGCCGACGTTGACGCCGAGTATCAAACCATTGACACAACCACGAACGTCGCGGGCGAAGCACGCACCGTGACGGGTGTGCAGGCAAAATTTTTGCGCATCAAGTTTACGTCCTCGACCGGCGGCAGTGGCCTGACAGCCAAGCTCCTTGTTTGAGGAACTGCTCCCGGTTCGCTGCGAGGCGGCCCCAACGTTCGGCTGCCCTTTGAGATGCAGAGTGAAATCGGAAGCACGGAGCTAAATATGGAAAAGACTGTCCCACCCCTCTGTCCGACTCACAGAGAACGCATGCAACGGGGACGTGTTTTGGTTGGTATTCCGGGTACCAGCGACCGAAGCGAGCTAGCCTTGCACCTCTGTGGGGCTGGTTGCTCCAAAGTCTACAATCCCGACCGGGGGTATTTTGATTGGGTGTCGGGCCTGCTTATCTGCGAGATGATCGATCTCACCACAATCAACCGTGTGCGCTGCCAAAATTGCGGCCAGTTCATGTACATCTCTGAGCAAGTTGATCCGCAGAACGAGGCCGTAGTCTGGCGTTGCTCTACTCGAAGATGCGCCTACACGCTTACAAAAAAGATCACTAACTAACGTTATGCGATGCATTGCCTATCGCCCATCCAGGAATTGCATTCACGCCTGGAATCCGTGCAAGGGCCGCGCTGAGAAAAACTCTGAGTTTTGCCGAAGCCATCTCAGCGCGATCTCTGGCGTGTACCTGGGATTGTGCGTGAGAGGCTTCCCTGAACGCATGTACGGCAGAAAGTCCACGACAGAATCCGGGCCAGCCAGAACGAAACAGCCTTGAGCATTGCATCGACAATCGAAAAGTCGCCGGAACGTTTCAAGCGCTCCGAGACGACGCCCGACCCCGGCTCGCCGGGGCAGATTCGCCGGACGCGCGGCGCCTCCCCGGCAAATCGGAGAGAAACTCCGAAAATGAAAAGCAATGGCCATGACCCGAGCGCTGGAAAAGTGAACGGGCATGGTCCAGTTTCACCTTCCCGCACGGCGCAGAAAACGGAAGCGCCGCTGGATATGGGCGGGGCTGCGTCTGACGATGCACGCGATTTTCCCACTGCGGCCGCCGCGTCCTCCGCCGCGGCCGGTAAGGAACGCGATGTGTGCGCTGAGGTGGCCCCGTCTCCCGAAGGTGGAGCGCAGGCCGGCCCTACGAGGAGCAACAGGCGGGCCGGCACGGGAACGTCGCGCGCCCCAAGCGAACCCAACAGCAGGAACACTAGCAACCACGCGAGTGAGAAAGATACGTTGGATATTCCGCCCGGCTCGGAGCCACTGCCGGAGGACGGTCTGGGATTTGTGGACGCCATTCACGAACACGTCGATCTCTATCTGGCGTGCGCAAGACTCGTGAAGTCAAGGGATCCAAAAATTTCGCAGCGCATGGTGGAGCGACTTCTGGAAATGTCCTACGGCAAGAGCCCGGCGGCCCCCGAGGAGCAAGTTCCGCAGATTATTTTTGACGCACCGCAACCAATCGAGGATTAGGCAGGTGTGATTAGTCGGCTGGGATTAAGCGGTTCCCACCGAACAATCCTGCAATCGAAACTTTTCAAGGGGAAAAACAATGGCGACGACAAGCACTACGAGCACCACAACAAACGCGCATCTCGAATACATTGGGATGATCGTGGAAATTGCAGGAGTTGCGTCGGCCGTAGCCGGCCTGGTGCTTAGTCTGCACCACTGGCCCGCGGCTGCCGCGCTGATTGGTGGCGGCGTGGCGTATTTCATCGGCAAAAAACTGCGCGCGTCGTAAGTCTTCGGCCGTCCCTGTTTTCGCTCACCGGATTTTCCTTCGCCAGGCACACCCATGGAACCGCGCACAACCTCGCATAAAACGTTAGACCGGACATGAGCCGCGAGCGGACTTCCAATGCAGTCGAACCGGCGCGCCTCAGCGATTTCTACGAGCCGTTCCCGCAACAGCGCAAGTTTCACGAATCGAAAGCCAAGTACCGGCTATTCGGCGGCGCCGCGGGGCCTGGCAAAACCAAAGCTCTTCTTTGGGAGGCAATTTATCGCGCGCTTCGGGTGCCCGGTTCGGATGGGCTGCTTTTGCGACGCACCTATCCCGAACTGGAATCCTCGCTGCTAACTTATTTTCGCCGCGACGTGCCTCGCACCTTGTACGAAAAATACAACGAGGCCAAGCACGTCGTCACCTGGCGGAACGGCTCGACAACGCGCTTCGGCTACTGCCGCAATGAAAGTGACGTGTATCGATACCAGGGCGCGGAGTTCCTGTTCATCGGGCTGGACGAACTGACTCATTTCACGTTCAAGCAGTGGCAGTTTCTCACCTCGCGCAACCGTTGCCCGGTCAAGTTTTATTCCGAAGGCGTAAACCACGGAAAGCCGGTCATCCCCACGATGGCGGGCGCAACGAACCCCGGCAATATCGGTCACGCCTGGGTGAAAGCGCTATGGATCGATCGCAAGCCGCCAGCCGGCTTTGAGCAGGCGGACCGTTACAACCCAAAAGACTATGAATTTATCCCCGCGCGGCTCGCCGACAACCCGATTTACGCGAACGACGCGGAATATCGCCGCACGCTCGGAACGCTGCCCGAACATCTGCGCAAAGCGTTTCTCGACGGTGATTGGAACGTTTTCTCCGGCCAGTATTTCGACATCTTCGACTACGGCCGCCATACCGCGCGGCCCGAAGAAATACGGCTCGAAACATGGTGGCCGCGGTGGATTTCCATCGACTGGGGCTTTCAGCATCCCAGCGCCGTGTACTGGCACTGCGCCGTTCCGGCAGTAGTTAACAGTCAACAGCTGACCGCCGACAGAACGGTCGCTCCATCCGCTACTGGTGCGCGTGCTGTTAGCTGTGAGCTGCCCGCTGTTGGCTCACGCGTCGTCACGTACCGCGAATTCGTCCAGAACGGCCTCTCGCCGCGCATGCTGGCGCAGGGAATCGCCGAGCGCAGCGGCCGCGAGAACTTCTGCGAAGTATTTCTTTCGCCGGACGCTTTCGCTCATCGCACCGCCGAAGCTTCAATCGCCGAGCAGCTCGGCGATGTGCTAGCTCTCAACGGTCTGCCGCGGCCCGCAATTGCCGACGATGACCGTATCGGCGGCTGGCAATTCATGTATCAAATGCTGGAGATGAACGCGTGGGTCATCACGGAAAATTGCACCAAGCTGATCGAATGCATGCCAACGCTGGTGCGCGACATTGCCCGCGTCGAGGACATTCGCAAAATGGAGGGCGATGATCCCGCGGATTCGGCGCGTTATGGATTGGTCTCCGGCGGAAGAATCGCCGGTGTTGGGACGGCCTTTGCGCCATCCAGGGCGGGGCAACCCCCGCCCCTAAAAATGCCGGGCAGCGGCGCGCATTTCGTCACCGGCATGCCTCTCGCCGAACAAATTAGCCGTCAAATAACGGCGACAGATCCGACTTCACGCGCCATTCATTCTCAGCGCCTCGAAGCCGAAGCCCGCAAGCAGTTCCGGCCGAAGAAGTTTCCGCGGCGGAAGTGGTAGCACAGACTTCATTCTGTGCCAGCGTCAATTGCGGCAAGTCGAAACCGCACAGGCTAAAGCCTGTGCCACGGGTGGTCCATGTTGGATTGGTTCCGCAAAATGCTTCAGCTGAAATATGTAGATCTGCTTGAAGCAGATGTTGCGCGTCTTCGCGCGGAGAATCGCGCGCTGACGAATTCACTTCTGGGAACCGCGGGATTTCCGCCGATCGAGTTTCCTGAAGTGACGAAGCCGCAGACTTTGCCGCGGCTGCGCAAGCGAAGCTGGCACCAGATTCAAGCTTGGCGCGAAAACGCAGCGACACGCGATGTGGCCGCGGATTTCGACGGCAGAAACGATGCGAGGACGAATGGACCTGTACCCCACAGCTGACCTGTCTGCCGGGACGCCCGGCGCGATCGCGCCGGCCGACGGCAATTACGCGCCCGGCGTGCAGCACAACTTCGTTCCCGCAGACACGGGCGACACCTCGGGAACGATGGGCGTGAACGGATGGCTCGATGCAGTCGAAGAGGCTCGCCACGAAGGCAATCCCGAGGCCGTAGGGGCACGGCACGCTGTGCCCGTCCCAGGCGCGCTGGTCGATCTCGGCCCAAACAACGAGCGGCTCGAAGACGTTAAACCCGAACTGGTCAACGCCCTCCGCGAACTCGTCCGGCAATATCGCCAGGAAGGCATCGTCGCTCGCCGTAACGAAATCCGCCGCATCCGCCAAGCACGACTCTTCTGGCAAGGCCTGCAATACGCCTGGTGGAACTCGAACGACATGAACTGGCACATGCCGTACGAGAACCGCTCGAGCGACGACCGCGAACTCGAGGAGATGCCTCGCTATCAATTCGTCACGAATTTCTATCAAGGGTTTGGGCTGTCGTTCATCGCCGTGCTCTCGCAAGACGTCCCCAGCGTAAGGTTTTACCCGCAATCCGCGCAGTCGCTTGAAGATATCGGTGCGGCGCGTGCCGCTAGCGACGTCGCCGACCTGGTCGAACGAAACAACGAGGTCGAACAGCTACTAACCACGATCGGTTATTTTTTATGGACCGACGGCAAGCTCGGCGCATACGTGCGGTACGTTGCCGATGGACAGCGCTTCGGGTTCCACGAGGAACAGTTGCTCGCGGCGATCGAGATTCCCCTCGGCGAAGACAAATATGTCTGCCCGAACTGCGGAAAAGAAACTGCGGCTCCTTTGGGGCCTGTAGGGGCGACCCTTGGGTCGCCCGGCGCGGATGATGGCGAAGCGTCACTGGGAGGTGCAAGCTCCTCCCCTACAAGTGATTTGGAATGTCCGGACTGCGGCGCGGAAATGACGCAGAAGCATCTCCACAAAGCCGAACGCGTTACTGTGCCGCGCGTGATCGGAACGCGCCGCGTGCCCAACGGCCAGGAAGTCATCTCCATCGCCGGCGGTCTCGAGCTAAACACGCCCGTCTGGGCCAACGAAATGCACGAATATCCTTACCTGCAGTGGCAGGCGGAAGTGCATCGCGCAAAGCTGAAAGCAGCCTATCCCCTGGCCGCGAACAAAATCGAAGCTGCGCCCTCGCAGGGACCGGACGACGTTTACGCGCGCGTTTCGCGCATCAGCGTCGAGCAGGGTTTGCCGTCTATTCATCCTGGCGACGCGCTGATGAACCTGATCACGTTTGACCGCACCTGGCTGCGGCCATGGGCCTTCTATTCGATCGAAGACGAAGCGGTGCGTAACGCACTCCTGCTGATGTTTCCCGACGGCTGTTATTGCGGGTTCGCAGGCGATGTGTACTGCGAATCGCGCAACGAATCGATGGACGACCACTGGCGCGTGTTGCACGCGCTGCCCGGCGATGGCCAAAATCGTCCCAGCGTCGGCGATTCGCTCGTGCAAGTGCAAGAACGCTACAACGTGCTCTCGAATATGCAAGCGGAAACGTACGAGTATGGCATCCCGCCGATTTACGCCGATCCGCAAGTTCTGGACTTCGACGCACTGGCGAATCAAACCGCCGAACCTGCCGCGCATTTTCCGGCACGCGCGCGTCCCGGACAGCCGCTCGCCGCGGGATTTTTTCAGCCGGCGCCGGCGCAAGTTCCGCCGGACATGATTCGTCATCAACAAGATTTAATCGGCCCCGTAGCGCAATTCCTGACCGGACTTTTCCCCGCGATTTTTGGCGGAAACATGGAAGACGTGAAGACGGCGTCCGGCTACGCGCTGGCTCGCGATCAAGCCATGGGCCGCCTCGGCCTGGTCTGGCGCCGCACCAAGCAATTTTATGCCGATGTGCTGCTGCTCGCAGTCGATTGCTTCCGCAAAAATCGGCCGGAGAACGCGGAGATCCCTTTGCTCGGACCGGACGGCGTGCTCGATGCCCGCTTGATTCGCACCGCGGATTTGAAAGGCAACATCTGCGTGTATCCGGAAGCGGACGAAACTTTCCCGCGCCTCAAATCGCAGCAGCGTGCGGTTCTGCAGCAATTGTTTTCGTTGAACGATCCGCTCATCCAGGAAGCGCTCGCCGAGCCCGCCAACATCGGCTATATCAAGAATGTTCTTGGCTTGACCGAGCTGGTCGTCCCGGGCGAAGACTCTCGCAACAAACAATTGCGCGAAATTCAGCAGCTGCTGGCCAGCGCGCCCATCGTGATCTCGATGCATCCCTCGGGGGTTGCACACGCGGGGCCGCAACAAGACGCGTCGCAAAAACCCTCTGTAGGGGCGACCCTCGGGTCGTCCGTCGCAAATAATGCAGAGGCGTCAGCAGACGGGGCAAGCCCCGCCCCTACAGGTCCTGATGTCACGAGCCACCAGCCGCAGGTCTTGGTGCTGCCGTCCGTGCCTGTCGATCAGCTCCTCGACGATCACGCCGTCGAATTCGAGGAATGTAAACGCTGGGCAAATTCCGAAGCCGGCCAAGCCGCCAAAATGACGAATCCCGCAGGATTCGCGAACGTCCGCGCGCACGCCGAAGCGCATCTGCGTGCAATGAGTATTGCCGCGGGCGCAGCCACCACCCAGAGCAAAAGCGCAGCACCGCCCAAGGCTCCGCCCAAAGCACCTGCGGTGAGCTGAAATATTCCAGCACTTTGTGCGTCTTATCAAAAGAGGCGCAAAATGGATAGCGATCTGACCTATCTAGCGGGAGGGCGCAAACGCGCTACGCCGATTCCCGACGGGATTGACCTGATTGGATACGTATTTGACCTTCTCTCTAGTGTCGATGTCCCCGAGATCGTAGTGGAGTTGCTCTTCGGTCTTTTGGAGTGCCTCTAGCTGCAGCCATCGTCTTAATCCAAAAAGATGTTCAACGCGCCCCGAGAATCGGGGCTTTTTCTATTGGAATCAAAATGAACCAACAAGCTACGCCAGCTTCGAGCGCGAATGGACATACGCCTCCGCATGATTTGTTCATTTTGAGCGACGAGCAGATTCTCGAGATCGAGCCAGAAGCGCAAGAAGTTTCTGTGCGCGAAGATGTAGCGCAGGGAGATGTCCCTGCGGGCGTTTCAAGGAATGCGCAAGAGAGCGAAACGCGCGGCACAGTCCAAACGGCAGAGCAAGCGCAAAGCACACAGGCAGGAGTGCCTGTGCTACCCGAGCCGCCAGCCTGGCTGGCCGAGACCATGAACGATCCCCAGCGCGGCGCGGATGCGCGAGCGCTGTGGGAAAGTGCGCAGCGAGCGGAAAAAGAAGCCGCTTCGTTTCGCGAAGTATTTGCAAAGCCGGAGGAGGCTCGCGCCGCATCGCAACGTGCGCGAGTTCTCGATGACATCGACCGCGCGTATTTCGCGGGAGACGCAACTCAGCGCGCACAGCTCGCCGCAATGATGATGCGCGAAGATCCCGCCGCGTTTCGCGAGATGGTCTTCGAGGGATTGCGCGCGCTCGAAGTGGCGGGTCAACCGGGAAGAACTCGCAGTGTCGCGGATGCCGTAGGGGCGACCCTTGGGTCGCCCTCGGTGCATGGCAACGCAGTGCAACCGGGCGGCGCAAGCCCCGCCCCGACAGCGCCGCGGAGCACCCAGCCGCAGCAACACAACGATCCGGCGCAGCAAGCGCATCTCGCCGCGTACGCCGCGTTTGAAAAATCCGCCAACGAAGATTTGGAACGCACAGTGGGCAACTCGATCGAGCGGACTCTGGACCAGGCGCTGCCAGCAACAGGAAGAACGGACAGCGCAGCACTAAAAGGCCGCATGGCCGCGGCAATCCGTCAAGACGTCGAGAAAGCGCTCCAGGGAGATCGCCAGCTTGGCGAACAAGTCGCGCAGATTTTGTCAGCCAAGCGGCTCGACAACGAAACGCGTGCTCAAATTGTGCGGCTGATTGGCGAACGCGCCCAGCAACTGGTTCCCAGTGCGACAAAACGTGCGCTTAAGGATTGGACGCAAACGACTCTGGCCGCGCATCGCGGAAACAGCGCCCGAACGGACGCGGCCTCTCAGAGAAGGGAAGTAGCGCCGGCCGCGCCCGTCGCCCGCGATTCGCAAACGCGCAACACACAACGCAAAGATGCCGCGCGCTCGGCTCGCGCGGAAGGCATAGAGCCTTCAAGTGGCCGCATCAACTACGGCAAGCTTAGCGATGAACAGATTCTCGATCTTTAACAGAGAATTGTAACCATCAGTACATCTCGTCGATTTTCGGCGCCTTCTCAAGAGACGCCCGCGCGATTCTCTGCCGTGAAGCTGCGGCTACCGGGAACGCCGCAATTATGTTGGCCGCTTCGCGGCCACCATGAAAATTAAGGAGAACAACAGATGCCAGCACAAGCAAACGCGAACGTCGTCGCGTTGCAGCTCGAGAAGGTGCGCGACAAAGTGCCCCTGCTCTATGAACGCGATGACATTTTACTCACCATGATCCAGCAGCGCGGGGATGTGGAGAAAGTTTCCAGCCGCAACATGCGCCTGCCCTTGCAGGTGAATCCCGGCGGCAAAGCCGGTTCCTACAACGCCGACGGTGGCGACCTGGGCCGCGGTTCGGGCACCGCTTACGACGTCGCGCAGGTCTCGCCGATTTTCTTCCGCTTCGCGATCGAAATCACGAAGCTGGTGGAATACGCGACCACCGGCCGCGAACGCGCCATCGAAAACGCCACCAAGCGCGAAGTCGCCAATGGAATGAAACAGTTCCGCGCGTTCCTCGATAAGTTGATGCAGACCGCCGGCAACGGCGTGCTCGGTACGATTAATAGCATAGCCAGCGCCACATTCACGATGGCCGTCCCCTACGGTGCCGCTCTCGTCTATCCCGGCCAAACCATCCAGATTTACGACACCACGCTTACGACCAACCGCAACGTCGCGGCCGGCGTGACCACAACCGTGCTCGCCGCCGATCCCGTCACCACGCAGAACATTACCGTGGACAACGTGCCAGCAGGCACTGTCGCCAGCGATGTCATCGTGCACGATGGGCTCACCGGCGCGCAGCCCGTGTCGCTCTTCGGCATCAAGTATCACCAGAACAACGCGACGACCGGCACCTGGCTCAACCTCAACCGCGCCACGTATCCTGTTCAGCTGCAAACGCCGCGCGTCAATGCCGGCAACGCCGCGCTCACTCCGTCCAACGTTCGCCTGGCCATCAACAAAGTCCGCAAATCCCTGGGCATCAACCACATCTCCAAGCTGATCGCCTACATGGCGGTAGAGCAGGAACACGCCTGGGAAAATCTCGGCATCACCGTCAGCCAAATCATTAAGGAAGGCGGCAGCGACGGCAACGATCTCGATCTGCTTTTCAGCGGCCGCAAGACGATGAGCGGCATCCCCATCAAGTCCAGCGTGAACGCCGACCAGACGCGTGTGGATTTTCTCGACCTCTCGCACTGGGGACGCGCCGTGCTCAAAGACATCGACTTCTACGAAGTCAATGGCAACACGGTGTTTCCGATTTATGGCGCAAGCGGCGGCATCGCGGCCAGCTACATCTTCTACTTCGACACCGCGTTTCAAGTGTGGGACGACTCGCCGCGTACCGGCGCGTTTATCGACACACTGGCGCGGCCCAGCGGCTACTAAACATACGCGACCTGCAACTGGTGAATGAATGCACGAATCACACAACCGCAGGGGCACGATATATCGTGCCCCTGCAATTTCTACTAAGTCGCCCCGCGCGCGCCATCGCTGCGATCGCGATCTGCCAAAAATTCTTGTGCTTCGCGAAACGCACGAGACGCCGGAAAACGTCGCGCACCGCCTCAAGCGTGCGGGCGGCATCAACCGTTTCGGCGAACCAAATTACCGTGCCGTGTGGGGATGGAACCGGCTAGCTTGGATCGGCGGAAAATTCGAGGAGCACGACCCCGCGACCGGGTCGCTGCTCCGCGAAATTGTCGAACTGCGCCAGGAACCAAAATATCCCGCGGTAAATCGCTGGCATATCGAACGCTGGGTGCCACCAGAAGCTTATGGCTCGCCGCGCTTGTGGTACGCGCAAACCGTCGAGTGCGAAAGCGGCGTAAGCATTCCGGCGCTGGGGCCCTACCCCTCGCGCGGCGAATACGAGCATTGCTTCACTCTCGAAGGACCGCATGGAGAATTTCTGCAGCTTACGCCAACCAATGCGGAGCACATCGCACGCGCCATCGAGTTTTCGCGGAACTTGCCGCGTTCCAGCAAGAGGCGATCTATGGATGAACGAGATCGCCGTGAAGATCGTGCCTACGATGCCTGGGCTTACGACAAACTCGACGACGCCGTGCCCGCATTCCACAAGCAGCCGTTTGTCACGGTGGCCTAATCCATGAAGCGGATCGAATTCAAACAGTTTGAACTGTGGCTAAGAGGCGTCGTTGCCGCGGCAATCAGCGGCGGTGCCGGCGGCATACTCACCGGACTTGCGGCCGTGGGGATCGATCCGCAGCATTTTAATTTGCAGGCGGGAATGGGAGCTACGCTGCGCATAGCAGCGGCTGCGGCGATAATAAATTCCGTCATCGGCGTCGCGGCGTATCTGCAGAAATCACCGCTGCCCAACGATTGAACTCGCAGACTCGAACAAAAGAAAAAGGCGACCAAGCAGCCGCCCTGAAGTCGTTCGGCGCAGTTATGTTGGGCCGCAAAGCCCAACACAGCTCCCTGTCAAGATCGAAGTAGCACAGGCACTCTTGCCTGTGTCGCGGCGTCTTCAACTCACAACGCAAAACCGCACAGGCAAGAGTGCCTGTGCTACGGGAACTCACTATGCCAGTCGTAGGATCAAGCGCATACAACTCGGCGGGACAGATTACGTCGCTCGTGCGATCGCTGTTGAACGATGCACAAGGCAACTTGTTCACGGACACGGTGCTGCTGCCGTATGCGAACTCCGCATATCGCAAAGTGCAGCGCGCTCTGGGAAATGCGGGCGGCGGCGGATTCATCCAGGACGATGTCCTGCTTGTCGTAGCCGCCGTGACGGAGATAGATACGTCGCTGCAAGTTTCGATCACTGACGCCACTGCGCCGCCCAATCAGTTGCCCACCGACCTTCTCGTCCCGCTGAAAATCTGGGAGCGGCCCAACGGTTCGACGGACGATTTTCTCGAAATGGTGGACGTCTCGCAGCATGGTGGCCTGCCGTCTCGCGTGCAGGACGTAACCCTGAGTATTTGGGAATGGCGCGCTGACGGCATTTATTTTGTCGGTGCGACGCAAGACACGCAGATTCGTCTGCGCTACTCCAAGGCATATCCCGATTTTACAGACTCCACCTCGCCCGTCCTGATTCGCAATTCACAGGAAGCCATCGCGTACGCAACTGCAGCGCTGGCGGGCTGGGCGCGTGGCAGTCCGCTCGCAGAAAAATGGGACGACGCTGCGGCGGACGCGATCGAGGATCTCGTCAGCGCAGCGGTCCGCCGCGAGCAACAATCCTCGCGCCGCCGCCGGCCGTTTTCTTCGCGCAACGGCTATACCCCACTCTGAACCATTCTGTACTGAACGATTTTGTTGCGGCCGGGTTTCAGCCCGGCATCGTCGGTTTCGCACGACGCAGGCTCAGCATGACGTGCCGCCCTGAAGGGCGGCGCTACACATACTCGATCGAGGTCACAATGCCAATCACCATTACGCTTTTGCCGAGCAATGAAGACGGCTCCGGCAGCAACCTGTTCTACGCCATCGGAACGCTCACGTTTTCGGGCAACTACCCGACCGGAGGCGATACGATGGACTTCACGACTGTCGCCGACAAACTGCCCAGCGACCAGATTATTCAAATCTTTGCTGACAGCCAAAACGGCAACGCGGGTTACTACGTGCCGGTGCTGGGAACCGCGCTCAATAATTGGAAGCTCAAAGCCTTCTCGGGCGGCGGCACAGAGCTCACCGCCGGCGCCTACCCCGCAAGCGTCACCACCGACATCGTGCAAGTCACCATCACCGCACGGAAACTCCAGTAGTTCGCCAAACAACGAACGAATCCACGCTTTCGCAGAGGCAGCCGCATGATACGATCGAAAATCGCGCCGCGCTTTGAGCGCGCTACAACGATGGTGTTTTTCTGGGCATTGCTGGCGCTCGTGCTCCATGTTATTCCTGGGGCCTTCACGCTGGTCCACGCGCAAGGCACGCGCAAGGACGACATCGTCTTCAATTCGCGCGGTATCCCGCTGGCGGGTGCCACGGTACGCATCTGCGCCATGCCCGCAGCCGGCCAGCCGTGCTCCCCGCTCGCTCTCATTTATTCCGATTCCGGCCTAACGCAAGCTCTAGCCAATCCCACGACCACCGATGGCATGGGCAACTATTTCTTCTACGCCGCGCCGGGCCAATACGAAATCGAAATCTCCGGGCCGAGTATCACGGACAAGCAGATTCCCAACGTCATCCTGCCGAACGATCCATCTTCGCCCACCTTTAGCGGAGCTGTCAGCGCGTTTTCACTGAGCCTCGGCGGCAACCTCACTGTCTCCGGCAACACCACCGTGGTCGGCTCGCTCGCCAGCGGCACTTTGGCGTTGAACAACCAGGGCACGCCTCCCGGCCCAGCCAACACGGGGACCGTGAATCTCTACACGAAAACCGCTGACATGCGTCTTTACTACAAAGATCAGACGGGCACGGAGATCGGCCCCCTGGGCCCCGGAACTGGTGCGCAAACCAACGTCGCCAACACCTTCACTGCTCCGCAGAATATCGACGCGGACTTTCACACCAAAGGCCCCAATCCTTTTTTTGATCTTTCGCGTTATGGCGCTTATTACAGCGGGACAACGCCTCCCACGATCACTTGCAACACGACCGCCGGCAGCAATCAGATCACTTGCTCCGGCGGCGTCGGCGATTTTCTTGTCGGACACGGCGTCGCCATTCCCACTGCCGGCGCAGTCCCCGCCATGCTCGCTCCCGGCGCTCCGTTTCCCGTATCGAGCATCAGCGTGGCAAGCAACGTCGCGACCGTGACGCTCGTGAATTCGGCCAGCTTTGCACCAGGCTCCAATGTGGTGATTGCGGGTTCCAGCGATTCGGCGTTCAACGGAACCTTCCCCGTCGCGAATTACACGAACGGGGTCATCTTTTCGTTTAACGTCACACATGCCAATTGCGCGCCGTGCACCATCGGCGGAAGCACGACGGCGATTGCGCAAACGCCCAGCGCCGTCACACCGCAGGGCGTCCTAAACGGCACGACTACCTGGAACTACAAGGTAGTATCGATCGGTTTCCACGGGGAATTAAGTCCGGCGAGCTCCGCGTTCACGATCACGACTGGCGCGGCCGCGCTCGGCGTCAACACCGCGACGATCGCCCCAAATGGATGCTCCGAGAGCAACGGCGTCGTCACCTTCACGACCACCGCGGCCCACAATTTCCAGAGCGGAGTGCCCGTCAATATTCCGCGCGGTAGCAGCGGCACAACCGCTGTCGAGGGCTCCTGGACAATTGCCTCGACCCCCACATCCACGACGTTTACCGTGGACATCGCCACCCTTCTGAATGGCACCTACTGTCCCTCGGGAGGAACCGCCCAGGTGGTTGCAAAAAACTTTGTGCGCTGGACCATGCAGCCTTACACGGTCATGGGCTACTACATATACCGCTCGCAAGGCGTGGGTCCATACTCCCTCGTCGGCACCAGCCAGGGAATGGACAGTGCCTTCATCGATTGGGGCCTGCCGGCCCCCGCAAAACCGGCCTATGTGCCATCAACTCCGCCAGCGTCTGCCACAAACGGCATCCTCGCCGCAACGATCTCTAGCATCGCCGGCAACACCATCACCCTCGCCAGCAACGCCGTCGCTTCGGTGACCGGCGCGACCGCCTTCCACGACAACACACCGAACATTTTGTCCGTCTGCGCGTCCACACCAATGGGGTCGGCGGGCGGCACGATTTTTGTGCCGTCCTCCAATCCGCAGGGCGCTCTGTATGTTCTGAACTCACCTCTGAATCTCGCTGCAGGCTGTCCCCAGAACACCATGCTTCAGCTCGGCGCACAGCTCGTCATCAATTATCCGGTAATTCCGGGCTCCTCCAATGTCATCGAAGGTACGATCCAAGGCGCTGGAGGGAACGGCGCAGGTCCATCCTTTGGCAAGTACGTCACGACTCGCATTCTGGGAAATGCATACCCCATGTTCCTGATGGAGCCGGGCTCGAGCATCGACATTACATATCAAAACCTCAACACGGAATGCAGCCAGCCATATCAGAGTTGCTTCGTTCAGGACCAGGACAATACAGGAAATAACGTCACGTCAATTACCTATGACAACGTTTATATGAATGGCGGAAATTATGCCCAGCCGTTCAAAATGGGTGGCGGCTTCAATTTCTTTTTCCGCTATGGGTCCATCGGCTCGGACGCGCTCGGGTGGGGTATTCCGCCGTCCCTCTGGGATGTCGTGGACATGGGGCTAGGCCAGTTTAGCCAGCAACTCGCAGGCATCCTCGAGTTCGACTACACCACCATGGGCGGCGGTGAATGGCTCTTCGACTCGGCCGGTGAAACCGGTCTCGTTGGTGGAGTCGGCCATGCCTCCTTCTACGAACTTTTGAATGAAAGCAGTTATTACCCCTCGCTCCGCTTCAATACCGGCACCAACACCATCAATGCGATTCGCCTGGAGCGTTTGACCTACGCCGATCCCGTGGGCGGCCTTTCCACTCCCATGGTCGACCTCACGAATGCCGCAACCATGAGCAATATCAGAGTCATCGAGCCATTTTGCGCGACCGGTTCGCAAGCCTTCTTTTCCGGTGCGGCCGCAGGCGGCATTGAGTTTGTTTCGGGATTTTCCGGCTGCGGGACGGGGCTGCCTTCCACGACTCAGGTCATCAGCACCAGCCTCAACGGTCCAAACACTTCGAGAAATTATTCCAATGTGCCGGTAGGAGTTTCCGGAACGGGCCAGTTTTACTTTCCCATGGCCGTTCCGGCCGTGCCAACGTCCGCTGTCGTGGGCGCCGGCGGATCCGTTCCCCTGGGCGCGCACACGTATGCAATTACCGCGATTGACGCGAATGGAAAAGAGACCAGCATTGGTCCATCGATTTCCGCAACGGCCACGAGCGGCAACCAGACCATTACTCTGACGATTCCCGCGCTGCCTGCGGGCTCGATTGGTTACAGGCCGTATCGAGACTCCTTGCTGGCCACGATTACTCCCTGCAGCGGGTTCATCAGCGGAGCGGCGCCTTTCGTGGACACGTTCCCGTCCGGCTGCAACAATAATCCTCCAACCGTAAACACCGCCGTTACTGCCGCTCTGAATTCCAGCGGCGTAACCACATATCAGCTCAGGATGGCCAACAATTTTACGGATGTCATTTCGCCCGCCCCACTCACCGCCGGCCGGACGCAGACTCTTCCGGATGCGACCGGCATCATTCCTGTCTCTAGCTATCTGAACAGCGCGTACGACAATGCCACGCGGGCCAACGGAGCCATCGGCTCGAATTGGACCGTCCAGCAGAACGGCCTCAATATCGCCTCGAATCAGATTCAAGGCGCGGCGACAGCTGCGAACTCCGGCTTCTGGAACGCGAGCGCCTTCTCCAACGTGCAATTCGCGCAAGCAACCGTCACCGCCTTGAATGGCACCACCGACTTTCCCGGCGTCAGCGTGCTGGCCAGCGGAACAGGGAGCAGCTCGACGTTTTACGATTGCCTCGAGGATTCCACCAACATCTTCATCCAGCGCGTCGTGAACGCGACAGCGACGAACCTGACGAGCACAACATCCACGGGAACCGTTGGAGATATCTTGCGGATGGAAGTGGCGCCGGGCGGCGCACTTACTTGCTACAAAAACGGCGCCGTGGCCCTGACGTTCACTGACACGCAAATCACCGCCGGCTCGCCCGGGCTCATCATTTCCGGGAGCGTGGCCACATTGAAGAATTGGTCCGGCGGCAACTTGCATCCGTTGGGGCAACTGGACATCGAGCAGGATTGGACCAAGACCCAGCATTTCCTGGCCAATGGCGGCGTCTGCGCTATGAGTTCGGGGACGACCTGCACCGTCACTTTGAGCGAGCAGCCATCCACGCCGGGGCTCACGCGTTGCCTCGCGCAGGTGCAAGGCACCACGCCGCTCGCAGCCGCCTGTAGCATTTTGGGCACGACCGCCACGGTGACTGCGGCAAGCTCAAACTCGGCGACTTGGGCGGTCTTCATCTTCTAAAGAATTCTCCGAAGAAACGCGTTTCTCAAAGACATCTCAATCTCTTGAAAGGCAATTCGATGGCTACGGCAACGGAAAACAGCACGGTCTCGCTCGTCAACATTTCCACGGAAAAATGGCCACCTCGCAATCGCACCTACTTCGGCTCTTTGGTCGTTGTTTCTCCGGAAGCCGGCGAACCATTTGCGATTACGCCGATTCGCGGCTGTAACAGCGTGATGGATCTTGGCGACAAGCATCTGATGGCCTATCCCATAACGGCCCGCGAAGTAGCCGAAGACATCGCGCGCGAAATCAATGGCGACTCAGGGGAGGGAAGTTTCCACGGTGTATTTGTCGCCGCTGGCGAGACTCCCACGGAAGGTGAACTGGCCGATGCCCGCCGCCGTCTCGAGGAGTTTCAGCGCCGCTTGGTCGCGGCGGCCGATCTCGAATGGGAGCGCACGCGCAATCCCATGTTCATTACCGACCTCGAACGCCGCGCCGCGCGCCAGCTTGGCCTCGAAAAACCCTGGCTCTACGATTCCAGGCCGTTGGCGGAGTGCCCCGTCTGCGCCGAAAAAATCAAGCATGGCGTAGCCGTCTGCAAATCCTGCGGCGCGATCCTCGACCGCGAAAAAGCCGCGCAGTACGGCCTCGGCGCGCACGAAAAATCGCGCCATGACGCATCCACAAATCAAGGCAGGGCAGGGAAATAGCTTATCGAGGCAAGGAAGTAGGCAATGGTGCGCTGGCACTCCTGCCTGTGCGGGTTCATCAAGGCTATAGCGAACTCGGTGCAAAAAGAAAAAGGCGGCGATTTCTCGCCGCCCCGAAAAAACTAACGTGTAGTAGGCACGCCTGACAAGCGCGAATCAAATTTTACCGCTGCGCACAAAAATAAGGGCGGCTCCGAAGAACCGCCCTAACGTTTCCAATTTCTGGGCACGCATGAGAAGCAAACAAAGCATATCACAATTGTTGATTGCGATGAGGATCAGAGCGGAGAGTGGGAGACTCGAACTCCCGGGGCTGCGGAGCAACCCTCATCGCTTCTCATGCGAGCCCAGTACCCCCACTGGGAGCACTCTCCGAAGCACGCCTGAGCGCTGCATGTATACCATAGATATAAGTATACGTACAAGAATATGACTACAGCAGGATCACTCGACGCACCCATCGAAATCTTCGGCGGCCTGGTGACAGATATGTCTCCCGCCGATTTGCCGCACGGGGTCTCCCCCGATTGCCAGGACGTCGTCTTTGGCAATGGCGGGGTCCTCACACGCCCCGGCCTGCAAGCCCTCTTCGCTCCCCTTGCCGGCAATCCCACTATCAACTACATCAAGACCTACGAAACTCTGAACGCCACGCTCCGCACCATGGTTCTGGACTCGAATGGCGTCCTCTACAAAGAAACTACGCCAGGAGCGCTCGCGACCGTCGCCAGCGGTCTCGCCGCCAACTCCTACGGAAATTCCACAACCATCTTCGGCCGCGAATATCTCGCCATCAGTGACGGAAAAACCGGCAACGACCTGCCTCGCCAGTTCGACGACACGAATTTCGATCGCGTCAGCCAGTCCGGACCTGGCGCAGGCCCAACCGTCGTCGATGAAAATGTCGTGGCAACGATCGTGGCCAGCCCAAGCGGCGCGACGCAACCCGCCGCGGTTACGATCTCAGCCAGCCCGGCGGGAGCCATCGAGAACGGCTTTCTCGTCACCATCACGACCGCCACCGCGCACGGCCTCTCGGCCGGTCAATCGGTAACTATCGCTGGCGTGCCGATTGCAGCTTACAATGGCACATTCCCGGTTGTCGCCGCGCCAAACAGCACGCAATTCACATACATCGCGGGCGCCTCGGGCCTCGCTGCTTCCGGCGGAGGCACAGCTTCTTCCGCCACGGCCACCATTCAGACCACGACACCTCACGGCCTCGTTGTCGGCCAGCTCGTAACCACAACCGGCGTCGCCGTCGCCGCCTACAACGGCACATTCCCCATCACCGCTGTTCCTGATTCCACACACCTCACGTTCACAGCGGACAACGGAGGCCTGGCTGCCTCCGGCGGTGGTACAGCGGCGGCGGCGGGCAATGTCGATACCGGCGTTCACGAAGTTAGTGTGATTTTCAAAACCCGCCAGGGCTATCTCACCGCACCCGGGCCCGCCGCATCCTGGACGGCAAGCGGCGGCTTGCGCGCGGTAGTTACGAATATTCCCACCGGTCCGTCGAATATCGTCGCGCGGATCCTCTGCTTCACGGGCGCAGGCGGCGCAAGTTTCTTCTACGTCGGCAGCGGCGCTTCGCTCTTCAGCGGAAACATGGTGATCAATGACAACACCACGACTTCCATCACTGCTGGATTTTTCTGACGCCATTCTTCTCGCCGGCACCAACGTCGATAATCTCTTCAATCTCATCGAACTCGGCGATTGCTCCGGCGTAACCGAATATTCCGAGCGTCTTTTCTGGTGGGGCGAGCGCAACAAGATGAACAACTGGTTGAACCTCGGCTTCGATGGCGGGTTCACCGGTCCCTCGTTCCCGCATTATCCTTTGGGTTGGACGCCCGACGTTGTTTTTGCGCCCGGCGGCACGGACGAGGAAAACTTCGTCGTGTGGGGCGCGGCGTATTCCATCGTGGGAAATGGTTCTACGCCGACTCGCGGCCTAATGACGCAGAGCGCCGTTCAAGATTCCCTGGGCGCCCAGCGTATCGTCGCCAACACCGATTACACCATTCGGGCGCATTGTGCGGCAAATAGCACGCTCACGCAGGGCACGCTGCACCTTCATCTTTTCAGCCAAAGCGCTGGGATCAATACCACCGGCCTCCAGCTCACCGCCGCGCAGCTCACCACAGGCTATGTCGAATACTCAGCGGAGCTGACCGCGCCGCTCCCCACAATTCCCAGCGATCTCGTCCTTCGCGTCTATGCCGACGGCACTCCGAACACCGGTGGCCAGTTTTACATCGACAGCATCGAAATTTTTCCCACGTCGACTCCCGTAAATTCTTCGATCGTCCGCGCCAGCCGCGTCGAAGATCCCGAAAGCTACGACGGCATCGAAGGCTTCATGAGCGTCGCCGAAAATAACGGCCAGGCCATCCGCGCAGCCTTCAAACTGCGCGAGCGGCTCTACTTTGTGAAGGAACACTCGCTGCACGTCACACAAGACGATGGCACCAACGAGCCGTCGCTCTGGTCGATTGCCGAAGTGTCGCACCGTTTGGGCACGCCATCCGTCCGCGGCGTAGGCGTTGGCGAAGACTGGGTGGTCATCGCGCACCGCACTGGCTTGTACATTTTCAGCGGCGGCGAGCCCATCAAAATCTCACAAGAAATTCAGCCCACGTGGAACGAAATTAACTGGCAATATGGGCAAACGCTTTGGGTCACTGTGGATATCCAGGAACGCCGCATCTTGGTAGGCGCGCCGCTCGGCTCGGCAACGACTCCCAACGCGATCCTGATGCTCGACTATCACGACCTCGACGACGCCGACGATATCTCCACGCGTCCGCCTGTCAACGTCACCTACACCGGCCGAAAAGCCGCCACGGACATGGCTCGAAAATGGTCGCCGTGGACCGTTGCAGCAAATTCCTGCGCGCTGATCGAGCGCATCAATGGCACATCCGTTGTGGCTGTCGGTGGTGGAGTTCCAGGTGTGGGCGGAGGCGGCGCAACCGGCAAAGTCTATCAACTCAGCGATACGCAACTTTCCGACGACGGCAGCGCCATTCCAAGCTATTACACGACACACTTTTTCCCCGAGCGCGCCGTCGAGCAATCGCTCAATCTCGGCGCGCACCGCAAACTTTTCAGCTATCTGACGATGTTTGTCGAAGGGGCAGGGAATTTGTCCCTCACCACGTTTGTCGATTCGCAGAGCGCGTCGCAAGCCCAGCAGCCGCTGCCGCTCAGCTCGCCCTCTCTCGAAGACCTCGAGCTTCCGATCAACGTGTTGGGTGAGCGTGTAGCATTCCAGGTAAGCACCAACCAACCCGGCGCCTGGTTTAAGCTCCAAAAATTCACACCGTCAGTCCGCGTCGATCCATGGGCCCCCGTTCGCGGCACGAACTAAACTGAGAACATGTCGGGACATAAAACAAAAGGCGGCCAAGAAAGGCCGCCCTAAGAATGACTGTATTGTTCGTGACCGCTCACGTATAATCAACACGTGACACAACGCAATCAAAAAGTTGCACGGAAACGCAAAAACCCCTATGCTGTCGCCTTAGGTAGGAAGGGCGGCCTGAAAGGTGGCCCTGCCAGAGCCGCCAATTTAACGCCAGAGCAACGTAGCGCGAGTGCTCGGAAAGCTGTACTGGCGCGGTGGGCGAAGGAAAGGGCTTCCGAACATGCCAGAAATAAAAAAGACGATAAGACTTCTGGGGCATGACATAAACGTGTTTGACGTTCCGATTAAATCCGCTATCGAATATTTCAACGAATACGAGCTAGAAGATGGCTCGAAGATAAGAGTCAAAGCTGTTGCTACTTCATTCTTGCGCGTCGAGGGTGAATACGCCGCAGATGGTAAGCCGGTTTATCTCGTACTCACTTCTCCAGGAGTTAACGTTCTTAGTTCTCCAGATACTTTGGTACGCCCACCACAGCAACGGCCCAAGCCGAACTAAGTAGGAATGAGCCAATGGAAGTGCAAATAACCCCTAATCAGAGCCTTCAGAGTCTTGACTGCGGATTGCTTGTCTACAGTCAACTGTTTGGGCGACCCAATGACCCGCGCTTTACGGCGACGCAGCTTGATGAGGAATCTACGGTTCTTTTGCGTGCCCAGCGCGACGATGTCGAGATCAAATTCAATGAGTTAGTGAGCGAATGGAGAGCACAAAAGACAAGAGCATCTTCGTTTTCGAGCGCGAATGCGTCTTTGCCTGCATATCAATTCATAATTGGAATGGGCGAGAAAGCCGTGCCCTATATTCTGCGCGAACTATCGAAGAAGGATGAAGACTGGTATTGGGCGTTAAAGGCTATTTCCAGAGAGGATCCTGTTCCACCAGAGCATCGGGGAGAGCGAAAAGTAATGAGACAGTTGTGGCTCGAATGGGGTAAGGCTAAGAAATATGCCTGGTAGTTGGCAGGCGTGGGAATTCCCTAACCTAAAAGAATCAGATTATCAAAAGACCAGCGACGAATCGGAAGACTACAACTGCCTAGCGTGGGCTGTTCACGATAACTCGAAGAAATGGGACCCAGATGAACTGGGGCAGAATTATTGGCCGCCAGGTGTGCCCCGCGAAGTCGAGATTGACGCGTTTAGAGCAGCATTTCGGACCAAAGGCTTTGAGGATTGCAACGACGGCTCGCTTGAGGATGGCATAGAAAAAATCGCTATTTATGCCACATCTAATGGAAAGCCTACACATGCAGCACGGCAGCTTGAAAATGGAAAGTGGACGAGCAAATTAGGAGATTGCGAAGATATAGAACATGAAACCTTGGATTGCCTAAATGGCGAGAGGAATTGGTTCGGAAGAATTCAATGTTATGGTAAAGCTGTTGGCTATATGAAACGGGCACGTCCTGCCAAAAAAGTCAGCCCCCTGATTCCTTAATCGTTCGTTTCACTGTACCGGTCGTTGCCTGTTCTAAAACCCGGAAGGCTACCTGATTGGTATCTGGCTTAGATGGCGTCGCGGGCTTGCGTTTCTTTTTCGGACGTGTTTTCTTGGGCATGCCGAGAGTGCGGCATGAGGCGCAAGAAAATTCTAGGGGGGTTAGCCGGTCAAACTGTACCAGTTCCCAAACTCTGAGCTCAAGCCATGCTAACCGTTGCCCAACTCGCTCCGATCAAAGATCGCGATCCGTATCTCTACGAGACGCTCACGAAAATTGTCGCCTCCGTGAACGCCACGAGCCAGAGCGCGGGCGTCGATCCCAGTACGCCTGCGCCAGCGCCGACCACGGTCGCGTCTATCAACGTGCAAGCCTCGAACGGCTGGTTCGACGTCTCCATCACGGATCCCTCGAACTCCCGTCCAGGCCTCTATTACTTCGCGGAGTCGGACACCACGCCGGCGTTCAATTCGCCGCGCGTCTATTTCATGGGCGCATCGCGAAACTTGTACACGCAGCTCGGCAATCAGAAGCTTTACTGGCGCGCGTATTCGCAGTACGTCGGTTCGCTGCCGTCCGCGCCCATTACGTTTGGCTCGCCTCCAACGGCAGTCGCCGGCGGCGGCTCGAATGGGCCGCTACCGCTGCCTTCCAGCGGTAGCGGCGTGCTGCCCAACGGCCAAGTTCGCGGCGGAAATGGTTTCGGCGTCAACCCCGGCTCGCGCATTACGAAGCCAACAACTCTCTAAACCAATTTTAGGCCAAAAGGGCGGGCAACCTTGCGCGTGTAGGGGCACGATATATCGTGCCCCTACGATTGCCCCAATATTGACGCCGTTGATTCCATGCAAATCCGCGAATATCGCGAATCAGATCTCGCCGCCCTGCGTGCCATTCACGCGGCTCAAGGTTTTGACTATCCGCTGCCGGATTTGAGCAACCCGCTCTTCGTGACAAAACTGATTCTCTCGGAATCGCAAGCAGAAGCAAACGAGGAAAGCCCCAGCGCTAAGATTGATACTCCGCAACAAGAAAAAATCATCGGCGCCGCGTTTCTGCGTCTCACTGCTGAAGCGTACCTGCTCCTCGAGCCAAAGGCAGGCACGCCGCGCGAGCGCTGGCAATGGCTGCTCCAATTGCACGCCGCCACAGAACGCGACGCGTGGAATCGCGGCCTCGAAGACGTCCACGCGTGGCTGCCACCACCCATCGCGCAGAAATTCGGCAAACGCATCACGCCGCTCGGCTGGAACCGCGATGATGCCTGGACGCCGTACTGCAAGAGATTGGCCACTCCGCCGCAAACCTTTCTCTGCAATGGAGGAAGGAATGTCCGTGGAGTAAATCCATGCCCATGACGACAAATTCCGCTTCGTGGGATTTCCATCCAAGCGAGCCAGTCAATCTATCGGCCACGTTCAGCTTCGACACGCAGCACACCCAAGAATCTGCTCCGGTAACAGCAGCGCTCGCGGCCATCCAGGCCCGCTTAGTCCATGCAACGGTGACCATTATCCAGACCGATCCGGCGACCATCACCGTCACCGTAACGATTTAAGATAAAAAGTTTTTCACGAAATCCAAACAGAAGAAGCAGATGAAGTAAAGGAGAAAGAAATAAAGGAAATAAAGGAAATAAAGGAAGAGTGCCTCGCTTGCGAATGGCCAGCCTGACGATTGGGATCGCGCTTTCCGGTTCCTCTATTTCCTTGCTCTCCTCTACCTCCTCAACTTCCTGAATTCTCGGAGGCCTCACATGGGACGCTTATCTAGCGCACTTTCTTCTCTAATTAAGGACTTGCGCGCGCCACAGGGCCGCATGCAAACGCTCGAGAATCGGCTCGGGCGAGATGAGCGGAGTGAATTGCAAACTCTCGAATCCTGGAATGCCCAACAAAGCCCGCATTCCGCGTCCAATCCGTCACAAAACCCCTCGCACGATCCTTCACGCGACGAACTGCTTAACTATCTAGGTCGCTTAGCGAATGATTATCATTTACCAAGAAAAGTAGTGTATGCTGTTGCTCTCGCGGAGAGTGATTTCAACGTGAACCTTGTCAAGAAGAACCTAGCGCGCGATGCGAAGGGCCACGTAAAGCACGACGGCCACGGAAATTTAATAATTAGAAGCATCGACTACGGCGTCATGCAGGTCAATAGCGGCAACATCAACGCAGGTCCGGTGAAAGACGCTCACGGGAACAAGTTCGTAATCAGCGATGATGTGAAGAGCGATTGGAGGGCCAACGCCCGCGCGGGCGTCGCACTTCTGCTCCGGCTTACCATCTTGCCCAGTTAGAACAAGGACCCGGCGCCACCATGGAAGATCACGCGCAGCAGGCTTATTCGCAGTACAACAGTGGTAAAGAGCGCCTGCGCGAGCGATACCTGAGCGAAAAACGCGATGGAATGCCCAAGAATGACGCTGACCGCAATTTTTTACGGAGATACAGAGAAACGTCGGATAAACAGAAATGAAATGCGCAAACAAACGTTCTTTTAGCTTTTCTTCTCTAGTCCCACCTCCTGGCTGGATTAGAAGGGCAGTCTTGCTTTCCCTATTTATACTTCCACCTTCGTTTGCCCAGCTCAATGGACCGGCGAACTCATCCCCGGATTTAAGGTTTGTCCAAAACGGTGAGTTTCACGCCCAACATGGAGTTTTCTTCATCGATGCGGATGGCCTGCACATGTACAGCGCCTTGCCTACAGTCCTTAACGCGAAGAGTGGTCTGTGGGAGCCAGTTCCGAACGACGATGCGATGAAAGCACAGTGGAAGGGTGAACCGTTCTATTACGAAGAATTCCAACTACAACAGGGCAAATGGGTCCAAGCTCAAAAACATTTCTCGGCGGGACCGGATTCCTATTTAGACTTCGGCCCTTGCGATCCGTCCGACCAGCTTGACCTGCCCTCCACGGAGATCAGGAAATCGCTGCCTGCGCGGTCAAAGATTAAAGGCGTCACTGAATTTAGCGACTATGCGACCGTCGTATTTTCCCATGCTCCCGAGCGACAATATCCGCGATACTCGCTCGACGCCTACTCTCTCGAGGTTGCCCTGCTCATCCGCGACGGAAGCGCTTGGAAGTTGCAAGGATCCGTGGACGTCGGAGCAGACGGTTTTTTTTGCGGCACTCGGACCCTCTCTACAAGGTTCGCTGACGGAGACCGCGCCACCATCTTGCTGCTTTATGTAGACGAGCCCGCCGCGAGCAGCAACTTCCGTGCCATTCGCAGCTTCATCGTCGCACCGCAGGCAAAAGTTCAAAGCCTCCAACAGAAGGACGCTCGAATTAGCGATGCCAACGATCTTGCATCTGAAACAGATACCAGGCCGGCAGTCAAGTCCACGAGACCCGATGAGGAATCGCCGCGCTTGTCCAAAAAACTGGTCCAGGCCGTCGCGGATGCCGAAAGCGGTCTGAATCCAAGCGCTGTCCACTTGATTCCCAAGATTGTTGCCGGCGCCGTCCTCATGGATGCCCTTGGAAAGCCAATTCCGGATACCGTTGACTATGGACTTATGCAGATCAACAGCATAAACATCGGGAAGACGGTCCTGAAAGATGAGAACGGCAACCCGCTTGCTGTTACCGAGAGTGTGAAGACCGACTGGCAAACAAACGCGCGCGCGGGTGTCGCTTTGCTTGCGATGCAGTATCGGCTCGCAGAACAAGAGCAGGGGCGCCAGAGTACCGAAGAAAGCCGTGCCCAGCAGGCCTATTCAGGCTACAACGGCGGCACAAGAAACCGGCGGCGCTATTTGGACCCTGAATAGGCATATTACTGAGTCCCGCATAATTTTGCGAAGTAGAGATTTGGAGTGCGGCAGCCCTGCTGCCGCTTTTCTCAGCGACTTGCGCGACTCTATATTCGGCGAGGCTTAATAAGTGCCGGTTGCCATGCGGCCGCGGTCTGCAACCAGCGATCGGTCTTAAATAACGGCCTGTCTGAACAGCGATTCTCCAATCCTCGCTTTTCTAAGCTGCCCTTAAAAACTTAATACGTTTCCTTTGGAGGTGTGTCCATGAGTCGTGCCCAAACACAAACGCTGAATATGACAAACCAGCAGCTCGCCAGCATCAACTCGCAGAATCAGCAATTCCTGAATCAGCAGCAGCAACTCGGCAACACCATCAGCTCGCAGTACCAAAGCATTCTGAACAATCCTGGCCTCAGCCCCGCGCAGCAAGCCGCCGTCACGAGCCAATCGCAAGGGTCGATCGCCAGCGCCTTTGACTCGCTCCAACAGTCCGCAGCCAATCGCGTCGCCGCCACCAACAATTCCGCCGGCTTCAGCGAACTGACCGACGATCTGGCGCGCCAAAAGGGCGTCGCGGAAGGGAATCAGGCGCAGCAGAACCAGCTCGCTTTTGCCAATACCGCCTATCAGCAGCAATTGTCCGCTCTGCAAGGCCTTTCCGGCCTCTACGGCGTGGACTCCAACCTACTCGGCAAGACCCTCGGCATTCCCTCTCAATTGCTGAATGTCCGAGCCAATGCAGGCCGCAGCGGCCAGGGATTCTTCACCTCCCTCGGCTCTGGACTAGGCGCGACTCTTGGCGCTCTGCCCAGCACGCTGTTCTAAGCAACGCAACTTTCCCCGGCTTCCGATTGAAATCGCCGAGCAGGAGAGCGAGCAACTAAGTCTCTTCAAGCAGAAAGGAGGACACCCATGCCGAACACCTACACAGTGACATTAAGCGATGGGACGCACAACGTCGTCCAGAGCGGAATCCCCGCCAGCTCCCATGAAGAAGCGGTTCGTAATGTGCTGCAGAATGCGCCCACAGACTGGGCGATCATCAACGATGCCGTCACTCTGACCGTCACCTGCACGCAGCCCTAATAAACCGCACTGCACGGTCCCACTGCAACCCGCGAGCCGAGTTGCGGAGGTACGAGGAAGCAAGGGAGGTAAAGGACGTAAAGGAATCGGAGCCTCGCTCTGCGAATCACACCAGGTTCCGGGGGTTTCCGAGAAACTGTTTTCTCCTTTACCTCCTCTACTTCCTCTATCTCATTTACCTCCTCTCACTCTGAGAGCCTTCCCATGCCCATCTCCTGGTCCGCAATCCTGGTCGCCCTCGTGCCCGTCGGCGTGCAGTTCGTCCTCTTCCTGCGCTGGCTGCACCGCCGCATGCGCAACGACGAAATCGTGCGTGCTTTCGTGCGCGATATCGCCACGAATCATCTGCCGCACATCTATGCGGCGCTGCACGCCATCGCGCGCAAGCAGGGAATTGATGCGCCCGAACCGCCGATGGTCCGTTTCGTCGAGATCAACGGACGCCGCCACCGCGATTGAGCGTTCTTCATTCATTTCATCGAGACCGTTTACGCAGACAAGTGACTTCCCCGCCTCAACTCGTCGCGCTAGCTCGTAAAGCTGCCGCCGCACAATCGCTCGATCCTGCGCTCGTCTGCGCAATCGTCGAGCAGGAGTCGTCCTGGAACACCTGGGCCATGCGGTACGAACCCGCGTTCTTCGCCAAATATGTTGCGCATCTCTACACAAACAACAAAATCACCGCTTCCGAAGCCTACGCGCGCGGCTTCTCCTGGGGGCTAATGCAAGTGATGGGTCAAGTTGCCCGTGAAATGGGCTTCGACGCCACATTCCTTTCGGCGATCTGCGATCCCGAACAAGGCCTCGCCATCGGCTGCAAGCTCCTTCGCAAAAAACTCGACGCCATGGACGGCGACACCACGCGCGGGCTCCTCGCCTGGAACGGCGGCGCAAATCCCGCCTATCCAGGCCAGGTCTTGGCCAGGCGCACTCACTATCTGTAGCTCGGGTCTTCAGGATTGATCGCCTTGTCTTTCTGCGAAGCGACGAATCACCCAGCCAAGGCCAAAAAGAAAAGCACCAACGACAAACACATTAAAACGCGGAGGACTGGTCCACGTCTGATCCACGTCTTTTCCGAGATTCAAAAGGGGCCAAAGCAAAAGCCCGCCTGTGCCGAAGTCCTGTACAACTTGAGCCGCTTGCTCGGGGAGGGTAGGAAGCTGCTTGCGTTTTGCAGAGCTCGTGACATCTGCGAGTTCACGATAGGTAAGACCGATTCCTTCCGAGCTCGGACGGAATAAATAGATTCCCTTGCCCATAAGAGTAAGGCTGCCCAACGCAAAGACCAACGGAAGCGTCGTGAACTTGACGTCGGCGGCAGAAAAAATCCAGAAGCAGCCGGCTCCTGCGGCGAGCACCACATAGATCGCCGCGCGACGAGGATGGTACTCCAGGTCACCAGCGAACTGCTCTAGGAAGAATTCACGAAGATTCACGCGAGACTTCGCCTCGCGCAAAGCGTACTACGACACAAATTCGGAGTCACCCATGCTTTCGCGTATATGGACAAAACTCGCAGAAATTCTCATCCCGATCATCCTGACCATCACCATCTACGTCTCCTGGCAAGCCGACCGTCGCGACCGCGCGCAACTCAACACCCAACTCGCCGCCGCCCAGAAAACCATCACCGACGCCGCAGCCAGTCAGCACGACCGCGACACTCTCCTCAACCAAACCCTCGCCCAGCTGGCAGTCCAGAAACAATCCGCCGTGACGCCCGCTCAAATCCTCAAGGATCTCCCGAGCGCGCTTTCTCTGCCCGCTCCGATTACCCTTCAAGGCGACACGTCATCGCCATCGTCCACATCTGCCAATCAGACCGCCCTGCCGGGGCCAACACCTGGCGCCGCAACAGTCCCAAGCAACCCACAACCAAAAACAGGCCAACCCACGGACGCCATCCTGCCCGCCGCGGATCTAAAGCCCCTCTACGACTTTGCCATGGACTGCAAAGCCTGCCAGGCAAAGCTTGCTACCGCCCAAGCTGACCTCAGCGATGAGAAGACCGAGAACACTGCTCTGACGAAGGAAAAAGACGCCGCGGTAGCCGCCGCAAAAGGCGGAAGCGTCCTGCACCGGATTCTCCGTGCCGCCAAGTGGTTCGTCCTAGGCGCCGCCGCGGGTGCCGTCGCCGCCAAGGCAGCCCGCTGATGTTAACGCTCACCAAATGCCGAACGCGTGCTTTCGATCCTGACGGTTTTCTAAGGTATAATCCGCGCACTGAATCGATTCAATGTCTTCCCCCGACATTCCGACAAGCGGAGCCAAGCCCGGTCTCGAAGACTCACCCCTTTCTGGCAAGAAACTGGTTTCCTGGAAGGAGATTGCCAGCCATCTTGGCCGCGAAATTCGCACCGTCCAGCGTTGGGAGAAGAGCGAAGGACTTCCCGTCCGGCGCCACGAGCACCAGAAAAAATCAACTGTATACGCCTACGCCAATGAATTGGATGAGTGGTTCAAACGGCGTCAACCAGCCGATGACCCCGACGCCGACGCCGCGTTTGTCCCCGATCCCGACATCGACAGCCTCGCGGAGAAAATCTCTGGTGCCACAGTTTCTCCGGTCGTCGAGCCAGTCTCTGATGCGGCGCAAGAAGATGCTCACTACTTGGAACCAGACAAGCCGCCTCCAGGCATCAGAAAGCGGATCATTCTTGCGCTAGCCTCTGCAGCCGTTCTATGCCTCATAGCCTTTGCAGTTTACCGTTGGATCTCGCTCAAGACTTTGCTCCCGGAAAAAGTCCGCCTCGTCGTTCTGCCTTTCAAAAATCTGAGCGGCGATCCCAAGCAGGACTATTTCAGCGCGGGCCTGACCGACGAGATGATTACGAGGCTTGGCAGCCTTGATCCGCAGCGTCTCGGCGTGATTGCAGCTGCATCTTCCAACGCGGAGTCCGGGAAATCCCTCAAGGAAATTGGCCGAGCGCTCGATGTCCAGTATGCCCTCGAAGGCAGCGTGCGCCGCGAAGGCGATCAGGTGCGTATCGATGTCCAGCTCATCCAGGTCAGCGACCAAACCAATCTTTGGGCTGATTCTTATAGCCGCGACCTTACAGACATTTTGCTCGTTCAAGATGAGGTTGGCACTGCCGTTGCCAGTCAGATTCGCGTGGCGTTAGCCAGCACTACCGAGACGAGCGCCTCTGGTGTGGCAACCCGCTCCGTCAATCCAGAAGCCTATGATGCTTACCTGCGCGGCCGATTTTATTGGACGAATCGCGGGGACATTCACAAAAGCATCGAAGCTTACCAGGAAGCGATCCAGAGAGACCCCCAATACGCTCTCGCTTACGCTGGTCTCGCCAGCTCCTATGCTTTGCTTGGACAGGTGCCCTACGACGACATGTCGCCGCTCGAAGCCAAACCTAAAGCCCGTGTGGCTGCCGAGCACGCCCTCCAACTGGATCCCCAACTCGGGGAGGCTCACGCCGTCCTCGGCAATGTCGCTTTCAGCTACGACTGGAATTTCGAGGTCGCAGAGCGCGAGTTTCAGCGCGCCATGGCACTCAATCCGAACAACCCCACCGCACATCTCTGGTTCGGCCATTACTGCATTGCCCGCAACCGCTTGCCGCAGGCATTGGAGGAAAACTCGCGCACGCTCGACCTTGATCCTGTCTCACCTTTGTTCAATACCGCCCGTACGGAGATCTACTACTATTCGCGTAATTACGATGCCGCGATTGTCCAGGCGCGCCGCACGATCGAGCAATATCCCAATTACTGGCTCGCTTACATTTGGCTCGGCTCGGCTCTTCGTGAAAAGAAAATGTACAAGGAAGCTCTGGAGCAGTTTTCACAGGGGCGCAAAATCTCTGGCGACCATCCGGTCATGATCTCCCTGTACGGTCATACGGTTGCTCTTTCTGGCGATGCGGCAGGTGCGCGGAAAGCTCTCGATGATCTCCGGCGCCTCGCCCAATCGCGCTACGTTTCATCGCTTTACTTCGCTGCTGTTTACACCGGCCTCGGTGAAAACAGCACGGCTCTCGACTGGCTCGATCGCGCCTACACGGAGCGCACCGACCGCCTGGTTTATCTCGGTGCTGAACCCATGGCCGATCCTCTTCGCGCCGATCCTCGGTTCGCGCGGCTGCTCGCAAAGATCGGCGTGCACTGATTTTTGCGCCAAGACCCCCGCTGGGAGCGGGAATCCTGGCGCAATTGCAGCACTTCCTGTCCAGTGGTTGTGCTACTCCCGTTCGATTCTCACGTGTGCGGCAACTCCGGCGTGGTCCGATGGCCACAGTCCGTCGATGATCCGCTCCCTGGGATCCGCCCCGAACAGCGCAATGTCTCGGACTTTGACGTCCCCCAAGGTCAGAATCAGGTCGATGCGTTGATAGAGCTGCGACACGGGATTGTTATCTGCTTCGTCCTGACAGCAGGTGAGCCCCAGAACAAACGGAAAGTTCTCCGCCCACCCATCGTTATAGCCCGCTGCAATGAAATCCATGTAGGCCGGGTCCTGCGGTAGCGGCGCCGCCTGCGCGTTGGAATCCATCGCAAGAATCACCGGCAGCGACGTGTTTGCCGGACCGGCACGCAGCTCGGCTCCTTGCGCTTGGCGGATGGCTGGAACCACAGATTCCAGATGCGTCCCGATATATCGAAATGCCTTGTGGTCAAACGTTGCGTCTACGGACACCCAGGCTCGCGGCAGCGGCAGCAGCCCAATCGGTGAAGGGAATTGCAGCACCGTGGCATATTGGGCCGATTGGGGATTGCTCCAATGAAACCGCTCCGGATCGAGATCGGTACGCGCCAGAATGGCCACGTGATTGACGACCGAAACGCACAGATACATGCTCGGAGGAATGAAGCCTGGTATCAGAGGGAACGCATATTGCTGTGCTTCCTCGGCGACCACATAATGCGCCCCTTGCGCGGCCAGGGCATCCTGAAGCTCCTGTAACATGGCAAATTCCAGAGTTGGCGAACCGCAAACGCCCGTAGCCGGATTGAACGACGACGTGTACCACTCGTCCAATTCTTCCAGACTCACTAGTGTAGGGTCAGCGTCGATAATCTGCTTTGCGACCGCTCGCATTCGTGCTGGAGGGTTGGTTCCACGCACCTGCGTGATCGTCTGCCCTACCGCGACCAGGAACGAATTCACGTCCGTCGCCGCTTGGATCTGTAAAAAGTCCGTGCCTTCGTTCACGTTGTAGGTCATCACTCGCAGGTCTCGTCTGTCATTCCGTGGCGACTGCGCGGCCGCCGGGGTGGGCGTCCCCACCCAACTGAGCAAGCTCACAAGCACCGAACGCACCAGCCATTGCCGAGAAACACTTCTTAGCCGGCTCGATACTCTAAGAATGGAAGGCTCCATAAATTTCATCACCCTATTCCTTTCGCTCAGCAATCCTTCGCGCCTGGCATGCCGCCCCATGGCGACTTCCAATTCGCGCTTCCTGCGCAATCGATTAGTCGTCTTGGGAACCTGGAAAACACCACGTCGCAGACACTGACATCTCGCATAACGCCTCAGCATTCGCCCAATCCAAAGGCCATGCAAGCGACAAGGCACGCCAGACAGGGCTTTCGGAACGGTGTCGCTAGATGTCGCAGGGTTAAAGGGCTTTGAGCGTCGAAAAAGCGACTTCAGCTAGATTCCGGCAGGGAAGTGGCTTCCCCGCTTGCCAGCCCACCTTCGAGGTCTGAAACTCTAGACACAGAACATGGTCGACACTCCTGCGCAAACCATTGAATCCTTGAGAGCTTTGTGAACTTTCAGCAACAGGCTCGCGAGTTTCAGGCCAAGCGCTCGATGAACTCTGCGAGTCGCCGGTGCGTGTGTCTGCCAATCCGGCTGGCGCACCCCCCGCGCCAGCCGGATCTCTCCTAAAGGAAGCTCGGAAGCGCCAGGGCCAGCACCTCGCAAATCAGTGAAAAACCCCGAAATAACAAAAGATTTCTCTTGACATTGCGTCTGATAAGTAATATTATGTTAACTAGAAAATGGGCCCAATCTTCTCCCTCCCATAGGGGCACACATCGCCCGCCGCTTGTCCCTTCCCCCTCCCAGCGGCTGCGATCTTCAGTTTTTAATTGCTGCCTTTTCGGACTTTTGATGGTTCAGTTCAAACTGGATATATTGCTCGAGCAGGTGAGCATCCGCGCCTATGATTCGCCGGCCATTCACGAAGATCGTCGGCGTGCTGACGACTTCGAGCTGCAGCCCGTTAGCGCGGCTGGCATCAATCGCCGCTCCCGCTTCCGGGCTGGACAGGCAGGACTTGAATGCGTCCGCGTTCAGTCCGGATTGCACCGCGAAGTCCGACATTTCGCCCCAGGCGTTCTCAGGAGAGATGACATCCTGGTTGTCGTAGATCAGGTCGTACATCTTCCAAAAGGCCCTTGGATTTTCCTGGTAAGCGCAGCGGCCAGCCAGAGCTGCCGTTCGCGCCCAAGGATGAATTTGATCGAGCGGGAAGTCCTTAAAGATCACGCGAACCTGCGGGTAGTTTGGCAGGAGCCCTCGCAAACTGTCGTGCAGGCTCCGGCAAACAGGGCACTCGAAGTCCGAGAATTCCACTATTGTAACGGGAGCATTGGCCGGACCAATAGAAGGGCTGTCCTTCGTCTGCAGTTGAGCGCGCGCCTCCGCCAGAGGGTCTTTGGAAAGGTCGGCTAATTCCCCGCGAAACATATATCGGCCGTCCTTGGTTACGTAAATTTTGCCGGTCTGCTGATTTTCGCCGACCTTGACCACGATATCAATTTCTTGCAGATCGCCGATTCCGATATCCTTAGGAGGAGAAACCGTGAGAGTCGACTCGGGCCCGAAGGCGTAGAGATTCCGCAGGTAAGCCTCCACGGTCTTCTGAATCGGCAATTGTCCAGCGGCGGGAGTTGCAGCTGCCGCAGCGTGCGGCTGTTGCGCTCGAGCTGGCGGAATCGTCAGAGTGAAACCAAGGATCGCTGTAAAGATTATCGACGTCTTCACGCTGGACCTCATTCTTTAAGGAATAAACCGCTGGGCAATCGGAAAGGGCCTGCCAAATCCAAAGGCTCGCGACGTAATTTTCAGTCCCGGAGCAGCCTGCTTTCGCTTGTACTCGGTCCGGTCCACAAGCAGTGCAATGTCTCGTACCAGCTGCAGACTGAATCCATAATGATCGGCGATTTCCTGCGGACTGTGAAGGTCCTCAATATATGCCTTCAGGATGCGGTCCAGAACGTCGTATGGCGGCAGGCTATCCTCATCCTTTTGATCCGGCCGCAATTCCGCGGAAGGCACCTTCTCAATAGTCGAAACAGGGATGAGTTCCCTTTCACGATTGATCCAGCGCGCCAGCTCGTAGACCATCAGCTTCGGCACGTCGGAAATCACCGCGAGCCCTCCGGCCATGTCTCCGTAGAGTGTGCAGTAACCGACAGCGAGCTCGGATTTGTTGCCAGTGCTCAGCACCATGGATCCAAACTTATTGGAAATCGCCATCAGAAAATTGCCGCGAATGCGCGCCTGAATGTTCTCTTCCGTAACGTCGATCGATCGCGAAGCAAATGCGGGAGCAAGAGCCGTCCGATAAGCGTCAAACACATCGCCGATGGGAAGAGTTATGAATTCGATGCCCAGGTTATGAGCCAGGGCCTGGGCGTCCGTCTTGCTGCCCTCCGATGAGAACGGACCCGGCATGGAAACGCCCAAAACATTGCTGGCGCCGAGCGCATCCACGGCGATGGCCGCAACCACCGCGGAATCGATCCCTCCGCTGAGTCCAACCAACACTTTCTTGAAGCCGCATTTGCGCACGTAATCTTGTGTGCCGGTGATCAGCGCACGGTAGGCATACGCGATCTCTTCATGCGGCTGCCCGTGAATCTCGCCCTCTCCCGTGACCGTATCGAAAAGGACCAAATCTTCCTCAAAGGCTCGTGCTTGCGCCGCGACTTTGCCTTCCGCGGTCAGCGCCATGCTTGCCCCATCGAAAATCAAGCTGTCGTCGCCCCCCACTTGATTCACGTATACGACGGGCCGGTGCTGATTCACAGCAATCGATTGCAGCATTTCGAGGCGCAATGCGCGCTTGTCGATCGTATAGGGCGAAGCGGAGATATTCAGCAGCACTGTAATTCCCTGCCCGACGAGCTCGGTTACGGGATCACGGTCATAGCGGCATTCGGCCCAAAATGTTTTGTCGTTCCAGACATCCTCGCAGATCGTGATGCCCAGCTGTTCTTTTCCAAATCCATACGCGAATTGTTTTCCAGCCGGCTGAAAATAACGCGACTCGTCAAACACATCATAGGTCGGCAAAAGCATCTTGCTCTGCTCGAACACCACGCGCCCGCTGCAGATTAAAGCCGCCTTGTTGGCGATGGCCTTTCCTGTGCCATTTTTCACCCGGCCCGCATAACCAACAATGGCGGGAATCGGAAGCTTGGCCGCAAGTTGCTTCAACTCGATATGATTGCGATCGATGAAGGAAGGCCGTTCGAGCAGGTCTTGCGGAAGGTAGCCACACAAGCAAAGTTCGGAGAAAACGGCAAGCTCGGCTCCTCGCCGCCTGGCCGTCTCCGCCAGGCTCAGGATGCGAGCCGAATTTCCTGCAAAATCGCCTACCGTGGGATTGAACTGCGCAAGCGCTATCTTCATGCCGGCACTTTAGAATACGGATGCACACGAGGGATTGCAAACATCGGCGCACTGCATTGTGTCTGTTTCATCGGCAAGGTTCGTGACGGGATCACTCTGTTTTCTGTGCAACTAAACTGGCGATTCCCTGCCCGGCATTTAATTCCCGATAGAACAGAACACGTAGTCCAGGGAATGCTGTGCGCAGCTCGCCTTGCTCAAGAAGATAGGCAGGATTGCGCGGACCGCCGGAGTAGTTCAGCTGAGCCCGCGTAAAGGTCTCAAAGACTAGTAGACCGCCGGGCTGCAGCGCACGAGCCATTTGCGCAAAAAGAGAACGCTGCAAGTACTGGACACAAAGAATCAAGGAAAACGAAGCGGTCGGCAATCGCGCGGTTTCAAGATCGGCCTGCATGAGCTGAATCCCCGGCGTCCGAAAATTAACAGGCGTCGAAATGGCGGCGCCTTCAGCCCGATGTACGTGGAGCTTTGCCTCCCGCGCTCGATTCTCAAGAATCTCTAGCGCCGCGTCCGACCAATCCAAGGCCAGCACTGCTTGGCCCCGCTTAGCGACAAGCAGCGTATGCCGTCCAGTCCCACAGGCGATATCCAACGCCGGGCCTTTCGGAAGTAAAGGTAACCATTCCAGGAGGATGCTGGCGGGCTCCGCTGGCAAGCGCTGTCCTGCCTCGCGGTGACGGACGTCCCATTCGGTTGCGTTAGCTGGCATAAAAAAGGCCCTCGAACTGTAGGTTCAAGGGCCAAGAACTTTGGATAGCAAGCGCTAGTAAAGCTTCGGCCTTCTCAATTCATTCTATTATTCACTGAATGAATGATAGAACGAATTGCCGCCGATCTGACGGCTTACCACTAGACGCTGAACGAGCTGCCGCAGCCGCAAGTGCTCTTCACGTTCGGGTTATTGAACTTGAAGCCGGCGCCTTCGATGGTCTCGATGTAATCAATTTCCACGCCTTCCAGATACATGGAGCTCATCTGGTCGACTGCTACTTTGAGCCCGTTAAAATCCACGACTTCATCGGTCTCATTGGTCTGGTTTTCAAATGCCATGTGGTACTGGAAACCGGAGCACCCTCCGCCCACGACGGCAACGCGCAACGCCACCGGGACAGGATTCTGCATCCCCATGATTTCCTTGACCTTCGTGCTGGCAGTAGGAGTCAGACTAATCATAATTTCCTTTGGCCTCCGCTCGCAGGCAAGCCCGCGATGCATCCTTCCGTTAAAGTATAGCAAACCTTTTCCACAACTGCATCACAGCGTTCCCTTCTCGTTTTCCTGCCTGGAAACTCCCGCAACGACCGTGTTTCCACATCCTTACGGGCTTCGCATACAATAGGATGCGTCATGAGATATAAAATCACTTTGATCCCCGGCGAAGGTATCGGGCCGGAAGTCGCCGCAGCCACGCGAGCCATCCTGACCGCTGCAGGCGTCCAAATCGATTGGGAAGAGGTCGAGGCACGTTCTGACAAGGCATCGGCGACCGGACAGTTTGTCACGGAAGCCGCCGTCGAATCCGTGCGGCGCAACCGCGTGGCGCTCAAAGGGCCGATGGGCACTGCCGTTGCCGGCGGCGCGCCGAGCATCAACGTCGCACTCAGAAAAACGCTCGATCTCTACGCCAATGTCCGGCCAGTAAAGAATATCCCCGGCGTAAAATCGCGTTTTGAAAACGTGGACGTCGTCCTGATCCGCGAAAATACCGAGGATCTCTATTCGGGGTTGGAACATGAAGTAGTTCCCGGCGTCGTCGAAAGTTTGAAAATCATCACCGAAAAAGCATCCACGCAAATCGCTCGCTTCGCGTTCAAATATGCCCAGCGAAACAGCCGGAAGAAAATTCACGCCATCCACAAAGCGAACATCATGAAACTCTCGGACGGGCTTTTTTTGAAGTCCATCCGCAATGTCGCTCCAGACTATCCGGAAATCGAATACAAGGAGTTGATCGTCGATAACGCCTGCATGCAAATGGTGCTGGATCCCCAGCAGTTTGACATGCTTCTTCTTCCGAATCTCTACGGCGACGTCATGAGCGATCTTGCCGCCGGCCTCGTCGGCGGCCTCGGTGTCGTCGGAAGCGCAAACATTGGTAATGAGGCGGCCATGTTCGAGGCTGTACATGGGACAGCACCCGATATCGCGGGTAAAGGTTTGGCCAATCCCACCGCGCTCGTTCTAAGCAGTATCATGATGCTGGACCACCTTGGCGAGCGTTCCGCCGCCCGCCGCATTGAGCGTGCTCTCGAAAGAGTGCAGCAAGAGGGCAAGCACGTTACGCGCGACGTTGGCGGCCAAGCCGGTACGGCGGAGTTCACCGAAGCCGTCATCTCTTCGCTCGGGCCAAGCTGATACTTCCAAATCGCGCCGCCTCTAATTACTGTAAACCCTTGTTATTCTTGCTGAAACGTGTCAGTCTCTCAGTCTTAGGCCCCATTCCAAGGCGGATTCATGCACCGGTCCAGATACCCTGAAAGACGCCGCACAGTCCGAATAACTCTCCAGATTCCACTGAAAGTTCGCTGTCAGATGCCGAAAGGCGAAGCCATTGATTTGAAAGCGTTTACGCAATTTGTGAGCGCGCACGGGGCGCTGATTGTAATGGACGCTCCCTTGCTGCCAGGCCAAACGGTCCGCGTTTTTAACGAGATGACCTCAGAATCGATCGATTGCTTCGTCACTTCGGTCCGTGAAAAGCAGGATCGACGATTCATCGGAGTTGGTTTCTCAAACCCTACGAAGGACTTCTGGCACGTTGTTTTTCCCAAGGCCGGGACGCGACAAGCTGTGCGCTCCTCGCAGACTGGATCCCTCGTCCAGCCCGAAAGAAGGCCAGAAGTTCCTCCGCGAGCCTAGCGAACCGCTCCGTTTCAGAGTCTCAAGACCTCAAAACGTGCTCAGCCTCTGGACTTCCCTTCTGCGCCGGAAAATTCATTGTCGAGAAGAAATACTTTCCTCAACTCATTCATGAGGCGTAGATCTGATAAACGAGCAGGTACACGACCACTCCGGTGACGGAGACGTAGAACCACAGCGGCAATGTCCATCGGGCGATGATGCGGTGCTTATCGAACTTTTCCAGCCATGCGCGGCGCAGCGTAATCAAAATCATCGGTACGATCACGGTGGCCAGAACCGTATGTGAAAGCAGCAGAGCGAAGTACACCGGCCGAATCCAGCCGCGTCCTTGAAAAACAACGTGACCGACGCGTATGTGGTAAATCACATAGGAAATCAGGAATGTGGTCGAAACCGCAAACGCCGAAACCATGAACGCCCTGTGAACCTTCACTTTGCCGTTGCGGATGGCCGCGTAACCACAGGCCAGAAGGACCGCGCTGGTGCCGTTCAGAGAGGCGTTAAGCGCGGCCTGTGAAAACATATCTTGGTGAGTGCCCTTCCCGGCGAGAACCGGCTTAGCGCGGAATTTTGTCGTAGACCATCAAGCCGAGAAGAACAGGAATGTGCAACACCGTGGCATGCATCAACCATTTGGCGCGCATGTTCGTTTTCGCGCTCGCCGCCCACAAGCAAACTTGAACAAGACCCGTGCTGACCACTAGCGCTCCAAAGAAATAGAGCACCCCGGCCAATCCCATCACGGCAGGCAAAAGGCTCACGCCCACGAGGGCGATCGACATGAGAATAATCTGACGAAACGTGCGTTTCCCTTCGCGGTCCACGACGGGCAGCATCAAGATTCCAGCGCGCGCGTAATCTTCCCGGTACATCCACGCGATGGCGTAAAAATGCGGAAATTGCCATACAAAGAGTATGGCGAACAGGAGCCACGCGCCGCGGTCCAAAGTGCCTGCAGCCGCGGCCCACCCAATCATCGGAGGTATTGCTCCAGGGAATGCGCCGACAAAAGTCGCCCAAACCGTGCGTTTCTTGAGAGGCGTGTAGGCCAGCAGATAGCTCAGACAAGTAAGAACGCCGAGCGCGGAAGCCAGAAAACCAGCGGTGAAATACAAAGCGAGAGCGCCCGCAACGGAAAGCGTCACACCAAACGACAATGCTTCGCGTGGCTGCAGTTGGCCGCTGGGCAGCGGACGCGAAGCCGTGCGCCGCATATAGCGGTCGGAGTCACGCTCGATGTAATGATTTAAGGTAGCTGTGCCCGCGGCGATCAACAGCGTAGCAAAAACAGTTTGGCTCAAGTGCAGCCAATCCACTGCGCCGCGTGCGCCCATGTAATATCCCGCGGCGGTGGTCATCAAGACTAGAAACGAAACATCCGGCTTCGTCAGTGCAATGTAGGCGCTGGCGCGCGAAGCTAGCGTCAGTTCCGCAGTACGCGCCGTGCTCATCGAGCAGCCACCCGGTCGGACGATGTTACGGCCACTTCCCCTGCGCGCGGCACCAAGCGATAGCAAACGAGAATCGTCAAGATTGAGACGGCGAACAACAAAGCTCCAACCACCGTGTGCGTCACAGTCAAAGCGACCAGCAATTGTGGAGGCCGCGGCGCTTCCGCAGTCACCAGTCGCTCCCAATACGCGCCAATCCCCAGAAGAAATTGCACTCCAAAGATAGAATGAAGCAACATACGCATAGCCGTCAGCTCACGCGATTTCTCAAAGCGCTTGCGCAGAACCGCCGCAGTCCAAATGACCATCACCAGCACGGCCAGAGCGCCGGCAGCATGCGGCCAGATCGGCATATCGTTATGCCGAAATCCAGCGCCAAGAAAAACTTGAAAGAAAATCACGCCCGCGTTCAATAGCGCCAGCGAATGGATCGACATGGAGCCGCGGTCTTCCAATGCCGGATGGTCCGCGATCCACCACTTGCTCGTGAACACCGCAATGCCCAATAGGGCTCCAAACATAATTTGCGCAAAGCACGCGTGCATTACCGGCAGCCAGTAATGCAGCAGCCGGATCACGACTTCGCCGCCCAGAATCGCCTGTGCCACGATGCCGCCCAGAGCGATCACCGCAAACCAGCGCAACCACCGGCGCTCCTCTTTTATCCAAATGAAGGCCGTGAGGACAAGCGTCAGGACACCAAGTACTCCGGCGATCACGCGGTGCGAATATTCGTAGATGTCGCCACCGGTCAAGGGTGACGGAATCCATGCGCCGTGGGACTTCGGCCAATCGAGCACCGAAAGCGCGGCGGCGTTGGACGTAACCAAGGCTCCGGCAATCAAGAGAAGAACCGTCCAAATAACCGTGAATGCGGCCAATCGATGGATGACAGGGTGATAGGAAGTTTTCATGGCGTCGTTTTGAAACCAAAATTATAGCGCAACGGGAAATTTTCTGCTCTTTGTTCAGTTGAAATTGAGTGGAGATACCGAACATCGCGAGGGCCAAAACCGTTCGATGCCCCATCCAATATCTAATACGAGGCGGCTGAAGAGGTCTGAACCGCCCGCGGGTCTCCCGCCAGACCGACGGCTCGAAGCACAAGATCCTTCAATGCCGCGATAAAAAGCGGCGAATCGCCGACCGCGGGCATCATGCGAAATACCTCGACGCCGAACTTCTTGGCTTCCTCACGCGCTTCAACGTTGATTTCGTGCAGCGTTTCGATGTGCTCGGTTACGAACGAAATCGGTACGACGAGCATTTCCTTGACGCCATCCGTGCCGAGCCGCTCGATCGTGCCCGTCAACGGCGGTTGAAGCCACTTCGCGGGACCGACGCGGCTCTGGTAACAAAGCAAGTGGGTCACCGGCCAGCCGGGAAACTGTTTTCTTCCCTCTTCGCAAACCAGGCGTACAGTGCCCTCAATTTGTTGGGGATAAGGATCGCCCTTTTCGACCAAACTCATCGGCAATCCGTGCGCGCTGAAAACGAGATGAATGCGGGAACTATCCGCAAATTGCCGCAAAACCGATCCGATGCGCTGCACCAGCGCCTGAATATAAAGTGGATGATCGAAAAACTGGCCGACTGTCCTCTGCGGAGGGCCGCCGCTCGGGTCTCCATAGACGCGGCGCCACTCCTTCAGGCTGCTCAGCGTGGTGGCATAAGAAAAATGCGGGTAGAGCGGCAGAAGCACGATTTCATCGAGCGGACCTGCCTTGCGCAACGCCTCGACGGCTTCCGAAGTAAGCGGGTGCCAGTAACGCATGGCGATCACCGCCACGGGATCGATCTCGCCGGAGAGCGCATCGACCAGAACGCCTCGCTGCCGTTCCGTTAGCGTCCCAATCGGAGAACGCCCGCCAATCTCGGCATACTTTCCACGCACGGGAATGGAACGCCGCGATGAGATCAACCTGGCAAGCGGTCCGCGCAAAAAACCGAGCGGCCCCATGGGAATAATGTCCGGATCGCGAAACAGATTCAGAAGAAACGGCTGGACGGCTTCGAGCGAATCTGGCCCGCCGAGCTGGAACAGCACAATCCCGACCTTTTTTTTCGCCGCCAATTATTTTGCCTGGCTCCGGGAATTCTTCATGCGATCGATGTCTCTGCGAAGCGCCGAGGCGCGCTGCGCAACGGTGAGATAGTAAACGAAAAAAATCGCCCAAGCAGCCATATACGCAGCAAACAAACTGTCGAGATTTTTCATGCGGCCTCCCATTCATTTTTCATCGTCTCGATCTCGCTTCTCATGGCCTCCAGCCGGTAACGCTGGCGCATCAGCAGGCTCATCAAAGCCAGCATGGCGAACCACGAGAATAGAAGCACCTTGAGCATCACGGGATCCAGTCCGGAACCCGGCTCGCCCATGACCACCGGCTGAGGATGCTGGTCGCGCCACCAGCGGATGGAACCAAAAACCAGCGGCACATCAATGAACGCAAAAATGCCGAAGAGCGCGCTGAGTAGCGCGCGCTTGTCCGGCTCTTCCACGAGCGTGCGCAAAACCAGATAGACAACATAGAGCAGCCACAAGACAAAAGTCGAAGTAAGCCGCGGTGACCATGTCCACCAGATGCCCCAGACGGGATGCGCCCAGATCGGTCCCGTGACGAGCACGACGGTCGTGAAGGCCAAACCCACTTCAGCCGCGGAAACGCCGAGCCAGTCCCAGCGCTGCTGCCGGCGCCAGACGTAGAGCAGGTTGGCGATGAAACTGATGAAAAACGCGGTGAGCCCGGTCCACGCGCTGGCGACGTGCAAAAATAGAATGCGGTAGATAAGTCCCTGCTTCGCATCCGTGGGCGCAATAAAAAATGACGCGTAAGCGGCTGCGCCAAGAAGCACGAATACCGCCGCGGCCGCCACAACGTTTTTCAACATGAGGCCTATTCCTCCAAAAGATATTCGCCGAAAAGCCATAGCGCCGTCAAAAAGATCAGATCGAAAATCGCAAGGAAGCCGATTCCCGCCCACTCCACATGAGGCTCACGGTCGAAGAGCGCTTTGGTGATCTCCGTGCTGAAGATGAGCAGTGGGGTCAAAAGCGGCAGCATGAGCAGCGGCAAAAGAAGCTCGCGCATGCGGGCCTGCGCGGAGATGGCGGAGAGCGCCGTCCCGGCAATGGAAATACCGAGGCTTGCCAGAAAAAATACCAGGACGAGCCAATGCAGGACGGACAAGACGGGCACGTTGTACATCAGCGCAAAAAAAGGAAGCAGAAGAAGTTCCGTCATCAGAAGGAATAGGGTGTTGGCCGCGAGCTTGGCTAAAAAGATCGCGAAGGGGTCGCTGACTGAAAGACGCAAGGCGCTCAGCGTGTCATTGTGCTGCTCGCGCAGAAAACAAGGTTGCAGCATCAGCGATGCGGCGAACAGAAACGCCAGCCACAACAGGCCGGGGCCAATCCGCCGGGAATCATCCGAGGTCGGCTCAAACGCAATGCTGAACATGAACATCACGACCAGGACGAAGACAACGGTGGTCGTAAGCAGTTCGCGCGAGCGGAACTCGGTGCGAAGCTCCTTGCCAAGTAAAACGACGGTATTGGGAAGCAGGCTCATTCAGGCGTCTGCGAACGTGAGAATCGAGCGAAACGTGGCGCCGGTGCGCGTATCCGCGGCAATCGAGCCTGCGTCGATGCGAATGGCCCGCGTACCCAGCGAGGAAATCTCCGATTCGCCATGGAGGCTCATCAGAATCGTGCGGCCCGAATCGCGAAGCTGGCGAAGCGCAGCCGCGAGCCAAACCACTCCTTGCGGATCGAGGCCTGTAGCAGGTTCGTCGAGCAGGAGGACGGCAGGCTCATGCAGCAAAGCGCGTGCGATGGCCACCCGCTGGCGCATGCCACGAGAAAAAGTGCGCACGAGCGAGGCCCGCCGATCCGCCAAGCCCACATCCTTCAACAAAGCTTCGACGCGTTGCTGGGCGTTAGCGACTCTCTGCAGCCGCGCGAAGAGCAACAGATTTTCTTCGGCGGTGAGCTCATCGTAAACCATCGTGGCGTGCGCAACGAAGCCCGGACGAGCGGCCTCTTCTTCCGTAACATTTGGCTGGCTGGAGAAACTGACGGTTCCACTCGAGGGCCGCACCAATCGCGCGGCCACACGCAAGAGGGTGGTCTTTCCGGAACCATTTCGGCCCGCAATAACGACACACTCTCCGGGAGCGATGGCCAGCGAAACCCGGCGCAGGGCGAGGAGGCCGCCATACCGCTTTTCGACGTTTTCAAAGCGTAGACCGACTGGAGAAGATCCCGGCGGCGTCATGGACGAACCTGGCGACAGAACAGATCGCGGTACGGCGTCACCCTTCAGCCTCGCACAAGATCACGCAAGACCTTTTCCGCGCGCGCTCGTTCCTGGTTGTACTCTTCTTCGGAAATTGTTCCAGCCTGGCGGCGCAGTTCGAGTCGGAAAAGCGTGTCCTTCAGCGCATCAAGGCTTGTACCTACGGCAGCGTCCACTTCCGCCAGGTTTGCGCTGCGGTTTGCTGCCGGTGGCGCGAGGGAAGCCGCGCCTTTTTCCTTGGCCGACTTCGCAAGTGGGTCCGCAAAGCCGTTGGACGGACCGCCCGCGACAGCCACCACCGGTCTACGCGCAAGAATAATCGCCAGCAAAACGAAAACGCACAAGAAACCGGCCACAATCGGCCATTTCAAAACGTCGAGACGACCGGGAGCCACTTGAATCGCCACGCCAGTGGACGGGGTATTCCCCTGCTGCGCGTCGCGGCCTTGGCCAGACGATGAATCAGCGGCTGCATCATTGCCACTGGGAGGCGGCGCAGTCCCGGAGACGCTGACGCTCACCATCGAGTTCGCGGAAAGATTATCCCGGGTGTAAAGACTCATGCCTTGCTCTTGTCCGCCGGACTGCAACCCATCGCCAGTGATCTGCAATGTAGGGGGCGCAACGATCACCAGCCGCGCGCCGGGATAGACGGTCGGAAGCTTTATAGTGGCGGCATTTCCCGGATACGGCAGGTCATACGAGAACCGCACTCCGTTATCGCCGGGGCGGAATGCGTACGCCACACTGTATTTATTTTTGCCGCGATCGATCGGCGTCTGGACTACCGGCATGCCGGATGGCCCCTGCGCCGCAGTTTGTTTCAGGCTCGCGCCATCGGGAAGCGCGAAGTCGAAGTCGCCGTCCTCGCGAAAATAGGCCTCTGCAGGCTTGGAATCATTCTTGATGGCGTATTCTTCGCCCACTTGGAGAATCGCGCCGTTTGGCTGAAAGATCACGAAGTGCGTTCCCACGCTGATGGTCTTGGCGTCGCGGGAAGGCTCAAAGACCTCGACCTGCACTTCGTTCTGACCCGGAGGTAGCGGCTCATGAAATAGAACCCCTTTATAGACAGCGCGAATCAGCATCGGCTGCGTGCCGATGGCAGCAAAGTCAAACGTGAACTGGCCTTGCGCATCGGTCTTGGTGTTAAGGACCGGCTGCATTCCGCCCTGCAGTTGGATGAGAATTACTTCGACGCCGGCGGCGGGCTTGCCAGTCGTGCCGTTCTTAACCGTGCCGTGAGCAACAGCACCGTATACGGGTGAAAGCGGAGCCATCAAGCAAGCGCACAGCGTTAATCGCAAAATCCATCGCGGCTTCATTGCGCTGTCCGGCCTGACGTTGCCGGCCGCACCCCGCGTGGCCGCCGCACCTGCGATTCCGTGATCTCATCGATTTCCGCGAGCACCAGCGCCGCTTCGTTCTCCAAAGAATTTTTCATCGCTTCGTAGTCATTCTCCGCGTACTTTCCGGACCGGAACTCGAATCGAAGGTCGCGCAAGTTGTCGTAAAGAGTGTCGCGCCGCTCCAGCAATTGATCGAGTTTCGAGCGGTGCGGGGCAAGGTCGGAAGCATCCGCCTGAATGTAAAAAATGAAGAGCCCAGTGGCAAACGCCAGCGCCAAACAAGCGCCCAAGACGGCCCAATCCGCGGACGCAATCACGAAAATGACGGTTACTGTGACAACGATCAAGATCAATCCTCGGTATCGCGGGCGGCTTGGGCACGCGCGCGCTCAAGTAGGTCAGCCGGAATGGATTGCGGCGTTCCCGCTCCGGCCAGCGCCGGTTGGGGCGTCAAGCGCTTGCGCCATTTCGATATGATACCCAAAACCAGTGCGAATCCGCCGACTAGAGCGAGCGCCGGAATCCACCATGCCACGCGGCCGAATCCACTGTGCGGCGGTTCCGTGAGAACGGCCTGTCCATATTCCTGAACGAACGACTGAACGATTAAATCGTCGGATTCACCATTCGCGATCCGTTCGTTGATTTGCTTCAGCATCCCCAGCGCCGTATCGCATGGTCCGGAGAACGCGCCGCCGACGTGATAGCAGCCCCCGGCGGAATCGTTGCACCCGCCGCACATGCATCGCACTTTCATGCCCAGTAGGTGCGCATGATCGGGCTGCTGCGCATCACCAAACGCGGACAAAAGCGGGAGCGCGCCGGCAAAACACAATACAACCGCCAAAGCAAGCAGCCCCGGCTTTCTGAGCTTTCGCATTTTAATCATGTCCCTCTCGAAAAGTGACCGAGGGCGCTAATCCATGTGCTATCGGCTCGGCTGCCGGCTGCTGAACGCTGGACAACACCAGCACAGCGCGGCGATTCGGAAGCAGCGCGACCAGCGTGCCAAACACCACGATCACGCCGCCGAACCATATCCATTTCACCAGCGGGTTCAGATACGCATGAATCACAGGCAGTTTGGTGTCCGGACTCTGTCCCGCGTAAACCACATACAAGTCTTCCCGGAGCGTCGAATAAATCGCCACCATCGTGCCTGTTTCGCCGTTAGTCTCAAACACGCGGCGCTCTGGGTACAACATCATCAAGGGCTTGCCGCCGACGAGGACTTCCACAATCAGCCGGAATCCCGTGTAATTCGCTTCCGGCGTGGTGTCGGCATTTTGCAAAACCAGGGTGTACTTCCCGATTTGCATCGACGAGCCGGGCTGCAGTTCCTTCTGGACATTTTGGTTAAAAGCCGCGCCGGCCAGTCCGATGAAAACAAATACCATCCCCATGTGGACGATGTAGCCGCCATACCGGCGCGTATTGCGCATCGTCAACTCAATCGCGGAAGTCAGGTAGGATGCACCAGAGCGAGTGCGGATCACACGCGCCCCGCGGAAGAATTCCATCACGATCGTGGCCGCAACGAAAAAGCACAGCGCAAAACAGACCAGCGAATAAGGCTCGCGGTACCCCAGCGCAAAAATCACCACGCCTGCGACGAGACCGACGATCAGTGGCCAGGCAAAATTTCTCTTCAGGCTTTCCACTGAAGTCTTGCGCCATGCGAGCAGCGGCCCGACGCCGGTCAGAAAAAGCAGCAGCAGGCCGAGCGGGATGTTGACCTTGTTGAAGAACGGCGCGCCCACGCTGATTTTGGAACCGGAAAGCGCCTCGGATAAAACTGGAAAAAGCGTCCCGGAAAGAACCGCGATGCACGCCACCAGGAGAACCAAATTGTTGAACAGGAAACTGGATTCGCGGGAAATGATGGCGTCCAGCTGATTTTCACTTTTTAAATAGTCGCGGTTCTTCAGATAAGCCACCAGGCAGACCGTGATAATAATCACGAGAAAGCCCACGAACCAATTCCCGATGCTGGATTGCGCAAAGGCGTGGACCGAGCTTACGACACCGCTCCGCGTTAAAAATGTGCCGAGAATACAGAGGAGAAATGTCGAGAAAACCAGCCAGACGTTCCACACTTTCATCATTCCGCGCTTCTCTTGCATCATCACGGAATGCAGAAAGGCCGTTCCCGTCAACCACGGCAGCAGCGAGGCATTTTCCACCGGGTCCCAGCCCCAGTAGCCGCCCCAGCCGAGGACCGCGTAAGCCCAGTGCGCCCCGAGGAGAATACCTGCGGTTTGGAAGCCCCATGCGATCATGGTCCACTTGCGCGTGAGATGAATCCATTTCTCACCAGGATAGCGTGCGAGCAGCGCCGCCAAAGCAAACGCAAATGGAATCGTGAATCCGGTATAACCGGAATAAAGATTCGGCGGATGGATCACCATCTCCGGATATTGCAGCAGCGGGGTCAAGCCGTTGCCATCGCCGCGAGTGACCATCTGCAACGCGCCATTCGCCGCCGGAACGCCCAGCATTTTGAAAGGGCTGGCCACAAAATTATTCAGCGTGAGAAAGAAAATTTGAACCCCGGCGAGAATCACTCCCACATATGGCATCAGCTCGCCATTTTTGTTCCGGTACGCGATCAAAACCGAGAAAACGTAAATGGAAAGAAGGAAGCTCCAGAAAAGCAACGAGCCTTCCTGGCCCGACCACAACGCAGCCACTTTATAAAAAGTCGAAAGGGCGCGGTTGCTGTGCTCGACGACGTATGCAACGGAAAAATTATCCGTAAAGAAGAGATATTCGAGGCTGAATGTGGAGATGAAAATCAGACAGCAAGTGGCGATGCCAGCTTGCCTGGTGCTTTTGACCAGCAGCGGGTGGCGCGTGATGATCGCGGCAATCCCGCCTCCAAATGCATACACCGCGCAGATAAACGCCAGGACTAAAGCGAACGAACCGAATACATCCACGGGGACTCCGCCTATCCCCCGGCCAAGCCGGGCCCATTACATGTTGCTTTTCGGTGCCGGAGTGGAAGAGGTAGCAACCGTACCCCCTGGTGCCGCCGCGTACTTGGAAGCGCACTTTGCCTGGACGACCTCGGCAACAAAGCGTCCATCCGGCGCAGGCCGACCCTCCACCAACGCTTGCGACTTATCCACGAAAGTATCCGGCAAGGGGTCGTTTCCGATGTAGCTGACCGGGAGCGATTTCCCTTCCCCTTCCAGAACGAAATCCACGCGGCCGGCCATGCGATGAATCGTGCCAGGCGCTACGGTTCCGCCAACGCGAATACGGTGAGAAAGTTCAGCGCCATGAAGTGTCTGGAGTTCCGCGATAGTGTGATAGTACGTCTTGCTTTCCCCGTAACCGAGCCACGCCAGGAAGGCCATGGAAACCACGATCACGCCAATCCCGACACCAAATTTTATTTGCTTCTTCACGCCTCTACCCCTATTCCGGCTCCGCATCGTTTTGCGTTGTAGATTCTATCACAGCCAACGAACGCACAAGCTGGCCTTCGTCCACTCTTCAGCCTGTCCTAAAGGGATGGGCGATGCTGTGACCTAAGTCACTTTCCGTGGCCAGCCTCTGTAAGAGCTTCGCCTAAATGTTGAGCCGCCATAGAAAAATTGGACGAGTCCAGGCCGAATGGTTTGCCGTCATCTAAAATCACCGGACAACCCAACTCGGCTGACGTCAGCCTGGAAAGCAGCGGCACAAGCAACTCCGAAACCAAAACAACGCGCTTGGGTTTAAGTGACCGGCGAATGCGCGTCATGACGGCTGATGCGCGTAGCATTAGCAGGGCTTCGGCTGAGTGCTGCGCGCCAGCGTTTGTTTCAAGTGGACATTCGAGCATGTGCGCGAGAAAGAATCCGCCCCGCTGGAACTCGCTCAAAACGCTCTCTGGGGACTTCCCTGCTGGCAAAATTCCTGCCGCGTCGAGCAAAAGCCCCGCTTGACCCGCAAATCTTCCGGCATACAGGAACTCCTCCTCAGCCTCAGGAGAAATTCCTCCGAGAAGGAGGCTGCCAATATGCACCGGACGGTATCGCGTAGTCCATTCAAGGCGCTGCAGGCGCCGCGCAATGTGTTCAGGCGTTGCGTTCTGTCCGCAGCCATCGCAGATCAAAGAATCTTTTGGCATTAGGACCAAGAAGGAATCGTAGTCCAGAGTGAAAAGGAGTGCAAATCGGGGAAAGCGTCCCTTGAGAATGGCTCAGGAAATCATCCGGCCCATGAACGAAAACTTCACGATTCGACGACGGCAGCTGTGCGCCGGGGATGGTAATTGGGTTTTGGCGTCGCACAACCGCCGTCGCGCGATGCTACATGTACCTTTCCTTACAAACACCACGAGAAAGTAATAGTTGCATCCGGGAAGAATTTTCTGCGTTCCTATAATGGGAAAATTAGGAAGAAACGGCGGCGTCTTCTGGCAGCTTGGACCTGAGGCACCATTTCAACTCTTGGCTTAACTCGGTAATTTCCATCCCCGCCATCACAATGAACTTGCAGCTCAGCATCTCGCGCGGCTCATCATCATCCGGCAACTGGCAGGAAACTCGGCAATACTGGCATTCCTGATTCCAGCAAAAACGGCCGTAAGGAACCGTTTCCGGGCTGATGAACTGAAAGCAACGCAGAAGCGAATTGCGCTCCGGCACCTGAAACTTCTTACCCATCACCGTAATTTCTACGAGTTTTTCATAGGGGCGAAACGGTTCCGACATAATCTGTCCTGTCCTCCGTGGACGGGCCGCCCTATGAGAGCAGGAGTTTCCCCGAGCCGGATTCCTCTAATGAGTGCTCATCCAGAGTAGCCCGCGACTCCGGGGGCGACAACGATTCGTCCAGGGACAGTTGCGAATGTGCTAAGGGGTGCACCGAGGGCTTGAAGGACCGAAACGCTTGGATTATGTGCCCTGCGGCGGGGTACCGGTCCAGACGTGCTGAACGATTTGCCAGCGGCCGTTGAACTGACGCTTAAAGATGATGATGTAGCTGCCTTTGGTGGTGATCTTAGCGCCGGTCGCAATCGCCGTCAGGGTTTCCTGAAAGTCGCCGCTGTCGTAAGCGAGATCGCCGGAAGTTTCGAGGTTCTGGCTGTGGAGTGTGAGGTCGCTGTTGAAAGTGGCCATTACATTTTGGAAAAGCGCGCGAAGCGCCGCAGAGCCAGTGATGCGTTCGCCGGTCGGTTGGAGAAAGACCGCGTCAGAAGCATAGAACTGCAGGATCGGTTCGAGCTGCTTGGTGCGAAGGTCTTGGACCCAGGCATCGCGGAGTCTGGCGAGGGTTGCAAGCGTCGAGGCCTGGGGCGCTCCGGCTGCGTCGGAATTGAGTGCCGGCGCGAGGACGGGGGCGAATAATAGGAAAGCGATGGCGCCGCGGCGGTAGAAGGAAAGAATCAGCGATTTGGCTTTGAATTTGGAACGGACGTTCATGGCAGCTCCCATCAATCGGAGTCTAATTAGAGGACCGCTAACAGGCTGCCAATACTACACCCAGCCGCCACGCACAGACATCGGAACGCATTTCACAAAATGTAAGGATGAACGGTGCGTCTAGATGCCAAAATCGAAGAATTGTCCCATCTTGCGAAACTTTTCGTAGCGTGCGTCCAGTAATTGCTTACTGGATTGTTGCGCCAATGCAACCAGTTCGCGATCCAGCACTTCCCCGAGAAGCTGTGCCGCGGCTTCCGGATCGACATGCGCCCCTCCTTCGGGCTCCCGCACTATTTCATCGATGATCCCCAGTTCCTTCAGGTCGTTTGCCGTGATCTTCAAAGCGGCGGCGGCAGTCTCTGCTTTCGAGGCGTCTCTCCACATGATAGCGGCGCAGCCCTCGGGTGAAATCACGGAATAGAAGCTGTTCTCAAGAATATTGACGCAGTCACCCACGGCAATCGCCAGCGCTCCGCCAGAGCCACCTTCCCCCGTTACGGTGACAATAATAGGAACAGGCAGTCGCGCCATTTCGCGCAAGTTTCGCGCAATGGCCTCGGCTTGCCCACGTTCCTCGGCGTCGATCCCTGGGTACGCTCCGGGGGTATCGATAAACGTAAAAATAGGCCTGCCGAATTTCGCCGCCAGCTGCATGACACGCAGCGCTTTGCGGTAGCCCTCAGGCTTGGGCTGGCCAAAGTTGCGCAGAAGCCGCTGCTTCGTGTCACGGCCCTTTTGATGGCCGACGACGGCAATCGGCCGTCCGTGAAACTTCGCGAGTCCCGTAATTAAGGCCTTGTCGTCCCCATAACTTCGATCACCGTGCAACTCCATGAAATCGGTGAAAAGCGCTCCTATGTAATCCAAGGGGTAGGGGCGCTGAGTGTGCCGCGCAATCTGGGCGCGTTGCCAAGGTCCAAGGTGGCTGTAAAACTCTTTCCGCAGCTCGGCCACCTGCTGGCGGATCCGTTCCAGCTCCGCGTCGGCATCCTCGTCACCCGCAAGATGCCGCAATTCCTCGACGTCCTTCTCCAGGCGTTCGATCTCGCTTTGGCGGTTGGCCTGCGCATGCGTGGCTTTTGTCTTGTCCTTGGTTTTCATCACATCACCAGGTCTATCGATTGTTCGCCCATGCATTCACGGACGGCAGCGATTAGTTCCGGGCATGTCCGGACGCGCGGTTGAACCTGAATCGTGGCCATGGATCCCTCTGGCGCAAAGAGATCGAGTGACACCATGCTCGAGCCACGATAAGAAGAAAGTATTTCTTCCAGCCGGTCAAGCAATTCCTCGTTTAATTCCGCGAGCTTCATGCGGATGCGCAAACCCGAAGCTGGCCGTTCGGCGAGATCGCCCAATCGCGCTGCTTCCTGCAAAGAAAGTCGTGTGCCGGCTTCCTCGACCTGCACGCGAACCTTCAGCAGTAACGGTGTTCCCGCTTTGAGAATCTGCTCGAGCCGCGCGAAGCTTTCCGGAAAGGCCAGCAGTTCCTGCACACCGGTCATATCTTGAATCGTGTAAATAGCCCAGCGAGCGCCCTTTTTCGAGCGCATCGGACGCGTGCCCACAACCAGCACCGCGACCGTGATTTCTTTGCCGTTGCGCTGGCCTTCGACCTGGTCGAGCGAAACACATTTCAATTCCTGCAATCGCGAGGCATATTTCGCGAGAGGGTGTCCGGACACGTAAAAGCCGAGCATCGCGTATTCGCTTGCAAGGCGCTCCGCTTCGCTCCACGGCTCGGCATCGTGCAATTCAAATGCGGCCGGCGCGGGAGCCGTGGCGGTCCCGAACAAGCCGTGCTGCCCCGATTCGCGCGTTCGCGTCGCGCGCTGCACAGCCGCCAATGCGTCGTCCACAGACGCCAACATGGCTTCCCGCGGCCCAAGAGAATCCAGCGCGCCAGACTTGATCAGGCTTTCAAACACCCGTTTGTTCAAAAAACGCGCCTCGATGCGTTCGCATAACTCGTACAACGATGTGAACTCGCCCGCGCTCAACCGCGAATCGCGCACGGCCTTCGCCGTGTTCTCGCCAACATTCTTGATCGCCGCCATTCCAAATCGAATGGCTTCGCCAACTGGCGTAAAATACAAATCGCTCTCATTCACGTCGGGCGGCAGAATGGAAATGCTCATGCCCCGCGCTTCGTTGATGTACTTCACCGCTTTTTCCGCGTTGCCCGTTTCCGAAGTCAGCAGCGCGGCCATGAATTCCACCGGATAGTGGGTCTTCAAATACGCGGTCTGGTAGGCGAGCAGCGCATAAGCGCAGGAGTGAGATTTGTTGAAGCCGTAGCCTGCGAATTCTTCCATCAAATCGAAAATCTTCTCCGCTTTCTTTTCCGGAACCTTGTTCGCCAGGCATCCCGCCATGAATTTGGCGCGCTGCGCAGCCATCTCTTCCTTCTTTTTCTTCCCCATGGCGCGCCGCAGAATGTCCGCTTCTCCCAGCGAAAAACTGGCCAGCAGGTTGGCGATCTGCATCACTTGCTCTTGATAGAGGATGACCCCGTACGTCTCTTCGAGAATGGTTTTAAGCTGCGGAAGCTCGTAGCTGACTTTCGTCTTACCCGTTTTGCGGCTGATGAAATCGTCGATCATCCCGCCCTGAATCGGCCCCGGACGGTACAGCGCGTTCAGCGCGGTGAGGTCTTCAATCCGCGAGGGCTGATAGCGGCGCAGAATATCGCGCATGCCGTGCGATTCAAACTGGAAGATGGCTGTGGTATCGCCGCGCGCAAAAAGCTTGTAGGTCGGCTCGTCGTCCAGCGTCAAATTGTCGATGTCGACCTTCACGCCGCGATTCTTTTCGATCATGTGCACGGTATCTTGCAGCACGGTGAGAGTCGTCAGGCCGAGGAAGTCCATCTTCAGCAAGCCGATGCGCTCGAGCGCGTTCATGTCATATTGCGTCGTGATTTCATCCCGGTTGGTTTTGTAAACCGGGACAACATCCGTCAGCGGCCTCGGGGAAATCACCACGCCCGCCGCGTGCGTTGACGCATGGCGCGCCAGGCCCTCGAGCCGCAGCGCCACGCTCATCAAATCCTTCAATTTTTCGTCGCTGTTAATGGCCGCCTTCAGCTGCGGGGCTTCCACCAGCGCGGTTTCCAGGTCGATCCCAAGAGTCGTCGGAATCATCTTTGCGAGACGATCCACTTCCCCGTAAGGGATATCCATGGCCCGTCCGACGTCCTTCACCGCCGCTTTCGCCGCCATAGTGCCAAACGTGATGATCTGCGCGACGTTTTCCCGGCCATACTTTTGCGTGACGTATTCGATCACCTCGCCGCGCCGGCGCATGCAGAAATCGATGTCGATATCGGGCAGCGAAACGCGCTCCGGGTTCAGAAAACGCTCGAACAGAAGATTGTATTGCAAAGGATCAACATCCGTGATGCGCAGAGCATAGCTGACGAGGCTTCCCGCCGCGGAACCGCGTCCGGGCCCGACGGGCACATCTTGCGCTCGCGCGTAGTGAATGAAATCCCACACGATCAGGAAGTAGCCTTCGTAGCGCATCTTCTTGATCATTTCGATTTCGGACGTCAGCCGGCGCTCGTACTCCGCCAGCGGACTATGGAGCGTTCCTTGCTGCGCCAAGCGTTCCAAATACGGTATGCGCGTAGCAAAACCTTCGCGCACCACTTTCTCAAAATAGCTGCCGGGCGTGTGTCCTTCGGGAATCGTAAACTCTGGAAATGGATTCGGGATGCGTTCGACCTTTACATTGCAACGCGCTGCGATGTCCACTGTCCGGCTGAGCGCATCCGGCAGCTCGCCAAACACCTGCGCCATTTCCGCTGCCGATTTGAAATAGAACTGGTCGGTTGCAAACTTCATGCGATGAGTGTCGCTCATCGTTTTGCCCGTTTGAATGCACAGCAAGACTTCCTGCGCGTGCGCGTCCCCGTGATGCAGATAGTGGCAATCATTCGTGGCCACAAGAGGAATGCCGGTTTCCTTGGCAAGGCGGACCAGTTCGCGGTTCACTCCCTGCTCGATTTCCAGGCCTTGATCCTGAATCTCCAGGAAAAAATTGCCTTTGCCGAAAATGTCGCGCAGACGGTAGGCGTTCTCGCGCGCCTGGTCAAACTTTTCATCCACGACCGCTTCCGTTACAGGACCACGAAGGCACGCCGACAGTGCGATCAGCCCTTTGCTATGCTTCGCAAGAAGATCGTAGTCGATGCGCGGCTTGTAGTAGAAACCTTCGAGAAAGCCGGAGGAGACCAGCTTGATTAAATTGTGATAGCCCTCGAGCGATTCGCAGAGGAGCACCAGATGGTTGCTCCCGCGCGTACCCGGCTCTGCCTCCCCGCGATCCGGTCCATTTGCGCCGTTGGTCTTTTCTCCCCGGTCGTGGCGGCTGCCTTTCGCCACGTAGACTTCGCACCCAATGATCGGTTTGACGTCGCGCTTGCTGGCTTCATTGAAGAAATTGGCAGCGGCAAAGAGGTTTCCGTGGTCAGTGATGGCCACTGCGGGCATTTTCTGCCGCGACGCTTCGTCGAGCAGCTCGGACGTTTCGCACGCTCCGTCGAGCAGACTGTAATCCGTATGAACGTGGAGATGAACAAACTGCGGCTGACCCATGGATCTCGATTCTAGAACTCTAGCGCGTGAATTGCGAATTGCATTCTCAGTTATTTTTGGGCGAAGCCTTCAGCCTCCGCGAATTATTTTCTCCCGCCGCTCTTTTTGCCGCCGGCAGCGTGTTTCGCACGCTCGGCGGCCTTGTGTTTTGCAGCCTGTTTTAGCATTACCGGGTGATTCTTGTGCAAGTGTCCCGCAGCGACTTTTCCCGCTGCACCCTTCTCGCTGGCCGGCACGGCCGCGGCTACTGCAGGCTGCTTTTCCCCGCTTTTCGGAGGCTTCTTTTCTTTTTCCTTTTTCTTGGGCTGTTCTTTGATTCCGGACAATTTACGCAGGATTTTTACGCGCTCTTCCGGAGTCTTGCCTCGTCCAGCCAATTGCATCCCGAAAACTTGCTCGATGATAGCGTCGAATTTCGGTCCGCGCGCATAGCCCAGGGCCTCCAACTCATTTGCAACCAACGGCAGACTTCCCCGGATGGGGCGCCATTTGTGGAGATAGGCCCGGATCTTCGAAATTGCCCCCGAATTATTGGATTCCGCCAGCATGTAAGCAATGCGATCCACCGGAAGCTTTTCCAGAAATTTGTATGCATCGGCCGGGGCGTTCAATTTGCGCCCGGTTAATTCCTTCTGGTCGGCCAACACTTCTTTCTCGAAATCCAAAATGACGTCTGCTTCGGCCGTGCGGAATCCCGCCTTCGAAAGGATGTTGCTCTGCTCCCGGTCCTTTAGACGCCCAAGAATCGCAAGCATCATGGGAGTCGCGAGTTTCGGGCGAAATCCCGCGGTAAACAAATCCTCGCGAACCTTCATCAGCCGGGCGATCGCTTCGTAATCGGGGTGCCGCTTGGCAAGCCCCGGATGGATTGCTTCGAGCAGGTCGTGCTCCTCCCAGGCTTTCAGAACCACGGCCGGCCGCTCTTCGCGAGCCACTGCTCGCAACTCTCCTCCCGCGTCTTCCGGCGCGATGGTGTGCTGCAACTCACGTTCGATGGCCAGGTCAAACCACTCTTGCGTACGGGCCTCGATCTTAAAGCCCATTCTCGCGGCAAAGCGCAGCACGCGCAGAAGGCGTACGGGCTGGTTCGTAAAACTGTGAATCGTCAGGGCGCGCACTTCGGCCCGTTCGATGTCCGAGAGCCCGTTGGTCGGATCGAGAAGCAACCCGCGTGAAGCAGAATTCAAAGAAATGGCAATCGAGTTCAGCGAGAAATCTCGGCGCCGCAAATCCTCCATGATCGTGGACCACCGGATCTCCGGCCGCGTTCCGGGGCGCACATAGTGATCATCGCGCGCTGCAGATATGCTGCCGTCGCAATCTCCGGCAAAGAGAATTTCGACTTGGCGAAGTTTTTCATCTTCGGAAAGAATCTTCGCTCCGCCCTTTTCCAACTCCCGAGCGATCTTCGACGGATTACCTTCCACCGTGAAATCCAGATCGCGCAGTGAAGCTCCTGTCACGAGGTCGCGTACCGTCCCTCCGGTGAGGTAAACGTTGAACCCCATCGCGGCAGAAAGCTCCTGCACGCGCATCATGGCCGCCCGCTGTTCGGGTGACAACCGGCTTTCCAGCAAGAACATGTAATCTGGCATCGTACTCCTTCACATTCTGGATGCCCGCGCTGACTGCCGCGGTGGCAACCGCAATAAGGGCCCGGGGCCGCCGCGCGTCACGCGCGCGGGTGATGCGCTTTGTAAATCTGCTTCAAACGCTCTTCCACTACATGGGTGTAAATCTGTGTGGTGGAGATATCCGCGTGGCCCAGCATCAGCTGCACAGACCGCAAGTCCGCGCCTCGTTCGAGTAAGTGCGTCGCAAAGCTATGGCGCAGCATATGCGGAGTCAATGGCACACGCAATCCAGCGCGTCTGCCATACGCCGAAAGTATCTTCCACACGCCTACCCGGCTGAGAGCCTTGCCGCGCCGGTTCACGAACAGCGCGGAGCTCGCAATCCCTTTCCCCAGAAGCTTGGGCCTCGCCTCGCGCAGATATTTTTCCACCACGCTCACTGCTTTTCTCCCAGCCGGAACAATCCGCTCTTTATCGCCTTTGCCGATGCAGCGAATGCACCCGACTTTTACGTCCAGGTCTGTTACGCGCAATCCGATCAACTCGGAAACACGCAAACCTGTCGAATAGAGCACTTCCAACATCGCGCGGTCCCGCAATCCTAGCGCCATCTTGGCATCCGGCTGGGCCAGCAGCCGCTCTACTTCCTCAAGCCTCAAATAGCCCGGCAAAGTGCGCCGGATCTTGGGCGACTCGAGATTCAGTGAAGGGTCCTTGGTTATCAGCTCCTGAATTTGCGCGAACCGGAAGAAATTCCTCAGCGTGACCAGTTGCCGTGCGACCGTCCGGCTTTCCAGTTTCCCCCGGTAGAGGCTCGCGAGAAAATCCACCAGATCGTCTCGAGTAACGCCATCCAGCTCAAGTTTGCGTTTCTGCGCAAATGCATGGAACTTCTCCAAATCGCGCTGATAGGCCGAGACGGTGTTGGCGGACAACCCTTTCTCCACCTTCACGTGCGTCAAAAAAAGCGAAATGGCTGCCGTCATTTCCATCAAGGCTCCGCGTAACCGTTCCCGGCGCTCGCCGTTTGTCGCGTGGCGATGCCATAAACTTCGTGGATCTCATGGCAACGGAAAAGCCACGCCAGACCCAAATAAAGCGCCGTCGCTCCCGTAATCATTCCGGCAAAAACCGTCAATTGAACGAGGAAGCGAGAATGCACTGTGAACTCTGTGTAGTGATTCCCAAACCAGCACGCCACGCCCATGAGGCTCGCGCACAGGGAAATCTTGGCAAACGAACGCAAAACGTCCAACGTTTCCATGGCCCCGTGCCGCAAGCGGAAAATGATGAATAGCGCGAAAAAATCAAAAAAACTGGCGATGGCTGTTGCTAGTGCCGGCCCGCCGTTTTGCACGCGCTTGAAGAAAAACTCCAAAAACACGATATTCAGGACGATGTTGATGACCAGAGAGATCGAAGCCACCAGCACGGGTGTTTTTGTGTCTCCCGTCGAATAAAATGCCGGAACAACCAGCTTCACCGTCGCCAGCGCCGGCAACCCGATCGCGTAATACAGCAGCGCTCTGGCCGTCAATCGCGTCGATTCCGCCACGAACTGTCCATGCTGGAAGAGCACGCGGATGATCGGTTCGCGCAAAATCATCAAACCAAGCGCGGCCGGTACTGTAATGAAAGCCACGATGCGCACGGAAAACGCCAGCGTCTTCTTCAGCGATTCGAAGTCCTTGGCCGCCGCCTGATGCGACATCATGGGCAAAATCGCCGTGGCCACCGCAATTGCATATCCCCCCAGAACCAGCTCCATCACGCGATCCGCAACATACAGCGCCGCGAGACTTCCTTCAGGCATTACACTAGCCGTCGCGAAACGAGTATCAATAAACAAATTGATCTGCCCGATACCGATGCCAAACAGCCGTGGAAGCATCAGGCGTGCAACATTTCGGATCCCCGGATGCGAAAAGGAAATACCAAAATCGAATTTCATTCCTTTTTGCACGAGGAGCGGCACTTGCATCAGAAATTGCAACACTCCGCCGACCAGGATTCCCACAACGATCGCCGTCGCTGGATCCCGGAAATGTTTTCGAAATACGGCGAACGTAAACAGAATCGTCGCTATGTTCAAAACAACGGGAGTTGCGGCCGGCAGGCCGAACAGGTGGAAACTGTTCAAGATACCCATGGCGAGCGCCGCCAGAGCGATGAAAAATAGATAAGGAAATACAATGCGGTTCAGGTCGATGGCCTGCGCCGCTGCAACATTGTGCCCCGCGAACAAATGCACCACCGCCGGCGAGAAAACCATTCCCAGGACGGTAATCACCGCAACAACAAAAGCCAGCGTCCAGAAAAGCTTGTTCGCGAAATCCCACACCTCTTCCTTCGATTTTTCGCTCATGTATGTGGTAAACACGGGAATGAAGGAAGCCGTCATCGAACCTTCGGCAACCAGCCGCCGAAAAAGGTTGGGAATGCGATAGGCAAGCACGTAAGCATCCGCCACTGGCGAGGTTCCGAGAAGGAGGGTAATGCGCTGGTCGCGCAGGTAGCCGAGAATACGACTAACCACCGTTACCATGGAGATGATCGAGGCCGATTTGAGGATATGCTTTTTATCGGTCAACGGCCGGCGCTCCGGGGCCTAACTCTAATGAAAACAATAGGTTGACAGGAAAAACGCGCTTAACATAACATACATCTTGATTATTCGCAAATTTCACCCATTCCTGATTTTTGCTGACTGATTTCTTTGAAAAACCGCGCCCCAGCCTCTACTCACAAGAAGGTCGTCATTGTCCTCGCCGACAAAAAGCCCGTTCGCGGCTATTTGAACCCTTCGCGTCTGGGGCAAGCCGACCCCATCGACCTTCTGACCCCTGACGGAGAGCACCAGGAGATTCCTCTTGCGAGAGTGCGCTCGATCTATTTTGTCCGCGAGTTTTCTGATGATTTCGAACCTGAGCGCAAAGCCTTCCTCAGTCGCCCCAAGCTGGATGGACTCTGGGTCCGCTTGCGGTACATCGACGGCGAAACGATCGAAGGCGTCGTTCCGAACGACTTGCTCTCCGTGCTCGACAACGGCATCCAGATTACTCCACCGGATTTGAACTCCTCCACCGACCGCATTTTTATCCCCCGCAGCGCCCTCACCGAACTGACCGTCCTCGGCGTTGTCGGCATTGCCCGGCGCAAACCCGCCGCTGCTCTCGCCGCATCTCAACCTACGCTTTTCAACGAATAGCGCCGCACGGCTGTACTTCTCTCTTCGCGCTATGCGAGACTCGCACTTTCCAATAAGGAGCGGTCCCTATGTCCATCTCTCTTGCCGACATCGCCCAAAAACTTGGTTGCCGTCTCGACGGCCCCGGCGAAACTTCCATCCATGGAATCGCCGGCATTGAGCACGCGGAACCCGGTCAAATCACTTTTCTCGCCAACCGGCGCTACTTCCCTCTTCTCAAAACGACGCGCGCCTCCGCCATCCTAGTTCAAGACGGCATCCATATTGAGCGCGACCCTGGCATGCCCAGACTCGCCGCTCTGCGCACCGCCAACCCCTATCTCGCTTTCGCGCACGCCATCGAACTTTTCTATCAAGCACCACGCTATGAGCCGGGATTCCACCCTACGGCGCTCATTGCGAAATCCGCCAAGATCGGCGAAGGAGCACACATCGGTCCATATTGCGTCGTTGAAAATGACGCCCATATCGGTCGCAACGCCGTCTTGCACAGCTTCGTCACCGTTTATCAAGGCGCGCACATCGGTGACGAGTTTTTCGCCCATTCGCATGCCGTGGTCCGCGAATTTTGCCAGATCGGAGATCGCGTTATCCTGCAGAATGGCGCTGTTATCGGCGGAGATGGACTGGGTTTTGCAAAACAGAGCGACGGCACATGGTACAAAATGCGGCAGTCTGGCCCTGCGATTCTCGAGGACGACGTGGAAGTGCAATCGAATGCTTGCGTCGACCGCGCCACAGTCGGAGAAACGCGCATCGGCCGCGGCACCAAGGTCGATGATCTTGTTATCGTCGGGCACGCTTCTCAAGTGGGCGCCAATACCATGCTCTGCGGCCAGGTAGGTCTTGCCGGTTCCACAAAAGTTGGCGACGGCTGCATTCTCGCCGGACAGGTCGGCACTGCCGGCCATCTCTCGATCGGTGACGGCTCTGTCATCACCGCAAAGAGTGGCATCCCCAATGATGTTCCCCCGCGCTCGATGTATTCTGGCTATCCTGCCGTCGACAATCGCCAATGGCTCAAGACTGTCGCTGCTCTCAATCGCTTGCCGGAACTTCAGAAGCGCGTCCGCGAACTGGAGGCCGAACTGGAGCGCCTCGGCGGGCACCCGCGCACTTCCAGCTATCGCTAGTTTCTACTCTGCCCCGGGAAACCCAATCGGCCGTTGGTCCGGCGGCAAACCTGCCGCCATCACGTCATAGACGCGTTGTCTCAAGGCCTCGCGTTCCTCCCACGAATACTTGGCAACATCAATGGGCTCCAGAAACTCGACAAGAATTTCTCCCGGGCGAATCACCATCGAGCGTTTTGCCATCACCCGCTGCGCCCCAGAACAAACCACGGGCACGATGGGCACGCCGGCTTTTATCGCCAGCGCGACCGCTCCTTTTTTGAATTCCTGCAACCTCCCATCAGGGCTGCGCGTCCCCTCTGGATATATCAGGAAGGATTGTCCAGCGCGCATAGCCTCCGCTGCCTTCTCCACGCTGGAAATCGCTGATCCCCGGTCGCTCCGGTTGACAGGAATAAAATGCGCCAGCGTAAACGCCTGACCCACGATCGGCCATTTGAACAGTGATTCCTTCAACAAAACCGCAATCCGCCTTGGAATCGCCCCAACCACCGCAGGCGCGTCCGCGGAACTCGTGTGGTTGGCCACAAAAAGGCATACTTCCCCAGGAATCTTCTCCCTTCCTTTTACTTGGACCCGTACTCCCACCGCCCTCACGAAAAACATCACGCCCTTCAATCCTGCCCAATATAACGGATCGATATGCCGCGTGACTAGCGTATAGAGCAGCAGCGGTGGCCCGAGTATCAGGATGTAAAGCGAAAGAAAAACAATGATGAAAAGCGTGCGCAGCATGCCGTAGGCAAAACTCTCTCGAATCCCGCCCCGCCGGTCAAGCGCTACCTAAGAAGCGAATGCCAAATCCTGAACCCGCCCCCAATTTGAAATATTCTGGCGTCTGCGGCTCCGCACTAAAACATGAGTGGACCTTGAACTCGTCCATTTTTTTCGAGTTAATTTCTGCGCGCTTTATAGCCCGAAGATATTAATTGACAGAGTTATGGAGTCGGTGGTATTCTCTCTTTCGGAAAGTCACACCCAATCCAGTTTCGCCGCCGCCTTTCTCAGCCAGTCGCACGACGCTATATTTGGCGAAACTCAGTAACTCAAATCCACTCTTAAGAGGCTTCTATGACGAATGAGAATTCCAGCCCAGGCGTCGCCTCGCGCTGCCAGTTTCAATTTGCCGACCGCCGCCACTGCCGCATGTTACGCAGCCCCGACCATTCTTCCTTATGCTTGTTCCATGCCAGGCAAGAACTCCAACTTATCGAGTCCCAGCGTCTGAGCAGCGAAATCGGCGCATCCCAGGACCGTGTCCTCCTTCGCAAAGCCAACGCTCTCGCCTTCCTCGGCCAGGTCATGCTATCGAGCCTCTCCCACGTTAAGAAGGAGTTTCCTTTCAGCTACAAATTCGACCACTGGAACAAAGTTCTCGAAAATGCCGCACCCCTCTCCACCCCTCCCGACCTTACCAACTCCAGATCTTCTCCCGAGTGTCTGCTTGAGCTCCCCGGGCAGACCCCCTCTGAAGGGGACCAACCTTTGACCCTCGCCGTCGGCCCCTCAGCCGCGAAGAGTCTTGTGTAACCAAACCGTTCCGATGAAGATTGGCGAACACGCGAGAACAGTTAGCGAGTCATCGCAAAGCAGGCAATTTATGATCGTGTCCGGAGACATCCTCTTAGACCGAGTTTTTCTAAGGTTTGGGGTAAGGTTCGACGGCCCTCGATTGGCATCCCTAATGGGCGAGAAAGAGATCGACGGAGGGATAGTAACGATTATCCGTGAACCCTTCATCCCCCTGATCATAGAGCGCGGGTACCTGTCATCCGCCTCGATTCGCTAACTCTTTTGGAATCCGCACTTTCCGAAACTTGCCTGTAAATCCTTTGGAATGAGCACTTCCAGAACATTGGACTTAAACCCCTTTAGAATGAATATTTACACGAAAATAGGGGGGGGTGTCGACCCAATCGACCGCACCCGCCGATCGCGTTACGCGAGCCCCGTGAGACACACGCATCAAGCAGGTAAGCCCGCGCTCTGCTTCCAGAGAACCCCCGATGTGCTCTCAGTAAGCCACGTAGGGACCGGCGCCTGCTGGCGTATTGGCACCATCGATGGCCGTGAATACCGTGCGGCCAAAGTAGAAAGGCAGCCCCCAATCGAAGGGGAACAAAGTGGGGTTCGGGCTTGGCCCGGCTAGTCCGTTGATCGCAGCGTCATTCGGATTGGCCGTCAGGGTATCGCCATTGCCCACGACGAAATTGACCGTACCGGTCGCCCCATTCTCCCCCTGGTTCACGGCAGAAAGGTTTTGGGTCGTGGTCGGGCAATACAGAAAAGTCAGGTCGGTACACGCCGGAAGGTTCGCGGTGGTGGAGTCCAGAAAATAGATCGCGTTCGAGCCGCTGTCAAGAAAGGTCTCATCGTTGTAGGTTACGTTCTTGAATATCGTGGTGAAATCTCCAAAGCTGGGATCGACCGTATAAACAGTGGCGCTCCCAAGCGCATTGTTCGACTGCGTGCCGATGCCAAAGATCAGCGATCCGCTGATGCTCGTTTCCGCGCCGGTTACCGCGGGCAGCTGAATAACGACGCCATTATTATCCGTGGGAAACAGCACCACCGGATTCTGCACCTGATCGGAAATACTTTCCGTCGTGACCGTGCAATTCTGCCCGGCACACGAGTAATACAACCCGGGGTTATTTGCTCCGTTCTGCGTGCAGCCACCGCCGCAGTCCTGCGGAAAACTCCCCACCCCCAAAATACCATTGGCCTCCAGGTCCGCAAGATCGTCTTCCGCCGAGCCATTGTTCAAACAACTGTTAGGTATGGTGGAAAAATTGGAAGTAATGACCTGTATGGGCAAGGACTTCGCCTGCTCGCCGGCGATGGTCATATCCACCGTCTGCACCGGTCCCCAAGTAAAGCCATCGATAAAGGGAACGCATTCGCCGATTGGATTGCCGCTCGAATCCTTCTGCTGCGTGGGCGAAATCGTAAGCGCCGAGGACAATATTCTCAGCCCTGAGGATCCCGTATCTACCAGGATCCCATCGACCGTCTGACAACTTGCCGCACTACCCGGGACGCAAACCGTTACGCTGGTGAACGCGCCATCGACATATCCGCCAGCCGGTCCGGAATTAACAGTAATGGCCTGCACGTTGGAGGTCGTGCTGCCACCCCCGCCGCCACTCATTTTGACGCTGCCGCCGCTGCCTCCCGAGCAGCTGGTCATGGCCACCGTTGTCATCGCCAATGCTATGGATGCCAATGCGTGCCGCGAAGATAGTTTCATCGGATGTCCCCGAGCTGGACGCCGGCTGGCATCATCTGAGGTACGTATGCTCTTCCCGCAAAGGACCTCATGTGCCCCGCCACTTGGACTACCAGTCCGGGCTGTTGGATGAACACAGGACCGTGGCCGTGGCGTTGCGCTCTTTCAGCTTGCTCCGCTTGCACAAACTGCTCAAAATACGATCCCAGTAATTGCCGCAAATCTGGATGCGTGGGGCCTTTCCACGTAACGGCAAAAATCTTTCCGGCGGACGAAGCATATTCCTTGACGGCTACGCCGGTCGCCGTTTGCAATTCATGAACTGTGTAAGAATCCCCATTGCTCGTTTTTAGCGTAGCCTGCATTTTGGCCACATCGGCTTGCACCGATGTAACGTCGCCACCCAGTGACGCCGCCGCTGGGAACGGAAGCATAAGTATCGCGAATATCCCGCAAATGATCGTCGATTTCAAAGCATGACCTCTCTTCCACCGTCAGGCTGTTACACACAGCTTTGGCACGATCGAGTGAATCCGGAAATTCCGAACTCCTTTTCGGTCGAACCCTTCTCTCTCCTGAGTGCGCTGGGGTTACTACGATCCTTCACTGAACAGCGGCCGCGCGAGGTAGGGGGCACGGCTGTATGGCACGCTTATAGACTCACCCATTGTGATGAGCGATGGACCGCCTTAGTTGCCCGCGGGAGTGCAGGTATGCCCAATTTGGCAAGTACGTCCCGCCGGTCAGTGCACCGCCATTGTTTGCGTCGTCCCATGAAGTATTCCGTCACGAATTTGCCGGGCTTTCTCTCCCGCGTTCGAGTCTTCCACAATTTGGTACAGCATCACTTTTTCTTCGCCCAGCTTGAACTCCAATCCCCGCTCTTTCTCGTCCCGGCGAATCCGCAGCTTCACATATTCGCCCGGCTGCCGCTCCCGCACCCATCGCCCAAGCGAGCGCGGTATGTCTCCGCCATTCCAGCTTACGATGACGTCCCCAGGCTGTAGCCCCGCCTCTTCGGCGGGCGTCCCTGGGTCGACTGCCCGCACTGTCATCGCCCCGCCCGCTCCACGTTCGGGAGAAAAACCAAGTACTGCCTGCGCATGTTCGTTCGACCGTAAATCGAGTCCCGCAAGCGCGACGATCCGCTGGTAAGGAAGCGGCTCCGGGGCCGCGACGTAATCACGAAAAAATTCCTCGAACGAACCACCAGCCACTTTCTCCGCTTCCAGACGAAGATCCAGGCTGTCCCGGTAGGTTTTTCCCTGTTTCGCGAAGTCCGTGTTCATCCCGCGCAGCACGTCATCGAGACTTTTCTTGTTGTCCGTGCGATCGCGGATCAAAATATCCAAAAGTTCGCCCAGCACCTGTCCCTTGGTGTAATACGAAACGCTGCAGTCCGGCCCGTTGTACATCGGATATTTCTCGAGCCACGCGTCCAGACTCGATTCCTCCGCGCTCTGCCACTTATTCGCCGGCCGAGATTCCAGTTCGGTGATCTGTTCGCCCAGATCACCGTAAAATTGGTCTTTGCTCCAAAGCCCTGTTCGCACCAGCGTGTACGCTCCATACGTGCTTGTCACGCCTTCCGCGAACCAAAGTGCCCGCGTGTACTGCTCCTTGCTGAAGTCCACCGGCCACAGCGTAGCTGGCCGTATGCGCTTCACATTCCACAAATGAAAAAACTCATGTGCTGCGACTCCCGCCAAGTAATCATCCGATGGGATCCCGATCGCCGTCGAATTCGCATGCTCCATCCCCCCACCGCCTGCTCCCTTTCCAATGTGCAAAATAAATGTGTAATGCTCGAACGGAGCGCCGTCCATCAACTTCAATTCGTACTCGCAAATACGGCTTAGTTCCCCTTCGATCTTTTTCTGGCTCCAATTGTCACCATGAACCACCGCGCGAATATCCACTGGCAATCCCGGTATGCTGAATTCCTTGAAATCCCCGACTTCAATCGGGCCGTCCGTCAATTCGTCATAACTTTTGGCGTGGAACATCAAAGAGTGATTCCGCCCATACTCGACGTCCACACTTAAAAGGGCACTTGCCGCACGCCAGTTGCTGGAGGCAAAGTTAAGCAGGAGCGTGGATTCCTCATCTCGTCTCGTTGGAACATAAAAAAGAATCATGGCCGGATTGATAAAGGCGTGCTCTACGTTAAGCTGCGTGGCAAACGGCCCGGGCTCATCCCAATACGTCGCATAGCGAATCGTAATCGTTCCTTGCCCCGTCACTCGCCATGTTTCCTTGTCCACTTTCTCGATGGGAGCGCTTGCGGTTCCGGCGAAAGCTTCCACCTGCTGAATATGGCTGCTGAAATCCCGGATCTGATAAAGCGCGTTCCAGGCCGGTATCTGCAATGTAACTTCGCTGCTCACGTCGGGAATTGTCATCGTGACGTGGAAGAGGTGCTGCTCCGGATGGCTGAGCGAAATCTCGTAACGGATCGTCGCCCGGCTCGACGTAGCACAGCTCAGCGCGAACACCAGGAAAGCAATCGCCGGGAAGTTAGCCCCGCCGCGCCACATTTTAGTCATCACCTGAGATTTCCCTCGGAAGAAACCTGAACGGGTTGGCCAAGCTTACTCAGCAATTTTTCGCAGAGCCCGTCGAAACTGCCGTTGGACATCACTAGCAGTAAATCGCCGGCTTCTGCTTCCGTCGCAAGCTGCTCCGCAATTGCGTCCGCGCTGGGAAACACTCGAGCGCTCTTTCCCAGCGCGCGCACGCTTTCCGCCACGGCTTCCGGCTCGAGCCTGTTCTCGTCACCTAGCTGTTGCGCGCGAAACACTCCGGCCAAAAGCACACGGTCTGCCAGCGCTAGCGCAGGAGGCAGCGTTTGCTCAAACACTTTTCGCCGCATCGAATTCGAGCGGGGCTCGAGAATCGCCCAAAGCCGCCGCCCAGGCCAACGCGCTCGTGCCGCTTCAATCGTTGCGCGCACTGCTGTCGGGTGATGCGCGAAATCGTCGACGACTAGCACCCCGCGCACCTCCCCTTTCACGTCCATGCGCCGCTTCACACTTTTAAACGTCGCAAGCGCTTTCTTCAAATCTTCCGCGCCAATTCCTCTTCCCTGCGCCACTGCCATTGCCGCCAGTGCATTCAAAACGTTGTGACGCCCGCTCGCCCCCAGCGCAAAATCGCCCACCAATTTGCCCTGATACGTGGCGCGAAACTTCATTCCGCCGCCGTCAACCGCCAACTCGCTTGCAACCCAATCATTCCCGCTCGAAAAGCCATAGGTCTCGACCGAGCAAAACGCCTTTTCCGCCGCCCGCCGCAACGCCGGCCCGGATTGCTCCGTATCTCCCCAAATCACAACTTGCCCCCGCCGCGGCACCAGATTCACCAAACGCCGAAAGGCCAGCTCGTACGTTTCAAAATCCCGGTAAATATCCGCGTGATCGAATTCCAGCGAAGTGATGATCAAATCGTCCGGGTGGTAGTGAAAAAACTTTGGGCCGCGATCCCAGAAGGCCGTCTCGTACTCGTCCCCCTCCAGAATAAATTCTTCGCCGCCGCCAAGTCCGTAACTCTTTCCAAAATTCTCCGCGACGCCTCCCACCAGGAAATTCGGCTGCTTCCCGGCTGTGTGAAAAATCCAAGCCAGCATCGCCGTCGTGGTGGTTTTTCCATGCGTCCCGCTCACCACAATCGAGTGGCGGCCCGGCAAAAACACTTCTTCCAGAATCTCCGGCATCGAACGGTAAGGAATCTTCCGGTCCAGAACCTCTTCCAGCTCCGGATTTCCTCGCGCGATAATATTCCCGATAACCACCAGATCCGGCACCGGGTTCAAATTCGTTGCATCAAAAGTATGAAAAAAAGAAATTCCCAGCTTCTCCAGCAAAGTCGAAGCCGGTGGGTACACTCCCGAATCCGACCCTGTTACGCGATAGCCATGCTCACGCAACATGCCCGCAAGCGGCGCCATCGCCGACCCGCCAATCCCAATCACGTGAACATGTTTCGCGTCGCTCATAGCACGACCGCCGGCTCGAGTATTTCCAACTCACCCTCTCCGCTCGCTCTCAAACGCGCCCTCACTCCGAGAGGTACAGTCAGCATCGGCCTCGGCGTATGCCCCACGGCCGCTCCAAACGCAATCGGCACGCGGAGCGCGCCAAGAATACGCACGCATACGTCGCGTACCGTCGCATGACCGGTTCCCGGTGCGTCGCATTCCGGAAATTCGCCCAGCACAATTCCTTGGACGCCATCAAATTTTCCCGCCTGTTTCAAATGCATGAGCGAGCGATCGACTTGCCACGGCTTCATGCCGCGATCCTCAAGCAAGAGAATCGACCCGCGCGTATCCAACTCCCAAGGCGTCCCCAGCGTCGTCTCTACAAGCGTCAAACATCCGCCTAGAACTCGCCCCTCCGCTTCCCCTTCGACTAGCGTCTCGCCTCGCAATTTCAGCGTCCAACCGCCATCCGTTTTGCCTACGGCCGCAAGTAGCGACTCCCGGTCATACCCTTTTGCAACGCCCGCTCCGGCGTCCAAACCCGCCGCCAGCATGGGCGCATAAAATCCGATCCACGCATACCTCTGCCACAAATAAACTTGCAGTGAAGTCAGATCGCTGTAACCGAGGATTACCTTCGGCGCCCCGGGTTGCCGCACCTCGAGGTTATCGAGCAAGTAGTTCGAACCGTAGCCACCGCGGACAGCAACGAGCGCATCTGACATCCTCGCGCTCTATCTCGCCCAAAAACTCGCTTCGCCGCCCGGATTCAGATCCTGCGAAGTAACCTTCCGCCGCAAGCGGCGTTGCATCCGCCACTTGAAATCCTAAATTGCGCAATTCCTCTGCCCCGGCTACCACCTTTGCGAACTCCGCCGGCGATGCGGGCGCAAATGGCATCAGCACGCTTCGTGAATTCAGCGCGCGCGGTTTCCGTATTTCCATGCCGGCCCTCGTTGACGCAAATCCGCTGGCCCGCGTGCTCATCCGTTTTGCCGCTCCACGGGCACCATTTCGCAACTGACGCCCGGCTTGCACAGCTCTGCCAGAACCTTTTCCTGCTGGCGTGTGCTGACTTCCGCATCAAACTGGATCAGGTTCTTATCGCCGGCCAGGGACACCTGAAAATTATCGATATTTACTCTGAGCTCCGAAAAAATGCGATGTACATCCGTAACCATATTTTCCGCGCGGTCCACAAAAATCCGGAACAACATGTATCGCGGCTTCAAGTTGAGCCAGTCCTCGACGTAGAAGAGGAACACCAAGGCACACAGCACCAACGCGCAGGCAATCCCGGAAACCGAGTACAAACCTCCACCGGCCGCCATCCCCATCGCCGCCACGGCAAAAATTGTCGCGGCTGTCGTCAATCCCGTGACGCTGCCCCGCTCGCGTAGAATCACGCCCGCGCCGAGAAATCCAATCCCTTGCACGATATTCGACGCAATTCGTGTTGTGCTTGTGTCCCCGGTCCGTCTTGCAATTTCTATGGAAACAACCGTAAAAAGTGCCGCACCCAGCGAAACGCAAAATCCCGTCCGCATTCCCGACGGACGCCGGCGAATGCTGCGTTCAACCCCGATAATCGCGCCCAGAAGCCCCGCCCAAGCCAGGCGCGCTACGATAGTGCCGAGAGACAGCATATTCCCCTGCATTCCGAAGCTAAGGCAGGATTCTACACACTACAATTTGAATTGCGTTAATTTCGCGAAGTGCCGTGCCCTGGCGTGTATCTCGCTCCGTTTCAGTACGCGCAACCGGTCCAGCCCAAATTTCTCCACCGTAAAACTGCCCAGCACCGAACCGTACACCATCGCGCGCCGGAGCGTGGCGTCGTTCAAGTTCTTCGCGCCCGCCAAATATCCCATGAAGCCGCCCGCGAAGCTGTCGCCGGCGCCGGTCGGGTCATGCGGCTCCTCCAACGGAAAGGCCGGAACGCAAAATACGCCGTGCTTGTCCACCATCATGGCCCCGTATTCGCCGCGTTTCACCACCAGGGTCGAAGGCCCCATCTTGAAAATATGTTTCGCCGCGCGCAGAAGGTTGTGCTCGTTCGAAAGTTGCCGCGTTTCTGAATCGTTGATCATCAAAATATCCACATGCCGCAGCGTCTCGCGCAATTCGCTCGGCGTGCGTTCAATCCAATAGTTCATCGTATCGAGCGCCGCCAGCCTCGGCCTTCCCTTCACTTGTTTCAAAACGTCGCGCTGCAAATCCGGCGCGATATTCGCGAGAAAAACGTATTGCGACTTCTTATATTTCTCAGGAAGTCTGGGTTTGAATTCCGCAAAAACGTTCAAGTCCGTCGCCAGCGTCACCCGTTCGTTCAGATTCTCGGAATACTTGCCGGCCCAGAAAAACGTTTTTCCCGCTGTGCGCTCTAATCCTTCCGTATCGATATGCCGCCCGCGAAAGATGGCTTCATCCTTCTCCGTAAAGTCCTCGCCCACAATAGCCACGAGGCTGACCGGCGCAAAAAAACTTGCCGCAACGGCAAAATACGTCGCCGCACCTCCAACTGTCCGCTCCACTTTTCCGTAAGGGCTTTCGAGCGCATCAAACGCCACCGACCCCACCACAAGTAAGGACACAGTTTTCTCCTAGGAATTATATTTTCCGATGATTGCTTCGAGTCTCTTCTTCGTGGCCTTCGGAACCAGCTTCATATCCGTCACCAGCGCATGTTTCAGCGCCGCGCCGCACTTGCAATTTCGCTCCGCAGGCATGGCCCGGACCGCTTCGCGCAATACCTTCTGAGCGTTCTCCGCATTTTGCACCAGCGTTGTAATAATCTGTGCCGCCGTCACCGACTCATGCTCCGGATGCCAGCAATCAAAATCGGTGATCATTGCAATCGTGGCGTAACAAATCTCGGCTTCGCGCGCCAGCTTCGCTTCCGTCACGTTCGTCATGCCAATCACATCGAACCTCAACTGCCGGTGCATGTGAGCTTCAGCTAGCGTCGAAAACTGCGGCCCCTCGATACACACATACGTTCCACGGCGGTGCACCATCACGCCGCAGTGTACACTCGCATCCGCCAGCACGCCCGAAACCTGCCCGCACGTCGGCTTGTCGAATCCCACGTGAGCCACTAGCCCGTCTCCAAAAAATGTCGATACGCGGTTCTTCGTCCGGTCCACAAACTGGTCCGGCACCAAAAATTCGCCCGGCCGCAGTTCCTCCATCAACGACCCCACCGCACTGACGGAAATAATTCTTTCCACGCCCAACAACTTCATCGCATATACGTTGGCCCGAAAATTGATCTCACCCGGCAAAATTCGGTGCCCGCGCCCGTGCCGCGCCAAAAACGCCACGCGCTTCCCTTCCAGCAGCCCCAGCACAATCGCGTCGGACGGCTCTCCAAACGGCGTCTTCACATGAACTTCGCGTGTCTTCGTCAATCCGTTCATCGAATACAGCCCGCTGCCCCCGATAATTCCTATGTCCGCCTGCGTATTCGCGCGCTTCGACTTCTTCGTTTTAACGCCTGCCATTCTCTTTTCTCCGTGAAGTCAGCTATTCAGGTCTACGGGTTCACAAACGACTTTCCCATCCCGTTCGTGCAGAGTTCCCGCGGGAAAATCAGGGTCATGTCCAAACGCCACAATCCAACCATCCCCCACAATCTCGCCAAGCCACTTTCGTTTCGTCTCCAGCGTCGTCAGCGGGTATAGATCGTACGCAATAATCCACGGCAGCGGCAAATGATGCCGCGTCGGAATCAAGTCCGCCACCAACATCAGCGTTTTCCCGCCGCCTCGAATCTGCACGCCTTGCACTGACAAGTTGTGTCCCGGCATGCTCACCACGGAGATTCCCGGCAAAATGTCCGCATCGCCGTCAACAAACTGCCACTTCCCCGCTTCCGTGATCGGCGCAAAATCGTGTGCATAATAACTCGCGCGATCCCGCTCCGTCGGCTGCATGGCATGTTCCAGTTCAGCCCGTTGCACTACGTACTTCGCATTCGGAAATGTGGGCACAAGCCGTCCATCCACTAACCGCGTATTGCCCCCGGCATGGTCAAAATGCAGATGCGTATTGATGACCAGATCGATCTCTTCCGGTTTTACTCCAGCCTTCGCCAGCGCATCTCCGTACGGATCGCCCTCCGCAAATCCATAAATGGTCCGCAGCTTCGCATCCCATTTCGTCCCGTTGCCCGTCTCTACCAAAATGTTCTTCCCGCCCGCCCGCACCAATAACGAATTCGCCGCCAGCGGAATCCGGTTCCGCTCGTCCGCAGGAATCTTTTTTTCCCACAGTGGTTTCGGCACCACGCCAAACATGGATCCGCCATCCAGCCAGAAAATCCCGCCGTGAATGTGCCGAATCTCAATCTCTCCCAAGCGCATCATCCCACCTTGTAGGGGAGGGGCTTGCCTCTCCCGTCGATCCAAGCCGCAACTCTTGCCATCATGCGCGACGCCGACTGCCACCGCCTCAAGCAACCCCACTCTTCGCCAACAACTCATTCACCGCCGTAAACGGATCCTTCTTCCGCTCGGACACATCCTTCGCCATCTCCGCCAACCGCGCCTCCCCACCCGCACCTCCCAACACGCGCTCCACCAACCGCGATTCGATCAATCCCAGCAATCGCCGCTTCCAATGTTCCACATGTTTTCGCTCGCGTTCCCCGCTCGTTTCAAAATGTTTCCGAAACTTCCCAATCGTCTCCGCCAGCACCTCAATCCCCTTGCTCTCCGTCGCCACCGTTCGCACCACCGGAGGATGCCAGCCATCTCGCGGCATGACCAGCGACAACATCGCCAGCAGTTGTTGCTCCAACCGATCCGCGCCCTCGCGGTCCGCCTTGTTTAAAACAAAAATGTCTCCAATCTCCATCAACCCGGCTTTCATGTTCTGTATGTCGTCGCCCATGCCGGGAACCATCACGACCAAAACGCAATCCGCAAGCCGCACAATATCGATCTCATCCTGCCCCACGCCGACGGTCTCAATCAAAACTTCCTGCTTCCCCGCCGCATCCAGCAACAACGCCACTTCCGCCGTCGCTCGCGCCAACCCACCCATAAATCCGCGCGTCGCCATCGACCGGATAAACATCCCCGCATCGCTGGCGTGGCTCTGCATCCGAATCCGGTCCCCCAAGATCGCTCCGCCCGTATAAGGACTCGTCGGGTCCACCGCGATCACGCCGACTTGCTCGTCATGTTTTCTGTAATAAGCCGCCAACCGGTCTACCAGCGTGCTCTTCCCCGTTCCAGGTGCCCCCGTCACTCCAGTCAAATAAGCACGCCCCGTTGACGCAAAAAGCCGCCGCAGCAATTCCTCCGCCTCCGCCTGATGATTCTCAATCGCCGTAATCGCGCGTGAAATTGCGCGCACATCCCCAGCGCGCACCAATTCCGCCCAGTTCTCAACAGGCAGCGGCATATTTTATCCGTGGGTCTCTCAACGAGGCCAGTCGCATCCGGCTATTATCCCGGATTTCGCACTCCGCACGTACTCCAAAACAGAAAGCTGCCCTACTCGAAGAAGATAGATTCTATGGGCAGTTGAAAAAGCTTGGCCAACTTAAATGCAAGCGGAAGGCTGGGATCAAACCTGCCTGTCTCGACGGCGTTGACCGACTGACGCGAGACTCCGAGTTTTTGCGCAAGATCAGCCTGGCTCCAGCTCCGATCGGCACGGAGCGTTCGCAGACAGTTCTTCACCTGTAGCTCCACTGGACGAGCCGGAAGGCTATCCCCGTCGAAATGAAAAAGAGATCCGCATTCAATACGCCGATGGGAAACGGTCTCGAATAAAGATTTATGAAGACTCCGGCAACCGCGTCTCCCGCCATCGTCACCGCGATGCCCCAAAGCAGCGCCCGGACAACCAGCGCACGAATGAACTCATCCGGTTCGGCCTTCAAATAACGGCCCGCCACCCATATGGCAAAGAGCACTGGCAGTACGGAAAACGCCGCAAGCGATCCCACAAGGAGCGATGAAGGATGCCCATTGCGAACAGCAAACTGCGAAAGGCTTGGGAATAGATCAAGAATCGGGTTGGGTAGACCCGGTGTCGAAAAATTGGTCAGGACCGTGAATATCATGGCGCTGCCCATCAACTGCAGGGATCGGCGTTGCAGTGGAGTGAGGTTTTTGTTGCAGATTTGCATGCTGGCTCCTCAAAAGACAAGCATACTTTACATGAATGAACTAGGCCATGTCAAGTGTACTTGTCATGCCGGAATACTACTCTCTGGATACTGGCCCCCACTTAACTGTCACAAGGCCGAGTCGGGCCGTTAAGTGGTGTCTTCACTTATGAGGTATTGGAAGAGATACTCGAACGGAAAAGTTCAGCGCGAATCGCGCCTGTGTAGCAACGAATCCGCGAAGCAGGCAGATTCGCCCTTAAACGGCCAAGAGGCCGACGCGCGGAATATGGCAAGTGGAAAGTTTCCCGTAGAGAGTAACTTTCCAGCCACCAATCACTTCTTGCCCAACAATTGTCTCGCGATCACCAACTTCTGAATCTCGCTAGTCCCCTCGCCAATCGTGCACAGCTTCACATCTCGGTAAAATTTCTCCGCCGGATAATCCTTAATGAATCCATAGCCGCCGTGCACCTGCACGCACTCATTCGCCACGCGCACCGCCACCTCGCTGGCAAACAGTTTCGCCATGCTCGACTCCCGCGTGAACCGCACATCTTTCCGATCCGCGAGCCAAGCCGCCTGGTACACCAGCAGTCGCGCCGCCTCTACTTCCGTCGCCATATCCGCCAACTTAAACTGAATCGCCTGAAATTCGCTGATCGCCTGCCCAAACTGCTTCCGTTGCTTCGCGTAACTTACCGCCGCGTCCAGCGCTCCCTGGGCCATCCCCAACGCCAAAGCAGCAATCGAAATCCGTCCACCATCCAGAATCTTCAAACTTCCCGTAAACCCCTCGCCCTCCGGCCCCAAAAGATTCTCGGCAGGAACGTGGCAATCCGAGAAGATTACTTCAGACGTATCGCTCGCCCGCATGCCTAGCTTGTTTTCTTTTTTACCGGGTTTGAATCCAGGCATCCCCTTTTCCAGGATAAACGCGCTAATTCCATGCGAGCCCTTCGACTTGTCCGTCACCGCCATCGCCACGCAAAAATCGGCGTAATGCCCGTTCGTCGTAAACGTCTTCGCTCCATTCAACACCCAAAAACCCCCATCGCGCCGCGCCGTGGTCTTCGTTCCGCCCGCGTCCGACCCCGCTTCTGGCTCCGTCAACGACCACGCCCCGATCTTTTTCCCCGATGCCAACGGCACCAGATATTTCTTCTTCTGTGCCTCCGTTCCAAACTTATAAATGTGATTGCTGCACAGCGAATTGTGCGCCGCAACGATCAGCCCAACGGACCCGTCCACACGCGCTAATTCTTCAATCGCAATGACATATTCGATGTATCCCAGCCCAGCGCCGCCGTACTGTTCCGGAAAAATCACGCCGAGCAGCCCCATCTCGCCCAGCTTCGGCATAATCTCCACCGGAAAATGCGAAGCCTCGTCCCACTCCATTACATGCGGCAATATTTCGCCGTGCGCAAACTCCCGCACACTCCGCCGCAATTGCTGCTGTTCCTCAGTAAAAGTGAAGTCCACGTTGTCTCCGCGCGGCTATATGCTTCGGCTATACTCCACCAAAGCTCCGCTTATGCACTATTTTACACAACACCGCTGCATTTCCGGTCCGTCTCTTCTCACATGTTTTCTCCAGATTAAGGCGGTTGACTGTAGGTTAGTGCTTGCGTTTCGTCGAGCTCACTTCACGGAGTTTCAAAAGCACCGGCTCGGTCCAAACGAAATCTGATCGTTTTGGACGGAGTTCTGCGTTTCCGTACTTGTCGAATCCCCTAACGGCGTAGACCTTTCCAAGCATGCTTTTAAACAGTCTTCCGGTACCCAACTTATCCTTCACGCCAGGCGCAAACGACATAGGCGGCATCCCAACAACCTTTGCCTTGTCTCCGACCCGAAATCTCCTCGTGGCCATCGCCATCTTGTTCACTTCTTATTACGACGCCCTAGCCGTGTGCGGCCGCCCCACAATCTCTCCCAGCGCCACCAGCGCCCTCTCGCATCCCGGCCGATCTACATCGCAGTGCGTCACAAACCGCACCGAATACGTCGCCGTGTCCAACGCCCAAATCCCCTTCTCTCGCAGCATATCGCACAACTCCACCGCGTTCTTCCCCGTCCCTTCACAATCAAGAATCACAATGTTCGTTTTCACTTTCTCGGGATCAATTTTCAGACCCGGCATCGCCGCAATCCCCTTCGCCAACAACTGCGCATTCTCATGATCGACATGCAGTCGCCTCGGCGATTCCTCAAGCGCGATCAATCCCGCCGCCGCAATCACCCCTGCCTGCCGCATCCCGCCGCCGAACATCTTCCGGTAAATCCGCGCCTTCTCAATAAACTCGGCGCTCCCGACAATCATCGACCCCACCGGCGCAGCCAGTCCCTTCGACAAACAAAACATCACCGAGTCTAGCCCGCGCGTCATCCGCGCCACATCTTCTCCCAGCGCCGCAGCCGCATTAAAAATCCGCGCTCCATCCATGTGCACTCTCAACCCCGCCGCATGCGCCCCCTCGCAAATCTCATCCACTTGCGCCGTCGGATACACCGTCCCGCCCCACATATTGTGTGTATTCTCGACGCACACCAGCGCCGTCTGCGAATCGTAATAAATCTTCGGCCGAATCACTTCCTCCACTTGCTTCCATGTCAGCAAACCATCTTCGCCTCGCGCAATCCGCGGCATACACCCGGCAATCGCCGCCATCGACGCCAACTCATACAAATTCACATGGCTCCGCTCGTCGCAGATCACCTCATTCCCGTGATGCGTCCACACCTTGATCGCAATCAAATTCCCCATACACCCGGTAGGCACAAAAAGCGCTGCCTCTTTACCAAACACCTCCGCCGCCCGCTTCTCCAACAGGTTCACCGTCGGGTCTTCACCATACACATCGTCCCCGACAACAGCGTCCGCCATGGCCTGCCGCATCCCGGCAGTCGGCCGCGTAACCGTATCACTCCGCAAATCCACCACGTTCTCCAACTCCATCACGCCATCCGCCTCACTCCGCATCCCACTCTTAGCAATCGTCCCGCTCACAATATCGCTCCCCTCTTTTCTGTGGTCCCTGTGCAAGAGTCCCCGCCCAATTGAAGCGAGGTCGAGTCACAAAGCGCATCACCGCATCAACTCCACAAACACCTCATTCGAAACACTCAGTCTCGCGGGAGCAAGCCGCACGATTCCGTCCTGTCGTTCAATTAACCCTGCCGATTCCAGCCCTTCAAAACGGTTCGCCAGCGAGACCCCGTACTCTCTCTCAATCCTCCCCACATTGATCCCATCCAACTGCCGCAACCCCAAAAACAGTTCCTCCTCCAAAGCACTCTCGCGCGTCACCGCTTCCACCTGCTCCACTGGCAACTTCCCTTCCGAGATCGCCGACACATATTCCGCCGCATCATGAGCATTTGCCCACCGCTGCCCACCCGAAAACGAATGCGCCCCCGCCCCAAATCCCAAATAAGCCTCACGCCTCCAATACTTCAAATTGTGGCGCGACTCAAATCCCGGCCGTCCCCAGTTCGAAATCTCGTAATGGTGATAACCCAACTCTCCCAAGAACGCACAAGCCGTCTCATAATAATCCGCCATCGCATCATCGCTAGGCACAGCCGCAGCCGAGTACCGCGCCCCACTCTGCAAAATCTCCAACCCCAGCCTGCTCCCCTCATCCACCTCCAACAAATAAACCGAAACATGCTCCGGCGACAGTTTTCTGACTTCCTCCAGCGACTCCCTCCAACTCTCCGCCGTCTGCCACGGCAAACCCGCAATTAAATCAAAACTAATATTCCGCATCCCCGCATACCGCAAAATCTCCGCCGCCCGATAAATATCCGCCCTGCGATGCATCCTCCCGGCCGCCGCCAACTCCCGATCCGAAAACGACTGCACCCCAAAACTAACCCGATTAATCCCCGCCGCCGCCCAAGCCCCAGCTTTCTCGACGGTAACCGTCTCCGGATCCGCCTCCAATGTAACTTCCATCTGCCCAATTGATCGCAACTCGTCTTTAGGGGAGGGGCTTGCCTCTCCCTCTTCGACTTCCGCGCGATGCCGCGAATCCTCCCCAAACGTCTCCCGAATTACCCCAATCATCCGCCCCAACAACTCCGCCTCCAACAAACTAGGCGTCCCCCCGCCAAAATAAATCGTATCCACCGCAGCCTTCTCGAATCCGTCTGGTAATGCTACGCCCGCTGCCCGGTAAAACTCCCGATACCCGCGAATCTCCCGGCAAACCGCCTCCACATATGGCGCAAACCTCCCCACCGCCACCACTCCCGTATGAAAATTGCAATAGGTACACTTCGTCTGGCAAAACGGCACCTGCACATAAATCCCCAACCTATTTGTCGCCGTACTCATCGCAAAAACTCTAACACACCCCTCTTCTCTGTGGCCTCAGCGAACTCTGTGCTCTCCGTGTTAATAAAATCCGAAGCCCCATCCGAATCAATCCGAGGCGCCGAGAAATTCATCTTAATCTCGCTACTTCGTGACGTCGTTACTTCCCACAACCTTCACCCAAATCTTCCTCTCCCTCGGCCCGTCAAACTCACAAAAAAATACTCCCTGCCACCGCCCCAGCATCAATTTTCCCTCTTCCACAAAAATCATCTGTGAACTTCCCGTCAAAACCGCCTTTGCATGCGAATCCGAATTCCCCTCCACATGCCGATACGGCCCCACGCGCGGCACCAACCGCTCAAACATCCCCTCCAGATCCGTAGCCACATCCGGATCAAAATGCTCGTTGATCACCACTCCCGCCGTCGTATGCGGCACATATACGTAGCACACTCCCGAAGCCACGCCGGCTCTCTCGACCGCCAGCTTCACTTCGCTCGTCACATCCACAAACTCCGTCCGCCGCTCAGTCTTCACTCGCAAAACTTCCATCGTCTCTCTCCCGAAAACTCACAAATTCTACCATCAGCACTTCCGCTCGATTCCGCTGGTTCACCTGCAGTCCACCCACAGTTCATTCCCAAAGCATTGTCGCTTGTCCACTTCTGCGCGAAAGTGCACATCGTCATCCACACACGCTGACTTGGATGTCCACCAAGGAAGCAGAACGGCGGTCTCGGCCTTTGTCCCAGGCGGGGACCGCTGTTCAAAAAAATCAGGAGGCCGACTTGGCAACGAGCATCGCAGCACGAGCAATCTTCGCAGGATCCTCGGAAACCGTCGCAACAGCCAGCGCCGTCGCCACAGCGGCATCAGCCTCCTCCCACGATCGTCGTCGCACCTGGCTCTGGTGCTTTCTTGCCATTGTCGCAGCCTCGCAACTTTATTTCGTCCGGGAATTGTTCGCCGCCTATGCCATCTTCACCAGCGTTTTTATAATCGTCGCCCTTGTCGTCATCGGCCTCTACATGCTCTTCAAGAGCGCCGAGCTAGCCTTCCTCCGCTTCTCGGGCCTCCGCAATGCCGCCGGCACCTTAGCCTCCGCCTCCGCCCCCGCCCTGGCACCGGTCGCGAGCCTGGCCTCTGTCGCCCACGGAGAGCACAACGCCGCATAGCTATCGAAGAAACGATTTCCCACGTTTTTGCACTATCAATGAAGCATCGCTCTCTTTGCACATACTGTGCAGATCAGAGGTTAGGCAATGAAGAAAACACCGTGAGACTCGAGATTCGTAGCCGTAAACGTCAGCAGCGTGCAGGCACCAAGTTGGGTCAGCATACGAAGCCTCTCGTTCCCAACATCGTGCGGCCGCTCAGGGGGCCCTCTTGGTACAGAAATCTTCTTATTCCCGTCGCGCCTTAACCCGGCTTCCGGCTTCAGACGACATTTGGGTTTGTTGGCGCTGCAATGGCCGCGATGACGTCTCCCGCGTCCTCGACATCAGCATCGACGGCCTCTTCATCCAAACTCCTCATCTCAAAGTCCAGGAAGGTATGCCCGCCAAACTCGACTTTCTCGTTCAAGAGGGCCGCATTAAGGCCGACGCCATCGTTCGCCATGTACAACGTGGCGCTGGCCTTGGCTTGAGATTCGTCGTCCTGGGCGATGAAGACCGCCAGCGCCTCAAAGCCATGCTCTCGCGCCTCCGCACCCACCACAACCGCACTCCGCCGCAGCCCTACCGCAATCTCGAACAGGAGTAAACGATCTCGCGGGAGCGCCACCAATGCGGTCCCTTTTCGCCGCGATCTCCTCATCGACCCACGCCGGCGACAAGGAATCAAGCCTGCATGGTCGTCCCTCTGAGGCTGACCATTTCTGTTTATTCGTTACCCTTCTTGTGCCATGCCGCATCTACCGCCGGCGGCAAGGAATCGATGTGCGTCAGAAACGTCACGGCCGTCCAGATTTTCTCATCCGAAACGTCTTTCCCAGTCGCATCTTTACCGAATTGCCCGTCCCACCAGAACATCCCCGAGTACCGCACGCCATTCTTAACAATCCAGAACAGTTGATAATCAGGCTTGCGCGGCGGATGCAACGCAAACACCGGAGGGCTGGGATATAGAATGCCTTTCGCTTCGCGCTTGGCCGCATCGTTCGGATCGCCGTGGCAGCCCGCGCAATCGTCCTTGAACAGCTTCATTCCCGCCATCAAGTTTTCGTCGGACGGGGCAATCGGATTCGACAGCTTCGGCGCGCTCCTTGCCACCCCTCGGTTCAGCGCTAAATGCGCAAACTCGGTTTCCAGCGCCGAGGGCCTGGCATTCGCGCCAACCGGCAGCCATCCCATCCAAGCCGCCGCCCACGCCCCCACCGGTATCGTCAAAATCCCAACAATAAATCCCAGCACAAATTTTTTCATAACCACTCCCGCACTCCAGGTTATTAGGGATGACTTCCAGGCCTACTGTGCTTCCGCTGCCCCCTTTGACGTCAATCTGCGGAAACCGTTAGCGCACCGAGAATATGCCGTGCGGTACTGCCACTTTCACAACGGATTCCCTAGGGGGCGCAGCAGACTCGTAACAGTTTTGTGGGTACTACTTCGTGGGTACTCCGCACTTCGCCTCAAGCCTCAGTGAACTTGAAAGGTCTCTCCGCCGACGGAAATCTCGCCCAACCGCGTGTCCTTGGCCGAGGCCGGTCCGTTCGCTTTGTAGTAGGAATTCGGTATCATGCCGTGATTGCCGTCCACGAAAATGCCCCCCAGCCCCGCACGCTGCGGAGTTGCGCTCGCTACCCAGCCTGTCCCGCTAATCGTGACGGTGTACTTATAATTCGGGTCTCGCGCCGGATCATACTTCAACCTCCCGATGTTCCAACCCGGCGACGTCGGTCCAGCGATTAGTTCGGCGAGCGAACATCTCCGGCTAAGGTGACGGTTGCAATCGTCCTCCATCGAGCCGATGGTTTCTACGAACATCACCGCAAGCTTCTCTTCTTGCTTGAGCGAGATTTCCACTCCCTGCTCATCTTTCACCGAGACCTGCGCGTGCGTGGTAACTGCGCCGGAGCTTGCAGCATTCCCGGCCGGCGTTCCCGTCCCGCCTCCAACTCCTGACCCAGCGCTGAAACTGATGTCGTCCAGCGCGAAATCATTCCAGCCCGAATCTATATTCTGGTCGACAAGGGCCAGGTCTGCGGTATGGCTTGTGCCCGAGTTCCAGCGGAACGTGTGGCTTTCCCATTTTCCGCCGTTATCGGGACTGTACTGCGGAAGCGTACTGTTTCCAATCATTCTGCCGTTGATCCTCACCAACACGCGGGGCAACGAAGAGCTGTCGTGATCGACTTCCGCTCCCCAGAAGGAAAAGGTGTACTCCGTGGACGGCGTGACATTTACAGTCTCCCCCCAGATAGGCACTCCCGCGGAAGTCGCCCCATTCACAATCATCATCATTCCCGTTCCCGTCGTGTGATCCCCACAGTTGCACCAATCCCCAAAAGCTCCAGGTGCTTTGGATGGGCTAGTCCCGATCACGTACCCGCCCGGGTTGGACACGTCACCTACGGTGTATCCCGAAGTAAAACCAGCGTTGCCCTTTTCGAAGTCGCCGTTGATCACCAGGTTTTGTCCGGTCTGCGCTTCCGCTGCCAAACCCGTCATCATCAGCCCAATCGCTCCCAACACGTTGAACGCGATCCGTCCCAGATGCGATTTCATATCTCCTCGCTCCTCATGGAAATGTTCCGGCCGGCTGCCCCATGTGTTGGCACCTACACATGAGCCGCCCAACCTGCACCTAGACACATTCATCGCCCGTTAATCACTGACCTTGGCTTGCGGTTTACCCGGCGGCTCGAAAGAACAATTTAGGCGTTGCTTCATCGAGCTGCTGGAGCAGCCCATGTTGATCCCAATTTTGCCAGGCTTCGGAGAAACGGCCGTCCCTGAAGCGGACGATACTCATCCCCGTGACTGTCACTGGCTTGCCTGTGCTGGTTTGTTTCGCGGAGCAAGACCAGCGCATGCACACCAGGTCTCCCTCGGAGACTGCCTCAAGCGGAGTGATTCGAACTTCGGACAATTGCGCGCGAAGAGCATCGTAGAGAACCTTGAACTGCGTGGGGCCGCGGTACTCCGTGCCGCCGTCGTGAAGGACGCAGTCCTCGGGGAACATTTCGTCGATGACTTCACGCTTCGACCGGTTCCAAACCTCTTCGAACCATCTCGCTACATATTCCTTTTGAGCCTCATGCTGGTCAGCCATAGCGGTATCCTCCTTTAGGTGCGCATTATAGCCATATAGACTTGCATATAGCTATAACTCACCAGCGTGTGGCCCGGCTGACGACTGTCGAATCTGGGCAGGCACCCGTCTTTCCCATGAAGAAGATCTCCCAACTCACAAGCCAGAACAGCACGGTGGGTAACCGGGTTCATCTTCTGAACCTGGTTCTTGGGGTTGACGTCCGGACCAGGTTCTATCTCGTACGGCCAGGTCAAGTAGTCTTGCGTCCGGAGTTGGAGAGATTCGAGGTCGAGGAACTCAGCCGAACGCATGGAGAGGACGTTTCGTTATGCCCGCCCAATTCGCGCCCCGCGAAAACATCGCCCGGCTTCGGCCCCTGGGCGTACAGAATTCCGGGTCTCAGGGAATCCGCAGAATCTTGTGTTCGCTGAACTTCGCGCTGCCCGACAGTTTCTGCAGTTCCTTCAACCCGCCCATACCCCAACTCGCCAGGAACGGCAGGAAGCACAGCTCACGCGATTGCAACAGCCTGTGCGGATACAGCAGCGATTCGAGAAATTCCTGATGCGCAGCTATCAATCCAGTTTTCAACGCCCGCTCCTTCCCTGTTTTGCGCTTCAGTTTCTCAAGCTGAAACGCGATCTTTCTCTGAGCCGTTTCGACAGCTCCGCCAAGCGTCGGATCGAGGCGCACAATGTGCTTTTTCAGTTGCGCAAGCGCGCGTGCGCTTTCTTTCACCGTCTTATCAAAGTTCTTTCCCAGCGTTGGCGGCACGCTCGCTGTTTCCATCTTCCGTTCAAGTTCCTGCGAACCACGCCAAACGTCTTCGACTTTCAAACCATATCGCCTCAACAACTTCTCCGTTTTCGCATCCAGAATCGTATACGACGCACGCGGCAGAATCACCGGCATGCGCCCGAACACTTTTTTGTAAATCACTTCCGCTTGCGCAAAATAAGAAATTTCCGCAGGCCCTCCGATATACGCCACGGTCGGCAAGAGAAAATCCTGCAATACAGGACGGAGCAGCGCATTGGGACTGAAATTTTCAGGCTCGGCTTCCACGGCGCGGACCAATTCCTCCCTGGTCCAGCTCTGCTCGCCCGAAACAAATTTCCCCCCGCTGAAAGTGACTGGCTGCCGTACGCTTTTTTGCGCGGTTTCTCGCGTAACCACCTCTGCCTCTTTTTTCGTCTCTCCCAGCGTTTCTCTTCGAGTACCTGCTCCGATGCGGAAAAGCAGGGTGCTCCGCGCCGTGACTTTCACCTGCGCCGCGAATCCCGCCTTATCCAGTTCTTTCCCGCGTGCCAGCAGCGCCTCGCCCAGCACGTCGCGCTCTTCTACCGCCTTGCGCAAAACTTTCACCCCAACACGGTGCAACCGCGCGTCCAGCGGATCGAGCAGAATCAGCCCTTGCTCCGCGAACAACCGTGCAAACAGTTTTCCAAACGCGCTTCCGTATGTTTCCTGCGCGCCAAAACTCTCCCGGAAAATCCCCGCGAGAAATTCTCCGCCCGAGGCGGTCAGTATTCCCGCAGCCTCGTCCACCATTCCCGTGACTTGCGCTCCCAACACAATCCGCCCTACCGGCGAGCCCGCATCGCCATTTCCCGGCAACTCAAACCGCTTGAGCTTGCCATTGTGAAACCATGTCGAAGAGCGCACTTCATCCAGATCGTGATCCTCCGTCGCCATCCAGAAAATCGGAACCGCATCCACACCGGAGCGTGTCAATTCCTGCGCAATCTGAATCGCGCTCACCGCCTTGTAGATGGCGTACGCCGGCCCGCTAAACAATCCGACTTGCTGCCCGCTAACGACGGCCGCCGCGCCCTTCGCGAAACGCGAAAGATTTTCCCTCGTCGCATCGCCCGCTCCATACGCCGCGTTTTGCTCGGTCAGAATCGCGGCAACTTCCGCCCTTCGTTCCCGCGGATACTCGAGCGAACGAGCCAGCGTTTTCACGGCCTGCATGGTCGGCGGATGTCCGTAGAACTGCTTGACGGACGAAAAGTTATCGAGGAATTGGAGAAAGAGCTTGGACTGATGCGGGAGCTGTCGAAACGGCAGGCTTCTACATTCCATCGGGAATTAGATGATACCGACAGCCTTTCGTCACAAGCAAATCAAGCCAATCCCAACGCTCGGCAAAGCATTTGCAAAGCCAACCTGCAGCGAGACTAGCACCATTTAGACGGAGACGGCGCCGGAAAGGCGTGCCGATTCGCCGGCGGAGCTTCGAGCGTCCATTTTGGCCATCAGCGTTCGAATGGCTTGTTTTTGTTCTTCGTGGACAGGTTGCATGGGGAGACGCGGATCGCCGCCGCGGTAACCCGCTTGTTCCATGGCGTACTTTACGCCGGGAATGCCGCATTGCGAAACGATGAGTCTCGACGCAGGCAGAATGGCGGACTGCAGTTCGCGGGCTTTATCAAGATCGCCTGAGCGAACGGCGTCAAACAGAGCGACGCACAACTCCGGCAGTGCGCTGCCTAGCGCCAGAATCGCGCCGACCGCGCCAAGAATCTGTGATGGGAACATCATGCTCGCCGAACCGACCAGAAGATTGAACGATGCCGGAACGGCCGCGAGAATTTCCGCGGCGCGCTGGACGTTCCCGGAGCTTTCCTTGATACCAATAATATTTGGATGCTGCGCAAGCACGCCGATTTCGGCAGCTTCCAGAGTGACTCCTGTAAATTGCGGAACGGAGTACAGCATCACGGGAATGGGCGAAGCATCGGCGACCCGGCGGTAATGCGCGATATAGACTTCGGGTTTATAGACCGGCTTGTAGTAATAGGGCGTCTTGACCAGCGCTATTTGGTAACCAAGTTCGGCGGCGCGTTTTGTGCGTTCGATGGTTTCGGCAGTGGATTCCGCGCCCGTTCCGGCGATGAGCAATTTCGCCGGAGCGGCGGATTCCTTTACCGCGATGAGGATCGTGTCGATTTCCTTGCGCGAAAGCAGGACAGATTCGCCAGTAGAACCGATGGCTACGTATCCGGCAAGCCCCGTCGCGTTGTACCTGCGGATGTTGTGCTTGAGGTCCTCGACGGAAACTGAACCGTCAGCGGCGAATGGCGTGGTAAGCGCGGGAAAAACACCGGATACGTTCATGGTCATTCTCCAAAGCCCTTACTGGGCTAGTCTCCTGAGGCTCAGCTGCCGGAAGTGGCAACCTTGCCGCGATGCAAATCCTGCAGAGCCGCAACTTCCGTGCCCTGATCGAGCAGCGCGCGAATTCCACGGGCAGCAGCGTGGGCGGCCGCAAGCGTCGTGATGCAGGGAATATTGTAGCGAATCGCCGCGCGGCGAATGGATTTTTCGTCGTAGAAGGATTCGCGGCCCAGGGGCGTATTGATGACCAGGTCGATCTTGCCGGTTTTCACGAGGTCGACGATATTCGGACGGCCTTCGTTCACTTTGAAAACAGATTCGCCCGCGATGCCTGCCGCCTCGAGGGCGGCGGCAGTGCCGCGCGTGGCAAGCAATCGGAAACCAAGCTCCTGCAGTTCTTTTCCGAGCGAGCCGAGATGCCGTTTATCGCGATCATTGACGCTGAGAAAAACCGTACCTTTGCGAGGAAGTTTTTGGCCGGCAGCAAGCTGCGCTTTTGCGAACGCCAATCCGTACGACGTGGAAATGCCCATGACTTCCCCAGTCGAGCGCATCTCCGGGCCAAGAATCGTATCCACCCCGCGAAATTTATTGAACGGAAAGACGGGTGACTTCACGCAATAAAATTCATGCACGGCAATTTCCGCGACGCCGTTGTGTTGCACGATCGGCAGGTCCATATCGGCCAGTTTCTTGCCGGCCATTAGCCGCGCGGCGACTTTTGCGAGAGGCACGCCGGTCGCCTTACTCACGTAAGGGACGGTGCGCGAGGCACGCGGATTTACTTCGAGGACGTAGACGGTTTCGCGCTGAATGGCATACTGTACGTTCATCAATCCAATGACCTTCAGCGCCAACGCCAAGCGCTTGGTGTACTCGCGGATATGTTCGAGGACTGTGGGCGACAAACTGACCGGCGGCAGCACACAGGAGGAGTCGCCGGAATGTACGCCGGCTTCCTCGATGTGCTCCATAATGCCGCCGATAACAACATCGGTTCCGTCAGCGAGAGCGTCGACATCTACTTCCGTGGCCTCTTCCAGAAACTGATCGATCAGAACAGGCCGCGCAGGGCCCATGAGTGCGGCTTGCGCGACATAATCCTGCACGGTGTTCACATCATAGGCGATGACCATGGCACGGCCGCCGAGAACGTAGCTCGGACGCACGAGCACGGGCAACCCGATTTCGGCGGCTACGCGCGCAGCTTCTTCCGGGACGAGCGCGGTGCCGTTGCGCGGCTGCGGGATTTTCAATTTATCGAGCAGTCCTCCGAATCGCCGCCGGTCTTCTGCCAAATCAATCGATTCGGGCGCCGTACCGATAATGGGTACGCCGTTGCGCTTCAGTTCTTGCGCGAGATTGAGCGGCGTTTGCCCCCCAAATTGCACGATGACCCCTTGCGGTTTTTCGCGTTCGACAATGGCGAGAACATCCTCGAGCGTGAGCGGTTCAAAATAGAGGCGGTCGGAAGTGTCATAGTCCGTCGAAACCGTCTCCGGATTGCAATTCACCATGATGGTTTCGAAACCGTCTTCACGAAGCGCGTAGGCCGCGTGGCAACAGCAATAGTCGAACTCGATGCCCTGCCCAATGCGGTTCGGGCCGCTGCCGAGAATCATGATTTTGGGACGCGCCTGGGCATCGGATTCGTCTTCGTCCTCGTAGGTGGAATAGAGATATGGCGTGTACGATTCGAATTCGGCGGCGCAAGTATCTACCCGTTTGAAAACAGGTGCGACGCCGTAACGCGCACGCTGGAGACGCACGGACGCCGGCGTGCTTTTCCAGATTTGCGCGAGTTGTTCGTCGCTCGTGCCGTGACGCTTCACCTCACGCAGAAGATCCTTCGAAGCGGTTTCCACCGTCACGGTGGCCGCGCGGCGGTTCATTGCTACGAGCTCTTCGATCTGGTGAATAAACCACGGATCGATCTTGGTGAGATCGCAGATTTCTTCGGCAGGCAAGCCTTTGTCCACGGCGGTCAGCAGCCAATGAATGCGGTCGGGCCGCGGGGTGGCAAGTTTTTCGCGAAGGAGAGAGTCCGGCGTTTCTGCCGGCGCGCGCCAGGGTGTGTGCGGCTCGAGAGAGCGAATTCCCTTTTGCAGGGCTTCCTTAAAGGTGCGGCCGATCGCCATCACTTCGCCGACGGACTTCATCTGCGTTCCGAGAGTGCTGTCCGCGCCGGGAAATTTCTCAAACTGCCACTTGGGAATTTTCACGACCACGTAATCGATGGTCGGTTCGAAGCAAGCAGGCGTTTTCTTGGTGATGTCGTTGGGAATTTCGTCGAGCGTCATGCCGACGGCGAGGCGCGCGGCAATTTTTGCAATGGGGAAACCGGTGGCTTTGCTGGCCAGCGCGGAGCTCCGCGAAACGCGCGGGTTCATTTCGATAACCACCATGCGGCCGTTTTCCGGATTGATGGCGAATTGAACGTTTGATCCCCCGGTCTCGACGCCAACTTCGCGGACGATGGCACCGGCGGCGTCGCGCATCCGTTGGTATTCCTTGTCGGTGAGGGTCTGCGCGGGAGCAACGGTGATGGAATCGCCGGTGTGAACTCCCATGGGATCGAAATTCTCGATGGTGCAGACCACTACGAAGTTGTCGCGGTGATCGCGCATGACTTCGAGCTCGTATTCTTTCCATCCGAGGACGGATTCCTCGACAAGCGCTTCGTGAACGGGGCTCATATCCAACGCGTGAGCGATGGCTTCGCCAAATTCTTCCTTGTTATAGGCGATGGAACCGCCCGTTCCGCCAAGCGTGAACGAAGGGCGAATAACCAGTGGAAACCCGAGCTGATCGCAGAGGCGCAAAGCGTCTTGCGCGTTATTGACGAGCGCTGACGCTGGAACTTCGAGGCCAATTTTGCGGCAGGCATCCTTGAACCACAGACGATCTTCGGCGACTTTAATGGCACGCAGGGATGCGCCAATCATTTCTACTTTGTATTTTTCGAGAATGCCGCTTTCGGCTAGCTCGACGGCAAGATTTAGCGCGGTTTGGCCCCCAACGGTGGGCAAGAGCGCGTCTGGCTTTTCGCGTGCAAGTATTTCCTGCAGATATTCCTTGGTCAGAGGCTCGATGTAGGTACGATGAGCCAATTCCGGGTCGGTCATGATAGTAGCGGGATTGGAATTTACCAGAACGACTTCGTAGCCTTCGGCGCGCAGGGCCTTGCAAGCCTGCGCCCCGGAATAATCAAATTCGCAGGCCTGGCCGATAACAATTGGACCCGAGCCGATGATAAGAATTTTCTTAATATCTGTACGTTTGGGCATCCGGCCTCAGTGATTTTTAGCTTGCTTCATCTTATAGGAAATCAAAAGCACATTCCTCGCTGCGCTCGGCACGAAATTCCGAGGGCGATGCGTATGCCGATGCGTTTGTTGACAGCGCAGCATGCCTAGTCGACCGTGACCGTCGCAGTTCGTACGAACTGAAACTTGCCTTCTTCGAGCGTGTACTGGAAATCCGAACAGTTTTTTGCGGATTTCTTGCCCGGTTGATAGCGAATGAGCAATTTATATTCCTTCTCCGCAATCATCGCCACCAGCCAATAATCGCCGGCCTCGATCTTCTTGAACTGAAATTCCCCATCGCGGCCAGAAAAAACCTCCGCGGAAGGCGTCATCAAACTGCAGCAATCTCCGTTGGCTGTTGGTGGAAACAGGCGAACGCGTGCGTGCGAAATGGGCTTGGCCTCGCGCGAAGAGGAATTCGTTTTTCCGTTTTCCGGAAGGGCTTCCATGGAAACGAGCTTGCCGCACATCCTGTCCACGGAGACGGGTTCCGAGGTTTGCGCTGAAGTCACCGGGAGAAAACATACGAGCGATAGGCACACAGCAAGCAGTGGCCACTTCACGTCGCGTGCTCCTTCATCATGTCGGTGAACTGAGTAAAGAGATAGTGCGAATCATGCGGACCCGGCGAGGCTTCGGGGTGGTACTGCACGCTAAAAAGCGGCAGATTTTTGTGCCGCATGCCCTCGTTGGTGTGGTCGTTAAGATTGACGTGCGTGACTTCGACGTCGCTCGAAGGGAGAGATTCGGGATCAACGCAGAAGCCATGATTTTGCGCGGTGATTTCGACTTTTTGCGTGAGCAAATTCTGCACGGGATGATTCGAGCCGTGATGGCCGAATTTCAGTTTGAAGGTCCTGCCGCCTAGGGCGAGGCCGCAGAGTTGATGACCGAGGCAGATGCCGAAGATCGGGACGCGTCCGAGCAGCTTTTGAATATTTTCGACAGCGTAACCAACTGGCTCAGGATCGCCCGGTCCATTCGAGAGGAACACGCCATCGGGCTTGAGATCGAGCACTTCTCGAGCACTCGTTTGAGCGGGAACGACCCACACATCGCAATGATGATCGACCAGCAAGCGCAGAATGTTTTGCTTGATGCCGAAATCATATGCCGCGACGCGAAATTTGGGCGTATCTGAATTTCTACCCGACTCGCCCATGGATTCCGACCACGGCGGAATGGTCAGCTCGATGGAACTTTTTTCCCAGCCGTACGCGCGCTGGCAGGAAACACGGCTGGCGAGTTCCTGGCCACCCATCGCGGGCAATTGCTTGGCTTCGAAAATTAATTGCTCGGCAGGCGTGCCATCCGTAGCAACAACGCCTCGCAACGCTCCGACATTGCGAATATGGCGAACGAGAGCGCGCGTATCGATATCCCAGATGGCGGGAATTTTGTGGCGATTCAAATAAAGCTGGGCGGTTTCTGCGGAGCGCCAGTTCGAGGAAATTTGAGAGAATTCTCGCACAATGAGCGACTCGATGTAGGGCCGCGGCGATTCCTCGTCATCGAGATTCGCGCCGACGTTGCCGATGTGAGGATAAGTGAGGCAAACGATTTGCCCGGCGTAACTGGGATCCGTAAAAACTTCCTGGTAACCGGTGAGACTGGTATTGAAAACGACTTCGCCGCCGCGGCGCGTAATCGCGCCCGCAGCGCGGCCGTTAAATATGCGCCCGTCTTCCAGGGCGAGTGTGGCGGGCCGGTGCGGAACTTCGGTCAGATTGTCCTCCCTGCTTGGTCATGAAAGTATGCCGTATGCCGATCATTTTTTGGTGCTAGCTTCCGTCGTGTATAGCGAGCCGAAATGATCGACTGGCCAGTACGCAAAAACGGCGCGGCCATAGATATATTTGCTGGCCACCGGGCCAAACACACGTGAATCGTTCGAGCTGATGCGGTGGTCGCCCATCACAAAATAGCTGTCCTTGGGAACGCGAATAGGGCCGAAGTCGCTCATGTCCTCGTATTGCGATGGCACGTAGGGCTCTTGAATCGCGCGTCCGTTGACGTAAACGATGCCCTGGCGAATCTCGACCTTTTCACCCGGCAAACCGATGACGCGCTTGATGAAAGATTTCGAACGGTCCAGCGGATACCAAAACACGACCACGTCACACCGCTCGATAGGTTCGAAGCGATAGACAAATTTGTTGATGAAGATACGCTCCTGGTCGGAGAGGAGCGGCGCCATGCTGGTGCCCTCGACTTTCACAGGCTGGTATAGGAATACGATGATGACGAGCGCGAGGCCGATGGCGATCAGAAGATCGCGCGTCCAAACGCGGATTTCATTTCGCAGCGAATGCGCCGGTGCGGGCGCCGGTGCGGGGGTCTCCGGAACCGATGGGGGTAAGGGTTGGTTCTGGTCCGTGCTTTGCATTTTTCGAAGCCTTCTATTTATAACATATTTTGCTTAAGACGGGGATTGCATGCCGCGCGAGATTTGGTTTGTGCGAAGCGTTGATGGACGAACGGTTTCGTACAGCCGATTCGTTAGATTCGGGCGCGGCAGGCGGGCGTTGCCCCGCGAAAACCGGCGGGTTGGCGATTGCGTTCTGGCCTGCTTATTCGCAAGAGAGCGCGAAATTCAGCGAGGCTAGCGCCGCGATGACAGCGGTTTCCGTTCGCAGAATGAGTCGGCCAAGAGACGCTTCACGAAAGCCCGCGGCGCGAGCGGCGGCTAGCTCGTCGTCCGTCCAGCCGCCTTCAGGGCCGATAGCTAGAGCGGCGGCGGGATTGGCGGACTCGGCGCGATTCGCGCTCTCGAAAAAAGCTCGAAGCGAAGGTGCGTCGCTGCGTTCGGAAAGCGCGACGCGAAATTCGGCCGTTTGCGCAGCAAAGGCTTCAACGGGCTTTGCGAGCTCATCGAGTTGCGGAAGACGGAGGCGACGAGATTGTTGGCTGGATTCGAGGAGAATTGTTTGCCAGCGCTGCGAACGCTTTGCGGCGGCGGCGAGGAGACCTTTCTCGCTCCGAACAGCGGCCAGCGGGATAATCTTCGAAACACCGAGCTCAGTGGCTTTTTCAATGGCCCATTCGAAGGCGTCGAATTTTACGATCGAGAGAAGAAGAGTGACGTCCGCGATTTGCGTCTGCGCTGAGAGTTGCTCAAGGAGAGCGAATTCGATGCGGTTGCGTGCGACAGATTCAATGCGCGCGAGCCAAGCGGCCGAGCCGTCGCTCAATTCGTAGAGCTGGCCGGTTTGCGCGCGCAAAACATGGCCGAGGTGATGCGCTGCATCGCCTTCCATGACGGCGGCTGTGCCATTAAATTGTTCAATAAAGAACCTGCGGCGCACGCGAGGATTCTATCGCAGCGGGGTGCGCTATCCGAAGATGTCTTTCACTTTGTCGAAGATCGTGGAATTGCGGTCGGCGGGCTTGTTCTCCACTTTGAGAGACACGCCGAGTTGCTCGAGGAGCTTGCGCTGCTCGCGCGTAAGCTTTGTTGGCGTCAAGACGCGCACATGATAGTAGAGATCGCCCTTTCCCCCGCCGCGGGGATCGGCAAGGCCTTTGCCTTTGATGCGGAAGACTGCGCCGCTCTGTGTGGCTTCGGGAATTTTTAGTTTTTCTTCGCCGATCAGACCAGGGACTTGCAACTCTGTACCAAGAGCCGCTTGCGCAATGCTGAGCGGGATCGTGCAGTAAAGATCAGCGCCGCGCCTCTCGAAAAAGGTGTGTTCCTTCACGTCGAGGATAACGTAGAGATCGCCGGGCGCGCCGCCATTTGGCGCAGGCTCGCCTTCGCCGGTGACGCGCAGGCGCGTGCCAGAATCCACGCCGGGTGGAATGCGCAGCTCAATCGTTTTTTCGCGTTCGATGCGGCCCTGGCCGCGGCAATCCGGGCAGCGCTCGCGGACGATTTGTCCCGCGCCCTGACAAGCGGGGCACGTGCGCGAAATGGTGAAGAAGCCTTGCTGATAAGTGAGCTGGCCGCGGCCACCGCAAGTTTGGCAAGCAACTACACCAGTTCCCTTTTTCGCGCCGGTCCCGTTGCAGACTTCGCAGTACTCCTGGCGGGGCAACTTGATTTTTGTGGTGACGCCTGTTGCGGCTTCCTCGAACGTGAGCGTCATGTCGTAGCGGAGGTCGGAGCCGCGTTGTTTCCGGCCGCGGGCGGAGCGTCCCGTCGAAAAGAGATCCTCGAAGCCGAAGAAATCACCGAGGATGTCGTGAAAATCGCGGAAGACGGTGCTGTGGAAATCCACGCCACCGCCACCGCCGGATAGGCCCGCATGACCGTAGGTGTCGTAGACTTCGCGCTTCTGCTGATCGCTGAGGATGCTGTAGGCTTCCGTGCACTCGCGGAACTTCACTTCGGCTTCTTCTTTGTTTTCCGGGTTGCGGTCCGGGTGCCATTGCAGCGCGGCTTTGCGATAAGCGGACTTGATTTCCTCGACGGAAGAAGTACGCGAGACGCCGAGCACCTCGTAAAAATCTCTTTGGTTCCCTCTTGGCATGCAATCCTCTCGGTTGGTATTAGTTCGCAGCTTCTTTCGATGCGCCGCCCGGGTGAACGGCTACGCGGACCATGGCCGGGCGCAGAACCCGCCCGTGAAAAATGTACCCCGGTTGGAAGACTTGCAAAATCGTGCCGTCCTCATGCTGGACAGTTTCCGTGCGATCCATAGCCTGGTGCAGATGCGGATCGAACAGCTTGCCGAGCGGATCAATACGCTCGACCCCAAGGCGCGTGACATTATCGACGAGTTGTTTGTAAATGAGTTCGAAGCCCTTGCGATAATTTTCGTACTCGGCTTCGCGGTGGGCGGCCAGAGCATGTTCAAACCCGTCGATGACGGGAATTAAACCTTCCACGACGCGGGCGATGTGCCGCTTGGAATCTTCGGCGCGTTCTTTTTCTATGCGTTTGCGGTAGTTGTCGAAATCGGCCTGGCGGCGCATCAACGTCTGCCGGAGTTCATTCAATTCCGCGGACATTCTCGCGACTTCCGCATCGGCTGAAGCGGAATCCGCCGCGAGCTTAGCCTCGTCGGAAGAGTCCGCGGCTGCGTTCTGCGCATTGCCTTGCGTGTTGAAAGGTGAGTCCTTGTCGGGCACTTTGCTGCCTCTCCTCTGGAAAAAGTTCTTCAAATTTTGCTCAAAGCTTCGCTAAAAAGCTGCGCAACGTAGGCGACAGCGGTCATCGCTCGTTCGTAATGCATCCGCGTGGGGCCGAGCACACCCAGCGAGCCTTGCACCAGATCGTTGCGCGTGTAGGGCGCGCTGATAATGGCCAGGTTTTCGCCGGCTTCCGAAATCTCCTTCACGCCAATTTGCACGTGCACGGGCTCGGGCGTCTCGATGCAGGCGTTAAGAACTGTAACCAGCCGGTGTTTCTCTTCAATCGCCGCCAAGAGCTCGCGCAGTTGCGCCTGGTTGGTGAACTCCGGCGTGCCGACGATCTGCGCCGTGCCTTCCACGTGAACCTCACTCGCTTGACTCTCGCCGAGCATCGCCGGATCCCACAATGTGAGGGCGTTGCCAATAATTCCCTCATACTGTTCCCGGTCCGTGGCCAGCTTCAGAAGCAGATCGCCCCGAATGGCCTCGAGCGTCCAGCCGGAATATTGCCGGTTCAAGAATTCCGCCGTGGCGTCAAGTTCGGACTGGGCGAACGGACGATTCGGGCGAACAATTTTGTCGCGCGTATTGCCCCCGGGTGAAATCAGCACGACAACCACGCGCCCGTCCGGCAGCAGCCACATCCGCGCGTGCTCGAGAACCGTTCTGCCGAGCGGAGGCGAGACGATGATGCCCAGACCGTTAGAAACCTCCGCGAGTACGTGCCCGGCGCGCTCTGTAATTTCGGACGCCGTCTTTGCGCCGCCCATCTCGCGCTGAATCCAGTCGCGATCGCCGATTGTGAGCGTCGCCTGCGAAGCTATCTCCTGCGCGAAAAAGCGATAGGCCGCAGCCGTGGGAACGCGCCCGGCCGAAGTATGGGGCTGATAGAGTAAGCCACCATCCTCCAGATCGGCCATCACGTTGCGAATCGTCGCGGTGCTCAACGTCTCTTCGTACCTCTTGGAAATCGCCCGCGAGGATACCGGCTCGCCGGTCTCGATATAAGCCCGCACCAGATCCGCGAGAATCTGTCTGTTCCGCCGTTCCTGTAGGGCTGGATTCCTCATAGCAGCACTCTACGCCAAGTGCTGAAGAGCGCTAGCTATATTGTAGAAAGCGTGTCAAGCACCGTCAATGCGGGTTGTCCGGTCTGATGCCTGTCGGCAATTTCAAGTGGCGGCAATTCTTAGTTATTGTCGATTTGCGCCCGCTGCAGCTTGTCGGAATAGTCGATATATATGGTCTTCCATTCCGAGAAGAAATCGATGGCGGCGATCGCGGCTTCGCGGTGGCCGTTGCCGGTTTGCTTGGTGCCGCCGAAGGGCAAGTGCGTTTCGGCGCCGATGGTAGGCGCGTTAACGTAGACAATCCCAGTGTACAGATCACGCGTCGCCGCAAAAGCTTGATTCACATTTCGCGTGTAAATCGAAGCCGACAATCCATACGGAACGCCATTGGCGACTTCAATGGCCTGGTCGAAACTGTCAACAGGAATCACTGAAACGACCGGCCCAAAAATCTCTTCCTGTGCGATACGCATTTGCGGCGAGCAATCCCCAAAAATCGTCGGTGCGTGGAACCACCCCTTCGCGTAAACGCCGCCTTCCAGCCGATTCCCGCCGGTCAAAAGCTTCGCGCCTTCGTTCTTTCCGATTTCGACGTAGCTCATCACCGTCTTCAGTTGCTGCTCGTTGATGCAGGGGCCCATATCCACGCCGGAATCGAGACCGTCGCCCACGCGCAGCGCTTTGACACGATCCACGAACCGCGTAATGAATTCGTGGTAAATGCTCTTATGCACGGCAACGCGGCTGGCCGCCGTGCAGCGCTGCCCGCTTGTCCCGAAACCGCCCCAAACCGCGCCATCGACAGCGAGGTCCAGATTCGCGTCGTCCATGACAATAATGATGTTTTTGCCGCCCATTTCGAGGCTGCAGTGCTTGAAAGTCGGGGCACAAGCTTGCGCGATAAGCCGACCCACAGCGGTCGATCCCGTAAAGCTCACCACTGGCACATCTTCGCTCGCGGCCAGCGGCGCACCAGCGCCCGGCCCGTCGCCGCTCACTAAATTCACAACTCCAGGCGGGACGCCGGCCTCCGTGAGCACCTGCACGAGGTGATACGAGGATAGCGGCGTATCTTCCGCGGGCTTTAGCACAAGGGTGTTGCCGCTGATCAACGCGGGCATCATCTTCCACGAGGGGATGGCCATCGGAAAATTCCATGGCGTGATCATTCCGCAGACGCCAATCGATTGCCGGACGCTCATGGCAAACTTGTTGGGCAATTCGGAAGGCGTCGTTTGGCCGAAAAGCCGCCGGCCCTCGCCCGCCATGTAATACGTCATATCGATGGCTTCCTGCACGTCGCCGCGCGTTTCCGCCAGGACTTTGCCCATCTCCCGCGTCATGTCCTTGGAATATTCTTCTTTGCGCTGCACGAGAATTTCGGCTGCGCGGAAAAGAATCTCTGCCCGCTTGGGCGCGGGGACCAAACGCCACTTCTTGTACGCTTGCTTGGCGGCCTCGACAGCCATATCGACATCCACCGAACTCGAAGACACAAACATGCCGATCAATTCATCGGTGTTTGCGGGGTTAAGATTTTCGTATGCTTTGCCGCTGCGCGATTCCACCCACTCGCCATTAATAAAGTTCTTGAAAACTCGAGGCGCTGCTGCCGTAGCCATACTTCCTCCTCCGACGCTCGGTTGTCTTTTGGTACGGGGCCGTGACTCTCTTTGTGCCTGCGGGATTGAACACGGGGCACCGCGTGGAATCTAAATTCTACCGCCCGGTGCAGGCACCGTCAAATCGAGCTTCTTGCGTTTTCCGAACTGTTCCTTTTCGCACAGACTCATAGACCCTCATTTGGTCGAATGAATAGGAACCCAAAAGCCAGGAAACTTCACCCATGGCGGCACTGCACGACAGCGCCATACAGGACTGACATGAGCGGGAAAAACTTTCGGACCATAGCGGGCGATCAACGGACCAATGCCGAAGGAAAACAGGTAACAAACAAAGTGCTGTTGGCGGCGCCCGATAATGAATTCGATTTGATGCGAGCCGACTTGACCTATATCGACCTGCCGAGTCATCTCAGCCTTCATGAGCCGGCACAAGACATCAAGTTCGTCTATTTTCCGAACCGCGGAATGGTTTCTCAGGTGGTAGTCACCAAAGATGGCAGCACCGTGGAAGTGGGCGTAGTGGGCCACGAAGGCTACGTTGGGTCGGGCTTGGCGACCGGCTTGACCAGAAGTTCCGTGCGCGAAATCATCCAAGTCGCCGGCGATGGCTTCCGAATGATGGGCAATGCATTACAACGGGTCCTGCGCTCCGCGCCGCAGCTGCAGTTGCTTTTGAACAGGCATACCGGGCTTCAAGGAATGCAGGTGGCGCAGACTGCGGCCTGTAATCGCCTGCATGACATCCAACAGCGCCTTTCGCGGTGGCTGCTGATGACTCAGGACCGAGTCGGCTCCGGAATGCTCCCCATCACGCACGATTTTATAGCCACCATGATGGGTACGGATCGGACCACAGTGAGCTTGGCAGCGACGGTCATGCAGAAAAACGGAATCATCGACTACGTGCGGGGCGCCGTGAAAATTGTGAACCGCCGGAAACTCGAAAAAACCGCGTGCGAGTGTTACGGCGTCATTCAGCAGCTTGAGGACGAACTCGGACTCAGATAGCTTTTCTTGCCACTGTTGTACACACCACAGACAGCAGCCCCTTTCTATAGCTAGTGTTCTGCCCTCGCACGAACAGTTCGTTTCGGATGTGCGTTCAAAGCCCGTTGGTTCGAGCAGAACGACGCTCAGAGCAACGCAGAAACTTGTTTTTGTCGCGACCGTGTCGCTGGGCGTCGGTTCCAGACAGCATCCGGGGGAAAATTTAGAGCGTCAGGACTTAAGGCATCGAAGAGTGGCCATGCGTCGGAGACTTGTTTGGTTGGAAAGCCAGAATTTTGAGGGCTGGGCTTGCTCTCAGTGCGCCTGGGCATTCAAGCCTCTAGGTCCGCTCGTCGGTGAGTCCATTGACGAGATGAAGACGCACTACGAACTCCAGCGAGACAAGGAATTCGCATCTCATATCTGCGAGGAACATCCACGGCCCACAAAGAATCCCCGCTAGCCGAGTCACTCGCCATTCGTAAAGATTACGGTCTTGGAACATGCGTGGCCCGACGTTCGGCTTAGCTGTCCTTGCCGTGGCCTTGAAAGTAAAGCCGTCAGCCAGTTCTTATCCCGTGACGCGAGCTTCGGCTGCGCCTAAAATCCGCAGACTCTTTCTCTCTTGCACGAAAACCACGATCCGCAGGTTTGCCCGTTTCCAGTTCGATTTAAATTTCACCTCTTGATGTGCATCGAATGGAGAGGAATCCTTGGCCGAAAGCGTTCCAATCTTGTGCAAGGAGCGCACGACCGCGGCGTGCTGCACTTCCTTGCCCGCGTTCTCGCCAGCCTTCACCGCGTTTTGCAGGCCTTGCTCCGTCACCGCTACCCAGACATCGGCGGGCTCCTGATCTGGAGATGCGGAAGTGTTCCCGACGCGCACTTCCAGCTGTTCGGTATCTTTCTTCGTCGAATCCTCCGTCGTGATAGAGACCTGCGTTTTCGCGTGCTGTGCGTCAACTCGAATGGCCTGAATCGCGTCACGCGGGTTGTTGCCCGAGAACTGGCTTTGTCCGTCCACAACCAGTTGCGGCGTATACGGGCTATTACCTTTAAATTTCGCGACGTACTGCTGCTGACGCCAAGTCCATTCGGCGTCGGAAAATGGATCTACCCAGCCATCCTGGTTCCAGTAGTCCACGTGTTCTTCGAGAGCGATAATCTCAGCGCCAGCAACCGGCTGAAGCGTCGCGAGTTTGCTTAGTAGCGTGTCCGCAGGCGGGCAGCTCGAACACCCTTCGGAGGTGAACAGCTCGACGACAACTGGAATTCGCTCGGCTTTCGCGTCCACTGATTGTGGAGTCGTGGCAGTCTGTGGATCTGCTTTCGTTGTCAAAAGCAAGAGCGCTCCCAAAACCAAAAGTGTCAAAGTGCTTTTCATCTTCTCATCTCCTTTTTTTTCGCATCCCTTTTATCCGAGGGAGAAGATCCAACACGAGAAGTACGGCCTTCTCACGCTTGCGGATGCTCTTCTTTTGGAAGGGCGCCCGCCAGCAGCAAGACTGCTCCGCTGTACATCAGTGTATCCGCAAAGTAGTTCAGTGCGCCGCCTATGTCGGATGGAGCGGCAATGACCATGGGCAAATAAACGAACAGAACTACAAGAAAAATGATGCCACCTAGAATAGCTGCCGCCAAGCGCGCATTTTTGCGGATGAGGATGCTCACCCCGGCCCCGAGTAATATCGCGCCCGTCAGATAGTCCCAGAAAATCCGGCCGGGTATCCATGTTGGTACTACTTTTCCAAGCGGAACGCCGGGGACAAAATCGGGGTGCAGAAAATGTTCGACACCGAAAAACAAGGCCGGAATCGCCACGAAAAAACGCCCGAGGTGTACAAAGCCCGGCAAGCCTTTCGCAGGCTGTTGCTTACTAAAAGCCCCAGCAAAGGCGAAAGCACCTCCGCTGAACGAGAGATCTCTTAGAGCCACAGCCCACAGGATGCGATTGCGGGGGTTGGCCACAACGTTGGGGATATGGATCATCATCACAAATAAGCCGAACATGATTCCCAAAAGCGTTGCCGCCAGCTGGGCTTGCCACTTGACGACGATGCTGAGCGCCCCGGCAACCAGCGCCGTTCCCACCAGATAGACCCAAAATCGGTGTGCAGGCATCCACGGGGGAACGGCCTGCGCGATGGACCCGGGGACCGTAAAGTGCTCCGCGGCAAAAACCGCCAACGGGATCGCAAAGAACAAGGGTCCAAAAAGCGTCAGCTTGTCCAATCCGCGAGATTGCGATGCTCCGTTCCGGAGAAGGAAGGACAGTCCAATGACCAGTATGGCTGTTCCAGCAAAATAGGTCCAAAAAACAATCCCTGGAATCGCAAAGATCAGAAGCGCTGCCGCCGAGTGCGCGTGAGCCATCTGTAGATAGGGAACGTCAGGAATTTGCATTCAAAACCCAGCTCCGCGATTCTCCAACGAAAGGGCCGGCGGAGACGCGGCCCCTCCTTGCTTAGGACCAAAACGAGCACCTACAGCGGCGTTTCGAGCCCTCGCGGCGCCAGTCGACGCACGATGTGGAGGCACCTAGCGGTCTCCAAAGACGCCGTGATGATACCCCTCACTTTCGCGCATAAAGTGGTTGGCCACAATAGCCACTTGATGCCACCTCGATATAACCACTATGATGACAGGATGGATAGGATGAAGAAGACCGGAAGTGGTTTTTCACCCCTTATTTCCGTCGACCGCAAGGCCGCCAAACCCTTGCATTTGCAGGTCTACGACGCCTTCCGCTCGGCGATCCTTGCACGCAGCCTGCGTGCCGGCGAACGTATTCCTTCCACTCGCTCCCTGGCTTCCGAGCTGCGCATTTCGCGAATGCCCGTACTGAATGCTTACGCTCAACTTCTCGCCGAAGGATATTTCGAAAGCCGCGAGGGTTCGGGAACGTTTGTTTCCAGTTCCCTGCCGGGCTTACTGAAACCCGCCAAGGAGCACAGCACGGAGTCGGCGCGACTGCGCGAGATGCCGCGGCCGATCGCGCAACTCTCTTCCCGCATTCCCCGCTACGAAAGACCTGTATGGCTGCGCGGCCAGGGAGCGTTTAGCGTGAGTCAACCCGCGGTCGACACCTTTCCTCTTTCTGCGTGGTCGAAACTCGTGGCGCGCTATTGGAGAAACTTACATCTAAACGCGCTGCAGTATGGCGATCCGATGGGCTTCAAGGAACTGCGCGAAGCAATCGCTAATTATCTCCGAGCATCCCGGTCTGTGCGTTGCGAATGGCAGCAGATTATGATCGTCAGCGGGTCACAACAGGCGCTGGATATTTCTGCCAGAGCCTTGCTTGACCCGGGGAGCCCGGTGTGGGTTGAGGAACCTGGGTATTGGTTAGCGCGCCACATTCTCATGGCGGCGGGATGCCGTTTAATTCCGGTGCCTGTCGATGAAGATGGTTTAAGCGTGGAGACAGGTATGGAGCGATGCCGGAAAGCCCGCGCCGCTTTCGTTGCGCCATCACACCAATACCCGCTAGGGGCGACGATGAGCGCTTCGCGCCGGCTTCAACTGCTCGAGTGGGCGCAAGGCGCGGGATCGTGGATCGTCGAAGACGACTACGATAGTGAGTTTCGATACGACAGCAAACCCATCGCCTCGTTGCAGGGGCTGGACCATTCCTCGCGCGTGATCTACATCGGGACGTTCAGCAAGGTCCTGTTTCCGTCGTTACGCGTCGGCTACATTGTCATTCCGTCAGACCTCGTAGATCATTTTGTTGCGGTTCGCCATGCCATGGACGTGAGCCCGCCTCACCAGGTTCAACCGGTACTTGCGGAATTCATCAAGGAAGGCCGCTTCTCACGTCATATCAGGAAAACGCGGCTGGTGTATGGTGAACGCCGGAAGATCCTGGTCGATTGCCTGAGAGAGGAACTCGGTTCCGTTCTGCAAGTCCACGGTGCAGAGGCCGGATTGCATCTGACGGTTACTCTGCCGAGAGGATATCGGGACCGCGCACTATCGGCGCAAGCCGCCCGCAAGAACTTGTGGCTGTGGCCGCTCTCGCCTTCCTATCTGGGCACGCGGTCCAGTCAGGGGTTTATCCTGGGTTTTGGCGGCACTTCGGCAGCGGAAATTCCGGACGCAGTGCGCCAGTTGCGTGTGCTTCTCACTTCCCAACGAGCGCGCTGACAAGAACCAGCTCGGCACACACCGAGGAAAAATCGTCGCGTAGATTTCTTGCTCAAACACGGATGTTGGCGCGGTTCAGGACCCGCTCCATGGATGGCTTTCCGATGCACGTTGAGGCGTGTTAAAAAAAGTTGCCTGGTTCGACACAAACCGGTACGGAACCGAATAGCATCGCATTTCGTCCGCGGACGTGCTACACTGCATTTGCGCTTAATACCTCGGTTGTGTTGTGCGGTCCCTCAAGTTGAGTTGTTGATCTGAGATTACCCGCCTGCAGTGGTCTCCGTAAGTCTTCAGCGTAATCTAAAACAAGACTGGCAATGCGAATTGCCGCGCTTGCACTGAAGTTGTGTGCGCGCCGGAACCGCTCCCGCCAGCAAGAAAGCAATACGAATGCAAAGTTTCACAGAATTACCGATCTCCGCCTATATGAAGGAGAGATTGGCACACGCGCGATTTTCGACGCCGACTCCCGTGCAAGCTGCGGCTATTCCGCAAGCGCTCGAGGGCAAGGACGTGCTCGCAACCGCGCAAACCGGAACCGGCAAAACGCTGGCGTTCCTGATCCCGGTGATCGAACAGTTGTTAAAGAGCAAGACGCCCGGAATCGCGGCACTGGTGCTCGTGCCGACACGTGAATTGGCCATGCAGGTGGTCGCGCAATTCAACGCGCTGCGTGGCACCCAGCTTGTGCCGGCGGCCCTAGTGGTTGGCGGGCTTTCGGAAGGCGCGCAGCTCAACGCCATCCGTAAAGGAGCGCGCGTTGTTGTAGCGACTCCTGGCCGATTGGAAGATTATCTCGATCGCCGTCTTTTCAATTTCAATTCCTTGCGTGTCCTCATCCTCGACGAAGCGGACCGCATGCTGGACATGGGGTTTCTTCCGGCCATCAAGCGCATCGCGGCGATTCTGCCCAAAGAGCGCCAAACGATGTGTTTTTCCGCGACGCTGGAAGCATCCGTCGCCCACTTGGTGAAGGACTATTTGAAGAATCCGGTGCGGCTCGCATTCGGTTCGATTCTGAAGCCCTCCGAAAATGTGCGCATGCAGGCGTTCGAGGTTTCCGTTGATCGGAAACAAGAGATGCTGCAGCGTTTGCTCGCGAAAGAAACAGGGCGATGCCTGGTTTTCTCGCGCACTAAGCGCGGCACCGAGCGCATTACCAAGAGCCTGAACCGCGACGGCTTTTCTGCTGCCATGATTCACGGAGACCGCTCACAATCGCAACGCACGGCGGCACTTGCAGGTTTCCAACAAGGACGCTATCGCGTGCTGGTGGCCACTGATCTCGCTTCGCGCGGCATTCACGTGCAAGACATCGTGCATGTCATCAACTATGATTTGCCGGACGTGGCGGAGAATTTCATCCATCGCGTTGGCCGCACCGGACGTGCCGGTGGACACGGAGTCGCAACCACTCTGTTCTCGCGCGAACAACGTTCGGAACTTTTCCAACTGGAACGGACTCTTGGGATTCGCATCGAGCGCCTGAGCGCGGACGCGAATGTCACTAAGCCCACGAATGGCATACACCTGCGGACGGAATCTGCGAAGGCGACGACGCATGTCCCGGTCAGCGGCGCAGCGAATGTGGCGACGAAGATTGCAACTCGACCGACGATGATTGCGCTTCCGGGGGAAGTTCTGCAGTCACAAATCGAAAGCTAGGGCGCCAGCAAACTGGAGAGCTAGAGAGCTTAAGATCTAGAACCGCTAAAGACCTGCAGCGCTTGGGACCTGGAGCCTATCCAACCTGTTGGTTAAACTCTCGATTTGAAAAAGACCCAACAGTGGAAACGACGGGATGAATAATATTATTTAACCGAGTGGTTAAATAATGTTTTCAAGAGAGCGGGATGCTTTGTTCCGCTCTCCACTATTTAACCCTTTTTCTCGTGGAATTTACACCATAGGGGAATATTTGGAGAGGCGCGGCAGTCTCTCCCACAACGTATGTTTCTCCTTGAGCGCGCGAGCCGGCTCGTTACACCCTGTCGAGCTGGTTCGTGCGCCAGATTCCTCCGCTAATTTACAGAAAATAGGTTGCTTATCGCCGTGGAAGGGTGAGATTTGGCTTGGATCCGCGTCACTAAGACAAGTGTGCGCTCAATCGTGAAGACGTGGCACGGAAACAGGGGGGCTGGTGGAGAGCGACGAGGAACTAACCGGCGCCGTCGGCGGAGCGAGGCCGGCCGTTTGAGAGCCTAACCCCAACTTCTGCAAGGTCTTAGCGCCCAGTTTACCCGTTGCATCCAGGCCGTGTGATTCCTGGAATTTTTTCAGGGCGGCGACGGTGTTGTCGTCCCATTTGCCGTTCGGCGTTCCGCCAAACGAGCCATCTTTGGCGAGCGCACTTTGAATTTCGGAGATTCGCTCGGGAGCTGGTGCCTTCTGGCCATGATCACGACGGCTAGTTCGGCGCACGGGTCTCGTGTGGCCACTCCTGGAGTGATGCTTCGCCGAAGTAGGCTTCGAAGATTGCGTGGCCTGGCCCGTCGCCGAAGTGCCGCATACACCCATACCTGCTGCCACGAGCAGCGTCAGGGTCAGGCGGGTCGCTTGTCGCACTCGCATTGGTTTTTGTTTGAATCCGGGAGAACTTATCAGGTCTCCCTCGAATCGCTTATTGCTGCGGGCTCTCCGCAGGAACCACTCCGGAGAGAAACATCGTCAGAACACGGTCGCTGTCCTGGCGACGCAAGACTTTGAATACGACGGTATCTCCCGCCTTCAATTTTGACACGGCTGCCTTATAGTCGGCCAAAGAAGTTATGGGCTGGTGGTTTATTTCGGCAATAACGTCGCCGCGGGTAAAACCGAGGTCGTCAGAAGCAAAGCTGGCGGGATCGACGTCGGTTACGATCACACCCTTGACGCCATCCATCCCGACATGCTGCGCGCGATCATTGGTCAGGCTATCAACGCGGAGGCCGAATTCGCTCGGAGCGGGTTCTCCCGGCTGGTCATCCATATTGCCAGCAACATTCGGGAAGACATGGGTGCGATCTGCCACGATGGCAGTCGTCTCTTTCTGAACGCGATCGCGGAAATACGTGAGCTTTACCTTGCTGCCGATGGGAGCTTGCGCAATCGGATTGACGAGATCGTCGCCGGTCTTGACGGGCTGACCGTTTACGCTGGTGATGACGTCTCCGCCTTTGAGGCCGGCTTTTTCCGCGGGACTGCCCGCCTCAACGCTCTCAATGGCAACACCGTAGGGAGCGCCGAGGGACTTCAAGGTGATGGGATTGCTGCTGAGGTCTGGGTGGAAGCTCACACCAATCGATCCGCGTGTCACGCGGCCACTCGCAACGAGTTGGTTGTAAACACCGATGGCGGTGGTGGAGGGAACGGCGAAACCGACGCCTTCATAACCGCGGCTGCCGGTAATAATGGCCGTGTTGATGCCAATGACCTGCCCGGCCAAATCCACTAGTGGGCCGCCAGAGTTTCCAGGGTTGATGGCCGCATCTGTCTGCAAGAAGCGCTGGAATTGATGCGCGGTCCCGCCAATGCCATTGCGATCCTTGGCGCTAATGATTCCCGCAGTGACAGTCGCCTGCAGTCCGAACGGGCTGCCGATAGCGAGAACCCAGTCGCCGACTTGCACGCCCTCGGAATTGCCGAGTTTGGCGATGGGAAGATCCTTGTTCACTTCGATCTTGATAACAGCCAAATCCGTGTCGTCATCCGCGCCGATCACTTTCGCGGTATAGCGCGTGGTGTCATTGTTGAGCTGAACCTGGATTTTGGTGGCGTTTTCGATGACGTGATTGTTGGTGAGGATATAGCCGCGCTTGTCGACGATGACTCCCGAGCCGAGGCTGCGCTCCGCTTGCGGGGGAGCGTCCTGGCGGCCGTCAAAGAAGCGGTCGAAGAAATCCTGCATGGGGTCGTTATCATCGCCGGGATCGCTGGGGGTTGCGTGGTGCTTCTTGGCCGTGGGTTTTCGTTCGAGAACTTGCGTGGTGGCGATATTGACGACGGCCGGTTCAACGCGATTCACGATCGAGGAGAATGAGCTTGCCGAGGGAATAGGGTCGGGCAGCGAGAGCTTGGCGGCATCCGTACCACCAAACGGCTTCATGGCGGAAACGCGGCCCGAAATGACGGAGCCGATCATAATGCCCACAGCAAGCGTAAAGGCCACAAAAAGCGATGCCAAAATCTTGCGGCGCCGCGCCCAATTAAAGAGTTCTTTCACTTGTTCTCCCATGTCGCTGCTCCTAATGATTTCGGTTCCACAGGCCCGCCGTGCTAGGCTGGCAGCTTTGAGACAAAGCTTGGACTTTCCGCCTAACGATCTTCCGCATTAGTATAACACCGCAGAACTAGGACAGTTGCCCCGGAAAAACGATGCTCCGAGAAAATCACTGTCCGGTAGGACGGGCTCCGGCAATAGGATGCAAGCCCGATGGTACTGCTGTTACGGAGAGTTAGACGCATGGAGGCGGCATTTGGTGGTCAGGTGTTTTTGACACGGGTCCCTAAGAGTTCGGATCATTCCAATTGATAGGGACTCGAATGTCCAGCTAGGGGTTAGCAGGGAGTTCAGATTCGACCGGACATAAATTCGGAAGAGGAGCCTCTTCTAAGCTGTTCCCTTCCTCTGGTATTGCCTGATGACATCGATGCGTTGCACGAACTATTATGCTTTTCGTGGCTCGCATCCCAACTTTGCTGCCGCTACTGATATTCGGGCTGATGACAGTCCCCCCATTGGCCCAAAACACGTCGCCGACTTCGGCGATCAAAGTGTCAAGTCGACTGGTGCAGGTAGGCGTCATCGCGCGCGACAAGAACGGGCCTGTCGCCGATTTGACGAAAGACGATTTCGTACTTCTGGATCGAGGGAAAGCACAGAAAATCAGCGTTTTCTCCGTCGAGTCCGGGAAGTCCGCGGCGCAGCCTGCGCACCCGTTGCCGCAAAACATGTTCTCCGATCTGCCGCAAAACGGTGCGAGTGCTCCGAACAGTATCACCATCGTGTTGCTGGACAATCTCAACACGCTGTACGGTTCGGCGCCGACAATTTACGAGAATACTCCCTACTGGATGGAAGATCTGGCGTTGGCTAATGCCAAGGCGCACCTGCTGGAATATCTCAAAAATTTGGGTCCGCGAGACCTCGTAGCCCTTTATGGTTTGAGCGACGGACTACACGTGTTGAGCGACTTCACCAACGACCGCAATGAACTGCTCTCCATTGTTGGGAACTACGATGCGCGCGGGCGGACTAGCCGCGAGGTCGTGGAACCCGGCGCGACGCACTTGCCTGACCAGCCATCTGGCGGAGTTCCACCGCCGATTGACGCTGACAGGATACGCCTGGCGGAAGCCACAAACAGATCGCGCGCTGAGACGACTCTGGCCGCGCTCAAAGCCATTGCCGACCACGTCGCAAACATCCCAGGCCGCAAAAACCTGGTATGGCTCTCGGCTAATCTGACCTTCTCTGCAGAGGCCATGGCGGCCATCCTCAGTCCCGCACAGATAGCCGCCTATCCGGTGGACGGGCGCGGGTTGCTTTCGCGCTCATCTTTGGCTCAAGAGAATGACATCCCAATGGATGACGTAGGATTGCCATCAGAGATGAATCAGGCAAACGGATCGGCGGACTTGAGCCAACCTACCGGCATCGATAGCATGCAGCGGCTCGCCAACCTAACTGGCGGACGGGCCTTCGTCAACAGCAACGATCTCACCGGAGCCATCCGCGACGCCGTAAACGACGCCGCCGTTCTCTATTCCCTGGGTTTCTACATTGATGCGCACTCCGCCGATGGAAAGTTCCATGAATTGAAAGTGCAGGTGAGACGCGAGGGCGTGAGCATTCATTATCCGAAGGGGTATGTCGCCGCTGAAGATGCCGCTCCCACGAAGGAGCAGAATTGGAAAAACGTAGTGACGGCGGTGCAGAGTCCGATTGAATCCTCCGTAATTCCATTACAGGCCAAGGTGGATCGAGTAGAGCAACCGCTGCCGAATTCTTTGAGAATTTTGTGCTCGATTGACATTAACAATCTTCAACTCGTGCAGAGCAGAGATTTGCGCAAAGGAGCTGTAAGCGTGTACGTCATTCAGCAGGACGGCGTCGGCAAGGTGCTTAGCCAATGGACCAAGACTTACGACCTCCAACTTTCTGATAAGCAGTACGCAGCTCTCCTAAAATCGGGCATGCCCTTCAGTCAGAATATACAGCCGAAGGCAGGCGTCACAACTCTGCGCGTCTTGGTGGAAGATCCGGCCACTGCCGAGGTCGGCAGCCTGATTATTCCTTTGTCCCAAGTAAAATAGTTAGTGCCAAATACAGTTCTCCATCCATGCAGATTGTGTGCGCTTCCATCCGATGCGCAAAATTGTGGTATCGCAATCTGTCCGAATCCAAGTGCGCAACTCCTGGTAAGCAGCGTCAATCAGGCACGTGGATCGTTTCCGAATCTGCTTGTCTGAGCATGATGTAAAATTCTGCAAGCTCAGCGTACGATGGATGCTCATGAAGAGCATCGCTTCTGCACTCCGGCTGCTCATCATCTTGCATCTGGTGTTTGTATCGCTTGTCGAGTGCGCTGCTCTCGCAAACACTGCGTCTGCCGCGCCGAATGAGGCGCAGTCGTCCTCGTGTGTCCCACTTTTTCCATTCAAAGAGGGCTGGCTAGGCGGCGATGCAGCGTTCTCGATCCTCCTTCCCGATGGGCGAAGTCTGTGGCTGTTTGGAGATTCCTTTGTTGGCAGCGCCAATCAAACCAACAGGCGGGGCTCGAAAATGGTGAGGAACGCCATCGCCCTTTCCGCTTGCGATGCAAAAACAGGCTGGGACATCCACTATTACTGGCGGGACAGGCACAAAAAAGTCCCCGCCTCCTTTTTCGATTCTGGCGGTGCGGATTTCTGGTATTGGCCCGGCGACGGATTCTTCTATGGGGACAGCGTTTATGTAGTCCTGTGGAAGATGAAACCCAAACCGGAAGAGAAGATGTTTTTCTTTAGGACCGACGGGGCAGTTTTGGCCAAAATCTTAAACAGTTCAGCTACCCCAGACAAATGGCAAATTACGTATTTTCCCTTATTAGACATTCCGAATCTGGTTCTGAGCACGAGCGCCGTTGTCCAAAACGGATACGTCTACCTCTTTACTCTCTGGGAAGACGATTCGCACGGCAGGCCTATGTTGCTGGCACGTTTACCTCTAACCGGTCTTGCCGAACCCGCTCCGCATCTCCAATACTTGGATCGGAATAAACAATGGAGGCCCGGGTTCGATCCAGAAAGAGCTTACGTGGTGATGGATAAAGGCGCGAGCGAGCTATCTGTTCGCTACCACCAGGAGTCGAAAATCTGGGTCGCCATTTCTGGTGAGCCGGTTTTCCTATCCAACAAAATTGTCGTGAGGACCGCATCCGACCTGGATGGCCCGTGGTCCGCAATGCAGACCATTTACGAGATTAAAGATCTGGTTCCATCCACTCCAGGATGGGACAAAGACACCTTTTGCTACGCCAAGAAAGAGCACATCGAGTTCGCGGCAGATGCGAAGCTCCTCATCACCTACGTGTGCAATTCGTATCAGTTCGGCAAGCTCGTTTCAAATATGAACCTCTATCGGCCGCAAGCCGTGCGTGTCCATCTGCCAGAATCACTGCCTTAACACTGGCTAACTTCTGGCAAGCCTAAATGGAAATCGAATTGACCTCCAGCTTTAGGGCTTGACAACCGGATGCCTATCTAGGATAAATAAAGGAGCTGCGGTTGCGGCGACACGTGGCGATTTAGGGCAACTTGCTCCACGTAAAAAACTGCTAAAGAGCTGTAGAGTTTCTTAGAAGAATTTCTGAGACCCTCCGAGCACTTTGGCACGGAGGGTTTTTCGTTTTACCTCCCTGCTGCCCTAATGGAATCCAACGTGATCTTGGGAATTGAATAGGGTGCAGGAATGTCCGAACCATATGAGTTGCGATGTAAAGAGTGCGGGAAGACCTGGGGAAATGTCGCGCGATCCTTCTGCGAAGATTGCTTCTCACCACTCGAAGTTTCCTACGACTACGATGTTTTGAAGAAGAAAGTATGCCGCGAAGAACTGGCGGGGCGTGCGTTCAATATGTGGCGTTATGCGGAACTGCTACCGCTGCCGGAGGATTTTACGCCGACGAGCGCCGTTGGCGGGACGCCGCTAGTTGCGTCGCGAAACCTTGCGGGGCATTGGGGCATCAAGAATGTTTTCTTTAAGAATGATGCGGTGTGCTTCCCTTCTCTGTCGTTCAAGGACCGGGTGGTAGGGACGGCGCTGGTGGCAGCACGGCGATTTGGGTTTGAAACTGTGGGATGCTCCTCGACAGGGAATTTGGCGAATGCCGTGGCGGCGCAGGCGGTTCAACAAGGATTTGAGGCGTGCGTATTTATCCCCGCCGATCTCGAGCCTGCCAAAGTATTGAACACCGCGGTTTATGGCGCGCGAATCGTGCGGATCAATGGGAACTACGACCATGTGAACCGGCTGTGCGCGCAAATCGCGGACCGTTTCCATTGGGGACTCGTGAATGTGAATTTGCGGCCATACTACTCGGAAGGCTCGAAGACGCATGGCTACGAAATCGCAGAGCAGCTTGGCTGGCGTTTACCGGACAACGTGGTGGTTCCGATGGCCGGCGGATCGCTGATCACGAAGATTGCGAAGGCGTTTAAAGAGTTGGTGACGCTGGGATGGGTGGAAGCGAAGCCAGTGAAGTTTTTTGGCGCGCAGGCTACCGGGTGTTCGCCGATTTCGGACGGCGTGAAACGAAACCTGGCGCGATTCGAACCGCAGAAGCCGAACACAATCGCGCGCTCGCTGGCCATCGGCAATCCTGCCGACGGACCGTTTGCGATGAAGCTGATTCGGGAGAGCGGCGGTTGGGCGGAAGACGTGTCCGATCCGGAGATAGTGGAAGCGATCAAGCTGCTGGCCGAAACGGAAGGCATTTTCACGGAGACCGCGGGCGGAGTGACGGCCGGCGTGACGCAAAAACTTATCCGACAGGGACGCATTGGCGGCGACGAAACGACCGTGGTTTGTATCACAGGAAACGGATTGAAAACGACCGACGCGATCGCCGCGGAATTCCCGCTCACGGAAGCAATCGCGCCACGGCTCGACGCTTTCGAGGCTTACCTCGACCACCAATTTAGTGTGTCCGCCGCGGCGACGGCGGCAAAGTAAGGAGACGCAGAAGACATGCCAGTGACCATTGAAATCCCCACGGCGTTCCGCCGGTTTACCGACGGCACGCCGAAGATCGACTGCAGTGCGGCGACCGTTGCGGAAGCGCTCAACGATTTGACGACACGTTTTCCGGCTCTATCGCGCCATGTTCGCGACGAACAAGGGCAGATTCGGCAATTTCTGAACGTTTATTTGAACGAGGAGGATATTCGCTTTCTTGGCGGCGAAGCGTGTTCGCTGAAGGAAGGCGACCGAGTGCTGCTCGTCCCCTCGATTGCAGGTGGCTAGACTGACGTGCGAAAGAGCGGGTGGATTAAGTAAGAGAATTCGGTCCGTCGCGAGTTTGCTAGCGCTTACAGCCTGGTCCGTTCGTCCCCAACTTTCGTCTCCAGCCATTGCCCTGGTAGCGGGTATCCGAATTAAAGCATCCAAAGGAAAAGCATTATAATTGATGGGGCTTTGAGGAGCTCGGAGACGAGAATGGGATACTACGCGCTTTTTTACCGGGAAGTGGTGCCGGACTTTATAACGCGCCGCACTCTTTTTCGGGAAGAGCATTTGGGACTTGCGCGTGAAGCGCACGCCAGAGGTGAACTGCTTCTTGCAGGAGCACTTGCGGACCCTCCGGACGGGGCGCTTCTCGTGTTCCGTGGCGAAAACCCAGCTTCGGCAGAAAATTTTGTCAGCAAAGATCCCTACGTACTCAACGGCCTGGTGAAGCGATGGGAAATTCGGCCGTGGACCGTGGTCGTCGGAAACCAATAGGAGCCTCTAGGGATGATCGCTCGACTGTGGTCTGCTCACACTACCAACTCACAATCCACCCGCTACCTCGAACATTTTTGGCAGAGCGTCGTGCCGGCGCTGCGCAAATTTGATGGATACGTCTCCTCGAGCGTCCTGGTCCGGTCTCATGGAGACTCGGTTGAGATCCTTGTCACGACAGTGTGGCAATCCTTACAAGCGATCGAGGCCTTTGCGGGTTCCGATCGAGAGACGGCCGTAGTGGCGAGCGAGGCTGCTGCCCTTCTAACCGATTACGACCGCCGGGTACGGCACTACGAGGTAGCCCAAATGGACGGGCTTACCTTTCGCCAGTCCTAATTAATTTCGTCGATGTATTCAACTGGCAGGAACATTTCCGAGAGTAACTTCGTTACTCAGCTCAGAAGCCTCGGAGGTCTGTTCATGCGTATTCCTTTCCTGCTGGCAGCCGCTCTCGCATTTTCCATTGCCTCTGGCGCAGCCCAGACCAAACTCGACGTGAAAGACATCGAGAATCATTCGTTTTCGGCGGATTTTCATTCCGGCGGGAAACTTCGGATGTATTTACGTTCGGGGGACTTCCACATCGAAGGCAGCGACGGAAACAAGATCACCGTTCGACTGAGAGGCAGAAACGCAGACGAGGCCGGAGACATGAGGGTGCGGCTGGATGGTTCGAACGATGCGGCGGATTTGACCATCAGCGGGGGCCCTCGGAACGATCTTGAAGTAACCATCGAGGTGCCAAAGAATACGGGGCTCTTCATTCGCATGCCTGCGGGAAACCTGGAACTGCGTCACATTGTTGGAAATAAGGACGTCGAGCTGCATGCGGGAGAGATGGTGATCGATGTGGGCGACGCCAGTGATTATTCCCACGTGGAGGCCTCGGTTTATTCGGGGGGGCTGGAAGCGAGCCCGTTTGGCGAGTCGCACGGTGGGCTGTTCCGCTCGTTCCGAAAAGAAGGCAACGGAAGGTATCACCTGCACGCGCACGTCGGAGCCGGGGATTTGACGTTGCAATAGGATCGCAATAGCAAGAGTGTCGATTCGCGGCGGAGCTCAGAAAACTGCAACTTTTGACCCTTCAAAGTGTTCAAACCTGTATGAAGCTGAGGCTCGCCATCTACTGCGCCGCTTCCTTGGTGCTGCTCGCGTTTTATGCGCCAGCGCAAGCCTTGACATCTTTTTTCTCGGGCTTGCGTGAACGCTGAGCGAACTGGGTGACGGGCGTTCGCCGTTTCAGATAGTCAGCACAGCCTCCCTGCCAACACTCTTCCTGCTTAATCCATACCAGAACGACTAACGCAACCGATGACGGAACCGGCTTCGCACAGATTTTCGGTAGACGGGCGTGCACGGGATGTGTAGAGTCCGCTACGGCTTAGAGCGCGAACCGTTCTTAAATTGCTTGCTCGATGGGAGCTGAAAACGATGACGGGTTCGGCAGGCGCTATTGAAATCACGCCGAATAAGATCGCTCTCCCCAAGACCCTAACTCCGGTAGTTGCTCTGCTCACGCTTTCCGTTTTTATCAACTACATCGACCGAGGCAGCCTTTCGATTGCCGCGCCAGCGTTGAAAGATGAGCTGCACTTTTCTGCCGGGCAACTTGGTATGTTGCTCTCGTCGTTTTTCTGGACGTACGTCGGCTTTCAGATCGTTTCGGGATGGCTAGTCGACCGCTTCGACGTTAATTGGGTTATGGCCGGGGGATATTTGGTGTGGTCCGTGGCCACCGCGGCTACCGGGCTGGTCCACGGCTTTCAGATGTTGCTCGTCATGCGGCTGCTCCTGGGCATGGGTGAGTCCGTGGCCTTCCCTTCCTACAGCAAAATCCTCGCGAAGCATTTCTCCGAGTCTGTGCGAGGCCGAGCGAATGCTTTCATCGCAGTGGGAATCGCCGCCGGACCGGCATTCGGGATATTTTTTGGCGCAATGCTGATGGCGCGTTATGGCTGGCGGCCATTTTTCGTCGGATTGGGACTAATTTGTCTCTTATGGGTGCTTCCCTGGATGAAGTGGATGCCGCGCGGGCCAGGACTGGCCGTCTCGCCAGGCGCACAGACTCCCAGCATTCTGGAAATACTCGAACAGCGCTCTGCGTGGGGAACGTTTGGCGGACTCTTTGCCTACAACTATCTCTCGTATTTCCTACTCACATGGCTGCCGTTTTATCTGGTTCGCGAACGCCATTTTTCTATGGAGAAAATGGGAAAGATTGGCGGTGCCGCTTATTTGATTCTTGCGACTTCGGCATTGATTTCCGGCTGGGTGTCCGATTGGTGGATTACAAGAGGAGGGTCACCAACCCGTGTACGCAAGACATTCACGGCAGTCGGATTGGGAGCAGCTTCCTGCTTCTGCCTAGCAGTTGTGGTGTTTGCTTTCGACTCGCGGCTGGCGCTGTTTTTTCTATTTGCGACTTGCGCTGCGGCGGGGCTGTGCACGTCCAATTTGTGGGCCATTACACAAACACTGGCGGGACCTCAGGCGGCGGGAAAATGGACGGGGTTGCAAAACTTCGTGGGGAATTTTGCAGGGATTGTCTCCCCGGCGCTGACAGGGCTAGTTGTGGAGCGAACCGGGCATTTCTTCTGGGCATTTGCGGTTACGTCGGGAGTCTTGATGGCGGGAGCGCTGTCTTGGGCGTTGGTCGTCGGGCGGGTTGCACCCGTGCAATGGGAGTCAAAAGGCCTGGTGTCCTCGGCAGATGCCCCGTTGACGTAGTCGCGCTAAGGATATTTATGGGCGCTGCCATCTACCGGTTTCGGCGGAACGGAAGATTGCCTCAATGACCGCCATGTTGCCGATGGCGTCTTCGATCGAAACTGGAACCTCACCATCGCCGCGAATGGCGCGCGAAAAAACATCTCCCTGAATCGTGTACTGATCGCAAGTGGGGATGGTCTCCGTGGTCAAGCCGCCGCCAAAAACATCGCGCCCGTCGTCGATAAAGATGCGGCAAGGGCGGTCGTTTGGCGCGTTAAATGGTATTTCGATCTCGATGCGTCCTTTGGTGCCAAGGAATTGCATTCGCTGGTAAGGGACGAGCTGCGTGCTACACGTGAAAATGGATTGCCCGGCGGGAAAATCGAGGATCACCGAAGCAAGCCGGTCGATTTTGAATTCGGGGTCGGGCTCGAGAATCCCAATCACTCGCGAGGGTTCTTCGCCAAAGAGGAATCGTGACGCGTTGATAGGATAGCAGCCGATATCGTACAAGCCGCCCCCGCCCCATTCGACCACGTTTCGAATGTTCGCCGCGTCACGATTGAAATAGCTGAAGACGCCGACAATCGAACGCAGTTCTCCGATGCGGCCGGAACGAATGAGATCGCGAGTGCGCAGCCATTGCGGGTGCGTGCGCACCATGAAAGCCTCGCCAATCTTTACGCCGGTTCGATTTCGAACATCGAGGAGCAACCTCGCTTCCGCGACCGTAAGGCTGATGGGCTTCTCGCAAAGCACGTGCTTACCTGCCTCGGCGGCTTTGATCGACCACGGGACGTGCAAATGATTCGGCAGCGGATTGTAGATGGCCTCGATTTCGGGATCGGCGAGGAGTTCTTCGTACGACCAATAAGCTTTGGGGATGCGCAGCTTGCGCGCTACGCTTTCGGCTTTCTTGCCGTCGCGAGAAGCAATCGCGACGATTTCGGTCCACCGGCCCAATTGCATAGCGGGGAGGACTTTGTTTACGCCGATCTTCGCCGTGCTAAGAACGCCCCACTTCACTTTCTTATTGCCCACTACTTCCCTCCCCCGTTTCGCCATCTCGTTCTATCACGCATCACGGCACGGACAAAATGCCGTTGCTCAGCCTGCATTCGTTTTACGGGGAGGGTGAGCGCGATCCTTCGTTTCCAACCTTCACAATTTTCTGTTCATCGCCCGTCGGGCAAGTTATCCTCTTGCGCCATGGCAACCGATCTGTCGCGGCGAGCGAGCCTAATCGCCTCAATGAAGGGAAACAACATGCAGAATACAGCCCGCAAAGCAATTTTCTCTGCTCTCTGCTTCTTCGCATTGCTCGTCGCAGCTCTACCGCTTTCCTCCGCTCCAGCGCCAGCGGCGGGCCCACAATTCTCGGTCTCATTTTCCAAAGACCGCGGCTCCCAACCGCTGGATGGGCGGGTCTTTGTCCTGCTCTCGACCGATCCATCGCAAGAGCCGCGCATGCAGATCAGTCTTTCCGTCAACACACAATTGATGTTCGGGGTTGACGTCGACGGGCTCGCTCCTGGCCAGCCCGTTGTCGTCACCGACGACAATGCCTACGGCTATCCAACCCGCCACCTCCGCGACATCCCTCCCGGCGAATACTATGTTCAAGCAGTCCTGCACCGCTACGAAACCTTTCATCGCTCCGATGGCCATACCGTCAAACTCCCTATGGATCGAGGCGAGGGGCAGCATTGGAATATCGCGCCGGGGAATCTGTACAGCAGGCCGCAAAAAATTATGCTAGGCGCAAATGCGTCCCCATTTTCAATTGTTCTAGATCAAGAAATACCTCCCATCGCTGCGCCCAAGGATACGAAGTACATCAAGCATTTGAAAATTCAGAGTGCGCTGCTCACAAAATTCTGGGGACGCCCGATGTATCTCAGCGCCAATGTCCTGGTTCCCGAGGGCTTCGACACGCATCCCAGCGCGCATTTCCCTCTTGCTATTTTCGAGGATCATTTTAACGACGACATGCATGACTTTCGCACGGAGCCGCCAGACCCTAATCTTAAACCTGACTACAGTGAGCGGTTTCATCTTGCTGGCTACAATCGCATCCAGCAGGAAGAGGCTTATAAGTTTTACCAAAAGTGGATCAGCCCTGATTTTCCGCGCATCCTCGTCGTACAAATCAATCACGCCAATCCTTATTACGACGATTCCTATGCAGTGAATTCGGCCAATCTGGGGCCCTACGGCGACGCCATCGAAACTGAACTCATTCCCGCCATCGAAAAAGAGTTTCGCGGACTCGGCGCCGGCTGGGCACGCTTTGTATACGGCGGATCGACGGGCGGATGGGAATCCATCGCCGTGCAGATGTTTTATCCGGATCATTATAACGGCGCGTTCATCGCCTGCCCCGATCCCGTCGACTTCCGCGCTTTTACGAATATCAATCTCTACGAAGACAAGAACGCCTTTTTCCACCAGGGCCCGCACACACAAGTTGCCCAGCCCGGCGAACGCGACTATCTTGGCCACACGCTCGCAACTATTGAAGCGATGAATCACTACGAGCTGGCCCTGGGTGCACACGCGCGTTCCGGCGAGCAATTCGATATCTGGCAAGCAGTTTACGGGCCTGTCGGTGCAGACGGTTATCCGCAGCCCATTTTTAACAAAGAGACCGGCGAGATCGATCCCAAGGTTGCCGCGTATTGGAAGGAGCACTACGATCTAAGAGCGATTCTGGAGCGCGATTGGGCAACGCTGGGGCCTAAACTTCAAGGCAAGCTCCACGTCTACGTCGGCAGCGCCGACACTTATTTCTTGAATGACGCCGTCTACTATCTCGAAGATTTCCTCAAGACCACAACCAACCCGCCTTACGACGGCGAAGTGAAATACGGCGACCGCGCCGAGCACTGCTGGAATGGCGACCCCAATCTCCCCAATGCCTATTCGCGCTTGCATTACGACACGATGTATTTGCCGAAAATATTAGACCGCATTGCGAAAACAGCGCCGCCGGGCGCGGACCTGACAAGCTGGCGTTACTAGCGACGCCGAAAAGGACAGGGCGTTGACGCGGCCGATCGACTTCCAGCTCCAGGCGCTCAAAGAAAGCTCAATTGCTTACTCTCCAGAGCGAGTAGCTTTTTCTTGACCGGAAGGCCGCCGCCAAACCCGGTCAAGTCGCCATTGCTCCCGATGACGCGATGGCACGGAATGATGATCGGTATGGGATTGGAGCCATTCGCAAGACCCACCGCGCGGGCGGCATCCGGGCTGCCGATGCGCCGAGCTAGTTGGCCATAGCTGACGGTTTCGCCGAAAGGAATTTTCCTCAAGTTGCGCCAAACAAGAAGTTGAAACTCCGTTCCTTCGAGGACTAGAGGCAAATCAAAATCCTTCCGTTCTCCAGCGAAGTATTCCTGGAGTTGCCGTTTCACATCGTCAAACTGCGTTTCATTTTCGACCCAATCGCGCTGCGGGGACTTCGGCCTTCTGCCTAAGGCAAAGTGCACCATGCGCAGGCCCTGGTCATCGCCCACAAGCAGGAGGGGCCCGACAGGGCTCTTGATTGTCGTGTAGGAAATCGCGCTCATGCGAGTGTCCTCAGTTTCCCGCCCCGCCCTCCGAACTGGCCGTCGCGTACGGGCTAGAATCGCGATAGCGTTTCTCAAATTCTTCGCGCGTACACATGGTTCGAATGTCGGTGACGCGGTCCACGGTGAGTACTCCGTCTAGATGATCGATTTCGTGTTGGAGGAGCTCGGAAAGATTGCGCTCTTCACCGGCGCGGATTTCATGGCACTCTCCGGACAAATCCTGGTACCGCACGGTGATCTCGCGATGCCGCTCGACCTGCATGAAAATGGACAGGAAACTCAAACAAGCATCCCACACAACGACTTTCTCCGGGCTGCGCTGTGTGATCTCCGGATTCACGAGCGGCCAAGGTTCGGTACCTGGCAATTTGAGAAAGATGACCCGCAGATTCGCACCAATTTGCGGAGCCGCAATGGCACGCCCGTAGCCTGTAGTGGCCTGCCAATGGGCGAGAGTATCGGAGAGATCCTGAACCAGCGCGCGAACTTCCGGGGCGGCGGGATGCTCGACGCAGATGGCCATCTGGCGCAATCCTGGGTTACCTAGTTGTAGTACCGTGCGGATCGCCATTCAGTCGCTCGCCTCCCGAGCAATGCTTGATTCTATCTCACCTGCGAGAGCGGAGTGAATTCACTTGCTGGTTACGGATGGCCGGTGTTAGAGTTCCTGCCATTCCGGGGGGAGTTCGACGGCATTTGAAAAGGGTGCGTCGCCGCAATGCGTTGCATCCCTGGGGATGGTTATGAAGAGCCAAAAGGGTTTTTCACTCATTGAATTGCTGATCGTCGTCGCTATTATTTTAATTATCTCGGCAATCGCCATTCCGAGTTACATGCGGGCACGAATGCAGGCCAACGAGGCGTCCGCGGTCAGTTCCCTGCGCATGATTAACACCGCGGCCATCACTTATTTCTCGACCTACCAGAATGTCGGATATCCTTCCACCTTGGCGAGCATGGGCGGCCTCGCGCCATGCACGTCTACTTCGACCTCGGCCTGCATGCTGGACGAGACGGTGGCGCAAGGGACGAAGAGCGGCTATACATTCGTGTGGAACAGTGACGGGGCAACTCCGTCCGTCGCGTACACGGCGACAGCCACACCCGTGTCCCTCGGCAAAACCGGCCAGCGGATGTTCTGCACTGATCAGACGGGGCTAACCCGTTTCGACCCCTCGGGCTCCGGCTGTAACTCGTCAAGCACGCCGGTCCCGTAGAGTTGTTTTAGGGCTTTGCGGAGATCTTAAGAGATCGAGCGTTAACGGAAGCATGCGTGGGCGTATTTTGACGCGCACATTTATCTGCGTCTTTAATCAATATCTTCAAAAGGGCCGTTTCTTCTGGAAAGCTTGAATCGCTTTTTTGTGGATCAACATCTGGAAGCTGTTTTCTGCGCTTTGCATCAATCAGCCTGGTAATTCCCACTTTTACGACGGAGCCTTCAAACGGAATTGGGGGGCCGCGTTTCACGACAGATTGAGTTCCTCTCCCTGGTTCGACCGTTGCATGTCCTAATCTGAAAATAGTCCGCAAAGGCCGGGAAATGAAATTATGAACATGTAATCGCTCGACCATGATTCCAGCTGTGTAGTTCCCAAAGTTCTTCGCTCGTCGCAACCGCGGAATCCCCTGAAAATCTCGCATCCCTGCGAGGGGCAGAAGCGTCTAACCGATGGGAATAGCAAGTAGGCGTGCTAGCGAAGCGGCGCGCAAATTATGCGCCCAGAGTTCCCAGCCACACGCGGCAATTTCGATTCGAATTGGCTGGAAGAATAATCCGTGAATATAAATCGGAGGATCTTCGAGATTGGTTGAAAATTCCAAGGAGGAGTTATGGCCACGACGAAAGTAGCAGTCGCACCGATGAAGGCGGCACAGATTTCGAAGGCGGGCGGCGATTTCGAGATCGTCGAGCGCGAGATTCCTAAGCCGGGCGCAGGATATGTGCTCATCAAGGTGCTGGCCTGTGGCGTGTGCCACAGTGACGTGCTGACGAAAGAAGGTGCTTGGCCGGGAATTCAGTATCCCCGCGTTCCTGGACACGAAGTAGCGGGCGTCATCGATGAAGTAGGCGCCGGCGTTGTCGTGTGTAAGAAAGGGCAGCGCGTTGGTGTGGGCTGGCATGGCGGGCAGGATGGCACGTGCCGTCAGTGCCGGCGCGGAGATTTTCGCAATTGCGAGAATCTGAAAATTGCGGGCATCAGCTACGACGGCGGATACCAGCAATACATGGTGGCGCCCGTGGAGGCACTGGTATCGATACCGGATTCTCTAAGCGATGTGGACGCCGCACCGCTTCTCTGCGCTGGAATTACCACCTACAACGCGCTGCGGCATAGCGGTGCAATGCCCGGCGACTTGGTTGCGGTTCTGGGGGTCGGCGGTCTGGGTCACCTCGGAATTCAGTTTGCGAATAAGTTCGGGTATAAGGTCGTGGCGATCGGGCGTGGATGGGAGAGCGCGGCGCTGGCCAAAAAACTGGGAGCGAGCGTGTACATTGATAACAGTGTGACGAACGCTGCGGAGGAACTACAAAAATTAGGGGGCGCACAGGTGATTCTGGCGACGGCGCCAAGCTCGAAAGCGATGTCCGAACTGATCAACGGACTTGGGCCGAACGGTAAGCTCATGGTCATCGGCGCGACATTCGATACGATTGAAGTTACACCGATACAACTGATTTCTGGAAGCCGCACGATTCAGGGCTGGGCCGCTGGAACACCAGCCGATTCGGAGGACACGCTACGCTTCTCGGAACTGAGCGGCGTGCGTCCCATGATCGAAACGTACCCGCTTGAAAAAGCGGCGGAAGCTTATGCGCGCATGATGAGCGGCAAAGCGGAGTTCCGGGTCGTTCTGACGATGTGAGGTTAGCTCACAACGCAGTCCATAACATAGCCAGAAAAGGAGGTCCGCATGTCTGTGTCTCTTGCGCAGATTCAAGATCTCTTCAAAAAACTGTAAACCGGAGATGGCGGCGCGTTCTTTGCTCATGTTGCGGACGACGTCGACTGGACCGTCGAGGGGACCCTTCCTCTCGCCGGCCAGTACCATAGCAAGGCAGATTTCCTGGCCCACACTTTCGAAAAGCTCGACAAGGTCTTTCGGCAAGGCACGCAACTTCACGTAGAGCATGCGTTGGTGAGCGGGGACTGGACTGTTGTTAAGCTGCACTCCCTGGCTACCTGGAAGAATGGCTAGAGGTTCGACAACCGGTACTGTTGCGTTTGCCGGGTCAGCGATGAAAAAGTCGTTGAGGTACGGGCATACCTCGATTCTGCCCTGGTGGCCCGGCTTTTCCAGGAAAACCTAATTTCGGAGGCTGCCAGCGCGTGAGGAGCCGCCAAATAAAAAAGACAGCTGTAGCGAACATCCGCTAGCGTTGCGCATCCAACTGTCGAGGATTTCCTATGCGCGCTGGCATTGTTCCAGGGGCTACCTTCCCCGACTACGAGCTGCCCGACCACACCGCGAAACGCCGAAAGCTCTCCGAGCTGCAAGAGCAACATCCCATGGTTCTCGTCCTTAGCCGCGGAGGTTTTTGTCCCAAGGATCGCCGGCAGGCTGAATGGCTTGTTGAGCTCCATCGTGAACTCGAGGTCGCCTATTGCCGACTGGTCACGATAAGCACGGACAATATCACCGAGACGAACGAATTTCGAACCGGGGTCGGCGCCCACGGGGCTTTCCTCTCCGACGCGGGGCGGACCGTCCAAAAAGATCTCGACATCGCCGAATACGCTGATCCTGCCCACAATCCCATGATTCCCCACGTGATAGTGATCGAGCCCGATCGGGTCATTTATAAGATCTACAACGGTTATTGGTTTCTGGGCCGCCCCACGTTGGAAGAACTCCGTCAGGACCTGCGTGCCGTTGCCAAGAAATGCCGGGCGGACTGGGACATCACGACACCTGAACTGAAAGCGGCGTGGGAGCAAGGCCGCAAGGAACTTTTCTATCCATACGGCAGGACGTATGTGCAGATTCTCGGTGAACAGGATTAGAAGCCCTGTTGCCACCGGAACACACATCCAGGAGCGAATCCTGCGAAGCGAAGAGCAGGGCCGTAACGAAGAATCATGTGTGCAAAAGTGTGCAATCCACAATATGCTTTGGGCAGTCGGTTTCAGGCCCCACAAACGTGAGATTGCGTTCCAAGATGCGGAGATATTGGCTGAGTTTTGGAAATTCATAGATGTTGGCCTCCGTGCAGAAATGGAGTTCCGTAGGCTGGCTGGCGTCTGGATCCTTCCAGAATGGAACGCGGCGGCCATCGGCGCTCCTCGAGAGACAGATAGAGGACAAGCTGCGGAGGGCGGCAGTTGTTGATGGGGTAAGGCAGCCGGCGTGCTGGAAGAAGCTTCGGTTGGATGAAACGGACCAGCCGGGGACCAGATGCTAATGCTATGGCGGTTAGCCGCAGCCTGTAGCTTGGCACGCCCGAGCCAGATGCCATTCCCCTGTTGAGCTTTTGGAGCATTAGAACCAAAGCCGTATCCAAAAGTGGGCTGAAAGCCGTCAATAGACTACGGCCAGGCCGTACCAGGCCGAACTGAGATTTGTGACGAGGGAGCAACTTGCCGACAAATCAAAATGAACCACCGCCCATGGGATTGGAACATCCGCTGCCTACTTCCTCGCCGGCACACCACAAAGGAGTCAAGGCCGTGGTTTGGATTGCCTTGCTGCTGGTCTTCGGGATCGGGTTCGTGCTGGTGTTGCGCCAGCACGATGAGACAGCGAAGACCGCGAAGGCCCCGAGGACCGGGGGCGGGCCCGTCACGGTTACGACGACGACCGCGCAGAAGGGTGATATCGGCGTTTATCTCGATTCAATCGGGACGGTCACACCGGTATATACGGCTTCGATTACCAGCCAAGTGAATGGGATCGTAACGGCTGTGCACTATAAAGAAGGACAAATCGTGCACAAGGGCGATGCCCTAATTGATATTGATGCCCGTCCTTATCAGGCGACGCTCTTGCAGGCGCAGGGCACACTCGAGCGCGACGAGAATATTTTGGGCCAGGCCACGATGGACTTGGAGCGATACAAGGACGCGTGGGCACGCAACGCGATACCAAAGCAAACGCTGGATGATCAGGCCAAGCTGGTGCTACAGACGCAAGGAACCGTGAAGCTCGATCAGGGCGTGGTGCAGTTTGACCAAATCCAGGTGGAGTATTGCCACATCGTTGCGCCTATCAATGGAAGAGTGGGTTTGCGGCTGGTGGATCCGGGGAACGTGGTGCAGTCGTCGGGAACGTTGACGCTTGCGGTGATCACGCAGATGCAGCCGATCACGGTCATCTTCACGATTTCCGAGGATGATCTTGGGCAAGTACAAAAGGGTCTTCGCAAGAATACCAAACTCACAGTGGACGCGTTTGATCGCGCGGACCAAAAAAAGATAGCCGAGGGAACGCTCCTGACGCTCGACAACCTGATCGACACGACGACGGGAACGTTAAAAGCGCGGGGCTCATTCGAAAATAAAGACTCGATTCTGTTTCCGAACGAGTTCGTGAATATTCGGCTGCAGGTGGACACGCTCCATGGGGCAACACTGATACCCGGGTCCGCGATTCAGCATAACGGCCAGGCGGCTTTCGTTTACGTAGTGCAGGACAACGTCGCCCACATGCGCAGCATTAAGACCGGAGTGACCGATGGAGGAACGACACAAGTCACGGGGATTAACCCCGGTGATGTGCTGGCGAACAGCAGCTTCGATAAGCTACAGGACAATTCGAGCGTTGTCGTAGCCAGCCCCGCCAGCCCGGGAAAGCCCTCGAGTGGAACACCCGCCGCTGGGAGCAGCGCTCCTTGAGTCCGTCACGCCCGTTTATATTGCGTCCAGTGGCGACGTCGCTGTTGATGGCTGCGATCCTTCTCGTGGGGATTGTCAGCTACACACAATTGCCCGTGTCGGCATTGCCGCAGGTTGATTATCCAACCATACAGATCGTGACGTTTTATCCGGGGGCAAGCCCGGACGTTGTGGCCACGACAGTAACGGCACCGCTTGAACGGCAATTCGGCCAGCTTCAGGGACTGAGCCAGATGACTTCTAACAGTTCCGGCGGAAGTTCCGTCATCGTGTTGCAATTCAACCTGAGTCTGAATATTGATATCGCGGAAGAAGAGGTTCAATCCGCAATCAACGCTTCCCAAAACTTTCTGCCGGCAAACTTGCCGGCGCCACCGATCTATAACAAGACAAATCCGGCGGATGCTCCCGTGCTGACTTTGGCCGCGACGTCCACTTCCATTCCTCTTTCGCAAGTCGAAGATATGGTGGACACGCGGCTGGCCCCGAAGATTTCACAATTGAGCGGCGTCGGCCTCGTGAGTATCAGCGGGGGGCAGAAACCGGCAGTTCGCATTCAGGCCAATCCGGCGGCCCTTTCTTCCTACGGCATCAATCTCGAAGATCTGCGCACGGCTGTGACGCAAGCCAGCGTAAATGCAGCCAAAGGAAATTTTGACGGCGCCCGCCAAGACTATCAGATTGACGCCAACGATCAACTGGTTACCAGCGCGGATTATGAGAATGTCATAGTGGCTTACCGCAACGGCGCGCCGGTGAAACTGACGGACGTGGCGACAATTGTGGATGGAGTCGAGAACAAAAATCAGGCGGCCTGGATGAACAAGACGCCGGCCGTGATTGTGAACGTGCAGCGCCAGCCGGGCGGAAACACCATCAGCGTCGTGAAACGCATCAAGGCCCTGCTGCCGCAGCTGGAATCGAATCTGCCGGCGGGGATTGAACTCACCACACTTACGGATCTTACGGCCCCCATCCAGGCATCGGTTTCCGACGTCGAGTTTGAACTAATGCTGACCATCGCCCTGGTCGTCATGGTGATGTTTCTGTTTCTGCGCAGCCTTTACGCGACAATTATTCCCAGCGTGGCCGTGCCGCTCTCTCTCGTGGGGACATTTGGGGCGATGTACGCCCTCGGTTACAGCCTGGATAACCTCTCCCTGATGGCGCTCACCATTTCGACGGGCTTCGTCGTGGATGACGCCATCGTCATGGTCGAAAACATTTCGCGCTACATCGAGGAAGGCGAACCGCCGATGGAGGCGGCCCTGAAGGGCGCCGAACAGATTGGCTTCACCATTTTGTCGTTGACAGTCTCGCTGATCGCCGTGCTCATTCCGCTGCTTTTTATGGGAGACGTTGTAGGCCGCCTGTTTCGAGAGTTCGCAGTGACCCTGGCCGTCACGATCGTTGTCTCCGCCATTGTTTCCTTGACACTGACTCCCATGATGGCTTCGCGCATTCTCAAACACAATCCGCAGGAGCAGCAGGGGAAGCTCTTTCGAGCCTCAGAGCGCGTATTTGACGGCATGATCGCCTTCTATGGCCGCACTTTGAAATTCGTTCTTCGTTTCCAGACCATTACGCTTCTGATCGCACTGGCCACTCTTCTTCTCACGATATTTCTTTACGTCATCATCCCGAAGGGTTTCTTCCCCGTTCAGGACACGGGAGTCATTCAGGGTATTACGCAGGCGCCGCCCACCGTCGGCGTTACAGCGATGGCGCAAAAGCAGCAGGAGGTGGCCGATGTCGTTCTCCAGGATCCGGCCGTGGACAGTCTGTCCTCCTTTATCGGCGCCGACGGCACGAACATCACCACGAATAGCGGACGAATGTCCATCAATCTAAAGCCGCTCAAGCAACGCGACTTGAGCGCCTCCGACGTCATTCGACGCCTGCAGACAAAGTTGAGCGACGTACATGGGATTCAGCTTTTCATGCAGCCGGTTCAGAACATTACCGTCGACGATCGCGTTAGCCGAACTCAGTACCAATACACGCTGGAAGATCCTGACCCAAACGAGCTAAGCGACTGGACAAATCGTTTTTTGGCCAAATTGAATAAGTTGCCGCAACTGGAAGACGTTGCCACCGACCAGCAACCTGGGGGGCTCGCTGTCTCGCTCATGATAGATCGCGCCACTGCGTCGCGGCTCGGAATCGCCCCCACGACCATCGACAATACTCTCTACGATGCATTCGGCCAGCGGCAGATCAACACGATGTACACGCAGCTGAATCAATACCACGTCATTTTGGAGGCCCAACCGCAGTTTCAGTTGGATCCCAAGCTTCTGAATAAGCTCTACATCCAGGCGAACTCATCAGCGGGAACGACCGGCGCCGCAGCCTCTTCCACCGGCAATGGTTCCACGTCCGCGGGCTCCAATGCGTTGACGACTTCGGCCCTCTTTACTGCCTCTGCGAATACGCTGACACCGCCTGTAAATGCGCTCACTTCTAATACATCAACTGCGACCTCCAATAAAGGCGCAACGTCGGCGGGAGCCACGAGTTCGGCGGCAAGCAGCGCAGTTCCCCTGAACGCTTTCGCTCACTTCGAAACGAAAACGGAGCAACTCTCCATCAACCATCAGGGGCAGTTTCCGGCGATCACGGTCTCTTTCAATCTAGCTCCCAATGCGGCTCTCGGCGGCGCCATTTCGGCCATTACTAAAGTGCAGAAGGATATGCACATGCCCGCAAGCGTGCAGGCCGATTTTCAAGGTACGGCGGCATCCTTCCGAAACTCTCTCTCCAACATGCCGTTGCTCATCCTCGCGGCCTTGGTAACCGTCTACATCGTTCTCGGAGTGTTGTATGAGAGCTTCATCCATCCGGTCACCATTCTTTCGACACTTCCTTCCGCAGGCGTCGGCGCCTTCCTCGCTCTCATACTCTTCCGCCAGGACCTAAGCGTCGTGGCCATCATCGGCCTTGTGCTGCTGATCGGAATCGTCAAGAAGAACGGCATCATGATGGTGGATTTTGCTCTGGATGGAGAGCGCAATCACGGTAAAAACGCGACGGACGCGATCTACGATGCGTGCCTGCTTCGTTTCCGCCCGATCATGATGACCACCATGGCCGCGCTGCTTGGCGGTCTGCCCCTCGCGTTCGGATCGGGAATGGGTTCCGAGCTGCGCCGGCCGCTGGGAATCGCCATGGTCGGAGGTCTTTTGCTAAGCCAGGTGCTTACCCTTTATACGACGCCTGTGATTTACATCTTCTTTGACAATCTTGCGCAACGGTTTTCAAAGAAATCGAAACCGGTACAAGTCGGCGGGGAGCCGCAACCTGCGGGACTCTGATGAACGTATCCGAACCATTCATCCATCGGCCAGTAGCGACGACCCTCTTGACGATAGCCATCGCCGTCGCGGGAGCCATAGCATTCACTGTGCTTCCGGTCTCACCGCTTCCCCAGGTTGATTTCCCAACGATCTCGGTAAGCGGCAGCTTACCTGGAGCCAGCGCCGAAATTATGGCGTCGTCGGTCGCCACTCCCCTGGAACGCCAGTTTGGCCACATCGCCGGCGTCACGGAGATGACTTCCTCAAGCAGCCTCGGAACGTCCAACGTTACGATTCAGTTCGACCTGAGTCGAAACATCGACGGAGCCGCGCGCGACGTCGAGGCGGCGATCAATGCGGCGCGGACGTATCTGCCGGCGAATCTTCCATCGAACCCCACCTATCGCAAGGTGAACCCTGCGGATTCACCTGTAATGATTATTGGCCTTACGTCAGATAAGTTTGGCCCGGACAAGATGTATGACGAAGCCTCCACCGTCATCCAACAAAAGCTTTCTCAAGTTCAGGGTGTGGGCCAAGTAAGTGTGGGCGGCGGGGCCCTGCCCTCGGTGCGCGTGGAGGCCAACCCAACAAAGCTCGCCAGCTACGGTTTAACCATGGTGGACCTCCAGTCGGTCCTGCGGCTGCAGAACTCTAATCTGGCTAAGGGACAGATCACGGACGGCAGCACAACCGCTGACATTCTCGCTAACGACCAGATTTCGCATGCGGAAGACTACAAACCGATTGATCGTCGGCTACAAACATGGTGCAGCGATCCATCTTTCCGATGTCGCTGATGTGATCGACTCCGTGCAAAATACGCACACCGCCGGCTATTTGAACGGCAAACGTGCTGTCGTGCTCATCATCTTCCGCCAGCCGGGCGCTAATATCATCGATACCGTGGACCGGGTTCGCGCCGCGCTGCCTTCCGTTAAGGCCTCGATACCGGAAGGAATCGATATCACGATTGTCCTGGACCGAACCACAACCATCCGCGCATCGGTACATGACGTCGAGGGCACCTTGGCTCTCTCGATCGTCCTGGTGATTCTCGTAGTTTTCATCTTTCTGCGGAATCCCCGCGCGACGCTGATTCCTGCAGTGGCCGTTCCCGTTTCTCTCATCGGAACCTTTGCCGTGATGTATCTCTGCGGCTACAGTATTGACAATCTCTCCTTGATGGCCTTGACCATCTCCACAGGATTCGTGGTCGACGACGCCATCGTGGTCATGGAGAACATTACCCGCCATCTTGAAGCGGGAATGGAACCGTTCGCCGCCGCCCTCAAGGGCGCACAGGAAATTGGTTTCACCGTTTTCTCCATCAGTATTTCCCTGATTGCCGTCTTTCTTCCTCTATTGCTGATGGGAGGCATCGTAGGCCGGCTGTTCCGTGAGTTTGCCATTACGCTATCGACCGCCATCCTCGTCTCAATGGTCATCTCTTTGACGACCACGCCGATGATGTGCGCTTACCTCTTGCGAGACGAACGCAAGAAGAAACACGGCCGCGTCTACATGACAACGGAGAGAATGTTCGATCGCATTCTCTCCTGGTACCGGCAAAGCCTGCATTGGGTCCTGGAAAACCCCGGTCTTACGCTGACCGCACTTTTTCTGACCATCGTGTTGAACGTCGTCCTGGTGATAAAGATTCCAAAGGGTTTTTTCCCTCAGCAGGACACCGGGGCGCTCGCTGGATCCGTGCAGGGCCCGCAAGATTCCTCCTTTCCGGCCATGAATGACTCGATTCAAAAGATCGAAGCCGTGATCAAAAAGGATCCTGCCGTTCAGAATGTGATCGCTTTCACGGGAGGCGGAGGCGCCACCAATACTGGAGGAATTTTTATTGCGCTTAAGCCCTTATCCGAGCGAAAAATCGGGGCTCCCCAGATCATCAGCCGTTTGCGTCCGCAACTGAATCGCTTGCCCGTGGCTTCCGCTTTTCTGCAGGCTTCGCAAGATCTCCGCATCGGTGGCCGCTCGAGCGCCGCTCTCTATCAGTACACCATTCAGTCTGAAAACATTTCGGATCTCGCGACGTGGGCGCCTCGGGTCTTTGCGGAGATGAAGCGCATTCCGGGATTTCAAGATGTGAACACTGACCAGCAAAACGGCGGTCTCGACGTCGTTTTGAATTATGACCGGGTGACAGCCGCACAACTTGGCCAAACCGCGCAGTCTTTAGACCAAGGCATTTATAGCGCGTTTGGCCAATCCGAAGTGTCGATCATCTACACCCAACTAAACCAATACTATGTCGTATTGGAAGTTGACCCGCAGTATTCGCAAACACCGGACGCATTAAAGAACATCTATTTTCATCCAGCCGGAAGCAGTAGCGTTACGGCAACTGGTAACGCCTCGCTCTTGACGATCGCCTCGACGCAGACAAACACGATACCGCTCGCTATCAATCACACTGGCCTGTTCCCTTCCGTCACCGTCTCTTTCAATCTTGCGCCAAGCTTGTCACTCAGCGACGCCACACTGGCCATCGCTAAGATGAAGCAGCGCATCGGCGCTCCCTCGACGCTCCTTGGCTTTTTCGCCGGCACCCTGCAGGCCTACCAGCAATCGCTCAACAGCGAACCAATCCTGGTATTGACGGCGCTGCTCGCCGTCTACATTGTTCTGGGCGTACTCTACGAAAGCCTCGTTCACCCACTCACGATCATCTCGACGCTTCCCTCCGCCAGCGTCGGAGCGATGCTGGCTCTCATGCTTTTTAAGCAGGATCTTAATGTCATTTCGATCATCGGCATCGTGTTGCTGATCGGCATCGTCAAGAAGAACGCCATCATGATGATCGATTTTGCATTACAAGCCGAACGGGAAGAGGGCAAGAGCACGGAAGACTCGATCTTCGAAGCCTGCATGCTGCGTTTCCGCCCCATTCTCATGACCACCATGGCTGCGCTCTTCGGAGCTTTGCCATTGGCGTTCGGGACGGGCACCGGCTCCGAGCTGCGGCGTCCGCTGGGCATAACCATTGTCGGCGGATTGATCGTGAGCCAAATGCTGACTCTTTACACCACGCCGGTCGTTTACCTCACACTTGATCGCATGCGGCTCCGGGTTCTGGGAAAACAGGGAGGCAAATTTCATCCGGCGGGTGCTTCAGCCCCAACCACCGAAGGCGAAGGGCAACTGTGAGGGCAACCACTATGAAGAACTTTCCACGCAAGACCTTGCTGGGCTTGGCTATGCTAGCGCTCTTGCTTGCAGGATGCACCGTCGGGCCAAAATATCGCACGCCCACAGCTACGGTTCAGCCGCCACCGGCCACCTACAAAGAGTCGCCCACTCAGTTCACGGATTCAGGTGATTGGAAGGTCGCGCAACCGCGGGATGCAATGCTCCACGGAAAATGGTGGGAGATTTACAACGACCCAGAGCTGAACTCGCTAGAAGATCAACTGAACATAAACAACCAGAACATCAAACAGTTTTTTGAGAATTTCATGGAAGCCCGGACGCTCGTTGCGCAGGCCCGTTCGCAGCTTTATCCAACCGTGGGAACCACGCCTTCCTATCAGCGCTCCCGTACCTCGGCTAATCTCGGCAACGCATCCGGCGGCTCAGCTTCAGGAGGAAGCGGTACGACTACGACGCCCAAACTGCAGAGCCAGATTTTCTCTCTTCCCGTTGCAGCTTCCTGGGAGCCGGACCTATGGGGCAAAGTCCGCAATACCATCCACGAGGCCCAATACAACGCACAGCTCAGTGCCGCCGACCTCGAGAACGAAAAACTGACTGAGCAGGCCAGTCTCGCAATATTTTTCTTTGAACTCCGTGGCCAGGACGCCCTGCAAAAAATCTTCGACGAAACAATTGAGGCGGATAAGAAATCCGTTGACCTGACCCGGGCCCGCTATGAGACCGGAGTGGACGACCAGATCTCGCTTGTCCAAGCCGAAAATGCGCTTCAGAGTGCTGAAGCTGCTGGCACCAATCTGGGTGTTGCGCGCGCTCAGTTCGAACACGCCATCGCCGTGCTCATCGGCACCACGCCATCCAGCTTTTCCATTGCCGTTAAGCCCTTGAGTGCGGCTCCCCCTCCAATTCCCATCGGCGTGCCTTCGCAACTTCTCGAACGCAGGCCGGACGTGGCAGCATCCGAGCGAAGTATGGCCGCCGCCAACGCTCAGATCGGAATTGCCGTCGCTGCTTACTATCCGAACTTGACGATCAGTGCGCAAGCGGGCTTTGAAAGCTCGGCCATAGGAAAGCTTCTTGCATGGCCGAGCCGTTTTTGGTCAGTTGGCCCTTCGCTTTCCGAAACGATATTTGACGCGGGACTCCGGCGCGCGACGGTGCAGCAGTTCATCGCGGCATACAACGGAGACGTGGCTGGCTATCGCGAGACCGTCTTGACTGCCTTTCAACAGGTTGAGGATTCTCTCGCCGCCGTGCGCATCCTCTCCAAACAAATCCAGCAGCAGATAGAGGCGGAGCAGTCCGCCGAGCGATATCTCGAGTTGGCCAAAGCGCGTTACTTTACCGGCGTCGACACCTATCTCAACGTCCTTGTGGCACAGAACACGCTACTCACCGACCAACAACAACTGGCTTCTCTTCGTACGCAGGCAATGACTGCCTCCGTCCAATTGATTGAAGCGCTAGGCGGCGGATGGGACCGCTCGCAGCTTCCGACGCCCGCCCAAGTCTCGCAGAAGGTCACGAAGTCTGAAATCGATTCACAGAAATAATTTCCTTCGGACGGGGACAAAGTTTCCTGGGAAACGGACAATGGCCTAGATTAGTCGTGAAGAGTCTTGGCCGGGAGGCTGGTATACTTTCTGCGGACACTCTGTTCAGCCAGGCTCTTCTGAGCTCAGGTTGATGCACGGTTTCCGGTTGCGGCGACGTTCGGAATGGCTTCCGATGCTTTCCAGGCTCGCCCATCTACGGCGGCTGCTTTGCGAACTCATTCATTCCGCATCACGATCCTATTGATATTGACGTTGAGGCTGGGGTTAGCCGCAGAACCAGGCCGCGCGGCCCAGTCCGCCTCATCGACAGGCTCACCGGCGAACATCAACCCAGAGGTGCGAGCAGCTTATCGGGCAGGCAGCGTGGCAGCCACGGCAAATGACTTCAAGACCGCAGAAGTGGAGTTCGAGAAAGTCGTTCGACTCGCACCTCAGATTGAAGAAGGCCACGGCGCTTTGGGCGCGGTGCTGATGCGTCAGGGGAAGCTTCCCGCGGCAATCAAGGAATTGCAAAAAGCCGTTGAGCTGAAACCTTCGGATGAATCCGCCAAAATTAACCTCGGCTTGGCGTATCAGCAGTCCGGCGCAAACAAAGAAGCCATCGCTTCGTTCAGAGGCGTCGAAGGCGGCATGCACTCCACGCCTGGTTCGGCATCTTCGTCTGCGTTACCGTCCTACGTCCTTGAAGCCTACGCGCGTGCCCTGGCGGCGACAGGTCAGTTGACAGCGGCGACCGCCAAAATGAAAGCGGCCGTTGCGACAATCACCCCAAAATGCTGAACTTCATGACTCCCTGGGTTCGCTTTACGCACAACAACAAAGTTGGCCTTCGGCAGTCAGCGAATTCCAGAAAGCGATTCAGCTCCGTTCGCAATTCGCTGCGGCTCATCTGCATCTGGGCGCGGCGCGGCTCGCACAACAACAAGTCCAGGCTGCCATTGAGGAGCTGACTCTCGCTTCCAAGCTCGCCCCTGAAAATGCGCTCGCTGCCACGGAGTTGGGCAAGGCCTATGCGTCGAACAAGGAAGACGCCAGGGCCATCGAAGCATTTCGGCGCGCGCTCCAAGTCGATTCCGCGTCCACGGAAGCCAAGTATCAACTGGCTCTGGCATTGCAGCGCACCGGCCACGACTCTGACGCCGTTCCACTGCTCCGGCAGGTTGTTGAAGCCGACCCGGGCAACCGTGAGGCAAACGCGGGCCTCGCGCTGGCTCTTCTCCTGGGAAGCAACGCAAAGGAGGCAATTCCGTTTCTCGAGCGTACTCTCAAAGAAGAGCCCCGCGATATTGCGGCGCATGAGAATCTCGCTGCTGCGTACATGCAGATGAACGAAGTGGATGAGGCGATCCGGGTTCTGAGCTCCGGCCTAAAGATCGATCCGCAAAGCTTCCAACTGCATTACAATCTCGGACTAGCGCTCAAGTTAAAAGACGACAACGCCGGCGCCATTCCCGAACTGGAGGCAGCTGCTAAGCTGAATCCTTCGGCGCACGAGCCGCACTATACCCTCGGCATCCTATTTATGCAGGACGGGCGCTACGACGAAGCAGCGCGAGAACTGTCGCTGGCGATGAAATTGCACCCCGACAACGCGGACGGCTGGGCGACGCTTGGGAGTCTCTATCGAAAGATGGATAAGCTTCCGGAAGCCGCGGACGCTCTCAGAGAAGCCATCCGTCAAATGCCGGACCAGCCGGACTCGCATCTGACGCTGGCAATGGTGCTAGCACGGCAAGGGAATACCACCGAGGCGGCCGCCGAGCGAAAAAAAGGCGCGGACTTGGAGCGCGTGGTGATGAATCGTCAGAGGGCCACTGTGTCCACAAATACGGGCAACGCACTGCTGGAAAAGGGACAGGTCGCAGATGCTATCGAACGCTATCAAGAAGCGTTAGGCGACGATCCTAGCTATGCGGGTGCACATCGGGGGCTGGCTGAAGCTCTGGAGCGCCAGGGCAAAAAGGCCGAAGCCGCGGCCGAACGGCAAAAAGCTGAGGAACTGGAAAAAACCCGGCCGTAAGCCTCGGCGCACTTCCGGTTCTCTGCCCATGTCGCGATGTGAAAGCCATCATTTACAGTGAGTCCGCGATGCGCTATACCAAGATGTACAACGTGCCATCCAGAGAGCCAAACCTGCTGGCAGCGGGGTAGCTTTGCTGTAATGCTTCGCGGAGATCTGAATGGATGGCAAATTCGGGTAATGCAGGCGGCCAATGGGCAGATTGGTTCAGCTAATTAGGTTGCGCGGGCGGATCGTGATGAAGCCTCGAATGGACCGAATCCTCGTGAGCGCCGCTGGTTTCGCTATTACCCTTCTATCGTTTATGGGAGCACTACAATTCACCGCACAAGCACAGTCCAGCGAAAACATCGATCGTCAAAGCTACTCCGACGAGATACGAAAGACATACGATTTTCTTTTCGGTAAGGACAACTTCTCTCTCCCCGGTAATGCGTCTACGGAAGACAACCAGTTCATTCAACCCGGCGCTTTCCCGAAAGCCGAATACTGCAAGCATTGCCACGAGGAGGCTTACCACCAGTGGCGCCAAGCCTTGCATTCCAACTCCTTCCGCACACCCTTCTATCGCGCGAGCGTCAACATACTGATTCGGACCAAGGGCATTGAATTCTCGCGGCACTGCGATAGCTGCCACAATCCGATCGCCGTGGTATCCGGAGCACTTACCCGAGACTCCCACATCGATCGCTCCTTTGACGACGACGGCCTCACTTGCGCAACCTGCCATTCCATCCAGGGATTGCAGTCCACCTCGGGCAATGGCGGCTACGTTATGGGCGTTCCCGCGGTAATGGTGGACGAGAACGGCAAACGCATCCCCGGCGAGGTTCCTTATGCCGAGATTCTCGCGCATCCCGAGCGGCATTCAAAGGCTGTCATGCAGTCGTTCTATCGCACGCCGGAATTTTGTGCTGCCTGCCACAAGGCCAACCTCCCGACCTCTCTGAATGATTACAAGTTCATCCGCGCCTTTACGACTTATGACGAGTGGCAAAACACGAAGTTCTCCCAGCGTAATCCGCTGACGTTTTATTCCTCGGACTTTGTAACGTGCCAAAACTGCCACATGCATCGCGCTCCCGCTACCCTGCCTGACTACGGCGCGAAGGGCGGATCGTTCGCCTCGCATCGCTGGGCGGCCGGAAATACGGCCGTTCCTTTCTATTACGGTTTCGAGGAGCAACTCGAGAAAACGATTGAGTTCCTGAAGTCCGGCCGCTTCCTCAACGTGGATATTTTTGCGCTGAAAAAAGCCGGCGACGACAGCCTGATCGCACCCCTCGGGTCCGTGCCCTTTCAGATTGCGCCGAAGGATGTGGTTCAAGCTTACGTGGTCGTCCAGAACAAGAATATTGGTCACTCGCTGATTCCCGAAGTGCGCGACCTCTATGAGGCGTGGGTCGAGGTCGTGGTGAAGGACGCCGACGGAAACAACATCTACCACAGCGGTTTCCTGAAGCCCGATGGCATGCTCGATGCACGGGCGCACAGTTTCACCAACCGGCCGGTGGATCTTTCCGGTGAGTTTGTCGACAATCACAAAGTCTGGACGATCCATTCCGTGGCTTATGACAACACGATTCAGTCCGGACGTTCCGCACTGATAAGATACGAATTCCAAATTCCGCCCGGCGCGAAGGGGCCGCTCAGTATCACTGCCCGGGTCAACTATCGTCATCTCCGGCAGAGCTATTTAAACAATGTCTTCGGTCCCGATCATCCGCTCTACCCCGTCGTCGAGATCGCCTCCCGCACGCGTATCTTGAACTTTGGCGCCAATCAGCCCGTGCCTCCGGATCCCAGTGATAATCAGGATTGGATGCGGTGGAATAATGCAGGCATCGGATTTCTCGACCAGCAGCAATACTCCGACGCGCTTGACGCCTTCGAGCAAGTCGTGAAGCTGCGGCCTGATTACGACGACGGCTACGTAAATGTGGGGCTAACTTATATCGAGTGGGAAAAATATTCCATGGCGCGGCCGTTGCTGGAAAAGGCTCTTCAGTTGCATCCCGCTTATGCCCGGGCACTCTACTATCTCGCGCTTGTGGAGCGCCGCGAGGGACACCCCACGGCAGAGGTCGCCGACCTTGAAAAGGTCGTGGAATTGTATCCACAATCGCGCGATGCGCGCCGCGAACTCGGAATCGCCTATTACCAGCAGGATCGTTCCGAGGACGCTATGAAGCAGTTTGAAGCTTTGCAGGCCATCGATCCTGATGATCTTGCCGCGCACTATAATCTGGCCATCTTGTACCGCCGCAAGGGCATGAAGGCGGAAGCTGCCGCACAGGCCGCACTGTTTGCCACGATAAGAATTGACCCTGCGGCGCCCACTTATTCGCTGGATTATTTGCGCAAACATCCTGAACTTTCGACGGAGAGCGTGCCGTGGCACATGCACACGGATTTGAAACCCGTCCCCGCCAGCGGCAACGTGAGCGCGGGCGGCAACGGCAGCGGCCAGCGCTAACCAGGGAGGATTCGTGTCGCACTCGGATCGGCGCAAGTTTCTTCGTTCGCTAAGCCGCACGGCTCTCGTGCTTCCCTTTGCGGATGTTCTTGCGCTCGCGGCTCCTCCTCAGCAGCAAGACGCCACCCCTAAACAGAAGATTGGACCCATTGAACGCAGCTACGACGCCAAGCCTGCTCCTCCTCCTCCCGGCCCGAAATCTCCGATCGAAGGAACTCCGCTCGGCGTCAGCTTTGTCGATGTGGTTAAGGGTTCGGGCCTCGATATCGAAACCATTTACGGAGGCGTAGGCAAAAATAAATACTTGCTCGAAACGACCGGCTGCGGCCTCGCTTTCTACGACTACGACAACGATGGCTGGTTGGACGTATTTCTCGTGAATGGATGGCGCCTCGAACCATTCGCCAAGGGCCATGAGCCGCATTGTCATTTGTTCAAAAACAATCGCGATGGTACCTTCACCGACGTCACCAAGGGCTCCGGCCTCGAACTTCGCACTGGCTGGGGACAGGCTTGCTGCGTGGGCGATTACGACAACGACGGCCATGACGATTTGTTCGTCACCTACTACGGTCAAAACGCGCTCTATCACAACAACGGCGACGGGACATTCACCGACGTAACCGAACGCGCTGGCCTGCTGCAGTCCGGACCCAAGACACGCTGGAACACTGGCTGCACTTGGGTGGACTACGACCGGGACGGACATCTGGATTTATTTGTTGCCAATTACGTCGACTTCGACCTGAAGACTGCGCCTCTGCCAGAGGAAGGTCCTTGTACCTACAAAGGCATTGATGTCGCCTGCGGCCCTCCCGGACTAGCCGGCGGAAAAAACATTCTCTATCACAACAGCGGGGATGGAACGTTCGCCGACGTAAGTCAAAAAGCCGGGATGTGGAGCGCCGTTGGCACTTACGGCCTCAGCGTGGCCGCTTCGGATCTCGATAACGATGGATGGCCGGACATTTACGTCGCCAACGATTCGGCGCCCGCCACGCTTTACCTCAATCAGCATGACGGTACGTTCAAGGACGTAGCTATCGAAAATGGAGCGGCGCTCTCCGCGGAAGCGAAACCTCAGGCTGGCATGGGCGTTTCCATCGGCGACTACAATCGCGATGGCAATCTGGATATCGTAAAGACCAACTTCGCCGGAGATACAGACTCTCTTTACACCAATCTTGGCGACGCGGTCTTTGAAGACCGCACCTATCCCAGCGGACTTGGCGTCAACACACGTCTGCTGGGCTGGGGCGTCGGCTTCTTCGATATGGATAACGATGGGTGGCTCGACATTCTCATGTCCAATGGCCACGTCTATCCCGAAGTCGATAAGTCCAAGGCCGACCTTAAATACGCCGAGCACAAATATCTCTACCGCAATCTACGCAACGGACGCTTCGAAGAAGTAACGAACCAGGGCGGCCCAGGAATACTGGAGAGCGCACCGGCGCGCGGCTGCGCGTTCGGCGATTACGACAACGACGGCGACCTCGATATCGCTGTAAATTGCGTCAATGCAATTCCGCAACTGCTCCGTTGCGATTCGACGCTCGATCGCAAGTGGATCAAGATCAAGCTCGTCGGCGTGAAATCCAATCGGACCGGTATCGGTAGCCGCGTAATCGTCACTGCCAAGACGATCCCCTCTGCGGAAAAACCTCTCGTCCAAATGGATGAGCTGCGCAGTGGCGGCAGCTACTTTTCACAGAACGATATGCGTATGCACTTCGGTCTCGAACAAGCAACCAAGGTCGACAGTGTCGAGATTCGCTGGCTTAGCGGCCAGATCGACAAACTGAACGATCTTGCGGTGAACCGGCTTTACCTCATTCAGGAGGGCGGTAAAATCCTCAAGTCCGATGTTTTGAAGCCGGCAACAAAATCGTAGCGTGCTTTCCGTGGCGTGTTCACAACAATGAGACAGCACTCGGAATAAAGATGCGAATCTCTCACAGAATCGTCTTAGCGCTTGTGCTTCTCGTGCCAGCCGTCTCCAATGCACAGTCGAAGTGTCCCTGGATCAATGAAGCGACAGCGCACGGGATTCTTGCTGGAACCGTTAGTATGAACGCCAACGTCAGCGATCAGGGCTTTGGAGTTTGTACATTTTTACGGCATCAAGGATCTGCCGTTGAAGAGCTGCGTATAAAGGTCGCCCTCTTGACCGACGTTGCCCGGCAGTTCCCAACGTACCTCGAGCAATGCCCAGCGAAGAGCATCTCTCTCCGTGCGATTGGCAATGAGGCTGTGATGTGCAGCGTTCAAGCCAAAGACAATCAGTATGAAGAAATCGTCGTTGGCCGAGTCCGCAATCAAGCTTTTGTCGTAACTGTGAGTTCCAGTGTCCAAGCCGATCCGGTCATGACGCAAGAAATGCGCAGCGCGAAAGCAAAGTTGCTGGCAGAGCATGTGGCCGGAATGCTTTACTAGAGCAGTTTTCCGGCTGAGCCCTTGTTGCTTCTCCACCGTCATCGAGTTGGTTCGAACTAAGACTGGCCGGCGCCGCGCTTCTTCGCTTTGCGCCCTGACTGCCCGGTCTCCTGTTGATTGTCGAGCCTTTTTTCTCGTGACATGTCCTCGGCCCGAAAAGAACGCGCAAACTCCTCAACCTGTATCTCAGCCTCTTGCTTCAAAACTCCGTAGCGTTCCTGAATCTTTCCGATTAATTGATCCCGCCGGCCCTGAATTACCGTGAGATCGTCGTCGGTGAGCTTTCCCCACTTTTCCTTTACCTTGCCGGAATATTGTTTCCATTTCCCTTCCAGTTGTTCCCAGTTCATCGGATTCTCCTGTTTTTTTCCAAACTACAAAGGGGCTCGACCTCCTACAAATGTCAGGCGTAGTGAATCCCACCGGACAAGAGAACCACGCGGACAAACTGCCGTCTATACGGAGAAGCCCCGAGAAACAAGTCTTCCCTCGAGCCATCAGTCGAATGCTGGAGACCGTACAGGATTCCCGGAAGACCGATAGGGTTTCCGCAGTATGGAAACTGCGGCAGCCATGGCTTATAAATGGAAAGAATCGTGGCGGGTTTCAAGAGCGAAAGCGAAATGACCAGCCGCTATTCGAAGCGCGGTCTGTTATAGACGCGAAACACAAGGAGGTTGCGATGCTACGTTGGGCATTGGCATTTTTTGTTGTGGCGCTTATTGCAGCAGTGTTCGGCTTCACCGGAGTTGCTTTGGCCTCGGCAGGGATCGCGAAGATTCTCTTCTTTATCTTCTTGGTTCTTTTTCTTCTGTCTTTGGTTGGGCATCTCTTGCGCCGGGTCTGAGAAAGCAGAACGCGAGCTTTCCATCGGTGCCATGCCGCACAACCGATTTCGACGCGTACTTTCGGAGGCGCAATGAGCGGAAGAACGATCCTGGGCATAATCCTGTTGGTCCTCGGCCTTTTCGCGTTGGCCTATCAAGGCTTTACTTACACAACTCGAAAGAAGGTTGTGGACATCGGTCCGCTCCAGGCAACGAAGACAGAGCATCACACCGTTCCACTTCCACCCGTTCTTGGCGTTCTGGCGTTACTGGGCGGGATCGTCGTTATCGTTTCCGATCGGCGAGGGAATTAGGGCCAGGATGGTTTTACTTATCTTCGAAAAATAATGGAGGATATATCTATGAATCGCATGACGGCAGTTTTTGCGGGTGCTCTCCTGTTGGCACCTTTATGTTTCGCACGTCCAGCCGACGATAGCGCAAAAGATGAGAATAATCGGTTGGAGAACGCCGGCACGGTCATCAAGGAAATTCTCGATATTCCCGACGACATCCCTCAAGACTTGCTCGATAAGGCTCGTTGCGTCGTCGTCATGCCATCCGTTCTGAAGGCCGCCTTCGTTGTGGGCGGAAGTTATGGCCGAGGAACCATGGTTTGCCGTACTGGCCCGCACTTTTCCGGGCCATGGGGAGCCCCCGCGATGTATGCCCTCGAGGGCGGAAGCGTGGGATTCCAGATTGGTGGAGAAGCCACGGACTTCGTTATCCTTGTTATGAACAACCGCGGCGCGGAGAGCCTGCTGCACAGTAAGGTCAAGCTCGGCGGCGACGCCTCGATTGCCGCCGGACCGAAGGGCCGAACTGCATCGGCAGATACGGATGCATACATGCGTTCGGAATTACTCAGCTATTCGCGAGCGCGCGGAGTTTTCGCGGGAGTATCTTTGGAGGGGTCGACGCTGCGCCCTGATGCGGACGCTAATCGCCGTCTTTATGGCCGGGACGTCACGACGACGACGATCCTCACAGAGCCTAAATTTGATGCACCAGCATCAGCGCAAAAACTCGTGCGGCGCCTCGAAAAAGCCAGCCCAACACTGAAACCCTAATCAGTTTCATTTACGAATCTCCAGGGCGAGGCGCTGGTTGCCTCGCCCTATCTCGATTTGGATGATTAAGTCAGGATCCCCGAGCAGCCACTCCTCGATAGGAGGTGGTCGCCACCGATTACGCTGGTAAAGGCACAATCCACCCATTCACGCGATTTTCGCATCCTCGAAACGCTCTAGAAAGTGGATTATAAATCTCCGCAAGTAGGAAAAATAACTACTACGAACATTCGTGGTCGCGCAAATCTTCCACGCGGAAAATTAGTCCGCTCCTACCATTTCACTGATTACGCTTTTCACGACTTCGCTATCAATCTTCGGACTGATGTAGGCGCCCTCGCCGACCACAGCTTTGAGAGCTTTCACCAACTCTTGCTCTGCATCTGTTTTCAAGAGGTATCCCCTCGCACCTGCCCGAAACGCGCTCCGCACCAGATCCGCGGATTCGTGAAGTGTCAGCAAGACTATCTTCACGCCCGGTTGCGCTTTCCGGATCGCGCGGGTCGCATCGATCCCATTCAACCCAGGCATCGACACATCCATGATGATGACTTCCGGCTTCAGCTCGTCGGCCATGCGGATGGCCTCTTTTCCGTTTTCCGCTTCTCCGCAGAACTCCCACTCCGGGAATGGGTGCAGAATGGTTTGAACGCCGCGGCGGATAAAAGCATGGTCATCGACGATAAGTACCCTAGGCATGGTCCGCGGATTCCTCGACTGCTGGGTGGAAGTCACAGACTCGCCCTGCCAAAGCGCCGCAAATCGTTTTAAAGGACATTCGCTTCTAAGACGCTTTTCGACTACAAAAGATCTCACCAGACGCGACGACGGGGAGCGTCACGCTTCGATGATTTGATTCTTCACGGCGTATCGCACGACCTCGCTGACCGAATGCATCTCAAGCTTTCTCATGATGTTGGCCCGGTGAGTTTCAGCTGTCTTGACGCTTATTCCCAGAGCCACCGCAACTTCTTTGCTGCTTTTCCCTTCAGCCAGCAATTGTACAATTTCACGCTCACGAGACGTGAGCCTGTTCCTCAAATGAGTTTCCGGATCGGGTACCGAATTCTGGCTGGCAAACCCATTCAGAAGCATCTCGGCCGCCCGTGCTGTGAAAAATGTACGGTGATTCGCCAGCGCTTCAACCGCGCTCACCAGATCGCGGTCCGCATCGGATTTCATGATGTACGCCCGGGCACCGGCCTCGACGATGTCTCGGACAAGTTGATCCGAAAAATGCAGCGTCAAGATTAGAATTCCTGTCTTCGGAAATAGCTTGTGGATTCTGCGCGCAGCCTCCAGACCGTTCAGCTCCGGCATGCTGATATCTATGACCACGATTTCGGGTTTCAGCTGTTCAGCCAGCGCGACTGCTTCTTTTCCGGTCTTGGCCTCGCCGCACACTTCCCATCCAGGTCGCGACGTGAGCAGTTGTTTCAGCCCTCGACGGATGATGTCGTGATCGTCCGCAACAAGAATTCTCACTGTCTTTGTCTCCAATCCGAATGCTGTCTGTTGAACCTGCTCCGCCGGGTTTAAAACTCCCGGATCTCATCGCCATGCGCTCAGCGCTCGCCAAACGCCTGCGTAATCTGGACTTAATGAATATTACATCTCCAGCGCGAGTCCTATACTGTGTTCGCTGTATTTTCCTCTTGCCAGGCTTCCTTTTGACCGCCGGCAGCCGACATCCGCAGCCATCCACTGCCCTGGGCGGACTGTCATCTTCACTCTTCTCGTCCAACAATAGCGCAAGCCACCACGTCATTCCACCCCTACAAGAAATGCCGTTCGTTCTTACATAGAAGACCTGATTCCCGCCGGCCTCGCCTCTCAGTATCCTGAATGTGCTAGAACGAAACACCTCCGACACCCCCCGAGAGCAGGTGCGTGCCCCGAACTCAGGCGCCTGCTCTCCTCCCACCAATCGAGAATTCTGTTCAGGAAATCTGGGTACACGATTAACCGCACACTCGTTCGATAGCCGAGTTAGACACCGCGGGCAAAGTTAGAAAATTTCTTGCAGACTTACCGACGAGGCTTCATCCCGCTGCATGCAGGATTTCCATCTATCGAGATAGGCGTGAAATTATGTCGCGTGGAATACCGACATTCGGATTCCGGATGGTTTCATCGCACGGAAATGATTCCTTGCGACGACGACGCTGGATCACGCTTGAAGAGGATTCGCCCGAGGATCAACAACTTGGAGCCGTCTCCGCTCGAACGATGCATCCGTTTCTAACGCTGTAAATAAAGTAGTCACCCGGCGCAAGCGCAGCGAGACGGGCCAACTGCGCTCTTGCTTCTTCCAGTCCATCCACGGCTTTGACCCAAAGTGGATGGCCATCGGGCAGTTTTCTGAAGATGTCGAATTTGGTCCCCATATTTTTCCCCCGCAGAATTTAGTGGAACCTATCGAGAACAAATGCAACTGTGACACCAATCCCACATCTCCGATAACGATTCGTAGAATCAGTGACTTAGGAACAATTCCGGTACGGAGAGCGTTGCCAGCAAATGCCGAGCTACGAATTTTCTTTTATATCTCTAGGTATTTTTTGCTCGTAATTCATGTACCGGTACTGCGAGGACGGCAATCGAGCTAAATTGTGCCCGCACTTACCCGCCGCAGCTTATCTAACTTTCTTCCTATTCCCCTTCTTTCCTCTCAACTAACTCCGCATCGGGCAGCGGCAGCGCAGCCGTGATGGTTGTCCCTTCCTCTCCAGACGATATTTCGAGGCTGCCCCCCAGTTGCTGCATGCGTTCCTTCATGCCACGCAGCCCCACACCTAACGCGCCCTTCCAACCATGCACCTCGTCTTCGTTATTTTTCGATTGCATCCCTTTTCCCACATCGATCACTTCGAGCATCACGACGCGGTCCCTGGTCATCAGCCGGATAACCGCAGTCGAACTGCCTGAGTGCCTATGTACGTTTGTTAGGCTCTCTTGAAGCACGCGGAACAGCGCCAATTCCTGATCGCCGGGAATCCGGTCGAAATCCGGAGACACCTCAAACGTAGTTTTGATTCCGCTCCGCTTCGCAAATCCGTCTAGGTACCACGGTATCGCCGATTTCAAGCCCAGCTCTTCCAGCATTGGCGGATACAAAAGATAAGACATGGTGCGAACTTCTGAGATCGCCTCTTCAATCAACTGCGAGCAGTCGGCCAGTTCGCGGGTGTCTCCGCGTTGGCCTCGCGCGGCCGAGGACTTCAGCGAATCCACTTTCATTTTCAACCCAACAAGATATTGGCCGACGCTATCGTGCAGATCTCTGCCGATCCTCCGCCGTTCTTCGTCCTGACTTTGCAGCAGCCGCAGGGATAGTTGACGGAGCGATCTCTCCGAATCGTGCAACTTTCTCTGAGCTTCCGCTCTCTCCGCTATCTCCGCTCGTAGCGCCTCGGCCGTCTTTAATTTCTCGGTAAAATCACGCGTCACTTTCCCGAATCCGATCAATTCCCCCGTCTCATTCTTGACTGCCGTGATAATCACGCTGGCCCAAAACCGAGAGCCATCTTTGCGCAGCCTCCATCCCTCGTCTTCCAAGCGTCCTTCCCGGGCAGCCGTCTCCAATTCTGCCTGCGGCTTGCCCGCCAGGATCTCCTCCTGCGGATAAAACACGGAGAAGTGTCTCCCCATAATTTCGGAGGCCGCGTAGCCCTTCAGGCGCTCTGCGCCCGTATTCCAGCTGCTGATGTGTCCACCCACATCTAACATAAAAATTGCGTAATCCTGAACCGCGTCCACCAGTAAGCGGAATCGTTCTTCCGTGCGGCGCCCGGCAATCTTGCCTTCGCTGCCTCGAAGGGATATGTCGTCTTCTTCGAGTATGACGGCCGAGTGTTCTCCGCAAATTCTGATTAGGGGAAGTAAATTGTTTTCGCCGCAACAGCTGCTTATCTCATATGCACAGCGGAGACTGAAAAAGTGTTTTTTCCCCAGCTCGTTCCAAAGCTGCTCGAGCCTTACGGCCGCCTCTATTTTGCCTTCCTTCCACAAGAGCGAAACCATCTCTCCAAATGCCGCAATCTCGGGACGCGCACCCCTCAGCGCGGCAGTGGCTCGGGCTATATCCTTGCCAACCGTCTCCGCGAAGCGCTCTCCGTCGGGCATCCCGTTTACCAAAATTTTCGAGAGCAGTTCGGAGGCGTCGTGCGCCACGTACCTTCCCTGCCCGCTGGCTTCCGCTATGTCCAAACCCATTGCTTCCAACTGCTTCTGCAGTCCGTGGAGGTGTGCCTTGGTGGCGATGATGACCGCCGCATTGCCGGCGCCCAGTGCAGAGCCGACATAATCGCTTAGGGCCGAGAGCAAAGAATCACTCTGGCGATAGAAATAAACGATGTGTTCGCCCTGAAAAAGATTTGCCCCTTGGGGGTGATATGGCGGCTTTCTGGGGCTAGCGCTCAAAGCGCTCGAACTCATTCCGTTTCTCCTGCCCGACGATTGGTTGTTACGGCCTCAGGGCCGTTTAAACAACTCGTTCCAGCTATGCCGGTACACTCAACGCTGCAGCGCTCGCCAGACTACAGAATGAAGGTAGCATACTCATCCGAGGCGAGCACCGCCATTTCCCGAAGTCGCCGTGCATGCCCGCAAGCCTATAAGGGCCTGCCCCGAATTCTTCTCTGCCCGATCCTGCCCTTAATTAGCCGCATAATGCCTTGGTGGGTCCGAACCTGCGCGAGCAGAGGCGCTGACCGTCATGCAACCGCATCTTCGGCTCTCGTCCCTACGAGGCACTCTAGTACCCAATATTCCCCATCCACTATCAGGTAAAAGCTGTATCCCCCGTCGGAGGCACTCCTTGGATCCCCGCCTAACTCTCGGTTTAGCGTTGTTTCCCGTGTCGAGTCAACCCTTTCTGGCCGCTCTTGCGAATTTTGGGCCACGCATGCTATCGGCTCGTGCACCGGGTCACGCTGCCGTATTCCGCGAGAGGGGGCCGATAATTCTCTTACGCCTACGCGATTTCGCAGAAATGGAACTGCGCAAAGGAGGCTGGTTCAGAGTCGGGGGTAGTATTTCAGATAGTCTTGCAATTCCTGCCAGGCCAAATAGTAGTTTCCGCTCATAATGTCCCCATACGCATACGATTACACAACGTCAATTGAGAGAAGCGAGGCGGGATCGGCAGGATGCGATCCTGGGGTGCTTGACACGCTTCCTCAAGTTGTCGGCGAGCTGGCTGCAAGCATTGTTGCAGCCGTAAGGCTACCTCCAGCTAGGCTGCCCTTCCCTCTGCGCGCAACCTCTGCCCGCAACACTGGGACCGTGGAACTCCTGCTACGAACTTTACTGCTAGTTCTTTCGAGCACACCGAGCATTTGGAAGACAGCGTACTTCCACACTCGGGACATTTCCGCAAGATTCGTAGACCTCCGTCAACCGATTCTCCGTTGAACCGTTGGTCCAGAATGAAGCGGCACTCGCGATTATCACAAATCAGAAAATTCTCCATCGGGTCTGGCCTCCATTGAGAAGAACCGGGATACGCCGCCTAGGAGGGTCTCTCAACACAGTAGAGTTACGGTAGTTGGACAGCCAAGTAGCAAGACACACCACTAACCTTAGGCTCTCTTCCCTAAAGGAGTCAAAAATGTCGCCCTAAGCTTCGACGATGTGATTTCGAATGGCATAGCGGACGAGGGCTGCCGTCGAGTGCAGGTCAAGTTTGATCATGATCCGAGCTCTATAGGACTCCACGGTCCTTGTGCTGATACTCAGGATTGAGCCAATCTCTTTATTGGATTTGCCATCCGCAAGGAAATAGAGCAATTGCCGTTCTCTCGGACTAGGGTCGCCCACTTCCAGTTTGTTGGCATCGATAGCTTCCGTGGCCAAGCAAGAATCGTCCGGGTGGGATTCCGCTTCCGAACTCGTCAAATTTAAGAGGAACTCCTGATATTGAGTTCCGCCGAGGCACAACGCGAAGCGTGCCAATCCGGCTTCGATTCGCATCTCCAGGGCGTGGCGCCGCAAAACCATTGAATTGTGCAGCAAATCCACGGAACGCTTCGCAATTTCGAAGGCGCGCCCCGTGAGATCCGCAAACTCTTGGCCCAACGGGCTGGTATCGCATGGCGAGGCTCCCCCAAACTTCTCTCTAAGTTGCCATAGCTTTCTTTCGGCGCTCCGCTTCTTGGTCACATCGTAGAACGTGGCCGCAACCAATTGCACTCGCCCTGATTCATCTTTCACTGGATAGAAATTCAATAGCCAGATTTGTTGTTCCGGACAATTCGAACACTGGACCAGGAGCTCGACATTCGCCAAGGCGTTCCCTGTGTCCCAAACCTGCCTGAAGGCAGGCTCCAAAAATCGCGTTTCTCCAGGGAAGAGCTGCTCGATTGGTTTGCCTAAATGTTTCCTCGCCGAGGCTCCCACCATCCTTCGCAGGACAGCGCTAAGCGCCCGGCAATGCAGATCTCGATCAAATAGCGCGACTCCGATGGTGGAATTGAGAATCTGGCTCGAAAGCGGCGTTCGCATCGTGCCGGGGGCTCGGCCAACTCCGACACGGTCGCCTTCAACCTCTTGCTCATATGCTGCGTTCATCATTTGGCTTCCCCAGGATTTCCGGGAACATTGCAGCGACTTTACAACCGGGACGGTTCATCAGCTCTATGCTCAGCGCCAAACTATTTTATCGGATGGCTGGCGTCTCGACCTGGAAGTACCGCTGGTTCTCGAAGCACTTTTATACGCCGTTATTTACTCGTAGTCAATTCCCGAGATGGATATAAGAAGAGAGATAGAGGCTAGGAAGCAGCAACGCCCATTACGGATAGCTCTGGTACCCAGCGCCGCGATGAATACCCTCTGCCAATAAAGTTTTTTGAGGCCCTCTAAGTTGCGGCTCCCGGCTCGCCGGGAGCGATATCAACAATAGTGATCACCACTCCCTCAATTTTATTGTCCATCGTGCGATAAGGAAGAATCTTAAATTGATAGTGCACTCCCATCCGGTCCGTCAGTTCCCTTTCCAGAGCGTGGAAATCAGAAACCACCTGAAACACCATGGATTGCAAATCCGCGATCTCGATGGTCGGACTTATGTTCGCAAGCGGCCGGCCAATGTCCCCGGGAATCAGCCCAAGAAACTTCTGTGCCTTCGGCGTGAACCGCCGTATCGTCAAGTCGCTGCCAACCATGATCACCGCGATATCGATGCTGGAAAGCAGGTTAATCAGGTCGTTGTTGATCTGCGTCATTTCCATATTACGGCTGCGAAGCTCGTCGTTCACCGTAGTCAATTCCTCGTTCGCGGACTGCAGCTCTTCCTTTGCGGTCTCCATCTCTTCGTTTGTGCTCTGCAATTCCTCGTTGCTCGATAGGATCTCCTCGTTCGCGGACTGCAGTTCCTCATTTGTGGCTTCCTGCGTCTCAATCACAGACTGCAGATATTCTTTCGTGGCCGCCAATTCCTGCTCGAGTTTTGCGGCTCGCCTTAAAGCCGACTCGGTTTCCTCGCTGGGCCGTGTTCGGCGCGAAGGAACCACAGGGTGAGACTCCTGCGGTGGTTCCTCGAACACAATCATGAAGTAGAGCGCTTTGGAACTCCCTAGGGGAACGGGGATCACGTCAAAGTTTACTGTTCGGGGCTGCTGCTCCCCCGGCGTCCCCTCGCCATTTTCCTTCCCATTTTTGAGTTCCAGGTTGCGTTTTCCGGTGACGGCGTTTCCCTTTTTCGCCCGGCTGATCGCGTTTCGCAGCTCGAGGACGAGCCCTTCACGAGCCATCTTCATAAGGCTCAGGCTGGGCCGCCCAGGCGCCAGTTTTATATACCGGCTTACGTTTCCCCGGGTGTGCACGATCTCCATGTCTTCGTTGACAAACACCGTCGCAGGAGCATATTGCGTAAGAAGACGGCGATCGAATTCTTTTTGAGCTTCGGGGTAGTTCCCGCCAGCGTCTTCCCTCGCGGTCTGCGTTTTTACCGCGCCATGCTCTCTGCGTTCCACTTGCGCGCCCAGTGATACGGCCATCGGCTGTCGGGCCGTTCCCGCCTTCTTCATAAATATTTTGTTGGTGCGATCCGCCGGTGCAAATAAGCCCGATGCGCCGATCCCTTCCGAGCTTCCCAAGACAAGGAAGGCGCCGGGAAACAAACCGTAATGAAACAGGGAAATCACTCTGCTCTGCAGGACCGGCTCGAGATAAATGAGCAAGTTTCGGCAGCATATGAGGTCCATTCGCGAAAAAGGAGGATCGTTCAAAACGTTGTGTTGCGCGAAGATGCACATATCACGAATCGTCTTGCTCACCCGGTAGCCGCCATCCACCTTGGTAAAAAATCTCCGAAGACGTTCCTGCGACAGGTCTCCTTGGATGTTCTCGGGGTAAACTCCATTGCGAGCCTTGGCCACGCTTAGGTCACTTACGTCCGTTCCAAAAAACTGGATCGGAATTTGCGACGCGCGGTCTCCCAGGAATTCGAGGAGCGCTATCGCCACCGAATACGTTTCTTCCCCGGAAGAGCACCCGGGCGTCCAAATCCGGATGCTGTTCCCCTTCGACAGGTTCTTCAGGATGGCTGGAAATACCAGTGATTTCAGGGCGTCGAAAACGCGAGAACCGCGAAAGAAACTCGTCACGCTGATCAACATGTCCAGGTACAGAGCCTTGATTTCCGCTGGTCTGCTCTGGACGAACTTCGCGTATTCCTCGATATCGTCAATCTTGTGAACAACCATTCGCCGCTGGATGCGGCGCAATATTGTTGTTTGCCGGTAGTGTGTGAAATCCACTCCTGTCGCTCTTCGCAAAATTTGGAATATGGTGTTCAACCCGGGCCCTATGAATGGCACCACTTCGTTTGTCGGGGACAGATTCTTCCGGGAAATGTAAGGGTGCCGTGCTATTCGCGCCAGTTCCTTGGCGATTCCTTTGGGTGGAAGCACGTAGTCCACTGAGCCCGCTATAACTGCGCTCCGCGGCATGCCATCATACTTGGCCGTGCCTTCGTCTTGCGCAAAAGTCACGCCGCCATGCGCCTGAATTTCCGCCATGCCCAGTGTTCCGTCCGACCCCGAACCAGATAAGATCACTCCAATGGCCCGGTTTCCTTTTTGTTCCGCCAGCGAACGCATGAAGTGGTCCACTGACATGTGTAGCACGCCTGATTCTTCGCGCGGGCCGAGGTGAAGAACCTGGCCGGAAATGGACATCGAGGTGTTTGGCGGAATGACGTACACATGATTGGGCATGATCGGCAAGCCATCCGACACTTCCGTCACGCTCATCGTAGTTCTCTTCGAAAGTAATTCCGTGAGGATGCTGTGATGTTTCGGGTCGAGATGTTGCACCAGTACAAAAGCCATTCCGGTGTCGGCGGAGAGATAACCCAGAAGCTCCTTGAGAGCTTCGATGCCGCCCGCCGAAGCTCCAATAGCCACAACGGTTGTGTTTTCTTCGTGTTTGCTGGAAACCGCAGCCTGCGGCTGCGCGGAGGTACGAGGATCGTTTTTGCTCCGGGATCTGGACTTCATCGGCTCCCCTCGACACTCATGGCCGAAAGCGTCTAAACACCCAAGGCTGTCGAACGCGCGGCAGTATGGTGAAGTCAGGAACCAGAACGAGCATCTTCCCCTGTTTTTGTCCTGCTGGGGACGCCGCTTCCGGCAGATTCTAGTCTATTTCCATAACTTCTGTCAGCCATTACTTGTACATCAATACCCTTTCTCTAAGCTATATCGCCTTTTAGCCGCTTTGAGTTGCGCGGGACACTTTTCGGCCAGAAATCCGCCAGCCGTTTGCAGCACTGACAAACAACTCCATGAAAGGTCAATGAGGAACCCAGGTGGGATGGTGTGTGAAGAGTCCGTTGACGAAACCCATCTCGTAAACGATGAAAAGACCAAAAACCAGACTGACCAACCCTGAGGCTAGTCCCATGGCGCGATTGAGGCGCACAAATCGATTCTCCGCAAATGTAAACGGAATGGCGATCGCTGCTGTAATCAGCATCATGCCGGCTACCGTCCCAAGGCCGAAAACCAAAAGGTACACGATTGCCCACGACGGAACCCGGATAGTCGTAAGGACCAACAAGGCTACGGCTGCCGATCCAGCAAGGCCATGAACGATACCCACAGCCAAGGGCCGAATGGCGTGATAGAAACCCAGACGCCCGAACACGCGATCCATCCAACCGACCGACGTAACATCCTCGCCGTGGCTGTCTTTCTCCGGGCTCTGGATGTGTGGGTGAGTGTGCGCGTAGTCTCCGCGCCCATGTGGGTGCGAGTGGTCTCCGAAGCGTGAAGGCGTGACGGTCTCCGTGATCCAGCGCATAATCCCGGAAAGATTCAGAACGCCAAGAAGAACCAGCATCAGCCCAACCGACAATTCCATCGTCAGACCGACTCTTGCGGGAATCACGATGCCGAACAAAATGATTGCCGAGCCGACAACGAGAATCGTGATCGTGTGACCAAGGCCCCAGAGAACTCCAATCAATGCCGCGTGGCGGATACTTCTCTGGCGGCTGACGATAGTCGTCACTGCGATGACATGATCCGGGTCCGTGGCATGCCGCATGCCGAGAAAAAAGCCCAAAACAATAATGGAGAGCAGAGTGATCATTTATTTAGAGATCGTCGAGACCGCAACTAAGACCGCGCCCCGTCCTCGTGCACGTATTTAATCACTTCCACGTCGGACAATGCTATCAGACCTTCGCTCACCATCTCCTCGAGTACCGGAATCAGTTTTCGAATTTTCTCTTCGGAATCCACGACGCTGACCATCACTGGCGCGTCATGCGAAAGCGAAAGCAAATGAACCCGCCGAATCAGCGTGCTGGCGCCGTAACCCTCGACACCGCGGTAGACTGTGGCCCCCGCAATGTCCATCTCGCGGCACTTCTCAACAATCGCTTTGTACAAAGGCTGGCCCTGCCATTTGTCGTCCTCGCCGAAATGCAGCCTCAACAGTTTCGCATTCCCTTCTAGTCTCATGTGCGCGACTCCTTTCGGCGCTCTTCTCCCGCATAGTCATGGGTGTATTTGATGACGTCCACGTCAGAGAGCACCACCAGTCCTTGCTTCACCATTTCATCCAGCAAGGGCATCACGCTGCGCAGTTTTTCCCCCGTGTCGATCACCGAAAGCATCATTGGCCGGTCGTGAGACAGCCCCATCGATGAGCCTTTATGGATGCGCCGGTTTGCTCCATATCCGAGAATCCCCTGATACACAGTGACGCCGGCAATGTCGTTCGAGCGCATGCATTCGACAATCGCCTTGTAGAGCGGCTTGTCATGCCACTTGTCGTTTTCCCCCACGTAAATTCTCATGAGCTTGGCCTTCCCTTCCCGCTTTAGCGCAGGTTGTTTCTCATTCCCTGCCCCCGCTTTCTTCTCCACCTCCGCCGGCTTTACCACCATCGTGTCCCAAACTTCAATCAGCCCCGTGCCCGCCATCTCCTGTAGCTTAGACAAGAGCTCTTCCACTTTTTCCGCGCTTTCAATGAATTCGATCTTGACCGGCAGATTCTCCGTCAAACGCAGAATTCTCGTGCTGTGCATGTGATGGTCCGCGCCGAATCCCGCGATTCCGCGAAACACGTTTGCCCCCGAAACCTGGTGGTAAAACAAGAAATCCAGAATCGCCGAGTACAGCGAATGGCCGTGATATTGATGATCTTCCCCGACATAGATGGTCACCTTCTTCGCCGGCCCGGCTTTCAACATGGCATCTCCCTTCTTGTAACGCCGCGCTTGCCAACCATGAACGCGCATGCTCCGCCAAGAACGTCCCAGCCGCATTTCCGCAATTCTCTTCTTTCGCTCAGGCGCTCAACCTTCCGGCGATTACTCCGAGCCACACTAAGAAAAATCCGACGATCACGCTGATCATCACGTTCAGAAAAGCAATCAGGATATCCCCTTCTTGCATCGCCCGGAACGTTTCATATTCGAACGTGGAAAACGTGGTGTACGCTCCGATGAACCCAATCGGGATCAGGTATCGCCAGTTCGGACTCCAATGCGTCCGCTCAGCCATCAGCGTGACGATAAATCCGATCAGGAAACAGCCCGTACAATTGATCACCATCGTTCCATAGGGGAATCTTGTCCCCATCTTGGCGCCAATGTAGCCCCCCAGCCAGAAACGCGCGATAGATCCCAGAAACCCGCCGATTCCCACCATCAGATACTTACCCATCAGCCTTCTCGCTCACCGAATTTTCCTCCGCCATCCAAATCCCCAAGCCAATCATTTCGATCCGACGATGCCACGGAAAGACTTGCATCGTTCTCCTTCGCCGCGCTGCCCGAACTCTGCAGATCGCTCAAAAGCGCGTGCTTTTTCTCCGCGCCCATTGTCAATCCGCTTCAGCCACTCAGTTCTTGATCTAGTTCCAGGATTCCTTACGGCGGGAACTTCGAGTATTTCAAGCCATCCCACCAAGCAGGGTACCTGGTAGGAGTCATCTGCCCAAAGGGGCGGTTGATGAAGGGCGAACTCCAACACCCACCCGCTGAGAATACAAGACGCCTAAACCACCGTCAAGATTTTACCTTTTCGCCTTTCCAGTTCGGAGCTTCCTCAGTGCAAATCCTTCTCCGTTTAGATTCTTCTCCGTTCAAATTCTTCTTGGATCCAAAACTGACGCGGTTGGGATCTTCTCGTTTAGGAGCCTTTTCCTGTAGGAAAAGTTTCCGGCCCACAAATTCCATTGCATCCAAAAGCACGCATGCCTGAGGCGCGGCGTTCGATAGTCCCGAACATTTGCGAAGTACCCCTACCCCCGGGTGTTTTTTGTAAGAGTGGCAAACAAAGGGCTTAACCTTGACGCGGGTCGTAAGAATGGCAGGGAAAGGACTTAAAGTGGCTAAATTTTCAGTGAGTTGCAGGTAGTCTGTAAGAGTGCCAAGCAAAGGACTTGGGCGGAGGGAGTGGACGGATAGCGGAGGCAAGGCGGTGACTCCTTTCTCCTCCGCGACGACATAGTACTAGTTATAACACAGGCGGTCCTATTGTCAAGTAATAATTATAAGTCGTTACGGGCCAGTCTGTTGCGGGCGTTGGTGAGGGGGTTAGCTACAAAAGAGATGTAAAACCAACTGCACTGATTGCAGCGGCTTTGTAGTCTTTGCTCTACCGGCCCTGATTTATTTACAGCGCAGGACGATGATAGGATCGACGGGTTGCGCGGCGTGCGGGGATGAAACCGGCGCAGATGGCAACGACAATCAGCAGAAGGGCCGCGACAGCGAACGTCGGAACGTCTGTATCTTTCAAACCATAGAGCAGACCCGAAATCAGGCTGGAGGCCAAGTGCGTGGCGGCGAAGGAAGCGAGAATGCCAATGGCCGCGTCGAGGCCTGCGTGAAACGGTCGTCCTTCCCCGCTGGCGCCATCGGTTTGCGACCGACGTCCCGACGTGTGCTATATCGAACAGTATTGGAGATTGGAGGTCTCTATGCTGGTGCGGCAGAGCTGCGCAGACTTCGGCTGCGTGAATCTCGAACGATTTCCCTGGGCGCCAAAACTACCAACAGATTGCAGGTCCGAGAGAGATTAGTTGACCTGATTGACCTCCCCGAAGGAATGGATCATCAGGCAGAAGGAACCATAATGCGTTTTATCTTGTCGATTCGTTCGCTGCTTTTTGCATTGCTATTGCTGGCCATTTCGGCAGGATCGTCCGCCCAAATTGGCGTATCGGTATCGATTGGGATCGCTCCGCCCGAGCTGCCTGTCTATGAGCAACCCATCTGCCCCGAGGACGGCGATATCTGGACGCCAGGTTATTGGGCTTACGGCGACGACGGTTACTTTTGGGTTCCTGGGACGTGGGTGATGGCACCTGAAGTCGGCTATCTGTGGACTCCAGGCTACTGGGGCTGGAATGACAACGGCTACTTCTTCCACCAAGGATACTGGGGCACGCAGGTGGGATTCTACGGTGGGATTAGCTATGGCTATGGGTACTTTGGCAACGGTTACGAAGGCGGCCGCTGGGACAACGGGCACTTCTTCTACAACAGCGCCGTGAGCCACGTGAACGTCTCGATCAATCGCAACGTCTACGAGAGCAGGGTGGAGCACGAGAGCAACGGGAATCGTGTCAGCTTCAACGGCGGCGACGGCGGCGTGCGCGTGCGTGCTACATCAGAACAAGAAGCCTTTGCAAACGAAAGACACGTGGCGCCTGTTGCGGCGCAGACCGAGCATGTACAGGCCGCCCGCGGGAACCCTGAACTACGCGCTTCCGCCAATCACGGCAAGCCTCCCATCGCAGCTACGGCAAGGCCCGGCGGATTCAAAGAAAGCGGAGCAGTAGGCGCGACAGAAGGTGGAACAGTCCACACTGCCCCGGGTGCAACCGAGAACCGCGCAGATCGGCCGGGCACTGAGACTTCGCGCCCCAGCACTGCCGCCGCAGTCCATGCCAAGGATCTTCCGCCCGCGGAACACCTTGCCGCTCCAAATACGGGCAATGCCAAGCAGGACCAAAAATACCAGAAGCAACAGCAGAAGCTCCAAACACAGCAGGTCAAGGAACGGCAGACACTCCAGACCAGGCAGGAGCAAGATCATCAGCGGCTGCCAGCAACGCCTGCGAATCAGCTGAAACAGCAACAGTTGGAACAGAAACATCAGCAGCAGACACAACAACTATCGCAAAAGCATACGCAGCAGCAACAACAATTGCAGCAACGCCAGCAACCAGCAAAACAACAGAGCGCGCCCAAACCATCGCAGAAAAAACCTGGAGCATAGCGCGCATGCTCAAGTGATTTCGCTGGGTGGAGTGCTGGGTTCTTTTCGTGTTGGAGGCAGCGTCGAGACCGCCGACTAACCGCGCAACGCAGAAGCGGCCGCACAAAGCGGTGCCACTAGCCCTAAATGAACCTCAAAACCCGTAGTTGATTTCCCTTGAGAATGTAAAAGCCGGTCCTGCGTTCGCAGATGTTCCGTTCGAAGAAGTTTGCTGACTGAAACCATCGGGAGTAAATCGTGCATCGTGAAGAGTGATTTGTCGTTCCACAACTAAATGCTTGCCTTGAGAACTGATTTCAGCCGAGCTTAATGACAGGAACCATCATCCACAAACTGGCCGCTGGCCGCCATCGCCGCCATAGATCGTGCGCAGGCCAGGATTTGCTGATCCAATGGATTATTTTTCAAGGCATCCGTGGAGGTGTAATTCATCGATGTGTGAGCCGCAACGAATTGATCACTTAGCTTCTTCATGTTGTCAAACTCGTTCGAAAGTAATTGGTAGGCGTTTCGATCGGAATCCGTGGAAGCAGCAACCGCTGCCAATCTGAGATTCCTAAGCGCCGGCTCCCGGTAAAGTGTTATCCAGTCATCGCCCACCGGGGACCCATTTTGCACCGCGTTCGTGAGGGCAGTTCGCCATTCGCGGACGTTGGCCATTTCTTCGATGCCTTCCTGCAAAAACGCTTTGGAGAATTCGGACTTTTCCCCGGAAACGGTCGTCACTGTATTTGCGGCGGAAGCTGGCGGAGGCAGCGTCAACGTCGTCTGGTTTCCGTTGAAGGTAAGAGAGCCGTGCGTGAGCCGCGCCAGTGCTTCGAGCTCCACGTAGGACTTGCCTTGCATTCGGACAACAGGGGCATGTCCAGGTTGGCCATTAAAGACAAGCGTCCGGCTGTCCTCGCCGGCTTGCGATAGGGCCAAGCCGGGCACGACGAGGAGCGCTGCCAAAATCAGCCACGTGATTGGTGATTTCTGTCGCATGATTTCCCCCTGCTCAGTTTAAGGACAGACAATCACCAAAGATGTACGAAACTGGACAAAGATCGAGGCGAGAAGAACATTCTCTTTCCCTGCGGACGCGAAATGACCCCGAAACACACTTCGTGTGAGTGATTAACCCAACTTTCGGCAATGCTCCACAAAAAGCAGGCGCATGGGCTTTTCGCTCATTCTTGGCGGTGCAAGACGGCGAAAGGCCGCACTGGAACTGGGGTCTTCCGCAACAGGATTGGGATCCCCAAGTTCCTAATCCGAAGAACTCGCCTTCTGATTCTTCACTTCCAACTCGTTCACCACCTGTTTTACGTTGGGGACGCTTGAGGCAAGGTGCTCCACCGAAGCGCGGCGGGCCTGAGAGTTCACGTTGCCCGTAAGAGTGATGACGCCGTTCTTTACAGCGTATTTCACATCGCTATCCAGTTTGTGTTGCAGGAGAAGCGCATCAAAATTCTTGCCGATCCCATCGTCCAAGTCCGAGTCCACCTTTTTCGCGAGGCTCTCATCGCCAGGAGGCCGCACGGCAATCTGGTCGGCAATCACCTGGCCAGCGCCGAGGGAACTAGCGATGGAATCGGCTTGCGACTTATCCGCCTCCGACGTCGTCGTGCCAGTGAGAGTAACCACGCCCTTGTCCCGGTCCTGACTAACGCTGACATCCTTTAGTCCGGCTTGATCGAGCGACTGACGGATGGCGCCGGCCACACCCGGCGACTTCGTCGGGGTGCTTGAGCATCCCGCAAAAGTGCCAACAGAAAGTATGCTCAGCAAAGCACCAGAAATTATGTTGGATCTCATGTTTCTCCTTTTCTTAACCTCAGGATTGACCTGTACCGGGCACCATCTGGTCTTCATGGATAAAATGGACAAACCGAAATCGCGAAAACACCAGCCAGGCTTGGTCCAAGAATCCAGTCGAGTAAAGATAAAAGAGCATTCAAATTGTGTCTGTACATAATAAGACTGATTTCCGTAGGTAAATCCCCCGAGGCTGGCCACATTTTCTTTACTTACCTCGGGCTTTTTCAGATTTCTGATGCGCCTCTTGCGAGGACCTGAACGCGTTGGTCGAGTGTTCCAGGGCTTGCTTGGACAGTTCGTGTCCCGTCAAGTGGTCCTCTTTGCCGTGATGGACAGCGGCCGAACGGTGTGCGTGTGCGGCTAGCTCGTGAAGCTCGGCGGCTCGCTGGTGCGAATTTTGGGGCATATCATTACCTCTCGAGAAGAATGGATTCCTAGAATTCAACCTCCGCCGCCACGCGATCAGTTAGCGCGGAGATCGCGCACTTTGCCGGCGAACGCCAACCACGCGAACTCTTCATCAAAAAGCGCGATGCCGTCGGTGAAGGCGGGCTCTACGGCCCTAGCAGTGGCGCAAACGCCGTGAGGTTCAATTTCATCGAGTGGTGAAAAGGATAGTGCGTCAGAGACTTCGTTCCACGTTGAGAGTCGATCCAGTTGCATGGAGGTTCTCATAGATCAGCCTCGCTCCTTCTTGTTCCTCTGCGATTCGCGATCTTGCCATTGGCTGTTCTAGATCCGCAGTCCGCCGAACAGATATACGACTAACAGGATAATAAGGACCAAACCGACGATCCCGACGCCTCCACGATTCCCCCATCTTGAGTAGCCGTAATAACCGCCTCCACCGCCGAACAGAAGCAGCAGAACAATGATTAGCAGTAACATGCGAGTCTCCTCTCAACCTGCAAAAAGCTTCCTCTTCCAACTCCGAGCGGGACTCTGCTTTTAAGCAGGCACGCCCAGCAGAATTGTTTGATTTCTGGCAGCAAACTACCGTGTCCTGCTACTTGCCGAGAACCTTTTTGACCTGCCCGACTTTTTCCTGGACTTTCCCAGCTACCTCCTCGGCCTCGCCATCCGTCTCGAGGTCGGGATTGTTCACCAGGTTCCCCACTTTTTCCTTCACTTTGCCCTTCAGGTTATGCAGCTTGCCCTCAATCTCATCTTGCGTTCCTGGCTTCATCGATCACTCCCTCACCCACGTCTTCAAGCTTCCCGCCGCGATCCACAAATTCCACTCGGGGACCGTGTTCCTAGTCGATTTTTCCTTTACAGACGTCATGGCCGCATTTGCATTCGATGTCCGGCGTCTTCTCCATCGTCTCGCACTGCACGCTGCAATATTTCCCGGCATGAGTGGTGCACGAGCAGTTCGGATGAGCGCACTTCTTCACGTTGTCGGTCGCCATTTGTCTCTCCTTGGACCAGAACTTCCATTTCAAACTCCAAGTGCCAAATAGATTGCAGGGCGCTGGTCGATTGAAAGACTAAACTCTGATCGTCGTAAAGATAGGAGAATTCACAATTCGCGTCTGTACAAAACAGCGCACCACGTGATTTATATCTGTGAGTTAGTTATACAGCTAAGTACTTGCCGGCGCTCTTAGGGTCATCTAGTGATCCACAGGGGAGGCATGGTTTGGCAAATAATTCTCAAGCGTTTCGCAAACGTGCGGGAGCGACCACGCACATTCCCTACATGCGCTTCAGGCCTTGTGCCGCCTGCTCGGGCTGATGCCGCTCACACAATCTGGCCGTTCTCAACGGTAATTCCAACACTGCCTCAAAGTGGACAGACTTCCCTTTCCATGGCTTCTACTATCTGATGCGCGCTGGCCCTCATCGGGCTGCAGCCTATCCTGGGCGAGGAATGAAATTCGCTGATTCCTTCACGTGAAAATGACAAGGAAAAAACAATTTTGTATTTTTGGAGTTCTTGGTGAGCGCGGGCTTAATTGCTTTCGCTCTCGTCGAGGACTACATCACGATTGGATTGGTGTTCCCAAGGTGCGGTCCAAGAACCATACGAACTGGATCGCTGCCCAGGCCGTCGCCGAGTGTGGGAGGGGACAGGGCGGGGTTTGCGGAAAGCCTCGATCGATTGAGTTTCCGATCGCACTTTTCTTAGCGGTGTGGGGAAATTGATGGCCACTCAAAGTGCGCGCCACAAGCCGAAGAGCGAGGACGACCTCGTACGAGCGGGCCAGCGGGGCGATCCCCAGGCACTAAACTCCCTTTTCCGCCGCCATCACCAATCACTCTTTCATTCGGCGTTGAACGTCATGGGAAACCACGAAGACGCAGAAGACGCTTTACAGGATGGCCTGCTTTCGGCCTTTCGGAATCTGAGAAGATTCGAGGGGCGCTCACAATTTTCGACGTGGCTCACTCGAATCGTGATAAATGCTGCCCTGATGCGCCGACGCAAAATGGCAACGCGCCCCGCCGCATCGTTCGTCGAAAAACGCAGCGACGATGAAATTCCGGCCGCAGAGCGGCTGGTGTCCAAGACCCAGACACCCGAACAGCAGCTTGGGCGGCTTGAAATTCTGGCGATGTTCAAGAGCCACGTCGAGCAGCTTTCCCCCATGCTCCGGGCGGTTTTTGTATTACGCATGGTGCGCGAGTGCACAACCAATGAGGCGGCGAAGATACTGAGCGTGCCGGAAAATACAGTGAAAGCAAGGCTGTGGCGCGCGCGCCGCGAACTGGCCAAGAGGGTGAACCGGACTTCTTTCCGTGGCGTGAATATATCTGCGATGCCTTCCCCCCGATTGGACCAACCTGCGGCAGATTAATCCCGCGACAGTTTCTTTAGTGACCGAAATGGAATGTATTCCGGCGGTTCTCCTCTGCAGCTATGTGTGCATTCCGGCACAGATCATTTTAGGAGAGCTTGTTAAGCTCGTAACAAAGCGTGCTGGAAAGGAGCACGATCAGACATGAAAAGCATTCGCAAGAGATCCGCGAGCCTTGCCAACTTTGGAACCGGCAGCAGCCTGGGCGGGACAATTTCACAGTATAGAAGTAAGCAAAACATCTACAAACAGGGCGCCCGGGCATACACCCTTTTCTATATTCAAGAAGGCGGCGTGCGGCTCACCAGCCGATCGAATTCTCGCGCTGCGGCAGTCACCGCTATTCTGGGCGCTCATGATTTTTTCGGCGAGCTTTGCCTTGCAGGCTATCCGCTTCGGCTGTCCACGGCGGTTGCGTTAACGGCGAGCTCGATTCGTACCATCAATAAGACGAAGATGCTCGGGATGCTTCGCAAGAAAAACAAAACGTCGAACGCCCTGGTGTCCTATCTGTTGTCTAGCGTAAAGAGCTACAGCGACCACGTGGTGAACCTGCTGACTTCCTCTGCGGAACAACGGCTGGCGCGGGTACTTTTGAGGCTGGCGCACCTGGATAAAGATGGCCGAGCGGTTGCTGAGATTCCTTTTTTGAGCCATCAAGTTCTGGCGGAAATGGTAGGGACAACGCGCTCGCGAGTGAATCTCTTCATGAATCGATTCCGGAGGAAGGGATACATCGACTACGATGGTGGATTAGAGGTTCGCCAATCGCTGCGGAAAGCGCTACGGAGCTAAGAAGCGTCTGTAATCTACTGAACCTTAAGGGATTGTCGAAGTTTGGGATCAATCAGCAGGCACAGGGCTGGGGGGCGCGAAGTGTTCAATATTGCACAGTTTTGTGAATTACGTTGTGTGCTATCGTTGAGCATGTTGCCATCTCCGACTCGATGCATATCTGGCCAGGCTCCTCGCGCGACTCGTAGAATAAAATCCAGAATTGCTGCATTCGATGTGGAGTTGTTTCTGGATTCGACCGGCCTCGGGAAACAAATATCCACATTTGAGGCCAAAGAAACGGTCTTCGCGCAGGGCAATCCCGCCACGGCTGTGATGTACATTCAAGATGGCGGAGTGAAGCTGACGGTAGTCAATGAATCCGGTAAAGAAGCTGTTGTAGCGATTCTCGGGCCTGGAGATTTTTTTGGGGAAGGATGCCTTGCAGGCCAATCCGTTTTTGTGGCCACAGCGACCACGATTGCGCCGACCACCGTGCTCGTCATTGCGAAAGACAAGATGATTCAGGTACTTCACAACGAAAGCGAGTTTTCCGATCGCTTTATTGCTTATATGCTGGCCCGGAACCTCCGAGTTGAAGAGGATCTGATCGATCAGCTCTTTAATTCGAGCGAAAAACGGCTGGCTCGGACGATTCTTTTGCTCGCACGATATGGCAAGCAGGGGAATCCCGAGAAAGTGCTTCCCAAAGTGTCCCAAGAATTGCTGGCGGAGATGATCGGCACGACCCGCTCCCGAGTGAACTTTTTCCTAAACAAATTCCGGAAACTGGGGTTCATTCAGTATGACAACAACCGCGGGATCCGCGTCGATCAATCGCTTCTGAATGTTGTACTACACGAATAGATGCGCGCTTTCTTCATACGAATGATTCGGAAAGACATGAATCGTAGCTGCATCGTGTCTTAGGCATTCTTGCACATCGTTCCAGAGAGCGCACGACGAAACGCAGTTGCTGCTTATTGATGCACGTCTACCGTATAGTCGCGGTTTTCCCAGGAGTTGCTCTGGGGCCAGAAAAACGTGAATCGAATCGGCGCTTGCTGCGCAGCGAGAATCGGAATATCGACGAACTCAATTCCGAATGCGGTGGCCGCAGACGGCGTATCTTTGACGGTGTGCCACTCGTCCGCCGTCCAGTGGAGACGAAAGGCAGCAGGAACCTGAATGCGCAGTGTGTAACCTTTCTTGACGGCGCGTACCATTCGATTCGGCTTCCAGATCTCGAATAATTGGCATGATTTGCGGTCTCCGAGGTAGCGCTTGGCGACTTCCGGAATCAGATCGAAAACGTGCCCATCCGATGCCGACCTGAGCAGCTTGACGTACTCAGCGTGAGCCCACATGAGAGGCATAGCCGAACCGGTCGGCCGGCCCAGGTACATATACGCTGTCGGACGGTCCGGCTCATCCCACACCTGCTCGGGCAAGAGACCCGTCTTTGAAGCGAACTTTTCCATCGCTTGAATAAGCGGTTTGACGTCTCTCCCCCTAGCGAGTTCAAAGTGCGCCCGTTCTCCCGCAAGAAGAGGCCACGCGCGGCCCTTGCCCCATCCGGCGTAAGGTCCGCCGTCTTCTCGCTGCCCGTAGCCATCATGATTGTAGCGATGCCAAACAGGTCCCATCGGCGTGTCTACTTTCAATACTGCGTCGATCACCTTCAACGAATCTGTGATCAGCGGATCATCGGGTTTTCTTATCCCATAACGAACGAGCTCAAGAAATCCAGCATCGACAATTTCCTTTGCGGGAAAGGAGCGCTGCGTGCCGCCGGGGAGGTTGGCGATATTCAGCGTCCCCGAGTTTGGATCTTCCTTCGGGTCCAGATTGTTCACATCGGCGGGCAGGATTCGTATGTAGTGGCGCCGAATGCCTGCGACCAGAACCCCCTCCGTTGTAACTGTCCATGCTTCGACGTGCGATTCCAGAAAGTCGGCGTATTGCTCGAGAAACTCGGCGGCGGGATTATCATGCCGTTGCTTGCAAAAATAGGCCGCGCCAATGAGGGCCGCGATATTGGAAGCCAAGGTGGATGGAGAATAGCCGCTGGCTTCTTCCCACCGCTCTTGCTGGGTCACAGGACCATGCCGAAGCAAGTAACTCGCAGCTTTTAAGACCAAGGGATAGGGATCGAAGTCCTCAAGGGCATTCAGTTGGCTAAGCCGCAACGCCAACAGTATTGGAAAAGCAACCTCGTCCAATTGGATTCCACGCCAGTAGGGAGTGCCATTGACCCAGAAGTTCTGCGCAAAGCCACCATCTTCCTGTTGAGAAACCGCAAGATAAATGAGCGCACGCAGGGACGTAGCAGTCTCACCGGCAGCAAGCAAGGCCGACGCACTGCTAACCATGTCCCGGACCCAAACCAGGTGATATCCGCCTTGGTCTTTGTCACCCCTTGCTTCTCCCCAAGGAATGGAGAGCGAGGCAATCAACGCGCCCGGATAGGACTTGTCTTCATGGGCGAGCAGCAAACTAAAACTGCTGTGGTACAAGTTGCCGTTGTCACTGGAAAACTTTTCCAAAGGACGCATGTGCGCGACAGGCCGTTCCCATTGCTCCGTGAACCGTTTGTGCTGCTCATCGAACGGGGTGCTCAATGCCTGAAAGAGCGTAGCAATGGCGTGGTGTTGGGTGTCACCAAAAGCAAGTCCAAGGGTGAACTCGCGGTGATTGTTTAAATCCAACTGACCGATGAGCGCGATATTGCCATCTGAAGCGTGGTCAAATTCCCAGTCCATCTGAAAATTACCGGCCAGATCGGTCCAGCCGTCGCTGCGGCCCACGTAACCGCACGAAGCGCGAGAAAAAGGCGCAGTGGCGGCCATTGCGAGCCATGTTCCTTCTTTCTGCGCCATAAGAATTTTGTGGCCATGCCGTTCAGAAATATATCCATTGTTCCCCCAACCTCCTACTTCCAGATGAGGAGCGCAGAGCACATACAACTGAAGCCTTGAAAGAACCGATTCTTCACCGGTCAATTTTGTGTGCTGTAAAACGCAGTTCAGATGAGGACAGGTGATGATTTCTTTAACGATGGCGTAGCGGCCTTCTGGATCGGAATTCGTGCAGCGGTATCCCAGCGCGTGATCGGATAATCGCTCGAGTTTCGATTTGAGGTCGCGCTTCTCTTCGTGCATGAAACTCTTGCCGTCGGTAACCAGGTATTGAAGATCCCGGAGTTGCGGCCGATCTACCGTTGGATGATAGACCTCGGTGATGGCGCCATTCCAAAGCGTAAACCAGATACGGCTGGATTCTGCGTACGCGGTTCCCACTCCGTCTTTATTGCCATGCGTCCATTTCGGTTCAATGCCAGGATGTCCGAAAGCGGCCCTGATAGGCTTTGGCGTCAACGCGCTGTCGTTTTCTCGAGCCAGTTTCTTAGTTTCATCCGTCGGATGCTGAGACGAACGATTTTCTTTGACCTTAACAGCAGCCGTGCTCGCGGTTTTCATTTTGTCGCCTCCACTACTCTGTCTATCGTCGACTTTAGTGTCGCGCCTGCCAACACTGCCCGCAATACCATATAAACCTTAACCCTCGATTGGGCTGGCTAGCTGAGAGGATTCCGATTTTCACTCGGTGACCCAGATGGTGAGTCCATTGAGAAAAAGCATCGTGTTTCGCTTGAGTGTGCGCCGCTAACTGATACTCTCGGGCTGCCCAATACTGCACAGTTTTGTATTTCACCTGGTGCCATAGTCAAAAGAGGTGCTTTGCCTGCGGATCTAGGAATGTGCGTACGGCTCACTCGCGCCGCAGACTTCCTGTCGGGATCGCGACGCAGTTTATTGCTTAGGAGAAGTTTTATGACTCGAGTTTTGGCAGATGTATTGAGCAGTCGTCTACGGCCACTATGCTCGCGCGACAACCACGTAATGAAGTACGAACCTGGCGACTCGAGTCCAAATACCGCATACCAAGGCTCGTATCACTGCTCTTCCGGAGGATGCAGCGTTAGGTACGACTCGGCCGAGGGATATTACATGCTGATGGCGATGCCTGGCCAAACGTATTTCGTCGACGAACCGGGCGTAAATACCGAAAGATGTCCTAGACACCACCACTGGCTTTATCGCCGAGAGAATAGCGATGCTGAGCCGGGTGTGCATTGGTGTTGCGGCATCGAAGGCTGTGACTACGTTTACCTTACCAAGACAAAAGGCGATTGGCTCAAGGGTTAGAGATGATTCTGGCCGACACAATGAAAGACTTCGTGCATCGTAAACTTAACTTGCCGCTGACCCTACGACATTGCGATCAGAGCAAGTTTGAGATCTTGCAGGATTGTTAATGCTCGCCTTGCCGACATGGTTTCCGAAGCTTCAGCTAGCGGAGTTCACCTGGGAATTCTGGGTTGCTGCTGCTCAATACGTATTCTGAGTGGATGCTAAAGGAAACGGTATGATTTTTCCGGAGCGCGGATATCCAGAGGCAGAGCATTCGTGAACAAGCTAATTGTTTTTGATCTGGACGGCACACTTGCCGAAAGCAAATCAGCTCTTGATACCGAAATGGCAGCGTTGCTCCATGAACTACTTGGCATCGTCAAAGTGGCTGTAATCTCCGGCGGCGATTGGCCGCAGTTTGAAAAACAACTGCTCTCCAATCTCCCCAACGACAATTGCATGGCGAATCTGTCACTCCTTCCCACATGTGGAACAAAGTTCTTCGAATATAAGAGCGATTGGAAAAAGCTTTACTCAGAGGACTTCACTGCGGATGAAAAGGACAAAATCATCAGCTCACTGAAGAAGGCGGTAGCTGAAGCAGGCTTCAAGGTCGAAAAGCTCTGGGGAGAAGCGATTGAAGACCGGGGCAGCCAGATAACATTCTCAGCGTTAGGTCAGCAAGCCCCCTTAAAGGAAAAGGAGAAATGGGATCCTGATTACGCCAAGCGCAAACAAATCAAAGCGATCCTCGACCCTTTGATTCCAGGATTTTCCGTCCGAATGGGAGGCACGACATCCATCGACATCACAAAACCCGGTATTGATAAAGCTTACGGAATCAGAAAGCTGCGGGACGTCCTGGGCATTTCCTTAAAGGAAATGATCTTCATCGGGGATGCCTTGTTCCCGGGAGGCAACGACTATCCGGCTGAAGAAGCTGGAGTGGTCTCCATCCCCGTTCGTGGCCCGAGCGAGACTAAGCCGGTGACCAAAGCAATTATCGCTTGCCTGGGAAGCAATCCGTGATTGCTACCTCTCGAGTAAATGTGGCGAGCGGGTTCAAGCTTCAACGCCTGGGCATATTGATGGAGCCCGAGCCGGGTAATCCTCTAGAGATTGAAGGTGTGCTAAATCCGGCTGCCGTTCGAGGCCCCGATGGTGCGCTCTATCTCTTCCCACGGATGGTTGCGCAAGGAAATTACTCGCGCATCGGCATTGCGCGAGTGAAGTTCAATGAAGCAGGCGATCCCACAGGCGTCGAGCGGCTCGGCATCGCGCTTGAGCCGGAAGCCGATTATGAGCGGCGACCCGATGGCGGTGGGGGCTGCGAAGATCCACGTGTCACTTTCGTGGAACCGCTCCAGCGCTACATCATGACTTACGCAGCGTTTTCTTCCCAAGGACCACGCATCGCCTTGGCTTTGTCGGCAGACCTCTTCCACTGGGAGCGTTTGGGGCTCGCCACTTTTGCTCCATATCGGGGCATTGCATTTAGCGACGTGGATGACAAAGACGCCAGTCTCTTCCCCGTTGTCATCCCAAATCCATCTGGACAGCTTGAAATGGCAATTCTCCACCGGCCTCTCTTCCCCGGAACTCGTCCAGAAGAAAACGCGCGTCACTCTGCTTCCCGCGAAATAGATCTCGACCGGGAAAGCATCTGGATTTCCTACTGCCGGTTGGTCATCGAAAGTCGTGGACCAAATCGCCTGGGTCAGTTTACGTCTCATCACCGCCTCGCGACTCCGGTGTCGCCATGGGAGCTGCTCAAAATTGGCGGCGGCACTCCTCCCGTACTCACGCGGCATGGGTGGTTGATCATTTACCACGGCGTGAGCGAACTGGCAGTCTCGAGCAACGAACGACATCCGTTGTGTTACTCAGCTGGCGTAATGGTGCTCTCGAAAGAGCATCCGCAGTTCATTCGCTATCGTTCGCAGGAACCAGTTCTTACGCCGGAGTTGCCGCAAGAACGCAGCGGAGTTGTGCCCAACGTCGTGTTCCCCACGGGCATCGACCGGCGTGACGACATTGGCGCACCGGATCGCTTCGACGTCTATTACGGCATGGCCGACAAGCGGATTGGAGTCGCGCGCCTTGACTTGCCAGATTCCTTGCCGCCCAAACGAGTCGCTGACTCGCCAAACGGTGCGGCGCACGACGCCGTATGTCATCACGCCATAGAGTCCGATGCACGCGAGCAAGAGCGCTAGAAGCGAGAAGAAGCCTGCCAGACGAGAGATCAGCGCTTCGCGATTCGTGAAAATGCCGAGCTGCTCGCTGATTGTGCGGATTGCCAGCACCGGCAAGGCACCGTCAATCTGAGCAAACGTGCTTCGAACTACACCAGCGATTTGTGCCGGATCGCCATTCGTCCGCACCTGAACCCAGTCCGCATAGTGGTTGTCGCCCGCCAGTTGCGCTATAGGCGGATAAACCATGCGCTGCGGCGTTTCGCGCGGATCGTTGTACTTCGCGTCTTTTACTATGCCCACGATTCCCCACTCACTGTTTGCTGAGCCATCGCAAAAGGTGACGGTCTGCCCGATGGCATCGCCTTTCGGGAAAAATTGGTGTGCAAGCGTTTCGTTAATTACCACAACCTTCGCGGTGCCCGGACCGTCCTCGGGTCCGATGACACGTCCTTGCACGAGAGGAATGCCAACCGTTTCAAAATAACCCGGTCCGACGCGATTAAGCGTGCTTCCCAGATCGTCATTCGGATGCTCGACACAGCCCTTCACGGAAATCGGGCAGTTCCAGCTCCCGCGGCTTAGCGGAGCCGCGCCAGAAAGCGCTGCGGATCTGACACCGGGCAGAGCTTCGATGCGATTGATAATCTGGCGATAAAGGCCATCCAGTTGTTCAGGCTTCGTATCCGGCAATCTGCGCATCGAAATCTACAACGAGCAAATTCGTGCGGTTGAAACCGAAATTCTGATGATCCAGATTTCGCAACGTGCGCAGGAAAAGGCCCGCACCAACCAGCAGGACAAGCGACAGCGCCACTTGCGCCGACATCAGGATTTTCGGTAACAGTTGTCCGAAGCGAGTGCCTGTTCCTACAACGTTCCGTGAGTTCGCCTTGATCCCATTTGCGAGCCCCATGCGCGACACATGCATCGCAGGGCCAATACCGAACAGAATTCCCGTGACGAGCGAGATGGCGAAGCTAAAAGCAAGCACGCGAGCGTCGGGATTTGCTTCAAAAGGCGTGTAAGCTGCGGTGGATGCGACGAAATGAATCAAAGCAGCGGTGCCCCAGTAGGCAAGTAGAAGTCCCAGTGCCCTGATTTGTAGCGGCTGCTCGTAATCGGCGCGTGTGGTCGAAATACCGTTGGCTCCAGGCAAAAGCTCCACATACGATTTCTGAATCTCGGCTTTGCGTTCGGGCGTAAGATCCGTTCCTTCGCGGTCCATCATGTAATTGCGGAGTTGCGTCGTCACCCATTCTTGCGCCTGCGCTCTCGTGACGCCCGGTTTGCTGCGGCCCATCATGTGCATCCAGTAGAACCCCCCGGGTCCCAGCAGCGACTCCTGCAACATCACTCGTGACTGCAATCCAATCGGCAGCCACATGTCCGGCGGGTTATAGTCCATTTCCACGCCAAAGAATTTCGGCGCGGTGACGCCCACTACTGTGAAGGACGCGCCATTCACCGTCATCGCCTTGCCAACTACGTCGGGATCGCTAGACCACTCCTGCTGCCAGTAGTGATAACTGATCACGGCGACGGAGCGGCTTGATGCGCCATTGTCATCCGACGAATCCAGCGGTCGTCCCAAAATCGTTTGCGCACCCAAAACGCTGAAGAAATTTCCTGAAACAAGGTGGCTCACGGCCATGGTGACTGGACTGCCCGGTGTATTGGCACGGTGCACCGCCACGCGCGGTGTGAAGCTGCCATAGCCAGTTACGTCTTGAAACGCTTCGTCATGAGTCTGCAGCCGCTTGTAAAACTCGTACGAAAACATGTCAATCGAGCCACTGAGTCCGTTCATAACTCCGCCGCCATACTCCTTGCCAAACGAAACAAGTTGCTGCGAGTCACGCACCGGGAGGGACTTCAACATTAGGTCGTTGATCAAGGTGAAGATCGCCGTGTTTGCGCCAATGCCGAGACCGAGAGAAAGAATCGCCAAAGCCGTGAAGCCCGGAGAGCGGAGCATAGTGCGAACCCCGAAACGCAAATCTTGAATAAGATGTTCGAAAAAACTGATGCCCCGCGCCTCCCGGCCTTCCTCTTTGATACGTTCGATCCCCCCAAATTCAATACGCGCTCGCCGCATGGCTTTCTCCCTTGGAACTCCGCAACGGACCAAATCCTCAGCAAAAGCCTCGATGTGAAAACGAAGTTCTAAGTCCATCTCCCGTTCCATCCGAGAGCGATGCAGAGTTGTCTGCATCCACGAACGAAATC
>CAVPWC010000012.1:0-17486 GCA_963709315.1 uncultured Acidobacteriota bacterium
GAAGCGACAAGACGGTGGTCCGAGGCGGATTTTCGATCTATCACGATTCGGCTTGGAGCCAGGGCGCGCAGGGCCTTTGGCAGAACCCTCCTTTTTTCGCCGAGGGCGACATCTTCCAGTTCGGGGGCTGCCCAATTTCTACTCCATCCGGTAATACCCCGGCCTGTGGCCCGGGCGGCACCGTCTCCAGCATCTCTAGCGGTTTTCCAATTTTTAACACTCCGCCGACTGTGTCCACATTTACCGGGACATATTTCTACCAACCGCGGGACTTCCGGCAGGGAGAAGTGGTGCAGTACAATGCCAACGTCGAGCGGCGGATGCCCGGAAACATCGTGCTCACCGCTGGCTACGCTGGTTCGCGTGGCAACCACATCTTGGTCGCCGGCAACGCCATGGACACGAACGGCCCTTCGGGTTGCGGCACGATTAGTGGTTACACCCTCGGCTGCGCCGCCGGTGGGGCTCCTTTCATATCGCCCTACACTCCACCAAACTTCAACGCCATCCTGGAATTCGGGGACCTCGGCAAAACCACTTATAACTCCTTGCAAGTGAAGGCCGAGACCAAGAGTTCCCGTTACGGCGTTTATGCGCTGATCGCCTACACGTATTCGCATACTTACGACAATGGGCTTAGCGACGGCCTCGGATCATTGCTGAGCGCGCCGTACTTCCCGCTGCCGAATTGGCAGAATCTGGATTGGGCCCCGTCTCAACTCGATCTTCACAATAACTTTACTGCCAGCGTCATCTATGATTTGCCGTTTGGCAGAGGCAAGAAATTCGGCTCCGACTGGAGCAACGTGACGAATTCGCTGCTGGGCGGCTGGCAGGTAACGCTGATCGAAAAAATCACTTCCGGCTTCGCCTTCCCCCTGATTGACAGCGCTAACGGAAATTTTAGCGGGCCTGGCGTCTCTGGCGTCGCCTTTAACACCGGTGGCAATGGTAATAACTTCAACCGCCCCGACCAAGTTGCTGGTTGCAACCCCTACGCAAACCAGACCAAGACCCAGTACATTAACCCAGCATGCTTTGTGCACGCCGCACAGGGTGAACTCGGCAACGCGAGTCGTGTTCCCGTCTACGGTCCGGATTTCGTGAATACCGATTTCTCTCTGATCAAACAGTTCAAACTGCCCTGGGAGAATATGGGTCTGAATTTCCGGGCGGAATTCTTCAACCTCTTCAACCACGCGCAATTCGGTCAGCCAGTCAGCGACATCAACGCTTCAAACGGTTTTGGCGCGGTCAACTCAACGGTAAACAACCCGCGCCTGGTCCAACTCGGCCTTAAGCTCACTTTCTAACAGCGTCCTAAGGGTCACCCTGAGAAGGGTGACCCTTCTTCAGGTGACCGTTTTCTTCCGGCCCGCGGCCCCGCCCTGGGCCGCTTTTTTCTTTAAGCGTTAATCCAATGTCTGCGTTCAAGACTCTACAAATTTCGTGTTAACTTCCATCAGGGAACAACACCCGGTTCCACCCATGAAACTCTTCCTCGGCACCGTTACTTCCGGCTATGGCATGGCAACTCCCAATCTCAACCCGGTCATGTCCTTGATCGCATCTCGCATCGGCCTTCCCGATCTCGTTCACGGCACGCTCAACGTCACCCTCCCGGAAGACTACATCGTTCCCGCTGACGCCCTCATCCTCCCCCACGAATATCCCTACAATCAGCAATCCCTTCTCTGCGAAACCATCAAGCTGCAGCGCTGTCTCGTCTCCGGCAACCGGGCCATTATCGTGCGTCCCGATTCTCACGAACTCGGTGCAGGTCAATTTCACGGCAAAGCGTACCTCGAGTTGATGGGACAAATTCACTTTCGATCGGTTCTCGGCTTGCAAGACGGCAGCATCATTGAAATCCAAGTTGAGGGCGGCGATTCTTGGTGGCTTTCCGGCAAATAACTAGCGTTGAAATCTTGTCCGCTCGTTCGCCCGCTCCAAAAAGTTTCCCACAGTTCATTCGAATGACATTACCTTTAATATATACATTCGACACGGATCGTGCTACCATTCCCTGTGATCGTCGCCGCCCAACTCGAACTTCCGGCACAGCAGCCGCTCCGTGCCTCATTTCCTCTCGTGTTAAACGTTCAGTCTTTGCTCGTATCAGTTAACGAAGTCTTCTCTTTTCGCGTCTCAGTTGTTCGCCACTCATCTGGCGCTAACTCCTTTAGAATCTGCACGTGCGAAAAGCCCACGCATAACTCATTTAAAATTTGCACTTCCAAAAACAAAGGACTTAAAACCCTTTATAATCCGCACTTACGAAAAAAGTATGGGGAGGGGCGCGTGTTAACTAGATTCCGGTCCATTCAGTTCTTAGCGAGCAAGAGCACAGCAATGCCGAGCGAGGTGAGGGAACTGCTTTTTCCAACTCGATGGCCAGCGGTTTTGTTTCTCTTATTCTGTATCTTCCTCGTTCTGCCCGCTCACGCGCAGACCAAACACAAAGTCATCATCGATCAAGACGCCTCGGGTCCCGGCGGCACAGACATGCAAGCCATTCTCGCCATCGTCAATTCCCCCGACACCGATGTTCTCGGTATCACCGTCGTCACTGGCGATGCCTGGCGCGACGAAGAAGTCCAGCACACGTTGCGCCTCATGGAAATCATCGGCCGTACCGATATCCCCGTCGTTCCGGGCGCGGCTTTTCCTCTCGTCAGTTCCAAGGAATACATCGCTAAATGGGAAATCCTCTATGGCAAAGTCATTTACCAAGGCGCTTGGAATTTTGAGCACGGCCACGGGGTCCACGGACCCTATGAAATTCCGCCCATGACCGAAGGCGCTCCCACAATCAAGCCTTCGGCCGAAGACGCCGCGCATTTCATGGTCCGCATGGTCCATAAATATCCGCACGAAGTCACTATTTACGCCGCGGGGCCGATGACCGACCTTGCTTTGGCCATCGCTCTCGATCCTCATTTCTCCGGACTCGTCAAGGAACTCATTGTCATGGGCGGCAGCATCAATCCCACTACCGACGATCCCGAGTTCCAGTTCTCTCCGCGCCGCGAATTTAATTTCTGGATGGATCCGGAAGCCTCTCACGCCGTCCTCCACGCTCATTGGTCGCGCTTTGTCCTTACCACCGTGGATATCTCGGTCAAAACGCGCATGGAAAAAAGTCTCATCGAACAGATAGCCAAGAGTCCCACTCCTGGTGCCCAGTACGTTGCGAAATATGCCCAGCCTAATATTCTCTGGGATGAACTCGCCGCCGTCGCTTGGCTCGATCCCAGCATCATCACCAAATGGCAAAAGCTGTATATGGATGTGGAAATCGACCACGGCGCTTCCTACGGCGATACGCTCGCGTGGGCTCCCGGCCAGCACCCCGAAATGGGTGAATCCCTCGTCGAAGTCCAGGTTGACCTCGATAAAGCCAAATTTTACAAGGAGTACGCCGACCTGCTTACTCGTCCAACTCCCCAAGCTCACGCACAGCTTGCAAAGGACGACTCAACGAAAGGGAATTGACGAACGAAAGCGCGAAGAAGCTGTGACAGGGATTCCTGCCACTTGGAACTGCCGCACACAAGCCTGCTTGCTCGTCTTAGCGATGCTCATCGTATGGAGCCTCAGCTGCGCGCAATGCACTTGGCAACATTCAGTCGCTACCCGCTTGATTGAGCGCGGCGTTTCCTCGACAATTAAAGGTCAATCATTGCCCATTTTCGCTGCCTGACTGCCGGATGAGCGGCCGGGGGAGAAACGAGAGAGATGTTCGCGCACGCCAATTCGGTTAAACGCTTTATCGCCTACTTCTCCATGGAGATTGCTCTCGAGAACGCCATGCCGAGCTACAGCGGCGGCTTGGGCGTACTCGCCGGCGACACCATCCGCGCTGCCGCGGATCTCCGTCTGGCCATGGTGGCCGTGTCGTTGCTCTATCGTCGCGGATATTTTTCGCAGCATCTCTCGGAAGACGGCTCCCAAACCGAAGAGCCGGTAGTTTGGAACGTCGAGGATTTTCTTAAGGAAGAAAGCGCGCGCGTAACCGTGCCTTTGGAGAATCGCCGCGTTGAACTTCGCGCCTGGCGCTATGACGTAAAAGGCGTTCGCGGATTTAACGTTCCCGTCTATTTTCTGGATGCCGATTTACCCTCCAACTCCGAATGGGACCGCAACCTCACCGGCGGACTCTATGGCGGCGATTCCTACTACCGCTTGTGCCAGGAAGTTCTGTTGGGAGTTGGTGGGGTGCGGATGCTTCGCGCCCTCGGATACGAAGACCTCACCCGCTATCACATGAACGAAGGCCATGCCGCGCTGCTCTCTCTGGAATTGCTTGGCGAAGAAGCCGTGAGCGCCGGTCGTACCGCGATCAATGGCGAAGACATCGAAAAAGTGCGCGCTAAGTGTGTTTTCACGACGCACACGCCAGTGCCTGCCGGGCATGATCGGTTTCCCATCGAATACCTCACTCGCGTGTTTCCGCAGCAAAGCAAATTTTTTGATCTCAAGGATGCTTCAGTTGCCGAGCTGGTGAAGCGCTCTCTGCAAACCGAACAAAACTATCCGGATTTGCAGGAAGCCGCGGCGCGTGGCGCCCATTTGAATATGACCTATCTGGCGCTGAGTCTGAGCACCTACGTGAATGGCGTTGCCAAACAGCACGGAGTCACTTCGCGCCAGATGTTTCCGGAAGTTCCCATCGAGGCCATCACCAACGGCGTTCACGCCGGAACCTGGACCTCGCCTGCATTCCAGCAGCTCTTCGACCGCCAAATAGCGCAATGGCGGGAAGACAACTACAGTCTTAGAAGTGCCCTCGGCCTTCTTCCTGAAGAAGTGTGGTCGGCCCATCTCATCGCCAAACACGCGCTTCTCGAAGCCGTGCGCGAGAAAACCGGTCTGAATCTGGAGGAAGATGTTTTCACGATTGGATTTGCGCGGCGCGCGACGGGGTACAAGCGCGCGGACCTAATCCTTTCTGATTTGGACCGCTTGCGGCAGATTGCGAAAAATGCCGGCCATTTTCAAATCGTCTACGCGGGCAAAGCGCATCCTAATGACGGCGGCGGCAAGGACATCATCCGTCACATTTTCCAGGCGAAGAAGGCGTTGCGGAAGGCTGTGCCGGTTGTTTTTCTCGACGAATACAATCTCGATCTCGGCGGCATGATGACTTCCGGCGTGGACCTCTGGCTGAATACGCCGCAATTTCCTCTCGAAGCCTCCGGCACGAGCGGAATGAAAGCGGCCCTCAACGGAGTTCCCAGCCTGAGCATTCTCGATGGCTGGTGGGCGGAAGGGCACATCGAGGGCGTCACTGGATGGTCGATTGGAGAGCCTCGCCGCTCGATGGACCCTGCGGATGCCGCGACGGACAACACCAAAGAGGCCGAATCGCTGTACTGGAAATTAGAAAATATCATTCTTCCCATGTTCTACAAAGAACCTCGGCTGTACATTCAAATCATGCAGCACGCCATCGCCATCAATGGCTCGTTTTTCAACACCCAGCGCATGGTGCAGCAATACATCACCGACGCTTACTTGCGATAAACCTGAGTCTGGATTTGGGAATGTGGTGGCGCGGCGCGATGACTCGCGACTGGTTTCGTGCAAACGGCACCGCACAGAAGTTAATTGCTCCGAAGCGTCTAGCTTGTGCGAGTGCGCGAGCGGCTCGCCGGGCGCTTACTCTTGCTCTGTTGGTTTTGGGATTTTCTTTTCGCCGCGCAGCTCTTTTTCCGTGTCCGTGATATTGCGCTTGGCAAAGTAATCGAAGAAGGCCCAATTGCCATACTTCTGCTTGAGCTGCGGCAGTACGGCATTCATTAGCGCGTCGCCCGAGAGTCCGTCCTTGATCGATTGCGAGATCATTCCTCGCAGGTCCGTCAAATAGCCGCGAAACTCGATCACGTCCGCCGCCGTGCCCACGTCGCCGTGGCCAGAAACGAATGCTGACTTCGGCCATTCGGCGGCGAGCTTGGCATCGCTCTCCGCCCACTTGTCGGTAGTCCCGTCGATCAGATTGGGGAGTGTTTTCTTCCAGAAAAGATCTCCAGTGAAGACGACTTGCGCGTCGCGGATGATAACGACGGAATCGCCGCCGGTGTGACCGGGAAAATAACGCACAAGAATTCTCCGCGACCCCAAATACAGGTCGAGCGAGGAATCGTAGACGACGCTGGGAGCGACAAGTCCATCGATCCACGCTTTTTGCTCGGGCTTGATGCTGGCACCGAAGAATTTCAAATTTTCGGTGTGAATCCAGGGACGCACGTTTCTCTGGGCGATGATCACCGCGCCCGCTTTCGCGAACACACCGTTGCCGGTGACGTGATCGAGATGATAGTGCGTGTTGACGACGAATTTCACGGGAAGCTTGGTGAGTTTTTGAATTTCCACGAGGAGTTGTTGCGCGGCTTTGGCATCCTGGAAAGTGTCAATGACCGCGACGCCGTCTTCGCCGATCACGAAGCCCGCGTTCGAACCGGCGGCGCTTTTGGGTATATCGATAGCCGCGAAAACATTGTTGCCGAGCGGCTTCAGCGTGAAGAGCAGGGAATCGGCGGACTGCGCGCCACTTTGTGCGTGGCCCGCGCCTGAAAAGAGAACCAGGAACATTGACAACCACATTATTTTTCGCATGGGTTTGTATCCTACCTTAACTTCTGCGTGACGCAAGCTGGCGAGCAGACGACTCCACGCCACCCCGCGACGCACGCGAATCCAAAGACTCACTCTCAGTCCAGGGGCAACATGTATCCCGGCGTTCCGCCCAACCGTCCGCCAAACGCCTGAGCATCCAGCGCTGCCATGTCCCACGCGGTCCACGAAAGCGGCGAAAGCCGTATCGTGACGTCATCAAACGATGCGAACACCGGTTCGATGTGCGGATCGGACATTGCCGCGGCGCTCATGTAGCGGCTGTGAATGCGCCGGTTCCAGTCGCGCGAACGGTCACCCGAAATTAATTCCGCCGTTCCGATAGCGGCCACGCCGCGCTCGGTAGCCGGCTTTCGTACGTCCACCATCAACGAAGCCTTCGGCCGGGCCATTATGTTGCGGGCCTTTCGCGTTTTGGAAGAGGTCGCGACGAGCAGGTGGCCATCCTCGAACATATACCACACTGCGGTCAGGTGGATGCTGCCATCCGCGTTCTCGGTCCCGAGAGTGGCGATATAGCGTCCGCGCAACAATTCCTGAAGACCCGGGTCCAGAGTTCGAGTCGACATCCTTCCTCCACGGCCTGCGTGCAAGGCAGTCGGCGGCCATTCTCTCACTTGTGTTTGAAATAGCAAACTGTCGCCGGCAGCCGATCGGGGACGGACAGATAGGCGAAGTTAATCGAGAAATCGCAGGACGAATCGCTGTTCAGTGGAGGCGGTTTTTGTAGATCGCCATGCCGACGGCGGCGTCCATGCCAATTTTTTCCAGTGTATTGATTTCGCGGCGAGTTTTAATTCCGCCAGCGGCAATAATGGGATGCGTTGTTGCTCCGCGGAGTTTGCGAAACCATTCGAGATTTGCTCCGGTCATGGTGCCTTCGCGGTCCACGTCGGTGCAAAGGAACGCGCTGCAGAAAGGTTCAAGCTGCGACATGACATCTTCCGGGCGCAATGTGAGTTTGCGGCGCCAGCCGTTGACGGTGATGCGGCCTTCTGCGGTGTCGAGGGCGATGACGATTTTGGTGGCAGGGAGCTTTTGTGCGAGCTTTCGGAAAAAACGCATGTTGATCTTTCCTTCGCGAAACGCGGCGCTGCCAATGATGATTTGGTCCGCACCCCACTTGGCGATTTCCTGGGCGCGAGCCGTCGTCCGGATGCCGCCGCCGACACGAACTTTCAATTTGTAACGCTCGCGCGCTTGTGTGCAGAGTTCGCGGGCGATTGCGTCATTGTCACCACTGCCGATGGCCGCGTCCAGGTCGATGAGATGTAGCCAGGAATAGGATTTGAATTTCTCGAGCAGGCCGAACACGTCGGCGACAGCGAGTTCGCGTTTGCGGCCGTGCACTAGCTGGACGGCTTGGCCGCCCTGAAGATCGATACAGGGAATCAGCACGGAAGGCGGACCTCGATTTTGCGCGCCGCGAGAAATTGCTTTAGTTCGCGAATGGATTGCACGTTGTCGTGAAAGATCGAAGCAGCCAGTGCGGCGTCGGCTGCGCCTTCGGAAAAAATCTCTGCGAAGTGTTCGGGGAGCTTCGCCCCACCCGAAGCGATGATGGGAACAGTGACAGCGCGCGAAATCGCGGCAGTGAGAGGCGTGTCGAAGCCGAGTTGCGTCCCGTCGCGATCAACGGACGTGAGAAGGATTTCGCCGGCGCCAAGTTCGACGCCTTCCCGCGCCCACGCGAGCGCATCGCGATTTGCGGAATCCCGGCCGCCGCGAACCTTGACATCCCAGTGATCGCCCACTCGTTTCGCGTCGATCGCCAGAACCACAGCTTGCGCGCCAAATTCGCGCGATAGTTCGGAGATAAGCTCGGGCCGAGCGACCGCGGCCGTGTTGACAGTCACTTTGTCAGCACCGGCGCGCACGACCGCGCGTGCATCGTCCAACGATCGAATGCCGCCGCCCGCGGTGAGTGGAATGGCGAGTTCGGCAGCCACGCGGCGAATCGTTTCGAGGAAAGTAGGGCGTCGGTCGCGGGACGCCGCAATATCCAAGACGACGAGTTCGTCGGCGCCCACCGCGTTATAGCGAGCAGCCAGAGCAACCGGATCGCCCGCATCGCGCAGTCCAATAAAATTGACTCCTTTGACTACGCGCACGCCATCTGTATCGAGACACGGAATGATGCGGTGCGCCAGGCTCACGCCGCGAGCCTCAGAAAATTTTGCAGAAGCTGCGCGCCTGCCTCCGCGCTTTTCTCGGGGTGAAACTGCACTGCGAAAATATTTTGTTTTTCGACGACAGCGGCGAAATCCGCGCCGTGCTTGCAAAGAGCGACAGTTTCGCCATTCGTGTTCGTTGCCGCGAAAGAGTGCGCGAAATAAAAATACGCATCGGCAGGAATGGCCTGAAGCAGGCGAGAGGGGCGAGCGAGCTTGAGTTGATTCCAGCCCATGTGCGGAAGCTTCACCGTGGGGGGAAGGGAACGAACGGAACCTGGGAAAAGTTTCAGGCCCGCAAGTTCTGGAGCTTCCTCGCTGGTTTCGTAGAGCGCTTGCAGGCCGAGACACACGCCAAGGAACGGAACACCGCGCTGAATGGCATCAAGCAAAGGCGCGCGCAAAGCACGCTCGTCCAGTGCGTGAATAAGTGCGGCGTAGTGGCCGACGCCGGGAAGAAGCAGAGCTTCGGCTTTTGCGATGCACCCCGGCGAAGTGGAGCGCTGGCTCGCCGCGCCGAGACGTCCCAGGGCGCGCTCAACGCTGGTGACATTGCCCGCACCGTAATCGATGAGCGTGACTTTCATAGAAGCCCTTTCGTGCTGGGAAGAACGCCGCGAAGACGCTTGTCTCGTGAGACGGCAAAACGAAGCGCGCGCGCGAACGCTTTGAACATGGCTTCGACTTGATGATGGGAAGAACGCCCATACAGCGCGCGAAGATGGACGTTGGCGCGGGCGGCTTGGGCGAATCCTTGAAAAAAATCTTCGATGAGTTCGGTTTGAAAGTCGCCGATGCGCTTTGCGGATATTTTTGCGCTGACCACGCAATATGGCCGGCCGCCGAGATCGACTGCGGCAGCGGCGAGCGTTTCGTCCATAGGCATCAAGAAATATCCGGCGCGCAGAATGCCCCGTTTTGAGCCGAGTGCCTTCAACACGGCTTCGCCAAGAGCGATGCCCACATCCTCGACGGTGTGATGTTGATCGACGTCCAGATCGCCTTTCGCCGTAATTTCCAAGTCGACGGCGCCATGCCGCGCCACAAGATCGAGCATATGATCGAAGAAACGGATCCCGGTGGAAATGCTCGATTTCCCGCGGCCGTCGAGATTGAGTTTAAGACGGACATCGGTTTCTTTGGTTGTGCGATGGATTGCGGCGGTGCGCGGCATAACCGTGGTCCTCAGAGGTAACGCTTGACGAGTTGCAGCAAGCGCTCCATTTCCTTTTGAGTGCCGATGCTGACTCGCACGAGGCCTGGGCCGATATCTTTGGCACGATCGCGAAGGAGAACGCCCTGTTTCTGCAATTGTGCGCACATCTCTGATCCGCCGGGACCAAAATCGGCCAGAACAAAATTGCCGGCGCTCGGATAAGTCCTGACGCTGAGTTTGTGCAGCTTTTTTTCAAACCAGGCGCGAGTACGCAGAATGTTTTTTACGTAGAGCTTCATCGTTTTCGGATCGCCGACAGCGGCTTCGGCAGCAGCCAATGCCGCCACGTTGACGGGGAAAGGAGCGGTGGCGCGGCGAAGAATCGCGAGCGACTCGGCGCTGGCAATCACGGCTCCCAGGCGAAGTCCCGCGAGCCCCGCAGCCTTGGAAAAGGTTCGCGCCACGAAGAGTTGTGGGTACTTGTTGATCCATGGCACGACGGTGACGCCAGAAAATTCGGCATATGCCTCGTCGAGGACGACGGCAGTGTGAGTGGCTGCTTTCAGAATTGTTTCGATCATTCTTTCTTGCAGCAACGTGCCGGTGGGATTGTTGGGATTGCAGACGAATAAAACGCGGGGTTTTGCGGCGAGTGATTGCAGAATGCCCTCGAGCGGGAATTCCATGGCGGTTCCGTAGCGCTGGACTTCGATTTTCGCGCCCGCAACTTCGCCCCAGTAACGGTACATCGGAAAAGTCGGCTCGCAGATGACGACGGAAGTTCCAGCGTCGACGAAGGCATCGAAGAAAAGCCGGAGAGCGTCATCGCCGCCGTTGGTAAGTAGCAGTTCTTCTGGCGCCACCAGAAAATGACGCGCCAGGCGACGCGTGCCCCGCTCGTACTCTGGATACATCGAAAGGAGCTTCGGTGTCAGCTTTCGCAATGCACGTTGGACGGCGGGCGAGCAGCCCGCCGTGTTTTCGTTGAAGTCGAGACGAAGTTTGTCGGCGCGTCCTTCGCCGGGAGGCTCGTAGGTACGGCGATCGAGGATAGCTTGGCGCGTTGGGAGTTGGGCTTTCATCGACGAACCTTCATCTTCGTACCTCGATGGCGTTGGCGTGAGCCAGCAGGCCTTCGGCTCTGGCTAATTTTATCGCGTCACTGGCGAGACGCCGAAAGCCTCTGCGTTCGATACGTTGGACGCTGATGCATTTTACGTAATCGGCCGCGGAGAGTCCGCCGCGCATCCGCGCCCAGCCGCCCGTCGGCAGGACGTGATTGCTGCCGCTAATGTAATCGCCAAGTGGCTGCGCGCCCCAAGGGCCGAAGAAGATGTGCCCGCGGCAGTGATTCTTTTTAGCAGCGCGGCGGGATTGTCTGGAAGGCTAAGATGTTCCGCGGCGAAGCGGTTGGAAAAAACGCACGCGGCTTCGAGAGTCGCGGCGAGCAAGATTGCGCCGGTGTTGCGCATAGATTGGTGAGCAGGATTGTTGGGCGGAAGAATTGCAAGTTGCGCTTGGACTTCGTTTTGGACGGCGCGCGCGAGTTTGAGATTCGTAGTGACGAGAAAACTTACCGCATCGGGAGCGTGCTCGGCTTGAGCGAGAAGATCGCCAGCGATCCATTTCGGATCGCCTTTTGCCGCCAGAACGATGGCTTCCGTTGGGCCCGCTGGAAGATCGATGGCGCAATCGCTGCTGACGAGCTGTTTGGCGGCCGTGACGAAGCGGTTGCCGGGACCGAAGATCTTGTCGACGCGTGGGATGCTTTTCGTTCCGTAGGCGAGTGCAGCGACGGCTTGCGTACCGCCGATGCGGGCGATTTTTCGCATGCCGAGGAAATCGGCGGCGGCGAGCAGAGCGTCATTGGGGTGCGGACAGACGACAGTGATGTTTTCTACGCCGGCAACTTGGGCGGGGAGAACGGTCATCAGCATCGTCGAGACGAGAGCGAAGCGGCCGCCGGGGATGTAACAGCCGATGGAGTCGATGGGGGAAACGCGCTGGCTGATTTTTACGCCGGATTCGACGTCGAGAGTCCACGGACGCGGCAGTTGTTTTTTAGCGACGCGGCGGATGTTGTGGGCTGCGTGTTGGAGAGCACGCAGAAAAGCTGCGCTGACGCGCTTGCGCGCAGCGGCGATTTCGCGTTGAGAGATCCAAACGTTGGCACGGCGAAGATCGACGCCGTCGAATTTCTTGGTGTACTCGAAGAGGGCGCTGTCGCCGCGCTTGCGCACGTCCGCGATGATGTTCGCGGCGATGGTTTCGGCTTTGCGATCGCGCTCGTGACGGGCACGGAGGAGGTTTTTTTCGACCGCGGCGGTGAGTTTGAGTATGCGCATTAGAGCACGATCTTGTTTAGAGGATACTCGACGATGCCTTGAGCTTTGGCGGCTTTCAGCTTCGGCAAGATCTGCCGAACCACGGCTTCATCGACAATGGTGTTCACAGCCACCCAATCGGGATCACTTAGCGCCGAAATGGTAGGTTTCTTAAGAGCTGGCAAAACACCAAGCACGGCGTCTAGATCGTCGCGGTGAACGTTGAGCAGCAAGCCGACCTTGCTGGCGGCGGCGATCGCGCCTTGCAACATCAGAATTAAATTTTCCGCCTTCTCGCGTTTCCACGGTTCCGTTGCGGCAAAACGATTCATGATGAAAACGGTGGCGGATTCGAGAACGGTGTCAACAATGCGCAGGCGATTGGCGCGCAAAGACGAACCGGTTTCGGTGACTTCGACGATGGCGTCGGCAAGCTGGGGAACTTTGACTTCGGTGGCTCCCCAGGAAAACTCGACGCGAGCTTTCACGCCGTGGCGCGCGAGATATTTTTCCGTGATGTGGACAACTTCGGTGGCGATGGTTTTGCCTTCGAGGTCGCGAACATCACGCATGGCAGAATCTTCAGGAACGGCGAGAACCCAGCGCACGCGAGCGAGCCGCTGCTTGGCGTAGACGAGTTCGGAAAGCTCTTCGACGGCCGCGCCCGTTTCGACGACCCAGTCATGGCCGGTGATCCCGGCGTCCAGCGCGCCGGTTTCCACGTAGCGGGCCATTTCCTGCGCGCGTACCATGAGGCACTCGATCTCTGGATCATCAATAGTCGGTACATAGCTGCGCGAACTGAGCGTAATTTTCCAGCCGGCGCGGGCAAAGAGTTCGAGCGTGGCGTCCTGCAAACTGCCTTTAGGAATGCCGAGCTTCAGCTTCGGAGCGCTCACGCCTTCTTCTCTTGTCCCGGTTCGCCGTAGATTTCTTCCGGCACGAATGTGCGGTCTTCGGTGATTTCAGCACTGCCGTCAGATTCGAGCTTGCGGAAGAAGCAGCTGCGATAGCCTTCGTGGCAGACGCCGGGACCCACGGCTTCGACACGAACAAGTAGGGCATCGCCATCACAGTCGACGCGCATCTCGCGTAGCTTCAACACATGTCCGCTGGATTCGCCCTTCTTCCAGAGTTTATTCCGCGAGCGGCTAAAGAAAACCACTTCGCCGGAGCGCTGCGTCTCGGCCAGCGAGACGGAGTTCATGAAGCCAAGCATGAGGACGGCCCCAGTGCGATGATCCTGGATGATGGCCGGAACCAATCCGCCCGCTTTTGCAAAGTCGATATTCACCGATTCCACGTGCCTGCCTCCCAAAACCAAATCTCCAAAATCCATCACCCGAAAAACAAAAAACCCGCTGGGGCTTTTTGCGCCAGCGGGCCGATGGGTGCTTTGTGTTGCGAAACTCTATGCACACCTCATCGAGCGCGGCGTGTGGCCGTGATGATGATGGTTGCGATGCGCCCGAGAGTTCACAATAACAAAGTAAAGAAATTCGCCGCCGCTGTCAATCGCGGTTTTTGTTGATCTATTTTGTTGCTGTTTGGTGGCTTTCGAAAAAGGAGCGGAGACTCTAGCGTTTGTTTCCCGAGCCTGTCAGCCCCGGCGCGTTGAAGTTCAGGCTCATCTTCAGGTTGACGGCCACCCCGGTCTTGCCGTTATCCAGCTTCTCGACACGAACGACCTGCGCGACATACTCGCAATTCATGGGATCGTGCGCGGAAGTGAATGGAAAAGTGACGAAAACACGCATGCCGGGATAATAGGAATGCAGCCGCGTGGTGAAATAAATGCCTGTCTTTGAGGCATTTACACTGATAGGCAAGTCCTCGAAATGGTCGTCGCGGGGCTCCGAGGGGCGCACGCGGACGGGCCGGGCAATTTTAGCCCTGCGGCTGACGCGGTTGTCGGTCACTCGTTTTTCGAGCTTTTCTGGCATAGCGACTTTCGGGTTAGAATTCAATTGTATCGGGGCCATTAGTGAGCTGCCGCGAATCCTAAAGCCCTTGAAGCGAATCTGATACCAGTAAGAGAGCACGGCGAGAGCCAAATTAAAGAGGAATTGGGGCAAAACCATGAACGAGAAAATTCGCAAGGACGAAGCTGCTTGGAAGAAGCAACTCACGTCGAATCAATACTATGTGACCCGTCAAAAAGGGACAGAGCCTCCTTTTACAGGGGAATATGAAGACACGGACACCCCCGGGGTCTACAAGTGCGTCTGCTGTGGCCAGCCGCTGTTTCGTTCTGATACCAAATACCACTCGGGCTCCGGGTGGCCCAGCTTTTATGCTCCGGAGAGCGAAGAGGCTGTGGAGACGGAAACCGATGCCAGCCACGGCATGGCGCGGACCGAAGTTAAGTGCAGGCGCTGCGACGCACACCTGGGCCATGTTTTTGAGGATGGTCCTCAGCCGACGGGATTGCGCTACTGCGTCAACTCCGCGTCGCTGGAACTGGACGAAGAGAAATAAAAGTGCTTCAGACACCAAAAAGCGCTCCGGCTGGGCCGGAGCGCTTCTGAAATTCTTACGCTGTCATGGGAAACTGGATAATTACGCGGCTGGACAACTGCAAGCCACAAGCTCCGCGACAGGATCGCTTTCGCGATTCCACACACCGAGCAGCATTACCTTCGTTCCCGTAGGATATTTGAAAACGTAATAAACGTCCGAACGCCCTTCGATTTCAAAGAAACCGGGCCGTCGCGGATCTGGCCGCGAAGGAGCACCGGAATGAAGCAGCATGCGCAATTCAGCAATCTGCTCCTGCGAATGATTTCGCAGGTCTTCCACGAGGGGCGGGTGCTTCGTTATTGTCATTATCATGTTCATTCTCCGCCACATTCAGTCTATCGTTGGCCTCATAGGTTAAGACGAAAAAACTGGGGGAAAGTTTCATTGGGGGCAACTTCTTTTGAACAAAGTTTGGGCGGTACCAGGGGCGGGAGTGGGAGAAACGGCGAATTTGCTTGTATTTTGCACGGAAAAGGAACATTTGGCGGACGGTCCAAATTGGCTCTGAGTGTGGTCCGTGCGTGAATCGGATATTCGCTGACCGCTGGCAGCGGCAAGCTCAATATCGATTGCCAGCGAGCCCAGAGTTTCCGGATACTGCATAATTTGGTTGTATTGAGCATCGCATTACTGTCGATAGGGGTACTTGCGCGAGTGGCGCTTCCCTGCGATAGTGGATGAAGTGTCCTACCAACCTAAAGAGGGATGGCCTCTGTGACGAAAACTCCAACGAAAAAGTCCCCGGCGAAAGAGAAGACTAACTTCAACAAGGATAAGCGGCGCAAACATCACCATTTTCTGGTGACCGTTTACTATGCGGATGGCGAGAAGTTTGGGCGCGTGTATACAGACAAAGACAAAGCGGATCGTTTCGCGGACCGGCAGAAGCGTTCCCCGGTGGTCAAGTCCGCGCGCGTCACGATGGTATCCTGAAGCTGGCGTTCAACATCGGGGCTTTGACGAAAAGCGAGCCAAGGAAGGCTTGTCGCTGTAGTGCGGGCATGTTATAAAAAGAACTGTCGTTGAGCGGCCTTAGTATAGTGGTAGTACGGAACCTTGCCAAGGTTCAGGTGTCGGTTCGATTCCGATAGGCCGCTCCATAATTCTCAACGACTTACGCAGCAGTCTCCTTTGCCGTATTTTCCACCCAAACCGGATTCCGTAGGTTCTCCTTGAAAATTCGATCCATTCATTGGTTATTTCCAGAGCCACTTGATGACGCAACTCACGTTCTTTTTCGGCGGCGGCTTGTTGTGGAACTAGCGGGAACAATAGACAATCGGGTTTCAGCGAAATGAGAAGAAACGAGGTCGATGATGACATCGAACGATGGACACGCAGCAAAGCCAATCAAAATGGTAATCGCGGATGTGGACGGAACGCTGGTTACGCAAGAAAAAGTGCTGACCAAGCGCGCGGCGGAAGCCGTTTTGCGGCTGCACGATGCAGGCATCCAATTCAGCATCACCAGCGGGCGGCCTCCGAAAGGGATGGCCATGCTGATCGAACCGCTAAAGCTGGTGCAACCTTTGGCGGCGTTCAACGGCGGAGTGTTGATTCAGCCGGATCTCAAGACCGTGGTCGATCAGCATTTCCTGCCCGCGGGAGTTCCGGAGCAGATAATCGATTCGATCGAGAAGCACGGGCTGGACGTCTGGATCTACACGGCCACCGAATGGTATATCCGCGATGTGAATGGAGCGCACGTGGCGCGCGAGCAATGGACCGTAAAGTTCCCCCCCAAAGTGGTCAAGACGTTTGACGGACTGCTTGGCCAGGTCGCAAAGATTGTCGGCGTCAGCGATAACCTCGAGGGCGTGGCGAAATGCGAAAAAGACGTGCAGCAAACCGGCGGTGACCACATTTCGGCTGCACGCTCGCAGCCGTACTACCTCGATGTGACCCATCCGAAAGCCAACAAGGGCGAAGTAGTACTGGCATTATCCAAGCTGGTGAACGTTCCGGCGGATGCGATCGCCACATTTGGTGACATGCCGAATGACGTTTTGATGTTCAAGAAGAGCGGAATGAGCATCGCGATGGGAAACGCCAGCAAGGAAGTGCAGGCCTCGGCTACACACGTGACCGCCTCGAATGAAGACGAAGGATTCGCAAAGGCCATCGAGGAGTTCATCTTGAACACGCGTTCCGCAAATGCTTGAGGACAGGCGTGCCACTTCGAGCGGTGCACTCCAGTGGGGCTTTGGTCTAGTTAACAATAACAGCCTACCCTCCCCTGTTTTTCTGTAAGCGTTGATTCCGGGGGACTTCAAGTTCTTTATTTTGATACGACTTCGTAAGTGTTGCTTCTAAACGATTTAATTCCATCGGACATTTCTGCCGAGATGTAGCACCCCCCCTACTTTTTTGTAGAGCAGCAAGGAAAGGACTTACACGTGACGGCATCCGTAAGAGTGGCAAGCAACGGGTTTAGGGAGTCGCAATACTGCGCAAAATCTGGCGAATTTCGCGAGGGTGGGAAACGAAAGACTTAGAGACTTGAGATGTGACTGGAAACAGAAATGCCAGCAAGGATGATGGTAGTGCCCATGGATCAGCACTATGTTACCCAACAACTAGTGTACTCTTGGATTAATCTAAAGTCAAGGGGAATTCCAGGGAGGCGTGGGGGAGAATTTGTTACCCTCTAGCTGGCGATGGTGGCGATTCTGAAGGTGA
>CAVPWC010000013.1:0-73317 GCA_963709315.1 uncultured Acidobacteriota bacterium
TTACAAAAAACACCCGGGGAGTGGGCCACCTCGTGCAGCCGCCAGATTTTAATCTCCGGCGTAGCGCTCGCCATGAACAGTCCGTATTTCGAGTTTCCATTTTCGCGTTTCGGGTTTCCGCTCGCCACTCATCACTCACCACTCTCCACTATCCCCTTTACAATCCGCACTTCCGCAAAATGCGCTCCTAACTCCCTTCAGAATCCGCATTTACGAAAAAACCGGGGGTGGGGGTCCAGCTGGGACAGCCATTCCTGGCCGTCTTCACCCAACGCCTGCCACGAACCTACACCGCAAATGTGCTATCGTCCGTCTGCTGGAAAGTACCGTCACGGCGTGCACCAAAGCAAGGAGCAGAAGAAAAATGGCAGAGCGTCCCGTACTCGTTGGACTTGTACCGCAGGTGGTCGTTCTCGATCCTGGCGATCAGATTTCGTGGCTCTCGGACGCCGGAAATCTTCGCGTCGAATTCGACGTCAACCGCTGCCCTTTTTCTTCCAATATTTTTCAGGCGCCCGCGGGTATGCGGCTTCTCAGCGGCCCGCCCCGGCCCGGCCTCAAGTCGGCCACTTACAAATACCGCCTCTGGCTCAACGATCAGCTCGTCGGCCAGGGCGAAGTCATCCTCCGCGAAAAATAACTCTTCGGAGCCGCCGCGCCTACTTCTTGGGCTGCTTGGCGATGATCAGGTCCTTGATTTTTGCGTACGTGGCCGCCGGCACGATTTTTTTGTTGAGCAGATCGGTCTTCATTTTGTACGGGCGTCCATCGATGATTTTCTGCGAGTAAGCGTCGCCAATGCCGGGCAGCGCTTTCAGCTGATCTTTTGTCGCTGTATTGACGTCCAACAAATCGCCGGCTTTGGGTGCGGCTTTCATCGCCGTGTTACTGTCGGGCGCGGCCGCGCTTTGCGCATACGAATACGCGCCGCTTACTCCCAAAATCAGAATCAGAGCTGCCAAAATCATTCTGCTAAGCCGTTTCGTCATTTCGCTTTCTCCTTTTTTCCCAACAAAATCGGACTGCTCTTCTTATCATATTTTTCTGGTGCGATGCTCTCACTTCGCTGGTTTGTATCCAGCTTTGATGGCGTCTTCCTCCAGCATGTACTTACCCTTCTTCGTCTTGCCGTACCAGCGCGAGCCCTTCTTGTGATACACGCCAGTCGCCGTGTTAACCCAAACCATTCCCGCGCCGCTCTCCGCGGGTTTATTGGCGGAAGCCGCGTCCGTATGATTGGCGGGAACTGCGGATGGCTGAGATTTGTCCGAGGCGCTGGATTGCGCGGATTGGGCTTGAAGCGTGAAAGCACAGACGACAACCGCGGCCGTCAGAAGAGCGGAGAAAATGAACAGACTGAGGACCGGGCTGTTCGCGCTGCGGTTTATCGTTTTGCTTCTCACTGAATTAGGCGTCCGCGGAAAGCAGGATCGCGTGAATCTGGGGATGATGGCGAAGAATGGCGGCCAAGTCAATATGCAAGAGGGACAGGCACGCTGATCCGTCGCACAGGCAAGACGTCAGCGGCTAGGAGGCGTGGTTCGCGCCGAATGATTGGCCGACAGTACCAGGAGAACGGCTTTCCGCATCGATTTGACGGATGCGCTTAGTCGCCTGCGACTACGGGACGAGGCGATTCGACCGATTCCGCCAGCCCGCGGCGGACTGGGCCGAGAACAAATGCCGGTACTTCGCGTTCTGGAGCAAGGGAGAGATTGGTAGCGCGGCGGGGAAACTCGGAGCGAAGGTCCAGCTTGAGGCCCGCTTCGCGCAGAAACTCGGCGGAGAAACCCATGTCTTCGGCGCGATCCACACCCCAAAACCACAGTTTTTCTTCGTGGCGTTGGAGGAAATCCAGAGACTCTTCGAGCTTCTTCATGGCGCGGTCAAAGGACGAAGCGAGGAAGAAAACGCCCAGGTTCCAGGCATGGCGTGGGTAGAAAACCTGGATTCGCACGCAGTATTTGCCGGACTGATTGCGTTCCATGCTGCAGCGATAATCATTGCGGACGATGGATGCGCGAGACGGCGTCTTCTTGGTATTCATAAGGTCCTGAAGTTATGGCAAGGAAAGGCCATGGCAAATTGAGTTACGTTTTCGACTGACTGCGGTCTGCGATTCGAGCGGGCAAGCACAGATCCCCGGCTGAAGCCGACCATTGGGAGACACCACTAGGCTACCGAGGTGCGCGCATAAAGACAAGCGCCCTCGCATTTTAATTTAAGTGTTGTGTTATCAATTATTTACGTTAAGTCAAGTCCGCCAAACCACGGAGCTTTTCCGGCTTGAGCTCCAGCTTGCCTTCTTTTTTCAGGCGCTCTTCGAGGGCCGTTTGGAAGGCATCAAAAGCGAGCGAGCGCTTCTGCTGGAGCACCGCGTCGGTGATGTCCTTCTTCTGCTTGTCAAAATCGGCGGGGTTGGGCTCTTGTTTGTCGACGACTTCGTAGACCAACCAGTTGCTGCCCAGCTCGAGAGGAGCGCCAAGGTCACCCGGCTTCAACTGGAATGCGGCGGAAAGCTGCTTCCCGCTGGCAACATTGGAAATAGAGCCGGCGCGAGCAAAATCGTCGCTGGTTTTGGCATCCAGACCGAGAGCTTTGGCGGTTGCGTCGAACTTTGCTCCGGCTTTGACCCGCTTAATGAGCTCATCCGCCTTCGAATGAGCTTCCAGAGAGGCCTTTTCCTGCTTCAGATCTGCTACGACCTTGTCCCGAACCTCATCGAGAGAGCCCTGGTGTGCGGGAAGAATCTGGCTGACATCAAGAATCAGGTACCCGCGATCGGTGTGCACGGGCAAGCTCAGCTCGCCTTGGCGCAGCTGGAAGATGGTGTCACTTAGCTTAACGTCCGTTGAGTTGCCGAGCTCGATCAAGGGGTCGGTGGGGGAGACGGCGGGCGTCTGTCCCACGGACAGGTGATATTGCTTGGCGAGGTCATCCAGAGAGATTTTGTTGGACTGGCGGATGGCTTGAGAAAGTTTGTCGGCGATATCGGCAGCCTGTTTATCGGCTTCCGTGAGAAGCATCGGCGTGCGAATGGAATCCTTCACTTCATCAAAGGACTTGGTATGTGCCGTCTCTTTGTCGATGATCTTGATGATGTGGAAGCCATACTGGGTTTTGACGAGATCGGAAATACTGCCCTTGGGCAGAGAAAAAGCGACCTTTTCGAACTCCGGAACGGTCTGGCCCTGAACGATCCAGCCGAGATCTCCGCCTTTGTCCTTGGTACCGGGATCTTCGGAGTATTTTTTCGCGAGATCCTCGAAATTCGACCCCTTTTTGGCTTGATTGAGGATGTCCTGGGCTTTCTTTTTGACCTCTTCGACTTCAGCATCCGTCTTGCCAACGGTCATCAACAAGATATGTTCGACGTGGACGCGGTTGGGCACCTCATATTGCTGGCTATTCTGCTGGTATTGAGCCTTCAACTGGTCATCTGAGATTTTGATGTTTTGGCGAATCTGGTTCAAGTCCACGATGCCAAAGCGGACCACGCGCTTTTCCGGCACCTGGAACTTGGTTTTGTTTTTCTCGTAGTAGGTTTTGATTTCGCTGTCATCGGGAACAATTTTGGCCTGGAGATCTTCCGGCTTGATGAAAGCGTAGTCCAGCTTCACCTTTTCATTGCGGAACTTGAACTCTTCCTGGAGTTCGGCAGGGCCCGCGCTGATGCCGTCGGTCACGAGCTTTTGGAACTTTTCCTGGAGGAGGCCGAGGCGGACGGTGTCTTCAAATTGCGAAACGGTCATCTGCGTGCGCGATTCGACGAGCGAAGCGTACTGATCGGGCGCGATAGGGACACCCTGATTGAAAGCGGTGGGAAGAATCAGGCGGATACGGTCGGCTACCTCGTCATTGGAGACGCTGATGCCCAGCTGCGCAGCTTCGTATTGCATTTCCTTCTGAAGCAGCAGCTGGTGGAGGATTTGCTGCGCGTAGTAGGGAACGAGCATGGGAGGGACCTGATTGCGCTGTTTAATCTGGTCCAACTGCTGACGAATATCAGCGAGGGTGACGGTCTGATCGCCAACCTTGGCGACGGCATCGGTGGGCGCTGTGGTACTGCCTCCTGGGCCCGTGGGCACAAGATAAAGCAACATGCCGCCGGACAGCGCCAGTACGACCACGCCGAGCAAGATGCGGGAAAGAAGTTTTTGCTTATTTTCTGAGCTGCCAGCCATCCGCTGAAACCCCCAAGTCTACGAGCAAACTTAGCATTATAGAAGATAGGAGGCATGCGCCTCAAATAGAATCGTGGGGGATGCGCTAGTTTTCGAGGGGAGAAGTGAACCTCGTGGAATCGGGGACCGGTGTGCAGCCGAAGCTCTCAACTCATTGTGACTGTAGTTCTGGGACCTCCGCGACCACATGCTCGGTTACCGCGTTAATCAGGGCTTGGGGATTACTTCCGGGGGCCCGTGATACACACACAATCCCTGAAAAGGGGAAGTAATCAGGCCGCGAAGGAGTGGCTGCTAGATCTCTTCTGCGATGCAGCAATTGGTTGCACGACATATCCTCGATCGCATCCACTCATATTAGAATGTGGATATTTATCACTTGCTACGTTTCATTTGCTGTTTGACACGTACGGATCAGCGGCGTAGAGTCAGCTCAGTTTGCCCTGATTTTCTCTTGCACTAGGTCTCGCTCATGGTTTCGCCCCAGGTAATTTCGGTGCTTCAAGCCATCACTTTCCGGTGACCACATTCTTCTTGTGTGTGCTGCCGGCGATTCGGAGGAAAACGACAATGAACAAACAGAATCCGTTTTCATGGAACACATTTCAAGACAATTTCTTCAGCCGTCGCAAACTTCTCCGTGGAGTTGCGGGCACGGCGTTCGGAGCGGGGTTCTTATGTCCGAAATTGGCCTACGCCAATGATGACGACAGAAAGGACGAACACGACGCTTGCGTTGGTCCAAATCCCATCCCCGGGGGCGTCGTCCCGTTTAACCCCTTTGGTGTCCCCGTCCACCATAACCCGCTGAACCCTGCTGTCTCACTGGCAGACATTAGCGACCCCTCGGAGATCACAGACTTCGACGGGTTCGTCGGTCTGACGCATATCCGTGGCGGCGGGACCGGAACGAACACTTCTACGGGCGCCACTACGCCGCTTGCATACCAAGCGGACATGGGGTTCGGTCAGGGCAAGTTCATAGGCATAGACGGCCTTCTCCATAGGGGCGCGTTCGCCTTTGTTTGACTTGACCTGTACACCGGTCCAGTAGGATCGGCCAACCTCCCGCAACAAATTCACGACTACAACGTGCATATCGACTCGAACGACGTGTTTTGGATGGTCCGAGTTGCTGACGATGCGATCAAAGTTGATTTAAATGATGCGCGTGCACGGTTGCGCGTGAGCCATTTAAGGGTCTTCGATGACCATGACTTGGCGAACTCAGTGACCCAAGGGCTGGGACTCCCCGGCGGTCTGGGCTTCCCGTATCCCGCAATCGCGCCTGTCGCCCCTGTGCGGGCCACTGTCTCCTTCGACGTGGAATGGAACGGCGCCATCGACTCGGCGCTAATTCATAACAGCGCTCAGGGCTTCAAAGGTTCGTTCTTTAGCACGGGAGCTACGATTAAGTGGTCCGCAGAGCAGCCCGGATTCCGCTTCGAGTCGGAAATGCCGGATCCTAGCAGGAACTTGATTTCCGTGCTCGGGCGCGAACAGAACGGCGCCTTCTTCACGTAAACCCAGCTTTAGGTAAAATCAAATCAAGGACCTGGGGGTTCTGTTCTGACGAGATTCTAATTTGGCCGCGGGATGTGGCAGCACAACCCAAAATCCCGAGCGAAGCTAGGAAAGAATTGAATTTTCGCATTCCGAAGAAACGCATTTAGGTTCCAGGGATGGGTTGAGCTGGCCGCGTTACTCAGGAACTAGAACTGTTAGCCGGTTGCCACGGAACAGCCTGTCTCTCTTACTTGAGTCCGATTGAGTTTGAAGCTCCCGATAACCGGTCAATCGCAGCTTCCACATCAGAGACACCGTGTGGCATCCCCGCAGCTTGACCCACATAATCCAAAACGGATTTGGACTCTCCATCAAAGGAGATAGATGACACGTACGTCGGATTATCGGTTACCCCAGACGCATATCCAGCGGCGAGAGAAAAATAGTCCACCTTGCGGAAGGTATCCACGAGCTTTATTAGAGACGCGTGGGAGATCTGCAGCTTTTGCTTCCCCGTGGTCCCGACGAAAGCTTGGCCGTCATATAAAACCGACCCGTCACCATGGATTTCGATCTCATATGTGGAACACATGCCGTAGCAACCGCTGCGGCTAAGAGTGATTCGCAACGAATTCCAATCATGAATTTCAGGAAAAGGGACGTGTGCCTCGACAGGACGTTCGCCGATCGGCAGAATAGCGATGGATTCCCGTAGTTTGGCTGCGACCGGCTGGCCGTTTCGTTCAAATGGCCGGTACTGCCATGTCTTGCACAGAGGTGTCAGATCGGAAATGAATCCGGTCAACATCCGTGCGCTGACTGCCTTCCCGTCAGTTCCAACAACGACTTCAAATGCAGCGATGAAATGTTTGTCGCCGAAGTTCGTATAGATCGGACCGCGGTCGCCAATCCGGTGTTCAGCGGCCTCCGCTTCGAGAATCTTGACGGTGGGCTTGGAATCTTGGGCAAATCCAATGAGCGGCCCAAGAAGCAAAGCAAGTAAAACCCACTGGAAAGGTCCGTTCATATGGTCGCCAATTGTAGTCTCGCAATCTAATACAAACAACTGTAGCTCATTTGCCCTGATTGTTGCGCGTCCGTGCATGGCTGGAATAAACGGCGGTGAAATGGACTCTTCGAAAAGCAAATGACAAATTTGGAAGCGAGCGTTGCTAGTGCCTGGTAAGTCGTGCCAGCTCACCGGACATGTGCCTTTCGTGCCGATCCACTGATACGATTACGGCGTTTACCAGGACTTAGCGGATCTCTGGAGTTGATCACTGTTCTCGACGATTATGCTGCAAACCGCAAATAGCGATATTGTTAGCGAATTCTCGCGCTTCGAGATTATGTGTCCATCCGTTCGACCCATTGAGCGCGCGATGCGGGCGCCACGAATGGATCCGCAAAGTACTGTGTTTCCCGGGCAACCTTGCCGTCTCTGAACTCCATGATGCTCACGGTGTAGAACGGCTTGCGGTCATAGGTCAGGATAAATTCGGTAACCCAAAGATCACCACCGCCAAGGATTCGCCGAATAGAAAATCGCTTTTTATTCGGCTGGCTGGCGCGTTGGCCCTGTATATTGCGCCGGCCGCGGGTTCGCTCGCCTGACTGCGGATATTCCAGCACCGCGTCCTCGTGATAGATGAGGTGCTCCGTTTCAAAATCGTTGGCATCGGACGCCGCCCAATGCTGATCCAGTGCCGCACGGATCTCTTGATCGCGCACTCCGAAATACTGCTCCTTCTTTTGTGGATCGTTCATCTTGAGCCTCTTAACGCGATCGAGGGTTTTTACTTAATGAGGTGAGTGAGAGTCAGGTTTCCGCCGCCGGTGGTGACGATAACCAGATTCATAACGACGAGCATGGTGTCGTAACTCCAGCCGTTGGTCCCCGATTTGCCCCAGAAGCCGGTGCGCCAAGTAAACATTTTCTTTTGTATGGCGCCGAGCATGAGCAAAATCAAACCGATGGCAGCGAGTTGTGCGAGAACGCCCGAAATTACTCCCAGGCCGCCGGCTAACTCGGCTGCACCCAGAAAAATTGTGAAGCTCTTGCTCATCCCAATGTCCTTGCTCCGCGCTGCCGGGTCTTTAAGATGTTTGTAGCCGCTGGTGATGAATACGATGCCAATCATCAAGCGCAGGAGCAGAAGAGCAATATCGGTGAATTCAGCCAATCGCGGGAAGATCATACAAGTTACTCCGAGCCTCTACCTCTATTCATGTATTCATGCACGTTCCGCCAGCAAGTGGCGGTCAGATAGCAAGTGACGTCAGGTAGTCTACAACGAAGTCAGAGGAATAAGCCCTGATTAGTCGGGTTACCGGAGAGTTGGGGCCGGCCGATTGACTTAGGTGTGGCAGGAGGGCGCCGGGATTAGCTTGACTCCGACGACCTCCTGCTCTTCGCCCGGGGTGTGGGCAGACCTTGCAAAAGCTGCTGAATAGTGGCGTTCGTGCCGGCTGCCTTCAAGAAAACCGCGACTCCAGTGACCTTCCCATCGCAGGCTTGCCGCATTCAAACTCCGAGTAACTTTCTTCACGCGGCGACGACTCGTTCAAAGCAAAACGTCAGTGATCATCCTTAGGAGTAGCAGCCGTCCCGTCGGACCAATGGCCGACTGGAATCATGAACTCGGTTATTGGCTCCGGGGCGCCAGAAAATTGTGGATTCAACATAACCGGGGAGCCAGGCAAATCCGCACCCCAAACCTTGGGATCTGTTAGGGGGATGTAAAACATCAAATGCGGAACCCAATGCCCGGCGGAGTCGTTTAAGTACCCTTGTCTCGACATCATGTAGCACATTGCGCCCGGTTCCAAGGCTGGCAGTTCTTTCGTCTCGAATGCCTTGATACCATCGATAATCTGAGCTTTGGATAGTCCAGCCAATACCAACTCCGTCCTCTTGATCGTGAGCGGCAGGATAGATCGCACCGCAGGCGGATTGAAACAGATCGGACCTCGCATCTTAGGGTTCCAGAACTGCGGGAAGTCAAAAGGAGACATCCAGGATCGCTCTACGACGCACACGAAACCGTTCTTGCCTTTGATCGCCGTTTCGTAGCCATGTTGTCCGAGGACCAAGACTTCGGCATCGCCTGAGATGGAGTCCGGCGCAGCACTCCGCGCCAGCTTTATCTCCTCGTTGCGATCCGGTACCAGGTATTGTTCGAGCGGGGCCATGCTCGGATACTGGATTTTGGTGTCTTGAGCTTTTGCTTGCCACGCCGCGCCGAACATGACGACTACAGCGAAGGTCGCTAATGCGCTCGTCGTGGCTCTCTTTCGTTCCATGACTTCTCCTGATTCTGAAGATCACAGCATCGATGAGGGATGATCCTGCTCCCGCTCAGCAAGATATATTGATATCAACGTACCATGCGTTATGGCCTCTTGGCAAGATAGATTGATATCCATATTATTTGTCTATGGCCACTGTTGCGAGCCCTACCTTTGAGACAACGCTCCTAGTCCGCGATTCCTGTCTCTGTCTTCACGTACAGCGAGCGGCAAGAGCGCTGGCCCGGCGCTTCGACGATGCGTTGCGCCCACTCGGTCTGACGAACGGACAATTCTCCCTATTGATGTCTCTGAACCGCCCAAAACCACCAGGTATGACGGCAGTAGCCTTGCTACTTGCAATGGATCGGACCACCTTGACGGCCGCTCTCAAGCCCTTGCGACGCCGCGGTCTGCTCAAGATCACGGCAGACCCTGCGGACGGCCGCGGACGACTGATGAGCCTGACAGGAAAGGGGCGAAGGTTGCTCACACGGGCCGTTCCAGTCTGGAAGAACACCCACAGCGCCGTCGAGACACTTCTGCGCGAAGGCGATTCAGATCGGCTCCGGAACAATTTACGCGCGCTCTCCTGATCATCCCACAAGGGCGCGAATCATCTTTCCCGTGACGGTGTGCAGTATCGCCGCTGTCTGCTGGTAAGAAACGGAAACCCGGATTTCTAGAAAGCCGACATAACATTTCAAGTCCAGTGAGGCGAATCACCTCCCGGCGAGTCGCGCAGGTGCTGGCCCTGGTCAAGAGACTGAATAAACTTGTCGAATCCTAGGAATTCAGGCGGGCGGGATAAAAGGGGAGGCGCTCGGCAAGATCACAAGCGCCTCCTTTACTGCGTCAACGTAAACCGTACCTCACTGGATCACCTCCTTCTCGGCGGGAACGCCGATGTCGACAAGAGTGTCGAGTCATTCGAGTATAGCGCGGACCTGCGGAGATGTCAGGAAGACGTTGGTTGAAACTTGGGAGTTGAGCTCGCGAGAGGCATTTATCCATTCCAGCCCAAGGCAGGGCGTGAGCCAACCCAACAGAAAAGCTAAGGAGGACTGCATCGCTTCGGCTTTGAAGCACTTGGAATTCCTGGCCTTCGGGTGTTTTGGCTGCCCTAACTGACCCGGCTCTTGCCGCGGGGATGCGGACGCAAGCCGGGTAGCGAACGGGCGTAGCGGCTAACGATTTTCGGACTTGGCCGAAGCATCTTGCGAGTCCGCGGTATCCGTCGGCTTCATGGCGACGACCTGATAATCCCGCGTTTTCTTGTCGCCATCTGGACATTCGACGGTCATGTGATCGTTCTTAATTGTGATCACGACTTCCTTGCCCACGGGCAGTATGGCCGGATGCTTTCTGTCGGTAGGCTGGACTTCATACTCCATTTCGTCGGTGCGCAACAGGTAGCGCGGACATAATTTTTCATCGGAGTTCATATGCGTAATGCCCACGGACGCCCAGATGCTGCCCAGGCCGGTCACGCCTTTTTGCATGGCGCCACAGGGTACGGCGTCCATTTTTTCGAGCATTGCGCGTTCGGGCTGCTGCTTCTTTTTGCCATGCGCACTCGCAGGAACCGCCACCACGAGGGCCAGCGGTAAAACCAGCAGAATCTTGCAATTCATCATAATGCCTCCTCTGGGTATTTCCGGACTCGAGCTGACTCGAGCCACTGCCAACTGCCGGACGTTCAACGCATCGGCTAGGTTCACGAACAGCTAAAGCCACACGCGGAACGGGAAGGCCAGCGAGGCCTTCCCATTCAGCGCGCGTATCGGTCTTACTGGTTCGGTTTGCCGGGCTTAGCCGCCTGGGTTTTCGTTGCCGGAGTAGTGCTGAATTGCTGAGACGATTTGACGAAGGTATCGGGATTCGCCATCAGCTGATCGCGCACGCCCGGATTTGCGTTCAGATAATCCTTAAGTTCTGGATGGCTATTCACGAAGTCCTGGTTCTTGACGAGAGAAGGATTCCTGGAGAGCTGTTGCGCGATGTCTGCATGGCCTCCAAGAAATTCTCCGAAGTGACGATGAATGTCATCCCGATCCATGTCCTTGCCGAGACCGTCGCGATCCATGGCACCTTCGTGGTTGTCAGAGCGAGCTTCGGCTTGCAGAAAACCGTTCGGATTATCCCTGAGCTGATCGCGGACTCCCTGATGGTCCCGCAAATAGGTTTGCAGGTCGGGATGATGCTTCACAAATTCGTCGTTATCGACGAGCGAAGGATCCTTGCGAACTTGCTCGGAAATTTCGTGGTGGTTGTTTAAGAATTGGTTGAAGCTAGCCAACTCCTGGCGGTTCTGACCGAGGTTGCGGTCGCGATTATCCCCGAAGCGGTTGTCGCGGTCTGCCTGATGCACGAAAGCGTTGGGATCGTTTCTGAGTTGATCGCGAACTCCCCGATGGTCCTGCAAATAGGTTTGCAGGGCTGGGTGATCCTTCACGAATTGTTCGTTATCAACGAGAGAAGGATCGCGGCGAACTTGTTCAGAGATTTCGCGATGGCTGTCCAGAAACTTATCGAAACTCGCCAGGTCGGCGCGGTTCCGGTCGAAATCGCGATCGCGATTGTCATCGCGGTGGTTGAAGCGGTCTTCTTCATGCATGAAGGCGTTGGGATCGTTCTTGAACTGATCGCGGACTCCCGGATGATCTTGCAGGAAGGATTGCAAGGACGGATGGTCCTTCAAATAGTCCGGCTTATCCGCAAGCGAAGGATCTCTGCGAAGTTGATCGGCAATCTCGCGATGGCCGTCAAGGAATTGATCGAAGCGCGCCAACTCGTCGCGGTTCGCGGCGTTGTCCTGGGAGGACGCGTTGGTTTGCCCGGTGGATTGGGCGGGAGCGGACTGAGCACTGACAGGCAGGCAGAACAGAGTTGCCAGAGCGAACAGCGCGAGCCCGCTCTCGAGATGCAAATGCTTCTTTTTCATAAGGCACTCCTGCGGTGAATGTGTCACCCATTTGGGTGATGCAACATGCATGCCAAAGCGGCACACGAAAAATAGAAGTTCCAACGGCTCAAGTAGTTAGGAAAAGTGGAGGGAGCGGCGGAAACGAGATGCTCGTGAAAATTCTACACGCGAAGTAAAAATCGCCATACGATAAACACCTTACAGTGAATGCAGTAGCGCGATGCGTGAGCGAAATTATTGCAACGCGTCCCGATGAGGCGTAAACGAATCGCTTTCTTTAAACCCGAGACGATTTCGGGTCCATCCTATTGTCGACTTATCGAAAACGAGAGGCACCGCATGAATCTGCCCGATGCACCGATTGCACACGAAGGTTTTTTCGCTACGCACTTCTTTACCGTGAAGGATCAGGAAAAATCGAAGGACTTCTGTGTGCGAATCCTTGGCGGGAAAATGGTCAAGGTGGCGAATCCCTGTTACATCAAACTGGCTAACAGCTGGATCATTCTGAATTCCGGCGGTGGCCAACTCGCGACAAGCCAGAGATCCTCCTCGAAACGCCTTCGGATCTCAACCGAGTGAATGGCTTTCTTAACTTGCGGGTCGCCGACATCTGGGCCTGCTACAAAGAGTGGCGCGAGAAAGGAGCGTTCTTCCTTACCGAGCCACTGGACAATCATGGATGGGAATGGCGTTGCTACCTGCGTGATCCCGATGGTTACTTAATCGAGGTTGGGCAATATACGCAACTGGCGCTCGACAGATTCAAAAACTATGACGGCTGAATTGCGAAGCAGCTTCAATCCGACCGGCGGGCAAGCCTGGCTCGCTCAATTAAGTGGTTGGAGGGCAAGCGGGGGTTCGCTAACTTTTTCGCGGTTTCCGAGCCGGCGACGGGCAGGGTGGATGCGTCGAGAAGCCCGATCTGCACAAGCACCGAAGCTTGATCCCAGTAGATGTGTTCGTTGGAAAGCTTGCCATTGCGGAAGTGGACGATTACGACGAGTGGACACTCGACGGGCTTGCCAGTGGGAGCGATTCCAGGAAGCATCCAGTCCATTTCGATGGTGTGAGTAAACTTAAAAATCATTTCGTCCACCAGCCGCTCCGAGCCGATGGTCCGAGAGATTGGAATGATCTGCGTATCGGGAGGCATTTTGGGGATGAAGTGTTGCGAATAGAATTCGCGTAGCTGATCGTGGCCGACACCGCCGGTCAACACGGGGATGTGGTTCACGTAGGCGTCGGGCTCCATGGTGTCAATGGTGGCGTCGGTGTCTCGGGTTGTGAATTCTTCGCCGAGGTGCTTCTCCCAGAGGTCGGTAAGTGACTGCTCCGCGAGAGTCAGGCGGGCTTCCGGGCTTGGGTTTTCATTCATTCTGAGTGCCTTTCTGCGTCACGGATTCGCCCGCATGGGCGGGGCGCGTCATTATAATTGGAACGGTGCGCATCAGGCGATACCTGACTTTTTCCTTTCCACGCGCGGCGATGGAGCATTTCGCGCTTGAGAGAAAAAACCGGGAGGCGCCTTCGCCTCCCGGTTTCGGTTTATCACACGCTTGTTGACAGATTCAGTTACGAATCGGAAGTGGCGTTACTTCTTATCTTTTTCCTTATCCTTATCCTTATCCTTGTTCTTGTCTTTGTGGATTTCTTTGCTGGTCTTGTTCTGCTCTTTATTTACCTGTTTCTTTTCCTTGGCCGTCAACTTGCCACCGTTGGCCTCGCGATCATTCTTAACTTGCTGATTGGTGTTGTGTTCCTGGTTTTCGACTTTGGCTGTTTCGCCCGGGGTCATTTTGCCGCTGGCGACGCCATTGGCGATGCGCTCCTGCTGATTGTGAGCGCGTTCACCCACTCTGCTCACGGCAGGGTTCGCTGGCCGACCGTGGTTCTCGGACGCAAAATTTGACCGGTCCAAGCTTGCCGTATGTTCGTGGGTCATCTGTTCGGAGGTTGGCTGGAAGTGCCGCTCATTCGCGGCCATGCGCTCCTGGGCCGTCGCAACCGCGACCGTTCCGCCAACGCCACCATTGAAACTCACGTGAGCGCCCACCCCAGCGTTGACGACGACCGTCCTGTCGACGAAGGTGTTGTGGATTACCGCTGTGTCTACACTGAGCACGGCGGTGTTATACGCGAAGCGTCCGCCACGCCATTCGCCACCCACGAATCCTGCTCCGCCATAACCGAAGCCGTAATTCACGCCGCCATAGAATCCGATGTGCGGTCCCCAGTAGCCGGCATGAAATCCATAAACGCCACCGGCAAAGCCCCAGTATCCGGGAGTCCACAGCAAGCCCGCGCTAGGCGGAGCGACCCATACGCCGGGAACCCAATAGTAACCGTCGTCGCCATAAGACCAATAACCTGGCGTCCAGAGATAGCCTTCGGTGGGGCAGGGGGGCTGAACGTAAACGGGCAAAGCCGGAGGTGCGACGCGGATGGAGATGCCCACCGCGATTTGCGCGGGAGCAGAAGAAGCCATGCACGCGAGCCCCAACGGTATGCAGAGACCAAAAATGAGTACTCGAATCAATGTTCGCTTAGGCATTGCAAATTCCTCCCTTAAACAAATTTGTTGAGCGCCAGTTCATTGAGCGCCAGCTTTCCATTTGTCGAAGCGGATCGAAAATTCAAACGGGCACGACCCTTACTTCTTCTAACACCGGAATTCGAAAAAAGATTCGGGCTATTTGGGACAGCAATCAGTTTCGGTCAACTCCGTATGCTGCAATTATAGGGTTGGGGAAAAAGGTGGGAATCCCCAGCGACAAAAGTACTCCCCGAATCGGTTAATGGTGTTCTAAGTTTTTCATAAAAGGAGACTTACGAGAACTGCGAGAAAGGGTCGACGGTGGGCAAATCGGTGCTGTAGTCTGAAGGGAAACCGGCAGAAAATTCTGCACTGGCTAAGGAAGGGAGCTTTCCACATTTGATAGATGGATTGCAGCGTCTCGTCGTGCAATTGGAAGGTGATTCTTCGCTCGCGGAGCGGAATCAACTTCGGCGGCGCTTGGAGGCGCTAGACCGGCTTGATGCTTATTTTCCGGACACTGCTGAAGCGGGATTCGGCGCTGAGTCGACCGAACGGGAGCTGTATCGCCGGGCGAGAGCGGTTTGTGCGAGGCTGGAGGCTGCGAATGAGGAACTCTATGAGGCGATTCGCTGTGAAATTCGGCGGGGATCTCGGCCGGAGAGCTTGCTTCGCTGGGTTCCAGCAGGAGAGGGCACCAAAGATGTGGGCGGGCCGGCTAACGGCGTGGGTTATGACTTCCTGGATGAGTTGATCCGTGGAGTGTTTCCATTCGAAGAACCCGGGGCCGGACACAATGCGAGAGATCCCGAAAAAGTTTTCTATCAGCCTACTCCGGCGCGGCACATCTTCCGTCTGATCGAGCTGACTACGCTTACCGCAAGGGATGTTTTTGTCGATCTTGGCTCTGGGTTGGGCCATGTTTCCATGCTGGCTTCGATTTGTACCGACGCTCGAAGCATGGGGATCGAATTGGAGGCGGGCTACGTAGAATGCGCGCGGCGGTGCGCGCAGAAGCTGAATCTGAATGCGGTTACGTTCGTCCAGGAAGATGCGCGGGTGGCGGATTTGACTAGCGGCACGGTCTTCTATCTTTACACTCCTTTTAAGGGGTCCATCCTGAGGCGTGTACTCGATCGTCTGAAGTGCGAAGCGGCTTCTCGTCGCATCCGAATCTGCTCTTATGGGCTCTGTACTTCAGTGATTGCCGAAGAGCCTTGGCTTGAGGCGGCTACAACCCCGGAAGCGTGTCGGATCACACTTTTTTGTTCTCGCGATTGAGATCGCCGCTTTGGGAGCAACGAGAACGCAGTGAAACTTCTGGAATCCAGCCGGCGAGTTTGCAAGGATCGCGCGGATTTTTGTGCCGAGATTCACGGGGCAATTTGTTATTCTGCGTCGCGTGAAACTTCCCTTTCTGATTGATACCGATACAGCTTCCGATGATGCCGTGGCACTGATTATGGCGCTGCGGTCGCCGGAAATTCAGGTTGTGGCTATCACGGCCGTTGCAGGAAACGTGGATGTACTTCAAGCCAGCCGCAACGCGCTGTATACGGCGGAGCTTTGCAATTCGAACGTGCCGGTCTTCGCAGGAGCAGAAAAACCACTGAAGCGCGGGCATATAAGCGCTTCGTGGTTTCACGGACGCGACGGCTTCGGCGATCACGGCTATCCGCCTCCGCGGCGCGCTGCGGAAAAACAGAGCGGGCCTGATGCCATCATCGATGCGATTGAATCTCACCCGGGCCTGGTGATGGTTACGCTCGGTCCACTGACGAATGTCGCGCTCGCCTTGCAAAAGAAGCCGGGCATCGCCAAGAAAGTGAGCCGCTGCGTGGTAATGGGCGGCGCGCCGTGCTGCGAGGGCAATGTCACGCCCGCGGCCGAATACAATATTTGGTGCGATCCCGAAGCGGCGCGCATCGTGGTGAGAAGCGGCCTTCCTATTGAACTTGTTGGCTGGCACCTATGCCGCGGCGAAGCGGTGCTGAATCCTTCGGACATTCAGCAAGTTCTAAACTTCGGCACGGGCGTTGCCAGATTTGCGATCGAGTGCAACAGCCGCGCGCAAGAGGCTTTTCTCGAGCAGTCTGGCGAACACGGGATATCGTTGCCAGACCCTGTCGCCATGGCCGTGGCTTTGGATCCAGCTATCGTTACGTCGCAATCGGAACATTTCCTGGAAGTAGAAACAGAGAGCGAACTCACTCGTGGCATGATCGTGGTCGATCGCTTGAACATCGCGCACAACGAGCGCAACCGCGACGTTTGGGCTTCAGCTCTAGCTGCGGGGCACAAGGCGAAAATCTTGTGGACCATCGATAACGTGCGCTGGAAAGAAGTTCTCTACTCCGCGTTAAAGCAGGGCCGACGCCGCTGCGTGGGGCTGTAGCGGAACCGCAGAGATGCGCTCGACTTCAGAGCGTCATTCGTCGCGCAAGGCTACGACAGGGTCGAGGCCGGCGGCGCGATGCGCGGGCAGCCAAGCTGCGATGGCGGCAATCAGGAAAAAGATGACGGCCATGGAAGCAAAGGTCGCCGGGTCAGTGGCTTTGATTCCCACCAACATGGAATTCATCTCGCGAGTGACGGCGAAAGCGCCAAAAAGTCCGGCGGCGACGCCGATGGCCGTGAGGCGAAGCCCCTGGCCCACAACGAGCTGAAAAATATTCGTGGGCTGAGCGCCAAGGGCCATGCGAATGCCGATTTCCGCGGTGCGCTGGCGGACGACGGTGGCCAGCACGCCATAGAGTCCGACGCCGGCGAGGAGCGCCGCGATGACCGCGAACGATCCGATGAGCAGCAACGAAAATCGAGTGCCAGCCTGCGCTTTGTCGATCAGAGCATCCATGGGCTGCAGGTCGGTGATCAAGAGGTGCGGATCGAAAGCCTTGATCGACGCGCGAACATCGTTCGCGAAGTTCGAGGGATCGCCGCCGAACCGGAGCGCCCAGTGATCGGGGGCGCCGGAGCCGACGTACGCATCGGTAAAGTAAACCTGCTCGCGCCCAGGTTCGCTGAGCGATACGCCGCGTTGATGAGCGACGACGCCGATGATCTCGACCCAGACCGGTTCGGGCGTTTGAATGCGGATCAGAATGCGCTTGCCTACGGCAGACTGCCCTGGATAGGCATTGTCGGCGAGAATTTTATCGACGACGGCATAGGTGCGGCCCGGCTGGTTGTCTTCCTCGGTAAAGGTGCGGCCCTCGAGCAAAGGGGTGTGCATGGTTTCGAAGTAGCCGGGAAGCACGATCAAGGGATCGACGGCTTTATATTTGCTCGCGTCGGAAAGGGCTTCTTCCGTGCCCCAGCGAATCGGGCTGTAGCCGCCAGTGAGCGGAAAGGGGGTTGCCGCGGCGACGCCTTGCACGCCGGGAATGGCACGCAAATGCTCTTCGAGCTGGCGAATTGCGGCAGCGCGTTCTGCCTGCGATTGGAGAAAACGATCGGACTGAATCTGAAGGGTGAGCAAGCCGCGAGGACTGAACCCGGGATCGATATGCTGCAATTCAAGAAAGCTGCGCAGCATCAGGCCGCAGCCGATGAGGAGAACGTAGGCGAGCGCGACTTCGAGACCAACGACAATTTTGCGCGCGAGACCGCCGCCAGAGAGGCCTTCGTTACGGCTGGTGCCGCGCAGAACCATCATCACGTCTGGCCGAGCCGCGCGCCACGCCGGCGCGAGGCCGAAAATGGCAGCTGCGACAAGGCTCGAAATTACGGTGAAAATTAGGACGGTCGAATCGATTCGGATGGTATCGAGGCGCGGGAGATACGCCGGAGCGATGGCCAGCAGTTCATGAATTCCAGCCCAGGCGATGCCGAGGCCGCCTAAAGCGCCGATGGCCGCGAGCAGAAATGCTTCGGTAAGGATCTGCCGGGCAAGATCCCACCGGCTGGCGCCGATAGCGGTACGAATGGCAAGTTCGCGCTGGCGCAGAGAAGCCCGCACCATTAAAAGATTGGCCACATTCGCGCAAGCAATCAGCAAAAGAAAAATCACGGCGCCCATCAGCGCGAGAATGGCAGGGCGGACTTCCGAGACGAGATGCTGGCGCATGGGCTCGACGCGGATAGCGTAGCCGGCGGTGTTTTCAATCGAGAAATTTTTTCGCGCTTCGGCAGCAACTTGATCGGCGGCAGCTTGCGCGCGCCCGATCGTGACGCCAGGCTTCAACCTGCCGATCACATGCATCGAAACGCCGTTGCGCTGTGCGGCGTCGTAACCGAGGCGATTGGCAATCCAGAGATCGGGAGCGGCTTCCAAATCCGCGGAGGACGGGAAGTAGATCTGAAAACGGGGCGCGAGGACTCCAATGACTCGCGGACTGAAAGGTTTCCCTCTATTCAAGGATTGTCCGATTACGGCAGGATTCGAGCCGAACTGGCGTTGGAAGTATTCGTAACTGATGATCGCCATGGTGGGCAACGCTGGAGCGGCCGGTGCCGCCTGGGTTCCCGTCGCGGGAGGAGGTGGCTGCGGCTGGCCGTCCTCGTCGGAGAAGTCGCGGCCGTACTGGATTCTTGCACCGACAAGCTGGAAGTAATTCGTGGTCACGACACCCGCGTGGACTTGCTCCGGCATGCCATCATCGCCAGTCAACGTTAAAGGGAACGTGAAGACGCCGGCGAGACCCTGGAATTCGTCCTTCGTCGCTTCGCGCAGGTCAATAAAGTTTGCGTTGGAAAAGGGGAAGTCTTTGACGCCGCGATTGCGCATGTCGGTGGGGATGATAACGAGCTGATTGGGGTCCTTATAAGGTAGCGGGCGCAGGAGCACGGCGTTGGTGACGCTAAAGATGGCGGTGCTGGCGCCGACGCCCAGGGCGATAGTTATCGCAGCGGTCAGCGCGAAAACGGGGCTCTTGCGAAGTGTTCGGCCTGCGAATACCAGATCGCGTAAGGACATCGTCCCCCCTCAAGCATGGGTTGCCATTTCGCGAATAATAGTACTCCCGTTTTGCCCAAGCCGCCGCTGAGTCTCGATCGTGAGCGTTTCGCCAGATATTCGAGAAGACGGTCGAGGCAAGAACCGTTGGTGTAGCATAAGATTCAGAAGCGATCCTTGGACGAAGGCCCGAGGGGGCGACAGCGATGGATCAAATGCGGCGCGGCGGAGACAAAATGTGGGTGGCGAGAATTTGTGCGCTTGCGCTACTGCTATTTCTGTCGTTTGGCTGGCCCGCGCAGACTGCTGCTTACGCCGTGCTGGCGCACGAGGCCATCGTCGACAGCGCGTGGGACACCAACATACGCCCGCTGCTCTTGAAACGGTTTCCCCAGGCTACGAAGGAAGAACTGAAGGAAGCGCACGGGTATGCGTATGGCGGCGCCATCATTCAGGACATGGGCTATTACCCGCACGGAAATAAGTTTTTCAGCAACTTGACGCACTACGTGCGGAGCGGAGATTTTATCGTGGCGCTGCTTCGCGATTCGAAGGATCTCGACGGTTACGCTTTTGCACTCGGGGCGCTCTCTCACTATGCCGCGGACAACGACGGCCACCAGATGGCGGTGAATCAATCGGTTCCCCTGCTGTACCCCGATTTGAAAAGGAAGTACGGCGACGTGATTACGTATGAAGAAAATCCACTGGCGCACGTCAAGACGGAATTTGGATTCGACGTTCTGGAAGTAGCGCAGGGACGCTACGCGCCGACGAGTTATCACGACTTCATCGGCTTTGAGGTTTCCGTGCCTCTTCTGGAACAAGCGTTTCAGGAAACTTATGGGTTGGATCTCAAAAGCGTCCTGACGAACGAAGACAAAGTGCTCGGTTCTTACCGGTATGACGTCAGCCAGCTTCTCCCCAAAGCGACGCGCATTGCCTGGAGCCTGAAGAAGGACCAGATCATCAAGGACGAGCCCGGGATGACGAAAAGGAAGTTCCTCTACAATCTTTCGCGCGCGAGTTACAAAAAAAACTGGGGAAACGTATATGAGCCGCCCACTTTTTGGGAAAAGTTTCTCGCCTTTCTTACGAGGATTCTACCGAAGATAGGTCCGCTCAAAGTGCTGGAACTGCGGACGCCTACGCCTGAGGCGGAACGGCTGTTCGAGGCCAGCTTCGTTGCGAGCTTGCACCGCTACCAGAAGCTACTCGAGGAGCAAAGTTCGGGCCAACTCGAACTTCCCAATGACAATTTTGACATCGGCGAAGAAGCGGGTCCCGGAAAGTATTGGCTGAACGATGAGACTCAAGCAGAGCTGCTCGACGCACTTGCAAAGCAGAACTTTAGCGGGGCCTCGCCGGGAGTTCGGGCCGAACTCCTGGGATTCTTCGCGGATCCGAATGCGCCGTACACGATCAAGCGCAAACCAAAAGTGTGGGCGAAAGTTCAGGTCGAGCTGGAAGAATTGAGGAAGGCGCCTCCGACAGGGACGGTCGGCGATGCGGTCAATCCTTCTCGACAGGCTAGTGGCAAAAACCCGGTAGCGCGTCCGCTTTTTGAGTAATATGCACGTCAGCGTCGCTTTTGCGGGCGACTCTGCCAACGCGATGGACCGATTACGAAGCTTCCGCTGCGCTTTTCATGGAAAAAATCACCGCATTATCCAGAAAACCACGCCTTTGGTTTCTGGCGGTCGCCCTGGGCACTTTCCGTACATCGCGCCAGCTGTCCGGAAGCTAGCGAGTTTCGCTCGGGCGAGTCCGCGGGAAACCGCGGCGATGCGCGTATCATCGAACCCCAGGGATGAGCATGCTTAGCGCACCTCGAAAGCGGAGCTCGGTGTTTTTTCTGACGATTGCTTTTGTTCTGGCGGGCGCGCGCGCGCCTGAGGCTTCGTTGGCGTCCGCGACAATCGCCACAGCGCAAACTCCCTCAGCGAACGTGCCGACATTTTACCGTGACGTGCTGCCGATTCTGCAGAAACACTGCCAGCTCTGCCATCGTGCCGAAGGCATTGCGCCAATGCGATTCGGAACGTATGAGCAGACGCGGCCGTACGCCGCGGCAATAGCGGCGGCGGCGAAAAACAGGTCGATGCCGCCGTGGTTTGCCGATCCGCGCGTCGGGCACTTTTCTAACGATCCTTCGATTACGGCGGAACAAATTTCGGCGCTGGAAGCTTGGGCAGCGGCCGGAGCGCCTGTGGGAAACGCACACGATGCGCCGCCGCCGCGGCATTGGGCGGAAAGTTGGAGCATCCCGCAGCCGGACTTAGTTTTGAAGATGCCGAAGGCGGTGCCGATTCCCGCGAGCGGGGACATTGAATACACATACGAGATTGTGCGGACGGGATTCAAAACGGATAGATGGGTGCGTTCGGTGGAGATTCTTCCGCTGATGCGAGCGAACGTGCATCATGCGGTTGTGTATGTGCGGCCGCCGGATTCGAAGTGGATGCAGCACGCGCCGATGGGAGTTCCCTTTACCGCGTCGACGCTGACCGATCCCAATGATCGTCGCGGGGCGAACTGGACAGACAGCGACGTTCTGCTTGTGTATGCGCCGGGAAGTTCGCCGGACAACTGGCCGGAAACGATGGCGAAATTAGTTCCTGCCGGCTCCGACCTGGTTTTTCAGATGCACTACACAACCAATGGGCACGCGGGAAACGACCGAACGAGCGTGGGGCTGATTTTCTCGAAGCATCCTCCCGCGCAGCGGGTGCTGACCCTGCAGCTCACCAACGATCACTTCGTGATTCCTCCGGGCGTGCCGGATTATCGCGTGGAGGCGGACGGCACGTTGCCGAACGATGCGATGTTGCTCAGTTTTTTTCCTCACATGCACCTGCGCGGAAAAGAATTTCAGTACAACATCATTCACAAGCCCGCAAATTCGACCGAACGGCCCGATCAGGAAATTGAACCTCTGCTGGACGTCCATTATCATTTTCACTGGCAGATGAGTTACCGGCTCGCGGAACCGCGTTTTCTGAAAGCGGGAACGGAGCTGCAGGCCGTCGCTTGGTATGATAATTCGCGCGACAATCCGCATAACCCGGACCCCGACGCCGCGGTGCGCTGGGGCGAACAGACTTACGACGAAATGATGGTGGGATTTTTTGACGTGGCCGTGGCAGCGGGCATGGACAAGCCCAGCTACTTTATCCGGCATTGAAATACTCGCGCCGGAACTTGGGGAAGACCAGGAGGAATGATGGAAATCCGTGGCGAATACGTGCAACTCAGCGTGAATGACGGCACTTCCATGCGCGCATGGACGGCGCGTCCGAAAGAGGATGGAGCGTACCCTGGCTTGCTCGTGCTCCAGGAAGCCTTCGGCGTGAACGCGCATATTCGCGACATCGCGGGGCGCTTTGCGCGGGAGGGATTCGTGGCGGTGGCGCCTGAGCTTTTCCATCGCACGGGTCCCGGTTTCGAGGGACGCTACGACGACTTTTCCAGTGCCATGCCGCACATGAAGGCGCTGAACGATGCTTCGATGGCGGCGGACTTGCGTGCGGCTCACGATTGGCTCCGCGGAGCGATTGGAGCGGAGCCTCCCATTTCCGCCATTGGCTATTGCATGGGTGGACGCGCGGCATTTCTGGCAGCCATCACGTTACCACTCGCCGGAGCGGTATCCTATTATGGCGGTGGAATCGCGCCAAACGCCACGAATCCGGGAGTGCTGGGCCGCGCGAGCGGAATCCAGTCGCGTGTGCTGCTCTTCTGGGGCGGCCGCGACAAACACATCCCTCCGGAGCAAGTGCGAGCGGTGACGGATGCGTTGCGCGCCGCCGGAAAAAATTTCGTGAACGTTGAAATCTCCAATGCTGACCACGGCTTCTTCTGCGATGCACGCCCAAGCTATAGCCCCTCGGCGGCTCTGCTGGCTTGGCCGCTGACATTGGCCTTCCTGCGCGCGCGCTCGGCCTAAAACAGAGCTGGAGAGCAGTCAAATCCGTCGCCCTTCCCTGTAAATATGCCAACTGGCCATTTGGGCAAAACCGCCTGTCCGCACGGCTAGGATGCGCAACTGCTATTTGCTGTTTGACTACGTGGGGCTGCGACAGGCCTCTAGACGCAAATTGCTATGCTAGATTGCAAGATTGGCGGAAATATTGCGCGAATACCCGTGAGCACACAGACACCATACGACCCGAACCATCCGAAGATAAAACGTGTAGAAGTCTATTGGCACACGGTGACGTACAAGACCGTGGCCGTTTATGTAGTGCTGATCGCGGCGATTCTCTTTGCGGCGCTCTATCTCCTCGACCCTAATTTGTACACCGCGGCTTACGACAGATTCAGCAAATCCATGGTCGGCGACAGCGATGCGCCGCCTATCTCGCAGACCCAGGCGAAGTTCGTCAACCTCGACGGAAAAGTGCAAGTGAAGAAGGTCAATTCCGTGCAATGGGTGGACGCGGATTTTCACACCACGCTGGACAAGGGCGATCAAATTCAGACTTCGGCGGACGGCGCGGCCCGCATCACCTTCGCCGACGGCACGACCTACACGGTGAAGTCCGGAACGTTCATCACCGTGGAAGAAAATTCCATGGGGCGCGAAAAACCCTCGAGTTCCGGCGTGCGCATCAGCACCGGACAAGTGGACCTGAGGACGCCGAACTGGTCGTCCCCTGATTCGAAGGCTGCTGTCAGCGTCGAGGACACCACGGCATCCGTACACTCGAACAGCCATGCGGACGTAAAAGCGGACCCCGAGCATAAGGACGACGAGATCGTGGTCTCGAGCGGCAGCGCGGAAGTCCAGCGCGGCCAGGAAAAAGTGGAGATCGGGCAATACCAGAAGGCGACTTTCTCAACAGCTGGTCCAATTACGAAGTCCGACGTGCTTGCGCCGCCGGATCTGATTTTGCCGCGCAATTTCGAGCCGCTGATCGTGGACAATCCGAAAACGGCGGGCGTTCATTTCGAGTGGAAATCCGTGCCTCAAGCGGTTTCCTACACGCTACGAGTCAGCGCGACAGCCATGTTCACGAAAACGGTGAAGGAAATTCCAGGGATCACGGGGACGACCGCGGAAGTCTCCGGGCTGGATGCGGGCGATTATTTCTGGACGGTCACCGCGTCCGACGCGAAAAAAGAAACGAGCGCGATCAGCGAATCGTTCCGTTTCACGCTCGTCGCCCAGGGCAAAACGCAGGATATGTTGTTGGAGATTACTGGCACCCAGATTCACGGCCGCGTCGTCGAAATTATCGGCAAGACGGAACCAGGCGCGGCGCTGCTCGTAAACGGCCAACCGGTGCCGATTATTGCGCCGGATGGAACCTTCCGGCACTTTACCGAGCCGCTTGAACCCGGCCAGCATACTATCGTCATCATCGGCGAGAATCGCCGCGGAGGCACAGGCCATCAGCAGGTGACGATCGTTGTGCCAAAATAAAAGTTTCAAACGATGATCGTTTTTCGATCTAGCGAGAAAAAAGACGCGGGCGTGACTTTGCGCCGGTCGCCAAGTCCGGAGACAATGGTCTGGTTGGCTGCAGGGCGGTAGCAAACGACCGCCGGTATGTTCTGCAACACATCGTCGGCTGGACGGCGGAGAGGTTTTCTCTCGCAGGGGGCGGGGGGATGAATAAGAACGGTTACAACCTGAGGTCGGTGTTTAGTTTGTTTTCCTCCGACCTGGCCATCGACTTGGGAACCGCGAACACTCTGGTGTTCTCGGCCGGCAAGGGCATTGTCGTGAACGAGCCGTCGATCGTGGCCATCAACAAGTCTACCGGTGAAGTCGTGGCCGTGGGCCGTGAGGCCAAAGAGATGCTGGGCCGCACGCCGGGAAACGTCGTGGCCATTAAGCCCATGAAGGACGGCGTCATCGCGGACTTCAAAGTCACCGAAAAAATGCTGACGTATTTTATTCAGAAGGCGCACAACCGCCGCGTCCTGGTGCATCCTCGCATCGTCATCGGAGTGCCTAGCGAAATTACGCCGGTGGAAAAGCGCGCCGTGCAGGACTCCGCGTATCGCGCGCGCGCCAGCGAAGTTTATCTCGTCGAGCAAGCCATGGCCGCGGCTATCGGAGCGGGCCTGCCGATCGAAGAACCTTCCGGAAACATGGTTGTCGATATCGGCGGCGGCACGACCGACATTGCGGTCATCTCCATGAGTGGCATTGTTTATTCGCGTTCCGTTCGCGTAGCGGGCAACGAGATGGACGAAGCCGTGATGCAGTACTTGAAGCGCAAGTACAACCTGCTGGTCGGCGAACGCACGGCCGAACAGATCAAAATGGAAATCGGCTCGGCGTATCCGCTCGAGAAGCCGCTGACCATGGAAGTCAAAGGCCGCAACTTGATCGAAGGTGTTCCCCGAACCGTGACCATCGACGACAGCGAAATCCGCGAAGCGCTCAGCGAATGCGTCGCAACGATATTGAATGCCGTGCGCGTGGCCCTCGAACGCACACCGCCCGAACTTTCCGCCGACATCAGCGATCGTGGCATCGTGCTGACCGGCGGCGGCGCGCTGCTGAAGAATCTCGACAAACGCATCCGGGAAGAAACCGGTTTGCCTGTTTCGATCGCCGACGATCCCTTGGCTTCGGTCGTTCTGGGTACAGGCAAAATGCTCAGCGATTTCCGGTTGTTGCGGCAGGTTTGCATCGACTAGGGAATTTTTTGGTATTTACGCAATCGCAGAAATTTTCAACCGCGCAGAGCAAGCTCTGTGCTACTGGACTCCATGGTCGGCATTCCCTCTCGACATAGATCGCTCTTCCTGCTCGGAGGCGTCGTGCTTCTGCAGGTGCTGCTGCTGGCCGTGCAGATCAGGCGCGATTCGCAGGGCCGGCTGATTCGCGTGTGGACGGTTGGCGCCGTGTCTCCCTTCGAACGCGCCGGCGCTCACGGCATCAGCCACGTTCGCGACACCTGGAATCATTATTTCGCGCTGCAAAACACATCGCGCGATAACGAGGAATTGAAGCGTGAAAACGACGCGCTGAAACTGGAGATCACTCAGCTTCAGGGCAAGGCCGCCGAAGCCGACCGCCTCGCGGTTCTACTGAAATTTCGCCAGACGAATGTGGACGTGCCGATGGTCAGCGCGCGAGTGATTGGCGGCGGCGCGGACTCCGCCAGCCAGACCATCTACCTGGACCGGGGCGAGCGCGACGGTATCCGGCGCAACATGGGCGTCATCACGCCGGACGGCGTCGTCGGAAAAGTCATTGAGTCCTACAAGGACACCGCGCAAGTGCTCCTGCTGACCGATAAGGATAGCGGCGTTGGCGCCATGCTCGTGGATTCGCGCATCCAGAGCCCGGTCGGCGGCACGGGCGACCCGCTGCTGATCATGAAGTACATTCCTAACGACGACACTGTGAATTCCGGCGAGCGCGTCGTCACCAGCGGAATGGATCGCATCTTCCCGCGCGATTTGCCCGTCGGCACCATCACGGATATCAAGCCAGGGAATCCTTTCAAGCAAATTCGCGTGCGCCCGGCGGCAAATCTTCAGCGCCTCGAAGAAGTTTTCGTCCTTCTGACGATGAAGCCGCTCGATACGAAACCAGATTCGGCAGCGCCCAACGCGGATGCCCCAGCCTCGGCTCCTTCCGCTTCGACAGCTAAGCCTGGTTCACCCGAAAAACCATGAACGACGCCTACGACATCCGCAGCAGTGAGCTGCACATTGAAGTTCATAAGTTCCGTGCCGGAGCCATCCTATTGGCCGCGGTCTTTGCTCTCGTCTTGCAGGCGTTCTTACCCATTTATTTTCCGAAGGCTGGAATTCTGGATCTTCCATTGCTGATCACCATCTACTTTGGCCTCAGCCGTCGAAATCCTTCCACGGGATTGCTTCTGGGCATGGCCATCGGCATTTTTCAGGACAGCCTGAGCGGTCCCACGGTTCCACTCGGCCTCTATGGCATTGCGAAAACGGTCATCGGTTATCTGGCTTCTTCCATCGGCGCGCGGTTAGATACCGAGCATCCTGCGGCGCGCTTTGCCTTGACGATCGCTTTCTTCGTGGTCCATCAAGGCATTGTCGCTTTAACGCAGCGCCTCCTCCTCTCCCAGTCGGAGCACTGGTTCACCCTGCATCTTGGCGCCGCCGCGCTCATCAACGCCGTCGTCGCCGTCTTCCTCTTCATGCTTCTCGACCGCCTCCGCAAAGCGTCGTAACAATGACTTTCACAAAGCATTTTCCAGCGACGGCATGGTTTGGACGCTTGTTAGCGGGGCGAACCGCGCGGATCGCATTCCTCACGGTCGTTTTCCTGCTTCTGGCACTTTCCATCGCGCCTCGGCTTAATTCCTATCTGATGGCACGGAAGTTTCTGAAGGTTCTCAGTGGATTGAAAACTGTCCGTATCGATGAAACGACCGAAGAAGAGTTGCTGCAGCAAGTACCCTATCTAGAACCCAACAAAGACAGTTCCGAATTTGGCTTAGAAAGAGAACGTTGGTATTTCACCTCGTTTACGAACGAAGCCGACTGGCTGCGCTTTGAACGGCTTACAGGGGCAGGGTCTCCCGGGTCAATCTCTCCGCGGCTGCTTAAGTGGGCGGACTGGCTCGGTTTTCGCTTTATGAGTCTAAGTGCCAACGTAATTGTCCTAGATGGAAAGGTTTCGAGCATCCGCTACTCGGTTGCGAGCGAGTATACGGTCCCACAAGTGATTGGCAATATTGTGTCCGTCAGAAGTGTTCATGGTTACTGGCTGGAGCACCGCCAGCCTCTATACGTGACCAGCACGGAAGATCAAAGTCCTAGCTACCGGATCAAGGAATCTTTGCGCCATCCCTGGGCATTCGAGCCCATCGAATCTGTTATCGATGTGTCCTACGCGTACGATACAGAGCCGGACAAAATTGCGCACGTCTTTCAAGTCGATTTGAGATGCTTCTGGAGCGTGCACGGATGCCGGAATGGACGCGAAGTCCTGCCGCTCGTATGGCAAGATGAGAATGCCATCAAAGAAGCCACCGCCGCGCGCCTTGCGAGTAACGATCCGTGTCCTGACAGCCTTCTCGCGGCCAGAGTGCGCTACCTTCCGGATTTGGACGTTTCCTTGGTCGAAGTAACCAACTCAGGACCCGGATACGCTCCCGGCGCTGATGGATTCCTCTATTGGACGCCCACCGCCATGCATTCTTTTCGCGTCCTAGACTTGATCACGGGAGAGCTTGGTCGTCGACAGAGTCCTTTTCTCCACACGCTGACAATCACCTCACCGATGGACCCGAAGCAAAAGATTCCCGATCCCAGTGTCGCCGCGATTCAAAAAGGCGGGCGGATGCTGATGTTCGGTAACCACGCCTTCGAATCCTGCAGCATTGTGACGGCGACCGATTCGGCGGAGGCTGCGGTGCGCGCCGCTGTGCCCGCTCCAAGGCGCAGAGAAGATCAGATCGTCAGGGGATTATTCTGAAGGCAAGCGCTTCAAAAAATGCGGACACTCGAAAGATCGGAACCGGATGCCGCGGCGTGACGGAACGGATTCGTCAGCGGTCCAGCAAAAACTGCTTGAAGTCGTCGTAAGAGCTCGACATCGGCAGGGATAGCTTGTCGCGGCTCAAGTAAGCGGCGAGGCGATCCGGAAGAGGTGGTGCGGTGCCAATAGCGCGCATGACCACGTCGGCGAATTTCGCAGGATGCGCCGTGGCCAGCACAAGTCCTTGCGCCGGCTCAGAATGCCCGCGCTTGTAAGCTTCCCAGCCGAGCACACCGACGGCGGTATGCGGGTCGGAGATGTAGCCGAAGCGTTCGTGGATGGCCTTCATCCCCTGCAACGTCTCATCGTCCGTCGCGGCGTGGCCCCAAATTTCGCGACGCACGTATTCGAGCCGCCCACGGCACAAATCCAGCAAACGCGGAAAATTGTTCGGATTGCCCACATCCATGGCGTTCGAAAACGTCTGCGTCGCCGGGCGCGGATGAAATTCTCCTGAGTGCAAATATTCGGGCACAACATCGTTGGCATTGGTCGAGGCCACGAACATCGCGACAGGCAAACCGATGCGCTTCGCGAACAGCCCCGCCGTCAAATTGCCAAAATTCCCGCTGGGCACGGACACAACTAGAGGAACCGACGCGACCGGCAACTGCCGGTAAGCCTCCACGTGATAGAACATCTGTGGCAGCAGCCGCCCGATGTTGATCGAGTTTGCGGAAGTCAAGAACGCGCGCTTGTTGAGCTCAACGTCCGAAAATGCCTGCTTCACGAGCCGCTGGCAATCGTCAAAGCTCCCGGCCACTTCCAGCGCAGTGATATTTTCGCCCAGCGTCGTGAACTGTTTTTCCTGTGCTTCGCTGATGCGCTTCGAAGGATAGAGAATAACCACGCGAATTCCCGGCACGCCGAGAAATCCATGCGCAACGGCACTGCCCGTATCGCCGGACGTCGCCACGAGAACGGTCAGCAGCCGCGTTTCTCCGCGAACGAAATAACCCATCAGCCGCGCCATGAACCGCGCGCCAAAATCCTTGAACGCCAGAGTGGGGCCATGGAACAACTCGAGAATGTGCAAGCCCGGAGAGAGTGACACGAGCTTCACTGGAAAATTGATGGCCTCCGCGACGATTTGCCATAGCACTTCTTCGGGCACGTCGGGCGTGGCGAAAGGCCGCACTACCCGAAAACAAACTTCCGTGAACGGCAAGCGCCGAAACTCTTCCAGCTCTTGGGGCAAACGCCGCGCGATTTCGGCCGGCATGTACAGGCCGCCGTCCGGCGCCAATCCGCGGAGCACCGCGCCGCGCAAAGAAGTCAGGGCAGCCTTGCGGCCTGTGCTCCGGTATCTCATCGGTGGCGCTCAATTTGGCTGCGAATTTTTGCGAGGAAGGCCGCCGCGTCAAATGCCGGATCTCGCAGCTCGGCCACTTGCAGCGTACAGTGAGCCAACGCCTCGTAACTCTGCCGCCGCGCGGCGATGAGCGTGGGATAGCAGCGAGCGACGGTCTCTCGGGCCGTTTCGCCTCTCTTCGACTGGAAAGCTCCGCGCCAAAGTACAGGTTTGGGATCGCTCAAGTAGCGTTCGATCAAAAGTTGCTGCTCTTCGGCCGACGCCGCGAGATAGACGATCTTCATGCGCCGCCGCAAGCGCAGCAACAGATTATTGCCTGTGTAGATCACGCTTCCCGTGGTGTCCAACACCAGCGGTTTTTCGGAAGTGTGATCCAGCCCGGTGAGCACCTCGCCAAGCGTGTGGATTTCCTCTTCGAGATACTGCGCTTCGCGCTCTGCATATTTCGCGTTGTCCGGCCACCCCATCCACGCCGCCACGCCGTTGATTCCGGAATACCCGCCAGCCGCCAGCCGCGACGCCAGCTTTTCTTCAATGCGATCGTCGCAAGAAATAGCCGTCCAGCCTTCGGCCGCCAATTTCTTTGTCCAGAAGGATTTTCCAGCGCCTGACATTCCTACAAGAGCCAAACGCAGTGGCAAGGAGGGTTCGCTTTGCATGAGAACAGTCCAAATACGATAGCGCGTGCCCTGTCCGGCGGGCAAGCGTCGAGGCGAACAAGCGCCGAGGCCGGCTCTCATCGCCATGCCAGAGAAGCTCTTGTAGCAACTGCCTTCGAGCAAGTGTTAGGATACGGCGAAATGAAAATCTCAAATAAAATGTCTGTCTTACTATCTGTGTGTCTCTTGCTGATCTCGTTTGCGGCTAGCTCGTGCTTGGCACAGGCCGCACAGGTTTTCCGTCTCGATGGCGGCAATTCCACGTATGCATTCGGCGTGAACGAGCGCGGCGAGTTGCAGCCGCTCTATTGGGGAGGGCGTCTCGGCGCGCACGATAGCATTCCTCCCGCGCATTCGTTTCCGGAGATGGCCTCGTTTGATTCGTCATACACCACCACGCCGCAGGAGTACGCAAGTTGGGGAGCAGGCTTATATACGGAGCCTGCTCTCAAAGTAACTTTTGCCGACGGCAACCGCGATTTGGTGCTTCATTTTGTCAGCGCAACGGCAAAGAGCCCGCAAGCTACGGATGTGCTTCTAAAGGATATTTCACGCGAGATTTATGTGACGCTGCATTACTCGATGGACCCGGACACCGGCATTCTTGCGCGCTACGCGGAGATCGAAAGCCGCGAGAAGCAGCCGGTGGTCATCGAGCAAGCCGCTGCCGCGCAATGGACTTTGCCTCCCGCGCGTTACACGTTGAGCTATTTAACCGGCCGGTGGGCCGGCGAGTGGACGCTGAATCAGGAACCGATTCTAGGCGGCGCGCGCGTCATCGAAAGCCGCCGCGGAACCACCGGCCATCAGGCCAATCCGTGGTTTGCGATTTCCCGCGACGATAGCCACGCATCGATAGGACCGTTTGCCGCGGGTGAAGAGCACGGCGAAGTGTGGTTTGGCGCGCTGGCGTGGTCGGGTTCCTGGCGCATCACTGTGGAACATACACAGCTCGATGCCGTTCGCGTGACGGGCGGCTTCAATCCTTTTGATTTTGGCTATCTGCTCAAACCCGGAGACCATCTCGAGACGCCCGTTTTTTATGGCGGCTATTCCGATCACGGCCTGGGCGGAGCTTCTCGCTTATTGCATCGATTTGAAATCGCTCACATTTTGCCGCACGCTCCGGACCCCAAGCCACGCCCCGTGATTTACAACTCGTGGGAAGCCACGGAATTTAAGGTCGACGAAGCCGGGCAAATGGCGCTCGCTGAGAAAGCAGCATCGATCGGCGTGGATCGATTCATCATGGACGACGGCTGGTTCGGCCAGCGTAAGGACGACCACGCGGGATTGGGCGACTGGTACGTTAATAAGGAGAAGTTTCCTAACGGCTTGAAGCCACTCATCGATAAGGTGCACTCGCTCGGCATGGATTTCGGTTTGTGGGTCGAGCCGGAAATGGTCAACCCCGATTCGGACCTCTATCGAAAGCACCCTGATTGGGTTTTGAATTTTCCAGGGCGTCCGCGTTCCGAGTCCCGCAACCAGCTTGTCCTCAATCTGGCTCGAAAGGACGTCCGCGATTACATCGAAGGCTTCCTCGACAAGTTGCTCACCGAAAACGATATCGCGTTTCTCAAGTGGGATTACAACCGCAACTGGTCGGAGCCGGGATGGGATCAGGTTCCGGTCGATGAGCAGAAACGCGTCTATGTCGCGTTCATCCGCAATCTCTATTCAATCCTTGCGGAGTTGCGCGAGAAGCACCCCAAAATCGAGATCGAAAGCTGTTCGGGCGGAGGGGGCCGCGTCGATCTGGGTATTTTGCGCTACGCCGATGAGGTGTGGCCTTCGGACAATACCGATCCATTCGACCGTCTCTCCATGCAGGACGGCTTCTCCTACGCCTACCCGCCGCAAATCATGATGGCTTGGGTTACGGACTCGCCGCATTGGCTCAACAAGCGCTCGACTTCTCTCACTTATCGCATGCTTAGTTCGATGCAAGGCTCGCTCGGTATTGGCGCCAATCTGAATCATTGGAGCTCTGAGGACTTTGCCACCGCCAAGCGCCTGATCTCCGCGTATCACTCCGTGCAACGAACGATTGTGCGCGGCGATCTCTATCGTCTTATCAGCCCGCGCGATGGCAGCGAATTCTCGTCAACCGAGAGCGTTTCGAGCGACAAGAATCAAGCTGTCGTTTTCGCCTTCGCAAACGCCACACAGGAAGGCCGCGGATTTCCCCTGCTGCAACTGCAAGGGCTCGATCCGGATGCCCAATACAAGCTCGCTTGGATCGAAGGCAAGGCCCGGCCAGACACCCCGGAAAGCGCCTCGGGAGCGTGGTGGATGCGCCACGGACTCCAGCTAGAACTACGCGGAGATTTCCAGGCTGCTGCGTTCCATCTCGATCGCCAGCCATAGCCTCCACCGATTGCACCGGGGCGGTGGACACTCCGTTACAGGCAGATAGCCCTGTCCTCGGCGTCACCCTCAATTATTTTGCAAACCACGAAATTAGGAGGGAACATTTCCCTCCCCTAAACGTCTTATGGAGAAGAGAGAGGGCCTCCCATGAAAGAAAAGCGGGAAAACCCCGGAGATCTGCTCCAGGGAACCTTGGACTTGCTGATTCTGAAAGCCTTGGCTCGCGGCGCCATGCACGGCTACGGCGTAGCCGAGTGGATTCACCAAACCTCCGAAGATGTCCTGAAGGTAGAAGAAGGCGCGCTGTATCCCGCTCTGCATCGCCTCGAGCTGCGTGGCCTTCTCTCTTCCGCGTGGGGCGCTTCGGACAACAACCGCCGCGCCAAGTTTTACTCCTTGACCGCGGCGGGCCGAAAGCAATTGGCGCAAGAGACCGAATTCTGGCGGCGCATGTCGGGCGCGGTCGCGCGGATACTCCAAACGGCTTAGTACGCGCAGGAGGACACCATGTTTTCGGAGTGGCGAAGCAAAACCTGGCTGCGAATTAAGCGCCTCTGGAAGCGCTCGCAGTTGGATCGCGATCTGGACGACGAAGTGCAGTTTCACTTGGCCATGCGGGAAGAAAAGAATCGTCGCGCCGGGATCGACCCCGAAGAAGCCCATTACTCCGCGCACCGCCAATTCGGCAATGCGACAAATTTCAAGGAGAGGAGCCACGACATGTGGACTTTCAAAACGTTCGAGGAATTCCTCCAGGATCTCCGGCACGCCACACGTCTACTTCGCAACAAGCCGGCATTTACGGCGGTGGCTGTGCTCACGCTCGCCGTGGGCATTGGCTCGAGCAGCGCGGTTTTCAGCGTCGTGAACTCCGCGCTGTTAAAAGCGCTCCCGTATCGTCAGGAACAAAGCGTGGTGATGGTTTGGGAGACCAAACTGCGCGAGGGACGCGATCACAACGTGGTCTCCCCAGCGAACTTCATCTACTGGAAGGAACACAGTAGCGCTTTCGAGCAGATGGCCGCATTCTTTGACGATACTTCGACGCTCACCGGGGACGGAGACCCCGAGGAGATTCCATCGCAGGGCATTTCCACGAACTTATTTTCGCTGCTTGGAATCTCCCCGATCCTGGGCCGCGATTTCTCTAGCGATGAAGGGCAGCCCGGCCACAATCATGAGGTTCTCTTGAGCTATGGATTGTGGAAGCGGCGCTTCGGTGCAGACCGCAGCGCTGTCGGCAAGGTCATCAGACTCGATGGCGAAACTTTTCTTGTGGTCGGCGTAATGCCCCCGGGCATCACGCTCTTCTCTCCGCAAGGGTCCCTGACAGGCAAAGCAGCGCAACTCTGGTGGCCCTATGGCTGGAAAGAACAAGACCGGAATCCACGGGGCCGATGGATGACCGCGGTTGGTCGTCTCAAACCGTCCGTGAGTTTGGTGGAAGCGCAAGCCGAGATGGACGGGCTTGTTGCAAGTCTCACGAAGATGTACCCGGATTTCGAAACGGGCTGGGGAGTGAATCTCGTGCCGGTTCACCAGGATCTCTCAAGCACAATACGTCCGACTCTTTTGCTCCTGCTCGGTGCGGTTGGTTTTGTCCTGCTCATTGCCTGCGCGAACGTCTCAAACCTGATTCTTTCTCGCGCTTCGGCCCGCGAGCGCGAGATCGCGGTTCGCAGCGCGCTTGGTGCCGGCCGGTGGCGCATCGCGCGGCAAATGCTGACGGAGAGCCTACTGCTCGCGTTGCTCGGAGGCGCGCTCGGCATTCTTGGGGCTCGCTGGACGATCTCAGCTGTGGTGCTTCTAATCCCCAAAGACCTGCATGTGAGTTCGATCCAGATGGATTGGCACATGGTGGTCTTCGCCACGACAGTTACCGTCATGACTGGCCTGGCGTTTGGATTGACACCCGCGCTCGACGCGGCTGGTACGAATCTTACCGATGCGCTGCGGGAAGGCGGCCGCTCGGAGACGGGAACTCGAGGGCACCGTCTGCGAAGCGTGTTTGCCATCGCGCAAATCAGCCTCTCCCTCATGCTGCTTGCGGGTGCCGGACTGCTGCTGCGCAGCTTCGTAAAGCTTTCCTCTGTGGACCCTGGGTTCAACTCCAAGAACGTTCTTACCCTGCGTGTCAGCCTTCCCTCCACAAAATATTCGAAGCCCAATCAATACATCGATTTCTTTCAGCAACTTCTCGAACAGGTGCGCGGCTTACCGGGGGTTCGCGCTGCGACCATTGATAATTCGTTTCCTCTGACAGGCGTGACACCTGGGACTGACTTTGACATCGCCGGAAAGCCGTCGCCGGCGCGCGGCGCGGAGCCACTGACGCAGGTACAGCTTGTAGGCTCCGATTTCTTCCGCACGATGCGGATTCCGTTGCTTAAGGGACGGACGTTTTCCGACCAGGAAGAGACCGTCGAGTCCCACGTTGTCGTCGTAAGCGAGTCTTTGGCGCGCCAGTATTTCCCCGGCGAGGATCCCTTGGGACAAAGGATTCGCATCGACATGAAGGATCAAAACGACTTTTCCCAGATTATCGGTGTTGTCGCCGACGTGAAACGAGACGGCCTGGATAAAATTCCCGTGCCCATGAGTTATTGGCCCCACGCAGAGCTTCCCTTCTCCAGCATGATGTTGGCCGTACGCACCGATGGCGATCCACTCGCCAAGGTCTCGGCCATCCACGACATCGTGCATCGCATGGATCCCGATTTGCCGCTTTCCGACATCGCTACCATGGATCAATCGCTGGGAGAGTCGGTTGCACGCCAGCAATTTGGCGCGGTGCTTGTGGCGATTTTTGCCGGTGTCGCGCTCTTTCTTGCCACCATCGGGATTTATGGAGTCGTTTCTCACACCGTTAGCCTGCGGACACGCGAATTCGGCATTCGTATGGCCCTTGGTGCAAAAGTGGGAGATGTCTGGTCGCTCGTGTTCCGTCATGGATTGGCGCTTGCCGGCATTGGTGTGTTGCTGGGCGTTGTCGCGACGTTGGCGCTCACTCCTTTGATACGCGGCTTGTTATTTGGCGTGAGCTCGCATGATCCGGAAACCATCGCGATTGTCGCGGCATTCTTGATGGCCGTGACTCTTGCTGCTTGCTTGATTCCGGCATATCGCGCCACGCGCGTCGATCCCATTGTGGCGTTGCGTTATGACTGAGCGATACATTTCTTGCTAAGCGATTTCGGCCATCTGAATAGGAAGCGAGTTTGAGCTTATGCAAGTCTGGCTGCACAAAACGTGGCTGCGCCTCAAGGCGCTCTTCCGGCGCAGCGATCTGGATTGCGACTTGGAAGAAGAAGTGGCGTTTCACCTGGACATGCGGGAAGAAAATAATCGCCGCATGGGCATCGACGCCGAAGAGGCTCGGTACGCGGCGCGCCGCCAATTTGGTAATTCGACCAGTCTGAAAGAGAGGAGCCGCGAAATGTGGACTTTCGCATCGCTCGAATCGCTGTGGGAGGACGTGCGTTACGCCCTGCGCATGCTGCGCAAGAATCCTGGCTTCACAGCCGTTGCCGTGCTGACGCTGGCTCTCGGCATCGGCGCGAACACCGCCATCTTCAGCGTGATCAATGGTGTTTTGCTCGCACCACTCCCCTACAAAGATCCGCAGCAACTCGTGGCCATGAAGCAAAACGATTCGCTGATGAACATCATCGACATACAGCGGCAAACCCGCGCCTTCTCCCAAGGGGGTGGAATCAATCTCGCACAAATGGACTACACCGGCGGCCCTGAGCCGCTTCAGATTCACGCCGGCTACGTCAACGCCGGATTCCTCGAAACCCTCGGCGTTCCGCCTCTGCTCGGCCGCTTTATCTCTCCGCAGGAAGACGTCAAGGGCGGCCCGCGCGTCATCGTCATCAGCCACCAGTTCTGGCAAAACTTTCTGAACGCCGATCCGCAAGTCCTCGGGAAAACAGTGACGCTGACCGGAAACGATTACACCGTGATCGGCGTAATGCCCGCCGGTTTTGCTCCGCCGGAAGAGCACGCGGACATTTACGTTTCTCTGTGGGTCGCTTACCCGGAAGCCGCCCCCTTTCGCGGCGTGCATTTCATGCGCACCTACTGGCGGTTGAAACCGGGGGTCACGCTTGCGCAGGCGCAAGCGGACATCTCTTCGATCGACCATCGCCTCGCTGAACAGTATCCCGACAACGAAAGAACCCGCGAAACAGTGCTCGTCCCCTTGCACGACTTTATAGTCCGCGACTCGCGCAAGGCCCTGCTCGTGCTCTTCGGCGCCGTCGGGTTTGTACTGCTGATTGCCTGTGCGAATTTCGCCGGCCTGCTTGTCGCCCGTAACGTCGCCCGCCGGCAGGAGCTCGTCATTCGCGCCGCTCTTGGCGCAGGCAAGTTCCGCCTCATTCGCCAGGCGCTGGTGGAAAGCGCTCTGCTGGCCATGATCGGCGGCACCGCGGGTCTTCTTCTCGCTAAATCGGGCGCTAGTTTTCTGTTATCTCTAAAGCCCGCTGCGCTCGAGCGCTTTACAGGCGTTCAACTCGATGGCCGTGTCCTCTTTTTCGTGTTCGGCATTTCTCTCCTCACCGGCATCGTCTTCGGCATCGCGCCCGCCTGGTCGGCCTCATGCACCGATTTTGCGGAATCGCTCAAAGAGGGCGGCCGCGGAGCTACGGCCGGCCCTTCCGGCCATCTGTTGCGGAAAGTGCTTGTCACGGCGGAAATCGCACTCGCGCTGGTTCTCCTCGTGGGCGCTGGCCTGCTGATCAAAGGATTCTCGCGTCTTCGCTCCGTGAATCCGGGCTTCGATTCGCAAAACGTGATGACCATGCACCTTCAGTTGCCCGTCGCACGCTACGCGGAAATTCCTCCGCAGACGCAGTTTCGCCGCGAACTACTTGCCCGCCTCAATTCCTTTCCGGGTGTCAATGCGGCCATGATCACCGATATTCCGTTTGGCCCGGATTATCTTAATCACAGCATTGTCATCGATGGACGCCCGCCGGTTCCCGCCGGCGCTGAGTCGCGCGTGCAAACGCTCTCCGTAATGGGCGACTACTTCCGCGTGATGCAGATTCCCGTTCGCGCAGGCCGTGGCTTCACGGATATGGATCGCCAGGGCCAGCCCCTCGTCGCCGTCGTGAACGAGACATTCGTGGAAACATTCTTCCCTCACGAAGACCCTCTTGGCGCGCGCGTCGATTGGGGCCGCTCGAAATCGCCTCATCAATGGATGACCATCATCGGTGTCGTGCAGGACGTGAAATATTGGGGACTCGACCAACCGGCCGATCCCGCCGTCTATGCGCCATTCTCGCAGTCCGATGAAGCTTGGCGCCGCTGGATGACTCTGGCTATCCGTACTCCTGGGCCCTCAAACACCCTGGTCGATGAAGTGAAGCAACAGGTATGGAGCCTGGACCGGCAAATTCCCGTAAGCGACATTCAATCCATGAATGGCTTGATGGCCGAGTCGCTCGCGCAACAGCGTTTCAACATGTTGCTCCTCGGAATTTTCGCCGCGCTCGCGCTGGTGCTTTCTGCCGTAGGAATTTACGGATTGATGGCCTATGCGGTGAGCCAGCGAACCCACGAAATCGGTGTGCGCGTCGCCGTCGGCGCGCAGCAGCGAGATGTGCTCCGCCTCATCGTCGGCGACGGCGCAAAGCTCGCCTTCTTCGGCATCGCCATTGGCATCGTGGCCGCTTTCGCACTCACTCGCCTGATGGCCAGTCTGCTGTTTGAAGTGGCTCCTACGGACCCCGAAACCTTCGCGGTGGTCGCAGTCCTGCTGGCGGCCGTCGCGCTCATGGCCTGTTATATCCCTGCGCGCCGCGCCACCCGCGTGGATCCCATGGTCGCTCTGCGCTATGAGTGAGGCCGCCATGCTGGTGTCCGGTAATAAGGTTTGAAGAAGTCTTGGAGTTTGCGCACATGCGAAATTGGCTTCACAAAACGTGGCTGCGGCTGAGGGCTTTCCTCAAGCGCAGACAACTGGACCACGACCTCGAAGACGAAGTCGCCTTCCATCTCTCCATGCGCGAACAGAAAAACCGCGCGGCAGGCTTTGACGCCCAAGAGGCTCGCTATGCTGCTCGCCGCCAGTTCGGTAATTTCACGCTTACGAAAGAAAGGACCCGCGAAATGTGGACATTCACTTCCATGGAAGATGTGCTGCGCGATGTTCGTTTTGGGTCCCGCGTGCTCGTCAAGAATCCCGCCTTCACCCTTGTCGCTATCCTCACGCTTGCTCTCGGTATCGGCGCCAACACCGCCATCTTTTCCGTTGTCTACGCCGCTCTGCTTCGCCCTCTTCCCTATTTGCAGCCCGCCCAACTTATCACTCTCGGCGAAATTCGCCCCCAGCAACAATCGCAGGATCTTTTGACCTCGAATTCTTGGAACGCCTCCTATCCCGACTATGTGGATTGGTCGCACCAGTCCAAGGCTTTCCAGTCACTCGCTGGGTTTAGCGGAGATGGCTTCATCTATCGAGGTAGCGGCGAGCCCCAACTCATTACTGCTGCCGAGAGCACTACCAATTTCTTCTCCACTCTTGGCGTCAGGCCGTTTCTCGGCCGCGATTTTCTGCCGGGCGAGGACATCGCTTCTGGCCCCAAAGTCGCCATCCTCACTTACGGATTTTGGATCAGTAATTTCGCTGGCGATCCCAGCGTCATTGGCCGCTCTATCCGGCTTGATGCCAATAGCGTCACTATTATCGGCGTTCTGTCGCGCGACTTTGAATTTGCTCCCCAGGGCAACGCCCAGCTTTGGGTGCCGATGCATCTCGGACCGGACAGCGCGACCCGCCGCAACTTACGCTGGATGCCCGTCATAGGCCGCCTTGCTCCCGGCGTCACCCTCCTCCAAGCTCGGACGGAAATGAACTCCATTAGCTCCGCCCTCGCCGCCGCATTTCCTCAAGCGAACGGTTCCATTCAAATCGTGTTGTTCCCCTTGCGTGACCGCATTGTCGGCCGCGTTCAGTCTCTTCTTCTGGTCTTGTTTGGCGCCGTTGGATTTGTTCTGCTTATCTCCTGCGCCAACGTCGCCAATCTGCTCATGGTTCGCGCTGCTTCCCGCCGGAAGGAATTCGCCGTGCGCTCCGCACTGGGCGCCGGCCGCGGCCGCCTCATTTCTCAGCTACTTGCGGAAAGCATGATGCTCTCCGCCTCGGGCGCTGCGCTGGGGCTTGTCTTTGCGCACTGGGGGACCTCTCTTCTCATCGCCGCGATTCCCCAACCCCTCCTTGATTCTGCTCCATTCTTCCGCGATGCCCACGAAAATCCGGCAGTCCTGGCGTTTCTCTGCGGCGTCGCCATTTTCACTGGGCTTGCTTTCGGTCTCTCTCCCGCTCTCCAAATGTCACAAAGCAGCGCGGGCGAAGCGCTCAAGGAGGATTCCCGCGCTTCCGCCAGCGGCAGCCGCACGCGCCTTCGCAACGCTTTCGTTGTCGCCGAAATTGCTTTTTGTCTCGTTCTCCTCGTCGGCGCCGGCCTCATGGTCAAGAGCCTTTCCGTTCTCCTTCATCGCAATCCCGGCTTTGACTACAACAACGTCGTCACCTTCGCCGTGAATCTTCCTGACACTTCTTATCCCAAAGATCCGGACGTTCTTCGCTTCGACCACCAATTCACGGAGCTTGCGGCGGCTCTGCCCGGCCTCGCCGGAATTGCATCGAACAGCACCGTCCCTCTTACCGGAGGCGGAAACACCATCCGCTTCCTCCTCGAAGGACAGAGCATCGCCGCCGGCCAGGAGAGCGAGTGCGATATCCGCGACATCACCGCAAACTATTTTTCCGTGATGAAAATCCCTCTCATCTCGGGCCGTTTCTTCAATGATTCAGATGACACCGCGGACGGGCCGAAACATATCGTCGTCACCCAATCTTTCGTCGAGCGTTATCTTCACGGTGAAAACCCTCTCGGCAAGCGCCTGAGATTCACTTACTCGGACAAACAGCCTTACCGCGAAATCGTCGGCGTCGTTGGCGACGTTGCCGACTCTGGCCTCGATAGCCCGCCTGAACCGAGTCTCTTTGCGCCGTTCCTACAGACCGCGGATTCTTATATCAGCTACGTTGTCCGCGCCTCGACCAACCCCGCAACTACGGTTGCTTCTCTCCGTGCGGCATTGCACGACGTTGACCCACAACTGGTTCTCCTTCAGCCGCAAACCTTGGAAGAGCTCATTGACCAGTCGCCTTCCGTCTTCCTTCGTCGCTATCCTTCCTATCTGATTGGAAGCTTCGCCGCGCTGGCTCTATTGCTCGCCATGATCGGTCTTTATGGCCTCGTCTCCTATTCCGTTGCCCAGCGCACGCGTGAACTGGGGGTTCGCATGGCTCTGGGCGCCAGCCAAGCCGACGTTCTGCGTCTCGTTCTCCGCGAGGGCGTGCGCCTCGCCTTCTTCGGCATCTCCATAGGCTTGGTCGCCGCTTTGGCCTTCGCGCAGCTTATGCGTGCCTTGCTCTTCGGCGTCAACCCTGCCGATCCGACGATCCTTATAGGCGTCGCTCTCGTGCTTGGCGTCGTCGCTCTCGCCGCTTGCTTCATTCCGGCGCATCGCGCCACTCGCGTGGACCCCATGATCGCCCTGCGCTATGAATAAGCAGCGCATCCCAGCGCTGTCGTCCCGTTAGCCTGTCGGAACTCACCCGGCTACGCCCTGCATTCTCCACAGGGTATTGTCCAAGAAACTGTACTTCCGGACGGCTTGCGGCCCCTACTCCCAGGTGCTACGTTGGAAATGACCTTGCTGCCTCGAGGAAGTTCTTGCTGCAGCATGAGTCCGGCAGTGATTCGGGAGCTCCTGGGAAATTTTTCGAATTCTTTTTTCGAGAAAAGTTTTCGACGGACATTTCGAAACCCACGCTGTACATTTTTCGTGACGCGAGCATGTCCCGGTCTCTCGCGGGATGGGCGACGAATAGCCCTGAGGAATGTGCCGTCCGTTTGACGGCCGCAACAAAAAAAGACTCGCGCGCGGGGTTTTCGTGTCGTACTGGTTTCGCAACGACAATCGTTTGCCACAGGGCCGTTTGGCCATCGCCTCCTACGTCATCGTGGGTATGGTCGGGTTGTTGCTCCTCGGCTTCTGGAAACTCCAGGTCGTCGACTCCGATAAATACGGTCAAATGGCGGAACGCAATCGCGTTCGCTCCATCCCCATCATCGCTCCGCGCGGCCGCATGCTGGATCGCGATGGCCGCGTTCTTGTTGACAACTATCCATCCTTCAGCATCCTTCTGCTTCGCGATGATCCCGCGCTTATCGACAAAAATCTGCCCGCCATCTCCGATGGCTTGGGCATCCCTCTCGGGGATTTGAAAGACCAGCTAGAAAGTACCAAAAATCTTCCGAAGTTCCAGCCCATCGTCATCAAACCGGAAGCGACTCCCGCCGATGTCGCTTTCATCGAATCCCATCGCTCCGATATCCCTCTCCTCGAAATGCTGATGGTCCAGCGGCGTCGTTATCTGCCCGGCGGCTTCATGGCCCACGCCAGCGGGTACGTCGGTGAAGTCAGCGAGCAGGAAATCGAAGACAGCAACGGCAAGCTCCGTCCCGGAGACCTCGCTGGGAAATCCGGCCTCGAGCGCCAGTACAACAGTATCCTGACCGGAACCGACGGCATGCGCCGCGTCATCGTGAATAGTGTCGGCAAGGAAGTGAAAGATTTAGGCCAGTTGACCGAACAAGAGCCCATCCCCGGCAAACAAATTCAACTCACCATCGATTACGACTTGCAGACGGTCGCGGAGCAATCTCTCGGTGAGCGCCCCGGCGCTGTAGTTGCTCTCGATCCGCGCAGCGGTGAAGTCCTCGCGATGGTCAGCCGCCCCACTCCCGATCCCAATGATTTCGCGGTTCGCATTACCCCGGAAGAATGGAAAAAGCTGAACGACGACCCGATGCATCCTCTTTTAAACCGCGCGATTCAGGCCCAGCTTGCTCCCGGCTCAGTCTTCAAGATCATCATGGCCACCGCCATGCTCCAGGATCACGTGCCGCCAGAGAACTTCACCGCTTTCTGCCCTGGCTACGCCACTTTCTACGGCCGCCAATTCAAGTGCTGGCAATTCGGCAAGAAACCCCACGGCATCGTGGATCTGCACAAAGCCATCATGCAATCCTGCGACATCTTTTTCTATAACATCGGCATGAGACTCGGCATTGACCGCATCGCTTATTACGCCACCCACTTGGGTCTTGGGCACCGCACAGGCGTCGACTTGCCTTCCGAGGAGCCCGGTCTCGTTCCTTCTGAGGAGTGGGTCGAGCGCGTCTTTCACCGCAAGTGGTATGCCGGCGAAACGATTTCCGTCTCCATCGGCCAAGGCGCTGTCACGGCAACACCTCTTCAGCTCGCTCGTTCCATCGGCGGCATTGCCATGGGTGGAGTTTTCAAGCAGCCTCATCTCATTAAGGATGCTCCAAACGTGGGCGAAGTAGTATTTCCTCTTACCGACTCTACGGTCGAGAAAGTAACCGATGGCATGTACGGCGTCGTCAATGAGGGCGGCGGCACCGCCAGTGCTCTCAAGCTCACTGGCATTGAATTCTCTGGCAAAAGCGGAACCGCCCAAATCATTAACTACGACCTGCGCAGCCGCCTCGGAAAAACGAAAGAGTTTAAGGATAATTCCTGGTTCGTGGGTTATGCGCCGCGCCGCAATCCCGAAATTGTCGTCGCCGTGCTCGTCCAGGGCGGCGGCCACGGCAGCGAAGCCGCTGGCCCAGTCGTGCGCGACGTCATCAAGGCCTATTACGATAAGATGGCCAAGAAAACACAAGGACAACTCACCGCTCTCGACAAACAGTATGATTTAGATCGTGGCGCACCAGCCGCGGCAGCGATTCAGAAGCAACCTGTCGTGCCTGCTCACGCTGCTGTCGCCGATCCCGATCGCTGAGTTTGCTTTATTCGGATTACTTGGGAGTGAAAAGTTAGTCGACAGAAAAATCAAATCTAGCGGCAAGCCAGCTACATAGATTTTATCTGTCCGCTGTTTGTTCTTAGCTGTTAGGTGTTAGCTGTCGAGCGTCAGCCCTTTCTATGAAAGACGCACCCGGAACTCGCGATTACGATTGGTGGCTGGTCGCCATTCTCGCGGCCATCTGCGCCCTCGGCGTCATCGAGATCTATTCCGCCACTCACGGCAGCTCTCTGGCCGGAATGCAGAACAAGCAGCTCCGTTGGCTGCTCGTCGGCTTTATCCTCATGTTTGCGCTCTCACGGCTGGACTATCACCTAATCCTCGACCAAGCCCCGATCCTCTATCTCATTGGCATTGTCGCGCTTGTTGCCGTTCTGGCCTTCGGCCATACCCGTTTCGGCGCTAAACGCTGGATTCCCATCCTCGGCGAATTTCTTCAGGTGTCGGAACTGGTCAAATTGATTATAATCATCGTGTTGGCGCGCTTCTTTGCCGAGGTGCGCACCGATGAGCTCTCCCTTCAGGATTTGATCAAGGCCGCGCTCATCGTCGGGTTGCCTCTCGCTTTAATTCTGAAGCAACCCGATTTGGGCACTGCGCTCGTGCTGATGCCCTTGTTGGTTGTCGGCGCATTTCTCGCCGGCTTGCAGTGGAAACACGCCGCGGCCATTACGCTCATCGGGCTTCTGATGCTTCCCGTTGCATGGAGAGTCATGAAGCCCTACCAAAAGGAAAGAGTTACGTCGTTCATGCACCCAGAAGAGGATGCCAAGGGTTCCGGCTATCAAGTTCTACAATCCAAGATCGCGGTCGGCTCCGGCGGCTTCTGGGGTAAAGGGTTTGGCAATGGTACGCAAAACCAGCTCGGCTACATCCCCGTCCGTTATTCCGATTTCATCATGTCGGCTTGGGCGGAAGAGCAGGGCTTCAAAGGCGTGCTACTTGCCCTTGGGCTGTACATGGCTCTTCTGTTACGCTTAGTACAGAATGCTCAGCGCGCAAAAGACCGCGCCGGAATGTTTCTTGTAATGGGCGTTGCAGCAGCGCTTGGCTTTCATGTTTTAGTAAACGTGGCGATGGTCATCGGTGCTATGCCCGTGACCGGTATCCCGCTTCCTCTCATGAGTTACGGGGGTTCCGCTACGTTGTTTGTTTTCCTGGCGATTGGTCTGGTTATGAATGTTCGGCTTCGCCGCTTCGTTAACTGAACCCGCCGCCAGTCCCGTGTGAGGCGTTTGCTTCGGCAAACTCCCCCGGGTTGGAAATGATGGCCCTGCAAACTTGGGCCATAGGAACAAGGATCTTAGAGTGAGGACAGCATCGTCCGCCGTTGGCCCGGAAGCTCTCCGGCAACGGACCAGCCTCGCAAGCAAGAGGAACTTTCCCTCCGGCTTCGAACGTAAAGCCATCTCGATATCAGTGTGGCCAACGTGTGTCCCAGCGCAAGCTGGACCGGCCCCGATTTCTCGGACCTCCGACGCCCATAATCCTGCGGCGATGCGTCCTGTCGGCCCTTTGCGGCCGCACAGAAAAGTGACCACCGGCTCCGCCGGCGTCACCAACAGTCAGGAGTTTTCATGTCAAAAGAATTGGTTATCTCCGCGGCCTCCCACGAACGGCGCGTCGCGATTCTTGAAGAAGGTCAGTTAGTAGAGATTTACATCGAGCGCGAAAAAGAGTTCGCCCTCGTCGGTAGTATCTATAAAGGCAGAGTCACCCGCGTCCTCCCTGGCATGCAGTCCGCTTTCGTCGACATCGGCCTCGATGGCGATGCTTTCCTCTACGTCAGCGACGTCTTCGAAAATCTTGAGGATTACGATCACGGCCACGCGCATACCGACCAGCACGCACCCGCGCCTTCGCCCGCTTATTCGCCGGCCCCCTCGAACGTCGTCGAGATGCTTCCAGGCGAAACGCTGGCACACGCCTCCACCTCGCCGGAGCATGAAGAAGTCTCCGCGCACGAGCTGCACGGCGAAGAAGCCCCGCGCGAATCATTCCACGAGGAATCTTCTCATCGCGATTCCTTCTCGCACGACGCCCAATCCGGCGGCGTCGAAGAGCCCGTCACCGAAGGCGAAATCGCCGACGCGCATATCGCCGAAGTTCACGACGAAGGCCACGACGATGCTCATCGCGCCGCCGACGAGCGCCAGCCGGATTCCAACGCCTCCGCGCCTCAAAATTTTTCGCCTCACTACAATCCCACGCAGAACTACGCTCCACGCTCCAGCAGCGGTGGCAGCCAGGGGTATGGCCGTGGCTCCGATCGTGGTGGAGACCGGGGTGGTGATCGTGGCGGTGACCGCGGCCGTGGAGGCCGATGGGGCCGCCGTGGTGGGCGCCATCGCGGCGGACGCCCGTCGCAGGGTCCCGGAGTTGGCGGTCGCAATCTCCCGCCTTCCAAATACGCTTCTCCGCAAGGCGGCGAAACTCGCGGTAACGAGCCGCGCAGTTACGATAATCGTGGCCACGATAACCGTGGCCGTGATCAGCGAGGTCCGGAAAATCGCGGCGGCGCGCCACGGGGTTTTGAACCTCGCGGCCCAGCACAACGCGGCTTCGATCATCGTCCGCCGGAAACTGCCGGTTCCTCCGCATCCGAATCTGTCGCGGAAGAGCCCATTCTTCTCCCGGGCGAATCTCTCGCCAAGTATCGTGCCAAACCTGTCGCCGCACCTCCGCCGCCGGTTCTCGAACCGGAATCGCGGGAATCGCAGTCCGAAATCGAAGACACTGCTTCCTTCTCGTCCACTGGCGTGAACGCTCCCATTCCCGCTTCGGGACCAGCCAGCGGCCCCGTTGGCGGTAATGTTCCCCGTCGTTTTTCTGGCGGACTCCCACGCTGGCTTCTCGCCGACGCTGGCTCTGAATCCGAAGCCGCTCCTGTTTCAGCCGATGAGAATATTGGCACTGCGGACGACGCTTCCCTTTCGGCTCACGGCGCGAATCCACCACGTCATGAAGCTTCTCCTCTCGAATTGCCCACATCATCTGGTTCACAGTCCGGGTCCGCGCGCAATGACGTCGATTTGAGCGAAGAGCAGGCCGTATCTCTGGCCTCCGAACTTGCCGAAGCGAAACACGAGGAAACTTCCGATCACGCGGAAGCCGATGCTCATTCCGGCGGCGCCGAATTCGAGGAAGACGAACCAGAGGAAATTCACGCCGCTCCGGAAACCGAACTCTCGGAAGAAGAGGAAGAAGACGCCGAGGAGGAAGAGCGGCAAGAAGAAGCGAAACTTGACGCTGCGGAGGATCAAGCCGCTGCCGAGTCCGAACTATCCGAGGAAGAATCCGCCGAAGTTGAGGCTCGACGCGCCGCCGATCGCGCCGAATTTGAAGCCAACGCCGCCCACGAAAGCGCCGAGCACGCTGTCGCTCTCGGTGATTCCGAGCCCGTTGTTCTCGAACACTCCGAAACAGAAGTCATCGAAGCATCCGCTGGCGAACCTGTCGCGGAATCCGCGATGATCGAGGACGACGTCATCCTTCTTCCGGGCGAAACGCGCTCACCGCGTGTTGGCGGTCCGAGCGCACCTCGCGAAGATTTCCCGCGCGATTCCGCGCGTATCGGCAGCGGCAATCCCCGTGCCCGTTTCCAGCGGCCTCAACGCGGTGGACGCGATCGCGGACGCGGTGGCCGTCCAGACAGCCGTGGAGGCCGTCCCGACCGTGGCTCAGATCGTGGTCCGGACCGCGGTCCAGACCGCGGACGCCCGAGCGGCCCGCGATTCGAACGCCGCCCCAGCGGTCCCGGCGGTCCGCGCCACGATCGTGGTCATCGCCATTCCGGCCCGCCGCGCCGTCCGCAGCTCATCAGCGAAATGCTGAAAGCTGGCCAGGACGTAGTCGTCCAAATCGCCAAGGAACCTCTCGGCAAAAAGGGCGCGCGCATCACCAGCCACGTCGCCCTGCCCGGCCGCTTCCTCGTCTATATGCCGACGGTTCATCACACCGGCGTCTCGCGCAAAATCATCTCCGCTGAAAACCGCTCGCGCCTCCGCCGCCTCGTCAGCGAAGCCGGCAATATCTATCCCGGCGGCTTCATCGTTCGAACCGCCGCTGGCGGTGCCACCGACGACGAAATCCGCTCCGACATCGAGTTCCTCGGCAAGTCCTGGAACGAAATCAAGGAACGCAGCGAGCAGCGCAAATCTCCGGCGTTGCTCCATCGCGATCTCAACCTGGTCGAACGCATTCTTCGCGATTACGTCAGCGACGATTTCACCGGCATCTGGATCGACAACGAGGAGGAATACGGCAAGATCGTCGAGTTCGTCAGCCGCTTCCAGCCCAAGCTCGTTAACAAGGTCAAGCTCTACACCAAGGAAACCCCGATCTTCGAAGAGTTCGGCATCCAGCACGAGCTAGACAAAGCCCTCCGCGCTAAAGTCTGGCTCAAGTCCGGCGGCTACATCGTCATCAACCACACCGAAGCCCTCGTCGCCATCGACGTCAACACCGGCAAATTCGTCGGCAAAGGCTCCACGCGCCTTGAGGACACCATCGTCAAAACCAACCTCGAAGCCGTGAAAGAAATCGTCCGCCAAATCCGCCTTCGCGATCTCGGCGGCATCATCGTCGTCGACTTCATCGACATGGAAGAGCGCCGCAACCGCGAAAAAGTTTTGTCCGCACTGCAGCAGTCCCTTGAACAGGACAAGGCGCCTTCGAAAGCGCTCTCTTTCAACGAGTTCGGCCTCGTCTGCATCACCCGCAAACGTACCAAGCAAGCTCTCGAGCGCGTTCTCTGCCAGCCATGCCCTTATTGCACTGGCTCCGGAATGGTCAAATCCATTCCCACGCTCTGCTACGAGATCCAATCCGAAGCCCGCAAAATGGCCACAGCCGATCACGAAGGCCCGAACCTGACTCTTCGCGTTCATCCCGAAATCGCGAAGGCCCTCAAAACGCGCGAGTCCATGCTAATGGACGAGCTAGAGCAAACCGCCCACAAACACATCATCATCCAGTCCGACGCCACCCTCCACTGGGAGCAATACGACATCTACTAGCAAACAGCAATCTCCGGGGTTTCCTCGTAGGGGGACGATACATCGTGCCCCTTTTTCTTTTTCCGCCTTAACCTTTTTCTTTTCCGCACGCCCTTTTCGTCCCTGTAAAACTCCCTCCTGCTCGCTCAGCCCGAATCGCTGCCCGCTTCCACCAAAAATCCTATATAGTTGCCAATCCCGTCCCCCGGGAGGTACCTCATGTCTGCCGCCCTCCTTCCTTCCACTCCGGAACAAAACAGAGCTCTGCTGCTTCGCTTTTTCGACGATGTCTGGACGCAAGGCCGCCATGAGTGCATCAAGGAACTGTTTGCCAAAACCGGCGTTCTTCACGACGGCGCAAATCACTATCAGGGCCCCGCGGAGTTCACCCACTTTTACGACATCATGCGCGCGCAATTTGCGGATTTCTCCTTCAAACCGATCGTGTCCCTCACGGAGGGCGACCTGGTCTGCATTCACTGGTCTTGCACCTCTGTCCACGTCTCCACGCGCACGCCGGTGCGTATCACCGGCACTTCCATCGTACGTATTAAGGACGGTCAAATCATCGAAGGCTGGCAAAATTGGGATGCCGCCGCCCTGACGTCTCAGATTCCTGGCTTGTCCATTCCATAGCCATGATCACGTTCGCCGCCGAGCGATTCCGTCCTCGAAATCACGGACAAAAATACCTGTAACCTGGGCCCTCCCCAACCAGTAAGTAGAACTAGAGAGTGACAAATGGAACTACTGGAACGCTTCGCGGCAGGCGACTTGGATGCCTTCGAAATGCTGTTCCAGCAGCACCAAAAGGAAGTCTATGCGTGGATTGTCCGCATCGTCCGCGACTCCGGCATCGCCGAGGATCTGACCGTGGAAACTTTCTGGCGCATTTATCGTGCAAGAGCCCGCTTCCGTCCGGACGGCAACTTCCGGGCTTGGGCTCGCAGAATCGGCACCAACGCGGCCCTGGACCATCTAAGGCACGCGCACCAGGAAATCGCGCTCCCCGAAAATCTCCCTGGCGCGCCCGTCGCGGATTCCGCCGTTCGCATCGAGACCCGCGATCGAATCAGAAAAGCCTTCCATGAGCTTCCCGCAAAATACCGTCTGGTGGCTACCCTGGCGCTGATCGAAGAAGAGCCTTACAGTGACATCGCTGAGGCTGTCGGGATTCCCGAATCGCTCGTAAAGGTCAGGGTCTTCCGGGCCGTGCGTATCCTGCGAAAAAAACTCATCACCATGGGAATAAGGAGCGGTGCGACGAAATGAATCACGAAAACGACAACGATCTCCGCGAACTCCTCAAGCAGAGCATCCCGCCAGCGCCGAACAGCGAACTTCGCCGCGACCTCTGGCCCCACATGCTCGAAAAACTTGACCGCCAGCCAGTCCGCGTTCCCTGGTTCGACTGGGCCCTCGCCGCCCTCGCCTGCGCCGCTCTCATCTTTTTCCCCGGGATCATCCCGGCGCTGTTCTATCACTTATGAGGAGGCATCTATGAACCGGCACACTTATCTGCGCGCCTACATGGCGGGTATTGTTGTACCCACGATTGCTCTCGTGATCATCGTAACGGCGTTTTGCATCGCGCGCTACGTCTACTACTTTCCAATCCCGCTCGAACGCGTGATGATTTTCCCCATGGCTGTCGTCCCCAACCTCTGGGGTCTCTGGAACATGCTCTTCATCGCGTCACGTTCGCGGACTCATCTTCCGATTGGTTTCCACGGTTTCTTGCTGCCGTTTCTCCTCGGCCCTCTCGGCATCTTGATGACGCTCGTCCTCAATTTTCGGATTCCCAATTTTGCCACCCACTACTTTCCGGTCCTCGCACCCGTCGCCCTGATCGCTTACTACCTCCTTTGGAAATATGTGGTCGGTTCCCTGAATCGAATTCTTGACCTTGCATGAGCTTCCGGGATTGGCCTGTCCCTGCGGTCAGGTTCTTGAGTGCGCACGCCGGCACATTTCTGTTTTGCTTCGATTCTCTCCCTCCGTCTAAAGTACAAGCACATTGCTCCCCCCGCCCGGAGCTTCATCCATTCTTTTTGTTCGAATAAGGGAGGCATTTATGTGGTCCAAACAGCAAGCTGTCGCAGAACCACCCGCCGCTTCGCCGGCGACTGTTTCACCGTCCCCGGCAGTTCCTTTCAGTGTTCCTTCCGCCTCGCGCCTTGGCAGTTCGAATGTCCGCAGTTCGGCCCGGCTCGGCGCAAGCATCCAAATCAAGGGGCAGGTCAGTGGCCAGGAAGATTTGCAAATTGACGGCAGGGTGGATGGCCCGATCTCGCTGAGCGGCCATGAACTAACCGTCGGCCCCACGGCCCAGCTGAATTCCGAAATTCACGCGGGTGAAGTGGTCGTTTCCGGCATAGTGGTTGGCAACGTACATGCCCGCGGCCGCGTTGACATCAAAACGGACGGATCGGTCACCGGTGATATTTCCACCGCTCGCATCAGCATCGAGGACGGCGCCCATTTCAAGGGCCGCATCGAGATCGACCCAACCAAACCTCAAGCCGCCGCCGATTGACAGAACCTGGCGTCCACGGTCATATCTTTGCAAATCGTCGCTGCCGAACGCGGGTGTCCCGCCCTCGTTTGGCGTTTACCCTGACCGGGTCGGGGAGGATGGGCTCTTGGGTTTTCAATATTGAAGTGTTCAGTTTGCGGGCATCACTTCTTGATCACTGTCACCACCACCTGCGAAGGATACTGCTTCGAGTGATGCACCGCATTGTGCGCCACGACGCCTTTCTCCTCATCATAATTGTTCCCGCCAGTATTCAAGTTCCGGTCGAACCGTGGAAAGTTGCTGCTCGAAATCTCAATCCTTAGCGAATGCCCCGCCTCAAAATAATTGCTCGTGTTCAGCGGCTGCAGCGTCACCTTGTACACTTTCCCCGGCTCCATCCACACCAACGGCTTATCGTATCCATCGCGATACCGCAGCCGTTGGATCGATTCGTCCAGGTTGTAAGCCCGCCCATCCGGATACACGTCAATCACTTTCACTGTGAAGTCCGTGTCCTTCGCGTCCGACGAAACGTAAAGCGTCGGCGTAATCGGCCCGCTCAGCTCCGTCCCTTCCTTGAACGCCTCCGACGTGTACACCAGAATGTCGTTCCGCGCCTCCATCTTCCGCTGGTCAAACGCTCCCGCCTGCACGGCCGTCCCCGTACAGCACACATTTCCGCCATAAGACGGCACGGGATTCATCGGATCGTAGGTAAACGAATCCGGCTTATCCCCCGCAGGAGCAGCCATAACCAGCGCCCCGTCTCCCGTCAAGGAATTCGCTCGCCCCGCGCTCGACAAATACATCGTCATCGGCTGCGCGCCCGCAGGCGGCCATGTCTCCGCAGTTTCCCATTTGTTCGCTCCCATCATGTAATACGTCACCTTCGGCATCGCATCGATCTTCGCGCTCTTCTCTCCCTTCAGAAATCGGTCGAAAAAACTGTACGTAATATCCTGATAGTCGAGCCGCGCATCTCCCATGCTTCGCTCGCCCACCACCGTATCCTCGGTCGCTCGCGTATACGCGCAGTGCCCCACTGGCGCAATAATCACCCACTGCTCATCGGCAATTTCCGGATCCGCGGTTTTGCGCACGTGATTGTAGAGCTCCAGATTTGGGCCAATCGAAACGTCATACCACGTCATGAACCACAGCCCAGGGAGATTCAGCCGCATGTCATCGTGATACAGCCCGCCCTTGTACCAGGCTGGATCGTTCGGCGTCCGCTGAATCATCCGCCCGCCCGTCGGCACCGGCATTGCGTCCGCATAAATCCCGTGCGGCGCATCCACCGCCTTCAAAATATCCTGCTCCGGCAAATGCCACAGCGCCTTGGACCAGTCCACCGGCGGAAGTTGCTGCGTCAGATCAAACGCCTTCGACGCCCGAATCAAATCTTCCTGCGAAGTATTCGCCGGAAACATCGGCCGCACTTGGTTCTGCTCTCCATAGAGCCATGCAATGAACAGCATCTGCACCGCGCCCCCGCGATACCAGTTTCCTTGCTCGTAATACGGGCCGACGCGACCCACTCCCGCGCCAAAACTCTGAATATTCATCGCCGCGTACGCTGGATTTCCCATCGCGGCAATCCCCATCTGATATTCCGCCGTAGAAGAGCATCCTGTCGTTCCCACTTTTCCGTTCGTCCACGGCTGCGCTTTCAGCCAATCCAGCATGTCCGTTCCGTCCGTTCGCGGCGCGCCAAGAATGTCGTAGTTCCCTTCCGAGAAAAAATGTCCCCGTTCGTTCTGCACCACGTACGCATAACCGTGCTTCACCGCCGTCTGTGCCGCTCGCATATCCGCCGGCAGCCCATTCCGCACGTCCCAGTAATTAAAATTGTATGGCGTACGCACCCAAATAATCGGCACCGGCCCCGTAGCATCTTTCGGCCGGTAAATATCCGTCGCCAGCCGCACGCCATCCCGCATCGGCACCATCACCTTCCGTTCGATGATAGCCAACGATTCCAGCTCCTTCTCCGTCTGTACACGCAGATCTTTTTGCTCCTGCGTAAGCGGCGTCCCCTGCTGCGCTCTGACCGCCCCAATCGAAGCGGCGCAAACAATCGCCATCGCCAAACCCATCCGTCCAATAAGATTTCTCATCGCGTGGCTGTCCTCCCCCAAACGGCAGCGAGATTATCATCATGCACTCCATAGCGTGAAGCCTTTGTAAAATTCGAATCGCACAGACTTTGCCCGATTCGTTTGAATACCAATTTCAAACCGCATGGTTTCTGCTGCAAAGTTGCCGCGCTGCTACAGCTGTAACCCGGAAGCCGCCTTCAAGGTAGGCACAGTCAGTGACATGCGATTGCTTGAAGAGATCTGCCTCGAAAATTTCCAAGGCTCCGAAAGTCCCTGATTTGGTTCCCTAAAGACGATATTCTGGTAGTGAAGAGGTGTGAATGATGTCCGAAAATATCGAGAGAGAGCGCATCCATATATCGAGTGGAGGGCCGTTTCCTCCGGCGCGCCGTTCCCACAAGTTATTCCTCCTGGTTCTCGCTTTTCTTTTCGTGCTCGTGATCAGCGGCCAGACGTGGGTCTCTTATTACGTCGACGCTCTTTGGTTCGGATCGCTGGGCTATCGCGAAGTGTTTTGGAAAACGCTGAGGCTCGAGTGGGCGGTTTTCGCGGGGTTTGCCGTCGTCACGTTTCTCATCGTGTATGGATCGATTCTGGCTCTCAAGCGCGCGCACAGAGACGACTTGCCCACTGGACAAACGATTCTGGTAGGTCGCCAGGCCCTCCACCTTCCCGTCGAGCCCATCCTGCGTTTGGCCGCCGTGGTTGTCTCGCTCCTGATCGCCCTTGGAACCGGCGCCTTCATGATGGGACAGTGGCCAACGCTCGCTCTCTATTGGTACGCGCCAATCGAGAACGGGGGAATCACCGATCCGCTCTTCGGCAAGCCCGTCAGCTTCTACCTCTTGAAACTTCCCACTTGGCAACTCATTTCTGGCTGGTTGACGTTCCTTGCCGTGCTCGTTTGTGTGCTTGCCGCTCTCTTCTTCGTAGTCGCCAACAGCACACGCGCCATCGGAGGCTTCCGCCGCGGCTATGCCGGACTTCCCTGGCGCGGCTTATCCATCTCCATAGCCTTCCTATTGCTGGTCATTGCGCTGCAGGTCTACATCGGCCGCTTCGCTTTATTGTTCCAGGACCACACCATCTTTGGCGGAGCCACTTACACGGATGTCCATATCGTACTCCCGGGCTTGCTTCTTCTTTGCGCCGCGCTCGTGCTCGGTGCCGTGATCGCCGCCGTGAATGCTGCCGCTGTCCAACGCGGCCGCTTGCTGGTCGCGGCAATCATTCCCGGCGCAGCTTGTTATCTGCTCCTTCAGGTCGTCGGCTGGTACGTCAGCAGCTTCATCGTCAAACCAAACCAGCTCGTTCGCGAAAAACCCTATATCGCGTACAACATCCAAATGACCCGGCAGGCCTACCGTTTAGACCGCGTGACCCAGCGCAAGTTCCCCGCCGAGACTAGCGTCGAGGCTGCCGACGCCCCGAACAATCAGGCCACACTCCAAAACATCCGGCTCTGGGACTGGCGCGCCCTTCAGGACACCCTGCGGCAGATTCAGGAAATCCGCACCTACTACGATTTTCCCGACATCGATATTGACCGCTACGAAATCAATGGCCATCTTCGTGAGGTCATGCTCGCCGCCCGTGAGTTGAACGTCGAAAAACTCCCCGAAAGCAGCCGCAACTGGATCAACGAAAAGCTCATCTACACCCACGGCTACGGCATCACCATGAACACGGTCAACGGCTTCACGCCCGAAGGCCTTCCCACTCTTCTTCTCAGCAACATGCCCGTCGAAAGCACAGTCCCCGGTCTTGCCGTCACGCGCCCTGAAATCTACTTCGGCCAGCTCACGAACACCGATGTGTACGTCAAGACTCGCCAGCAGGAATTCAATTATCCGCAAGGTCAGACGAATAGTTTCACCTCCTACCAGGGTAGCGGGGGCATCGTCCTCGGCGGCTTTTTCCGCCGCATCCTCATAGCCGCGGACCTCGGCGATCTCACCAAGCTTCCTTTCAGCGATGATGTGACCGAAGACAGCCGCCTGCTGATGCGCCGCAACCTGCGCGCCCGCGTGTCCACCCTCGCTCCCTTTCTCACTTTTGATTCGGATCCCTACGTAGTCGTCGCCCAAGATGGCCGTTTGTATTGGATGATGGATGCATTCACATCTTCGGACAGCTACCCCTACTCCAGTCATTATTTCCTCGACGGCAATCCCGTCAACTACATGCGTAACAGTGTGAAAGCGGTCATCGACGCCTATAACGGAACCACGACCTTTTACGTCTTTGACTCCGAGGACCCCATCATCTCCGCTTACCGCCGCGTGTTTCCGGATTTGTTCAAAGACGCCGCCGTTATGCCTCCCGATCTCCGCAAGCATGTGCGTTATCCCGAAATGTTGCTCAACGTTCAAGCCGCGGCGTACGGCCTCTATCACATGACCGATCCCGAGGTCTTTTACAACCGTGAAGATCTTTGGACCGTGGCCACGGAGGTTGGCCTGAACGAAGTTGGCGAGCAAACCACGCAGACGATGCAGCCCAACTTTGTGCTTATGAAACTTCCAAGCGAGACGGATGAGGAATTCGTGGAAATTCTGCCCTTCACACCCGCCAACCGGAATAATCTGATTGGCTGGATTGCCGGACGTAGCGACGGCGCTCAGTACGGCAACTCGATCGTCTACGACTTCCCCAAAACCAAACTTGTCGACGGACCTCTTCAGGTCGAGGCTCGCATCGATCAGAATGCTCAGCTCTCTGGCCAGTTGACCCTCTGGAACCAGCAAGGCTCCCACGTCCGTCGCGGCAATATGCTCGTGATTCCCATCGGACGCACTCTGCTTTACGCCGAACCCATCTACCTCCAGGCCGAACGCAGCCCCATGCCGGAGTTGCGTCTGGTCGTCCTAGCTCTGCAAGATCGTCTAGCCTACGGCCCGACTTTCGAGTCGGCCATGTCCGCCCTTTTTGGAGGAGCAGCGTCTTCCACAAGCGCCGTACCTGAATCGCAAGCACCAGCCCAAGACGTTTCGGCGTCAGCCTCTCCAGCCGCCGCTGGGCCTGCGGCGAGCCTCCAAACGCTGATCACGCAAGCTGCCAAAGACCTTTCCGACTACCAGCGCTTGACCGCCGAAGGAAAACTCGGCGAAGCCGGACAAAAGCTCGAGCACCTGAAGCACACCCTCGAGCTCCTAAACAAAAATCCAAAATGATTTCGCGGCCGCCGCGCCACCGCCGCTGATCAGCCAACGTACTTGCCGCGCAGTTGGGCGCCAAACCTGTTCTCTGCGGGTGCGGCTAGACGACATCAAACCGCGCCATCATGCTGTGGTCCTCATGCTCTAGATTGTGGCAGTGCATCAGATAGCGGCCACGGTAGCCGTCGAACCTCATGATAAGCTTCACTTCTTCTCCGTTGTCCAGCGAAACAGTGTCTTTCCATCCCCGCTCCCACGGCTTCGGCGCTTCTCCGTTCCGTTCGAGAATCTGGAAATTGATCAAATGGATGTGTACGGGATGGAGCATCTCGAGGGAGCCAAACTTGCGATTTTTCAAATGCCAGATCTCCACTTCACCATACTCAACTTGCGCCAGACTCTTATTGGGATTGAATTCTTTGCCATTAATCGTCCAAGTAAGCGGAGGAATCTTAAACTCGACCGAAATCCCAAAGTCAAATACACGCGTCCGCACGGCGAGTTTCGGGTCAAGCGATTCGAGGTTGCCGAGCTTACTGGGAATTGGATTCTCATCGTGCCCCTCGCGCGCGACATCGAATCGCATGATTTCGCTTTGCGGGCCTTTTCCGCTCAGGTTGCTTAAGACGATCTGCGTGCCAATGGGATATTCCGAAAAATCAACGATCACGTCCGTTCTCTCCGCCATCGCCAGCGGGATACTGGCGCACTCGATCGGCGCCGAGAGTAATCCGCCCTCCGTTGCAATCTGAATCATCGGCCGCCCGTTTCCAAGCGCAGGCTCGAAAACCGTGGCGTTCGAAGCGTTCAGTATGCGGAAGCGATACTTCCGCTTGCCTACCTCGAAGCGCGGCCAGGGCACGCCGTTGACGAGAACCACGGTTCCGTGCGCGCCCATGCGGCCGCCTCGCCCCGCATGATAAACAAAATTGCCATCCGGGCCGAAGGAGCGGTCCTGAAGAATCAGCGGGACGTCGTACTCACCGCTTGGCAATCTCAGGCTGGCCTCGCCCTCATCCTCGATGATGTACAGCCCCGCCAGGCCCATGTACAGGTTCTGCGCTGTGCGATCCATCGCGTGATCGTGGTACCAAAGCGTTGCGCCCCGGCCTTCGTTCGAATACACGTACGATCTCGATTCGCCCGGCATGATCATGTCGGTCGGAAAGCCGTCGGAATCTGATTCCGTCACTCCGCCGTGTAAGTGCACAACCGTTTCATGGGGCAGTTGATTCGTTTGGCGCACGATCGTTCGGCGGCCCCGGCGTGCCTTGATGGTCGGTCCCGGGAACATCCCTTCGTAGCCCCACACCCGCGTCAGTTTCCCGGGCAGGAGTTCAATGTCCATTTCCTTTTGTGTGATTTCGTAAAAGTCTGTCTTCGCGTCGGTTCGAACGGGACTCAGTACGGGGGGAACCTGCAGAAGCCGAAAGAATCTCAATTTCGCCAAATCTTCGGACGTTTCCTTGCTTCCGAGTTCGCTCCCGAAGTCCAGGCCGGTTCGTCCCGCGGCCGCGACCAAAAGCGCTGAACCTCCGACGGCTAGCATCTCGCGCCGAGTGGTCTTCATCGTCTTTACTTCGCATTCCTTGTTATTTGCATCTTGCCAGTAGGCATGCGGCGCACAAGTCTTGAGGGGATACTGCAAAATCGGCGTTCCGGGTCCACTCCCGGATCTCTTCATTGGTCCACAAACGCCCGAGTGGCGCTCCAACGGCCGATAAGATGACTCGTCTCACCAAGGCGAGCAGCATCTCGGAAATTATGGCACGACGCAAACCGCCAAACTGTCTGGTATTGCACAGCTCGCATCCGAACCCAAGCATATTCCTCGCGCCTGACAGCGATGAATTCTGGATCCACTGCATTCTGCAAAGAGGGCTTGAACGTATTTGTTCTCGACGCGATACTGTTTTCATGTCCGCGGTTGCTTCCAAACCAGCGCTCCTCGTCACTGGCCTTCGCAAGGCTTACCAGGACGTGGTGGCCGTCAACGGCCTCGACCTCGAAGTTCGCACCGGCGAATGCTTCGGCCTGCTCGGACCGAACGGCGCGGGCAAAACAACCACCGTCGAAATCTGCGAAGGCTTGACGGCACCCGATTCCGGCGACGTCGAACTTCTCGGCCTGCATTGGAGCTCGGATGAGAAGCAGCTCCGCCAGCGCCTCGGCATTCAGTTGCAGGATACGCAGCTCTCTGAAAAGCTGACCGTCCTTGAAACACTCCGTTTGTTCCGCAGCTTTTTCGATCAGGGACCAGACGCATCCGAGGCCATCGCACTCGTGCAGCTTGAAGAAAAAAGGAATTCGCGCGTCGGCAATCTTTCCGGCGGCCAGAAGCAGCGCCTCGCCCTGGCTTGTGCGTTAGTCGGCGATCCCGATTTTCTCTTTCTCGATGAGCCCACCACCGGCCTCGACCCGCAAGCTCGCCGCCAGCTTTGGGATTTGATCGAGCAGTTCAAATCCTCCGGCCGCACCATTCTTCTCACCACACATTACATGGACGAAGCCGAACGCCTCTGCGAACGCGTCGCCATCATGGATAACGGCAAACAAATCGCTCTCGGTACGCCGCGCGAATTAATCGCTTCCATCTGCGCGGAACATTTAGTGGCGTTTTCGGCTGGCCCCAATTCGTCCAAGCTCGATGTCTCCGCGCTACGCCGCATCGAAGGCGTCCGCGACGTTCGCGCCGAAAACGCCACGGTCGAAATGCAAGTCACAGAGCTGCATCTCGCCGTTCCCGCACTGCTGGCTGAACTTACGCGCCAGAATATTCCGCTCACCGAACTCAGCACGCATTCCGCAACTTTGGAGGACGTCTTCGTTTCTCTAACGGGACGCCATCTCCGCGATGAGTAATCACAGCGAGCAGCTGCCATGAGCGAAACCACCACCATTCCGGACGTTGGCGCACGCGAAGAGGAGCGCAAGACTCCTCAAGGCAAGTCTTTCGCGGATCACGCGCTCGTGCAATTGACTCTGGTGCGTTTCCGCGAAACGTTGCGCGAACCCGAAGCGCTTTTCTGGATCTTCGTCTTCCCCATCCTACTCGCCGCGGGCCTCGGCATTGCGTTTCGGAACCGTCCCGCGGAAGTGCTGAAGATCGCCACCGTCACGCCGGAGCTCACTCGCTCGATCGAGAAGGAAAAACTTCTTTCCGTGCAGCAGCTCGACATGCGATCCGCCGAAGATGCCTTGCGAACCGGCAAAGTGGCGCTCCTCGCCGTGCCCGGCGCCGACGGCTCCGTCGTCTATCGCTACGACGACACCAACCCGGAAGGCCGCACCGCGCGTATGCTAGCGGATCGCGCCGTGCAAGAAGCTGCCGGCCGAGTCGATCCCGTTGCAACCAGCAATAACTTCATGCGCGAACCAGGATCGCGGTACATCGATTTCCTCATCCCCGGATTGATCGGGATGAACCTGATGGGCAGCGCGATTTGGGGAATGGGATTCACCGTGGTCGACGCGCGCCGCAAGAAACTCTTGAAGCGCTTGATTGCTACTCCGATGCCCAAGCAATACTTTTTGCTTTCGTATTTGTTCTCGCGCATTTTGATGCTCGTGCTCGAAGTGGGCATCGTACTGGGATTCGGCGTATGGATCTTCCATGTTCCGATGCGCGGATCATTGCTCAATTTGGGTGTTGTATGTTTGCTTGGTTCACTCTCGTTCAGCGCACTCGGCTTGCTGCTAGCTTCACGCGCGAAAACTATCGAGGCGGCTTCCGGATTGATGAACGCCGTGATGCTGCCCATGTGGATTGCTTCCGGCGTGTTTTTCTCGGCGCAGCGATTTCCCGACATCGTCCAGCCGCTCATTAGAGCGCTTCCGTTGACGGCGGCCATCGATGCGCTGCGCGCAAACATGCTGCAAGGGGCGAACCTAGTGAATGTAGCGCCGGAGATGGGCGTGTTGGTAGTGTGGCTGCTCGTCTGCTTCGTTTTGGCGCTGAAACTTTTCCGCTGGCGCTGATTTTTTCGAGGGGATCCTTGCGACCCGGAGGGCGAGCCCCGCCCCTACAATCCTGGCTCGCGCGAGCGTTGCCACGTGACAGAACATTGGGTAAGCATCCTTTTGATTCACCGGCCAGAGTAGCGCTGCTCTTTCCAGGGGTCGCCGTAGGAGTGATAGCCGTTGCGTTCCCAAAAGCCGAGGCGGTCGTGATCGAGAAGCTGGAAGCCGCGGACCCATTTCACGCTTTTCCAGGCATAGAGATGCGGGACGATGAGGCGAAGCGGGCCGCCGTGTTCGGCGGTAAGCGGTTCGCCGTCATGCTCGAAGGCGAAGAGAACGTTGGGTTTCAACAAATCTTCGAGCGGGACGTTGGCCGTGTAGCCCTCCTCGGCGAGGATCGAAGCAAAATGCGCGTTGGGCTTCGGCTTGATTAGTTTCATCACGTCGGTGAATAAAACGCCTTTCCAGTGATTGTCGAGCCGGCTCCAGCGCGTCACGCAGTGGAAGTCGGATAGCGTTTCGGTTTGCGGGAGCGCGCAAAAATCGGTCCAGGTGAGGCGCTTCGCTTCTTCGACTTCACCGGGAATCTGGAAGTCCCACCGCGCCGGATTGAAATGCGGAATGCTGCCGTAATGGAGCACAGGCCATTTCAAAGTGAGCGACTGCCCCGGCGGCAAACGCCCTTCGGCCTTGGCTTTATTTTCCAGTTCCCTGCGCGTTCCCAACTCTCCAAAAAGACTCATGTTTCGATTCCCTTCTTCGACTTCGCGATCCGTTCTTCAGTGGTTGCGCGCTTGCTCTAATACTTTTTTCATCGTCGTTTGTGCCCCAGCCTTGGAAATAGCGAGTTGGCGTTGCGCCGAGCTGCTTTTTGAACATGGAGATGAAGGCGCTGGTGCTTCCGTAGCCTGCGTCCAGAGCGGCTCCGGTCACTTTTTCACCGGAAGCCAGCAATTGCAGGGCATGGAGTAGGCGGAGCTGCTGGCGCCATTTTCCGAACGTCAACTTAGTTTCGGAGAGAAAAATCCGCTCAATCGTTCTTTTGCTGGCACCGCAGTCCTTGCATAGTTTATTCAAGTTACATCGCTCACCGGGATTGGCAAGCAAGGCTTGCACGATGCGCATGGCTCGCGCGTCAACCGGATGCGGCAACTGCAAAGGAATCGAGTGAACGGCTTGCAATTGATCGACGATGATTTCGAGAATACGCTTTTGCACAGGAGCTTTCTTGTTCAGTCTCTTAAATGTGCACGCGTGGAGAATCAGCTCTCGCAACAGCGGGGTCACATTCATAACAAAACATTTCTTGGGTAGCCCTTTGACGAGCCTGGGAAGAAAATAAAGAGTTCGCATCGAGACTTGCCCGGACATGGCGACGGAATGCGGCGTTTCGGCGGGAATCCAGACGGCGCGCATCGGGGGGACTACCCAGATGCCCTGATCGGTGCGCAGCGTCATGACGCCTTTGGAGGCGAAGATCAGTTGGTCTTCGGGATGGAAATGCAGCGGGATAGTGTACCCGTCCGCAAGATCCGCGGAGACGCTGGCGACTTGGCCAAGGGGATGGCCGCGCTGGTCAAAAAGGATGCTGTGGCACTTTTCCGACATTTATTGTCACAATAGCGAAAGAAAACAGCTCCAACAAGTGCTATTCCTCAGAGCCGAAATACCGCAGTCAGGAGAACAAAAATGCTGGCTTCAATGGAGATGATAGGTTTCCTTCTTACAAAGGATTACGACAAAGCGCGGGCATTCTACGAAGGTAACCTGGGATTCGAGTTTGTGAGCCTCGACCAGTTTGCGCTGGTGATGCAGGCGGGCAAGAGCATGATCCGGATCGTGAAGGTGCCGACATTCACGCCGCTGCAGAGTACCGTGCTTGGCTGGCAAGTGGACGACATTGAAGCGATTGTCGACTGGCTGACGAAGCGCGGCGTGGTGTTTGATAAATATCCGTTTGTGCAAGACAAAGAGCGTGGGATATGGACCGCGCCGGGCGGCAGCAAAGTGGCGTGGTTCAAGGATCCGGACGGAAATGTGTTGGGCGTCTCGGAACATCATTGAACGTCGCCGATGTGAAGCGCGAAGCATTTGGTTCGAACCGTCAGGTGCGCATGCTGTAGTAGTCGCGAGGGGATTGAGGAGTGGTAGACCCGGGGCAGGCCTAATGCTGGACACGCTCACACCCACCTCAACTCTTGATTAACACCGTAACCGGAAACTGACTCACGTAAAGAGGCGCTGGTGAGGATTTGGCGATGATTAGGGTGATGTCGTCGTGTTGTTCGTGGGGGGAGAATTGGCGGACGTCGGCGACGATATTTTGGAGGAGGGATTGGCTGGGTTGGGCACGGTGGCGGAGGAGAGATTCGATGAGGCGAGCTTCGCCGTATTCGTCGCGGGACTCGTTGAAGGATTCGGTGATGCCGTCGGTGTAGAGGACCAGGGTATCGCCAGGGTGGATGGTTCGTTCGCCTAGTTCGCAATCCCATTTTTTGAAAATCCCGAGGACGGTGGCGGTGGGGTCGAGGCGGTCAATGGAATCATCGCAGCGGAGGATGAGCGCGGGCGGATGGCCGCAGTTGATATAACGGAGGCGGCCGGTGGGGACGTGGTAATCGGCTAGGAAGAGGGTGGCGAAGGAGCCGTCGGGCGTGTTTTGCGAGAAGAGTTGATTGACGGCGCAGAGGAGGCGCTGGGGCTGGTCGAGCGAGATGGCGCACTGGCTGCGGAGATTGGCTTGCAGATTAGCCATGAGGAGGGCGGCGGCGATGCCTTTGCCGGAGACGTCGCCGATGACGAGGCCGAAGCGGTCGGGGCCGAGATCGAGAAAGTCGTAGTAATCGCCGCCGACGGCGCGCGCGGGATAACAGTGACCGGAATAGTCGAGCGCTTGAATCGGCGGGCGGACTTGCGGAAAAAAACGGCATTGGACTTCGTTGGCGATTTCTAGTTCCTGGGCGGCGCGGCGTTCGAGTTCGAGTTTTGCGGCGGTGGCGCGTCGCTGAGCTTCGAGGGCGTGGGTGATTTCGTCGAAGCTGACGAGCGAGAACGTGTTGCCGTCGGGATCGCGAAAGCGCGTCGAGACGCCTCCCCAGATGGGCGTTTCTTCGCCAAGGAGCGGAGACTCGGCGAAGTTGCGGACTTGGCGGGTTTCGGGGTCGAACTTGATGCGGCGGAGGCGAGGGGTGTGTTGGAAGCGGACGCCGCGTTTGGACCATTCTTGATATTTAGCTAGGACGTCTTCGGTAATGAGGGTTAGGCGCGTGGAGCGGCCGATGAGTTTGAAGTCGAGAGAGTCGGGCTTGGGGACAATGAGGATGAGAACGGCTTGGCCGTCGGGAGGGGCTACGGCGACCAGGCGTTCACCGGATTGAAGTTTGGCGTCGAAGGCTAGGTGGAAGCCGAGTAGGTCGACGTAGAAGCGGACGCTGCGGTCCTGGTCGCGGACATAGATGTTGATCGAGTGGATGCGCAGGTGGGGGGAGGGCGAAGGAGAGGATGAAGCGCCGGTAGACATGGGCGAGATTATACGGCGAGGCGAGGCGACGGAAGAAACATAAGAAAAAGATAACGCAGAGGCGCAGAGCACGCGGAGACGCGCAGAGGAAGAGAAAAACAGACCCCTTGCTTCGCTCGGGATGACAGACTTGCGTGGTGGATCAGATTCCGGCAAATCAGCTTGTCACACACCACAGCTCCATTGAGACTGTTAGAATGTCGCCTGTTGAGGAATCTATAGTGCGGAACTCAGAAGAAACGCCCCTCCCCCTGGGCAAAATCTGGTCGTCGTTTCGGTGGTGTTTACCGACCTTATTGGGATTCTTGACATTCCTGTTTGCCTTTCCGATTGACCGTCGTATTCCATTCTGGCCTCATCTAAACCTCGCGGAGATTCTTGCTCTGTGGTTTCTATTCATCACGCCCGTGACGACAGTGTTTGCGATTGTCACGTTGATGAAACACAAACGTACACAGCGCCTCCCGGTATTCGGCAAATTGCTGGTTTGGACAGCTATAGCTGCCAGCGTGGTCGTGAATCTATTCGTCCTCGTTGGAATGTGGGCGTCAACTTACTAATGCCTATCGTCGCGGCGCGAAGGTGCGGATCGGCTGGCGTGACAGATGTGGACGAAGTGGGGGACAATTTGGTTAAAGATTAACGCGTGTTGCTATGCGTGAGCGGATTTGTCGGTTTCGAAAAAAGGATGAGTGAAGAATGACGGCGAGAATTTTGGATGGGGCGAAGATACGGGATGCGATGTTTGGGGAGTTGAAGGATGAGGTGGCGATACTTTCTTCGGCGGGGATACGGCCGGGGCTGGCGGCGGTTTTGGTGGGGGAGAATCCGGCGTCGCAGCTTTATGTGAAGAGCAAGATTGCGGCTTGCGAGCAGTTGGGGATGGGGAGTGGGTTGATTACACCAGCGGCAAGCGCGACTACGGCGGAGCTTTTGGCGATTGTGGAGGATTTGAACCGGGACAACGACACGGACGGGATTTTGATTCAGCTGCCGTTGCCGGCCCAGGTGGATACGAAGCGGGTGCTGGAGGCGGTCGATCCCGCGAAGGATGTGGACGGGTTTCATCCGGTGAATTTGGGGAGGTTGGTGAGCGGGAGGCCGGGATTGGTGGCGTGCACGCCGGCGGGGTGTATGGAGATTTTGCGGCGGAATGAGATTGCGATTGAAGGGGCGAACGCGGTGGTGCTGGGGCGGAGCGACATTGTGGGGAAGCCGATGGCGCTGCTCTTGATGCATGCGAATGCGACGGTGACGATTTGCCATTCGAAGACGAAGAATTTGGCGGACGTGGTGCGCGGCGCGGACATTGTCGTGGCGGCGATGGGGAAGGCAGGGTTTGTGCAGGCAGATTGGATTAAGCCGGGTGCCGCGGTGATCGATGTGGGGACGAATCGCGTGACGAATGCGGCGGAAGCGGAAAGATTATTTGCGAACTTCCCTGCCCGCTTGGAAAAATTCCGCGCTAGGGGCAATGCGTTGGTGGGAGACGTGCATCCCGACGCGGCGAATGTGGCGGGGGCGCTGACACCGGTTCCCGGGGGCGTGGGGCCGATGACGATTACGATGTTGATGAGCAATACCGTGAAGGCGGCGCGGATGCGGCGGGCGAAAGCGATTCCACGGTCGATATCGGCGGGCGGGACTGGCGTCGCGGGCGCGCGATAAGACACAGAATGAAGCGCATGGGACTTACCGGCGGGATTGCTAGCGGCAAAAGCGCCGTTGCGGCGGTGTTGCGCGAGTTGGGATTTCGCGTGATTGACGCGGATGCCTTGGGGCATGCGTTGATTGAACCGGGGCAGGCCGCGTACGACGAGATTGTGGCGGAATTCGGGGCGGGGATTTTGGATGCAGCGGGGAGGATCGATCGTGGGAAGCTTGGGGCGGCGGTGTTCGCGGGCCCGGCAAAATTGAAGAAGCTGAATGCGATTGTGCATCCGCGAGTGGAGACGGAGATGGCGCGGCAATTTGCGGAGTGGGAAAAAGATGGAGTGCGGGATGCGGCGTTTGTGGAGGCGGCTTTGCTGGTGGAGGCCGGGTATCAGAAACATTTGGATGGATTAGTGGTGGCGTGGTGCAGGCCGGAGCAGCAGGTGGAACGGTTGCTGGCGCGAGGGCTGAGCGAGGTCGAGGCGCGGCGAAGAATTGCGGCGCAGATGCCTGCGGAAGAGAAATTAAAATACGCCACGGAAAAGATTGATTGCTCGGGGCCGAAAGAGGAGACGCGGAAGCAGGTGGAAGAGTTGGGGGAAAAATTGAAGAATGAAGTGAAGACGTAAACGAAATTACGAAGTAAAGAAAGAAAAAGAACGAGGAAGAGAGAAGCACGAGCGGTGGAAGCGTCTAAGAAAAGAGAAGAGTAAAGAATGGGCACGGCGTGCCGTGCCCCTGCGAAAGTGCGTGTGGTATCTTTGGATTCAGGCGGCGCAGAGGAAGGATTGCATATATGAAGGCGGGAAAAACATCGAGTGCGGTGCGATTGGCGATTGTGGCTGTGGTGCTGATTTCCGGGGCGTATTGGGCGGGTGGACGATGGGGGCAACGGCAGCCGAGAGGCGTGGAAGCGTTGCCGATGGCCGCGACGCCTGCGAGCGCGACCGAAGTTGCGGCGCGCGATGCCGGACTGACGGATGAAGAGTCCATCAACGTGCGCGTTTACCGGGAGGTGGCGCCGGCGGTGGCGAATATTTTGACGAAGGCCACGGAGTATGATTTTTTCATGGACCCGGTGCCGGTGGAAGGAGCAGGTTCGGGATTCGTGATCGACCCACGCGGGTATGTTTTGACGAATTTTCACGTGGTGCAGGAAGCGCAATCCATCGAAGTAGTCCTTGGGGATAAGTCGCGGTATCCGGCGAAGTTTATCGGGGCAGACCAGAGGAACGACGTAGCGCTGGTCAAAATCGACCCGAAAGGCAAGAAGCTGGAGGCGCTGACGCTGGGGGATTCGTCGAAGTTGCAGGTGGGGCAAAAAGTGTTAGCGATCGGGAACCCATTCGGGTTTCAGAGCACCTTGACGACGGGAGTGGTTAGCGCTTTGGGGCGGACGGTGCAGACGAGCCAGACAACTTTCATTGATGAGGCCGTTCAAACGGATGCGGCGATCAACCGGGGAAATTCTGGCGGGCCGCTGCTGGATTCGCATGGCGACGTGATCGGGATAAACTCGGCGATTTATACGCCGAGCGGGACGACGGCGGGGATCGGGTTTGCGATTCCGATTAATACGGCAAAAAGAATCGCGCACGATTTGATAACGGAAGGGCGTGTGCGCGAAGCATATCTGGGAGTACAGACGCTGTCCGTGGGCGGATGGCTTTCACAGGCGCTTGATCTGCCTGTGCAGGAAGGATTGCTGATCGAAGAAGCAAAACAGGGCGGGCCGGCGGCGGCGGCAGGGTTGCACGGCGGAAATCAGCAAGCACTGGCGGGGATGCAGCGGATCACGATCGGCGGGGACGTGATCGTGGCGATTGACGGTCAGAAAATCGCGGATCAATCGGATATGAATTTGGTTTTGAACCGGAAAAGGCCGGGGGATACGGTGGCGGTGACGGTGTATCGGGGCGGGAAGAAGATGGATGTGCCGGTGAAATTGGGAGAAAGATCCGGGAATTGAGTTGGAAAGAAAAACTGCAGGGGCGGGGCTTGCCCCGCCCTTGCGAGGGATAGGTAGAGTCTTCAGCGGGAAAATTCGGCGCGAAATTTTTCGTGGTCTGTTTCGCTTAGAGAAAACCAGGATTCGGCGAGGTCGCGGACACGTTCTAGTTCGCGCTGCATTTCGGCGTGCTTGGATTCGAGGACCGCGGCGTTGGCGTCTGGCGGGACGTAGATGGGCGCGGCGAAAAGGATTACGGCGTGGGCAAACGGAGCGGGCAGTAGGAAGTGGTCCCATGTTTTTTCGAAAGTTTTTCCGCGATCGACACCGATGTGGAAGACGAGAACGGGGCAGCCGGTTTTTCTGGCGAGCATGACGGGGCCGGGCTTGGCGACGTAACGAGGGCCGCGCGGACCGTCAATCGTGAAAGCACAATCCACGCCTTCTTCGAGGCGGCGAGCCATTACAGCGAGTCCGCGTAAACCGCCGCGTGAAGAACTTCCCTGCGCGGTGCCGAAACCTAGCCATTCGATGACTTTACGAGTCCACTGGCCGTCGAAGGCCGTGGTGTTCATGACGACGACGCCGTGATTACGGTGCCACCAGACAATCGGGATGATGATGCGATGCCAGAAGGCCCAGATGCAGCGCTTGCCGCTCGCGTGGACGCGCTCGGCGTTTTGCCAGCCGAGAACTTCGTAGCGCAACGTGGGGCCAAGAATGCGAATCACACTGTAGACCGCGGCGGCGATGAAAGGGATCTGGATGCGGCGAGACCAAGGAAGATCCGGGAGACGCGTGTCGTAATGAGCGCTAGGCGATGCTTCGGAGGATTCCGGGACGATTTCTTTGGCGGAATCCTGCGAGGGATCGGGAAGAGCAGCGCCGGTTGAGCCGGAAGTGGTCATAGTCTCTGTGCGCCTTTGCATGCACCTGCGAAGAAGACGGCGTGACGTATAGTATAGGCGAGAGTTTCTTGCCCGGCTCGCTGGGGACTCATTGAAAGTGCCATCGGCAAATTACATGGACGGAGGGGCGCGGCGCGCGCGGCTTTTCGCTGCTGGGTGCGCGGTGCTGTGCGCGGGACTTTCTATTGTGGTGGCGGCGAAAACTGCGACTGTGGCGACTCCGGACCAGCCAGCTAGTGATGCTGTGGGATTGATCGAAGGCGAAGACATTGCCGTGACTGGGCCGATGAGCGTGGAAGTTGTTGGCGGGCAGACGAAAACAATTTTGCGGAGCGGGAGCGACGTGCGCGTGAAATCGGGGCAGGCGCGGATCAGCCTTGTGGAAGGCGGTCAGATTTCGATTTGCGGGCCGGCGCATCTTTCGGTGCTTAAATCGGGTGGATCGCTGACGGTGGCGCTGGAGAGCGGAGCGATACATGCGCGGCTGATGGAGGCGCCGGCGATGACGGTGTATACGCCACAGATTCAAGCGCAGACCGTGGCGATCGGAGATGATCCGAGAGAGATTCTTGTGGGATTCGAAAATCCCGGTTTGATGTGCATTCGAACGTACCGCGGAGCGCTCCGCCTGGAGCAGCAGCTTAGCGGACGGAGCGTGATTGTGCCGCAGGGCGAAGACGTGATGCTGGCGGACGGACAAATCGATGCGCTGACGAATGGAGCGGGCCATTGCAATTGTGATTTGCAGATCGCGAAGGCTCCGACAGCTCCGTTGCCGGGAAATGGCGCGCCCGCTACAACCGCTGAGACGGCGGAAAGCGAAGTCGTGCAGGGCTCGAACGAGACGGCGTCCGCGGGCGCGAGCGAAAAGCCCGAAGAGAAAGATGGACCGGTGTATCAGGTGGACATGCCGCCGCTAAGATTCGATGCGAATGCGAGAGTGCAGCCGGAACCAGACCCTGGTTTGATGATCATTGTGCGGCGGGTGCGAGTGCGGCCGGCGCTGGTGTTTCAAGGGCGGGTGGAAGAAGAGACGGTAACAACGGCTGCCGTGACGCCGCCGCAACCGCCCGCGGTAAGCGCTCCTGCGAAGACGGAACCGCCGCAAGGGTCCGTTGTGGATCGAGTGCGGTCATTTTTCCGAAAGCTGTGGACGCGAGGCGGCTAGGCGGACACGCTGAAATTGTTCACTGAGGAGGATGCGAAGTCCTGTCTTATCCCCGTTCGGGGTCCCATCTGGTACTTGGTAGTGTTCCGGCGGTGAGGTATTCGTGGTACGTTTTTAGCATAGGAATGGCGTCTTCCCCTCTCCGTGGAGCGGCCTCCTAAGATAATCAAGAGTGGCGGAGTCCGACTGGGGGTCCTGAAATGAAAAACAGAATTGCCAGCGGAATTGCGCACAAGTACCTCGCATTGAGTTTTTTTGCGGCGGCGTGTGCGTTGTTGCTGATGAGTGGATGCGGGGGCGGAGGCAGCTATTCCTCTCCGCCGGCGCAGGACGCAACGCCGCCCACAGCGCCGGCAAATCTGACGGCGACGGCAACTTCCGGGACACAAATCAATCTGACATGGGCGGCCTCGACGGACAACGTGGGAGTGACAGGGTACAAGGTGGAACGCTGCCAGGGAGCGGGTTGTGCGAACTTTGCGCAGATTGCGACTCCGACTGCGACGACGTTTAACGACGCTGGGTTGAGTGCGTCGACTTCGTATTCCTACCGTGTGCGCGCGGCGGATGCGGCTGGGAATAACAGCGCGTACTCGAATATTTCTTCGACGAGCACATTGGCGAACTCAGACACTACGCCACCCACGGCGCCGGCGAATCTGGCAGCGACGGCAACTTCCGGGACACAAATCAATCTGACATGGGCGGCCTCGACGGACAACGTGGGAGTGACAGGGTACAAGGTGGAACGCTGCCAGGGAGCGGGTTGTGCGAACTTTGCGCAGATTGCGACTCCGACTGCGACGACGTTTAACAACACTGGGTTGACGGGATCAACGTCGTATTCCTACCGTGTGCGCGCGGCGGATGCGGCTGGGAATAACAGCGCGTACTCGAATATTTCTTCGACGAGCACATTGGCGAGCTCAGACACTACGCCACCCACGGCACCGGCGAATCTGGCAGCGACGGCGGCTTCGGCGGGGCAAATTAATCTTTCATGGACAGCTTCGACGGATAACGTCGGCGTGACGGGATACAAGGTGGAACGCTGCTCGGGAGCGGGTTGTGCGAGTTTTGCGCAGATTGCGACTCCGACTGCGACGACGTTTAACAACACTGGGTTGACGGGATCGACGTCGTATTCCTACCGTGTGCGGGCGAACGATGCCGCGGGGAACAACAGCGGATACTCGAATACGGCCACGGCTTCGACTCCGGCAACAGGAAATGTCAGTGTGGCTATCAGTCCAAGGCGGGGCGGTGTAACAACTTCGGAGGCGATGCCGTTCACCGCCGTGGTTACAAACGACGTGGGGAGCGAGGGAGTCACGTGGAGCACGACTGGGGGAACACTCACGGGACAAATGGCGACGACAGCAACATTTTCATCCACTACGGCGGGGACATTCACCATCACGGCATTGAGCAATGCCGATCACACCCAATCTGCATCGGCGACCATCGGCGTGACGGACCTGAGCGGGGTCGCGACGTATCACAACAACCTCTCGCGAGACGGAACGAACACCAGAGAATTTGCGCTCACGAAATCAAACGTAACGGCGGGGAGTTTTGGGAAACTCTTCTCTTGCGCGGTGGATGGAGAGGTCTATGCACAGCCTCTATGGGTACCGAATCTTGCGATCAACGGAGGCACGCACAATGTGATTTTTGCGGCCACGCAGAACGATAGCGTGTATGCATTTGATGCGGATGCAAAACCGTGCGTGCAGTACTGGAAAAAGAGTTTCCTGGGGACGGGAGTCACCCCCGTGCCGCCCAGCGATACGGGCGAGCCAAGCGACATCAACACGATGATCGGGATTACAGGTACGCCGGTCGTGGACACTGTTGGCATGACGCTCTATGTTGTGGCGAAAACCAAGGAAGGATCGAGTTACCACCAGCGTTTGCATGCCCTCAACCTGTCTAACGGAAGCGATAGGGTTACGGCGCTAGATATCACGGATGCGATCACGGTCCCCGGGATCTCGGACACTGGTGATTCCAGCGCGGGTTGCACAAGCACTCCGGGGAACGTGCCATTTTGCCCATTGCGCGAAAATCAACGGCCGGGGCTGGCACTAGCAAATGGTTTGGTCTACGTGGCGTGGGCGTCGCACGGAGATGTTCCGAACTATCACGGATGGGTGATGAGCTTCAATCCGTCAACGCTGGCGGTGCAGAATGTCTATAACGTTTCTCCGAATGCGACTGGAAATTCAGGGCGCGAGAGCGGCATTTGGATGTCCGGAGGGGCGCCAGCCGTGGATGCGAGCGGCAATCTGTACGTGCTCACGGGGAATGGAACGTTCGACGCCGATTCGACGACGGCGCCGAACGATGACTATGGCGACAGTTTCCTCAGGCTCAGCAGCAGTCTTTCTGTTCTCGACTGGTTCACTCCAACTGATGAATCCAATCTGGAAGCCAATGACTTGGATCTTGGGTCAGGCGGCGCCGTCGTTCTGGTGGATCTGCCGGCGACTTCTCCGGTTCAGCACCTGATGGTGGGCGGGGGAAAAGGATCCGGGTTTGCCGGCGAAGTGTACGTGCTGAACCGCGACAGTATGGGGCACTTCAACTCCAGCAGCGACAATGTCGTCCAGGAGTTCACTCTGGGAAGCGGGATTTTTTCGACGGGCGCTTTCTGGCAGAACACGCTCTATATAGCAGGAGTAGGGCTGCCGTTGGAGGCGTTCGTACTGAATCCGGCTTCAAGTCAGTTCAATACTACGCCGGGGTCGCAGTCCTCGCACAGTTTCGGATTTCCGGGGACGACGCCGGCGGTTTCTTCGGGAAACAATGCGAGCGGGACGGGAATCGTTTGGGCGCTGGATACAAACAGTACAACCGCGGCGAACGCGTCGGGCGCCGCAGGACCGGCAGTACTCTTTGCATATGATGCGACAAACATCGGTACGCTGCTTTTTAGCAGCGACACGGCCAGCGGCTCTGCAAACGCGGCCGGCAACGCAGTGAAATTCTGTGTGCCGACCGTGGCGAACGGCAAGGTGTACGTGGGGACGAAAACGGAGATCACGGTATTTGGATTGCTTCCGTAGAAATGCTCGTTGCGCGCTAAGAAGTCCTTCGAGCGGACGATCCCCGCTGCGTTATTTTACATGCCTTCGTAGTTGGGGCCACCGCCGCCTTCGGGTACGACCCAATCGATAATTTGGTAGGGATCGGCGATGTCGCAAGTTTTGCAGTGGACGCAATTCGCCGCGTTGATTTTTAGTCTTAGGACGCCGGTCGGATCTTTGGCCATTTCGTAGACAGCTGCAGGACAGAAATATTGG
>CAVPWC010000014.1:0-721075 GCA_963709315.1 uncultured Acidobacteriota bacterium
TTTGTGGAGCAGATGTTCAGGTCGGCTACGTGAAGATGGCATGGTTGGTCTTCTTCGTGGCGCGTGCCGGAGTGGTAGACGTCGGTGAGGCGATCGAAAGTGAGTTTGCCGTCGCCTTTGAAGCGCTCGGGGGCGGGACGGCCGTTGATTTTTTTGTAGTCTTCGTAGCCGGCGTGGACGTGCATGGGATCGATCAGGCCGCGACCGCCGGAGATTTGTTGAAGGGCACCGAGGAAGAGACCGCCGTAGAGGCCGTATTTGAAAGATTGGTGAAAATTGCGGACGGCGCGGAGTTCTTTTTTTATGTAGCTTTGGTCGACTTTTTGGGGGAAGGCGCTGAGCGTTTTTGCGGAGGCGTCGCCGGTTTTTAGCGCTTCGAAAATTGTTTCGGCGGCTAGCATGCCACTCTTCATGGCCATGTGAATGCCTTTGAGGCGCTGCGAATCGAGGAAGCTGCCGGAATCGCCAATGATGAGGGCTCCGTCGACGTAATTGCGGGGCATGGAATACCAGCCGCCAGCAGGGAGAGATTTTGCGCCGTAGCGGACTAGCTTTGCCGCCTTCAAGGATATTTTTGACGAACGGATGCGTCTTCCAGGTTTGAAAGGCGGCATGGGGATCGAATTGGGGATTGGCGTATTCAAGGCCAATGACGAGGCCGATGGAAACGCGATTGTTCGAGAGGCCGTAAATCCAGCCGCCGCCGTACATTTCGGTGGAGACGGGCCAGCCCAGCGTGTGAGCGACGTAGCCGGGGGCGATTTTGCCGGGTTGAACGTCCCACAATTCTTTTATGCCGAGGCTGTAGATTTGTGGGTTGATGTTGTCGAGTTTTTTAGTGGCGACGAGATTTTTTGTGAGCGAGCCGCGGGGGCCTTCGGCGAGGACAGTGACTTTGGCGCGGAGTTCGTAGCCGGGAGTGAAGTTGTCTTTGGGCTTGCCGTTTTTGTCGAGGCCTTTGTCTTCGGTGATGACGCCGGCGATGCCGTCGCCTTCGTAAATCAACTGCGCGCCACCGAATTCCTTGAAGACGTTTACGCCTGCAGCTTCGACGAGGCCGCCTAGCCATTTGGTGAGCTTGCTAAGAGAGATTACGTAGTTGCCTTTGTTTTGGAAGGGCGGCGGAGTGATGGGAAAGCGGAAGGAGGAGTTTTTGGTGAAGAGGAGGGCGACGGAATCGGTGACGGGCGTGTCGAGGGGGGCGGATTTTTCGAAGCCGGGGACGAGTTCGGCGAGGGCTTTGGGGTTCATGATGGCGCCGGAGAGTTGGTGGGCGCCGATTTCGCGGCCTTTTTCGAGGACGTAGATATTTTCGGAGGAGAGCGGGGGCTTGGCGCCGGAGTCGTTGTGTTTCTTGATGAGATTGGCGAGATGCAGGGCGCAGGAGAGGCCGGCAGGGCCTGCGCCGACAATCAGGACGTCGGCTTCGAGTTGTTCGCGCTGGACTTCATGCATTTTTCTGCTCGCTGCGCTCTTCCACAATCATATCGAAAACGAGCTTTAGCTCGGCCTTGGCTTCATCAGGAGTCTTCATCAGAGCGTAGCAGCTTCCAATACGGGGATCTCAGCAACCCATCCCGAGCCATCGTCCTGCTGGTAGAGAATTTGTTCGTAGTCATCAAATTCATGGGGTCCAAACAGTATAGGACAAATGGAATCGTTCGATGCGGGCAAGTGCTTTGAACAGCAGATTCCTCGCTCCGCTCGGAATGACATTGCGCGGGCGTGCGAGGGCGGCTTTCGTAGCGAGCGTCTGGAATTCGTCCAGCGTTGTGGCCAACGGCTGGAAGGATTTTGTGGTGTTGTACCCCCCACCCGGGGGTGTCCGCAAGTTATGAAGTAAACGATTGACAGCGCGAAGGTTGCGGGAATTCCTGCGTGTCGCGGAGGCCGCTGCGATGGCGACAGGTTGACTCGTCCGGGGCGTGTCTGGTCCGAGGCTCGGTGCACACCCCCTCCCCTTTTTTGTAAGTGTTGCATCTAAAGAACTTAGATTCCATGCTAAACAGTTTAGAATCATATGATTACGGGCTGCATTGCAAGTGTTGATTCCACTGAACTTACGGTGACCGACGAGCTAGCAGCTCTTCGAGAGCTGCGCAGGGCACGCGTTTAGGGCACTCCCAGAAAGCAAAAACGCCAGCGGGAAGCTGGCGCTGACTGAGTGGAACCGCAGTGATGTACATGGAACAACTATACACTCGAAGTAACTATTTGTCAAGGACCAAAATGGGAAAAGCGGAGGTAGTCGGGTCAGATTCCGACAAGCCAATTCAGTCGGGACGTACGGTCGGTTGGCCAGCGTTTTGAAAAGTAGGTGCGGTGCGCCGTTGGACGTAAACTTTGCTTCATGGTGTTCACTAAGCGGCTGCGCGAGGGGATACGGCGCGGGGAGATCACTTGCAGTGTGCGAATCTGGATGAGTCCGCGCGTGCGAGTGGGCGCACGATACCGGATGGAGGAAGGCGAGATTGAAGTCGATTCGATTGAGCCGATCGGGTTTCCGGATATTACGCCTGAACTGGCGCGCGAGTCTGGATTCCTCGGCGTTCTGGACCTGCTCAAGGTTGCGAAACATGGCCGAGGCGAGAATATTTATTTGGTCCGGTTCCACTACGTGCGGCCGCAGGGCAAGCGAAAGGGGCCGCGTAAGTCTGGTTAGAAACTCGGATGGATTTTGCGTGGGCTTTCCTGGTTGAAAAGTCGTGGCGATAGGAACATGTTCGGGTAGACGGCTAGACAGGCAAGGCGAGCGAGGCAGTCGCGATTTCACGCAATGGCCTTTCTGACCCTGATTACTTCCGGCTTGCTTGTTAAACACCAGCCATATTGTTCATTTGGGATTGAACGGCCTAAGTACGAAGGGGCACAATGCGCCGCATCTAGCGTTGGTATTTGCCAACGAGTTCGCCGCTCGCCAAAACATGTCCTTTCATGGCCTTTTCAACCTGCTTCTTCGACGCCCCGGGAGGCAGGTTAAGCTTTGTGTCCAGCGCGCGTAAAACAAAGACGTAACGATGAGCCGAATGCCCCGGCGGACAGGGCCCCACATAGCCGATCTTGCCAAAGCCGTTGTGACCCTGACGTGAGCCGTCGGGCAATTGCTCCTGTTTTGCGACTCCTTGTGGCAGTTCGCGTTTGTCCGCAGGAAGTTCATAAAGCACCCAGTGCACGAAATTCAGCCCGAATGGGGAATCCTTATCGGTCACGATCAGCGTGAAGCTCTGTGTGCGTTCCGGCGGCGCCGCCCACGACAACTCAGGGGAGATGTCGTGACCGTCACAAGGACAGTTCTCTCTCGAGCCAGCATACATGTCGGGGATCGTATCTCCGGAAAAACTGCTGCTTTTCAACTCCAGGGAAGGGACTGGCTGCTGACTGAGCGCGCTGCTACACCCCATCGGGAAGGTACTGAGTATAGACAGAAGCCCAATCCATAACAAAACGTGAAAGGCACTGCGTGCGCCGTGCATAGGAAACCTCTTGTCCGCCAACTGCAAAATTCAGATTCAACAGCGTTAGCTCATCGCGCTCTCGCATTGTCTCTGTCCCCTATTCCTGTGTCTTGAACGATAGTGACCTTCTGCGTAGGAGGAAGGTGTCATGCCAGTGAGCCTCTTGAATCGGCGATGGAAATGGCTCTGATCCGCAAATCCCAACTCGATTGCCAGATCACAAATTCGATCGCCGTCCTGCAGGCGTTGCCTGGCCTCCTGAATTCTGATTTGGAGAAGCCATTCGTACGGAGGCATGCCCACGATGCGGCGGAATGAGCGAATCACATAAGCTTTCGACAGTCCAGTGAGTTTGGTAAGTTCCTTCAGCGCCACGTTGCGGTGAAGATTTGCGCGCAGATACTCTTGAATCAGTGCAATATGACGAGGTTCGGACCCAGTCGGCTGGCGTGCATTAACGCGGGCATGCCGGACGAACAAACAATTCAGGTCCGAGAGCAGTTTTGTTTCGACCGCCAGGTAAGGACCGCCTACTTCTAGAGAACGACAAAGACTGCGTATCCGGGTCGAGAGTTCCAAATCATAAATGCTTATCTGAGGGAATGCAGGCAAGATGGTGATGCCCGGGAGAACTTCCTTCACCAGTTCCTCGTCGACGTAAAGCGTCGAATGGCTTATCCCGGCTTTTTTCAGGGGATATCCCGTATGCACTGCGCCGGGGTTGACAGCGATTAACCCTCCGGGGCCAACACGCTCATCCGCGCCCCGATACCAAATGCCAGCTGTCCCCTCTTCGACAACACCGATCGCCCAGGTTGGATGGCTGTGGCGAGGATAGTCGTCGACAAACCCAACACTGCGAAAACACTCGAGGTGAGGAATTTCGGGTACCGTCCATGAGCGCATGTTGCTGGTCGGCATGACGTGCTCCATTCTAATGTCTTTCGCAACCATTGGTATTCTCTATGGCGACGAGCAGCATTATGGGAAACCAAGACCAAGTTGTTGGAGAGTTGTTGGCTACTCGGAAGTTATCCCGCAACCGCGTTCGAGAAGCATTCGAAGCGAACCGTCGCGGCACATCCGGCTACATCTCAGGGTGAAGCAGAAAAAGCGGACCGCCCGCGTAGCCCAAAATCATATCCGCCCGTCCGCGTAAATTAGCGCGAAGGTCACTGTTGAAACTCTGCCCCGTTATGCTATAAGCATCACCTAGAAAAAGGCCGCGCGCCTCCCCGCCCGGCCGAACCGTCCATCTAACTTAAAAAAAAGGAGACTCCCATGATACGCACACGGAAAACTGCCTGGGTCCTTGCTGGAATCTCTCTCTCCGTCCTGTTACTCGCGCCTCTCCTGCTCGCTTCCTCTGGCGCCTTAGGCCATTCGTTCTCGCGTTCCTTCCATGCTCCAGGTATGTTCGACACCAGCTTTGGCGCCGATAACGCCATTCGCATCTTTGGCATCGTCATCCTTTTGCCCGGCTCCTCGTCCGGCGGTGGCGGCATCGGCACGGCCGGGCAGGTTCCGGTCGGCTCACGCATGGTCGTTGAATTCGTCGGCGCCAGTTGCCAGGCCGACTTCGCCCCCGGCGTGGACGTCATGACAATCGATTTGCAGACGCCGGACGTTAGCAGTAACACGTTCGATACCTATAAGTTCGTGCCTACCAAGGCTCCTGTTGCCCCAAGCAGCACCGCAGGCAGCAGCGTCAACTGGTACATCCTTGCCCAGCCGCTTCGCCTCTACAGCGACGGCACCACGGCTTCACCCCTTAGCGTCGGGGTCGGTGCCACGGCCGCCGTTCCCAACATCAACGCGCGGAGCAAGATCCTTTGCACTTTTGAAATTTCTGGCTACCTCGTCGCTCCCGGAGCTTAAGCGGCCGAACCAGGCTGGAAATCGAGAACCGAATGGAACAAGCGGGACGGTTCCTCCCTTTTAGATCACGAGTGCGGCTCGGGAAGCATGACGAAACATTAGGCAGCTAGCCGTTTTCGACGCGGGATTTTATGTCGGAGTAGGCGGCTTCGATTAGGGCGGTTAGGGCGGCGGCGTTTGTGGGCGTGCCTGGCTTCAGTTTACGTGGCGCATGAACTTGCCGGCGCCTTGGAGTAGGCGGGCGGGATCGGGTAGGGATGCGCCTTGGAAGAAGCCTACGTTTACGTGGGAGGTGAAGACGTTTACGTAGGCGAAGGGGGCGTCTCCCAGGCAGGCGGTCGGGCAGCCGTCGTGGAGGAGCTCGCGGACTTCGTCGCCGCAGTTGCGCATTGCTTCGAACCAGCGGCGCGCTATGGCATCCAATTCGGCTGTGTGTTGTTTTAGCCAGGCATCGATGGCAGGATCATGCTGGACGGCGCCGTTGAATCGGAGGAAGTCGGTTTTCATTTTTCGTCGCCTTGAACGGGAAAGAAAAACATTTTACACAGAGAACACAGAGAGCGCAGAGGGCACAGAGAAGAAAAAGCAGATTCCTCGCTTCGCTCGGAATGACATTTTTTTGGTGGGCTACGAAGCCGTTCAGCGAGATGGTCATCCCGACGATTACTTTTGCCAATTGCGCCTCGGTGTCCGGTTACGTCGGCTTATCGGGGACTAGCGACGGTCTGTCAGTCAGTCAGTAGCTACATCTCCACAGATAAAGGCACTTCAAGGAGCGTTTTTTCTTAAAGTCAGATCCGGGGTCGCAAATGCATAGTATTTCGGCAGTAACCGTGAGGCGATTCGGCGCGTCCGTTATTCGGGGATAAGTCGGGGATGCTTGCTCGTGCAGGGACCTGCTTTCCGGCGTCTCACATTCACACTGCCCTTCGATCTCGAATGTATACACGAGTCGGTAATACGTTGTTGCCTCGGTACAGTTTCGGCATTCGAACCGGGCGTTTTCTGTACTGTTCAGTACAGCCGGTCTCAGCAGCGGGTGACCGCTTAGAACTTCCGCCGATGCAATACTCCCGTCTTGTCGAATAGCAAACCTCACGTCCACGTCGCCTGCTATACGGGCCGCCCGTGCAACTGGAGGATATATCGGCGAAGGTATTTTGACCGCAACCGCGCCACTTTGAGGCTTCTCCGAGGGTGCGACACTTTGCGCTCTAGAATTGGTGGGAACGCAGTGCAAGGCGAGTGTCAGAGCGATAACAAATAGTGACCTTGTATAGTAACTGCTCATCAATAACAGTTTAGGCCGTTGACCCATCGGGTGTCTAGAACCTGCGAACAAGCTGCCTGACAAACGCGCTAACCGGAAGCTAAACCAATGGCCAGTGGAAAAAAACGAGAACCCTTCCATGGGAGCGCGGGGGAGCGGTTAGGAGGTTTTGGATTTTTCGAGGGCTTCGGTTAGGGCGGGCATGATTTCGAAGATGTCGGCTACGGCGCCGTAGTCGGCGATTTCGAAGATGGGGGCGTTGGCGTCCTTGTTGATGGCGACGATGGTGCGAGCGCCTTTCATGCCGACGACGTGCTGGATGGCGCCGCTGATGCCGAGGGCGAGATAGAGCTTGGGAGCGACGGTTTGGCCGGAGCTGCCGATTTGGCGCTCCATGGGGAGCCAGCCTTCGTCGCAGATGGGGCGGGAGGCGGCGATTTCTCCGCCGATGGCTTTGGCGAGGGCTTCGGCTTGGGGAATGTTTTCGGGAGCTTTGATGCCGCGGCCGATGGAGACGATGATGGGGGCTTGGGTGAGATCGACGGCGGATTTGGCTTCTTTGAAAAGGTCGAGGGGCTTGGTACGGATTTGATCGGGGCTTAGTGTGACTGCGAATACGTTGATGGGAGCTTTGCCGGAGGGATGCGCGGCGAGGAGATCGGCGCGGAAGGCTCCGGATTGGAAAGAGGCGAACCACGGGGCGGCGCCCTGGAAGGTGACGTCGGCGGCGGTTTTGCCTTGGAACATTTGGCGGACGAAGATGAGTTTGGCGGATTCGTTGCGGTAGCCGATGCAGTCGCCGATCATGCCTTTGCCTAGAGTGGCGGCGAGTTTGGGGGCGAAATCGCGAACTTGGTAGGTGTGCGGGAAGAGGACCAGGTCGGGCTTGATGGAGTCGATGACTTGCTTGAGGGCGATGCAGAAACCGTCTGGCGTGTAGGATTCGAGGAGGTCGTGTTCGACTTGGAGGACCTCGGCGACGTTTTTTGTGGCGAGTTCGCCGGCGAATGCGGCTACACCTTTACCGATCACGAGAGCGCTGATTGTGCTGGACGTGTCCTTGGCGATTTGCTGGGCGGCGGCTAGCGTTTCGAAACTGGCGTTGTTCCATTTGCCTTGGCGGAGTTCGGTGATGACTAAAATTTTCATCGAGCTTTCCTTTTTCACGCTTCCCTAATGTGAGACGAAGAGAGATTTCTCGCTTCGCTCGAAATGACGGTACTTGGAGCCTGACTAAATAACCCGCGCTTCGAACTTGAGTTTTTCGACCAGCTTGGTGGCGACTTCTTTTGCTGTGCCCGTCAGGAATTCGGTTTTCTTGGTTTTTGTGGGGATGTAGATTTTTTCGATTTTTTGCGTGGGCTCGTGCTGGATGCCGAGGGATTCGCGAGTGATGGTGGCGATTTCTTTTTTCTTGGCGGCCATGATGCCTTTTAGCGTGGCGTAGCGAACTTTGTTGATGCCGGACTGGATGGAGAGGACGGCGGGCAGCGGGCACTCGATGTGCTGAAACCAGCCAGCTTCGAGCTCGCGCTTGAGCTTCATTTTGTCGCCGGCGACTTCGATGGCCATGATGATGGTGGCGTGAGGACGATCGAGAAGCGCGGCCAGGAGGACGCCGGTTTGGCCGAAGCCGTGGTCGTCGCTTTGCAGGCCGGTGAGGACGAGGTCGGCTTTTTCTTTTGCGATGGCGGCGGCCAAGGATTTTGCGGAGCCTAGCGGATCGAGTTGGGCGAAATTTTCATCGGAAATGTGGATGGCGCGGTCGGCGCCTTTTGCGAGAGCTTCTTTGATGGTTTGCTTGACGCGCTCGGGGCCCATAGAGAGGGCGATGACTTCGCCGCCGTGTTTTTCTTTCAGGCGGAGGGCTTCTTCGAGGGCGTAGCTGTCGGGCTCGTTCATTTCGAAGCCGATGTCGGATTCCTTGATCCAGTTGCCGGCGATGGAGAGCGGGGCGTCTTTTGCCGGGACTTGCTTGATGCAGACGATGATGTTCACGGGATTAATCCTTGCCGGACTTTTGTTGAGCGATCTGGAATCATTATACCAACTTACGATTGTTAGTTACTAACGGATTCGACTGGGTCGACCATCGCCTCAGCCGGTGGCGGCCTGAAGGCCGCCGCTACGATTGCAATCAGAAGCAACGACGCTGCGCCGTCGGCGGACCGGTCTAAAGACCGGCCACTACAACGGATTCGGTACATTGCACATTTTTCTGGCTCCGCGATTGCTTTCGGCGGTGCGGCCGCGGGCACAGACTGAAGTCTGTGCTACCCGGACCAGCGCTTGAAAATCAGGGCGGCGTTTGTGCCGCCGAAACCGAAGGAATTGGAGAGCGCGTATTCGACGGAGGCTTTGCGGGCGACATTGGGGACATAGTCGAGGTCGCACTCGGGATCGGGGGTTTCGAGATTGATGGTGGGCGGCAGAATCTGGTCGCGCAACGCTAGAACGCTGATGCCCGCTTCGAGGCCGCCGGCGCCACCGAGGAGATGGCCGGTCATGGATTTCGTGGAGCTGACAGGAACCTTTTTCGCGTAATCGCCAAAAACCCTTTTGAGAGCGCGCGTCTCGATGACGTCGCCAAGCGGAGTGGATGTTCCATGGGCGTTGACGTAGCCGATGTCTTCGGGAGCGAGCTTGGCATCCTTGATGGCAGCTCGCATGACGCGATAGGCGCCGTCGCCATCGGCGGCAGGCTGCGTAATGTGATAGGCGTCGCCGGACATGCCGTAGCCAACGATTTCCGCGAGGATAGGAGCATTGCGTTTTTGCGCATGATCGAGGGATTCGAGGATGAGAATACCCGTGCCTTCGCCGACGACGAAACCATCACGGCCGGCGTCGAACGGACGGCTGGCGTGAGCGGGATCTTCATTGCGAGTGGAAAGCGCTTTCATGGCAGCGAAACCGCCGATGCCCATGGGGGTAACAGTGGCTTCGGTGCCGCCGCAGATCATCATGTCCGCCGCGCCGCGCTCGATGATTTTGAAGGAATCGCCGATGGCGTGGGCGGAAGCGGAGCAGGCGGTGGCGGTGGCGGAATTTGGTCCCTTGGCGCCGTAACGAATGGAAATGTGACCGGAAGCGAGATTGACGATGGCCGAAGGAATGAAAAAGGGAGAGATTCGGCTGGGGCCGCCTTCGACCAATTTTCTGTGCTCGCGCTCGATGATGTCGAACCCGCCGATGCCGGAAGAAACGTAGACGCCGACTTCGTTGAGATCGGAATCCTCGGGCTTCCAGTTGGCGGATTTCACGGCGAAGTCCGCACCGGCGAGGGCCACCTGAATGAAGCGGCCCATTTTTTTCAGTTCTTTTTTCTCGATCCACTGGAAGGGATCGAAGTTTTTAATTTCACCTGCGATTTTGCAGTCGAAGCCGGTGGTATCGAATTGTGTGACCGTGCCGACACCGCTCTGGCCGGCGACGAGGTTCTTCCACGATTCCTCCGTGCCGATGCCCAGCGCGCAGACAAGTCCAACACCCGTAACGACTACCCGGCGAGTCAACTCTGTAATGCTCCCTGTTGAGGTGATAATTTCGTGGCTTACTTTCCCTTGGCGTGTTTATCGATGTACTCGACGGCGTCTTTCACCGTGGTCATCTTCTCGGCGTCTTCGTCGGGAACTTCGATTCCGAAAGCTTCCTCGAACGCCATGACTAGCTCGACCTGGTCGAGAGAATCCGCTCCGAGGTCGTCCACGAAGGACGCCGTCGGCGTGACTTCGGCTTCATCTACGCCGAGTTGCTCGACGATAATTTGTTTAACGCGTTCTTCCACACTGGCCATTCCGGTGTCCTCCGCGATTTGCTATCGCTTGATGTGCAACGACGTACAGTAACAGTGTATCGGCCCCAATGCCGTGGTACGGACTCGAAAATCGTCAATCAGGCAACCTGCCCATTCTAGGCAACCCTCTGCGCAAGGTCAACTTTCTGCTGGCTTCACCGTCAAACCAAGCGCGAACGATGCATTCACGGTCGCTATGCGCGCGAGCTTCAACTATCGGATCACTCAACGGAAAAGACCAGTTTCCGAAGAGATCCGTCTGCCTTCACAAAGTCAGACTCACTTCCAGCGTCCTCCAGAATCTGCTCCGCTTTAATCCGGTTGAACATACGCGGGCTTCAGAAACTCAGGTTCTCCTCCAGCTCAGTTCAACAACAAACCACTTCGGCCATCTTCTTCACTCAAGCCAAGTACAGGCCGCCGTTGACGTCGAGGACGTGGCCGGTGATGTAGGCGGCTTCGTCGCTTGCCAGAAAAACGATGGCGCTGGCTACGTCGCGGGCTGTGCCCATGCGGCCTAGCGGGATACGAGTTTTCAGCGCGGCTTTTACTTCTTCGGAGAGGACGTCAGTCATGGGAGTGGCGATAAAGCCGGGGGCGACTGCGTTGACCGTAATGTTGCGCGAGGCGATTTCGATGGCGATGGCTTTGGTTAGGCCGACCAGGCCGGCTTTGGCGGCGACGTAGTTGGCTTGGCCTGCGTTGCCCATTTGCGCGACTACGCTGGCGATGTTGATGATGCGGCCTGCGCGGGCTCGCACCATTGTCGCGAGGGCTTGCTGGATGCAGAGGTGGGCGCCGGTGAGATTGGTGCGAATGACGGCGTCCCAGTCTTCTAGCTTCATGCGGAGGGCGAGGCCGTCGCGGGTGATGGCGGCATTGTTGACGAGAATATCGAGGCGGCCGAATTTTTCCAGCGTTTGCTTGAAGCCGGATTTGATTTGGTCGGCGTCGGCTACATCCATTTTTATGGCTAGGGCTTCGCCGCCGGCGTTTACGATTTCATTGACGAGGGTGGTGAGTTTTTCTTCGTTGCGGGCGGCGACGGCGACTTTGGCGCCTGCTTCGGCTAGAGCTAGGGCGGTTTCGCGGCCTATGCCTTGGCTTGCGCCGGTGACGAGGGCTGCTTTGTCTTTTAGGTTGAACATCTTATTTTTTCCCTGTGCTCAACTGATACGAGATTAAAATCTCGACCCAAGCGCAACAGTTACGAAATTAAAATCTCGATTCAGGACCCACCTTCACAAAACGAAGGTGGGGCATCCTACGTTGGGTTACGGCTTCGGCTGAACGGATACATCCAGCAGATTCATTCGACCGCGCACAGACTGAACTCTATGCTACGCGGCGTCGGAACGAGCGCCGGCGATCTTTTCTACCGTGGCGGACAAACTTTTTTCGTCCTCGACGTTGAGCGTGGCGACGGAACGCTCAATTTGGCGCAGGAGGCCGGTGAGGACGCGGCCTGGACCGACCTCGACGAACGTGTTTACGCCTTCATCGATGAGGAGGCGGACCGATTCTTGCCAACGCACGGGCATGGTGACTTGGCGGATCAGGGCTTCGCGGGCTTCATCGCCCGTCGTGATGGTGTCGGCATCGACGTTGGTCACCAGAGGCACGGATAAATTTGCGAAGGCTACGCTCTTCAAATCCTGGGCCAGGCGCTCCTGCGCGGGCATCATCAGCGCAGAATGAAAGGGGGCGGAAACGGGCAAGATGACAGCGCGTTTTGCACCGAGCTGAGAGGCGATTTCGACGGCGCGCTTGATGGCGGCGGCATGGCCGGAGATGACCGTTTGCTCGGGCGAATTGAGGTTAGCAGCAGAGCAGACTTCGCCATTCGCAGCACGTTTGCAGGCATCGGCCACAACCGCGGGCGACAATCCCATGATGGCGGCCATCGCGCCCACGCCTGCGGGAACGGCTTCCTGCATATAGGCGCCGCGCTTGCGAACGAGTTGGACGGCGTCGGAAAACTTGAGCGCGCCGGCAGCTACGAGGGCGGAATATTCGCCGAGGCTGTGGCCGGCTACAAAATCGGGAGTGAGGCCTTTTTCCGCGAGGACGCGGTATACGGCGACTGAACAGGTGAGAATAGCGGGCTGGGTGTTGGTGGTGAGCTTGAGCTCGTCCTCGGTGCCGTCAAAGCAGATTTTGGAGATGGAGAAACCGAGGGCCTTATCGGCCTCATCGAAAACCGCGCGTGCGGCCGGAAACTTTTCGGCAAGTTCTTTGCCCATGCCGGGGTACTGCGACGCTTGACCGGGGAATACAAATGCGACTTTGCCCATCGTCAATTCCTCTCCTGAGCCGTCATGCGAGAACGCTCGCGGCCGAGAGCTCCTGTTCGATTTTTTCGTTGATGCGCGCGCGAGCGAGGCCTGCGGCCACCCGGATAGCGTTTTTCACGGCCTTGGCATTCGAGCGGCCGTGGCCGATGACGCAAACGCCGCGAACGCCTAACAAAGGCGCACCACCGTACTCCGTGTAATCGATCGTCTTCTTCAAGCCTTTCAAGGCGCCGCGCGAAAAAAGAAAGCCAACCTGCGAAGCAAGAGAACTTTGGATGGACTTTTTGAGCAAGCCGAAAATCTGGAGGGCCAGGCCTTCGCAGATTTTCAGCGCGATATTGCCGACGAAACCATCGCTTACGATCACGTCCACATTCCCGGAGAAAAGATCTCCGCCCTCGACATTGCCGACGAAATGCACGGCGCTTTTTTTCAAGCGCGTGTAAACCTCTCGGGTGAGTTCATTGCCCTTTATCTCTTCTTCACCGACGGATAAGAGGCCGACGCGGGGACGACGGTTGCCAAAGGTGGCTCGATAATAAATTTCGCCCATCACCGCGAACTGCACCAAATGCTCGGGCTTGGAATCCACGTTGGCGCCGACATCCAGCAGCACGGAAACGCCACCTTTCGCGTTCGGAAAGGGCGCAGCAAGCGCCACGCGATCAACGGATTCGAGAGTACCGAGCAAAAATCGTGCCACCGTCATGACGGCGCCGGTGTTGCCAGCACTGACTAAGCCGTCGGCCTTGGCTTCACGCACCAGACGGGTGGCGACGTGGACCGAGCTGTCTTTCTTGCGCCGAAATGCCTGAGCGGGGTGATCTTCCATAGTGATCACTTCGCTTGCCGGGACAATGTCGATAGGCAAGTTCGGCGAGGCATGCTTGGCCAGCTCCGCGCGCACGACGCTGGGTTGCCCGACCAGCATGACTCGCACGCCCAACTCGCGCGCAGCCAGAACACTGCCTTCAACCTCGGGGCGGGGCGCGTTGTCACCGCCCATGGCGTCAACAGCAATTGTAATCATCGGATTTGTCCGAGCGCTTTATCTGGCCGCCAGTTCCTGGATGGGAGCCACGAGAAAAAAGGCGGCTTTAGGCCGACTTTTGTTGCACGGCGCGGCCTTTATAGTAGCCACAATGGGGACAAGCCTGGTGGGGCTGCTTGGTTTCGTGGCAATTCGGGCATTCGCCGAGCGCCGGCTTCTCCAGGAAATCGTGAGCTCGCCGGGTGCTCGTCCGTCTTTTCGAATGCCGTCTTTTTGGGTTAGGCATAGCAATACTCCTCGTTCCCGCCTCAGTGGGCGGATTGTATGGGCTTTCGGCCCTGGAAACTATTGTTTTTTCAGCCAGTCCTGCTTCAGGCGCGCGAGAGGAGCCAGTCGCGGGTCCGTCGAATGGGTCTCGCAGCGGCACTCCTCGTGGTTCAGGTTAGCACCACAATTCGGACACAATCCCCGGCAATCACTCTGGCAGATGACCTTTAAGGGCAGAGCCAAGAGCACTTGTTCCCTCAGCACATCCGCCAAGAAGAGGCCATCGCCTTCATAGAAGCCAATCTCCGTATCATCATCCTTGAGCCGGTCTTCTTTCGGCTTGGCGCCCTTCGGCAAAGGAGCATAGAAGAGATCGAAAGAGCGGTTCACGTCTTCGATAACTGGTTCGAGGCAACGGGCACAGACCATCTCAATCTTTGTTTCCAGCTGTCCCTCGATGCGAATTTGGCCTTCTAGCAGCTCGGCCGTTGCGGTGACTTCCAAAGTCGCGGCTTGCTTGATTTCGGAGGAATGATAATCGATGCTGGCCGGGGCGTAACTCTTCCGGATGCGCAACTTGCGAACAGCGAGTTCTTTAACATCAAGGAACACGTCTTGAATGCCTCCGGTGCTAACGCTCATGCTTTATCATTATTCCGTCGCGCGAGCGGCAAGTCAAGGAACGGGGCCGATTTCTGACGCTTTTGCGGCATGGTTGGCAAGGGGTGGCTCTAGTACCCGTAGCCGAGAAGCCGGCCTAAACCGCTGCAGTGCGGGATCGCGGTTGCAGGCCGGTGGCCTGGACCCGGGCGATCATCCAACCATCAGATTTTTGGGTGAGAATGACGGTCATGCGAACGCAACCGGGATTGGGCTTTTCGAGCTTTCCGGGCGATTCCCACACCATGGTCGCCATGGCGGCTTTGCTGCCCACGAACTGAACATCTTCTATTTTTCCGATCGAGTTAACCCAGCTGGAGGAAGCGAAGATAAGCCTTGCGGCTTCGTGGATGCGCGCCGGACCAATCCACAAGTCGCCTTGCTGATCCACAAACTGGCCATCGGCGGCAAACATCCGAGCGAACTCCGTTGCTTGACCGAGGCCCCATGCACGTGCAATTTGCATCAAGGAAACAATTTCCGCCGCGGCATTCTCGAATTTTCTTTGCGGATACTCTGAAGGACGAGCAAGTTCTTCGCGAAACCAATCGAGCGTCAAACCGCGCTCGCGCAAAAGCCGGGCGGCCAGACAATCTTGTTCGTGGAGGATTCCGAGAAGCATATGTTCCGTGCCCACATATTTGGATCCGAGATGCTCTGCCTCTTCGGCAGCTTTCTTTATGATGCGCTTACACTCGGCGCTGACAGGAATTTCGATGCCCGTGGATAGACGCTCTCCACGCGTGATTTGAGATTCGATCTGCAAGCGGATGGATTCCGCGCCACCGCGCTCGCGAAGAAATTTCCAAACGAGCCCCTTGTCCTCGCGCAATAGCCCAAGCAGCAAGTGCTCGGTCTCGATGGACATGATGCCGTACTGGCTGGCTTCGTAGCGGGCGAAGAAAATTGCGCGGCGGGCTTTTTCTGTGTAGCGCTCGAACATACGTCATCTCGGATCTTCGGCGAAGCGCCGGAACACCCCAATTCGGATTCGGTGGGTCGATTTAGGCATGTGCAAAAGAGGATACCACTGCGGAAAGGCTGCGGGTAACGTAGCAGTTGAAAACGCGCCCACAACAAGGTGGACACTCGGTTTTTTCGTTGCGTCCGTGAGGGGAACCTCGAATAAGACCGGCAACGGGCAAGAATTGCATGGACCTAGTACCGGGATGCGCATTACCACTGCTAGCCGATAGGACGCATATCTTGCTGAAGTAGCGTCACTTACTGGGAGGCGACAAGTTTTTGGCGACTTTGGCTTAATTCTTGCGCTTATGCATGCGTTTATAAAGATCCCAGTGGAAGTCAAATTGGAGGAAACTTCATGAGAATCCGAACCATGCTTTCGTTGGCTACGCTTTTTCTGACTTGCTTCACCCTGGCGGTGTTCGCGCAACCCGTGCGACAGGCCGAATCGGGACAAGGTACAAATGCGGCGGTGACAAATCAATCCGTGTCCGGAAAGATCGCGTCGGTGGGCGATGCGGCATTCGAGCTGAGTGTTGCGAAAGAAAATGAAAAGGATCAGACCGTGCAGTTCCTGATCGACGACAAGACAAAAATGGAAGGCAAATTGACGGTTGGCGCGCAGGCCATGGTGGAATACCGATCGGACAGCGGGCAAAACATCGCGGTACACGTGGTGGTAACGCCGAGTTCCGGAATTCAGCAGTACTAATGTTTTGGCTTTAGCGAACTAGAGAGAAACGCGGTACCGAGAAGTGGCGCGGATGTCTCGACATACCCAGCTTCATTAGCGACCCAGGGATTCTGCAGTGCCGGCTTGCACCGCTTTGGCGGGCGGAAGAAAATCCGGAAAAGATGCGAGTTGGGAGTCATTGAGAATTGTACGAGTGCTATCATTAGTAGTGCTGAGTAGTACTGAGTAGTGCTGAATGGAGTGCTGAATAGAGTCCGATCATTCTCCGATTCGCTCTGTAGAGTCTTAGTCCTGCAGGGGACCGCAAATGCGCACGACAACGAAGGTGGCTCTGCCGTTGGCCCTTAGCGTGGCCGCGATTTCGTTGCTATTTGCCGGCTACCAGGTGCGCACGGAGAAGAGAAACCTCAACCACGATCTCGTCCACAGAGCGGAGAATCTGGGCGAGAGCTTGCAGGAAACCGTCGAACATCTGATGGAGCAGAACTCCCCGCGGTCGCTGCAACGGTTTGTGGAGAGATACGGGCAGCGAGAGCATTTAAGGGGACTGGCGGTTTACGATGAAGAAGGAAGGGCGCTGGAAATCACCGAGGGCCTCCCGCCGGAGCTGAAAACCCGTCCTAAAGCGGTTTCGAAAGTCACGGACAATGCGGCGGGCGAAGGCGAATTCCTTCACACGGGCGATTTGCAGCTGTACGTCTACGAGCTTCCGCTGGAAAGAGATGGCAAAGCAGCGGGCACGCTAGGAATCTTTTATGACACCAGTTATATCGATTCGCGGCTAGCGTATGCGCTGCGTGATTCGCTGCTGAACGCGCTGGTACAAACGGTGCTGATTACCGGGCTCGCACTGCTGTTGGTGCGATGGAATTTGACGGGTCCGCTGAACCTAACCGCCAAGTGGCTGCGGACGCTGCGAACCGGCTCGCAAGCCATTCCGCCAGCGCCTCCGCAAGGCGAAATCTTCGATCAACTCCACCAGGAAGTGACGCATCTTGCGCAGGACCTGAACGCAGCGCGGGCCACAGCGGAGCAAGAGGCGCGCCTGCGGGATACGCACTCCTCGCTTTGGACCGCGGAACGGCTGCGGGTGAGCTTGCGGAACAAATTGCGGGACAAGCCGCTCTATGTTGTGTCGAACCGCGAGCCTTGCATGCATGTGTACAACGAAAAAGATCACAGCATCGGGTATCTGGTGCCTGCCAGCGGCTTGGTGACCGCGTTGCAACCGGTGCTGATTGCCTGCGACGGTACATGGATCGCGCACGGATCGGGAAACGCCGACCGGGAAGTCGTGGATGCTCACGATCATTTGCGCGTTCCGCCGGACCACCCGAGTTACACGCTGCGGCGCGTGTGGCTGACCGAAGAAGAAGAAAAAGGCTACTACGAAGGGTTTTCGAACGAGGGGCTCTGGCCGCTCTGCCACATTGCGCATACGCGTCCGACGTTTCGTCCGGAAGATTGGCTGCGCTACCAGCAAGTGAATCGGCGCTTCGCGGACGCCGTCCTGGAAGAAATGGAAGGAACAGATTCACCGATCCTGTTGGCGCAGGATTATCACTTTGCGTTGCTGCCGCGGATGGTGAAGGAGGCGCGTCCGGACGCGCGAGTGGCCATTTTCTGGCATATCCCATGGCCGAATCGTGAGGTGTTTGGAATTTGCCCCTGGCAACGAGACTTGCTGGATGGCTTGCTGGGCGCGGACTTGATCGGCTTTCACGTGCAATCACACTGCAATAATTTTCTCGAGACAGTGGACCGTGGCGTGGAAGCGCTGACGGAGTGGGATCGTTTCGCGGTAAACCGGCAAGGGCATGTTACGCGAGTGCGGCCGTATCCGATCAGCGTGGCGTTCTCCGACCCGGCACCAGCATTGCCGGAGGGCAGCAGTGTCGGAAGGGAAAGAGCTGAACTCTTTGCCGAACTGGGCGTCGAAGCCAGCCTGCTGGGCGTTGGCGTGGATCGCGTGGATTACACGAAGGGCATCATCGAACGGTTCCGAGGCATCGAGCTCTTTCTCGAGCAACATCCGGCGTACATGCGCCGTTTTACTTTCGTCGAGATGGGCGCGCCCAGCCGGACGGATATCGACCGATACAGGCAGTTCCTCGATGAAGTCAGCGCGGAGGCAGAGCGCGTCAATGCACGCTTTCAAGCGGGACGCTGGAAACCAATCATCTTCCTGAAGAAGCATCACTCACATGAGGAAATAACGCGTTATTACCGCGCGGCCTCGGTTTGCATGGTCACTTCCCTTCATGACGGAATGAATCTTGTGGCCAAGGAATTCGTCGCTTCGCGCGACGACGAGCGCGGAGTGCTGATTTTGAGCACTTTTGCGGGAGCGGCGCACGAACTCTCAGACGCGCTGCTGGTCAATCCATACGATGTGGAACAGGTCGCCGAAGCGATCCATCGAGCGATCGAAATGCCCGAAGATCAGCAGTCTCTACGAATGCAGCGAATGCGGCAGATTGTCCGCGAACACAACATCTATCGCTGGGCCGCCAACCTTCTTTCCGATCTAACGGAAATTCGCATCGATGCTCCGGAGCGAATCGAGGCGCCGCAAACACAGTGAGGGAATCGCCTCTAACTGGTTCTTACCTACAAGCGAACCCAGCTTGTGGAGATATGAAGTTCGATTGTCAGCCAGGATAGTCGCTGAAGTGCTGGCGATCAGCGTGCCCTCTTGATGGGGCCGCAGAAGAATAGAACAGCGACAAAAGGTTTTCAGTAGGTCAGCGACCAACCGACGACGGTCATCGTCAAGACAAGCAAGAGCATGCCAGTACTGACCACGCTTAGGGTTCTACCGTGTCCGAGGAGATAGTCGCGGGACTCCGCGTCAATGCACAGAAGGACAGAGACAACCAGTACGACGCCCCACGCAAGTATCGCAGGCAATCCAGGATACCTTCCAATCATCGAGAGAAATTGGCCGGGCGGCTGGCCGGCAGGAACCCACCAGGGAATCATGGGAGCGACGCCTGCGGCGAGCGAAAGCGTAAGCAGTTTGCGTGTGAACCAGCCCTTGACCTTGGGCCGGGCCTCCTTCCACACGAAGTAGTCCCAAGCCAATAAAGCGACGGCGAAAAGGACCCAGCCATAAAGCGCAACTTTTTGGTCGAACCACCACCAGGCGCGGAAGATGAAGTGGGCGTTGTGAGCCATCACGAAGCGAGGGAGCAGAAAAATGGCAACGAGACCGTTGCCCGCCACGGCGACGAGCAAGGTAACGAGACTCATCAACTGGAACCAGTAACGCGTGGGCACACGCCTGCACCGGGTGCAAATGGATTGCTTGGGAAGGAAGTTTAGTCCACAGCGGTCGCAGAACACGGCTGGTCTCCCATTTCGCGGGAATCGAATCCTGTGATCGCTGCCAGAGTATCTGATTGGAATCGAAAAAAACTACTGGTCTGAGGGCCAGTTGAAAGGTCAGGCAGTATTGGTAATATAGGGGCCTCCAGCCAGATCCCTTTCCCGGGTGAATTGCTTTAAGTAAAAGCCAGACTTGAAAAATTCCGCGGTCAGGCGGGGGTGCAATATGACCGAAGCCCCGAAACAATGGGTGGGCCAGATTATCGAGGGGGTTTTTCCCTTGCGGCAATATCTTGGCGGGTCCGAACACAGCGCGGTGTTCCTCACCGAGTACGCCGACGGCGAAACCGAGCCGCGCAAGGCAGCGATTAAACTTGTTGCTGCAAAGCCGGGGACGGCGGAAGCACAGCTTTCGAACTGGAAGTTCGTCTCGCGACTTTCTCATCCGAATTTGCTGCGATTGTACGGCACGGGCGTGTGTACGCTTGGAGGCAATGATCTCCTGTATCTGGTCATGGAGTACGCCGAAGAAAATCTGTCCGAGATTGTTCCGCAACGCGCGCTAACACCGGAAGAAACGCGCGACATGCTCTGCCCCGTTCTGGATGCGCTCGAATACCTTCACGGCAAGGGCTTCGTACACGGTGATCTGAAGCCTGCAAATATATTGGCCAGCGGGGATAGTCTGAAACTCTCTAGTGACACGATTTCCCGCATCGGAGAATCGCAGGTCTCTTCGAGACAAACAGGCGTCTACGATCCACCTGAAGCGATTAGCGGGATGTTGACGCCGGCCGCCGACGTTTGGTCGCTGGGGACCACCTTGGTCGAAGTGATGACGCAGCATTTGCCGGAATGGCAATCCGGACCACAGCGGGAGCCATTGGTTCCTGCCAATCTTCCGGCGCCATTCCAGGAAATCGCGCGCCAATGTTTACGGCTGGAGCCGCAGCGCCGGGCCACCATGGCGGATATCGCGGCACGGCTGAATGCGCGCGCGGCTGCGGCTTCCGCGTCTGCTTCCATCCCGGCGCCCGGCCCAAGCTTGAGCGGCGCGACAGAACAGCTATCTCCTGCGATGCCCATGCCTATGGCCTCGATGTCGGTGCCGCCACAGTCTGCCGCTCGAATGCAGACTGGTCCCCACCGGCCGCCGCCTTACAAAGGCTCTGGAGCGAAGTCGCGCTTCATTATTCCGTTTGCGGTGTGCGCCGTGATATTTGCGGCAGTACTTACAGTGCCGAGACTTCTGACGCATAGACATGAAGATAAATCGGGCGCGGCTGTGAGAGCACAACATCCGACTACCCATCCGGTAGCTGGGAAGCCGGCCGACGCCGTGGTTTCGTCAAAGCCGAATGCCCGACTCAAGCGGGAAGCTGGCGTTTCCGTGGCGGCAAAGTCCTCCGCAGCCGCCAAACAACAAGCAGCGCAAGGAACGCTACAGCCCGCCGCGCAAAACACTTTGAAAACGAACCCTGAAAATGAGCAGCCTGCTGCCGCCGTTACGTCCAGCCCATCCCCCGGCTCTGGCGAAAGGGCGACGCCGGCTGCAGCGGCGATTGCCTCGGCGAAGGGCAACGTGCTGGATCAGGTGCTGCCAGACGTCTCGCCGAAGGCGCGCGCCACGATCAATGGAAGGGTGCGCGTTGGAATCAAGGTGCGTGTGGACGCGGCTGGGGCGGTGTCGGATGCGGAACTGGATTCTCCTGGACCGAGTAAGTTTTTCGCTGATCTAGCTCTGAAAACGGCGAAAAAGTGGGTCTTCACGCCGCCGGAAGTGGGTGGAAAAAGTGTCGCAAGTGAATGGAGTTTGCGGTTTGTGTTCACGCAAATCGACACGAAAGTTACGCCGGTCCAAACTGTTCCTTAGAATCTGAGTCATTGAATACGAAGCATCCGGCTTTGGACTTGGCTCTGCAGATCGGATCACTTCACGGGGAGAGGCTCGATCTCTTTGACCTGGATGGTGTTGGCCTTGGAATCTAGAGTGCCGACGAGCTTTACTCTTTGTCCGGCATATTTTTCCGCCATTTCCTGATTGTCCAACTTGAAGACATCGTGCTTGGTCTCCAGGACATATCTGCCGCCGCGCTTGTTGACGCAGAAGCGCGTGCACTCTTCCGGTGTGTTTCCTGCGTGCCCCATGGCGATCATTTCATCGTGGGATCGGTGCAGTGAATGAACACCGAAGGCGCACTGGCTATCGCTGATTTCCCCCTCGTACGTCTTCTCATCCGCTCCGGACGATGAAGAGGCGGTCAGCATCATGGTCATCAAAATAGCGACACCGAGTAAACATCGAATGGTCTTAACCATCTTTCTCTTCCTCACTGCCCTTAAAACCGCACGGCGTTTCCTACCTGATTCAAGGCTCCACAAGAAATCGCATGGTCATTCCCTCATGGTCCATGCTGCAAATGACGGTGCAGATGACAACGTACTCACCGGGTTCGCTAGGCGCCGTCAAGGCAAATTCCTGGGTTCCCGGCTTGAGCAGCAAGTCCCAGCCTTCAACGGGTTTGCGATCCGAGGCTCGCAGCAGCGTGAATCCGTGGACGGAGCCGTCTCTATTGTGGTTCTTCGCTTTAATCGCGGTGATCCTCAAAGTGATTTTCTCGCCCGCCTTTACGGTTATTTGCGGTTGTTCCTGACCGGCGATTTTGAACCGGCTGTCACGATCGGCCAGAATTTCAATAACACGCGGGGAAGTTTGTGCGCCGATGGATGGTAAAGCGCAGCAGGTGGCGGCGATTGCCAAAGCAGCAAGAAATCTTGGAAGCATTGTGCCCGGAGCCCCGTTCCTGTTCATGTTCATTCCGTCATATACCGGAGAATCAGCCGCATATCTTCGTCGGTAACCATGGCGCGGACACGCATGTGACGCACGATCGTGGCCATCGCGCGCGGCGGAAACTTCTGCGGCGCCACATGGCACCGGCCGCAGTTGGTATGGAATCTCTTCTCCCCTTCGATGCGCATAGCGCGCTCGTTAAGAACGGCAGCCCGCACGGTGTGGCGGGATGCCGTGTCCGAGGCTGGCGCAGGAGCTGAAGTGGAATTTGTCGAATCTGCCGCGGCCACGGTTTGCTGAGCCTGCGAGGGAGGCGCAGCGCTCGGCGTGCGGGGCGCATCTACGCGGTCCTGGGCAATGGCCGTGACCGTAGACGCGATTAGCGCTGCAAAAGCGATAGCGAGAATTGCACGTCTGCTCATTATTCAATCTCCCCGCGACCCAAGGGCATCACTAGCCTGTAGGTCAGACCAATCGTCCACACATTCGCGTTACCTTGCGGGCTGAATTGCCGTCCGTAGCTGCTCATGGCTCTGAAATCATTTTCAAAGTAATAATTCAAGCCAAATTCGAACATGTTGGTGTTCACGGGTAGCACGGAAACGCTGGGAACCGCTCCGGTATAGAACTGTTGCATGCGTGCCACCAGTTGAGTCCGACGCATTTCATTCTGCGCGAAGGGCAACTGGCTCAATCGATACGCTGATTCCACCCAATAGCCGCTTCCCGTGCTAGAGCGAGCCGTTTCCGCACGAATATCCAGCGGCAGGGCTCTCGGCTGCCAGGCTAGATAGAATCCGTAAAGATTGGAGTGGTCATCTTGGAGCAGATGTTGAAACGAGCCGCCAATTTCCAGGCGTGCCTTAGGTACGAAAATACCCGCACGTCCGCCGGCGAAACGGCTTGAGTCCACGGGCGAAACCGTTGAGAGTGCGGAGTAGTAGGCCGTGTAGTTGATGTTGAAACTCGAATTGGCTCTGAATCCGCCCCGCACCATGGCACCCGTGCTTGCGTTGCTGGGGCCAACGCCGATCGGCAGGGTCAGCGGGTCGGTTGCCAGATTCCGGATCCACACAGGATACAAGCGCTCGTTGAAAATCCCGAACGGAGTGAGAAATCTTCCCACGGTGATCGTCATGTATTGATTCGCGATGAAATCCAACTGCGCGTATTCCACTTCTTTATCCAAATTCCCGTGGAAACCGCTCATACCCGGTTCTTGAGTCAAATCCGACTCAAAAGTGGCGCGTGTTTCGAACAGCCAGCGTTGGCCGATTGGCACGAGGAGGACGGGGGTGACGATGGGACCGAGTTGCGGCTGGCCGCCGTCAAATGTGGTGATGAAACCTGTCGATACTTGCAAAACGGGAACGGGCTTGATGTCCTGTGGGCTTTGCGGCTGGGAGTCAGAGAGTGACGCGCTGGGCCCCTGACCATCCGTGGATTGGGCAAACAAGGCCGGAGACGAAAAAAGGAGCGCCGCCAGCGATAGCACAAGGGGCAGCCGGGCCGTCCGTTGGCCGGCTCGCGAGACACCAGCCGAGTTTAAGCATGCGTAGCGCATGGAACACTCCGCTCTTCAATGTTGTAAGGCTGTCTCTTAGCATTGCGTGACGAATTTGGATGGTCAACCAAACTCTGGGACTGTGTGCCGTTATTAGTATTTTCATATCGAGGTCATCAAGAACAAGAAAAGCACAAAACTTCTGTAACCTGCATCGCGGGAATTAAATCGCCTCGCGTGGGCACCGAAGCGGTCGATTCCCCGCCTCGATTGGTACCCGCGCCTTCCCTGCACAATCCCGGGCTGCGAACCACCTGTACGCAGGGACGGAGTCGGAAACGCCGCCGCTTATGAGTAACCTCTCTAACTATATGATACTACTGCGTTTAGCATGCTCATGTAGGCTTGCTGGACTGTCGTACCATAGGCCGAATCCATCCCGCCCCGTAATTTCGCTTGGAGCAGCTTGCAGTTGTCTCGCTGGATTGTGGCGGAGCCAAAGCGAATGAACGGGCAGCAAAATCAAGTTTCCGCAAGGAACGACAAGGACACAGAGCGGCCAGAAGCCGGCGGAGGACGCCGCCCTGTCAACTACGCCATATTCCTCGTGGTCCTCGGCAGCCTTTCGCTGGTGGCAGGCTTTCAGACTGCGCGAACGACGCTGCCTGCCCAAGGATTGGACAACAGGCTCTCGGCACAGAGTTCTTCTGGCGCCGTTTCGACAGGGCACATGCCAGCGCCCGAGAAAAAGGGCGATGCGGAACTCAACAAACTTCCGGCGCAGCAGCAAGCGGAACGCCTGCTGGAGCGAGTGTTGCACGACGACACGGCTTCGCTGGACCTTCTCCAAGAAAAAGTGGATGGCTGGCGCGGACAACTGAAAAACACGGATCAGCTTTTTGACCTGGTGCTGGCGGCGCTGAATTCAGGCAACCTTCGCGTGCGGACGGTAGCGGTAGATGTAGATCTCGCGGCGAACAATCTGAGCAAATCGCCGGAATGCGTGACGCGATTGATCCGGCAGTTGCGGCGCGATCCTGGAAGCCGGGGAATGACCTTGTGGCGGCTCGGCTCCTTGGGAAATCGCGGCATCGAGCCTGATAGAGTGCTGAACAGTTTGCTGAACTACGCGCACAATCCCAGCGAGCACACGCGGTATTGGGCGGTTGAAGGGCTGGCGATGTTGGGCAACGACGCCACGATTGGCCCCTTACTCGACCTTCTGGCCCACGACCCTTCGCCGAAAGTCCGCGAACGCGCGGCGAGCAGCCTCGGGCAATCCGGGTTGCTGACGCGTGAAGAACGTCTGGCAGCCGTGCCTCATCTGCTGAATCTGGCGGACGATGATTCGCTGAATACCACGACGCGGGAACTTGTTTATGGAACGCTGCGCGTGATCACAGGAGCGGAACTCGGCAACGATGCCAACGCATGGCGCGAGTGGTGGGCGAATCACGATCCTGCGAAAAAACGTCCGCGTCATCAGACGGGGCTCTTGCGGGCATAGAAACCGCTTAAATGATTTACTTCCTTGGGTAGAATGCGTGCGACCTTGCGGCAAGTTTCCCGGTTTAAGTAGTTAGAACTTGAGAAAATAAATCTTCATAGGCCATCGGCAGATAGATTGGGCTACTTCTTGGACTACTTTTTGGGAGGATTACGTTGAGGCGTTCGTCTCATATGGGGGTCAGTTGGATCGTAGCGATGCTGCTGGTCTTGTTGTTCGGATCAGCTGCCATCTCTCTGGCTGGCGCACAGGAAAGAAAGGTCCCGCAAACCGACGGAGTCGATAACACCAAGATGGGCGCTTATCGAGCGCTGGCCCAACACACCTATCTGGAATATCAGAAGGGCGACACGGCCGTTGCAGCTGAGCTTGCACGTGTCCTCGAGCGGTTGTGGGATAAAGCAGAAGACTACGGCGGCGATATGGCGCTCAAGAAAACGCATGCCGATCAGTTCGAAGAGATCGACAAAGCGATGGATGACTTCATAACGCCTTTGATGGAATATAAAACAAAACCACCAGAGGCGGCCAGGATCAAAGCGGCCTTCAACACCTATCTTGAGAAATTAAAGCTAGCGGATTGACAGACATGTTGGACGATTTCTCAGCACTATGAACTCCAAACCTACGTGATGGAGGTTCGCGCACGCAATGTTTCAAGTTCAGACCGCACGCTAGGATGATGGGCCTCAAGGCGATGCGCCGGGGACTCGAAAGAGCCAGCACAACAGCAGGTGCGTGGGCCAATAGATCAGCGCTACGAGCGGAATGAAAATCATCGAAAGGTGCGCGGGAGCGGGTCCCCAGGTGCGGTGGAATACGGGATCGCTGTATGCGTAGTTCATGTTCAGTTCGGCAGACAGGAAGCGCGAGACGATCAGAAGAATCCCCGCAATCGCCGCTTGGAGAGCCAATGCGCGGCGGTCGTAGCCGACTCGGCGAAGCGTCCACAGAAGAACCAGCGGCAGCCCGACGTGAAACGTCGAGAGCAGGCGGACCCAGAGCGGGTATCGCGCATCCCACATATATTCCGTGCCGCCGATGAGAAAACGTCCCGTGACCAAACGCCAGCCAACGTCCAGAATCCAAAACAAACCCGCCGCCAGCGAACTGACCGCCTGACTTGAAAGTAACAAAGGATTTGCCCACCAAATACCCACAAACGTCAGAAGCACAGCGACGTCGCACAGGTGCAGAAGATTGGCCCAGCCAAAAACACGGAAGTACGCGGGAAGCCAGACAGCCATCCAGAGCAAGCTAAACCATCGGAGCACAGGGAAAGTGGGTGGACCCGGCGACATACGTCATTTCACCTATTCGCTGGTTGAGGACGGCTAAGGCTATCACACTCGCTGTAGAAGACTGCGCGGACGCGGTCGCGACATAAATGGTAGCGCCCCATGAATCGCGAAAACTGTTTCAGAGTAAAGGTAATTCACACGGCAGCGCCTGGATGGCCGAGGTATTCAGGGGGATTAGGAAGTTTGACCTGGGGGGACGGAAGCTCAGGCGCCGAAATGCTCCTGGTGTTTGCGGAGGAGGAATTGATCGGTCATGCCCGCGATGTAATCGCAAACGACGACATAGCGCGGTTCCGTGAGGACCGATTCTTCGTGAGAAGAGGGCATGGAGCCGGGCGCATCGAGGTAGTACAGGAAAAGTTCCTCGAGGCAGCGGAGGGAACGGTCGCGGTCTTCGGTGATGGAAGGATGATTGTAGATGTGCTGGAAGAGGAAACGCTTCATCTCCGCGTTTCGCTGCGCGAGCGAGTCACTGAAACCGGCGAGTCTTTGCGGGGCACGGCGAATGTCTTGCACGGAAGCGGCTCCGGAAGCGAGCACGCGCTGTTGCGTGGTCTCAATGAGATCAGTGGCGAGGCGATCCAGCACGAGTCGAAGAGCTGCATTGAACTTGAGCTTCTCCCGTCCAGCGGGATAAGTAGCGTCTATTTGTGCATAGGCCTCGGCGAAAATCGGGACTTCATTACGCAGAGCGTCGAGATCGAGAAGTTCTGCCTCCCGCGCGTCGTCGAGGTCAGCCGTGTTGTAAGCAATTTCGTCGACCCAATCGATGAGCTGGCCCTCGAGCGGCGGGCGAAGTTCGAGAAGATACTCGGCAAGATGGGGCAGCTCCGCGGCGGTGTAGTCGTGGGAGTGCTTGATGATGCCCTCGCGAACTTCAAAGCTGAGATTCAAGCCGGGAAAATCAAGATAGGGACTCTCAAATTGTTCGACGATGCGCAGCGCCTGGAGATTGTGATTGAAGCGCGAGCCGTGAGCGCGCATCAGCTCGTCGAGCGTGCGTTCTCCGGCGTGGCCAAAGGGGGGATGGCCGATATCGTGAACGAGCGCGAGTGCTTCGGCGAGTTCCGAATTGAGGCCCAGAGCGGCGGCAACCGTGCGGGCGATTTGCGAAACTTCGAGAGTATGCGTGAGGCGATTGCGAAAGTGGTCGGAGTAACGGATGGTGAAGACCTGAGTCTTGGCTTCGAGGCGGCGGAAAGCGCGGGAATGAATGATGCGGTCGCGATCGCGTGCATACACGCTGCGATAGGGATGCGGAGATTCAGGATAGCGGCGGCCGCGCGAGAGTTCGGCGCGCATCGCCCACGGCGCGCTTGTCGAGTGCAGTTCGATGAGCGGCTCCGGCAATGGGATCTGCTTCCGAATGCGTTTCTAAGGCGCTTCAAAAGCTCCTAGAACACAAGAAATTGCGCCACGGTTTGCTCCGCAAAATAACCGAGCTCAGGATTTTGGCGCGAGCGTTTCCAGACCGCGTTCCGCCTCGTCCGCAACCGCCGTATTGGGGAATTCCTTTTTAAGTTGCTCATAGACGCCGGCAGCTTCCTGTGGATTGCTTTGACGCAGAACTTCAGCCAATTCGAGAAGAGCCACAGGGCGCGGCACGAAAACCGAAGGGTGGTCCGCTAGAGTGCGGAGAACTTTGGCGGCATCGGCCGGCTTTCCGGTGCGCTCGTAAATCACTCCCATTTGATACTGCGCCATCGCCGCCAGTTCCTTGTCTTTGCTGGAAGTGATTTTCTTCAGTTCCTCCAGAGCTTGATTCTGGCGATCCAGGTCTTCATAGCACAGCGCCGCATAGTAGGTGGCCAGTCTGCCAGGATTCGTGCTGGGGTATTTTTCGGCAACGACGGAGAATTTCTGCGCCGCATCTTCGGCGCGGGCCTCCTCCGTCGGATAAAGTATTTCGCCGGGGTCATTTGGGTCAGGAACAGTGCCAACGCGAGCGGAATAGGTTCTCATGGCCACGTCCAGCGAGGCGGAAGCTTGTACCGTCTTGCGATCCGTATAGAAACGCCAGCCGGCATAGCCAACGGCGACGATTACGGCCGCCAGAATAGCGATGGCGAGAATCGTGCTGTGGGAAAAAACCGCCTCGGCGCCGTGCTCGATCGCATCATGGATCTTGTCCTGCTTCAGTTCCTTGCGCGAAATATGTTCCGCCACAAACGCTCTCCTGATTGGATTGGAATGTTCAATGCTAGCACAACAAGCGGGTAAGCTGCCTCTCCGCTTTGCGAATCGCGTTCTCTCGGGCCATTAAATTACCCTTGCAACATGCGCAGGAAGAGAACGCAACTCCGCCCAGCCCCGGGTGTTAAATTAGAGTGATGCAAGCCAAGTGTGTCCACTGTGGAACCGAGCACAATCTCAAGGACGCCGACGCGAGCGTCCATCCCAAAGTACAGTTTCGCTGCTCGAAATGCGGGAAAACCACCGTCGTCGAACTCACACGGCGCCCGGACCAAACCGTGGTCATCAGCCCGCTGCCTTCGTTTGCACGGGCGGACTCAACCAGCTCGAATTTGCACCTTCCGCCGGAAGATGACGGTCTGAAATTGCCCGCCGAGGGAGTTTTTGTCCTTGCGATCACGTCGGGGCCGGCAGCTGGCGAAGTCATCCGCCTGGCAAAAACGCGCGTGGTTATTGGACGAAAGGGCGCGGATATCCCGCTGAATGACCCGGAAATCTCCCGGCATCATTGCTTGCTGGAAGTGCGGGATAAATTCATTAATCTAAAAGATCTGAATTCCACCAACGGCACGTTTTTTGACGAGGAGCGGGTCCGGGCAGCCATGCTGCAGGATGGCTCGGAGTTCCGCATTGGCGAGAGCCGGATTCGCGTCAGTCTCCAGAAAAAATGATGCGGCATCGCTGTCCTGGACTTCCAAATTACGCCCTGAACCGGTGCATCGTGAGTGTAAGATATTGGCGACTGCATCGCGCTTACGATACACCCGATGAACCGCCTCTCCGCTTGCCTGATCACACTCAACGAGGCACATGACTTGCCTCGCGCGCTGGCGTCGCTTGGCCGAATCGCGGACGAAATTATCGTTGTCGATTCCGGGAGCACGGATCGGACCGCGGAGATCGCCCGCGAATATGGTGCGGCATTCTTCGAACGCCCCTGGACAAATTACGCCGAGCAAAAAAATTTCGCAGCCGCGCGTGCGCAGAACGATTGGATCCTGTCGCTGGATGCGGATGAAGATCTGAGCAGCGCTTTGCAAACTTCCCTTCTGGATTGGAAAAAACACGAACCCAAATTCAGTGTGTACGAAATGGCGCGCAAAACGTGGTATTTGGGAGCCTGGATCGAGCATTCGGGCTGGTATCCCGATTTTCAGCGGCGTTTGTACAGGCGGGATGCGGCACAGTTTTCAGGAATCATCCATGAAGCACTGCGCTTCGAAGGCCAAGCGGGACGGCTCCCTGGCGACTTGCTGCACTACACCGTACGGTCCTTCGCGGAGCATGAGGCTAAGGTTGAAAAGTACACAACACTCGCCGCGAGACAAATGTTTGAATCTCGGAAACGAAATTGGCGGGCGGCGATGTGGCTGGCGACACCCTGGAGCTGGTTTCAAAACTACTTTCTGCGCGGTGGGTTCATGGACGGGTATCGCGGCGCGCTTATCTCGCAAATGGCGGCGCGCTCCGTGCGTCTCAAATATGCCAAGCTGGGAGAGTTGGTGAGAAACGCCGAGACGGCGGATCCGGAATGAAGATTCTCTATGTCGATCTGGAGCGCGAATGGCGCGGTGGTCAAAGCCAAGCGCTCTTGACGGTTAAAGGTCTTCGCGCTCTCGGGCACGACGCCCAATTGTTATCGGTCCAGGATTCACCACTATCTCGCCGCGCGCAAACCGCGGGAATAACAGTTCACAATGTCGGTAAAAGTGCGCGGCAAATTGGCGCCGCTCTGCTGCTTCATAAATTGCTCGCGAAGCAGAACTACGATGTGCTTCATGCCAACGAGCCGCATGCCCTGACGGCGGCATGGCTGGCGGGCACGCAAGAAAAAGTTCCCATAGTGCTTTCGCGAAGAGTGGCGTATCCGCTGTCTAGAGGCGGACTGGCGGGAAAGCGCTACCAGATACCTCTGCGCGTTATCGCCATTTCCCATTTCGTAGAGCAAAGCGTTTTGGACTCGGGCATACCTCCCGAAAAATTGGCGGTCGTTTATGAGGGGGTGGACGTCCCGTCTCCTCCGACGCCGGAAGCGCGCCAGCATGCACGGCAGCGCTGGGGCGTGAACGGAAAAGAAATGTTGCTGGGTTGCGTCGGGTACCTGCTCCCGGAAAAGGGACAGGAAATCGCCGTGCGTGCATTTTCAACAGTACTCAAGAAAATTCCAACGGCACGTTTGCTGTTGGCTGGGGACGGCCCCTGCCGTCCCGCACTGGAGGCGCTGGTTAGACAGCTTGGGCTGCAAGACGCCGTGAACTTCGCCGGATTCGTGCAAGACGTGTCGCAAGTCTACTCGGCGCTCGATGTCTTTTTGTTTCCCTCGCTGGCCGAGCCTCTGGGCACTTCCCTTTTGGCCGCGATGGCGTGGGGACTTCCCGTGCTAGCCGTGGCGAGCGGCGGAGTGCCGGAATACGTGGTGGACGGCGAGAGCGGTTTGCTGGCGCCTCAGCCTGATTTGGAATTGTTCTCGGCGAGGATGCTGAGGCTTCTGAGCGACGAGCCCCTGAGAAACATGCTTGGCCAGAAGGCGAAATGCAGCATCGCAGAACGATTTTCAGCCGATCGCATGGTGGAAAATACAATCAAGGTATACGAAGACGTGCTGAGCCGAAAAATACGAGCGTAGAGGTGTTCCTCCCCAAGACTGCCAGCGAGATTGCGGAAAATGGCGAGCTCGTTCTCCAGGAACTCTGAATGCAATAAGGCACATAAGAAACGGGCACAAAAAAGATGAAGCGCCGGGCGGCTCCTTCTCCTTCCGCACGGCGCTTCACATTTTTTTAATTCTGCGCAAGTTTTCTGACTTCTCTTGTTCCAGGCGTTCCCTCCTATCTGCTTGCCGTTTTACGTCAAGCTATCTTGGGGATTAAACAACCCATCGCCCTTTCGGATCGAGGAACTCCACGCCAATTGCAAAGCCGTCGCCTTGCAAAGGATGGCAGTAAGCAACCCGAGCCGAGGAGCGAAACTCTCCGGTGCGCGAAACGAACGTCAGGCGTTCGCCTTGTTCCCAGCGGCGGGTGCTCACCACCCGCGCGCCTCGCGCACTCACATTTTCCGTAAAAGTCGATTCCGTACCGGGCATTTGCCGGTGACCGTCGAGAACGACGGGGATCTCCATGGGGACGCGGCGCTCGACGCGATTGAAACGGAAAGCATGCTTGTGGGATTTGACTGGCATTCATCCTCACAGGCACGCAGCAATCCGCGTGAGATTTTGTACGCCGTTGCTGGTGCGTCGTTTCATGCCATAGAGAGCGCGATCGGCAGCGCCGAGAAGCTTTTCCGGCGTGTCGCCATCCTCGGGAAACGCGGCGACGCCGGCGCTGACGGAAAGCGCGGGCACTTCCACTTCCGCGGCGAGACGTTCCCGAATGCGTGAAACCACCCGAGCAGCTATGTCCGGAGCGGCTTCAGGCAACACGAGCGCAAATTCGTCGCCGCCATAGCGTGCGGCGGTGTCGATGGCGCGAGAATGAGTGCGAAGAATCTTCGAGAGTCGGACAATGGCGCGGCTTCCAGTGAGATGGCCGTAATGATCGTTAATGGTCTTGAGGCCATCCATATCGAGAAGCACCACGCTGAACGGGCGCTGTGTACGGCGCGAACGATCCAGTTCGGCTTCCAGCACGCTGATAAGACGGCGGTAATTGGCGAGGCTAGTGAGCGGATCGCTTACTGCCATCGAGCGAACCTGATCGAACAGGCGCGCCTGATCGAGCAAAGCACCTGAGAGCATAACCACATAGCTGGCGGTCTTGCTCAACTCCGCGAGGAAGAACGGGCCGTCGAAGAGGTGGCGCGAAAAAACGGCGGAGACGTGGCAAACAACGTTGAGCGATGCCACTGCGAAAAGCGCATAGTCATAAAGGCTTGCGGCGCTCTTATTCGCCTTACTGTTTCGAAGACGCTGGCCGAAGCAGATGGCAGCGGCGAGAAACAGCAAACCCGGCAGCAAATCCCAAGGACGAGAAATTAAGCTGGCTACGTGAGCGACTGGCGCCGAGGGCGCAGCCAGAAAAGAGAGGCTCGTGAGATACGCAGCGATGACAACCACCAGGACGGCGCCGGCGGTTTCCTTGCTAGGTTGCCGCGCAGTCGGAATGTAGCGTTCCACGGCGATGGCGGAAAGCAGCAGAACGGCGAGAATCGTGCGGCCGACCATCCAGCCCATCGGGATTCGCGTAAGAGCGGCAGGCCCGGCCTGGAGCACATCATTCAAACCGAAATAGCCAACGGTCTCAATGATTCCGGAGAGCACAAAGCCGAAGGCCAAAATCAGTGCGGTGCGGTCATGGGTGCCGCGAAATCTGACCAACGCGTTGGCCGCGTAACAAAAGCTGACCAGCGTGCCGCCAACTTCCAGATAGAGGTAAATTTCAGGGGAGCCCGAAAAAGCGGATTGCCGCAGGTAGAGAATAACCCCGAAGAACAGAAAGGTAAGGGCAGCGGCAGCAGCGATCAGGACGCGCGACCGCTCCTTCCGAAGAAACCCGACGATTTGGCCCCAACCACCCACGAAACCCCCCAAAAGCCGAAGAAACAACTACAACGACGGGAGATTGCAAGTTTGTGCCCTTTCTAAGGGTAAAGTTTAGGTCTGTAAGTTACTGAATTTGCGATAGTTAGAGAAGTAGTTTTCAGCGCGCAGGCGAGAACTGTCCCTGCGAGACACGCAGGCACACTGGGAATGGATGGCCTAAGGAATTTATCATATTTGTTTCCTTTGAGTTACCGACAATTCCTTCCGTATCAACGGAAATGCGACGCCCGTCTCAGTGTGAGACTGTCTCACCGGGCAAATTGTCTCGACAGGGTCCCTTGTTCTGCCTACAGCTTGGGCTTCGGTGCGGGGAGTTCGCGGGCGACAACGGGATCATTGAAACCGGAAGTCTTGTGCGAGCCATCGCAAAACGGCTTGTTCGCGGACTGCCCGCAGCGGCACAAACCGATGGAGGAGCGTCCGGCAAGGCCGAAGGCGTGGCCTTCGGGATCGACAATCTCGAAATCGCCTTCCACACGAATCGAACCGTTATTGTTAATGGTGATCTTGGTTGCAGCCATTCGGGCCTCCGAAAAGGTGAAAGCGCGTCCAACAATTATCATCGAACGCGCCTCTTAGACTACGCAGTGTTTGGTGGGAACTCAAGGAAGCAGCTCAGACTTTTAAAGCTCAATACTTTGGCACGCTGGGATCGACTTCATCCGACCACGCCAGCATGCCGCCCTTGAGATTGAGAATTTTGCGGAAGCCAGCTTTACGAAGGAAATCCACGGCCTCCGCCGAACGCTTTCCGCTGCGGCAATGCGCGACGATCTCGCGCGAAGAGTCCAGTTCGTGAACGCGCCGCGGCAGTTCGCCGAGTGGAATCAGATGGCCGTTCAGATTGCAGATTTGAAATTCGTGAGGCTCGCGGACATCCAGGATGAAAAGATCATCGCCGCGGTCGAGACGCGATTTCAGCTCGCGCGGCGTAATTTCCGGGACTTGTACATCCGACGCGGGAGCTTCTTCGCCGCGTACGCCGCAAAATTCGTAGTAGTCGATGAGCTTGTGGATGGTGCGATGCTCGCCGCACATCGGGCAGCTGGGATTTTTGCGCAGCTTCAGTTCGCGGAATTTCATTCCAAGCGCGTCGAAGAGCAGCAAGCGCCCGATGAGATTTTCGCCGCTGCCTAAGATCAATTTGATCGTTTCCATCGCCTGGATGGAGCCGACAATGCCCGGCAGAACGCCTAGCACACCGCCTTCCGCGCAGGAGGGGACGAGACCCGGCGGAGGCGGTTCCGGGTACAAGCATCGGTAGCAGGGTCCTTCTGGCATGCCGAACACCGTGGCTTGCCCTTCAAACCGGAAGATCGAGCCGTAAACGTTTGGTTTGCCAAGAAGGATGCAAGCATCGTTGACCAAGTAGCGCGTCGGAAAATTATCGGTGCCATCGACCACGATGTCGAAATCCTTGAAAAGCTCGAGCGCGTTTTCGCTGGTGAGTTTTGTCTCGAAAGTATCGATCTGAATGTCCGGGTTGAGATTGGAGAGCCGTGAACGAGTAGCTTCGGTTTTGGGCTTACCGACGTCACTCGAGCCAAACGTGACTTGCCGCTGAAGATTCGTGAAGTCCACAACATCGAAGTCGACGAGTCCCAGCCTCCCCACGCCCGCGGCGGCGAGATAAAGTCCTAGCGGTGCGCCCAGCCCTCCGGTGCCGATTAGCAGGACCCTCGCGTTTTTCAGTTTGAGCTGACCCTCCATGCCTACTTCGGGCATGATGAGATGACGGCTGTAACGAAGAATTTCCTCGTTGGAAAGGCTTGTGGCCGGCTTCGCTCCGGTTTGCGGCTGCAGTATCGTGGCCATTGCAAAAGCTCCCTGTCAATCAAAGGTCAAACAGCATTTTCTCGGAAGAACCGCCGGCAATGGACGGAATAATACTGATCGTATCCCCGTCTTTCGTAGGCGTGTTCTCCTTCGCCAGATAGCGAATGTCTTCGTCGTTTAGGTAAACGTTCACGAACGCGCGCAGCTTGCCTTCTTCCGTGAAAAGATGCTTGCGCAATTCTGCGAATTGGCTGGTAAGTCCGCCGAGCGCCTCGCCAACCGTCGCCGCAGTAAATTCAGCCGAATCGCACTTGCCTGCATAGACTCGCAACGGCGTCGGAATCATCACTTTGACAGACATCTCGAGTTCTCCCGTTCTTTCAGACGCGCTCTAGCTTGCGACGCTTACTTTCATCGGCGAAATTTTCTCTTCCAAGAATTCCGACCTATCATCTTTCAAACGCCAGGAAGTCATGTCTTTCGACAGGCCCGCGTGCACACTAACGATAATGTAGCTATACCAGGGCCACGCGTGGTCGCGATCGTAGTCGCTAGGCCGCGCCGGATGGTCGGGATGCGAATGATACCAGCCGATAACTCCCAGTCCTTGCGCGCTTGCGCTTTTTTCGGCTTCTCGCACGTCGTCCGCCGTTACAGAAAAGCGATTTCGCGGCGAATCATCGCGGCGATTCACGAGCGGAAAGAGAGAAAGAACCTCTCGGGAAACTTTTCGTGAGTCCCGGTTCGGGTCGTACGCGAGGACGTCGTGATCCGTTCCGAGCAGCGCGCCGCAGCATTCATGCGGATACGTCTCTACGCCATGCTCGCGAATTCTATTCGCAAGCTCTGCGCTGATCCCGAGCTGCAGCACTTCGCTCATCAGAGGTTCACTCTTCATCCCAAAATCGTTCGGTCAGATACTTTGACGCGGAATCGGCAAAAACGGTGACCATGATGGCATGCTGGCCTAACGCAAGATTCTTCGCAACCTGGAAGCAGCCGAGCAGTGCAGCGGCGGCGCTCGGGCTGACCAGCAGGCCCTCTTCCCGCGCGATGCGTTTCACCATGCGATAGGCATCCTCGGTGCCCACTTCAAGATTCTCATCCGCAATCGTGTCGTCATAAATCGCTGGACGCAAAGCCGTCTCCATGTGCTTCCAGCCTTCCAGCCCGTGAAACCCCGCGTCAGGCTGAAGACTGATGCACCGAATCGATGGGTTAAGCTCTTTCAATCGGCGCGCCGTGCCAACGAAAGTTCCGCTCGTGCCAAGTGCGGCCACGAAATGCGTGATGCTCCCGCTGGTTTGCTCCCAAATTTCTTCTGCGGTGGTGCGGTAGTGTGCCTGCCAATTCGCCGGATTACTGTACTGATCCGCGTAAAAATACTTTTCCGGCTCGGAGGTGACAATCTCCTGAACGCGGCGGATTGCGCCGTCCGTGCCTTCGTCCCCGGGAGTGATGACCAGTTCGGCGCCGAGAGCCACAAGGATGCGTTTGCGCTCGTGCGAGGCGCTGTCCGGCAAGCAAAGCTTCACGGGATAACCAAGCGCCGCGCCAATCATGGCGTAGGCAATTCCGGTATTTCCGCTGGTGGCGTCAAGGATCGTCTTGCCGGGGCGCAGGGCGCCGCTGGCTAAGCCCGTCTCAATCATGCTCAGCGCCGGCCGGTCCTTGACGGATCCCCCGGGATTAAACCACTCCGCTTTTGCGCAGAACTCCACATTGTGGAAGTCGCTTCCAATGCGCGAAAGCCGCAAAAGGGGCGTCTTTCCGATCAACTCGATAACAGACCGCCCCGTACGGCTGAAAGTCTTCCTTGCATCGACCGAAGCAGCCAAGTCGGAGGCGGCGATGGGGTTCAGGATGGCCATTTGCTTAGGTCGTGTGGCTGTCTCCAAGATATGCGACCAGTTTACTCCGAATTAGATGCATCACGCCAGTTTGATGGTATAGCCTGAGTTTAGCAGTAGTTAGAGAGAATCACCCTACGCAGAGTAGAGAATAGTTTGTGACGCAGATGGAACGGCTGCGATGGCGGAAGCAGTGAAATTCCTGGGCTACTTGTTAACGCTCGTTCCCAGCCCTGCGTCTTGGACGACAGGAAGATTTCGGCGGCTGACGGCATGCAGATCGGAAGCAACGTTGACTCGCGCTTCACAATCGGGGACCGTCGAACGGTGACAGCTTCGCCTGCGCCCGGACTGTCGGCAGATTCCACGCTGGTGCTGGCAGCGCGTGCAGGCGATCGCGCTGCGTTTGGCGGACTGTATTCGCGGTACGCGCGCATGGTCCACGGCATTCTTCTCGCGAGGGTTCCGATGAGTGACGTGGACGACCTGGTTCAGGACGTTTTTCTACGCGCTCTGCCTAAACTAGGCGATCTGCGGGACATCGCGAGGTTTGGACCGTGGTTGGCAGCTATTACGCGCAACCGCGCCAATGATTATCACCGGCAAACCCGATCGGTTGCCGCAGTAACGGAAAGCATTTCCGAAGAGGAGACAGAGTTGCCCGCGCCGAGCACACTTCCTGACGCGGAAGCAGCGATGATCCTGGTGCTCGTTCGCAGCCTTCCCGATGCCTATCACGAAACGATGATCCTACGATTGGTTGAGGGTATGACAGGCCCCGAGATTGCGGCGCGCACTGGATTGACTCCCGGCTCCGTGCGCGTGAATTTGCACCGAGGCATGCGACAGCTTCGCGAGAAATTGAAACAGCCACTGCCGGCTAACACAATGCAACCAGCCTCCCCACCGCGCGGAGATTCGGCGGCACAGGATGAGAACGAGTTTCGCAGAAGGAACGAGCCATGAACGACGATTATCTCTGGGACGGTTCCGGCGAACCAGATCTGGAGATTCAAAAAATTGAACATGCCCTTGCCAGGTTCCGCCATGAGGGGCAAGCGCCTGAATTTCCTGAGATCGCGCCTATGCCGCCGAAGCCGTTTTGGCAACGGCTCCTGGCTGCACGACGACCCTTCCAACTCGGGTTTGCGATAGCGACTGCAATCGTCCTCTTGATTAGTGCAGCCGCCCTTCTGCGATGGAGCCAAAAGCCGAACCCATCTTCCGGACCTGGATGGGACGTCGAGCGCATGGCGGGAATGCCAAAAGTTGAATCGAAAACTTTCGGCAAAAGAGCCAAAGCGGGCTTGCTCAGCGTCGGCGAAACCCTAATCACCGACAGCCACTCGCGAGCCACGATTTCCATTGCTGCTGTTGGCACCGTGAGCGTAGAACCCAACACGCTTTTGCGCTTGATGTCCGGTGGAAAGGGACGCAATAAGTTCGCGCTGGAGCGCGGAACGATTGACGCATTCATCTGGGCTGCTCCCGGGGACTTTACCGTGGACACTCCTTCCGCTATTGCCGTGGACCTAGGCTGCCGTTACACGCTACACGTTGACGATTCCGGAGCCGGCCTTCTTCGCACGACGCTGGGCTGGGTCGGCTTTAAGCTCGATGGTCGCGAAGCCTTCATTCCCGCCGGGGCTATTTGCGCCACGCATCCGAAAATTGGCCCAGGTACGCCATATTTTGAAGATGCCGCCCCAGCGTTTCGCGACGCATTGTCCAAATTTGATTTTGCCGCCAACACACCGGAAGAGCGAAGCGCCGAACTCACGGAGATACTAGCGGAGGCACGGCAGCGCGACGCACTCTCTGTGTGGCACCTTCTCGCGCGCGTTGACGTTTCTGACCGCGGCCGCGTTTACGTCCGGCTCGCAACACTCGTTCCGCCGCCAACTGGCGTAACACGTAAAGGCATTTTGCGCCTCGATCAGAACATGCTGGACCAGTGGTGGAATCAACTGGACCTCGGAGACGTTTCCTTGTGGCGCACTTGGGAGCGCTCCTGGTCGCAAGACAAAAACTGAGTAGAGCCTCCGGCGCCCTCCCGGAGCGATTTCGGACAATTCGCTTTCAACATTCGCTCCCAGCAGTCCGCTTTACAGAAAGCTCTGCATTTACTAGGCTAGGAGTCCTATGTGGAATGTCGAAGAGCGGTTCACACCGAAGCAAATTGAAGGTCTCGCAGCGCTGGGCTTTGCCGTCGGCAGCACACGCGGCGTCGTGCGCGTGGAAAAATACGGCAGTGGAGCGGAGTTTCGCAAAGGGACCGACGACTTGTATCAGATGACTGTTATGCCGACCATAATGCTGAAGGGGCGGTTTACACGCCTGTGGGACGCCGGCTACCAGAAATTCCTACTGACCGATGACGGCATGAAGCTGCCTGCGCTCGCAACGCATCTCGAGAATTTGCGAAAATTCAACGAGGAATTGCGCACCGCGCTGGGCGTTCCGACTTTCTACAACGAAGCGCTCGGCTCCGTGAGCCAAATCAGCGTCTACGACCGCGTTAAGGGCCGCAAGGGAGACGTGCCAGACCAAACCGTTGGCGCTCATGAACCTGACGCCGGGCACTAAGCAGACTGTTTGTCCCCAATGATTCACGAAGCGAGGCGCCGAATTCGAGCAAGAGCGGCGCTATGGCCATCTTCGCTTCTTCGCAAAAATGGCATCCCAGCCGCGTATACAGAGTCACTTCACACTGGCCGGCAACCGCCAGTCGGGCACCCACCGCATGCTCCTTCACGGTTTCGGATTCGAATATCTTTGGAACGGACCGGCATGTGGATGAAACGCCCGCGCGCGGTATAGTTCCGCGATTTGCCGTAGATGCCCCAAATCGTGCGATGCCCATTCGCTCAGCATTTCGTGCAAAGTAATGGTGCCCAGTTCAGCGTGCGTCGCCTCTCGCCCGCCGGAGTCTGCCGGTATGCTTCGCAGCAGAATCACCGTGGAGCGCCGCGTCCTGATGAAATACGCCAGAATCTCGTTCGCCGACCCACGAGCGTAGTCGCCGATCACAATCGTACCCGTCGCGTCATACTTTGGCAGCGTTGGAGTTTCCTCCGTTACGATGCGGCGGGTCCTATCGGCGTAAACCTCTTCGATGTCAGCGAGGTGGCTGAGCACTTCCGCGATCGACCAGCGCTCCGGCGCAGGTTTCCATCGCATCAGCTCTTCCGGCAAATCGCGAAGCATCGTTTCGAGCAGAATCGGCGTCTTTTCAAGGAGCAACAGGGCAGGTTGGATGGATAGCGAACTGGCCGGCTCGGTAGTTCGGGCTACACCTTGCTGCATGGGGGGACCTCCCAAGCGATAACTGCATCTTACTCGAAAAGGCCGCGAAAAGTTGAACTGGCGCATAATGAGTAACAGGGATCGAGGAGACGCAGGCATGGGAAGAATCGTGGCCATGATGGACGACTTGTTTTTTCAAATGAAAGTCGCGGAAACAGCCAAGCATCTTGGCTTGGAATTAAAAGTAGCCGCAACCGGAGACGCGCTACTGGGATTACTGGAACCCGCGCCAAGCCTTGTGATTGTGGACTTGAATGCGCGAAGCCAGCCTATCGCCGCTATCGAGCGCTTGCGCGCGGTACAAAAAGATTTACGTGTCGTGGGGTTTCTCTCTCACATGCAGCGCGATCTCGCGGCGCAAGCAGAAGCGGCGGGTTGCAGCGAAGTAATGCCGCGCTCGGCGTTTACGCAAAATTTGGCGGCCATCTTGAGCGCTGCAAAGGACTGAAGTGAATTCTCTGAAAAATACTCTTGCTGCGCCGGCGTCTGTTTTGGCGGCCCTATTCCTGTTGCTCACCTCTGGCATCTCGGCGCAGGAATCCAGTTCAATTCTCGCCGCGCAAGCCACGTCGCCAAATGGCCCATCCGCCGCGCTTCGCGACGTCCTGCAAGCGGCGTGCTCGCAGAGCCAGAACGACTTCGAGCGCTTTCTGACCGCCCGAAATAAAGAATCGTTTATTCGCATGGCGCCTGGCGCGCGCGTCGCTTTCATGAAACGGTTTGTACTGCTCAATGAGCCGGGAAAACCATCGTTTACTACAAACCCCTCCGGCCGCCCTACTGTGCGCTGCGAGACTCCCAGTGGTGCAGCGGAAATCCAGATTGGCGGCGCCGACACTCGCGACAACGTTTCGTTTCTCCCCGTGAAACTGCGCGATGCCTCGGATACATCCGGCGCCGACGCCATTCAGGTAAACATGGGCATGGTGCGCGAGAATGGCGAATGGAAAATCCTATCGCTCGGAGTGGTGCTTCTGGACTTGCCTTCCCTGGAATTTGAGTGGGATTCCGCCGAGGCGGACAAAAACGAGCAAGCCGCCATCGACTCCCTTAAAGATCTTGACGAAGCCGTCGAAAATTACCGCCGTAAATACTTGCGGTTGCCGGATTCTCTATCGAATTTAGGCCCTTCACTGCATGGCCCAGTGAGCGCGGATTCCGCGGGACTCGTGGCTGCCGACATCTCTTCCGGCATCAAAGACGGCTATTCGTTCCGCTACGTGATTGTCGGCGGTAGTACATTGGGCGCGCCCGCCAAGTACGAGCTCTCCGCAACGCCGCTGGTTTATGGACGCACCGGACACCGTTCTTTTTTCCGCGATGATGCTGGTACGTTTCGCGGAGCAGACCGGCATGGCGCTGTGGGTTCCGCATCGGATCCGAAGCTGCCGTAGCGTCGTCGTTCCTATCCTATGGTTTCGTCCTGACCGTCGGATATTGAATCCCCAGCTGCTCCAGATAAGTCTTATAGTGCGTGGGGTCGTAATAATATTTTTCCAATTGCGGCGCGAATCTCTCCATTTTTTCCTTGTTCATCTCGATGGCGGGTTTATCGTCGGCGCCTAGGAACGATTCGTAGTGGACATCCTTCGTTTGGACATTGCGAAAATAGTCCCAGGCTTGTTGCACGAGTTCCGGCCGAAGCAAAAAGTCGAGCGCCGTCATGGCCTGCACTTTAGCTCCCGCGGTCGAACCTTTATGGGCAATGGGCGTGGCCATGGCTACACCGTTCGCCCAGCTATGGCCCGGCAAGTTTGGAATGTTTGCCGGATACATGAGATAGACCATGGGCACATTCCAGGAAATGTCGCCGATGTCATCCGATCCGCCACCGGTGGGATTTTTCACCGGTTCTTCGAGCGGATCCACTTTTTCCATGAGCCCTTCCACCTTTGCGCCGATCTCCTTTTGTAAGGCTTTCGCCAGCGTCTGATCCGCCTCGCTCCACTTCGGCATGCCCACGGCTTCGATGTTCTTCTGCTGCGTTTCCGCAATCACTTTGTTTAGGAATGGCGGCCACGCCGATCCTACGAGCTTGTGATCCACCGTGGTTCCGGTCATTTTCGCCGCGGAATCCGCGATCGTATTTCCCAGATCATAGAGACTCTTGATGTGCTCATAATCCAATTCGCGAAAGTAGTACCAAACCGCCGCTTCCGGCGGAACGACGTTGGGCTGATCCCCGCCGTTGATAATCACGCGATGCGAGCGCTGCGCGGGGCGCAGGTGCTCCCGTCGGAAGTCCCAGCCGGTGTCCATCAACTCGACGGCGTCCAGCGCGCTGCGGCCTTCCCATGGCGCTGCCGCGGCGTGCGCCGCTTTCCCATGGAAAAAATATTGCACGGAGACGAGTCCGCTCCATTCCCCGTTTCCCGTGCCATACGATGTCGAAAATTCCGACTCCACGTGCGCGCCCAGAACTATATCGACATCCTTGAACACGCCCGCCCGGACATAGAACGCTTTCGTGCCCAGCAATTCTTCCGCAACGCCGGGAATCACCCTGATGGTTCCCGTGATGTGATGTTCTTCCATCAGCTTTTTCAAAACCAGCGCGGCCGTGACATTCACCGCCATTCCCGAGTTGTGCCCTTCTCCATGGCCCGGCGCGCCTTCGATGATTGGGTCGTGATACGCAACTCCCGGCTTTTGCGAAGCACGCGGGATGCAATCCAGATCCGTGATAAAAGCGATGACGGGCTTGCCGCTCCCGTAGCTGGCTACCCACGCTGTCGGTATCCCTGCGATCCCATGCTCGACGTGGAATCCATTTTTCTCGAGGATCCCTGTAACGTATCGCGACGTTTCGTATTCCTGAAATCCCAGTTCGCTGTAACTGAAAATCTCGTCCACCATCTGCTGCGTAAGCGTATCGAGCTTATCCACTTCAGCAGTGGCTTCCTGCTTTAGGGCAGGAAGCTGGCCCGGCTGTTGCGCCAACAGTTTGCACGGCACAAGCAGAATCGCTGCAAGGACACACAGTACGCAAAATTTCCTCATCAGAATCCCCCATCCATAAAAAGGCGCGGGCATATTACATCGGGTATTGCAAAATAGGGAAAAGAAAGAATCCGTTGTTTGTGCCGCGAAGGAGTTGGCGCTACTATCGTGCGATTCAACATGCGCCCGGCTTACGCCCGAATCCTCTTGCCGCTCCTGGCCTTCGCTCTTTTCAGGCCCTCGGCCACAATGGCTCAAGAGTTCACTTCCGCTTATGGGCGGCTCCCCGTCTTCGAGCTTCATAGTGGATTCTGGGTCAACCTGCATCACACGCTCTATTACGAGGCCAAGCAGCGCTTAACTCCCCCTCCTGCCGCTCAGAAGAGCAATGCGGCGCCGCAACTAAAATTGAAAATCATGAAAGATTCCTCCACCGCTCTCACCCCATCGGAGCAGATCGCCTGGAGCACTGCCGTCGCCTACTACGCAGAAAACCTCGCCAATAAGGACCTGCTTTTCAACACCGACCTGGCCTTGCTGAAAAACCAGCTCGAGGATTTTGAAGATTGCGACGACCTCTCCGGTGCACACAAGAAATCTTGCGATGCCGGCCTGCCTCCCAACGTGACCCGCGTGCTGGACTCTGCGGCGCCTGTCTATCGCGCCCATCTGTGGCCCGACCAGGATCGCGCCAACCGCCGGTGGATTGCCCGCGTCGCTCCTCTTGTGGTCGAACAAGGGGTTGGCGTTTCCCAGCGGCTCGCGGATATCTATCAGACCAAATGGCCCAAGGAGAAAATTCGCGTCGACGTTTCCGCCTATGCAAATGCGGCGGGGGCTTACACCACGCTCGATCCCCTTCGCGTCACTATTTCCAGCACGGATCCGCGCAATCAGGGCGACAAAGCATTTGAAGTTCTCTTTCACGAGGCTTCACATGGGATTGCGGAACCCGTACAAGAGGCGATTATTCGCGAGTGCCGCCAGCGCGAGAAAGCCATTCCACGCGACCTTTGGCCCGCGCTTATCCTTTACACTACCGGCGAAGTGATCGAGCCCTTACTGACGGCGCCCAGCCAGGAACCGCCCGGCAAGCTGGGCTCCGGAGATGCCGGAGGGAATAGCCCTCCCGCTGGCTCCCAACAGCTTTCCTTGCCATACACTGTCCGTGAGGATCTGTCTTTGCGCGGTTGGAACGACTATTACGAACTGCTTGTCCGCTTCTGGCAGCCTTATCTCGACAACAGTTCCACCTTCGACGACGCTATCGCCCGCATCGTGTCCTCACTGTAGAATCCGCCGGCAAGAGTTGGTTGGAAGGAATGGCGTGGGCTTGGAAGAATGGAACGAAATCGATTGGCATGACGATGAATGCACGGCCTTCCACTATCTCACCGCGCCTAAAACTTTCCGTTACTTAAGTACTCCCGGATTTCCGCTTCCACCGAAAAATGGTCGGTAGCATCCTTGGTGAACCGGGCATCCAGCCTGTACGCTTGCTCCTCGTACGGCACCACCATCCACAAACCAGATTCGTTCAAAGCCCGAAAGTACCCCTTCATCACTCTCTCCAGCCCGACGATGGAGAATTGCGCGACGTGGACCAGCGTGTGGAACACCGTCCGCAAGGTTGGCTGGCGGTTGAAGAGCGCGACATCGACGAACGGAATCGCCGTCATGTGTGCGGCATCCGGTACGACTCGCGCACCGCTGGCTCGAACTCGCTCATAAAAAGGCGGGTACGGGATCCTTTCGTCAGTTTGGGATAAATCCCTCAACCGCAAGGATTCCAGAACTTCCGAGGTGAAGAATGGCCGCAACTTCACCTTCTCCGGCTCACTCAGCGGCTTGCTTAGAGCATGGTGCTTGTCGCGCTGCTGGCATAACCATGCCACAGACTCACGGATCAAACCGTCCAACTCCGCCTGGGTAAACTTCGGAGCCTCCACGTGCGTCATCCTTCCAACGTGTATTTCTATTGCTTCTTAACCAGGGGCCCAAGGCGCTGAGGGTTTTCCCCCAATTTATCCTAGCACGACGCCTCGCGCATCTTGGGCAGGGAAGCAGTCCAAGTGCTAACTCCAACGCAGGTGCGGTAGCGTTTGTCGGGAAACTCCGGTTGTGCTAGGCTTTGCGGTGCGGAAATAAGCTTGGCCACGCGCCCCGCAAGTCCCAGCGTCGCTTACGTTCTCTCCTTCACTGTTCCTCAGCAGAGCTTCCCGCAAGGGAAAACTCTCTTCGGAGAAACCAGACGGACGGCTCGGGCCAATCGATGACCTGCTCCCCGGGAGTTGGTCAGTCAGAAAGAACTGGATAAGCCCATGTCCGGTACACCAGCGGCTTCAAAACCCGAAAAGGAAACCTTGGAGATCAAGCTCGCGCATTCGCCGGATTCCGACGATGCCTTTATGTTCTATGCTTTGGCGACTCATAAGCTCGCCACTCCCGGCTACAAATACAAGCATGTCCTCTCCGACATCCAAACCCTCAACGACGCGGCTCTTACCGAGACTTACGACGTCACCGCTTTGAGCTTCGCTGCCTACCCCTCGTTGCGCGATAAATACGTCCTGCTCGATTGCGGCGCCAGCTTCGGCGAGAATTACGGTCCCATCGTCGTTGCCTGCAAGTCCATGAAGCGTGAGGAATTAGCTGGCAAGCGGATCGGCGTCCCCGGGTTGAAGACCACCGCTTATTTGACCTTGAAGTTGTTTGAACCCAATTTTGAGCCAGTTGTGATGCCGTTCGACAAGATCCTGGATGCTGTCAAAAACGAGGTCGTCGAGGCTGGCCTTTTGATTCACGAGGGGCAGCTCCTCTTTCCGCAGCTTGGCATGCACCGCGTCTTGGATTTGGGTGTTTGGTGGCATGAACAAACCGGGCTGCCTCTGCCTCTCGGCGGAAACGCCGTTCGCCGGGCCCTTGGCCCCGCTTTGGGACTGCAAATCGCTAAGACCATTAAGGATAGCGTCGAGTACGGCCTCGAACATCGCGAAGAAGCTCTCAACTACGCCATGCAGTTTGCTCGCGACATGGAAACTGAGATCGCCGACAAATTTGTGGGCATGTACGTCAACCGCTGGACCCTCGGCTATGGCGAGCGCGGCAAACAAGCCGTCAGAGCCTTAATCGAGCGGGGAACCGAAGCTGGCATTCTTCCAGGTCCTCCCGACGTCGAGTTTCTCAGCGAACCGTGACATTCAAGAATTTTGCACGACGGCACAAACTTACTTGAAATTTTCCCGTTCTCTGCCGATGCGCATACTCCGTACTTCCCGGCATCCAGGCGCGCGGGTTCCAGGCCCGCCTTGACGCTTTCCTTCTAATCACTTAGTGTCTTCTTTCTGCGGGGGAGCTTGCCATGATCAAAGCTGTGCGAATCCTTTCCACAGCAGTTGCGAGTGTCGCTCTGCTTGCGCCTGTTTCACGAGGACAAGCCGCTTCCGAGTACCGCCTCTACAATGATTCCACGGCCGCTTGGCCTCAACAACCGGTTCGCGCAGCGCATGGCATGGTCGCTACCGACGAACAATTGGGCTCCGAGGCAGGCGTCGAAATCCTTAAACGCGGCGGAAACGCGGTTGACGCCGCCGTAGCGGTAGCTTTTGCACTGGCCGTCGTCGAGCCCGCTGCTGGAAACATTGGCGGCGGCGGCTTCATGCTCGTGCGCCTCGCTGATGGCCGTACCACCTTCTTTGACTATCGCGAAGTCGCTCCCGGCAAAGCCACGCGCGACATGTACATTGGCCCCGACGGCAAGCTCGTCAAAAATCTCTCTGTCATCGGCTACAAGTCCGTCGCTGTTCCCGGCACGGTGGCGGGTTTGGAGCTGGCACTCAAGACTTACGGCAAGTTGAAACTTGCCGACGTGATGACTCCGGCCATTCGTCTTGCCGAAGACGGTTTTCCCATGAGCGAAAAGTTGGCCAAGCAGTTGGAAGACCAGCGCGGTTACTTGCAGCAGTTCGCCGTAAGCCGCCATATCTTCCTGAACGACGGAAACATGTTTAAGACTGGCGACCCGTTCAAGCAGCCGGAGCTGGCCGCGACTCTCAAGCGCATCGCGAAAAACGGTGCCGCCGAATTTTATCGCGGTGAAACGGCGCACCGGATCGCCGAGGATATGCAAGCCATGGGCGGCCTCATAACCCTCGACGATCTCGCCCAATACCAGCCGAAAATGCGCCAGCCTCTGCACGCCGACTACGATCTCGACGGCCACAAATGGCAAGTCATCTCCTCGCCTCCTCCGAGCTCTGGCGGCGTCGCCATCATCGAAGCCATGAACATGTTGCAGGGCGTCCCGCTGAAAGGCTGGGATGATTTGGAAAGCGTTCACATGGTGGTCGAAACCATGCGGCGCGTTTTCGCCGACCGCGCCGCCTACCTCGCGGATCCCGATTTTTCCAAAGTGCCTGTCGACGGGCTCACCAGCGTGTGTTACGCCAAGGAACTCGTGGCCACTATCGATCCGTTGCATGCTTCTCCCAGCAGTGACGTCAAAGCAGGCACTCCGCATGTCTGCGGCGTTTCCGCTGCCCTACCTCCGCCACAAACGGTTTCAGGCCTCGGCGAAGGTCAACACACCACGCATTTCTCCGTGGTCGACGCAGCCGGCAACGCCGTCGCCAGCACCTACACCCTCAACAACAGCTACGGTTCCCACGTAACTTCCACCGCTGGTTTTCTGCTCAACGACGAAATGGACGACTTCACTACGCAGCCCGGCGTTCCAAACGCTCTCTTTGGCCTTATCCAATCCGAAGCTAACGCTATTGCCCCCGGCCACCGCCCCCTAAGCTCCATGGTGCCGACAATGCTCTTGCGCGACGGCAAATTAAGCTTCGTAACTGGTTCGCCCGGTGGTCCCACGATTATTTCGGCAACCTTGCTGAGCGTTTTAAACTGGATGCGTCTGGGAATGAATGCTCAGGCGGCCATCAATGCGCCACGTTTTCATCATCAGTGGCTGCCGGACTTGATCCTGATGGAGAATGATTTTCCCGAAGGCCTTGAAACTGCGCTGAAGGCGGAAGGCTACCAGACGCGCAAGCGTGGACATATTGGGCTCGTGAACGCTATCGGAGTCGATCCCAAAACGGGCGAACGCCTCGGCGCGGCCGATCCGCGCGACCACGGCGCCGCCGTCGGCTACTAAACGATTTTTGTACTGCCTCCTCGGTTCTGTTCCGGGTGGCACGCAGTGGTAGCGTCTGGCTTTTCACCTCACAAGGCAGAGCATGGAGCCATGCAAAGAATCCTATCCACGTACTTATTCGTCTCGCGAAAATTGAATACGGAGCTTCTTGGGCAGATCGCCGTGGCCGGCTTCGAGGCTCTCGAGATTTTCGCCACGCGCAGCCATTTCGATTACACCACCAAAGCGGAAGTGCAGGCGATGGCCAGCGCCCTCTCGCAGCACCACCTCGCTCTGGCTTCCCTTCATGCGCCCACCAGCCGCGATCTGAGCGCGACCCGGGAAGGCGGCTCGCCACTTTCCATCACCGAGGTGGAACGCGTCCGCCGCATCGAAGCCATGGACGAGTTGAAACGTGTCATCGACGTCGCCGAGGACTTGCCCTATTCGCGGCTGATTCTTCACATGGGTGGCTCACGCGAAACAGCAGACCCGCGTAAGCGTGACGCAGCCTTCAGTTCGCTCGAGCATTTAGTCCTTCACGCGCATCACGCCGGTGTGACCATCGCCGTGGAAAACACCACCAGCGAAATGGGCGATCCCGCCTATCTTCGCGCGTTCGTTGACGAAACGCGTCTGAACGGCTTGCGCTTCAACTTCGATATTGGCCACGCCCATCTTGCCGATGGCCCCGAAAACGAGCGCGTTGAAAAAGCCTTCGCTCCGCTTCGTGAACTGGCAGTTTCCGCCCACATCCACGACAATCACGGCGAAAAAGACGAGCACCTCCCGCCGTATGACGGCACCATCGATTGGGAATCGGCCGTCAAAATCCTGAAGACCGCTGCCGAGCGCGATCTAGCCCTCACGCTCGAACTAAAGGAAAAATCCGGCCACGATGCCTCTTCCACCGCCGACCAACTAGCCGCCGCCAGCGCCTCCCTCGACCGCTTCGAGCGCGAGTGGAACTAACTGCGCGTTGACCCGATACGGCGTCATCGCCGATGATTCTAGAGGTGAATCACTGTGGACGAACTACCCATTTCTGAGTTCAAAACCAAGTTAAACAAGATCATCAAGCGCGCCCAGAAGACGAAGCAGCCTTTCCGAATTACGTGGCAAGGAAAGACAGTCGCCGAAATCCTCGTGATTAAGCCCACTCCCACCGTAGATCGCGCCAAGTGGATCGGTTCCATGAAGGACACGATGAAGATATACAGAGACATTGTTTCGCCCGCGAACGAACCAGAGGACTAAGAATCCGTTCGCGATTGAGTCGCCTTCTTCGTACCAATAAAAAATGGTTCGCATGGCTGCGTGCCGAATTTGCTCTCTCTGATAAACTGTTTGTTTGAGTCTTCGACGCTCAATCCAACTATGACCATCATCGCCATCGAGCAAGCTGGTAAGTACGACGGGCAAGAAGTTACCATTCGCGGCTGGCTCTATAACCTGCGCGAATCCGGCAAGTTGATGTTCCCCATTTTTCGCGATGGCACCGGCATCATTCAGGGCGTCTGCGCGCTGAAGGAAAACCCTGAAGCGTTTGAAGCCCTAAAAGGCCTTACGCAGGAATCGAGCGTCATCGTCACCGGCAAAATTCGCGCCGAACAACGAGCTCCCGGCGGATTCGAGATGGGCGTCAGCAAAATTCAAATCGTTCAGAAAGTTTCCGACGCAACTCCCTTTCCGATCCAGCTCAAAGAGCACGGCGTCGATTTCCTGCTCGATCAGCGCCACCTCTGGATTCGTACGCCGCGTCAAGCTGCCATTCTCCGCATTCGTGCCGAAGCCATCCGCGCAGCCCGCGAATTCATGGATGGCCAGGGCTACACGCTCGCCGACGCTCCGATGTTCACGCCCGCCGCATGTGAAGGCACGTCAACACTTTTCGAAGTGAACTACATCGATGACCAAAAAGCCTATCTGACCCAAAGCGGCCAGCTTTACGCCGAAGCCATCGCCATGGCCTTGGGCAAGGTCTATACCTTCGGCCCCACGTTCCGCGCAGAAAAATCCAAAACGCGCCGCCACCTCACCGAATTCTGGATGCTCGAGCCCGAAGCCGCCTATGTCGAGTTCGACGAAATCATGTCCCTCGGCGAAGGCCTCGTCAGCGCTATCGTGCAAGGCGTGGTTAAAAATAAATCGCGCGAACTCGAAACACTCAAGCGCGACGTCGCCAAACTCGAAATCATCAAGCCGCCGTTCCCGCGCATCGCCTACGAAGACGCGGTTGCCGTCCTGAACAAAAACGGCAATCCCGCCAAATTCGGCGACGATTTCGGCGGCGACGAAGAAACTCTCATCTCGAAGGAATTCGACCGCCCCGTCCTCATTCATCGCTACCCTTCTGCCATCAAAGCTTTTTACATGCAGCCCGATCCGCAACGCCCCGACCTCGCTCTCGCCTTTGACATGATCGCTCCAGAAGGCTACGGCGAAATCATCGGCGGCAGCCAGCGCATCCACGATTACGATTTGCTCCTAAAGCGTCTCCACGATCACAATTTGCCCCAGGAATCTTTCGAGTGGTATCTCGACCTTCGCCGTTACGGCAGCGTCCCCCACTCCGGCTTCGGCCTGGGCCTCGAGCGCACCGTCGCCTGGATTTGCGGCACGGAACACATCCGCGAAGTCATCCCCTTTCCACGCATGATTTATCGCGTGTATCCTTAGTCCGGGGTAGTTGACGCCGCAAAAGCGTCTCTCGCACGTAATTTGTACTGACCTTTCGAGTGATCTGTGGCGCGCGCATGTTTGCGAGTGGTGTGACTCTCTGTCTCTTCACGGGACGCGGGCCACGGATCACGGAACAAGAGATTTACATGGCGCAAAAAGTCAGAATCATCGGCGTTCCCATGGACCTCGGCCAAAGCCGCCGCGGCGTTGATATGGGCCCCTCGGCCTTACGTGGTGCCGGCTTGCAAGCTCGCATCAAGCAGCTTGGCAACACCGTTGAAGACATTGGCAACCTCGAAGTCAAGCAGCCCGAAGAAATGCAGGTCGGCGAAAAACGCGCCAAGTATCTTCAGGAAATCGCGGAAACCTGCAAGGATCTCGCCACCACCGTCGAAAAATCTCTCGGCGAGGGTTTTCTCCCGCTCGTGCTTGGCGGCGACCATTCCATCGCTGCCGGCGTCGCCGCGGGAGTCGCTTCTTACTATCGCAAAGACAAAAAAGAAATCGGTTACATCTGGCTCGACGCTCACGGCGACATGAACACGCCCGAGTCTTCTCCTTCCGGCAACGTCCACGGCATGCCGCTCGCCAGCATCATGGGCTATGGCCCCTCCGAGCTCGTAGATCTTATGGGTTTCAAGCCCAAGGCCGAGCCTGGCAACATCGTGATTGTCGGGGCGCGCGATCTCGATGCGCAAGAACGCAAAATCGCAAAAAAATCAGGCATTCATGTTTTCACGATGCGCGACATTGACGAGCGCGGCATGCGCGAAGTCATGTCCGACGCCCTCAAATACGCTATGGACGACACCGCGGGCATCGCCGTCAGTCTCGACATGGACTTCGTCGATCCCAGCGACGCTCCCGGCGTCGGCACGCCCGTCCGCGGCGGCGTCACCTATCGCGAAGCCCACCTCGCCATGGAAATGATCGCCGACACCGAAGCCATGGTTTCCCTCGAAGTCGTCGAAATAAATCCCATCATCGACGAACACAACCGCACCGCCCTCCTCGGCGTAGAATTGGTCCTCTCCGCCCTCGGCAAAAAAATCCTCTAGGCATGCCTCTTCAGCCCATGCCCGTCAGACGACAAAAAATCGGTGCTATCGCTGTCGGAGTCTTGGCTGTACTTTTTCTCCACACGCCTGGCACGCGCGCCTCGATGCCACAACAAAAAGCCAATCGGATCGTGGTCCACAAGTCGGAACGCACGATGACTCTGTTCCGAGACGGCAAAGTGCTGAAAGCCTACAAAGTCGCTCTAAGCACGGACCCGGTTGGCCCCAAAGAACGCGAAGGAGACCACAAGGTCCCCGAGGGTTTGTATGTGGTTGACGCCAAAAACGCTCACAGCAAGTTCCATCTCGCCCTTCACATTTCCTATCCCAACGCCGCAGACCGCGAACGAGCCCGCAAGCCGGGTGTCAAACTCGGTGGCAACATTGAGATTCACGGACTCGGTCCAAACTTCGGCTGGGTTGGCAGCTTGCATCGTCAAGTCGACTGGACCGACGGCTGCATCGCCGTAACTAATTCAGAGATTGAAGAGATTTGGCCGTTAGTTCCGGTCGGCACGCCGGTCGAAATACTGCCTTAAGAAAACTCACCTCGTCAACGCCCTTAGCTCATCCGCAGCGCCGCCATCGGATCAATCCGCGAAGCCCGTCGCGCCGGCAAATACCCAGCAATCGCCGCGACCGCCGTGAGTATCACCAACATCCCAGCAAACGTCACCGGATCGCTCGCCGTCACACCAAACAAAAGTCCGCTAAGCGTCCGCGCCAGCGCCCACGACGCCACGACTCCCATTACCATCCCAATCCCCGCCAGCCCCAGCGTCTGCAACAAAATACTCCTCTGCAGCGTCTCCGCCGACGCACCCAGCGCCATGCGAATCCCAATCTCCTGCGTTCGCTGGCTCACCGAATACGAAATCACCGCATAAATCCCCAGGGAAGCCAGCACCAGCGCAAATCCCGCAAATCCCCCGAGCAGCCACACCACAAATCTCCGCGGCGACACGGCGCGATCCACCATCGTTTGCAGCGTTCGCATATTCGCCGTCGGCAGATCCGGCTCGATCGGCAGCAGCGCCTCTCGCAGTCTCGACGCTAGCTCCGCCGTCGGCATCGACGTCCTCACCACCAAATCCACCGTCCCGTAATCCTGCGTCTGCCTCATCGGAATATAAAACTCGTTGCCCGACCCTTCTTCCAGCGCCATGTGATGCACATCGCCCACGACGCCCACCACCGTCCGTTCCGGACTGTCCGCGCGCACAATCTTCCCGATCGCATCCTCGCCCGGCCACAAATTCTTCGCCAGCGTCTCGTTGATAATGATCACGTTCAACGATCCCTTCGTGTCCCGCTCCGTAAAATCGCGCCCGGCCCGCAGTGGAATGCCCATCGCATGAAAATATCCGTCGCTGATAATTCGCGGAAATCCCTCCGGATAATTCTGGGGCGTATACTGCACGCCCTTCGCCGCCACGCCCCAGCTCCGGTTGTGTCCGAGCGGCAGCGAATCCGAAAGTCCCGCCGCCTCGATCCCCGGCACATCCATCACCCGATGCAGCGCCTCCGTAAAGTACGCGTTCTTCTGTTCTTGCGTTTTGTACGACGAATTCGGATCGATCCGCAGCGCGGCCGCTCGCTCCGGCACGAATCCCAAATTCACATCCAGCACGCGCACAAAACTCCGTATCAAAAGTCCCGCGCCGACCAGCAGCACGCACGCCAGCCCAATCTCGCTCACCACCAGCGCCCCGCGAATCCATGCATGCCCACGCCCCTGGCTCGACCCGCGGTTCGCATCCTTCAGCGTGTCGTGCAATTTCAAATCCTGCACCTGCAGCGCTGGCACCAATCCAAAAAGCAATCCCGTTAAGAGCGCCGCCACCAGCGTAAATCCCAGCACGCGCGCATCGATGCGCACATCGTTCAGCATCGGAATGCTCACCGACGTCAGATGCGCCAGCGCGCGCGTCCCCACAAACGCCAGCAACAATCCCAACGCCGCTCCGCAGCTCGACAGCACCAGACTCTCCGTCAACATTTGTCCAATCAACCGCCCGCGCCCCGCCCCCATCGCCGTGCGTATAGCAATTTCTTTTTTCCGTGTCGCGCCGCGTGCCAGCAGCAAATTCGAAAGGTTCGCGCACACAATCAGCATCACTACACCAACAGCGCACGCCAGCACCACCAGCGTTGGCCGCAGTTGCCCGCTCACGTGCTGCGCCAACCCGGAAACCTTCGGCTCAAAATCATTTCTGTCTTTGTGTGCGTCCTGCAGCAGCTTCCCGAGCACCGCCGTTTCTGCTCGCCGCGCTTTGCACGCTCACTCCCGGTTTGAGCCGTCCCAATGATCGCGACCGTATTCCCCTGCCGATTTATCTCCGGCGACAGCGGCAGCGGTTCGAACATATCAACCCGGTTCCCTGGCGTAAAAACCGTCGAAAAATCAAACGACGCGGGCAGTACTCCAACCACCGTCACCGGCCCGCCATCAAACGTCAGCGCTCGTCCCACAATATTGGGGTCCGCCGCGAATTTTCTCCGCCACAATCCGTCGCTCAGCATCGCCACTCGCGGCCCGTTCTGTTTGCATTCCTCCGCGCTAAACTGCCTCCCAATCTGCGGCTCCACGCCCAGCAGCGGAAAAAAATTCTGCGTCACCGGCACGCTCGTCAACCTCTCCGGTTGTCCATCCCCAATCAGCTTCGCATCTCCCAATCCATAAAACGCAAAGTAGGCCGCCAGATCTTCGTAAGACTGGTTCCTGGCTCGCATATCCAACAGATAGTCCGTCTGCGAAGTCTTCCCGGACATATCGTTCGTCTCGTCCTGGTGGTTCGCAATCCACACCAGTCTTCCCGGATCGCGAAACGGCAGCGGCCGAAGCAGCAGCGTATTCACCACGCTGAAAACCGTGCAGCTCGCCCCCACGCCCAGCCCCACAATCAAAATCGCAAACGCCGCAAACCCCGCATCCCGCCAAAGCGTCCGCACCGCGTATCGCACATCCCGCCGCAAATTCTCCAAGAAACGGCGTTCTCGCATTCCCACTTTCAGATGAATCTTGCAAAGCCTTTTGTGAAGAACTCTCTGTAGACACGAATCCTCCCACGCACTTCCCGCACCTTTGTAGACGATGCAATACAAAGAAAGTTCCGTTGGGTTCTCAAATTTCCTGTAGGGGAGGGGCTTACCCCTTCCTGAAGCTTGCCCCTCCCTGGCGCCTGCTCGGCTCCACACGTGCCAGCCAAATTCTCCGTTGTTACTCCAGCACCCACCCGCCACTTCCCCCGCGACAACTCCTCATCTTTCCCCTATAACTAGGAACTGGCAACAAAAGACCCCAAACCGGCTATCTCCATGACCCCTGACAAAAAGCGTTTGCGCATCGGCGTCCTCTTCGGCGGCCGCTCCGGCGAACACGAAGTCTCCCTAGCCTCCGCCGCCTCCGTAATCCGCGGCCTGGACCCCGACAAATACGAAGTCGTCCCCATTGGCATCACCAAGGAAGGCCACTGGCTCATCGGCAGCGGCGCGCAAAAAATGCTGCCCGAAGTTCTCCGCACCGGCCAGCGCGTCACGATGAGCGCCGATCCCACCGATGCCGCGCTCGTCCGCCTCGATGGTAGCGGCGGCGGCCAGCGCATCGACGTCGTCTTCCCCGTCATGCACGGCACCTTCGGCGAAGACGGCACCATTCAAGGCCTCCTCGATCTCGCAGGCCTCCCCTTCGTTGGTGCGGGCGTCCTCGGGTCTGCCGTCGCCATGGATAAAGACGTTGCCAAAAAACTTCTCCGCGCCGCCAAAATTCCCGTCGTTCCCTGGGTCTCCGTCCGCCGCGACGAATGGGAACATCACGAAAACGTAGTCATTCACCAAATCGAAAAAGAATTTCCCTATCCCGTCTTTGTAAAACCCGCCACTCTCGGCTCGAGCGTCGGTATGACCAAAGTCCACTCACGTCAGGAACTTACTCCCGCGCTGAATCTCGCTTCTGAATTCGCCATGAAAATTCTCGTCGAGCGCGCCGTCAACGCCCGCGAAATCGAAGTCTCGGTCCTGGGCAATCACGATCCGCAAGCCAGCATCCCCGGCGAAATCGTTCCGCACCGCGAATTCTACGACTATGCCGCTAAATATCTCGAGGCAGGCACGAAACTCCTCATCCCCGCCGACCTCAAACCTGCGCAAGTGAAAAAATTCCAGCACCAGGCAGTACTTGCATTTCGCGCCCTCGAACTCAGCGGCATGGCTCGCGTCGATTTTTTCCTCGAGAAAGACAGCGGAAAAATCTATCTCAACGAAGTGAACACCATCCCCGGCTTCACTTCCATCAGCATGTACCCCAAACTCTGGGAAGCCAGCGGCATCCCCTTCCCCCAACTCATCGACAAACTCATCGAACTAGCCCTCGAGCAACACGCCGAAAAAGCCCGCACCAAATACGCTATCGAACTCCCCGAAGGCTCCGCCGGCGCCCTCGAAGGTTGAGCATGTTAGTAAAAGGCCCATCCCGAAATTCGCACAGCCGCCTATTCAACTTCCTCCTGTGTCTCACATTTGTCGGCCAATTGACGGCGTGCCGAAAACTAACCGCCGACGATCTTATCGGAAAGTGGTGGTTTGAGTACGGCAAATCCACAGTCGCATTAAAGCTTCACGAAGACAGGACATTCGAAGAATTCTTTCAAAAACAGGGTGACACAAAAACCGTCAGTCGCACTGGAACTTGGGAGATGACGGAATTCGAAGGTCCGAGTGTTGAGCTCAAAGGTGCACTCGTCGTACGCAATACCGAGGGCAGGATCGAATCTGACGACCCCAATGGGGGCTGGCTATTGCGCATCGACAAATCCTTTAGCCACTTTCGCCTCATCGCCAGCGAAGACCAAGGTCTTTACTTCGAGAAGAGCCGTGAATAGCTAGCTCACAACTCGCATTCCAGCCATGCCCTAGCCATCCCGCCCAGAAAAGGTTAATTTAGATACGCTCGCAAAACGACCAATCTGCCTCGCAGGGCAGGAGACCACTGAATGTCACTTCTCGAACCGCCTCCGGATGAACACAAAAAATCTCGAGCCATGATCTTCACCCTGACGACAGCCTTCATTATCGCCGTCATCGCCGTCTGGTTTGTTCTTCGTTTTTATCCGGAGAAAAAAGCCGCCGCGGATTTCTTCGACGCCGTTGTCGCCAACGACATGACCCGCGCCTACCAGCTCTGGAAGCCCAGCCCCAGCGTACCGCATGCAGGACTTTGTCGCCGACTGGAGCCCCACCGGCTACTACGGCCCCGTAAAAAGCTACGAAATCGTCAAAGCCAAATCCCCGGTCGGCTCAACCACCAGCGTTGAAATCCGCGTAGCCATCAGCCCCTTTAGCCCCATGCCCACCGCCAACGAACCCGAAAAATCCCAAAAAACCAAAGTCGTCACCGTCTGGGTCGACTCCAAAGACAAATCCTTCAGCTTCCCGCCATAGACTTTATCTCCGCTGTTCGCCCGTAGGGGCACGATACATCGTGCCCTTCTTGCCGTCTGCTCTTCTTCTCTGCGCATTCTGTGCCTCTGCGTTTCGCTTCTCTTCAACTCATCGAACAATCCACCCAAACCAACGCCCGCACGTCCTGCGCCCGCATAGCTTGTCATTCCGAGCGCACCGAGGAATCTGCTTTTTCTTCTCCGTGAACTCTGTGCTTTCCGCGCCCTCTGTATAAAAGTCTTTCTCCTTTTTTACCGCCGAATATCTTCCAACGCATTTTCCAACTCCTCCGGCCCAACGCTTGCCGTCCCCAACTTCCCCACCACCACTCCCGCCGCCGTATTCGCCAAAACCGCCGCATCCTCCAACGATGCTCCCGCCGCCACCGCCAGCGAAAGCACGCTCAAAACGGTATCCCCCGCCCCCGTCACGTCAAATACCTGCCGCCCCGTGGCCCCTCGCTCCACGCCGCTCTTCCCCACCCGCGCGTACGTCACCTCAAAACTCGTCGCCGGAATCTGCAAATGCCTTGGCGAGGTCTCCTCGAAAATGCTCATCCCCTTTTCCCCCTGCGTGATGACGACCGCCCCACACCCAAAATGCGCCAGCAAGGCTCGCCCTGCTTCCTCCAACGATTTTTCATCCTGCAACCCCCGCGCAACAAATTTCCCCGCCTCGGAAAGATTGCAAACCACAGCTCGTGCCCCGCGGTACGCATACAATTTCGACGTCTTCGGCTTCACAAAAACTGGCACCTTCAATTGGTGCGCCGCGCTCAAAACGCGATCCGCAAGGTCGTCCGTAATCAATCCTTTGTCGTAATCCGAAAGCACCAGCGCGTCCAGCCCCTTCATCGCCCTGAACAATGCACCGAGCAGCTTCTTTTCTGTCTCGGGACGCAAAGGCTCGCGCTTCTCGTGATCCACACGAACGACATGGTGATGCTTCGCAATGATTCGCGTCTTCAAAGTCGTCATGCGCTTTGCATTGGCAATCACGCCTTCGTCGCCAATGTCTTCCGCCTGCAAACATTTCTGCAACGCGCGCCCCGCCTCGTCCGTCCCAATCGCCCCAAACATCTCGACTTTCGCCCCGAGCGCTGCAAGATTCGCCGCCACATTCCCCGCCCCACCTAAACACTCGCTCTGCGAAACAAAATCCACCACCGGCACTGCCGCTTCGGGTGACAGCCGCGTCGCCGTCCCCCACAAATACCGGTCCAGCATCAAATCCCCAAGCACTCCAATACGTCTCCCGCGCAACTTCGGGATCAGTTTCTTCAGTCGCGGAATCGATTCACTAATTTCAGTCGTCGTCATTCGCAGCCTTTTCCCCGCCTCTTTACTTCGTTGCTTTATTATTTCTTTACTTCGCTTCCTCCATCTTCGCCTCTTCCACCAGCATCACCGGAATATCATCCCGCACCGGATACACTCTGTGGCAAGTCCCGCACTTCAGTCCCGTGTTCTCCGCCGTCAACTTGACCGGCGTCTTGCAAATCGGACAAGCCAGAATCTCCAGCAACTCTTTCGGAATCGCCATCCGCATCTCCCTTTTCCTCTTCCATAGACCATTTCCGACCGACGGGTCACTCTATCAAGCTACTCCAAGCCGGGCAATTGAACTCGAGAAACGTCACTCTCGCAAAGCGCCAGCGGCCAAACCTTCGCATAAGAATATTCTAATTCTTTCCACCGCGCCCTCCCTGCGGATTTGGCACTCCGAGCGCTATATCCACCCAAAGGGGCAGCGTCTTCTGGTGCTGCGGCGTGCCTTAGTAACCGGCAAAACTACTGATGCCTCTTGGTTTAGCGCCCATTCCGCGAAACGCTCGCCCCCGCAAGTGACAAACACTTGCAGGCCTTTTTCAGGCCACATTTTCATTTTGGAACACGTTTGCAAGGCATGGTTCGCATTCGAATGTCCATAAGCTCCAAAACGATGAGCGCTCGCGCCAGCTCCTCGTTCAGGATGACCTGCCCCATGATTTGGCTGGAGGGCTGATTGGCTGCACGAAAGCGATGGAAGCTTCGCCGGTTTCTAGTCGCCGTATGCTTCGTTGTGGTGTACGTGCTCCTTGATCGTTCCACGATCTCCTTCCAGATTTGGACAGAAATCAGCGCGTGGTATCCACCAACAGGCCTGGCCTTCGCCGCGCTGATCGGGTTCGGAGCGTCCTACGCGCCGGTTATCCTCATCGCGGAATACATCTCTTCGATCCTGAACTATCACCAGCCGGTACACTCGTACATTTTCCTGGTGGGAAACATCGAGTTCGTCGCCGTTTATGCTGCGGCGGCGTTCGTTTTGCGGCGCACCCTCAAGATCGATTGGCGCCTGCGATCTGTAAGGGACGTCATGTTGCTGCTCGTGGCTGGCAACTGCGCAGCCTGCGTGGGGGCTTTTCTTGGCGCGTGGTTCCTCGCGGCAGACCACTTGATTCCGGCTCAAGGCTACTTGCGCGCGACGATGAACTGGTGGGTTGGCGACGCCGTGGCGATCGGCTCGGTGGCGCCTTTCTGCCTCATTTATCTTCTGCCGGGCCTGTTGCGGTTCGCGGGCTACTCCGAAAAGGACGGGACCACAGATCCTGCCGTTTCTCTGCCGGGAGCTCGTGAGCTGCGCGGATTCCGGCGCGCATTGGAATCGGCGCTGTTCGCGGCAAGTATGGTCGCGGTGCTTTGGGTAGCGCTAAGCGGGAGATTTGTTCGCGGCAATGCCATGTTTTACCTGCTCTTTCCTCCTCTCATCTGGGTGGCCGTGCGGCGAGGATTGCGCGGCGCGACAGCCGCGATTCTGGCGCTGGACACCGGCCTGATCATTGCCCTGCGAATTTATCCGCGAAGCCCCAGTGAACTTACGCTGCTGCAATTTCTGATGCTGATTCTGTCGCTGGCCGGACTGGTTTTGGGTGCATTGATCACGGAACGAGATGCAAGCGAGCAGCGCTTGTCGGACGAAGAAGCACGCATCCGCCTCCTACTGGAATCGACGGGCGAAGCGATCTATGGCGTGGATAACCTGGGCCACTGCACCTTTTGCAATCATGCAATGCTCCGGCTGTTGCGCTTTGCTTCACAGGCCGACGTGCTCGGTCGCAACGTCCACGACGTCATGCACCACACCCGGCGCGACGGAACTCCCTATCCGCGCGACGAATGCTCCATGCAGACCGAGTTCCTGGCTGGCAAGAGATTTCACGAGGCGGACGAGCTCCTTTGGCGCGCGGATGGAACGAGCTTCGATGGCGAAATTTGGTGTCATCCTTTGCTGCGGAATGGCGTCATGCTCGGCGCCGTCGTCACCTTCGTAGACATCACGGAGCGCAAAAAGGGCCAGGAAGCTCTGCGGCAGGCCAAGGAGGATGCGGAATCGGCGAACCGCGCGAAAAGCGACTTTCTGGCCAACATGAGCCACGAGATTCGCACGCCCATGAATGGCATCCTGGGAATGACCTCCCTGGCCTTGGAAACCAACCTCGACCCCGAACAGCGCGACTATTTGACCATGGTGAAGAGTTCGGGAGAATCCCTGCTTACCCTCCTGAACGACATCTTGGACTTGTCCAAAATTGAAGCCGGCAAACTCGATCTGGAAATCGCCGACATGTCCGTCGAAGATTGCATTGAAGAAGCTCTCGAACCTCTTGCGTCATCGGCGCGGCAGAAGGGCATCGCCCTGGTGTGGAGCATCGGCAAAGATATTCCGAGCGCGGTGCGCGGCGATTCCACCCGCCTGCGGCAGGTATTCATTAATTTGGCCGGTAATGCGCTGAAATTTACCAGCGAAGGACAGGTCGCCATCTTTGGCCGGCATGCTGGGAACACCGAAGATGGGTTGATGCTGGAATTCACAGTCTCCGATACCGGAATCGGAATCCCGGAAGAAAAACGAAAAGCAATCTTCGAACCGTTCGCTCAGGCCGATATGTCCACCTCGCGCCGCTACGGCGGCACGGGACTTGGTCTCTCCATTTGCGAACGCCTGGTGCACTTGATGGGCGGCCGCATCTGGGTCGAGAGTCAAACAGGCCACGGCAGCGAATTCCATTTCACCATGAAAGTCCTCAACACGCTCGCGCCGGAGGAGTTCAGCCTGCCGGAGATCGGAAATTCGAAGTCCATCGCGCGGCCCGCGGTGCAGCGTATTCTGCTTGTCGATCACAATCCCGTGAATCTGGAACTGCTCGCGGCGCGTTTGCTCCCTCGCTGGAACATGAACGCCGTTCCCGCAGCAAGCGCCGAAGAAGCCATGGCACTTCTGGCGGAAGCTAACCGAACGGGCCAGGAGTTTTCAACCATCTTGATGGAGAAAGATCTGCCTGCTCCCGGCGGCTTTGCACTGCTCGCGGAAGTGCGCGCCTCCGCGGCCCGCGATGTCCCTGTGATTCTGGCTCTTTCGCGACCGCTCGATCCGCCAGATCGGGACCGCTGCCAGCAGTTGGGCGTTGCGCAAACAATCCTCAAACCGTTCCGGCGCGCAGCTCTGCGCGCCGCGCTGGAGGCCTGTCATGGTGATGTGAAAGAGACCAAAATCTTCACAGCAGCGAAGCCGACGGACCAACGGCGCGATCCTTTGCGGATCTTGCTCGTCGAGGACAATCTCGTCAACCAGCGTTTGACCGCGCGCCTGCTCGAGAAAATGGGGCACGCGGTCACCATTGCGGATAACGGCCAAATCGCGCTGCGCATTTTGTCCGAACAGGAATTCGATTTGGTGGCCATGGACATGCAAATGCCCATCATGGATGGGCTCGAGACTACCGGAAAAATTCGCGCCCGCGAGAGAAAAACGGGCAGGCACTTGCCGATCGTGGCCATGACCGCGAATGCGTTCGAAGAAGACCGCCAGCGTTGCCAGACCGCTGGAATGGATGGCTACATCGCCAAACCTGTCACGTCCCAAGTGATTGAACGGGAGATCATCCGCGTAATGGCGGCGCAAGGGAGAGTTGAAAAGCTCGAGCTTCCGTGAACTCGATAACTTGTGGCTACAAACCTTCTCGCATTTTAATCGCCTCAACTCGCCGTCGAATCCAACTCCATTTCCAGTAGTGGCAGCTCTCTTACAACCACGGGTGAGACCTGCCCTCCGAGGGCGCCCGCTATGTTTAGCTCTCCTCTGACTTAGCAACACCATGGCAAAGCTCCGCGTCTATGGCTCGCGGGCCGGCAAACACGCTTTCATCATGCTGTAAGCCGCTGCAACCGCAATCGTAGTCAACAACAAAACTATCGGATCGATGGGATGGCGGTAACGCAGGTCCGCATGCGTCAAATAATACAAACACGGAAAAACCAACGGAAACACAGCCAGCGGAAAGACCACGCTCCTCGCCGTTTCTTCGGCTCCGTCCTTCTCCGCCTCTGCGCCGCCTCTGTGTACACTGCGTCTCTGCGTTATCTTTTTCTTCCCTCTCCACAGCACGAGCACGCCAAACAGAACCCCAACCGCCGTCAAGAAACTGGACAAAAAAATCCCGCGTATCAACCACGAATCCGTCTCTAGAAAATTCTTAACCGGCGATTCCATGCCCATCCAAAATTTCACGAACTTCTTCCCTGTCAGTTGCATTTCCAAGTTCGGATGCGACTCTATAAACGAAGTTGCGAGCCTCCATTTCTCCCGCATGTAAGCCGTCTCACCCATCCGCGTGTACGTTCTCGCCTCTTCCGTTCTCGTAATCGACATCCTGCCGTCGTGCGCATCCGGGTCGAAAATGTCGTTATTCCCCAGCCACAATTCAAACGGCAAATTCGACCGCAGGGGAATCAACCGATGAAACGCAATGTAGTTGCGAACTGTCCACGGCACACAACACAAAATAGTCAGCCCGGCCGCCAGCCCGGCTCGTTTCCACCGCGCGCGATTCTCTCCTCGGCCTCGCAACGCCGCCCATCCCAACAAAAACGGCAGCAAGGCTCCCAGCGCCGGATTCGTCATCAGCGCCAAACCCCACAACAATCCGTATCCGCACCAATCCCGTACCCGCTCCGATTCCGTCAGGGTCAAAGTCGCCCACAAAATCATCGCGGACAGCAGCGCCGAAAGCGAGGTGTCCCAAATCCACTCGAACGGCATCATCACCGCGGTAGGAAAAATCGCCCAAAGCCACGCCGCCCCGCTCGCCACTCCTAATCCCCAAATGCGTTTCCCCGCATAAAAAATCGGCACACAAGCTGCCGCCGAAAAAAGTATGTTGAGCGCAACGCAGGCAAAAAAAGCCCTCGTAGTAAAAGCCCCAAACACCTTGAACGTCGCCGCAACAATTAGCGGATAAACCGGAGCCAGCCACGCCGTCTGCCCGGTGTTTGTTCGGAACACATCGCTAAATCCCGCGCCTCGCGCCAAAGCCGCGGCGATGTTCCCCGTTTCCTGTTGAAACGGAACAATCCCCAGAACGCCTGGCGGAATTTTCCGCGCTTGGTCCCAGGCAAACCCCGTGCGCACACCGGTCGTCACGATCACAATAAGCGCTAGCGAAGTCGGCCGCTCTCTGAATCGCCCTCTTCATGCCATCCGATCCGCTTCTTTCATTTCGCTTTAACAATCCGTATCGCCGTCTTTGTGATGCTGTCCCATCGGAATTTCGCGTCGATCGAATCACCCTGTTACAGCGCGACAAATGTACTGGCAGCAACAAACTGTGACAAGCGCGCTTAACAATTTCACGCTACAATAAGAGGGTTATGCTCACGGTCAATAATATCTCCATGCGTTTCGGTCCCCGGGTCCTCTTCGAGGACGTCACCTGCACCTTCATGGCCGGGCGCCGCTACGCCGTTACCGGCCCAAACGGCGCCGGCAAATCCACATTCATGAAAATCCTCACCGGCGAACTCGAACCCACCAAAGGCTCCATCACGCGCCCAAAAAAAATGGGCGTCCTGCGGCAGGACCAGTTTGCGTTCGACCAATTTCGCGTGATCGACACCGTCATCATGGGCAACGCCTCGCTCTGGAAAGCGCTCGAAGAGCGCGACGCGCTTTACGCCAAGCCTCACGAGGAATTAACCGACGCGGACGGTATGCGCCTCGGTGAACTCGAAGGCATCGTCGGCGAAGAGGGTGGCTACACCGCCGAGTCCGACGCCGGAACCCTGCTCGACGGCCTCGGCATCGAAAGCTCGTTTCACGAGCGCAAAATGGGCGAACTGCAGGGCGGCCAAAAGGTGCGCGTGCTCCTTGCGCAAGCCCTTTTCGGAAATCCCACCGCTCTCCTGCTCGACGAGCCCACCAACAACCTCGACCTCGATTCCGTGCACTGGCTGCAACGCTATCTGACGGACTACGAAGGCGTGCTCATCGTGATTTCGCACGACCGCCATTTTCTCAACAGCGTCTGCACGCATACCGCGGACATCGACTACGAAACGATCATCATGTACGTCGGCGGCTACGACGACATGGTCGTGGCGAAAACGCATGTCCGCACGCGCATTGAATCGGAAAATGCCAATCGCGAAAAGAAAATCGCGCAACTCAACGATTTCATCGCGCGGTTTTCAGCGGGCACGCGCTCTGCGCAAGCCACTTCCCGCAAAAAAGAAGTCGAGCGGCTGCAAACGACCGAATTGGCGCGCTCGAACATCCAGCGGCCGTACATCAAATTCGACATGAAGCGGAACTCGGGAAAACATCCGCTGGAAATCCGCAGCGTCGAAAAATCCTACGGCGACCTGAAAGTGATTCCGCGATTTTCCGCGGCAGTGACGCGCGGAGAAAAAATCGCGCTCATGGGCCGCAACGGCGCGGGAAAAACCACGCTGCTGAAATCGCTGGTCCTTAACGCGCCCGGCTTCGTCGAAGACGACGATCGCCAGTTCAAAATCAATGGCGGCGAAACGAAATGGGGCCACGAAGTCGCCGTGGGCTATTTCGCGCAGGACCACGGCGAATCCATCACCAAAGGCACTACGGCTATCGAGTGGCTCTGGCAGTTCGATCCATCCGCCAACCAGCAGGAGCTGCGCGGGCTGATGGGCCAGATGCTTTTCAGCGGCGAAGATGCGCTGAAGCCGACGAACGCGCTTTCCGGCGGCGAGAGGGCGCGGCTGATTTTCTGCCGGCTCATGTTGCAGAAGCCGAATTTCCTGGTGCTCGACGAGCCGACGAACCATCTCGATCTGGAATCCATCAACGCGCTCAACATCGCTTTGCAGCGCTATGATGGCACCGTTTTGCTCGTTACGCACGACCACGACGTGATTGATGAAGTCGCGACGCGCATCTGGCATTTCCACGACGGCAAGATCGAGGACTTCAAGGGTCCTTACGAAGAATTTGTCGCATACGCCGAAGCCAAGGCTTCCTAACCGAATTTCTCGAAGCTTCTCGAAGGGAAGCAGGCTTTTGCTTTGCTTGCTTCCCTTTTTGTTTTTTTCTCGTTCTCTCTATTAGCTCCTCACAAATTCGAGAGCTGCAATCGGAGCACAGACTGAAGTCTGTGCTACTACTCCTTTGTGGCGCGATCGATCAAGCTGGCGATGTTGTTGTGCAGGTTCACGCGGGCCGCGTCGTGGAGATACATCATGTGGCCTGAGTCGTAGTAATCCAGTTTGACGTTTTTCTGGAGTTCCGCGGGCAAGCCGAGGTGCTCCATCGTAAATTCCGTGGCGAAAAACGGCGTGGCCAAATCAAAATAACCGTTCTCGACTTGGACGAGTAACTTGGGGTTCGTGATCATCGCTTCCGCCAGATCACCTTGGACGTTCGGTCCGCTGGGGAAAAATCCGCGCGGCCCTCGGGATTTGCGAGTCCAGTTCCAGCCACCACCGCCGCCGCTGGTGTTATGGTACACCTCATCCTTTCCGAATTTCAGCTCGTCGTGGTTGTAGGCATTTACGAGCGCCGTATACGCGCCGCCGACGGCCGGTCCCTCCGGATCGCCCTGGGCAAATTCTTCCAGCAGGTCCGAGGTGTAACCGGAGAAGCGCGCGTCAATTCGTCCGGTGGTGAGACCGCGGCTGCGCTGCAATTCAGCCATGAATTGCGGCAAGGACACGCGAAGGTCCGCCTTCATTATGTAGTCTTCACTCAGCCCGGTAAAAGAGGAGAGCTTTTTGGCCACCGCGGCTTTTTCATCGGCAGGGAGTTCGGCGCCCTTGAAGAGCGCGGCGGAATATTCGCCCTGCGCATATTTGCGCGCTTCTTCGACGAACGCCGGCAAATCGGCCGGCTGATCTTTCAAGACTTTGTGATACCAGGCGACGGCGGCATAGCTCGGCAAATAGTAGACAAAGGAGCGGTCATCGCCGGTGGGAAAAGTGATAGTGGAAAGATCGAGGACCGAGGAGATCAGAACGATGCCGTTCAGATGAATGGTGTAGTGGTTCTGCAAATAATTACCGAGAGCGGCGGAGCGGAATGTGCCGTAGCTTTCGCCAATGAGGAACTTGGGGGAATTCCAGCGGTCGTTGCGGCTCAAGTACGTGTCGATGAATTGTCCGAAGGCGTCGATGTCTTCGTCGATCCCGTAAAAGTCCTTAGGCTCTGTTTTGCAGACGGCGTGGCTGTAACCGGTGCCCATGGCGTCGATGAAGACGAGATCGGTTTTATCGAGCAGGGTTTCGGTATTGTCGACGAGCTTGTAAGGAGCAGGCGGAGTGAACGTGCCGTCAACAGTCCAGACGCGGCGCGGACCGAAGGCGCCCATATGCAGCCACATGGTGGCGGAGCCGGGACCGCCGTTATAGAGGAAAGAGACGGGGCGAGTGGTTAGATCCTTGACGTCGCTGCGCGTGTAGGCGACGGAATACATGAGGCCCGTAGCATCGCCCTTTTCGTTCTTGAGGAGAGTGGTGCTGGCGGTGGCTTTGTAAGAAATGGTTTGGCCGCCGATGCGGATAGTGTGATCGGTTACGGAGACTTCTTCCTTTTTGTCAGCGGCGTCGCATTTGTCTGGAGCTTTGGCTTCCGGAGCGTGGCCTTCTCCGCGCTCTGGCGCTTGCGCGGCTACACGCGCGGTCTGCCCGAAGCATAGGAAAATTCCCGCCGCAAAAATCCACAAAGACTTTTTCATTATATGATCCCCCACCTGTCGAATTGGATTGTGATGCGTCCCCTGAATCCGGCGCGATTGTATGTTGCGCGGGCCGACGGAGTCAAAGAGTCGTGACAGGTGATTGGTGACCGTTGAGTTGTGACTGGTGATCCGTGTTCCGTGACCCTTGAGCCATACCAAGTAAGAAACGGACGGAGCACAGCCAAGATTGGCTGTGCCGCAGGGGAACTAGCATGTGTGGTGGTGCTCATGAGGGTTCCTTTGTGGGATCTGGTTCAGGGATGGACGGACTCCAAGAGGGCGCGGCGTTTTGCGTGGAGACCGTTGTGCTGACTTCCTGGTCCGTCGACGCGGAGGAGTCATCTTCGGGTTCGGGAAGATTGGGAGCAGTGGGGTCGGTGATGCCAGCGTCCTGGTCGGCATCGATGGCGGGAAGGGTGCGGAGCTGGAGGCTGTTGATGTAGGCAAGGACGGAGGCGCTGCGAGGATTCATCGCGCGAAAACCGCGCGATGGGGAAGAGAGTGGCTGTCTCACAAAAGAAAGAAAAAGGGGCACGGCGCGGGCCGTGCCCCGGGGAATATTTAGTTGGAGAAAGTAGCTGAATATTTGGCTAGAGAGAGACTAGCTGTTGCCGAGGAACTCGACGTGAACGTAGGTGCCCAGGCGGACGTTGTAGGCCAGGTACCAGCCCACGTGGTCGGGATCATCGTAAATGACGATGTCATCGCCGGTCCAGTTCCAGTCGTCACAATAGCCAAGGTCAGGGGCGGCGACGCTGAAGTAGAAGCCGCCGAACCAGAAGCGGCTAGGACCGCCGCCAGCGAGACGCCAGACGTGTTTGGGACCAAACCCGGCGGTGAAATGGCCGTGCGCCCAGGGATGATCGAGATGGAAGCGGGCGTCCTCCGAGCCTGATTCATGGCCGACCCAGTGGCCCTTCGTGTCGACATGAGGACGGGCCGCAGGTGCGCCATGCTCTTCGGGCTTAGGAGCCGTGACATGACCGCGAACGGGAGTTGGCCCGCGTTTGGGAATGGGCGGATGAGCAGCTTGGGGATGTTCGCCCCTCTCTTGCGCGAGAGCGGGGACGGAACAGAGCAAGAGCAGTGCAAGAACTGCGAGAAGTGATTTCATTCAAGCCTCCATAGCGATTTGAACTGCCGCGATACTGGAGCTGGGATTTTTGCTGCTTGATATTGACCGGGCCTGTGAAGCTTACAACAAGTAAACCCAAGTACGGAGCCAAAAGCTACTTTTGTGCAACTTTGGCTTAGCAAGACAGGCCGTGGTGATGCGACCGCTGAGGATTAGACGCTTGGCCGGGGGGAAAAGGTTACGGCTTACGAATTTTTAGGGCTACAAATTTTTTGAGGCGCGGAAGGCGCGGACAACGACGGCGACGTCACGCTGATCGGCGTCAACCTGGGCGTTGAGGCGGCGCATGTCGTCGGCGGAGATTTTGCCGGCGAGATCGGAAAGTGCATCACGGAGTTGCGGAAATTTTTCGAGCGCGGAGCGGCGGACGATGGGAACGGCGTCGTAGGGCGGGAAATAGCGGAGATTGTCTTCGAGAGCGACGAGGTGGAGAGAGTGGATGAGGCCGTCGGTGGAATTGCCGGCGACGATATCGACTTGATGATCGACGAGAGCGCGGTAGAGAAGGCCGAGGTCCATGACGTTAGGAGCGGCGGCGAAATGGAGGGCGTACCGTTGGCTCCAGCCGGGGAAGCCGTCGGGGCGCTCGAGGAATTCGTAGCCGACGCCGACGCGCCATTTGGGAGCTATGGGCGCGAGATCGGACATGGTGCGGAGATGGAGACGCTGGGCGTCTTCGCCGCGGACAACCATGGCAAAGGTGTTTTCGAAACCGAGAGGTTCAGTAAGGACGAGATTGAAGCGCTGGGCATATTGCTGTTTGACGCGATTATAGATTTGCGCGGAAGAGTCAGAGCCGGGAGATTCGTTGAGGACGGCGGTGAGGGCGGTGCCGGTGTACTCGATGTAAAGATCGATATCGCCGGCGAGGAGAGCTTTGTGGACGAGGAGAGTGCCGCCGAGATTGGTTTTGCGGTCGATGGGGATTCCGGTGCGGGCTTCGATGTGCTGGGCGAGAAGTTCCGCGAGGATAACTTGCTCGGTGAAAAATTTGGAGCCGATGACGAGATGAGGTGGGGATGGTTTGCGGCAGGCCGAGGCTAAGAAGAGAAGGTTCAGGAGGCTAATGAGATAAAGGAAGTAAAGGAACCGACGGCGCATCTTAGAAAATGTCTCACGAGAGGGGGGAAGAAGCAAAAGAGAAAGAGAGGAGAGAGAAGAAAGAAAAGATAACGCTGAGGCGCAGAGTACGCAGAGGCAGCACAGAGGAAAGACATGGGAAAGATCCGAGAGTTCAGGTGACGCGTAGGCGGCGCTCGAGAAGGGCTAAGAGGAGGTCGGCGAAGATGGCTAGGAGGGCGGCGGGGATGGCGCCAGCGAGGATGACGGCATCGCTGACCATGGCTACGCCGCGAAAGATGAAGGTGCCGAGGCCGCCTGCGCCGATGGCGGCGGCGATGGTGGCGACGCCAATGGTGATGACGGTGGCGGTGCGGATGCCGGCGAGGATGATGCTGAGTGCGAGCGGGAAACGGACGCGGAACAGGATTTGCGTGTTGGTCATGCCCATGGCTTCGGCGGCTTCGAGGATGGCGGGGTCAACACCGCTAAGGCCGACGTAGGTATTGCGAAGGATAGGAAGTAGAGCGTAGAGAACGAGAGCGACTATAGCGGTGCGGCGGCCGATACCGCCGATGAAAGGGATGGGAATCAAGAAGCCGAACAGGGCGAGGCTGGGAATGGTTTGAAAAACGCTGGCGATGCCGAGCGCGATGGTGCGGAGATGGCGGTGCTGCACGATGAGCATGCCGAGGGGAACGGCAATAGCAATGGCGAAAGCCATGGCAATGAGGACGAGGGTGACGTGGTCCAGCGTGGCGCTGAGGATTTCGGAGCGATGACCGAGGAAAAAGGTCCAGGGCGTCATTGAGAGACTCCATCGGAAGCGCCGAGGCTCGCGCGAAAGGCGAGGACTTCGTGATGAGTGTTGCGAAGAAATTCTTCGGGCGGCGCGAGGGCCACGAGGCGTCCTTTTTGGACAAGGCCGATGCGCGAGCCGAGGAGGAGAGCTTCGCGAATGTCGTGGGTGACAAAAACGATGGTCTTGTTAAGGCGGCGAGCGAGAGTTCGAAATTCGCGCTGAAGTTCAGCGCGGGTGACGGGATCAAGCGCGCCGAAAGGTTCGTCCATCAGAAGGATGGGAGGATCGGCGGCGAGCGCGCGTGCGACACCGACGCGCTGGCGCTGGCCGCCAGAGAGCTCGCGCGGGTGGCGAGCAGAAAATTCGGCGGGATCGAGACCGACTAGGAGCAATAGTTCCTCGACGCGAGCGGCGATACGGGCAGAATCCCATTTTTCCAGACTGGGAACGAGAGCGACATTTTGCGCAACGGTAAAATGTGGAAAAAGACCGGCATCCTGAATGACGTAACCGATGCCACGGCGCAAACGAATGGGATCGGATTCGGTGGTGGCGCGGCCTTCGACAAAAACCTGGCCCTTCGAGGGAAGCAGCATGCGATTGATCAGCTTGAGGAGGGTGGTTTTACCGCTGCCGCTGCGACCGAGGAGTACAAGAGTCTCACCGCGCGAGATGGTTAGAGAAATGTCAGAAATGATTGGCCGATCAAGAATATCGTTAATGCAGTAGTCCACGGCGCGAAATTCGATCGCCTCATCTGAATTAATAGCAGTCTTCGTATTCATTTCGATTGACAGCCTCAACGCAGGGGGGGACCATCTTAATCCACCTAGCCCCCCGGGCGCTGAATTTTGGCGCATCCTTATTGCGGAAGCTGCATCCAACGTAGGGGGAAGACGCCATGGGAGCCACCGCCACCGCAGTCCGCATCCGTCACGACCTTCACGCCCGGCTGTTAGACGCTCGTGCGCAAACGGATGACCTGTTTCGCATCGTCCGTGATGAAGCCATCTACGACAGACCGATTCCGGAACGCCACCGAATCATTTTTTACCTTGGACACGTTGAAGCATTCGACTGGAACCTGCTCGCGCTGCGGGCGTTTGGGTTACAGTCCGTAGAACGAACCTTTGATGATCTTTTCGCGTTTGGAATAGACCCTGTGGGAGGCGGATTGCCGAACGACGAGCCAAAGGATTGGCCGGCGCGCGAAGAAGTTGAGCGCTACAACCAGCGGCTGAGAAGTGAGCTGGATACAGCCATCGAACATGCCCTGGCGCGGCCGGAAGAAGGGCATCCTTACCTGACGGCTATGCTGGAAGTGGCGATCGAACATAGGTTGATGCATGCGGAGACGCTGGCGTATATGTTGCACCGGCTGCCCACGGAGCGAAAAATTCGAGGGCCGATCGCGCCTACATTTGGGACCGCGCGATTTAAGTCGCGGCTGGCGGAAGTGCCTGCGGGGCGCGCAACGCTGGGGTTGAAGTACGTGAACGGCAATGAGTTCGGCTGGGACAACGAACTGGACGAGCACGAAGTGAATGTTCCCAGGTTCGCGATTGAGAGCGGCAACGTTTCGAACCAGGATTTCTTGCGATTTATACAGGCCGGCGGTTACGAGAATCGGTCGCTTTGGAGCGCCGAGGCGTGGGAGTGGAAAGAAAAGGAAGGCGTACATCATCCCGCGTTCTGGAAGAAGGACGGCAATCTGTGGATGTACCGCGCGATGTTCGGAGAGACGCGTCTGCCGCTGGACTGGCCGGTTTTCGTGAGCCATGCGGAAGCCACAGCGTATGCAAAGTGGCTCGGACGGACTCTGCCGACCGAGGAACAGTTTCATCGCGCGGCATACGGAACCCACGACGGGGAACGCGAGCGGACGTACCCATGGGGAGAAGATACGCCCAGCGAGCGCCACGGCAATTTTGATTTTCGACAGTGGGACCCTTCACCGGTGGGGGCATACCCAGAAGGCGTCAGCGCGTTTGGAATTCATGATTTGGTGGGCAACGGTTGGGAGTGGACGAGGACCAAATTCGCGCCATTCCCTGGGTTTGCGCCGATGCCTTTTTATCCCGGTTATTCCGCGAATTTCTTCGATGGCAAACACTACGTGATGAAGGGAGGGTCGCCGCGAACGGCCGCGTGCATGTTACGGCGATCCTTCCGGAATTGGTTCCAGCCACACTATCCGTACGTCTACGCGACATTCCGTTGCGTGGAAGACTAGCACTAGCACGACAAATAAGGCCCTGGGAGCCGATATGCTGACACAAACCCTTCCGTTGAGACATGTGTCCGAGTTCGCGGCCGATGTGCGCGAAGGCCTGACGAAAAGCGGACAGCGGGAATTGCCATCAAAATATTTGTACGACGAAGTAGGCTCGGCGCTCTTCGAAACGATCTGCGTCCTCCCGGAATACGGATTGACGCGGGCGGATGCGCGGTTGCTCAAAGAGCATGCGCGCGAAATCGTCGGGCTGCTGCCATCGCCGGTGCAGGTTGCGGAGCTGGGGAGCGGAAGCGGGAAAAAGACGCGCTGGATTCTCGAAGCGCTCTCGCGGCGGCAAAAGACTTTTTATTTCCCGATCGAGATTTCGCCTTCGGCGCTGGCGGCGTGCGAGAAGGAGCTGGGCCAGATCGATATGGTGAGTATCGTGGGGCACGAACAGCCCTATTTAGAAGGATTGCGGACCGTGGCAGAATCGCGGTCCCATGGCGATCGTTTGCTGGTGCTCTTCCTGGGAAGCACGATTGGAAATTTCGACCGCGATGCGGGCGAAGAATTTCTGCGGAGTATGCGCGGCATTTTGCGCGAAGGCGACGCCCTGCTGCTGGGCACGGATCTGGAGAAGAATGTCGAGGATCAATTGCTGGCTTATGACGATCCGGCCGGTGTGACGGCGGCCTTCAATTTAAATTTACTAGCCAGAATTAACCGCGAGCTGCGCGGCGACTTCGATCTGTCGTGTTTCCGCCATGAAGCGCGTTGGAATACGATCGAACGGCGCATGGAGATGCACCTGCGCTCAACCTGCAGGCAGCGCGTGGAAATACCAGCGGCGGGGCTGCGCGTGTCGCTGGACGAAGATGAAACGATTTGGACCGAGAGCTCGCACAAATACCGTGTTGGAGAAGCCGTCGAGATGGCGGAGCGAACGGGCTTTCGATGCGAAGGGCAATGGGTGGATGACGAGTGGCCGTTCGCACAGAATTTGCTGATCGCGACGTAAAGCACAGCCCGCATGAACGAGTCGAAGACAAACTAAACCGGGCCCGGCGGTTAGTTTTTGAGTGAGGATGAAGAGACCCGGAGCACGAGAACCCAATCCGTAGCGCCGGCGGCGTTTTTTCCAGGTGTGGTGAAGCGCATCGTGCCTCGAGCAGGAAGCGGATTCCCCGGAATGTCGCTGAACTTCCCTGAAGCTGGATCGAACCAGCGAGCGCGCGCAGAACCCTTCAATAATGCGAGATCAACGGTGAGGGCTCGCGAGGGATTGCTCGTTGGCGGTATGTACGCGAGCAGCACCTTACCGTTGGCAGTCGCCGCTTCCGTGATGTAATCCGCCTCGCCATAATTTCCTTCGCCGGAGGTGACGAAATTCTTCGTTCCCGCAAGGGCGCCGGGAACAAGATCAAACCACGGCACGGAGTCCAGCAATTGGCTCAGGCGCACCATATCGAGAGTGCCAGGAGAGTTCAGTGCCTTCTGCCACGAGGCGTGGCCAAAATTGAAGCCGGACCACCACTTGTCCGTGGCGAATTCCCAGACATCGCGATGGCCAAAAAATGCACCAGCGGTGCAGCCACCGAGGATGGCCCGGTATTCATACATGCGAACAGAAGCTGAGTCACCTTCGGCCCAGTTCTCGCCTTCGTAACCCGTCTCCTTGAGATAGGCAGGCCGGGGCGGAGAGTAGGAATAGGCTTTGCGAGATTCGATATAGGTCGCGCCGGACTTACCCGCCCTGCCGTACGTGTACACTGCGTTCAGGTTCATGTCGCGCGCAAACGCAGCCTCATCTGTCGAAATGTCGCCTGAATTCCAGTCACCGGCCCACAGTTGTGCCGCCCCAGCAGCCTTGATGCCTTCCATAAATTTATGAAGCCGCGCTTCGCCTTCCGAACCCGGCGGAGGCCTGTAATCCCCGCCGATGACCCAAAAAATATTCTTGCGGTTCTTATAGCGATTTCCGATGTACAAACCGAAGTCGTAGCAGACCTTCTGCGAATTGACGCCGTTCGTGAGGACGCTCCACCACCCCTCGTCGCCTCCATTCACGCCTAGATACATTGGCGGCAAGACTGACGAGCATTCCTTTGGAGGCGGCCAGATCGATGATGGAATCTGCAAAAGCAAAATAAGCCTCGTTCGGTTTGGAAAAGTCGCCGGGAGAAGTGAAGGGCTGATCGCCATTGCGGTCGGAAGGAGGGTGGACGGCAAATTTGTGCTCGAGCAGATTGATGTTGATGGTGTTGAAACCCTTGGCCTGCCTGTCCGAGAGATAAAGCTGTGCTTCGGCATACGTGAGATTGGCAATCAGGGATTGCGCGGAATCGCCTTGAATGCGGAATGGTTTGTTGTTCTGATCGACAAGATAGCGGCCATCTTCCGACACTTTGAGCGGATAGGTGTAGGTTGCGCCGGTAATTGTCTGTTGCGTGGAAGGGAGAGGCGGGATGACGTTTGCGCCTGAGGGAAAAGAAGAACAGCAGGCCGTCAGAACAACGAGAGCGCAGACGAGCCGCGAAGGAGTAATCCGGGTGAAGCGTAAAGAGTGAAACAGAATTCGCATTTTAGTCGCAGTCGCGGCAACCCTGCCAGAAAGTCTCTGGGCGCTACGGCGCGAGCACAAGCGCGGCGGCGCGCAGCACATTAGGCAAGCGCAGTTCCTTTCAAGGCGAGTTCGCCCGCCCAACAACCCTAGAAGGCTTCGATGCGCCAGAGCAGGCGCGCAAACCACGGCTCCTGCACCGCAAGCGACGGATGCCAAATCGCAAGAATCTGGGAGCCCTGATAAACGCGTTCGAAGCCTCCCTCGGATTCGGAAACCGTTTCGATGGGCGCAACCCAAAATTCCTTTGCGCCAGGCGCGTGAAGCGCGATACGGATGCGTTGCCAGCCATCTTCCATGCGCAACAGCGGGCCGGGCAAAACGCCGCTGAAACGCAGATTTTGCGGGCCCTTCGGAGCTTCGAAAAAACGGTCGGATTCGGCAGGCGCGAGAAGATTGATGATGGACTCAATGCCGACGGCGCGGGGTTTCGTGAGAGGTTGCTTGAGCTTCAAACCGATTTCGCATGCAACTTCACAACCTTGCGGAGCGGCGCCGAACGTAAAGCGTTTCGCCATGGAGAGTGTCGGCGCCAGTGCGGCGCCTTGCGCGTCGAATTTCAGCTCACCCTCTCGAATCAGTTGAGCGTCATTGGCCGAACAGGATTTAACGTGAAAGGCGCCACCGGCGAATCCAGGATCTTCCCGCAACTCGAGCGTTTCATATTCAGCCTGCGTGCGCGCGGGATCGAAAAGCAAGACGCGAAACGCGTGGCGGGGCCAGCGGTCGTAGCGTAGAAAGCGTTCGAGGCCCGGCTCTTTGACAAGAGTTTGTTCGTGAATGGAAGCAACGCTGCCCGATACGGCGATTTTCGCCGCTTCGCGCAAACGCGCATGGTAGGCCTCCGGCCTCCGTTGAATGGAATTGACGAGAGTCGCGGCAGCGGGGCGGAAATCGAACGCGGCGAGGGTTCCGCCGTCCGTGGGCTTGAGCAAAGCCTGGTATTCGGGAGCGGTGAAAAGGTGCTCAGGAGCGCCGTCCGCGTCGTAATCCAGCAATTCGACGCGCGGGATGAGCGCACCGGCGGTCTGCCGGTCGGCAATCAACTCGGCGCGAATTAGATTGCGCCAGAGCTCGGTGCGGAGATGCGGAGCGTAAAGGCCGCCGAAGATGCCATGCCAGTAGGCGTCATTGCATTGCCCGCGGAGGAGCAAATCGCGGGCCTCGGCAATCTCGCCGGCCACCGCTGGATTGTTGTGGCGCGCGGGAATCGCCGCGACACGGGCAGACACGCGCAACATCTTCTTATTGAGCAAATTCGATTCGGGATATTTGCGGAAAAAACCGCGCCAGGAGCCGCCGCGAAGAAACGATAGCACCTCCTGACGCGCGCTGAACTCTTGCTGGACGGCGTGGTAGCGCTGACGAACGCGCGTGGGCAGAACCCATTCCATCATCTCACTGTACGAAGCGGTGGGAAGATCGGCGCGGCCCAGGGGCGAATGATCGGCAAGGTATTCGCCGGGGGTCGAAACACGCAGCCACGAAGAATTCTCTTCGAGAGCGGCAAAGAACTCTTCAAGCCAGCCGTCTTTGTAGCAATGGGCGTTGGTGCCGGGCCAGACGCCGAACTTCTCCATGTCATCACCCATGGCCGCGACGCCGCCAGAATGTAAAGCAGCGTTGTTGCGGAGGTACGCGACGACGTCCTCGACTTTGCCGAAGGGAATGAAATAGCGGAGCGCCTTCTGGCCGGGAAAGAGCCAGACACATTGGCCGCGGTCTTCGGCGATGTAAGCGCCAAAGAGCTCCTCAGGCTCGAAGCCAGCAGATAAGAAATGGATGTCGTCGACGAGAGTGTAGCTGACGCCGGCGGCGGAAAGACTGGAGGGAAGCTGCGGCTCCCAAACGCGCTCGGCAATCCAGGCGCCGGTCGGGCGTTGACCGAAGCGTTCCTTAAGATAGCTGGCGAGGCGCGTGAGCTGTTCGCGCTGGTCTTCGGGCGGAATGGAGACGAGGATCGGCTCATAAAAGCCGCCGCCGATCAGCTCGACTTGTCCCGAGCCGACAAGAGCTTTAAGACGGGTGAAATACTCCGGGCGATGCTCTTCGATCCAGGTGAGCAATGGGCCGGAATAGTGTAGGCCCATGTGGACGCCGGGATGCTTTTCGAGGAGCTCGATGAAGGGCAAATAGGAGTCTTGATAGGCCTTTTCAAGCACATGGCCGAAATTGCCGCAGGGCTGGTGAGCATGAATGATCAGGACGAGATGGAAGCGCTCTGGCATGGGGACAATTTTGCTCTCAAACATCATACCGTGCGAAGCACGATTTCCGATTCAGGAGATGAGCATCGTGCGCAAGAGCCGCACTCGGCCTATTTGGTTTGATGCAGGATGCAGAAGGTTGGCCCTGGCTGCAAACCCAGCGCTGGAGATTGACACTCCTTCGCGCGTGTGAAAGGCTAACCAAGGAATAGAATACACGATGCGAGTCACAGCCAAAGGCGAGTACGCAACGCAAGCAGTGCTGCACCTTAGCCTGCAATATCCCGAAGTGGTGACGATTCACGAAATTGCGCAGCGCCATCACATCCCCTTGAAATACCTGGAACAAATCCTGCTGGAATTGAAACGCGGCGGAATCCTGGAAAGCCGGCGGGGGGTGCGCGGGGGTTACACTCTGGCGCGGGCGCCCGAGGAGATTTCGGTGGGGGCGGTGCTGCGAGTCGTGGATGGGGCATTCGCGGAATCCAGCTGCGTCCACAACGAAGCGATGGGCGGAGTTTGCGTGGAGGGAGAAAGCTGCGGGTTGAAACAGATATGGAAAGACGTCCAAGGAGCGGTCGAGAAAATATTGTTTGCGACTACGTTTGAAGATGTGCGCAAGCGGACCTTGAACGGCGCGGCACGGCGTACGGAAACGGCGAGGCTGGAAGGCTGAGGAAAGCAAAACGGCACACCGAAGCGCGCCATTTTTATCGCATACTCCTGATGGAAGAGCGCTGATTGGGCTTATTTCGCGGCGTAGAAGTCGGCGTTCACCGGCGTAAAACTGTTCCATTTCTCCGGCAGGTCTTCCAAAGCGAAAATGGCGGTGACGGGGCAAACCGGGACGCAAGCGCCGCAATCGATGCACTCCGTCGGATTGATATAAAGTTGCGTGTGCTTTTCGAATTCCGGCTCATCCTTGCGGGGATGGATGCAATCGACGGGGCACACATCCACGCAGGCGGTGTCTTTCGTGCCGATGCAGGGCTCAGCGATTACATAAGCCATTCAAATCTCCTTTGAGCGGACAGCTGGCCGGTAACGCTCTCCCGAAAAGAGAGCGTCCGGCAAAATTTTCTTATATCACGCCGCTGCTGGGGCCAACAAGCAGCAGACTAGATTGTACTTGGCGCGAACGGGATTCTCAACTTGCGCGCGGGAAGCTAGAATGGTTTGGAAAGGTACATCGATGAAAATCAGGATGGCTGTTGCCGCATTGTTGCTGACCGCCGGGGTGACCCTCGCAGCGCTTGCTCTGCTTGCCGCACCGCAAGCCAAGGCGCCGCATGACCCCGAGATGATTGACGCGCAAGGGTTTCAAAAGGTTCTCGAGCACCACCGCGGAAAACCGCTGCTGGTGAATTTCTGGGCGACGTGGTGCGAGCCTTGCCGTGATGAATACCCGATGCTGAACGAACTTGCGAAGCAGTATGCGCCGCAAGGATTGCAAGTTGTCGGAGTGAGTATGGACGATGATGGAGACTTAATTCTGATGCGGAGATTTCTGGCTCGGTACAAACCGATTTTCCCGAATTTCCGTAAGACCGCGGGCGCCGAAGCGGAGTTCAGGCAGTCGGTCTTTCCTGGATGGACCGGGACGATGCCTGTGACATTCTTTTATGCAAAAGATGGCCGGCAGGTTGGCCATTTTATCGGTGAGAAAAGCCGGGAGCAGTACGAAGAGGCGATTCGCGGTTTGTTGGCCGGCGCCGGAAGCGTAACGCCAGCGGGAAACTGACGGCTCGATTTAAGGAATCACACAGCACCTGGGGAGAGACACGATGCTTGACACGAAGGGCAATCGAATCACTTTTCTTGGACACAGCACGTTTTCGCTTACGACACCCACGGGGCAGGTGGGCATCATCGATCCATGGGTGATGACGAATCCCATGTGCCCGGCGGCGCTGAAGGCCGTGCCGCGGCTCGACGTGATTTTCCTGACGCATGCGCACGGGGACCACTTGGGCGATCTGCTTGCGCTGGCGAAGCAGCACAAGCCAAAAATAGTAGCCATTTTCGAAACTTGCCTCTGGATCGCGAGCAAAGGATTCGAGAACGAAATCTGCCCCATGGGTAAAGGCGGATCACAGAAGGTGGGAGAGTTTGAAGTGACGATGACGCACGCATTTCATTCGAATTCCATCGATGCAAATGGCGTGCAGCATTACGCCGGCGAGCCGGCAGGCCTGGTGATTCGCATGCCGGGTGGATTCACGATTTATCACGCGGGGGATACGGCATTGTTCGGGGATATGAAATTGATCAGCGAACTTTATAAGCCGGATGTGGCGCTGCTGCCGATCGGCGACCTTTTTACAATGGGGCCGCGGGAAGCGGCCTACGCCACGCGGCTGCTGGGAGCGAAGCACGTGATTCCCATGCACTACGGAACATTTCCGATGCTGACCGGAACCGTGGACGCCTTCCGGCAGGAAACGAAGGACATTGCCGGGCTGGAGATTCATGCGCTGAAGCCAGGAGAAAGCCTGTGATTCGAAGCGAGAACCTGCGTAGCGGCTACATCCAGGACGACGTTGAACAGTATCTTTACGAGTTATTGCCCGAGCGCGATGCTGTCGTCAACGAGATGGAGAGCTATGCCGCGGAGCACCGCGTGCCCATCATTGGTCCAGCGGTAGCGCGATTGTTGGCGCTGCTTGTCCAAGTTTCTGGAGCGAAGCGCATCTTTGAAATGGGGTCCGCAATCGGTTATTCCACAATTTGGCTGGCGCGCGCAGCTGGGCCGCAGGGAAAAGTGCACTACACCGACGGAGATCCGGCGAACGCTCAGCGCGCCACCGGATACTTTCGACGAGCAGGAGTGGCAAAGCGCATTCATGTGGATGTCGGCGACGCGCTCGAATTGCTCAAAAAAGCACCGGGAAAGTTTGACTTGATCTTCAACGATGTGGACAAGCACCAATATCCCGATGCGCTGCGAGTGGCGCTGCCGAAACTTCGCCGTGGAGGATTATTCATCACCGACAATACGCTTTGGTCCGGCAAAGCCGCGCGGCCCGCGCCCCCCGATGACGCCGCCACCCTCGGCGTGCAGGAATTCAACCGCCTGGTCTACGCGTCGAAGCAACTTTATCCCGTACTGATCCCTTTACGAGACGGTGTGACGGTTTGCCGAAAACAATAGGGCCCGGGGAAAACTAGGAGTGGAAGAAATTGCGAATCAAGAAGCCGAGGTTGGCGGGGCGCTCGGCGAGGCGGCGCATGAAATAGGGGAACCAGTCGTTCCCATAGGGAATATACACGCGCAAACGATAGCCGTCTTTCACGAGGCGGCGCTGCAAGTCGGTTCGCACACCATAAAGCATCTGAAATTCGAAATCATCCTTGGAAATCTGTTTGGCGGCCGCCCAACGAATCGTTTCCGCAATCATCCGCGGATCGTGGGTGGCGATGCCGTGATAAAAACCACTGGGCAGCAAAATCTTCATTAACCGGACATAATTGAAATCGACGTCTCGTTTGCGGGGATAGGCGACATCCGGCAGCTCTTTATAGGCGCCCTTGCAAAGGCGGATGCGGCAACCATAAGCGAGCAAGCTCTGGATGTCAGTCTCACTCCGGTAAAGATAAGACTGGATGACGGTGCCGACGGCGGGATTTCGAGCACGCACGCCCTTCACAAGCTCGAGGGTACGTTCCGTGTAAGGTGATCCCTCCATGTCCACGCGCAGAAAATTTTCGTAGCGCGCGGCCAGTTCCACGATGGACACGACCAGACCCTGGCAGAAGTCGATGTTGATATCCAATCCGAGCTGCGTGAGCTTGCAGGAAACATTGGCGTGAAGGCCTTCCCGGTGGATGCGCTCGAAAACCTCGAGGTAGGCATCGCGAGCGCGCTGGGCATCCGCGGTCGTCGAGCAACCTTCGCCGAGAAAATCCAGGCTGACAAGCATTCCGGCATTGTTACAGGCGCGGGCGGCTTCGATGGCTTCGTCAAGCGTTTCTCCGGCGACGAATCGGCGCGCCATGCGGCGGGTGGTGCCGTTGGAGGTGACCCATTTGGCGAAGCGGGGACTCTCGGAAAGCTTGAGAAGCGTCGCGCGAAGCATGCAGTATGATTATGCCCGTGTAAAACTTCAGGGACTAGTCCTTGTGCTCTTCCAGGAACTTTTCCGCATCGAGAGCGGCCATGCACCCGGAGCCCGCGGCAGTGACAGCCTGCCGGTAACGATGATCTTGCACATCACCAGCAATGAACACGCCGGGAACGGAAGTCAGGCTGCCATGATTGCCGATGAGGTAGCCGTTGGCATCCATCTCGAGCTTGCCTTTGAAGACGGTCGAGTTCGGATCGTGGCCAATCGCAACGAATACTCCATCTAGTGCGATCTCTCGAACTTCCTTCGTCTGTTGGTTGCGTACGCACGCGCCTTCGACATGACCTTTGGGAGCGAGAATCTCTTCGAGCGCGAACGGCGTGACAAACTCCACTTTCTCGTTGGCTCTGGCTCGGTCAATCATGATTTTCGAGGCGCGAAATTCGTTGCGCCGGTGGATGAGGTAAACCTTGCTGGCATAGCGCGTCAGGAAGTTGGCTTCTTCCATCGCGGAATCTCCGCCGCCCACAACGGCGATCGGTTTGCCCCGAAAAAAATAGCCATCGCAGGTCGCACATGTGGAAACGCCGTGGCCGATCAGTTCCCTCTCACCCTTCAAACCGAGTAAGCGCGCGGAAGCTCCGGCGGCGACGATCAGCGACTTAGTCTCGTAAGTATCTTTGCCCGCTATAATCTTGAACGGACGGTGTGAGAGGTCCACTTCGTTCACGGCTCCGGCTTTGAACTCCGCGCCGAATCGCTGGGCCTGCTTGCGCATATTTTCGATTAGTTCCGGGCCCAGGATGCCTTCGGGGAAGCCGGGATAATTCTCAACATGCGTGGTAAGCGAGAGTTGGCCTCCCTGCTCGTGGCCGTCAATCACCAAGGGCTTCAGATTGGCGCGCGCCGCGTAGATAGCAGCGGTAAGGCCGGCGCAGCCGCTGCCGATAATCACGACATTTTGCATTCCAATTTTCTCCATGCTATTAGATTCGGCAGCGCACTTTTTCGATTCAATTCTCCGAGACAGCTTCAAGGCCACGCTTGGATCCAGCTCGGAGTTTGTTATTGTACCATTCTCACCTCAGCGGACCGGGCTCCGGAGCGTCCAAATTGGAGAGGCAATTTTCTCGCGTCGCATTGACCGCTGTGGAAAACCGCGGCTATAGTCAGACTCATTGGCGAACGTAAGTTGGAACTCGCCTGAGGAGAGAATCACATGGATCCCCGCTATCCCATTGGAAAATTCGCAATGCCCACGCAAGTGACGCCCGAACGGCGGCAAGCGGCCATCGAGGAAATCGCCGCAACGCCGGCCAAATTGCGCGCGGCGGTAAAGGGGTTGAGCGATTCGCAGCTCGACACGCCGTACCGCGAGGGCGGATGGACCGTGCGCCAGGTGATCCATCACGTTCCCGACAGCCACATGAATGCGCTGATCCGGTTGAAGCTGGCGCTCACGGAAGACAAACCGACGATCAAGCCGTACAACGAAGCAGACTGGGCGGAGCTGGCGGATTCGAAATCAGCGCCCATCGAAACGTCGCAGACTCTTCTCGATTCTGTCCACGCTCGCTGGGATCGTCTATGGCGGTCGTTGAAGCCCGAGCATTTTGCCCGCCCCCTGATGCACCCTGACCATGGCGAACGCAACGTCGATTGGCTCCTTTTCGTTTACGAATGGCACGGAAAGCATCACACGGCGCACATCACGGAATTGCGCAAACAAAAGGGCTGGTAACCGCCTGCAAGTGGCGCGAGCAGAGGCGGCTCGTGTAGGATGATTTAGTACACGAGGAGAATGCATGAGCCGACCATCAGGGACTTACGCGATTTTCGAGACTTCGCAGGGAAATATTGTGGTGAAGCTTCTCGAAAAGGAAGCGCCCAAAACCGTCGAGAATTTCATCGGGCTGGCCGAGGGCACCAAGGAATTTACGGACGAAAGCACCGGCAAAAAGCTGAAAAAAAACTTTTATGACGGCCTCGGCTTTCACCGTGTCATTCCGCAATTCATGATTCAAGGCGGCTGCCCGCAGGGTACTGGCCGCGGCGGTCCGGGATACAGGTTTGCCGACGAGTTCCATCCTTCCCTAAATCATTCCAAGGCCGGCAAGCTTTCCATGGCCAATTCCGGCCCCGGGACGAACGGCAGCCAATTTTTCATCACCGTGGCCGCAACGCCGTGGCTCGATAACAAGCACACTATTTTTGGCGAAGTGGTCGAGGGCCAGGACGTGGCCAATAAAATTTCCAACTTGCCTCGCGATTCAGGCGACCGCCCCAAGACGCCCGTTACCATGCAGAAAGTGCGCATCGAGCGCGTCCCCTAAACACGCTGTATGACGATGCTGACACCCCAGCGCGCTCTGCGGTTCATGATCGAAGTGATTTTCTTGCTACTAGGCGCGCTTGTCGTTTGGCTGGCGCTTTCGGGGCGAATTTCCGTCGAACGCCATAAGCCTTCGTGGTTGATCCTCAGCGCGGCCCTCATCCTCTGGGGACTGCGCGCACTCTATGGACCCAACAAATGGTTGGCGCGCTGGGAAAACTGGACGCGCGGACTTTCTCTGACGTTGCTGGGCATCGTGATGCTGATCATATCCCGAGTGCCGTTTGAGTGGATTGGACCGCTGCTGGCCACTGCCGGCGTATTGATGTGTCTGCGCGGAGTTATCGGTGCAGCGCTCGTTTTTCGTCCTCGTTGATTTTTCGCGGATTCATTCACGCCGCTATTTCCGTCCCGCTTCAGCTATAATCCGCCCAACGAACGGCCCTCTCTGCTTCTGCATTCGCGCAGGGGCGATCGTTTGGCCCACGCCAAATAAAAAAGGAGACTCATCATGCTGAAAGAATTCAAAGAGTTCGCCATGCGCGGAAACGTGCTGGACATGGCTGTCGGCATCATCATCGGAGCAGCGTTCGGAAAGATCGTCGGTTCCTTTGTTGAAGACATCATGATGCCTCCCCTCGGGCGGCTGGTGGGACACGTCGATTTCTCAAATCAGTTCATCAGTCTGAACGGGCAGCACTACGACACGATTGAGGCCGCGAAGAAAGCGGGAGCAGCACTCAGCTACGGCTCGTTTTTGAATACCATCATCAACTTCCTGATCGTCGCGTTCGCCGTTTTCCTTCTCGTGCGCGCCGTGAATCGGTGGGCCATCAAACCACCTGCTCCCGCTGCGCCCACGAGCAAAGATTGCCCACAGTGCGCCATGAGCATCCCCATCCAGGCCAAACGCTGCGGCCACTGCACGGCGCAGCTCGCGTAAGACAGGTCTTCGTTATCGAATGGAAAGGCTTCGCGGGCGAGGGCCGCATTAAGAAGATGGCGGTTTCTTCGTTTGGTTGGCTTCGATGTGCGCGCGCAGCCGTTTGACGACTGCATCTTCCTGCCCTTCTTCGATCTCTTTCTGCACCTCTTCGAGCGCGAAGTGCACCACGTCGTGATGATGCAGCTCCTGCGGCGCCAGAACGTCGCTAAAGCGCAGCCACAGCCGATGCAAGAGATTTACTTCGTTGGAGGTCAGGTTCGGGGCGTGCGGCCCGAGCACTTTGTAGATCTTGTCACCGTTCGGCAAATGAATTTCGAGGTTGAATTGCGGTTTGATGTCGCCGAGTTTTTCCCACGCGTCGCCGATCTGCCGAGCCTGCTCTTCGGTGTTGTCCTTCGCCGAACGCCCAATCACAATCGTGCTGGACTGCAGCGAAGCGCCCGCGCGCAGGATGCCTTCCCACAGGTCGTTCGACGCAACCACCGCGAGTCGAATCGACTTCCCCCTCTTTTCGGCCATGGAAAGCGCTTGTGAAAACAGATGCTGTTCGATGCTGCCAAAAAGCTGATCCGCATCCAACTCGTTTTCGCCGGAAGCCGAACGGCGCAACAAGCGGACATGCAAAACAACCACGTCGCGGCGTCCCGGCTTGATGCGGTCAAGTACGTTTCCCAGGTGATAGAGATTGAAGTGGTTGCTCACTGGAACGAGAATGTTGCCGGAACGCGCACCGACGGCCTCTGGCGTCAGCTCGGACTCCAGTTCCAGGTTGAACTGGTCCATCTCCATCTGAGCGGAACCGCCTTTGTGCGTGCGGCGCTCGGAAATCGTGAAAATCACAAAGAGCAGAACGGAAAATGCGCCGCCCGCCATGGTGGCCACGGGCTTGGTGAAGAGGTTGGTGACGGCGATGAGAAAAAGCGTCAGGGTAATCAAGCCGAGGCCGACGGGGATTTGCACGCCGCGAATATAAAAATTAAACGGCACCTGGAATTCGCGCTGGCCTGGCCGCGTGTAGCGAAGGACGAGTACAGCCAGGCCGTTCATCGTGAAACTCCAGATGACGCCGAAAGCGTAAAGGTTTGCAAGAAAAGTGACGTCGCCGCGGCTGATAAAGATGGTCAGAATTTGCAGCGCGACGATGATGTTGATGAGCCGGTAGCTCGTGCCAAATCGCGGATGCGGCTGCCGGAACCACGCACTGAGAACTCCATCTTCGGAGACGCGGTTTAGCACGCCGTTCGAACCGACGATCGCGGTGTTGACCGCGCCAGCCAGGATCAACGTGCCCACCACCACCACGAATACGTGAAAGATCAGCCGAGCGATGAGCGGCCCGTGCAAGCTCATCGCCAGTCCGCCGATCAGGTTCTCGAGGTAGCTCTGCCGGACACCATCGGGAATGATCATCACCGCGAAGAAAGAAACCAGCGAAGTGAACACCAGGCTGTACACGAAGATGACCAGCCCGGCCTTTTTCAGGTTCGGCAGTTTGGGACTTTCAATCTCGCGATAAACCTGTGCCAGAGATTCTTCTCCGCTCATCGCCAGAACTGAGTGCCCGAGCCCGATGAAAATGGCGATGATGCCGAACATGTGCGGAAGGGGGCTTCCTGCAAGCCAGCCAAGCGCGCCGGCGTTTAGCTTAAGATTGCGCACGTGCGGCCAGGGCGGCAGCGGCGAGTGTCTGAGGATCGCCGTGTACGTGCACCATGCGATGAGAAGCACGACCATCACCGTCACCAGCTTCATGATGATCAATGCTTTGTCGCTGGACTCCGGAATGCCCTTGGTGTTCTCCCACCAAAAATAAACGGTAACGAGAACTGCGAAACTCGCGGCGATGAAATTGACCGTGTAGGGGGTCAGCGGGTTGCCGAGATGCGTGTACTGCAGCAATTCGCTGATCAGCCCGGCCAGATATTGCCCGGCGGCGACGCCGCTGATCGGGCCCGTAAGAATATAGTCAAACATCAGCGCGGAAACGCTGAACTTGGCCAGAGTTCCACCGAGGGACTGTTTCACCGCGCGGTACACGCCGCCGCGCACGAACATGCTGCAGCTCTCGACGTATACTGCGCGCACCGCGTACGAGAACAGCATGATGGCCAGAATGAACCACGGCGCGGTCTTGCCGATGTAGCCTTCCGCTTCACCGCCCGCGTAATAGGCCGAGGAGGCCAGATCGTTCAGAACAATGGCTGCGGCCCGCCAGAACGAAATGAAGGTAAGCAGCGCGGTCGTGGCGATGATGACACGCGGAATGCCGTTGCCCCGGCTGCCTGCGGCGGCAGGGGTATTGGAAGAGCTGCTCATGTACGGGTGATCTCGATCAGCGGATTAAAATGCTCGCACTTTTCCGCCGCGAAGTCTAGGCAAACGGGACTTTTTATAGTGGGTTAGTTTCCGATTTCCGGATTGACCAAGCCCTCGGAGGCAGATGGATAAATGATGTATTCTCATCGTCTGAATATTCTTGGAGGTTCTTCTGAGTCCGGTTTGTTCAGGAAGGCCTCCTCCTGCCTCGCCCATGCTGCGAGTAAGAATCCGCCGATAACAGATACGAGAGCCACACCCAACACAATCGACCGCAAGGTGTTAGGAATTTGAATATTGCTGTATAGCAGGCCTAGCAAGAATCCGATCCCAATTAATCCAAAGGCAAACTTATACCGATTGCGGTTGTCACGAACGAGGTCAGCATCAGCGCCCTGCGCAAGATCGCTCTCCCGCTTGCACCATCTTTCCAGCCAGCTACTCATCGCTCTGCTCCAAAAGCAAATGAAAAGCCTACGCGCTTTAAAGGCGGCAGGGAAGCCCGCGCCAGCTCCGGTTTAATCGCGTGATCGGAAACTGACCTGCTGTCGATCCCATTCGCTCACATTGAAACAACTCAAGAGATTATGCCGCGGAACGCCTTAGCGCACTCCGCGCACGGGCAGATGCTGCGCAGGTGGTCGTAACTGTAGATGCCGGTTGCGTGGCCATCGGAGAAGCTGATTTGCACGGCGTAGTTGCCGACAACGGTGGCGGCTTGCGCGCGCACCTTGGGTTTGAACATGGGCAGCGCAGGAAAAGAAGCGGCTCCAGGTGCGGCGGAGGCAAAGGCTTCCTTTTTCCCTCGCTCGTCGTTGCATGTGGCGCAGGGGCATTCTTCGCGCAAATAAGGAAAGTCGTAGTGGCTGGCGTGGCCATCGGCCCAGGTGATGTCGACACCCGCGCCGCTTTTCACGTGGATCTTCACGTCGGACGGCTTCTTTCGCGGATCGAGTGGAATAGGCATGCGGGGGGATGAGGTCCGTCAGTTCTTTGGTTTCCCGTTGCAGCAATCGCCTGGCGGAATGGGATTGCCGTGCGGGCAAGTCTTCGGATGACCGAGGAACGTGCAGATGCGCTGATCCAGTTCCGGGCTGATGATGTGCTCGAACTTGCAGGCTTGCGTGTGCAATTCGGCGTCGTCGACGGAGAAGGTGTCTTTGAAGAGTCGCTCCGCGAGGCGATGGCGCCGGACGACATCTCTCGCTCGCTGGCTTCCCATGGTGGTGAGCTGCGCCTCGCCGTTTTGAAGTTCCACGAGATGCAAATCCGTCATACGGCCTAAAATTTTCGCGGCGGGCTCTTCCGAGATCAGGGGAAGGCTTCCTGCAGGGCCGGTAGCGTGCAGATTATTTAACTCCGCCGGTTTCCCTTCCTCGCCGCAAATCCAGATTTGCTCGAGAAGATGATCGAAGCGAATCTCGTCATCAGCGGGAATCGGCGTGCAGCAATCGGCGGTGTTGGCCAGCGGACAAGCAAGCGGATGGCCTGGCCCATGCTGCGCTGTGTCGAAGTGCAGGTGGCCGTGGGCCAATTCGATGCGCCGGTCGGCTTGCCGCGCGATGTCCGGGTCGTGCGTCACCATCAAAATCGTGTGACCCGCATGGTGCAGCTCGCGAAAGATCTGCAAGACGATCTCTTCGTTTGCTTCATCGAGGTTGCCCGTGGGCTCATCAGCCAGGATGATCTTCGGCTGATTGATCAGCGCGCGCGCGATAGCCACGCGTTGCTGTTCGCCGCCAGAAAGCTGCGCGGGGAGGTGCGTCATGCGCTCGCTCATGCCGACGCGGCGCAGTGCTTCCTCCGCCTGCTTTTCGTCCGTCATGCTGTGAAAATATTGCGCCAGCATCACGTTCTCAAGCGCATTGAGATACGGAACGAGATGAAATTGCTGAAAGACGAAGCCGACTTTTTCGGCGCGGTAGCGGACCATCTCGTTCTCGCGCAGCTTCGAGAGGTCGATGCCGTCCACAACGACGCGGCCGGAATTGAGCGTATCGAGCCCGCCAAGAATATTAATCAGCGTGGTCTTGCCCGAGCCCGATGGACCCATGAGCGCGACCCATTCGGCGGCATGCACGTTGAAACTAAGATCATCGATAGCGCGCAACGCCCCGTATTTCTTGACGAGATTCTCGATCGCCACCTGCGGGGCTGCCGTCTTCTGTTCCGGCAGAATTTGGACAGGAGCGCTCACGCTTCACCTCGGAATACGGAAGCAGGGTGCACGCTCGCCAGCCGCCGGAGCGGGTACGCGCTAAGAATCGCAACGAGGGTGGTAAGTGCCACAGCTATAGGATACACAATCAGCCGCGGCTGCGCCGCTACGCCAAATACTTGCTTGCCCAGCCAAATAGAAAGAAAAATTCCCGCCGCCGCACCAATCGCGCCGCCTGCAAAGCCAAGCAGCGCCGCCTCCGCAAGAAAAAGCCGCAACACGCGCCGTGTCGCGCCGCCAATCGCCTTCATCAGTCCGACGTCGTTTTTGCGCTCCATCGCCACGTTGGTCATCGCCGCCATGACGCACAGCCCGGTGAGCAGCAACACCACCGCGACTGTCGCCGTCAGCAAGCCGCTGATGCGTCCGTAAATCTTCGCCTCGCCCTCCGTGAACTGCCGGATAGGATGAACATCGACTTCAGGAATTGCCTGTTTCAGCTTCAAGACGTAGGCATCGATTTGACTTGGAGTCCCTGGAACGCTCATCTCGATCACGCTAAGGCGCTCCTGGAGGTTCATCAGACGTTGTACCACGGCGGCGCTGACGAAGATCTGGTTGTCCTCAGCACTTCCGAAGCTTTCGATTGCCTGGACGTAACACTGCGATTCAATTGCTGGATCCGGTTCTTCGTATCTGGTCATCGTAGAAATAGTGAGAGAGTCACCAGCATGAATGCGCAGTACGCCGGCTATCGCGGAGCCCGCATAGCAATTCGGCATGTCCCAACTAGTTGGCTCTGTCACTTCGACAGGCTTGGAGGGAAGAAGGTTGAGAAACTTATCGGTCGAATAGCCAGCTACAACCGCCGACGTCCAGGAGGAATTAATTTCAGCTTGTCTTGTGTGTTCGGCGGCCACGTTAAGCACACCATAGAGGAATCCCGAACTCAAGACTTGGTCTGAATCGGCCAGCCCTACCGCGCGGCGCAGAGCTGACTCGTCAATCGTCTGAACCGCTCCCTGGGATTGCGAGCCCAGGCGCGGCACAATAATGACGTTTGCTCCGAAGGCGCGGAATTCAGAGGTGATGCGGCGCTTGGCATCCACTTGAAGATTGAGTAGGGCTGCCGTGACCGCAGCGCCTGCGCCGAGCGCGAGCAGAATCACAAACAATCGCCCGCGGTGAGCAAAAACCAGTCTGCGAACGATGCGCCAGAACATCGAGCGATTATTGCTGTGCGCGGCCGTCATCATTCGCCTCGCAGAATCGGCGCCGGCTCATAACGCGAAGCGCGCCGCAGCGGAATGGCGCTACCGAGGAGTGTGACGCCCGCGGCGAGCGCAAGCACGGCAACGAGCACAAGTAGAGATGGCTCCGGCGTAACGCCGAAGACTTTTTGCCCAACCAGGCGCGCCAGAATCGTTCCGAGCGAATACCCGATGCCTCCGCCGACAAACGCAAGCAAAAGCTGCTCCGCCGCCAACAGGAAACCTACAGTTCCCGACCCCGCGCCCAAAGCCTTCATCAGCCCAATTTCCATTCGCCGCTCAATCACCGAAGCTGCCGCCGAAGCGCCCACCGCCAGGGCCGCAGCCAAGAGCGCTGCAAACGTCACCATCCAGAGCAATGCGCGCACCCGCGTGAGAATGATGCCCTCGCCGTCCGCCACGCGCCGTATCACGCGCACATCCGTCCCAGGCAACACCTCCTCGATGGAAGCCGCGATCGAAGAAATATAAGGTGTGCACATCCAGCGCTCATACTCCTCCGGCTTCATCGTCTTCGGGTCGCGCCGCCCAAAATCATCCTCGGGTTTCGTCAGCGCACTGACGTAGAGCGTGCGGTATTGGCCGGGCTTGTCAGCGATCTCTTGGGTAACCGAGATGGGAACGATCACCGAGTCATCCTCCGGCCCACCTGATTCTAGTAAGCCCACAACCGCCAATTCACGCGAGGAAGCAATGTCTGCTCCCTTCTTTTCCTCCACCATTTTCAATTTACTGCCGACCGAGAGTCCGAGCCGCTTCGCCAGTCTTATGCCGACGACGCATTCCGTTGTGGAGTCTCCAAACCATCGTCCACTCACATGCCACCAAGGATTCGTTTTTTCAATTCCGGTGGTGTATGTAGAGCCGTCAGGAAGAGATATCGGGCGACGCGCCCAGGTTCCCACTAGATTTACGCGGATTAAAGCAGGGGCAACCGAGTGCCTGACGGATGAAGTGATGTCTGGTAAAGGGACAGGGCCCTCGACTAAAGTCGAGGTGTCCAAAGTGGGAACAAAACCCACGATATTGTTGTGCCAGAAAATTGTTTTGAGTTTAGGCAGGTCCGCTTCAGGAAGATACGCACCGGCGTTAACCGGCCGGTAATCCACTCCACCAATCTCGAGCGGCAGTGAATCCGCCGCCGGCGTCACCACTAAATTCGCGCCCAGGCTGCGAAACTCGCGCTCCAGCCGGTCGCCCACATCGAGCGACACGCTCAGCGCCGCCGTCACCACGGCCATCCCCAACGCCAGCGCCGCAGCCGTCAGCACCTTGCGGCGCGGCCGGCGCGTAAACGAATCGGCAACGAGTCGTAGAAACATTAGCGTCTGTAGGGGCACGATCGATCGTGCCCCTACTGCGGAATCTCCTTCATCATTTGCACAAGCGAAGAGACATCCAGGACAAGATCTGAGCCATCCACATGCGACGAGACGCCAATCGGATTGCACCCGCCCGCTTCGCCGATCGTCGGCACATAAATCGCTGAGCCGCAATGCCGACAAACCACATTCTGCCCATCTTGCCGATAACCTTCGGCCCCGCAGATGCGGCATGCATCCAGGGCCGTGCCATACCCATTCGGTTTCTTAATCACCATGAAGCGCACGGTCTGCCCGCCCGCGTCGATCGTAAAAAGATGCATCTTGCCGTCCTGCACTTCGTTCACGGGAATGCGCACCAAATTTCCCGCCGCGGTGACAGCCTGAGCGGTGGGCGGCGCGGCATTCACGTTCGTGTAAACAAAGTCTCCCGTCAGCAATAGAATCACGGACAGGCACCCGGCCGCCGCCGCGATCATCCAGCGCCGCTGGCGCCGATTCTGCGCTTCCATCAAGCGCTTCTCCGCTTCCCCGGCAATTTCGTTCGCTGCCTTCGCATGTGTCGCCGATTGCCACTCGCGCAAAATCATCAGCGCCGCCGCCCCAAAAATCAGCACGAAGAAAAACAATTCGTTCCGCACGATTGGCCCGACGACGGCCATCTCCGCCTTGCTCGACGGAATCCATTGCGCTTCGCTCAGTTCGTGCAAGCCGGTCAACCCCAACTGAACCGCCACCAGGATCAGGATTACGCTCGTCACGCTAAAGAACCGGTGCAGCGAGACACGCAGCGTGCCCTTGAAGAAAAACACCCCCACGGCCACGGCCGCCGCGATTCCCAACGCCGTCCCAATCCAGATTTCCAGCCCCGCCGTGGATAGCTCGACCGCCCGCAGGATCACCGCCAACTCCGCGCCCTCCCGCAAAACCATCAGAAAAACGAACAGGAATATGCCCCATCCCGCCGCCCCGCCCGTTCGCCCCACGTACGTCTCGATTTTCTGCTCGATTTCTTTTTTCAGGTGGCGCGCAACGCGATTCATCCATAGGATCATCGTAATAACGAACACGGCCGCGACGAGGTACATCACGCCCTCGAATCCGTCTTCGTTGATGCGCCAGCGCTCCAGCAGAATCGCGACGGCCAGACTGAGCGCGGCCGCGGCGGCGACGCCATACCAAACAAAACGGGCCAGTTGCGAGCGGCCCGTACGCGAGAGATAAACCAGGATGATGCCGACGACGAGCGCGGCTTCGACGCCTTCACGGAGCGCAATGAGAAATGCCGGAAGCACGAAATCTCCAGTTGTTATCCATTTGCAACTACGTCGTAAGTCTACTCCTTGTATCAATTTACGTCAACCGGACCAATCCAGTCCTATTTCCTCCTACGGGACACGGTAGAATACTTGCCGCGGCTAATTCACCTATGATTCCTGTCTACATCCGCCAGTTCTTCTCTCTCTTGCTGGCCTTCCTTCTCTCGTGCGCCACCTCTTCCGCACAGGCTCCCGCTCCTCCCTTGCAAACCGCCCCCAATGAAAGCCAGCTACAGATGACTCCCAGCCCCAATCCCAAAATGGCAAAGAAAATCTCCGAACTCGCCGACAAAGCGCTCGCCGAGGGGCGTTTTGATGAAGCGCTCAATGATTACCAGCAAGCCGCGCGTTATGCGCCGCAAGACGCCATTCTCATCGAGCGAATCGCGGCCATGCGCTCGAAACTCGTTCGTGACCACGTGGATGCCGCGGAGCGCCAAGCTCTCGCTGGCCACGCCGATGTAGCCGCCGAGGAACTTGCCAAGGCTCTGCTCATCGATCCAGGCAACACCATCGTTGCGGAGCGCATGAAGGAAATGAAGGCCATGCACGATGGCCCAGTCTTGAAAGCTGGCTCAACAGTCGAAGGCTTGCCAGAACTGAAGCCCCGATCCGGAAAACAAAACATCGATCTGCGCGGAGACGTTCGGGCGATCTATGAACAGCTGGGGCAAATGTTCGGCATCAAAGTCACTTTCGATCCGGACCTTCCCGCGCGAAGCGTCCGGCTGCGCGTGGACGGCGTCGATTTCGACACCGCGCTAAAGGTTCTGAGCACCGAGACCTCGACCTTTTTCCGCCCTTTAACTTCGACTCTTTTATTCGTGGCTCAAGACAACGCGGAAAAGCGCCGTCAGTACGCCCCGCAAGCCGAACAGACATTCGTCCTTCCGGCTGCCGTCGGCACGGACGAAATGACGGAATTGGTTCGCATACTTCGTGAGATGACTGGCGCCACTCGCATCACTCTCGATGCGGCCAGCCGTTCGATCACCATGCGCGATAGTCCGGAAGGACTCGCGCTGGCAGGAGAACTGATCAGCCAGGCGGAAAAAGCTCGCGATGAAGTGTTGTTGGAAATAGAGATTCTGGAGGTCGATCGCAATAAGGCGCGCACCTTGGGTCTTCTGCCGCCTCCTTCCGCGGAGCTGATTTCTTTGAGCCCCAGCATCATCACCCAATTGCGGGCGGCACAGGACGTCAGCACTCTGATAACCCTATTGGCCAGCATTTTCGGAAACGGAGGGACCTCCGCTAGCACGAGCAGCTCTCTCAGTTCCCTGATCCCGCCGCTGGCATTGGTGGGCGGCGGCAAGACGACCTTTCTCCTTACACTCCCAGCGGTCGCAGCACAGTTTTCCGATGCCCTGACGCTCGTTCACAGCGGCGATCAGGTTTTACTGCGTGCTCAGGACGGCAAGCCCGCCTCCTTCTTTGTCGGTGACCGCTATCCGATCACTCTTTCCCTGCTTTCTGCCAGTCTTGGCCCGTCCACGCCCGCCACTTCCGTCGGCGGAACCTCCAACACCCTTCTGCCCAGCACCGCTTATAACGTCGGCGTCGGTCCCGTAGCGCTTGTCGCAGGGGATTTCCGCGGCCAGGGTTTTCAGGATCTCGCGGTTGTAAATGAGATCGACAACACCCTCACCATTTTGCAGAATCAAGGCACCGGGACTTTTCTCCAGGCTGGCTCGGCAATCTCCCTCGGCACGCCTCGCACGACCCCGCCCGCGATCGCTCCTTCGATCGCTACCGCGACCTTCACCACCAGCGGCTTTCAAGATCTGCTTGTCACCGATCCGGTCGCCAACACCATGCAAGTCCTCCTCAGCAATGGTGACGATACATTCACGCAAGCGGCCGGCTCGCCGATCACTGTCGGACAGCAGCCCAGCTCCGTCGTCACCGGCGATTTCAACGGCGATGGTAATCAAGATTTTGTGGTCACGAATTTCACCGACAATACTTTTTCTCTATTTCTCGGCAACGGCGATGGCACTTTCAAGCAGGTTTCCGGTTCCACAGTCACTCTTCCAGGCGCTGCCGCCGGCCCTATCGCCATGACTTCCAGCGATTTTAATTCGGATGGAAATTTAGATTTGGCTATCGTGAATCAGGCAACGAATAATGTTTCCATTCTTCTCGGCAATGGCGACGGTACCTTTACCCAAGCCGCCAATTCTCCTTTTGCCGTCGGCAAAGTGCCGGTGGCTATCGCTACTGGCGACTTGAATCTCGATTCCCACCCCGACATCGCGGTCCTCAACCAATCGGACAGTACTCTCAGCGTGTTCCTTGGGAATGGAGACGGCACGTTCAACGCTGCAACGAACTCGCCTCTCGCTACTGGGCAGACCCCAACCGCGCTCGCGATCGCCGACTTCAACGGGGATGGCAATCCAGATATTGCCGTGACCGATCCGCAAACGAACAGTGTTTCCGTGTTCCTCGGCCTTGGCCAGGGACTTTTCGCGTCGCCATTCGAACTCCCCGTCGGAACGAATCCCACTGCCATCCTGTCTGCCAACCTCAGTGGTGCCTCTTTACCCGATGTAGCGATTACCGACGATCCGTCGGGTACCGCCGGCCAAGTCACCGTAGTCCTGAGTCCGGCGAGCCTGTTTTCAAACGTCTCAGGATCGGTAGCGCAGGAGCCCTATCCCGGAGCCGAATACGAGGATCTCGGCGTCAAAATCAAGGCCACGCCTAGCGTTCATCCGAATGACGAAGTAACCCTGAAATTGGAGTTCGAAATTCGCGCCCTCGCCGGTACCAACATCAACGGCATTCCGATCCTTACCAACCGTACCATTTCGCAAACCGTCCGCATTAAGGAAGACCAACCAACCATCATTGCCGGACTCCTCGACAATGAGGAGACCCGCACCCTCAACGGTCTTCCGGGCTTCGCCAATCTTCCCGGCGGGACGGGCTATCTCTTCGGCCAAAAAGGCACTACCGCGCAGGATACCGAGATGCTCATCCTCGTCACTCCTCACAAGATGCGCTTCGTGGATCGTCTCTCGCGCTCCATCTATGCTGGGCACGACACCAGCGCCGGAGGCCGCAGGTTTCGCGCCCGTTGCCCCGAAGCGGGAACCATAGCTAGAACGCAACGCGGAGTTGTCGTGAAATCAAGTGCTTGGTACCGGAGATGGGCAAACGTCACGAATCACGAGTTGCCAGTCGTTATTCACCAGCCGCCTCTGACTCGCCGTCTTTCCACTTCGACACGCAGACCTATGGCAGCGGTTCGAAAACAACGATGGGTTGATACGTGCGCGGCACGACTGCTTCCGCGATAGCCACAAGTTTGTCTTGCTGGCTAAAAACCCGCAAACGCGGCGGCTTTAGTTCGCCGCCATCGAGTTGCGCAGTCGCGCCGGGAGGCAATTCCACTCGGCCAGGCTGAATTTGCGCGATCTGCACGTTGAATTTCGTGCCATGCCGCACGCGCCTTTCGACAACAGGCAGCACGTTTGCTCGCGGAAAATTCGGAAGCAGGTTTTCGAGCCGGATCAGGCAGTCGGCAAATCTCCCTGCGCGCGAGGCTTCCGCCAGTTCTTCCAGCTTGATGGCCTGCTCAAGAGAGAATTCACCCACGGCCGTCCGCGTAATTTCCGCCAAATGCGCGCCGCAGCCCAGTTTCTGTCCCATGTCGTGCGCCAGCGAGCGGATGTACGTGCCCGACGAGCACTCGATGACGAAGCGCGCCACGTTTCCTTCAATACCCGTCAGCTTGTATTCGAACACTTCGACCTCGACGGCCTTCAGCTCCACCGGCTGTTTCTTACGCGCCAGTTCGTATGCCGGGCGGCCTTTCACTTTTTTTGCGGAGAAAGCCGGCGGCATCTGCTCGAATCGCCCCGCGCTTTCTGCGGCGAGCTTCTCGAGGATCGCTGCATCCAGTGCTGGTGGATTGTCCGGACCCTGCGCCTCGCCATCCGAATCGAAAGTATCCGTCGCAAAACCAAACCGGAAACCCGCGGCATAGCGCTTCCTGCGCCCGCTATAAAACTGCACAAGCCGCGTGGCGCGGCCAAGCAGTAGCACCAAAACTCCCGTCGCCAGCGGATCGAGCGTGCCCAGATGTCCAATCTGGCGAAATCCCGCGAGGTGCCGCACCGCGTCGACAACGTCGTGCGAAGTTTTTCCCCGCGGCTTATCGATCACGAGCGCTCCGTCAAACGGAGCGGGCTGAGGCTGGCGTGGCATGGGATGAATAGTCGCTGATCAGTCTCGGTTAAGAACAAACTGCAATAATCGAAGCAACGGAGCTCAAACCGCTTGCTTGCCTACGTTTGCACAAGTCACCAGTCACGAGTCGCCAGTCACTTTGCACACGGAGTCTACCCATTTGACACTAAGGTTAAGACGCTGCCGGCTTGTCCTTCTTCATCTCTTTCAAAAGCTGATCGATTCGCTCGCTGTATTCCTGAGAATGGTCCAGCGTGAAGTGCAGTTCTGGCAATCGCCGGAGCTGCAGCCGTTCGATCAGCTCCCGCCGGATGAATCCGGCAGCATGCTCCAGTGCTTTAATCGCGTCCTTCTGTTCCTTGGCCGATCCTTGCATATTGATGAAAACTCGCGCGTGTTTCATGTCCTGCTGAACGCGCACTTCGCTGACCACCACCATGCCCTCGAGCCGCGGATCCTTCAACTCTCCCGCGAGCATGGCGTTGATTTCGTGAGCGATCTCCTCGCCCACCCGTTCATGGCGGTGATTGGCTGGACTCATTTCCGTCCCCGCGGAACTTTCTAAATAATCTCGATTGCCTGGTTGATCAAGAACGAGCCGAGTATGCGGTCCGCTTCATCCAGGACTTTTTGCAGCACTTCGTTGACGTGCTTCTCTTCATTCGAAAGCGTCACCACCCCAATCACGGACCTCTGCCACGCGTCGTGATGGTCCAGCTCCGCCACGGCAACATTGAACTGCCTGCGCAGCTTATCCTTCAAGCTACGCAGCACTTGCCGCTTGTCCTTCAGCGATTGCGCGTCTGGGATATGCAGCTCAAGGGTAAGCAGGCCGACCGGCATGAGCACTCCGGAGAACTATTCCTCTACTTGCGGCCGCCGGCCCCGACGGTCTGGCCCGCCGCTTCCGCGGCGCTCAGCTTGGTAACGCTGAAGCACTCCAAAATGTCGCCGACTTTTACGTCGTTGAAATTTGCAATGCCCGCTCCGCATTCAAAGCCCGTGCGCACCTCGCTCGCGTCATCCTTGAAGCGCTTCAGCGAACTGAGCTTGGACGTGTAAATCACCGCGCCATCCCGCACAACTCGAATCTGCGCGTCGCGCTTCAGCACGCCGTCCACCACGTAGCATCCCGCCACGGTGCCCGAACCCTTCACCCGGAACGTGTTCCGCACTTCCGCGCGGCCCAGATACGTCTCCTGAATGACCGGCTCCAGCAACCCTTCCATGGCTTTCTTCAGTTCGTCGGACACTTCGTAAATGATCGTGTGTGAACGGATGTCCACGTGTTCTTGCTGCGCGAGTTCCATCGCTTTGCGGTCTGGCCTGATTCCGAACGCAATCACAATTGCTCCGGAAGCCGACGCCAGCAGCACGTCGTTTTCCGTCACCGCGCCCACGCCCGAACCGATGATCTTCAGCTTCACCTGATCCGTCGAAAGCTTCGGCAGCATTTCGCTGAGCACTTCCACCGAGCCTTGCACGTCCGCCTTGATGACGATACCCAACTCCTTGACGTCGCCGGCCTTCAGTTGCTCGTGCAACTGGTCCAGCGTGATGCGTGCTCCGCTCGTCCGTGCCATTTGCGCGTCGCGCTGCTTTCCTTGCCGGTATTCGACGATGTGCCGCGCCTTGGCCTCTTCCGTTACCTGGAAATGATCCCCAGCCTCGGGCACACCCTGCAAACCCAGCACTTCCACCGGCGTCGACGGCGGCGCATCCTTTATGACTCTCCCGCGATCGTCAAACATCGCGCGCACCTTGCCAAACACCGCGCCGCAAATGAAAAAGTCGCCGGAGTTTAGCGTTCCGTTTTGCACCAGCACCGTTGCCACTGGCCCGCGCCCTTTATCCACTCTCGATTCCAGCACCGTGCCGCTCGCTGGCGCGTCCGGATTGGCCTTTAGCTCCCTCAAATCGGCGACCAACAAAATCGTTTCGAGCAGCCTATCGATGCCCTTTTTCTGTTTCGCCGACACTTCCACGAATTCCGTGTCTCCACCCCATTCCGCGGGAACCAGGTTCACGTCCGAGAGTTGCCGCTTTACGCGCTCCACTTGCGCGTCCGGCTTGTCGATTTTGTTGATGGCCACGATGATCGGCACTTTCGCGGCTTTCGCGTGATCGATTGCTTCCTTCGTTTGCGGCATCACGCCGTCGTCCGCGGCCACCACCAGTACCACAATGTCCGTCACCTTCGCGCCGCGCGACCGCATCCGCGTGAACGCTTCATGGCCCGGAGTGTCCACGAACACCACGCTCCGGTCGTTCACCACCACCTTGTACGCACCGATGTGCTGCGTGATCCCGCCCGCTTCGCCACCCGCAACGTCCGCTTCGCGAATCGCATCCAGCAAACTAGTCTTACCGTGATCCACGTGCCCCATTACCGTGACCACCGGAGGCCGTGGCTTCAAACTTTCCTTCGTCTCTTCCTTCGCAACTTCCAGCACCATCTCTTCTTCCAGCGAAACAACATTGACGACTCCGCTGAACGCTTCCGCAAGCGTCGTCGCCGTCGGCACATCCAGCGCCTGGTTGATACTAGCGAACACTCCTCGATCCAGCAGCGTCTTCAAAAGATCCTTCGCGCGCACATCAAGCTTTTCCGCGAGTTCCCGGATCGTGATGCCTTCCGTAATCGTCACTTCGCGCGGCGGACGCGGTTCCGGCGGCGCGATTACAGCCGCCGCGGATCGCCGGTCGCCCGCTCCCGGACGCTGGCGCGTAGGATGCAGCTTGCGCTCACCCTCCTGCTCCCGCTTGTCCATGACGGGCCGCTGCCTCTGTGGAGGTTTGCGCGTATAGAGCGGCTTGCCTGGCTCCGCCTTCGGCGGCACTTTGTCCGGCGGCAGCGCGGGTAGCATTCCCGGTCGCCCCGGCATTCGCGGTCCCGGACGCGTACCCGTAGGTATCGCTCCGCGCCGCTGTTCAAAAGGTCGATTCGCCGGCGAACTCCCGGTTCCTCCCGGCCCACCCGGTCTCGGCGTGTATTGTCTTCCCTGACCGCCCTGTTGCATCGGTCTCATGGGCTGGCCGGGCCGAGGTCCGCCGCTGCGTTGTCCGCTTCCCGGCGCTGTTCCGGGAACCGGTCCGCGATTGCCCGTCGGCAACGGCCTTGCCGGCACAGCTGGACGTGCTCCGGGCGCTCCAGGAGTCGCAGCCGCGGGACGAACAGAAGGTCTTGCTCCAGTTCCAGGCGCGACTGGCGGCCGCGATGCACCGGGTGTCGTCGCCGCTGTCGGTTGCCCTGCTGGTGATGGAGGCCGAATCGGTGTTGGCGGAGGAACTCTCGCCGGTTGGGGCGCGGGAGCAACAGGTTTTGCTGCGGCAGGCGGGACAACTGCGGGCGGCGCAACTGGCGGTGCCACGGGAGCCTTCTGAACAGCGGGGACCACGCTCGGCGCAACCACTGCCGGAGTAACCGGCGCCGGAGGAGCCACAGGCTTTGCGATCGGCGCCACAGCCGGTGCATCATGTACCACGCTTGGCGCAGCGGGTTTCGCCACTACGCTAGGCGTGGCGGCAACCGGCGCCGGTGCGCTTGCTGGCCGCATCCGTGCAGCCTTGGCCGCCGCTTCCTTTGCTTCTTTGTCCGCTTTCGCGGAGGCTTCCGCCGCAGCTTCAGCCTCGGCCTGTCCCAAAATATTCTTGCGAACTTTTTCGGCGACATCCTCAGGGATCGAGCTCGAGTGCGTCTTCTTCTCCGTGACGCCATATCCCGGCAGAAGGTCAATGATCGCCTTGGCCTTGACCTCGAGTTCGCGGGCCAGCTCGTTGATTCGGACTTGATTTGCTTCGCTCATGCGTCCTATGGACAGTTCTCCAATCAAAATCTGCTTTTAGCCGAACTACGCCTCGGCAAATCCTGCCGGGGCCTTTCATTCATTAAGGCTTGGGCTCATCATCCTCTGCCTTCGCTGCGCCTTCGGAACCTGCGCCCTCGGAATGTTTCGCCGCTGCGGGCTCTTCAGCGTCCGCAGGCGTTGCCGTAGCTGCAGCAGCCGCCTCGTCGTCCGCCCCGGAATTCTCGCGAGTTTCTTCCGTTGTTGCTTCCGCGGAATTCGCGGCCGCTTCTGTGCTCTCGGCGGGCGTTTCCCCGTCTGCTGCTGCCGCTTCGCCATCCGCCGCCATGTCGTCCGTGTTTTCGCCCGCGGGCGCTGCCGCCGCACCTTCCGCCCCGCCTTCATAGAACCGGTTCACCGCTTGATAAATCTTATCGACCATCTTCTCGCCGATTCCCGGAATCTCCATCAATTGCTCCGGCGTCATTCCCGCGAGCTTCTCGACGTTCGTAATCCCAGCCGCTTCGATTTTTTCAATCGTCTTCGGCCCGACTCCCGCCAGCGCCGTCAACGGCGTGGTCGGTGCCGTCAACGCCGTCATCTGCTCTTCAATTTCCTGCCGCTTCTCTTCCTCGCTCTTGATGTCGATATCCCAGCCAATCAACTTGCTCGCCAGCCGGACGTTCTGCCCCTTTTTCCCGATTGCTAGAGATAGCTGCGAATCCTCGACAATCACTTCCAGCTTCTTGTTTTCCGGATCGGTGATCTGTACCCGCGTCACTTTCGCCGGGCTCAACGCCTTTTGCGCAAACGCCACCGTCTCTTCGCTGTACGGAATAATGTCAATCTTCTCGCCGCGCAATTCCCGAATGATCGACTGCACCCGCATTCCCTTCATTCCAACGCATGCGCCCACCGGGTCAACATCCTTATCCCGGCTCGCCACCGCCACCTTCGTCCGCTCCCCAGCCTCCCGCGCCGCAAAACGAATCTGCACCGTCCCGTCATAAATTTCCGGCACTTCCATCTCAAACAATCTCTGCACCAAACTCGCATCCGCGCGCGACACAATCACCTGCGGCCCTTTCGCCGCTCGGTCCACCATCTTGATCACCACGCGCAGCCGCTCGCCAATGTTGTACGTCTCCAGCTTCGACTGTTCCCGCTTCGGCAAACGCGCTTCCGTCCGCCCCATGTCCACAATCAGATCCGGCCCCTCGGCGCGCTTCACAATCACCGTCACCAGCTCGCCCACGCGCGTGTGGTACTCGTTGTAAATCGTGTCGCGCTCCGCTTCGCGCACCTTCTGCAGAATCACCTGCTTCGCCGTCTGCGCCGCAATCCGCCCCAGCACATCCGTCGGCTTCGCCGCAATAATCTCTGTCCCAATTTCCGCCGACGGGTTCTTCTTCTTCGCCTCCGCCAGGCTCACTTCTTTCTTCGGGTCGGTCACTTCCTCCACGACCACATGCACCGAATACACATCCACTTGCCCGGTTTCCGGATTGAACTTCGCGCGCAAATCCTCTTCCGTCTTGTAATATTTCCGCGCCGCCACCACCATCGCGTCTTCAATCGCAGACACCACCACGGTCGTCTCGATGTGCTTCTCGCGGCTCAACATCTCAATTTGTTGATAGAGCAGGTTCGCCATGTATCTTTCCCGGTCGTTTCCCGTTCCTAATTCTCGTTCCTGAACTCTCTCTCGCTCTTAATTCTCTTTCTCTCTTAAACTCTTCCGTCCCTAATTCTGTTCTTCCTCACTTTTCTCTGTGTCCTCTGTGCTCTCCGCGACCTCCGTGTAAAATTCCTTCTTTTTCTTTGCTGTTAGCTGTCGACTGTCAGCTTGCCCTAAAACTCCACCATCAAATTCGCCTTCCGTATCTTCTCCAGCGGCAACTCCACCACCCTCGCCGCTTTCCCCTTCAACTCCATCCGCACCTTTCCATCCACAATTCCCGCCAGCCGCCCCTCAAAATAATTCATCTCTTCCAACGGCTCGGTCGTCGAAATCTTCGCCATCCGTCCGCGAAACCGTTCATACTCCGCCGGCTTCCGCAAAGCCCGGTCCATTCCCGGCGAGCTCACCTCCAACGTGTACCCCGCCGCCCCCGGTATCAGCTCTTCCACATCCAAAATCACGCTCAACTGCTGGCTCACTCGCTGGCAATCCGCGTGGCTGACTCCCAACTCCCCGCCCTCTCGCGCCTCCGCTCCCGCCAACACCGTTCCTGCCGCGTCCGTCATCGCCGCTCCAGCTTTCGGCACGCGGTCGATGCTCACTCTCAGGAAGCGCTGCTTCCCGACTTTCCACTCAACATCAAATATTTCTAGCCCTTCCGACCGCGCCACACGCTCGGCGGCTTCCCGAATTTTTTCCAAATCCAACCAGAGACTCCCCAAGTAATGCCGGTGTCCGCTGCACTCCAACCGGCCCAACAAAAAAGTGGGCTTGCGCCCACCCATCCGTGCGACCCGCTTCAGAGCGAAACGACAGTATATTCTGCCCTCAAGTCAAAAGCAAGATACGCCCCCATCACGCGCCGTTTCCTTGTAGGGGCACGATACATCGTGCCCTCTTCTCCGCGCCCTTCCGTTGACTCCACTCCTCCTCACCCCGTCCACCTCCGCCCCTTCGTTGTCATCCTGAGCGCAGCGAAGGACCCCGGCAAAATCACACCCACCTAAAAATCACCGAGGCTAGCCACCCTATTTCCCCATAGGGGCACGATACATCGTGCCCTCTTTCCCGGTCCCTACCCGTCCCACCGACCGCCATCCCCCTCCAAACGATGCCAACTCTGCCCCTTGGTCCCCACTCCACCCGTCCCCGTTCACGCGTGATACAATCTCTCCATGGGAGTGATTGCCAAGAATCCGGAAATTCTAGGCGGAGCCCTCGTCTTTCGCGGAACGCGGGTGCCGATCCAGACACTCTTCGACTACCTTGAAGGCGGAGAAACACTCGAAGACTTCCTGGAAGGATTCCCCACAGTCTCCCGCGACTCAGCTATCGCCGCCCTGGAAGAAGCAAAACACCCCCTCCTAGCGCGTCCCTAACCCCAGTCGATCCGACAGCCCCACCGTCATTCCGAGCGAAGTAGGCCGACTCTTTTTCCTTCATCATCGCTCCTGCGATGATGTCGGCCCACGCAGCGAGGAATCTCTCTTATTCTTTCTTTTCTCCGCCACTCGCCACTTTCCCCACCCCAATGAAAATTGTCACTCCGAGCGTAGCGAGGACCTCTGCGCCTCCGAGCGGGTTCCGCGAGGAGAATCCGCTTTTTCTCCTACCCACCTTCCCCACCGCCTGCAAACCGCATACAATGTAATCAGATGTAATCAGGAGGCCGCCATGCCGTCTCAAAAGATCCTCACCCTCCGCCTGGATGGCCAGCTCACCAGCAAGCTGGACAAACTCGCCAATGCCACCCGCCGCTCCCGCTCCTTCCTGGCCGCCGAAGCCATCCGCGACTACGTCGCCCTCAACAGTTGGCAAATCGATGAAATTCACAAGGCGCTCACCGAAGCCGATCGCGGCGACTTTGCGACAGAGACCGAAGTACACCGGGTGGCGAAGAAGTGGTCCCGCCGTGCGCGTTAGATGGCTGCGCGTCGCGCTAGCCAATCTCGAAGCGGAAGCTGATTATATCGCCGAGGACAACCCCGCCGCGGCAGACGGCGTAGTCCAGCGAATTCTTCGCGCTGTCGCCCTCCTCAGAAAAAATCCCGCCATCGGCCGCCCCGGGCGAGTTCCCGGCACGCGCGAACTAATCGTCCCCAACACCCCCTACATCGTCCCCTACCGCGTCCGCGCAGACACCCTCGAAATTCTCCGCGTCTTCCACGCCGCCCGAAAATGGCCCCACAACTTTTGAAGCCAGAAGGCCCGCTACTCCTCCCGCACCTCCGCGCCCACCAATCCGCGTCAGCAGCACTATCGCCGCCTTCGCTGCACCACAAAATGTTTCTATGACTAGCCTTTGGTCAGAGATAGAATCTGGACGCTTGACCTAACTACTGGTATCCCGTACTATATGACTTTGAAATTCGAGTGGAACGAGTCCAAGGCAAAGGACAACTTCGACCGCCACGGAGTCAGTTTTGAGCTGGCTAAAGAGGTATTTAGAGACCCGTTTGCCGTCGAGTTTCTTGACGACCGCCAAGACTATGGCGAAGAACGATTTGTGATTATAGGCATGGTTGCCACCCACGTTCTCTACGTGGCCTATACCGAACGGCAGGACCTTATCAGAATCATATCCGCCCGGAGGGCGACGAAACATGAGCAGGAAACCTATCTCCAGGAAAACCCATAAAGAGCTTCGTCCCATGACGCAAATCGCAATCGAACGCGCTGCGCTTGCTGACCCCGATGCGCAACCTTTGAGCAGCGCCGAATTAAAACGAATGAAGCGCACACCGCAAGCAAAAATCATTCGCCGCGCATTGGGTTTGACTCAGGAAGAATTCTCCAAGCGGTTTCGCATTCCCCTCGGCACGCTGCGCGATTGGGAACAGGGCCGCGCCACACCCGATCAGCCAACGCAAGCCTATCTGATGGTCATTGCTCGCAGCCCGCAAGGGGTCCAGCGCGTGTTAGAAGGCTAGCGCCTTAGGCGCGTCAAACAACCCATTCGCTGCCCAAGCTCTCGACCGAAAACGTTGGAATGGCACTTGCTCTACAATTTACGAGAATCAATACATGGATCACACAACATCATGTGCCATTGTGGATGTCTCGGACGACAACCTTGCTTTGAGCACCGCTGTCACTTACCCTATCATTCCAACAATGCAATCCACCACCCTTAGTATCAAGAAAACAAATCAGATTCTCCGTTGCGGTGACGCCCGCGAACTCGATTGGATTCCCGACCAGTCGGTCCACCTCGTCGTAACATCTCCTCCCTATTGGACTCTGAAGGAATACCCTAAACACAAAGGGCAACTCGGTTTCATTTCGGACTACGAAGAGTTCCACGATGAACTCGACCGCGTCTGGCGCCACTCCCTTCGCGTCCTCGTCCCTGGGGGCAGACTAGTCTGTGTCGTGGGCGATGTTTGCCTTTCTCGCAAACGCCATGGCCGCCACATGGTTATGCCCCTACACGCAGACATTGTCGTTCGCTGCCGCCGGATCGGCTTTGATAACCTAACTCCGATCCTGTGGTACAAGATTTCCAATGCCAAATATGAAATTGAAAATGGCCGTGCGGGCTTTCTCGGAAAACCGTACGAACCAAATGCCATCATTAAGAACGATATCGAGTTTATTCTGATGTTGCGCAAGCCCGGCGGATACCGCCAACCGACAGAAGAGCAGCGCGACTCGTCACGTTTTACGAAGGAAGAGCATCACGATTGGTTTCAGCAAGTCTGGACCTTGACCGGCGAGTCCACCAGAAAGCACCCCGCCCCTTTTCCCGCTGAATTGGCCTACCGCCTCGTTAGGATGTTCTCGTTCACGGGCGACACTGTCCTGGATCCATTCATGGGCACCGGCACTACGCTTTTGGCTGCTGCAAATTGCGGTCGCAACGGAATCGGGGTCGAAATCGACGAATCCTATCTCCGCGACGCCAAATTCCGCCTCGAAATCGCAACCCCAAGAACTCCTCCCCGGCCTGCGCCCACAGCCCATGAAGGCGCCATTAACTGGCCCGCTGCTGCCCATCCCCCAAATTGCCTAGCTCCCGTCCTAACCGCAACCGATCCTAGCCGTACCCCTTATTATTCTCAACTCCGGAATTATAAATAATGATATATACATCCATTGTAGATCTCTCAAAATGCCACAGCCGGAATTCAAGAGAATCGCCTACCTATTCGGAGCAGGAGCAACTCACGCCGAACTCCAAAATATCGAGCCGGATCTCGTCAAAGAAAAAACTGGCCTCTTGATTAAGAATGTCTCCTCGAGGGTAATTGAAAAGGCGAGACGGGGACCAGGCTATCTCAAAGATCTCGAGATGGTCTCCGGAACGTCTGGATCGTTGAACATCGAACTGCTCATAAGCCTAATCGAGAGCAGTAAGATTCACGGCTGGGAAACGAAAACCCAGCTGTTGAAGAAGTTGGTGCGAGAAGATATTGAAGCAATACTTACACGCTCTCGAACCCGTCGTTTCTATCTACACAAAGGCCTTCTCGAGCTCCACCTGCAGCCAGTAACTCAAAGGAGAGAGAAATTAACTGGGTTAATTTCTTTGAACTACGACGATGTACTCGATCAAGCCTTCAAAGAATTTCATGGCGATCCCAATTACTGTTTCTCGCTTGACGCCGACGTCTTTTCCCCGGATGGCATCCCACTCCTAAAACTACATGGCTCTTTCAACTGGACGGCGAAAAGCATCCGCGGAAGAACTAGAACCATCGAAATTATCCCGCTGGGCGCGAACAAGAACTACCTACACGCACCCTATGGCTTTATCTGGAACCGCGCCTTGGAGATCCTGATAGAGTGTGACACGCTTCGCGTAATCGGCTGTTCTCTCAGCCCGAATGACGTGCATCTCATCGATTTGTTATTTAAGGCACATTTAGAGAGAAAGAAGCCGTTTGAAATAGAGATCATCAGTTCCGATGACACGGCTGACACAATTAAGAGGGACTACGGATTCTTCCCACAGATCAAAAAGTTGACAGAGCTCGAAACGGTGCTAATACCCGACGCCAATCCGGCAAATCCGTTCAGAACTTGGCTAAGGCACAAGTGCCTGAATATCTTAAAGGGCCAAGTCTCGATTACTAAGTACATAAAGCGAATCACAAAGTGAAAAGAGCAACCATGAGTGCCAACAAGAAACCCGAGAGGAAAAGGATCTTAGAATCCATTACGATCAAAAAGTTAATCGAGGACTACGTCTATCGAATTGATCTAGACGCGGATTACCAGCGCGAAAAAATATGGTCGAGGAAGAATCAGGAAGAACTTCTCGATTCGATCATCCAAGATATCGACATCCCGAAGCTGTATCTCGCGGAAGTACAGTCTGACGACAATTTTGAGTTTGAATGCATTGACGGCAAACAGAGGATGACGACCCTGTTGGATTTCTACAAACCGGAGCCAGGGGCCGATAACCCGCTCAGGGTTAAGGTGGCCGGCGAAAAGTATTCATACAAGCAGCTTCAAAAAGACCTCCCCAAACTCGCTGAGAAAATTGACGACTTTGAGCTCACGTTCGTCATTTATCCAGAAATTGAAGATGACGAATTTCTCCGAGAGATATTCAGGCGGCTTCAACTCGGAGTCAGGCTCAACACTGGAGAACTCCTGAAGACATATACGGGTTCTCTTCGCGATTTCGTCTATACGGAAATGGGAAAGGACGCACCTTTTCTCAAACACACAAACCTATCAGAGAAAAGATTTTCGAGACAGTTTACGCTCGCCCAGATCTGTATCAATTCATTCGGTAGGGCTGAAACTGGAGATTTTGTTCGCGCCCGGTATGACGACCTGGCCGATTTCTTCAAGGACAAATACAATTTGGACGATGAAGACGAAAATCTAACTCGTATACGTGAAGTCCTGAAAATAATGGATAGGGACTTCGGACAAGAAGCAGCTGCGATTTCAAGTAGGGCAATCGCAGTATCAGCGTACCTATTTGCCGAGAGTCTCTACCTTGGCAAAAGAAAGAGCACCATCGCGAAGTTCGCCAAGTTCTACCTAGCCTTGCTCAGCGAAGTCAAAAAGAACCTCAGGCGGCTCAGCGACTTCCTTCCCCCGCAAAACCAAACCATTCTCGAAGAGTTCCAAAAGTACGTTTCTCAAGCATCAGTAGAGCCCTATTCCGTCAAGAGAAGACACAAATTCCTTGAACGAGGTTTCAAGTATTACCTCGACTCTAAGACTAAAGGCAAAATAATCGGCAGCCCCTAGGGGCAGGCAGGTGGCGATTTCTTAAGGCCCGGGCGGCCCACCGTTATATGGTCTTGTTTCTTGCAAACGGCGGGGCACTCCCCTTCTTTAGTTCGCAGTTCTACTCACTACTGACTACTCCCTACTCACTCTCCATCATCCACAACTCGCACCAAACAAACGGTTTACAGTTTACGCTTGACAACCAGTACCAATATGTTATAATCAGTGTGTCGATTGGGACACGGACCCTGTCCGTCATCCCGCAAGTCATGCGCCTCCGCCGCGCGGTCCCTAAAATTCCCCGCAAAATCTTCAGTCCCTCCCAGGTTACCACTTCATAAAAATCGCCCTCTTCCAACCCCTTCACAATCAACACTTCCACAACTGTTGATTCCGCTCCACTTTAAGTCCCGTATCAGCAACGTTTACAAAAAACCCCAGGGGAAGGGCCACATCTCCACCCCCAAAGTTTTGCAACTCGTCACTACCCAGTCGCCGCTCCTGCGTACACGCAGGAACGCCCGCAACCCTAATCCCCTCTATGCTTTACTGCATAACTTCCGTACACCCCGGGGGGTGGGGTCCGCATCAGAAGAATTTGGCGCACACACCAACCCATCTGTCATACCATCGCCATCTGAACTTCCAGTCGTTGGATCTCCGCGTTCCGAGGAGCCGAGCAGCGGCATGAATAAGGATCGCCATCGCAAGCAGCCGCCACGCCTTGCCCTCTTGCTACTCCTCCTCGTTCTCCCGGCCTTTTCCCGAGCGCAAACCCCTCCGCCGCCCTCGCAATCCACTGCAACCGACGTCGTCATGCTGTCCCTTCAGGCGCTCGATCCTCGCGCGCCATCCAGCCAGCATGTCAGCGAAGGCCTCCTCGGCAATTCCGATATGGACCTCGAGGTCGAAAAACAGCTCCGCGAGATTCAGATGAATATCGTCCGCGCCACGGCTCCCTTCGGCCCGGTTTTGCTCTTGGCCCCGGACGAAACCACGAAGACCGCCGTCTATCAGCGTTGCAAGGAATTTCAGATTTGCGAGCTCTTCAAAACCGATCGCGTCCGCATCAAAGTTGTTCCTCACGACGGCGCATGGATCCGCGATTTCGGCCCGCAAATTGACGCCGGCGGCGATTCCCCCTACGTCGTGCACTGGCGCTATTTCGATATCCGCAAGGAAGAAGCCAAACGCGAGAAGTTTCAAGAGATTGAGACCGCCCGCCTGAAGCTGCTCGAAGCCCGCCATCAGGAAGAGCAGCAAGATGACTTCTCGCAGGAGTCGTCGCCCGAAGCTCGCAAAGCCGTTCTCTCCGCCATCGACGCCAAGCTCAATCTCCTGCGCGAGTATTCCCAGATTCTGACCGAAGCCTCCGTGCAGCGTTCCAACGACGAGAATTCCGCGTACGATATCGCCGATGCCGTTCTCGCGGCTCCCGATTTCAATTTCAAAAGCTCGCCCGTCGCCCTCGACGGCGGAAATCTTCTCAGATTAGACGACGGCCGCTGCCTCACCACGCGCGTGCTCCTCACTCGCAACAAAGATCAAAACGTCAATCTCGATCAGGAACTTGAAAAAATCGGCGGCTGCAAAAATGTCACGTACCTTGAGCCTTTGCCCGGCCCCGTCACCGAACACATCGATATGTTCGCGCTCCCGGTCGGCGGCAAACAAATCCTTCTGGCTTCTTACGACCTCTCAAAGGCCCTTCGCGGCGGAATATTGGAATCAATTGAGCAACGAGGAACGCGATTTGGCCTTGAACGCCGCGCTCGCCATGGCCGCAAACGCCGAACAGCTCACCCGTCTCGGCTACGAAGTCCTGCTCCGTCCCTTCGCCATTTCCCAGAATCCCCGCGAACGGCCACATCTACTATCCAACGGTATTGAACGCGTTAGTTCGCGAAAACGCCGCCGGCGAGAGACAAATTCTTGTCCCATCCTACAAAGATTACGAAACGGATCTACAGTCCTCGGCCTTAAATCAAATCAAGGCCGCGTTCGGTCCCAAAGCCGATATCGTCACCATCGAAGCCACCGCGGCTGCGAAATCGCAGGGCGCAATCCATTGCTTAACTTTATCCGCTCCGTTGCGTTTATCGATCTTCAGCGATTCCGCCGACGCCGCCAGAAGAACCGCATTTCTGGCTCTTAAAGATCAGCTTGATCGGAATGTGGCCTCGGAAATTGCTTCTCAGATTCCCGCCGCCGGGCTGCAAGGTTCCTGGGCGATTCTCAACCAGAACGAACAATCCGATAAAACTCCGCTCGATCTCTATCCCCAAAGAATCTTCTTCGGCGAGCATGAATTTCAAAAGGGGGTTTTGGACCGCCTGGAATCGCAGGGGACGTATACGATAGATTCGAAGTCGCCTGCTTCGTGGTCGCTGCATTTCCGTTTCGCGGATCAAAGTGTCGTCTCCGCCGTCGTTCAATGGCTGAACAAGGACGAAGTGAAACTCGTTCTCGGCGATGGCGACAGCACAATGCTTCTAAAGCGCGCCGGTTCCAGCCTGGCATCGCCATTTAAATCCGCGGGTCAAGCTTCGCCGCAAACCGGCGAAGGAACTTCAGCCCCAACTAAAAATCAAGCCATCCCCAAAAAGCCCACGAAGTCCGCGCCGCAACAGCCCGTTTCCCTTCAGCCCATTCAGCCATTGCAGATTGGTTTTCTTTCGTTCAGCCGAACAACCATTCAAGAAATGATTTCGGCCGGCGAGGTTTTTCAACTTTGTTCTTGGACGCCGGTTTTTTTATGACTGATGGAACGTTCGGGGACAGTGATCGCACGGGACGAAGGTCAGGCGGTTGCCAGTATCCGTAAACACATCTCGTTCCACGCCGCGAGCAGTCATGCGTATCGTGGATGACGCCGTCGATCACCGCCGTCAAATGTTTTGAAACGCTGACGACCAATCGCCCCGGCGGCAATTCGTCCGCGCGCAAATGGACGGTACACCCGGAGCCAATCTGCATCGTCGGCGTCCACACCCAACCCAGCGATTTCATCACGCGTTTGATCGAAGTCTTATAAACGCCCGTTCTGGCGTCGCTCTTTCCACGCTTCCGTTTGCCCGTTCGCTCGTAAACGGCTGCGCCGTTCACCATATCGTAGATTTGCTGGTACGGCCGCCCCGTGGCAATGGCAATCGCGCGCACAACACAATCGCCGGCCTTGCCTTTGTATCCGGCAGCCCGGCGTCCCCCATCATCGAAATAGAACTGTTGGCGCATGGTTCCGCTGTGCGCGTCAAAAGTCTGCATTGATAATGACCGTTGCGCGGCGCACGCCCGAGGGCGAGGCTTCTCCATTATTGTATTGGCTGAACTTCTGGTTTCTGATCCTCAGCTCAGTCAAACAAATCCGGCTGCTCGCGCGAGATGCGGTCCCACAGCGGCTGAAATTGGAACCATCCCGCCAGCGGCAGGCCCACCTGAGAATGCGTGAGCTTTGCGGTTTCGTGAGGGATCCGGTGCGGCTCGCCCGCAGCTTCCGTCAACAATTGCGCCTGGCAGGAGCGGTCCATGGTGATGAACCACCATACGGCTTCGTCGACGGTTTGCCCGACCGTCAGCAAGCCGTGATTGCACAAGATAGCGGCCTTTTTGCTGCCCAGCACTTTAGCGATGCGGTCGCCTTCGTCCGTCTCGTAGACCACTCCGCTGTAATCCGAGAACACGGCATGATCTTCATAAAACGCGCAGGCATCCTGCGTAAGCGGATCGAGCAGGCGTCCCAGCGAAGACCACGCTTTACCGTTCAGCGAGTGCGCGTGCGCCGCGGCAATCACGTCCGGCCGCGCTTTGTGAATCCGCGAATGAATCGCAAACGCGGCAAGATTCACTTCGCGCTCGCCTTCGACCACTTCTCCACGATCGTTCACCAGTAAGAGATCCGACGCGCGAATCTGGCTGAAATGCATGCCAAAAGGATTCACCCAGAAGTGATCCAGCCGCTCCGGATCGCGCGCTGTGATGTGTCCAGCCACACCTTCGTCGAATCCGCACTTCGAGAAAAGCCGGAATGCTCCCGCAAGTCTTTCTTTGCGGTGGCGCCGTTCCTCGGCGGCCGTTGCGAAAACGGGCGGCCGCGGCATTCTTTCCAGTCGCGTCTTTACCTCAGCCATAGATTCCTCCCTGCTGCACTTGGCCTACTATATCGAATTCGTGCGAAGTTTGACGACCGTTTCTCGAGCGTTCCCGGCACGCGTGGCGGCGCACGAGATCATTCTCCGCCATGGGCTATTGGCCCGTTCGCGCAAAAAGAAAACGCCTCCGATCTCGCCGGAGGCGTCTCAAGAAAACATCATATAGAGAAGCAACTCGCCGAATTACCGCTAGTTCGGCTTCGTTGCCGGCTTGGGCGTAGGCGGCTTGCTCGCTGCTGGAGCCGCCGCACCGGCCTTGACGGGATACGCCTGATCGTAGAGGCGCACGATCTCCTGCGTCACATTGATCTGGTCCGAAGCATAGAGGATCGGCGAATTCTGGCCAGAAACATCCAGAACCACGCTGTAGCCGTTCTCGCGCGCGTAGCGGTCCAGAACGTCCACCATTTTGCGTCCGATGCGCTCGAGCACATCTTGTTGCGCGGCGCTGGCATCTTCCTGGAAATCGCTTCGACGACGGTCGAGGCGCTGCGTCAGCCGCTGTCCGTCGGCCGTGAGCCGCGTTTCTTCTTCCTGGCTCAACTTGCCCTGACCCGCCTGGAGCTTCTGCTGCAGGTCATTGATCTGCTTCGTCAGAGTATCGATTTCGGCAGAACGGGGAGCAAACTGCGATTGCAATTCCGCGGACGCTTGCTTGCCCTCCGCGGTGCTCCCGATAGCGCCGCGCAGATTGATGATGCCCACCAGCTTGCTACCACTACTTGCAGCGCCGGCCGCCGGGGCTGCCTGCGCCCATGCCGCACCTGTCCCAATAAGGCATGCCGCGGCGATGGCAGCGGATCTCAAAACGATTCTCAAATTCACTTTATTCTCCTTGTTATGGATGATCCCGAGTTTATCGAAATCAACCGGAACCAATTTTCAGTTGCTCTGAAACTCTTTCCGCTTGCCTGCGCCACCAGAGGGCACCACGCAAACTGCGGAGTATAGCCGAGGCCCTGACACTGCTGCAATCAGAAAGCTTTTGTGAGCCCGCAGCTTCGAGCTCACGAGGATCCAACCCAGATTCCTTAGTAAGGCATCGGGAAGATCAGCAATCGATTGTTGGCTTGATCCACGATGACCGCAAGATTCGTAAATTGGTCGATGGCCACGCCAAACTGTCCCGAACCCGGCAGTCCAATGGTCGCAATCGTCCTCAAAGCGCTCGCGGTCGTATCAACCAGCGACGTGGTTTTTCCCGCCAAATTCGTCGTCAGTAATGCCCCCGTCTCAGGGTTGATCGCTAGAGCGGTCGGGTTGATGCCCACGTTCACGCTGCTGGCACCGCCGTTAGGATCGGGGTTAAAGGACGTTATCACGTTTCCGCCGCTGGAACTTGCATAGAACACGCCGTTGTTTGCGGTGCCCGTAATCACAGTGGGGTCGAACACAATCCCTGTCGCGGGTGCCGTCACGGTCCCGGTCTGTTCCGTCTGGCTCAGAACAGGAGTCGCGGCGCCAATGTCCACAGCTTGCAACGCCCCTTGGGGTGCCTGGCCGCTGATAAGTTCGAGGGAGGTGACCACCGCCAGTCCTAGATTGTTGGTGCCACGATCTGGGTCAATAGCCACTGCGGTCGGCTGTTGGAACCCGCCGATGCTTATTGGAGTACCGGCTAAGGTTGTAACCGGCGTGCTTCCAAAGAGCAAACCAAGGTCGATCTCCGTAACAGTGTTCGAGCCCGGGTTCGTGACGATGGCGGCACCGGTAGCGTCGTTGATGGCGACACCCGTGGGATTCGTCCCGGTGGCAACGGAAGGCACAGCAAGAGAATCGCTGAGCAGATTCACCACCGAGGCCGTGCCATCTCCGAAGTTTGCGACGACGGCCAAACCAAAGGGCTCGCTCACGGCTATTCCTTGCGGGGTAGCGCCTACAGCGATGGTATTGAGAATCTTGCCGAAGTTAGGATTCTGGACCGTTTGGCCGCTGACGGTTGCGGTGGGATTGATGTCCACGACGGAAATGTTGTTGCAACCGCTGTTGGTCACCACAGCGATGGGCGAGAACGGTCCGTTAATCAGCTGATCCGCAATGGCCACGGAACTGGGCGCTTGCGTACCTGGCGTGGCGGGTGTGCAAGCGGGGGTCATATCCACGGCTTGAATCACAAAAAAGTCCGTGGCGTTCGATTGCACGCCGCTCGAATTCACGGCGTCCAGAGCAAAACGATGCGGAAAGGACAAGAAGGAAGCAGGAATAGTGACGGTAAGCTCCCTACTATTAATTACGTCGCAGGCACCTGGAGCGGCCGCGCAAGTGGCGATAGTCTGGCCATCCAGGCGAACCTGAGTTCCCGCATCAAAGCCCGACCCAAAGACTTGCACGCCGGTCAAGTCCGTAGCCGACGTAAGCGTTCCTTGGGGCACGGTCGCGTTGGGAATGCCTCCGACGATCCCAAGCCCCGGATTCGGGCTAGGAACATCGATTTCGGAAATTTGAGCCGCTTTAAGTGGTCCGAGATTCACGATGTCAATCTGATTGCTCCCAGACATGACCACGAACGCCTGATTGGTGGAAGGATCAACGGCGACCCCTCCAAAAAGCGCCAGCGAGTTCGTAGTGCCGTTGGTGACGGCAAGAGTGGCTGTGCCTTTTCCGAGCAAAGTGGTCTGGTTATTGAAGGTCGTCTGGTCCGCGGTGGTTTGCGGATTCGTCAAGCACGGTGGCAGCGCATTGGGCTTTGTCGCCGAAGCCTCGCAAACAAATGAATAGCGCTTTGCGGTCACCGGGTCGGAAACGGAAACCTGATTCAGGTTCGGATTATAGGAAACAATGGCGTTCGAATAGGGCTGCCAGGCAACGTCCGCAGTGCCGAGAAGTTCAGCCGAATTGGCGCATGGAAACGTGGTCGTATAGAACGTGCAGGTAGAAAACTCGAAGATCGAGCTAATGGTCTGATCGAGGTCGTTGATCAAATTGATCTCGGGCCCGTTTGTACCCGTGGCGTTGGCATCGGCGAGAGCGGCCGTGTTGGTGATGGGATTGATGGCGATTCCTTGCGTCGTCTGGGACAGACCACCAAAAATCAAATTCGGGGCGCCAAAAAACACGTTTGCTCCGGGGCTGCCGGCGGCGGGAGCGATCGTGACGGTACCACTCGAGGTGGAATTCAGAATGTAGCTGAAGGAGGTGTCGCTCAGGGCGGCTACGGTGAAAACGCCGTTGAAGTTGGCCGTAGTGCTATTGCCCGAGGTTCCCGGTCCGGGCACGCCGGCAATCAACACTGTTCCGGAATTGCCAGGAGTCATGAACACCGGCGGCGTCGGCGACGTGGTGGGGGGTGGCGCGAGCGTGACGGTGACAATTCCCGCGGCAAGTGTAAGCGACTGAATCTGGGCAGAGGTGGAAGTCTTTGTCACATCGACCCCTTGAAGCGCTCCAGCTCCTCCGGGGGTAACGAATGCCAGATGTCCGTGCGGGGCCATGGCCACTTGTGGGAAAGCTCCCGTGTTCAATGTGACCTGGGCATACAGACACTCTCCGTTTGGCGCGCCATTTTGCGGCGGACCTATCGAGAGAGGACAGCCATAGGGATTGGCTCCTGTGTTCAGGTTCACGAGGAACCCGAGGTTGGCCGCCGAAGAAGCCGAGGTCGACGAATAAGCGACGACACCCATATTCGTGTCGGGGTCCACGCCGATGGCATATGGCAAAGGCGCCGGCGAAACCTGGCCTTGCAGGGCCCCCGAAATATCAAGCGTGAACGGAGTACCGGGAGCCTGTATGGGGGCGCCGGGAATCGGAAGCACGGTTACGCTTTGATCCTGATAGTTGACAACGGCGACCGTGTGGTTGTTGCGATTCACGGAAAGACCGGTTGGAACCTTACCTACAGCCACCGGACCATTTATCGGGGTCAGCGTGCCATTCCCGATGCTGTAAAACTGCACAGCGTTGGAACCGGTTTCGGCGACTACAAGGACGCCGAGCAGAGGATCGATATCGACCGCGCTCGGATTGGTGCCGACACCCATGACGGTGCCCGTCACGACCGGTGGGCTCGTCGCATAACTTGGGAAAATGGCCATACTCGTCACGGCCGGGTTATCGGCAAACGGCAGTGGCGTCGAGTCACGGGACACCGAGAGCGAATAAAGTCCCGGGAGCGAAGAGTTGATCGGGCCCACCGGTAACTGCACCTGGAGTTGCTTTGGAAAAGAGAGGGGTTGGCCCTGACCGTTGGTTGTGGCCGGAATGGTGTTGCCGAAAAATACGTTCGCTAATCCGCCGCCCACGCCAAAATAACCGCCATCAATCGTGACGGGAATGTTGCCGGAGGTTACCACGCCCTGCACGATGTCATTCGGAGCCACAGACAAGGTCGTCGGGCGCACTGGCATAATATTGTAGGTGAAGTCGCCGCCCGCGGAAGTCGTCACTGGCTCGCCGGGATCGGTAACAGAAACAGTAACCGGGCCCGTGTTTGCCAGATTGCCGGGGGCCAAACGAATCCGCGCGCCCGTCGATGCAGGATTCGTCACGGTCGTCGTGGGAATTGGAAACAGGATTTTCACTTGCCCGCCAGCCGACGAAAGAGTCGTTGTTCCGCCTCCTGAACTGGTAAGCGTGATAAGAGAAGCCGAGGAAATGTTAGGCGCATTGAGATAAATATCCCAATACTCCGCTCCCTGCGGAGCAATGGTTGGAGTGATTCCATTGAAAGTGATTGGCCCGCCCTGCGTGATGGTGATTGTGCCCAAGGCAAAGCGCGTGGGGTCTTCCACGGAGGTCGCGACGATTGTGACGTCGGCCGGAGTCGTCGTGACAGCGGTGCTTGTAGGCACTACGGATGGCGCACTGTAAACGCCGTTCGCATCGATGGAGCCGCATCCCGAAGCATTGCCGCTGACGGTGCATGTGGGAAGCGCCGCGAAAGCGTTGGGAATGGTGCTGGTGGTCGAACTGGGAGTCGACTGCGTGAGCGACCAGGTGACCCCTTTGCTTTGAAGGTCATTCTGCAAGACCGCGAAGAACGGTTCCTTTTCACTTGTGGGCACGGCGGCAGTCGACGGGGTGAGCTGCACGGCGATACCAGAATCGATATTCAGGTCGATGGTTCCGGTTCCGTGCTTGCTGGAGTCCGCCACCGCTTGCGCGGTGATGATGATATCAAGCAGAGGAAACTTGGTGGGATCCGGAAGAACCGAGGGCGCCAGAAACGTGGCGGTGCCCGTGGTCTGTTCGTTGGAAAGCGTGCCGAAGGAGCCGTCCGTGGGACAGGGTTTGGCGGCAGCGGTTATGGGTGACTGGGAGGAATTGAAGGTGGTCGTTGTGAACGTGCAGCCGACCCAGGTGACATCCAAATTCGTCGGACCGGTGACTGTAGTGGTCAGAGTCGTCGACTGGCCTAAAATCAGGGTGTTTCCCACGGAGGACGAGATGGTTACGGTGGTCACGATGGCGCCGGTGTTGCCCTTGCAGCCGCTAAAAAATAAGCAAGGCGCCAGAACTGCCAGCGTCAAAAAACTCGAAATCTTCCACGACTTCATTTCCCTTTCCTCCCCAAATTCAGACGCGCCCTACTGGTTGCGTTCGCGCCGGCGTAGTTCGCCAAAATGCCTACTTGTTTGCCACTCCAGATGCCTAGAATGTCCTGCCTACCGTGAATCGAAATGTCGTCTTCGGTTCGAAGTAATTCAGCCGCCCCGGATTGCTCAAGAAAGTGAGCTGCGGCACGATTTCGTTCTCCCACAAATTCGGGACTTCTCCATCCAATGTCTTCTGCCAGTTGGCCAGCGTGCTGGGGTTGACGTACGGATTCGGGGCGGCAATCTGCGAATACAACCTGTTCAGGTTGTAAGCATAATAAATCCGGAAGGGCGCCTGAATAATCGGAAGATTGATGCCAAACTCGATACCCGCAGAGTCTCTTATCCTGAAATTCGTTCCATGATAAATAGGCAGAGTCTTGGCAACGGTCACGCCCGGGAAATTTTCCTGGATATTTGTAACGCCGGTGGGATCCAGGCGCAAGGCCTGGCGATTGAGAATTCCATCCGTACCGGCGTCCACAAAGAAGGCCATGCTCGCGTAGTTGCCGACAAGCGGAATTCGGTATTCGATATTGCCGACGGACTGAAGATCGCCGCCGGGCAGCGTAGCTGTGTACACCAGGGTCGGCAGAGTGAACGATCTCAATGCTCCTCCGGAAAGCGGATCGTGATAGAAGAGCGTTTGCGCCGTGACGGTGGGAATGAATACGACCGGTGAAATCGAACGGATGTCAAACCCGCGAATATCCTGCTCGCCGCCCATGTAATAGCGGCTGAATGGAGGAATTTCCTTGCCGCCGTAACCGGTAATGAATGCGGACGAGAAGTGCACGCCCACTGCATTGCGGTGCTTGTGGACGGGATGCCAATATTTCATGTCGACGACATTGGAGATGGTGTTTACATTGCCGCCCAAAGGCCCGCCCTGGAACGTGAAGGAATAGTAGAGGCTCTTGCCCTTGGTCGCGTTGATCGGATTATCAATGGTATTGTAACTGATCGACGGAGTGATGGAGCTGGAGATGATACCGTTCAAGGCGCTCGGCCCCGTGATGCTTTGGAATTGCAACTGCTCGAATAGCAACTGGGAAGCTTGATTGAAAGCGGTGATGTCGGTGTGAGTCAGGCCGTAGGAAAGGCCGAGCCGGGCGAAAGAGAAGCGCTTAATGGGGTAGCTGGCAAAGGCCGTGAACCCGTCGCTGTTCTGGTTGTAATCCTGCACAAACTGGGGGTTGACGCTGACCTGCTGTCCAGTGAGGAGAGCTTCCTGCTCGGCCTGGTTGAAATTGTACTTGCTGGAAAAGACCGTGAAGCCGGTGGAGATGGGACGGTCGAAAAGATAGGGCTCCGTGAAGCCGAACTGCACGGTGCGCTGATATTCGCCGAATTGCGAGGACAGAGTCAGCGTTTCGCCCAAGCCCAGGAAGTTGTTGGTCTGATACGTCAGGCCGATAAAGCCGCCAGCCAGACCGCTGACGCCACCCTGCAGGCCGATGGACTGCTTGCCTTTTTCTTTCAGCTTCAGGTTGATGTCGACAGTCCCGTCCTTGGTGTTCTTCTGGAGCTCGACGGCTTTGTCGGCATCGATCTTGTCGAAATAATTGAGCTGGTTGAGGCGAAGGATGCTGATGTCCCAATAGCGCTTGTTGAAGAGCTGGCCTTCGTCGATCAGCAGCTCGCGCCGGATAACTTTGTCGCGCGTGGTGGTATTCCCGCTGAAGTTGATGCGGCGGACGTAATATTGCTTCTGCTCGTCGAAGCGCAGAGTGAGGTTGATCTTCTTCGCGCTATCGTCGATGTCGAAATCCGGCTGGGCCGTGAAATCGATGAATCCATACTGTCCGTAAGCATCGGTATAATTCTTGAGAGCTTTGCGGAGCTTGTCGACATTGAAGACGTCGCCTTGCTTCAATGGGAAGAGAGACTTCAGGGGATCCGCTTTAAGGGACAAGGCTTTGTCCGGGTCCGAACTGACGATCTTCAGAGTCCCCATCCGGTATTGTTCGCCTTCTTCGATATTGATGGTGATATTGACGGCCTTGCCGACGTGCGGTCTCAGGCCCGGTACCGGAACACCTTTGTGCTGAACGTCCACGTTCGTCAATACTGGACCGTTCCCGGCTACCACTACGCGAAAGTAACCATTGTTCTGATACATGCCGCGGACGCCGACTTCCAGATCCTCGTTCAGTTTTTCGCGGTCATAGGTTTTGGACAAAACCGGAATGTCCCAAAAATACAGCGGAACTCCGTACGGCCTGTCGTTCTTCATGGCGCGGATCAGCTTGCGGTCGCTGAACGCGTGGTTTCCGACAAACTTGATCTGGCCGACCTTTACCTTGGGGCCTTCATCAATTTTGAAGACGAGAATGACGGCGTTGCTTGACGCGATGCGTTCGTACTCTGGCGTCACTTTCGCAAACTGGCGGCCGTGCTCTCCGAGCAACTCCTGCAGCACGACTTCGGCCTTCTTGATTTTCGTCGGGTCGAACGGGCTCTCGACGGACAAGCCGACCTTTCGGTCCTTGAAGCGGTCGAGGATGTCGGATTCGGAAATCGAGTGGATTCCGTCGTAGCGGATGCGGCGAATGATGGGCCGTTCTTTCACGTCGAAAATGATGATCTTGGCGTCCGGACGATCCGGGGAATCTTCGACGCGGAGCTTAACGTCCTCAAAGAACTGCGTGTTCCACAGCGCTTGAAAATCGCGTCGCAGCGTCTCTTCGCTGTACGGGTCACCCTCGCGGCTGAAAATGCGGGCTTTGAGCGTGTCGCTGCGGATTCTGCGGTTGCCAATGAATTCGATGCGTTCTATCACGGATTGGGGGCGGCCGTTGGCGGCTTCTTGCGGGGCCTGTTCCTGCGATTGGGGCTCAGCCGTTGTGTCTGCTTCGGCGCTGCGAGAATCAGACGATAACGACAACTTTCCCGGGTCCGCGAATGCAGACTCCGCCGAGAGGAGATTTTCTCGCGTCGCGGCCGGTGAACTGGCCGCAAGCAAGACTAGACATGCTGCGAGCCAACTGGCCCGAAACGTCAAAACTCCGAATGGCAAACAGACTCTCCTATAAGCGGCCGCTGAGGTCTTCAAGGCCGCGCCCCCGAAGCACAAGTTGTTATTCTCCCGCCGGACCCGGTGTGGGCCGGTCGATCGCTGACCCCGACCTGGTCGAGGTCTCCCATGCGTTGTGTCAGATTCGCTAGTGGATAACCGGGGTTGCCTCAACCACTGGACGGAATGCCAGACTCTCACCGGCGACGTAAATTTGCAGCGTCGCTGGCCTCTGAATTCCTCCCTGGATGAGCGCCTCCGAGAGCGGGTCCTCCACATATTTCTGGAGTGCCCTGCGCAACGGCCGAGCCCCATAGTTACGGTCCGCGCACGTTTTCTCGAGGATCCACTGGCGTGCTTCCGGCGACACCACCACCTGCACCTGCCGGTGAATCAGCGTGTCGTTCAGCTGGCCCACCAGCAAATCGATGATGCGGAGCAAATCGTCGTCACCGAGCGCGTTGAAAATGATCACTTCGTCCAGCCGGTTGAGAAACTCCGGATTGAACGCCCGCTTCACTTCGTTCATCACCATCTCTTCGATAGACTTCTGGCCAGCTTCATCAGCCCCAGACTGGAACCCGATCGAGGTGCGCTTCTGCAAGTGCCGCGCGCCTAGATTGGAAGTCATGATGATGATGGTGTTACGGAAATCCACGGTGTTGCCGAGACCATCCGTCAATTGCCCGTCTTCAAACACCTGGAGAAGTATGTTGAAAACGTCCGGATGGGCCTTCTCGATTTCATCCAACAGGATGACCGAGTAAGGCGTCCGGCGGACACGCTCCGTCAACTGCCCGCCTTCTTCATAGCCCACGTACCCTGGAGGCGCGCCGATGAGCTTCGAAACGGAGTGCTTCTCCATGAACTCCGACATATCGAAGCGTACCAACGACTTCTCCGAACCAAACAAGAATTCCGCCAGGCGCCGAGCGACTTCGGTCTTGCCGACGCCGGTCGGCCCGAGGAAGAAGAAGCAGCCCACGGGACGCAGCGGAGATTTTAGGCCGGCGCGGCTGCGCCGAATGGCGCGCGCCAGTGCGACGATAGCTTTATCCTGGCTGATCACGCGCTTGTGAAGCTCCGGCTCGATGCGCAGCAGTTTCTGCTGCTCATCCTCTTTAATGGAGGTGACGCCGATGCCCGTCCAGCGCGATACCACTTCTTCGATATCCTCGCGGGAGACGATGCCCGTGGAAGCGTCATCGAGCTTGTACCGCTCGCGGAGTGTACGGAGGTTTTCTTTTTCCTTGCGCTCTTCTTCGGAATAGAAACGCGCCTTTTCGAATTCGTGCTGGGCGATGGCGGTTTCCATGCGGTGCGTGATGAACTTCACGCGCTTCTGCACTTCGCCGACTTCCTCCGGAACGGTGGCCTGGCGGAGCTTGACGCGGGCGCCCGCTTCGTCGATCAAGTCGATGGCTTTGTCTGGAAGGAAGCGGTCTGGAATGTAGCGGTTCGAAAGGTAGACGGAGTAGCGCAGGGCTTCATCGGTGTAGCTGACAGCGTGAAATTTTTCGTAGCGCTCGCGAACGCCCTGAATCACCTGGATGGCTTCTTCTTCGTTCGGTGCGGGAACTTTGACGGACTGGAAGCGGCGCTCGAGGGAGCGGTCTTTTTCGACGGATTTGCGGTATTCGCCGGGCGTCGTTGCGCCGATGCATTGAATCTCACCACGGGAAAGCGCCGGCTTCAGAATATTAGCGGCATCCAGCGAACCTTCCGCGGAGCCTGCGCCTACCAGCGTGTGCAACTCGTCGATAAAGACGATGGAGTTCTGGCTCTCCATCAATTCCTTCATGATGGTTTTGAGCCGCTCTTCGAATTGTCCGCGGTATTTGGTGCCGGCAACGATTAAGGAAAGATCGAGGGAAAGGATGCGCTTGTCGGCAAGGAACGGCGGGACGTCGCCATCGGAAATGCGCTGCGCCAAGCCTTCGACGATGGCGGTTTTGCCGACGCCAGGCTCGCCGATGAGCACGGGATTGTTTTTCGTACGGCGGCACAAAATCTGAATGACGCGTTCGACTTCTCCCTCGCGTCCGACCAATGGATCGAGAGAACCTTCGCCGGCAGCTTGCGTCAAGTCGCGACTGAACTCCGCGAGCAGCGAGGTTTCTTTGGGCCGGGCGGCGGTGGTCTTCTCGCCCGACGTGCGCGCCAGCTCTTCGCGCAATGTCGAGAGTCGCAGCCCGCGCTCCATCAAAATCTCCGCGCCAAAGCACTTTTCTTCCCGTAGGATTCCGAGCAACAGATGCTCCGTGCCCACGTGCTTGTGCCCGAGCCGTTCGGCTTCTTCCGCCGACATGTTCAGGATGCGCTTGCACTCCGCGCTGAGCGGCACTTCGACGGAGGTCGAGATACGCTCACGAATCGTGATGCGCGCTTCGATCTCTTTGCGGATCGATTCGATCGAGCCTTGTTGCCGCAAGAAACGGTTTGCCAGCGCTTTGTCCTCGCGCATCAGGCCGAGCAGCAAATGCTCGGTCTCGATGTACGGGCTGCCATACTGGCTGGCTTCGTATCGTGCGAAAAAAATGACACGTCGCGCTTTTTCTGTGTAGCGTTCGAACACGTTAGCTCGCTTCTCCCCCGGGGGCCTTGCTCGCTGAGGCCGGGGCCTCGCGAGTTTGCAGAACGCCATGTTCAAGTCCGAGTATCCGGTCGCACCGCGCGGCCAGCGCCAAGTTGTGCGTCGCGATCAGCGACGTCAACCCGTGCGTGCGATGCAGCCGTTCCAGTAGCTCAAACACGGCCCAAGCATTCTGCTCGTCCAAATCTCCAGTAGGTTCATCTGCCAGCAGCACTTTTGGCCCAGTGACGAGCGCCCGGGCAATCGCGACGCGCTGCTGTTCCCCTCCGGAGAGTTCCCCTGCGCGGTGATCCGCCCGATTTTCCAGGCCAACCTCCGCGATCCACTTCCGCGCCGTTTCCAGCGCTGAAGCAAAATCCTCGCCGCGCAATAACAGCGGCATCGCCACGTTTTCGGCAGCCGTAAAATCCGGCAATAATTGGTGCCGTTGCCAGAGAAAACCCACCACGCGGTTTCGAAATTCTGCAAGCGCCGCGTCATCATTCGTTTCAATGGCTTTATTTGCGAAGTATACTGTACCGCTCGTTGGCGTGTCTAGCGCGGCCAGCAAGTGCAAGAGAGTACTCTTCCCCGCTCCCGACGGCGCAACGATGGCTGCCATCTCGCCTTGCCGCAAACTCAAGTTCGCATCGGACAAAATGGACAAACTTTTCTCGCCCGTCCCGTAAATCTTCTTCAAGCTCCGCGCTTCCATCACGACCGGAGCAGCGCGGCGTGCGCTCGGATCGCTCGGGTGGGCTGATGGACTCGAAGTGTTTTGTGACTGGGTCATTTATTCTCGACTTCTATCCTCTGCCGCCACAGTTGCACGAACTCTTCCTCTTTACTTAGATGCTACGTGAGCCGAGTTTGTACTCGCCGAAAAAGCCCTCGCGCCACACACGATTGCCCAAGAGTTTCCTATTTCCGCCTAGCGTCTGCCCGTCGCCAAACAGCGCGTTACCAGGCCACTTTGAATTCTCTCTAAGCTTCTCTTTTTCAGTACCTTACAGGGCGCAATACCTGGCTGTCACCCTAAGGGGGACAGCTCAACTATTGTTGCCTGCCTCTGCCAGTTATACCAGCAAACCACGCGCCAAAATCCCGGCTCTAAACCCATTAGATTCAGTCCTCGCTGCCGCCCTTCTACTCATAGCGGAGAATCTCTACCGGCAATAGCCTCGCCGCTGCTCTCGCCGGCAAAATGGTCGCTCCAATGGAGATTCCCATCGCCGCCAGCGTGATCCACACGCCATCCAGAACGCTTGGATGAAATGGCACATAAGACACCGCATAGATTTGCGGATCCAGCGGGATTAAATGATACGTCCCGGCGATTACGGCAAACGCATAACCTATACATAGCCCGATCGCCGTGCCCGTAAATCCAATGACGATTCCTTGCCAAAGAAAAATCATTCGAATCTGTTCGCGCCTCGTTCCCATAGACATCAACACGGCGATGTCCCGCGCTTTATCCGTCACCATCATCGAGAGCACCACAAGAATGTTCAATCCCGCAACAAATGTAATCAACCCTATGAAAATCGCCGTCACCAGTTTTTCCAGCCGTAAGGCGCGGAACAACGCGAAGTTCTGTTCCATCCAGGTACTCGCCAAGAATCCGGGCCCGGCGATTTGTTCCGCTTTCCGCGCAATTTCTCCCGCGCGCTCCGGATTGTTGAGCCGGAATTCCAGCACGTTGACGATGTCGCTTGTCCCGGAAAGCGACTGCGCCGCGCCCAACGTCATGAAGCACCAGTTTCTGTCGTAATCGTAAAAACCCGAATCGAATATCCCCACCACGCGAAATCGCCTCGTCCGGGGAATCAATCCGAAAGGCGTCAATCGCCCTTGCGGACTTGTCAGCGTCACATAGTCGCCCGGCTCAATTTTCCAGTCGTCCGCCAGTTCCTTGCCGACAAGAAGTGCATCGATTCCATCCGCATCCGGGGCGAAATCCAGTTTGCCCGCAACAATCCTCTGCAGCGCTTCATCCCCTTGCCGCTCGCGCTCCGGTTCAACGCCTTTGGCCACCACGCCAAGCGCTTCGCCTCCAAACGACAGCAACACCGTCTCATAAACCGCCGGCGTCACCGACCGTACTCCGGGAATGGCTGCTAGTTTCGTGGCCAGCGCTTCGTATGCGCGGATTTCGGAGCCGGGACGCATCAACGAAATATGTGCCTGAACGCCCAGCAATCGATCTTGCAGCGTCTCGCGGAATCCCGTGTTCATCGATAGCGCGATCACTAGCGTCGCTACGCCAGCCGCCACGCCGAGAATCGAAAATAAGGTGACCAGCCGCAGCACCGCCGGCCGGTAAGGCGAGCGCAAATACCTCCGCGCCACGAACCATTCAAATTGCATGGTTAAATCGCATTAGGAAGCCCAACCGAAAGGATACTTTACGCGCCATGTTCTGCGGAAGCGGAGTCTTGGTGGCCTTCCGGGCGCAAGAGCGGAAATAAGATGACGTCGCGAATCGATGGGGAATCGGTGAGCAGCATCGTCAACCGATCAATACCGATGCCCTCGCCCGCGGTAGGCGGCATTCCGTGGCACAGCGCGCGAATGTAATCCACGTCGAGCTGCTTCGGCACCTCTTCCCCGCCCTGCGCGATTTGCGCCAGGAAGCGCCGCTCCTGCTCGGCGGGATCATTGAGTTCCGAGAAGCCGTTGGCCACTTCCATACCGGCCACGTAAATCTCGAATCGCTCTGTCAGAGAAGGATCTTCCGGCTTTTGTTTCGAAAGCGGAGAAATGTCCGTGGGAAAATCGTAGAGAATCGTCGGCTGAATCAGTTTGTCTTCCGCCATGGTTTCAAACAGCAAGCCGGTCCACTCGCCATCCTTTAATATGCCTTTCGAGGCGGCGTAAGGCGCGCCCGCGGATTTCGCCCAGGTGTTGTAGCGCTCCGTGGCCGCGCGTGGACCTCCCGACGCGGCAAGCTCCGCGTCCGTCGGCGCGGCTTCCGCGCCAGCAGGCCAATATTTGACGATGGCTTCGCGCATCGTCAGCCGCTGCATCTTCGCAAAGTCCAGTTCCACCTCGCCATATTTCACCAGCGTCGATCCGGTGATGCTCGTCGCCAGCAGAGCGAACAGGGCCTCGTTCATCTCCATCAGATCCCGGTAGTTGCTGTAGGCCTCATAAAATTCCAGCATCGTAAACTCCGGGTTGTGCTGCGTCGAGATGCCTTCATTGCGGAAGTTCCGGTTGATCTCATAGACGCGATCAAATCCTCCGACCGTGAGCCTTTTCAAATACAGCTCCGGCGCGATCCGCAGATAGAGGTTGATATCCAATGTGTTGTGATGTGTGACGAAAGGCCGCGCCGCCGCGCCTCCCGGAATAGGATGCATCATCGGCGTCTCAACCTCTATATATCCCCGCGCGTCGAAGAATCGCCGAAGGTCCTGAATGATCCTAGCCCGGGCCACGAACACCTGCCGCGATTTGTCGTTGGCAATCAAATCGAGGTAGCGCTGCCGGTAGCGCAGCTCGACGTCGGTCAGCCCATGCCACTTTTCCGGCAGGGGAAGCAGTGCCTTGGCAAGAAAGGTCAGTTCTTCCACCCAAATCGATAGCTCGTTCGTCTTCGTGCGAAAGAGATGTCCGCGCACACCGATCAAGTCGCCGAGATCCAGCAGCTGAAACAACGCAAATCCACGCTCCCCGACAACGTCCTTCTTTACATAGATTTGAATCTTCTTCCCGGAACCTTGTATATGGGCAAATCCCGCCTTGCCCATAAGCCGCAGCGAAACAAGCCGCCCGGCCACGCGAATTTCTCTTTTTTCACTCTCCAGGTCCGCGGCTATTTTCTCGCCATACTTTTCCACAAGGGCTGCGGGCGTATCAGTCCAACGAAATTCCCTCGGAAATGCCTCATATCCAAGGGCTTGAATCTGCTCAAGTTTCTTTTGTCTCTGTTCAAACTGGTCGCGTGGCTCAAATTGCAAGGGAGTTCCTCACGGTAGAATCGCTCGGGAGTATAACGGTCACTGCCTGTTGCGGGCAACAGCCCACCGTTTCCTGGCTTTCCCGTCTTCGCACCTCATTGAACTGGGCGAGCCCGGCTCCTATGCGTCCCCCTAAGAAAATCATTCTCCGAGAATTAAAATTTGTTATAATCCTGCCCTGTTCCCTCAGGAGACACCCTGTGAAGGACCGTGTGCGCGCCCTCTCAGCGCGCGGCATGTCTGTCAAAGACGATTGGCGTGCATGGCTGCCAGAAACAAAGGACGAAGTGTTTCGGTCCTACGTCCGCCAGTTGGAAATCTCCTACAACATGCTGAGTGTTTCCTTGGATGAAGCTCTTTCCCTGCGCCTGGGCGGACGCATGGACAAAGCCAGCCAAGCGGTTTCTATCGCTTCCGATCTCTGCAACCTCTTCGTTCACCCGCTTGTGGCGTTGCTATGGTCGCTGGGCGAACATGCCAAGCACCATGGCACGACTCCCAACGCCGCTCCGCTCGACCCCGCCAATTTTCAGAGTGCTCGGGGCCAGCGCGTCGCGCGCCTCAGCAGTTTGCTGTGCCGCATTCTGCTTAGCGAGCGCTACCAGTTTCTATATAAGCTCAGCACGCTCAACGAAATGGTCGAGGATCTCAGTCAGGATTTTTGTGCCGCCGCCACCGCCATTGCTGCCAGCGGGCCGGTGGATTTCGACGCCGAGTGGCAGGCCCTGGATGAAGCGCAATACGATTTGAATACCTGCCTGCGAGAAGCGATCGTCCTGTTGAAATCCTTCCTCATGGCACTTCCTGAAGCGGAATTAGAATTCTTTCAGGCCACCGTCGGTACCCAAATGGGGGTCTCCCGGCCAAAAAAGCTAACGTTCAGCTCACGTCTTGTTCGGCATAGACGTATGGCCCCAATCGGGGGAGAATAAAGCTTCCAGCCCGTTCAGGCCGGGCCCCAGCGCCATCCGCTGGGGAATAAGTCAGTCTCCGCGCTTGTCTGATTGACAACAGCCAGCTTTTGCGAGGACAACTCTAGGAGGGATTCGGTGCATCCGAAACGTTGGATGCGCCGCAATTGGACCGTTGGCCCGGAACCGACCAAGCGAGCCCAGTGTGTCGACTACTTTACAGCCGCCGAACAGGGTGAATTTCTCTCAGTCCCCTAAGTCGGCGACTGAAGCGGAAGCTATTCGTCTGGCCCAGGCTGGGGACGCCGCGGCTTTTGAGTTTCTTTATCAACTCCATAGCCGCCGTGTTTACGCGCTGTGCTTACGGATGGTTGGCAACCCTTCCGATGCGGAAGATCTAATGCAGGAAGCTTTTCTGCAGCTCTTCCGCAAGATTGGGACCTTCCGTGGAGAGTCGGCTTTTTCCACTTGGCTGCACCGGATGACGGTGAATGTGGTCCTTATGCGTTTGCGTAAGAAGTCGCTCCCTGCGGCCTCTCTGGAAGAAACGACGGAACCCGATGAAGAAACTGGTGGCCCGAGAAAAGACATTGGAGCGCCCGATCTGCGGCTTAGCGGCGCCGTGGACCGCGTCAATCTGGAGCGCTCCATTGAAAAGCTGCCGCCCGGTTACCGAACCGTGTTTGTGCTGCACGACGTCCAGGGTTTCGAACACAACGAGATTGCGGGCATCATGGGTTGTTCTGTAGGCAATTCGAAGTCGCAGTTGCATAAAGCGAGGACGCGTCTGCGCGAGCTGCTTCAGGAGGATTTGCGGGATCAGGCTCGGGCGGAACGTCACGCTGCAAAAACGCAGGCTGGGCTCGGGGATTGAGTTAGAATGCAGCCAACTGTCTGGGCCGGGGATGCGTCTTATCGGTTACAGGTGTAGTCGAGCGGGAAGGCTACCAGGTCTTTAGCCGCGGAGCGAAGTGCCATGCAGTGCAAAGATATAGAGCTTGTTTTGGAACAGGAAGGACTCGAGCCGCTTCCTGAAGAGGCGCGCGCGCACTTGGCCGAATGCCGCGAATGCCGCAGTTACGTCGCTGACCTTACCAGCCTCGTGGACGCCGCAAAAAAGCTGCCGTCTGAAATCGCGCCTCCCGATCGCGTTTGGCTTTCCTTGCGCGCGCAATTGGAAGAAGAAGGCATCATCCGAACTCCCGCGGACGTCATTCCCGCCGAGCGCGTCCCTTTCTGGCAATCCATCGGTGACTTTTTCCGCAGCCGCGTCCTGGCCACCGCCATGGTTGGCATCCTCATTGTTGCGGCTACTGTGTTCCAGGTTCGCCGTGATAGGACCGCGCCCATTGCGCCGCCCGTGCAATCCGCGAGGATCGCACCTGCACTTGCGCCCGTACTTGCGCCAGCAGTTGTGCCTGCTGCTCCGATTGCCAGGGCTGCCGCCTCGGAAGCGCCGACGGCTTTTGCTAGTGCCGCGCGTGCCCTGGACGATCAGGAGCCTGTAGCCACTGGAATGATTCTCGCCAGCACTTCTCCGGTGGACGTTTCGTTGCGCGACAATCTGAAAAAAGTGAACGAATTCATTGCCGACTGCGAGCGCCATCTTAAGGAACAGCCCCAAGACGAACTGACTCGCGAATATTTGTCCGCAGCGTACGAGCAAAAAGCCGAATTACTGTCCGCGATGATTGAGCGCGGAAGGAGCATAAACTGACATGTACCTCCGAAGAGTGGGGATGAGCCCGGCCCAGCTGGGATCAGTCGTGAAGCGAAGCATTTTGCCGGTTTTCGCCGCCGGCCTTTTTCTCTCCAGCGTCGTTCCTGCGCGGGCCGCAGGCGCGGGACAGCACATCGAAAAACTGTTCAACGTCAACGGACACCCCGTCGTGGTGATTCACAATGTGGCCAATGGCCGCATCGAAGTGAAATCTTGGAAGAATTCCCAGGTCGACGTCGTGGGAACGCAATCTTCCGACAAGATTGGCTTCGACATTGAACAAGTGGGAGACCGCGTCGACGTTTCCGCTAACGTCCTGGACGCCTCCGCACGGCCTCTGGAACTCGAGGCCGATTTGCAGCTCACCGTTCCCGAAGAAACCGAGTTACAGCTCAAAACCGAGACGGGCCTGATCTACGTCGAGCAGGTCACGGGCGATATGAAGCTGGAAAGCTTCGGCGGTGATGTTCATCTGAAAGAAGTTTCGGGCTACATCATCGTGAAGACCACTGGCGGGTCGCTGGTTTGCACGCAATGCGCAGGCAAGCTCGATTTCAGCTCCATCGGTGGAAACGCGCAGATTCTTCAGCCGCAGCTGAATAACGTCAATCTCATGACCACCACGGGAAACATTCTCTTCGACGGCGATTTCATCCGCACCGGCCTCTACTCGATGAAGAGCGGAAAAGGCCTCGTCGAGGTGCGCTTTTCCAGCACGGATTCATTTGACTTGAAAGCGCAGACTTCCACCGGCATCGTCGATAATCAAGCGTCCGCTTTTCTCAAGCCTGATTCCCACGGCGTGAAGCATCTGCCTTCGAAGTTCATGCATGGGCTCTTCGGCACCGTCGGAATGGGCCTCGCGAAAGTCGAACTCTCCTCCTACAGTGGTACAATCCGCATTACGAAGCGCGATTAATTTTTCGTGTTTCTATTTGCCAGGCCCTTCGTGGCCGCTCTTTATATCGAACAGTGACTCAACCACCCTCTTTGCGTGGCGCCTCTTCCCGTTTCCAGGTGCTTTGCCTCGCAGGCTTCATGGGTTCCGGCAAAACAACCGTCGGCACTCTCCTTGCCCGGCAGCTCGCCTGGCGTTTCGTCGATCTGGATGAACGCATCGAGCAATCCGCTGGACTCTCCATTCCACAGCTTTTCGAGCGCTTCGGGGAACCCGCTTTTCGCCAAATCGAAGCGGATCAATTACGCGCTGCGCTCGGCCGCGCTTCCGAACACAAGGAAGCCACCGTCTTGGCTCTCGGCGGGGGCACGTACGCCCAACCCGGCTGCCCCGAATTTTTACGCAACGCCGGCGTCCCCGTTCTCTGGCTCGATTCGCCCGTCGAGCTTTTATTGGCTCGCTGCATGACCATGACCGGCCGCCCGCTGTTTCGAGACGAATCCAGCTTTCGCGCTCTCCATGCGCAGCGTCTGCCCTCGTATCAACTCGCCGACTATCGCGTGGACAGCTCCGGCGATCCCACGCAAGTCGTCGCGGAGATTCTTCGCCGCGGGATTGTCGCGGCAGGTGGCCACGAAGCACATCTTGTTGTCGAAAAACCAAATTCGTGACCGGCGTTCGCTAGAATAGTTTGCGGCGATTATTTCTTCGCAAATTTAGAGTTTTGCTTCGCGGCTGCTTGCCAAGGGGGAATTTATGAGAACAAAACTGCGTGGCTCTTTGGCCCATTTGTCGGTTGGCTGTGCAACTCTTTTGATTTTTGCTTGCGCTATGGCTAGCAGCGCGGATCAAAAGAAGAAGAGCGCCGCCGTCCCCAGCCTCTCCGTCTTCGCGCAGGATCAGGGCAAACTCAGCATCAAGCTGGACGGAAAAACCGTTGGCCACGAAGAATTCGAAATCATGCCTGCGGACGGCGGCTGGCTCGCCAAAGGCAACGCTGAGATCAAGCCTTCCGAAGGCGCTGCCAGTAAAGTTAGCGGCACCCTAACACTTCAACCGGATGGCGCACCGATCGCGTACCAGTGGACTTCTCACGCCGACAAAACGAACGCCGCAAACATCGTCTTCGACAACGGCATCGCGAAAATGACCCTGCAAATGCAGGGCGCGCATCCCTACGATCAAACCTTCACGTTCGGAACTCCGCTCATCGCCGTCCTCGACAATAACCTCTATTATCAGTACGGTGTCCTCGCGCGTGTCTACGATTGGTCCAAGCGCGGCCCGCAGACTTTCCCGGTCTTCATCCCCCAGGAATTGATGCCCGGCACCATCACCGCCGAGTCCACCGGCTCGGCCACTATCGATGGCGCTACCTACGAAGGTCTTCGCGTCACGACCACCGACCTCGAAGTCGATCTCTACCTCGACGCGAATCATCGCCTCATGCGTCTAGAAGTCCCCACCGCCAAAGTCTCCGTCGTCCGCGATTGAGAGGTCCCTTCACCTCAGCGGAGTTCTCTAGAGCGTAGTTTCCAAAATCGTGGTTCGATGGACTTCCCTAAGGTCTGGTAGATCGGCCGCGCGACTAGCTCCGGGTTGTGGGCTATTCGCCCCAACTCTACTTCGGTCATTTCTTGTGTACAGTTTTCCGAAGCGGAACCTAGTTGTCTGGCTACTCGACTACACATTCAATTGACGGGCCGATTTTGAGGTCATGAATCAACATGATTTTACGTCCAGAACGGCCATCCTGTTTGTGTTTCGATGAACCCATGCGAGAATTGGGCCGTGGAGCAGCGATTCCTTACCGACGACGAAATCGAGGAGGCAAAAACGATGATTGGTTGGCAGTTTTGGGCCACTCCAGGCGTGTTCGTCATTCTCACTGTCGGTCTTGGGATTGGAGTCTTCTTAACCCCGCCGCCATTGTTCTTGTCTTTTCTGTGTTTTTCACTCTCACAGTTGGTCTGTGCCTGGTCTGGGCTAACAGATACCAGAAAGTGAAGCAAGATATTGAAAGCCGAGTCGCCGAAGTAATCGAAGGTGCGCCAGAACAAGTATGGTTGTCGCGCGGATTCTGTTACTTGGGTGTCGCCGGGCTCACCATACGAGTCCCAAATGATTACTACGGGGACTTGCGCCAGTCGAATAAGGTGAAGGTCGCATTCCTTCCGACGGCGCTGGTCGCGGTGAAAGTTGAATGTTTTCGCGGAATGGGCCTCTCACCCACTGTGAATTGGCGCTGGCGATAAATTCCGATAGCACTCAAGGTCTTCGGGGGTGCGATGGGTAGGCGAAAGCAAGAAGGCGACGCGCTCAAAGTGATTTATGACTTGGACCTCGAATGCCGAGTCTGCTTCTACAAGAACTCAGACGGAACGTTCGGTTTTCTCGAATGGCGTTTCTCTAACGCGGAGGACAGCTGGACTCCAACACGAGTTAGCCAAGGCTCAAAACTGAGCACCCTTGAAGATGCGACCCGTGAAGCGAAAGGCCGAGTGGGCTGGGTCGCCTCCGTAGCCTAGCGCCTGATTAACGCGGCGGTCTCAATGGGTCGATGCAACACTGGCCGAAATGTGCTTACAGGGGCCTCAATAGCTGAGAGTCGTTCACGCAGATTGATTCAAACTGAAAACCATCCTGACCAGGGTCTACTCGACGTTCAGCACTGCAAAGCGGTTCTCCACAGGAAGTGCTTTCAGATGAACTGTATAGAGGGTGTTGCATCGACCGGTTGAGCCGACAGCGGTAACCGGACAAGTGCCGAGTGGCCCGCCTTACTTTAACCAGTGAAAAATGAGCAGCTCTGGAACCGCGCCGCCCGAAAAGAAAGCAAAAACCCAAGCACGTGGACCGCGACGATAAACTGCGAATAGAACCATACCGAGAAACACGGCTAATTGCATGTAATAGCTCACTACAAAATGCATCCATGCAAACGGCCAGCCGTGCCCTTGCAAATGTGAAACTGACTCAAAGAATGACTGGCCTGGTGACTTGGGCAGAGTGAAGTGGACAACCACCGATAGCAGCGCGCCGAGGGCGGCTAAGGTGAGTTGAGTTGATAGGTGTCTTGGCGGTCGGCTGGGGCTGGTTCAGGCTGGTTCACGGCGAAAGTTATAGCACATCTCAGTCTAAGAAGAGCTTGGACAAAACATTCGGAGGGCTCAAGCTCCTGGTAAACGCGGTAATCCTACAAGTTGGTTCAGCCCGGTCCAGCTAGTAGGAGTGGGGCGCTTGCGGGGCGTGGGGAGCCGGGAGGACGGTCTGCGTGTCAACCTGCAGCCGGGCTATTTTCCTGCAACTGCTGACGCATTGCGCCGGCGCTCAGACTCTTTAGGATTCGAAGTGGAAGTGAATGGTGATCGTAACGCGCGCGGGAACGGGCTGGCCGCTCCGCGTTGCTGGTTCGTACCTGTATTGCTTCAAGGCTTCCACCGCGGGCTCGCGCAGTGACGGAGGCCCGGAGATCACGCTGATGACATGCACCTCGCCCGACGTACCCACGACGGCATCGACAACCACATTTCCTCTTTCGAAATCCCGCAGAGCTTCCAACGAAGCCACCGCTTGCACCGAATGAATCAATTTTGGCGGGACGACAGCGCTGTCTTTCCCGGAATTCGCTTCGGAATTCGCCGCAGGTGGCGCCGCAGGCCGAACAGATGAGGCCTTCGCCGCCGTCATTGCGCGAGACGCTTTTTTCCTCGATGCCAACGGCTCAATCGGGGCACCCGAAGAGGCTGCTTCCACAGGTGCCGCACTTCCATTCGCGGGGCCCGTCGCGTCCGCATCGGACACCGGCGCGCTTTTCGCAGGGATTCCTGCCGAAGTCACCGGAGCATCGCTCGCCACGTCGTATGCTGAAGGTTTCTTGAGATTTGCTCCCGCCGACTTCCAGGGCAGCCAATTCTTGAACCAAGCCGTGCCAACCACCGCCATCACCAGCAGAATCGCCAGCACAAGCAGTACGCGATTAAATTCGGGGGTGAAGCCGCCGCGCGGCAAGCGCCATCGCTTCGACTTCGGTAATGAATTGATAAAATCGCTAACCTGTTGCGGCGTCTCCACTTGCTTAACCGCTTCCGATGGCAGTGGACTAACAGGGCGTTTGGTTGGCGCAACCGCACCCGCCGCCGCCAGCCCGCTTTCGAGAATCGCTTCCGTACTCAACGGGTCGCCTGGCTCGGGAATCGCAGAAGCGGGGTAAACTTCGCCTCTCAGCTGCGCCAGGGCACTCGCCTCGGCGTTCGCGGGGGGCGGCGTCTCCGTCAAGGCCGGTTTCCCTCGCAGCTCTTCCATTTCTCGCTTGAACATTTGCAGTTCGCTCGCGTCGGGCGCAGTTGGCAAAATCCAGGGTCGGTCGGCGGCGGGCTCCGCGGCGATCACCAGCGCGGCCGTTTCCACATCCTGTGCGTTCTTCGGCAGCAAAGCCGTCGCCGCCGAAAACTCCGTGCCCCAGAAGCGCGGCGCAGCCTCGAGAAACTCGACCTCCAGATAGCACATGGTCGGTTTGTAGGAGCGCTTCCGCAGTATCTGGACGAGCACTTCGCGCTTGGTTTCCATGTTGGCGAGAACCAGCAACTGCCCGGCGGTCACCGCGGCAGACAATCGAATCACCCCGCCAGTTTCAGCCACCAGAACAGAAGTAGTTTCTTCATGGAAAAGGTGGCGCCCAGGCTCAATCTTTTCTGGTGAAATACCAATCGCTCGCACCGGCACTTCGCGTGAGATCGCATTCGGCTTCAGAAGCGGGAGGGGCGTCGCAGGAGGTGCTTCCGTTTCTTTCGGTTCCTCCGGGTCGCCCGGTCTCTGTTCGACGTGAGGCTGCGCCTGCTTGATGTCTTCTGCGGAAAGCGCTTCGCTTGCCTTCGCTGTCTCTTCCTGCGCGGGGGCTGAGACATCCACAGTCCGCTGTTCCGGAAGCTTCGTGGCGCTGGGAGCTTCGACTGCTCTCGGTTGTTCGGGCGCCGCAGGCGCACTGGGAACGACAGGCTCTGGTTCCGGCCGTAGATGGCCCGGTTCACCCACGACAAATCCCAAAAGCAACAGGGCATAGAGCGCGCGAGAGTCTTCGGGCTTGGGCACCCCGCTTTGTGCGACGACTTGTTTGGCCGAAATGGGTTGGGAGATGAGGCTGAGCAATCGCCGCTCTCCATCTTCCAGGTCTTCGGCCTTAAAAAGACGCTGCGCGTCAGACGAGAGCTCAACCTGAAGATCAGCATCCTCGCCTAGTTGGTCCAGAGGCAGGTCACCCGCTTTGCGCACCGCCGCCAGGAGCAGCCTTCCCAGCGGCACAGGGACGCCGATTTCCGGAACCACATTTTTTTCAAGGGAGCTTAAGAAAAAGTAGCGACCGGCAGGATAGTCAAGCACGGACGCGCTGATTTGTAAGACCTGGCGTTGCACCCAGCTGACAATCTGCTCGACTCCATAGATCCCCATCTCGGCAATGGCAGAACCAAAGCGTTGGCCCGTCTCGACGAGCGTCGAAGCCTCCTCAAACTGGCTCTGGGTCAGGGCTCCGGCGCGAAGCATCACTTCGCCGAGCCCATCCTGCCTATCGTTGCTCGTCGCAAACACCAGTTGTCCGGCGTCGAAAAAGAGCGCCTTTTCCACCCGCCCAAAGACGAGTTGCAGCTTGCCGGTCAGGTGCTGGGAGTAAATCCGATGCACGAGGGCCAGGAGGGTGTGGTGACTATCGATTTCGCCCGAATCGAGTGGCTGCTCGGCGGGTGAAAACCAGCTGAATCGAGCGGCGCCCGCGGCCCTGCTCTGCTGCGCGTCCAGTAGCTGAACAGACCCACTCTGCCCGGTCACAGTGGGATATGGGCTACGATTTTGCTTTTCGCTTGAAATGGTTGCTGCCTCTGCAACCAGAATACTCGAACCGCGTTGGGCTGCGAAAAGGCCTTGCTCAATAGCATATTAATCGTTGCGAGCAAATCAGCCAGTAGGACCATTCCAAAGTACAATCCAAATCCCAACGAATCGGCGCGCCAGGCTTTCCCTTCACCTCGTCGGGATAGTCGACTAATTGGGATTGGGGCGCTTGCGGAGCGTGGGGATGGCGGAGGTTAATTCTTGCCAAAGTGTCTGCACGGTTGCCTCCTGAATCTGGAGTGCCCAGCCAGGGCGAGCAACGGCCCGATCATTATCCGAGCATTATAGACAACAAAAACCGGGAAAGTCCTGGCAGCCGTTACCGAACAAGTCCAATTGTTCCGCTGGTCTGCTGCAAGGAAACGCAGAAAAAAAGCGCGGTGCGATTGGAAGCCGCACCGCGCCAATTTGTGCTCTGGTTTAGAAACGAAAAACTTGTTACCGAAACCGCTTACAGCGCTAGGCTTTGAAACACCGGTCCCGCTCCAGGCCGCCGCAGCACATAGCCCTGCGGCTGCCCATGGGAATGCGTCAACGCATGCCCATTCGAATGGACGGCGCCAATGTGACCATTGTGGCCGTTGCCATTCGCCGGCGCGGGCTGCGGCATCCGCGCCGGATTACCGATAGGGCGGAGAGTGACCGGAGCTGCATGGACGTGATCGCTGATGGCCTGCAGCCTCTTCAAAATGGATTGCCATTGTTCCCAATCCAATTGGCGCAGGAACGGGCGCAATCCCTGGATGAAAGGATCCTCGAGCAGCGCTTCGCCGTCGGATTCCGGGATAAAGAAGCGGTTCAAGCCCACGTTCAGCGCTTCGGAGATTTTCTCCAGCGTGCCGAGGCTCGGCGTCATCTGGCCGCTCTCGATGCGGGACAAGTAGGAGCGCGAGACCTTCGAGCGCGACTGGAGCTGGCTCTGGGTCATCGCGCGCGATTCGCGCAATTGGCGAATGCGCTGGCCGATATTCTCGACCGTCTCCTGGTTGGCGAACTTTTCGGACGTGGGTTCAGCGGCTGCTTCCTCCGGAGGTGCCGGTGGAGGAATCAGGAATTCCAGACGCTGAGGCAAGGCGCGCACGCAACGGCGACAGTTTCCCGTGCGCGTCCGGTATTGGACGAGACCACATGTCTTACAGCGAATGACTTCCCTATCCATTTCCAACGAATTCATCGTTGTTTCTTTCTCTGTTATTTGTGCAGACACCGGTACTCCTCGCTGACTTTGCCCGGCGTGCAGATAGCGGAAGGAACGTCGGAACGTCCTACTGGGGAAGACAGAAACTGGCGCGCTGGGGAGTATCGTGCGAGTCGCCGTTTTCTGTCAAGGGTATTTTTGAACTATTTTTGTATATGCAATTTTTCTGAACGAATCTCTACGGAAAACCTTCGCTGTCCTTTCGGACAGTTTTCATTCATCTTTTTCCTGGGTCCACAATCTGTTGTGCTTTGCGGAATGCGAGACCTTTTGGCTTGGGCCTGCGCCGCGCAGTTCTGCGTGTCTCAGCCAATCCTGGCTGTGCGCTCCTTGCAACCACTTTCCTCCATCCTCAATAAGCAGCCGCCGTTGTACGATGCTCTCTGTTCCCAATTGGAGCACTACCGTAGAAACAGCATGCCGGAACTTCCAGATATCACCGTCTACATCGAAGCCCTCGAATCCCGCATACTCGGCCAGACGCTCGAAACCGTGCGCGTCGTTAGCCCCTTTCTCCTTCGAACCGCGTCCCCACCCATCAGCGCCGCTCTCGGCAAGAAAGTTCTCCAAATCCGCCGCCTCGGCAAACGCATTTGCATCGGCCTTGAAGACGATCTGTGGCTCGTCCTCCATCTGATGATCGCAGGCCGACTTCACTGGCACCCGCTCGGCGTTAAGCCCGGCCGCGTCAAAGTTTCTCCGCCGCGCGGTCTCGCCGCCTTCGACTTCTCGAATGGCTCTCTTCTCTGGACCGAAGCCGGCTCTCAAAAGCGCGCTTCCTTGCATGTCGTCCTGGGTGAAGACGGCCTCGGCTCACTCGATCCTGGTGGCCTGGGAGTCCTCGATGCTTCACCCGAACAATTCGCCGCCGCACTTCTCTCCGCCAACCACACTCTCAAACGCGCCTTGACCGACCCGCGCCTTTTCAGCGGCATCGGCAACGCTTACTCCGACGAAATCCTCTGGGAAGCTAAGCTCTCGCCTCTCGCCCTCACGCAAAAGCTCCCTGTCCCCGAAATCAAGCGCCTCTACGAGGCCATCCGCACGAGCCTCACCCGCTGGACCGTTCACCTCCGCGCCAAAGCCGCCGGGGAATTCCCCGAAAAGGTCACCGCCTTCCGCGAAGGCATGGCTGTGCACGGCCGTTACAAACAGCCTTGCCCGCGCTGCGGCACCAAAATTCAGCGTATCCGTTACGCCAGCAACGAAACCAATTATTGCCCGATATGCCAAACCTCCGGCAAACTTCTCGCCGACCGCGCGCTCTCCCGCCTTCTCCGCGAAGACTGGCCACGCTCCCTCGACGAGCTCGATCTCCTCACTTCGAAACGTCCGTAGCGCCCGCGTTCGCCGCGTTTTTCACCGGATAGGTCTGATCGTAAAAACGCACAATCCTTTCCGTGATGTCGGTCGACGCGTACATAACGGCGGTGGACGGCGACGAATCGTCAAGCATCGAAGCGCAACAACCAATCTGCGTTCGGCAGCCAACTCTCGCTCTCTAATGGTTCCTTGTAAGTCGAAGAACCGCGATTTATTCGTAGCGGAGAGCTTCCATCGGATCGACGGAGGCGGCGCGGCGAGCGGGAACAAAGCACGCAAGCGCGGCAGTTGCAACAAGCAACAGCGTTACGGCGCCGAGGATCAGCGGGTCTCGCGAGCTTTCCATGACCCATTTCGTTGCCAGTTTGTTGAACGCCACGCAGAGCAGAATGCCCGCCACTACGCCAGCTCCCACATTCGCTGCCGTCGAAGAAAGCACGAGCCGAGACACGTTCCCAGCATTCGCGCCGAGGGCCATGCGAATACCAAATTCGTTGGTCCTGGTGGCAACGGCGTAAGAGACAACGCTGTACAGCCCCACTGCGGCGAGAGCCAGCGCCAAGACCGAGAAAATTCCGAACAGCGTTGCCACTAGCCGCTGCTGCCCATACTCGGGAAGTTCCTTAATCCAACCCTCCAGATTCCGCGCATCGCCCATCACCTGCTGGTCGGGATCGACCTTCACGATCTGCGCACGAATGTCATGCAGAACCGACAGCGGCTGGACGCGCGTGCGCACCAGGATCTGCGTGAACATCCACATCTTGAGCGTGTAGGGGATATACACGGCCGGCTTGATCGGGTTGCGCAAGCCATCGTCTCGCGCATCCCCGACAATCCCGACGATTTGCAGCCAACCGTCGCTGCCTGGGGCGGCCGGCGCAAAAGGCAGCTCTGCCTTGAGTCCGTCGGTGCGCAACTCCTGTCCGATGGCGTTCCCGTTCGGCCAGAACTCGCGTGCCATGGTTTCGTTGATGATGGCGAGCGGAGCCCCGCGCATCGTTTCGGCATGATCCCAAATGCGGCCCTGGGCCAGAGGGATGCGTAACAACGAGAAAGTATTCGGGACTGACGAAATTCACCCGCACGGTTGGCTTCTCGGCGTCCGCGCGGCCCATGATTTCGATCTTGTTGTCGTTGCCGTTCGAAGGCGGCGTGGCGTTACTCGAGATGCCTGCCATTTCGACCTCCGGCATCGCCGCGAGGCGCGCCCGAAGCTGCTCGAAGTATTCGGCGCGGTCCTGCCAGGACATGTGCGTGTTTTCATGCACGGGGATTGGAACCGACATCGCAAAGTGCGGGTCGTAGCCTAGATCGGTATCCACCAGCTTGACAAAGCCTTTGCCGGCCGCGCTCGCCGCCGCAAGCATTAGAAGGGTGAGCGCCACTTGTGCTCCCACCATAATGTTGTGAGTTCGCCGGGCGCGCACGCTTCCGCTGACGCGCCGTGTGCTGCTTTGCATCAGCCGGGCAAGGTCTGGGTGCGAAAGTTGCAGCGCGGGCCACAAGCCAAAGACCATGGTCGTGCCAAACGCCAATCCGATGCTGAAGAGCAGAACCGGCACATTCATCTTGATGACCGATTCGGCCGCGAACGTGTGCTCGGGCAACCAGGCCGTGATCAAACCCAGGCTTTTCCAAGCCAACAGCACTCCAAACAGCGTTCCGGCGACAGCGATAGAGAGCGATTCGGTCAGCAACTGCCGGATCATTTGCCAGCGGCTTGCGCCAACAGCAGCGCGTACTGCCAGCTCATGCTGACGCTCCGTGCCACGCGCCAGCAACAAGATCGAGACGTTTGCGCAGCCTATCAGCAGCAGCGAGGCCACCGCCCCCAGCAGCAAATACAGGATCGGCCCCAGCGGCCTGGCATAGATGTCGAGGATGTTGCGCAGATTTACCCGGAACTTGTCCGGATAACGGTCCGGCGCTTGCTTCGCGAATTCCTCCATTAGTGGCTGGAGCTCAGCGTCCGCTTGCGCTACGGTGACACCTGGCCGCAGCTTGAGTGAGGCTCCGAAATAAATGCTTGGGTCACTGGTGACCTTGAGAGGCATATAGACATCCGCCTCACCCCAGCGGAACCGCGGAGGCATGACTCCAACGATCTTATAGGGCTTGTGAACAAACTGAATGGTGCGGCCCACGACGTTCGGATCGCCCACGTAATAGCGCTGCCAAAATGGATAGCTGAGGACGACGACGGCCTGCGGTTCCTCTCCGAACGGGGCGTCGGAAGGAATTAGCCACCGGCCCATCAAAGCGCGCGTGCCCCAATGATTTGGCGCTTCCGGCGAAATTTGCATTCCTATGACGTCCTCGGGAAGATCGCCATCGGTCGTCGTGAGGTTCCAGCCGCCCATCCCCACGACATCTTCGAGCGATTTGGTCTTGCGAAGCAGTTGTATTTCCGGTCCGGTCAGGCCGGCAAACCGCTCATGTCCCGCCTTATCCTTGAGGCGAATCTCCATCGTCCTGGCCGCATCCGGATAGGGGAAGGGATCCAGCAGCACCGCGTAAATGACACTGAATACAGCACTTGTGGCTCCGATTCCCAGCGCCAGTGAGAGCACTGCCGTCAGGGTAAAACCAGGCCGCTTGCGCACTTCCCGTGCCGCATATCGCAAATCGGAAAGCAGCGAGTTCACTGGCGCCTCCCTGCGTACGATGCCATAAATCTCATAAACGGACGACGAATACGAATCTCGTTCTGCAGGAGAGTACAAGCAAAGATCGTTCCATTTCGAACAAGAAGCTGCTCGTTCGTATCGCCGACTCTCCCGCTCACCCTTTGGACGATACTTCTCAGCTCTGGTTAATAGACGTTGTCCGCGACAATTAGTTCCGTCCGAGCCCGGCACCACACAAGCTAGAATCTATTCTTTTTTCTTGATTCCCATCTGCTCCGAGCAAGCTCGAAGGGTGTCCATCGGGGGCAGGGGCACTCTATTGTTTACGGGCCACTAACCAGTCACTCCTGCTGTGCTAGGATTCTTGCGCCTTGTCAAAAAAATCCCAGCAGCAGAGCCTGTGGTTCTCCGTCGCGGTGCTCTTTGCCATCAACATCCTGAATTTCTACGACCGCCACGTTCCCGGCGCCCTCGTCGAGCCCATGCGCAAGGAGTTTCACCTCGACGACACGCAGATCGGCCTTCTCGGCAGCGCGTTCATCTGGATTTACGCCATTATCGGCGTCCCTCTCGGCCGCATCGCGGACACCGCCAGCCGCAAAAAACTTCTCGCTTGGGGAGTCGTCGTTTGGGCCGCGCTCACGGCCTCCGCCGGGCTCGCCACGACGTATGCTCTACTGCTTTTTTCGCGCGCAGGCGTTGGCGTCGGCGAAGCGGCCTGTGCACCAACCGCCACAAGCTGGCTCGGCGATCTTTTTCCACCGCAAAAACGCTCTCGCGTACTCGCGCTCTTCATGCTGGGCGTGCCGGTTGGTGGCGCGCTGGGCTATTTTTTCAGCGGACCGCTGGCGCAAGCTTACGGCTGGCGGGCGGCCATGGTTGTTGCAGCGCTCCCGGCGTTGCTATTGGTGCCGGCATTGCTGATGCTCCGCGAACCAGAGCGCGGCGGGAGCGAGATCCGTCAGGAGCTTCTCACGCGTTCCTCGATGTGGAGCGTGCTGCGGATCCCCACGTTGTGGTGGATCATCGCCTCCGGCGCGTTGCTAAATTTCAACGCCTATGCCTTCGCCACCTTCTTGCCCGCCTTCCTCAGCCGGGTCCATGGCCTCTCGCTTGCCAACTCAGGCATCGCCACCGGCGTCGTCTATCTCTCGGGCGGCGTCGCCGGCGGCGTGTTCGCCGGCTATCTTGGTGATTGGATCGTGCACCGGCGCAAGGACGGCCGCATGCTTTCTGCCGCGGTGATGTCCGTGATTGCGATACCGCTCGCGTGCGTGGGAATTCTTCAGCCTTCGGGTTCCTTGTTCCTCGCGATGGTATTCTTGGGGCTGACGTATTCCGCGCTCACTTCGTACTACGGCCTGGTCTACTCCGCCATACAAGACATCGTCGCTCCAAATCAACGCGGAGCCACCATGGCGATTTATTTCATGGCCATGTATATGTGCGGCGCCTCCTTTGGACCGTTGTTTACCGGCAAATTGAGCGATGTTCTCGCGCATCGCGCCGCGGCGCTGGCGGGTTCGGCGACGATTACGGAAGCGTTCCGCGCCGTCGGTCTGCAGCAAGCCATGTTGATTATTCCAATTCTCTGCGTGGCGCTTGCGTTTGTGTTGTACATGGGCTCGCGCACCATTGTCGCGGACATGGCGCGCCGCGAAGCCCTTGCTTACTCCACCACGCTGGACGCGTCTTAGCTCAAGACGGGTAGAATGAATGGGCAAGACATCCAGGCAGTTCGAACGGGCGGCGTGCACAATGAAATCCGGCAAACCACAAAGCAAGAATCCCGAAGAAAGTCTTTCGCGGGCGAAACGTATTCAACGCGAAGTTATCGCCTGGATGTGGGTCGTGCTCCTCTTCCTGCTGATCAACGGCACCATCGGCCAGGCCCGCGTCATTCCCTCGGGCTCCATGGAAAACACTCTGCTCATTGGCGACCATCTCATCATGAGCCGCATCGGCTACGACGCTGGCGTGCCTTTTACTCACTGGCATGCATCGCTGTGGCGCAATCCCAAACGGCGCCAAGTCGTCATTTTCACGCCGGTTGTCACCGAAGAAACGTCGGACATTATCAAGCGCGTGATTGGATTGCCCGGCGAAACAGTCGACATTCATGATGGTACCGTGTGGATCAATGGACAAAAACTCGTCGAGAACTATACGACTGGCCCGACGGAGCCTTACGACATGCATGCACCGTACAAAGTTCCCGCAGACTGCTATTTCGTGATGGGCGACAACCGCGGCAATTCCTACGATAGCCGCTTCACCGGTTGCGTGCCTCGAAAAAACATCATCGGCACTCCGGTGATGATCTACATGTCTCTCGAGGCCTCGCCCGATGCCTGGGAGCCAGGTCAGCTTCGCGAACGATTCTTGGCCTACGCGAATGCGGTGGTTCATCCAAGCGAAATAAGATGGAAGAGGCTCTTTAGAACTTTTTGAAGGCACCACATGCCGATCGAATCATGAGGAATCACGACGAAGGGACATCAACAACATGACGGAGTCAGCGCAAGAGTATACGAAACGGATTCTAGGAAACGTCGCAGGAAAAGATCCCCTCAAAACGCAGGCAGCGACTCCTAAAGCTTTGGCCAAATTGATAAAAGGCGCTCCGGCATCCAAACTGCGCAAGCGTCCCGCGCCCGGCAAATGGTCGGTCGGAGAAGTCCTCGCTCATCTGGCCGACGCCGAAATCGTCACGGCATGGCGTCTTCGCGCTATCCTCGCCGCACCCGGCACGCCCATTCAGGCATATGACCAGGACGCTCTGGCCGCCGCGCGCAATTACGCCAAACACGATCCGCGCAAAAGCCTCGAACAATTCAGCGCCATCCGCGAGGCAAATCTCGCGCTCTACAAATCACTAACACCGGAACAATGGAAGCACTTCGGCATGCATGCAGAACGGGGCGAGGAAACTCTCGAACGAATTCTGCAGATGATGGCAGGGCACGACCTCAATCACCTTGCGCAGATTGAGCGCATCCTGGCGAAGAAGAAATAGCCATTCACATTTCCACTGCTTAAGCGCGGCGAATCTTCGGGCTTCGTTGTTCCAACTCTAATTGACAGTTCACTCGTCGCCGCGGACTTGCCACCAGTCGAGCCGTTCGAACGCCGCCAGTTTTCCGGCACCGTGTTGGGCGTACCAGGTCCGCCAAGCCTGCGCATCGGCCGGAATATTCTCGTCGGTAATTTCGTGCAGCGCCAGGAAGGACCACGCCCGCATTTGCGCGCTGGTGCTTGCGTCGGAAACAAGCTCGAGAAATTTCGGCACCATGCGCACGCGCTGCGCACGCGTGAAATTCCCGCAATCGGATATATTGCAGCCCGCGCGGTCGCGGACGTTGCTCGAAGGATCCTGCGTGAAAGATTCGAAGAGTTCGTCGAGCGCTTCGTCCTTCCCCAAATAGCGCATTCCTTCCACAGCCCATTGCCGGACGTAGGCGTCCGGATCGTGTTTCGCATAATTCTAGAAGTACGGGATGAATTTTGTCGTACGCCACGCCGCGCCCGGCCAGCATGCCTAGAAAATAGACGGCGGCCGCACGATACTTCAAGTCAGTGCGCGCGCGCTCGATGAGCATGCCGGCGGCTTGTTCATTTTTCTGCCAGCCATCTAAAGTCAAGTTGATATCCGCATTCGCGTAACGCACGCGCAGATCGCTCGAATATTCCGAGCGCCGCTCAAGCTGCTTCATGCGGTCGGTCAGTTGGATGTGTCCAACCCAGCTTTCCACTTGCTGTTCGAAAAGATCGAGAGCCCGAGGATCGTGTTCGATAGCGCGCTCGAGCAATTCTTCCGCTTGATCCTGAGCAGGCATGGCGAGCACGCGCTCCGCATCTGCGTTCGTCATGGCTGCCGAGGCAAAGCGGCGGACCGGAACGCCATTCACAGCTCCGGATACGCGCGGTCCGTCTGCAGTAGAACCGTTCGTCCGCGATCCATTCGTGTGGGCTGCGCTCGCAGCCGCCTTCAGGCCGGAAAATCTCCAGCCTTGCCACGCAAACATTCCAATCACAAATGCCGCAAATACGATGAAGCCGAAAACCGTCGACGCGATTGACTGCGGCCGCGATTGTTGTAGAGCAGGTCGCGCGGAAGTTGGCTGCGGCGAACCAAACAGTGTCTGCCCCGGCCGCGGCGGAGGACCGAAACGCAAATCTGACTCCACGCGCGTGTCGATTTTCATTCCCGTGAGAGTTTCGATTTGCGCGACGATCCAGCGGGCTTCCTGCCTGCTGCCGATTTCATCCGCAAGCGTGAAGCGGCGGCCATTCTTTGCGCGCAGGCGAATGGCATACATCGCATTCCCTTCCGAGCCGCCCTGCTGTCCGCTCGTGACCGTCATGATGGAATCGATCTCGGAGACCGAAAAGCGATTTGTCGATCCGATGCCTAGGATCCGTTTGGTGGAAGCGACTTCGCCGTTGCTGGCGCGGATTCGCGTGGTTCCCAAAGTGATGTGAAGAAGAGCCAGGATCACCAATAAGTCCGTCAAGCCGAAAATCCCGGAGAAAAACAAGGGTGCGTTCGAATGGAACAGGAAAAACACCACGCCGGTCCAGAGGGCGCTGAAGAAAATCAGAAAGAGCGAGCGCGAAGGAGTTCGAAACGCGGGGAAATAAAATTCCGTGACGCCGGAGTCCGAAGTGACGACGACCTTGGCATGTTCGGGCGCGGAAACCGGAGATGGGTCGCCCTGGCTGAATGTCCCCGTCGTGAATCCGAAAGTGTCCGGAGCATTGTTCGCAGGCGCTTGCTCCATGGAAGCAAAAGTTTTGAAAACCGGCAATTCGAAATCGTCCGAGTAGTCGATTCCGGGAACATCCGCTTGAGCGTGCAAAAGCCACAGCACTTGATCCGAAGAATTGTCGTGATCGGTGACGTAAGCGTCGGACGGAATCGCAAAGTCCACCGGAATCATTTTTCCCAGCGGTTCCAGCCCAAGACCTCCGAACGGAACGTTTTGCTCCGTCTGCCAGAGTACCGTTTTCACGACGGAGCGACTGTCGCCCGTGCCATTGACTGTCTTTCGAACGCACGAAAGTCGCAGGTCGATTCCATGCTGTGCTTCGACGTCAAGTTTGAGGTGGATTCTTCCGGCGAGCCGCCCGCCAGGATAAAACGGCAGCGAGTACAACTCGAAATAGGTATCGCCGAAGCTGCGGCGGCGAAGCGTTTCGCGCAAGGCGTTCGCAAAAAGGATTGCGCCGATCAGCAGAAAACCGATAGCCAGGTATGCGTACGGGTCTTTCTGCGGGGTGAGCTCCGAGACCATGGCCACCGTCAATGGAACAATCACCAGATTGCCGAGAAGGCAAACAATCCACGCTGTCCTTTCGCTGTTCTTGCGCAAGCTTTCCGCTCTGCGGTTCGCCCAATCCGAGCGCCAAAGCCAGGGTGACGAGGGATTTGCTTCTTCCACCCCGGCCTGCTCCTTCAAACGGCGAAAACCGACCAGGGCCGCCAGAAGAAATCCAGCGCCAATGCTTGAAATGAACAGCGCTATGGCAGCGGCCGAGAGGGTGGCCCTTGCGCTGCCATTCCGCCCGCTCACGAGAAACGTAACCAGGGACAGCAGCCCGGGAACCAGAAACATCAGCCCGAAAAATGCCAAGAAAGCGGCTGCGCCTTTGGAAGGCTTGGTCATATGCCCATTTTAGAAGGCATACCTAAAGCGGACGACTCCAGGAGGGCCAGTGTTGCGGTTGTGGTTACCGACATTTTGGGCCAGTCGTCGAGCTGTTCTGAAACCGTCCGTGAGGCCAGTAGAAGTGCGCGGCGGGGAAGACTAGCCTCTGTGGCCAAAGCGGGGGCCATGCCAAGTTCGGAAAAATCCATGCAAGTTCCTGAGAGCGCCGAAGGGCGAGGCGGGGATCAATGTTGGTCTGAGACTAGAAGAATTAGCTGCTCGCGATTCTGGCAGCACGGCGATCTTACAGAGATTTTGTGCAGCGGCAAATTCGTTGCATCCAGTGCAGCAGGAGGGTACGATGCGCACAACAGGGGTCTAACTCGGAAGTTCCGTATTAACGAAGTACCGTAACAACCCCGCTCCCAAAAGGAGATTCCCCGGCCTCGAAAAACTAAGGAGCCAACTGATGAATAAATCTAGAAGAAACTCTGGAGTGGTGTTTCGATGCGGAATATATGTGGTGCTGTGCGCAGCTATCTTGCTCTTCGTGGTGGAGGGCAGGACACAGGCGCAGTCCTTCATGACTCATCATGTGCGCCAGGCAATTCTCAATGGCCAGGCGAAGTCCATGGGACGGCTTCCCTCGGCCCAGACCATGCGAATCGATGTTGTTTTGCCGTTGCGCAATCAAGCAGATCTGGAAAACTTTTTGCAAGAGCTTTACGATCCCTCAAGCCCCTCCTATCGGCACTTCCTTACGGTGCAAGAGTTCACAGCCAGATTTGGCCCCACACAGGCCGACTATGACGCCGTAGTTCGATACGCGAAAACGAACGGCTTTGCCGTGGTCGGCGGCTCCCGCGATGGCATGAACGTGCAAATTGAAGGATCGGTGGCAAACATCGAGACAGCTTTCCATGTGAGCATGGGCGTCTACCAACATCCCACCGAAAATCGAACATTCTACGCTCCGGACCGCGAACCCATGGTGGATCTGCCGTTCCAGCTATGGCACATCTCTGGTTTGGATAACTACTCGATCCCGCATCCGATGTATGTGAAGAAGAGCGACTTCGCGGCGGCTCACGGTATCAATGCGAATGCCGTCGTTTCTCATGCCACGACCGGTTCCGGTCCGTCGGCTTCTTTCCTGGGCAGCGATATGCGCGCGGCCTACTACGGCGGAACGGCTCTCACCGGCACCGGTCAGAACCTCGGACTTTTTGAGTTTCTGGGCACCGACCTGGCCGACTTGACCACCTACTTCAAGAACGTGGGTCAAACCAACAATGTGCCGATAACCTTGCTCTCGACCGACGGGACCAGCACCTCCTGCGTGGATACCAGAGCCGGTGGTGACTGCGATGACACCGAACAGACGCTCGACATGACGCAAGCGATCGGCATGGCTCCCGGGCTTTCGAGTCTTGTCGTGTACATCGGATCCACCGATACCGCAATCATCAGCGCCATGACGACGCACAGTCCGCTGCCCACCAGTATTGGTTGTTCGTGGGGCTGGACGCCAGCAGATCCCAGCACGCTCAACCCGTATTTCCAGAAGATGGCGGCGCAAGGACAGAATTTCTTTGCAGCTTCCGGCGACTCTTCCACGTGGTCGAAGAGCAATGAAGCGTGGCCTGCAGACAATGCGTTTGTTGTTTCCGTCGGCGGTACGGACTTGGTAACGGCCAGCGCCGACGGCGCATGGAAGTCAGAAACGGCTTGGGTTGACAGTGGCGGCGGTATTTCGCCGGACTCTATCGCCATCCCGTCGTGGCAGTCGCTCGCGGGGGTGATCAACTCAACCAACAAGGGTTCGACAACCCTTCGCAACGGCCCCGACGTTTCGGCAAACGCGAACTTTACATTTTATGTTTGCGCCGATCAGACCACTTGCACGGCAAACGACTATGGCGGCACGAGCTTTGCGGCACCGATGTGGGCTGGTTACATTGCGCTAGTCAACCAACAGTTGGCCGCCAACGGTGAACCCACCATCGGATTCATCAACCCAACGATTTACTCACAAAGTGTGACGTCCGCCTACGGCACGGAATTCCACGACATTACCAGCGGCACATCCGGCAGCTTTTCGGCGGTGACTGGCTATGATTTGGTTACCGGCTGGGGCAGTCCGAACGGAACCGGGCTGATCAATGCGCTGGCTCCGACCTCAACCACTCCTAATTTCACCATTTCCGCATCTCCCGGTTCGCTCTCCGTATTGCAGGGTGGCAATGGTTCATCGACGATCACCACCGCGGTATCCGGTGGATTTAACTCCGCTGTTGCTTTGTCGGCGAGCGGCCAGCCTTCGGGCGTGACTGTAAGCTTCAGCCCCACGTCCATTGCCGCGCCGGGTGCAGGCACCTCGGCGATGAGCATTGCCGTGGCTTCGACAACCGCGACCGGCACGTACACGATCACCGTTACCGGCACAGGCGGAAGCATTACGCATACAGCGACGGTCGCTCTGACGGTAACCGCACCGGCGGCGGGCAACTTCACGCTGTCCGCGTCTCCGACCAGCCTCACGATCACGCGGTCATCGCACGGAACGACGACGATTACGATCCATCCAACTAACGGCTTCGCCGCCGGCGTCACCTTGTCGGCTAGTGGTCTGGGCACCGGGGTTACCGCGTCATTTAGCCCGAATCCGACGACTGGCACAAGCACATTGACGTTGACGGCTAGCAGCACGGCGACGACAGGAACGAGGACCGTAACAATTACCGGCGTTTCCGGCTCTCTAAGCCATACGACGACGATTAGTCTTAGAGTTCGCCGTTAACTGATGACTGTTAACCGTTTGCAGCCGCGCGGCGCAATTATCGCTTCTGTAGTGAAAAACGCCGCGCAGTTGCTCAATAGAACTGAGCCATAAGAACCAGGCAGTATCTACCGCGTCGCCGGCCCGCAATGCCAGCGACGCGGTTCTTCTTAGCGTCCATCGGGGAGTTTCCGTTGACGAAAGCGATGCGCGCTCGATGCCAGCTCAAAGAGCGACCACGCCTTTGAGTTGTTTGAACACCGGAGCGACGCCAAGCTGCTGCATCATGCCGAGATAATCCAGGCTGACGTAGGAATCCATAATTTTTCCGTTGGTGATGTGATTGATGGTAATGCCTTCGATGGATATTTTCTTGTTTGTCGGAGGAATGCCGCGGAACTCCCGCTTGTGCGTGCCGGAAATCGTCCAGGAAACGACGACTTTGTCTTTTTCGGAGATGTAATCTTCAGCGGTAAAGCGCAGGTCGGGAAAAGCTGCGATGTACTGCGTGCAGATTCGCTTATAAGCATCGGGGCCGACGGCGGAACCGCTGAGATGCGGGTCGTGGAGTGCATGGCTGGGAGAGATCAGTTCGTTCACGAGTTCGAGGCGGCGTTTGTTCCAGACTTCCTCGTAGAGGCGGCGAACCACGGCTTTGGCTTCTATTGACATATTCATCCTCCAGGGAAGGAATGGAAGCAAGCTGCTCGGAGATGGGCCGGCCTCACGAAACCGCGGAGGGCAGGGGCAGGGTGAGGCTTGGCAGAGCGTACTCCCAAGAATTGTGGTTTGCAATGCAGTCAGCCGCGGGCGAACGAACAAGGATTTCTGTTGGCCGCCTGTTGACACATCGGAAGCAATGCAAACAGAACACGGAGAAGTGTTTTGACAGTGACATCCGGCTTAAATAAAGTGCATTTAACGGTAGCCCGAAATCGTTTTTCGCACTGATGGCCCGGTATGCTTGCGTAGTTGCCAAGGCCCAAAGTTCGATGGATCCTTCCTTGTTCGGCTGCCAATATTCCCCGGGGTAATTTTCAAAGATCGCAGAGCCATATCTCTCGAAGGGGGAGAACTGATGAAAACAAGAGCCAGAATCCTTGCACGGATGGGCTGGTTGCCGACGCTGGCGATTATTCTGGTTGCCACGACGCCCGCGTTCGCACAAGAAGACAATCCAATCCCTTTCGCCTTCATGGGGGCATTTTTTCTGATCTTCTGCGTTTTTTTTCTGGTGTTCTACGTGTACTACGCGCTGGCGCTTCAAGCGATCGCCACGAAGACAAACACGGAAAATGCGTGGTTCGCATGGATCCCGATCCTGAATATCATTCTTATGCTGAACGTCGCCAAGAAACCGCTCTGGTGGATTCTTCTGTTCTTAATTCCGCTGGTCAACATCGTGTTCATCGTCATCGTTTGGATGGCGATTGCAGAGGCTCGCAACAAACCCAACTGGTGGGGAATATTGACGATCGTGCCGGTGGCCAATCTTATTGTGCCGGGATATTTGGCTTGGTCGGATTAGATTGTTGAACGCTCAAGACGCCGTCTAGCGAATAGAGCAGCATGGCGGAGCCGCGCGTTCGATGCGGAAAGTGAAGCAGCCACGGCAGTTAAGCTGTTTATCAGCGCCAGCCTGAGGAAGACAACAAAATGCGATTCCAGCCATCTTGGGACTCTTCGAAGGAAATGAGCGAGAAGTTTTCAAAGAGTCCCGGATCAGCTGAAATTACCGACGCGTCGTGTTGGTGCGGCTCAGGGAGTCACATGGACGCTGATGGCAATGTTCGCGCCATTGTCCTGACGGTAGGTGACATCGGCGCTGGCGCCGACCTTGAGTTTGCCTTCAACGGTAGTGTTCTTATCGATGGTAAAAGACATAGTGCTGGAAGCGGCCGGCTGCTGCGTTTGCGAAAACGAAGAGCCGGAGCCAACCGTGAGAGTGAACGAGTTTTGATCAACAGAGGCAATCTTCCCAGATACGGATTGCGTAGCAGCAGTGGCCTGTTGACCTTCCTGAGATTGATGCGTGTTTGCCGGGGGTAGCGCCAGAGCAGCTGCTACGAGAACCGTGCAAGCCAACGCGGAGAAACCAAATCGCCATACACTTTTCATAACAAACCCTCCTAGGAGATTTGGCTGAGGAACTGTGGTAGAGCAGAAGTCGTGCCAGAACGACATTTAAATGGGCAAATTCGAGAACTCCAATGGTGGAAGCAAGTTACGAAGAAAGCGTTCCGTCTTCAGCGCCATATCTCCTAGTACCAGAACTGGAAATCTCTACTGCCGGCGTAAATAATCTGACTGGCGCGATATGCAGACAAAAATGGCAGGCGGAGTAAATATCTCGGAAATCTGGATTCGGTGTTACGAAATGCTGCTTCGACTTTCATGCGTGAAGCACGGCGAATGACGTCGATACTGGAGGATCGAGAGTGAGAGTTCGATCCGCAAAGCTCGATAGTGGAAGAACAAAAGTAAATTACCGGGGCGAGTTTACGGGCGACCTGACAATACTGGTTGCGCCAGGTTTGAGCGGTTCTTTGGCTTCCACTTTCGTGGAGGAGATGGACTCCGGACCCGAATCGAAGAAGGACGCACTGAGAGACGCGGTGAGCGGATAGGATTTTCCGTGGTCGGTCAGTTGCGTGAGGAGGAGTTCGTAGCGGAAACCTTCCGGATGATTCCGGTTGCGGAGAAGAACGAGCAGACCTTGTACTTCGGCGTCGGAGTGAATGACGACACCCTCGCCCACGGCGAGGTCCGACACGACAGTGCCGCGAAACTCCGAACCGTCACGATCCACGCTGGAGTCGATGGAGCTATGAACTCTTACGTGAAGTACTGTTCCTTGCGGCAACAGGTCGAGCGGGTCAGCGGTCGAATGACGAAGACGCGTCTGCAAGTGAAACGCGAGAATGGTTCCCGCAGGGACGCGGATGGGCTCTATCGCCGAGCTTGAGATCTGAGCAGGAGCAGCAGTTGCGAACACACCGGCAGCACACAAAGCTACGGCAAGACAATGAGCCATCTGGGGTGGACCATCCTTCTACGGAGAGACGAACGCCCGAAACTTCATTTTAAAATCGCGAGGGAACACAGTCAAATTAAAACCTAATCAGCTGTTGCCAATCACTTAGCGGCCTAACGGGAGTTGAGTGCATGACAGAGTTTCTCTTAGCTCCACTGCTGCCGACACGAGCGGCGATCCGTCGTGATGATGAAATCCAGCGGCATTCTGGCGTGGGAAGACTCGTCATGCGGGCGCCGACCGCGAAGAATAGCGGCAAGTGCGATAGAGTGGAGCCCAGTATTATGGAGAATCCCGATGATTCGTCTTGCTCGCAGTTGCGCCGCCGTGGGGCTTTTTGCTGCTTTGTTCCTGTCGCAGGCTCCCGATATGGTTGCTCAAAACTACCCGGGCCCGGAGCCTGTGCCGATGCCGCCGGTGGTTGCTGCTCCCGCAGACACACCCTATCCGGGCACGATCTCGCTGCTGGTTGATCTCACGGATGTGACGCATCGAGTGATGAATGTGCAGGAGACAATTCCTGTAGAGGGCGACGAGCTCACGCTGCTCTATCCTGAGTGGCTCCCTGGCAATCATTCTCCCACCGGCCCGATCTCGAAGCTGGCGGGGCTTGAGATGTCGGCGCAAGGCAAGCGCATTGCCTGGGTGCGCGATCGCGTAAATGTCTTTGCGTTCCACGTTCGCGTGCCGGCGGGAGCAAGGTCTGTGGAAGTGAATTTTCAGTTTCTCGCGCCGGTGCAGAAAAAAGAAGGGCGAATCTCTTTCTCTTCGAAAATTGTAGATCTTTCCTGGAACTCGGTGGTCCTCTATCCAGCGGGACATTTTTCGCGGCGCGTTCATTTCACTCCATCGATTCGCTTGCCGGAGGGATGGAAGTTCGCTACGGCGCTGGAAACGAGTTCTCAAGACGGAAACCTGGTTCATTTCAAGGAGACGACGCTGAACACGCTGGTGGACTCGCCGCTTTACGCGGGCGTCAACTACGAACGCGTGGACCTTTCGCCAGACGCCGGCAACCCCGTCTACCTCGATGTGTTCGCCGATACGCCCGCCGAACTGAAGATAACTCCGGAAGAGCTGCAGGAACACAGGAACCTGGTGAAAGAAGCGGCGAAACTTTTCGGCTCGCACCATTATGGGCACTATGATTTCCTCTTCTCTTTGAGCGATACGATCGGGGGAGAGGGGCTGGAACATCACCAATCGAGCGAGGACGGCACGCGTGGCAACTACTTCACGGACTGGGCCGCGGGAGTGGCAGGCCGCGATTTGCTGGCGCATGAGTACACGCACTCCTGGAACGGAAAATTCCGGCGGCCAGCGGATCTTTGGACGCCGAACTTCAATGTCCCCATGCGAGACGATTTGTTGTGGGTCTACGAGGGGCTGACGCAATATTACGGCTACGTGCTTACGGCTCGCTCCGGATTGCGCGCGCCGGAGCAGACGCGCGACCTCATCGCGCGAATCGCTGCCAACTTCGAAGACAGCGCGGGACGCACGTGGCGCCCGCTGGTAGATACTACGAACCAGCCGACGATTTCGCAGCGGTCCCCGGTGAGCTGGGGCAGCTGGCAGCGCGGCGAAGATTACTACATGGAGGGCCTGCTGATCTGGCTCGACGCGGACACAAAAATCCGCGAACTCAGCAGCGGGAAGAAGTCGCTCGATGATTTCGCAAAGCTATTTTTTGGCGTTGACAACGGAAGCTATGTGACAAGAACTTACGATTTCGACGAGATCGTAAAGGCATTGAACACCGTACAGCCCTACGATTGGGGGGCCTTCTTGCGCGAGCGCGTTGACGACCTCGCACCGAAACCTCCGGAGAATGGAATTGCCCAAGGCGGCTACCGCCTCGTCTACAACGACACCGAGCCGGACTGGATGAAGCACGAACAGAGCCCGCGGGGTACGAGCTTTGCGACCTCGCTGGGGTTCAGCGTGCAAGCCGATGGCATCCTTGTCAACGTATCGTGGGATAGCCCAGCCTTTAGAGCGGGTATCACGCCAGATATGCAAATTGAAGGAGTAAACGATCATGCGTTCAGCCTTGCCAATCTGCGAGAGGCGATTCTCGCCGCTGAAAGCGCTCACGAAGCGATCAAGCTACTAGCAAAGCGTGACGAACAGTTTGTGACGGTTACGCTGGACTATCACGGCGGAATGCGCTATCCCCATCTGGAAAGAGTCGAGGGGACGCCCGATCGTCTCGGTGAGATTTTGGCGCCTGGCCAATGACATGCGCGCGCAAGGGCCACACGCTTTCTCTTGCGGATGCGATTGTGGCTGCTATCGCGATTGAGCGTGGCTGTGCGTTGCTCACTGATAACCGTAGAGACTTCCCAACGCCGGAAATGCAGCTTTATCCCCTACCTTGAAAGGTAGAAAAATCACACCCCGCAGACATGCGACGCATGCAAGTAAACGGTTAAGAAAAAGAAAGATCCAGACGTAAAACCGACGTCTGGAGCACCCGGCAAAATCCGTTCTGCGCTCGAATCATTCCTTCGTCAAAGTAATTCGTTCGCTCGGCCATCTCGAAATTCAGGAGATTCCTGTCGGTCCAGGGCCGGCGCCGACGGTGAAAGTGCCGAAAAAGACTACCTCAACTCGCATCCAAAGTGTCTTATAGAAGACGCGCGCATCTACTTCATTAAATAATTTACAGACTTTGGAGAGTTTGAATGTGTAGTGCTCTCCATTTGCTGAAGACAACCAACATCAATGGAAGAGCCTCACGGCGTAAGGAGCGCGGATGGAACTGGGAGCAGCCTCCTCGACCTATTACGAAGTACCTCAAGCAATTCCTGATGGAATGAGCGCGGACTAAACCAACGCTTCGATCTCAAAAACAATAAGGGCCGCGGAGTGAACACGCGGCCCTTAAGCACACTACTGAAGTTGTTTTCTCTTTGACTCGATACGATCTGACAGAATCCGCCCGAATCCTGGACTAAACCAGGTTGTAAACCGAACGTGTATCCCTGCAATTCGTGAGAAAGGCGGGATACATTTGCGTGGCATGATCCGCACACCATAGCGGGTTGAGCCACGACTACTTTAGAAAGGAGGTGATCCAGCCGCAGGTTCTCCTACGGCTACCTTGTTACGACTTCACCCCAATCATGAGTCATACCTTGGGCGCTTGCTTCCTTGCGGTCAGCGCGGCGACTTCTAGTACAACTCACTTTCGTGATGTGACGGGCGGTGTGTACAAGGCCCGGGAACGTATTCACGGCGTCGATCTGATACGCCATTACTAGCGATTCCGGCTTCATGCAGTCGAGTTGCAGACTGCAATCCGAACTGAGCAGAGTTTTCTCCGATTAGCTCCCCCTCGCGGGTTGGCAACGGTTTGTGCCCTGCATTGTAACACGTGTGTAGCCCTGGACATAAAGGCCATGCGGACTTGACGTCATCCCCACCTTCCTCTCCGTTATCCGGAGCAGTCCACGTAGAGTTCCCTCCTTGCGGAGTGGCAACTACGTGCAGGGGTTGCGCTCGTTGCGGGACTTAACCCAACACCTCACGGCACGAGCTGACGACAGCCATGCAGCGCCTCCACACTTGTCCCTTGCGGGAAGGCCATATTTCTATAGCTAGTCAAGTGCGCTTCGAGCCCAGGTAAGGTTCCTCGCGTAGCGTCGAATTGAACCACATGTTCCACCGCTTGTGCGGGCCCCCGTCAATTCCTTTGAGTTTCAGTCTTGCGACCGTACTCCCCAGGTGCAGGACTTAACGCGTTAGCTCCGGGACGACGCACGAACGTGCGGCACCCCAAGTCCTGATCGTTTAGGGCTAGGACTACCAGGGTATCTAATCCTGTTTGCTCCCCTAGCTTTCGTTCCTCAGCGTCAGTAGTGGTCCAGCGCGCCGCTTTCGCCACGGGTGTTCCTGCAGATATCTACGCATTTCACCGCTACACCTGCAATTCCACGCGCCTCTCCCACACTCAAGCACAGCAGTTTCGGAAGCAGTCTCTGGGTTAAGCCCAGAGATTTCACTCCCGACTTGCCACACCGCCTACGAACCCTTTACACCCAGTAATTCCGAGCAACGCTGGCCCCCCACGTCTTACCGCGGCTGCTGGCACGTAGTTAGCCGGGGCTTCTTATACCCGTACCGTCAGTCCCCTTGCGGGGCATTCGTCCGGGTCGAAAGGGGTTTACACTCCGAAAAGCTTCATCCCCCACGCGGCGTCGCTGCATCAGGCTTTCGCCCATTGTGCAAGATTCCCCACTGCTGCCTCCCGTAGGAGTCTGGACCGTGTCTCAGTTCCAGTGTGGCTGGCCATCCTCTCAGACCAGCTAACGATCAAAGCCTTGGTAGGCCGTTACCCTACCAACTAGCTAATCGTGCGCGGGTTCCTCCTCCGACGCCTTACGGCTTTGAGTCCCCAAACCGAAGTTCAAGGAATGTTATGCGGAATTAGCTTCGGTTTCCCGGAGTTATTCCCCATCGAAGGGCAGATTACCCACGTGTTACGCACCCGTGCGCCGTGCGCCACCTGTATTGCTACAGGCGCGCACTCGACTTGCATGTGTTAAGCACGCCGCCAGCGTTCGCTCTGAGCCAGGATCAAACTCTCGTTTGAAACTGGTAGCTTGGCGAAAAAAAATGCCCTCTGATTTGCATCAGAGAGCCAGCCTGCCAAGCGAATTATTGTCGCTCGATTTACTCAGACCATTCGTGCTCGAAAAGGACGAATGGTTTCGAACGGATTCTGGCACATCGTATCGGTTGTCAAAGAGCAAAGCCCCCCTGTCTTGCAGAAAGGCACATCTACAGCCAAAGGAGAATACGACGGGAGGGCCGATAAGTCAACAGGAGATTAATGATTTCCACAGGTATCCACAGGGGCAGCGCGGGAGACGGGCTAAGGCTTTTATCGGAAGCAGGTTACGGATTTCGCAGAGTTGATCCTTGCGAATCAATGCTGGACTTCTCGCCACAATGAAATTAGCCTTGCGGGTTTCGCCAAGGAGAATACGCTGATGCAGGCAAGAAGGCTTACGACCAGGATGATGGTTTGTGTGGGGACGATTTCGTGTGCAGTAGTTCTGATTTGCGCGCCGCATGCTTCTGCGCAAAACGCGAACGGTGCCGAGGAGGCCGGGCCATACGGGTCGCTGGAGATTCGCGACGTTACCGTCATTGATGGATCGGGGGCGCCGGCGTATGGGCCGGTCAATATCTACATCAAAGGCAATCGCATCGAACGCATCGCGGCGGTGGATCCCATATCGCGGAAGGAAAGAGGGCAGGGGGCGGCGGGCGGAAAGGAAGAAAAAGCGCCGGACCGCGTGATCGAAGGGAAAGGAATGTATGTAACGCCGGGCTTGATCGACGTGCATATACACGTGAACGAGAGCAAGGATGTGCCGGCGGAATATATCTACAAATTACTTTTGGGGCATGGCGTGACGACGATTCGGACGTTCAACATCGGCGATGAGGATCCGAAAGGGATGGTGGCGGAGAAGCAGCGGAGTGCGGAGAACAAGATGATAGCGCCGCGAATGTATGTGTATCCATTTTGGGGGCACGGGGACGATCCGCGTTATTTCCATCCTGATGGTGCGCGGCAGATTGTGGACGAGTGGCACGCGCTGGGCGTGGATGGAGTAAAAGTGCTGGGCAAGCCGGGTGAGTGGCCGGATGTGTTTCACGCGATTGCAGACGAGGCGCGCAAGAATGGAATGGGCGTGGCGGTGCACATTGCGCAGGATGGCGTGTATCCGATGAACGCGGTGCGGATAGCGGCCGAGGGCGCTTCCACCATCGAGCATCATTATGGCTATCCGGAGTCTTCGTTCACGACGCAGACGATTCAGCAATTGCCGCCGGACTATAACTATTCGAGCGAGCCGGACCGGTTTTTGGAAACGGGGCGAGCGTGGTTGCAGGCGGACGTCGGAAAATTGCACGGCGAAGTGATTGACTCGCTGCTGGACACGATGAATAAGACGGGATTCATCATGGTGCCGACGTTCAGCATTTATGAGGCGAATCGCGACGTGACTCGAGCGGCAAATTTGCCGTGGCACTCAACGTACACCCTGCCGGTGGTGATGGATTCGTTTTTGCCGAATCCGGCGCATCACGCTTCGTATTTTTATGATTGGACGTCGGACAAGGAAGCAGATTGGGCGCGGGCTTACCGGATCTGGATGGATTTTGTGAACGATTATAAGAATCAGGGCGGCACGGTGGCAGTGGGATCGGACACGGGATTTTTGTTTGCGCTGTGGGGATTTGGGACGATTCGGGAATTGGAGATGCTGGAGGAAGCGGGGTTTTCGCCGCTGGAGACGATTCATGCGGCTACGGAGAATGGAGCAAAGGTGGTGAAGAATCCGGAGCTGGGCGTGATCCGGCAAGGGTATTTGGCGGACCTGGTGGTGCTTTCGGAAAATCCGCTCGCGGATGTGAAAGTGTTTTATGGAATTGGAGTGACGCGGGTGAGCCAGGACCGCAAGGAAGTGCACGAGCAGTGCGTGAAGTATACGATCAAGGATGGAGTGGTGTTTGATTCGCAGGCGCTGCTGAGCGATGTGCGGGAGATGGTGGCGAAGGCGAAGCAGGCGGGGGTGGCGCAGAGGAAGCCGTAGCGCGGGGGTTTGCGAAATCGTCCATGTATAGGTGCAAATAGTTCAGTCTCCAGTTTCGACATTAATCAGGCATATTCTATGATTTGGAAGATGGCGGTTCTCCCGAAGTCTACGTCCTGGGTGTGAGAGCTGCGATACGATACATAGTTAGGGACGGACGAAAATGGGCGACCGGAGGTGGATGGCCTTACTGATCCTGGTTGTGCTTTTGGTCGCTACGTCTGCCTCCTTGTTGCGATTGCGTGGCCTACCCTCAATGCGGCCCTGGCTGGTGCGTCATCTGATGGGGAATTCCCTCTTGGCCATTGGACTCATCGCGGCTTGGTATTATGACCTTGCCATCGTCGCTTATGTCGCAATCGCCGCGGGTGTCTTTGCCCTGTGGATGTGGGGAACCTGGAAGCTGCGCGAGGCCATCCAGAAGAACAAATGAGGAACGTCGAAAAACGGTTCGCCGAATCCCCTTCAAGCATGACGAGCTCGTATGAAGCGGAAGTCCTAGTGGACGATGAGTCGGCACATTGGAACCTGACGCACTCTGGACTGGCTGGGGGACTCGGCCGATTTGGCGGGCAATTGCGGCCATTGCTGCTGGATCGGTGGCGAAGTAGATTTCTCGAGAGACGGTACCTCCGCGCGCGCTGTGGGATCGCCAGGCAGATACCTGAGCGGCTTAGATTTCTTCGGGGACGACGTAGGGGGCGCGGTAGGTGCCGCGAAGCATGACGTTGGCTTCTTCGTCGTTGACGACTTGCTCGGTGGCGGGATCGAAGGTGAGAGTGCGGCCGAGACGGTAAGAAGCGTTGGCCAAGTGGACGAGAGTGCAGGAAATGTGGGCTTCCTCGATGGGGGAATGAATGTCTTCGGCGTGGCGGCTGCGAACGCAATCGATGAAATTGGCGTAGTGGTCGCCGGCGGCTTTGCCGTGTGGGCCGGGTTCGAGCTGATCGGTGAGCCAGGTTTTGTAGGCGTCGTAGCCGTCGATGGCGAGAATGCCTTTCGAGCCGTAGAAAATGTTGCCGATGGTGTTGGTCTTGGCGTCCTTTGGGCCGAGGGTCTGCTGATTGTCAGCGGGCTTTTTCTTTGCGGGGGCGGTGAGTCCGGCGGGAGGGACGGCGCTGGCGCCGTACGCGCCGGTGCCGATTTCCGCTTCGTGGTTGGTGATCCAGTGGCGGATTTCGAGCTCCATCATTTTGCGCTTGCCGTCCTGCAGCATCGAAATAGAACGTCGCGTTCAGGACGTTGGGCGTTTCCTGATCGTCGACGAACATAAAATGGCCTCCCATGGCAGAGACGGAGACCGGGAAGCCTACGCCGAGACCCCAGCGAGAGATATCGATTTCGTGGATGGCCTGATTGCCGGCTTCGCCGTTGCCGGTGTCCCAGATCCAGTGCCAATTGTAGTGAAAGCGATTTTTTGTGAAGGGCTTGAGCGGAGCAGGGCCAGTCCATAGGTCGTAATGAACGCCGGCAGGAACGGGCTCTGGTTCGGCGTGGCCGATCGTATCGCGCCACTTGTAACAAATCGCGCGAGACATGTAGACATCGCCGATGGTGCCGTCGCCGACGTGACGGATGGCTTCGAGCATGCCGGGATTGGAGCGCGACTGGCTGCCATGCTGGCAAATGCGGTTGTACTTTTTTACGGCGCGGACGAGCTGGCGGCCTTCGAACCAGTTGTGCGAGCAAGGCTTTTCGACGTAGACGTCTTTCGCGGCCTGGCAGCCCCAGATGGCGATGAGCGAATGCCAATGATTTGGCGTGGCAATGGAGATGGCATCGATATCCTTGTCTTCGAGGAGCTTGCGAACGTCGACATAAGATTTGGGCCGGGGCAAGCCCATTTTTTCGATGCCGCCGAGGCGCTCGTTCAAAACGTTTTCATCGATGTCGCAAAGAGCGGCGAGCTCGACTCCCGGGACGTGCGAAAAGCCGCGGATGTGATCCTGGCCGCGGCCGCGGACTCCGCAAACGGCGACGCGGACACGATCGTTGGCGCCTAGAATTTTGCCGCCAAGAGCGAGCGCTGCCGCGCCAACCGTGATGGCTTTGCCCGTCGTTTTCAGAAAATCACGCCGCTCGATTTCCATGGTTGCCGCCTTTTTGTTGGAAACGCTTTTACACTTTACACGCCGCATAGTATATCCCTCGGAGAGCGACGCGCCAGAGTTGGGTTCGCTAAATTTCATGGAACGGAATTTTCAGAAATTGTGAACTTGGACGGGCCGCGCGACTCGACCTGTTCGGCAGGCAATTGCTACCATAGCCGCAGCAGCCATGCCTAAACGAATTTCTCTAAGAAAAGAAGCGAGCGGCAAAAGCGGCGGTCTTGGCGGGCGATTGCTGGAGAGCTTACGGCGCACGAGAATGCTGCGCGCGGGAGAGCGTGTTGCCGTGGGTGTATCCGGCGGAGCGGATTCCGTGGCGCTGCTGCTGCTTTTACTGGAATTGCGCGACGAGCTTGGGATTGTGTTGAGCGTGGCGCACATGAATCACAAATTGCGCGGCACCGCTTCGAATGCGGACGAAACATTTGTGGCGAAACTGGCGTCGAAACACGGGCTGACGTATTACAGCGAAAGCGTGGACGTGGCGGCAAGAGCGCGGCGGGAAAAAGCAAATCTTGAGGATGCGGCTCGACGGGCGCGATATGAGTTTTTCGCGAGATTGAAGGCGGAAGGAAACGTGGAGGGGGTGGCCGTGGCACATACGGCGGATGATCAGGCGGAGACAGTGCTGGCGCACATTCTGCGGGGGACAGGATTGGCTGGCTTGGGAGGAATTCATCCACAGACCGAATTTGTTATGCGGCCATTGCTGAAATTTCGGCGGGGGGAATTGCGAAAATATCTGCGGGCGAAAAAGCAGGCATGGCGAGAGGACGCGACGAATCAGGATACTGCGCGCATGCGGGCGCGAATTCGGAAGAAATTACTGCCGCTTTTGGAACGCGAGTTCCAGGCAGGCGTGGTGGAGCATCTTGTTTCGCTGGCGGAATTTGCGCGGGAAGATGAGGAATTCTTGGAAATGCTTGCAGGGGAGCGATGCGACGCACTTGCCAAGAAAACTGGAGATGAATCGCGGATCGCAGTGACGGGTTTGTTGCTGCCATGGGGAAGAAAGAATTTCAACACAGAGTGCGCAGAGAACACGGAGAAGAAGGAAAAAACGCTGGCTCTGACTAAGCGGATGCTGCGTCGTCTCATGGAGGAAAGGAAGAATGGGACGGGGCAAATCACCGGTCAGCATATCGCGGTGGTGCTGGATTTGGCGCGGCGCGGGGAGAGCGGGAAAGTGCTGCAAATGCCGGGCGGCGTGGATGTTCGGCGCGAGCGGGACGAGTTGATTTTCCGCACCAATATGGCGCGTACGGTGCGCCTATCGGGTGGAAAAAAGCGATCAGAGAAAAGCTCGCTTGCCGATTACGAGCACAAAATCGATTTTAGAAGCGGCGAAGTGGCGATGCGCGTGCCGCAAGCGGGGTGCGTAATCCGCCTCAGGGTGATTGACTGGTTCGCAAAGAGGGGGGAAACTAGAGAATCAGGGGCGGTATTAGACCGCGACCGGCTACGTTTTCCGCTTGTGCTGCGCAACTGGCGTTTCGGAGACAAGCTGCAGCCCTCGGGACATCAGAAGTCGCACAAGCTGAAGCGGCTGCTGAACGAAAAGCGCATCAGCCGGTGGGAACGAGAAGGCTGGCCAGTGCTGACAGGCGGCGGCGTGCTGCTATGGGCGCGCGGCTTTCCCGTTGCGGCCGGATTTGCGGTGAACGAAGGGACGCGGACCGGAATTCTGATCGCCGAGGAAATTCTTGATGCGTGACCGCCCAGCGGTCAAGTCAAGTTCGCCAGGCCGTGCGGCGTATTCTGCCGCGCGAATTGGCGCGAGGGTTGCGGCGCTGGGACGGGAAATCACGCGAGAGTACAAGGGACGACGGGTGGACGTGGTCGTGACGCTGGACCGGGGATTCGTTTTTGCCGCCGACCTGATTCGCGAGATCAAGACCGCGGTGGTTTGCCATTTCGTGCGCGAGGACGTGCGAGACGTGGATGAGGGCGGGAACGCGCGGCGCGAAGTATATTTCGGAGCGCGTCCGGAATTGAAAGGCCGAGACGTGCTGCTGCTGGATGCGGTGCTCGAGAGCGGAGTGACGCAGGAATTTCTCTTGAGGCGATTGGGAGAAAGCCAGCCCAGGTCGCTACGATTGGCAGTGCTGCTGGACAAACCCGCGCGACGGCGCGTGGGGCTGGAGCCCGATTACTTTGGGTTCCGGACGGCATCTAATGAGGTGTGGGTCGGATACGGCTTGGCTGCGGACAATGGCACGGGGCGGAATTACCGGGCTCTCTCCGGCGGGGCAGCGCAGGTGAAGCGACGGCAAGGACGTACGAAGTAAGATTGAAGGTTTCGCGCGTCGCTTCCTCGCGGGATGAATTTCCGCGAGGCCAAGGACAAAGGTGAGGACAACGTGAATTCCAGTTCTACGGCAAAAACAATTCTCTTCTGGATCTCCATCGTCTTTCTCGGCGTAATGCTGTGGAAGCTGGTGTCCGCGAATGGGAGCCAGGCGCGGGAGCAGCAGCCGAGCTACAGCGAGTTCATGGCCAAGGTGGACGCGGGAGACATCAAGGAAGTTACGTTGTACCTCTCGCCAAGCAGTTACGAAATTCAGGGAGAATACCGCAACCCGCCAAACACGAAGTTCACGGTGACCGTATTTAAGGAATCCGCTCCGGACATCATCAAGGAATTGAGAGACAAGGGAGCGATGATCAAGGGGATGAAAGAGGTTCGCAGCGGGGATTGGATCCTGATCCTGTTGAACGCGGCACCTTTGATTTTGCTGGTGGGCTTCTGTTTGTTCCTGATGCGGCAGATGCAAGCCGGGGGAAATAAAGCGCTGAGTTTTGGCAAGTCGCGCGCACGGCTGCTCTCTGCGCAACAAAAGAAAGCTACTTTCAAGGACGTTGCGGGAACGGACGAAGCAAAAGAAGAACTGCAGGAAATCATCGAGTTTTTGAAAGACCCGCAGAAATTCCAGAAGTTGGGCGGACGAATACCGAAGGGCGTGCTGCTGGTCGGGCCTCCAGGAACGGGAAAGACTTTGCTGGCGAGAGCGATCGCGGGCGAGGCGAATGTTCCGTTCTTCTCGATTTCGGGTTCGGATTTCGTGGAAATGTTTGTGGGCGTGGGCGCGAGCCGCGTGAGGGATTTGTTCGAACAAGGGAAGAAGAACGCACCCTGCATCATTTTCATTGATGAAATCGATGCTGTCGGACGCCATCGCGGGGCGGGGCTTGGCGGCGGACACGACGAACGCGAGCAGACACTGAATGCGTTGCTCGTCGAAATGGACGGATTCGAATCGAACGAAGGCGTGATTCTGATTGCGGCGACGAACCGGCCGGACGTGCTCGACCCGGCGCTGCTGCGTCCTGGGCGATTTGACAGGCGCGTCGTTGTGGCGCGGCCTGACGTGAAAGGGCGCGAAGAGATTCTCCGCGTACACACGCGCAAGGTTCCGCTATCCGATGATGTGGAATTGTCGATCATCGCGCGCGGGACTCCGGGCTTCTCTGGAGCGGATCTCGCCAACCTGGTGAACGAAGCGGCGCTGTGGGCCGCGCGGCAGAACCGGAAATTCGTGATGCAGATCGACTTTGAGATGTCCAAAGACAAGGTGTTGATGGGCGTCGAGCGCAAGTCGATGATTCTTTCCGACGAGGAAAAGAAAAATACGGCCTATCACGAGGCGGGGCATGCGTTGGTGGCGGCAATGACGCCGGGAGCCGATCCGGTGCATAAAGTGACGATCATTCCACGAGGGATGGCTTTGGGCTTGACTATGCAATTGCCCGAAGACGATAAGCACACCTACACGCGGGGATATCTCGAGGCGATGCTTGCCGTGCTCATGGGCGGACGCTCGGCAGAAGAGATTTTCCTCGGTCACATCACGACTGGCGCGGGCAACGACATTGAACGAGCCACCGACCTGGCGCGCAACATGGTATGCGAGTGGGGCATGAGCGAACTGGGACCACTGGCGTACGGCAAAAAGGATGAAGCTATCTTCCTGGGCCGCGAGATCACCCAGCACCGCGACTACTCGGAAGACACGGCGATCCAGATCGATAAGGAAGTGAAACGGATCGTCAACAACGGCTATGAGAATGCGAAAAGGCTGCTTTCGAATAATCGCGATACGCTCGAGCGAATCGCACAAGCGTTGCTCGAACGCGAAGTGATCGACGCGAACGAAGTGAAAATGCTGATGGAAGGCAAGCCACTGCCAGAAAAGCCACGAACGCCGCCTCCACAGGCACCGCCGGCGCCAAGCGCGGACCCGAAGGTGGTGCGGCCGGAATTGCGGCCAGCGGCGGGATTTACGCGCGGGGAGAATCCTGCGAAGGCGTAGGCGGGACATCGAAGTAGCTGTGGAGATTGAGACCGGGCTAAAGAGGGGCACGATGTATCGTGCCCTTTCTTTTTTGTGGGCCGCATTTATAGTGACGGGGCAGCGGTGACCGTTGCGGGCAAATTGGCGTAGAATGTGGGTATGGGAAAGAAGGAACCAGACAACCTTCAGGTGACGTGTCCTTGCTGCCAAGCGAAATTGGTGGTGGACGCAGTGTTTGGAGCGGTGCTGTCGCACGAGGCGCCGGTGAAGGCGGGGCCGAACGTCGATTTGGAAAATGCGCACGGGATTCTTGCGGAGCAGAGACGGCAGCGCGAAGACAAATTCGCCGACTCGTTTTTTCAGGAGACGCATAAGGAAGATATTCTGGCCAAGAAATTCGAAGAAGCGATGAAGAAGGCCAAGGACGCTCCCGCCGGAAAACCGCTTCGCGATTTTGATTTGGATTAGATTGCTGCCGCGAAATTTTGTGAGACAAGCATTGCCGCTTTCTAAGAGCTGCTAAAATGCAAAGAAACAGACAGCAATGTCTGTCCTACCCTCGCTGAGCTAGAGTGTTAGCCCGTCCATCGCATGAGCCCACGCAAAAAATTCCGGCTGAGGCTGCCCTCGCAAACTCTTGTTATAGGCGAGCGGACGCTGGTGATGGGCGTGCTAAACGTCACGCCGGACAGTTTTTCGGATGGCGGGAAGTACGATGAGCCGGAGGCGGCTATTGAGCGTGGGCTCGCGATGGAGCTGGCGGGCGCGGATCTGATTGATATTGGAGGGGAGTCGACGCGGCCCGGTTCCGCGAAGATTTCGGCTTCGGAAGAGTTGGATCGAGTGCTGCCCGTTCTGGAGGGGTTGCGAGGGCGGCTGAAGATTCCGGTATCCGTGGATACGCGGCGTTCGACCGTCGCGGAGATCGCCGTTCGCGCGGGTGCGGAGATCATCAACGATGTTTCGGGGTTGAAAAGCGATGCGCGGATTGCCGAAGTTGCGGCGAAGTATGGCGTGGCGCTCGTGCTGATGCACATGCGCGGCGAGCCCGGGACGATGCAGAAGGGGCCGTTTGCGCGAGACGTGACGCGCGACGTGGTCCGGGGACTGAGAGAGTCCCTTGCGAGGGCGCGAGAGGCCGGCGTGGGAAAATCGCAGATTATTCTGGACCCGGGGATTGGCTTCGGGAAAAGCCATTCGCAAAACTACGAGTTGCTGCAGAAGCTGCCGCAGCTCGGCGCGCTTGGTTATCCGCTGCTCGTGGGCAGTTCGCGCAAAGGATTTCTTGGGGCGACTCTTGCGCGTGACGGGAAGGCCGCTCCGCCGGAGGAGAGAATATGGGGCACGGCGGCGACGGTCACGGCGAGCATTCTGGGCGGCGCGCACATTGTGCGCGTGCATGACGTACTGGAGATGGTGCAAGTCGCGTGCGTCGCCGACTGCATCGCGCATCCCGCGCTGCGCATTCGCTAGAGGGCTAAAGCGCCGGCGCAAAGCCTTCCGTTTACGGTTTGAGCTCGAGGACGTCGGTGGTTTCGCGATCGATGGCCTGTTTACTGTAACGGAGCGGAAAGTATTGGCCGCTTTCCCAGAGCGGAAGAAGGTCGACGTAATGCGGGCTGCCCGGCTGGCCGCTTTGACCGGGGACGTTCACTCCCACAGCATTGTCCCAGTCACCCAAATCGAAAATCTCGCGATAGCTGGCGCCGGCAAGTTGGTCGAAGGATGTTCCGCCGAAATAAGTGGCGTCCACAGTCGAGTCGTCGCCGGGTCGCGGGAATGGGCCGCGGTTGAACAGCGTGGCGGCGTCCGACGAGCTGCTGCTGAGAGGATGGATGAACGAAACGCGATGAAATTGTCCCCATGCCCAATACTTGGGATCCGAGCCGGACTTGGCAGCGAGCTTTTGCTCGGCGGCTTGGAGCGCCTCGAGCAACAGGGCGTCGCGAGCGGCTACGGGATTTTGGCCGAACACCGCGGGGCTTGGATGCGATAGTTCCTCTATCGTTCTTGGGAGGGAGAGTTTGCCCAGGGGCTCTTGCGCTTCCGCGGGAAGGGCTCTTTTTGTGACCGCGTCACGAAGCTCGATGACCCAGAATTCGTAAAGCGCGGCCGCTGGGGACGCCGGCGCGACCGTGCAATCCCAATCCAGCAAGATCTTGGCACCTTCGGCGGGGGCAGCTCCTGCGCCGTGCCTTAACAAACCCTGTAAATCACGCGCGGGCAGCGAAACCACATCGTTCTGCAAATTCTCCATGTCCTCGATGCTTAGTTTGCGGGCGCTTTTTGCGGCGCCACTGAGCACTTCGGAAATGCGCTGGAATCTTTCAGGCGAGGCCCACTGAAATCCGACGGCATAGGGATAATTCTCTGGAATCATCTTGTGATTGGCCGAGGCGACAAAACCGGAAGCAGGATTGTAGGTATGGGGGAGGTCGCTGTTAGGAACGAAGCCGCTCCATTCGTAATTGCCATTTTCAGGAACGGGAAGAAGGCCGGTCCAATTTTTGCGAAGCGGGGCGAGGCCAGTGGAATGTTCACCGATGTTGCCCTGCCGGTCGGCGTAGACGATATTTTCGGAGGGAACTTTCCAGCGCGGCATGGCTTGTTCAAATTCCTTCCAATTTTGCGCGCGGTCTAGGGAGAGCGAGCCGAGGTATCCGGCGGTGCCGGGCTCGGCACCAACCCAGTGAAGCGCGAGTGCGCGTTTGCCGTCTTCCCAGAGCACGGGGCCATGGCGCGTGAATTTCAACTTCACCGTGACCGGTGAGCCTCCGCGCACGTTGATGGTTTCTGTTTTCACTTCCATGTGCCGCCAGCCGTGCTCGGTCATGTATTGATCGGGATTGTTGGGATTGAGTCGGGCGAGATAGAGGTCTTGCTGATCGAGGCCGAAAATGGTGAATCCCCATGCGATATTTTCGTTGTGACCCGCAGCGACGCCAGGCAGACCGGGCTCGCCGGCGCCGATGACGTCCCATCCTGGCGCGAAGAGATGAACGATATAGCGCAGCGAGGGTTCGGCGATGACGCGGTGAGGATCGTTAGCGAGCATAGGTTTGCCGGTGGAGGTTAGAGAGCCGGAGACGGTCCAGTTGTTGCTGCCCTGCACAGGAGTCTCCGGGAAATGGAGGGGCACGTCGCTGCCGACGAGATTTTCGAGAAGCTTGGGCGAGAGGCCGGAGAGGTCCATTCCGGGGGCAGGATCGAGTTTTACCGCAGGATCGAATTCAAAGAGGGCAGATGCTTTTTCGGCTCCGAGAAGCGCGATTAGCTGAGCATGGAGCAATTCGCTGGCGCCATTGCCGGTCATCGAGTAGGCCGCCAGGCGGTTGAGACAGTCCTCGGGCTTCCAGGGCTCGGGTTCGAAGCCGGCAAGCTGGAATTCGATGGGAAGGCCGATGGCGCCGGGCTGTTTGATTTCTTCGATATAGGCGTTAATGCCGGACGTGAAAGCTTCGAGAATTTGCTGCGTGTCGGGGGCGTAACTTTTGTACTCGGCGTTCATGTCGCCGCGATAGCGCAACAGGCGGGCGTTGACATCGCGCTGGACGAAGGAGGGGCCAAGGATTTCCGCGAGGCGGCCCTGGCCGGAGCGTTTCCAAAGCTCCATTTGGAAGAGACGGTCTTGCGCGACTACAAAGCCTTGCGCGAAGAAGAGATCGTGTTCGTTCTGCGCGTAGATGTGGGCGACTCCCCAGCGGTCGCGCTGAACGCGCACGTTTTGCTGGAGGCCGTGGACGTTGAGCGTTCCGCGAATCACTGCTACGGCTGCTTTTGCGCGGGCTTCGAGGTTTGCGGAAGCTTGTTGTGGAGCTGCTTGAGAAAGCGCCACCGTGGCGAGCGCCAGAATGAGTGTTACAAACGAAAAGAATTTTTTCATCGCAAATTCTCTCGACGAAATTGGTTGTGCCGATGCGTTTCTCAGCGAAGCGCCGCGAGCTTATACTAATCCACGTCAGGATGCACGGGCTTGCCGCTGGAAGGAAGCGGCCTCGATGCAAGGCCGCCGCGGAGAGTAGATTGATGCACTGTCTAAGGATTTTCTTTACTTCGGTGATTTTTTATTTTGCTGCTGCGCTCCCGGGCTCGGCGCAACTGCCTCCCACGAAAGATTCACTTAGTCCTGTGCAGTCTAGCCAAAGTGCCGCGGCTTGTTCGGCGACGGATGCTTCGAGTTGCGCGCAAGCGGCAGCGAAGATTTTGCCGCAGGTGATGGGGCCATCGCCGATGGAAGCGAACCTGCGGCGGCTAACCGATGAGATAGGCGGGCGTGTGACTGGCTCGCCGGAGATGACTAGAGCCGTCGAATGGGCCGTTGCTGCGTTTCGCGCGGAGGGCATGGAAGTACACACGGAAAAGTACACGCTGCCGGTGACGTGGAGCGAGGGAGATACTCGGATCGAGTTGCTGGGCCCTGTGACTTTTCCTGTGCGGCTTAGAGCAGAAGGCTGGTCGCCAGCGACTCCAACAGGCGGGATCGAAGCAAATCTGGTCGACGTCGGTTATGGAACCGAGGAAGATTTTGCGAGCGCTGGGGCAAATGTAAAAGGCGGCATTTTGCTGGTATACAGCGACGTTAGCGCGACGTGGGCGGACCTTTTCAACGAGTATCTGCGGCCGCCGGGAATCATTGAGCGCGCTCTAACGGGTGGCGCTGCCGCAATTCTTTGGATGGGCGCGCGGGAGCGGCTGCTGCTTTATCGCCATACCAATTCGTTGAACGGCGCAATCGATAAAATCCCGCAGGCGATTGTTGCGCGCGAAGATGCGATGCGGATGGCGCGGTCGGCGGCCGCGTATCCCGGAAAAGTGCGAGTACGATTCAACGTCCCCAACAAGATTGGAGGGCCGGCCGCGCAGGAAAATGTTGTGGGAGAAATTCGCGGGTATGAGAAACCGGATGAAGTGGTGATTCTCGCCGCGCATCTGGATTCATGGGAGTTGGGAACGGGGGCGCTGGACGACGGGTGCAATGCGGCGCTGGTGATCGAGGCGGCAAGGGCGATCAAGGCGACCGGACTTTTGCCACGACGGACAATTCGTTTTGTGCTGTTCAGCGGCGAAGAGCAAGGAACAATCGGCTCGCATGCGTATGTGGAAGCACATCGCGGGGAGCTCGATAAAATTCGCGCGATGATTGCGTTCGATGCGGGAAGCGGACGTGTGACTGGCTATTCCCTGGGCGGGCGGCGCGACATCGAAGCGGGCGTGCGCGAAGTACTAAAGCCGCTGGAATCCTGGGGAGCGAATCAAGACACGTACGATGCTTCGTTCGGCACGGACAATTTTGATTTCCTGCTGGAGGGAGTACCGACGCTGGTAGCCAATCAGGAAGAGGCGAACTATTTGCCGAACTACCACGCGGCTTCCGACACGTTCGACAAAGTGGACATCCGCGAGCTGAAGCTGAACACCGCGATCGCGGCGCTGACGGCCTGGGGAATCGCGGATCGCACCGAACCTCTTGGCGGGCGCCTAACACGAGACGAATTGGACGTTCTCGTCAAGGAAACTGGGCTGGACCAGCAGATGAAGACGCTCGGCTACTGGGAAGCCTGGCAATCCGGCGCGCGCGGAAGAAAACCCTAAGGCCGGTTTCCCACCAAATCCAGAGACGTTCGGTGCTCTAGAAGTTAGTCCACTCTTAGGCAGCAACGCGTAACTTGCGAATTGCTTCCCGGTATACTGGAAGCGTGGGTGAGACATCCTTGGACGTGAAAGAAGCGAAGCCAGGGCGCATTCTTGCGCTGGATTATGGGCGGGCGCGTATCGGGCTGGCGATTGCAAGCGCGGAAGCGGCACTGGCACAGCCGCTGGGAACGCTGGAGCGCATCAACCGGAACGAAGACATGCGGCGCTTGCGGGAACTGGTGCGCGAGCATGGAGTGCGCCAGATTGTGGTTGGGCTGCCGCTGCGACTGGATGGAACGCGTGGAGAGATGGCCGAAGAGGCGGTGCGATTTGGGGAACGGGTACGCAAGCAGATCGGTTTACCGGTCGAGATGGTGGACGAGCGGCTGACGAGTTGGGAAGCGGAGCGTTTGCTGGAAGAACATCAGGGCCGGACGATTCACGCGGCAGCGGGCAAAAAAAAGAAGAAAGAAAATGAGAAGGTCGGGGTCGATGCCATGGCCGCGGCTTTGATTTTGAAAGAATATCTGGACCGCGGGAACGCAGAGCAAGAGGCGAAGTGAACTTGGGACCCGCAAGGCTTACGAAATTGATCGCAAGTCTGAGCACGAGGCTGATTTGAAGAAACTCTTACTGTTGCTTTTGCTGGTGTTGCTGGCCGCCGGTGGAGCGGGAGCCTGGATGTGGTCCACCATTACGCATCCGTATCAGGGATTCGGCAGCGAAGGAGTATTCGTAACGGTGCCGCGCGGCGCGACCAGCCGCGGCGTCGCGCATCTATTGGAGCGCAACGGCGTGGTGCGCAACGCTCTGGCGTTTGAAATTTATGCGCGACGGCATCCCCGCCGGACGCTGGAGGCGGGCGAGTATTTCTTCAATAAGCCGATAACAGGGCGCGACGTTTTCTGGAAGCTGGCGAGCGGCCAAGTGTACGAAGTGCCTTTCACAGTACGCGAAGGGGAAACGCTGTACGACATAGCGCATGACCTGGAAGCCGGGCATTTTATGTCGGCCGAGGAGTTCGTGAAAGCCGCGAGCGATCCTACGCTGGTACGCGACATCGATCCGAACGCCCTAACGCTCGAAGGATTCTTGTTCCCGGCGACGTATGAATTGCCGCGTCATCCGGTAGCGCAGGATTTAACGGCGCTGATGGTGAAAAAGTTCAAGGCGGAATGGACGCGGGTTTCGCCACCGATGGCGGACGGCGATAAGACGCGGCTGGCGTCGGGCTATCCGATAGGTTCGATTGTGACGCTGGCTTCGCTTGTCGAGCGGGAGACCCCCAAAAAGGATGAGCGCCCCCTGGTCGCGGGAGTGTTCGAAAACCGGCTGCGCAAAGACATGATGCTGCAGTGCGATCCGACGGTTATCTACGCTTTAGAGCAAGACGGCCAGTACACTGGAACGCTAACGGGCGCCGACCTGCGCGTGCATTCGCCTTACAATACGTATGAGCACACAGGATTGCCGCCGGGACCTATCGGCAATCCGGGAGAAGCATCGTTGCGGGCAGCGCTCCAGCCGGCCGAGACGGATTATCTTTATTTTGTGGCCAACACCCAGGGCGGACATTTTTTTAGCGCGACACTGGCCGAACACAACCGTAATGTGACAAAGTACCGCCGTCTGCTTGCGGGACTTCCGGCCGAACCTCCGCCGCCTCCGCCGCGGGCACACAGCAAAAAGAAGGCGCACGCGAAATCGCGCAGAAGCAGAGCTTGATGACGGACCCGCAAAAATCGAAGAAGGACTTTATCCTCGAGGCGGCAAGAGAGATCGGCGCTTCGAAATGGACGCTCGCGGAGATCGACCAGTTACGGCGGCGTCTGCAGGCGGACCACGGGGAAGCGGGGAAGACCAGCTCGGACTACATCGCGGACGTCTTGAAGAGCGGTGGTTGGAAAGTGCTGCTGGAGCTCCAAGAAGAGGCGGAAGAACAGTATGAGGAAGAGTTCGAAGATTTACTGCATTTCAAGACGCTGGAAGACGCGGAAGTGAGCATCATGCGGCTGGACGAGCTGATGAGGAAATTTCAGGCGCACGGAGAACATACCGCCGTCGAACGCGTTCTGGGAATAGCGCGCCTTGGCAAACGCCGCGCCGAAATGATTTCGCGAAATCACAAAGTAGAACCGCACAAACGCGAGGAAAAAGTGGAAATCGCCAATTGGTTTCGCATTTGGCTTGAGACTCCCGACGCGTTTTTCGACTGGCTGGATGTGCGGAAGCAGTCGCCCGATTTTCGGAACAGATTTCCGCAAGCGGAGACTTTGGAATGAGCGATCTCCCGAGCGTGCCGCCAGGGGCGCTCGATTTGCCACCTTTTTCGCTGGACGTGGAGACGCTGGATCTCGGGCCGGGCGTGAAAGCAGTCGGGCTGGAACTGGCCGAAACGGAAAATCGCGAACCTGTTCGCGGCAAGCAAGCAGCGGAGATTTGGTCGGCGCTTTTTCCCGCGCTGGCTGGCGATGAATTCTACGCAGTTGATTTTTTTAGCCACATCGATCGCGCTCGAGATTTTTGCAAAACGCATGAAATTGAGTTTCGCGAGACGAGCGGACGCTGCCTGGTTTTGCCGCAGCCTCAGCAGAGCCAGCTATTCCAGCTTTTCGAGCGCTTTGAAGGCGAAACATTCGGGATTCGCGCGGGAGCCGCAGCGGAAACACCCGATGCCGCGCTCGAAGGCGACCTTTCGAAGCGCGGCGTGGACGCCTACCAATCGGCCTACGAACGCTATTTCTTCTGCGCTGTTTGCGAGCCGGAAGATGGGTGGGTAACGCTGCTGAGCGCGACGTTGTGGGCCAGCGAAGTCATACGGCGCGTTCGGCCCGTGGCTCAGCCCTTCGACATCTATATCGCTCGGCCGCAGTAGCCTCCGCAAGTTGTGCCGCGAGCGATTACAAAACGTTTAATGCCTTGGATTGTTGGAATTCGAGGTTTTGAATGGTCCGCCCGTTGACGAACATTCATAATTTGTTTAGCATCAAAGTATGGATTCCGGACAATACGCCGACACCGAAGTTTCCCGTATCGCCGCAGCCATCGGCGAGCCGGCGAGAGCGCGCATTCTCTACAGCTTGATGGACGGCCATGCGCGGACAAGCACCGAGCTTTCCGTGGTGGCGGAAGTAAGTCCTTCGACCGCAAGCGTGCACTTGAATCGATTGAAGACGGCACACCTGATTAAAGTATTCGCCCAGGGAAAACATCGCTTTTACAGCCTGGAAGGGCCCAATGTGGCCAGCGCGTTGGAAGGCCTGAGCGTTCTTGCGGGAGGTTCACGCGGCAAGTTTGTGCCGGGCACGCCAAGCCGGCTGCGGGCTGCACGAACCTGTTACGATCACATCGCGGGCACTGCCGGCGTCCTGCTGCACGACCGGTTCACAGCGCTGGGGTGGCTTTCAGCCGGTGCGGCGGGCGAGGGCACGGTATACGACCTCAGCGAGGAAGGTACGAAAGCGTTGGAGGCTCTTGGCATTGACATCCAGGCGACTCGGAGGCTGCGTCGCCGTTTTGCATGCGCGTGCCTGGATTGGAGTGAACGGCGGCCACATGTGGGCGGGGCGCTGGGGGCGGCGTTATTGAAAGCCGCGCTGAAAAAAAAATGGGTGGTTCAGGAGCTCGACAGCAGAGCCTTGAGCGTCACGAGTCTTGGGCGACGCGAAATGCTGACTCAATTCGGGGTCCACGTCTGATTTCGGGGAGGAATGCACACCCTCGAAATAGCTAACGCGAGAATCGTCCATATCACTCATCTCCTCCGGCATCGCTATCCACTTCCTTTGCGTCCTCCGTTCGCGACCCGGGATTTCGTCTTCGGCCGCGGCGCCCGCCGCTCTGGCAAAGGTAGATTGCGGTGCGAGGCTCGCGCTTTCCTGCCGCACTCGTTCATAATGAAGGGTGACACTTGGTGGAAGGTTTTGGCTGTGGTGGTTAGATTGCAAGATTTGTGCCTGGAGATCGGAAGAGACTGATGCGGCACGCGTTGAGATGCACGGTATGGGTGACAGTGGCGGCGATATGCTACAGCTGCGGCGGCGCGGTCAGCCACAAACAAAGCGTGCCGGCAACACAGCTGATCGTCGCGCAGGTGGCCACGCGCGAGGAGTTGATCGAGAAATACAACACTTTGGCGAAGGGCGTGAAGAGCCTGGACGCCACAGTGCAGCTGAAGCCCACAGCGGGCTCGAAATATAGCGGCGTGATCGAGGAATACCACGACGTGAAGGCGTTTCTTCTGGCGGAGCGGCCGGCCTATATTCGGATGATTGGGCAGGCTCCCATGATCGGCAAGACGGTTTTCGACATGACCAGCGATGGGAAGACATTCCGCGTGTGGATTCCATCCAAAAACAAATTCCTGGTCGGGCCAGTGGCGTTGGAACGCACCAGCAGCAAGCCTATTGAAAACCTTCGGCCACAACACCTGCTGGACGCACTGCTTTGGACGGAAATTCGAAAGGAAGAGTCGGTGTTGTTTGAAGAGTTCAACGACGAGAGAGCGCGGTACTATGTGCTGACCGTTTTGCGAGGGGGATATCAAACGGAAATTTTGCGCAAAATCTGGTTCGACCGCGCCGATCTGCAGGTTGCCCGGCTGGAAGAGTTTGGTCCAAAGGGCATATTGCTCTCTGACGTGAGTTTTTCTGACTGGGAACCTCTTGCTGCGGCGGAACAGCCGGCGGGTGGAGCAGCGTCCGGGATTAACGCATTCCCGCGCACGATCCAAATCGATCGGCCACATGATGATTACCGTCTGGGTTTGCAGGTGACCAAGCTGATGTTGGATCAGGACATTCCTGCGGAACGCTTTCAGCTCGAGCAGCCTGCTGGTTCGGATCTGGTCCACGTGGGCGAGGATGCGCCGGGGAAACAGCCATGATGGCTGAGCTGATTCTTCGCAACCTGCTGCACCGGCCACTGCGCACCTTGATCGGAGTGCTCGCCGTCGCGGTGGAAGTCGCTCTAGTGGTGCTGATTGTGGGGCTCACTTCCGGCATGCTGACGGAAACTGCGAAGCGCATTGAAGGCATCGGTGCGGATGTAATGCTGCAGCCGCCCGCGGCTTCCGTCTTTATAGGTATGACCGGCGCGCCCATGCCGATAAAGATTGGGGAAAAGCTTGCGGAATTGAAATATGTACAAGCCGTCGCGCCCACGCTCTTGCAATTCAGCTCCCAGGGGGGCGTGGACGTTGTTTATGGGATCGATCCGGAAAGTTTCCGCGCGGTGTCGGGAGGATTCGTATTTCTTCAGGGACACGACATGGAAGGTCCGGACGATCTGCTGGTCGACGATTTGGCGGCTACGGCGAAACACATTCAGGTTGGCGATACCTATAAACTTTTGAACCACGACTGGCACGTGGCGGGAATTGTTGAACACGGAAAGGGCGCACGGCTGTTTGTACCGCTGGCGACTTTGCAGGATCTTGTCGGTGCGCCCGATAAGGCTTCTGTTTTTTGGCTGAAATGCACGCGGCCAGAACATACGGAAGATGTCATGGAGGAGATCCGGCATCTACTTCCAGGCTACACGGTGCGGCCGCTCAGTTCCCTCTTGTCTTTGATGACTTCGACAAATATTCCCGGATTGCAGACATTTATCAACGCCATGATTGGGCTGGCGGTCTCCATCGGGTTACTGGTTATTTTCTTGACGATGTATACGACGGTCATCGAGAGAACGCGTGACATTGGTGTTCTGAAATCGCTGGGAGCGGGACGGGCGTTCATCGTGCGCGCGCTGCTGACGGAGTCGGCAGGGCTGTGCGTGATGGGGATTGTCGCGGGAGTGGGTCTGAGCTATGTTGTGCGCTCTGCGTTTCTCGCGGGCTTCCCAACATTGTCCATTCTCATAACGGGAGGATGGATTCTTCGTGCTGCCGGAATTGCGCTGGCGGGAGCCGCGCTGGGGGCAAGTTATCCAGCGTGGGTTGCAAGCCGCAAAGATCCGGTGGAAGCCCTTTCATACGATTGAGGAGCGGATGAATAGGAAAAGCCGCTGAAAAAAAGCGAAAGCAGTGTGCGCTATACCAGTCTAACGGGCCGAAAGGACGCGATAACTAGGCAGAGATGGGAATCGCAGCTACAATACGGACACCTGCCGAGGGGCTGACTGTCCCGGGAAAAAAGAGCTTGGACCCGATACTTAAAACAGAAAATTTATGGAAGCTCTACCATGCGGGGAAAGTGGAAGTCCCCGCCCTTCGTGGCGTGAACTTCGCCGTGGAGCCGGGGGAATCCGTCGCGGTGATGGGGCCCTCCGGTTGCGGGAAATCTTCCTTGCTCTACGTGATTGGTGGGCTGGCGCAAGCATCCAGGGGCCGCGTACTGGTGGACGGCAACGATTTAACGGCGATGAGCGACGCTGAGCGGACAAAGCTGCGGCGGCACAAAATTGGGTTTGTGTTCCAGCGTTTCAATTTGCTTCCCACGCTCACTGCCAAAGGCAACATCGCGATTGCGCAATTCATTCACGGAGATGGTTTCGATCCCCACCGCTTCGAGGTCGTCAGCAACTTGCTGGGCCTATCCGGTCGGCTGCAACATAGGCCGTCGGAGCTTTCCGGGGGTGAACAACAGCGCGTGGCGATAGCGCGCGCGATCATCAACGAACCGAAAATTCTGCTGGCCGACGAACCCACGGGCAACCTGGATTCAAAAAACTCCGAGGTCGTGCTCCAGATGCTTCGACAGTTGAACAAAGACCTCGGGCAAACCATCGTCATGATCACGCATAATCCAGAGGCTACGGCATATTTTGACCGCGTGGTGCACATGCGGGACGGCGTAATTGTGGATGGAGTGCCGGCGGACTGAGATGGCCAGCCTCGGACAGATTCTTTCGAAGACATTCTTCTGGGCTTACGAGCGCGGTACGTGGCAGTACGACGCCGCGGTCATTGTCATTTTGGTTTTTGTCCTGGCGACACCGCGGGGCTGGTTCCATGATCAACCTCAGATAGGCCTCCCCGCCAATACTCCGGGGCAAGTGCTCCTCCTCAAGGATGAAGGCGAAACCAAGACCTACCGGGTCGACGCGCGCATCCTCGCGCCCCCCGAGCAGACGCCGGCGCTGGAAAATGAACTGCACAGCGCGCTGCAGAAGTCGTTGCCCGAACTGCGCAACATGCGATTCACAATTGCCAAGATCGAGGCAGTGCGCGACGAACAAGGGACGGTGATCGCGTATCACGTGGAAATACACCGGTAGAATCTTATTCCGGCCGGCCCTCCCGATTCTCGCGAGTAACTTCGGTCAAAGTTCGCGCGTCTCTATGGATATGCTAGGATTTGGGAGAGCATAGCCAGCCGCATCTTCGCGCACCAACAGGGGTTCCGATTGATAAAAAGGCATTTTGTTGTCTTGATCCTGGGGAGTTGCATCGCGGCAATCGCCGCAATGGCGAGCGCAGCCCAAACGGGCGCACGGTGGACCACTCCAGGCGTCCTCGAAATGATGGACAGGTCCGCGAAGGATTTTCGCAGCCTCGCTGCAGATATTGAGAACGTAAAATATACGGCCGTTGTGAAAGATACCTCGACAGAAACAGGGAAGATTTGGGTCCGGCACGATCAAAAGATGCGCATTGAATTTTCCAAGCCGGAGCCGCGGACGATATTGCGCACGGGCAACTCGCTCTTCATCTACAACCCCAAGCTGAATCGCGTGGAAGAATATGACCTCGGTAAGAATAGCGCGATGGTGGATCAATACGTTCGTCTCGGCTTCGGGACAAAGAGTGAAGACCTGAAGAAAAGCTACCTGTTGACTGTTACCGGCGAGGAAGAATTAGACCACAGGAAAACGGTGGTGATGGAACTGACGCCGAAATCCGACCAGATGCGCAGCCAGATTACAAAAATTCAGATGTGGATCGACGAAGCCTCCTGGCTGCCCATTCAGCAGAAATTTTATGAGGCTGGGTCAGGCGATTATATTTTGTTCCACTACACCAATCTCATGGAGAATCTTCCCAAGTCCAACGAATCCAAATTCAAGCAGGATTGGCCGAAAGGCGTAAGCCGCGAAAAGCCCCACGTTTAGCATCGATCTGCCCAGTTTTTATCTTTCATGTTTTGGGCATAGCAAGAAGGATTTTGGCATACAAATTGTTGCGCCGAGTCAGGCGCTTGTTCCGCAGCGCCGATGAATCGTCCGGTCCAGTCCAGTCCGGCCCAGCATTGAGCAATTCCGTCATTTCACTGCGGCGCGCTCGGTGACGAGAAGCTGTTCTTTGCGCGCAAGGCCCCATCGATAACCTGCCAGGCTTCCATCCTCGCGAATAACGCGATGGCAAGGGACCACGATGGAAACCGGATTGGTTGCGCAAGCGCGGGCTACAGCGCGAGTGGCCTTTGGACGTCCGAGGGCACGGGCTACTTGCGAATAGGTGCGCGTCTTTCCTCGCGGAATGCGTTGCAGCTCCTGCCAGACGCGGCGCTGAAAAGCCGTGGCCTGCAAGTCCATCGGAAGGTCCACTTGGGCGGGTTTGCCTTCGATACGCTGGACAATCTCGCGGACCCACCGCTGTGCGCCGCTGGTTGCAAGCACGATTTCCGCACGGGGATATTCTTCACGTAATTCCGCGACGAGTTTCTTGCTGCGTGTCTCCGAGATAGACCGCGGAAACACCGCGCTCCGTAGCAGCAACCAAGACGTTCCCAAGCGGCGACTTCGCGATCGTGTATGCGATTTTCATACCCTTTCCTCCCTTTTGATAAGTGGCGGGCGTCATGCCCAGTTGTGCATTGCTTCGCTCATAGACGCGACTGGACGAACCGTAACCAGTTTCGTAGAGCGCATCGGTGATCTTTTTTCCCGCGCGAAGGAGATTCTTGAAGCGCTTCACCCGCAAAGCTTCGGCTAACTCGCGAAGAGCAAGCCCGGTAACTTGGCGGAATGCGCGGCGAAGCGTTCCGGCAGAAGTATTCAGTTCGATGGAGAGCTGGGAAAGCCTCAGGCCTTCCTCGGTGGATTGTGCGAGATATCTTGCGGCACGCGCCACCAGTGCGGCTGAGGCGGCCGTTTCGTTGGGCCGGCAACGGAGGCAAGGGCGGAAGCCCTGTTTTTCAGCTTCTTCACGTGTGCGAAAGAAAATGACGTTCCGGCGCAAAGGGCGGCGGGCCGGGCAGGACGGGCGACAATAGATATGCGTCGAGCGTACAGCCAGCACGAAGGTGCCGTCAGCGCGGAGGTCGCGTTTGAGCGCAGCGCGCCAGTATTGCGCGGCTTTGCGCGGGGAGACTTGCACTGCCGCCTCAGCGCTCAGATTGTTCACCGTTTGCATGGTACGAAAATAACGCAGCGCAGGAATCAAAATCTATCCGAAAAAGCACGGCAAAGTGGATTCGAATTGCGCCGCGCAGAAGGCCCCAGAGAGACGATAGAGACGCCAACTCAGGCTTCGCCAGGGTTGGGCAGAACTTCGGCAGCTTCGACGGCATTTTTATGAGGAGCAGTAATTACCAGAAGGACGGCGGTGAGAATGACGACCGCGGCTAAGGCCGTGCGCAACGTAATCGTTTCGCCTGCCCAAAGCCAGCCGAGAAAGAGCGCTACGACTGGGTTGACGAAGGCATATGTTCCCACGCGCGCTGCGGAACTTTTTTTTAGGAGATAAACGTAGGCCGTGAAGCCGATCCCCGAACCAAATACGACGAGATAGCCAAGAGCAATCCAGGAACGCGTAGAAACCGCGGCGAGATGTAGTTGGCGGCCTTCGCCGGACAGCAGCCCAACGATCCAAAGAGCGCTCCCGCCTACCAGGCTCTGCATGGCAACGCCAAGCATGGGCGAGCTAGGAAGGTCGTTGTGTTTCGAATAGATGGAGCCGCAGGCCCAAGCGAAGGAAGCGATGACCAGAATTCCCGCGCCGGTCAGATCGACGCGCTCGGAGCCTCCCAGATGCGCAGGACCCACCAAGAGAGCCAAGCCTCCGAACCCCAGGACGAGGCTGGCCACAACTCTCCGAACAGGCCGCAACCCCCCGGGACGGAGCCAATCAAGAAGCACCATCCAGAAGGAGACAAGAGCCACAAGCAGGGCAGCTACGCCGGTCGGGACGGTGCGCTCCGACAAGCAGACTCCTCCGTTTCCCAGCAGGAGAAGAAGGAGGCCAGTGATGCTAGCGGTGCGCCACTGGGAGCGCGTCGGTCGAATTCCAGTTTTCCAGCGCAACACAGGATAAAGAACAAGACCGGCGGTCAAATGGCGCGCAGCTGGAAGCAAGAGCGGGGGGAAAGACTGGATTCCGACAGAAATGGCAAGATAAGTCGAGCCCCAAATTAAATAGATGGCGCCAAAGGCGGCGAGAAGGAACATCGCGTCCCGCTTGGCAGGGTCTTGCAAGAGGGGGGCAAGCGCCGGTGGATTTGTAGATTGGTCGACGATGGGCTGGACACTCCGCAGAGCCTGAACAATTGAGGGTAGGGGCACAGGGGCGGAGTGTCGAGAACCATTTTGGATGAAGTTTTCCACAGTGCAGCGAGAGAGCGTTTACAGAGAGTCAGTACTATAACCAAGTGTTTTAGGTTAAGACACTTCGAGAGTTTCCCACAGGTTGACGTGCGGCGCCTAAGGTGGCATTTTAGCCACCCACTCAGCACGATCGGGGACCCTGGGGCAAGATCAAAGGCAAGTGCAGTTGGGCCATCATTGGCAGCGACGAAGTGGCATCTCTGAGGGCGAGATGGGCGCGACAAACCGCGCAAGACCCATTCAGTCGGGGGAAAAAGAAGCGATTCGGAGCAAGTTGGCAGGGCCAACGCCGGTGCATGAAACGGCGGCCGAGCCAGCGCGCGTTCCGGCTCTGCGCGTGACGCCGCTTCTCGCGCCGGGAAGGCCACGTTGCTTTGTGCGAGTCCCGACGCATGCCGTGGGGGTAAACCACGAGCAGCGCGAATATCCCCGTGCGACGCTGAAACTTCCCCTGCGGCTGCGAAGCGTGGATTCGATTGCTGAAGATTTCCCTGTAACGCTCGTAACGCGAGACATCAGTTCGACGGGAGTCTTTTTCCTTTGCCCAAAGCAAATTGCGGCGGGAGCGCTGATCGAGCTGGAAATCGTGTTGGTTAGCCGGCCCATGGGGCATGGCAGCGTCGTAATTGCCACGATGGCGCGCGTGCGCCGCGTGGAGCCAGCGGCAATGCCGGGCTGGTATGGAATCGCGGGATCCTTCGACGAACTACACTTCGACCGGGATGACCGCGTGCCCACTCGATATCTCCAACCTTAAATCTGAATATAGCTAATCCGCGAAATTAGATAACGGGGTCTTGGCGCGGCTTGATTGTGTTTCTGCTGAAGCGTGGGAACGCAATGGAGGCCAATTACGCTTGAGCGCTGGGTCGCGCGCTTGTCCGAAAATATTCATTCCAAGAATAAGAAGAGGCGCAGTAATTTTTCGTTGGCTGCGGCGCCTCTGCAGAGTTTACCAGTGTCCCCCGACTAGTTCGTCCGAGGCACGATGGCCCACTTCGGACTCGCCAGGCTGCTCGACTCGAAATCCGCTGGCAAACAACCGGAGGTATTCCACATGGACTGGTTGACGGTGGTCCAAGCGTTCTGACCTGTGAAGCCGTCCGCCGTATAAGGATATAGAACCGCTAGTGTTGCCAATCCTTCATAGCGCTTGTCGTCATCGGGCTGATAGTCGCAGGGCCAGAAGAAGGTCCAGCTCGTAGGCAGACCAGAACCATTTCCGAGGTATCCGGACTTGTAGTCGGCATAATTCGTAATCCAGTTGTTTGTCGAGGATAGCTTGGTCGGAAAACGGTACGTACCGATCAAGTAGATGTTGTTGACGTTGATGGTATCGAGAGCCAGGTGGAACCACCGGTTGGCGTCCCACGACATGATGTCTCCGATGTTTGCAAGGCCCGCATCTCGCGCCATGCCATAAGTGTTCAGCAAATAGCTTTCTTCCCACGGTGACCACGCATCGAGCACGAATCCGTCAGTGCGCACCGGAAATTCAATAAAATCCGATTCGCCGGCCGCATAGAAGTGCAGCGGTGAAACGCCGTTCGGGTCGGAAAAGTTTTGCTGTGCCCAGGTCCAAACGGCCTGTCTGGTGGAATCGGAGAGCGGAATGGCCTTCTCACCTTCAAATCCCGCGATCGAGTTCTGGAGCTTGTCGTTGAAATAGGCTTGTTCCGGTGTGCCATCGGGAGACGCCAGCCATCCGTGAGTAACCGTCCGGAAAGACCACGCCACACCGCGCCCATACTGCGACTGGTTCAGAACACCTGCCGCGCCATCGCGCGCGGTCCCGGGGCAGCCGTGCCCCCAAGCTGTCATGTAGCCCCCGGCGAACTGTGTTTCCTCCATGTAATAATACTTACCGGTAACAAGGTACGCTACGAAACCAAATTCAGGCCAGTGCGAGGGATCCATTCCGTTCACGTCCCAGTTGTCGGTGCTGACCGTTCCCAGATTTAGTGTCAGCGTATTCGCCCCTGAGCAGTTGTCATTGAAATCATTGCCGGGGCCTATACCGAGGTTTTCCATCGGCCGAGCATTAATAGACGTCACGTGTCCAAACGCATTCACGGAATTAGCAGTGTCGAAAAAGAGGTCCGTGTCGGCTTCACGATAGTGCATGGGGACCCGGCCAACCAAATCGGCGTTTCCGAGAACCTTATTCAGCAACTGGTCGTCCACGTTCATATTAAGCAGATACATGGTCTCCCACGTCGCCATGAGTCCGATGGTTTCCGCGGCTCCGCCCGCGTCCATGTTGTTGGGGATCTCTCCAACGCCATTCGCATTACCCACCAGGGTTTGATCCCCAGAGGTCCAGCCAGCCTCCTCACCACTAACCATCGAAGGAGAAAGAGTCAGCGTAGTCATGTAGTTCGGAATGACCTTGGTCTGCACTATGTACGCAACGTTGTGGTCGATACGCGTAGTTGGCGGTGCATTGTTGCCCAGCCAGAAGTGCCGGTACCAGCGCGACCTGCCGATGTGATTGAACGAAGGTTGCGTAAATTCTGTTACAGGTGAGGTCAGTCCGGAAGTCAGCACGAAGCTATAGGTCTGATCTCGCATGCTGTTGGCCGCCACCGAACCAGCCCAAACATCCTCGACAGTGTAGCCAACCTCGACACGGTTGCCTTGAGGATAGAACCAGGCCTCGAACAGCGGATGCAAAGGATTGCCGGCCGCCCCGTCGGCGTTGAAGTCGTACGCCCGAGCGGTGCTGCGATCCTCCAAAATGACCGCCGTCACGATCGGTCCTTGCAGCCAATAGCGGAAATTCCCATTCGTAAGCATCGTGCGAGCGCTGATGGTGTGGCTCGCGGTGCCCGTTTCCTTGATCTGCGCCTCGAAATTATAAGGCGTGGACAGCATGTCGGACTGCGCGAGAAATCCCGTATTATTCCCGGTGGTCTGATTGGAGAAAGAAACAGTGACGGACCCGTTGGCTGGAAGAGAGGAGATAATGAAACTGACTATCGCGAACTTCAACGAACCATCGGGCCAGCGATTTTTCACGTCACATTGCGTGAGGAGAGCTGCGCCGCCAACCGAAGCCTGTGCATAGTTGAGAATTTCCCCCTGCACAAACGCCCTGGAGACGGAAATCGCGCGGTTAGTTTGCGCTGTTCCCGTGGTTTCGTAAATCTTGATGGTGTCGCTGGCCGCCGGAGGCGGTTGAGTAGCGGCGTTCGATACATCCACGCTGACACCGCCTGAAGTTGTGGTGGTGCCCAGCGTGTCTTTGGCTTGCGCGGCAAGGGTGTGCGTTCCGTTAGTAGCTTGCGTGGTGTCCCAGGAAGTCTGATACGGGCTCGTAGTGACCGCTGCGCCGAGATTGGCTCCATCCAGCAGGAATTGCACGCTAGCGATGCCCACAGTAGAAGATGCACTGGCTGTCACTGTGACCGTCGCACTTACCGTGGCTCCGTTTGTCGGGGCGGTGATCGAAACCGTGGGCGGCGTTGTAGTGCTGTTGCTCACAGTGATCGAAACACCCGCACTCGTGGTTTTGTTGTTCGCTGTGTCCGTGGCGACTGCCGTCAGCGTGTGCTTGGCGTTGGTCAGAGTTGTGGTGTTCAACGAGATCGAATAAGGCGCGGTCGTGACTGCGGCGCCAGAATTGGCGCCGTCCACCTGGAATTGCACGCTGGCGATGCCTACGCTCGAAGTTGCGCTGGCCGTCATGGCGATGGTTCCGCTTTCGGTCGCGCCGTTGGTTGGCGCAGTGATGGAAACCGCCGGAGGCGCGGTAGTCGTATTGCTCACAGTGATCGGAACGCCCACACTCGTCGTTTTATTGTTCGCTGTGTCTGTGGCGACTGCCGTCAGCGTGTGTTTGGCGTTGGTCAGTGTCGCGGTGTTCAAGGAGAGCGAGTACGGCGCGGTAGTGTCCGCTGCGCCAGAATTGGCACCGTCCACCTGGAATTGCACACTAGCGATACCGACGCTCGAGGTTGCGCTGGCCGTCACGGCGATGGTTCCGCTTTCCGTCGCGCCGTTGGCTGGTGCAGTGATGGAAACTGTCGGCGGCGTTGTGGTGGTATTGCTCACCGTGATCGAAACGCCTGCGCTGGTTGTCTTATCGTTGTCCTTGTCTGTGGCAACTGCCGTAAGCATGTGCTTGGCGTTGGTCAGAGTCGTTGTGTTCAACGAAAGCGAGTAAGGCGCTGTTGTAACTGCAGCACCAGAATTTGCGCCATCTACCTGGAATTGCACGCTGGCGATTCCCGCAGCCGAGGTTGCGCTGGCCGTCACGGCGATGGTTCCGCTTTCCGTCGCACCGTTGGCCGGCGCGGTAATGGAAACCGTCGGCGGGGTGACAGCGTTATTCACAGTGATCGAAACACCCGCGCTGGTTGCCTTGTTGTTGTCCGTATCCGTGGCAACCGCAGTCAATGTGTGTTTGCCGTTAGTTAGCGTCGTCGTGATCAACGATTGGATAAATGGAGAAGCATTCATAACGGAACCAAAACTGGCGCCGTCCAGTTGGAATTGAACTCCGGTAATTCCCACGCTAGAGGATGCAGTCGCCGTCACGCTAATGGTTCCGTTGACGGTAACGCCCGCCGCGGGAGCGGTGATTGAGACTGCCGGTGGTGGCACCGCAGGCTGCTTGGGAGTGTTCTGAGAGACGAGTCCAGCACAACCAAAGTTGAGAAGAGCGAGGAGGGCTGTCGAGAGCCACATCCATTGCGATGCGAGCGGCTTATTTGCGATTATCTTCCGATTCGCTTTCATATTCCGAGTCCCCCAGAGCCGATCGAGCAATCTCATTTGGTCCGTTGTTTCTCCCAGAAAGAAAAATGGGTCAAGGCTTCCAGACCCATCCTGGCTGGTTGTAATTGTTGTGGAGCACGTAGATATCGTTCAGCGAGTCGTAGTGCAACTTCCCTAGAGTTTCACCGGCGCCGCCGTCGAAGCCTGTCGGTTCGGGAAAGTCCGTGCCCGCCGTGGATCCAGCGTTAACCGAACTGCACGTGATACTTCCGCTCGACTTGTTGATTACCGGGAAATAGAGAGTATTGCCAGTGTTGGGCCAGCCGACGATCCGGTGGCGCGCAGAATCGTAATCAAGTCCGGGCCCGTCCGCCGCGGCAAGCGTGGCACATGAAGAATCGACGGCCGGATGGTGGAACGCATAACCATCGGCGCCGCTCAGATCCACCCACAGATTTCCGCTTGGCTCGGTCGTGTCTCCAGAGCTGCCCATGATCAGCATCAGATTCTGGGAAGCGTCAATGGCAACATCCAGGTAAAGAGTGGAATTGGTGGGCAAACTACCTAATTTTGTCCATGTGTTTTTCACCGGATCGTAAGCGGATACAGTGCCGCTCTCGGTTTGGTCAAAAGGCTCATAGACGTAGATTTTTCCGTCCACCGGGTTATAGGCTGCGTGAGCGCTGAGCAAGACTTCCGTGGAGGGCAAGCCAGCAGGCGTGAGCTGCGTCCAAGACGCGGAACAATTCGGAGCGCAGGACATATTGACGCTGCTCAGATCCAGTGCCCATAGGCTGAAGGTTGCGCAAGCGGTACCGCCGGTGGTTCCCGCAAGGGTTGCCCACCGGTAAAGTTTGTTGGTATTGGGCGCGACAACAAAGAACTGATAGCTGTGGCCCTGATTCGGCGCAGTCGGACCTGACAGCGGGTCAATATTGCTGCACGAAGAAGCAGGCTGGCTTGGATTGGTCAGCCGTACCATCTGGCCCAGTGCCTGCCCAGAGCCGTTGGACGTTGCTGGGCACATCTCATACAACTCGTTTCCAGCGTAATCGCTATGCCCGCCGCCGGCTTCGATCATGCACGCGCCATCGACGCTCGCCGTGGTGTATCCGAAGGCCGTCCAGGCATCAAAGACGCCTTGGCAAAATTGGTCAAAGTTGTAGCCCCAGCTGTTGAAATTGTTGGCGGGGCAATGATCGACGGAGCCCTTAAGTGCGGTGCTGCTGTTCAATTTCGTCCATTGATTGGCGGTAAAGCTACCTCCGCCAGTGGAGGCTGAAGCGGTCGTAAAGGTGAAGTCCGCGCTGGTTGTTTGATTGCCGGTTCCGTCCACCGAAACAGCCTGGTAGTGAAACAAGGTGGAAGCTGTGAGTCCAGAAAGCGCTACCGAGTGACTTGTCACGAGGCTGGAGTTCAGAGCGGACTGCTGTCCGTAGGCAGCGGTGGTTCCGTAGTTCACTTGCGAACTTGTGACCGTGTTGGTGGTCCACATGATCGTGGCGCCACTCGAAGTGATATTGCTGGCAGTTACTCCGCTGATTACAGGCAGCGGCGCTGCGGCGGTTGTCAGGGTAAAGTCAGTACTGGCGACCTGATTTCCAGACCCGTCTACGGAAAGCGCTTGATAGTGGTACAAGGTGGAAGAAGTCAATCCGGTGAGCGCCACCGAGTGGCTGGTCACTAAGGTCGAATTCAGCGCAGTCTTCTGTCCATAGGCGGCTGTAGTGCCATAATTCAACTGCGAGCTCGTGTTGGTGTTTGTTGTCCAGGTGATCGTGGCACCGGTGGTCGTGATGTTGCTCGAAGCAACAGCGCTGATGGTTGGGAGCGGGGCCGTGGCGGCCGTGGTAAAGGTGAAATCCGCACTGAGCACTTGATTCCCTGAGCCGTCTACCGAAACTGCTTGAAAGTGATAGAGCGTCGAGGCGGTCAATCCGGAGAGTGTTACGGAATGGCTCGTCACCAGAGCAGAATTCAATGCAGACTTTTGCCCGTACGCTGCGGTCGTCCCGTAATTCACCTGGGAGGTAGTGATGGTGTTTGTGGTCCAGGTGATAGTCCCACCGGTGGTCGTAACGTTGCTCGAACCAACGGCGCTGATCGTGGGAAGCGGGGTTGTGGCAGTCGTAGTGAAGGTAAAGTCCGCACTAACCACTTGATTGCCTGAGCCATCAATCGAAACAGCCTGATAGTGATACAGCGTCGAGGCGGTTAATCCGGAGAGCGTCACGGAATGTCCCGTCGCGAGAGTCGAATTCAACGCTGATTTTTGCCCGTAGGCTACGGTCGTCCCGTAGTTCACCTGCGAACTAGTATTGGTGTTTGTGGTCCAAGTGATCGTGGCTCCAGTGGTTGTAATGCTGCTTGAAGCAACGGCGCTGATCGTAGGCAATGTGACTCCAGCAGTAGTCGTGAACGTCAAGTCCGCACTGACCACTTGTTTGCCGGAACCATCCACCGAAACTGCCTGAAAGTGATACAGCGTCGAGGCGGTTAATCCGGAGAGCGCTACGGAATGGCCCGTCGCGAGAGTCGAATTCAACGCTGACCTTTGCCCATACGCGGCAGTTGTCCCGTAATTCACCTGCGAACTCGTATTGGTGTTTGTAGTCCAGGCGATCGTCGCGCCGCTGGCCGTGATGTTGCTGGAAACAACGGCGCTGATCGTGGGTAGTGTGACCGCGGCAGTCGTCGTGAACGTGAAGTCCGCGCTAGTCACCTGATTTCCTGAGCCATCAACCGAAACGGCCTGGTAGTGATACATCGTCGAGGCAGTTAGTCCGGAGAGCGTTATGGAATGGCTCGACGCAAGAGTCGAATTCAACGCCGATTTCTGGCCGTACGCGGCGGTTGTCCCGTAACTCACTTGCGAACTCGTATTGGTGTTCGTGGTCCAGATGATCGTCGCCCCGCTGGTCGTGATATTGCTTGCGGTTACGCCGCTGATCGCGGGAAGACCACCGGTTGTGGCGAAGGTGGAGTCGGAGCTCGATGCGGAATCGCCGTTGGCATCCACCGACTGAACTCGAAAGTGGTACAAAGTTCCTGGAGCCAGACCTGTGAGGCTCATCTGGTGGGCGGTAACCATCGAACTGTTAGCCGGTGTGCTTATGCCGTAGGAGGTGGTAGTGCCGTAGTTGACCGCAGAATTGGCAGCCTGACTCGTTGCCCAACTGACCTGGAACCCGGTAGTGGTCGCGTTGCTTGCCTGCAGACTGGAAATGGTCAGCGTTTCCTGAGTTGGTGTCGTAGACTTATTGCTCACTAATCCGGCGCATCCGCTCAGGACTAGGGTGGAAAGCGTCCCCACGAGGAGGACCGCTAAGAATGAAATTCTGTCTGCGATCGGATTCTTGCAGCGAGCAATACTGGACATTTATCCATTTCCCTCAGATGCTACGCGCTTTTGCTCTGCAAGCTCAGGCGCGCTAGTCCCCCCAGGCAAACCTAGGCTAGAAGGCGCGAGGTGTGGATGTAACTGGACATAGGGCGAGAAAGAGGTCAGTAGAGAGGAACGGGATAGTCCCTGTCCTTGTGGGCAGTGAAAATTCAGGCTACGAAAAGAAGCCGTCGAGGACAATATGTTCTTTTATTTCAGTCGATTACTGGGATATGCGAAACAAGCTGGCTAAGACGAGCGCATTCTTGCGAAGAGCTACCGTCTTGTCCTTTTGCGCACCGAGTTCGTGGTAGTTAATACGAGAGTTTTTTATTCGAGAAACCCAATGAAAAAGGAAGTGCGGAGCTGGGCCGTTTCAGGCAAGGATTTCGCACAATTTTGTGGAACCACCGTCCCATTTCGAGGCTCAAAGATGCAATCAAAGTAAATGGGAATCGTTTGAAGCGCTCGTTTGAGGCGCGCATGGACCCGATGTAGCCGAATTTTGCGACTACTAATCCGTGGATACGGGAGTGGCACTGAGAGGTGCCGCGGATTGGATGGCTTGCTTCTGAACCCGTTTCGAAGGCAGCCCTACTTCCCGAATCTCGTATAGAAGTGTTCGGTAGCTAATCTTCAAATCCCTCGCTGCTTTCCTGCGATTCCAGCGATTGGCCTGAAGAGCCCCTAGAATCAATTCGCGGCTCAATGCCTTGCCCGCTTGCCTCACGATACGTTTCAGTGGAATCGTTCCTTCTTCGGCTCCCGCCTTGGCAATGGAGGCCTGAAGCTTCACGGAAGGATTCTCTCTTGGTAATTCTTCATCCCCGAGAAGCACGTAACGCGACAGCCAGTTTTCCATTTCGCGGATGTTTCCCGGCCAATCACGGTTCTGCAAGAGCCTGAGTTTGCTTTCTTCCAGCTTTGGAGCTTCGCGTTGAAAACGAAGGCTCAATTGACCCAACATATAACTCGCAATGGCCGGAATGTCGTCCCGGCGCGCAGAGAGCGGCGGTAGAACAACTTCAAAAACGTTGACGCGGTAATAAAGGTCCTGGCGGAAGTGGCCCGATTTTACGGCTTCTTCAAGCCGTCCGCAGTTTGCACAGATGATGCGGGCCTCCAATCGGCGCTCTTCTTGATCTCCCAATCGGGTAAAGCGGCCATCCTGCAGCAGCTGTAATAATTTCGCTTGGAAGGAAGAATCCAGATCGGTGAGCTGATCCAGTAAAAGCGTCCCACCTTGCGCCATCTCGACACGGCCGATGCGCGGAGAATTTGCGCCCGTGAAAGCGCCGGCCTCATAGCCGAATAACTCGCTCTCGATGAGGCTGCCCGGAATCGCGGCAAAATTCAGCTTAATGAATGGCCCGGAGTTTCTGGACGAGCGGCGGTGAATCCAACGGGCCAGGATTTCCTTGCCGCTTCCTCCGCCGCCCTGAATAAGGATGGGTATATTCGCGCTGCACACCTTCTCGAGTTGGTGGCGGATGGTGAGCATGGCGGACGTGCAGCCAAAAATGATGTCGTCCGGCGGAAGAGCGTAAGTGTCCGCCTGCGACGGCCCTTGTTTTGAACTATTACCTGCCATGTCCTTTTCCCGGGACGAACACCGACATCCAAGGAATAAGCACCCCAAGCGCCAAAAGACGAAGAAGCTGTAATCGCAAGTGGTTGCAAAAAACGGTTCCGATGAAATTAATAACTCTTTTTTTTTCATTTATTTGCAGCGGACCTCGGTGCAGGCCCAAGGGCAGGTCTGATGAGCCGAGGATACGTGGTAGTAGGGGTCATGTTACCGGGCAGTGGTGAAGTGAGAGATACCGGAAGAGAAAAAAATTGCCTAGAGTTGTCCCCACGGTTTTGTCAACAAATTGTTGACAAGTCATTGACCTACTTATGGCTCGCTACCTTGCCCGCCCTTTCTCGATCTACGGTTACCCAGCCAAGCTTCCGTCTAAAAGCACTGAAAGTCCCATTACTGAGTTCCCCGTAGCCCACATCCACCGACAACGTTGCATTGCAGATATGGAACTATTGAGAACCTCATTACAGCACGCGTGTTGAATAATCACATCAAGGAATGAATACTTGGACTTGGGAAGGGGTTTGAGCAGCACTCGGGTCCGTTTAGAAATCGCGCTGGCACTGAAATCGGCAATCCATCTCCACGGCTATGGCAAACTCTCCTCTCATTCCTGAAGTTGGGGTCATCGCCCTAGTTGCCGATGACTGGAGCCGGGAATGGATGTCGCGCCACCAGATCCTGACCCGCCTTGCCAATTATTTCCAAGTCGTCTGGGTAAATCCTTCGCCTGAATGGCGGCACAATTTCGAGCGGCAGGAAATCAAAGCTGATCAAACACCCGCCATGGCAGCGGGCTTTCAAGTCTATGAAGCGGAACTCTGGTTTCCAAAGTTTTACAGGCCGCGCAAGCTTGCGGCGTATATCTTCCAGAAGAGACTTGAGCGTGCCAGGGACCTCTTGCGGAAGAGAGGATGCCGCAAAATCGTGCTCTACATTTGGCGGCCTGAGTTCGCTGAGAGCCTGGAGGCTCTCAAGGCGGACCTCAGCTGTTACCACATAGTGGATGAATACACGTTCTCGGACGTAGATCTCCCCAATACCGAGCAAGAACAGGAATTATTACGGCGCGTGGATCAAGTTTTCGTGCACACGCAAGCGCTCCTGGAAAAAAAGGGCACATCGAATCCCCATGTGAATCTGATTCCTAACGGCGTTGCTTACAAAGCTTTCGCTACCCCATTTCCGGAACCCGGGCGTTTGCAAGGGATTCCTCATCCCCGCATTGGATACGCAGGCTACCTGAAGAAAACATTAGACTGGAATTTACTGTCGGCGCTTTCCGAGAAGCATCCCGACTATTCTTTTGTGTTTGTCGGTGCTCGGAAAAATGAAGAGCTCACCAATCGCGCGGTGGAAGAACTATCACGTCGGGCGAATATGCATTTCGTCGGACACGTAACCACCGCACAAATGCCTCTTTTTCCTCAGCATTTCGATGTCTGCATGATGCCCTATCTGCTGAACGATTACACCCGATACGTCTATCCTCTTAAACTGCACGAGTATCTCGCCTCCGGACGCCCGGTGGTCGCTTCACCGACGCGTCTCCTGCAGGAATTTCAGGGAACGATTCAGCTAGCCACCGGAATACAAGAATGGTCTGACGCTATTTCCAAGGCGCTACAACCAGAAGCCAACTCCGCCGAAGTCCGCGAGATTCGGCAAGCCATAGCCAGAAAGCACGATTGGAATTTGTTAATAAAGCAAATCACTCGAATTCTGTGCCGAAGACTCAACTTGAATTCCCCCGAATTTCTGGACGAAGCGCCTGAATCGGCCTCCAGTTTTTCCTCCTGCCCCTGAAAAGAAAAGCCGGTCGGCTCCTCTGAAGCAGCTTTGTCCAGTTTTGAACATCCATGACCGTATATTTTAATGCACACTCGTCTGGACAAATTCTGTTCCGCTGCTAAGATTGTTCTTGCGTACTGAGCGGCGCCGCTGATTCGCTCGGGATTGTTGCTTTCAGTCGGCGCTTTAATTTGAATGCTTCTCTAACGCCCTCTTGGACTTGTTGAATTGTGGGAATAGAAGGCGTCTCCAGCTAGAGAAGCAGGTTTTCTCATCCCACCCGGGGAAAACCTTCCGAAATAATAATGTGTTTTGAATTTCGCATTGGATCGAACCAACTACTTCAAACTTTGGCCCCCTAGCCCCTTGGTCAAAGAAAAGCTGCATCGTGGGAACTCCGGGACCCACGCAATGACTTCAAAGGGGAGACTGTGCTATGCGTTCACGCTGGAATATCCTGAGAAAGTCACATGATCGAGTTTCGCAGTTGCTTCTGGCCGCTTGTCTTGTAATTTCTTGCTTCGCAATGATAGTCGCCGCGCAATCCTTGCTTTCACACGTGCAAGCAGCTACCTCGGGCCTTGTCGCGGCATATAGTTTTAATGCAGGTTCGGGGGCAACCGTAGCGGATTCTTCCGGCAATGGCAATAACGGGACCATCTCGGGTGCAACCTGGATCACCGCGGGGAAATATGGTGGAGCGCTTTCTTTCAATGGCAGTTCATCCCGAGTCGTTGTCAACGACTCCGCGTCTCTGCATCTCTCGAGCGGAATGACTCTCGAGGCATGGGTCTCTCCGACGAGCGTTCCCCTTTCCTGGGAAGATGTCATTTACAAGCAAAACGATATTTATTTTCTTGAGGCTGGCTCCAGCCTTTCGAGGAACCCTCCCGCCGTTGGCGCGATGTTTGCCTCGCACGGTGATCAGTTTCTCGCGGGTGCTTCCTCTCTGGCTGCCAACGCCTGGACGCATCTCACCGCAACCTACAACGGCACCACGCTCTTGCTCTATATCAACGGAGTGCAGGTAGCCAGCCGCAACATCTCCGATTCCATCACCACTTCGACCCAGGCTCTGCAAATTGGAGGCGATGCCGCGTTCGGCCAGTATTTCAAGGGCATCATCGACGAGGTGCGTATCTACAACGTGGCTCTTACAGCGGCAGAAATCCAGAACGATATGATTACGCCGATCTCACAAGTCACAGATACCCAACCGCCGACAGCTCCTTCCAATCTCACGACAACTTCGAGCAGCCCCTCCGCCGTCAACCTGAGTTGGACCGCTTCCACGGACAACGTCGGCGTTACTAGCTATCTCCTGGAGCGCTGCCAAGGTTCCAGCTGCACAAGTTTCTCTCAGATCGCCACCCCCACGGGAACCGCGTACAGCGACTCTGGACTTACGGCCTCTACTACTTATAGCTACCGCGTGCGTGCCACCGACGCGGCCGGCAACCTTAGCGGTTATTCCAATGTTGCAATCGTCGTCACGCCGTCGTTGGCAGACACGACCGTCCCTACAGCGCCCAATAGCCTGGCAGCCACGGCCATCAGCACCAGCCAGATCAATCTTTCCTGGACAGCTTCCACGGACAACGTTGGCGTGACCGGCTATCTCCTCGAACGCTGCCAAGGTTCGGCCTGCGCGAGTTTTTCTCAGATCGCCACTCCCGCGGGAACCACCTATAGCAACACCGGTCTTTCGGCCTCCACTTCTTACAGCTACCGCGTGCGCGCCACCGACGCTGCCGGCAATCTAAGCAGTTATTCGAATATCGCAACGGTCATGACTCCAGCGTTGGCTGACACCACTTCTCCCACCGCGCCCAATAACCTGGCGGCCATGGCCACCAGCATCAGCCAGATCAATCTTTCCTGGACAGCTTCCACGGACAATGTCGGCGTGACCGGCTATCTCCTCGAACGCTGCCAAGGTTCCGGCTGCACGAGTTTTTCACAGATCGCTACTCCCGCGGGAACCACCTACAGCAACACCGGTCTTTCGGCCTCCACTTCTTACAGCTACCGCCTGCGCGCAATCGATGCAGCCGGTAACTTCAGCAGCTATTCCAATACCGCGACCGTTGCGACTCTGACGGCGACGAATGCAAGCTTCGCCACAATTAGTTTCGTTCAGGCCAATTACGCCACGCCTCAATCTGGCGCAACGTCCTTTACGGTTACTTTTTCTGCGGCTCAGGTTGCCGGCGACCTCAACGTAGTCGTAGTCGGTTGGAACGACACAACGGCCAGCGTCAATTCTGTGAGCGATTCTTCCGGTAACGCATACGCGCTCGCTGTCGGTCCATCCAAGGTCTCGGCTGCGCTGTCGCAATCCATCTATTACGCGAAAAACATTCATACGGCCGCCGCAAGGGCCAACGTGGTCAATGTGACTTTCAGCAGTTCAGCCTCGGCTGCCGACATCCGCATTCTTGAGTACGGCGGTCTCGATCCCGTTAGCCCGTTCGATGTCGCGACCGCGGCCATAGGTAACAGCAGTTCCAGCGCTTCTCCATCCGCAACGACAACGAATCCCAGCGACCTAATCCTCGGAGCGAACATAGTCGTCAGCCTGACTTCTGGGCCGGGGAGCGGTTTCACCAAGCGGATTCTTACCAGCCCCGACGGTGACATCGTCGAGGACAAAACTGTTTCGACGGTCGGAAGTTATTCAGCGAGCGCACCGCTCAACGCCTCCGCGAACTGGATTATGCAGATGGTCGCTTTTAAGGCCGCTGTGGCAGTCAATGGCTCTGGATCGGAAGGTGTTCCGCCAGCTCCAACGCTGGTGTCCATCGCCGTGACTCCGGTTGGCCCTTCGATCACGCAAGGTTCCGCGGAACAATTCTCCGCCACGGGAACGTTCAGCGATAGCAGCACACAAAATCTTACTGCGACGGCGGTTTGGACTTCGTCGAATACCGCAGTGGCAACAATTGGAACCAGCACAGGGCTGGCCACTGGCGTCGCCGCGGGGACAACTCAGATCAACGCGACTTTTGGTGGCGTGATCAGTCTAGCCGCAAACTTGACCGTTACTTCGTCCGTTTCGGGGGGTGGCCCAGGGACGGCCGCCCTAGTACAGCACGTCAGCAGTTCCAATACGCGTGGCGGAGGGTCCGTCAACAACGCCTTTACCAGCCCGTATTGCTACCACTTCCAGCTTCCCAATTTCACCACCGCTGGAAACACCGTCGTTGTCGGCTTCACTTTCAATAGCAATCCCACGCCCTCCGTCCACGACGACAAGGGCAACTCCTATTCCGTGCAAGTCAACTATTTCGATTCCACGGACACGCAATCCATCGGCATTGCCACGGCCTTTAACGTTGCCGCCGGCGCCCGCCTCGTCTCCGTTTGCTTCAGTTCCGATCCAGGCGGCTTCGTTCAGCCCATGGCCACCGAATTTGATAACGTCGTCGCTGTCGACGGCTCCGGCTCCGGCGCGCAAGGCTCCGGCACGTCCGTCTCTTCCGGAAGCTTGACTCCCAGCGTCACCGGTGATCTGGCCTATCAAGTCGCTTTCAGTCTTTCCACCAATCAATCCAGTTTCACGGCCGGCTCGCAAAGCAACATTTCCTGGAGCCTTTTGAGCGCCGACATTCTGGACGGTTGGGCCGCTCAATACGGCGTGTACAACTCCACCAGCCCCGTGAATCCCACTTTCTCCATGGGCACCAGCCAAAAGTGGATCTCCGCAGGCATTCTCTTGAAGACCGGCGCCACGGGTGGCGTCCCCTCCGGCATGCGCATCGTCCATCTCGTGCATGAAAATGTTCCGTTCCACGCCGATGCCGGCGGCACCGGAAATCCCTTTCCCAATCCGACCGTCGTGCAGTTCCCGTCCTCCGGCAATCTGCTTGTAGCTATGATTGGTGGCGGCTTTCTCGCTTGCACGGTCACCGACGTGACCGACAACAACAACAATGCCTGGGCGCAAGCTGGGGCCACGCAAATTCAGGCTGGGAACGATGTCACGCAAGCCTTCTACGCCGGAAATGCCAACTCTTCCGGCAACCTGCGTCTCACCGTCAGCTGGAGCGCCACCGACGGAGATTTCAGCTTCTTCCTGTATGACGTGACCGGCGCTGCTGTCGCCCCGCTGGATACCACCGGCGGCGCGGCCGGCTCTCAATCTAATGCGGGCAATCTGACCATGCCCTATACGATCTCGCCTGCCGAAGCCGGCGAACTCCTCTTTACCGAAGTCATTTGGGACTTCAACACCGGCGCAGGACTCGCCGGTTCCGGCTGGTATTTCGATACCAACACGTTTGACGGAGAAAATCAAAGCGGTCCCGAACCCATCGACCAAAACAACGGCTGGGGCCATTTCTTCACTACCGGCACTGCCCCCGTCAGCATCACCTGGATACCCCAATACGCCGGCCTCGCCACAGGAAACTGGTCTTCCACCACCGTAGCCTTCAAACCCGCTCCGTAACAACAAGCAACAGCGGCGCACGCCAAGCGTGCGCCGCTGTTGCAGACAAAAGGACTGTGCGGCGAGGCCGCTCGTCGTGCACGCTTCATCAAAATCCGCGAGCTCGCGATGTTTCTGAAAGTAGAATCGTGGAATTGAAACTAAGAAAAAAGACTGCTTCACTTTCTCCACTAACGAGGGAATGCACAAAGGTCTGTAGAAAGAACGCTTTTCAACTTGCCATCTCGAGGCGGCGTATTGCTACTTTCATCGCTATGCCCTCGCCGCTTCTCCGCGAATGATATCGTATCGCTCGATTACGGCGGCGACGCCCATCCGGACCGTGCCATCATCCATCCGCCGCTCGACTCGAACGACTTTTCCAAGCGCACGCACAAAAACTTCCGTGCCATGCGTAATCTCCGCCGGAAGTGTCAGAGTAATATCCAACTCCGAGCCCGCCTCGAGATCCTGCTCGATCACAAAATATAACCCCCGCGTCGAGATGTCGCGCGTTTTTCCTTCCTGCGAATCCACTTGGCGTTCGGTAGGTACTCGAATGATAACTGGCAAGGACAAATCATAACGGCGAGCCGTCCGGCGTTCCGTCATTCCCCCGACCTCCGGTACTTGCGGCGGTGACGTTCTTTGAACCCCGCTGTCAGCATGTGAACTTACTAGAAATCAGCAATCTTTGCCAGTCCTGCCCCCGGCGGGATGCATCGAAGAAATTTCCTGGAGTCCTATCCGTTTCGGGTTCCCACGGTTGCCGGCGATTCCACTGCTGACGGCGACGTGGCCGAACGCCGCGTGCGCGGCGTATCCAGATTGAATTGCCGCATTTTATAGAGCAGCGCCTTGTAGCTGATGCCCAGCATCTTCGCGGCGTCCTTGCGGCACCAGCGGGTCTTCTCGAGCGCATCCGCAATCGCTTCCATTTCCGCTTCGTCTTTCAATCCGCGAACCAGCGCTTTCAAACCTTGCTCACGAGGTGGCGCGGGCTCTTCTCTAGGAGAAGTGCGTTGACGCGCGGAAGACATTTCCACCAGTTCCCGCAGACTGCCTTCGTCATCTTCAAGAATGACGTAGCGCTTCACGAAATTCTCGAGTTCGCGCAAATTGCCCGGCCACGGATAATTTACCGCCGCATCCAGCAAATGCTTCGATGGACCCGCCGGAGTCTTCCCGAATTTCTCGCTGTACTGCTCGAGAAAATGCCGGAAAAGCAGTGGAATCTCGACCAGCCGTTCGCGCAATGGCGGCACCAGGATCGAAAGCACATTCAGCCGGTAGTAAAGGTCTTCGCGGAATCGGCCCGTCTTCATGGCTTCTTGCACGTCCACGTTCGTAGCCGCCAGCACGCGCACATCCGTATCGATGAGGTGCCGTCCACCGAGCCGCGAATATTGGTGATCCTGCAGGACATGAAGCAGCTTGGCCTGCAAGGGCGTGGTCATCTCCGCGATTTCATCGAGAAAAATCGTCCCCTTGTTCGCCATTTCAAATTTGCCGGGCTTGCTCCGTATTGCGCCCGTAAAAGCGCCTTGTTCAAAACCAAACAGCTCCGATTCCAGCAGTTCTCCGGGCAGCGCCGCGCAATTCACCTTTATGAATGGCTGGTTGCGCCGCTTCGAACGCAAGTGAATCATTCGCGCCACGACTTCCTTGCCAACGCCGCTTTCTCCACAGATAAAAACCGGTACGTCCACCGGAGCAATCTGTAATATTTGCTGCCGAATGCGCACCATCTGCGGACTGGCGGCGAGAAAACTTAGATCCTCCGTGACCTGGTCGCAGTAATCGCGCAATGCCTGATTTTCCGTCGTGAGCTGTTTCTTCTGGCGAGACTTCAGCATGGCCGCGTCCAGCTCGGTCTTCTCGAACGGTTTCGTCAGGTAATCGTGTGCGCCGATGCGAATCGCTTCCACGACCGTGCCCACTTCATTCGAGCAGGAAAGCATAATGACGTTCAGGCTGCGGTCCGCCTGCATCAGCTCTTTCAAAGTTTCGATGCCATTCAACTCCGGCATCAGGACATCCAGAATGATGAAATCCGGCCGGTCACCACCGCTTACTTTGGCGATTGCTTCTCTTCCGGAACTGACCGTCTCGACGTCGTAACCGTCCACTTCCAGCAACGTCTGCAAATACTTTCGGATGCTCGGCTCGTCATCGACGACCAGTATTCTCTCTTTAGCGCCCATTGAGTTCTCCCGTTGCCCGGCCCCAAAATCCCAAAACTAACCTTGATCCATCGGCAACAAAAACGTGAATTTGCTTCCTGACTTCGGTTCGCTTTCTACCCAGATCTTGCCGCGATGCGCTTGAATCAAGCGTTTGGCGATAGCAAGACCAAGTCCCATTCCAGAAGTGTTGCGGTCCACGCGTACAAAATCTTCAAATATTTCCTGGTGATGTTCGGCGGCTATCCCCGGGCCTGAATCGGCGACAGATACCTCGACGCTGTTCGGCCGAGGCAGGCGAAATCGCCGGCGCTCTTCGACCGGCGCGACTGCCGCGACGCGGCGCTCCCAGAAATGCGGTCCAGCCTTCAACGTCACCGTTCCACCCGCGGGCGTATGCTTCAACGAATTATCCAGAAGATTTGCGGCCGCTTGCTGCACTTTCTGGTAATCGAAGCGGAACGTCGGTATCGATGGATCGAAGCTGGCGTCCAGCTTGACGCCCTTGCGCTGAAAAGCTTCGGACCAGCGCTTCGACAGCTCATCCAAACAATCGCGCAAATCATTTTCGCGGAGTTGCAGCACGAGCTTTCCGCTCTCTAAAGCGGAATAGTTCAGGAACATCGAAACCAGCCGCACCAGCCGCTCGCAACTATCCTTCGATTCTTCCAGAATGTCGCGCTGCTTGTCCGTCAAGCGCCCCAGAGAACCCGTCAGCATCAAGTCGTAGTAACCTTTAATCACGGCCAGCGGCGTCTTCAATTCATGCGCCGCGGACGCCAAAAACACCGTCTTCTGCCGGTTTACTTCCTGCAATTTCAAATACGCGGCCAGCAAATTCCGATACGTGATTTCGCGTTCCTGGAGCAACTCCTGCACGGTGAGCTGCGTCGCCACATCTGGCGCGGGCTCTCCTGGAGACTCCGTCTCCAGTTGGACGATCACGCATCCCGGGTCCGGAATCCACTGCATTCGCGCGCGAATTTTCTTCTCGCCACGCGTCGTTTCAACTTCGACCTCATGTTCGCCAGCGTCGATTTTCTGGCCAATCTGATTCGGGTCGATTTGTAACAGGTCGTTAAATACGTTGAACTGGCTAAAATCGTTTGCGGTCTCCACGCCAAGATATTGCCGGGCGCTGCCGTTCGACGCGAGCACTCTCCCGCTTCTTTCCGCTACCCAAAGAGGGGTTTTCACCGCCTCAAGAAGCCTGCTTACGAACCCAAAAGGCAGGGCCAGTACTCTCCGATGATCGGCAACCGTAGCTGTGGTAATGATCCCAGGCATGTGCAGGTTCCGTCGCTCCCCAATAAGAGGAAAAAATTTTCCCTTGACGGTTTCTCATGCTCGCAGAGGACTTTCAGACTGTCAATGGTTAATGCGTTCCATTTGCACATTTACGGAAACCAACTGGCACGGGCGTGAACAAGAATGACCGAGCAAGAAATTGTCGATTCCGAGCCCTCCATATCTGTATGACAGTAAATGCTTTATTTGCCATCTTCACCAGTTCAATTATGGCACTCCGGGTGCTTATTCCCGTACTAGTTCCCCGGTACTAAGCGAATTACTATGCAAACTGGTCTTCTAAAGGATGGTCAGCGCGTGGATCCCACTAACACTCGACGATCCCCTCGCATTCGCTTGCAAATGCCTGTCTTCCTGCGTGCTGCGGATACCTCCGGCGCCGAATTCATTGAACTCACTAAGACACTCAACATTAGTGCCACGGGTGCTTGCGTCGCCTCTACCCACATTCTGCGGCCCGATCAGATCGTCCATCTCACCATCCCCGCCCCCTCCTCGGCGGCTTCGGGCGTTGTTCCCAGCGAAACCCCGCCCATTACCGCCAGGGTGCTGCGCCAGGATTCGGCCGGAGATGTGCGACTATTTGGACTGGAATTCCTCAAGCCACTTGAGTAAAGTATTGCCTCTTTGACGAACGGTTTGCCATACCTCGGGTAGAAAAGTTACATTGGGCCAAATCCATGCAAGGAACGTTTCCAGAGTTTTAGCTCTATGCTCTGCTCCCGTAAGGAGTTAGCCAGAAATCCAGGTTTCCAGGATGCACGTTGGAGGGGCCCGACACCAGCCTTTGATTGGTCTCAGGCTTGCTCCATATAGAAAGTGAAAGCCATATGTGCTTTCCCCAAACCCCGCGGGGATAGGCTAGAGTCAGGTGTATACCGGATATGCCCAGCCCCGGCGCCCCTGCGCCCCCGCGTTTGCCGATTGAGGATTCGTATCTCGAGCTGCTTGCAGACACGCTCGAAAGCCTGGATATTCCTGCGCGTGGCCAATTCCTCCAACGTTACTTCAAAACCATAACCCACCTGGATCTTCGAGAAGCGCAATGTGTACAGATCTGGGATGAGATGTTGACTCGCCGGCGCGAGCTCAGCGAACACATGGAGCGGCAAATCTCTTTGAAAACGGCACTTATGGACGTTCTTACTTCTGCTGGACTCTTTCGCGTTCCCATTCTCATCGAGTACGACGAATTGAAAAAGCTGCAGTTGAACGCCATCACGGATCCACTCACAGGCCTTTACAACCGCCGTCTCTTTGGCGAAGCCTTCGAAAAGGAACTGAATCGCGCTCGCCGTTATGGCCTGCCTCTCGGCCTTGTCATCCTCGATTTACATCGCTTCAAGGAGGTCAACGATAAGCACGGCCACCCGCGCGGCGATGAAGTCTTGTGCGCCGCTGCGGCAACTTTGAAAAAAGCTCTGCGTACTTCGGACTCCGCATTTCGCATCGGCGGCGATGAATTCGCGCTTCTTCTTCCGCAAACCGATGCGGCACAAGCGCTCGCCCTCAGCCGGCGCATCGGCACTGTATTTGAGGAATCGATCGCTCACTTCCAAATGGGTGTGAGCGTCAGCATGGACCACGGCGTCGCTACATTTCCCCAGGACGGCGATCAAGCAGATCAATTGATTCACGTTGCTGATGAGCGGCTCTATCGCTCGAAGCACGCAAATCACGGCAAGGCTCCCACAGGCGGATCTCGCACGGAGATTGCATCCGCTCCCTCCGAGGAAGCTTCCTCTCCTTCCACACCGGAAAGACAGTCTTCCGCTCCGCGTCCCATCCCGTTCGAATCGAAGCGCCCCCCGGAAAAATCCGAAAGCTCCATCGATATCGCAGCTTCTAGCCCCGCTTCCGAAATTTCCGCCAGCCAATCCTTGTCCGCGCAGCCTGCCGCACGTGTCTTCTCTGTCCCGCGCAAAGCCGAACGCGTTTCCATGTCCGGCACAAACGCCTACGCCGTTCTTGGCGATCAGGGAATTCGCCGCGCTCGTGTCTTGGATCTGGGTTTTGGCGGAGTCGCGCTCGAACTGGAATCGCAGGAAGAAGTCCCGGACAGTATTCTGGCCGTCTTGCACGTGCCCATTCTTCCGCCAGTACGAGTCAATCTGAAGCCTGTCTGGTTCCAACGCACTCCGCAAGGCGCCTATCGCATTGGGTGCGCATTCGTCTCCTGAAAACGAGACTGCTCGTTTCCGGATCCTCACTCTTTTTCCCGCAATCAACTTCGCGTCTGCGTCAGATGCAATCGCAAATGGCGTGAAGTAAAAAGAATCGCCTGCTGTAAATGCGCAAGCCCCAGCCCCCAGCGGAGCACCGCCTGATCCGCCGAATCTCCTTTAGCTGCAAGCTTAATCCACAGGGCCATTACTTTCTGGATCGGCAATCCTTCGCTGCTTGGCGCGTTTAGCGAGCCACCTGCCGGGATAGTTCCGGAAGTTAAGCAAAGCGCAGCCTCAAGAGATTCCTGTGAACCTGCTCCCCTCAACAGCTCGATCAATTTCTCCAGAAGTAGAAAATGCAAGCTTCTCTGCCGGCAATGTTCGGCCTCCCGAAACTCGAGAATCATATCCCCGGAATAAATGCTGCCGGCCGCCGCTTCCTCCGGCGACGGTCCAGCCAGCGGTTGCGCCACGCAAAAAAGCGAGTCGTCGCTGTCTATAGCCGCAAGGAAATTCTTAACGGCGAGACTGGCAGACGCGTCTCCAGCAGCTTCCGTCGCCGCTTTCGAAGGCGTTGCTATTTTTTCAACCACTTCTACCCGCATGCCTGTGAAACTACGCGAAGCGAATCTGGCCCGCAAGCGCAAACCCTTCCGCTCTCGCTCCTTGTTTCCCGTGCTTTAGTCCCCGCGGCTTTCTCATCCTGCTAGAATCTCCATGCCAAAAAGAGCACCGCGGAGGCTCTCATGAAGGAACCGCAGCCCAGCCGCCCATACTGGCCGGATTACGGGGCCATGCCCAAGGATCACGAGAAGGGCTTAAAGCCCTGGAGTTGGGCTGTCGAACGCCTCGAAAAATCCCACAATTATTGGGTCGCCACAACGCGTCCCGGCGGGCAGCCTCATCTCATGTTGATTTGGGGAGTCTGGTGGGAAGACGCCTTTTGGTTCAGCACCGGGCCGAAAACGCGTAAGGCAAAAAACATTGCCGCTCACAACTATTGCTCGATCGGCACGGAACGGGCAGACGAAGCCGTCATCCTGGAAGGCGTACCCCAGGAAATCACCGACCGCGCCATTTGGAAGCGTCTCGCCGCCGTCTACAACGCAAAATATGGCGGCGATGTCGAACCTATGCTCCTGGCCTCTGGCGGCAACGTCTACCGCGTCGAACCTGAAACCGCCTTCGGCCAGGACGAACACGCCGCAAATTTCGCCGAATCCGTGACTCGCTGGCGCTTCTCGAAATCCTAAGACAATCCAGTTTCCTGCGCGCCACGAGATTCGGCCGTCATTCAATCAGTCTCTCGTCACGACTCGGTCACTGCTTCTCCGCCTGATTCCACATCTCCTGCTTGACCTTCCACTTTCCGCTCGCCTCGCGGTGCAGCACCAGCGCCATTTTTCCTCGCGAGTCGATCACCTTCTTTCCATCAGGCGGTTGCACAACCTGGCGTTCCGTGGCCCATTCCGAAGCCCAATCGCCGGAGATCTGTATGTTGTGGAACTCCACTTCTTCCTTCACCACTTTGTAGTCCTGCATCTGCGCGACTATATTCTGCACCCATTCCACGATCGCCTTCTTTCCAATCATGGGCGCTTGTCCGGGCATCAGGTCCACCCCATCTTCCGCCCACGTAGCCAATATCCCGGCAGTGTCCATCTTCGCGTGCATCTCAACAAATCGCTTGTTGAAGGCCTCGATTTCGCCTCTCGCGCTGACCTTGCCTCCGGCAAACGCACCCGCCGCCAGTAATCCCGCCGAAACGCCCACACACATTCCCCGCATCCAGTTCATGTCTCACCCCTATCCTCGACGGATCCCGGCAATCTATCCACACCTCGAACGATGACCGGACCGAGAACATAGCCTAATTTCGCGTCAATTTCCATGCTCCAGACCGCGCGCCAGAACGCCCTTCGTTCGCAATCCCACGGCCTCTCCCGTTGAACCCTTCGGACCCGCATTTGGAAATGTTGCCATATTCTCGTATAATTGGAGTTTGCTTCGCGACCTAGCGACGCGGTCGTAGCTCACCCAACAGCGGTGAGGCTCTTCCCCCTGAGTTTGGGGCGCCGTGCAGACCGGACGCGACAGAATGGAGCCTCATGAAACCCGGTATTCATCCCGACTATCATCCCGTTACAGTGCACTGCGCCTGCGGCAATAATTTCCAAACGCGCTCAACGATCAAAGGCGAGAAGCTCAACGTCGAAATCTGCTCCAATTGCCACCCTTTCTTTACTGGCAAACAAAAGTTGATTGACACCGCCGGCCGCGTCGAACGCTTCACCAAGAAGTACGCCGACGCTGCAGCCAAGGTCGAAGCCTCCAAAACCGCAGCCGCAAAAAAGTAACCCGCGGTTTATCCCAATGCTTCTATTCAAAGGGACAGACTTCCAAGTCTGTCCCTTATTCTTTACCTCTTCTCTGCGAGTCTCTGAGTCCTCTGTGCCTCTGCGTTATCTTTTTCCTTCCTCTTTCCTTTCAACTTTCAACTTTTAACTTTCGACTTCCGTGTAAAATGACTCACCAACGTGGCCACTCAATCCCGCATGTTCGAAGGTGTCCCCTCCGGCACACAAGTACAAACCTTCGCCCCTCGCATCACTCTCAGGAATTACTTCGCCCACCCATTTGACTCGGCTATCGCGGCCGCCCGCACCTGCTATGCCGACCATCTCATCACTCCCGAAGAAATCACCGACAAGCAACGCCTCAACATCGGCGCAGCCACGTTCAATAGCGGCCATCACACTGTCTTTCAACACGCCACCTTCGAGTTCGGCCTAGAAAACGTCAGCCGCCAATTCGTCTGGTCCTTTCTCCACGCCCACCCCTTCTATAATTCCGAGCAGCAAAGCCAGCGCTACGTTCGAATGGATCGTGTCCAAGCCTACGTTCCGCCTGTCGATCTCTACTTCAGCGAATCTTGCAAGGAAATCTACGAACAAGCCGTAGTCAAAGCCTGGGATTATTACCGCCAGCTCTCCACTCTCCTGATCGCTGACGCGCGCGCGATTCTCGCCGACATCTGGCATGTCGGCCCGAACTCCAGCCCCAAGCACATCCAAAAAATTGAGCGCTCCGCCGAAAAACGCGCCATCGAAATCGCCCGCTACGTTCTTCCCGTCGCGGCTTTTACCACGATGGTCCACACCATCTCCGGCATCGTCCTCCATCGCCTCTGGCGCATGAGCGCCGCTTCCGATACGCCCAGCGAATCCCGCGCCGTTGTCAGAGACATGGTCGACGAAGTAAAAAAAATTGATCCGCAATTTTTCGAACGCTTCGGAACCGAACCCTTGGAAGAACGCCCCGAGTGGAGCGCCGACACAACGACCCAATTAGCCGGCGATGCCTTCGCCATCGAATTCGACGCCAAGCTCCAAGGAAAAACTTCCAAGCTCCTCGACTACTCCCCCAACGCCCCCGCCGTCATGGCCGAAGCCTACCGCGCCGTCGTCGGCCTCACGGCATCCCAATGCTCCGACGCCGAAGCCATCGACCGCCTCCTCAACCCCGCCCGCAATCCTTACCGCCTCGAAATCCTCGATATCGGCGTCCACGCACCCATGATGCGCGCTCTCCAGCACGCCAATTACACCTTCGCAAAAAAAATCAGCCACACCGCCGACAGCCAGGACCAGCGCCACCGCATGGTCCCCGGCTCCCGCCCGCTCCTCACTCTCGCCGACACCCGCGACCCCGACTACATCACTCCCGCTCTCCTAACGCAAAATCCCCGCGCCAAAGAACTCTACGACCGCGCCATGCAAGATGCTTGGTCCGCCAAAAATAGACTCATCGATGCGGGAGTCCGACCCGAAATCGCCCTCTATCTCCTCCCCAATGCCAAATCCATTCGCCTCGTCGAATCCGGCTCCCTCCTCCATCTCCTCCACAAATGGACCATGCGCACCTGCTTCAACGCCCAGGAAGAAATCTACGCCGCCAGCATGGACGAAGTCGCCCAACTCCGCCAAGTCCATCCCCAATTCGCCAAACACATCGGCCCCCCCTGCCATCTCCGCGCCAACATCACCACCCCCATCTGCACCGAAGGCTCCCACTTCTGCGGCGTAAAAGTCTGGCTCGATTTCCCCAACACTCCCCGCCGCATCTGACCGTTCTCGGACTCATTTCCTGAGTCCAACACCCGTGATGAAGTAGTCGCACAAAAGGATCATTGGCAGAACGCAGTTCACCAACCGTTTTATACTCCGGTGACAACTCAAAGCTCACGGAATCGACGCGGAATTCCGATCCATCACACGAATATGCAAACCAACATTGATAGATTTCTCGCGAACCAGCAGCGTTATTTCTCCGGCTCTCACAACCAGTTCTTGGCCTTTGGTGGGCCGTGTGTCTATTTCCATGAACAGTGTCTAGTCGCTGGCGCGGAGAACTTTCTTTCTTTGAGACACATCGAGATGCTATATGCAACTCTTACGGCGTGGGGCATGCATAGAATGGGCGATTCGGAAAAAGCGAAAACAAGGCTTACAAACTGGGTGCCATTTCACACTTCCCTTGCAACTCAGACTGAGGGGCTTCAGCAGTTCAAAGGCCTCAGGATGTCTGAATTGTCGGAATCCGAATATTCCGCTGCCATTCTCTGCCTCAAAACTCACTATGCAGCGCTCAAGCTGTCCGTTTCTGGCGCGACAATTGTCGTCAACTCAAAGGCATTTCACCATTTGTTCCCAGAATTCATTCCGCCCATCGACCGGCAGTACACCATCCGATTCTTCACGCAAGCCCCTGAAAAGTGGCTGGATCCATCTGGCAAATTTAGGACGGTTCAACTCCCCAAAACCCTCGATGAGCAATTTCACCTATTCCATTCAACTTGTGTAGCTATGAAGCAGCTCGCAAACCGAGTTGACCCTGAGCTACTGCGCCGAGAGCGAGAAGAATCCCACGTGAGCACTCCAAAAGCTTTGGACAATGCGATCGTGAATTACGTGAGAATTACTGTGTCCCAGCTCCGCCGTCTCAAACCTCCGGCCGATCTCGACGAGCTTTCTTAGTTTTTCGCTGGGTAACTTTTTGGGATCAACGCGACTATATAACGGGTCAACTGTATTCGGTGGGTTCTTTCTCGCCTCCGATATGATCAGCATAGACGCGAAGTGCGAGAGCATGCGCTGACGCAACCGCTTCGTTCTCGGCGGCGCCGTATGCCATCACGCCTGGAAGATCTAAAACTTCAGCGATCCAGCGCCCATCATCCTCAATTTCAGTTTCTATCCTCAATCCGATGTCAGCCATCTCAGTCACCCGCTTCCTCTGAAACCAGTGTACGATTCTTTCGCGTCTAATTCTCAGGAGGGCCAGCCACATGCGCTCCCGCCTAACCTCACTGTCCACCCTTGCCGTGTCTCTGCTCCTGATCTCTCCAGCCTTCGCCTTCGACACCCCTCTCTCCCCCGAAGCCGTGCGCAATGCCTACTTCCTCGGCCAGCACAACGACCAATCCACCCTCTCCTTCTTTTCTCAGTACTTTAAGTCGCTCCCCGCGCCCGACAAAGGCCCCTACATCGCAGAGGTCGAGGTCTACACTCCCTACACCCAAATCGTCGAAGCTTCCCGCCGGCGCTCCATGAACTATAGCGCCCAGCAGGCCGAACTCGACTATCGCCACCACCACGACAAGCTCTACATCCGCGTCCGCATCGACTTCACCGACACCTACGGCCTCGAGTTCTACCGCTCTGCTAAAGCCGACAAGCAGCTCTCAGGCGAAGACCAGCCTTTCCCCGATTTCTACCGCGATTTCCGTGTCGGCCTCAGTCAGCGCTCCGCTCCTTCCCATGAAGACAAGTGGATCGAGCCTCTCCGCATCATTCTCCAGCCCTCCTACGTACAAGCCTCAAACCACTATCCATTTATCCCCGAAGACCTCGGCCCCTTCTCGTACGCGGCAGCCTCCGAAAGCTCCCCCTTCGCGTACTCCAGCGGCAACGGCTTCGCCTATCCCACTGGCTGGCTCGTTTGGCTCATCTACGACGCCAGCGAAGTCGCCTCTGACGATGCCACCGTCGAAGTCATCACCACGGATGGCCAGGATGTCATCGTCCCCTTCGACCTCTCCGCTCTGCGCTGATCTCGATCGGCAACGACTCTCCAAGCCCAACTTTAATCTCCAGTCTTCTCAATCACTTCCGCACCGATTCGAATGGTAACTAACATTTTACTTGACATTCGATGTATATGTCTGCTAAAATTTCCCATGTTCGCTGCCAAATATCCTCTAACGTATCGCCCTCTTCTCCGCGACCTCTACGTACTCTGTATTAAGAAAACTCTTTCAGCTACATCAGTGGCGCTTCCCCCGCTGAAATCGCCCAGCCACTTCCCCCTTTTTCCACAGTGAGTAAACATCGCACACGCAGGAACGCCCGCATCTCTCGTGTTTTCATGCGCTTCCGCACACTTTCCGTGACACCGGGGGTAGGGGGTCTTGTCGCTCAAGGTGGGACAGGCAATCCTGCCTATCCTCGGCCAACAGTGGCACACGCTTTAGCCTATGCTTGCTCAGGAGCGCCAGTGCAAAGTCACAGGGCTCGGCATGGGATGGACCATCGCCGCCCCCGTCCGCCGCGACTCCAAATGGTTCGCCTTCAACCCGAAATACCATTTCGCCGGCCGGTCGGCATCATCAATCAACATCAGTCGCGGATTGTGCTTCAATCCCTCGGCTTGCAGGATCATCGTCTCCTGGTCCTGCCGCAAGAATTTCTTTGCAAATATACGGAAGATCGACACTGGCAAAAACAGATTCCAAGCCGCCACGAAATCAATCCGGCAAAGATCGCGCCGTACAGGGGTCACCGTCGCCCGGCTCGAAAACCACAGCTTCCCGCTCCGTATCTCTTCCGTCCGGATATTCGGCAAAACAAAATCGATCGTCGTCGTCACCGGCTCGCCCGTATATTTCTGCAGCATCCGGTACGGTGCGCTGTTCGAGCTAGGAGTATGCGGACTCATCCGAAATCCATTCGGAATCGGCTCGAACTTTTTCTCTTTTTCATGGATGCTGCGCCGACTGCGCCAATACCACGATTGGTGTACAAACGGCCCGTGCGCCGGGTCCATCAATCCAATAATTCCCTGGTCTACATGCGAAGGCAGCTCGCAAGCCAGATGCGTAATCCGATATTTCTCGCTAAACGTCGCCAACTTCGGCGCGGCAGCAATCGTCTCCGGCAACCGCGATCCCAGACCACTCATGTACACCCAAAAATATCCGTCCCGCTCTTCGCAAGGATAATGCCCCGCAAAAATCCGCTCCACTTTCAATTTGTCTTGGCTGGTCAGCGAAGGGATCTCGACGCACTGCCCGCTGCAAGCCTCGAATTTCCACCCGTGATAACTGCATTCGACCGTTTGCCCATCAAAGCGCCCATAAGAAAGCGGAATTCCCCGGTGCGGACAAGAATCTCGCATCGCAAACGCTTTACCCTCAGCAGTGCGCCCCAAAACCAGCGGCACTTCCAGAAGCATTGCCGCCTTCAAATGGTTGCCGGTAACTTCCGTGCTTCGCAGCGCCGGATACCAGAAGTCCCACAAAAATCCCGCATCGCTTCCGGCAACAGTTTCCCGCGCCGTAGCTGCGCCAGTTTGCACCAAAGATTGCACCGGTTCGCTCATCGCTACGGCATCGTAGTACACCGCGTCGCACCGGAGCAACCGGCCAGCGCGGCAGTGTCGCAGCAACCGCGTCGCGCGCGGCGAATCGTGGCAACCGTTGAGCGCATCCAATTGCGTGATTCCTGTTTCAGCGTTATTCTTAGGGTTGAGTCAAACGATGTACGCTGCCTTCTATTAGCTGATCCTGCCCCGCTCGCCCCTCGTCGCGAGCCCTGTCTTTCTTTTGCTGCTCACTATTCACTGCTCGCTACTCACTTTTTTCGAGGATTGCCATGGCCGTAATGACGTTGTCAGATAAATTGGATCAGCTGGGCACTCGCTACGACGAGCTCACCCAGCAACTTTCGACGGCGGAAGTCGCGTCGGACTCGGCGCGCTTCCAGAAAATCGCCAAGCAGCACGCCGAACTGGAAGAAATCGTTGCAAAGCACCGCGAGTTCAAGCAGATCGAAAAAGATCTTGCTGGCGCGCACCAAATGGTTGTCGAGAACGAAGACGCCGGGATGAAGCAGATGGCGCTCGACGAGGAAAAGCAACTCGTCGCCCGCAAGGAAATCGTCGAACGCGAACTAAAACTGCTCCTGCTTCCGAAAGATCCGAACGACGAGAAAAGCGTCATCGTGGAAATTCGCGCCGGAACGGGCGGCGACGAAGCCGCTCTCTTTGCCGCCGAACTTTTCCGCATGTACTCGCGCTACGCCGAAACGCAGGGCTGGAAAGTGGAAGTCCTCGAAAGCTCGCCCTCCACTCTTGGCGGCGTCAAGGAAATCGTCGCCGCGATTCAAGGATACAAAGTTTATTCCAAGCTGAAGTATGAAAGCGGCGTTCATCGCGTCCAGCGTGTGCCCGCCACCGAAACGCAAGGCCGCATTCACACTTCCGCGGCGACCGTCGCGGTTCTTCCCGAAGCAGACGACATTGACATCAAAATCGAAGCCAAGGATTTGCGCATCGATACCTTCTGCTCTTCCGGCCCCGGCGGACAATCCGTGAACACCACCTATTCCGCCGTGCGCATCACGCATATACCCAGCGGCCTGGTCGTTTCACAGCAGGACGAAAAATCGCAAATCAAGAATCGCGCAAAGGCCATGCGCGTCTTGCGCGCCCGTTTGTATGAAATGGAATTGGAAAAACAACAAGCCGCCATCGGCGCAGAACGCCGCGGCCAAATCAAAACCGGCGACCGCTCCGAAAAAATCCGTACCTACAACTTCCCGCAAAATCGTGTGACCGATCACCGCGTCGGGCTGACGCTTCACCAATTGACCGAGGTCATGGACGGCAAGCTGGCCGTTCTCGTCGACGCGCTCGTCTCCCACTACGAAGCTGAGCGCCTCGAGCAAGAATTAGGAGCCGCCTAATTCGCGAGTTTGCCGGGGTGCCTCCGCGAAACTTCGCGCCCTCTGCGTCTCCGCGTTATCTTTTCTCTTGTTTTTTTTGAAGTCGCATTTGGTATTCGGCGATGATTGGCAAGACATCGACTCAAATGAGTCCAGAAACGATCGACGTCCGCACCGCACTGAAACGAGGCATCGCCGAGCTTCGCGATGCGAATGTTCCCTCGTACACTCTCGCAGCGGAGTTGCTGCTGCTGCACGTCCTTGGGCGCGACCGCGCCTGGCTTTATGCGCATCCAGAAGAAGTCATCCATGGCCTCGATGCGCACCGATTTATCTCGCTCATTCTCCGGCGAGCCGAGGGCGAACCAACGCAATACATCACCGGGAAACAAGAATTCTGGGGTCTCGAATTTGAGGTCACGCCCGACGTTTTGATTCCTCGCCCGGAAACAGAACACGTCATAGAAGTCGCGCTGGACCGCTTGGCCGTAAGAGAAATTCGCGCGGGCCGCAAACAAACTCTGGCAGGCGATGGTCTGAATATTGTTGATGTGGGCACAGGGTCCGGCTGCATCGCCATCGCTCTCGCCAAGGAGCTGCCAGCCGCGCGCATTGTTGCGACCGATATCTCTTCCGCGGCACTCGCGGTCGCGCGGCGCAATGCCGCGCGCCACGCGTTCGGTTATCGCATCCGCTTCATCGAGTGCAATCTCCTAAACGATGCCACGATCTCCCACGCCGCCATCTCGGCTGTAGAGGCGCAGCATGCTGCGTCCCTACAAGACATCACCTCCGAAACTGGCCCGGTGTCTTCCAGCCCATTCGATCTGATTGTCAGCAATCCGCCGTACGTCGGCCGCAGCGAAAAAGAGACATTGATGCGCGAAGTGCGCGACCACGAACCGGAACTGGCGCTCTATGGCGGCGAGGAAGGCTACGAGCTTTACGCAATCCTAATCGCGCAAGCCGCACAGCTCTTAAAGTCCGGCGGCCTTCTTGTCCTCGAACTCGGCCACAACAGCCTTCCCGCCGTGCAACCACTTCTCGATTTGCCACAGTGGACAAACGTTGGCGTAACGAAAGACTTGGCCGGCATCGCCCGCGTCATCGCCGCCGAAAGAACTTGAGGAAAACCAATGGGGACGTTAGGATTATGGTTGAACTAATTAATTAGTTCGAAGCCAGGAACAACACATGCCAAGAAAACGATCAACGATATCGCAGCCCATAGCGCGTATGGTTTCAGCCCTCACAGCTCGCACTCAATTCGGCCAGATACTAAAACGTGCTGGCCAGAATAGGGAAAGATTTGTTGTCGGAAAACGAGGCGAGCCACAAGTGGTCATCATGGGCATCGAAGAGTACTTGAGAAATTTTGCGAAACCCCTCCCCATAGTCGAGGAAATTCGACGAGAGGCCAAAGCCAAAGGCCTCGACCGGATAACAATGAGAGAGATAAACCGGGAGATTAAGCGCTACCGCCGCGAGCGTAACCAGAAATTGAAGAATGCTTAAGGTAGTTATCGATACAAACGTCGTCGTTTCGGGACTATTGCGTCCGAAAGGGGCTCCGGCCGCTATCCTGGATTCTGCGACCGCGAAACGCTTTCGCTGTTTCATCTCGGAATCACTACTGGAGGAATACAGCGACGTGCTCGCTCGCGACTACCTTCACTTAGACCAGGACAGAGCAGCAAGATTCGTCAAGGCCTTTTATGATGTTGCGATATTGGTTGTACCGCGAAAGAAAGTGGTGGCGGCACGGGACCCGGATGACAACAGGGTAATCGAGTGCGCTTTCGAAGCGAGAGCTGATTTTGTGGTCACGGGGAATACTCGGGACTTTCCACTGCAATTCCATGGTGTGCGTATTGTCATTCCTCGCGATTTTCTGGTCGTTCTTGGGTCTTCACCGAAACCCTTTTAGTCTACAAGGGAGACCAAATCGGAATTGTTACGGATTTGGCCGGAGAGTACGCTAAGACCATGCCGGAGATGGCGCGATTTCGGGCTAAGCATGGGCCGCTGGAAGAACAAGGGCCAGCCGCTGTCGCGTCGATTTTGCATGTGGATATGGATGCGTTTTTTGTTTCCGTGGAATTGCTGGAGCGGCCGGAGCTTCGCGGAAAGCCAGTTGTGGTCGGTGGACGGCCGAACCAGCGCGGCGTAGTTACGGCGGCAAGTTATGAAGCGCGCAAATTTGGTGTGCATTCGGCGATGCCGCTGCGAACGGCGGGAAAGCTATGTCCTCATGCGGTTTTTCTCGATGGGCATCATGAAAAATATGGCGAGTGGAGCGATCACGTCGCGACGATTCTCGCGAAGTTTTCTCCCATCGTGGAAATGGTTTCGATTGATGAAGCCTATCTGGATTTAGCAGGAACTGAACGGCTGCATGGACCGCCTTTGGCCGCGGCGGACAAACTTCTTCGCACCATCACACGCACGACAGATCTTCCATGCTCAGGCGGATTGGCAACAACGCGGCTCGTCGCGAAAGTTGCTTCGGACCAAGCCAAGCCGCGCGGACTGGTGTGGGTTGCGCCGGGGCAGGAGGCGCGATTTCTGGCGACACTTCCGGTTCGCAAGATTCCGGGCATCGGCGAAGTCACGGAGCGCGCATTGCTGGCGCTGGGCATTGAGACCGTTGAGCAGCTTGCCGCAATGCAGCAGGAAAAACTGGAAAAAGTTTTCGGGCAGTGGGGCGAGGCGCTCTATCGCAAAGCGCGCGGCGGCGATTCGTACGAATTCGTGATCGATGCCGAGCCAAAATCCATCTCGCACAATCACACCTTTGGCGAAGATACGAATGATACTGACGCGCTCCACGCGTTGCTCAGCCATCTTTCACAAAAAGCTTGCAAGCGTCTTCGCGAATCAGGATTGGCGACGCGCACGCTTACGCTGACGATCCGTTACGCGGGCTTTGACACGCATACCCGCGCGAAGACTCTTTCGGAGCCAACACAGCTCGACGCCGACATCTTTCAGGTTTTCCAAAAGCTGTTTGCTGACCATCGCGACATGAAACGAAAAATTCGGTTACTCGGCGTGAGCCTCGGCGGGCTGACGCATGGCGGAGAACAACTCGATCTTCTCGAAGCAGAACGCCGTGAGCGGCTGGAAAAATTGACGCGAGCCACGGACAAGCTGCGCGACCGTTTTGGATTTGGAAAAGTGCAATTTGGCGGCTCGCTGCATGCGGATGGCTCAAAGAACGAACGCGACGACCCAAGATTGTCTACTCTTGGAAGGGCAAACCTCAAGAAGTCGAGTGAGTCGTAATGCCATTCACGCCGAATTCGGCGGGATACCCTATACTTCTCGCATGAGCCCCGTAACACCCCCTTCCGGCACCGCAGCCAGCATTCGCGGCGGCAGACTTCGCACTTTTTGGCAGCGCATCAGCGAAGGCCGCCGCCTGGACGAGTTGTGGTCGCAGTTCAGCGCGGATACGCGGGCCAGCTATGGCTTCTACATGAAAGAAGCCGATTCGGAAGAAATGGTGAACCGGCGAGGGCGGCCGCGATTCGGGCGAATCGTTAAGGCGTTATTCTGGTCCCTGGTGATGAAGCTGACGCCGGTGCGGCGCGTGATTCTCGTAATCGGCTGCATACTGTTTTTCGTGCCGAACGTTAATTTCCACAGCCGGAACAATGTAACTTTCGACTTCAATTTAGGTGTAATCTCGGCGATTTTGTTTTTGCTGTTGCTGTCGCTGGAGCTGGCCGACAAAGTCACGATGAAGCGCGACCTGGAAATTGCGAGAGAAATCCAGACCTGGCTCGTTCCCTCCAAACCGCCGGAGGTGGCAGGGGCGGACATTGCGTTTGCTTCGCGGCCACAGAATTCCGTCGCGGGAGATTATTACGACGCGTTCTATCCGACGGCAAGCGCCGCAGAGAACGGAAAACTCATGCTGGTGATTGCGGATGTGGCGGGGAAGAGCATCCCCGCCGCACTGTTGATGGCCACCCTGCAAGCGAGCTTGCGAACGATCGCGGGAGAGGGCGTCCCTTTGGCCGATCTCGTCGTGCGCCTGAATCACTATGCCAGCGCGCACAGTCTCGATGGCCGCCGTTTCACGACAGCTGTGCTTGCCGAATACGATCCCGCGACCCGGCGGCTTGTTTACGTGAACGCCGGCCATAATCCGCCGATCCTTCGGCATGCGAATGGAACCCTCGATAAGCTGGAAATCGGCGGTTTGCCGCTGGGAATCCAAATGGACAGCGAATACGAAACAGCAGCGGTCGAACTGAGGGCTGACGACGCGTTGATCCTCTATACGGACGGTGTGGTGGAAGCGTTTGACGAAAAAGGCGATTTATTTGGGGACGACCGCTGGCTCGGAGCGATCCGCGCGCTGCCGGATTGGGATGCCCAGGAATCGCTGCAATTCCTGATGAAGCGCGTGGATGACTATGTCGGCTTTACGCGCCAGTCCGATGACATTACTTGTCTAATTTTCCGCTGCAAGTAAACGAATTGAAGCACATGTCCGGGCAGGTTCACGAAGTAAATCCCAGCGCGCACGCCATTTCACAGATCTCTCCCTTTTGCCGCCGAGAGTGTCGCATAATCGCAGCGTGACGCCTCGCGAACTTGCCAATTCGATTTGCGAAACGCTCCAGCGCAACGGCCATCAGGCGCTGCTGGTTGGTGGTTGCGTGCGCGATCTGCTGCTCGGCCGCGAACCTGCGGACTACGACGTGACGACCGACGCCACGCCCGAGCGCGTCATGGAGATATTTCCGGAAAGCATCGCGGTGGGCGCGCAGTTTGGTGTTGTGCTCGTGCCTCGCGACGGACAGAAGGTGGAAGTCGCGACGTTTCGCTCTGATGTAGGTTATTCCGATGGACGCCATCCCGATCGCGTGGTTTATGCCAAGACGCCCGAGGAGGACGTGAAGCGGCGCGATTTCACTATCAACGGCTTGCTGATGCGGCATGATTCCGGCGAAATTCTGGATTTTGTGGACGGCCAGGCTGATTTGAAAGCCGGAGTGATTCGCGCGATTGGCGAAGCGGACCGAAGATTCGCCGAAGACAAGCTGCGCATGATGCGCGGAGTGCGCTTTGCGGCGCGATTCGAATTCGACATCGAGCACAAAACGTTTTCCGCAATTCGCCGCCACGCCGGTGCTATCACAGACATTTCCGCGGAACGGATTCGCGACGAACTTACGAAAATTCTGACGGAAGGAGCAGCACGGCGTGGATTCGAATTGCTTGAAAAAGCCTGGCTATTGTCGATCGTGTTGCCGGAAATCGCGGCGATGAAGGGCGTGCAGCAACCGCCGCAATTTCACCCCGAGGGTGACGTGTGGATCCACACGCTGCTGATGATCGAAGGACTGCCTGCGGGAGTTTCGCCGACGCTGGCGTGGGGAGTACTGTTGCACGACGTGGGGAAACCGCCGACCTTCAAGCCGGTTTCACAGACGGGTGACCGAATCCGGTTCGATCACCATGTGGATGTGGGTGTGCGCATGGCAGAAGCGATTTGCAGGCGGTACCGCTTTTCGAACGAAGAGACCGAGCAGATTCTCGCGCTGGTGGAGAATCACATGCGCTTCGGGGATGTGGGACGCATGAAGAGGTCAACGCTGAAGCGCTTCGTGAGGCTGCCGCAATTTGAGGAACATATGGAGCTGCACCGACTGGACTGCCTTTCGAGCCATCGGAAACTGGAGTCGTATGAGCAGGTGCAGCGATTTCTTGCGGAAACGCCGGCAGAAGAGGTTTGTCCTCAGCGTGTCCTAACCGGCAACGATTTGAGCCAAATGGGCTATATCCCTGGACCGCAGTTTAGCGAAATACTGGGAGCAGTGGAAGACGCCCAACTCGAAGGGCAAATCGGGACCAAGGAAGAGGCTGAGGAATTTGTTCGAAGGAAGTTTGCGTTGCGAAGGGCAAGGGGCTGAAGTAGAGAGGAATGATGTTGGATGGCGGAGTCAATAAGGAAGAGGATTGGAAGGACAGAGATTTCTTGTATCCATATGATAATAGGATATTTATATTCTTAATTGCGAAAATTTGGACACGGTGGTAAAATATGAGCTTGTTATGCTAAGATTTCATGCTAATCATACTCGCACTTATGCGTACCCTTTTGCTCTAGGTCGCATCTAACGTTTTTAGGCGCGAGAGAATCTTCCTTGCGCCCGGATTTAGGGGACATTCACAATGGCTGAAAAAAAGTATGCAGTGCCAGATGTTCTTCCGATCCTTCCGGTTCGGGACACAGTTCTGTTTCCAGGAGCTGTGCTCCCCTTGACGGTAGGCCGAGAGAGTTCTCTGGCGCTGGTTAACTCGCTCGAAGGTGAAGAGAAATTGCTGGGGGTGGTAGCGCAGTTGGATCCCCGTGTTGAAGACCCTGCAGCGGCGGACCTACACAAAGTGGGTACGCTGGCTAAGGTTCATAAGACGGTGAAAATGCCCAACGGGAATGTGGTCATCTTCCTGGAGGGCCTGCAACGCATTAATGTGCTGGAACTGAGCAGCCTACGGCCGTTTCTGCGGGCAAGCGTGGAATCGCAGCCTGAAATTATAGGAGACATGGACGCGGAGCTGGAGGCTTTGCAGCGCAATGCGCAGGACCTGTTTCGCGATGTTGTCAGCCACTCGCCACAGCTTTCCGACGATCTGCAGTCAGTGGCATTGAACATTGACGATCCGGGCAGGCTGGCGGATTTCATCGCCGGGACGCTGCCGTCGCTTTCGACGCTGCTGCGGCAGGAATTGATCGAAACGCCGAGCGTTCGCAAGCGCCTGGAGATGTTGATCCGCGAACTGTCCAAAGAACTGGAAGTGCTGGAACTGCGATCGAAGATTCACGAACAGGTACAGGAGCAGGTGGGCCAGAACCAGCGCGAATATTTGCTGCGCGAACAAATGAAGGCCATCCAAAAGGAACTCGGCGAAAGCGATGATTCGACGCAGGAGATCGACGAGCTCCGCAAGAAGGTGGAAGAGGCCGGAATGACGGCCGAGGCAAAGAAAGAGTGCGACCGCGAAGTGAAGCGTCTGGCGAAAATGACGCCGGCTTCGGCGGAATACATGGTTTCGCGCACGTATCTCGAATGGATGACGTCTTTGCCGTGGGCAAAGTCTTCTGGCGTGAGCGAGATCGACATCGCCAAAGGAAAGCAAATCCTTGACGAAGATCACTACGATCTGGCGAAGGTGAAGGAACGGATACTGGATTACCTGGCAGTGAAGAAACTGCAGCCGGGGATGAAAGGGCCAATTCTGTGCTTTGTTGGGCCTCCTGGCGTTGGCAAAACTTCACTGGGAAAATCCATCGCGCGGTCGCTGGGCCGGAAATTCGTGCGCATCGCTTTGGGCGGGATGCACGATGAAGCGGAAATCCGCGGGCATCGCCGGACGTATATCGGCGCGTTGCCAGGTCAGATCATTCAGGGACTGAAGCGGGCAGAGTCGAACGATCCAGTGATGATGCTGGACGAAGTCGACAAGCTGGGCCGCGACTTCCGCGGCGATCCGTCTTCGGCGTTGATGGAAGTGCTCGATCCGGAGCAGAACAATGCGTTCCGCGACCACTACCTGGACGTGCCGTTCGATCTGTCGAAAGTGCTGTTCATCGCCACGGCGAACTGGATGGATCCCATCCCGGAACCGTTGCGAGACCGCATGGAGATTATCGAATTGCCGGGGTATACCGGTGAAGAGAAGATCCACATCGCGCACAAATACCTGATTCCCAAGCAAGCTCAGGAACATGGGCTGAAAGTTGGGGAGCAGATTGAATTCTCGGACGAAGCGCTGCGGGAGATCATCCACAGTTTTACGCGAGAAGCGGGCGTGAGAAATCTCGAACGGGAGATTGCGACGATTACGCGAAAGCAGGCGCGCAAACTCGCCGAAGGACGAACGGAAAAGATGATGGTAACCCCGGAGATCGTTCGCGAATACCTGGGTGTGCCGAAGTTCCGTGCGGAGAAAGAGGTCGAAGAACGCGTCAAAACACCTGGCGTGGCCGTGGGCCTGGTGTGGACGCCGGTTGGCGGGGATATTATTTTCATCGAGGCCAGCCGCATGCGCGGAGGGAAGCAGTTCACAATGACGGGACACCTTGGCGAGGTCATGCAAGAGTCGATGACCGCGGCGCTAACGTGGACGCGTGCGAATGCGGAGAGGTACGGAATCGATCCGGACTTTTTCCGCAAGCAGGACATCCACATTCACGTGCCTTCCGGAGGCGTGCCAAAGGACGGCCCGTCGGCGGGAGCGGCCATGGTGACGTCGCTGATCAGTTTGCTGACGGGGCGGCCGGTACGCGATCGTCTGGCGATGACCGGTGAGATGACGCTCTCGGGCGTGGTCCTGCCGATCGGTGGCGTGAAAGAAAAGGTTCTCGGCGCAAAGCGTGCGGGAATCAAGGAAGTGCTGCTGCCGGCAGACAACGAGCCGAACGCCGTAGCGGATCTTCCTCCGGATATTCTCGGCGACATGAAGATTACCTACGTGCGGAATCTGGATGAGGTGCTGGAGCACGCGCTGTCAAAGGACGTGATGGCGCCGCCAATCGTTCCGCATCCGGAGCCAAAGCCGAAGCGCGTGGGACCAGAAAGTCCGCGGGCGATTCATTGAACGGAAGTGAGAAGTGAATAGCGAGCAGTGAGTAGCAAATCAAAACAAAAAGCCCAGCGAACTGAGATTCGCTGGGCTTTTTGTTTTGAGATTCGTTATTGGGCTTCGTTTTGAGCTTCGTTTTCAGCGAGGCAGCCGGAGTCGAACGAAACTCCTGCTAACATGGGTTCGGCGGATGCGGCACGGTGCCGCGGGGTGGAACGGGTGGGCACGATGAATCGTGCCCCTACAAAAGTTACGATGACGCTGGAACAACAAATCAGGACGGACGCGCCAGCGGCGCTGGCGCAGCGGCTGGCGGAAGGTTTGCAGCGCGAGCGGATTGTGCCGCGATTTGTGGATTCGTACGTCGTCGAGCACGGGCGCCACGCTTTGCAGGTTCATGCGTCGCTTTACCGGGATCTGCTCGAACTGTTGCAGCGCGAAGCCTTGCTTGCAGTTACGGCACGAGCGCTGGAAATCACGTACGCCGAACCGCTGCCTTGCGGCCGGGGCAAGCCGCGACCCATGTTGCGTAAGGACGGCGCAGCATTTCGCCGGAAATTCCTGGCGGCACTTACGCGGCAGCAGAAATGGAGCGCGGGAGACGCGCTCGACTTTCAAACGAATTTGCAGATGTACGAGGACCTGCTGGCGCGAAACATCTCAACGCGGCGCCGCAAACCATTCGAGGCAGCCAACCATCCCTTCGCCGATCGCTGCGCGTTTCTTCTGGATTCATCTTTTTTGGAAATGGCGCGCGTTGCAGCGAGCCGCGCACTGAACGAACTCGAAAACCTTGCCGGGCATGTGACAGGTGCCGTCTTGCACAGTAATGAGACAGCGCCGGCGCCGCGCAAACGCTAACGAACGCGTTTCCGCTGACTCTACTGCTCGAATGCTTTCATCGAGAACACCGGCTGGCCCGCCAGCGCTGTCCGGAATCCATAAATCGTCAGCGCCGCGATCGCCGTCATTCCAACTAATGAAGGCGCCGCATACCACCGCGACAAGTGAATCGTCGCCGGGAAAATCAGCAGTATCTGCTGCACCACCAGCCCCACCACGAGCGTCAACAGGCCAAACCGTTTCAGTACCAACAAAAACGAAAGGAACAAAACCACCAGGAACACGGCGCTGATCCACGGATATTCGCCGCTGTCGTTGCCCAGCGAAAGCAGCGTCCCCGCAAGCGCCACCACAATCGCCGCGATCCAGGCGCTTCGCAAAATCCGCTGCAACACGAACAGTATGAAGAAAATCCCCAGCGAATCGATGGTCTGACCCAAAACGTACAGCAGCACTTGCGCCAGCGCGTGCCGCAACCCCAGCAAAGATTCCGTCGAAACTCCTCCCGGGATCGGTGGTAGCTTCCCAAACAGCGGTAGCAGAAAATTGTCGCTCGCCTCCACCAAAAATATCACCACGCCGTACACCGCTCCGATCAGCAGGTCTCGCCCCACCAGCGGATCACGCAGCTTGCCCGCGAGCAGCCGCGTCCACGAAATCAGGGTCTGCGGTTCCCGCCGCCTTACGAAAGGCTCCAGCGCCACATACAGCACCATCGCAAAAAAGGTCCGAAGAGCCGCCGAGGCTACCGCCACCAGAAAGCTGACAGCTTCCAGAAAATTCGCCAGATGATGCGTGCTCAGAATCCACAGCACCAGGAAGGTCACAAACACGAACGCTCCGAGTCGCGCCGCTCCCTTCATATCCGCTCGATTGGCCTTAATATTCCAGCGGGCCAGCGCCGCGCCGCCGACAAACACCGTCAGGATCAGCAACACGAGCAGTGCCGACGCTACCCTTTGCGCCCGCGTCATGGCGGTCTCCGTGTCCCGCCCCGCCCTCGTCCACGGAAAGATCATTCGGTAGTACACCGGCTCGCCGTGAAACGCCGCCGCTTCCACCCGAATCGGCACGTCGGCCCGCTGCGGTAAGGTTCCCGTCCATGCCAGCCGCGAATCCGTCGGTGCTAGGGGCGCCCACTCCGGCGCGGCCTCGCGAAACGCCGCAATATTCAATCCGCTTGCCGCAAAAAACCCCGCCCAATCCGGCGTCTTGACGTTCTGCGGCAACACAGTTTTCTCCGGCGGCACCACTTCGAACCGCACCAGCCGCCCCGTCGTATCCAATACCACCAACGCCATCGCCGTCGTGTCCATTGCTGGATCGCCGGGGTACACCTGCCCTCCGCCCATCGCCCCCGGCCCAAAAAACTCCTGCGCAAAAAGTGGATTCGGACTCTGCCGGTACCAGAACGTCATCGCCGGCAGCCCGCTTTTCGCCATTGTCTCCCATCGCGTCCGGCTCTTGTCGTGCGTCTGCACGTAGTTCAAATATCCGCCGTTAATTTCGAATCCGTACGCAGCATCTTCTGCCGCATTCGGCGGCAGCCCCAGGCGCCCAACGATCTCGCGCGCCCGCGTCGCCAAGACCTCGGGAGGACTATCGAGTGGCACCCGATTCACCAATTGCGTCGACTCCGCGATGAGCAGCGACGCCACCAACCCCAGCGCAACAATCGCCAGCAGCCCCAGCGCAACGCGCGGACGCATCCCTTCTTTCACTCCAGCTGCTGCCACCATCTCCGGTGACGGCGTTTCACCCGCGGCCAAAGCGGCTGCCAGGGGATCACCACCTGGAAGAGCGGCGGCAACCTGCAGCGCTGAGACAGGACGTTTGGCGGGGTCGCTCTCGAGACAGCGAAGAATGACGCGCTCGATTAGAGGATCGAGGTCGCGGACAAGAGTGGAAGGATTAGTGATTATGCCTTGCTCGCGAAGCTTGATGAGCTCGGGAAGAGTGGAAGCTTCGAAGGCACGTTTGCCGGTGAGGATTTCGTAGAGGATCAGGCCAAGCGAATAGATGTCGCTCTTGGTGGTGACTTCTTTTCCGACAAGCTGTTCCGGAGCCATGTAGGCGGGCGTGCCTGCGCGTACATCCGCACCCTGAATGCTTGCGGCGATTCCGGCGAGGCCAAAATCGGTGATGCGAATTTTTCCGGCGCCGTCGAGCATAACGTTGGCGGGCTTGAGATCGCGATGAACGACGCCGCGCTCGTGAGCCGCAGCGAGCCCCGCGCAAATCTGGCGGGCGACTTCGGTGGCTTTGTCGGGAGAGAGCCTGCCGATGCGGCGGACGACGGAGGCCAGGTCCTCTCCATCGACGTACTCCATGGAGAGAAATTGCACACCGTCGGCCTCGCCAATATCGAAGACGCGGCAAACATTGGGATGGGAAACCTGGCGGGCGATGCGAACTTCCGAATGAAAGCGCGCGAGCGCAGCGGCATCTTGCGAGAGACTTTCTGGAAGAAACTTGATGGCGACAAGCTGGCTAAGCTTCAGATCTTCCGCGCGGTAGACCTCGCCCATTCCGCCACGGCCTGCCAGGGCTACAACACGATAGCGTTCGGCAATTATCTGCCCCGGTGTGAAGCGGCCGCCGCCGATGGGGTCGGAACTGGTCAATCTTGCGCCTACGCCGCCACTGGAGGGCGTGCGCGGCGGCCTTGTTGGAGTTGGAGCGGAGGAGGGCTTGCGGGGCGTCGCAGGGGGCCCAGGAGGCGCAATGGTTTCTTGCTCGACGCTCAGATCATTCGAATCAATCGTTGCCGCGGCGTTCAGATCGAGTGCTCCGCCGCAAATGGAGCAGAACCGCCCGTTGGAAGAAACCTGTGCGCCGCAGGAAGAGCAGTACATGGGAAGGCCAGATTCTATCATCGCGCGAGGGGTCACCGCGAGCTATAGCCAGGGGCCCGTGAAAGACGCAAATGTGAATCAGGAGATGCGCTCGACCTGCACGGCGGTGCCGTAGGCCAGCACTTCTGTGACGCCCTGCATGACCTCGGTGGCGTCGTAGCGCATGTTGATGACGGCGTTCGCGCCATGTTCGGAGGCATGTTGGAGAAGCAGTTCGTAGGCGTCTTCGCGAGCTTTCTCGCAAAGATTGGTAAGGATGGTGATGTTGCCGCCGACGATGGTTTGCAGAGCGGCTCCCAAATTGCCGATCACGCTGCGCGAGCGAACTATGATGCCGCGAACAATTCCAAAATTTCGAATGATACGATAACCGGGGATTTCGAGTGCGGTGGTGACCATGGCGGAATCCACACGATTGGGCATCTTTCTCTCCTTAGATGGGACGTTAACCGGTGCGATTCTACCTGCGCACTCGGCCATGCGCGAGCGTAGCCTGTCTGCTATTCTCGAAAGTCGTGGAAATCTTATTCTATATTCTGGCAATTCCCCAGATCCTTCTGGGCCTCTATCTGATCGGGCAGGCAGTTCAATGGCTGGGGTATGCGCGGCGGCGGCTGCACACGGACCCGGGGTTCTATTCACCGAAGGTGGCGGTGCTGTGCCCGTGCAAGGGGATGGAGCCGGCGCTGGAGCGGAACCTAGTTGCGCTGACCGAATTCGATTATCAAAACTACGAGATTTTCTTTCTGATCGCGTCGGCCAGCGACCCCGCGTACAACGTTGTGAAGCGCGTTGCCGCGACTTCGCGGGCGAAGGCGCACGTGGTGCTTACGGAGAAGCCGGACGGGTGCAGCGAAAAAGTGAACAATCTGCGCCTGGGGATTTTGCAACTGGATCCGGAATTCGACGTGTTTACTTTTGTCGATTCGGACGGACGCCCCGGAAAAAACTGGCTGCACCGCATGGTAGCTCCGCTGAGCGATTCGCGCATCGGGGCCACGACGACGATGCGATGGTTGATTCCGAACCGAAACAACCTGGCGACCGCTTTGCTTGCTGCGTGGAACGCACCGATCGTGACGATGCTCAGCGAAAAAGGAAAGAATTTTTGTTGGGGTGGCGGGACAGCAATCCGGCGAAGCGTGTTCGACCAATCGGGAGTCGCGGAAGCGTGGCGGCACTCCGTCAGCGATGATTATTCGATGACGCGAGCGCTGGAGCAGGCGGGACGTTCCATCGTTTTTTTGCCGGAATGCATTGTGCCCTCATTCGTGGAAACGGATTTCACCGGCTTGATGGAATTTACAAACCGGCAAGTGCTGATTACTCGCGTGTATGCGGAAAAAATATGGGGAATGGCCGCCGGCACGCATTTGCTGTACTGCTTGACGCTCATTCTCGGAGTGCTGCTGACACTGAGCGTTTTTATGGCGTCGCTGGCGGCGTTTCCTTTTGCAGCGCTGACGTTCTTGCCGGTTTTGCTCTCGATGATACGCGGGGCGCTACGTGCGGCAGGCGTTTCAGAGGTGCTGCCCGCGTACAAATCGCAAATTGCAGGGCAAGCCTGGATCTACGTGTTGTTGACCATTTTTATTCCGTTTCTTTATGTGGTGAACTTCATCACGTCGCTGATCACGCGCAAGATGCGATGGCGCGGCGTAACTTACGAATTGATTTCCCCGGAACAGACACGCGTCATCTCGTATTGAAAGAGGATTTTCGGGCACGAACGGTCTGCGCCCGGATCGTCGAAAAATTTCCACAGAGTTTTCCACAGGTCGGAACAGTTTTTGTGCCAAATCGGGACAAGCTTTCTTTTGTGACTAAACCTGCAACGCAAGCGGTGCAAAGCTTGTTTCTGCCGTATGAACACTGCTTTTCCACAATGTCGCAATGGATTGCCGAGTCATGGAAAAATTTCGCATACTATGCAATTCCTACCCGCAAACAGACTGGGGGTTTTGCACAGTGTGGGCGTAAGTATCCCACTTCTGAACAAGTTGTATCTCGGCGCATTGGGAAGAAAGAATGCACAGATGGGAAGGTTCGGTCTCATGTCGCAGGCGAACTGGCAGGGAGCTCCTTCTCGCGGCTCGGTGGAGTATTTGTGAGTGTCCAGACACCGAGTGCATAGCCCTCTGTTTTGGCTTCTTACCCAGCCGCTTGCCTACGCTTAGCAACTTGCCTCCTGACGGGGGTCCAATCTAAAGAAAAGGCTTCGGTGTCGCTACGGAGCTACGTACTGAGGGGTGCGTGTGAAGCTTATCCGCAGAAGTGAACAGCATCATCCTTTGAATAGTCCCCGCCCAACCATGCCTCGCGATCATTACTATTTTTATGAAAAGAACACAGGGGTGACCCATTTTCATGTCGAAGCAGGCCCCGACGGAAGTTTTCCCGTGGACCAAGCAGCCGGATTGCTGGCAATGCACTGTATGGTGCGCGGACAATCGCCGAACGATTACGTGGTGATGGTCAGAGCGGAAAATGACCTGTTGGAAGGCCTGACGGACAAGGCAGAGAAGCTGCTACAAGCAGGACATGCTGTCGGCAGCCCGGTGAAGCTCACGCGCCGCGAAGAAGAAGTACTAGGCGGGGTGATGAAGAGCCTGGCGAACAAGGAAATTGCGGCGACGTTGAATCTTTCCGAGCGCACGGTAAAATTTCACGTGTCTTCGCTGCTCGCGAAGTTTAGCGTGCGCGGGCGCATGGAACTGGTGCGCGAAGCCTCCCGGAATACGATTGGAGCGATGCCGATGCCGATGCCAATCGCGACGAGAGAAGCGCGCACGTTTGCACCGGCGCAACAGAATTTCAGCAATGTTGCGCGTAGCGCCACCGTGCTTCCGCTTGCGAAACGCCCCATGATGGCTTAATCCAAACTCAGAGACAGGATAGTTGAGAGAAAACAAAGGCCCGGTCCGAACGAAATGGACCGGGCCTTCGTGTGTTGGAACGATATGCCGCAGGATTATTATTTCTTTGCGGCAGCGTAATGTTCGGCGGCCGAATCCCAATTGACGACGTTCCACCACGCCTTGATGTAATCGCCGCGCACGTTCTGATACTTCAAGTAGTAGGCATGCTCCCAAACGTCGAGACCAAGTACAGCTTTACCACCGAGCATGAAAGGCGTGTCCTGGTTCGGGGTGGAATCGATGGCGAGCTTGCCATCCTTGACGATGAGCCAGGCCCATCCAGACCCGAAGCGTGAGAGGCCCGCGGCAGCAAATTTGGTTTGAAACTCAGCGAAGGAACCAAAAGCCGACTTGATGGCCGAGCCGAGATCACCCGTGGGTTCCCCACCGCTGCCTTTCTTCAATTGCGTCCAAAACAGGCTGTGATTCCAGTGGCCGCCGGCATTGTTGCGGACGGCCGAGCGAATGTTTTCCGGGATGGAATCGAGGCTTTTGAGAAGGTCATCGAGGGACTTGGATTGGAGATCGGCGTGGCCATCGAGGGCTTTGTTCAGGTTGGTGACGTAGGCGCCATGGTGTTTGTCGTGGTGAATTTCCATGGTCTTCGCGTCAATATAAGGTTCGAGTGCGTCGAATGAATAAGGCAACGGGGGCAGAGTAAATGGCACGGATTTTTCCTCCAAATTGAAATTTGATTCAAACGCTAGCGCGGTGGCACAACACAAAACCGCAGAAGCGCCGCTATTGGTCCAAGCAATCCCGCATCGACAATCCGGCTATTGACCAGAATTCTCGGCAATTCATGGGATCTCCTGCGGCGAGGAGGCTGGCCAACCAACTGTCTCATGCTCTGAATTAGCCGAAAGTATCATACTGCACATTACGGGGACGCCTCAATGAGCGCTTCTTAGAAAGCCGGCTGCAACGATGAGAACTCGCCACAGCTATTGGATGCGCGAAAGAGCCCATTGGGCAGATTCCGCGATCGCTGGCTCGGAAGAAGCCGAAAGGCCTTTAAGGAGCGAGCAAACTCGCTCATGTTGGTTGGATCCAAGCGCGGGCGCGGAATTGCCGAGCGCGATGCACGCGTTTCGCACGAGGCCGCGCCATTTGGTGCGCTTGATGGGACTTCCGCGAAAAAACGTTCGGAACTGTGCCTCGTCCAATCCGGCGAGCCACTCGAGGCGCGGCAAATAGAGAGATTCCTGGTCGTCGGTTTCGGTGGCGGGAGCAACGAGTTCTAGCGTCTCGGTTTGCGATGCGGCGGGAAAAATTCTCGGCTGAAATTCCTCAGCTTGCGTTACTGGTGCGCGGCGATTCCAGGGACAAACGTCCTGACAAATATCGCAGCCGAAAACATGGGCCCCCATGGGTTCGCGGAGTTTTTCAGGGATGCTGCCGCGCAGTTCGATGGTCAGGTAAGAAATGCAAAGGCGTGAGTCCATGACGTAGGGCTCGACAAGCGCGCCCGTTGGGCAGGCGTCAAGGCATTGTGTGCAGGATCCGCAAAGGTCGCGAGGAGGCAACTCGGCTGGACCGAGAGTGGGCGGAAGATCGAGAGTCGTAAGAATGACGCCGAGAAAAAACCAGGAGCCGAGCTTGGCGTTCAGCAGCAGAGTATTTTTTCCGAGCCAGCCGAGCCCAGCATGTTTGGCAAGAACGCGTTCATTGAGCGGCCCGGTATCGGCGTAAACGCGTGTTTCAAAAGGCTCCGTGAACCGTTCGGGGAGCCGGCCCGCTAATCTGGAGAGCTTTTGTTGGAGCACTTCGTGATAGTCCTGTCCCCAGGCATAACGGGAAATCCAGCCCAGTGGTTCGGACTGTTCCTGCGGGAAAGCTTTCACGGAGCGCGGAGCCGGAGAATTGTAGTTCAATGCACAAACGATCACGCTGCGGAGCCGGGGCATTACAATCGGCGGGTCGGTGCGGCGCTCGTCGGAGAGATACTTCATTTCGCCGGCATAGCCACGAGCAAGCCATTCTTTTGTCCGATCAAGCTCTGGAAATTTCTCCGCGCGCACGACGCCGCAGAGATCAAAGCCCAGGGTACTGGCCTGTTCGACGACCCACGCGGTTTGGGAGCTGTCATTCATGGATGCGGGGTGTGAATGGCCATGGAAGAATTGTGCCGCAGGAATGCGTTCGAAGCGAGCGATGCAGCGAACCGCGGCTTGGTCCCGGCCAGGGTAGCAGAACGACTAAAGAAAACTGCTCAGAGCGGTGCTTTCGTCGGTGTAAACGTCGAAGACCGTATAAAGCTTCGTGAGTTGGAGGAGATCGTGAACTTTCTTTGAAAGGTGCAGGAGCTTCAGTTCGCCGCCGCGTCCCTTAGCAGTGGTATAAGCGCTCACGAGTTCGCCGATGCCGGAGCTATCGATGTAATCCACATCCGCGAGATTGAGCACGATGCGGGTCCGTTTTTCGTCGAGAAGACCGCGGATAGTCGTACGCAGCAGGGCGCTGCCTTCACCCAAGGTAATGCGGCCGCTGAGGTCCACGACGGTGGCTTGAGCAGCATCTCGATGTGTCGCGCGGAGGGCCATAAATCGTCCTAAGCTCCTTGATGGGGGGAGGCGTCCTGGCTTCCCTGGCCATTCGTTCCCGGGTTCTCTGGGAGAGGCAGCTTCTTAGACATGACGATTTCCGCGCCGCCGGTGCGGCCGTGCACCACGTCGAATTCGTCCATAAACGCGCGCATCAGGAAAATCCCTCGTCCCGACGTGCTAAGAAGATTTTCTTCGGCCAGCGGATCGGGCACGTCCGTAAGAGTGAAGCCGGTGCCTTCATCCAAAACATGGATAATCATTTTATCCTGAGTGAGGTCCACGGCGAGGTGAATCTTTTTTTCGGGGCGCTCCTGATTGCCGTAGTGAAAGGCGTTGATGACGCCTTCCCGGACGCTCATGCCGATCTTGTAGCAATCGTCTTCGCCAAATCCGGCGGCTTCGGCAACGCGAAGACACATCTCCTCGGCCAAGTTAACGCTTTCAACTTGCGTCTCCAGCGTGATTTCGAGGTGCTTAGGGTCGGTGCCCATGAGCGGCGCCCTGCCGCAGGCGAAGAACGCCTGAGGGAGCGCACTTATCGGTAACACAGGCGGTAAACTTAAGTCAATGGAGCACTTGGGTTTTTGCAATCAGATGGAGTGGGTGAGGTTTTCTTACTGTCACTTCCTTTTGTGTTCGCGGGTTGATCTTCCCGAACAGCCGATAAGACGAGGCGACAGGTAGGAATTTCTGTCCTACCATCGAGAATCACGCAGATGGCTCCCTCAGCTCGGACATCCTGAAGACTGCGCTGGACCAAGGCCAGTCCTGCGGGTGGGGCACAAGACCGGCTACCACAGGGTTGTTCTCAATATAATGAATGATTTTGTTTAGCTCCGCTGGAGTTCGGACCCAGTGGTCAAAGGATTCGTCTTGCCAGAAGGCTTCGCCTCTCTTGCCGAGGATCTTGTGAGCCTGAAACGCGGTATAACCCTTGAGAACCTGGGTGATTTTCTGAAGTGGCAAATTAACTTTAAGCAGAAGATGGACGTGGTTAGGCATGACCACGTAAGCTAGAAGCTGGTAAAAATGGCGAATCTCTTCCCCATGATGGAACGCTTGAACGAGGAGTTCGCCCACTCGCGGATCTCGGAGCCAGAGCGGCCCGCGTCGTCCAGCATCGAGGGCACGGTCGAATTCGACAAATCGTCGTCCATCTGTGGATCGTTCGCGAAAACGCCAAAATGAAGCTGGTAAAGAGCCGGCGAGTCTCCATGTGACGAAGAGTTCCTTTCCCGGTGGCTGCCAATGAGGCAGATGCCGTTCGTAGTACGTTCGTGCGACTGATGGCATTTCTGTTCCCGTGGGACAGGCATTCCTGCCTGTCTCTGTATTCGGTCTGCAAGACCTAATGCCGAAATCCCTTCCCCAAAAAGACGACAGACATGAATGTCTGTCCTACCTACGACCAGTAGGAGCGGTCCAGAGTGCGGTATTGGATGGCTTCGCTTAAGTGTCGCGGGTCGATATTTTCGCAGGCATCCAGATCCGCGATCGTCCTGGCGACCTTTAGGATGCGGTCGTGGGCGCGCGCGGAAAGCCCCAGCCGGGTGATGGCGTTCTCGAGCAACTTCTCGCCTTCGGCGGAGATTGCGCAGTGTTTGCGAATCATCTTGGGCATCATCTGGGCGTTGGCGTAAGTCTTCTTTTCGGCCTGGAAACGCTCGAGTTGCCGGTCCCGCGCTGAAATCACGCGCTGCCGGACGGTTGCCGAATCCTCGGCAGAGGAAGGAGCTCGCAACTCTTTGTACTTCACCGCCGGCACCTCGATGTGAATATCGATACGGTCGAGAAGCGGTCCGGAGATTTTGGAGACATAACGCTGAATCATCGGGGGCGTGCAGTGGCACTCTCGCATGGGATCGCCAAAATAGCCGCACGGGCAGGGATTCATGGCCGCAGCAAGCATAAAACGCGAGGGGAAAGTCACGGAGATGGCTGCGCGGGAGATCGTTACCGAGCCGTCTTCGAGCGGCTGGCGCATGACTTCCAAAACGTTGCGCTGAAACTCCGGAAGCTCATCGAGAAAAAGAACGCCATTGTGACCGAGAGAAACTTCGCCGGGGCGCGGAACAGCCCCACCGCCGATCAAGCCGGCGTCGCTGATGGTGTGGTGCGGCGAGCGAAAGGGGCGCGTGCCAACGAGGCCGCGGCTATCTTCGAGAACGCCTGCGACGCTATGAATCCGTGTGGTCTCGATGGCTTCATCGAGAGACATGGGAGGAAGAATCGTGGGGATACGCTTGGCGAGCATGGTCTTGCCCGCGCCCGGAGGGCCGATGAACAGGATGTTGTGGCCGCCAGCGCATGCGACCTCAAGAGCGCGCTTGGCTGCTTGCTGGCCGTGAACGTCGCGCAGGTCCGCAGAATATTGCGCCGCCTCGGAAAGCATCTGTTTTGCATCGACTACGACGGGCTGGAAAGATTCCGGGGCATTCACCAGGTCGACGGCTTGCGGCAGCGATTTCAGCGCGAAGACGCTGACGCCTTCCACCACGGCCGCCTCTCGTGCATTGGCTTCCGGAACGGCAAGAGACTTCAATCCGAATTCTTTTGCGGCAAGAGCCGCGGAAAGCGCGCCTCGAACCGGCCGAACGCTTCCATCGAGAGACAATTCTCCGAGAAACATGCATTGATTAAGTTGCTTGCCGAAGAAATGGCCCATGCATCCGACCAAGCCCAGGGCCATGGGAAGATCGAAGGCCGAGCCCTCTTTGCGTATGTCAGCGGGCGCTAAATTGATCGTGACACCCTGGCCATGCGGAAACTCAAAGCCGCAATTACGAAGAGCGGATTTGATGCGTTCGCGACTTTCCTTGACGGCATTGTCCGGCAGGCCAACCACGTTGAAATCCTGCATGCGCGCCGAACCCACGTCGACCTCCACCTCGACGAGATAGGCGTCGATGCCGTAGACCGAGGCGCTTTGTGTCTTGAATAGCATGGCGGAGGGAAGCTGCAAGACGCCGAGGGCAGCATAAATCAATCAGGCAATATAGACCAGAGATAATCGTGAGCTTGGGGAGCCGGGCCGGGTCCGGCGCGGACGCGGCGGCGATGAGGGTCTACCTAGCGCCCCTTGCGCCAAGCCTCCGTGCTCCGGGTTATCCACAGGCGTGCGATTGACGCGCCTCTTTGGCCCGCACTAGAATCCGGCCACTTTGCATACTTACGAATCAGCGGAGCTTCCATCCACGGCCAAAGTTGGCTTTCGAGCAAGGCTGCGCTGGCGCGATATTTATCGCGAAGCCGAGCTTTACAAGGCGGCCGTCCGCATCTACACCAAGCCGCTGTTTTCGTGGCGAAAAGCGCTCTTTGCTTCAACGGACAGAAGGGACCTGTATGATTTTGCGCGCGCCGGCTTGCACAATCTCGCGGATATTCACCGTGCACTGACACGCGAATCGTTTTCGTTTCGGCCAGCAGCCGCTTTGCATCGCAACTTCCGAGGAAAGCGCCGCACGCTTTATATCTATCCTTGGGAAGAACGGCTGGTCGATCTATTGCTCTACCGCCTCTTGAGCGCGCGGTTACATGATTGGTTTTCGCCGAATTGCTACGCCTATCGATTGCGGGGATTCGGTTTGGATCGCTGCCAGCGAAGAATCGCCAAGCTGCTGGCTGCGACGGAAACGCCTCTCTACGTGGTAAAGCGCGATATCGCGAACTATTTTCCTTCTGTGGATCACGGTCGGTTGCTGGCGCAATTGGCGGAGCTTATCGAGCCGGAGGATTATTTGTTCCGCCTGCTCGAAGAGCGCGTGCGTTTTCCTTACGAAGAAGAAGGGCAGACGCTTCGCGCTGAACAAGGCATCGCGTTTGGCACGCCAGTGGCTTGTTTTTTCGCCAATCTCTATCTCACACCACTGGACCGACGGCTCGACGGGCTCCATGGGCTGCGCTACTTCCGCTACGCGGACGACCTGCTTTTGCTTGCCAGTAGCCGGGAGACGATACAAACTGCAATTGCCATTTTCGATGAGACACTGAACGAACGGAAACTGCGAAGCAAAGTGAGCCACGAGAAAAACCGGTTTCTCTCCCGCGATGGAGCTTCGGCAGCCGATTTTGATGCCGCATCACGCATCCGGCATCTCGGTTTAGAATTTTGCGCGGATGGCGCCGTGCGTCTTTCGCGCGACAAATTCCGGAAGATCTGCAATGTGTTTCGTTTCGCGTTCCGGCGCAAGCGAGCGAAGCTCGTGCGCATCCACGATCCGCGGAAGCGCGCGGAGTTCGCGATTGGAACCGCGCGGCACGCGCTCGAACAAAGTGTGCGGAATGTGGCCATCGTCGACTACTACTTGAAGCACGTCAATGACGAGGGGCAGCTTCGGCTGCTCGACCGCTGGCTCGCGGAAGAGGTCCTCTCGATTGCGTTCAAGGGCGGGCACAGCAAATCGCATTTCCGGCGGATGCCATTCCGTAGTTTGCGGGCGATGGGATTGCCATCGCTGGTTCACCGGCGCCGCCAAATCCAGCACGGCCAGATCGCCGCGCCATTTTTTGTTTGGAAAAGTTACCAGACGCAGAAAAGTTCCAGGGAGACGGCTGCCAGGCTGCGCCCGCGAACCGCGGGAGAGACAGCTTTCTCTCCAAGCCCCGAAGCAGTGACGATACAAGCCTCGCAAGAGGAACTCGTGGGAGAGAGGCGTCACCTGTCGAGGGGCCTTATTGAAGTCGGTAAATCTGAAGATTTACCGACGTTTTCTTAGCCGTTTCCCTGGAAATTGATTTGCCGGAGGCGAGCGATGAGCCAGTTCGACGACGCCGTCAAATGTCCGAAATGCGGGACATGGGGAGCAAAGAAATCTCTGTGGAAGATCAAATGCGTCAATGCGGCCTGCGAGAAATACGACTCGGAATGTGCCGAAGCATTCCGACAGAGCCGGGTGGTGGGCAAGCCAGCAAATGAAGTTTTTCCGAACCTGAAGGGCAAAGCTAATCCGGACGACTATTCGCTGCAGATCCGTTATCAAAATTTTCGAGGAAACGAGATTATTTACTCAGCGGACCCCAGGACCGCTTATCAGCAAAGCGAGTACGTGGTAGCGCGGCTGGCTCCGACAGGCAGGCGAGCTTCGTTCAAGCTCGCTAAAATCCAAAATCGGAGCGATGTGGAATCGGTTCTGAGCAACAATCCGCAGCCGACCGGAAATGAGCGCCGCATCCTGCATTATCATTTGAAGCATGGTTCTTCTTCGCCGGCGTTTGAAAAACTGCGGCAGAAATATCCGAACTATCAGGATTAGCTTGCCCACTGGATCACTGAGCCAGTCAAACCGAGCAGCATGGAACGCTGACGTTCGGATCAAGCTTTCTCTTGAGCACCGACACCATAAAGAGCCAAAACATCTTTCAAAGTCACGACGCCTTCCAACTTGTGTATATCTGCACGCGCGACAACGGGCAGCGCGTTTAGCTGGCACGCGCCCATGCGTTCCAGCGCCAAGCTGAGGGGGTGGTCCACATGGAGATGCGGGAAGTCCGCACTATCGATGAGATCGCGGAGCCGCTTAGGCTCGGGACCGGCGGCGGCAGCCTGTTGGAGCTCTCCGAAGCTCAGAACGCCGATTACCCCGAGGCTGTCGGCCACGGGCCAAGCGGTGGCTTCACTCAAGCGGATCTTTTCCAAAGCTTCTGGAATAGTCATGTCGGCTGAGAGAACCTGCGTTGCGGGCCGCATGGCCAGTATCACCTGGCGTTGCCCTTCTTGCCCGCGGGTTTCGGCAGTTGGCAGGTGTATCCCATCCTGCCGGGCCAACGCTTCGTAAATAGGTTGCTTCTGCAGCCGCGAAGAGATGAAGAAACTGATCAGATTCGCGATCATCAATGGAACGATGACCGCATAGTCCCGAGTCACCTCAAAAATCATGACGACGGAAGTCATGGGCGCGCGCACGATTCCCGCAAATGCCGCGCCCATTCCGACGAGCGCATAGGCTCCCTGCGTCGCGACATGGCCCGGCAAGAGATTGTGGGCCAACGTGCCGATGGCTCCGCCGAGCATGGCTCCAAGGAACAGGCTCGGCCCGAAAATGCCGCCCGCGTTTCCTGAGGCATAACTGACGGTCACCGCGAAAAGTTTCAGAACCAGGAGCAAAACCATCAGCTTGAGCGCCATGTTCCCGTTCAATACCTCGCCCACGTGCTGATAACCTACGCCCAGCACTTGAGGAACAAACCAACCCATGATTCCAACCACCAATCCGCCTGCGACGGGTTGAAACCAGACGGTCTTCCGCGGGAATTTCAGGAAACGCTCACGCATCCCGAGCAACAGCTTTGTAAAGGCCACGGAAACCAGGCCGCCGGCTACCCCGAGCATGGCGTAAATTACGAGTTCCCACGGATTGACGAGCTGGTATTGCGGCACTTTGAAAAGGGGGTTATTGCCTAGCAACAACCGCAGCATGGCCCAGGAGGTAGCGGACGCCAGGACCACCGAACCCAACACAGGCGCGTGCAAATCCCCCACGACTTCCTCGAGGGCAAACAACACGGCAGCCAAGGGCGTGTTGAACGCGGCGGCGATGGCCGCGGCCGCCGCCACAGGAATAAGTGCCTTCACTTTTTCTGGACGTAAGCCAATGTGCCGGCCCAGCACGGAAGCGATCCCGGCGCCGACCTGCACGGTCGGCCCCTCGCGTCCAAGAGGAATTCCGCTGGCCAAAGTGGCGGAAGTGCAGAAGAACTTCCCAAACATCGTGCCAGCGGTAATGCGGCCCTCGCGTGCATACAGAGCCGCTTTCGTTTGCGGGACACCGCTGCCGCGCGCATCCGGAAAATAGCGGTACAGCAAGTAGCCCATGCTCAGCGAGCCGACCACCGGGACAAACAAGCGGTGCCAAGCTGCGCCTCCCGCGGGATAGAGCCGAGAGCCAAAACGTTCGGTCAATAGGATAAAAGTGACGGCCATCAGGCCCGTTAGAGCGCCGATCAGGAGAGTCAGGACAAGGAACACTTGTTCTTCACGCTCGTGCAGCAACGTGTTCCAGTGTCGCAAAGGGGATTTCCACCAACTTGTGTGAATCTGTTCTGCGGATTGAGTCACTTTACGGCTTATGCTCCGGACGCCGATATGACCCATTATGGCGCAACTTGGTCCTAAGCTTGTTCAGTGCGCGTGCTATGTGTACCGCGGATATCGAGCGGCAAACTCTTTTTCAAGAGGTCTCCGGGGGCCCCGGAATCACGGGCGTCTCCGGTTCGGTCTCGACCTTGTTTCCATGCAGTAGATATCTCAACTTCAAGGTTTGCTCTCGACGGCGTTCTTCCTCGAGATGCCTGGTGCGAGCCTTCAGCAAATCATCTAGAGAAATGAGGCCCAGGAATTTTCCTGTCGTACGCTCGACGACTGGAAGTCTTGTTAAGCCGGTTTCCGCCATTCGATAGACGACCAGGCGCAAAGGATCGTCGGGATTTGTTTCGAGTGTACTGGATCGAACCAATCCTCGCAGTGGACGCTTCATAATGGAATCACCTTCTTTAGCGATCCGTTCGAGGATATCTCCACGAGTTAGAACGCCGACGAGTTTGCCCTCGCCATCCACCACGGGCAGCAGCCGCTGTTTTTGAAATTGATCCGCGTGCAAAGTATTCTCAATATCGCTTACGTCGGCGTCGGCTAGGAGCACGAGGACATCCGGTCTCATCACTTCGTGCACAAAAAGAACCTCGAGAGGATCCACGGCATATTCAGAGCTCAAGTGATAGCCACGCCGGGCGACTTTTTCGGTCAAAATGGATCTGCGCAGCGTCAACACAGTGAATCCGTACGAAATCAAAGAGCCAACCAAGAGGGGCAAGAACACATTCGTATCGTGGGTGAGCTCGATGGCAAAGATGATGCTCGTAAATGGCGCGCGCATCGTGCCGCCGAGAACCGCACCCATGCTGATCAGCGGCCAGAAGCCGGCGCCCTCATTGGGCAAGAACATCGCTTCCAGTCCCCCGAGCGCCCCGCCCATCATTAGCAACGGAGCCAAAACGCCTCCCGAAGTGCCTGAACCCAGGGAGACCGCCCAAATAAACCACTTCACCAAGAGGACGCCCAAAATCACATGGGTGGTTACGCTGCCTTGAAGCAGCGCGCCGATGGTGTCATAGCCAACGCCCAGAGCCTGCGGGAAGATCAAGCCACCAAGGCCGATCGCAAGACCGCCAATAGCGGGCCACCACATCCAATGAATCTTCAAATGCTCGAAGCCATCCTCCGCGGCGTAAATCGACATCGTCAAGAGGGCAGACAACCCGCCTGCCAGAAGGCCCACCACTACACATCCGATCAAGGCCTTGGGGCCGAGGACCAAAGAGTGGTGAGGCACAGGAAAAAGCGGGCCTGAGCCCAAAAGATACCAGCGGACGACGTCAGCGACGGCACTAGCCAGCATCACGGGGATCAAACTTCGTGGTTTCCACTCGAAGAGCAGGAGTTCGACCGCAAGCAGCACGGCTGCCACGGGCGCAGCGAAAGTGGCCGACATCCCCCCGGCGGCGCCGGCAACGAGGAGCGTCTTTCGCTCGGCGCTCGTCAAATGGAAAAGTTGGGCGATCATGGAGCCGAAGGCCCCGCCAGTCATGATGATCGGGCCCTCCGCGCCGAAGGGTCCGCCCGAACCGATGGCAATTGCCGAGGAGAGCGGCTTGAGAAAAGCGACTTTCGGCTCGACACGGCTACCATTGATCAAAATCGCTTCAATGGCTTCCGGAATGCCGTGGCCGCGGATGCGCTCCGAACCGTATCGCGCCATGAACCCCACGATGAGCGCCCCGCCAATAGGCACGAGAATACTGTAGAAACCCAGATGGTTGCCCGCCGGCGAAATCATGGAGGAGCTCCACCGGCCATAGTAGAAAAGATTCGTAAACAAACCGATCAAACGTAGCAATGCAAGAGCGATGAAGGCGCACAGAACTCCGATTCCTATCGCCAGGAGAGAAATGGGTATGACTCGCAGCGTGGCTGTAAAGTCTCCCAACGTTTCATTGCGAGCTTGTTTTTTCTTGTGGGCTTTCCCGGCTCGCGGCTTCTTGTGGTTGTCGTCAGTCATGAATGTCTCGTGCTCTCCATTTCGTTGACTTCTTAAGGTTATTTCCGCTGTGATACTTGCGTTCAAGGAGAGCGTCAATGGCGCCCACGAGAATTTCTCCGCTGCTGCGCAGTTCGCTGATGCGATTGCGAGCGACCAGTTCTAGCAAGCGTTCTCCGCGCGGCAGCAGCGATACGAACACGCGCCGCCGGTCGTCCCGGCTGCGGGTCCTGCGCACGTAACCGCGCGTCTCCAAACGATCGATGAGTTCCACCGCGCTGTGATGCTTCAGAGCGAGCCTTTCGGCAAGCGCCTGAATGGTGGCGTCGCAGCCTTCAGGCAGCCCGCGAATCGCGAGCAGCATCAGGTACTGCTGGGGCTCGAGTCCGACTGCTCGGGCCTTGGCGTCCCCCTCCCTCAGAAAATGGCGGATACGGTAACGCAGTTCAGCCAGCGCACGGTACTCCGCGGGGGTAATCTCCCGTATCATGGCACAAGTATATCGTAGTGCGATATACCGTGCCAGACGGCAGAATCGAAGTGTCTTCAGGAAGTCATCGGTCTGCAGAGCGGAGAAAATCTAGAGGGCTTTTCGAAAGGCTTTTTGCGTCTTGTAGTGCTCGTATCCCTGTCTTTCGTAGAATTTGTGGGCGCGTTCGCGGATCACGTTGGACCGCACCGACATGGCCGGGCAGCCGTGTTTGCGCGCCCAATCCTCGGCGGCTGCGAGCAGCTTCGCGCCCGCGCCAAGGCTCCGCTGGCCTTCGGCGACAATAAGGCCATTCAGCTCCGCACGCGTTCCTGCCTCTAAAAGAGGCGTCACACTGACGTGTGCCCACCCAATGACTCCAGCGTCCTTGGATTCGGCGACGAACAGGTCGTTGTACGGGGCAGCCTTTAGATTACGCAATCGTTTTGTAATCTCCGCGGAGGTGGCCGGGTATCCAAGCTCGCCGCTAAGCTCCGCGAGGCGCGGGGCATCCCCGGCTCGCGCGCGGCGAATCTTGAGGAAGTCAGTTCCGACATGTTTAGCCATCTCTCAACCCGCTTTTCTTCGCAGTCGCGCCTGGACTGCTTCGCTTTTCAATTCGCGTAGCGCATCCGCTGCGATCCATTTCGCAGCGCGTGAATCCTGCAGCCTGATCCGCTCGGCAGCGCGGATGGCCGCGCGGTTGAGCAGCAGATTTCTCTTTCCGATATTCCGCAGCGCCCAGTTGACGGCCTTTCTTACGAAATTCCGCTCATCATGCGCTTCGCGCACAATGACGGAAAGAAATCGTTCGAATCGCGCATCCTCCGCAGTTTTATCTTTATAGCTCAAATACGCGGCCAGGGAAAAGGCCGCGCGCTTCTGGAACTCCTCGCGGCGGCGGCTCCATTCATCGATCTTGTCCCACGCTGGTTTAGCAGCCGCATAGAGATAGCAGCACGCCCCGTCGACCAGGTCCCAGGAATCGAAATCGCGCACCCAGCGTTCCATCTGCGCAGCGGTAATTTTCTCTGGTTCGCCGACCAATGTGGCAAGAACTCTTGCCTCGTGGATCCCGGAGGACCACAGCTGCTCCGCCAATTGCTGGTCCTTCCCGATGCGCCGCGCGAATCGGTGGAGGAGCGGCGTCGAGATGCCATGGGCTTTCGGAACGTTAACACCGAAGTAAGGCATTTTCGCGCGCGCGACTGGGTTCGCAAGATCTTTCAGCGCGCGTAGCACAGCGGTCTTCGTCCATGCGCCCATGCGCTTCGAGCCGCGATGCGAATCAGAACGTTTTGTCGGAATCGATGAGGATCGTGACGGGGCCTTCATTCACCAGCTCCACGGACATCCTAGTTTGAAAAATCCCTGTTGCCACGCTGATTCCTAGCCCCTGCAATGCTGCGTTGAACTCTTCGTAGAGGGCCTTGGCCCTTTCTGGCGAAGCGGCGGAGATGAAGCTTGGCCGGCGTTGTCCGCGCGCGTCGCCATACAACGTGAATTGCGAAACGACCAGAGCGCTGCCCTTCACGTCCAAGAGCGAGCGATTCATTTTCCCCTGGTCGTCCTCAAAAATCCGTAGATTAGCCGTTTTTTCCGCCAGGGACGCGGCTACCGCCGAGGTATCCTCTCGGCCGACACCGAGCAAAATCATCAGCCCGGCACCGATTTCTCCGGTGACGCGTCCCTCGACCGTGACGCGTGCGCGGCTCACCTTCTGAACCACGGCTCGCATGGCTTATCCCTTCTTCGCGGCTGGCTTTGCAAGCTTTCGCGGCAGCGCGAGCACGAGGCAGCCTCGCGGAGACGGCTGGCACTTTGGACAAAAATAGCTGCTTCGCCCGGCGACAATCGTGCGCCGAATGATCGCGCCGCAACGGTAGCAGCGCTCGCCTTCGCGTCCATAAGCCCTGTGATGGCGCTGATATTCGCCTGGTTCGCCGTCCGCACCGAGAAAATCGGAAATCGAAGAGCCGCGTAACGCGATGGCTTTCTGCAGTATCTCGCGCAGGAAACGATGCAGCGCTTTCACCTGTTCTTTTTTCAGCGACGCACCGAGACGCGCGGGATGAATTTTCGCGCGCCAGAGGCTTTCGTCCGCGTAGATATTGCCGACGCCTCGCAAGAAGCTCTGATCCAGCAGCAGTGCTTTGATCCTCGCGCCCCTTTCTCGCGTTTGCCCAACAAAATCCTCCGCGCTAATTTCGAGTGGATCGGCCCCGAACTGGCGCAACTCTTCCGCGAGCGGAGCTGCCGCAAGGTACGCAAGCCGTCCGAAACGCCTGGCATCGGTGTACCGGAGTTCGCGATCATCGTCGAGCAAAAAGCAAGCGTGCGTATGCTTTTCGCACGGCTGCGCCGCGGGATTTGGCGCGATGTGACCCGTCATTCCGAGATGCACTAGCAGCGCGGCAGGAGCGGAATCGCCATTGGCAGCCGGCGACAGGCCGCCATACACAGGCGAGAGCCGCAGCAGCATGAACTTGCCATAGCGCTCAACGGCTTCGATTTGCCGGCCAGGAAGATGTTCCTCGAGTGCCGCCGCATCATCGATGAAATCCGTTTTCCCGAGCCTCACGGACACAATCCGCCGCCCTACGATTGTGCGGCGGAGGCCGCGCGCTACTGTCTCGACTTCAGGAAGTTCCGGCATGAAGGGAGCACTAGCAAAATAGCATATCCCTTCCCGGGGGTGCAGGCACACGGCACGAAATGCCTGAACTCTGCAGTCGTCTGCAACTTTTGCGAATCACTTCTGGTGATAGTTCGGATAAGGCGGATGCTCCGGAATGACGACCGGATGCTCCTTTAGGGCTTCCAGAGTCACCTGCACGGCGCGTTCGAGTTGCGGATCATGGCCTCCAGCAACCGACGCCGGGTCGTTTTCCACTTCGATGTCCGGAGCAATGCCGTGATTTTCCACTTCCCACTCGCCATGAAGGCCGAAAATGGCCACGCGCGGAGCCGTTACGGAGCCGCCATCCATTAGCGGCGGATAACCATAGATGCCGACCAGTCCGCCCCAGGTTCTTGTCCCTACGAGCGGGCCGACTTTGTCCTGCTTGAACATCCATGGTAAAGCGTCACCGCCGGAGCCGGACATTTCGTTGATGATCATCGTCTTGGGGCCATAGATTTGCGCGAGGGGCGAACAGAATTCCCCGCCTTCGCGTGTGATATTGCAATTGCGCAAAGGCCGTTTCAGCGAATCGATGATGTAGTCAGCGATGTCGCCGCCGTGATTGTAGCGCTCATCGATAACGGCAGCCTGTTTGCCCACCTGCGCAAAGTAATACCGGTTGAAATTGAGGTAGCCGCCCGTAGCGGTGTCGGGCACGTGGACGTAAGCGACTTTGCCGCCGCTCATCTCATCGACCTTGCGGCGGTTGTCTTCTTCCCACGCGAGATTTCGCAACTCAAATTCGCTGGCCAACGGGACGACAGTTACCTCGCGTGCATCCGATCCATCCGCGTTCGGTCCGACCTTGATCTTGATCTGGGTGCCCGCTGTATCTTCAAAAAAGCTGTAGAGGTCCGCGGGCGGCCGCACTTCGCGACCGTTGACTTCGAGAAGATAGTCACCCACTTTGACGTCAACACCCGGCTGCGTCAGCGGGGCACGCAATTCGGGGTTCCAGTTTTCTCCGTTGAAAACGCGGGCAAAACGGTAACGCCCGTTTTCCACCTTATAGTCGGCGCCGAGAAGCCCGCCCTTCACGCGGTTCGGTTGCGGCACATCCCCTCCGCCAATGAACATGTGCCCGACAGTGAGTTCGCCAAGCATTTCGTCAAAAAGATGATTCACGTCGGCACGGCCACCCGCACCCTTCAAGTACGGAGCGTATTTCCGCTCAGCGGCAGCGATGTTAAGGCCGTGATGATTGGGGTCATAAAAAAAGTCGCGCTCGATGCGCCAAACTTCGTGGTACATCTGGTTCCATTCGGCGCGCGGGTCCGTATAGACCTCCATGCCACCGAGCTTGAGCGCGCCCTCGCCCGGCTTAGGTACAACCGCTGTGGCCGCGATGAACCACGGAGCGTTGCGCCCTGGCCCTTGACGGTAGAGGGTTTTCTCGCCGTTGGCGGAAACCACGAACGCGCTCACACCGCCGAGGAACGGCTCGGTCTTTCGCGTGCTCAGGTCAAACTTGGAAACCGAAATCAAGTTCGGTTCTTCTAGACGGGGCACATCGGGGAGTTCGCTCAAAAACAATATTCCTGTCTTGCCCGCGTCTAAACCGGCGTAATTCGCCGCTTTGATGGGCATGGCAACGATTCGCTGGCCGATCCCGTCCAGATCGATCGTGACCTTTACTTCATCTTTCTTTTCGCCCTCTTTCCCTTTTGCGGAGTTCTTGTCGGCTTCCTTAGCTTTGTCTTTGTCCGCGTCTTTGCCCTTTTCGTCGCTCACCGCTTTCTCTTCATCGCTCTGCGGTTCGACCGGAGAAGGATCGCCCTTCTTTAACACCACGGCATAAATACTTCTTAGCACCGGATGTTGAAAACTGGAAAGATCCAGCCATGCAAGCGAGAGCCCCAGGTCCGTGCTCGCCGCGAAATAGAGCGATTTGCCGTTTTTGTCGAACACCGGATAGCGGGCGTCGCTGAGGCCATCCGTGATCTGCGATTCCTTGCCGGTTTCCAGTGAGTAGACGAACACGGCGCGCATATGATTTTCGAGAAACTTCGCGTAGGTCAGCCACTTGCTGTCCGGCGCCCATGTTTCGTTGAGCGTGGAAGTCGGATCCTCGTAGCGATCCGACGTGACTTTCACCGGCGCTCCTTTCTCAACGTCCACGTACCAGAGGTTCAGGCGCTTATCGGTGTAAGCGATCTTCTTGCTGTCCGGTGACCATATCGGGCTATAAAAAAATGAAGGAGGGTTTCCCAAATTGATTTTCTTCACCGCGCCCAAGCCGCTTTGATCCACGATGTGCAGCGCATATTCACCGGATTCGTCGGAAAAAAACGCGATGGACTTGCCGTCAGGCGCCCACGCGGGATCGCGTTCCACCACGGCCGTCGTTCGCGTGAGGTTCCGCACGTCCCCTTTTTCCGCTGGAACGGTCAGAATTTCGCCGCGGGCTTCAAACACCGCTCGAACGCCAGTGGGCGATATCGCGGCGTTCTGAATCTTGTCCGCTACCTTTTCATAATGCGGACGCGTCGCGGGCAAATCGCCGGCGATGTGGATATCGACCTTGCTCGCTTTGTCCGTTTTCAGATCGAGGCTGTAAATCCCGCCAAACTGTTCGTAGACAAGCGCATCCGGCCCGGCAGAAAGCGATTTCAAGTCGAGGCCGGAATTCTCCAACACCTGCCTCGCTTTCTTGGTCTTCGTGTCATAGGCAAAAATCGTGACCGGGCCTTTGCGGTCCGACAGAAAATAGACCGTGTCGCCGACCCAGACGGGATCGTCGTCGTTCGAGTTCTCTCGAGGAACTTTCTCGAGTTGCAGATCGCTCAAGCGCAGCAAATAGACGGGCGTGGTCTGCCCGCCGTGATACCGCTTCCACGCAACTTGCCATTTCAGATTCGGCACATACGCAAGGCGCTGCGCATCGGGAGAATAAGAGGCAGCTTCGCCGCGCCACATGGGAAGAACTTCCGGAACGCCGCCTTGGACAGGCACCATATACAAGCGGTCAAAATCCGCGTAGGCCTCGCGAGGCGATCGGATAAGGATCTTCGTTCCGTCAGGAGTCCACCCGTCAACAATGTCTGGAGCGGGATGCCACGTAAGGCGCTTTGGCTCGCCTCCATCGGCAGGCATCACATAAGCATCAATATTGCCGTCGTATTGCCCGGTGAACGCGATCCAATTTCCATCCGGAGAAAACTTCGGGCCACTCTCGTGCCCTCCGGTAGTCAGCTGGCGCGCCTCGCCGCCCTGCCGCGGCACGCTCCACAGGTATCCGCCATACGTGAACACGATTTGCGTGCTGCTCATCGTCGGCGATTGCACGAGCAGCGGAGTCTCATCCGCCGCGGCAGCCCAGCTCGCTGTGCACAACAAAGCGAATAACAAAGCACCAATCATTGCCAAGAATCGGAAACGCATCATTCCTCCTGGATAACGCAAAAGAAAACTTTCAGGCATCGTGTATCGCGCCACATCGAGCTACTTCTGAGCGCCCGTCGGCGGAGGCCAGAAGCCGGGCTCACTAATCGGACGCTGGTCGATTTTTTCAGCGTACTTTTTCACCGCAGGCCCGATCGCGGAAGCATTGCCAATCAACACAAAAACCAAGTTATCGAGCGGAAAGTGCTTTTCGATAATTTGCTTCGCGATTGCCGGCGTAACCGCGTCGACGCGCGCTTCGAGCTGGTTCACTTCATCGTCGCCGAGCCCGTAGAATTCGTTAAGGACGATACGCCGCGCGAGCTGCCCCGAAGTTTCGATGGTTGGCGGATATTGCCCCTTAATGTAGCTCTTCGCCGAGGCCAGCTGCTCCGCCGTCACCCCGTTTTCGTGGAGCTTTTCCAGGACCTTCAGCGCGAGGTCGATTGTGGGAACCGTGGTTTCGTTCTTCGTAAAGCTGTAAATCTCGAATGGGCCAGGAGTTTTGCGAGAATCAAAGTAGGATCCCGCCCCATAGGTGTAACCCGATTCGACACGCAACGCTTCATTCAGCTCCGACGTGAATCTCCCTCCAAAAATCGTGTTAACCACGCGAATCGCCACCCGATCGGGATCGTTCGCGGCAGTGCCGATGTTTCCAATGGCGAAATAAGTCTGCGTTGCGTCTGGCTTGTCGATCAGCAACAGCCTTTTCCCTTTTTCCGGGGCGACGGGGGCGACGGCCGCATTTGCCACCGTACGCGCAGGCCACGTGCCCAGTGTCTCTTCAAGCTGTTTTCGCATTTCCGCGGCATCAAATTCGCCCGCGATACCGAGAATCGTGTTGCCCGGCGCGTAATTCGCTTCAAAAAACTTGATAATGGAATCCCGCTGAATGCGTTTAAGCGAAAGCTCGTCGCCATCCGGCGGGCGCCCGTAAGGATTCGAACCAAATAAATAGCCCTGGTAGTACAAGCCAAGCACGGACTGCGGGTCGTCTTTGGCGGCTTTCACGCCGTCCACGCTTTGCGCAAGGATCTTGTTGGCCTCTTCCTGCGCGAAGATCGGATGCAGAACGGCATCCGAAAATAGTTCAAGCCCACGCGCGAGGTCCTTGGTCATGAACTCGGCGCTGATGTAAGTGAAGTCCGCGGCAGCACCGGTCTCAAACGACCCACCGATGTAATCGAAGTCGCCGGCGAATTGCCGGGCCGTGCGCGTCTTCGTTCCTTTGCGCAGGAGTGCGGCTGTGACCGATGCGAGTCCTTCTTCTCCGGCGGGGTCGGCTGCGGCACCCGTCTTTATGACCGCGTATACATCGATCAGCGGCACGCCGCGTTTCTCCATCAGCAACACGGTCAAACCGTTCTTGAGCACCACCTTTTCGTGCGGCGGCAAATGCAGAGACTGCGCTGGAACAGACGGACAAGTCAGAAGCAAAAATCCGGCGAGCGCCAGAAGACGCAATGCTTTACGTTCGCTTCTCATGGCTTGCCCTTCCCTTCCTTTTCAGGAAGTAGGGTGGCCACAGTGCGGTTGTTTGCGCCGAAGTATTTCGTTGCCACTTTCTGCACATCTTCCTTCGTCACAGCCGAGTAGTTCTTCGCGGCATCAAACAGCTTGTTGTAATCTCCCATGAAAACCTCGTAGGTCCCGATGGTGTTCGCGCGTCCACTGATCGTCCTCATCTCGCGGTAAAATTCACTCACCCGGTAGTTCTTCGCTTTCTCGAGTTCCTGCTCGTTGATCTGCGCGGCTTTTATTTTCTCGAGTTCCTCATAAATGGCCTTTTCGCAGGCTTCTGGATCAACGCCCTGGCGCGGCTGAGCGGTTATGATGGCCAGAGTTGGATCGAAGCCGGGCTCGACGGAAGAGGAGACCTCGAGCGCAATCTGATCCTTATCCACCAGTCGCTGGTACATTCGCGAGCTTTCTCCCTGAAACAGTACGCTGCGCAAAATGTTCAACGCGTAGAAATCCTGGTTATTGGTTTGCGGAATGTGATAGCCGATCATCACCAACGGCAGTTCCGCGGTCTTGTGAACCACCAGCCGACGCTCGCCGAGCTGCTCAGGTTCGAGGGTGGTTACAGGCGGAGGCGGCGCATGAGAAGGAATTGTTTCGATATACTTTTCGCAAAGCTGGAAAATCTCCTCTGGTGTAACATCTCCGACCACTACCATGGTGGCATTGCTGGGCGAATAACCCATTTCGAAATGGTGCTTCAGGTCGTCCATCGTCCAGTGCTCGATGTCGCTCATCCAGCCGACCACCGGCCATTGATAGGGATGCGCTAGAAAAGCGGTGGCCCAAAGCTGCTCGTCGAGCAATCCAAAATTATCGTTGTCAACGCTCAGCCTCCGCTCCGAAGCCACCACCTCGCGTTCGGATGCTACTTTCTTGGGGTCAAACGTTAAATCCCGGATGCGGTCGGATTCGATGTCGTAAATAAGGGAGAGCGCCGAGCGCGGAAACCAATCCTGGTAGACGGTCACGTCTCGCGTGGTATACGCGTTGTTCGAACCGCCATTCGCTTCCATCACTTTGTCGAGATCTCCAGGTCCGTATTTCTTGGCGCCGTTAAACATCATATGCTCGAAAAAGTGCGAGAGGCCGGTCGTTCCAGGACGCTCGTTCCGTGAGCCGATTCGGTAGAAAATGTAGAGCGCAACGTTTGGAATGCTGTGGTCCGGCTGGACAAGCACCTTCATGCCGTTTTTCAAAGTATGTGTGCTGACGGGAAACTCTTGCGACTGAGCGCGCAACGGCGCTGCCGTGATGCTCAGAGCACACATCGCCAGCAAAACCGCGCAACGACACCAAATTGCTCTCATAAGACCACCCTCAGAGGAACCCCATCTTCTTAAGACGTATGCAAGCTCGGAAATGTTTGCGTTTTTCTCCGCCTTTTCATGGCAGCAGCGCAAACACCCGCACCGGGCCACCGGAGCCGCCTTCAAGCTTCATAGGAGCCACAACAAGCAGCGCGCCTTTTTCAGGCAATTCGCCCAAATCGGACAGATTCTCCAGGTGATAAAGTCCCGCTCCCAACGCCAGGTGATGAACGGCGAAAGTCTCCGAGGCGCCATGATCTACACTCATGGTGTCACATCCGATGCCGCTAATTTTGCGCTCGATCAATCGTTCAACCGCTTCCACGGAAAATCCCGGAAAATGCATGCGCCCGAAAGTATCTTCATTGCGGTAGCTTGCGGCATTCGGCCACCGCGACGACCACCCTGTCCGCAGCAATACGATCGCTCCCTCCGGAATTTGCCCATGGCGTGTTTCCCACTCGTCGATGCCCGCCCTCGGCAACTGATAATCTGCATCGCCCGCGCTTTCCACTCGAACATCTAGTACCGCGGCCATCCCAAAAAGTTGCCTTAGGGGGATCTGGTCCACGGGGGTCTTTCCCGGCGGAAAGTGAATCGGCGCATCCAGATGAGTCCCGTAATGCTCTAGCATCCAGAAGCTGCGCGTGAAATAGCCGTCTTTCTCAACGCTAGCATTGGCGCTGGCCTCGAACCACCTCTTATCGCCAGGCCATGGCACCAGCTTGTCGTTGATCGCATACGCGAGGTCCAGGACTCGCGTCTTGCCGGAAAAGATCTCCTCGAACATGCCGTCAGGGGAGCGGAATCCCCGGCGAAGCCACAATCCCGGACATGCGCAGGATTTCCTGGTACTCGGCTTCGGTAATCTGTGACACCAGCACCCGCACATTTTTCAGCAGCTTCATTTTCTTCAAAGCGGGATTGGCGCGCATTTCGGCCAGCGAGACTTGCCGGGGTAGACGGTCAAAGGCTCGCAGGTCGGCAACGAGGTTTTTTTCCTTGTGGTCGTGAGGATCGGGGTACGGGTCGCGCGTGATCTCTGCAATCGAATACAGCGTCCTCTCCGGCGCGGAGTGGTAGCACAGCACGCGGTCGCCTTTGCGCACCTGTTTGAGCGCGCGGACGGCGTCGGGTTTGGACTCAGCGCCGTGCCACATTTCCTTCCCCTTCACGAAGAGCGTATCCCAATGGTAGTGGTGTGGGTCGGCGCTGAAGATCCAGTAGTGTCGTTGCGAAGTCGGAGTTGCCATCGAGGCGTCGAGTCGGCAGCAATATACACGGGGACAGCCAAAAAGCGAAACAAAATGTGGGGGTTAACTGAGCGCTTGCACAATGCGGCGGGAAAGGCCAGCAGGGCTCTAACTGCGACGAATTTCATCTATCTGATTGATTTATATGGTTTTAATAGGGATCTTAGGGGACGTTTACGAAAATCTCGTCTCCTCGTACTTCCGTCGCGTAACAAGCGACGCCCATACTGGGGTTCTGGGTGACCTTCCCTGTAGTGACATCATACTGCCATCCGTGCCACGGACAGGTCACCACATTGTCGTGAAGTTCCCCCTCGCCGAGTGGCCCCCCTCGATGCACGCAGACATCGTTGATTGCATAGAACTTACCGGCGACATTGGCGAGCGCAACCGGTGTTCCCTCGACCTGAAACTGGTGAATCGTACCCGCAGGCACATCAGCAATCTTGGCGGCGCGCGCGAATGCCATGTTTGCTCCTATCGGAAAAAGACTACTTAATGACCTGAATGAAAATTCCGATGTTTCGCCGGCAGTATAACTTCGAGGGCGCACATCGTCAAAGCAGTCGCGCGAGGCATCGCCCTCCCGGTAGTTGGTTATTGCGCGCGTTTCGCCATCACTTTCCAGTAGGTGGCAGGGCGAAGTCGCTGCACGATGTCGATCTGTCGCGCATCGCGCCCAATCAGGATGCGCGGTTCGCGCCTCTCGACCCCCTTAAGAATACGGGCCGCGGCGGCTTCCGGCGAAGTAGGAGTCAGCTTTTCAAACCGCACGGCTGCTTCTTCCTGCTTATTTCGCGGCGCGTTTGCCCCAAGCCTCGCGCGCTTCGCGATGGGCGTATGAATTCCGCCAGGATGAACGCACGACACAGAGACCGAAGTACCTTCAAGCTCGTGCCTCAGCGCCTCGGTGAACCCGCGCACGGCAAATTTGCTCGCAGAATATGCGCTCTGCCCGACCGGAGCAATAATCCCAAACACGCTCGACAAATTCACAATCTGTGCGCGCGGCTGCTGTTTTAAAATCGGCAGAAAATACTTCACTCCGTAAACGACGCCCCAAAAATTGATTCCCATCAGCCAGCGCAAATCGTCCAGAGATATTTCTTCAAACGTGCCGATCAACGCCACGCCTGCGTTGTTGATGAGCAGCGTCACGCGTCCATGCCGCGCCACCACGTCCTGAGCAAAGCTTCGCACGCCCTCTTCATCGGAAACATCGAGCACATGCGTCGATATTGCGGCTTGTTTATTCGTCAGCGAAGACGACGTCTCGGCCAGACCTTTTTCATCGATATCGGCAATCGCCAGCGCCGAACCAGCGGCCGCTAGCTGCTGTGCGAGCGCCCGCCCTATGCCGCTTCCTGCGCCCGTAACAACAGCCACTCCGCTGCTCAGAAACGACATATTCCGATTCCGTTGCGGAAGTTTTCGATCAGCTTCGACGGCATTCTACGCGCTCTGCACTTTAGCTAGAAGTTCCACAAACTTTTGCTTTCTCTCAGCCTGATCGTGCCCGCCTTCGGCTTCCGCAAGCTGCGTAATGTTCATCGAACAGAATTTCGGCCCGCACATCGAACAGAACTTCGCCTCTTTGTAAAAATCATCCGGCAAATTCTCATCGTGCATGGCCTTGGCCGTCGGCGGGTCGAGCGAAAGCTCAAACTGTTTGTTCCAGTCAAATAAAAAGCGCGCATAGCTCAACGCATCATCTCGGTCTCGCGCTCCGGGCCGGTGACGCGCCACGTCCGCCGCATGCGCCGCAATCTTGTAGGCAATCACACCTTGCTTCACGTCCTCTGGATTCGGCAATCCCAGGTGTTCCTTCGGCGTCACGTAGCACAACATCGACGCGCCATGCCAACCGATCATCGCCGCGCCAATAGCGCTGGTGATGTGGTCGTAACCTGGCGCAATATCAATCACCAGCGGCCCCAGCGTATAGAACGGCGCCTCGTGGCACCACTCCATCTCCTTATCCACCTGCTCCTTGATCTTGTCCAGCGGCACGTGTCCAGGCCCTTCGATCATCACTTGCACGTCGTGCTCCCAGGCCTTTTTCGTCAGCTCGCCAAGCACCTTCAGTTCCGCGAACTGCGCTTCGTCGCTGGCGTCCGCGATGCAGCCGGGTCGCAGCCCATCGCCAAACGAAAAACTTACGTCATGTTTCTTGAAAATCTTGCAAATCTTCTCAATATTCTCGTATAGAAAATTCTGCTTCTTGTGGTGCTCCATCCAGTGGGCCATCAACGATCCGCCGCGGCTCACAATCCCCGTAATTCGCTTCCGCACCAGCGGCACATGTTCGCGTAGCACGCCCGCGTGAATCGTCATGTAGTCCACGCCCTGCTCGGCCTGCTCCTCAATTACCTCGAGCATCAAATCAATGGTCAGATCCTCCGGCCGCCGCACGCGCGAAATCGCTTCATATACAGGCACCGTTCCAACCGGCACGGGCGAAGCCTCGATGATCGCCTTTCGAATCACTGGAATGTCTCCGCCAGTGGATAGGTCCATCACCGTATCCGCTCCGTAGTGCACGGCGTGGTGGAGTTTCTTCAGCTCCTCCTCAATGTTCGAGCTCGTTGCCGAATTTCCAATGTTCGCGTTGATCTTGCACTTGCTGGCGATTCCGATCCCCATCGGCTCCAGGTTCCGGTGATTCACGTTCGCCGGAATGATCATCCGCCCGCGCGCAATTTCGCCGCGTACCAGCTCCGGCTCGATCTTTTCGCGGCCTGCCACAAAGCGCATCTCTTCCGTAATCACTCCTTGCCGCGCAAAATGCATCTGAGACACATTTCGGTTGCCGTTGGCAGCCGCCGCATCTTTCTCTCTTTTTTCCAGCCAGCTATCGCGTATCGCCATGGAACCCCCTCAGCACCGCATCGAAGGGCGCGAGACAGAAGAGCTAATCCGTCCCATTCCTTCTACGTAGCAAGTTTGGATTATGGCACCGGGGGCTAGGTGCCGCAACTTACGGCAAGGAAGCCCAGAACTACGGCGAACATCGCAATCCGTCATCTCCGCAAGGTCACATAAGGCATCAGAGCTTCAAGTCTGCTGAACTTTCAAGCATCATGTTGCAATGCCACGTTACAACCAGAAAGAAAAAATCCGCGCTCACTACGATTTTGTCAGCCCCTTTTACATTTCGCTGTGGGGCGAGCATCTCCATCACGGCTATTGGATTCACGGCGACGAGTCCAAAGAGGAGGCTCAACTCCAGCTTGTCGACCACCTGGCCCAAGCGGCCAGATTCCCGCGGGATTGCACCGTCCTCGATATTGGCTGCGGTTTTGGCGGCAGCAGCATTCATCTTGCGAAAAAGTACAACGCCCAGGCGACGGGCATTACGATTTCGCCCGTTCAGGTGGAACTTGCCCGGAAAGCCGCGAAGCAAGCCGGCGCGAACGCAACATTCCTGAACATGGACGCGGAAGTCATGGAATTTCCGGAACCGTTCGACGTGCTTTGGTCCGTGGAATCCATCTCTCACTATCAAAATCAGGCTAAATTCTTCGCTGCTGCCGCCAAACTCCTGAAACCGGGAGGCACGATGGCCATCACGGACTGGTTCAAAAAAGACGACATCACTGCGCGTGAGCACAGGAAAATTCTGGCTCCCATCGAAAAAGGCATGCTCGTTGAGTTGCACAGCATGGAGGAATACGAGCATTTAATGGAGAAGTGCGGTCTGACGGTCGTCAAGACCGAAATCCTTAACAAGCACTGCGCCAAGACCTGGGACCTCTGCGTGGACATCATCAAGAAAAAGGAATTCTGGCTGATTGCCGCCAAGCAGGGCATCGCATTCATTCATTTTCTAAAGGCTTTTAAGGCTATGCGGGCAGGTTTCGCTTCCAGCAATTTCGTTTACGGCCTAATGGTCGCGAAGAAGTCCGGGGCTATGGAATAGTTGTTTTGAATCATTCCATGCGGAAGCATTCAGAACTGAGATGGAGATGGCCCGCCCGGGGCTAGTTTGGGCAAGCACCATTTCCCTATAATCGGGTAGCCTGCCCACTCTCCGCGATTGGCCTTGATGCCATACATGATGCCGAGAATCACGTTTACCACCCATCCGAGAATCCAGAATAGCCAGAAAAAAGGAAAGACGAGCAGGAAGGCGGGCGGCGGTTGATTCGCGGTGTGCCCTCCGTGAGCGGCGTTGAACATAGTTGCGAACACTGAAAAAAAGAAAATTACCATTCCACCTATAAAAAGCGCCATGTAGCAAAGCTGCCAGATCAAAGACTGCAGCGCGTGAAATTTCACAAATCGCGAATCCTGTTTCACGCAGTAAATCACCAGCGGGGCGATGAATCCCGTGAAAACCTGAAGCAGATGCGCAAGGAACGCCATAGTGCGCTCGTCCTGCGTGGGCACGGGCAGTCCAGTAAGAATCGATTCATCGGGCACGGTTTCCCCCTCCAGCGTCTTAATACAAGGTAGCTCGGAATCACCGGCAGCGCTGCGGGATGAACTGCTCTTGTGCGCAATCAGGGAGCAAGGTGCAGGTGCGCCGTTAGAAAAATGCCGAAAGTACTCGATGCCGCATCTTGCGCACGGCTTCTGCTTGACACCTCGAAGCGCGCTGCACATGATGGACGGAATATGGAGAGTTCTTTTAGCAGCAAGCTGGCCTTCATCACACTCATAGACTGCGATGGACGAGACGTCCGCCTCGGATCCTTGTGGGACAAGCAGCCGGCTGTCGTTGTTTTCTTACGCCACTATGGATGAATCTTTTGCCGCGAGCATGCCGCGCAGTTGCGCGAACACGTACAGGCTTTTCGCGACAAAGGTGCAACACTCGCTGCCATCGGCTTGGGGGACCGGGTCTATGCCCGCGAGTTTCGCGAACAGACCGGCATCTCTTTTCCGCTTTTGATCGATGAGCAGCGGCAAGCCTATCGCGCCGTGGAGTTGAAGTCCGCTAATCTTTTTCATCTCCTGCGCAGCGACAACGCGGAGGCTCGCAAGACGGCCCGTGCAGCCGGCCACCATCAGCACAAGCTCGGGCAAAATCCGTTCCAGCTCGGCGGCAGCTTCGTCTTCGGCCCGGGAAACACGGATCGATTCGTGCACATCAGCCAAACATTTGGTGACAACGCCTCCGTTGAAGCTCTGCTGGAAGAATTACGTTAGGCCCTCGTTGCGTATCTCAAAATGAAATCCAAGCGCACGCGAGCACGCTGGGATCTGCTGATAAAATAGAAGCGTGAATAAGCCTCGCACAATCGCCGGATGCCTCGCACTAATTTGCGCCGGGTTTCGTTGGCTCTCAGCGCCGCGCAAACCAGGCCGCCAAACGGAAACCCGCACCAGGATTTCTTGAACAATCTCGTCGCAGCGGCCATCGAGCGCACAAATCATTCCGTGAGGTATGTTTCCACCTACGTCCACATTGAATATCCCGGCGGAGACGTCCCCGCGGACACCGGCGTTTACTCCGACGAAATCATTCGAGCCTATAGAGCGGTTGGCGTGGACTTGCAAAAAGAAGTTCATCAAGACATGGTGAAGAACTGGGCAGACTATCCGCCGAAATCAAAATGCCATCAGGCACGTCCGGACCCGAGCATCGATCACCGCCGCGTGCCGAACCTGATGGTGTTTTTCAGCCGTAAGGGAGAGAGCCTGCCAATCTCGTTGCGCGCAGAAGACTACTCGCCTGGCGATATCGTTACCTGGGACTAGGGCGGCGACGTGCCGCATATCGGAATCGTAGTGAACGTGAAATCTGCACAAAGCGGGCGGCTTCTCATCGTTCACAACATCGGCCAAGGGCCGAAAATGGAAGATGTATTGTTCGCCTGGAAAATTACGGGACATTACCGGTATTTCGGACCGCCGCACCCCGAGCCGCATTGATTAGGCGCTCTCACTGCTGCGTCCATTCACTTGAGTTGCTTAGACATGATGATGTAGTGGCCCGTTACTTTTGCTTGCAACGAAGGTGAAAATGGCGCGGTGCCGGTTTCCGCGTAACCGAGGTGCCTGTAAAACGGAAGTAGCGGAGTACGCGGGCTAATTACCCGCAGATCGACGGCGACACAGCCCGCTCCAAGAAAATCCTCCTCCGCAGCGGCCATCAGTTTGCGTCCCAGCCCCGTTCCCTGCCTCCGCGGATCCACCGCAAGCAATCCCAGGTAACCGCGGTCGCCTCGTAGCTCGCAATAAACGCAGCCAGCAATCCCAGCGGAATCTTCGAGAATTAGGAATCTCCCTTTCTCAAAGAATTCGCGAGTACCTCGTTCATCGATCCGGTCACCATCAAAAACCGGGCGTTCCACCACAAAAGCCGCGTTAATCAGCTTCGTAAGCTCAGCTACCTCTGACGAAATCGCAACCCGAACTCGCAACGTTCCTTCACCTTTGAATGTGTTCATGTCGCGCCCGCATCAACGTAATGGATCGGGTTTATCTGGATACCCACCGTCCAATGCGGTTATCATGGCACTCTTTTACATAATCCGTGTAGCCGCTATCGAGGAGCTCTTCCGCATGAACAGACGAAAATTCCTGACGGCAAGCGCCGCCGGTCTGGGCGCTTCAAAACTGAATCTTTCCGGGATGCAGAACGACGCCGCGGCCGGAAAGTCTCGCCAGTACTACGAACTCCGCCAATACCACGTTCAATCCGGCCGCCAGCAAAAAATCACCGACGCATTCCTCCGCGATGCGCTCGTGCCCGCGCTCAATCGCCTGGGCATAAACCTCGTCGGCGTGTTCAACATCGAGATCGGAGAAGGCAGTCCGCGCTATCACGTTCTTCTGCCAGCGCCATCGGTCGACGTTCTCGCCACTGCGGAAGCGCGCCTCGGGCAAGACTCCGAATATCTAAAAGCCGGAGCGCCCTTCCTCAGCGCTCCCGCGGACCAGCCAGCTATGGTCCGCATGGAAAGTTCACTAATGGTTGCCTTCGAGGGATGGCCAAAGCTCAAGCTCCCAGAGGCAACAACCGCGCACAAAGACCGCTTGTTCGAACTGCGCACTTACGAAAGCCCCAGCGATCAGGACCATCGCCGCAAAGTGGAGATGTTCAATTCCGGCGAGTTTGAAGTATTTGAAAAAGCCGGCTTCTGGCAGGTTTTTTTTGGCGACGTCCTTATCGGCGCGAAACTTCCGTGCCTCACGTACATGGTTGGTTTCCCGAGTCTCGCCGAGCGCGTCGAGAACTGGAAGACTTTCGGCTCGCTCCCGGAATGGAAAAAGCTAACGAGCTCTCCTCGCTACTCCTTCGAGAGCATCGTCTCCAACATCACCAATACAATTCTCAGGCCGACCGACTATTCGCAGATCTAATCCAGCCGCTTCGAAAAGCAGCGGCGGCTTCCCTTGCTCCCGTCAGTCTTCGAAACTCAGCTGATAACAGCTTTTCCGCTGAATCGCGCAGACACGCCCAGCTCTTCCTCGATGCGCAGAAGACGGTTGTATTTCGCGATGCGGTCCGTACGCGACGCCGAGCCCGTTTTAATCTGCCCGGCGCCGGTAGCAACGGCAAGATCGGCGATGAAAGTGTCCTCCGTTTCGCCGGAGCGGTGCGAAATGATCGACTTGTACCCGGCTTTGCGCCCCATCTCGATTGCATCCATCGTTTCCGTGACCGTGCCAATCTGATTCAGCTTGATAAGAATGGCGTTGGCGATGCCTTCCTCAATTCCGCGTGCGAAGATTTCCGTGTTAGTGACAAAGATATCGTCGCCAACAAGCTGAATCCGTTTCGCCGAAGATTTCTCGCCGGCCATCTGCGTGAGTTTCCGCCAGCCGGGCCAGTCCTCTTCTCCCATCCCGTCTTCGAGCGAGACGATGGGATATTTCTCGATCCACTTCGCCCAATATTCGACCATCTCTTCCGGCGAATGCGTCGATTTGTCCGATTTCTTGAACACGTATTTCCCGCTCGACTTGTCATAGAACTCGCTGGCCGCCGGATCGAGCGCGATGCTCACTTGCTCGCCGGGCTTGTATCCCGCCGCGGAAATCGCCTCGATCACAATTTGGATCGCTTCCTCGTTCGACTTGCAGCTTGGCGCAAAGCCGCCTTCATCGCCCACCGCCGTCGAGTAGCCATGCTTTTTCAGAGCGGCTTTCAACGAATGAAATACTTCCACGCCCCAGCGCAGCGCTTCCGAAAAGCTCCCAGCTCCAATAGGCATCACCATGAATTCCTGGAAGTCCACCGAACTATCGGCGTGTGCTCCGCCATTCAAAATGTTCATCATTGGAAGGGGGAGCAGATTCGCACTGGTATCGGTCGAGTAGCGCGCGAGATATTTGTAGAGCGCGAGATTCTGTGCCGCCGCCGCGCCGCGCGCCGCCGCCATGGAAACGGCGAGAATTGCATTCGCGCCCAGACGGGACTTCGAAGGTGTGCCGTCGAGTTCGATCATGCGCTTGTCCAGCGCCCGCTGGTCACCTGCATCCAAACCGACCACGGCCCTCGCAATCTCGCCGTTGACATTGGCCACGGCTTTCAGCACGCCTTTGCCGAGATACCGCGATTTGTCGCCATCGCGCAACTCCAGTGCCTCGTGTTCCCCTGTCGACGCCCCTGAAGGGACTGCCGCTCGCCCTCGTGCGCCGGTGCCAACGTATACGTCGGCCTCGACAGTGGGATTCCCGCGCGAGTCGAGAACCTGGCGGGCGTTGACGCGTGTGATGTTCGTGGACATGTCTGAGCGATCTCCTGGTTGATTTGAACTAGAGATTGTATCAGACAGAGCGAGGCCTATTTTCGGAACTCCTATGACATCGGTCCCGGTCAGTGGGATTTCCCGGGGATCGGCGCGCGTTATGCGGTCTCGGGTTCTTCGATGAGAGATTCTTGGCGAACGACCACGACGATCCCCGAATCTGTGACATGAAAGCGCCGGCGGTCTGCTTCCGTGTCGTAGCCAATCTCCGTGCGCTCGGGAAGGCTCACGTGCCGGTCGATGATCGCGCGGCGAATGCGCGAGTGGCGGCCAACGTTCACATGGTTGTACATGATGGAATCCGACACTTCGGAATAGCTATTCACACGCACATTGTTCCCAATCACGCAGCGTTGCACCCGCCCGCCGGAGATCACCGACCCGCCCGCGACGATGGAATCGAGCGCCACGCCCATGCGCTCCGGATCGGCAAACACGAATTTCGCCGGCGGATACTGGTGCTGCCACGTGCGCAAGGGCCAATGGTTGTCATACAAATTGAATACCGGCGAAACGCTTACCAAATCCATGTTGGCCTCATAATAAGCGTCGAGCGTGCCAACGTCCCGCCAGTAGAGCGCATCCTTCTGGTTCTCATCCACGAAGTTGTACGCGAAAACGCGGTGCTTCGTAATGATCCGTGGCAGAACGTCCTTGCCGAAATCGTGGCTTGATTTCGGATCCTCGGAATCGGCCAGCAGAATGGGGATCATCAGCTGCGTATTGAAGATATAAATCCCCATGGAGGCATTGCAGCTTCCAGGGCGATGCGGAGACTGCTTGGGCTCGGCAGGCTTTTCCTCAAAGCCCATGATCCGCCAGTCCTTGTCCACTTCAATCACGCCGAACTGCCGCGCGGCCTGTGCCGCGGGAATTTGTATCGTCGCTACAGTGACGTCGGCTGCGGAATCCACGTGCTGCTGCAGCATCTTCGCGTAATTCATTTTGTAGATATGGTCGCCCGATAGGATAAATACATACTTCGATCGCTCGCTGCCGATCGAATAAATATTCTGGTAAACCGCATCGGCCGTGCCCTGATACCACTCTTTCGAGACGCGCATTTGCGGCGTAAGCACTTCGATGTAATCGCCCAGCCCGGCCAGCGGCGACCACCCGGCGCGAATATGCCGGTTCAGACTCAACGCCTTGTATTGCGTGAGAACGAAAACGCGCCGCAAGTCGGAGTTGATGCAGTTCGAGAGGGTGATGTCGATGATGCGGTAAAGCGCGCCGAAGGGAACGGCCGGTTTGGCGCGGTCGCGCGTCAGCGGCCACAGCCGTTCGCCTTGCCCTCCGGCGAGAAGTACTCCGATGGCATCGCTCATTGCGGACATGGCTGGCCTCCGGGCACGCTTATCAGAAACGGCTCATTCTATCAGCACTGGCGAGGCGCATTGCAAGCGAAGCCCACGATGGATGAGCGGGAGCTGACTTGTAGCAAATCGACTGCGCCAATCTTATTTACTTGCAAAATAGCTCCGTAACTACAGGGATACTCACCTTCCCCGCTGGTCCTCCCCATAAAGATTCCTTGACTTCCATGCCTCCAATTGATTAGAAGATGCCATCTACCTCATCAGGGTGACTCCAGAACGGCCAAATGGTGCGCAACGCAAACTGTGGTTCCTAGAGCGTGTATTTGTTTGGCGCTCCATGGGAACTTTAATCGGAACGGCGTGGGCAGCGTGGATGACCGCACACTGGCTGGCATGCGATAATGTCCTGGGGCGGCGTTCGAACGAAGAAGTGGCGCCGCATGTAACCAATCCGAACCGGATTGGGGGTGAATGTAAACGTGGCTGAAGTCATTATCCAGGAAAGTGAATCTCTGGAAAATGCACTGCGCCGTTTCAAGCGCAAGGTGCAACAGGAAGATATCATCAAGGAAATCAAGAAGCACAGCTTCTATATGAAGCCCGGAGAGAAACGCCGGGCCAAGGAAGCGCTTTCGCGGAAGCGACTGCGCAAAAAGCAGCGGCGGGAAGCGGACTAACTCCTTCTCGCGGCAGCTCAGCGCCGCACTTCCGTGATTCAGGCCCCGGTTAGGCAGAGACGTTGGGTTCTGTTGCAGCTTCGCATACTTAGGCCCAAGGGACCCCAGCCCGGTACCCCGGACGACAGGTTTCGCCACATCACTTGGCCAACAGTGCGAAACATGCCCATCTCCCTTCCTGCTCGGGGCAACGGGAGAACGGCTCATGGAATACCACGACAGGGTCCTGAAGTGTGCGGAGTGCGGCGCTGAATTTGTTTTTACTGCCGGCGAACAAATGTTTTTCGCCGACAAGGGTTTCAAGAACGAACCAAAAAGGTGCAAGGGCTGCAAAGCCAAGCGCGCTGAAGGCGGCGGAGGCGGAGGTGGCGGCGCCTCGCAGATGCGCTCGGAAACGAAGACAACGTGCTCGCAGTGCGGAAAGGAAACAACAGTTCCTTTTCGCCCCACGCAGGGCCGTCCCGTCTTTTGCCGTGAGTGCTTCCAACAGCGGCGCGCCCTCGGCGCAGCCTGATCTGGCAGCGCGAAGTTAGAGATTAGAAGTTGAAGTAGAAAGGCCCCTCGACCCGAACCTCTGGTGGGACAGACATTTGTGTCTGTCCCATTTTTTTGTCATCGCCTTCGCAACGCTCTTCTCATCTCGAACACTATATGCGCTTCAACATTCGCAAACCGCCGCGCGTTCACGAACATTTTTGGACTTGTACCAAAACTGTACCTCAGGTCAGGTGACTGGTTTCTTCCGTCGCAGTAACTTCTCGCCCACAGCAACCCAGCCTTACGCTTGGGCTCCTCACCTCAGCCCTTCTCGAATCAGGTTATTTCCGAGCGTTCTGATAATCGGCACGATCCGGTGGCTTGGTGTCTCTCCTCGCGAAGCCCAAGGGCTTCAGCCAAGGAAAGCATCGCGCCGTAGGACTGCCCCAAGGAGAAGCTATGTCCTCAGGTGCATTTGTAGGTGTTGTCGAGAAATCGAAAGCTGTTCCGATCCGCAAGCCGGTCATCGCCCTGGCCTTCTTGCTTGCGGTTTCTTTTGCCACCGTTACACTCGGCCAACACTCCCCGCAAGATCCTGGTGTACGCGGTGGAACCATCAACGCCGGTCAACCGTTATCTTCTCTCTCGCAGACTCCAGGCTCGACCGACTTTTTTGCCAATGGCCTCCTTCGTTTCGAGCAGGTTGAATCTGTTCAGGGAGGTGCCAACAACGGACTCGGCCCGCGTTTTAATAGCAACCAGTGCGCGAGCTGTCATTCGCAACCAGCCATCGGAGGTTCAAGCCCGAGTGCCACCATCTTTCCTTCCGTTGGCCCTAATCCCGAGACTCTGGTTTATGGCCTCGATGGCGCCCAGAACACTCTTCCATCCTTTATCACTCCCAACGGCCCCGTTCGCGAAGCTCGCTTCAAATTTTTTCTGAATCCCAACGGCACCAGCCTTAGTAGCACGCCCGATGGCGGCGTTCACGACCTCTTCGTCATTTCAGGCCGCGGCGACGCCGGCAGATGCAACATCCAACAGCCGAATTTCGCGCAGCACCTCGCTTTGAACAACGTCATCTTCCGCATCCCGACGCCAACCTTTGGCGCCGGCTTGATCGAAAACATTTCTGAAGAAACCATTTACGCCAACATGCAGGCATATTCGAGACAAAAACAATCTCTCGGCATTTCAGGCCAAGTCAACCGCGATGGCAACGACGGCATGATCACCCGCTTCGGCTGGAAAGCTCAAAATAAATCCTTGGAAACTTTTGCTGGCGAAGCCTACAACGTCGAAATGGGCATCACCAACGAGCTCTTCCAGAATGAACGCGCCAGTCCCGATGAAGCCCTCGCTGGTGGCCTGCCCGCAAACTGCAGAATGAATCCGACTCCCGAAGACGCCACCAACATGAATCCGTCGCAGTATACTGGCGTTCCCAGTGACGTCGTGCAGTTCGCCATGTTCATGCGTCTGCTTGCTCCGCCAACCGCTTCCACAACCGCTCCCGGCGGCCCTCAATCCATCTCTAGCGGAAGCCGTAACTTCAATGCCATCGGCTGCAACATGTGCCACACGCCGACGCTCCAGACCGCGCCTTCTGCCTTTACCCCAAGCCTGAGCCAGGTCAACGCCAATCTCTATTCCGATTTGCTCATCCATCACATGGGCACCAATCTCGCCGATGGCGTCTCGCAAGGCGGTGCTGGGCCCGACCAGTTTCGCTCAGCTCCCTTGTGGGGTCTCGGTCAGCGAATCTTCTTCTTGCATGACGGCCGCACTACGGATCTTCTCGATGCCATCAAGGAACATGCTAGTTCCGGTTCAGAAGCCAACGGCGTCATCAGCAATTTCAAACAACTAACCCCGCAACAGCAGCAGGATCTTCTCAATTTCCTGCGTTCGCTCTAGCGGCTTTCCGCCACGTACTAACGCAAACTCAGTGGGATAGACTTTCTAGTCTGTCCCACTTTTTTTGCCGTCTCCCAAGGCCGTGGCTTATTGTAGCTTCACGTATTCCGCGCGGGCAGCGATCAGAACGGGGATATTGGGATCTGCATCCTTCCACAAAGTGAAAAAAGCATTATAGGCCGCGCGGGACTTCGCCGTGTCGCCCGCAAGCGCGAACGATCGCGCGAGTCCGAGTTGGCCAAGCGCGCCAATCGGTTCGTTAACTACGACGCCGGGCCAATTCAGGATTTTCTGAAACTCTGCCGCCGCCTCGGTTCCTCGGTGAGCGACAAGCAAAGCTTGTCCGCGAATATAAATCGGATAGAAGTTCGTCCAGAAGGTGCTACTGCCCGGAACGCCCAGCTCATACGGTGAAGCACTGGCAAGCGCCCCAAGAGCCTTTGCCGTGCCGCCTGGAGCATTTAGGGCAAGCTGTCCGCGAAGCGTTGGCAAATAATTGAAGCGTACGACAGTGTCTTCGGGAAAGCGTTTTTCCAAATCTTCCGCAATCGTTCGAACGCGCTCCGAATCCCCGATCAGGGCGAGAGCAAGTGCCGCGACATACTCCGCATCGCGGCCGTTCGACTCAGCAATTGTCCGGGAAGCGTGCTCCCGCGCCGCGGAAGCATTTCCGTAGAGCGCCTCCCGGAGTGCCGCGGAGGCTTCGCAGCCCGCCGCCATCTCTTTTTCACTGGCACGCTCGGCCGAGGCGATAGCCTGGAGAGAGAAATCGCGAGCTGCAGCCAGCTTTCCCGTATATGCGGAAGTGCTCGCCTCCATGTTGAGCATGGCATTTTCTTCTCCGGCCTTGCCCTGCGACCAGGCGACTTGCTCCGCAATACCTTGCGGATCGTGTTTCAAAAAAGCGAGTTGGTAGAGATAGACACGCAAATCCGCGGAATCGAAATTCTTTGCCAGCGCTTCACGGGCCGTTGCGCGAGCTTCGTCAAGCCGATCCAAATGAATGTAAGCAAGAACAAGATTGCCGAAATTGAGACTCTCCGAAGGACCGAGCCGCAACGCCTCACGGAACTCCGCAAGGGATTTATCGTATTGCCCCAAACTTTGGTACACCACGCCGAGGTTGATCGGCGGCACTTCTTCCCGCGGATAGATTTGCTCCCAAAGCTCATAAGACTGGCGCGCTTTCTCGAGGTCGCCGGTAACAAAGTGATGGTAATGAGACTCGATATAGAACCTCTCCCACTCACTGACGCGAGAGCGAAGTTCGTAGGCTTTTTTCGTATTTTGTGCCGAAAGTACTTTTTCGCCGAGGTTGTGATAGGCGGTTCCCAGCGTGGCATAAGCCATGGCGAAATTTGGATCAAGCTGGACGGAACGCTCGAACAAAGGCACCGCAGCCGTGTAGTCGCCCATTCCCAGCATGGTTTTTCGTCCCAAACTGTAGGCCTGAAGCGCTTCGAGCGAGGGCGTTGTAGCTTGCTCGATCGGCGTATCGAGTTCCTGCACGGACTGAAGCGACTCTCCGAGTTTTTTTCGCAGCTGGGTGGATGCTACTCCCAGCGCCTTCAAAACATTTTCTTTGCCATTCGCTGTGACTTGCTCTTCGGCGAGATTGTCGCCCGTCTGGCAATTCACGGCGCTCACCCCGATGACGTACTGTCCTCCCAATTTCGAAATCAAGCCACTCAAATACGCTTTGCTTCCCGTACGCTGGCACAGGTCGCCGGCAATCGCTGCCGAAAGTTTGCTATCGGCTGGCCGGCCCATAAGCTGCAATGTCTGGTGAATGCGTTGGTCGGAGACCAGGCTCAAGAAAGGGGATTGCTCGAGTTGAACCGTCAGTCCTTGACGCAAGGTGTCGTCAAAAATAGGATCGCCCGTCTTGTTGGTGAATCCCAGAAGAACGATTGTGTCCTTCCTCGTCAAAGCGCGGGCTTGCCGCACACTGTAGAACCAAGCCACTAAAACCACTACAGCGGCAAAAAAAACAACTCCTCCGGCTGCGGGCTTCCATCGAAATTCACGCCGCGAAGCCCCAGCGGGTAAAGCGTTTGCAGCGGGCACAATGGCCCTGGCGGAAGGAATCGCCTGGCCGGATTCTGAAACACGTTTGAGCTGTAGCAAGTCCGCTCGCACCGCCCCCGCGTCCGAGCACCGCATGTCTCGATCTTTCTCGAGGCATTTGTTGATGATTTCTTCCAGCTGCAACGGAATTTCCGGATTCAACGCCCGCGCGGAGGCGGGAGTAAGAGTGAGTATGGCTTCAATGAGCGCACCACCAGTTTTACCGCTGAATGCCTGCCGTCCGGTAGCCATCTCGTAAAGCAGCAGGCCCAGCGCGAATATGTCTGTGCGTGAATCCAGTTCATCGCCGCGAATCTGTTCGGGCGACATGTAAGCGGGAGTGCCGCTAATCACACCGACAACGGACACCGGTTCCTGAATCGGTTTGGAAGGAGATTCCTCGGGATCAGTGTGCAGGAAGTCTTTGGGGACAAGCTTGGCGAGACCGAAATCCAGAACTTTGGCTTGTCCGCGCCTCGTCACGAAGATGTTGGATGGTTTGATATCGCGATGGATGATGCCTTCGTGGTGGGCAGCATCGAGAGCATCCGCAAGTTGAATCCCAAGCTCCAGAGTCTCCGCAAGCGGAAGCGCCTGGCCATGGATATGCTTGCGCAAGGTATCGCCGTCGATGAATTCCATCGCTATGAATGGCCGGTGATCCTGTTCGCCGATATCGTAGATCGTGCAAATCCCAGGGTGGGTCAGAGCGGATGCGGCGTGTGCTTCGCGGCGAAATCGTTCCAAAGCCTGGGAGTCTTGCGCCATGTTATCGGGCAAGAATTTCAACGCGACGGCGCGGTCAAGGCGTGTATCCACGGCCTTGTAGACCACACCCATTCCTCCAGCACCGAGCTTCTCCAAGATGCGGAAGTGAGAGATGGTCTGGCCAATCATGGGTAAGTCTTGGCTTCAGGGAGCGGCGAGCCAGGTCACAGTGTCTGATCGTTTTCAGCGGCATCCCCAGCCGCTTTACGGCGCTCAACGTTGGGCGGCTTGGCAGCGCCCAGCACGCTAAGCACCCGAGCCCCTTCGCCATAGCCGCTCAAATCGGCGAACTGTTCCAGCTCGAGCGTGATGTTTTTGTTGCAGACTGTGCAGACGAGCGCCCCATAACCTGAACCATCGCTTTGCCGGAACAGGTTGTAACGCATCACTCGCTCACAACAGACGGGAACCCAAACGTTCGGAGTTTGTGCTGTACTCATGGGCCACCTATCCGCTTGTAAATGCGCCTGATTATACACAAATAGCTGCCTGCCCACGCGCAAACAATCCCTTAGGTAGTGGCTCAGTTTCCGATAATCCGACGCAAGACAAAAGCGCGTTGACATCCTGACGGCCTAACAAGTTGGCTCGAGGATTACTTCCAGTTAGCCGACCATCCACACAGAGCGGCTGCGCACGCAGTTCCGGTGTCAAGGCGTTCTGATGACAACTTAAACTTTCGCCTGTCGCGCTGGACCGATGCTCTTCGACTGTTCGTGATCGTCTGCTGCGTTTCGCGCTTCGTTAATATAATATTGAGGAAAAAGGCCGTGCTCTTCGTGACAACGCCATGACTGACCTCGCCAGTTCCGCCTTCAGTTCGCGCTCTCACATCATTGCTTACTGGGTCACCACCGCTCTGGTCGTCTCCGAACCGGCTTTGGGAGGCGTATCGGATATCCTACGTGTGCCCCAGGTTCGCGGCCTCATCGAACGGTTGGGCTATCCTCTATATTTTCTGGTCATCCTGGGGATCTGGAAACTGCTCGGCGCTGTCGCGTTGGTCATTCCGCAGTTCCCCCGACTCAAGGAGTGGGCCTACGCCGGTGTGTTCTTCGACTTGACGGGCGCTGTTTCATCGCTATTGGCCTCGGGGTTGATTGATGCAGGCACGATGGCATACCCGATCGTAATGACGGGCGTTGCAGTTGCGTCCTAGGCGCTCCGTCCGCCATCCCGCCGCCTTGGTCCCGGTTGAGTTGCCCCTAAAATGAGCTAGCGCTCCCAAACCAGAAGACATAGTTCTCGGAACGTGGTGCCTTGCATTTTCCGGATTGCTCCTGAATTACGAGCTAACCGGAAACCGGCCCACCTGCCATCCCGTACGTGAAGGTGTATATTCTGGCTTTGGCGGCGTATGATACCGCCTGAGCAGTCCCCAGTCAGACTATAACTCCATCCGGAGGGCCACCTCATGGCTCACCGCTTCACCATCGGTGTCGAAGAAGAATTTCAGATCATTGACCCCGATACTTGTGCGCTGCGCTCTCATGTCATGCAGCTGGTTTCCGCCGCTTCTCCGGACATCGTCGAACAAGTAAAACATGAGATGCACCAATCCATCGTCGAGACCGGCACGAAGATCTGCGAAAACGTCGGCGAACTCCGCAACGAAATGCTCCGCACGCGCGGCGAACTGGTGGCCGCCGCGGATCGGGCAGGGCTCCAGGTTGCCGCCGCGGGCACCCACCCCTTCTCGAGTTGGATCGACCAGGTCATTTCTCCAGGCGAACGCTATGAACATATCGTCGAGGAACTGCAGCAGCTGGCCCGCTCACTCTTGATCTTCGGCATGCACGTTCACGTCGCCATGCCCGACAAACAAACCACCATCGACATGATGAACATGGTCCGCTATTTCTTGCCCCACCTTCTCGCCCTCTCGACCAGTTCTCCTTTCTGGATGGGCCGCAACACCGGCCTCAAATCTTTCCGCACCACCGTCTTTCGCCGTTTTCCTCGCACTGGCATTCCCGAACAGTTCGAATCCTGGAGCGCTTACGAGGATTTCGTGAATTTGCTCATGAAGCTGAACTGCATCGACAATGGAAAAAAAATCTGGTGGGACGTCCGCCCTCATCCCGTGTTCGGCACTCTCGAATTCCGCATGTTCGATGTGACCACCAAAGTCGAAGAAGCCGTTGCCATCGCCGCCCTCACGCAAGCCATCGTCGTCAAGCTCCATCGCCTCTACGAGCGCAATCAGAGCTATCGGCTCTATCGCCGCGTTTTGATTGAAGAAAACAAGTGGCGCGCCGCCCGTTACGGCATTGAAGGCAAGCTCATTGATTTTGGAAAACAAGCGGAAGTCCCCATGCGCGAACTCGCTCTCGAACTCCTCGAGTTTGTGGACGACGTTGTGGACGAGCTCGGCAGCCGCAGCGCCGTCGAATACATCCACACGATTCTCAAGGACGGCACCAGCGCCGAGCGCCAGTTGCGCGTCTATCAACAAACCGGCGACCTCAAATCGGTGGTAAGACACCTTGTTTCCGAAACGCGCGGCGTCAGCGAGTCACGAGCTTCTTCAGCACACGCGATCAATTAGTGGCATCGGTCAGCATCCGGTCTCAGTTCCGACAGTAGGAGCGGCATCATGAAAAAAGTTGGCCTTCTCTGCGGGCGTGAATATAGCTTTCCTCCGGCCTTCATCGTCCGCGTCAATGAGCTCGGCAAGAAAGATGGCGTTGCCGCCGAATTCGCAAAGCTTGGCGGAACGCGCATGGGTGAGCCTTCCGGATACCGCGTCATTGTCGACCGCATCTCCCATGAAGTCGAATATTACCGCGGCTACCTCAAACATGCCGTCCTTCAAGGAACCTACGTCATCAACAATCCCTTCTGGTGGACCGCTGACGATAAATTTTTCAATTATGCCGTGGCCTCGAAGCTCGGCATTGCCATCCCGAAAACGATTCTCCTGCCGCAAAAGGGATATCCCAGCGATGTGGATATCACTTCCGAATCGCTCCACAATCTCACCTATCCCGTGGATTGGGATGGCCTTCTCGATTACGTCGGCCGACCCGCCATCCTCAAACCCTTTTCCGGCGGCGGATGGAAGCACGTCTATAAAGTTAACAATAAAGCAGAGCTCCTCGCGGCTTATGACAAGACCTCGCCCTATTGCATGACCCTTCAGGAATTCATTGACTTCACGCAATATGTCCGCTGCTTCACGTTCGGAAAATCCGATATTCTGCCGGTTCATTACGATCCGAAGGAGCGCAAGTACCTCGTCGATCATGATTATTTGTCTTCCGAGCTGGGTGCCCGCATCGTAAAAGACGCGCGGACCATCAACCAGGCTCTCGGCTACGAAATGAACACCATTGAATTTGCCGTCAAGGACGGAATTCCTTACGCCATCGATTTCCTGAATCCGGCCCCGGATTTCGAACGTGACCGCATCACCGAATTTTATTTTGAGCATGTCGTCGACAAAATGGCTCGCTTGGTGATCGATCGCGCGCTTCACGGAGACGCTTCGAATCCGTGGCCCCGTTGGGAAGAAATGCTCGGCATCGGCGAGGCCGGCGGATTCACCAGCGCGCCCAGGACCATAGCCGCCGGCCAGTCGTCAGCGTCAGCCACGTCTGCCGCACCGCCAGGACCGAAGACAAAATGACGAGCGCCGCGACCCCATCCGTGACGCCTCCCAATCCTGCCGAGGATTGGACCGAAATCCTAAAAGCCACGCTGCTGCGCGTTCCCGCTTTGCCCGAGGATTTATTCAAGAGGCTGCGCCGCGCGAACCTCACTTTCGGCGACCGCGTCCATTGCCCTTTTCTCCGCCCGTTTTTTCTCACGCCGGAAGATGAAGAACGGGTCCGCATCGTTGCCGAAACGATAGCCGATCTCGGCGAACGCGTCGTCGCGGCCGCGCTGGAAGACCCCCATCTTTTTGCCCAGTTTCATTTGCGTCCCGAAGAAGAACGATTGGCGCGTCTCCCGGTCGCGTACGGCCGCGCTAGCACGGCTTCCCGTCTTGATGCTTTCCTTCTGCCGGATTCGCTGAAGTTCGCCGAATACAACGGAGAATCGCCGGCGGGCGCGGGGTATGCGGAAACCCTTGCGGACATTTTCCGCGAGCTGCCGGTGATGGCGAAGTTCGCGCGGCGCTATTCCGTGCATAGTTATCCGCTAAGCGCAAAACTGCTTGACGCCCTGGTCATGAGCTACATCGATTGGGGAGGTTCTTCCAGCCCGCCGCGGATCGCCATCGTGGATTGGGAGGAAGTTCCCACGTGGAGCGAGTTCGAGATTCTGAAAGCGCGCTTCGAAAAAATGGGTGTGCCCACCGTGATTGCCGACCCGCGCGAGCTGCGCTTCGACGGCCAGCGGCTTTTCACACATGGCAAAAAGATCGATCTCGTTTACCGGCGCGTTTTGATCAATGACATCGTGGCCAAGCCCGCGGAGTGCGCTGCCCTGGTGAAAGCTTACACGGCCAACGCCGTCTGCGTGGCGAACACGTTTCGCTGCAAAATTCCTCACGTGAAAGCTTTTTTTGCCGTGCTCACCGACGAACAAAACGGCGCGCTCTTTTCCCACGACGAGCGCCAACTTATTCGCCGCCACATCCCCTGGACGCGCGTGGTTGCCGACGTGAAGACCGCGCACTACGGCCAAACCATCGAGCTTCTCGCCTTCATCGGCAAAGAAAGAGAAAATCTCGTCCTGAAACCGAGCGACGAGTACGGCGGCTCCGGCGTAACACTCGGCTGGGAAACCGAGGAAGCGGAATGGGACGCCGCGATCGGACGCGCGCTCTCCGCGAAAAACGGCGCATGGATCGTGCAAGAGCGCATTCCCATTCGCCGCGAGGTTTTTCCGTACATCGCGGAAGTCGGCAGAGTCGATTACCGCGACATGCTCGTCGATTTCGCCCCGTATCTCTTCCGCGGAAAAGTTGCCGGCTTCCTGACGCGCTTGAGCGCCACGGGCCTTGCCAACGTAACCAGCGGCGGCGGCCAAGTTCCAGCCTTCCGCGTCAGCTCCCGGCCAGTCGAATCCAGGTCCGCGACGTCGTAGATAACAATTTCCTTGTTTCCAGCACGGAATCCAAGTTCATTAACGCCCCTTCAAATTTCTGCCAATTCTTGTAAAATTATAAGATGTACTTTGGCCTTCCAGAAACGCAGTTGAAGCCCGGGGCGCGGAACGCCGTGGAAACCTGTCTCAGCGTCCGGCCGGGCGAACACGTCGCGCTGATCGCCGATGAAGCCAGCAGAGCCGTGGCCGCCAGCATTGCCGCGGCCATCGAAGACCGTCACGCGCAATACACGGGATTGCTGCTCGAAGATTTTGGTCCTCGTCCCATGACTGTGGCGCCGCCCGCTGTGCTGCAGGCGCTCGAAACGGCTGATGCCGGCGTGATGTGCATGACGCCGCAGCCGGGCGAACTGGGCGCGCGCATGGCCATTGTTCGCGTCGTCGAGCGGCGCCAGATTCGTTACGCGCACATGGTCGGCGTCACGCCGGAAATCATGCAGCAAGGGATGCGCGCCGATTACCACATGGTGGACCGCTTGAGCGACAAACTTCGGGAGCGCATGCTGCGTGCGCAAACGCTGACGGTAAAGACCGAAGCGGGCACTTCGTTCGCGGCGCATTTCGATCGCGGCCTGGACTGGGTAAAGACGAGCGGCCTGATCAGCCCACGCTACTGGTCCAACTTACCGGCAGGAGAAGTTTTTACAACGCCCGCCACCGTTGACGGCACGTTTGTCTGCGACGCGACGGCCGGCGACCACTTCAACGGCAAGTACGGCGATCTGCAAACCACGCCGCTCGTCTTGAAAATCGAGGGAGCGCGGCTGACGGGCGTCGATTGCGCTCGCAAGGATCTCGAAGAAGAATTCTGGGATTACTGCCACACCGACGAGAACAGCGATCGCGTCGGCGAACTCGCCTTCGGCACCAATCTCGGCCTATCTTCAATGATCGGCGTTCTTTTGCAGGACGAGAAATTTCCGGGCGTGCACATCGCCTTCGGCGACCCGTACGGCAGCCAGACTCACGCCGACTGGAAATCGAAAACGCATGTCGATGTTCTGACCCGAAATTGCGACGTGTGGATCGACGACGATCAGGTCCTCTCGAAAGGTCACTATCAGCTCGCGCATCTTGGCCTTGCTTAGGTTCCCGATCTTTTTTATTTTGTAATTTCTAGTCCGCTGATTTTCTTTCTCCATTCCGGCACGTTCGGAAATCCTACCTTGATGCCGCGTACGCGCTCTCGAAAACGTACTTTCCAGATCCAACATCCAGCATGACTGCGTCACCGGCTTGCCGCGCATGCGAAATATCCGCGCGGCCTTCTTCCAGCGGCTTGCCTGCTTCACTTACTTCCGACAACTTCGCTTTCGGCAAGCGCACTGTGGCCGTCGTATTCGGCGGCACTTCGATCGTGACCGTTAGCTTTCCATTGGCAATTTCCCAGCCGGAAGCCACACGGCCGTAGACACTTTCGACGGACGCGCTTGCATGCGTCAAGCCGCCGCCAGGATGTGGCTGCAGCAAAATATGTTTGTACCCCGGGACGGACTCGTCAAGTTCAATGCCCGCGACGACGCGGTACATCCAATCGCCTATCGCGCCATAAGCGTAGTGATTGAAGGAATTCATCGACGGGCTCTGAAAAGTTCCGTCCGGCTTAATGCCATCCCATCGCTCCCAGATGGTCGTCGCGCCTTTCGTTACGGGATAGAGCCACGAAGGGTACTCCGTGCGGTTGAGCAGCATGTATGCTTCGTCGAGATAGCCGTAGTCGCTAAGGGTCTGGCAAAGCAGCGGCGTTCCCAAGAAACCCGTGGTCAAATGGCCGAATTTTCTGACGTCCGCGGCCAGCCGCGCGGCTGCGCCAGCCCGCTCTGATTCCGGCAAGAGGCCAAAAGCAAGGGCAAGCGCGTAAGCCGTTTGCGTATTGGAAGCGAGACGGCCGTCCGGCGTCACGAATTCTTTCTGGAACGCGCCGGTGATTTTTTCCTCGAGCGCGGAATATTCCGCTGCGTCTTCTTTTTTGCCCAGCACGCCGGCTGTCTTTGCAAGCAGCTCAGTCGAGCGCGCGAAATAGGCCGTCTGGATGAGGTCTTTATCCGTGGTCGCTCCGGGATAATCGGAATCCGTCGTCGCGAAAGCAAGCCAATCGCCGAAAGCGAATCCGGTGTTCCAGAGATAGCGGTCTCCAGCCTGATGCCGCATGTATTCAACCCAGGCCTTCATGCTCGGGTACTGCACTTCCAGAATTCTCTTATCGCCGAAAGCTTGATAGACCGTCCAGGGGACAACGACCGAAACGTCGGCCCAGCCCGCTGCCGCCGATTCGCCTTTTCGCGTTTTGTGCGAGAGAACGTTTGGAATCACGAAGGGCACCGCGCCATCATCTTCCTGATCGAGGGCGACGTCTTTCAGCCACTTGGTGTAAAAGCCCGCGGTGTCAAAATTAAACGAAGCGGTTGGCGCGAAGACTTCGGCATCGCCTGTCCAGCCGAGGCGTTCGTCGCGTTGCGGGCAGTCTGTTGGGACATCCAGGAAATTTCCCTTTTGTCCCCAGATGATGTTGTGCTCGAGCTGGTTGAGCAATGGATTCGAGGTTTCAAAAGTCCCGGTTTTTTCCATCGCCGAATGCACCACGACTCCTGTGAAGTCATCCGGATTGATTTCGCCGGGCCATCCGCTGACCGCAACGTAACGGAAGCCTTGAAACGTGAAGTGCGGCTCGAAGATTTCTGTGCCGGCGCCTTTGCTCGTATAGCGGATGGCTTCTTTCGCTGAACGCAGATTTGCGGTATAGAAATTCCCTTCTTTGTCCAGCACCTCCGCGTGCCGCAAGGTAACGGTCGTGCCCGCAGGCGCCGTCAGGCGAAACTTCATCCAGCCAACCATGTTCTGTCCCATGTCGAGAACGGCATCGCCGGCGGGCGTGTGGAAGACTTTTACTGGTTTGATTTCTTCTATTTCTTTTACGGGAGGTCCGGCGGGCGCGATTAATTTGGCATTCGGCGCGTCGATGGGCGTTACGCCCTTCCAGTCGCTGGCGTTGTATCCCGGGTCATTCCAGCCCGTTCGCTCGAGGCGCGCGTCGTAAGTCTCACCGTTATAAATATCGGACTCGAGTATTGCGCCCGTGACGGCTTTCCACGTGCCGTCGCTGCCGACAATTTCTTGCTTTCCGTCCGAGTAGGTAATTACCAATTGTGCCAGCAGCGCCAATTTATTGCCGTAAGAGTTTCTCATGGAGCCCCAAGCGAGACGGCCGCGGAACCAGCCGTCGCCCAGTATTGCGCCGATGCAGTTCGCTCCACTTTTCAGCAGGTTCGTGACGTCGTAGGTCTGGTATTGGTAGCGGAAGTCGTAGGATGTCCATCCCGGCGTGAAGTATTGATCGCCAACGCGCTTGCCGTTCAATGACATTTCGTAGAGCCCCATCGCGGTTGCGTAAAGACGGGCACGCTCGACTTTCTTTTTCACGGAGAACTCACTCCGAAGCATGGGAGAAGGATTCGACTTCGCTTCGTCCTCGGCGAGATCTGGAGTAATCCATTTGGCTTTCCAATCGGCCGCGTCCAGCAGACCCATTTCCCACCACGCCGCTTTGCTCCAAGCGGAGGAATGGCCGTGATTATCCGCAACGCGCACATCCCAGTAATAGATTTTCTCGCTCTCGAGCGAGGGACCCGCGTATTCGACTTGAATGGACGCGTCTGATTCTTGCTTGCCGCTGTCCCAGATCAATTTCCCTTTTGCCAGCTCCGCTTCCGAACGGGCCACGCGGATTTCGTAGCTCGTCTGCAGTACGCCATTCTCAGGGCTGATTAGTTGCCAGCTCAGACGAGGCTTTTGCACATCCATCCCCAGCGGATTGACTTTGTATTCGCAGCGCAGGTTCTCGACAGCGAGCGACGTTTCTGTTTGCGCGGCGAGCAAGCGCGTCGGAACGGCGAGCGCCGAGAATGACAGCACTGCGGCTACGCCAGCGGAACGAAGGAACAACTTTTGAAACATGGAGTAAATCCCCCTGTGGGCGGAGCTTATCCAGTTTGGCAATTTGGGACAACCTGATTCGAGTCGTCTGGCCAATCGCGTACGGATGGAGGGGTGGGAGGCGGACCTCGTCGCGAGATCCGAAGAGCCTCGCCCTCGGCTTGCGAGGGGAGGGGTGAATTGGCCGAGCGCAGGACGCGCTGCGGCTGAGTTCCGAGAAGCTTGCTGGAACCACTTGCCCCCCCACCCCAGGGGTATACAGAGCACAGTGAAGTAAGCGCAAGAAAGAAAAGGAGTTGCGGGGGTTGCTGTGCGTGCACAGACCGCAGTTTGTGGAAAAGACGGGAAGTGCTTGGGCTGGATCGGAGGCGTTGCACGAGGTTTTCATGGGGTAAAGGGGCACCCCCTATGTGATGAAAAGTGTGCGCAATCGCGTGATGATAAAGAGGTTGCAGCGGTTCCTGCGTGGCCAAGCATGTGCGCCGTGTCGTGGAGGGTAGGAGGAGCGGATTTGCCGAAATGTTTGGAGGGGTTGCGCGGTTCAGCTTTACGACAGAGGGCCGAGCATCTGGCTGGATGTGGCGATCTCGCTTGCGGAACATAGGAAAGGATAGCAAGAGTATTGGCGATTTGTCAACTATTTCCTCTATTTACCGTGTCGCCATTCGAACGAGCGACCGGGATTCGAATGGGAGTGGCGAAAGTTATGGGGATTGAGGGAGTTGAGGGAGGGTTAATGGATTTGGTACGGCTGTGGAAATGTGAAAACGCGAGTGAACAACAAAGCAATTCCTGAAGATCAGGGAGATCGGAAGAGATCCGTGGCGTGCCATTGCGTATTACGCTCCGAACTGGGCGAGGCAGCGCGGGAAGCAGGCCGGCTACAGCGCTGCTCCGGCTCAGGCTTCTGGGTGAGGCGTTGTTACTGGCGAGCCAGCAAGCTTTGGCAGGCTTCGTGATTGGTCGCCAGGTCAATGCAGGTCCAGGCCATCGCCAAGGCGCCATCCTCGAGAGCTTTGTCTGCGTCAGGAGTGATGCAGTGAGCGGCAAATTCCGGTTGGTGGTTAACGGCGGGCAAGGAATTAATGCCGATCATGGGATGAATGGACGGCATGGCCAAAGAGACGTTACCCATGTCCGTAGAACCGGTCGGGCGAGTTTCCCATTCGCCGAGATTGGGGAAGCTGCGACCTAGAGCTTCGGAATTTTTTCGATAAAAGGCGGCCATGGGCTCGTGATGGAGCATCTCGGCGTAAGGTTTATCGCCGCCGGTGATAGCAATTTGGGCGCCGGTAGCAAGGCCTCCGGCTTCGAAGCAGCGGTAGACCTTGGGACGAAGTTCGGCGAGTTGCCCAAGGGTTTCGGAACGGATGATGTATTTGGCGGAAGTGTGGGCGGGGATGACGTTGGGAGCTGCACCGCCATTGGTGACGATGCCGTGGATGCGGTCGGTCGAGCGAATGTGCTGGCGGAGGAGGCCCAGCGCTGTTTGCGCGATGGTGAGCGCGTCGGCGGCGTTTACACCAAGTTCGGGGAAGGCGGAGGCGTGGGATTCCTTGCCGGTGCAATGCACTTCAAACATGGAGGCGGCGATGATCTTTGCGCGGACCATGTCAAAGGGGGCGGGGTGAACCATCATGGAGGCGTGGATGCCAGCGAAACCGCCGCGCTCGAGAAGCAAGATTTTTCCGCTGGCGTTGCCCACTTCTTCGGCCGGCGTGCCGATGACGCTGATGGTGAGTCCGACCTCGTCGGCGACTTTGGCCGCGGCGAGAGCGGCGCCGACGGCTGAAGCGGCGATGATATTGTGGCCGCAAGCATGACCGATGCCGGGGAGGCTATCGTATTCGGCGCAGATGGCGATATGAAGAGGACCGGAGCCGGCGCGGGCGCGGAACGCGGTGGGGAGATCGCAAATCCCTTTTTCTACATTGAAACCGGAGTCGGCAAGGGATTCGCAGAGCCAGGAAGAGCTTTTCTCTTCCTCAAAACCGAGTTCGGGATGGGCGTGGATGCGGTGGCTGAGGGCGATCAGAGCGTCGCGGGAGGATTGAAAACGTTCACGAGCGGCAGATTTAACGTCCACGGCAGAGCCCCCTTTCAGAGCAAACGGTAGACCAGTTCAAAACAGGCGAGCGATGTATTCACGCATTTGATGCTTCCAATAAGGCCAATCATGGCCGCCTTCGGGGCCCCAGTTGTCGAGCGAATGATGGATGCCCTTGCGAGAAAGAATTTCGGAGAGGCGATAGGTCGGGCCGCTGTTTTCCCACTGGCCAGTGCCCGTGCTGAGATGGATATCGCAGGTGCGGATTTGGTCGTAGAACCATGGATCGCTCATATTCGCGAGATAATCGACGGGATTGTTGAAATAGAAATTGTCGTCGTACATGCCGTCCATAAAGTTGCGAACGTCGTAGACGCCGGACATGGCGAAGCAGCGCTTGATGACATCGGGATGCTTGAAGAGCGAGTTGGCGGCGTGATACGCGCCGAAGGATGCGCCCATGGTGGAAATGGCGATGCCGGGGCTTTGGCAATTGTCCCAAATGAAGGGAACGACCTCTTCACGAAGGTAGGAATCGAAGACGGATTGGACATAGCTGCGGTGGAGAGGATGCGCGCCTTTGTTGTAGAAGCTGAGGCCGTTGATGGAATTGATGCTGAAAATTTTGACTTTGCCGCCTTCGATGAAATCGGAGAGAGCGCCGACCATGCTTTGGCCCTCAAGTTCGTTTTCGTCGCCGGCGCTGGTGGGAAAACCGAGAATGGGTTGTCCCCAGTGGCCGTAAACGATGACGCCCAGGTCGAGCCCGAGCCGGGGAGAATGCCAACGATGATATTCGCGTTTCATGATGTGGTCCTCGCACGGCGTGCGGGGAGAGAAAGTATGCCAGCCCTGGCCGGATGTGAGCAATGGAATTGAACTGAGAACCGGAGGTAAAGCTGGGTGTATATTTGAACCGACAAGATTCTGCGAACGGAGACAAACTTCATGGCTACACCTATCACGACGAATCGACCGACGCCGGAGCACATTTTTGCTTTGATGAACGCGTTCCAGCAGACCGAAGCTTTGAAAACAGGAATTGAGCTGGATATTTTCTCCGCGATCGGAGCAGGAGCGGATACCCCAGCTCTCCTGGCTGCGAAAACGGGCGCCTCCGAGCGTGGATTACGGATCCTTTGCGATTACTTGACGATCATGGGGCTGCTGGCGAAGGAAGCAGGGCGTTACTCGCTTACGCCGGAATCGGCGTTGTTTCTCGACCGGCACTCGCCCGGTTGCCTTGCCAGCGTGACGGGATTTCTGGCCAGCCCATGGCACAAGAAAAATATGGAAGCGTTGACCGCAGCGGTGCGCAAAGGCGGAACGGCCGGGGTGCAAGGAGACAACACCAAGCCGCAGGATGAGGTTTGGGTGGCGTTCGCGAGATCGATGGCACCTTTAACGATACCAGCGGCCAACTTTATCGCAGGGATCATCGGCGCGGAGGAAGGACAGGCGTGCAGAGTGCTGGACATTGCCGCAGGGCACGGAAATTATGGAATCACGATCGCGAGGAAAAATCCGCGGGCGCAAATCGTGGCCATGGATTGGCCGGCGGTGCTCGCAGTGGCCGTGGAGAATGCGCAAGCCGCGGGGGTTTCCGAGCGCTATACGACGCGGCCTGGAAGCGCGTTCGAAATCGAGCTTGGAAGTGGATACGATTTCGCGCTGTTGACGAATATATTTCACCATTTCGACATGGCGACGTGCGAGACGCTAATGCGGCGTATCCACGCGGCGCTTAAGCCGGGCGGGAAAGCCGTAACGCTTGAATTTGTACCTAACGAGGATCGCGTGACGCCGCCGGCGGTCGCGGCGTTCAGTTTGAACATGCTCGCGGGAACCGATGCCGGAGATGCGTACACGTTTTCAGAGTATGAAAAAATGTTTGCGAAGGCAGGGTTCGCGAAAACCAGCTTGCATCCAGCGCCGGGAATACCGCAGCAGGTGATGATTTCCGAGAAAACAGCATGAAAAATAAAATACCTCCGAAAAAGAAGACCAAGAATAAATCGGCAAAACGTTCGCGAAGCTCGGACAGTGACTTGCGCGAGCAAGTGGCGTACCTGCTCAAAGGCGGGGGCGCGCACGTTCATTTCATGGACGCGCTGGACGATTTTCCCGCGGGGAAATACGGAACGTTTGCCAATGCGCTGCCGCATACGGGCTGGCAGTTGCTCGAGCATGCGCGGCTTGCGCAGTGGGACATTCTGGAGTTCAGCCGGAACCCGAAACACGTCTCGCCAAATTTTCCCGCCGGATACTGGCCGAAAACGCCGATGCCACCGAATGAAAAGGCTTGGGACGAAAGCGTGGCGGCGTTCCAACGCAATTTGCAGGAAATGGTCCGGCTGGTGCAAAACCCGCGTACCAATCTCTTCGCCAAAATACCTCATGGACAGGGTCAAACGATTTTGCGGGAAGCGCTGGTTTTGGCGGATCACAACGCTTATCACCTGGGGCAGCTTGTGGACTTGCGGCGAGCGCTGGGAGCATGGCCGGAGAACTAGCGATGGCGGAGCGCTGAAACGGTTGCGTGGTTGCAAGTATCGGGATTGGCGGCAGGATATTCATCGCAAAGCTGTGCGGAGCGAAGTTCGCTTTTGATGCGGGGGACAGCATGATACGAGTCGAAAATATATCGAAAAACGTATGGGACGCGAGGAACGGCCGGCGCGAATTCTTGAAAGGGATGCTGGGCGCGGGAGCGTTTGTACTGAGCGTTTCCGTTATGCCGGAGCAGCTTTTCGCGGAAGCAGGCGGCGGCAACACCGGAGATCCCTTTCCGCCAACGGCAGAAGCGCCGCTGAGGCCAAGCGTCTATTTGGCGATCGATACGGACGGAACGGCGTATATCGTCGCGCACCGCTCGGAAATGGGGAATGGAGTACGCACCTCTTTGCCGCGAATCGTTGCGGAAGAATTGGATGCGGATTGGGCGCGCGTGAAAGTCGTACAGGCGATCGGCAGCGAAGAATACGGCGATCAGGATACGGACGGGTCGCATTCCGTGGTGAGCTTTTTTGTGCCCTTGCGGGAGGCGGGAGCGACGGCGCGGCTGATGCTGGTACGCGCGGCGGCGCAGCAGTGGGGCGTATCGGAGACGGAATGTTCGACGGAATTGCACCACGTGATTCACAAAGCGGCGGGGAAGAAAATTGGATATGGCGAGCTGGCCACGGCAGCTTCGAAACTAGAAGTGCCGAAGAAAGAAGAGCTGAAACTAAAGCCGCGCAGTGAGTGGCGCTACATCGGAAAGTCGGCGGCGGGCTACGATTTGAAAGCGATGTGCACTGGCAAAGCCAAATATGGGCAGGATACTCGCATGGAGGGGATGCTGTATGCGAGCGTCGCGCACCCACCCGTGATGGGCAGCACGGTGAAATCGTTGGACGCTTCGGCGACTCTGAAAGTGACCGGCGTGAAGCAGACGGCGACTATCGACACGTTTAAGCCACCAGTGCTTTTCCAGGCGCTTGGCGGCGTGGCGGTCATCGCCGACAGCACTTGGGCAGCTTTTCAGGGAAAGAAAAAACTGAAGGTCGAATGGGAGAACAGCTCGCACGACGTTTTCAGTTCGGATCCTTACAAGAAGGAATTGCAGGAGACGGCGAGGAAGCCGGGAAAAGTTGTGCGAGAACTCGGCGACGTGGACGCGGCGTTTGCGAAAGGCGGGAAGATTGTCGAGGCGGAGTATTACGCGCCGCTACTGGCGCATGCTCCGATGGAACCCCCCGCGGCGCTTGCTGTTTATCGTGACGGCAAGGTGGAAGTCTGGGCACCTTCGCAAAGTCCGGTGGGTGCGCGAGACGCAATCGCGGCGGCCATGGGAGTGAAGAAAGAGGACGTGACGGTGCACGTGACACTTTTGGGCGGCGCATTTGGACGGAAGTCATTCCCCGATTTTGCGGTGGAAGCGGCAGTGCTTTCGAAAAAAACCGGCAAGCCGATAAAGGTGGTCTGGAGCCGCGAAGACGACATCAAGTTCGATTCTTACCATTCCGTGTCCGCGATGTACATGAAAGCGGCGCTGGCAGAGGATGGGAGACCGACGGCGTGGCTGCAGCGAACGGTGTTTCCGCCCATCGGCTCGACATTCAACGCCAGCGCGGTTTATTCCGATGCGGGCGAGCTTGGATTAGGATTCAGCGATTTGCCATTCGCGATTCCAAATCAACGTTCCGAAAACGGACCGGCAACGGCACATGTGCGAATCGGGTGGTTCCGTTCCGTGGCGAACATTTATCATGCGTTTGGCATACAGTCCTTCACGGACGAATTGGCGCATGCGGCTGGGAGAGATCCCGTCGAGTATGCGCTGCAGCTTCTAGGGCCGGACCGCATTATTCCGAAGAGTGAATTGCCGAAAGATTATTCGAATTACGGCGGGAACTACGAGCAATATCCGATCGACACGGCGAGATTCAAACGCGTAGTGGAAACGGCGGCCGAAAAATCAGGCTGGGGAAAGAAGAAATCCGGAAACGGGGCTGGGATGGGCATTGCGTTCCACCGCAGTTTCCTGACCTACGCTGCATCGGTCGTGCAAATGCACATCGACGATGCCGGACGCGTTCACATCGATCGAGTGGATTCGGCACTGGATGCTGGGACGGTTGTGAATCCAGATATGGTCACGAATCAGTTCGAGGGCGCGGCAGTGATGGGAACGAGCATTGCGCTCTATGGATCGATCACGGCAACGAACGGCGCGGTCGACCAATCGAACTTTGACGATTACCCGATGGCGCGAATGAATACTGCGCCCCGTGAAGTGCGCGTGCACATTGTGCCGAGCGACGCTCCTCCGGGAGGCGTGGGCGAGCCAGGCTTACCGTCGTTTGCGCCGGCGCTCTGCAACGCGATTTTTGCAGCGACGGGCAAACGCATCCGCGAATTGCCGCTGACGAAAGCGGGCCTGGCCTGAACCAGTTGCGCCGAGCGGAAGCTGGCGCGATAGGCGTCCACGGAAAATTGGACGCTCACCTGCACTGAACCGCCGTTAAGAGAAAATGAAGAACCTTTCTAAGGCTGGAGGCGCGACGATGCTGCTCTTCGCAGCTTTGGCTGCGGCGGCCAGCCCTCCTTCCCTTTCGAGAAACGACAAATTACAGCAGGCTGCGGACCACGCGATGGAGGGGCGGGCCGGGGCGGCTGTCGTTGTGGACGTCATTACTGGAGAAATTCTGGGCGCGCACGAGCTGGATTTAGCGGCGCGACGACTCGAGCGGCCGGGCTCGGCCTTGAAGCCGTTTGTGCTGATGGCGCTGCTCGAATCGGGGAAATTGAGCGCGAACGAGAAACTTCTATGCCGGAGGCCGCTGTGGATTGGTGGCGTGCGGATGGATTGCTCACACCCAGCCTCGGTAGTGGATTTGAACGCTGAGGAAGCGATTGCGTATTCCTGCAATTCGTATTTCGCCGAGGCGGCGCCGCGGTTGAAACAGGCTTGCTGTCAGGATCCTCGATGAGAACCTGGACTTGCTCCCCTGCGGGAACCTTGAAGCGCTCGCCTGCGCGCGTGCGAAGAATTGCTTTGAAGTGCACCGTGTGCGTAGGGCGATAGACCGGTCGGTCGGTGTACACATAACCGGTCCAATCCTCGGCGGGATTGCTGCTGATGTTGTAGGAATACGGCGTGACGAGCGCGACATCGTCATTATGAACGGCGAGGATGCGAATGTCCTGATACTGCCCTTCAGGGAGCGCGGTTTCGGCGAGCCCGCTCGCATCACTTTTCAGGTGGGCCTTTTCTTTCTTGTCGGCCCACACGCGCACGTCGGCGCTGGCAACGGGCGCACCAGAACGGCGATCCGCGGCAAACGCATGCACCTGCCCTTCGGTGGTCTTTGTGACCAGGCCGAGTTCGGTGACCATCACAATCGTATAGGCACGGAGCTGGCCATCAGTGGCTTCGACGAGGTAAACCCCTTTGGCCAAATTCTGAACTGGAACATTTTCCGTCTCTGAATAGAAGCGCGGCGGCATCTCCTGATGCCAGCGGACAACAAGCTGCGAGCTGTTCAAAACAGGCGCTTGCGCGAAAACGTCCGCGGCCGGAGCTGTCTGAATTTTGGCTTTAGGCTGGCGGTCTTCACGAATCCGGGAACGCGAACGCGCGGAAAACTGATAGCGGAAGAAATCACGGATTTTGTGCCACAGATCCTGTTTCCAATCGTGAAAGCGTTCGAGAAAACTGGGATTATCGACCTGCTCCTTGCTCGGTATGGCGCGTCCGAAATCGTGCGGGTTATCGAGCCGCTCGAAAAATAAAGCAGGGTCATTTACCTTGTAGACGCGAAATTCAAGCGCGTCCACGTTGTTGGCAAAGACGTGCAGACCGATTTTTTCGCCGGGCAGATAGGTCTTGTTCGTTGAGAGAGAGAAGTACGCGCCAGGACGCTGGCCGCCGACAGGCGCGATCAGGGTAAAGAAACAGGCAAGAAAAAGAATCGGTTTCCAGCGCACTAGCTTGCTCCTCGCAGGATGTTCCAGCGAAAAACACCGAGAAAATTGCTGTTGCCGGGGACGGGCCGCCAGCGCGGCGAAGGATGTTGAAGAAGTTCTGCGACCGAAAGGCGGCGCATTTCGCCAGGAGCCGTGCCGATCGGTCCAGTGTGGTAAACGACCACGTCGCCGCTATCGGCAGGGCCAGTGTCCGCGAGCCAGAGGCTGCGGCCGATGAAGATCATGGAGTGATACGGCGAATTTTGCTCGAGTTGGCGGTAGAAGAGAATATCGCCGGGACGGGCCGCGGTAATGTCTCGCGAAAGAAAAAACGTATTGAACTCTTTCAGGGTCTTGGCGTCGGCGAATTCCGCGAAGGTTCCGTTCTTCAGATCTTCAGGCAGGTAGGCTCCTGGCCGAATGCGAAAGAGCGCTGCGCCGAGCGGGGTGTAAGGGTAACGATATTTTTCGAGGGATGGAAGAGCGGAGGAGGGCTCAATTTGCGTTTCGCGGAACCAGCTTGCATCGTGCGTACGGAGGGCGTTCCGGTAAGCATAGCGGAGAAGCGCGGCACAGTCGTTGATTTCCCGAGGGACTTCGTTTGGCGGCCGGAGCGCCTGAAATTCGGCAATCAGCACAAACCAGCGGCGGAATGTATCTTGATCGGAGGGCGCGTCGAGCCGAAGGAAGTCTGGAGTGCCGTCGGCGAAACGATCATCGGAGCTAGTTGCAGGCTGGTAGGGGCGAGACGGCTCAATCGTTGAACCAAGGGCGCCGACAGCAAGATGCGATCCATGGCGCCAGGCGGGATCACTGGGGCCGAATAAAATCAGAAATCCGCACAGGGTGAAAAAAAGAATTGAAATGCGATGTTCAAGCATGTTCGTGATGGCGCGAAACCGGATTCAATCCACTCGGTGATGGGACAATGTACGAATTATGCCATGCGGAATATGGGCACTTATCCGGAGAAGGCAAGCTGGATGCTCAGAAACCAATGTGTCTGGCGGGCGACGCGCGTGTCCAGCAGCACACGCGCCGGCCCGTTGCCACGGCCTTTCGCGTGCGCGACGCGCGGCAGAGGTAAGAGGCGAACCGGACGCATAAGATTCGCTTTTCCGCTGTATAAACCAGACTGTTACATCTCAGGTTGAACCGCAGGCGATTCTTGCGATCTGACTCCGCGACTCCAAAATAAGTGAGGCTTGGCCGCGCGCGGATTCCTTGCATGGTGTTTTGGCAAAGCCGGATGGCGGACAGACCGTGGCTAAAGGAGCGGAAGGAATCGGCGTGGAATTGCGGACTGCAGAGCGGAAGCTGGCGGGAGTATTGGAAGTTTGCCAAGCAAAGAAATGGCACTTCGAAAAAGTCAGTTGTAGTAGAGGCTAACTCGCGCCAGAGCCCGCAGCGACGTTAGCCGCGGAACTATCGGAAACAAAACACCGTTTCAGTTGGACACGCCAGTCTGGCAGCGAAACACCAAACTTCTGCATAAGGAGGGAGTTCGAAAGTACGGAATAGGCGGGACGAGCCGTGGGGGAATGAAATTCCTTTGTAGAGATGGGCACAACGCGCCGGGCAATTAATTCGCTCCCCTTAGTAGCATCGGTTAGCCATTTTGGAGGCTGAGGCATAGCCTCTGCTTCGGCCAGGATAGTCTTGGCAAACTCATACCATGTCGTTTGGCCTGCAGCGCTCGCGTGATAGGTTCCGCTAGCTTCGGAAAAAACAAATTGGCCGCGATTCCGCTCGCTGATCCTGGCAAGAACCTTGCAAGTTGCGGCGGCTAATTCCGGCGCACACGTTGGAGAGCCAATTTGATCGCTTACGATTCTCAGCTCCTCCCGCTCCGTAGCAAGGCGCAAAATCGTGAGCAGGAAATTCTTCCCCCGTGTGGCATATACCCAGGACGTGCGAAAAATTAAGTACGGAACTCCCGACGCGCGGATCGCTTGCTCACCGGCAAATTTGGTCCTCCCATAAACGTTGATGGGGTTTGCGGAATCGGCTTCATCGTACGGGATTCTTTTCATTCCGTCGAAAATATAGTCAGTGGAATAATGCAAAAGAGCCGCGCCTATTTTCTTCGCTTCCGCGGCCATCAACTCGGGGGCTTCCGCGTTAATAGCCCGCGCCATTAATTGGTCTGTTTCTGCTCGATCCACCGCCGTATATGCGGCTGCATTGACGATCAGCTGTGGGCGAATCTCGCGGATGGTTCGGCGGATATCGTCGGGCTTCGAAAGATCCAGCTGATCGCGACCGGGCGCGACAACTTCCCCCAATTGGGCCAGAAGCGACCGAAGCTCGCCGCCAACTTGGCCGTTCCGCCCACTCAGCAATATGACCGGTTTCATTTCACCCTATATTCCGGCAGGAATTCGTGAGGAACTTGGGCAAGCGGCATAAATTTCGAATCTCTCGCGGAAACTGTCGGCTCTTCAGCGTTCCAAGCTATTCGCAAATCCGGATCGTTCCAAGCGACGCCATGTTCGTCGCCAGGATTGTAGAAATCGCTGCATTTGTAAAGGAATTGAACGGTTTCCGAAAGGGCCAAGTAGCCGTGAGCAAAGCCAACCGGAACATATATCTGATTTTGCTGTTCGGCGGACAGAAGCACACTAGTCCACTTCGCGAAATTCGGCGACCCCAGACGAATGTCAACCGCGACGTCGAGTGCTTCGCCTTCCACGATGCGGCAAAGCTTGGCTTGCGGTCGACGGAGCTGGTAGTGAAGTCCCCGAAGAGTGCCTTTGACGGAGCAGGAATGATTGTCCTGGAGGAACGTATCCGTGATGCCGAAGTCGGCGTACTTCGCCTGATGGTAGGTTTCAATGAAGAAGCCGCGCGCGTCGCGATGGATCACGGGCCGCAGCTCAAACACACCTGGAAGAGATGTCTCGATTCGTTGCATCAACCGCGATGCTCGCTGGCTCAGAACTCTGCACCTGGACGCGAAGGTAAGCGCTGTAGAGTCATTCAGCAGCTACTGACCCGGCCGTAGCGATCGCCTGGAGGGACCGCTCCCGATTCACGTAAAATTTCTCATAGTAAGAGAGATATTCGCCGCAGCGAACCTCTGCGAGCCACTGCGTAGCACGCTGGTACCATTCGACTGTCCTGCGAAGGCCGTCTTCCAAAGAAATGGAAGGTCTCCAGCCTAACTCAACCTTTATTTTCTCGCAGTTCAGCGCGTAACGACGATCGTGACCCGGCCGATCCTTGACATAAGACAGCAAGCTCTCGGGTCTTCCCGTGAGTCGCAAGATTCGCCTAACCATCGTCAGATTTTCTTCGAGATCCATGCCGCCGATATTGTAAACCTCTCCGATTCTACCTCTCTCGAGAACAGCTAGAATACCCCGGGAGTTGTCCTCAACGTGCAGCCAATCGCGCTGCTGCTTGCCGTCGCCATAAATAGGAAGAGCGGTGTCGCTTAGCGCGTTCGTAATCATCAGCGGCAGGAATTTCTCTGGAAACTGATACGGGCCGTAGTTGTTCGACGACCGAGTGATCAGAGCCGGAAATTTGTAAGTGCGAACGTAGGAACGGACCAGGAGATCAGCGCTGGCCTTGGATGCTGAGTACGGACTGCTTGGTTTCAACGGGGCATTTTCGTCCGCGAACTCGTTGGGAGGGATGTCTCCATAGACCTCGTCCGTAGAAATATGCACAAAGCGGGGTATGGCGAGCTTACGGGCAACTTCCAGGAGCGCAAAAGTGCCGTTGATATTCGTTTGAATGACAGGCGACGGCTCATAAATACTTCGGTCGACGTGGGACTCCGCCGCAAAATGAACAACCGCATCACAACCACGCATCGCGGCCTCGAGGGCAGACGCGTCGCAAATGTCACCCTTCACGAACGTGTAGTTAGGATGGTTCGCGACTTGTTCGAGATTCGCCAGATTTCCGGCGTAGGTCAATTTGTCGTAATTGACGACCGCATACTCTCGGTTTGTTCCGAGCGCGTAGTGAATGAAATTGGAACCGATGAACCCGGCTCCGCCCGTTACTAGGATTTTCATTGGTTTACGTTCCTAGCCGAAAGTGTGGCAAAGACTGGCTCATCATTCATTTTGTTTGCCCCGGATTTCGCCACTAGATTATTGGCTCGAAGCAGTGATTCGAACGTGCCCGCGTCGGTCCACCATCCTTCGAGAGTTTCGTAGGTCAGTGTTCCTTCCTGTACGAAAAAATTGTTGACGTCGGTGATCTCCAATTCGCCGCGTCCCGAAGGCTTCAATCGCCTAATTTTCTCGAAAACTGTAGCGTCGTACAGATAAACTCCTATCACCGCGAAGTTTGACTTGGGAGATACAGGTTTTTCTTCGATACCCACAACGTAATCGCCGCGAATCTCCGCGACGCCAAATCTCTCGGCGTCGGGGACTTCCTTCAGGAGAATCTTCGCTCCGCATTCCTGGCGCGCAAACGCCTCAACGGCTTTGCAAATGTTCATCTCGATGATGTTGTCGCCCAGTACCACACAGACTGGGTTACCATCCGCAAAATATTCAGCCAGCCCAAGCGCTTCCGCGATTCCTCCTTCTCCTTCCTGGTAGGTGTAGTTCAGGTGTTTCAATCCAAAATCTCGCCCATTCCCAAGCAGCCGCAGAAAGTCGCCCGCGTTTTTTCCCCCGGTCACCAACAAGATCTCCTCGATGCCGGCGTTCACCAGCGTTTGGATTGGGTAATAAACCATCGGTTTGTCGTATACCGGAAGCAGGTGTTTGTTTGTGACTTTTGTCAGCGGATTCAGACGGCTCCCCGTCCCGCCCGCAAGCACTATGCCCTTCATATCGACTCCTTTCTTCGCCAGGATTTGGCTGGCAGTTCGATCTCGATGCAGGAACGTCACAAAATCGCAGGCAGACCCCTGCTCATTCCAAGTTCCGGATAAGAGTGATCGTTTCTTGCATTTAATCCGCCATGGTTCCAGCGGCGATGCTGCGGCTCTTTCCGTTTTCCGCGTCGTCGCCAATCCTTTCAAGTTCATCAAGGTGGCCTGTGGCCCTTTCAATCGCCCCGGATAGCGCACACCGAAATTCGGCCGTCAGCATATTCAGGTCCAGGTTCAAGGGATTCTCATTCGACATGCGGATCAAAGAAAGGTAACCCCAGCGATTCGTTGAGCCGTTCACCAGTTCGAGTTTCAGTTCCCAGGGAGGAGCGGCAATTTCCTCCGCCGCCCAGGAAAACAGCCAAGTTCCATCCGGCAAATAGAGCATTGGGCGAATGATGGTTGACGAATATCCATTCTTTCCGGTCTTGAGAAACCGAACTGCGTCGAACCCTATCGGTTCAAGAGTGTCCTGCAGAATCTGGCACATCGTTCCCAGCTCCTGGCACTCTTTCAACTTTTCCGCTGCCTGTCGGATAGCCACGTGATTGGCCAGGATTTGTCGGCGTCGGCTCACTCGTTGCAGCACCGACAGCAGTTCCGCAAATTCCTGGTAGCGCAGCTGCTGCACTCCCAGAAATATCCCAATTCCCATCACGGCGAGGACCAGCGCAATGGCTCTTCTCTGCTGCAGCAAAACCAGGCTCAAGAATCCGAATCCCGCTGTCACCGCGTACAGCGTCAGCACCGCATTTCGTTGCGACAGTCCTCGCTTGACTAATTTGTGGTGAATATGCGCCTTGTCTCCGTCAAACAGGGGCTTGCCCGCCACAAATCGCCTCGTCACGGCCAGCACCACATCCAGAATCGGCAGGCCCAGCGACACGATCGGTATCGCCACTGCCACAATCGTCGGCGCTTTCTGCGATCCCGCCAGCGCCAATGCCGCCAGCATGAATCCTATAAACAAGCTTCCCGAATCTCCCAAAAATATCGTTGCTGGATGAAAATTGAATCGCAAGAACCCCAGTGTCGCTCCCGCCAGGGCTATCGATAGAAACGCCACAAATCCGTTCGGCACAACCAGCGACATCACAAACACCACCATCGCCGAAAACACCGCCGACCCGGCGGCCAGCCCATCCAATCCATCGATCAAGTTGAACGCGTTCGTGATCAGCAGCACCCACAACACCGTCAGCGGCAGGCAATACGCCCACCCCAGCGTTTGCCCTCCATGCACCAGCCCCAGATTGTGTATTCCGTACCCTCCCGCATACAGTCCCACCGCCGCCAACGCCTCCACCGCAAACTTCCAACGCGGCTAAGCGAGTACACATCGTCGTACAACCCCAGCAAAAAAATGATCAGCGCCGGCCCCAGCAACCCCGCCACTCCTCGCACGTGCAGCGGCGTCCCTCTTCCCAGCAACCTCGGTATCACCATCCCCAAAATCACCACGCTCATGAACGAAAAATAAATCGCCACGCCGCCCAGCCTCGGTACCGCTATCGTGTGTATATGCCTCTCGGACTTCGGCTCGTGGATCCATCCCCTCGCATTCGCCACATTCCGCACACACCACGTCCCCACAATCGATAAAATCACACACAACAAAAATGCTAGCGAGATAAGCCATAAGTTCCGGCGCTCCTCTCGATTCATTTGAAATTGGAAATGAAACCGCTGCCTCTGAGGTTGCTTTTCTAAGTGGGTATATTCGGGCCGCAACACGACGAATTCCTTGGCTCCAGCAGCGGGAACAGGGTGCGTCGAATACCGAGGCGCGCACTGAATCGTCTCGCTCCGGCTTCGCGTCTTCGACTCCATCAGCGAGATCAGCTCGCAGTAATGATCTGTAATCCGCTCCCACGTATAAAACTGCTTCACACGCACGACCGCTTTCGCCCTCATCTCAGCAACATCGGTCGCTCCATAATCGATGCGCCCAATGCAAGCGCCCATGTCCTTTGTGGTCAAAAATAAGAGTCCCGCATCCCCTAGCACTTCGCGATTGAACGGATTGTCGTTCGCAATCACGGCATTGCCGCATCCATCGCTTCCAGTAGCGATGGATTCGTCCCTCCGACGCTATGTCCATGCAGATAAGCCCGGCAGAAATAACGAAGCGCCTGATCTTTGCGGTTTCGTACACTGGCCCGGTAAAGGAAGCCACTCATTCTTGTACGCGCGTAATAACTCCACGTCGGCATTTTTCCGCAGGTGGTGCCCACAAGCACGAGCCGCGCTTTCGTATCGGACTCCAAAAACCCTTCGATGATTTCCCGAATGAGGTTCTCAGGCTCAAACCGGCAGACAACCAGATAATAAGACCCCGGAGCTACTCCGAACCTCTTCAATTCTTCCGCGCAGGCGCTACTGACAATCTCGCTTCCATATGGGATAATATCGCAAGGTGGTAACCTGTGATGCCGCGATTGCGGGTTCTCCTTAATAGCGACAGCATCCGCGATAATTCGGTCCGGTGTCCACATCGCGATCGCCTCAGCCATTCGCAGTACCATGCGCAATCGCCCCCATTTGCCTCGTGCCCACTCCAGCCCGTCCATGTTGATCTGAACTTCGGTGCCCCCATGCGCGGCACCCAGCAAAACGCGGACGACCCATATCCAAGCATGTAGATAACGTCGAAACTCGATCGTGCCTGCCACAAACATGCCGCGTCATACGCCACTGTTCTCAATGGGCCGAGATTACGAAGCCGAACGTGCCGCAGCTTTACGCCCCCTTGTACTCCTCGTCGCCTCTTCCTCGCCTCGCAAAACACAGTGACGTAGTGCCCCCGTTCAGCCAGCCGCACAGCTAACTGCTCTGCAAACATTTCAAACCCGCCATAATACGCGGATACCCACACGACCAGGACAGCTGTCTCATCGCCCTTCCCCAAAAGACAAACTACTTTTTGTCGCTGTTCAAGCTCGGGGCTCCGCGGTATTCCGGCGCTGGCCCCAGCTTTCCGAGCAATCCATCCCAAGGGCCCTAACAGTAATCGTGTGCTTTGTAGTTTATTTTTTGAAACCCATAAGGTCAGCACAAAATAATAAGGAATCCAGCGCAGTATAACTTCTCCATTGTCGCCCCATGCTCGACAATCGCAACAGGTAGATGGCATTCCGCAGCCTGTAGTACTTTCTCAGGTCGCTATGAAGGTAGACACTTTTGCCGAATATCCTGATAGCAACCTCGCCGACACTGTGCGTCATAACTGCATCCGGGACGCATAGCTTTTGAAGCCCTTACTTCGCGCGCGTAGCGCCCACTCCGTATCAACAAAATACTACTGAACAGATCTTCTCCCGGCGTCGTACCGACCAACTCCAGTGCGACAGCCCGGATGATCGACCCCGAAGCTATTAAAACGTCTGTCTCGACTGGAACGCTAGAATGAGGATCAAGTCTGATTCTGTGGACCGTGAAGTCCGATAACGCACGGCGAACGAGGGGATGTCTGTCTTCTCATCTACATACTGCGGACCGACGGCGGCAATCTTCTTCCCTTCTTCAAGAGCTCGCCTTCAGCGGCAAGTAGTTCGGCCACCATACCGTGCGGCAGCGCGCTGTCCTGATCGAGCAGGAGCACGTGCGAGGCGCTACTACTGATACTCTCCCGAATGCCGATATTTTGGGCTTCCCCAATGCGGTTATTTCTCCGAGTGGAATATACGAAAGAGATATGGGAAACTTGAAAAAATAGTCGACAACACTGCCGGTGTGCCGGGTGTATTGTCAACTACAACGACTTTGTCCACCTGTCCACCCAGCTCGTCAGAAGACGCTCCAGAAGTGCCAAATCCAGGTATATAAACCGATAATAGCGATGATCACATCTGCTCCTGTGCTGAAAATTAGCGCACAGGCGGAGCCGAAGACCTGTATTTCGGGCAAAGGAATTCCTCGAAGCACGAAGAAATATGCCGCCCCGAAGACCAGCGCCGCTGCGTAATAACTCAAGAGCGAATACTGATCATCGAATGCAACCATCAGCAGTGGATAAAGAAACACTCCAGAGAGGAAGATATGAAGAATCTTTTCCCGCTAACGCGTTCCGAACAGCCAAGTCTGGCCGAAGCCAATGAGGAACATTACCACCAACATTCCACCAAGGCTAAATAGACGTAGTCAGTTTCAAGCATCGTAAGCGCATTTGTCGGCAAGGGAACCATAACAACGTCATTATGCAGAACGGGGCGTATACATGAATCCCCGAATACCACGCTAGCGACGGCAGAATCTGCCTGAATGTATAGTTCGAATAGTATTTGAACTCGGACGAATGGTGAAGCACATACGTGAACCAGGCTAGGGGCTGGACGGCATACTCGACAACGAAATTCATCAGAATCCCCGTACCACTCACGCTAAAACCGGAGAGGTAGTTATCGAGCGGAACCAAGATCGACATGAGCGCAAGGAAACCAATCAGCGGATAGCGCACGAGCTTCCACGCTTGGCCCATGGAAACCTGCCCGCTCTTTGGCGGCGATGCCCACCAAACCGGCGGCCAGTTCCAGGATTAGGGTGCGGCCCATAGTCATGATCGAAAAGGCAAGAGCAATCGGAATCGAAGCCCACGCCCGTACGCGCTACCCTGCGCGAGCCACCCACCTCAATGGGGAAAACAAACGCCGTAAAGATGGCCAACATTGGGCGGCAGGTCTAGATCCGACTGCTATAGGCCCTCTCCCCATACGCGAGGGCGTCAACGATCGCCGCGCGCGCACTGATATAAGGCTGTCGAGGCCACCAACAGCACTCGATCTATCGATCTCCAGAAGAGACTGGCGATCGCGCCAAGCGGCAGAGGGAATCGTCCTCTTGGCCGTCGGGCGGTTGGCTTCGAGGCCAAGGCCGGACCCGAATACCTGCGCCGTTTCGCAATACCACCCCGGCGCTGAAGGTAACCACCGCCGAAACAACGATGGCAAGGGTATCGGCCCCGAGCTCGTCGACCTCGACCATCGGCGCCATCCGAATACAGAAAATGGCAAGAGATCGGAGAAGAGATAAAAGGCGGAGACAGAACATTACTTCGGCCGGCATAGTAATGAACCCCCCCGTCAAGAGGAGACGATGCCTGTAAATGTCAGATGAACGATCATATGATTCTACAGCTAGGCGGCCATCGGCCTCCGACGAGAGAACACGTCTTGCAACCTACAGAGCAGAGCACATTGCGAAGCCTGGGATTTGACTGTGCAATTTCTTCAAGTTCGGAACTCACGAAATGAGCGCAATGTCAGATGAATGTGATCATGGAACAAATTGCTTCATGTGAATTGCCAGCAACGGTGATGAGGCTTTGAGCATTGCTTGCGGCAAAGTTCGGCTAGTTCGATACGCTCAAGTTAAAATCGGCGACGCATCCCTTCAAGAAACTCGGATCCTCACTTCCTGATTGGACGGTGGCTGATTCCAGGAGCCGATTGACCTCATCACAGAATGATTTCGATATGCAAGTAGAGCCTGCGCTCGGGGCAGATCGGCACCAGGTACATTTCTCAATGCAACAGTCGTCGGTTTCTTGACCCGTTGGTGAGATCCCCCGATCAATACTTCTTGCATGTTTATCGCATTCCCCCGCGGAGTTGCGTATTCAAGGTAAGGAAACAGGTCGGAATCGACCATGTAGCGCGTAAGCGCATTGCTGAAGGGCAGTTTCGACACACCGCAGTCGAGGACGGCATCCAGTCCAGCAGGGCTGAGAAAATCATGCATCTCCGAATCATCTAGAACTATTTGATATGGGATCTGATAAATCTCCCGGGGAGTGATGTGCCCCGCGTTGCGATTTATAGCCGCCAACCATTGGATTCGCCGCCAGTCCAGGCTCAGCGGCTCGTCGCTCGCAAGCACTTGTTCCTGGCCTCCAGAAGACCACAATGCAACGTCCTTGAACCTTGACGAGACCGAATTCGACAGAATCCACAGGTCAATCAACCGCATGTGGTGAAATTGAACCCATTGTAGTAAGACGCCTGCGGGAGCGAGCTTTGATGAACGATGGAATAAAAATCCTTTGAATACAGGTTGGCAGCACCTGCAAACCAAATACTCGTCAACTCCACCGAAATCACGTCATATTGTTCTCTCGAAAGGGCAAGGGCGTTGCGGCCGTCGTCGTGGATCACGGTGACTCGCGGATAATCCAAGACTCCCGCCGTTAGCATCATGAAAAAATGTCTTGGCACTGTACAAAATCGGTTTGGAGAGTCGGCGAGCGGATATGCTGAAGACCCGGATCCGCAAGGGCACGGACAGTGACTCCCGTTCCACAGCCAATGACAAAGGCCTTTCGTTCTTGGGAGCGGCCAGCGCAGGAAGATACCCGAAGGAAACTGCGCGCTCATTTCCGTTGTGTTATTGCCCTGAAACTTTCCGTTTGTCCGCAACTCAATGGTTCCGTCAGTTCTTCGAGACACCGTTCGAAACCGCTTTCCGCATCCTCTCCAAGATAGAGCAACGGCTTATATTCGCCCTCGGAGCGCAGGTTAAACCAAGTACTGCGGTTCGAAAGCAACAAGGAGGGCGGCCATGATCGGAGCTATCAAGGCTACCAAAGCAAGCACGGGGAGGGCCAAACGAAGTCTTGGCGCGGGCTGCGCGGCAACCCATCGATTTCGCGGGCTGCCACGATACACAATCCAGGCGATGAGCGCGAGAAATACCGCCAAGCCTTTAAGTGCGAATTCGCTGCCCACGATCGGAATCAGAATAAAATTCCCGAGAAACAGTCCCAGCAAACAACCGAATGTGTTAATGGACAACAAAAAACCTACGCCCCATCCTTCGCGCTCTCGTGAAACTCCGACCGCGAGCAAACGAGGAAGGATCCGCGAAAGCAATATCCCCTACCGGGACAATCAAGAAACAAGCGACTACAACTCGCGCAATCTCGCGACAAAGATCCAGGCGAAACGAGGCCGAGCACGCTGAATAAGAGAGGGGATAGAGCATAGAATGGGACAGAGAGAGCAAGCAACGCACTCCCCAGAAGGATGAGCCAAGAGAGCGGAGTGGTGGATTCGGGGGCGAGCCGTTCCTCACGCCTCGCGGCAAGGTAGAGTGACAAAAGCACGGCAAACAGCATATTGGCGAACGCGTAGATGCTTGTGCCAATCACAGCCGCCAATAGATGAGTCCAGATAATCTCCAGAGCAAAAATCATCAGACCCGAAATAAATGCTAGAAAGCAAACAACCGCAAAGGATGGAGAGTCTTCAAGATCTACGGACGAGGTTTCGTGGAGCGCTTTGCCTGTATCGGAGGTGGCTAGGATACGGTCCTGGGCGGGATCGGACGGCCGGAAACGGAAAACGAGCACAGCTATGCAAAAGTTGGCGGCGCACGCGAAGATTGTGGCGCCCCAAAGACCAAGGAACGGCAGTATTAAGTAAGAGGAAATCATCACTCCTGCCATGGCTCCGAACAGATTGGCGGAGTAAAGCTCGGAAATTGTAACCGCCTCCGCAGGATAATGATCGCTACGGCGGCCAGTGTGTGCACGAACGGAGAGGACCAAAACCGGCAGCGTTGCGCCCATCAAGGTGGTCATCGGTAGAAGAGCAATCAGGGCAAAGACCGCTCGGAAACCAATCGAGGACAGATGATCAATCATGGTTGCGCTGGTAGCTACTCTGCTGAGTGTAGCTAAATAAGAAAGATAAGCGATGAGACTGCAAACTCCACAGACCGCGATGCCGACCTCGATGAAGATATACAGGGACCGGTTTGATCGAGGTGTTAGCCGATCACAGAACAAACCGGCAAGCAGTCCGCCCAAAGCCAGACCCAACATGTAGGCAGCCACCACAATCGTCGTAGACAGGAGCGCGCCTCCAAGCACGTAAGAGCAAATCTTCTGGAGGACCACCTGATAGATCAGAGCAGCCATTCCCGACAATATGGACCAATGGATAGAGGGGTGGATCAACTTGAAACGAGATGGGGCGAACATCGGGCGAGAAAGGCTCATGAGTCAGTTTCGACCGCTACTTGTACTTGATCCCCGGAGTACACCGCTTTCGAGACGCATGCGAATGGCGTATTCGATGGAATCCATACGCATGAGCGTCGAACGCACTTCGTCTGCTTTAGGACTCTTCAATGGCAAAACATTACTTGCTTCGAAGTGGTCCGTGTCGCTCTCGAACACCGCTCGGGAGTCGTTCTGCTCCATGTAGTACTTACCATCCGCCCAGTAGCCGTCGGCCCCAAACATCATGTCTGCCAACATAAACACGCGGCGGCCTTCGAGAGACGGGTCCCAGATGGGATTCCCTTCTTCCCATTCTCGACCGATCCGGACTCCTAATAGATCAAGAATTGTGGGTTGAATGTCTATATGCGACGTCGGCCAGTCGATGCGCTCCGTGGAATCAAGAATGCTTGGAGCATAAATCAGCAGCGGAACATGGAATGACATGTCATCAATTTTTCCCAGCGGGAAATCCGGATGTTCCGCCTTGAACCTGATACCGTGATCCGCCGTCACGACAATAATAGTCTTGTCAAGAACATGTGCTTTTTCAAGCGTGCTGATAATCTCGCCAAGCCACGCATCCTGATAGACAACAAGGGCGTGCCCCCGCTCGTCCATGCTCGCATTTGGTTTGTCGTCGATTTGAGGCCAGGGGCCATGCCCCAATTCAGGGGAAAACTGCACAGCAAATTTCTGACCTCGGGCAGCCCATGAAGGAATGTCATTCTCCAATCCGTGCAACGGGGCAGCATCACGCTTGACTCGTTCCGCCCAAGGAAGACCTAACTCCATATCAGGCATGAAGGCGATGTTTCGAAGGTCGGAGTTCACGAGCCGCTGAAATCCGAGATCCTTAATCATGGTCATGTCGCCCCCACCCTCCCACGAATATCCGTAGAAGGCAGTCTGATAGCTGGCAGCCTCCAAGCTGCGAATCATGCTGGGAACGGCAACATCTCCAGCCGCCCATCCGAAATCGGCCGACAGATAAACGGAAGTGAGAATGCTGAATGTGGCCCGGTTCGTGGCTGGGAATGTGGAATAGTGGCGCGAGGCTACAAATGCATGCTCGCGCAACCGGCGCAAATTGGGCATGTCCTCGAGGTTATCGACCGCCGGATCGAGGATCCTCGCGGGCGCAGTCTCCAAGATGAGCAACACAACGTTGTAGTCCCTCGCTTTGTCAAAATACTTCGATGACTGGCCATCGACCGGAACGCGAGACGTCTGTCTGTAGAACTGCCTTAGCTCCGGCACGCTCAGCTTGAGAATAGCTGGGTCCATAATCGTGGAATTGGTGAAGGATGCTCCAACCACCGTGCTCAGTAAGTCTCCATGGAATAGCGCTACGTTTCCTTTCGGGGCCCAGGACACTACTGACGCCAAAAAGACTGCAATTCCGCCAGCCAATAGTGCCCGCCGGATCCAAATGGCAATTCTGTCTTCAGGTTTGCGGGAAAGGTATGACGCCACTACAGTCGAAACGACAATTATTATTGCGGCGACGACGAGCGAAATAACCAGCCTTTTGGCCGGCGTTCCGGCAGTTGATTCAGGGTGGGCATACCACCATTTAGTGCCCTCCCATATCACTACGAAATTGGCAAAATGCCCGATGGATAAAAACGTTCCATACTGGGTAAACAAGAGAAGCTCTGCGACGAAGGCGAGTAGCGCCAGACACCACATTCCCACCCAGCGCAACCTGTCAGGCAAGAAGTGGACGAGGCAGAGAATTGTGATCGGAATGAGCAGGCAACTCACCAATAAGTCACCCCGAAGAAATGCTATCCGCTCGATTGACGTGAAGCTGCCACGAGATCGGCCCATAGCTATGGCTGCCTTCTCCAACCCACCATTCTTCAGTACACGTGTTTTCAGAAAAACATCCGTAGCGGGCACAACAGCCCAAGGAACAAGATAAAACATGGACGCTTTGAAACGAGATCGGAAGGTCCTGATGGCTGTCGACGCCTCAGGGATCATGACGCCTCGCTTCCGATCTCTTGCAGAAGCGTCAAATAGTCTCGGCAGAAGACGGCCAAAACGACGCCCACCGAGACGTAGTAGAACAAGACAGCCACCGCAACATCCCGCCCAGTCCAATATGTCGCCATCCAGTAGCTTCCAGCTGCAAGACCGTAAATTCCCAGGAAAGTCGCCCAACTCCCGGCCGTCTCACCAGTCAGATCGCGCAGTGTCCACTCGTTGAGGAGCCACCACGCGCCAAGAATCGCCACCTGCAGTTCGGCAACAACCCGCAGCGAGTCCGCGTGAAACGCTGCGAACGATGTCACGGCTAAGCTCACTGCCAGGACCGCCGCCGTCCGCCCTAGAAAATGCTTCTGCAATCCGCACAGGTATGCGTAGCTCATTTGTAGAATCTGAATCGCCGCTACGAACGGTATTCCCAGCAGCAAAATCCTTGCGTAGGTAAGGCTCGGTACGTATCTAGGAAGAAAGTGTCGAATAAAAACATCCAGTGCGAAGTAGTATGGCAACAGCAGGGCCCACGCTATCAGCAGCGTTCGAGAGGAAATGTCGTAAAGCTGCTTTCTCTTGTCTTGTTTGACTCCTGCTAGGTGCGAGAAGAAAACCCTGCTGCACGCCTGTATCGCCATAATCGGCACCGCCATCGCGCTTGCTGCCAAGCTGTATTGCGCGAAGTTCTGGATCGTTGCTGCCCAGCTAACGGCCATCCGGTCTGCGAAGAAGATCAGAATCATGCCGGTGTTGGCCAACACTATCGGCCAGCCACTCTGGACGCAATCCTTCGCCAGTCGCCTTGTCAAGGCTTCGCCTGTCACGCTGTAGTGTGGCTTTGTGCATGCAAGCAGAAACACCCCAAGGATCAACCAGCTGGCAATGTAAAGAATAGTCACCACGTGGTAATCGCTGTGCCATTTGAAGCTCCACAGCAGCACAAATCCCAGAAATAATGCTGGGGTCGCTACCGCAGAAATCGCCACCGGCCAGAAAATCCTGGCGCTCTGTAATGCAAACTGCAGCACTGTCGAAAAGTTGACAATCAGAGCGTAGATCGCGACCGCGATGCTTACGAACTTCAGTGGCCCCGGCAACACCAGCGCCGCAATCACGCACAATGGCGCCAGCACGATCACTTGCTGCCAGAACAGGTACTTGAGGGCTGTCCCGAGTTCGTGATGAAACTCGTCTATCGGCCGTCCCGCCCACCGTAGCAAGGCTCCGTCCGCGAATCCGAAATGGAGGAATCCTACGTATCCACCGTACAGACCGAAAATTCGCCAGTAGCCGTAGTCCTCCAAGCTGAGGAGTTTCGCCAGGACGAACAGCAACGCCACATTGAACAATCCGCCCAGCAGCGTTCCGGTTCCAAGTGTGGCCACGTCGGCGGCAATCGCAGATGGTTTCCATGACCTAGTCTCCAGCGCCTCGGAGCCCGCGGTCGCAGACTCCTCCACCAGAACGGGAGTTGTCGTGTTCTCAGCCATTTGCGATCGCGCTCATCATCCCAACGCGCTTCCCAGTCACCTGCCTCCCCACCAACCCTGAACTTTAACTCGTTTCCTTTCATTACCTTATATTTCTATTGAAAGGTTGTGTAATCCATGCTACCATTCTCAATGCTTTCTTCGCTCAGCCTTCGTTGCAGTCTCCTCACTCGCAATCCTTTTCTCTTACACCAACTCGCACGACTGGCCTTGCCTTGCCCATCTAATCTATGTACATCGACCGGCAACCGTAACTGCTTTAGAATCCGCACTTCCAAAACAAAGGATTTAAACCCCTTTAGAATCCGCACTTACAGGAAAACCCCGGGGGGCTACCCAACGGATTGCCATCCCTAGAAACGAAACGGATCTGCTTTTCTCCCCGCCGCCACGTCTTCGCGTTTCTACACCAGCGCATCCAAGTCCGCCCCATCCAGGTCCACCGCCATCGCCCTCTGGATCAGCTCCAGCGAAATCACCAATCGGTTTCCATTCTTCCGGCGCACCACAATTCCTTCCATCCCTTCGAGGGGGCCGCTTCGCACTCGAACGCGCCGGCCGACTTGCAGGTATGGATGCGGCTCGGCACGCAATCCCTTGCTCAAAAATCCACGTATCCTCGCGAACTCTTCTTCCGGCACCGCCGCGGGCCTGCCTGCGAATCCAACGAGGCACGCCACGCCCGGAACTTGCAGCACACTCAATCGGTTCCGCAGCGCCAACTGGACAAAAACATATCCCGGAAAGAGCGGCATTTGCAGGCGCACTCTGCGGTCTTTCCACTTGCGCACCGATTCGTATTGCGGGAGAAAGTTTTCTACTCCGCGTTCCCGGAACTGGCCAGCAACACGCCGTTCGTGGTTCGCGCGCGTGTACGCCGCATACCATCGCAGCTGGATGTACGCTTCCCGCTCAGCGTCCGCGCAGAGAATTTCACTTGGTGCCGCGATTCCCGCGCCTTGCAATTCTGTCAAATGTGTTGATGCGCTCAGCATAGTGTTCTCACAGCTTCGCCCCGTCACTCACAGGGCGATATGTGACCTAACCCTTGTTATTTCTGTACGCTACAGCCAGTTCTACGACTTTCCAGCCTCCCCATTGGGCGGCTGGTGATCGTCGAGTCGGTTCAAATCCTCTTCGCTAGATATCTTGTTACGCTTGTCTCTCTCAGCGCCATTTCCTGCACTTTGTCCCGCGCCATTTTCCGCGCCGATCTCCGCGTCCCCTTGCACGCCAGAGCTCGCGCCGTTTCGCGTAAACCAATGCGCTCGCGCTTTCAACGTGGCTGCTACTTCCGTCGCAAGAACCTTGCGCGGGTCGGCCGGATCCGCGGCGCGCCATTGTTCCTTGCCCAAAACCCAAACCACGGATAGGGAAAAAACCAAAAATGTTCCGAGAAACATAATCAGCAGCCGAGGCGGAAACGATTTTTTCTCCGGAACTTTCGCGGGATCCAATACCTTCACGCTGGGAGTTTCTTTGGCCTCTTCCACCTTAGCGAGTTCGTACTGCTCGGTGAGCATTTCGAAAACGGTTTCCTGAATCTTTGCGCGGCGGTAATAGTTCCCGTACTTCGCGCCGAGCAAGGGCAGATTGCGGATCGTAGGAAAGGGCATGTCACCGATTTTGCCTGACGACACTACGTCGGGAGCTTGCGTTTGCGGCGCATCAGCGGCTTTTGCAGCCGTGAGACTTCTGGCGCTGCCAGTTGCGGCCGGTGACGGCGTCCCGCCAAGCTTGTCGAGCTGTTTGCGAAGTTCGGAGACACGTGCGTTCAAGGCGCGAACGCGGGGGTTATTGTCGGTATAAATCTGACGGAGCCCTTCGAGCTCCGACTGCGCGACGATCATCTGGCCCGCAAGCGTTCCCGCCGCGTCCAGCATAGCTTTGCCTTCCGTCTGGATATCCAAGGTATTGTTTTTACTGGAAAATTGAGCAAGCTGGCTGGAAGCATCGTCGAGATCGCTCTTTGCAACTTTCAAGCGTCCTTCGAGGAAGACGCGCTCGCGGTGCGCGGCGGAAGTCGAGAGCTCCGCTATCAAAGAATTCAACTGGTCTACGTAACCATTGGCGAGGGCAGCGGCGCGCGTTTTATCGTGGTCCGTTACGCTGATAGAAATGATGCCGCTCTTGCGGTCTTCTGAAATGGAGGTGTTTTCATCCAGCTCTGTCCGCGCATCCGTCAGTGATTTTTTTCCAAAAGGCGCATAGACCCTTTGCAGTCCGAAGTCTTGAATCAGGCGGTCCTGCGCGGTCTGGCTTCTGAGCACGCCGATAAAAAGAGCTCCGGAACTTTTCATCCCGAGTAAATCCCCAGCCATAGATCCCAGCCCACCTCCGACTTTCGAGGCCATCGCTGCCATCATCGCGAGGCCCGATGAAGATTGCGTGTCAGGAGGCATGAGCTGAGCAGTCGAGGTATAAGATTTCGGGATTGAAAACGCGATGAGAGTCGAAGCGACCAGGGCGATTGCAGCAGCACGGAAAAGATCTCGTCGAGAATCCCAAAGCAAGCGAAGTAACTTCGCCTGGCGCTTACGCACTTCCTCAACCGAGACTTCCTGGACGGGAAGCTCGTCGATGACCGGCCTGATTTCGGCCTCAATCTGCGTCTTGGCAGCGGTCTGCGTCACGCGTCGATTAATCCATGCCCTTTCCCTTGCTGTCTGCGGCCATCTTGGTGCGTTGTTGGCTCGATCCATCCATAAAAATATTGCATTTACCTTTTCCAAGACTCCGGCCAGAAAACCAGTTGCAAGGAGGTGGTTATATTTGTCTGGGGTCCGGGACTGATGATCGGATACAACCAGCGTTCATATTGAACAGAGCCGGAAACACTTAAATCGTCGCGGAGCCATACGTTGGCGCTCAACGCCGCATCCGTGAGCGTGCCCCCACCGGGCATAAATTGATGACTTACTTTCTGATGCCTGAAGCTGGCCTGAATAAAACTTCGCGGACTGAATCTATAGTTGCTCCAGGCTTGGACGCCCTGACTTTCTCTGCCCATCCAATTCCCTAGAAGATACCCGTCATTCGCATAGGACCCGTCGGGGTACCGGTTATTCGAGTAGAAAATCCCATTGGCGTAATGCGATTGGGGAGTGCCGTTCTGGAGTCCACTGGGAAGGTCGGTATAGCCGGCCTCAACTCGAAAATCCAATTTGTTGAGTTTGGGGACTTGCGCCAGATACAAGCCGGACCAAGTCGCTGCATTCCGCCAGTAGGCAATGGGCGAGTACTCGTCCTCCACAAACGCTTCCGAATACAAGCTCAACCCATCTTTCACACCAGGGATTCGAAGAGTAAAGTCGAGCCCCGATCGGCGATCTCCTGGATCCGTGGTGTTACCGGGCACTCCCCCTTGACTTCCAAGGCTTGGGGAATAGCTATGAATAAAGGTGTGGGCAGTTAGTGGAGTTGGACCGCCAGCAAAGACAACCGTGAGCGAAAGCCCGAGCTCAAAATCAGGCAAAGGCTTAAAACTAATTCTGGAGCCGTCTAAGAAAGGTTGGCGAGCGAGGGACTGGCCAAACTGGCCTAGCAAGCCAGTATTGGTTTGGAAGACGAAATCATGTTCAGTAAGTTGCCCGAGAAACGACTCAAGTCGCCAAGGTCCTAGCCAACCTAAGAAACTGGGGAGTTTAAACGGCGAGACACGGTTGATGCGAAGCATATTCACGGGCGTAGCGTTATCGCTGAACATCAACGGGCCGCCCAGGCTGGGCCCCCACCACAAGGTTTGTGGCCCGAAAGTAATTTGCCAGTTGGAAAAATTGAGGCCAACGTAAGAGTCCAATAACTGGAAGCGATTTACAGCCGAGACTGGCGTAGCAGGGGCAATGGAAGGAAGGGAGTTGCTGGAGGAGATGAATGCTCGAGCGCTTTCGGATACAGCGGGAGCGGATGGGGAGTGCTCGTACTCTGCGCGAACGTAAGCCACCAAGTGGCCTTCGGAGGCCCAAGCAGAGAAGCCATCCGCAGAATTCAAACCCTCCTGGTAGGGCCTCCCGTAATCATTAATGATCGTCTGTCCAAAGTTGAAACCATCCGTGAGGGGCTGCCCGGCGATTCCTGTGACTCGCTCATAGATGGATTCGACTCGCGCGCTTCTATTTTCGCCGGCGCCCATCTCGCGAAATTCGCCCGCAAATTCGTTCACGAGCTGCGCGTATGTTCTGGCAGCTTCCGACGAACCGCTCTCTTCGATGTTGTGATTTTCAGCTTCGTTGAGCAAGCGCGCGCATTCCAGACGAGTCCATGGCCGCATGCCCGACATTCCGCTGCGGACAAAACCCATTGCGGCGAGGCGGTCAAAAGCGGAATAGACCCAACTGTCCATAGGGACATAGGGCGAACCCATATTGCTCGAGGTTAGATTTCCATTATTCCGGAAGATTTGATTGACAGATTTCCAAGCTTCGCCGCCCAATCCGGGATCGTGATTTCGGGTATAGATGTTCTGGCCGATAAAGTTGCCCATCATGCTGCCGACGAAAACATCGGAGGGAAAATGCTGGCGCGAGCGAATCCGTGAATAGTCCACCAGGGATGCAAGCCCATAGGCCATGATTTTCATGAGTGGCCCGGGATATTCATGTGCGACCACGCCGGCGACGGACCACGCAAGTGCAGCGTGCTCCGAAGGAAAAGAGGTCCCGCCCTGAAAGAAAGGGCCGGTTCCATCGCCTTGGAAAGGCCGTTCGCGCCCGAGGGAATACTTCAAGGATTCCACAGCGACAAGGCTATTCAGGGCGGCTTCTCCGGCAAGAAAACCGGTCTCGCTCCAGTGTTCGTTGTGCTTAACGTGACCCAACAACCACATCCCGCCAGCTCCGCCGACAAGGGCTCCGATGCCAGCGTCGGAAAGATTCGTGTAACGGCTGAGGGTGCTTGGGGTCTTGGAAAGGCGGCTGCTGTAATCGGTGTCGGTTACAAAAAGCCCAGCCGTGATACCGCTCAAAGGCAAAAGCCATTGCGTATCCGAGAGCCGGATTTTCGCAGGACTTGTCCAGATTTGTTCCTGGTCGAGCAAGAATTCCTTTGCTAAGGCTTTAACGCCTCGCGGCGGAGACGTGGTGAAATCCGGATCCGGAGCATCTGCTGTTTTCTTTTTAGTGTCTTTTTCCTTTGCTTCTTTGGCCGAACTGTTGGGCTTGGCGTTCCTTTCGCTTTCCTCCTGACCTTGCGGCGTCGCAGGTCTAGAAACTGGTGACGTCAGAGTGAGACTCGACGCCGCCCAGCTAAACGCCAGCACGATCAGATACCCCCGCATCATGAAAATCCTTCATCACGGATGAATGTACGCCACTGCCAAAGCGACAGACGAAGCCACTTGCGCTGACTGCATGAGCGTGGCCCAGTTTCTGCCTCCGATCTTGGGCGCCTTTTCGGGCACGACAATGGAATCACCCGCTCGCAGCGTGGCCCTCAGCGGATCGCCATCCCACCAGCCGTCGCCATTGTTTTTGGCGGAGATTACAGAACCGTCGGCGCGGATTACGAAGACGGCCTTCTTATCCGCGAGCGGAGTCAACCCACCGGCTTGGCTGAGGTACCACCTGGCACTGTGGCCTGGGCGAAACCCAACCGCCGTGGAATTAAAGACCTGGCCGCTCACCATCACGTAGCCGGCTTTCTTTGGGACAAAGAGCACGTCGCCATCGCGAACCTGGACGTCGGCTGCCGTGTTTTGCCAGTTCTTCATGTCCGGCGAGATACGGATCACGACGCGACCGATGGGAGCGTTGGTTTCCAATTGGGTGAGGGTTGCTTCGGTCTGAGCGAGCGCCGTCAATTTAGCGTTCTTCTGATCAGTATCGGTTTCGGGCAGGGCTCTGAGAGATACTTCCTCTGCTTTGACGCGCTCGACGAGTTCGACGTGAGACTTCATCTCGAGTTCGCGGACTTCACGCCGCATCAGCACAGCCCCGTAGGGATAGGCTTCTGAATCAAGCCCTCCACTTCGCGCTACAACTGAACTTAGCTTTTCTCCTGGCTCGATGCCGTAGGTACCCGGATGTAAAACTTCCCCGCGGACGGTCATCGACGCACCGATGTCGGGCCAACGAGGAAGCTGACGAATCGTCAAGACATCGCCGTCGCGAAGTGGGACATCATTTTTTTCATCCCCGCCCATCGCGGCCGTAAGGTTAACCTCGAGGCGTCCGCTCGGAGTCAGTCGAGAGGCGCTCGCGTCGAAACGGGTGAGATCCGCACTGTCCCTATAGGCGCTCCTCTTCAATCCGCCCGCCACGCGAACCAAATCTTCGATATGCATGTTCGTGGTCAGTGGATAACGCCCGGGCTTGGCCACTTGGCCGTTAATGTAAACCGTGGGCGGATCGACACGCGCCGGATTGCGATGAATGAGCAGACGATCGCGTGGCTGAAGAAGGATGTTGTCCATGGGATCGCCCGCGAGCGCTTCGCGGAGATCGACACTCAAAATTTTTAGACTACCGTCGGGCTGGGTGCGGAATAACTGGACCGAGTCCAACGAAGCATCCTGCGTGACTCCACCAGCCAAGTAGACCGCGTCCCGCAAATGGGCTTGCCCAGAAGTGCGGTATTTCCCTGGCTCACGAACCTCTCCGCCAACCCAAATTTCCGGAGCGGGCTGAAAATCGTAGAGGCTGAAGACGCGAACTGTGTCAAGCGGCTCGAGTTTGGGCGCCGAGGCGGGATTCGCGAGAGCCGCGGACAGATCGAAGCTCTCGACGCTGGGATGAAAGTCCGGAGGATTTAGCCTGATGATTTCCGCATAGTGCGGCGCGGGTTCCGGCAATAAATCTTTGTAGGAACCGATCAAGTCCGACAACATCATTCCCTGCTTGTAGGAATATCGCCCAGGACGCAATACGTGCCCTTGCAGGTAAATTGCATCTTCGTTGTAAGGAGCTATAGGGAAAATGTGAATTTCATCGCCGTCGTTGACCTTGAAGGCATCGAGTTTTTTCTTTGCGGAATCCACGTCTTCGGCTGGCGAAAGATCAAGGGCCAGCATCGTTCGTTTTTCGTGCGCTTCGACTCGTTGGACCTCGATATGCCGCAGCGTCGCCGTGGGCAGGATTCCGCCCGCCAAGTCCAGCACATCGGCAAGGGAGCTTTCACCGTGCAGTTCGTAGATCGCCGGCCGCCGAACCATTCCTTCTACTGTGACCTGAGGCCCGACGGAGGGGACGAGCAGAGTGTCGCCATTTTCCAGGCGGCCCATTCCGGAACGCACGCCGTGCAAAAGCAAATCGTAAGCGTCCACTTCTTCCACGAGTTCCTTGCCGCGATAGTGTTTGAGTGAACGCAGCGAACCGCGGGCCGTCACTCCGCCGGCTGCAAACAGCGCATTCAAGGGAGTCGAAAGCGAACTGATGTCATAAGCGCCCGGCTGCGAAACATCGCCCACAACGTAAACGCGAACCGTTCTCAAGCGAGAGAGAGAAACATCCGCCGAGACATCCCTGTACTCCGTCCTCAACACCTGCTGCACCGCCGACTGCACATCGCCCAAATTTCGCCCGCTCACGAGAAGAGGCCCAGCTTCGGGCAGCGCAACGCGTCCCTCACGATCGACAACGCGGAACAATCGCTGCGAGACGCCGCCCCAGAGATCGATCTCGAGGCTGTCGCCGGGTCCGAGAACATAGTCGGGGCCAACAGGGAGGTCCATGGGAATGGTTCGAGGGTCATTTGCCGTGTCGCGAAAAACATCCAAGCCGAAACGCTCGAGAGGGCGCTGGCGACTGGAGGTTTGCACGTACATGTCGTAGAGCGAAGGGATATCCGAGTAAGGATTCGAGCGATGGACCATTCTCACTGGCGACAAATCGTCTTCATTAGTTGCTTCCTTGTTTCGTCCCCTGGTAGTCCTTGTCGGGGAAGGCTGTTCCATTTCGTTTCTGCTTGTCGCGATCCCTGAGCTGCTGCCGGTATCAAGCGGGGGAAACGACGCGTTTGGGCGGGACGGCAAGTTATCGACCGAGCTTTGACCAAGAGTTTGAGAGTCCAACAAAGGATTCGTGTCTCGCTTGACGGAACCGGAAGTCAATTGCAGGCCAGGCGATAAACCATCCGCATCCGAAGGGTTGAGCGGATTCGCGTCCTGAGGCAATCCATCGGCTCGTAGTATGCGGGATGGGCTCTGCGATGGTTGCGACTGCTCGGGCACATCCTGGGGGTTTATCTCGGGTGCAGACATGCCGTTGGGGCTGCGAGTATTTTGCCGGGCCGCCGGCGACGGCTGTGGACAATTTTCGAATCGGCGCGGATCGCATGCCGAGGTGCGTTCAAGAGTCTGATCGCCTCCCTGCGGCTTGAGCGAATCCGAATCCTCCTGTGCTTCGATCTGAACGAGCTTTCGAGCCCGCTCCTTAAGCACCAATTCGTTTTCCTTAGCGAAGTCCGAATCTGGATTCGGGGTAGGCAGCAGGTACCCATAGCGACGCAATAGGCGCGTCGCCACGGATCGAAAAGCAATGTCCCTCTCCAGGCGTTCGAAAATAGCTTCATCTGTCAGCTGCGAATCGTCGACAACTTGTCCGTTGTCAGTGGCCTCCTTGGCCACCCAACTCTTCAATTCGACCATGAGCCCTGCATTCGAACTCAACACCGCACGAACCTGAGTGGCGGAGGCCGCGACGCGATTGAGGTTCTCCTGGCTCAAGTCAGGGGCTCGCTCCACGCCGGAGACATTGGGGTTCTGAAGGCTTGTTGTCCGGGGCTTCTCATCCTGTTGCTGCCCACTGGCCACGGCGCAGGTCATGAACGCCAAGGCTAGAACCGGGAGAATATTTTTCGAAATTTTGAAATTCAACATGAATCCACCCGAATGCTGGGCATGCATTTCCTCAATTCGTTCTGTTTATAACCATCGAGCCCCGCAATGCGTTCAGCATTCCTTCTTCGGAAGCCTCGATATTGCTGGAATGGATGTCCAGAGAAGCCCAGTAATAAACGACGTAGTTTTTCGCAGGAGCGACTGCAATCACGCGCACCTCTGGGTGCTCGCGAAGAAGGTCGTCGCAAACGGGTGGCCTGCTGCCCGGCTGATCGAGAGCGATGACGACGAAATTCGGCTTGGTCCTTTTAACGCTCTCGATAATCTCCGAGTCGTCCGCCACCTCACCGACGATCTCGACGTCGGCCTGGTCCGCAAAAGTGGCGAGAATTGTTTCGCGCATTAGCCGAGGGCGGTTCGCCACAAGGACACGTATAGTTTTTTCCATTGCTGCACTCCCTGCAGCTTAAGTATCAAGATCGCAGGCTAATAGCGTAAGCATCAATTTGCGACTAACAAAAAGAGCTATTGGGGAAGGCCTGGGAATGCTGTGAAAATTGGTAGATACCAATTTAGACCCTAGTTAAGTTTGCCGAAGTACTAATGACATGAACTGTCGGCTAAAGACGACAATTAAGTTCTGGGCTTCTCGCAGTTTAGGGCACAAGCAACCCCGTGGAGAAAAGCTTCATCTGGATGAAAAAAAGCGGTATGGAGTTTCGATTTTGTTGAAGGATGGAGCACGTCATTTTCCCTAGATTACTGGGATATGGACGACCTATTGCTTGACATTAACATAGATTCAGCTTAGGTTACCGTCGGGCAGTCGGCTTGGGGGCCATTCGTGTTCTGTTTACCCGGTCCTCTTCGCCGAGTAATGCATTAAGCAGAAACTGATGGGGTCAATGAACGAGCTCGTCCCTAGTTCGTCAATCCGTACCTTCCTGCTAATTGACAATCGACTCCTGCGCGAAGCGCTCGTTCGTCTGTTCTCAAAGCGTTCCGATCTTCTTGTTGTTGGACAGAGCGGGTACGCGGACGGGGCGGGACTGCGCGTTCTTGATTCGAAATGCGATGTCTTAGTCATCGACTCGTTGCAAAGGCCCTGGCTCTCGGGAATCACTGGTGTGGAGAGCGAAGACCGTGGCTCGTTTAGAATGGTCGTCATCGCGAGGGAATCCGACGAGAAACATTTCCTGGCTGCGGTCCGCGCCGGGGTAAGCGGCTATTTGTTGCAAGACGCATCTGCATCGGACGTAGTCGCCGCAGTGCGTGCAGTCTACCGCGGTGAAGCGGTGTGCCCGCCCCAACTTTGCTCAACGCTATTCCATTTCGTCGCTCAAATGGCTAGCGAGACGCCGGTTCGAACCACGCCTTCGAGGCCCGATCTGACTTTGCGTCAACAACAACTGGTCGCGCTTGTCGCGAAGGGACTCACAAACAAGGAAATCGCGTCACGCTTGAATCTATCTGAGTTTACGGTCAGGAATCACATTCATCGAATATTGAAGCAGGTGGACGCCGGGAGCCGGAGTCAGGCTGTGGAGACCATTCGCTCCTACGGCTACTCGATAAGTTCGTGAGTGTTTTGGGCCGCTCTTGCTAGTTGCAATGAGTTATGGTTTTGCGTCCTTGCACTGCTCTGCTATGACGGACGACGGAAATCTGAGGAGTTGAGGTGCAGATTGTAATCACGGCTTTGTTCGTTTTGGCGCTGCTGCCCTTCGTTTATTACGTTCTTTCTCTCCATTGCGTGATTTCCTATTTTCGTGGCGCGCGCAAATCGCTTGAATCCAGAGTTCCTTTCTTGCCCCCCACCAGCATCCTAAAACCCGTTCGCGGCCTCGATCACGGAGCCTATGAAAATTTCGCGAGCTTTTGTCGTCTGGATTATCCGGTGTACGAGGTTTTGTTTGCGGTGTCTGATCCTCACGATCCAGTTATACCCGTCATCGAAAAACTGCGCGGCGATTTTCCTGCTTGCTCTATCCAGCTGATTACGAATGTTCCACGCGTGGGAACAAGCGATAAAGTAAATAATCTTTGCCAACTGGCCCACAACGCAAAATACGATCACCTGATCATGAGCGACAGTGACGTCCGTGTGGAACCTGATTATCTACGGCAGGTCACGGCCCCCTTTGCCGATCCCCAAGTCGGCGTCGTCACTGCCTTTTATAAGAGTTTGAGCTCCGGCACTCTTGCATCCAATCTGGACGCATTGGGAATGTACATGGACTCTGCTCCGGCAGCTCTCGTGGCAAAAAAAATCGAAGGCCGGCTGGGATTTGCTTTCGGCTGGACGATGGCCACTTCCAAGCAACACCTCGCGGAAATTGGCGGCTGGGAAGCGATGGTCAATCATCATTCCGAGGATTTCGAGCTGGGCAAGCGTATCGCGCGATGCGGCCATCACGTGGTATTGATGCCAAAGCCTGTTTCCATGATTTTTTCCAGAGAAACTCTCTCAGAATATATCCACCGTGAACTTCGATGGTCGATCGCATTGAAGAGTGCCCGCCCTTCGGGCTACCGGGCACTACTCTTCACTCACGGATTGCCGTGGGCTTTGTTTGCGGCTGCACTTGCCGTCTCTATCGGTTCGCTGCCACTAGCTGCCTTTTTTCTGCTCTCGTACTTGATTCTGCGGGTCGCGATGACGTGGCTGACGGGCAGGTGGGGATTGGGAGACCGCCAACTTTCCAAAATCATTGGGCTGGTTCCGATTCGTGACGCGATTAGTTTTTTCGTTTGGTTAGTCGGGTTCTTCTCCGAAAAGGTTATTTGGCGCGGCCTCGAGTACCGCCTCCACGAGGGCCAGTTAATCCCAATTCCATCCGCGAGCGATGTCCTTCCGGCACAACGCGAATCGGTATCCTCCGTAGTGGGCTAAGAAAAGAGGCGTACGCCGAGCGTCAGCACATGGGAGCGCGCTCCACAGATTGGCGCGAACAGTGCGCCACTTAACAGGGGAACCTCTACAACCTTTAATCGCGCCGTGGTGTAATCTGAACAAACAGCCGCGCGTTTAGCGGCACTTGTTCCGGCACACCCCAGAAGCGCTGCTTACATTCCTACAACGGCTTTGTTCTTGATTCGGTAAAGAACCTCGCCTGCCCGCGGCACAACAATTGTGCCTTCCGACTCGCGACCTCGCCACTCCTTTACGTTAATCGAAACAGCATCGAGATACTCGATGTTGATGCGCCGACAGCGCTCCTTAGGGATTCCCGTTACCAGCGTCACGTGGATACGGGGAGTTTCAATGCCAGTGAGGGGATCGAATTGGCCGAGGCCCTTCAGGTAAGTCGAGTGCGCCAGTACGCCACTAGGGTAATTCTTGAAGCGGTCCCATTGCTTCCTGAAGTAGTCACGGCAATGGGATCCGATTTCGTCAATCAGCTTGCCGTAGGTGTAGCTCACTTCCGTCAAGCGCGGACTGTAGATGATCACTGCGCCGCCATCGGCGATCGCAGGCTCCATCTTGTACATACCCTTTGCGGCGCACGCGAAAGAAGGCTCGGCCTTCACGTCATTCTCGTGAGCCGCACGCACCAAGCCGTTGCCAGCACACACGGGGCGTTCCCGTCCCCGCCCGCGAGGCCCCCGTCATTCACGACATCAGAAAGTGATCTTCGCCGCTGCTTGGAATATGCGCTGCGAATCCTGCAGCGTTGCCGTGATCTGACCGAAATTGGTCTTCCCAACTTGATTGCCGTTCGCGGTCAAATTCGATTCGCCGGCAACTCCAGGGTTGAGGAAAATTGGATGATTCAGGAGGTTGAAGACTTCCACGCGCAGGTCGAATCTGACGCGCTCCTTGATCGGAAATTCGCGGGAGACGGCCGTGTTGATGGTGAAATAGCTAGGTCCCAAAACGCTGTTGCGGCCCGTGTCGCCAAATGTTCCTAGAGCGTTTGTTGTGAAGGCGGCGGTATTGAACCAACACATCGGATCACCGACGCGAATCCCATTGGGACATGTTCCGGAAGTGGTGCTAACGCCAGAGACAGCATCCGCACGGTCATTTCCGATTTTTGTGAGTGAGTTGTCCACGGCGCTGAGAATCGTAAAGTACGATCCGGTCTGGTACTTTCCAAGCGCGGAGAGTTCCCAACTGCCAAGGAATCTCCTGGCGAGCGCTCCGGCGAACATCGGACTTGTGGCGATAAGCGAAGCGTTTGCGACTTGGCGGCGGTCGAACGAGCAGTTGCCGCGTTCCTCGGCGAGGCTGTCGGGGCCAGTGCCAGCTGCGTTGGTTCCGGCGACCAGCCGCCCGCCACTCGCGAGTTCTCCCTCAAAGTCGTACTCGCTGATGCAATGCGAGTAGGCGTAATTCGCGAGCAACGTGAAGTGGCCGCTAAAGCGATGGTTGGCGGAGAAAAGAATGCCGTTGTATTCAGAGTTTGACCCGTCAAATGCCTGCGAAAGGCTGCTGAAATAGGTGCCGGCATTCACGGCCTTGGTCTGACCGACCGGTGTGAACATAACATTTTGCAGTGTGAGGAACTGCCGTGCCGCTTCGTTTGTCGTGCACGAAACGAGCAGTGTTGTTTTTGTGCACCGCGGGTCCGTCGAGGCCACAGCTGGCCCTGTAAGCACCGGCGCATCGGCGGCATAACCGCCCCAAATATGCGTGGTCTTGTTTCCGAGATAGCTGACGCTGAAAAGCCAATTGGCCCCCACTTGTCTTTCGAGGCTGAGGTTCCATGTCTGCGTGTAAGTGGGTTTCAAATTATCTGGAATGTTGATATAGACCCCGTTCGTAAAAAATGTAGCATTTGTGCTGTTGGGGAAAGGGGTCGGAAATTGCGGCACGGTTTGTCCCTGGTAAGGGTTTGTAAATCCGCCCGCGGGTTCGTTCAAAGAAATGGAACTGCCAAAGGGAGCGTTGTCGGCGAAGCGGTCGAAGAAGAACACTTCGGGGTTGTCGTAAAAGATGGCGTAGCCGGCGCGGACTGTCTCCCGGCCTTTTCCGCGTGGATCCCAGGCAACTCCCACACGCGGAGAGAAGTCTGCCTTGTGGCTGTTTACATAGGAACATGACGTTTGAGAGTCACCGCAGAAGAACAGACCGGGAGGGGCGCTCGGGAAAACCGTGCTTATCGTAGCTGATTGATAAGCTGAATCGCTGAACAGGCTTCCCCGGTGGTCCGCGTCGTGCGCGGGAAAATACGGCTCCCACCGAATGCCGACGTTGAGGGTCAGTTTACGCGTGGCTTTGAAACTATCTTGCGCGTACAGACCCCAGTATGTCTGCCGCCAGTTCTCCGCCTCTGGATTCCCTTGGTTGAATGTCTTCGGCAGACCGAGTAGAAGGTCCGCCAATCCGTCTCCAGTGACGTCGCCGCTGAAAGTAAACTGGCCATTGGTGAGCTGGTTGGAAAGTTCATTAAGCCGGCTGTGAATGAGGTCGACCCCGAAGGTTATAGCATGCCTCCCTTTCGTCCAGTCCATATCATCAGCTGCCTGGTATACGTTCCGATTAAAATGCCCAGGCGTGGCCGTGCCGTTTGCAACGTTGAAATATCCAGTGATGGAAGCGACTAAGGAGGCTGCGATTGGATTCGGGATGTTCACTCCGAAGGTATCGAAGTTGGGAAGATTCGAGGCCGATCCCCGAAAAATCGCCAAGCGGGTACCCGTGAGATGAATGGAATTGACCAACGTCGGGCTAATGGAATAGACATGCCCTATCGTCGCGGACTGGCTACGCGCAAGTTCGCCCGCTTTGGTGGAAGTCAGGATATTTTTTCCATCATAGACGGGAGGATTCGTGTAGTCAGAAATAAAATAGCGAACGAACAGGAACTGTTTTGAACTGACCGTCCAATCCACACGGCCCAGACCTTGATTCTCGGTATAGTTGTTGGGAATCGCAAAGTGCACAGTTCCACAGGGGTCCGTGGCACTATCAGGGGCTGGAACTAGAGCCAACAAGTTCAGAGCTTGCTGATTGAAAGTGAATCCGGGATTGAGTTGGTCGGCCGCATTGAAGAAAGGCGCTTTGAGCTTTTCATTTGCGCATGCGGCGAGACCGCTGAAGTCTCCCGCCAAAGCTGCAGCCGTGGGTACATGAGCAATGTTCGTTGCTGACGCCTGGTCATAGATCGTGCCCTGGTAGCCAGCGAAAAACATCAACTTATTCTTCAGAATTGGACCGCCCAGCGTCCCGCCGAACTGATTGCGTTTGAGTGAATCTATGCCACCTTGCTGCTCAAAGTAGGGCGCCGCGTTGACAGCATTGTTGCGGATGAATTCAAAGACATCGCCATGGAAATCGTTCGTACCTGACTTCGTCACAATGTTGACAGTCGCGCCAGGATGTACGCCATAACGCGCCGATGCGGTACTCGTCTGCACGCTGAACTCCTGGATGGCGTCAGGGAAAGGGAACGGCAGGTTCACATCCGAGAACATGTCGTTATTGTCGCCGCCGTCCAAGAGATAATTTGTCCCATTAACCTGGCCTCCGGCGACTGAGATGGCGACGGAGCTGACGCCGACGCCGTTCCCATAGTTCTTGGTGCTGATCAAATCATTATTAGGAATGTTCGTGGGAGTCGTCGCCGCGCCTGACAGCGTCACAAGATCCGTCACTTGTCTGCCGTCAAGCGGCAGATCCACGATGCGTCTCTGGTCCAACACAGCCGACACAGCCGTCTCGCGTGTTTCCACCATGGCTGTGTCCGCCTGAACCACCATCTTTTCGGACACCGTACCGAGCTGCAAGGGAATGTTGACCTGAGCGTCCTGTCCAACCTGCAAAATGATTCCTTTTTGCATGTAAAGCTGAAAACCATTCGCCGAGATCTCCAAGACGTACGGTCCTACGGGAAGGTCAGGTAATTCATAGACTCCGCCAGCTATGCTTTGTGTTGTTCGAGTGGCGCCAGTGTCAACCTGAGTTACTTTTACTTGGGCGCCAATGATTGCGCCGCCTCCGGGATCCGTGATGACACCGTGAATTTGCGCGTTGTTGACTGCCTGACCGAAAGTGCATGCGGCGGTGAGCGCTACGAACGCAAACATCGCAAACGCTTTAGAAAACAAGTACTTCAGCATGTCAATCCACCCCTCTCCAGAAGCTTCACACTCGGCGCAACCACTACCTGATGTGCCACGAAGGGAGCAGCCGACTGGGCAACTTCACCTTCGGTTGTGACGGACGCCCGCGGATTCCGTGGCAAGCTGCCGTTATCGTCGTTCTTCGGTCGCATGAGCAAACGAATCTGGCCAGACGCGTCTCTCCCCGAGCGTACTCAATCGGTACGAGTGGAGAACTCCGAGAAACCGGTGAGACAGACTGGACAAACCCTGTTTCCAAAGTGCGCTATCGTATGTTGGCTTGGTAACATGCGAAGCGACAGGTGTCAAGGAAAAAATATCGCCTTTTACTGTAATATTTGCTAACAATTGCACGTAGTCCATCAATTGATTTGAGATATTAGCTGACGAAATCTCGTTAAGTACTTTAAATACAGATATTTAGAGGGAGTATATTATTTCGATTCAACGGCTTAGAAGGATTGATTATTGGCGATGCTTGACTGGTTCTGACCGATCACCGAGCCAGCCGACGGGGAAACATCTCTGACTCGAATCTTGCACAAAGCCTCTCGCGAAATTAGTGCTCGAATCAGGAGCTTGTAACAGATGTGTCTCGATTCTCTCCGGAATCAGCGGGTGTGCGCGGAATGGGCAGAAGCGGAGCGCAAGATTCCCGCCTTACGACTTGTGTAGGCAAACTGACAGTCCGGGCGGGTAAGTCAGGCCTTGTTATACGTTCGATGAGCAACTCCGCCAATTGCTTCCCAACTTCGTCGGTGAACACATGAACCGAAGTAAGAGGTGGTTGAAGCACGGAAGCTTCCGTCGTATCGTTGAATCCGGCCACGCTGAGATCCTCCGGGATGCGCAAGCCGCGATCTCTGGCGGCGTTGTATGCGCCCCGGGCGGCAGCGTCATCGCCAGCGAATATAGCCGTAAGGGATTCCGCTTGTTGCAGGATAAGTTTGGTTGCGAGGTAGCCCATCTCCTCGTGATTTGTAGAGTTGAATTCGCCCGCGTGAGTTTGCAGGCCCGCTTCGTTCATCGCTCGCTGGTAGCCTTGAAATCGTCGCGCGAACCAAGGAAGTTGGCGGTTCCCGACAAACCCAATCTCGCGGTGTCCCAGGGATATGAGGTATCGCGTAAGTTCATACGCGCCGCCTATATCATCAAAGCAAACCGCGCAGACTTCGCGCTGCGTTTCGTCGCCAATAACGTTATTTCCGAGCACCACCCAGGGAATTTCCCGGTGCGTGAGAAGCTGAAGAAGGTTGGGTGAGTTCGTCCCTGCAACGATCACTCCGGAGATTACTTGGCGGCGCTGAAAGATAGCCGGCAAATACAACTCCTGCCAAGGCACCTTAGTCGAGTACTGATAGGGTAGGAAGAGGAGGCCATAATCGTGCTCCGCAGCATAAGCTTCCGCACCCATGAGCACAGCCGAATGGAAGGGGTGAAGAACGCCGCGATTACTGAGCAGGAAAGCGATAATCCTGGATTTGCCGCCACCATCGAGCTGGAAACCCAGACTGACAGCAGCCTTGAGAATGCGGTCGCGCAACCGAGGCGTGACACCTGCGCGGCCAGTCATCAACCTAGAGACGGTTGCCGTGCTCACGTTGGCCGCACGTGCGACGTCAACTAGCCTTGGCTTTTGCGATCGGCGATTCATACTTCCCATATCAATTCTTGAGGGCACCAGATGCCAGCATCTATTGCCGAAACAGGTATAGTTGGGAATTTTCGAAGGGCCGCCAGAAGCAATGGTTTGCTCATAAACCTGTTTTCGGCTCTGCGTTTACACGCTGTTGCAAAGCCTTCTCGCTCGGCCCAGCTCGAACCAACCCCCCAAGTGATAGCAATAGCTTACAACTAACTCGGATCTCAAACTGGCAAGAGAAACTGCCAAAAAAATCTAAACGGACCGCTGTCTTGCACATGTTAATGAAAGCATTTCTTTGTTGTCAACAAAATAGACGCTTTGATTGCAACGCGCCAATGGACCGAGAAGCTTGAGCGACCTTGAATTTGTCCCATCTTGAGGCTCAAAGAGTCTATCGAATTGCCATAAGCCCCATTGGAACAGTATGTTGCGCCGCCAATACGATTTTCCCCAGAACATCGTTGAGTACGCGACATCTTGTGATATTTTTGCAAATCATATTGCAATGTTTGCAGAGTAGGTCTATAAACGGTCCGATGGGCGGTGCGAAGCCCACGACCAGCAAATTGCGACTTCGAAAATCGCGAGGATCTTGTGCTTCGTCCATTGAGAACGTAGTTATGGGAGCTAAACATGAGTAGTCAAGCGCAACCGGCTTTTGAACAGATGGTTTTCCGCAAAACAAATGCAGGAATCGGCCGCCACCTCCATATCACGCCGGACAACAGCACAATGCGGCACCTTAGTTACGGAAGAACCATTCTGAATTCCAGCTTAACGGCCATCGCATTTCGCAACGGGAATTGCGAAACGGGGCTGATCTGCCTCTCGGGGGTCGCTGAGGTAAAAACAGATTCGATGGAAGTGCAGCTTGCGCAATACGACGCGATGTACATTCCTCGGGATTCTTCCATTGAGATCCGCACGAAGTCTAATGCGGATATCGCGGAGTTCTCGGCAGATGTGGATAGTACCTACCCCTTGCAAGTTGTGCGTTTCGCGGAAATATCAGAGGATCCGGGCTTGAAATTCAGCACTGGTGGGCCAGGATCCACGCGTCACTTGTCCATGCTTCTTGCAAAGAACATCGAGGCCGGAAGACTTGTGGTGGGCTTGACAAGCTCCGACCCGGGCAATTGGACGAGTTGGCCTCCGCACGAGCACGCTAAGATGTTGGAAGAAATGTATGTGTTTTGCGATATGCCGGCGCCGGCTTATGGCATTCAACTCGTTTATAGGGACACGGAATACCCCGAATTGGTGACCGTCGTCCGCGAGGGTGACGCCGTGCTCATGCCCAGCGGATATCATCCAAACGTTTCAGTTCCGGGTCATCGGATAAGTTTTCTCTGGGCTATGGCGGCGCACACCGAAGTGGAAGACCGCCAGTTCGGCGTGGTCAATGTGCAGCAGGGGTTCAACCAGGCAGCTTCAGGGCTGGAAGCAGGTCGCAAGAAGTAATTTCTTTTCAGTCCGCCGATGCGTGCCAGTGCGTGGCACGGCGCGTACAGCCAGGTTTGATGTGACGGAGGCGTTTCAAGTTGACAAGTTCGACCGTTTTCTTCCTGTGCAGACAATTTGGGCTGGAGAAAAAGCACCGTTCTCGTCTTTGCTTTATTCCTCTGGGGTGGAACTGGCGATGATTCGGTCCATCGCGATCATCTTAGCTTGTGGATTAGGGCTGTTCATGACGGGCCGTCCAATTGCGACGGAATCGTGGGAAACCACAGTAGGGGTGGATGGTTCAGGCAATTACAAGACGGTGCAGGAAGCCATTGATGAAGCTCCCGCCACTGGAGGCGTTATTCGGATCAAGCCCGGAAGGTTTCGTGAGGTCATTTATGTCAACAAGCCCCACATCTCGCTGCTGGGTTTGGGGGCCGATCCTTCGCAAGTGGTGCTGACCTACGATCTAAACAACGCCTCCGTTGGTTCTACGTTCAAATCGGCGAGCACGACTGTGATTGGCGACAGCTTCTACGCTGAAAATCTGACATTTGAAAACAGCTTCACCCGAGACAAGAATCCCAACAAGGAAGGTTCGCAAGCCGTCGCGTTGCGTGTGACGGGAGACAGGGCAGTTTTCCGAAAAGTTCGCATCCTGGGGCATCAGGACACGTTGTACGCCAGCAGCAAAGGCTGCGAATCAGAGCAAGGGCTATGTCACCCCGCGAGACAGTACTTTGCCGATTGCTTCGTCGAGGGCGACGTGGACTTCATCTTCGGTGATGCAATGGCATTTTTTGAAAACTGTGAGATTCACGGGTTGGCCCATCCTACGGTGATGCTAACGGCGCAGAGCAAACATAATCCCGAAGAGAAAAGCGGATATGTTTTCGATCATTGCCGCCTAACTGCAGATGCAGGGGCTGACAAGGTGTATTTAGGACGCGCCTGGAGAGCATATGCGACGGTGGTTTTCTTGAACACCGACATGCAGGCCAAAATTGAGCCGGCAGGCTGGCTCGAGTGGGTTCACGACGGTAAGCCTTCTTTGCAAACGGCGTTCTTCGCTGAGTACAACTCCAGCGGTCCTGGAGCAAATCCTAGCGGACGCGAGAGTTATTCGAAGCTGTTAACAGCCACGGAAGCGGCCAAGTTCGAGGCGAAAGACTTTCTTGCAGGTGACGACCAGTGGGATCCGACAATATGGCATTAATCGACGAAAACTGAGACATCGACGATGAACCGCACAATCTGTCTCGCTTGTCTTGCGATTGGGTTAACGCTCCTGCCCAAGTGTGTCTTCGCTCAAGACACTCGAATTGTCATTGAGCCCGTGATTCCTCCTGTTTGTGCAAACTTGGTTGCCCAATTGTCATCGAGCGATTCCACCTTGTCTGCGTCTGACGAAAGCAGGCCAGATACACAGCGGATCCAGGAAGCGATTGACCACTGCCCGCAGGGACAAGCTGTCCGGCTTCAAGCCAACGGTGCGCTTGACGCCTTCCTCTCAGGACCCTTGCAACTGCGTACCGGCGTAACGATTCTCGTTGATCCCCGTACCGTCCTCTTTGGCTCGCGAAATCCCCGAGACTACGATCTTTCAGCCGGGAGTTGCGGGATCCTCGATCATCAAGGCCATGGCTGCAAGGCCCTCATCAACGGTGAGCACGCAAACAACGCGGCGGTGATGGGCGAGGGCACGATCGACGGCCGAGGTTGGGCCAAAATGCTGGGCCAGAAAAAATCCTGGTGGGACCTCGCCCAGGAAGCGAAAGCTGCAGGCTCCGATCAGAATTGTCCGCGCTTGATCGTGCTTACTCACAGTGACAACTTCACGCTCTACCGCGTCACGCTGAAAAACGCCGCCAATTTCCACGTGTATTTCAGCAATGGAAAGGGATTCACGGCTTGGGGAGTCACTATCAACACTCCCAAAAGCGCTAGAAACACCGATGGGATCGATCCTTCCAGTGCCACCAACGTGACCATCACTCACTGCTTTATCCATGCGGGTGACGACAACGTAGCGATCAAAGGAGGTGCGGGGGGACCTTCATCCCACATGACCATCGCGCACAATCATTTTTACACGGGACACGGGATGTCGATTGGCAGTGAGACACAGGGTGGAGTCTGGGCGATTCGCGTTAATGACCTTTCCATAGATGGAGCGGACAACGGACTTCGCATTAAATCCAATTCCGAACGTGGAGGCATCGTTCAAGACGTCGCGTATGAGGACGTCTGTATCCGCGATACGAAGAATCCTGTCCTGATGGATTCCCATTACCCGTTTTCTGGCAAAAGACGCGATTTACTGCCTGTGTTTCGAAACATCGTCTTGCAAGACGTAAAGGTGCTCGGTCCGGGCAAGATTACGCTGGAGGGATACGATTCGGAAAATCGTCTCGGGATCAGGTTGGACAATGTCGTGCTTGAAGCGCCGGCCCAAACGAAAATTGTGGCCATGCACGCTATCGTTGCTCTGGGACCCGGGCCTGTCAACTTCCGACCTTCGGGGCAAGATGTAGAAGTCAACGGCACTCCCGGGCATGCGCAACCAAATTCATGCACGGCCAAGTTTGTCTCGATGTCTGGGATGTGATCCGCTGCTGCGGCTGGTGCGGCGGCGAGTTGAACTGGCAGGACCAAAAAGAGAATGAAAGCGCAACCGCAGGTTATGAAGGACGATGATCTAGACATGAATTTCGTTCCTATTTCCAAGCCCGAGGGAGCACGTGACACCTAACTCTTTGAAACGAGCAAAAGTCAATTCACGTTCAGCTGGTTCAGATTTGTTGAACCTGCCGCAGATTCAACCAGTCGTGGCAGAAGTGTTGGCGGGAACCCCCTTCATTGACGTCCATACGCATTTGTTCGCGCCCGCTATGAGGGGAATCGGTCTGTGGGGCATTGACGAACTGCTGACCTATCACTATCTGGAGGCAGAACTTTTCCGGTCGTCGGCCATCACGCCCGCGGAATATCAGGGTCTCGCAAAATCAGCCAAAGCCGATTTGATCTGGCGGACTCTGTTCGTTGAAAACTCTCCGATATCGGAAGCAACGCGTGGAGTCGTCGCTGTGCTGCACGCATTCGGCCTTCCGACCGAGGGCTCCAACCTGAAAGAGGCGCGCGCATTTTTCGCGGCCCAGAAGCTAGAGCAACACATCGAAAAAGTTTTTGCGCTGGCGGGAATCAGCGAGGTGGTCATGACAAACGACCCCCTCGATCCGCAAGAAGCGCCGTTTTGGAATCGAGGATTCCGGCCGCACAAGCAATTCCATGGCGCCCTTCGCTTGGATCGGATCATTAACTCATGGCCGAAGCACTGGAATATTCTGGCTAGCCAGGGATATCAGGTGGATGAAACGGCATCCGGAAAGTCGACTGCCGAGGTTCGAAGGTTTCTGAGCGATTGGTGCGAACGCATGCATCCTGTCGAGATGGCTGTCTCTTTGCCAGACACGTTTCAATATCCGGACAACGGCATTCGTGCAAAGTTGCTCAGGGAAGCCGTGCTGCCTTCGTGCCGTGAGTATCAGATCCCGATGGCATTGATGATTGGCGTACGCTATCAGGTGAACCCGGCGATCCGCCTCGCAGGCGATGCCGTGGGGCGCGCAGACCTTCGTGCGATCGAGAATATTTGCCGAGATTTTCCCGAGAACCGCTTTCTTGTGAGCGTGTTGAGCCGTGAAAACCAGCATGAACTTTGCGTCTACGCAAGGAAATTTGCCAACATGATGCCCTTTGGATGCTGGTGGTTCCTGAACAATCCCTCGATAGTCGAAGAGATCACCAGAGAGCGGATCGAAATGCTGGGACTGAGTTTCATCCCACAGCATTCCGACGCCCGCGTACTCGAACAAGTGATTTACAAATGGCGCAACACCCGCCGCACCATAGCCACGATCCTCGCCGAACATTATCGTCTGATGTGCGAAGACGGCCGCCGTTTGACTCGTCGGGACATCCAGTCCGGAGTGACTCGTCTTTTCAGATCGAACTTCGAGGAATGCACTGGCATGCGAATCAACGGCCGGACATGATCGTGCAAGTTACAAGTGCGTGCTCCTCGCTCATTACTCTTTCAACTTGCGGGATTACCTCGTGCCAATCTTTCTAGAAAAGGATCACAAATGACCAAACCTAATCCGGCCGACGTGAGTTCTTCCACCCGCCGCGAATTTCTTGACACATTGGGGAAAGGCGCGGCGCTTCTGGCTGCTTCGCCGCTTTCCAGAGCGACCGATCTTCCAAGCCGAGATCCGTGGGAAGAAGTTCCCTTTATTCTGCAACGGATCAAACCGCCAAGCTTCCCGGAACGCAGCTTTGATGTGGCCAAGTATGGGGCCACCGGAGATGGAAAATCAGATTGCACTGAGGCCATCCGGCAAGCAATCAGTGCCTGCCATGACGCAGGCGGCGGACATGTGCTCGTTCCGGCAGGCGTTTTTCTCACGGGCGCCATTTATCTGAAGAGCAACGTGGACTTGCACCTGTCTGCGGCAGCAGTCCTCCGCTTCAGCCGCGACACTCGGCAATATCTTCCCGTCGTGTTTACCCGCTGGGAGGGAATAGAGTGCATGAACTATTCACCCTTCATTTATGCGTTCGGGGAGGAGAATCTTGGCTTGACCGGTGAAGGAACATTGGACGGCAATTCCGATAACGAGCACTGGTGGCCGTGGAAGGGGAAGACCGAGTTCGGATGGAGGGAAGGGCTGGTAAACCAGGAGGACGATCGCAACGCGCTGATGGCCTTCGCTGAAAAAGAAGTTCCGGTAAAAGAGCGCGTGTTCGGCGGCGGCCACTATTTGCGTCCGCAATTCATCCAGCCATATCGCTGTAAGAATATTCTGATTGATGGAATTACCATAAAGAACTCTCCGATGTGGGAGATCCATCCAGTTCTTTCGAGCAACATCACTGTGCGGAACGTCAAGGTCGTGAGCCACGGACCTAACAACGACGGATGCGATCCCGAATGCTGCACGGATGTCCTGATCGAGAAATGCTCATTCGACACGGGAGACGACTGCATTGCGATCAAAGCCGGACGCAACCAGGATGGCCGCAGGGTCGGCGTCCCATGCGAAAACATCGTGATCCAGGGCTGCCGGATGAAGGATGGACATGGCGGAGTCGCACTCGGCAGCGAGATGTCCGGGGATATCAGGAGGGTATTTGTCGAGGATTGCCAGATGGACAGTCCCCATCTCGAAAGAGCGCTGCGGCTCAAAACAAATGCCATTCGCGGTGGCGAACTCGAGCAGATATACGTCAGAAATATCAAGGTGGGTCAAGTTGCTGAGGCGGTGATCGAAATTGACTTTAACTATGAAGAGGGAAATCGGGGGCCATACCGGCCAGCAGTTCGGATCATCGAAGTCTCAAACGTTTCGAGCAACAAGAGCAAGTATGCCATTTATCTTCGCGGTTTCCCCAGCGCGCCAATTCGCAATATCAGCTTGGTCCACTGCACGTTTGACAATGTCAGCATGCCGAGTGTCATCGAGAACGTTCGTGGATTGCGGCTGACTGACGTAAAGGTGAACGAAGAGACTGTTATGCCGGATAAGGAATCCATGGCGAGTGTACAACTATTCTTGGAACGTTGTGCGCGACGCAATAGCTGAGAATGGAAACGGGTCACGTCGCTCGATAGCTCAATGCGTTTTCGAGACCAGCCGCTTAAAGCCGGTGATCAAAATGCTTCCACTCGTCAGGGCGGCAGGGAACCAAAGGGCATCTGCTCCGGAAGAAAGTAGAGCGATGAAACTGGACGATTTCAATCTGACCGGCAAGAACGCGCTGGTTACCGGCTCCCGAGCGGGATTGGGCGCCGGCATAGCGCTGGGGCTCGCTCGAGCGGGTGCGAACGTCGTCGTACATGGGCGCGAGTCTAGAGATACGGAAGAAGTGTGTGCGGCCCTTTCCGCGTCGGGCGTAAAAGCAGTCCAAGCTGTTGCAGACGTGTCCGATGCGCACGCGTGCCAAGAACTCGTCGAACTCACCGTTCGCGAGTTGGGTTCCGTGGACATCCTGGTGAATAATGCCGGCATTATCCGGCGATCTCCGGCAGCGGAATACTCGCCGCAAGATTGGACCGATATTCTCGAAATCAATCTAACTGCTGTCTTTCGTCTGTGCCAGTTGGCCGGTCGGCGCATGTTGAAGAGCGGAAGCGGAAAAATCGTCAACATTGCTTCGTTGCTCTCGTTTCAAGGCGGCATTTTCGTGCCGGCATATGCCGCTGCAAAGTCAGGAGTGGCCGGAATCACCAAAGCGCTCGCAAATGAATGGGCGTCGAAAGGGATAAACGTTAACGCGATTGCGCCCGGCTACATGGCGACGGACAATACCGCAGCGTTGCGCAGCGATCCGATTCGCAACCGGCAGATACTGGAGAGAATTCCTGCGAATCGTTGGGGGGAGCCGCACGATCTTGCCGGAGCCGCCGTTTTCCTTTGCTCTTCGGCGAGCGACTACGTTCATGGACACGTCTTGGTAGTGGATGGTGGCTGGCTGGCCCGCTAATGGTGAGCATGAGCCCTGTTAATCAACTAAAGCGAAATTCAGGCAGGGATCAGATCAGCCCAGGCGAAGTGATAATCTTTTTCCTGCTCCGACAACAAAGGCATTTAGGCATTGGCGGCTGCGCGAATGTTCGCGATAGACGAGAGAGCGCTCAAGACGGTCGCGCCAATGCATGTGCATCATCTCCAAATGGGGGAATCCTGGTGGAACAAGAACACTTATTTCCGGATTTGGTCATCGTCAAAGCCGGCGATGTGCGAGAGTCATTCCCTGAACCTGGCTTGGCGCGCAAGGTGCTGGCATACAACGACAAGCTATTCTTGGCAGAACATCGCATGCGCAAGAATTGGGTTGGCGCGCTGCATAGTCACACGAATGAACAATTAGTTTACGTTGTGAGCGGCCACTTGACTGTAACCTGTAGTGGCAAAACCTTCGAGCTGCGCACAGGAGACAGCTTCGTGGTCCGCGGCGGGGTGCAGCACTATGCCGCGGCAATCGAAGACTCGGTCGTGGTCGATATCTTCACGCCGTGTCGCGAGGACTACCTTCCAACCCCATCCATGTAGGACGTTCGGAGCGCCGGCGCTTTTGATCTTGTAAGCTGTTAAACATTCAGAAGATCTTGGTGGGCCCGCCAGGATTTGAACCTGGGACCAACGGATTATGAGTCCGCTGCTCTAACCGCTGAGCTACGGGCCCCGCCTTAGTTCAACATCGTACATCGAAAAGGCTGAGGCGCGAAGCATCCGCCGGATGAGAATTCTGGAGGGATTGGGCGGTATCGGCGACGCAGCACCCGCGGCGAGATGATCGAGGCGAGACTGTCATAACGCCCGGAAATTAGACGCAGATTTGTACGAGTGAATCTCGCGACTAGTCACGAGCGTCTATAATAGACGTCTTTCGCAAAGAAGAACTACATACGGTTCGGGTTCCAAAAAGCATGTACGGCGAAGCGGAATTTCGTTGTAAATCCTGCCCCACGAATGCCCAGTCGGTAGACGGCAACGATCGGTCACCTGGCCCGCTCCGCTCAGGCTGAACGCTCATAACTAATTCCATACACTAGACTTACCTGGCGATGGACAGGCTCCTGGACATACGGTTTCGCTCACCAATTGGCCTAGCAGAATGGTTGCTCCGGTACGGACAACCGACTATGCTGCTAGAGCCGTATTGGGCGCCGCCGAGGGCGCCTTGCGGGCGATTGCCTCATGCAAAAACTGAAGAAACTTTGCGTCTGCTTGGTTTGCGTTCTCTTGTTGAACGCTGTCCCTTCTGCCGCCGGGACACAGTCAAAAGCTGAGGAAAACGCTCTCGACCAAATCCGCGCCTACATTTCGACGAGCTGGAATTCGCTCACTCGGTCGCTCACGGATTGCGCGACAGTAGTGGACACAAAACTCGCCGCCGCATCAGTTCTGTATCTTCCCGCCGATTTTGGAGAGCCTGAATCGGTCCAACAAGTTCAGAAACAGTGCAAGGTGGAAATACTCCATTTGCCGTCGGTGATTCACCACATCGGAGAAACGGATCCCATAAAAATCGACCCCGCCGGGCTTGCTCTATCTCGAAAATCGCTATGTGGTTCCTGGCGGAAGATTCAACGAAATGTACGGCTGGGACAGCTATTTCATCATTCGTGGATTGGTGCGCGACGGCAGGATCGAACTCGCAAAGGGCATGGTCGAGAATTTCTTCTTTGAAATTGAGCACTACGGTGGAGTGCTGAATGCGAATCGCACCTACTATCTGACACGGTCGCAGCCTCCGTTTCTCACGTCGATGATCCTCGCTGTCTACGATGCGGAGAAAGCCAAGGGCAATGCGAGCAACGATTGGCTTGCCAAAGCGTACAGCTATGCCGTGAAAGATCACGAATTGTGGACGAGCGAGCCGCATCTCGCAGGATCCACGGGCCTCTCTCGCTACTTCGATTTCGGCAACGGTCCGGCAGCAGAAAGCGTAAAGGACGAAACCGGGCACTATCGGCAGGTAGCGGCCTATTTTCTGGGCCAGTCGGACTTCGGCCAGGGTTACCTCGTGAAATCAAGTAAATCGAAACCTTCCGCACTCGCAGCAGGTCCTTTGTTTGCGCTGCAGATTTGCGATTTGGCGAGAACCATGGGCCAGCCGGCGTGCGATTCGGCTGGAGACGTTGCGTTAAGCGCAGACTACTATAAGGGCGACCGCGCCATGCGCGAGTCCGGATTCGATATTTCCTTTCGCTTCGGTCCTTACGGCGCCGCAACGCATCATTTTGCGCCGGTGTGCCTCAACAGCCTGCTTTACAAAACCGAGAAGGACCTCGAGCAGATGAGCGCGGTGCTAGGCCGTAAAGAAGAATCGGAAAAATGGGGTCAGCGCGCCGAGCAGCGAAAGGCGGATATTCAGAAATATCTCTGGGACAGCGAACGAGGACGCTTCTTCGATTACGACTTTGAGAAGCAAGTGCGCTCGACCTACGACTACGTGACCACGTTCTACCCGCTCTGGGCGGGCATTGCGACACCAGTACAAGCAAAAGCTGTCGCGGAGCACATAAGCATTTTCGAGCGGCCCGGCGGGCTGGTAATGAGTCCATATGAAACCGGCGGGCAATGGGACTATCCCTATGCTTGGGCGCCGAATCAATTGATGGCCGACGAAGGTCTGCGCCGATACGGTTTCAACGAGGATGCCGACCGCGTTTCTTACAAATTCCTTTCCATGGTGATGGAGAATTTTCAGCGTGACGGTACGATACGCGAAAAATACGATGCCGTGAAACGCTCCTCGGAAACGCAAGTGACCGCCGGCTACCACGTCAACATTGTGGGCTTTGGTTGGACCAACGGCGTGTTTTTGGTGTTGTTACACGAACTACCGCAAAGCGAGGCCGCGCGATTGGCCAAGGACCAAGTTCCCGTCGCGTCGCACTGAAGCTTTGATCTTTTCTTTCTCACACTTCCACGGACCGTATTGATTCGAGCCTGGCTTCATCCCGGGTTGGAGTAGCACCCGTCTGGCCGGCGACCCACGAGCCCATTCGGTTTGCCGCTTCGTTCATGGCCGCGAGAGAATCGCGTCTCAGGTAATGATAGACAAGCGCGGCAGTGAATGCGTCCCCGGAGCCCACCGTATCCGCAACTTGCACCGGAATACCGGGATGCTCATGTTTGGCGTATTCGCTTACCAGCAGACTCCCCGCGTCGCCGCGCGTGATGCAGACGAGCTTTGCGTGAAACGTATGGCGCAGCCACTGCGCGGCGGACTCTTCGTCATGAAAGGGAAAGCCAAGCAGTCGCACCACAGCCGGCAGTTCATCCTGGTTTAGTTTGATGATGTCCGCCTGTTTGGCGGAATCCGACAAAATCTGCGCGGAGTAATAAGATTGGCGAAGATTGACGTCGAAGACGCGTGTAGTTTCCCACCGAATGGTTTGCAGAAAGGAATGAATCGTCTGGCGAGACTGCGGAGACCGCTGCGCCAGGGAACCGAAGCAAACCGCGTCCGCCTTTTCGGCCAGCGTCTGCCACTCCGGCGTCCATTCAAAAAAATCCCATGCCACGGGTTCTGCAATTTGAAAAGTAGGCTGGCCCTTCGCATCGAGTTCGACCTGCACAATGCCCGTACGGTGAGTTGGATCCAACTGGATGCAAGATGTGTTGAGCCCGAGCCGCTCGAGACGGTGTTTCGCTTCTTCCCCGAGCTCGTCGTTCCCGACGCGGCTAGCGACGATGCCCTCATCGCCAAGCAAATTCGTCATGTATGCAAAATTAGCGGGCGCGCCGCCAAGTTGTCGGCTGTTGGGGAAAAGGTCCCAGAGCAGTTCTCCGAGGCCAACCGTCGTGAATTTTTTCATGGACGACCCGCGTTCCCCTGATAGGGCCGCGCGTCAACGTGGCAATCCATAGCGCTCCTTCGAGCCCCGTTAGCTTCGCGTGATCCCAAGTGCTAATGCCACACCGACCCAAGTTTCCAAATGGAAAGCGAAACCACTTTGCCGCGCCCGCCATCCGAATACAGCTCAATCCCGTCGCTTGCAGGGGAGGGATAAATGCGATCCGTCAAAACGATCTCGCCATCATTGACGAACATTTCCACGCTTGAGCGGTCCACGAAAACATGGAGCTTCACGCGCGAATTGTGCCGCACTTTCGCACTCTGCCGCCCCGGAAATTCCGGCGCGAAGGAAACTTCTCCTGAGCGAGTTCGATCCACGAACACTTCCCTGCTTGCGGGGGTAAATCCCAATACGGTTTCCTCAGCCCGGCCTTTACGAACGCGAAAACCAATTTCTGTTGAATCCTGAGGAGCGAGCTCCGCTTCTATTTCAACCACATCTCCAGTCACATTTGCCCTATGCATCGCCTGGATTGCGAGCGGAATCGAGAGGTTCGAAAGCTCTATCTGCTTCCGCTGGCGCAGCTCCTTGGTTTCAACAATGGGTCTTTGCACCAGCCGGATTCCTTCTGGAAACTGCGCGAGGCTTAGCTTGCGCGGCAACGATTGTGCCCCGCGCCACTCCACGGTTGGTTCACGATTCGCATACTGCCAGTTGCCGATCCAACCGATCCAAATCCTTCGCCCGTCCTTGGGAGGAATATCAGAGAACGAATTCGTCGCATAGAAATCCTTGCCGTAATCGGCCCACAGCTCCTGGGCCGAGGGCGTTTCGTTCACGAATCGCGCGCCGTCAAACGCGCCCACAAAATACTCCACCCCGGTCCCGCCGGCTGGCGCTCCGGGATTGCGATTTACGATGAGCACCCATCTTTTCTTTTTGGGATTTCCGTCCACTGGCAATTCGAACAGATCCGGACACTCCCACTGCCCTTTTTCGTGATTGGCCGTTTCAAAAGAACCGCGAAGGACCCAACTCTTCAAATCGCGCGAGTCAAGAAACACGGCTCTTTTCTCATCCGCGAGGACGGCCACCATCACCCATTTCCGCTGGGGCTCGTACCAAAATACCTTGGGATCGCGAAAGTCTGGCTGGCTCAAATCTGCGACAGGATTACCCGAGTAATTTGTCCAAGTGCGGCCGCGGTCGTTGCTAAACGCGAGATTTTGTTTTTGTGAGTTCGTTCCGGCCGCCGTGTAGATCGCAATCAGGCAAGATTGATCGGAAGGTCCGATGGCCGTACAAAGCCCGCTTGAATTATGCCAATCAACAACGGCGCTGCCCGAATAAATCATGAATTTCCCAGGCTCTTCGGAAATCGCTACAGGCAAGTTCTTCCAATGCAGCATGTCCGTACTGACCGCATGGCCCCAGCTCATGTGGCCCCACACCGTACCTTGTGGATTGTACTGATAGAACAAATGATATTCGCCCTGGTAGTAGACCGTGCCGTTCGGATCATTCATGAAGTTCTTCGGCGGAGTGAAATGATATTGCGACCGCCAGGGCTCGTTGTAGGTTTCCTGCGGCAGCGCGAGAACTACGAAGGCCAAAAAAAGAGATGCCACGAACACCCAGCGAAACAAGTTACCCGGTACGCTTGTGTGGCCACGCATCGCCTCTATGGCCTCGTGTTCTGCTTGTCTTCCAATTGAGCGGCCACCTTGAGTTCTCGATCCGCATCCTCGTTTTTTCCCAAGTCGCGGTAAGCCTGCCCGAGCAGATGGTGCGGAACGGGATTGTTGGGATCCATAGCCAAAGCTCGCTGCAATGCGCGTACCGCAAGCTGCGTCTCGCCTTTTTTTTCCAGGACCTTGCCGAGCAAGATGTACGGCCCCGTCGACGTGGGATCCAACCAGATGGAACGTTGCAGAAGCCGCTCGGCCTCGTCGAATTTCTGCACGCGCGAGTAGCAATCGGCAAGCTTGTAATAAGCCGCAGGATAGCCCGGATTGATCTCCAGCTCTTTCTGGAACTCAGCAATGGACTGGTCTATTTGCGAATGATAGAGATATATCTCGCCAAGAAGCTCGTGCACCAAAGGGAGCTTCGGATCGAGCGTCACAGCTTTGCGCGCGTACTCTTCAGCCACCGGCCCAAAATCCTGCCGCAGCAGCATTCGCGCCGTGAACAAATAGCTGGCCGCTGACTCCACAGGCACATCGAACATTTTCGCAAAAGCCTTTCGCGCGTTCGGATAATCTTTCGTTTGGATGTAGCAGATCCCCAGAATATAGGAAGCGTCTACATTCGCGCTGGGAAACCATGTCTGCACTTTTTCGAGCTCCGGAATTGCCTCCGCGGGACGCCCGGCGAGATAGTACGACAAACCCAGCAGTTGCTCGGCTTCGCTATCCGATGGATTCTCTTCCAGCGTTTTCTTCAAGAATGCGATCGCATTGATATAGTCGCTTTTTTTGTAATACGCGGCACCGAGTTCGTGGGAAAGCCCTCGCAAAGTCGGATTGGTCGATTCCAGTTGATGCAACGCGGCGATCGCCTCTTCGTACTTGCCTTGCTGCAGTAGCCGGTGCGCCTCATCGAATTCCGAACTGGGAGCTTGAGGCTGGGAGATGCTTGGCTTCTCCGTGGAGGACGGGTTTTGCTGTGTCTGCGCGAATCCCGCGCATGCTCCCAACACGCTTAGGCTCAACCTCGCCGCAAGCACAAGCCAAAACAAAAAAAACCTACGCATATGATCGGTTCCAAAACAGCGAAATCAAATTAGAACATAAAAAACGGGGAGCCCGTGAGGGCTCCCCGTCCGTTGGGGGTGTTATGTTTGTCTTGTTAGAAAATGAATTTAACGCCGAACTGTAATTGCCGCATGCCGATAGGAGCACCCGGAGCCGAATCGGCCTCAATGTCCGTGATCTGGCCCGCGCTGGGTGCGCCGAAGCAATCGATGCACTGGTTCCCAGGTAGCGCGAGGACAGGATGGTTGAAGACGTTATACGCATCGAAGCGGAACTGCGCCTTGAAGCGCTCTGTGATGTTGAAGTTCTTTGACAACGCCATGTCATCGTAGAACGCATGCGGGCCGCGATAAGAATCGAATCCGAGATTCCCGATCTGGCCGCAAGCCGGGAGCGCAAACGGACCAGACGTCGGTCGCGCCAACGAGCAAGAATCAGTTCCAATTTGACCTGGTGTCAGGTTATAGCCAAGCGGCGAAACAGGATTGAAGTAATACAATCCGCATGGCCCGTTTGAGTTACAGCCGGACGTGACTTCATGCGGGCTGACACTGAGTTGTTGTCCGTTCAGGACGTTTGGACGGCACGGTCCGGCGTCGGTTACTTCCCCGCACTCCGCAATGCTTGGCGTCCAAGGAAGACCTGTGCCATACGTCGTTGTGTTGGAAATTTGCCAACCGCCGACTACCAGATCCATAGCACGGCCCGAATCGCCAAGGAATTTCTTGCCTCTCCCGACCGGCAACTCATAAATCGCGTTGACGACAGCAACCTGGTTGCGATTGAACGGGTTCGGACCATAAGCAACAGTCGGATTTACGGAATAGTACGTCGAGTCATAGGCATAAGCGTGGGAGAAGGTATAGTGTCCGAGGAACTGAAGTCCCCAGCTGATACGCTTCTCGAGCTTGATCTGCAGTGCTTCATATTCGTTGCTAGCGTCGTTCCCAAAATAGTTGTTAACGTCTCCCGAGCAGCATGGTGGCGTCGGGAGCACTGTCCCGTTGGGGGTTGTAAACGTAGATCCGGGATAGGTAAACGCTGGGTTTCCGTTCAGGAAAAACTTACGACGCTCGTTCGCAGGCAATAACGGATTAAATCCTCCCAGCCCAGCCACTACGTCAGACCCTGGGCACGTAGCTGGAGGTACCACCGTCACCGAGCAGCCTGCAGTCACCATGTTGGTGCCTGAACCAACCGCGACTTCGTTTATGTTGTAGGAAGGGCCGGTGCCGGCAAAGACATGCGTTCCCTTATTGCCGACGTAACTTACTGTTAGATTCAGGGTAGGGCTGATCTGTCGCTGAACCGTGGCGTTCCATTCGTCAATGGTGGGAAGGCGCTGAATCGTCGGGCGAATATACGGATTGGCCGTGCCATCCGGACCAAACAAAGGCAGCGTCCCAGCTGGCGTACCTGCCCCTATGTCGGCAAGAACTGCCGAGAAAGGATACGCTGGAGGCCCCTGATTTAGGGTGAAAACCGCGCTGCGATTATTTGTAGCCGCCGGATTCAAGTTATTGTCTTCGATGGATTGGTTGGCAAGGACCGGCAAGTTTTGCGTAACGGCGTGGCCAAAATTTGAGCCGAATACACCGAGGTCAAAACTACGGCCGTATCCCATGCGTAGAACTGTCTTTGCATCCAATTGATACGCAAGGCTGAGGCGAGGAGCGAACGCTTTCAGAGTGTTTCGGACGTCCCCGCTATCAGAAACACCGCCCTCGCCAGCGATCAGCAAAGTGCCATCATTCAAGTTGGCGAAACCGGCGTTGTCCTTCGCGGTGACGGCCTCAGGAAAATAAATTTCCCAGCGGAGGCCATACGTAAGGGTAAATTTGGGGGTCATCCGCCAAGAGTCTTGACCATAGAAAAAGCTGCGCCACTGGTGGCCCACAGCGTCGCTCGTCGTACTGGCGAAACGTTGAAACGAAGTGACGTCTCCCAGAAGGAACGTGGCCAATGAGAGTCCAAAAGCCGAACCGTCGCCCGTATCTCCCTGATCGAAGTTCAAGAGGCCGGTGCGGCTGTTATCGCTGGGAACACGAAGGTTAGTGGCATAACGGATGTCCGCGCCGAACTTGAAGCTGTGATTGCCTCGAATACGCGTCCAGTTATTCACAAATTGGATTTGCCGTTCTCTTTCAATTAGCGGGCAGTTGCAACGGCCGATGTTCAGCCCATCCCCGAAGTTAGACGGACTCCCATTTCCGGTGAACAAGAAACCAGAAAGGCCCCCGGTTTCTGACGTCCCAAGGTTTAAGCCAGGAAAGCCAAAGGCCGTCATGGGATTTTGACTGGCATCAGAATAATGCGTAAGCGGATTGTACTGGAACCATCCGAGACGGAAGTCGGTAAGCCAGTTCGTGCCGAATGATTTCGTGAATCCGGTGGCCAAACTATAGTTATGAACGTTGGAACTGCCATTCAAACCGCCAGGCCCAAAACCCGTCCCTCCTAAAGCACCCAGGCCGCCGAGCCCAGACAAGCTAAAGTAGTCAAGGCTGAAGCGCCCGAAAACCTGGAAGTTGTGAGGCGCGCTGTAATCCACGCGAGTATCAAACGAGTATTGATTGAAGGGGCCAGAGCCCGTCGACACGAAATTGTTCGTGACGCCTCCGGCTGTCGGAGTCGGGAATTCAGCCAGTACTTTGCCGATGTTGGGATCCCGTGCCTGGATCACGCTGATCGGAATCATGTTGTTGGCGAAAGCAGTGCGGCCCGTACCGTCCAGCGCAGCGCTCGAATGCGGATCAAATATCTGGCCAGCCGGAGACCCGTTTACGGTTCCGAAAGCATTCAGGTACTGGCTCAAATCGCAGAAGCCGGGGGTAGCACTGGTGGCGTTCGTTGCTGGATTACATGTGCTGAGTACTTCCGCCGTCGGAATCGTGTAAAGGTTCGTGATACCCTGAATCTGCTTAGTACCCTGATAATCCCCAAAAAAGAAGAGTTTGTCTTTAAGGATGGGGCCGCCTATAGAGCCGCCATACTGTTTCCATGTAGCTGGAGCGAGAGGAACACCTGGAGCGTTGGTGAATGGATCGCGCGCCTGCTGATCGCTATTCCGATAATAGTAAAAGCCGGTGCCATGAAAATCGTTTGAGCCCGACTTGATCTGTACTCCAATCGTGCCGGCGGTGGCTTTGCCCGATTCTGCGTCGAAATCCTGAAGCGCGATTTTCGTTTCGGCAATGGCGTCAAGGTTTGGATTTACAACGATAATGCCAAGGATAGGATCTTGGTTGTCCGTGCCGTCCAACTCGAAGTTTGTCCCTGAGAAGTGCTGTCCATTCACTTGAATCTGCCCGCCGCCTTGGGGATTCTCTGTAGCGGCGTGGTTGAATCCAGGCAATTTCTGGGTGCCCGGAGAAAGCAATTCAAAACTCGTGAAGTTGCGATCGAGTACAGGCAAGTCTTCCACATATTTCTGGCTAAACTGGACGTCAACGTCCGCGCGGTCCGTCTGGAGTTGCGGAATGTCACCCGTGACTTCGACGGTTTGCGTCACTGCTCCTACGACAAGCTGGGAATTGACTGTAGCGGCGGTGTCCGCATTGAGAACAACGCTGGGTATCTCGGTCGCCTGGAAGCCGGTAGCCTCAATATGCACTTTGTAGGTGTCAGGGATTAAGTGCGTGACGGAGTAATTGCCGCTTTCATTTGTGGTTGTATCATAAGCAAAACTCTTGGTTACCGAGGTCACTGTAACTTTTGCGCCAGCCACCGCGTTGCCCTGCGGATCTGTCACCGTACCGATAATGCTTCCAAAAACGGCTTGACCGGACGCCGCCGGCGCTTTCAGCAAGAACATACAAAACAGAATAGCCAGCCCCATCCCTACGAATCGTTTTGTCATCCCACCCCTCCTTGCCAATCCGTTTCCCGTATCTTTCGAGGTTTAAAATCCAATCGTTAGATAACCCGGCATTGCCATGAGCCAACTACGGTTTTTGCCGCGCCGTTTTGCACTTTTGGTTTTATGGAACTCTACTTAGGAAGGCTGCGCCCAAACTCGCAAAGATCAAGCCACGCTCAGCCGTTAAAGGCACCCCCAAACAATAACCACGCGCCCTCGACCCGCGTCTCGCACAAAAACACCCAGCGCACTAGCTGCGCTACACCACCGCCCACAGCGCAAACCGCGCGCGTGCACCTGTTCAAAGGCGGCTAAAGCTGTAACATTGCTCAGTACTATTCGTTTTTTGGCTGACTGTTAGAAGTCTCAATGCGTCTGATACGGTTACATCGAGTAACTCTCCATCTTGCATGGACATGCGTGAGTTGTTACACTCCCGTTACTTCTACGTATCAAGGACCAACGTGAACGATCGGGACCATCTTCTTGAGCAGATCAATCGGCTCGTCACCAGCCATCCTCTTCATGGCTCTGAGTCTCTCTGTAAGCTTCTCCGCTATCTGGCTAAGCACGCTGTCGATCATCCGGGCACTCCCATCAAAGAGTATCAAATTGCGACAGAGGTCTTCGGACGTTCCAGCGATTTTGATCCTCAACTCGATTCGATGGTTCGTGTCCAGGCTGGACGCTTGCGTTCGAAGCTTTCTGAATATTACGGCTCAGACGGCCTAGAAGACCCCATCGTCGTGGAACTCCCCAAAGGCACCTATGTGCTTTCCTTCCACCATCGCAACTCGTCGGGGACAAAATCCATTTCTGGAGACCTTAACGGCGGCTCCAGGAAGGACCCCCTCGAGAAAAGCACGGAACGTAGGTGGGGAACCGAGGTGATTTCCCTTTCCATATTCCTTGCGGCGGCCATCGCGGTAATAGTCTGGCTTCTGGCGACGCGCACCTCGCCTCCGGCAGCGCTCGCAAGCCAATCCGACTCTGCGCCTGCCGCCTTTCGTGTCTTTTGGAAGGGCTTCAGTTCCGGGCCGGATGAGCCGTGGGTAGTCTTCAGCAACGCAGCCTTTGTCGGTCGTCCAGAGACCGGAATGCGCTACCGCGATCCCAAGCGCGACGCGGGTGTTCCCATTCTGGACCATTACACTGGCGTCGGCGAGGTTCTGGCCGTACATCAACTTGACGGGGTGTTCACGCTTCTTCATCGCCGCATTCGCGTGAAACGCGGCAGTCTCTTCTCCTTGGACGACGCCAAGAACAACAATCTGATTTTCATCGGTTCTCCCTCGGAAAACCTTTCTTTGCGCGAAATGCCCGGCACACAGGAATTCATTTTCCAGAGGCTGACCTCCGGCCCGCGCACAGGAGATCAGGCCATCATCAACGTTCATCCACAGCCAGATGAAGCAAAGGAATTCCTTGCGACACCATCTGGTTTACCTCTCACGGAGGATTACGCCGTGCTCGGCCTCGTCAAGGGGATGACGCAAGGACAATTCGTGCTGATTCTCGCAGGAACAACGACGATCGGCACGCAGGCAGCCGTGGAGTACGTCTGCAGACAAAGTTCGGTAGAGGAATTGCTCTTGCGACTATCTGTTTCGCAGGACGGTGAACTCAAGCCTTTTGAAGCTGTGATTCATGTGAAGGTCACCGGCGGCGTTCCCGTAGAGACTGAACTGGTGGCCATCCGCAAGATCGGCTTCTAGAGAGTGAATCCTTTTTTGTTTCGCGCAAGCGCCGCCTAGCCCGGCGCCTTAAGGCGGGGATCCAGTTGAGCTGCTTTCTGGAATTCCTTTGCCGCCTCTTCCTTTTCGCCTTTCCTCTGCAACGCCAGCCCCATCTCGTAATGCGCGGGAGCATACTCTGCCATCGATCGGATGGCTGCTCGAAATTGAGAAATGGCGCCGTCCGTATCCCCGGCATTCAATAGTCTGCGGCCCGAGTTTGTAGCGAAGAGCGCCGCCTGCTCGCTGGACTTCTGCTTTAAAATCTCCAAGCCCTTGCTGCTCTCGGACGCCGCACCTTGCGCGTCTCCAAGTTGCCGAAGTACGGCTGCCAGATTTGTGTGCGCCCCGGCAAAATCTGGCTGCAAACGAATGGCTTCGCGCAAAGCCTCGGCCGCGGGCTCCAGGTCTCCCTTTTGTTTAAGCACAGAACCAAGCGTGTAATAAGCCTCAGCATAGTCGGGTTTTGCCTGTACAGCCGCGCGCAATTCTTCCGCAGCGGCCGCTAAATCCCCTTGCTGCCATAAAGTCACTCCAAGAGTGAAGTGCGCATCCGCCAGTTTGGGGTCTAGCTTCTCGGCCTTTTTGAACTCCGCAATGGCGTCCGGCAATCGATCCTTCATCTTCAAGGCAAGACCCAAATCGTAATGAAACGTGGCATCTTGCGGCGCCAGCTTTAGCGCCGCCCGAAAGTGGGCCACTGCGGAGTCAAAATCCGTCCTCTGCAAATACGCATCCCCCAAATTGCCCTCGTAGCTCGGGTCGCTCGGATTCAGTTTCCGCGCCATTTGAAATTCCACAATGCTGCTTTCCGCGTCGCCAGTCTGAAGCAGCGCAAGCCCCAGATCATTGTGCGCATCCGCACTCTCGGGCCGGATCTTTACCACTTGTCGGAATGCAGCCGCGGCATTTTCCACGTTGCCTGAGCGCTGCAGCAAAACCCCCAAATGTTTTTGCACTTCGGCGTTGCCAGGGTCCAATTTTGCAGCTGTCTGAAATTCCTCGAGCGCCCCGGCAGACACTCCTTTTGACTCCAGTGTCTGCCCCAGGTAGTAGTGCGCCAGTGAATTGCCGGGTTCCAATGTGACCGCCGCTCGCAATTCACTTTCCGCTACCTCAACATCTTTTTGCTGCAGTCGCAACACACCAAGATGCAAATGGGCTGCGGCGAATTCCGGCTGTAGTTTCAACGCTTCAGAAAACTCCGCTGCAGCTTCCTCCCAGTTCGCTTGCTGAACCAAAATCGATCCAAGATCATCGTGCAGCTCGGGACGGTTCGGCTCCATCTCAATCGCGCTCTTCAGTTCTTGGTTGGCTCCGGCCTCATCTCCGGAGTAGGAGAGAGCACGCCCCAAAATATGGTGAGTCTCCGAATCCTCTGGAGCTAGCCGCACCGCTTCCCGCGACTCACGGATGGCGCCCTGCGAATCTCCTTCTTGCATCAAGGCGCGCGAAAAATTCATGTGCGCTTGCGCAAAATCCGGCTTCCACTTCAGGGCAACCTCGAATTCGCCAATCGCGGCGTCGGTTTCCCCCTGCGCCAGCAAGACCCAGCCGAGCGAATTGTGCGCCTCTGGACTTCGCGGCGCCAGTTTGACCGTCTCTTCAAACGCCGCGCGCGCGCCGGCCAAATCACGCTGCTCGAGCGCAAGCATCCCTTTGCTGTAGACCGAATTCGCCGCCGCGGTATCGGAAGTCGTTTTCGATTTTTCAGTTTGGGCATGAGCGCCTGCACAAAACAGCAGGAGGGCCAGCACCAGCACGCGAATCCTCCGATCGAGCCTCAACCCGCGATGGTAGTGCTGTGAGTGCACTTCAGCGCCTGTAGAATTGTCCAAAGTAATTGCCTGCGCTTCAAATTCCATTCCATCTTGCCAGCAAATCTAAAAGCAATCGAGCGCCACGCCTTCAGCCTTGACCCTGCCCAATCCCCACCTTAGTATGCCAAGAGTTCATGCTTTCCGGTCCGACCCATCGTTCGCGCTTCCGTTTCAAACTTCCTTGGCCTTTTCTTGCGATCCTGCTGCCCTTTTCTTTCCTCCATAGCGCCGCCCAGCTACCGAATCGCCCTCTTAAATCCCTCGTCCATTTCACCGATATCGCCCAACAATCCGGTCTCACCGTCACCGAAGTTTTCGGCGGCGTGAACACAAAAAAATACATTCTCGAAACCACTGGAACTGGCGTCGCCATTTTTGATTACGACAACGACGGCTGGCCGGACATCTTTATAGTCAACGGCACGACCTTCGCTCCATCTTCCTCCCAAAAAGTGCCCACGAGCCATCTCTACCATAACAACCACGATGGAACTTTTACCGACGTCACCCAAAAAGCCGGCCTCACTCACACCGGTTGGGGCCAGGGCGTCTGCGTCGGCGACTATGATAACGACGGCTGGGAAGATCTTTATGTCACCTACTATGGAAAGAATGTCCTCTATCACAATAACGGCGACGGGACATTCACCGACGTAAGCGAAAAGGCAGGAGTCGCCGGCTCCGGCAAATCCTGGGGCAACGGTTGCGCGTTCGTCGATTACGATCGCGACGGCCTTCTCGATTTAATGGTCGCCAATTATGTAGACTTCGATCTTTTGACCGCTCCGGCTCCCGGCGATCGTCCCACCTGTATGTGGAAAGGCGTCCCCGTCATGTGCGGTCCGCAAGGACTGCCCGCGTCAAAAAACATTTTGTATCACAACCGCGGCGACGGCACCTTTGAAGACGTCACAAAGAAAGCCCATATCGACAAGGCTGATGGCCATTATTCCTTGAGCGTTTCAACCCTTGATTTTGACAACGACGGTTGGCCCGACATTTTCGTTGCTTGCGATAGCACTGCCAGCATTCTCTATCACAACAATCGCGACGGCACCTTCACGGATGTGGCCGTCACCGCCGGTGCCGCCTTCAACGATGACGGCCGCGCTCAAGCCGGCATGGGCTCAACCGTCGCCGACTACAACGGCGACGGCAATCTCGACATCTTCAAAACCAATTTCTCCGACGACACCGCAACTCTCTATCGCAACAATGGCAACGGTACTTTCGATGACGTCACCTACCCCGCCGGCCTCGGCCTCAACACCAAATATCTCGGCTGGGGCGCCATGTTTTTCGATTTTGACAACGACGGCTGGCCCGATCTTCTTCTCGTCAATGGCCATGTCTACCCGGAAGTTGATAGCCAGCATCTGGGTAGCACCTTCAAGGAGCCGCGCATCCTCTATCACAACAACGGCAATGCAACTTTCACCGATATTTCCGCCGATGCAGGCCCGGGCATTACCACCATGAACTCTTCCCGCGGCCTCGCCATCGGCGATCTCTGGAACGATGGCCAACTCTCCGCCGTCATCAGCAATATGAACGCCCCGCCCAGCCTCCTCGTCAATGACGTCCGCACCCCCAATCACTGGATCGCTTTCCACCTCATCGGCACTTCCTACTCCTCGGCCTCACAAAAATTCCGCACCAATCGCGACGCCATCGGCGCTCGCATCACTATGAAAGCCGCCTCGCGCCTCTTCGTCGACGAAATCCGCAGTGGCTCCAGCTACGATTCCAGCAGCGACATGCGCGTTCACTTCGGCCTTGGCTCCGTTACCAAGCTCGATTCCGTCGAAATCCGCTGGCCCAGCGGTCTCCTGGAAAAATTCGATAATTTCTCCGTCGACAAAATTCACACCATCAAGGAAGGCTCCGGCGGCACGGTCAAGCCCCAATCGCAGGAGACTCGATCGCAAAAGTAACTCGCCCCTTTTCTCCTCTCATACTAAAATCCCCAAGTTCTCCGTGCCAGCGCAATGAAAGCAAAATCAAAACTCCAGCCCAAGTCGAAGCCTCAGCTCAAGCTCGTCAAAAAATCCTTCGAGGCCACGCTCGAACGCATGCAATCCAACCTCGGCTGGATCATCGTTTGGATTCCCTTCAGCGTCCACAAAACCTGGGGCTCTCGCGGCAACTTTCGAATAAAAGGTGAAATCAACGGCTTCTCGTTTCGTACTTCTCTTTTCCCCACGCGCAAAGGCATCCACTTTCTTCTGGTGAACAAGAAAATGCAAGCTAGCGCGAACGTCTCCGTGGGCGACACTGCCGATTTCCTTCTCGAGCCCGATCTCGCCGAACGCGTGATTCCAACGCCGCCCGAGCTCCGGCGTCTGCTGGCCCAAACCAAGCCTCTACTTCGCTGGTTTGACGCTCTGAGTTATTCCTATCGCAAATGGTTCGCGGATTCCGTCCATCAACCCAAGAGCCCCGCCGCGCGTGCACGCCGAGCCGAGCAACTTGCCGAACAGCTTCTCTCCGCCATGGAAGCCGAGCGCGAACTTCCGCCCGCCCTAAGTCTTGCATTCTCGCGCGATCCCCGAACCCTCGAAGGTTGGAATCTCATGTCGCCAATTCAACGCCGCGCCCAGCTAATCGCGATCTTCTACTATCGCTCGCCCGATGCCCGCTGCCGCCGCATCGACAAAGTAATCGAATCAGCCATCGCCCTCGCCGAGAAAAAATCCAATAAGTAAATCCCGTTCCCCACCTATCATTTCAAGACATCCGCCCCGGCCTTGGCGCACTGCGCGTCCTGCGCGCTCGCCCCGCCCGACACGCCGATCGCTCCCACAATTTTTCCGTCCATCACCAGCGGTATCCCGCCCTCCACCGGCACCGCATCTCTCAACTTCAAAACTCGCAACCCTTCTCCTCCGCCAGCCAGCGCATCCTGAAACACCTTTGTTGGCCGCTTGTAGAGCGCCGCCGACCTGGCCTTTTCTATCGCAAAATTCGCGCTGCCCAATTGCGTGTTGTCCATCTTTTCGTAGTAAACCAAATTCCCGCTCGTATCGACAATTGCCACCGCCATAGTCCAGTGATTCTTCTCCGCTTCCGCCAGCGCTGGCGCGGCCACTTTCCTCGCGTTCTCCAAGCTCACGTTCGCCCCATACGGTAGGGGTGCCTGCGTTTGCGCTCGGGCAACGCCCAACCCGCAAATCACAATCATTGTCGCGATCATGGACCTCACCACAATTTTCTGTGACATGCTCTCTCCTTCAGTTTCGGCGTGCTGCATCAAGCCGCTCTAGCGTGAATTTGCCCTTACGTTCAATAGATCGGTCGTTCACTCTTCCCGCTCGATCGACATATAAATCGGCCCTGCTCCAAACAGGCTCACCAAAAACCACGTAAAACTCCCTGCTCGGTTTATCGTTTGAAATTTCAAGTGGTCTCCCGCCGCAACATCCAGATCCACCGTCTTCCAGTTCCACGTATTGTCCACCTTCAACTTATGGTGTCCCGCCGAAGCTGGCACCGAAATCGTGTCCCCATAAAACAATTCTCCGACGGTCTCTCCATCCAACTTCACGATAATTTGCCGTTGTTGCACGTCCTCGTTTGACGTCCGCCGAATCGTTATCGTCGCCTGTACTGCTGGTGCTTCTGCGGACACAGATTCCACTTGGACACCCCCCTCAATGGCTATAGATGCTACCTCTCCCGGCATCACGCCGGCATAAATTCTTCCAGCCGTGGCCCCGGAGGGGAGACCCACGCTTCGCTGTCGTCTCGCCTGTCCTGAGCGGAAAATAGTCCGGCGATCGAAGGCTCCGGCCTCGCCGGAGGAACCCGCAGAGAAAATAGCTGCCCCATTATTCACCGCCGCCGCCAATCCACCGCCAACTGGAATTCAGCACCCTTTTGAAAAACAATCGGCGAAAGGCATAGTGCCACTGATCCACTGGACGAGCACACACGGTTGACGAAGCAACGCTGCACGACGTACCATCTTTCTAACTTCGGGGTGCAAGCAATTATATTTGTGGGGTGTGCTATGGCATCGCCGAATCAACGCTTTGTTCCGTCTGTCGTTAATCGTGAATTTGAGCTCCCCCTCGAACTCGATGATTTCCTCTCTCAAGCGGCTGTTTCTACCGCTCTAGTCTCGGTCTTTCGTGGAAAGTTCTGCGATGCCATCCTGCCCAATCGAAAAACCACTACTTTCAAAAAGGAAGCCGTCATTTATGATGTGGGAGACAAGGAACGAACCTTCTTCTTTCTCCAGCACGGATTTGTAAAGGTAGGAACGATTACTGCTGATGGCCACGAACTGATTTACGACGTTCGAAAGGGTGGAGATGTCGTCGGCGAGCTTTGCGCCTCGGAAACCCTTCGTCCGGACCGGGCTGTTGCCCTGGAACAAACGGAAGCTATCCCCGTGCCCTTCGATGACGTTATGGAAGTCGTGCGTAAACAACCCGACTTGCTGGCGCGGCTCGTTGATGTTTTCTGCCGCGCGCTGAATGAAGCCTACGCGCAGGTGAATGCACTGGCCGTCGATGACACCGCTCATCGCCTTTGCAAAGTGCTGCTGAAACTTGCCGCAAAAATAGGCCAGAGTTCAGGGTCCGAAATCGAGATTCCCACCTATCTCACGCAAGAAGAAATCGCTCAGATGGTCGTCGCGCGCCGTGAAAGAATTTCAACGGCCTTGAATTTCCTTCGTCGCAAAAAAATGATTCAGTATACGAATCATGGGCATCTCCTGCTGAACGTGAAGGCCCTCGAAATCTTTTCCGCTTGATCGCGAAGCACAATGCGCTGCTTAAGTTGATGCTACCCGCCTGAGTGTTACCGGCGTAACACTTCCCACATCTGTTACAAATGGAACAGACCCTCTTCCTCCGCAGTGATACAAATCACGTTCTAGCGTCTCAATTTTAGGGCGTGGCCCAGATTCGAGCATGGATTCAGGAGGCATCTGCAATGAAAAAGTTCGCGGGTATACTCACTTTGTTCGGCACTCTTTTGGTTTGCCTTTCGCTGACGGCCCAGGAGAAAAACGCGCCGGAATTAGATAAAGCTTCCTCTTTCGGATTCGACGCGGCCTCTCATGAGAACGCGAGGCAAATGGCCGAAGAGGGCAAACAAACTTTTCGCTTTGACACGTTTGGCGACGAAGCCTTCTGGGGCGACACTCTTCAACTCCATCAAGCCATCGAAGGCGCAAAACTCGGCGGCGTAGGCCCAGGTGTAAGTCCCGCCATCGCTTTGGCCGTTGGCCTCAAGGTAGATGTGGACGCTCTTCCGCCCGACCTAATCGCCGCACTGAAACTCGGCAAAGTTAATCTCCAGGATCCGGCGACGACGGTGGCCTTGCTCAAACTGAACGCGGTAGTAGGTCTGACCGGGTTCATCAATTCCAAAGGAACCCTCCGCTCCATTGGAATCCAATGCGCGTTCTGCCATTCCACGGTCGACAATTCGCTCGCTCCTGGCATCGGCCATCGCCTGGATGGCTGGGCGAATCGCGACTTGAACGTAGGGGCCATCACTTCTCTCGCTCCCAATCTACAACCTGTTGCCAGCCTTTTGGGCGTTAGTGTAGCCACCGTCAAATCTGTCCTCGGCGCTTGGGGCCCAGGCAAATTTGATGCCGAGCTGTTTCTCGATGGAAAAGGCTTTCGGCCGGACGGAAAAACTGCTGCCGTTCTCATTCCGCCCGCTTTCGGGCTGGATGGTGTCAATCTCCACACCTGGACGGGCTGGGGCTCTATCACTTATTGGAACGCCTTCGTCGCGAATCTCGAGATGCACGGCAAAGGCACGTTCTTCGATCCGCGGCTGAACGACGCCACTCAATTCCCCGTGGCCGCCGCTGCTGGGTTTGGCAACGTCCGCAACACTCCAGACTTGATCACTTCGAAGCTCGGCGCGCTGCAATTCTATCAACTTTCAATACCGGCCCCTGCACCGCCGAAAGGCAGCTTCGATCCGGACGCTGCCGCTCGTGGCAAAGTCCTTTTTGAGGGTCAGGCCAAATGCGCTACCTGCCACGTTTCCCCGTTATTCACCGAGCCTGGATGGAATATGCATACGGCGGAGGAGATCGGCGTCGACGATTTCCAGGCCAGTCGCGCGCCAGACAATCGTTATCGCACGAGTCCCCTGAAGGGTCTGTGGACCCACACCACGGGTGGCTTCTACCACGACGGCCGTTTTGCAACGCTGACCGATGTCGTCCAGCACTACAACAGCTTCTTCGCTCTCGGTCTAAGTGATCCGCAGGTTAACGACCTGGTGCAATATCTGAAATCATTGTAATTGTAGCTGCTCACAACGGGGCGGATGTCCAGGCGAAATGGCCAATTGCATTCGCCTCCCCACTCCGTTCGATCCGTAGACCAACACGCTCATTTCGCGCCTTTTGCCGGGCGCCTCAGGGGCCGCCGTTCTCACCTTGGTCTTTTTATTAGGGCACCCACGGATCGTCCGCCGCCAGCCAGGATTCTGTCCTTTTCCACGCGGCTCCGCGAACTCTGCGTCTCTGCGTTACCTTTTCTCTTCGTCGCTTCCCGGTCACGCAGAAATTCTTCACTTCCCTGGTTTGGCCGTCTTCATCTCAAATTTCACTGACCGCACAATTCCCGAGCCTTCTTTCACCACGATCATTTGGTTCGGCTTCACATCTTTCAACGTGTCCACAGCGCCGCTCGGCCAGCGAATTTCCAGCAACTCGACCTTCTCCGCCTTTCCGATGCCGAAGTGTACGCGCAAATCATTTTGCGAAATATAGCTGCCGCCGCTGCGCACTTCGTCGATTTGCTGGTGCGGCTTCGCCTCGCCGGGAGGATGCGTCACGCAACGCAAACGCGCGCCGATTCCGCTGCGATTCGATTTCGTTCCAATCGTTTTTATTTTCAGCCAGTTATTTCCAATCCGCGAGTCGCAACGGAGCAACTGGGGAAAATCATTGATGGTATTCACCACCACGTCGATATCGCCGTCGTTGTCAAAATCGCCGAACGCCGCGCCGCGCGACGGCGCAGGAACCATGATCCCTGGCCCGCCCTGCGAGGAAACGTCTTCAAAGTGGCCATCGCGCAAATTGCGGTAAAGAATTTTCTGCTGCGCGTAGCCGGCTTCGGTGCGCAGTTGCTCGACCTCGGGATAGACGTGGCCATTACAAATCAAAATGTCCGGCCAGCCGTCATTGTCCATGTCGAAAAAGCCGCAGCCCCAGCCGAGATACTGCGTATGCTTGCCGAGTCCGGCGGTAAACGTAACATCTTCGAAATTTCCGCCCCCGATGTTGTGGTACAGCGAAGGCGTGTCCCCGGCGAAATTCGTTTTGACGATGTCCAGGTTTCCGTCGAGGTCGTAATCCCCGGCGGAAACGCCCATGCCGGCTTGGGGCTTGCCATCCGCGCTGAGAGCGCATCCTGCTTCCATGGCTACGTCGGAGAACGTGCCGTTTTTTTTGTTTTCATAGAGCGCGCTGGCCGTCGAATCGTTCGCCACATAGATATCGGGCCAGCCGTTGTTGTTGAAATCGGCGGTGAGCACTCCCAGCCCAAACGTTCCATTGGCCTGCAGGATTCCGGAACGTTCGGAAACGTCCGTAAACGTTCCGTCGCCGTTGTTGTGAAACAAGATATTTTTTCCGCCGAGAAGTCCCGGCGGCCCGCAAGCGACAAGCACGCCTTTGTATTCGCACGGACCCGATTCGGGCACGGGCGCAGTCGCCAAATCAAGATCGATGTAGTTCGCGACAAAAAGATCGAGGTGGCCATCGCGATCGTAATCGACAAAAGCACAGCCGGTATTCCAGCGCTTTCCGTTCGTCCCGACGCCGGCTTTTTCGGTGACGTCGGTGAACGTACCGGTGCCATTGTTGTGATACAAAACATTTTTTCCGAAAGAGGTGATGTAAATGTCGTCGAAGCCGTCGTTGTCGTAGTCGCCGACACAAACGCCTTGTCCCCAACCAGAATGGATGATGCCGGATTTTGTGGTCACATCGGTGAAAGTACCGTCGCGATTATTCTTGAACAGATGCGAGATGGGTTCTCGGCCCTTGGGAAATCCTTCGAGGCGCCAGCCGTTCACTAAAAAGATGTCGAGCCAGTCGTCGTTGTCGTAATCATAGAAAGCGACACCGCAGCCGGTGGTTTCGAGCAGATATTTATTTTTGTGCTCGCCGCCATAGGTGGTTTTGGCGTTGAGGCCGGCTTCGCGAGCGACGTTGAGAAAGTTGACGCTGATCTCTTTTGGAGGAGGAGGATATAGACTCGAAGCCGCAGCACCCTGATTTGAATCGCCCGCGGGAGTCTGGTTTGCGCCTGGAGCCGGAATCGGATTTGGAGCGTCCCGCAGCCAGTTGGGGGCGAACTTTTCATGGAGAGGCCGAGCAAGAGCGAGGACGCTTTCGAGAGGCAGGACAAGCGCGGAACGGCTTAGAGATTTAAGAAATACGCGGCGTGAGGAGGACAAATCGAATCGTACCTTCCCGGGTTTGCTCATGCTAGGATTTGGTGCCGTTCCTTATTGTAAGGCTAAAGCGGCGATTGGAACTGAGACGCGCGAGAGAATGAGGGGATTTCTTGCGCTTGGGACCTTCCCACCGTGATGAACAAAACAAGCACAATTCGGAAGAAGTGGTTAGGTCGCGCAGGCTTGCTGAGTGCAGCGCTGCTCGTTTTTCCCGGAACCCAAGTGGCGCAGGCGCAGAGATCGACAGGATCGCAAATGCAACCGCCAACCAAAACGATGGCGCGGACGCCAGAATCAACACCCACGAAGGAAACCGCGAGAGCGCAGGAGCCAGCGAGGCCGCTGGAACTTACACGCCCAGTTCGACCGTGGGAATTTCTGTCTGCGGTGGGAATGCAGGCGGCGCTTTTTGGAAATGAGTCGGGACGGATGGAGGCCTGGGTATATCCGCTGAAGATTTTGCGGGACTTTCATTTGAACTTTCATGTGGATGGAAGGACGCTTCCGGCGGAATCGCTTGCGCGGACGCTGATCACACGGCCAGAATCGAGCACCATTGTTTTTACCGGCGATACATTTTCGGTTCGAGAGACCTTTTTTGTGCCTGTGCATGAGCCGGGTGCAGTGATTTTGTTCGACGTGGAGACGGAAACGCCACTCGAGATCGAAGCGGTTTTTCAGCGCGATTTTCAATTGGAATGGCCCGCAGCACTGGGCGGAACGTACGAAAGCTGGGATGCGAAACTGCACGCGTTTGCGCTTGGTGAGGAGCAGCGGAAATTCGAGGCGATCGTGGGATCGCCGACTGCTGAAGACGCGCATGAAGAATTTCAGACAAATTATTCCGAAGCTCAGGAAAGTTCCTTCCGGCTGGGAGTGACTGCGAAAGGCAGAGAAACCAAGCTCATTGTCATCGCGGGATCTATGACCGGCCTGGCGGAAGCGTCGGCCGCGTACCAGAAGCTTTCTTCCGGATACGGCGAACTGTTGCACGAATCGGCGGAATACTACAGAAATTATCTGGACCAGACGGTAAGCGTCGAGCTGCCAGACGAGCAACTGCAGAAGGCCTATGACTGGGCCAGAGTGAGCCTGGTGCAGGGAATGGTGACGAATCCGTTCCTCGGCACGGGACTGGTGGCGGGATATCGCACATCCGGCGACAGCCAGCGGCCCGGGTTTGCATGGTACTTCGGTCGCGATTCGTTCTGGAGTTCGCTGGCCTTGAATGCGGAGGGCGATTTTGCAAATACGAAAACAGCGCTGGAATTCATAAGCAAATATCAGCGCGCTGACGGAAAGATCCCTCACGAAATTTCGCAAGGCGCGAGTTTTGTGAAATGGTTTACGGACTATCCATATCCGTACGCATCGGCGGACGCGACGCCGCTGTATATCATCGCGGTGAACGATTACGTGACGAATAGCGGCGACACGGATTTCGCAAAAGAAAAATGGGCAAGCTTGTGGAAGGCGTACCAGTTTTTGAAGTCGACATACGACGCGCGAGGACTGCCAAAAAACTTTGGAATTGGCCACGGGTGGGTGGAAGGAGGACCGCTTCTGCCCGTAGAAACGGAGTTCTACCAGAGCGGATTGGGGGCGAAGGCGCTGAATGCGCTAGCGAATCTCGCGAGACTTGCGGAACAAGCGGAATCTGCGACAGCGCTGGAGAAAGAGTTCGAGAAACAATGGCCGCTAGTGAACGACAGTTTCTGGATCGCGTCCAAGAAGCGCTTCGCGTTTGCGCTGGACAGGAACAACAAGCAAGTGGATGAGCCGAGCGTGCTGGCGGCTGTGCCGATGTGGTTTGGCTTGCCGAGCGACGCGACGGCGATACCGATGATTCAGCAACTAGCGGATGCGGACCTGCAGACAGATTGGGGAATGCGGATTATCTCGAATCGCTCGCCGGTTTACAGCGGAGGCGGGTATCACTATGGGTCGGTGTGGCCACTGTTCACGGGCTGGGCGTCCGTCGCCGAATACCGCTATCACCAGGATTTCTCCGCGTATGAAAATTTGCGGGCCAACGCCATGTTGGCGCTCGACGGATCGCTAGGGCACGTAACGGAAGTGCTCTCCGGAGATTACTACCAGCCGCTTTCTACGAGCTCGCCGCACCAGATCTGGTCGGCGGCGATGGTGATCAGCCCGCTGCTCAAAGGAATGTTTGGGCTGGAGAAGGACGCGACGAAAAAGACGTTAACGTTTGTGCCGCATGTCCCGGCGGATTGGACGAGTTTCAAGATCACGAATGTGCGAGTGGGCGATAGCGTAATTAACTTGAGTTTTGAAAAGAAGCTTGGCGAATTCACATTAGAGGCAGAGCGCACGGGCGGAGAGTGCACGCTCGATTTCGAGCCCGAGGTGGCAAACAGCGTCCTGGCCGTCCGCGTGGACGTGAACGGCCATGCGCACAGCTTCGACCAACTCCTTTCCTCGGAGCATCATCACCTGAAAATAAAATTCGCCTTGAAGGAAGGGAAGAACACAATCCGCGTACGCGAGCCGAACGATTTTGGCGTGTCATATGCGTTTCGATTGCCCAAGTTGGGAAGCGCGAGCTCCGATTTACGCGTTCTTTCCGAAGAGATGGGAGATGCGACGGCGCCGATGGAATTGATAGTGGCTGGACGCGCGGGTGCGACCTACGATTTGGATGTTTGGAATCCGGCGCTGATTGAATCGGTGCGAGGCGCGGAGCTTGTGAAGGATGCGGCAGGCGTCACAAAATTGCGAATTCATTTTGAAATGAAAAGTGGGGAGGATTATCCTCACCAGCGAGTAGTCCTCTTTTTTCATATACCCAAGATCCCGCGAAAATTCTTCAAGGAATAATCGAACAGGACAGTGTGCCGCGAGCAGCCAGGTTGCGAAGAAGAAAGCCATAGAAGCGGGGAAAACAGATTCCTCGCTTCGCTCGGAATGGCACTTCAATCTTACGCCATAGCGAATGACTACAGATCGAGTTGAGGCTTCGCGTTTGGCGGCGGAATGGGCTCGGCGCCCGAGAGGGTTTGCCAACCACGGCGCGAGAGGCTCCAATAAATGAAGTAGCCCGATAGCGCGGCGAGGATGAGCAGGAGAATGCCCATCATCCATTCATGCAACGAGAATTCACCGATGGAAAACATGGTGCAGTAAACGAGCGTGCAGCCCATGATCCAGTCAAAAGTGTTGGCGCTAAAATCGCGGACAGGTGTGACGTCCGGTGCGAGGGCGGCGATATGTTTCCACCCGTGGATGGTGGGGCGAACGCGACGGTAAAACTGCACGAGTTTTGCTTCGGGCTCGGGCTTGGTGATTAGTGTGGTGACGAGCCAGACGATGGTGGTAGCGGCCGTGGTGATGAGCGCGGTTTTTGCGAAAACGACCGAAGTGTTGCCGGCGAACTCGACGCGCGTGAGCGACATGGAGACGATGAACGCGGCGATCATGGAGGAAATTTCGCTCCACGCATTAATACGCCACCAATACCAGCGAAGCACGAGGACGGAACCTGTGCCAGCGCCCATGCCGAGAAGAAGCTGCCAGGCGGATTGAATGCTCGTGATGTTCGCGGCGGCGTAACCGCTAAGGATCACGAGAAGAACGATGATAATTTTGCTGATGAGGACGTAGTGTTTTTCGGCAGCTTTGCGAACAAGGAAGCGGCGGTAGAAATCATTGATGAGATAAGACGTGCCCCAGTTGAGCTGGGTGCCAACGGTAGACATGAAAGCGGCTAGAAACGCGGCGATCATCAAACCGCGCAAAGCCGGAGGGAGAAAATCGCGCAAGACCATGACGTAACCCTTTTCGGGTTCGGCCGCAAATTCGGCGCTCGGATGCAAACCGCCATGAGGCGAATAGACGGCGACGGCGACGAGGGCGGTGAGGATCCAAGGCCAGGAGCGCATGGCGTAGTGCGCGATGTTGAACCAAAGTGTGGCTCCGAGGGAATTTTTTTCGTCCTTGGCGCTGAACATCCGTTGGGCGACGTAGCCGCCGCCGCCGGGCTCCGCGCCGGGATACCAACTGGCCCACCACTGAACGGCGAGGTAGAGGGCAAAAGTGATGACGGGTAGAGTCCAAAGCGCGTCGGTGGTCCAACCCAAATGGAACGAGGGAAAGAAGGAAAGAATCGAGCCAGTCGAGTCACCCGACTGATGCGCGAGGGAGTCGACGTGCGAAAGCTGGAGTTTGAGCGCGGCTATGCCCCCGATTTTTGCGACGGCAATCCAGGCGAGGACGATGATCATGGCCATTTTCAGGGTGAATTGGAAAAGGTCGGTGACGAGAACTCCCCAAAGGCCGCCGATGAAAGTATAAATTCCGGTGAAAGGGACAAGAAGCAAGACGCAAATGAGGAGCGCGGTGTGTTCGGGCGAGCCAAGCGTGTAGTGCAAGAGCTCGTGCCCGCCGAGAGAGAGTTGGAGGACGCGGCCCTGTGCGATGGCGTCACCGAGGAGAACGGTAGTGATGCTGATCATGGCTTTGATAACCCAACCGAGGATGAGGCAGTTCATCAGTGCGCCGAGATAGATGGCGCGAAAGCCGCGGAGGAATGCGGCGGGTTTGCCCTGATAGCGGAGCTCGACAAACTCGACGTCGGTAAGAATTTCGGCGCGGCGCCAGTAACGTGCGAAGAAAAAAACGGTCATCATGCCGCAAAGGCATTGCGACCACCAGAGCCAGTTGCCGGCGATGCCGTTTTTTGCGACGAGGCCGGTGACGAGGAGCGGCGTGTCGGCGGCGAAAGTTGTCGCGACCATGGAAGTGCCGGCGAGCCACCAGGAAACGTTGCGGCCGGAGACAAAAAATTCCTCGGTGCTGCCGGAGGAGCGGCGGCGGTAGTAGAGGCTGATGAGCAGATTGAGAAGCAGGTAGGCGGCGACGACGATCCAGTCGATGGCGGTGAGAACCATTTTTCGATTTACTCCGGGGAAATCGCGTTATGCCCGTGCGAACGGCGGCCTAGTATACTGCTATATAGCTCAAGGGAGATAAAATAAATTAGATGGGGCCTATCGCTACGAATCTTGGTATTTTCTAGGATTTTTCGAAAGAGCTTTCGTAATGCGCTGACTTGATATATATAGCACCGGCTGGAAGAGCACTCGCCTGAGCGATTTCGACGGAAGAGTGAAGAGGCTGGTGCTGGGGAAACCATGGTGTTTGCTATTCTACACGGAGATCGCGGAGACGGTAGAAAAACGGGGCGGAGATGCTGGTCCTTCTGAAAGCAGGCTACGAGGAACTGAGCCGTGAAGCGGCACGAATTGTTGCGAACGCGGTGAAGAGCGATCCGGGAGTTACGCTGGGACTGGCCACGGGGAGCACTACGCTTGGGATGTACAAGGAATTGGTTCGGCTGCACCGGGAGCAGGGGCTGGATTTTTCGAAAGTCGTGACGTTTAACCTCGACGAATATCTGGGCCTCGCGGCGGACCATCCGCAAAGTTTTCACAGGTTCATGCGGGAGAATTTCTTCGATCGTGTGAACGCCGATCCGGCAAACATCCATATTCCCGACGGAACGATCGGCGGTGACTATGAGAATTATTGTCTCTCGTATGAAAGTGCGATTCGAGAGTCCGGAGGAATCGATCTGCAGATTCTGGGAATCGGCCGGAATGGGCACGTCGGATTCAACGAACCGACATCAAGCTTTGGGTCGAGGACGCGGCTGAAAGTGCTGACCACCGAGACGATGGAGGATAACCGGAAGTCTTTTTCGGCGGGTGAAAAGATGCCGGAGTGCGCGATTACGATGGGCATCGGGACTATTCTCGAGGCGAGAAAGATTTTGCTGCTGGCGACGGGCGCGGCGAAAGCAGAGACGGTCGCGGAGGCGATTGAAGGCCCGATTACGGCTTCCGTGACGGCGTCGTGCCTGCAATTGCATCCTGACGTAACATTTGTGATCGACGAAGCGGCGGCGGCGCGATTGAAGCAGCGGGATTATTACCGGCGAGTGATGGAGATGACGGAGAAATTTACGCCCAACCGGCTGAGTTGAGATTCCGGGCAAACGCGACGGAGCGGATCACGGCGCATTAGAATAGGGGCGGATTTCTTTGGAGGCGGCAAGAGCGCATCAGGTCGGGTAAACTAAGCTGTCAGCAGGCATCCCAAGGTGGAGAGGATAAAGCGATGGGCAATCGAGATGCACGAGGCAGAGAAAAAAAGAAGCCAAAGAAAAAGGAAGTCAAAATAGCCTATCAGCCAGCGAGGCCGGCGACCGTTTATAAACCGACGATGCCAGCCACGCCGCCGCCCACCGAACCGGCCAAGTCTTAGTCTTCAACGCAATCCTTTTGGTGTGCCTTCCCGGCTGGAGCGATGATTCCGGCTTGCCGGAAGGCTGCTCACGCATTCGGGCGCCAGGCGTCTATTCAAAGTGGGGTGGCGGGACGAAGCGCGGTTGTGCTTCGTCCTATTTCATTCGTTTCCGAATCGCGGAGGGGTGTGCTCATGCGCATAGTTTCGAGAATGCTCTCAGGCCTATTTGTGGCAGTAGTGTGTCTCACGGGACAGGCGGACGCACAATTCAAGAACGGCAGCCAGGCGACGGAGCTCAATTTACCGACGCTGAGCCAGCGCGCTGTGGTGACACAGCGAATCGCGTTGACGGACATCACGATCGTCTATTGCGAACCGCTTGTGGGCGGACGCGAAATCTGGGGAAAGACCGTGCCGTACGGAAGTGTGTGGCGCGCCGGTGCGAATGAAAACACGACCATTACGTTTGCCGATGACATTTCGATCGAGGGGAAGCCACTACCCGCGGGAAAATACGGCTTGCACGTGATTCCGAATGCGGATCAATGGACGATCATTTTCTCGAAAAACTCGACTTCCTGGGGCAGCTTCTCCTACGACGAAAAAGAAGACGCGCTACGCGTGACAGCGAAACCACGCGCGGCGGAATTTCGCGAGGCGCTGACCTACACATTCGACGACGTCAAGCCAGAATCGGCCGAAGCCACGCTGCGTTGGGAAAAGCTGGCGGTTCCCGTCCATATTTCCGTTGATGCGAAAGGACAGGTGCTGCGGAGTATCCACAATCAGCTTCGCAATACGGGTGGATTCACCTGGGGAGGATACGACGAAGCAGCGAATTGGTGCTTGGACAACAATTACAATTTGGAGGAAGCGCTGAAGTGGGAAGACACTTCGATTCAAAACGAAGCGCGCTTCGAGAATTGGGAGACCAAATCACGAATCTTCGAGGCCATGGGACGCAAGAGCGATGCGGAGAAAGCGTTGTCGGCGGCCATCGACAAGGCGAATGCAATCCAGCTCTATGTCTATGCACGCGGACTCCAGCGGCAGGGAAACGCAAAGCGCGCTTTCGAGCTGTACCCTTTGGTCCCAAAGAAGGATGCGAACCACTGGATCAGCCATCTAGCGCTTGCAAGGGTCAATTCGAATTCGGGCAATTTTTCGGAAGCCACCAAGGAAATGAACGAGGCCATCAGTGGCGCCCCCGAACAGCAGAAGCCCTTTCTTCAGCCGCTTCTAAAGCGGCTGGAAGCGAAGGAAGACATCAACAAATAGCAGATTCTTGAGCGGCGAAGACGATTTTTATGAGGTGATGCCGCCGAAGCAGAGATATTTTAGTTCGACGTACTCATCCATGCCGTATTTGGACCCTTCGCGGCCCAGACCGGATTGCTTTATGCCACCAAACGGCGCGACCTCCGTCGAGATGATTCCGGTGTTGATGCCGACGATGCCGTACTCGAGCGCTTCGGCGACGCGCCACACGCGTGCAATGTCGCGGCCGTAAAAGTAAGCGGCCAGGCCGAACTCGGTGTCGTTGGCGAGGGCGACGGCGTCCGCTTCCGTCTTGAAACGGAAGAGCGGCGCGACGGGTCCAAACGTCTCTTCGCGGGCGACAGCCATTTGTGTCGTGACGTCAGTGAGAATTGTGGGCTCAAAAAAACGGCCGCCGAGAGAGTGGCGGTGTCCACCAGCAAGTAATTTTGCGCCTTTGGATTGTGCGTCGCGGATGTGGCTTTCCACTTTTTCGACGGCGGCATCGTCAATCAACGGTCCTTGTGTTGCGCCAGCTTCCAATCCCGGGCCGGGTTTCAGTTTTCCTACCGCGGAGACCAGCTTTGAGGCGAAGGTGTCGTAGACAGCGTCTTGCACCAGAAAGCGGTTCGTGCAGACGCAAGTTTGTCCTGTGTTGCGATACTTCGAAGCAATCGCGCCTTCGATGGCGGCGTCCAAATCCGCGTCCTCAAAAACGATGAAGGGCGCGTTGCCCCCAAGCTCGAGAGAAAGCTTCTTGAGCGTACCCGCACACTGAGCCATCAGAATTTTGCCGACCTCCGTCGATCCCGTGAACGAGAGTTTGCGAACGATGGGATTAGAAGTGAGTTCGGCGCCGATTTCCGTCGGCGAGCCCGTGACAATATTCAAGACGCCTTTCGGAACCCCTGCGCGCTCGGCAAGTTCCGCGAGAGCGAGCGCGGAGAACGGAGTTTGTTCGGCAGGCTTTACTACAACAGTGCAGCCAGAACCGATCGCCGGCCCCGCTTTGCGCGTGATCATGGCCAACGGGAAATTCCACGGAGTGATGCAAGCAACGACACCAATGGGCTGCTTGATGACGACAATGCGCTTGTCGGCTTGGTGTTGAGGAATCGTGTCGCCGTAGATGCGTTTCGCTTCTTCAGCGAACCATTCGAGAAACGACGCGGCGTACACGACCTCTCCGCGCGATTCGGCTAAGGGCTTGCCTTCCTCAAGCGTCATCAGACGCGCCAAGTCTTCCTGATTGGCCATCACAAGCTCGAACCAGCGCCGAAGTATCGCGGCACGGTCTTTCGCGATTTTCTTGCTCCACGCGGGAAAGGCGTGGTGCGCGGCTTCGATGGCGCGACGAGTCTCTGAGCCGCTCAGCTTGGGCACTCTGCCGATGATTTCTTTCGTGGCGGGATTATCGACGTCGATTGTCTGCCCCGAACCTGCGTGAATCCACTCTCCGTCAACGTAGCAAGCTTCGCGAAAAAGCCGCACGTCCTTCAGCTCGGAGGCCGCGATGGTAGATTTTGCCACTGTTTCCTGCATCGAATGCTCCTAAAAGTCTCCTCATGTTGGATGCGGCTGGCGGTACTTTGGCGCTCGCTCATTGTGGGCCGCGCAGCTACGCGTGGGATAGCGCGGCGTGCTTGCGTTCCGCCACACCCGCGAGAGCAGCTTCGATAACGTCCAGTCCTTCGTTAAATTGCTCGTCCGTAACAACGAGTGGAACGAGAATACGAATGACATTGTTGAAAGTGCCGGCGGTGATGAGGATGAGACCGTGCTCGTAGCAATATTTGGCGATCTCCTTTGTCTCAGAGTCCGCAGGCTCGCGCGTCTCGGCGTCGCGCACTAATTCAATGGCGCACATGCCGCCGAGGCCGCGAACATCGCCGACCAGAGACCATTTCTTCTGCCAATCACGCGCGCGCTTTTCAAAGTGTTCACCGATGGCCATCGAGCGCGCGAGCAAACCATCTTTCTCGATGGTTTCGATGGCAGCGAGCGCTGCCGCGCAGGAAGCAGGGTGGCCGCAGTAGGTTCCACCGAGAGAGCTCGGTCCGGGCGCGTCCATAATTTCGGCGCGGCCCGTAACGGCAGCGATGGGCATACCGCCGCCAAGAGATTTTGCCGTGGTGATGAGATCGGGTTCGATTCCGAAGTGTTCGGAAGCGAACCATTTGCCAGTGCGCGCGAAGCCAGACTGGATTTCGTCGGCGATGAAGAGGATGCCGTGTTTGCGGCAGATATTTTGCAGGAGCTTGAAGTAATCGCGGGGCGGAACGACAAAGCCGCCTTCACCGAGAACGGGCTCGGCGATTACGGCGGCAACGGATTCCGGCGCGACGGAGCGTTTGAAGGCGTCTTCGAGATGATGCGCAAATTCCACCGACGTGGTGCCGGATGGATTGCGATAGGGATAGGCGAACGGAATACGGTAGATGTCGCTGGCAAAGGGCTGGAAGCCTGCCTTGTAAGGATGCGTCTTGCTAGTGAGCGACATTGTTAGAAGCGTGCGGCCGTGGAACGCGTCTTCGAAACAGATGACGGCGGGACGTTTTGTGTAGGCACGCGAAATCTTGATGGAATTTTCGATGGCTTCGGCGCCGGAATTGAGAAGAATGGTTTTTTTCGCGAAATTGCCGGGAGCGAGGGAGTTCAGTTTTTCCGCGACAGCAACGTAGCCTTCATATGGCGTGACGGCGAAACACAGATGCAAATATCTTTCGAGCTGTGCCTGGATCGCGGAGATGACGCGCGGGGAGCGATGGCCGATATTAAGGCAGCCGATGCCGCCGGCGAAATCGATGTAACGGTTACCGTCGACGTCTTCGATGGTTGCACCATCGGCGCGAGCGGCGAAAACAGGAGTCGCATTGGCAGGTCCGCGAGGGATAGCGGCCTCGCGACGCGCCATCAGCACGCGCGAACGAGGTCCGGGAATTTCTGTTCGAATCTGAATCGTGGCCATTTTTTCTTCCTTTCTTCTTTGGCCGCAGGCCACACGATGGCCGGCATCCCAAATACTAATACCAACCTATGGGTGTTTCGTCGAGATTCACAAATACCTGTTTCGTTTCGAGATATTCTTCGAGGCCCCAGGGACCAAGTTCGCGGCCGAAGCCGGATTGTTTGTAGCCGCCCCAGGGAGCTTCGACGTACGTCGGCTGCATGTGATTTACCCAGACGATCCCGGCACGAAGCGACTTCACAACGCGGAAGGCTTTGTAGATGTCGCGCGTCCAGACGGCGGCGGCGAGGCCGTACGGCGTGTCGTTGGCGATGCGAATCGCGTCCGCTTCACCGTCAAAGGCAATCACGGTGGCAACCGGACCGAAAATTTCCTCGCGGGCGATGCGCGCGGTGTTATCCACGTCGAAAAAAATCGTCGGCTCGACATAGAAGCCTTTGCCGAACTGCTTCGGGCGGCCACCGCCGATGGCGAGCTTGGCTTCTTTTTTTCCAAGCTCAAGATAAGAGTTGACACGATCGTATTGCTCTTTGCTGACGAGCGGCCCCATTTTCGTCTCGCGATCGAGCGGAGCGCCGAGCTTGATGCACTTGGCCTTCTCGGTCATCGCTTCGACAAATTTAGAATAGATTTTCTTCTCGACGAGGATGCGGCTCCCCGCGGAACAGACTTCGCCCTGGTTGATGAACACGCCGAAGAGCGCGCCATCGATGGAGGCTTCCCAATCGGCGTCCGTGAAGAAAATGTTGGGCGATTTGCCGCCGAGTTCGAGCGTGACTCGTTTCAGTGTGTCCGCGGCGCTCTTTACGATGATTTTCCCGACAGCGGCGCTGCCGGTGAACGCGATTTTGTCGACGCCGGGATGCGCGACGAGCGCGGCGCCAGCCGTTTCGCCGAGTCCATTGATGATGTTCACGACGCCTGGGGGCAAACCAACTTCGGTGAACCAGTTTGCAAATTCGAGCGCGGTCAGCGGTGTCTGCTCGGCGGGCTTGAGTATGCAGGTGCAGCCTGCGGCAAGCGCAGGAGCGAGCTTCCATGCGGCCATCAACAACGGATAGTTCCAGGGAATAATTTGTCCGGCCACGCCAACAGGTTCTCGCAGCGTAAAGCTGAGAGCGTTGGCCGGGACAGGATTCACGCTGCCAAGGACTTTATTTGCGAGCCCGCCATAATATTCGAAGCATGTAGCCACGTCTGCGATGTCGTATTCGGCTTCAACGATAGGCTTGCCAGTATTGCGGCATTCGATTTCCGCAAGCAAAGCGCTGTTTTGACGAATTTTTTCGGCGAGTTTGAAGAGAACGCGGCCGCGATCTTGCGCGGAAGTCGTGGCCCAGGGACCGGAGTCAAAGGCGGTGCGAGCCGCTTTCACCGCGCGGTCGACGTCGGCAGCACCGGCTGCGGCGACTTGCGCGATCACTTCTTCGGTCGAGGGATCGTAAACCGAAAAAGTTTCGCCCGAAGCGCTCTCAACCCATTCGCCATTAATGTAATTCTTGTACGTTCGAATTTCCGCCGTCGTACTGCTGGACATTACAACCTCCCCATATCTTCATCACGCCAATGCTTCTGCCAGGCCGCAGCCCGCTCAAACAGCCGGCAGCGCCTCCGCAAGCTTTCTTGCCGTTTTGCGCCGGCCGTAAACAAAAAAGAAAAATGCGGCGAGGCCGATGAAAAACAGCGTACCTCCAAACATCCACACTTCGTAAGAAAGGATGGATGTAACCTGCTGCGCGGGAAAGAAGGCCAGCGCGATTCCCAGAATGGTGGTGACAAGTCCGCTGGCACCTGAAAGAACCAATGTCGTCTTCGAATAGACGCCTTTCACAAAGGAATCACTGAACGCGATTTTCAACAATGCGCCAAATATATAAATGAAGGGGATCAGCTGTAGAACGACAGCGAGCGAAAGCAACTTCTGAAAGGTTTCCTGCACGCCGGTTGGGCTGGCCGATAGATTTGTCACAGCAAACCCGAAGGTTCGCACAATAGCGCCCACGAAAGACAAGCCAAGTATTTTGTTCCAAATCCACCAACCGCCAAAGTTCAGCACCACGAGCACCATGGACACCGAAGCGTGAACGATCAACGCAGCGTATGGGGTGTGGTAACGCGGATGCACTTTGCCGAGCCATGCAGGCATATAGGAATCAAGTCCCGCGACAAATGGAATGCGGGCTGAGCCGCCGAGCCACGCCGACGCGATGCCCGCGATGGACAAGCTCAACAGAAAAGCGAAGGGCGCGACGATCCATACGACGCCAACGCGTCCAGCCATGTGGCCAACCGCCTGAACAATACCCTGCAATACGTTGATGTCGCCCTTGTTTATAGCGATGAGCAGCGTCAACGTCGCGCCAATATAGAGCGCACCGGAAAGCACTCCGCCCCAGGCCACGGCTCCGGGCAGCGTCTTCTGCGGATTTTCGATTTCGTCGCCCATGACGGAAGCCAGCTCCAGCCCCACGAGCCCGAAGCAGATCACTCCGAAAGAATTCAGTATGAATTTTGGATTGGGCGGCACGCGAAAATCTGCCCATGTCACGCTCGTTCCAAAACGCAACCACACGACGATGCCCAGCCCGATCAGGACCGCAGCGGCGATGCCCGTGCCGATCGCGCCGAGATTGTTGATCCACTTGCCGACGCCGAGGCCAACGATATTCAGCGCGACGAGGATGATCAGCAGCAGCAGCGAGGCGGTCAGCGCAAATATTTTGTTGTCCCCCAGCTCTTCATGGCCGGCTCCAAGCGCGAAAACGGAGACACCGACGAAGTACAGCATGATCGTGGGGACGTACAGCATATTGTTGGTCCAGTAGCACCAGCCGGAAAGGAAACCGTGGAAGTTGCCGAAGACCTCTTTGGCCCAGAGATAGACGCCGCCTTCGCCCGGATAGCGATGGGCAAGCTCGATTACCGCGATGCCCTGTGGCCAGAAAAATAGCGCGAGTGAAATGATCCACAGCCAGACCGTGACACCGCCGTTCGCGGCAATCGAGGGAACAACGTTCAGATTGAAGACGGCGACGACGAAAAGCAAAACGAGGTCGAGGCGCCCCAAGACGCGGCGCAGGTCAGGCGTGTGTTGAACCGCGGACGCAGGGGATGCGATGGCGGCCTCGTTCTGCAATGTGGCGATCTCCTAAGATCAGTGGCCCGCGGCGCCGACGAAATGCGCTCCGCGTTCTTGTTGCGCTTTTGCCAGAGCGGGCGCGATTTCCTCGAACACGGCGAGATGTTTGTCGATGTCCGCTTCCGTGTGCTGAACGGAAATGGTCCACTGCTCGTCCCACCAATAGGGTTGCGGCAGGACGCCGCGGTTGACCATGCCGAACCAGTAGTGGCGCCAAAGATCGATGTCGATTTTCGTCCAGTCGCGATAATTACGAATTTCTTGTGGGTAAAGCATCAGCGCACCGTTAACTCCGGCATTTGCCACGTACGCTTGCAGGCCGGACTTTTTGACGATGGCGCGATAACCTTCGGCAAGCTTCTTGCCGAGCTTATCGACGTGCGCGTAGTTTTCACGTGTCAGTACTTCGCGGAAGGTGGCGAGCCCTGCGGCCATGGACACGCGATTGGTGTTGTACGTGCCGCCATGAAAGACTTTGTGCTGCGAGATCAAATCCATCACCGCACGGCTCGCACCAAATGCGGCGAGGGGGAGACCGCCACCGATGGATTTCGCCAGACAAATTATGTCCGGCTTCACGCCGAAATATTCGCTCGCGCCGCCCCAGGCGAGTTTTGCACCGGTTTTCACTTCGTCGTAGATGAGCAGCGCGCCGTTTTTTGTGGCGATCTCGCGCAAGCCCTCGAGAAAACCGGGCTGCGGCATGCAAAGCCCGACGTTCATCAAAATAGGTTCGAGGATAATCGCGGCGATTTGGCCGGGGTTCTCGCGGAAGCGGCGCTCGACGCTCGGGAGATTATTGAACGAAGCAACGACCACATTCGCGAGCGAGGCCTTGGGCACGCCGCCTCCGCCAGGAACGGAATTGGGCGCGTCAGGATCGCCGTAGTCTTCTGCTTTGGGCTTCACGCTGACGAGCGCGGCGTCATGCAGGCCGTGGTATGCGCCTTCAAACTTTAGAATTTTTTCGCGGCCCGTGGCGGCGCGGGCGATGCGGCAAGCGTGCATCGTCGCTTCCGTACCGCTCGAGCCGAAGCGCACCATCTCGACGGGATAGCGTTTGCAGATTTCTTCTGCCAGCTCCCATTCCATATCATGCGGCATGCCAAAGGTCGTTCCTTCATGCAGTTTTTGTTCCACGGTTTTCACCACCGCGGGATGACAGTGCCCGGCCATCAGCGCGCCGAAACACAGGTTGTGATCGATGTATTCGTTTCCATCGAGGTCGTGAATCCTGCTGCCTTTTCCATCCTTTACAAAAAGTGGGTAGGGCTCATAGTGGCGGTAGTTGCTGGCAACGCCGAGTGGGATGCGTTGCAAAGCACGCTGGTAAGCGTCCGCGGATTTTGGCGTGCGCTTTTCGTAGGCGGCGATTTCGTTTTGCAGAGCGTGGTGCATTTCCTTATTCCATTTGCTGTGTGACCGCGAAGCGGCCAACGCTAGCAGGTCTGTTCCCTGCGGTCAGTTTGTGATAACGGGAATCTCGCTACTGAATGGATTGTCTCACTTTCTTGGTACGTGCGAAGGCGCCCCGACCAGGCTGGGGCGCCTCCTGAACTTTTTTTGTTCTCTGCTATTGCGTCAGAAACGGAACTTCAGCGAGAACTGGACGAGCCGCGGATCGTGGACGTGCTGCACCTGGCCAAACGTGCTGCCCTGATCCGATACGTCTCCATCCACACTATAGAACTGCGCATGATTCCAGATGTTGAAAATGTCGCCGCGGAATTCCATCTGGAGTCTTTCGCCAAAGTTCGTTTCCTTCATGAAGCTCATGTCCCAATTGTTGATGCCCGGTCCGCAGCAGATGGTGCGAGGGGCGTTGCCAATCGTGCCGGGTGCAACCGTGGAATTCGTAAAGAGATTCGGGTCAAAGACGAATCCGTTATTCTGACGAATATTTTGCGTGTGGAACGGCGCCGTGAGATTCGGCTCGCCTGGAAATTCGAACAGGTCGGTGGAATCCAATTCTTCCATATCATCCGAAGAGGTGATACGAATTGGGAAGCCGCTCTGGAAGGTCAGGATTCCAGATGCTTCCCAGCCATCCAGCAACTTCCCTTTGAAACCGTCATACTTGGGCACGGGCAGATCCCAAACGTAGTTGACCACAAAACGATTCCGCGCATCGTAATCGGACAAGCCGTAGGTGGCATTGAAGTTCAGCGGGTTGAGCGCACTTTCAAAACTCGAGGCGTTGTCCATCGTCTTGCTAAGAGTATAGGCAGCCTGGAACTGCAGGCCGTGCGAAAAATTCTTCTGCAACATGACCTGCAGCGAATTGTAGTTCGACCGCGCGACGGTGTTCTCGCTGAAGATTCCGGAAAACACCGGAGTGCCGTCGGAGGGACATCCCGTGCCCGTCAATGGCTGGCACAGCGGCGAGGAGTATTGGCGCAGGCCTACGAGTGTGATGCCGCCGCCGGGAGCGTTCACCGTACCCGCGGGGATGATCAAGCCGCCCGCTCCCGCGTTGTAGGGCAACGGAAGCCCGCCGGCGGGGATGACCGCTCCATTGGGAATGAAGTACGAACTGTCTTCCCCAAAAGGACCGCAAGTCGTCGAAGCTCCGCCGGGACCACTCAGCACGTCGCCTGGAGCCGCAGTGGCCATGGTCGTCAAGACGTTGCAGGTCGCAGGATTTCCGGGGTTAACTTCATAACTCGCGAGCAAGCGATGACCTTGCGAACCGACGTAACCGATTTGAAAGAGAATTTGTCCCGGCAACTGGCGCTTGATCGTCAAATTGTACTGGTCGGAATATTGCAGGCGCAGATTGGGAGGAAACTCTCCGAAGAATGTCATCGGACGGAATTGTTCCCAATCGACCGCGCTGCCCCTCGGCGGAGTGAGAATCCCGTTGAAAGGATTCGGGAAGACGTCGCCGCTTTGATCGACAAAAGGAGTCTGCAAGAGGGGGTTCGTAATGAAGTTGCTTCCGCCAAAGGGAGGCTCGGCGCTGAACTGCTCAAGCACGAGCTGTTCGATCGGGTTGTAGAAAATTCCGTAGCCCATGCTAACGCTGGTCTTCGAGGGACCGCCGGTTAGCTTGCTAAGCCACCCGTCTTTCCAACCGGGGCTCCAATTGAGGCCGAGGCGGGGAGCGAAGCCCTTATAGTAAGTGTTAGTCAGTGCTTCGGGTACGCCCTTGTCACCCGGAAAAACCAGTCCGACTGGCGTTACACCAGCTTGATCGCAGGTCGTGACGCTGCCCGCAACGAAGAGCGGGCTAGTCGTCGGAAGCGTGCAAGGATAGATCGTTGACACTTGTCCAGGCCGGAACGTCTGAACTTTCTGGCCGATGTCCGTGAGCGGCGTGTTCATTTCCCAGCGCAAGCCATAGTTCAAGGTAACATTGGGCTTGATCTTCCAGCTGTCCTGCGCAAAAAGGTAGACGGAAGTGCTGCGCACGAGTTCGTGTTGCGCGGATCCTTGGAAATAGCTGTTGCCCAGCCCGAGGAGATAATCGGGATAGGCATCCGAATAACCGAGGTCATCCCCTTGCGGTGAGGTAGTCGACGAAAGGAAGGACAAGTCGCCGTTGACGTCAAAATAGAGCAGCTGGTTGAATATCTGATAGCGCGTGTCCACGCCGAACTTCAGACTGTGATTGCCAATGATTTTGCTGTAGTTGTCGCTGAACTGGATGGTGTTGCCGGTTTGCGGCAATTGTCCATTGAAATTGTTGCCGATGGAAAAACCGCCGTCCACGCTGATGAACGGCACACCTTCTTTGCTCGCGCCCAAGCCGGAGTGGATCCCGTAGTCGGGATTCGTGCCAAGCACATTGCCGCTGTCATCCATCAGAGCGGTGTCAGAAGTTCCCGTGAAACAAAATGTCGCTGCCGCTCCAGTCCCGCACGAAGCCTGGATGGAATTCGTTCGTGTCGGACTGTCGAACATGAGCTGCCCTTCACGAAAATAGCTCACACGCAATTCGTTCACCGCCGTGGAACCGATCGTCGAAGTGTGTGTGACGTTCAACTGTTGGGTGCGCGTTGCATAGTCCCCCGGGAAATTGCCGGTCGTTGCGCCCGACGCCTGGAACTTTGCAAAAGGGTCCACGGAGTTGTCGTCATCGAAGTAGTAGTAGAACGCGGTCTTCTGATTGTTGGACCAGTTGTGGTCAACTCGGATCTGAAACTGGTCGCCACGATCCGTTTCGTTTGGCGTGACCTGCACCCCGCCGCCGCCGCCCGATCCGGGAACGTATTGCAAGAGGCTGAGAGCGACAGGATCGAAGCATTGCGTGGGAATCTTGAAACCAGGAAAAATCTTGCTGTAGAGCTGTGGAGCGCCGCCGTTGATCACGGATTCGACGGCCGCATTGGCCGTGGCGCCCAGATTTGCCCCGCAGCGGTTCTCCAGGACATTTGCGACCGTCGCGTCAGATAGAGACCCCGCAAAACCAGAAGCGCCGTTGGGATCAACGACGCCGTTGGCAGCCCCGTTGGCCGAAAAATCTCCGTTGCTGAGTTCGGCCGCTGTGGGCACGCTGATCGGCTGCGACACAATTCCCTGGATAATCCGGCGTCCTTCGTACGATCCAAAAAAGAATGTCTTGTCCTTCTTTATCGGTCCACCAATGGTGCCGCCGAACTGGTTTTGTTTGAATTCCGGCTTTGGCGCCGCAAAAAAAGTAAATGGATGCGCGTTGAGCACGTCGTTGCGGAAGAACTCGTAAAAGCTGCCGTGCAGGTTATTCGTCCCAGATTTGGTCACCACATTGACGACCGCTCCGGAATTCCGTCCGTATTCTGCGTCGAAAGAGTTGCTGATGACCCGAAACTCTTCAATGCTGTCCGGAGAAGGCTCGATCGCAGGCAGGTTTGCAAACAGATCGTTGCCGTCGCCGCCGTTCACGGAATAATTGTTCGAACGTCCGCGTCCGCCGTTTACCGTCACGACTCCAGGCTTGTCCGAGCCATAGAAGAGGTCGTTGCCCAATTGTGACTGCACGCCGGGCTGCAACTGCAACAATTGATAAACGTCGCGTTGATTCAGTGGCAATTGCGTCGAAGCACGTTCGTTGACCACCGCGCCCAGCTGCGTCGAGCTTGTATCCACGACCGGCGGCGCACCCGTTACTTCCACGCTTTCCGCCGCCGAACCGAGCTGCAGCGTGATATCGACGGTGGCGACTTCGTTCAAGTCCAGCGCGATTCCCTTGCGCACAAATTTCTTAAATCCGGTCTGGGTCACGTCAATTTCATAGCTTCCAACGGGTACTTCGAGAAAGATGTATTCTCCATTCGTGCCGCTCTGCACCGTGCGCCCGGTGCGGGTCGCTTCGTTCAAAAGCGTCACCGTGGCCGCCGTCACCGAGGCGCTGCTGGGATCGCTGATCGTCCCGCGAATCTGCCCGCCGGTGCTCTGCGCTCCGGCAATCCGCGCCGCGAATAGGACGGCCGGTGCGAGAAACAGCATGGAAATAATCTTGCGGTGGCAGCGCGTATGGCTCTGCCAAAGTCCTGCGGCCGATTTCATGAACTCACCCCTTGATTCGAAGAATTCTCTTGGCAGCGGATTCTTCGAGGTTGCTGTGCCCCGGAAACCTTACTATAATCCCGCAAACTTAGAGAAAGCCGGGAGCAGTGTCAAGCGGAAAGAATTTCTCCAAGCCATCAGCAAATCGAACAGCGCGCCGCATGCTGCGAATTAGCGAAGTGGCGCGCCGCGTGGGCATTTCCTCTTCCGCTTTGCGCGCCTGGGAAGCATTGGGCCTCGTTTCTCCACAGCGCACCAAAAGCCGTTACAGACTTTTCGCTGAAGCCGACGTGCGCCTCCTTCAGCGTGCTGTTTTTCTGCGCCGTGCACGGGGGCTGAACCCAGCGGCCATCGTCCACGTCCTGAAGCGCCAGGGCATCGTCTCCGCGCTGCCAGAGAGCGTTCCGCTTCCCGGCCGGCGCTTCCGCCGGTTGCGCACTCGCCGCGGCCTGTCCCTCTCGCAAGTCGCACGCGCGACAAAGGTTTCGGTAGGTTTTCTCAGCGCTCTCGAGCGTGGCCAAATGCGTTCCTCCATTTCCACTCTCCGCCGCATCGCGCGCTTCTACGGCACGAATATTCTTTCCCTCTTTGAAACCGCGGCAGAAAATCCGAAGCTTGTCCGGGCTGGCCAGCGAAAAGTCCTTGAAACCACTCCTGGTGTGCGCATGGAACTTCTCGCGTGGGGCCAAACGGTCATGGAACCGCATCTTTTCCGCCTCAAAGCCGGCGGCGGCAGCGGTGAATCTTACTCCCACGAAGGCGAAGAGTTCCTGCACGTTCTTCGCGGCCGCTTTGAAATCTGGCTAAATGGCGAGGAGCACTATCTTCTCAAACCCGGTGATAGTCTTTATTTCGAGAGCTCGACGCCGCACCGCTGGAGAAATCCAGGGCGGTCTGAAACTTGGCTGCTGTGGGTCAATACGCCGCCTACCTTCTGAAGCGTGAGGGGCTTGTGATTTTTGACCTGGACTGCGGAGAGTCGCACATGGTGCATAAGCAGGAGAGCGTATGAAACGCCGGGCACTCGTCGTGGGAATCCTGGCGCTCGCACTGACTTGCGGCGCCTGCCAGAAAAAGGAAGCGACGCTCAGCTTGCTTGTGTGGGAAGGCTACGCGGATCCCTCCTTTGTGCGTCCCTTCGAGGAAGCGCACCATTGCAAAATCGCCGCGTCCTATATGGGTTCGAGCGATGAACTCGTCGCCAAGCTGCGCGGCGGAAGCGCTTCGAACTACGATGTGATTTCACCTTCAAGCGATGTCGCGACCTCGATCGCACGTGCAGGTTTTGCTGCGCCGCTGGATCTTTCCAAATTCCCATCCTATTCGCAGCTAGCCGCCAGGCTCCGCGATTCGCCCCTGGTGAAATCCAACGGCCGCATCTTTGGTGTCCCCTTCATGTGGGGGCCGAATCCGCTCCTCTATGACACTACTGTCTTCGCGCAACCTCCGGATTCTTGGAACATTCTCTGGGATCCACAATTCCAAGGAAAAATCTCGGTGTGGGATGATCTCTCGACCGTCTACATGGCTGCCCAAGTCTTGGGCTACGACAAACCCGATCCTTCTCAGCTCTACAATCTGTCGGATGAGCAGCTTGACGCCGTCAAAAAGAAACTCATCGAGTTAAAACCAAACATCCGGAAAATTTGGTCCACCGGCGGAGAATTAACCAACCTTTTTGAAAACCACGAAATCGTTCTGGCCATGGGCTGGCCGCTCAACACCAACCAGTTGCGTCAAGCAAAGTTTCCCATTGGCGAAACCATCCCGAAAGAAAATACCACCGGCTGGATCGACCACTTGATGATCACCGCTGCCAGCCGGCAGAAAGAGCTGTCCGCCCAGTTCCTGGAATACATGATCGAAGCGCAAACTCAGAAAAAAGTAGCGGATGTGACCGGCTACGCCCCCGCAAACCCTGCGTCCACAACTTTTATGACCGATACGGAAAAGAAGAATCTGCACATGGACGATCCCGACGCCTACATGCAGCGAATCTATTTTTGGCAAGATGTTTTGCGCCGCGCCAAGTACAACGAAATCTGGAACGAGGTGAAAGCCGCGCAGTGAGCACTGCTCCCATTCCGCCGCTCGCATCAGTGGACGCCGATGCTCCGCTGCTTGAGGTGCGCGCAGTTGCCAAACGCTTTGGCGTTCGCGACGTTCTCAATAACATTTCGCTGAACATCGCTTCCGGAGAATTTCTCACTTTGCTCGGCGAAAGCGGCTCCGGAAAAACTACGCTTCTGCGCCTCATCGCCGGCTTCGAACAGCCGACGGCCGGGGAAATCTGGATGTCCGGCGAGCGACTGGACAAGCTGCCGCCCTACAAACGCCGCGTAAACACTGTCTTTCAGAACTACGCTCTGTTTCCACATCTCAACGCGCGCGACAACGTGGCCTACGGTTTGCGCGTCCAAGGTGTTCCGAAAAAGGAAATCGCCGGCCGCGTCGAAGCTGCCTTGAACATGGTCAAGATGGCCGAATTCGCTGCCGTGCGCCCCTCCAGGCTGAGCGGTGGTCAGCAGCAGCGCGTCGCGCTCGCCCGCGCACTGGTGAACCGCCCGCAGCTTCTCCTGCTCGATGAGCCGCTCTCGGCGCTCGACGCCAATCTGCGCAAAGAGATGCAAGGTGAATTGAAGGCTCTGCAGCGAGAAATTGGCATCACCTTCCTTTTCGTCACGCACGACCAGGAAGAAGCAATGGCCCTCTCCGATCGCATCGCTCTGCTGCGCAATGGCGCGCTCGAACAGGTCGCTTCGCCGCGTGAAATCTACGCGCATCCCGCAACGGCCTACTCAGCGCAGTTCATCGGTCAAACCAATTTGCTCCGTGGCGAAATCCGCCGCTCCATCGCAACCTGCGGCGTCCTGCGCTGGCCCTGCGACGACGAGGACAGCCCCGCGCTTTTCTCGGTTCGCCCGGAAGCCATTCGCATCTCCCCGGACGGTAAACGCCAAACCCATGAAGTGAAATTCCGCGCCACGATCGTCCAGCAAATTTATGGGGGAGCCAGCGAACTGCTCGAAGTGGATTGCGGCGCCGGCCAGCTTTTGCGCGTGCGCCTCTCGGCGTGCGGCCCGCTCATCGGCGATCACGATTTCGTTTTTTCGATCGCGGATGCGATTCGCGTCGCTGGACTAATTTCTCATGTACTCTCGCGCCTACAAAACGCTCATCTCCCTCCCGCCGCTTCTCTGGGTCGGCCTCTTCCTCCTAGTCCCCTACGCATTGATGTTTGCGCACAGCTTTTGGCTCGTGCAAGACGGCGTCCTCCTCCATCACTGGAATCTCTCCAATTACCAAAAATTGTTCACCAATCCGCTCTACGCCGAAGTCCTCCTTCGCACCATGCGCATCGCCGCCTCCGTCATGCTCTGTTCCCTCCTCCTCGGCTACCCGCTCGCCTATTACCTCTCGTTCCATGCCGGCCCGCGCAAGGAATTGCTCTACCAGCTCGTCATCGTGCCGCTCTGGGTCAGCTATCTCGTACGCGGTTACGCCTGGAAAACAATTCTCGGCAGCGACGGCGTGCTCAACGGCTTCCTGCAATACGCGCACATCACTCACGCGCCCGTCAGTTTCTTCCTCTACAGCCCTTTCGCCGTCGTACTCATGCTCACTCACATCTATACGCCGTTCGTCTTCCTTCCCATCTACGCCTCCCTCGAGCACATCCCCCGCCCGCTCGTCGAAGCCTCACATGATCTTGGTGCCAGTCCTCTCGCAACTTTTTTCCGCGTCATCCTTCCACTCTCGATGCCGGGCCTGCTCGCCGGAGCCACCTTCGCCTTCGTTCTTTCTCTCGGCGATTTTCTCGCTCCGCTCCTCGTCGGCGGCTCTTCCGGCACCATGATCGCCAATATTGTGCAAACTCTTTTTGGCGCGGTTTACGACTGGCCTCTCGGCGCCGCGATTTCCGTCTTTATCCTTTTCATCACTCTGGCGTTACTTTCCCTCACACAACGCCTCGAAAAACGCTGGTCCTTCCAATGAACCGCTCATCTCCAACTAGCCGCTCTCCCTTTCTTGCCCTTTATGCCACGCTCGTTTTCGCTTTCATCTATCTGCCCATCGTTGTACTCATCCTCTATTCTTTCAATCGCGACGGCGTCGGTGGCTTCCCTCCCCAGCACCTTACGCTCGATTGGTACCGCCAGCTCTTCGCTGACGGTCCCATTTGGGATTCCGTCCTCAATAGCCTCATCGTCGCCGCCGGTACGGTCGCTCTTTCGCTCACGCTGGGACTCTTTGCCGCGCTCGCTCTCGATCGCGCCAGTTTTCCTGGCAAAGCGCTCTTCCGCCGCCTCGTTCTTCTTCCGTTGATTCTTCCCGGCATCATCACTGGACTTTCTTTGCTCATGTTTGCCGTTTTCGCCGGCTTGCAACTGAGCCTGCTCACTGTCTTTCTCGGTCACGGCACCGCGCTCATCTCCGTGGCCACCACGGAACTCTTCGCTGGCCTTCAAAAAGCGGACCGTGCGCAGGAAGAAGCCTCCCTCGATCTCGGCGCCACTCCCTGGCAAACTTTCTGGCGCGTCACGCTACCCAATCTAAAGCTCTCGCTCGTCGCTGCCGCGCTTCTCATCTTTACTCTCTCCATGGACGAAATCGCCGTAACTTTCTTTCTCATCGGCCGCGACAATACCCTCCCTCTCGAAATCTGGGGTCGCCTGCGCCGCGGCATCACGCCGGAGATCAACGCCGTGTCCACTCTGATTTTTGCCGTTTCCGTCGCGCTCATCGTCATCTGGTATCGCATTCGCATGCGCAGCGTGAGAACGGAAACTCAGCAGTTGATAGAAAGACCTTAGAAGCCACGGGAGGACGAATGTCACACTCGCGCCGTGAATTCATCAGATTTGTCGTAGCGGGATCCGTTGCCGCGGGCTGCCCCGTCGATGCCGCTCTGATTTCTGCGCCGGATTCCGCGCACGCGAATTCCAAGTCCACCGCTGCAAGCTCCGAAGGCGTGCCTCTCGTCGACGGCGAACATTTCGAAATCTGTCACCAAATCCGTGACGGCCGTCATTTCGAGATCCCCGCCCCCTCCGTGAAATCAGATATCGCCATCGTTGGTGGCGGCGTAGCAGGCCTCTCCGCCGCTTATTTTCTTCGCGGCAAGGATTGGTTGCTTCTCGAAAAAGAAAAACACTTCGGCGGCAACGCCTTCCAGGAAGAATTTGACGGCCAGCCCTTCGCCACGGGCTCCGCCTACGCCTACCACGGCGACGAAGGCGATCAGTTGGCATCGGAAATTGGCCTGACCCTCCCGATGGTCAATATGCCCGATCCCACGCTCGTCAATAAAACCTACGTCCCGGACACCTGGAAGACCGGCATCTCCCGGCTCCCCTATCCAAAAGAAGTCATCGCCAGCTTCCAGAAATTCCGCGAAGACGTTTTGAAAATGAAAATCAACGAGCGCATGGCCGAACTCGACGCGCTTCCTTTCTCGAAATTTACTTCCTCATACGCTGCGGAAGTCCAGCAATGGTGGGACATTTTTGGACCTTCAAACTGGGGCGCCGCCACGCACGACACCTCCGCCTACGTCGGCCTCTACAACGCCAGGGATCTTTTCACCGGCGGCGATGCCAAACGCGCCATTCTTCCTGGCGGTCTTGGCTGCATCACCCACAAGCTCGTCGAAGTCCTCCAGCCGCATTACAAGGACCGCATGTTCGGCGATGCCACCGTCGTTGCGGTCGTCCAGCAGAAAGACTCAGTAAACGTCACCTATTTGCACGAAGGACGGCTCACAACTATGTCCGCGAAGGCCGTCTTGATGTGTACGCCCAAGCAGATCACTTCGCGCATTGTCCAGAATTTGCCCACTGAACAAAAAGCCGCCATGCAACGCACGCGCTATGCCCCCTATCCCGTCGTCAACGTCATCTTTGACAGGCCCGTCTATAATCGCGGCTACGACAATTGGTGCCCCGGCAATTCCTTCACTGATTTTATCGTCGCCGATTGGACCGTCCGCAACGATTCCGGCTACCGGCAAAAAAACAACATCCTCACCTTCTACACTCCTCTTCGCGAGGCCCAGCGCTTCACTCTGCTCGATGAGAAAAGCTGCAGATCCCTCGCCGCAAACGTTCTCATTGATTTTCAGAAGATACTTCCCGAATTTGATGTCGACCCCGTCGAAGTCCACATCTACCGCCGCGGCCATCCCATGTTCATGGCCGTTCCCGGCCATTACACAAAAACTCGCCCTGCCGCCGCGCATCCCATGGACCGCATCTATTTTGGCGGCAACGATTCCGGCGGCCCCGAATCTCTAACCAGTGAAGCCGTGCGCCTCTCCCAAGTCGGCGCGGAATGGTCCAGCCTCATTTTGTCCGGCAAATCCGGCGCAAAAGAGCTGGCGGAAAAAGCTCTCGTAGCTGTCGCGGACTGACTTCTTCACATGCCCGCGGCCGCCTCCTGCCGAACCAACTTGAATTAGTTCATAATAAGCTCGCCACTCCCGGAGGACTCATGGCGGATCGCCTCGAAGATTTTCAGAAGTTCCGTGCCGACCTGAACGAAGAAATCCTCAATTGCGAACATCTAGGCATGAAACGTTTTTTCGCTCTGGATCATCAAGCGTACGAGCCCGGACCGCTAGGCACGAAAACGAAGGAGCTTTTGGGCCTTGTCGCTTCCGCTGTCCTCCGGTGCGATGACTGCATCACCTACCATCTCGTCCGCTGCGGCGAAGAAGGCTGGAATCGCGAAGAAGTGATTGACGCGCTGAATGTGGCGCTGATCGTAGGCGGCTCCATCACCATTCCCCACGTCCGCCGCGCCTTTGCCCGCATGCGCGAAATCAGTTCTTTGAAACCTTGAACCGCGCAGCGTACTCTTATTATCAATTGAAGGAAGCAAGATGAGTTCGGCCCCAGCCACTCCCGCATCGCCCCACGAAGGAACGCGTGCGCGTCTCCGCAATGTCCTGATCGGCGCCCTGTTTGCCCTTGTTCTCCTGATTCCCAAACTGCTCCGCATTCGCCGCAACCCCCAATCCTGGATGGCTTTTCGCATCTTTCTGGGATTCGCGGGCGCAGCGCTCGTCGTCCTTCCGCTCAGCCTTTGGAATAGCTGGCTCGCCGCCATCGCCGGTCTCGCCATGTTTCTCGCCGGAATTCTTTTGCCGCCCGCCAATCCCCATGCGCTTCCAGACGAAAAAGCCCGCGAACTCGGCGCTCTTGTCGTCGTCAATGGCGGAGAATACCAGCCGGGAAACGCGGCTCCTGCGGCCGTTCAGCTCTTCGTCGGCGCGGAACAAATCTGGGCGCTCGATTCGCATTTCCATCCTCTTCTAGTGATTCCCGCCGTTGAAGTTTCCTCCGCGAATGCCTTGCAAAAAAAGAATCGATGGATACTGCAAGTTCGCTGGGCGGATAAGGCGGCCGAATTCTCCTTTCGCGGTATCTTCGCCGAGCACCTCGCTCGCGTCGCCCAAAGCACTCTCGGAAGCGTGATGCGCTCCCCGCTCCCCGTTTTGCCCAGAAGCCGCGCCGCCAGCGCCTGAACTCCCCTTCGATTTTTTTCTCTTTTAACACCACGCTCCAGCTGCAAAATGTGTCAAAATAAGGGTATGGCGCGAGGATGGGAAAGCAAGGACGTGGAAGCGCAGGTTGAATCCGGCCAGGAACCCCCGGGGCACTACGGCAATAATACCAAAAGCGCGGAAGAGCTCCGCCGCGAACAGGAACGCAAGGACTTGCAGCTCTCCAGAACTCGCATTGCGCATGACCTCGAATCCGCCACTCACCCCAACCATCGCAAGTCTCTCGAAGCCGCTCTCGCTTACCTCGACAAAAAGCTCTCCGACCTGAACTAGCCTCGCCAGCATGGCGACTCTGTTCGCTGCGCTCTGCTAAAATTCACCCGTGCAATTGGGAAAGCCAAGCCTCACCGCCTGGGGCGCCGCCGCTCATCGCGCTGCGCATCAAGTTCTCGAAGAGGGCCACATTTTTTCCGATCCTCTGGCCCTCCGCATTCTCGGGCAGGATGCCGAAGCGGTCGCCAGGGATGCCGCTGAGCATCCTTCCCGGCTGGGCATGCGCCTTTTCATCGCCGCAAGGACTCGCTTCGCCGAGGATTCGTTAACCGCTGCGGTTGCCAACGGCGTCCGTCAACTCGTCATACTCGGCGCAGGTCTCGACACCTATGCTTACCGTGGTCCCTGCGCCGGTCGCCTGCACATTTTTGAAGTCGACCATCCCGCCACGCAAGCATGGAAGCGCGAACGCCTTGCCGAAGCCACAATCGCGATCCCGCCCTCGCTCACTTTCGCTCCCGTCGATTTCGAACGTCAAACTCTACACGAAGGCCTCGCCGCCGCCGGGTTTGATCCCGCGCAGCAAACCTTTTTCACTTGGCTCGGTGTCGTACCGTACCTCACCGAGGATGCTATCTGGTCGACGCTCAGCTTTATTGTCGGCCTGCCCCAGGGCTCGCACGTGGTCTTCGACTACAGCGATCCTCCGCACACACTCTCCCCAGAAATGCGCGCTTACCACGACCGCCGCGCCGCCCGCGTCGGAGCCATCGGTGAATCCTGGGTCACTTATTTTGAAGCAGATAAGCTGCGCGAAAAACTTCTGATGCTGGGGTTCACGGAAATCGAGGACTTAGGTCCTCCGCAAATCGCCGCTCGCTATTTCCCAAACTTGGAAGGCCCACGCCGCGAAAGAGGCGGCCACATCCTTCGCGCCACTACCGTTAACGTTAAACAAACATGAAACAGGCATTTCTTATGCCGCACTCAGTGCCCTCTGTTTCCTCTGCGTTAAAATCCACATCCGCCTGCTTCGCAAACAGAACTGTCGTCTGCGACCTTATCCTTCACCGTGTGAATTCTCCCGCCAAACCCCAAAAATCATTCACATAATAATGTGACAGCACATTCCCGAACAAATAGCAGATCCCCTGGCAAGGCGGAATATCCCCGTACATTTTCTTTCCCTTCGCGAAAATCCTTTTCAACGATCCATCCCTTAACAAATTCCCCGCCACCTTCCGCAACGGCTCGCAGGGATAAAACACATCCCCATTCGGATACACCCGCGGAAACATCGTCGGATAACACTGAAACTCCCGGAATCGCAGCAAAGTCTCAATCGTTCTCGGCGTCCCGTTGATGGGCTGCACTCCATTCCGACGCCTCTCGATAATCGTGTCCACCAATGCCTGATACTTCGGATTCTGTACCAGCTTCAGATTCGGCATCTTCTCCATCTGTGCCGATTGCGCCGCGAATACAAACCCTTCCTGCCTACACCAATCCAGCAATTTCTCCACCTCGGCGATGTTCCATTCCTCGATCACCGTGCTAATCGTGATCCGTTGCGGACTTCCCAGAATTTCTTTCGCCAGCGCAAGATTCTGCAAAACCTTTGGCAGCGCCGCTGGCTTCGAAAGCGCATTCAAAGGATCGGCCGCCAGCGCGTCCAGGCTGACCACCAACCCCGTCACCGCTCTCAGAATCCCCGGCTTCCGGTCCAGCAAAGTCCCATTCGTAATCAGCAGCACCGACCGGAACTTGCACTGAAACCGTGCAATCGCCACCAGTTCTTCGATGTCCGCGCGCAGAGTCGGCTCGCCACCAGTAAACACGATCGAATCCGTCTCTTTGCGTATCTTTCGCAGCAGCCGGATCGTCTCTCCCGTCGATAGCTCGTCGCTGAAAACGTCCGGCTCTTTCTGCGTGCAATACGAACACGCCAGATTGCATTTGTGCGTCACGTAAAACGTCACTGCGTAGGGCGCGACCACATTCGTCCGCAAAATATGCCGCCGCCATCCATTCCGGAAATAAAGCCCAAAATTCTTTGCCACGAACGGCGCCTGCCGTACCAATCCACGGATCAGATCCCGTTTCGATGGCCGTCTCTTATCTAAATCGCTTGCAGGAACAAAATTGGAGGGGCGTGCACCAAGTCTGGACATGAGACCAAGATTGTAGCTCACTGCGCCGCGCTTGGCTCAGCGTGCTTGCGCATATGCATCCGCTCGCTCAGCCCTGGTGCCTCGAGCTAAGTGAAAAGTCATCCGGTTTGTGATGTGGTTATGCTGACGGATGCTTCAGGATTTCGGCCAAAGCGTGCAGCCGCGCCGAGTCAGCCGGACTCTTCGCCGCCGCCGCGCTCTTTTCCACGGACGGCGCCATGCGCTCCAACTTCCCCACCTTGCCATGGCTCATATGCGAACTCTCCGCGCTATGGATCGCCTTTTGTAAATCCGCGATTTGCCCAGCCGGCAAAGCCTGCGACCGGCTCAACTGATCCAGGTACGCTTTTGCCACAACCAAATTCGCCGGCCACTCGATTTTCTGCTGATTCTGCACATTCAGCGTGTCCACGCGCACCGTCTTCGCCGCTTCGATTTCGTTCTGCGTCAAAAACTTGGATGGCTTCAGCTCGAAGACATCCAGCCCGCGCGCGATTTCCGAGCCATAGATGTAGCCGTTGTACCAATACGCCGACCAGTCGCCGCCCAGCACCAGCATCTTCGGATCGATCGGCCCGCGGTCGAAGTAGGCAATCTCAAATGGGTGAGCCGTGTCGGTGAAGTCCATAACGGAGACTCCGCCCTGATACCACGCCTGCACCTCGATATCCCGCCCAGGAACCGGAATCAGCGAGCCGTTGTGCGCCACACAGTTTTCCGTGTCGCCCTGCGCGGCAGGCAGCTTGTAATAATTCGCGAAGCTCAATTTGTCATCACTGAGGCGGAAGATCGCATCGGCGCCCCACTTGTTCGGGTCATTCGGACGGCATCGCGCCCCAAGGCCGCCTCCCCACTCGTCGGTGAACACGACCTTGCTTCCGTCGTTCGAAAACGTAGCCGAATGCCAGTAGGAGTAGTTCGGATCGTTCACCGCATCCACACGCTTCGGATGTACCGGATCCTTGACGTCGAGCAGAATTCCATTCCCTGAGCAAGCGCCCGCCGCCAGACCGATTGCTGAATACACCGTAATGTCGTGGCACTGATTCGTTTCTTCAGCCTTCTCCACGGGCTTCGTCGCGTCCTTGCCATGAGTGCCGCCGTTGGTCAGGCCGTTCAACGCGCCCGTCCGCGCATCGATAAACACGCGAGGGCTCGAAACCACCTGCGCTTCCTGCGGAGCCGCAAGCGGAACCTTGATCACATCGATGCGAAACAGCGCCGTCTCGGGATTCTTGTCCGGCTCTCCGCCGGAGCAGCCCGCCAGTTCTTCCGGTTGACGCACGAACGATGTCCCCGAAACGTAGATATACACGTTGTCTTTGTCGTTCGGGTCCACCACCAGGGTATGCGTATGCGAACCGCGGCACGTTTGCACCGCCGCAACTTGCTTGGGGTTCTTGATGTCCGAGATGTCGAAGATTCTCACTCCGCGGAAACGGTCTTTTTGCGCGGCAGGGATGTGGCGCTTTCTTTCTTCCCCCGGGGCCGGCGGAGGCGCTGGCGGCTCCGGCGGAAATCCTTGCGCGCCGCAATCCAAACGGCCATTCGGCATTTCCACCGACATGAACAGCAGGTTTTTGTACACAGACACATCGCCCTGCCCGCCCGGGCATACCAGCGAGGTCAGCAGAGCGGCATGCGCTGGATTGGAGATGTCGAAGATATTCACGCCATAAAAATTTCCTTGGAAAAGGTGGTTGCCCTCGAAAGCGAGATCCGAGTTCGAGAAAGCCAGTTCCGCGATCACCAACTGCATCGGCTTCGTCATCCTCTCGCGATTGCCAATGCCGAGCTGGCCAAAAACTTTCTGCACCTTCGGATCATCGGGATCGGTGACCCCAAGTTGAAACGCATCAGGTTTTTTCAGGAGCAATAGGTGGGTCATGCCCATCACCGCTTCGCCTGCGTCATACAGGCCCGGCGTAAGCTTGTAGCGCGGATCGTTCACATCCGACCCCGTCATTCCCGGTGGTAGCGGCGGAGCCGGCTGCGGCGCGAACGGATTTTCTTCCGCTTCTGGTGCCTTAGCGGGTGCCTGCGCGGGCGGCGTCGTTGCCGGCGTCTGCGCTTGCAGCCGTCTGACGCCGCCTACCGAACATAAAAAAATCACCGCCAGCGTCACACGAAAACCAACTCCGGGAACTCGATTCATCGTTTCTCCTCTGAAGTTTTTTTCTCCAACATACCTTGCATAATCCTGATCTCCGCCCGTTGCGTGTTGTCCGCATCCGTCGCGAAGTTGAACAGATCGGCGTCCTGCCCCGCTCCCGGTGTGTCGAACAAATCCTTCACCATGATCAACGCGCCATTGTGATGCTGAATCATGCCCGTCAAAAACAGCCGGTCAAACTCCGCGCCCGTCGCCTTTCTCAGCGCCTCCATCTGCTCCGGCGTAAGCATTCCAGGCATCAGCCCCATCGCGTGGCCAGACTTGTCCATTCCCGGCATTCCAGGCATCTCCATGGAAACTGCTTCTCCGCGAACCGCCAGCCACCGCTGCATGAACTTTATCTCGTCGGACTGCGAGCTGCTGATACGCGCTCCCAGCAGCAGCAACTCCTTGTTCTTCGTCCGCGCATCCATCAGCGCCGTCATCTCCACGGCCTGTGAATGGTGCATGATCATGCCTTGCATGAACTCCACGTCCGCTTGCGACCGTGGCGGCAGTGTCCCCTTCGTCGACGGCGACAGCGTCCTGCTCGGCTTACCCGGCGCGCCCGGCTGCACCACGACCGCCGCCGCGGGATTAGTCTGCTGTGCGCTCAGAGCAGAGCAGGCGAGCCCGCCGAAGCAGAAGAAACCTGTGCCCAGCAGCATGCCGCACATCATCTTGCGTCGCTGCCTTTCGATCCGCGTTCCTTGTGGAGTTAGCGTCAATCCGATGCTCGGATATTGCTACAACGTAGAACCATACCGGTGGGAATATTCGTGAGTTTAACTTCCGCGTTTTCCCCGAAGCCGCAGCATAGACCAAAAGCGCGCGCGATAGCAATGCTTGGCGCGGACGGCCAGTGATGTCTTTTGAAATCACACCAGTACGGAGGATGACGCCATCCGCCTGTGCTCAGACAGGCGCGAGCGGCACTTCGACGCGCCGCCCCTCATGGGACCATCGCCCACGGCGTAACGCTTCCAGCAGATAGCTCATCCTCGTACCTGCGCCTCACTCCTGACGAAGCGCGCGCATCGGGTCGGTGCGGGTGGCGCGCCATGCGGGCAAGAACGAGGCCGCAATTGCGGTAGCCAGCATCACGGCCAAGGCAATGGCAAAAGCGCGTGGATCGTGGGGACTTACTCGATACAGATAGTTGCCAAACAGCCGCGTCAAGAGCAGAGCAGCTCCTAGACCCAGCAGAACGCCTGCCGCGGTAAGAGCCAGCGCTTGCGACATGACGAGTCGCAGCAGATTGGAGGCGCGTGCGCCGAGAGCCATCCGCAAACCCAGTTCGCATCTGCTTTGCGAAACCGAGTAGGACATGACGCCATAAAGTCCGGTGGCGGAGAGCAACAAAGCCAGGCCGCCGAGGACGGCGAGCAGCGTTACGGCGACTTTTTGAGGGGAAGTGGAGCGATCCACCTGCTCTTGCAGCGTGATCACCTCGTACAACGCGAGGTTAGCGTCGAGCGATTGGACTTCGCGGGACAACGCGCCGGCCATGGTCTGCGGGCTCAGAGGAGTGCGTATGTTCAAGCTGCCGCCAATCGTGAAATTTTGCCGGCGGGGAACGTAGAAGAAAGGCTTCGGCAGGTCGCGCATACTCTGAACCTTGGAGTCTTTGGCTACGCCCACGATGGTCATCCAGCGTCCTTTGACTTGAATACGCTGGCCGACGGGATTTTTGTCTTTCCAGAACTGGGCGGCCATGGTTTCGTTCACCACGGCGACCAGCACACCGGACTCATCATCGGCGCGGCTGAATTCCCGCCCGGAGATGAGGCGGATGCCCATAGTCGCGAAATAAGCGGGGCCGACTTCGTTGTATTCCACGGTGGGTTCCTCTTCCGGGGGAACGTTGTAGCCATCCACCGCAATAGGGCTCGAGGAATAGGCGCCGTAGCCCAGCGGCGTGACCCGCGCGAAAGCGGCCGACTCGACTCCGGGGAGTGCCACAACGCGGTCCAGCAATTCATCCTGAAAAGCTTTAGCGCGCGGAACGTCATATCCAGCGGACACGAGATCCACAGCGGTGTTCAGCACGCGGTCGGTGGTGAAGCCGGGATTTGTGGTGCGGATGTTTTGCAGGCTTTGGACGAGCAGCGCTGTTCCGACCAGCAAGACAAAACTGAGCGAAACTTGCAAGACGACCAGCGCGGAGCGCGCCCACGACTTTCCATGTCCGCCCACCACGCCGGCCATTTCCGATTTGAGGGCTGCAGCGAGATCAATTTTGCTGGCTTGCACCGCCGGAAATAATCCAAGCAGCAGAGTGGAAAGCAGACAAACTCCAGCAGTCAAAGCGAGCACGCGCCAGTCCAGGTCTCCCGGCAAGTACATCGATACCCCCGCGCGCGCGGGAAAGAGCAGCACCAGGGCGTGACGCGCCCAGTAGGCGACCGCGAGTCCGCCGGCGCCGCCAAGAACGGACAAGAGGAGACCTTCGGTGAGCAGTTGCTTCAGCAGGCGTCCGCGCCCGGCCCCGATGGCGGCGCGAACCGTCATTTCGTGGCGCCGCGAGAAGGAACGGACCAGCAGGAGGCTGCCGACATTGGCGCAGGCGATCAGCAATACGCAAAACACGACGACCATCATGATGGAAAGAGTGGGGAGCATCGTGCCGGCATTGTTGAATGGCGTGGCCCAAAGCGGCCAGAGCTGGACGCTGTGGCCTCGGTTCGCCAGGGGATAATCCTGCTCGCAGGCGGCTGGCTATGGCGGAGACTTCCTGCTGGGCCTGCTGCGCGGTGATGCCGGGTTTGAGGCGCGCGTAGGCTTCAACCCACCGGGCGTTGCGATCCTCGAGTTTGTAGCCGCCCGCTTCAAAAAGTTCTTCCATGGAAGCGGGCACCCAAAACTGCATGGCCCAGCCGACAAAAGTCCCGTAAAAACCCTGCGGCGCAACGCCAATGATGGTGTGGAACACGCCGTTCAGCCGCTGCGTCTTGCCAATAATTTGGGGATCACCTTTGAAGCGTCCTTGCCAAAGCTGATAGCTGATGACAGCGACGGGATGCGCGGCGCTTCCCACGTCTTCGCCAGACAGGAATCCGCGGCCCAGGACGGGATGCACACCGATGGCGTCGAAATAGTTGGCCGAGACGATGCTTCCGATGGTGCGCTCGGCACGGTCGCCGATGCTGAGCGATGTGCCGGTGATCTTACTCACAAACAATGCGTCGAAAAGGGTGCAGTTTTTCCGCAGGTCGAGAAAGTCGGGCCAGGAAAGCGAGGTTGCGCCGGTTTCGCCGCGAGCGGTTCCAGCCAGCGCCATGAGTCTTTCCTGGTGCACGACCGCCGGATAGGGGCGGAAGAGGATGCCTTCGACCCAGCTGAAGACGGCGGCGTTGGCGCCAATGCCCAGCGTGAGGCAAAGAATGGCGAGGACGGAAAAGCCCGGACTGCGCCAAAGCATGCGGAAGCCGACGCGCAAGTCCATGGCGAGATGTTCGAGCCATAGGAGTTGCCATGCTTCGCGGGAATCCTCTCGCGCGAGTTGTGTTGACCCAAACTCGTTGCGGGCGCGGCGGGTTGCGTTTTCTTTGGACATACCACTCTCTTCGAGTTCCGCGGCCCGCGTCTCGATATGGAACTGAAGCTCGTCGCGCATTTCGCGGTCGAAGCGCGCGCGATTCCCGAAATAGCGCAGGCGGTTCAGCCATTCGCGGAATGTGAACACGGCGCGCCTCCTTACACGGTGCGCATCACTAACTGGATGCTTCTCACCAACTTCTCAAATTCCTTGGCCTCGGCGTGGAGTTGTTTTCGGCCTTCCGGAGTGAGGCGGTAGAAACGGGCTTTGCGGTTATTTTCCGAAATGCCCCATTCGGCCTGCAGCCAGCCTTTCACGAGCATGCGGTTTAAGGAGGGATACAAAGAGCCGTCTTCGATCTCGAGACTGTTTGCAGAAGCGTTTTTGATGTGCTTGGCGATGGCGTAACCATGAAGAGGGCCGCGAGCGAGGGACTTTAGGATGAGCAAGAAAAGCGTTCCCGGCAAAAGTTGAGAAGAATCGTTTCTCGCCATTTTGTTCTGCGCTTTCCGCTGCAGTCCGCAGTCATCCTTCCCTATTCCAGTCTAGATATAGTCGCGAAAGGGGAGTGTGTCAAGCAGGTCCTCGAGTGAAAAAGGCGCACTCGTCTGCCGGCGCATCCAGCCATCACAGAAACACGCGTCGCTCCCGGCTTCCCGTCCTCCCCAGCAATCCCGCGCCCGAGCATCGCGCTACTCCATAAAAATCGAACGCATCCGGCGACATGTGCCCATTCTCAAGCTGGTACATCCGCGTGCCATACCGCACCGCTGCAATTCCGCTGTGCGATCCCACCAGGTTTTCAAAAAGCTGATTGTGTTCCCGCAGGTATTCCAGGTCGGCCCAGCTGATCCACAACTGGTGCTCATCACCTTGTCTTTGGAGGTCCTGCACCAGTGGCACAACCAGCCGCCCCGCATCCTTCGCCGCAATCGCATTGAACATCAAATTGTAAAAAACGCTGAAAACCACTGTCCTCGAGCCAATCCCCAGCGCCAGCGCAAACACCGCCACAAACGCAAACCTCCGGTCCTTCGCAAGACTCCGCAACGCATACCGGAAACCGCGCGTCAAACTATCCATCCGCATCCTCTTCAAACTTCACTCATATCTCAGAGCCACCACCACGCCCTCCCGTCGTTGTACCCCACTCCCTCTTCAATCTCCGGACCTTCCTCCGTATATGGTAAACAGCCCCTTCCCAACTCGCCACCGCCCGGAAAAAACAAAATCAAAATCCTCTCGGCACGGTAAGGTGGGCCGCCCGCCCGCCGCTACGACTTTTCAATGAGGTTAAGATTGATATGGGCGCACGGACATCTGAGGGCCGTGGATTCCTGGCCATCCATGGACACGAATAACACTCCGTCACAGGATGAGCATCGGAAGAGCTCTGTTAGATCACGCCAAGCTTCTGAGATCGGACGAAAGTCTCCCGGCGCGAATTGTTCCCAGCGGTTGTAGTGAACATTTTCGTTTATTCCCCATTGTTCGATTTGCGACCGTTGAATAATCTGACTCGCAACGCTGTCCATCTCGTTTAGGCTCACAGTGAGCTCCGAATTGTGCCAGCTACTTGCTGCAGCTTTAGCCGCTCGGAGGTACTTCCTATATATCCCTATACTTCCGCTCACAAAATCGGAGAACTCCCATCGGCCATCTGAACGGTATCGAACGCTAGCGCGCAGATTGTCACAGACCTGCTCGAAAAACTCCTCTCCGCCTCGGCGAAGTCTCGCGGCTGCCGCAGGAATGTCCCCTTTATCAATATCCGTATGAATCTGATTCCAAAAGATTGGGCCAATCGTTTCATTTGAAACAAAAGGGCCTGTTTCCAGAGTCCATCTACTAAATTCGACAGAGTTTGAGCGTGGCATAACCCCGGTGGTAGTAAGTTGTCTGGCCCAGGTTCGGTCGTGTGTGGTTATGAGGAACTGTCGGTTAGGGAATTGCGATGCTAGCAAATCGCACACTCTTCGGCGGTGGCCTGAGTCAACAGACATCACGACATCGTCAAGAATCGTTAGCTCGATGATGTTTTGTGTGAGCTTTTCGGCGAGAACCAAGTATAAGCAGATGCCCATTGTGTCCTGGTGGCCTTCACTGTGTAGCGCCAACGGTGGAAATTTCCCTCTGCCGTAGAAGTCCACTTCGAAGGCAAGGCCCGCTCCAGACGGGCGGATCGTGGTTTCGAACTGAGGTTCGTCGTTCTCATGCACGAATTTGTAGAGGGTAGAGAAACGCGACTCAATCGTTGAGTAGAGTGCGTCCAACGTCTTGTCACGAACGGCCTCGAAGCAGGTTTCGAGCACGGAAGCGCGATCCCTATGTAGTTTCGCGTTGTCTACGCGTGCCTTCGCCGCCTCATGTTGTCTCAGGTTCTCGCGCAGACTTGTCAGAGTGTCCCACGCGGTTTGCTCTGGAGAGACCGGAGGAATCTTCAATTCTGCTTCTTTTACTACGTTCCCAATAGTGGTTGCTTTTGTTTCGGGGGCAAATAATCGAGCAACTTCCGTTGTCGAGTTGTTTGGACCTGGATAGCTAGCCAGTGGCTCTTCCAAAGACTTGAGGAATGTTGTCAGACGCGAGGACCAGCTCAACAATTCTGCCAATTCACTTCGCATTTTGAGGTGATCTGCGGCGTGACTTAGCTGCAGAATTTGGTTGTGAATGCTCCGAGTTGCGTTGGAGATGCCAAGTCCGAGTTGTTCTATCTTAGCCAGTTTCTCCTTCGTCGTCTTAGCGCCCCTAATGTGTTCCTCCAAGTGATCGCGGAGACGGCCTGGCTCCCAAGCTACGCCGCAAAGGGGACAAGAACCGTCTGAGTCAATCTTCGTGACCCCCAGTTGCATGAGCTGCAGCTTCGATGCTTCGCTTAGCGAGGCCGGATTTGCCCGCAGATCCTCAAGCGTGCTTCTCAATTCGACGTCCGGCCTATGAATGCCGGATTCCAAGTTGTCGAGATTCTGGTCTAGTCCCGCCCTAGCCTTTTGGAGAGTATGTAGGTTGATGCCAGGCTCTCTTGTCTGAAGGCTCGGGGATATGATTCCGTCCTTCACATTCTCTGACTTGAAATCGGTAAGAGGGTGAGCTCCCAGAATTGAGCGCAAATTATTGACCGCCGTTGAGACGGCCGCGTCGTCGTAGGAGGGTAGCGCCAAAGTCGATTGAACAGCTGAACGGGCCGACATAACCGCCGTTTCTGCAGATCTAAGATCCGATTTTGTGGTTGTTGAAACACGGCCGAATGCCTTTCGGATATCTTCAAGCTCCGAAAGATTGAGGAGCGCCTGTACTTCTGTAGCGCGTTTCGCTGCTTCTGCCGCGACGTATCTCAGTATCTCTCTGCGCGATAGGACGTGTTGTCCTTGAGAAGCTAGTTGCAATATCGGTTCCAGCAGCTTTCTGTCGCCGGCGGAACAAATGAGCTGGGCAGGTGCTGAAATTGATCTTTCGAGATGTATTGGTTCGCTGTGACTTGGGAGCAATATTTTGGCTTTGACGGTGGCATCTTTGGCGTCGTGATCGATATGTGGCCCATGCGATTTCAGGGATAGTCCCGCCGTGCCTTCCCCTACGAGCCTTGAGATCCTCCCCGTCAGCAGGAAGTCAATTGCGTCGACAACTGCGCTCTTCACCGATCCGTTCGGCCCCCAAATGACCATGTTCTTTCCGTTTGGCAAGAGCCTTAGCTCTTTGATGCCACGGACGTTTCTGATTTCCAACTCAAGGATTCTCATTTTGGAATTCCGGCGGGATTCTGGAGGGCCGTATGGACCGCGGATGAGTCCGCAAGTTTTCCCTTTTCAGATAGTGCGGAGAGCGATGCCAGAACTTCGTCATTGATGATTGACGAATGAAGCTTGAGGTTTTCAAGCAGTTCGTCGATTACTTCCTGAACTAATTGGCTTTTGGCAGTCATAGTGTTTCTCGATGGACATGGATGTCTCGGGCGCAACTGCGCAATTTGGTGCGGTAGACCACATTTGCGAAGGCTGCTTTGAGCTCCGCAGCCCGCACGCTATCATGAATTCGAGATCAGCGGTTACTTAATTCAATGGTACTGGGCCGAAGGGCGGGTGGGGCAGCCTTAGCGCCACCAAAGGATTTTGACTTAGTCTTTTTTCTGTCGGGGTGCCCCTTGCGGGTTGGTTTTGCAAGGGTGGGTCTTTCGTTCTCTTATCAGCCTTCCGCGCCAAGATTGTAGGGCTGCTCTCTGAAATTAGTCCGTGAAGACGACACCAACCGCGATTTGTCCCTTCTCCGTGCCCGCATCGATCCGCACCACATAGCCCTTCAACCGCATCGACGATTGCAAACCATCCTCGCCCGGCGTCTGCATCGTTACCTGCAATTCCGATTGCAACTGCGGCATGTTTTGCAGTGAAATCAACGCGCCTTGCAGAGAAATATCGCGCACCACCGTCTCTTCCTGAAACTCTTTCCCGTCTTCTGTCACTCCCGTAACCTTCGCGCGGAACTGTGCCTCGCGCCGCAATGACGTCCGCGCCCCCGGCATGTGTGCCTGCACGTTGTCTCCCGTAGCTCCTAGCGTGATCACCATGCCCTCGCTCGCCGCAAACACCGAATCATATTCTTCGCGCGCCTGTCGCAAAATCGAATCCACCATGCGGTCCGTCGAGTCCGGATCGTGATGGAACAGCACCAGCGTCTTTGCGCCCGCTTCTCGCGCCAGCTTCACGCCTTCCTTCCAGGAGGAATGTCCCCAGCCTTTACGCGACGTCGCCAATTGCTCGGGCGTAAATTGCGCGTCATTAATAAATATGTCCGCGCCCGCCGCCAGTTCGCGCAGATTCTCATCCAGCTTCGCATCGCCAGGCTCGTTGTCCGTGGCATACACCACGGTTCCCGCCGGAGTCTCGATGCGGAATCCCAGGCACCCCTGCGGATGGTTAAGCCATTTCGCCGTAATTTTATTTTCGCGAATCTGGAATGTATCTCCGCCTTCCACTTCCTTGAATTTCCTCTTGGCGTTCATCGCGGACATGTCCACGGGGAAATACGGCAGCGCCATCTGCGCCTCAAAAACCTGCTTCAGACTGTCGCGCCCCAGAAATTTCGACCGGAAACTATAAAAATGAAATTCGTTGTTTTCCGCATAGAGCGGCGCGAAAAACGGAATCCCCTGAATGTGATCCCAGTGATAATGCGTCACGAAAATGTGCGTCTCGGGATTTCCGCCGCCGTTCGGCGTTCCCCAGCGGCTGCCCAGCATGCGCAGCCCGGTCCCGCAATCCAAAATAAATTGCGTCCCGTCCGGCGCGATCAGTTCGAGGCAAGGCGTGTTTCCGCCATAACGCCACGTTGCAGGATCCACCGTCGGCGTCGATCCGCGAACACCCCAGAAACTTAATTTTGCTATGGGAGCCGTCATGTCCCTCGGCGCACATTCCTGTGCGTAGGCCATTCCCCCGCCAGGCACGCGGAAAGGGAAGGTAGTTCGATGTTGGCAGCCAACCCCAAATGCGTCAATGAATTCGCGCCGGGGACGTGTCAAACTTCCCACTGGTAGCACAGGCCCTTCTGCCTGTGGGCTCTTGACGTTTATGCCTTCAGGCTGCGCAAGGCGTCCAACGTGCGTAAAATAAACTCGATGGACCAGATGCCCGAGCATTCCCACGACTGCGCAAACGATGGCGATCCCGAGCACGGGCACCATGATGGCCACGTGCATCATCCGCACGAACCCCATGGCCATCACCATGGTCACGACCACCCGCCGTTGCGGCCCGCTGTTCTTGGTTGGGCCATGGTCGCCACGCTTGGCTTGGTGGTCGCCGAGATCTTTGGCGGCGTCCTGGGCAGGTCCGTCGCGCTACTGAACGATGCCGTCCACAATCTTTCTGACGTTCCCGCGCTGGGCATTTCCTGGCTGGCGATGCGCTGGGCCGAGCGCCCTGCGGACAGCGAAAAAACTTACGGTTATCACCGCGCAGGAATTCTCGCTGCTTTTACCAACGCGCTTTTGCTCGTTCTGCTCTCGCTCTGGCTAGGCTACGAAGCCATCGAACGCTTTCGTTCACCAGTCCGTGTCGTCGAAAGCTGGATGATCTGGACTTCGCTGGCTGCACTCGCGGTGAATGGCGGCATCACTTTGGCTCTCGTGCGGGGGCGCGGAGACTTAAATCTGCGCAGCATATTGATCCACAATTTCGGCGATGCTCTCTCGAATATCGCCATCATCGCGGGCGCGATTGCGATTCGCATGACTGGAGCACTGTGGATCGACCCGCTTCTCGGAATCGCCATCGGCTTGCTTGTGCTGTGGTCCAGCATCGGCATTTTGCGCGAGTCGTCGCACATTCTTCTGGAAGGGCGGCCGCCCGAGGTGCGTGTCGAGGAAGTAGCGCGGGCGATTCTTACTGTAGAAGGCGTGCAGGAAGTCCATGATGTGCATATCTGGTCGCTCGGCGGGGGGCACAACGCGCTGAGCTTGCACGCGCGGGTTCCGGACATGCATCTCGATAGCTGCGAGCGATTGCTCGCGGCGATTCAAGAGAAAGCTGCGAAGCAGTTCAAGATCGACCACACGACGGTTCAGCTCGAAAGGGCTGGACTTCCAGCACGTTCGGGCTACGTAATGCCTGAGCCGGCGAAGAAATAATCCCAAAAATAATTCCATCGGATTAGAAGTTTCCTCGCGAAGAAATTTTGCGCTGGGCTGAAATCTCGCAGTGAGAACAAGATTCGCACTGAGCTGGAAATTTGCGTCGCACAAACAGCTATCCGGAGCGGGCTTTGTGAGCCTGTGAGGAGTCGAAATTCGAGCGGGCATACAGAATCAGGCGGGCATTCGGAAAATAAGGCCGCGTTGTTGATTGAATTGCTGCGTGGCGTTTAGATCGAGCTGGTCCAAAGACATCGTGTGGCGCAGGCCCTCGCGCGTGATGTAGCGAAGCGTGCCGTTCTCCCAAGCGAAGGCTGTGGCAAAAAATAACGTTCCATCGCGGCGAACGAAAACATATTCGTCGGACGCTTGAGGAGGAATGGATTTTGCGGGCACGTAGTCCCGCGAGGGCGTTGCCGGAATTTCGTTTTCGGCCACTTGATCGGCTTCTGATTCGCCAGCCTCGACCGGTTGCGTCTCGTCGGCGGGCGCGGCAGAAACTTCTTCGTCACCTGCATCGTCTGAATCGAGCGGCCAATAGTAATCGCCGCCATAAAACGGAAAGTAGGCGCCAACAAATCCGCGGTCGCGGCCTCGCCCCCGGCCTCTGTCGCCGGGTCCGTGCGGATGCACGGCTGCGACGTGCGCGGAGTCAAAACCAAGGCCCGGCACGACATCCTCGGAAAGCAACGGCCGACTGGAGCGGCCGGTGCGCACTGTGCGGGATTGACGCACAGCTACTATCGCGCCCGAGCGTGTCCGGACGTAACGTGCACCTGAGTAAGCACGGCTTCCATACGCGAAATGTGAAGTTGAGGATAAGGATGGCCTAGTGGCGGAGTGCGGTGCAGCCATAGCGGGATGCGCCATTGTCGAACCGCCCATCGAAGTGTGGGCCACCGCAGGATGGGCCATTCCGCCACCCATTGCACGTCCACCACCGCCTCGGCCTTGGGCATGAACCATCGCGGGAAGAAACGCGAGAGAAGCAACGAAGATCAAGAAGCGGCGCATGGTCAGTACCTGGGTTCCCGGGCCGCCGGGCCTTTCGTGCACGTACATAGATAAAGATGCGCTTGGGAGGGGCCGGGTTTCAAGGGATAAAGAAAGGTGAGAACGTGACCCTCCCCCCCGGTTTTTTTGTAAGTGCGGATTCTAAAGGACCTTAAGTGCTGTGTTTTGGAACTGCGCATTCTACAGGGGTTAGAAGCGTGATTTGTGGAAGTGCGGATTTTAAAGGAGATGGCAGAGAGTGGTGAGTGACGAATGGTGAGAGGATTTGTGGAAGGAGTCTCGGATACTCGTAGGCTTTGGCTTGAAGGATGTGCCCCCCCGTGTTTTTCGCAAGAGCGGCAAACAAAGGGGTTATGGTTGACGTGGCGCGCAAGAGTGGCGGGGAAAGGACTTAAAGCGGCTGGATTTTCAGTGGGTTGCCGATGGTCTGCAAGAGTGGCAAACAAAGGACTCGGGAAGAGCGGGCGGACGGATAGCGGAGGCAAGGCGGTGACTCCTTTCTCCTCCGCGACGGAACAGTACTAATCATAACACAAGATTGTCTATTGTCAAGTGATAATTACAAATCGTTACGAAACAGTGGGTTGCGAATGGTCAATTGGGTGCTGAAATAGAAGAGAGAAGGCAAAAACCCCACAAATTAAACCGACGTGCGGGGCACCCCCAGAGTTAAAACCACCTGCGCGGATTTCGCCGGGTTCCGTTTTTTCGCTACCCGCCCACCACGCGGCTGTTCTCTTGACGGCAAATGACCGGTCTAAATAGAATCGCGCCATGCCACGAAAAGTCATCCTTGGATTCGGAATCAGCCTTGACGGCTATATTGCGCGGCGCAACGGCGAGCTCGATTTTCTGGTCATCGACAAAGAAGGGGAGGCGCTGATGGCGGAATTCTTCTCCAAGATCGATACCACCATCATGGGCCGCAAAACTGCGGAGGTAGCGGCGAAATTACGCGAGACCGGAGAGATGCCCGCGACTCCGGGCATGGAGAATTACGTAGTCTCCCGGCGATGGAAGCCGGGCAAACGCGAAGGATTCGAAGTGGTGAGCGGATCTCTGACAGCGTTCGTGAAAAAGCTAAAACGCCGCGCAGGGAAAGACATCTACCTGGGAGGTGGGGGCGAACTATGCCGCAGTTTCCTGCAAGAGGATTTGGTGGATGAACTCTACATCGGCATTGGTCCCATGCTATTGGGCGATGGTATCCCCGGCTTCCCCGGCAAGTTTCCGCAGCGCAACTTCCGCCTGACCGAATGCAAGTCCTACTCGAATGGATCGGTTGGACTGCGCTATGAACGGATTCGGACGAAGAGGAGCCGATAAGCGGGCCCTGATGGGGGTGGAATTGGGGACGGTGTTCCCCGACTACCCGTTCCCAAGGAAGAGGTCAAAATCCCCACGTATGAAAGCGATACGTGGGGCGCCCGCAATTGCGACACCTTCGGTTCGGTGTTATCGTCAATGGTAGAAAGTGGGAATGACCATGCCTCGAAAGCGAGCCAAGAAGTTATCGTTGGAAGAAGCGGCGGAGAAGTTGACGGCGATTGCAGAGCGGCATCTTGTGACGCTGCCCGTGGAAGAGCAGGACGTGCGGGTCGCCGCTTTTGCGCGCGTTAAGTTCGAAACTTCCCGCGGAACTCGCGCCAAATCTTCATCGAAGACTCGTACTCGACCGTCCCGAGCAATTGCCCGAGTTCGTTAATAATCGCCTCCCGAAACTATTTTTTTTATTATAAAAATATTTTATTTTATTTTACGCGCTAAATCTTCATCGAAGACTAGTACTCGACCGTCCCGGGCAATTGCCCGAGTTCGTTAATAATCGCCTCCCGAAATGTATTCTCATCCTTGCTTTGCAATGCTTCTCTGAATTTTCGCAGGAGGGTCTGCTTGCGCTTCTGTGCGGCGATATCGATCGGCCGCTTGCCGCGGCGTTCTTCCTGGCTTCGGACTTGTCGAATTTCGTCGTCGTCCAACGGCATTGGCGGTCGCCCCCTTGCGGGGAAGTTATGCCACAGGATGCGAGAGTTAGCCAGTGCGTACACTCATTTAGAAGGAATTATAATTGACGACAAAGAGAGAGAATTGAGCGAGGAAGACTTAAAACGCATACCCTTTGTAAAACCAGAGCCCAAAGGGTGTGCCAACCTGTTCCAAGGAAAAGTCAAAATCCCCAAGTATGAAAGCGCTACGTGGGGCACCCGGCCGGAGGTTCAGTACGGTGTCAAGGTAAAGGACGCAAGGAGCGCTCGACGCCGCTGCGTAGAGATGTAGGGGTAGCCCTACGGGGTTGGTTGCGAGAACGTCTGGGCGACCCCGCTGACCCGTTGTTTCCCAGCGCGCGGGGCGGGCCACTCAGCCGTGATGGCGCCGAGCGTGTCCTGGCCAAGCATGTCGCCAAGGCAGGAAAACAGTGCCCCACGCTCGCTAAGAAACGCATTTCGATGCATGTGCTGCGGCACTCCGTCGCTATGGATCTGCTCCAGCAGGGTGTGGACCGTTCGGTGATCGCTCTTTGGCTTGGCCACGAGTCAATCGAGTCCACCGAGATGTATCTTCACGCCAGCATGGCGATGAAGGAGAAGGCACTTGCCAAGGCCACTCCCAGCAAAACGCGAAATGGCCGTTACCGACCCACTGACCACTTGCTCGCTTTTTTGAAGAGCCTCTGATCGCACGAATAATGCTAGTTTGCGCGGTAAGTGCCGGGATTAGAAACGCGTCGACTTATCAGTTGGAACCGGCGTGGCTGCTAGCTTAGGGTAAGGCGACCACCGAGAGCCGATTTTTCTCTCGAATGGCTAACAAGTGGCCGTCTGGTGAGATGGTGACATCGGACCCAATCGAGTATTGTTTCCTGAAAATGAGTTCTTCTGATAAGTAATCTACTACTACGACCCGCTCGTAATAGCCAATTCCAGTTGTGTCGTTGAGTGGAAACCAGCACCCCGAACTGGTCACAAGAATGCGGTGGGCAGCGCTCGAGGTCACTGTGTAGGTTGACCCTGGGGTGTACAACCCTGGCGCAAGCCAGTGTAGCCCTGCAAGCAGCTTTACGCTTCCCCCGCGTTGAAAGTCGTAGAGTTGGAATTTGCTCGTCAAGAGAAGAACCCTGTCGGGAATCGGAAGCGCGACCCATTCTCTTTTCTCGAAGCGAGAATCCTCTAAGTCCCAGCCGCCACCCACCAAATGAACTACAAGCTTACTCTGAGGACTTTGCTCAAAACAGGCAAACCCACCATCCGTGACTGTGGCGAGTTGAGAGCATGAGCTAATTGCAGTGACCAGTTTGACTGGGTTCCCCTCAAAGTAAGTAACGCCATAGTTTGGGTAACGACCTTCAATGGCAAAGCCCCCGCGAGATGGTGTCAGGGAAATATTTCTTCCCGCCCAGGCCGAAAACGGTATGTGACCCGTTGAATCCACAGCCTCTTTCGGCCATGGAAATGTTTGAATCTCGGAGAAATCGGCATCAAGAAGACTGAGCTCCTTTTCAGCTAAGAGGAGAATGTGTCCGTTAGGCCCTGCACGAACAAGTTGCCCGGGTTGCAAATCCAAAGAGCGCAAAATCTTACCGGAAACATCAACAACCGCTGCCCGTCTTTCTTCTGTCATAAGAGCATTTGGTAGGTTACACGGTGAGGGATGGAGTGGGAAACTGACGAGCAAGCGAACAGAATCAAGGAATTCAATCTGTATTCCTTTTGCCCATTTGCAGATGTCTTGAGGGTATCCGATATTTTTGAGGTCGATGATGTGTGATTCTGGCGTACACTGCTGGGCGGATGAGCCTGAAGCCAAAACTACCACTACCAATGCAGACCACGTCATCTGTTTTCGCATAGATTCGTCATTTTAGTACGTGGTCTGGTGGAACTAGAGCCAGCGTACTTCTACGCTCTACCGTGTTGCAATCGGAAGACCACGCCTAGTGCCCATAAGTCGCGTCTGGCAATAGCCGACGGTGTGTATGGCTGCAGAATATGGGCGACAATCGCAATCTTTTCCTGTCATCTGACTAGGCGAGTGCCTTCCATGAGAAGGCCCGCGTCCGCGGGATTATGCCGACTTAATCAAGCATCGGTGTGCGCGGAAAGCTAGGAATAGAGAGGAAACGGCGTTGACGACATCAGGGAATTCGGCATAATCCGCTACGCGGCATTATACGCGTTATGCCGACGTCGGCATAAGGCGTAGTGGTTGTTGGCAAAGGCAAAGAGTTTCACAATTTTCCTGGTGTTCATCATCTGCTTCAAGACTTCGACCCAATTTCTTAGATCGCTCTTGCGGTCGATGATGGTTTTATCCCAGGTCTTCGTCTCCGCTTCGATGCCTTTGCGGTCGCCGAGCCAGCGCACATAGATCCAATCCGTCGTTGCGAGATCGATCTTCTCTTCGACTTCCCACGGCCTTGGCATCCAACTCTGGTCAATGAGCGCGAGGGCGACGTTGTGCTGCCGCAGCAGGTCCGTGAATCGTGCGTCGAGCCAAGCTTTGTTCCGAATCTCCAAGGCGAACTTGAAATCCTTTGGCAGCTTTTCCAAAAAAGGTTTCAATCTCGTGAAAAATTCCGAGCCCGATTTGAAGACGGACCGGTTGAAGTAGCCAAACTGGAACAATAGTGGACCGAGCTTGTCACCGAGCACGCTCATCGTGCCTAGAAAGTGAGTCAGGTCGTCTTCACAATCCACCAACACTTTTTCGTGCGTGATGACTTGGGGCACCTTCGCGGCAAAGAGGAAACCGGGCGGCGTCTTCAGGTTCCAGCCCTCTACCACGGATAGAGAGGGCGTCCGGTAAAGCGTGTTATCAAGCTCGACCGTTTTGAATTGCATGGCGTAATAAGAGCGGAAGTCGCGGGGCTACATCGCAGCGGGATAGAAACTGCCAACCCAACCCTCGGCAGTGAAGGCGCTGGTGCCGATAAGAGTGTCTGTCATAGGCGAGGAATTCTATACCGGGGAAGGCCCTTCGGATGCGGAGGAGAAAACGAGGCCAGTGAGAAGAGTAAAGCGGGTTGCGTCGGGGGCACGGATCGGCCGGGAACGGCTATCATGAGGGTGGGCGCGGTTCTTCCTATTCGGGACCGGGCTCGGAGGTGGGGTCGGCTTGGGTAAGCATCAGCGCGGCTTTGCGAAGGGCGCCGGGATTGCGCGATTCTCGCCACTGCATGTAAACAAAGCCGGCGAGGATTGCACCAACGAATAAATACGGAGTGATGTTGTACGGCCACGCAGGTTGCGGATAAATGGTGACAAAGAGGACGGGAAGCAGAGCGAGCGTCGCGATCCACGGGGCTACGACATGTTGCCAAATCGTGAAGTGGGCCGGCTGTTCGCGGCGCATGTAACGCGTCAGGGCGAGATTGGACATCACATAGAGAACAATCACCGCGAGGGTGGCGATCGTTTCGAGGAAGCCGAAGATGGTATCGGGCTTCAGGAGCAGGCCAACCAGCAGGATCGCGACGATGCCTGCTACCTGGACAAAGGCAATTGCGAACGTGGGCGTCAGATGCCTGGGGTGGATGCGCCCGAAACTTGCGGGAAGCGTGCCCGCGCGACCCATGGTGTACATGACGCGCGACGCGGCGTTGGTGCACGCGAGGCCAACGCCAACAGCACTATTGATTATGGCGAGCACGACAAACCACCAAACTCCGCCCCACAACGCATGGCCAAGAACGTAGTACGGGTTGGGATTGGCGGCGAAGGCGGCCATATCTCCGGTGCCCCAGCCGATCGAACTGGCATACGAAGTGAAAATATAAAAAATGCCGATAGCAGCCAGCGATAGGGTGATGGCCTGGGCAATAAACTTCGCAGGGCGGCGCGCTTCCTGGGCCAGCGGCGCCGGCGCCTCGAAGCCGCTGAGGGCCAGTATGGAAAAAACCATCCCAGCCAAAATGCCGCCGAAATGATGCGGCGCGGCGGAGAGTTTGAGAGGGGCGGAGTATACAGAGCCAGGGCCCGGATGGATCAGAAACGTGATGCTAAGGGCCAGCATGATCAAAACTTCGAGGCCGCCCAGGACCGCAGCGATTCGTCCCGATAGCTGGATGCCATGATGCGTGAGCGCCCAAATCAGCGCGCAGGTGGCTAAGGCAATCGACCACCACGGAATGTTCACATGGAACTGCATGCGGAGCATGTCTGAAGCCAGATAACCAAGGAAGCCGGTGCAACCGGCCGTCCCCAAAATTTCATAAATCAGATAGCTCCAAGTGGCCATGAATCCGCTGCGATTGCCGAGCCCACGGGTGGCGAACGAATAGTAGCCTCCACTCGATGGCATGTATCTTGAAAACTGAGAGACCGTATTACCTATGAAGAAGCAAACGATCGTGGCGAGGAGGAAGGAAAGCGGCATATCCGGACCGGCTTTTAGAGCGATGATCGGAAACGTGAACACCACGTTGGTTGCGGGCGCGATGTGGGTGACGCCCTGGAAGACCAACTCGGAAAGACCAAGAGAATTGCGGCGAAGCTGAGGGACTGCAATGGGATTGTTGGGCTCAACGCTCACGTGCGTCCCTCATTAAACCGTTCCACGAAAATTGGAGTGCTTGCGTGTGCAGCGTTGTTAGCTTTATCACAGATTCGAGTTCGCTGGACGAGGAGTAGCCGAACGCTTCGACGTGGGAGGGCATTCTGATGGGCCGGCAGTTTCACTGGCGGCGGGCTCGATGAAGACCGAGTGCCGGGCTACGTGGCGGCGAAATAGAAATGGTGGTGATTGCTGCAACGAGGATTGAAGGGGGCATGGCAGGCGGGGCAAATCGAGTTGCAGGCCAGGTAGGCGGAGATGGAGAGAATGGAACGGCAGGCGCCGCAGAGGATGGCTGCCTCGTGCTGTTCAGAGTGGGGCCAGGGTGCGAGGGGATGGTTGGCCAGGGCGTCGTGACAATCTTTGCAGGCGTAGAAGAGGCCGCAACATTTCATTTTGATGGCGATGATGTCGAGTGGGGAGTGATAGTGGAGGCAGCGGGATTGGGGATCGAGATTCAGGCCGTGGACCTTGGGGGTTTTCAGGGACATAGGAGATTGAAGGAAGAGAATAGCAAAAGAATAGCTGAGGGAAGAAAAGAGAAAAGATATCGCCGAGCCGCCGAGTACGCGGAGTTGCGCAGAGGCAAGAAAGAGAAGCGAAACGCAGAGACACAGAGGTCGCAGAGAAGAAAAAGCAGATTCCTCGCTTCGCTCGGAAAGACATCCATTGGCAGGCTGGGACGGGGACGAGGCGAACTGGAATTTGGACGCGAGAGGTTGCGAGGAGGGACTGGTGCCCCGGCGCTACCACTGTTGAGGGGGGATGTGCTATAAACGTCGGGCCGTGAATAGTGCCGCGAAACAGGAGCTTGCCCCGGTTCAGCGGGAGGCGGTTGAGGTTTCTACGCAGGAAGCCTCGCCGAGGAATGTTGAAGGGACTGTGGGGATCCCCGGGGAAGATGCTTCGCGGTATTGTCCGGTGTGCTCGCAGCGGCTGGAATCGCGGCGATGCAAATTGATTTGCCCGGTCTGCGGATATTACATGTCTTGCGCGGACTATTATTGATAAGCTTTGTGGTCCCGGCCCGGGTTGCCGCCGGAACTGCTATCCGATGAGGAGGAAAATACAGTGGCTTTGAAGATGACGAACCGGGAAGTGGATGGCGTATCCGTGGTGGCGCTGGACGGGCGCATCGTGCTGGGAGAAGAGAGCAACGCGCTGCGGGAAAAAGTGAAGAGCTTGATCGCCGAAGGGAAGAAAAAAGTTGTGTTGAACATGGCGAACATCACGTTCATCGACAGCGCGGGCTTGGGGACGCTGGTGGCGGCGCATCACAGCGCGAAATCGCAGGGCGCGTCGCTGAAGTTGGCGCATCTGGGCGCGAAGTTCCAGGAAGTGCTGCAGATCACCAAACTGCTGACGGTGTTTGACGTGTACAACACGGAAGCGGAAGCAGTGGGCAGTTTCGCGAAATAAGACAAGCGGGCAAAGCAAAATATAGTTTTTGTGGGAGGGCACGCGTTTGCGCGTGCCCTTTTTATTTGTGGGGCGAAGCGCTAGTGGCTGGTGTTTTCCGGGCTTGCTCAGCGTTTTGGGTCCGGGTGCGCAGACTTCCGTCGCGTTCCGTTACACGGTGTCACTGATCGACGCGGTACATGGTGATGCCGCTGAGAAGCTTAGGAAAAAAGTCGGTGGACTTTTGGGGCATGACTTCGCCGGCGGTAGCGATACGCATGACTTGATCGACGTCGACAGGATTAAGAAGGAAGGCGATTTGAGCGGCGCCGCGGTCGACAGCATCGAGAGCGGCGGAAGCTTCGCGTTCGTAAGAAAGATTTCTTTCGGCGGTGACGGCTTGCGGCGTAATGCCGAACGCGGGCTCGAGAATTCCGTCATGGAGAAGCACGACGTCCAGTCCACGCTGAAGGGGCGAAACGGAATGAAGAAGCTGGGTTAGGTCCGCGCCGCGGCGAAGCGTTAAGACGTAGTAAGCGCGCTTGGCGGGTTCGGCGGCGGGATAAACGCCGATGGCCCGTTGCCCGCGTGATTGATGAAGATGGGCGAGAAAAGCTTTTTGCACTTCGGCTTTTTGCTCGTCGCCGGCGAAAGGAAATGTCTGCGCTTCGAACCAGGGCTCGAGATAGCGGCGGGCTTCGCTCCAGGAAAAATCGTGGAGATTGGCGGCGAGGCGGTGAGTGGGAAGAATGGTGAGGCCTTCGCTGCAGGTGTTGACGAACGTCATCATCGCAAAATCGTAGGAGCCCACGGCATAGGGAGCAGAGGGATGAAGGCCGCCGGCGGTGAGGCGGCGCTCATTGCGATAATTGAGAGCGGTCTCGTAACGATGATGGCCATCAGCGATGACGAGCTTTTGTTCCTGCATCGCGGACTGGATAGCGGCGGTGCGATCGCGATCGGCGATAACGCGCAAGCGATGCACAACGCCGTATTCGTCGCGGAGCGTGGTTGCGGGGGCGGCCGATTCGGCGTCTTTCAGGATCGCATCGATGCGCTGCTGCGGATCGGAATAGAGCATGAAGAGCTGACCGGTGTGAGTGCGCGTGTGGCGGAGGAGTTCGAGACGATCCGCCTTGGGGCCGGAGAGAGTGTGCTCATGGCGGAAGACAACTCCGGCGGAATAGTCTTCGAGTTTACCGGCGCCAATGAAACCGCGGCGCGTGCGCTGCTCGGCAGTCCCGGGGACGGTATATTCCTGCGCGTACGCATAGAAAGCGGGGACGGGATCCTGGGTGACAATGTTTTCGCGGATCCAACTTTCCAGAGCGGCGGCGGCTCGAGTGTAAACGTTGTTCTGGGGCGAATCGTCAGGATAGACGCGGCCTTTTTCGATGGAGACCAGGTTGTGCGGATCGGCGGCATAATAATTGTCCTGCATAGCAGGAGAGATTTTGTCGTAGGGCTGGGTCAGGGCGCGTTCGAACGGGACACGCTGGGGGTTGTAGCGAAACGCCTGGAAGGGGTGAACCTGGGCCATGTGGTCTCGGTCTCCGGTAGTGTTTTGTGTCGAGCGGGAAGCCCTCTAGTTTACGCGAAATCAGGGTGAATCTGGGAATGGATAGAAGGCTTTTGTTGGGCTGTAATGCGGAATTCATCAGGAGTTAAAAATCGCGAGGAGGGATGAAACCGAGGATGATGCTATTAGAATGAAGGACTCATGCCTGATACAAAGTTGAGCTCCGTGCGTGTGCTGATTTTCGACCTGGATGGCACGCTGATCGATTCGAAACTGGATTTGATTCATTCCGTCAACGCAATGCTGCGCGAATTGGGGCGCGGAGAGCTGGCGGAAGAAACGATTTCCGGCTACATCGGGAATGGTGCGCCGCGACTGGTGGCGAGGGCGCTTGGCGAGGGCTGCACGGAAGAGGAGCAGGAAAGGGCGCTGGAGTTTTTTTTGAAATACTACGAGCTGCACAAACTGGATACGACGCGCGCGTATCCAGGTGTTGCGGAGACGCTCGAAAAACTGGCGGGCATGCCGATGGCGGTTTTGACGAACAAGCCAGTGCGGATGAGCGTGCGGATTCTGAATGCGATGGGACTCTCAAAATATTTTCCCGTGATTTATGGGGGAAACAGTTTTGAAACGAAGAAGCCCGATCCGCTGGGCGCGCGCACAATCTTAAAGGAGTTGGGAGCTGAGGCGGCGGAAGCGCTGATCGTCGGCGATTCCGAAGTGGATGTGCAAACAGCGAGGAACGCGGGCACGCTGGCCGCGGCGGTGAACTACGGATTTGGAGTGCATGACCGCGAGGCGTATCCGGCGGATATTTATGTCAACCACTTTGGCGAACTCGCAACTCTTCTGGGCCGAGGCACGGACCAGGAATAATAGCTTGATCGCACCAATGGCTGCGAGCGGTCAACTCGAACGCGGCTCTAGCTGACAATGATGTGCGGATTCGTCTTAGAGCCCATTTTTTTACACTTACAATGATACTTGTAACTACCCGGCTTTGCGTCGGAACTAACTTTCGCCGGCGTGGTGCCACCTGCAGGGACATCATATCGCTTCAGTTCGAGTGGAGGATCGCAGTGAGTAATCGTGCAGTCCGTTTTCCCCGAATTTGTCCAATCGAAATCGTCTCCAACATTCACCTGTACGTCTTTGCACGATTCAAATTTTTTCCGTTGCATGGGACGCTCCTTTATATGTATTGGGAACTACCTGGAATGAAATTGGCCGCCTTGAAGAATGACTTGAAATTGCACGTTTCCATGCAGGTTATCCAAAGCGGGGGCATCAGAGATGCTTGCAGATGGAAAGCCCGCACTGCGCGCTTTCTCCAGCCATTCGAGGGCACTTGACGATTCACCGAACTGGTTATGTACCATGGCAGCTTCGAACAAAACGTCAGGATCTTTTTTGTCAGACAACTGAAGAGCTTTTTCCAAATTGCCTAAAGCTTCCTGGCGCCTCCCAAGCATCGCGTAATAGCCCGAGATATCGCTCAACGCTGATGCGTCTCGAGGATTGACTTCCAATCTCTCCTTGGCCAATGAAACGGCTTTTTGGTAAGCCATGGCGGCCTGTGCGTGGTTTCCGGAATAGTAATAGGAGTCGCCGAGGTTTCCCCAGATCACATAGTTTTGAGCATTTAGCTTTGTTGCTTCGCTATAGTTCTTCACTGCGCTATCAAATTGCCGAATCGCAAAAAACGCCGTTCCAAGATTGGAGAAAGCATCTTCCGTGAGCCTTATTGTGATCGAATTCTGAAGCGATTTGATCGATTCCGGATAGCGACCTAGCCGAATGTAGGTTGCTCCCAAATTGCTATATCCACGAAAACTATCCGGAGCAAGAGCAATCACCTGGGTGAACATCTTGGCTGCTTCCTCGTAGTGTGCCTCGCCCACGTAAAGAGCACCCAAAGAGTTGTAGCTCTTCCAGTACTGTGGACGAACGACGATGGCGGCTTGCAACGTCTTTTCGGCCTGATCCGTTTTTCCCAAACTGGCAAAGGCAGAGGCAAGTCCGCGAATGGCATCATCGTTGGTCGGCTCAAGCTCCACGGCGCGCCGATACTCGCTGGCGGCGTCTTCGTATTTGCCAGTACCCTCATAGACCATCCCCAAAACAGGCGCGACTCTCAGCCTGATTGGCGTCGATCGCAATCGCTTTCTCGCAAGAAGCCTGAGCCTGGCTGGCCCATCGATTCTCCTTGTCGAGCTCGTAACGCCGCCAATAAGCTTCTCCCAACCCAGCGATAGCGAGGGCGTAGCGAGGATCTTGCTCAAGCGCATGGCCGAAGACAGTGATTGCACTGTCCACGTTTTCCTTCTTTTGGGGCTCTTGCAAGTAACCCCTGCCCTGCAAGTAGTAGTCGTATGCAGTGGGTTGAGTGGTCCCATGTGCGGTTAAAACTCTTTCTTCCTGAGGCTGAAGCTGAATTTCGAGAGATTTCACAATACTATCGGCCACTTTGTCTTCTAACGAAAAGGGATCGGAAGCTGAGGCCGTTATCGTGTCCCCGCCGAGTTGTCTGTGCAGTTTTGTGTCGACCAGTGCGTAGTTCACTCGGACGAGTTGCCCGGATCGCTCAACGTTCAATTGCAGTCCAAGCGTGGCGCCAAATTGTTCGCGCGCTTCCTGTAAGTTTGTAACCCCTTTTGCCCGGACTTCACTGGCTGGAACAACTTGTAACGGATGATGGTTGCCAAGTTGAGTCAGTCGCGAGGTTAGTGTTTCTACGAGCCCGTTATCGAAAGCGAGTGTGTCGCTGCCGTTATCCCTGGAGCTCAGCGGTAAGACCGCCAACTCGTTGGCAATTGCAGCGTCAACTTTTGGCTCTCGTTTCAACAATCGCCAGCCCGCCACTACGGCAACACAAATCGTCACTAGAAATAAGGCAGCAATCGCGAAGACTCTGAATGACAAAGGTTTCGCATCGGTGATGTCCAGCGGTAGCGTTCCTCCAGTGCCGCGAATTGTTTCCAGAGCGACTCGCAATTCGGAAGCCCTTTGATATCGCTGCCGAGGTTCTTTTGCTAAGCAACGCAGGACGATGCTCTGGAAGCTGATCGACAGATTAGAATTGAGCTGTCGAAGCGGTACGGGCGATCTGTTGAGAATGTCAGAAATGAGCGCAGTTGAAATACGAGAATCAAACGGCCGCTGACCTGTGCTAGCTTCGTATAAAATTGCTCCTAGAGAGTAGAGATCGCTCCGAAAGTCTGCCGGGTCTCCCCTCAATTGCTCAGGAGCCATGTAAGGAAGAGTCCCGGCAACTCCTCCCGGATTGTCTAAACTCACTGTTACGCTATCAGCGTCAGATCGGAACACCCTCGCTAAACCGAAATCGAGAATCTTAACAGTTCCTTTCGAAGTGATCATGGTGTTGCCTGGTTTAAGATCAGAATGGACTATTTTTACTTCGGCGGCATTTTCCAATGCGCTTGCGATTTGAATCCCTAAATTGATTGCGGTCTCTTCTGGGACCGGTCCGCCCGTAATTTTGCTCGCTAATGTAGTGCCTTCCACATATTCCATGATCAGAAACTCGACGCCATCTTTTGTATCGAAATCGTAGACTTGGGCAATGTTCGGGTGGCACAGCCTGGATAAAAGTAATGCCTCTTTCCGAAAGCGTTCACGAGGGGAACTGTCGTTGGATGCGCGAGGACGAATTACCTTTAGGGCCACATCTCGGTCTAGCCTGAGATCGTGCGCGCGATAGACGACACCCATGCCTCCAGAGCCCACTTGCTCAATAACACGATAATGTCCAAGTGTTTGTCCAATCATGACAATAGGCAGGTCTATAAAGTTGAATGTTAGGATGCGCGAGCGGTCAAGTCAACGACCAACACGACCAACACCCCCGAACTCGTTCCCCGCGTCCAACTCCCACGGTTTGAAAAAGGATTCTCCATTTCTCGCGTCCAGTGAAAGATGGATTGGCTTGGTTGACGATCTCGAAGTTAATGAGGAGCGGCTAGCGTTTAGCGGAAGTGTAGAGCGGCGCGTGAAATTGGATCACTACGTAGCATTGCGTTTTGACCGGTTTGTTATCGACCAATGTGGGTTGAAAGCGCCATTCGCGAATGGCTTGGACGACAGCGGGGAGGAGGTTTGGCTGACCAAGGATGGGCCGCACGTTTCCGATGCGGCCATCTTCGGAAATAGTGGCTTGGACGCGTACTGAACTGCCAGGGACGGGTGGAAATTGCGCAGGCTGTGGGTCGACTCGCGAAATCAACTGCCCGACGATGACTTTTCTGGTTCGATTGAAGGGCCAACCGATGTGGGCCGCGGGCATACGAACAGAACGCTGGAGATAGAGCGTGGCCGTTGGAGACTGCAAAATCCTGTGTCCAGGCAGAAGAAAGAAGGACGCGGGGGAACCGGGCGGGAGACGGATGTCTAGGACCTGACGTTGAGGGGCGTCCATTCGCACGATGGGCTGCATTGCGGGCCGCGGGATGAGAGCGCCAGGTGTGGGCGAAATCGCGGCGCGGGCAGGCGCGGCGATTGGATTCGAAGTGAAATTTGAGGAAGAAGCCTCGGAGCTATTTGTGGTGCTGACAGCGCGAGTTGCAGCCGGAAGAGCTGCTGACATGGAAAGGGGAGCGGGAGCAGACGGAAGCGGCTCGGGAGACACGTCAGAAGAAGAATCGGTTTTTTCTACCGCGAGAGTTTTTTCGGATGCGATACCGGTAGCTGGCGGAACGGCCGTGGCCGGCGATAAATCGTTTCGCGCGGGAGCTTGGTTCGCGACAGGAGGATGCGAAGGATTTGAATCAGAGGATCGAGTGGATGTCTCCGACGGCTCCGATGGGACGGTCGATTCGGTGCGCATTTTATGCCGCTGAGCCGGCAGCGCACTGACTTTTTGATACACAGAACTGGCATCCGTGAAATTAGCAATTTTCAGTGGGGAATCCCGGAGAGCGGGCGTGATGGTGAGATCACTCTTTGCATTTGCAGCGCTCTCAATTGGGTTTAGCGATGGGATCCGGCTGACTGCATTGCGTATTGGTGTCTGCGCAGCCTCGGGGCTGCCTTGAGAGTCTTGAGTTAGCGTTGCGGCGGCGGTGGGAGTGGAGCTATTTTCCGTGAGACGCGCAAAAGCTTTGCTCAGAGTTTCACTTCTAAGAAAGAACGCGGCCGCGAGGCAGGCTATGACTACGAGCATAGCAATGACTATTCGACGCGTGGCGATTGAACCTCGCTGGGTGCGGAAGACAAGAGAAGGAAGGAGGGGAGAGGAGTCTTTTAAGACGTTGAGTGAACCATCGGGAGGCGCATCTGGCGTAAGGAGGAGAGTCTGCTGAGCCGCTTCAGCTGCATCTGCGGAGGACCTAGCAACGAGAGGGGGATTAGCTGATCCTAATTGGCCTGCTTGCAAAGATTCTTGAGCGCCCCATTTGCGGATTCGCTGGCGATCGTGCTCCGTGAGATCGAGCAACTGGATGCCGGCCAATTTTCGATCCTCACTGGTCCAAAGGACGCGAGCCGTGACTTGTACGGGTTTAGGAAGGGTGCTGAGGGGAATGGAGATGCGCGCAACAAAATTGCATGCAAGGTCAGCCGGCGTGGAGATGAGAAGACCATTTTCGCTGACGTTCAGCAGCAGGGCTTCCTGGCATGCGTCAGACGGACTAATGGCCAGGAAAAGGGGGGCATGAGGGACGATGCGAGGATAGAAGCGGCGTTCGAGAGCGGTAGATAAGGGCGGGATTTGCTGGGCTGAAGTGGACATATTCGGATCTCCGTGCTGCACGGCCGATCCGCTCGCGGGAACGACGCCGTGCCGCTCGGAGCTTTTCTGGGCAGGCGGTCGAAATCAGGACGGGCGGGGTGCCACTCGGGCTACTTTTGCACCTGCTGGCTAGAACACGACAGAGGAAAGAAGGTTTCGGTGGGCGACGGTGCTAAAACGTACCAGTACGCTGTCTTACGTTTCGGTTTTTGTTGAAGTACGGCGCATTGGGTATAGCGGCGCAGCGTAGCGATTTAGCGGGGTGCGGGAGCGGAGGCGGGCGGTTGAATATGGCGGAGAGAACTAACATCCAGAATGTAGGCGAGCTGGTATTTGGTCAGTACGAAGAGGCGGTTGCCATCGGCGGAGAAATGAGTGTAGGCGATGGCATGCGGGAAACTGTGCTGAGCGAGCTTGGCGCCGGTCGCGAGATCGCATATGAACAAACGTCCCGGCCCCTCCTCAAAGGCGAAGAGATTGCTTTGAGCGTTCGCCGCGGGAATTCCGCCGACTATCTGCGCCCTTTCGCTTCCATCCTGCAAGGAAAGTACAGAGATGCGCCTTCCATCTCTGACGAGAAAGAGCGCGTCACCGACAGAAAATGCGGCGTCAAAGCTGTACGGACCGCTGCCGCGTTGCATGAGGACTCCGCCAACCGGCTGGCCTGAAAGCGCGTCCAAGACTTCGAAATAAGTGTCCAATTTTGCGCGTTTTGCTTTCTTGAAAAGCTGCCAAACGGCGGGGAGGCGTTTGGCGGCCTCCTCCGCTCCAGGGCTATCGGCATTCCAGGCAAGGACGAGGCGATCCCCTTGCGGGTCAGCGAATGGGACCGGACTATTTTCGAGAAACTGGCGTTTCCAAAGTTCCTGGCCCGTGGCGGTATCGAGAGCGCGAAGGCGATAAGGTATGTCATTTTCCTGATTCGCGCCGATACGAAATCGAAGTTGTTTATCGGAAGCGTACTCGAGGAGAACCGTGCCTCCGGAATAGAGCTGGTCTTTTCCGCCGGACCAAGCGTCGGATAATTTGTTGGTGGAAAGTTTGAGCTGAACCATGCGAGGAGGAACATCGAGCCTTTTGGGAAGGAGAAAGTAAGCGGAAGACTGGCCGGAGAAAGTGACAGCGGAAAAACTTGGTGCGGTGTAAATGCGATCGCCAGTGCCGGTTTCAAAGACGGCCGCGTTGCCGTCGAGAGAAAAAGCGAGGCGATCCAAGGAAGGAGTGACAGAGGCGGAACGGAGGACGGGGAGACTATCGAGTGGCAAATCTGCGTCACGAAAAGGAAGAATTTCCCCCAGGTGGTAGAGAAACAAGGTACCTCTATCGTTCAACAGGGCCATCTCGTTGCGAAGAATATCAACAGACAGGTTGTCCGGAACGCGGAATTCGCGGTTCTCCTGCAAATCGAAGACGCGGTCTCCAATTGTGCCGTCGTCAGAGAGGAGAAGGTAGCGTGGATTGCGGGCTATACGGACATTGTCTGCCTTGAAAGAGGGCGAGGCCAAGACTTCGCCGCTCTTCAGCGACATGATGACGGGCCCAGTTTCTTTATCGCTGGAGGCGATCAGAACGCGGTCGTCATCTAGCAGGCAGAATGAGCTTTGCAGGCGTCTCTGAACGGCTCCTGGAAGAGACGTTCTTCGGTGGGTTGCAAGGTTGACGCTAAAGGTTACTGAATTATTCTTTACCAGCAGAGTTTGGCCGTCCGGCGAAAATTTCAAAGATAGAAAGTTCATTCCCCTTCCTGCAAGGAAACCCCAGTCGTTCGCCAAGCGGAATCCGAAAGGACCTGGAAAGGCTGTATCTGAATGGAGAGGCACGAGCACAATGCGATTGGCGGAATACGGAACGTCAGCGGCGGAATCGGAGAAGATGACTTGGTTAGTGGAAAGCTGGTAGACGACAAGATTGAAGTCGGGAAGGAGGCAGGCAAAGAGGTCGGCTCCGGGCGCGAATTCCTCGTCGAGGCAGGCTTCGTGAAAGGGCAGTTCGCGCTGCTCCAAGTGCGGTCCGTAGGGGATTTTTTCGCGATTCAATTTCAAGCCGTAGCCGATGACGGCGATGGTTTGCGAATCGGAGGAGAAACGCGCGGGATAAACGTCCTCGGCGGAAATATAGGCTCCCAAAGTGAGCGGATCGTGGGAAAACAGGTAGATGCCGGAAGGATTTTGGACCATGAGACTCCGGCCATCGGGGCTATAGCGGAGCATGACATGGGCGTTACGGAGGGGAGGCCAGAGGGGCTTGCGGGAAATAACGTCGTGCAGATCCTCGTGTGGCGGGACATCCTGGGGAATGGCGGAGGCGGTAACGAAGAACTGCGTAAATCCGAGCAGGGCCGCTGCTGAAAACCCAAGGAGTTGCCACAGCACGGGAAGCCGGGGGCTGAGCGACATATTCACAGTCGGATAATCGCCGCGAGTCTAACACTGGGGCCGAGCGGCGGCAATTGCGGGTGAAGAGTTGTGCAGGGCAACGGAGGAGCACTTGCCTTACGTTACGACACAAGGCAGACTCGGCGCGTGCTGATTGGACTGTTTTCTGAATTGATGGGGAGCGGCGGGGTGCAGCGGGCGGGCCGTCACATGGCGGCTGTGCTGAGCGAGTTCGCGGCCAGCCGGCATATGGACTGCCGGCTGGTGAGCCTGAACGATACGCGCGAGCTGCACCGGCTGTCCGTGGGTGGGAAGGAATTTGTGTTCACTGGGTGCGAGCGGAGCAAGGCGCGGTTTGCGGCGACGGCGATTCGGGCGGCGAGGCGACACGCGAAAGTAGTTCTGGCGGGTCACCCGAACCTGGGGCCCGTCACGCAAGCAATGAGGGTTGCTGCCCCGCGGCTCCGGACGATCCTTTGCACGCATGGCGTGGAGGTGTGGGAGCCGCTGCCGGTCTTGCGGCGGCAAGCGCTGAGACGGGCAAATGTGGTCCTTGCGCCGAGCAAGGACACGGCGAATCACGTGGCGGAGCAGCAAGTGCGCAGGGAGCGAATTCACGTGCTGCCGTGGGCGCTCGATCCGGAATTCGAAACGATTCCAGTGAAGGTGTCTCAAAGAAAATTGCCAGAAGGATACCCGGAGGGGCGCGTAATCCTAACGGTGGGGCGCTGGCTGGCGACTGAAAGATATAAAGGGATGGACACATTGATCACGGCGCTGCCACGGCTGCTCACGCGGTGGCCCGAACTGCAGCTCTTGGCGGTGGGCGATGGCGATGACCGCGCGTGGCTGCAAGACCTTGCCGAAAAGAACGGCGTGAATCGCCACGTGCACTTCCTTAGCAGGGTAACGAATGAGGAGCTCATTGCGTGCTACGCAGCATGTGAGATGTTCGCTTTGCCGAGCCGGGGTGAGGGGTTCGGACTGGTTTACCTGGAAGCGATGGCCTGCGGAAAACCGGTGATCGGCGGGGCGCACGGAGGCGCGCCAGAAGTGATTGAGGATGGGGTGACCGGTTACCTTGTGCCGTACGGCGATGCACCGCAACTCGCGACGTCCATCGAAACGCTGCTTTCAGACCCAGCGATGGCGCAAAGGATGGGCGCACGCGGGCGGCAACGTGTGGATCGGGAATTCCGGTTCAGCGTGTTTGCCAAGTCTCTGAAGAAAATCATTCGCGAACAATGCGAATCCTAAGCGTCACGGAAAGCTACGCGCCGTTCCTGGAATTCGGCGGGCCGCCGGTGAAGGTGTGTGCGCTGGCGCAGGGTCTTGCCGGGCGCGGAAATGAAGTGACGGTGCTGACGGCGGACTGGGGCGTCGAGGCGCGAATGAGTTCGGTGGAAGCATTCGCCGCAGAAAGGAGCCCGTTCGGTTGGAGACGCACGGAGAACGGTGTGACGGCGGTTTATCTGCCGACTTGGATGCGATACCGGTCCGTGACGTGGAACCCGGCGGTGAGGAAATTCTGCCGGGCGCGACTGCAGGAATTTGGTGTAGCGCATATTTACGGGCTTTATGATTTTCTTGGGCCGGTGGTCGCGGCGGCCTGCTCGAGACGGAAGATTCCATACGTGCTGGAACCGATCGGGATGTATGTGCCAATCGTACGGAGCCTGCGGCTAAAAAAGATCTATCACGCGATGTTTGGGCGGCGATTGTTTCAGGGAGCGAGCGCGATCATTGCAACGTCGGAACAGGAAGCTGAGGAACTGGCGGGCGGAGGAGTGTCGCGTGAAAGAATTTTGCTGCGCCGGAATGGAGTGGAAGCGCCGGCGTCGTGGCCGGAGCGTGGCGTTTTCCGGAAGAGTCTGGGGATTGCAGGGGAGACGAAAGTGATCCTCTTTCTCGGGCGACTCTCGGGAAAAAAGAGTCCGGATCTGCTGTTGCGGGCATTTGCATCGATTTCGAAAGAGACTGTGGGGATGAAGCTGGTGTTCGCGGGGCCGGACGAAGGCGGAATGCAAGCGGAGCTTAGGGAGTTGGCGGCACAGCTCGGAGTGGCTTCGGAAGTGGAGTTCACGGGGCCGATTTTTGGGCAGGCGAAATGGGCGGCGTATCGCGATGCGGATGTGTTCGTGCTGCCATCGCAGAATGAAAACTTCGGGAATACGGCGGCGGAATCGGTGGCGGCGGGAACGCCGGTGGTCGTGACGGAAGAGTGCGGGATCGCTCCGCTGCTGGCGGATGTGGCGGGGTTAGTGGTGAAGCACGACGAGGGTCCGTTGGCCAAAGCGATAGAGAGAGTGATCCTGGATACGGAACTACGCGAGAGGCTGGTTACGGGATGCACGGCGGTTACCGCGCGGATGGGGTGGGAAGAGCCCGTTCGCGAGATGGAAGCACTGTATAATAAGCTTGCATTGTAGTTTACATACGATGCAGAATCCGATGCACTGGAGTGACTGGAATGCCGGCGAAAGGGCACTCTCTTTTCCGGATGGTATGGCGGGGGGCGAATCTGCTGCTTCTCGCGGTAATGGTGTCGTCGGTATATGCGGGAATCAGAGAGTATTCGGTGCGCAAGTATCTGAAAGGCTTTTCGGACGCCATAGTGCCGGAGACCTCCTCCGCTGAACAGAAAGTGGAAGCTATTCTGGGGTGGATACGAAGAGGGCCAGCACGGTATGTGGCTGAGAATCCTTCCAAGTTGCCGGCACGCGATCCACAAAACACCCTGAACTACGAGCAGCTGTTAAGAGTCTGCGGGACGGCAACCAACGCATTTTTGAATCTTGGGCGCAGCGGCGGACTGAGCGTACGGCGGCTGCTTCTGCTAACGCCTCAAGGCAACACCAAACACGTGGTGGCCGAGGTGTTGATCGACGGCCGATGGATCATCGTCGATCCGGCGTACCGGGTTATGTGGCGAAATGCTCAGGGACAACTACTAACGCGAGAGGAACTTCGCAACCCCGCTGTGTTTGCAGAAGCGATTAGGGCCGTGCCGGGGTATCCGAGCGAATATAGCTACGAGCGTTACGTTCACGTGCGGGTGGCGCGGCTTCCTATTTACGGCTTGGGACTCCGGAAGTCCTTTGACGAAGCGCTGCCCGGATGGGACGAGACCATGAACTGGAACTTGCTGCTGGAGCGGGAATCGTTCTTCATCCTGGTGGTATCCCTTTGTTTGACACTCTTCTTCTTGCTGCTACGAGCGGGCCTTGCGTGGTACGCTGACAGACGCTTGAGAATTCCCCGCTTCCATTTGCGCGAGCATGCGTTGCGCGCGGGAGCGGCCTTCTTTTCGACGCCGGAGATCAAACAATAGCGTGTGCGGTATTTGCGGTGTTGCATTTGCGTCGCGCGGCAAGGATGCGGAGATGCGAGTCCGCACAATGGCGGCGGCATTGCGGCATCGCGGGCCGGATGAAGAAGGATTCCTCATCGGTGATCCGCGTGCGCCCGGACTAGCGCTCGGAATGCGCCGGCTCAGCATTATCGATCTTGCCGGCGGCCAGCAGCCCATCTGGAACGAAACGCGGGACGTCGCCGTGATTTACAACGGCGAGCTCTATAACTATCGCGAACTCCGCGAACGCTTGATGCTGCTCGGACATCGCTTCGCGACGCAATCCGACACGGAAATTCTGGTGCACGCCTGGGAAGAGTGGGGCGAAGAGTGTCTGACGGAACTTCGCGGGATGTTTGCATTTGCTTTGCTGGATTTGCGAGCACGATTTGCAACGGCACCGTTGCTATTTTTGGCGCGCGATCCACTGGGGATCAAACCGCTCTATTACACACAGACGGCGGATGGCTTTGCCTTCGCGTCGGAAGTGCGCGCACTTTTGGCGAGCGGCACAGCGCCCAAGCAGATCTCGCAAGATGCGCTGACTTCTTACCTTCTTTTCGGCAGCGCGTCGGAGCCGGTGACGATGCTGGAGGGCGTTTTTTCTCTTCCGCCCGGACATCGGATGCTCTTGTATGTTCCAGAACGGCGGCGGGTGCCGAGAGCGCGTCCCTGGTGGGATCTGCAAACGAGCCCCGCGGCACGCGATCCACGTAAACCGCAGGATATGGATTCGGCCGCCCGAAAGTTGCGCCCGCTGTTGGAAGATGCCGTACGCAGACATTTGATTGCGGACGTGCCAGTGGGGCTATTTCTGTCAGGAGGTCTGGATTCCGGGGCCATTGCGGCGCTTGCGGCACGCGCCCAGGCAGGAATCCGGAGTTTCACGCTGTCGTTCCCAGGGACTTCTTACGATGAAGCTCCACTGGCTCGCAGAGTTGCGGAAAGATGCGGGACGCAGCACACAGAAGTTCCGCTGGATGGAAGAGCGATGCTTGCGCGCATCGATGAAGCCGTCGCAGGCCTGGATCAACCAACGATGGACGGCATTAATACCTCCCTCGTGTGTTGGGCCGCGCGCGAAGTTGGGCTGAAGGTGGCACTTTCGGGACTGGGCGGCGACGAGATCTTCGCTGGTTATGCCAGCTTTGCGAACACGGCGCTTCTTCAACGGCTCACCCGGCTGGCATGGTTTGTACCCCGGCCGATACGGCGGGCGACGGCGCCGCTGATCGCAAGAATTTTGAGCACGCGCATGTCGTGCGACGCTGCACGCAAAGCGGTTGCCGCTTGGAGCGATCCGGACACGCTTCCGCACGCTTACTTTTATGCGCGAGCGCTTTTTCCGCCGGGCCAACTGGAGAGACTGATCGAACCGCGTTTCCGTCCGAGCACTGTGGGCGCCGATGGTGTAACGCTGGAACCGACATGGCTCGGATGGCTGGATCGCACGGCCAGCGAGGCGCGGAAACTGGAGCCTGTAGCTGCGACCGCTTGGCTGGAAATGCGCTGCTATATGGCGAGCACGCTGCTACGCGATACCGATTCAGTGAGCATGGCGCGCTCGCTGGAGGTGCGCGTGCCACTGCTGGACACGCCGTTAGTGGAATTCGTTAATTCCCTTCCAGATGCGGCACGGCATCGCGCTGGGGGGCAGAAGGCGCTACTGGTGGAGGCACTGAGCGGCGTGCTGCCGGAAGAAATTCTCGGACAGAAAAAGCGGACGTTCACGCTGCCATGGGAAGAGTGGCTTCGCGGGCCATTACGTCCGCGACTAGAGGCCAGTTTTTCGGAAATCGCGCCGGCGATTGCGCCACAGCTTAACGCGAACGGCGTCCGCGGGGTTTGGGAGTCCTTTCTTGAGGGAAAAACTTCATGGTCGCGCCCCTGGTCGCTGTATGTCCTCAATGAATGGTGCAAACATCACCTCGAGGCGTGATGCACGGACCTGAGGTAGACTGAATTCTCTCACGATGAACATTCTTGGGATAAATGCCTACCACGGCAATGCGTCGGCGGCGATAGTTTGTGACGGCCGGCTTGTGGCTGCGGTCGAAGAGGAACGCTTTAACCGCGTTAAGTATGCCGCGGGGTTTCCGGCGCAGGCGATTCGTTACTGCCTACGCGAGGCGGGGCTGGAACTGGAGGATATCGACCGCGTGGCCGTGCCGAGGAACCCTTACGCGCGGCTGGGGACGAAACTTTTCTACGCGATGCGCATGCCATCGTTCGCGCGAGAACGAATGAAGGTTCTGGCGAAGTTCACGGGAATACCGGAAGCACTGGCGCAAGCCTTCGATACGGATCCGGCGAACATTTCGGCACAATTCCACCGTGTAGAACACCACCAGGCACATCTGGCTAGCGCTTTCTTTGTTTCGCCATTCGAGCGAGCGGCGCTGCTCTCCGCGGACGGGTTGGGTGATTTCGCGAGCACGATGTGGGGCAGCGGCGAAGGCAGCCGCATGAAGATAGAAGGCGCGATTGCGTTTCCTCATTCGCTGGGGCTCTTCTACAGCGCCGTCACGCAATACCTTGGTTTTCTGAAGTTCGGCGATGAGTACAAAGTGATGGGCCTGGCCGCATATGGCGAGGCGGAGCAGCTTGACGCATTCCGGGATATCGTACGCGTCCATGGAGATGGATTCCGGCTTGATCTCGATTACTTCACGCATCATCGTACGGGACCGGAAATGAGCTGGGCGGAGGCCGACAAGACACCCATCCTCGGAAAAATGTTCTCAGAGGCAATGGAAAAGAAACTGGGGCCCAAGCGCAATGCCGATGAGCCACTGGAGCAGAGGCACAGGAATCTGGCATCCGCACTACAGGCACGGCTAGAGGAAGTTTATCTGGGAATGCTGAAAAAGCTCGCGGAGCGAACTGGGCTGAAGGCGGTGTGCCTCGCAGGGGGAGTGGCGTTTAATTGCGTGGCCAACGGAAAAATTTTCGACCAGACGGGGTTTGAGCAGGTTTACGTACATCCGGCGGCAGGCGACGCGGGGCTAGCAGTGGGGGCTGCGTTCTATGTGTGGCATCAGATTTTAGGAAATCCGCGGACATTCGTGATGGATCAAGCTTACTGGGGACCGGGATATACGCGCGATGAAAGTCGAAGCGCAATCGATGCAAATGGAATGGTGCGGAATGGTTGCCGCGTGGAAGAGCTGGCGGAGAACAATTTGATGCAACGCACGGCTGCGATAGTGGCCGATGGAAAGATACTTGGATGGTTCCAAGGGCGCGCGGAGTGGGGTCCACGTGCGCTCGGTAACCGAAGTATCGTTGCCGACCCGCGGCGAGCGGAGATGAAGGAAATACTCAACCAGCGTATCAAGCATCGCGAAATTTTCCGGCCATTCGCTCCATCGATTCTTGCGGAATCCACCGGCGAGTGGTTCGAGAAATCGCATCCTTCCCCGTTCATGACGCTGGCATATTCCGTGCGGCCGGAGAAGCGCGACAAGATTCCAGCGCCGACGCATGTAGACGGGACGGGAAGGCTTCAGACAGTGACGCGGGAAGCGAACCCGCGCTATTGGAGCCTGATCAAGGCGTTCGAGCAACTCACGGGAGTGCCCGTGGTGCTGAACACTTCCTTCAATGACAACGAGCCTATTGTTTGCAGCCCTGCGGAAGCGCTCGATTGCTTCCAACGCACGCAGATGGATGCGCTGGTGCTTGGCGACTTCCTGATTACCAGGCCGTGAACCGAATGCCGCGAGTCCCGTTCGAATGAGAATCCTGCTCCTGAATCTCTATTACCCACCGGACACCTCAGCGACGGCGAAGATGGCAGCAACGGTGGTGGAAGCGCTCTCTGCGCGGCATGAGGTTACCGTGCTCTGCGGACGGCCCTCTTACGACCCAAGCGAACGGCGTGGCTGGCGGCTTTGGCGAACGGAAAAAGTAGGAAGAGCGCGTGTAGTGCGCGTGGGCTCGACGGACTATCCGCGGTTCGCCATGAAGCGGCGAGTGCTGAATTATTTGAGTTACGTGGTGCTGGCTATTCCCCGGGCGCTTTTCGTGCGAAGCGACGTAGTGCTGGCGATGACCGATCCTCCGTTCGAAGGGATTGTGGGAGCGATTGTGGCACTGCTAAAGGGCAAGAAGTATGTGTACAACATTCGCGATATGTATCCAGATATGGCCATAGGAGGGTCGATAGTCGAGCCCGGGGTTCTGTCGCGCATCTGGGAAAGACTGCATCGCTGGGCTTTGAGGCGAGCAACGCGCGTGATTGTGCTGGGAGAGGATATGCGCGGACGAATCGTCGCTAAAGGCGTTAATCCGGCGGGCGTCGAGATCGTTCGCGATGGGACGGATATTCTGCCGCCAGATGGGCCGCAACCCACGATGGATGAGGACGTTATTGGAGCGATTCGCGGAGATTCCAAATTCGTGCTGCTGCACGCGGGAAATCTGGGCTTTTACGGCGCGTGGGAGACTTTAATTGCGGCAGTTGAAAAGCTGGAGGCGGATGGCGTGAGCCTAGTCTTCGTCGGCGAAGGCGCGCAGCGCGGATACGTGGAAACACTGGCGAAGGGTGCGAAAAACGTGCGATTTCTGCCGTTCTTTCCGGCGAGCAAAATCCCGTCCGTGCTGGCTGCGCCCGATGCGCATGTCATTACGGTGAAGCGCGGCCTCGAAGGAGTGGTGGTGCCCAGCAAAATGTATGGAATCCTGGCGGCTGGGAAACCCATCATAACCGTGGCGCCAGAAGAAACGGATGCGGCGTGGCTCGGAGCGAAATTTGGATTTGCTGTATCCGCCGATCCGGACAGCCCAGATAAAGTTGCGGGAGCTATTCTTTCTCTCGCGACGGATCCTGGAAAAGTGGTGAGCATGGGCCGTGCGGCCCGGGCCGTTGCGCCTGAGTATGATAGAGTCAAAGAATTGCAGAGATTCGTGAAAATCATCGAGGAGGCCGTGAACGCGTGACGTCTTTGGAAACTTTTTGGACCGGAAAGCTTGTGCTGGTGACCGGCGGGGCTTCGTTTATTGGGTCTACGCTGACCGATCATCTTCTTGCAAAGGGCGCGAAGATTCGCGTCGTCGATGACCTGACGAGCGGACATCGCGACAACATCAAGGAGCATGTCACCGGCGGAAAGATAGAATTTATACAAGCAGACCTGCGCGAACCGGGGATTACGCGCTCGGCGATGCAAGGTGTGGATACGGTATTTCATTTGGCGGCGGACCATGGTGGCCGCGGATACGTCGATCTGCATCAGGCCGGACCGGCCTCAAATTTTTTCCTGGATGGACTGGTTTTCGCGGAAGCGCTAAAAGCGAAAGTAAAAAAGGTGGTGTTCGCGTCTTCCGGTTGCGTGTACCCGAATTTTATGCAGTCAGACGTGAAGAAGGAGCTGTACCTGACGGAAGAGCTTACAAAGGGTCCGAACGATGCCGATAACACCTACGGCTGGGCCAAATTGATGGGCGAGTTTACCCTCAGCGCGTATGCGAAGGAACATGGCATGGGCGCGGCATCCTGCCGGTATTTCACGGTGTACGGGCCACGGGGGGTCGAGAATCACGCGGTCATCGCCATGATTGCGAGGGCCTTTCTAGGGCAGAACCCCTTCGAAGTATGGGGCGACGGAACACAAATCCGGAACTGGACGTACATTGAGGACATTGTCGAAGGGACAATCCTGGCGGGGGAAAAAATAAACGATGGCACGGCCGTCAATCTGGGAACGATGGAACGGATCCGCGTTCTAGATGCAGCCAAGATGGTGTGTGAATTTACGGGCCACAAAGCGGAGATCAAGTTGCGCCCGGACATGCCGACGGGGCCGCTCAATCGCGTGGCGGACAATTCCCTTGCGAAGAAGCTGTTGGGTTGGGAACCTAAAGTGGCCTTTCGCGATGGGCTGCAACGCACAATAGATTGGTATTATGCTACGAGGAATCGCGAGGAAGTAAAGCGGACGTTTGGCCGTATGCTCACCGAGAGGTAGCAGTCGACAAACCTAGCGTGCCAGCAGCACCGGATTCCTTGCCGGTCGCAGTCATTTTTGCTATTCCTTTGTTTTCCAATCACCTACCAGATATTCCCGATTGATGAGCAACAAAATCCCCTGTATCGTGTTAAGGCTGCGTGGGGCAGCCATCATTTCTTGGGAGCCGGACCCCAAACCCGGCAGAAAACGATCGAGGCACTGGCCGCATCGCCCCGGCCGGTATCCTTAAAAATAAAGAGGGAACATGCCTGCAGGTTTGCTGGCGTTTCTAATAGCTCTTTTTGCGTCCTTGACGCTGACGGTGCCAGTACGCGCGCTTGCATTGCGCGTTGGGATGGTGGATCTTCCCGGACCGCGCAAAGTCCATCTAAGGCCGATCCCGTTGCTGGGAGGGCTGGCCATGTATGGGGCCGTGATGCTCGCGGTACTGTTTACGTTTACGGGTGAAGCGCGAGCCCAAATCGTGGGAATTTTAACGGGCGCGACAGTGGTGGCGGCCGTAGGCATTTTGGATGACCGGGGGCTACTGCATCATCAAATCAAACTGTTTCTTGGTATGCCGCTCGCCGCATGCGTTCTGCTGGCGACCGGGATTCATGCGCAGGTATTTGAAGTATTTATGAGTGGGCGAATGGGATACTTACTGGATGCGGTCCTGACCGTTTTTTTCGTGGTGGGAATTACCGCTTCGTTTAGCATCCTGGATCACATGGACGGGCTTTGCGCGGGCGTAGCCGCCACGGCATCCATTTTTTTCGCTCTGCTTGCGTACCTGAACGGCCAGACTTTGGTCACCACTCTGGCGGCGGCTGTTCTTGGAGCAGCGACGGGTTTCCTACGATGGAATTTCAAACCAGCCAAGATTTTCATGGGCGACGGCGGGGCCATGTTTCTGGGATTCTTGATGGCCACGCTGGGATTGAAGCTAAGGCTCGAACACACCAACCATATATCTGCCTGGCTGGCCCCGTTGTTGATTCTGGGAGTGACGATATTCGATACAACCCTCGTGACGATTTCGCGGTCGCGGCGCGGATTGTTGCCTTTTGCCACGCCTGGTAAAGACCACGCCGCCCACCGGCTGGCAAATCTGGGATTGGGACATCGTGGGGCTGTCGTGAGCATGTATCTTTTGGGATTGCTGAGCGGCGGAGCTGCTCTATTGGTGAGTTACATGGCGCCCCTCTCCGCGGTTCTGGTGGCGGTTTTTGCGTTCGTCCTTGTGCTGGCTGGCGTGATGTTTCTCGAGCGCGCACCATATGAACGCCAAGCACAGAAGCCGGCAACAATTTCCTGAGTTCAGCGTGAATCGTGACGTGTTCGACCCACGAGTGGCGACGGCGACCGGCAGGTTTGCCCGCATAAGTGGATTCGCTATACTTAGCGGGTTGTCGTCTCACCGATTCTTAATGCACGTCCCTACGGGTGAGACGGAAATCAGTCAATACACTTGGGATGATTGAGCGCAAGTACCCGACCGAATAAATGTTCTGGGTGTATGCGCGACTTGGGAAAACGAGATCGTGTCAAGCACTGAACGGCAGCCCCGGCAAGGTGAGAAAAACGGCGAGGTCCTCGTTGTAGGAGGCTCCGCTGCTGGCTTGTTCGCGGCAGCAACGGTAGCTGCAGGCGGCCGGCGGGTGCGCGTGCTGGAATCGAGGCCAAGCTTCGAACCGGCAGCACGTTCGTTGATCGTTACGGATCAATTTCGCAGCCAGCTCGGTGCGGCAGCCGACGAAAGCATTGTCAACGAAATCCGGCGATTCGAGCTGTTTACGGATGGCCGATCGGCGCAAGTTGCGCTGGCGAGGCCCGATCTTATCATTGAGAGATCGCGGCTAATTCCTGGATTGGCGCGAAGCGCACAACAGGCGGGCGCCTATCTTTCGTTTGACACGCGTTTTCTTGGGTTAGCCCCGAATGCGCGGGGGCTAAGGGTGGAAATCGAATCCGCCGGAAAGCGCGAGGAATTGCATGCGGATAGCGTCGTTGGAGCGGACGGCGCTTCGAGCCGCGTAGCTCGAAGCGCCGGCTGGCCTCCCATCGAGACAGTCCCGCTGGTGCAAGCAATCGTTCGCCTGCCGAAGGATCACCCGGTCGACACGACGCGCGTTTGGTTCGTTCCGGACGATACGCCATATTTCTATTGGCTAATCCCTGAATCCTCCGAGCGCGGCGCGCTGGGAATCATCGGCGAAGAAGGCCGCGACACCAAAATATGTCTCCAGCGTTTTCTCGAAAAAAAGCGGATGGAGCCACTGGGATGGCAAGGAGCGAGGATTCCTGTATACCGGCGGTGGGTGCCAGTACGGAGGCGCATTGGAAATGGGGAAGTTTATCTGGTTGGAGACGCGGCGGCGCAGGTGAAAGTGTCTACCGTGGGTGGAATCGTGACGGGATTGCGCGGCGCTCTTGGAGTTGGGCAGGCCATTTTGCGGACGGGCGGCGGTAAGGAACTGACAGCCCTTCGCCGCGAACTTGGGACGCACTGGCTGATCCGGCGGGCCCTTCATCATTTTCAGCAAAAAGACTATTCACAGTTAGTGGATCTCCTCGATGCGTCCACGCGCGAGTCCCTGGGTGAAATCAATCGCGACGAGTCCACGCGCCTGCTTTGGAATGTTGTGCGCCGCCAGCCACGCCTGGTGCTGTTGGGTCTGAGAGGACTTCTGATGGGCCGAGGATTAAAAGGTTAGGCGGGCCGGATTCAGTAAGTGGCAGTGCCGTTGATGCGCCGAGAGAGCCTGAAAGGAATTGTGCTACCGGAGCAACGGTCTGCGACGATGTGCTTTCCTCCGCGTCGAGGTTCAGCGAAAATATAGTGATTGCTTTGAGTTCAAGGCAGCGTTAAGTGGTTACCCAAAGCGCTCCTAAGGAGAACCTGATTTGCGCCTCTCTGTGATTGGATGTGGCTACGTTGGGCTAGTAACAGGCGCCTGCCTGGCAGCGGCCGGGCATGAAGTGACCTGCACGGACATCGACGCGGAGCGCATTAGGCGCCTGCAGGCCGGAGAAGTGCCCATTTATGAGCATCACCTGGAAGAGATACTGACGTCCGCGAAAAAGGCTGGCCGCATTTCTTATACTCCTGATGCGGGCGAGGCAATCCGCGCGGGCGATGCCATTTTCATTTGCGTGGGCACGCCGCCTAAGGAAAGCGGTGAGGCAGATCTTTCCGCAATCGATCAAGTGGCGCGGCAGATTGCCGAGGAAGCCCGCTCCCCGAAATTGGTGATCGAGAAAAGCACCGTACCTGCACGGACGGGGCTGGAACTGCAGCGGGCGCTCGCAGCGTACAGCGGCGGCGGCAAATCTCATTTTCGAGTGGCTTCGAATCCCGAATTTCTGCGCGAGGGCACGGCTGTAGGAGACTTTTTCCACCCGGACCGCATTGTGGTCGGTGTCGAGGATGAATCGTCGGCAGCCGAATTGCGCGAAATCTACCGGCCAATCCTGGAGCGCCGCTTTCACTGCCCGGTGCACAATGGCACTTGCCCAACAGACCACGATGCAGCTTTCCTCGTGACCACGATCAACAGTGCCGAGCTGATCAAGCACGCTTCAAACTCGTTTCTGGCCCTGAAGATCAGCTACGCCAACGTCATTGCCGATCTTTGCGAAAGAATTGGGGCGGACGTCAAGGAAGTAACCCATGCAATGGGATTGGACCCCAGAATTGGGGGACAATTCTTGAGCGCGGGCTTGGGGTTTGGCGGCTTTTGCTTTCCCAAAGATGTGCAGGCCTTCATTCATCTGGCGGCCTCCGTGGGAGTTGATTTCGACCTGCTGAAAGCCACGGAGCGCGTCAACAAGCAACGCATCGAACGTTTTTTGGAAAAAGTGCATAAGGCGCTCTGGGTGGTTAAAGGAAAGCACGTTGCCGTGCTGGGCTTAGCCTTCAAGGCGAATACGGACGACATTCGGTTTGCGCCGTCACTCGAAGTCGTTAAAAAGTTGCTGGAGGAGGGGGCGATTGTCCACGCCACGGATCCAGAGGCTATCTCGAGGACGAAGGCCCTCTTTCCGAAGGTGACGTACCACGCAGATCCTTACGAAGCGTTGCGAGGCGCGGATGCCGCGCTCGTTTGCACGGAGTGGGACGTCTTCCGCAATTTGGACTGGAAACGCGCAAAACCGCTCATGGCACGAGGGCTCGTCGTCGACGGCAGAAACCTCTATTCTCCCAAGCACATGCGGGAACTTGGATTCGAATACTATTCGTTCGGCAGAGCGTAGAGGGTTCGTAGGGTCACCGAGCAGATAACGGAACGAACACATCCGCGCAAAGCCGGGGTTCGTTCCGATCCGTTCGTCAAGAACCCGTTCTCGCCGAGAAAGTTCGCTTGAAATAATCAAGAGTCAAACGCAAGCCTTCGTCCAGTCCAACCTTGGGCTCCCATTTCAGGATTCGCTTGGCTTTGGTAATGTCCGGACAGCGCTGTTTCGGATCGTCCTGTGGAAGCGGTTCGAAAACAATAGCGGGAGCGTTTACGAAATGAGTCCGAATACGCTCTGCAAAATCGAGAATGGTGATCTCCTGCGGATTGCCAACGTTCACGGGCAAGTGTTCGTCTGACAACATCAGACGGTAAATTCCTTCGATCAAATCGGATACATAGCAAAAACTGCGGGTCTGCTTGCCGTCGCCGTAAACGGTAATCGGCTTGCCGGTCAGCGCCTGATGAACAAAATTGGGCAATGCGCGGCCGTCATTGAGGCGCATTTTAGGGCCATAGGTGTTGAAGATGCGGACAATGTGGGTGTCCACGCCGTGATAGCGGTGATAAGCCATGGTCATGGCTTCGGCAAAACGCTTGGCTTCGTCGTACACGCCGCGCGGCCCGATGGGGTTTACATGGCCCCAATACTCTTCAGGCTGCGGAGAAACTTCCGGGTCGCCGTAACACTCGCTGGTGGAAGACAGGAAAAACTTGGCTTTCTTGGCGAGAGCAAGCCCGAGTGCGTTGTGTGTGCCGAGCGCGCCAACCTTGAGCGTCTGGATGGGGAGTTTCAGATAATCTACTGGGCTTGCCGGCGAAGCAAAGTGCAAGACGTAGTCGACCGGGCCTGGAACGTCGATATACTTCGACACATCGCACCGCGCGATGCGAAAATTAGGGTGAGAAAGTAGGTGCCCAAGGTTGGAATCAACTCCGGTTACAAGATTGTCGAGAACCAACACCTCCCATCCTTCCGCGATCAACCGGTCACAAAGATGCGACCCCAAAAATCCAGCTCCCCCCGTCACCACCGCTTTCATGCAGCCTCCTGAAATTCGCAGCCGGCCAGTGTAGGGTGTGCAAGGCTAATTGACCACACATCTGGCGGGGGCTACGATGCGCCTAGGCGTAATGTACAAGGATGATAACGCAAAACAGTCCGGAGATCGTCGTCCTAAAGAAGAGACGTGTTGCGAGAATCGCTGTTAGTCTCCTGACAGCGGCGGTGCTTGGGGCAGCGCTCTTCCTTTTATGTATCGGCCGCTGGCTCGTGGTGCAAGACCCTCTTGAAAAAGCTCAAGCCATCGCGGTCCTGAGCGGGCGTATGCCTATTCGGGCCATGGAAGCTGCGAAATTGTATCGCGAAGGTTATGCGCCGGAAGTGTGGCTGACATATTCCAGCGAGCCCGAGGCAACACTCCGGGCCATGGGAATTTCTTATGCCGGCGAAGATGTTTACAACATGCAAGTACTGATGCACGAAGGAGTACCCGCGGGTGTCATCCACTTGCTTCAGCCTCCCATCGTCAATACGGCGGACGAAATCACAGCTATTTCCGCGGCGATGGCGGCGCAGAAGTACCGCACCGTCATCCTTGTGACGTCCAAAGTTCACACCAGGCGCGCGCGAATCCTTTGGAACCATTTAGCCGCGAACCAGGGAAAAGCGATTATACGGGCTGCCTCGGAAGATCCGTTTGAACCCAGCCACTGGTGGCGCACCACGAGTGATGCGCTAGACGTTGTTCGCGAATGCCTTGGGATCTTGAATGCCTGGGCGGGAACGCCGATTCACGCCGCGAATTAGAAACTCAGAAAAAGAAAAATCGTTTGCGACGCGGATGTGAGCTTTCCTCTGGCAGAGATGGCACATAAGGCAAGTCGCGACCCTCGAAGGCCGCCATCGGATTCTCTACAAACAGGGCGTTGGCCTTTTCTTCTCCGAACTGCTCGCGGACCTGATCGAATGCGGGCCGGAGCTTGAGCGGGCGTCCGCGCATATTGTGAGCATCGCTAGCCACAATGTGGACTAGCCCGTCGCCCAGCCAGCGCCAGGCATCTTTTTGCGCCCCAGTGCCGAAAACCCCCAGCAAGGATCCAGCCGTCACCTGAACGCGGCAACCGAGCCTCACCCATTTCGCAAGCCGATCTGTCTGGAGACGAAGGATGGCGTTGCGCTCCGGATGAGTGATTATCGGCCTCAGCCCCAGAAGTTGAATCTCGTGCAGAGTCTGGTCCATGCTCGGTGGAATCGAATATTGGTTGAACTCCACAAGCAGATAGTCATGCTGGTTAATGCAGAAGCGTGCGGCATCCGCGCGCAACGCGTCCATGTTTTCTGGACTGAGATGGAAATCACAACCGGTAGCCAGCAGAAGGCCGCCGCCAATCTTCGCCTGGAGTTCGTCGCGCAGTTCACGCACTCGAAAATAGTCAAACGAATATTGGTTGCTGGAGTGGGGTGTGGCAACAACGTGAGTGATACCATCGGCAATCGCGGACTCCGCCATCGCCAGCGAATCCTCCATGTTGTCCGGGCCGTCATCGAGCCCAGGCAAAAGATGGCAGTGAACATCAACCATGTTATTTGCGAACTCCTAAGACCGCCAAGCGGTAACCGCCTGCCACATTCCGAGCGCAAACATCAGTCCCGCAAATACTTGCCGCATTCGCCGCGGGTTCAGCCGTTTTGCGAGCCAGCCACCCAAAATGCCTCCGACAAAAACACCTGGAATAAGAAGCAAACCGTTCTTCCAGGAAACGTCGCCCGCCTTGGCATACGCCAGAAACGCCAGCAAACCCGTAGGTGGTATCAGCGCAATCAGACTTGTTCCCTGTGCACGGTGTTGCCCGAACGAAAAAAACAAGGCCAAAAATGGGACCAGGATAACTCCGCCGCCGATTCCGAATAGACCGGAAGCCACGCCGCAAAGGCAGGCCGCCAAAAAAATGCCTGCGCTGCGCATTGGGCCATCAGCCACGGGCGGAGCCCTCGCCGGCGGCGGACATTGGTTCACTCTGGGGTTGCGGCTTCCTCCACAGCAGAAACGCAGCCAGTATCAGAAAGCAGCCGAACAGTCCTTTGAGCTGGCGTGAAGCCAGAGGAACTGCGATTAAGCCTCCCAGGTAGCCACCCGCCAGAATTCCCAGGGCGCACAAAACTCCAGCGCGCAAATCCACTTGCCCCTGCTTCCAGTATTCGTGCAGAGCGCCGAGGCCCACGGGCGGAAGCAGGATAAGAAGTGAAGTGCCCTGAGCCAGATGCTGGTCCATGTGGAGCAGATAGACCAATGCCGGAACCAGCACCACCCCGCCACCGATCCCGAGCAAGCCCACAAGCACTCCAACGACGAGCCCGAGGAGGAGAACGATAAGAGTCATCGATTAGTGGCGGCTACGCAATAGCGGTTCCTTCTCGCGGCGCAACACATGGATTCTATCTTCCCGCGTCTTGCCGCAAGCCGCAACCACTCTTGAACAAGCGGTAACACGCGATGAGGCTATGTTTTTTAGTTCGCGAAGAACCTGCTATATTTAACTGTCTTTATCCAATCGGCCAAATGGCCTGCTTTATCCCCAAAAATAACGAGGAGAGCGACGTAACTCATGCCCATAGACCGGAAACCCGAATTCTTCAAAGGCGCTCAACTGAAGGTCGCCATCATTGGCTGCGGCTACGTTGGGCTGCCTCTGGCCCTGCGTTTTGCGGAGGCTGGCCACAAAGTGACGGGATTTGACACCGATCCGAACAAGGTGTCGATGCTAAACGCGGGCAAATCCTATATCGAGCACATCCCGCAAACCAAGATCCAGCAATTCGTCAATACCAAGCACTTCAGCGCGACCACGGATTTCGCGCGGCTGAAGGAAGCGGACGCCATCATCATCTGTGTGCCCACGCCCTTGGACGAACGCCGTGAGCCTGACCTGAGCTACGTCGAACAGACCGCCGTTTCCATTCAGCCTCACCTGCAGAGGGGCCAGCTGGTTGTGCTCGAATCCACAACTTATCCGGGTACCACCGAGGAACTCGTATTGCCGATCCTCGAGAAGAGCGGGCTGCATTGTCCGATCGCTGCCGGCCCGGAAAACGAAAATATCGCGTGTGATTTCTTTTTGGCGTTCTCGCCCGAGCGGGAAGATCCCGGCAATAAGCAATTTGGCTTGGCGCAGATTCCCAAGGTCGTCGGCGGCGTTAATCCACCGAGCGGTCGAGCCGCGCAAGCGATTTACGCGCAAGTTGTCGCGCGCGTTGTGCCCGTCAGTTCCACCAGAGCCGCGGAAATGGCAAAGCTGCTTGAAAACATCTTTCGCTGTGTCAACATCGCGCTGGTTAACGAGCTGAAGATGCTCAGCCTGCGCATGGGGATAGATATTTGGGAAGTGATCGATGCGGCAGCCACGAAGCCGTTCGGTTTTATGCCCTTCTACCCTGGGCCGGGACTTGGAGGGCACTGCATCCCGGTCGATCCGTACTATCTTTCCTGGAAGGCGCGGGAGTTCGATTTCTCGACGCGTTTCATTGAGCTGGCCGGCGAAGTTAACACCGCCATGCCTTACCACGTGGTGGACGCGGTCGCTGCGGCTCTCAACGAGCACAAAAAAAGCCTGAAGGGAGCAAAGCTCTTGATTCTCGGCGTGGCGTACAAGAAGGATGTGGATGACCTCCGCGAGTCGCCAACGTTGAAAATCATGCAGCTCCTCAAGCAGCGCGGGGCGAATCTGGAATACAACGATCCTTATTTCCCGCAGCTCCACAAGATGCGGCACTACAATTATGAAAACATGAAGTCCGTTCCGCTGAATGCCCAAACGCTAGGCAGCTACGACGGAGTGATCATCGCGACGGATCACTCGAGCTACGACTACGTGGCGATTGTGGATGCCGCCAAGCTGGTTGTGGATACGCGCAACGCCACGCGGCGAGTCATGCGCCATCGCGAAAAAATCGTTCTTTGCTAGGCCACGATGCCTTCATTCGCGGATGAAATCCGGCGGCAACTCGAGGAAAGCGCTCGGGTGAAGCAGAGCTTTTCCGAAGAGCTTGTCGGACGCATCGGACAATTCGCTGAAAAAGGCGCGGCGGCGCTGCGAGGGGGCGGAAAAATCGTCTTTTTCGGAAATGGCGGCAGTGCGGCCGACGCGAGCCATCTCGCCGCAGAGCTTGTGGTGAAGCTTCAGTCCGAACGGCATGGGCTGGCGGCGCTGGCGCTTACCACTAATCCATCCATCCTCACAGCTGCCGGCAACGATTACGGATTTGAGCGCATTTTCTCGCGGCAAATCGAATCGCTTGTCGCTCGCCAAGACATTCTCGTTGCGCTTTCGACCAGCGGCACCAGCGTGAACATTGTGCGCGGCGTAGAAGCGGGCCGGACGCAGGGCGCTTACCTCGTTGCTTTCACTGGCGAAACAGGCGGCGCGCTCGGCAGCAAAGTGGATCTTTTGCTGAACGTTCCCTCGCGAGACCCTCAGCGAATCCAAGAAGCGCATATAACTATCGGCCACATCGCTTGCGCGGTGATAGAACGGCTGGCCATAGGATAGAGCCTGCCGTGATCTGTGCGGCCTGCAGACCATTTGCTGCACTTGGCGAAGAGATGCTCACCGCTGAGAGTAACAAACAACGAATGTCTACTTCGCGCGTTGCAGCTCCACTCTCGCAGTTGCAAATGGCATGATCGCTTCGAGAAGCACGGGTGTGCGCGCAACATTATTGGCGATGTACATGGTGAATTGTGCGTCTTTCATCTCTTCGCCGTTTTCGAACACGCGAATTTCGATCTTTGACGTTTTGTAACTGCCCGCAGGAACAGCTACGGCCTCGCCAGCGCCGGCGAGCTTCGCCCGAACCTCATACAACTTATGCCCGTCATAAACAGGGCAGCGAACCTCCGCTGTCTTCGTCCAATCGACATTCCTCAAATATTCCAGCATTCCAAGCGGATCGCGCGTTCCGGGAAGCACGCGGGCCTCGGAGGCATCCGGAGGAGCCGGTTCTTTTCCGGTGGCCGTCATACGCTGCACGGAATTCACTTTTTGTCCCCGTTCGCTCAAATGCATTTCGTACTGGAGACTGGTCATGGTCGCCGCGTCGCTGTAAGAGTCAAACTGGTCGTCCAACTCAAAAACCATCCGAAGAGGATTTTCCGTGTGCGCGAAAGCCTGCAGATGCCACGCATTCTTCCCAAAGAAGTCTTTGTGAGCGCCCACCACCAATTTTAGATTGGCCACGTCCGTCAGATTCGCGACGTTCGCCGAATACTCCAGCACTTCGCCGTCCCGCAGAGGAAGCCCGGCAGATGTCAACGGTTCGCTATTGTTTTTTGGGGCCGAAGCCGGCGAAGAGATTGGCGGGGCAACCGAAGGGACACCAGAGGTGGGAACGCTCGACGGTTCGGAAATACTTGTGGAAGCCGATGCGTGCGACGCCCCCCCACTCCGCTCGCGCATGTAGTAGTAACCTCCCACAGCACATCCACAAACCACCAGTGCGGCGACGCCTATGACTTTGCGGTAGCTCATGCTCTTTGTGTGACCTGCCTGGGAAACAGTCCCTTGTCTTTTTGTCTTCCGTCGTACAATACGAGTTCGTCAGCGATAGCCCAGCGAATTCCGCCGGACGCTAGCCGCGAACTTTGAGGTTACCAAAACGCGGGGCCCGCGTCTTCGCCGGCGCCGCGTGAATGACCGAGACGGCACTCCGCCGTTCGCGGATCAGGATTGAGGAGGAATTCCCGAATGCGCTACCTCGTCACAGGCGGCGCCGGTTTCATCGGCTCGAATACGGTAGACGAACTGGTTCGGCGCGGCCATAGCGTGGTCGTGCTCGACGACCTCTCGTCCGGCAAGGAGGAGAACCTTGCCGAGATTCGCAACAAAATCACTCTTATCAAGGGCACTATCACGGATATCGAAGTTGTCCGCAAGGCCATGCACGAGGCCGAATATGTCCTGCATCTGGCCGCTCGCACTTCCGTCCCGCGGTCCGTCAAGGACCCCATCGAGACGAACAAAATCAACATCGATGGCACTCTAAACGTGCTCGTCGCCGCGCGTGATGCCAAAGTGAAACGCATGGTTTTCGCCGCTTCCTCTTCTGCCTACGGTGAGACACCGACTCTGCCCAAAGTAGAAACGATGCAGCCGGCACCCATTTCGCCTTATGGCGTCACGAAATTCGTCGGCGAACTCTATGCGCAAACGTTTGGCCGCTGCTACGGCCTCGAAAACGTATGCTTGCGCTATTTCAATATTTTCGGTCCTCGGCAGGATCCCGGCTCGCCGTATTCCGGCGTCTTAGCGAAATTTTGCTTGGCCTTCCTCGAAGAGACGCAGCCCTCCATCTTTGGCGACGGCGAGCAATCCCGCGACTTCACCTACGTCGAAAACGCCGTGCAGGCCAATCTTCTCGCTTGTGAAGCGCCCAACGTTTCCGGCAAGACGTTCAACGTGGGGACCGGCAGCCGTTTTACGCTGAATCAGACGCTTCAACTCCTCGGAAAGATTTCCGACAAGAAGCTCGAGGCAAAGTATGAACCGCCGCGCGACGGCGACATCCGCGACTCGCAAGCCGACATTACCCAAGCGCGCGAGTACCTCGGCTACGATCCGCAAGTCACTTTCGAAGAAGGTCTGCGCCGTACATTTGATTGGTACCGCACGACCCAAGCCGAAGCCCAAGCCAAAGCAAAATCCAAAGAGTGACTGGTGGCTCGTGACCGGCGCTCCGTAGCCAACGATTGATGGCTCGCGACCCGTGGAGTGCGAATACTCATGAGATGACAGCCAGGAATGGCTGTCCCGCCTGAAATCGACCCCACCCCTGGTTTTCTCGTAAATGCGGATTCTAAAGGATTTTAAGTGCTGTGTTTTGAAACTGCGCATTCCACAGGGGTTAGAGGCGGATTTTTCGGAAGTGCGGATTACAAAGGGCTTAGTGGCTAGTCGTGAGTGACGAGTGGCTAGCGGAGACCAGTACTCGGAGCTAGAAGCAGTGGAACGGGTGAGAAGCGGGAGGGAGTTTCGATGGTAGGAGAGGTGAAAGAGGCGGGCGGGTAGCGGAGGCAAGGCGGTGACTCCTTTCTCCTCCGCGAAGAAACGAAAGCAATTATAGCAGATTCATGTTTATTGTCAAGTTATAATCATAAGTCGTTATGGGCCAGTGCGTTGCGTATGGTCCGTCAGGGGTTGAGATAGAACGGAAAGGTCAAAACCCGCACCCTGAGAACCGCAGGGATGCGGCACCCCCCGGAGTCAAAACCAACTGCACAGATTCCGGCGCCTTCCTAGTCTCTGCGCCACCCGCCCGTCGGCAGTTACCATCTGGCTTTCGCCGTTGTAGGTGTAGGCGATAGTGCCGTCGTTCTGGGTGTTGCCGGAGGCGTCGTAGGTGAAACCGGGGAGTTGATTATTGCCATTGGCAGTGACAGCGCCCATGGTGGCTTCGCTACGGCCATTATAGTTGGGCGACCAGCCAGCTTGCGAGAGCAAATTGGCCCACGCGTCGTAGCCGAATTGATAGCAGTAGGTGCCTGAGGTCGCGGTGGTGGCCCCGGTTTGATATGACGGTGGGAAAACGAGGAAAAGCAAAAGCCTCATCCGCTAGATCATTCAGGAAACGTCCCGTCTGGAAGGTGTGAAGAAATTGACGAGCGCTGATGGAGGAGTGTGTGTAGACTGCGCTCATGACGAACGAGTCTGCCGCAGTTCCTCGCCTGGTTTCGATTAATCGTCAACAACTTGTTCTTCGAAGTATGGATGTCGAGAAGCTGGTGGACGAAGACCACAGCGTCCGAGCGATCTGGGAACTGGCGGGGCGCCTGGACCTGCGCCGCTACCATGAGCAGATTGCCGCTGTTGAAGGAATCGCTGGGCGCGAGCACACGGACCCGCGGCTGCTGATCAGCTTGTGGCTGTACGCCTACAGCCGGGGCATCAGTTCGGCGCGGGAACTGGCGCGGCAGTGCGAGTACGAGCCGGGCTGCCAGTGGTTGTGTGGACTGCAACCGGTGAGTCATCGAACATTGTCGGGCTTCCGGTCGGAAAACAAGGCCGGACTCGATGACCTGTTCGCGCAGGTGCTGGGGATGCTGAGCGCGGAAGGCTTGATCACCCTGGAACGGGTGACGCTGGATGGAACCAAGATCAAAGCGAACGCCAGCGGCAACACTTTCCGCGGCCGGGAGAAAATCGCCGCGCATCTGGAGGCAGCACGCGAACAGGTGCGGCTGCTGAACGAGGAAGCCGAGAACGAAGAACGACTGACGCCACGCCGCGCCGCCGCACGGCGGCGTGCCGTGCGGCAACGAGCGAGCCGGTTGGAAGCGGCGTGGCGCGAGGTCGAACGCTTGCAACAGGAAAAGCGGCACGACCGAAAGGACTTCGTGGCGCGTGCGAGCACAACGGACCCGGAAGCCCATGTAATGAGGAACGGCGAAGGCGGCACCGTGCCGAGCTATAACGTGCAGGTGGTCACCGACACCAAGCACGGCCTGGTCGTGAACGTGGAAGCGACGACCGACGCGATTGATTATCGCCAGCTTGATGCAGCGCTGGAACGCTGCGAAGAGAAGGTTGGCCAACTGCCACAGCAGATTGTCGCTGACGGGGACTACACGAACCACGCTTCGGTCCAGAGCGCGGCGGAACGCGGCGTGGATTTCTACGGCTCCTGGCAGAACAGCTGGAAAGCCAGCGAGCAGGATGCACTGGGACGCAAGGCCGCCTTCGTAAGCACGGCTTTCCCGTACGATGCCGAGCAGGACTATTTCGTGTGCCCCACAGGAGAGAAGTTGCAGCACCGCGCGGTACTCCACCGCGGGCACGGGGTGCGTACGCATGTCTATCGCGCGCCGAAGGGAGTCTGCAGCGCTTGTCCGCTGCGCGATGACTGCGCGCCGCCAGGAGCAAAACCCGAGTGGCGCCGGTCGGTAACGCGCATCGAAGAGTCCGGAGCGACGACTGCATTCAAGGCCAAGATGAAAACGGAAGAAGCGCAGCAGATCTACGCGCAACGTTCGCGAGTCGCGGAGTTCGTGCATGCCTGGATGAAGGAACGCTGTGGACTGCGGCAGTTCCGCTGCCGCGGACGCCTGCAGGCAACGATGGAAGCTACGTGGGTGTGCTTGAGCTACAACTTAGCGCGCTGGTTCGCTCTGCGGCGCGGGTTGCACCCCACAGCGGCTTCAATGTGAGACGTGCACCATGATGGAACCATAGAAAAGCAAAACAAAAGCGGCGGGAGAATCGCGGCGACGACTTGCTAAATCACAAAAACGTGACACCCCATCACCCAAAGCCAATTTCTTCACACGTTCCTGTCCCCGGGTTTCCAACTGTTACTTGTAGATGCGGCAAGATCACATCCTCTTGCCGGCGGCTGCCGTTAACACCGACCCACTCTTCTTAAGAACTATGGCCTTCTCGCCCTTTTCATGCGCCACATCGTCCCTGCTGAATAGCCCTCCTGTAGCTGTTAGCCGAAGATGATAGTGCACAACCCCATTCGGCGTTTCTGTTTCAAACTGGATCGTGCCCTTGCTCATCTCGATTTGCGACAATGCGAGTGGGGTAAGTGTGGGTTCGCCCCAGTAGCTCTCGTAGAAAACGATCAAACCCGTCGTACCCGTACCGACAGAGAAGAGCCTTATATCGACACCAGTGAAATCCCCTCCCTCAGAGGAGTAATCAACATTTGAGTAGCGCCCGAGTGGGACCGGTTGGTTAGCGCGTGGATTCTGGGCAGGGAGCTGAGTAGCGGTCAATTTCCACTTGTCTTTAGGATTGCCGGACTTGGCGTCGACTAGCTGAATCTCTCCTGTGATTTCATCGGACTTCAAAATCCCACTGAAACGATAATTCTTTCCGAAAAAGTCGAGCGATTGGAATCTTAGGGTCCCGTCCTCTCCCAGGTTAAACTCCGAGAACCCAATCATGCGGGGAGCGACAAAAATCTGCCCTGTGTGGTGTTGTCTGTCGATGCAGAGAAGCCATCCTAACGTCCCGAGTTTGGCATCCTTTGATGTCCCAAAAAAGAAACGCCCGGGGTCGGGACCGCCTGAAGACGGTTGGTCTTGCCCCCGATGCTGTTCGGCTTGGGAAGCTTGGCATACGGAAACAGTGCAGAGGAAACATGCAATGAAGATGCAGAGAGCGAGTCGGACCAGAGAAACTGCGATCAATCTTCGTCCACTAAGTTTCATCGTTGCTCCTAGCTAGTGCGTTTCATCCCAGTAGCCTTGGGCTTTCCTAACTGCCTGGTTCAAATTTCCCATGAATTGGCGTCCATCGAAATGTGGCGGGTCTTTTTTCGACTTAAAATCCCCGCCCCAGACGAAGCCGTTCTTCTTCATCACGGAAGTAATCGTCTTGAATTGGGAGGAGTGGGTTCCGTTAATGTCGACAGCAGCGCCTGCCTCATGCCACGAAACCTTGGCAGCGGGGTTTGTTCCCGACCCGCCAGACTGCATATAAGCTTGATCGCTGCTAGTTCGAAAGGCGCTGTTTATTTGGGGAGTGATTCCATCTTTGTTGAGTTCACTGAACGCCGCATTCAGGTGCGTTGCCGTCTCTGGAGAAAAGACCGGGTGAACCTCAGGCGCGTTAGGTCCGTTGTTTGCAACTGTGTAATGGACATCGCTGGAAAGCGGAACCAGCGCCGGTTGCTGCGCGCTCTGATTTTGCGCCTGGGTTTGGACTTGCGAAGCGGGGGCGTTGTTGCCGCAGCCGGAGGCGGTGGTGCCACTCGCACCTGCCCCGGTCGAAGCACACGTTTGAGTGCCCGAGCCCGAATTCCCGTAACTGGCCTCGTTCGTGTGGCCGTCGAGGTCGGCGAAGGATTCGGGGTCATCGGAGACCATGCGTAGAGATTGAGGGTTTGCGGGTTGGTGAGATTGGCGTAGGGGACGGCGACGGGGACGGAGGACCAGTCGGAGCCGAGCCAACGGCCAAAGCGCTCGCTATAGTAGCGGGCGCCGAAATCGTCGTTGCCGGTTTCGGTGTCGCGCTCCTTGCCTTCGAATTTGTAATTCTGCGAGCAGGTATTGGTGTAGGGATGTTCGCCGCCGTAGGGATCGAAATCGGCGTCGTAGCAGACGGTGCCGTTGTTCGTGGTAATGACGCGGGCGCTGCCGAGGAAGTCTTCGGCGTAAAACTGCGCGTTGCCGCCGGCGGGAAGCATGGCGACGCGCTTGCCGCCGAAGAAAATGTATTCGTTGAGAGTGTTGCCTGAGGCGCCGGTTTCGGCGAGGATGTCGCCGCCGGAACCGTACCAGTAGATGGTGTCGCTCGATTTCATGACGCGGTTGCCGTCGCCGTCATAAGTATAGGTGACGCCGTCGGCGGGGATGAGATGATTTTCGGCGTGTCTCTTGACAGAGCCGACGCCTTCCAGATGGCTTATGGTTCGTCCTCTTCTTCAAATCCTCCCCGCCCTGTCCTCTGCGGTTCGACGGGGATGATGTGCGGTATCCCCGCCTCATTCATCTTCTTATTCAGGGCGGGCAGATCTTCTTCCGCGATTTTCTTAACCTGCGCCGAAGCCTCGCTGATCAACGGCGTCATTTCGGCCAGTTTTTCCTTCTGTTGTCCACCCGGCGCGGCCCAGAATCCGTCCAACTCTCTCAACAATCCTTGGGCCTGGTTCGGCAAAGGTTCGGGCTTCCATACTAGCGGCGGGCCGGCATTCCCCAGCCCTTCTTGCGCGCGAACATACTTTTCCGCCACCGCATCCACCTTCTTCTGCAACTCATCGGCGGCCTTCTGTATTTCCTCCGGAATCTTCGGCATATCGGGCTTGCCAGCATCCTTCTTCCATTGCTCTCTGGCCGCTTTCAGCCCTCCCTGAATTCCTTCGATGGTCTTGCGATCCTTGTCCGCGGTTTTGGCCAGCGCATAAAGCTGTTCAATTGCTTCGCGGCGTGCCGCACTGTCCGCCGCGGACATTTGCATCCGTGGATCATCTTCGACAACGACTTTTTGCGACGCTTCCTTGGTACCCGCCTTGATTTTTATGGTGTACTCTCCGGGCTCCACGAACGGCCCCCGCGGCCCAAAATCAAATCCTGCGGCAGCCGCCTCGAGTTGTTCCGGTGTCGGCACTGCCGGAGAATCCCACCGCAAATCCCAATTCGTCCGGTTCACGCCGGCTTTCGCCGGTCCATCAAACTCCCTTACCAGCTTTCCGTCCTTGTCGTAAACGCTGATTTTGACTTTCCCCTCTTTTTTCGCCGCCTCTTCCGGTTTTGCCGCTTGGTCCCCAGCGGCCGTTTCTTTCTTCTCCTTGTCCTTGTTTTCTTTATTTCTTTATCTTTGTCTTTTTCATCTTTGGCCGTCTTCGGAGCTTCCGGCGGCACAGCTTCCTTCAGGTAGTAATTCAATATCGCGCCATAGGGCGGATTCTTGGCGGCAAACGCCTTTTGCCCTCCGCTCCACCTGCGCTGGCGCAAGTCCCAAAGCGTCGCGGTCCGAGGACTGAAAAACGTCAAATCAGAATTTGCCACGCTGGAGTCGAATTTCTCGATCGGCGTAAGGTCATCGAAGATCCAGATTGACCGCCCATGCGTCGCCAGCACCAGGTCGTTCTGCTGCGCCTGAATCTCGATGTCATCCACGGGCACGGTCGGCAAATTATTCTTCAGCGCCGTCCAGTTCGCTCCGCGGTCCCAGGACACCCACAGTCCAAACTCCGTCCCCGCAAACAGCAAATTTTCGTCCCTGGGGTGTTCGCGAACAACGTGCACGGTTCCTGCCGAGTCCGGAATTCCCTTGCGGATTGGCTTCCAGGTCTCGCCATAATCCGTCGTCACAAAAATGTACACGTTGTAGTCGTCGGTCCTGTGCCCGTCAAAAGTTGCATACGCCGTGCCTTCGGCATACTTCGACGCCAGCACCCGGCTCACGTAAGTCCCCTTCGGCACGCCCGGTGCGCGTGACGCCACGTTTTTCCAGGTCTTCCCCCCGTCGCGCGTCACCTGCAAATTCCCGTCGTCCGTTCCCACCCACAGCACATCCGCCGTCACCGGCGATTCGCTCAAAGTCGTAATCGTCGGATAGTCCTGGACGCCGTCAGCCCGCGATAAGGTGTTCTTGTCCGGCACCTTTCCAAAAATCGGCAACTTGTCGCGATCCACGCCCGTCGTCAGGTCGCCGCCCAGCCGCGTCCACGAATCGCCCCGGTCCGTCGACTTGAACAAATAATTCCCGCCGTAATAAATCGTATTGTGATCATGCGACGAAACCGCCATCGGCGAATTCCACTGAAATCGATAGTGCGGTTCTCCAGCCTTCGCCTCCGGCATGACCTCCCGCTGTTGCCCCGTGTGCGCGTCGCGCCGCGATATGTGCCCGTCCTGAGATTCCGTGTAGACAATTCCTGGGTCGACATTATCGATCTCCGCGTAAAAACCGTCGCCTCCCGGCATCAGTGTCCAATCTGAATTATTGATGCCGTCGTTCGTTAGGGACATGCTCGGCCCGCACCAGCTCCCGTTATCCTGCAAGCCTCCGCAGATTTGGTATGGCTTCTCGTTGTCCAGTCCGACCTCGTAGTACTGGCCGATCGCAATCGTGTTGACGAAGTCCCAAGTCCTACCGTTATCGTAGGTCCAGTTGATTCCGCCGTCGCACCCTGTGATGATGTGATTCGAATCCGCCGGATCGATCCACATGGCGTGAAAATCCCCGTGGATGCCTTTGACACGCTGCGTCGAAAACGTCTTCCCGCCGTCCTCCGAATAAAACATCTGCGCTCCGAGCTCCCAGATGCGCAGGTCGTTGTTGGGATCGATCCGTACCTGGCTGTAATAAGAGGGCCGCGGATTTGTGTCGCCCATCTTTTTCCACGTCTCGCCTTTGTCTTCGCTGCGATAGGTCCCGCCCTTTTCGTGTTGCACGATGGCATAAACGATGTTTGGATCTTTGCGGTAAATATCCAGCCCGATTCGCCCGGTGTCCCCGCCGTTTTCGTACGGCAACCCCTTCGTCAATTTCTTCCATGTAGCCCCGCCGTCTACTGTTTTGTAGATGGCGCTCCCGGGTCCGCCGCCATCGAATCCAAACGGGGTACGCCGGCGTTCATACGCCGCGGCATACAACGTGTCCGGGCTCTCCGGATCCATCGCGATATCGCTCACCCCGGTGTCCTCATTAATTTTCAAAACTTGATTCCACGTCTTCCCGCCATCCGTCGTCTTATAAACGCCGCGCTCCGGATTCGGCCCCCACAAATGCCCCAGCGCCGCCGCGTACACGATGTCCGGATTTTTCGGATGAATCACAATCCGCCCGATGTGGTGGGTCGCCGCCAGCCCCATGTTCTGCCAGGTCTTGCCGGCGTCCAGCGATTTGTAAATCCCATCACCCCACGAGGAGCTCTGCCGGTTGTTGGGCTCGCCGCTTCCGACCCACACAACTCCAGGATCAGACGGAGCGATGGCAATGTCGCCGATGGTCGACACGCCTTCCTTGTCAAATACCGGCTCCCACGTCGTGCCATTGTTCATCGTCTTCCACAGGCCGCCCGACGCCGTTCCCACGTACACGATATTCGGATTGCTCTCGACGGCGGCGACGTCGTCGATGCGCCCGCCCATCACCGCGGGCCCGATCTCTCGAAACTCAAGATTCTTCAGTTTGTCCGTCGGGCTCGACTGGCCTGCCGATCCTGCGGGTAAAGCGAAAGCCAGCGCAAGACAAACCATCCCCGGCGCCAAAATCATCTTCAATGCAGACGAAACGCTGCGCATACTATCCCCCCTAGTGGTCAAGGCCGGGCATCATACCTCCTCAAAGCGGTGGAGTGCATCAATTGTTTCTGGCCTGGTAATCCATCGGACTCGCAAGCCAGACCCTGCTGATTAGGACTGGATGAGCGATACCAGGTCAGTCTTATGTTCTGCATCTTTGCCAGCCACGTTGTCGCTCCCCGCGTGCTCTGGCCAATAGACATGCGTTACTTCGTTGACCGTTTGGACGAATCACCCGTATAATGGGTGTTTGTCTTTATAGCTTGGAGGGCAGATGTACGCTGTTATTCAGACCGGGGGAAAGCAGTATCGCGTCGCACCGGGCGACACTATTCGTATCGAGCGGGTCACCGGCGAAGTCGGTGAAAAAGTGACATTCGGCAAAGTTCTCGCCGTCCACACGGACGAAAAGAAAGTCGTTCTGGGCGACGATGCGTCCAAAGCCAGCGTGAGCGGCAAGATCGTCACGCAGGGCCGCGCCAAGAAAATCACCGTGCTCAAGTTCAAGAAGGGCAATCAATATAAGATTTCTCGCGGCCACCGGCAGAATTTCACGGCCGTCGAGGTCAGCGAAATCAAGCTGTAGTCTCTTTCAAACCCATATTTTCTGCGCGGGGTTTTCAGAGAAAAGCTTTCAAGAAAAAAGGAAATTCGTCATGGCACATAAGAAAGGCGGCGGCTCCTCTACAAACGGCCGCGATTCTCACGGACAACGGCTGGGCGTAAAGCGCTTTGGCGGTCAGCTCGTCAATGCAGGCACGATTCTCATCCGCCAGCGCGGCACGCGGCACCAAGCCGGAGAAAACGTCGGCCAGGGCAAGGACGATACGCTCTTCGCTCTTATCACCGGCTACGTGAAGTTCACGGACAGGGGCCGGCACGGGCGCTTCATTAGCGTGCAGCCAGCCCAACAAGCCGAGTCCGCTCCAGCTGTCAATTAAACCGCCCGGCTTTCTGGGGCGGTCCATCATCATTCTTTCCGGCTTCTGCTATCCTGCATAAGGGTGGACGTACATCGGCCGCTTTTGGGGAGTGTCTCGCTCGTGTTTGTTGATGAAGCAAAGATCCTGGTGAAAGCAGGCAGTGGCGGCAACGGCTGCGTTGCGTTTCGGCGAGAGAAATTCGTTCCCCGGGGCGGTCCATCCGGAGGCGACGGCGGGCACGGCGGCAGCATTTATCTCGAAGCGAATCCCAACGACAACACACTTCTTCGCTATCGATACAATCGCGAATTCAAAGCCGACCGCGGCCGCCACGGCGAAGGCTCGAACTGTACCGGTCATTCCGGCTCGGATATGATCCTGCAGGTTCCCATTGGCACGCTCGCTTACGACGAGCAGACCGGCGAAACCATCGCCGACCTTGCCGAGCCTGGACAACGCGTGCTCATCGCGCAAGGCGGACGCGGCGGACGCGGCAATCAAAATTTTGCCAAGCCCTGGCATCAAGCCCCTCGCGAGCATGAAGATGGCTTTCCCGGAGAAGAGAGGCATCTTCGTCTCGAACTGAAACTGCTTGCAGACGTTGGACTCGTCGGTTTTCCGAATGCGGGCAAGTCCACCCTGATTTCCGTTATTTCGGCAGCGCGTCCCAAAATTGCGAACTATCCGTTTACCACTCTCCAGCCTAATCTCGGCGTCGTCAATGCCGATGGCGGCACTGGAAAGGAAGGTGCAGAACTCGGTCGCACCTTTGTCGTCGCTGATTTGCCCGGACTCATCGAAGGCGCTCACGAAGGCGCCGGGCTGGGAATCCGTTTTCTGCGCCACGTCGAGCGCACCCGCCTGCTCGTGCATCTGATCGACACGAGCGATGCAAGCGAACTTGATCCCATCCATTCCTTTGAAGTCATCAACGGCGAACTCCATGCTTTCAGCGATGCTCTCGTTGAAAAGCCCGTGATTGTCGTCGCCACAAAGCTCGACGCCACCACCGACCGGACTCGCCTGGAAGCTCTCCGTGAATTCTGCCGAGCACGCGATCTGGAATTCCACGCCATCTCTGCGGCCACGGGAGAAGGCGTTCGCGGGCTCGTCCTTGCGATCGCCGACGCGTTGGACAAGATTCCGCGCCCAGCGCACGAAACAACCTTGGATCTTACGCCTCCTTCAGGAGAAATTGACGAGCGCGCGGCTGGACACGATTCACTGCCTGCGCCGATTAAGAATTCGTGAGAAAATCCATTAAAGGTTCTTCTTGGGAGAAGCTTTGACCACAGCGCAGGCGCATCGCACCGCTGCAAAGCATCATCCGCGCCGTATCGCGCTCTTCGGCGGCTCTTTCGATCCGATTCACAACGGCCATCTCGCCGTGGCTCGCGCTGCCGACCGACGCTTTAATTTCGACGAAATCCATTTCATTCCCGCGAGCCGGCCGCCGCACAAACTCAAACAGCATCTGGCTCCGTTCCCCCACCGTTTTGCCATGACCTCGCTCGCCTGCGCCGAACATCCGCATTTCGTTCCATCGCTCGCGGAAGCCGGCGAAGACTTCAGCGGCACCCAGCTTCACTATTCAGTGGATACGGTGCGGTATTTCCGCCACGCCTATAACGGCTCCGGCGACAGAATTTATTTCATCGTCGGCGCCGACGCTTTTCTCGATATTCCCCTTTGGAAAGAGTACGAGACGCTCCTTGGCCTTTGCGATTTTATCGTCGCGAACCGTCCGGGAATTCGAGCAGAGGCCTTGCGGCTGGTCATTCCGCCGGACTTGATCTCGCGGCGCGACGTTAAGAAAGACGCGGAAATTCCGTCGGCGCAAATGGTCGCGCATCTACACGGCACCACCGTCCATTTGCTGGAATCGGTTGCCGTGGATGTCTCCGCGACCGACATCCGCCGCCGCGCAAACCGCGGCCAATCCATTCATGGACTTGTCTCAGTGCGTGTGGAGGAATACATTCTAAAACAAGGCTTATACCGGTGAAATTGGACTCTCTGCCACAGGGCGTCCGTCTGGCTGTTGAGGCGGCGCGAAATAAAAAAGCTTCCGGAATAACCGTTCTCGACCTCAGTGGCGTCGGAGCTTTCACGGACTATTTCGTAATCTGTACGGGGTTCAGCACGCCGCAAGTGCAAGCCATCTGCGGCGAAGTGGAAGACCAGCTCGAAAAGCATCTCCAGCGTTCGCCGAAACACCGCGAAGGGCGCGCGTCCGCGGAATGGGCTCTCATCGATTTTGGGGGCTTCATCCTGCATGTCTTCAGCGAACATGCCAGACGATACTATGACCTTGAACGCCTCTGGCGCTCTTCCCCCAAACTCGATATTCCCGATGAGCCTGACGTGGCCGCGCGAAATCATTCGCTCGGCGAACCGCAAGCCTCTGGCGAAGCCTATTTCAAATGAGCATGGAGCGATTGCCGTGGATTGCGGAAGACCCCGCATCTCTGCGTCTACTCGAACTCGCGCAAAAGGTCGCCACAGCCGCCACGACGCTTCTGATAAGCGGCGAAAGCGGCACTGGCAAAGATCATCTCGCGCGGTTCGTCCACGAGCTTGGTCCCCGGCGCGACGCACCCTTCTTGAAAATCGATTGTGCCAGCCTGCCGCCCAATTTGGTGGAGAGTGAGCTGTTCGGCCATGAACTTGGCTCCTTCACAGGTGCCGTCGAACGCAAGCTCGGCCGCTTGGAGCTGGGCGGCACAGGCACCATCGTTTTGGACGAAGTCGCTGCGCTCACGCCAGGCGCACAAGGCAAGCTTCTTCGCGTTTTGCAGGAACGCACGTTCGAGCGGCTTGGCGGCACGGAAACTCTGCGCATCGAAGCGCGCGTAGTAGCTCTTACAAACGTCGATTTGAACGCTGCGGTCGCCAGTGGCCATTTTCGCGAGGACTTGTATTTCCGGCTTAATGTTCTCGCGCTGACAGTGCCGTCCCTCCGCGAGCGTCGGGCAGATATTTTGCCTCTCGCCGATCATCTGCTTGCTGCATTGCGCTCCATCCACGGCCATCCTGGCTCGCACCTCAGTGAGTCTTCCCGCCGCATGCTTGCCGCCTACACGTGGCCCGGCAACGTCCGCGAACTGCGTAACGCGCTCGAGCGCGCCATCGTGTTCTCGCACAGCGATACGCTCAATCCGGAAGATTTTCCTGACAACATTCGTGCGGCGGCTTCTGGAGCCCCCGGTTCTATTGCCGGCTTGCGTTCTCTCGAAGAAGTCGAGCGCGAAGTCATCGCGGCCACGCTGGAAGCGACTCACTATCGCATCAGCCAGGCCGCCGGAGCGCTCGGCATCAGCCGCAAAACGCTGCTCGAGAAACGCAAGAAATATGGGCTGAAGTGAAGATTCTCCTGCTTATGCTTGGTAAAACGCGCCGTGCCGAATTGCGCGCGGTGATCGATGATTATGTGACGCGCATCGGACACCAATCACCCATCGAAGTGGCGGAAGTTCGCGATGGCGAAGCCGCCATCAAGAAACTTGATGCCGATCGCGCCGCAACGGCTATTCTGCTCGATGCAGCCGGCAAGAGTTTTACTTCCGAGGCATTCGCAAAATGGCTCGGCGAACTCCGCGACCGCGGCACTCGCGAGTTGATCTTCGTTTGCGGTGACGCTGATGGCTTCCCTGCCCCTCTTCGCGAACGTGTTCCTCAGAAAGTCTCTCTCGGCGCCTTGACTTTTTCGCATGAACTCGCGCGTGCCATGCTTGCCGAACAGCTCTACCGTGCTTTCGCAATCCTTTCCGGCAGCCCCTATCCGAAATAGCCGCCCTGGTGTAAAACTTAGGACCATGTCAATCCGCATAATCCCTGATGAAGACCAGCCTTCCGCAGCGATTGAGATTTCTCTCGAAAAACCGCTGCCCGATTACGATTTGCTGCAGCTCGACCAGCCCACGCCTCGCGACGTCGATCTAGTTCTCGTTTCTCAAGGCTTTCGCGATCTTGTGGATGACGCGCGCGGCGTCCTGATGGATCTTTTCGCCCATCCACCGTTTCAGGCCAACTCTCCCGAGCACGCCAATCTCGATTTCACTCATTCCACTCCGCTCCCTCTTGAGATTACCCAGCTTACCGGTGCTATTTGTCCTGGCGACGACGAGGTTTATCGTCCCGGTCTCTGGATCATCGTTCGCGATCCCCACGCCAAGCCAAAAACAACGCTCCCCGCCGCAACGCAGGAACGCATCGCCGCAGTTGCTGCGGAGTTCGCCAAACGTCTCCAACTCGTCTAGTAACGCGGATAGGAGTCTTCGTTGAGCGCCCGCCGCGCGATAGGGTTTTGGGAGTGCTGAGTATTGCGCTTGGGGTCGCGCTCGCTTTGATTGGCACGAGTACGCCAGCAATCTTTCCCTTGACCTTCGAGAACGTGTGCAATACCGTTGCCCCAATTGGGGTCCGCGATTTGGAACTGCCAGAGAACTCTAGTCGCCTGGACCCGTCAAACGCCAAATTCTTCCATGAAGGAGCACCGATGGAGCGTCCAGCAGGCGTGACGATTCTTGCAGTACTGGCCTTCTTTCTCGCCGGATTTCTTGTCCTTGCAGGCTTGGGAGCGCTGCTTGGCGGCGCAGTTCTTTCCCATATGGCCGCCAGCGGCGGCTTGAAAATGTTGGCAGGAGTGGGCGCGGCAATCCTTGGCGCCATTTTTCTGGGTTTCGCCGTGATTTATATCGTGGACGCAATCGGGCTTTTGAAGATGGCGAATTGGGCGCGAATTCTGACGATCATTCTTGTCGCACTGAGCTTGTTCCACAGCGCCTTTCGATTGTTCCGGTCGCTTGTGCATCTCCATCCGATCGCCGTATTTTTCACGCTAGTTATTGCCGCTATCGATGTCTGGATATTGGTCTATCTTTTCAAGCCGGAAGTGAAGCAGGCGTTTGGCGCAACGAGCTTCTGAAATATTTCCGGGGCTGACCATTTAGGCTTGCTGTATCTGCGCCCCTGCTCTTAGCCGTCTTGACCTTTCTTTTCACAACCTCCAAACTCTAGACCTTTCCCCGTGGCCTGCATTCGCCTGAGGGAGAAATAACTTATGCCTGAAGAAAAGGGATTGCTGATCGTTTATACCGGGCCAGGCAAGGGCAAAACGACTTGCGCGCTCGGAACGGCCTTTCGCGCCGTGGGGCAGGGATTGCGCGTCTTGATGGTCCAGTTCATCAAAGGTTCCTGGCACTACGGGGAGCTCGACGCCGCCAAAATGCTGGGCGATGATAAATTTGAAATTCGGCCCATGGGACGGGGTTTCGTGAAAATCGGTGGTGCCGAAACCGACCCTGCAGACATCAAACTGGCGCGGGAGTGCTGGGAGGCCGGGCGCGAGGCGATTTACGGCGGGAAGTACCAGCTCGTCGTGCTCGACGAAATCAACTACACCATTAGCTACAAAATGCTGGATGCAAGCGAGGTTGTCGATGCCTTGAAAAACCGCCCGGAGGGCGTCCACGTGATCTGCACGGGCCGCAACGCGCATCCTCAGCTGATCGAGCTGGCCGACCTCGTCACGGAAATGCGCGAGGTGAAACACCCGTACACCAAGGGTATACTGGCTCAACGCGGGATCGACTACTGAGACCGGTAATTATGGATTATGGGTTGGAAGGAATAAGCTGAATTCTGGATCAAGTCGCGGATCATTTCTCAAAATTTAGCAGCCGATTGACGACTTTCTTACATGGCCTGGTTCAAGCGCGATAAAAAATCGATCGAGGGCAGCATTCCTCCCGAAGAGCGCCGCGTGCGCACCGAGGGGCTGTGGGCCAAGTGTGAGTCTTGCGGCACGATCGTCTTTCGCAAGGACCTGGAAGCCAACCTTTACGTCTGTCCTAAGTGCCAGTTCCATTTTAAGATGAGCGCGAAGTATCGCTTGGAGATGCTCTTGGATTCCCGCTGGACGGAACATGACGCAGGCATGACGTCGACGGATCCGCTCAAGTTCGTGGACACCAAACCTTACGCCGCGCGGCTCAAGGAAGCTCGCAAAAAGCTGGGCATGAATGATGCAGTCCTCACGGCGGAAGGCAAACTCAATGGCCGGGGGATTGTTTGCTGCGCGATGGAATTTGGATTTATCGGCGGCTCGATGGGCGCGGTAGTGGGAGAAAAGGTAACGCGCGCGATTGAATTGTCCATCGAGACACGCCAGCCCCTGGTGATCGTCTCCTGTTCTGCTGGCGCGCGCATGATGGAAGGCGCGATCAGCCTGATGCAGCTCGCGAAAGTGTCCGCGGCGCTGGCAAAGCTCGATGATGCCAAGGTGCCTTACATTTCTTTGCTCACTGATCCCACCACTGGCGGAGTCTCTGCCAGCTTCGCCATGCTCGGAGACTTGAATATCGCCGAGCCCGGCGCGATGATCGGATTTGCAGGGCCTCGCGTCATCGAACAGACTCTTCGCCAGAAACTTCCCGAAGGATTCCAACGCGCGGAATTCCTTTTGGAACATGGATTCCTCGACGCCGTCGTCCACCGCAAAGACCTGAAAGCTTTTATCGCCAACTCCTTCGATCTGCTAATGAACTGAAATGGATTACGACGCTGCAGTCCGCTATTTGCTTTCCTTGGGCAGAGAACTGGCTGCGCCGACACAGGCTGCGGCGGCGAAATTCGATCTCGAGAACATAACCGTTCTTGCCGAGCGGCTAGGCCGGCCTGACCGCGCTTATCCTTCCGCGCATATTGCAGGAACCAATGGCAAGGGTTCGACGGCTGCTTTTCTCGAATCGATCCTGCGCCGCGCCGGTTTTCGGACTGGTCTCAACACTTCCCCGCATCTGGAAAAAATCAACGAACGCATCCGCGTCAATGCCGAAGAGATTAGCGACGAAGCTTTTGCTGAAACGTTTGGACGAATTCAGGCTTTGAACGAGGAACTGCTCGCCGCTGGCAAACTTCGCGCTCATCCGACCTACTTCGAATGCGTCACCGCGATGGCGTTTGAATATTTCGCGCGCGAGCGGGTTGATTTTGGAGTTTTCGAAGTTGGGCTTGGCGGCCGGCTGGACGCCACTAATATTTTGAATCCAGTGGTTTCCATCATTACGCGCGTCGACTTCGATCACGAAAATTTTCTCGGGCATTCTCTTGGCGAGATCGCCCGCGAAAAAGCGGGCATACTCAAACCACAGGTTCCCGCCGTCCTGGCCGAACAGCGGCCCGAGGCTCTCGAAGTGGTGCGCGCGCGCGCAAACGAACTTGGCTGCCCGATTCTCGAGACAGCGGCGGCGTTTCGCATTGAAAAAGAATGGACGGAGAACGGTTGCAGCCGCGCGCGTATCACGGAAAATGCCTCTGGGTGGTCTCTCGAGCTTCTTCCGCAGCTTCCTGGCAAATTCCAAATACAGAACAGCCTTAGCGCCGTGGCCGCCGCGCGCTACCTCCAAAATCGCGGCTATCGCATTTCTGATGAAGCGATTGCCCGGGGAATTGCCGAAGCCATTTGGCCGGGCCGGCTCGAAAAGCTTCAGTCGAATCCGGACGTGTACCTCGACGGCGCGCACAATCCCTCCGCCGCGCGAGAACTCGCCTCTTTCTGGCAACAGAATCTCGCGGGGCGCAAGATCTGCCTCGTCTTCGGTGCCTTGCGAGACAAAGCCGTCGACGAAATTGCCGGCATTCTTTTCTCACATGTCACCGAAGTAGTCTTCACGCAACCTCGCACGACGCGTGCCATTTCCGTCGCGCAGCTTGCGGAGCTCACGTCTCACCACGCCCAGCATTTCACGGTTATCCCTGAACCAGAAATGGCGCTTGAATACGCTCTGGATTGCGCCGCGCCGCACGACGCCATCTTTGTCTCGGGGTCTATCTATCTCGTCGGCCAATTGCGCCACTACTGGAAAAATCGCGCAACAGTCGCCGCGCGTTGAAAAACGCCGTAGAATATCCGGCTCGGAATCCGATAGAGTGCTGAAGCGCCGGCAATTAGACCGGCATCCGTTTCTCGATAAAGACACAATGGATGGCTATGCCGAAGAAGATTCCGAAGGCACAGAAGCACGCAAAGGAACGAAGTCGCGGCGAAGCTCATGCGGAGGCCCATTCCTTGGTGGGCATTATCATGGGGTCGTCGTCCGATTGGGAAACACTGGAACACGCCGTCAAAACGCTCAAGGAACTTGGCGTGCCACATGAAACTCGCGTCGTCTCCGCTCACCGCACTCCAGACCTTCTTTTTGAGTATGCCGTTGGCGCCGAGAAGCGTGGCATCGAGGTGATCATAGCGGGTGCCGGCGGAGCCGCTCATCTGCCGGGCATGACGGCTTCGAAAACCGTGCTGCCCGTCCTCGGCGTTCCGGTGGAGTCGAAAGCTCTTAAAGGTCTCGATTCCTTACTCTCGATCGTACAAATGCCCGGCGGTATTCCTGTTGGAACACTGGCCGTCGGTAAAGCTGGAGCGATCAATGCCGCGCTTCTCGCTGCTGCAATTCTCGGAGTTAAGCACCCGCACATTCGCGAAGCTCTCCGCGAATTCCGGAGAGCGCAAACAAGACGCGTTCTGGCGAATCCTGATCCGTCCGCTGGAGTTTTGTCTCTGAAAAAGGCGCCGCAAAAATCAAAAATCAAAAGGAATCGCGCGTGAGCATCGGCATCCTCGGCGGCGGACAGCTTGGTTACATGCTAGCCCTCGCTGGCTACCCTCTTGGGTTGCGATTCCGTTTTCTCGATCCGTCTCCCGAAGCCCCGGTGGGACGAATCGCTCCTCGCGTCACCGGGGATTTTTCGGATCGGGCCGCGCTGGAAAAATTCGCTCACGGGCTCGAGGTTGTTACCTACGAGTTCGAAAACGTTCCCGTGGACGCCCTCCATTTTCTCGCCAAAAAGGTCTCCATCTTTCCGCCACCTGGTGCGCTCGAGGCGGCTCAGGATCGCCTTCGCGAAAAACAATTGTTCGAAAAGCTGGGAATTGCCACCACGGAGTTTGCTTCCGTCCCCGCCGCCTCGGATCTCGACCTCGCCCTGAAAAAAGTGGGCCTGCCTGCAGTGGTCAAGACCCGCAGGATGGGCTATGACGGAAAAGGCCAGTGGACCTTGAAAACGGCGGAAGATGTAAGGATCGCCAAGGAAGGATTGCCGAGGCTTCCCATCATCGTCGAACGATTTGTCCCTTTCACAAGAGAACTCTCGGTGATCGCCGTGCGCGGCAAGGAAGGCGAGACCGCTTTCTATCCCCTGGTCGAAAATCACCATCGCCAGGGCATTCTGCGCCTTTCTCTGGCTCCCGCTCCCGGCGTAGTTCCAGATTTACAGCATGCCGCGGAAGATGTTGCTCGCCGCGTTCTCGAAGCGTTGAACTATGTGGGCGTGCTGGCGATCGAATTCTTCGAATGCGATGGTAAGCTCCTGGCGAATGAGATGGCTCCGCGCGTCCACAATTCCGGACATTGGACCATCGAGGGCGCGGTGACCAGCCAGTTTGAAAATCATTTGCGTGCTATCAACGGTCTTCCTCTGGGTTCCACGACCCCGATTGGCGCTTCCGCCATGATCAACCTCATCGGGGAGGTTCCGGCGTCTCCGCAAGTGCTCTCGATTCCCTCTGCCCATCTTCATCTCTATGGCAAAGAGCCGCGTCCCGGCAGGAAACTCGGCCATGTCACACTTCGCGCCCCTTCTTTCGACCAGCTCACTAGCCGTTTTTCCAGCTTGCCGCCTTTTTTCCAGCGCCCCGAATTCTGCCTGGACGCCACTGGCACCAAAATCCCCTAGTCCCAGGAGTGATTGCCCCTTCGCCTTGGGCAGGGAGCGTCCGGGTTGCCGCACTTCCCTGCGGATGCTACGATTTGGGATTCCATGAGCCCCGAAACTCCCAACCCGCCCCGTGTGGGGATCCCTTGGCGAACGTCCGAAGAGGAGGCGGCGAACAACCGTCCCAAAATCGCCAATTACGAGGACGCTGTGCGCAGAGCGGGGGGCAAGCCAGTACTCATCCCCCTCCGAGATCGGGCAAAACAGTTGAAGCTCATACCAAACCTGGATGCTTTCGTCCTGCCTGGCAGTCCAGCGGATGTCGAGCCTGGCCAATATGGCGAGACAAATCGCGGTCTATCCGCGCCTGCCGACTTCCCGCGTGAGGAAGCAGACCGGGCCATCCTTGCCCATGCTCTCTCCGATAAGAAGCCCGTGCTAGCCATCTGCTACGGATGCCAGCTCCTGAATGTCTATCTTGGCGGGACTCTGATTCAGGACGTGCGATCGGAGCTTGGCACGACGACACCGCACCGAAAGAAGGACCTCTCGCCGCAACCGAGAGAAGATCCGATCCACGGCGCGAAACTTGAACCGGAAAGCCGCCTAGCCGAGCTGGCGACAGGCGAGCGGGCAAAAATCAACAGTTCGCACCATCAAGCCATTGCAAAGACCGGAAAAAATCTGCGGGCTACAGCTCATTCGCCCGATGGCGTTATCGAGGGTGTGGAATGGACTGGAGATTCCAATTGGGTCGTGGGCGTTCAATGGCACCCGGAACGCATGTTTGGCGATGCCTTTTCGGAGCGGCTGTTCCAAGATTTTGTCGCCGCCGCTCGCGGTGCGGTTGTTCAGAAGGTCTGAGCTTCTGCATTTCGATATTCGATTCACAAAGCGATGGGGGGAATGGATGATTTCACTCGCAGGCAAAGCGGCACTCATCACCGGGGGTTCGCGCGGAATCGGCGCGGCGGCCGTCAAACTCTTCGCGCAAGCCGGCGCAGACGTAGTCTTTAGCTACAACAAAGCAAAAGACGCGGCGCTCCTGGTCGAGCAGGAAGCCAAGAAGCACGGAACCCGGGTTGAGGCTTTCAAGGCGGACGTGAGTCGCCACGCTGATAACGAGAAGCTGGTCGACCAGTGTATCGCGCGCCTCGGACGGCTGGATATTCTTGTTGCCAACGCCGGAATCTGGAATGCCGAGAATCTTCCAATCGAGAACATGACCGAAAAGCAGTGGGATGACATGATTCGCGTCAATCTAAAGAGCGTCTACTCCATCATCCACTTCAGCGTGCCGCAGATGATCAAGCAAAAGTCCGGCAAGATTATCCCCATCACCTCCACGGCTGGCCAGCGCGGCGAATCTCTACATACACATTATGGCGCGAGCAAAGGCGGCGTGATCAGCCTTGTCAAAGGTCTTTCTACAGAACTCGCGCGCCACAACATTCTTGTGAATTCGGTCGCTCCGGGCTGGGTCGCCACGGACATGTCCAATCCCTTCATTCAGACCAAAGCCGGCGCTAAAGCTATCGCTGCTGCAATCCCTCTCGGGCGCGCCGCTACTCCTGAAGAAATCGCGGGCCCCATTCTGTTCTTGGCTTCGGATCTGGCCAACTTCCTCACCGGAGAGATCATCAATGTAAACGGAGGATCTGTCTTGTGCGGTTGAATCTCGCCCGGCTGGCGCTTGTTTCATTGTTTCTCTGTTCATCGTTTGCGTTGTGCGTCTCCGCCCAAAATCCGGACACCATGATGCCGGAGCAGAGCGCTGCCAAGGCCAAAGAGATTCTCCGCGATCTCATTAATGCGCGTGGCGGCTCCGGATACACTGAAGCCGTGGAAGACGAGTGCCAAGGCACCCGCGCGCAATTTGGCCATAATGGAGCCGTCAGTGGCTACGTTCGCTTCCTGGAAGCGCGCCGTTACCCGGACAAAGAGCGTCTCGAATATTCAGCCAAGAATCACAATCTGAAAAGCCTCATCAATACCGTGATCGGCGTCGACGGTCTGGACTGGTCGCACGGCGGCGTGATCATCGCTCTGTATAACGGCGACCACGGCTGGACTCTCGACCGCAGCGGCGTCAGCGAACTGCCGGCTACCTCCGTCAGCGATTTCCAGGAACAGGTTAAAAGAAACATCGACAACGTTTTGCGTGTTCGCCTCAAGGAGCCAGGCTGGTCCTACCGCTACGGCGGCCTCGATACCGTCGATTTGAAGGAAGTGGACTGGGTCGAGCTTACGGATAGCGAAGAACGGACGTTTCGCCTGGCAGTGGATACACACACACACCTGCTGGTGCGAAGCGTCGTCACCACCAACAATGAAGAGACTCACGAGAAGGACGACGATACAATCATCTACACGAACTACCTGCTGAAAGACACCGTGTGGACTCCGATGCAAATCTCCAAGGACCACAATGGCCGCCGCACCGCTCAGTTCTTCTTCGAATCCTGCAGATACAATCCGGGTTTCCCCAGCGACTTCTTCGACAAGTCTTCTCTCTTGAAGCGGGGTAGCGATGCAAACGTGAAGAAAAGTAAGAAAAAGGACGACAACAATTAGGGTGCGGTTCGAATGGGTAGATCGCCGAAAACCTCCGCAACTAACCCCGACGGAGAAACATGGGAAGCACTCCATCTCTTTGTGATGGATGGATCGTCGTTCCCAAATGCCTCCTGAATCAATCCCCTGATTTCGATGGAAGCGAGAACCCGCCGTAGTGCTTTGGCCCTGGCGGCAGGTGCCGGAATGTAAGTATCGTATTTACAAGGACATGGCAGAGGAAGCGAACTCATTGCTAGGCTTTATTCAGCTATACTGGCCAGAGTACCGAAGGACTCACGCCAGAATCTGTCGTGAATATTGCCTTTGCTATGCCAGTACTGCCAGTTACTAGTGCTATGGTCATTCCGATTTGGGTACCCGCTGCCTATGGGAATTTGCTGGTAAAATGTCATAATCTTCACAAGTGAAAGAGGCTCCGGGGATGTGCCCGGAGTCACACGGTTAAGTGTCGTCCCAAAATGAAACTGAACGCCAACTTCGTGTCCCCGCGTCGAAGCCCACGAAATGGCTTTAGCTTGGTGGAGCTCGTCCTGTCGTTGGCTGTGCTCTTGGTGATTACAACTATTGCGATCCCTGTCATCGTGCGGTCTTTGCAGTCCTATCAACTAAACTCAAGCGCTTCACAATTGGCGGGCATGCTCAAGTTCGCAAAATTTGACGCGATTCGACAGAACACGCCTGTAAGTTGTCAGATCGCCCAGCAAGGTGGCAATTGGCTGGTCTGGGTGGATTCCAATGGCAACGGCGTAGCGGATCAAAATGAGCCGCAGATGTACGTTGGGGGAAGCTTCACTCTTCTTCTTAATAGCTCAGTGCCGAATCCAGCGCCGATCATTACTAGTTTGGGGCCGGGTTTTGTGCACGCGCCCTATGCATGGACAGTGCTCTCTGGTTCCAACGGCGCCATCACCTACGATCAGCGCGGCGTCATTGACGCGAATGTGGTCTACGTGCTCTTCCTTGGCAGCGCCACGGACCCTCGATCGGGTTACCGCGCCGTAATTACAGTGCCTTCGGGCGGGGTGCAAGTGTGGTCTACTTCATCCGCAGGTGATTGGCATCGAGTCAGTTGAATTGGCTCTCAAGATAAGGCCATGACAAAGCGGCAATATTCCAAGACGGCTAGCAGGAAAAGGAACTGCCAGCTCGGTTTCACCTTTGTGGAAGTACTTATGGCCATTGTCATTCTGCTTGTTGGCATCGTCGCCGTCGCGCAATTGGTGCCCGCTTCGATTAGTTCCAACTCGACGAATCGTAACGACTCTTCCGCCTTGGTGTTCGCGCAGCGCGAGATGGACCAGTTTCTGCGGCAACCGCTCAACATGTCTTTAATTCCGCCGGCCTTCATTGATGCGGAAGGATTTAGTTGCAATCTCGGAGATCCCACCCAGCCCAATGTTGTCGTTGGCAGTCCCGTCGCGACCTTTTACAACCAACTTGTCATCGACTTTACTCAGTCGACGGTGCCGGGCTACAGCTTCATTTATCAGGATCCGAACGATCCTGCCGGCATTAACTACGATGTTCGCTGGGCGGTCATCACCGTGACGAACAATGGCATGGTCAGCTCCAAACGCTTCATCATGGGAGCCAGAAGAGAGGGCGGCAACGGCATTTACAGGCCAGTGACGATCGATACGATACTCGAAAAATGAAACAGGCGCAGCGTATGCACGGACAAACAGGCTTCTCGCTCATCGAAATGATGATCGCGACCGTAATCTTTATTTTGCTTTGCGGCGCCGCGTTCGCGCTTCTTTCCCTAGCCCAGCAAAGATACCAAACCGAATCGCAAGTCTTGAATTCCTTTCAGGAAGCGCGCTTCGGTCTCGACGAAATCGTCCGAGACGTGAATGGTTCGGGTTACCCTCCTGAAAATTCGTTTTCGTTCACTCCCAATGGCCCCCCCTCCAATTACTATGCCAGCACCCCAATCGCCTGGGACCCGAATTATCAGTCCAACTTGCCTTGTCAGATCGGCACGGGGGGAGGCGGGAACTGCACAACGCCCGGTGATTTTGATGTGATCATTGAGAGGGACGTCGATCCTTGGCACCACGATGGCGTCGAGTGGACGCGCTATCAGCTTCAAGGCAACGTTCTTTATCGTGGCCAGACTTTTAAATCGATATCGGCCGAGCCGGATGTTACCACCGCTCTAGCGTTTGTTCCCTACGTCCAAAATGTGATGAACAATGCCACCCCCGCCCAAATCGCGCAGTTCCAGGCGGTTTATCCGCAAATGTTTCCCGGTGGGAATCCGGTACCCATCTTCCAGTACACTTGCTACACCCCGACGGGACCGCAACTATATCGTCCCAATGCCGTTTCCTACAATTCTCCCGTCAATGTCACCGATGTCGAAATTACCCTGATCGTGATGGCGCCTACGGTCGATGCGCAGACTGGGCAGCCGAGGCTCATTGAATTGCAGGGACGGGGCCATAGCCTAAATCCGATTCAGTAGTGGCAAAAAATAATGGATGAAGCAAGACCGCAAAACGAAACGCCGCTCCCAGGATGGAATCGCACTCCTGATCGCGATCTTCGTCTTATTGTTAATCAGCGTCGTGGCGATTGCTTTGCTTGTTTCTTCCGGCACGGAAACCGCGCTTGGCGCAAATTACAGGTCATCTTCAACCGTGTATTACGCTGCTCTCGCTGGCCTTGAGGAAGCTCGCGGACGCTTGCTCCCGAAGAACCCCAACTACTTTGGCGCCTCGGTCCCCGCCCTTGCCTCTGGAACGACTTTGCCGTTGGGCCAAGCGATCTATGTCCTGAATCAATTGCCTGGCGAAACCATTACGCCGTGGGATTCGAGCGACAAATACTACGACAATGAATACGCAAGTGAATTTGGCGTCTCGGCATCCAGCAATTTGCCTGTGCTTTCGGTCTGGAACAACAGCCCGGGCGGCATCCCCGGGCCGCCATTTAAGTGGGTTCGCATTAACGCCGTGACTGAAAAAGCCGTTTACCTAGACGTGAATGGCAATGGAACCTGGGACGCCCAGGCGCTTTTTTACGATCCCGCCAACGTCGATTATAAAAGAAATGCGTGGCCTAGCATGGTTGTAGGTCCGACGTCCACGGCTGTGCAAGTGCTGGAAATCACCGCTTTGGCCGCTTTGCCCAACGGCAGCCAAAAAATGTTGCAGTACCTTGTTGCTCCGACTACCGTGAATCTCAGCTTTCCCGCGGCGCTAACGCTGGACGGTCCCAACGTAATAACCAATCCCAGCCCATATGCGTTCACTCTGCCGTGGGGCGCCAATTTCTTCATAGACGGGACAGATCAATACTTTTCTCCCGGTCCAGGCGGCTGCGCCGCTGGCAACCCAAGCCCATCTCAGGTCAGGGGAATTGGATACTCCAATTCAGGTGGCGGGGACATGAGCGGCTCGATCATCACTTCTGCCGCTGGCGGAGCCAACCACGGCGATTACAAGGGCTTGGGATCGGCTTCGCCGAACGTATATAACGTGGGTAACTCGCCTCCGCCAGGTCCACCGCCGCCCCCGACCCTGCCCTCGAACCTGCAAACGCTCTCTGGAGTAAATTCTGTGGTTACCAGCCTCTCGCAGGTGGCAGACGTGACTCTGAGCGGACCCGTAACGCAAAGTGACTCCAATAATTTGATGCCCGCGGCGATGTCTGCAACGAATCCGATGACAGTGGTAGTCACTGGTGATTTCACGGAAAGCGGATGGAGCGGCACTGGCTACGGGACTCTTCTGGTGACGGGGAACTTCACCTACGACGAGAACTCCTCCTGGGATGGAGTCATCCTGGTGATCGGCAAGGGCGTTTTCTATTCGCACGCGATCACCGGTGGCAGTGGAACCGGCAAGATCTACGGAGCCGTGCTCATTGCGACTACGGTCGATGGCTCAGGCAATCCGTTGCCTTCTTTGGGATCTCCCTCGTTTTTTTTCAATGACCAGGGTAGTGACGGCATCTATTACAGCAGCTGCTGGGTTCAGTATGTGCAGTCAGCGAGCAAATATCAGGTACTTTCCTTCCACGAAATCCCGCAGAGCTAGGATATTGAATGCCGCTTCGCATTTTTCTCGTGAGACCCAACGCTCTATCCGCCGCTGCAAGTGTCGCACTTTTCTTGGCCGTTTTGGTGCAGTCCGCGCACGCGTGGCCGCAACAGGAGCAGCAAGAACACCAGCAGTCTTCACAATTGCAGCAGCAAGCTTTACAACCACGACCCAGCACACCGCCTTCCTCCCAGCCTGAAGCTTCAAACGGTCCAAAACCAAAGAAAGTTTGGACCAACGAAGACGTGACTTCTCTGAGATCTCCGACTGACATTTATCTTGCCGAGAAGGAGGCGCAGGAAGCCGCACATGCCGAAGCAGCCGCCAAAAGGGCCGATCTCGAAAGGCAAATCAAGGAAGCCGGGCTGACTATGGAACTTCCTCCTACGACCGGGGAAACACAGCAATCGATCAAAACCAAGGAGGAGCGGACCATAGGTTTCGAGCAACGGCTGGATCTGTTGAATGACGAGTTGTCCGATGCAGAGAGCGCTCAGAAAGCAGCTATTAGACGACAGATTGAAACGGTGACGAGCGATTTGAAAAAGATTCACCTCGAGATCAAAGTCTTGCGGAGCCATCTCGAGGATCTCTCAAAGAACACGCCCGGCGAGCGACGTTCGGTGCCACCTGCGCTATCCTCCCCGCAAAATATGCAGTAGCTTCTAACCGAAACGCATTGATGGGGCTAGGACAGCATATGTGTGCCTCGGCCGGAGGACCGCTGCATAGTGGCGCCATCGCTGTATAATGGCTGGATGCGTAACAGCCAGAGAAGCGCACCGATTCACGGCACCACCGTATTGTGCGTGCGCAAGGACAATAAAGTTGTTCTCATCGCCGACGGCCAGGTGACCGTGGGCGATCAAGTGATGAAGCACACCGCGCGCAAGACCCGCCGCCTCTTCAACGACAAAGTCGTTGCCGGTTTTGCCGGTTCGACCGCGGACGCCATCTCGCTCTTCGAGCGTTTCGAAGGCAAGCTCCAGGAACATTCCGGCAATCTGCAGAAAGCCGCCGTCGAACTTGCCAAGGAGTGGCGTAAGGATCGCGCGCTGCGCCACCTCGAAGCGCTGCTCATCGTCGCGGATCCCAAATCCACTTTTTTGCTTTCCGGAAATGGAGATGTCATCGAACCGGACGACGGTTTGTGCGCCATCGGCTCCGGCGGCAGCTTCGCCCTGGCTGCCGCGCGTGCCTTGATCAAGCATTCCAAGCTCGGCGCGAAAGATCTCGCTATGGAAGCGATGCGCATCGCCAGCGAGATTTGCATCTTTACCAACGCCAATTTTACAGTTGAGGAACTCTAGGCCTCGCCCGATAGCACGCGCAGGCATTTTCGCGCATCATATGGATTGCACTCGAAGGCTTTGCACGTAAAGAGATTGGACATTTCATGGCCAGCAAGACTGATAAAGAGGTCGTTTACATGCCGGGCAGCAACGGCGCTCCGCCCCCCGAAGAGCAAGAACTTCTTCCCGCGCTTGACGACATGACTCCCCGCGAAATTGTCGCGGAGCTCGACAAATACATCGTCGGGCAAAACGCCGCAAAGCGTGCTGTCGCCGTAGCCTTGCGCAACCGTGTCCGCCGCCAAAAACTCCCTCCAGAAATCGCCGAAGACGTTCTTCCCAAAAACATCTTGATGATCGGCCCCACCGGCGTCGGCAAAACCGAAATCGCCCGGCGCCTCGCCCGCCTGGCTGGCTGCCCCTTTGTCAAAGTGGAAGCCTCGAAATATACGGAAGTCGGCTACGTGGGCCGCGACGTGGAATCGATGGTCCGCGATCTCGTCGAAACTTCCATCGACATGGTGCGCGAAGAAAAGCTTGATGAAGTCGCGGACCGCGCCGAGCAAGCCGCCGAAGAGCGCGTTCTGGACCTGCTGCTTCCTGCGTCTCCGCCGCCCGCTCCGGGTGCCACGGAAGCCGAAGCCGCTGCCCAGCGCGAGCAGACCCAGCGCACACGCGAAAAATTGCGCGTCCAGCTTCGAGAAGCCAAGCTTGATCAGCGCATGGTCGACATCGAAGTACGTGAACGCGCGATGCCTTCCTTCGAGATCATCTCCAATCAAGGCGTCGAGGAAATGGACGTCAACATCAAGGACATGCTCTCCGGGATGTTTGGCCAGCAGAAGAAAAAACGCAAGATGTCCGTTGCCGACGCTTTCGAGTACCTGATCCAAGAAGAAGAAAACAGGCTGCTGGATATGGATCAGGTCACGCGCATCGCCGTCGAGCGCGCCGAGCAAATGGGCATCGTCTTTATCGACGAAATCGATAAAGTCGCCGGGCGCGAATCCGGCCACGGCCCGGATGTCTCCCGCGAAGGCGTGCAACGAGACATCCTTCCAATCATCGAAGGCACCACCGTCAACACCCGCTACGGCATGATTCGCACCGATCACATACTGTTCATAGCCGCCGGCGCCTTCCACGTGACCAAACCGTCCGACCTTATCCCGGAGCTCCAGGGCCGTTTGCCCATCCGTGTCGAGCTGCAATCGCTCAAGGAAGAAGACTTCATCCGCATTCTCACCGAACCGAAGAACGCGCTCATCAAACAATACATTGCTCTTCTCGAAACCGAGGGCGTCAAGCTGAACTTCACCGACGACGCAGTTGCCTCCATCGCGCGATTCGCCACTACAGTAAACGAATCGACCGAGAATATCGGAGCGCGCCGCCTGCATACCATCCTCGAAAAAGTTCTCGATGAACTTTCCTTTGAGGCGCCCGACCTGAAAAAGAAGAATGTTAAGATCGACGCTGCTTATGTCAACAAGCAGCTCGCGGAGATCGTCAAGAATCAGGACTTGAGCCGCTATATCCTGTAAACTCCGAAAATCGAAAATGAAAATTCGAGACTTGCGGAAGCCTGCATCGCGCCACTTCAATAATTCTCGCTCTGCGGCTTTCGCTTTTTCCTTACTCCCCGGACTCATCTTTCTTGTTTCCGCGGGCTGTGGCGCTCCCGGTGAGCCTGTTCCGCCGTCTCCGCCGGTTCCCGTCGCGGTCACGGATCTCGCCGCGCGCCAGGCCGGCGATGGAGTGGAGCTCATTTTCACTCTGCCCGCAAAGACGGCCGCCGGTGATCGTCTCGCGGCCCCTCCTGCCGTCGAATTCCTCCGTGGTGCCGCCAAATCGGATGGTTCGCCGGACAAAAAAACTTTTCGCGTCGTCTATACGATTCCAGGTTCCCTCGCGGACAATTACGTCTCGAATGGCCATCTGAAATTCGTCGACCCTATCGCTCCATCCGAAATTCGCGCGCATCCTGGCGGTTCGCTCCTGTATCTAGTGCGGACGCGCGCTTCGAAGAAGCGTGCCTCGGAGGATTCCAATATTGTCTCCGTCCGCATGTTTCCCGTGCCCGAAGCTATCGCTCATGTGGAAGCCCGCGTCACCGAGTCAGCAATTCTTTTAAGCTGGGCTGCCCCCGCTCAGACGTCCGGTGCCGCCCCTCAGAGCGCAGTTTCCGGCTATCACATTTATCGCGGCGAACTCAACCCCTCCTCCGCCGAGGCTGCTTCACCCGATCTCTCGAAAGCCAAATGGAAATCTCCGCTCACTTTGCTTGCCCCTTCAGGTGAAAACTCTTACCAGGACTCCCTTTTCGATTTTGGCAAAACGTACCTGTATATCGTCAGAAGCTTCGTAACGCTGGATGGCGAGGAGCTCGAGTCCTCCGACTCCGCTCCTGCCATCATCACTCCTCGCGACATTTTCCCTCCCGCCGCTCCCCAAAATCTGGTCGCTGCCGTCCTTTCCGGCTCAACGCCCAGCCCCGCCCTCACGGACCTCTCCTGGTCCATTAATCTTGAAACCGACCTGGCCGGTTACCGCGTCTATCGAAGTGAGCAGCAGGACAGCAGGGGCACGCTAATCACTCCGGACCTATTGCTTGCACCGGCGTATCGTGATACGTCTGTGGAGCCCGGCCACCGCTACTGGTATTCCGTGACTGCCGTCGATCGTGCTGGTAATGAAAGCCAACCCAGCGCGGCCGTCGCCGTGGATGTCACGAAACCTCCTTCGTAGTCCCGGGTTCTGTATCGCAGAATTCTTGGAGCGTCTCTCTTGACGTCCGTTCGAGCACACTTGCCTGTTTACGGGTCGTTCCACGCCTTTCGGAACACCTCGGTGCGCACAGGCATCTATGTTGGGGTTCTTCTCTCCATCGCCTTCAGCGGGTGGGTGATCGCCGCCAATCGCGTTCCATTCCTTGACCGCTTCGCGCTTGCGCGCAATGTCGCGGCAGTGGCTCTTCTTGGCCTCCTCGCTCTGTTTCCCGTTCTCCGGTTTTGGCGGTTGCCGGGCAACTTGCTCGCTTCTAGCCTGGTCGGCTGGCTCATTTTCAGCCTCACCTATCGCATTCTTTGCATGGATTTTCCCGGTCTCGAGGAACGCTTTAGCGCCGTACAAATCTTTGTCCTCGGCGCCGTACTCTATATGCTCGTGGTCACTATCTCTTGGCTAGCCGCCATCATCCGGCGTGCTCGCGCTTCTCACGTATCTCATCCGAATCATCACTCGAGCTGATACCGAATGAAATTTTGCCGCTTCGTTCCTCTCGATTCCTCCGCTCCTCAGGCAGCGTCTCCGCTCTATGGGCTGCTCGAAGGCCAGCGAATTCACGAAATCTCCGGCTCTCCCTGGGCTCTCTGGTCCCAGGGCTCGCGTACCTGGGAGGTTCCCCAGGTTCGTCTGCTGGCTCCGGTCGAGCCCTCCAAAATCGTTTGCGTCGGCCGTAACTACGCTGCCCACGCCGCCGAACTCGGCAATGAACTTCCCAAAGAACCGCTTATTTTTCTCAAGCCGCCTTCGGCAATCATCGCGCCCGGTGAGCCGATCATTCTTCCGCCGCAATCTCAGCGCGTCGAGCACGAAGGCGAGCTCGCTCTGGTCGTCGGCCGCCGCTGTTCCCAGCTCAAGGAATCGGACGATGCGCTCGCCTATCTGCTCGGCTATAGCTCCCTAAACGACGTCACCGCGCGCGACCTGCAGAAAAGCGACGTCCAGTTCACTCGCGCCAAAGGCTTCGATACCTTTTGTCCTGTGGGTCCGTACATTGAGACTCAGCTCGATCCCTCCGATGTTCTGGTGGAAACGCGGGTCAATGGCGGCCTCCGTCAATCCGGACGCACTTCGCTGATGATCTACCCAGTTGCGTTTCTCGTCCGTTGGATCTCTCATGTTATGACTCTTTGTCCCGGCGATCTAATCGCCACCGGCACGCCCGCTGGCGTCGGGCCGCTTGTCGCTGGAGACGTCGTCGAGGTCAGCGTCGATGGTGTTGGCGTGTTGCGCAATCCGGTGCAAGCCCTCCACACGTAGTTTCACCTCCCGTGCGCGGTTTCGGTAAAATACTCGATTGTGGGAGCTCTCTAGTTGAATTCTCTCTTCGCAGACTGGAAACTTGTGGTCGCCATGGGCGCCGCTGCCCTTGTGGCCGTAGCCATGATCGCCTACGCCTTCTTTCGGCCTACGGAAGAGCCCGAGGATGTCGAGCGCAGGCGGCGTCTTCATTTGAATCAGATTGGACGCATCGCGGAAGGCCAGGTCGTCGAGTTGGCGGAGCATCCACCTGAGCCGCGCGAAGCCCATAAGAGACTCTTCGGTTCCCGCGCCCGTCCGATGGTCGATTTGCGGCCCCGGCATCTGGTCACCTACAGCTACGCGATTTCCGGCGTCACCTATCACACCGCCCAGGACATCACCGGCCTCGAGGGGCAGATCCGTTTCGAACGCCTCGTTGCCGGGCAGCCCGCCAGCGTGAAGTACGACCCTTCCAATCCTAGCGATTCGATCCTCGTCGCCGACGATTGGTCGGGCCTGCGCTAAGCATCGAAGCATTTACGATCACCTTTGATGCGACGGCCGTGGTTTCCTCCCGGCATTCGGATTTACGCTGACTTGCGCTATTCTTCTCTCTGCGGCTTCGGTACGCCGCGCCGGCCTCATGAAAATGATTCTCGCTTCCGTCTTCACCACCGCCCTGATTGTTGCGATGACTCTCGCCGCGATGTTCATTCTCGTGCAGGCCACGGACTACGTTACGTCTCTCGTCTCGCCCCTCCAGCGCGCTACCGCCATTTGTGCTGAAATGCTTCTCGGTGTTGTCTTGCTATTGGGGACCGTCTGGCTCGCCACGCATCTTGCGGTTCGCATCTTTGCCAAGTCCGGCACTTCTGCTCCTGGAGGAAAGCTTGCCTGAGAAAAACGCCGCCGCAAGCGCAAAAGAAAAACATCACGACCGCATGCAGGAGCTCCGCCGCCAATCCGCGGAAGCCGAAGCGGGCGGCGGCCCCGAACGCCGCGAGCGCGAACATAAAGCCGGCAAGCTCGCCGCACGTGAACGCATTCATCTGCTCCTCGATGAAGGTTCCTTTGAAGAACTCGACAAATTTGTCCGTCATGGCTGCGTCGATTTTGGCATGCAGGAGCAGCGCCCCGCCGGCGATGGCTTCGTCACCGGCTTCGGTCGCATCGATGGCCGTCTTGTCTACGTTTTTGCGCAGGACTTCACTGTGTTCGGCGGCTCGCTCTCCGAAGCCAACGCGCGGAAAATTTGTAAGATCATGGATCTCGCCATGCGCGCCGGCGCTCCCGTCATCGGCCTCAACGACTCTGGCGGCGCACGCATTCAGGAAGGCGTGGCCTCACTCGCCGGCTATGCCGACATTTTCCTGCGCAACACCCTCGCCAGCGGCGTAATCCCGCAGATCAGCGCCATCATGGGCCCCTGCGCGGGCGGCGCCGTCTATTCCCCCGCCATCACGGATTTCATTTTCATGACGCGCGAGACTTCCTACATGTTCGTTACCGGCCCTGACGTCATCAAGACCGTCACTCATGAGGAAGTTTCCAAGCAAGAGCTCGGCGGCGCCATGACCCACAACGAAAAAAGCGGTGTGGCCCATTTCGTTTCCATGGACGATGCCGATTGCCTCGCCATGATTCGCGAACTCTTCAGTTTTCTCCCGTCAAACAATGTCGATGATCCTCCGCGCCGCCAAACTTCGGATTCGCCCACCCGCCGCGAGGAGTCTTTGAACTCCCTCGTCCCGGACGATCCTCAGAAGCCCTACGACATGAAAGACGCCATCCACGCCATCGTCGATGACCGCTACCTTTTCGAAGTCCACGAGCACTTCGCAAAAAACATCCTGGTAGGTTTTGCGCGCCTCGATGGCCGCCCCGTCGGCATCGTCGCCAATCAGCCCGCGTTCCTCGCCGGCGTTCTCGATATCAACGCCTCTCTCAAAGGCGCTCGCTTCGTCCGCTTCTGTGATGCCTTCAATATTCCCCTCATCACCTTCGAAGACGTTCCCGGTTTCCTCCCAGGCACGCAGCAGGAATTTGGCGGCATCATTAAGCACGGCGCTAAATTACTCTTCGCCTTCGCCGAGGCCACCGTCCCTAAAATCACCGTCATCACGCGCAAAGCCTATGGCGGCGCGTATTGCGTCATGGCCAGCAAACACATTCGCACCGACGCCAACTTCGCTTGGCCCACCGCGGAAATCGCTGTCATGGGTCCCGAAGGCGCCGTGAACATCGTCTACAAACGCGAACTGGACAAAGTTCCCGAATCCGATCGCGAAACCCTCCGCCAGGAGAAAATCGACGAATTTCGCGACCGCTTCGCCAACCCCTTCGTCGCCGCCGAAAAAGGCTACATCGACGCCATCATCGAACCGTCCGAAACTCGCTCCCGCATCATCACTGCCCTCCGCGCCCTCGAAAACAAGCGCGACACCAACCCCCGCAAAAAACACGGCAATATCCCCCTTTGAGCACGGCCAAAGTTCCCAAGTCCGCTCAAATCGGGTTGCACGCTACACTCGGAGGCTGGCGCTTGCGACATTCTGCGGCACTCATCCGTTCTTGCAGTGCCTCAAATAATTAGACACTCCAGTTGCGCCTACGGCTTGGCGGCGATGCCCCTCGTGCTAAAATCCCGCTGCATCGCAAAGGACTCATGTTCCGGAAAATCCTGATTGCCAATCGCGGTGAAATTGCCGTGCGCATTCTGCGCGCCTGTCGCGAGCTCGGCATTCGTTCCGCCTCGGTTTTCAGCGAAGTCGACCGCAAATCTCTCCATGTTCGCCTCGCTGACGAAGCTTACTGCATTGGTCCCGCTCTCATCGCGGCAAAGCTATCTAAACATCGACAAAATCATTGGTGCCGCGCGGCATTCTGGTTGCGACGCGCTCCATCCAGGCTACGGTTTTCTAGCCGAAAATCCTGCGCTCCCTCGAGCCTGTGTCGGCGCAGGCCTCACTTTCATCGGTCCCAGCGCCGAAGCCATGGAGTCGCTCGGCTCGAAAACCGCCGGTCGTCAGCTAGCTCGTCGCTCCGACGTCCCCACCGTCCCCGGCGCCAACGATCCCATCGAAAATCCCGATGACGCCCAAGCCCTCGCCCAAAATATGGGCTACCCCGTTCTGCTCAAGGCTGTCGCAGGCGGCGGTGGCAAAGGCATGCGCGTAGTTGCCCGCGACGCCGAATTTACCCCCGCTTGGCGCGATGCTTCCTCGGAAGCCCTGAACGCCTTCGGAGATGCGCGTCTTTACCTCGAAAAATATCTGGAAAAACCGCGTCATATCGAAATTCAAATCCTGGCCGACACTCACGGCCGCGTCGTTTCTCTCGGTGAACGCGAATGCTCCGTGCAACGCCGCCACCAAAAGGTAATCGAGGAAGCTCCTTCGCTCGTCGTCACTCCGGACCTTCGCAAGAAAATGGGTGACGCCGCCGTCCGCCTTGCGCGCGCCGGTGGTTACGTCAACGCCGGCACCGTCGAATTTCTCGTCGATGCCCATCTCAATTTTTATTTTTTGGAAGTCAACACTCGGCTTCAAGTCGAACATCCCGTCACCGAGCAGGTCACCGGTCTCGACCTCGTCAAACTCCAAATCGCCATCGCCGCCGGTCACCGTCTCCCCTTCGCTTGGGAAACCATCACGCCGCGCGGCCACGCCATGGAAGTCCGACTCTACGCCGAAGATCCCGACAACAATTTTTTTCCGTCTCCCGGAAAGATTCTCTCGCGCCACACCCCTAGCGGTCCCGGCATCCGCCTCGACGAAGGCGTCTACGAAGGCTGGACCGTTCCGATGGATTACGATCCCCTTCTCAGCAAACTCATCGCCTGGGGCAACAGCCGCGAAGAAACCATCGCTCGACTCCGCCGCGCTCTCGAGGAATACACTGTCACCGGCATCAAAACCAACGCAGGTCTTTTCCGCCGCATCCTCTCCGAACCCGATTTTCTTCGCAGTGAAATCCACACGAAATGGCTCGACGAACTACTCCATCGCTCAGCCTCCGAAACCCCTGCCTCGGCCGAGTCTTCGCATTCAGGGCGCGCCGCCGATGCCGCCGCCATCGCCGCCGCCCTTTGGCATGCCGGGCAGTCAGACAAACTGTCCAGCCCAGCCTCTACCAGCCAGGAACCCTCTCAGCCCTCCCGATGGAAACAAGAAGCCCGCCGCCAACAGTTGGATCGCCTGCCATGAACATGAAGTTTGAAGTCCAGCTCACCGGGCCTTCCGGCAAAAAACTCCGCACCGTCGAACTCGAGCGTGATGCCGATCGCTGGAAAATCTCTCTTGACGGCCAGCCGCTCGACGCCGACGTTGTCGAAATCGCTCCCAACACGTTCTCTCTTCTCCTCGAAGGCCAATCCTTTGAAGTTCGCATCACGCAATTACCCGGCGGCTTGCTCAAACTTCAAACCAGGTTGCAGGAGTTCACCGCCGAAGTCGCAGACCCGCGTGCCTGGCGTGGACGCAAGCATGGCGCGCTCGAACTCGAAGGGCGTCAGCAAATCGTCGCTCCGATGCCCGGCAAAGTCGTGCGCATTCTCGTCACAGTTGGCGACAAAGTCGAAGCCGGCCAGGGCCTTTTCGTGGTCGAAGCCATGAAAATGCAAAACGAAATTCGTTCGCCAAAAAGCGGTGTCGTCGAGCGTCTTCTGGTCAAAGAAGGCCAGCCCGTCAACGCCGGCGAAATCCTTGCTTGGGTGGAGTAATCGAATTGCTGGAAGGAAGTATTGAGGAATTACCGTACGGAATTGCTGAGAATCAAAAGGCGCTCTAGTGTCCCGAAGACTTGGCCGGAAAATCCGTCTTCGCCGCATCCGGCAGCTTGCCCGCGGCCTCGATAATTTGCTGCGCCAGATAATTCGTCACGTGTGATTCATCGCGTGCAATCGTCAAATATGCCGCGCGCAAAAGCTGTTCCTTGTGATTGCGCAGCGAGTCGCGAATCGTCTGCTGAACCTGCGGATCGCTGATGCTTCTCTGTCCGGGAGACTCGCGCGAAATCAGTTTCAGGATCACGAAGCGCGGCCCGTCCTTCGACTGAATCGACATCGGCGGACTCACTTGCCCCGCCTGCATCCCCATCACGGTCTTTTTCAGGATTGGGTCCGACTGATTCAGCGCCGATTCCGGCACGTATCCCAGGTCCCCGCCCATCGCCGCGGAATTCATATCCTCGGAATAATCCATCGCCAGTTGCGCGAAGTCCGCGCCGCTGTTTAGCTTGTCCTCCAGCATCTTCACCTTGCGCTGCGCTTCCGCCTCGGTCGTCGCGTCGTCGTTTTTCAAGTTGCGAATCTGCAATTCCTTGCGTGGCGTCACTACAATCTCGGAAATCCGGTAGCGCGGCTCCGCCACGTTAAACTGCGCTTTGTTCGCGTTGTATGCCTCGGCGATATCCTGGTCGGTGATCGTTATTTTCGCTACGACTTCGTGGTTCAACAGCTTCGTAATCGATAACTGTCTCCGCAGGTCGTTTTTCAAATCGTCCACGGACACGCCGCGCTCTTTCAATTGTCTTTGGAATTCGTCTTCTGTGTACGGGCTCTTCAGCTCGGTGAACTTATCTTCCACTTCCCCGTCGCTGGCTTCCAGGTTCAGTTTTTTGGCGCGTTCGAGCAGGATCTCATTGTTGATCAGCTCATCCAGCACGTTCAGCTTCAGCGACAGTGCTTCTTCCTGCGAGGGCTCCTGCCCTTCCGGATTCACGCGCGTCCGGTAGTACTTATCCACGTCATCCCGCTTGATCTCTTGCCCGTTCACCACCGCCCACACGCCCGGCGAAGGCTGCGCTTTCTGCCTGCAGCCCGTCCCAAAAGACAATGCCATCGCCGCCGCGGGCAGCAACAACGCCGCGCGCGCCACGCCCCTCATCGGGCCGCGTGCTCGGCCAGCCACACTATTTTTCTCATGCGCTGAAATCAAGTGGGGTGCTCAGGCCGCTTTCTTCACGCGGCCCGCGCGGATGCAAGCCGTGCAAACTCGAACATGCTTTCTCGTCCCGGCTACAACTGCTCGGACGCGCTTCAAGTTCGGATTCCAACGTCTCCGCCTCGTATTATTCGCGTGACTGATCACGTTGCCAAAATGCGGCCCTTTGCCGCAGAATTCACACTTCAATGCCATTGTTCTTCCTACTCAGGCCGTATTGTCCAGCCGGAAATTTTACTCTTCTGAAGTCACAATACCGAGCTTTTCATTCTAACAGACCCCCCACCCCCGTCAAAGCCCGCCTTTTCTTCGGTACAGCCCTCGCTTGGCCCTGGATCAGTCCGCGTAGCAAGACCGTGAAAATAGTTGGTTGATGGCCGATTCCTGAACCGGGTCAAGCGCTGCGCTCGTATGTTCCTGTGTCTCCAACGCCTTGTTTGCGCCGAAATCGCACGAGTGCACAGGCTGATAAGGCCGGCCGTCAGAACGCCCAACCCTGTTAATAGCGAGGATCTCCGAATGCCCTGCATGGTACGTCTTCCAATTGATGAATTCTTCCTGCTTGAGGGCGAATCCTTTTCAAACTGGAAGTGATTCTAGATAGGCTCTGCAAAGTGCCCCAGTATTCTAAAATCGACGTGCCCGCTTTTTTCCCCGGATTCTGCCTTGACAAGAGATTACTCCAAGCGTATAAGAATATGTAGGCAACATTGCGCCTTGTTACCTATAAGCGCCAGCATCCTGCTGGCGCTTTGCTTTTGGCGGCACAAGCTTCAGCCTGTCCTCCCTACCCAGCCCAGACAATCCACGCCAGTACATACCAGGCCGTGCCAGCAAGCGGTTCGAGCTCCGTGCAACCCCTGAAGCCCCTCGGATTGCAGAATGCGGGTACGCCTATAACCCATTTAGAATCAACACTTGCGCAAGTTCCAGATTCTAGGAGACTTACAGAAAACCCAACTCATGTAGAATCAATATTTACGAAAAAACAGGGAGGGGTGTCCGCCTAACGGCTCGCAAATCTTCCCGCGACGCTCCGCAAGAATCCGCGAGCCTCATCGAGTCCCAGCGCCAGGATGGCTCCAAAATAGATAATCCCGAAGGGCACCAGGACGGCCACGGCCACTAGAATCGGCGAATGGCGCCCTATGAAGCGGTGAATGGCCCATCCTGCTGAGGCCGCCACAAGTGCTCCTGCCCAAAGTTTAGCAAGCGAACCCGCGGGAATTCCCGTGGCGCCGATCCTGCGGTTCAGCGCCCGCCGGAGCAGCGTGAACTCGACCCAGGACGATATTCCAGCGGAGATTGTGAGCCCCGCTGCTCCCCAACGTGCCTCGATGCCCAGCAAATGGGGCAAGGGAAACGCGCAAAGCAGTCCAAGAATAGTCGTCAAAATAACGCGAATCACCGCAAAACGCAGTGGAGTGCGCGTGTCCCGCAGCGCATAGTAGGTGGACGAATAGAGCCGCCCAAGCGTCGAAGCCAGCAGCCCAACTGTGGCACCCGCGAGGATACCCCACACATAGATCACGTCGGCTTGCTTGAACTGCCCTGTCCTGTAAATGGCCGCCACGATCACGTCGCCAAGTATCAAAAACGCCGCGATCGACGGCACCACAAACATGGCGATCTGCCGCAGGCCAGAGTTGAGCCGCCGCCGCAATGCCGCAGCCACTTCCTCTTCGCTGCCCAGCGCTCCGGACATGTGCGGCAGTTCCGACGCTGAAACCGACATGCCGAAGAGACTCACAGGAAGCAAATAGAGAATCTGCGCATAGGACAGCGCGGCAACGGCTCCCATCGGCAGCCAGCTGGCCAGTAGCGTATCCACATAAGCGCTGATCTGCACGACCCCGCGCCCCACAAAAACAGGAATGAAATTGTGAACCACCGTCTTTACGTTTTCCGTTTTGTAATTCAGCGAGAGTCTAAGTCCCTGCAGAAGTCTCAACACGACAGGCAATTGCACCAGCACTTGCAGGGCGCTGCCGGCCACCGATCCCCACGCCAGGATTTGCGCCAGTGGAAACTGCGCGTTGCGGCGTCCCCACATCCACATCGTCGCAATCATCGCCGCGTTCCACACCACGGGCGCCGCGTAAGAAAGGAAGAATCGCCGGTGGCTATTGAGAACTCCCAGGCACCAGGCCGAAAAGACCATTAAGCCCGCGCTGGGAAAGAGAATCCGCACCAGACGAATCGTCAATTCCCGCTTTTCCCCTGTAAATCCGCCTGCAATGGCATCAATCAAATAAGGCGTGGTGAGCACGCCAACCAGGACGATGAGCGAGGTGGTCAGCGCAAGCAGCGCCGCTACCGCTCCAGCTGTACGCCGCGCTTCTTCGTCGTCTTTCTGTGCTAGGAGCTTGGCATAGACCGGAATGAACGAAGCGGAGAGCACTCCCTCCCCAAACAAATTTTGCAGAAAATTGGGAATGCGGAAAGCAGCCTTGAAAGCGTCCGCGGCGTCGGAGTTGCCGAAATAATGCGCGAACACGCGCTCGCGGACAAGTCCGGCGATGCGGCTCAGAAAAATTCCCGCCGCAACCAGAAAAGCGTGGCGCTTCGACCCGCCCCTGGAATCTTCTGTCTTTACGGGATTCGTCACGTGAGATCGAGAGCTGGTCTGTGCATGGAATCGAGTCGATTCATTACAAGTGCCGCCCTCGAAGATGTCAATCTGGATTCTAGCGAGTGTGCGCTTCCAATCCATTCTTGACCGGCGGAAGTGCCCCCCAGCCCTTTGAGCCCGTGCGGCTCCATTGAGACTCGTAACCCAGTCGCTCGCCGATGGTCTGGACCGACTGCCGGGCTTCTCTTCGGTGCTCGAGTCATGGCCTCATAAGACCCCAAAAACCGTCGTCAAATGGCTCTTTGTTATCGCAACTCCCTCCTCTCGAACGGGTTATTGGAGGGGGAATTCGTCTGTATTTTAGACTCTTGGAGTCCCGCTATTTGACCGCCGGTGGGTGCTAGCCGCTCCCTAGCCCGAGCGCAACCTTGAGTAACTTTTGGGCATCGTATAGAGGAGGTAGGTCATTATCTTTCAGTGGTTTACGGAAGAAATACCTGTCCTTTGGTGCGGGCTAGAAATTGCCTAAAGCACTATTACTCCAGCCCCTACAGCGTATGCCTGATTCACCCTTGGCCAGCTAAAATAGATAGTAGCTTGAGCCTTCGGCAGAAAGGAAACCGAGAGCAGTGCCCAAGTTGACCCCAAATCCCCTTATTCTCGCCTCGCTCGGGCTCCAGCCTAGGTACCGGGCAAGTATCGCTCGTTTGGCGACGGTCATGGGCTTCCTTCTCGTCTGCCTCACCTCCACCCCCGCCTATGGGGATGTTGGCGTGCTACTCAACGAGTCTCTCGATACGAGTTTTGCCAGAATTTCAGGCTCGGGCCACAGTGCCATCTATTTCTCCCGCATTTGCGCGGATTCGCCCATCAAGCTCCGCCTTTGCCGCCCGGGCGAACTGGGCTCGGTCATGAGCAATTACACCACTCTTGGCGAAGACCAGCCCTTTGAGTGGAACGTCGTCCCGCTCTCCATCTATCTATACGGCGTCGAGGATCCCCAAAATCGCCCGCTCTTTGGCTCTCAAAAAACCAAACATGCCCTCGAAGAGAGATACCGCGCCAACTATCTCTCCGGCTATTGTGAGAGCGCCGCCTGCCGCGAGAGCAACAAAGCCGAATGGCGCGAGATGGTCGGCGCCGCTCTCGAGCGCAGCATGTATGCTTTCGTCGTCGCAACCACTGTCGATCAGGATCGCGCGCTGATCGCCGAGTTCAACTCGCTCCCCAATAAAAATCACTTTAACGGCGTCACCCACAATTGCGCCACGTTCGCTCGCAACGTGATCAACACCTATTTCCCCCATGCCGCGCGGGCCGATTACCTGAACGACTTCGGCCTAATCACCCCGAAAGCCATCGCCCGCTCCTTTTCCCGCTATGCGGAGCGGCATCCGGAAGCACAATTCCACGTCCTTCATTTTGCCCAGTTGCCCGGCACCATCAAGCGCAGCACCGAGTGCCGTAACGCAACCGAGCAGTTATACCATTCCAAAAAACTCCTGGTCCCTATGCTCATTTTTGCGGACCACGAATTGCCATTCATGGCGGCTTCCTACCTGCTCACGGCGCGTTTCAACCCCGAGCATGAACTGGAACAGCATCCTTCGGCGGAAGCCTCGGATCTCGAACAGGAAATTCGCCAGGCAAAATCGGAGAACGACGTCTCTCGCGAACAGGAACTCGAAGCCATAGTCAGCCAGGAAAGCGCCGAGCTCGTGGGCACTTCGCAAGAATGGAAAAAGTACCGGGAGGAATTTAGCGCCTTCACGAATGATGCCGTCAGCCGCGAAGTCATTCCCGACTCCGAATTCCTCGGCCGCGTTTTCAAATATCTTGATCGCCTTGGCACTCCTTCGGTCGATGCCAACGGCGCTCTTTGGCTGGAACTCTCGCAGGGTGGCAAGCCTGTGAAGCTGGGCCTTAGCGCCAGCAATCTCTTTGCTCCCGGCACAGATTCCCAGTGGGCGTATGCTCTGATCCTGGCTCGTGCCAACCATTATCTGAAAAGTCCCATGCACAGCCGCGAGCTCATGCCGGAATTCAAGGATGACTGGTCTCTGCTGCAGGCAGCTCGGAGCAATAGCTCGATCTCCTCCGCGGCTAACGACGTCTTGCCGTCGGCGAGTTCGCATGCTGCATCTCTGGGAGCACTGCAAGCTCCGTAACTCTGCCCTGGAAATAAGCTCTTTGTCGCCGGCCGTCCCTGCTAGACAGACGCCTCCCTGCCTCTAACTTGTTGACTGTGAGCTGTAAGCTGGCGTTCTGATTAGCCCCGGACGACGCGGCAGTTGTGTGCACGGCTGCGGTTTGTATTGTGGCACGAGCAAGTCCTGTGAGTACTAAGGGGCCCCTACCAATTTCTCTCGCCTCTTCGTACTATTTTCTTCCCTCTCATTTTGCGTAACTTTACTCTTGTCTCCTTCATCTGTGCTGATGTAGTTTCCCAATCGCGGTGCAGCGCATGCTCCCCTCGTTCCGGGTCTTGTTTCTGATTTCGACGTTGCTTCTCGCCTCTGGTGGGGCGAGTTCCAAGCTCCCAGCTACTCCTGCAGCTATCGCTTCAGCTCCGCCCGTCATTGTCATCGGTTTCGTCGGGGGTTTCGTTCGCCACGATGATCGAGTGCACACGGAAGTCCAGCTCGTTGATAGGCTCCGTGAAGAATATGCTTCCGGCATTTACATCCAAACATTTGAAAACCACCGCGGCAAGGATGCGCTCATCGAGGTCCTCCGCCTTCTGGACGCCAATCGCGATGGAAACCTGTCTCCCGAAGAAAAGCAGAACGCCCGCATCATTATTTTTGGCCATAGCTGGGGCGCATCAGAAACGGTGGAGCTCGCGCGGGAGCTTGGAAACGACGGCATTCCCGTCCTTCTCACTATCCAGGTCGATAGCGTTTCCAAACTCGGCGAGAATGATTCCGTGATCCCCGCCAACGTTGCGCGAGCCATCAATTTCTATCAGCTCGACGGATTTCTGCATGGCCAGCCAAGGATTCACGCTGCCGATCCCGCACGCACCCACATTCTCGGAAACTTCCGCAGCGATTACAAATCGAAACCGCTCACTTGTGGGCAATACCCTTGGTGGGACCGCGCTTTCATGAAACCGCACATCCAAATCGAATGTGATCCCGCCGTATGGAATCAGGTCGAGTCGTTGATTCGTTCGAGTTTGTCACTGGAAGCACATCTGCCATCGCCCGCAGAAACCAATTCTCCGGCTTCGCCCTTCCGCTAAACAGCAGCGCGCTTTGATAACCCTGGCATGTATCCGTGCGTCCATGATGGGTGTAGCATCCTCTCGAAGGACGTTTCTGAGGAGGTCCCATGAAACGCCGCGATTTTCTCCTTCGCACCGCCTGCACTGCCGGAGCGGCTTGGTTCCATGCCGCGTTCCCTCGCCGCGCTCGCGCTTTAACGCTCAAACCGCTTTCGCGGAAATTTAGCGCTTCCGACACTGTGACCCTGGGCAAGACCGGCATCCAAACTAGCCGACTCGCCATGGGCACCGGGACAGTGGGTTCCGGCCAGCATTCTCATCAGACTGCGCTCGGCATCGACGGCCTCTCTCGTCTGCTCTTGAACGGCTACGACCACGGCCTGCGCTTTTTCGATTCTGCCGACAGTTATGGGAGCCATCCGCATGTCGCCGAAGCGCTAAAGCATGTGCCGCGCGACAAAGTTACCGTACTAACGAAATCATGGGCGCGCGATCCAGCAACCATGCGTTCCGATCTGGATCGCTTTCGACGCGAGCTGGGAACCGATTACTTGGACATTTGCCTCATGCATTGCCTCACGGAAGCTGACTGGACGGAACGCTTCAAGGGCGTGATGGACGTTCTCTCCGAAGCCAAGGAAAAAGGCATCATTCGCACCCACGGCTGCTCTTGCCACTCCATCGAAGCTCTTCGCGCGGCCACCAAATCTCCTTGGGTTGAGCTTCACCTCGTGCGTATCAACCCCATCGGTTCCTTCATGGAGGCTGATCCGGATACGGTCGTCGGCCTGATCAAGGAAATGCGCACGGTGGGCAAGGGCATCGTCGGCATGAAAATCCTCGGCCAAGGCGACCTGCGGGACCGCCAGGACGAAGCTCTGAACTTCGCTCTCGGTCTCGATCTTCTCGATGCCTTCACCATCGGCGCCGAAAGCAAAGCGGAACAGGAAGACCTCATTCGTCGCATCTCCGCGGCGTAACCATATTATTTTTAAGCTAGGCTTCTGGATGGGGTGAGCGAATTGTTCTTGCTTGCTTTGGGGAAATCCGCAATGCACAGCCTACATATCCAGCCCAATCAATCGCATCAACTCAAGCGCGTTGCTCTTTTCGACCACGCCTTCGCGCAACGTATAATCAAAACGCATCTTTCCGTCCGCGACCTGATCCTCGAAGTGCATGTTCCGCAAAACATTGCCCACTGCCGCCGCAATTTCCGTTAACGCCAAATCGTGTGTGGTTACAATCCCGATCGCATGCCGCTTCAGCAGCGCCTGAATCAATCCTTCGGCCCCAATTCGCCGGTCTTTCGAGTTGGTGCCCTCGAGCAACTCGTCGAACAAGAACAGAAGTGGCACGGTTTCCTTCGCGCTGTCAAACACTTTTCGGATGTGCAGAATTTCCGTATAGAAACTCGATCGCCCTTCTTGCAGCGAATCGGTGCTTCGAAGGCGTGTCCCGATCCGCAGCGGCGTCAAACGCAGGTGCACGCCGCGAATCGGCGCTCCCGCCATCGCCAATACGGTATTGATTCCCACAACGCGTAGCAGCGTACTTTTCCCGGACATATTCGAGCCGCTCACGAGAAGCACGCGCGTTTTCGCGTCAAGGCGGACGCTGTTTCGCACGCACTTTTCCGCGGCGATCAACGGATGCCCCAGTTCTGCTCCGTCGAAAAACCCAATTCCATCTTCCGTGGAAACAAACTCTGGGAACGGATCCGCGGGATGCTCGTAGGAATACGCCGCGAGAGAAAGCAGCGCTTCCATTTCACCAGTCAAGTCTGCCCACCGGCGCATCTTGGCACCCCAGCGCAGCCGCCAGGCCTCCGCGGCCATCGCCACTTGCACGCTATAGAGAAATGGCAACTCAGCGATACGCGCAATCAAACTGTCGCTGGCATCGATCCAATTAACGATGCGCGCAAATCTGCGTACAGCGCGCGAAGCCGGCTCGTTCCCCTGCTTCAATTCCGCGGCGAACTCGCGCAATCGCGGCGCGACAAACGGTTCCCGCTCCAGGCGTTCCAAAATCTCGGAAAATAGAACCAATCCTTCGGCGTTGCAGTCCACTCCTCCCATCACTGCGTGCGCCTTGCGGAACAACCGCCAAAGAATGGCCCCCTCGACCGCCAGGACGCTCAAAAGTGGCCACAGTGTGGCACGCTCAAAGTAATAAACAATTCCTGCAGCGGCCCCGATTGCGAGCAGCGCCATCAACACGCGCCAACCCCCGCGCGGCAAGATCGATTTCGCCTCCGCCCATGCAATCATCGATTCCGGATTTAGCCGCGCACGCAACTCCTCGCCGGTCATGGCTAAGTCTTCACGCAGATCCAGTTTTTCGCGCAGCTCTTGAATCAATTTCTGACGCTCGACAATCGTTTCTGCTTGCGATCCTTCGCTCAACCAATTCGCCAGCCTGTTTTCTCCCATTGGCAGACGGGCCGTCGAAAGCAATTCGAAGAGGCATCCTCGGCCGAAAAGATCCAGGTCATCCGCATAAACATGATTCGCATCGCGAAAACGTTCGCCTGTTTGTCCGCTTCCGGCCCAGCGATCTTCGATTCGCGCAATCCCTTTCCGATAAAAATCCGCCGCGGTCCCGGCTCGAGCCTTAGCGCGCAAAACTCGTCCATGCAAAATCCCCAACAACGCGTAGGCGGCGACGGGCGCGATCAGCCAATAAATCGACAATAAATGCTTCGCGAAAATAATCCAAGCCACCAGCGCGAACGCGGCAATCACGATCAGTTTCGCGTAGCCAATCGCCAAGTGGACGCGGTCTTTCTCGGCAATCTTCTGCAACCACTTTTCCAGCCGCTTTTCGTACTCGGCCTTTGGCTCAGCCACGTTCCCTCTCCGCATCTTCAGCTCGCAACACCACGTGCGATCCCGCCCGTCCGAAGGGTGCGTCCATGGCGGATTTGCAGACCGCACTCACGACAGAAACGCCAGTGTTTTATTGTTGGCCAGAGATTCTTCGTACTGTTTCCATCCCGCACGGCAAGCGGGACGGAAACATCTATCACCTTGTCATGGGAAAAGTATCTGTCATCTAATGTACGATGCCGCCTGCGGTCATCCATCCGCCGCAAGCCACGAGTCATCAGTTACCATCGCTCTAAATCTTCAACCAGCTCCATTCCTTTGTGTACGGCACGCGGCTCATGCGGTAGCCGGATTTCACGCCGGTGACGACTTGATCGCTCCAGTTGAATCCGACTCCTGTTTTCGGATCGTACAGTCCAGGCTCTTCGGAGAAGCACATGCCCTTCTTCAGCACAGTGTAATCGCCGAGCGACATGTACGGTGGCTGGTGTCCTTCGGAACCTTCTCCATGGGCCGGCCGGTGGTAAATGTAATCCTGCATTCCCTGAGCCACCTGATATTTGTGAATCTCGAACGCGACGCTCGAGCAAGTGGAGCCTTCCTTCTGCAGTTCCACTTGCATGTCGCAGGTGTGCTGGCTGACTTCCCAGAGTTTTTGCATGTGTGAATCGAATTGCCCCGCATCGCCGGCAAGGATATACATGCGATAGTTTTCTCCGCCATGACCGCCGATATAAGCGTCGCCATCGACTTGCAAAGGCATATTCCGTTGGATGCGGTTGAACCGCGGCTGGTTCGGGTGAGGATAAGCGCAGAGCCGCCCGACGCGGCAATCGATCTCAACGCTGGACTGGACACCATGATGCGGCGCGCCATTTGCCAGGTCTAACTCCGACAGCAGCACGTTGTTGATCCAAAACGTGCTCGCGACTCCGACTTCGTAATCGGTTACATCCGTTCCATACGTGAGAATGTAATCTCGCGCGTATGCGTGCGCGCGATCAAAATAGGTGTAGGCGCGGCGGATCAGGGCGAGTTCTTCGGGCCCTTTTATTTCGCGCATGTCCAGCAGCGTCTGGCTGACGTCCACCCATTTTATTTTCGGCAGAACCCTCTTTGCCGTGGCGAGTTCGTCGGCGTAAAGCTGCCCGTCGATCCCGATTTTATTCCCCTGCACGCCTTTCGCCTTGATCCCTTCGAGGAGCATCTCGAACAAATCCACGGTTTTCCCTTGCACGACTTTCCCCTGTTCAGGAAAGCCTCCTTCGGCGTGCTTCGTGTCGAAATATTCCAGGCCGCTGCCAAACCACCAGCCTTTCACCAGATCGCGGTCCAGCGCCGGATAAAAAAACCAGGGATCAGCGTCGTCCTTGTTCATGAAGACGCATTGCGGGCGCTCCGTGTGCGTGTGCCAATATCCAGTGAGATAGATGATGTTGAGTTGGTCGCGCACCAGGAATGCGTGCACGTCTTTTTTCGCCAACTGGCCCTTGAAGCGGGCGACCGTCTGCTTGTTCCACTCCAGCGGCAGGCGATCTTGGGTGGAAGGATCTGGGGGGCCTTCCTCTCCGGGCGTGGGCTCGAGAAGCAATTTCTCGCTGTTGCCGGAGCCGCGGCTCTTTACAATTTCTGCTAGCGATCCGCCTGCTCCTTGCGTTTGCATTCCGTCAATCTTGTCCATGCGCTTGAAAATGCCGCCACCCAGCAACGCGAGGCTGCCGCCCTTCAAGATTTCCCGGCGATTCCGATTCATCTTTCCTCCACTTTTTAAGACGTTCAAAGCAGTCGAATTACTTTTGTCCAGCGACTTCGGCCCACTCTTGCTCGCCGCGTTTCAAAACGGCGGGCAAATCCTCGGGAAGTAGAAAGCGTTCGTGGATCAGCTTCAGGGCCGCTTCGGCGAATCTGCCCAGATACTCTTCTCGCGAGGAATACCGTTCGGCGACGGAAAGGCGCGGGTCGCCGGATTGTTCGCGCTCGGCCGCAGTTTTGGCGAAAGGAATGAACGAGCCGTAGAAACTGAGACGTAAATCCGAGGCCCCAATGCTCGGATCGCGCAGATTCCATCCAGTGTAGGTGGCCAGCGGGACTTGCAATTCCGGCAAGCTGACGCCGCCCTCGTCATTGCCATCCGCGTCGACCTGCGGAATGAGGACGGGAAACGGCTTGCCAACTTTGGGGGGTTCAAAAGTGACGATGCCTTCTTTCCATTGCGGGCCGAAATCCAGGTGGTACGCCAGGCTCACCTCATGAGGTTTGTTGACACCGGGAATTTTCGGGAAATTCCATTTGGCTAGCGGCACTAGCGTGGCTTCGGCAATTTTCGGATGCGTGCTCGGAGGAGGCAGCATGTCGTCCTTCACCCATTCATCCATGTCGGTGATCAGCGCCCGCCAGTACCACTGGACGGGATTTGGGTTGTAGCGTTGCTGCGCGTTCGAATCCGGCGAGTTGGGGTTGCTCTTTTTCGGCGGAAATGGCGCAGAGAAATGCTGCAAGCCAGCGAGCATATAGACGCGAACATTTTCGCCGAGCTTTGCGTCGGTCAATCCGTCGGCCGACGTATGAATGAGAGAGGCGGAACGGCCCCAATATTCGTACGACGTATTCGTGAAAAATATTTTCGGGGCGGTGTGGGATTTGTAGACGGCATCCAGTAGACCCGCAGTCTCGCCAGTTTCGGGATCGGTTTCCGGAAGATCGGTGTACGGAAACAAATCTGTTGGGAAGAAAATGCTGGAAAGCGGCTGAGCGTCGCGAGAGGGCTGGGCGAAACGATGATTGAAGCTGCCGCGGCCCGCGCCCGCAACGTGGGCGATGACGCCATCCAGCACTTGGCGGCCTTGCTCGTCGGCGTTGAAATCCTGGTAAAGAAAATGGCGAAGAAAACGGCCGCTTTGCGAAATTCCGACTGCATAGACGCGATGCACCGGCGCTGCGGCCTGCGAATCGTATTTTAAATAAGATAGAAAATCGCGGACGGAGGCGAGACCCAGGCCAACGACGACTGGGTCTTTCGCTTCGTAGACGACTTCATAGATTTTTCCAGGCAGAAATCCGCCATCGAGATGGATGTAACGCGGATCGGCTGCAAGATGGCTGTCCACGGTGTGCGAAAAATTCCATTGGCTCCGGGGGATAATCCTGCGCAAGCCATCGGGCGTGTCGCGTAGGGTCAAAATATTCTTGGAGCTGGCGGGATCATCGACGGGATAACTTTTTCCGCCGGTCGGGCCAAGCTGAAAATGCCCGAGCGGCATGTCATCCAATTTTTGCGCGGGCGTGAAATCCGACCGGACCAGGCCGCGAATTCGTTTTTCCGTCTGGATCGTGGGCAACGGGAGCAAAAAGGCGGAGGTGGTCGCCTTGCTCGGCGAGATCAGCTTCCCAGCCCACCCAAGCGATGGTGTAACCCTGGCGCATGAGGAAGCCGTCTCCGAATTCCGCTTTCGGATCGGAAGAGGTGACGCCGTTTACGATATGCAGAATTCCTTTTCCGCCCCGATTCGAAACTTCGAAGAGAACGGAGCCGTTTCCCTTGTCCATATCTTTGGGCTTCAGGAGATAGAGGTCCGCGGAGAATTCAACTTCGCCTTGCGCGTTGCGCGGGGCTTTATCGAGATCGACGATCTGGCCGTTGTGAATGTTCGCGGGATCCACCGCAAAATAGACGCGCCCGACGATTTTTTCGTAGGCGCCAGCCAATCCAAATGCGTGGCCATCTTGAATATCCGAGCGGGAAATAATTTCGACACGAGTGACGCGGGCGTCCGCGACCATCGCGCAGAAAAGCAGTGCGACGATGGATGCAATGCACACCAAACGGGCACGCGGATAACGCATTAGGACCTCCGAAGACAGCACAGCTTACATCATTGCTGTTGGAAGCCAAGCCCGTCGTTGCAGATTTTGCAGGAAAGGAAAATCAAAGCTTTGCGGAAGCGCGGAGTCAGGGGTTTAAAGGGATATTGAGCTCTTCGGCCAATTGCTCGGGGTCGAAGGGACTGCAAGCAAAATAGCGGCCGCCGATTTCCAGCGTGGGAACTTTGCGCTTGCCGTCATTGGCTTTCACGACGATTTCTTCCGCGGAAGGATTTCCTTCAATATTTACCTCGCGGAATTCCACGCCGCGCTCTTTCAGGAATGATTTTGCGCGCCGGCAGTCCGGGCACCAGGCGGTGGTATACATCGTCACGATTTCCATCGTCGGCTCCAACCACATTGGATGCGGGACAGTGGGAAGCGTCGCAAGAGTGCTGAAGCGACGGTGTTCAGCAAGGGTCAGCGAGTCTCGCCGGGGATGGCGCGATACTTGCGCGCGATCTGGATTCGCAGAAGGGCGCGTTGGAGCGCGATAGATGCGCGGTCCCAATCGATATCCGGGTCAGGCGCGGCGAGGCGCTTCTCCGCACGAGCTTTTGCGGCTTCCGCACGGGCAAGATCAATCTCCGCGGCGCGCTCGGCCGTTTCGGCAAGGACAGTAACGCGGTCTCCCAAAACTTCGGCGAAACCCTGGATGACCGCTAGCCCGCCGCTGGGGTTGGTGCCGGCCCCGCGATAGGTCAGTTCGCCGATGCCAAGCTCGGTCATAAGCGGCGCGTGGCCTGGCAATATGCCAAGAGCTCCCTCCGCGCCGGGGAGCACGGTTTCGACAACGCTCTCGCGCAGGAATTGCCGCTCCGGCGTGACGATAATCAGCTCGATGGAGTCTGGAAGCATCTGCGTCTTATGCGCTCGCCTTCATTTTCTCGGCTTTGGCGAGGGCTTCGTCAATCGTACCGACCATGTAGAACGCCTGCTCGGGAATATCATCATACTTACCCTCAACGATTTCCTTGAAACTGCGCACGGTGTCCGCAATCTTGACGTACTTACCTTCGAGGCCGGTGAACTGCGCGGCGACGAACATGGGCTGCGAAAGGAATTTTTCGATTTTGCGTGCGCGAGCTACGGTGCGCTTGTCTTCGTCGGAAAGTTCTTCGATACCGAGGATGGCGATGATGTCCTGCAGATCCTTGTAGCGCTGGAGAATGGACTTCACGCCGCGCGCGACGGCGTAATGCTCCGCGCCAACGATGCGGGGATCGAGAATGCGCGAATAGCTGGCCAGCGGATCGACGGCGGGATAAATGCCGCGCTCGACGATCTGACGGCTGAGGTTCGTGGTCGCATCCAGGTGCGTAAACGTGGCGGCTGGAGCGGGGTCCGTGTAGTCGTCGGCGGGAACGTAAATGGCCTGCACCGAAGTGATGGAGCCGGATTTTGTCGAGGTGATGCGTTCCTGCAACTCGCCGATTTCGGTGTTGAGGTTCGGCTGGTAGCCGACCGCGGAAGGCATGCGGCCGAGAAGCGCGGAAACTTCCGAGCCGGCCTGTACGAAGCGGAAAATGTTGTCGATGAATAAGAGAACGTCGAGATGCTCTTCGTCGCGGAAATATTCGGCGACCGTCAGGCCGGTTAGGCCAACGCGGAGACGCGCGCCCGGTGGTTCCGTCATCTGGCCGTAAATCAAAGCGGCGCGGGATTTTTCGGAATTGCCGGGAACGACGACGCCGGCTTCCTGGAATTCCAGCCAGAGGTCGTTTCCTTCGCGGGTACGCTCGCCGACGCCCGCGAAGACGGAGACGCCGCCGTGCTGCATAGCGACGTTGTTGATCAGTTCCTGGATGAGAACCGTCTTGCCGACACCGGCGCCGCCGAACAATCCGATTTTACCGCCCTTCAAGAAAGGCTGGATCAGATCGATGACCTTGATGCCGGTCTCAAACATTTCGAGAGTGGTGGATTGATCGGAAAGCAAAGGCGCGGGGCGATGAATGGGGTAATTCGTTTTGCTCGTCAGTGGGCCGAGTTGATCGACAGGCTTGCCGAGCACATTCATCACGCGGCCAAGAGTCGGGCGGCCGACTGGAACGGTGATTCCCGCACCCGTGTCGAACGCTTTCATTCCGCGAACGAGGCCTTCCGTCGGCTCCATAGCCACGCAACGCACGCGGCCTTCGCCCAAGTGTTGCTGCACTTCGGCTGTGACGTCGATCGGTTCGGGAACGTTAAACCCTTCGCTCGTAATGCGCACCGCATTGTAGATCGAGGGCAAATGGCCCTCTTCGAATTGCACGTCGAGCACCGGTCCGATGATTTGGACAATGTGTCCGACGGCTGCGTATTTATCTGCCATGCCTTCTCCTACGCGGTGGATGATGCCCCGCTGACAATTTCAATAATCTCTTTGGTGATGGCGGCCTGGCGCACCTTGTTCATGTACAGCGTCAGGGCTTCAATGACGTCCCCGGCATTTTTCGTGGCGGATTCCATGGCCGTCATGCGCGCGGCGTGCTCGGCCGCGGAAGATTCCAGCATGGCGCGGAGAATCTGCGTTTCGATGTAGCGCGGAAGCAGCCGGTCGAGAAGCACTTCCATAGGCTGCTCGTAAATATAGTCGATTTGCGCGGTCGCCCGTTCGTCGGCGGATTCCTCGTCCGCACGCATGGCTTCGACGGGCAGAAGTTTTTCGAGCACGAGGTTTGGCGTCATGACGGTCTTGAATTCGCTGAACACGATGTACACCGAGTCCGCTTCTTGCTTGGTGTAGAGATCGGTGACGACCGAAGCGATATCGCGGGCGGTCCCGAAATTGACGCGAGCCAGCACGTTCACGTATTCGGCGGCGATGGGAAAACCGGCCTTTCGCAGAGCGTCACGGCCTTTTTTCCCCACGGGAATGACGGAAATCTTCTTGCCCTTGTTGGGGCGAAAGAACTCATTGGCTTTGCGCAGGATATTGGAGTTGAAGGCTCCGGCGAGTCCGCGCTCGCCCGTCAAAACGATCACGAGAATTTTCTCTTCCGGGCGGCGCGCCAATAAGGGATGCTCAGGCTGCTCGATACGAGACATGATGGAGCGCAGCACGCGTGCAAGCTCTTTAGCGTAAGGCCGGGCAGCGAGCGCCGCTTCCTGCGCGCGGCGCAAGCGGGCGGCGGCGACGAACTTCATCGCGCGGGTAATCTGCTGGGTGTTTTTCACCGAGCGAATGCGGCGCCGGAAATCAAGAAGTGTAGGCATCGTCGTTAGTTAGAAAGGCGCCTCAATTCGCAGCGACGGCAACGGCAGCCGTAAAGCGCTCCTTGAAGCCGTCGACCGCGGTCTTGATTTCGGCCCTGATCGCGTCATCGAGAGCTTTTTTCGCGGCAATAGTCTTGAGCAGCGAGGGATAGTTGGTCTCGACGAATTGCAGGAATTCGCGCTCGAAGCGGCGAACGTCGGTGACGGCCACGCTGTCCATCGCTCCGCTGGTCGCCACATAAATGCTGAGAACCTGCTTTTCGATGGAGAGCGGCGCGTATTGATCCTGCTTCAGGATTTCCGTGAGGCGCTGGCCGCGGGCGAGCTGCGCTTGGGTGACCTTGTCGAGCTGATCGGAACCGAACTGCGCGAATGCCGCGAGTTCACGATATTGCGCCATGTCCAAGCGCAAAGTTCCGGCCACCTGGCGCATGGCCTTGATCTGCGCGTTGCCGCCGACGCGGCTGACGCTGATGCCGACGTTGATGGCGGGCCGGATGCCGGCGTTGAAAAGATCGGCCTCGAGGTAAATCTGTCCGTCAGTAATGGAAATCACGTTTGTCGGAATGTACGCGGAGACGTCGCCGGCTTGCGTTTCAATTACCGGAAGTGACGTGAGCGAGCCTGCGCCGAGTTTGTCGTTGAGCTTCGCGGCGCGCTCGAGCAACCGAGAGTGGAGATAAAACACGTCGCCTGGGAAGGCCTCGCGGCCCGGAGGACGGCGCAGCAGCAAGGAGATTTCGCGGTAGGCTTGCGCGTGTTTCGAGAGGTCGTCGTAAAAGGTGACGGCGTGGCGCTTGTTGTCGCGGAAAAATTCGCCCATGGCGCACGCGGCATATGGCGCGATGTACTGGACCGATGCTGGTTCGGCGGCGCTGGAGGCCACCACGATCGTGTAGTCCATGGCGCCGGTGTCAACGAGAGTCTTCACGATTTGAGCGATCGTCGAGCGCTTTTGTCCGATGCCGCAATAAATGCAAATAACGTCGCCGCCCTTTTGATTGATGATGGTGTCGAGAATGACGGCGGTTTTGCCGGTCTGGCGGTCGCCGATGATGAGTTCGCGCTGGCCGCGGCCGATGGGGATCATGGCGTCGATGGCCTTGATGCCGGTCTGGAGCGGCTCGCGAACCGGCTGACGATCGAGCACGCCGGGAGCGATGCGTTCGAGCGGATTGCGCTGCTTCGAAAGGATGGGACCCTTTCCGTCCAGGGGCTCGCCGAGCGGATTGACCACGCGGCCAACGAGAGCGTCGCCCACGGGGACGGACATAATGGTATTGGTGCGCTTGACGACGTCGCCTTCTTTCAATTCGGAAGATTCGCCGAGAAGCACGACGCCGACTTCTTCCTCCTCGAGGTTGAGCGCAATGCCGAAAATATTCTTCGGAAAGGAGAGCATCTCTCCGGCCATTACCTTTTCGAGGCCATGAACGCGCGCGATGCCGTCGCCGACGCTGATGATCGCGCCGACTTCATCGACGGAAACGGTCTGCTCGTAATTCTCGATCTGCTCGCGCAGAATCTTGCTAATTTCGTCTGCTTTGATGTTCGCCATGCCTGCTCCTGACCTCTGTTCCGCTATTGTGCTGCGAGACGCGCGCGCAGTTCGTTCAAGCTATTGCGCACCGAGCCGTCATAAATCGTGTCACCAACACGAACCACGGCGCCGCCCAAAAGCGCGGGGTCCAGCGTATACTTCGCCTGAATTTTCTTGCCCGTGAGGCGCTCGAGCGTTTGCGCAAATTTCTTTTTCTGCGCGGCACTCAACTCGGCTGCGGAAGTAATCTCCGCTTCGGCTATGCCCTGCCGCTGCCGGATGACGTCCTGAAAAGTGGCAATGATTTCCGGCAGGATGTGGGTGCGCTGATGGTCCGCGATGACAAAAAGAAAATTGCGAATGATCTTGCCCGCGCCGACGCGCGCCGCGATTTTCTCTATGACGCCATGCTTGGCGCTGCGCGGAACGCCGGGACTCGTCAGAAAATTCCGCAGTTCGGGCGAGATGGCATAAGCGGCGCCGAAATCAGCCAGCTGCTTGAGAGCGGAATCGGCCGCGCCCTGGGCGAGCGAAACGTCCGCGAGGGCGTTCGCATATTGGAGGCTGGCGGACTTCAATTCGGCCTCCCCTCGAGACTCTTCACAAAAGTATCGACGAGCGATTCCTGCGCGGCCGGCGTGAGCTGTTTGGCAAGGAGGGACTCGGCGCCATCAACGGCAAGGGACGCCGCCAAAGCCTTCAGCTCGAGGCGCGCAGCACGCTCAGCGGCTTCGATTTCCGCCTGAGCGGCGACGCCAACTTTTTTCGCCTCGCTCTGCGTCAGCGCCAGGATGTGTTCCCCTTCCGCCGCAGCTTCACGTTGCGCGGCGGCATGGAGGATGGCGATCTCTTGCTTGAGGTTCGCCAGTTTGGCTTCGGCTTCACGGACTTGACGTTCCGCTGCCTCTCTGGCCGCAGTCGCTTTAGTAATCGCGGAACTGATGCTCTCGGCATTGCCTCGGAACCAGGCGGGCAATTTCTTCGCGAAGAGCCAGAATACGACACCAATCACGATCGCGAAGTTGATCCATTTGAAAATGTCTTCAACGCTCTTTACAGCCGGGTTGCCGCCCGGTTCGGCAGCGTGGGCGCTTAGGGTCACCCAAAATAGAAGCAGGAACAAACTCGAGATTGGGTATAACCGGTATGGCCTCATCCACCGTTGCCTCATCGAGCCTCTCCTGCGGAGCCGCCGGGCCGCCGCGGGGACGATGGCAGGATGCGCTGGGCAATTTCCGCGGAAAGTTTTGCGACGGTGGCTTCGATTTCGCGGCGAGCGGCGGCGAAATCGCCGGCAATGCGCTCTTTTGCCGTGGCAACTTCTTTCGCGGCAGCGGTGCGAGCCGCTTTGATCGACTCCGCGCGCTCATCGAGGAGCTTCTTTCGCGCAGCTTCCTGCTCGGCATAGACCTGCGCCCGGGCGTGCTTCAGTGCGTCCTGATACTGCTTGTCCTTTTCCCCAGCGGCAGCCTCGGCCTGCTCAGCGGCTTTCTTCGCGCCGACGGTGCGAGCGTCGCGCTCGGCCATGACCTTGAGCAGCGGTTTAAAGAAAAGTGCCCGCAAGATGAAGTAAAAAAGGAGGATGATCAGGACTGTAGGCACAGCCTGAAGGAGAAGTTCTCCCAGTTGGTGAACAATTACTTGCATTGAGTTGTGTAGCCTAACACTCGCTTTGGGGCCATGGAACGGCCACCAGATTGGCAGCCGCGCCGTGTCCCCCTACCCGGAAAGGGGCAATACGGTGGGCCTGACGCTGCCTATTTGAACAGTATTTTATAACATTCCGTCGAGCACCGCGTCAACGTGACGTAGCGAGCGTGTGTACATGATTTATCACGCGCGCAGCTTGGTTTGGGTTGATTAAACTGCAGTATCGCCGTAGGAGAAGAGGTGGTAATGGAGCATCGCGTAAGTCTAATCACCATTGGCCCTAGCTATTTGACGCTGCCCGGTGCGCTGGGATTCACGGCGTTCGAGGCAGCTGGGGCGTTCACCGCATCGGAAACTTCACGAATGGCGGCGACGATGGTGTCGGGCCGCTCAAAAGGAATCATGTGATCGCTGTCAGGAACCATGATTCGTTTGCCGACCGTGGAAAGATGCGCTTCTCTCATTTGCAGGTCATTCACCCAAATTTCGTGGAACGAGTCGAAATCCTTCTGGGTAATTCCCTCGGGCAACTGGGTTGCCGGCGTAACTTTGCCCGCCGTCAGAACGACGAGGGGTTTATCACCGAGATTGCCCGCCGCACGAACTTCGTCTGCACTTTCCGAAAATAAGCCCATTTCGGAACCAGCCGCCTCGATAAATTTTGGCTGCAGCTGTAGATAAATCAATTCCCGTCCAAATTCTTTCGAAACGCCCGGAGATTCTCCCGCGTTACGCTGCGAAAAGCGGGCAACGCCGAATCGGATCAAAAGGGGAGCAAGCGATTCCTCACGCTTGAGTTGCTCGGTCTGCTTTTTCATAGCGGCTTGGAATGCGGGGGGCAGACGGGTCAATTGATCTTCGTTTGAAGAATCGACCAGCACCATGCCTGCGACTTCGGCGGGATATTGGCCGTTAAAAACACGGACGTTGAATCCGCCGAAAGAATGACCCACCAAAATGTACGGCCCTTTTTCGTGAGCCGCTTCAAGCAGGGCGTGCAGCTCTTTGACAATCTCCAGACTGGTGCGCGGAAGCGAAGTCTCGCCGCTCCAGCCGTAGCCCGCGCGATCGTAGGAACAGACGCGAGTGAACTTGGCGACTTCCGTTTGGACTGGATTCCAGCCGATTGCAGGAACACCGAGGCCGCTGTCCAGGATGACGGTGGGACTGCCCTGGCCGCGGCAATCGAGATTTAAAGTGAGGTTGTTGAACGCCGGACCGAGAGAAACAGATGTGCCTTGCTGCGGGAATCTTCGCGCGTCCGCGCTATTTTCAATCGCCTGATAGCTCGCGCCCACAACGGCAGCCACGACAACAAGCACTAGAAGAGCGAAGAAGATGCGGCTCACCCAGCGTCTTAGGCGGCCGGGACGAGATGAAACATTTGCTGCATTCTCAGTCTGCACGGGACCCTCTTTCAGCTCGATATCGGAGACGCGATCAGCGGGCGGATATTAGACCGTTGGCCGCAGCGCGTCAATGGACGTGCGCAGCAAACTCAGCGGGCAGGAAGCCAGTCGTTGAGCGCCAGAACGCGCGGCAGAAGAGCGAGCGCTCCGAGCTCCCGAAAACGAGCGGCATGTTTGCGATGCTCGTACGCCCCGGGCGGCAATATGGCCATGAAGGGAACGCCGGCGTCGCGGGCGGCCAGAGCGTCATCGATGTTGTCGCCGATGTACAGCGCCGTGGCGGGATCCCGCTTGCCAAGAATTTTCAGCAAACCATCCGGATGGGGTTTTTTTCGTTTTACGTCGTTCATGGTGATCACCTTGCGAAAGCAGCGCGTTGCGGGCCACCGGTCAAAACTGTAGGAGAATTCCTGGCGAGTGCGGCCCGTGAATAAATTAAGCTCGAAACGCTCGGCCCAGCGTTCGATTTGCCGCGAGGTGACCACGAGTTTTTCCTTGCGGACATTTCCAGGCTGGCCGTTCCGGCCCCAATAAAATTGCTGAAAGGCTTCGCGCGCTTCTTCGTATGTTGTGGGGCGGCCCAGTGCGGTGGCCCAGTTCGAGACCAAATTCCAGTCATCGTTGTTGCCGGGCTTGCTTTTCCATTTGTGAAGTTCGGGCCACGCCACGCGCTTGCCGGTAAGGTATCGCATCGTTTCGATAGCCGAGAGCCAATAAGAGCGGCGAACGTCCACCAATACGCCGTCCACGTCAAATATAAGAATTTTTGGGGGCGCTATCTTTTTCGCGGCGGTCACTTAAGAATTGGAGCAGAAAATTCCAGCTTCAGCAACGTCCGCCAGCACGCAGACGTCACTTGCTGGCCTTCTTCGCTGCCAGCGCGGTTTTTACCACTTCAGGCAGCGCAAATGCGTCGTCGCTCACGTCGTCGTAAGTCACGGAAGTAATTCGGAAAATGGAAACGTCGCCGCCTTCGCGATACGTATTCTTGGTGGCCATCAGAACGCCGCCAAAATCCTTGTACTCCTCAAACGTCTCCGTAGCGTCGCCATCTCCGCCTCGCCAGGCTATATTGAATGCATAGCCAACCAGCAGTCCATTTTCCTTGTCGTAGTATTGCTCGTTCACTTTGTTCCAGTTGTTGATGCCCTTCAGGTGATAGCACGGTCGCCCGTTGAACTCCTTCACGTCGATCACCTCCATCGACTAATGCGCATTGGATCGGCCTCATGCCCTGGGCATCGCGGGTTCCGTGACGCCGCGCGCTTCCATGCGGCGCAATACGTAAACCTCGAGCAGTTGATCCAGCTCCTGGGGGCGAATGGGTTTGGTGAGATAGCCGTCCATCCCGGCGGCCATGCACTTTTCGCGATCGCCTTTCATGGCGTGGGCCGTCAGAGCGACCACCGCCTGTCGCATTCCCGTGCGTTTTTCTTTTTCTCGAATGACCGCGGTGGCTTCGAGCCCGTCCATCTCAGGCATCTGAACGTCCATGAGCACGAGGTCAAATTTTTCTTTCTCCAGCGCCTTCAGAGCCTCCAGTCCGGTCGCCGCAACAACCACCTGGTGCCCCCGCTTTTCCAGCAGACGGACAGCCAACCGCTGATTAACGAGATTGTCTTCCGCGAGCAGCACACGCAAAAAAGTGTCCGGTTCGCGCGCGTCTTGCAGCGAAAAACGAGTAATCAAAGGAATAGCGCCATCGTGCTCCCGGGCTCCCAGCACCCGAGCCACGGCTTCGCGTAGTTCGGATTGGCGGATAGGTTTCAGCAAGTACGCGGCCACGCCCAGCTCCTGGCAACGTGCCGCATCCCCGCGGTGGCCCGCCGAGGTGAGCATCATGATCGTGGCCGTGGACAATTCCGGCTGGCAGCGGATTGCTTCGACTAAGGCGAAGCCGTCCATGTCTGGCATATGCATGTCCGTCAAGATCAGCCCATAGGGCTCTCCTGCCTCGCGGGCTGCGGATAGCTGCGCGAGTGCCGCCCTGCCGCCATCCGCTTGTGTTGGCTTCATTTGCCAGCGCAACAGCATCCCTTCGAGAATGCGGCGGTTGGTCCGGTTGTCGTCCACCACCAGGACTTTTACACCGCGCAAGAGTTCCGGCGGGGCGACGGTTCCCAACTTGATCTCTTTGACGTCGGCAGCGCCGAGGCGCACCGTGAAATGGAATTGGCTCCCAACGCCGACTTCACTCTCGACCCAAATCTTGCCGCCCATCATTCCCACGAGGCGTGAGGATATCGTCAGCCCGAGCCCGGTCCCTCCATACTTTCGCGTGGTGGAAGTGTCCGCCTGGGAAAACGGCTTGAAGATTAATTCGCGCTTGTCCTCGGGGATTCCAATTCCAGAGTCCGCAACCGTAAAACGGCAGATGCAACCGAGATCTTCCTTGGCTTCGACTTGGACCTTTACTGCGATCTCGCCTTTGTCCGTAAATTTGATCGCGTTCCCCACCAGGTTGACCACGATCTGCCGCAGCCGGGCGGAATCTCCCCGCACAATTTCCGGCACATCCGGCGCCACTTCGCACAGCAACTCGAGCCCCTTCTCGTCCGCGCGCAGCGCCAGCGTCTTCAGCGTGGATTCCAAACTCTCGCGCAGGTTGAAATCAGCGGCCTCCAGGTCGATCTTTCCCGCTTCAATTTTGGAGAAATCGAGAATATCGTTTATGACGGTGAGCAGGGAATCTCCCGACATCTTCACCGTTTCCAGATATTCCCGCTGCTCCGGAGTAAGTTGTGTCTCCAGCGCCAGGTCCGTCATTCCCATCACGCCATTCAGCGGAGTGCGAATCTCGTGGCTCATGTTGGCCAGAAATTCGCTCTTCGCGCGGCTTGCAGCTTCCGCGGCTTCCCGGGCCGTTTGCATTTCCTCTTGCACTTTCTTCAGATGAGTGATGTCTCGGCCGATGCCGACGAGCCCGGTGACCTTGCCGTTCTTGTCTCGCAACGGTACCTGCGTTGTCATGACCTGGCTTACATTTCCGCGAGTATCCACGCCCGGTTCCTCGCGGTTGACCTCCGCCTTTCCGGAACGAATCACCCTCTGTTCGTCTTCGTGAAACTTTGCGGCGACTTCACGTGGATAGAAATCGAAATCGTTCTTTCCGAGCAATTCCTCGGGAGTCTTCGCTCCCATCTGACGGGCGACAGAAAGATTGGCTACCACGAACCGGCAATCGAGATCTTTCACGTACATGAAATCGGGAACGTTGTCGATCAAAGCGCGCAACACTTTTCGTTCCTCCGAAAGTGTTTCTTCAGCCCTCATTCGTTCATTGACCTCCAACTGCAGCTCCCGAGTCCGGGCTTGCACGCGAAGTTCTAACTCATCCTTCGCGCCGAGCAGCGCAGCGTCACGCTCCTGGATCCGCTCCAACATCCGATTGAAGGAGCCGATAAGGGCTCCCACTTCATCTTCACCACGCGGGATAGCGCGAACAGCGTAGTCCTCATTCGTTGTGACTCTCGCCGCAATCTGAGACAAATGCAGAATGGGCTCCGTGATAAGCCGCAAGAGCCGTGACGCGACGAGGTACGTGGCCAGGATGGAAATCAGAATGACTATGGCGGAAATTTCCGTGTACTTGCGGATTTTGGCTTGCAAGGCGGTAAGGTCCGAGACGATGACGATTGCGCCGGTTTTCTCTCCATCCAGGGTAACTGTCCGGAAGAGAGTAAGAGAGTCTTTGTCAAAGTGTGCTCCGTCCTCTTGCCGCGTGGGCATGGCAAACTGCGTGCCAATCCCATCGCGCAGGTATTCCGCGAAGACGGCCCCACGGCTGTCATAAAGGCCGGCGGCAACGATGTGACGCTCGGCGCGCAGCCCGCCGAGCATATTCTCCGCGGACTTTCGATCGTTGAATGCCAGCGTCGCTGCGGTATTTGCTCCCAGAGTATCCGCAAGAACGGAGAGTTCACCCGTCATGGCACTGCGGAAGCTTGTTCTTTCGTAGAGATCAAAGATCAGACACGCGATGCTAAGACCTACGAGACTTGTGCACACGATAACGAAGGTCAGTTTGCGTTGAATGGATGAATTCTTGAAGAGCGTCATTTCACGTCCCTTTTGGACCTCCGATGACCGTTTTCGCCAGCTCCAGCAGACGGGCGCTGATCTTCAATTTGGCATGCTCCGCCGCGCTCAGGTTGATTTCAAAACGAACCTTGTTGTCCTCCAGGAGGAAGCCGATCATCCCGCCCTCCTGCACAAATTGTTCAGACTCGCCCACGGTCAGGACTGGACTCCCGTTGAGGTTTGCCAGCGTAGCGAAGACGAACTGTTTCTGCTGTGCCCCAATAAACAAAACCTGACATCCTTGAATCTCCCGAGCCTGCTTGAAATGCCGCACGCGAATCGGCCGCCCGTCGATTGTCTTTCCGGTCAAGCTGGCGTCCAGCGCCCCGTGGAAAAAATCCTCGCCGACCGTGCAATAGGTGAGTGGGGCAGCCGCGTCTTTGAAGGCTACCTGGGGCCATTCCACAAATTGCGCAAAATGAAAAAGAAAAGCGGCCTTCACCTGATATTCGCTCGAGGCATTTGCTTGCGCCCAGGCCCAGCGGGCGCTGCCTATGGTGAGGACCCCGACGAGCGCAGCGAACAGCAGTCTCGACCTCCAGCGGCAAATTCTTCCCGGGCATTTCCTCCCTTCTGGACTAGGCGGCGCCCTTCGCATTTGGTCTGCTCGATGCAATGTCTCTTCCTTCTCGCTCAGAATCGCCACGTAATCTTGACGTAGGCGCTTCGTTTGATCTCCGTGGATCGCGAGGCACCCGTGCTGTCTATGAATTCCACGTGATGGTCTCTCAGCAGGTTTTGTCCCACGAGGCTCAGCGACACCCCCTCTTTCCATCGCCACGACAAACCTGTATCTAGCCTCGTGTACGAAGGAACATTTTGAGCAATCAGACGATCCACAAAATAGGCGGAGGCATCCCACGTCCACCTCTGTGACAACTCGAAATGGGATCGAACCTGCGCCTGCGCGTGTGGATCGTTTCCATCTGTTTCCGGTGCCGTCTCCGTGTCCTGGCTCAGAGGGCTCGCGCCCATATGGATTCGTTCAAAGTCGTAGCCCGGGCTCAGCGTCCAACGGTCCGTGATCTTCCAATTCGCGGCGATTTCCACCCCGTGGGTCTCTCCACTAATCAGGTTTTCATACGTGCTTGGTACAACCAGATGTGCTGGGGCGGGCGTCGCCTCGAAGAAAGGCGTGGAGGGCTCGGTTGATTGCTGATTGTCATAATCATTGTAATAGGCGGCGAGATCGAACGAGAGGCGCTTACGAACCGTCGTTCGATAGCCGAATTCGTAGGCGGTCAATCCTTCGTTCTTGAACTTGGGATTTCCGAGAACACTGATTAGAACTGGCGTGCCGCCAGGCCCTGGGAATCCTGCTACATCCAGGCGGATCGACGCGTCCGTCGCGTCCGGCGTCCTTTCCGCTCTCGAGACGGCCGCCCACATCATGTTGTGCGGATCGATTTCGTAGCTCGCGCGCGCGCTCGGCATGAGCGCAAATCCGGTGTAATAGTTATGCTCCAGCTTCGTTCCAACCGTCAGGAAGAAGCGGTCTGGAATCAGCGTAATTTCGTCTTGAACAAAGGAATTGAAGGAATCCGATCCAAGATTGTTCGGGTTCAGCGAGATAAAAAGATCCCCGTTCGTGTGCGAGACCGAATACCAGTAACCCAGCCCCCACACGAAATCTTGCCGGCTGCCCCAGGAAATATGGTGCTGGAAGTCGATATTGAACGTCTCTCTGCCCTCGCGCAGTTGGTCATCGCGCTCGTAGTCGGCGTAGGAAATCATCAGGGTCGTTTCGGACCGCGCCGAGAAAGTGTGATTCCAATTGGATTGGACAAATCCGCCTGAAAGAGCTACCGGAATATCAGTGTCGATGAGACCCTGTGACGTGATCGATGGAAGAGTCGTAGTGGGATTATTTTCATTGCCCGTGTACATATCTCCTTGAATGCTCAAACTATCTTTTGCGGAGAGTGCACCGTCCGCTCGAAAGCCGCCGCGCAGCATGTGCCAGCCATCTCCGCCGTCTTCTCCGGTAAGACCGGGCATATGGTCCTGGTTCAAGTACTTGGTATACACCCTATAGTCGAAATTCTTGCCCACGCTGCCGCCGTACTGCGCCGTTCCAAATCCCTGGTCGAGGTTCCCTCCCCCCGTTACGAGCATGGCCCCTTTCGTTTCGCTGGCCTTCTTCGTCAGGATGTTGATGACGCCGTTCACCGCGTTCGCTCCCCAGACCGAGCCGCCCGGCCCGCGAATCACCTCGATTCTCTCGATGTCCTCAAGGGGAATATCCAGCACGTCCCAGAAGACGCCTCCGGTCGTCGGTGTATAGACCGCCCTCCCGTCTACCATCACCAGCAATTCATTCGCGAACTCCCCGTTTAATCCGCGCCCGGCGATAGCCCAGGTGTTGGCATTGATTTGCGCCACGTTCATCCCCGGAACCATCCGTAACAAATCAGGAATATTCGTCGCTCCCGACCGGCGAATATCCTCCTGGGTAATCACAAAAATCGCCGATGCCGTCCGTGAGAGCTCTTCTTCTTTCTTCGAAACCGAGGTCACTTTAACGCTCATCAAATCCTCGATACTCACTTTCGTCAGGTCCGCCGGCATCTGCTGTGGCCGTGCGGGGATCGCCGTTAATATCGCCACCCCAAGCAGCACAAGAATTCGGCCGGCGCGCCGGCCCAAATGGCGCACTCTCCGCAAGCGAAGTGCCCTCCTTCCTTTCTCACCGGCTGCTTTCCAGTTATGCCTCATCGTTGCCTTCCCGCCCTCGCCTCACTCCGTCCATGCCTGTCATCTAGAAACGCCAGGTGAATTTCGCGTAAGCGCTGCGCTTGACTTCGGAGGAATTGACGCTTTGAAATTGGTCGTTGAACTCGACATGATGGTCTCGGAGCAGATTTTGGCCCGCGAGGCTCAATTGCAAATGTTCTTTAAGGTGCCAGGTCAGCTGCGAATCGAGCCGCGTGTAGGACGCCACAAACTGTGCCGGCAGACGCCCGACAAAATAGGCATTCGTATCCCATGCCAGGCCACTGGATAGATCAACATGCGATCGCAACTGGGCCTGATTGCCTGGATTTGAGCCCTCGGCGTCTTCCACGCTCGTCGAATCCAGGGTCCCGGCCAGCGTGTGCAGATGCATTTCCAGAAAGGAATAGCCGGGGCTAAGCGTCCAACGACTCGTTGCTTTCCACTTTACCGACGCCTCGAAACCCTCGGTCATTCCGTACATTCTGTTTCCGTACATCTCCGGGAAAACAGTGACGGGTGGTACGGAATTCGGGTCGAAGAATGACGGAAGAATCTGCTCGCTTTCCAGATCGTGGTAATTGTTTAGGAAGACGGTGAGGTCGATGGAAAGACGCTCCGTGGGCTGCGCCCGATAGCCCAACTGATATGCGATTACGTGTTCAGATTTAATGCTCGGATTGCCGAGCAAGGCTACTTCCGAGGGTCCGGGCAAAGCCGCGAGCACTGCATCTATGCCGATGTCGCGTTGCGCGGGAGTTCGGCTGGCGCGCGAAATAGAGGCCCAGAATGTTCGGTGATTGCCCGGAGTCCACGCGAAACGTGCGCTCGGCTCATAATCGAAGCCGCTAAAATAGCTGTTCTCGATTCTCGCTCCAACATATACGGCCAGGCGATCTGGCTTCAGTGTGATTTGATCTTGAAGAAATGCGTCGAACAGTTCACCGGTTTCGTTGGCTGGAACAAAGGCTTGATCGATCGTACCAACCGTTTCATCCGCGGAATGGCGATATTCTGCGCCCCAAATAAAATCTTGACGCGCGCCTGCGACGATGTGGTTCTGAAAATCGATATCAAAGGTGTTGCGGACCTCGCTCGCTTCCGGACCGTCTCTTGCGTATCTGTCGAAATAAAATTTTAGAGTCATGTCGGAGCGGCTCGAAAAGATATGATCCCAGCGTGTCATTACGTCTCCGCCGGAAAGCGGGGCAAGCCTCTCTACGTTGATGTTCTCGACCGGGGACAGGACGGAGTGCACGATGATCGATCCTTCGTCGCCGGTATAAATGTCACCTTGCGTTGTCAGTGAATCTTTCTTGGAGAGCGTTGTATCCGCGCGAAAACCTGCATGCAGGAAATGCCAATCATCCTTGCCGCTCTCCCCGTTCAAATCGGCGAGGTGGTCATCGTTGAGATACTTTGCGAAGATGCGGTAACTGGTATCGCCCTTAATTTGCCCCCCGTACTGTAAAGTCCCGAACTCTTGCGCCTGCGTGCCGCCTCCGCCAGTCACCAGTCCACCCTGTGTCTCCGCGGCTCTCTTCGTAATGATGTCGATCACGCCATCTACCGCGTTCGCGCCCCACACGGTTCCGCCCGGTCCGCGAATCACCTCGATGCGCTCAATGTCCTCCAGCGGCACGTCTTGCGTATCCCAATTGACACCGCCAAAAAGCGGCGTATATACCGCTCGTCCATCGATCAGCACCAGCAACTTATTGGCGAACTGAAGATTGAAGCCTCGAGACGAGATGGCCCAAGTGTTCGCATTGATCTGCGCCACATCCAGACCAGGAACCATGCGCAGTAAATCGGGAATGTTTAGAGCCCCGGAACTACGGATGTCTTCTTGGGTGATGACGAAAATCGCCGCCGCCACTTGAGACAGCTTTTGTTCTTTCTTCGAAGCCGAAGTTACTTTTATGTTCATCAAGTCCTCGATGTTCACTTTTGTAAGGTCGCCCTCGGGTGGTGCGGGAACGTGGGACGCTGGCGCGGTCTGTGGTGCCTGCTGAACTTGTGCCGCTTGCTGAGTTTGAGGTGCTTGCGTCAATTGCGAAGCTTGGGGTGGCGGCGTCGATTGCGCATCTTGAGCCCACACTGGCGGGCCGCTGAGAAAAAGTGCAGCGAAGATCCCCCAGGCAGCGAATCTCGTGTTGCGCGTCAGGACTATCTCTAGCCCTTCGTTTATGGACACTTCTCCCTCCCCCTTCTAAGGGCGTGCACATCTGGTTCCGAATATCAGCGCATCCTTGAGAGGTAAATCATTTGCTTTCAGTGTGTTGGTTCACTGTCTCCTCTCTGGCGATTCCTGAATTGAGCCTTCGACAGCTCTGTGTGCCATAGTGGCGCAAGGGGAGCGTGGAACTCGTCGGAGCTTGCCTTGGAAACCACCTCGCGAAGCAATCTGCCATCTCGAACTCCGGTATCATTGCTGGAGCGAGAACGCCCTTGCTACAATCACGCCCGTTAAACACCGCGGCGCTGAGTTTTGTGAGAAGTGGTTCAGAAAGAGGATGGAATGGCTGGATTTGCCGGTGTGGATTTCATCGATTTTGATTCGCAGCTCAACGACGAAGAAAAACTCGTCCGGCAAACCGCGAGGCGTTTCGTCGACAACGAAATTATTCCCATCATCGAAAAGCACAGCCGCGAGGGCACGTTTCCGAAACATCTCGTGCCGCAACTCGGAGAGCTGGGATTTTTTGGCGCGAATTTGCAGGGGTATGGCTGCGCCGGAATGTCCAATGTCGCTTACGGCCTCGTGACGCAAGAGCTGGAGCGCGGAGATTCGGGCTTGCGAAGTTTTGTTTCGGTGCAAAGCGCGCTGGTGATGTATCCGATTTATGCGTACGGCAGCGACGCGCAGAAAGACAAGTGGTTGCCGTTGCTGCAGCAGGGCACGGCCATCGGCTGCTTTGGGTTGACGGAACCTCAGTTTGGCTCGAATCCAGGCGGGATGCTGACGCGCGCGGTGAAGAAGGGCAACAAATATGTTTTGAATGGCGAGAAGATGTGGATCACCAGCGGCTCGATCGCGGACGTCGCGGTGGTGTGGGCCAAGTGCGAAGACGAAAAAATTCGAGGATTTTTAGTGGAGAAAGGAACGCCGGGATTCAAGGCGTGGGATGTGCACGGAAAGTGGTCGCTGCGCGCGTCCGTGACTTCCGGCTTGGCGTTCAGCGACTGCGAAATACCGGAAGAAAATTTACTGCCGAACGTTACGGGATTGAAGGGGCCGCTGGGGTGCTTGAACCAAGCGCGTTACGGAATTGGATGGGGAGCGCTGGGCGCAGCGATGGCTTGCTACGATACGGCGCTGCAGTATGCGAAGACGCGAAAACAATTCGCGAACAAGCCGATTGCTTCGCACCAGCTGGTGCAGGAAAAATTAGCCTGGATGATTACCGAGATAGTGAAGGGACAGTTGCTGGCGCTGCACGTTGGGCGTTTGAAGGATAGAGGCAAAGTCGATTTCTCGCATATCTCGATGTTGAAGATGAATAATGTGGCTATCGCACTCGAGACGGCGCGGAAGGCGCGCGATATTCTCGGCGCAAACGGAATCGTGGACGATTACTGCATCATGCGGCACATGAACAACCTCGAGAGCGTTTACACGTATGAGGGAACGAACGACATCCACAAATTGATCATCGGAGAGAAGATCACCGGAATTTCTGCATTCGTATAGACCGCGCTCGGGCGGGGCCCTTCTAGGATAAACAAGGCCCGCCCCTACAAGTTTTTGTGCAAGCCTCACCTCCTCACAAGTAAAAATCAGAGCCAACCAATCTTGTCGCCAGTGGAATCTTGTATGCTGTAGGGGCGCAGCATGCTGCGCCCCTACAGGAGATAGCTCCATGCCTGCTTCCAGTTTCGCAGCCCGTCGTTCATTCCTTCGAGGCGTCGCGTACTTCTTAGTTTTCTCGATCCCGGTTTGCGGGACCGCGCGGGCACAGCAGCGGAAGGCTCCGCCTGTACAGAAGCAAAAGATTCGCGCCATCACCGCTTTCGTCAACCTGGACCGCTCGCAATATCTTCTGCAAATCGCGGACGCCGTGAAAATGTTGAAGTACGCGCGAACGGTCTTTGAATCGCGCGGTTTTGAGGTTCAGACGATCCGCATCGCCACGCAGCCCTTTCCCGAATACATCCAGGGGCTGACTACGGATCAGGCGCTGACTTTTTTCAAGGATTATGACGCCCTTGCGCAACAGGATGGCTTTGCCGCGTCCATCGGGCCGGCGATGTTGAACGCCACGGATAGCCCGGCGCAAGCCGATCTGCTTGCGGAGATTCTTCTCAACACAAAAACATTAAACGGGAGCCTTGTAGTCGGCGGGGCGGACGGAGTGCGCTGGCCCGCGGTCGGCGCGGCGGCGCGCGTGATGAAAAAGCTCGAAGACACCGATCACAGCCAGGGAAATTTTCGATTTGCGGCCATCGCCATGGTCCCTCCGCTGACGCCTTTTTTCCCTGCGGCCTATCACACAGGGTATGGCCACCAGTTCGCGATTGCTTTTGAGTCCGCGGGCATCGTGGCTGCCGCGTTCAAGGACGCGCCGGACCTGGCGACCGCGCGGCAGCGACTGATCGATACGCTGAGTCAAGTGGCCTTTGATGCGCAGGCGCAAGCGGGGCGGATCGATTCGGAAACGGGCTGGGCGTACGTGGGAGCCGATTTATCGCCCGCGCCATTGGGGGACGACTCGATTGGCGCGGCGATCGAAAATCTAACGACGCAACCGCTTGGTTCGAGCGGAACGCTAACAGCGGCCGCAACAATCACCTCCGCGCTGAAGGACATCATGGTAAAGCAAACTGGTTATTCAGGACTGATGCTGCCGGTTCTCGAGGATTCGCGGCTCGCGCAGCGCTGGAGCGAGGGGCGAATCACGATCGACTCTCTGCTGAGCTACAGCGCCGTTTGCGGCACCGGACTCGATACCGTGCCGCTGCCCGGCGATATCAGCGCGGAACAGCTTTCGCTGATCATCGGCGATATGGCTAGCCTGGCGGTGAAGTGGCACAAGCCGCTTTCGGCGCGGCTGTTTCCCGTGCAGGGCAAGGGCCCGGGCGACAAGACAGAGTTGAGTGGCGAGTTCTTGGTGAATGCCACGATCCAACCGCTTGCCAAACCGTGATCCTGGATCCTAGCGGACGTTCGTGACAGCAAGAGCTGGCAGTCGAGCGCAGGTATGTGCCGCGGATTGCTGGTGCGCATGGCCCCCCGTTTTTCTGCAAACGCGGATTCTAAAGAGCTTAAAGCCGTTTGTTTTGTTACACCTTTGCAACTGTTGATTCTGAAAGGTTTGGCGAAGAGGGGATTTTGGGCCATGTTTGAGAGTTGGGCGGAACATGGCGCTTCGGCGGCAGGCGGCGATGGGACGGTGTCGGAGAGGCTTGGTGGGGGTTGATGAGGGTCGCCTGGACGGTGTTCCGTTGGATGACGCTCTCCCCGGAGTCGGCATCGGAGGCGATGGCGCACTCCTCTTGGGCGACATGGAGGGTTTGGACGAGGGATCGGCCCAGATGGCCGCAGCGACGTTTTGGGTTCGATTGGGCTCGGGCGGCGGCGGGCATTCCCGGGCTTTAGTTAACCCTATTCCCCCACCCCCTCCCCCTTTTCTTGTAACTGTTGTATCTAAAGAGCTTACACCTTCCAGTAAGTCGAATAGAATCAGCCAGTACGGGACGGATTTGTAAGTGTTGCTTCTAAAGCATTTAGAGACGTCTCGAAGTCGGCGACCACCGCTATACTTTCAGCTGATCCCTTGCGAGAAAGGGTCCGAGATTCTTGGCGATACCCTTCCCTGCGGGCATGAGAAGTTATGAAGTAAACGATAAGGATGGTTCCGGGTTGCGGCGTGGCATGCGGAGCAGCAGCGGCCATCGACAAACGTGAAAGAACACAAGGACGCGCGGTCCTCGGAGCGAATTGCGGACATAGGAGTCTCCAGAAAGAAAGATTTGGGATTTAGGGGAATCTCGCGGAAGCGAGGCGCACTTCTGAACAGGGACAGTGTACCTGAGAGAGTATTGCGGTGTCAATAATTCTGGTAGAGGTTAATGTCCTATTGAGCCTCGCCAAATCTAGAGTCGTGCGAGTCACTGAGAAAAGCGGCAGCAGGGCTACCGCACTCCAGGTCGTTACTTTGTAATATTATGCGGGACTGAGTAGTTCGAGCGCTTACATACTTGAGGCATTCACGCTCTAATCTTTGCTCTAGTTCTCGCCAAGGATGATTCTTCAACCTTAGCATCCATAGTCGCTGCAAATGAAGCCATGCCAGCTTGAAATTCGATTTTGCGATGTACGCTGAAGGATACAGTTCCGTCGAAGATCATATTATCGGGTGCCGTTCGGATGGTAACCTTGTAAGCGCGCCCCGCAGTGCTCACAATTCTAATCGAGTGGTGTCCGGCGTATCCTTTTTCCCCATTCTCGAAGCGGTGTTGCTCTACTTTCGGGACGTTTCCAATGTCTATGTCGAGATCCTCTCGCTTTACTTTGCCTTGATCCCGGCTTCCTCCATCCCATCTCCCCAAGAAAAAAAATCCGTCTCCGACTTTTGGCTGTAGTTCAAAAATGCATAAGAGTCCTGTGTCTTTAAGGGCCGGAATGGCCGGTTTCAAAAGAGAATAGTTCGGATGTAGGCATCGCACATCTATCGCGAGATTACTGATCTCAAAAACTTTGCCATCTTGTTTCTGGACTTTGTCTTCCTTTTCTGCGCGGTTCACAGCCTCCTCCTTCTTTACAATGATTGGTATCGTCAAGAAGGTATAGCTAAGGAGTGGGTACTCAAATTGGGACACTTCCTGATAGAGAACTAAATGAAATTTGAATTGGGACATGTAATTTTTCCGCTGGGGCGCCTGCCCGACAGACAACTGTCACACCTTATAGACCCAGTTCTGCCGTAGCTTAGCAATGCCATTTCGATCCAGCGTGGCCGTTCTGGTGCCCAACTCACCTCGCGCATTCCGACGAAAGTCGCCCACAGTAACCTCGCCTAGATAGACTTCCGTGAAATTCATCGGAGTACGGTTAATCGCTGGCTGGGTCTTGTTGTCGAGATTGTAGACAAACACACACATCCACTGCTCGCGTGCGCCGTGCGTATCAACGGCTCCTCCAGCTTTTCTCGTGGTTTTTATTTCGACACCTTTGGTGCCTGCTTTAACGCCGTCATTCGGATATACGCCTCGGACCAACAAGTCAGGATGTCCGTTGAAATACTCGTTCTGAACGAGCGTTCGCGAGTGTTTCGCAAGGCTGGCGGTGAGCATATCGGAGAGAAGCCCGGACATGATTGCAGGGCGCAGCATGTCATCTAATCGCTGTAGTCCTTTGCGCATCAGGAGGGTATTCACGTCGTAAAAGAAATCGTAGACATCTTGCATTGCCGCCTGGAAGTCCGTCAGGCGCAGTTGAAACGGCAGATTCGCACCCTTGTTAAATTTTGCGGGGTCCGGCTGGCTTTTGTTTTTCTGTACGTTTCTCATTCTTGTTCGCAATTTGCATTGATGATAACGGTCCGAACGCTCGTTTAGCTAACGCGAAGTATTGCCGGTCAGAATCCGTACCTAAGGCGTGGTAGTCGGTGGCTTCGGCCGCCGCAAGCGTAGAGCCTGATCCAGCGAACGGATCGTAGACAATCCCAGTGCCCAGCGGAAGCACGGCCCTAACCAGCTTTCGCAGGAAGCGCTGCGGCTTGAGTGACGGATGAGGCGCGATGAGTTTTTCAGCGCCGCGAGTTGGCGAGCATTGAATCAAGTCTTTGAATGGTTCTTCGTCTGAAGTGCGGCAAAGGCCGCCAGTTCCCCATTCGCGGAGGTTTTCAGCGACCGTGCCAACAAATGGTTTGCGGAAGATGCCCCAGGGTTCCCAGCACGACCTAGGCATCACGGATACATCTGGGAAATCTTTTTCTGCCCCTTTGGGACGGTCCCCGCCTCGGAGCGTTTGTACCAAGCGGATGATTTCCCCCCGTTTCTCGAAACCCGCCTCCATGAATGCGTGAAACGTCATCGTGGAAACCAAGGGGTTCGAGGCAATTAGAACATGTCCTCCGGGAACGAGGGCCTTAAGCAGACCGTAAGCGACGGAGCTGAAAAATCCAGGCAGATTCAGGATTTCTTGTTTTGAAAGAACGGTAAACCGGGGAACGGGGTTTCGAGTTGCTCCATCAAAGCTCGGAGGGATCCGCCACACTCCTCCTCGCCCGTTGCGCAGCTTGGTATGGTTCTTATCGTCATACTCTATGACACCATAGGGCGGATCGGTCACAACGGCCTGGATGGTATTGGCGGGAAGATCGGCCAGCCATTTGAACACGTCGCTATGAACGTACGTCGCGCGCTCGGATAGGTGATGACGCTGCTGTGTTCCACGGGTCCGCACCGCCTCCCACAATACTTCGTTGCGTAGCTTCAAATCGCGCAACCAAGACGGACCGCCCGTCGAATGCGATGTTTGAAGGAGTGCGGGCAATAACATCTGAATCGGCTGACTCCTTTTCCCTTCACGATACTGCCCACTAGCGCCAATCATACGTAATCTCTCTTCAGTTGTCCAAGCAATCGATGGTCCACCCATCGCGTTCGGAGCGACTAACCTTTCCGAAGGATCTGGAGGAAGTCCGATCGACAGTTCAAAGTGGGACACGGCCGGTCCCCAAATGGAAAATAAAGAGTCAAAAGAGGGGCGAAAACGTGAGCCTGTCTTCAGACACAAAGTGCCGTGATTTCTGCGTCTAGGAGTTAGTCGAAACGGGCGATCCCGAATGCCGTTATCGCTAAAAGGCGGAAGCAATAAGATAGAGGTGTAAGGAAATAAAGGATAGATTTTGAGAGGCCGCCGGGTTCCGGTTATCCGGCTGGTCTATCGGAGATGTCGGGGTCGCTCACTTTATGCGGATGCGGTCGGCGTTGTCGTAGGTGGACATGTCGGAGAGGATGATTTTGTCTCCTGCTTTGAGTCCATCCAGGACTTCGATTGCGTTTACGGATGAGCGGCCGAGCTTGACGTTGACGCGCTCCGCCTCCGCGCCGTCCTTGGCGAGTTTGAATAGTGAGACTGTGGAATTTGCCGCGGCGGCGACGGGGCGCCCGACGTAGAGAATGTTGTCGAGTTTTTCGATGTCGATGATGGCGTCGATCGGGAGACCGGTGCCGACGCCTTCGGGCAGGGGCCCATCGAAGGAGACATAGACCGTGCGCGTACCGTCCGACGATGATGCGTTGATGCCAGTTACGTGGCCCTTCACGAGACCCTTGCGCGTGTCTATGGTGGCGTTTTGATTAGGCTTCACGTCCACCGTCTGGACAACGGGAAGAGCTATGCGAGCGACCAAGCCCGCAGAATCTTCGGCAGGGACGATGGTTCCTAATCCACGGACCTGCCTGAGCATCGGACCGCGCTTTACGGTGTCGGTCCAGATCGTGGTCTTGTCTACCGTGGGTATATCGCTGGAGACGCTGCCGCCCACTCCGCCGGAGAGGCCGCCGCTAACGCCACCAGTAACTCCACTGGACACCCCTCCGGAAACACCACCAGAAATGTCTTTCGAGCCGCCGCCGGTTACTCCGCCAGAAACACCTCCCGCGACGCCGGTTTGTGGCGGATTTTGTAGAGCCCGAGGCGCGGCTTTAAGAGGAAACGCCCACACCGCTAACGTCGCGGTCATCACGATGCAGAACGAGCTTGCCGCTAACGAAGCAATCAGTCTTGTTCGGGACATACGAACCTCCTCGAGCATTAGAGCTACACGCTCGGCGAGCTGACGCTCGACGAGAAATGGCGGGGCCGGAATGATGGGTTCGACGGCGCGTCAAATTGTGGACTGGGTTCGAGACACCGTTGAGCAGTAGCCAGCAGTTGAACCGATTGCCCGAAGCCGCCGCGCCGGATCCGTTGGGGGCAGCCTTCGACGCCTGTTGTTGACCTTGCTGCAATTTGAAACACTCGCTTAAATTCCGCGAAGTAAACTTCGCCTCAAATTCGCGTGATAGAATCCGCAGCAGAGGGAAGTTCGGAGGAGTATACGGACAGTGGTGAATGTAGTCCTCGCAATCGTACCTTTCGACAGTGGGAACAACTTGGGTTCTGGAAGATACCAGCACGCGAGGGCCGCCTCGTATGGCTTTCATTTCAGCCGTCCGTATCCGGACGTACCTGGCAGGCAATGGAACGCTTGCTCTTGGGAATTTCGAGCCAAGCACAACAAGAGTAAAACCTTAAGTGCGGTCTTCCGGTTGCAGGTGGGAATGTAGCGTTGTCCAGCATGCTTCGTAATCTCCGATATTCGGCGAGAAGTTTCACAGGAAGGCCGGGATTGACCCTGGCCCTGGTATTCACGATTGCGCTGGGTATCGCCGGGATTGTTTCCGTGCGTGGATTCGTTCACGGCTTTACACAACCTTGGTTTCCGCTGGGATCTCTCGACCGACTCGTCGCAGTATTTGGGCGAGACGCGCAGGCAGAAGCAGGTCCCCTTTCCAAGCAACAATATCTATACGCCAGAAGTCGGCATGATGTATTCCAATGGCTTGGTGCCGCACGCGTATCGCCGGGTATCATTGCAGTGGCCGGGCAAACGGCATTCGTGCCGGTAGCTGCCGTGACGCCGAACGTCGCGGGAGCCTTCGGCCTGCCGCTCGACAAAGGTGTCGTTATCAGCCATCGCTTGTGGCAGGGCGAGTTCGAGGCCTCGGCCGACGCTCGTGGTGAGGAGATTCGAATCAATGGCATCACCGCTCGCATCAGCGGAATTGCGCCGGGCTGGCTGGAGGGAGTATATCGCGATCGCCCGGTTGACATCTGGATGCCTTTGCCAGAGGAAACATTGCAGCGGCTCGACGATAGCAGCCGTGATCTCTGGGTTATGGCGCGGCTAGGCCCTGGCATTTCGCCAAGTCAGGCGAAGATAGTCGTTCAGACAGGGGACCGCGCCAGCGAACTGCTCGTGGTACCCTACACCGGCTTGACTCCCGAAAGAGCGGTGCGCCTCTCACGGATCGGCACGCTGCTGGAGTTCGCGGCCGGCGCGGTGTTCTTTATTGCCTGCGTCAATGTCGCTTTGTTCCTGCTTGGCCGTGCCTCCGAGCGTTTCCATGAGACCGCCCTTCGCGTCGCGCTCGGGGCAAGCCGTGGCCTGCTCGCCCGCGAGCTACTCTCCGATAGCGTCGTCATCTCGGTTGCTGGCGGAGCATTGGGCATGTTGCTGGCGGTGTGGACATCCTATGTTGTTCCCGCGCTCCTCTATGACAGGGATGCAGAGAGTCTGATACTCGCACTAGACCTGTTCAGCATCGCGAAGGCGTCCTTCGTGTTTGTCGGAGTCATGATCCTGAGCGGTCTGTTACCGGCCATGGTGATTCCGCTTGACCGTCCGATGAGCGTGATTCAGCGAGACAGCGCAGGGCCTTCTCCGGCGATTCGTCGCCTGCGGCTAGGACTCGTGGCGGCACAAATGGCGAGCTGCTGCGTCCTCGTAATCTCTACGGCTTTTCTGGTCGACGGCCTTCGCACGGCGCTGGTTACGAGTGCAGGCCAGAGGCTTGGGCATACCGTTTTTGCCACCGCGCAAGCGGATCCCAATGTCGCCATCGAGTACTTCCAGCGAGCAGAGAACGCGGTCAAGTTAGTTCCTGGTGTATCCGAGATCGCGTGGGCCGCAACGCTGCCGGGAAGTCGACCTATGCGACAGCCGTTCCACATAGTGCCAGCGCAGTTACCGCTCCACGAAGTCACCCTGGACAGCGATTGGCTCACGGCTGACCTGCTCAAGCAGTTCGATCTCCCGCCTAAGGCCGGGCATATGTTCGGGTCGGCAGAGCAAACGTGCCGAGCCGCGATCGTGAATGAAGAGGCGGCCGGAGAACTGTTCGGCGAATACACGGCAGGTCGAACCCTGCGAGACCCCGAGAACCCCCTGCCGGTCGAAATAATCGGCGTAGTGGCCATTCGAGAGTCGGAGAGGGCAGCCAAGAAGAACCGGCCCACGGTCTACTTCAATTACACCAGTCACCAGGAGACTCCACCGAGGCGCATCACTGATGTGCGATTTCGCGCGCCCATTGCCTTGGAGCTGACCGCGGCCGATCTTGAAACCAATGTCGTGTCGCCAGGCTATTTCGACGCCGTGGGAAGCAAGGTCATCGCAGGTCAGGGTTTTAACAGCGATACCAGGTCCACGGGATGCCCGATCGGCATCGTCAATCAGGAGGCCGCTGACCTCTACTTCGGTGGAAACGCGGTTGGAGCTGCGGTTATCGATGAACATGGCCGCCGCACAGACATCATCGGGGTAGTGCATACGAGGCCGCTTGGAGCTTTCCAGCCGCGTGTGGAGGCCACGCTGTATCTTCCGATGTCGCAGGACGTTCTCACATCAATGAGCATGATTGTCCACGTCCGAGAGGTAAACGGTCCTCTGCTGGCCGATCTGCGCAGCAGGCTTGAGGAGGTACCGGGACACGGCCCCAGCCCGGTCCTCGTGAGGACGTTCAAAACGTACCTAAATCAGACTTCTCTCGCGCCTTTGCGCATTGCGACCCTGCTTCTTGGCGTATCCGCCGCGATGGCGCTCCTGCTCAGCGTTCTCGGCCTGTTTGGCGCCTTGAGCGATGCCTCACGACAGCGGCGCCGCGAGTTAGCAATTCGCATTGCTCTTGGAGCGCCGCGATGGCGGGTAATCGGTCAAGTGCTGGGAGAAGGAATACGGCTTGCTTGCGCAGGCACGCTGGCGGGAATGCTCGCGTCCCTTGTGTTATCGCGATGGATGAGCGGAATCACGGCAGGCAACGGTTTGCCGGCTTTGTGGGTGTGGCTGGCAGCGCCGCTTGCGCTGGCGGTGGTGGTTACTGTGGCGAGCGTTTTGCCCGCGCGCAGTGCGTTGATGACGAACCCCCTCACGATCATGCGCGAGGACACTTGACGACAGGAACGGCAACACTCCCGTGCGTGAGTCATCTTCACATTAAGCAAGCTAATGCCCATGGTGCGAAGTTAGGGCCGAGCGGTAAACCCGTCCGCTACGGCCAGGAGCATTCAACAAGGATAGGCCCGCGATCTAGAGTGCAGCAGATCGTTGGTGCGGGAACCCCGCGGCTTCTGGAAGGTGCAAGGCGCTCGAAATTATTGCAAAATGGGCTGCGATGAAAGACCTGTCTCAATACCACCGACCGGTGAGCGATTTGTTTGCGCGGGCGCGCGGGGCGGAGGAATGGGAGAAGTACAAGCTGAGCGAAGAGCAGGTCGAATTTTTTCGTGAGAACGGTTATTTGAAAGGCGTTCGGATTTTGACGGATGAGCAAGTGGAAGCTCTGCGCGGAGAATTGGAGCTCTTGATGGATCCGGCGCATGCAGGGCGGGAACTCTTTCACGAGTATCATTCGAACGAGTCGACGGATCCGGACCGAGTGGTGTTTCACGCGCTGGGAGCTTGGCGCGTGATGCCAGGGTTTCACGATTTGCTTTGGAATCCGGCGTTTCTGGTGCCGGCTTCACAACTGCTTGGCGGAGCGGTGCGTTTCTGGCACGACCAATTATTCTGCAAGCCGGCGCGACATGGCGGAGTGGTGGCGTGGCACCAGGATTATTCGTACTGGACGCGCACGACGCCGCTGGCGCATCTGACTTGCTGGGTTGGGCTGGACGATTCGACGCGGGAGAACGGCTGCTTGAATTATGTGCCGGGAAGTCACAAATGGCCGGACTTGCCGAAGCCGGCTTTGACGGGCGAGATGGACGCGATTCGCGACTCTCTGCCGGACGATTTGAAGGAGAAATTCAAACCGGTGGCGATTGAATTGAAAAAGGGCGAGAGCGCGTTTCATCATGCGCGGACGATGCATGGCTCGGGCGCGAACGATACGCCGCGGCCACGGCGGGCAACGGTGATCAATGTATTTCGAGATGGCGTGATGTCCAATGCCGATGAGCCGTTACTCGCGGGCGTTCCGGTGATTCCTCGCAGGGAGAAGATGGGCGGGCCGTTTTTCCCGCTGTTGTACGAACCGGATAGAGTGAGCTGAAAACTCGCGGCTGTTGACTCTTTCCGCGTCCTCGAAGACTATAAGCCCCAAATTGACCTATCATGGGCGCTCGCAGGAGAGCGCTTCGCTATGGAAGAACAACTGAGCCTGGAATTTTTGCGCGTAGTGGAAAACGGCGCTGTGGCGGCTGCACGGACGATGGGCTTCGGCGACCGTCACAAGGCCGACGAGGTGGCCGTCGAAGCCATGCGCAAAACGATGGATGCCGTGCAGATGGACGGCACGATTGTGATCGGCGAGGGCGAACGCGATGAAGCGCCAATGCTGTATATCGGCGAAAAAGTGGGATTAGCGACGCACGCGCCGAAGGCGCTTTTTCCGGAAGTGGATATAGCCGTAGATCCGCTGGAAGGTACAAATCTTTGCGCTACCGGCGCACCGAATTCGATTGCGGTGCTCGCCGCGAGCGAGCGCGGCGGCTTGCTGCACGCGCCCGATTTATACATGGAAAAAATTGTCGTGGGACCGTCGTGTAAGGGCGCGGTCGATCTGGATGCGCCCGTTGCGGACAATCTGAAGTCGATTGCCAAGCGGCTGGACCGCGATGTGGAAGATCTTGTGATCATCGTGCTGGATAGGCCGCGGCACGAAAAGCTGATTGAAGAGATCCGCAAGGCCGGAGCGCGGATCCGCCTGATTGGCGACGGCGATTTGTCGGCGGGAATTTCCGCGGCGGTTGTCGGCACGGGAGTGCACGCAGTGATGGGCATTGGAGGCGCGCCGGAGGGCGTACTGACCGCGGCGGCGCTGCGATGTTTGAACGGGCAGATTCTGGCGCGGCTGGTGATTGGCAAGCCGGAAGATCAGGTGCGGCTGGAAAAAATGGGTGTAAAGGATCCCAAACGTATTTACGACACGGAGGATCTGGCGCCGGGCAAGAAAATGATTTTTGCGTGTACGGGCGTGACGGATGGAAACATTTTAAAAGGCGTGCGGTTTTTCGGAGAAGGTGTGCGGACTTCTTCGATGATACTGACGCTGGATGACCGGCAGGTGCGCTTCGTGGATTCAGTGCACTTAGATAAGCGGCCCGACATCAAGGTGCGGTTCAACTGACGGCGTGACTTCTGAATAGTGACTGGTGGGTAGTGACTGGTGACTGGCGCAGACCCCCTGGCGTAGCACCTACGGCTCTGCGCGTGCGCATTCATTTCGATCTACACGCAAATGATGCTCCTGACCTATGAAAAGGGGCACTGGACGCAAGAACAGGAACACTTAGAGCACACCTGAACTGCTTTCCTGATGTCCTTACCGGCACTTCTGCCAAACTGAAACTTGGGCGAATTGTGCCCGCTTGGGAGAACAGGCTATGGCAGAAGAATCCTCATCGGGCAATTCGTCATCCTCGAAATCCCTTATGTGGATGATGATTGCTTTGTTCACCGGCCTGGCCATCCTGCTGGCGGGCGGGCTGTTCGTGGCCAGCCGGGTGATCCGGTCGATGGGGCTGTCGGCGGCAAGCGCCAAGGATACGATTCGTACTCCCGGCGGAAGTACTTTCCGGCTGGAAAAAGAGACGGAAGTCGGACCTGGCTTACCGTTGTATCCGCGTTCGTCCTTAGTCGTGCCAGGCGACGAAGCGGCGGCCGCGGCCGTTAAACAAGCACGGAACGGCGTCGAGACGTCCACTTACCACACTACCGATTTGCCGGATTATGTCGATCATTGGTACAGCGAACATTTGAGCCCGGAGTTTACGCGTCACAATCCGGGCGATAAGCCAGAATCTGCGATTTCCGGCGATACAACCATTTCCGATAACGATACGATCTTCCTGGCCGAACGCGATCAAATGATTCGCATTGTTGCGATATCGCCCGATCCCGGCGGGACAAAAATCTCTCTGATCCGGTACAACAAACCCTCGCCTGCTCAAGAGGAATCTCCGGCCCCAGCGCAGTAATGAGAAGCGCAAACTTTTGGCGCGTGTTGTCGCGTTTGAGCTCGCCGCAAATTTTGGTTGTGCTGGAGTCCGCGCTTACGGTTGGTTATTTGTAAGCGCTAGAAAAACGCCGTCGTCCACGGCAATCGAGCGCGTGAACAAAGTCGCCGCACTTGCACCCGCGAGAGCGACATGATCGGCGCCGCCGCTGATCGCCGGACCTGGCGGAGGGGCGGTTCCATTTGCCGATCCGCTGCCCGTTTGCAGCGAAATGCGAGTCGTCTTCGGCGTGCAATCTGCCGTGCCAAGGCAAGTATCCCGGACGAAAACCTGGCTGTAGCTGCTGTTGGAAGTGCTCGTGGCTGGCTTGCTCGCAGCGATAGACGCTTGAGCCGCGGGGCTCGGCGCCACCGCAATGAACGCGATAAACCTTCCGGATGAGCTGACCGACGGCAGGATGCTTTCCAGGCCAACAAGTGTGCCGTTCGGATCCGTAGAAATTAATTGAGTCGAAGGAGTGCAGGAACCAGTTACTCCAAAACAGGTGTCACGGAGATAGACCTGGCGGCCGGTGGTCGTTTGCGAAACAAGATTCGCGGCTGCCGAGCTGAAAGCCACGTAGCGCCCATCGGAACTCATGGAAGGAGCATGGCTGTCGTCGTTTGCCGCACTGCCATCCAGAGCCGAAGAAATGAGCATGGTGCTGGGCTGACAGGAAGCGTCCGCCCCTTGGCAGGTATCGCGCGCGAAAATCTGGGAGTGCCCATTTTGCGTGGCTGTATAAGCCACATATCGGCCATCCACGCTCACGGCAGGAGTCTCTTCTTGCACAGCAGCGGCATTTTTGCTGGCGTTATTCCCGCCCGGATCCGTGATGGTAAAGGGTAAACCGTTGCTTGGACCGCCTCCTCCAAAACCGCTGCAGCTGACTTGGCATGGGGAAGGAAGCGGCGGAGCTGGAGGATTGTTAACGGTCACCGTCGCGGAGCCCGCCGTGGCAAGTTGTGCAGCGGGCACTGTTGCCTGAATTTGTGTGGCAGTAACGCTCGTGGAGGTAATCGTTGTTTGCGTGGTCGTATTCCAGTTCACTTGGGAGCTTTGCGCTGGAGCCGATCCGGAAATGAAATTGGTCCCGGTGATGGTTATCGTAACTGACGCGCTCCCGGCCGGAATGGTATTGGGACTAATGCTTGTAATGGTAGGAACGGGATTAGGCGGAGGATAAACTTCGAAGGCCACGGGATTGGACAGGCCGTTCGTGCCGGCGCCGGAGTGCGGTTGGATGGTCTGGACAAAATGGGTTCCCGCCTTGGCCAGCATGGCCGCGGGCAGCACGGCGGTCACGGAAATTACGGTTCCGGTGTCATTCGCCGGGGCGCATACGCCCAACGCAGTGGTCGTCACGACGCATGTCTTGAGATTCTTCTGGTCCCAAGTGACGACGGTTTGTACTACAAAACCCTGACCCGTCACCGTGAGTGTCAGGTCCGATCCGCCCGCCGTCGCGTTGGCTGGCGAAACAAACTGCAAAAACGCGCCCGTGTTGGACTGAAAGGTGTTGCCGTAATCGTTGCAACCTGTTGCGGCAAGAAACGCCGCTAACGTGACAGCCAATGCTGTCCAAGACCGCATCATTAAGACTCCTTCATCGTCACTGGTTACCCCGGCTCGGCCGGGTCAACCTGTCTGGTCAAGCGGCGGGGAACCCCCGGTGCCAGTGTGCTTTTGGGGTGAGATGCGCAATTCGCGCAACGCGTTGACCCCGGCCTGGCCGGAGCCACGCAAACCTTGCCCGGCCCACGCGGCGCTCTTCACTAGCCGCCTGCCCTGCATTTACGGGCCCGGTCAACCCTACATGCTTACCATTCTCCCCGAAGTAAGGTCAATGAGCAATTCTTCCGCCAAGCTGGAAGAGATTGTTGGGAGAACCCAATGGCCTGGCAACCGTCACACTTTCATGGATGCGCAGAAGAGTTCGAAACTCCTTGTGCGGCCATCGACTGCCTCACAAGCTCTTGAATGTGAGCACGGCATTCCGAATCCTGTACGGAAAGCGCTACGGCCGTCCGGTAACAAGCCAGAGCCTCTTCCTTGCGTCCGAGCTTGGCGTACAGATCGCCGCGGGCCAGTTGAAAAAGTGGATTGGAAGGATATTTTTTGACCAATGGCCCGATGATTTCGAGCGCCTCTTCATATCGCTGGTCGTAGCGGTGCAGGTTCAGCGCAAGGTAGAAGCAAGCTTCGTCCTGCGTAAGAACGCCTCCGGCAATGTCGTGCTCCAACTGCCGAATGCCTTCCTGTTTGTTTCCGCCGGGAATGCCCATGAAAAAGCCAAGGAGCCTGGCGATGGCGCTGAGAGTGTCTGCGTAATAGTTGTAGAGGCCCAGTCCAAACTCGGAGTCCACCAATTCAGGATCCAGCTGGATGGCGCGGAGAAAATGGGTGCGCGCATGGATCCCAGCGCGGGCCGTGGCACGGTTTTCGCCGCGAAGACCGTAAAGCCGTGCGGCAAACGCATCGGATAATCCTGCATAGAATTGCATTTCAGCGGTTTCGTGTTTCTGGAGGCTGGCCTGCGCAATCGACGAAGCCGTTGCGACGAGGTCAAAGTAGTGTTGATCCGGCGCGAACTTGGGCCGGTGGCGCGCGTCCGTCATTCCATACTTAAATTCCGCGGTGGTGCACCAAATTCGCCACCACAAGGCTTCCGCTTCCAGCAAATACCCCATGGGATGGTCAGGCTGTTCATGCTGCATGCGCCGCGCATCAGCAATTCCTGCATCCATATCAAACGAATAGATGTGGTCGATCGCGGCGGAGGTTCCCTGCGGCAGGTTGAGTTTCTGCGCTCGCGCTGTGGGCGAGAAGTAGGAACCGGCCAGCGCCGCGAAAAAAAACATCGCGCCGGTTGCAAAGGTACGCCGTAGGTTCATTCGGGCATCCACCACATATTCGAGAAAACCGGGGACTTTCGTAACGCGCACACATCCCGGGCCCGACGAGTTTAAGCCGTTCCAGAAGAGTTGCAAAGCATTGCAAACCCAAATGGCTTTGGCGCTAAAAACGCGGAACATCGCGGAAATTGTGGGTTAGCCGCAGCGCGACGCATTTGCTATTCTCGGCGGCGTGCCGATTTCCAGCGATAACGCTATTCCCGACAACGACGGCGGCTTTCCCCTAGAGCAACCCTCCGGTCTGGAGCGCGGCCTGGGCCTCAAAGAGGCCGTCTCGCTCAACATGATCGAGATCGTGGGTATCGGCCCATTCGTGGTCACGTCGCTGGTGATCAAAGCCATGGGCGGGCCGCAGGCCATGATCGCCTGGATTGCCGGAGCGGCGCTGGCCACGCTCGATGCTTTCGTATGGTCGGAACTTGGCGCGGCCATGCCGAAGGCGGGGGGAACGTACGTTTTTCTTCGCGAAGCGTACGGCCCCGGACGCTGGGGCCGCCTGATGTCATTCCTTTTTGTGTGGCAGACGTTTGTTCAGGCGCCGCTTTCGATCGCATCCGCCTCAATTGGATTTTCGCAGTATGCCGGCTATCTCCACCCTCTTTCCACGCTGGAGGCGAAAGCCGTATCCGGCGGCTTGGTGCTCTTCCTTGTCATTTTGCTTTACCGGCGCATCACCACGATTGGAAAAATCTCGGTCCTGCTGTGGACCGGTGTGGTCGGCACACTTCTATGGCTGATCTGGGGAGGAGCGAGCCATTTCAACGCAAAAATAGCCTTCGACTTTCCTCCTGGAGCATTCTCATTTTCCTCGGTGTGGTTCGCGGGCCTCGGGGCCGCCATGGTGAACACGGTTTACAGCTACTGGGGCTACTACAACATTTGCAATCTAGGGGGAGAAATCCGCGATCCCGAACGCAACATTCCTCGCGGAATTTTCCTCTCCATTCTTGGGATCACGGCGCTGTATCTGGCAATGCAAACAAGCATCCTGGGAGTCGTACCCTGGCGGGAGGCCCAGAATTCGAAATTCATCGTCAGCACGTTCGTCGAGAGATTGTACGGGCCTCACGCGGCGCAGGCGGCAACGTGGATGGTTCTGTGGATCGCGCTGGCCTCGGTGTTCTCCGTGCTGCTGGGCTATTCACGCGTGCCTTATTCGGCGGCTCTGGACGGAAACTTTTTCCCGATATTCGGCCGCTTGCACCCGACCAAACACTTTCCTCATATTTCGCTCCTGGTTCTGGGCGGACTTGCGTTCCTCTTCAGCGTGACCTTAAAGCTCAAAACGGCTATCGCCGGAATCCTGGCGATGCGCCTGCTCGTCCAATTCATCGGCCAGGCTGTAGGAGTGATATTGTTGCGGCGGCGCTGGGGCGCCGCGCGATTGCCGTTCAAGATGTGGCTTTATCCATTGCCCGCCGTATTGACCATGTTCGGCTGGGCGTGGCTTTTCTGGCAGACGGGCCCGGCCCGAAAATGGGGAGTGGCGGAAATCGCGCTGGGCGCTCTTGCATTTCTCATTCGGGCGCGTGAAATGCGACAATGGCCGTTTACAAAAGAGAAGCAACCGGAGGCCGTGTGAATCGTCCAGCCCAAGGGTCACTCAGAGCAATTCTCATCACTGCTGTGCTTGTTTCCTTTTCGGTGCAGCCGGCCTGGTCTCAATTTTCGCCTCCTCCAGGGACAGGCCCCGGTCTTCCCGACACCATCGAGGCCATCGAGAATGCCCGCGTTACCACGCGGATTCTGTATATCACCGCGCATCCGGATGACGAATCTTCCTCGCTTCTCACTTATCTCGCACGCGCGCTCCATGCCGATGTAGCTCTTCTAACTTTGACGCGCGGAGAAGGAGGGCAGAACGACCTTGGGCCAGAGCAAGCGCCACAACTTGGCTTAATCCGCACGCAGGAATTGTTGGCGGCGACGCGGGGCTATGGCGTGCAACTCTTTTTTGCGAACGCCCCCGATTTCGGATTCTCGAAAACACCTGAGGAAACGGAAAGGGTCTGGGGTCAGCCGGTCCTCGGAGAAATGGTTCGCGTAATTCGCACGTTTCGGCCAAATATCGTCATCAACGGCTGGGGCGGCGTACATGGCGGCCATGGACATCACCAGACATCTGGTTTATGGACGCCGATTGCCGTCGAAAAAGCCGGTGATCCAAACGCATTCCCAGAACAAATTCAACAAGGACTTCGTCCGTGGGGTGGCGCTACGCATCCCGTACAACTCCTCGATACAGAACGTGGCGGGGCAGCAGGCGCTGACGGCGTGACGCTTCACGTGGATGAAATATCCTCGCTGTGGGGCAAAACGTGGCGCGAAATTGGGCTGGATGCATTCGCCAATCATCGTTCCCAGGGCGTTACGAATTTCATCGGTTCTCCTTTTCTCAGCAGGCCTGTGGTTCTGATCGAGGAAAATGGCGGCAAGCTCGATGCGGGAAGCCTCGAGGTGAATCTGAAGGACTGGGCCGGCTCCGTCGCACAAACTCTTTGTGGCGGAGCTAAAACCGAGAGCTGCAAAGTGATGGCCGCAGCCAAGGCGGACGAAAAAATCTTAGCCGCGCGCAAAGCTGCGCTCAATCTCGACTGGAAAAATGCTCTGTCGGAACTCTCCGGAGCTGCAACTCTCATCGCGTCCATCTCGCCTCCGGAATTTTCTGATAGCAACCTCGGCTATTCGCCCGACCAGGTGTTCGATCTGCGAGAAATAAAGGCACGCCTGGACAAAGCTCTCGCACTTACCGCGGGCCTGGAAGTGAAAGCCGAGGCAGACCGCAGTACCCTCGTCGCGGGCGAATCATTTGGCATACACGCCGATGTGCACTGCCGTAAGGAAGACGGATGCGAACTCGGCGCCCTACAACTGAAACTTCCGGCCGAGTTCAAGGAAACCAAACGCGACGGAGATGCCAACAAGGGATATCAGTTCACGATTGCTCTAAATCAGCCCGCGCCTCCGCTAACCGCCTGGGACAAACTTTTGCCGGAACCCCCGCCAATCATCCACGCCGAACAGGAAGTGACCATTGACGGCTACAAGTTCAAGGCCGAAGTCCCTGTGACGCACATCTTCGCGAACTCAACAACTCTCGACCGCGTCCCTCTGCGCATCGTTCCGGCATACACGCTGGCGGTAGATCCCAAGCAGGCTATCGCCATTCTCGGAAAACCCGAAAAACCGTTTGATGTGCTGTTGCGCGTACATTCTTACGCTACGCAACCGGCCAAACTCACGGTCGGCCTCGAGCTTCCCGTAGGGTTCACCGCCAGCGCTCCCGAAGAAATTTCCATCGAAGGCTCCGGCGACCGGTACGCGAAGGTGACTGTCACCGCGCCAAACGGCCTGGCCCCCGGAAATTATCCAATTGTCGCCTACGCAAAACGCGGGGACGAAAAATTCTCGACCTCGATCGAGCCTCTACCCTCCGTACCGACGCAACTCTGGAGCGAGCCCGCGCAATGCGTAGTTCACGCCCTGGCCATCAACATCCCGAAAAATCTTCGCGTGGGATACATCACCGCGGAGGGTGAGCCCGTCCCGCAAGCGCTGCGCATGCTTGGGATCCAAGTGGAAACTCTCGACGCCGAGTCGCTGGCCTTCGCCGATCTCTCCAAATACGATGCCATCGTGGTCGGCGTCCGCGCCTATGAGCTTCGTCCGGAACTTCCCGGAGCCAACCAGCGGCTTCTGGACTACGTCGCGAAGGGCGGCACTCTGGTTGTGCAATACAACCGGGACTTCGCGTGGAACAAGGCGGAATACGCGCCGTACACAGCGAAAATCCTGACAGAACAAGGACACTTGCCGCGCGTCACGGACGAGAATTCTCCCGTCAAGTTTCTTAAGCCCGATGATCCGCTGCTGAATCGCCCGAACAAAATCACGCAAGACGACTTCCAAGGCTGGGTCCAGGAGCGCAGCCTCTATGACTGGACGCAGTTTGATGCGCGATACACCGCGCTGTTGGCCATGCACGATCCCGGCGAGCCCGACCTCAACGGCTCCCTGGTCTACACACGCTTTGGCAAAGGCATGTACATCTACACAGGCATCGCTTTCTTCCGCCAAATCCCCGAGGGCGTCCCCGGCGCTTACCGGCTGTTCGTCAACCTCATCAGCGCCACTCATCCAGACTGAGTTCGGCGCCTCTCTCGTGTCATCTAAGTTGCTTTGGCGCGGCGTCAGCTCAAGTAAATCAACTGGACACACGGGTCCCGCACGCAAATCCGCGTGCTATCCTCTTTCACCGGGGGTTGAAGACGCATGAAGAATTATTTTTTCAAATATTTTGCCGGCCGCACGATCCAGGTATCCGTCGCGCTTCTGCTGGGGACGACTCTTCTTCTAGCCTGCGGCTCGCCCGCGACGGCACAGAAAAAAAAGAAAAATCCCACGGATACGACCGACACTACGCCTATGATCCCGATGGGCGATGAGCAGCAAATCGACTACATGATCTCGGAAATGCTGGGCGCCTGGCAGATTGGCGACATCGCGAAACTCCACAAGGACTATGCCGAAGACGTCTCCGTGGTCAACGGCATCTGGGCACCGCCCGTTTTTGGCTGGAATAACTATCTGGCTGCCTACCAGCAGCAGCACTCCCGCATGCAGCAGGTGCGCCTGGAGAGGACCAACACGTACATCAAATTCAGCGGTAATTTCGGATGGGCCTGCTATCAGTGGGACTTTTCAGCGGTAGTGGATGGCCAGCCGGTCGCGGCCCGAGGGCAGACAACGCTCGTAGTCGAAAAAAGGGAGAACCACTGGGTGATCGTCCTTAACCACACTTCCCAGGCGCCCACCGCCGAACCTATCCCGCCCGCAAACACACCGCAAATCGCGCAGCCTCACCCGAACGGTGCGTCGATGCAGTAGAGGGCCCGCCGGGACCTCCTCAACGGTTTAGAAATTCTTCAATCCGTTGTAAAGCCACAAGCCGGCAAGAACCAGGAGCAGCGCGCCAGAGGCGATGCCGCTGGTAAGAAGCGGCCGCGAAAGAGTGTTGATCTTCGCGATCAGCTCCCGCTGTTCCCGGGCCATGTGTTCCTGGGCCCCGTCGAGAAAGATTTGATCGTCTTCATGGCTTGCGAGAAGGCTCCGCCGTATCAGCAACAACATAAAAACCGTGGTAACGATCCCCCAGGCAATTAAAACGTAAAGGATGGGCCCCGTTATGGCATCCATGGTGACCTCCCACTGGAACCGGTACGCGGTCTTTGATATCGCGAGGACGAGGAAGGAGTGAGACCGCGTTCGGAGGCAGAGTATAGCACCAACCATTTGAAATTCAAGTACTTGCCATAAAGCAAACTGACGCTGAAAAGCCAGGTCCTGCTCTTGCCGAGAACCTTTGTCGAGGCCAATCTGCCGAGGGCACTGGCGTCGCTTTTCCACGGATTCTCCGCCCCAAAAACGAATGAACTTGAGCAGGGCGCCCCGCAGTAGCTCGCGTACCTTTGCCCGCGCTTCGTTGACAAAGCGGGAAGCGGCGGGCACAATGAAAAAGCCTCGTTGAAACGGAAACCTCGCTTTAGTCGGGGATTCACTCACCGCGCTTGTGCCCGAGTGGCGGAACTGGCAGACGCGCTAGCTTCAGGAGCTAGTGATCGCAAGGTCGTGGAGGTTCGAGTCCTCTCTCGGGCACCATCAAATTTCCTCAATCGAATCAAGCGTGCTTAGTCGACGCGCAGCATCGATGCCGGGTCGATTCGCACTGCTTGGATCACGGGCCGCAATGCTGCCAATAACGCCCCCGCTAGGATCGCCAGCGAGGGAAGCGCAAGCATCTGCAAATCCGTGGCTTTCACCTGGTAAAACAGCGACTCGATCGACCGCGCCGAAACGATCCCGAGACCGACACCGGCCGCCGCTCCCACCAGCACCATTGAAAAAACTTCCATGGTCACCAGCCGCGCAATACCTCCGGCCCGCGCCCCCACCGCGATGCGAATCCCAATCTCGCGCCGCCGCTGCAGCACTGAGTAGTGCAGCACGCCATAGAGCCCCACACCTGCCAGCAAGAGCGCCACAATCGCGAAGAACAGTGCCAGCGTCGCCAGCAACCGCTCGCCCACCGTATGCGACTGATTGATTTCCAGTTGCGTCCTGATGCGGCTCACGCGAAATTCGGACCGCGCGCGAGGCACTTCCTGCCGGAGCAGGGAGGCCAGCGATTGCGGGTTGGCGAGAGATGTCCGTACCAGCAAGGTTTCCGCGCTTGTCTTGCCTGATGCTCCGCTCGCATCGACCGACTGAAAAGGAACGTAAAGCTGCGGCAAGATCGGTTCGCGCAAGTCCTTGTACCGGACGTCCCCAACCAATCCGACGATTTGATAGTGCAACCGCACACCTTCGTCCATGCTGAGGTCAACCGCTTTTCCCACAGGGTCCAGGCCATCGAAGTACGTTTTCGCGAAGGATTGGTTGACGATGGCCGCTCCCGGCTGCATGTCTCCCGGCCGAAAGTCTCTGCCGTCAATCAACTGAATTTTCATCGTTTCCAGCCATCCGGGCGAGATGCTCCGCATATAGGCCAAAATCCCATTGGGAGGCGCCCCATTCACCGAAATAAAGTTGTTCCAGCTGCTGCCGTCGAGCAGTGGACTATCCGCCAGCGCGACCATCTGTACTCCCTGCACCCACCGGAGGTGATTGGCCACCTGATCCCAGAACTCCACCGGCTGAGGTTGCTTTGCAACCACATCGAGAACGAGCAGCCGCTCCGCGGAAAAACCAGTGGGCAAATTTGACAAGCGTTTGAAAGTAGTGACGAAAAGTCCCGCGATGAAAAGCACCAGAAAACAGAACGCCACTTGTACCGCAATCAGCGCATGCATTAGCCGCCTCTTCGAATGCGGATCCTCTCCGCCCTTCAGCGCACTCACCGGATTTACGGACGAAGCCCGCACCGCGGGCGCCAGCCCAAAAAGCAAAGTCACGCCAAGCGCCAGTGCCATTCCAAACACCAGCACCTGCCAATCCGCCGGCAGCACGAGGCGCGCCGGATTGTCCGGTGGATTGATCATGCTCACCACAAACGGCCCGGACCACCACGCAAACACTCCGCCGATGGCGGCCGCCAGCAGCGCGAGCCACGCGCTCTGCACCAGCACCAGCTGAACCAGGCGCCATCGTCCACCGCCGATAGAGACGCGAACCGCCATTTCGCGCGCCCGCGCCGAAGCCTGTGCCGTCATGAGGTTCGCCACGTTCGCGCAAGCGATCAGCAATACCAGTCCCACCAGCACCCCCAAAATCGTCAGCGGCCGGCGCGTCTCCGATTGCAGATCAGAAACGCCGGAAGCTGCCGGCTCGAGCAAAACCTTCTGATTCAAAAAATTATCGATTTCTTTTTTAGACATTCCCAGAAAACCCTTGGCTCGCTCCTCTTCGAAGGCTCGCGAAGTTGTTTCTAGTTTCTGCCGCATGGGTTCGAGCGCCACGCCCGGCTTTACCATCGCCAGCGTCCGGTGCCACGTCGAGTCTTTGTGTGTGACCCCAGAATTCATCATCGTGGGCACGAAAATATCGACCATCGTGCCGGGCTCCGTACCGGTAAACGGCGCCTCGGCAACACCAGCAATTTCGTACAGCTCGTTGCCCATCCGAAAGGTGCGGCCGATTACGTTGGGATCCTGCCCAAAGCGATGCGTCCAGTAGTCGTTAGACAGCACCGCGTAAGGATGCCCGCCTGGTTTGAGATCGTCGTTCTCTGTAAATACTCGCCCCAATGCCGGCCGCACCCCGAGCGTCGAGAACATCCAGCCTGAAACGTACTGCAGACACGCTCGCTCCATGTCTTCGTCCGATTTGTACGTTAGGTCTACCGGCTGCGCGTACGATAGAGCGATCAATTCCGCCTGCTTCGCAACCGCTGCGCGCATCAGTTGGAAATCGGGATAAGCCCAGCCATCGAATGTCTGAGGTTTCCCTTCGGGCCCCATGCCTTGCCTCGCCAAATCGTAAAGCCGCTCGGGATGCGACACGGGCAAAGGCCGCAGCAGCAATGCATCAATCAATCGAAATGCCGATGTGCAAGCTCCGATAGCCAGCGCGAGCGACAAAATGGCTGCAATCGAAGTGACCTTGGTCTTCATGAGCTGCCGCCAGCCGAAGATTGCGTCCGCGCGCAACGATTCCAGCCATGCGATCAGCCGGACGTCGCGGCTCCCTTCGCGGTGCCGCAGCGCCGAGCCGAACGCCCTGCGCGCTTCGCCAGCGTCGCGCCCCTGCGCGATCGCTTCTGCAATGTGCGATTCCAGCTCTTCGTCGATTTCGCGGTTTAAATGATTGCCTCGAAACACGTTGACGAGGCGCGACCGTACCGACATATCAAGCCTCCCTCAAGACGCGATTCACCGCCAAGGTTACCGCCTGCCATCGCGACTCGGCCGTTCCAAGCTGTTTCTTCCCCGCCGCCGTCAACTGGTAAAGCCGCGCCCGCCGACCCGTATCCTTCGTTATCCATTCCGCCCGAATCCACCCAGCTTCTTCCATCCGGTGCAGCGCTGGATACAGCGACCCTTCCTCCACGCGCAGCACTTCGCCGGAAATGTCTTGAATGGCGGACATAATCGCGTAGCCGTGCAATCCCGGCCGCCGCGAAAGTATTTTCAAAACAAGCAAATCCATCGACCCCTGCAAGGAGTCAGGCTTGGCCATAATCAGACCTCACCATACATAGACGTCTGAGGAGCCGAAAAGTTCCATCGAAATTTTCGCTAGGTCCAGCTAGGCGCGTGGCGGGTGCGGCACAGGATGGGGACGAATGATCACGTGAGTCCGGTCTCGCGTCATTCGGATGCGGCACAGTACCGGGTCCGGGCCAAGTCGGCAAGTTTTGTCCCGCACTGCAATCCAGGCGATCTGGTCTTGGCCAACAATCATCCACGCCGTCCCGTTCGTCGCGTGATGTGTTTGCTCCAGATAATACGCCGCGTTCAAATCGATGTCCGCGGCGCCCGCATTCATCTGTTCGCAGCTGCCGTCGGCAGGCGAGCTCGTCACGCCAGCCAGCGCGCAGTAATCCTCATCGTGCTCCAGCAAAGTCTTTTCCTTTAAGCCGCTGATGAAATAGCGCGTCGTAACCGGCGGAATCCCGGCCTCCCCGGACCATTCGCGCAGGTCCTCGGCAAAAGCGGGAGGAAGTTGGCTCATCTCCAGGAGCTTTTCCTTCACTTGTTTGGAAAGAATCGTCACCGTCGGCGTTGGCTCGCCATTCGTCGGATGGAAATAAAATCCCCCCAGCCCAATCCCATCCTGCATGTCAATCCACATGAATCCCCTCCCCGCAAGGTACGGCCCGCTGCGTCCAGACACCATCAAGTATCGCCCTTCGCGCATTTGCACCGCCAGAGGCGAGCCCACGAGTACCTTTTCCAGGGCGTCAGACAGCGACATGTCCCACCCATAGTGAAAGACGCAATCCGGAATCACGTCGTGCATTAGTTTGCGGTACTGCCTGTTCCGAACGAGGTCGCCGGACTCCGCCCCGGAGAACTGGCTCAGAAACGCCAGCTGATCGCTGGGAATCGGCTTCTGAAAAATAGATTTATCGTAGTTCGATACCGGGGCTTGCGGCGCCCGAGTCGCTTCTTGAGCCTGCTGGATTTGCGCCTGGACTTCGCCTGACGCTGGTTGCGGCGAACTTGCTGGTGCAGTCGCCGAAGCTTGCCTTGCCGCAACTGGCCTGATCGCTCCGCCCGCCATCAACAAAATCGCGGCGAATCCCAAAACTCGTGAAACCCTGATTTTATGTGGAGACTCTTGGGAAGGAGAGCACAATTCACCTCTCTGCCCCCGTCTAGGCCTGCGCAGCCCGTTCGGCCTCGCGCCTCCCGCATCATACAATTCTCCGACTCGCCTCTCAACAATTTTGGCGATTCGGCATCGTATGTTCGTTTCTCGTCATGGGGGCGCTTTAGAGCTCTACGATCCCGCGCCGGATGGCGTAGCGAACCAGGCTGGCCGGGCATCACCCGGCGTGGACGACCTTCTGCTGGCTGACGTTCTGGCCGTCGGACTTTTTCAATCTGTGGAAGATGACCGTGGATAAAATCGTGAACCCGCCCAGGACCACGAGCGCCTTGTGGACGCCATGAATCATTTCCGCCGGATCCGAATGAACGCGAGGAACAAAAAACGCCGTGGCCAATCCCGCGGTTGCGACGCCAAAACTGATGGACATTTGCTGCATGGTGCTCGCGATCGAGCTGGCGTTGCTCGTCTCTTCTTCGGTGATGTCGGCGTAAACCAGCGTGTTCATGCTCGTATATTGCAGCGAAGTGAAGGCCCCATACCAAAACGCCAGCAGCACGATCGCCCAAACCGGCGTGTGCAGTCCGATCGTCGCAAAAAGCAGCAGAAGCACGCCCAGAATCACCGTGTTTGAAATCAGCACGCCACGGTAGCCTACGCGGTTCAAAATCTTCGGAAGCAGGAATTTCGTGCTCATCGAAGCGATGGCCTGCGGCATGATCAGCAAGCCAGACTGAATCGGCGTGAATCCCAGGCCAACCTGATAGAGCAGCGGCAAGAGGAATGGAACTCCGCCGATGCCAAGCCGCGTGAAGAAACTGCCGCTCACCGATGCGCTGAACGTGCGAATGCGAAACAGGCTGAGCTGCAGCAAGGGAAATGCAATCTGTCTTGCATGAAGCAGGTAGCCGGCGATCAGCGACAGCGAAATCGTCAATAGCCCCAAAATCTCGCCCGTACTCAGCGTATGTTCGCCGAAGATCTCCAGCACGTAGGACAGCAGCGCAACGCCCGAACCGAAGAGGATGAGCCCGACGATATCCAGCGGGTGAACTCGCTCCTCGCGGTAGTCGGGCAAATGCAGATAGACCATCAACAAACCGACCAGGCCTATCGGGATATTCACGAAAAAAATCAATCGCCAGTGAAAGTATCCGACGATAAGACCGCCCGCTATCGGTCCAAGCATGGGGCCAATCAAAGCCGGAATGGCCACGAAGCTCATGGCGCGGATGAGTTCGGATTTGGCAAACGCTCGCACCAAGGTGAGCCGGCCCACCGGCACCATCATGGCTCCGCCGCACCCCTGCAGCACGCGGCAAGCGACGAGCACATGGATGTTGCTCGATATGCCGCAGAGAAAGGACCCGAGCGTGAAGAGGCCGATCGCGGACGTAAATACCCGCCGCGTTCCAAACCGGTCCGCCATCCAGCCACTGATCGGAATGAAAACGGCGAGGCTCAGTGTGTAGCTGGCCAGCACGGACTTCATGCTAAGCGGTGCCACATGGAGGGCTTCTGAAATGGCGGGCACCGCGGTGTTCAGAATCGTCGTGTCGAGCGACTCCATAAAAAACGCCACCGCCACCAACCACGGTAAGAGCCGCTTGCTCGAAGTGGACGACGAAGATGGCACGGCAGACGAATTGGCAGAGTTGGTGGCCTTAGGTGAACTTGGTGGCATGAACTTGAGTCATCACTCTACTAGCGAACCATAAACTTTACCTGCCGCGGAAAGCGTAGTGCGAAGTGTAGCGCAGCGTGAGTCCGCGCTGAGCCGCCGGAAGGTGGGAGAGACTTCAGTCTGTCCTTTTCTATCGCTCTCAAATCTTCGTCCGAGACGTTTCTCCCGCCTAGCTAATAATCACTTGTACAAAAAGGAGCGCCCATTCTCTTTCCCTTCGTATCTTTCTTGCTACGATAAAAAGACCTTAGGAAACAGTTCCTTTTTGGAGTTGGAACCGCTCGCCTGCAGAAAGCGCAGGTCGTGTGTTTAGAAAACGTCGCCATCGAAGGCGACTGAGGAGTCTCACGTGAAAAAGACATCTTTTCATCTCGCGACGGCCCGACTCGCAACGGCCCGGCTCGCGGCAAGTTGTGTCGCAAAAGCCTGTCTCGCATCGGCGGGACTACTCGGCATTCTTTTCACGCCCGCGTTCGGTCAAGCGCAGACAACGGCAAATCCGCAGACTGCGGCTGCTTCGCAACCCGCAACTTCTTCGTCCGGCTCCCGTTTCACCACCGTTTCTCGCACCACCAAAGCGGTGAATTATCGCCGCGCCGGCGGCACGACAAAGATTGATTTTCAGGGCACCGAACTTATGCAAGGCGCCACGGGCGAGGCCCGAGTCGAAAGCAAGAGCAACCGCATGGAGATTGATGCCAAATTCCAGGGGCTCGATGACGCGACCAAGTTCGGCCTCGAATATCTCACCTATGTTCTTTGGGCCGTCTCCTCGCAGGGCCGCGCCGTAAATCTCGGCGAGATAGCCCTGAACCACGGAAGCGGGCAAGTGAAAGCCATTTCAGATATGCAGACTTTCGGCATGATCGTCACGGCCGAGCCGTATTTTGCCGTTACGCAGCCCGGCAATACGGTCGTTCTCGAAAATGTTCTAGGGCCGGCCACGCAAGGCAAAGTGGAAAACATCGACGCGCAATATGAATTGCTGGGGCGCGGCATTTATTCTTCCTCGAACACCAAGATTGAAAACGCTATCTTCGGCATCGACCGCAAGACGCCTCTCGAACTCTTCGAAGCGCGCAACGCCGTTCGCATCGCGCACATCGCCCAAGCCGATAAATACGCGCCTTCTTCGCTCGCCAAAGCCGAACAGCAGCTCCAGAACGCGGAAGATGTTTATCGCAACCGCAGCGACAAGAAATCCGTGTCCGCCGCGGCTCGCGAAGTCGTTGAAACGGCCGAGGAAGCGCGCGTGATGGCCGTAAAACAAAAGGCCGAGGAAGATGCGCAAGCCAAAATCGCGGCGGAAAAGAAAGCCGCCGAAGAACAGGCTGCCGCGGAAATCAAACGCCGCCAGGATGCGGAAGTCGCCCGCCAGCAGGCCGAGCAGGCGAAGGCCGATGCGCTTCGCATGAAGCAGGAAGCCGAGCAGGCCGCAGCAGAGGCCGCGCGGCAAAAAGCGGAAGCCGAGCAAGCGACGGCCGCCGCTGTAGCGCAACAGCAAGCTGCACAGGCAGCCGCTCAACAAGCGGCACGTGATAAAGCCGCCGCGGTCGATCAACAGCACGCCGCGGAAGCGGAAGCTGAAAAAGCTCGCCAGGCCGCCGCGCAAGCCGAAGCCGAAAAAGCCCAACTTCGTTCACAACTTCTAAACCAGCTCAATTCCATTTTGCAAACGCGGGACACGGCTCGCGGTTTGATCGTCAACATGTCCGACGTGCTCTTTGATACGGGCAGTTACACGCTAAAGCCCGGCGCGCGCGAAAAGCTGGCGAAAATTTCTGGCATCCTGCTCGCTCACTCTGGCTTGAACCTTCAAATCGAAGGGCATACGGACAGCGTGGGCGGCGACGAATTCAACCAGCAGCTTTCCGAGCAGCGTGCCGGTTCCGTACGCGATTTTTTGGCGGAACAAGGAGTCCCCGTATCGACGATTACCGCGCGGGGCTTCGGCAAAACGCAGCCCGTGGCCACGAATGACACGGTCGAAGGCCGCCAGCGGAATCGCCGCGTGGAACTGGTCCTGAATGGCGACGCGATCGGAAACGCGGCCGCGGCAAACACAACCACCAACCAATAATTTCTTTTTCGCTGTGAGCATTCGCTGGCTTTTCGGCGCCTGCCGGGCATCGGCGTCTCTCTGCGTTTCCTCGTTTATTCAAATGTTTGCCTCGCACTAAAAGTTCCAGATGCTTTGCACGCACGGCCCGCGGTGCGTAATTTGCTGCCGTCCCTGCAGGCAACGGAAACACCCAGCGGAGAAATCAAGCGGCGAAGATGTAGGTGTTCAGGAAGTCGTTGCGGAATTTGCCTTGGGGGTCAAGTTTCTTGGCCAAGGCGACAAATTCGGGCATGCGGGGGTAGTGAGAGCGGAGCTTCTGCGGGGACATGGTGAAGAGTTTCCCCCAGTGAGGGCGGCCCTGGAACGGTGCGAGCTCTTTTTCGATGACGGGCAAGAGCTGGCTGACGGCGGGCCAGTCTGGCTTCCAGGTGAAGTGGATGGTGACGCACGGCTGCTGGTAGCAGGGGCTTAACCAGAGGTCATCGGCGGCTATGGCGCGGATTTCGGTGATGAGCAGGTGCGGAGCGATCTGGTCGCGGAGGCGCTCGACGGCGAGAATGGCTTCGACGGCGTGCTGGCGCGGGACGAAATACTCAGATTGCAGTTCCTTGCCGGCGCTAGGCGTGAAGCCCATGCGGAAGTGCGGGAGGCGTTCGTACCAGGGGCCGAGGACGCCCATCTGCTCGGTGCAATTTTCGGAGGAGAGTTCGGCGATGGGGTGGAGATTTTTAGTGGCTAGCTTGGCGCCAAAGAATTCGGGCTCGGCGTTGAAGGCCTGGTCTTTTTCAGTGCGGATTTTTAGCCAGACTTCGCTGAAATTGTGGTTTTGCCAGTCGGTGAAGAGGCTGACGCTGTAAGCGCTGGCTTCGATGGCGTCGAAGTGGTCTTTCATGGCGTTGAAGGAGAGATTTTCGTAGACGTACTGGCGCATGTTGTAGGTGGGCTGGACGTCGAGCGTGATTTTTGTGATTACGCCGAGAGCGCCGAGGCCAACGACGGCTCCTTGGAAAAGGTTGGCGTCTTGCTGGCGAGACAGTCTCACGACATCGCCGGAAGCGGTGACGAATTCGAGCGCGGAGACGGCGGTGGCAAGATTGCCATTTTTTTCACCGGAGCCGTGCGTGGCGGTGCTGCAAGCCCCGGCGACGGAAATGTGCGGGAGCGAGGCAAGATTGTGGAGCGCGAAGCCTTTTTCTGTGAGGAACGGGGCCAATTGGCCGTAGGTGATGCCTGCGTCGACGGTTACGGTGCGGGCTTGAGGATTGAAAGAGACGATTTCGTCCAACGGCTTCAGGGAGAGAAAGGCGTTCTTGCTGTCGGCGATGGCGTTGAAACAGTGGCGTGAGCCGAGGACTTTGAGTTTGGCTTGCTTTTTGACGAACTCTTGGATCTGTTGCTGCGAGTGGGCGGCATATAGGCTTTCCGTGCTGTAAGCGATGTTGCCGGACCAGTTCGTGAGCTTGTCAGCGCCGGCCCAGGCGGAGAGGCGGGAAACGGCGGGGGTGGCGATTGTGGCGGAGAAGAGTTTTAGGAAGGTGCGCTTGTTCATGGCGAAACCGGACGGTCCGTTTTGATTTGATGGCGCTGCCATCCTACACCCGTCTTGAAGCTCACAACATGGAGAAGCAAACGCCATTAACATGGCGGCGGATTGGGATGTGGCGCGGCATACTGTGTCATTCCACGAAGACGCAAAGAACGAAGAAAGAGGGCACGATGTATCGTGCCCCTACGACAGAGGCGCATTGATCTAGATGGATTCAAGGCGAGGATTTATATAGGCGGTGAAAAGGGTCCGGGAATCCGGATCGGGGTTCCGGATTCCCGGGGGGCGTTGCAGGGATCAAAGGGGGGATGTGAATCAGGGGGTTGTTCGGAGAAGTTCGGCGACCAGGGTGACTCGGTTCCGAGTGTCAACTTGCGCGACTTGCACTATCTCTTTTTCGCGGGCTGACTTCGAGAGTTGGCGGCCACGAGAATTTCCTTGCATCCAGACTTGGGAGAGAAAATAGCGGTCGCCATAACGGTTGAAAATCAGTTTTGATTGGGATTGAGGTTCGCGTGCCACTACATCATGTGCACCAAGGATGGTGGGTGCGCCGTCTTTGCGGTCAACCAGAATAAGCATGTGCGTCTGACCCGAGACATTAACGGAATACTCGCCAGCTGGAAGGCTCCTGTTGCCAGCCACAAAGTCAAAGGGGATAGTTACCTTCATGTTTTCCTGCGCTTGAGCGACACGCGTGGATGACATGATTGCCAGCGCGACCACTCCTGCCATAACCAAAGTTCTCGTCTTCATGGGACCCTCCTCTTTCTGTATTCGCTGACTGCATCCAGGTTGAGCTGTCGTTCGCCCGGACCGCTTAACTGTTCAGCGCCTCAACATGGTCCGCACTTTCGCGCATTTCTTTGTGAAGGACAATGCATTGGGGATGAACTGAGAGGCGACTGTGGGTGAACTGCTAAACGCGCAGAAATGGAGGATTTAGGAGGGTGGCTGACGGCGCGATTTTGTGGAGGAATGGTATAGTCTCGTGAACACGGAGATTCTTAAGGTGGCAATGCCTGCGCGATCCTCGAATGTGGTGCGCTTTGATTCGTTCGAAGTGGAGCTGCGCGCGGGAGAATTGTACAAAGCCGGGCGGAAAATCAAGCTGCAGGAGCAGCCGTTTCAAGTGCTGGCGATGCTTTTGGAGAAGCCTGGAGAAGTTGTGACGCGGGAGGAGATGCAGAAAAGGCTTTGGCCCGCGGACACGTTTGTGGATTTCGATCATAGTTTGAACACGGCGATCAAAAAGCTGCGGCAGGCGCTGGGAGACGACAAGAAGAAGCCACTGTATGTCGAGACCTTGCCAAAGCGCGGGTACAGATTTGTTGGAACGGTGAAGCGGCCGGCGGCTTCGGCGCCCGAGCCTGTGACAACGGGTGGGTACGCGCCGAACCCGAAGGGGGCAGAGGGATCTCCCTGGGTGGGGCGGGTCGCAAAGGTCGCTTGCGAGAACGGACGTTCGTTTGCCGTGGTGGCCATCGATGAAGCGGCGGCTTTGGAGAGAAGAAAGCTGGACGCGGCAAATGACGACGTCGGGCTGTCACTGATGATCGCCGCGCAGAGGCTTGTGATGTTGCCACATGAAACGCCGGTGAGAATTCTCGAAGTGGAGCAAGCGCATTCACGCTGCCAGGCACGGATTTTGGAAGGGGAGCATTACGGAAAGACCGCCTTGCTGCCGCTGAAGTTGCTTGCGGAATCGCCAGAGCTGGATTCGGCGCGCAAGCCGCGGCAGTGGAACCTCTCCAATTAGTTTCGTGTTTTTAGCTTAAGTGGCGAATGCGTTCCGCGAGGGCGCGGGCACGCTGGCGGCCGATATCGACAAAGCGGGAATCGCCGGCGATTTGATCGAGGGTGGGAAGAGCGCGCTGCGGCTCCGGGAGCAATTTGTGGTCGAGATCCGTTTCAAATTGAAGAAGAGCGTCGTTGATGCCAAGGCGATCGTATTTCATGCGGCGCTCGAGCATGGTAACCAATTCCTGCTGGCGAGCGAGGCCCTCAAAAATTTGCATCAACTGGGATGCGGCTGAATTCAGCGTGTAATTGAATTTCGTTTCGTGGCTCTCCGTGCCCTGTTCCCAGCGAAAGGTCTTCTCGCCAAGATTGGCAATCCTGCGATGCACATCCAGATCCTGTCCCTGGAAATGGTTTAGCTGTGCGGCGAGTTCGAACATTTTTCCGCGCAGAGTGGCACCCACTTCGAAGGGGGAAGCTCCAGGATCTTCATCGAGCTGGCGAATTTCGAAAGTTGCTGCGTTGGAGTCTTCCCGGACGACAATCTCGATAAACTCCGGCGAGCTGGACTTGAAAATGCGGCGATAGGTAAGTTTTGTGTGATCGGGGGGCGCGAGAGGAAGAGACGCAGAGCTGTCCGCTGTCACGGGCAAACTGACGAGACCGCCCGCGATCCAAGCCAGCAAAAAAAATCGCAGAAAGAAAATCTTCATCGTTTTGTTACGATGCGCGGCGCGAGCCGTTAGTTGCGCCGTCGCGTACGACTGTGGTTCTCGAAGCATAAGGCTGTGAAAGCAATCTCACTACCGCTGGTTTGTCTGGGAGTCCAAAGCGCTGCCGCGCTCGTTCCACCTGCAGATGGCAGAGGGCCACGGCAAGCGCATCCGCGGCATCGGAAGGCTCGGGGGTCTCGGTCATCTCAAGAAGAGCGCGGACCATCAGTTGCATTTGCCGTTTGTCCGCGTGGCCATAACCGGCGACGGAAGCCTTCACTTCGCGCGGCGAATAGCTGTGGACAGCCACACCGCGCTGCGCCGCGGCAAGGAGCACTACACCGCGCACTTCGGCGAGCCGCAGGGCGGTTCTCATATTCAGTGCGGTGAACACGGATTCCACGGCAAGCGCGTCGGGAGAAAACTCGTCCATCAAATCGCAGAGCAATGCGTGAACGTCCTGCAGCACAGCGCCGAGGCATTCCTTCTGCCGCTTTGGAGCAACTTTCAGTGCACCATAATGCAGCATACGGCACCCACGACCGTCGCTTTCGATAATGCCGTATCCGGTGGGGCCCGTTGCGGCGGGGTCCACGCCAAGAACGCGGAAAAGGCCATTTTTTGCGGAGGAAATGTCCGCTGGGATCGCCACTTTCATCGATCTAAGTCTACGGCGTTCTCCGGGCGGCTACCAGAGCTTTGTGTGCGATTTTTTTTCCAAAAGAAAAAAGGCCACTCCGATTCTGCGGAATGGCCATCAAGGAATGAGCCAGACATTCTTGTCTGTCGCCTTTAATTTCAAACCAAGTCAGTTCGCTCCGACAGCCGCCTGAATTTCGGACTCATCGATATCGAAGTTGGCGTAAACGTGCTGCACGTCATCGTGCTCTTCGAGTGCTTCAATGAGCCGCACCATCTGAGTGGCCTGCGCGCCTGTCAGCTTGATGTAGTTCTGTGGCACCATGGCGATTTCCGCCGACTCCGGTGTGATGCCCGCCTTGGTCAGCGCTTCCTTTACTCTTTCGAGCGCTTCCGGCGGGGTCACCACATACCAGCCTGAGCCGTCATCCTTCAAATCGTCCGCGCCTGCTTCCAGAACAAGGTCCATCATCTTGTCTTCGCTGGCGGCTTCTTTCGGCACCACGATTTCGCCTTTGCGGTGAAACATCCAGCCAACAGCGCCCGCCTCGGCCATATTTCCGCCGTTCTTGCTCATCAGATGGCGAAATTCGCCGACGATGCGATTGCGATTCGTGGTGACGGCTTCGATCAGCATACCTACACCGCCGGGACCGTAGCCTTCGAAGGTGACTTCTTCATATTGCTCGCCTTCGAGCTGGCCCGTGCCGCGCAAGATGGCGCGCTCGACGTTCTCGTTGGGCATGTTCGCGCCCTTGGCAGCGAGGATGGCCGTTCGAAGGCGCGGATTGGAATTCGGTTCACCCCCGCCGATGCGCGCCGCGATGGTGATTTCGCGAATGATGCGGGTGAACACGCGGCCACGTTTGGCGTCAGTCGCGCCCTTCTTGTGTTTAATCGTGGCCCATTTTGAGTGCCCAGACATGACGAATCCTCTTTTTTTCGTGCTCCCGGCCTGGCGGGATTCACGTTGAGTGAAATTTCGAGCGGCCGCGCGCCACGTGAGTGACGGTTCGGCGACTAAACCCCGCTAGGCGGGGCTCAACTGTGCGGAGACTTAGGGTAAACCGCAAACCCCTGCGGAACTGCGCCAGTCTAGCACAGCCGCCGCGCGCTGGAAACCGGGTATACTCGCTGCTGAGGCACCTCTTTGCGCTCGAGAGACTTCCCTATTTTCGCGGCGTTTCGCGTTGCCAGCGCGCGGTCTTGCCATGCCTGACCGCCGCTACCGCGTGCTGGCCGTCGCCGACCACCCGGTCCAATATATGGCGCCGATTTTTCGGCGCATGGCGGCGCATCCGGGATTCGATTTGCATGTAGCGTATTGCAGTCTCCGCGGCGCGGAAGCTGGTCACGATCCCGAATTTGCAGCAACGGTGCGGTGGGATGTGCCTTTGCTGGAGGGCTACTCCTGGACCCAGGCTCCAAATCGCGGCTCGGGTAACGAGTCTTTTTTGGGCTTACGCAATCCAGGCGTATCCAAACTGATTCGCGAGGGCAAATTCGACGCTGTGCTGTGTTTTGTCGGCTACGTCCGCGCTACGTTCTGGATCGCCTATTTTGCAGCCAAGTCTTCGAACACGGCTTTTCTCTTTGGCACGGACACCACCACACTTTCTCCGCGGGACGGTAAGAAGTGGAAGAGCACCGTCAAAAAAATCTTGTGGCCGCATCTTTTTCGGAGAGCCGATCAAGTGATCGTTCCTTCTTCAGGCACGCACGATTTAATGGTGAGTCTCGGAATACCGGCCAAGCGAATTACCCTAACGAACTACACCGTGGATAACGATTGGTGGATGCAACAATCCGCAAAGGTGGACCGCGCCGCGGTCCGAGATTCCTGGGGAGCTTCGGCTTCGGACGTGGTTGTACTTTTCTGCGCCAAGCTCCAGGTGTGGAAACGGCCGGGCGATTTGCTCCGCGCGTTCGCTACAGCGAAGCTTTCGAATGCTCTGCTGGTCATTGCAGGCGATGGACCGCTGCGCTCCGAGCTGGAGTCACAGGCCAGCTCATTGGGTATCGCGCCGCGCGTCCGCTTTCTCGGATTTGTGAATCAGTCACAGCTTCCCGCTGTGTATACTGGCGCGGATCTGATGGTTCTGCCGTCGGAGTACGAACCGTTTGCCGTGGTTGTGAACGAAGCGATGTGCTGCGGATGCCCGGTGATGGCGAGCGATCACGTGGGCGCGGCGCGCGATCTCGTTGCGCCGGTTAGGAAGGAATTCGTTTTTCCGTGCGGTGACGTTACCGCTCTCGCTGCGCTGCTGAAAGCCGCATTTTCCGATCGCGTGCAGCTCGCGTCGTTGAGCCGCGCCGCTGTCGCGCACATACGAACCTGGTCGCCGGAGAGAAATATCGCTGCGACGCTCGAGGCAATTGAAATTGCCGTGGCGCGGAAAGGGCGCCGGCCGGGTGGTGTGCTCGGCGATTCATCCGGCGTACCGACAACTCCCGAAGCTTCGGCGAAATTCCGCGAATGAAGCTGCTTATTTATTCTCATTTTTTTGTGCCGAGTGTCGGCGGCGTTGAAACCATCGTCCTTTCTCTTGCTCGTGGCCTTGCGCAGCTTCGCAAACCCGACGGCGATGCGGAGTTCGAGGTAAGCCTGGCCACAGAAACTCCAGCCGACAACTTTGACGATGCCTCGCTTCCGTTTCGTGTTGTGCGCCGGCCGAACCTAATCCATTTGTGGGATTTGATCCGCGCTTCCGATGTGGTTCACGTGGCCGGTCCGGCCATGGCGCCGCTTCTTCTCGGATTTCTCGCCCGCAAGCCCGTCGTGGTGGAGCAGCACGGTTTTCAAACGATTTGCCCGAACGGCCAACTTCTGATCGAACCGGCGGGGATGCCGTGCCCAGGGCACTTTATGGCAGGCCGCTATGCTGAATGCATGCGCTGCAATGTCGGCCAAGGCTGGATGGTTTCTCGCAAGCTTTGGTTGCTGACGTTCGTGCGCCGTTTTCTATGCCGGCGCGTTTCGAGCAACATTACTCCGACCGCGTGGCTCGGCGGTCTGATTCAACTTCCGCAAATCGTAGCAATTCCGCACGGTTTGGAGTTTGTTGGCGCGCCGGTCTCGTACCAGGCGGCGTCATCGCGCCTGCCGATGATCGCTTTTCAAGGCCGGCTAGTGACTACCAAAGGTGTCGGTGTTTTGTTGGAAGCCGCGCGCATTTTGCTTGCGCAAAATCGTGCTTTCGAACTGCTCGTCATCGGCGACGGCCCCGAGCGCCCGTCTCTTGAGCGAATTGCTCAGGAGGCTCCGTTTGCTGGACACGTGCGTTTCGCTGGACGCCTTTCGGGGACAGAACTCGATGCAGCGCTTGCGCACGCCTCCGTCATCGTCGTTCCATCCCTGGGTGGAGAAGTGTTCGGTCTAGTGGTTGCAGAAAATATGTTGCGAGGCCTGCCAGTGATCACGTCTGACCTCGGCGCCTTCGTCGAGGTGCTCGGTGAAGGCGGGCTCACGTTTCGCACCGGCGACGCACAGGCGCTTGCGCAAGAACTCCGTCGAATTTTCGACGATCCCGCTCTCGCTGCACGGCTCGCTGGGATGGCACGGCAACGCGCTCTCGATTATTGCGATTTTCGCCGCATGCTGGAAAGCCACGCGCGGGTATACCGTCAAGCTCAAACCTGACCTGTCCGCAAAGGCAGGTACGCCGTGCGTCACAGCCTCAGAAACTCAGCCGAAGACGGGAGTAGCCGGGACTACACTGGCTGTACGGGACACGATGTGGGAAGACCCTTTTTATTTTCTCGAGAGCCAATAAAATAGGACCACTCGTGGCGGGAGACGGAGAATATGAAACGCGCACTCATTTTCTTCACGGTGTTGTCACTGGCGTTGGCGTCAGTTCCGGGCGTTCTGGCAGCTCCTCAATCCAAAGGCACCTCCACACTCAGCGGCGTGGTTATCGGGCCTGATGATAAACCGGCACCGCATGCCAGCATCTCGTATCAATACTCCGACGGAAGCGGTCCCCATGCCGTTCGGGCGGACGCCCACGGTCGATTCACCATTTTGCATTTGAGAGCCAGCAGCTACGACATTCGGGCCTCGGCAAATGGCGTATTTTCAGATTGGCAAAGGAATCTCCCGCTACGCAAGGGGCAAACGCGGTCCGTCGAATTGCGATTGATTTACGCGAAAGAAATGCCCAAGCCTGTTGCGAGCAGCAATCCGAAATCGTAAGGTCCGCTGCTCCCACCACTACCCGAACATCGATCCTTGAGACAAAGCAGTTTCGCTATTGCACGAAGAGTTCCGCCAGGTCATGCAAATCTTGCGCAGACGTATCCGAGACGGCGCAAAACTCCATCCCCTGACGCCGCCAGTGAACCCATTGGTAGCCTTGGCGAGAACCTGGTGGATGTATGGGGGTATCCGGTTCTTTGGTCGGCCAGACGAAGACATTGATGAGATGTTTTCGGCGTCCGTAGACTAACGCTGCCACGTTACGCTCTCCCAGCACATCCAGACGGCCGCCAATCAATGGAAAACCTTCGTCCGTGAAATCATGGACCGGCGGAATGAAGTCCAGTTTACCGTCGAACCACGGCTTGACGGTATGTTGGTCCGTCGAAGCTACGTCCGTGAGATGTCCGGGTTGCAGCGAGCGAATATGAGCATCGATGACCTCCGACGCGGTCACTGAGCTATCCGATTGGAGACCCATCGCTCGAAAGTGCTGCACGGCGAACCACGTAACTCCTGTCACGAGCAAAATCGCGGCAGCGGCCGCAAGCCAGCGCCACGCGGCAACGGGAAAACCGTCCAGGCCGGACGCCGGGACTTTCCATTCGGCACGAATCTTCTTCCGTAATTCCCCGGGAGCCGTCTCGTAAAGCTGCGCACGCTGAAGAGAAGAGCGCAAAGACTCGGCCGTTCCCAGAATCGCCGTGCATTCCCGGCAGGTTTCGAGATGGCGCTCGAATTCGGCGGCGCGCATGGGATCGAGTTCTCCATCGAGATACGCGTGAAGAAGCGTCCCGGAGAAATCACAGCTCATGGGGCGCCTCCTGCTGAGCGGGTTGCGTCAGCGCGCGCTGCAAGCGTTGGCGAGCACGGGCCAGCGCGGACATCACCGTTCCGATCGGAACGCTGGTAATCGCGGCAATCTCCTTATACGAACAGCCTTCGAGCTCGCGCAGGATGATCACTTCGCGAAAGCGTACCGGCAGCGTTTCGAGGGCTCGTGCCAGCCGCTCGCGATTGTCGCCCGCGATGGCCAGCGCTTCCGGCGTTGAGGCCAACTGCTGGTGCTGGTCTTCATCGAATTCGGTCATGAGCTCCACTTGGCGATTTTTCTCCAGCCACGTATAGCAGGTATTGCGGACAATTTGCAGAAGCCAGGCTCGGGCATCGCCGCCATTGAAACCGCGGAAAAAGCGAAACGCGCGCAGCATGGCCTCCTGCGCGACGTCTTCCGAGTCAGCCCGGCTTCGCAGGAGCCAACGCGAAAGATTGAATGCAGCATCAAGATGGGGCAACACGAGCTGCTCGAAGCGAGCCCGGTCCTGCGAATCCAACACGTCCCAACCTTTCCCCTGGCCCGCAACACTCATTAAGAAAAACCACCCGGGTGGCGATTTTATTCCCAATCTTCGAATTCTAATGAGGAAATAATTTTGGCCAAGTGCGCGCAGAATCTTGGAATAACAAACAGCCCTTCACGGTCTGCACAAACGAAACCCGTCCCACAGCGACGCGGGGCCCTTGATTCTCTCTGACGCGCGCCGCAACTGCCAAATAAGCGCAGCAGCGGGAAGTGCATACACGCGTATGCACGGGGAGACGTGTCTTCCTTGGAGGAAGAAAAAATGGCCGGCAACACAAAAGACGAAATCTTGCACGATCACAATCACGATGGAATCGATCGCCGCGGCTTTTTGAAGTGCATGGCTTGGGCGGGAACGGGCGCGTTCTGCGTGATGCAAGGCGGCGTTTTGAAATCGTACAGCATGAGCCGTCTTGCGAAGATGAACCCGCGGGACATGAAAGGCGAGTTGAGCTTCGTGCAGATCAGCGACAGCCATATGGGATTCAGTAAAGCGGCGAATCCGGATGTCGCGGCGACGTTGCAAGCCGCCGTCGATAAAATCAACGCGCTGTCGACGACGCCGGAGTTTCTGCTGCACACGGGAGACATCAGCCATCTTTCAAAGCCGGAAGAATTCGACGGCGTGGAGCAGATTCTGAAGAGTGCTTCGGCGAAGGATGTCTTCTATGTTCCCGGAGAACACGATGTTCTGAACGACGACGGCAAGGGATACCTCGAGCGTTTTGGAAAAGGAGCTCAACCGGGAGGCTGGTACAGTTTCGAGAAGAAGGGCGTGCACTTCGTGGGTTTAGTTAACGTGATGAATTTGAAGGCAGGCGGGCTGGGCACGCTTGGGCACGACCAGCTCGAATGGCTGGAAAAGGATGTGAAGCATTTGAAGTCCAGCACGCCGATTGTTGTGTTTGCGCACGTTCCGCTGTGGACGGTTTACCCGGATTGGGGATGGGGAACTGAAGACAGCGCGCAAGCACTGGCGCATCTGAAAAAATTTGGCTCGGTGACCGTTCTCAACGGCCACATTCATCAGACGATGCAGAAGGTTGAGGGAAATGTGACTTTTCACACGGCCTGCTCGACTGCCTTCCCGCAGCCAAAGCCTGGTGAGGCGCCTTCGCCTGGACCGATGAAAGTGCCAGCTGAACTGTTGCGGAGCGTATTGGGCATCACGGATGTGAACTACGTGCGCGGTCAACACGCCTTGGCAGTGGTGGATTCGACGCTAGCCTGATAGCGAAAAGGATTCCAGAACAAACCGGTAAGCAGATTTCAAAATAAAAAGAGAGGGAGAAAAATCATGAGGAGAAGTGTGTTCATTGCGAGTTTGTCGATACTGGCAGCGATAGGCCCAGCCGGAGTTCTTACCGAGCATAAGGGCTTCGTGGCGAGCGCCCAGGAAAAAGCTGCGACAACCGCCGAAGTGAAAATCGACAATTTCGTTTTTGGCCCCGCGGTCATGACCGTCCCGGTTGGAACAACCGTTACCTGGACCAATCGCGACGACATTCCGCATACTGTTGTCAGCACGGACAAAACGTTCAAGTCGAAGGTGCTCGATACCGACGACAAGTTCTCATTTACGTTTACTAAGCCAGGAGAGTACCCCTACTTCTGCTCCATCCATCCGAAGATGACCGGAAAAGTTGTTGTCCAGTGAGCGACGGCAAACGGAGGACAGAACTTGAACCCCTTTGACCTGCGAGCCGCGTTGCTCGCCAAGCATGCACAGCACGTCGTGCTGATCCACTTTCCCATCGCGTTGTTCATTGCTGGCGTAATTTTTGATTTTCTAGCCCAGTGCGCCAAGAGGCGTGCCCTAGCCGCAGTGGCTTATTACAATCTGCTTGGCGCGGCGATTTCGGCAGGGCCCGCGGTTATCACTGGACTGCTCGCCTGGCAGTTCCAGCTCGGCGGACAAAAACTGAAAGGGATTCTGCTGATGCATTTGATTCTCGGCTACACTTCTGCGTGCCTCATTTGGCTTGCCTGGAGCCTGCATCTACGCGCACGGCTGCGATCGGCAGGAAGGATACCGGTCTTTCGTCTGGGGCTGGAAATGCTGGCGGTGGCAGTCATTGCGCTGACCGGTCATCTTGGCGGGTTTCTTAGCGGGGTAAACGGTCCAAACTAGTACTTTTTGGAAGCCATCTGGCGGTCATTATCTTTCGTATAATGCTGTAAACAAACAGCTTAGAGAAGAATGGCGGCGACCGACTGGAACATGGCCTAGTACCACGACCACGGTACCCCGCTCAGTGGCTCTAGCGGCCCATTGAGGGCCACATATCGCCCGCGTAGGCTTCTAAGAACGGGTTGGGGGCCGCGCGGGGACAGCGGCTCCGCAAGGGGCCGTGTGCGAGCTACCCAACCCGCCATATTTTCGGATCCCGCCAGGGCAAGTGAGTACTCCGAATTTCCACGGACTTGGTCCCTCCGATTTTCTCGTAAAGATCGGCAGCCTTCGTGCCTTTCATCCATAGCGATTCTTGCTTCCGTTGCAAGTGCTTTGCGTCATCATAGACTTGCGGAGGGGCTGCTGCTTTGCGTGAAAGATTCAGGCGACAAATGCAGCGATTGGCGGACAGCCTGGTCGCCACCATTTTACTTTCGATCGTCGCGCTTGCAACTTGCCTCTTTCCCTCGCCGTCCGCCTCAGCCGCCAATCCTGCTCCGGAAAAATTGGAATCCAACACGATTGCCGCGTTCGACCGCTATGTGCACCTGACCGACGAACGCAACGACTCCGAACTGAAACGTGGCAGCGCCCTTCTTTGGATCGATGCGCTTCCCGATGCGCAGCGTGCGGAGGCCTATTCCGCCCTAAAGCGTGGGGAGGTGCAAATCCATCAACTCTCGACACTGGACAACGGCACGCCTATCGATTGCCCCGGCGGCATGATCCATCACTGGGTGGGCGTGGTTTTCATCCCCGGCGCAAAGCTCGGAGATGTGCTCGGCATCCTCGAGGATTACGACCACCAGTCCATCTACTATGCTCCTGATGTCGAGCGCTCGAAGATCGAATCGCGCGATGGCGATCACTTTCGTGTATTCCTACGCTTTCACCGCCATAAGATCATTACCGTTGTGCTCGATACCGAGCATGAAGTGACCTACTTTCACGATGCGCCCGGACGCGCTCATAGCCGCAGCTCCGCGGTGCGCATCGCCGAAGTCGAGAATCCGGGGGCTCATGATGAACGCGAAAAGAAGCCTGGAGACGACGGCGGTTTTCTATGGCGCATGGAAACGTGGTGGCGGATGGAAGAACGCGATGGCGGCGTTTATGTGCAGAGCGAAGTCGCCTCACTGACGCGCGACATTCCGACAGGTCTCGGGTGGCTGATCGGCCCGTTCGTCACCAGTATCCCCAAAGAGACGTTGCTCTTCACGCTGGATGCCACGCGAAAAGCCGTCGAGTCCAAATCGAGGAACAAGCCTGGCGCAGAATAAAGGTTCTAACTTTCGCTCCGGCGCTTAGCGTGAGCGGCCTGTAGCAGTTCCCAAACCGCTGCGGCATTGCGATCCCAAGTCCATTCCTGGATGCTTTTGGCCCCGGCTTCACTGACAGCTCGCCGGAGTTCCACATCCTTCCGAACGCGTTCCATCAGCTCTGCTAACGCCCGTGCATCGCATGGGTCACGCAGGACAAATCCATCGACTCCATCGCGAATGCAATCGGTAACGCCAGCAAATATCGACGTAATCACCGGCAAACCGCAGGCCATGGCTTCCGCCACGGGGAGCCCGAAAGAATCTTCGCGGCTCGGGCAGACATAGACGTCCGCGGCAGCGTAGAAATCGAGCACATCGGCTTGCGGAAGCTCCCAGAGGCATCGTTGCTCGACTCGAAGTCCGCGCGCCATCGCCTGGAACGGCTCTGCAGCGTCGTTTCCGACCACAAGTAAACGCAACGGCGAACCGGGAAGGGCCGCTATTGCTTCCAAAATAGCCGGCAATCCTTTGACGCGCCAATCGTTGCCAATTAGGAGCAGAACAAATTCCCCATCCTGAAAGCTTCTGCGTTGCCGCGCTTGCACGCGTCGCTCAAGCCTTGCCGGCGCCGAAAAATGTGCAGTGTCAACACCATTCGGGATGACGCAGACATCTTCCCGACCAAAATATTCCTTCAAGTGGCCGGCGGTTCGCCGAGAAACGGCGGCAAGTGAAACCCTCGCGTCGGAATAAGTCCGGCGCTCCAAACCGGCCAGCAGCGCGTAATAGGCGCGCCGGTGCAGCCTTCGGAAGAAATTCCCACGCGGCGCCTGGGTGTTCTGTTCTTCGCGGGTAAGCTCCTGCAATCGATGGAAAAGCGCATGGACGATCACCACATCTGGATGCAGGCAATTGATCCCGGGAGAAAGGACCAAGTCGCAAGAAACACGGTTAAATAATGCATCGCGGCTTCGCAGAAACCCATTCAGAAAAACCCATGTGAGAAATTGAGCTACATGGGGGCCCGGAATGGCTGGAACCTTATGCCAGAAAATGGCTCCCGACTTCGCAGAATCCTCCGGTCGTGGCTCGTTTACCCGGAGATCTTCGACGCGCTGGGAGTAGAGATGAATCTCGCAGCCGTAATCGCGGGCGAGCCGCTCGAGTAATTCTGCAAGCGCGCGCTCCGTACCGTGACGCCGATCGACAAACGGAGAAACAACGGCGAGCCGCAAGTCAGCGAATCCAGGGGCGCGCGGGTTTAGTTGCAGTAGCGTCGATCGCGAACTGCGCCGAGAGCGCGATGGTGGGAAGCCGGAACAGCAAGCCGAGCAGCAGCCAAAAGTACGCGTTTAGCAGAAAATCTTCGTACGAGCTCGATGCCGCCAAAGGTTGCGGGGCCGAGCAAGAAGAACGCGTACCAGAAAATCACAAAGCCGAGCGGAAACCAGGGCGAACCCTTCAGCTTTTCTGACCACCTTCCACGCGGAGAACAAAATCGCCACGCTCATGATGATCCAAAGAATCAGCCCTCCGATTCCCATCTCAACAACGAGTGTTCCGAAACCGCTTTCTACTCCCACGACCGGCGGCTTCACATCAAAAAATCGTGCGACGTACTGACCGCCGAGCGCGGTCGTCCCGATGCCATAACCGTAGGGCCAGCGCTCATAGTTGAAGGCACCGAGAAAGTTATCCACCGGATACGTCCACCCTCGATGAGTAAGTTCGCTCGTCGGACTGGAGGGCAGAAGAGTCTCTTTGTAAATGGCTAGCCGCGACATGAGTGCGTCCGGATAGGCATAGAACAGCAAAACCATTCCCAGCCCGATGCCTATCGCCACCCGCTGAACGGAACGGAACACGCGCATCGCTTCCCCCTGCCGCCATGGCGCGCCCCAGACAAACGCAACGCTGGTTGCCGCAGCGTTAATCACCCCCCACAAGAACGAGCCCCTTGACGCCGTCAAGAAGGCTCCGGCTGCCGTCACAGGGATGGCGATAAATGCGAGAATTCTTCCTTTCTTATGGCGCAGAAGAAGATAACCGCTATAGCCCAGCACCAGTATCCAGGCCACCATGATGAAGTCCGCATAGCGGCCGGCGCTCACGAATACTGAAGTCGGCCGGTAAGAAATCTCACCGGTAATCGGAGATACACGGTAAAGACCGCTCAGCAGACGAAGATCTTCGGCCTGAACTGCGGGATTAAGAAACGATGGGCCGATGATGGATTGGGCGATCCCCAAAGAAACGATAATGAGGACCAGAAACAAATTCACCGTGAAGAAACGGCGCAGCTCCGCCTCGGAGTTCAGAAGCGCATAACCAATAAAAATCAATGGCACGTAGTAGAAGAATATTTTGAAGCCCATCAGTCCGTACCATGATGTGTGTGGAAGCGGGATTGAATATCTGGAGCGCTCCGAACCAGATGAAAATAAGAAGCGGCATGAAAAACGGAGGGCGAAAGAATTTTACTTCCTTTCTGCGATAGGCCGCAAAAAAGGACATGTATACGACAAGGAGCAGAAAATCCTTGGCGAAATAAATCGCCATGTTATTGCCCAGGAATTTCCGCGCAAAATCCTCGAACAAGAGCCAACTCAGGAAAAAATACACCCCGTTTCGCCAGTTGTTGAGGATGGCGACGACGATTGCTCCGCCCACCACGCACATGGCGGCGTAGGCCAAGCCGATCATGTTGCCGCTGATCACATACTGGGCTAGTTCGTAAGCAGCGAAAGCGCCCACGACCAGCATGCCGAAACCGATCAGCGGGCGTCTTCCGAACTGACCTGAAGATAGAGCCGATGCAATTCTCATAATCTGACTTCTTGCCGGGTCATCCTGATTATTACTGACTCTCATGCATTCCGAAAGAGGCTTCCCATCATATAGCTCACTTCGCTCTAAAGTCTTGGCGTGTTGTTCGCCGTTCGTCTCACGCCATATACTGGCTCTGGAATCTGCTCCATGCGGGTCGTATTTAGAAGCTGGCATCTATACGCACAAGATGCGAGTGAATACACGGTGAGATAACGGGCGTATGGCGTCAAGAACTGCCGATCAAAGCAATAGTATCCAGTGCGCGGTGGACGTGGTCATTCCTGTCTTTGGCGAGCGCTCGGAAGCTCTTGCTGCAACTCTTTCGGCCTGCGCCAAGCAGACATATTCGATTGGCCAGATTTTCGTCGTCGATGATGGCTCCCCCCAGCTTCTTTCTCTGCCCGATTGGGCGCGGACGTCCTCTCAGATATTTCTTCTTCGCATTCCTGAAAACGTGGGGATCTCAGGCGCTCGAAACGCCGGCATCGCGCGTTCCAACGCACACCTCCTTGCATGCATCAACACGGAAATTCTTCCCGACCCGGATTGGCTCGCTTCCTGCGCGGGCCTTCTCCTGAGCCGTCCCGGCGTCGGCGCCTGCTACACTCGACTCAATTCCGCCACTCCACATCGCCTCCTTACCCGCTGGCGCATGCGGTTTCTTGAAACAAAATTTGGAGAGCAATCTGGTCCAGCCGAATTTGCTCCTGGCCACGCCGTTCTTTTTCGTAAAGAAGCCCTCGACGCGGTCGGAGGGTACGATGTGCGTCGTCGGCTCCACCACGAAGATTCAGATATCTGCGAGAGAATGCGGAAACTCGGATGGGAAACGCACTTCATCGCTGAGAGCCGCTGCATTTCCATCCAAAAAGACACTCTGAGACAATTGGCCAGCAAAGAGCTGAGAGAGAGTTATTGGTACTCCCCGGCGGAGAGTTCGTTGCTCCATCTTTATTTTCATCTCAGTAAATGGACAGTCATCAGGGCCAGCCGAAACCTCGCTAAGGGGCGCTTCTATTTTCTGCCTGTGGATGCGGCGATCTGGGCCACGGCCTTGTGGATGGCTACCATCCGTACTCTGCGGTCGTCAAGATCGTAAAACCCTAAGTGGAGTGCACTTTTTTACTCTAGCGCGTTTACTTCCCTTGACGTGCAGCCCTGATGGCCTCTCAATTGGCGAATCAGATGACGTGCCAACTCCAGTTCTCAATATTTCTCGGACTGGCCCGCCGCTTTCGCCGCCTATTGGCCGAAATTTGATGGCACTGTGAGGACTCTCTTGTTGTCGGTGGGTGCATGCGCCTCGTCTTCTGTGAAATACTTGGACTCCAACTCATTCTAAGGAGTTCCCATGCCACGTTATCTTTCGCAACACACGCTCGCTTGCCTCACGCGCCAGGGTGCGGAGACCCTCGCGCAACGCATGCAAGGCGGCGGCCCGGCGTGCGCGGAACGCGTCCTGGTCAACATGCTCGAAGGTAAAATGTTCGCCGAGTTCCGTTCCGATTCGCGCGAAACTCTCGAAGCCTGGCTCAGGACCGAAGGCATGCACTTCGATTGGCTCGTTCGCATCGAATGGGAAACACGAGAAGGCAAGCTGCAAATCGCGGAGTAAATCTTTATAACACTATGTAAATACAGTGTTTATTACTTCAGCAGATTCCACTCAGAAAGACCTTTGAATCTCGATTAAAAAGAGGGTGATTTGCCGCCTCATCTGCGCTACTCTTTTCTGCCTGCGTATAACGCGAAGGAGAAACACCATGTCTGACTATGCACATCCCGAAGTACTCGTCACCACCGAATGGGTGGCTGCTCACTCGAAGGATCCGGGCATCCGCGTCGTCGAAGTTGATGTGGACACGACGGCCTACGATCAAGGCCACGTGGAAGGCGCTATCGCCTGGAATTGGCAAACCGAACTGCAAGACGCCATCCGTCGCGATCTCGCACAGCCGACCGCGTTCGAGGAACTACTCGGCAAAGCCGGAATCTCACCGGATACGACGATCGTCCTCTATGGCGATAACAACAACTGGTTCGCGGCTTGGGCATTCTGGCAGCTGAAATACTACGGCCACGAAAAAGCTCTCATCATGAACGGCGGCCGCAAGAAGTGGCTAGAAGAAAAGCGCCCTCTGAGCACCGTCAATTCCTCGGTTTCACCGACAACTTACAAAGTGAAGGCCGCCAACGCCGCCATCCGCGCGAAACGCGACGATGTTTTCGCCGCCGTCGAGAAGAAATCCGGCGCGCAGCTCGTCGATGTACGCTCCGTCGACGAATTCACGGGAAAAATCATCGCGCCTCCCGGCATGAGCGAAACGGCGCAGCGCGCGGGGCACATTCCCGGCGCGGCAAATATTCCCTGGTCGCAAGCTGTCAACGAGGACGGCACGTTCAAGAGCCTCGACGCGCTGAAACAGCTCTACGGCGCGAAGGGCATCACCGGCGACCGCGAAGTCATCGCTTACTGCCGCATCGGCGAGCGCAGCTCGCACACCTGGTTCGTCCTCAAGTACCTCATGGGCATCAAGGATGTCCGCAATTACGACGGCTCGTGGACAGAGTGGGGAAACTTGATCGGCGCGCCTATCGAGAAGGAAGTTTCGGCCGCCGCGGCGAAATAATCCTCGCCATGCGCTAGCGGGGAATCCGTACCCAAATCAAGAATATCCTGACGGGGCGCGATTCTTTCGCGCCCCGTTTGATTTTGTATGTCGTGCGAAAGCGCTCTTGTGCCCCTGCAACCAGAGCGTCCAGCTCGCGCTCTCGAGGACAATTCACACGCGGCAATATTTGTAATCTCAGAATCCCTCTCGGACTAGTTCAGCCCACTCGTCAGTTTTTTTGCACTTCAGCCGACGGCAAATTGGGGATAGAATACGCGCCTGCATTCGGGGGGATGCAAAATCATGGAACAGAAGCAAAGGCGTGACCCAAGATATCCGTTCATCGCGTCCGCGGAACTCTTGGAAGAAAACACCGGGTCACGCATGAGCACGCGAATCAGCGACATAAGTCTCGGCGGATGCTACGTGGACACCATAAATCCTTTTCCGGACGGAACGCTCGTGCATCTGAGGATTTTTACCGAGACGCATTCGTTCGAAGCTCCCGCGACAGTGGTCTATTCTCATACGCATCTCGGCATGGGGATGCGTTTCGGTGAGGTGCAACTAAAATCCGAAGAAGTTTTGCGGTTGTGGTTGCCGGAGCCGGCGGAAGACGCGAAAGGGGCTCACGCGTAAAACGAGAGTGGAGCGCGACACGGAAAATCTTCGTAACTTGGGGGAATGATGGGAAACGAATTTAAATCCGACGGTAGCGATAACAAGAGCTGCGATCGCCAAGCCGGGCAAGACGCCCTCGAGACTGCAAATGACGCGCTAACCGGGCGGCGCTTGTTTCTGCAGAGCGCGGTAGCGGGCGCGGCGGCGCTCGCCTTGCCGAGCTGGGCCCGCGCGTCTGCCGCCCCAGCCGTGCCTGCGGACGAAATGGACGGCATTCGCGCCGAAATCGAGAAGCGCCACGACGAAGCTGTGCAGCGTTTGCAGCACTGGATCCAGCAACCGTCGATCGCGGCGGAGAATCGCGGAATGAACGAAGGCTGCGAGCTGACCATGAACATGCTGCGCGACGCCGGTTTCGACCAAGTCACCAAAATCCCGACCGACGGCCAGCCTGGAATTTTCGCGACCCTCGATGCCGGCGCGCCGCGCACCGTCGGCCTTTATTTTATGTACGACGTGAAGCAGGCCGATCCGTCGGAGTGGAGTTCCCCTCCCTTCGAAGCCCGGCTGGTAGACAAACCTGGACTCGGCAAAGTGATCATCGGACGCGGCGCTGTGAACCAAAAAGGCCCCGAAGCGACGTTCCTCGCGGCGCTGCACGCCTTGCGCGGCGCGGGAAAGAAAATGCCGGTGAATTTTGTGTTCGTCGCGGAGGGCGAAGAAGAGATCGGCTCGCCGCATTTTCCGCAGGTAGTACGCAAGCCGGAAATCGCGGCGGCGCTGAAAAAATGCACTTCGGTTTTTATGCCGTTTGCTGCGCAGGGTCTTAATGGCGAGGTGCAGGTTTATCTGGGTGCCAAAGGCGTTGTGGAACTCGAACTGGTCTCGAGCGGAGCACGCTGGGGTCGCGGCCCGAAGAAGGATCTGCATTCGAGCAACAAGGCGCGCGTCGACAGCCCTGCCTGGCATCTGGTTGAAGCGCTGGTAACCCTCGTTTCTCCAGATGGCAACGATCCCGTGATTGAGGGCTTCGCGGCAAAGGCGCGGCCCCTTTCGGAAACCGATAAGAAAATGATCGCGGAAGCAGCGCGCCGTCTAAGCGAAGCGGATGCGAAAAAGCAAATGGGCGTCGACCACTGGGTGCACGACGTGAGCTGGCAGGAATCGCTCGAACTTCTCGCCTCGCGCCCCACGGTAAATATCGAAGGCTTAGTCGGCGGATACACCGGACCCGGCGGAAAAACGATTCTCCCTTCAAGAGCCGTGGCGAAAATCGACATGCGCCTCGTTCCGGACATGACGGCCGCGGAATCGCTCGCCGCGCTCAAAGCCCATCTCGCGAAAAAAGGCTTCGGCGATATCGAAGTCAACATGAGCGGCGGGTACGATCCAACCAGTACACCCGCCGATTCCTCGATCATTCAAGCGGCTCTCGCTGTTTACAGGAAGAACGGCATTGACCCTGTCCTCTTTCCCCGCCTTGCGGGCTCTTGGCCCGGTTATGTTTTCACGGGCGACCCGCTGCATCTTCCCGCCGGCCATTTCGGCATGGGCCATGGCAACGGAGCCCACGCCCCCGATGAGTATTACCTGATCGAATCGAGCAACCCGAAAGTTGCCGGCATGGACGACGCCGTCCGCTCCTACGTGCAATTCTTATACGAGGTTTCCCGAGCCACCTAAATCAAGACCCAGGAACTTCTCGCAAATAAGTCCCGCCCTGGGAACAAAACCGGCTGGGCAACGTCTTAACCGGTATATCTCCGGGGGGGCTCGTTATGAGGACTTTTTTGCAGGATTTGCGTTACGCACTGCGGCAGTCCCTCAAATCTCCCGGTTTCACCATAAGCGCCATACTCTCCCTGATGCTGGGAATCGGGGCTACCACGGCCATCTTCAGCGTGGTTTATGGCATTCTCCTTGATCCTTATCCCTACAGGGATGCCAATCGGATGGTCCACGTCGAGCTCCGCGACAAAAACGGCCGCGGACCTCTGCTGATTGTCAACGGCACGCAAGCCCAAGAGCTCCGTAAAACGTCCTCGATCGATGACGTTTTCTTGCAGGACGAAAAACGGGAAAATCTCACCGGCGAGAAATTCCCCGTCTCCGTGAATGTCGGCCTTTATTCGCCAAACATGTTCGACTTTATGGGCGTGCCGCCTCTGCTTGGTCGAGAGTTCGCGCCCTCCGACGCTCCGGGCGGAAATCCGGCGCCGATTGCGGTTCTGAGCTGTCTCTTCTGGCAACGGCAATTTGGGGCAAGCCGCGACGTAATTGGGAGATCGATCGAACTCGACCACATGCGCTACACGGTTATCGGCGTGGTGCCGTCACGTTTCACCTGGGGTGATTCCGATGTATACCTGCCCGCGCTTCCCACCGCCGATCCCCACTATTATTGGCTCGCCTTCATCAAACTGAAGCCGGGAACTAAATATCCCGCCGCGCAGGCCGAAATACAGGTCTTGGTGGACCGCTTTGCGAAACAAGATCCCAAGAGTTATCCGCAAAACATGCGCGCGAAGATTGTCACTCTCAACGAAGAAGTGTTAGGTCGCTTCGCTGGAACAATTGTCTTCTTGTTCGGGGCCGTCGTTGTTCTACTGCTGATCGGCTGCGCGAATGTTTCGATTCTTCTGCTTGCGAGGGGCACCGCACGGCAGCACGAGTTTGCCGTGCGCACTTCCGTGGGCGCGGGTCGCGGCCGATTGATCCGGCAATTGCTGACGGAATCGCTTCTGCTCTCGGTGACGGGAGCAGCGCTCGGGATCCTGGCCGCCTATTGGGGAGTAAAAACTCTTTCCAACATGCTGCCCTACTATTCCTTTCCGCATGAAGCCTCCATCCACGTGAACGGAATGGTGTTGATCTTCAGCGCCGCGATGGCCTTGCTGACCGGAATTCTCTTTGGAATCTCGCCGGCTTATCAACTCTCGCGGCCTGAACTCGGCGCGCTTATCCAAGCCAGCAGCGCAAAGCTAACAGGCAGCACGCGCAGCAGGAACACGCACCGGCTCTTGATCGCCGGGCAGGTCGCGTTGACTCTTCTGCTCCTTGCGGGAGCTGGCGGGGCGGTGAAAGCGTTCCTTGCAAAAGTGCATACTCCGTTGGGATTCGACCCGGACCACGTTTTTGCAATCAATGTCGCGATGCCTAAAGGATCTACCGCAACTTGGCAGGAGCGCATCAATCAAAACGAATTGGTGCGGCAAGCGGTCGCGCAGGCCCCGGAAGTGGCCGAAGCAGGTGTTTCGACAACGTGGTTTCCCGGCTTCGGAGGATTTAACGCCAAAATCGAAATTCAGAGCAAACCAACCTTGACCGACTCGCAGGCGGTGCTGTCGCTCATCAGTCCGCAATTGCTCTCGACTCTGCGTATCCCTCTGTTGCGGGGCAGGATCTTCGACGATGCGGAGTCCCGGCGCGCCGCGCATTTAGCTATGGTGAATCAAGCGTTCGTAAAGCAATACTTGGGCGATCTCGATCCCATCGGACAAAGTGTGCGTAGCCCCCAGCTTAAGTTTAACCAGACGAATTTTCTTTCAGCGCAAGCTCCCGACGATTGGTTCGAAGTCATCGGGGTGGTCGGAGATGCGAAGAACGATGGGCTGGAGCACCCCGTGAAACCGGCGATTTTTCTGCCTTACAGTTTTGTCATGCTGCCTGATGAAGCGCTCTTTGTTCGCGCCAGTGGCGATCCTCAAACGGCCATCCGCTCCGTTAAGGAGCGGTTGCGCGAAATCAACCCCGAGCTGGTGGTTGAACGCGACCGCACGCTCTCCTGGTGGCTCGATACGGATGGGTGGGGCCGCGAGCGCTTTATCGCCACGCTCTTTGGTCTCTTTGCCGCTTTGGCGCTGGTGCTGGCCGGCACTGGACTTTACAGTGTCGTCTCCTTTGCCGTCACCCAGCGCACACAAGAACTGGGCATTCGCATGGCCCTTGGCGCGCGGCGCAGCGCCGTCGTGCAGCTCGTGCTGGGCTCTACTGCGGTAATGCTTGGCGCGGGTGTCGCAGCAGGTTTGTTGTTGAGTGTGGCTCTAAACCATGTGGTTTCTTCGTGGGCTGGAGGCAGCTCGCGCGATCCGCTTACTTTGGCGGTCGCAGCTTCGATCCTTGTTTTTGTTGCGGGTATAGCCTGCGTCTTGCCGGCCTGGCGCGCTGCTTCGATCGATCCCATGCGCGCTCTACGAGTCGAGTAGTCATCACGTTTATGAGTCGCGGCGAAGTGCTCTTAGGAGGACGGAACAGCCCGTTTTGCTAACGCCTTTTCTTTGAGTACTCTTTCGCCTTCTTCGAGAACCATATCACGCTTTTCCTGCAAGGAAATTATCGTCGGAACAGCAATCTGATCCGGTGTCACGCCTTCACCTTCCAGTTTGCGTCCTTTCGGCGAGAACCACAGAATCTCGCTGATTTCCAGCACGCCGCCGCCCTTCATCATTCTCTGGTGCGTGATGCCCAGGACGCATCCGCACGATTGGCTTCCCACCAGCGTCGCTCGCCCGGAGTCTTGCATGCCCGCTGAAAACACCTCGGTCGCGCTGGCGGAATATTCGCTCACAAGAATGACCACGGGCCCGGAATAAATTTGCGCTCCCTTTTTCCCCACAAAGAACTGCCTCTCCTCGGTGTGGCGGCCATCGCGCTCCGAAGCGCCGACTTCCTTTCTGCTCATTCTCTTCTCGAACAGCGTTTTGTTGTCGAAGAAAAATCCCGCCATCGCTTCGAGCGTTGCTCCCACGCCGCCGCGATTCCAGCGAAGATCCAAAATCAGTCCCGGAGTGGTGCGCACATTCTCGAGCGCTTTCTTGAGGTCTTTGACCAGCGCGGGCTGGAACTCATCGAAGCGAATGTATCCAAAGCCGGAGGGCAATTTTGCCGATGTAACCTGGGGAGCGTTGGAAAGGATTTGCCGCGGGAATTTCACTTCGAACGCGGAGCCGTCGCCCCGTTGCAGTGTGGCCGCAAAAGGAGTGTCCAGCGGTGCCGCAAAAACGCTGCTCAGGATGCGGAGCTTCGTGATGCGCTCGGTAGAGGACGGCAAAACTGTCTTCGCCGCTGCGGCCAGCCGTTCGGCAATCGGCTGCCCATCCAGCGCGGTCACAATCATGCCCGCCTCAATCCCTGCTCGTGCTGCGTTGCTATCGGCGTACGCGTCGAGGACTGTGACTTTGCCTTCAACGTAACCTGGCCGGAAGCCGATACTGACACCTTGGTGCCTCTCGTGATTTTTCCACTGTTCGGGCGAACTGAAACGAGTGTGCGCGTCGTGCAGTTCCGCCGTCATGCGGTCGACAATCGAATAGAAGTCCTTGTCGTCCTTCGCGGCTTCCACGAGCGGCAAATAACGCTGGTGGATCTCCCGCCAGTTCACTCCGCCGAATTCCGGATCGTAGTAATGCTCGTCCACGTCTTTCCAGACTTTTTCAAAGACTTGTGCGCGGTCTTTTGGTGTGAGCGCGCGCGAAGTACCTCGCGCGGCCATCGAGGACACTAATCCGAGGATCAGAACGGCGAGGAGCAAACGGCGGTGCGTGAAGCTGGCCCGCGAGTGCTTCATGATTTTGGCTATCGCTGACCTCACGAAACACCTTTACGGAGTAAATGTTGCGCGCACCACGCGGCGTTCGCCTCAACCGCCGGGAAATGATACCAGCCTGCACGCTTGGACGGCGAGGATGACAAGAAAGTTGGCTCACCCGCGGCAGCAGATCGCGCGTGCGTCGACGCCGAACTGCCGGCTACTGCGGATGGCCTTGCGTTTGGCGGTTCAGTTGTTCGAGGTTTTCGCGGGCAAGTTCGTTCTTTGGGTCGATTTGCAACGCTCGCTCGAAATGCAGGCGGGCTTCTCTAATGCTTCCTGTCTCAGCCAGCGCGCTTCCGAGGTTTGCCTCCGCTCCCGCGTCTTCAGGATTCAATCGAACCGCGGCACGGAAGTGTGAAAGCGCTCCCGTGAAGTCGCCCTGTGAGGCCAGGGCGATTCCGAGGTTGTAATGAGCGTCGAAATAATCGGAGCGGCCTTTGAGCGCGGTGTTCAAGTGCGCGATGGCTTCGTCGACTCGCCCGCCAGCCAGCAGCACTCCACCCAGCGCGTTGTTGGCAATCGGGTCCTCGGGCTGAATGCGCACGGCTTCCGTGAACTCCGTGACCGCGCCGGAAAGATCGCCTTTCATCTGAAGGATCGCTGCGAGGTTGTAGTGCGCCCCGAAATCCCCGGGATCATTTTGAATGTGATGCCGTGCTAAGGCTTCCTGAATTGCGACACGCGGGTCGGCCGTGGCGTCCGCAGGTTCGCGCGGCAGCACCTGCAACCACAAATGCGCCATCTCGTCGGCCGCCCGGTTGCCGGCCATCACGCGCTTGGGCGGCTGGTTGGGATTTCGAATGTTGCCCGCCGAGTTGTCGTACGTAAACCGCATCGAAATCTTCGTTCCAGCCGGCAGGTCCATCGGTTGTGCATAACGATAGACGGCTTGCCAGTTCAGGTCCCAGTTGCTGATGTGGATCAGCATTTTCTTCGTTCCGTCCGGCAGCGTCGCGTAAGCGAGCATATCCTTCCCCAAATAATGCGCGTGCGGATAAATCGCCAGGACGCTTGCATCCACCGGCAGAACGAAATCGTCGGAGACGAGAAAGTTCTTATCGCCCGGCGGGATGTCCAGCTCGCGATCATTGCCGAGCTGCAGCAAAATCGGATGAACTGTCGCCGGTTTGTCCGTGAAGTAAAGTCCCAGAGTCGGTTGAATGAGTTCAGGCTTTCCCGAAGGCTGGAAGTGCGTATTCAAAATCAGGTCCGTAGTCTTGTCCAGGCGCAGCGCCATTCCGTCTGGCTCCACGTACGGTGGCGAGCCCGGCTTCCAAAACAAAAAATGGCTGTCCGGATCGAAGGTCTCCGATTCAATGATCAGCTCCATTCCCCCGAATCCCGCTCCCGGCTCCTTTTCCATGCGACGTCCGGACTCTTGGCGGTCCACCAGAACGTTTGCGTGATGCACCAGCCTCTTGTCGCCGGGCCGGATTTCGATCGCCTTCAGCCAGCGCATGCGATGAACGGGAGTTCGAAAGACAAAATTCCAGTACTGATCGCTTCCGCTTGCCGGGAGCAAATACGGTTTCTCGGCTCTGACGATCACGTCGGGCTTGCCAAGCTCCCAGCCCGCGGCGAATTTCGGCTGCGGAGGCAGATCGGAAGGATGGCCTTCGATTTCACCCTGCTCCACCCATTTTTGAATCGTCGCGATTTGCTCGTCGGTTAAACGAAGCTCGCCCGCGAATTGGGGCCCGCCTGGATCCGGAAGCCACGGCGGCATGATTCGTCTGCTCGTGATGTCGGCGATTTGCCGGCCGTGCGATTTCACGTCCGCATACGTAAGCAGAGGAAACGGACCCGATTCGCCGGGATGATGGCACTGCGCGCAATTCCTAAAAACAATGGGGGCAATATCGCGGTCAAACGTCACCAGTTGTTGCGATGCGGCGCTGTGTGGCTCGGACGAACGCGAAGACTGGCCATGACGAGCAGCAATGCAGGCAGTTCCAAGGGCGAGAAATGTAAGGAATCCACAGAAGGCTGGCAACCCGGGTTTCATTCCAGATCCGAAATGTAGCATCCCACTGCATGAGCCGTGCTCGCGGCTGGCTGCTTGCCGCTCATCGCAGCTTCAATGGCGTCTTCCAGCTCATGCGTGGTAGCCACCATGCGAGCCCAGCCAACGTCCTCGTAGAGATTATCAATGCGTCCGTGATAGACGAGATGCCCTCGCGCGTCGAACACCGCGGCCTCTGGTGTGATCTGCGCCTGGCTTTCCTTCACCAGCACTTTTTGCGGATCGCGCAACGCCGGAATCTTGTAGCCGAACTCCGAGTCGTGCTTGCGTATAGCCTCCGCGGACTCCGTCTTGCTCGGATACACCAGCCAAAAGGTCGCGCTGGCTTCGTGTTTCGCGCTGAGCCGCTGAATGATCGGCGCGTAGCGGTTTGAAATCGGACAATCCGTGCGCACAAAAACCAGAACGACCACTTTCCCGCTCGATGTCTTCAGTGGATCCATCGGATTCCCCGCAAGGTCGAAAGCCGTGCCCTGCGCACCTCGCGCCAGGCCGGCGAAGGGTGCAAAACACACCGCAACCATCGCAATCAGGATTAGACGGAGCATCAGAGAGGAATGCCTGTGGTCTTTCATGCCTGCCCGCATCCGCCGGGCGCCACGAATTTTACAGCGGCGGGGAACGCTTGTCGAAGAAATTACCGGAGCTGGCCGGGCTCGATGCCCTTTTTGCGGGCCTCGTCCGTGAGGGAGTCAATCTGGTCCTGGATCTGTTTCTTTTTGTCTTCGAGTTGCTTGATCTGGTCGGCCACAGGCGTCATGGAATACCCATTGTTGGGATTGATGCCCCCGGAAGCCGATGTATTGTCGCCCTTGAAATTGCGCAGTTCGTCGAGCTTCTTGTCGGTGGCATCGAGCTGCGCCTGCAGTTGACGAAGCTGCTCCCGATAGTGTTCCACCTCACTGCTTTGCCCGGAGTTGTCGGAGCTTGCGCCACTTGGTTCCGCGGACGATTTTGACGCGCTCGAATTTGAAGAATCGCCTACAACGGAAATGCCCCCGCCGCCCACCTTGGAGATGTCATCCTCAGTCCAAACTTTTTTTGTTTTCTTTTTGACGGGCGTGGAGTTCTTGTCGGCAGGCTGATCTTTGGCGTCCGTTGGTTTTGCGGCAGGCGGAGTTGCAGTCGCCGGAGCATTTGCCGGCGGCGGAGATTGCGATGGCTGGCTCGATCCGGACGAAGATTGCGCGGCACACACGAAGGCCGCGGAGAGGCATAAAATCGATCCCGATAAGAGGTAGCGGAGCATAAAACCTCCATTCATTGCAGTATAAAAGTAATCGCCAGCTGCACGGCGCCGGCGCGTAACTGGCATGTTCTCTTGTGTACTAGCCGTTCCCGCAGTCAGCGAGGTCGGGCATTTTCGACCTGCTGCTCTGTCAAAATCCCCAAATGCGGTCAACGAAGGTCGCCAGGTTCGACGCCTTTCTTCCGCGCTTCATCGAGTAGTGCGTCGATCTTGTCTTGCAGTTGGCTTTTCTTGGCTTGCAAGTTGGAAATTTGCTGGTCCACTGGCACGCGATTGTAGCCCTTGGTGAATTGGTAGCCTCCCGAAGTGGTGGCGCCCTTCCCGTCGCGGAAGTCCTTTAGGTCCGCGAGCTGTTTGTCCGTATCATCCAATTGGGATTGCAGCTTTTCCAGTTGCTTGCGCGCGCTGGCGATGTACTGCGGGTCCGCCTTTGCGTCAGCGCCAGATTTGCCCTGGTTTTTCGAGTTTCCTACCACAGAGACGGGGCCGCTCAAATGGTTGACGTCGTCGTTCGTCCAAACTTTCTTGGGCTTTTTAACATCGGCTGGAGTAGCCGACGAAGCGCCTGCCACCGGCGAGGGCGAGGCGGCGGATGCCGCAGTTGGGCTCTGTGAAGCTGGCGGGGCAGAGCTTTGGGCAGTGCCAGTCGAGCTGGTCAAAACCCAGCACAGGGCAAGCGCGCTCCAAGGAATACACAAGTGGGCCATAAAGCCTCCAATTCCATAAAGATTCGAGGCTGGTTCTAGTACCTTAAACCCAGAATACAGCACAAAGTTTCAGGGGTCTGAAACGGTCGAGGCCGGCTTGCCCAACTCGGCACGGATGATAGCGAGAGCTTCCTTTGGCGGGCCTATCCGCTGGTAATGGCTATAGAACGTGCGCTCGTGGACCGAAATCGAGCTGAAGAATTTTCGACCGTCAAAGTCGTATTGAGAGAAGGACGGCATCCACAATCCCGGCTGCATTTCGTGGCGCTCCTGGAAGAAGTGGCTACCCTTATAAATCTTCGCGAGAAACAAACCAATCGTGATGTCATCCGTAACTTCGCCTTCGATGCGAGCGATCTGGCCAGCCGCGGGATCGATCCACACAAAGCCGTGAACTCTTGCGAAGATAGATGTGGCTCGGGAAGTGGGCTTATAAGCCGGATTGGGCGCCATGCTGTACTTGTACAAAACCTGGCCCGCTCGCGTCTCTGTAGAAACAAACGTGTACAAAAACGCCACCCGCGTGGCGTCAATCAGTTCGTCCCGCTCCTTCTGTTTCTTGGCGACTTTCTCATAGGCATCCTGCTGCGCATGACCATCGTCCGAGGCCCAGGAAAGAGCGCGTTCCAGTTTTATAAGTTCCGCGTGGTATACGTCCGGATTTCCCGGCTTGCCGTCCGGACCAATGGGAATGTGATCCACACCTGTGCCGGCGGGAACTACGCGGGAAACCCTGACTTGAGCCGGCGCCGGATCATCCGCGGTTTTGCGCATCTCGACCCGTTCGACGCGCTCGTAGAGATTCATAAGTTCATCGCTCTTTTTCTCGTTCGCGAGAACGCGGTCGAGTAACGCAGTCTTGTAGGCTTCCGTTTGGGGCAGCAGGGTGGTAGCCGTGTCTTGCGCCTGCGAGACAGCGGCCAAGGCGGGGAGCAGCCCAGCGACGAGAATGAAGGATCGCACGTGCATGGTAAGCGGCGGCAAAACGGCCGCCAACATACATCTTAATTCTGATTCCCGGAACCGAGCAATTGTTGCTTCCAAACGCACAACTCCACTCTGCGAGGAGGGCCCGTAAGTCCAAGAAAACACAAGTCAATCGTCCGGCGCGAAAGTCCCGTGCCTTGCACTTGCTGCACCTCCCTGTCTCCAAGGTCAAGAAGCGCGCCCGGAATCCATTAAAATGAGCTTAGGACACAAAATGAGGCCAGAATTATTGAAAGCAAAGGGCTGCTTCCAACGTCTATATATTAGCGGGAACGAATCGACCCTTACTCCCGTATTACCTAGAGCATGCGGAGGACTGTTTGGGCGTAACTCCTATCGAAGGTGTCGGCGGCTTTGGGCGCGTCATACCGCAAACGCGCAAGCTGCCATGGAGCCTTGGCAGGTTCCGCAGCGGCGCCATTACCATGGTCGAGACGCTGAAACTGTCCCTCGACGCCCTCCGCGCCCATAAGCTACGTAGTTTCCTGACGCTACTCGGCGTCATCTTGGCCGTAACCACTCTTGTCGCGGTCATGAGCGTGGTCGCCGGCCTCAATTTCTACGTGGCCGACAAAATCGCCAACCTCGGCGCCAATGTCTATGTTCTCGATCGCTTCGGCATTATCACCAGCGATGACGCCTGGAATAAGGCACAGAAACGGCCCCTTATTACCATGGAGGAGTTCGATCGCCTGAAGCAAGCAATGCACACCACCAGCCAAATCGCCGCCGTGATCGGGACATCGTCCGATGTCCGCTCCGGAAGCGATCTTCTGGAGGACGTAAACATTGATGGAGTGACGCCGAACTACTCTGACGTGCGCAGCTTCAACGTCTCCGCCGGCAGACTGCTTAATGAAGCCGATGACACGCACCATTCTCCCGTCTGCTTCATCGGCGCGGACCTCGCGAAAAAATTCTTCTATAACGTGGACCCCATCGGCAAAACCATCCGCGCTGGCGGGCACAGCTACGAAGTCGTCGGCGTATCGGAAGTCATTGGCAGTGCCTTCGGCCAATCGCAAGACAATTTCATGTTCATTCCTCTCGGCACCTACATGAAGGAATGGAGCACGCAGCGAGATTCCCTGACACTCTTCCTGCAGGCAGGCGATGCGGAAATGATGGGCGCTTCCGAAGATGAAGCGCGCATGCTCCTTCGCGCTTGGCGCCATCAACCCTGGGATTCGCCCGACAGCTTCGGAATTATCGGTTCCGATTCCATCATGGGCCTCTGGAAATCGCTCACCGGAAACATTTTCATGGTTGCGGTGGGCCTCACGGCCGTGTTTCTGGTCGTCGGCGGAATCGTCATCATGAATATCATGCTGGCCAGCGTCACAGAACGTACCCGCGAGATTGGTTTGCGGCGCTCCCTCGGTGCGAGGAAAAAGCACATTCTGATGCAGTTTGTGACGGAGTCCGCTGTGCTGGCTGCCGCCGGTGGATTAATAGGCATCATTCTGGCTTATGCCCTGGTGGCGGCGGCGCGCGCCGCTACCTCCATTCCCATGCGCACGCCCATGAGCGCCGTAATCCTTTCGCTTTCCGTGGCGACGGGCGTGGGCCTGTTCTTTGGAATTTATCCGGCCATGCGCGCCGCGAATCTCGATCCCATCGAAGCTCTGCGTGCCGATGGTTAAGGAGCGTTGATCCCGCTGAGCGGGGTCAACCCATACAAACATGGCGCAACAGCACGGCGAAAACTTGAAGCAAGCGCTGGACACGCTCCGTGCCCACAAATTGCGCAGTACGCTGACGGTGTTTGGCGTGGTGCTGGGCGTCAGCGTCATCATGCTGGTCGCCGCCCTGATCACCGGTTTTGACGCGCAGGTCCAGGAAAACATCAAGCAGTTCGGCGCGGACACCGCGTTTGTCTCCCGCTTCGACCAAGGCCCGCACAACGGTCGCCGCCCCAAGGAAGAGCGAGAACGCAAACCGCTTACGATCGAGGATGCCGAGGCCATCAAGGAACGCTGCCCGGCCGTGAAAGATGTCACCGTCTTCCTCACCTGGTGGGAACAACCTCACGCCGTGCGCACAAAGTATGGCGAAGTCACCTCCATCGATTTCCGAGGTGTCCAGCCGAATTTTGGCCAGGTCTATGCCAATGCCTCGACGCTCGAGGGACGGTTTATCAGTGATGGCGACGATCTGCACCGCGAGAAGGTTGTTCTCCTGGGTGAAAACGCGGCGCCCGTGCTTTTCCCGCAGGGCTCGGCGGTCGGCAAAGACGTCATGATTGACGGTTCCCCGTTTCTCGTGATTGGCGTTGTCGAAAAGCCCAAAGGCATGTTCGGGATGGACGATGAAGACAAACGCGTCCTCATCCCCTACAACACGTTTAGCAAAATTTATCCCGCTGCCTATGAAAACCAGATCCGCTTTCAGGCCTATCCGAACCAGCTCGATCAATCCGTGGATCAAGCCACCGAAGTTCTGCGCCGGCGCCGTAACGTTCCCTACTCGGGGAAAAACAATTTTTCGATTCAAACCTCCCAGCAAGAAATCGAACAGTTCCACAGTATTTTGGGGATGGTCGCTCTTGCCACAGTCGTTCTAAGCGGTATTGGCCTGTTGATTGGTGGTGTTGGCGTCATGAATATCATGCTCGTGAGCGTCACTGAGCGCACGCGCGAAATCGGCATACGCAAAGCCATCGGCGCCAAAAGCGCGGACATCACTTGGCAATTTCTGCTCGAAGCCATGACGCTAACAGGGGCTGGGGGACTGATCGCGTTGGTGCTTGTAAACGGCCTGGTGCTGCTGGTCCGGCTGGGCTTGAAGTGGCCCGGCAGCGTGCCCGTATGGGCGGCGGCCACCGGCATTATCGTCAGCGTCGGCATCGGCTTGATCTTCGGTGTATGGCCGGCCATGAAGGCTGCCAAGCTCGATCCCGTCGAAGCGCTGCGCTACGAATAGCGCGCTGCAACTTTTTCCCTCGAACGAACTGAACGTCTTCGATTCCAAAAAAATCAGCTGGAAAAAATCAAGGTTATCGCTGAAGCGGAGAGCGGTCCGGAGACGGAGCGGAAGCGGAAACTTCTCGCTCTTGCTGCGTTTTTGTCGTAGATGCACGCTTCTTGCCTGAGGGCTTGGCAACGGATTTCGTCGGAACATTTTCGATCTGCGCCGGAACTTCCCGAGGCGGCGAATTTTGCGAGCGTTTTGCAAATGCCACATCCTCCGCGGATTTCGTGCGCGCCGCGGCTACAACCGGCGCCGACCGGCTTTTTTGCAGCCAGTCACGCAGAGAACCTGTGGCTATCGCTGCGCTTGCGACCAGCAGAACCAATGAAGCAATGGCCAGAAGATCGCGCGGATGAGCAGGACGCAGGAACCAATAGGCTCGTTTCGGTTGCGGGGAAAGTCCAGTTACGCAGCGGGCCACCAAATAGAGTGCTCTCGCCAAATCATTGCCGGACTGGTAGCGGTCGCTCGGATTCTTGGCGAGACACCTCGCGAGGATTCGATCGAACGCAGCGGGAATGGCCGGATTCAGCTTTGACGGTGGAATGGGATTTGCCGTTAGAATTTGCGCGCAGACCTCGCCGAGCGAATTCCCGGCGAACGGCCGGATTCCGGTGATCATCTCGTACAGCACGATTCCGAGCGAAAAAAGATCGGAGCGGCCATCCTGCTTCTTGCCTTCAATTTGTTCGGGAGAAAGATAAGCAGGCGTGCCCAGCACGCGGTCGGAGCCGGACACCTGCGAGGCAAACCGGGCAACGCCGAAATCCACCAGCTTTACCTTGCCGTCTTCCGTAACGCGGATGTTGCTGGGCTTGACGTCGCCGTGAATGATCCCCGCTCCGTGCGCATACGATAGCGCGGAACCCAGATCGGCAGCCCAAACCGCCGCGGTGGCAAATGGTATCGGAGATTGCGCAAGCAATTCTTCGAGATTCTTGCCGGAAACAAATTCCATCACGAGAAAAGCCGCACCGCTGATATCCGTATTTACATCGTAGAGCTGGGCGATGGAACTGTGGGAGAGCCGCCCGATGGTTTGCGCTTCGTGGAGAAATTGCTGCTCGCTATTTTTTCCGAAACCCTGAAGAAATGATTTTAGCGCGACGGTCCGGCCAATGATGGTATCGCGGGCCTTGTCGACGCGGCTGGTGGCGCCGCATCCGAGAGTCTCGAGGATTTCATAGCGGCCGGTCTGAAGAGCAGGACTCATGCGGAACGCAGCAATCGCGTGGCACGCTCACGAAAACTGGCGTGCGGTGCCTGCACGGCCGCCGTACTCTTGCGGCGCGCCAATGGATACAATTCGGCGGCAAGAAGATCAATTGATTGGTAACGATGGACGGGATCCTTCTCCAAAGCTTTGGCGAGAATGGCGTCGAAGGCCGTTGGCACGGAAGGATTCGCCTGTGATACCGGTAGCGGCTTGGAAGAAAGAACCCGCGTGCAAATTCCTTGCAGCGAATCGGAATCGAAGGGCCGCTTCCCGGTGACCAATTCATACAGAACGACGCCAAGGGAGAAAATGTCGGAGCGCGCGTCCTGGGCCCGGCCCAAAATCTGCTCGGGGCACCAGTAAGCGGGGGTGCCCAGTAAAGGCGAGTCCTTCTTGTCGTGGCTGGCGAGGCGCGCCATGCCAAAGTCGGTCAGCTTTACGCGGCCGTCATCGAGAATCAAAATGTTGGCGGGCTTGATGTCGCCGTGAATCACACCTCTGCGGTGAGCTATATGCAAAGCCGAGGCGATCTCTCCGGTCCACGCACAGGCGCGCGGCAAGGGGACGCTTCCCTTGCTGAGAATTTTGTCGAGCGGCTGCCCTTCCATGAACTCCATCACGAGATAGGGCGTTTGCGTTGGTTCGTCGATTCCCATGTCATGCAACGTTACGATGCAGGGATGCGAAAGCTGGCCGACGACGCGCGCTTCTTGCAGGAAGCGGTCGCGGCCGGCGCCCTGTGCCAGCGCGGGAGAAAATAGTTTAATGGCGACGATTCGCCCGATCATAGGATCGTGCGCGCGCACGACTTTACTGTTCGCGCCGGCGCCGATGACATCGATGATTTCGTAGCGGCCTACTTGCATGATGGTCTTTCCCTCAGAACGACCTTGCCGAGATGTACGGAGAATATCGAAGGGGGTTGTTCCATTAAATGAAGCAAGCGTCCCGGTGGGAAGAGTACGAAGGTACTAGAGCAAGAGGGCCAAATGAGAAGGCTCTCATCTGTTCCGCGGGACGGCGCCTGTCCGCCGGGTGTAATTTTCCGGAGCAAAAACGGATCTCGCTTCGGTCAGAGAAGATTTTGTAGAATTTCGGCGTCAAGCAAGTACAAGTGCGGTGTGGCCCGCGAAGCTGCAGTTCGCCACGCGGCGGCCGAAAGTCATTCGGTGTTTTTGAAGGGAATCAGCGGCGGCGCTGTGGCCAAACGCACTGGAAAGTTCTGGACGAAAGTAGCCATCGAAGGATGCCAGTAGCCATTGAATCCGAAGTAGTACATTTCCTTCAAAGCTTGCTCCGGCGGAACTTTTTCAAAGGCCATGCGGTAGCTTGCAACAAAAACACCTGTGCGGTCCTCTCCAAAGTGGCAGTGCACGAACACTTTTTCCTGCGGGTTGTCGCGGAAAATAGAGAGGAATTGCGCGACTTGTGCGTCCGTCGGCGGAGCCCATCCATTGACCGGAATTTGCACGAAACGAATCCCCAGAGATTCCGACCTTTTTTCTTCCCAATTTATTTTGGCGAGATCTTCGGAGCGCAGATCGACGATGGTCGTGATGCCGAGTTTTTTCAGCTCAAGAAATCCGGGACTATTTGGCTGCGCGCCGCGATACAAATGATCGTTGACCTTTCCAGAATTCGACACGCCCGCGATGCGCAGCTTTTCGCCGTACACGAAATGCGTGCCGGCGACCGCGGCGGATTGCGCGCGGTTCTGCGCAGAGAGCCGGGCGGGAAGAGCGGAAACAAAAACAACCGAGAGAATGAGGAGTGCGCGCTTCATAGCCAATGAGATGCCGCCAGTGTACCGCGGGAGTTAAACGCGCCAAAGTACCTGCAAGCACACAAGATGCCTGGAAAGCGCACCACTACAAATAGACATGGTACGGAAACGTCAACCACATTTTGCGTTTTTCTCTTGACAGGAATTTCGCGAGCCTTGATACTGCGATTCCAGATTCGGGGGACGTGGAAGCGCCAGGCGGGCCGAGTCGAGGATTTGAAATCGGTCCGTAACGATTCCGCGAAGTCAGCCCGGGACTAAACAAAAAAATCGAGCGCGTAGTATATGCTCCGCGCCCGCATTTCAGGCGCGAGAATTGCCGTGAGGCCGAGCGAAACCCGTCGGCCAGCGGCAGAGCATTGGCGTTTCGCACTTGTTTTTGAATGGGCCGCGAGGCGGTCGATGGAACGGTCGGCTGCTCAGCGGTCGCCTTTTTCTCCGGTTCGGCAAACGAATTTATAGTTTTAACCTGCGGTGACCCACAGGGTCCACCCAGCACCCTGCGGGATGCAGTGGAGTAAAATTAAAGAGTTCCCCCGCGAAGAGTGGGAACTCGAGGCAGCGGAGGAACGGGATGGCAACAGTGAAACACGCAATGACTGGGAATGCCCCGATCAGGGATACGACTCCGGAGAATACGGCAGCGGGAGCGCACGCCGGACTCCCTTTTGAACGCTATTTTACGGACGGAAAGAACTCTCCGTTCGACGCGGTGGAATGGGAGAAGCGCACGGCCCTGATCGGAAACGAAAAGGGTGTGACGATCTTCCGGCAGGAGGACGTCGAGGTGCCGAAGAGCTGGTCGCAAACGGCCACGAATATCGTGACCAGCAAGTATTTTCACGGCAAGCCGGGAACGAAAGAGCGCGAAGGATCGGTGCGGCAACTGATCAGCCGGGTGGTGAATACGATTGTGCGCTGGGGCCAAGAGGGCGGTTACTTCAACACGGAAGCCTCGCGCGACGCGTTCCGCGATGAGCTGACGCATCTGCTCGTCGAGCAAAAGATGGCTTTCAATTCGCCCGTGTGGTTCAACGTAGGCGTGCAGCCGAAGCCGCAGTGCTCGGCATGCTTCATCAATTCCGTGCAGGACAACATGGAATCCATCATGGGTTTGACGCGGACAGAGGGAATGCTCTTCAAGTGGGGCTCGGGAACAGGGACGAATTTTTCGTCGCTTCGCGGAAGCAAGGAAACCCTTTCTGGCGGCGGAATCGCCTCGGGGCCGGTGAGCTTCATGAAGGGCTTCGACGCCTTCGCGGGCGTGATCAAGAGCGGCGGCAAAACACGACGTGCGGCCAAGATGGTGATTCTGAATATCGATCACCCGGACATCGTCGATTTTATCGAATGCAAAATGAAGGAAGAGCGCAAGGCGCAGGTCCTTATCGAACAGGGTTATGACGCCGGGATCGACGGCGACGCCTACGCCTCGATTTTCTTCCAGAACGCGAATCACTCCGTGCGCGTGACGGATGACTTCATGCGCGCGGTGGTGGACGACAAGGATTGGTGGACGAAGAACGTCACCGATGGCCAGCCCGCGGACAAAATGCGTGCGCGCGATTTGATGTTGAAGATTTCTGATTCGACGTGGCATTGCGGCGACCCGGGAATGCAATACGACACGACCATCAATCGCTGGCACACCTCGAAAAACACGGCGCGCATCAATGCCTCGAATCCCTGTTCGGAATACATGTTCCTGGACGATACAGCGTGCAATCTTGCTTCGCTGAACCTGATGAAGTTCCTCGGTTCGAGCGGGCAATTTGACGTGACGGCGTTCAAACATGCCGTGGATGTGACCATCACGGCGCAGGAAATCCTGGTGGACAACGCCAGTTACCCAACGCCGAAGATTGCACAGAATTCGCATAACTTCCGGCCGCTTGGTTTGGGCTACGCGAACCTCGGCGCTCTCTTGATGTCCCTCGCGCTGCCTTACGACTCCGATGAAGGGCGCGACATGGCAGGAGCCATCACCGCGTTGATGTGCGGCGAAGCGTACGCGCAGTCATCGCGCATCGCGGAAAACATGGGCGTGTTCCCAGGCTACGAAGTGAACCGCGAGCCCATGCTGGACGTCATCCGCATGCACCGCGACGCGATGCGCGGCATCCAGCCGGAGCACGTGCAGACGGAACTCTTCCTGGCGGCGCAAGAATCCTGGGACACCGCGCTGCAACATGGCGAAAAATTCGGCTACAAGAATTCGCAGGTCACCGTGCTGGCGCCGACGGGCACGATCGGTTTCATGATGGATTGCGACACCACGGGAATCGAGCCGGACTTGGCACTGGTGAAGCACAAGAAGCTGGTAGGCGGCGGCTTGATCAAGATCGTCAACAACACCGTGCCGCAGGCGCTGATGCGGCTGCATTATTCGCCGGAACAGACCAGCGAAATCGTTTCTTACATCGACAAGAACGGAAAAATCGAAGGAGCCCCGTACTTGAAGCCGGAAGATATGCCGGTGTTCGATTGTTCGCTGGCGCCGCTGGGCGGCGGGCGCTCGATCAGCTGGACGGGGCACGTAAAGATGATGGCGGCGGCGCAGCCGTTTCTTTCCGGAGCAATCTCGAAGACCATCAATATGCCGGAAGAATCGACGGTCGAAGACATCAGCAACGCCTACGTCGAATCCTGGAAGCTGGGACTGAAGTCCGTGGCGATTTACCGCGATAACTCGAAACGCTCGCAGCCGCTCAACGCGGGCGGAGCGAAAGAAGAGAAAAAAGCGGAGGCTGCCGCGCCCGCGGGAGCGGAGCCGATGCAACGCGAACTCTTTGCTCGGGCAGTGCGCGAGAAGATGCCGGTCGAGCGCGCATCCGTGACGCACAAATTCAGCGTAGGGGCGAACGAAGGCTACATCACCGTGGGCATGTATCCGGACGGACGACCGGGCGAAATTTTCATCAAGATGTCTAAAGAAGGCTCGACGCTTTCCGGCGTGATGGACGGCTTGGCGCTGACGGTTTCACTAGGTTTGCAATATGGCGTCCCCCTGAAGGTGTTCGTGGACAAACTGGTGAACACGCGGTTTGAGCCCTCGGGCATCACGGCGAATCCGAATATCCGTTTTGTGTCTTCGGTTCTGGATTATCTGGCGCGGTGGCTCGGCGGACGATTCATCTCTTCCGACTACTTGAAGCTGAACGGCGAGAGCGCGGCCGCAACGACCGCGCCCGTTCCTGCCACAGCGGCAGCTCCGGCGGCAGTGTTGCCTTTCGCCGGGACAAATTGGACGACGGATCCGGTGAAACCGCGCGACGCACACGAGGGCGCGCCGACTTGCTCCGAGTGCGGCATGCTGATGGTGCCGAACGGAGCGTGCTACAAGTGCGAAAACTGCGGCAGCACGAGCGGGTGCAGTTGAGGACATTGGGCAGGGCGAGGGAAACGACACGATGAGCGCTCTCTCTTCCGATTCGGGGCTGGCCACGAGGCTGGCTCCGGAAAAGCCGAAGACGCGTGGATTTTTGCACATCGTAAGGCACGGCGCGGGACCTGGCGCCATTTACGTCGTCACATATCATCGAATCGAGAGTGGACTCGATAACAGGCTGGATGATTCCAACGGCCACCCAAAGCCGGTTCTGGCGGAAGGCGCTCAGGCATTGATCGATCTGTTCGAGCGCATCGGCGTGGACTTCGCGCTCAAGGAAGTCCGAGGCGCTTTGGAAGATATTCTTCGGCTCGGCTCAGCCAATATCCCCGATCTATGGCTTAGCGACGAGGAGATGCTAGAAAAAGGACTCGTCGAGGGCTAGCAGGTCAACCAAGCTGCGAGGAACAGGCGGAAGCCGGAGGGCGATGTGTTGCCTTCCGGCTTTTGCCTTTCTAGCGCCCAGCCCCCTGCTTTTTTTGTAAGCATTGCATCTAAAGGACTTAGCCTTCTTACAAGTGCTTTAGAATGAGCAACTACGCAACCGTTGCATCTAAAGGGTTTAGTTCCCGCGAGATGCGCTCACAGGATGGATTGCGCCGATGCCCATTTAAAGAACTGGGCAAAACGGCGGGGTAGGCCAGAAATAAAAAAAAGGCAGCAAGGGCTGCCGCAGTCCAAGAATTTCCTAAGCGAAGATTACCAAAATGGGTAGTACCGAGTCAAGAAAATAAGAGAGGCTGCCCCGAGCCGCAAGCGAATTGAGTAATGGGGCGGCGGGGACGGCGGTATTGGGGCTGGCGTGGCGGAAGCGGCGCCAGACCTGGCGCAAGTGTCAGTAGAGGATCAGAGCCCAGAAAGGGAGAGGCCGAATTCAAAGAGAATGCCGAGGACGAGCGCAAGGGATGAAAATATGGCGGCGCCTTCGACTACAGAGTTTCGGAGGGCTAGGAAGGAGCCGGCAAGATTGTTCCCGAGCGGGGTTGGCTACAACTTGATGACGCCGCGGGTTACTAGCGCGGACGTGGGCGGAGGGGCGGGCGCGCGGTTAGCGGGCGCGGACGCATGCGGAAGCGCGGGCTGAGCGGCGGAGGGACGTTGCGAAGGAAGTCACCGCAGCAGGGGCAGCGGCCATCGTCGACGATGGGACCGGTGGCGTCGGCACGGAGCCAATGGCCGCGGGCTTCGCATAGCGGATTGATGCATTGCACGGTGAAACCGGGCAGATATTGCATGCGAACTCCCTCAGTGGCCAGCCAGCTTTGCGGGGCACGGTTAGCACGTGCCGCAAGAGCTCCCATGGGCGGCCCGGACAGAATTGGTGGCAGGATTCTGCCGTTGCTTGCCTGTGGTGTCAAGAGAAAATAACACAATAGATTGTGGTAGGGTTGCGGAACGGTGGGGGGTAGAGAATGGTGACTAGTAGGCAGTGAAAATCAGTCTCTTCAACGGTGACGTTTTCCACTGCGGGCGGGGCTGGAACAGAATCGGAGGGGCGCGATGAGGGGAATTTTCGCGGGGAGCGTTTTAATTGCCACGTTGCTGGCAACTGCTACCGGCGTGATGGCGCTTGCAACGGGGCAGGTTCAGGGGCCGGGAGAGGGGAGGACCTTGCGCGAGGTGCTGGCGGAAGAGAAAGTGCCGGCGAATGCGGAGACACTGCACAACTTGGATGCGAAAATTTCAAGCGGGGCGGAGTTGAATGATGCGCAGCAATTTGCGATCGCGTATTACTTGTTGGATTCCACAGGAGAACTGAATCCGCCGATATTCGTCGACGTTTACGATCGCGGCACGTCGCGGTGGAAGAGCGGCGCGATTAAGGCCGGCGGTGCGAAGGAAGAAAGTGCGGACGATCATTGTTTCGGATCGGTGCTGGCGGTCTTGGGATTTTCGGACTCCTATGCGCTGGAGACGCACATCAATCCATCGGCGGGCTGCGAAATCATTCTTTCGCGGGACTTGAAAGTAAAAGCCAGTCTCTATGGCTGGATCGTCGGGCGGTTTGGAGATGGCCGGATTGTCTATCACCGCAGCCAGGTTCATTTCGCGACGGTTCACCCGGCGGAGATTGCGATTTATAACCCGGCAACGGGAAAAGACTTCAACGTTTTTCCGCGCGCGCCATTCCAAGAGGTTCGCCAGAAACTGACGGGCGAGCTTCGAGAATTTTACAAAACGCATCAGGACTACTGTCAGAAAGCGAACGATCCGTGTGACCCGGAGGAATTCGACAGTGCTGTGGAGGGAAAAGTTGCGACGGATGACCGGGAACATGCGATGGCGTTTGTCATTTCCTATGAAGTGCAAGGATACGGGCAGGATGAGCACAAACCCGGCGGGCCGGCGGAGGTCGTTTACGTGTGCCGGTATGTGAATGATGAGGCAAAAATGGAGTATCGAGAGATGTTGTGGAGCGAGGTCAAAGCGCTGGCTGGGGATGCGCCGATCGAGAGATTGGTTGAGCCGCCGATGTTGGACAAAATCTTCGGCGGCGAGTCGAAGGTTCAGGGGCCTCGGTAAACAAATGCGAGCTTCGAGTATGCCGAATCTCGTCTCACCGCATGCGGATTGAAGCCGAGATAAAGATGGACTGGAGATTCAACTCTAGATGGAGCGGAGTTGGCGGGAGCGGATGGCGAAGGCGGAGACTAGAAGCGCGACGCTGAGAACGATGTAGATGAGGGCGTAGGAAGTTGTGCGAGGACCGCTGGCGGTACCGGTGAAGTCGAGGCCGGGAGTGTGATTCATGGGACCGACATACCAGATGGCTGTGAGGAGTCCTTCGAAGGGCTTGCCTGTCCCGCTCAACGTGCCGAGAGCGAGGGCGAGAGCGGGGAGAAAAAGTGCACCGGCGGACCAGGCGAAGAGGCCGGTGAAACTGCGGGCGAGGAGCAGCCGCACGCCGGCTCCCGCGCCGGTCAGGACAGCGACCGTCAGACCGGCAAGAAAACAAGCTACCAATTGGCGAGGGAGAATGTTGGCGCAGGAGAAGAGCAGCGAGCGGGTGCCGAAACGCGACTCGCGGGCGCCCATGGCAGACCAGACCATGACTGGCCATATCCAGGCCACACCGAGCAGAGGTCCGCGAGAGATTTCAAGCGGCGAAGCGAACTGAGCGATGAGAAGTCCTGCAGCGATTACGTACCACCACCAGCGGAGACCTTTTAGAGCGAGATGCAACTCTGCAGCGAAGATGCGGCCGAAGGCGCTGGCGCGCATATTGGAAGCTAGGGGCGTGAGATGAACGGCGACGCCAGGTTTCGCAGCGGTTGCTGATGCGGCGGCAGTTTGTCCGGCGAGAGGTTCGGGCGAAGCCTTGTTCGATTTTCGCCCAGAGCGGAAGGACCAGCTCACAGGATCGAAGCGATCGAAGAACAATGCGGCTAGAAGGACGATAGCAACAGCAGCAACCATCCAGCCAACACGCAAGAGGATTATCTGGCTGGTCCAGGGAACGCCGTGCCAGCGAAATGTGTCCACGATTTTGGCGGGCGCATCTGCGATGGTGAGAGAAAAGTTATTTTTGTAGCCGGGGATGTTGGCGCGGGCGCCTTCGATCATGCTGTCGGCAACCGTCATCAGGCCCATGGGGTCCAGGCGGTGATCGCCGGACAACTCCGGAAGTCCGATGCCCAAAATGGCCCAGATGAAAAACCAGGCGACGTTGCCAAGGCCGCCACGCAGAAGCGGAAGGGTTTCAAACAAGAGAGCGAGCGCGGCGGTGAGGGCCATCGCGGGCAAAGCGACAATCACAAATGGAGCGAGCAGGGCGAGGGTATCCAGATGTGGATCTTCGGCCGCGAAGAATTGCATGGCGACGGCTGCCAGGGCAAGCACAAGGACCATGGAGGAAAGTACAGCGAGGTTGCTGAGAAACTTACCAAGCGCGTAGGCAATTTTCGAAAGCGGGGTAGCGGCAAGGACTTGGCCGACGCCCGTTTGGCGGTCGCGGTCGATAGCATTTTTGACAATGTAAAAGCCGACGAGAGAGACGAAACATGTGGTGACGAGGGCTACGAGAGCGCCGATCCATGCGGACGTGTAGACGCCGCGATAGTCGCCAAGGTGGAGAGTGATTCTGCCGGTGGCGGCGCCATAGCCGAGGAATACGGCGAACAACAATGTGAGCAGAAAGCTATAGCGGCGGACGCGTTCGAGAAAATCGGCGCGAGCGATGGCGAGTATGGCGTGCAGCGCGTTCACGCGGCGGCTCCGGCGGTTGCAGAGACATTGCTGCGCTGCGTGGCGAGGACGGCGAGGTAGGCGTCTTCGAGCGAAGGATCAAGCTGGCGGGCGGCCGCGGAAGGCGCGGCATCTGCGACTACACGCGCATGGACGCCATCACTGCGATGCGCGGTGCTGCTGACAAGATGTTTCTCGCGGAGCGCGGAAAGCTCGGCGCTGGGGACGACAACTTCCCAAATTTTACCCGTGACTTGGGAGAGAAGAGCTTCTGGCGCGCCATGAGCAAGCAACTGTCCGTGCGCGAGGATGGCGATGCTCGTGGCTACGGCTTCGACGTCCGAGACGATGTGCGTCGAGAGGATGACGATGCGCTCGCCGGAAAGTTCGGACAAAAGGTTGCGAAAGCGGACGCGTTCTTCCGGGTCGAGGCCCGCGGTGGGCTCATCAACAATGAGGAGTTGGGGATCATTGAGGAGCGCCTGGGCGATGCCAACGCGCTGACGCATGCCGCCGGAGTAGCCGCCGAGAGGACGCTTTGCAACATCCGCGAGATTGACGAGTGCGAGAAGTTCCGAGATGCGCTGCCGTGCGGCGGCGGCGGGTATGCCCTTTACGGCTGCAAGATAATCGAGGAATTCGATGGCACTGAGATTAGGGTAGACGCCAAAGTCCTGCGGAAGATAGCCGAGGACGCCGCGAAGCGCGTCGGGATTGCGCGCAATGTCCTCGGCATTCCACAAGACGCGGCCGGATGAGGCGCGCGTGATGGTGGCGAGGATGCGCATGAGCGTCGATTTGCCTGCGCCATTGGGGCCGAGCAACCCGAGAACTCCGGGCTTCAGCGAAAGCTGGACATTGCGCAGAGCCTGGATACCGCCTCGATAATTTTTGGTCAAATTTTCAACGGTCAATTGCATCGGATTCCGCCTCGCGGGAAAAACCACCCACTCGTGCTGGAAAGAATACGCAAGAGCCGGGCAAAAAGTTTGAGGAAAATGTGAATTGGAAAGCAAAGATAAGAAAGAAGGAAGGTGGGAGCGGAAACTCGAGCTTGTGAAATTCCGCGAGATTACGACTGCGGCGGAGCCGGTGGAGCAGGAGTTGCGGGGGCGGCTGGCGGCTGGCTGCCCAAGGAATCCTGGAGAGCGGCGACGCGCGTTTTCAGGTCGTCAACGACTTGCTGCTTGCCGACGATCTGCTGCTTGAGATCATCGAGCTGGGCTTTTCCTGTGGGGTCGTCGGTGTAATTGGGATTTGAATAGATCGTATCTTGATCCAAGGAGAGTTCACGCTGAAGGAGATCCACGGCTTTTTGGGCCTCGGCGAGCTGCTGTTTCAGGGTGGCCAGCTCAGCGGCGTCCTTGGCCTTTTGATCGGCATCCTCGGCATTTGCGCCAGGAGTTGCTTGCGTAGCGGGAGCCGAAGAGCTCTCGGCAGCGGGTTGCGCAGCGGGAGCCGAAGAAGAAGCTGCAGCAGGTTCGGACGATGGCGCTGGGGCCGGCGCATTGGCAGCCGGAGCAGGCGCGGCGGGCTTCAGGGTGTCATCCGTGATGACCGGCGCGGGCTTCGCGGAAGCCTTTTTTTGCTCGCGGGCACGGCGAGCGGCTTCGGCGACAGATTGAGTTTGGGTGTCCTGCGATTGCGCGCGGGCGGCCAGAGGAAGAATAGGGGCGGCGATCAGAACAGCAAGAGCCAAGCGCAAAGCGATAGGGTTTGACATGATCTTAGACCTCTTAGGTACCTCTGGCCGGGTCAAAATCAAGGATACCTCCACCGGCGGCTGCCAACAATTGGGATGGGACACGGTGCTGCGAATGCGGCAACTGCAACGTCCGAAGACGAGAGCGACTCGAATGGGCCGAGACGAGTTGCCTGGTCCCGGACTCCTGAGGTTCGAGATTAGCGGGCAGCGACCTGTTGGGAAGCCGCTACGTCGCGGAAAGAGAAGTGAGTTTGCAGATTTTTGACTGGCTGGCCATTCACTTCCGCGTAGGGATAGATGAAATAGTTGAGGGGCTCACCCATTTGATCGGATGAAAGGCGAATGTCGCGACCGTAGGTGAAGAAGACGCGGTTGACATCGTGAGCGCCGAAGAAATAGTCGTGCTTTTCGGGATGCTTCCAGGCTTCGGAGGCGTCGATGGGCACCCAGCCGATGCCGCTTAGATAGAATTCAGCCCAGCAATGATAACCGGGGATGTCGCCCGCGGTTTTGTCCTCGGGAAGAGGGAAGCCGATTTCGAAACGCGCGGGAATACCGGAAGCACGCATCATGCCGATGAAGAGGGAATGGAAGTCAGTGCAATTGCCGCGCTTGGAAGTGCAAGCCCAGACGGCGTCACCGTGGCCCCAGCCTTCGCCGGATTTGTCGTAGCGCATCGTGGCGACGACGTAGTCGTAGATATGGCGGGCTTTTTCGAGTTGCGTGGTGTCGCCGACGGTATGCTCTTTGGCAAGTTCACCGATGACGCCGTTCAGAGGAACGAGTTTGTCTGGCTCGAGATAACGATGAAACATGGGATCGGCAAGCAAGCTGGCAGAGACATTCTTCGTAACAGCATCTAGAGCGACCTTGTGCTCGTGGCGCGTGGCGGTGAAGTGGAGAGTCACGTCAAAGCCAACCGTGGCTTGCTGGGCGGTGGGCTTAAACATGGCGAATGTGTCCTTGTACTCCGGGTCGCGGCCTTGCGAATAAGCGACGGGGCTATCGATGTGCAAACTGCTCACATCCTGGTAGCCATCGGCTTGCGGCAAGGGAATCCAGAGCCGCACGGAGCTGGCGGAATCTTGGATTGGCGGGAAATGAACTTGATAGGTGAACTCGAACGAGCGCGTGGCGGCTTCCGGGAGGCGAGACTGCCTTTGTGGTGCGCGCAGATCGAGCGGCGGAGGCGAGAGCAAAGAGAATTCCGAAGACGCCAAGGAACGGGAAAAGGCGACGGGACATCGTAAGGACTCCTTCGGAGAATTACCCTAGATAATGACTCGGCGATTATACTCGTTCGGGAACTGAAGTAAAAACGGGTGCGACAAGGCAGGCGATGAGAAGAGGTTTCGGGCGGAGGGTGCTTCTCTGGATGGCAGGCAGCCTGGTTTGTAGCGTTCCGATTTCCTGGGCGCAGACCTCGACTGCGACGAAGCCGGACGCGCCCGTTGCGGTGGCGGCAGGCACTTCGCAGAAGCAGAAGAGTGGCGTTCCGGAGAAGGAACACCGGTTCTGGGATAAAGAAAACGTGTGGTTATTCGCCGGAGTTGGGACAGCGCGAACGCTGGATTATTTTTCGACGCTGAACATGAGGCGGCGTGGAAGACAGGAAATCTTTCTGACGAATGATGCTGTGGACAATCACGCGGCGTTCGCTGCGATCGAAGCGTCGGCGACGGGAGTCTCCATCGGAGCGGCGTATTTGTTTCACCGGTATGGACACCACAAGCTGGAACGCTGGACATCTTTCGTACATATCGGGCTGGCCGGCACGGGGGCGGTAAGGAATTATTGCCTGAAGACGGCGCACTTCGCTCCAAACGCGAATTCGCCTTAGAACGCTCCTCCACTTTGAGGTATTTCCTGCGGACGTTCGCGGCCCAGCAGCCAACCTGCCTCGACGAGATCGAGTCTTGCGCGCTTGCGATTCGTGCGGCATACTCCCGCCGCGTGCGGCCCTGGTCCAGAACGCACGGGTGGTTACTGTTGGCAGTTTGCGAGGAGGTCTGAATGGAGCGGTGCACTTTTTTTCACCGTCTCGGAATAGTACTGTCACTCGGCCTGTGTCTATCCGCGAGTGTTTGCGGATCCATTCGCGCAGCTGCTATGGCGAACGAACAGCCGCCTTCTGCGCAAGCATTGCCTGCGCCTCCGGTTCCTACCGAGACCCGCTCCGCCCAATCCGCGACTCCGCGGCAAACAAAAACCGAGGGGTATAAGCTTTCGCTACAACGCTACGAAGAAGCGGTAACTTACTCACGGGCTTCCTACACGCTGTATTTTATTTCGGTCGCGCTCTCGGTGCTTACCCTGGTGATCCTGCTGCGGTTTGGAATCGCCGCGAAATTTCGGGACTGGGCAGAGAGCGCAAGCGACAGGAGATGGCTGCAAGCGCTGGTGTTTATGCCGCTGCTGGTACTGACATTGGATGTGATAGCCCTTCCACTGCGCATGTATGGTCACGTTTTGTCGCGCCGCTACGAAGTATCCGTACAAAACTGGGGATCCTGGTTCCAAGATTGGAGCAAAGAACAGCTGCTGACGGCGGGATTCGCGCTGATTCTTGCGCTGATTCTGTCTAACGTCATCCGAAGGAGTCCACAGCGGTGGTGGCTGCATTTCTGGTTTGTCGCGCTACCCGTTTTGCTGTTTTTTGTGTTCATCAGCCCGTGGTTTATCGATCCACTTTTCAATACGTTTGAACCATTGGAAGCCTCGCATCCGGATTTGGTGGCGGCCATTGAAAAATTGACCCAACATGCCGGCGTGCCGATACCGGCGAAACGCGTGTTCTTGATGAAAGCGAGCGAAAAAACGAACGCGATTGACGCGTACGTGACGGGACTGGGAGCATCGAAACGTGTGGTGGTGTGGGATACCACGATTCAGAAGATGACCACCGAGGAGACCCTCTTCATTGTTGGACATGAGTTGGGGCACTATGTTCTGGGCCACGTTTGGAAAGGCTTTTTGTTTTTTGCCGCCCTATTGTTGATTGGCTTTTATGCGATATTTCGCGCGTTGCACTGGACGCTGGGCCGCTGGAGCGCAGATTGGAGGATCTACGGTCCCGAGGACTGGGCTTCTCTTGCCGTGCTGCTGCTCCTGTTGGAGATGGCCATGTTCTTGTCTTCGCCGATCGTTAATGGTTTCTCGCGAATGCAGGAACACGCCGCGGATGTGTACGGGTTGGAAGTGATTCATGGGATTGTGCCCGATTCTTCCGCAGTGGCGGCGCAATCGTTTCAGGCACTCGGAGAGATTGATCTGGCAGACCCAAACCCGCCCGAGTTCATAACGTTCTGGCTCTATTCGCATCCGCCACTAGCGGACCGTTTGGTGTTCGCGTACAGCTACGATCCGTGGTCGAAGGGGGAACCGCCCAAGTATGTGAAGTAGCCATGCCCGGATGACGTCCAAGGGAAAGTTAGTGCGCGTGGCGAGATACAGAATGACGACGGGAAAATGCGGCGACTTTGTGGCGATTGCCGCAACGGGACATGGAACACCAGCGGCGCCGGCGAGTACGTGAAGTGTCATAGAAAAAGAGGCCGCAAGCTGGGTTGGAGCAGATTCGGAGGCGCGCACCGGGACCTTCGGCAATGATCTCTGCAGCGGATCGGGCTATTGCCGCCAGGAGCCAATCCAGACCGCCCTCGCGAGCGACAAATTCCAGGCCCCAAGCGTCGCCTTGCAAGAGGAGCTCGTCATGCCCTTCGGTGATGCGCAGGACTTCGTTGATGGGTTCAACCCATTCTCGGAGAATCGCTTCCTTTTGGAGCAGGGCGCCGAAGACTTGTTGTAGGGAGGCGTGCAGCCGTTGAGCTTTGCTGAGGAGCGCGTCAGAGCTTTGCGGGTCGATTTGGGGAAGAGCGAGCAATCGGGAGCTGCGCTCCGGAGAGATGATGCGGGTGTCCAAAAGAAAGCGAAGTAGAGCTTCCCAGGAGAAATCGGAGGAGAAGCCAAGCTCATTAGCAAAATCGAGTGAGAGACGGCCACCGATGAGAGCTGAGGACGGGACGGCGACAGGCATCAAGTCTGCCTCCATAAACCGGTTAGTTGCCAACGTGCCTGAGGATCACGCTTATAACCGGTTAAATATAACAACGCAGTTAGAAGATGTCACGTGCATTCTTCATGGAGCTATGGACTCGATCACCGTGCGGCATTAAGTTGATCGGGTGCGTGGAGAAAAGCTCGAACTGTCACGGAGCAGTCTCTTATTTTGAAACAAGCTCCGGGGGGAGCAGCTTTTTTCAAGTTGCGGCAGGGGGATGGTTCATTCAGGCCTAACTGCTTACGCTCTACTCACCAGGGCGTCACAGAGTGAGACGGGCGGCGAAAGGGTCATTGGAGCGAAAAATGGAAGGGGATACACCTGGCGCACCGCCCGAGACCCACAAGGGGATCGACCCCGGCGAGGGCACTTTTTCCAGGCAGATCTTGACCAACAAGGCTGGCTTGGGCGCCGGATGGCGCGTGGCAATTTACCTGGCCATTTGTTTCGTACTTTGGAGCGCAGCTATTTTGCTTTTGAGCCAGATCTTAAGGCCGGCTCGAGGAGTTTTTTCGCCCAGCTATCAGTTCCTGGGAGAATTGGTGAGCTTCCTCGTTGCGTTTTTTGCGGCGTGGATCATGGCGCAACTCGAGGAAGTCCCGGTGGGAATTTATGGACTTCCCGCGCGAGGCGCGTTCGGAAGACTGTTTGGCCATGGCTGCCTGTTCGGGTTCTGCGAGATTTGTATGTTGATAGGGCTGATTGCGACGTTCAGCGGTTATTCGTTCGGAAGCCTGGCTGAGCATGGAGCGGCGATTGCCAAATGGGCGTTGTTCTGGGGATCATTTTTCGTGGTGGTCGGGCTATGCGAAGAATTTCTTTTCCGCGGCTATACCCTGTACACGTTGGCCCAAGGGATCGGTTTTTGGCCTGCGGCCGTGCTTCTCTCATTGGCTTTTGGAGCCGTCCACATCCACAATTCGGGCGAGGGCTGGGTTGGCGTAGCCGGTGTGGCATTCGTGGGGCTGTTCTGGAGTTTCACACTGAAACGCACGGGAAGTCTTTGGTTCGCGCTGGGCATGCACGCGGCTTTCGATTTCGGAGAGACGTTTCTTTTTTCCGTTCCGGACAGCGGAATGATTTTCCCTGGCCATCTATCCAACGCCACGCTGCATGGACCGCACTGGATAACAGGCGGCTCCGCCGGGCCAGAAGCCAGCGTCTTCGATTTTCTGATTCTGGCTGTCTTTTTTCTGGTTGTGAATCGTCTTTATCCGGGGAAACAGGAAGGGCAAAGCACCGCGGCAACGAGCTGACGTTTTCAATGCACAAGGTCGGAAGCGTAGACCAATTGAACGCCGCGCTGCTTCGCTTGCGGCAAAACCTGGCTGAGGGCTTGCAGCGTCGCAGGATGTGGATGACCGATAGCGATGGCCCCTCCCTTTTCTTTCGCGCCGCGGAGAGCCAGTTCGAGCTGCTTGCGGACCGCGGAGACTTCTGCGACATCATCGAGGAAGGGAACATTCCGGAAGGCGGAGCGCACTCCCAGGCGCTGAGCGGTGTCGTAGGCGACAGTCGCGGCGGTGGTACGACTGTCCACGTAAAATAGATTCCATTTCTCAAGAACGGGCATCAATTCCTGCATGAGGGCGGAATCGGCAGTGGCTTGCGAACCCTGATGATTATTTACACCTGAGGCATAAGGAACGCTCTCCATCATTTGCTCGAATAGCATGGGGATTTCGTCCGCGGGCATGCCCGGATGTAGCTCCTGAGCTTCCGCCATTTCGTTGCCGACAGATTGCATAGGGAGATGCAACATAACTTCGTAGCCGCGGCGATGGGCCTCTTCCGCAATGTCGGCGGAATGTGCGTGATTGGGCAGGACCGAGATAGTTAGGGGATAAGGCAAAGCAAAAATCGCGTCGGCGGCTGCGCGATCGGTTCCCAAATCATCAAGGATGATAGCCAGGCGCGCAGTGCCACCTTGTTCCACGGAGCGAGGAGAAGCCGGAGAGGAGGCGCGGGCCGACATTGGAATGATGATGTGGACCGAATTCGTAAGAACGTCCGCACTTCGAAAATTCAAGAGTAGAAGGGCTCCCGATTTTGTTGGGGCATCGAGCGTTAGATGGTTAGAGGTGGCGATGCCGCTCAGAGATTGCACGAGCTTGGCCACGGATTCCCGGCGGGACTGTTCGGAGTCGCCGGCAGGGAGCACGACAAAAAGTTGATCCGGGCGCCCGGGATGCGTGCCATCAAACTGCACGTGGGAAGCGATATCTCCAGGTTGCTTGCCGAAACCTGCCGAGGCATGCATCATTTCGCGGGTGATAGCGTGGACCCGGCCAGGGGAGAGAGGCTTTTCTCGCTCGCTTTTGCAACCCCCAAAAAGCAGGGCAATTGCAAAGAGCAGCACGACCGGAGCGGCTAAGAAAGGCCGCCTGGATCGTTCCTGCTGGAACGAAGAGGATTGGAATATTGCCCCGCGGCGCGCCAGCACGAATCGTCAGGCGGCTTTTTTCTGGGGGGTCTTCAAGAGTTCCAGAGCCTTGTGGAAAATCGGATCCTCAGGGGACAAGGGGCGAGGCGGAGCGGGTTCCTTTTGGGCGTCCGCCGAGCCGCCGCCATCATCGTCGCCGGCATCGGCGTCATCGTCGGCCGAAGCAGTAACAACTTCGGATGGCAGGACGCCTTCCGCGAGAATCGATTTCCCGTCGGTATTGTAATAGTTGCCGACGGTCAGAAAGAGCGCGGCACCGTCATCGAGCGTGATCAGTTTTTGCTCCGAAGCAAGTCCAAACGTACGCTCGCCAACCACATCGCCGCGGTGGTTGGCAACCATCGCCGAAGCCAGAACTTCCGCTGCGCCGGATGTAGTTGCGTCGATTAGCACGGAAACCGGTCCCTTCCATACCACCTTGCTCGAATCAGCAGAGGAAACCTGAGTCGTAATCGTTTGGCCCTTTAGAGTGGCCAAGGTCCCGGAAGGTACAAAAAGCCTGGCGACAGAAATCGCTTCGGAAACCGGCCCGCGGCCGCATTCCCGAAGGTCGAGGATCACTTTGTGTACGCCCTGCTTATCCGCTTCCAGCAAGCGGGCGCGAATTTCGTCGGCACGGCCGGGGTTGAGCGAAGGCAAGCGAAGAGCGAGGATATCAGGATCAACCTTCTCGCTGACGAGCTTTTCAGGGCTGAGCTTCTCGCGCACAATGTCCACCTGATCGGGATCCGTCTTGCCGCGCCGAATGACGCCGACCTTTACCCCGGTGCCCGGCTGGCCATGCAGAAAATTCATCGCTTGCCCCGCGGACATATCGCGAGTCGTAAAGCCCGCGATGGATTCCAAAATGTCGCCGCTATGGATACCGGCCTTGTCGGCGGGACTTTCCGGCAGAACGGAAATCACGATGATGTAGCCGAAGCGCTTGCTCAGTGTGACGCCAGCATCGCCCGCTATATTCGCCGCCAGCTTCTGCTTGTATTCCGTGTACTCGCGCGGCGTCAGATAGCTGGACTGCGGGTCGAGGGATTCCAGAAGCCCGTGTAGGGAGCCGGTGGTCACCAAATGTAGATTTGGCTCGTCGACGTAATCCTGCTGGATTTTCTGAAGGACTTCACTGTATACCGTGAGGGACTTATACGCTTTGTCGTCCGATGTGCGGCCGAGAACATGACCAAGCCCGGCATAACAAAAGATAACTACCGAAACGCAAAGAACCCCGATGCGAGCCGTTCGATTCATGCCTCACCTATCCTGTTCCCGACGATCGGAACAACGCCGTTTGCAAAAACGGACTAGCAATTATAGCACTGTCAGAAGTTGGGACGCGGCCCGAATGAGAAAGGAAGCCTGAGAATAGCAAATGGGCTAGGAAAGCTGGCTACAGTGGGCAGGGAAAGGTTGGATGTAAGACACGCGGGAAGGGCGAAATGATGCGTAATTGACACACCGCAACAAGAATGGCCCTCCAGTGTTCCTATAAGTTACTGAAAAAGATGGACAAAGAGGTGAAACCCTGGCCAACAAAGTGCTATCTTACCAAGGGGCAATGTTTCAATCCACCATAGCAAGAGAAGCGTCCGCTGCAGGTGTGGGTCTGCACACCGGGGTCTCGGGACATGTCCGCCTTCTGCCTGCACCGGCGGATACCGGCATCGTTTTTCGTCGCACGGACCTGGATTACTTTCCGATTGAAGCCCAAGGCCACAACGTCGCCCGCGTCAGCTACGCGACCAGTTTGATGAAGCAGGGCGTTTTACTCTCGACTACCGAGCACTTGCTGGCAGCCATCTATTCCTGCGGCATCGACAACGTTTACATCGACATCGATTCGATCGAGATTCCCATTTTGGACGGCTCCGCTGAGCCCTTTATGCAGATGCTCGAAAAAGCGGGAGTTCGCAAGCTGCGCCGCAAACGCCGCTATTTGAAGGTGCTCAAGCCGCTTGAGGTCGAGGAGGGCGACCGCCGGATTGGCATCTACCCTGCTGACGAATTTCGCGTGCGATGCTATGTCGACTTCCCACATCCACTGGTCGGCCAGCAAGAAGTCGAGATGGTGGTAAATCCAGAGACTTTTAGGCACCTGCTGGCTCGCGCGCGAACGTTCTGTTTCGAGCGAGACATAGAGCCGCTGCGGTCCATGGGCTTGATCCGCGGTGGGTCGCTGGATAACGCCATCGTTTTGACCAACGACGGCGTGATGAATGGGCCGCTCCGCTTCCCAGACGAGTTTGGCCGCCATAAGGCGCTGGATCTGATTGGCGATCTAGCTCTGGCGGGTTTACCCTTGCTGGCTCGCGTCGAGGCCCACAAAGCGGGCCATGCGCTCCACACGCAACTGGTCAGCCGACTGCTCGCCGATCCCTCCCTCTGGACGATTACGACAGGGGAAGCAGCTCCGGTGGAACGCGAAGTCCATCTAACGACCCTCTCTCCCGCCACGGCCACTGATTAGACATTCGTCCCCTGCCAAGCATCCCCGGATTGCGAAATCTCGAGTGCTCCCGCAGAATGGGCTGAAACCATGTCCAATCACGATCTAGCTATCGTCGTTCTCGCCGCAGGAAAAGGTACCCGGCTAAAATCGAGTCTTGCGAAGGTGTTGCACCGCGCAGGAGGACGGACGCTCATCGAACACGTGGTCCGCGCATGCGCGCCGTTGGGCGCAAAGCAAACCGTCGTCATCGTGGGGCATCAAGCCGAGTTGGTGACCTCCATGGTCGAGCCGCTCGGCGCTGAGACGGTGTTGCAACAGCCGCAGCACGGCACCGGGCATGCGATGCAAGTTGCGCGCCGCGCTCTGGGCAGAGCCAAGTTTGCCGTCGTTTTGCCAGGGGACGCGCCGTTGGTGCGCACGGAAACGCTCAAAGCTCTCATCGCCGCACATCGCGATGGAGATGCCGCTGCCACGATCTTGACCGCCGTGCTCGCTGATCCCTCGGGCTACGGCCGCATCTTGCGAAAGTCCGAAACGGCCGTCGCGGCCATCGTGGAAGAATCGCAACTAACGCCGGACCAGCGCGAACTGAACGAAATTAACTCCGCCATTTATTGCTTTACGCTGGAAAAACTGTGGCCGGCTTTGGCGCACGTTAAGCCGAACAATCAACATCGCGAGCTGTACCTAACCGATACGATCGGCGTTATGACCGCCAAGAGCGAGACTGTGCTTGCGGAAGTCGCGCCTGACCCACGCGAAGTTCTGGGCTGCAACACGCGCGCGGATTTGGCGGAAGTGGACCGCGTTTTCCGCGAACGGAAGCGCGCCGCGCTGATGGACGCGGGAGTGACCATTCAATTGCCGGAGACGGTGCTGATCGATCCGGAGGTTACTGCAGGCGAAGACACTGTTCTTGAAGCCGGCGTGCAGCTTCTTGGAAAGACCAGGTTGGGAGCACGCTGCAGCATCGGAGCCGGCAGCATCCTGCATGACACCACGCTGGGCGACGACGTCATCGTCGAGCCACATTGCGTTACGACGGAAAGCCGGCTGGATGATCGCGTGCACATCGGTCCCTTCGCGCGATTGCGTCCAGGGAATCACCTGAAAGCAGATGTGCGTATCGGAAATTTCGTCGAGCTGAAGAAAAGCACTCTCGGAGAAGGCACCAAGGCGAATCACCTTACGTATCTTGGCGACGCGAAGATCGGATCGAAAAGCAATATCGGCGCGGGGACGATCACCTGCAATTACGACGGCTTTCACAAGTTCCCGACGTCGATCGGCAACAAAGTGTTTATCGGGAGCGATAGCGCGCTGATAGCACCGGTGCGCATTGGAGATGGCGCTTACGTAGCCGCTGGGTCGACGATTACGGAGAACGTTCCGGCGGACGCACTGGCTATCGCGCGTGGCCGCCAGGTGAACAAACCGGGCTGGGCCTCCAAGAAACGCCGCGCATTGGCCGCCGCTGAAAAACCAAGGAAATCGAAGCGGCCGCGAAAAAAAACAAAAGCTCGCCGACCCCCGAAAAGGCGCCGCTAATCTTTTCCTTCACTGCGATTTCTTAGCGCTCTGCGTCTCTGCGTTATCTTTTGTCCTTGTTTTCCGCTTTCAATACGAAATGGCCGCCCTGTGCTAAAATGAGCGTTCCGCGAATGCCATACGGAGCCAACGCGCAATGAAATTCGGAGTCGTCGTTTTTCCCGGGTCCAATTGCGACCACGACGCGTTTTACGCCATCGGGAACGTTCTGAACAAGCCCGTCGAATTTATTTGGCACCAATCGCAGGATCTTGCGAATTGCGATGCGATCATTTTGCCGGGCGGGTTTGCGCACGGCGATTATTTGCGCACTGGCGCGATCGCGCGTTTTTCGCCGGTGATGAAATCTGTCGAAAAGTTTGCCAACAGCGGCGGCATGGTGCTCGGCATCTGCAACGGCTTCCAGATTCTGCTGGAAGCAGGCTTGCTGCCGGGCGCGATGATGCGCAACAGCGGCCTACGCTACATCTGCCGGCACGTTCATATCCGCGTCGAGCAAACCGACACACCGTTTACCAACGCAGCGAAGGCCGGTCGAATCCTGACCATTCCTATCGCGCACAACGATGGCAATTACACTTGCGATGAAGCCACGCTCGCGGACCTCGAGAAAAACCGGCAGGTTGTCTTCCGCTACACGACTCCGGACGGAGCGGATGACGCCGTCGGAAATCCCAACGGCTCGATGAACAACATCGCCGGCATTTGCAATCGCGAGCGCAACGTGACCGGACTGATGCCTCACCCTGAGCGCGCCGTGGAATCCGCTCTGGGTTCTTCCGACGGACTGGTTGTTTTCATGTCCATGGTCGAAGCTCTCACGGGCGCTGCAAAGGCCACAGCGTGAAGGTGACGGGGGGTTTATCGAAGAAATTCCGGCGGGGCTCAAACCTGTTTCGATTTGAGAGATTCGATGAATGAAGAACTCTCTGAACTGAGCTACGAGGACTTTGTTCGCGCACGGAACTTGTACTGGCAGCAAGAGGCCGCGAAAAATGCCGGGAAGGACGCGCCTTCCGCGGAAAACGGCGTTACAACGCCTGGCTCCGGCGGCGATGCCGGCAATTTCATGCTGTATTCGCCCGGACCGGAAGGGGTTTTCGCCGTCTTTGAAGATTCTGGCCGATCCGGCTGGTTCTATCTTTACGACGAGGCGCCAAAGAAAATCCTGAAGTGCGCGCACATCTACGACCGTTCGAAAGTCACTGTCGATGAGGATCTGGTGGACATTGGCTGGGCGGCGGACGGCAGTGCCTGCGGCCTTGCCGTGTGGGGCGAATTTCGGGCCTTTCTGGGAGTCTCGAGAGACCTGGAAATGCGAAAGCCCGTGATGGACTCCGAAGAACGCGGCATTCCTGCGAGCGATTGGCCCGCTGGATTTGATCGTTACCTTGAAAAGAAAATCGACTGAAGGACCGCGAACCACACAAATGGCTACCGCTAGCGCCGAAATCAAAGTGACTCCGGAAATCGCCACCGAACATGGCGTGACACGCGACGAATACGCGCGCATTCAGCAAATTCTCGGCCGCGATCCCAACATCACCGAACTCGGCATTTTCAGCGTTATGTGGAGCGAGCACTGCTCCTACAAATCGAGCAAAGTCCACCTCAAGCGGCTGCCCACCCACGGAAAACTCGTCGTGCAGGGTCCTGGCGAGAATGCGGGCGTGGTGGACATCGGCGATGGGCTCGTTGCTGCGTTCAAAATCGAATCGCACAATCATCCGAGCTACGTGGAACCGTTTCAAGGGGCCACAACCGGCGTTGGCGGAATCCTGCGGGATATTTTCACCATGGGCGCGCGGCCGATCGCCGTGCTCGATTCGCTTCGCTTCGGCGAAATTACTCCGGGCAAGGGCACCAGCGAAGAAGACGCCGCCAAGAATCGGCGCATCCTCGATGGCGTGATTCGCGGCGTTGCAAACTACGGAAATTGTTTCGGCGTCCCAACCATCGGCGGCGAAGTTGGGTTCGAGGCATGCTACTCGCAAAATCCGCTTGTCAACGCACTTGCTCTGGGAATCGCTCGCAAGGAAGAGATTTTTCTTGCGAAGGCAAAAGGCATCGGTAATCCCGTGATTTACGTTGGCGCAAAAACCGGACGCGACGGCATTCACGGCGCATCGCTGCTCGCTTCGGCGGAATTCACGGAAGAATCCAAACAGAAACGTCCAAACGTGCAAGTCGGCGACCCGTTCATGGAAAAGCTATTGCTCGAAGCCTGCCTCGAGGCCATGCAGACGGGCGCGGTCGTGGCGATTCAAGATATGGGCGCTGCGGGACTCACTTGCTCGACGATGGAAATGGCTTCGCGAGGCGGCACCGGCATCGAAATCGATCTTGCCAAAGTTCCACAACGCGAAACGGGCATGTCCCCTTATGAAATCATGCTCAGCGAATCGCAGGAGCGCATGCTGCTCGTCGCGGAAAAAGGACGCGAGCGTGAAGTCCTCGGCGTGTTCAAAAAGTGGGGGCTCGACGCCGTCGTGGTCGGCACGGTCACTGACGGCGGTATCGCGAAAGTTTTGAATCACGGGCAAATCGCCGCCGAAATTCCCGCGCATCCGCTTGCCGAAGAAGGTCCGGTGTATCGCCGCCCCATCGCGCAGCCGCCGTTGCGACATGAGACGCCCGCCGATTGGTTTGCGTTCGCGCCGGAAGGCACAGATCTAACCGCGAATTTTGCAAAGCTGCTGGCTTCGCCGGCCATCGCCTCCAAACGTTGGATCACGGAGCAGTACGACACGAGTGTGCGCACCAACACGCTCGCCGGCCCCGGCGCAAGCGATGCCGCGGTCGTGCGCATCAAGGATCCGCAAACAGGGGTCGTTAAACGCGCTTTGGCGCTGGCGACCGACGGCAACGGCCGCTGGTGCCAACTGAATCCGCGGGTCGGCGCCATGCACGCCGTCGCCGAAGCCGCGCGCAACGTGGCCACATCGGGCGCGCGCCCCATCGCGGCAACGAATTGCTTGAATTTCGGCAGCCCAGAAAAACCGGAAGTCATGTGGCAGTTCAGCGAAGCTATCGACGGCCTCACCGTTGCTTGCAACGAACTCGGGACGCCCATCACCGGCGGAAATGTTAGCTTTTACAATGAGACGCTGGGCAAATCCATTTATCCCACGCCGGTCATCGGCATCCTCGGCATCCTTGAAGATGCTTCCCGCGTCTTGAAAATCGTCTTCCGCGCCGGAGGGCGACATCGTTGTCCTCCTCGATGGCGCGAATGCCGATGCCCCGTTGGAACGGGCACGGCATGCCGTGCCCCTACAAACCGATCAGTCCTCCGATGGCGCGCGCGAATTTTCGTCTTCTGAATATTCGAAGACTATCGCGGGCATTGTCTCCGGCGAACCACCAGCGATCGATTTGCCTGCCGAAAAACGCCTCATCGATTGCTTGGTCGCTCTCGCGTCCGACGGATCGCTCCAATCCGCTCACGACATCTCCGATGGCGGCATCGCCGTCACGCTCGCCGAATCCTGCTTCGCCGCCGTCCTCCAGTAGGGGCACGTCACGCCGTGCCGGCCTTGAGTGCAAACGTTAATCTGAGATGCCGATGGCCCCGCCGAACACGCGCTCTTCAACGAACGCGGCGCCCGCTGTGTCGTATCCGTTTCGCCGACAAAACTTGCCGCTGTTCTCGAAACTGCGAGACAATACGGTGTCGGCGCGAGAGAGATCGGCAAAGTGCATCTTGGCGGCGCGCTCCGCATCGAATATAAGGGAATCGCAGTGATCGATTCCCCCCTCGACTCACTGCTTGGTATCTGGGCCAATTCGCTGGAAGAACTGATTAACAAATGATACAGAATGGTTTACGCAGAGGCTGGTTTGTTTTTGTCGTCTGCTGCTCCATAGGAATGTTGATGAGTTTGGGTCAAGCCATTCGAGTGTTCTTACTGGATCCTAGAGAGCTTGGTGCGCCACCTGGCGCTGCCGAGGATTGGCTCTTGCTTGCGGCAGTGTTTTTTACGGTCGTACGGGTGGCCCTGAAATCACAGGACGTGCCGACGGTTGGCAGGAGTGCGATCGCCGTTTTTTCGGTTTGTTTAGCGATGATGTATTTCCTAGAACTTGCCGAGAGTCTTTCCGGACACGCCTCTCGCTATTCCCGAGAGGCACAGGCAGTCACACCGAACTCCGAGCTCGAAAGCGGCCTTATTGGAGCGATCTTTCTTGCTAATGGCATCGGGATTAACCAGTGGCGCCGCTGGGGGTATCGCTTGTGCTTTGTGCTTTGCGCTGTAATTGGAGTGGGCTGCATATCGATAACTCTCACTGACCGTTTCTCTTTCAAGCCGTTGGTCGCGATATGTATAGTAGTGGCTGTCGTTGTTTGGCTGCGTATTCCGGTCGTGCGACAGCGATTCAGTTCGAGCAGAATCGCGTGATGAAACTAGCTCACATAACGGACGATCACTTCCACGACGAATGTGGTGTGTTTGGTGTGTTCGGCCATTCCGAGGCCGCAAATCTCACTTATCTCGGCCTCTACGCGCTACAGCATCGCGGCCAGGAATCCGCCGGCATCGTTTCGAGCGACGGCACGGATCTCCACTTGCATCGCGCCATGGGCGAAGTCGAAGAAATTTTTCAGCCCAGCGTGCTGGCCAAGCTACCGGGAAGCCTGGCCATCGGCCATACGCGCTATTCGACCGCGGGCGAGAAAGCTCTCCTCAACGCGCAGCCCATCACGATTGACTGCAACAAAGGCAAAATCGCGCTTGGCCACAATGGCAATCTCACCAACGCCGCTGAGTGGCGCCGCAAACTCGAGCATCGCGGCTCGATTTTCCAGACAAACAGCGATACGGAAGTGATCGTGCACCTTATCGCCCGCTCGCAAGCCCGCAATCTATCCGGCGCGCTGGGCGACGCGCTCAACCAGGTCGAAGGCGCCTATTCGCTGCTCGTTCTTACGCAGGACGAGCTCTACGCCGTGCGCGATCCACGCGGCTTTCGGCCCTTGGTGCTCGGCAGACTTCCTGCTACTGCAACCGCGAACGAAACCTGGCTGGTGGCATCAGAAACCTGCGCGTTCGATTTGCTGAACGCGCAATACATCCGCGAAATCGAGCCCGGCGAAATGGTGCGCATCTCTCGCTCCGGCATCGAGTCCATTCACTTCGCGCCGCAAAAGCCGCGCCAGCAATGCATTTTCGAACATGTGTACTTCGCGCGGCCGGACAGCATTATTTTCGGCCGCAGCGTCAATGAAAGCCGCGAAGCGCTGGGACGCCTGCTCGCTCGCGAACATCCCGTGGACGCGGATATCGTCGTGCCTGTTCCGGACTCCGGCGTGCCCGCCGCCGTCGGCTACGCCCTTGAATCCAGGATCCCGTTTCGCATGGGCTTAATCCGCAATCATTACATCGGCCGCACGTTCATCGAACCTTCGCAAGCCATTCGCAACTTCGGCGTGAAACTGAAACTCAATCCTATTCGCGGGCTCATTGAAGGCCAGCGCGTCATTCTCGTCGACGATTCCATCGTTCGCGGCACCACCAGCCGCAAAATCGTGCGCATGGTTCGGGAAGCCGGCGCCCGCGAAGTCCACGTGCGCATCAGTTGTCCGCCCACTATTTCTCCTTGCTATTATGGCGTCGATACGCCCACGCGCGAAGAGCTCATCGCTTCCTCGAACTCCCCCGAAGAAATTTGCAAGTTTCTCGGCGCGGATTCGCTCGGTTACGTCTCACTTCCCGCGCTACGACAAGCCGTGAATGACACCGAAACCAAGTTTTGCACGTCCTGTTATACCGGCGTCTATCCGACGGATCTCGTGCAGCTTGAAGTTCGCGAGAGCAACGGAAACGCTTCGGACGCAAAAAATGGGGACGCTCTGGACTGCGCACTTATGGAAAAACCCGTTGCGGTGGAACATGAAGGCTGACGAAAAGAAAAATGCAAGCGGCAAAGAAGCGGGCAAGGCAGCCGACGAAGCTCATCTTCCCATGGGCAAGCGCGTGCAACGCGAAATCATCGCGTGGTTCTGGGTGGGGCTCGCGTTTCTCCTGATTAATGGCGCCATTGGCCAGGCACGCGTTATTCCTTCTGGTTCGATGGAAAATACGCTTCTGATCGGCGATCATCTCATCATGAGCCGCATCGGCTATGACGCCGGTATTCCCTTCACCAACCTTCACGTCTCTCTCTGGCGCAATCCCAAGCGTCAGCAAATCATTATATTCAAACCGCCATTCGCGCCGGATCAGCCGGACTACGTGAAGCGGGTCATCGGTCTGCCTGGTGATAGCATCGAAATTCACGACGGCTCCGTGTGGATCAATGGGCAAAGACTAGCCGAAAACTACACGCTCGGCCGGAGCGAGCCGTACGACTTTAAAGGGCCCTACAAAGTTCCGCCAAAATGTTATTTCGTGATGGGCGACAACCGCACCAACTCGTACGACAGCCGCTTCTGGGGCTGCGTTCCACGAAGCGATATGATTGGCACGCCGGTGATGATTTACATGTCGCTGAATGCTCCCGGAGATGCGTGGGAGCCGGGCCAGATTCGCGAAAGGTTCTTGGCCTATGCGGACGCCATCATTCATCCAAGTACTGTGCGCTGGAGGCGCTTGTTCCACCTGTTTTAGTCCGGCATGCGGCGCGCGAACGACGTGCGCATAGCCTGGGAATTTCGCCGCGAGCCCCGCCGCGGCAGTTTGCAGTTCATCCGCGAAGAGCACGACTGGCGCGAACTTGTGCCCGGGAAAAAACGAAAGCGAATTCATCGCCGATGAAATATGCCGACGCCGGAGTGAACATCGCCATCGCTGACGAGGTGAAACAGCGCATCCGGCACCACGCCAATCGCACGTTCACCAGCGGCGTCCTCGGAGGTATCGGCGGCTTCGGCGCTCTCTTCGCGCTCGACAATAAAAAATGGAAAGAGCCGGTTCTCGTTTCAAGCGCCGATGGCGTGGGCACGAAACTGAAGATCGCCATCGCCATGGGCGTGCACTCGACTGTCGGTGGCGACCTCGTCAATCATTGCGTGAACGACATTCTAGTGCAGGGCGCGTCGCCGCTCTTCTTTCTTGATTATCTGGCCATGGGAAAACTCGATCCCGCAGTCATCGAGCAGCTTGTCGAAGGCATGGGCCGCTCGTGCCGCAAGGCCGGCTGCGCGCTGATCGGCGGCGAAACCGCGGAAATGCCGGGATTCTATCCCCCCGGAGAATACGATCTTGCGGGCTTTATCGTCGGCGTCGTCGAACGCAAGAAACTTTTGACTGGAAAATCCGTAAAGCCCGGCGACACATTGCTGGCCTTGCCATCCGCCGGCCTGCACACCAACGGCTACTCGCTGGCCCGCAAACTTGTTTTTGAGGTTGCGAAACTGAAGCCGGACACGTACGTCGCTGAAGTTGGAAACAAAATCGGCGCGGAACTCTTGAAGCCACATTCGTGCTATGCACCGGCGCTCAAGAATATCGTCGCACGCGGCTGGGTTTCCGCTCTGGCGCACATCACGGGCGGGGGCATTCCTGGAAATCTGCCGCGAGTCCTGCCATCCGGGGTGAAAGCGCAAATCGATCTCGCTGCCTGGCCCGTGCCACCTATTTTCAAATTTCTCGCGGAACTCGGCAAAATCGAGACCAACGAATTGCTACAATCGTTCAATATGGGTGTCGGCATGATCCTCGTCGTGCCACCAGCCCATGTCAAATCCGTTGAAGCCGATCTAAAGCGCCGCCGAGAGAAGTTTTTCCGCATCGGCCGCATCGAGCGGGGCGATTCCGGCAAACCGCGCGTTGCCCACTCCGGCTCCCTCAACCTGTAAGCTTTTTTCTTTTCTGTGCTCTGTGCGCCTTCTGTGTAAATCCTTTTTCTTTTTCTTCAATCTTCTGCCGCAGCATAATCCGGATGCTTCGCTCGTCCTCGCTTCTTCGATTCTTGCGCTACTCGCTTCAGCCATCGCAGCTCCGTGCGGAACTGCTCGATCATCAAGCTCACCATCCACACGGCTTCATGGTACGGATGCCCCACTTCCTCCAAGATCGAGCGGAGCGTTTCCTTCTCGCGTGCAAGTTCTTGTTGCAAAAAGTTCTGCCGCCGCAGAATTTGCTTTTGAAACACGCCCGGCCGGGCCTGCCAGGAAAGCGCAACCCAGGTCAGAAAGGGCGGACGATCCCGCTGCGTTGTCCAGCCCTCGCGCTCGAGGGCATCGGCCAAGGCCGTGCGTCCCTTGGCTGTCGTCTCAAAACTGCTCCGCGCCGGTCCCGAAGCAGGCTCTTGCGTTTCCAGGGAACGAATCAGGCTTGCGCGCGCCAACTTTTCCAGCGAGTAATACACCTGCGGCCGCGAAATTCCCGCCCAGTCCCGAATCTCGCGCCGCTCCAATTCCGCATTCGCCTGATACCCATGCATGGGCCGCTCCGCCAGCAAACTCAAAAGCACCAAGTCCGGTGTAGTCAGCCCTAATCTATTCTTCGCTGCTAACAGTTCTCTTCAATCTCTCCGCGCTCCTCTGCGATCTCTGCGTCTCCGCGTTATCTTTTCTCCCTTTCTTTCTCCTGCCTTTATCTCTTTACGTCCTTACTTCGTTTCTTCCTCTGCCTGCTCCACCACCACCACTGACATTTTTCCGCCGCCAGACGCGGATTCTTCGCCTGTGCCACGGCTGCGCAATACGTATCCAACACACACGGATCTTGTCGCTGTCCCCTAACTCGCTCCATCTTTTCATACATCCGCTGCGGATTCTGCTTCGCCAACTGCTCGACGCTGCGAATCCCCAAAAGCTCAAAATCCCGCAACATGGCAGGCCCGATGGAGATCAAATCTCCTAGTCCCCGCGTTCTTGCTGGCATAAGAACCTCCTTGACAAGCAAATTAAGCTCCCTTATTCTCTTCTAGTCTAAATAAGACTAGTCTTGGTCGCAAGCGGAATTTAGACAGGCGCGCTTTCGCCGCTTCGGATTTGTCACTCTGCAAGCCATTCGAGGAGAAGAAACCCATGAACGTGAAGAAAATTACCCCAGTCCTGCTCGTCAGTGAAATTGAGCCCATCGTGCCCTTTTGGGTCGATCGCCTTGGCTTTACAAAGACCATCGAAGTCCCAGATGGCAGCAAACTCGGCTTCGTCGCCTTCCAAAAAGGCAGCGTCGAAGTGATGTATCAGACCTACGCCAGCGTGGAAAAGGACGCGCCGCCAGCCATGGCCGCTTCGGCACGTAAAGGGCCCACGTTTCTCTACTTGGAAACCGACAATCTAGACACCGTTCTCGCCGCGATGAAAAGCGTGCCGAAGGTCATGCCCGAACACACCGCGTTCTACGGTATGCGCGAGTTCGCCATCCAGGACCCCGCAGGCCACTTCATCACCTTCGCCCAGCTCATCTCGCCGCCGAAGTAGTAAAGTCCAGGTCTCGGCCGGCGATATGCATCATGCCCCGCTGTGGCTAATTATTGTTTCGGGGTGCTGCTCGGCAGCGGTGGGGCGCGCCGTTCCGCTTCAGCGATGACCGCGATGGACCGAGCTCCGTTTTTTCCGACTGACCGAACCGCAAAAAAATGATTGTCGGTCGAAACATCCTTCAACACGGTTTGCGCGGCCGATGCGGCAAAATCATAAACATTCCACCGAGCTTCTGTCGTCTCTCTCCACAAAATTTCAAACCCCGCGCGGTCCGCATCCTCGTCCGCCAACCATGAGAGCTTCGCGTCGGGAGTCACGGCTCCTGTCAACCGCACTTTTGTCGGCGGGGCTGGAGCCAGCGCCAATTGTCGCAGCGCCTCTGCGTTATCGCGCGCAACATTTCCCATAAACGTGAAATTTAGATATTTTTCCAGATCACCATACACGATTCCGTTTTCCGTGCGCGGCGTCTGGTGTTGATGGTGGTAATCCTCTAGAGGTTCCGTAAAGCGCACCGCCGGATCGCCTGCCTTCCAAAACGGATAATGGTCGCCACCGCGGCCATAGCGGTCCAGCCGGAAAATCATGCGAATCGCCGAGCGCCCATCAATCTCTTCAATCGCGCGCGCCAGTTCGCGCGAGGGCGAATCGCAATCTTCGATTTCTCCGTTTCCAGAGAAAACGCGTACGCGATGCGGTCCGCCCGGCGCCGGATCTGCTCCCACGATGTCGTTATCCATCATTCCGCCGACCGTATATCCCTGTTCCTTCACCCATTCGAGCATGTGCGTGCTTCCGAGCAGTCCCTGCTCTTCCCCAGAAAACGCCGCAAATATAACAGTCGCGCGCCCTCCGTGCCCGGCCGCTGCGGCCTTGCTGAGCAGCCGCGCCGATTCCAGCATAACTGCCACGCCGGATGAATCGTCGTCCGCCCCTGGTGCATCCGCTTCGGCATCCATCACGTTCGTAGGCCGCGAGTCAAAGTCGCCATCGACAATAAAAACGGTCTTCGCCAGCGTTGCATCCGTTCCTGGCAAGATTCCATACACATTTTCCAGGTGGACGGGCTTTCCTCCGGTGCGCTCGGCCGTCATTTCGAATTTATCCACCACCACTTGTAGCTTTCCATCGGATTCCTTAGCGATGTCATTGAAGCGGGTCACGATAAAGTCTCGCCCGCAGCCGATTCCGCGCTTCGGATCCGTCCACGAGGAAAGCGTCAGCCGCGTTCCGCAACTGACTTGCTCATGGATCAAGGCGCGCATGGTCTTCTCATTCACGGCTGTGCGAGAGATCGCACCTGATGGACGCGGCAGAATTTTCGGGTGTGGCTTACCGGTCAGCGGCTCCGCCGGGTCGTGCGATGCACTCTGTGCTTTCGCTGGAGCAGTCGTCTGCGCTCCGGCGGTTGCTCCAAGCAAAACGGTCAACCCTGCAAGAATGGCGGTTTGTCCAAATTCCTTGCCAGCTTTTTTCCAGAATCTATTCATGGTGGTCGCTTTCCATTCAAAGTAGCCTTCATCAGCATCGGCATTCTAACGCCGTCGTGCTTACTTTGCGACGCAATTGCTTGCCGTTTGGTTACGTACGTTCGTTTTGCCGATGCCCGCGGTTGTGTTAACGTTTTTTGTTAATGAAGAAGCGCATAGGCGTGCTATTGAGCGGACGCGGCTCGAATTTCGAAGCGCTTGCCGAGAGTGTTGCTTCGGGCCGGATCCCGGGTGCGGAAATCGCCATTGTAATCAGCAATCGCGACGGCGCTCCCGGCATAGAGCGTGCAAAGTCGCGCGGCATCACCGTGCGCGCTATACCTTCGAAGGGTTTGGAGCGGGAAGTCTACGATCGTCAAGTCGTTGAGGTCTTGAACGAACAAAAGGTCGACCTGGTTTGCCTGGCCGGGTACATGCGCCTCTTGTCGCCGTATTTTGTTGCGTCGTTTCCGAATCGGATCTTGAATGTTCACCCGTCGTTGCTGCCCTCTTTTCCTGGCCTCGAATCGCAGCGGCAAGCGCTCGAATACGGCGTCAAATTCGCCGGATGCACGGTTCATTTTGTGGACGAGAATCTTGACGCGGGCCCAATCGTTCTGCAGGCTGTCGTTCCCATAGAAGACGACGACACGGCGGACGTGCTTTCCGCACGAATCCTGCAGCAGGAACACAGAATCTATTCCGAAGCCGTTCGCATTGTTCTCGAAGGCCGGTACAAAATCGAAGGCCGCCGCGTCATTCAATCGAACTAAAAAATGTCCGAGACCAAATTCAAACCCGTAGAAGAACAGCTCGCCTACTTAAAAAAAGGTACGGCCGAAATCATTCCCGAAGCCGAACTGAAAGCGAAGCTCGACCACTCCTTCAAAACCAGCACGCCGCTCCGAGTCTACCTCGGCGTTGACCCCACCGCCCCCGACATCCACCTGGGGCACACGGTAGTCCTCCGCAAACTGAAACATTTCCAGGACCTCGGCCATACGGCGATTTTTTTAATCGGCGATTTTTCCGCCATGATCGGCGACCCCACCGGCCGTTCCGAAACGCGCCCGCCGCTCTCCCGCGAAGAAGTCAACGCCAACGCCGAAACCTATCTCGCCCAAGTCTTCAAACTCCTCGACCCGCAAAAAACGGAAGTCCGCTACAACTCCGAGTGGCTCGACAAACTTTCCAGCTACGATATCGTCCGCATCTGCGGCCACTATAGCCTCGCTCGCATGCTCGAGCGCGAAGACTTCCGTTCCCGTCTCGAACAACACCAGCCTATCTCCGTCCACGAACTTCTCTACCCGCTCCTCACAGCTTACGACGCTGTCGCTCTCAAATCCGACGTCGAGATCGGCGCCACCGAGCAGAAATTCAATATTCTTGTGCACCGCGACATTCAGCGCGCCTATGGCCTGGCCGGCGAAGTGGCTGTCACCATGCCCATTCTCGTGGGCCTCGACGGCCAACGCAAAATGTCCAAGAGCCTCGGCAACTACATAGGCATCACCGAGCCCCCCGCCGAAATCTTCGGCAAGCTCATGTCCATCCCTGACGAGTTGATGTGGACCTACTACGACTTGGTGACCGACCGCACACCAAGCGAAATCGCCGCGCTAAAGAAAGAAGTCGCAAGCGGAGAAGCCCATCCGATGGACGTAAAGATGCGTCTGGCACAAGAAGTGATCGCCGGCTTTCACGGCGAAGAAGCCGCCCGCAAAGCCGCCGAAAATTTCCAGCGCGTCTTTCGCGACCGACTTGCTCCTGTCGAACTCAAGGAAATTCGATTACAAAGAGTCCCTGGTGGCGTTAATTACGTTTCGCAGGAAAGCTCGAATGTCATGGAGCAAAGGACGATCAGCACTCCTTCACATTTGGAAAAGTGGTCGAAGCTTCTGGCTCACTTAGGAATTGTTGAATCGGCATCTGAGGCCGAACGCCTCATGAAAGCAGGGAGGATTCGAGGTAGATAGCAAACCCGTGCAGGACCCTTCGTGTAAAATCAACCTAGGCGAACCAAAATCATACGAGATTCGCGTAGGCAAGAAGAGGTTTCTTCGAATTATTCTTGAATAAGCCGTTTCATTCGATCGATAGACTTTGTAGTGACCGACGGCTGCTATGGATTGTTCTGCGTCTCAATCAAATGTCTCCGCAACAAGCTGCGCCACATGCTCCGCAATCGACGGCGCCGCCGTCAATCCCGGCGACTCAATCCCCACCAACTGAATCGCCTGCGGCACCGCTGGATCGCGCGTAATCACAAAATCCGCGATGCCATGGCCCGTTGGCGGCACAAGCTTTGGCCGCAACCCCGAATAACCGAGATGCAAGTCACTCTCTTCGATTTCCGGCAAAAGGGTCTTCGCGCCTTCCGCAAACGCCGCAATCGGCAGACGGTTCTTTTCGTAATTTTCCTTTCCGTCCACGTACGTCGCCGTAGGACCCAGCAGAAACGTTCCCCACAGCGTCTTCGTAAAGTGCACGCCAAGACTAAGCCCGTCATGGTGCGGCAGCGGATAGACGAGGTCGTTGATCAAGGAAGCTCGCGGCCCGCGTACCTCGCAATACTCACCGCGCACCGGATAAATCTTCCACGATTTGTTTCCCAGCAGCCCAGCGACTTCATCCGCGTAAAGCCCCGCCGCATTGATCACGCAACGCGCTTCAATCGTTTCGTTCTGCAGATCTTCTTCGTCGCCGATGCGCAGACCAACACGAATCGCGCCCGCGACCGGTTCCAGCGAAACCACCCGCGCACGCGTAACGATCTCGGCGCCCTGTCCCGCGGCCACGCGGGCATACGCGTGTACAAGATCCTCCGAGGAGACAATCCCAGTGGATGGCACCTCAATCGCCGCAGCCCCCGTAATATGCGGCTCGCGCTTGCGAATCTCCGCCGGTCCGATCAGCCGCAGCCCTTCCACACCGTTCTCTTCGCCTTTTTTCTTCAGCGCTTCGAGATCGCCTTCTTCCTGCGCACTCGCCGCGACCACCAGCTTCCCCGTATGCCGGAACGGAACATTATGTTTTTTGCAGAACTCATACGTGAGCCGGTTTCCTTCTAGACAGTGCCGCGCTTTCAGCGAGCTTTTCGGATAGTAGATCCCGGAGTGAACGACGCCGCTGTTGCGCGAACTCGTGGCCATTCCCAGCTTGGGATTTTGCTCGACAAGAAAAACGTCTTGCCAGCGCGCGGAAACAGCGCGTGCAATGGCGCAGCCGATCACGCCTCCGCCGATGATCAGAATATTAGCTTGGTCCATGAATCTATTTTATCTGTGCGCGCTAGTTGTGGATATTGATTTCATCGAAGAACGCCTTGCACTCGGCAAGGCGCGCCTGTGTTCCATCGTGAACCGCATAAACCGCGTTCTTTTTTTCTTCGTAATGGTTGCGCCACAGCGAAGCCGCGCCATGCACTCCGTCTTTATTCAGCGCATAAAAGAAAATATGAAACGTTGAGAGTTTCTTCTTGTCGTTATTGTAATTGTGCGCGACGCGCGCCAGCGCCTCGAGACAAGCTTCTTCGGGTGATTTCCCGCGCCGCATCATTTCCACGATCGTGTGCCCGCCCGCAATCTTGATGTTCTCCTCGCCTTTTCCGGTCGAGCCCGCCGCACCCACTTCATTATCCACAAAACATCCCGCCCCGATGATCGGCGAATCGCCCACGCGTCCCGGAATTTTCCACGCCAATCCCGCCGTCGTCGTGGTCGCGGAAATATCTCCTTTTTCATTCACGGCCATACACGGAATCGTCCCCGTCGGCGGATGCGCAATGACGCGCTCCGCATAAGCAATCGCTTCTTGATCGTCGCCAAAAATCGCCGAGAGCTGCTCCTTCCATTCCGGGCTATCGATCCCTGGCCGCCAGTTCGCCGAAGAAGAGGCCTTCCACGCCAGCCACAGTTTTCGCGAATGCTCAGTGAGCATATTGATGTCCTCGAACCCTTCTTCCACCGCAAACCGGTGCGCGCCCTCTCCCACGATCATCACGTGATTCGTCTTCTCCATCACGGTCTGCGCCAGCCGCGCCGCGTTCTTGATCCGCCGCAGCGCGGCCACGGACCCAGCGCGGTGCGTAGGCCCGTGCATTACGCAAGCGTCCAGCTCCACTTCGCCTTCTTCATTTGGCAATCCGCCGTAGCCCACGGAATCGTCGTTCGGGTCGTCCTCCACAACGGTTACAGCCGCGACGACGGCGTCGAGCGTGTCGCCGCCCTTCTTCAAAATGTCCATGCCTTTATCCAATGCGTGCAACCCGTTGGCGCTCGAAATGATAATCGGCCGCGTTCCCTGCGCGGCCGCAGGGAGCGGCGCAATGGCGCCCGAAGACGAAAGCTCACCCGCTCCGGCCAGAGCCGGCCGTGCAAAAAGTTTGCCCGCGCCCGCGGCAAAGCTACTTGCCAGCGAAGCCAAAAAGAATTTGCGCCGTGACCAAATTTCCATGGAAACCCTCCTCAATGTGCGTGGAGAATATACAAGCCGAAGCGCGAGATTGGAAGTTGTAGGGTCAGCCTGCTGAGGCTGACCGCTTTCCTCAGTCAGATGGAAACGAAACGATCAAAAAGGGTTTGCCACCTGGTTCTTCTGCCACAACCGAAATCCGCCTAAGAAAGCATTCTCGTTACTTCCCAGCCGTGAACCCGCGGGCAACTCCTTCAATTTCTTGCAGTTTCCTCCCCCCAGCACCACATAATCCGCGTCAAGCGCAGTCTTCAGTTTCTTGGTGACTTTGGCCACATACCGGCGCCATTTTTTCTTACCCATCCTTTCAAGCCCGCGCAATCCCAGGTAGTCTTCATAGCTCTTGCCGTGTTTGTACGCTAAATGGGCCAGCTCCATCGGCTGCAAGATTCCGTCAACGATCATCGCCGACCCCAGCCCCGTGCCCAATCCAAGAAACAGCATCCGCCCGCCTTTATAGCTTCCCAGCGCTTGCATGGCCGCATCGTTCAGGACTTTTACGGGACATCCAAACGCTTTTCGGAAATCGAATCCCACCCAGCCGCCGCCCAAATTGTGTGGCTCGCGAAGCGGATGCCCATTGATGATCGGCCCAGGATAGCCGAGCGATATACAGTCGAACTCCCAATCGGCGACAGCCTTCTTCACCAACTGAACCATTTTGCGTGGCGTCATCTTCGGACCGGACGGGTGTTTTCGCGGCTCCTTTTGCCCCGTCGCCAACACCTTGATGTGTGTGCCGCCAACGTCGATCACAAGAATTTTCGGAGATTTTGCCTTTTGCGCCGCTTTCATCGCCGCTCCCGATGGCACAGCCTTCTGCCAGCTCTAGTTCGAGGCCCTGAGAATTCTAGAGGGAAGCGCCGATTCAGCGAAGCAAATTCGCACGCTAGTACGCCGCCAGACGCACTATATAGCGAGCGAAGTTGTCCGCATGGGGTAGGAACTGTTCATCGTGGCTGATAGAGCCATGCCACAGAGGTGGCCGGAAGACTGCCTCCACTTTCCGCGTAGCCTCCGGCGATCAACGCCTTGCCACCGGGGAGAAGCGTTGCGGAAGCAAAGAAACGCGCGGCTCCCAACGAGCCAGGAACCATGGCGAACGTGCCCGTGGTTTCGTCGTACAGTTCAGCGAAGGGACCGCCTCCAGCAACGAGGACTTTGCCATTCGGGAGCAGCGCGACGGCCGAGGGTAATTTGAAGCGCGTGGTCTTCATCACACCGGTGGGGGTAAATGTGCCTGCAACTGGATCATAAATCTCCGCGCTCGCATACTCGCCGTGCCAGTCTCGGTTATCGGAACCACCTACAATAAGAACTCTTCCCCTGCGAAGCAGAATCGCCGCGTGCTTGTGGCGGCCCACGCTCATCTCTCCGGTCAAGGTAAATTTGCCGGTAGCGGGATCGTAAATTTCTGCGGATCGATAAACGTTTTGGGAAGGATAATGGCCGGAACCCCCGCCGACAATCAAAACTCTGCCATCTCTCAGCGCCGTAGCGGTATGCGCCCCACGCGGTTCGGCCATGCTGCCGGTTAACGTGAACCTTCCAGCCGCTGGGTCGTAGATTTCGGCGCTCGCGAGCGCATTTTCGCCGCGATCCTCGCCGCCTGCGATCAGAACACGTCCGTCCGCGAGAAGCGTGGCCGTGCTCCCAGCACGCTCGACAACCAAATTTCCCGTGGGGGCAAAGGTATTCATCGCCGGATCATAAAGTTCGGCAGACCGGCGAATGTCGTAGCGCCCCGTCCATCCACCGACCATGAGCACTTTCCCGTTCTTCAAAAGCGTAGCCGTATGGCCGGAGCGCCCGATAGACATGCTCGCCGCAAACTCGAAAGTTCCGGAGCCCGGATCGTAAAGTTCAGTGGTGCGATAAGGGTTGTATTCGCCGCCGCTTCCTGCGAATCCCCCCGCGATGAGCACTTTGCCGTTCGGAAGGAGCGTCGAACTCTGGCTGGCCCGCGCGATGTGCATGGCCGCGACCTCCGACACTGAGCCGGGTACGGATGGCCACGGAGTCTCGCCGCGCGAGAAAAACAACACAGGCAAAAGCATCAGCGAAAGCAGAAGGTAGCCCTTAGTTTTTGCGGAACGCAGAATCATCTCGCACCTTGCAAGTTAGTCTTGCTGGCGTGCAAGACGCTCGGAGGAGACGCGGTGTTAACGCGGCTAGAAGATTTTGTAGCAGCCAGGCTTGCCCGGCATGGACGGATTGTAAAATTTGCAAGCTGTCTGCGCGGACGAAACTAGTGAGGCGCGAGAGTCTGCGAAAAGCTGTCGTGTGCCGCGCTGTCATAAAGATGAAGAAGTTCAGCCGCACGCTTAAGCAGATTGGCGGGAAGCTCGCCCGGCTGGTAATCGACCCAGCCGGTGGTGAAGTTGAGAGGAATTTTTTCTCCCGGCGAATTCACTTCGACGGACCCGAGCCGGTTCAAGACCTGCTTAACCTCGTTCACGCCGCATTCGGGAAGCAACAGAAGAAAATCGTCATCGTTCAGGCGGGCGGCCGTGTCCGAGCCGCGGCTGGCCCTTTTCAGGCGCCGGGCAAGCTCCTTGAGCGCGGCATCCATGGCGGGCTTGCCGTACCGTCTGGCGAGGACTGAAAACTCTTCCACGTGGACTGTGGCCAGGCTCAGCGCCGTATTCTGGCGCCGCGCACGAGCTACTTCTTTTCCGAGATGCTGTTCAAGAGTGGTGCGCGTGTACAAACCCGTCACCGGATCGAGACCGTCCGCTTCCGAAAGCGATTGTGCGAGCATTTGTGCGCCGGTGGGCTGGCCCGGGGATTGCCCTCGCAAGCGCCGGAGCGACCACTGCCGGTAAACCAGCCACGCGTTGAAGACGAGAACCAAACACAATGTCGCCCAACGCGCCTGGTCGGAACGGATTTCGTAGAAATAGTCCGCGTGCCGAAAAAAGGAATGAATCGAGGAGAGCAGGAAGGCGATACCCGAGAGTACGGTGACGAGCAATGCGGAGAGCCACAGCCACCACTCGCTCCGCGAAATCTGCTGCGGATTGGAGCCGTCTGGCAATACGCGAAAATTGCCTGAACCCTCGAGCGGCGAAGGTTTTGGCTTGCTTGCGGATGTTCCCAAGGCCGATTTCATTTTGCGAACGGAAGAACCTGCACCAATCAATGTAGGCGCACGCGGCAAAGTGAGGCAACACCGAAATCGTACAGGCTCATGCGATTCAGGAACCTGCCCGTCCGGGCAGGCGCGGCGAAAGGAGCGATTCAGGTTCCGAGAGAGCCACGAGACCAATTCTCGCAATTCCAATTCAGCGCTAGAGGACGGTGTCATTCGGCGAAGGGGACGCGGGAGATTTTGTCGCGCGTAGAGGTGCATGCTCCAGGACCCGGCGCGCGTAAAGCGCAACGTTTCTCACTCCTGCCGCATAAGTTGGATTTGGCTTTCGCACGCCGCCGTTGTACGCGCCGATCGCTTGATCGACATCACCGCCAAAGCGGTCCAACAAATCGCGCAGAACAAGCCCGGCGTAAGTAGTGAGAACCTCGCTATTCACGAAATTCACGTCCAGCTGACGGGGCGGTCGCAAGCGCGGCGGCAGCCGATCGTAATCGCGATTGTCTTTCAAATAGAGCTGGTGAGCGGCGCGAAGCGTCTCGCGGGAAATTTGCCACGCGCCGATCGAGTAGTCGCTGACGAGCACTCGTTTGCGGCCACGCTCGAGAATAATGTCGCCGCGTTCCGCGCGTTTTTTCCAAACGGCGTGCGTCAGGTCGCCGTTGACGTTCATGTAGTTGTTTTCCATCGCTCCGACGCCCAGAAAGTAGTCTAGCGGCAGGTTATAAAAATGGGCTACGTCGAGAATGTCCGAAGCCAGTCGAAGCGCTTGCCGGTGAGTAAGCGGTTGCGGCGCGCTGGTGCTTTGGCCGACAACGCGCCAGTCGGTCTGCGATTTAAAGACGAGAAAATCCGCCAGCGCCGGAAGAAGCTGAAACGACGGAAGCGTTTCCAGTTTTTGCTCCGTGGGAATGTTGTATGCCTTTTCCAACATTTCGCTCTGCCGCTCAGCAAAAGCAAGCTCCTGCTGCGTCCACGCAACAATTTCGTAGTGCGCGATGAGCCCATGTGTTTTCATATGGTTAAGGCGCGGCAGCGTGGTGAGCTGATCGTTTTCTACGAGAAGAAAGATTTTGTAGGAGACGCGCCTGCCCTCGTGGCTCGCCGTCAGAAAAATCTTCGAGGCATCATTCGGGTCGCGTCCACGAAGATATTCGAACCGGAGAAAAGCTTCGAGTTGATCGTCGAAGGAAGCGATTTCCGCGCAAGCCACGCCGTTCGAAAAGGGTAGAACGAGCCGCCGGTCACTGATTTTCGGCCGAGGCATCCGCCGCTCGAAAGTAAGAGGCAGGCGGCGCGGCCAAACGCGGTCGGCAGCCCAGAAAGATAGCGCAAGTATCGAGAGGAAAATCGCTGCGACGGGATGGCGAGTGTATTTAGTGAGTCTTTTGGCTGACATGGCTGCAGCCCTCGTGGCATTCGATGGTGGTGCATACTCGAAGGGCGGGGTGCATGCGAAATGCCGCGAGGGCCACTGAAGCAGACGCCGATAAGCATGAGATAACAAACATCTTACGGAAGAGGGGTGGCTTGACTGTCGCGGCGTTGTGGCAAGCACGCGTGTCTGCGCGTCCATAAATCCACAACAGCTAACCGATTACCCTGTCGAACCCACGAACAATACGGGCCTCACCGGCAGCGAAAGACAAAACTATAAGCGGGAAACGAGATAAACAAAGAGGCGAATCCCAAAGAAGGTATCCGCATGGCAGAAGCAGAAAGAATTGCCGCTAGCCGCAGTCCTAGTGATTCAAGAGCGGCAGCGATTTCAGATAGGCGATAATGGCCACCGCATCCTCATGCTTCATGTGGTAAATGTGCATGGGCGGGCGCAGAGTTTCCCCTTCAGGTCCGATGCCACGCTCGAGTACGCGCTCGGCCTCCTCCTCCGTAAAACTCGGGAAGCCAGCCAATGCCGGTGCGCTCGGCGCCCAATTGGGAATGTTCTTTACGGGCATAATCCAGATCGGAGCGCCCTGCAGCCACGCATTGCGATTGAGTTCGCCCTGCGCGTTGCGCGGAGTGTGGCATTCGGCGCACATGGCAACGTCTTCCACCAGGTAGCGGCCACGCTCGATTTCGGCCTTGTCGGGAGCCGCCGTGCTAACCGCCTTCGGCTTTGTCCAGCCAATCGAAACCGCAACAGCCAGGGTGACGAACAACACCAGAAGACCCACCTTCGAAGTCATCGCTCGCATCAATCCTCCAAAAGATTTCCCATCACGGATTTGAAGAACCTGCCAAACGGATTCGTTGGAGACCGGAAGTAAACTCCGCGCAGCCTCGACCGGAAATTCCACATTCGGTTGAGTTGCGCGCCATCGCCGCTAGCCCAGAGGCCAAGGCGCGGCTGCCGTTCTCTTCCCGTGGCAGAGCAGAGCTAGAGCATATCACTTGAGTAGTTCTTCGTGACTCAAGAAAACGCGGGAAAGGTAACACAATCGCGCAGAGCCCGGGACGTGGGTTCTCCGTCAAAAACTAAATTATCTATGAGCGACAGTGAGGGGCGAGAATGCCGCCTCAAAGGAAAGCTCTACCTTATCGACTCGCCTTGGTCATGGGTAACGCTGGCGGATTTTTACCGTGCGGTCCAATTCGTCGGAGACTTCGAGAATTTTTAACCAGAGATCTTTGTCGAGCGGCGCAGTTGCAAGAAAATCGCGGACTTGAGCTTGGGCGGCGGGAGATTGCTGGCCTTCGATGAAGGCGTTGAGCCAGCCAAGCAGAAAAAATATCTTGCGGTCGCGCTTGATTTGCGGAAGCGCATCGAGAGCGGGCTTCAAATACGGCTGCGTGAGTTCAGACTGATTCCAGTAATTGAAAGGACCGAGGCTCTGCGCGATCCAATCCTCGGGGCGGGAAGGGTCGTGGAGATAGTCGTTGAAGTATTTTTGTTTGATCGCGGCGTCTGGGCGGGCAGCCTGGGCCATGTAGGCGTACTTTTGGCCGTCGCCGGTTTGGTCACGCTTTTCTTCGGCGGCCAGCAGGGAATCGGCGTCCGGATCATGAAGTGCGATCAACGCGGTGAGCATCGTCCAGCGGTCCAACGGGCGCAGCTCGACGCCCGGGACGGCAAGCGTTCCGTTAAGCAAATCCTTGAGTTGGGCGCGGCCCTGCGGGCTTTCCGCAATGGCGCGAAGAGCGCGAAACCAGGTGATGCGAAAATCCTGTTCGGGGGAATGGAGCATGCGGTCCGAGGCGAGAGCTTCGGCTTGGGGGACTATTTGCGCACGCGCCGCATCGCTGACGTAGCGGTGTAAACCGGTAGCGACATGGCCGATGAGGTTTTGCGCCAGCTCTTCGTCTGTTTCTTTGGGAAGAAGACGCAGAGCGAGTTCGAGAAAATCGCGCGGGGCGAGTTCGGCTTCGCGGACGGAATCCCAGAGCGAGCCCCACAAGAGCGCCCGATCCATTACATCGGGAACCTGGCCGAGATATTTGATCACTCCAGCGCGGCTGCGTGCATCGAGCAAGAAACGCCCGTAGGCTTGGTCGCCGGCGTTAAGAAAAATGTAGTCGGGGCAGCGCTCTCCGATAAAACCGGGCGGATCGGCTGTTTCGGTCTGGAGTTCGGCGTTGGAAACAACAGATGCGGCATTGCTGTAGAACCTCTGCGTTTGCATGGCGATGGGCCAGATGCCGCCTTCGCCGAGAACGTCGCGCTGCGTGAGTGAGAAATGATCGATACGATTATGCGCGTCGCATGACCATACCGCGTCGACCTGCGGCATGCCGCGATGGCGAATCCACATGGCGGCCCAATTTTGGAGCGGCTTGCCGGAAACGGTTTCGAACGCATGGACGAGATCGCTCCACTCCGCGTTGGCGTAAGCGTGTTCCTTGAGGTAAAGCCGCAGACCATCCCGAAACTTTTCTTCGCCAAGGACGAAAGCAAGCTGTTTGATGACGCCGGGCGCCTTCGAATAGACGATGGCGCCATAAGCTGACTTCGCGTCCTTGAGATTAGCGATGCTTTGATAGATCGGCGTCGTGCCTTTTGTGGAATCGATGGAATAAGCGGCGGGTTTGATGGAGAGATAAAAGCGTTTCCAGATATTTTCGTTTGGCTGAAGGGCGGCAAGCGCCTGATAGGCCATGTATTGCGCGAAGCCTTCCTTGAGCCAGAGATCGTCGAACCAGAGCATCGTTGTGAAGTCGCCGAACCATTGATGCGTGAGCTCGTGGAGGAGAAGGATGTCGCGATTGAGATGATCGCTGTGCGTGGGCGCGGTGCGGAAGAGGACGGATTCTTCACGAAGGAAGGTGGCGCCGGCGTGCTCCATGCCCCCATAAGCGAAGCCGGGGATTAGGACTAGATCGTATTTGGGAAACGGGAAAGGCTGAGCGAAAAACTTGGAGAGATATTCGATGCCTTGCGCGGTGACTTGCTGGACTTCGGGAGCTTCCACGTCCGCTTTCTTGAATTGAGATTGACGAACATAAAGACCGGGGAGACCGGCGGTTTCGTGAACTTTGCGGAAAGGGCCAGCCGCAAAGGCGAAAAGATAAGTGCTGATGGGGCGAGTTTCGGAAAAAATCGTGAGGCGCTGGCCGGAAGCGCCCGCAGGTGATTGAGATTCGATCGGCGTGTTGGAAATGACGGTCCAGTTTTCGGGGGCCGCGAGCTCAAGATGGAAGCGGGCCTTGAGATCGGGCTGATCGAAACAGGGGAAAGCCATTTCGGCGTCCATGGGGACGAAAAGCGTGTAGAGATATTCGGTGTTGTCGTCCTTGTCTTCGAAACGCGTGATGGCTTTACCAGCGGTGGCGACGGGGGCGGTGAAATCAATGACGACGGAGTTTTCACCAGCGAGGATGGCCCTGGCGGGGAGTTCGATGTGGCCGTTCTCGATGTCTGCGGGGATGAGGATGTTGTTGACGGTGAGTTTTGTCACGGGGCCTTCGCGAAAATCGAGGAGAACGGCAGCGGAAGAGTTGGAATGAAACTGAAGATCTTCGTGGCCAGAGGTTGAAGACGCGTGCGGTGTGAGTTTGAAGTGGAGGTGATAGCGGATATAGGACAGTTGCGCGGCGCGCTGGCGGGCGAGCTCGCGCGGAATGCCGTTGGGCGGCGGCGCGGCGAGCAAATTGCCAGCGGTCGAGAGTGCGAAGAACGCGATGAGCAGGCGCATCAGCGGAAGAAATTTACACGATTGGCGGCCGGGAGCGATACGGAGATTTTTTCTGCGAAGCTCGCGACGTGTCTCGCAGAGCGGAGTATGATGCTACGCGGACGCGGCTCAGCAATGCGGTTTACCCGTTCGGTGATGGCGGCGGGTGAAAATTCTTCGATCCTCCAGGGGTACTCATGAAGAAATTTGGTTTAGTTTTCCTGCTTGCGTTGTCGGCATGTCCGTTTGGCTCGCAAGCCGCGGCAGTTCGAAACAACCCCGGCTTTTCGGCGGCGGCAGCCCAAAAGGCGCAGAGCGCGGAGGAATCGCGGTGGGCCCGCGAAGCGGCGAGCGTCACGATTATTCGTGACGACTGGGGAATCGCGCACGTTCACGGTAAGACCGATGCCGACGCGGTGTTCGGCATGATTTATGCGCAGGCGGAAGACGATTTCAATCGCGTCGAGACGAATTATATCAATGCGATGGGGCGGCTCGCGGAAGCCGAGGGCGAAAATAAAATTTACCAGGATCTACGGATGAAGCTGTTTATCGATCCCGTCGAGCTGAAGAAGGAATATACGGTGAGCCCGGAGTGGCTGAAAAAATTGATGGATGCTTGGGCGGATGGATTGAACTACTACCTCTTGAAGCATCCCGAGGTGAAACCGCGAGTGATCCAGCGGTTCGAACCGTGGATGGCTCTGAGCTTTTCGGAAGGCAGCATCGGCGGCGACATTGAGCGAGTGGACCTGGCGCAGCTCGAAGCGTTTTATGGAAAAACTCCCATGAGTGCGGGAGCTCCGGCGGAGGACGACGAGACCGAGGAGCCGAGCGGTTCGAACGGGATGGCCATTGCGCCATCGAACACCGCGGACCACCACGCGCTCCTGCTGATCAATCCACACACCTCTTTTTTCTTTCGTTCTGAATTGCAGATGACGAGCGATGAGGACTTAGATGCGTACGGCGCAGTGACTTGGGGACAGTTTTTTGTATACCAGGGATTTAACACCAGAGCGGGGTGGATGCACACGTCGAGCGGAGTGAACGCCATCACGTGGTATCTCGAAACCGTCGAAAAGAAGGGAGACAAGTTTTTCTACAGGTACGGCAAAGAAGAGCGGCCGCTGCTAGCAAAAGAGATCACGGTCCCCTACAAGACCGCAAGCGGAATGGCAGAGAAAAAGTTCACGGTCTACCGGACGCATCACGGGCCCATCATCGGAGAGCAGGACGGAAAGTGGATGAGTATACGGCTGATGGAGGAGCACGTGAAGGCGCTGACGCAGTCGTATACGCGGACGAAGGCGAAAGACTATAAGTCGTTCCGCCAAACGATGGAGTTGCATACGAATTCCTCGAACAACACGATTTTTGCCGATGCCGACGGAGACATCGCGTACTTTCATGGAAATTTTATTCCGAGGCGCGAGACGCATTTTGATTGGACGAAGCCAGTGGATGGAAGCAATCCGGCGACGGAGTGGCACGGGCTGCTTTCGATTGATGAAACGCCGCATCTGCTGAATCCCAAGAGCGGCTGGCTCTACAACTCGAACAATTGGCCCTGGTCGGCCGCGGGAGCAAGCAGTCCGAAGAAGGAAGATTTTCCTGTTTACGTCGAGACCGGCGGAGAGTCCGCGCGGGGATTGCACGCGATCCGTGTGCTCCAGGATAAAAAGGATTTCACCGTCGACTCGTTGATTGCTGCGGCGTACGACAGTTATTTGACGTGGTTTGAAAAGCCGATTCCGTGTTTGCTGAAGGCTTGGGACGATGCCCCGGCCAGTGATGCGCTGAAAGCGAAATTGGCCGAGCAAATTGGCGCGCTACGCGGCTGGGATTTGCGATGGGGAGTTGGATCCGTACCCACCTCTCTGGCTGTGTTTTGGGGCGACGAGATCCGCAAGCAAGTGGGCGCCGAAGCGAGAAAAGAGGGTGCCTATCTCAGCGATTACATCTGCACGAAAGTGCCCGCAGAGGTTCTTCTGCGATCCCTCTCCGATGCTTCTGACAAACTTGCGGCGGATTTCGGGACGTGGAAAACGCCGTGGGGCGACATCAACCGATTTCAGCGATTGACCGGAGACATCGTTCAACCCTTTAGCGATGCTGGGCCAAGTATTCCGGTGGGCTTCACTTCGTCGGTCTGGGGATCGTTGGCGTCGTTTGGCGCACGGCCATATCCCGGAACAAAAAAGTGGTATGGCACGAGCGGAAACAGTTTTGTGGCCGTGGTGGAGTTCGGTGAAAAAGTGCGAGCGCGAGCCATAACAGCAGGAGGCGAGAGCGGCCATCCCTCATCGCCGCATTTCAACGATGAAGCCGAGCGATACAGCACGGGAAATTTGCGCGAGGTCTATTTCTATCCTTCGCAACTGAAGGGACACACGGACCGGGAGTATCATCCCGGAAATTGAACCGCCTTAAGCATTGCTAACTTCGATTCCCTGGCGAAACGCTTCTGCAGCGCTCTCGCGAATGGATACGCCAGGCGCACGAGGGGAGTCGGTCGCGAGAATGCGTAGAGATCGTACCAGACCGTTTCATCCTCAGGATTGTATTCCACCGTGAATCGCTCCTCGCCGATTTCTCCGTGATCCAGTAGAGTGCCGTAAGCAAATCCGTACTTCTCCGGCGAATCGTTTTCATCGAACACGTAAACGATCCGGCAAGCGTTCATGGACCAAAACCCGAGGTGAGACACGAGGACCGCGACATTAGCCCCTGGCGCGATGGGAGTATCTGGCCAGCATAGGCTAGTCCAAGAGATTTCGAACATCTGCCAGCGCCGAATTGCGCGCTTGGCGCGTTCAAAAGTATCGGACCCTTGGCCTAACTTGATTCGATAGTGGTCGACGGTATAACCCGTGGGCGCTTGCTCTCGCGAGGATCCAGCCTCCGCATAGGAAAACTTCTGATCCCGCTGCGCAGAAATGAATGCATCGATTGAGCTGCGAAGCGGTCTCGATGAGCAGAACATTGGATTGCTCGACTCCAGTTGAGAAATCTGAAAAGGGCTGCTTTCCAACTAGCAGCGGATTGTTTTTCGCTTTTGGCCGGCGCGCCCGGCGGCTTCGATTTTCTCGATGTACGCTGTGGCAAGCGGCACTTTGCAGGCGGTGTCACCCACATCCACCGACACGGCGCCAATCTGCTTGGCCGCCGCCTTAGCTTGTTTCAATAGAGGCTTCACGTGAGTTCCAACCGAAATCACGAAGCCATTCATCGTATAGCGGACGCGGTTCCGCGGGTCCTTGATTCCATTGACGACGGTTTCAAGCAGCTTTTCGATTTCAGCAAAATTCAAATCTTCATCGGGTTTCGTGGCCAGGAGTCCCGAATAGGAGCACCAGCCGGAAGAAGCGACGTGCTCCTTCTTCGACTTGATCCATTGCATCGCCAAGTCCCGGCCATGTGGATTCTCCACCGTCACCCAAGGGACCGTGTATTCAGAGATCATTTGCAAATTCGCCGTGCCCTCGGCCCAGGCATTCAATTGCTGCTTGGTCATTTGCGATCCGTCCGCGACCACCCCGGCGAGATACATCGCGTCGAGATTACCCGTTGCATAAAGTTCGCAGGCAAGAGCCTGCTGTCTCTTAATTGTTTTCGCGATGACTTTGAGATCGGCCATGCTTACGCCAAACATATTTTCCGTGGCCATGCCGTGGCGCGCGTAAATCTTCCGCGTTTTCTCAGTGCCCTTCTTCTTCAGCTCGGCCATAACGGACGCAAGAGTAGTCATGATTTCTCCTCATCAGAAGAGTGGACTATTTTGCCGGCGCGCTTTCTTCCAGTTTTACGTTCGAGAAAATGGCGGTTTCAAGAGTCGTTGCCACATGAGAGCAAACTCCAAGCCCGACGTATACGGGGTCCTTAAGCGTGATGTATTCCACGGGACCAGTAGCCTTCAATTCTTCACCAGGCTCGCCAGAGTACATCATGATGCCGGTGCCCTTTCGCATAATGCGCAGGCGCGAGGGGCCATCTTCCGCGGCAACCACCTGATAGGTCTGCTCGTTGTCCGCCCCGCGAAATTGCAGCGAAGTGAGGCCGTTGCCGTGGGAAACGGCATCCGCGTAAGAAGAGCCGGGATCCAGGCTCTGCCGAAGGATAAGAACGGCTTTGCGATGCTCGGCGGCGCTGGTGCCGACCCACTGGATGTCGGCGCTAAGACTGACGTCCCCTGAGACTTTCTTGCAGACGAAATAAAATGCATCGGTAGCGGCCCACATGTTGGCGCCGCCCCCGGTTATGGTGTATTCGCCCTTGGCGGGATCGTAATGCGCTTTGCAACCCGGCGGAGTTGCTCCAACGCTGCCCTCGTTCGTGAAGATGCCAAGGTCGTTGGTCTGCGGCAAGACCACGGCAACGCCAAGCGTCATGACCACAAACGCACAGATTGGCGCCAGTGCCCACATGCTTTTTTTCATTCTCGAATCCTCCCGCGCCCAAGGCTGGCTGAAGTGCGGCCGCCGGCGCTCGATGGCACGCATCATGGCGAAACCCACGCAGACCGCCAGAAGAACAGGCGCATTCTATATCATCCGCGTGCACTCGTTGCCAATCCGGTGCAGACAAGTTTCGCCAGCGCGGCGGCTTGCGGCGCGGAGTTTGCACGGCAAGAGTTAGTGTAGTCAGACGCGGACGCTGCTTGGAGCAGGCGGATTCTTCGAGGCGCGCTTGTTTTCATAGAGCGCTTGATCCGCACCGGAAAGCATCGTTTCTGGCTGGTCGCCGGCTGTGTATTCCTTCCAGCCGACGGAATACCGGATGGCGAACTTCCGGCCCTCCCAGAGGACCTCGAGTGAACCCAAACGGTCCAGAACGAGCTTCAATTGTGCACGATTGCATTCGGGAAGAATCAGGAGAAACTCGTCGCCGCCCATGCGGACCGCGAGATCGCCGCTTCGCACCACGCGATTGAGCGCGGACGCAAATTCCTGCAGGACCAAATCCCCGGCGGGATGGCCGTAAGTGTCGTTGATGTGCTTGAAGTCGTCCAGGTCCATGAGCACGACGGTGAGGGGATGCCCTTTACGAGCGGAGCGGGCTACCTCCGCGGTGAGCCGTTGCTCGGCAAACCTGCGGTTATAAAGGCCCGTTAAAGCGTCAACCATGGCGAGCTCACGCAAGATCAAAGAATGATGCTGCTTTTCCGCGAGCTGGCTCCGGAGGCGCTTGATGAGCACTTGTTGGTAGATGGTGTAGATATTGAAAAGAACCACGAGGGCAACCAGGCCAAAGATCGCATCCGCAACCTTCATCCTGAACAACGGCGTCTGTCCCTGCGAGAGCGAGGGCAGGGCAAAGGTAATCAGAGCCCCGGAAAGAAGCGACATAACAAAAATCGAGTTGGCCCAAACCCACCAATCCCGCCGCTCTATCTTGCGAAGGTTCTCGACGAGTTCCCGGTCACTGGCGCTGTCGAGAGCCAGATTTAGTGTGTCCTTCTGAATGCCCATAAGGGTGGCAACCAATCCAAGCAAGATTACAACTCACGCTAGAGGGAGCGCATGTGGCGGTCAAGAATATTCGTTGGAGCAGCGGCTGAGTAGTCACTTGCCGGTTAACAAGTTAGAGCGGAGCTAACAACTCATAGGCTCGGGAGATAGCCGCTCGTACACCGGCGCAGCGCTCGATCTGGCCGCTCGGCCAGTACCCTGCCCTCTGGTACGGGGGTCCTATTTGGCCTGGCAAAGTCCTCGGGCATTCTATCGATGGAATCAAAGACTATGACAGCCGTCCTAATTCTCGTATTCGCTCTCGCCGCGCTGGCCCAATTCGCCATTAGCCAGTGGCGAATGATTTGGTTGACGACTGCTAATCAGCCCCTTTCCGAGGCTCTGCACGCGGCCACTGGAATCGATGCGGATAACATTGGCTCTAGGGATTTCGGCACCCTCTTGGGGCTTTGCGATGAGCTTTCTCCCAACATCAAAAAAGCCACTCCCTGGCTGCGTGAAGTGCGGGGCTATTACAACATTGTGGCCAATATCGAGAGGGCTTGCCAGTCGATTCAACCCCGCGTAGCGGCATGGGCAGCCTCCGAGATGAAGACGTGTTCCCGGTACGTGGCCGTAGTTCTCGATCAGAATCTCTCGCTCGACCTCGACATGCGCGCTGCCGTTCGATCCGTCTAATCCGTTTTGCCAGGTTAGACTCGACTCTGGCCCTACGCTTTTTCCCTCTCCTTCCCTCCTCGAGCAGATTGCGGATAGCCTAAGATTCAGTTGGTCTGAAAACCACGGAAAGCCCCAGCCAACCTCGTCGCCTGCCCAACGCCCCAGAGCATCCGAGAGGGTTCAGCGCTGCCAGAATTTCATGACCGCCGCGTAATCCAGATCTTCCTTGGCCGCGTCTTTTACGGCGGAGTACGTAGTATAAGCAGCCGCCCCGGCGGGAAGCACTACGCCAACCTCTTTGGCTAGGTCAAGCGCCAGACCCACGTCTTTTTGCATCAAGCGTATGGGAAAACTCGGCGCATATTCCCCTTTAAGGAGCAGGGGAGCTTTGATGTCAAGCAGCCCGGATCGGCCCATGCTCGATTGTAGAACCTGGACGAGTTTCTCGCCCTGCAAGCCTGCCGCAGTGACCAGAGCAAGCGCCTCCGCGAGAGCATCAACCTGCAGCGCAAGGATCAGATTCATGGCTAGCTTGATCGTCTGGCCTGCACCGTTGGGCCCGAGGTGAAACCAGCGTTTGCCCAACACGCTCAAGATCGGCTCTGCCTCCTCAATCACCTTGGCATCCCCGCCCACCATAAAAACCAACTCCCCTTTTTCGGCACCCCAGGTGCCGCCGGTCACCGGAGCATCCAGAAAATCGACCTGGCGTTGGCTGCAAGCAGCGGCAATCTTTCGTGCCAGGACTGGGGAAACGGTGCTGGAATCGATGTATAGGCTGCCCGGTCGGAGCGCTTCCAGAGCCCCGGAGGACTTGCCAGAACCCGCCGCAGAACCACCCCAGAGCACTTCCTCGAGGGCAGGCGGATCGCTGACGATGGTTATGAGCACGTCCGAGGCGGCTGCCACTTCCCGGGGAGACTGCGCAAGCTTCGCGCCTGCGGCTACCAACGATTCGGCACGAGTTGCTGTGCGGTTCCAAACCGTCAAGGAATACCCGGCTTTCAGGAGATTCAGACCCATGGGTCGGCCCATCAGCCCAAGCCCGATCAATCCTACTTTTGAGCCGGGGGCGATTTTTCTGACTGATTTCCCATTTGCTCCGGAACTCGTGGTGTTCTGACTGGCATCGGGGATCACGAAAAGCCTCCTGTGCGCGACGAGGTAGAAAACTGGACCGCGACGGCGGAAATATTTGGTCTACGAGATTCGATTGTAACCGAATCGGTAAGAAGGAGTCGCGCGCGGCGGAAAACGGAGCGCGTCAGGCGGTCTTGGGGCGATTCTGGAGCGGAAGGATTGCAGGGGCGCCGCCGCCGGATGTTTCGGCGCTGGATGAGTTCTGCGTTCTGGAATCAGCGGTGGAAGAGGATGGCTCCCGTGTCGAGTTAGCGGCGCACACCGATGCGCCCGCAGCAGGCGCGGAGGCTTGCACGGTCTCGGCTTTTTCCTCGAGGCGAACGATGTATTGATAGGGAATTTCCCAGCGGAAATTCCTCTGCAAGCCACGCTGCTCGAAGCTTTGCTCGAGGAAAATCGAGCGACCGGAATCAGCCACAAAAGTGCCGGATGCGGGCAATAGGATGTCGCCGGCGCGGTATTGCACCTCAACCCTGCGCCCAAGAAAAGCAGAATAGCGGGCCATGCTCCATTCAGTTTCCGAAGCGGCAAGTAACACCGTCAATGGTACGGAAGGACTCCCCCAAGAGGAAATGTGGAAAAACTGGGGAATTTAGAGCTTTGGCAAATCAACGGCGGAAAAGTTTTACGGCGCCCCGGCTAAAGTCCGGAAGTGCGCCGGATTGCAGATAGATTTTTGCCTGGGGGTCGGCCTTCAAGTAAGCGTCCCAAAACGCAAGCGCCGCGGAATTGGTATAGCCGAGAATGGACTCGCCGCGGGCCCCGCCCCCGGCCATTAAGGTCTTCGCCGTGATAAACGACGTGTGGTCCGCGCCCTGGATGAAGACGTGATACTTGTCTCCAGCCTTGCTGCTTTTGAAGGGCATCTCTCTCCATTCCGGGCTCTGTTTGTCGGCGCCAAAATCGAGCGAACCCGTCATGCTCAAAAGTGGGAGTGTGACGTGATCCCAGGAATGGCTCGTAAGACCAAATTCGCCGGGGCCTTGCGGAGAAAGCAGAAGAACGGCCTTTGCGCGGGGATCAGCGAAACTGCTCGCGGGACTCCCGGGGAGATCGACGAGTGCTCCAGCAATGGCGTCTGCTGTGAATGCGCCCAAGGAATCTCCGCCGACCCCGATATGGCCTGCATCGATTTTTCCGGCCAGTGCGGGAATGCGATCTGGCAAGCCTGTCACCGAATCCAGAATGAACGAGATATCCTGAGCACGGCTCTGCCAAAGCGCTGGCTCTTTAAGCGCCTCGCGGAGGGCTTTCAAAGAATTGCCGTCCTCCTCGCCTTTCTTGCCTCGAGGCCCTGCGAAGTCTTTGTAAGCAGGCTGCAGAGTCACATAACCGTAGCTGGCCCAATGGCGGGTGAGTGCGTCGCAGCATGTTTGCAAATCGCCTGCGCCGGACGAAAAGACAATGACAGGGTACGGGCCCGGTCTATTTGGATAAAAAACGCGGACGTGGAGATCTTCGTTGCGCTTGGCATCGTGAAGAACAAGGTCCGCCACTTCGCTGACGCTGTGCGGGCCTTCGGCGAGCATGTAAGCCCCGCTGAGCAGCGGGCTTGCTGGAGGCGTCGCGTCCGGGCCTGCAAAGCCGCCTGTCGCGAGACTGCTTGCGGAATGCGCCGCTGTTTCAAGAACCGCGGGCACTTGCTTCATGGGCGCAGAAAGGGACGCTGCATGCGCGGTCTTCGGAAGCGTGAAGCCAGCTCCGCCAGTTGGACGCGTGATGATATATGCAACGACCACGCTGAGCAGCGGAATAAGAATAATGTTGGTCAAACGTCTGCGGAAGCGGCGACGGTGGAAGTAGTCTCGCGGGATGGAAAACAATGTCCGATGCCGAGGCGGTTTTGTGGACATAACAGGAGCCTGATTTGTGTGAGCTATGCCGGACGCTGGACTTAACCCGACAGCGAAAAACAAGTTGCTCAATAACCGGCGAGCATTGGGCGCGAAATGTGTACGACTGAATTTTTTTGACCTGTGCGCCGAGCGCAACACGAGGACACCTCTGCGAACGAGTAAGTTGGCGCCTTCTAGAACCGTGGGCTGGAGTTTCCAGGAACGGAGGCTTGCTAAAACTTCCAATCGGAAGCAGCGACCCTACTTTAACAGAGAACAGGCCGATTATTCCATCGCCTCCTGCTCACGGAGGCAGTCCCCGGCAACGAACTTGGGGGCTTGCCTCCGCTAATCGAGGAATCTCTCCAGCAACCTCGCGGCGCAAAGCGAGGGAAGAAAACCTTGACTTTTTGCGGCGGCGGGCTATTGTCGGCGTTCCGAGATTTGGTACGGAAGCCAGCGTAAAATAAAGAGGAGAGCCAAATGATGCGCGGACGGCGTGCCATTGCAGTGGCGGGGGTTTTGTGTGCCAGTTTCTTGGCTTTATCTCCCGCTTTCGGACAGTCAGCGAAACCCGCAAGCAAGACGTATGTGCTGAAGGCGGCGCGGATGTTCGATGGCAAGAGCAATGCTCTGACAAAGCCCGGGCTTGTGGTGGTGACAGACGGAAAAATTGCAGGAGTGGGATCCGGCGCTGCGATCCCGGCTGGCGCGGAAGTTCTCGATTTTGGAGATGCAACTCTCTTGCCTGGTTTCATCGACGCACACACCCACCTGACGATGATGTACAGCGACGACTACAATCGGAGCGCGCTGGATGAACTCCAAAAAACGATTGCCGAGCAGGCGCTCGACGCGAGCGCGAACGCGCGAGTCACGCTGATGGCGGGCATCACGACGGTGCGCGACGTGGGCTCGTCGAACTTCCTCGACGTGGGTTTGCGCAACGCCATCCGCGATCGTGTTGTACCCGGTCCGCGAATGCTGGTGTGCGTGCACGCCCTCGGTGCCACCGGTGGCCATTGCGACGGTGAGGACGGCTTTCGTGCCGGCCTTTTCGGGCATGAGTCCGGGCCGCTCGACGGCGTCATCAATGGGCCAGACCAGGCCAGGTATGCCGTGCGGCTCAATCACAAATACGGTGCGGACGTAATCAAGGTCTGCGCGACTGGCGGCGTTCTGTCCCTCACGGACGACGTGGACACTCCTCAACTTACGCAAGAAGAATTGAATGCCATCGTGGAGGAAGCCCACGCGCTCCATCGCAAAACGGCCGCGCACGCCCACGGGGCGGAAGGCGCAAAGCGCGCAATCCGAGCCGGCATCGACTCGATCGAACACGGCACGTTTCTCGACGACGAGGCGCTGGACATGATGAAGGCGCGCGGCACGTATTACGTCCCGACACTGATGGCTCCGGAAGGCATCCAGGAACAGATAGACAAGGGCATATATATTCCGCCGCCCATTCTGGTTAAAGCCAAGACTGCGATTGCATCCATTCACCAGACGTTTCAGAAAGCGCTAGCCAAGGGCATCAAGATAGGCCTCGGCACCGATGCCGCCGTCTACCCGCATGGCCGCAACCCGGAGGAATTTCACCTGATGGTGGATCTGGGAATGAAGCCCATCGATGCGCTGAAGGCGGGAACTTCGGCGGACGCAGATTTGCTCGGCTTGGCGGACAAGATTGGTACGCTCGAGGCCGGCAAACTCGCCGACGTGGTGGCCGTCCCGGGCGATCCAGTGGAAAATATCCGGCAGACGGAGCACGTCTTTTTTGTGATGAAGGAAGGCGTGATCTACAAAAACGATCGTGGAGCGCCTGCGCACTGAGCGCCCAAAGGGCTCATCAAACCCTCGCCCACAAAGGAATTCTTATGGCTGATCTTCCAAGCGCAATCACATCGGACTTTGCGAGTTACTACGAATACATCGCGGCGCACGTACACAAATGGGTGGACCCGCTAACGCAGGAACAATTCTGGCACAATCCATACGCGTACGGGAACAGCGTCGGGCACATCATCCTTCACGTGACGGGTAACCTGAACTACTACATCGGAGCGCGCATCGCGCAGACAAGCTACGTTCGCGATCGCGACCGGGAATTCACGGAAACCAAAAAGCATGAGAAAAGAATAGTCATGCATGCCTTCGATCAAACCATTGCCATGGTTGTGGCGACTATACGAGAACAAAGTCCCGAAAACTGGCTGCAAGAATATTCTGCGGAGCGCGAACCCGAGGCCAAGGAACGATTCATGATTTTTCTGCGATGCGCAGGGCACGCTTATCATCACGTCGGACAGCTAGTTTTCCTGAGCAAAGAGCTGACGAAAAAAGCGGAACCGCGATCCGTGCCTGCCTGAGCAAAACGGGCCAAGGCTGTTGGTTGGCCGGCCGGCGGAATCTGGAGCGCCTGTGGACAAGAGAGAGATGTCGAAGGGCAAAGCGGCCCTCCTGATCTTTCTTTCCGGGACGGCCGCTGTTGTTTCCGCTCTGGAGCTGCACGGCTGGCACGTATACCTGGCGCTGGCCCTCGTGGGCATCGCGTTGGCAATTGGTTTTGTGCGTTGGTCGCGGAAAGACTGAGTGGCCGAATGCAAAGCGGGACTTCGGGAGAAAAACGATGCGCAAAGTGACTCTAGCCGCTTTATTTCTGACCATGATCTGTTTGCTGAGTGTGCGTTCCGTTGCTCAGCAACCTTCGGCCGCAACCGCGGCCTCACATTCCGCGACGCCAACCATCGACCAGTCTCTCGAAATGAAGAGCGCGTTCAATCCGCAGATTTCGCCTGATGGAAAACGCGTGGTTTACGAAGTTTCGCGAACGAATTGGGAAGACAATGCTTTCGAGCGCGATTTGTGGATCGTGGACGCCGAATCCGGCGAAAGCCACCAACTGACAGCTTCGAAAAAATCGAGCACGAATGCGGCGTGGTCACGAGACGGGAAATGGATCGCCTTTCTCTCTGACCGGCCAGGGCAGATTCCCAAGACACCGGAAGGCAAGAAGCAGATTTATATTATTTCCGCGGACGGCGGGGAAGCCAGACAGCTCACGAACGTGGAAACAGGTGTGAATAACTTCGCATGGTCGCCGGATTCGAAGAGCATGGCCTTTTCCGCGGAAGATCCCGAATCAAAAGCCATGAAAGATCGCAAGGAAAAGTATGGCGAGTACGATGTCGTCCACGCGGATTACACCATGTCTCATTTATGGACGCTCGAGATTCCCTCGAACGAATCCGAGGACGTTCCAGCGCCGAAGCCCCTGACGGAAGGAACGACATTCAGTGTTGATGACTTTGCGTGGTCGCCTGATGGCACGCGCATTGCGTTCGGCGCGCAGCGCGATCCGGACCTGATTTCCGCGGAGACCGCGGACATCTACATCGTCACGGTGAGCGATCGAAAAGTAAAAAAGATTGTGAGCACGCCGGGACCCGATCGGAGTCCGGAGTGGTCTCCCGATGGGAAACGAATCGCCTACGAAACGGCGGACGGCTCGAAGTATTTTTTCTACACCAACATGAAAATCGCGGTCGTGGGCGCTGATGGGGGCACGCCGCGTGTGTTGACCGATGCATTCGACGAAGATCCCGGGCTGATCGGTTGGGGAACGGACGGCATCTACTTCGCGGCGGAACAGAAAACGTACGCGCACTTGTTCCGGCTGAATCCCGATACGAAAGCCATAAAGCAGCTCAGTTCGCCCGAGCACCTCTCGGCAGTCTCGTTTTCCTTCTCGAAGGATTACCAACACGTTGCTTACCGCGCGGCGCCGGAAAACGAATATCCGGAAATTTATGCGGCGAGCGTGGCGCCGTGGCAGCCGAAGAAACTCACAACGCTAGGCGACCAGCTGAACGATTTCAAGATTGCTCGTCGCGAAGTGGTCTCCTGGAAATCGGGCGATGGAACCGTGATCGAAGGCGTGCTGCTAAAGCCGCCCGATTTTGATCCCAAAAAGAAATATCCTCTGTTGGTGGTGATTCATGGCGGACCAACGGGCGTCGATGTTCCCATCCTGAACGCGGATCGCTATTACCCTCTCGAGCGGTTTGTGGCCAAAGGCGCTCTGATTCTGCGGCCGAATTACCGGGGCTCGGCAGGATATGGAGAGAAATTCCGCTCGCTGAATGTAAGAAACCTGGGAGTCGGCGATTACGCCGACGTGATTTCGGGTGTGGACTCGCTCATCGCAAAAGGATTTGTCGATAAGGATCGCGTAGGCTCCATGGGCTGGAGCGAAGGCGGATACATTTCCGCGTTCATCACGGCCTCGAGCGACCGCTTCAAAGCGGTGTCCGTGGGCGCGGGAATTTCCGACTGGATGACGTACTACGTGAACACGGACATCACTCCTTTCACGCGGCAGTATTTGCACGCGACGCCTTGGGACGATCCTGAAATTTACAAAAAAACTTCTCCGATCACCTACATCGCCAAGGCGAGGACACCGACGCTGATCCAACAAGGCGAAAACGACCGGCGCGTGCCCATCGCGAACGGGTATGAACTGCGGCAAGCGCTGGAGGATCGCGGCGTGCCCGTGAAGATGGTCGTGTACAAAGGATTTGGGCACGGAATCACAAAACCGAAACAGCAACGCGCGGTAATGGAAGAAAACGAGAAGTGGTTCGCGAAATATATTTGGGGCGAAGACCCCGTTGCAACGCCTGCGACGGAGAAGACCGACAAAACAGCGAAGCCGGACAATCAGTAGCACGGAATTTCAGGCCATCGCTACGTCTCGAGCTTGAAGCGCGTTGAAGCGAGGCGGTATAAACGGCGCCAGAGCAGGCGATTGATGAGCACAACGATGGTCGCCATGATCAACGTTGAAGCCAGCAGAAGATCGAACCGGCCTGCATCGCTCGCGCTGCTGATGGCGCTACCGAGGCCGATGGTCGAAACAATCCTGCCCTGAAAGTGAAAATACTCCGCGATGATGCTGGCGTTCCAGGCATTGCCGGAAGCTGTCACCATCCCAGTGACAAGATAGGGAAAAATTCCCGGCAAAATCAAATAACGCCAGCGATCCCAGGAGCCGAAGCGGAAGATGCTGGAAGCTTCCTTAAGATCGGTCGGGATCGCCATGGCTCCGGCAATGACGTTGAAGAGAATGTACCACTGCGTGCCGAGCAGCATGACGAGCATGGCGGCCAGTTCGAGCCCGCCGCGAAACCGGAGCATGAACAGAAGAATGACGGGAAAGAGCGCGGTGGCGGGAATGGAAGCGGCAATCTGCGCGACCGGTTGGGCAATGCGCGCGAGACGAGGGCTGAAGCCGATTGCGACACCCGCAGGAATCGTCCACAAAGCACCGATGAGAAGCGCGCCGTTAACGCGCAGGAGCGTGTAGCCGGCGCTGCGCAAGAGCGTGAAATAATCCGCGCGGCGCAAATCCGATAGTTCGCGGGCGCCGTGAAATACGGCGAAGCCGAGTCCGATGAGAATGACGCCCGCGAGAACAATGAGGAGTCCGCGGCGGGTGCCTTGGCGCTTTGGAACGGAGAATGTTTCCGCGGCGCGGCGCGCGCCAACGGCAAGATTGATCGTGATCCAATCGAAGACCGGGCGCACAGCGAGGCGGTAGATGCGAATGACGAAAGAGGCGCGCCCAATCAGGCTGAGGAGATTGTGAGTCGCCGCTTTGGCCGTTTCGACTTGCTCGAACTTGAATTTGTCCGCCCAAATGATAATTGGCCGCCAGACGAGTTGGTCGAGCAGAACAATCACGGCGACCATGGCGGCGAGGCCCCAGATAATGGCGCGCGTGTTGCCGTGGCTGGCGGCGGTTTGCAGAAAGGAGCCGAGCCCCGGCAGCCGGAAATCGCGATCTCCAAGAACGAACATTTCACAAGCCATCAGGAAGAACCATCCGCCCGCGACGGACATCATCGAGTTCCACACGAGTCCGATAGTCGAGAATGGCAAATCCAGTTCGACGAATCTTTGCCAGCGGCCAAAACGGTAGATGATGGCCGCTTCTCTTAGCTCGCGGGGGATGCCCTTCAGCGAGGAATAAAAACTGAAGGCAATGTTCCAGACCTGCCCGGTGAAAATGAGGATGATCGAACCAAGTTCGATGCCGAGCTGGCTGTGCGGAAAAAGCGCGACCATGGCCAGCATGACGCCAGGAAGAAAGCTGAGAACGGGAATGGATTGCAGAATATCGAGGAGCGGGATGAGGATGATCTCGGCCTGCTTGGAACGCGCTGCGACGTAGCCGTAAGCAAGGGCAAAGAGCATGCTCAATGCGTAAGCCACGCTGATGCGCACGAGCGAATAGAACGCATAAAGCGGAAGAGCGCGAGGACTCTGGGATATTTCCGCCTGGGCAGGGACCGGTCCGAGCCAAGTGTGGCCAATGGCATAGACGCCGTAGATGGCGGCAAAAACGAAAAGAAAAACGGCGATATCGATCAGGAAAGACCACGACCAGCGCGAACCCGCGGGCCGCCTGATGGCCGGCGGGATAGGACTTGTTTTGTGATCCGCGATCGTGGAAGTGGGCACGGAGAGGTCAAGCCTCAGTGAGAGTCAACTTGCCCGTTGCGGCATCGTAATCGAAAATTTCCGCGTAACGCCCCCATTGGATGGCGGTTTCGAGCTGACGGCGTGATTCCTCTTCGCTGAAGTGTTCGTCGAGAAGATCGCGGAAGAATTCGTCGGAGAGGGTGCGGTTCGATTTTGCTCTGAGAGCATTTTGCATCTGCCCAAGCAAAGGAATATTCGCGAGCGCCGTTTTTCGGAAGATGGCTTTGCGGGCCTGGATATCTCCTTGTGCGAAGGCCTGGCCCTCCGGAGTAATGATAGCGTCGCCTTCTTCGAGGCGGAGCATGCCGAGGAGGCCGGCGGTGTCAATCGTGGGAAGAAGCGCGTCGACTTCGAGGCTCAGCTCATCGGCGAGTTTATGGAGATCGGCCCGTCCGCCCTGGTCCACGAGGATTTCGAGCAAACCAGCCATGCCGCCGGGCCGCGTGTGAGGAAGCATGATCGTTTTGCGGGGCACTTGTTTGCCGGAAACAGCAGATTTCGGAGGAGTGGACTCGTGCTCATGGTCAGGGCGCGTGAGGACGCGATAGATTTCGTCGACGAACTCAATAAAGCCGGAAGACTTGCGATCGCGAGGATGAGGCATGTCCACGGCAAAATCAGCGTGGATGTGGGCGGGGTTGCGGCCAAGGACGACGATGCGGTCGGCGAGAACGACGGCCTCCTCGATGTTGTGGGTGACGATGAAGATAGCGCGAGTGGGAATTTTGTGTTCGAGCCAGAGCTCGAGAAGCTCGCCGCGGAGCGTTTCGGCGGTGAGCACATCGAGAGCGGAAAAAGGTTCATCCATGAACAGGACTTCGGGCTCGACAACAAGAGCGCGGGCGACGCCGACACGCTGCTTCATGCCGCCGGAGAGTTCTTTAGGATAAGCGGACTCGAAACCATCGAGGCCAACGGCATCTATGATGCGAAGAGCGCGTTTGTGGCGCTCGATGGGAATCATGCCGCGCGCTTCGAGCGGAGCTTCGACATTTTCGAGAACCGTGAGCCAGGGAAAGAGCGCAAAACTTTGGAATACGATGGAAACGTTCGGCGAACCGTCGCGGACGGGTTCACCATGCCAAAAGACGGAGCCGGCGCTGGCGGGCGAGAGCCCCGTCAGCATGCGAAGCAGCGTGGATTTTCCGCAGCCGGACGGACCGAGCAAGGCGATGATCTGGCCGGGAAATACGGCGAGATCCGTCGCGGCAATGACCTGAATGCGGCTGCCATCCGGCTGAGCATAGAATTTTTCGAGCTTGCGCGCTTCGATGATAGGCTCGGGCGCTGTGCTGGGCGTGCTCATGAGAGCGTGTATTATCGCTCAACTGGGAGCGGGACGCACAGCGGGGATGAAGCTCGCGGGATGGTTTCTTTCCTGGTTACAATGGCATGAACACTGCATGACCTCCACCGCTGAACCACAGAATCCGGTGCGTTCGACCGCTCGGCTTCCCAGCTGGCTTCCTGCGTTTTTCGTATCGGCTCTACTTTCGTTGATCGTGATTTCGCCTTTTTTTTGGCTGGGAAGCGCCACGGGACATGATTTCTTGTTTCACGTTTCATCGTGGCTTGATGCAGCCGGCCAATGGAAACAAGGAGTGCTTTATCCACGATGGACGGAATGGGCCAACTACGGGTTTGGTGAGCCGCGATTCATCTTTTACCCGCCGTTTTCCTGGATGCTGGGTGCGGGGCTGGGTTTCGTTCTGCCGTGGAGCGCAGCGCCGGCGGCCTTCATTGCCTTGGTGCAAACCTTTTCGGGATTGAGCGCGTTCTTGCTGGCGCGGCGTATTTTACCGAAGCGATCGGCTTTATTTTGCGTGGCTTGCTATGTCGTGAATCCCTATGCGCTGGTGATTATTTATATACGCAGCGATTTTGCGGAGCTGCTGGCGAATGCGTTTTTTCCGTTGCTGTTTTTTGCGGCGCTCCAAATCTGCGAGTTGATGGAAATGGCGGAGCGACGGGCAGGTGCGTTCACGCAATGGGCCATCGCAGCTTTTGGGGCGGTGTTGGCCGCAATTTGGCTGTGCAACGCGCCAGCTGGAGTGATTGCCTGCTATAGCTCGGCGACGGTGTTTGGTGTCGCGGCGGCGGCGCAGAAGTCCTGGCGGCCTGTGTTGCGCGGGGCAGCAAGCGTGGCGTTGGGGCTAGGTCTTGCCGGATTTTATATTGTGCCGGCGGCCTACGAGCAGCGCTGGGTGAATATCGCGCAAGCGCTTTCGACCGGTTTGCTTCCTTCGGAGAATTTTCTATTCACGGTGATCAACGATCCGGAGCACACGCTCTTCAATTGGATTGCTTCCACGATTGCTGTTTCGATGATGGTCTTGACCGGATTGGCGGCGGTGAGAGCGCATAGAGATGGTCCTGGATCGAGAAAGCGCTCTGGAAAATAAGTTGTGGCGAATGCTGCTGCTTTTGGCGGGGCTGGCAACGTTTTTTATGATGCGCTTCACTACAATTCTCTGGGAGCACTTGCCTAAATTGCGCTTCGTGCAATTTCCCTGGCGCTGGATGGCTATCCTCGCCGTGCCATTCGCCATTTTCGTTGGAGGCGCGATGGGAAGAAAACGTTGGGGCTGGGTTTGGATAGTGGTTACGTTTTCCATGATTGGGGCGATGGGAGCCGGCCTTGTGCACCAAGGGTGGTGGAACAAAGATGATGTCTCGTTCTTGCGTCGCGCGATCACGAGCGGGGAGGGGTTCGATGGTACAGACGAATATGATCCCGCGGGAGATGACCACACCAACGTTCCGGAGAAAAAGGCTCCCGAGGCGCAGGTGATGGATACGGACTCGACGCCGGGGCCGAATACGCCGGCGAAAGTTCGCGTGGAGCGCTGGACGCCGGAGGAAAAAGCCGTGACGGTGAATACGAAGGAGCCGTTTGCCCTCGGGCTGCGGCTCTTGAACTACCCCGCATGGCAAGTGCGCGTGAATGGTGCTGTGGTTACTCCGCTGAGCGGCGAAGACTACAACCAGATGCTGGTGCCCGTGCCAGCCGGGGAGTCGCAGATTCGCGTGCGTTTTACGCGGACTTGGGACCGAATGCTCGGCGATCTTCTTAGCCTGGTGAGCGCACTGACAGTGCTGGGCTTGCTGATCGTGGAGCGCCGGGCGACGCATAGGACTCGAGGGAGAGGAAGGGAATCGACCTCGGAATGAGGTCGAAAAACATTCGGTTGGCTGGCCGACCCCCTCCCTCTTTTTCGTAAACGCTGATTCCAAACAACTTAACATTTTTCTTAAGCTCTTTAGAATCAACATTTGCGGGACGATTCTGTAAACGTTGATTCTAAATGGCTTACAGGTAAACATAATTACACGGCAGAATCGGGACTTTCAAGCAATGCGAATGGTGCAAATGGGGGCTCGCGACTGGTTGTGAACAGATTGCGTCACCCTGGGCCAGGAACAAAAAAGCGGCAGCCAGGCTGCCGCACTCCAAGGTTTTCCCTATTCAGCATTATAGCTTACCTCTGAAGGGAGGTCCAGCACTTTTTAGTATGGGTACGTAGTGGTTATTCGAATGGCGTGGGGGTCCAATAGAATTAGCGAGGAAGGGGGACGAGGAGGAAGTGACTGGCGTGGAAAAGAAAGAGGGCACGACGTGTCGTGCCCCTACGGGAGAGGGACGAGCGGAGGAGAAGATGAGTTACACGGCGCGAGGGCTGGCGCTAGGGCAATACTGTAGCTTAGCGGCGGTCGACTGATGGGTGGCGAACGTCCTGGCCTTGGACGATGTAGATGACGTCTTCGGCGATGTTGGTGGCGTGATCGCCGATGCGTTCGAGATTTTTGGCGACGAGGATGAGTTCGAAGGCGGGGAAGACCACGCTGGAATCGCCCATCATGTAGGTGAGGAGTTCGCGGAAAATTTGGTCGCGGTAGTGATCGACCTGATCATCGGTGGCGAGAACTTTTTGGGCCAGCTCGACGTCGCGGCGGACGACGGCGTTGAGGGCGTTGCGGACCATTTCTTCGGCAAGCTCGCTCATGCGCGGGAGATCGACATAGGGCTTCACGCGCGGATGGCGGAGGATGCGCGTGGCGGATTGCGCGATGTTGACGGCCTGGTCGCCGATGCGCTCGAGATCATTGTTGATGCGGGAAACGGCGAGAACGAAGCGAAGATCGATGGCCATTAATTGATAGAGAGCGAGAAGCCGTACGACGCGGTCGTCGATTTCAATCTGCAGCTCGTTGATGGCGTCTTCTTCATCGAGGACGCGCTTGGCAAGCTGTTCGTCGGCCTCAAGGACGGCGTGAACGGATTGATGGACGGCGCGCTCGGCGAGGCTGCCCATCCACAAGAGGCGTTCTTTCAACTCGTTCAGATCTTTTTCGAAATGGCGTTCCATGAATTCTTTCCCCTCAGTAGTCTGCAGCCCCGGGTTCGGAAAAAAACAGATTCCTCGCCTCGCTCGGAATGACAAACAAGCAAGGTGATGCGCGGACCGCGTATCAGCCAAAGCGGCCGGTGATATACGCCTCCGTGCGCGGATCACTGGGCGTGGTGAAGAGGTGCGGAGTGGGGCTGAACTCGATGAGCTGGCCGTTGAGAAGAAAGGCGGTGAAATCGCTGATGCGCGCGGCCTGCTGCATGTTGTGGGTGACGGTGACGATGGTGCAAAGATCTTTCAACTGAACGAGCAACTCTTCGATTTTGGCGGTGCTGATGGGGTCGAGGGCGGAGCAAGGCTCGTCGAGAAGAAGAACTTCCGGCTCGACGGCGAGGGCGCGGGCGATGCAGAGGCGCTGTTGCTGGCCGCCCGAAAGTTCGTAGGCGGATTTGTGGAGATGGTCTTTTACTTCGTCCCAAAGAGCGCCGTGGCGCAAGCTTTTTTCAACGGCTTCGGCGATGGGGAGTTTCGAGCCGTTGATGCGGAGACCATAGGCCACGTTTTCAAAGATGGATTTGGGAAAAGGGTTGGGCCGCTGGAAGACCATGCCGACGCGGCGACGAAGAAGAGTAACGTCCTGAGCGAGAATGTTTTTGCCGTCCAGCTGGATTTCACCCTCGAGGCGCGCGTGGCGGACGGTTTCGTGCATGCGGTCGAGAGTGCGCAAAAGAGTGGACTTACCGCAGCCGGAAGGGCCGATGAGCGCGGTAACTTTGTTGGTGGCGATGCCCAGGTTGATATCGAAGAGGGTCTGCTTGCTGCCGTACCAGAAATTGACCTTCGAGATGGTCATTCGCATTTCCGCAGGGGGCGCGATTTCGCGGTTCGCGCCAGTTGTTACGGGAGGGTTTATGTTTACGGACACTGCTTGCCTCACAGAAGCGTTCATGAATTACTACCTCGGGACCGACGCGCCACGGGACAGAATCGCACGAGCGACAATATTGATGACCAAGATCAAGGCGAGCAGAACCAGCCCCGCGGCCCACGCCTGCCTATGCCAGTCTTCGTAAGGCGCCAGGGCATAGTCATATATCATAACCGGGAGCGAAGCCGTGGGCTGATTCAAGCCGTGGCTCCAAAAATCGTTGCCCAAGGCGGTGAAAAGTAGAGGAGCGGTCTCTCCGGCGACGCGAGCGAAGGCCAGGAGGACGGCGGTGAGAATGCCGCGATAGGCGGCAGGAACGATAACCGTGGCGATCGTTTTCCACTTGCTGGCGCCAAGAGCCATGGCACCCTCGCGCAAGTTGCGAGGGACACCAAGAAGAAATTGTTCGGTGCTGCGCAAGGTGATGGGAACCATCATGATCGCGAGGGCGACACCACCGGCAAGAGTGGAAAAATGCCCGAAGGGCTTGACGACCAGGCTATAGGCAAAGATGCCGATGACGATCGAAGGAGCGCCGTTGAGCAAATCCGCGGCGTAACGCACGACAAAAGCCACTTTGTTGCCGCTGAACTCGGCAAGATAGATGGCGCCCAGGAATCCGACGGGAACACCGAAGAGCGTGGCCAGAAAGAGCAATTTGGCGCTGCCGACGATGGCATTGGCCATGCCTCCGCCGGTTTCACCAACGGGAGCGGGCAATTTCGTGAAGAAATTCCAGTTGATGGAAGCACCGCCGTGGTAGACGAGATAGCCCAAGATCAGGAAAAGAACGGAGACAGCGACGAGAGCGCAGCAGCCGGTGAGGGTGAGCATGAAATTGCTAAGGAATTTGCGCCAGCGCAAACGAGCGTTCATGCGTTCCCCATTCCGCTGCCGCGCTGAGAAGTAACGACGATCAGGATGCGGGCGAGGCCATTCAGGATGAACGTGAGGAGAAAGAGGACGAGACCAAGTTCAACGAGGGATTGCAGATAAAGATTGCCGGTCGCTTCAGTGAATTCGCCGGCGATTACGGAGGCAATCGAGTTTCCCGGGGAAAAGAGTGAGGCGCTGATCGAGGGCGCGTTGCCAATGACCATGGTAACGGCCATGGTCTCGCCGAGGGCGCGAGCCAAAGCCAGGAAGATCGAGCCCATGATGCCAGTACGGGCGAACGGAACGACGACCTTCCAAGTGGATTCCCAGCGAGTTGCGCCCAGCGCCAGAGCGGCTTCGCGCTGGTCACGCGGGACGGAGAGAAGTATTTCGCGCGAGACGGAAATAATGTACGGAATGACCATGATGGCCAGGACGATGCCGGCGGTCAGGAAACCGATTCCGTAGGCGGGGCCCTTGAAAAGAGGAAAGAAACCCAAGGCGTTTTCGAGAGCGGGCTCAACATAGTCGCGCATGAGGGGAACGACGACGAAGATGCCCAAGAGACCGTAAATTACGCTGGGAACGGCAGCGAGCAAGTCGATGAAGAATTCCAGCGTGTCGGAAACCCGAGCGGGAGCAAGCTCGGCAAGAAAAATAGCTGCGCCGATGCCGAGAGGCACGGCGAGAAACAACGCAACCGCCGATGTGACGAGCGTTCCGTAGATGAAAGGGAGCGCGCCGAAATTATCGAAAACTGGATCCCAGACGCGGGTGACGAAAAACGCCAAGCCAAATTTGTGGCGCGGAAGAACGGAACCGACCCAAAGTTCGTAGACCAGAAGCACGGTGAGCAGAACAACCGAGCCGGCAAAGACAAACGTGATTACGCGCGCGATCTCATCGCCGTCGCGGAGACGGTTCAAAAATGAGCGCGAGCCCTCGACGGGGCCCGCGCTCGGAACGATGTTAGTTGCCGTGGACATTGCAAGATAACAAAAGCTAATTGACGTCGTTGAGAGCTTTCAGCTCTTTAGCGACCACTTCCTTTGGCAGCTTTGCGTAAGCAAGCGCCTCGGTGTAGTTCTGTCCGTCGCCAAGCATCCACTTCACGAAATCTTTGAGGGCATCGCGCTTGGCGGAGTCCGAGAATTTCGATGGAATCAAGAGCCAAGTAAAGCTGGAGATGGGATACGCTTCTTTGCCGGGAGCATCAGTGATGGAAACGCGGAAGTCGGCAGGCATGCTCTTGGCAGCACCAGCCGCAGCAGCTGTGACGCTGGCGAGAGAGGCTTTGATGAAATTGCCGGAAGAATTTTTAACGCTGCCGTAGGGCATATTGTTTTGGATGGCGTAGATCAATTCGACATACCCGCAGGAATTGGGAGTCTCCTTGACGAGCGCGGCGACACCGGCGTTCTGTTTGCCACCGAGGCCTGTGGGCCAATTCACCGAAGTTGAGGTGCCCACCTTGCTTTTCCACTCCGGGCTGATTTTGGAGAGATAGTCGGTCCAGATATAGGTGGTACCGCTGCCGTCCGAGCGATGGACAACGACGATGTCATTGCCGGGGAGGCTGACTCCGGGGTTGGGACCGGTGATGGCAGGGTCATTCCATTTCGTGATGGAGCCCAGATAGATGCCTGCGAGCGCTTGCGGGGTGAACTTCAACTCCGCGGAAACACCGGGGATGTTGTAGGTGGGAACAACGCCGCCGAGGACAGTGGGAAAGTGAAGGATGGGGAAACCGTGCTTGTCCTGGTAAGCCTTTAGTTGCTCGTCATTCATGGGGCCGTCGGAAGCGCCAAAATCGACTGTGCCTTCCGTGACTTGCCGGATGCCGCCGCCGGAACCGATAGACTGGTAATTAATCTGAATGTTGGCGTGAAGCTTGTGGTACTCATCGAACCATTTGGAATACATGGGGTAAGGAAACGAGGCGCCGGCGCCAGTGAGGGAAAGGGTGCCTTGCGCCCAGACCAGCCCTGCCAGCCCGAGACAAGCCAGAAGAATGCCCGCGATTCTTTTCATCCGTCATCTCCACACGAAGGATTTGAATTTGCCTGAGGAATAAGAGTGTGGTGGTCGCGTGTTACGGGATTGTTACAATCTATTCAGAGTTTGTTGAATCGTTTGTAAGCTCAATTGTTTGTTAAGGATAAGGATTGCGGTTTTGTAACTTTTGAAAAGCATGGGCAGGTGCGAGCGAAAAAGAAGGGGCAGCTCGGTGAAGAGCTGCCCCAGATCAGACAGGAAAGACGGAGCGCTAAGAACCCTGGTTTAGGGGATGTAATAGCGGAAAGAAGTGAACAGCATGTTGTCCACGGCCTTGGCCTCGATTCCCGCTACAGTGGGAGTGTTGTTGTTGCCGGACCATGAGCTGCGGGTCAGATAGGAATACTGCAGACCCCAGCGGAGGCCACCTTTTGGCCCGCTGTAGATCTTGTGCCAGAAACCAACGGTGCCTTCCTGGATGTTGCGGATGTTGCCGCTGCAAGTGCCAGCGGCGGTGACAAACGCGCTGGTGGGCAAGGGGGGAGCAGTTTCGCAGCCGGAATTGTTAAAGAACGGAGAACCATAACCGACGGCGACATTCGCGCCGGCGACGTTGGTGAAGTTGAAATCAGTACGATAGGCATACTCGACTCCGTAATTAAAATAAATATCGAGTTTGGGAGTTGGGTGAAGTTCGAATGTGCCGAGGGCGCCGCCGCCGCGAATCGGAGCGAGCGTGCCATCCGGCCGCACGGTTACATCGGGCAACTGCGCCGAGCTGTAACGGCCAATGCCGTCGCCGCCGATAAGGTGGATGCCAAAATCGGCTTTCTGGGGCACGACTGGGACGCGAATGTTGACGCCGATGCCGCCGCCAACGCGGCTGTCATTGAAGGCATTCGCGGAAGAGGTCGTTATGCCCGGGCAAGTGGTCGGCAGGGGTATGGCTGTAATGGCAGCAGAGCAGGGGAAGACTCGATCGCGAAAATCGCTGACGATTCCGAAGATCTCGTAATGGCCAAAGCCTGGTTCGAAGGCGGCCTTGACGATGAAGTCGGGCGTCTTATTAAGGGAATAGCCTGTGCCATCCGCCGAATTGAATTGTCCGCCAGCCGCGCCTGCTGAACCAGCAAAGAAGGCCGTCGGCTGACCGGTTGCGGTGAGAGTCGTTTGTGGGCCCTCGGCGGAGAATCCGATCCAAGCCTTGTCACCGATGTTCTTGGTAACGCGGAAGCCGTACTGGCGCTCCCAAGTGAAGCCCACGTGATACTGCGGATCGATGGTCATGGTGAGATTTTCCGTGCGGTTATCCAAGCCCTTTTTCGTTTCCGTGGCCAAGCTCCACATCTGGCCTCCGGTGAAGGTCCAGCCGCTGGAAAGAGCTGCTTGACCCCAGAGTTGGCGCTGCCGCAAGCAATAGCTATTGCTCTGGCGGTTATTCGAGGTGACGCAGGCGCCGAGCCAGTCCATTTCGTAGTAGCCGCTCAGTTTTACATTGTCTGCGTCGCCCTGGAAGAGGACGGACAGACGGGACTGACGTCCAGTGGCGTTGAACTCAGAAACCTGGCTGAGATCGTTACTTGGAAACGGAATGCTGTTGAACGGAGTGTTGATGTCGGACCCCGTTCCCCGATTCCTGAAAACCGATTCGGCCGCGATGAAGCCGCCCGGCGTTATCGTGATGCCCTTGAAGCGGATGGAGGCAGGTCCTTCTTCACCGCCTTGGCCACCGGCGGCGTTCTCATTCGCCGCAGCGGTTACGGTGGTTTTGAGGGCTTCGGTGCTAGCCGACAAATCCGCTACTTTGGTGTTGAGCGTGTCAGCAGTCGTCTTCACCGCGGCGGTGGTGGTTACCGCTTCAGTGGCTTTTGTGCTGGCTTCCGCTGCGCGCGCGTTGGCTGCGGCGGCCGCATCGCGCGCATCATCAATTTGACGATCGCGTTTGGCGAGTTCTTCCTTCAACAAAGTGAGTTGCTCTTGCTGGGCCTGCACAGCCTGGCGGAGTTCTTCAATCTCGGCAGCGATTGCCGAGTCCGACTTGTCCGCTTTCTTGGCTGCCTTGGGCTTGGCCGGCGCAGCAGGTTTGGCAGGCTGGGCGTCGGTATCCTTAGGTGTATCCGCGAAAGCGATTCCGTACAATAGGAACAGCGAAAGTGTGAGTGCTGCTAGTTTTTTCATTTCCTCTCTCTTTGGAGCAAAATTCGATCGCGTACCGATTGAAGTTGAGTACCACCCCGCGTGAAAAGGTAAAGGCCGTGTCTTACGGTTACGTCAACTGAATATGAATATCCTGTAACAAAGTGGAAGTGATGGACGTAACCCGTTGATATATCGAAGGTTACAAAAAAGGCAGGGGTCAACAATCACAAGAAATGGTGGGAGTTTGCCGGCTCCCGGGGAGCTCGGCAAACCGCCGTTCATCTACAAGTGGATTGAGAACTTTGCTCATCGAAGCCCTCGATAACGGTCTTCCGCCCTCGACGCGAGGAAGAATCTACTCCGGTGCAGATATCGTAAAGGCGGACATAAACCGAGTCAAGTGGCACTGAGAAGCTACGGTGAGACCGGAGATGTGGCTTGCCCTTGAACGATTGCTAAAATTCGCGAAATGCTTCATCGGGCAGACGTGATATTGGTGCGCTCACGGAATTGAGAAAAGAAGAGTCCGTGAGAGAGAGAGAAAATTAGTCTACAAAGTTCGGCAGAGGGGAGAAGGGGACCGGAGCCAGGGGTGCTCCGATCCCCGTGGTAGGACGCGGTACGAAGATCAAACGCGTTGAGTATCTCAGGCCGGGGTCACGTCCGAATGAAGGGCCTGTGAATTCTCCATGACCTCGGCGCCGGCCGAGACGGCCTGCCCGCGGCCTTCGGCATTCAAGGAAAGTCCACGGCCATGCCGCACATCGAGGCCGCGTACCCAGAAAATGATGTCTTCGGAGATGTTGGTGGCGTGGTCCGCAATGCGCTCGAGATGCCGGGTGGCAAGAATGAATTGCATTCCCGGACTGACGAGGGCGGCTTGCTGGGTCATGCTTTGCATCAGCTGATCGAAGATGCGGTCGCGATATTGGTCGACGACGTCGTCACTCTGCAGGACCTGGCCGGCCATTTCCACGTTGCGATAAATCAGCGCACCTAGACTTTTGCTGACCATGGCGCGCACGGTCGACGTCATGGGATCCAATTCTTCCGGCAATTGCGCCGCGGGCATCTCCCGGAGGGAGATAACACACTCGGCGAGATTTACCGCGAGATCTCCGATGCGTTCGAGATCATTCGTGATTTTGAGAGCGGCAACGATGAGGCGGACTTCGTCGTCGGAGAAGGAACCACGCCGGAGAAGCCGAATGGCGTGTTCATCGATCACAATTTCCATTTCGTTGATGCGCGGCTCGAGGAGAAAAACTTCGCCAGGGAGCGACCAGGTGCGCGAATCGTGGACGCCGACGACGGCATCGAGAGCGCGGTTCATCGAGCCTTCCACCGTGCGGGCCATGGAGACCAGATAGTTGACGAGAGTATCGTAGAGAACGGCTTCCGTGAGTCCCGGGGCAGAGGCCATGATTCCCCTTCCAGGGCAGGGCGAATAGAAGCACACCTCTGCTCGTAGTGAGGAGTTTGGCAAAAGGACAGTTACAGCTCGTTCACAATCAGATGAAAATGGGATAAATCGGTGCATTGGAGAGAGGAATCGAACCGACGCCGTTGTCACTTCGAAGGCATAAGAAACTCAAACGGATAAGCTAAACCGGAAGCGCTCCCCCAGTGCCGCCGCGCCCGGCTATGCCATTGGAGGAGGAACGCCGGGAAGGTTCTTCGGGATCAAAGACAGGGACCGAAAAATGGAACTGCGAACCCTGGCCAACTTCGCTTTCAACCCAGAGGCGGCCGCCATGAACCTCGACGAGGTGCTTGGCGATCGCGAGGCCGAGACCAGTACCACCCGCTTCACGGGAGCGGGCGACATCGACGCGGTAGAACCGCTCGAAGATGCGGGGCTGGTCGGCCTTGGGGATGCCGATGCCGGTGTCCGATACGGTGAGAATGACTTCGTTATCTCCGGCCTCTGCGCTGACCGTAATCCTCCCCCCCGGCATGGTGTACTGGATCGCATTGTCCAAAAGGTTCTGCAAAACTTCAGCTAGCCTTCGGCGATCACCGGAAATATCGGGCAAACGAGAAGGCATGTTCACGGAGATGCGAAGATCTTTTTCCGCGGCACGCCGCTGGGCCGTTTCGAGGCAGCTTTCGATCAGCTGAGAAACTCGGAAGGCGTGAATTTCGAGCTCGAGGCGGTCAGCGTCCATCTTGGAAAGGACGAGAAGATCTTCAGTCAAACGGGCCAGGCGGCGGGAATGTTCGAGAATGATTTCAAGGAAGCGGGTGCGATTTTGCGGATCGTCAATGGCACCTGCAAGAAGGGTTTCGGCGAAGCCCTGAATGGCCGTGAGAGGCGTTCTGAGCTCGTGGGAGACGTTGGCCACAAAATCGCGACGCACGCGCTCGAGTCTGCGCAGTTCCGTGATGTCGTGCAACACGACGACAGCGCCGGTGGTGTCTCCCGCGCGAACGGCGGCAACCGTAATCGCGAAATAATGCTGGCGCAGGGTACCGGTGACGATTTCCGACTGGACGCGCGGCTCGCCGTTGAGCACTTTGCGCACAGCCTCGATCAATTCGGTCTGTCGCACCACCTCCAGCAGCGCGTTTCCGCTGGCCGGCGGCACGTCCAGGCCGAGAATTTCCGCGAAGCCCGGGTTGGCAAAAACCAAGCGCTCCACATTGCTTACCACGGCAACGCCCTCGACCATGCTTCCGAGAATCGCCGAAGAGAGATTGCGTTCTTCCGTTAAGGTGTTGATGGTGCGATCCAAGCGAGCTGCCGTGCGGTTGAGGGCAATACCCAAGGCTTCCAAAGCATCGCCCGATTCGTCCCGGGGCAAGGGACGGAAGTCGCCTTCCGCAACGCGACGGGAAAATTCCTTGAGACGTTCAACGCGGTCGGAATGGCTGCGAGAAATCAACAGAGCGATTCCGCCGGCAACCAGAAGAATAAAGAGGGAGGCTACCCACAACCTGTGCCGGAAAGAACTGAGGACTTCATCGACGGCCTCCCGGGGAAGCGCAAAGCGCAAGACGATGGGAAGTCCCGCCGGGGTGTACTGGCGGACCGCGTAATAAAGCAAATCGCGATTGAGGGTGACGCTGTGGCGAAGGGAACGCCCATCTCCTTTTGCCATGGCCTCGAGAAATTCGGGACGGGAACCATGGTTTTCCATGGACTGCGAATCGGATTGCGAATCGGCAAGCACGCGCCCATCGGCGGTGATGACCGTGACGCGAGCGCCGCTGGCAGCCATTTGGCCGACCCATTCGCGCAAGGGCGCAAGATCTTCAGGAAGTGCGGGAGAAGCGGGCGACCATTGAGGAGGACGAGCTTGGGCGATGCGTGCGATGGCGGAAAGCTTCTCGAAGCCGACCCGTTCGTAGTTTGCGCGAAGAGCACGCTCCGCAAAAAAGTCCACGGCGAGCAGAACGCTCACCAGGAGCGCGAGAAAAGCGAGCGCTAATTTCCAAAATAGATTAAGCCGCACAAGTTTCGAACAGATATCCGGCGCCGCGCACGGTTTTCAGATAAACGGGATTTTCCGGATCGCTTTCGATTTTTTCGCGCAAGCGGCGGACGTACACGTCGACGCTGCGCGGAGTCACGAAACGGTCCGTTCCCCACACGGCGTCAAGCAACTGGTCGCGAGTGAAGACCCGGTTCGGGCGCGAAGCAAGATAATAAAGCAGCCGGAATTCGAGCGTGCTAAGCGGAACGGGCTTGCCGGAATGGCTCACGCGGTAAGACGCCGGATCGATAGCCAGCTTGCCAATCTCGATGACGCGGGGCGAATCAGCGGGCGGCTCGGCACGGCGGAGCAGCGCTTTGACGCGCGCCAGGAGCTCGCGCGGGCTGAACGGCTTCGTCACGTAATCATCAGCACCCATTTCCAAGCCCACGACACGATCGGCTTCATCGCCGCGTGCCGTAAGCATGAGAATCGGGAGACGATTCAAAGCATCGTCCCGGCGTACTTCCCGGCAAATATCGAGTCCGGAAAGCTTTGGGAGCATGAGATCGAGAAGGAGCAGGTCGGGTGGAGTCTTCTTAAGGGTATTCAAGCCAGTGCTGCCGTCAAAAGCAGCGCTCACCTGAAAGCCTTCATTGGCGAGGTTGTAGCGAACGAGTTCGACGATGTCCTTGTCGTCCTCGATAATCAATACGCGTTTCATAGAGTGAGCACGATCCGCTCGCCGGCTTGGCGGCAGTTTACCGTACGCCGGAGAAATGCGATAGGAGATGGAACGCTTTGGGTCACTGGGAGATGAACGAAACACGATTGATTCTCGCAGCACGTGTGTAACGCAGGGATAACATGAATGTGAACGGAGTGTGAATGCAGTTCGAGGGCTCAATCCCCGCTGGAGGTCGTGAAGGCCAGGGCCAAGAGCGTTTTTTGCTCGAGTTCGTGGGCTTTGGCCGAGCCAGTTGCAGGGCTGGCGCTGGCCGAGCGCTTGACCGAGCGCGCTTGAAGGCCTTTGGCTTGGGCCAGCCGTTCTAGCCGCGGCAGGACGTAAAAGAGGGCGCCCATGTTTGCGGGCTCTTCCTGTACCCAGACGATTTCGCGGGCGTTGGGGTGCTGAGCAAGAGCCGCGGAGATTTCTGTGCGCGGCAGCGGATAGAGCTGGTCGAGGAAGAAGATCGCAGTGCTGGTATCTTTGCGGCGGCGACGTTCCGCGCGAAGTTCGTGACCGACCTTACCGCTGGCGATGAGGATGCGTCTAGCGTTCTGCACTTCCTGATCCGGGACAAGCGGCAGAAAACGCGGGCGCGTGAAGTCTTCGATGTTAGAACTGGCATCCGGATGGCGCAACATGCTCTTTGGCGTGAAAACAATCAGCGGCTTTCGCCAGGCGCGGCGGGCTTGGCGGCGCAGCATGTGAAAATACTGCGCTGCGGTGGAGGGCTGACAAATTTGCAGATTATCCTCCGCCGCAAGCTGCATAAAGCGCTCGATGCGCGCGCTAGAATGCTCGGGGCCCTGGCCTTCGTAACCGTGGGGGAGCAAAAGAACGAGGCCGCTGGGCAGATTCCATTTGTCCTCGGTGGCGCTGAGGAACTGGTCGATGATAACCTGCGCGCCGTTGGCAAAATCGCCGAACTGCGCTTCCCAAAGAACCAGAGCCTCGGGATAGTCGCGGCTGAAGCCGTATTCGAATCCGACGCAAGCAGCTTCAGAAAGAGAGGAGTTGTAAATTTCGCAAAAGGCCTGCTGCCGGGAGAGATGTGAGAGGGTCAGGTAATTGTGTTCGGTTTGCGTGTCGATCAAAACGGCATGGCGCTGGTTGAAAGTGCCGCGCTGGGTATCCTGCCCGGTAAAACGAACGGGATTGCCTTCGAGCACAAGCGAACCCAGAGCTAGCGCTTCCGCGAAACCGTAGTCGATGGCGCGTTTGCCATGGCCCATCTCGACGCGCTGTTCCAAAAGCTTTGCAATTTTCGGATGGAGATGGAAGCCAGCAGGCACGCGCACGAGCCCGTCCGTAAGTTCGGCGAGTTTTTCGAGAGTCAATCCGGTGTCGACTTCATACGACGGATCGTATTTCCCGTGCTTGTAGGGAGACCAGTAGTCCGGCAACCTGCGCAGATGGGGGATTTTCGTGAGCTGGCCGGCCTTTTGCTGCTCTTCTTCGTATTCTCTTTTCACTGCATCGACAATTTGTGATGCGTCGATGCCAGTTTGCTGCGCGTAAATCTTCCACAGCGGCGAGTGGTTCTTGATGCGCTCATAAAGGACGGGCTGCGTGATGGTGGGATCGTCCACTTCGCTGTGGCCATGACGGCGATAGCCGATGATGTCCACGACAACGTCGCTGCCGAAAGTGGCACGATACTCGGCGGCAAGTTTTCCGATACGCACAACCGCGTCAGGATCCTCGGCGTTGACGTGGAAAATCGGAACGCTTTGGCGTTTAGCGATATCCGAAGCGAAACGGGAGGAATGCTCTTGAGCGGGTTGCGTCGTGAAACCAATCAGATTGTTGACGACGATCTGCACCGTGCCGCCGACCGTGTAGGCTTTCAAATCCGCGAGATTGAGCGTTTCCGCCAAAATGCCTTGTCCCGCGAAAGCCGCGTCGCCATGCATCACGATGGGCCAGACCTTGTTGAGCGTTTCGCGCGAGCGATCAATGATCGGCCCATCCACGCCGCGGCGCGTTTGCTTGGCGCGAGCACGGCCCATCGCCACCGGATCGACAGCTTCTAGATGGCTGGGATTCGAAACCAGATGCATGTTGATGGGCTTGCCAGCCGTTGTGGTGTAAACGCCGGTTGCGCCAACGTGATACTTCACGTCGCCGGCGCCCAGGACGCTGCGTGGATCGACGTCTTCAAATCCGGAAACGACTTCGTGCGGAGATTTGCACGCAGCATGTACCATGACGTTTAGACGGCCGCGATGGCTCATGGCCATGATGCAGTCGACTGCGCCGAATTCTCCAGCGGTGTCGAGGATCGAATCGAGAAGCGGGATCAGAGAAGTGACGCCCTCAAGCGAGAAACGCTTTGTGCCCAGGTAGCGAGCCTGAAGAACTTGCTCGAAAAGATCGGCGCGGACGAGGCGGTCGAGAATTCTCCGCTGGTCGACTTCAAGTTCGGGGCCCTCGATGCGCTCCGCAATCCAGCGCCGCCTCTCGGGTTCTGGAAGGTGCATAAATTCCACACCGACGTTGCGGCAATAGATGCGGCGCGCTTCTTCGGCGGCTTCGCCGGTTAATTCGAGGTCGGGATGTTTCAACGGCTGGAACACGCCGAGAGGGTCTAACGTGGCTTCGTAAAAGCCCCAGCGGCGAAAGGCGTCAAAAATACGCTCGCGCTGCTCATTGTTCGCCGCGGATTTCTTGGACCCTTTCGAAGTTTTTGCGGGTCTTTCCAACGCCATGATTGTGCGGTCGGCCATAAATCCATCTCAGACAACACTCTATTTTGCCATAGAACGCGTTTTGGTGGATTTCGGAGAGGCTGGAGAAATTTCCGAGATGTGTCCGGCTTACATTCAGAAAAGAGAGGACACACGAGGAGCCAAAATGGAGCTGTTTTGCGCGGAATTTTGATGGAGACTCGCCGACAGAAAATTTTGGGCTGGATATCTGGAAACGGCAAGAATGAAAAACCACTCAGCCGATGAGGTTAGCGTGCGGCGCGCCTCAACCGATGAATGCGATGTTGCGTGGAAAATCGTTGAGGAATATTACGAGGCTGCAGGCGTAGTCGCGCGCGATGCGAAAGACAAATTTGCGCAGATGTACTTTGATGATGGAGCAGGAGTTTGGCTGGCCAGGGCGGGTACGGGAGTTACCGGATGCGTGGCGCTTCGGCCACTGTCGACCATCGAGCACAGCGCGGAGGTGAAACGGCTGTATGTCCAACCGCTGTTTCGGGGACGCGGAATCGCCGCTGCGCTTTATCGAGGTTTGGAGCTTTACGCGCGTGATTGGGGCTATAGGTGGCTCTATCTGGATACGACAGATGACATGGTTGCAGCGCAGCGGTTTTATGGAGCGTTGGGGTACGACTTAACGGCGCGGTATAACGATAATCCGCAAGCCACTATTTTTATGCGCAAAGATTTGCGCACTTCTTCCGTGTAACCTCTTCCTGCGGCCTTCAGCGGGTGAGCCGATGTGTGGCGATGTACTCCATTCTTATAACGAAAGAACAATCGATTCCAGCTTCCGCGCGATTTCTTCGGGAGACATCTCGGGAGGAAATACGACCGGTTTGCCGATGCGCACTACGAGTTCGCCGAAACGGGCAAGGCGGCGGTGTTGCCGCTTCATTTGCCACACACCATCGAGGCGCATGGGAATGATGGGAAGGCGGAGATTTTGCGTGAGCAGGCCAATGCCGCTTTGGAAAGCGGCCATTCGGCCATCTTCCGAGTTGTTCACTTCGCCTTCGGGGAAAACGAGGAGGCTGTAGCCGCGATCGATGGATTCGCCGGCAAAGCGGAAACTTTCGCGAAAGCCGGAATGTTGCGGGAGCGGGAAAACGTTGAACAGCAAGGTGACAAGCCAGTAGCCGATCTGATAAGCCCAGCGCCTGGCAAAGAACCAACCGCGCTGCGGCTGTCGCATCCTTTGCAAAGACTCGCCGCCCATTGCCGTGGCGAGGCGATGGCGAAAACGCCGAGGGAGAGCCGCGAGAATCAGGCCGATGTCGGCGCGGCGCGTGATGTGGTTGGAAACAACGAGAACCGGTCCCCGGACGCGGCGAAGATTTTCCCGGCCAATGACTTTGGGATGCCCAAGGATTTGGGTGGCTGGCCAAACAAACGCGTAATAAACCGCCAGGCGCAGCCAGCGCACAAGCGCACGCTGCGTCCACCTCGGATAGACGTATTCCGTGCGGTGTGACGTAGGTTGTTGCAAAAGACGCTGCACATCCGCGATGGTTTTCGCTTCGGCAAAAGATGTTTCATTCAGTTCGACCTGAAAGCGCAGTTCGAGCGCGCTTATCAGCTCCACGCGATCTAGGGAAGTGAGATTCAGGTCCTTTTCTAATTTTTCTGAATCTCCCTTTGACGTGGAAAACTTTGCCAGCAAATCGGCAAGTGTGCTTGCCTGCAGGGAACCATCGAACAATCCCGCCGCTCGCGCCGCTATGTGACTCATCCGTGGTTTGCCTGTAGGCGTCCGGGGAAAATCCGGCTCCGGCCAGACGAGCCACTGGCGCACACGTTGATATTCGGCCAGTGAAGCGTTGGCGTTTTCAATGGTCTGACGCGCTGCCTCTTCCTTCGCATCCGGGCCGCTGTTCATCAGGAGAATCGCGCGCGGCTCCGCGTTGCCGCCATGATCCACGGGGATCACGACGCAATCACGCACGCCGGGCTGTTTTCGCAGCGCCGCTTCTATGTCCTCGGGATAGACATTTAGTCCCGCCGGCGTGACCATGACGTTTTTCTTGCGGCCTTTGAAGCGCAGATTCTCTTCGGCATCGAGTTCGCCGATATCTCCCGTGCGAAGCCAATTGTCGGCATCGCGCACTCCTTGCCGCAGCGCTCCGCCTTCCCAGTAGCCGCTCGCCACGTTGTCGCCGCGCACCAGAATCTCGCCGTCTTCCGCAAGTCGGAATTCGCGGCCGGGGAGAACCTTTCCGATCGAGCCCTGCGTAGCACGAAAAGGATGATTCAAGCTGATGAGCGATGCGGTCTCCGTCATCCCGTAGCCTTGCACGACGGCATAACCGACGCGCTTGAAGAACTCTTCGGTTTCGCCCGAAAGCGCGGCGCCTCCGGAGATAAACGCCCAGAATTTCCAGCCGAATTGCCGGTGGATTCGGCGGAAGCGCCACGCACGACGTAAGAACTTCTCACCGTTTGCCGCGTCAAATGTTTTCTTCAGCCATGTGCTCTGACCGCGCGCGTCAAATTCTCGCTCGATTCCGGAGTGCAACGCATCGAGCATACGCGGCACCGCGATGAGCGCCGTCGCGCGCTCGCGCTTCACGGTGCGAATAATCTCGGAAGGATTCGCGGATTGCTCGAAAACAACCGTTGCGCCCAGCAGCGGCGGCAAAAACAGCGCCATAAACTGTCCGAAAACATGGCTGAGCGGCAACAGTGAGACGAATCGCAGCGGGTGGAACCATCGCTCATACTTTCGGTAGGTTTCGATTCCCCGCTCGAGCGGTTCAAGATTTGCCAGAAAATTGCCATGCGTAAGAACGACACCGCGTGGTTCGGCTGTAGTGCCCGAAGTGAAAAGAATTTGCGCGATGTGATTTCGCGTGATCGGCTCATCCGCGAGGCTGTCGTATGCAGGTTGCTTCGACTGACTATTTTCAAGCGGTGCCGCCGTGGCGCCCTCACGCCCGGCAGTGTCCGCTAAATCCTCCAGAATGAGCCTCGGGATGGAGGGGTCGGCCACGGCCTTTTCACGAGAAGAAAAGATCAATTTAACGCCCGCATCACGCGCCACGCGCTTGGCAAATTCAAGCGTGGCGCCGTCATCCATCGGCACGGCCACCGCCCCACGGAGCAAGCAGCCCCAAAAAGCCGCTGTCCATTCCGCGCTGTTCGGCCCCCACAGCAGAACGCGATCGCCTGTGCGAACGCCGCGTTTTTTCAGCTCCAAAGCGTGCGCGAAGGCAGTTTCAGCGAGCTTGCGGTAAGTCCACGTTTCGCGGCGATAGCCGCGCCGTTGCACAAACGCAATATCACCGCTGTAGCGTTCGAACCCGCGGAACAGAGCTAAGAGGTTCTCTCGGGGCATAATCCCAGACGGCTGTTGCATTTGAGCGATGGCTTGATTCTACGCCTGCGGAGAGCGCACAAGTCTCTTCCTATGCCCAAGGGGAGCACGCCTCGTGCCACAATTGACTTCACCTTTCCTGTCGTTACGTACTGTGCGGCGTCCGCCCAAGTTTGATCGAAGTGAGTTGCTCGACGCGGCTTCGACGCGACGAGCAAGGATTCCCCGCAGCCATCCGGCCGAGAAAGCTCCGCCAGGCGACAACAATGTAAACCAGACACGCATTAATGAGACCGAACATCAACCCATCGCGAAGTGCGTCGGCCACGTCGTGGTTGTCCGTCAAGAAAGACAATCCGAAGAAAAAGGTGTGCAACATACTCGTACCTCGCCTTAGTTTCTTTCCTTGGCCCGCGCGCCGACGCTCGCGGATCCATTGTGCCCATGGGGCTGGCGAACTAACCGCATCACGCGGATTAGGACGATCACCCCAGAAAAAACAGCCGTGGCCACCAGTGCATACAAGAAGCATTGATTTATGATTTCGACGGTGCGGGCGTAATTGACTGCCCCGCTGGGTCCGGAATTCGTGGCCTCCACCCAACTCCCCGCTTTAATTAGAAAATAGACCAGCACCAGACCGGCAGCCTGAACAAGAACGCCGTAATAAGCGCGAAAGCGCACCCAATCCGGACGGACAAGATTGATACTTGCGCGCACGATCTCCGCAGCCGTAAGCGCGGCAATCGGAAAATAAATCTGATACCAGATTGGGGCGAGCTTCAGGAACGCGGCCGCAGGCCCAAGAATCAGAATCGGAAAGTGCTGCACTTCGGTCATCCACCCCAGGGCCACGGCGCACGCCACAATGATGGAGACGGACTCGAAGCGCGAAACCTCTCGCATGTTGCTCTCGATGCGCGGTTGAATGTCCCTCTCTATGTTCAAATCGAGCCAAAACTTGCCGCCCATTCCTTTCACGTGCCAGCGATCGGGATGCTTCGTCAGGTTTCTCTCAACCAAAGCAAAAATCAGCGTCACCAGGCCCAGCTGAATAAAGAGTTGCAGCAAACAGGTCGAAACGATGTCGTGAAAACCGACCTTCTGCCCGCTGACCGCAAGCGCCGTAAAGATGATGGCCACGACAAGAAACGTAAGGCCCAGGTTGAACGAAAGAACCTTGATATAGAACGGAAACAGAACCGGACCGATGATTTGCCCGCCGAAAGCGACCGAACGGTGGTCCTGCCGGTACCGCGCGGCAAGCAGCAGTGGGTTGCCGCGCTGCCTCAGCAAAGCCTCTTGCTCTTCCTCCGTCAGCGGCCGCTCCAGCTCTCTTTGTTTGTCTTCCATTTCCGAGCGAATGTCTTCGGACAGTTCGGTGATGATGTCCTCGCGTTGCTCCTCGGGGAGCGCCTTTGCGACAGCATTTACGTAGCGATCGACCAAGTCCATGACGTGCTCCTTAACCTCTTCACAGCATTCCGTTGAGCGACGAATTAATGCCCTGCCACTCCGTCAACAATTGCTTCAACATCTCTTTCCCATCCGCCGAAAGCTTGTAAAAGCGCTTATTCCGCTTGTCTTCCTCGCGCCATTCGCTCACCAACAGCCCGTGGGTTTCGAGCCGCCGCAGCAGCGGATACAGCGTGCCTTCATCAATCGCCATGCCCCGCTCGCTCAGGGTCTTCCGCAGCGTGTAGCCGTAGTGCTCCTTGCGGAGCGCCGCCAACACCGCGAGCACCAAAGAGCCACGCCGTAGTTCCAACCTCAGGTTTTCAAAGAGTACGTGGTTGCTTGTACCGGGCGCCATATAGTGTATGCCGTACACTGTACGATACACAGTATAAACTGTCAAGGACTTTTTTAAACTTTTTTGTTTCTGTCTCAAGGGGTAGATTCTCTGGGGTTTGTGGTTGTTTCGTAACCACTTCAGGCTATGCCCGCAAACCCACGCAAGCACAAACCCCGCCACTCGGTTACAATAGAACACTCTGGGGGAAATCTCGGGTACCCCTGGCTGCACCAAACGTAAGATCAAGCAGGAAAATGCCGGTACCTATTTCACAGATGTGGACGGTAGCAACCTACGTCCTCAAACAGAAAATCGCGGGAAACAAGCGCTATCCGTTTGTGCTCATGCTCGAGCCGCTTTTCCGCTGCAATCTGGCCTGCGCGGGCTGCGGCAAGATTCAGTATCCCGCGCATATTTTGAAGAAGGAATTGAGCCCGGAAGAATGCTTCAAAGCCGTGGACGAGTGCGGCACGCCGATGGTTTCCATCCCTGGCGGCGAACCACTCATGCACCCGCAGATCGACAAGATCGTCGAGGGTCTGGTCGCACGCAAGAAGTACATCTATCTCTGCACCAACGCGCTGCTTCTGAAAGAAAAGCTGGACCTATTCAAGCCGAGCAAGTATTTGACGTTTTCGGTTCACATGGATGGGCAGCGCGAACATCACGATTTCTCGGTTTGCCGCGAAGGCGGCTACGATTTGGCAGTCGACGGCATTAAGGAAGCTCTGAAGCGCGGCTTCCGCGTCACCACCAACACCACTCTCTTCGACGGCGCCGACCCGAACAGCGTGCGCCAGTTCTTTGACGAAATGATGGCTTTAGGCGTCGAAGGCATGATGCTTTCCCCCGGCTATTCTTACGATAAAGCTCCGGATCAAAAGCACTTCCTCGGCCGTGCGCGCACGCGCCGCACATTCCGCGCAATCCTTTCTAACCGCAAAAAGAGCTGGCAGTTCAATCAGTCGAAACTCTTTCTGGAATTTCTGATGGGCAAGCAGCAATACGCCTGCACACCATGGGGTATGCCCACCTACAACGTATTCGGCTGGCAGAAGCCCTGTTATTTGCTGCAGGACGGCTATGCCGATACGTTCCAGGAATTACTGGAAACGACCGCTTGGCAAAATTACGGCACCGAATCTGGCAACCCCAAGTGCGCCAACTGCATGGTGCACAGCGGCTATGAAGCTTCGGCCATGGACCATACTTTCAGCGGGTTGCGCGGCCTGTGGGCAGCGATGAAGGCGACGTTCGCTGTAAAGTATGAGGATCCTGACGCGCTGGCTTTGCTCAATGAACCTGCCAAGCCCATTCATTCTTACAATCCTCTTATTCAGATAGACAAAGGTAAGTCCCAGCTCGAGGAGACACGCGCTTGACTGATCCTCAATACGCTGACCACCCTTCACAGACGGAATCTTTTCCACAGAATCCTGATTCACTGGAAGTCGCTCCCGGAAGAGTGCGCGAAGCGGTCGAGGGATGGGTGCCCGGACTCGCAACCGAGGACGAATTGCGCGAAGCCTTGGAGAAGGCCTTCGATTATCGCGGCGACGTGACGCTAACCACCAAGGATGGCAAGAAAATAGAAGGCTACATTTTCGATCGTGTCTCCGGTCCCACGCTGGGCGCTTCCTTCGTGCGCGTTCTGCCGAAAGATTCCAACCAAAGACAGAAGATCGCTTACGCTGACATTGCCGCGCTCGCTTTCACGGGCCGCGATCCCGCCGCGGGCAAAAGTTGGGAAGCCTGGGTGCGCAAGTACTGGGAAAAGAAAGCTTCCGGCGAAGGCAGTCTGAGCTTGCAGCCCGAGTCCCTGGAATAGCCGGAATCCCTGCCCTTTGGACAGCTATGGCTGCCGCTAGCTCTCTCGTAAGTCTATATTTGTGAATAATTTAAAGAAAGAAACGGGCCATCGCCAGGTGACCTGAAGCATGGACAAAGGCCACTTTTTATGGTACTCTCAGAGTGGCGTTTGATGCTCTTGTAATACTTTTGGACTTGTTCGAGGGGGCTGCAAGGACAGATTTTGAGGCCTCTTTGACTGTTAGAGTCATTCACGGGCCTAATGCAAATGTTAAACGAGCGCCAGGCCTTGGAGTTTGAAGCCCAGAAGCGCGTTGAGGGCAAGGGGCCTTCCGAAAGAGAACACCACGAACTCTTCGCCTGTGCACGGAGGTGCCTTTGATTCGCTTGGGCACCACACTTCACAAGAGATTCAAATAGGGTTTTATCGGCGCAAGGTATGGTCAAGGAGGAAGATGTGCAAGTGATGGCAGAAGGACAAACCGTAAAGCACGAAACGTACGGATTGGGAATCGTCACGGCGTCCGACCAAGAGCGCACCGCGATTGATTTTGACGATCACGGCCCCAAGTTGTTCGTTACCAGCATCATGGTGGCTGAGCTCATCGGAGAAGCGCCCGCTACTCCGCCGAAGACCAAGCGCCGCCGCAAGGCTTCTACTGCCGCCAAGGCCGCCAAGAAGGCCGCAGCTGCCGCAGCTGCGAGCCACGCGTAGTCTCTCTCTTCATTAGAAGTCTGAAACCGTCCCCGCGCCAAAATGGCGCTGGGGTGTGTTCAAAGACATCTGCGGCAGCGGGCGGGCCGATTATGATAGTGTCTGCCTCATGAAGCGCTTCGTAATGATTCTTGGGCTGCTCTTCTTCTTGCTGGGTATTATTGCGCTTTTGCACCCGAGCTTTGATTACCATAAGCACGAAGAAATCGCGAGAATCGGACCTATCAGAGCGACAGTAGATAAGCCGGAGACGGCAAAGATTCCTCTCGGCGCAACCGTGGCGCTGCTGGTCTCGGGGTTGGTACTAATCGTTCTGGGCTCGAGGTCGAAGTGAATTCTTCAAAGTGAACCCGGGTATGGGTTTTCTTGCCTTCGAGCGAAAATTGTCCCCATAGTTTCCTAAGAACTGGGCCAACCTGAAGTAAGCTTCGCGGCTTCGACGGAAGAAAAGGACTTAGCTCTATTCCACTGCGACGCCGCGCACCCAAACATTTGTCAGCCGTAATCCTTCATCGAGAAGAACGATATCCGCGTCGGCCCCAATGCGCAGCGCTCCCTTCTTGAATTCAATTCCCAGAAGAGTGGCTGGATTAAGAGTCAACATGCGCACCGTGTCTATCAGGGGAATCCCCAGTGCGACGATGTTTCTCAACGCCCTGTCCAGAGTCAGCGTGCTGCCGGCAAGCTTTCCCTCCGAATTGCGGCAAATTCCCCCGGTCACCGTGACTTCCAATTTTCCCAGAATGTAATTTCCGTCCGGCATGCCCGTCGCGGAAATGCCGTCGCTGATAAGAATCATGCGTTCCGGCCCCTTGGCCTGAAGAAGCACTTTCATCGCCGTCTCATCGACATGGACACCGTCGGCGATCAGTTCCGCAGTCACTTCCTGCGAAGTAAGCACGGCGCCGATCACGCCGCTGTCGCGGTGGGAAAAGGGCCGCATGGCGTTGTAGACGTGCACTGCATGCCGGACGCCGTGAGCAATGGCCACGCGCGTCTGCTCGTAGGTAGCGTCCGTGTGGCCTACCGCAACGACCATACCCGCATTTCGCGCTGCGTCTATGCAGGGAATTGCGCCAAGAAGCTCGGGGGCAATCGTCAAGATTTGTGCGTTACCTGCAGCCGCCTGCAGAAGTTTATCCAGGAAGTCTGCCGTGGGTAGTCTCAGCCACTCCAGCGGATGCACACCGCGCCTGGCTGGGCTGAGGAAGGGGCCCTCAAAATGAATCCCCAACACTTCCGCCCGGGTGTCGTCTGTTTCGTGTTGCAGCGAAATGTAATGCGCGATTCCTTCCACACTTCGAAGCGTGTCGTCGGGACTTGCCGTCACTGTTGTTGCGACCAGCGAAGTTGTCCCATGACGGGCCACAGACTTTGTCACGCCCGAGAGTGCCTCCGGACTAGCCTCCATAACGTCGCGCCCGCCCGCGCCATGGATGTGCACGTCCAGGAATCCAGGAATCGCGATTTGGTCCGTGGCAGAGATTTCCTGAGCACCGTCGGGCAGGCGCATACCCTCCCGTGGACCGAATTCTTCGATCACTCCGTCGCGGATCAAAATTCCCGCGTTAAGGATCTCGGTGGTTGGAGTGAGCGCCCGTCCCGCGTGCAAGAGTGTTGTTGGCATGGCTATCGATGTATCGTAACGGAATCCGTCGATCTTTCAAAAAGCAAAACGGACGGAGCCAGAACCCCGTCCGTTGAAATGGAAATGCATGAAACTCTAATTACCGTTTGCGGGCCTCATTTCAAGTCTTTTCAATGAGCCCGGCACGGTCCTACACCCTCCGTCTTCGGACATTCCCTAGGCTCATGTGAAGAACGATCGAGCCTTGCTTGCTTGCCTCAGCCGCTCGACAAAAAAAAGAAGGAGGGTTCTCTGGAACCCTCCTTCGTGTGCTCTGCAGGATTCATTGCTATCCGCGTACTACAACTAAACTATTGAGACGCGCCCGAAGTGTTGGCTGCCGCCGTCTCGGGTGCTTTCGGGACGCTCAGGTAGCCCGACGCCGTGGTTTTGGAGACTTTGTTGACGACCAACTCCAACGCTGCCCGTGTTCCGCCCGTATAGAAGAAAATGGGCTCGTTGACCGACCGGTTCTTCTTTTCGAAGTTCTTGTCGTCCGCCAGCACGTTGATCGTGAACTGGTTCTTCTTGGTGTTGGTATCTTTCAATTGGACTTGGATGGTGCCTACCCTCTGGGATCCGCCCTTGCGCGAAACTGTAAATTCAAAGTAGTCGCGCTGACCCATGCGGCGGAGTTGATCAATCTCGTCATGGTTACGCGCGATGAGCGTGCCCATCTCGCTGCGAGCCATCTGCAGGTTGTTTTTCGTCGCGTCCAGGTCGCCCTTCACGCCGGTGACGTCGCCATTCAGTTTGTTCACATCTTCAGCGTTCGCTTTGGTAGCGAGATCGGCCTTGACCGAGGTTGCCAGTCCATCGACTTTCTGGTCGACAGCTACAGTCGCGGCTTTATCGTGCTTGCGCGCCGCCGCCAGCTCGCCTTGCGTCAAATTCAACTTGTCCGTTACGACTCTCAGGTCGCTCTGTAATGCCTGGTTGACGTCATCCTCTTTGGCAAGCCGCTGGCTCAACGCATCGTTCGACTGCTTCACGGAGGCTTGCGTCGATTGCTCGATGCTGTTGGCATGGTTCAAGGCGCTCCAGCCGACTCCTAGGCTTACCAGGGAAATTCCGCCCAATACGGCAACTGCCAATCCCACCCATCGTGGCGTTCCGGTTGTATGGTTCAAGGGCTCTTGATACTCGCTCATAAACTTCTTCTCCTTTGGGGTTTTCCCCGTGCGTCTTAGAAAGGTGCACCCCTAACGCCAAACGTCAGTTACTGCCCTGTTTGGCCTTAAATCAAGCAGATACAAGCATTTATGGGCTCGGAAGCAGCTAGCAAGGAAAGGTCTTATACGTACTAGTACTCGTAAAGATTACGCACTTGTGTTTTGCGCTGTAAATTTTGCTGTTAACAGGCAAGAGCGCCAAATCGGGAGGTTGTGGAGAAAGGGAAATTGATTAAAACTCGAAGCGCTGAAAAACAGTGCCTTAAATCATTGTTGGTAAAAGATTTAGGAAAAACTGTTCAGGCTGCCTGAGGGGCAGGTTCCTCGTCAGAGTGTTTCACCGGAGCAAAATAGCGGTCCAAAGTGCTCATCGCGGCGTTCAAAACCATGTGGCAATCGGGGCAGGAGTCTACGTGCCGCTTGATCTCATTCGCCACTGGCGGCGAGAGTCTTCCTTCTAAGTACCAACAAATCAGATGGATAGTATCGCGACAGCTCATGACTGCGGTCCCCCCGTGGCCCCGCGCCTATGCTCAGTACGTCTAAGTGTTGTGCACTTGTTTTACCAAATCCTCACGCAATTGCACAAACTCTAATTACTTAGATTTCAGTGCGTTAGAAGATTCTCTGAAGTTCCCAGCCGAATTGAATCAAAAAGCTCGGGGAAAGATTACTCAGACCTTACAACAATTGTGCGAATAGCTGGCGAGTTGCGTTTTACCGCTTCGGGACTACGATCATCGCCCTCAGAGCCTCGATCCTAGCCTCGAGAGGCGGGTGAGTGCTGAAAAGCGAGGAGACTATTCCTCTTCCGAAGAGCGGTCGGACGATACACAAAGACGATGTGGTCTGAGAGATGGCCGTGGTGGGGATTCGATTGTTGTAAGTCCCGAGCTTTTGCAAAGCACTGATCAGTCCGTATTGATTGCCGACCATTCGGACCCCGGTCGCGTCTGCCGCATATTCGCGCTGGCGTGAGAGCGCTAGCTGCAACAGAGTCGCTGCCAACGGCGCCAGGATCATGAGAGCCAAATCCACAATGATGCCGCCGCCTTCGCGGTCATCGCGGTCGCCAGCGCCGAACCAGAGACCCCAGTGCGCGATCCAGGTAATCGCTCCGGCTAAGGTGGCCGCCACGGAACTGATCAAAATATCGTAGTTGCGCACATGCGACAGTTCGTGGGCAATCACGCCTTCCAGCTCTTCGTCATTCATCAATTGCAGCAAGCCTTCCGTCACCGCCACCGATGCGTGCCGCGGATTTCTTCCCGTAGCAAAAGCGTTCGGGGCCTCTTCCGGCACCACATACAATTTTGGCACTGGAATATTTGCCTTAGCCGCCAAGCGTTCCATCACCGAGTAGAGCCGGGGCAATTGCTCACGAGTGACCGGCTGGGCGCCGCTCGACTTCAGTGCGATCTTGTCGGAAAAGAAATACGCAAACGCATTCGTACAGACTGCAATTCCGAGCGCGATGGTCATACCATTTCGCCCACCCAGGAACCCGCCCACCGCCATCAGGCACAGTGTCAGCAATACCAGCACGAATGTTGTTCGAAAAACTCTCATAATGTCCCTTCACCACTCCATACGTGCAAACACTCCAAAACTTTCGGAGCGCGAGAATGAAAACGAGGAAGCGTGCTTTCAGGCTTCCTTTCCCATCGCCTTAGATTCTAGCCGCTGCCGCCGGTTGTTTCACCTTTGAGCGCTCGAATTGCATCACATCCTGCTGACCGTCACGATCCACTCGAATGCGATCGCCAGGCAGCACCTTGCCTTCGAGAATCTGCAGCGCCAGCGGATCTTGAATCAGCCGCTGAATCGTCCGCCGCAGCGGCCGCGCTCCGTACGCCGGGTCGTAACCCTCTCGCAATAGCAGCTCTTCCGCCGCCTTTGTGAGTTCCAAAGTGATTTGCCGCTCCGCCAGCAGTTTCTCAACGCTCTTCAGCAGCAACCCGACGATGCGGGCAAGTTCATCCTTACCGAGCGGATTGAAGATCACAATCTCGTCGATGCGGTTGATGAACTCCGGCCGGAACGACGCGCGCAACGCTTCCATGGCTTCTTTGCGCGCTTGTTCCGGGTTCTTATTTGAAAGCTCGAAGATGGCCGTCGATCCCACATTGCTGGTCATGACCATCACCGTGTTGCGAAAATCCACGGTACGGCCTTTGCCATCCGTCAGCCGGCCGTCCTCGAGAATCTGCAGCAGAATGTTGAAGACATCCGGGTGCGCTTTTTCAATTTCGTCGAACAAAATCACCGAATAAGGATGACGCCGCACCTGCTCCGTGAGCTGCCCGCCTTCTTCATAGCCGACATAGCCGGGAGGCGCGCCGATCAGCCGCGAGACACTGTGCTTTTCCATGTACTCGCTCATGTCGATGCGAATCATCAGCTTTTCGTCGTCGAAAAGAAATTCCGCCAGGGCTCGCGCAAGCTCGGTTTTCCCGACGCCAGTGGGCCCCAGGAAAATGAACGAACCGATGGGTCTTTTCGCATCGGACAGGCCTGCGCGGCTGCGGCGCACGGCGTTGGCGACGCGTCCGAGGGCTTCCTCCTGTCCAATCACGCGCAGGCGGAGGCGCTCCTCCATGTGCACAAGCTTTTGCGCTTCCCCCTCGAGCAAACGTCCCGCTGGAATTCCCGTCCATTTGCTGACCAGCTTGGCGATGTCCTCTTCGTCGACCTCTTCCTTCAGCATCGGCGAATCTTTTTGAACCGACGCAAATCGTTCCTCCGCTTTCTTGAGCTCTTGCTCCGCGGCGGCAATTTTGCCGTAGCGAATTTCCGCGACCTTCGCGAGTTCGCCCGCACGCTCAAATTTCTGTTCTTCGGTTTTGAGCTGATCGATTTGCTCCTTCAACTTGCGGATTTTGCCGATGGCTTCTTTTTCCGCTTGCCAACGTGCTTTCCGCCCGCTCGAATCCTCTTTCAATTTCGCGAGCTCTTTGTCGATTTGATTGCGCCGCTCCTTGGAGTGTGCATCTGTCTCTTTCAGCAGCGACTGCCGCTCGATCTCCATCTGCAGAATGCGCCGCTCGATCTCGTCGATCTCCACGGGTAGCGAATCGATTTGCATCCGCAAGCTCGCTGTCGCTTCGTCGATCAAGTCGATCGCCTTATCCGGCAGGAAGCGGTCGGAAATGTAGCGATGCGAGAGCGTTGCCGCGGCAAGAATGGCGGCGTCCTTGATTCGCACGCCGTGATGAACTTCGTAGCGCTCTTTGAGGCCACGCAGAATTGCAATGGTGTCTTCCACCGTCGGTTCGCTGACCAGGACCGGCTGGAATCGCCGCTCCAGCGCTGGATCTTTCTCGATGTACTTCTTATATTCGTTCAGAGTTGTTGCGCCAATGGCCCGCAATTCTCCGCGCGCCAGCGCCGGCTTCAATATGTTCGAGGCGTCCATGGATCCTTCGGCCGCACCCGCTCCGACCAGAGTATGCAGCTCATCAATGAACAGGATTATTTGGCCTTCCGCTTCAGTAATTTCTTTCAATACCGCCTTCAACCGCTCTTCAAATTCTCCGCGAAATTTCGCGCCGGCCACCAGTGCGGCCAAGTCAAGCGCAACGAGACGCTTAGTCTTCAGTACGTCCGGCACGTCCCCGGAAACGATGCGTTGTGCCAAACCTTCGACGATGGCGGTCTTGCCTACTCCCGGTTCGCCGATCAACACGGGATTGTTTTTCGTCCGCCGTGCGAGAATCTGCATAACGCGCCGGATTTCTTCATCGCGCCCAATGACGGGATCGAGCTTTCCGCGCCGCGCCAAGTCCGTCAGGTCTCGCGCGTATTTCTCCAGCGAAGCGTAGGTCGCTTCCGGATTTTGTGACGTTACGCGCTGGTTTCCGCGCACTCCTGTGAGCGCCTGCAGAATCGCTTCATGCGTTGCGCCCTGCCGCTTCAGCAATTGACCAGTAGGGTCACGTTCCTCTCCGGCAAGCGCCAGAAAAAGATGCTCGGTGGAAACATACTCGTCCTTAAATCTCCCCGCCTCATCGAAAGCCCGCTCGAGAACATTGTTAAGCGGTTTTCCCATGTGCTGCTGCGCAAAACCCTGCACTTTTGGCAGGCGTGCAATCTCTCGCTCAATCTCCTGCGTCAGGACCTCTGTCCGAATGCCCAGGCGCGCCAGCAGCGGAGGCACCACGCCATCCGTCTGCGACACCAGCGCTTCGAGCAAATGAATAGGTTCAACCTGCTGATTTTCATGGCGTGCCGCCACATCGTTCGCTTGTTGCAGCGCTTCTTGAGCTTTTACCGTCAACTTGTCAAATCTCAGCATGTCTTACCTCCTTACGATTCGCTGCTCGACAAAAAGGGGCTGGCGAATTGGCCAGCCCCTCCCTGCCTCAACATTATTGCTGGCTTACTTCGCTCCGGCTGCCGCAGCGGCAACTGCCGGCGTCCCCACATTCACCTTTATCTGCTTCGGCTTCGCTTCCTCACGCTTCGGAACGGTTAGTGTCAGCAGGCCATTCTGGTAATCGGCTTTGATGGCTTCCGAGTTCACGGTATTGGCCAGTGAGAAGCTTCGGCTGAACGCACCATAGGCGCGCTCCACGCGAAGATAATTCTCTTCGTTTACCTTCTTCTCGAACTTGCGCTCGCCGCGAATCGTCAAGATGTTGTTCCCAACCCGGATGTCCAGAGCCTTCGAATCTATACCTGGGAGATCGGCCTTGACGACCAATTCGTGCTCGGTCTCGTAAATGTCCACGGCCGGCGCCCAAGGCGTGAGGTTAGATTCCTCAGCGGAGCGCTCCAGCACATTGCCGAACAAACGATTGACCTGCTCCTGCAAAATAACAGTTCCCCGGAAAGGTTCCCAACAGTTCAAAGTGGTTCTCATATCTGACTCTACTGATGAACTCACAACGATACAATAATATTATATGAGTCTATCATTGTCAATTAAAACTCTTTCTCTTAAAACTCTATGTAAGCCTTTTTTAAACAATATCTTACCGATTTTAACCCCCTCCAAATGCCTTCCGATCCTTTGGTCTGTCACTCCAACCTAGGTCTTTCAAAGGTTTCCCGTTCTCTCTCAGTTTCAGATGCTGTTAGACTCACTCCTGATGCGCCTCGATGACCTAGGCTATGACTTGCCGGAGCGCCTTATTGCCCAGCAGCCTCTTGACCGCCGCGACGCTTCCCGCCTACTCAATCTTTCTCGTTCCGGAGGCGGTCTCGAAGACCATTTTTTTGCGGAGCTTCCGGACCTCTTGCGCGGCGATGAACTACTCGTTCTGAACAACACCCGCGTCATTCCCGCCCGTCTCTTCGGGCGGCGCGCGGGAGTCCACTCTCAGCCTCCTTCGCGAACCACGCGCCGCGAACATCTCGCCGGCAAAGTGGAGGTCTTTCTCGCCCGCCAAATCGATCCTGAAACGTGGGAAGCCTTGGTGCGTCCTGGCCGCAAAATGCAAACGGGCGAAAGAGTCATGTTTGGTGAAGGGGAACTCCAGGCCGAAGTGGTTTCACGTGGTGAACTGGGTTTGCGGACTCTCCGGTTTGTTTCACGTGACACACGCGGCGTCTCGGAGCACCTCGAACGCCTGGGCCACGTCCCTCTGCCTCCCTATATCCATCGCGCCGATGAACATTCTGACCGCGAGCGTTATCAGACTGTTTTCGCCAAACAGCCTGGCGCCATCGCCGCGCCTACCGCAGGTTTGCATTTCACTCCGGAGATTCTGGAGAAGATCCGCGGGCGGGGGGTGGAAATCTGCGAACTAACGCTGGAGGTTGGTCTCGGAACGTTTCAGCCGGTGCACACCGAAACTTTGGAAGACCATGTGATGCACGCCGAGTCTTATGAAATCCCTGAGCAAAGTGTGGGGCAAATTAGAACAGCCCGCTCCACCGGGCGCCCGATTCTCGCTATTGGCACGACCGTTGTCCGCGCTCTCGAAGCGGCAGCCACGCGTGCAGCAGAGTCCGGCTCAGATGAACTCTTACTTCCGGGCAAATCCGAAGCAAAACTATTCATCTATCCAGGATTTCAGTTCCGGGTGGTGGATGCGTTGCTCACGAATTTCCACTTGCCGCGGTCGACTCTGCTCGCCTTGGTTTGCGCTTTTGCCGGACGCGAGGAAGTTCTAGGTGCTTATCGTCATGCGGTTCAGGAGGGCTATCGTTTCTACAGTTATGGAGACTGCATGTTGATCCGGTAAACGTGGATGTTAATAGTGCTGAGGGTTAAGGGTGGTCAGGATAGAGCTGCGAAATTCGGATGGATTCAGAGACAGCGGATATCATGGAATAAATGGATAACAGCAGTGGGAATGTTTCAGTCGCCGCTGCGGACAATACCTGGCAGTTAAACTCTAGCCGGCGAATATTCGAGAAGGGAGACCACCATTTCATGCAGCCTCCCTCTCGTCCATTTGAAAGGAGTCACGAACACTTCTCGCTTATTCGCTAAACACGAAAACGCGATTTTGCCCGCTAAACCGAACCTCTTTCACTTGGCCGTCCTGACCGATGAGCACGGAATCAGTCTGAGATTTCGTGTCACGGTTTTCCCAGCGTCCTTCGGATTCCGCCAGGATTTGTTTCCCTTTTTGGACGGTCGCTTTATTTCCGTCGATCATCAGGCGGTACTCACCTGCTTGCAAATCGGCTTTGCCGATCTTTGCGGACTGGATAATATTGATGGTCTTGGTGAACGGTTTTGCGAGGAGAGGCACCGTCGAGGCCAAAGCGGCTGCCAGTGCGAGACTGCGGAGAATCAAGTTGAATTTCATGCGTGTCAACTTCCTTTCCTTCAGGATCGAGTCAGCCGCATTTCTGCTGCCGCAAGCTGAACAGAGAGTTGACACGTATGTCCGGGGCGAGTACTCTCACCCCCAAGACACCTCGTTCTTCCTGGACTAACGGCCGGAAAGACTGCGTGTCATCGCCCCGCGGCTGCCACCGCGGGGTTTTTCATTTTAATAACTCTGGCTCACCTGCGCAGCTCTTCCGGCTGCACCTGTATAGACGAGCCGGGTGGAGCGAATGTTTCGTCAGTCATCGGGTTTTTATGTTCGATTCTCCTTAATCTTCGGTGTTTTTGGTTTTCGCAAAGAAGCTTTGTGTTGTCGTTTTCTAAACTTTTTGTAAAGGACTGAAATTTTCTTCGAGACCTTTCTCGCTCTTTTGCGTCGTGTGCGATTTTCTCCCTTCGTACTGGGTGACAAGGTGCATCGGCTAACGGCTTCATCTATACTCAATGGCATTTTGCGGATGGCCTGAATGCGCATTCTTGTTCTTAGTGATCTTCACGCAAACGCGACGGCTCTCGCCGCTGCGCTTGATTCTGCCTCGGGACGGTGGGACGTGTCCGTCTGCCTGGGCGACGTCGTCGGGTATGGCCCCGATCCGCATGAGGTTGTCGCGCGGCTTCGTGAACTCGGCACGCAAACGATACGCGGCAATCACGACAAAGCCGTCGCCGGCCTCATGGACACCACGGACTTCAATCCGGTTGCGAAAGCCGCCGTGAATTGGACACGCGGGCAACTGAATGCGGAGGATCTCGCGTGGCTCTCCGCTCTCCCGCAGGGGCCGCTGGCCACCGACGGAATTGTCTTGGTGCATGGCGCATTTCAGGACGAGGACGAATACGTCTTTACTCCCGCGCAAGCGCTCGATGGCCTTCTTGATTCCACCGCCGAAGTTACGTTTTTCGGACATACGCACCATCAGGGCGGTTTTTCTTATCAGGATTCCAATCTCGAAGTGCTGCAGATTCGGCCTCGTCCTTCGGAATCATTCGCGGCGCTCCGCGTCGAGCAGCCCCGCCGCTATTTGCTGAATCCCGGCTCCATCGGCCAACCGCGCGATGGAGACCCACGAGCCGGCTTTGCGATCGCCGATCTCGAACATCAAACCGTCGAATTCTGGCGCGTTCCGTATGACATATCGGCTGTGCAAGAGCGTATGCGCGCGGCGGAGCTTCCGGAACCTTTGATTCATCGGCTCGTCGTTGGCCGATGAGTGTTGACCACGGCAGATGACTGTGGGCTGGCAGGCTCGGGAAAACATGATGCTCGTTTTGATCCCGAACCATCATTGCTCTCGCCGCCTTGACGCCCGGCCGTATCCGAGTCAGCATCATTCCTTGAGCTGATTCCATGCTTGATACCTTGCCGAACGAAAACTCCGAAGAGCCCCAACGGAATGGCGGCCGTTTCAGGATTGCCTGGATGGGCGCCGCCACGGTAGTCATCGCACTCGTTATCGCGATGTGGCCCAGCATGCAAAAGTCTCCCGGCTCGCTCACACGCGAATCCCATCTTCCTTTTGGATCCGCGGAACAGGCCTACACGCTGAAGATTCAAATTGACGGTTTGGCCCTCAGCCGCGCTGAGAATTTTCTGAATCAGGAAGTCACCACGCTTACGGGACGCCTGACAAACGGGGGAAACTTGCAGCTCGCCAGCACCGAACTCACCATCGAATTCTCCGATGAGCTTGGCCAGATTGTTCTGCGCGAATCCCGCGCCGTTTTCACGCCTCAGGCGCCTCCGCTCGCTCCTGGCGAAAGCCGCAGCTTCGAGGTCTCTTTCGAGCACATTCCTTCTTCATGGAATATTCAACAACCCGCGGTTCGCGTCTCGGGAATCCTGTTTACTTCTAAGAAAGAATAGTACCAAAGCTAATTGTTTCCTTTATAATTTCCGGCGTGGACCTCTCCGCCGAACTCGAAGCCTGTCTCAAGGAATTCACGTCCGACGGCGCGATCGAGATTCGCGAGAATGGAGGCCGCGTCGCCCCTTTCTCTGGACTCTCTTGGGAGATCCGCGGGGCGGCGGAAAAACCTCTCCTGCACTTATGGTCGGAAAATTACAATCTCACTCGCCGCGTACTTGCCGTCATCGACCATTCCGACCAGCGGCTCGCGCTTGCCGTCGAACGATTTGGCCGCTCGAAGCCGGACCGCCTCGAGTTTGTTCGGTTGGAATTCGAGCGCACTCTGCGTGATCTTTCGCGCGAAGCCTTTTGTGATTTTCTCCGACGGCTTTTGGCGGAGCGATTCCCGGACGAGTCTCTCGATTCCTTGACGGCCTCGCCCGATCTGGAGCACTCGATTTCGGGCAACTACGTCCGCGGCATTCTCCGCCGAGGCTCCTCTCATATCGCAATCCTCGCCGTACCCGACGGAGAATCCTCAGAGACTGCGGAGAGTAGTCTTACGTTTGCACTCCTGTGGCTGGATCGTTCGCGCAATTCTGGCCGGCGGAGCACGGTCATCGCTCTGCGGCTTATTCTTCCGAAGGGCGCTGCCCGCCATGTCGCTCAGCGCGCCGCGGCTCTGACGCCCGATTTGTCCATCGAACTCTACGAGCGCGATCCGGTTCGCGAGACCCTCGAAAGGATCGATCCTCGCCGCGCCGGAAATCAAGACACTTGGCTGGTTCCCCACCGCGAATCGCAAGCGCTCCTGGACCATTCGCGCTCCGCGATTGATCCCGTCGTGGCCCTTTCGCCGAGGGCCGTAACGGTTCATCCTGTTGCGCAATCTCGCGAAGTCTTGCTGCGATTCCGCGGTCTTGCCTTTGCGCGCTGGGACGACGGACATATTTTCTTTGGTTGCCCCGAGGCCCGCGAGGAACTTACGCCGGCTTCTCTGCGTGGCCTTAAGAAACTTCTGGAACAGCTCGAGACTTATAGGCATCCGCTCGCCACCGAAGTTCGCCACGCTCTTCATCGCGCACAGCCCGAGCGCTGGCTCGAAGCCCTCGTACGCGAAGACGTCACCCGCATCGATGCTGCCCTCGATTCGCGCTTTGTCTATTCACAAGTCTTTGCGCATGCCGGCGGCGAACATGGAATCCTCGATCTGCTTACAGTCACCCGCACTGGCCGCCTCGCGATTCTCGAGTTAAAAGCGAGCGAACATATTCATCTGCCATTGCAAGCAGCCGGCTATTGGCTCCGTATCCGGCGCCATGTGGAACAGCGGGATTTTGCCCGCTACGGTTATTTTCCGGGAATTGAATTGCAGACGGCCCCGCCTCTTGTGTACCTCGTTGCCCCCGCGCTCCGCTTCCATCCCTCCACGGACACGCTTCTGCGTTATCTCTCGCCGGACCTCGAGAGCACACGGGTGGGCTTGGCCGAAAGCTGGCGACGCGGCTTGCGCGTCGTCATGCGGCAATAAATCAGAGGCAGCTTCGAGGCGCGACTAATTCCGGGCAAGAACCTCGGCCAGCTTTCGCGCAAGACGATCTCTCTTTTTCTGGCCTTTTCATTGAATTTTCTCGAGCGAGGAATCTCCTGTTCCGAATTGCCGCACCACAGTAGAATGAACTCCCCCGCCTCCAGGAGCGCAGAGTGAGCTTTTCCGCAACCATCCGGCACACGCCACAAGCTTCTTTAATCGATCTTCGCGGTCACCTCACCTTTTTCGAAGTCGGCGTTCTGCGCGAAAACGTTTCCCGCCTTCTCGCCGAAGGCCACAAACATATCGTCCTCAACTTGAGCGCATTGCAATACCTGGACAGCTCCGGAATTGGCGAACTGGCGCGCATCTACGTGATGGTCCTCAAGAGCGGCGGTGAAATGAAAGTTGTCGGACTATCACGGAATGTCGAAGAAGTTTTGAAAGTCACTCATCTGTATCAGGTCTTCCCCGAATTTCCGGATGAAGAAGCCGCGTTACAGAGTTTCCCTGCCTCTAAAGCAAGTAAGAAAACCTGAGACACCTAGTAGAAAAATACTAAGCGAAAAATCGTGCCCTAAAAGGAGAGAAGCAGCTAAGGCGTGTGCCTTAGCTGCTTCCCGGGGTGTGTCCTCGAAGTGGTTAGTTATTAATTTAGATGCACGACGGCGAAAAAGGTTTCACCGTTCGAAAAAATCCCGCAGGTTTTCTCTTCCCCCGAAAACGCCTAATAAAACAGGTACTTACGCCACCGTTCGTCGCGATGCCCGATCAGGCGCATTAATTGCCGTGAGGTGTGCAGCGTGAAAGGGCGCGGTCGTCGTGCCAGCTTGAACCCCGCTTCTTCCGGCGTCCGGTCGCCCTTGCTGTTATTGCAGCGATAGCAACACGCCACCAGGTTTTCCCATGAAGAACGTCCACCGCGCGACCTCGGGACAACATGATCCAGCGTCAATTCCGAACTGGGAAAAATTCTCCCGCAGAACTGGCACGTATTGCGATCGCGAAGCAAAATATTTTTCCGTGAAAGCGCTCGGCTCTGCTGCGGAATATGCCGGTAGGCCAGCAGACGGATCACGGAAGGCACCTTATGCGCATGCGCCGCCGAATGAACTTCCGCGCTGTGCATCTCCTCGGCCTGCGCCACTCCCTTAAGGAGCAGCACCATAGCGCGACGTACAGCTGTCACGTTGATGGGCTCATACGTCGCATTCAGAACCAACACAGGCTCTTGCATCAGCGATGCACGCCTCGGCAATATTGAGTTGTGGGATCTACTGTCCGCGGGATCCGCGGATTCAGGCGCAGTTGCTCCAGCCACCTCGGGGGCATACCGCCCTCGGAAATCGCCCGACTTTGGCCGGTTTGCGCTCATCGCGCTACCCTAGTTCAACTTCCCTTACAGGTTACCACCATTCGGGGCCGGCAGGGGATTTCTCCCTGCTCGGGCCACCGTCAGTCCCAGTACGGACTTGGCACCGGATTCCAAGAGCGCCCTGGCACATGCATCCAGCGTCGCCCCCGTAGTCATTACATCATCTACCAGTAAGACGCGTTTATTGTCAACTTGGCTGCCTGCTCGTGTGGCAAAAGCGCCACGAACGGATTCCCACCGTTCCTCCAGACTGAGCACCTGCTTATTGGGCCGAGGCCGCGTGCGCATCAACAACACCGCCTTGTGAGGCAAACCAAGCTTCCTGGCTAAAGGCCTGGATATGAGTCCGGCCTGGTTGTACCCGCGCTCTCGCTCGCGGTCGCGGTGCAAGGGGACCGGCACAACGAGATCTGCGGCCAGAAATCCGCTCTCCCTCCCCGCGATTTCCGCCAAACGCGATCCGAACCATTCCCCCAGCGGTTCCATCCGTTCCCACTTAAGCAGCAGGATTGCCTTCACCAGTGGGCCGTCGTACATTCCAAAGCTTCGCGCTCGCTCAAACGCATACGTCCTTTGCTGGCATGCCCGGCAAATAGGTGGCTCTCCCTCACGCGCTGTCAACCACCCAAGTGCGTGGCCGCAAACCTCGCAGCACTTCTCGGGCGGCGCCTCGAACGACCTCAGGCACTCGCCGCAAATCGGAACGCGGCTCGCTCCCGTCAGCTGCCTCTCGCAAATTCTGCACTCCGCGGGAAAAAACACACTGACAATAGCGTCAGTGGCCTCCGCAAGCCAGCCGCGCACACCCCCGCGCCACGCTCGCTCCACTTCCGAAGGAGAGCTATCTCCCATAACGCAGGAAGAAATCTACTCTTCGTTTATCTATATTTAAAGAGGGAATTTACACCTGGGTAATCGACCGAGAAATCGAGCCCTAAACGTGTAAGGCCAGCCTGCCAAGGCTGGCCGCTCTTCCTACGCACGACCCGTGGGCCTTACAAAAGCCCCTGTTCCATCTTCTCCTGGCAAGTGAGGCAGTGCTTGGCCCACGGTACCGCTTCGAGCCGTTTCTGCTGCATCTCTTCCTGGCAGTTCGCGCAAACCCCATAATCATCGGTTTGTATGCGCTTCAGCGCCGCATCGATCATGTTGAGGATCGTGCGGTCTGTATTGGTCATGCCGAAGAGGAACTCCTTCGTGTAGGAGTTTGCTGCTTTGTCCGCGAGATCCACCGTCGGATCTTCGTCCGCGGTTCGTCCCTCTTCTTGCGTGCGGGCGATCGTCTTCATCAGTTCCTCGCGCCGCGTTTGCAACTTCTTTTTGTAGTAGTCGAGCCTTTTCTTGTCCATGGAAGTCCCGCCCCTCGGTATGCTTTCGGGGCCATCTAAAAACTCCGTAGTGTAGACCTGCACTTGCAGAGTGTCAAGTTAGAGGGCGTTCGCTGTTCTTAGTCATCAGAAATAGCGCCAAATAGCCGCAATGTTGCCGCCTGACTCTCCCAGGCTCATAATGGGGTCCGCGACTGACTCACACGCCCGCCCATACACGGAGGACCACGCCATGCCCGCAAAAAAACTTTCCGATGCTGACATCCAAGCTCTCCTACCCAAGCTGCCGGGCTGGAAAGTCGTCAACCACAAACTTCATCGAGAGTACGCCTGTAAGGATTTCATCGCGGCCTTCGGGAACATGACTCGTGTAGCGCTGGTCGCCGAATCGATGAATCATCATCCCGAATGGTTTAACGTATGGAACAAAGTAGTGGTTGACCTCACCACGCACAGCGTCAAGGGCATCAGCGACTACGATTTCGTCCTGGCAGAAAAGATCGAGGATGTTTTTGCACCTGTTCAGCCGATTTTCCCTGACAAGTCAAAATAACTTTCGCCACCCGCCTCGCCTAATCTGCGGCATCCCCCACCGACCGCTTCGCCTGTTGATTCTGGAAAAACAAGCCCCAGGACGAGAGCCTGCCGGTCTTGCTCACGAGCAGCTACTCGCAGGAATCAAGCAGGCTGGAAACGAGCGGGCGCTATCTGCAAAAGCCCTATAGTCCCACGAGCCTCAGCCGCACGGTCCGCGAGATTCTGGATCAGGTGAAAGCCATCTCACAGGTCTAGCTGAATTTGTCTGAGGGTGTTTTTCAAGGCCTGTTGCATTTGCGGTTGACACCTGCGTTTTCCGGTGCTACAAAACCTCAACAACAAGCCCTTTGGTGGTAAGTCTCTTACCGCAATCAATTCAGCGAGTGAGGCCGCAGACCTGCCTGGCAGGGCAGGCCTGCTGGGCCGCCCAGGGCATTGTCATGTAACACCCTACCCCACCCCGGGAGGTGAGAACCCTGCGGTTTTCACCTCTTTTTTATTTCCTCTTTTCAATTTTGCTCGGTTGCCCTGTGCGCGATAGCACCTTGCACGAGCGGCTTCATCTTTACGGAGCTCCCTTCTTAGCTTGGACGCAACTCTCAGTTAAGATAGTGCCCATCTTGCCTGAGTCCTCTAAAACCTCCCGGCCCCCGCTCCTGGCTTTGCATGACGTCACCGTGATGCGCGGAGAATCCACGAAAAAACCCGCACTCGACCACGTCTCGCTCCGAATCGGGGCAGGTGAACACGTTTGCATTCTTGGCCCGAATGGCTGCGGCAAGTCCACGCTAATCAAAACGATTACTCGCGAGTGCTATCCCGTGGCGCGTGAAGGTTCCTGGATTTCCATTCTCGGGCGCGAACGCTGGAATATTTTCGAACTGCGCTCCCTGCTCGGCATAGTTTCGCCGGATTTACTCGCTTCGTGCACCACGGACGCAACGGGACGCGACGTTGTTCTTTCCGGATTTTTCAGCAGCACTCGCATATTCCCCCACCAGCATCCGGATGCCGGGCATCTGGCGCGCGCAGAGGCCACCCTCGACCGCCTGGGAATCGCGCATCTCGCGGACCGCGCCGTCTCTCAAATGTCTTCCGGGGAAGCCAAGCGCACTCTGATCGCACGGGCGCTGGTGCACGACCCGCGAACCCTGCTCTTCGATGAGCCCAGCAACGCCCTGGACATCGCTGCACAATTTCAATTGCGCGATACCATGCGTCAGCTTGCCCAGAGCGGCCTGGGCATTCTCCTCGTCACTCACCACGTCTCTGAAATTATTCCGGAAATCGAACGAGTCGTTTTCCTTCGGGAAGGCAGGATATTGGCCGACGGCCCCAAACAACAGATCCTCACCGCCGAGCGGCTATCCTCACTGTTCGGCGTTCCTGTGCGTCTCGTACAGCAGGACGGATATTTTCATCTGTATTAGATGAATCAGGCCGTGGAAGTTTGCATGCCTGTCTGTTTTCGCCTCTTGCCCATACACCATTCCCACAATCCATGAACGCCAATCGCGGCCAGAAGGATCACCACAGGATCGATGGGATGGCGGTAACGCAACGAAGTGTGTGTCACATAGTAGAGCAACGGAAAAACTACAGGAATCGCCGCGATCGGAATCGTATATTCACTCTTGCCGGCAAAAAGAACAACGATGCCCGCGAGTGCGCAGAGCGGGGCTGCATCATTGCACAGCAGTATCAGTCGAAGCCAAAACGAATCCGCATGACGAAACGTGGCCACCGGACTTGATGTGCCCGTCCAGAAATCCACGAATCGTTGCTCGAAAAGCCACACTTCGACGCGCGGATGCGCTTCCATGAAATCAACCGCTTTTCTCTTTTCTTCTTCCATGAACGCCGTCTCACCCATGCGCAAGTACCGCAGAATCTCTCGGTCCTGCGTGATTACGCCCGGGCGATTCCTGTTCTGGTCGTCATAGTTTTCGTTGTTCCCCACATAAAGCTCGAACGCAAAATTCGAGCGCAACGGAATAAACTTGTGGAATTGAACGTAGTTGCGCACGGTCCAAGGCACGCAGCAGAGCACCGTGATTGCAACGGCCAACGCAGGCCTGACTAGCCACGCCCGCGTGCCACCGACATGACGCGCGCGATAGGCAGCCCACAGCAGAAATACCGGAAACAACAAAGCGACGGCCGGATTGGTGAGCAGCGCAAAGCCCCACAGGCCGCCGTAAAGGCACCAGCCACGAAGGCGGCCCGATTCCGTCAATTCCAGCGTTGCCCACAGCAAAGCCGCCACTAACAAAGCTGACAGGGACGTGTCCCAAATCCATTCGAAAGGAATCAGGATGGCGTTGGGGAAAAAAGCCCACAGCCACGCGGCTCCGCTGGCAATCCCAATTCCCGCGATTCGCTTGCCGGTATAGAAAATCGGCACGCACGTGCCCGCGGAAAACATAATGTTCAAAAAAAGCGCGGCAAGAAAAGAAGAAAAGGTGTAAATGCCAAACAACTTGAAAATTCCAGCCAACAAGTACGGATAAACAGGCGCCAGCCATGCCGTCGGACCGCTGTCCCTCTGAAACGGCGACGAGAAACCTTTCCCGCTGACAATGGAGTAGGCGATGTGGCCAGTTTCCGTCTGAAACGGGATGATACTCAGAACGCGTGCGGAAAGCTGGCGTTCCTGATGCCAAGCGAAGGCAAAGCGTATCCCCAAGGCGACAATCACAATCAGCAAAAGTGAAGTCGCAGCTTTTTGCAGCGCTCTCTTCATGAATGCCGGCTTCTCCGGTTCATCCGACTGAGTTTATCCGAGGAGTGGCTCACTTCGGAAGGCAAGTCCGGCTAGCGCCTTAGAGGCGCATCGGACATCGTGGAATGGCGAGCGCGACTCGGTACGAAGAGATTGGTTATTTGTCAGCGGGGCCTTGCGTGACGGAACGAGCTTCCGGATGCTTTGGCGTCCAATCCTCCGGAGGAAATACCACCCGCCAAAATGTGGGCCGAGGCTCAGAAAACTCGAGACCGATCTCTGCTTTGCCACCGCGCACGGGACCGAGGAACACCACGTGGCACTCTTGCTCTTCCTGTGTGCGTTTATGTTGCATCATCATCTTGCCGCCGCTCGTCACACGGGCGTTCACCAGAATCAGAGCGCCATGCGCATTGATGGCCAGTGTCTCGGTTTCTTCCTCGAACTCCTTCCCCTGCGTGTCCGTGCCGCGAACGCGCACCGCTACTTGCATCAGCACACGCTGGCTCCGCCGGCGTGCCACGGGATTTCGGGAACTTGTGGGGGCCTGTGCCATACCACCTCTCAGGTTCAACTATACCCAGCTGCTTCGAATTGTCGAGACACATCACAACAATGGGTACTTAATCGTGATATTACAAAATGTATTTTCTCTGGGCCCATTTAGGTTTTGGATCAGGGTTCGCCGCTAGCTTCTTCGGTCGATGGAGACATACTCTCGCGTATCGTGGCCCAGGTAGATTTGCCGGGGCCGCGCGATTTTCTGTTCAGGATCCAGAAGCATTTCCTGCCACTGCGCCACCCAGCCGGAAGTCCGCGGAATTGCGAAGAGCACGGGGAACATCGAGATCGGAAAGCCCATCGACTGATAAATCAGCCCGGTATAGAAGTCCACATTGGGGTAAAGCTTGCGCTTGATGAAATACTCATCTTCCAGCGCGATGCGTTCGCACTCCAGGGCGATTTCGAGAAGCGGATTTTTGCCCATCAGTTCGAACACTTCGTAAGCCACCTTCTTGATGATCCGGGCGCGGGGATCGTAATTCTTGTAAACGCGATGGCCGAAGCCCATCAGTTTGGTCTCGCCCGCTTTCACGCGTTTGATAAAATCTGGCACTTTCTGCACTGTGCCGATCTCCAGCAACATATGCAGCACTTCTTCATTCGCGCCGCCATGGAGCGGTCCATAAAGAGCAGCGATGGCCGCTGCTGTGGCGGAATAAGGATCGACATGTGAACTTCCGACTCCACGAATGGTATTGGTCGAACAGTTCTGCTCGTGATCCGCGTGCAGGATGAAGAGCACGTCAAGCGCGTGCTCGAGCGTCGGATTCGGCCGGTACTTCGCCTCGGTCGTGCGGAAGAGCATGTTCAGAAAATTGCCGGGATAGCTGAGCTCGTTGTCCGGATAGACGTACGGCATTCCAAGAGTGTGGCGATAGGAAAACGCGGCAATCGTTGGCATCTTGCCGACAAGTCGGTACGTCTGTTTGCGGCGCGATTCTGCATCGAAGATGTCTTTGGCGTCGTGATAGAAAGTCGAAAGCGCCGCGATCGTGGAAATCATCATTCCCATCGGATGTGCGTCGTAGTGAAACCCATCCAGGAATTTCTTGATGCTCTCATGGATGAAAGTGTGATGCGTGACGTTGTACGTCCACTCCTTCAACTGCGCGGCGGTCGGCAGCTCTCCATGAAGCAGTAGGTAAGCCGTTTCGAGATAGGTGCTTTTCTCGGCGAGGTCTTCGATCCGGTAGCCGCGATAGCGCAGGATGCCGGCATCGCCGTCGATAAACGTAATCTTGCTCACGCAGGACGCCGTGTTGTTGAACGCCGGGTCGTAACTCATCATGCCGAATTCGGCAGGATCCACTTTGATCTGGCGCAGGTCCATGGCACGGATCGCCCCGTGCGTTATCGGGATTTCGTAGGTTTTTCCGGTGCGATTATCCGTGATGGTCAGAGTTTGGCGGGACGTACCAGAGCCGTCGGGCTTTTTGGTTTGCGTTGCGGTCGGCGCGGAATCCATGGAAGAGTCCTTGGAAGCAGGCATGACAGATATGCGTTACTCCTCCACTGTACACCAAAGGAGGTCCGCCGGGAATGGTACGAGTTGAGTGTAAGTGCTGGCAGATGTGTGCTTTGGGAGCACGGCAGCGTCGCCGGGCGATGACCCCGCGAGATTTATATGCGCCTCTTGACAATAGTCGTTATCACGAGTATTATCTCTCTACCACTTCCAGGAGGTTCACCATGATCGATATCCGCAAAAGCCAGGAACGAGGCCATTTCAACCACGGCTGGCTGGATACTTATTTCACGTTTTCGTTTGCCGACTATTACGACCCCCAGCATGTTCATTTCCGCACGTTGCGCGTTCTCAATGACGACCGCGTCGCGCCCGGTGAGGGCTTTCCCACGCACCCGCACCGCGACATGGAAATCGTCACCTATGTGCTCGAAGGTGCGCTTGAACATCGCGACAGCATGGGCACCGGTTCTGTCATCCGCCCCGGCGATGTGCAGTACATGAGCGCAGGCTCCGGCGTAACGCACAGCGAATTCAACGCGTCCAAAACCGAGCCGGTACACCTGTTGCAAATCTGGATGTTTCCTGAAGAAAAGGGCCTGAAGCCCATCTACGGCCAGAAGAACTTCAGCGAAGAAGAGAAGCGCGGGAAGCTGCGGCTGGTCGCTTCGCCGGATGGACGCGAAGGCTCTGTGAAAATCCGCCAAGACAACGAACTGTACGCGACGGTGTTAGCCAAAGGCGAAGCAGTAAAGCACGAACTGAAGCCAGAACGTCACGCCTACGTCCAAGTCGCCCGCGGCAGCGTGAAAGTGAATGGCACCAAGCTCGAAGAGGGCGATGGCGCAGCCATTTCGAAAGAGAAATGCATTGAGCTAACCGGCGTCGACAACGCAGAAGTCCTGCTCTTCGACCTCGCGTAAGCCCAACCGCTTCAATTGAGAAGTGAAACGCGCAGGAACCGCGCGCAAAAAAGGCAAGTTCCTGCGCACTTCTTTTCAGTGCGGATTATTCGTAGCGCAAAGCCACAATGGGGTCTACGCGTGTCGCCCGGCGCGCGGGGATGTAACCAGCGATGATTGCCACGGCGGAGAGCACGCCAATCGCGGCAACGAACGTGAAAGTGTCGTGAGGCGCGAGACCAAATAACATCTTTTGCAATAACCCAACTGTCGCCAGTGCAAGGCATGCTCCTGCCATCAGTCCCCCGGCAAGAACTATGCCCACATCGCGCATAACCAAACCGAGAATGGATCTTTGCGGCGCGCCCAACGCCATCCGGATTCCGAACTCGGGCTGGCGCTGGGCCACTAGGTAACTTAGTGCTCCGTAGAGGCCGATCATCGCCAGAAGCAGAGCCAAGCCGCCAAAGAAAGTCGAGAGAGTGGCGAGCAAGCGTTCCTGCACCAGCGAATCGTCCACCTGCTGGGCCAGAGTCGAGAATCTGAGCGGAATCGTTTTGCTCACGCCTGCCACCGCTTCTTGCGCCGCCGAAACAAGTGCTGAGGGGCGCGTACCAGTTCGCAGCTCGAATACCTGTTCTTCCGCGGGCTCGGTAGTCTGCGCAATCGGAAAATACGCGGTGGGAAGGCTTTCCTCGCGCACCGACTCATACTTCGCATCCTTCGCAAGTCCAACGATTTGAATCAGCGGTGCAGCCTTCCCTGGCTGTGGCTGGACACGGAAATACTTCCCAAGCGCCTCACTTTTCGGAAAGAACTTACGTGCGAGCGTCTCGTTGACGATGGCCACGGGCGCAGCCATTTTAGAATCACCTTCGGTAAAATTCCGTCCCGCCAGAAGAGGCGTACGCATCGTCTCCAGGTATTCAGGCGACACGAAGTTGAAATAAGCGAGCGCGGCGTCTCCCGTTGGCGCATTCGGCGCATCCACCAGAAGATGGTTGTTCCACACGAAGTCGCTTACTGGAGTCATGACGGCTCGGCTCGCGGAAATCACGCCAGGAATCGCCCGCAACCGTCGCTCCATTTCTTCGAACATCGCAGGCTGTTGATCGGGCGCTACTTTCGCGGTATGCAAATTCGCGTGCACCAGAAGGACATTATTCCTGTCGAAACCAACGTCCAGCGTGGTGAGTTTCACAAGGCTGCGCAGAAACAGCCCGCTGGCTACCAGCAAAACAAGCGACAGCGCCACCTGCGACGCGACAATCCATTTCCCGGGACGAAACTTACCGCGGCTCTCGGCGTCAATCGCCTGGCTGCCCTTCATCGCCGACGTCAGCGATACGCGTGTGGAGCGGAACGCGGGTAGCACGCCAAAGAGCAGGCCCGTGAAGACAGCGGCCGCCGCAGTAAATCCGAGAATCCGCCAGTCAAACGACAAATCAAGGTAAACCTTGTTCTCGCCCGTGGAAATAAACTGCACCAGCAGCGAAGTTCCCCAGCGCGCAAGTAAGACTCCCAGTAACGCGCCTGCCGTGGAAAGCATCACGCATTCCGTCAGCAATTGCCGAATCAACCGCGCACGCGAAGCGCCCAAAGCCTTGCGCACGGCGATTTCCTTGTGCCGGGCGGCGGCGCGAGCCAGCATCAAACTGGCGATATTCGCGCACGCAATCAACAGCACCAGCCCCACGACCCCCATCAGAATGTTGAGCGGCTCGTCAAATTGTCGCCGCAGATACGAAGTCCCCGTACCAGCGGGAGCCGTCTCGAACCACTGTTTGACGTATTCTTGCTGCTCTTTTGGATCGTAATTCTGCGGCACCGTGGCTGCGAAAATCTGGGGCGAAAGCACCGCAAGCCGGGCTTTCAATTGTTCGGGAGTGAGGGTCGCCTTGATTCGCCCGATCACGTGCAGCCACCACCAGGATCCTCTATCGAGCCTCGTTTTTGGCCCGTCGAAAATGGCCGCCGTACAAATGGGGATCGCAACGTCGAATTTGCTGCCAACGTCCACACCGAAAAATCCCGGCGCGCTTATCCCGACGACCTCGAAAATGTGATTGTCGAGAGAAATCGTGCTGCCGACTGCGCTCTGCGCTCCGCCAAAATGATCCTGCCAAAAACCGTAGCTTAAGACGGCCATTCCGGGGCATCCGCGCGTATCATCTGCTGTTGTAATCAGCCGCCCGGTTGCGGGACGGACTCCGAGTGTCCTGAAAAAATCCCCGCTCGCAAAGAGGCCATTTACATCATGCACGGCCCCGCCTTGGGCAAGATCGAATTGCGTTGAGTTCCACGCGAACATTCCAGTGAAAACGTCCTGTCGTTTTCGCAACTCTTCCCAAAGCGGATTTGAGAATGTTGAATCGGCTTCGCCGTTTCCTGACTTCGGATCTTGAATCAGCAACTGAGAGAGTTCTTCGGGCTTCTGGACGGGAAGCATTCGCAGCATCACGGTGTCTATCAAGCTGAAGATCGCGGTATTGGCGCCGATCCCAAGAGCCAGCGACAGAATCGCGACGCCAGTGATCACTGGCGTGCGCGCGAAGATGCGCAGCGAGTAGTGGATATCCTGAAAGAACGATTCGATCAAATTCACACCGCGCGCGTCGCGAACCTCTTCCTTGATATGTTCGTGGCCACCGAATTCCAGGCGCGCCCGGCGCATGGCCTCCTCACGCGTGCGCCCCGATTTGATGTACTTCTCCACTTGTTGGTCGAAATGGAAGCGCAGCTCCGCGTCTGCTTCGGATTCAACGGTATCGCGCCGGAACAGGGAGCGAAGACGGAAAAGTAGATCGTTGAACATGGAGCCTCCTACGCCGTCTCCAGAATTCGGGCGACGGCCGCCGCCAGTTTCTTCCAGGAATCTTTTTCGAGTTCAAGCTGTTTGCGTCCGGTTTTGGTGAGTTCGTAATACTTCGCCCGGCGGTTATTCTCGGACGTACCCCACTTCGCTTTGATCCAGCCACGCCGTTCCAGCCGGTGCAGCGCGGGATACAGCGAGCCTTGCTGAATCAGAAGAACATCGCTCGAGATCTGGTGGATGCGCTCGGAAATGGCCCAGCCGTGCTGCGGTTCGAGCGCCAATGTTCGAAGGATTAACAGGTCGAGCGTGCCTTGCGGAAGTTCAATTCTTTTTTGCGCCATCAATGATGTCCCCTGTCACTTCGTCAAGAGACGATACAATCACTCTTGTCGAAGTGCAAGGGGAAAGCATCGTTTCCACGGAAGAATACTGCGCACACCGAGGAACTGTTGATTCGGCTGTTTTTTGCTGGTTAGCCGCGCGTGCGCTGAAATTCGCGCATGAAACTAGTCAGTGCTTCCACGGCTTCCAGCGTCACCGCGTTGTAGAGCGACACGCGCATGCCGCCAACCGATCGGTGGCCCGGCGTGCCGACAAGCCCCGCGGCGGCAGCCTCTTTGGCAAATGCCTTTTCGACCGCTTCGTCACCGCCAGCCACACGAAAAACTACGTTCATCTTCGAGCGCGAAGAAGCTTCGACCGGGCAACGATAAAAACCTTTGCTGGCCTCAATCGTATCGTAGAGGAGCTTCGCCTTGCCGCCGTTGCACTTTTCGATCCCGGTGATCCCGCCCTCGCTGTCGATCCACTCCATCACCAGGCCCACGATATAGATCGCGAACGTCGGCGGCGTGTTGTACAGCGACCTCTCCTTGATGTAGGTGCGGTATTGCAGCATCGTCGGCAAATTCTTGTCCGCGCGCTCGGCCAGATCTTTGCGGATAATCACCACTGTCACTCCGCTCGGCCCAAGATTTTTCTGCGCGCCGGCGAAAATCAGCCCGAACTTTTTCACATCAATCGGCCGCGAAGCGATGTCCGAGGACATATCCGCGACGAGTGGCACGCCGCCGGTCTCGGGTATTTCGTTCCATTGGGTGCCTTCAATGGTGTTGTTCGTGCAGATGTGCACGTAAGATGCGTCCGGCGAGTATTTGACCTCGTCTTTGCGTGGGATCCGGACGAATTTGTCGGCTTCAGTCGACCCCGCCACATGATGCAGGATACCCTTCTTCAATTCCCCGAGCGCCTTCGCCGTCCAAGTGCCGGTGTGAATCAGATCAACAGGCTTTCCCGGCAGGCAAAGATTCATCGGCGCCATGGTGAACTGCATGCTCCCGCCGCCTTGCAGGAAGAGCACTGCATACTCCTCCGGAATCGCCATGTGCTTGCGCAACCCCGCTTCCGCAGCCGCGATAATGCTTTCGAATTCCGGCGAGCGGTGGCTCATCTCCATCACGGACATGCCGCTCCCACGCCAATCCAGCAACTCCTCGCGAATCCGCTCCAGCACAGGAAGCGGTAAAGCCCCCGGCCCCGCATTGAAATTGTGTACCCGCTTGATGCCGCGCTCTGAAACTGTGGACGTACTCACGGTAGAAGGGTCCTTTCTCTATTGTTTGACGGAGCAACACCATTGTTGCGGCCGCTTTCTGCTGAACCTTTCAGAATAACAGAGTCGGTGAGGGTTCAAAAAATCACTTCACGTGGTCTCTGCAATCGCGAACTCGACCCGCCTCCGCATCGGGTCAATCCGCTCCGCCCGCACATGCACGCGGTCTCCCAAATGCCAGGCAAGCTCCCTTGGTTTTGCACCGCGTCCACGCCGCGTTCCTGGCCCGCCGCGACGCCCTTCGCCTCCCGACAGCGCCACCATGGCGTGATCCCGCTCACGAAAGACTACTCGCGTGCCCGCCGCATCCTCGAGCGCGTTGATCGGCAGCAATCCCTCCACGAACACCTCAAACAACTCGACGAAGCATCCAAATTTCTGCACGGAAATAATCAGCGCCTCGTACTCCTCTCCAAGATGCTGTTCCATGAACTGCGCCGTCTTCCAATCCATCAACTCCCGCTCGGCCCCATTCGCGCGTCTCTCAGCGTCCGAGGTTTCCGAAGCCATTTCTTCCAACTGCTTCTGCGAATAAAGCGTCGCCTCCACGCCGCGCGCCGCGTGGCTTGCCGCAGGCGCGCTCACTTGCGGATGCTCCAATGCCCACTTCAGCACGCGATGCACGATCAAATCCGGGTACCTTCGAATCGGCGAAGTGAAATGCGTGTACTCGTCGAACCCCAACGCAAAATGGCCCAGCGGCTCCGCGGCATACCGCGCTTGCTTCAGCGAACGCAGCATCAGATACGAAACGATGCGCTCCTCGGGCTTGCCCGCCAATTTGCGCAATAATTTTTGGTAGTGTTGCGGCGTAATTCTTAACTCCGTCGCGCCAGGCAGCGCCACTTTCATGCCGCGCTCGCGACCATAGCCATACGAGTCCGGCCGCCCCGCCTTTGCCGGCGCAGGCACGCGCCCGTGCCGCACCGCAATCTCGCGCTGATGCAGATCCGCCACGCCCAGCGAATACCCAAACGCTCGCGCCAGCTCCTCGAACTCGAGCACTTTGCGCGCATCCGGTTTCTCATGCACCCGGTGCAACGCCGCAATCCCTCGCCTGAGCAAATAACTCGCCACCGCCCGATTCGCCGCCAGCATGAACTCTTCAATCAACCGATGTGCAATGTTCCGCTCGCTCCGCACAATATTCGTCATCTGTTGCTTGTCATCAAACTCAATCACCGGCTCCGGCAAATCGAAATCGATCGACCCATTCTCATTCCTTCGTTTGTTCAGCAGCAGCGCCAGCTCTTTCATGTCGCGAAAATGTCTAGCCAGCCCCGCGTACCGAACCGCCGCATCCGGATCGCCCTCAATCACTTTGTTCACATCCGTATACGTCATCCGCTCCGCCGACCGAATCACTCCCGGCGTCATGTGCGCGCTCCGCATATTTCCGGCCGCGTCAAATTCCATCAGGGCGCTCATCACCAGCCGCTCCTCGCGCGGCTTCAGCGAACACATCCCATTCGAAAGCGCTTCCGGCAGCATCGGCACAGCTCGGTCCGGAAAATAAACGGAAGTCCCGCGCAGCCTCGCTTCCTGATCCAGCGCCGTCCCGGTTCGAACGTAGTGGGCCACGTCGGCGATATGCACTTGCAAGCCCCAGCCGCCATCCGCCCGCCGCTCCACATACACCGCGTCATCAAAATCGCGCGCCGTCTCGCCGTCAATCGTCACAATCGGTAAGTGCCGGAAATCATCGCGTCCCTCGCGCTCCGTTTCGCTTACCGCCGCCGCGCGATTCTCCGCTTCTTCCAGAACCGCGTGAGAAAATTCATGCGGCAAATGATGCTTGCGAATGATGATCTCGGTATCCACCCCGAGATCTCCAGGCCGCCCCAAAATTTCGATCACGCGTCCCGTAGCCGCCGCTCCGCCCCGCGGATAACGAAGCAACTCGACATTCACCACCGCTCCATCCAGCTCAGCCAGTTGCGGCAACCGCCTGCCCCGCGCGCCGGCCTCTTTCGCCTCTCCTACGCCCAGTTTTTCTCGCAGCGCCGCCGTTAACTCATCCCCCGGAGGAATCTCGATCTCGTGTTGAATCCGGTTGTCGTAAGGCAGCACCACATTCCCTCGCGGCCCGTAGCGAAACAATCCCACCACGGACGGGTGCGCCCTCCCCAGCACACGCACAATTCTTCCTTCCGCTCTCTGTCCGCCTCGCGAACCTCCTCCGCGAAACTCACTAACTCTCTGCAGCTTCGCCAGCACATGATCCCCATGCATCGCGTCTTCCACCGCGTCCCGTGGAATAAACACGTCTCCATCCAACTGCGGCATCGGCACATCGGGCACCACGAATCCGTACCCGTCGTGATGCAGCACCAGGCGCCCGCGCACTTCATCCCTCGCCGCGGCATACGAACCTCCCCGCCGCTCCGGAATGTTCCCCGTGGAGCTACGCCCTACAGCCCCACGCTCTTCCGCTCCAGCCTTTGCAGCAGTATGCTCATCACTTCCACCCGCTCCCCCCGACTCCGTCCTTCCCAACTCTCGATCCTTCCCCCCCGCCGATTCTTCCACGCCTTTCCGCCCCGCCAGACGGTAACGCCCGCCCGGCAACTCTTCAATCGCCCCTCGCTTTTTCATCGCATTCAACATCTTAAAAAGCGGCTTGCGCTCTGCCTTCCCCCAATGCAGCCCCCGGGCAATCTCGTTCGCCGAGACCGTCCCTCGCGTAACTTGCAGAAAACGCAGTATATTATCTGGACTCACCTGGAAGGCACGTGGCATAAGTCGGCGTCAACTCCTGTGTAGCTCAGGCTCTCGAGTATCTCTATCCCGCCCAGAGACCCTCAGCCCCACAGATTTTGTCACTTTTTTGCGTTTTCACCGGAACTTTTTTCGTCCTGCAGGGATTATATAGGTAGGCCAACACACGACCGGCTAGCCGCCCTCCGTCAGGCTGGCCGGACATCCCCGAAAGGGGACATATGGAGGCGGGACGACCTGGCCCGCCTCCTCTTTTTATTATTCGCGCAAACACTTCTCTCTGCTGCTCCTCATTCTTCTCGCCACTTGAGAAGCTTCAGAAGGCTGCAACAGGAGGACGTGGGATAAGAATCATTCTTGCCATTCGTGCTTGAAATCTAGAAATTCTGATGTGACTTCCCGTGCATGGAGTCGCGATCTCTATCGGCCACGATCCAAGGCGTCTGTTCATTTCTCCGCCGTTCGCAAATACTCCAGCGCCGCAACTTCCTTCCACGTTTCCCCCTGTTTCTCTTCTACCGACCACCGGTAATCATCCTTCGACTTCCGCGCGACGTACACCCGCAAATCCGCCTCTTTCCCCTCAAAATCCGGCCCATGAAAGCTCATCTTCATCACGTCCCCATTCGCTTCCACCGGGCCTTCCGTAATCCCATTCTTCGCATCCATGTACCACATCGATAGGGACTTCAGCCCCGGGTTCCAGAAAAAATTTCCGTCATACGCCTTCGCGGTCCCTTTAGCAAACACAAAATGCGTGTTGAATTGTATGTATGCGTTATTGTCCGACCATTGATACCTCGTTTCAATTCGCTGCATCCCTGGCCCCAACTTCGAGGCGTCGGCCGTCCACACGCCCCCCACCAGCCAGCTCAGCGCTGAAATCGGCTTCGGCTCTTCAGCCTTCTTCTGCGTTTTCTGGCCCCATGCAAGCGCCGCCACCGCCACCATCATCGCCACGATCCCCGCCGCTCGTTTCATCGCTCCTCCTCGGTTTTCTTGTCATTCGATTCTTGATCATAGCCCGCTGCATCCGTCCGCTCGCGTTGCGCCATCAACAACCCGAGATAGCCCCGCAAATGTTCCACGGACGCATCAAACGGCTCGATCGCTCGGTGCGCCCGCGCCTGCATCACGCCGCCCTCCATCACCGTCAACACAAACTTCGAAAGCGTCTTCAAGTTCAAATCCTTGGGAAGCCGCTCGCGCGCATCCTCCAAGCTTTTCTCCACCGCCGCTGTCCACCCATCAAAATTGTCCGCCAGCCGCTTGTGCACCCGGAACTGTTCCTCCGGTATCTCCAGTGCCAACCTTCCGATGGGGCATCCGTAAGTGCAGCCCGTCGCCAAAAGATTCCTCCGGTAAAATTCCAGAATTCCGAACACACGCTCGACGGGATCTTCCACTTGGCTCAAAACGGGCTGCACCACTACCGGCATCAGTGTCTGGATGTAAACCTCCAGCACCGCCAGCAGCAAATCCTCCTTCGTCTTGAAGCAGTAGTAGAAACTACCCGCATTGGCCTGCGCCCGCTCCAAAATCTCTGCAATACCTGTTGCTGTATATCCCCGCAACCAAAAGAGATACAGCGCCGCCTCAACAATCCTCTCCCTCGTCGGCTTAGTCGCTGCTTTCACTTAGTTGAGTATTCAACTAACTCAGCTCTTTGTCAATCACCTTCCTTCTTCGGCGGGTGGTCGTCCCTTAACGCGACGCGCTGATTTTGGCTTTGATTCTCTCCGGGGGTGGGCCTACCCTTTGCCGTTTTGTTTCTGGAAAGGGTCGGGGCACTCTTTGTCGCCCATCCGTCCCCGCTTCTAATCCTCTTCGCCGTTCGCCACTCCAAAACGACCGCTCAACCCCCAAACTTAACCATTCCCTGCAAATGAATTGACACTCCGGTAATATCCCTGCTACCATTCCCTATGGTTGCACCGTCACACACTTCTCTGCCCGAGCCTGTTCCGGCCGCCTTTTGCCGCAAAATCCCGCGTCCGATAATATTTCCGGCAACTCCCTTGCAATCAATACTTCCAGGACCCTCTGCAACTATTCTTTCTAAACCGCTTACAGGCACCCGCTTCCCTTTAAAATCAACGCTTACGAAAAAACCCGGGGGGAGGGGTCAATTATGGTTAACCACAAATCAGGCCAAGGCTTTCTCTCCCGATATGCATCGCGACGAGGAACGACCCCTACTCGAAGCCGGCGGCCAAACCTCTCGCTCGCCTTTTCCTTCCGTGCCGGATATGTTCCAATTCGCATCGAACCAGCAGGAGCCAAGCGATGGGATTTGCGACATTTCGCGATCACAAATATTTGAGTCTCGAAACCTTCAAGAAGGGCGGCGAGGGCGTGAAGACGCCGGTCTGGTTCGCTGCTGATCCCACCAGGGATCTCGCCGGAAACGAAGGACGGCTCTACATCTACACCATCGGAAACACCGGAAAAGTAAAACGCATTCGCAACAATCCCTGCGTAAAAATCGCGCCGTGCAAGATCAAGGGCGAACCTTTAGGCGAATTCGTGGACGCGACCGCCGTAATCATCATCGGCGAAGAAGCTGCTCGCGCGATGAAACTGCTCAACAAGAAATATTTTCCGTGGAAACAACTTCTCGGTTTCTTCGCGCTTTTCAGCCGGCGAGAGAGAGTCGTCATGGTGCTCCGCGCAGCGTAGTTGAGCGTAGTTGATTTGACGCGGACTTTTCATTGCCGCCCGAATGCTGAATCGACGCTGCCTCCGAACTGCCGCGTCACGGCTCATCGAAGGGAATGCCAGTTTGTTTTGAGATGGCGCGGAGGTCTTCGATGACGGGCATAATTAGCGGCACTCCATTCTTTCGTCTGTCAGCTTCCGCGATGCGTTCGGGATCCCCGGGAATGAGCGGCCCGTTTGTTCCAGGAGCGGGTTTTGTCGCGCGAAAAGCACGGACGTAGTCGTCGATCTGGCGCTTGAAAGAATCGGGATCGATGAAACCATCGATGCGCATCGCGCCAAAAAAATGGCCGATGCCTTTGCCGACGCTCTCCGTGGGAATTATCTGGCGCAAAGCAAAGGGCGGAGCAAACGGGCCCCAATTCGCACCGCTGAGCACGGCACAAAGAATATCCACCATCATTCCCAGCGCATAGCCTTTGTGTCCGCTCCGTTCGCGGTCGGAGCCGAGCGGGAGCAAGCATCCGCCGTTGACGGGATCGTCTGGGTTTGTTGTGTTGCGGCCCTCGCTATCGATGGCCCAGCCGATGGGAATCGATTCGCCCATGCGGCGGGCAATTTCAATCTTTCCGTAGGCCACGGTACACGTGGCCATATCAATCACGATGGGCGGCTCTTCTTTGCCGGGGAAAGCGATAGCGATGGGATTTGTGCCGAGCATACGCTGAGCGCCCCAGAGAGGAGTGACCAAACTGCTGGAGTTGGTCATGGCCCAGCCGATCATGTCGCGCTCGAGAGCTTGGAGAACATAATAGCCAGCGATGCCAAAATGATTTGTGTTGCAAACGCTGACCCAACCAGACCCGGCTTTTTCGGCCATGTCCATGGCGATGCGATTCGCTTGCGGGCCAACGACCAAGCCGAGGCCGTTATCGCCATCGATAGTTGCGGTGCTCAGAGTGGAGCGGACCGTTGCGATTTTGGGTTTGGGATTTATGAGGCCTTCCTTGAGCAGGCCAAAATAACTATAGAGGCGGGCGACGCCGTGCGAATCGATGCCACGAAGATCTGCGGAGGCGAGGACGTCGGCGGCTTGTGCAGCATCGTCCTTGGGAACGCCGTAGTGGAGAAAGATGCGAGTGGTGAATTCACGGAGTGCGTCGATGGAGAACACTTTGGCCTCAACGGCGGGCATCTTTGACCTTTCTTTGCGCAGCGTTCATCACGCGAACGCAGCGCTACTGCTGAAATTGAGGTACCTATTTTAGCTTCGCGCAAGACCATAGGCCAGGCGTTTGGCCACGTCAAGCGAAGCGCAAGTCTAATGAATTGTTTTTGTCGTAGCGCATAAAAGGAGAGTATGAAGTGTCAAAGCAGCTTGCCGGGTGGCGAACAGCGGCGTAGGATTCGGAAATTGCGCTTCACAGGAAAGACATGCTTGGTGGACCCATGACAATGCAGCCGCAGCAGCAAGTTTATGATTTTGTGACACGAAGCTTCAAGACTAGCGAAATGGGAAATCACATTCGCGGAATCCGCATCGCCGCGCTACTGCTTGTATTTGCGCTGGCGGTGCCACTCTTCGCGCAGGACACGCCGCCAAGCGTGCCATTGCCGAACGGCAAATATCTCGGAACAGTTCCGGGAACGCCGCGCCCGGTCAACAATCTGCCTACGGCGATCGCGATTTCCCCTGACGGGAAATTCGCAGTCCTGCTGCACAGCGGGTATGGCGCGTACACCTCGGGAGAGAAGCAATCCTTGTCCGTGCTCAATCTCGAAACAAATGAACTCACGGATTTTCCGGATGACCGGCTCGGCAGCGAAGCGCGACAAACCTATTTTCTCGGACTGGCATTCAGTCTCGACGGAAAACATATTTTTGCGAGCATGGCTTCGCTGACGGATCCCCTGGGGAAGAAAAAGGGGAGCACGGGCAATGGCATCGCCGTTTACAACTTTGAGAATGGAAGCGTGGAACCGGAACGGTTTATGGCCCTGGCGCCACGCACGAAAATCCCTGCCGGGAAATTGCGCCGGGCCGAGTTCAATGACGTTACATACCCCGCGGGGCTGAGCGTTGGCACGAGCGGCGGGGAGGAAAGACTGCTTGTCGCGTGTAACAATTCCGACGAAGCGGTGCTTCTCAATACGAGCGACGGGAAAATCGTTCATCGATTTGACCTTTCGACGATGAAGCGGATTCCAGCTTCGCTGCCCTATACGACTGTGATGACAAAGGACGGAAAGCGCGGATTCGTTTCACTATGGAATGCTTCCATGGTTGCGGAACTCGATCTGGTGAGCGGGCGCGTGTTGCGGCTGATTCCTTTGAGAAAGCCAGAGTCGCCGTTGGCGGGCGGATCGCATCCGACGGCGCTTTTGCTCAATCGGGACAATTCGAAGCTTTATGTTGCGCTGACGGATCGGGATGAAATTGCAATGCTTGATACCGGATCAGGAAAAGTGGCCTTGTATCTTTCGACAAAACTGCCGGGACAAAAATACGGAGGGAGTGATCCGGAGTACCTGGCTCTTTCTCCGGACGAAAGGATGCTTTTTTCGGCGGATGCGATTTCAGATTCCGTGGCTGTGTTTGATCTTGCGCAAGGGAGCGGGAACGCCGATGCGCAGGCCGTTGGCTTTATTCCCACGGAATGGTATCCAACAGTGGTGGCTGCAGTCGGCAAGGATCTCCTCATTGCGAGCGCCAAAGGGCGCGGTTCCGCGCCAAATCCCAAACAGATTGGCAAAAGGAAGGACGGCCGGCCGCTCTTTCCTTACGGGCCAGCGATCATTCGAGGCTCATTGGCCCGCATTTCGCTTGAGGATATTGCGGCAAATCTTACGGCTTACACAAATCAAGTGGTCGAGATGAACGCCGCGCGCGGCAATGGGGATAATGTGCCTTTTGCGGAAGGCGAAAACAAAATTCGCCACGTGATTTACATCATCAAGGAAAACCGGACGTATGACCAGGTGTTCGGCGATATCTCGAGCGCAAATGGAGATTCGTCGCTCACGATCTACGGCGAGGACGTCACGCCGAATCAACACAAATTGGCGCGGCAGTTTGGCATTTTGGATAATTTTTACGATAGCGGAGAAGTTTCGGGAGACGGACACGTGTGGTCGACCTCGGGATCCAACTCGGACTACAACGAGAAAACGTGGCCAATCGGCTATCGCGGCGGTGAACACACTTATGATTCAGAAGGGACTTTGTTGAACGGCCTGTCGGCGGAAGATGGAATTCCGGATGCAGGAGAGCCGACGGGCGGCTACCTTTGGAAAGATTTTGCGAGCCACGGAATTTCATACCGGCACTACGGCGAGTTTATCGTGAGCCGCTGGTGCAACGAAAAAGGTGAAGAAGGCCAACCGGCTTCGGGGCCACCCAAGGCGGAGGGCAAGGCTTGCGCGCGCAGCGAAATCAACCAAGGTGAGCCACTGGAGAAAAATGTGGGCGATCCGCGGGGTGGGCCGAGCCCTTATCCCTGGGCGATACCCGTGCTGGCAAAAAATGTCGCCAGCGAGGTTGAATTAGAAGGCCATTTCGATCCGCGATTTCCAGATTTTGAGGTCGCGTATCCGGACCAATTGCGAGCGGACGAATTTTTGAACGAGTTTCAACAGTTTCTGGCTTCTCGTGAGGCGGGGAAGGACACCATGCCGCAATTTATTTTGTTGCGGCTGCCGGACGATCACACCGCGGGCCTGACGAAAAACAAGCCACGGCCAGCGGCGTCGGTTGCGGATAATGACCTGGCGATCGGGCGCGTTGTCGACGCGGTGTCGCACAGCCCGTATTGGAATGACACGGCGTTCCTGATCCTGGAAGATGACGCGCAGGACGGGCCCGATCACGTGGACTCTCACCGCAGTATCGTGCTGGTGATCAGCAAGTACGCACCAATGACTATGGGCGGAGGAAAAGACGGCAAGCCGTTCGTCGACCATTCGTTCTATACGACGATCAATGTGGTGCGCACGATTGAAGCGCTGCTGGGCGCGCCGCCGATGAACGCGAACGATTCGCGCGCGGCCGTGATGGCGCCGCTTTTTAGCGGGACGGGGCAGCAGCCGGCTTTTGCGGCGGATTATCGCAATCGCGACAACGGGCTGATCTATCAGATGAATACGAAAGAGTGGAAAGAAGGGAAAAACCTGGATTTCAGCCACGCGGACGCGGTGGATACGGCGCTGCTCAACAAGGCGCTTTGGAAAGATCGCATGGGCGATATTCCTATGCCGCCGCCGCAGCACAACGTTTTCCCCGCAACGGCGGCTAGCAAAACTCCTAAGAAAGATCTGGACTGACCAAGTTACCCGCCAGTCGGGGCCGAACTTGCTTCATTCGGTAGGGCCAGGCTCACTTCCCAAGAATAACGCCAATACCTAGGAGGATGAGTTGCAGGTTTCGCTGAGGCAGCTTGCCAACTCGCTCCGTAAGCAAACTCTTATCCACGCTAACGATTTGGGACGCGTTGGCAACGGATGAGTTTCGCAGGCCGGTCACCCGCGTCGAAAGCAGAACGTTACCAGGGGCTGGAGCCCACTTCAGATTCGTCGTCAGGGGGACGCAGACCACGGTGCGAATGGCACTGCGATTCAAGGCGTCCGATTGAACCACGACAATCGGCCTTCGGAAGCCCGGGCCGGAACCCGTGGGCACAGGCAAATCGGCCCACCAAATTTCGCCCTGCGAGATTACCATTCTGTGTCCTGAAGAATACGCCGCGCGGCGGCGGAGACAAACGGGTCGGGCGCAGTATCATCTCCGAGATCGTCACAAACCTTGTTCATAGCCTCGGTGATTTCGTCAGGAGAATGACGCGCCAAATATTCCTGTAGGGCATCACTGAAGAGGCGGCTTCGCGACCGACTCGTTCGTCGTGCAAGACGCTCCGCCCGCTGGAAGATCTCGTCGGGGATAGAGACGGCTGTCTTCATACCCGTAGTATAACCACTTCACGCACACGTGGGAAGGGCACATACTTCACGTCGGGAGCCGCGCCGGTAAGCATTTAGCGACAGCTAGCGCATCGACTGCAGCGTTCGCGGAGGAGTTCTTTTCAGCCGAAGGACGATTCCGTTTTGGAATGAGGGAGCCTGCAAAACCTTGTCGCCGCCTTTGTGCGTAAAGTTCTCCCACTGTACGGATTTTCCAGTGGCAACATTCACCCACTCGGAGGAATAGCTTCCGGGCGGAAGTTCGAGAGTCAGATCGGTTGGGCCATTCCCATCGAGATAGATGGCGTATTCCTTTCCCGGATTGGAGAGCGCGCGAGCCATCGCTCCTGCGGCGTGCTTTACAGTGTGCGTGTCGGGACGGAGATCAACCAAGGTGAACGATTGCAGGAACTGACTCAGGATGTGAAGTTGGTGGCGGAGAGAGGCGCTTCCGCCGCCGGGACCGTTTGGCTCGAGATAGGAACCGTCTTCGTGGCCGGTAGTGAACGAATAGTCCAATGCGCCGAACGTGCTTCCTCCTGAGAGCATGAAATTCCAGGCTTGGCGGCGATAGGCGTCATCATCGCGGCCGAGGAAACCGGTTTCATCGTAGGAGATGGCTTTGCCGAGGCCGTAGTTGAGCGTCACTGCTTCGGGGTAGGCATAGTGGAAGTTGACGACATCGACGTGCGGCAGGAGCTTGCTTATCGGCAGACGAAAATTCGAATAATTTTGCGCGATGAGATGGGGGCGCGGAAGAGAGGATTCTTCCTGCGTGATCCACTCGACGACGCGGGCTTGCCAGGCCATGGAAAAATCGTCGGGCAAATCAACTGAGTTCGGAAAGCTATCGCGCCCTGGAGGGCGAAGGTAGGGATTGATGACGTCGGTGAGTACGGGGCGGTCGGACCAGGGCTCGTTTTGGACCTCGAAGATGACGTTGTCGAACGTGCTGGCTTCGCGGACGATTTTGCGTGCGTATTTTTCCTGGTGAGAGAGGAGGTTGCCGTTCTCGAGTGTGTGGGCTTTCTTCCAGTCGATCGCGTCAGTGCTGTTGACGTTGTTTGACGAATGGAGAGCGCTCCTCTGCCATTGGGCTTCACCATAGTTGGAAGAAAAGAGTGTGATTTCGACCACGATTCCGCGCTTTGCAGCTTCTGACAGAAAACCCTTAAACCGCACGAAGAATTCGGCGTCCCATTTTTCCAGGTCGAATTTGTTGCCGCCTCCCGCGTAGCCCGGCGTGTCGCTGCGCGCCCACGGCGCGAGGAAGCGGCCGGGCTCTGGGGCGAGGTCGTTGTGCAGGATTCCGAAAGACTTTGCGGGGACTTCGACGTACGAACCAGCGAAGAGGCGCGTGTAGTTCAGGCCATCGGCTTCCAAAGTATCGAGATAACGGCGATAGTCGTAGTCTTTATTTAAGACGGCGCCGTAGTGTTCGCCGCTGGTGATGAGGGCGACGGCCTTTCCGCGGAAGAGGAAATAATGCGGATTGGCGGGATGGAGACGAATGGGCTGAAGTCTGATTGCTTGCGAATTGTTTTTCTGCGGGCTTGCTTGAGCCGCTGATAGAACGAGAGCCATAAGCGTCACGGCGTGAATTGATTTGAGGAGTGTGCTGAGCATTCGATTAAGAGCAGCGGTTAGAGCGCGACGGGAGCGGTGCCGAGTCGCGCGGAGTTCGCCAGGGCGCGGAGGGATTCGGTGTAGGGTGTGCGGGCAACGCCGCGTTCGGTGAAGATGGCAGCGATGTAGCGGGCAGGGGTGACATCGAAGGCGGGATGCGCCGCGTGAACGTCGGCGGGCGCGATGCGAACGCCTTGGAGATGAGTGACTTCGGCGGCGGAACGCTCTTCGATGGGAATGTGATCGCCATCGGGGATGGAGAGATCGAAAGTAGAGACGGGCGCAGCAATATAAAAAGGCACATTGTTTTCTTTGGCGAGGACGGCGATCTGGTAAGTCCCGATTTTGTTGGCGGTGTCGCCGTTGGCGGCAATGCGGTCGGCGCCGGTGACGATGGCGCCGACTTTGCCGCTTTTCAGAAAGTGGCCAGCCATGTTGTCGGTGATAAGCGTGAGCGGGATGCCGCCCTTGTGGAGTTCCCAGGCAGTGAGGCGCGCGCCTTGCAGATAGGGGCGCGTTTCGGGTACGAGGACGTGGATTTTTTTTCCTTGCTGGAACGCGACGCGAAGAACACCCAGCGCGGTGCCGATTCCGGCCGTGGCAAGAGCGCCGGCGTTGCATTGCGTCATGACTTGGCCGTCGGCGGGCATGAACTCCGCGCCATAGCGGCCGATGGCTTCGTCGATCGCTTTTTTCTCCAAATGCACTTGTTGGGCTTCTTCGATCATTCCGTGGCGAATTTTGGAAAGGTCGGAGGTCTGCGTGGTGAGTTCCGCGAAGCGCCGCTTCATGCGGTCGATGGCCCAGAAGAGATCGACGGCTGTAGGGCGGGTTTTCGCAAGCGCATCGCAGATTTCGGCGAATTCGGTGCGCAAAGCTTCGACGGAGTTTGCGGGGGAATGAAGAACGCCCAACGCGGCCCCCATGGCAGCTGCTACGCCAATCGCCGGCGCGCCACGAATGACCATGTCGCGGATGGCTTTGGCGACTTCGCGGTAGTCGGTGTAGGTGTAGCTGACTTCCTGGCCGGGAAGCAGGCGCTGGTCGAGCATGACCACGCCTCGGTCGGTCCATGCAATGGGCTGGGCTACATACATTATTTGAGAATCCTAAAAGAGTTTGAACCAAGAGTACGATTGCGAACTTGGCTGAGAGCGGGCATGGCGTGCCGTGCCCCTATGAATATTCTAGCGGAGGCGCGGGTAGAAAACGAATTGTCGGGGCCGCCTGGCGTCAGTGGGTGGAGGGCATTTTTGTGAAGCCCCAGGTTCCGAGGATCGTTACCAGGGCAATCGTAGAGTTGTATCCCAAGTGCAGTAAAAAACTGGCGAATACCGAACCGGTGCGGGCGCGCGCAAAAGTGAAGATAACGCCGACGAGGATGAGCACGGACACGAGGCTCCACGTCCAGCCAAGCTGAGCCCCGTGCATCAAGCCGAAAAGAACGCCGGTGATGATCACGCTGGTGGCTACGCCGAAATATTTCGCGAACAACGGGTACAGATAACCGCGAAAGACGGTCTCTTCTACAAGTGGCGCAACCAAAACGGCCATGGCCATGAACAGCAATGCCGTGTTCTTGAAGCGGAAGAGCTCTTCGATGGGCACGTTTTCGGGCGGCTGGACCTTCGCGGTAACAGCGGAGACCACGACGGAAAGACCACAGCCCCCAAGAAAGAAGAGCCATGGGCTGCGCGGGCGACCGCCATCGCGTCGCGTGATCTTTCTCCAGCCTAGAGTTTGCCAGAACGGAAAGCCGCGAAGGACCGACAGCGTGACGTAGAGAAACAGGAAAATAAAGGCGTACCAAAGAACCATGCTGCCAATGGCGAACGCCGGCTTTGACAGAACGAAGCGCTCGAAATCCTTTTCGTTCGCAAAACGGTGGAGCGGCGTGTAATAAATCGCGAAAGCCGTCTGGATAAGAACCAAGCTGAAGAATCCAAAAAAAAGAAACAGAACCAGATGCATCCAGGTCCAGGAGATGCGCAAGTCCTCAGGCAGGGGAGGTTTGTAGGAGAGGACTGGCTGCGGAAGAGCGGCGGCCAAGCTGATGGGATCGCCAGCGAGAGGTGGCTCGGCGACGGATGTAGACGGCTCAGGCGCTGTCGCGTCCGTTTGGGGTTCCTCGGTGAATGGCGAAGTCGGACTCTGGCCGGGGGGAAGAGACGAGTTTTCGTCGAAGAAGCTCATCGCTTGCCCGGCCGCGAAGTCTTTGGCCAGCCGGTGGCCAGCGCGGCGGCGACGAGCGGCATGAGAATTTCGTGATGGCCGGTGATGGCGTAGCCGCGCGATTCCGATTTGCGGCCACCGCGTTCGGATTCGGTGGGACGCTTCACCACATTCTGCAAAGGACGGTAATGCTGAATAAAGTCGAAATTGGCGGTGGTGATGGGATGGATCGGAATGCCAAGATTGCGGACGACGCTTACGGCTTTCAGAAAAACTTCGGGAAGAAGCACGGCGGAGCCCCAGTTTAAATAGATGCCGCCCGGATGCATTTGTTTCACCAGAGCGCAGAAGAGACGGAAATCGAGAAACGCGGCGGCGCCCAGGCAAGGACCATCCGCGGCGGGATGCATATGAGGAATGTCCGTGCCGATGGCGATGTGAATGGTGATGGGGATGCGTTGTTTGTAGGCCGCGACGAGGATACTGGAGTCGGCGTGTTTTACGTTGAGGATGCCGCTTGTTAGGAATTGTCCGGCTGCTTCACCGTAGCCAATGTGGAGGCGGGCTGCGAGCTTGGAAAATTCATTGATGTACTCGCCAGTTTCGGCTGCCATACCGAATTGGCCCGCGCCGAGGCTAGCTTCGACATCTTCGGAAGTGTTGCCGGCGAGTGCGATTTCGAAATCGTGAATGAGTGCAGCGCCATTCATGGCGATGCCGGAGACGAAACCGCGTTTCATCAGATCGATCAAGATAGGACCGAGGCCGACCTTGATCACGTGGCCGCCGATGCCCCAGAGGATTGCGGCGTGTTGTTTACGGGCACGATGGATGGCCTGGAGAAGATGGCGCAAATCTTCGGCGGCAAGAAAATTCGGGAGCGAATCCAAAAATTTTGTTAGGGATGCGTTGGCCGCGGGAGGTTTGGCGAAGTCGCGGACACTTACTTTGCTTTTGCGTGATGCGAGTGGGTAGGTCTTGACGCCGCCGAGCGTCATCGGCTGGATAGAGTAGATGCTCATTGAGGTTCACATACTGTAGCGCGTGAATGGCTTGATACCAAGCACACAGGAGCCCTGCCGAGATGGGGCGCAGCATGCTGCGCTTCTACAAATGCGGATGAGAACAGAGTCATTTGGGAACCGGGGCAGCGCCACCGTTATGGCCGTTGGCATGACCATTGTTGGAGATACCCAGGACTCGGGCCAGGGCTTGGCCGGTGTAGGATTTTTTTGTGCGGGCAACTAATTCGGGTGGGCCCTGGGCGACGATGCGGCCTCCACCTTCACCGCCTTCGGGACCGAGGTCGATGATCCAGTCGGCCTGTTTGATGACATCGAGGTGGTGCTCGATGATGAGGACGGTGTTCCCGAGAGAGACGAGGCGCTGGAGGACATCGAGAAGTTTGCGGACGTCGTCGAAGTGGAGGCCCGTCGTAGGCTCATCGAGAATGTAGAGAGTGCGACCGGTCTGGCGCTTGGAAAGCTCGCGCGCCAGTTTGATGCGCTGGGCTTCGCCCCCGGAGAGCGTGGTGGCGGACTGGCCTAGTGTGACGTAGCCGAGACCAACTTCGACGAGCGTCGAAAGCTTTTGCTGAATCTGCGGAATATTTTCGAGGAGTTTCAGCGCATCGGAAGAAGGAAGGTTGAGCACGTCGCTAATGGTGTGCCCTTTATAACGGACCGCGAGCGTTTCGGAGTTATAACGCTTGCCGCGGCACACTTCGCACATCACGTAGACATCGGGCAAGAAATTCATTTCGATGCGGCGGAGTCCGTCACCCTGGCAGGCTTCGCAACGGCCGCCTTTGACATTGAAGCTGAAGCGGCCAGGACGGTAGCCGCGTTCGCGCGATTCGGGAAGCATGGCAAAAAGTTCGCGAATCGGTGCGAAGACTCCCGTGTACGTGGCTGGATTCGAACGCGGCGTGCGGCCGATGGGGGCTTGATCGATCTCGATGACTTTGTCGATTTGATCGGCGCCGAGAATTTCGCGGTGCGCGCCGGGCGGCTCCATGGAGTGATAGAGCTTTTGCGCGAGTGCGCGATAGAGAATATCGTTCACAAGCGTGGATTTGCCCGAGCCAGAAACGCCAGTGACAACGGTCAGCAAACCGAGCGGCAGCGTCACGTCAACATCTTTGAGATTGTTCGCGCTGGCGCCCAGAATTTGGATGGCTTTTCCATTGGGACTGCGGCGATTTTCGGGAACGGCGATTTTTGCGGCGCCGCTAAGGTAGCGGCCCGTTAGCGATTCGGCGCTTGCAGCGATCTGTTCCGGCTTTCCCTGCGCGACGAGGTAGCCTCCGGCGTTGCCCGCGCCGGGGCCGAGATCCACGACAAAGTCTGCGCGGCGAATGGTGTCTTCGTCGTGCTCGACGACGAGGACGGTATTGCCGAGATTGCGCAACTGCTCGAGAGAACCGAGCAGACGATCGTTGTCGCGCGCGTGAAGACCGATGGAAGGCTCATCAAGAACATACAGAACGCCGCGGAGGCGAGAGCCAATCTGCGTGGCGAGGCGGATGCGCTGGGCTTCGCCGCCGGAGAGCGTGGCGGCGGAGCGGTCCAGGCTCAGATAGCCGAGACCGACGGCAAGTAGAAAGTCTATCCGTTCGGCCACTTCCTCGAGCGGACGGCCGGCAATCTCGCGCTGACGGGACGTAAGCTGCGCAAGGATTTTATCGACAGCCGGGCGAGAGGCGGCAAGCGAAAGCGCCGTAAAATCCGCGATGGAATAGCCGGCCAACTTGACGGCGAGCGATTCCGGGCGGAGCCGCTTGCCGTGGCAAACGTTGCAAATCGTGGCGGACATGTATTGCGTCATCCACTCGCGGTAAGAATCGGAATTGGATTCGGCAAAATTGCGATCCAAGAATTTCAGGATGCCAGGAAAGCGGAAGGCCTTTTCGCTGGAAGGCTTTTTTCCAGCGGATTCCTTCTGTTCAGGACCGCCGCGCCCGTTCGAAGGCGGATAGCCGTAGAGAAGCAGATTCTGGATGCGCGATGGGAATTTCTCGAAAGGCGTCTCTAAGCTGAAGTGATAGGCATAAGCAGCGAGCTCGAGAGTGCGCTTGAGGATTGCAGAGCTGGCACCAGGACCAATGCCCCCATCGAAGAGGGGACGAGTCCAATCCGTGACGATTCTTGCGGGATCGAAATCATATTTCGAGCCCAGACCGTTGCAGGCGGGACACGCGCCATACGGCGAATTGAAACTGAAGGAACGCGGCTCAAGCTGCGGAACGGAGATGCCACAGTCCGGGCAAGCAAGCTTCTCAGAGAAGACGTGTTCTTTGCCGCCCACGACCGCGACAGTGACAAGCCCTCCCGCAAGCTTCAAAGCTGTGGCGATGGACTGTTCGAGACGAGCGGCGATGCCTTGCTTGACAAGCAACCGGTCCACGACGACTTCGATGGTATGGTTTTTCCGCTTGTCCAGGCTCGGGGTGGCATCGAGCGGATAAAGCTCTCCATCGATGCGCACGCGAACGAAGCCGTCTTGCGCCAGCTTTTCGAGCTCTTTGCGGTAGGCTCCTTTTCGTCCACGAACGATAGGGGCGAGGATCATCACACGATCGTCGGTTTGGCATAGTTCGCCATTGAGAATGGACTGGACGATTTGTTCGCTGGACTGGCGGGCGATGGGCTTGCCGCACTTGGGGCAGTGCGGCGTGCCCACGGAAGCGTAAATCACGCGGAGGTAGTCGTAAATCTCCGTAATGGTGCCCACCGTGGAGCGCGGGGAGCGCGTTGTGGTTTTCTGCTCGATGGCGATGGATGGCGAAAGGCCTTCGATGACGTCCACTTCGGGGCGCTCCATCTGATCGAGAAACTGGCGGGCATAGGCGGAGAGGGATTCGACATAACGACGCTGGCCTTCGGCATAGATGGTGTCGAACGCCAAAGAGGACTTGCCGGAGCCGGAAAGACCGGTGATAACGGTCAGCGTGTTCCGGGGGATTTCGAGGCTGATGTTCTTCAGATTGTGCTGGCGCGCGCCCCGGATTACCAGTTTGGTCAGGCCCATGAGACGAGAACGCTCCCTCCACAGGAGCTCCGGCGCTCAGTGGGTAGACTGAGGCCAGAATAACTCTTCACAATAGCAGGGAAAATTCGGCGTGGTCAAGAATGCCGGAAGTGTGCCCGATTCCTTACATTTTGTCCGGTGAGCAAGGCAAGTGAGGCAAAATTCAGGAAGTTCCTTGTTTCGCCAGAACCCAGTCCAGGGCCTCTTCCAGATTGCGAAAGACGCCAATCCCGCGTTCTCCCGCGCTTTCGCGGAGAATTTCAAACATACGCGCAAGGCCGAATGCCAGGTCATTGGTGACGAGAAAGGCGCGCCGCGACTCCGGAGAAAAAATATTGCGCAGAGCCAGCTGCTGAATATCGGCCGCGGTGAGGTCGATTTGCGTAACATGCGTGAAATCCATGAGTTGCGAATAACTGGGGTCGAATTCCGGATCAGCGAGCAGGCGCTCTTGATGGGCCTGCGCCGCTTCTTTGTTAAAGACTCCAGTTCCAGAGCTGAGGACAAGCCTTCGTTCCTTGTCGATTTTATAGAAGGCTGGCATGGCTTTCGCGTTCCGAGGCCATCGCCCATTCAGAGCTAGGACCTCAAAACGCCTATCCTGGGAAGATTCTTGTCGAATTCCCGAACTAACGGTACAAGTTAGAGTCGCGGGGGACGCCCATGGTTACAGATTGTAGAAACCTCGCGAGAGGGAGAGAGGGGAGTCACGGGGCTCAGCCGACGGGTAAATTTTCGCGGGGGTAGAGCGTTTTTACCCGGCCATCGAGCGACAAGCCTCTGAAGATAAAAGAGTTAATCTTGGCTCGCTGTGTGCATAACCAAAGGCAGTGGGGGAGGCGAGCCGAGGATCCCTTTAGGGGATTGAGGGCTGGGCCGGTTCGTTTCTCCCCCCTACTACTTTGCCAAGCGGTGACCGCGAAGCCCTTCCGGATTGTCACCTCCCTGCCTTAAAACACCCGAATGAATCCGAACAGGGCGAAAGTGTGCTTAATGCAGGCCCGCCGGGCGCTGATAAGTGGCTATCCCGAACCGAGCAAACCGCAAACACCAAGACACCGCGTCAATGGCCTAATGCACTTCCCAAGATCGAGTGGCATAGTCGCCCATGGTCAGAAAAAGCATGATGGCGAGCCAAAATACACCTGAGAAGATAACGAGCTTGGTTCGCTTTGTGCTGTAGTAGGCGTGCATGAAAAAGAGAACAACGAGAATGGCCTTGCAAGTGGCGATCACGAGAGCCACGATGACGTTCAAACCCGCGAAATACTGGTTAAGATCCACAGTGGCTGCATAGACTGTGGTGACGGTGAGGATCATCAGCGTAACGAAAATCAAAATGTACAGTTTCGGTGAAACGATATGCTCGGACACGCGCGCCTCTCCCGATGACCGTTACTTATGCCGGTCAATCAGATACAACAGCGGAAAAAGATAAATCCACACGATATCGACGAAGTGCCAGTAAAGACCGATGTTTTCGACGGGGGTATTGTACTCGGCCGTGAATCGCCCCTTTATCGACTGTCGAAGCAACCAGATCAGCAACCCAACGCCGACAATCATGTGTAAGGCGTGCAGGCCGGTCATCCCAAAATAGAGGGAGAAGAAAAGCTGCGCATGGGCATTGGTCCCCGCGTCGGACCCAGGCTCTAACTGGAAGGGGAGACCGGGGATATGGTGTTCGACATATTTGTCGTGGTATTCGATACCCTTGATGAATAGGAAAGCGCAACCAAGAATAAGGGTAAGCACAAGAAATAAAGGGATCAGTTTCTTCTTGGCGGCCTCGGCGCTCCACACAGCCATGGCCATGGTTAAGCTGCTGGCGATCAAGACCAAGGTGTTGATGGTGCCCAGTTTCAAGCTTAGGGTTGTGCTGGCCTCGGCGAACACTCCCGGATAAGTGTGGCGGTTGATCGTGTAGGTAAGAAAAAGTCCGCCAAAGAATAAGATCTCGGTGGCCAGAAAAATCCACATGCCGAGAGTGGCGGAGTCCTTCTGCTGCTCCATCGTCTGAAACTGCCCGTAAAGCTCTCCGGTGCGGTGCACTCCGTACCTCTTTTCCGTTTCGATTTCCGGCGCCTCGGCGGGCGCCTGTGCTTCAACCTAAATTCACCCTTCCACTCAATCGTCTCCGTGAGCCGGGGCAAGCGGCGCTACGGGAGCGGTAAGTCCCAGATCCGTCCGGTTCTTGTAGTCGTACGGCTCCCAGTCCACCACCGGTGTGACAGCGAAATTCTCAGTGGGCGGCGGAGAAGCGGTCGTCCATTCCAAGCCCGTGGCCGGCCAGGGATTGGGACCCGCTGCTTTGCCATAGCGCACAGACCAGGTGAAATAAACCATCGGGAGGAGATAGCCGATGGCCAGGATCGACGCTCCCGCCGTGGACAAAACGTTGAGCACCTGAAACTCCGGCGGATAGTTGTGATAACGGCGCGGCATACCCATAAAGCCAAGAAGGAATTGCGGCCCGAACGTCAGGTTGAACCCGACGAAGAGAGTAACGGCAGCCAGGCGCGCCAAAAATTCCGGATAGAGCTTCCCCGTGATTTTCGGCCACCAAAAATGTAAACCGCCCAGGTACCCCATGATGGCACCGCCAACCATGATGTAGTGGAAATGGGCGATCACGAAATAGGTGTCATGGATGTGAATATCCAAGCCGAGGCAGGCCAGGAACAGCCCAGTCAATCCTCCGATGAGGAACAAGCCAATGAATCCCAGCGAATAGAGCATGGGGGTGTCATAGGAAATGGAACCCTTGTAAAGGGTGGCCGTCCAGTTGAAGACCTTGACGGCAGAGGGTATAGCGACGAGATAGCTGAGGAGAGAAAAGGCCAGCGCGGAATAAGTCGATTGTCCCGTCAGGAATAGGTGATGTGCCCAAACGAAGAAGCCGATGACGGCGATAGCGATGCTCGATGCGGCAATGAACGTGTACCCAAAGATGGGTTTGCGCGCGAAGGTCGGTATGATCTCGCTGACCACACCCATGGCCGGAAGAATCATGATGTAAACAGCCGGATGCGAATAGAACCAGAACAGGTGCTGAAAAAGAATGGGATCGCCGCCGAGCGCGGGATTGAAAAAGCCGAGGTGCAATACGCGTTCGAGGCCGGCGAGCAGGAGCGTGATGGCGATGACCGGCGTGCCCAGGATAAAGATGATGCTAGTGGCGTAGTGAGCCCAAATAAAAAGGGGCAAGCGGAACCAGGTCATCCCCGGCGCGCGCATCGTATGGATGGTAACGACGAAGTTGATGCCGGTAAGAATCGAAGAGAATCCGTTGATGAAAATGCCGATTACCGCGGGCGCGACCGCGGAGTTCGAATATACGCTGCTGAGAGGCGTGTAAAAGGTCCAGCCGGTGTCTAGGCCGCCGCTCGCGAAAGAATAGAGGACGAAGCATCCGCCAGTGATGTAAACGTACCAACTCAAGAGATTGAGCTTTGGAAAAGCGACGTCTTTGGCGCCAATCATCAGCGGGATAAGAAAATTGCCCAGCACGGCGGGAATAGAAGGAATCAGGAAAAAGAAAACCATGGCCACGCCATGCATGGTGAAGAGCTTGTTGTAGGTCTCCGGCGAAACCAGGAGGCCGTTAGGAGAGAGCAAGTGGATTCGAATCATAGCGGCGAAGATGCCGCCGAGGGAGAAGAAGAAGGTGACAGCAATGAGATAGAGCCAAGCGATGCGCTTATGGTCCGTAGTCAGCAGCCACGAGCGGATGCCGTAGGAAGCATTGAGGTAATGTTCGCGAGGCATGGTGTGTGCCGGCGCTGCAGTTGTGGTAGCCATGGCTTATTTTTTCCCTGCCGCGATCACACCCGCGCCAGTCGGCGGTGCGGGCTGTGATTGCAGAGACTTAATGTAGGTAATCAAACTTAAAATCTGATCCTCCGTTAATTGGCCCTGATACGAGGGCATGAGCGGCAGAAACCCGGCCACGATCTTCGCGTTTGGAAGCAGCAGCGATTCACGGATATAAGGATCATCCGCAGTCACGGTTGAGCCGTCGGCCAGGCGAACTTTGCCTCCATAAAAACCCTGGAGCGAGGGACCGCTGCCCTTCCCGTTACCCACATGGCATGTGCTGCAGGATTTCTCGGCGAACAATCTTTCCCCAACGAGGACAGGGTCGGCGTCTACTTCCGAAGTGCTGGAGAGCCAAGCCGCATAATCGGTAGGCTCCATGACGGTGACCCAGCCGCCCATGACAGCGTGGTTCGTGCCGCAATATTGGGAGCAAAAGAAATGATAGCGCCCAGGCTTGGTGGGACGGAACCACAGCGTGTTGTAATGCCCGGGAACGACGTCCATTTTGACCCGGAACGCTGGTACGTAAAAATCATGAATGACGTCCTCGCTGGCGAGGATAAGCTTAATATCGCGGCCCACGGGAACGTGGAGTTCGTTGATTTCCTTCCGCCCATTGGGCTGTTGAGCCTTCCACATCCATTGCTTGCCGACCACGTAAATATCCAGGCTATCCGACGGCGGCTGGCGAAAATCAACATAGACCACGGCTCCCCAGCCGAACATCACCATGGCCAAAAGGAAGGGAAGAACAATCCAGGTAAGTTCCAGGCGCATGTCGCCGTGGATGGGCGCGCCGATCTCGTTCTCGGACCTGCGGCGATACTTGAAAAAGAAATAGATAATCGCGGCGGTGATCACGATCGTAAAGAACGCGGACACGAGGATCATGAACGTCATCAACGAGTCCACTGGGGCCGCGAAGTTGGAAGCCTGCTCCGGATAAATTGGCAATTGCGACTGCACGGTTTAGTGGGCTCCTTGGATCTTCCCTCGCGCCGCTTCAAGATCGCGCCGGCGGAAAATCAAAATCCCCGCGACCAGGCACACAACGGTCAAAACTCCTCCCAAACGGAGAATCTTGAGTATGGAAGCGCTGTAGCGGGCGGTCGACGGATCATACTGATAGCAAAAAAGCAGAACATGGTCGACGGCAGTGCCAATTTTTCCTGCCGACGCGTCCACCAGGCCGAGTCGAATGTCGCGGGATGGATACTCGACCCCATAAAAGTAGCGCGAAATGCGACCGTCGGGAGTGAGTAGCATAATGCCGCTGGCGTGCGCAAAGAGACCGGATTTCGCGTCAAAGGAATACCTGAAATTGGCGGCCTTGGTAAGCGCATCAATGGACTCTTTTGACCCCGTAAGATAATGCCAACCGTCGGCCGTTTGAGGGCGGCGGAATTGCTTCAGCGCCGATTCCTTTTTCTGGGCTGCCAACTCGGGTGTCTCTCGCGGGTCGAAGCTGACAAAGACCACTTCGTAGTCCCGGCCGGGATTGAAAGAAAGCATGCGCAGGGTCCCGACGACACCTTGCTCGAGCTGATCGCAAAGCATGGGGCAGCCGTAATAGACCAAAGCAAGAATCACAGGCCTCTGCTGGAAATAGTCGTGGAGCAGGACGTTGCGGCCGGTCTCGTCACGGAACGCCAGATCGAGAGGCAAAGGCGCGTTGAGCGTCGGCTCGAAGCCGACATTCTGCAGAATGGGCGGCAAACCTTTCGAAGCTGGACCGACGTCGTCCGGAACGGCTTGAGCGCTGCCCGCGCTTGACGCCAGCAACAGAGCGAAGGCCACGGAGATGGAACGGAGACAGTTCATAATTTCACTTTCGTTTCTCCGCCGGCGCAGGCGCTGCCGTCAATCCTTTGGAGACAATGATTTTCATCGCCTCGTCCACTGGAATCTGCGCAATACCGGTCTGCTTGTCAATCCAGCCGAGCGTTTCGTTTGCTTCTTCGTCTGCGCTCGTCTTGGTCCGTAGATCCTGCTGAGGATCGCTCGTGTGCCCAGGTACGCCCTGGAGACGCGGCTCGGGCGGCATCGTTGCCGCTATTCCCTGACGCACGGGAGGCGGCGCCGAATCGGATTTATCGTCGATCTTTGTCGTGATCCGCAAAACATAAACGCTGATGAGAAACGTGGCAGCGACGGCGAGCGCCAGATAGAACAAATACAAAATAATCGTGCGGGTGTTGATGTCTGTCGGCTCAAAGGTGACGTCGGCATTCTTGGGCGGTTGCCCGTTAGCGTGTCCCGCGTTGTGATGCTCAGTACTCATGGACTTCTATGGCCTCTTCAAGTTTTGGGTCTCCCAGAGGGAGCAGCGGCAAGCTCTTCAAATGTTTTGCAAAGATGGCCAGCCACAACCCACAAAGCGTAACAGGCACGACGACGTCAAACCAGCGCGGCAGAGCGTCGGATGTAAATTCCGGGCGCGTCGTCCAGTAAAGATCGACCAGACGCATTACGATCAGCAAAATCGCCACTTTGGGCAGCAGGCTGGCGTTGCGCTTCAAGCCACGGGAAAGCAACATGAAAAATGGCGTGAAGAAATGGAACAGCACCACCAGGATCGCAACCACGCCCCAGCTTCCATACAGACGGCTGCGATAGAAAGTGATCTCGTCCGGCAAGTTTCCCGACCAAATGATCAAGAGCTGCGAGAAGGAAAAATAGGCCCACAACATGACGAAGGTCAGCAGTAATTTGCCGAGATCGCTCAAATGGCGTGGCTGTATCAGTCCAGCCATCGGAGCAGACCGCGAGAGCAAAACCGAAACAGCGATCACCAAACACAAGGATGAAATGACTTCACCGGCGACGAAGATGAACCCGTAGATCGTGGAAAACCAGTGGGGCGACAGGGACATGGCCCAATCAATCGAGGCAAAACCCACGCCAAATACATAAAGGATGATCCCTGGCCCGCTGAGCAGCTTGAATTTACGCCGCAACTCCCGGTTGGCCGTATCGACATCCTGCTGACGCGACCAACGATTGAGCGTGGCAGCCAGCAATAGCCAAACGGCGAAATAAATGACCGCGCGGATGATGAAATTCTGAGGAGTAAGATAAGTCTTCTGGAAGTGCGAAAGCGCGCCCATCTCCGTTGCCGGAGGGTTCAGCCATGCGCCGTACAGATACTTCATGCCAAGAATGACTGGCACAAACAGGAGCGCTACGAGCCACAAGGTGCGCGACGCGGCTTCCAGCGGACGGCGAATGATAATGCCCCAATGCCCGCTGGTTAAATGCTGGAGCATGAGAAGCCCCATCGAGCCCAACGACAGACCAAGAATGAGAAGAAACGAAATGAGATAGGCCTGAAAGAACTGCGACGGCCACTTAAACCAACCGATAAGGCAGATAACCGCGCCGACTACGCCCACAATAAGTGCGCGTTGCTGCAGGCGGCCTATGCTCTCGGGCGCCATGTAGTTCTGCGCGGTCATTTCGCGGAGCCTCCTTGAGAGAGCTTCTGCCGCAGCTCCGCGGGCAGATCGGATACTGGAGCGTTGCGGCTCAATTGCAGCGCGCGAACGTACGCAACGATGGCCCAGCGGTCTCGAGGCGGCACCTGAGCGGAGTAGCCCTGCATGGCGCCAAAACCGTTGGTGATCACATCGAAGATATAACCGTTAGGAACGTCGCGGAGACGGGGCTGGTGATAAGTGGGCGGGCGTTTCATCCCGCGCATGACGACCATGCCGTTGCCGTCACCCTGCAAACCATGGCAGGGCGAACAAAAAATTTTATAGCGCTCCTGGCCGCGGTCCATCAGCTCCTGCGTCAGGGGAAGAGGAAATACATTCGAATCCTTGGGGACAAAAAGAGCGTCATCCGCGAGTGAGCCGCGTGGCACGGTATTGTCAATCAGGGGCCGCTCTGAGCGGCCGTCCTCAAAGAACGAACTGGGAGAAAGAGGTGTATTCTTCGGCTGATCGGCCATGTCCTGACGGCAGCCGGTCATGAGAGGCAGGCACGCCGCGGCGCACAAAAATGCGAGCGCTTTTGAAATGCGCCGCGCTGGCGAGGCGTTAATCATCCTCAACCTCGCTAATATGCTGGGCATTGATCTCTTTCAAGAACCGCGAAGCCTCTGGAACGCTGAATTTCGGATCATCTGCTTGCAGGCAGAGGAAGAAGCTGTCGACCGAAGCATGTTTCTGGAAACGGTCGACGTTAAAGAGTGGGTGATGCGGCTGTGGCAATTTGTTCATCGCGAGCATTCCGAACACCGCGGACAGCGATGCTCCGAGAACGGTCATTTCGAAGGTGACAGGAATGAACGCCGGCCAGCTATTCAAAGAACGCCCGCCAATGTTCTCTGCGTAGGAGATGACGCAAACCCAGTATTGAAATCCAAACGCGCCCAGGCCGCCCAGTAAGCCGCCGATGAGCGTCACTAACGGCACCGAAGTACGCTTGAGCCCCAAGGCTTCGGAGAGACCTTCGATCGGGAACGGAGCATAGGCGTCCATATTCTTGTAACCGGCTTCGCGGGCCCTGTCCGCAGCCTGGATGAGCTTCCTGGGTGTTTCAAATTCACCCACAACACCGTAAATGCGTGAGCGGCTTTCCATTATTCATGTTCCTCGGAGTTGTGCGCCACTAATTCGCGCATCTCCGCAATCGAGATTGCCGGCAAGACGCGCACGAACAGGAAGAGCAGCCCCGCGAACAAACCAAGCGTGCCCGTCAGAACGGCGTAGTCCCAGAACGTGGCGGAATAGCGCCCCCAAGCGGAAGGATCGAAATCACGAGTGAGGCTGATGACCACGATCACGAATCGCTCGAGCCACATGCCGGTATTAATGACCAACGACATCAAGAAAAGAATGAACACATTCGTCCGGATCTTCTGGAACCAGAGAAGTTGCGGCGTAAGAATATTGCAAAGGATCAACGCATAATAATAGTGTGCGTACGGGCCATGGAGCCGCTGCTCTACAAGGAAAACATCCCACTTGTTGCCGCTGTACATCGACATGAAAAACTCGAAGAAGTAACCGTAGGCCACGATCAGCCCAGTGGCCAGCATCACCTTGGCCATATTCTCAAGGTGCCTCATGGTGATGAAGTCCTCAAGACCGTAGGCTTTACGCAGCGGAATGGCAATGGTGATGACCATCGCAAAACCGGAGTAAATTGCGCCCGCCACGAAGTATGGCGGGAAGATCGTGGTGTGCCACCCCGGAACGATGGCGATCGCGAAATCGAAGCTCACCACCGTATGCACCGAGAGCACAAGAGGAGTGGCGAGGCCCGCAAGAAGCAGGTACGCGGACTGATAGCGTTGCCAATGACGCGCGGAACCACGCCAGCCCAGCGCCAGCATCCCATAAATGATTGCTTTCGGTTTCGAGACGGCGCGATCACGCAATGTGGCAAGGTCGGGGATCAGTCCAACAAACCAGAACAAAAGAGAGACCGTGAAATAGGTGGAAACCGCGAAAACATCCCAAATCAGAGGGCTGCGGAATTGCGGCCAGATGTGCATTGTACTGGGATAGGGAAACATCCAGTACCCGAACCACGGGCGGCCGGCATGGAGAAGCGGAAACAGGCCGGCGCACATCACGGCGAAGAGCGTCATCGCTTCCGCAAAACGGTTAATCGAGGTACGCCACTTCTGGTTGAGCAAAAAGAGAATGGCGGAGATGAGCGTTCCGGCGTGTCCGATACCGATCCACCAAACGAAATTGACGATCGCGAAGCCCCATCCGATGGGAATGTTGATGCCCCAAATGCCGACGCCTTTGCCAATCAAATAAACGATGGCGACGTTGAGAAGCATGATGAAGAAAAAACAAATGCCGAATCCTACGAGCCATCCCAACGAAATAGGCCGCGTCAATACGATCGAGCTGATCTTGTCCGTGATCGAGCCATAGGTGTGCCCAGGCCCGAGTACCGGAGTGAGGCGGCGAATCTCTGGAGAATTGATCGGCGGCTCGCTGGCGCTCATGCCTTCTCCAGTTCAGGATTCGGGTTGCGAACTGCCGCGAGATAGGTTGTGCGCGGACGCGAATTCAGCTCGCCGAGTATCGAGTAGTTGCGCGTCTGCGCTTTGAGTTTGGCCACGCGGCTGTTTGCATCGTTGGCGTTGCCAAAAACGATGGCTTGAGCAGGGCAGGCCGATTCGCAAGCCGTAACAATCTCGCCGTCCTTGATGGGGCGGTTTTGCTTTTCCGCCTCGATGCGCGTGTGGTTGATGCGCTGCACGCAGTAAGTGCATTTTTCCATGACGCCGCGGCTGCGAATCGTTACCTCCGGATTGCGCAGAAGCTTGAGCGAAGGCGTCTCCCAATCCTGGAAGCGGAGAAAATTAAATCGCCGTACTTTGTAAGGACAGTTGTTCGAACAATAACGCGTGCCGATGCAGCGGTTGTAAACCATGTCATTCAGGCCTTCAGCGCTATGCACCGTGGCGCCGACAGGGCAGACCTGTTCACAAGGCGCGTTTTCGCACTGCTGGCATGGAACAGGCTGAAAAAAAGTCTCGGGGTTTTCCAACGCGTCGTAGTCGGGCCCGGAGGGGTCGCCAAGATTGGTGTCCAGCTTGGTATAGTAGCGGTCGATACGAATCCAGTGCATCTCCCGCCCGCGCATCACCTGATCTTTGCCCACCACCGCGATGTTGTTTTCCGATTGACAGGCGATGACACAGGCGTTGCAGCCATTGCAGCTATTCAGATCGATGGCCATGCCCCAGGCATAACCCGGATAGGCAAACTCCTGGTATAGGGTCATCACTTTCGGATCGGCAGGAGTCTCGTCGCCTTCGTGCGCGAACTGGGGATTCTTCTTGTATTCCTCGAGCGTGCCGCTTGCAAGAATCTTTCGGCCTTCCATCTGGAAGTGATACTGAGTACAAGCCAGAGGATAGTCGTTCCCGGTTTTCTTGATGGCTTCAGCACCCGCGGCGACCGTCCACATTCCCGTGGATGTGCGCACAACGTAGGCGTTGAATCCTTTATTCGAACCGGTATAGCCGGCCTTTTGGCGGCCATAGCCTAGTGGAAGCACAATAAGGTCTTCGGCCTGCCCTGGCAGGATCCAAGCGGCAGCGCTCACCTTGCTATTCGAGATTGCAATATCGATGACGTCGGCAACGATCTGGCCGTGCTCGCCGCCACGGGAAGCAGTTTTTTGCGATAGAGCGTACTTCTCCGCCGTCCTAGGACTAACCAGCGCCGCATTGTCCCAAGTCAGTTTGGTGACCGGCCGGGCCAATTCTTGCAGCCAGCCGTTGTTCGCGTAGCGGCCGTCATAAACATTCGAATCCGGCCGGAAAATAAATTCGACCTGACCCGCGGAAACGGTTTTTGCCGGAGGGAGACTCGACGGATTGAACTTCGGTGCAACGGAAATCGGCGCGTACGCGGTATTTGCGATGACGCCGTCATTCAGCGTCTTACGCCAGAACAACTCTGGATCGGTCGCTCCGGCCATCGAGTCCAGCCGGGCTCGAACGGCATCGTACGCTGTCTGCCCAGGATTCTTCGTGAAAGCGCCAAGCACTTCGAAAGCTGAATGCGAATGGTAGAGCGGCGCAATCAGCGGCTGAATCACGCTGACCGTGCCGTCAAAAGCTCGAGCATCGCCCCAGGTTTCCAGATAGTGCGATTCCGCAATGTGCCACTGGCAATATTGAGCTGTCTCGTCGAAATGCGAACTGATCAGCACAGCGTTGGCGACTTTCTTCAGCTTCGACGTGAAATCAAAGTCGTGCGGGGCGTCGTAGACCGGATTGGAGCCGAACATCACCAGCGTTTGCACTTTGCCGGCGTCCATATCGGCGCAAAGCTCGGTGAACGATTCCAATTGATTCACCGGATTCGCTTCGACGGACTCCGTGTAATAAAGCGTCGTGCCGACGTTACCGAGAGCAGCGTTGATGGCATGCGCGAGAGCGTGCACCGCCGGGGATTGGAACTCTCCCGCGACGACGAGAGAACTGCCGCGATGCTTTTGTAAATCACTGGCAACGGCATCCAGCCACTTCTGAGCGGACGGCGCAAGCGTCCCGCTGCCGCCCAAGCCCATGAGTCCGGCCAGCCCACGCGCAAACTGCTCGACGTCGGAAGCCCGTAGCGGTAAGCGATGATCGGCGGTCGCACCTGTCACGGAGGGTGTCGGCTCCACGACGTAAAGCCGGTTCATCGTGGTGTCGTTTGGCCCGCTTAGTTTCCTGCGGCGGTAGTACGCGTTCATGTAGCTGACGTGCCCCGGCCCGCTTGCCAGAAAATCGGAATCCAGCGAGAGAATCACGTCTGCTTTTTCCGGGCGATAGACCGTGTTGACGTAGCGTCCGAAAGCGAGTTTGCTTCCTTCGCGCGGAGAGTCGCTTCCCGCGGGTTCCCACTGGTGCCACTTGGCGCCGGGAATCTGTTTCAATAAAGTCTCGATTTGCGCGCCCAGCGTCGGAGAGGTCACCGTTCCCGTCAAAATCCGGAAGCTGGAACCATTGACGAAACCGGCACTTTCAGCCGTGCTCTGCGCGGCCGCCAGGAAATCTTCCCAGGTACTAACCTCGCCCAGTTTCGTAACTATTTGTGCGCGATCAGGGTCATACAAGTTGAGCACGGAAGCCTGCGCGATCACATCTGTGCCGCCCAGGCTTGATGGGTGATCGGGATTGCCCGCCACATGCGTGGGTCGGCCTTCGTGGCTCGTGACCAGCAGTCCAATGGCGTCCGCGCCGTACGGCATCGCCGTCGCGTAATACAGCGGCTTCCCAAGAATCATTCCGTCGGGCTGCTTTACGTAGGGAACAAGGAGTTGTTCTGGCTTGTCGCCGCAACCGGAAATCCCCGCGAAAGCAAGCGATGCCGCAGCCAGCTTCAGGAAATCGCGCCGGTCGACCGTTTCATCCCACTCCGACGCCTGCCGGGGAAATTCCCGGTGCAGCAACTCCTCGAAGTGCGGATTGTCAGCCAGCTCTTCCAGCGTTCGCCAGTATTGTTTGCCAGACTTTTCCCGCAATTTCGCGCGCACCGCCGCAAGATCCAGGCTGTGCTCGTGCACCGTCGAATCCTCAGCGTGCGAATCGGAATGATCGTCTGCGTGCACGGAATCCTCATGTGCGTCGTGATCGTGCGTGTGGCCGCCGCTAAACTTGTTTTCGCGCATACCGTCCATTAACGATGACAGGTTGAACAGCTCGTCAGTTCCGCTGTCGTGCGAAGCTTCCGCTCGACCGCGAATTTCTTGCCGATTTCTTCTTGATTGTCGGGAGCTTTCCAATCCATGTTGAATACTTGATCGAGCGGCCGCAGCGCCTGTTGGGGGTCTCGATGGCAACCCAGGCACCACTCCATCAGCAGGGGAGCCGCTTGAAACACCAGCGGCATTTGGTTGACGGAGCCATGGCACGTGGAACAGCCCACTCCCTTGTTGATGTGAATGCTGTGATTGAAATAAACATATTCTGGAAGACGGTGGACTTTTATCCACCGGATCGACTGATCCGTGCGGTAGCTTTCGCGAATGGGTTCCAGATAAGAAGCGTCCGCGTACAGCACGGAATGGCAATTCATACATGTCTTCGTCGGCGGGATGCCCGCAAAGGAGGACGTCTCGACCGACGTATGACAGTACCGGCAGTCTATGCCGTCGTCGCCAGCATGATGTTTATGGCTGAATTGCACGGGCTGTGCCCGCGTGACGTTTTGGTTGGTGTAATACGGCGTGTGCGCCAGCCCCATGACGCCCAGGAGCCCCAGCCCGGCCACAAAAGCAGCCGCGAACAGACTAAATCTCGAAATAAAATTCGTGCTGCGATGAAAAATCTGAGCCATGTCAGCTTTGCACTTTAGCGAAGGCCTCCCTGGAAAGAACCAGAAACCCGGAGGGGCCGCGATGTCATCGCCGGGAAGTGCGCACCCGGCTCGTAAATGACCGCATAGTTTCCGACAAAACTTTCTGGAATGCAACCATCTCGCGCAATTTTTTTAAAATATTTTCTTCGGCGGCACGCCCCGATCCGCGCGATGCATTCAGATAGTTCCATACCACTGCGGCCGGCGTCGCCGTTTCGCGCGCTGACTTCCGTTTCGGACTCTCCTCTTACCATTCACACGGAGTCCTCCGCAGGTACAGTTTTTTTCGCGCGGAACCCGTTCGAAAGGCGCAGCCGTGTTATCGTAGGAGCATTCTCCGCCGTCGATTCGCATGCGGCGGAGCCTACCCCGTGAGCTGCTGGGGCGTGGTCCAATCGGTAGGACACCTCACTGTTAATGAGGACGGTGGAGGTTCGAATCCTCCCGCCCCAGCCAATTTTCAACAGCCTTGTGCGCAACTATTTAGTCGCGCGCAGTCGGCAAGCCGGCTTCGGTCCAGCCTCTCCACCCGCCGTCCATGGACTCCACATTCGTGTAGCCCATTTTTTGCAGATTGTCCGCAACCAGCACCGAACGGAATCCACCTCCACAATAGAGCACGAGTTTCGCGCCTGTATCCGGCACGCTCTTCTCGATATCGCGCTCGATAACTCCTCTGCCCATGTGCACCGCTCCGGGCAGATGCCCTTTGGCCCATTCGTTGTCTTCGCGCACATCGACCAGAATCAGTTTCTCGCCTGCATCAACGCGCCGCTTTACCTCGGGAACATTCGTTTCCTTAACGCGCTTTTTTGCGTCCTGGACAAGCTTCAAGAATTGGGGCGAGTGCACCATACAATCCTCCGGAGAATGCCTTTGATCCAAAAAAGCCTAGCACATCGAAAGCGTGCTTTGCCAAGCAGATGATTTTGAGAATGATTCGCGACCTTTGCGCGTCATCTCGGTTATCACCGCCTTGCCGGGAAACTCTCTCGACGATTCAGTGTCCGGGCTTGTCTCCCGCATCCTTTTTCGAATAAGACCGCACCAGATTCACCAGGTTCCAGCGCATCGTGGGCGCCACGCGGTCTCCCTCCCCCATCATTTTTCCTTTTCCCTTCGTGATGATGTAGAAAAGTTCGCCGTCCGTTTTGCCGGTGAGCGACGCCGAGTCTGCCCAATTGTGCATCGTCAACTGCATCGACTCGACGATATCGCCTTTGCCGTCTCCTTTGGCTCCATGGCACATGGCGCAATCGTAGCCGTAAATCTTGCGCGCCGCCGCGAGCCCTTCCGCCGTCGGTTTCACTGGATTTTTCTTATCGATGTCTTCCTGGGAAATCTTGTACTCTTCCGCGGCGGCTTGAGAATCTTTCGTTTTTTCCGTTGTTCCTTCTTGTTTGGCTCGCGCCATTCCAAGACTCGCGACCAGAAGCGCGCCTGCAATCAGGCAAACTTTGCGCATTGGTTCCTCCTGAGAAAACGGGCCGGCCGAACGAGGGGGAATCGGCGAGTTTCTTGGAGCGGATTCTACGCCCGGGGGGCGGGAAAAGACAGCGTAAGGCTCGATCGGAAGTTGTTCATTCCATATCCCGCCAGTTGGGACCGGAGCAAACCTCCACAACCAGAGGAACCGCCAGCTTGTGCACGCCTTCCATCTCTTCGCGCACGAGTTTCTCGAGTTTGCTTTTCTCTTTCGGCGGCGCCTCGAAGAGCAGTTCATCGTGGACCTGCAAGATCATTTTCGCTTCGAATTTTTCCGCAGCCAGACGCTCGTCAATGCTGATCATGGCTAGTTTAATGAGGTCCGCAGCCGTCCCTTGCAGCGGTGAGTTCAGTGCCGTGCGCTCTGCAAAACTGCGCAATTGCGCCTGCGGAGAATTGATCTCCGGTATTGGCCGGATTCTTCCGAACAGCGTCTTGGCCACACCCGTCTTGCGAGTTTCCGCCAGAATCTTGTCCAGAAATTCTTTCACTCCCCGGTATCGCGTAAAATACGCGTTGATGAATTGCGCAGCCTCTTTCTGCCCGATGCCCAGCTGCTGCGCCAGTCCAAACGCGGAGAGGCCGTAGATAATTCCAAAATTGATCGCTTTGGCCGCGCGGCGGTGTTCCGCGTTTTGCGCCATCGGCCCCACTCCGAACACTTCCTGCGCCGTGCGCGCGTGAATGTCTTCTCCGTTGCGGAACGCATCGGTCAGAACCGGGTCGCCGGAAAAATGCGCCATCACACGCAACTCGATCTGCGAATAGTCCGCCGAGAGCAGAATTTTGCCCTTCTCCGCCACGAACGCGGCGCGAATCTCGCGTCCAAGCTCCGTGCGAATTGGAATATTTTGCAAATTCGGATCGCTCGAACTGAGCCGCCCGGTTGCCGCCGTAGTCTGCGAAAGGCTTGTGTGCAATCGTCCGGTTTCCGGGTGAATCAATTTCGGCAGCGCATCCACGTAAGTCGATTTCAGCTTCGAAATCTCGCGAAACTCCATGATTTTCGCGGGCAGCGGATGCTGCGCGGCCATCTCCTCCAGAATGTCCGCGGCCGTCGAACGTACTTTCCCTTTCCCCCGTCGCTTTGGCGGCTGCAGGTTCAGTTTGTCGAACAAAATCTCCCCTAGCTGCGCCGGCGAGTTGATGTTGAATTCATTTCCGGCCAGCTTCCATATCTCTTGTTCCAGCCGCCGGACTTCCTTCTCCATCGACTTGGACATCTTCTCCAGTTCTTTCGGGTCGACTCGGATTCCGATGCGCTCCATATCCGACAACACCGGAGCGAGCGGCAAATCAATCTTTTCGTAGACCCCGGCAAGTTCCTGCTCGTCGATCTGCGCCCGCAAAATGGGCGCGAGCCGTTGCAGGTACTCCGCGCGCTCCCCGGGTCCTCCACCGAGCATCGTGTTGAATTGCCGCATCACCACGTCGGCAAAATTGTGATTTGCCGTCGTCGGCCGCAGCAAATAGGAATAAAGCTGCGCGGCATCTTTTATATTCGCGGCGCGCCCGGCAAGAAGCTGAAACAGTTTTGCATCGTGAACGATTTTCGCGCGCTTCGCATCCGCAAGAACCGGCACCAGCGCTTTCAGGGCCTCTCCCTTTTCATCCAGCCAAACAGAACGCCCCTCGCCTGCCTTCGAAGAAACCTCAATCGAAGCGATGCGTGTCCCAAAACCTTCCGACTCCCTCTCGCCGAGTTCGAGATTCAGCCAAATCGCCAGCGGCAGCTTCGCCGGCAGCTTCCCGAGATACGCGCGAAATTCGGCAACATCCGCAAACGCTGCGTAGTCCGCCTTCACGCTGGGTTCCGCGCCCGCCGGCGCGGACGACGCCAGCCCCTCCGCGCTCAATTCTTTCAACAACGAATTAAATCCCAGCTCGCGATACAGCGTCCCCAGCGCCACGACGTCTGGCTCGCGCCGTTCCAGCGCAAGTAAATCCAGGGGCAGCGGCAAATCCGTGGCGATCTTCGCCAACTGCTTGGACAGCATCACTTGTTCCCGCTGCTGCTGCAGCGCTTCGCGGTAACGTTTGTTGGGCACTTCATCAGCGTGGTCCAGAGCCTTTTCGACGCTGCCGTATTTCTTGATCAGTTCCGCCGCACCTTTTTCGCCGATTCCCTTCGCCCCTGGGATATTGTCGATGTTGTCGCCCAGCAAGGCCATGTAGTCCACAACGCGTTCTGGCGGCACGCCTAAAATCTCTTCCACCTTCTTCGCATCGACGATGATGTCCGCTTTCGCTCCGCCCGATCCTGTCCGCAGCGTTCGCACATTTTTTCCGACCAGCTGCATCATGTCCTTGTCGTTCGAAATCACCAGCACGTCCAGATTCTTCTTCGCCGCTTGCACCGCCATCGCGCCAATGACGTCGTCCGCTTCGTATCCCTGCACTTCCAGAATCGGCAGCCGCATCGCCTCGCACAATCGCCTCACAAACGGCAACTGCACGCGCATTTCATCGGGCATCGGCTGCCGCTGCGCTTTGTATTTTTCGAAAAGCTTGTCGCGAAATGTCGCACCGGGAGGGTCGAACACGATTCCGATGTAATCCGGCTGGTAGTCCTTGATGAGCCTGCGAAGAATATTCCCGAAGAGAAATGGCACGTTCGTGGGCGTGCCCCCTGGGCCCGTCAGTCTCTGCGGCATCGGCGCAAAGAAGGCGCGATAGATGTGCGCCATCGCATCAACAAGAAACAGTTTTTTCGGCGCTCCGGGCATGCGGCGAGTATAGCAAAGCCTCAGCGGCCTAACGTCACGTTCCCGTTGTGAAAGCGACCCCCACAAATGCAAAAGAGGGCGCGCGAGGCAGCACCCTCTCTCGCTCCCATTTGTTTTTCTATTTACTTGCTCGGCCCCGCTTGGGTATCCCCTGCCGCAACGAGCAGGAGCCGCGTGCCGTCGTCCAGATGCACATCTTTGCCGCTGGAAGTTATGACCGTCGTTTGACTCGTCTTCAAGGCGACCATCATGATTTTCAAATCTTTCAATCCATACACACCTCGGCTGGTCGCCGGCAGTTGAGTGTGGCTTTTCGGCTCCGTGGAATCCGCGGGCGCGCCGGATGGAGAGGCCTGCGCTACGTTCGGCGGAGGCTGCGACTTGCCAACACCCATCGGCGATCCGGCCGCAGCTGCACCGCCCACGTCCCTCATCGGATCGCTGCTGGGCCCCACTGACCCCGCATAAGAGTCTTCCTGTGGCGCCGCGATCGCCATGATCATCACGTCCAAGGGAAGCTCTTCGCCCTTCCGCGGAATCGCCTTGTCGAACTGAATCGCCAGCGTGGACCCGCTGTCGCCCTTCGATCGCGCCGTGGCTTCCGTGACGTGTCCCTCGAGCTTCGTTCCTTTTGGAAGGATCGTCTTTCCGGCGAACTCGATAGCCTCGGTTGTATGCGCCTCGACCTTCTCACCTACCTTGACTTTCTTGGAATTCACGGACGAATTCAGTTCCGCGTTCACCGCAGTCCCGCTCGGCAATGTACCCGCCATCGTTTCCGTTTGCGCTGCGGAACTCGCTGGCGCCGGCGGCGGCGCAGCCGATTGTGCCTGCGCTGTGGCGGCGGCAAGCACGGCACCAGCCAATAATGCAAATCGCGCTCTGATCATCGCTACCTCCATTGCGAACGGCTGGGCGGATTCTATCGGGAATTTCCCCTACTTAGAGGGACGCTCCCGGCACGCGAAGAGTTGCATTCGCTCTTCCGCCGGGAAAGTCCCGAGCAACATGATTGCCGCTCAAGAGAGAATCGGCGGCGTCCTTGCAGCGCCCATTCAGGTACGCTTCAAGGTGCCCGATAAATTTCCGCCAACACATCGCTTGCCGCCCAATGCTTCGGCGCGGGCCTCGTTAAGAAATAATTCCCAGAGGCTTGGCCACTTCCGCCAAAATGTCCGCCGCACGCAATAACTGTTCTCTCTTGTGCGTCGCGCTCACGATCGCCCGCAATCGCGCTTTGCCTTCCGCCACCGTAGGGTATCCGACCGCGGGCGCAAAAACGCCCGCCTCAAACAGCTTCTTCGAAAATTCATACGCCTTCGCCGCATCTCCCACGTGAATCGGAATGATCGGCGTTTCGCTCACCTTGAACTGAAATCCGCGTTTCTTCAATTCCCGCTTGAACATCTTCGTATTCGCCCAAAGCTTCTTCACCAACTTTTCGCCTTCGGGCGAGTCCAGAAGTGTAAACGCCGCCTGGCACGCCGCAACCGTCGCGGGTGGATGCGAAGTGGAAAAAAGAAATGGCCGCGCCCGCAGATACAAGAAATCGATCAAATCGCGCGACCCAGCAACGTACCCTCCCATCGCACCGATGGCTTTGCTCAAAGTACCCACCTGAATATGAACGCGTCCGTGGCAATTCAAATGATCCACGGTTCCGCGCCCCCCGCGTCCCAGCACGCCGCTGGAATGCGCGTCGTCCACCATCATGATGCAGTTATATTTTTCCGCCAGATCGCAAAGCGCGGGCAGCGGCGCGATGTCGCCGTCCATCGAAAAAACGCCGTCGGTGATAATTAGCTTCTTACCAGGAAACTCCAGATGCTCCTGCAAAATTCGCTCGCAATCCTTCACATCCTTGTGCTTGAACACCTTAATCGTTGCTTTCGAAAGCCGCGCCCCATCAATGATCGAAGCATGATTCAACTCATCCGAAATGATCAGGTCTTCCTTGCCAAGCACCGCGGAAACCGTTCCCGCATTCGCCGTGAATCCCGACTGGAACACCACGCAGGCTTCCACATTCTTGAACTTCGCGATCTGCTCCTCCAATTCCATGTGAATCTTCATCGTCCCGGCAATCGTTCGAACCGCGCCCGCCCCCGCGCCGTATCGTTTCACCGCGTCCAGCGCCGCCTTGCGCAAGGATTTGTGCGTCGTCAATCCAAGATAGTTGTTCGAAGCCAGGTTAATCACTTCCCGCCCATCAAAAATGCACACCGGCTTCTGCTCACCTTCCAGCACGCGCAACTTCGGCGCCACCCCCTTCGCCCGTAGCTCGTTCAAATGGTCGGAAATGTACTGCGTCGGATTCTGTTTCGTTGCCATCGTTGCGGTATCAGACATGCTTAGACTCCTGAGGTGGACTCGGCTGGTGGAACTACCATTCTGCGTCAGCTGGCGGCTCAGGGCAAACAGTTTGGAACCAAAGCTAAAGTGGGAAAGGCAATTCGTCTAGCGCGGCAAACCATCCGGATACAAAAGAATCTTCCCCGCCAACCCGCCCTGCAATTTCGCAAACGCATTTTCAAATTTTTCCAGTGGCTCCCGCTCCCCAAACAACGGCTCCAAATTCAGCCGCCCTGCCTTTAGTAGCGCCGTCATCTGCACCCAAGTCCCATACATCCGCCGCCCATAAATCCCCTGCACCGTCGCGCCCTTGAAAATCACGTCATTCACCAAATCCAAAGGCACATTCTCCGTCGGTATGCCCAGTAGCGACGCCCGCCCGCCCGCTCGCAGCGCCTTAAATCCCTGCTGAATCGCCGTTGGATTCCCCGACATCTCCAGCAACGCGTCCACGCCCGTCCCGTTCGTCTCCGCGAGAATCCGCGCAACCGCATCCTCCGCCGCCGGATTCAACACCACATCCGCGCCCATCTTCTTCGCCATCGCGCGCCGGTTCTCGTTCGTCTCCGTCGCAAACACTGTCGAGCTGCCGCAGGCCTTCGCCACCGCGATCGACATCAACCCAATCGGCCCGCACCCCGTCACCAAAACCGTCTGCCCCGCAATCGGCCCAGCCAAAACGGTATGCACAGCGTTCCCCAGCGGATCAAGAATCGCACCGTAATGTTCCGGAATCGCCGGATCCAGCTTCCAGATATTCGACGCCGGTATTTTCACAAACTCCGCAAACGCTCCATCCTGATCGATCCCGATAATCCGCAAATTCTGGCAAATATGCGCTTCGCCCAGCCGGCATTGATGGCAGTGCCCGCAATTCACGTGCATCTCCGCGCTAACGAAGTCCCCAACCTTCACCGCGGTAACTTCATCCCCCACGCGTTCCACAACGCCGCAAAACTCATGCCCCAAAGTCACCGGCGGCTTAATCCGCCCCTGCGACCACCGGTCCCACCCATAAATATGCAAATCCGTCCCGCAAATCGAAGCCGTCTTGACGCGCACCAAAACGTCCGCCGCCCCAATAACAGGCACAGGCGCGCTTTCGAACGACAACCCGCGCCCCGCGCTCATCTTCCGCAACGCCTTCATAGTCGCTGCCATCTATCGTGGTCCTCGCTCAAGACGCAATCCCCGATGCTAGCACAGCCACAGGTGGCACAGGCTTCAGCCTGTGCTCTTCCCCTCGCCACCACTGTCTCCGCCCTTATTTTCGCATTTCAAATTTCGAATTTCGCGTTTCACTCCCTACCGCGCAATCTCCTCCAAAACCAACCCATTCGTCCGCGGCCCCATCACCCCCACCACCACCGCCACCAAAATCATCGCCACCGCCAAAACCGCAAACACCGCCGGCACTCCATGCACCAAAACCGCTCCAATCAAAATCGAAGTAAACGCCGCGCTCAATCTGACTCCAGCTATACGTAAATCCCACGCCCGTCGCCGCGCAGCCGCGTCGGAAACATTTCCGCCTGATATGCATGAAACGCCGCCGAAAACCAATAATTCGCCAGCGTGAGCAACGCCCCAAATCCCACCACCGCCGCGGGCGCAATCGAATTCCCAAATCCCAATCCCAGTCCCGCCACCAATAAAGCCAAAACCACAATCGTCCATTTCCGTTCGAACCGGTCCGATGTCAACGCCGCCAAAAGCGGCCCCACCGGCGAAACCACCGCGATCAGCATCGTGTATTCCAACGAATGCAGACAGCGAAACTCCCCGCTTCAGCAAAAACGTCGGCGCCCAATTCGCAAATCCATAAAACCCAATCGTCTGCAAAGCCTGAAAAATCACCAGCATCATCGTCCGCGAAACATACGGTGGCTTCCAAAGTTCCCAAAACGATCCGTTCTCCGCTCCATGTTTCGCAACGCTCTCTTCGTTCGTCATCCGTTCTTCATTTTGTGTCATCCTGAGCGAAGCGAAGGATCCCGGCTTGACCTTTGCTTCAGCACTCACTTGTTTCGCTTCAGCGGCCGCTCGATTTTTTTCTTCTCTCTCGCCACTCGTCACTAGCCACTCGCCACTTCTTCCCGTAGAAGAAAACGATTCCCTCTCCAGCCCGGTCATCACCGCATCCGCTTCCGCTACCCGCCCCCGGCTCTCCAACCACCGCGGCGACTCCGGCAACCTCCTCCTAAACCACCACGACAACAGCGCCCCCGAAGCCCCAATCACCATCACCCACCGCCACCCGCTCATCAAAAAATGTGTCGGCACCAGCACTCGCGAAAGCACTGCCGCCACCGGCACCGCGCAAAATCCCACCACCTGCGTAATCGCCACATACCGTCCGCGCGCCCGCCCCGGCACCACCTCCGTAACATACGCATCAATCACCACAATTTCCGCGCCAATCCCAATCCCCGCGAAAAATCTCAGTGCAATCAGCCAATTCGCCGAGACCGCAAACGCATCCGCAAACGTAAACACCGAATAAATCAAAAGCAGCAAAATAAACGCGCTCTGCCGCCCCATCCGGTCGCTACCCATCCCAAACACCACCGTCCCCACAAACATGCCCAAAAATCCCGCCGCCACAAAAAACGCAAATTGCCGCAGCGTAAGAAATCCCGACTGCTGCAACGCCGCCCCGATATACGCCACAATAAAAATGTCGTAAAGGTCGAAGAAGTTCCCCAGCGACACCAAAGCAATAAACCGCCGGTGAAATCCCCCCAGCGGCAACCGCTCAATCCTCTCCGCAATCGTCATGAATCCTCTCGGCCCATCCGACCAAGCTTGGTGTCATTTCGACCGAAGCGAGCCGACGCCTTTTCTTCACGTTCGCTCCTGCGAACGTGTCGGCTTGCGGAGTGGAGAAACCTCTCTGCGGTTTCCACCACGCCGCCCCTCACTTCACTTCCGCCACCACCCCAATCTTCTCCAACGCCCTCAAATACTCCACCACCATCTCCAACGGCACCGGCCCATACTCCGCCGACACCGCATCCCGAATCTCCTGCGCACTCCTCTTCCCATTCGCAAAATTCAAAACCTCATACGCATACTCCTCGCCACCACCCCACAATCCCTCATAACTAAACAATTTCGGCGTCGCCACTCCAGCCGTCTTCGCATGATCCTCAAAATAGTCATACCCAAATACCGCCAACGGCCCCTTCGGCTCCGCTTTACGTTTGAATTTCAACGCAGCGTGGCCCAACGCATCATCTGGTCGAGCTTTCGCAATCAATGGCAACTGCCTTAACGCGTCTTCAACCACCGCCACTTCGCCCACCTCCATCTCTAAGAATCGATAAGTCGATCTTGCGGCTTCCAGGTCATAGTCCGCATTCATCCGCACTAAACTCCCGTCATCGCTCTCAAGTGAAACTTTTCTCTCAAGCACCCGCGCACGCCGCGTCATGGCGTCGCTCAAGACCGCCCAATTCACGGAGGGCACTTCACTCGGGCTAAGTTGAGCCAAGAAATACCCGCTTGCCGCTCCAATAAACGCCGCCCTCTTCAACTTCGTCGTATCGATATTCGCCGCCGTATCAAAATTCGTATGAATGTACCGGTCCGGCCAGTCATTCATATAAATCGCCGGTATCCCGAATGACGAATCCTGATACACATCGTGATCGCTCCCCATCGTGTACGCCGAATATTCCGCCCGCAGCGGCTCCTTACCACCCTCCGGCGCCACAAATGGATATTCCGCGACTACCCGTCGCCGCAAATTTGTACGACTCCTCATTCACAAACTCCGCAAACGCCCACGCCACGTCATGCACAAACGACGGCAAACTCATCGGCCCGCGCGTCACATGAAACACCGCCTTCGTCTCTGGCCCGCCTCCCACCATGTCCATATGAATCGCCGCCTTGATCCGCTTCGCAAACTCCGGCTTGCCATTCAACAACGCTAACGTCCCCTCAATCTCCGGCGGCCAAATAAACCGTATCGTCCGCGCTGGCCGCGCCAATTTCCTCTCAGCAATCAACTTCTGCAAAGTCCGCGCTACCTCCAAAATCGTCACGCACCCGCTGGCATTGTCATTCGCTCCCGGCCGCTGATGATCCAGGTGGCACGAAAACGCAATCTCCTCCTCCTTCAACTTCACATCCGCCCCCGGAATCGTCGCCGTCACCACTTCATAGTTCCCCGCATGCTGTCCCGCCTTCACCACCGCATGCAGCGTAATTTTCTCGCCACTTGCCAACCGCTCGCGCATTCCCCGCGCCGTCTTCAACGACACCATGAACGCAAACGTCTTGTGCTCCGTAAACGTCTCCAAATGCCCCCACCGAATCAAATTCTCGTCTTCGCCCCACCACGCGTTCTTCTGGTTCTGCGCATAACTCACAATCCCTGTCGCCCCAAATTTCCCCACCGCCAATTCCTGCGCCGCCCCCGGCGACGCGCTCAGCAAAACAATCTTCCCCGCGACATCTTTCCCCGCGTAATCGCTCTCCTTCGTCCCATCCCCCACATCCACAAGCTCCGCCGTCACATCCGCCGACTCGCTATCCTCCGCCAACACGACAGGCTCCGCCGCATAACTCGCAATCTTCTTCTCGCCACTCGTCACTCGCCACTCGCCACTTCTTTCCCCGGATGCACTCTCCTCCCACAACTCCCCCACCTCCGCATCCCAAGCCGGCCGCGACTTCTGCGTCCCGTAAAAAATCTTCCCATCCGCAGGAAACTCCAAGATCTCCACATCGCTCAACCCATACTCCCGCGCCCGCTCCGCCACCAACTCCGCCGCCGAATGAAATCCCTTCGACCCGCGCTGCCGGTGAAACGTAGCAATCACCTCCAAATTCCGTTTCGCCGTCTCCCCGCTCAACTCATTCGCCAAAGCCGCCACATCCGCCGCCGGCAATAACGGCGGCTTCTGCGCCCTCGCTAAGCCCGCGCTCAATCCGCCCGCGATAATCGCCATCACTGCCATGCTCTTCTTCACGTTTCCCTCCAAAGCGTGCGCTTGTCCCGCCTGCGTAGCGCCGGGCTTCAGCCCGGCATCCTTCGCTCGCTCCGCACTCCGCCACCCGCGCCGCGCATTCTACCCTCCCGCCCCTCCACCAGCCACTCTTCAATGCCCCTCACCCCGCCCACTCAATCAATCCAACGCCGCCGCCAAATAACATCCATAGACAATCCGTCCGCGTCCCTGCTATTTTTTCTCACCGGCCTCCAAACCGAACGCCACAAGCCCGGTGACTCGCGATGATCCAGATTCGTCTTTCAAGCACCACGCTCGCAATATCTCTGGCCGCCGCAATCTCGCTTTTCTTCTCTCTTGCTGGCCCGGCTAAAACCCCGTCACTCCAAATCGCCTTCACCTTCGACGATCTTCCCGCCCACGGCCCTCTCCCTCCCGGCGAAACTCGCCCCGAAGTCGCCGCAAAAATCCTCGCCGCCCTTCGCGCCGCTCATCTCCCTCCCGTCTACGGCTTCGTCAACGGCCAGACCAACGAGCGCGAACCCGGCGGTCCTGCCGTCCTCCAAGCCTGGCGCGACGCCGGCAATCCCCTCGGCAATCACACCTGGTCCCACATGAATCTCAACCAGAACTCTCTCGAAGACTTCGAAGCCAACATCACCCAGAACGAACCTCTTCTCAGCAAGCTAATGAATAACAACGACTGGCACTGGTTGCGCTTCCCCTATCTCGCCGAAGGTGACACCCCCGCCAAACACGACGCCATCCGCGCCTACCTCGCCCAGCGCGGCTACAAAGTCGCCGCCGTCACCATGAGTTTCAGCGATTATCTCTGGAATGAACCCTACGCCCGTTGCATGGCCAAAAACGACTCCGCCGCAGTCGCCCAACTAAAGACCAGCTACCTCTCAGCCGCCGACGCCAACATCACGTATTACCGCCAGCTTTCCCAAACTCTTTACCATCGCGATATTCCCTACGTCCTTCTCATGCACATCGGCGCCCTCGACGCCGAAATGCTCCCAAAACTCCTCGACCTCTATCGTTCCCGCGGCTTCCAATTCATCACCCTCCCTCAAGCCGAACGCGACTCCTTCTACCGCCTGGACACCAACCCCGCTCTCCCCTCCGGCCCCACGACCCTCGAGGACGCCCTCCGCGCCCGCAATCTCCCCATCCCCGCGCCTCCCGCCCCACCCATCGACTTCAATTCTCTCTGCCGCTGACGCTTCGTCCTTCTCCTCCTCGGTTTTCTGATCCCGATGTAGGGGCACGATACATCGTGCCCTCTTTTTTCTCTGCGTCGTTGTAAGGTTCGCATACTGAGTCGGACCGTCCGCTTCGTTGCGACAATTGATTTTGGCCGTTCTTCTGCTTTTCCAATCGTGCTCATCTGCTCGAACTCCTTGGATAAGCACTTCCATTCCATCGCTTCCCCTCGCTCCCCTAATCCAGACCCGGTAATCTGCGCCACGCCAGCCACAAATACACGTTATTTTGACCAGTGTGCTAAAAATGCGTATTCTCAGGCATGAACAGCCGTCATCGAGCGCTTACGGCAAGACGGCTGGTACGAACCTGCGAGCAACGCAAGAAACTCGACTGGATAACCCGCAAAAGCGCCATGAACTCCCTGTCCCTTACTAAAGGCTGGCCAAGCGCACAAGAAGCCTTGAGGCTCCCGGAGCCTGACACCTCTTGGATGACTAATCCGCTTGTGCGCCGAGATTTCACTGCCTGGCTGGACCTTGGCCGATCAAGGCTTACCTGATAGACGTCCATATCGCTCAACGCTTATCATGAATCCTGCAACTCAAGCCCAGCTGCGGTCGTCCTACATCATCTTCTGCTACCCTTCAGGGCGCCCTCGCCGGTGGGCTAATTGAAAAGTAGGAGCGCCCGCGTGCTCATGAATCCCGCTCCCTGGAATTCGCTTGAGATTACAAAACTACTGGCCGGGCTCGTTACGCCAGCCGTTCTCGCATTCATTGGAATTTACATCCACCGCATCACAAAGCGATTTGAGCACCTGCAGTGGCGCAGCCAGAAACTAATCGAAACACGTTTGAAGATTTACGAAGAACTCGCTCCCCAACTCAACGATTTGCTCTGCTACTTCACCTATGTGGGCTGCTGGAAGGACCTTGACCCTCCCGCGGTTCTCTGAAACGCGCTATAGACAAAAAAGTGTTTCTTGCAGCGCCACTATTCTCCCAGCCGTTTTTCTCGGCGTGTATTGAATTTCAGAATCTCTGTTTTGAAACGTATTCTGGGTGGGGTCGCGATGCGCTATTGCGAGCGCACTTTCAGCGTAGACAAGAAGCTCGCCCAAACGCTTGGAAAGAGGAGTGGAGCGAATGCTTCAGCGCTTCCGTATCCGAGCCTAGAGCAATTAGAGACGCATATGAGAAAATCATGGAGGCGTTCGCTGCAGATATAGGCGTGCATCCGTCCTATGTCGTGCCAAAATCCGGCCGCGTTCCCGCCAACATCAGCTAGCCAACATCCACATATGGAGTTGTGTCTCCACAAACTCAGTTGGGACAAAGCCCGGGCGCGGCAACTTCTTACCCTCCTAGAAAAAGGCCCAGAGCTCGCTTTTTCCACACATTTCCACAGCCGTATCAAACTGCTAAACGCCCCGCCAACTCCTTCCAATCTACCGACTTCCACCCATTGCATTCGAATCCGTCCTGCCCGTTCGAATGACATGTCAATAATATAACAAATTAGTTGACAACGCACCACCTCCTCTGCTACCATTCCGCATGTTTGCCCCGAACCTCGAAGAGTTTCTCGCGCGCCTCGCTGTTCCTTCCGGCGACTGCCAGTCTTCGTTCGGCCCCGTTCTCCCTTCAACCCTCCGCCGGTCGTCTAGCGCGACCCGATGGGAATTCCTCCCTCCTCTGTCTCAAATTTCGCGCCAACCTTCTCTCTGGCTATCCAATCGAGCGCAGCCGGCGATCTTCTTTCCCCTCGCCAATAAATCCTTTAAATGCAACGCTTACAAAAAACAGGGGAGGGGTTCGGAGCCGCTAGATTCTTGCATCACCTGCCTCTCCGCTTCGTCCGTCACACGCAGGAATGCCCGCAACTCCAATCCCTTCATGCAGTTACTTCATAACTTGCGGACACCCCCGGGTGGGGGGTCTCACCTCAAGAAAAATCGCCGTGGAGAGCCCCCGCCGTCCGCTCAACGAGCATTACGACTCAATCCACCCGGGGCGAAGTATGCATCCCAACCTGGCGCACGCCCTCTTCCTTCAAGTTTCAACCTTCGACTTTCAACTCTTCAAGTACAATCCCCGCACCTCACTCAGGGGGATCGATGAGCGCTAGTCTTCGGCTCCAGGAAATTCGCGATGGGTTCGAGCGGCCCTTCTGGGTCGCCAACACCAGCGAAATCTTCGAGCGCCTCTCCTATTACGGCGCGTTCTCCTCGCTGGCCCTCTATCTCCACGAACGGCTCGCCTTTTCCACGGAGCTCACGGACTCGCTCACCGGTTTCTTCGGCGGCATGGTCTGGTTTCTCGCGATTTTTGGCGGGGCTGTCGCGGACAAACTCGGCTTTCGCCGCGCTCTCTCAATGGCCTATCTGATTTTGGCGGCCGCGTATTTCCTGATTGGCTCGATTGGTGCGTCCTGGCTCGCTCCCGTTCGCAACGCCGTCCCGCTCACGTTGTTTGTCGGTGTCATTCTGCTTCTTCCCGCTCTCGGCATCGCCCTTGTAAAGCCCAGCGTCGTCGGCACCACCGCCCGTGCTTCCAAGGAAAATGTCCGCACGCTCGGCTATTCCATTTACTACACCATGGTGAATATCGGCGGCACCGCCGGCCCCTTCGTCGCGGATTGGGCGCAAAGGCACCTCGGCCTCGAACGAGTTTTTCGTGTTTCCGCTCTCAGCGTCTTCGCGATGTTTTTCCTGGTCTTCTTTTTCTTCCGCGATCCGCGCAAACCGGGCGACGTGCCCGCGCCCAGCATGCTTCAAGTCGTGCGCAACTTCTGCGTGGTGTTGGGCAAATACTGGTTAGTCCTTCCGACGGTTGCTATCGCCATCATGTTGGCAGTCACTTCGTATCTCTATCATTTCTCGGTCCCCTGGTGGATTTGGGTAGCGCTCGTGTTCCTGGCGCTCGCCGGAATCAGTAAAGTCATGTGGTTCCTCGTAATTTTCACCGGCTATTGGATCGTCTACTGGCAGCAGTACACCAGCCTGCCCGGATTCCTGCACACCTATGTGGACCCCCACGCCCGCGTCCAACTCATTTTGATAACAGATGCCGCCATCGTTGTCTGCCTAACGTTCGCAGTCAACTATTTGGCGCGCAAAATTCCCCCGTTCCACGCCGTCATTCTCGGCACCGTCATTACTTCCATGTCGTGGCTCGTTCTGTCGTTTTGGCCGACGGTCACCGGCGCGGTCGTTTCGATCGCCGTGCTCGCTATCGGGGAGATCATCCAGCAACCTCCTTACTACGCCTACATTTCGCGCCTCGCGCCTCCCGGCCAGCAAGGCACTTACATGGGCTTCGCATTTCTCCCTCTGGGTATCGGCTCGTTGGTAGGCGGCTGGTTCGGCGGCACGATGATGCACCACTTCGGCGAAGTCGCTCACCATCCCGAACGCGCCTGGTGGGCCATCAGCGCCGTAGGCTTCGTCACCGCTCTCCTGCTCCTGATCTACGACCGCATCGTCAAACCCACCGCCCCGGAACCCGCAAAATGAAAAACCGTTCTTCCAACCAGGTGGGCGTCACATCTCCGGCCGTCGTAGGGGCACGATATATCGTGCCCTCTTCGCAGCTCGATCCTGAACATCGCATCCCGCGAATGTTTACATTCGAGCCTGAACGGCGCATTCAAATTGTTTGGGGGAATTTTTCTTACTGTCGGCTGTCAACTGTGCGCTTGCAACTTCCGGCGGTCAACTCTG
>CAVPWC010000015.1:0-91867 GCA_963709315.1 uncultured Acidobacteriota bacterium
GCACTTAATCCTCCGACGAGGCCAGGGAGGTGCAGATCCCTTAACAAGGGTGCGGCGGCGCCCCTTGGATGCCCCTGCCAGCAACCAACAATTCAGGCGAACTTAGCAGACCGATGGAGATTTTGTTCGTCTATGTAGCAAGGGAGGGTCGTCCATGAAATCGCCCATTAGAGTTGTTCTGCTTCTCGTGACCGTGGTCTGCGGATTCTGCGCAGTAGCTGCTCTGGCTGGAGCCCAGGACGCTCCGACTCCGCCAACTCCGCCTGAGCCTTCTTCTATATTTCCACAGGTTCCGCCATTGCCAGAGACCGCTCCCTTGGAGGCATTTGGGCCCGTTCCACCGGCTCCGGCGATCCCAGCCATGCCTGCGTTTCCGGCTGTTCCCGCCATCCCGCCAATCCCCGCCAAGCCTCCATTCCCGTCAGCTGGGTACGACCGCCACTCGGTAAGCATTTCCGACGGCCAGCATCACCCCATAACCGATTGTTCCGATCTCCATATTCGCTTCGATGATCGCGACGCCATCGTGAAATCAGAAGAGCGCACGCTGACGAAGGCTGATGCGCCCACGCTCCGCGTTCAGCCGCACAAGAACGGTGGCGTTCAGGTGCAAGGCTGGGATAAAGACGTCTATTCGGTGACGGCCTGCAAGGCCGCCGCAAACTATGATGGAGACGCTGAGCGCATTCTTTCCCAGATCAAGCTTTCCGTTCAAAATGGCGAGGTTTCGACCAGCGTACCGAGCGATGAGCACGATTGGACCGTCTATCTGCTCATTCGCGCGCCAAAAGCAGCGGTCATCGATTTGGAAACCGCCAATGGTCCCCTTTCTTTGTACGGTGTCGACGGCAAACTGACTGCCCACGCCACTAATGGCCCCATCACCTTGCGTGATTTTTCCGGCGACGCCGATGTCCAGGCTTCGAACGGTCCCATAACCATCATAGGAGGCAGCGGCAGCCTGCGCGTCCACACACAAAATGGTCCGATCTCCATCAATCTGGAAGGCAAAACGTGGAACGGGTCGGGACTGACCGCCGATGCGCAGAATGGTCCGTTGACGCTTTCTGTTCCGGCGGATTATCAGTCCAGCTTCAGCGTAGAGTCGCGCAATTACTCCCCGATGAGCTGCCGCGCCAGCATTTGCGAAAATGTGCGGAAGACCTGGGACGACAACAACCGCCGCATCGAATTTGGCGCTTCTCCGGCGATGATCAGGCTTTCGACCGTGAACGGCCCGGTTTCCGTGCAGTCCTCGCGCGAAGAGATGTAGAACAGCCAATTTGTTGCGTGCGCAACCCAAAGTTTGACTAGCTGGCTGGGGCTGATTCATGCATTTCGCTGCGAGTATCCGGCCAGGATGGACGCGCTCCAGTCCTTGCGGATAAGATTCAACGCATGATTCCCGAAGCGCGCGTGGCTCAGGCGGTCACGGAGTTGGAAGCCGTGCGGCTGGCGCGTGAAATATTCCGCCTGGACGTTTCCGCCAAAACGCTGCCCGGCGAATACGACGATAATTTTCATCTGTCATCGTCTGAGGGCCGCGAATTTGTTTTGAAAGTGATGCATCCTGCGAGGGAACATTCCTTCGTAGAGATGCAGTGCCAGGCGCTGCAACATTTAGCCGCGCGCACACCGCACCTTCCGTTTCCTCGCGTTTGCATATCGCCAAGCGGCGACGCGTTCAAGGTCGCGATGCTCTCCGGCGGAGAGAAGCGCCTTGTCTGGCTGCTCACGTACGTTCCCGGAACGGTTCTCGCCAAAGTAAATCCCCACACTCCGCAGCTACTGAGTAGTCTCGGCCAATTCCTCGCCGAGATGGACGCCGCACTGGCGGATTTTTCTCATCCGGCCGCGGATCGGGAATTGAAGTGGGATCTTTCGCAGGCCGCTTGGATTCGCGGCTACTTGCAGCACATCGGCGACCCAACCCGGCGCGCGCTCGTGGAACGCTTTCTTGCGCTGTACGAGTCGGAAGTGATTCCGGCAATGCCATCGATGCGCCGCAGTGTCGTCTACGGCGACGCCAATGATTACAACGTGCTCGTCAGTCCGCCGTGGCCTCAGCCGCGAAAAGTAGTCAGCGTGATCGATTTCGGCGATATGCACTACGGTCTCACCGCATCTGAGGTCGCCATCGCGGCAGCCTATGCCATGCTCGGCGAGAAAAATCCGCTGTGCGCCGCGAGCGCCGTTATCGCCGGCTATCACACTGCTTATCCGCTCAACGATGCTGAGATAAGCCAACTTTACGCGCTGATTGGGATGCGCCTTGCGGTCAGCGTTACCAATTCCGCGCACCGTAAATCGCTCGTTCCCGCTGACCCTTACGTGACGATCAGCGAAGCCCCGGCGTGGGAAGCGCTCGAAAGGCTTGCTGCGGTCCATCCAAGATTCGCGCACTACACGTTTCGAGATGCCTGCGGCTTGCCCGCGGTCCCGCAGGCCGAGAAAATACAGCGATGGCTTGCCGCCAGTGCGCACACAGCGGCTCCCATTCTCGAATCCGATTTGCACACCGCACCGTCCGTCGTGTTCGATTTGAGCGTGGGCAGTGGATTTCTTGGCGCCGCTCCGGATGTGTCAGAGACGCAAAATCTCACCCAGATGATTTTCCCTGCGATGCAGAACGCTGGTGCCTCTGTGGGTATCGGCCGTTACAACGAAGCCCGCCTTCTCTACACATCGCCACTCTTCGGGGCCAGCGAAAATCCCACCGAGGAACGCCGCACCATCCATCTCGGCATCGATTTATTCGCCGCGTCAGGTACGCCAATCCACGCGCCGCTCGAAGGTATCGTGCACGCCGTCGCGATCAATACCGCGCCGCTGGACTACGGACCGCTCGTGATTCTCCGTCACGCAACCGGTGAAGGAGCAGAATTTTTCACCCTTTACGGCCACCTCTCTCGAATCGACTTTGACGCAGTCAACATTGGGCAGCGCATCCTCCGAGGACAGCAGTTCGCCTCCATCGGTGACGTTCACGAAAATGGCGGCTGGGTGCCGCATCTTCATTTCCAAATCATTCTCGACCTATTGGATCACCACTCCAATTTTCCCGGAGTTGCCAACGCTTCGCAGCGCGGCGTATGGACGTCTCTCTCTCCCGATCCCAATCTGCTGCTCGGCATCCCTGTCAAACTTTTCCCGGACCAAGAACCGAATTCCATGGAAACCCTTTCCGCTCGGCGCGCGCTGCTCGGAAAAAACCTCAGCGTTTCCTATCAACAGCCGTTGAAGATTGTGCGCGGCTGGATGCAGTACCTCTACGATGACACCGGCCGTACCTTTCTCGACGTTTACAACAACGTGCCTCTCGTCGGGCACAGTCACCCTCGCGTTGTGCAGGCCGTCCAAAAGCAAATCGCGCTCCTGAACACCAACATGCGCTACCTCCATGACAATGTGAACCGCTATGCCGAGCGTCTCACGCGCCTTCTGCCGGAATCCCTGCGCGTCTGCTATTTCGTCAACTCGGGCAGCGAAGCGAACGAACTGGCGCTCCGGCTCGCTCGCGCTCACACCGGCCGTGAAGACGTTATTGTTCTCGAACACGCCTATCACGGACATACGACTACGCTCATCGACCTCAGTCCTTACAAATTTAATGGACCCGGAGGCAAAGGCCGCAAGCCGTGGGTCCATGTGGCGCCAATTCCTGATGACTATCGCGGACCTTACCGACGCGGCGACGCTGGCATCGGTGCAAAATACGCGCAGCACGTCGCCGACATTTTAGAAAGCATGCAGGGAGAAGGCTGTCGCGCCGCCGCATTTCTTGCAGAGACGCTTCCAAGCGTTGCCGGCCAGATTGTCTTTCCGCCTGAGTATTTGAGCGAAGCCTACAAGCACGTCCGTGCCGCGGGCGCCGTCTGCATTGCCGATGAAGTGCAAGTTGGTTTTGGCCGCCTGGGAACGCATTTCTGGGGATTTGAAACGCAAGGCGTCGTTCCGGACATTGTGGTGTTTGGAAAACCTATCGGAAACGCGTTTCCGCTCGCCGCAGTCGTCACCACTCCGGAAATCGCGGCACATTTTGATAACGGGATGGAATTCTTCAGCACTTTTGGCGGCAATCCCGTCTCTTGCGCAGCAGGGCTCGCCGTTTTGGATGTCCTCGAGGAAGAGCATCTCCAGAAAAATGCGCTTGCAGTTGGGCGCTATCTCAACGCGCGGCTCAAATCGCTTCAGGCCCGGCATGCCCTCATCGGCGATGTCCGTGGTTTAGGCCTGTTCCTGGGGCTGGATTTGGTCCTCAATCGCGAGACTCGCGAGCCCGCACACAACCAAGCTTCTTACATCGTGAACCGCCTCCGCGAACGCGGCATCCTCACCGGCACAGACGGCCCACATCACAACGTCATCAAGCTCCGTCCTCCGCTGATTTTTTCGCAAGCCGATGCGGACCTCTTTGTCACCACGCTCGAGGAAATCCTGAAAGAAGATGCCGCCCAGCCTGGCATCTAGTTCGAACATCTGCCGTTCGTCCTACCAGCCGGGCTCTCAAGTTTTCAGCAATACCTTCATCACACCGGGCTTTTGAGCGAAGCGAATAGCCGCAGGCGCTTCGTCCATCGGGAACGTGCGCGTGATGAGCGGCCGCGGATCGACTCTGCCGGACCTCAGGAGAGCAAGAGCCCTGGCGAACGGGCCGCAACGGGAGCCCACGACCGTGAGTTCCTTGACGACGATCGGCCACGTTTCAATTGGCGCGGCCCCGTGAAACGTGGATTTCAGTACGAGGGTGCCACGCGGCTCCGTCATGTGCTGTGCCAGGGCGAACCCGCTCGGTGAGCCAGTCGCTTCAACCAGCAAACCATAGGTCTCATTCACCCGTTTCAAATCAGCGCCATCGCCAGTTACTCTTTTGGTTTTGACTCCCGAGCGGCGAGCGAGAGCGAGTTTCTTTTCGTGCTTGCCATACATCACCACGCGGCTCACCGCGGTGCGTAGAACGAGCGCGATGAGTTGCGCGAGTTTTCCATCTCCGAGCACAGCCGCTTCGCGGAACTGTCTGACGTGAACTTGTTCGAGTATTTCGCAGGCCGCGGCCAGCGGCTCCACAAAAACCGCTTGATCGTCTCCAACGGAATCCGGAACTGTGTGCAAGTTTTCGAGCGGCAGAGCCAGATATTCCGCGAATGCGCCATCGTGCGCCACAATGCCGAGCACGCTGCGCCGCGCACAGTGCGCTTTCAACCCCCGCCTGCAAAAAGAGCAAGCAAGTCTGTACCCATAGGCCGAACAAGAGACATTGATTTCGCCCACAACGCGGCGCCCCAGCCATTTTTTCTTCAGCGAAGCGGAAACGCCGTGAACCTCGGCAACTTCGCCGACGAACTCATGCCCCGGCGTCCCTCGAAACGCGTGATAGCCGCGCAAGATCTCGACGTCGGTATTGCAAATACCAGCAAGCTGGACGCGAATCACCGCCCAGCCTCGACCCATTCTCGGCAGCTGCTTCTCAGACGGTCTCAGTTTCTTGTCAACGACTTGGAAGGCGAACACGATCGCCTATGTTGCCGTACTTTTCTTCTCCGAGTCTAGTCCGGCCCTTGCGGAAAAGCGTGCCCGCCAGATGCGCTACATTTAGTGAGTGTAGCCCGCGTTGATGAAGTCATCGACGTCCTTGTGCAGCTTGTGATGTTGTTTTTCGTCGATGTACACCATGTGTCCCGATTCGTAATATGCGAAGCTGATGTTCTTGCGGACGGGCGGCTCGAGGTTCATATGCGATACGGTATTCTCAATGCCGTTGAACGGCGTCGCCACGTCGTAATACCCGCAGAGGACCAGCACTTTCAAATAAGTTTGCTGGGTCATCGCCGCGCGCAACACTTCCGCGACTTCCGTATTGCCGGTCTGGTCCCACGGGCGCACGTTGGCGGTGACCGTGTAATACGAATCGCTATCCCACTTCAATTCGCGCCGCACGTAATCCTGGAACGTGGCGACGAAAGCGCCTTCATAGGAAGCTTCGCTCGGGTCGTATTCGTTGCGCTCGCCCGCAGCATCGACATCCATGCCTTCGAACCGTGAATCGAGCCGGCCGATCGTGCGGCGCTTGTCGCGCTCCAGCTCCTTGAACCAGCGGAACGGGCTGACGCGCAGATTTGCCTCTTCGATGTATTTCGTCGAAAGCCCAGTGTAGTGCGCCAGGTCCTCGGCGACCTTCTGATGCTCCGCGGCGGAAAGCTGGTCACCCTTTTCCAGCGCCTGGGCATATTCTCCGTGCGCGAACTCCCTCGCCTTTTCCGCAACCTGTTCGATGGTCAGGCTCTGCAAATCGGTGGGTAGCAAGTGGTGATACCACGCCGTCGTCGTATAAGTCGGCAGGAAGAAAATGATCCGGTCGTCCGCGCCCCAGCTGCTGAAAGCCACTGAGGAAAGGAGCACGATCCCGCTCATATAAATCTGATGGCGCTCTTGCAACACTCCGGAAAGCTCGGCGGAACGCGTGGTGCCATAGCTCTCGCCAATCAGGAATTTCGGCGATGCCCAGCGCTCATTGCGCGTGATGTATTGGTAGATGAAATCGGCGAACCAGTTGGCATCCTCGATGATGCCGTGGAATTGCGTCGTTGCTTCCCCAGGAGCCGGACGGCTGTAGCCCGTGGAAATCGCGTCGATGAAGACGAGGTCCGTGGCATCGAGAAAAGAATCCTCATTGTCCGTGACGGTGTACGGAGCGGGCATCCCTTGTCCATCGGGAGTCAGCACCACGCGCTTTGGTCCCATGCCCATATGCGTGAAAAGCGAAGCGGACCCCGGCCCGCCGTTATAGACGAAGCTCACAGGCCGCTTGGCGGGATCAGCAACACCATCCTTGGTGTAGGCGACGTAAAACATCGTTGCCTTCACCGTGCCGTCGTCCGCCTTGATGTTATAGGTCGCGGCCGTCGCCGTGTAGTTGATCACTTGGCCGCCGATACGCGCCGAGTGATGCGTGACAGTCGACTTCTCTTCTGGTGCAGGCGCGTGCTGCGCTTGCTTGCCCTGAGCGCTTTCATTCTGCGACGCCGCTTGCTCTGCTGGCAGGCGGGTACGCGCGCGCATCTGCGGCGGTTGCTGCCCCTGAGGGATTGTTTGTTGCTGCGCCGCTGCCGTGCCAATACCAAATAAGATAGCGATTCCTGTAAGGACGCACCTGTCTCTCCACATTTCTCTTCTCTCCTTTTTCACGCAATACGCTTTTTCATGAAAAACATTATTCGGGCAACCAGGGGTGGAGCATCGTTCCGGGAGAATCCGTCCACTCGCCCGAAACATTCCGTAGGACGCGCAGCACACTGTCCGAGTTTCATTTGTAAAGAAATAGAATGCAGAACTCTTGAAAGCTGAGGAAGCCGGACGAGAGACAAAACGGTTGGAGCGCCCGAGAGTACGGCGAGGAATTAGTGAAGCGCGGCGGCCAATGTTTTAATCAGCAGCGGTTCCTGTTCGTGAAAGACAGTGCGCAAATCCAGAATCAACCGGTCGTTTTCCACGCGCGCAATCACGGAAATGCCTGCCGGCGCCCGTCGCAGCCGCTGTTCAAGTTGTCCCGCGGAATATCGTGCGCTGGCGATGCGAATAACCTTCGTCGGCAGCGCTTGCGTTGGGGTCGAACCTCCTCCTGCTAGAGACGCGCCGTCCACAATTTCCATCTCCACTTCGTCGAGAGGGAGCTCCGGCCGCAGTTCGCGCAAGAAATTCTCGGAGCGTCGCTTCAGTTCTTGCGTGCTCGTTCGAATCATCCGCAACGATGGAATTTCGTCCCATGCGGCGCGCAGATAAGCGCCAAGAGTCACTTCCAGCGCCGCGGTTGTGAGCTTATCCACGCGCAACGCGCGGAACAGCGGATTCCGGCGCACACGGGTCACAAGATCTTTTTTCCCGGCAATGATTCCGGCTTGCGGCCCGCCTAAAAGTTTGTCTCCGCTGAACATCACGATGGAAACTCCGGCGTCGATGCTTTGCCGAACGACCGGCTCGGAGATTCCGCTCGCGGAAAGATCGACTAGACAGCCCGAACCAAGATCCTCGACGAGTGGAAGCCCGGTTCGCTGGCTGAGGTCCGCCAACTCCTCGAGCGCCGGCTTTTCCGCAAAACCCGTGATCCGGAAATTCGAAGGGTGCACGCGCAGGAGCAAACGCGTTTTTTCGTTGATGGCGTTTTCGTAGTCTGCCAGACGCGTGCGGTTCGTGGTGCCAACTTCGCGCAGCAGCGCCCCGCTTTCCGCCATGATTTCGGGGATGCGGAAACCGTCGCCGATTTCGATCAGCTCCCCGCGCGACACGATAACCTCGCCGCCTTTTGCCAACGCGGAAAGCACCAAAAGGACAGCCGCGGCGCAATTGTTGACCACGATCGCGGCTTCGGCGCCAGTGAGCCGTTCGAGCAGAGACGACGTATGTACATCGCGCTTGCCGCGCGCCCCGGCCTCAAGGTCGTATTCGAGATTTGTGTATTGCGTCGCTGTCCGTCGAAACTCTTCAACGACCGCCGCAGAAAGCGGAGCCCGCCCAAGATTGGTGTGCAGGATTACCCCTGTGGCGTTGATCACCGGCTGAAGCGAATGGGTAAGGATACGTTCGACAATCGAGCCTATGTGCTCCTCGAGCGCAGCGGGATCGGCGGCAAGCAGCGCAAATTCTCCAAGCAAGGCGAATCTAAGTTGGTCGGTAATCCGCGCCCGCAATTCCGCCAGGACGGTCCGCGTAACTTCGACGAGCAGTGCGCGGTCGACGCGGGCAGCGAGCTCCGCAAGCCGAGGCTGCGTAAGCAATTCGTCAACGGAAGGGATCTGCCGCAGCAAGTCCGCCTGCTCGGCGGATAGAGTCTGTTTGGCGCGGGCTTCCATTCTCTTATTTCAGCACAGCATTCCTGCGTGGGCAATGAAGCTTTCGTTTTGCAAGCCGGCCGCAAGCCAGTGGTTCCGAACTCAGCGATGGTCAGGATGTATGATGCGCAGCGCCACACTCCGCGCCGGTTGACGCCCTCGCTTTGTGCTCCTAGCATGATACTTCAAGGGGCATTTCCATCAATGGCGACGATCGACGAGGACTTGGGCCAGCTCGAACGCGACATCCGCCAGCTCAAGATTGAATACGATCAGTACTTTGGCGGTGGCAGAAAGCGCCCCCCCACGGAAATTGAGTGGCGCATTGAACTGTTAATCAAGAGATATGGCGAGCGTGGCGGCGACTTGAAGTACGGTCAGCGGTTCCGTCTGAGCAATCTCACGCAGTCGTACGCAAAGTACAAAGACATTTTTCGCAAGAAGACGCAGCAGAAGGAAGAAGGGAAAGTCCAAAGGCACTACGGTGCCGCCGCCAAAGCAATCGAAGCGGAACGTGCGCGCAATGCGGCTCAAAAGCCGGTGGAAGCTCCCCCGCCCGCTGCTCCCGCCCCGTTTCGCGTAACCTGCTCCGAGCCGGAACGTGAAAGCGAAAAGGTCGATCAGCTCTACCAGGCATTCCTGCAAGCCAAGCAGCAGGCCGGAGAACAAACCGGAAAGCTTTCTCGCTCGAGCTTCAATGAGTTTGTTTTGAAAAAGACAAAGGATCTGCAAAAGCAGAAAAATTGCCGCGACGTCGAGTACGTCGTCGAAGTCGTCGACGGCCAGGTGAAACTCAAAGCGCTCGTCAAAGCCTGAGAACGGCGTGATTCTCCAGTTTCCATTCCTAAGTTGAAATTCAAAGAGAATTTGTTCCGGACCGCTTGTTAACAGCCAAGGTTCCCGGTCTTCTTCCGATTTGGACGGTGTAGCCTTTCCGCTTTCCGATTTTCCGCTGGGCGCATAAACTATTGTGCTTTTCTTTTTTGGGAGGAATACATGGCGGTAGAACGCGCGCTCATTAGCGTGTTTGATAAAACAGGAATTGTGGAATTTGCGAAACGTCTCGCAGCCCAGCGCATCGAGATTCTCTCTACGGGCGGCACTTCCAAGTTGTTGCGCGAAGCCGGCGTTGCCGTGCGCGACGTTGCCGACTTTACCGGATGGCCGGAGATGCTCGGAGGCCGCGTGAAAACCCTGCATCCAAAAATCCATGGAGGGCTGTTGTACCGCCGCAAGCATCCCGAGGATCAAAAGCAAGCCGCGGAGCACGGTATCGCTCCAATCGACCTGGTCGTCGTGAATCTCTATCCTTTCGAAGCCACCGCGGCAAAGCAAAAGTTGACGGCGGAAGAGCTGATTGAAAACATCGATATCGGCGGGCCCACGATGCTCCGCTCCGCGGCAAAGAACTTTGAAAGCGTCACGGTCGTAACCGATCCAGCCGATTACGCGCGAGTGGCGGACGAGCTCGATGTGGCGCGTGAGACTTCCCTGGCAACGAGGCTCGATCTGGCGCGCAAAGTATTTGCGACCACCTCTCGCTACGATGGACTGATCACCATCGAACTTGAGCGCCTGTCCGTCGCGGCGGACCGCCTGAATTTGGGTGAGAAGCCGTTGCTGCCCGAGCGAGTACATCTCGCATTTCAAAAAAAGGATTCGCTGCGCTACGGGGAAAACCCTCATCAAGCCGCGGCCCTTTACGTCTCCGCGGGAAGCGCGCCGGCGGGTCTCGCGGCCGCGAACCAACTCCAGGGCAAGGAGCTTTCCTACAACAATTATGTGGACCTGGAAGCGGCGCGAAGCTTGGCCGCGGAATTCAGCCAGCCCGCGGCGATCATCGTCAAGCACAACAATCCCTGCGGAACGGCCGAGCGCGAAACTCTTTTGGATGCGTACTTGAGAGCGCTGGCGAGCGACCCGGTTTCGGCGTTCGGGGGCGTGCTGGCTTTCAACCGCGTGGTCGATGCCGCCACGGCGCAAGAGGTCGCCAAGCTCTTCGCCGAATGCATCGCAGCGCCAGGGTTTGACGAAAAGGCCAAAGCGATTTTCGCGGCGAAGAAGAATTTGCGTTTGTTGGAGCTGCCGCCGGGAGGACTCGAACCCGAACGCGAGCTGCAGCTCAAGCGCATTCTCGGCGGAATGTTGGTGCAGCGGCCGGATTTGGGCGAAATCAAGGACGACCAGTTGCGCATCGTGACAAAGCGCGCGCCAACGCCCGCGGAGATGCATACGATGCATTTCGCCTGGAAAGTTTGCAAACACGTGAAATCCAACGCCATCGTTTTCGCGAAAGAAGGCGCCACGCTGGGCGTCGGTGCGGGCCAAATGAGCCGCGTGGATTCCGTCAAGCTCGCGGTGATGAAGGCGCAGTCTTCGCTTACTGGAAGCGTCGTCGCCTCCGATGCATTTTTCCCATTCCCGGATGGAGTCGAGGAAGCCGCAAAGGCCGGAGCCGCCGCCGTGATTCAGCCTGGAGGCTCCGTCCGGGACAACGAAGTGATTGCCGCTGCCGATCGTCTCGGGATGGCCATGGTGTTCACCGGCATGCGGCACTTCCTCCACTGATTCCATCGTCCGGCTCCGTTTATGAAACGATTGTTCCAGTAGGCGAAATTTCCACCGGAAAAGATGCAAATTTGCTGCATTCGCCATGTACTCAACGTCAGTTAGTATTCTTGTTCAACGCTTTTATTATTTCTTGCATCTTAACTAAGGGCTCCTTTAGGCCTTGGAAACGCCTTAATTTCGCTTTTGACCGCGTTCCAGCCACATGGGATACTTTTCGTTTCCGGGGCATCTATGAATCTACTAAGAATTAGTCTCGCAGCACTGCTCACGGGCCTCTTGAGCGGAACGGTCATCGCCCAGACCTCTCCAGACCCGCAAGCACAGCAGAAGGGTGCGCAGTCGCACGCTAAGGATGACGCAACAACACCGGAAACGGAGACCGCGCCATCTTCGCGCGCTGACGCCTATTACAATTTCGCGTTAGGCCATCTCTTCGAGCAACAGTACGAAACCACTAACGACCCCGAATTCGCCACAAAGGCTATTGATGCCTTTAAGAAGGCTTACGCTCTCGATCCAAATTCGCCCGTCATCGGTGAACGTCTTGCCGAAATGTACTGGGAATCGCAGCGCGTCCACGAAGCTACAACAGAAGCCGAGGCGCTGCTCAAGCGCGACCCAAATGATCTGGCGACGCGGCGGCTTCTCGCGCGCATCTATCTGCGGAGCGTGGGCACTCTCACTTCCAGCGAGCAGTCGGACATGGCCGAGCACGCTATCGAACAGTACAAAGAGGTTTATCGGTTGGACCCTACGGACACGGAGTCCGCCCTATGGCTAGCGCGGTTGTACCGCTTGCGCAATGAGCACGATAAAGCCGAAGAAGTCCTGCGCAGCCTCTTGAAAGAAGATCCTGAAAACGAAGCTGCCGTTGAACAACTGACTCAACTTCTTCTGGACGAAGGCAAGTCCGGCGATGCCGTTTCGCTCCTCGAAGGAATGAACAGCCGCACGCCTTCCCCTGCGTTGCTCGATCTGCTCGGCGATGCCTATACGCAGACGCATGACCTGGAAAAGGCGGAAGGCGCTTACCGCAAGGCCTCTGAACTGGACCCCTCCGAGTCCAGCCATTTGCGGGGATTGGGCCAGACGCTGCTCGCCGAAGAAAAATACTCGGATGCCCTCACCGTCTATCAGAAGCTCGCCGATTTGATGCCCGACGATGCCGACGTCTATCTCCGGCTGGGACAAATCTATCGGGAGCTCAATCAACTGGATCTCGCCGAGCAAAGTCTCTTGAAAGCCCGCCAATACGAGCCGGGAAGTCCCGAGGTGATGTACAACGAAGCGATGTTGTACGAAGCGCAAGGGCGCTACGAAGATGCCATTCGCGTGCTTTCCGATGCCGTAGCTGGTCTCAAGTCCGGTACGACCGTCTTGCCCTCGCGCCGCCGTTCGCTGGCGATTTTGTATCAGCAACTCGGCCAGCTTTACCGCGACACCGAGAATTTTCAGGCTGCCATTAATACGTATAAAGAGCTTGGCAATCTTGGCGACGATGAAGATCGTCGCGCCCGGATGTTGCTCATGGACACTTACCGTGCCGCCAAGGATTTGCCGAAGGCACTGGAAGCGGGCAAGGAAGCGCTGGCAAAGTATCCCAGCGACCCTGCGGTGGTTACCTCCAACGCCATGCTACTGGGAGAAAATGGCCAGACGGACGAGGCCGTGAAGATCCTGCGTGGACAGCTGACGAAAACCGCCGCCGATCGCGACATTTATTTGAACATTGCACAGGTCTACGAACGCAGCCGGCGTTACCAGGAAGCCGAGCAGGCTGCACTCGCTGCCGAAGCTATTCCCGGCGTCCCGCGCGATAACGAGACGGCGTGGTTCATGCTCGGCGCGATCTACGAACGTCAGAAGCTTTACGACCGCGCCGAGGTCGAGTTCAAGAAAGCTCTCGGCGTGAACCCCCGAGACGCGGCTGTTCTCAACTACTACGGCTATATGCTCGGCGACCTGGGAATACGGCTCGAGGAAGCCCAGGCGCTCGTTCAGCGCGCGCTGAAGGAAGAACCGAATAGCGGCGCATACCTCGATACCCTCGGCTGGATTTATTACCGCGAAAACAAACTCGCGGATGCCGAGACTACCCTTCGCAAAGCCGTTGAATTTGAGGGCCACGATGCCACCATTCGTTCGCACTTGGGCGACGTGTACGCCAAGTCCGGCCGCTTGGATCTCGCCGCCGCGCAGTGGGAAAAGTCGCTGGATGAATGGCGCCATTCGTTGCCGGCGGACGTCGAAAATGACAAAGTCGCCGAAGTGGAAAAGAAACTTTCCCAAGTGAAGCACCGCGTGGCGCAAAAATCCTCGCCAGAAGACGCGAAGCCGCAATAATCCGCATGCGCGAAGTTCGTATTCCCGCGTTTGCCAAAATCAATCTGCGCCTCGAAATTCTCGGGAAACGCTCGGACGGATTTCACGAGCTTCGCACCATTTTCCAGTGTATTTCGCTGCATGACGAATTGCGCCTGCGCGTTTCCGGGCTGCCGGGAATTTCGTTGTCGATCCACGGCAATGCCGCTCTTTCGCGGGAACCCTTTCGGAAAAATCTTGTCTACCGTGCCGTCGATGCGCTCCGCCATGAACTCAAAATTCGCTCGGGCCTCGAGATCGAGCTCAGAAAGACCATTCCTGCGGGCCGTGGTTTGGGAGGCGGTTCGAGCGATGCCGCCTCGGCCCTCGTCGGCTATTTGCGCTTGACCCGCCGTAAGCTCCCATTGCCGCGGCTACTCGAAATTGCCGCGTCACTCGGCTCCGACGTTCCTTTTTTCCTTCTTGGAGGCCGCGCCTTGGGCATCAGTCGCGGCGACGAAATCTACCCGCTTCCGGATATCCCCAAGCTTTCTGTGCTGGTCGTCTCCCCGCGTGACATCCATGTTCCCACGCTAGACGCCTACAATTGGCTGAAAGCCCGCCCCCTGACATTGACAAAAGCCGCCGCAGACCCTAAACTTTGGAAGTTCTGTGCTCTGTGCTGGAGCACGCAGGAAAGCGGTCTTTCGAACGATTTCGAGCGGCCCGTTTTCCGGCGTCATCCCCGTCTTGATCGGATCAAGCGGGTCTTGCTTCAAAGAGGAGCTGCAGAAGCCTCGTTGGCGGGTAGCGGTTCGGCGGTGTTTGGAGTTTTCCCGAGCCCAACGATGGCGCGCCGAGCCGCTGTTGGGTTTCCGGACGATCAGACCTTTGTTTGCGAGACACTCTCGCGTGACAGGTACGTTCGTAAAATGCAGGGCACTCGTTGAAATAGATCTGTGTCCTCTGTTTTGCCTCGGTTGATCCGCAGCGTCTCCACAGAAGCAAGTAGTTACCCAAGGAAATGAATCCGGGCGAAGAAGTGTGCAAAGCCAGACGCAAAGCTGACGGAGCGCCAGTTTCGTGAACGACGACCGATTTAAAATATTTTCGGGGACTGCGAATCTGCCGTTGGCGGAGAGCATCTGCCGCCATCTGGAAGTGCCGCTGGGCAAGGCCAGCCTGGGCCGTTTCAGTGATGGCGAGATTTATTTTCAGATTCTTGAGAATGTTCGCGGCGCGGACGTCTTCGTCGTGCAACCGTGCTGCTATCCTGTTGATAACCACCTGTTCGAACTGCTCCTGATGATCGACGCGTTCAAGCGCGCATCCGCCTGGCGCATCACCGCCGTTTTGCCGTACTACTGCTATGCGAGGCAGGACCGCAAAGACAAGCCCCGCGTCCCGATATCAGCAAAACTCGTCGCTGACCTTCTCGAAACCGCCGGTGCAAGCCGCGCGTTGACGCTCGATTTGCATGCGCCGCAAATTCAGGGCTACTTTGACGTTCCAGTGGATCACCTATATGGATCACCCGTGCTCGTCGAACACTTCCGGCATTTGGACCTGCCGAATCTGACGGTCGTCTCCCCCGACGCCGGCGGCGTGGAACGCGCCCGTTTTTTTGCGAAGAAACTGGATGCGCCCCTGGCGATCGTCGATAAACGCCGCGTCGATGTGGACGTTAGCGAAGTCATGAACCTGATCGGCGATGTCCGCGGCCGCAGCACCTTGATCGTCGACGACATCATCGACACCGCAGGAACCCTGGTGAAAACCGCCGAAGCCCTGATCCGCGAAGGCGCTACTCAAGTTTATGCAGCATGCACGCACGCCGTTCTTTCCGGCCCGGCCATCGAGCGCATTGCGAACTCCCAGATCAAGCAAGTGGTCGCCACGGATTCCGTCCCGCTAGGCGAAGCCGCCAGAAGCATGGGCAAGATAAAAGTCTTGAGCGTCGCGGACCTGCTAGCCCGAGGCATTCGTTCCATTCACGAAGAAACATCGATCAGTGAGCTCTTTATTTAGTAGCACAGACACTCTTGTCTGTGCTCTTCATGCAGTTAAAGTTTTGGAGATTTTCACGGAAGGAATGAAAGTATGGCTCAGACACAAATCGTAGTAGAAGGGGCGCCCCGCTCCGATCGGGGCAAAAACGAGGCCAAACGCCTCCGCCTGACTGGCAAGGTTCCTGCCGTTCTTTATGGCGGCAAGGGCGAAGCCATCGCGCTCGCGGTAAACACCAAGCAGGTCAGCGCGATTCTTCGCTCCGCCACCGGCCACAACACGCTCTTCCAGGTGGACCTTGCCGGCAAACACGAGCCTGCCATCCTCAAAGACTGGCAAGTCGATCCGCTCAGCGGCAACCTCCTCCACGTCGATCTTCTTCGCGTGGCCATGGACGTTCGCATGCGCGTCAAGGTCCCGGTGCATACCTTCGGCGAACCCGCCGGCGTCAAGCAGCAAGGCGGCGTCTTCGAAGTCGTCACCCGCGAAGTCGAAATCGAATGCTTGCCCGCCGAAATCCCCACCGAATTCAAGGTGGACGTTAGCGGCCTGATGCTAGGCACGCAGCTACGCGCGAAAGAGCTGGCGATTGACACCGCAAAGATGAAACTCATCACCGATCCCGAACGCGTTCTCGCCCACGTTGTGGCTCTCAAGGTCGAAGAAGAGAAGCCCGCCGAAGTCGCAGCCACAGAAGCTGCCACGCCTGCCGAGCCCGAAGTCATCAAGAAGGGCAAGAAAGAAGTCGAAGGCGAAGAAGGTGCCGAGGGCGAAGCCAAGGCCGAGAAGAGCGACAAGGGCGAAAAGAAGAAGTAATGCGGCAATTTGTAAATTGCGGCGGCTGGCGGCAAGCCAACCGCCTGGCAGAGGCCTATGCGGCTCATCGTCGGACTTGGGAATCCTGATCCGGAGTACCAATGGACGCCGCATAACCTCGGATTTATGGCGGTGGACGAGCTGGCGAATCGCGGCGGGATTCGCGTCGAGCGGCCCGAAGGCAAGGCGCTCGTAGGCAAGGGCAAGTCTCGCCGGGGAAGATGTACTGCTGGTGAAGCCGCAGACATACATGAATCTCAGCGGCATCTCGGTTCGCGAGCTGCTGGAAAAGTACGAACTGGGGCCTGCGGATTTGCTGGCGATGTGGGATGAAGTGCAGCTGCCTTTTGGAACGATTCGCATCGACCGCAAAGGCAGCGGCGGCAGCCACAACGGCGCGAATTCAGTGATTAGCGCCGTGGGAACGCAGGAGTTTTCGCGCATCCGATTGGGATGCGGTCCGGATCATCCGCTCAGCAGCCGCAAGGAATTCGTTTTGCGGCCGATGAGAAAGGCCGAGCTCGAAGAGGCCGCGGAGATGATTGGCAAAGCCGGCGACGCCGTGGAAATGATTCTCGCGAAGGGCATCGAGCCGGCCATGAATATTTTCAACCGGCGAAAGCCGCCGGAAGCGGAAGAGCAGGAAAAAGAGTAATCGCGTTTAGCTGTTTTTGATTTTTAGCAAAGTTTGCCGTGCTGCCGATGCAATCGGCGCAAAGAGGAAAGAGGTCATCATGCAAGAGCGTCTGTACGATCTGATTTTCATCGCCCGTCCGGCCACGCCGGAAGACGAAATCAAGAAAGTCATCTCCGGCATTGAGCACACTTGCGCGGAAAAGGGCGCGAAGATCGAGAAGACCGAGTTTTGGGGCACGCGCAAGCTCGCCTATCGCGTGGCCAAGCATCGCGAAGGCATCTACGTCTACCAGCAGATCCGCACGAATCACGAAGAGCTGATTGCCGAGCTCGAGCGGCGCCTCCGTGTTCAGGACGTGGTCATCAAGTATTTGACCGTGCGCCTCGACGAAGATTTGAAGCGCCAGAAGAAGCTCGGCGGAAAGCGCGAACAGCGCGCCGCGCGGCGTCCTCGCCGCACCACGGCTGCGCCCGCTTCGGCTCCCGCGCATGCCCCGGCTCCCACGCCGGAACAGACACCGGCCAGCTGATTTCGCATTTTGTTTTTCGAATTTTGATTTTCTTTTTTCCGGTTTCTAAAGAGAAAGGCAGGATGGGATGGCAGACGAACCGAAACAAGCACAGTCTCACAGTGGACCGCCGCGTCGCGAAGGCGGTGGTGGTCACGGCGGGCCCGGCGGCGGGCATGGTGGCCCGCGCCGCGAAGGTGGCCCAGGCGGTGGTCCGGGCGGGCCCGGCGGACGTCCGCGCGGCAAGCGACAATATTTCCGCAAGAAGAAAGTCTGCAAATTCTGTGTCGAGAAGATGGATTTCGTCGACTACAAGCGTGCGGACATCCTTTCGCAGTTCGTCCAGGAACGCGGCAAAATTCTCCCGCGTCGCATGACCGGAGTTTGCTCGCGCCACCAGCGCTGGCTCGGCGTGGCCATCAAGCGCGCGCGCAACATCGCCCTGCTGCCTTTTGCAGGCAGCGCCGCAGGCACGCAAGCCCCGCGCCAAGCCGTTCCGCAGGCCGCTCACGGCGCGCCTGGCACACCCGCAGCCGCAACGCCGCCCGCAGCCGCACCAGTCGCCGCTGCGCCGGTCGCCGCGCCCGAGGCCCCGAAGGCTTAACGCCTGCTCGGGCAAACCCAAATAGGAGCTTAGAGAGACAATATGCAAATCATTCTTCAAGAAGACATCGAAAAGCTTGGCCATCGCGGCGACGTCGTCACCGTTAAGCCCGGCTACGCCCGCAATTTCCTTTTGCCGCGCAAACTCGCCGTGGAAGCCAGTGTCGGCAATATGAAAGCGCTCGAACGCATCCGCACTTCGCTCGCGAAAAAAACCGCCAACGAACTGGACGCCGCGCAAAAGCAAGCCGCGCTCCTCAACGGCGTCTCGCTTAGCTTCACCCGCAAAACCGGCGAGAACGATCAGATGTTCGGCTCCGTCACCACCGCCGATATCGCCGAATCCCTCGGCGCGAAAAACTTCAAAGTCGATAAGCGCCAGGTCCAGATCGCCGATCCCATCAAAGCCCTCGGCGAATATCCCGTAACCATCAAAGTCTTCCGCGACGTCACCGCCCAAGTAATCGTCCACGTCGCCAAAGAAGAATAATTTCGCAGCCTATAACCGCTGCGAATTTTCCTCGTAGGGGCACGATACATCGTGCCCCTCTTTTTTTGTCGCACTCGCCTTGGGCGGACAAAAAACTTTTGCACCGATTTCCGAAACCATGCACAGCCCTGCGGTTGACGCGTCCCGCTCTTCCACGCACAATGCCGCACCAGGTTGAATGTAATTTGAATTTAATTTGCATCACGAAGCACTTGATTTTGCGGCGTAAAACTCCGCTCTTGCCCTCTCACGGGGAAAATGGTACAAAAGCGAAGAAAAGGCGAAGCTATAGTGATAAAGAATGCCCGTTGATACGACATTAGAAAAGCCGCTTCCGAACAATCTCGATGCCGAACGCTCCGTCCTCGGCGCCATTTTGCTCGACAACAACGCCCTCAACGCCGCGATCGAGAATCTCCGCGCCGAAGACTTCTTTCTCGATCAGCACCGCCGCGTCTTCACGCAAATGATTTCGCTCGGCGAAGCCCAGCAAGCCATCGACCTCATCACCCTCACCGAAGAACTGCACCGCCGCGGCGATCTCGAAGCTGCCGGAGGCGCGCCGTACCTTGCCTCGCTTGCCGATGGCATGCCCAAAGTTTCCAACATCGAGCACTACGCCCGCATCGTCAAGGAAAAGGCGATGCTCCGCAATCTCATCCACGCCACGCACAACATCCAGCAGCGCGCGTTCGAAGGCGAAGACGGTGCGGACGCCATCCTCGACAACGCCGAATCCTCCATTTTCGCTCTCGCCGAAGACCGCGTAAAAGTTGGCCTCATTCCCGTCAAGGACATCGTCCGCGACAATTTCGAGCGCCTCGAAAAAATCTTCAAGGAAGGCAAAAGCATCACGGGCATCCCCACGGGCTACGTCGAGCTGGATAAGCTCACCTCCGGCCTCCAGCCCTCCGAGTTGCTAATCCTCGCGGCGCGTCCTTCGCAGGGAAAAACAGCGCTCGCCCTCAACCTCGCCGAAAACATTGGCATCCGCGCCGGCCAGCCCGTCGCCATCTTCAGCCTCGAAATGTCCAAGGAATCTCTCCTTCAGCGCCTCGTCGCTTCCGTCGCCCAGATCGACGCCCACAAATTCCGCACCGGCCATCTCAGCCGCGAAGACTGGCGCCGTATGACCGAAGCCCTCGGCACCATCTCTTCCGCTCCGCTCTGGATTGATGACGCCGGCTCCATCAGCGTCCTCGAAATCGGCGCCAAAGCCCGCCGCCTCAAGCGCGACAAAGGCCTTTCGCTCCTCATCGTCGATTATCTTCAGCTCATCACGGCGCGCGGCCGCTTCGGCAATCGCCAGGAAGAGGTAGCCAATATTTCTCGCGGCCTGAAGGGGCTCGCGAAGGAATTGCAAATTCCCGTCCTCGTCCTCAGCCAGCTCACCCGCGCCCCCGAACGCGATGAACGCGGCCCCCAGCTCTCCGACCTCCGCGAATCCGGCGCCATCGAGCAGGACGCCGACGTCGTCATGTTCATCTATCGCCCGCACTTCTTCAAAGCCGGCGCCAGCCCCGAAGAACGCGAAGAAACCGAGCTCCGCATCGCCAAGCAGCGCAACGGCCCCACCGACACCGTAAAATTCGTCTTCCGTAGCCGCCTAACCCGCTTCGAAGAAGCCGCCCCCGACGCCTTCTCCCAATTCGCCCCCGGCGACATGTAGCTAGCGTTTGCAGGCCGACGGGCGAGGTACTTCCGGACTGAGGTGCTTCCCTCGTTGACTAAGTACCGCGAGCGGCATATCCTAAATTCTGTCGGCCACCCCGAGCCGTTATTTCCAGATGCAGGGTAGTTCCTGCTAATCGTCGGGGCGGATAACGCGAAACCCTGCTCGGGAAGTCGCGGGCGAAAAATTAAAAAACAGCTTTTGAGCAAGAGCTAGAAAAAGCTCCGCCCGACCAGTCGAAAACCTACGAGTCGCTGCGAAGTCTCGTTAAAACAAAACACAGAGCCGCCGCACCATTGGCGACTTTTGTTTTAACGAGGGCTTCGATGTCCAAGAAATTGCTATTGCCTTTTGGTAGTTGCCGACGAAAAGTAAATCCAGTTCTCATACTTTGCGCGAATGGTTCACTCTCCGCCGTGCGCCCTTGGACGAAACGATGCGGCAGCGAAAAAGGAACTGACAGCGGCCAGTACTTCATTTGTCTCGATTGCGCGGCAAAGTTCGGATACCGCTGGTAGCAATAGCGGGCGGGCTTAATTCGGGCGCGTAGGCTGGGCCGGGCGGGCACATATACCGATTGAGTTACTACCGGGCGCGACATGATAGACTTACCTTCGAAGGGACAGAACGAAAATGGCGCACTACGAATTGCAGTTGATTCACGAAAACAAAGTGGTCGTGGACACCACAGTCGCTTGGGTTCCAGAAGGCGGTTCTCACCCGCTTGCGGGCCAAACCGTGGACGGAAAATGGCGGGTTGTCGAAATTCTTGACAGCACGGCAGAAATATATCGTGTTCGTGTCGAACCCCTAGCCTTCTTCACCGAACCCGCATGAACACTGAACCTGAAGTACATTATCCCGTAACGGCGGTCACGGACCTTGCCAATAATTACAGCGCCGACCACTTCCGCTTCGCCGTCGGGCATTGCCGCGATGTAATTGCAAAGGTCATAGCGGAAGACAATCGTTCGGACCAGCAAATCGCTCGGGTCCGAGTTCTCAAGCACCTCGACATTCAACTGGGCCGTGCCGTTCAGTGGATTGAAGAGGATGCCGATTTGATGGCGGGCGTTATGCCGGGTGCCGCACTCTTGCGTTCTTTGCAAGGGTGCGGGTTTTGACTTTTCTGACTTAAGACCTACTTAAAGCATCAAGGCTATCGGTGGCCCAAGCTCCAAACATACGCAGCCACTGCCTTCACCTGCTCGTCGGTTAGCTCCGCCCCGCCCTTCGCCGGCATCGGGCTCCGATAATTCTTCGGCTGCGCCACACCATCGTTAATCGTCTTCGTGATCCCCGTAAAACTTCCATCACTCCACAACCATTTCTTCCCATTCAGCGGCGGCCCAAGCGTCGAGCCTTGCCCGCTCATTCCATGGCAACCCGTGCATGCCGCTCCGCCCACCTGCCCGCGGTAGATCTGTTCCCCCTGCTCAACCATTGCCCGCGTCGCGCCGGGCGGCACAGCAATCTTCGCGTTCGCTGCCGCACCCGCATCCGGATGCGTACCCTCCGGCGGCTTGGCCTCCGCCGCAGCCACTTCTCCCGGCGATGCCGTCGCGCTCTCACACGCCTTTACCGACTTCTCGTCAAAAGCTCCGCCGCGATACGTGATGCGGTAAATCCGCCCGCGGATATCATCCGCAACGTAGAGCGCTCCGTCCGGCCCCACCGCCAGCCCGCTAGGACGATGCACGGCTCCATCCGGCGACATTACCGTTCCCGCAAATCCGCTGGCAAACACTTCGCAACGCCCCGCGGCATGTTCTCCGTTCATCGGCTGAAACACCACGTTGTACCCTTGCTGCGGATACGGCGCGCGATCCCACGATCCATGAAATGCGATGAACAAGCCCTTGCGGTAACGCGCAGGAAATTGTTCCTTGTCGTAATGCGTCATATCGTTCGGCGCCCAATGCGCCGGAAACGCCGCGGCCGGTTCGAGCTTCTGCGCGCAAACGCCAATCTTCCTTCCGTCCCCGCCGTACTCCGGCGCCAGCACCAGTTTTTTCACGAACGAGTCGTAGTAGCACTCCGGCCAGCCATAGTCCCCGCCCTGCTTCAGCAGCACCACTTCTTCCGCCGGAAGCGTCGCTTCCTGTTCCGGCTTATAGAACTCCGGCCAATTCGCATGTAATTGATCGCGTCCATGCTGCGTCACAAACAGCCGGCCCTCATCGTCGAACGCAAACCCTTCCCCATTGCGAATTCCCTTGGCGTATCGTTCTGCCGGAGAAAATGTCTGGTCCAGTTTGTTCGCGTCAAAGCGCCACGTTCCGCCGCGCGTCTCCAGCTCCGTGCACGGATCGATTCCCGGCGATTTCAGCGTGCGATTCTTCGCCTGGCAGGAATTCGTCGCGGTTCCCACGTCCACATACATTTCGCCATTCTTGTCGATGAGAAAGGGATGCATGGGGTGATCGCCACCGAGCGGCAATCCCGAAACAATCGTCTCCGCCGCTCCGCTTGGCACAATCGATCCCTCCGTCAACGCATATCGCACGATTCGATCGTTGCTCTCCGCATAAATAAAATCCTTGTATAGGCCGATTCCCAGTCCGCCATGCCCGCCGCTCTGCGCCGTTTCCCCAAACCTCTCCTCCACGTCCGCCTTTCCCGCTCCTGTCTTGTCTTGCAGCGCCACCAGGAATCCGCCCGCATGCGGCGTATCGTTGCCGTAATATCGCCCCGACCAGGTGTTCACGTACAGCACCCCGTTCGCCGCCGCCACCATGTGGCGAGCGTGGCCAATTCCATCCGCAAACACCGTCGCGCAAAATCCCGCCGGCAGCTTCAGCCCGCTGTCATCGTTCGGACACGCTTCGCCCCCGCCGCCATTCCCGCTTTCGGCTCGCTTCGCACCGGCACGAGACTGCCGAAAACGCACAGCGCCCCAATCACACCAAGTAAAGCCAGCAGCACTCTATTCCTGCGGAACCAATCCATGGAAGTCCTCCAAAGTTTCAAGACCCACAATGTCGCGCCCAACCCTCAGCCTAGGCTCGGCCAACACCCATAAGATACTGCGCGGCGGAATTCCGGTCATGTCTTTTTGTTTTTCACTTCTAGAGCAGCTCGCCAAGCGCTCAGGCAGTCGTCTTCGCCGGCCACGCGATCTGCCCGCCGCGATGATAAGCCAAATTCGCAATGTGCCCCGCCCGCGCCGCGCTAACCCCTGTCTCGACCGGCGCGTTCGGCTCCTTCCGCGATCTCACGCACTCAAAAAAATTCTGCATGTGCGAAATCGTTCCGTCCTGGAAACTGCCCGCCCTCACCACCGGATTTTCTCTCTCCGATACGCCTTCGTGATAAACGCTGAACCCGTTTCGATTGAGCTTCAGCGTCCCTTCCGTCCCGCGAAACTCCAGCCCGCCATCATCAATCGACGACGCCATCATCCCCTCGTACACCACATCAAATCCCGGATACCGCAACGCCGCCTGAATCGTGTCCGGACAATCCCACTGCCTCGAAAATATATTTGTCCCCCAGCATCTGCGCCTCTTTGGGCATGATCGGCCTTCATCGCCCAATGCACCACATCAATCCAGTGCGTAAACAAATCCGTCATCGCCCCGCCGCCAAAATTCCAAAACCATCGCCAGCGATAAAACTTTTCTTCATCGAACGGTTGATCCGGCGCCCCGCCGAGCCACTGCTTCCAATCCAGCGCCTGCGTATCAACCGCTTTGCGTCCTTTGTCTCCCAAATAGTTCTGCCACCAATACGTCCTCACCTGCGGCACGCGCCCGAGACTCCCGCCCTGAATCAGATCCACCGCGTCCCGAAAGTGGCTCCAACTCCGCTGCTGCATCCCGCATTGCAAAATCTGTTTCCCAGAGCGCACCGCCCGCGTCAATGTCGCGCCCTCCTCCAGCGTGTGCGTGACCGGCTTCTCCAGATACACATCTTTCCCGGCCGCCAGCGCGTCCACCGCCATTCGCACATGCCAATGATCCGGCGCGGCGATTAACACCGCGTCTAGCTTCTGCTCGAGCACTTCGCGATAGTCCGCGTGCGTCGTCGCCAAGCCGTTCGTGCGCTGTTTGATCGCGTCTCGCCTCGGCCCATACACGTCGCTCACCGCGACAAGCTGGTACCCGCCCACTTTGTCCGCGCATTCGATCAAGTAATTCATTCGTCCGCCCGCGCCGATCACTCCCACGCGCAACGTGTCGTTGGCACCCAGCACTCGCGTTGCCGCCAGCGCCGTCAGCCCGGTCGTCACAATAAAACTTCGCCGATTTAGTTGGCTTGCCATGGCCAGCATCTTAGCGATTGCCCTCGGCCTTCGCTAGACCCACCGGCCATTTGCTATACGATCGATATGTAACCCAAGCCACAAAGCGGCTGTTCGCCCACACTTTGCGGGCCTGGCGCCGATTCTAAGCGCGCCATCGGCCAAGAGTGTCAGGGATGCTCCCGCCTATTCTGTCACGCATCCCCCAGGAGTACCGGATGCTCCATGACCACCACCCGGGGGTAGCCAGAGAATCGCGAAGTAAACGTATAAAGGCATTGGAGCTGCGGGCTTTGCTCGGTGTGTGCGCAGCGGTCGTGCAACCCGCAGTTTTCAGTCACGCGACTCACGGGGAAACGTGCAACCTTCGCTCAACTGCTTTTGGGTCCACCAGGCGTACGCCAGAGCAGGCTTCACCGCCAACTATCAGTTCGACCTCCAACGCCCGTTCGCATCGGTCACCAGGTTTCACCAGGACAATCGGAAATCGAAAAGTATGAAAACTCTCTTCCTGAGCCCGAATGTCATAGCTGCCCGCCTTAGCCCGTCAAACGAGAACTTGCCATTCTCGCCAGTTTCGACGGCGACGAGTTTCGTTTCGCCCTTGAGAATTGTTACTTTAACATGCGCAACGGGGGCACCGGATTGGTCAATGACAATTCCACAAATATGCCGAACCGGTTTGACTCGCTCCTGACGGCAAATTACCTCCGATGCGACTAGGGCATCAGAGGTCACCGAGAGAAGAAGCCAAGCGACGATGACCGCAAGCACCATCCGAATTGGTTCCATAAGCGGTATCATACGTCAACCTGATCCCCATGTGCCAAAGAGCCTCCCGGCCAGCCAAAACTGCTGACTAACGCGTCAATCGAAATGGGCTTACTTCCCCGAAGGGAAGCACGTCAGACCTCCATGGAAATTTCTCCGCAAGGGAATCGGAATGGCCTTCAGCTTGCAGTGAACCCAGGGGTTGTCTTTCTCGCGGCATCCAATGTGGCTGTCTGCTCGCACAGGATGGATGGCGTAAACTAAATTTTTCGGAAGGGCCATGGCAGGCACACATAAGAATCCCCGCAAGGAAGCAAGACGTCCGGTTTGGGCGGAAGTCTCTCTCGGCACGCTGGTTGAGAATTTCCGCGCCATACGTAAGTTCGTGAATCCGCCCAGCGAGAAGCGCAAGACTCCGCGCAAAATCCTGAGCATCGTCAAAGGCAATGGCTACGGCCACGGCGGCCCGCAAGTCGCCAAAGCTCTCGAAAAGGCCGGCTCCGATTGGTTCGGCGTCACCTGTACCGAGGAAGGCATCGCCGTTCGCGAAGCCGGTGTTCGCAATCCAGTTCTCGTCCTCACAAGTTTTTGGCCCGGCGAAGAATCCCGTCTCATCGCACACAATCTCACTGCCGTAATTCATCGTTGCGAGCAACTCAAGCAACTCGATCGCGCCGCCGCCCGCATCAGTGCCAAAAAAGGCGCCAAGAACAAGCCCACGAGCAAAGTCTCGTTCCACTTGAAGATGGACACCGGCATGAGCCGCCTCGGCATCGCTCCCAGCGACGTCGAATGTTTCGCGCGCCAGCTCGCGAAATGTAAACATCTCGAACTAGGCGGCGTCTTCACGCACTTCGCCTCTTCCGAAGTTCTCACCAACACGCGCACCGGCGAGCAAACGCGCCACCAAGAAGAACGCTTTTATGCCGCGCTCGAACGCCTTCGCGCCCTCGGCATCGATCCCGGCATCGTGCATCTCGCGAACAGCGCCGCGATCGCCACCCGCCCCGAGACGTGGGCCGACATGGTCCGTCCCGGCGCCATCCTCTATGGCTACCACCCCGGCTACGATCCCGCCGAGCAGCGCCCCGAAATCGAAGCTCGCCTCCCGCTCAAACCCGTCCTCAGCCTCCGCACCCGCATCATCAACATCCGCAGCATTCCCGTAGGTGCAGGCGTCGGCTACAACGAAACCTTCATCGCCAAGCGTCCCTCTCGGATCGCCGTTCTCGCCGCGGGCTATGGCGATGGCATACACCGCTCTCTCGGCAATCGCGGCAGCGTCCTTGTTCGCGGCGTACTGGCCCCCATGGTTGGAATCGTTTCCATGGACGTCACCATGATTGATGTGACCGACGTACCGAACGCCGAAATCGGCGACGTCGTCACCATCTACGGCAGCGACGGCGACCACGTGCGTCCCGCCAACGTCATCGCCCGTGGCATCGGCACTGTCACCTCGGACCTCCTTTGCGCCATAAGCCAGCGTGTACCGCGTTTCTATCTTCCATGATGGATAACTCCTATTTGGCTTATTATTCTTTCATCTTAATATTGACTCTCACTTAATCGCGGAGTATATACACCGCGGGAATGCGAAATGGCGCTCCCGTCCCGCATCCGGTTTTGTTCCACGCGCTCTTGCGGGATTGCGGCACCGATTTTGCAGTGATCGAATTACTGTGAGGTCGTATGAGCCGAACCGTTCCTGAAGTGCAGCGGAATCCGAGTTCTGTTCCCTCACATAAATCAGATTCCGCTCCTGAAGATCGGCAAAAAAGGACGATTCTCCCGCCCGACAGAGGCTTCGAGTTCTGGCTCGTGCACTTGTCTATCGCGGCTTGCGCCACGGCGCTCTGCTACAATCTCGAGCCTTTCGGTTTGCGGGGACTCTCGGCGGCTGCGGTCGGCTTCCTTCTGGCGTTGGTGATTCTAATGGCCGAGCTGCGCCTGCGCCGAGCCAGGACAAGCGGCTTGTTGGGGGCCGCCGTCGGCACGGTTCTAGGAATGGTCGCGGCCCTTCTCGTGACCCTCGTCATTTCTCGCACGGATGGGCCCGATCCCACCAAGTCTTTCCTCGAGTATGCGTCGCTCTTGGCCTTCGCCTATCTGGGCCTCGTACTCGGTTCGGAGAGAGGCGGCGAGCTCAAGGCTGGCGCGCTGACGGAAATCATTTCTGGCCAGCCTGCTGCGTCTGAGTCCATGAAACTTCTCGATACCAGCGTGCTGATCGACGGACGTATTGCCGACGTTTGCGAAGCCCATTTTCTCGATGGCGTCGTCGCCGTGCCGCAATTCGTACTTCACGAATTGCAGCTCGTCGCAGATTCTTCCGATTCCCTGAAACGCCAGCGCGGACGCCGCGGCCTCGAAGTCTTGCAACGAATGCAAAAGATGCCGCAAGTCGACTTGCGCATTCTCGATCAGGATTTATCGCAGACCGGCGGTGTGGATGACAAGCTGGTGGAACTCGCGCGGCGCCTCGGCGCAAAGATCGTCACCAACGATTTCAATCTCAACAAAGTGGCCACCGTGCAGGGTCTCGCGGTCCTGAATGTCAATCAACTCGCCAACGCTTTGAAGCCCGTGGTGCTTCCCGGCGAGACTATGCGCGTTTTAATTCTCCGCGAGGGCAAGGAGCCCAACCAGGGCGTTGCTTATCTCAATGACGGCACCATGGTGGTTGTCGATGGCGCGCGCCGCTTGATCAATAAGAGCGTAGATATCCAGGTTACTTCTGTCCATCAGACGACAGCCGGCAAAATGATTTTTGGCCGTTTGGACGAGCGTCAGGACCAACCAGGCTCCATGCCCCGCGCGGCCGCCGCCGCGGCTGGCCGAATCGAGAGCACCGCCAATAGTCAGGCGAATTTTCCGGGCCGGGTGGAGAACGGCCCACACCTTTCGGGCTCGTCGCAAATCGAACGCGCCCAGCGGCCCATCTTTCCAGAGCCTGACGCCGATTAAATGTCGCGCATAGCTTTGCTTCGAGCCCAGAGGATTGTTGTCTGAAGTAGCGCTCTCGGCCCTCTTCCGCCCTCCGGCATTCGCGTGGCACGCCGCCTTGAGGTACACTCTGAAGTTTGCGCCCCGTCATCAGCTCCATCCGGGCGGGCCGCTCCTAAAATGAGCCGCATTGCCGCCATTCTCCCCGCCGCAGGTCTCGGCACACGCATGGGCGCCGAAACGCCAAAGCAGTTTCTCGAGCTGGAAGGAACCCCGCTCGTCATTCACAGCGTTCGCCGCATCGCTTCTTGTCCGTTGGTCACGGATATCATCGTCGCGACGCGCGCGGACGTTGTCGAATCCCTCGAGGAGCGCATTCGCGGCGAAAGATTCATGCAATCTGTGCGCGTCGTGCGCGGCGGAGATTCGCGCCAGGACTCGGTTGCGCTGGCGCTTCAGGAAGTTTCAAACGACACGGAAATCGTCCTCGTGCACGACGCTGTGCGCCCGTTCGTTACTCGTGAACAGATTGCACGCGTCATCGAAGAAGCTCGCCGCTGCCACGCCGCGATTCTCGGCATTCCCGCGATGGATACCGTGAAAGAAGTGAAGCGCGCCAGCTTGCCGGAGGATGTCGCGCTCATCACCGGAACCATTCCGCGCGAACGCGTCGTGCTGGCGCAAACCCCGCAAGCGTTTTCCACGAAACTCATCAAGGAAGCATTCGCCCGCGCGCAAGCCGATGGCGTCAACGCCTCGGACGAAGCCGGCCTCGTCGAACGCCTGGGCCATGACGTGCACGTCGTCCTCGGTTCCGAGCGCAACATTAAAATCACCAAGCCCGCCGATATGGATCTCGCGCGCTTCTATCTCGAGCAAGAGCGCCAGAAAACATGAGCGTGCGCTGCGGCATTGGTTATGATCTTCACCGTCTGGCAGAGGGGCGCAAGCTGATTGTCGGTGGAATCGAACTGCCATTTGAAAAAGGCTCGGTCGGACACTCCGACGGCGATGTCCTTGCTCACGCGCTATGTGACGCGTTGCTCGGTGCCGCCGGTCTCGGCGATATTGGCACGCATTTTCCGGATTCCGATCCCAAATGGAAAGGCGCGAACAGCCTGCTCTTTCTGGACCACGCTCGAAGACTGCTCGACGAAAAGCATTTTGCAATCGAACACGTCGACGCTGTCGTCATCCTGGAAAAACCAAAACTTGGACCGCATTTCCCGAAGATGCGTGAGGCCCTCGCCCGCGCGCTCGGCGTTTCCATCGATCACATTCATCTCAAAGCCAAAACTAACGAAGGCGTAGACGCCGTCGGCCATGGCGAAGCCATTGCCGCGCACGTCGTCGCCACGCTCTCGCAACGATAATCATGCTCTTGGCTCCGATCCGCAATCGTGCGCTAAGATTCCTAGCATGTCCACGCACGAAACTCCGAGCCCCGCCGCCACCGCCGCTACGAACAAATTCACTGGGCGCGACGTAGCCGAAATTCTGCGCGAAAAAGGCTGGCTTTCGGATGCGGCCTCTCCCGCGCAATTCGCCTGGTGCGAACGCGCCGCGGCCCTTCTCGGCCCACACGTCACCGATAGCCGCTCTCTCGCCGATCTCCTGAATCTGGTGTTTTACTACAACGCCCAGGAACTCCTGGCCAGGGTGGAGAGTCACGCCGTCCTCGCTCGCTATGCCGCGCGCGATGTGCTACGCCATCTCGCTCTACTGCTTCTGGACGGAACGCCTCTCACCAGCGAACGATTCAAAGAAATCGTCAACGCATTGAAAGCCATCCTGGGTATAGGCAGCCGGGAGATATTCCATCCCATCCGCCTCGCATTAACCGGCCGCGCGGGCGAGGGCGAACTCGATCGCGTAATCCTGCTTCTCGACGAAGCTGCCGCTCTTTCTTTCGCCGTTCCCGTGAAATCCGCCCGCGAGCGAATCCTCGAATTTTGCATTGCTCTCGATTGATCGTCCATTGATTGGGTTGTAGGGGCACGATATATCGTGCCCCTACGTGCTGTAGACTATTGCTCCGATGGACAAGCTCACCGGCATCCACGCGGTACGCGAAGCGCTCGACGCAGGCCGCCCCTTCGATCGCATTCTGATCGCGCGCGGCCGGCAAGATACCCGCGCCGAGGAAATCGTCCAGCTCGCCCGTGCGCGCGATATTCCCGTCCGCTTTGAAGACCGCGGCCAACTCGATCGTCTCGCCGGCTCAAAAGATCATCAGGGAGTGGTCGCTCTAGCCGCCGCGCGCCCGCCGGCCACGCTCGAAAGCATTCTCGCCGCGGCAAATAAAAGTCCCGGCCACGGCAGCAAAGGACTCATCGTTCTTCTCGATGGCGTCGAAGACCCGCACAATCTCGGCGCTATCATCCGAACGGCTCTCGCCGCAGGAGCGCACGGCGTGGTCATTCCAGAGCGCCGCGCAGCCGGTCTTACCGACACCGTTGCGCGTGCATCCGCTGGCGCGATCGCACACATGCCCATCGCGAAGGTCACAAACCTCGTGCGAACCATGGAAGAGCTGAAGGAAGCAGGCTACTGGCTCATCGGTCTCGACGAACGTGCCGACAAAAGCTACACCGAAGCCGACTATACGTCCCCGGTAGGCATCGTCCTCGGCGGCGAAGGCAAAGGTCTCCACGACCTGACCCGCAAACGCTGCGACTTCGTCGTCTCGCTACCGACGACCGGCCCCGTCAAATCTCTCAACGTCTCCGTCGCTGCCGGCGTCGTCCTCTTCGAAGCCCTCCGCCAGCGTTATGCAAAATGGCGCCGTGGGTCAGTCTCCGGAAACGCGCCTAGCTAGGAATTGAGTCAGTTCGAGTGCGGCGGACATGTCCGGAAGTCGAACAAGATGGCTACCGTTCCCGACTTAGGGTCGTGCTTAACAATCACGTCGTCTCTTGACGCATCCGAGGGCAAGATCGCCTGGTTCACTCTGAAGAATTCCTCCAGGCGGGTCACGTCAAAAATCTCTCCCGGCCCGGGAAGCGATTTCACCAGTATTGCCCGCGTCGCGGCGTTTACGCCCAAGAACTCAACGCCGCCGATTCGATACTGCGCCTGTTGATCGACCTTAAGCACCATGTCGATGAGATTGTGGGCGTCTTCAATCTGAAACTCCGGCTCCACAGTCATGTCCACGTAGCCGAGTCGGCCATAGGCTGCTGTGAGATTCCTTAGACCTGCTCGGACTCTTTCGACATCAAACAATTCGCCTCTTTGAAGCGGAATGAGGTCCCGCAGCTTTTCTGCCGGCATCTCGAGAGGAACACGGTCATCCGCAGACTCAATACGAATGTCGCCAGCCTGGTATTGAGGTCCGGGAGAGGCGCTGATAACCGCGGCAACGCTAATCTCTGTAGCGCCAGACTGCAGCACGGCAAGTTTTGCGGTCGCCGTCGCTTGGAAATAGCCCTGATTTTGCAGCGCACCCCTGACACTGACTTCTGCGATCTCGTTGGCCAACTCATTCAAGTAGTCCGTACCTGGTTCTTGTTCGAAGTTTCGGCCTTGCAGCTCTTTCGATATCTCTTCTCGAACACCCGTAGGCGTGCCGTCGCCCGAATCGAAATCCACGCGGGCCACACTCACATTCACTCGCCTGGGCGGATCGGGCCGTTGCATCCCTCGTATTTCTTGAGTCAAGGTGGGATACGGCAGGCATTTCTCGACCCTCTTTGGCAACTGTCCAAATGCCAACGGAACGAACATGACAAATAGCGGGACGGCCGGTATCAAGCCGCGTGCGGACATGCAATCAATATAGGCTCGTGCCTCGCCGTCTTCAAGACATCCGACGGATCGCTGCTAAACGCAAATCGGTCGGGGGAAAGAATGTTTCCCGGCCGCCCGTGTGCGCAGTGATCGGAAACTATCCTGCGTCCCGGAACAGAAGCGGTTCGGCTTCTCTGAGAAAATCAGATGTGAAAACTACTTCTCGTACTGAATCAGCGAAAAAACATCTACGCCATTGAGTTTCGAGCGGCCGTTCAGAAACGTCAACTCGACCGCAAACGCCGCGCCTTCAATTTTTCCGCCCAGCTTCTCGAGGAGCTTTCCGGTGGCCGCAGCTGTGCCGCCCGTTGCCAGCAAGTCGTCGCAAATAATCACGCGATCGCCCGGTCTTATGGCGTCTTCATGAATTTCGAGCGTGTCCGTGCCGTATTCGAGCGCATAGGAAATACTGGCGCATTTCGCCGGCAATTTTTTTGGTTTTCGCACCGGCACGAACCCCGCTCCCAGCCGATAGGCCAACGCTGGCGCAAAAATGAATCCGCGCGCCTCGATTCCGGCGACGACATCGATCGAGTGCCCTTTGTAGTGCTCGCAGAGGCGGTCGATCAGCGTGTGGAATCCTACTTTGTCCTTCAGCAGCGTGGTCAAATCGTAAAAAAGAATTCCCGGCTTCGGATAATCCGGCACTTCGCGAATCAGCTTCTTCAAATCATCCATGCAAACGGCTCCTCTTCCCTATCTGTTGCTCATTCTTATCGGCGGCTCAAGCGTCCGGCTCGATCACAAAACTGTTTTCATGCTGCGGCGCGCGTTGCGCTTCCACTTCCTGAACTCCGGACACGCTTGAAAATCTCGGCCCACGTTCGAGCGCGTTCTTTAACTCAGCCAGTTGCGCCGGCGTGCCGATCGCAAATACTTCGACTCTGCCGTCGAAGCGATTCCGGGCGTAACCGCCGATCCGCAGCTTCTCCGCAACGCGTTGCACAAAAAAGCGGAATCCCACGCCCTGCACGATCCCGGAGACAAAATAGCGCGCAGCTTGTTTCTCGTCGCTCACAAACTTCAAAATTGTAGCAGAGACCTTCCGCATTCTGTTGAACGCACGACCGGTTTAGTGCCAAGACCTTCGCGGCTAGCGGGAGTTTAGGATCGCTCCGCGAAAGTGCGCTAAACTCAATCCGATTCACGCAGGTGCCGAGGCTGCTCTTCGGCGCTCTTCGCGCATCCTATTTCCTATGATTCCGCTCCCCGCCCATTCTCGCGCCCGCGCCCTGCGCTCCAACATGGTTTTGCGCTGTGTGTTCTTTGCCGGCGCGATCTTCTTCTCGCATGCCGCGAGCTATGCGCAGCAGGGGCCGCTCACGCCTCCGCCCGATCACGATGTCCGCCGGGTTGGCACAGAGCCTGTTCCGCCAGCTCCTCCGTCCATGCCTCCGGAAGAAATCATCAAACGTTTCTCTCAAAAAGAAGACGAGTACTTCACCGCGCGCGCCGGATTCACTTACAAAAAAACGATCCGCCTCGAGGAATTTGGGCCCGACGGCCAACGCTCGGGAGAGCTATCGCTGGTGATGGAAGCAAAGCCGGGGCCTGACGGAAAGATCTACGAAAAGACCGTCGAAAGGCCGCAATCCACTTTGCATTATCTGGAGATGGGCCCGGAGGATTTTCAGGCCATCGCGCGCATGCCGGCTTTTCCGCTCACCACCAGCCAGCTTTCGAAGTACGATCTGAAATATTTGGGCAAGGAACAGGTCGATGAAATCAGCTGCTACATTTTCCAGGTGAAGCCAAAAACCGTCGAGCGCGCCAATTATTATTTCGACGGCATCGTGTGGGTCGATGAAGTGTACCTGGAAGTGGTGAAGACGTATGGAAAGTGGGTGAACGATCTCGGTGATACGCACACACCCACCATGCCCTTTTCGATTTTCGAAACCTATCGTGAAAATGTGGATGGTAAGTACTGGCTTCCGGACTACATGCGCTCCGACGACACGCTAAACCTGAAAGATCAAAATGTGCCCGTCCGCCTGGTGATCAAGTGGACCGATTACAAGCCGATCGGCGCTGCGACTCCCGCGCCCGCTGCCGCACCTGCTCCGTCTGCAGCGCCGCCAAAACCCCATTCCTGAGGTCCGCCGCGCAGACAATGTAGGGACCGCCTTTTAAAGCGGTCCGCTGCAACCGCTCGGTCCAAGCAGCCTTTGGGCTTAGCGAGAAGTTTCCGTTAGTGAGCGATCTTCTTTAGCGCGTCGGGCAATTCCCGGATCGATTCGAGCAAGAAATCCGGCCGTGCCGCGCGCAGGCGTTTTTCTGTCGGAAAAGGCCCAAGCACGGCGATAGCGCGGACTCCAGCGCGCTTCGCCATTTGCAAATCTTCGGGCGAATCTCCCACATAGACGCACGCAGAAGGTTCGAGACAAAGTTTCTGCAAAGCGAGCCGAAGCGGCGCGGGGTGCGGCTTTTTTTCTGGCGTGTCTCCGCCGCAAACGCGCGCGCCAAAGAGGCGCGTTAGGCGAAACGCGCGCAATTGCCGTGTCACGCGGTCGCGATCGCCGCTCGTCACCAAACCCAAGTCGATGTGCAATCGGCCAAGCCGTTCGAGCACCTGCCTCGCTCCCGCAATCAGCCGAGGGGAATGCTTCGCATAGTGCGAGCGCCACGTGCGGTCGGCGTCATCCCAGCGCGAGCGCGGCAATTTTGCGGCTCGATACACGCGATACCAATTCGGCGAATAATGCTGGTCCAGTTCTTCCAGGTCCCACGGAATTTCCATCTCCTTGAACATCGCTAAATAAGCCGCCGAATCGGCCTCATAGGAATCGACCAGCGTGCCGTCCCAATCAAACAGTACGCCCCGCAGGGTCTTGATCTTTGCCGGAGCCATGAGGACTTAGAGTAGCAAACCCATTGCTGGCACGCGGCGTCGTGTCTCAACAATTTTTTAATTCCAGATACGTAACAGTTGACTCAAGGCTAACCCTTAAGCTTCCCCCTGTTCGATAATCGGTGGACATTTTTCCGCCACGCGCTAATTTAGAACTCGTAACCCCTTGTTGCGCAGCTTCCCTCTGCATGGAGAGCACGATGAAAATAGGCGCTTTGAAATGGGCCCTGGGACTGCCTTTGCTGTTTGCTTTCATCAGCACCTGCGTTGCACCCGCACGCGGACAAAACACGCCCGGCGTATCCGAAAGCGAAATTCTGATCGGATCTTGCTCCGCTCTCGAAGGTCCGTCGAAATTTCTCGGGATACAAACCGTGACGGGCGCGAAGGCTTACTTCGACATGATCAACGACGAAGGCGGCGTGAATGGGCGGAAGCTAAAGCTTGTCTCCGCGGACGACAGTTACGATCCTTCGAAAACGCAAGCCTGTTTTGACCACTTGGTGAGTGAGAAAGTTTTCGCGATGGGATTTTTCGTGGGCACTCCCACGGCGGTGAAATACGTTCCCATGGCCGACAACGCCAAGATTCCATTGATCGGCTTGTTTACGGGTGCGCAAACGCTCTACGTCCCCTTGCGCCACTGGATCGTGAATGTGCGCGCGTCTTATTACGACGAAACGCGCGAGCAGATCGATGGGCTCTGGAAAACGCTCGGCTATAAAAGCATAGGAGTCATTTATCCGGAGGACGCGTTCGGGACGGCGGTGCTTGAAGGAGTGAAAATCGCTCTCAAGGCGCACGGCGCGGCACCCGTAGCCGTCGGCTCTTATCAGCGGCAATCGGCCGAGGCTGGAGCGGCCATCGAGACGGTGCGCCGAGCAAACCCGGAAGCGGTGGTCGTTGTGGGACCGGCGAATACCGTGGCGCCGATCCTCAAGCAGGCACACGCCAAGGGTTGGAAGCCGCTTTTTCTGACGGTGTCGTTCGTTGGCACCGATGAGTTGATTACGGAAGCAGGCGCGGATGCGGAAGGAGTGGTCATCACGCAGGTCGTGCCGCCGTACTACATGACGGAGCAGAAGTCCGTCGCTCTCTATCGCCGCGCGCTGGCGAAGTATTTTCCTTCCGACCAACCCAATTTCGTCAGCCTCGAAGGATTCGTGGACGCCATGGTGATGGTCGAAGGCTTGAAACGCGAGGGGAAGGATGTGACGCGGGAAGGGCTTATTCGGGGCATCGAATCGATTCATGACCACGATTTGGGACTGGGGCCAGAGCTAAAACTGAATTATTCGACGAAGGAACACAAAGGCTTCAGCCACGTCATTCCCACGGTGGTTCGTGGCGGGCGGGCTGTGCCGTTCACGGATTGGTCCACGGCTGCGCCTAAATAGCGCGAGCAAGGGCAAGAGAGAATACCGGGAAAAAGAAAACAGCACAGGCAAGAATGCCTGTGCTACTTGTGGGCGGATTCGGTTTGCTCGAAGGCGTGATAGCTGGAGCGAACCAGCGGGCCTGCTTCGACGTGTTTGAAGCCCATGGCTTCGCCGAGGATTTTGAATTCGGCGAATTCGTCGGGGTGGACGTAGCGGACGATCGGCAGATGTTCGCGGGTGGGTTGAAGATATTGCCCCAGAGTGAGAATGTCCGTGCCCTGCGCGGCGAGATCCTGCAGCGTCGCTAGAACTTCTTCCTTTTCTTCGCCGAGACCAAGCATCAAGCCGGTTTTTGTGGGCACATCGGGATGCGTTTGTTTGGCGCGGCCAAGCAACTCCAGAGAACGTTCGTACAGCGCGCCTTTGCGGACCTGGCGATAGAGCCGAGGAACGGTTTCCGTGTTGTGATTCAGGACGTCGGGCTTGGTGGCGAGGACGACGTTGAGCGCGTCCCAATTTCCGCGAAAGTCCGGGATAAGCACTTCGACTTTGCAGCCGGGAACCCGGCGGCGAATTTCTTCGATGGTGCGCGCAAAGATGTTGGCGCCGCCGTCGGGCTGATCGTCGCGATTCACCGATGTGACCACCGCATAGCGCAAACCCATGCGCGCGACGGCTTCGGCCACGCGGAAGGGCTCCTCTTCATCGGGGGGTCCAGCAGGTTTGCCGGAGGGCACGGCGCAGAATCCGCAAGCGCGCGTGCAAATGTCTCCCAGAATCATGAAGGTAGCCGTGCCGTGGTCCCAACATTCGCCCATGTTGGGGCAGCGCGCGCTTTCGCAAACGGTGTGCAGGTCCAGCGTGCGCATGATGCGCTTGAGGTCCTGGTAGCGCTCGCCGCCGAAGAATTTTACGCGGAGCCAGTCCGGGCGCGGGTGAGCGTTCGGCAGGGGGATCTGCGCCGGTGGCTGATTCGAGATGATGTTAAACGGTGTGGCCATAAGGGCAGCTCGAATCGTTCATTTTAGCTGTATTCCGGCGACGGTACAAATGGCGTGAGACGTGGCCGATGACTTTTGAGACGTGATCCGTGAAGTAAGGAAGTAACGAGGTAAGGATGTGAAGGGCGGGAAAGCAAGGAAGTAGGGACACAAAGTGAGGGGACGCAAAACAGGAGAAGAAGCAGATCCCTCGGCTTCGCTCGGGATGACAGAGTGGGGAAGTCGAAAGGCAAGAAGGAAAAAGATAACGGCCCGAGCGGTTCGGGGTGAACGCCGACGCCCCGACCCGGCCGGGGTGAACGGCGTGCGCTGAGGTGGCGCAGAGAAGAGCGGCAGATACCCCACCCGGGGTGTCCGCAAGTTGTGAAGTAAACTCATGAGCGGAAAGGGATTGCACGGATTCCTGCGTGTACGCAGGAGGGGCGAGCGGGTAGTGACAAGTTGCAAAACTTTTGAGGTGGAGATGGGGCCCTCCCCCTGGGGTTTCTTGTAAACGTTGCTGATACAGGACTTAGAGTGGAGTGGAATTAACAGTTGTGGAAGTGTTGATTTTGAAAGAGTTGGGAGAGGACGGCTTTTATGAAGTGGTAATCTGAATGAGACTGAAGATTCTGCGGGGATTTTAGGGACCGCGCGACCGAGGCGCATGACTTGCGGGAGGACGGACAGGGTCCGTGTCCCAATCGACACACCGATTATAACATATTGGTACTAGTTGTCAAGTATAAACTGTAAGCCGTTTGTTTGGTGGGAGTTGAGGGACGGCGCGAGGGCCGGGAGTCAGCCGATCAAAGTAAAAGCAAAACCCGTGCCGCTAAGGCGAAGAGGAAGACCCACCTTTGCAAAAACCAAACACGAAAAGGTGGGGCACCCGAGAAAAAGACAAAGTCAAAATCGCCGTAAGACGTAAAGGCTGCGCCACCCGCACGATTGCCGGAGATTGAACGACATTGGACTCCCGGGGATTCATAGGTTGGTTACGGAATGGTCCGCGTAGTCCATGTGCCGATCGGGAGCAAGTGGAAATCCTTATTGCACGTCTAAAAGGCTTGGTATAGAGTGGCGTACTGCATGGCGAACATAAAGCGAAGCTTCAGCTTTTGTTTAGGGGAGTTGGTTGTTTTTGCGGTGGGTAGGGAGATGAGGTAGATTTACCCCGAAGACGTTTGAGCCTATTCCGAGATCAATCCTTGCCTCCTCCACGCCCACTGCGCATATTTCACATAACCCCGATTCCGAACCTGGTAGGTATGGCAAGATCGAAGATGCTGTACGCAAACTCGATGCTGCAAAAGAAGAAGCTTAAACACGCAAACATCGCATACCAGGGCGCGCAAGGCAAACGTGCAACGAAACTGGTTGCGAAACCACCTGGCGGGGTCATTCACGACTACGTTCCGTTCTATTTTGCGCCGCGATCACCGATGTTGGCAGCAATCAACGCAGGGTTGGTCGAAGGCTGCACACACGGTCAGGCGGACATTGTCCACTTTGTGAGCACCGTTGAAGCAGTAGTGAAGGAACGCTTGGATTTTGTGTTTTACGATCACAATGCAACGCTCAATTTTGCGAAGTGCTTCAAGAATCTGGCTGATCTGGACAAAATCGATTGGGATTTGTTTTTTGAGGCTCCACGCCTGGACGGCTACTGCCAATATTATTTTGACAACATGAACAACCCACGCCACACGCGTCGGAAAGCGAGCCGTCAAGCGGAGTTCTTGGTACATAAGACCTTTCCGTTGAGTTTGATGGATTGCGTTGGCGTTTACAGCAAAGAGAAAGCGGCGGAGGTTGAAGGGATTTTTGATGACGCAGACATTGATATTCCAGTGGAAGTGAAAGCAGCCTGGTATCACTGAGGAGGCAACAAGCGTGACAGTGCGACTCAAGAGCGGCGATCTCTTGAAAGAGACGACGGACGCAATCGTGAACACAGTGAATTGCGTCGGCGTGATGGGCAAGGGAATCGCTTTGCAGTTTAGACAGCGATGGCCTAAGAACTTCAAAGAGTACGAGGCCGCTTCGAAAAGAAAGGAAATCAGGCCCGGAAAGATGTTCATCTATGATCTGGGCGAGTGGGAGAAGCCTCGATACATCATCAATTTCCCGACTAAAGTCCACTGGCGCGGAGATTCCAAACTTGAATACGTTGAAGACGGCCTTCGCGAACTCGTGAAACAAGTGAAGCGTCTTGGTATCAAGAGCATTTCATTGCCCCCGCTTGGTTGCGGCAACGGTGGTTTAGATTGGGATGATGTTCGAGAATTGATTTTTGAAGCGTTCGCAAACCATCCCGAGATCGACGTTCATCTGTTCGAGCCGAAAGGCGCCCCGCCAGCCCGAGAGATGGTTACTCGCACGGCGAAACCAAACTTGACGCCTGTACGCGCTGCCATCATTAAGATCATCTCGATTTATCGTGAGATGGAATACGGCCTGACCAGAATCGAACTCCAAAAGTTGGCTTACTTTCTCGAAAAGGCTGGCCGAGCGCTCAACCTTGGTTTCGTCAAAGACAATTACGGCCCATATTCCGACAAGTTGAGGCACGTAGTGAAAGCTTTGGATGGTCATTACATCGCTGGGGTAGGAGACTTCGCCGGAGAATCAGAAATTGGTGTTCTGCCTGGTGCAGTGGCCGAAGCCGACGAGTTTATCAAAACAAGCGGCGACGCCGATTTGGCTATCCAAGTTGAGCGAATACGCAATTTGATTCAAGGATTCGAGACTCCTTACGGCATGGAACTTCTAGCTACCGTCCACTGGGTGGCCACGCAAGAGCCAAATGTTCACTCGGTCGATGAAGCCATCGCCGCTGTTCATCAATGGAACGCTCGCAAGCGCGCAATTCTTCGCGAAGATGACATCCGACTCGCCTGGGATAGATTGAAGGACGAAGGCTGGTTCAAGGAGCCTCACCGAAGCAGCAAGCATCGGCTGGCTCTTGAATGATTACGGTACGTATCCCTCTGTTTATCGTCTCCTGCAAGAATCTGTCTCACTTTGAATCCCGTCGAGACAAAGCGAATAATCAATATACTTAATAAATAATACAATCGTGAAGGGTAGTCAGATAGTACAGAAAAGGGTTCCGGAAATATTTTGGGTAAGGCCATGCGCCATCACCGAAAATGACCTATGTAGAGTCTTTGTCACAAATAATGCCTAGCTTCCTGCCATATGACCCGGGCTCGCTCCCGAGGCGGCCTGCCCCCGCAGCCGGTGAATCGCTAGTTTTTGAAGTGCCCGGCGAACCTCCAGTCAAGACGCGGAGGCAATCCATCCGAAATGAACGGCACCCTCGGCATCGATCGTTCGTTGCTCTGCGCCAGACAGCCATAAGGGCAATGGCCGGACGGGCGTGGTATTTCGGCCCTGTAGAATTATGCCTGACTGTATTTCGGCCTTGTTCCCTCGACAGGTGGAGTCTAGTCGACTACTTGGGCGGGATAATGGATACGCTCGATGGCAGCAGCGGACCTACTTTTACCTACCTTCCAATCGTCTTCGAGGATGACTGTCAGGTGTGCGAGGCTCGGACTGAACGAGTGAGAAGTTCCAAGGAGTCGTATCGTCTGCGAGTAACTTTTAAGTGAGTGGGTGAGAAATTCCAGAAGAAATCGACGCAGGGCATCAAGGCGCCGCAACGACTACCATTAAGAAGGAAGAAAACTCCATGCCCCTGAAAAACCCTGTTCATCCCGGCCGCGTCGTGCGCCACGATTGCCTTGAGCCTTTGGGACTGTCCGTGATTGCGGGCGCGAAGGTGCTCGGCGTGACGCGGCAGGCGCTCAATAACGTGGTGAACGGCAGGTCTGGGATTAGCCCGGAGATGGCAATACGGCTATCGAAGGCTTTCGGGAGCACGGCGGAAACGTGGTTGCGGATGCAGCTTGCGTATGACCTGGCGGCGGCGCGGAAGAACGAAGGCAATATCAGAGTTCGACGGCAGCACGTTGAAGAATTGCATGTGTGAGGGCGTGTGGATGGAACAAGGAATTGAAAAGTCGATGGACAGAGCAGAAACACGCACCTTCAAAAAACGAGCGTGGGGCACGCGCTCCTGGTAATCGATAATTTTATCGAGGCGGTTACTTTGCGGCGTGGCGGGCCAGGCGGGCGGCAAAACCTAGGAGTAGCGTGCGTTGTTTGGGCGCCATTTTGGCTAGATAGCGGCGCAACTGATTGAATTCGGATATTTCTTTCTCGGAATAGCCCCAGAGACCTTTATCGTCATCGCTGACGAGTTTGCGCGGCTTGGGCGGCTCGTCGCCGTCATACATGACTTTGTAAAGCGGCATGTCCAGCGCACGGGCCCATTTTTCCAAAGTCTCAACGGTGGGCACTGTGTGGCCGTTCTCGACGCGAGAGACGTACGAGCGCAGAAGGCCAGTGGCCTTTTCGATATGGCCTTGGCTGAGATCCTTTTCTTCGCGCAAGGTCTTGAGTCTTTGCCCGATTTGCACGGGGCAAGCTTACAACAAATTCAAAGTGAGGAGCAAAGGTGGAAATATCGCCGCAGAGTCCGGCTGGAGGGATCCGTGTGGTGACGACGACCGCGGAAAGCGAGGCGGAAAAAGTTGAGGGCGCAACAAGCCGTTAAGCGTGTTGCGCCCTCTAAATCGAGCCGTAAAGTTTCAGGCTTCCGGATCAATCCGGCGACTCAACAGCCTTGCGGCTAATCGCGTCCTCCAAACTGAGTCGTACCACCTACGAGCCATCGGATCCGGTTCAAAATCGCGGCAGCGGTTAAGCCGTCGCAAACTCCGTACCAAACCGCAACGCCCACGAGCTTCTCGATTCGGTCTAACGTCGCAACAGCGGTTAAGCGATTGCAACCTCTAAACCGAACCGCAAAGCTTCAGAGACTTCGAATCCTATCCAGAACTGCAACGGCGGTTAAGCTGTCACAGCCTCTGTATCGGACCATGATCTCTGAACTCCCCGATCCAGCTTGGCGCCGCAATCGCGGTTAAGCTCTTGCGACACCTGCACTGCATCTGGAAGTCTTTGAACTTCCCGGTTCCGTTCAGAATCGCGACAACGGTTAAGAAATCACGAAGCCTGAACTGAACCGTAAAGTCTTTTTCGCTTCCGGTTCAATCTGGAGCGGAAGATAAACTTTGTAGTTGAGAGCGTCAATGGAAATCGCGGGAAAAGTCTGTGCAAAAATGTGAATGATTGTGGAAAAAATGGCGAAGTGTTTGTGAGACGCGGAGACTTCCAGTGCGAGGAGAGGCGATATCGCTCACAGTTCACTGCTCGGAGTGCGGACCTCAGAGTGCAGAGCTAACAGCTGACAGTTAAGAATTAAGAGCACGAGTCAGAGCGCAGGATTGGTTTGTTTGGCCAGCGATGCATCGCGATTTTCAGCGTAGAGGCCAGAGAAAACGGGGAGGAGAACAAAAGACGATTGTAGCGATCGCGATATGCTGGCTCGGCCCAAGGAAAAATCATTTAAGACAAATGTGTATGGGTTCGTGGTTGGATTCGTGTACGGATTCAAGAAATGCAGTCAGCGAGGCTGGCGCGAAGAGCGGACGAAATCGCGCAGCACGGTGACGTTCGGGCCATAAGCGCCGATGCGTCCGGCATCCACAGGAAGGCCGAGGCGCTCGGCGAGATCGAGATCGACGCCGGCGTCATCAAGTTCGGAAAGACTGAACCCCTGCGCGGGTAGCACGCGATTCAATCCCGTCGGATAGACCGGCCGCGGCGGGCGATGACGCTGCCAGGGGCGGCGCGCCAGTTCATAAAATTGCTGCCAATCGCGTTTGTGCCAGGTGGTCATCGTCGTCTTTGATACGTCCTCTACTGCCGCTTGGATGCATGGAGCGGCCATAAGGTTCGCGTCATATTTGTCGGCCATCGCTCAACTCACCTGCGACCCCTCATAACCATCCATCTCTCCCTAGGGAGGTGGGCCGCCAGGCGCTCAACATACTGCACATTCGGAAGCGCGCGTCATTTTCCTTGGCTATTGTTTCAAACACGTTACCGGGCGATTTGTTTCGCGCACGGCACTCCTTCCTGGGAAATCAGATACTTGGTAGCGCATGGTGCCGGGGGACGCAGTTATGCGCGGGATACTATACGCAATGGCAAATGTCCGCCAGTGAGAACTTGGCTTGCCAGGGCTCGCTCGTTTCCGCTTACCTAGAACCAAGGGCAGGACGAAATTGAGGCCCGCGAACCCGGCTTGCAATGCGCCGCTGTGCTCCCACTCCTATAGACGAATTTGGGAGCAGAATGTTGCAGGAGAACCACTTGAGAACAGGCGCAGAAATACTGTAGGGGAATTTTGAGGGAGGTTCCAAGCGGCATCCCGGAATAAGCGGACGCCGCTTCGTTATCGAAGGCTATTTTGACTTAAAGGGTCGATTACCAGCGGTTCCCGCGGTCTCCACGATCACCGCCGCCACCACGCCCACCACCACCACCGCCGCCGTGACCACCTCGGCCGCCGCCGCCACCACCATGGCCGCCACGTCCCCCGCCGTAACCACCACCGCCGCCCCCGCGTCCCCCGCCCCCACCGCCGCGCTCAGCTTGCGGCCGCGCTTCATTGACGACCAGGTTCCGTCCACCGAAGTTCTGCCCGTTCAGCGAGTTGATTGCGCGATCCGCATCTTCGTCGCCTTGTACTTCGACGAAGGCAAAACCGCGTGATTGCCCCGTAAAACGGTCACGAATGAGATTGACGCCCGAGGGGGTAACGCCTATTTGTGCGAACCATTCCTGAAGCTGCTCTTCCGTGGCGGAAAACGGAAGATTGCCGATGTAGAGCTTCTTCACCTGCCCACTCCTTCTGCCCGGAACCCAAGTGAGAGTCGCGGAGCGCGCTGAAGGACAGCTATCGTTCACGGGCAGCCAGGAAAGCCAAGCTACCGCGGGGCGAGACCGGCACTTCAGCGGTCAGAGGCATCCTCTCGAAAATTAACCCCTTTTGCAATGGGAAAGAGTCTAGCCCCCTGCCCGGTTCTTGGCGAACTTCGTCTTGTCGGCGGAGTCTCCGAGTCGCTCACGGGCTCCGTTCCTCGCGGCTAAGACACCCCCGCCAGGCGAATAGTGGTAGGATGCCGCCGAATCAACTGCCGAGACCCCTGAGAGGAAAACTCAATGCGCGGCACGATGATGGACTTTCCGTTGACGCTGCCGACGATTCTGGAGCGCGCCGGCAAGCTTTTCGCGCGCGTCGAAATTGTATCGCGGAGACCTGACCGGTCGGTTATTCGAACGACGTACGGGGACTTTTACCGCCGAGCGCGGCGCCTGTCGAACGCGCTGACGGGATTAGGTTTGCGTTCCGGCGATCGGGTGGCCTCGATGATGTGGAATCATGCGGGACATCTCGAAGCTTTCTTCGGCGTGCCTTGCGCGGGGGGCATTCTTCAAACGCTGAATCTGCGGTTGCACCCGCATGAACTCGCGGCCATTGTCAATCATGCCGAGGACCGTTTTCTACTGATCGATGATGTGCTGCTGCCGACTCTTGAGAAATTTCGAGATAGTGTGTCTTTCGAGCGAGTCATTGTTGTGCCTTACTGCGGCGGCAGCGTTCCGATCCCGGAAGGCTATTTGAACTACGAGGAATTACTTGCCGGCGCTGGTGATGATTTTCGCTATCCCGCGATCGATGAAGACGACGGGGCTGCCATGTGCTTCACTTCCGGCACGACGGGTAACTCCAAAGGAGTCGTCTACTCTCACCGCGCACTGGTCCTGCACTCCTTTGCGGAATTAGGTGTGGATTCTTTTGCTATCGGACATCCCGACACGGTGTTTCCCGTTGCGCCGATGTTTCACGCCAACGCTTGGGGCTTGCCGTACTCCTGCACTATGGCTGGAGCGCGTCTCATTCTCCCTGGGCCCAACGTAGATCCCGAAAGCGTGCTCGATCTGATTAGCCAAGAGCATGTCACGATTGCTTGTGGCGTTCCGACAGTATGGCTCGGAGTGCTCGCAGCCCTGGAGAAGGATCCCGGCCGCTGGAAATTTGGCTGGCCAGTGCGCATCATTTGCGGCGGCTCCGCTCCGCCGGAGCGGCTCATGCGCGCCCTCGATAAGCACAATCTCTATATACTCCACCTCTGGGGCATGACCGAAACCACTCCCCTTGGTACTGTTGGCAAACTGAAACGCCACATGCGCGATTGGACTCCGGACCAACAATACGAAGTACGCACCAAGCAAGGCTGGCCAACGCCATTCGTCGAACTCCGCGTGATGCGAGAGGAGGGCTTCGGGGGTAAGTCCTTGGAAGCACCGCGAGACGGGAATACTCCTGGCGAGCTTGAGGTTCGCGGTCCGTGGGTGGCCGCGAGCTACTACAAGTCGCCGGACCAAGCCCACCGGTGGACGGAAGACGGCTGGTTCAAAACCGGCGATATCGCCACGATGGATGAGGAAGGATTTATCAAGATTGTGGACCGCGCCAAGGATCTGGTGAAATCCGGCGGAGAATGGATCAGTTCCGTGGATATTGAAAACACGCTGATGGGTCACCCAGCCGTGAAGGAAGCGGCGGTCGTGGGCGTGCCGCATCCGAAATGGCAGGAGCGGCCGGTGGCAGCGGTGGTGTTGAAGGATGGCTCGCAGACTACTGCCGAGGAGCTAAGGGCTTATCTCGCGCAGACCTTTGCCAAGTGGCAGCTACCGGATGCGTTCGTCTTTATGGATGCGCTGCCGCGGACTTCGGTGGGAAAATTCAAGAAGATTGCGCTGCGAGAACAATTCGCCAATTGGAAATGGGAGTAGCGCCGGTAGAGTGCCGATTTCTCCTGCTGATGCCTTCTATGGCGCCGCCGTGGCGAGTTCGATGCGGAATGTGTAGGCGTATTTGCCGGGGGGTTGCGCGGGGAGTTTTATGCGCAGCGCGTCGTCGTCCTGCTGGAATGCAGGCTTCGCATCGGAACCGAGCAGGGCGACGGAAGCAATTTTCTGGCCCTTCATCGCGGTGCTGCCAAGGGAATGGATAACGGCCTCGCCGGTGGACGGCCAGCCGAGCTCCATTGCGTAGAGTGTGGCGCCCTTCGTGGTGAAACGAAAATCTTCTGAAGTGTAGCCAGCGGTGTCGGTATCGTGGAATGAACCCGCAGTAACTTTTGTTGGGCCTTCCCCATAAATTTTCCAGGGGCGCGTTCCGTAAATGGATTCGCCATTTACGTTCAGCCATGCGCCGACATCGCGCAATACGGTCTGAACTTCCTCGGGGATGGTGCCGTCGGAACGCGGGCCGATGTTCAACAGAAGATTGCCGTTTTTGCTGACGATGTCGATGAGCTGGTGGACGATGAACTGCGGGGATTTGAAGGTGTCATCATTAATGTAGCCCCAGGACTTGTTGCTGACCGAAGTGTCGGTCTGCCAGTAGAGGGGACGGATGTCGCTAAGTTGGCCGCGTTCGATGTCGAGAACGCCGCTGTGATCCTGCATGGCGTAGTCCTTGTAATTGATGACTCCGGCGTGGCCGCTGTATTTGAGTTCGTCGTTGTAGTAGAAGGCGGCGAAACGAGTCAGATCCGCGCGCACGGAAGGCTGACCGATCCACCAGTCGAAGTACATGATGTCCGGATGATATTTTTCGACAATCTCCGTGGCGCGGGCCAGCCAATCCGCGGTCCACGCGGGCGAAACATAGGTGAAATCGTTGGATAACGGAGCGCCATCCTTGGCCTCGAGCCAAGTATGGGCGGGGCCGTAAAAGGCGGCGTATTGCGGGTCGTTGATGTCGGACGGGATGGTGCGGCCAACGCCGAGAAAGAAATTGTGCTCGACGCGATGTGAGGAGGCGCCAAAGTGGAGGCCTTCGGCGCGCACGGCCTTCGCGAGTTCCCCGATGATGTCCCGATGCGGGCCCATTTTTGCGGCGGTCCAATCGCTGAGGCCACTGTCGTACATCGCGAAGCCGTCGTGATGTTCGGCGACAGGCACGACATATTTGGCGCCGGCTTCTTTGAAGAGGCGCGCCCATGCTGCCGGATCAAAATGCTCGGCTTTGAACATAGGGATGAAATCCTTGTAGCCGAACTTATCCTGTGGCCCATATGTGGCGATGTGGTGTTTGTATTCGTCGGAACCCTCGAGATACATGTTGCGCGGATACCACTCGTTGCCGAAAGCGGGGACGGAATAGACGCCCCAGTGAATGAAGATGCCGAATTTAGCGTCTTTGTACCACTCGGGAGCTTCGTATTTTTCGAGCGACTCCCAATCGGGACGGAAGGGGCCTTCGCGATCGCCGCGATCCGCTTCTTTGAGGAGAGCCGCGCGGGACGCATCGTATTTTGCGCTGGCGTGCTGCCAGGTTTGATCGATCTCTTCCGGACTTTGCGAAGCCGTTGGCGCGGTGGGTGACGGCGCGGCCTGCGAATGCGCTGGAAGCGGAGCGACGGCGAGAAATCCGGACCACAACGCGAAAGAGAAAAACCACCGACCTACTGGGGCTGTTCTAAGCGAGTGCATTCGTCCCTCCCTGATTCAGAAAATTCAGTGCAAAGGTTCGGCGAGAATCACCTAAGTACGGTAAGACGCGTTAATGCGAACGTACTCCGCGGTGAGATCGCACGTCCAGTAGCGCGCGGAGGCGGTGCCCGCATGCAAATGGAGGACGATGGGAACATGTTCGGCGAGGAGTTTGTTGCTGGCGGCGCGTTCGTTGAAATCGAGCGGAACGCCGCGCCGCAACACCGGAATGCCGGCCATTTTGATATCGACGCGCGCGGGATCGAAGGAAACGCCGGAGCGTCCGGCGGCGGCGAAAACGCGGCCCCAGTTGGGGTCGCCGCCGGCGAAGGCGGTCTTGACGAGCGGAGAGGTGGCAATCGTTTCCGCAATACGCTTCGCTGCCGCTTCCGTTTTCGCGCCGCGCACTTCGATTTCGATCACGCGCTGCGCGCCTTCGCCATCGGCGACGATCTGCAGAGCGAGCGACCGGCAAACTTCTTCGAGCGCCGCGGCGAAGGCACGATGGGCCGCGCTTCCGGCGCGAATGGCGGGCGCACCTGCTGCGCCGTTGGCAAAAACCAGCAGACGTGTCATTCGTCGAAGAGTCGCCATCGATGCTGATGGAGTTGAAGGTGCGCGAGCAGACGTCACGCAACGTTTTTTGCAGCAGCGGGGGCGCAATGGCGGCATCGGTGACGACGAACGCGAGTGTGGTCGCGAGGTTGGGATGAATCATTCCCGCGCCTTTTGCGCAGCCAACCATGTGAATTCGCTTGCCGGCCATTTTGAACGAAGCGCCGGCGGTTTTCGGGCGGGTGTCGGTGGTGCAAATGGCGAGCGAAAGCTCGGCGAAGGAACGCGCGGATGGGCGGCGATTGCGACTTAGCTTTGGCAGCGAGCGCAGAATTTTATCGACAGCCATTGGCACGCCAATCACGCCCGTGGAACAAACAATGATTTCGTTGGGCGTACAGCCAAGCCGCTTGGCTGTTTCCGCAACTGTTTTCAGCGCTGCGGCGTGACCCGCGGGGCCCGTTGCGCAATTCGCGTTGCCGGAATTCACGATGACGGCGCGCATGCGGCCTTTCGACGCGCGGAGATGTTCCTTGGAGATCGTGACGGGGGCGGCGACGACGAGATTTTGCGTGAAGACCGCGGCGGCGGAAGCCGGGACGTCGCTCGAAATAACCGCGAGATCGAGCGCGCCGGTTTTTTTCAGGCCGCAAGCGGTCGCGGCGAAGCGGAAGCCGCGCGGGAGGGATGCTTCGGAGAGTGCGTGCTTCATCAGCGGAATATCCGTGTGACTAGCGCGCCGCCCCCGGAAGGGACCTCCTCTCCTCCGAAAGGGAGGTTTGGTTTTGCAGCTGAATCGCGGATTGCATGTTCATGGCGTGGCTCCTATTTTGCTGGTTTTCTTGTTGAGACGTTCTTCCAAATCGGAAATCGCTTTACGGACTGATTCCGGTGCAGTCCCGCCGGGAACTTTCTTGGCCGCAAGAGCAGCTGCGAGGTTCAGTCCATCGTGAAAATCGGCTTCGAATGCGGGAGAGATTTTCTTCAAATCTCCCAGAGGCACTTCCGTCCAGGCTTTTTCCTGGCGCTCCGCTTCGCGCAAGACTTTGCCGACGATGTCGTGAGCCTGGCGAAACGGAACGCCCTTGTGGACGAGGTAATCGGCGGCTTCGGTGGCCAGGAGTACGGGGTTCGACGCCGCCGCGGTGAGCCGCTCCGCATTGAATTTCGTCGTCTCGAGTGCGCCGGCGGCGACTGCCACCATGACCGCGACCTGGTCATGCGCTGCGAAGAGAGCTTCTTTGTCTTCCTGCAGGTCGCGCTGGTAGCTTGTGGGCAAGCCTTTAAGAGTGGTGAGCAAACCGAGCAACGCACCGGTGATGCGGCCCGTCTTGCCGCGGATCAGTTCCCAGGAATCGGGGTTTTTCTTTTGTGGCATGAGGCTGCTGCCTGTCGAGTATTCGTCGGGCAATATCACGTATGCGAATTCTTGCGATGCGAAGATGACGAAATCTTCGGCGAGACGCGAGAGGTGGGTGGCAATGCCGGTGAGCGCGAAAAGGTAGTCGAGCGCGAAGTCGCGGTCGCTGACGGCATCGAGACTGTTGGCGGTGATTTTGGAAAAACCGAGTTCCCGCGCGATGGCGTTGCGGTCGATGCCAAACGAATTTCCAGCGAGCGCGCCAGAGCCCATGGGGCAAGCGTCGGCGCTTGCGGCGGAATGTTGAAGACGTGTGACGTCGCGCAGGAACGCTTCGGCATGGGCGAGCAGAAAATGCGAAAGCAGGATGGGCTGCGCGTGCTGCATGTGCGTCATGCCAGCCATGGGGGCCGTAATGTTTGCTTTGGCCTGCATGAGAAGCGTGTTCAGGAGTGCAGACAAAGCGCGATGGATTTCCGCGGCGGCGTCGATGACGAAGAGGCGAAAGTCCGTGGCGACGAGTTCATTGCGGCTGCGGCCGGTGTGCAGCTTCCAGCCGAGAGGACCGAGTTCTTCGACTAGAGCTTTCTCGACGAAGTGGTGAACGTCTTCGGCGTTGGCGCCGAACGTGTCGACCCACGCAGGGATCCGTTTTGCGCGCGCTCGGAAATTTTGTCGAGCGCGGCTGAGGTTTGGCGAACTTCATCGGTGGAAAAAATACCGATTGGTCTCGAGGGCTTTGGCCCAGGCGCGATCGACCGCGATTTCGTAGGGCAAGAGGCGGCGATCGAACGCAAAGGAGCGCTGGAACGCGTCGAAGTGAGCATTTGGCTCACGTTCGAAACGTCCTCCCCAGAGTCGGTCGTCTTTGCGTTCGGTCATCTGTAAAGTCCTGGCATTTATCGCCGCGTTTAGTTTTCCTGCTGCACAATTTGTGGACCTCGCCAGGAAGGGGCACGGCATGCCGTGCCCCTACGAGGCCGATTTAATGGTTGCTGCCTTCGGCTTTCGCTTTGGGACGGACCGTGACCGGTAGAGCGAAGAGATTGATGAAGCCTTCGGCATCCTTCGGGTTGTAGCGGCCCATGGTGAAGCTGGCGAGGTCGGTGCGATAGAGCGAGAATGGCGAGACGCGCTTGGTGACGGTGAGCGTGCCTTTCCAGAGTTTCAGGCCGACGGTGCCGGTGACGCGCTGCTGAGAAGTGTTGAAGAAACCGTCGAGCGCGGCGCGCAGCGGGGAGAACCACAAGCCGTAATAGACGAGTTCGGCGTAGCGCAGCGAGAGAGCTTGCTGAAAGTGCGTGGTCTCGCGGTCGATGGTCAGCGTTTCCAGTTCGCGATGCGCGGTGACGAGGAGCGTGCCGCCGGGCGTTTCGTACGCGCCGCGGGATTTCATGCCGACGAGGCGATTTTCGACGATGTCCGTGCGGCCGATGCCGTGCTTTGCGGCGATTTCATTCAGCGTGTTGAGAAGATCAACGGGACCGAGCCTCGCGCCGTTGACGCTGACCGGTGTGCCGGCTTCAAAACCGATTTCGACTTCTTCGGATTTGTCCGGCGCTTTTTCTGGAGAGACGGTCCACTGCCACATGGCTTCGTTCGGAGAGTTGGCGGGATCTTCGAGTTCGCCGCCTTCGTGGCTAAGGTGCCAGATGTTGCGGTCGCGGCTGTAGATGTTTTTCTTGCTTTGTTCGACTTGCACGTCGTGCTTTGCGGCGTAGGCGATGGCATCTTCGCGGGAATCGATGTCCCATTCGCGCCAGGGGGCGATGATCTGCACGTTTGGCGCGATGGCTTTGTAGGCCAGCTCGAAACGGACCTGGTCGTTGCCCTTGCCGGTGCAGCCGTGAGAGAGGCCGTCAGCGCCAAGCTCGAGAGCGATTTCGGCCTGGCGTTTGCCGAGAATGGGACGAGCCATGGAAGTGCCGAGCAGGTAGGTGTGCTCGTAGACAGCGCCCGCGCGGAGAGTGGGCCAGATGTAGTCGCGGACGAATTCTTCGCGCAGGTCCTCGACGAACACCGTCGATGCACCGGTGGCCAGTGCTTTTTTTCGGGCGGCTTCCAGATCTTCCTGCTGGCCGACGTCGCCGATCATGGCGATGACTTCGCACTGATAGTTTTCCTTGAGCCAGGGAATGATGATGGAGGTGTCAAGGCCTCCGGAATAAGCGAGAACTACTTTTTTGGGTTTTGGCAATTGCGTTTTCACGGTTCCTCGTTTTGAAAAAAGTTTAAGAGTCTAACGGCTCAAAGACGGGCACTGCGTGCCGTGCCCCTAGAAATGCAAAACGGCGCGATGCGATGGTTAGCATCCACGGCTCAGAATAACGTATGCAGGATGGCTTTCTGCACGTACATGCGGTTTTCCGACTGGTCGAGGACGACCGACTGCGGGCCATCGAGAACTTCGTGCGTGACTTCGAGGCCGCGGTGCGCCGGAAGGCAGTGCATGAAAACGGCTTCCGGAGCCGCTAAGGCCATCAGTTCCGCATTGACTTGATAAGGTGCGAACACAGCGCTGCGAATTTTTTCCTCGGCTTCAAAGCCCATGCTGGTCCAGGCATCGGTGTAAACGCCCTGAGCGCCTGAGACGGCTTCGCGCGGATCGGTCATCAGCTCGATTTTTGCGCGCGTTTCCTTGGCCACACGCTTGGAATCGGCAACGACTTCCGGCAAGGGCTGATAGTCGGGCGGCGTGGCGATGCGCAGGTGAACACCAAGGCGCGCGGCTAGATAGATCAAGGAATGGCAAACGTTGTTTCCGTCGCCGACGTAGGTGAGTTTGAAACCGCGAAGAGCGCCGAATTTTTCCTCGAGGGTGAAGAAATCGGCGAGCGCCTGGCAGGGATGAAATTTATCGGAGAGCGCGTTGATCACAGGAATGTTGGCGCTGGCGGCCATTTCCTCGAGGACTCTTTGCTTGTAGACGCGGGCGACGATGCCGTGAACCCAGCGATCGAGATTGCGCGCGACGTCGGCGATGGACTCGCGCGCGCCGAGAGAAGCGGAAGCTTGGGTGTGGTCTAGGAAAACGACCGAGCCGCCCATGCTCTGGATACCGACGTCGAAAGTGACGCGGGTGCGAAGCGAGGGCTTTTCGAAAATCAGAGCGATGAATTTTCCGGTAAGCGTGGAGGCGTACCGGCCGGGACGCGCTTTGATGTCCGCGGAGAGCTGAAGGAGGTCGCGCGTGTGAGTGGGGCTCCATTCCGCTCCGGTGAGCAGGTCAGTCGCCAAGGAAATAGGTGCAACGAGAGAGGTTGTAGTCATTTTTTATTTCACCTTGCCGCGGCGAGGGCAGCATGCGAGGGAGGCGCGGATTTCGCGGGCTCCGAAGTGGCGGCCTTTTGCGGGGTAGTTACGAACAATTGTTCGAGCAGACGCAGAAACTGGCGCACTTGCGCGCGAGTGACGAGAAACGGCGGGAGGAAGCGCAGCGTGAAATCGTGAGTGCAGTTGATGAGCAGGCCGCGAAGCATGGATTGCTGGACAAAGGGAGCGCCCTCGATGGAAAGCTCAATGCCGAGAATCAAGCCTTCGCCGCGAATTTCGCGGATGAAAGGGAATTTCGCGGCCAGCGCGGAGAGGCCATCGCGTAATTCGGCGCCTCGCTCGCGAATATTTTCCAGGAGCTTTTCGTCTTCGACGATATTCAGAAATTCGAGAGCCGCGGCGCAAGCGAGCGGGCCGCCACCGAAAGTGGTGCCGTGCAAGCCTGGAGAGATGCGCTGGGCGACGGCTTCTGTCGTGAGCACGGCGCCGAGCGGGAGGCCAGCGGCGAGCGGCTTGGCAATCAGCACAACATCCGGCTTTGAAGAAAATTTCTGGTAAGCGAAATAGCGGCCGGTACGTCCCAGGCCGCATTGAATTTCATCAGCGATGAGAAGCGCGCCATTTTTTGTGGCAAGCGAACGCGCGCGATTCCAAAAATCCTCGCTCACGGGATAGATTCCGCCTTCGCCCTGAATGGTTTCGAGGAGGATGGCGCAGACGGTGTCGTCGAATTTCGATTCGAGATCGGCGACGTCGTTGAAGCGTACAAATTCGATACCGGGGACGAGAGGAGCGAACGGGAGGCGGTATTTTTCCGTGGCGGTAACACTCACGGCGCCAAAGGTGCGGCCATGAAAAGAATTTTCGAGCGCCAAAATTCGGTGCTTGCGGGCTGGGGAGCCGGGAGCGTCGGTCGAAGCGCGGCCATAGAGGCGAGCGAGCTTGAGGGCGCCTTCGACGGCTTCGGCTCCGCTGTTTGCGAAAAACACGCGGTCGAGGCCGGACCATTGCGCGAGTTTGCGAGCTAGCGGTCCTTGAAAAGAGTTGTGAAATAGATTGGAGAGGTGAATCGCGCGCGCGGATTCGCGGCGGATGACTTTGACGATGCGCGGATGCGCGTGGCCCAGAGCGTTTACGGCGATGCCGCCCAGGAAATCGAGATATTTCTTCCCACGCGAATCGTAGACGTAACAGCCTCGCCCATGGGTGAAGACAATGGGCTGGCGCTTATAGGTTGGCAGCAGAAATTGATTCGCATCCCGCAGGATGGAATTCGCTTTCGAGGCACGAGCTGGTGCTTTCTTCGCTTTTCGAGCAGCCGAACGCCCCAATTTGTTTGTATTCAATTTGCGCATTATGCCGCCGAAAGCGCCGCTTGCGCCGTAGGAAAAGGCTCGCGCAGAACGCGGGTGCCCGGAATCGGCGAGGAATGGTCGTCCGCGCCAGGTTCCGCAGAATGAAACGCGAGTAGAAGAGCATCGGCAGCAGAGCCGCCGACAATGCGAACTTCGCGTACGCCGCCCTCGAGAGCGCGCTTGGCAGCTTCGAGTTTGAGAACCATTCCGCCGGAGACGACGCGGCACTGGACGAGGCGCTCGCTCTCTTCGCAGGTGATGGCGGAGAGAACCTTGTCGCCATCGAGAACACCAGCGACGTCGGTGAGATAGATTAACTGGTCGGCGCCAAGAAACTCCGCGCAAGCAGCAGCCATGTGGTCGGCGTTGATGTTGTACAGCTCGTTATCGGGGCCGAGGCCGAGACACGGAGAGACAGGAACGAGGCGCTCGCGCCAGAGCGATTCGATGAAAGCGTTGTTCAAGCCAGTGAGATAACCAACGAACCCGAGGCTGCCCGCGACCTCGCCATGCGACATGGGCTCCGCCAGAAAGCACTGAGCGTCCGCGGCGGAAACGCCAATTGCGGGATAACCTTCGGCAGAGATTGCAGCGGCAAGGCGTTTGTTCAGCAGCCCGGCAAAGACCATAACAGCCGCATCGCGCGTCTCGCGGTCGGTGACGCGCAGACCGGCGACAAATTTGCTCTCGATGCCCATGCGTTTGAGGGCTTCTGTGAAAGCGCGGCCACCGCCGTGGACCACGAGAATCTCGTGGCCCTCGCTGGCAAGGACAGCGACTTGGCGGGCCAGAGCACGCATGGTGGCATCGTCTTCGAGTAAAGCTCCAGCGAACTTGATTACGGTTTTCATTGGAGTGCGATTTTCTCCTCGATACCCAAAATATGGTTGAAATTCTGAACGGCCTGGCCGGCGGCACCTTTGCCAAGATTGTCGAGGCAGGAGACGACGATCAGGCGTTGGCTGGATTTGTCCATCACAAAGCCGATGTCACAGAAGTTGGTATGCGCAACGTGCTGCAGCTCGGGAAGCCCGCCCGCCGGCCAAATACGGACCATGGGACGGCCGGCATAAAACTTGCGATAGAGCGTTTCGATGGCCTCGGGCGATTGCGGCGCGGAGAGTGTGACGTAAATGGTGGAAAGAATGCCCCGGGCGAGAGGCAGCAGGTGCGTCGAAAAAATGAGCTGGGAATCGCCGAGGCCGGTATGTTCGAGAATTTCCGGCGTATGGCGATGTGAAAAAAGATTGTAGGCTTTGAAATTTTCGTCGACTTCCACGAATTGCAGATCGCGGCGCGGATCCTTGCCGGCTCCGCTGGCGCCGGACTTGCAATCGCAAATGACACCTGGGTCCGGAGCGATAAAACCGGCATCGGCTAGCGGGCGAAGGGCGAGGATGACGCTCGTGGCATAGCAGCCTGGATTGGCAATCAACCGCGCCTTAGCTATTTCTTCGGAGTACAACTCGGGAAGGCCGTAGACGGCTTCGCCCAGATAATCGGCATGGGGCGTTGGCAGTTTGTACCAGGAGGCGAAGGTTTCCGCTGAGCGAAAGCGGAAAGCGCCGCTCAAATCAATCACGCGCAAACCCGCTTCGAGAAGCGCGGGGGCGAGTTCCGCGGAAACCTCATGAGGCGTGGCGAGAAAAGCGGTCCCGGCCGAAGAGGATGTGACGGCGTCGAGCGAAAGCGCGCGCAAGGGGGCTTGCCCCCAACCGCGGAATTGTGGAAAGAGTTCGGCGATGCAGTTGGCGCCGCGCGTTTCCCGCACATAAAAGGCCGCGGAAGTGACGGCAGGATGGCGCAGAAGAATGCCTGCGAGCTCGAGCCCCGCGTATCCGGTGGCACCAACGACAGCGACTTGGCGAGAGTCTCTCATTTCACCAGGGCTTCGATCTTTTTTTGCAAGGAATCGCGCGTTTTCTTGCTGGGCGTGATGATAAGGACCGTGTCATCACCCGCAATGGTTCCGGCAATTTCGGGAAACTTTGAGGCGTCCACGGCGGCGGCCAAAGGCTGAGCGCCGCTGGGAGGAGTTTTTAGAACGAGCAGATTTTCCGCGGGGCGAATATCCAGAAGAAACTCGCGAAGGGCGCGTGCGAGCGGAGGAAGAGGGTGCGCACCGTTCCCGTTCTCCTCGGGAAGAACGGTTTCGGGTTTGTAGCCTTCCTGGGTCTTGACGAGGCGGAGCTCCTGAAGGTCGCGAGAAAGAGTGGCCTGGGTGACGCGCATCTTCTGCTGCGCGAGGCGGCGGCGAAGATCCTCCTGGTTGGCGATCGGTTGACCGCTAATAAGCCGCAGGATCTGGCCATGGCGAAATGTTTTACCGGCGCTCATGACAACTGCAAATATACAGCGTCCTGCATTTTTATACAAACATTTTTGAATAAAAAATAGAATTATTTTGGCCGCACTGCGAGACGGGATTGGCGCCAGGGACAAGGGGTGCGGAACCAGGTCATGCAGGATTTGGAACCTTCGGCGGAAGGATACTGGATTTTTGGGGCAAGGAATGGTTACCTATCTTGCTAGCCGCTGATTACGCGCCCCATGGCTACACCTTGCAAAGTTACGGGATGCAAGAACGACTCGCCGCCGGCCCTCGCTGAGCAGCAGCAGGTCTGTGTTTTTCATTTCACCTTATCGATCGAGGGAAGCTGCGCGGAGATGCGGCGCGAGACGGCGCTGGGGAACGCACCGCACGAGCGTCAGAGAGAGATCATGCGGTTCATCACGGAAAGCGGCGAGCGGCTGGCGCGCGTGGCGACAAGTGGTTTGCACCTGACCGACGATTTGAAAGCGAGAATTCTGAGCACGTTTCTGACGCTGATGAACTTGCGCGAAAACCTGGATCGATCGAATATGCGGAGCTCCTTTGGGCGGACCGGACATCCTCGCTGAATCTGAACCCGCGATAAAGCGCAAAATGATTGGTAACCTTTGCATACTCAACTGCATATAAGACCAGATAAAATCCACTTACAGCAATCGCAACTCCCACCTAAAAATCGACGATGATCAGGAACCGATATAGCGCGCATACAGGGAGCGGGCCACGGCGGGGTCTTTTGTGCCTTTTAGAATGGCGCGGCCGTCGGTAAAGACGGTCATTTGATAAGGCTCCACGCGGAACGAGAGCAAGAAATCGTTGTGGCGGATATCGGAAACGGTAGCCGCAAGTCTGCCGCGTAACGCTCCCAAATCCAGAGTTCTGCCGCGTTCGTGAATTTGCACGGAATCGCGTCCGCACAGAGTGACGTGGGGCTGGGCTTGCCCTTTTAGATAAGAAAACTCGTGGCGGACGCAGGCGCGGCAGGCGGGATTTTGTACCACGCGGACGGATTGAAAGCGGCCGCTCCAAACGTCACAAGAGATCAGCCGGCCATGGAGAGCTTCTTCGCGGCCGGCGAGAAGTTTTAGCGCTTCAGCAACCTCGAGCGAGGCGATGAGATTGACGATGGGGCCGAGGACGCCGACCGTATCGCAGGTTTCTTCAAGACCATGCCCATTAGAGGAAGAATCAAGGAAGCAGGCGAGGCAGGGAGTGAGGCCGGGACGAACGGTCATGCTTACGCCATAACTGGCGACGGCCGCGGCGTAAATCCAGGGACAATTGGACTGGACGGCGTAGTCATTGATAAGGAAGCGGGTCTCGAAATTGTCGGTGCCGTCGAGGATTAGATCGAAATTACTGAGCAACTCCTCCGCATTGCGCGGGTTTAAATCTGTAACCAGCCCTTGGACGGAGACGCCGGAGTTGATGGCGCGGAGCTTGCGCTCTGCCACGATGGCTTTGGGAAGAGCGGCACCTGCGTCGTCTTCGTCGAAGAGAGTTTGCCGCTGCAGATTGGACGGCTCGACAAAATCGCGGTCGATTATCCTGACTCGGCCGACGCCGGCTCGCACAAGGAGCCCGGCTGCCGCCGCGCCAATTGCGCCACAACCTACAATGACGGCGCTGGAAGCAAGAAGACGCTTCTGGCCTTCCTCGCCGATCCCGGCGAAAAGCATCTGACGGGAGTACTTTTCCTGGAGCGGATGAAACAAGCGTGAGCCCGGTGCGGCAGTGTCGGCCATCGTCCCTCTTACTTCATCATAACGCTAGAGATACAGAGACGGGCAACGGCCTTGTGCTACGCTTCGTCTGAGCGATAGTGAGCATGAATTCGAGATGGGGCAAGAGATTACGAAGAGTTGCCGTGTTGGCGCTGGCTTTGGGAGCGGCTACAAGCTACGGGCAGGCTAGGGCGGAGCCCCAGACGGTTGTGGCAAATGCCGCCGTGGTTGCGATGCGTATTGTGACGGAAGATGGGCGCGTGTTGTCTGAATCGCCTGCCGGAATTGCAGTTGAGATTGGGAAACCGCTTGATAGAGATCAGCTTGCAAAGAGCATACGCGCACTTTATGGAACAGGCGATTACGCGGACTTGAAAGCTGTAACAACTCCGGTCGGTAGCGGCGTTCGGCTCGATTTCGTGGTGCGTGAAAATCTCTTCTTCAACCGGGTGCTCATCGATGGACTTACACCACCACCTACGGATGACTCGGCCGCGGCGGCCATGCAGCTTTCGCTTGGCCATCCCTTCCGGCAAGAGGATGTGGACGAAGGGCTCGACCATTTGCGAGGCGTATTAAAAGAAGAGGGGCTGTATACGGCGCAGGTCTCGGCTGAAAACCAGCCGCACCCGGAGACTCATGAGATGGACATCCTGGTGCACATAAAGCCGGGGCCGCGGGCGCGCGTGGGGTCCATTGAGCTAAAGAACGAAACGGAGTACCGCGACGCGGAGATTCTTTCTCGGCTCAAAATGAAGTTGGGAATAGAGGTCACGACGGCGCGCATCCAGCGCGGAACGGACCGCATTCGAAAATTTCTGGCAAAGAAAGGCCGCTTGAGCGCCCGTGCCATGATCCGCCGGGGCGAGTACGACCCAGCGAAAAATACCATGCCGCTAACGCTGGAGGTTACCGAAGGTCCTCAAGTGGAGCTGGCGGTCACCGGAGCAAAATTTTCAAAGGGAACCCTGAAAGCACTAATCCCGGTCTATCAAGAGGGCGCAGTGGATACCGACCTTCTAGAAGAAGGGAAACGCAATCTGCTGGAGCGGCTGGAGCGCAACGGCTACTTTGACGCGAACGTGAGTTACACGACGGAGACGAAAGACGTCCAGGGAAAAGACCAGCGCGCGAAGGGCACGGAAGAAGTCATCACGTATCACATCGAGAGAGGCGACCGGCACAGGCTGGTCGGAATTGAAATCACGGGCAACCATTATTTCAGCACAGCACTGCTGCGGAGCCGGCTGCAAATTTATGGAGCGGCCTGGGGTTCGCGGGGAAGGTTCAGCCGGCGGCTGATCCAATCCGATGCGGAATCGATGCAGGGCCTGTATGACGCAAACGGCTTTCTGGACGCGAAGGTGCAGGGACAAATCCTGGACAATTACAAAGGAAAAGACGGAGATATTTTCGTTCGATTCAACACCGAGGAAGGCGAGCAGACGCGGGTGGCGTCGATCAAGATTGAGGGCGTTCACGCTCTCAAGGAACAGGAGTTGCTCGGGGTGGTCGGATCGACGCCTGGGCAGCCGTACTCCGATTTCAACGTGTCGACGGACCGGGACAATATTCTGGCGCTGTATTTCAACGAAGGATTTCCAGAAGCGAGTTTCACATCGACGGCGGAAACGATCACCCCTGAAAAGACTGCTAGCGCGGCCGAGGAGACCAAGAAAGGGGCAACGGAAAGCGAGAAGAACAAGAAAAAGGAAGAAGAAAAAGCAGCGAAACCGGAAGCGGCGCAGACCGCGCCCGTGCGGCTCGTCTATCAGATTACCGAAGGGCCGCAAACGCGAGTGAGGCGAATCCTTCTGACAGGCTACAACCGCACCCGGCTGGGAGTTATTCGGCGTGAAATACGCGTCAAGCAGGGTGAACCGCTCCGCGAAGGAGACGTAGTCGAATCGCAGAGGCGTTTGTACAACCTGGGGATCTTCAACCGTGTAACGATCGAACCGCAGAATCCCGCGGGGTCAGATCCGGACAAAGACATCGTGGTTTTGGTTGAGGAAGCCAAACGTTACACGATGGCGTATGGCGGAGGGTTTGAGGTGCAGCGACTGGCGAGCACAACAAATCCAATTGGTGGCGAAGTGCAGGCCGCCCCACGGGGAATATTCGAGTTGACCAAGGTTAATCTGACGGGCAGGGCCGACTCGCTTTCGCTGAAACTGCGAGGTAGCACGATCGAAGATCGCGCGCTGCTGGGGTACTCCATCCCAAATACGTTCGGAAATTCTCACTACAGCACGCAGGCAACGGCTTACACGGAAAAAACGCAGGATATCAACACATTTACGGAAATGCGGTATGAGGGGTCGCTTCAACTGACCGATCAGGTGACGCCGTTTACTACGATCCTCTATCGGTATGCGTTCCGCAAAGTGCTGATATCGGATCTAAATTTGACTATTACTCAGGAGCAGATCCCGCTGTTCGAACAGCCCACGCTGGTGTCCGAGTTTGGAGTGACGTGGCTGCGCGACACAAGGGACAATCCCGCGGACGCCAGCAAAGGAAGCTTCAATAGCGCGGACTTCAGCATCGCCAGCACCGGTATCGGCTCGAGCTCCAGCTTCATGCGATTTTTCTTCCAAAACTCCACCTACTATCCCATCAAACGGCGTTTCAGTTTTGCGCGTTCGATCCGTATTGGGATTCTCGAGCCGTTCGCGAATACGGAATCGCTCGCGTTTCCTGCGCCCACCGCGACGCAGTGCACCGCAACGGCGCCCACGGGCCCGGAACCGGAAATCATCCCGCTGCCGGAGCGGTTCTTCGCCGGCGGAGGAACGTCGCTGCGGGGATTTGCGCTCAACCAAGCGGGACCGCGTGACCCGTGCACGGGCTTCCCGGTGGGTGGCCAGGCGATGCTGGTGTTGAACCAGGAGTTTCGATTTCCGCTGCGGTTGCCCTTCGTCGGCACGCAACTGGGCGGCGCGTTGTTTTACGACGGGGGAAATGTGTACAGCCGGCTGGACCGTATTACGTTTCGCGCGTATTCGCCGAAGCCTGTCTTCGTGCTGCAGGATCCGTCGATGCCGGCGAGCGCGACGAATCCGACGCTGTGTGTCTCCAACTGCACAAATGAACTCAATTATTTTGCGCATACGGTGGGCTTTGGCTTGCGGTATGCCACGCCGGTGGGACCGATTCGAATTGATTTGGGCTATCAGATCAACCGTCCATTTTTTGTCGTGCCCTGTGTTCCCGACACGACGGGAGTGCCGGCAACACCGGCCTGCTTCAAAGGTGCGCAACTTCCGAGGCTGCAGATCTTCTTCAATTTGGGGTCGACTTTCTGATGCGGCGGGGAAAGATTTTCGGATTTGGTTTTATGATTTCTTTGCTCGGGACTGCTGCGCTCTTAGCGGGCCAGGAAGTTGTGGATCGCATCGTGGCGCGCGTGGATAACGACATCATCCTGATGAGCGACGTCCAGGAACTGCAGCGATATCAAGAGCTGGTGAACGGCAAATCCGAAAGCGAGAGCGCGATTCTGGACCGCCTGATCGATCAGTGGGTCGTGCGCTCGGAAGCGGATCTCGCCCAGTTTCCGAAGCCCACGGAAGCCGAGATAGACCGCGGGGTTTCCCGAGACGTGAAGTCCTTTCCTTCTCCGGAAGAATATGAAGCGCGAAAGAAGCAGAGCGGCCTAAGCGACGCGGAAGTGCGAAAGATGGTGGCCTCGCAGCTCTATCTGGGCAACTACCTCGATTCGAGGTTTCGGCCATCCGCGCAAGTCGATGAAAAGGCTATCGAGGGTTTCTATAACAACGCAGTCGTGCCGACCGCAAAGGCGCACGGGCAACAGCCACCAACACTGGATGCCGCGCATGACACCATCCAGGAAGCTCTGGTGCAAAACGACATCAATGATCAAGCGGCGCGCTGGCTGAAGGAAAGCCGCGAGCGATTGCACATTCAGAAGTTCCTTGAAGAAGGGACGAAATGAAGGTCAGAAGGCGCCACCCGATCTGGAGCTGGGTGATCCACACACCGTGGGTGCTCGCGGTGATCGCGCTTCTGTGCCTGATCGGTTTTTTTGGAAGCGGCTCGGGCAATCCAATCCTGCGCCGGTGGATCGTGCGTAGGCTGGAGAAGTCGACCGGCGCGAGCGTGGAATTGCAGTCGATTTCCATCCAATGGCTTTCGCTGCGAGCCACGCTCAAAGGTTTGGTGATTCACGGGAGCGAACCGAGGGGTACGCGACCGTTGTTTTCGGCGGTGGAGGTGCAAGCGGGATTGCAGGTCGATTCCTTCTGGGGCCGAAAAGTATCCCTAAGCGACCTCCTGATTAAAGAGCCGGAAGTGCACATTCTGGTCGCCAGGGATGGCGCGACAAATGTCCCGATTCCACGGCCTACGAGCGGTCCAAAGAAGTCTTTGCGCGAATCGCTTTTCGATTTGCGCGTGCGGCGAGTAAAGATTGAAGGTGGCTGGATCCTTTATAACGAAGTGAAAGCGCCACTGGCGGTACAGGGTGGGGACTTGAGCCTCGCGCTTGACGCCGGCGGGACGCTCGATAATCCGCTGTATTTAGGCACTCTTGAATGGCAGGGCGTACGCTTCAGCGCCCACAATGTCGCGCCGCCGCCGGCTAATGTCAGTGCGAAATTTACAGCATGGCGCGGGGGATTCACGCTCGACCAGGGAGTGCTGAGCGCTGGACACTCGCACATCGATGCTCACGTGGAAATGGCCGACTTCACCAAGCCCAAATGGAATTTTCGATATCGGGGCTGGGTCGAGCTCCAGGATATACGCGACACATTCCATTCTCCGGAGACACCGACCGGTCATGTCGACTTGCGCGGGGAGGGCACGTTTGCAGATGACCAGTACAAAGGAACGGGCAGCTACGCGGGACGCGATATTCATCTGAACTACACCATCTTTCACGCGACGGGACTCACGAGCCGCGGTAGCTACAACATCAATAACGACGGGCTAGTCGTGCCTGACTTTCTGGCGGAGGGTTTCCGCGGAAGCGTGACGGGAAAAGTCACGCTTCGTTTCGCGGGGGTGCAATTCCGGGCGGATACACGCATTCAAGACATGCATCTCGCTGGGGTATTCCCGGCTATCGAACACCCTGGGTTTCCAATCAATGAACTGGAATGGGATGCCTTGCTAAGCGGAGACACGGTTGAGACCTGGAGCAATGCCTTTCAGCACTTCGAGGTTGGTGGCGGGATGAAGTGGGCGCCCGAAGACGTTCCGGCTGCGGGCCACCTGCCGGTAACCGCGAGCTGGCAAATCGATTACCGCCAGGATTCCCGCGTGTTTACGATTAGCTCGGGCGAATTCGAAACGCCATCTTCGCGGGGCACGATTAGCGGGGTTCTCGCGCCGCGCAATTCCGCGCTGGACGCGCACTTCGAGACCGGTTCACTGGAATCGTATAAGGACTTCATCAACGCGATTCGCAGCGACAAGAGCGCTCCCGAAGGGGCGATCAAGGAAATTTCGGGCAGCGCGCAATGGGACGGCAAAATCACGGGGCCCGATGGACGGCCGACGTTTAGCGGCCACGTGCGAGGGGAGCGTGTGCGCTACAACGGAGTTGCTCTGGATTCCATCGAAACCGACCTGAGCTATTCTCCCACGCAACTGGCACTCTCGCGCGGCCACGTGAGGTTTGGCGCGATGGATATGCAAATCGATGCGACGCTGGGGCTGACCGATTGGAGCTTCCTGCCCGAAAATGAGTGGTCGGCGGATGCCAGCTTCGATAAAGCTCCCGTCGATACCATTCAAAAGCTTTTCAATTGGACTTATCCTGTGAAAGGCGTGTTGAGCGGCCAATTCCATGGACATGGAACACGCGCGGAGCCGGGCGTCACGGGGCTCTTCGATCTCGCTGAAGGCGAAGTGTATGGATTGTCCTTCAATCGCCTGCGCGGCCAGCTCAACTTCGCGCCAGGAGAAATACGCATTGCGGACGCGGAATTGCGCGTGTTCGCTCCCGGAAAAGACAAAGGCGGCGGCGCCGGCATTGTGACCGGGACACTAGGCTACCGGTTTGCGGACCAAAACATCACAGCGGACCTGGTGGGAGCATCTCTTCCTCTCGAAAATATCGAGAAGCTGCAGTCCGCGAGGCTGCCGATCGGAGGGGGAGTCACGTTTCGGCTGAAAGCCAATGGTCCGATTTCCTCGCTGCAGAGCGACGGGACATTTCGGGTGGTGGATTTTCGCGTTGGCAAGGACGTGATTGGGAGCTTTGATGGCAATCTCAGTTCGGATGGAAACACCGCGAAGCTGACGCTTGGGTCCGCGATGACTACCGGAGGTATCTCCGGCGAGATATCGCTGAAGCTGGCGGATCCTTATGCACTGAATGGAAAAGTCTCGATCGCGAACATCGACCTGGATCCCTTCCTACTAACAGCTCTGCACGTAAAGCAATTTAACGGCCACGGAGTTGCCGACGGAGATATCACCGTGGCGGGCGATTTGAAGAGGCCCGAGAGTATCGTTGTGGACGCCAAGTTTACGCGGCTGGCGCTGACTTACGCCAACGTGCAGCTCCAAAACTCGAGCCCCATTCATCTGCGTTCTTCAAAGGAGAGCCTGGAAATCGATCAGGCCGCATTCAAAGGCACTGATACGAACATTGCCATTGCGGGAACGGTGCGATTCGCGGGGCGCGGCACGCTGGGGTTGAAACTGAATGGCGCCCTCGATTTGCGCCTGCTGTCGGGATTCGTTCCGTCGCTACAAGCGAGCGGTCCGGCTCAGATCAACGCATCCTTTGAAGGCGCGTTTGACCGCCCGCGTATCACTGGAAAAGTGCATATCGAAAACGCTTCCGCACGGGTGGCTGACTTCCCGACCGGGATGAGCAACGTTGAAGGCGATCTAACATTTGATGCCACCCGGCTGTTTTTTGACAACGTTACAGCGGAATCCGGTGGAGGAACCCTGCATCTCACCGGCAGCGTGAACTATGCGGAGAGCCCTCTGCGCTACGACATCACTCTCCGGACGGATCGCGTGCGTATTCGATACCCCGAAGGCATGAGCTGGCTGGCCGGCGGTTCGTTGCGCCTGGCGGGAACGCCGAATTCCGGAGTGCTCTCGGGAAGAGTCACGATTGAAAGGGTCACTCTGACGCAGGGCCTCGATACGGCCGGCGTGCTGGTGTCGTCGAAAGGCAGTATTACCGGTCCACTAACGAGCTCACCTTTCTTGCGGAACTTGCAATTCGATATTGCCGCGCTTTCCGCCCCCGACGCGCGCATGGAATGGCCCGGCGCGGAGCTGGAAGCGGAAGCGAACCTCCGTGCGCGCGGGACATGGGAGCATCCGATTCTTCTCGGGCATATCCACATTCTTTCTGGCAACTTGACGTTCCACGGCGACCGATATCAGGTGACGCGCGGCGACATGAATTTTGCCAACCCCTTCCGGCTGGACCCCGTGCTGAATGTGGAAGCCACCACGACGATTCAGCAGTACGAAATCACTCTCAACTTCAACGGGCCCGCGAGCAAGCTGACCCTCGCCTATAGATCCGATCCACCATTGCCTGCGAACGACATCATCACGCTGCTTGCGCTGGGCCAGACCAGCTCCGAGGCCAGCATTCGAGGCGGCGGAACAGGATCACAGCAAAGCGCCTCATCGGGAGCTTCCGCGATCCTCTCGGAGGCAGTATCGAGCCAGCTGGGCGGGCGCGTCGAACGATTGTTTGGAATTACGCGCTTCCGTGTCGACCCAGGGCTCACGGAATTGGGCTCGACGGGCTCCGCGCAAAACGCCGCGGCGCGCGTCACGGTTGAGCAGCAGGTCACACGGGATCTAACGATCACTTATGTTTCCAACGTTGGTTCGACGCAGGAGCAGGTGATCCAGGTGGAGTACAATCTGAACCGCAACGTATCTATTGTGGCGCTTCGGGATCAGAACGGGACATTCGGCATCGACATCAAATTCAAGAAGCACTTTCAGTAGTTGCTGCAGCCGGGCAAACTTCAGGGCTGCTGAGGGTCAGGCTGTCGAGCTGCTTGCTGGGATTCCGCTTGCTGCCCGCGGCTACCCTGCTGCCAGCGCCGCGGACTATTGCCGAGGCGGGCGAATTGACCGATTTGCGGATTCTGCTCTCGCATGGCTTGGAGGGCTTCTTTCGCGGCCTTTGTGCCGGCCGCGCGACCAGCTGCCTGAGTTTCGCGCGCGATCTGGGGCATCTCCGCGGCGACCTTCTGTCCCACCGGTGATCCGTAGAACTGGAGCATGGTCTTGACCTCGTCGTCCGTGTAATGTTTGTCGTAGATGGCCACAAGCTGCTCGGTCACCTGGTCGACATCAAACTTCTTTTCATAGCTTTCGATGAACGAATTTACAAACGCCTGGCCCTTCTCATTATTGGGGACCGTCGCGAGAACCTTTTCCCGATACTGCTCGCTGGAATTGTTCACCACTTCCTGCACCTGATCGCGAGCGCCAATCAGCTCCATCAGCGAGCGAATGTCCGCTTCCTTGGCGGGGTCGATGGGTTTTGTTTGCGCCGTGCTTGCCTGGTCCTGCGCTCCGGAGTTCTGCTGCGAGGCGCTGACGGGGTTTTGCGAAGCGCCCTGGATGGCAAGAAAAAATGTTCCAACGTAAATAATGACGAGAGCGAGAACCGCCTTCATGACTTCCTCCGCAGCGGAGATTTCACAGCCTTTCCGCCACTTTTGTAATTGTAGGAAAAGCTATCCGAGAGCGGGCGGCCGCGCGGTACAGGCGTGCTTCTCGTTTAACTGACCTTTCGTTCAGGTGGCGCGCTCAGGGAATCGCCGCCTTTCTGCTACCATGCCGCGGCATGGCGGAGGCAAGTTCCAAGAATACGGCACCGCTGGGTGGCCCGGACCAGGCTGAAATCCTCGATCGCGAAGCAGGCCTTCATCGCAATCTGTCGCCCCGGCAACTCTCGATGATTGCCATCGGTGGCGCGATAGGCACGGGGCTCTTTCTTGGCAGCGCCATTTCCGTACAGCTTGCGGGACCGGGCGTGATTCTCAGTTTCTTGGCGGCTGCAGCTATCGCTTTGTGCTTGATGTGGGCGCTCGGCGAGATGACCGTGGCACATCCCACCGCGGGTTCCTTCGGCGTGCACGCGGAAATGTACGTCCATCCATGGGCCGGCTTTGCGATGCGCTATTCCTACTGGCTGGCGCAAGTCATCGCCACGGGCAGCGAAGTCGTTGCCGCTTCAATTTATTGTGCGCATTGGTTCCCCAACGTACCGTCGTGGATGTGGATCGCGGGCTTTTCTGTGGCGCTCGTTTATGTGAACTCGCGGAGCGTCGCGAATTTCGGCGAATTCGAATACTGGTTCGCGATGATCAAGGTATTGACCATCTCTGTGTTCCTGATTCTAGGCGCTGCGTTGCTTCTGGGCGTCGGATTCCCACGGATCGGAACGGCGAACTATATCGGGCACGGGGGGTTTCTCCCGAACGGATGGCAAGGTGTAGGCCTCGGCGTGGCCATGGCGATCTTCAGCTTTCTCGGAATCGAGATTGTGGCGGTAACCTCAGGTGAAGCAAAAGATCCCACAACGGCCCTCCCGAGGGCCTTGCGCTGGACCTTGGGGCGCCTGGGACTCTTCTATATTGGCGGCCTGGCGATTGTCGTAGGAATCGTGCCGTGGAATCAGGTCGGGCTGGGCGAAAGTCCGTTCGTGCGCGTCTTCGAGACGGTTGGAATTCCCGCGGCTGCGGGATTGATGAATTTCGTGGTGCTCACTGCGGCGCTTTCCAGCGTGAATTGCAATTTGTACCTGACGTCGCGAATGCTTTTTTCGCTATCGCGCGGCGGTTATGCTCCGGCGGCTTTGGGGCGATTGAGCAAGCGGGGGACGCCTGTCGCGGCGCTGCTCGCATCAAGCGCAGGCATGTTCGCTGCACTCCTTGTCGATCATTGGTTTCACGACAAAGCCTATCTTTTTATGCTGGGGTCGGCATTCTTCGGCGGGATTTTTGTTTGGCAAATGATTTTTGTCACGCATCTCGCGTTTCGGCGCCGAACGGCCAAGTCGGCAAACCCGCCGCTGCGGATTGCCCCGCGTGGGCCTTGGAGCTCTCTTTTCGGATTGACGGCGCTCACCGCCGTGCTCGTCTCGACGTGGTGGGTTCCAGGTCTGCGGATCACGCTGCAAGCGGGACTTCCCTGGCTTGTATTCATTTCGCTGTGCTACCTTGTGTGGAGAAGAGTCCGAGCTCGGAAAAATGAGGATGGAGTTGTGCAAGATGGATGAACTGCTGAAATGGCGTAACGAATTTCCGATCCTCGAGCGCACCACCTATATGATCAGCAATTCGCTGGGTGCCATGCCCCGCGCCGTGTACGACGAGATGCGGAACTACGCGGATTCCTGGGGGCAGCGCGGAGTGCGCGCGTGGGAAGAGGGCTGGTGGGAAATGGCCGTTGGCGTGGGCGACAAAATCGCTCCGTTGATCGGCGCCGGGCCCGTCGAGATCTCGCTGCATCAGAATGTGACGCTCATACAGGCGGTGATCAGTTCGTGTTTTGATTTTCGCGGGCCGCGCAATAAAGTGGTGATGACCGACCTGGAATTTCCCTCGATTCAGTATTTCTATCACGAGCAGCGACGCAACGGCGCGCAAATCGCGCTCCTTCCCAGCAACGATCCGGTGCGGTTCGATCTCGACGCATTTCTTGCCGCCATCGATGAGCGCACGCTGCTTGTGCCGATTTCGCACGTGCTTTTTCGCAGCGCGTACATCGTGGATGCGAAGGCGATCATCGAGAAGGCGCATCGCGTAGGGGCGCACGTTATCCTCGATCTTTTCCAGGCTGCCGGCACGATCCCGATTGACGTCCGCGGCCTCGGCGCGGATTTTGCGGTCGGCGGAGTCTTGAAATGGCTCTGCGGTGGCCCAGGTGTGGGTTATCTGTACGTAAGGGAAGATCTCCGCGCAAAGTTGCGTCCGGCGATCACGGGTTGGATTGGGCATCAGCGCCCCTTCGCTTTTGAGCCTGGCGCTATAGATGCCCGCGAGGATTCCTTCCGCTATTTAAATGGCACGCCGCATATTCCCGCTCTTTACGCTTGCCAGCCGGGTCTGGAAATCTTGAACAGCGCGGGGATTGGCGCGATTCGCGAAAAATCCATGCGCATGACGGCGCGGCTCTTCAGAGCCGCCAGGTCGCATGGTTGGCGCGTAAACACACCGGAAAATCCGGCGGAACGAGCCGGCACGGTGTCCGTCGATTGCCCGCATGCCGCCGAAGTATGCCGCGAATTGCTGGCGCGAGAGATTCTCGTCGACTACCGCCCGAAAGCTGGTGTGCGTCTTTCGCCACATTTTTACAATCGCGAAGAGGAGTGCGATCTGGCGATTGCTCAAATTGCCGACATTCTCGAAACGCGGGCTTGGGAAAAACACGGCAAAGCGCTCTCGCACGCTTGAAGATCGGGAACCGAATTAGCGCGCTGGCGGAACAAGAGGAGACGGCGAAATCAAGATGAAGCTATTTCGCGATAACGCAATTGGTGGATCGCTGCGGCCTGCCTCCGACGCGGACGAGTTTGCCGCGCAGCGCGCCGAAATGGTCGAAAAGCAATTGCGGCGCCGCGGAGTCATTGATTCTGGCGTGCTTGCGGCGATGGGAGCCGTCCGGCGGGAAGAGTTCGTAGCCCGTGAATTTCGGAATCGTGCCTACGAAGACGCTCCACTGCCGATCGGCGAGGGTCAAACCATCTCCCAACCGTATATCGTTGCCGCGATGACGGCGGCGCTGCAACTCACGGGCGACCAACGTGTCCTGGAAATCGGAACGGGTTGCGGTTATCAAGCTGCCGTCCTTTCGAAGCTGGCAAACACGGTTTTCACAGTCGAATCGCGTTCGGAGCTTGCTTCCGCGGCTGCCGCGCGGCTCGAGCGTCTCGGATATGGCAATGTTCACGTGCATTGCGGCGATGGCACGTTCGGACTTCCGGAGTTCGCTGCGTTCGACGCCATACTTGTTGCCGCCGCGGCGCCAGAGGTGCCAGAGCCACTTCGTATGCAGCTTGCGGATGGTGGGCGGCTGATTTTGCCGGTAGGTGGTTCGGAGGATCAAGAACTGCGCGTTATCGAACGGCAAGGCAATTCCTTCGTCACTCGCAAGCTTGAGGCTTGCCGCTTTGTGCCTCTCGTCGGCTATCACGGATGGAAGGAACCGCCGGCGCGATGAATTCCGCGGTTCCTGGACTTACGATTGTTATTCCCTGCTACAACGAAGAACTCCGCTTGCCGGCGACTCTCGAGCGAATCGCGGCCTATCTCCCCAACCTGGGCGAGGACACCGAAGTTCTCGTTATCGATGATGGCTCGAAGGACCGCACCGCGGAAGTGGCTCAATCCTATGAAAAGATGATTCCGAGCTTGCAGGTGATTCCCAACGGCACGAATCGCGGCAAGGGCTACAGCGTCCGCCACGGGATGCTGGAAGCGCGCGGCCTCAACGTGCTCTTCACGGATGCCGACCTTTCCGCGCCGATCGAGGAAGCACCAAAACTTCTCGAAGCCCTCAAGACCTACGACGTGGCCATCGGCTCGCGCGCTCTGGACCGCAGCCTCATCACCGTCCACGAATCCAGTTTCCGGGAATTCGCCGGGATCATTTTCAACGCCATCGTTCGAGTGATTCTGGTCCTGCCGTTTGTCGATACGCAATGTGGGTTCAAAGCCTTCCGGCGCGAACGCTGCCAAATTCTTTTCCAGCAGCAACGCATCGAGCGCTTCGGGTTCGATCCCGAATTGCTCTACCTGGCGCGGCATCACGGGCTGCGAACGGTGGAAATTCCCGTGCGCTGGGGACATTCTCCGGCGACAAAAGTGAATATGTTCCACGACAGCATTCGGATGTTTGTGGATATCTTCACGATTCGCTGGAACTCGATCATGGGCCGTTATCCGCGGATGCCGAAATAGCCGCCGGGATTGATGTGCTTTGTGACACAAAGTACTTGACAGAATGACTTTTTTCTGTTATTTTCCCTCAATGGCAGCCGCCGGCCACCTCCGCTCCGCTAAACGCGAACCGATTCCTATCGACGCTCGTGCCGCCGATCACCTTCAATACATTCGCGAGACCATGGAACGGGCCGCCGAGTTCACCGCCGTGCCCGGATGGGGCGGCGTGGCCATGGGGATTACGGCGCTTGCGGCCGCCTTCTTGGCGGCGCGGCAGTCTTCGCCGCGGGCGTGGCTCGCGGTTTGGCTTATCGAGGCCTTTGTCGCCGTAGCCATCGCCGCACCAGCAGCAGCCACCAAAGCACATCGCGCTAATTCAGCTCTTCTCTCCGGCCCCGGCCGCAAATTTCTGTTCAGCTTTGCTCCGCCGATCGTCGTTGGCGGTTTGCTGACGTTCGCTCTGTTCTCGGCGGGAGCGGCCTCCGTGCTGCCCGGCGTCTGGCTGCTTCTCTACGGTACCGCGATCGTCACTGGTGGTGCGTTTTCCGTGCGCGTGGTTCCGGTGATGGGTTTTTGCTTGATGAGCCTTGGGGCTACGGCGCTTTTTGTGCCGGCGGCCTGGGGCGACACTTTTATGGCAGCGGGATTCGGAGTAGTACAGATCGGCTTTGGAATCTGGATTGCCCGCCACCACGGGGGATAGTAAGGAACCGCATGGCAAAGTCATCGACAGCGCACCAGGAACGGCCGCAGCGTCCGCGCGAACGCGACGCATTGCTGGCAGCCGTGCGCGGAACGGCTCGTGAAGCTGTTTCGCCGGACCTGGACCGCTTGATTCACGAGCGGATTCGCCTCGGAATTGTGAGCGCGCTGGCGGTAAATCGCTCACTGACGTTCAACGAACTGAAAGCCCTGCTCAAGACTACGGACGGCAATCTGAGCGTGCACGCTCGCAAACTTGAGGAAGCGGACTACATCGTCTGTACGAAATCTTTTGACGGCCGGCTGCCTAAAACGGAATACCGCCTGGCGGCTTCGGGCCGGCGCGCACTCGAGCGCTACCTGAATCACATGGAAGCGCTGATCCGAGCGACTCGCGAAGGTTGAAAACGCCAAAATTTTTTGCTCGCGCACTTTGTGATACAGAGTAGTTTATGCAGCTTTCCCCGCGGCGGAGAAAGTAGTGAATCATATGCAGCCAATCACCATGCAGCATCGCGTCAGTTCGCATCCCGGAGCTGCTCTCCATTCCGGTTTGCACGTTGCCATCATTTCGGACGGCAACGGCCGCTGGGCAAGTTCCCGCGGCCTTCCTCGCTCCGCAGGCCACCGAGCGGGCGCCGAGTCCGCCCGGCGCGTCATTGAAGCCGCTCCGCGCCTCGGAATCCAAACGCTCACGCTGTTCGCACTATCGTCCGCCAATTGGAAGAGGCCGGCCAACGAAGTCACAGGGATCCTTCGGCTTCTGCACGAGTACCTCCTGGTCGAGACATCGCATTGCGTCGCGGAGGGAGTCCGTTTGAGCATCATCGGACGCCGCGACCGTATTTCCGCCACGCTGCGCCAAGCCATCGTGGATTCCGAAGCTGCCACCGCAAACGGAACGGGGCTTCATCTACGGCTGGCCATCGACTATTCCGCGCGCGAAGCGATTTATCACGCGGCCTGCCGCTTTTACAAAGTCACCGAACTCTCGCCGGAATCTTTCTCAAATGTTCTTGCGGAGGTTCATCGCGGGGGTTCCACCGAAGTGGACCTGCTAATCCGAACGGGAGGCGAGCAGCGGCTTTCCGATTTTCTTTTGTGGGAATGCGCATTCGCTGAATTTGTTTTTCTACAGAAACGATGGCCGGACTTTGCCGTCGCCGACCTCGAGGCGGCCATCCAGGAATTCGAGGGGCGCGAGCGAACGCGTGGCGCCCTGCCGGACGCCATCGCGGGATAATCGCCCGTTTCGCCGGAAAAGTAGCGGAAGTATGTAAATCGATTTGTCGCCCATCATCGATTTACCTCCGAGTTTTACCTCCGAGTTTTACCTCCAATCTTCCTTGCCTGATCGCTTCGTCGGCCCTTCTCGATGGGGCGTCTGGCCGGGACACTTGCACCCCTGCCCCTGACGTTTTGGCTTCCCCAGTCGTCTATACCCCAGGAGCCGGGAATGGGAACTATGGGACTTGCGCTGCCTTGGGAGACTAGAATCTCTTCCGTGCCGCGCGAACGAGAGAGGCGAGTGGGACCTTCCGAAGACCTTACAGGCCGCCCCAGACAGACTGTGGCGCCTGCTGCTACGAGCACGGCACCTTCCGAGGATGCCGAACTGGCGGCGCGTTGCCGGGCCGGCGACCTGGGTGGCTACGAACGTCTTTACGCGCTGCATGGCACACGCATGAAGAACGTGGCGCGTAATTTACTGGGCAATCCAATCGACGCGGAAGACGCCGTGCAAGAAACATTCTTGAAAGCGCAGCGAAGCATTGCCGGCTTTCGCGGGCAATCCAGCTTCGTCACGTGGACGTATCGAATTCTCATCAACACCTGCTATGACGCGCGCCGCAGCCGCATGCGCAAGAAAGAAGTGGCCAACGATGACAGCGAGGACTCTCCGCGGCCAGAGCCGCGCGCTCCGGGTGCGCATCCTTCTCTGCGCATGGCGCTCCAACGAGCGCTGGCGGGTTTGACGAAGCATCAGCGCGACGTTTTCTTGCTGTACGAAGTCGAAGGCTTCCATCACGCGGAGATTGCCGGAATGCTGGAGATCACGGAGACGGCTTCAAAGAACACACTTTTTCAGGCGAAGAAAAATCTTCGCCAGGTACTTGAGCCTCCGCGCGGCAACACTGTCGCGGGAGCACGGTGAACGACGATGAACATCCAATGTGAAGATCGGGACAGGGTTTTTGAGGATGGCACGCCCGCCGAATGGGCTGCTCTCGAAGCGCACAGCGCCAATTGCGCCGTGTGCGCCGAAGAGCTGCGCAGCTGGAAAGCGCTGAGCGCCGCCGCGCAAGAATTGCGCGACTACTCGGATTCGCCCGCGCTATGGCCGCGCATCGAGCGAGCACTTTCCGAACAAGCCGCGGGAAAACGCTCCGCAAAACGATGGGCCTGGCTCCGCTTTGGAGGTGGTTTTGCTCTCGGCCTGCAAACCGCCGCGGCCGCTGCTCTGGTGTTGGTGTTGACAGTTTCCGCCGGGTGGGTTTATGTCCATCGCTCGAGACAAATTGCGCCGGACGACCACTCGCTTTTGAAGAGTTCGGCGCTCGGCGAGGTGGAACGCGCGCAGGCCGCTTATGAGCAAGCAATCGATAAGCTGGCTGCGCAAGCGAAACCGCAACTCGAAAACCCCGCGACGCCATTGCAAGCCAACTACAAGGAAAAGTTGCTCGTGCTGGATAGCGCCATCAGCGATCTTCGCGCGCAGGCCGGATTGAATCCGTCCAATGCGCAACTTCGCGAGCAGTTGCTGGCCATGTATCAGGAGAAACAGCAAACGCTGGAAGACGTTCTGGAGGAAAAGCAATGAAGTTGATTTTGTCGAAGAGGAAGAAAGAGCGTTTGCGTATGCGCGGTTTGCGAGCGGTATGCCATGTCGTGGCGGCAGCGCTGCTGATGGGAACGCCCGTATTCGCGGCTGGAAATCCGGCGCAAGAAGAAGTGACACGCGATTTTGCAAAGACGCTGACGCTGGGAACCGGGCAATCCGTGAGCATCGAACATAAATTTGGGCAGATTAAAGTACACGGCGAATCGGGACGCGACGTGAAAATTTCCGCCACCATCCGCGCCCAGGCCAGCTCGCATGAGGAAGCGGATTCTTTCGCGCAAAAAATCCAGATCGAAGTACAACAGACCGGATCGGGAGTCAGCATCCGCACGATCTATCCACCCGAGGAAAACAAATGGTTTCATCTGAGCAAGCATTCTTCCTGGTCCGTCAGTTATGACATCGCGATGCCATCGGACGCCCCTTTAAACATTCGCAACAGTTTTGGCGGCGTTGACGTAGCGGGCGTGCACGGAGCCGTGCAAGTGGATAATGGTTATGGCTCGCTCGTTGTGCGGGATTCCGGCGCGGCGAATTTGAACAACGCGTTCGGCAGCATCGAACTCGACGGCGCCGGGGGGAACGCTGTCGTCAACAACAAGAATAGTTCGGTGCAGGTTTCGGACGTGAAAGGCACGCTCGACGTGCAAGACCGGTTTGGCGGCATCACTGTGCGAAACGTTCAAGGCGCCGCTACCATCACGGGAGGGAACGGAGCGGTCTCACTCACCGATGCTGGTTCGGCGAACATTACGACATCGTTCGGCAGCGTGGATGCCCAAAACATCCGTGGCGATCTTTCCATCCACGATAACAATGGCAACGTGGATTTCTCTACAGTCGGCGGTTCCGCGGACATCATCGATAGCTTTGGAAATGTGACCTTCTCCGGTGTAAAGGGCCGCGTGAACTGCACCAGCAACAATGGGCGCATTTCCGCCAATTCTCTGAGCGGAAGCTCCGTGACCATCCGGGATTCCTTCGGAAATCTAGATCTGCAAAATGTCAGCGGCAGCCTTGACGCGGAAACTTCCAACGGGAAGATTACGGTTCGCGACGTGCGCGGCAGCGTCACGCTCAAGTCCTCTTTCGGAGCCATTGAAGCGACGAACGTCCCGAAGGGTATTCGTGCGGTCACTGGAAATGGGGAGATTACTCTGACTGACATCGGAGCGGACACCTACGCAAAAACCAGTTTTGGCAGCATTCTGGCCGAACGCATCAACGGCAACCTGACAGCGGATGACAGCAACGGTTCCGTCACCGCGCGAAACGTCAAAGGCGATGCCAGTGTCACCACTTCTTTCTCTGGCGTGACGCTCGAATCCATCGGCGGGCGCATCCGAGTGGACAATCAGAACGGAGGAATCTCTGTGACGGCCGTGCGGCCCGCGAGCGGCTGCCGCGATATTTCGCTCAAAACGTCTTTCTCGTCCATCCGCGTCCACATTCCCGAGGGCGTGGGCTATAACGTGGCGGCGCGGACTTCCTTCGGAAGAGTTTCCTCGGAGTTGCCGGTCACAGCGACGGGAGAACTTGGCGGAAACTCCTTGAACGGGACTATCAACGGGGGCGGCTGCCAACTGCAGCTGACCGATTCCAACGGAAGCATCGAGATTGCCAAGGCGCCATAAACGCGAGTGGACGTAAGCGGAACGGTGCGAGCAGGAACGCGCAGGTCACCCCATCGAACGTCGTGCCAAGTCCATGGCAAAAGCCTTTTTCAGAACGCGAGTCGCGGTTTCGGTCAGGCGATACGGACCAAGCTCCTCTTCACTGGCGAAAGCAACGTCGGTCACATCGCTTCCGGCACGCGGTTCCCCGCTAATACGCTCGCACAAGTAATCTACAATCACGAAATGAAAACGCGGCGGACGATTCATCTTTGCCGGTGGAGACCCAGCGTCCGGAAATATCCTGTCAAACACTTCAATAAGCTCGAGCACACGCACTTCAATCCCTGTTTCTTCGAGCAACTCGCGCGCCACGCCTTGTTGGAGCGATTCTCCAAGTTCCAGCGTCCCTCCGGGAATGGACCATTCGCCACGAAGAGGCTCACTGCCGCGGCGGATAAGCAATGCGCGGCCATTCTCAATAATTACACCGCCGACACCGACGATGGGACGCTCGGGAAATTCGCGGGAGGAAGTCACTTTAGGAAATCTGCCCTGGAGCGGTCTACAATCGAAACAGCCGCCACGCGTAAGAGTTGACTTAGGACAACGCGGTATATAATACGCCATGGTGGCGGCGGCACAATCTGTGGGGCCCCGCCCTGCGAACATTTCTACGGAGGATGGAGCCGTGATCCGCTGCCCTGAATGTTCCACCGAAATCGACGTGGATGAAGACGAAGTTGAAGAAGGCGAAATCCTGAGCTGTCCGGAGTGCGAATCCGAGCTGGAGGTCTCGCAGACGCATCCCGTGCACTTGAACCTCATTTCCGACGACCTCGATGAAGAAGATGATGATGATGACGACGATGAAGACGAAGCCGGCGAGAAGGGCGACTTGATCGAGGAAGACGACGAAGATGAAGAAGAAGAGGACGAGGAATAACTGAATTCGCCGCCCGCACAGCAGCCCCTTCCTCAACGCCGGCATCTTACTTAGCAGGAGTGGACTTATGAAAAGTCCGAGGTGGATTCTCCTCGTGGGAACAGTGGCGATCCTGACTGTGACGGGTCCGCTTTTCTCTGGGGCGCAGGAACCGCCGCCTCCTCCTCCAGCTCCCCAGGCTGCGCCTCCCGCTGAGTCAACGAGCTCTGGAAAGCCACAGAAACAGAAATACAGCCACGCAAACGATTTTCTGATCATCGGGACGGTATTTGATTCCAAGGGGTATGCGTTTCCGAATGTGCAGCTGAAGATTCGACGCAGCGCCGAGAAAAAATTTCGTTGGCAGGATTCCACGAATGCGCGCGGCGACTTTGCCGTGCGCGTGCCCCAGGGATCGGAGTATGAGATGGTGGTTCACGTGAAGGGATTCGCGGATCAAACGCGCGACCTGGATGCCAAGACAGGAGTAAGCGAAGCGCGTTTGGTGTTTCGGATGGAAGCTGGCGGAGGGGAGACGAAATGATTGCGTCGAAGCGATTTCTCATGGTGGCAGTGATTCTGGCGTTGATAACAGTAACGGCCGCGGCCCAGGACGCCAAGCGCCAAGGCGAGCTACGGACGGTCCACGGTGTGGTGATGGACAAATCGGAAAACCTGCTTTCGGAAGGCGTGGTGTTCCTCAAGAACACGAGAACGAACGTAGTACGGAGCTCGTATACGGATAGCACCGGCAAGTACCGCTTTAGCGGTCTCGACCCCAATGCGGACTACGAAATCCACGCGGAAAAAGAGGGAATGACTTCGGCGACGCACACGGTATCGAGTTTTGACAGCCGCAAGGACATCACCCTGAACCTGAAAATCGAAAAGAAGAAGAGCTGAGCGCATCAGAACGCCCGCGAGATTTCCCTGCCTTGTTGGAGGAACCAGACCAGGCCGGTGCAAGCCATAGGGGCACTCTGTTTGCCTGTCGATCGACTACCTTCCGCAAAGTGAAATACCCGCTCCAAAAGGATGAAAGTCAGATGAAACCCTTTTAGGGAGAGGGGAATCCAATTCTCAAGCAAGGCTTTCTGGAAGCTCGGTCAGCCCATTTTTCGCATACCCGTTCTCTCAGGAGAGAAACGGATTTTTGAGTGGATAGCATATTGGGAGGCCGAGCCATTTGTTTCTACGAATTTTAGTTACTTTAGTATTCCTGGTTTCGCCAGTTTTCGCACAGCAGCCACCACCTCAGCCTCCTACTCCCGCCTCCACTCCAGCTCCCGCCGATTCACGGGCGGATAAACCGAAGGATGCGAAAGAGGGGCAGGATAAAGGTGCGACTGACGATCAGATTGGGAAGAGCAAGCTGGAGAAAGAAACCGGCACCGTAAACGACCGCATTTTCGAAGTACTGCCGAACTACGGAACCGTGGAGACCGCTAAGACTCTCCCAGCGCTTACTTCTGGCCAAAAATTCAGGCTCGCAACTGCCGGCGTGTTTGACTGGGCCGCCTATCCGTTCAACGGTGCGCTCGCCGCCATCGCGCAAGCGAAAAACGATCCAAAGTCCTGGGGACAGGGCTGGGGCGCCTACGGAGAGCGCTATGGCGAGTCCTTTGCCGACAACAGCATCGGCACATATATGACCACGGCCGTTTTCCCAAGCTTGCTGCATGAAGATCCTCGCTACTATCAACTGGGAAGAGGCAGCTTCCCGCACCGGGCCTATCACGCGGTCAACCGCCTTTTTGTGACACGCACGGATGCCGGGACTGAGCGATTTAACGTCTCCGAATCGCTTGGCAATGCCGTGGCGGCGGGCATTTCCAATATTTACCATCCAGAGGAAGATCGGACCTGGGGACGAAATGCATCCACGTTCGGATTCCTGATTCTCTGGGATGGCCTCTCGAATGAACTGAAAGAATTCTGGCCAGATATTCGCCGCAAAGTACTGCATAAAGCTACGCCCTGAGGATGCGTGGCGGCGGTGTGCAAAATTAATTTTGTCCAGGAGCCAGAACTCGCACGGCGAGCGCCACTACCTCGATTTCCACCGGTGTAGGACCCAGGATCTCGCCATCTCCGTGAAACATACAGGGCCGGTTTGTAGTGAGCCTTACCGATCGAACCCGGAAGCGTTTGACATGTGGCGTGCGCAGCTCGCCGCTTTTCCACAGTTGCGGCAATAGTCTCAAGATTTGGTATCCGCTCAGGTCTTCCACAATCACAGCATCGAGCCACCCGTCATCCAACTGCGCATCAGGAGCGAGCCTAATCCCTGCTCCGTAAGTGGGAGTATTCAGGACGGCGGCTAAGAGAGATTTGACTTCTATCGAAGGCAAGTCGCTTCCTGGAAATTCCGCGCGCACCTCAATGGGGCGATAACCGGATAACGCTCGCAGAGCGGATGCAATATAGCGAGATCTCCCGGGCAAGCGGCGAAACGCTGCGTTTGCGTGGCGCGCCGCTTCGGCATCGATTCCAACGCCGCCCCCGCCAGAATAAAGGCGAACGCGGCCATCGGCGGTGCGGGCCCGCGCGAGATCCACCAGCTTCGGCTGTCCTCGCAGAATCGCCTCCGCGGCCGCGACAGGATCCGCCGGTAAGAGAAGGCCCGCGGCAAAGTCATTTCCTCCGCCCGCAGGCAGAACGGCCACGACGACATCAGCTCCGTAGACGGCGTTCACCAACGCTTGAAACGTGCCATCGCCGCCAAGAGCAATGAGAAGCCGTTTATGGCTTTTTATTGCGGCAAGCGCAGCTGACTCGAGTTCTTGCGTGCTCCCGACGATGGTGAATTCCGCCGGAACGGAAGCCTCATCAAAAACTTTTCGAATTCGCGAGATAAGTGTACGTGCGCGGCCGCCGCCAGCGGTAAGGTTCGCAAAAACAACCGCGGGCAGGAGTGAAGAAATGCTGCTAGAGCTGGCCACTGGGTTTGCCATGCTGCCCAACGGGCGGTACGCGTGTCAATCAAAAGAAGCGGAGCGTCCCACGAAAGATTTTCGGGCACCGCGGGGTTGTGCGGCCGATGAGGGTTGTTGCGCCATCGCTGGAGTGGTACGGCCAGCTCCGGTGGCGGCCCTAACTTGGATTCTGACCTACCCCCCCGCGATTTTTTGTAAACGTTGCGTCTAAAGGACTTACTGTTCCTGTAACTCTTTTAGAATCAGCGTTTAAGGGTGGCCCGCAGGCATTGATTCTAAAGGGGTTGTTTGTGCCAATGTGCAAGAGAGCCGAACTGTTTTCCAGGGCGAAAAACAAAAGCTTTAGGTTTCATTCGGGGCCTAAAAAGCAAAAATGCCAGCAGAGGCGCTGGCGGCAAAGCGAAGTGGACGCACTGTTACCTAAAAGCTAATGTACGTCAACAGTAGCCGTTTGTCAATAAAAAAATGTGAATCAGATCAGAGTGGGCGTTCCATTATGGAACTGCGCCCAAGAAATTTTGGGCTTAGAGCAACTGCCCGCGGAGCAGACGGCTGCGTGGCGAGCGGCTTCTAGTTTCCACCCTCCGTTGAAGCTGCTCCGGATGTTGCGGCGACAATGGCGGCGACGTTACTTTCGGAGAGGGCGTGGTTAAATGCCGGGAGGTCTTGCTCCATCAGCTTCTTGTAGTCCGCGACCGCTCCCGTCAGCTCCGTCTCAATCGACTTCAACAGGTCCATCTCCGTATCGGTGGGGGGAAAGTCCGAGCCGCCTGCGACGTCGCCGCCGCCAGTGCCGACTTCGGCGTTGAGCCAGATGAGATTGAGATAGACCTTGTCGGCCTCCACGAAATACTTGTCGTCGCTGTTCACTTGTTCCGGTGTGACCAACTTGAACTCGATGGTCTGCAGCTTTTTGTCCATGGCCTCGACCGTCTTGAGGAGTTCAGCGTTGCGCTTTGTTTGTGCTTCTTCCTGCGCGGGAGCGGGTTCCGGCTCATCGTAGTCGTCCGGTTCGGCAAAGGGTGGCTTTTCCTCTTCTTTTTTCTTTGGAGGACGGAGCATGGATTGAATGACTTCGATCTGTTTGCGGAGCCATTCGATTTGATTGACGGTGTCGGAAACCTGGGTGATGTCGTCGCGGATTCGGAGTTGCGTCTTGACGGATGCTTCAATGCCTGATTCCGGCGTCGAAACTCGGGGGTCGGGCAACACCGTCAGCGGCTGGGTGAAGGATTGGCCGGCGACAGTCAGACGAACTGAATATTTACCGGGAGCCACCATGGGACCGACTTCGGCAGGTTTAATACCCCAGTGCGTGATGGGGCGAGAGTCGGCGTCTCGGAAACGAGGCTCGGTCCAAATATGCTGGTCGTCGTCAGGGGCGGTGCGGAGAGCAATCAATCGTGGGGAATCGTAGTGCATATCCCACTTCACGCGATTGATTCCGACACGGCCTTTAGCTTCCAGTTTGCGAATCGTTTTGCCGTCGGGACTCAGGATTTCAAGTTGCACTGATTCTTTGGGCGCGGACTTCAGATCAAAATTCAGGATGGCTTCGCCCCCGTGGACAAACCGGCGAGCGGGACGAGGATCGAAGAAAACCGTGGGAGCGTCTGAATGATTTTTTGCGAGCTGTTCGAGCGGAGTGATGTCGTCGAGAATGTAAAGTCCACGCCCGTACGTGGAAATCACCAAGTCGTGAAATTCCTTCTGCACCACGGCCCATGTCACGGGTGCGTGGGGCAGCCCCGTCTGGAGTGGCGTCCACAGTTCTCCGTCGTTGAGCGAGTAATACAGGCCGTTACCCGTACCCGCGAACAACAAACCGGCACAGTTGGGATCTTCAGCAATGGTTCGCACATAGGCCAAAGGATGCTTCGGGAGATTGCTGCTGATCTGTTTCCAAGTCTTGCCAAAATCCGTAGTCTTATAAATGAAAGGATCGCGATTATCCAGCAAGTGAAAGTCGACCGCGACGTATGCAGTTCCTGCTTCAAAATTCGAGGGAGCAATGCTGGTGATGGTTCCCCAGGGAGGCAATCCGGAAATGTTATTGGTGACCTTCGTCCAAGTGACGGCGCCATCTTTGGTGTACCAGACTTGACCGTCATTTGTGCCTGCCCAGATGAGTCCCTTCTGGATTTTGGAGGGAGCAATGGCGAAAACAACTTCTCCGTAGAACTGTCCCAGGTTGTCTCCGACGATGCCTCCTGAAGGAACAATACGGCTAGGATCTTGCGTGGAGAGATCCGGACTGCTCACCTTCCAGCTTTGGCCACCATTTGTCGTTTTGAAAATGACCTGGCAGCCGTAATAGACGACATTGTGGTCGAAGGGATCGATGGCGAGGGGCGGAGTCCAATGGCATCTATATTTAATGTCGTTTGGAGGTGCATCGAGAGTATGAAGATAGGGGCTTACGGAGCGCGCTTCTTTCGTCCGTGCGTCCCAGCGGGTTACCTCATCACCATAACAAGTGGCCCAGACAATGTTGGGATCGACTGAATCGGGGACGGTAAAACCGGATTCGCAGCCGCCCATGTGGCGATCCCAGCCTCCTTCGGGGGAATCCATGGGCACGCTTGGGCCACGCATGTTCCCGTCATCCTGCATATTGCTATAGAAGTAGTAGGGAACCTGATTGTCGACATCCACGTGGTACATCTGACCGATGGGGAGAGTGACGCGGTGAAAGCCGCGGCCGTGGACAGTGGTGATAATCATTCCAGCGTCGTCCGTGATCACGAAGCGATCGGGATTCAGCGGGTCAATCCAAATATCGTGAGTGTCGCCTCCCCAGCGGACTTCTTGAAAATTTAGACCGCCGTCCAGCGATTGAAAGAACGAACTGTTGGCTATCAATATTTCATTGTCGCTTGCGGGAGAAACAGCGAGACGGATGTAATAACCGGCGCGGCCAATTAAAGCTCGCTGGTAATTAACGGCTTTCCAATGCGCGCCGGCGTCGTCCGATCTCCATACGGAACCCTGATCTTTGGTCTGAATCAGCGCGTACACACGATTTGAGTTTGTTGGCGCAACGGCCACATCCATTTTGCCAAGCGGCGAATGCGGCAAGCCGTGTTCTTCAATATGGGTCCATTTCGTGCCGCCATCGCGCGAGACATAGAGTCCGCTGCCAGGGCCACCACCCAATTCGGCCCAGGTGTGCATTTCCACTTGCCACATTCCTGCAAACAGTACTCGAGTGTTGTGGGGGTCCATGGAAAGGCCGGAGCAACCAACGTTTTCTCCGGCGAAAAGCACGCGCTCCCAGTGCTGGCCGCCATCCACAGTACGAAAAACGCCGCGGTCCTGCTGAGGCCCGGTTGCGCGTCCAAGAGCGCAGGCAAAGACAATGTCGGGATTCGTTGGATGAACAATAATTCGGCCGATGCGGCCGGTCTCCTGCAGACCCATATTGGTCCAGGTTTTTCCGGCATCCGTGGATTTATAGATTCCGTTACCTATCACGTCGCTATCGCGGATTGCCCAGGCCTCGCCTGTTCCGGCCCACACAACGCTCGGGTCGGAAGGTGCGACGGCGAGGGCGCCAATGGCTGCCGCGGGTTGTTTATCGAACACGGGCATCCAGCGGTTGCCACCATCCGTCGATTTCCAAACGCCGCCGGAAGCGGCGCCCGCATAGTAAGTGCTGGGATCACCCGGCACTCCAGCGACTGAAGCGATGCGGTTTCCGACTCGCGGCCCTACGAAGCGGAATCTAAACTGGCCGCCCTCGTCGGAATCCGGCTGTTGTGCACGTGCCGCCGAAACGCAGCACAGAGCAGCGAGCAATGCGAGGTAAACCTTCCCGCTTCGGATGAGCGTCACAAGAACCTCCGTATGAATGAGCTTGGAATTCGGCGGCCCGGTTCGGACCGGAGCACGCCAAACGCGCAGAGTATACCCTATCCACCGAGCGGCTTGGCGCAGAGATCGGATTAATGCGGCTTTCGAATGCGCAAATGATTTTGTTTTCGTTGGGGATGAAACGTGTCGTCCGTTGCGGTGAAGTTTAAAGGAAAATCTGTCGCGGAAAGCCGAGCATCTGAATTGGATAGCAGGCGTTTGGATTAAGAATATTCGCCACAGGGATAAGGAGGGGTGTGTTCGCAGGGGATCGTGCACGTTGCGAATGATGCCGGAAACTATGAATTTGCCATTTGTTAGGTTAATGGTGCCGGCGGGGGGAATCGAACCCACGGCCTAGGGATTATGAGACCCTCGCTCTTCCACTGAGCTACGCCGGCACAGAGGCAATCCTTTATGCTACGGAGTCAGTCGCAAATGTGTCAAGCGCTCACGCGAAAGCGGGGAGTTGGCGCCTAGCGAAATGCCAGTGGCAAAGATATTTGGAGAGAGTATCGGTTGAAGGAGAGTTTTGTAGGGGGGCGAGGAGAACAGGAGTCCTAAAGCTCTTAGTACTACCGTACCGTTGACCAAGCAGGTTCCCAACCCTATTCTGACCCCGTTGTGAATTAGCGGTCCCGTCTCAATGGGCGAAAGCCTAGCGAAGGGACGGGCCCGGTAGGTGTGTACCTATACGGAACAGGTCCGTGGCGCGAGCTACTTGACATCCCCGTAATTGGGGATACAGTGTCTCTGGGTGTCTTCCATCCCCGGAGGCAAAATGTCCAGAAAACTCGCGGTAGTGTTGCTCGTCATGCTTGTTTTGGTGGCGGCAATGGGCCTGAAAACGATAGTTACAGCGCATGGAGACGGCGCCATTTTGATGGCTGCCGGTTCGGCTCCAGCGCCGCCGACGCCGTATAAGGCCGGAAGTGCACCAGCGCCGCCGACGCCCTACAGGGCAGGCAGCGCACCTGCACCACCGACGCCCTATTGATCGACGCGTTATATCCGCAGAAGTTGGGCTAGTTTCACTGCGGGGCGTGGATCAGGGGCGTAGATAGGCGAAAACGTGCCTGGTCCATTTGCGTACTTGGTTTGGCTCATAGGCCTTCTTTGCGAGGGCGCCGTGGTGGTGTGCGCGCTCAAGAAGGGTGTTTTCCGAAAATATCTCCTCCTGAATTTATACATGGGAGGGCTGTTCGTCTCCGAAATAGCGCGCTATAAAGTCCTCAGCGAATACGGCTTCAGTTCCCGGCAATACCAATATTTTTACTTTTACTCCGACGCGATCCTGACGATCTTTCTTTATTTCGCGCTGAGTACATTGTATGCCCATGTTTTTAGCGAGATGAACGCAGAGCGTTATGTGAAGATGGGTACGTTGCTGCTTCTTGGTGGGACCGCTCTCTTCAGCTATGCGGTCGTGGAACAATCGACTGCGAAGTTCGTGACGCATTTCGTTGTGGAGCTCGCCCAGAACCTGTATTTCGTGGGATTGGTTCTTACCTACGTTCTGTGGGCGGCTATTTTGAAATTACGGGAGACGCGTACGCGTCTCGTACAACTAGTGCTATCTCTAGGAATTTACTTCAGCTTGTTTGCGGCTAATTATGCCATTCGGAATTTGTATCCGTCTCTAAGCTCAGTGTTTGTACCTCTTATCCAGGTATTTGGCACGTTTCTCCCGCTGGCTTGGGCGTATGCATTTTGGCGATTACCTGAAGAGGCCAGGCTGGTGCCTGCGCGCCTTGCGGTGATCCCGCGATGATGGCCGGAATCATTCTCGTCTGCTCGGTGGTTTTCTTGCTGCAGTTCTTCGTGTCTTATTGCCGTTCCTTAATTGCAGCTTCGATCAAGCATCCTCTTTCAGCCGAGGTGCAAGACGTTACCGGAATTAGAACAACCGCGGCAGGTGAGGATTTCGCTCGAGTTGTTCAGCTGTTGCAGCTCTGTCCGGACCGGCCGGAAGATCGCAGCGGGATTCAAGCCATTGGCGCCTATTTCAACCTCTTGGGATTTATCCGCGCCACGCTGGCCCGGATCATTCCTTCCTTGCGCGCATGGACGGATGCGGAACGCGGGCAGTGCACGTATTTCGCCGCTGTAACTCTCGAACGCCGCATCGCCTTCAGCCGGGATATGTTCGCCCAACAGCTGGAGTCCTAGTGACTGGCTTTTTTGGAGACTTCGCGCAGGTGCGATCTGCTGTCTGATTCGCCACATCCGCCTCTCATTCTTGGCTTGATTTATTCAACCTCATGGTAATCTGACGAGGTTCCCTCCTCACCGGAGTGGAAGCGTCCGCAGCGCAAAAACGACCGGTGACAAAAACATGTCTGCAGTGTGGCGCCGTACTGCCTTCGAGCATACGCGCCTGTAGCTTTTGTGATTCCTCCCTTGAGGCAGAGTTCTCTGCCGCAGCGGAGAACTCGCCACAAAAGACGTCTCAAAAACCTGAATTGAAAATTGGCCGCAACCACGCGCAGGCGGGCTTGCGAGAATCGGATCCTGCCTGGCACGGCGAGCTCGCACAACGCTTGCAAGCCTATCGCACGCGGCGGCGAAGGGTTTGGCCGAATCTCGCTCAGCCAGAGCTTCCCTTTGAAGAGCCTGTACCAAATCCGCCCGCTGAAGTTTCCGTGGCCGTGGCCGAGCCTTCGCCAGCCGTTGACGAAGATTTCTCGTTTACGATCGCCATCGGGCGGAACGCTGCGACGCGTGAAGATCCTCGGATGGTTATCGATGTATCTCTGCCACCCGCGCCGGATCAGACGTTCGAGCAAGCGGCCGCCGCAAATGGGATCGCTGAGCCCGAGGGGTTATATCCAGTGGCCTCGATGGATGAGCGGCGAATTGCCGGTTTGATCGACGCAGGATGCCTGCTGTTTGCGTACGGTGGGTTCCTGACTTTGTTTGGCTCGCTTGGCGGACAATTTACTTTCAGTAAGCTGAGCGCGGCGGTTTGTGTAGCCACGTTCGTGATCGTGTACCTGCAATATTTCGCGCTCTTCACGGTTTTCGGCGGCACGACACCCGGCATGATGCTCCGCGGGCTGCAGATCGTCAGCTTTTCCGGCGAGCTGCCTACGCCCCGGCAGATGCTTTGGCGGAGCGTGGGCTACATGCTTTCCGCAGGCACCTTTTTCATGGGGTTTCTGTGGGCAATGTGGGACGAAGATGCCTTGACCTGGCATGACCGTCTTTCTCGTACATATCTTTGCCCGGCGCCAACATTGGCCGACTTTGAGGCAACGCACGTCGCACATACCCGCTGACCAGCGCACTCGGCTGAACCTATCTGAAAAAAATCTTTAGCTCTGGCAAGAACGGGCAACGCGCACAATTGTCTTCAGGCTCAGTTCCACATCTGCTTCCGTGGTTGCCCACGAAGAGACGCTGACTCTCATTGCAGATTTTCCTTGCCAGGCGGTTCCACCGCACCAGCACGTGCCGTCTTCCTGAACGGCGCGAATCACCTTTTGCGTGACGTCGGCATTGCCGAAGGAGACGAGCACCTGGTTGATGACGACATCATTCAGAACTTCGAAGCCGGCTGCGCGAAACCCTTCCGCGAATCTTTGTGCAAACGAGCAAGTTCGTTCAATTAGCGAGCAGAGCCCTTCACGACCCAGCGACTTCAGCGCGGCCCACAATTCCACACCGCGCGCCCTTCGAGAAGCCTCAGGCGCGTGATACATCGGTTCGCGTAGCGCGCCTCCTTCGAGGTAAGCGGCCGTCATGGTCATCGCTGCACGCAACGCCATACCCTCTTTCACCAGAACGATGCCACTGTCATAATTTACGTTCGGCCATTTGTGCGCATCTGTGGCCCATGAGTCGGCCTGGCCGAAACCGTCCGTCAGGTGGCGATATTTTGGCGAGACGGCGGCCCACAAGCCGAAAGCCCCGTCGACGTGAACCCAAGCTCCCTGATCGTGAGCGCGCGAGCAGATTTCCGCGGCGGGATCGAATGCGCCAGAGTTCACGTTGCCGGCTTGAATGCAGAGAATCGTCCGCTCGTTAAGGGGCGGAAGTTTGTCCGCTCGCATTCGTCCTTGCCTGTCCACATCAACCCGGATCAGCCGCTTTTTTCCAAAGCCAGCAAGGCTGAGCGCTTTCAGAAGAGAAGCATGCACTTCATTGCCAACCACGACTTCGATGGGTGGGGCTCCGAACATGCCGTCATCTTCGACATTCCAGCCCATGCGGGCGAGAAGTGCATGACGCGCCGCGAGTAGCGCGGTGAAATTCGCCGCCGTCGCGCAGGTCACAAGTCCGCCCTCGCAGCTCTCCGGCAGCGCAAGCGCTTCGCATACCCACCCCAGAGCAACTTCCTCCAATTCTGCGGCGACGGGCGACATAACTCGCAATGCTGCATTCTGGTCCCACGCGGCTGCCAACCAGTTTGCCGCGAGAGAAGCGGGCAGAGCCCCGCCAATCACAAAGCCAAAGTAGCGGCCGCCGGTTGTCGCCAGGGTTGCCGGGGATCCGAGTTCGTCGAGTGTCTGCAAGACTTGCATCGGTGTGCTTGGCGAAGCGGGGAACCGCTCGCGGAATTTTGCCAGATTTTGAAGGTCCTTCTCCGTCGGAGTGACTCGCCGTTCACGGACGCTTTCCGCATAACTGACGGCTTTTGCAGCCGCTTCTCGCAGAACTTCGTTTCCAACGGAGAGGTTTTCCCGATCTGTTTGCATGAAGATGCCAGCCTTTCGAAACGAGCGTGCTTTCGCCAGGAAATGCGCCAGTCAAATGGGCGCACCAGAACGCTGCTTATGATAGTAGGTAAAAGAAAAGGGAAGGAAAGAGCCGAATTGTCCCTTACTTCTTTATGACGGCTTCGTCGGAAGCGATCTTTCCATCGCGGATGAAAATGATCCTGTGGGCGTGCTGTGCGATATCATTTTCATGCGTGACGAGAATAATCGTGTTGCCCTGCCGGTAGAGATTCTCGAACAGGGCCATGATCTCTTCGCCCGTTTTTGAATCGAGGTTGCCCGTCGGCTCGTCCGCAAGGACAATCGACGGCGAATTCACGAGGGCTCGAGCAATGGCCACGCGCTGTCGTTGGCCGCCGGAAAGCTCGTTGGGCTTGTGAGACATGCGGTCCACCAAATCGACGCGCTCTAGGGCCTTTTTTGCCTTTTCGATTCGTTCCTCGGCGGGAGTACCGTTATAGATCAATGGAAGTTCCACGTTATGCAGCGCAGTTGCCCGCGGCAATAAATTAAACGTCTGAAAAACGAAGCCGATCTCCTTGTTCCGGATATAGGCCAGCTCATCGTCGTCCAAATCGCTCACGAGACGCCCAGCGAGCCAATACTTTCCTTCGCTGGGAGAATCCAGGCATCCAATGAGGTTCATCAGCGTGGACTTTCCCGAGCCGGAAGGTCCCATGATGGCCACATACTCGCCTTTGCGGATTTGCAAGTCCACGCCGCTGAGCGCGTGCACTTTCTCCGAGCCCATTTCGTACACTTTGGTAAGTTCTTCCGTCTTGATCACGATACCGGAGGTGACCAAATCCTCGCGGTACGAATCCGTTGCTGCCGTCTCGAGTGGCATTCAGATGTCCTCGTTTATGCTGGTTGCATGGGCGACTCTGTCAGCTCTGCTGGTCGTCCACTTTCTTGGGCGCGGAATTGTCCACCTTGACGCTGGCTTCGGGCTTCAGCGTTCGCAGCGCTTTGTAGCTCCCGACAACGATCTCGTCGCCGACCTGCAAACCCTTCGTGACTTCGATGTTGGTAATTCCGGTGATTCCCGTTTCCACCGGACGGAAGAATGCTTTTTTCCCGTTGACCACGAAGACGCCCTGTACTTCATCCTTATTAGGATCGCCAGGCGCCGGCGGCGGCGGAGCGGCAAGTGTGACTCCCGAGCTTCCTTGTCCCTTTGCCAACTTGGCTGCTTCCGCAAGATCCTTGCGGGTGCGCACTGCCAGGGCCTGAATCGGAATAGCGATTACGCCCTTCTTTTCCGCGGTCTTGATTTTTGCCGTGGTAGAAAGGCCCGGCCGCAAGTTGTCCGGCGGATTGTCCAGCCTCACGACCACTTTAAAATCCTTGGCTTCTTGCGTGCCGGTAGTGGATTGCGTAGTCGCCAAACCAGAACTGCGGAGCGTCGCCTGCGAACCAATCTCCGTCACCTTGCCGTGGAATACTTTGCCAGGCAGAGCGTCGATGCCCACGTCGGCATCCTGTCCCAGCCTCACGTTAACGATGTCGGTTTCGTCGACTTTGACTTCCGCGGTAACTACGGACATATCCGACAGAGTCATCAAAAAACTGCCATTGGAATTCTGAATTCCCGGCACCACATAATCGCCTACGCGCTCGGGCAGGTAGCTAACGATTCCATTGATGGGCGATGTATACGTGGTCTTTGACAATACGTCTTTTGTCCGAACCAGCATCGCTTTGTTCTGATTCACTTGCGAACGCGTTTGATCCAGCTGCGCTTTCAGCGACACCACGCGCTCGCGGGACGAATCCACGGCCGCTACCGCACCGTCATAAGTGCTCTTTCGCTGATCGAAATCCTGTTTCGCGATCAATCCGTCCTTGTAAAGTCCTTGTCCGCGTTCCCAATCGAGCTTGGCCTTCTCCATGTTGGCTTGTTGGGAAACCAAATCCGCTTGCGCTGCTCTATAACTCGCGTCAGCCGCTTGCACGCCGTCTTCGGCGGAGTGGATGGCCGCCGCTTGCGCCTCCACGTCTGCGCTGGCCTGCACGTTCTCCTGCAGCAGGAGTTTGTCGCCCTTCTTGATGTGGTCGCCCTCTTTGACGAGGATTGCGGTGATTCTCCCGAATCCCTGCGCTGTGACGTTCGTGTAGGTGGTCGGTTTGACCTCTCCGGACGCGGTTACAATCGAAACCAAATCGTCTTGTGCCGCTACTTTGGCGGTTTGTACCGTCACCACACCCTTATTTGCCTGGTTGACGCTGAATACCACAATCCCTATCAGCACCAGGGCCGCAACCACGCCGATAACTGCCTTTTTCCACGTCTTCATGTGATTCCTCTTGAACCCACCCTGGAAAGGTGATTCTCAGTGGTTCTCTCTATATCCCACGCCAGCGGCGACACCATCGCCCCGTTTGTCTGTCCCGTCCTCTATATTACATACGCCGCAGTAGGTCTAAATGTTTCGCCAGAGGATGCTGCGCGCACAACGGTTTGGCGTCCCGAGTGGGCCGCTTTGGCCCAATTAGTACGGTAACCCGGTCTAACTTCAATAAGTTAGTTCCGAATCTCCTCTACATTCTAGATTCAAAACAGCCATAAGGGAAGAAATCCTCGGGCTGCCTCGGGATTGCCACGCAACAAACCGACCTCTCCCTTAAGACGTTTCACCTCTCATTTTGTTACTGCCACCAGGCGCGCTTTGGGCGGTATTCTTTATGGCATTTTGCCGTTTGCCCTAATTCGTTTGATGCTATAATTTCGCGCGTACTCAGGTAGGCCTCTCTAAGATCACTGCTGGAGAGCAATCTACCCCTGGCCGCGGAGAGGTGGCAGAGCGGCTGAATGCGGCGGTTTGCTAAACCGTTTTAGGGACTAAACACCCTAACGGGGGTTCGAATCCCCCCCTCTCCGCCAGAATT
>CAVPWC010000016.1:0-26603 GCA_963709315.1 uncultured Acidobacteriota bacterium
CCCTTCCAACAACGCCGACAAATAGTTTAACACGGCGCCGCCATCACACAATACGCTCGGCTATCCGGGATTCCCCGCCTGGCAGCACATCGGTCGACAGAAAGGAAATTATGCTTTCGCCGAAATCTTCTACTGCCTATACTTCCTCGATCTCCTTTGCCTCTCCAGCCTGTCTCCTACTGCACGAAGCCCACATTTGGGTCGGTGGCATGCCGCCTTCAGGCGCTTCCTTGATCGGCCCGAACTGCGTTTCATAGCGCGAGATATTCTCGCTCAACGCGCGCCAAATCCTTTTTGCATGTCCAGGGCTGACGATGACGCTGGATAATAATTTCCCCTGCGCTCCATTCGGAAAAATGTAAATGAAATTCAGCGTGAACTCTTCGCCATTGTGGTGCAGCATCACCAAATTGCTGTATTGCCCTTGCAACTCCTTCTCGTCCGCTTTGATCTGCACTTGCCCTGGTACCGGCCGCTGCTCTTCCATCGTCATCTCCCTAATCGTCTGCACGCTTCACATCTGGTCCGAAGGTATCACAGCCCCCTCTATTGCGCTCGCGCAACGACACTCTTCCTCTCACCCTGGCTCGCAAAAATGGAACAATTTGCCTCGGTCCTATTGACAAGCGTCCTCATTAAAGCTAGTTTAATATGGAAGTTTACCGTAGTTAACTAAAATTCTGTTACTTGGTATCCTTTTATAGATTCATGGCGCCCACGTTCCCTCACCAACTCGAAACCGAACCCGCCGATGCTTCCGCTCCGGCCGCTGCTTCCTCGCCCTCTTTAAAGCCCAGCCGTGAGAACGTGCCCTCTCTCCCCGAGGCTCATCGCACCATCCCCATCTCTCACACCGCTTCCTGGATTCGCAAAGTTCTCGCGTTTGCCGGCCCCGGCTATCTGGTTGCCGTCGGCTATATGGACCCGGGCAACTGGGCCACCGACATCGGCGGCGGCTCGCGATTCGGCTACACGCTTCTCAGCGTCATTCTCATCAGCAACCTCATGGCGATGTTTCTTCAGGCGCTCTCCGCAAAACTCGGCATCGCCACGGGCCGCGATTTGGCGCAAGCTTGCCGCGAACACTATTCGCGCCGGACGTCGGTCGCACTGTGGATCATCTGCGAGATCGCCATCGCGGCTTGCGATCTTGCCGAAGTACTGGGCTCCGCCGTTGCGCTCAAGCTTCTTTTCGGGCTTCCGCTTCTGGCTGGCGTGATCATCACGGGATTGGACGTCCTGATCGTCCTCGCCCTGCAAGGCCGCGGCTTCCGCATTATCGAAGCCTTCGTCGTCACCCTTATCGCTACGATCGGCGGGTGCTTCGCCTACGAAATCTTCTTCTCGCACCCGGTTTGGCGCGAAGCCGCTGTCGGCCTGATTCCCACCGTCGAAATCCTTCGCAATCGCGACATGCTGTACATCGCCATCGGCATCCTGGGCGCCACGGTCATGCCTCATAATCTCTATCTTCATTCCAGCATCGTGCAGACGCGCGCCTTCGGCTATTCCGTCCGCGACCGCCGCGAAGCCATGCGCTACGCCATTTTCGATTCTACGCTGGCTCTCGGCTTCGCCCTCTTCATCAATGCCGCCATTCTCATTCTCGGCGCCGCGGCCTTCCACACCCACGGCATGCACAACGTCGCGGAAATTGCCGATGCTTACAAACTTCTCAGCCCCGTCCTCGGCGTGAGCCTTGCCAGCACCGTCTTCGCCTGCGCGCTGCTCGCTTCAGGCCAGAACTCCACGCTCACCGGCACTCTCGCCGGCCAAATCGTCATGGAAGGTTTTCTGCAGATTCGTCTCAAGCCCTGGCTACGTCGGCTCATCACCCGCTTCCTCGCCATCCTTCCCGCCGTCCTCGTCATCGGCATCGCCGGCGACAACAAAGTTACCTCCCTGCTCATCCTCAGCCAGGTCGTTCTTTGTTTTCAATTGCCCTTCGCCGTAATCCCGCTCATCCAGTTCACCGGCAACCGCAAAAAGATGGGCGAGTTCACCAACTCACGCGTCACCGTCGTCACCGGCTGGATCGTCGCCGCCACCATCCTCTTCTTCAACGCCGAATTCCTCTGGCTTATCTTCCGCGGCCGGTAACTACGGCCCAATTTTCAGTGTTTCCTATCTTCTCTGGGTCCTCTGTGTCTCTGTGCCCTCTGTGTAAAGTTTTTTCTTTCTTTTGTCTCCCAGCCTCGTATGCGAAAATTTCTTCTTGTCTACCGCTTCCAAATCGCCGGGCACTCTCCAGTTCCGCAAGCTTGTTTTCGCCGCTCTCCTCGCTCTTATTTGCACTGTCATCATCGTCGCTGTTTATCAGAATCGCCCCTGGGCAATTCCGGAAGCCGCGAAGCTGCGCAAGAATCCCATCCAATCTTCGCCAGCAGCCCTCGCCGCTGCCCGCTCGATCTATCTCGATAAATGCGCCAACTGCCATGGCCAGACCGGAAAAGGCGACGGCCCCGATGCCAACTCCTACTACCCGACCCCCGCAAGTCTAGCCGACCCCAAGCGCATGAGCAGCCGCACCGACGGCGAAATTTTTTACCAAATCAGCCAAGGCCGAAAACCCATGCCCTCGTTCCAAAAGCGCCTTACCGAAGAGCAACGCTGGCAACTCGTCCTCTTCGTCCGTTCCCTAGCTACGCCCGAATCCTCCTATCACTAACCTTTCTATCCCTCCAAAAAATCTAGCCGTCCGAGCATTCCGCGCCACGACATGGCGGCCAACGCGATCTGGCAAGATTTATTTCGTGCGCCAAAAATAAAAAGCGGACCCCGGCGAAACGAGGTCCGCTCCTGCTTTTTCCTTTACTTCTTTTACGTCCTTTATTCCCTCTACTTTATTTCCTCCACTTTATTTCCCTACGCGGTCGCGGCCTTCACTTGCGACAACGCTGCAGTGACTTCCTTCAAATCCGGCACCACGGGAATATCGTAGTCTTTCGACCACGCCACTTTTCCGGCTTTATTGATGATGATGATCGAACGCCCAGTGATTCCTTTATCCGCGAGGAACACGCCATACTTGTCGCTCATCGCGCCGCGCGGCTGAAAATCCGCCAGCAGGGAATATTTGATGCCCATCTTTTCCGCATAAGCCTTGTGCGACCAGATGCTGTCCACGCTTATGCCCAAGACTTCCGCGTCCAGCGTGTCGAACGACCTCATGTCATTCACCATGCAAGCGTGCTCCGACGTGCAAGTCGGGCTCCAGTCCAGCGGATAGAACACCAGCACGACATTCTTTTTCCCCGCGAAATCCGAAAGTTTCACTTCCTTCTTATCCTGGTTCAATAGCATAAAATCCGGCGCCGTTTGTCCGACTGCGATACTCATAATCTTTCCTCCAGTTTTCCTTGGTTCCCGGCTCATATCTTACCAATCCCACAGTTCCTCGACAAACCAGACCATCACAAAAAAGATTTTACACTTAGGGAACGGAGGGCGCAGAGGCCACAGAGTGCGGAAAGAAAAGCGCAGGGCTGAACCCTATGCTTTCGCCAAATGCTTTTATTGAGGCGCGGGTCGCAGTACACTCCATTCAGAGATACCTATGAGCGCAGAGCCCGCTCGCCCAACCACTTCCATGACGCTCCGCCAACTTATCGACCTGTACGTGCCCCTCGCTGGCGAATTTGGCAAGCCCGCCGCGCTTGCCGCGTTTCAACTTTCGAGAGAAGAGACGCAGCGGCTTTTTTCTTCCTACGACGAGGATTACCACATCAGCCGTTTCTTCCATTTTTCCGAAGCCGATGGCACCAAATTCTTGATTGACGGAGTTCCCGCAACACACGTGTCCATCGATCCGGAAGTCGATTCCATCCTTTAGGTGGCTAGGTGGCCGCAGTTAGAGACCGCGATCTGGGACATTGCTGCAGGGAAGTCATAGCGGCAATGCAGATTGCCGCTGCTGCAGAAATCGGCGGACAGCGGGATCGCGCTCCAGCCCTATGGCGATTTCGTAGGCTTGGCGCGCTTCGTCGTGTACGCCGGCTTTGGCCAGCAACTCCGCGCGCGCGGCCCAGTAGGGCTGGTATTCGGAGAGGCGAGGGTCGGCGGCGACATCTGGCATGGCGTCGAGAGCGGCGCTGGCTCCATGAAGTTCCGCGATGGCGAGAGCGCGATTGATGGCGACGACCGGCGATGCAGAGATCGCCCACAACGCATCGTAGAGTTGCACGACATCGGCCCAATTGGCGCGGCCCGTGCGGCGACGAGAAACATGCGCGGATTGCAGCGCCGCTTCGAGTTGATAACGGCCAATCGATCCCAAAGTGCTGGCGCGAAGGAGAAGCGCTTCGGCTTCCTCGATCATTTGCCAGTTCCAGAGCGCGGAATTTTGCTCGGCGAGAGGAACATAATTACCGCCGGCGTTGCGGCGCGCACCACGCCTGGCTTCGGCGTGAAGGATTAGAGCAAGCAGGCCTAGGGCTTCAGGCTCATCGGGCAAGAGCTCGTTCACGAGTCTGGCGAGAAAAAGCGATTCCTCGGTGAGATCGAGGCGGACAACATCGGTCCCGCCAGGGTCGGACCAACCTTCGGCGAAGGCGGCGTAGATGGTTTCGAGCACGGTGTCCAGGCGGCTAGGAAGCTCCTCGCGCTCCGGAACGCGAAACGGGATGCCAGCTTGGCGGATCTTGTCTTTGGCACGAACAAGCCGCTTGCCCATGGCTGCGGGAGACGTGAGAAACGCGGCGGCAATCATCGCGGCATCGAGACCGAGCACCACCTGAAGGATGAGCGGCGCGCGAATACTCGCATCGACCGCGGGATGAGCGCAGGCAAACATCAGCGCAAGTCGCTGATCCGGAATTTCCGATTCGGCCGCTGCCGCGTCCAACCCTTCGGCCATGACGCGGAGTTGTTCACCAGCCATTTCGTGGCGGAGTCGTCCTCGATGCATATCGATCGCCTTTCGCCGGGCAACGGTCAGCAGCCACGCTTCCGGATTTGACGGACAGCCATTTCGTGGCCAGTCCGCCAGCGCAGCGGCGAACGCTTCCGAAAGCGCGTCTTCGGCCGCGGCTACATCGCGCGTGCGCGCGGCGAGAAACGCCACGAGCTTGCCGTAGCTGCGGCGCGCGACCGCGTCGGCCGTGCTGCGCGCTTGCGAATCGCCTTCGCTGGGGTTCATGCGCTCACCGGCACTCAGAAAATGATTGCAGACTTAACTTTATGTCCAGTTCTCCACTTCGCGTCTTCCTGCAGGCTCTCTCGGATGCGGAATTCGGTGATCCTTCGGATCAGTGCAAGAGGCAGAGGCTTATTCAGAGGAAACTGAATCGACGAACTAGCAGTGACAAATCTCGAAAGTTCTTTTGCGAAGGCTTTCACGGCCGACGGCGTGGGATAGAAGCCGACATGGTGTTCGAACGCGGCGAACGTAACAAGAATCCTATGATAGGAGAAAGCCGCCATTCCCCACTTCAGGCTCTCTTTCGCTCCGGGCGCGGCCTTGCGAATGCAGGCATGCATTATGCGCAATTTCTTGCGTACCTCTTTAGGCGCATCGTTGATGTATTCGGTGATGCTCGTAGGCCGCGCCGTTTTTGAAGTCATGGTTTTATTCCGTCCTGCTTCCATGTTTTTCCTTCACGCGAGCGGCTGGTAACACGCGAAAACAGTGCCATTACCAAAGGTGCGCGAACTCGTCAGCTTCAGATTCAGCTTCTCTTTGACGCCCTCGAACAACGTACGGCCTTTGCCAAGAACGATGGGACTCACCGCGAGCTGGTATTCGTCGATCAAATTTTCCTGCGTCAATTGGGAGACGATGCTGCCGCTTCCCAGAATGACCATGTCGGGTCCAGACTCTTTTTTCAAATTGCGTACTTCTGTCGCCAGGTCGCCCTTGAGCAGCTTGGTGTTGTTCCACGAAGCGCTGTCCAGCGTTCGAGAGAACACGATTTTCGGCATCTCGTTCATCCCTTTGGCGACGGCCGGAGAATTCTGGAGCGCCATCGGCGTTGGCCAGTAGCTTGCCATAAGTTGGTAGGTAATCCTGCCGAAGACGAGCACGCCGCTGCCACTGGCATTGCCGCTGACGAAAGCGTTCCACTCGGAATCATTTTTGTGGGCCCAACTCATGTCGCCCTTGCCGTCAACGAAGAAACCATCCACGGACACCATATTGAAGACAATTAATTTGCGCATGACTTTTCTCCTTTATTTTTATTGAAACGTGATTTCGAAACTTACGCTGATCTCCGGCTTACTCTGGTTTTACGAAATCGAGAATGTTTCTGGTCAGCCAGGTTCCTTCAACGACTGGACGGACCTCGACGACACCGTGCAGTGCGGTCGGGGAGCGAGCTGCCCAGGCAATGGCCGCGTCCAGATCGGCCACCTCGATGATATGAAAGCCGCCGAGTTGTTCTTTCGAGTCGGCGTAGGGACCGTCCAGCACCTGGGTCTTGTCGCTCCGAACCCGCACAGTTGTGGCTGTCGAGGTCGGCTGCAGGCCTCTGCTGTCTTTGAGTACGCCCGCCTTCGCCATTGCCTCCATGTAGGCTTTATAAGCGCCCAACCAGTGGATTTGCTCGTCCCTTGTCAATGCGGGCCAGCCCGCTTCGCCCACGTAGTCCATCAAGATGTATTTCATTTGGAACCTCCTTCACGATTTAGCCAGCGATTCATGTGCTTCTACTAGGATGACGTTTGAGGCCAGACCATTTGGACAGTTATTCCAAGTTTTTTGTGTGCCAGTCTGGCATACCGTTCAAATCGCGCCGGCCGATATCAATGCCGCGGCCGCGAGTCTCAGGAACGCCTCCGCGGCCAAGATCCACCAGTGATGCCCGAGCGATACCGCGGCGACCATCAGCACGATTTCGATAAATACCAATGTTTTCCCAATATTCATGGCCGATCCTCCAAATCTCCGCTGTGCGTTTCAGCGCCATTTTGCTCTGCTATTACAATGACGTTCGACCCCCGCCGATTTGGACAGCCAATGATTTACGTTTGGGACTTGCACGATCGACCTTCAGTCGTGGAAGGCGCCCATACACCTGCAGTTTGCGACCGCTCTCAAAATTGGCCGTTCTGCCGCGTCTTCGATATAATCTGTCTGCAACATTTGTGTCACTGATTTATCCATCGCCATACTGGAGGTCCTTAGATGGCTGGCTCGCCAACCCTCTTGCCTGAATCGCGGCTCGGAAGCACGCTACGCCGCGACGCTTGGTGGGTCGAAATTCTGCCTGTAATTATTCTTCTCGGCGGCTTTGGTCTCTACGCCACGTTGCGAGCGTTCGAGGGCGCTTATTACGCATGGGGTCCGTATCTATCGCCCTTTTATTCGCCGCTCATTGATCCGAGTCATCATTGGTGGCCTTGGTCTCCCGCGCTGCTCATCCTGGGCGGGCCTCTCGGTTTTCGTGCCACCTGCTACTACTACCGCAAGGCCTACTACCGCGCCTTTTTTCTCGATCCGCCGTCTTGCGCCGTAGGTGAACCTTCCAAACGCAAATACAAGGGCGAGACGAAATTTCCTTTCATCCTCCAGAATCTCCACCGCTATTTCTTCTACATCGCCGTCGTCTTCCTTGCATTTCTCTGGTACGACGCCATCGTCGCCTACGACTGGAACGGCCACTTTGGCATCGGCGTCGGCACTCTCATCATGAGCGTCAACATCATCATGCTCACGCTTTACACTTTTTCATGCCACTCTCTTCGCCATCTCGCGGGCGGAAAACTCGATTGTTTTTCCTGCGCGACATTCGGCATGCCGCGGCATAGCGCCTGGAGCGGCATCAGCTTCCTCAACGAACGCCACATGCTCCTGGCCTGGACAAGTCTCATCACCGTCGGTTTTACCGACTTTTACATCCGCATGGTCGCCGCCGGCGTATTCCACGATCTGAGGATCCTGTGACCACCAGCTACGAGACTCGCGAGCACGACGTTCTCATCATCGGCGCCGGCGGTGCAGGATTGCGCGCCGCCATCGAAGCTCTCGCCCACGGCGCCAGTGTCGGCGTCGTCTGCAAATCGCTTCTTGGAAAAGCCCACACCGTCATGGCGGAAGGCGGCATTGCTGCTGCTATGGCCAACGTAGACGCTGCCGACGGCTGGAAGCCCCACTTCCGCGACACTATGCGCGGAGGAAAATTCCTCAACAACTGGCGCATGGCCCAGCTTCACGCCCAGGAATCTCCCGACCGCGTCCGCGAACTCGAACAGTGGGGTGCGCTCTTCGACCGTACCGATAAGGGCCAGATTCTTCAGCGCGCTTTCGGCGGCCACACCTACAAACGCCTCTGCCACGTTGGCGACCGCACCGGCCTCGAAATGATTCGCACACTCCAGGATCGCGGCGTGCAACTCGGCTTCGACGTGTACATGGAGTGCACCGTCACGCGCCTCCTCATCGACGGCGGCCGCATCGCCGGAGCCTTCGCTTACTGGCGCGAAAATGGCCGCTTCATCGTTTTCAAAGCCAAGTCCATCGTCATCGCCACCGGCGGCATCGGCAAAGCCTGGCCCATCACTTCCAATTCCTGGGAGTGCACCGGCGACGGCATGACCCTCGCCTACGAAGCTGGCGCCGAGTTGATGGATATGGAATTCGTCCAATTCCATCCCACCGGCATGGTCTGGCCTCCCGGCGTACAGGGCCTTCTCGTCACCGAAGCCGTCCGTGGCGAAGGCGGACTGCTGCGCAATAAACTCGGCGAGCGGTTCATGGAGAAGTACGACCCCAAGCGCATGGAACTTTCCACGCGCGACGTCGTCGCACGCTCTATTTACACCGAAGTGAAAGAAGGCCGCGGCACGGAACACGGCGGCGCTTTCCTCGACATCTCGCACAAGCCCGCCGAGTACGTGAAGAAAAAACTTCCCAGCATGTATCACCAGTTCAAGGAACTCGCCGACGTGGACATCACCAAGGGACCCATGGAAGTCGGCCCCACTTGCCATTACGTGATGGGCGGTATTCGCGTCGAGGCCGAGACCGCGCAATCCACCGTCCCTGGCCTTTTTGCCGCGGGCGAAGCTGCCGCTGGTCTTCACGGCGCGAATCGCCTCGGCGGAAATTCGCTTTCCGATTTGCTCGTCTTCGGCCGCCGCGCCGGCGAAGCCGCAGCCGAGCACGCCAAGCAAGTCTCCACGGCCGGGCTAGTCATCTCTCAAATCGAAGAAGCCGAAAGGGAACTGCTCGAGCCATTTTCCAACACGGGTGCCGAAAGCCCCTACGCAGTCCAGCGCGACTTGCAGAAAGTCATGCAAAGCCTCGTCGGAATTTTCCGCACCGATGAAGATTTGAAGAAAGCTTTCGCTGAACTCGAAGAACTGAAGGCCCGCGCCGCCAAAGCCAGCGTCGAAGGCTCGCGTCTTTTCAATCCCGGCTGGCATCTCACCCGCGAACTCAACTCCATGCTCACCATTTCCGAAGCCGTCGCGATAAGCGCTCTAGCTCGCACGGAGAGCCGCGGCGCGCACAGCCGCATCGATTTCCCGAATTACGACCCCGTCTGGGAAAAGAAGCACAACGTCATCGTTCGCGAAGGCGGCAAAATGACGCGCCACGAAGTTCCCGTCGAGGAAATGCCCGCGGACTTGAAGGAGATTTTGGCCACGGATTAGTTTTATGCGCTGTTCTTGCAGGCGTTTGTAGCGCCGGGCTTTAGCCCGGCAGCGGTTCGCATCAAATCTCGGGCCTGAAGGCCCGAGCGCATTTTGGAGAACTCATCGATGCCCGAAGCCACCTTACGAATCCTCCGCGGTGAAGGCGCCACCGGTGGCCACGCCGTCGACTATCAAGTTCCTGTCGCTCCCGGCATGGTCGTCCTCGACGCGCTCCACTACGTTCAGGGCCATCTCGCCCCCGATCTCGCCGTTCGCTGGAATTGCAAGGCCGGCAAGTGCGGCTCCTGCTCCGCCGAAGTCAACGGCCGCCCTCGCCTCACCTGCAAAACACGCATGGACGATCTCCCCAAGGATCAGCCCATCACCGTCATGCCGATGAAATCCTTCCCTCGCATCAAGGATCTCGTCACCGACGTTTCCTGGAATTACAGCGTCAACAAAAAAATCCCCGCCTTCCAGGCGAAGCCCGGCACGGACTGGAAAATCTCCCAGCTCGATGTCGATCGCGTCCAGGAATTTCGCAAGTGCATCGAATGTTTCCTCTGCCAGGACGTCTGCCACGTCCTTCGCGAGCACGACGCCAAGAAAACTTTCGGCGGCCCGCGCTTCTTCGTCCGCGTTGCCGGCCTGGAAATGCATCCCATGGACAGCCTGGATCGTATCCCGCTGCTCAAGAACGATCTCGGCATCGGCCTCTGCAACATCACCAAATGCTGCACCGAAGTCTGCCCCGAAGAAATTCACATCACCGACAACGCCATCATTCCTCTCAAGGAACGCGTCGTCGACCGCTATTACGATCCCCTCACCATGCTCTTCCGCATGTTCGGCGGCTCCTAAGTGGCACAGCCAATCCTGGCTGTGCTCCGTATTCTTTCTCATCTCGCCACTCGTCACTCGCCACTCGCCACTTCTTTCTCAAACAGCGCCACGCCATTCATCACCTCGCGCCCTCCCGAAAAAATCGCGAACGCCAGCGTAAGCACTCCGCCTGCGTAACCTCTGGCGCCGTAATCGTCTCGCGTAGCGTCACACTCCCGTTTTTCTTCCCGACTCCCGCAATGTTGTGCCGGTCCACCCGCGTATACGCAATCGCATCCGCCAGCGACGATCCCGTCACTGGATAGTCCTTCCCATCAAATCTCGCCTCAATCAAAACATTAGCCTTCGCCCCCGCCGCACTCTCCACCTCTTCCCGCACTCGAATCTCCTCCCCCGCAACCTCGATCCACTGCACCCAGCTCCGCACCCCTGCCGCGTCCGATTTCTCCGCGCAAAATCTCCACGTCCCCGTGAATGGATCCCGCCCGTCCATCGCTCTTCTCCCAATGTAGGGGCACGATACATCGTGCCCCTCTTTTCCGCCAGGCGACTCGCACAGACTCGTCGCGATGATGCCGCTCCCAACTCCAACAATTTTCATCCCAAGCGCAGCGAGAGATCTGCTTTTCTCTTTCCTTTCTCGCCACTCATCACTCGCCACCCGCCACTTCTTCGCATCGCCCCAAAACTTCTTCGCCAGCTCCGCCGCATGGCCGCCAAACAATCCAAGCCCTACCAAACCCTAATCCACGAACTCCTGGAAAAACCCGCCCGCAAAGTCGCCTAACCGACCCGCCACTTCCCCTACTAATGCTTTATCATCCCGAACGACGGCGACCGAAAGTTCCGGCTTTGTCGGAAGGGATCTGCTTTTTCCCAAGTCTGACCTTTAACTGTCAACTCTGGGAACCGGCGGGAAAGGCGGGACGCTTACTATTGCTCTCGTGGGTCGTATGAGCTTTAGGTCGCGGCGGTCATTTTCTCAGAAAGCGTAATCATTTCGTCTATCCTCAATTTCCAGGAACTCGACTTCCTACCCGAACAGTTTCGCTTGCGTAATGCTCCTGCCATTGGGCTGTTCAAAGAGCTGGCCAAATCTAGATCTGCTAGCCTCCAAGTACTCAGGCACCCGTTCGATGGCGATCCAGTTTCTTCTCAGTTTCTCAGCAACTACACCAGTAGTATTAGATCCGGCAAATGGATCGACAACCAGATCCCCTTCGTCGGTTAGCATCCTTATGAAGAATTCCGGCAAGGCAGCCGGGAATCGAGCCGGATGCATTTTAAGGCCGAGTTCCTTGCAGCGCTTTGTATACGCGTCATTCGAGGCATTATTCCCGAATTTGAGCATGTTCTCCGGAAGCCGATCAGCGTTAAGAATCCCTTCGATTACGTTTGGAGGGATCGAGCCTCCGGCGTTTATTTTGTCGAAGCTTGAACGAATAATGTGCCCAGATGGGCGCACCGCGCCCTTCACACCGTTCTTGTTTAGACGAATCATGTCGGGACTATATTCTTTCAGGACTGACAAATTGCTCGCCTTTGGCCAGGGTGTTTTTGAGAGCCACCAGACATACTCGACAGAGTCGCGGACGCGGACGCGTCTGACAGTAACCCACTCCGCGGGCGCAGGCATTTTTGCGGGGTTGTACCAAAAACATTCCTGAGCTAAATGAAAACCCAATTTTTCAACTAGCGCAATTAGCAGATGGAAGTGATACAAGGATCGAGTAGGCGACCCTTGGTTGTAGCTCCCCCCAATGTTTAACACAAAACTTCCGTCCTCTTTTAATACTCGAAGTATTTCCTTGGCAAACGGAAGCATCCATTCCACATAGTCCGCCTTGTGCACGTTGCCGTATTCCTTCTTAAAATGGAGCGCATAGGGAGGTGACGTGAGTACGAGATCGATAGAATCGTCAGGGATGCTTTTCAGGAGTTCCAGCGAGTCTCCTAAGAATGCTGCACCGTAAGTCGTGCAATAATAGGGTTCCTTCCCCAGTATTTCCGTGGGTCTTTGATCTCTTTTCATTCGGCAGGTGTTCCTAAGTGAAACACAGTGTAACATCTGCACCTGGATAAGGTTGCACAGAAACCCATAAGAACATAAATGGTTGACAATGTCAAGTATTTTACGAAACCCGACTGATTGGATTTCTCAAGCAGAGGCAGCCAGATTACGCGGCGTTTCTCGACAAGCTATTGCCCTGTTGGTTAAACGCGGTCGACTCTCAGTACTTCGCATCGGAGGCCGACTCCTCGTCAACCGCAAAGAAATCGAACGATTCAAATCTGAACAACCTGGAAGACCACGAAATGACGAAACTCACAGATGAAGTCTTGGGACTCATCGCGAAGGCCAGCGCGGAGGAGCGGAGAGAAATCTTTCAAAACCTTCGCAGGGACATTTTTCTACATCCTTTGGAAAAGGAATGGAATGTTCCCGTTGAGGCCGTCCTCGCGGCGATTTCGCGCTCACCGGACATCACCCAGCGCGGGATCCGTGGGATTCTAGCGGAAGCAGTGTTTGAGCAGTCCATCATCCCTGCCCTCCTTGCGAAAGGCTGGGAGCAACTCAAGATAAGTGGGCATCAACCCTACGACTTTCGCCTCTCGAAAGAGCGTAGAAATGTGGGCATCCAAGTAAAGCTCCAACGAAAACAGAGTGGTAATCCTATGGAGTATCCAACGAGCAGACGGGAACATTTGGTGAAGGCTCCTGGACGGCTTTTTTGTGTAGAAGTTCAAAAGACTCGGTCCAGGCCGATCCGGTGACGAGGCTACCCGCCCATACCATTTCGGCGATTTCGATATCCTTGCAGTCAGCCTGCATCCTTCAACGGGCGATTGGAAGCGCTTTGTATTTACAGTCGGGAAATGGTTACTCCCGCGGGAAAATGATCCTGGGCTTATAGAGATTTTCCAACCCGTGCCTGACAGAAGCGATTCGTACTGGTCAGACGATCTGGAAACCTGCATTAACTGGAGTCAGGCAAAAGAACGGAAGACCCTTTACCGGAAATGACACCCTCGGCCGGGCCTCCCATGCGAAGTACATGCACGCGGGCGCGTGGCCGTCGATAAGAACGAAGAGCGTGTGGGGTCTAGAACTAGGCCGGGGTGCCATACCCTTCGGTTTTAAGGGTACGGATTTTGCCCTTCCGTGATCCACCGATGTCCCTGCCCTCGCGCCGCCCCTCAACTCCCCCCAAACAAATGACTTATATTTTATACTTGACAATTAGTACCAATATGTTATAGTCTGTTGGCTGTGTTGGGACGCGGACCCCGTCCGTCTTCCCGCAAGTCATGCGCCTCCGCCGCGCCGTCCTTAAAATTCCCCCAAAATCCTCAGTCTCACCCGGGTTACCACTTCATAAAATCCGACCTCTCTCAACCCATTCAGAATCAACACTTCCACAACTGTTGATTCCACTCCACTTTAACTCCCGCAGATGCAACGCTTACAGAAAATCGGGAGGGGGAGCCCCTCTTCTGGCCCCAAAGTTTTGCAACTCGTTACTAGTCGTTCGCGCGCCTTGCGTACACGCACGAATTCCCGCAACTCGTTTGTGCTCATGGAGTTACTTCATGACTTCTGTACACCCCGGGGGTGGGGGCCGCTTCACTTCGATCTTGCGGTTCGCCCGGCAAACACCGCCAGCGGTCGATTCGCGCTTGACGAGTCTTTTTTCGCCGCGCCAGCGCCCGTCGGCGCGTTGTCTCCAGACTTTGCGCCCGGCGTGCCCATCTCAATCGCGCGGCGTATCGGCGCCGACGGCGCATCGTTATTCAACGTCACTGTCGCGCCATCCGCCCCAACTTCAACGCCCAATTCTTTCCACATCGCCGGCAAATCGACTTGCACCGGCTTATCTTTCCATTCCGAATACAATTTTTCCAACACATCCAATCCCACTGCCTGGTCCCCGATTTTCAGCGCTCTCTCGATGTCCCAATCATCGCGGATGTCCCCGCCCGCATCGAGCACTCCGCGCAGCGCGTCTTCCAATCCCTTTTTATTCTTCGTCTGCTTGCGAATCTCGACGTCCGCAACAAAACAAAAAAGCGCCCCGCCCCAATACGTTCGTCCCCAGGTGTGCGTATGGTCGAGCCCTTCATCGCCAGCTTTCGGCTCGCCCTTCGGCATGTCGCGCACCAGGTCGTGCCACATTTTCAGTGCCGTCCAATGTCCAGCGCGTATTCGCGCAATCGGCTCGACATACACAGAGATGCCTTCCTCGATCCAGTGGTGCTCATCTCCCATCATCGAAGGAAACGCCAGATGGATCATTTCGTGCGTCAGCATCCAATCGTCCGCAAAATCCGACGCCGAAGTTTTGCTTCCCGCAAAAATACGGATCAGTCCGCCGTCTTTGCCCCAAGTCGTCCCGTGCCGTACGCCGCTGCCGTCAAACGAAACCACGCGGAGCGTCAAATGAGGAACAGGGAAGCGTCCATAATAGGTCGCGACGGATTCCGCCGCATTTTTCACCCACTGCATCACGTCCGTTTGCGAAAGCGGCGCTTCGCTCGTATCGATGGTCACGTCGATCCGCGAGCCGCCAATCATCACCGTCGAAGTCACGTCAGCCGCCTTTGCGGAACAAAAGGGAAGAACCAGAAGAACCAGAATGAGGCAAGCGCGTTTGTGGGAGTTCTTGCCGAAACCTTTGCGGAAACCAAGGATAGATTCCATCCGGACCATGAATACCCGCAAACCATACTATCCCAATGGCGAAAATCTTGCGTGAAGGATTTTCGCGCGATTCTAAGAGGGCGTTTTGGTTTGTGGCGAGGTTTTCCAGAAAAACTTGTCGGCCAGTGCGTCGATGGAAAAGATTCCGGGCCCGGCCAGCAAAATAATCAACGCGGCAACGAGAAATACGTATGGCGCCGCGGCGGCGAATTTATCGGGGTCCGAAAAAATAGAGAGCAGCGCTTCGCGGTCGCCGATCACGTAAGCCATGATCAGGTTTATCGTCAGGACGAGAGAAGCAACGCGCGAGAGAAGTCCCAGCGCCAGGAAGAGTCCGCCAAAGAGCTCGACGCAGGAAATGAAGAACGCCATCTGGTGCGGCATCGGTAAGTTCAGCGTCGTGAAATAGTCCGTAACCTTAGCGAGGTTATGCAGCTTGCCCCAGCCGCTTTGCATCAATTGGATGCCCCAGTATAGGCGCACGAAAAGCAGGAACGGATGCTGGAGATAATCCACGAAATGAAAAAACGTTTCGTGCCACGAATGCAGAGTCGTCAGAAGTTTGTTCATGAGAGCTCAGTCGTCCAATGTTTTCTTCAAGAGAATTCGATCGCCAGAAGTTCTGCGGGAGCCTGCGAGATTTGGATGCGCACCTCTGCGACAAGTTTCAATTCGCCGCGCGTTTTTTCTCCGGACAGCAGAACCAGCCTAGCGCGGCCCAGGTTTGAAACCAGGTTTGCACTTGTACAGGCCGATCTTCCGGCGCAATCGCGCTTCTGCGGAAGCCGAGCGCGACCGCGGCTGCTAGCGTTTTGCCTTCCCGCAACGCGGTTAGGATGGCAAATTCTTCCGGCTCGATGCGCCTAAAATAAACGGAGTAGTCGACGCGATGAACGGCCAAAAAAATAGACGCGGGCTTCAATTTTGCAACGGCGCGGACACGTTTGCGCTTTCTATGCTCCGTGAACGTATTGCTGGCGAAATCCGTGTCTTCGTCTTCTTTGCGAACTTCGAGGAGAAGATCATCGACGGGATAGCGAAAACTCAGCAGCCGCACGTACGGCTGCAGCGTGAGCTTCAACCGCCCGCCTTCGGCGCTAGCAATATCTTCCGTGCGCAGAATGGGCTCGGCTTTTCCGTCGAAAGCCTCAATGTCCGCCCATTCGAGCCGCGCAATATCAAGTGCAAGAACTTGATTCTTGCCGGCCCACTTGGGATTTTTGCGGAGCCACTGCTCCATTTGCGATCCGAGATTGCGCAGCGTAAACGAGCGCGATGGATTCGCGAGCAAATACGCTTGGGACATCGCATCGAAGCGCTTCCCGCCGACTACGGCGCGCAAGCCGGGAAAATCTTCCGCGAGCGCGGAGAGCACGCGAAACCAATATTGGCGATTGTAAATCTCGAGCCGCTCGAAAGAAGTCAGCCGGTCGTTTGGTTTGATGAACCGCGATGCGTAGCGCTTCATCGAGCCGCCGTCCGGAGCGCGCCGCTGCATGCGTTCGGAAGAAGTGAGCGGCTGCATCACTGCGCGGGCCATGGTGCGCTGAAGTTGCAGCAGCTTCATACAGCTTCCGCCAGCGCGGTCGCGCGCAGGAATTTATTGGCTTTCAGCGCTTCGTCGTGAACTTCCTGAAAGGAGGGAATACTGTCGTCCCACTCGAGAAGCGTCGCGGTATGTCCGGCGCGCTGGATGGCGCGCTCGTAAAGCTTCCAGACCGGGTCGATCACCGGATGATCGTGCGTGTCGAGAATATATTTGCGATATTTCGAGTGGCCGGCGATGTGAATCTGCGCTACGCGTTCCGGGGGAACGCTGTTCACGTAATCGAACGGATCGAAAGTGTGATTCTGCGAGGAGACGTAAATATTATTGACGTCGAGAAGAATGCCGCAGTCGGCGCGCTCGACAACTTCGTTCAGAAATTCCCACTCCGTCATTTCCGAATCGTGATATTCCGCATAGCTGCTTACGTTTTCGACGGCGATCGGAATTTCGAGAAAATCCCGCACTTCGCGCACTTTTTGTGCAGTCAGGCGCGCGGCCTCAAAGGTGTATGGCATGGGCAGCAAATCGTGCGTGTAGCGCCCATCCACGCTGCCCCAGCAAAGATGATCGGAAAGCCACGGGGTTTTGGTTCGCTTCACCAAATCCTTGAGACGGCGAAGATGTTCGCGATTCGGTTTTTCCGCGGAGCCGAAATACATCGAGACACCGTGCTGCACGACTTTGTACTGCTCGAGGATTTGATCGAGGATGTGCAGCGGCCGGCCGCCATCGATCATGAAATTTTCCGAAATAATTTCAAACCAGTCGACGACCGGTTTGCGCGTGAGAATGTGGTTGTAATGCGGAGCGCGCAGCCCGATGCCGATGCCGTAATCCGTAAATCCATTAAAACGATTCGCTGCCATTCCATCTCCGGGTCGTGGAAGAACAAGATTGGAAAGAGAAAAAGGGGAGAGACGAGAGGGCCAGTGAGCAGCACCGGCCCCCGCATCATTCAAACAATCCGAGCGAGCAAATATAGCTTTGGCCGCCTAGATCAATCCGGCATCTTCGAGCCGTCGGTCGCGCAGCCGCCCTTGCCTTTGCAAGAGTTCTTGCCTGTGCAACCGTTGTCGCTCGACTTGCAGCCGCCCTTGCCCTTGCAAGAGTTTTGGCCCTTACAAGCGTGCTTTTCTTTCACTTTCTTGTCAGCCTTCTGGCCCGAGTCCTGGTCCTGAGCAGTGGCCGAAGCCGTTGCGCCAGTGAGCAGATTCGAAGCATGCAAGCTGACTCCGGTTCCCGCGAGCAAACCCGCGAGCGCCGCGCCAGTGATCAGGAACTTATTTGTCTTTGTCATTTCCGTCTCCGACCTCCAGTTAATTTTGAAGCTACTGCTGCCCTTCCGGCGGATTGCCCGCCGTGAAGATCAAAAAATCGATCGGGGAGCGATTTTAGTAAGTGGCGCGGTGCCATCACTCTTTTTTCGGCCCCGCCCGCTCAGCTTGCTTCCCGCAAATTCATCCAGTCCACGTTAGACGCCGCGCGCATCCAAAAGGTGATGCAAAATTATGTAACTACCGCGCGCAGCTAAAATCCAAAAACCTTGGCTGGGTTTTTCGGAATCCCGTCCGCGCGGACTCTGTCCGCAATTCCGGACGATGTTCAGGACTGACCGGCGCCCGAATATATTCCCTGCCAAGATTGTCCGGGCACATCAAAATTCCGCTACAGGGATTGGGGGAAGGCAAGGCCGCACACGGCGACCCTGATTGACACCCCGTCCCTCAATCCGGGGCTGTGGTACAACTGGTATCCTCCCATTGCGAGCCGCCGTCAAGCGAAAAAATGAGAACAGCCTGGAATCCGGCTTGCTACCCACCCTCCGTGCCTGACGGAACCAAGCATCCGCAGCCCACTCCTGTACATACGGAGTTTCTTGCAAACTGGATGTTGCGCAAATGAGTGAGGAGATACCTTTGATTTCAATCTGACAAGCAACGCGAATGCGAAAGAAGGACTTCACTACTTGTATGCGAATCCCGAAAAAGAGCGGCGGGACTCGTTGCGGTTGACGTAGAGGGGTGAGCAGGAAATCCCTAAGCAACCCCAAGCTGCTCCTCGCTGGTGTCTTGCGCTCCGGCGGGATCGCACTGGCCAGCGCTTGCCGCACCATGCGCCGATGAGTATTCAACTTCTTCGCCACTCCTTGGATCGTGCCCACTCCAAACCGGTACTCCCGACGTATCTCCTCGAACAGTTCCACTTTGCGTCTCCTGTCCATCGGCCCCCCGTCGTTACCGCTGACAGGTTAGGCCGTCCGTCATGTACAGGATGGGCCAAATCAAATGCGCGAAGTGGGCCAACTCAGAGTAGCGAAATCAGCTTCCATGCTTTCCGTCGTTTCCGCGTGACGCACTTGAGAACCGAAGCCATGCCGGAAGAATTCACACGGTTCTGGATCGGCCACAAAGACGGGGACATCACAAGTCGCTATTCAAAGATGAAAGACCGCGTAGCTCTCAGGAAGCAGTGGGCAGAGAGCGTCGGACTCGGATTCAAGCTACCGGCTGGAAAGGTGGTCGAAATAATAGGCCACACTAAGAAACGAAGGATTAAAGCAGCATGAAACGGTGGGTGTTTCTCCTGGCGGATCCGGCAGCTTTGAGCGGTTAGGGCGAGGCAAATAGCGTGATTCAGCCCATAAGAACGGCAGTACGAATGTGACTTGTTTCTGAACATCTTCGAAATAACCATAAGAAGATTTGTAATAAGGAGAGACGAGAGGATAGACAAGAAAAACAAATGGACAAGACCCGAGAAGAATATCTGAAAGAGTTGGATGACCCTGTTCGATTCGAGGCCTTGTCGTAGGTATAGGCGGTTGTGAAGTTTCGCCCCGTCAGGAACGAGTATTGCGTGTTTGCCTGCGTGAGCCGCCCCATATTGTCAAACGTGAACTGGTACGTGCCGGTGGGATCGGTCACCTGGGTCAAACGCGAGTCGTTATCGTACGTGTAATTCACCGTGGTGGTATCAGGATACGTCTTTTGCGTCAGCCGGTTCCATTGAAATTCACGATGAAGTTGACTCTAAACCCGCACACGCAAAACCGGCGTATGCGGCACTCAAAACTTCTCGAGTACTTATCTCTGTGCGCCACTCGCCTGCCCGCTCTTCTACCCTACGTTCCTGTTTTGTACGGACTCACGCAACTTCCAAGTTCCCCATATCCACATTGCAAACACGGCAGTCGCAATTGCGATGTAGTAAAAGAAGGCAAGGTCGTAAGCCCAGGCCGCGATGAGTCCAATGGCGAGGACGAGATTCCCGATCACATGTCGCACGAGCCAGGGTCGCATTGAGGGTGCGCCACGCAATCGGAACCAAATACTGGCAGTTGTGGCTAGCAGAACCATCAGACTCAATACGGCGATCCAGGTTCGGTCTTCAATGTTTGCCATTCGATCTCCAGGAAACAAAAAAGGAATATAGGGAACTCCCAATCGCTGGGCGCTCCAATAGCTGTAGCTGACCTACGCCAAGAGTCATCTCATTTTTTGCATAACTGCCCGAGGCATCTAGCTTTCAATCGCCAGCAATCAGCGAGATTGTCGAAGTAGTTCCCGCCGAAAGGGGCGAGCAACATCGGAGTTACTCGCCGTTTGCAATTCTTCGACTGCGAGTATGCACGCTCCCGCCGCTGGACCTGATATCCCCAGGCAGCCCGCTATGCCTGTGTCGAAAGTGACGCTAGAAGCAACGAACACTATGAACCCTCCTTTGAAGGCCTTATGCTTTGCCTTTTTCTTGCAATCCTCGAATTGTTGATCGGCGGGTGGAGCATAGAGGGCTCTGGTTTTTTCTTGACGTTCGGGCACCAGGAGAGCATACCACTTCTGCAATTAGCCGAGGGTGACAAAACGGGGTGCCGCACCCTTCGGGTTTAAGGGTGCGGGTTTTTCCTCGCTGTGCACTTTCCAGAGCGTATGCGTAATCCTCTCAAGCGACACTACGGACAGGGCAACCTGCGCTTCGTTACGTTCAGTTGTTATCGGAGGAGACCACTGCTCGGAACGGCTCGGAGGCGGGATTGCTTCGTGAGGATTTTGGACGAAGTTCGGCGACGACATGAGTTCCGGTTAATCGGATATGTGGTGATGCCGGAACATGTACATTTGCTGATCAGCGAGGAGGATAAGAAAAACCCTCGAAGGTTTTGCAGGTGTTGAAACAGAAGGTTGCGCGGGCGCTGCTGAAGAAGCGCGGAGTAGTGGCAAATGGACAGTTGTCTCTTCCATTCGAGGGAAGTACGGAGGAAGAGGCGCATTTTTGGCAGAGACGATTCTATGATTTCAATGTGTGGAGTGAGAAGAAACTGAAGGAAAAGCTGGAATACATGCACGCAAATCCGGTGCAAAGAAAGCTGGTGGAACATGCGAAGGACTGGCCTTGGAGTAGTTGGGCGAATTACGCTGGGAGAGGGCAAGGGAAAATTCGAATTGATTCGGTTCGAGGAGGTAGAGAAGAATCGAACATCCGGACGAAGAGTCAACACCCGCACCCTTAAAAACGAAGGGTGCGGCACCCCCCGAAAACCAGGATCAACTGCACGGATCTCAGCGGCTTCCTAGTCTCTTCTCCACCCGCCGTTGCTCAAGGAAGTGACCGAGCCGAGGCCGTCCGCCTGATAATAGCTGGTCACGCTGCTGCGGAGCATCGCTAGCGGTTCGTCGATGCTTAAATTTGGAGAATAGCGAGCGACGGCGGTGCCGCTCGAATTTGTTTCCTCGATCAGATTCTGGCCGTCGTACGCGAAGACGCTGGTGCCCGAAGATGAGGATTTATAGATTCTTCTGCCGAAGGGGTCGTATTTGAACGTGACCGTATCGTCGATGGGCGCTTCGGGGATTGTCAAGCCGCCTCATGGATAGCAAGAGCGCGGGGGCTCTGGCCCCCGTGGCAGTTCAGCCGTCATGCTATGGGCATTTGTGTCCGGAACTACATCGAGAGTGAACTTGAACCTCCCTAACAGGGGGTTGTTCTGCTGATCCTTGCGAGGGCTCCACTCGATGCCGGTAAATCGCAGCGTGATCTGGATCCCCCTTAATCTGAAGTGGCGGTCCGTGCTGTACTCTGGATACAGTAGACAATTTCCACGGAGCTGTGCTGAACGCAACCTACCCCGATTCCACCAGTCAGTACTCTGCTCGTTCGGAGTGTTCGCCGCCAACAGATTCCCGCTCGCGAGGTTGGACCCGTTCAACGCAAACAGCGCACATTGGAAATCCCCGGAAAAATCTATCTCTGAATCACCGCCATAGTTTCCGCTATGACAGTCCAGTTTATAGACGGGGATACCCGACGTGTCTTTAATCAAGGCGAGAAAAGGATGGTCCGTGTTAGGTGAACTTTGATTTACGAGAGTTCGTGTCTCATGCAGAGGCTGAATCACCGGCCAATTTGATGCTTGGGTCTCCAAGCTAAGTGAAATCACGGTCCCAATGACTGCACACCCGAACTGCAAATACCAGTGCTTTGGAAGTCTCTTCATCACTGCACCTCGGTCGTGCCGGGCGGACATTTCATCGTCGCTGGTATTGTCAGTACAATAGGTACAACACCGAGGTCTTTCCCGCTCGGCAGTTCAATTATGAGGTCCCCAGGATTGAGACTCATCAAGGCATCGCCCGCTGACATTCCCGGAATGGGCGACGCACCCCCAACGATGTCTGAGATTCCATTGAATAATGGTTGGCCATTGTATGTTCCGCTTACAGCTCCTATATTTGGCCGGAGATTTCCCTTTCCACCCCATTGACTCGGAACTACTGCTGCGGTGCCCGCCCCTACATTTATATTTCCGACTGAGGGGCCCGACCAACCGCCTGGCTTACCGATCGTATTAGGATTGCCCCCAAGCACCCTGGCCATACCTTTACATTTCTTGAACTGAGGAGGACACAGGCCTGACGGGTCTATCAGGCTTGTTGGGGACGCTCGTGGCACAGAAGAACGGCGCGGCTCCTCCGAGCTGATCGATTCGATCAGGCGGGTGGAGCATAGAGGGCTCTGGTTTTTTCTTGACGTTCGGGCACCAGGAGAGCATACCACTTCTGCAATTAGCCGAGGGTGACAAAACGGGGTGCCGCACCCTTCGGGTTTAAGGGTGCGGGTTTTTCCTCGCTGTGCACTTTCCAGAGCGTATGGGTAATCCTCTCAAGCGACACTACGGACAGGGCGATCTGCATTTCATTACGTTCAGTTGTTATCGGAGGAGACCGTTGCTCGGAACGGCTCGAAGGCGGGATTGCTTCGTGAGGATTTTGGCCGAAGTTCGGCGACGACATGAGTTTCGGTTAGTCGGATACGTGGTGATGCCGGAACATGTACATTTGCTGATCAGCGAAGCGGGTAAGAAAACCCCCTCGAAGATTTTGCAGGTGCTGAAACAGAAGGTTGCGCGGGCGCTGCTGAAGAAGCGCGGAGTAGTGGCAAATGGACAGTTGTCTCTTCCATTCGAGGGAAGTACGGAGGAAGAGGCGCATTTTTGGCAGAGACGATTCTATGATTTCAATGTCTGGAGCGAGAAGAAACTGAAGGAAAAGCTGGAATACATGCACGCAAATCCGGTGCAAAGAAAGTTGGGGGAACATCCGAAGGACTGGCCGCGGAGTAGCTGGGCGAATTACGCTGGAAGCGGAGAAAGGAAAATTCGAATTGATTCGGTTCGAGGAAATAGAAAAGAAACGAGCATCGTGACGAAGAGTCAAAACCCGCACCGTTAAAAACGAAGGGTGCGGCACCCCCAAAACCAAGACCAACTGCACGGATCTCAGCGGCTTCCTACTTTATTCTCCACCCGCCAAGACACAAAACCAATCCAAACAACAGCGAGAATCCCAAACTTTTCTTCATCATTTTCTCCTTTCAAGCTGGATTTTGCTTTTCTTACATTTACTTCCTGTAAAACTTTGGCGGATCGGGCAGGGTTTCAAGGGCACCTAGCTGCTTATCCAGGACGCGAGTTTTGAGGAGCATCCTGGCGTACACGAGGGTCCAAACGGCCACCGTATCGGATTGAGAGGGTTTGGTTTCGAGTATGTCGTTGAGGATAGTCTTTGGGTCGTCGCCACCTGCGATGGCGTTGCGAAGCTGTTTTGCGAGTTGCGTGGCCGCGATTCTTCGGTTTTGGATTTGCGTGTCGAACCGAGTCTCGTTCGGCCCAACCATTTCGCCATCCTCGAAGATAATCAGGTCGATCTGCACCTTGATATTTGTGGCCCCGATGATGGCAGGACTCAAACGACCGTCCAAGCTGCTCAGTGTGGCCCCAGTATGCGCACTCTGAGCCAACGCTTCTGGCAAGAATGCGCCTGGAGCGATGATTAACGTTTGATGCGCCGGAAGAAGGACGGGAGAGTGCGGTTGCATAAAACTGTCGGTGTGGATTTGTCCGGTTCGAGGGAAGCCGTTGGCATCGGTAAATGTCCATACGGTCATCAAGCCGACAATTGCTTTGTCTGATTTGTTTGCCAGCAGGAAGTTATTGGGATGGAATGTTCGGATTATTGCAGGGTCCAACTGCGGTAGAGTCGTCGGACTAGCGGCGGCGACGCTCACCAGCGGTGTCGGGCTTACGGGCAGTTGCGGTTCTCCTCGGGTCGGCGTCACTGTCGCTAGGGTAACCAAAATGAAAGGGATTGTCGCGTACCGGATCATGTATCGCTCCTTGTTGAAGGGATTGCGGGATAGGCGTCGTGAGGTAGAATCGCAACAGGCATCCGGGTTTCCTTTTGACCGGCTCGGATTGCTAGGGGTGCGTTCGTGCTCGCAGTACAGCGCATCCCACTTAATGCAACAGAGTAAACTCCGTTTTATATCCGAAGTCAGTGGTACGATGTCAGAAATAAATAAAGATTCACGTCACCACTGCTGTAGAACATTTACTCAAAACTCCAGCGTCGGCGCTGGAACCACAGCCCGGCCCGGCGTGATGCACTTTCAATCCTCGTCAACCATCAATCTCGGTGGCACGTTCAGCGGGTGGAGCATAGAGGGCTCCTGTTTTTTCTTGACGTTCGGGCATCGAGAGAGCGTACCACTTCTGCAATTAGCCGATGGTGATAAGCGGGGTGCCGCACTTTAGAACCGAAGGGTGCCGCGCCCCCCCAGAACCAAAACCAACTGCACAGATTTCAGCGGCTTCCTAGTCCCTTTTCGACCCGCTGGGTGGGATAGAGCGAACGAGAAAAGCAGATCCCTCACTGCGTTCGGGATGAAAAAAAGGGGCGTGGACGTACTGGGATTCGGAGTACACCCGCAAGCGATGGATGCTGCGTCGAGGCATTCGCTTGGCGTACAATGCGGGGAACGGACGGCGTTTCACCCCAAACGCGCATCGAACAAGAGCTAAGAACGGCTGCCGAGGCATGCTGTTGGTGCGTGTAATTGTGCCGACTTTATTCCGAGATTTTATTAGCGAGATGAGGTGAGCGTAATGAGAGAACGAATTTCCCGACTGGCGGCACTCCTTATGGTTCTGCTGTTGTTGCCGGCGCCGGACTGGGCTACTTGCGGCGGCGGTGGTGGCGGCGGAATGGGAGGGATGCGAAGCGGCGCTCCCGGCACTCCTGGGATGGGGAGCGAGCAGGTCTACCAAGTTCCGTGGAAAATTCTCAAACCGGAAGAGGCGCTTACTCCGGGCGGACTCGTCGTGTACTGGTTTCCGTCGTCTGTACAAGAGTTTCAGAAGTCGAGCTTGCGCAATTCGCGGAGCCTGTCTCTCTATGCCACGGAGTGCGTGACGATGGGCGTCGCCGACGCCAGCTCCAGTTTGGGGCAGAAGTTTGTGGGTGCGGACAAGCTTCCGGTGGTGGTGCTTGCGAAAACGGATGGGACGGTGATCAACAAGATTCAGAACAACAATGGATTCCTGAAAGTGGATCAAGTAGAAAAGTTGGTGGAATCCGAAATGAAGCAACGCGAAGAGACCGTTAAGAACGAGCTCAAAGCGGCCAAGGAAAAAGCCAAGTCTGGCGATAAAGATGGCGCGATCCCTTTGTATAAGTCGGTGCTCGATGAAAAATGTCTTTTTCCCGGTAAGGCGAAAGACGCGGCCAAAGAATTGAAAAAGCTTGGAGTTGATGTGAGCGTGAAACTTTTTGACGCGCCAGTGATGGATCCCATTCAGAGCGCCAAAATTGAAACTGTGATGAAGCGCGGCCTTGCGGCGGAGATGAACGATAAATACGAAGATGCGGAACGATTGTATAGCGAAGCGCGCCGCATGGATCCTGCCGATCCGGCTCCGCTGCGTTATCTCGGAGAACTCTATCGGCATCACCTGGGCGATTGGGATAAGGCGCGAGTGACGTTTCAGGCCATTCTCGATATGCCCGCTGATCCGTTGTCACGCGCGGTGGCGCTGCATGGCATCGGGAAGATGACCATCCACGATGGCGATTTTCTTGCAGGCTTGCACATGATGGAAGCGTCGGTGCGGGAATATCCGCTGGCGCTGGCGTATCGCAATTTGGCGGTCTACTGGAACTCGGAAGGCGACATTGCCAAGGCTGACTACTACACGCGGGAAGCCACGAAGCTCGATCCGACCGATCCTTACAATCTTGTGTTCGCCGCGGCGTTCCTGGCGGGGAACGGTCATGGCGACGAAGCCTTGAAAATCGCACAGGAAAACGAAGCGATGCTGCCCGCCTCCTACAACCTTGCCGCTATTTATGCGCAGCTGGGCAAAAGCAAAAGGCGCTCGACCTGCTCAAGCGCCATTTCTTTCAATACGAGCGATACGAAGCGGTGCGCTCAAAGGAAATGATGGAAGCACGCGTTGACGCCGTGTTTGCGTCGCTCCGCGAAGACCCGCAATTCATTGCGCTGACAAGCGACGCTGACGGGAAACTCCCCGTGCCGCGGAATAATAAGATGCCTGTCGTTGCGCCAGCAAAAATGTAGCAGGAGGTCGCTCGATCACTACGGGTT
>CAVPWC010000017.1:0-525004 GCA_963709315.1 uncultured Acidobacteriota bacterium
GCCCAAGGCAGGCGCGCTACCAGGCTGCGCTACGCCCCGACATGAAATACCCAAAGATTATAAAGTACTTCCCTACAGAATTGTTACTCGATCTAACCAATTTCACATTCAACGGGGCCAAAACTGTGCCAATCGGAGTGTGGGTTCACGTATTATGCAGCCATGCGGATTCTGCTGGTGGAAGATGATCCGGGGGTGCGCAGGTTCGTGGTCAAGGGACTGCGCGAACAGGCGTACGCCGTCGACACGGCCCCGACAGGTGAAGACGCGCTGTATCAGGCGGACATCAACGAATACGACCTGATCATTCTGGACGTCATGATTCCACCGCCAGACGGGTTTGAAGTGTGCCGCAGGCTGCGCAAATCCGGCAAGCGAATGCCCGTACTGATGCTGACCGCGCGAGACGCGGTGGAAGACCGGGTAAGCGGACTCGATCGCGGAGCCGATGATTACCTAACTAAACCATTCGAGTTTCGCGAGCTGCTGGCGCGGCTGCGCGCCTTACTGCGCCGCTCGACGGAATTGCATCCGCCGAGGCTCAGCGTGGGAGAACTTGTGTTGGATACGGCGGCACAGAATGCCACGCATCGTGGACATGCGATTTCCCTGACGCACAAGGAATATGCGCTGCTCGAATATCTCGTGCGCAACGCGGGGCGGGTGGTGAGCAGGGCGGACATTGCCGAGCACGTCTGGGACGAAAGTTTTGACCCGTTTTCCAACCTCATCGAGGTCTACATTAACCGGCTTCGCCGGAAGATTGATCCGGACGGACATTCGGGGCTATTGCAGACGCGGCGAGGCGCCGGCTACATCTTGAAGTCAGTCGAGGAAGCGGAAACGGGAGGGCGCGCACAGCCGGCCAGTATGCATGGCAAGGCGAATGTTGCGGACCGCAAGAAACATGTTTGATTCCGTTCGGGTGCAGCTGACGGTGTGGTATTCCGCGGTTCTCGCCGTGGTGTTGGTTTTGGTTTCGGCCACCACTTATCTGATTATTCAAAAAACGTCGATGCAACGAACAGACGCGGATTTAGCGGTGCTGGCCGATTCGTTTCTGGTGACATTTCGGGCTGAGCTGGCGGATGCGCAAAGCCTTCAGCCCGAGGCGATTCTGTCGGCGGCGCGCCAGGCCATGATCGAACATCGTACGAACAGCGATGATTTTATCGTGATTGGTCCTGATGGAAAGGCCGTCGCAAGCTCGAATGACGTTATCTCACCTGTCGTAAAATCTGATGTGCGGCTGGCGCATGTCATTTCTTCCAGCGAATTTGAGCGTTTCACAAAAACTGGTGAAAGCACGGAAATCAATCTGGCCACAATTCGGGGAGAGCGATCGCGCCTTCGAGCTTATTCCCGTCATTACAAGGTCAACGGACAAACGTACCTGTTGGTGATTCTTCACTCGCTGCACGTGCAAAACGAAACGCTGGAGACGATACGGCTGACGTTTACGTGGATGATTCTTGTGGGCCTGTTTCTCGCGGGGACGGGCGGCTACTTTCTGGCAAGAAAAAGCCTGGCTCCGGTGATCGCCATGGGGGCGCACGCGCGGCGCATTGGCGCGACCAACCTCCACGAGCGGCTCCCAGTGCTCAACGCAAACGATGAACTCGGACAGTTGGCGACTATTTTCAACGATCTGCTGGATCGGCTCGACCAGTCTTTTGAGCGGCAACGCCAGTTCATCGCGGATGCCTCCCACGAGCTGCGGACGCCCCTGGCGATTCTTCGCGGCGAGGCCGAAGTGGCGATGTCTCAACCCGGGCGAAAGGCGGAGGAGTATCTCGAATCGCTGGGGATTTTGCACGAGCAGACAGCGCGGCTGATTAAAATTGTGGAGGACCTCTTCACACTGACGCGCGCGGACTCGGGCCAGTATCTTTTGTCGCCGGAGGACGTGTATCTCGAGGAAGTCGTGGCGGACTGCGCGCAATCGGCAAAGACCCTTGCGCGCGAGAAAAACATCGAGTTGAGGGTCGATGCTTCGTCGGAATGCTTGGTGCGAGGAGACTCTCCGCTTCTGCGACGGATGATTTTGAATCTCCTGGACAACGCGATCAAGTACACCGCCGAAGGCGGGCGCGTGGAGATTGCTTGCGGCGCGAGCAGTGCCGGCAACGGTGGATTCGAGATTCACATCACGGATTCGGGACCAGGGATCCCGCGGGATTTGCAGGGCCGCATTTTCGAACGATTCTTCCGGGCTGATCCCGCGCGTTCGCGTTCGGGGCGCGAAGGAGGAGCTGGCTTAGGACTATCCATCGCTTTGTGGATTGCGCAGGCACACCACGGACGGCTGGAATTGATGCGCTCCGATGCGGCTGGGAGCCACTTCGCAGTGTACCTGCCGGGGGCAGCGGTTGCCGCTGCAGGAACGGATTAATCGTCTGTTTATCTCGAGGTCGTTACATTCACGTTAGCGGAACGTGAGGGCTTGCGGCCGCTCGAGAGAAATCCGGTGAGCACTCGCTTTTTTCTGTATCGAATTATATTGTTCGCGCTGGCTGCTCTTACTCTATTTTCTTTTCCTGCCGCGAGCCAACAGCCAGATAATCCGACACCCAAGGCCGTGGCGCCATACCCCGTAGCGACAAACGCCCCCTCAGACAAGCAATCGACCTCTGATCCTGCAGGCGCCCCTTTGCAGCTTACCCTCCAAAATGCGTTGGATCGCGCTCGCACCAACAGCATTCAGTTTCAGGCCGCCCAAACCGATGCTGCCCTGGCACGTCAGGATCAGTTTCAATCACGCGCTGCGCTGCTCCCTAGCGTGACCTACAACAATCAAGTGCTTTACACGCAAGCGGCGGCGCCCGCCGTGGCCGACCAGACCAATGTTCCAGTCTTGTTCATTGCGAATAACTCGGTCCATGAATACGTTAGCCAAGCCAATGTGCACGAAACCATCGACCTTGCAGGAATTGCAGCTTTTCGCCGGGCCTCGGCCACGGCAGCGTTGGCTCGCGCGCGGTCGGAGATTGCCTCGCGTGGCCTCGTGGCGACTGTCGTTCAGAGCTACTACGCCGTGGCAGCCGCGCAACAAAAAATGGAAACTGCGCGTAAAGCTGCGGATGAAGGCGAAAATTTTCTAAAGCTGACTGAGGAGCTCGAAAAAGGCGGAGAGGTTGCGCATTCGGACGTCATAAAGGCCGAGCTCCAGTCCATGGATCGCCGCAGACAGTTCCAGGAAGCACACCTGGCCTTCGAGAACGCCAGGCTGGACCTGGCCGTCCTGATTTTTCCTAACTTCGACGACAATTTCGAACTGACCGACGATTTGCATGCCAGCATCCCGCTGCCCACTCTGGCGGAAGTTCAACAGAACGCCGCGCACGAAAACCCGGATATTCGCGCCGCTCTGGAGGCGACCCGGGCCGCGGGAAACGATGTAACTGCCGCGCGCGCCGGATATCTGCCATCCCTCGGCATCGACTACTGGTACGGGATCGATGCGCCGAACTTTGGCGTGAATTTCCCAAAAAGACTCAACGGCGAGGAATTTACAAATCTCGGTTCCTCGATTAGCGCAACGCTCAACATCCCTATTTGGAATTGGGGCGCGACGCAGAGCCGAGTGAAGCAGGCCGAGCTTCGCCATGCGCAAGCGAAACGAGAACTCTCTTTCACGCAGCGCAAGCTGCTCGCGGAAATCCAATCGCTTTACGCGGAAGCGGAGACCGCGAATAACGAACTCGCCGATTTGAGCCGGTCGGCTGAACTGGCTGCCGAAAGTCTCCGTCTGACAACGCTGCGATATAAGGATGGCGAAGCTACAGTTCTGGAGGTGGTGGATGCTCAAACAACCGCCGCGCAGGCGAATAACACGTATCAGGACGGAGCCGTGCGCTATCGAGTGGCACTCGCCAACCTGCAAACGTTGACAGGAGTGCTGACAACTCCATGAACCGGAGTGAATTGCACTCTCCAAAAAGATATCGCTGTCCCAAATCGGCCGCTTTCTTTGTTTTCGCCATATTGCTTTTGGCTGGTTGCAGCCAGGCCGAAAAAGAGCAGGAGCCGTTGGTCACGGTGCAAATTACCCCTGCAAGGCGCGGCCCCATTTCGCAAGTGATCTCAGCCGAGGCCGTTGTGTTTCCACTTGAGCAGGCCGTCGTCTCGGCAAAAATCACGGCGCCTATCACGGAATTCAAAGTGCAGCGCGGGAGCCCTGTAAAGAAGGGCCAACTCTTAGCGGTCCTGGAAAACAAAGACCTCGCGGGCCAGGCAGAAGCCAGCAAAGGAAATTTTGAGCAGGCCGATGCGGGGTACGTCACCTCCGTAGATGCCACGATCCCGCAGCAAGCACAAAAAGCAGAGCTGGATGCCGCAGCAGCAAAGGCGGCCTTTGACGCCGAGCAAAAAATGTATGACAGCCGAAAGGAACTTTTCCAGCAGGGCGCGCTCCCGCGACGCGAATTAGATGCGGCAGAAGTCGCCTTAGCTCAAGCCCGGAGCGTAAACGAAGTGGCCCAGAGGCAGCTTGCGGACCTGCAGCGTATGGGGAAAGAGCAAGCGTTGAAGTCCGCCCGCGGATCACGGCTATCGGCTGAAGGCCAGATGCGCACTGCCGAAGCACTGCTCAGTTACTCCGAGATTCGCAGCCCGATTGACGGCGTCGTGACCGACCGCCCTCTATATGCGGGCGATCTGGCTACGGCCAATCAGCCGATCCTCACGGTGATGAATCTGAGCAGAGTGATTGCCAAGTCGCACATCCCGCAGTCGGAGGCAGCGCAGCTGAAGGTGGGAGATGCGGCGGAGCTGAAAGTGAATGGACTCGACGAGCCGGTGAAGGGCCACGTCACGCTGGTGAGTCCCGCGTTGGATCCTGGCAGCACCACTATCGAAGTGTGGGTTGAGGCAACTAAACCGAACCCTGCGCTCAAGCCCGGCATGACCGTGGAAATTTCGATGACCGCCAAGACGGTAAAAGACGCCATCATCGTTCCAACAAGCGCAGTGTTCAAAAATCCAGAAGGCGGAACGGAGTATGTCGTGCTTGCTGGCTCGGATCAAAAGGCTCATTGGAAGACCGTGCAAATTGGTGTTCGCAATGGAGACGACGCGCAAATCTTGGGCGGAGTAAACGCGGGCGATCCGGTCATCAGTTCGGGCGGTTACGCTTTGCCGGACGAAACCAAAATTCAGATCGAAGCTGGCGCCCAGCCAGAGAAAGAGGAAGGCGACAAGGCGGGAGGCTCCGCGAAGCCTGACGGCAAGGACAAGGAATAACCGAGCATGGAACCTCAGTCCGAGTCGCAAATAAGTGCGCACCCAAAACAGCAAGACCTGCCTTGGTTTCAGCGCCTATCGCGCCCAATTCTATTCGTGATCGTCAGCTTATGCCTGGTCGGCGGCTATTCGGCATTTTCGATTCCCGTTTCTGTTTTTCCAAGCACGGACTTCCCTCGAGTCGTGATTGGCGTGGACAACGGTGTCACGCCGATCGATCAGATGCTCGTCACGATCACTCGTCCAATCGAAGAAGCCGTGAACAGCATCCCAGGGCTGCAGAAAGTCCGCTCGACCACCAGCCGCGGCTCTGCGGAAGTGGATATGTTCTTCGATTGGAATAGCGACATGGTTCTGACGCTCCAGCGAGTCGATGCACTGGTCGCGCGTCTGCAGACGGAACTCCCCGCAACAGCAAAGATTGACACGCATCGCCTGACCTTTGCCGTATTTCCCATCATTGCCTACAGCTTGACCTCGGACACCATCCCGCAGAACAAGCTTTGGGAAATCGCGACATACGATCTAAAGCCACGCATTAATCGCCTCGACGGTGTCGCCACGGTCATCATCCAGGGCGGCCGCGTGCCGGAATTCCAAATCACGCCGGACCCGGCGCGTCTTCTTACAGCAGGCGTCAGCGTTTCGGACATCCTCGATTCCGTTCGCCGCACCAATCTGATTGATTCCCCGGGCCTCATTGAGCACGAGCATCAGCTCACTCTCGGCCTCGTGAGCGGCTTGGTAAACACTCCCGAGCAGATCTCCCAGATCGTCGTCAAGACTTCTTCAGCGGGTGTGCCAATACGGCTCGGCGACATTGCATCGATCGGTGCTTCCGTTGCTCCTACGTACACGATCGTTACGGCGGACGGCAAACCCGCCGTGCTGCTCAACGTGGACCGCCAGCCGGAAAGCAACACGCTGGCAGTCGCCAACGAAGTTCACGCTCTGATTCGGGAGCTTGCGCCAACGCTGCCTCCTGGCGTACATCTCGAAGCGTTCTACGACCAGTCGACCATCGTCCACGACTCGATCTCGAGCGTACGGGATGCCGTATTGCTGGGAATTATTCTTTCGTCGATCGTCCTGGTCTTGTTTTTGCGGGATTGGGGAACCTCGTTGGTCGCCGCATTGGTGATTCCCGCTACCCTGCTGATCACTTTCATCGTTCTGAAAGTTACGCACCAAAGTTTCAATCTGATGACGCTCGGTGGCCTCGCTGCTGCTGTTGGCCTGGTCATCGACGACGCGATTGTCGTTCTTGAAAATATTGTCCTGCACCGCGACGCCGGACAGAACCGTTATCAGGCGATTCAGAGCGCGTTGAAAGAATTGACCAAGCCGTTGATCGGATCGACCATCACTCCAATCGTCGTATTTCTTCCGTTGATTTCCACTACCGGAGTAACTGGAACTTTTTTCCGGGCGCTGGCGGTCACCATGACCGTAGCGCTTCTCACCTCGCTGTTTCTGGCATTGTCTTGGACTCCGGCACTCAGCCAGCACCTGGTGCGACGAAAGGATACCGCAGTCGCTAAAATCCATTCCCAAGGCACTGATATGGCCACGCTGCTGGCAGCAGAGGATGCGCACCTATCCGGCTTTTTCGGGCGCGTTGTGAACTTCTACGCTAGAACCATGCTGGTCATTGTAAAACGTCCTTGGACACTCGCAGTCAGCTGCGTGGCCACCCTTATCCTTTCATTCGTGTGTTACAACTTTCTTCAAACAGAATTCCTTCCCGAGATGGATGAAGGCGGCTTCATCCTGGACTACTACACTCCGCCGGGAAGCTCGCTTGCCGAATCGAACCGCATCCTGCTGCACATCGAAAAAATCCTGCGTGCCACGCCAGAAGTTGAGAACACTTCGCGGCGCACGGGTCTGCAGCTTGGGCTTGCGGCCGTCACGGAAGCAAATAACGGCGACTTCACAGTCAAACTGAAGAAGGATCGCGACCGCGGAATTGACGAGGTCATCGCGGACGTCAGGTCCAAGGTCAATAAGAGCGAACCTGGGGCCGACGTCGAGTTCGTGCAGCTTCTGCAGGATATGATTGGCGATTTGACGAGCCAGCCGGAACCGATTGTCATCAAACTCTTTTCGCAAGACGGCAAACTTCTCAACGAAACGGCTCCTCGCGTAGCCGACGCCATTGGAAAAATACACGGTGTAGTGGACGTCATGAACGGCGTGGAGAACACCATTAGCGGCCCGTCGGTGACTTTTCAGATCAACCCCGCGCTCGCCGCGCGAGCTGGCTTCACTCCTGAAGAAATCGCTCTCGACGCCTCCGCCGTGCTCGAAGGCGAACCGGCGGCGACGCCCGTTATTCTCAACGATCGCGCCTACGCCATTCGCGTGCGCTTTCCTGATCGCAATCGCGCCTCGCTCGATAGTATGAGCAACACGCTACTGACAAGCTCGACCGGCCACACCGCAACGCTAGGTTCTCTGGCTACCGTTTCCATCGACCCCGGCGAAACCGAGATTCAGCGCGAAAACTTGCAGCGGGTCGTGGACGTCACGGCCCGTCTGGAGGGCGTTGACCTCGGAAAGGGCATACCTGCCGTGCAAAAGGCAGTTCGCGATTTGCACTTGCCTTCTTCCATACGCGTCGAGTATGGAGGACTGTATGAAGAGAATCGGGAATCCGCGCAAGCGCTCCTTATAGTACTGTTGCTTGCCCTGCTGTTGCTCTTTGCTGTCCTTCTGTTCGAGTTCGCTACATTTTCGGCGCCGACTGCCATCCTTGCGTCAGCCGTTCTTTCCACATTCGGCGGATTTTTGGCTCTGCTGATTACAAACACGACGTTCAATGTCGCCTCACGAATGGGCATGATCATGGTCATCGGCATTGTCGCCAAGAATGGCATTTTATTGCTGGATGCCGAGCATCGCTTCCGCGAGCTGGGATTCTCTCGGCAAGAGGCGATGATTGAAGCAGGCCGGCGCCGTTTGCGTCCCATCGCCATGACGGCAATAGCGACAGTCGCGGGTATGTTTCCACTGGCGTTGGGAATCGGCTCCGGCTCGGAGATGCTGAAGCCCCTGGCCATTGTCGTGATTGGCGGCTTGCTGAGTTCGATGATTTTGTCTCTGGTATTTACGCCGGCGATCCACTACTTCCTGCAGCGCGACACGAGGCCAGAGAGAAAACCAGCAGAAGCTATCTAAAGGCTGCAGCCGCCGGAAGAAAATAACTTAACCGGAAGCAGTTCACTTTGCCCGCCACTCCTAGTAAAATTGATAGTGGAGATTAATTAATTTCATGCACAAAGCACTGGCAAAGAAGGTTGCGCGCATGCCCGGCCGAAACCCGGCCGTCCCCCTCAGCAAAAACGAACATCTTCTGCGCTGGGTGGAAAAAATGGCGGAGCTGGCGAAGCCGGCTGCAATCCACTGGGTCGATGGCTCGCAGGAAGAAAAGGACCTTCTGCTTGGACGGATGGTCGCTTTGGGAACGCTTACCAAGCTGAATGAAAAGCTTTGGCCCGGCTGCTACTACGCGAGATCGGACGCGAACGACGTGGCCCGCGTGGAAGACCGGACGTTTATTTGTTCTCTCTCGAAAGACAGCGCGGGTCCCACGAATAATTGGGAAAACCCGTATGAGATGCGCAAGAAGCTGAAGAGCCTGTTCAAAGGGGCGATGCAGGGGCGCACGATGTATGTGCTGCCGTATAGCATGGGACCGATCGGTTCGCCGATGTCGCAGATCGGAGTGCAACTGACGGATTCGCCCTACGTCGTGGTCAGCATGCGAATTATGGCGCGTATCGGAGTGCGGGTATTCCAGGAGATTGACACGGGGATACCGCGTGTCGTTCCGTGCATGCATTCCGTAGGCGCGCCGCTGGCGGCGAATCAAAAGGATGTTCCCTGGCCGTGTAACAAGGAAAAATACATCGTCCATTTCCCGGAAACCCGCGAGATCTGGTCTTATGGCTCCGGTTACGGCGGAAATGCGCTACTAGGCAAAAAGTGTTTCGGGTTGCGAATCGCCTCCAACATCGCGCGCGATGAGGGTTGGATGGCCGAGCACATGCTGATTGTGGGCGTGGAAAATCCCGCGGGAGAGAAAACATACGTGGCGGCCGCCTTTCCCAGCGCTTGCGGCAAAACGAACTTCGCGATGCTCATTCCGCCCAAGGGATTTGAGGGGTGGAAGGTCTGGACGGTTGGCGATGACATTGCGTGGATCCGGCCGGATGAAAACGGTCTTCTGCGCGCGATCAATCCGGAAGCGGGATTTTTCGGGGTGGCGCCGGGCACGTCTGTGAAGACAAATCGCAACGCCATGGCCGCATTGGCAAAGAATGCTATTTTCACGAACGTCGCGCTCACTCCGGACGGCGGCGTATGGTGGGAAGGCATGACGGATGAACCACCCGCGGAATGCCTCGATTGGAAGGGGCAAAAATGGACTCCGGAAATTGCGAAGGAGACGGGTGCAAAAGCGGCGCATCCAAATGCGCGTTTTACGGCGCCGGCTTCCCAATGCCCGACCATCGACCCCGCTTGGGAGGATCCCAGCGGCGTGCCTCTCAGCGCCATTATTTTTGGCGGGCGTCGCGCGACCACCATGCCCCTTGTTTTCCAGGCTTTCAATTGGAGCTCCGGGGTTTACATCGGAGCGACTATGGGTTCGGAAACTACGGCCGCGGCGGCAGGCGCCGTTGGCAAGGTTCGCCGCGATCCAATGGCCATGCTTCCCTTCTGCGGCTATCACATGGGCGACTATTTCCGGCATTGGATAAAAATGCAAAGATCACTCACCCTCACTCCGCGCATTTTTCACGTGAATTGGTTCCGCAAAGATGCAGACGGGAAATTCATGTGGCCTGGATTCTCGGAAAACATGCGAGTCCTGAAATGGATCGTGGACCGCACGAAGGGGCGGGCTTTGGCAAGAGAGACTCCCATTGGCTGGATGCCACGGTATGAAGACGTCGAGTGGAAAGGCCTGGATCTCTCGAAGGAGAGATTTGACCAGCTGCAACAGTTCGACCGCGAGGCGTGGCGTAAGGAAGTGATCGAGCACGAGGAATTGTTTCTCCGCGTTCACGACCACTTGCCAAGTGAAATGGTCTACGAGAGAGAATTATTGATCTGCAGGCTTTAGCTAAATGTGCAAATAGAGGCACAGCTAGAAGTGCAGCGCGAAGTAAACCAGATACGCCGCGAGCGCCAGACCAAAAAGCACCGTCACAATAGCCACGAGGTCGATGACAAACCCGGCTGGCTCGAATCTTCCCGCATTGAGCTGGTCGCGGGTGCGCCGGTAGCGTGCCAGTCCCGCAAGGCAAACTCCGACTCCCGCAAAGATGGCCACGGTGCCCAGCCACACCGAAACTCCCTGCGACGCTATGACTCGCCCCTGCCCTTCCACTTCCATCCATTGGCGGATCGCAATGGCAAAACGGCCTATTGCAAAACCAAAAACAACAATTGCGACTCCGGTGCGAATCCAGGCGAGAAAAGTACGTTCATTGGCCAGATGATCGCGTGCCAGGTTGGCGTCGCTGCTGCTCGAAGGCTGGGAATGAATCACTGCTGGGTCGGGCATATCTCCTGCCTTAACTCTCACTTCTCGTAGCTTAATGCCTTCACAGTTCCTGGCTTTTTTGCAACTCCATTGACACTATCCGCCCATTTAGTATCCTATTCCCAGGCGTTTTTGTGACTTCTTTACGCGGCGGCAATTTTGCCGCCTTTTTTATTTAAGGCATCCCCGTACTGGACTGGCTAGTCGCGGCATAGCTCACTGTCTCTTCTTTTCGCAAAGGAGCAGTTTGTCGAACGGTGTGACAGAGCCGTCGTCGCCGGTAACAGTTTTTTCGTCGGCGTTTATATCCGTGATTCGCGCTCCCAATCGCAACTCAATTTGGTTTTGCTTGTACCATTCAAGCGAATTCAGAGAGATGTCGTCCGCTGCCTTCTCTCCGGCCAGCACCGAGGAGAGCAAAATACGGTTGATCACGAGACGCAGCCCTTCGCGTGAACTTGCCAAGATCTCTTGTAGAAGGACGCCAGTAGGCCTTATTGTGTGGGGCCGGACTGTAAACGTTTGCCGATGCATTCCGCAGAATGGTACGACCTCTCACGAGAAATAAGGTGAGTCCCGCAGAGTTCTGTTATAAGCCTCGCAAGCGAGCGTTTTAGCGGAGACTCGCAGACAATCGACGAGTGCAGCGGTCCCAAAGGAGAAAAACATGATCCGTCGCCGTGATTTCTTGCAACAAGGGGCTCTTGGGGCCGCAGCTTTCTTGGCGACGCCAAAGATGGGCTGGGCTGCTACCACCTCGGCGCGGACGCCTGATTCCCGCATTGAAGTGTTGTTCGACGAGCCTCTTGGCACGATTTCTCCAAACATCTACGGGCACTTCACCGAGAATCTCGGCGGAGTTTTCTACGATGGGATTTGGGTCGGCGAGAAATCGCCCGTCCCGAATATCGGCGGGCTTCGGAAAAGTTTGATCGAACACATGCGCAAGATCAAAGCTTCCGTGATTCGCTACCCGGGCGGATGCTTCGCAGACAGCTATGACTGGCGTGACGGCGTTGGACCAGTCGAAAAGCGCCCCCGCCGCACGAATTTCTGGGCGAATGCGGAATCAGACAACGCGCCGCTGAACCATCGCTATGATCCCAATACTGTCGGGACCAACGAATTTGTGCATTTCTGCAAACTCATCGGAGCCGAACCATATCTCGCCGCAAACGTGAGGAGCTTGCCGGCGTCGGCCTTCCAACAGTGGGTCGAGTATTGTAATTCTCCGGCAGGAAGCACAACTCTGGCCGATACGCGCGCGGCCGCCGGCTATCCCGAGCCGTTTCGTGCGAAGTATTGGGGCGTAGGCAACGAGTCGTGGGGCTGCGGCGGCGAGTTCACCCCCCAGGAATATGCCGTGGAGTTCCGCCGCTATTCCACATGGCTGCCGACGTACGGCGACAACTTGAATCTGATCGCCTCGGGGCCGAACACCGACGATTGGAGCTGGACGCGCGAATTTCTAACCGAAGTGTTGCGCAAAGGTCCCGGCGAACTGAGCCGCATCTACGGAATGGCTTTGCATCATTACGCCTGGAACCTGAGCCGCGGCAAAACGCAGGACTGGGTCGCCGGCAAAGGCGAAGCGGTAAAGTTCGACGCCGTGGATTGGTACGAACTGCTTCGCGAGGGCGAACGAATGGAAGGCCTGGTTACCGGCCACTGGCAAGTTCTCAGTGAATTCGATCATCAACATCGCGTGAAGCTTGTAGTAGATGAATGGGGTCCCTGGTATCGGCCTGGAAGCGAGGCCACTCCCGGCGATCTGCTCGAACAGATGCCCACGCTGAGGGACGCCGTATTCAGCGGCATGACGCTGGACATCTTCAACCGCCATCCGGAAAAAGTGGCGATGGCGAATTGCGCGCAGCTGATCAACTGCCTGAACAGTCTGTATCTCGCGCATGAGGATAAATTCGTCATCACTCCGGTCGGCCACGTTTTCGATTTGTACTCGAGCCATCAAGGCGGAGAGGCATTGCGCACGGTATTCTCAGCGCCCAATGTGCACTATGACCGCGACGGACAGTCGGCGTCTTATTGGGGATTGAAAGGTTCCGCATCCGTGCGCGACAAGAACCTGACGATCACCGCCGTCAATCCCAGCACGAACGAGCCTCGCCTGGCGGAAATAGCGCTGCGCGGTGCAACCATCCAGGAAGCCAGCATGCGCTTTTTGAGCAACGCTGACATTCACGCCCACAATACGTTTGAGCAGCGAGAGGTGGTTGTTCCTCAGACGAAATCATTGAACATGAGCGGAGGAATTTTAGTGGTTGAATTTCCGCCAGCTTCCGTGGTGGTGCTCAACATTCGGCTGAGCTAGCAAACGCAAGCGTTCGCGGGTTCATTGTTTGCTGGGTGACATCCCGCGTTTGGACGCAGCAGCTCATCCGATTCATCCTACGCTCGAAGCACCGGCGTCCACACCTGCATCGGTGTCGCCGCGCGATTCGCCCAGGCGTAGTAAGGGATAAACCTCAATTCCACCTGCTTGATTTCAGGCTTCCTCGCCGTGTAACGCTGATAGAGCGCCTCGCTCGAGGCGGACTTATCCATAACCGCTCCTCTGTGTTTCAACACCATGACCCCGCCTAGCAAATCATTTTGGAATTCCTCCTCGAAATTGGAGGAATGCTCTGGCCGCACATCCATGGAAACGTCGAACAATCCGACCCCGTCCGGTTGGTCCAATTGTTCGAGGCAATAAACCAGTGGTCCACGCTGCACCGCAACACGCCCGTAATCATCCACAACGCGCGGGTTCGCTTCGATCACTTGCGGCGTCATGGCGAACTTCACGCTAATCGCGTCCCCCGCCGACCAGCGCCGCCGCAAAGCTAAATACTTCCCCGGAACCGCTCCCTCGATCGCCTTTCCATTCACCGCAACTTCCGTACTGTGCGACCATCCGGGAACTCGCAGATAAAACGTGAACTCTGTCGGCTTCGCCGGCGTCACCGAAATTTCCGTAGCACCATCCCAAGGGAACTTCGTTTTCTGCGCAACCTTTAGCCCCGTTCCATCTTCGAGATGCCAGTCCAGCTCCGAATTATCATACAAATGCAGGTACAGCCCATCCTTGCTGGTGCTGTAGAAATATCCTGGTAACGATGCAAAGGTGCGCTCCAAATTCGGCGGGCAGCATGTCGTGTCGTACCACGGATTACGAATCTTATCGCCGCCCGAGGGATCAAACGCCAGCGGATTGCGGTAACAATACAGCGTCCCATTCAGCGACATGCCCGAATTGATTCCGTTGTACAAGGCGCGCTCGATGACATCGGTGAATTTCGCGTCACCCGTGGCCGCGAGCATCCTCCAGTTCCACATCATATTTCCGATAGCCGCGCAGCTTTCCCCGTACGCAGTAAAATTCGGAAGCTCGTAATTATCCCCGAACGCTTCTCCATCGCTCCGCGCTCCGACTCCCCCCGTCACGTACATTTGCGCGGAAACGAGATTTTCCCAAAGCTCATTCAGCGTTTTCCAATAAACCGGGTCGCCGGTCTCCATGTAGTAGTCTGTCGCCCCGCAACACGCGTACATCGCGCGCACCGCGTGGCCTTCAAGATGCGTTCGCGATGTGAAAGGAATCCCGCAGAAGTGATAGACATACGCGCTCGCGGGAAACTGGATACGATCGTCACCGTGAAGAAGATATCCCGCTAGTTCAAGGTGGCGCTTGTCTCCCGCCGTGCGGTAAAGCTCGATCAGCGCCATCTCGAGTTCCGGATGCCCGGAAAACATCGGCTTCTTATCCACCTGTGAACCAAAATTCGGCAAGAGATAGCCATCCACGTATTTGATCCCCGCGTCCATCAGCGTGCGGTCGCCTGTCGCGCGATAATAAGCAATCGAGCCCTGAATCATGTGCCCCAGGTTGTACATCTCATGGCCCCAGCGCTGCACTTGCGGCGTCATGCGGTCTTTCGCGCGGTCCCCGTCGTAGTACGTATTCAAATAACCGCTCGGCTCCTGGACCGCCACCACTTCCCTGATGATCTTGTCGGCCAGCGCATGCAGCTCCGGACGATCCTCGGACTGCAGCGCAAACCCCGCCGCTTCCGTCCATTTGTATACATCGGAGTCCGAATAAACCGGCCCAGTCTGCGCCGCGCTGCTCTTCCCCACCAGCCTCAAGAAGTTGTCCATCCGCCCGTTGGCTTCCAGCAATTTCTCCATCGACGGAATGCTCTTATCGACGTTGATCTCGCGCCGCGTTCCCCAAAATCCATCGGTAATCGTCACCGCGTGCACCGGAATGTTGTGCAACTTTGCATACGGCGACTTGTCCAGAAACAGCACGCCTTCCTCTTTCCATTCCGACTCAGACGTGCCCGTTCCGCCTCCCCAGGACGAACCAAAAAAATCATGCGCAGGCACCGCGCTCACCGTAGCCGCGGAAAGTGCCGCGCCAACAAATTCTCTTCGTGACAATTGCGATCGCTTCGACATGTTGCTCCCTCGGATCCGTGTTCTCGCCTGCTTCAGTGTTGAATCTGCGCATTGAGAGCAAACGTTTACACACCATGCACACTAGGACATCCCAACAGATTCTTGCAATCACTTTTCTAATTCTCTGCCGGAAGCATGGACCGGGCGGATGGTTGACTGAATAGACTGGAAGCATCCCTGACACTTGCCGTCGCGTGCAAGACTACTGCACCTCAAGAACTAAGCTCGTTCACTCTTGCCGCAACGCGGATCAGCGTCGGAAGAACTTCTCCGAATTTTGTATCGTGCGCATTCCCAAAATCAAAGTAGAGCTTTCGATAGAGCGCGTAGAGCGTGTCGTAGATTTTCTGTGCCCCGGGCTCTGGTGTAAACACCGCGTGCTCCGGGCAAATCTTGTCTTGCGCCTCTTCGACCGTCTTGAACGTTCCCGCCGCCAGAAAAGCGAAAATCGCCGAACCGAGACTCGTAACGCTCTTGCTCGGCACCAACACCAGTCGCCCAAGCACGTTCGCGTAAACTTGGTTGAGCACATTATTTTTCTGCGGAATGCCGCCCGCATTGATTACGCGCTTGATCTCCACGCCATGCTCCGCCATCCGGTCCAGGATGATTCGCGTATGGAACGCCGTTCCTTCGATCGCAGCAAACAGTTCGTCCTGCGCGGTGCTCTGCAGGTTCCAGCCGAGGGTAATGCCGCGCAAATTCGGATTCACTAGCACAGTGCGGTCTCCATTGTCCCAAGTGATGCGCAGCAAGCCAGTCTGACCCGCTCGGTATTTCTCCAGTCCCTGGCTTAGCGTCGCGACATCCGTTCCCGCGCGGCTGGCAATGGCGTTGAAAATGTCCCCCACTGCGGAAAGCCCAGCTTCAATACCGGTTCGCCGCGGATGCACGCTTCCCTGCACAACCCCGCACACTCCCGGAACCAAATTAACCGACGGCGTAATCCCAATGATGCAGGTCGATGTCCCGACCACATTGACCATATCGTCAGTCCGGCAACCCGCCCCGATCGCGTCCCAATGCGCATCGAACGCTCCTACGGGTATGGGAATGCCCTCCTTCAATCCCAGTTTTTCCGCCCACTCAACGGAAAGTTTTCCGGCGATTTGGTCTGAGGTCGCGTATTCACCATCGAGCTTTTCCCTCACGCCCGCAAATAAAGGATCCAGCTTGACGAGAAATTCCTCCGGCGGCAGCCCGCCCAAATCCGCATTCCACATCCACTTATGCCCCATGGCGCAAACGCTGCGCTTCACCTTGCGCGGATCGCTGATGCCACAGAGTGTCGCGGCGACCATGTCGCAATGCTCAAACGCAGAAGCGAATGCGCCGCGTTTTTCTGGATTGTGCCGCAGCCAATGCAATAGCTTCGAGAAACCCCATTCGGAGGAATACACTCCGCCGCACCACTCGATGGCTTGCAGCCCTTCACGATGCGCCGCTTCCGTGATTTCCGCGGCTTCGGCTTTGGCACGGTGGTCGCACCAAAGATAATATTCATCGAGCGGCTCCAGATTGTTTCCAACGGGAATTACCGAAGAGCCGGTCGTATCAATCGCCAGCGCAAGCACTTTGTCTCCGGAAATGTTCGCCTTTTTTAGCGCCCCGCGGGTAGCGCTCGCCAGCGCGCGCATCTGATCGTCGTGCGATTGCGTGGCGTATTCGGGGTCCTCACGCTTGCGGTGCAGCGGGTATTCCGCAACCGCGGTGGCGAGCAACCCGCGTTCGTTGTCCACGATCGAAACGCGCACACTCAGTGTCCCAAAATCAACTCCAGCTACAATAGCCATTGGTCAGCACTCGCTTCGGATGAATGAGATGTCACTCGAGAAATGTTACCCCGCGTGGGCGTACATGTCCCAACCGAAATAACGCGACGCAACCCCATGGACCGGCCCAGCCACCGTCGAAGCATTTATCGCCACGTGATGCGCGAACCCGTTTTCTCCGATATACCGCAGCAACTTCTGCAATCCCGGGATTTCTACCGCGCCAACCCTCGCGCACCGCCCCCATCGCTGTATCTGTCACGCGCTCCTACCCGTGCGAGCCGCTGCCTGCTTCTTCCGCAGGGACCAAGTAATCTAAGCAGCGGAAGAGCATCTCAGGCGATTGCGCTACTTCTTTGGATTCTTGAGGGATGGACTCGGCACGAATTTGTAGCCAATCCCTCGCACTGTTAGAAGATAGCGCGGATTGGCAGGCGTTTCTTCGATGTAGCGGCGAAGGCGGACGATAAAGTTGTCGATAGCGCGGGTGTCGGTGTCTTCGTGAAGATTCCACACTTCTTGCAACAATAGTTTGCGAGACACGGGATGGCCGCTATTATTGATCAGGCAGCGAAGCAAGTCGGATTCCATCATGGTTAGGGGAATGACCTGGTCGCGAACACGCAATTGGAGGTTCTGAAAGTCGACGACTTTGTCGCCGAAGGTGAAGATCTCCGGCGAAGATGCCTGGGCGGCGGACGAAACGCTTTGCGTGGACAGCGCAGGGGCCATCCAGTTTTTGCGCCGCAAGAGGCTTTCGATCCGCGCAATCAGAATGGCCAGATTGAACGGTTTCGGCAAATAGTCATCCGCGCCGGATTCAAAACCTTTAAGAACATCTTCTGGCCGGCCGCGAGCGGTCAACATGAGCAGCGGCGTGTAATTTTGCGCTTTTCGTAGCTCATGCGCGACCAGGAATCCGTCCTTCCCCGGCAACATCACATCCAGCACGACAGCGTCAAAGCTTTCTTTCTCTTTCAGCAACCGGCTCAACGCGTCCTCGCCGTTCTTGGAGATCTGCACGGTGTGGCCTTCTGCTTCCAGATTAAACCGCAGACCTTCCGCAAGGTGAGCTTCGTCTTCGACAATCAGAATGCGGCTCATGCGTTGTAAACCCTGGGGAGACGGATAGTGAAGGTACTGCCCTGCCCTTCGCCTGCGCTTTCGGCAAAGGCATCGCCGCCGTAGCGGCGGGCAATCGAGCGGACGATAAAGAGGCCGAGACCGGTCCCTTTCACCTTATCTGTTTTGGAGTTCGATGCGCGGTAGAAGCGCTTGAAGATTCGTTTTACTTCGTTCCGGGGGATGCCGATCCCACGATCGTGTACGCGCAGCAAGACCGTGTCGAGATTGGGCGTGAGCAGATCGACGACGATATCTTTCTTATCTCCCGAGTACTTGATGGCATTGTCGAGTAAATTGATTACGGCAGTGCGGAGATCCTCAGGATTGCCCAAAACCACGATTTCATCTGGCGGCGTTGTGCCAAGGCTCAGCACGTCGGCAGAAAGATTTTGGCGCAGACGCGCAAGCGCAAGCACTTCGCGAACAATGGTCGAAAACTGCACTTCCTGCCAGTTCTTTCGCGCCGTCCCATGCCGGACTTCACCGGCTTTGAGCACTTGCTCGACTGTTCCGAGCAGGCGATCCGTATCTTCCAGCATAATGCGATAAAACTCCCGGCGCTTCTCTTCCTCCAGGTTGCGGCTGGCCAATGTTTCCAGGTACAACCGAATGGAAGCGATCGGGGTTTTCAATTCATGGGTGACGGCGTTGAGGAAGCTGTCCTGCTGCTCGTTTCGGCGGATTTCACGCACAAGAAAGATGGTGTTGACGACCAAGCCGGCGATAAGCAATCCAAAGAAGATGATGCCGAGCACGAGCGGAACAACTTGGCGCCAGTGGAAAATGATCCAACTGACGTTGAGCACGACGGCCAGGGCAACGAGGCAAGCTCCCAGCACGATGAAGAACACGATCGCTTTGGTTCGGCGCGTGATGCGCATGACGCTTTAGTTTACGCCAGGGTGAAGGGCGGAGTGAACGCTGCAACCGCCGTGAGTGCGAGGATTGTTGATGGGCCGTTTATCGCACGCGCGGTTGGCGCGTGAGGTGCTTCAATCGCCACTGATGATCGGCTGCGGAGCCACCGCCCGGGAGGCCTCGGTGCCAATCGTAATCGGCCTCATTCCCGCTTGCCCATGCTCTGAGATTTTGTGACGTTTGATGTCGTGCGCCAGGCCTAGCGTGCGCAACGCGCAAATTCCGTACCAGTTCAGATCGATTTCATACCAAGCAAGACCGTGGCGCGCGGACTGCGGAACCGCGTGATGGTTGTTGTGCCAGCCCTCGCCAAAGGTCAGCAGGGCGACCCAAAGACTATTCTTGGAGGTGTCGTCCGTCAGGAAACGGCGCGATCCCCACATGTGCGTGGCGGAATTCACCAGCCAGGTGGAGTGCAAGCCAAAGACGGTCCGTACGAAAATCCCCCACAAAAGACATGACCAGCCGCCTATCGCGAAAATTCCAATACCGAGAAGCGTCAGCGGTACCCAGTGCCACTTAGTGATCACCATGTGGAACTTGTCTTTCCGAAGATCGGGAACATAAGGCAGAAGTTCTTTCGCATTGCTGTGCATGGCCTGACCCGTCAAAATCCAACCCATGTGCGCCCACAAACCGCCATCGCGCGGAGAATGCGGGTCGCCTTCTTTGTCCGTGTTCTGGTGATGGACACGGTGCGTGGCCACCCAGGCGATCGGTCCGCCCTCGAGCGCAAGCGTTCCACAGATCGTCAGGAAATATTCCATCCATTTCGGGGTCTTGAAGCCCCGGTGCGTGAGCAAGCGGTGATAGCCCATGCCGATGCCGAGACTTCCGGCGACCCACCACAGAAAAACAGCAAGGGCGAGCCCTTTCCAGGTAAAAAAGAACAGCGCCGCGATTGCGCCGACATGGAAGGCGAGCATAAAAAGAGTAGTCGTCCAATTCACCGGCTCAGAAAATGTTTTGTCGTGAGAGATGATGTTCATAACCCAAAACTAGCACGCTCGTCTTTTGGCTTCTGTAATACTTGTGTAATCCCTCGGCCGATTGTTCGCACGGAGAACTACGGAAGAGAGCATAAGAGGAGACTAATTTCGCACTCTCGCCGGACGCAGTAACAAAGAAGAATTCATTCGAGCGACGAGGTTCGAATACTGTCCTTTCGGGCAGGTGCCTCGTTTTTTTCGTCTTACGATCAGTCCTCACGATAAGAATGGAACAGCGCCGTTTGGCCGTAGTTCTTCATGGGAATCGCTCCCGGACTGACCAATGACTGACAGCAGGTATTAAGCCTGAGCTACTGCTCCAAGCAAATTGGTCCGTGTTCCTGGTTGTGTGTTAAGAAGTCTATAGCTATCGCGTCTTAGGTATAGAAGTGCCGAGGAGGGATGCTTGGCGGCTGCGATAGAAAACATCATGTTGACACGTGCCGCGGCAGAGCTTGAGGAGGTTTTTCGAGCACATCATTCTCGTGTCCTCAAAGCCGCCTATCGGGTCACGGGCAGCATGGCGGACGCGGAAGACGTCGCGCAATCCGTTTTTCTCCGATTGGCCCGCGGGAGGATCGACCACAGCCGTATCTCCAATCTGCAGAGTTACTTGCACCGGTCCGCCGTGAATGCCGCTCTAGACGTGATCCGTTCGAGGGGGCATCGCGAGGTGGTCCCGGTGGAAGCCGCGGACGAATTGCAATCTAATGCCAGTCTCTCGCCGGAACGCGCGCATTCTTCGATGGAAATAAAGAATTGGCTTCGCCGCGAGCTTGCCCAGCTAAATCCCCGCACCGCCGAAATGTTCACCCTGCGCTATATCGAAGGTTTGGACAATCCTGAAATCGCCAAAATGATGGACACCTCTCAGGCTGTTGTTGCAGTCACTCTACATCGCGTACGCTCGCGGCTCAAAAAGAGCCTCCACGATTTTAGAAAAGGTGCGGCATGAAATTCTTTCGGTCGAAACAAGACGCTTATCTCAAACAGGCGATTTCCGAACTTCGCGGCGATGAACCTGACGCCAAGACGCTTTCCGCGTCCGTCGAACGCGTGTGGCAGAAGCTGCAATCGGCCGAAGGCGAGGAACTCGCCAGCAGTGCACTTCAGCCTATCCGTGGCTGCGCCGATATTCGTGCTCTGTTGCCGGCTTTTCATCAGCAAGAGCTCGCTCCTGCCCGCGCTCTGCTCGTGGAAGATCATCTTCGGGAATGTGTCTCGTGCCGTTCCTATGCGCATGGCCGCGGCGTTGCCGGCCTAGCAGGCGCCGGTTGGCGGATGGAGCCTGTGTCGCGCGGATTCCAATGGAGCTTTGCGAAGCTGTCCTTCGCGGCAGCCTCGGTGGTCCTGCTTGTCGCCTTGGTCTGGACTGGCCGCAACTGGTACTTCGCCGGCCCCGCTGGCAGCCGCGCGCGTGTCGATTCCCTCGATGGACAGGCATACCGGGTTGGGCCCGCCAGCGAACGTCCGGTCAAAGTGGGTGACGAACTCAGCCAGGGCGAATTTATTCGCACGGCTGCCAATTCCCGCGCCAAAGTGCGTCTCTTCGATGGCTCGGAAGTGGAAATGAATCAGCGCGCCGAATTGGCGGTTACCGCGAGCCTGCGCGACGCCACGATCCATCTCGATCAAGGCAGCATCATCGTGCAAGCCGCCAAGCGCCACACGGGACATCTGTACGTTAGCGCTCCGGATTGCACGGTGGCTGTCACCGGTACAGTCTTTTCCGTTAATTCGGGGACCAAGGGCTCGCGCGTGGCCGTGATCGAAGGAGAGGTGCACGTCAAGCACGCCGGCCTGGAATCCGTTCTGCACCCGGGCGATGAGATGGCCACGACGAAGAGCGTCGGCTATGTTCCCGTTCCTGAGGAAATCGCTTGGAGCAGCGATCTGCAGCACCAACTGGCTCTGCTTGCGGAATTCTCCAATCTTGGCAAGAAGCTGAATGAAATCCAGACCCCCGGCGCGCGATATGAGAGCAAGATTCTTCCGTTGCTGCCCGCGGACACCATCTTGTATATCGGCATTCCTAATCTTGGAGACGCGCTCCAGCAAGCCAACCAAATCTTTCAACAAGAGCTTTCGCAGAGCAAAGTTTTGCAAGATTGGTGGAACAAAAACGGCGACTTAAATCAACATCCGACTCCCCAGGAGTTGATTAGCCAAATCCAAGCCATAAGCCAGTATTTGGGGAACGAAGTCGTGATTACCGCTAGAGGAGGTTCGGGCTTGAGCGACGGCGGCCCCTTGCTTTTGGCGGAAGTGCGGCAGCCCGGCCTGAAGGATTTCTTGCAAAATCATTTTGCCAACGCGCTTTCGAACACGGGGAATGTCCACAATCTGCATATCCTGGATTTACAGTCGCTTTCCTCACTTTCTGCCGGTCAACGCGGAATGATTATGCTGGTCAGGCCGAACATACTCGTGGTCGGCGGCAGCGCTGCATCCGTTCAGCAAATGAGCGCAGAGCTTGACTCCGGCGCAACTCCCTTCGCAGGAACAGATTTCGGCCAGCGCATCAACCATGTTTATAAGCACGGCGCTGAGACTCTGGTCGCTGCAAATTTGGGCCAAATTCTAACTTCTACGCACAGTCAGCAAGAGGAATCGAGCGCCCTTCGAAATAGCGGCTTCAGCGAGGTCAAATATCTCATCGCGACGCGCGGCGAGTCTTCCTCCTCTGGCCAGGGCGACAATCGCGTTTCGCTGGAATTTAATGGCCAGCGAAAGGGCATCGCTTCCTGGCTCGCGGCTCCTTCTCCGATGGGTTCGCTGGACTATGTGTCCGCCAATGCGGGTGCCGCGTTCTCGTTCGTTCTGAAGCAACCCGCACTTATGTTTGATGACCTGTTCAGCACGTTTGCCGCTTCCGATCCTGACTTCCGGCAGGATATGGCAAATACAAATTCCAAACTTGGCCTCGATCTTCGCAACGACTTGGCGAGCGCTCTGGGCGGTGAGATGACGCTGGCGCTGGATGGCCCAGTTCTACCTACGCCTTCCTGGAAAGCGATCATCGAGGTCAACGATGCGGGAGCTCTTCAGGTAGCCTTGGATAAGCTGGTGCAGAACGCTAACCGGGAAGCACAAAAATCGAATCAGCCCGGCTTAGCGATTAATCAGGCGCAAGCCGATGGTCGAACGTTCTACACGATTCAATTGCAGTCCGCCGGCCTTTCGACAGAGTACGATTACACCTTCGCGGACGGCTACATGATCCTGGCACCTTCTCGGGCACTGGTCATTGCGGCGCTGCAGACTCACGAAAACGGCACCTCTCTGGCGCGCTCCGCCTCGTTTCACGCGCTCCTCCCCAGCGACAATCAAGCGAACTTCTCGGCCATGCTCTATCAAAATCTCGGGCCGATTGTGCAGCCGCTTGCCTCGCAGCTTACTTCCGGGCAGTTGGCGCTTGTTCAGCAGCTCGCCGCCGACGCCAAACCGAGCGTATTCTGTGCGTATGGGGAGAGCGATCGCATCGAGGTAGCGAGCACTGGCAGGCTCTTGGACTTGAATCCGGGTATTCTGACGTTATCGCACTTGCTGCAGCAGTCTGGGCGTGGAACTTCGCACACTCCTAATCCGTAATGATTTGTAGATGACCAACCCAACGATTGAGCTCGACGGGCTCGAAGTCAAACTCGGCGGCCGAACCATCCTTCATGGTCTCACCGGCGTCTTGAAGAGCCGCGCCATCGGTCTGCTCGGACCCAATGGCGCTGGTAAATCCACGCTGATCAACACGCTCTTGGGTTTTCACGCTCCATCCAAAGGCAGCGCCCGCGTCCTCGGCCTCGACTCTCTCACGGACGGCAAGGCGCTTCGCTCTCTTGTCGGCTACATGCCGGAGAACGACGCTTTCATTTCAAAAATGTCCGGTGTGCGTTTCGTTCGCTATATGGCGGAGATTTCGGGGCTTCCCGCCGAGCAAGCGATGGAGCGCGCCCACGAAGCTTTTGTCTATGTCGGATTGGGCGAAGCGCGCTATCGACCGGTAGGAACTTATTCTCTCGGAATGAAGCAGCTCGCCAAGCTGGCTCAGGCGATTGCGCACGGCCCCAAAGTCCTTATTCTGGACGAACCGACCAATGGGATGGATCCGCCGGCGCGCAAACGCCTGATCGAGCTCATTCGCGAAATCCGCGAAGCCAGCGATATTTGTTTGCTGCTCTCCTCGCATCTTCTCCGCGACGTGGAAGAGACCTGCGACGAAGTGCTCATCCTCCGCAATGGAAAAATCGCTTCGATTTGTAACCTCGTCGAGGAGCGCCGCGCCAATCGCAAATTCCTCGAGCTCGAAACGTTTGGCGCCGAAGCAACATTTACTTCGGCGCTCGAAACTCTCGGTTGCGAGTGCGCGGTTTTCGGCAACGGCCGCATCAAGGTCGTTATGCCGGACAGCGTCGAAATCCGCGAGGTATTCAAAGTCGCCGCGGATCGCGGCGTGCAGATTCGCCGCATGAATCACCGGCGCGATTCGCTCGAGGACATTTTCCTGAATGCCATGGAGCAGACGGGAGCAGCCGATGGCCGTATATAAGCGCAGGTACAATTCCTACACTGGCTCGCTGACGCCCGAATGGTCGCGCTTTTTCGTTCTCACGCGCTATGCCTTCGCCGATCTTTTCAAATCGCGATTCTTCGTTATCCTCTTGATCCTTTGCATCATTCCCTGCCTGTTTTTTGCGGGCTACATCTTTATCGCCAACAACAAAACCGTGCAAATGCTCATGCAGATGCGTTTCGCGGACGCGCTCACGGTGGAAACCGAATACTTCATCATCATCATGATCACGCAGACGCAGGCGGCTTTCCTCTTGAACTGCTGGGTTGGCCCCGTCCTCATCTCGGGCGACCTGGCCAATGGCGCTCTTCCCCTGTTTCTGAGCCGCCCGTTCAATCGTTCTGATTATGTTTTTGGAAAACTTGCGGTGCTCGGGCTGCTGCTTTCTGCGGTGACCTGGGTTCCCTGCTTGCTCCTGTTCAGCCTGCAATCGGGGCTGGCGAGGAACGGCTGGATCTGGTCGCACTTGTGGATGGTTGTTCCCATTATTCTCTGTTCCGCCATTTGGATTCTGATGCTCTCACTCGTCTCTCTGGCAGTATCGGCGTGGGTTAAGTTGCGCATCGTCGCCACTGGCGTAATCTTCATCACGTTTTTCATCCCCGCAGGCCTCGGCGAGATGTTCAATGCCATCATGGGCACGTATTGGGGCCGATTGCTGAATTTTTCCTATCTGTTCCGGCTCATCCTATCAAATGGATTTCGTGAGCGCTCAGGACTTCTGGGCCGGATAAGCTTGAAAGAAATCCCTGTTCCCATGGCCTGGGGCTCCCTGATTTTTGTCTGCTTGCTCTGCCTTCTTATCCTCAATGCGCGCTTGCGCGCCCGCGAAACGGTGCGCGGATGACGCCCAGATCCCCGCCAAATCGTTTTCGAAAATGTCTCCAAATTTTATGGGGAAGTTCTCGGCGTGAACAAAGTGAGCTTCTCTCTGAGCCGGGAATTACTAGCCTGGTCGGGCCCAACGGTTCGGGCAAGACCACCTTAATGAATTTGCTCACTGGCCTTATCAAGCCTTCTCACGGCGCAATTTATGTTCTTGGTCTCACCACGCACCAACCGGTCGAATTCTTCCGCCAAGTTGGATACTGCACGCAGTTCGATTCCTTCCCTCCCGGAACAAATGGCTACGATTTCATTTATTGGCCGCTGCGGCTGCACGGTTTCAGTCGCGACCAAGCCGCGAAACTCACGAACGAAGCTCTCGAGCGCTCGGGCATGGCGCAAGTCGCCCGTCGCAAGGTAGCCGGCTACAGCAAGGGAATGCGCCAGCGAATCCGTCTTGCTCAAGCGATCGCGCATCACCCGTCTGTGTTGGTTCTCGACGAACCTCTCAACGGCCTTGACCCCATGGCCCGCTCGGAATCGATCGCGCTTTTTCAAGCGATTGCCAAGCAGGGCATGCATGTCATTATCTCGAGCCATATTCTGGAGGAAGTCGATCGCATCTCAGACCGAGTGGTCTTGATGAGCAGCGGTTACGTGGTGGCGGAAGGCCAGATTAAGGAAGTTCGCCGGGAAGTCCGCGATCACCCCATGCAAATCCTCGTGCGCTGCTCCAACGCCGCAAAACTGGCGTCGGCCGCGTTCGAGCTCGATCACGTCGTCGAAGCCAAAATCCTCGCCGATGGCCAGAGCGTCCTGATTCGCACACGCGATGCCGAGCAATTCTATCTGCTGCTGAACAAAGTCGTTTCCGGCGGCCTGGTGGAAGTCGACGCCGTCGCTCCCGCCGACGACGACGTGAACTCCATCTATCAATATCTCATCGGATCGGATGGCGGACCCGTATGAGCACTCAAAATCTCGTTGCCCGCGCGCAGAAAACGTTCAAGGAGCAGCCGTGGCGCCTCTATGGCAGCCAAATTTCCGTGCTCGTGCGCAACGAAGTTCGCCGAAACCTGTTCACTCGCCGCAGGATTTGGGTCTATCTGCTCGCGCTGATCCCGGTATTAATTCTCATTGCCCACAACATTTTCAGCACTTACCACAACGATCCAATGAGTATGGAGGACGAGACGGAAGTCCTTGCCGGAATTGTGCAGCTTTATTATTTCCGGCTCGGCATCTTCTTCGCCTGCATGGGAATCTTTACCTGGCTTTTCCGAGGCGAAATCGTGGAACGGACTCTCCACTATCAATTTCTCGTTCCCGTCAGAAAAGAAGTCCTGGTCGTTGGAAAGTTTCTTGCCGGCGCGATTATCTCAATACTCCTCTTTGAAGCCGCCGTCCTCGCCTGTTTCTTTCTCACTTATAGCCGCTTTGGTTCGGCGGGCCGGTCCTACATCTTTGACGGGCCTGGCCTCGGCCAATTGGGTTCCTATCTTCTGGTGACCGCTCTCGCCTGTCTCGGCTACGGCGCCGTCTTTCTCGCTCTCAGCATGCTCTTCAAAAATCCCATCATCCCCGGAGCCATGTTGATGGGCTGGGAAGCCATCGCCCCCATCTTCCCTGCCTGGGCCCAACGGTTGAGCGTCACTTTCTATCTAAAGCATCTCTGCCCCGTAAACCTTCCCGTCAGTGGCCCGATGGCCATTTTCACGGTTGTGGCCGAACCTGTCTCTCCTTTCGTCGCCGTCTTCGGTCTGCTTTGTCTAACCGCCGCGATCCTCGTCCTATCCTGCTTCCTCATCCATCGCATCGAGATCACCTACACCGCCGAATAGCTTTCCCTTCCCCCTAAGAATTCCCGCCACAAACCGTGCTCGCCTGTACCAACGGCCAGTAAGTTCCTACTCGTCATTACCTTTCCTGCGCCAGAAATTACGTCCCTGTTGTCCGCCTGCCTCGCTTCACACACCATGGATAATTGGCGGGAAACCTCCCGTCATGGTCCATGGCATGACGCCCATTCTTGAAGTCCAGAATCTTCACGTCGCCTATTCCGCTCGAACGGGCGGGGTTTGTAGTGCGCTCGCGGGTGTCCATTTCGATCTTGAGGCTGGAGAAATTCTGGGTGTACTTGGAGAGTCGGGCTCGGGCAAAAGCACGCTTGCAGCTTCTCTGTTGCGTCTTCTGCCATCCAACGGAAAGATCCAGCGAGGTAAAGTCCTGTTCGAAAGAACAGACCTGCTCACCACCTCGAGGCAACACCTCAGAAACGTTCGCGGCGGCCGCATCGGCCTGATCTTGCAAGAGCCGTCCTCCTCCCTGCATCCAACTCTGCCGATTGGCAAACAAGTGAGCGACGTTCTGTCCGCGCATGCAAAGTTGGATCGGCGCGTCCTGAAGGAAGCGACCATGGAACTTCTCGCATCCGTGTTTCTCGATAACGCCGAGCGCATATCGCGCTCTTATCCGCATGAATTGAGCGGCGGGCAGCGCCAACGTGTTTTGATAGCACAGGCTATCGCCTGCAGGCCCGCCCTCGTCATAGCTGATGAGCCGACCGCGTCGCTTGACCCTACGACGCAACTCGAAATTCTGCAGCTCTTCCGGAACCTTCGCCAGAAGTTGGGCCTTGCGATGGTTCTGATTACCCACAACCCCGCTCTACTTTCCGGCTTTGCCGATCGCATCCTGGTTCTCTACGCCGGACGCGTCGTCGAAATCGGTCCGGCAGCAAACGTACTTTTTTCGCCGCGCCATCCCTACACGCAAGCACTGTTGCGCTGCCTGCCCCCGCCACTCGCAGAGCAGCGAAGCAAACGCAAGGCCGCGCTATACGTTATCGCCGGCGATACGCCAGACCTGTCGCTGCAAGCGAAAGGTTGCCAGTTCGAACCAAGGTGCACCGACAGAATGGATGTTTGCAAATCTGATGAGCCCGGAACTGCCGCAGTCGGCGAGCTGCACGACGCCGCCTGCTTCAAGTTTGCCGGCTGACAATATTTCGAAAACGAGGCCATGCAGCCACTCTTGCGGGTTGAAAATCTTGTGAAGCATTACGCGGCAGGCCGATCGGTCGGCTCTAACGCCAATCTCGCCGCGCTCGATGGGGTGTCTCTCTCGATCGCGCCTCGCACAACCCTCGCTCTCGTCGGCGAGTCTGGCTCAGGCAAAAGTACGCTCGCGCTCTGCATCGCTTGTCTGGAGTCTCCCACATCCGGAAACATCTTGTTCGAGGGTACTGATATCGCGGCGCTATCTGAAAATGAGCGCCGCAGCGTACGCCCTCAAATACAACTCGTTTTCCAGGATCCCGCGAGTTCGCTCAATCCGCGCTGGACCGCTCTGGAAATTATCAGCGAGCCTCTACTCGTCCAGCGGCGTTTCACTCAACCGCAGCGCGACGCCGCAGCTTACGCGCTTCTCGAACGCGTCGCCCTGCCGCGCAAATTGGCTACTCGTTGTGCCGACGAGTTGAGCGGTGGCCAGAAACAGCGCCTCGCCATCGCGCGCGCCTTGGCGCTCGAACCAAAGCTCATCATTCTCGACGAAGCACTTTCCGCTCTCGATTGTTCCGTGCAAGCCCAGATCTCCAATCTCCTGCTCGAACTACAATCTTCCCTTGGGCTGACCTATCTCTTCATCACGCACGATTTTGCAATGGCTGCTCACCTCGCCGATCAAATCGCCGTTATGAACTGCGGCCGCATCGTCGAGTGCGGCGCTCCAGAAAAAATTCTCCGTTCGCCAAGCCACCAAGCCACTCGAGCTCTCCTCGCGGCGACACCCAGTTTCGCTGAGACCGAGGCTGACCTGGTGAACTCCTGATGCGTTACCTCTTGCGCAGAGCGTTCCACGCTATCTTTCTGCTTTTCGGCGTTTCCATCCTCACCTTTTTATTTTCTGCCATGACGCCGGGAAGCTACTTCGACGAGATGCGGCTAAATCCTCAAATCGCTCCGGAAACCGTCGCCGCCCTTCGCGCTCAGTATCAGCTGGATCGACCGCTCCCGGTTCGTTATCTCCACTGGCTGAACGCGGTCGCACACGGCGAATTGGGATTCTCTTTTGCCTATAACGGCCCGGTCGGTCCGCTTCTTTGGGTTCGCGCCCGAAACACTCTTCTTCTAACAGCAAGCGCGACACTGCTCGCCTGGCTTCTCGCTCTTCCACTTGGTGTATGGAGCGCCGCAAAATTCGGCCGCGCTCCCGATCGTATTCTTTCGTGGATGACCGCCTCACTCATGGTCATCCCCGATCTCGTCCTCGCTCTGGGGCTGTTAATTCTCGCGGTTCGCACCGGCTGGTTTCCGACCGGAGGCCTCGTCTCCGTCGGCTTTGAAACCTTGACGCCGCTCCAAAAATTTCGCGACCTTGCTTTGCACATGACGCTCCCCGTTATGGCCCTCGTTCTCTCCGCTCTGCCGATGCTCGTTCGCCATGTGCGCTCTTCGGTCGCCGAAGTCCTCGACGCATCATTTCTGCGCGCGGCCGTCGGCCACGGCATCCCTCAACGCAAGCTTTTCTATGGTTACGCCCTTCGCGCCGCTGCCAATCCGCTTATCTCCCTTTTCGGATTCAGCGTCGGCGCCCTCTTAAGCGGCTCTTTGCTGGTCGAAGTCATCATGAGCTGGCCTGGCCTCGGTCCACTTCTTCTCGAAGCTATCCTCGCGCGCGATTTCTACGTAGTCATCGGCGGCGTCCTTCTCTCCATGATTTTTCTGGTCGGCGGAAATCTCCTCGCGGACTTGCTGCTCTATTGGGCCGACCCCCGCATTCGCGTCGGGGCGAGTACAAAATGACCCAGCGTCGCAAAGTCACAAGATGGATTGTCGTTCTCGTTGCGCTTCACTGCGTCATCGCCAGCGCAGGATTTCTCGCGCCTTATGACCCCGTTCAACAAGACCGCGACCACCCCTATTTGCCACCCATGCGGGTCCACGTAGTCGATGCGCAAGGCCATTTGCACTTCCGCCCGTTTTTCTATCCGCTTCGTTTGCGCCCGGGTTCCTTTGACCAATTCGAGGAAGATACAGCAAGCGCCGTTCCACTCCACTTATTTGTTCGCGGCGCCAGTTATCGTCTACTTGGTGTTTTTCCCTCTCGATTGCATCTCTTCGGCACCGGCAACGCTCGCATCTATCTACTGGGCACGGACGCTTTTGGCCGCGATCAGCTCTCGCGCATTCTCTACGGCGGACAAGTCTCTCTCCTCGCCGGCCTGCTTGGTGCCGGCGTCACTCTGCTTCTCGGCGCCCTGATTGGTTTAGTCGCCGGTTACTTCGGCGGTTGGAGAGACGATCTCTCAATGCGCGTAGCCGAACTATTCCTGGCGCTCCCATGGTTGTACCTGCTTTTTGCGCTGCGTGCGTTTTTGCCGCTCGCCGTCAGCCCCCTCGAAGCTTTTCTCCTCGTCGTCATTGTCATCGGTATGGTTGGATGGGCGCGCCCGGCGCGCCTGGTCCGCGGTGTTGTGCTGAGCGTGAAGGAGCGTGACTTTGTCCGCGCCGCCCGCGGTTTTGGCGCTTCCGATTTCTATTTGCTGCGCCGCCACATCCTGCCGGAAACCGCGGGCGTTCTTCTCACGCAAGCCGCGATTCTCGTTCCTCAATTCGTTCTCGCTGAAATGACGCTCTCCTTTCTCGGCCTTGGCGTTCCCGAGCCCACGTCCAGTTGGGGAAATCTTCTCGCAAGTCTCCAGCAGTACAGCGTCCTGGTCTCCTACTGGTGGATGTATCTGCCCGCACTGGCAATCGTGCCATTCTTTCTCGGATACCTCGGTCTCGCGAGCGCATTGCAGGAGCGCTCCGGCGCGTACAAGATAGACGAGAAGAGGAGCTGGAACCCATCGTGAGAAAAGATCGCCTCTCTTCTAAGCGCAGACGCTTTATCGTTGGCCTCCTCCTGGCCTGTGCCGCAGCCATTTCCTTCCCGGCCAAAGCTTTTCCGCATCCACCGCAAGCCAGTCCCAAAGAAGAATTGCTCGCTTTGCCAGGTGAAGTCGGCCACCCGGGCGGACGCCTCGTCGTCGCCCTCCGCGACGAGCCGAAAACGCTAAATCCGCTGATCGCCGTGGACAGTCCCTCTCGCGAAGTCATCGCCGCCATGCAGGCCGATCTCATTCACATCAATCGCGCCACGCAGCTCACCGAACCAGCTCTCGCGAAATCCTGGAAAATCTCCGCGGACGGCCTTCGCTACACGCTCACTTTGCGTAAAGGTTTGCGCTTCTCGGACGGCTATCCTCTCGACGCCGACGACGTCCTCTTCACTTTTCGCGTCAACCTCGACGAAAATGTCCACGCCGCGCAGCGTGATTTGCTGACTGTCGGCGGTAAACCCATCACCGTTCATAAAGTCGATGCGCAAACGCTCGTTTTTCAACTCGCCAAGCCCGACGGCGTCGAAGAAAGACTCTTCGACGGCCTCGAGATCTTGCCGCGCCATCTCCTCGAAAAACCCTATCTGGAAGGTAAGCTAGGCCAACTCGGTTCGCCATCCACACCATCGAACGAATGGGCCGGCCTTGGCCCGTTTCGCCTTAAGGAATACGTCCCCGGACAAAAATTGGTTCTCGAACGCAATCCTTATTACTGGAAGACGGACTCGAAAGGAAATCGTCTGCCTTATTTGGACGAACTTGACTTTATCTTCGTCCCCAGCGCCGATGCCCAGGTTCTGCGCTTTCAATCAGGCGAGACGGACGTCATCACCCGCCTCGGCGCGGAAAATTTCTCCGTCCTTTCCCGCCTGCAACACGGCTACACAATGGCCGACGCCGGCCCAGGTCTCGAATACAATTTCCTCTTCTTCAACCTAAACGACCTCGGTGGGAAGTCTTCGCCGGAAATGGCTCGCAAACTGAAATGGTTTCGCGAGGTGAAATTCCGCCAAGCAATTTCCGCGGCCATCGATCGGGAGGCTATCGTTCGCCTGGTCTATCAAGGTCGCGGCGCCGCGCTTTGGGGTCCGGTCACACCCGGAGATCATCGTTGGGTGGATGCCGCAATCCCGCACCCGCCTCGTTCCCTCGATCGTGCCCGCGTTCTTCTTAAGGAAGCCGGTTTTTCCTGGTCCAACGCGCCGAACGGCGATTCCGTGCTTCTCGACCCCGATGGCAAATTCGTCGAATTTTCTGTCCTGACGAGTTCTTCCAATGCCGACCGGACTAAAATGGCGGCTCTCATCCAGGACGATCTCAAGCAACTCGGCATGCGCGTTCAGGTCGTCGCTCTCGAATTTCGCTCTCTGGTCGATCGTGTCACGCAAACCAAGGAATACGACGCCTGTGTCCTCGGCCTCACAAGTTTCGACGCCGATCCCAACCCCAATCTCAACGTTTGGCTCTCCAGCGGCGGCACGCATCTGTGGAACCCGTCGCAATCTCATCCCGCCACTCCCTGGGAAGCGGAAATCGACCGCCTCATGGAACAGCAGCTTTCCACGCCCGGTTACAATCAGCGCAAGAAACTTTACGATCGCGTCCAGGAAATCCTCGCGGAAAATCAGCCCATGATTTTTCTCGCGAGCCCAGACATTTTGGTCGGAGCAAAAAACTCGATCGCCAATTTTCATCCGGCCATTCTCGAACCTTTTGTCCTCTGGAATGTCGAGCAACTCTACTTTCGGAATGCCTCGGAGAGCGCCCGCCGATGACGCCGGTAATCACCAAAGGGCCCAGAAAACCACTGCGCGCATGGAGCGATGAGCGCCTCGTGAAAGAGTGCCTCGCCGGCAATGAAGAGGCCTGGTCTCTTCTCATCGAAAAATACAAAGCGCTGATCTATTCGATCCCCATCAAATACCGATTGCCTCCGCACGAAGCCGCCGAAGTATTTCAAGCCACTTGCGTCGAACTTCTCAACCGTCTCCCCGAATTGCGCGAGCCGCGCGCCCTTCCCAAGTGGCTCATGCAAGTCGCTCACCATCAGTGCTACCGCTGGAAGCAGCAACAGCAGCGCTTCGTAAGCCGCGACGCCGACCCGGACTTGCCCGTTCCCGAGACCCCGGCCATCGCCGAAACTCTCGTGCAGCAAACGCAGGAAGAACAGATGCTCCGCGATGCAATGGCGGCCCTCTCGCCGCAATGTCGCCGTCTCGTGGAACTTCTCTTCTTCGAAATCCCCGCGCGCCCTTATAGCGAAGTCGCCGCGGAGTTGGGTCTCGCTGTCGGTTCCATCGGTTTTACGCGCCAAAAGTGTATGGATCGCCTGCGCAAAAATCTCAGTGATTTGGGATTTGACTGATGCCTGCGGCCGTCAAGAAAATCCCCCGGGAAGAGGCCCTCTTGCAATTCGCCCGGCTTGGGAACGAGCCAGACCGCCGCAAATTTCTCTCGCGCAACAAGGCGCTGGTTCGCAGTGAAGTCGTAAAACAGCTCGCCGATCTCGTCCTTGAAAAAATCCGCGTCGATACAAAGGAAGCGCTGCATCTCGCCGAAGCCGCCGTTCTGATTGGAGGCAAACTCCGCCGCAAAGAGGACCTCGCGCTCGGGATCCGTGCCAAAGCCAACGCTCTCTACGCTTGCGGCGACAATCGCGCCGCCGTAGAGCATCACGAGCAAGCCATCGCGATGTACGAATCGCTCGGCAACTTGAAAGAGGCCGCCCGCACTCTCAGTAGCTCCATACAGCCGCTTATTTTGCTCGGCGAATACGATCGCGCCTTTAAATCCTCAGAACGCGCCCGAGAAATCTTCACGAAACTCGGCGAACCCCGCCGCATCGCAAATCTGGACAACAACGTCGGTAACATTTTCCACCGCCAGGATCGCTTTGAAGAAGCCATGCTCCATTACGAAAGCGCCTACAAAACTCTCTCCGAGCATCAAGACTGGGAGCGCGCCGCCATCACCCTCCACAACATGGCCATGTGCCTCATTAGCCTCAACGATTTTCCGCGATCCCTTGATTGTTACCGGAAAGCCCGCGAACTCTGCGTCCGCTACGACATGCCTCTCCTTCGCGACCAGGCCGACTACAACATCGCCTACCTCTATTATTTCCGCGGGGAATATAGCCGCGCCATCGAGATGCTCTTCGCCACGCGCCGCGCCTGCGAAGCCAGCGGCGACGCTTATCATTTCGCGCTCTGCCATCTCGATCTCTCCGAAATCTATCTCGAGCTGAACCTCAGCGAAGAAGCTCGCGAAATGGCTCACGAAGGTTTTCTCCGCTTTGAAAAACTCGGTATGGGCTACGAAGCCGCGAAGACCCTCGCCAACGAAGCCACCGCTTACGGCCAGCAGGGAAAAATCGTCCAGTCCCTCGAACGTTTCGCAAAAGCCCGCGCCATGTTCGCCGCCGAAAAAAATCTCGTCTGGCCCTGGCTTCTCGATCTCTACCAAAGCCTTCTCCTCTTTCACGAAGGCCGCTATTTTGAGGCCCGCCGGCTCTGCGCCGGTGCCGCGGTCTTTTTCGATCAATCCGCGCTTCAAGGCAAAGCCGCTCTCGCGCACCTCCTTCTCGCGCGCATCGCCTTGCAAGTTGGCGAACTCCCCGCCGCGCAACTCGAAACAGACGCCGCCATCGCTAAAATTTCCGGCCTTCAGGCTCCCGTCCTCGCTTACCAGACGCACTTCCTCCGCGGCCAGCTCGCACAATCTAGCGGCGACCGCCCTGCCGCCCTCGCGGCCTTTCAAGAAGCCCGCAAATCTCTCGAAGCGCTCCGCAGCCGCCTGCACGCCGAAGAGCTGAAAATTTCTTTTGTAAAAAACCGCCTGCAAGTTTACGAAGCGTTGGTCGATTTGTACCTCAGCGGCGATGGCGGCGAAACTTCCGCAAGAGAAGCCTTCTCCTGCATCGAAGCCGCAAAATCCCGAAGCATGACCGAGATGATTTTTCAGAGTGGCCAGAGTCTCCCATTAGGTGACACCGGCCAGAGCGAACTCGTCCGCAGAATTCGCGACCTGCGTGAAGACTTGAACTGGTATTACCACCGTATCGAGCTCGAACAGCTCCGGCCCGAAGAGACGTCCGCCAAACGCCTTCAGCAACTGCAGGAAAAAGCTCTCTCCCACGAAAACGAACTTCTCCGTACCCTTCGCGAATTGCCCGCCCACGAACGCGAGAACGCTACTCTCGAAGCTCCCTCGGACTTTTCCCTGGACAAATTACAAGCCACTCTCCCTGCCGATACTGCTCTCATCGAATACTATTCAACCGGCGACCGCCTCGTAGCCGCCGTCGTCACCAGAAATTCCATCGAAATCACTCCCATCACCGTTTTCTCTCGCGTCACTCATTTCTTGCATCTTCTTCGCTTCCAGCTCTCGAAGTTCCGCATGGGCGCCACCTACACACAGCGCTTTGAACAACCTTTGCTTCAAGCCACGCAAAGCCATCTAGAGGCCCTCTACTCAGAGTTAATTTCCCCGCTCCTTCCGCATCTGAATGCAAAGCACCTCATCTTCGTGCCCCACGGCCCCCTCCACTTCCTTCCCTTTCATGCCCTCAAGAACGGCGACGCCTATCTCTGCGATACCCACACTATTTCCTACGCTCCCAGCGCCACCGTCTTTGCCCTCTGCCAGGAGAAGCGGCCGAGTGGCACGACCGCCTCCCTGGTGATGGGTATTCCCGACGAGCGCGCCCCTCAGATCCTGGCCGAAGTTCAGTCCGTCGCCGCAATCCTTCCGAAGGCAGATCTCTTGCTCGGTAACCAAGCCACTGCAGACGCCCTCAGAAAAAAGGGGTCCCAAAGCGCTCTCCTTCATATCGCCACGCACGGCACCTACCGCCAGGACAACCCCATGTTCTCTGGCATCCGCCTCGGCGACGGCTACCTCAACCTCTATGACCTCTATCAAATGCGTCTTTCCGCCCGGCACGTCACGCTCAGCGGCTGCGCCACCGGCATGAATTTTGTCGCTGCCGGAGACGAATTGCTCGGCCTTCAGCGTGGCCTCTTCTGCGCCGGAGCGGCATCCCTGCTTCTCTCCCTCTGGGACGTCCACGACCGCAGCACTGCCAACCTCATGCGGTCGTTCTATAAGGGATACATCAATACCGGCAACATGGCCTCCTCCCTCCAATCCGCCATGAAACAGCTCCGCCAGCAAAACCCCCACCCCTATTTCTGGGCTCCCTTCGTCCTTGTCGGCCAACTATCTGCAAAAAAAAGAGTTAATTAGTCCTATCCTTCCTATATTTTTTGCCAGCCTTCCCTCCCTTATGCAACGAGGGACGTTGAATCGCTGCCACCGCTGGGGAGCGGAGCCGCAAAGAAGGGATCTTTGGGGGGAAGAGAGATGAAACACTTTTCGACAGAGGAATGGATCGATTTCGTGAACCACATGGTAACAACCGACCGGCAGGAAGCAATGCAAAAGCATCTGGCCACCGGTTGCAAACGCTGCAAGGAGACAGTCTCGGTATGGCAAAGGGTCCAAACTACGGCATCGACGGAGGCCAGCTATCAGCCACCGGCGGAAATCGTGCGCCTCGCCAAAGCCGCGTTCGTAACGTCGGGCGCAGCTGGTGCTCCAGAGAAGTCTTCGAGCCTCATCGAACTTCTGTTCGACAGTTTCCTTCAACCAGCCGTCTCGGGAGCTCGTTCTGCCATAACAGGAACAAGACAAATGCTTTATAGAGCCGATCCTTATCAAATCGATATCCAGATCGAGCCCAAGCCGGGCAGCAATCGCCTTGTCATCACCGGCCAGATCCTAGATATCAGCAATCCGGGCGTCATTGGCCGCGACATCCAAGTCACGATTTCCAATCGTCGTGGGAATAGCGTCATCGCCGCGACCAATAAGTTTGGCGAATTTTCCGGTGAGGTCGAGAACTCCGGAGATTTAGAGCTTTCCATCCCCGGACACGGCGAAAAGCCCATTGTCATTTCCCTGAGAAACGCTTTGGGAAATCTACGTGGAGGTAAGACGTGAAAGCGCTCTCCACAACGCTCTCTGCAAGGGTGTCCCATTTTGGTACGAAGGTACCAAAATCCCTTGTAGCTTTTGGTTGGCACTTAGAAACCACGCGTACCATTTGCGCAAAAGCAAGATTTCGCCAGACTTAGCGGGCGTACTTTTGAGCGGTTTTGCGGGTGGTTCGGAAGCAGGAGACCCTGGAAAGGGACCGAATTCTATGAAACGTAATCTTTGCATCTGCTTGATTCTAATCGTTCTATTTGCTGCTGTAGCATCACCCGCCGCGGCTCAAAATCGCTATATTGTACGCACCTCGGGCGGCCTCGGCTCCGTACTTAAGCTCTGCCTCTCCGCGAATTGCCAGGTAAAGGGTGCCTTGGACGGCCCTGTCGGCAAAACCTATTTGGTGACGTCATCCGGGAACCTCATCTCGAACCTCCTCGGCTTCGTCGGGAATCTCTTGGAGACTTTGTTAGGAATTGAAAGTGTGGAAGCCGATCAGCTTCTGCCACTTCCTCAGGCACCCGTTACCACGATTCCCGCCGGTCTCTACGACAACGCTCCTGTGAACTATTACGGGACCATCGTCACGCACGGCTATGCCACTCAACCCGCCACACAGATTATTCGCCTCATCGACGCGCAAAACGGCTTCAACGTCACCGGTTCCGGCATCGTGGCCGTAATTGATACGGGAGTCGATATCTACCACCCCGTCCTTTATCCGGTTCTTCTTCCCGGCTACGACTTCACCCGCAACCAACCGGGTGCCTCCGAGTGGCCCGATGTTCCCCAATTGCAACCCGAAAATTCAACTAACGGGAACTCCGAAACAGGACAACCCGTTCTCGTCCAACAATCCAGCGCTGCCATTCTCGATCAGTCTTCGGCGGCGATACTGGATGGCGGTGGAAGCTCGTACTCGGATTTCGGCCACGGCACGATGACCACTGGGCTTGTCCACCTGGCCGCGCCGACCGCTAAGATCCTGCCTTTGAAAGCATTCAGCGCCAATGGCACGGGCTACGTCTCGAACATCGTCGCGGCTCTCTACTACGCCGTTCAACACAATGCCAACATCGTGAACATGAGCTTCGACGTGTCCGCGCCGTCTGCCGCTTTGTCGTCGGCAATCTCTTATGCGAATCAGTCGGGTGTCATTCTTGTTGCTGCTGCCGGCAACGGAGATACCAGCGCCGCCGTCTATCCAGCTGCGCTTAACTCCAGCGTAATGGGTGTCGCTTCCACCTCGGATTACGATACTCGCTCAACCTTCTCTAACTACGGCGACACCGACGTTTGGATCGCTGCCCCCGGCGAATATGTGATCAGCACTTACCCGGGCGGCACCTACGCCAGCGCTTCCGGCACTTCCTTCAGCTCCCCGCTCGTTGCGGGCTCTGCTGATCTGCTTATGTCCGCGAAGCCTTCCCTCAACCAAAAGAACGCAGCCTGCGCATTTTCTCATGCGATACAACTTACGCCTGACCTCAATCACGGCCGCCTCGATATCTACCAGGCTCTGTCTGCCTGGACAAACAATTCGGGCTGCAACAAGTAAACAGACATGTCCATTCAGCTGATTCCGGTGCTCACCATGCCCTCAAAACTTCCGTGGGCCCCGGAATCGCTGCGCATCAAGCAAGCAGAAGAACAAGTCTCCGCGCTTCGCACCTCCGTAATTTGCGCCTTCAACCAGCTACTCGACCTCAAGGATCTCAATACCGGCGTACACAGCACGCGCCTCGCGGAATGGGGCATGCGCGTCGGCCAAGAGCTTGGCCTCGATGAAGCTGAACTCCAAAACCTCGAAGTCGCCGCCCTTCTTCACGACATCGGCAAAGTCGGTATTCCGGATTCTATTTTGAAGAAGCCAGGCAAATTGGACGACGAAGAATACGCCCTGATGAAGAAACACCCCGAGTACGGCTGGGCCGTCCTGCGCATGCTTCCGGGTTTCGAGCGCGCCTCCCTCGATATTCTTCACCACCACGAGTCCTTCGATGGCAAAGGCTATCCCGCGGGCCTGAAAGAAACGGAGATTCCCATCGTCTCTCGCATCGTGACCGTGATCGACGCCTTCGACGCCATGGTTTCTTCCCGGCCTTACCGCGCGGGTCTCCCTGTCGAGGAAGCGGCCCGCCGTCTTGTCCAATGCAGTGGAACGCAATTTGACACCATCGTTGTGCAGTGCTTCCTATCGTTCGCGCCCGCGGAAATGGCCACGGTCTTTGCCGCGGCGGGCACATCCGTCTCCTCAGCCTTATAACTCTGTGGAGTGCGGCAGCTCTGCTGCCGCTTTTTTCATCCTCTGGCACGACTCTGTATTTTACCTAGCTCACTAATCTCAGCTCTCGTCGACGGGGCTAGTCAGCGCCTCAGATTCACTCTCTTGTTCCAGATGCAGCCGCGCAACAACGAGCTTAATCTCCTCGAACGTTATCTCTGGCGGCAGCGCTTCCTTCAGAGGCTTCAACCGCTCGGTGCCAAGCAGCGCGCACATCTTCTCAATTTGTAGGCGTTTTTCAGAATCAATCCAGGTCGGCTGAAACTCCAGCTCGCCTCTTTCCATCAGGGCAATAATCAGGTTCACGACACTCGATAGTTGCCGTCCTCGCGTCTTCGCAATCTCCTCGAACGTCCGCCCTTCGGCCAACAATCTCAGCGTCTCTTCCGCCGGCTTGGCCTTTTCCTCTTCTTGCTTTGCCGCCCGCGCGCCGCGTCCGAACTCCTCCAGAGCATTCAAGATTCCCTGTCCATAAATCTCGGTCTTCTTATCGCCGAAACCAGAAATTCCTCGGAGCTCGCCGAGCGAACGAGGCCGCACACGACAAAGTTCATCCAACGAGGTGTCGTGCATCACGATAAATGCCGCGGTGCCCCGTTCTCGCGCCGTTGTGCGCCGCCACTCGCGAAGATATTCGCGCAGTTCTGGATCGATCCCAGTCGAAATGCTCTTCCCCGGCGAACTCCCCGGCGCAATGCGCGTCGGCTCTCGCGCAATTTCCCTCCCCGGAAAGTTGTCCGCCCCGCGCGCCCCAGCAGCCGCTGCAGCCTTGCGCTTCGTTGCCTTTCTCGCCGGCACGTTTGTTGCCAGCCACTCCGGCTCTCCGACGCACACATCGCAAGCCCCGCACGAATTCCATTTACGGATCTCGCCAAAATGTGAACAAATCTGATGATGCCGGCAAGTTCGCGCCTCCACAAATCTTCGAATTTCGTGATACCGCTGCCAAGCCCGCGCCTTCTCCGCTTCATCTTCCAGCTGCTGCACAAAATACGTCAGCAATCCCACATCGCGCTTCTGCCATAACAAAAGGCATTCCGCCGGTTCTCCATCGCGCCCAGCTCGCCCCGCTTCCTGGTAATACTGCTCGATCGATTTCGGCAACGACAGATGAACCACCGCGCGCACAGCCGCCTTGTTGATCCCCAATCCAAAAGCAATCGTCCCCACCAGCACCCGCACGTCGTCGGACATCCAGCGCTCTTGATTCTTCCGCCGCGTGTCGCCATCCATCTTCCCGTGATAGCCAATCGCAGCAATTCCCTGCTCCGCCAGAAAATCCACGGTCTCCTCGACTCGCGCAATCGTCGGGGCATACACAATCGCGTTGCTCTCTGCATACTTTCGCAGCGCGCGTAGCAAGAGTTCATCCTGTTCGCGTCCCGCGCATTCCTTCACGATGTACTGCAAATTCGGCCGGTGAAAACTCGCAATATATTTGTCCGGCTCGCGCAATTTCAATTGCTCGATGATGTCGTGCCGCACTCGCTTCGTCGCGCTGGCCGTAAACGCCGCAATCGGCAACTCAGAAAAATGTTTCCGCAAGGAACTCAATTGCCGGTACTCTGGCCTAAACTCGTGCCCCCACTCCGAAATGCAATGCGCTTCATCAATCGCAAAAAAAGAAACCGGCACGCGCTTCAGCCATCCGATCGTGTCTTCCCGCGCCAGCCGTTCCGGTGAGAGATACAAAAGCCGGTACGCTCCCTCGATCGCCTGGTGCACCACCCACGACTGCACATCCGCCGTCAGCGAACTGTTCAGCAACGCCGACGGAATCCCCATCTGCGTAAGCTGCGCCACCTGATCCTGCATCAGCGCAATCAGCGGCGACACCACCACAACCGTCTTCTCCGTCAAAATCGCCGCCGGCAACTGATAGCACAGCGATTTTCCCCCGCCCGTCGGCATCACCACGCAGGTATCCCGCCCGCCGAGCAGGCTCTTCACAATATTTTCTTGCAAAGGCCGGAACGCGTCGTATCCCCAGTATTGTCGCAGCGCCGCCCGCAACTCTTCCGGCGAATTCATGCACCGAGTATAAGTGCCTGCGCCGGTGCGGTCTATCCACACATCCGCAACTCCTCTTCCGCTCTCACAGACGATTCACTTGACTTCCGTCCACCAAGAAGGTAACTCCGCTACTTCGCCGGAGGCCTTTCCTTGACGACTTGGACCCAAATCTACGATCCCCTCGGCCATTGGTGGCTCTCGACGCTCGTCGCCTCTCTCCCCGTCGTCGTCCTTCTCGGCCTCCTCGCCGGTCTCAAAGTTCGCGTCCACCTCTGCGCCATCGCCGGCGCCTCAGCAGCCATCCTCTGCGCCATCTTCGTCTTTCACATGCCCTCGCCGCTCGCCTTCACCAGCTTTCTCTACGGTTCCGCCTACGGTCTCCTCAAAATCGTCTGGATCGTCATCGCCGCCGTCTTCCTCTACGACATCTCCGTCGAAACTGGCCAGTTTGAAATCATGAAGCAGTCCGTCGCCGCCATCACTCCCGACCGCCGCCTCCAACTCCTCCTCGTGGCCTTCTGCTTCGGCGCATTCATCGAAGGCTGCGCCGGATTCGGCGCGCCCGTCGCCATCGCGGGCGCGTTCATGATCGGCCTCGGCTTCAAGCCTTTTCAAGCTGCCGCTCTCAATCTCATCGCCAACACCGCTCCTGTGGCCTTCGGCGCCATCGGCATTCCCATTCACGCTCTTGTGTACGTCACGGCCCTTCCCGAAAGTGACGTCAGCGCCATGATCGGCCGCATTCTTCCCATCACCGCGGTCATCCTTCCCTTTTGGCTCGTGCGCGCCATGGTCAGTTGGTCGGAAACCCTCGAAGTCCTTCCCGCCATCCTCGTCGTCGGCATTTCTTTCGCCGGCACACAGTTCTTCTGGTCCAATTACATGGACAGCAACCTCGTGGACATCGCCGCCGGAATCGTCTCTCTCGTTGCCACGCTCCTCTTCCTCCGCGTCTGGAATCCGAAGCGCATCTGGCGTTTCCCCGAAGAGCGCGAAGCCGACGCAGCCAAAGCCGCCCCATCCGTCGGCTCAGCGCAAGCCAACGTCACGGACACCATGGGCGACGAATGGCAGATCCACCAAAATCCATCTGGCGTTGCTGGCGCGCATTACTCCGCCTCCCAAGTCGCCCGCGCCTGGCTACCCTTCGCCATTCTTTCCATTTTTGTTTTGTTCTGGGGCATTCCGTCGATCAAAAACGCCATGGGCAAAGCCACCACGCCCGCCTTCCAATCCGGCGGCTGGCAAGTTCCGTATCTCCACAACGCCGTCTACCGCGCCAAACCCGTCGTCGCCCAGCCCACCGCCGAAGCCGCCAAGTTCGATTTCAACTGGCTCACCGCCACCGGCTCCGCCTGTTTCCTCGCCGCACTGCTTTCCGGCTTCCTTCTCGGACTCAAGCCGCCCAAACTCTTCCGCATCTTCTGTGGCACACTTTTCCGCTTGCGCTTCGCCATCGTCGCCATGACCTGCATGCTCGGCCTCGGCTACGTCACGCGCTACTCCGGCATGGACGCCGTCCTCGGTCTGGCCTTCACGCGCACCGGCTGGTTCTTCCCGTTCTTCGGCGCGTTCATCGGCTGGCTCGGCGTCGCTCTCACCGGCAGCGACACCTCCTCCAACGTCCTCTTCGGCGGCCTGCAAAAAATCACCGCCCAGCAGCTCCACCTCAGCCCCATCCTCATGGCCGCCACCAACTCCGCCGGCGGCGTCATGGGCAAAATGATCGACGCGCAATCCATCACCATCGCCACCGCCGCCACCAACCAGGTCGGCCAGGAAGGCTCCATCTTCCGCTTCGTCTTCTGGCACTCCGTCTCTCTAGCCGCCATCGTCGGCGTCATCGTCATGCTCTACGCCTACGTCTTGCCCCAATTCATCCCCCACGGCCTATCCTTCATCCACTAACACCTTCCTCAATTTGTCATCCCAAGCCTCCCTTGTCATCCCAGCCTCCTCTTGTCATCCCAGCTTCCCCTTTGTCATCCCAGCCTCCCCTTGTCATCCCGAGCGTAGTCGAGGGATCTGCTTCTCGTTTCTTGTCCCCGCGTAGGGGCACGATACATCGTGCCCTCTTGCGTTTCGCTGGCCTTGGGCGGAAAGATGCGTGGGATTCATTCTTTATTGTTAAATGGCACAGCAGGATGTACCCTGTCGCATCCGTGGAGGTCCGCGCACTTCGAATTGAGGATCTTCAGCAGGTCAAAAATTAACCCGAGCTAGGTCAATTTTTAACCGCGGGCGAATCACGCTGTTCGGAACAAATACGCAACTCGTTGAAATCGAACGGCTTCAGCCGCTACCGACAATTGGAACGATAATTGCCACGACAAGTTGGGCTCGATCCATAAAGGAGAAACGAAATGATTAAGAAGAGCATACCAAAAGCGCCAAAATCCGTTGTATCCAAGAAGATCGCCTTGAAAGCATCGGTGCGAAAGAGCAGCACCGTGTCGACCAAGCTTGCCTCCAACCACAACGAAACGCTAGTGGTCGAGTAGTGCTGCCCGACATCTGCACAGGCCTTCCCCAGTCGTGACGTTTCCTTATGGAAGCAACGAGGGATAGTCTGCAAATATCTCGGCAGGCAGCGTTTTCGGCAAAATGATCAGTTGGAACGATGATTGCCACGACAAGTTGGGCTCGATCCGTAAAGGAGAAACGAAATGATTAAGAAGACCATATCAAAAGCGCCAAAATCCGTTGTATCCAAGAAGATCGCCTTGAAAGCATCGGTGCGAAAGAGCAGCACCGTGTCGACCAAGCTTTCCGGCAACCACAACGAAACGCTAGTGGTCGAGTAGCGCTGCCCGACATCCCATCGGCGCTTATGACCCGACAGCCGAGGCACGGGGCCGGGCGTGATATTGTCGCCCGGCTCCAGAAGAAAGCTCTGCTCCATCTTGGCAGGGGTCAGTATCACAAGTCGGAAGTCTGCCTGGGGGCGGCCCTGCGCACACTCAAATCCGCACAGGCCTTCCCCAGTCGTGACCATCTTTCCTTATGGAACCAACGAGGGATGGTCTGCAAGTATCTCGGCAGGCTGAAGCGTGCCCGACAGTACTACCGGCTGGCACTACGCTATGCGCCTACGTGTCTCACAGGCCGGGACCGGATTTCCTTCCTTGCCGATATCTTTCACAACCTCGGTGGATTGGAGCACTCCCGCCGCCGCTTCCGGCAAGGCGAGAAGTACGCTAGAAAGGGGCTGGAACTTCGTCGCGAGCTGGGCCGCAGTGGTCAGGCAGCGCTGGCCTCCGACATGGTTGCCTTGGCCGCCATCCTCGACGGTCTTCGCAAGTTCTCCGAGTCCGAAATGCTCTACCACCGAGCGCTAAGAATCTATCATCGCGAACTCGGGAGGAACCACCCTGAAACCGCGGTTCTGCTGAACAATCTTGCGGCGCTCTTTCAAGCCACAGAACGGCCCAACCGCGCCGAGGCACACTACCTCTCGTCTCTGCGAATCAAGCGTCGCGTCCTCGCCCCTTCTCATCCCGATGTCGCCGTGACGATGAATAACCTGGCCACGCTTTACCGGTCACAAGGAAAGCAACCTGCCGCGTCAGTCTTATTCAGGAGCGCACTAGAAATCTTGAGCGCATCCCTGGGAAACCGTCATCCCGCGACACGTGCCGTGCGAACGAACTATCGAAAATCCATCGCCGTCTTGCAGAAAAGTACGTCTTCCCACCATGGCAGGGGCACGGCATTATCCAGCCTTCCAAATACCTAGCGCAGGGCGCTTGGGGAAGAATAATGCTCCGGCTCGATGTGCAACAACTGTTGCGAGAAATAAACCGGTCCATCTGATTGCGAATCTACAGTTGACAGTGCATGGTCCTCTCCCTAGACTGCACTGGTCATTGTTCGCACTGTGCGAAAGCATCATTTGTTGCACATTGCCCTGGGGCACTAGCCGATAGTCACATGCTGTGCGGCAAGAGTTCGCATGTGGCGAAGAAGGTTGTGAATCGCGGGTATTTTCGTTCTCCCGCGATCAATCGCTGACTCGTTTAGAGTTCTGATTACATTTTTTGGGGAGAATAGCCGAGATGATCCTTGAAGCCCGCAAAACCATTGCCACCTTTTTGTTTTCCGCGCTTGTGCTGTCCGCACCTGCTATCTCGCGGGCACAATCCGGCGGCACGGCAAACCCCAAGGCACTGCAACAGCGCTTGAATGAATTGGCAGCCAGCTTTCCGGGTAAGGTTGGCGTATATGTTCGCAACGTGGAAACTGGAGAAACCGCCACCGTGCAGGCCGACGACACCTACCCCATGGCCAGCACCTACAAAGTGGCCATCATGCTACAAGTTTTTCGCCAGGTAGAAGCTGGAAAGATTTCGCTCGATGAAAGAGTCACTCTGACGCAAAGCGATCTCCGCCCAGGAAGCGGCTTGTTTGCGTATATGGCCCCGGGTATCGCCCCCACGATTCACGACTTGCTCCTGATGATGATCACCGTGAGCGACAATGAAGCCACTGATATCCTGCTAAAACGCGTGGGGGCCGCGAACGTAACCGCCACGTTGCGAAGCCTCGGAATTCAAAATATGCGCGTGGACCGCTCGACGGAGCAAATCATTGGAGATTGGCTGGGCGCGGCGGACCCGCAATTCCGCGGCAAGACCGCGGCCGAAATCCTGGCGCACCCCGAAGCCTTCGCAAAGCTGACGCAAGAACAGATGGACAAAGCCGGCCAATCGCTTACCGACGACCCGCGCGACCACGCGTCTCCGCGAGCCATGGGCGAACTTCTGGAAAAAATAGTCAAGTCAGAAGCGGCCACGGAAAAATCGTGCCGCGACATGCTCGGCATCATGCAAAAACAAGAACATCGCGGGCGTATTTCGCGCTATATGGGTGAAATGACCACGGCCACAAAAAGCGGGACGATTGGGGCCACTACCAACGATGTCGGCGTTCTGTATGTGGGCAAGCAACATGTCGTGATCGCTGTCGATACGATCAAGGCGAGCTCTCTCGTGCAGACCGACCAAGCCGAGGACTTAATCGGCCGCATCGCCAAAACGACATACGACTATTTTAATGCCACCAGCGCTTCGCAATAGATAAACGATACTTTGAGAAAATAGTCGCTGGCTTTCGCGTGCTCGAACAAAGCAGTCTGGAGTACACCCATTTTTCATTGGCGAATTTCCATAGCATGCTGGTTTCTGCTGTCTCTAGTCTGCGCCGCGGAGTTCTGGAGCCCGCCTGCGGGTAATTCGCAGGGTGCGCGGAACTCGCCGCATGCTCCGCCGGACAAAACTCACTCCGAAAAAACAACGCAACCGCAATCTGCGGAGGATCTTACCGTTGCCGCAGTGGGGGACATCATCGCGGCCCAGTCTTTTGCCAATGTAAAGAACCCTGACTTTACGTCCGTCATGAACATCATCGAACGATCCGACATAGGGTTCGGCAATCTCGAAGGAACCTTGCTGGATATTAAGAACTTCAAAGGCTACCCGGAAGCGGAAAACGGCGGCATGTGGCTTATCGGGGAGCCGCAAGTTGCCGCTGCATTGCGTTCCCTCGGCTTTCGCATGCTTGCGCGAGCCAACAATCATTCCACGGAATGGGGACGCGACGGCATGCGCGAGACCGACAAGGCTCTGGACAAGGCGGGCATTGTGCATGCAGGAACCGGAGAAAATCGCGCGCTCGCCCGCGCTGCGGCGTATCTCGCAACTCCGAAAGGAAGAGCCGGCCTGGTTTCCATGGCCTCCAGCTTCACGCCCAGTTCGGTCGCAAGCCCAACGCAGCCAAATATCGCTTCCAGGCCCGGGATGAACGCCATCCGCACAGAAGAGTTTCACATTGTCAGTCCGGACATGATGGACGCTCTGCTCAAAATCAATGAATCCCAACTGGAAAGCGCCTCAAGCGGCAGCGGCAAAACCGAGGCAGAGAAACCCACAGATCTTAATTTATTCGGCGTTTCCTACCGCGTCGGCGGAAATGTCGGAGGAAGCTCATTCCGCATGAATCCGATCGACTTGGCGGAAAATCTCGCAAGCATCCGTGAAGGCAAAAAGCATTCCAATTTCCTGATCGCCACCATCCACACGCATGAACCCGGCAACTGGAGCCAGCAACCTCCCGATTTTCTAATCGACCTCGCGCATCAATCCATCGACGCCGGGGCCGATGAATTTGTCGGCCATGGTCCCCACCAGCTCCGCGGAATCGAACTCTACAAGGGCAAACCGATCTTTTACAGCCTCGGCAATTTCATATTTGAAGTCGAAAAACAGACTCCGGTGCCTCTTGAGATGTACGAATCGCTCGAGCAAGATCCAAGAAAAGTCAGGGACGCGGAGTTAGACCGGCTTTTCGTAAAAAAATATCTGGATAGCGAACTTTGGTATGAAAGCGTTATAGCCGTCAGCCGCTTTGAACACGGCCGCCTGGCCGAAGTTCGCTTGTACCCCGTTGAGTTGGGCTTCGCCACCCAGGACGCCTTGCGCGGGCTTCCGCGCGTCCCCCCACCCGCAATGGCCCAGGCAATTTTGAAGCGCCTTCAAGAACTCTCCGAACCCTTCCACACGCAGATACGCATTGAAAACAACGAAGGCGTGATCCGTCCGAACGAGAAGTAACAAACCATATTCGCTTCCGTTTTCGATACGCTAAAGCTCACTCATTCCTCCCAACTCCCCATCCTCCCCGCACCGCAATATCCTTCCCACTGCCAAACATGAACTCATCCCTCCTCTCCGAACTTCGCCAAATCGTCGGCCCACGCGCCCTCATCACGCCCCCAGAAGAACTCCACACCCACGACGCCGACGCCCTAACCAATTTCCGCACCATGCCCCAAGCCGTTCTTCTCCCCTCTGCCACGGCGAGCGCATCCCATTCGGGCAAATGCGCATGCCCCTGTTTGATTTGACGGCAGGCCAGTTTCCGATTACAGCTGCGTTTGTCAGGAGTTGAGCGCAACCTTGTTCCAGTCTCCTCGGTTCTTGCAACTGTTGATCAGCGGGATAGCGAACTGCGTAAAAGTTGACAAAGCAATCTACTTTCTAAACTATGAGACAAGAGATGTAGTACATAATACTTGTTGACTAAACTTACCGCCCCTGCGTATAGTCGCGAATCAGAGGTGCTTTATGAAACGTCAATCTCTGGTCGTCAAAGCATTGGTCCTCGGCGGCTGCTATCTGCTCTTCGTCATGCAAACACTCGCAACATGCAACGACGGTCTTCCGGTGATGAAGATGTCGACATGTCCGTGTACTGATTCGCCGTGGGAGTCGACCGTCTGCATGGGAATAGAATCGAGCAGTTGTGACCCTCTCGGAGGAGCTCTGAGGAACTGCGGTGGGAGTTGCTACAAAATTCCAGCGACGCCCTGCGGCGGAATAACAATGATGCAACCCATCGAGCAGGCTAAACCCGTCCCAGTCGTGGCTCACCTAGCGACAGACACCGAATCCCCTTGCGGGGCGAGTTCCAGGCCAACTTCGGAGAAGACTCTAGCCGCAATGGCAGCGGCACAAAAAGCACAGTCCGAGTTTAACTCGTGGCTCAATAAGAATCTGACAAGAGGCAAGTGAGGTGAGAATCACCAGCGCCAAACTTCTTTTTTATCTGGGACTGTGCCTCGGCTGTCTGGGTGTGGGCTTTGCTTTCAGTCAAACTCCACATCCAGACCTGCCGAAACCGCCCGTAAAAACGCTTTCTGCGTATTCCAGTTCGCTTACCGACGTTCCGATGTTTAGCTCTTTTCTTCCAATACAATGCGATGCGAATGGGAATGTGTACTTCCATATCGATAATGGTAATTATAGCGCGGGAACTATCATGCGCCTTGAACAGGGCTCATGGAAACCTCATCTTTTTAAACTTCCTACTAATTTAGCGAATGATATGGCTTTTTTTGAATTTAATGTGACGCCGTTGGGGAAAACTCGCTCCCTAGAAGAAAAAAGAGACGGTCAATATCATGTGATTAGTTTCGACTCGGATACGGATGATATTGACGACGCTCGTCTCCAAATTCCCGACCACCTCACACTTACAGATTTTATAGCCTCGGAGGAGGGCACTCTTTTAGTAGGAGGCTATTACGATGGAAAGGCTCCAAAAGACATGCAGGGCAAGCCATTCCTAGCATTGCTACAACGCTCGGGCCGAATCCTGAGAGATTTCACAATTGAAGGCCCAGGTCCCGTCGACCTCAGCAATGTGCGCATGAAGAACCATGATGGCGCTGGCACGGTCGGACCGGACGGAAACTTTTATTTTGTCAGCGGCCATGCCGTACTCGTTCTGTCGGCATATGGGGATCTCGTAAGAAGAATTACCATCGTCAAGCCCGACGATGACCTCTTTGCTAGTTCTCTTAACATCGCGGGCGATCTAATTTCTATTCAACTTAATAAAAGCGATAAAGAAGGAATGATTCACGAACAGTTTCTCGTTCTCAGCGCGTCCTCGGGTGAACCGTACACCATTTACGTTCCGTCCGACGCAACCGGAGGTACGCCTGTATGTTTTTCGAGCCGCTCCGGCTACACGTTCATGCGGGGAGAAAAAGGCAAACTCAAATTCGTCAATGCCCCGCTCTCCTGATTCACGGCAGCGGTATGATTGAATTTTTGCCATTAGCCGGCGGTGCCCCAGACGCCGGGCTTGCGTCTGGGGTTTTTGACTTTCCTCCCCGCTTCCCAATTTCCGTTTCAACCTCCCTAAAACGGGACGTTTTCAAGCTTTTGAATTCCTCAACAGATTCCCACAGCCGTATCAAACAAGTTAGCCCCCACCCAACTCTTTAAAATCCTTCAACTTCCGCCACTCCCATTCGAATGCCAACTCAGTAATCCATAAAACTATTGACAGTCGGTAACTATCGTGCTACAGTTTTTTATGGTCGCCGCCAATCCCACCCATTCCCTTGACCCTGAGCGAACGCGAAGGTCCCGCCACGCCCTTACCTCGCCATCCCCCTCCGTTTCCGACCCCCATGTACGGTGTTTACCCCGGTCCGGTCGGCGCGCTTCTGTGTTTAGCTCTCCTTCTTTCCCTTCCGACTTTAAACTGTCGAATGCTTGCCCTGTTTACCCTGAGCCCCGAAGGGAGCCTCGAAGGGTCAACCTATTTCCCCCGACCTCTCCTCGCATCGCCCGTGACAACCGTAATTCCTTTATCCGCAACGCTTACAAAAAACCCGGGGAGGGGCTCCCGTCCCAAGCGCAAGCCTCCTCTCAGCGTGTCACCTCTCTACACGCAGGAATCCTCGCAACTTCAATCTCTTCATGGGTTTACTTCATAACTTGCGGACACCCCGGGGTGGGGGGCTTATTGTCAGCGAGAAATGCGTCTAAAAGTGTCTGTCCCGAGGCTGACTCTTTGTTCCGCGCTCCCCATCGTTCCACTACCGTAGTATCCTTTTCCCGGCCAAACATGAACTCATCACTCCTCTCCGAATTCCGCAACATCGTCGGCCCCCGCAACCTAATCACTTCCCCCGACGAGCTCCACACCTACGAATGCGATGCCCTCGCCTATCTCCGCGCGATGCCTCGCGCCGTTCTTCTCCCCGACTCCACCGCCGAAGTCCAAGCCATCCTCCGCCTCTGCCATCGCGAAAAAATTCCCTTTGTCGCCCGCGGCTCCGGCACCGGCCTCAGCGGCGGCGCGCTCCCCGTTGAAAACGGCATCGTCATCAGCCTCACGCGCATGAACCGCATTCTCGAAGTCGATCTCCCCAACGCTCGCGTCACCGTCGAGCCCGGCGTCATCAATCTTGACGTCACCGCTCGCGTCCAGCCGCAAGGCTATTTCTACGCGCCCGATCCATCTTCGCAATCCGCGTGCAGCATCGGCGGCAACGTCGCCGAAAATTCCGGCGGCGCCCATTGCCTCAAATACGGCTTCACCACCACGCACGTCCTCGGCCTCGAAGTTGTCCTCCCCGACGGCTCACTCGTCCATCTAGGCGGAAAAACGCTCGACCCTCCCGGCTACGATCTTCTCGGCGTTTTCGTCGGCTCCGAAGGCACTCTCGGCATCGCCACAAAAATGATTCTCCGTATCGTCAAGCGCCCCGAAGCCGTGCAAACCCTCCTCGCCGCATTTCCGTCCACCAACGAAGCCGGCGCCGCCGTCAGCAGCATCATCGCCGCCGGCATGTTGCCCGCCGCCATCGAAATGATGGACTCGCTCGCCATCCAAGCCTCCGAAGCCGCCGTCCACGCTAACTATCCGATGTGCGGCGCGCTCCTCCTCGTCGAGCTCGATGGCCCCGTCGCCGAAATCGCCTCCCTCATGGCCGATGTCAACAAAATCTGCCGCGCCCACGCCGCGTCCGAAATTCGCGTCGCCCAATCCGAAGCCGAGCGCGCCCTCGTCTGGAAAGGCCGCAAAGCCGCCTTCGCCGCTATGGCTCGCATCTCCCCCAACTACATCGTCCAAGATGGCGTCATTCCCCGCACCGCGCTCCCGCGCGTCCTCACAGAAATCGAAGCGCTCAGCCGCGAAGCCGGCCTCCGCGTCGCCAACGTCTTCCACGCCGGCGACGGCAATCTCCACCCCATGGTCCTCTACGACCGCCGCATCCCCGGCCAGGAGCACGCCGCCGCAACTCTCTCCAATCTCATCCTTGAAATTTGCATTGCCGCCGGCGGCTCCATCACCGGTGAGCACGGCGTCGGCGAAGACAAAAAGAAAATGATGTCCAAAATGTTCGCTGAACCCGACCTGGCCACCATGCAACGCGTCCGCTGCGCCTTCGACCCATTGCAACTCAGCAATCCCACTAAAGTTTTTCCAACCCCCCGCCTGTGCGGCGAAAAACCCGGCGAATACACGCCCCACCCGTTAGAAGTCTCAGGCGCCGCCGACCGCTTTTGATGCCATTCAACTGGCAAAGCCGGGAAGCTCACTGGGCTGTGTTGCGCACACGGTTGGAAGTGCTGCGTCGCATCTTTCCAAAAGGACCTAGAGAGGAAACGTTTGGCGCCCTGTTCGATGAGTTCCTCGAGCATCGCGAATTCGGTCTTGCCTTGGAAGTGCTCTGTGATTTTCTATTGGAACCTGACGCTCCGCCACCGAGCGAAACCGAATTCAATGAGATCGCGACGCTTCAGGCGCTGATGGAAGTTCAAAACGACTGCGTTCTGCGTCTGCAAGACAAACGCCATAACTGTCAGAGTGATTACGAGACGTTGTAAATGTGGACCCCGAGCCTCTCCGAGTTCGCCGCGAAAAGAGTGGTTGCGAACGTGGTTCTGCGCTACTCGTCAGACCGAAGGGGCAATATGCGAAGTCGCGCGCGGTCCGGTTCGATCGTCAGGAGGGCTCCTGCCGCTAAGTCAACCTCGGCGTGATGCAGCGCAGCAATCGTTTGGGCAGCAACCACATCTGGACTGATATCCATGCTGCGAATTTGCACAACGCTTGGCTTTTTACCGTGAGTGACGGCGAGGATTGTGCCGAAATCGAGGTCATGCGTGATCACGACATAGTCATTGGTCGCCGCATACTTCAGGATTTCCGCATCACTCGCGTTGGCCCTGCCCAGATTCGACCAATGCTCCGCTTACCACCCAGCGTCAGCCAACGCCGTCACCCAGCGTGGTGACAAGTTCATGTCCACCAGGAACTTCATGCACGGGGCAGAGTGACTTCCCGCTCTTCGGCCCGCCACGCGGCGTAGCGCAGCGCTTGCAGAATGTCTTCGCGCTCAAGGTAGGAGTAATCTGCCAAAACTCCTTCGATCGTGTGGCCGGCTCCAATCTGGCCGACAATCATTCCCACGGTGACACGCATCCCGCGTATGCACGGCTTTCCGCCCATGACGGTGGGGTCCTGTGTGATGCGATCCAGTGTCTCCATGCCGCTCTCCAGCGATGCAATGCTAATCCTAGAATATCACGATCGGCGTCGCGTGCGCGGGTGCCCAGTCTCGTTTCTTGAGGCGAGGTTTTGGTCTCACGAGCGCTGATCTATCCGCTCCTCCATTAGCCAGGCCACCCCGTCGCGCCCCCCGCAGTGCAATTCACCTCTCAAAGTATTAGACTTACCGGTAGCGGATTCGCACGATCCTCGCAGCTCTGCCTAGGTGCTGCAAGGAGGGTAACCCAGTGGCGCTCGTTGTCCTCAGTTTTTCAACGCCAAGGAAAATCTTGATTTTTGTTGCCTGCGTGGCCTGCGCTTGGTTTCAGACCCCCAATGCGTTAGCGCAGCGCGCCGGCCACCCTGGCGGTGGCGGTCACTTCAGAACGGGCGGCCGTGTAGGCACGCCGCATATCGTTTCTGCGCCAGCGCCGGTTTCACGCGCAATGTTTTTTCACGCCGGGCACGGCCTCTCGGAGCACCCTTTCTCAATTTTTAGGCGCCCTTTCATCGATCGCGCTCCATTCTTCAGTATTGGCGCGGCTTTTGGCTCCTCTTGGTGGGTGTACTGCGGTCCGATTTGGGGCTGGGAGTTCGGCTGCAACGATTGGTTCCTTTCCAGCTATACATTCGAACACTATCTCGCGCCGCCCCTGACGTACGCGACCCGGGTTTATGTCTATGGCTTGGATGAGCACCCGCTCGCGCAGCTTTTCCTGAAGGACGGCACGGTCTATAGCGTGAACGACTACTGGTTCCTCGACGGCCAGATCCATTTCACGATGCTCGATGAAAGCGGCACGAAATCCGTCGAGCAGGTGATCGGCTTTGAAGAACTGGATTTGCAGAAAACCATCGGCGTCAATTCCCGCCGGGGATTCCGAGTCGTGATGCGCAACGAGCCCATCGAGCAGTATTTGCGCGATTATCCTGATGTCACGCCGCCGCTCCTCGAGCCCACTCAAAACAACTAATCTTTGCGGCTCTTCACCTCCGTTTAACTCCCAGGCGCTGCATGGTCGATTCTCGAGGTTAAGGCTTACTCTGTTCCTCTCTTCTTTGCCTCGCTTACCATCAGGCTGTGCGAGCGTCATAGCTTGTAACCGCTCGTGTGCGCGGTCTACGTCGCTGGAGAACATTCATGACTACATTTAGGACTGAGCTGAAGTGGATCATGCTTGCTGGACTCATATTCTGGGGCACGGGCGCACAGGCCCAGCTTCCAGATAAATTCACCAATTTGAAAGTCTTGCCGAAGGATATCTCCAAGGCGGAGTTGCAGTCCATGATGAGGGGATTTGCGTTTGCGCTGAATGTGCGGTGCGAACACTGCCACGCCGAAAAACCGGGCGGAAAAAAGTTTGAAATGGACTTCGCAGCCGACGACAAGGAAGCGAAGAAGACGGCGAGGCTGATGATCGAGATGCTGGCGACGATCAACCGGGATTACATCAACAAAGTTCCCACGACCTCGACTCCGATTCCGGTGCAATGCGTAACCTGTCATCACGGCTTAACCGAACCCCGCACACTGAACAGCGTTCTAGCCGAAGCCATCGATAAGAAAGGAATCGACTCCGCGGTAGCTCTGTACCACGACCTGCGACAGAAGTACTACGGAAGTGGACAGTATGATTTCGGCGAGACGTCGCTGAATCAGCTGAGCGAATCCTTGCTCGCCCAAAAGAAAAACAAAGAAGCCATGGCAATCATGGAAATGAGCTTCGACTCCAACCACCCGGATTCGGTGTGGTCTTACCACATACTCGCAATGGCTCATCAAGCCAACGGACAAACCGACCAAGCCATTGCCGACTACCGCAAAGTGCTGGAGCTGCACCCAGACGATACGTGGGCCAAAGACCAGATCGCATCCCTGTCGAAAGACAAATAAGCACTGAAGCTCTAGCCTGGTTTCTTGAGGCTGGGTCTTAGTTTTGCCGACGCGCGTACTCATCCACTCCATTTACATTGTCTCTACGCCACCCACCTCATCGTCAGCTTCTTCCGCTTCTTTGCACAATCAAGAAGATAAAGATCGATCAGCTTCTGATAAGGCAGTCCCGTTTCTCCCGCCAGCTCCTTGAAATAATCCACTACGGCCGGACTCAAGTTGATTCCCACCGCCTTCTTCTTCCCCGCGTAAGGGTTCTTCACTTCCTGCAGCTTTGAAAAATCATATTCTTTCTTCATAGAATCGAATCTCCTTTCTGGTCGTTTTCCGTGCAGAAATAATCCGAATCAAATCCTCAGAGTCGTCGTAAAAGTGCACGACGATCAATATCCTTGCCGCGGAGATCACTCCGAGGAGAACAAACCTCTCCTCATCCTCCGAATGTTCCGGATCGTAAAATAAACGTGCCTGCGGATCCTGGAAAACGCTCTGCGTTTCCTCAAACCACACGCCGTGCTTGACACAATTGCCCCTGTTTTTCCGTTCATCCCAGTGGAACTGGAGCATGTCTAGATACTATCTAGACGCGAGAGAAACCGCAAGAGTGTCTCATGCAGCAGGCGGGGACCCCAGCCTCGCTTCTTGAGCCGGTCACCCGTCTTACGAGCGCTTGTCTATCCACTCTTCCAACGCGACACCCACGGTATCGCCCGCTTCCTTCCCGATCGCTTGGCGTATCTCTGCCTTTATCGGCAGCATGTGGATGCCGCCTCCCATCGCCATAAACGAACTCCGAAATGGATGCCCATCAATTTTCCCGATTACCTTCACCAATCCGCGCGTCCCAAAAAACGTCACCGAACCGGGCCATACAACATATGTCCACCCGCCTTTAGCTCTGCTTTTCTGCAACTTGGCCCTGAATTTTTTCTTGAGCTTCATCGCTATACCCTCACCTCATTGATTCTAAGCTTAGAATACTTACAAACAGCTGCTGCCCAGCACGATCTTGTTCAATTCCCTCGGCTCGATATCTTGCTTTTGAACGCAACTTGACGGCGACTCACCGTTGTAATGTACTGGCTTCGTAGACCAAATGCCGACGACTCCGCTTGACATCGAACACGAGTTCCGCGCGATCCTTACCCCCGATTCCCTCCGCGCGGCCAGGGCCGCCGACGCGATCTGCGCCGTTCAACCTCGATTTGTGCTCGAACCCGCCAACGAGCAACAGCTTGCCGCTGTTCTGCGGATCGCGAATGAAGCTGGCCTCACCGTCGCCCCTCGAGGTCGCGGCACCAAACTCTCCTGGGGCAGTCCCCCGTCTCGCGTAGACCTAATTCTTTCCACAGCGCGCCTAGATAAGATCATCGAGCACGTTTGGGCCGACCTCACCGTAAGCGTCGAAGCCGGCTGCACCATTCAAAAACTACAATTCGCGCTTGCCCAGCATGGCCAACGCCTCGCGTGCGATCCGCTCTGGCCCGAGCGTGCCACCGTTGGTGGCGTTCTATCGACAAACGACGGCGGTTCGCTTCGCCTTCGCTTCGGGCCGCTTCGCGATCTCATTATTGGAGTCACCATCGCTCTGTCCGATGGCACTCTCGCTTCCAGCGGCGGCAAAGTCGTCAAAAATGTCGCTGGCTACGATCTCCCCAAACTCGTCACCGGCGCTCTCGGCACTCTCGGCGTGATCACCCGCGCTGTCTTCCGCGTCCACCCACTTCCGCATCGCGCAAAGACGCTCTCCGTCTCCGCAGGAAATCTCGAAAATATGCAGCGCCTTATTCTCGCCGTCCAGGATTCCAAGCTGGCGCACACGTCGCTACAAGCGCGCGTCGCTAACGATGCTGATCCCGTCGTAGACATTCTCTTTGAAGGCACGGAAACAGGAATCGACGCACAGGAAGCGCAGATGCGCGAACTCGTCGCCGCTGCTCCAGTTAACGAAGGTTCTGGATCGGCCTGGAATGCATCGCAAGAGGTCTGGAATTTTACCGACTCTTCGTCCATAGCCTTGGCAAAAATCACGATGCTTCCAAACGCTATCGCTCACACCATCGAGATCGTACAACGCCTTCAAAGCACTCATAAAACGCCATGGAAACTAACGATGCAAGCCACGGGCATCGGCTGGCTTCGTATGGAAGCGAAATTGGAAAATTTTCACGCGGCGCTTTCGGATCTTCGCCGCGAACTCGAGCGCGCGGGCGGTTCCCTCGTTATCCATCACCAGCCCTCGGCAATGCCGGCCATCGACGCGTGGGGCCAACCCGGCGACGCTCTTCCCCTGATGCGCGCCGTGAAAACTCAGTTCGATCCAAATAACACACTGAATCCCGGCCGCTTCGTCGGCGGCATTTGAAAGGAGCCTCCCGTCCATGAACATCATGAAACGTCACCCATTGTTGCGCATCGCTCCGCTGCTCTTCCTGCTCGGCATCGCTACGGAAACCGCTTTCCCTCAATCCGCAGCTAGCCCCGCTGCTCCGCAACTAGCTCATGCAAACTCGGCCGTCCTTCTGGAAACGCTCTCTTGGGATGAAGCGGAGCGCGTCCTCACGCCCGACGCCGTCGTCGTTATCGCTCTTGGCGCAGAATCCAAGGAGCATGGCCGCCATCTCCAGCTCAACAACGATTTCCTGATGGCCGAATATCTCAAGAAGCGCGTGCTCGCCGCCGCTCCGCAAAACGTTGTTGTCGCTCCGACCATCAACTACAACTTCTATCCCGCTTTCCTCGAATATCCCGGTTCGACGTCTCTCGGCTTCGACACTTCGCGCGCCGAGTTTACGGACATCGTCCATTCGCTCGCCCACTACGGCCCCCGCCGCTTCTACATTCTTAACACGGGAATCTCCACACTACATCCGCTCGCACAAGCCGCCGCAGATCTCGCCAAAGACGGAATCCTTCTCGGCTACACGGACCTCACCCAAGATGATCCAGTTGAGAAGAAAGTCCGCCAATCCGGCGGCAGCCACGCCGACGAAATCGAAACTTCCATGATGCTCTACATCGCGCCCGAGTCTGTCCGCATGAATAAAGCCGCTCGTGATCTGAGTCCCGACAAACGCGGCCCTCTTACGCGCGATCCACACGGTAAAGGCACCTACTCTCCCACCGGTGCCTGGGGCGACCCTACGCTGGCCACACGCGAAAAGGGCCAGGCCGTCACCGAATCCCTCGTCGCCACCATCTTGAAAAACATCGATGACCTTCGCCAAACTCCGCTCGCGCCGGCCAAATAGCGCCGTTTGCATCGGGAGACACGCTTCGGTTAAGGTCACTGCTGGAAACTTAACTCGCTTCTATGGCTTCGACTTCAAACGCATTCGACGCGCATCATCCGCCTTCGACGGAAATCATCGATAAGTGCGTTCACTGCGGCTTTTGCTTGCCGGTATGCCCTACATATGTTCTTTGGAATGAAGAGATGGACTCGCCGCGTGGCCGCATCTATCTCATGAAAATCGCCAGCGAAGGGGTTGCAACGATCAATCCGCAATGGGTCAGCCACTTTGATTCCTGCCTCGGCTGCATGGCCTGTATGACGGCCTGCCCTTCCGGCGTCGACTACGGCAAATTGATCGAAGCCACGCGCGCGCAAATCGAACGCCATCATCCGCGCTCGTTTTTTGAAAAACTTCATCGCCGCATGATCTTCGCGTTGTTTCCGCGCCCCGATCGCCTCCGGCTTCTTCGCTTGCCGCTGCTCGCCTACCAAAAATCGGGCATGCAAACTCTCATACGCAAAACCGGGATTCTCGGCCTGCTTCCCAAGAAACTGCGCGCGATGGAAACACTCATGCCGGTGCTCGGTCGCGCCGAATTCATTCCTGAAATCACTCCTGCACAAGGGGCACAGCGCCGACGAGTCGGCCTCTTGCTTGGATGTGTGCAGCGTGAATTCTTGCCGCAGGTAAACGCAGCAACGGCGCGCGTCCTCGCAGCCGAGGGTTGCGAAGTTGTCGCGCCGAACGAACAACCCTGCTGCGGCGCGCTCATGGTTCATGCGGGAGAGGAGGATGGAGCCTTGGCGCTCGCCAGAGAAACCATCGACGTCTTCGAGCGCGCAAACGTCGATACCATCGTCACCAACGCCGCCGGCTGCGGCTCCAATCTAAAGGAATACGGCCATTTGCTGCGCGACGATCCTGACTACGCCGGCCGAGCGAAAGCATTCGCCGCAAAATGCAAGGACATCACCGAAGTCCTCACCGAACTGCCGCCGCGCGCCGTGAGAAACCCTCTTCGCACTCGCGTGGCCTTCCACGATTCCTGCCACTTGCAACACGCGCAAGGCGTGCGTTCGCAACCCCGCCAACTACTCGCCGATATTCCCGGCATCGAACTCATCGAAATTCCGGAAAGCGCCATTTGCTGCGGTTCCGCGGGCATCTATAATCTGGTCCAACCCGACGCTGCCAACGCTCTTGGCAATCGCAAAGCTGAACTCATCGCTCCGCTCAACGCAGAAACCGTCGCCACCGGTAACCCCGGCTGTCTCCTCCAACTCCAGTCCTCGCTGTCCCGACTCGGCCGCAAAACTCCGGTCGTGCATACTATCCAGATCATAGACGCTTCCATCCGCGGCAAGCGGTTGTAGGGGCACGATACACCGTGCCCTCTTCGCATAGCCGCGCCATATCACAATTTAGCCGCGATTTCGCTAAATGGTTTTTTTCGTCCACGCGCCGATGATCACCCCCATCAAAATCAGTCCGGCCAGCGGGTAGAGCTCGTTAATCGCAAACAATTCTATCGGCCGCATCTCATACATAGACGTCGTGAAAGTCACCGGCCCCACAAATCCAATCCACAAAAGTGTTCCCACTGCTGCGCCACGCGCCGCGGTGTTCGCGTTCCGCCAGGTGCAAATCTGCGCCAACACCAGCGCGATAAGCAAATTCAAAGCAAATGTAATGATGTATGGCCATACTGGATTCATCGATTTCGCCTGCGCATCCGTCATATGCTCGAGCGCCATCCACGGTTTGCTGAACAGCACGCCGTACCAAACAGCGCCGAGAAGCCAATACGCAATGGCCGAGACCACCACCGCCGCATAGTTCGTTTTCATATTTTCCTCCTCGTTGCGTTTGTGGGCCGCTTGCACCGGGGGATGAAACCGGGGAACTCTTGCCAACTTAGAGTGTGGAGAGTTTCCTTATTCTGCCTCGGAGATGTCAAGCACATTGCCGCAGCAATCCCTTGCGCATCACTTTTCATCGATATGCGCGCACAAAAAAGTAAATCGTCATTCCTGTCCCCACCAGAATCACAAAGCTCCGGATCCACGCCTGCGGCAATTTCTGCGCAAAATGCGCCGCGAAATATCCGCCCAAAATCGCGCCCACGATCATCACCAAGGCTTGCGGCCACACAATCGCTCCGCTAATCACAAACGTGATTGTCGCCACTCCATTGATCACGCTGCTCAGCACAACTTTCAGCGCGTTCATGGCATGAATGTCCGTCATGCCCAGCGCCGCCAGCATCGCGAGATTCATGATGCCGATTCCGCCGCCGAAATAACCTCCGTAGACGGCGACTGCCAACTCAAAAATCACCGCGCCGGCTAAAGCTGCTTTACTGGCATCGCGGGAAATACTGGCCGAAATCCGCCCGGTCAGGTGTTTGCCGAACGCGAATAGAAGGGTCGCGCCGAGCAACAGCCACGGCAAAACCTTCAAGAACGTTTGTGCCGGCGTGTGAATCAGAAGGAAAGCACCGCTAAGTCCGCCAAGCACTCCCGCGGCGATGAGGGGAACCATCACGCGGCGAGAGATATTCAATCGGCTCCGGTACGCACCGCCGCTAGCCGTCACACCCACCCAAAGCGCCAGCGTGTTCGTGGCGTTCGCCTCGACGGGAGGCACGCCCGTGAAAAGAAGTGCGGGAAAAGAAACAAAGCTGCCGCCGCCGGCGACGGCATTAATCGCCCCGCCCAACACCGCAGCAGCAAAAAGAAATATAGCGTGTGCAATACTCAAGCCCGTTTTTTATCACGATTCCTGTCCCCGCTCCAGTCACATCGCCGTGCCTTGCTACTCCGGCTTGCGCGCTCGCAGCTTGTTTCGCCGCGCCGCCGTTTCGTTGTATCTTGGCTTATCTAACTTACGTATGTACGGGAGCTGCCGCCGTGGCCAAAGCCCGCGAAAAGAAATCCAGCAAGCGCAAGCCCGCCGATTCGCACTCGGCCAAGAGCGTCACCGAAGCGCAAATCGCCGTTCATTGGAAGGAAGAAGAATATTTCTATCCGTCCAAGAATTTCAAAGCGCAGGCCAATCTGGCCGATCCCGCGTTCGTCAAGAAATTCAGCGAAAAGAATTTCCCGAAATGCTTCGACCTGTACGCCAAGCTCCTCGATTGGGACAAACCCTGGCGCAAAACGCTCGACACCTCGAATCCTCCTTTCTGGAAATGGTTCGTTGGCGGAAAGCTCAACGCCTGCTACAACTGCGTCGACCGCCATCTCGCCAAATACAAAAACAAAGCCGCCCTCATCTTCGTTCCCGAACCGGAAAACGAATCCGCCACGGTCATCACTTACCAGGAACTCTACAAACGCGTGAATGAAGTCGCCGCCATGCTGCGCGATTTCGCGGGTCTCAAAACCGGTGACCGCGTCACTATTCACATGCCCATGATTCCCGAGCTGCCTATTACGATGCTCGCGTGTGCGCGGCTCGGCGTCATCCACTCCGTGGTCTTCGGCGGATTCAGTGGAGAAGCCTGCGGCCTGCGTGCCGCCGATTCCGGCAGCCGTGTACTCATTTATGCCGACGGTTATCATCGCAACGGCAAATGGGTAGACCACAAGCCGAGCGCCGACGTCGCCGTCGAAACCGCGAAAAAAGAAGGACAGGAAATCGACAAGGTTCTCTTCTGGCGCCGTTACGCCGACCACTACCGCTCTGAATTCCCGATGATCGTGGATCGCGATTTCTTCGTGGACGAAATTCTGAAGGACTACAGCAATCAAATCGTCGAGCCTGTCTCCCAAGATGCCGAGGCCCCGCTCTTCCTCATGTACACCAGCGGCACCACCGGCAAACCCAAAGGCTGCCAGCATCGCACCGGCGGTTATCTCGCCTATGCCGCTGGCACTTCCAAATATTATCAGGACATTCATCCCGAGGACGTTTACTGGTGCATGGCCGACATCGGCTGGATCACCGGCCACTCCTACATTGTTTACGGCCCGCTCGCCCTCGGCGCCACCAGCGTCCTTTATGAAGGCGTTCCGCAATTCCCCGACGCTGCGCGCCCCTGGCGGATTGCCGAACGTCTTGACGTCAATATCTTTCACACTTCACCTACCGCTATCCGCATGTTGCGCAAAGCCGGCGGCGACGAGCCCAAAAAATATAACTATCATTTCAAACATATGACGACCGTGGGCGAGCCGATCGAGCCCGAAGTGTGGCGCTGGTATTACGAAATAGTTGGCAAGGGAGAAGCAGTCATTGTCGATACGTGGTGGCAGACCGAAACAGGCGGATTCCTCTGCAGCACCAAACCTGCGCTCGATCCCATGAAGCCGGGCAGCGCCGGGCCCGCCGTGCTGGGGATTTATCCCGTAATCTGGGACGAAAACGGCCAAGAACTAAAGCCCGGTTCCGGCAAAGCAGGAAACATTTGTATTCGCAATCCCTGGCCGGGGATCATGCAAACGATTTGGGGCAGTTCGGATCGCTTCGTCAATCAATACTACAAAAAATATTGTAAGAATCCGGAAAGCAAGGACTGGCGCGATTGGCCTTACTACGCTGCGGATGGCGCGGTGCTTCCTGCCGACGGCTACTATCGCATTCTCGGCAGGGTCGATGATGTGATCAACGTCGCCGGACACCGCCTCGGCACAAAGGAAGTGGAATCGGCGTGCCTCAGCATCACCGAGATTGCCGAAGCGGCAGTGGTTCCCGTTGTCGACGAAATCAAAGGCCGCGTTCCCGAAGTCTACATTTCTCTGAAGCCCGGCGTGTTGCCCAGCAAAGCCATGCAAGACAAAGTGATTTCCACGATCGAAACTATTATTGGAAAAATCGCGCGGCCCAAGAGGATACACATCGTCCCGGACATGCCTAAAACGCGCTCCGGGAAAATCATGCGCCGCGTGCTTGCGGCGATTTCCAATCACATGGACACGGGGGACATAACGACGCTTGCCAACCCGGACATCGTCGCGCAAATTCGCGAGCTGGTGCAAGGCCGCGTCACTGGACCTCTGAAAGAAGGCCCCGAAGACATAAAGCTTTTCGGCGAAGAAAAATAGCTTCACGCAAAATTCGGAATAAGGAGATATCCATGTCTGAGATTTCGAGAAGAGCATTCATAAAAAACGGCGCGACGACCGCGGCGGCAGCGGGACTTTTTTCCGCCGGCGCGTTCGAGCTCAGTGCTAATCCGCTAGGCCTGCCGATTGGCTGTCAAACATGGCCAGTACGAGAAGGCATTGCCAAGGACTTTCCCGGCACGATCAAGCAGCTCGCCGCCGCCGGTTTCCATCACATCGAGATGTGCTCACCCGTGGGCTACGATGATTCCGGTTTTGGCGGCCTCGCCAAATACAAGGGCTCAGAGCTGCGAACCATGCTGAACGACTGGGGCGTCAACTGCATCAGCTCGCACTTCGGGATGGACGAGCTCCGAAAGGATCAGGAAGGCAGAATTGCCTGGGCGAAGGACCTCGGCCTCACGCAAATGCTGGTCGCGAGTCTTGGTGGTCCAAAAAATCCCACGATGGATGACGTGAAGCGCGCCGCCGACGAATACAACAAAATGGGTGAACGCGCCGCTGCCGCCGGAATTCAACAGGGGCTTCACAATGAGGACTTCGAGACTTCCTCTGTCGACGGACACCGCACTTACGATTTGCTATTTGGCCTTCTCGATCCCAAGCTCGTCAAATTCCAGTTTCAGGTTTCGACCATCAGCGAAGGCTTCGACGCGGCCGAATATTTCAACAAATATCCCGGCCGCTTCATCTCCATGCACGTCCAGGGTTGGGACGCGAAAACCAAGAAAATCGTGCCGGTGGGCCAGGGCACGCTCGACTGGAAGAAGATTTTCACGGGCGCAAAAACCGGCGGCGTAAAGAACTATTTCGTCGAGATGGATTTCCCGATGATGAAAGCCAGCGTTCCCTACCTGCGCAAACTCCAGGTATGACGCAGCTCATCGCCGCAGAGCCGAGCGCGATGGGCAAGTAGCGAGTGCCGTCACCCGCTATTTGTGCTTGATTCCGAGGGCCTGCATGATCCACCCACCGGCTGGATTCACCGGGGCTGATGCCGTGTAGCCGCCGGCCGCTCCCACCTGCATGTCTTCGGCAATGTCGCCGTCCGGCGAGGTGATCACGCGACTCGTGAAGCCCGCCCCTGGGCCGGTCGTCTCGGTTTGGACCAAGTTGGCCGCGAAGATGAGATCACTGGCGCTGGCAGTAATAAGTGAGACCGTGCTATTCGCGCTAGTGCCCGAAGCCGAAGCGGCGACTTCAACAGGATTCGTCGGATCCGCGTTTGCATATTCGAGAATGCGCAAATCCGGGCTGGTCGCTGGACCGCTGAAGGTCACAGTCACCGAGTTCGAGCTTGCGGCCGCGATGCTCTTCGCATAGTAAATCGCTTGCGTGGCCAACCCACTCTGCACCGTCGGACCGACCGCCAGGGTGTAGGTGTTGCCTGCCGTATCCTCTACGGAACTGATTGTCGCCGTGGCGTCATTCCATCCGATGGCCACCACGTTCAGATCGCCCAGCGTCTGCGCTGCCGCAAACGTCGCCTTCGCCGTGCCTACTTTCCCTTGCGGAGTGCTCGAAGCATTCTGCACGTAGGTAACTGTTGTCGGAGGCGGTGGCGTTGATGTGTTCGCCGCACGCAAGGCCAATGCTTGCATGATCCATCCGCCAGGCGGCGCGATCGGAGCCGTTGCCGTATGCGCTCCCGTCGTCGTCACCAGCTCATCTTCGGCGATGTCTCCATCCGGTGAGGTGATCACGCGGCTCGTGAATCCCGCCCCTGCGCCCGTCGTCTGCGTTTGGACCAAGTTGGCTGCGAAGATCAGATCGTTCGCGTTCGTCGTAGTCAACGAAGCAGCGCTGGTCGAATTCGTTCCTGTCGCTGTACCCGTGCCGTCAATCGGATTCGCTACATTCACTCCCGCGTACTCGAGAATGCGCAAATCCGGACTGTTGGCGTTGCCATTGAAGGTGATGGTTACGGTATTCGCTCCTGCGCCTGCCGCGGCAATGTTCGTCGCGTAGTAGATGGCCTGCGTCGCCAACCCACTCTGCACCGTCGGACCAACTGCCAGGATATAAGTGTTGTTCGACGTGTCGGTCACGGAATTAACGGTGGCTGTCGAATCGTTCCACCCAATCGCCACCACGTTCAGATCGCCCAGCGTCTGCGCTGCCGCAAACGTCGCCTTCACTGTGCCTACTTTCCCTTGCGGAGTGCTCGAAGCATTCTGCACGTAGGTAACTGTTGTCGGAGGCGGTGGCGTTGATGTGTTCGCCGCACGCAAGGCCAATGCTTGCATGATCCATCCGCCAGGCGGCGCGATCGGAGCCGTTGCCGTATGCGCTCCTGTCGTCGTCACCAGCTCATCTTCGGCGATGTCTCCATCCGGTGAGGTGATCACGCGGCTCGTGAATCCCGCCCCTGCGCCCGTCGTCTGCGTTTGGACCAAGTTGGCTGCGAAGATCAGATCGTTCGCGTTCGTCGTAGTCAACGAAGCAGCGCTGGTCGAATTCGTTCCTGTCGCTGTACTCGTGCCGTCAATCGGATTCGCTACGTTCACTCCCGCGTACTCGAGAATGCGCAAATCCGGACTGTTGGCGTTGCCATTGAAGGTGATGGTTACGGTATTCGCTCCTGCGCCTGCCGCGGCAATGTTCGTCGCGTAGTAGATGGCCTGCGTCGCCAACCCACTCTGCACCGTCGGACCGACCGCCAGGGTGTAGGTGTTCCCTGTCGTATCCTCTACGGAACTGATTGTCGCCGTGGAGTCATTCCATCCGATGGCTACCACGTTCAGATCGCCCAGCGTCTGCGCTGCCGCAAACGTCGCCTTTGCCGTTCCTACTTTCCCTTGCGGCGTGCTCGAAGCATTCTGCACGTACACCACCGTCGGCGGAGGTGGTGGAGTAACGGTCGACGAAATCGTCAGCGTATACTTCGCCGTCGCTGTTTGTTTCGTCGGGGTGCTCGAGTCCGTCACTACCGCCGTCACCATAAAGCCCCCGGACGCCGTCGGCGTTCCGCTGATCACTCCTCCTGTGCTTCCTGTCAGTCCGTTAGGTAGTCCGGTGATCACCCAGCTGTACGGTGTCGTTCCGCCCGTCGCTCCGAGCGTCGTCGTGTACGTTACATCTACCTGCCCGCTCGGCAATGAGATCGTGGTAATCGTAAGTGCCGCTGATACTACTTGCGTCAGCGTGCCGGAGCTGCCGCTAAAGTTGCTATCGTTTCCGTAGGTCGCGACGATGCTGTCGCTGCCCACGGCCAGAGTCGAGGTCGTGCACGTAGCCACGCCTGCCGTAGTCACTGCCACGGCGCCGCAACCGGTAATCGTTGTGCCATTCGCACTAAACGAGACATTTCCGCTCAGCGTCCCCGTTGCTGGCGCCACCGGCGCCACCGTGGCCGTCAAGTTCACAGTCTGATTCACAACCGATGGATTCACAGATGAAGTCACCGCCGTCGTGGTCGCGCCCTTATTCACCGTCTGTGTCAGCGTGCCGGAGCTGCCGCTGAAGTTGCTATCGTTTCCGTAGGTCGCGACGATGCTGTCGCTGCCCACGGCCAGAGTCGAGGACGTGCACGTAGCCACGCCTGCGGTAGTCACTGCCACGGCGCCGCAACCGGTAATCGTTGTGCCATTCGCACTAAACGAGACATTCCCGCTCAGCGTCCCCGTTGCTGGCGCCACCGGCGCCACGGTGGCCGTCAAGTTCACAGTCTGATCCACGACCGATGGATTCGCCGACGAAGTCACCGCCGTCGTGGTCGCGCCCTTATTCACCGTCTGTGTCAGCGTGCCGGAGCTGCCGCTGAAGTTGCTATCGTTTCCGTAGGTCGCGACGATGCTGTCGCTGCCCACGGCCAGAGTCGAGGTCGTGCACGTAGCCACGCCTGTGGTAGTCACTGCCACCGCGCCGCAACCGGTAATCGTTGTGCCATTCGCACTAAACGAGACATTTCCGCTCAGCGTCCCCGTTGCTGGCGCCACCGGCGCCACCGTGGCCGTCAAATTCACAGTCTGATCCACGACCGATGGATTCGCCGACGAAGTCACCGCCGTCGTGGTCGCGCCCTTATTCACTGTCTGCGTCAGCGTGCCGGAGCTGCCGCTAAAGTTGCTATCGTTTCCATAGGTCGCGACGATGCTGTCGCTGCCCACGGCCAGAGTCGAGGTCGTGCACGTAGCCACGCCTGTGGTAGTCACTGCCACCGCGCCGCAACCGGTAATCGTTGTGCCATTCGCACTAAACGAGACTTTTCCGCTCAGCGTCCCCGTTGCTGGTGCCACCGGCGCCACCGTGGCCGTCAAGTTCACAGTCTGATCCACAACCGATGGATTCGCCGACGAAGTCACCGCCGTCGTGGTCGCGCCCTTATTCACTGTCTGCGTCAACGTGCCGGAGCTGCCGTTAAAATTGCTATCGCCTCCGTAGGTCGCGACGATGCTGTCGCTTCCCACGGCCAGAGCCGAGGCCGTGCACCTGGCCACTCCTGTGGCGACACTCAGTTCCACGCTGCCGCAACCGCTGATACCCGTGCCATTGGCTGTAAACAACACTGTTCCCGTCGGCGTCCCCCCGGCCCCACTTACTGTCGCCGTCAAAGTCACAGCCTGATTCACGACCGAAGGATTCGCGGACGAAGTTACCGCCGTCGTGGTCGCAGATTCGTTATTGACTGTCTGCGTCAGCGAGCCGGAGCTGCCGTTAAAATTGCTATCGCCTCCGTAGGTGGCGACGATGCTGTCACTGCCAGCCGCAAGAGCCGAGGTCGCGCACGTGGCCACGTCTGTTCCACTCAGTGCCACGCTGGCGCAACCGGCGATCGCCGCGCCATTCGAAGTAAACGACACCGTTCCCGTCGGCGTTCCCGTTGCTGGCGCAACCGGCACCACAGTAGCCCTGAAGGTCACCGACTGATTGACGGTGGAAGGATTCGTCGAGGAGGTCACTGCCGTCGTAGTGCCGCCAGCCGTGTTGGTCAGCGAGAAGCCAGCGCCTGTGGCCACACCGGCAACGGAAGCCGTCACCGTGTACCCGCCCGCCGTAGCGTTCGCTGTGAACACTGTCGACGTTGCTATTCCCGAACTACTCGTCTTCGTCGTCATCGTCGCGGTCCCGTTCGCAAACGTGCCGCTCGCTCCCGTTCCCGGCGCTGTGAACACCACATTCACTCCCGGCAACAAGTTCCCGCCGCTATCCTTCACCGTCGCTGCCAGCAACGTTCCGAACGCTGTGTTGATCGCTACACTCTGCGTCGCTCCGGCTGTCGCCGTCACGCTCGCCGGTGTTCCCGCCGTGTTCGTCAGCGAGTAGTCCGCTGCCCCCGTCACTCCCGCCACCGTCCCCGTTACCGTGTACGGTCCGCCTGCCGTAGCGTTCGCCGTGAACACTGTCGCTGTCGCTACGCCGGATCCGTTCGTTATCGCCGTCGTCGTCGCCGTCCCGTTCGCAAACGTTCCGCTCGCTCCCGTTCCCGGCGCTGTGAACACCACGCTCACTCCCGGCAACAAGTTCCCACCGCTGTCTTTCACCGTCGCTGCCAGCAGTGTTCCGAACGCTGTGTTAATCGCCGCGCTCTGCGTCCCTCCCGCTGTCGCCGTCACACTCGCCGGTGTTCCCGCCGTGTTCGTCAGTGAGTAGTCTGCTGCCCCCGTCACTCCCGCCACCGTCGCCGTCACCGTGTACGGTCCGCCCGCCGTCCCGTTCGCGGTAAACGTCGTTGGGACTGCTATTCCCGAACTATTCGTAATTGATGTAGTTGTCGCTGTCCCGTTCGCAAACGTTCCGCTCGCTCCCGTTCCGGGTGCCGTGAACACCACGCTCACTCCGGACAGTAGGTTCCCGCCGTTGTCTTTCACCGTCGCTTGCAGCGCCGTTCCGAACGCTGTGTTGATCGCCGCGCTCTGCGTTGCTCCCGCTGTCGCTGTGACTGACGCTGGCGTCCCCGAGCCCACGGTGATCACGTTTGAGGTACCGGTGATCGTACTGGTTACCGTATCCGTGGCAGTGATGGTCTGGCTTCCCGCGGTCTTCAAGGTTGCCGAGAACGTGCCGCTTCCGTTCGTCAACGTCGTGTTCGCCGGCAACACGGCGAGCGGGTCTGTGCTGGTGAAGTGCGCTGTGCCTGCGTATCCTGGGACCGTGATGTTGTTCTGATCGAGCGCTGTCACGCTGAAATTAAAAGCCGTGCCTTCGGTGGCTGTGGACTGCGCCGAAACTGCGAAATGCGTGGCCGCGGTTACAGTGAAAACATCGATCGGCGAGGTGATCACGCTTCCGCCGAAAATTGTTTGGCTCGCGGTGATGTTTGTCGTACCGCCTGTCAATGCGCTTGCCAGCCCCGCAGTAGCGATGGTGGCAACTGTCATGCTCGAGGAATTCCAAGTCACAGCGGACGTCAGATTCTGGGTGCTGTTGTCCGTGTAGGTTCCCGTAGCCGTAAACGGGATTTTGTTGCCCATCTGGGTTGTTGCCGGATTCGGTGTGACGGCAATGGAAGACAGCTGAATGCCCGTACCGGAAAGATTGATCGTCTGCGTGGAGCCCATTACGCTTCCGTTGTTATCGGTGATTGTGATCTGAGCATTATTGTGTGTTCCCGCCGACGTCGGAGTGAAGGTGATTTCAAGAGTGCAGCTGCTTCCGTTGCCCAACGTATTGGGCGAAATGGGGCAGGGTGAGGTCGCGTCGGTCGTATAGGAATAATTGCCTGCGTCTGCGCCGGTCGGAATGATCGAAGCAATCGTCAAAGGCGCCGTGCCGGAATTCTCCAGCTTGGCAGTGGTATTAACCGCGCTTGAAGAGCCCACAATGGTGTTCGGAAACGACAGGCTAGTCGTGTTGAGCGTTGCAACCGGCGTCGCCACGGAAACGACTGACAGCACTACTGACGTGGTGTTGTACTTGACGTTCCATCCCAGGCCACTTAAGAGAGTCGGGAGATTGGTTGTCGCGAAGTTGCCGCTGACGGTACCAGCAGTCAGAATCGTGAAGCTGTTGGCGAGAGCCGGACTGAAGCCATTGATGAGCGTGACGTTCAGCGTTCCTGCCAGCGTGGCGTTGTTAGTGGCGGTGACAGTGTCGTATTGTCCGGCACTTGCACCCCCAATTTTTACATCGTAGACACCTGTTGCGCCCTGGCTATAGTTCCCACCACCCCCCGTACCTAGAGTGATGCTTCCAACAATCGCGGATACTCCGGGAGATAGCGTCCCGTTCGCATTCGAGATGCCGCCTGCTGAGGTGGCACCTGTAACCGTTCCGCTTCCGGTGACCGTTCCGCCCTGGATGTTCATCGGGACGGTCGTCTGTATGTTTCCTCCATTCAGGAAAGTGTTTCCAGCAGTTTGCGTGAAGGACCCGCCGAAGCCCAGAATCCCGGCTGTTACTGTCGCCGTCCCCGCGTTGTTGAAAGCGATCGGAGCGTTCACCGTGCTGGCCGTCGATGTCGAATTGGATCCCGTCTTCTCAAATATCCCGCTGTTGTTGAAAGCTTGTCCCGTTCCTCCGCCATTCACAAGCGATGTGTCATTCTGAAAATTCCACGTCGAACTCGCCGCGTTGTTCCACTGCGCTCCGCTCCCAAACACAAACTGACCCGCTGTTCCGGTCTGCCAAACCGCAAGCCCGTTGTTGATGAACGTCCTCCCCGTCAAGTTGACGTCGGAACCCGCTGGAAACACGACCGAAGTGGCCACACCATTCACCATCGTCGTACCGTTCGCCGTTGTCGTTCCCGTCCCGCTCTCCGTTCCTCCCGACCACGTCAGCAAACCACTAATCGTGAGTGCTCCAGTCCCGTCCAACGTGCCCGCCGATTGATTAAGCGCACCTGTAATGGTCGCTGGATTGGGCTGATCGAAATCGACAATCCCAGCGCTGACATTTGTAGTTCCCGTCAGAGGATAAGTCCCCGTAAGCGTGACCGTGGCACCGCTAAAATTCACAGTTCCCTGCCCGCTAATCGCCCCGCTCAACGCAAACGTCAGGCTGGAATACTGCAGCGTCGCTCCGCTGTTCACCGTCCAACTCCCCGCGCAGGTGCTTCCGCATGCGCCGCCGCCGCCAAAGCTCAGCGTCCCCGCGTTCGCTGCCACCGTCCCCGTGTTGTTGAACGCGATCGGGTTGTTCACCGCGCTCGTCGCTGCTGTCGTGCTTGTCCCTGTCTTCTCGAACGTCCCGCTGTTGTTGAAAGCTATTCCCGTCCCTCCTCCGTTCACAATCGATGTGTCATTCTGAAAATTCCACGTCGAACCCACCGCGTTGTTCCACTGCGCTCCGCTCCCAAACACAAATTGACCTGCCGTCCCGGTCTGCCACACCGCCAGCCCGTTGTTCGTGAACGTCCGCCCCGTCAAGCTAACATTGGAACTTGGTGGAAACACCACCGCCGTAGCCACACCATTGACTATCGTCGTACCGCTCGCCGTCGTCGTTCCCGTCCCGCTCTCCGTTCCCCCCGACCACGTCAGCAAACCGCTAATCGTCAGCGCGTCTGTCCCCGCTAGGGTTCCTCCGCTCTGGTTCATCGTCGTCGTCGCTATCGTATTGCCCGTCGAAAAATTCAGCGTCCCCCCGCTTATCGTCAACGGCCCCGCATTCGTCACCACTCCCGGCGCCGTGAAATTCGCCGTTCCCCCCGAAGCCACCGTCCCGCCCGCGATGTTGTACGAACTCCCCGTATAATTCACCGTTGCGCCGCTGAAGCTCACCGTGCCTCCGCCTTGTGTCGCCGCGCTTCCTCCTATTGTTCCGCTCAACGCAAACGTCAGGCTGGAATACTGCAGCGTTGCTCCGCTGTTTACCGTCCAACTCCCCGCGCAGGTGCTTCCGCATGTGCCGCCACCGCCAAAGCTCAGTGTCCCCGCACTCGCTGCCACCGTCCCCGTGTTGTTGAACGCGATCGGGTTGTTCACCGCGCTCGTCGCTGCTGTCGTACTTGTCCCTGTCTTCTCGAACGTCCCGCTGTTGTTGAACGCTATTCCCGTCCCTCCTCCGTTCACAATCGATGTGTCATTCTGAAAATTCCACGTCGAACTCGCCGCGTTGTTCCACTGCGCTCCGCTCCCAAACACAAACTGACCTGCTGTCCCGGTCTGCCACACCGCCAGTCCGTTGTTCGTGAACGTCCGCCCCGTCAAGCTAACATTGGAACTTGGTGGAAACACCACCGCCGTGGCCACACCATTGACTATCGTCGTACCATTCGCCGTCGTCGTTCCCGTCCCGCTCTCCGTTCCTCCCGACCACGTCAGCAAACCACTAATCGTCAGCGCGTCTGTTCCCGCCAGCGTTCCTGCGCTCTGGTTCATCGTCGTCGTCGCTATCGCATTGCCCGTCGAAAAATTCAGCGTCCCCCCGCTTATCGTCAACGGCCCCGCATTCGTCACCACTCCCGGCGCCGTGAAATTCGCCGTTCCCCCCGAAGCCACCGTCCCGCCCGCGATGTTGTACGAACTCCCCGTATAGTTCACCGTTGCGCCGCTGAAGCTCACCGTGCCTCCGCCTTGTGTCGCCGCGCTTCCTCCTATTGTTCCGCTCAGCGCAAACGTCAGGCTGGAATACTGCAGCGTTGCTCCGCTGTTTACCGTCCAACTCCCCGCGCAGGTGCTTCCGCATGTGCCGCCACCGCCAAAGCTCAGTGTCCCCGCACTCGCTGCCACCGTCCCCGTGTTGTTGAACGCGATCGGGTTGTTCACCGCGCTCGTCGCTGCTGTCGTACTTGTCCCTGTCTTCTCGAACGTCCCGCTGTTGTTGAACGCTATTCCCGTCCCTCCTCCGTTCACAATCGATGTGTCATTCTGAAAATTCCACGTCGAACCCACCGCGTTGTTCCACTGCGCTCCGCTCCCAAACACAAATTGACCTGCTGTCCCGGTCTGCCACACCGCCAGCCCGTTGTTCGTGAACGTCCTCCCCGTCAAGCTAACATTGGAACTTGGTGGAAACACCACCGCCGTGGCCACACGATTGACCATCGTCGTACCATTCGCCGTCGTCGTTCCCGTCCCGCTCTCCGTTCCCCCCGACCACGTCAGCAAACCGCTAATCGTGAGTGCTCCAGTCCCGTCCAACGTGCCCGCCGATTGATTAAGCGCACCTGTAATGGTCGCTGGATTGGGCTGATCGAAATCGACAGTCCCAGCGCTGACATTTGTAGTTCCCGTCAGAGGATAAGTCCCTGTAAGCGTGACCGTCGCGCCGCTAAAACTCACAGTTCCCTGCCCGCTAATCGCCCCGCTCAGCGCAAACGTCAGGCTGGAAAATTGCAGCGTTGCTCCGCTGTTCACCGTCCAGGATCCAGCGCATGTGCTTCCGCATGTGCCGCCACCGCCAAAGCTCAGCGTCCCCGCACTCGCTGCCACCGTCCCTGTGTTGTTGAACGCGATCGGGTTGTTCACCGTGCTCGTCGCTGCTGTCGTACTTGTCCCTGTCTTCTCGAACGTCCCGCTGTTGTTGAACGCTGTTCCCGTCCCGCCTCCGTTCACAATCGATGTGTCATTCTGAAAATTCCACGTCGAACTCGCCGCGTTGGTCCACTGCGCCCCGCTCCCAAACACAAACTGACCTGCTGTCCCCGTCTGCCACACCGCCAGTCCGTTGTTCGTGAACGTCCGCCCCGTCAAGCTAACATTGGAACTTGGTGGAAACACCACCGCCGTGGCCACACCATTGACCATCGTCGTACCATTCGCCGTCGTCGTTCCCGTCCCGCTCTCCGTTCCCCCTGACCATGTCAGCAAACCGGCAACAGCGAGAGTGTCGGTTCCCGTCAAGGTCCCGGCGGATTGCGTCATCGTGCCGCCTACGCTGCTGCCGCTTGTACCGTTGAGCGTAAGCGTACCGTTAGTGATCGAGAGGGCATTCACAAACGCGGCGCCGCTTGTGACCATAAGAGGGCCACTGGTAAAAGCGATATTCGCGTTGCTGACCAGATTCGTGATGGTCTGATTGGTGGTGGATGAAATGGTTCCTACATTGATTGTCGCCGACGCAAACGAAGTTCCGATGCAAACGCTGTCCGTCGAAACAGGGAGCACGCCCGTGCTCCAGTTTGTGGCTGTAGTCCATTGATTGTCGCCAGCGGTACCCACCCAACTGATGGTTCCGGTGCAAGCTTCGCTGGCATCCGCATTCGGCAATCCCGAAACCATGGCCACAACGCCGCCGCCGGAGAGATTGCTGGGCAACGATACTGTTGAAGCACCGGTCGTAGCGCTGGATACTTGCGAAGAAGATTGCAAAACCTTAGGGGATACTCCGCTTGGAACCACGATCGGCTGGGCCGTGGGAAAATCGGCAGACGTGCTTGCACCGCCGAGATACGCGGAGCCTTTCGTATCCAGGACAATTCCTTTGCCTTCATCCGCGCCAGTGCCGCCGAGGTAGGTAGAAAACTTGAGCGCCGAACCGCTGGAATTCATCACTGCAAGGAATGCATCCTGACTGCACGCGCCAGTCGAATCTTTCTGGCAGGCGGACTGCAACGGACTTTGCGTCGGGAAGTTGACGGAGTCCGTGTAACCGCTGACGAAGGCGTTTCCGTGGCTATCTACTGCAATGGACGTGGCCACATCATCGCCGCTGCCGCCAAGGAAAGTCGAATAAACAAGACCAGCACCATTGGGCAAAAACTTGGTGACAAAGGCCTCGCTCTTGCCGCCTGCTGCCGCTTGCAGCGAGCTTGCGAGCGGAAAATCAATGGATAGTGTTTGCCCGGCCACATAGACCTGGCCCAAGTTATCCACGGCGATGGCGTTCGCGGAATCTCCGCCGCTTCCGCCAAGATACGTCGAGTAAACGAGCGACGAGCCATCCGAAGATAGCTTGGTGACAAAAGCCTCGCCCAGGCACTGGTTTGAAGTTCCGGGAAGACAGCGGGCCTGGAAGGCATTTTCAGTTGGAAAATCGGGCGATAGCGTTTGACCAGTTACATACACATTGCTGTTTGCATCAATGGCAATCCCTAATGCTTCGTCATTACCGCTGCCACCGAGATAAGTCGCATACAGAACGTGTTGGCCATCCGAAGAAATTTTTGCAATGAACGCGTCTCCATTTCCGCCCGTCGTGGCCTGAGCCGGATGGAAAACCGGGAAGTCGGTGGATCCGGTTGAACCCGTGATATAGATGTTTCCAGCCGCATCAAGCGCAAGCGCATTACCCGCATCTTCTCCGCTGCCTCCTAGAAACGTTGCATAGTTGAGCGAGCCATCTGAATTGAGTTTCGCAAGGTAAGCGTCGCCCACGCATTGCCGCGAAGCATTTAAACTGCAGGAGCTCTGAAGTGAGTTCAACGCTGGAAAATCGGTAGCCTTCGTTTCGCCGGTGATGTACGCATTGCCGCTGGGATCGACGGCTATGCCGCGGGCATCCGTGGCCCCACTTGCACCCAAGTACGCCATGTAAAGCAATTGCTTTCCGTCTGTCGAAATGTGGGCCACAAAAGCTTCGTCCTGCCCGCCAGAAGTGATCGCCGGCGCTATCCCCGCGACGTACGTGCTGCCATCGGAACCGAGAGCGATTGCGTTCACCTTGTCATTTACGCTGCGTCCCAGATAGGTCGCATAATTGAGTGTCGGGTCGATGACGAGCTGACGATTGCGGTCATAGTCGCCTATCGCGAAGCTGACTTCCTGGCCTTCGACACGGAAATTGCCGGCAACCTCCCGCCGAGTATCGCCCAGTTGCTGGTACACAAGCGGCTTTCGCAGCACTACTTCGCCCTGATCCGTGGCCAGCAACAGATTCCCTTGCGCATCCAGCTCTACACGCCGAGCTCCGGCCACCGAAAGCCGTATTTGATCAGGATCCGCTCCAGGCGCAAGGATGAAGTCATATTCAAGCTGGTGTTGATTGCCGTAATAAAGGAGATCCACGCCCGGATAAATTCCGCGGTATTGCACTCGCGCATAATTCCGCACGTTGGTCCGCCATCTTTCAGAGTCCTTTCCTTCAAAGTAGAAGGTTCTTCCCGGCAATTCCTCAACGCCGGATATCTGAGCGTCTGAGCGTCCATTCACGATTTGCAAATGCAAGCTCGAGTGATCCTTGGCATGCGACGATTCCGGACGCGTGGCGTCAGCGCGGCTCCGCCTCCCGCTGCGTGTCAAAGAAGCGGGGCTTTCCGACTTTTTGGTGGGCGGGATCAAATCCAGCACTGCTTCGTCAGGAAGCAAGGACAGCCTGTAACCGCGGCCCGTCGCGGACCACCTCTGACTGCCAGATCCGTTCTCGTCTGATTCGAAGCTCAACGGCAGGTCAGCATAGGAAAGGAGTGACTGCGTCGCTCCTTGACGGACGCCAAGCGCACTCGGAGCCGAAGTGTAGGTTGCTGGATATCCCCAGGCAGTGAAGTCCAAAGTGCCACTTGACCCAGACGATTTTGGCATGAACCAGGAAAATGGCATTTTTTTCGCGAGTACGCTCCGCAGGGTGCGATGGTCAAGCTCCCTGCTGATGGTAGTATTCCGTCGAATCGGCGCCATCAAACGTCCGGCTACGAACAGACTAATCCCAGCAGCCAATGCGCAGCCGAGCAGCAGGCAGAGCCGGAGCGGATCACCCGCTTGGCGGGAGCGCGGTCCTTTCGTCGAGGCCGAGCCCTGAATTGTGTCAGTGTAATGAGAGTTCTGTTCGATCACGGGAGTCTCCTGATCTGCAGCTATGTCATTGGTACCGCTAGAGATGGGCGCTAGGTCTCGGGGCGAGAAGCGCCAGGAACTGTGCAAGAATTTGCCTAATTGTGGTAACCCAGGTCTATTGAAGCTCATTTGGGTCGGGCCCCCAGGGAATCCGGTTTTTCGGTTTCGGCTCGAGTCGTCTTCGAGATTCGAGTAAGTCCTCGCAATTGTTGAGGTTGCAGACGGACGAATCCGGAGTGCCGGTGGTTTCAGCCGACCGACACTGGCCCAATGCAGACGCACGGATTAGCAAAACTTCGAATTCTTGGCTGATGATGCGCATAAACGCCTGAAAGTAAGACCTTTGGCGAAAAACTCGACCGCGGAGCGGTTTTTCGAGTACACTACCGGACCTTGGCGTGCTGATATATCCTTTGCGTCCCCTCTGGGTCTTGGAAGATTTCTTGCAAATATCTTGAGGTTTTCTTGTCTCCCCTATGCGCCTCGGTTCCAAAGGTTTAGCCAGATTTGGCGAGTTTGAGTTGGACCTGGAGCAGCGCGTTCTTTTGAAGCAGGGCAAGCCTGTACCGTTACCGCCCAAGGATATTGAGACTCTCTTAATCCTCGTGGAAGGGCACGGGCAGATTGTCGAAAAGCAGCAGCTGATGGAAAGGATTTGGCCAGGAACCTTCGTCGAAGAGGGAAATCTTACCCGCCACGTTTTCAACCTGCGGCAAATTCTGGCGGATGGAAAGACCGACCAGCAATTTATTGAGACGGTACCCAAGCGGGGATATCGTTTCATTTCTCCCGTGGTCTTCGAGGCTGGCGACGTTCAAGAGACCTCCAGCGATTCGCTGGGTGCTCCCAGCCATGGTCCTCGGCAATCCACAGTTTTGCCGCTTTCGCCCTCGCCCGCTCCACCGGTACCTACCCCTGCTCCTTTCTCGCCCTCTTACCGTTCTGCGCTGGTCGTGTCGGCGGTTCTCCTCGTGTTCGGAATCGCCTATTTCTGGGTTTCCCATCTGAAACCACATTCGACTCTGGCTTCGCATCGAGTCATGCTGGCCGTGCTTCCCGTCCAAAATCTCAGCGGAGACTCAAAGCTCGATTACGTTACCGATGGAATGACGGAAGAGCTTATCGCGCAACTGGGCAAGCTCAACCCGCGCCAGTTGAGCGTAATCGCTCGCACTTCCTCGATGGCTTATAAGAACACCAACAAAACCATCGCGCAGATTTCCGGCGAACTGGGCGTCGATTACGTCCTGGAAACAAGCCTGCGCCAATCTTCGGATCGGCTTCGCTTCACTGCTCAACTTATTCAGACAAACGACCAGGCCCATATTTGGGCTCAGGAATACGACAAGAGCAAAGGCGACCTGATCACCATTCAGGACGAACTGGGCAAAGCTGTCGCTGATCAGGTCCGCGTCAAGCTCTCACCCTTTGCCGAAGAGCGTGTCGCCCGTTTGCATGCCGTGAATGCAGAGTCCTACGATGATTATCTTCAAGGACGCCACTATCAGGCCGCGAGGTCCAAGGACGGTCTGGAACAAAGCCTCAGCTATTTCCAGCAAGCGATCGATAAAGACTCCCAGAACGCTCGAGCCTATGCCGGCATGGCGGACTCTTACAACCTCATGGTCTTCTATGGATACAAAGAGGGTTCTACGGGTATCGTGCGTGCCAAGGATGCCGCCGAAAAAGCCGTCGCCACCGATGACACGCTCGCGGAAGGTCACGCCGCTTTGGCCTATGTTCATTTCATGTGGTTATGGAACTGGAATACCGCTGAGAAGGAGTTTCGGCGCTCCATCGAGTTGGATCAAAACTACGTCTCGGCCCACCAATGGTACGCACTCTATCTAGCCGCCATGAAAAGGCCGCAGGAGGCTATCGATGAAATCAGTGCCGCGGAAACCATCGATCCACGCTCGCCAATTGTTAAAACTGCCGCTGGCTGGATTTACTACTTCTCGCGCCAGCCCAAACTTGCCAGGGAAAAGTGCATTGCTGCTCTCGAGCTCGATCCAAATTTCATGGTCGCTCATGCGGTTGAAGGTTTGTCATTGGAAGAAGAGGGAGAGTATAACCCCGCAATCGCGGAATTCCGGAAGGCGCTGGTACTCTCCACGATCCCGCAGCAAACTTACCTGGGATACCTCGGCCATGCGTACGCCGTTTCCGGACACCAAGCGGATGCAAAGTCAATTCTAAGAGATCTCGATAACCTTGGCTCGAATGGGGTAAGAGTCGACCAAATCAATAAAGCCGCCATTTATGCGGGCCTGAATGATAAGGACGACGCCCTTAGCGCCATCAAACTTGCCCTCGCCCAGAATAATGCCGGTGCCATTTTTCTCAGGGTAAATCCTGAATTCGACAACGTTCGCTTAATGCCCGGCTTTGACGCTCTGCTTCCCAAATAGAATTACAGCATTTGGATTCTTTTCCCTAACGCAACTTTGGACCGCTGGCGAATGTGAATGCATGTTCGGCCGTCGAGCAACCACCTAAATGGGAGTCGCCCACAAATCCCGGTTGCGAATATTCCCAAAGTCTTCGACCAAAGGCGGCCCGTGGTTGCCGTCCCTACCCCCCTGTTAAGTAATTCGTAGCGCGCGGTTCATCCGCCCGCGACAATTCCATTCCCCATACATTAGGCTAATGCCATGAATCCAGACCGCCGTGGTTTCAGGTTTTCGATCAATGCCGCCGCCGAGGTTTCTCCAGAAAGCACACCCAGCGCAAGTATTTCCGTCCGCGTTACGGAAATCAGTCTGCACGGCTGCTATCTCGAAACGCCTTCACCCTACGCCGAATTAGCCTCCGTTTTCGTGAAGATTTTCCACGAAAATGAGTACTTCGAGGCTAAAGGCACGGTGATCTACGTCAAACCGGCCGAGGGCATGGGCTTGGAGTTTCGCGATCTCAAGCCTCATTGCCGAGTCGTCTTGCAGAAGTGGATTCTTGCCGCGCTGCATAATCAGTCGAAAGAACGGTAGCAATCTCACACGCCGTTCTGACCTCAGCTGTACTGCCTCCATGTCGCCGATGTGTTAAGACTTTGTCTGTGGAAATTCCTCGATATGCTGCTCGCCCTTGCGGCCGAAATAAATCACTTTCTTGCCCGTGAGAAACGCCCAGTAGCCGACCGTGCCCGCAGCCCTCAAGCGCTTCACAATCTCCGGATAGCGAATCGTGTCCGCTTGCGCTGCTCGAATGGCTGCCGCAACCTCGATGGATGAAAACTCCTCGGCCACCGGCGCAAGCGGAAGTATCATTTTCTCCACGTGCGTCAGCCCATCGCGTGTGTAAAACGTCTCGCCTCCCAATGCCAGGTCGCAGAAGTACGATTCCACCCCGGCGGCAAGAAGCCTGCGTATCACCTCCGGAAAAATGAGAGTGCCTGCTTGCGATTCCGCCAAAACGTCGTGCATTTCCTTGGTATTCACAACTTCTCCTTTATTCGATTGGGATTTTGTGCAAGCCGTGAGCTTGCACGAGTTTTTTTAGCGTGGAAACCAAGGCCTCATGCTCCCTCGCCGGGAGTGGCGCGAAGTATTCCTCGTCGTTGCGATCGGCAATCGCCGCTAGAGCCGGAACCACTCGCCGTCCCGCGCTAGTGAGCGCGATGTCCTGGTACCTGCGGTCGTCAGTGCGTTCCTCGCGCGACACAAGCTTCTTGGCCACCAGCCGGTCCACCAGTTTGGACGCCGCGCCACGCGTCATGCCCATGGTCTCCGCGAGCATGCTCGGAGACATTTCATCTCTGCCGTACATCTCGCGAAGCACGACCCACTCCGCCACCGTGACCCCGCTATCAAGAAGCTTTCGCGCGAAAGTCTGCGAAACATGGTTCGAGACGAATCGCAGCCAGAAACCTGTGTGGCTGCGCAGCTCGCTTGCCGCCGATGGGGAGGTTTTCGTTCTGCCCATGAATACAGTCTACTACTCAACTGTTTCCTTGTCAACTATTGTCACGGCCAATTCGGCGCTCTCGCGCGGACTGGCCAGAATCAAATCAGTCTCGCCGCTGCAATCTATTCCAATTCCCTGCGATCTATGGTTTGTTGTCCGGGATCGTCGTGTCCGATACCGATTTCACAGCCGCCGCTCCGGGAACCTCCGTCCCTGTGCTGTCTCCTTCACGCGTTAGATAAAGCAGGAAAGGAGTCAGCTCGAAGGGCGTCATTTCATCCTCGGCCCCTGCTCCTGCGGACTTGGACTTCAGCAAGTGCAGCTGGTTGTTCCAGGGTTCGACTTTAATGCGCCCGCCAATCGGCAACGCAGCGACGACGTTGCTGGCCGGCTTTGCTGTCTGCGTTTGCACGCTATGTGCCGTAGCCATGCTCGTCAAGCTGGTCGCGACCGTGTCGCCCAGATGCGGACTGACGAGATTGGGAATCTCTCTCGAATGCTCGCTCAACGCTTGGAGGAAAAGTTGCGCGTTTCCGAGTTGATCCTTGTAGGGCGAATCCTTCAGCAGTTTGACTCCCTCTCGATTCGCCGCCTCTTCCTCGTCCGGAGTGTGTGTAAAGCCGAAATGATGGAACGTCTCTCGTTCGTCAAAACGCAAGCGGTTGAAAAACGCATACTGCGTGCCCATGCGGTGTCCGAGCACGATGTGGCCAAGTTCGTGCGCGAGGATGGCCGCAAGGCTGGCCTCGTCGGGAAGCACATCCACCAAGCCGCGGCTCAAAACGATGGTGTGGCCCATCGTGAACGACTCCAGCGTGGAAGTCATCAGAATGCGGCAGCGTACTGCCGGCTCGATATCCAGGTTATTTGTGACCTCGAGATTATTCACCACCGTCTCCAGCACCTTGTCCACGTCCCCGTACGGCGCCATCAACCCGAGCTGCTCCATCTTGGAGGCGATATTGTCTTCGGCCTGACGTCCCCAGGCCCTCTTGGCCTCGAGCGGTGAGTAATCGTTGGCAACTTCCGTTTGATCCTTCACGGGCTTCAGCGTTTCCACCGTTACCTTGCTGAGCTCCTGCTCTTCCGCGGCGTGGCTCGGCGCATAGCTCCACAGCCGCGTCTGCGCTCGGAATGATTGCACCCGCGCGTTGTCGATTTCTTCGCTGTAGATGAATGAAGGCAGCCACTCATTCTTGCCTGCGTTGGTGCGCCAGCTGTCGAAGTTAAAGTAGTAGTTGGTTTTCGAACGCCCGCTATAGCCGCCGTTAAATCGCACGATGTGGTAGTCCTGATCTTCCACCCAAATGCGCCCCATGAAGCGCCCTCTCTCGTCCTTCGATTGCGGATCGAGGTCAAAAACCAGGCATCGCACTTCACCCAGGAATTCCCGGCCAACATAGTTGAACTTGTAGTGCTGGCGGTCAAACCCATTGGTGTCCAGATAGATCATTTGCAGGAAGCCGCGCGGCAGAAATTCCATCGCGAACAAGTTTTCCAGGCTGCCGAATACGCTGTGTTTGGTCCGCGTGCCTTTGAGCAGCGGCTCGATTTCCACCCCTTTCGCGAGCTCCGCGCGCCCGAGAAAATAGGTATCGCCCTTCGGCACGGGACCCTGGTCCTTGTCCGTACGGAGCAACTGAATGTATGTTTCAACGATGGGCGAGTATTGGCGCAGCGACTGCACTTCCACCTGCTCTTGCGTCACGATCTTGTCCACCACCTCGGTCAACGTGGGTGATTGCCCGGGGGCCGCAGCCAGGGGCATGGCACCCAGCGCCAAAACCATAGGCAAAAATTTCAGGGTACGCATAGTGCCTCCTAAACTGTTCGTCTGAGATGTAGCTGGTCCTTCGCAGGGTAGGGCTCGGAATCGACCGTGGCATCTGTACAATGGGTTAGATTAAGGACAGGAGTCCTGGCGGGCTGGCGGCCTGAACGAATGGTCGGTCGCGCAAGAATTAAAAGTACGAATCACCTCTGGAAGCGAGGAGACGGAATGAAAAGAGCTTTTTTCGTCGTTCTTTTGGCAATTCTATCGACTACGGCGCTTTGCGCGGCCCCTTTTCCTCCCAACGCAAAGCCCATTCGCGTTCTCCTGCTCGATGGAGAGAGCGGCGGTCCCTATCACGACTGGCAATTGACCTCCGCCGTGATGAAAAAGGAGATTGAGGACGCCGGAATATTCCATGTCACCGTCGCTACGTCGCCGCGCTTCGGCGAAGACTTCAGCAACTTCAAGCCTGATTTCAGCAGCTATCAGGTCATCGTCCTGAACTACGACGCACCGGATTGGCCCGCGGATTTGCGCGAGCAATTCGAGCAATACGTAAAGAATGGCGGAGGACTCGTGGTAGTCCACGCCGCGGACAACGCTTTTCCGAACTGGCAGGCATTCAACGAAATGATCGGCATCGGCGGTTGGCGAGGCCGCTCGGAAAAATCCGGTCCGCTTTGGTATTTCAAGGATGGCAAACTCCTCTCGGACAATTCTCCTGGCTCCGCCGGCTCGCACGGCAATCGCCTTCCTTTCCAGGTGGAAACGCGGGCGCCTGAACATCCAATCATGAAAGGCTTGCCGCAAGTTTGGATGCACGCCCCCGATGAGCTTTACGCCACGCTCCGAGGCCCAGGCCAAAATATGACCGTGCTGGCCACCGCTCATTCCGATCCGAACAACCACGGCACCGGCCACGACGAGCCGATTCTCATGGTCTTGAAATACGGCAAAGGCAGAATTTTTCACACCACGATGGGCCATGACGTCACCGCCTTAAGTGACGTCGGTTTCATCACCACGTTTCAGCGCGGAACGGAGTGGGCCGCCACCGGCCGTGTCACGCAAAAAATTCCCGCTGATTTTCCCACAGCGGATTCCGTCAGCTATCGCGCGGCCATCGCGGAAATGGATCCGGCCTTCGGCCACGGGCCATTTATGGTCAGCCCATTCGATGGCCTCGCGGATCAGGCTCTGGCCGCGATGAAGAAACGCGCCGAAGAACTCGGCATCGGCGGCGTTGCCGTGGTGGCTTACTTTGAAGGCGACAAGATTCATTCCTGGAGCTCGAAAATGGCCGTGATTGGCAGAATGAAGGACGAGCCAACGGCCACCGACAAGGGCGCCAACCTGCTCGGCATCGCCTACGCCAAAGCCTCCGAGATGGCGGACACGCTCAAAGACAGCGGTAGCCAGGTTCGCCCGCCGATGACGGGAGAATTCGGCTGGACCGGCGGCGTCATCGTTCGCGGAAAAAACGGTTATCTGATTGCCGCATTCAGCGGCGGCAAATCCGAAGATGACGTCAAGGTATCCCGAGCCGGCGTAGAGCAGCTGAAAACTGGCCTTTAGCGCCCGGATTTCCCCGCGAAACACTTACGGTGTGCAGCGCGTTTTTCCTAAACGCGTCCTTCGCATGCGCTGCGGCTTCAGGCGTGAGTCACAATTGCTTCCACGGCATCGCAGAAACGATCGATCTCCGCGGTCGATGTGTAAACATTCGAGCTGACTCGTATTCCACTGACGCCGGGCGATACGATGGGCGTTACGAAAATGTTGTACTTGGCGAGCAGCGTGTCGCCCAGTTTTCCGGGTTCTATCGAGTCGAAGTGGATGGTCCCGAACGCGCCTGAAAGATCAGGATCCAGGTTAACTAGCATTTGCGCGCCGGAAACTTTGCTCAATCGTTCGGCCCAGCGATTCTTCAGATAGCTCAGCCGCGCGAATTTTCGCTCCGCGCCGATTTGTTCGTGGAACTCCAGGGCCTGCAGAATGGCGTTATGCATCGCGGCTGGATGCGTTCCGATTTCTTCGAACTTGCGGATATTCTTGTCCATCGAAGGCGGCGCGGCCATCAGCGCCCAATGCTTTTCGATGCGGTCCTTTCGCACGTACAACATCCCGGTGCCGATAGGCGCCGAGAGCCATTTGTGCAGGCTTGTCCCATAAAAATCGCAATCTAGTTCGGAGAACTGGAATGGCACGTGCGCAAAAGCGTGCGCTCCATCCACAATGCTCGTAATTCCCCGCTCGCGCGCCAGCGCGCAGATCTCCTTCACGGGAAATATCTGGCCGGTCATGAACACCACTTGCGACATATGGATGACCCGCGTGCGCGGCGTGATTCCCTGTTCGAACAATCGCACCAGGTCTCCGGGTTTTTTCACTGGCACGGCGAAGTCCACTTGCTTCAGCACGATCTTTTCCCGGCGCTCGCGCTGCTGCCATGTCGTGATCATTCGCGGATAATCCTGGCTGGTCGTCAGCACTTCGTCGCCAGGCGAAAGATCCAGCCCAAACTGCGCAATCTGCAGCGATTCACTGGCGTTCCGCGTAATGGCAATGCATTCAGGATCGGCATTCCACATGCGCGCGAGGCGCGTCCGCACGTCTTCAATCTTTGGTTCCAGATCGTGCCACATACGGTAGCTAGGCAGTTGGTTGCTGTAGCGTATGGCTTCGATCTCGGCTTCCAGGACCGCTGTCGGTGACGGCGCAACTCCGCCATTATTGAGGTTGAGAATCGTTGGATCGTGTCCGTAAGCGTCGCGGATCTTCTTCCAGTATTCCTCGTCGACGGCCACTTTTTCCGGCGAGACATTCGCGTAGGCGCGGTTCAGGAGGCCGGCTACAACGATGGCCTCCGCTCCAAGCAAAAAATTGCGGCGATTCATTTGGTTTTGCATAGCAGTAAGCTCGCACCAACAGCTTCGATTTGCAAGCACACATTATGCCGCCCAGGTCTCGCACCTCATAGCCTCTGTCCAAATCCGTCCAAACCTGGCACACCCAAGAACTCTTTCTGTTCCCGCCCGCAAAAGTAGCTGGCGATTGCCTCCCGGCGCAACCTATGATGCAATTCATGGGAATGAATCGTCGCAATTTTATTCGCTTCTCTGCAGCGGCCACCGCAGCCGCTTATCAATTTCCTCTCGCTTTCGCAGAGGCCACCCCAGCCGCTTCGCTTCGGCTGATTCTTCGCCCAGACCGCCTCGGCAACAAGATCGGTGACGACTTCACCGGACTCAGCTATGAGTCGGCGCAGCTCGGCAATCCAAATTTCTTCTCGGGTGAAAATACGGAACTGGCCGGATTTATGCGCACCCTGGGCGCCTCCGGCGTGCTGCGCATCGGCGGCAACACCAGCGAGTACTGCTATTGGACGCCGAATCCCGCAAAGCAGGCGAACCTGCCGAATGCCGAGAGCATGCGCACGGGCGACAAGGCCAATCCTATCGCGTTTGGACTGACCGCCGGCCCAGATACTGGACACAAAGCGCCGGCCCCGGTGAGCATTACGCCACAAGCCATCCGCAACTTGCGTGACTTTCTGGATGCCTCCGGCTGGAAGCTGATTTATGGCTTAAACATGGGCACCGGCACGCCCGAGGACGCCGCAGATGAGGCTGCTTACGTGATCGACGTGGCCGGCTCGAAGCTGATTGCCTTCCAACTGTGCAACGAGCCCGATCTTTTCTTCCGCAACGGCATTCGCAAAGCGGATTATGATTTCGCCCAATTTGCCGGCGAATGGGAGCGCTTTTACCAGGCAATCCGGGCGCGCGTCCCGAATGCATCCTTCGCGGGACCAGACACGGCGTACAACAACGAGTGGCTCGTGCCTTTTGCCAAACAGTTCAAGCATGAGGCGTCGTTTCTTTCGCAGCACTACTATGCGGAAGGGCCGCCGACGGATCCTTCCATGACGATCGAACGGCTGCTCCGTCCCAATCCCAATCTGCAGGCCGAGTTCGAAGGCATGAAGCGCGTGATGAACGAGTCTGGCCTGCCTTTCCGGCTGGCGGAAACGAACTCCTGTTACCAAGGCGGCAAGCCCGGTGTCAGCGATACGTTTGCTTCGGCGCTGTGGAGCGCGGACCTCATGTATCAACTGGCATCCGAAGGCGGCACGGGCATAAACTTTCACGGAGGCGGCTACGGCTGGTACACCCCGATTGCCGGAACGCGCGAAAATGGATTTCTGGCGCGGCCGATCTTTTACGGCATGCTGCTATTTGCGCAAGCTGGAGCAGGCCAGCTGGTCGAGAGCAAGCTCGAACAGTTGGACCAGGCGCCGTTGTTCACAGCCTATGGCCTTCGCAGCAGTTCGGGCGCAATCAAAGTAGCGGCCTTCAATAAAAATCTCGATCGCGCGGTTCGCCTTACGGTAGACGCGGGGCAACGCACGCAACGCGCCAGCTCTCTGCGTCTGGTTGCGCCGCGGGTGGACGATACAACGGACACCACGTTCGGTGGCGCGCCAGTAGGTGCAGCCGGCGCATGGTCGCCTACGCGGAAAGAAACATTGTCAGTGGAAAATGCAACCACGGTCATCGAGCTGCCGGCCGCAAGCGCGGCCCTGATTACATTCGAACACGAATAGGCCTGCGTTGCCAGCGAGCTTCCCACGCACATCACCTGACACTAATTCACCCTGCAGAGTTCGTGCACGGCCCCGCACAGCTGCGGTGTCTGTATTAGGACATCCGCATCGGTCTGCGGGCTCCTCCTAAGGCTTCGCGGAATTAGCTTGTTGCATTGCTGGCTGAGCGGCTTCTTGAAAGTGTTTCAGCCTCGTTTGCATTTGCTCATCGCCGGGCGCGAGCTTCACAGCCATCTCTTCCGTTCTCAAAGCTTCCTGCGGATGCCCGTTGATCAACTCTGCTTCCGCCAGCGTGTCTATGATCGCTGGAATCGTTTCCTTCGAAGCCTCGACCGCGTGCTTCGCCAGCTTTAGCGCTTCCTTTGGTTTTCGGTATGCCGGTTCCGTGGATGTCGCATAAATCCACGCCAGCTCATTTTCGACCACCGCCGCGTCCGGCCTTATCTCCAGCGAGTGTTTCAATTCGACGACCGCGGAGGGTATGTCGTTGTTCAAATAAAATGCATGCCCCAGACCCGCGTGAATATCCGGATCTTCGGGCTTCTCCAATAGCAACTGTTGAAACTGATCGATTGCCCCGCTGAAGTCCCCCTTTTGCGTCAAGGCCACGCCCACCATGATCCGGGAAGCGAATTTGTTCGGGTCCAACTGCGCGCTTTGCTGATATTCCGTAACCGCTTCATCCGCCTTATTTTTCAGCATCAGGCAGTTCGCCAAATTGTGGTGCGCATCGGACAAATTTGCGTCCAGACGAAGTGCTTCGCGATACTCCATAATCGCCTCGTCCAGATGCCGCTCCGCATAAAGAACATTGCCATGATTGTTGTGAAGCACGGCGGAGTCCGGCTGGAAACGCAGAAGAAAAGCGTACTGCTCGGCGGCCGCGTCGTACTCTTTGTTGTCCGTCAGTAGGTGCGCCAGATGATCGATGTCCTGGATGCGTTCATTGGCGTACTTAGCGTCATCTCCGATCGCAGTCGACGAGGCCTTCAACGACCTGCGCAATTCTTCGATCGCCGATTTGCGGTCTTTTTGCCCGATATACGCCTCGACGAGCGTTTCGCTTGCCTGTACATCTCTCGGCGAGAGCGCCAGCAAATCGCGCCATTCGCGAATGGCTTCGTCGGTACGGCCTTGTCGTTCCAACACTTGCGTTAGAGCCTGCCGCTGCTCGAACCCGTAAGGCACTATGCGCACGGTCTCCCGCAGCTCGCCAATCGCACCTTCGTCATTCTTCTGAGAGGCGTAAAGCTCGGCGAAAAACGCATGAACTTCTGGATTGCCAGGCTCGAGCCTTACGGCTTCCTTGAGCTCGCTGGCGCACTTCTCGAGCTTGCCTCTCTGTAGATAGTAATTAGCCAAAAAGAGATGAGCGCTCGCCAGATCAGGGTCCATTTTGAGCAATCCCTGAAGCTCGGCATCCATTTGACTTCCGTCGCCGGAAGAAGTTCCATTCACTGGCGGGCGCATCGCGCCGGTATACGGACCGGGAAAGAAACCTGAAGGTTGCCGCATGTTTTCGACTGGGTCCGGATTCCTCAGCTCGTTGCCTTTTCTAGTCTCCGCCACGGACTCTTCGCCAGGAGGAAGCGCAGACGCCAGCGCGAGATGTGCTTCCGCCAGATTGGGAGCCACGGCGACGGCGTGGCGAAGCAGTTCGGCTCTTTCTTCCATCGGAGCGTTCGTCTCTTCCATCACGCGAACAGCCGCGAGAATCGGCCACGCGCTTTCCGGATTTTCGTCAATGGAAGCCCGGCATTCTCGGTCCGCTTGTTCCGTGTCGCCGGTGTGAAGAAATGTGGCGCACTTGGCGAGATGATCGTAGGGAGCATCGCCGTCCGAGACGGGATGAGGAGAGTCCGATGTATCGGAGGCAGAAAGGCGTTCGGCAAGGATTCCGTCGCCTCCACCCAGTTTTACTCCCGACAAGAAATCCGCGCTGATGGCGAAGTCGATGCCTCTGCTCTTTACGGAGTGCGCCAGGTTGCTTGGGGACTGGCCGAGCGCCAATCGGCCGAGAATTTCTGCTTTTGATAAGGGAGCAGGCTGGAATTGGGCGAAGCCCGCGCTGGGCAGCAGCGCCAACGGCAACGCCAGGAGCAAATTTCTTGCTTTCATTTTCCCCTGCCTTTCGGACGCCCTTCTTGGACGCCGTCCTTCTCACGACCCTTTTCTGACGCGGCCCATTGGACACCAATCGGCGAGCGCGAGTGCCCATTCAGAACAACGGCTCGTCCAGCCGCATTTTGGCCTGTAAGGTAAGGAAAGAAAGTCTGCACGCAGCGGTCAACGCTACTTTGGTACTACGGGCGGGAAAGTGGCCAAGTGGTAATGCAGCCGTGCCAGGCCGTTGCGTCAAAAGCACTTTAAGTCAGCATTGGAGCAGGAAAAATTAGCGTCCGCCGCCACAGAGACTCTGCGTTTGCGCCGCAACGTTCTCATCGGTCGCCCAGCCACAAGGGCGGCTCTCATCACGTTCGAACACGAATAGCAGCAAGAACACGCGCAGCTATTCTTCTCGTAATGCAACCATCGGATCCACTCGCGTTGCCCTCCACGCCGGAATCACGGTCGCGGCGAGCGCTACCGCCGCTAACATCGCCGGCACTGCCACGAAAGTCAGCGCATCCGTCGAACTCACTCCAAATAATAGACTGCTCATAACTCGAGTCAGCGCTGCGGCGCCTATCAGACCCACCACAATTCCAATTCCCGCCAATTCCATTCCCTGCCGCACCACCAACCGAATAATGTTCCCCGGCCGCGCGCCCAGTGCAACGAGCACCCCGATATCGTGCGTGCCCTGCGTCACCAGATGCGACATCACACCGTACAGACCTACAGCAGCCAGTAACAACGCGAACACCGCGAATGCCCCCAGCATGGTGCTCGAAAATCGCTGCCGCGCCAGCGAATCGTACAGCCGTTCCTGCATAGTCCGGATTCCGTAAACCACCACGTCCGGATCGACCGCGTGGATTTCGTTCACCACCGCCGAAGCCATTCCTGCCGCATCCGACGACGTGCGCACCGCTAGAAACATTCTAGGATCGGCCTCCTGCTGCTGCGGAAAATAGGTCGCGATCTTGCCATCCGTCTCCAGGCCGTATTGCTTGACTACGCCCACCACACCCACAATCGTGATCGGCTTCTTGGGGTCGCGGAACCACAAGTGTTTTCCGATGGGATCGCTGTCCGGCCAGAAGCGCTGTGCGAACTTCTCGTCGATGATTACCACTTGCGGCTTGTCCGCCGTATCATCCTCGGTGAAAAATCGGCCCTTGCGTAGCGGAATCTCCATCGTCCGAAAATAATCCGTGCTTGCGACGCGAATATCCGCCTGCAACTCCTGCCCTGGTGGCGGTGCGTAGCCCTCCACGTTGATTCGTCCCCAACCTACCTCGCCCGTCAGCGGCAGTACCGAAACCACTCCTTCCGCCGACCACGCCGGGCAGGTGGGCGACACGGCTCTCGACTTCCTTGTAGAAATTGATGATCGGCTTATCGTCTTTATCGTTCTGGTATTTCTTGCCGGCTGCGGCCACCTCCATCGTCAGCACATGATCGGTGGTGAACCCCGGCGGCACGCTCTGCAATCGCACGAAGCTGCGAATCAGCAGCCCAGCTCCGATCAAAAGCATCAGTGAAAGAGTCAGTTCGGAAACGACCAGCAAGCCCCGCAAACTGTGCCTTCTTAAGCGCAAGCCGCCGTCGTTCTGCCCGCTGCGCCCGCCGGACTTCAGCGACGAGTTCAGATCCACTTTGATAGCACGCCACACGGGCGCCACGCCGAACAGAACGCCCGTCGCCAACGAAACGCATAGCGTGAAAACTAGCACGCCGCCGTGGATGGCGATGTCCTCCAGTCTTGGAATATTCCCGGGATTCATCGCGCGCACCGCGTAAATACTCAGCTGCGCGACCAACAGCCCGGCGGCGCCTCCAAGAAGTCCCAGAAGAATACTTTCCGTGAATAGCTGCCGCGCCAGCCGCTGCCAGCTGGCTCCCAAAGCAGTGCGAATGGCCACCTCTTTTTCTCGCCCTGCCCCGCGCGTCAGCAGCAGGTTTGCAACGTTGGCGCACGCGATCAGCAGCACCAGCCCAACGGACCCCAGCAGTACCAGCAGCGCCCGCCGCACGTCTCCCACCACCTGTTCCTGCAGCCCCACCACATGCATGCCGAAGCTGGCATCGCGCTTGTCCTTCTCCCGGATTCGGCTGGCGATCACGTCAAGGTCCGCCTGTGCTTTCAGCACGGAGACTCCCGGCTTCAACCGCACCATAATGTTGTAGTTTTCATCGCCCCGGTTATTCGCCGCATCCGCTGCCAATGGCAGTGGGGCAAAAATATCCATCTTGTCCATAGGCAATTCCGCTGGCATCACTTCGGAGGTAAGCACGAACCCATTCTGCAACACTCCCACAACGGTGAACGGGTTACCGTTGAGCACAATGGGCTCCCCTATGATCCCTGGGTCCGAATGGAACAGCCGTCTCCAGACTCGCTCGGTCAGGATCGCCACATCCGGTTTGCCGGGCTTATCCTCCTCCGGCAGCAGTAAACGACCCAGGAGAGGCTTTGCGCCGAGCATCTCCAACAGGCCAGATTGCGCGCGCGCACCAAAGATCCGTTCCGGCTGCTCGCGCCCCGTCAACACAAACGTCCGCCCCTGTGCCAGCGCCATCTGTTCAAACGAATGGTTCTCGTTCTGGACATCGATGTATTCGCCTGGCGAAGGCCAATCGCGAAGGATTCCAATCGCCGGTGAATGCAACCACACGGCGGCCAGCCGGTCCGCGTGAGGATAAGGCAGAGGACGCAACAGCAGCGCATCCACTACGCTGAAAATGGCGGAATTGGCGCCGATTCCTATTGCTAAAGACGCAACGATCACCACGGTCAGCATCATGTTCTTGCGCAACGCACGCAAGGCGTACCGAAGATCTTGGAACACGGTATGGGTCCTCCCTTCCGGTTTTGAATACGTGATTGTATGGCTGCTTGCCCTTCCGGGTAAAAAGGATTTTGCCGGTGCTCAACCGTTCCGCCTGCGGCGCCCCTACTTGATTTCGGACGCGTAACGGCGCACTCGGAAGTTTCCCCGTTCTAGATGTGTTCTTCTGGGGTGTTATAAGGCGTTATAGGGTGTTATCGGCCGTTCTGGGCCATTCCAGAAAGTTGCGTTGCGCCTGACTCCATGCGTTTCCCTGCGTGATTGAATCGCAGCGGACGCCGAGTGACGTGCTCTGGTTTCTCCCGCACGTCGTCTCTGGGCGTACGCCACCCCACTAGTCCTTGAGGTTCAACGTCACCTTTGCGTTCTCCACCACTTTGACCCACCTGGGATCTTGCGAGGCGCTCGCGCCGTATTGGTCGTGCCAGTTCCACCACTTATAAGGTGGCGTCTGTGGGTAACCCTCCGGCGAGTCCTCCCACTCCTCCTGTCGCCCGAGCGCCGTCATGTCGAGGTAGTTCCAGGTGCTCCCCATGGCTTCGTCGCCGCGATTGTTGATGAAGTAAGTGCGAAACACACGTTGGCCGTCGCGGAAGAACACGTTGTGGCCGTGCCACTCGTTCACGCCGAAGTCAGTGTCGAAGCTGTCTGTGATGGTGTACCACGGCATCTTCCAGCCCATTCGAGCCTTCAGGCGCTCGATGTCCGCCTGCGGCGCTCGCGAGGCGAACGCCAACGTGGTGTCGCGGGCGTTCAGATGGGAGAGATGGGCCATCTGGTCGGCACCGAAGGAGCAGCCGCGGCAGGCGTGCTCGGGCCAGCCGAACACACCGGGCTCGAAGAACGCGCGGTACAGAATCAATTGAGGGCGGCCCTCGAACATCTCGAGCAGACTCGTCTTCCCCTTAGGCCCGTCGAACTCGTACTTCTTCTCCACGGCCAGCCACGGCATCCGCCGGCGCTCCGCGGCCAGCGCATCGCGCGAGCGGGTAAGGGCCTTTTCCTTCACGAGCAGCTGCTGGCGTGCAGCCTCCCATTCTTCCGGTGACACGATCGGTGGTGTCTTCATTGCCTTACGCTCTTTCCCTTGCGCCATGTCTTTCTCGTTGCTTGTTGCCATTTTATTTCTCCTTAATTTTCTGAAACAGACCGAGACCATTCGCCCTGAAAATTTTTTTGAATTTGCCGATGCACACCGCCAGAATTCCTCCCGTGGATCCCGCTCCGGCGGCCATCGCTGCTGCGCTGGCGATGCATACTGGGCACATATTCCCCCCTCTGAACTTCCAAGTCGTCCGCGCCTCAATGGGGCCGCGGGGCTTCCGCTCGCTGCCGCAAACGCTCGTGCAAGTGTGCCCAGCCATTCTTTGCGTTTCTGTACTCCTCCAGCACCAAACCAAACGACTGGTGCCGAAATGTAATGATCGTCACGCCGCCCGATTCCTTCAGCCGATATTGAAGATTCGATATCACCGGGTTGGACATAAACAGTGGCCCGCAAATTTCCAGCAGCGTCGGCTTCTTGATCGCCTGCACCGTTCCCCAGTAATGGCCGTTGTTGTCTCCCAGGTCGCGATACCATCTGCCGCCTGGCCACGCTTCCAGCTTCATTGGCATTGGCCTGTCCACTTGAGTCTCGTTGTACGGTCCAAGCTGATCCAGCAGCGCGGCAAACGTCACCTCGATCGATGCGCGTACTGCAATCTCCTCAGCTATATGAATCGTTGTTTCTTCCAGCGTTAGTGCGGTTGAACTCACGATTTCCTCCTCGTTTGAGACGGCACAAGACTATTGTTTCTCTCCATGCTTGGCCTCGGCCTGTTCCTTGATTCGCAGCAGTTGGTGTTTCCACAGCCGCTCGAACGTGCTCGTCCATTCATGCAATGGTCGGATCGCCGTGGCATTCACCTTGTAAAGCATCTTCCGACCCTGCCTCCGGACTTCCACCAGACCAACCCCTTTCAGAACTTTTAGGTGCTTCGAAACCGACGGCTGCTCCATCTCCATGGCGTCCACAATCTCTGTGACGGACCGCTGCCCCATCGCTAGATAGTTTAGGATGTCCCGCCGCCGCGGTTCCGCCACGGCGTTGAACGCGTCCGAGGTTGTCGCCGCCCTTGCCATGATCTCAATATATTCCCATATGGGAATGTGTCAAGCTTTTTTTTACGAACTCCTCCCGCATCGCCCTACCCCCTGCTCCGTTTCTCTCAATATGGATCTGTCCAGGGGAAGGGCTATTCGGAGCCTACCCCGGCTCAGAAACCCCGTCCTGGGAAATTCCATTGGGGTTTGACTCCATACGTTTAACTTTGTGGTTGAATCGCGGTAGATGCCGGCATGACGCGCTCTAAGCTCCCTCACATGCCGTTTCTGAATAGGTCCCTGGTTGCCGACAAGCCACCCAGAATCCTCGGCATCCTCTGCAATGGGCTACGTCGGCTATAATTTGCACGCGCGCATGGACCTCGCTGTGCTGGTTGGTCATGCAACCGTCAAGCATTTATCAGGAGCAATCATGGGTGAAGATAGTTTTATTCCGGTTGCAACCAATGCTAGGTCGCGAAGCGACATCGTCGATCGTGGGTTCAGTCGTCAGCCGCTCAGGGTTGACGTAGACATAGCGCGCTCGTTGGAAGCGTTATCCCATGCCGCCTGGTCCGTTCCAAAGGACAAATACTACGATGGGGGCGACAGGTATCGTTCCTTAAATCGTGTCAGGGCCGAGATTGTTGAGGGCGGTGTAAAGGTTTGGTTGAGCGAAGAGAGCACACCCTATGTGCAGCTGAAAAAATACAACACGACAATCGGCGGCCAGCCGCGAGAGTACGCTCCGCTGCCCCCGGCGATCGCCGGCTCCATAGGCGTTCGCAAGATGATTGCTCACCACCTTCATTACCTACCGTTGTCGACGTTGGGTACGAAGTATTTGGTCAACGTTCACTTAATAAGGTTCGCGGCTACGCCTGGCCGGCCGTGCGACACGAGTCCACCGGGCTTACACAAAGACGGGGAGAAGTACATCGCCACGCATCTAGTGGGCCGCTGCGGCGCTCAGGGCGGCGAAGTCGTAATATCCGACAATGACAAGCAGGAATTGGATCGCTTCACGATGCGCGAATCGGGTGAGTGCTACGTCTTCGACGACGATTGCATCTGGCATATGTTGACGCCAGTAGCCGTACTGGAAGGCAATCAGTACGCCTACCGTGACACGCTGGCATTCGATATGCTGCCAGAGGGCTGGGAACCCGTGAAGTGATGGGAGACGGAGGGACTCGAATCCCGGCTCAGGTGTTAGCCCGTTCAACGGTCTAGCAAATTCAGCTTGTCCTCCGCCAGCATCAGATCACTTCCGGTTCGCCGATACCCCCACCCAGAATCTCACCTTTCACTTCCCAACGCCTTTTTGAGGTACGGGAGCCGGGGCACTTGATCCCTTGACAGCGCCTGCTAACCATCCGACACTCGCATAGTCTAACTATGCCAGGGGTGATCCTTTGCACCGAGACGAGATTCCTCCAGGAACACTTTATCTCCTGATCTTGAAAAGTTTGGCGCGCTCCGGCGAGATGCATGGATATGAGATCGCCAATTCTATTCAGCGGATATCGGACGACGTTCTCCAAGTCGAAGAAGGCTCGTTGTACCCGGCTTTGCAGCGGATGCTCATCAAGGGATGGGTGACCTCGAAGTGGGGTACGACGGCCGGAAACCGCCGCGCTCGTTACTACCAACTGACCGCGGCAGGCCGCAAACAATTGGCCGTCGAGATGTCGCAGTTCGAACGCGTCATTGGTGCGATCACGCGTGTGATTGAAGCGGTCTGAAAGGAGTTCTGTCATGAACTGGCTGCGCGAAGTCGCAAGACGACTCCGGATGCTCGTGCAGCGGCGCCAATTCGATGCGGACCTCGCAGAAGAGATGCAGTTGCATTTGGAGTTGCGTCAACAGGAACATCTCGAGTCGGGCATGACCGCAGACTCTGCTCGGGCCGCCGCCCGGCGTCGGTTTGGCAACGCAACCTACCTGAAGGAAGAAAGCCGCATCGCGTGGGGCTGGGTATGGTTCGAGAACATGGTGCAGGATGTTCGCTACGGCTCGCGCGTGTTGCGCAAGTCCCCAGGCTTCACGGCTGTCGCCATCCTCACCCTCGCTCTTGGCATCGGCGCAAACACCGCGATATTCAGTGTGATCAATGGAGTGCTGCTCAGTCCGCTTCCCTACAAGAATCCGAAGCAACTCGTCATCATCAAGGAACACGATTCGCTCCCGAACGTGATGGATATCCAGAGACAGACGCGCGCGTTCTCCCAGGGGGGCGGAATCAATGTCGAGAAGATGGACTACATAGGCGCAACCGAACCTGTGCAAGTCCGTGTCGGGCTCATCGATGTGGGGTTTCTCGAAACGCTAGGCGTGCGGCCGATGCTGGGCCGGATCATTTCGCCTGGGGAAGATGTGCAAGGCGGGCCGCGTCTCGCCATGGTAAGCAACCATTTCTGGCAAAACTACCTTGGCAGCGATCCACATGCGGCGGGCAAAACGATTCAACTGGGCGGAGACTCTTATACGGTGATCGGCGTAATGCCCGCGAGTTTTGCTCCGCCAGCGGAGCATGCCGACGTTTTCGTTTCACTCTGGGTCGGCGACCCGGGAGCGGGTGCTGAGCGCGATGTGCACATCATGCATACCTATTGGCGATTGAAGGAGGGCGTCACGCTCGCGCAGGCGCAGGCCGATATGGCCGCGATCGACCGCCGGCTCGCGGAGCAGTATCCGGCCGACGAAAAAGAACGGAAGAGCCAATTAGTTCCGCTGCAGGAATGGCTGGTAGGAGACGTGCGGACGGCACTGCTGGTGCTCTTCGGAGCAGTAGGCCTGGTGCTGCTGATTGCGTGCGCGAATTTCGCGAGCTTGCTGATGATGCGGGCGGTTGCGGAGCGCCAGGAATTGGTTATCCGGGTGGCGTTGGGCGCGGGACGTGGCCGGCTCGTCCGGAAAACGCTGACTGAGAGCTTACTGTTGTCGGTCTTCGGCGGTGCGGCTGGACTGCTGTTCGCGAAGTGGGGCACGAGCCTGCTCCTGGCCTTGAGGCCGGAGGAGCTGGCGCGGCTGAGCGGGATTCACATGGATACACGGGTGCTGCTTTTCGTCCTTGTGATCTCGGTGCTGACCGGAATCGTGTTCGGAATGGCACCGGCATGGATCGCAGCTCGCGCCGACGTTGCCGGGGCTCTGAAAGAGAGCGGGCGGAGCACAACTGCGAGCACGATGGGGCATAGCATACGGAAAATTCTGGTCATATCGGAACTGGCGGTTGCCTTGGTGCTGTTAGTGGGAGCCGGTTTGTTGATCAAAGGATTCTCGCGGTTGCGCTCGATGAACCCCGGTTTCAATTCCGCGAATGTAATGACGATGTATCTCCAATTGCCCGCGACGCGATACGGCGAAATCCCCAAACAGACCCAGTTTCGCCGCGAGTTGCTTACCCGCTTGAATTCTCTCCCAGGCGTGCAGGCAGCGATGGTGACTGATATACCGCTCGGCGGGAATTATGTGGGCCACCGCTTCGTCATCGACGGACGCCCTCCTGTGGCCGTGGGGGGCGAGCCCAAGGTACAAACTCTTTCGGTGATGGGTGATTACTTCCACGTGATGCAGATTCCCTTGCGCGTGGGTCGCGACTTCACCCCCTTGGACCGCGAAAGGCAACCACTGGTGGCAATTGTGAACGAGGAAATAGTGCGGGAATTTTTCCCGCACGAAAACCCCATCGGCGTGCGCATCCGCTGGGCGGGCGACACCGAGCCGCCGCAATGGATGACCGTCATCGGCATTGTGGGCGACGTGAAACATTCAGGGTTGAATCAACCGAAGGATCCCGCCGTGTACACCCCTTTTTCGCAGAACGACGAGGCCTGGAGACGATTTATGACGCTCGCCATCCGGGCCCCGGCTGCATCTTCTGGGCTCGTCGACGAAGCGAAGAAACAGATTTGGAGCTTGGACAGCCCAGATTCCGGTCAGCGACGTGCACACCATGGACGACCTCATAGCAGTGTCGCTTGCGCAGCAGCGCTTCAACATGCTGCTCCTCGGACTCTTCGCCGCGCTCGCGTTGATCCTGGCTGCAGTGGGAATTTACGGCGCGATGGCTTATGCCGTGAACCAGCGAACGCATGAGATCGGCATACGGACAGCGCTGGGAGCGCAGCGACGCGACGTGCTGCGGCTCGTGCTGGGTGACGGAGCGAAGCTCGTATGCTTTGGCATCGCGATCGGGATCGCCGGTGCAATTGTCCTCACGCGGTTGATGACGACCCTCCTCTTTGAAGTCAAGCCGACGGACCCGGAAACCTTTGCCATCGTGCCGATCGTGCTAGCCATCGTTGCGCTGGCGGCTTGCTACGTGCCGACACGCCGCGCCATGCGCGTCGATCCGATGGTCGCATTGCGCCACGACTAGTTCGCCTCCCCTTTATCTGCATTGCGCTGCACTCATACGACCGGTATCTCACCTCGCCCACGGATGCCGGCTTTAAATCTATCGATATCCTGCTGAGAGATACTGAAAAGGTAGTCCTGGCAAGCCTCAAGCCTTGACCACCATCCGCGCACAAACGACTTCCCGGTAACCGAGAGACGTTGCACACGAGCCAGCGCGATTGCGCCAGCTTCGACCGTCTACGTCAAAGTAGCTTCTCAGCTGTTTCGAACCAGAAACTCCGTTCTGGAAAGTTGCATCGGGGTTGACTCTATGCGTTTCCCTGCGTGATTGGATCGCCGCGGATGCCGGCATGACGTGCTCTGAGATCTCAGGAACGCCCTCTATGGATACTTTCCGGGTTGCCGGCAATTCACCCCCGTTCTCAGTCAACTTCCGGGTGCCGGCCACTCGGGAGTTGTCGACCTCGCAGTCCACGACGCAAGTTTCACGCGGGCCGAATCCTCCTGCTAGAACCACATCCAAGCACCACACCTCCGTATGACATACTATCGGCAATGGGGCTAGCTGGTTCAAACCGTATCGAAGTCAGCGCCCATGGATCTGATCTCGGTCGCTGGCGGACTGCACAGCGTCCTTCCGAACCGCGACTCCGCGATTACGTCCATGGTTACTTCGCGAGTGAGAGCTTCCTGCCCAGGCTGTTGCAGGAGCGGCACCTCCCATTGCGTGAAGTCGCGATCGTGCTGAACTTCGCCGCTCCTCATCGAATCATCGACCCATCGAATCCGAAGCGCATAACCGAGCACAAAAACGCATGGATCGTCGCGCTGCAGCATCGCCATCAAATCCGCGAGGCCTTCGGAACTCGGGACTTTATGGTGATTCGCCTTACTCCCATCGGTGCGCACATGCTTTTGGGAGCGCCGATGGACTTGCTGACGGATCGTACCCTCGCACTGGAGGATGTCGATAGTCGATTTTCGCGGCTCCTCACGCGTCGTGCGGAGGCCACAGACGACTGGCTCGCTCGGTTTGACATCGTCGAAAACATAATCGCTACACGATTGGCGTCCGCGCCTTCCCCTCCGGCGGGTCTGCTCCATTCATGGCGGTTACTCCAGGAGTCTCCGAATCATGTCGATTTGGCATGGCTTCCGCGGGAATTCGGATGCAGCCGGCGCCATTTGATCGCACAGTTCCACAAATACTTCGGCATGGCTCCCAAAATGATCGTCAGGATCAGCCGCTTCCATCTGGCTATCGCAACGGTCCATCGCCTGGCGCGGCGAAATTCTTTGCCGTATACGGAGGGAAAACCTTATCTGGATTGTCAGGCGCAGGACACTGTTCGCGGCACCACACAAACGACGATGCGATGGGCGGATCTGGCGCTCGAGTGCGGCTACTACGACCAGTCCCATTTCATCAATGAGTTCAGATCTTTCTCCGGACTGAGTCCCCTCGAATTCCTGCAGCGGACTCGCCACGAGTAGACGGCCGCCGTCAATGGCGGTCAAATTTTTCCAATACTCCTCGCCGCTCGCGTGCGATAAACGACGTATCAGTGCATTTGCGAACTGCAAAGGAATAAACCAATGGAAATCCCTACGCATGCCCAAATCGAGGATAAACTTCGCGGCGAAGATCTCAACACGTGGCTCGATTTGTGGCGCGCCGAGCAGGGTCCCGCCAAGCCAGCCGTGCTCCGGCTCATCGCCGCAGTGATTCCATTCCCGATTGGCCAGAGCCTGCGCGTTTTGGATGTCGGCTGCGGGCCAGGCGACGCAGGACGCGCCATTCATTCGCGATTTCCACACGCCCGGATCGATTCCGTGGATAGAAATGAGTTCTTTGTCTCGCTGTGCGGCGCGGTCAATCGCCGCGATGGTATAGGCGGGCGGGCGTGGGCGCGTGATCTGTCAAAACCAAACTGGCAGCGCGATTTGCTGAGCGACTATGATGTCGTGGTGGCCGTGAACAGCGTGCACTGGTTCAGCTTGCGGGCGGCCGCAGATCTTTTCAGCGACATCTTTCAGTCACTCCGGTCAGGTGGCATTTTTCTGCTTATGGATCCCGCGGGAGTAGAGCCGCCGTTTGCGCCTGGATTCGACGCATGGCGGAAGCAACAGCCAAGCCAGCACAAGTACGAGGATTGGCAGCGCTTCTGGTCGCGAGTTAATGCTCTATTGGGCTACGATTATGGCTTCCTCGGGGATCCTGACGATCAAGATCGCATTGGAGACGGGCTGTCTGCAATGCGGTGGGTTGGTTTGCTCGCGGATGCCGGCTTTAAATCTATCGATATCCTGCTGAGAGACGCGGAAAAAGTAGTCCTGGCAAGCGTCAAGCCTTGACCACCATCCGCGCACAAACGACTTCCCGGTAACCGAGAGACGTTGCACACGAGCCAGCGCGATTGCGCCAGCTTCGGCAGTCTACGTCAAAGCAGCTTCTCAGCTGTTTCGAACCAGAAACCCCGTTCTGGAAAGTTGCGTCGGGGTTTGACTCTATGCGTTTCCGTGCGTGATTGGATCAGCTGAGATCGACGAGCCGCGGAAGATTGATGCTTTGCTCCGCGGAGATTTTGCGTTTGCCTGCATGATTGGATTAACTGAAATTGGCAAGCCGACGAAGTTCAGTGCTTTGTCCCGCACAGGCTTTGCGTTTGCGCCGCCACGTCCGCATCAAATTGTGCGGCCTGCCATCCGTGTGTCGAGCAAACTTGTTCCGCGGTCAGTCCCAGTGCTCCGCGCATGTCAGCGCCGGCCACACTGGCGCCGGTGATTTCAGTTCCCCGAAAAATTGCTCCCCCGAAAAATCCTCCGCGCAAATCGGCGTTTTTCAAGTCGGCATCCATCAAAATCGTTCCCTTGAACTGAGCTCCCGTCAAGTCCGCGTCGGCCAGTTTTGCCGAAGAAAAATCCGTTTGTTCCAATCTGGCGAAGGAAAGAACGGCATGCTCCATTTTCGTGTCTCGCATATCCGCTCGAGACAAATCAGCGCGTAACAATTGACCGTTGCGAAAATTTACCGCATAGAACGAAGCGCCTTCCAGCTTGGCGTTGGACATCACAGCGTTCTCGAGCGTCGCAAAGGAAAGATCGGCGCCCTGCAAATCCGCTCCCGTGAAATTCGCGCGTCTCGCGTCCGCGGACACCATCACCGTTTTTGCCGCGCGCACGCGATCTAGAATTGCGTCTCGTAAAACGGCTTCGCGTAAATTGGCTCCCCTCATGTCCGACTCGGAAAGATAAGCTCCTTCCAAATTCGCGCGCCATAATTTCGCGTTCACGAGGTAGGCTCGATAGGCTCTCGCGAAACGCAAATTCATTTCGTTTAATTTCGCTCCGGGTACCGACGCGAGAGCATCTTCGCCCCAGTTTCCGTGCGGCGGAGGGCCGGATAGGGTGGCCTCCGTCAACTCCGCATAAGGCCTGTAGCCGATCGATTGCATCGCTTCGGACGTCCACCGCAGCACACTCTCCGGCGAATACTGCGTCGCGATATTCCGGTCCGAAGGCAATCCGCGGTTCACTCCGAGCGAGAAAATCAGCAGTGCGCAGCCAGTCAGCAGAGCCACTCGCCCTGTTGCGAAACTCAACCGTAAGAGATTTTTCGATTTCTGGCGAAGGAGATCTCCCGGCTGCAGCACGCGCGCGACAATTGTCGGAACACACGTTGCCGCGGCTACTGAAAGCGTCAACAGAAACGCGTGAAGAAGTGTTCCGCGAAAATCCTGCCGCACCAAATACCGCAACCAGAATAAAAACAGCGTCGCCGGCACCACCCAATACGCGAGCGCCGTCGCCACCACCGTCTCGAGAACCCAGAAAGGCGAGCGGCCTTCGCGCATCCATCGGAAGTGGCGTCTCACCAGTCCCATCAAATACCACGGCCCGTCTTTTTCGAGGGTTTGCCCGTCTTTAAAAACCGCCGGCAATCCGGCCATGCTTCCCCACAAACGCAGCAGCAGGAAATGGAATCGCAAGTACAAAATAAAAAGCACGAGCGGCGCGCCCAAATAAAAACTTGTCATAGAAATGACTTTGGGAAACCGTGCAAATGGAATCGCCGAAGCGTCTACGATCAGCCGCACATCCGTCGTCAACCCGATCAGCGCAATGCAAGCAAGGCTCGCACCAAGAATTAGAAAATAAAACCATCGCGCGACCTTCGACGCGTCCGAAATTGCTTTTGTGCTGTCGAATGTTGCGATGGTCTCCGGAAGAATGGCGTCAAAAAGATTTGTCCCCCCAAGACGCCCGACCCACAATCCTTCGGCGCCGTAAAGATTTGCTCCCATTAAATTGGCGCCCCTTAGTTCAGTTCCGAGTAAGTTAGCTTCTCGTAAATCTGCTTGCACGAGGCTGGCTCCGCGCAAATTCGCCATCGACAAATCCGCGCCAATTAAATTGGCTCGCTGGATGAAAGCACCTTCGAGGTTGACTCCGGTCAAGTCGGAGCGGGAAAGATTGACCCCGCAAAGATCCGCTTTGACTCCGGATTCTCCGCCCGTTTCCACCCAGATTTTGTGTTGATCGAGAATCTCCGCCAAATCGAGAAGCGAAATTGCTCCCGTGGCTTCCTCGGCAGAAGGATGATTCTGCGATTCTTTAATTTCCGCAAGCATTTCCTGGCCTTCTCCCGCTCGCCATTTTTCAATTCATGCCGCCCACACAACCGCTCAGAGTAGCCGCATGGGACCGGTCGCAATTTCCCGGTTTGTGTGTGCTGCTCCCCGGCTGGACGAAACTCATCATGGCCCATAAACCACACGAAAATCGCCTGCCCAAAAGGACAGGACGCGCACAGGTAACTGTTCTGTGGAAAAGCGAAGAGTGAATAGTGTGTAGAGAGCAATGAGTAGTGAACAGCGAGTAGAGCGCAGTGAATAGTGAGTAGTGGGTAGAGCCATCTCATAAATGCTTTGGAGGCGGGGGATTTGTGCCGCACCTACGGTGTTCGGGCTTGGAGTTCGATGCTTCCCAGCCCTTGCGGGCTGGGTTAACGCGTGACGCGCCTACGGCGCTCACGAGAAGAGTCAACGACGCGGCCGCGTTGGATGTGAAGTGCGGGCGCCCGACTTCCGCTTCTTGGACCACGGCGTGGCGCCACCGCGAAAGCGGCAGCAGAGCTGCCGCACTCCACAAATGCCCGAGAAGGAATTTTCTGAAATGTGAGAGAATTCGCTTTTGGCAAGTGCACGCGAGGTGGCCTGTGACAGATGATGGTGCGGGACCTAGTTCCGAATCTCCATCCAAATCTCCGATCCAGCGCTTTGAACCTGTCGCGAGCGCGGTCCACACTTTCGTTCTGCTGATCATCATGGCCGCTGTGGTCGTTGCCGGTTACTTCTCCGTGCATCGAGATGGCGCTGTGCACCATCCCAATCGAGTGCTGTTTTATCTGGTCACGATGGCCTGGGAATGGATTGTTTTCGGCTACATTTATTGGGGTCTGCGCCGAAACGGAAAATCGTTTCGAAATATTGCCGGCGAACGCTGGAAGAGCGCTTCCGATTTTTTCCGTGATTTCGGCATTGCGTTCGGATTTTGGATCGCCGCCATCCTTATTCTGAGTGTTGTGGCTTCGCTCCTTCGCTCCAAAGGAATGGCCGAGGCTGCGCGCCTTCTCGCACCGCAGGGAATTTTGGAATCGATTTTTTGGGTCGCCGTCGCTGTCACCGCGGGCATCTGCGAAGAGACGATTTTCCGAGGCTATTTGCAGCGGCAGTTTGTGGCCTGGACGCACAGTGCGCCGGTTGGCGTGATTCTCTCCGCGGTGTTGTTTGGCGCGGGCCACATCTATCAAGGCGGAAAAGCCACGGTGGTCATCGGCGTTTACGGATTGATGTTCGGGATTCTTGCGGAAGTGCGGCAGAATCTGCGCCCTGGAATGATGACGCACGCGTGGCATGACGCGATCACGGGCCTGATCATTCGATTCGTACCGGTGAAATAGAGTGGGCTGACAAAACTCCGAGGACGGGATTGAGCTGCGATTGGCGGGAGTGACGTGCGGGCTTGGGCGGCACTCGTTATGTAAAACGAGGCAACGTCCCGCCGGTTTCCTTCGGTCCCAATGGATTGAAAAGACGAGGCAGGGAAAAGAGGAGAAGAGAAGAAAGACCCACCCTTTCCAAAGTCAAAAACGAAAGGGTGGGCACCCGAGGGGAAAAGACAAAGTCAGAATCGTTGCAACGAGTTTAGGATGTCCCACCCGCCCGGTTGAGCTCCTCGAATTTCGGCGTGATCTGAGGAGCGGACCAACGCGTTGAGACTATCAACGGAACGCCGTGAAACATGCGAACAAACGGGACGCTTCCGGATCATTTTGCCTGAAACTGTGGCTGAGTTCGATTCACCGGTCATCCGACGTTAGGAAAACGTTCCGTCTGTCCCCGGTTTTCCCCTAGAATGTTGAGCCGTGTTCGAGGTGAAGAATGAAACGACAGGTCAGCTTTATACTCTTGATCGGAGTTTTGGGAGCGGGCTATGCCGCCTTCCCCACGAGTGAGAAAACGCCAACTTCGAATGCGTCACGTAAAGCAAGGAGTTCTTCGATGTCAAATGAGGCTGCGCTAAATGATCTTTTCGACCGATGGGAGCGGGTTTGGCATGAGGGTCAATACGACCTGGTCGCCCAGTGCGTCCAGCCGAACTACATCAGGCACGACGAATCAGGCGACCGTACGGTCGCGCGCGAGGCTTACGCGGCGGAGATTGCCAAGATGCGGCAGGAGCGACCTCACCTACGGATAGTTGTCTATGATCATACCTTCCAGGGCAACCGCGCGTGGTTTCGCTTTGCGTTTAAGTGGACTGATGCGAAAACCGGCGAGACGCGCAGCCGTGCAGGCATGCAAGTATACCGGATCGTCGACGGCAAACTCGCGGAAACCTGGGTTACGCTCCAACCCCTAGGCTCGACCTGGACAGATGCCGTCGCACAGGAGCACTGGACGAGCGAGCCCCCGATCAGGTAGGACTACCTGATCAGTTTATGCATCCGATTCGCGGATCAACTCAAACCGATAAGGCAGGATCAGCGAGCGGCGGTTTCGGGGCGTTGCGGGCCCCCGCAACCATTCGTCTCGTTGGGAACATGGGGACAGGAACGTGTGAAAAAATAGATCCAAGGATTTTCCATGTGATGGAAAATGTATCCCGACGTTGCAATCGTCGTTTGTACGCACCCTAATTGATAAATTCTTGAACGCCGATTCCGGTGAAATCGCGGATCTGCATTTTTTCACACGTTCTAGCTGGACGTTTCCGAATCATTCTGCATGAAACTTTGGCTGAGTTCGAGCATCGGTCATCGGAAGTTAGGAAATCGCTCCGTCTGCCCCTTCGGTCAAAACGCGCTTTCAGCTCTTCTTCAACTCAATGCCGCCGTTTGTCGTGGCGACCTTCAATTCTCTGCCCCCGCCGCCGACCGTGCCGGAGAGCGTCTTTGGGCCAAATGTTCCTTGTACGGTGACCGGAAAGTCCGAGCGAATGCCGCCATTGGTGGTGGATGCGTCCACTTTGAATTCCGCGGAAGAGGGCAGCGTCACGTCCACACTGCCATTGGTGGTCATGAGCTCCAACTCGCCACTCCACTTGGCATTGCCCATGGACACGCGCACGCCACCGTTGGTGGTTCGCGCCGAAGCCCACTCGCTGGTGGAGACTTCCACATTGCCGTTCGTCGTGGCCGCCTCGACCACGCTCTCGAGGTTCACGCAATGCACCGCGCCATTGGTCGTCAGCGCATGGAAGCGCACGCCGTGCGGCACTTGCACGTCAAAGTTGATCTTGGCGCGATTCCCATGCCACCAGTTGCCGGACTCCGATGTCACGCCGCCGCGGTGGCAGCGGCCCGGTGCCTTATCTTTCGCGTATACGGCGCAAACCGTGACACCATCGGTGTACTCGACGACCTCAATAAACAGTTCGTGTTCGTCATCGCCGTCGCCTCTCTTGCCTTCTACCCGCGCGGCATCCCCGGAAGCGCGGTTCGCGCCAATTTCTCCGTTGGTATTGACCACTTCCAGGGTCTGCCCAGCTTTGAGGTTCCCTTGCCAATGAAAATCGTCCGGCGTCGAAGACCGTGCGCTTTTCGGCCTGCGCTTGCGCGGGCGTACCCGCCACCAGCGAAATCATGGCTAGACAAAGCACTCCCAGTAACCAGCCCCGTAGTAAAGTTTTGCCCTTTTTCATGATGCCTCTCTCCCTGACGGTTGTCTGACGCTTGAACCGGCCCGCCCGTCTGATGGTGTACCGAATATACGGAGTTCGAGCCACTTTGGTTCCGAAGACGTTAGAAACATGGGGACGGGACGTTTCCGAATCATTTTGCCTGAAACGGTGGCTGAGTTCGAGCGCCGGTCACCCGACATCCAGAAGACGTTCGACTACCGGGGCTGCCCCCGTCGCAGGCTCCACAACCCGCCTACCGCGAGCACAAAGGTGAAAAGGCCAAACACGCCCAGCGCGTGAAGCGTCCAAACGAACAAAAAGGCTGGGCTGGACCTGGCGATCGCCCCGTGGAAGAAGCCTGCTGGGCTCATGGCGTGCCCAACCGGCATGCCGATCGCAAGGAGCGACCCGATGAGCATGATGATGATCCCCGACCGGCGTTCCGCGAGCAGCAGCGTTCCGCACAGCCAGAGGGCCAGGACGGGCACCGCAACGAGGGTTGAGCCCCCGGCCTCGGGCGTCCCGGCCCTGGCATGGATCGTATCGCTCGTCAGGTGAAGCGTCATCAACAGGATCAAGAGCAGAGAGGCGATGGGCAACATGAGGTTCTGTTTCATTTGATATTTTCCTCGTAAATGCGTGTCTGCTGCTCGGTGAGGAGGGCAACCTCCTTAGCGACGGCAGGGCAAACCTTCAAAAGGGTTATCCAGGGGGAAAAGCGTGTTTCTTCCTGAAATCTATACGCGGACCTGGACACGAAGATTTCGGTTTATCTCAGGCCTCAGGTTCAAAAAGCGAACCCGAGGCAACCTCCTTATGACGGGGTTGTGATGAGGCGGTTTTAGGATTGGTGTTGACGGATAGGACACAGGGGATAGATGGAGGGTGGAGGGCGTGGTATTCTTGTCGTGGAGAAACGTGCGCCCCGACCTTAGTCGGGGCTTTTTGTTTTTGGGGCGACTGCGAGTTGCACACCTGTAGCCCGATTCCTGGCGGTCCCTGAAAACCGACAGACGGGCACGATGTATCGTGCCCCTACACTCCCCGTCATTCTCCTAAATTCCCGCATATTTCGCGACATCTTCACGACATCGAGACTTTCCGACAGGATTGAATATGGCAAGCAAAAAGCTGGACGGCATAGAGGTGTGGAAGCAGTTTGAGGATTTGTTGATTCCGGGGCTGCGGCTTTCGATGAGCGAGCGGGGGTTGTATTCGCATCTGCTGCGACATAGTCGGCTGGAAGGAAAAGACCGCTTGCAGTTTTCGATTGGCTGGCTGGCGCGTGGAGCGGGCCTCGGCGCGGCGGCGGCTCGCGGGGGAGTGCGGCGGCTGGCGGCCAAGGGCGCTTTGCGGCTAACCGAAAAAAGCAAACGAGGACACACGATTGAAGTGCGTTTGCCGGCGGAGGTGCGCGGATTGCGGGCGAGAAAAACCCCAAAACGAGGGGCGAAGCGCTTGCGTGGCGCGGCCAATCTGGAGAAAGCCAACTTTATGGGAACCCGGGCGCTGCGGGAAGCGATTCACGCGCGCGAGGACGGCTACTGTTTTTACTGCCTGCGGCGGGTTACATCGGCGACGCGGTGCATCGATCACATCATTCCCCAAGCGCGGATGGGATGGAATGGTTATCGCAACCTGGTCTCGAGTTGCGCGGAATGTAATTCACAGAAAGGAGAGCGGCGAGCGGACGATTTTCTGCGGTGGCTGTACCGCGAGGGGCGTTTGGAGAGCGGCGAACTGAAGGAGCGGCTGCGAGCGCTGAAGAAGATGGCGTCGGGGAAGATGCGGCCGGAGGTTGGAATGAAGGAAGTAGAGGAGGGGAGGCAGAGGAAGTAAAGGAAACAGGGGAGGATTGTTTGCAGCTGGCGTGGGAGAAGGCGACGGGCGCGGATTAATTTTCAGAGGAAAGAAAAAAAGCCGGGGCACTCCGCTGAGGGGCCGAGGGACCCCGGCTTATCCTGCCCGCCTCCGCAGTGAGCGAGCAAGAAACTTGTGAGAAATTCTTGAGTTGCGGGCGCGCCGTGGACCGCGTTCGCGGTTTCCGCAGCGATGCCGTTGCTGCATAAAAATATGTAAGAAGCGCTGTACTTCCGTGCTAAACATCCGCGATGCAATGCACGATGCACTTGAGCAATGCAGTGCAGCGATGCGGCGGCGACGAGAAACTACGCCTTGGCGTCGTCGTCGCCGCGAAGGAATTCGTAGCGCTCGATCGCAGCGACGACGCCAATGGCGCCTTCGTCGCGGGGCTCGGTGCGCTGAACGCGGCCGAGGCAGCGCACGCGAACCGGACCGGCCATGGTGATTTCGTTCGGCAAGGTTAGAAGAATCTCGACGGGCGAGCCTTCGCGCACATCCTTGGAAAGAAAGAAGTAGACGCCACGAGAGCTGACGTCGCGGGATTCGGTGCTGGTCTCGCCAACCGCAGCGCCCGTTGTCCAACGGACGGTGAGCGGAAGCCGCATTTGGAAGCGCTGCGTAGTGCGGCGTTCTGAACCGGTCAAGGCATACCTCCTGATCGATGACAGAGTGTATCTGGGAGCGGGCTAGGGAACAATAGGACTCAGGGTACAAAATCGATTCAATATTGGAAGGTACGCGTGTACTAGGACGGGGTGAAGAAAGCGTTTCGAGCAGAATTCGAGCACAAGAGATAGAGAGGGGGCTCGGGTCCTTTGTAAGAGTATCAATCTAAAGAGGTTGCTGATGGTAGCGTTCGCAAGGGTTTGAAAATAAAAGGGTTGGAAGATCGATTCTTGACCGAACCTGTGCTGTGCGCACGAAGGATTGAAATGGGCGAACCAAAATGTGTGTGGCTGTGGAAAAGACAGAAGCCGCACGCTTTCCCCGGAGGGAAAGAATGCGGCTTCGGGCAGGCTCAGGAGAGGCTGCGATTAGAAGTCAAACTTCAGAGCGAGCTGAAGGATACGCGGATTGCCCACGGTGCTGGAATAAACGCCGAAGGGGCCGGTGCCGAATGCGGCGTTGGTGATGACGAAGTTGGGATGATTGAAAATGTTGAACGCCTCGGCACGGAACGTCAGGCTGTATTTCTCCGTGAGCAGGAACCTCTTGCTGAGATACATGTCCCAGTTTTGTTCAAAGGGTCCGTGGACAATGTTCCTGCCGAGATCGCCGAAGAGCGTGCCGCCGGAAGGACCAATCGTAAAGGATTGATTGCCTGGGCCACCGAAAATGTTGAGGCCGGAAACGACCGTGCCGCCAGCCAGCACTGGCGGGGCAGCCAAGGCGCTCGAATTAAAGACGCCGGTGGTGCCAGTGAAATTCTCTGGACGGCCGCTCAGCATAAAGCCATCCATGCTTCCGACGAGGTTTGGAAGAGTGTTCGTCGAAGGTACTCCGAACAAATTGGTGGAGCAGATTCCGCAGGTGATGGTGGCCGGCAGACCGGATTGAAAGGTAGTCAGGCCGCCAATCGACCAGTTGCCGAGAGCATAGCGGAGAGCTCCAGTCTTAAACCAAGGCTCGCTATATTCATAGGCTGCAACGATGCGGTGCGGAACGTTGAAGTCAGACACCGCGCGCTGTCCGGTGAGATCCAGTTGGTTGCCGGGGGCGGCGCCCAAATCCTGATCGCCGCCAGTGCCACCGCCGGATTCATTGTCCATGGACTTGGAAAAAGTATAGGAAGCCTGGAGGAAGAGGTTTCCGGTACGGTGATTGACGGTAAAGATGAAAGCGTTGTAGGTGGAGTGGCCGAGGTCGGTGACCTCGTTAAGACCGCCGCCAGCGTCGAATCCAAGAACGCCGGCGCGAGCTTCGACATCGTTGACAGAGTTCGTGGTTAGAATTGTTTGGGGCACACCGTTGGCGCCTCCGACGGTGATGGGGTTCGCTGCATTGGCCAGTAGCGCTTGATTGCGCTGCAAGCCGTCGAGAAGGTGAACTCCCTCGGAACCGATATAGCCGACTTCGATGGAGAAATGCATGGGAAGTTCGCGCTGAACCGTGAGGTTCCAGTTGCCGGTGTAAGGCGTGACAAGATTTCGACCGAACGGATTGAGGGACAGGACATTACCGTTGAAATTGGCGTTGCCCATCGCGTCGAAGCCGGTAAATGTCGGAGGCGTCGAAAAGACGGGGAATTGGCTAGCCACCGGCAGATTCGGGAACGGATTCGCGAGCGAGGGAAGTCCCGAGTTGCCGAAATTGAGAGCGGATAATTGGAAAAACGGCTCGCTGGTAATGAGCTGCAGGAGCGTTTGTCCCGAGGTGCGAATGTAATAGACGCCATAGCCGGCGCGAACAGAAGTTTTGCCGTCTCCCTTGGGATCCCAAGCCAAGCTGACGCGCGGAGCAAAATTATGCGGGCTGTTGCTCAACAAGGTCGAGGGAGAAACGCCGGGCGTACCCTGGATCGAACCAAAGCTTGCGCCAGCCGGCAAAATGAAACCATTCAAGATACCGGGGCCGGCGTTTTCGCGCGTGGTGGTGTCCAGCAAGGAAGGATCGAAGTTACCAACGCGGTCCTTGGTGTCCGTCAAGGGGCCCATGTAGTCGTAGCGGACGCCAAGGTTAAGCGTGAGCCTTCGGAAAATCTTCCAATCGTCCTGGAAGTAAGCGCCGAGATCATTGCCGCGGAAATCGCGGTTCGTCTGACCGGTGCCTACAAATGTTTCGCCATTGGAGAAATCGCCGAGGAGGAAATTCTGGAAGGAGCTGAAAATCAGAGCGCCATTCTCGGCGAAATTATTGAAGAGATTAATTTGGTAGCGGCGATATTCGACTCCGACGCGGAAAGTGTGCTTGCCATGAGTCCATGCGAGGGTGTCCGCGAAGTTGAACGTGTTGTCGATGTCTTGCTGATCGAAGTTGGTGGATGGGCCACCGAACTCAGGAGCGATGCCGCCGGCAATCAGAACCGGTATCTCGGAAATCGTAGCCGAGTTGAACCGGCTCATGCCGACGGAGGATAGCGAAGCGGTTGGATCGGCCATATTCGAGAAGGTGATGCGGTTGTAACCGAAGCGCGCTTCGTTGATAAGGCTCGGGGAAATCGTATATGTCCAGGCGATGGTGGCCAAACGGTTTTGCACAGGTTCGACGTTGCCGCTTCCGAAGCTGTTGTTCGTCGCGCTTTGCGCATCCTCGCCACCGAGAGGATTAAGCGTCTTTGAATTGGAATAGAAGAAGCGTTCGGAAATCTTGTGTCGCGTGCCGATGAGGCGATCGACGTTCACATTGAACTGATCCTCGTTATAGAGGAGGGGATCTGAAAAAGTAGCTTCTCCGAATTGTCCCGGAGTTCCGGTTCCGGAAGGAATCAAGAATCCACCGAACTTGCCAGGGGCAGTGAGAATCGCCAGCGCGGTGGGATCCAGAGAACCGGGCGTTAGTCCGAATGCTTGTTCGATGGTGGATTCATTACGCACAGCAGGAAGGACGGGAAAAGCGGCCTCCGCTGAACCTGCGACTCCATTGATCTGACGCGTACCTTCATAAGAGCCGAAGATAAAAGTGTCCTTGAGTTTTGGAACAGGTCCGCCAAAATTTCCGCCGAACTGATTTTGCTTCAGGACCGGCCGGGGCGTCCCGGTAGCGTTGAAGAAATACAAATTCGAGTTCATGTCGTCATTGCGGAAAAATTCATAGGCTTCGCCGTGGTAGGCGGAAGTACCGCCGCGGGTAAGTACGTCAATGTTTCCACCCGCGGTTTTCCCCTGAGAGGCATCGTAGAGACTCGTTTGCACTCGAAACTCCTCGAGGCTGTCGGGAGATGGGACCGCTACGGTGAGGAAATTGTTGCCGAGCAGTTCGTTCGAGTCGGTGCCGTTGATGACCAGATTATTGGCTGTGCCGCGCTGGCCGGCCACAAAAATGACTGCCTCGCCGCGGCCAGCTTGAGTAGCGTCCCCCAACATCGTGGAAGTACCGGCGTTAAGGCCCAGCAAAAAAGTGAAATTGCGCGTGGAGAGAGGAAGATCCTGCAAGACTTTTTCGGTGAGAACATTGCCAAGCGTAGCGTTGCTGGTGTTGACCGTTTGAACGGCATCCCCGGAAACGACGACCTCAGAAGAGACAGCCCCCAGCTCCATGACAACGCTTAAGTTGGTGACTTCAGTAACGTGGACGGCAACGCCACTGAGGACGGAGCGTTTAAAGTTGGGACTCTCCACGGTGACATCGTAGGGACCGGGATCGAGCAGCGGAAAGACAACGCTTCCATCGGTGTTGCTTTCCTTGGTCTGTAGAGTACCGGTTTTTGAGGCGACGGTAATCTTGGCGCCCGCAATGCTGGCGCCCTGCGGGTCAGTCAGCGCGATGCGGATGGCACCTTTTTCAGAAGTGATTTGAGCGGAAACGGATTGCGAGAAAACGAAAAGCAAAGTCAAAAAAGAAATACCAAAAAAGCTCATCACGCTGCCACGTGAAGCCATTAGACCCCCCAGTAACGAATTTTGGGCACAATGCCCGAACATCAACGGCCGGATGTGCAAACGTCTGAAAATCTGGCGATGCCGATAAAATCCGCGGTGGCACCGACAGAAATAGAGGAATGCAAGCGAGGCTCCAAAGGCGACTATAAAGAAGGAGATTAGATTAAGGCTTTGTTTTCTTGCAGCTACGCTTCTCTAATTTGCGACTGTACGCGATGCAAATCCCTAAATTTATACGCATACCCATATCAACGTATGATTTGTCATTGAAATTTATCTTCGAGTGGGATCTCCAGCCTTTATTTACGATTTCTTAAGATTCTTGACTGATTGAGGATTGGCGATCAACGCGGCGCGGCAATAGTTCTTGTGAAATGCGTGTAGAGCCGCTCAATGCGAAGGACGCTCTTTCGGTCTTCACAAATCCATTTATGCGGCGGGCAATAGATCCCAGATGCGCCAGAATTCTTTCATTTGCGGCGGTGTGCCAAAGGAGACACGGACGAAGGTGTTCATGGAAGGGAAGAGGCGAGCGATTTCGACATTATTCTTCGCGAAATGGGCAATGACTGCGGGAGCGGGGCGATTGGTTTGGAGCATGGCGAAATTCGTGTAGGACGGGATTGGCTGGATATTGCGGGATTTGGCCTGATTGAAAAATTCCTGGCGATCCTGGGCGTTGCGTTTTTCACTCATTTGGACGTAGTCAAGATCGTCGTAGGCGACGAGGGCACAATGAGCGGCGATGGCGTTGATGCCTTCGGGCAATCGGCGGGCGGAGAGAGCATGTATCTTTTCCGTATGGCCAACGGCATAGCCGACGCGGATTCCCGCGAGGCCATAAACCTTTGAAAAAGTTCGCGCGATGATGACACGCTCGTCGTCCATCGGCTTGTCGATAAAAGAAGTGTAGTCCGGCGATGACATGACGAAGTGATGGTAAGCCTCGTCGATGAGAACGGTTGTGGTGGAAGGAAGTTTGCGGACGAATTCTTCGAGAGCTTTGCGAGGAGTCAGGCTGGCGGTGGGGTTGTTCGGGTTGCAAATGTAGATCAAGCCGGTTGTGGCGCCGGCCTTGGCAAGCATAGCTTCCAAGTCGTGCGAATAATCCCCGGCAAGTGGTACTTCAACGACTTCGGCGCCGAGGGTTTTGGCACAGCGGCCAATGGCTTCAAACGTGGGCAAAGCTGTTATGAGTTTTTTGCCTGGGCTTAGAAACGCGATCGCGCAGGTACTGAGGATTTCTCCAGAGCCACAGCCGAGGACCAATTGTTCCGGCTGGATGGAATGAGATTGGGCGATGCTTCATGCAGGGCCTTTACCGCCGGGTCGGGGTAACGATTCGCGAATTGCAGGGAGTCCTGCATCGAGGTGGTGACTATTTGCGAAGGACCATAAGCATTTTCATTGCGGCTGAGGATTATCGGGCCGCCTGGTTCGCTCGCGCGAGATGCGGGCACGAGTTCGCTGAAGGCGAGATCGGCGAGCGGCGGGAGAGCAGCGGCGGCAACGGCTCCCGCGGCGGCATTGCGAAAGAAGTTTCGGCGTGTGATCGACATTGGGCTCCTCGCTATTCGATTGGCTCTGAAAGTTGATAGCAGAGAAAGGTGAGGAAGGTCAATCCAGGAGCTCGTTAAAGAACCGGGCGTTTGCCGAGCTGGACAAGGCGGAGTTTGCCGCCGAGCCAAGCGGTGGGCAGGGCGAGGACGACGAGCGCAACAGGATACCAGTGCGGCCCGAAGGCTGGACCTTTGTTCCAGGTCGCTGCGGCGCCCAAGAGGCTGACGACAAAACCCAGGATGCCGAGAACCATGGCATGCAACATGGGCCGATTGGGCGCGAGACGCGCCGCGATATAGCTGCTGAGGATGCCGTAGACGGTGCGGTAGATCGTCGCGAGGAGAAGGGCTCCATCGTAGCCATCCATGGATGCGCCCCACGGCGGGAAGACGCGGGCAAGGTGCAGCAATACGTCCGTGGCAAGCGAGAGAACCATGCCCGCGACCACGCCCGCGAGCACAGCGACAATGCTTCGACCCACCTGTCGTTGAGACAGCGTTTCGTTCATGGCTTCTCCTTTGCTTGTTGCGCCGCTCAAGCTCCCAGAGATGATAAGAGTTTTTCCAGCATGTAAATGTCAAGCGGGTAAAAGCTGACTTATTCTCTGGATTGTGGAGCGCGAAATGAAACGCAAGACTAGTGAATCAAAGTGGGTGAGACATGCAACGGAGTGGCGACGCGGCAGTTAGCCGAACTATTTTGGAAGCGACTCCTGCGCTCTACCGTGCGCGGTGTGAAGTGCGGCGAAGGGGCCCGGCGTCACTGGCGAAGCGGGGTTGGCTCGGTGCTTAGCGGCCATTCGGAAAAACCGGCAATCGCAATCCTCACAGCGATAGGGCTTGACGAAAACCCTGGCGAGAACGGACTCGACGGGACCTCTGGTCTTGGATCTGCGAATATGGTGGCTCTGACAACGGGGACAGAAGTGAAACATGGATTGATTGCCTTTCGATGGAGAAGAAAGAGAAAGGGAGAACAGAAAGCCGTCCCAGCCCGGCCCCCCGATCACTCGAAGAACCTCGTCTTACTGCTCTCCCTACGCGCTTAGATTGGGGCCGGGGCGATTTTTTGGCCATCCTGTAAATCCTGTAGGAGAGATCAGTATTTCACCCTAAAAGTGTGTCGAATTGTTACAGAATTATGAAAATCGCGAATGGGGACGAGGTGCATAGGGAAGAAAAGTGCGCGAAGCGAGATGCAGCTCTGACAATATCGATTTGGCGCTGACGGAACGCGCTGGGCTTGAGGCTAAGACAGGCGACGGGCAGTCGGTGAGCGCTGAGTGCCGAGCGCTGCGAGCGAACGTGAAGCTACGATTAGGATTGATCGATTAATCTGTGGTGGATCGCGTAGAGGGCGAGTTCCAGGCGGTCGGAGACGCCCAGTTTGTCGAAGATGTTGTGCAGGTGATTCTTGACCGTTTGCTCGCTAATGAAAAGCTTTTCGCCGATTTCTTTGTTGCGGAAACCTTGCGCGACTAGTTGAACGATTTCTTTTTCGCGGTCGCTGAGTAAGGGCTTTTCGCGGCGCGGACCGGACTCGGAAGATTTCGAGAAGGCCTTCATAACTTCCGCGGTCATACGATTGTCGAGCCAGATTTCGCCGGCGTGAACGCGGTGAATACTCTTTACCAAAAGATCCGTGGCGGATTGTTTGAGGACGACGCCGCGGGCACCGAGGCGCATGGCACGGACTACGTCGCGATCATCTTCGGCAGCGGTGAGAACGATGACGCGCGTGGGAAGCGTATCGAAATTGACTTCTTCGAGGACGGCAAGGCCGTCTTTATCGGGCATGCGGAGATCGAGCAGGAGAATTTCCGGCTTGAGCTTAGCGAGAAGTTTGATGCACTCGGCGCCGTTCTGGGCTTCGCCGACGATGGTAATGTCTTCGTCGGAATCGAGGAGTTTGCGGAGGCCATCGCGAAAGATCGCATGGTCATCGGCTAGCAGGACGCGAATTTGTTGTTTAGTTTTGGCCATGTCAACCGAGCGGAACCTCGATAGTCAGTCGAGCGCCATGGCCGGGGTTTGACTCTACAGTCAACAAGCCCCCCACAGTACGCGTACGCTCCTTGATGGAAATCGGACCCAATCGCAGGCGGTCGAGCTCATCCCCGGTAAACCGGCCGGCGAAACTGAAACCTTCGCCGTTGTCGTCAACAACCAAAACGATGCGACTGTCGTCCTGCGACAGTTTTACCACGACATGGGAAGCCTTCGCATGCTTTTTTATGTTGTTGAGTGCTTCACGGTAAATCTGGAAAATCTCGCGACAGACGCGGTCGGGGGCGTGAAGGTCGGCGGATTCGATCATGACGTCGAGGGCGAGGGCGGATTCGTTGCGATAGCGCTCGGCGAAACCTTGCATTAAATCGACGAGATCGGCGCTCTGGACACGGAGGGGGCGGAGGTCGGTGACCATGCGGCGAAGCTCGGCGGACTCGTTTTTGACGGTTTGCTGTAGGTTGCCGAGGCTGGCGACGGACTGGTCCGGCGCGGAGGCGACCTTGCGGCGGAGGACGTCGAGCTGGATTTCGATGCTAAGGAGGGTCTGGAGAATGCCATCGTGGAGGTCGCGAGAGATGCGGCTGCGCTCGCCTTCAATGGCGCGGGCGCGGAGATGGCGGAGGAGGAAGACGTTTTCGAGCGAGGGGCCTACGTGGCGGGCGATGCGCTCGAGCCAGGCCAGGTCGGGCCGCTCAAAGGGCTTGCGGGCGTTGATGAGGAAGAGGCGGCCGGCGGGCTGGCCACTTTGATCAAAGGCCACGGAAATCATGGAGTGCATGTTGAGCTCCTGCTGAGTGGGGCCGGGGAGGCGCGGGAGGGTGTTGAGGCGGCGGCCGTCGCGGCGATCCCAACCAAAGCCGCTGCCGGGGCCCTCGAGGCTATTCCAGCACACGGTGGCGTCCATGTCATCGAGAAGGAAGCCGTCGGCGCGGGCTAGGGAGTAGCTTTCGGGGATGAGGCGCTCGCTCTCGCCGGTTTTTAGGCGCCAGAGGTAGATGCGTTCGAGATCGGTGTCGCGATAGGCGAGGAGAGCGGCTTCGACGTCGAAGGCGCGGGCGAGTTCGTCGAGCATGAGGCGGAGGGATTCGGCGAGGCCCTGGTCTACCTGGAGGGTGGCGGTGATGCGGGAGAAGAAGTCGTTTTGCGACGCGAAATGGCGGCTGCGGTCGGCCAGGAAGGCTAGGGCGGCGCCTCCGGCGAATGTACCGCCGACCAAGCCCATCCAAGCGATTACGCGCATCCAGCCGATTTCACCTTTAACGGCGGTGAGGAGGACGAGAATGAGCGCGAGCGCACCGGCTAGCGGGATGGCGGCGCGGAGTCCCCAGCGCATGCCAGCAACCCAACAGACAAAAAGATAGGGAAACCAGACGGGGACTGACGACGGGCTGATGTACATGAAAAAGCCGAGGGCGAGCAAATCGCAGGCAATCGGCAAATGCCAGGCGCGTTTGCGGAGGAACCGCTCGAGGGGAATGACGGCGAGAGAGACGATCAGATAAGCGATGAGGAAGGAGATGGAGCGCTTGGCCTCTCCAGGACTCGGATGTTGAAGCAACGCGAGAAGAGAAAGCAAAACGACAATTGGGCGCGCGTAGACGATTTGCCGCTCGAGATGGCGGCGATCCGTTTCGTGGGGGCTCATGCGCGGGGACGCGATTCCTCTCGAAATAGTCTAGCAAGGCGTGGAGAGGGTGTGAGGCGGCGTATCGCGGTTGCTACGGTTTAGGCAACGCGCCTGGGCAACGCCGGTTCTGGATTGCTCGCGCGATCCTGTCCGTGGTTGGATGAGTTAGTTTCCGACTACTGCGTCAATCAACAGTTGGCCTTGATGATTGGAAGTTTTTTGATATCTCCCCCGGAAGGGATTCCGATGGGGACCACAACTCGCGCCCACTACACTCCGTGATAAGTCTTCTGCGCTCCCTGTAATACTATTGGGGGCGTTGGCGTGATCCGTAGAGGAGTCAGGCCAAAGGCGATTCCCATATCGAGTTCGTGATCGAAACAGTGGAGAGCGACAAGGCAATGGGAAGCATTAGAATCGGTGACTACTTTGAAAAGCCTGACGTGAACTACGAGCAGCCTCCGCTCTTTTCATGGAAAGACTTCTATAATTTCAGGAATCATGTGCTCCGTGCTCTAAGACGGTTTGGGTCAGCCGGTCCGATGGGCGAGGTAGATCTTTCAATCGAGACGGATGATGGGCCGTCCTTTGGTAGCGATCATGTCGACGGACCCGATTTCTTCGTAGTCGATGACATGTATAACGAGCACAACAGACTCTCGATAGCGGAGTGCAATCCATCGCACATCACTGCTGATTTGATCAGCTCATTGAGCGAGATGGCGGGCAATTTCCCTGAATGGTGGGTCTCCTTCAGTTTGGGCGATAGTGGTCTGTTTGTTACTTCAGAGACCGTCTTGGTCGGGGGCAGGCGTTTCTGGGATTGCAGTTCCGTACAGGAGATCGGCGATCGGTGTGCGAAGTTCGTTGACTTCGGCCCCTCAGAACCATTTTCAGAATCGATGTACCACCTTTGGCTAGCAGTGATCAGCGGAAGATTCAATTCCCGCACAGAAATTCCCGCTGCGCCGAGTCGGCAGTGGCTTGAGGTCATTGGATCGCTTCAGAAGATGCTGAAGAATCGGCAAGATGGGCATATGAAGTCGAATGACTACGATCAGGTCAGAAACGACCTGCATCCCAATACCAGACGAGAATTCATCTTTCGGCTGCTCGGCGAGATTTCCGAATTCCCGGCAGATCAGCTCAAGGCCTCCTCGAGGAACATTCAGAAAGATTCCGGGCAAGCCTTGTCGGAAACAAACTCGATGGAAGTAAAGATCTCTTTGGCAACTCGAATCTCATCGGGTTTAGTAGCCCTCGCTGACAAGCTGGATGCAACAGAGATCGTCAGCTGGTGGGCCAATGTTTTACATGGAATCGGTGAACCTTCAGAAGAACTGGCCCAGCTCCTGTATATCGAGATGCGGAGCGGCCTGCGGCATACCAATCCGCTGGTCCAACTCTCATCGATATTCGGATTGGCACGCCTTCACGCTCCAAACATCGCGTCAATCGTGAGCGAAGCTTCAAGTGCCAATCCTGAGTGGTCTACCAACGCGGCGCTTGTAAATTGGCTTCGGGAGTTGAGCGCCGGATCGACCTCATATCCAGACCGCAGGATGCTGAAATCGATTTAATTCCCACCGAATCCACTGTTTGGCCGGTTTCACCCTCGCCCTTGCCACGTTAAAAGTGTTTTCGGTCGGATAACTCCGTATAGTTACATAATCAGAAACTGGCCTGGCGCGCGCAATTGGCGCAGTACCCTCGCTTGTAAGAGACTGAGTAAACCTGGCTGGCGTTTTGGCGAGAGAGCTGACAGCGAATGGCATAGCGATTCGGCAAGTACGCGCATCAAAATTGCTATGAACCATAAGAAGGTTGAACCGGACGTAATTGCTTGCACGACGTCGGCGGCGCGGCCGTTTGGGTGCATGGAGCTTTGGGCGGGGAATGAGAAGGCGCACCGGACGCTGGAGTTGGCCGGGTTGGAGGCGGATGTGATTGCGGTGCCGTCGGGAGCGGAGAGCGGGGGGGACCTTTCGGCGGTGTTTTCGTGCAGCGACAATACTGCGCGGGTGGTGCTGGCGGATTGTGTGGGTCATGGGTATGTGGCCAGCAAAGTGGCGCGGCATGTGCATCATTTGCTCCACAAATTTCAGGATATTCGCGATACGGCAGGGCTGCTTGCTGCGCTGAACGATAAATTCACGCTGGATGCGGAAAAGGCCGCAGGCGCGTTGCAGTTGACTACTGTCGTGACCGGCACATTTGACGGTACTTCGGGCGAATTTAATTTTGCGTACGCCGCTCATCCACGAATGCTTCTCTGGCGCGCCCGAGAGAGCAAGTTTCTCGAGTTGGGCGAAGGGCTGGAAAACTTTCCGCTCGGGTTCGTTACCGGAGAGATGTACAACGAACAGAGCATCCGGCTGCAACCTGGCGACATGATTCTTGCCTTTTCCGATGGCGCGACCGAAGTGCAGTCACCTTCCGGCGAACAACTGACGCCGCGCGGATTTTTGCAATTGGCGGAGTCGACTCTGAGAAAGTTGCAGGGGCCAGTGCGGCTCCCGGATTTTTCCGCAGCTTTGCTGGAGGGCGTACAGTCTCATAGAGGAGGCTCGGAGCTTGACGACGACGTCACTTTGCTGACCTTGCGGCGCTCCGGCTGAGAACGGCGGAGCGACCATCGAACGTTCCATCCATTAAGACGGGCAGACGGGCATGGCGTGCCGTGCCCCTACGAGTTTCCGGGCGCGAACGGTTTGGGAATGCGGGATTGGCTACGGTGCGGGCGGGGTGGCTGGTGTTGAGGGCGGATGCGCGGCGAAGTATTCGTCTAGGCTGGCGCGGCATTCCGTGATTCCCTGCTGGACATTTTTGTCGAGAGCCGCGACAACCGCGTCAACGTTTTTTCCTCCGGCAGGCTCGTCATGGGAATAAAAATGCGTCCAGACCGTGGTGGCTGTCTTGATATCGCGCAGCTCGAGCTCCATGGAGACGCGGGCAACTTCCGAACCTCCCGAAACTTCCTTGAAGTCGTACAGACGCCCATGCAAGAGATAATCTCCATGGATATCGCTGCGCAAAGTATAGACTCCGCGATAGTGGCCGGACGCGCGTAGCTGCCGGAGCATAATTTCCGCGATCATCTCCGTCGGCGGCTCCGCCCAGCGATGATATTCGTAGGTACCCATACCTTCGCCGCCCGAGCTATAGACGATCTCGTCCTCGCGGTAGAGAGCGGGGGCGGTCAAGCGGCCAATCAAAAGCGTGATAGGAACAGGATTGGGATTCGTTGCCGGCGTCAAGTCTCCGGGAATGGTCAGTTGGTAGTATTGGCTGGGCCGGGCGGCGCCGCAGCCGGCCAGCAGAACGGCGAACAGCGCGAGGGCGGCGAGCGAAAGTTTCACGGGAATACGAAATACGTGGCATTCGAGTGCGGCCCGCGCCCGCTTCGTGGAAAGTTCAGTGCGTCGCATCATGAGTTCGTGGCTCCGTCGTCTCATTACTTTTCACCCGGTTTGTGCTCGTGCGGATTGGTCGCGCGAATGAGAGTGTAAGGACGTTTTTTGATGGTGTCCGTGAATTCCTTCAGATTCTCGGAAACGCGGCGGAAATTATCCAGAAGCTCGTCGATATTTTCCGAATTGACGTCGAGTGTCTGGTCCAGCCGCCCGGTAATATCCGTCAGTGTCGTCAAGGATTTGCGGAGATCGATCACGGCTTGCCGAACATCAGCGCGGTTTTCGCCGAGAAGACTGTCTATATGCGTTAGGGCCTGGTTGGCTTCCTCGGAAGTCTTGTGGAGATCTTGAATCAAAGGCTCGATCTTCTGGCTGGCGGTATTCAGATGCTGGAGCGTGGATTTTATCTCCGGACGATTTTCGGCGATCATTCCGTGAGCGTCGGCCAGCGTGGCGGAGAGATTCTCGCGGTTCTGGGCATTCAATAAGTCGTTGACGCGGGCGATGGTCACTTTCAGATCCGCAGCGCGATCGTCTAGCGATTGAAGGAGTTGCTTTGCTTGCGGAGCGAGGTCACTGATCTGCGCCGTAAGCGCGTTGAAATCCATATAATTGTCCGAAGGTAACAAGGAGCCCGGAGCAGCGAGCGCAGATTGAGAACTGCCGGGCACTATCTCCAAATGATTGTCACCCAAAGGGCTCAGGCTCATGATCTTGGCGTGGCTGTCCGTTTTCACGGGCAGATCCGTTTGAACACTGAAAACCACATCAATGCGGGCGGGGTTTTGCGGGTCGATGCTCAGCTTTTCGACGCGGCCCACTTTCGGGCCTCCCGCATAGCGCACCGTTGCGCCCTGCTCGAGTCCACCGGCAAACGGAAAGTAGGCGTGATAGGTCTTCGCAGTGCGGCCAAAGACCCCTGAAATAGCGAACACCATGCCTATTAAAACCGCAGTCGCAGCGATAACAAAAAGCCCCACAAAAACCTGGTCGCGCTTCCCTGCCATTACGTCCTCTCTCCCCTGCTCGCGCTCATCACAAGCGGCGGTCTTGCGTGAGCATTTGCAGATAATCCATTTCCCGCGCTACTTCGGGCTCCGGCACACGATCCAGAAATTGCCGTACGCGCGGCTGCGTGCTTGCGCGCATTTCCGCGGTCGTCCCCATGGCCACGAGATGGCCCTTATCGATGAGCACCATGCGGTCGGCAATCAAATAAGCACTGGCCAGTTCGTGCGTGACCACAATGATGGTCATTCGGAAGGCTTGTTTCAATTCCATGATCAAGTGATCGATGCCGGCGGCGATGATCGGATCCAATCCCGCGGATGGTTCATCGAAGAAAAGGATCTCGGGGTCCATGGCCAGAGCGCGAGCGACCGCCGCGCGCTTCTTCATGCCGCCGCTGAGCTGTGACGGCATGTAATACTCGAATCCCGCGAGGCCCACTTGCTCGAGCTTGAGCCGCAACATGATCTCAATCGTTGAGTTTTCAAGCTTGGTGTGCTCGCGCAGCGGCAGCGCCACATTTTCGCCGACGGTCATCGAACCGAACAACGCTCCACCCTGAAACGACATGCCAATCTTTTTGCGAATTTCGTCCATCTCCGCGTCGGAAATAGCCGCGATGTTTTTGCCTTTAATCCAGATTTCTCCGGAGCTCGCTTTTTCCAGGCCGACCAACGTTCGCAACAGCGTGCTTTTTCCGGAGCCGGAGCCGCCAAGGATCACCAGCGTTTCGCCGCGCTTCACGTCAAACGTGATGCCATGCAAAATCTCAAGCTCGCCATAACTCACGCGCACGTCGCGCAAAGAGAGCATGACTTGCGAGTCATTCGAAGCGCTGATTTCCATTTCCATCGACACTGTCACACGTCCCTAACTGCCGCTCACAAAAAAGAAAAGGCACGTAAAAACCAGATCCACCAATACGACGAGAAAAATCGACATCACGACGGCTCTTGTCGTCGAGCGGCCAACCTGCTCGGCACCTGCCCCAGTCGCTAATCCTTCCTGGCATCCGACGGCGGTGATGGTGATCCCGAACATCACGCTCTTGACGAGGCCGGTCATGACGTCGCGAAGAAGCAGCGAATCCAGCGAAGCTTGGATGTACCGCCCGAACGTGAAATCGGCCTGTGCGACACCAAAAAGCGAACCGCCCAATATGCCCATCGCGTTGGCCCAAATCGTAAGGCAAGGCAGCATCACGATCATGGCTAGAAATTTCGGCGTAACCAGGAAACGGATCGGGCTGATGGCCATCGTTTCGAGCGCATCGATTTCTTCCGTGACTTTCATGGTGCCGATTTCGGCCGCGAACGCCGAACCGGAACGCCCGATCACCACGATGGCGGTGATAAGAGGCCCAAGTTCGCGGGACATGGAAATCGCGACGGCCGTGGCGACAAGGTTCATCGCGCCAAAGCGGCGCAACTCATATGCGCTCTGAAGCGCGAGAATCAGCCCGATAAAAAATGTAATGAGCGAAAGAATCGGCAACGCCCGGACACCCACGTCCATGGCCTGCGATACGGCGCGCTGCAAGCGCAGCGGCTTGCCCTGGAACGGCCCGACAAAGGTGTAATAGGCCGCGCGGCCCCCAAGCGAAGCGAGAGAGCCCACGTAGGCCAGACCATTTGTAACGGTTCCGCCAATTTGTGACACGAATTGCATCACGCTTCCTGGCCGCTCAATTCTTTCGGTCTCATTTCACAGCAACTCGGGAAAATCCGCCGACCTGGTCCAAAACTTCTAAGCCTCCAGCGCTTGCTGTTCGTTGTCGTAAACCTCGAAGATTTTTAGCAAGCGCGAGAGTTGCAAGACCTCGCGGGCCGAAGTGCTCAGCCCAAACAAGATAAAACGGGTGCCCGCGTCTCGAGATGCCTTGAGGCCTTCCACCAAAGACGCGACGCCGGAGCTGTCGATATATCGCACCATGGTCAGGTTCATCACCACGCGCGGCGTTTTCTTTTCCTTCACCTCGCGCAGCAGCGCCTTGCGAACGGCGGGCGAATTCGCCAAGTCGATGTCTCCCGAGACGTCGAAGATGACGGTCTTATCGAATTCTCTGCTGGAAATCTGCACAGTTTTTTTCTCCTTAAAGCTCTTACGAGTTCACATCCTGCTTCGCCGAGCGAACGTATTTGACCAAGCGGAGACGGTTGGTCCCATTCGAGCGCTTGTATTCGACGACGTCCATACTCTGTTGAATGAAATGCAGTCCAAGTCCGCCGGGCCGAACTTCTTCCAGCGCGCGCATGCACATTTGCCCCGGCTTGATGGCTGGCCCGCGGTCGCAAAGAAGTATCTCGATACCCTCGGCGACCTTTTGATCGATCATCCGACGAACCGAACGGAAAGACATTTCAATCGGGCGGTCTGGACGTCCGCCGTAGGCATGACGAATGATATTTGTCAGCGCTTCGTCCACCGCGCGGATGACTGCCCGGCAATCCGCCGGCGAAAATCCGAAGGATTCCGTCAGGCGTTCCACGGCGCCGCGCACAGCGCAAAGCAGATTGGGATCGCTTGGCAATTCCAGCCGCATCAACACACTGCGGCTCGAGTCGCCGTTGCGCTCTTTCGGGTTTGCGCGCCGTGCTGGATGAACCGTTTTCATGTGAAGCTCACGTCCGCTCCTGAGGAGAACCATCGCAAACAAGCAACGATCCCAGCAACAGCTCTCGCCGCAAGTTCCGACGCAGACTCAGCACCGGGCCCGTCCAGACTCATTTCGAACAAAACCAAAGAATCCCTGAAACACCAAATACTCACGGGAGGCAATTCCCGACAGCCACTAAGAACGGGTGCTGATTGAGGTGGTTCTCAGGCCTGGGCTGAGTTTTGCATAGCGTACTGTAAGCGTTCCGGCCTGCTTCTTGCAATCCCCGCGACAGAAATTCGATGCAACGGTCGGGAGCATCGGTTCAAGGAAAGCAGCGGCAAGAACCTGGGCAATGTTTCTTGCGATTTGGACGCAGAAGCTACATCCGCGGCATGCTTTTCGGGACGCTTTTCCCTTGAGCGAAAGTAGCGTAAACTATGGTCATTCCGTCGACGGTGGGAGTAGCTCAGCTGGTAGAGCGTCGGTCTGTGGCACCGAATGTCGCGGGTTCGAACCCCGTCTCCCACCCCATTCCTTTCTTGTTTCTCCAGACTCCAGTACTCTAAAAGGCTTTCGCGATGGAGTTCTGGTTTTACGTCAGACGAATCTGTTGATGACTCTCATTCATTGTGCCGCTGTACTCTTTGACATGGATGGCGTGCTTGTTGACTCCACGCCCGCCGTGACGCGGGTCTGGACCGACTGGGCACGCGCGCACGAGTTCGATCCAACGGAAGTCGTGCACAGAGCCCATGGCCGGCCCAGCCTGGCGACTATCCGAGAACTGCTCCCGCACGGCGATCACGAAGCCGAAGATCGCGAGGTGGAACGTCGCGAAATCGAGGATATCGCAGACGTGATCGCGCTCCCCGGAGCATTGAACCTTTTGCAAGCCATTCCAAAAGCGCGTTGGACCGTCGTCACTTCCGCCACGCGCCGGCTAGCCGAAGTGCGTTTGCGAGCGGCGGGATTGCCGGTCCCGCAGCATCTCGTTACGGCAAGCGATATTCCGCGCGGTAAGCCCTTCCCCGACCCCTATCTCAAAGGCGCGGAGATTCTCGGGATGGCGGCCGCGGATTGCGTGGTCGCCGAGGATGCGGCAACGGGAATTCGCTCTGGCAGAGCAGCGGGCGCGCGCGTCCTGGCGTTGCGCACCACATCCACGGATGCGGAGCTTCTAAGCGCGGGCGCGGACTGGCTCACGGACGATCTCAGCGCGCTTACTCTCGAAACGCCGGAACAGACCGGCGGCCTTACCCTTCTTCTAAAAGAAACGTAATCTCGGTCCTCGTCACTTGGGTTAAAAAGCTAGCCTCTCACTGCGTCGCACTGATGGGCCGCATGCGGGCACGGCTCTTCGCATGCCGGTAACTTTTTGGCACGTCTACCGAGAGTTACATCTCCGCGAGATATTCCTGCGCCTACAATAGAGGCCGTAGCTAAGAACTTGCACCTTGCTCCTCCTCAGGTGATCTGGTTTACAAACAATGGGAACCCCGACGCAGGTAGTACCGCCGCAGCGCAGATTCGACACCGCACAACTGATCGCCGCAATGCTGAAGGCTCATGGTCACGTCAGTGACCTGGTTTTTTCGCCGGGCCGCGCTCCGCAGATCGAGGTGGACGGCCAGCTCGTTGAGCTGAAGTTCAAAGGCTTGGAGCGCCTGACTCCTCAAGACACCAAGGCCCTTGCCAAGGACCTCATGGAGAACAACGAACATGCCGCCGGCAAACTCGATACGGAAGGCTCGGCGGACCTGTCCTACGGTGTTTCAGGCGTAGGACGGTTTCGAGTAAATATCTTTCGGCAGCGGGGAAGCCTCGCCATCGTAATGCGTGTAATCCCGGACGTAATTCCGGGCTTTGAAGAACTGCATCTACCGGTGCAGTTGAAAGAGATCGTGCAGCTGAAAAACGGGATCGTCCTGGTAACGGGGCCGACCGGTTCGGGAAAATCTTCGACGCTCGCGGCCATCATTGACACCATGAACGGGGAGAAGGCCTATCACATCCTGACGATTGAGGACCCCATCGAGTTCCTCCACAAACACAAAAAGGCCACTATCCACCAACGTGAACTCCACAGCGACACGCCGACATTTGCTCTCGCCTTGCGCGGCGCTCTGCGCCAGGCCCCCAAGATCATTCTGGTTGGAGAGATGCGCGACCGCGAAACGATTGAAATCGCACTGGAGGCTGCGGAGACCGGGCACCTAGTGCTATCCACCTTGCACACGATTGATGCTTCGAAAACCATCGAGCGAATTGTGGGCGCATTTTCTGTTGGCGATCAACTCACTATTCGCAGCCGCTTTTCCAGAGCCTTTCGATGCATCGTTTCTCAGCGCCTTCTTCCTCGCAAGGACGGCAAAGGCAGAGTGGCAGCGATTGAAATCCTCAAAACCACGATGCGCACTCGGGAATACGTCGAAAAGGGGGAAACGGAAGGAAAGTCTTTGCTCGATGCCATGCGCGACGGCGATACGGAAGGCATGCAGCACTTTGACGGAGAAATTGACAAGCTCATCCGCGCCGGCGTTGTGGATTTTGAAGCGGGCCTTGCGTTCGCCACCAACGCGGGAAACCTCCGGCTCGAACTTGCTGACTTTTCGGAATCGCGCGGAGCTCGCGCGGCCTTGACGACACCAGTGGCCCCCGAGGATCGAACGGAAATCGAAATCGAGCGCTGATTGCGCCCAAATAAGCTAGAATTTCTCCGCAATTGGCGTGGCTCGCTTCTCCAGTCTCGTATTCCCGAAGCGTTCCTCGTTGGAAACCTTTTCGCTAAATGGAACCACTCGGAAGCGACTCGAATATCCACTTCTGGCCGTCAGCAGAAATTGCGCTGCTGTTGGTGCTTGTATTCGGGTTGTTGGCCCTCTGGAAACCAGGGATTGCCGCGAGCGTTTTTAGAAGGATAGAGGAATCTCTATCGCGTTTCGCACAACACAAGAGACTCGCCATTTGCGTGATGTTTTTTGGCGTCGTCGCAACGCGCCTTGCTGTCCTGCCCCTCTTGCCCGTGCCCATTCCGGGAATCCACGACGAATTCAGCTACCTGCTGATGTCCGACACGTTTGTCCACGGCCGCCTCACGAATCCCACTCACCCAATGTGGATGAGCTTCGAGACCTTTCATGAAAATTGGCATCCTACGTATTCCTCGATCTACCCTCCGGCGCAGGGTCTCGCTCTCGCCATTGGACAGTTGCTGGGCAATCCGTGGATCGGGGTGCTGCTCAGCAACGCCGCTATGTGTGCGGCAATCCTCTGGATGCTGCAGGCGTGGATGCCCGCGCGCTGGGCGCTACTGGGCGGCGGCTTTGCCGCGCTGAATTTAGGTATCGCAAGCTACTGGATGAACAGCTACTGGGGCGGAGCTGTGGCGGGAGCCGGCGGAGCTCTGGTGCTGGGAGCGCTGGGACGCATCCTGCGGCGCGCCAGCGTGAGCAACGCTTTGCTTCTCGGTTTGGGCATCGCGATTCTGGCAAATAGCAGGCCTTACGAAGGATTCCTATTGTGTATACCGGCGGGTTTGTATTTCCTCGGCTGGCTGGCGGGGAAAATAAAATCGCGCGATGCGCTTCGTACGCGCATTCGTACCGCCCTCTTGCCGCTCTCCGTCTGCCTGCTCTTAACCCTGGCCTTCCTTGGCTATTACAACTGGCGATTAACCGGCAATGCGCTGCTGTTCCCGCACGTTCTAAACACGCGGACGTATCACACCGCGCCTCTGTTCTTGTGGGAGCATGCCAAGCCGGCCCTCAAATACAACAACGCGCAATTCGATGACTTTTACAATGGCTGGGAGCGCGAAGACTATCAGACTACGTGGAAAGATGCATTCGACGTCACAGCCGAAAAAGTGGCAAGGTTGGGCGTCGAGTTTTTCTGGCCGGGCGTGCTCTTCCTGCTGCCTGCCGTGCCATTTGCGTTTCGAGACCGCAAGATGCGTTTGCAGGTGGTCACTCTTCTCTTAGTCGTGGGAGGGGTTTTTGTGGTGATTTGGTCGGCGCCTCACTATGCCGCGCCGGTTACTTGCGTCGTCTACGCGCTCCTGGCGCAAGCGATGCGCCATTTGCGCAGGATGAAATGGAAAGCGCGGCCGACAGGAATCGCGCTATCCCGCGCGCTCGTTGTTCTCCTGGTTCTCGAAACGGGCGTGAACGTGGCTCGTCGTGCTTGCGACCCCATGTGGTGGACTTGCACGGGGGATTCCAGCCGGGTTGCCATCATCGAGAAGCTTCTACATTCACCTGGAAAACACCTGATCGTGGTGCGCTACGGCGAGGATCACAACATCCACGACGAGTGGGTATACAACCGCGCGGATATCGACGGCGCGAAAGTCATTTGGGCACGCGAACTCGATCAGCAACAAAACGACAAACTCTTCGCCTATTTCAAGGACCGGCACATCTGGCTCGTCGAACCGGACGTCAACAATGCCGAAATAAAACCCTACTCCCCTCCCCCTGACCAATAATTCCCCGCGGGTGTCACGTCATCCCATGGATCTCAGCGAAAGGCCACCATAAGATTGTTGAGGCCGAATTCGAAGCGGCGATGAATGAATTTCTGAAAACCGATGCGTTGGAGCATTTGTTGAAGCGTCTCGACGGGAATGCGTTTTTGGTGCTCATCGCTTTCCATTTCATCGCTCACGAAACGGAGCCCGTGCAACACGCGCAGAATGGGGTCCACCAACGCGGATGGCCACGTCATGATCAATGAGCCGCCCGGCGCAATTACGCGGTACGCCTCGCGAAGCACCTTTTCCGGTTCTGTGAGGTGCTCGAGGACGGCGAGCATCACCACGTGATCGAAGCGGCTATCAGAAAAAGGCAGCGGAGAACGCAGGTCCGCGCGGACGCCCTGCCAGCGGCCACGCACGCCCTCCTCTACCTGATCGTCGACGCCCACACCCGCGGCGATGCGGTCCGATGCATAATCCAAAAACGCCGCTTCCAAGCCGCAGCCCAGATCGCATACCTGCGACCCTTTGCGAATGTGCGGATACGCAGCGCGAAAACGCATCCTGGCGATGAAATGGTCGATCCCGGTGTAGGGCATTTATTTTAGGTCGTAGTCGCCGATATAGGTTCCGCGGCTAATCCCCAGCATGCTGAGAAAAAAAGAAGCAAAAATTATCTGGACGCCGATAAAGAGCCACATCGACCAGAAAAGAACCTGGCGAACTTCGTGCAGCGGACCAAACCCGCTGGCGGCCCACTGCCAGGTGACCCAAGCGCATCCGGCAAATCCCGCGAGAAAGAGCGCGCCGCCGAGAAGCAATCCGGATTCAAGTGTCACGCGTTTTAACACGCGTTTCAGCGAAACCGCATTGCGATCGAATCGCTCTGCATAACTGAAAACCTTTGCGAACAAGCCGATCGAGATAATCTGCACACCGAGCAGCGTGAACATCACCCCAAAGATCATCGTGTGAATATCGAGAACGATGTGCGGCGAAATAGGCCGCGGCCCCGGCAACAGCCAGCACACAAGAAAAAGACCGAACAAGACCAACGACCCTCCCGGCAGAAGGAAAAGCCAGTTCGGAGCGTACAGCAGCATGAATCGCAAATGGCGCCAGCCATCGCGGAAACTGCGCAGGTGCGGCGGGCGGCCGCGCTTGTCCGGCCAAAGCGTAATGGGAATTTCTGTTATGCGCGCGCCGAGTTGCGCGGCCTTGATCACAAACTCCGAGGCAAATTCCATGCCCGTGCTGCGCAAATCCATCCGGTCGTACACGGCGCGCGTGAAGCCGCGCATGCCGCAATGACTGTCGCCGATATGCGCGTGGAAAAAAAGATTCAGCAAAGATGTAAGCGCCGGATTGCCAACGTACTTGTGATGCCAGGGCATAGCGCCCGGCTTGATTTCTCCGCGGAAGCGGTTGCCCATCACCACGTCGTAACCCTGCTTCCACATTTCGACGAAGCGTGGCACATCGCCGAAGTCATAGCTATCGTCGGCGTCCCCCATGATGATGAACGCGCCGCGCGAAGCGCAAATTCCAGTACGTAGCGCCGCGCCATAGCCGCGCTGCTCGACGCGAATCACGCGCGCGCCGAGTTTCTGGGCGATTTCGATCGAACCGTCCGTCGAACCGTTGTCGGCAACAACCACTTCGCCGTGCAAACCCGCGGCCCCAAAGGATCGCACCGCTTTCTCAACGCAGAACGCGATGGACTTCGCCTCGTTGAGGCACGGAATGACGACAGAGACATCGATGGGCAGCCCGGCGGCGTCGACATCAAGGCGCGTGGTCATTTCCGTTTTGATTGTTGGCGCGCGGTCCACAGCCAAGTTCGCTACCTCCTTGCTTGTTCCGAGCGAGAGTTACCTTGAGCAATTCTGAAGCGCCGACTTACAGCTTGCATTTTGCCGCGCCGCCATTATGATGGCGGAGTTTCCGATACTTCCTGAGACTCCACATTGTCTAACACAACGGACGGGTCTTCCACCAGCGGCATCGGTACAGTCGCGGAGGCCGCGCGAAACCGTGGAAAATTGCTGCAAGTTCTGGGTGTGTGGTTCGGCGTCGCTGCGGCCATTGGCAACTCCATTGGCGCCGGCATCGTACGCACGCCGGGCGACATCGCGCAAATACTGCCGAGAACATGGCTTTTTCTCGGTGTTTGGGTTGTGGGCGGGCTCTATGCCCTGTGTGGGGCCTCTTCTCTGGCCGAGCTAGGCGCGGCCATTCCGAGGAGCGGCGGGCAATACAATTTCTCGCGCCGCGCAATCGGGGAATATGCAGGATTCATCGTTGGTTGGAGCGACTGGCTTTCGACCTGTGGCACGGCGGCGGCTGTGGGAATAGTCATCGCGGAATACAGCGGCGATCTTTTTCCGGTATTTGGGGGACACGTAAAAACGATTGCCGTGGCCATTATTCTAGGTTTCGGTGTTTTGCAATGGCGCGGCATCCGGTGGGGCAGCGGCACGCAAATTCTGACCGCAGCGATAAAGACGGCCGCATTTTTGATTTTGCTTGCCTTTTGTTTTTTCTTGGGCGGGCATGCGCGCGAAGCCGTACCGGCAGCCCCAACAACTGTGCTGGCTTTACCTGGTGGATGGGGACTCGCCGTGGCCATTATTCTGGGTTTGCAAGCCGTCGTGTTCACCATCGACGGCTGGGACGGCGTCATCTATTTCGGCGAAGAGGTGCGCAACCCCGGACGAGACGTTCCGCGCGCGATTTTCGGAAGCGTTTTTTCGATCATGGGGATCTATCTGCTTTTGAATTTGGCAGTGGTCTATGTGCTGCCCATGAACGAAATTGCGGGAAATAATTTTGCTCTTGGCACGGTGGCGGCGCGAGTTTTCGGCCAGTACGGCGATCCTATCATCCGGTCGATTATGGTTATTTCCATGTTGAGCTGCCTGAATGCCAATCAGCTTTTCTGCACGCGGACAATTTATGCCATGAGCTGCGATGGTTTGTTCTTCCGGCCGGTGGCGCGAGTGAACGCCGGGGGGACTCCGGCGCTCGCGCTTCTTTTGAGCACGATTGCAGGAGTGCTCTTTGTGCTGGGATCGTTTGAACGAGTGATCGCAATGCTGTCCTTTTTCTTCGTGGCGAACTACACGCTCTCGTACGCCTCGCTGTTTTTGCTTCGGAAGAAGGAGCCGGAAATGGCACGGCCATATCGTGCGTGGGGTTATCCGTGGACCACGGGGATTGCCTTGCTGGCTTCCGCAATTTTTCTGATCGGCTCGATTCTGACGGACCAGAAGAATGCGCCGTGGGCTCTCGCGATGCTGGTTCTGAGTTATCCGGTGTACCGGCTGCTAAAATGGACTTCCAACAAAACGGATTCCTCGGCGGCCATTTCCTAGCTGGGCAGTTTCTCGGCAACGCTTTTACCTTGCATGAAAAGAAGCAAGTAGTCTCTGCCGCCTGCTTTGGAATCGGTTCCGGACATGTTGAAGCCGCCGAACGGATGCGCGCCCACCATCGCGCCGGTGCATTTGCGGTTGAGATAGAGGTTGCCAACGTGGAAAGATTCCCGCGCTTTTTCGAGTTTCTCCGGATTGTTCGAATAGACCGCTCCGGTTAGTCCAAATTCGGTGTTGTTGGCGATTTCCAAAGCGTGATCAAAGTCCTTTGCTTTGATAACCGCGAGGACAGGGCCGAAGACTTCTTCCTGCGCGATGCGGGCTTTAGGATCGACGTCCACGATTACGGTGGCTTGCACGAAGTAGCCATCGCCCGGACCGCGTTCGCCGCCGAGAACTAACTTTCCTTCTTTCTTGCCCAAATCGATGTAGCCAAAAATGGTTTTCATCGCGGTTTCGCTGACGACAGGTCCCATATAGTTGTTTGGATCTTCGCTGGGGCCGACGGCGATTTTCTTGGCACGCTCAATTAATTTTTGCACGAAAGAATCGTAGACCTTTTCCGAGACGATGGCGCGCGAGCAGGCGGAGCACTTCTGTCCCTGATAACCGAAAGCGGCTTGCGCAACGCCCTCAACCGCGGAATCCACATCGCCTTCCGCGTCCACGATGATGGAATCCTTGCCGCCCATTTCGAGGACAGTGCGTTTGATCCAGATTTGACCGGGTACTTTCTTGCCCGCGTTTTCACTGATGAGCAAGCCCACTTCCTTGGAACCAGTGAAAGCGATGTAACGAGTCTTGGGATTTTTAACGAGCGCGTCGCCGGCCGTTTCGCCGGGGCCAGTAAGGAAATTCAACGCTTCCCTGGGTACGCCCGCTTCGTAAAAAATCTCAACGACTTTTGCGGCCACTAGCGGAGATTCCTCCGACGGCTTGAGAACGACAGTGTTGCCAGTCACGAGAGAGGCCGCAGTCATGCCGGCGGCAATGGCGGCAGGGAAATTCCAGGGCGGAATGACGGCGCCAACACCGAGCGGAATATATTTGAGATAGTTCTTCTCTCCTTTCATGGGCACGACTTCCTGCGGCCCGGCAAGACGAAGCATTTCGCGACAGTAGAATTCGAGAAAGTCGATGGTTTCGGCGGTGTCGGCGTCGGCCTCCGCCCAAGACTTGCCGACCTCGTAACAGATCCAGGCGGATAGCTCAAATTTGCGCTTCCGAATGATGCCAGAGGCACGGAGAAGAATCTCTACACGCTTTTCGGCTGGAACACGCTTCCAGGAATCGAAGGCTTTGTACGCAGCTTCGACAGCTTGGTTGGCGTGTTCGGCGGTCGCCTCCTGAAAAATTCCAAGAACCTGCGTTGGATGCGAGGGATTGGTCGAAGTGCGCTTCGCCGTGGTAATGACGTCTTGGCCGTCGATATACATTGGATATTCACGGCCGAATTCGGAGGCGACTTTTTTCAGCGCGTCTTCCATGGCTTTGCGGTTTTCGGGCTTCGAGAAATCGACAAAAGGCTCGTTCGTGAATTCAGAAACGTGGATTTTCGCTTCGGCCGTGGCCATGGCGGATTTCCTCCTCGATGGACAAACAAGAGATTGTACTGCGCCGGTTGAATTCCCGACAAGGCGTCGTGGCATGTGGACCAACAGAAAGCGCAGCGCAAGCGAAATGGGGCACGGCGTGCCGTGCCCCTATGAGATGAGTTCGTGCGTCGCGGAGGCGAAGATTTTTGTGTGGAGGTCGATGTCGGCTCCGGTGGTGTCGGGGGACATCAGCGCCATGTTGTGGAACGGAGTTAGGAGGACGCCTCGGTTTAGGGTGTAGAGGTGGAGAAATCGTTCGAGTTCGAAGTCGGCGCTGGCGGCGGATTGGGTACCGCTGCGCGGCGGCCTTGCAGCGAAAGTGTATTCGGCGCGAGCGCCCAGGCGAGTGACGTTCCAGGGGAGGGCGGTATGACGGATCTGAGCCGCGACGGCGTCGGCGAAGCGGTTGGCTAGCGGGATCATGTGAACATAGGCGGCAGGAGTAAGGATGTGCTCAAGCGTGGCGCGCATGGCGGCCAGGGAAAGCGCGTTGCCGGCAAGAGTGCCACCGATGCCGCCGACGTCGACGTCTTCGAGATGGAGGCGCGCGGCGATGCGCTGGGCGACTTCTGCGGAGACCCCGTAGGTTGCACCAGGAATACCGCTACCGATGGGCTTTCCGAAAACGAGAATGTCAGGTTGAAGGTTCCACTCACGAGTGCAGCCACCGGGACCGGCGCAGATGGTGTGCGTTTCGTCGAGGATGAGAAGCGCGCCGTAACGGCGGGTGAGTTCGCGGACGGCGGTCCAGTACCCGTCGTCGGGAAGAATGATGCCGACGTTTGTCATGGCGGGCTCAGCGAGAACGCAGGCGACGTCGTGATGCTTGAAAGCGTCTTCGAGGGATTGCAGGTCGTTAAATTCGACGACGCGCGTGGTTTCGGCGGGATTAACGGGCGGGCCGATATTGCCGCGGCGCGGGCCAACAACGCCGTCGTGGAGAGAGACGATCGTTTCGTCGACCGTGCCGTGATAGCAGTAATGAAAGACAAGAATTTTGGAGCGCTGGGTGATTTCGCGGGCTATGCGGATTGAGAATCGGTTGGCGTCGGTAGCCGTGAGCGCGAATTGCCAGAACGGGAGGCCGAAACGGCGCTGGAGATCTTCGCCAACGTAGAGCGCGTCTTCGGTAGGAAGCATGAGGGTGATGCCTTCGCGAACGCGCCGGGCGACGGCTTCGGCGACGACTTGGGGAGAGTGGCCAGTCATGGCGCCGGTGTCGCCGAGGCAGAGGTCGACGTAGTTGTGATCGTCAACGTCCATGAAGTGCGCACCGCTGGCGGATTTTGCGAAGACCGGAAAGGCGCCGGCCCATTTGTTCATCCAGTTCATGGGGACGCCTCCGAGGAGGGAGGATTGAGCGCGGAGATAGAGTTCGGCGGAACGAGGATGATCGGCGACGAAGCGCTTTTCTTCGCGCTGGTGGAGAGAGTGGAGCTTGGCGCGGTCGATCGTGGTCATGGGGACAAAGAAAAGATAGCGAGGATGCAAGAAATCAGCAAGCAGTGGGATTGCCAGGAGAAAGGATTTTACACGGAGGGCACGGAATCCTCAGAGCACGCGGAGAAAGGACGAAGAATCATCGGAGGTCGCGGATGATTTCGCGGGCTGCGTTGGCACCGGATGCGCCAGTCAGGCCGTTGCCGGGATGCGTGCCCGAGCCGCAGAGAAAAAGGCCGCGGATAGGCGTTTTGTAGCGAGCCCAATCGAGAACGGGGCGCATGGTGAAAAGTTGATCGAGGGCGAGTTCGCCATGAAAAATGTGGCCGCCGCTGAAGCCGTAGCTGGTCTCGAGATCGTGAGGGGTGATGACCTGGATGTGTTCGATTAGCCCGGGAAGATTGGGAGCGTATTCGGCGAGAGTCTTCACGACGGTGTCGCCAAGATCTTTGCGACGTGCATCCCAGTTTGATTCGGACTTGATGACCGTTTTGCCGTCCGCCGAGGCGCCGCTCAGTTTGAACGGACAGAATTGGACATAAGCGGAAAGGACGTGCTTGCCTTCCGGAGCGAGGGGCGGATCGAGAATCGTGGGGATGGTGACGTCAAGATACGGAGATGCGGAAAGTTCGCCATATTTGGAGGCGTCGAACGCGCGCTCGAGATAGTCGATTTCGGGACCAATGTGAATGCGACCGGAGAGCGCTTTGAGTGGAGTATCGGAACCTTCGAGAGCGGAGAACGCGGGAAGTCCGCCGAGCGCGAGATTAACTTTGGCGACCGTGCCGTTCGAACGAAAGTTTCGAATGCGAAGAGCGAAAGCAGGATCGAGCTGAGTGGGATCGAGAAGCTGGAAGAAAGTGAGCTTGGGATTGACACCGGAGACGACGGCTTCCACGGCAATTTCTTCGCCATCGGCGAGGACGAGGCCAACGACTGCGCCATCCTTCACGCGAATGTGCTGTACCTCGGCGTTGGTGCGAACTTCCACGCCGGCCTTGCGCGCAGCATCCGCGAGGGCACGGGTAAACGAGCCGAGGCCACCGCGCGGAAAAGCGGCGGAGCCGACAGGATGAGAATCCGCGGCAGCATGCAAAAGAAGGACGGCCGTCGAGCCAGCGGACCAGGGACCGAGTGCGGTGCCAAAGATGCCCCGGGCGGCGATCACAGAGCGGAGCAGATCCGTTTCAAAAAATTCCGAGACGAAATCGGCGACGGCCATGGGGCCCCAGCGGAGCAGATCGAATATCCCGTGCTTCCCTAGGCTGCGGACGCTGCGGCCAGCCTTGAAAAGGTTCCAGAAATCCTCGGGCGAGGGGGAATCGATCGCCGGAGGTGTGATGGAAACAAGCTCACCAAGGACGGAGAACAGATGATCGAGAGTTTCGGCGAATTGCGGGTACTTCGCGGCATCCTTTTCCGAGTGGAGAGCAATCTCAGTGGCCGTCTTGGCGTGGTCGTTATAAAAAAGGAGAGATTTGCCATGGGGCGTGGGAGCGAACACGCGAGGATCCGGGCGGAGAATCTCGCAATCAAGTTTATGGAATTCGAGGTCACGCGCGACATCGGCACGAAGCGGCCCAAGCGTATGAGAAAGGGTGGAGGCATGGAAACCGGGATGAAATTCCTCGGTAATGGCCCCGCCGCCGACGATTTCACGGCGTTCTAGAATGAGCGGCTTGAAGCCCCCTTTTGCGAGATAGAACGCGGCGATAAGAGCGTTGTGGCCGCCGCCGATGAGAGCAACGCGCTGTCCGATGGGCATGACTAGTTTTTGCCCCCAGCGAAGCGCGAAGCTTTCGATTTTTTCCAATCCTTCAGGATAACCTGGCTGGCGATGCGGCCAGGTGCGCCCATGATGCCACCGCCGGGATGCGTGGCGGAGCCGCACATATATAGGTTAGCGATGGGTGTGCGGTAATAGGCCCAGCCAGGAACGGGGCGCAGGAAAAAAAGCTGCTCGAGAGAAAGCTCGCCTTGGAAGATATTTCCTTGCGTGAGGCCGAATTCGCGTTCGAGATCGAGGGGCGTAAGAATTTGACGGCCGGCGATAATTTTTTTGATGTTGGGGGCGTGTTCGGCGATGGTGTTCACGACGGCGTCGCCGAAGGCTTCACGCTGATCATCCCAGGTACCCTTGGCGAGTTTATAGGGCGCGTATTGGACGAAGCAGGACATCACGTGTTTGCCGGGAGGCGCGACGCTCGGATCGGTGAGGCTGGGAATGACGATATCAATGTAGGGCCTGCGGGAAAAATTGCCGTATTTTGCGTCGTCGTAGGCGCGTTCCATGTATTCGATGCTCGGAGAGATGGAAATCGCGCCGCGAAGATGCGCGCCGGAGCCAGGCAGGCATTTGAAGTCGGGAAGGGCATCAAGTGCGAGATTTACTTTGCCGGAAGAGCCGCGGAATTTGTAACGACTGACGCTCTCGAGAAAATCAGCGGGAAGTTCGCTGGGGTCGAGGAATCTCTCGAAGGTCAGGTGCGGATCGACGCTGGAAGAGACGACATTGGCGGAGATTTCTTCGCCAGTCTGTAGAGCGACGCCGCGGGCGCGGCCGTTCTTGACGACAATTTTCGCAACGCCCGCTTGCGTGCGAATTTCGACGCCTGCCTCGCGTGCCGCGTCCGCGATGGCGTTGGAGATGGCTCCCGTGCCGCCGCGGCTGAAACCCCATGAGCGGAATGCGCCGTCGATTTCGCCCATGTAGTGATGGAGCAAAACGTAGGCTGTGCCCGGCGAGCGAATGCCGAGAAATGTGCCAATGATGCCGGAGGCGGACATGGTGGCTTTGAGGACGTCGGTCTCAAACCATTGGTCGAGAAAATCGGCGGCGCTCATGGTCATAAGCTGGATGAGGGTATAACGCTCGTCGGAAGAAAGACTGCGAAAACGCTGGAGAAGGAAGTTGAGTTGTTTGAGATCGTGTGGCTTAAGAGTCGTGGGATCGGGCGGAATCATGGAGAGCAGCGGCTTTACGAAGCGGCACATCGGCGTCATCATTTTGGAGAATTCGTCGTAGGCCTCGGCATCCACGCGAGAGTGACGGCGAATTTCGCGCTGCGTGCGAGCGTGATCGTTCATGCGCCAAAGAAAGTTGCCATTGGACATGGGCGTGAAAGTGCCGTCGAGCGGAAGAATTTCGAGCCCGTGGCGCGGCAGATCCAGCTCGCGAATGATTTCCGGGCGAAGAAGCGAGACGACGTAAGAGCACTCGGAGAAGAGGAAGCCGGGGATGATTTCTTCGGTAACGGCGGCACCGCCGAGAACGTGGCGGCGTTCTAACGTGAGCACCTTCTTCCCTGCCTTGGCAAGGTAGGCCGCGTTCACCAGCCCGTTGTGGCCACCGCCGATAACGATAACGTCGTAATGCTGCGCCATGCAGAGAAGCTCCGTTAGCGATCCGCACTGAAAAGAAATTTGGATGCGAATGGAAGACGGGATAGTTTACTGGCAGGCACGATGAGGCACAAGGGCGTAGGTACTCGTCAAGTCCACCCAGCAAGCCGGGCCGAGTTCACTTTGGAACTGATTCCCTCCCAAATTCGGAAGAAGAACAAGAAAAGTCAAAGAAAGCCCTCGAAGCGGACATTGGTCTCCCTAATTTGAACCTCGCAAACATTAGATTCTTCGAAGAGTAGCCTGAAGACTGAAAGCCCGATTTTCTAATCGATTTAATGGTAACGGACGTGCTTTTGCCCAAACGAAGATGTGACGGCGCCTTTGACAGCGCGTTGCCCTTCGACAGGGGGAAAAATGCGCCCGAGGATTTGTCTTTTAATTCTATTACTAGTGCCGTTTTCTTTTTCAGTGAGTGCGGCTCGGCAAAGCCCGGCAATAACACCGTCACAGACAGGCACCTCAATAGATTCATCGAGTCTCAAAACCCCTCAAAGCGACACTGCGAAACAGCAGTCTGGGCAAACTGCATTGAGCCGCGGTGAAATCGTCGCGCGCGTGTTTCGACGCGAAAAGGAGCAAGACGAAATTATCGCGAGCTTCTCTCCTACTGTTGAGACTTACATCCAGGTCGAGAAGTCTGACCCATTAATGGGAACGCTTCCTCATCGCGATTTCTATTTTCTAGGACAAGCAGATTTTCAAGGAAAGAGAATGACGGTTCGCTCGATGACAAAGAAAACGCATAAGGGCACGATCATGTGGGAGTTTAATCCTGCCGGATTTCTGCAAATGGCTTTCCTGGATTTCGGCCAATTTGACCAGGACCACTACACGCTTACCTACGGAGGACGCGGGTTCTTGGGAGAGGTGCGTTGCTATCTGTTTGACGTCGAGCGGACGAAAAAGGCGAAGGGTCCGAGATTTAGGGGGAGAATTTGGGTCGAAGACCAGGACTTCACGATCGTTCGAATGAACGGCGAATACGCGCCGGATATTCGGTTTTCGGTACGAAAATTGGAAGACGAATTCTACCTGCACTTCGATTCATGGCGCACCAATGTGAAATCTGGAGAATGGCTGCCGAGCGACATCTACTCCCAGGATTTGCGAAAAGTCCCGCTCACGGGCGGGCCGAGATTCAAAGCGCGGACCCATTTGTGGGGCTACGGACTTACAACACAAAACCGGCAAGAAGAATTCGGACGCTTGCTCGTTGAGTCTCAGAACACAGTGAAAGACGAGACAGCGGGGCATGACCGTTCTCCCCTCGAACAGCAGCGCGACTGGAGAGATCTATCGGGGGACAACGTTTTCGAAGTCTTGGAACGGGTTGGCCTGGCCGCGCCCAGAGGCGACGTGGAGAAGGTGCTAGACACGATCGTGAACAACATCATGGCGACCAACAAGTTTGGTGACGGAATTGAGATGCACTGTCGCGTCATGATGACCAGCGATTTCGAAATGTTTTCCATGCAGAACACGATCGCGCTGAGCCGCGGATTAATCGACGTCGTCCCCAACGAGGAAACGCTTGCAGCATTGCTTGCGTTCGAAATGGCGGACGCCATGGAGCCCAAACCGGCGCAAGATCAGTACGGGTTTAGCGATGTCCTGCGATTGACTCCCATAGAGGCTCTGAAAAAATTGTCGTTCGTGGACAGTCCTGAAGAAGCTAAGAAGAATAGCGAGAAGGCGGTGGAATGGCTAAAGAAATCTCCGTACGCGGACAAGCTGGCGAACGTGGGACTCTTCCTGGCGCAACTTCAATCGCAAAAACTCGCATTGAAACAATTGATCAGCGCGCGACTGGGAAATCAAGTTTACTTTACGTCGCAATGGCTACAGTCCGCTCCGGCGCTGGAGCCGGCCAATTTGCAACAGCTGGGCGCGCTGCCGATGGGATCGAGAATCAAGATTAATCCTTGGGACGACTCCCTTAGCTTGATCAAGACACACCAAATGGGTCCGATTTCGCCCCGCGAAAAAATCCCCTTTGAGGTGACTCCGATCGATTTGTATTTGACGCGATACGCGGAGTCGTCCGCGGACGTGGAGCACTCCATCGTGCCGAGCACGGCGATGCGCCTGGCCAGCAAGAATGGCCAGGATTGAGAACATCCACAACTAACCCGCTACTTTTCGGGCGGCGGATATTTTGGTGGTATTTCCGCGTAGCCGGGAGCTGCGGTTTTGAGGTTCGGCGGCACAGAAGCTTTTGCGTCACCGATAGCCCAGCGAACTCCTCCAGCTAGCAAATTCAGGTGGAAAACATTCTGCCAGTTCTCGGGGCGGTCGCCGATCGCGGTGTAGAAAATTCTTCCGCGGCCGTGCATGCGTGCCCACACGACGGGATACGGCGCACGTTTATAAGCATTGCCATTCATCGTGGAAGTATCCAGCGTGCAGATCACGTGAAGGTCGGGAGCAAAATCCTTCAGCGAATACCATTCGTCCATCAAACTCACCGGAGAATGAACACCTTCCAGGCCAGGAAACTTCGGATCGTCAATAATGACATTTGTGGTTTGGAGACGCGGATCCTTGCTCTGACCGTGGATGATGAACTCTCCCCCTAACATTCGGATATAGGGATCGGACTGCTCGCCGTGGGCGATGTAGCGATTAGAGAGATCGGGCGGGTCAGGCTGGGTGTGAAACGTGTCGGCGGCGGCGTGGATTCCGACAAAGCCGAGTCCGTTGTGGACGGCGTCGAGAAAGACCTGTTTGCCCTGGGTGGACATGGGTGGGTTTTTGTCGGTGCCCACCTCGGTGAGAACCCCGGTCGTGAAGAAAACTACAGCGTCGTAATCGCGAAATTCCTTCGAATCAAAAATCCGGCCGTCCTTGGAAGCGGTGAGACTAAAGCCGTATTTGGCGGAGATATCGCGCAGAGCGTTTTCGACAATGCTGGGTTTGCCGTCGGTGACTTTGATGACGGCGTGCTCGAAGCCGGAAGATTTCGTAAACAGAAGAACCGATTTGGTTTTCGCGGCGCGTGCCGAGTGAGGAAGAAGAAGCGCAGCGCCAGCAGCGGCTGTATTGCGAAGGAAGTCGCGACGATTGGAGAGATTAGTCACTTTGGTTATCCCTTGAGACTTAGGATTTAAACCTTGCTTGTTGAATGACTGCGTAGCAAAGACGGCGTAGTGTACTGCTAGCTGGAGAAGAGGGGCAAGCACTTGAGCGTCAAGGAAAAGCGGGGTGCATGGACTACTACCACGCGGATGAGGTTATTCTTTGCGCTGGAAAATGGGCTACAACACCCGGGCGAGTATGGGATACTCTGCGCGGCATTTCGGCGGGCGTATTGCGTGAACAATCGTTGAGAGACTGAGCCAGAGAGCTTTCCATGCCGGCGACATTGGACCAAACGAGTTTCGAAATGCAAGGCGTGCCCCGGCGAAGATGGTTTATCGCCTGCCTGCTCGGCTTCGGAATCCTCGTTAACTACTTCGATCGCGTAAATCTTTCCGTTTCAAAAGACGCGCTGAATGCTGCGTTTGGAATTTCCGCCGTCACATTCGGCTATTTGTCGAGCGCCTACAATTGGACTTATGCAGCTCTTCAGCTTCCGTCCGGCCTTTTGCTGGACAAGTTTGGGGTCCGGCGTGTCGGCTGGATCAGCACTTTTGTCTGGTCAGTGGCGACGTTTGGCGCGGCTCTCTCGACTGGGATTACGGGCTTTTTCTCGGCGCGCCTGCTTTTGGGAATCGGCGAAGCGCCGACGTTTCCCGCGAACTCAAAGGCCATCGGCTATTGGTTTCCCAAAGAAGAACGGAGCTTGGCCACGGCGATCTTTGATTCGATGGCAAAATTTTCGTCCGCGATCGGCGTGCCGCTGATCGGCATTCTGCTATTGCACTTTGGCTGGAGATGGAGTTTCGCCGCGACAGGATTCCTCAGTCTTCTCTTTTTTGGCTTGTTTTATGCTTACTACCACAATCCAAGCGAAGACAAAGGTCTTTCGAACGCGGAGCGGGAATTCATCGCCAAAGGCGGGGCGCAGCCAGAAGATCGAACGAGGGCTGCCCAGGGTGCGCCCCTCTGGTACTTGCTTCGCCAAAAAAGAGTGTGCGGATTGGCGCTCGGGTTCGCTGGATATAACTACACGTTTTATCTGCTGCTGACTTGGCTGCCATCATATTTTTTGGCGGTGCATCACGTGGACCTGTTTCATTCCGTGGTGTACACGAGCGTGCCGTGGTTGTTCGCGACGCTGACGGACCTCGTGATTGGCGGATGGATGGTCGACGCGCTGATTCAGCGAGGATGGAATGCGGTTCGAGTGCGGCAAGTGGTTTTGATCGGCGGGACCGCGCTTGGCCTGGGGATACTTGGCGCTGCGCATACAGGGAGTGCGGCGGCAGCACTCTTCTGGATCAGCCTTTCGATTGGCGGTTTATCGGCAGCGTCGCCGGTAGGATGGTCCATTCCCTCGCTGATTGCTCCGAAGGAGAGTGTGGGAACCGTCGGGGGAATCTTGAATTTCAGCAATCAGCTTGCGGGGATTGCCGCGCCGATCGTTACCGGCTACGTCGTTCAGATCACGCATTCTTTTGCGTGGGCTTTCATCGCGGCGACGGTGACTCTGTTGCTTAGCATAGCGGCCTATATTTTTCTGCTTGGGCCGATGACGCCCGTGCCAGAACCCGCATAAATCAAATCACACTGCAAACTCAATGAGCGGCGCCGGGAGCGTAGTGTTTTGTGTCTTTCGTCCTAGCGTTGTAAACGTCAAAACTGCCATCGGGCGATGCAGTGAGTTTGATGTAGTTGCCGGGGTCGGCGGTTCCCGCAAGATTGGCGATGAAAGATTCTGAAACATTGTGTGTTGCGCCGCCCTCGTTCGAATAATGAAGCTGCCAGAGATTTTCGAGGCGAGGTGATTTTTCGATGGCATCCCAAGAGGAGGGGGAGCCTCCCTTTGCGGCGCCATTGTCCATGATGGCCACGCGCGGAGCGATGCCATCCAAAAACAGAGTACTGCTGCTTTGCGACCATCCATGGTGAGAAACGATGTAAATATCGATTGCGCCTATCTTATTCGATGGGCACATCAGTTCCCTTTCTTTGTCTTTGGTCAGATCGCCCAAATCCAGAATGCGCAGTTTGCCAAATGTAATCAGAACGCCGAGCGAGTGGACATTTTCGGTGTGGTCCGCAGGGGGCTGTTCGGCATTAGCGCAGGCGGGATTGGACGCTCCCGTACCGGTCAAAGGCTTTTCGATGAGCGCGCCATCGGCGCTAATGACTTCCACATGGAAGCCCGGAATCGGCAGAACTTCTCCCGGTTTCGCGATAATGCGTTTGTTATGTTCCTTGGCCAGAAGATTTTGATAGGATTCCCAGGCTTGCTCGGTCGCGGCATCCGTAGGCTCGCGATTTACCCCGTGATCGATAAAAGTTCCAATTGGTATTTTTGCGGCAAGCTGCGGAACTCCGCCGGTGTGATCGGTGTGGTAGTGAGTGAGAAGAACGAAATCAAGCTTCGCGATGCCCGCCAGCTTTGCGGCCGCGACGATGCGGTCGGCGTCACGGCCATCATTGCCGGGCCAGCCCGTGTCGATGAGAAGCGATTTCCCTTCCGGGTTGACGAAGAGAGTGGATTGGCCGCCTTCGACATCGACAAAATAGATTTGCAGCGATTTGGAGAGAACGGGCGCGGGAGCAGCGAACGATATTGGACGCGATGTCATCGCGATCCACGCGCAAAGGGCAGCGACGAAAAAACTTCCGCGCACGAAAAGCCGCGGTGAAAGACTTGGGAACAAGCGATCTCTCATCATGTGCACTCCTAGTCCGAGTCTCAAGGATGGTCTGGAACAGTCTTTGGCGGCTGAACCAACGCGCGCGTTGCACCCGTCGAGATTCCTCCATCCACAAGAAGCGTCTGACCGGTGATGTAACGGCTGGACTCCGCCGCCAGGAATACAACTGCGGAATCCAAATCCTGGGGCTGGCCTGGGCGCTTTACGGGAATCCGATCGCAAAGATATTCGACCCATTCCTTGTTTTCGTAAAGGACCTTGTTCTGTTCCGTGCGAAACCATCCTGGCGCGAGGCAGTTTACAGTAATTCCGAATTGGCCCCAATCGTCGGCGAGGCTCATCGTCAATTGCTTTACGCCGCCGCGGCTTGCTCCATACGGCGCGAGGCCCGCATAGCCGGCGACGGTGGTGACAGAGCCAATGTTGATAATACGGCCATAGTGGCGGGCGATCATGCCGCGAGCCACGGCTTGCGCGACAAAAAAACTGCCACGGAGATTTGTCTCGAGAATCAAGTTCCAGTCGTCCCAGGTTACGTCGAGCGCCGGCTTGCGGACGTTGCAGCCGGCATTGTTTACGAGTATGTCGAGATGGCCAAAGGCGGCTTCGGCGGCGGCGACTGCTTTCGCGATACTGTCGTCGCAGCGGACGTCGAGTTCCACAGAGATGGACCGGCGACCGAGAGCTCTTATTTCCGCTTCGAACGGCACAAGGCGGCTCGCATCGCGGCTCGTGAGCACAAGATCGGCACCGGCTTTCGCGAGGGCACGCGCCATGTATTGGCCGAGTCCGCGGCTAGTACCGGTAACGATGGCAACGCGGCCAGAGAGATCGAACAGGTCATTGCTCAAGAAGCGCTCTCCGGAGTGAGAATGACCTTCATCAGATTGGGTTCGCGCGCATAGAGTCTCTCGAACCAGTGGGGGCCTTCTTCAAGCGGCGCAACGGCAGTGATCAAAGGTTTGACCTGAATCGCTCCGCTGGCAAGAAGTTCGATCGCGCGCGGATATTCGCCTGCGGAAGCGCAAGAGCCTTGAAGGCGGATTTGACGAGTGACGACTTCTTGGAGAGGCAGCGTCACCTCGGGCGAAATGTTGCCAACCAAGACGACCGTTCCGCCTTTTCGAACGCTTTCAATGGAGGTTTTCACGGTTTCGTTTCTGCCGACAGCTTCGATGGCAAGATCAACGCCGGCACCGCTTGTGAGCTGCAGAACTTGATCGACGATGTCAGAGTTCGCAGACAAAACAGTTGTGGCGCCGACTTGCTGAGCGAGCTTGAGTCGCGTGCTGTCTACATCGGCGACAAAGATCCGGGAGCAGCCCGCGGCGCGGAGGGCTTGCACGGTGAGCAGCCCGATCATGCCTGCGCCGAGCACGAGTGCGGTGCAGCCGGTTGTGGCTGGCGCCAAGGAAACTCCGTGAAGGGCGACGGATACCGCTTCGAGCATGGCCGCTTCCGTGAACGAAAGATTTTGCGGCAAGCGATAGAGGATTCGCGATGGAACCGCGACATATTCGGCAAAAGCTCCGGGGCGGCGAAACTCTGCGCAGGAAACTCCCATGACTTGACGGTGATCGCAAAGATTTACGTCGCCACGGAGGCAATGGGCGCAAGAGCCGCAGAAAATGGTCGAATCAAAGGTAACTCGATCGCCCTCGGCGAATCCGGTTACTTGTTTGCCGAGCGCGGCGATGGTTCCCGCAGCTTCATGCCCCATGACAATTGGTGGAATGCGGCGGCCCGAAGAGCCATCGTAGCCGTGGACATCGCTGCCACAGATGCCGCAGGCGGCCACGCTGATCAGGACTTCGCCGTCACCAGGATTGGGATCGGGAAGGTCGGCAATTTCCAAGTGCTTGTATTGCGAAAGCAGAAGAGCTTTCACGAGTGATGACGATCCTTTTTCAAAGCGAGACTCCTCTTTTCCAGGGAATAAAATCGTCCTGAGAGAGCATTTCCGCCTTGGTGCGCGCTTCTCCGCTGGCGACGCCAATGACGCGTTCAAGGATCGCTTCGCCCATTTTCTCGATAGTGGTCTCGCCGGTGATGATGCCACCGGTATCGATGTCAATGATGTCGGCCATGCGTTGCGCGAGATTCGAATTCGTGGCGATTTTCAGAACGGGAGCGATGGGATTTCCCGTGGGCGTACCCAAACCTGTGGTGAAGAGAACGACATTCGCGCCGGCTCCCACCTGCGCCGAGACGGATTCCACATCGCTCCCCGGCGTGCAATGCAAGTTCAAGCCAGGTTCCGTCGAATATTCCGGATAGTCTAGAACGGCAGTGACTGGAGATGTTCCGCCTTTCTTCGCGGCACCAGCCGATTTCATCGCATCGGTGAGCAAACCGTCCTTAATATTTCCCGGAGAAGGATTCATTTCGAAGCTTGCACGTACGGCGTGGGCGCGCGCCGCATAGTCCCGCATGAGCTCCGCAAAGCGGCCTGCTACTTCCTTGTGGACGCACCGATTGATGAGTTGCTGTTCCACCCCGCAAAGCTCAGGAAATTCGGAGAGAATGCCTTTGCCGCCAAGCGCGGCAACAATATCGGCTGTGTGACCGATCGCCGGATTTGCGGAGAGCCCGGAAAAACCGTCCGACCCGCCGCATTGGAGCGCGACGGTCAGCTTCGATAACGGCGCAGGTTGCCGCGCGGTCTTGTCCGCTTCCACCATGCCCAGAAAAGTTTCGCGGATGGCACGGCTCAGCATCGCGGCTTCGGAAAAGCTTTTCTGCTGCTCAAAGATAAGGACAGGCTTTTTGAAGTTTGGGTCGCGGCGTTTGATTTCTTCGAAAAGCAAGGGGACTTGCGCGTGCTGGCAGCCGAGGCTCAGAACGGTAGCTCCGGCAACATTCGGATGATGGATGTAACCCGCCAAAAGACCGCAGAGATTTCTGGTGTCTTCATACGTGCCGCCGCAGCCAGCTTCGTGCAGGAGAAATTTGATGCCGTCGATGTTTTGAAACACCTTGGGACAAGCGCTCGCTCGTTGCATATCGCCGAGAGCGGCCTTCTTCAGTTCCTCCGATTTCCCTTCGCGATAGAGCCGCGCCAGCTCGGCAACTTGGCTGCGATAGATTTGAGGAGCCGCGAAACCCAGTTCCTCTTCGAACGCTTGTTTCAAAACGGCGAGGTTGCGGTTTTCGCAGAATACGAGCGGAAGAACCAGCCAGTAATTGCGCGTGCCTACCTGGCCATCGTCGCGATGGTAGCCGCGAAAAATTCTATTCGACCAGCTGGATACATCCGGCGGGGTCCAGCGAGGTCCGGCAGATTCCATTTCGTGAAAAGCAGCAGCGGCGTGACGGATATTGCGCGTGGAAAGTAAATCTCCGCGCCTAAGGGTTTCGACAGTTTTGCCCACCAGGACGCCGTACATAATAATGTCGCCGCCGGTGCTCACGTCTTGCGTGAGGAATTTATGTTTGGCCGGCACATCGGAAAGCAACGTGTAATCCTGCCCATGGAAATTGACAATTTCGCCCTTTTGTAGATTGGCGAGCGCGACGAGCACGTTGTCTCGCGCATCAATCCTCAGTACCCTGGCTTGCGTGGAGCCATTCCCCGGCATTGGAGTTCCACCTTCTTAGAGGTCCGTCTTTCATTCTATCCGGGTAGTTCCGCACGCGCCAGAGCCGCGGAGTTGGATTCTGGGGACTCAGGGTACGCATTGGCTTGCGGGCGCCCGAACTTCGCACCTATAATCCGATTTCGTTCCCGCAGCCCGCGCTGCGGAAGAAGCTTGGAGGAATCGTGCCCGTCGGAACTGCGTTTCATGAGCGAACCCTTGCGCTCTGCGAGAGCCTGAATTACCGCGAGTGGTCGGGCTACTACACGGTCAGCGTCTATGAGATGCACCACGAGCACGAGTACAACGCCATCCGGAATTCGGCCGCGCTGATCGACATTTCGCCCCTCTTCAAGTACCGCATCTCTGGAAACGATGCCACACGCTTTGTGAATCGAGTGATCTCGCGCGACATCAACAAAGTTGCGATCGATCAGGTTATCTACTGCTGCTGGTGCGATCCGGAAGGAAAAGTGATCGACGACGGCACGATCACGCGATTGGGGGAAAACGAGTACCGCTGGACGGCGGCTGATGCGAGCTTGCGGTGGTTCCAGCAAAATGCTCTCGCGCTGGACGTGCAAATCGAAGACATCTCCGAACAGGTGGCCGCGCTGGCGCTGCAAGGGCCTACTTCGGGAAGGCTATTGCGTGCCGTTACCGACGCAGATGTGGCCAACTTAAAATATTTCCGCGTGACGCGCGGACAAATTGCCGGAGTGCCGGTAGACATTTCGCGAACGGGATACACCGGAGATCTGGGATTTGAGATTTGGATGCCCTGGAAAAATGCCGGGAAAGTGTGGGACGAGCTCATTAAAAAAGGGAAAGCCTTCGACATTCACCCCGCGGGAATGATTGCCCTGGATATCGCCAGAATTGAAGCTGGGTTGATTCTGATTGAAGTGGATTACACATCGAGCAAAAAAGCGCTGATTGAATCGCAGAAATATTCGCCGGCGGAAATTGGTCTCGGAAAACTGGTGGATCTAAAGAAAGACACTTTTGTGGGCCGCGAAGCGCTGGCGCGGGAAAAGAAAAATGGCGGTCCCGAACGTTCGCTGGTGGGGCTAGAGATTAATTGGAACGAAGTCGAGGCGTTGTACGACAAGATGGGCATGGCGCCACAAGTTCCGAGCATTGCTTCGCGCGTCGCGGTGCCCGTATACCGCGGCGGGAAGCAAGTGGGCAAGGCTACGTCGACGGCATGGTCGCCTACGCTGAAAAAGATGATCGCTCTGGCGTGCCTGAATCGCGATCAGTCATCCGTGGGAGCGACTGTGAATATCGAGATGACCGTCGAAGCAGTGCGGCATACGGTTTCCGCAAAAGTAGTGGCGCTTCCCTTTTTCAACCCGGCGAGGAAAACATCGGTGCCGGTGATTTAGCGTCGTCAATGAGACTTGGCGAAATTTTCTTCTTTCGTTAAAAGATCGTCGAGAGCAGTTCTATCCAATAATTTTCCGCGCAGGATCACGGCCTGAATTCTCTGCGTGTTGTGGATGTCGGCCAATGGATTGGCATCGAGCAGCAGCAAGTCCGCGGTTTTGCCTTGCTCGATCGTGCCTTGCGTCTGCTGTTTACCCAAAAACTCTGCGGGAAGCTTTGTTGCGGCCTGTAGCGCTTGCATGGGTGTAAGACCAGCTTGCACCAGAAGCGCAAGTTCTTCATGCAGGCTGGAGCCGGGAAAAACGAAGGGAGCCGTCGTGTCCGTCCCGGCCATGATGGGAACGCCCGCCGCATTCATTTTTCCGGCGATTTGAAGTGAGGCTTGCATGAGCCGGGTGCGCAATGCGAACTCCTCGGGCGTCGCTCCTTTGTCGCGATCTTTTGCCCCCTTTTCCCAATTCTTCAAAACCTGTAGTGGAATATATTTTCGGCGGGAATCATGCGACGCGTCGGTTTCCGGCGTAGGATAGGCATCGTTGCGCAAAAGTATCAGCGTCGGAACCTGCCAAGTCTGATTGCGAACGAATTTGGCAATGAGCGCCGTGGCCTGCACGTCCGAATACGATTCGAGCAGCTCACGCTGCCAGGCAAGTTCGCGCTCGCGGGAGCGTCCGGTCGTACCACCCTTGGGAGCCGGCGCAAACTGTTTACGAATGAGCTGAGCCTCGTCGTTGGAGCAAGCTCGGAGCACTCCGGTGAGGTGTTCGATACTTTTCTGACCAGCGTCCGAAGCTTCGGCGGCAGTGATGCGATCGGGAACGTGGCCAACGAAAGTGATGTGCTCCTGGCGGCAGACGTTTGCGATGGCAAAGTAAGCGTCACGGCTGAGATTGGACTGCACTTTGATGAAATCGGCGCCGCGCGAAACCAGGGAGTGAACATCCGCGGCGGCTTCAGCCGAATTGGTGACAACCAGCGAGGGCTGAAAAAACGGCGGACTTCCATCGAGATACGGACCAGCAAAGAAAATATGCGGGGCCTGAAGCGAGCCGCGATCTATTTCATGGCGAAGAGCGATAAGAGAATCGAGATCGCCGCCCATGTCGCGCGCAGTGGTAATCCCATTCGCAAGAAGGAGAGGAAGGATGAAGTCGCGGCTCCCCGTGGGTTCCCCGGCGCCGGTGAGATGGACGTGCATATCGACAAGACCGGGCATTAGAAATTTGCCGGTGGCATCAAGAGTTCTTGTGCCACGAGGAATGGAAGCCGGGCTTGACGGGCCGATAGCAACAATTTTCTCGTCGGCGATGAAGACCGTCATGTCAGCCTTGGGAGCGGTTCCCGTGGCGTCGATGAGGGTGACATGAGCGATGGCGAGCGATGGCGGCGGAGGCGAAGAACACGAGCAGAAACCGATGACCATCGAGAAAAACAAGAGCGCCCAGCGCGGGAAGCGGCGGCCTCGGCTTCGCGATGCCAAGTTAGACCGTTTGTCCGTGCGTGAGAGATGTCTGTCGGGCATCATTCCACGAGCCGATTATATTTTTTGAGGACTTCGCGCAATTTGTCGTGAGGAAGCGCGATGACCTTGTGATTGTCGATGCCAGTCATCGTTTCGGCGGCGATCATGGCGTTGATCACGGCTTCTTCAGTGGCTTGGACGGTCGCGGTGAACATGGGATCGAGCAGATCGTTGGGGAGCATTTGGAGGGGGACAGCGTGATCCACGGCCTCGACGCTGGGGTTGGCGGTGGAGAAGGCAATGAAAATATCTCCGGAGCCGTCGCCGGAGGTGCTGCCATCGCGGCCGAGGCCCAGCGAGACGCGACGGGCGAGACGCTTCAACTGGTGAGGCAAGAGTGGGGCGTCGGTGGCGACGACAACGATGATGGAGCCGCGCTCAGCTTCACCGAAAGACGCGGAAGCGTAGGCTGGATCTTCCGGAATTTCTGCGCCGACAGGTACGCCTGCAATGCGGAGGTTCTGCCGGAGGCCATAATTGCATTGGACCAACACGCCGACTGTGTAACCCGCCCCCTTGATTTCCAAGCGACGCGAAGAAGTTCCGATGCCGCCTTTGAACTCATTGCAAACCATGCCCGTGCCGCCGCCGACGTTGCCTTCTTCCACGGAACCGCTATGCGCGGAGTCGATGGCGTGAAAAGCGTCTTCCGGCTTGACATGAAAACCGTTGATGTCGTTCAGCCAGCCGTCCCAAGTTTCCGCGACCACGGGCAGCGACCACCAGTAGCCGGTGGGATCAGGTTCGCCGTGATTGACGCGCCATCGAATGACCGCGTCGCGAACGACGCCGACGCTGTGCGTGTTCGTGATCATCACGGGGCCTTCGAGAAAGCCGGATTCTTCAACCCACGTGGTGCCGGTCATTTCGCCGTTGCCATTAAGCGACCACCAGCCGGCAAAGACAGCATCGGACATCGAGTTTTTGCCGCGAGGAAGAATTGCGGTGACTCCCGTGCGCACGGGTCCTTTTCCGATTTGTAGTTTGCCGTCACCGGAAACGAGCGTGGTGTGGCCAACGGTGACACCGGCTACGTCCGTGATGGCGTTGAGCGGGCCGGGAGTGCCGTCGAAAGGAACGCCTACATCTCGTGCGCGCGGCTTGGAAGCGGGTTTATCCTGAGCCGGAAGTAGCGAGGTGGCTAGAAGGCTTGCGCAAAGAAGGAGTGTAAACCGGAAAGAAAAATGCCGCATGGTGGACTCAGCTCCTCTATGAAATAAACGAGCGTAAATAGATGAAAATGAAATGCAGCCGCGCATCACTCGGGAAAGACCTTCGCGAGCGCCGAAGAAAGTGCCCGGGCGATGATGGCCGATTCTTCTGGCGTGATGATGAACGGCGGCGCGAGAAGAATGTGATCGCCTCGAGTACCATCCACACAACCCTGAGTCGGATAAATTAGAACGCCTTCCGCCATTGCAGCTGCGCGGATTCTTTCGGCGACTTTTTCGGACGCATCGAACGGCGTGCGCGTTAATTTATCGCGAACGAATTCGATGCCCAAAAGCAGACCGAGGCCGCGGACATCGCCCACATGACGATGAGTTTGAAGAGGAGCGAGAGCCCTTCGCAAAGCATCGGCTGCTGGATTTACGCGCGCGAAAAGATTGTGCAATTCGAGGTAATCGAGAACGGCGTTGCCAGCGGCGGTTGCGACGGGATGAGCCTGGTAAGTGAACCCGTGTTTGAAAGCGCCCGAGCCGTTTTCGAAGGCCTCAACGACACCGGGAGCGACAAGAACCGCGCCGAGCGGGGCATAGCCGCTGGCAATTCCCTTCCCTGCGAGAATGATGTCGGGCTCGACGCTCCAATGCTGCACCGCGAAAGGTGTGCCAGTGCGGCCGATGCCGGTCATGACTTCGTCGGCGATAAGCAAGATGCCACGCTTGCGGCAAATTTCAGCGAGGCGAGCGGCGTAACCTGCCGGCGGCCCGGCAGCGCCAAGAGTCGCACCAACAACGGGTTCGAATAGGAAAGCGGCTGCCGAGGGCGCATCATTCGCACTGAGAAACGAGTCTAAATCATCGGCACAAGCGAGTTGGCATTGGGGGAATGTCTTTTCGAATGGACAGTGATAGCAAAAACAGGGAGCGACATGTCCCCACTCCGCAAGCAATGGTAGATAAGGGGCGCGGCGAGAGACGTTTCCGCTGACCGTCATTGCGCCAAGCGTGCTGCCGTGATAGCTCTGGCGTCGGGAAAGGACGCGATAGCGAGCGGGCTGCCCTTTTTCAAGATGATATTGGCGTACAAGCTTGATGGCAGTTTCCGTGGCTTCGGAACCACCAGAAGTGAAATAAACGCGGCCACCCCTTCTAAAATTCGGCGGAGCTAGTGAAAGCAACCTGGCGGCGAGCTTTTCCGCGGGCGCGGAATGGAATTGGGACGAGTGCGCAAAGGCCAATTGCGAAGATTGTTCTGCCATCGCCCGGCCGATTTCGGGGACTCCGTGACCTATATTAACAACCGCGGCTTGGCCCGCTGCATCAAGGAATTTGCGTCCGTCCGCGGAAAAAAGCCAAGAACCTTCGCCGCGAGTGGCGACGGGCAAATCTTTCTGAAAATCACGAGGAAAGACAGCGTTGGCGTTTGACATGCGCGCTCGTTGAGCGATTGTAACAGACTCGCGCTGCCTGCCCGAGGAGAGCAAGAAGCTTCACAGGTTACAATCCATCATCGAACTCACGATTGCATGTAACAATTATCCATGGCTGCCGTTGATTTAAAGGAGAACCCATCCATGTTCAAGCGAATTCCCTGCCGCATTCTATTTGCAATCGCCCCGCTCCTCTTTTATTGCGCGGTAACAGTGAGTGCCCAAAGCGGGCGAGCACCGGTGCGGCTCAGCGTGGATTTGCGGGAGGCGCCGAAGCATATTTTCCACGCGAAATTGGTGTTCCCGGTGATGGCTGGTCCACTCACGCTTGTGTATCCGAAGTGGATTCCCGGAGAGCATTCGCCAGTGGGCCCGATCGTTGACCTAACAGGACTGATTTTCAAAGTGGGCGGGAAAGAGATCGAATGGAGACGCGACGACGTGGATATGTTCGCGTTTCACTGCCAAGTGCCGGCGGGAGCGAGCGAACTCGAAGTGTCGCTGGATTACGTCTCGCCCTCGGGCGCGAGCCTTGGAAAAGAGAACCCGTCCGCGACGGCCCAACTGGCCATCCTGAATTGGTATACCGTGCTTCTGTATCCGAAAGGGGCGAAGAGCGACGATCTGACGTACACGGCCAGCTTGCGGGTTCCAGCAGGATGGAAATACGCGACCGCAATGCCGCTAGCAAGCGAGAGCGGTGAATGGATCGATTTTCAACCCGCAAGCCTGACAACGCTAGTGGATTCGCCGGTTTTGACCGGTGCGCACATGCGCGTGATCGATTTGTCTCCGGGGCAAAAACCCGAGCACCACCTGGACGTCGCCGCGGAAACGGAAACGGGGCTACAAATTCAGCCAGAGACAGTGACGCAATGGCGGCAATTGGTTGCGGAAACGGGTGCACTCTTTGGAGCACGCCATTACCGGCACTACGATTTTTTGCTGACCGTTAGCGACAACGTGGAGACGGATGGCGTCGAACATCACGAGTCAAGCGACGATCGCGTGCCTGCGCGGACGTTCCAGGATCCAAGTATAGGAGATGCGATGACGGATCTCTTGCCCCACGAGTTCATGCATTCATGGAACGGGAAATATCGGAGGCCTGCAGGGCTTGCGACTCCGAATTATCAGGAGCCGATGAAAGGGGATTTGCTGTGGGTTTATGAAGGCCTGACTCAGTATTACGGGACGATGCTATCAGCGCGGATAGGGAGCTGGACGCCGGAGAAATTGCGGGAAAATCTGGCATGGGTAGCGGCGTATCTGGATCAAAGAAAAGGGCGGACGTGGCGCAACCTCGAAGACACAGCCATCTCCGTGCAATTCCTATATGGATCGCCGGAAGAATATCGTTCCTGGCGCCGAGAAGCAGACTACTACGATGAGAGCACGCTGATTTGGTTGGAGGCGGATACGGTGATCCGGCAGGAGACAAAAGGGGGGGAATCGCTGGATAATTTCTGCCGGAAATTCGAAGGCGGAGAAAATACTGGGCCAATCATCGTGCCTTACACTTTCGATGACGTGCTTGCAGCTCTGCAAGAGATTGCTCCTTATGATTGGCGCACGTTTTTTACCGAAAGGTTGAATACCCACGGGCCGGGAGCTCCTCTAGGAGGCCTCGAGAATAGCGGATGGAGACTGGCTTTTAACGAAACGCCGAACGACAACCGCGCTGCCAGCGAAATTGCACAGCATCTGACAGATGTAGAGTTCTCGCTAGGCTTTTTGGTGCGCGACTCCGGCGGTGATGGCGGCGATGAGATCATTGACGTAATTCCCGGCTCCCCGGCGGCACAGACGGGAATCGCTCCGGGAATGAAACTGGTCGCAGTGAATGGACGCAGATGGAGTCCGGACGATCTCCACGCCGCTATTCAACAAGCCAAAGGTGGCCACGAGCCGATCGAACTGCTTATCGAGAATGAAGATTTCTTTCGAACCTACGGGATCGACTATCACGGCGGCGATCGCTATCCGCATCTGGAGCGGATAGAAGGTAAGCTGGATGTTCTCGGCGAAATTGCAAAAATGAAAGCGCCACCCGTCGCCACGACGAGCAATTGAACGGTGCCGCGGCATGTCCCGGTGAAATGGGGCGCACCGCCGCATGCTTGGAATCGCGCGCGAATCGTGACATTATCCAACGTTCCGAGCATATAAACTGCAATCCATCAAGCGACAGGGAAAGAGGCTTTGATGATACAGGTGAGGCTGCGAGCCATTTTTTTTGTTGTGTCGCTGTTCGCTTGCGTGTCCAACGTGAAAGCGCAAGAAGCGACGACGCACGCAATCACGTTTAGCGACTTGATTCAAATACATCGCGTGGGAGACGCGCGAGTCTCGCCCGATGGCAAGTGGGCGGCGTATACGGTGACGACGCCGGACCTCGACGCAAATCGCAATGCAAGCAATATCTGGATTGTGTCCACGACGGGCGGCACATCGATACAACTGACGCAGAGCGGGCGCGATTCGTCGCCGGTCTGGTCGCCGGATGGAAAAACGATTGCGTTTCTGTCCTCGCGGAGTGGGGATTCGCAGGTGTATCTCCTGTCGATGGACGGAGGAGAAGCGCAGCAGTTCACGCATCTTTCGACGGGCGCAGACGTCGTCAAGTGGTCGACGGATGGGAAGACGATTGCGTTCACTTCCAGTGTCTATCCGGATTGCAAGGACGACGCTTGCAACAGTGCGAAAGACGCGGAAAAAGAAAAAGACAAAGTGAAGGCGCACGTGGCGGAACATCTTCTTTATCGGCATTGGACGCACTGGAACGACGGCAAACGGAGCCATTTGTTTGTGTCCCCCGCCGATGGCAGTGCCGTGCCGCGCGACCTCACTGCCGGAGCGAATTATGACGTGCCTCCCGATGAACGCGGGGGCCCTGGCGATCTGAATTTTTCTCCGGACTCAAAAGAAATTTGTTTTACTGCGGTGACCGATCCGGTGGAAGCCACCAGCACAAACGGAGATTTATTCCTGGTCCCGGTTGCGGGTGGCGAAGCGAAACGAATCACGATGCAAAAGGGATTTGACGGCGAACCCACGTACTCTCCCGACGGGAAGTACATTGCGTATCACGCGCAGCTAACGCCGGGATACGAGTCTGACCGCTGGCGCGTGATGCTTTACGACAGAGCGACGGGCCAAATCGAGGATTTGACCAAAGGTTTCGATCGCTCCGCCGACGAGTTGCTTTGGTTGGCAGACAGCAAGACCATTTACTTTACGGCGGAGAACGAAACGCTCAAACCGATTTATGCGCTGGCCGCGCGGGCGGGGGCCGAGCCGAAAAAGCTTATCGCAGACAGCTACAACTCCGGAATCTCGCTGAGCAGCGACGGTGAAACATTAGTGTTTGAACGCACGAGCGTCACGAAGCCCGCCGAGATTTTTGCGGCCGCGAGCGATGGAAATGACATGCGGCAGATCACGCATCAAAACGATGGCATCCTCGCATCGGTGAAAATGAATGAGGCGGAGACCTTTTGGTTCGAGGGGGCAGGGGGCACGCGCGTGCAGGCCATGCTGATCCGGCCGCCGGATTTTGACGCGACGAAAAAATATCCCCTGCTCGTGCTGCTGCACGGCGGACCGGAGACGATGTGGTCGAATGCCTGGGGCTACCGTTGGAACGCGGAAGTGTTTTCCGCGCCGGGATACGTAACCCTGATGATCAACCGTCGCGGGTCAACCGGCTACGGTCAGAAATTTACGGATGAGATCGCTGGCGACTGGGGCGGCAAGGCGTACGTCGACATAATGGACGGCGTGGATTTCGTGCTAAAAAAATATCCGTTTACAGACGGATCGCGCATGGCGGCCGCCGGCGGCTCCTATGGCGGCTACCTGGCGGATTGGATTGCAACGCACACCGGGCGCTTCAAAGCCATCATCAGCCACGCCGGCGTTTACGATCTGACCTCGATGTATGCCACGGAAGAACTCTGGTTTTCAGAGCACGACACACCGGGTACTCCATGGACAAATCCAGACGGTTATCACAAGTGGGCGCCGGCGACGTACGCTGCCGAGTTGGGAAAATTCAAAACGCCTACGCTGGTGATTGACGGCGAACTGGACTTTCGCGTGCCCTACACGCAGTCCCTGGAATTCTTCAACACCTTGCAGAGACAAGGCGTGCCTTCAAAGCTGGTGATTTTTCCGGATGAGGGCCACTGGGTTCTGAAGCCACAGAACAGCCGATTCTGGTACAAAACATTTTTGGACTGGCTCGCGACGTATTTGAAATAGCCTGCGGTGGGCGTTCAGACTCACGCCGCAAACAGGCGCTGCAGCGTGCGGCGCGCAAACCGGAAAAGATGAAACAGTAAGTAAGCAGAGAGCACGAGAAGCAAAGTTACGATAATTGTCGTTGCCACGGGATGCACCGTGGCCATCCACGTCAGCCAGACAGCCAAGACATCTTCTCCGAAGCTCAGCGCCCAATTGCTGAACGGCTCCGGCACGGTGTTGACGGCGGCGCGAGCGCTGGCTTTTGTACCGTGCGAGGTTAGCGCGACTCCGCCGGCGAGGAGCGCGGCAGCCCAGCGCCATTCCGCCGGAGCGGCGACGGCAGCGCTATACGCAAGCAACGCGGCGGCGGGCGGACGGATGAATGTGTGGACCAGATCCCACACGGTATCGATATAAGGGATTTTGTCCGCGAAAAATTCGACCAGATAAAGAGCTATCGCAACGCCGATCACGACGGGATGAGAAAGTGCGTGGAGCGAGCCGGGAAGATGAATGACTCCGAAACGCTCGAGAAGTCCGATGGTTGCGACAGTGGCGTAGAGATTCAGCCCGGAGGAAAATCCAGCGCCCAGTGCGAGTCCCAGTGTTTCGATGGGATTCATTCCGTTCATCATACCAAAGCGAAATGCGGCGAGTAGACGGTAACTTCTGCTCCCCGAGGTATTTCAGAGGTTCGGACGAAAATCACGGATTCAGACAATGGAAATACAGATTCTGGACAATCCTTTCTCCGCGAATTACGAGGAACTCGGCGAGATCTATAAAGACCAGGAAGAATTCGCGAAAGCGAGCGAGGCATTCACGAAGGCGATCGCGGCCCACAGCGATTCCGTTTATCCCTTCTATTACCGGCCGCCTTTGTAGACTTTCTTTAAAAAGCTTGAGAGAGTCAAAAGGAAACAAAACGACACCTTGTCGATCGGAGAGATTTCGATGCTCAACGAGGAACGCCGCCGGGAAATTCTGGAATTGTTGCGCAACGACGGTCGAGTCCTCGTCCGTGATCTATCCAAGCGTTTTCGGACATCGCTCATTACCATCCGCAAGGATTTGGAGTATCTGCATCACCAGGGAATGCTCGAACGCACGCATGGTGGAGCATTGCCGATTCGGACGGGGGCGCTTCAGGATCAAACTCTGCGTGAAAAGGAACGGTTGCATCGGCAGGAAAAAATGCGTATCGCTGCCGCGGCCCTGCGCATGGTCCGTCCAGGACAGGTGATCATTCTTGATTCGGGCACCACGACAACGGCGATTGCGCGAGGGTGCCGCCATCTGCGGAGCCTTACGGTCATTACAAATGCCACAAATATCGCAGCGGAATTGGCGGATAGCAACGTCGAGGTGATTCTTACGGGCGGGTCGCTGCGGAAGAGTTCGTTTTCGCTGGTCGGGCCGCTGGCGGAAGAGTCACTGCGTAAGCTCAGCGCGGACATGCTCTTCTTGGCGGTGGATGGCTTCGACGTGAGCTACGGGCTCTCGACGCCGAACCAACAGGAGGCCCGGGTGAACCGGGCGATGTCCGAATCGGCGCGGCGAACGATTGTCGTGTGCGATTCATCGAAATTTGGAAGGAGAAGCTTGTCGCTGATCATGGACGTTTCCGCGGTGCATGAAACCATCACCGACCGGGGAATACCCAAGCGAGACCTCAAGGCTCTGCGCGAAGCGGAAGTCCAGGTCACTCTCGTCTGAAAAGCTGCCTGACCGGAGGGGATTGCTTGCCGAACTTCACCGCTTGACTTACAGAATGATAGTAAGTAAAAGACATAAAGCGAAATAAAACGTAAGTCAGCTTTCTGGGTGCTTTCAACTGGTCCTTGGAGGCCCCGGCGGATCGCGCCGCAACTGCCTGACTCGAGGTCGCTCAAGAGACGCCGGCACATTTATGGAGCAAGTTTTGCCACTTTCACCCGGAAAACAAAGCGGATTACAAGCCTTGGCGGACGAGCGCGGCGTCATCGCGGCGCTTGCGATTGACCAGCGCAGTGCCTTGCGCAAGCTCTTCGCAAAGGCAAGCGGACGCGACGCGAACGAAGTTCCCGCCGAGTGGCTGGTCCAATTCAAAGAGAAGGTCAGCCAGTTTCTAACGCCCTATGCCAGTGCCATTTTGCTCGACCCTGAATACGGGCTGCGTGCTGCGAGCCGGCGCTCCAAGAACACCGGGCTTCTTCTTGCTTATGAGCAAAGTGGGTACGACAAGTCTGTTCCTGGGCGGCTGCCACGATTGCTGGATGATTTCACTGCAAAGCGTTTGAAGAATTCCGGTGCGGATGCCGTCAAAGTGCTCCTGTACTACTCTCCATTCAGCGACGCGGCAGTCAACGAGCATAAACAGGCTTGGGTAACGCGCGTGGGGGCCGAATGCCGCGAGGCCGATCTTCCTTTTTTTCTCGAGATTGTGAGCTATCACGATCAAATGGATGAAAAGAGCGCTGAATTCGCGCGCATAAAACCTGATGTGGTTACTCGTTCGATCGAAGAGTTCTGCGAGGCGAGCTATGCGGTCGATGTGCTGAAGGTGGGCGTGCCTGTGAATATGGCTTTCGTCGAGTCGGCCAACTTGCCGCGTTCGCAAGCGGCTTACTCACGTTCAGCAGCGAGGTCTCACTTCAAACGCGCTTCACAGGCGGCTTCTCTTCCCTTCATCTATTTGTCCGAAGGCGTCACCAACCAGACATTTGCGGACGCACTGACGTTGGCGGCCGAGGCCGGCTCGGACTTTTGTGGCGTGCTCTGTGGACGCGCCATTTGGCAAGACGGCGTACCGGTCCTCGTAAATCAGGGTGCTCCGGCGCTGGATGACTGGCTGCAGGAGCAGGGCGCGCGGAACATTCAGAATGTGAATATCCACCTTACGGCTGCGCGACCGTGGTTTGAGAAAATCGGAGCTGCTCCGAGCGCCCGGAAGTAGCGACGGAATCGAGCCATGTTTCTTTGCGTCAGCTCCAATCCGGCGATCGACAAACGGCTCACGATGCCGTCGCTTGTGCGCGGCCAGGTAAACCGGGTACGCACGGTCCAAGGTTTTCCGGGCGGAAAGTCTGCTCATGTAGCGATGGTGCTTCAAACGATTGGAGGAAGACCTCGCTGGATAGGTCCCTGCGGCGGCGCGAGCGGCCGCGATCTCTTGGCCGGGCTTGCTGCCCTGGGAATTGAGGCCACTGCGTCTACAGCACAGCAGCCAACGCGCACGAATCTGGAAATCGTGGAGGACGACGGGAGCGTTACGGAAATCCTTGAGCCCGGTTCGGCACCCAGTTCCTCCGAGTGGGAAAAATTCAAAGCCGTGTGCGGAAGTCACTTTGCGGAGGACTCCGAAAATTCGTCGGTTATTTTCTCCGGGAGCCTGCCCGCGAATGCCGCGCCGCAACTGTACGCAGATCTCGTCGCGAGGGCAAAGGAGTTCGGCTGCAAGACATTTCTGGACACCAGCGGCGAACCGCTGCGGCTGGCGCTTGGCGAAAAGCCCTATTTTGTGAAACCTAATCGGGAGGAAGCCGCTCAACTTCTTGGGAAGCCGGTCAGTTCCCTCTCGGATGCAGTGAGGGCCCTTCATGAGCTGTTGAGTCTTGGCGCGGAGAGCGCGGGCCTGAGCCTCGGTTCGGAGGGACTACTTTTTTGTGCCGGCACGAATGCGCCAGTGCTCTTCGCTTCTGTGGTTCCACTCCAGCCGCGTTCGACCGTGGGCTGCGGAGATTCAGCAATGGCCGGATTTGTGTTCGGCATCGCGTCCCGATATTCACCTCAAGATACGTTACGGCTCGCAGCAGCATGCGGGCAGGCAAACTGTTCGGCCGATTCTCCAGGCGCCGCCAAGCTCAAGACGATTCAAGACTTTCAGCAACAGATCTCCGTGCAAACGCTCGATTGAGGCCATGGCAGTTGAGGCAACGAGATGACCAACCAAGAAAAGTTCGGTATCAGTGTCGTCGGCGAGCTCAATTTGGACCTCGTCTTATATGGGCTGCCGGGCCATTTTGAACTCGATCGCGAGCATCTGGCCTCGAGTCTAAGTCTCACGCTCGGTAGCTCCTCGGCAATTTTTGCTCACAACTGCGCTCTCCTCGGGAACCGTGTCGGTTTCCATGCCGCTGTCGGCGATGATCCTCTCGGCGAATTGTGCCTCGGACGCCTCATGGAAAGCGGCGTGGACGTATCGGCGGTTCGGAAATTTCCTGGCAAGCAGACGGGCATCAGCGTCATTCTTCCCCAGCCCGAAAAGCGCTTTATTCTCACTTATGCGGGTGTTATGGCGGAGTTGCGCCTTGAGGATCTCGACCTCAAGCGGATATTGAACGCCAGCCATTTGCATCTTTCTTCCTATTTTCTGCAAAGGGCCCTTCGCCCCCGCGTGCCGGACCTTTTTCGCTTGGCAAAGGAAGCGGGGCTTTCTACCTCGCTGGATACCAACGACGATCCCGATGATGGGTGGGAACGAGATTTCCTAGATGTGCTCGCGTGGGTAGATGTTCTTTTGCCCAATGAGTATGAAGCCTGCCGTCTTGCTCGAATCGATGACCCGATGCTCGCATTGGATTTTCTGGCGGAAAGAGTTCCTTTGGTCGTGATGAAGCGGGGTGAAAAAGGAGCGCTCGCTCGCCGAGGAGCAGAAACTTTTGAAGCTTCATCGCTAAGCGTCGTCGCTGTGGACACCATTGGCGCGGGCGACAGCTTCGATGCTGGTTTTCTTCATCAGTTTATTCGGGGCGCGAAAATCGAAGAATGTTTGAGATATGGCAATCTCGCTGGTGCGCTCTCCACTACACGTAGCGGCGGCACCGAAGCCTTTCGAGACACCAGGCACAGGCAGTCATTTCTCGCTCAGTAGTGTGCAGATACGACCGCGTGCAGCACCTCGAAACCCGCGGGAGCACTAACGATTATCACTGCCGTCCCAAAACTTTTCAGTGGTCCGTTGGCTCCCGGAAACGCCGATTGTCGAGGAGGTTCGGATATGCCCGCAAATTGCCAGTCACCGTGACAGGGAAGCTCTGAACAGATGGCACACCGTCAATGCCTTGCACTGTGAGATGAATGGTGAAATTCGCGGCTCTGGTGTAGGTGTGAGACACTTTGGGGCCGTCTGCGCTGGTCCCGTCGCCGAAATCCCAAACATAGTTGACCGCAGGTACTCCGGCGGGATCTGTTTGTGCCGAGAGTGGAAAAGTTTCGCCGGCATTGGCGACAGAGGGCACATTTGCGGTAACAGTCGGCGCGCTCTGGGAAACGTTGTTATCGATAATTTTGAAGACTCTGACGGATTCAGGAGCTTGATTCTCGATCTGCATAGAGCTGCCCGCCAACGCGACCGGTGCATTCTGGCTTAGAACATCCAGCGCCGTAAAGGAATGGTCCGAAGGCAGCCCGAGGTCCGCGAGTTTTAAAGTGTGCGACCGCGGCGATTTCGTCCAGTTAAAGACAGTCAAGATGGCCTGGTGCGGACTTTCGCGCAGAAAGAAAACGCTGGGTTGTTCATCCTCTTGTTCGTAGGTCATCAGATCAACGGGCGTGGAGGCTCGGCCCAATTTGGCCATATTCAAAAGGTCTTCGTTTTCGACCAGGGCCAACCGGTCCTTCTGCGAACCCATAACAACCATATCGTCGCCAATCTCATACATGCCCCCGGAAACCGCTGAAAGAGCAATCGAGGCTTGCGCCGAGGACAGCGGGTACGATGTAGCGGCCCGTGTATGTTCTTTGAAGGACTCCTCGACCGTGTTAAATGCGTCCGGATCATCCAGAAAAAAATTGTGATGCATGTAGAAGCGAGCGGCGATTCCCACGGCAGCGGTCCTCGTCCCTTCGAACGAATGCGCGGTGTCGGAGGAAATCCTCCCCGTGTCCACCAACCCGACAGGGGTGAGCATGGGGCTACCGTCCTTATCGAGGATCACGTCGTCGCCTACGGTGTCGCGGATAATTTGCAGACCGATGCGCAGAGCTTCCAGCGCAGTGGTGTTCGGCCGATACATGAACCCCTCGATGGCACTGCTGTCCATAAAGTCGAGCTTGATGAAGCGGACGCCCCACTCACGAACCAGCTTCCTGTAAGTCTCGCGCAAATACTCCTGGGCGCCAGGGTTTGTGGTGTCGAGTACGTAGATCATGTCGGATTTTTGACGCCAGAGTAGTTCCGTGTGGATGGGCTCTCCTTTGGCGTTGTGGACCAGCCAATCTTTGTGATGCTCGTACACCCAGGCACGCGACGTAACTTGAAAGGGGGCAGTCCAGACACCAAAGACCAGGCCATCCGCGGTGATGTGGTGGCCCACGGAGCGCATGCCATCGGGATATTGAACGGCATTCGCTGTTTCATATTCGCCGCGGGCGTATTGGTAACCTTCATCAACCTGTAAGAAGTTATAACCAAGAGCCTTCAGATGTGACGCTTGCCAATCGGCATTGACGAGGGTTTCCCCTTCGTTGATGGCGCCATAATAGGCCGTCCAACTCCACCAACCGATTGGAGCTTGTGCGAGAACGCGAGCGTGGTGCAACCGGCGGATGGCATCACCATAAGCCAAGAGCTGGCTATGATAGCCGGAACCGGCTTCGAGCATGAGCCGTTCCGAAACGAAACTCTTTCCGGGTTCGATTGGTAGATTTAGCTCCAGCTGATTCTCCGGTGGACCATCTTTCAGATCGAATTCCTTCTGAATTTCCGTGGTTCCCTTGAGATCAACGCTATAAGACGCGATCTTCGTTTCGCCGCTTTCGTTAGTCGCTTGCAGATGGAGGTAGGTCAAAAGACGGTCGGCGGTGAGCGCACCAATGAAGAGACTTTGCTGGCTTTCCCGGTTGTAGATGAGCTGACTCCCGACGCCTCGGTGCATCCCGCCGGGCGCTTTCCCCAGATCGTAGATCTGCAAATCCGGCCGATCCTCACTATAACTGTCTGAGAGAATACGATCGGCGGCGGCATGACCTCCGAGATTCAGCAAGGGATCCCCGAGTAGTTCGAGGCCGCGGAAGGATTGCAACGTGAGCATCTTTCCCGTCGTGTTTTGGACGGTCACCTGCAAAGTGGCGTACGGAGATTTGTCGTAGAGCTGAACCACAAATATGAGGTCAGCTTTATCTTGAAGTCCAGAGTTTGTGACGGTGATAGCCCGGCCTGAGCCGAGATCATCTTCAAATCGGGATTCGGACGTCACGTGACGCGGATAGTCGCTCGAACGCAGCCACTCGTGATTGACTTGTGCGGCAGCACGGCTAGTGAAGATAGGCTGGCCTCCTCGTGACGCGAGTTGATACGTTCCATCTTTGGCGTTTACGCTCAGGGAGAGTTTGTCATTCTCCAACTGCTGGGCAGTGCAAGGCGCGATGAGGATTAGCGCCTCGAACACAATCGCGATTGCGACGCTGCAGGACAATTTCTGGGCTTTCTTGGACACGGTCTGAGTCTCCTTTTCAGGCAATCGTCTGATCGAACTAAGCAACAGTTTGAAGTCCGATGGAACGAAGATCGCAATGCTCGATCTACTTTATGGGTATGACAGTTCGAGGCGTATCGTATCCATCGAGCCTGACCCATGCGGCCTTCGCAATTTGCGGAAGCACGCCGCGGATCACCACAGTCTCTCCGGGAAAAACGGTGACGTAATTGTCGTTGTATTCGATGGGAAGCAATTCATCGCCGTCTTTGGCGCTGGTGATCTCGGCACGCTCGAAAAACGCGATGTGCTCTGACGGGTTGTGCAGACGAATGGTCACGCGATTTTCACCTGCCGAAGACGAATGCTCGGCGCTGAGCTCCAACGGCACTTGCGGCATGGTGTTCAATGGAGTCATATCCGCCCAGCTGACGGGCTTTAGTCCAAAGGCACTGTCGTTCTTCGGATCGCCTACATCATCGTCTTTCTGTGACTGCCAATAGACATTTTCCGAAAGCACCTTTTCCTTCGCGTCGAGCAACTGACAGCGTACGAAGAAAACGGCAGAGCTATCCGGAAAGCGCGGTAAGGTCATCGCTTGAACTGCACCGCCGGGATCGACCACAAGATTTTCCGCGTGACGGTCTTCGCGCAGTTTGCCTTCTAAGGCATACACCCGCACGCGCACACGCAAGTTTTTTTGCTGCCTGGGGGTCTGATTCACGACGGTAATCTTCGCTTCGCTGTGATCCCCGGTCGCATAAGAGTCAAAAACCACAGATAGAGGACGTAAGCCGGTCTTGGCGCCGTAATAAGCTCCGCCGGGGCTCAAATAGTAATCGAAAATATTTCCAAAAAAGGAAGGCCAGTGGCTATTGAGCATCCAGTAGATAGTCATTTTGTGATTCGCCCATCCGTCGGCGGCGAAAGCCTCGAATTGGGCACGCGTGTCTTCGTAGTGTGCCAACTGGGCCTTGCGTGCAAATTCCTCCGCGCCGTTTGAGTCTCCGTAACGGCGATCGACAGCGTGCCGAATGTTTATGAGCGTGTCGTTTCCCGGGTTGGCACCGGAATGGAAATACCAGGTGTCGTTGATGGGCCAAAGTTTATCGGCCGGAATGAACTTCTTCAGGCTTTCGTAGGTAGGTATATGTTCATTGTCGCCCTGCTCCGCGCAAGCTCCGCGTGAAGCGGCGTAGCGCCCGCTGAACCAGTAGGTCGGAGGTCTCCAACTATACGGGCCTTCCATGTGGATGCCGTTCCACTTGCGCTCGCCTTGATCGTCCTTGGCGTAGGAAGACACGGTGTCCACCGTTGCGTTCTGCCAGTGCAGCTTAGTGAGAATGCCGTGATACATATTCAGGACGGGGTCGGGAGGCAAACCATCGCTTCCGTTGGCCCAAATCCACACGGACGGGTGGTGACGAAGCATTAAAATCTGCGACTGGAGACTGTCCGCTGCAACCCGACGGTCCTCGTCATCCCATTGATCCCACATTTCCCACTGGTTGCAACACATCCAACCGAACATCAGTGGGATTCCCTGCTCGTCGGCGAGCTCGACGATGTGTTCGCTGGAAATCTTCGACTCCCAGCGGAGCATATTCAATCCGAGGTCTTTTACGTAACGGAGGACGGCAGCTTCACGGTCCGGATCATAGCGATACAACAGATCGGGAGTGTAGACGGCGCCGCGAACCAGGAAATCCTTGCCGTTGATTTTGAGATAAAAATTTCCACCTTTGCCGATTTCTGAGAATTGTTCATCGTGGTCACGATATTGAGTAATGGAACGGATGCCGAACCGGATGTGAGCAGCATCGGAGAGCCGGTTGTTCTCGAGAAACTCGAGACGAAGGTCATAGAGACTCGGGTTTCCCATGGTGTAAGGCCACCACAAATCGGGATTGCTGATGGCGAGCTGGGGATACTGCGACGGAGCGAAGCTCGCTTGACGCTCCTCGCCAGGAGCAAGGTCAATGGGCTGTTCGATTTGAATAGTGGTTTTACCAGGCCGCGAGATTGTCCCTCGAAGAATTCCTTTTACTTGTTGGCTGGAGGTATTTCGGAGAGCAGCGTAAACCGTTAGTTTGGCCGAGCTGATTTGCGGTAAAGGAAGCTCCGTGTTGACAAGCAGATCACTGAGCGTAACTTCGCCAGAAACCTTTAGGTAGACCGGCTTCCAGATGCCTGCATTGCGGTCTGGAACAAAAGAGATTCCGTGACTATTCTCCTTGCGCGCCCCATGGTAGCCCAAGTATTTCCAGTTCAGCCAGTCAAACCAACTGTCGGCAAGCTCCACGCCGTTGACGTCCTGAATCGCTCGTTCCGGCGTGACTTTTACCGCAAGCGTGTTGCTCTGCCCAGGCTTGATCCATTGCGTCGCGTCGAGTTCGTGCGCGCTGTACATGCCCACTACGTGCTTACTGTCCGCGATCAGATGGCCGTTCAGCCAGATCTCAGCGCGGTAATTAATGCCGGGAAATTCCAATAAATAGACCGCATGTTCAGACGGCGCTTCAAATGTCGTTCGATACCACCAATCCTGCTTATATAGATCTTGAGGAACTTCCTCCGCCATGTTCTTTCCAACGTAGAGATTGGGGTAGACGCCATCCTCCTCAAGAATCTCGAGAACCGTCGCGGGCATTCGGCGGATCTTGTGCCAATCGGTGTCTTTGAAGTCGGGCAGCGAGACGGCTGCTCCGCTAATCTGCAGATCAGTTGCGGACGCCAGCTTCCAGTTTTCTGCCAACTCGATGGTTCTGGGAGATTCTGTCGCCGATAATGACGAGATGTGGCCAGTACCGATTGCCAAGAGCAACAAGACGATGAGCCGGAAGAGGCGCGTGCGAACCCTATTCACCGAACTAACTTCGTGCATCGACTCGATACTTCGAATATCCCAAGATTGCATGTTGACCTCCGGCACCAGACCAACAAACGAACCGAACTACCAGGGACGCGACCCCAACCGAACTGCCCCCTTCGGCCATTGCTCGCTTCGCAAACACTTGACCATCGAAATAATCGGGAGCAAGACATTTCCCTGGATCTGCTCCGCCCACACGGGGCTGGAAATCTTTACCCATCCCAGATGCTCGTACAAACTCTGCAATGCCGGCCCGCAGAAGAGCAGCATGAAATTCACAGCCATCTGGCTCAACGCGAAGGTTTCTGCCACTTCCATCGCCATACGGCAATATCCGCGCCCTCTGCATCCGCGACGTGCCAAGACTCCACCAATCCCCGCGATGGAAACAGGATTCCCCTGGACTTCAACCGTCTGCCCGACCAGCCCCACATGACAAACCCTTTTCCCTCCTTCAACGACAAGAATGTGTTTCTCCGTGGGTCTCCACTGCAACTGGTACACACTCGTTCCGCTTGGATCCTTTTCCCCCTCCGCCAAGTCATTCCGATCTGCTGCCGAATAAGACTCCACGATTTGAACTTCGAATGGTTCCCTTGTCCTGGAAGGCGCCGGTTGCCCATCTAGTTCCTTCATGTTTCTAATCCCAGTAGTTGTGCGCCAACGATCAAGGATTATCCTTCCACTAGTGCAACTGAAATCGTTGCACCACTCTGGTAATCACACCATCCGGACTCGGGTTGTCGGGGTCCAGGTGCGAAGCCAGACTCAGGTGATAGGCGAGCAACTGAGGAAAGACAATTTCGAACGGTCCGCGCAAATCGTCGGGCAAGTCTGGCGCCATGGCAGGGATGAAATCGTGGCCAAATTCGCTGTCGGAACCCGGGGATCTGATCACAATCAAATGACCCAGCTTTTTTTGCCTTAGTTCCCGAAGCACATCTTCTTCGAAGCGGCGCCTTTCCGCAGCCGATGAGAGCACGCACAGGACCAGGGAATCGGGCCGAAGAAAGCTCATCGGGCCGTGGCGAACACCCAAGAAGGTCTCGCTTATCGCCGCAGTGCGTCCCGCCGTCATCTCTAGGACCTTAAGGCTTGCCTCTCTCGCGAGGGGTACCAAGCCAGCAGAAGTCAGCACCATCAGGCGAGAAGGCGACTGAGACGCTAAACGCTGCGCCACTTTTTCAAGGCCAGGAAAAGCGTTCTTCACGGTGGCCACGATGCCAGGGAGATGTTTGGTTAAGAAGTCGCCGCGAGCGACCGCCATGCCCGCCAAGAGCAAGTTAGAAAAGGAGGCGGTCATCACTAAACTGCGGTCATTTGTTCGGGGGTCGAGAATCAAGGGGTTGACTCCCGGCAACCGCGCAAGTTCCCCATGCTCGTTGCAAGTGATCGCGAGATGGACCACGCTTGGGAACATTTGCTTGATACGCGCGATGACGCCGACACTCTCGGGGCTTTCCCCGGAGCGTGCCAGCGAGACAAGTACGCCGTTCGAAGCAAACTCGGGAGCTAGATGAGACAGTTCACGCTTGGAGAGGGTAAGAAGATCGGTGGTCGGGATAGCGATCGAGTTCATCCAAGTGGCCGCAACGGCTGAGGCCGCATATGCCGAGCTGCCCGCTCCGCAAATCACCGCGGCGCGATCCTGCACAATCGAATGAGCGCTCGAGGAGGCCACACGTTCGAGTGTTGTGGGCCAAAGTTCCGGTTGCTGCCAAATCTCGTTGAGCGTGATGACTCCGCGCTGGTTGCGGCTGTCGGAATCCGAGTCAACCCTTGCTGTCATGAACCGTCATGCCTTTCTGCGAATGAAGTTCACTCAAAGAGTCGCGACGCCGCAGTCCGCAAATGCGCAATCCTGATCGCCGGATCCGCCAATGACCCTGACGCCGACGGCCCGCGGCTATTGCCTATCTAAAAATAGAATTTGAGCGCAAATTGAATCTCGCGCTGATCGTTTTGACCATCCCGCGTCGAAGAGATCGTTCCGAAGGTACTTGGGCTGGTGTAATCGAGCGAGCCGGGAGCAGCCACGACGCCATTCCCCGAGAAACCGGGAATGGAGAAGTTGGGATGGTTGGTAAGATTGAAGAATTCGGCGCGGAACTCGATGCGGGTGCGCTCCGAAGTGCGAAATTCCTTGAAGAGGGAGAAATCGAGGCGATGGAAGCCTGGCCCGCGGAATTGGCTTGGCCCCCCTCCCAAAGGGCTGAAGTCCGTTTGGCCGATGGTAGTCGCCACAGGTGGAGTCATGAATGCCGCGGCATTTAGCCAGTCATTGACATTATGTGGCCCGGCATAGATATTCTGGCCGGGAACTCGAACAGCATTGCAGCCGAACCCCGACGTTGTGGGCGTGGCGCAAGGAATCGTTCCCGGTTGGCCGTCCTGCATGGTAAGAATCCAGTTCGTGTTCCAGCCTCCCAAGGCCGCGTTCACCACCCTGTTGCTATTATTCAGAAATTGTTTTCCCTTGCCGACAGGCAGTTCATAACTACCGCTCAGGTGAACTACCTTTTGAACGTCGAAGTCACAAAGTCCAAAATCTTGATGGATGCCTCCGAATCCGGGCAAAAACGGCGCCCGGAACTCGCTGATAGATGTTGCATTCAAAACGTCGGCTGCATTCGTGGCGCATCTCGACCAGGTAAAATTCGCCAGAACGCTTAGGCCATGACCCATTCTCCGTTCGTAATTCGCCTGCAAACCGTTGTAGTTACTGTCAGCCGCATAGGAGCTATGAGTAATGTTGGCAAAATCGGGATAAGGAGAGAACAAGAACGGGTTCAAGCCAGGTGGCAGAATCTCAGTCGGTGTATTCGGATTTTCGTAGACCCCGAGATGGCGAACGGTGTTACCTACGTATCCAACCTGAATCGTGTCGTTGGTCGTCAGCAGATACTGAACGGTTAGATTATAACCCTGCGTATAAGGGGTTTTGAGTTTGTAGTCCTCGCCGGTAAACGATACGCCGCCAGGCTCGACATCTCCAGACGAGAGCGGAATGGCTGTTAAACCCGTCGAAAGGGTGCCGATGGAACCGTTGGGAAAGGTGATGGGCGCATTGGGCGTTAAGTTGGGGAAGTCCAGACTGAATTGGAACGGAAAATCGACGTACGTTTCCGTGACAGAGTTTTCAAAACCGCCATAGAAAATGCCGTAACCACCGCGCACGACGAATTTCGGCGTCAGTTGATAGGCAAACCCCACACGAGGTGAAAAATTGAGTTTTTGCGACACCCCGAGACCGGGTTGGCCCGAACAGGAGATGTCGATGTTATCGGTCTGGGCCGCCGCGATAAAATCCGGTGACAGAGGGGTATTGCAGCGCTTCGTGGTTAACAAAAACATGGACGGGCCATTGGGCGAGCTGGACGGAATAAAGTTGGATTGTGCCCCATAATTTTCAATGAGCTGCCCGAAGTATTCCCATCGTAGCCCTAAGTTCACCGTCAGCTTCGGCGTAATCTTTATATCGTCTTGAAAATAAGTTCCATAGTAGTCGCGCTTCATGGAAGTGGCCGCGATATTGGAGACGGTTATATCATCAGCGCCGCCAACGAAATCAGACGCGCCCGGAACCGTTCCGGGGATCGGAGTCAATAACAGTTGGGCCAGCCCTGTGTTGCCTACAGCTGTCGTGGGGATTTCAGTGTACAGACCGGTATAGCTCCACGCTCCGCGACTGGCAGGAGGTTGAAAGATGGAAAATCCCAGGCGCTGGAATTGGAATCCGAACTTGAGGGATTGGCGTCCAGCAGTCTTAGTCACATTGTCAGTAAATTGAGAAGTCGTGCTGAGCTCGATGGAGGGCAGGAATTCATTACTGCCTAGGGTAGTTAGGCCAGTGATGAAGAGAGACCCCAAACCGCCGTTCGAAGCAACCGTGGAAACTCCAGGAATCCCAAACTGAGCGGGAATGCCAGACGTGTCGGCATTTGGTTGAAGACGATCGACGGCAATGCGGCTATATCCCACGCGCGCTTCATTAACCAGCGAGGTGGAAAACATATGCGATTCGCTGATCATGGTGTTAAGGCTTTTCGCCGTCTGATCTCCATCAGCGAAGGACCCTCCATCCGCGATGCCTCCAAATGGACCGGGAAGAAAGGAAGGGTTGTCTACATAGCTGAATCTGCCGAAAATGGTGTCCTTTTCACTAAAGGTGTGGTCCACGCGCACATCAAATTCGTTGGGACTATCGCTGGAAATCGGGTTTGAAGCAAAATTATTGAAAAGCGCGGAGCTATTTGGCGCAGGATACAGGTTGAGGAGCTTAATGGCATTGGCATCCAGGCGATTTGCCGGAATTATGTTGCCCGCGAAAGGTTCGCGCACAAATCCCAGTTGCGTGCCACTCGGTGAGCCGCTGCAAGGGGCAGTGAGCCCTGTCACAGGGTCCGGAACTCCGCACTCCACGGGACGAGTCGTGGAAGGATCAAACACTTGTCCAAGAGCAAATGTTCGCCCCAGGAGGTCGGGGCCGGTCGTGCCCCCTTGGGTGAGAAGTTCCGAGAGATTGGTATACCCACTGCTCCGTTCAAGAGCCGTTGGCACCGTGCTTATATACGGAATAGCCTGGCGGATGCGCGTACCTTCGTAATCTACGAAGAAGAAGGTTTTGTTGTGCCGAATCGGACCGCCGAAAGTGGCACCGAATTGGTTTTGGCGGTACTCACCCTTCGGGATGCCGCCAGAATTTTCAAAAAAGTTCGCGGCGTCCAGCTTGTCGTTGCGAAAGAACTCCCAGGCATTTCCGTGAAACTGATTGGTTCCCGACTTGAGAGTTGCATTGAGGACCGCACCAGCGGAACGCCCAAACTCAGCACTGTAGTCGTTGGTTTCGACCTTAAACTCCTCGATCGCATCCACCGGCGGACGGACAACGTAAGCTGTCCCATTTAAGAAATCGACGAGATTCGAATTGTTGTCTAAACCGTCCAGCAAATAGTTATTTTGCGCCGGACGCAATCCATTGGACGCAAAACTGCCGCTCGCCCCCAATCCGCGCGTGTCTTGCTGATCCTGAGTCACGCCTGCCGCTAGTTGAGCGAGAAACGTATAGTTACGCCCGTTCAGGGGCAGCGCATTGATCGTTTCCGCCTCGACCACCTGTCCTACGGAAGCATCCTGAGTCTGAAGAGCAGGCGGCGCAGAATTGACCTCCACTACTTCCGTTTGCAGTCCAGGACGCAGCGAGATGTCGACCAGCACCTTCTGCTGGACGTCCACAGTGACATTATTTTGCTGCACCTTTTGAAATCCGGTGAATTCAGCCGAAACGGAATAGCTACCGATCTTCACCGGCGAGAAGGAATATTCACCAATGGAGCCGCTGGTCGTCGTTATCGACACTCCGGTTTCTTGATTGGTGAGCGTCACCTTCGCGCCCGCCACAACGCCTCCGCTGCTGTCCTTGATGGTGCCAGAAATGGCGCCGGTATCGACCTGACCGAATGTCTGGCAGGGCAGAATCAGGCCTAGCAACACCAGCGCGAATGTTAGGGGTAACTTGCGATTCAGATTAAAGGTGAACATGGTGAGGATATTCCATCCTTTCGCTAAGTGAGGACCCAGTGCAGGCCAAGCATCTCGTTGCAGTGAGGACAATTGGCCATGTTACTCCCTGCGTCCCGCAGATTCGAAAGCAGACTGCATGATCTGAACTACGGGTACCGCCCTAACTTCTGTTATTTTCTTTCATTACCGATTTCTTTCGTTTTATTGCGATTGGAAATGACCATATTTGAAGCCCATCCAGTTGTCAAGGAAAAACGCGAGATGCGCGCTGGTTGTTCATTGCTGTCGTCGAAGCAAGAAACTGGATTCTTGGCACGTAGCTTGAATTCTCATAACCTCGATTGGCTCGCGCAGCGTCAGCCGATTGGCGAGATGGGGCGGGCCTGCCGGAAGTGTCGCGTCGATTCTGATGGCCAGCAAAAGGTTGAGGATAAGGCCGCCACGAAGAGTCGCGCCTGGCCATCGGAAAAAGCAGCGATACAGCCCGCGGGAACAAGGCCGAGATCCGCCTTGCGTTTTATTACGGATCATTTCTTTACTTTCCCTACCTACAAGTGTCAAATGCCTTGATGCGGAAACGATTGCACCCGCATTTGGACGCCGTATCCGAATGGCTGCGACAACATCCGAACGATGCACCAGGGAGAAAAATGATGAACCAGATTCGCCGAAGATCGAGCAGCGCAATAGCGTCCCTGATGGCAACCGCGGCGTTCGCAATTCTTGGCGGATGCAAAGCACGAGAGACGAAACCGGAACCCGTATCCGCTGTCGCTGTAGACACCCAAGCCGATGGGATTCATTTGAAGACAGGGCAAGCGGAGTTTGTGCTTACCACGACTGGTAGCCTATTAGGCCACTTCAAAAACGGGGCGCAATGGTTAACTCTCGATGAAGCGGTGCCAGGTTCCGGAGTCGTCGTAACCAGCGGCAAGCAAGTCGTGAACGATTTCGTGCGCGATCTGGAGCACGCCCAAATCCGTCCGGCGAATGGCAAGCTCGGCCCTCTTGGCAAACGAGTGGAAGTCAAAGGTCACAGCTCGAGCACGGGCCTTGATGAAGTCCTGGCCGTCGAGGTATATGACGACTTCCCTTCTTTGGCGCTGCTTTCGGCCACCTACAAAAATTCCGGCGAGAAAGAAATAGCCCTGGATAACGTGACGTTACAAAATCACTCGTTGAACGCGTCTTTGGCGGACAGCAGCGCGAAACCTCACGAGATGTGGGCATTTTTCGGATCAAGCATCAGATGGGGCAAAGATGATGTTCTTCCCATCCCGGCAAAATTCTCGCAAGTCAACCCTTTTGGCGCCCCGGTGGAAACGCACGACGACCTGGGTCGCGTAGGCGGAGGGGTACCGGTCGTAGCTTTCTGGACGCGCAACATGGGCTTGGCCATCGGGCATCTGGAAACGCTGCCACTCGCTCTCTCCATTCCGGTGCAAACGACCGCCGACGGAAGCGTGTACGCAGCCGTTGACATTCCGGCGAGTACGACGCTCAAGCCGGGCGAGAGCTTCTCCACCCCGAGAACGTTCTTAACGCTTTTTCACGGCGACTATTACGAACCCCTGAGTACATGGTCAAAAGCAGTAGAGCGTGAAGGATTGACGCGCCCAAAAACCAACGACGAAAATTATGCAGTGAGTTGGTGCGGCTGGGGCTACGAGTCAAACGTAACACCAAAAGAAATGACCGACACCATCCCCAAGCTCAAGGAGCTAGGCATTCACTGGGCCACGCTCGACGATCGATGGTTTGACAATTACGGCGACTGGCAGCCGCGCAAGGATACCTTCGGTGGAAACGCCATTCAGCAGATGGTGCGTGATTTTCACAAGCAAGGCATCAAAGTGCAGCTCTGGTGGTTGCCGTTGGCCGTTGAAGATGGAAAGTACAAATACGGGGACCACAAATACGTTGTTTCGGATGTCGTCAAGCAGCATCCAGACTGGCTAATTCTTGACGAAAAAGGACAGCCCGCAAGGATGACGCGAAACTTGGCGACGCTTTGTCCCGCAGTGCCCGAGGTGCGCGAATACTACAAACAGCTTACGGAGCGGTTCATCCGCGACTGGGACTTCGACGGACACAAGCTCGACAACATCTACTCCGTTCCGCGCTGTTACAATCCGAAGCATCACCACAAATCTCCTCTCGACTCCGTCTATGCCATGGGTGAAGTGTACAAGACGATTTTCGAAACGACGCGCACATTAAAAGCAGACAGCGTGACGCAAAGCTGCCCTTGCGGAACTCCGCCGAGCCTTGCCTGGTTACGCTACATGGATCAGGCCGTAACCGCGGACCCGGTCGGCTCCGTGCAAGTCCGCCGGCGAATCAAAATGTATAAGGCTTTGCTGGGCCCTAATGCTGCTATCTACGGAGATCATGTTGAGTTGTCCCGCATCACCGGAGCAAACACCGACAATGAAAAGGACGTTGGCGACGACTTCGCTTCGACATTGGGAGCCGGCGGAGTATTGGGAACGAAGTTCACGTGGCCGGATTACGGTCCGAAACTCAAAGACGTGTACTTGAATTCCTCGAAGGAAGCGCATTGGAAAAAATGGATTGCGCTCTACAACGAAAAGATGCTCTCAAAGGGAAATTTTCTGGATTTGTACGTCTACGGATATGACCAGCCCGAGGCATACGCAATCGAGAAGGGCGCCGCAATGTATTACGCCTTCTACGCACCGGCCGATGCCGCCAAAGGAAGCAAGGATGGAAAGTGGAGCGGCGAAGTGGAACTGCGAGGACTAGGCAACAGGACCTATCACCTCACGGACTACGTCGAAGGAAAGGACTACGGAACCGTGACCGGTCCGACGGCTAGATTAAATGTTGACTTTACCGGCAGCTTGCTCCTGGAGGCGGAATAGGAAGCTTGGACCTTGGCCGGAGGAGCGATCGATTTTCTTTTACGTTGCTTTCTATTCTTCAGTCGGCATCTCGAGTGTTTGGAATTCCGTCTCCAAATCGAACGTGAGATATATGATGAATTTGATTTTCGGGCACCTTCTCATTGGCGCTCTCTGACAAAGGTGCATGGCGCCCCTCAGTAATGCTTTTTTGCGAAACTCCTCATCTGTCGGCGATCAGGCCGAGCAATTCCACTTGTTTGCATCCGCCTCTACGAACAGAAACTTTCTACGTGCCCGTACCTTGGCAGGATAGAGCGCCTACTCAGCGGCAGAAGGTCAATCCATCCGAAACGTTGTTGCTACGGTTCATAAATGCTTTAGAATCAAATTTGGCGCCGCGCCCGTAGCTCAGTTGGATAGAGCGTCTGCCTTCTAAGCAGAGGGTCGCCAGTTCGAATCTGGCCGGGCGCGCCATCTCAGCTCAAGCAATACGCGGCTGCCCTGTTTTCGCTGGCGCCGTTTCAGTCATGAAAAGAGATGCGAGCAAAACCAGCAGCGCTCCACCGCTAGCTATCCAAAGCGGCGCGCCAAGCCCATAGTGATTTGCGGCTGCGCCAGCCAACGCTGGCGCCAATGCTCCGCCAACAATTTCTCCGACAAGTGTCGCCAATCCGATGGCCGTGGCGGCAAATTTCGCGGGAACGCTCTCCGTCGGCACCAACACTAAAACCAGCGGCGCCAGTCCCTGCCCACCGTTCACCAAAAACCCCGCGGCCGCCATCAGCCATGGATGCGCGATCAGAAAAGGCACTTCATAAATCAGCGGAGCCATCGCGGAGATGACCGCGACAAACATCAGCGTGGGCTTTCGCCCCGCGCGGTCGGATATCCACGGGAAAATCCACCCCCACATAAAAGCTCCCAATCCCCCCGCGCCAATAATGAACCCGGCCGTTGTGGCCGACCGCCGCGAAACCTCCGTGATATAGAGCGGCGCAAACACATGCATCACGAACAGCCACGTCATGAAACCGGCTGCTCCGACGCAGCAAAGCAGCATGTTACGATATCGAAGCAACGACAAATAATCCCGCAAAGAAGGCTTTGCATGCTGATGAGCTCCCGGCCCTTCTTCCCGCGGTTCTTTGACAAATTTCCAAATCAGAAGCCCAAGAATCATTCCCGGAATTCCGGTAACGAAAAATGCAGTGCGCCAGCCGAACCGCGCCGCAACCTGGGTCGTCAAAACCGGAGCTAGCGCTAATCCCACAAGCGCGCCGGCGCTGACCACAATTCCAATGTTCCGCCCGCGGCTCTTTGGCTCAGTAGCCGACTCAATCATGGAAGTCATCGTCGGCCAGGTCGGTCCTTCTGCAATTCCTAGCAGCGTTCGAATGACTAACAATTCGGCGAAAGACCGCGCTATCCCCGAAAGCCAGGAGAACAAAGAGAACAAAAAGACAGTTGGGATCAGAACAGGCCGCCGCCCAATTCGGTCAGAGACCGCTCCGAATATCAAACCGGATCCCGCCCACGCAAGCGCCAATGCCGACGCCAGCAGCCCCACTTGCTCGTGGCTCAAATGGAACTCTGGCGCGATAAACGGCGCCAAATACAGAACGCTCATCCGCGCCAGAAAAACGCTGCCCCACGTAAGAAAAAAAAGAACCACCAATCCCGTTTGATAACGCTTCGTCATCTGCACTTTCTGTTCCTCCCTGTTCCCCTTTGCTCAGAGATGAACGCGTCACTCCGTCGGCAAGCCGACGTAATTCTCGGCCAGCGAAACGGACGCGGCTCGCGAACTCGTCACGTAATCCAGTTCGGCAAGCTGCCGCCGCCGGTCGAAGTCGTTGTCCTCCGAAAAGCGGTGCAGCATCGACGTCATCCACCAGGAGAAGCGCTGAACCTTCCATACCCGCCGCAAACAAATCTGCGAATAGTTTTCCAGCCGCTTCGTACTGCCGGTCGCGTAATATTCGCCCAGCGCTCGCGAGAGCACGCGAACATCTGCCACGGCGAGATTGAGCCCCTTCGCCCCAGTAGGAGGCACAATGTGCGCCGAATCGCCCGCGAGAAATAGTCTGCCGCGCTGCATCGGTTCAACTACGAAACTCCGCATTCCGGTGATTCCTTTCTGGATCACGGGCCCTTCTCTCAGCTCCCACCCGCTTGTCGTCTTAAGTCGCGTGCGCAGCTCTTCCCAAATTCTTTCGTCCGGCCAATTCGTAATGTCTTCCTCCGGATCGCACTGCACATATAGCCGTGATATCTCCGGCGAACGCATGCTGAGCAATGCGAATCCGCGTTCGTGATATGCATAAATCAATTCTTTCGAAGAAGGCGGAGCCTCCGCCAGGATTCCCAGCCATGCAAACGGATAAACTCGCTCGAATACCCTCAGCACTCCCGCCGGAATCGACGGCCTGCTCACGCCGTGAAAACCGTCGCATCCCGCGATGAAATCGCAATTCATTTCGTGCAAGGAATCGTCCGTGCGAAAGACTATCTTCGGCTTTGCCCCGTCAAATTCGTGTATGGCCACGGCCTCAGCCTCAAAAATGAGCTGCCCCTTGGCCGCCATCCGCGCCTCAATAAGATCCCGGAGCACTTCGTGTTGTGCATAGACCATCACACCTTTGCCGCCGGTCAGTTCCTGAAAGTCGATTCGGTGCCGCTGCCCTCCGAATTGCAATTCGATTCCGTGATGCACAAGCCCTTGCTGCATCATTCGCGCGCCAACGCCCGTTTCGTTTAGTAAATCTACGGTGCCTTGCTCGAGGATCCCCGCGCGTACTCGTCCTTCGGCATACTCCCGTCTCCGCGCCTCCAAAACGACGGACTCGATTCCCTGCAAATGTAAGAGATGAGAAAGCAGCAGCCCTGCCGGCCCCGCCCCGATAATCCCGACTTGCGTTCTCACGAGAGTCACCCTATGCGCCGCGCAATCCTTCTCAACGGATTCACGCGCGCTGCTCGGCGATGACTTCCTTGGCCATGTGAAACGCCGAATTCGCCGCAGGCAGGCCGCAATAAAGCGCGCTCTGCAGCAGCACTTCCTGAATCTGTTCCCGGGTCACTCCGATCTTCAATGCCGCGCGCAAATGCATGCGTAGTTCGTCTGGGCGATTCAACGCGACCAGCATCGCGAGCGTCAGCATGCTCCTCGTTTCTTTAGGCAAACCGGGTCTGCTCCAAACCTCCCCCCACGCGTAGCGGGTCAGGAAATCTTGAAACGCATCCGTAAATTCATTCTTGTTTTTCAGCGTTGCATCTACGTGCGCGTCTCCCAATACCGCGCGCCGCGTTTTCATTCCTTGCTCATAGCGCTGGCGTTCGTCCATCCGGAATCCTCCTTGGACTTACATAAACACATTCGCCTTGTCCTTGCGGCGAACGATCCCTTCCGTCTACAGCCTTGAAAACGAAAAGCGGCAAGCCGCGCCTGAAGTCTCGTTCATCTTTGCGCGCGTTAATCTCGTCGCCGCGGAGACGCGCGTCGAGGCTGCATCGACGCCAATCGCGAAGCCCTGCTCAGCAAGTCTTGCAACACCTCGGAATTCACCCGCGAAAGACGCACCAGCACCCACGGATAATTTCGGTAATGCTCGGTGATGTAATAAGTGTCCGGCTCCGCAGCCATCATCTCTTCGCGCTCCTCGAAGGTGGTCCCTACAACCAGCGATTCTCCATCCTCGCGAAGCCGCGCCAGCAACTTCCCGTCCACCTTGAATGCCGCCGTTCCGTACGATGTGCTTTCCTCCACGTTCTTGAGCGACATCGCAATCTTACGAACATCCTTGAACGTGAGCGCCATACTCCGCTCCTTCGCTTCCACGAACCTGCCCCGCGCAGGCCCGCCCCGAAAGAAGCCCGAGCCTCAGTCTAAAGCAGCTCAGTATAAGCTTCTTATATCCATTCGTTTGTGCGCCACTTCTCGCGAGGGTAGGAATCTGATTTGCGTTTTCGCGGCCAGATTAGCCCCGCGGAATGCCTGGATCAGGCACGGCGAGAACGGCAGTCTGCATCGTCAGGTTGTCGCCGAGACTCTAGAAAGAATACTTCAGCGAGAACTGCAGTTGCCGCGGGTTAAACATCGTACGCGGTCCACCAAAAAGTGGATTAGCCACCGGCGGCCCGCCAGCCGGGCAACCGCTGTCTTGCACGGTCTGGACGGCCAGAGACGCGGCATCCTTATAATGGCTGGGCACCACCCCGCCGCAGAAGTTATACGTCCCATACACGGACGTCACTTCGTTGACGTTGGCGCGGTTGAGCGCATTGAACGCATCCACCGCAAACTCGATTCGGTCGTGCTCGCGGAGATTGAAGTATCGCGATACGCGAAGGTCCCACGCGACCAGCGAATCCCCCCAATACGTGTTTCGAGCCGCGTCTCCCACGCGATCCGTCACGGGATTTGTGTCCCCATTGGCATCGAATCCCACGAACATGGTGAAAGGCCGTCCCGATTGCGCCGTGATGATGCTGCTTAGCTCGAAATTCCGAGCCAGCGTTTTTTCGGGACCATCGGCCGTGAAGTTGGCGACAAAGCGGTTGCGGATGTCCTGGTTCGAGTTGGCCCGTTCGAGTGACCGGTCATACAGATCCTGCGGCGTGCTCACAAATGTAGTAAATGTTCCGTCATCCAGCGTCTTCGAAAACGTATAGTTTGCATTGAAGCGCAGGTATTGCCCGAGGTGCTGCGTAGCTTGCAGCGTCCCGCCATGATATACGCTGTTTCCGCTGTTGTCGGTGAAGTACAGCAGACCGGCGTTGGTATAAAGCACACCGCTGAAATTGGCTTTCCCGGTTGGCCAGTCTGGAGGAGGCGCGCCGGCTGCCGCACAAGTCGTTGCCAGCGTTCGTAGTCCCCGTCGTAGGACAGATGTTTAGGTCCTCTGCCCTCACCAGCTTGTGCGCCGACACGAAAAGATATCCGGCGCTGATCACTAGTCCATGCCCCAGTTCCCGGTCGATCTGCAGCGTAGCCTGCTCCGAATACGGAATCCGGCTGTTATGGTCCACCATTCCAGCGCCGGCTGTGACCGTCGTCCCAGGCGGACCGGTGATATATTCCGGCGGCACCATGCCTGTAGTAATTAAAGTGGCTGCGGCCTGTGCAGGCAATATCATTTGCCCTCCAGGGTTTGGCGGTCCGGGCGTCAACTGGTTCAACACCCACGTTGCGGAGTTCGCGCCTGCTCGAATTCCAGGCAAGTTTTCGTTCGGGATGATCACCGGCTTCTGCGGCTGGGTGATGAACAGGAAAGAGAGGTTGAAGCGGTCATCAAACATTCCAAATCCCGCTCGAATCACGGTATGCCTGTCCGGAGCGTAAGCGAGTCCCACTCTGGGTTGCCAGCCCCGGTAATCCGGATTGATCTGCTTCTCCAGGCCTTTTTCGAAGTCCCAGCGCAACCCATAATTGAACGTCAGCTTCGGCGTGAGTCGCCACTGATCCTGCGCGTAGAATCCGTAATAGCTATGGTTCAGCGTTTCGGAAAAATTCGCCGCCTGCGAAGGCAAATAGGCGTTCGACCAGCTGCTTGGCGTGCATCCCGTCGCCGGGCATAGTGAGGGTGGCTCGAACCCCGGAGCAACCGGGCCAGAGCCGACCGGGGCTCCCCAGAATACGATTGGCGTGCCATCAAGGCTTGGTGGCAAAGGACATGTGTCGCCTGGGTTCAGCGATGTGGGGATGTCCGCGCCAGGGTTCACGAAATTAGCGAATTCCACCAGGCAGTTGATTCCGGGCAGGACAATCCGCATCGGCGTGAATCCCGGCCAGATCACGAAATTGTTGATGAAGTTTGTGTCTACACCAAATTTAGCCAGATGCTGCCCTTTCACCCATGCCACGGAGTCCGTGGCTTGCACCCTGCTCTCGTAAATCGCGTCTAACACACCGAAGTTATGGCCGAACAGCAAATCGTTCGGGATATCCAGGTTGGGCTGGCCCGTCACGCCGGGAAAGTTATAGTGCCGCCTTGCATATTGCACGAGGGCCGTGTTCACAAGGCTTGGCGAAATCTGCGAATTCACGATGCCCACAAGATCTTGATCGCGAATGAACGCATCGTGGCCGCTGCTCGGCGCTCCAATGCCGCCTCCATCCAGAGTGTCTCCCACAAGAAGATTCAACTCACGGCCATCAAAAGCGTTATACCTGACCGACAGGCGATTGTTCTTATTGATCTGATGATCGATTTTGATAATCCCGTTGTCGGTGTTCATCGTCGTCAGAATATTCAGGTTTTCCGGCGGAAGCCCCATGGCTTCCTTCGCCTGATTGATGAGCGCTAGTTCGGTGGACTGCGTACCATTTGAAAGCGCTACGGGTCCGACCAGCGTGCTCGGGTAAGTGGGTGACTCTGCGCGTCGTTGTCCCTCATAATTCATAAAGAAAAAAGTCTCGTCTTTCTTAATCGGACCGCCAAGCGTCCCGCCGAACTGATTCTGTCTCAAATCGTCGGCTTGCGGCGCCGGTTGCAGCAGCGATCGCGCGTCTGTCGCGTTGTTCTGCAAGTAGTCGTAAGCCGACCCGTGCAGCTCGTTCGTGCCTGACTTGGTCACGATGTTGACGATTCCGCCCAGCGCCCGTCCGTACTCCGCTCCAAATCCATTGTTCACCACGCGAAACTCGCTCACCGCTTCCTGCGAAGGCGTCGAGCGCTGCGATCCCGTTGCCGTGTTGATCGTGTCTGCTCCATCCACCGTCACCGCGTTGCTCAAATCACGCATTCCACCGAACGAAATTCTCGTCACTTCGAACTCCGTGATGGTGGACTGCAAACTCGTTCGTCCCGTGGCTACTCCCGGTGTCAAAAGTGCGAAGTCCGTGAACACCCGGCCGCTGATTGGCAGATTCTGGATTTGCTTTGTGTCGATTACCTGGCTGACTTCCGTGCGCGTCGGTTCCACCGGCGGAGTTTCCGTGGTAACCACCACTTTCTCCGCGCTCTGCGCCACGCTCACGTTTACATCGATCGTGGCCACCTGGCCCACCGTCAGTACAATCCCCGTCTGCGTGGACTTCGCAAACCCCGTCGCTTCCGTCGTCAATTCATAAGTCCCCGGAGGCAGGTTAGGGATGATGTAGAGGCCATTGTCGTTCGAGACGGCGGTGTAAGTGCGGTTGGTGCCGACATCACGTAAAGTGAGCGTGGCATTCGCCACGGAACCGCCGCTGGCATCTTTCACCGTGCCATTCAATTGCGCTGCGCTCACGCCGCCCTGGGAAAATGCAGGCTTTGCCCACGCGCAGAGAATCACGATTCCAAGTACGGCCCACAACCCCGTGTTGCGCCTCATGATCCACCCCTCCCGCTAACGATTCGAACCAGCAATCATGCCAATCCAAATTCCAAATACACACCTTTTGCGTGCAGGTCTAATGCTTCACATCGCCCCTGTCAAGTCTTTAATCGGGCGCTCGTGCGAATATCGCTCAAATTTTCGGCACCCTTCGTCTTCTCCGTTCTTTTGCGCTCTTTCCCTCGCTCATCTCACAATCAGTGACAGCTCCTGCGCTGCGGCTTTGAGCTGCGGGAAAAATCGTATCTGTAAGTCTTGAATCGAGACGCGTTGTGCGTGCGTGCCCACGTTCAGCGCCGCAACCACTCGTCCGGCGGAATCTTTAATCGGAACCGCCAGCGACCGCAAACCGGACTCCAATTCCTGATCCACAATGCAGCAGCCATTGCGCTGAACCAGGCGCAAAATCTGCCGCAGTTTTTCCGCGTTCGCCACCGTTCGCTCTGTATAGCGCTTGAATTCAACACGCCCCAGAAATTCGTTAAGCTTGTCTGCCGGCAAGTCGGCAATCAAAACGCGCCCCATGGAAGTACAAAACGCCGGCAGCCGGCTCCCTACTCCGAGATCGATCGACATGATCCGCGTTACGTTCGCGCGGGCAATGTAAATAATCTCGTTCTTGTCCAATGTGGCGATGGAACAGGACTCGTGCAGGATGTGGCTCACATTTTCCAGGATCGGCTGCGCAATCGCAGCCAAGGGCATCGAAGAAATGTAAGAATGGCCTAGCGCAAGAATCCTGGGCCGGAGGTGAAAGTGCCGGCTGTCGTCCGTCGCCGCGAAGCCGAGATTCGCGAGCGTATACAGGCAGCGGCGCACCGCTGCACGCGAAAAGCCCGTCTTCGCGCTGATTTGAGAAACAGTCAGTTCGCGCTGCCTTTGGGAAAAAGCTTGAATCACGGCCAGCCCGCGCGCCAACGAAGTCATAAAATTAGGATCGCCGCTGTACGCATCAATTTGCGCTGACGCTGTCTGAGGAACCGCGGGGGGCGGCACGTCCGAAACAGCTTTGCCCGGCATTCGTTCTCTCAAAGCGGCTTTGCCCGGCACTTGGCGTTTCAAATCAGGTTTACTCGGCACTAGCCGTTTCGATTCAGGTTTGCCCGGCGCTTGCAGTCTGGAACGTGGATCCGAAAGTGCGGCAGCCATGTGCATCCCCCGCAAAGAAACCATCAAAAAAACAACTTCGGCGACAGAGATTACACGAATTTGACCGATATGCGCACATTATTTCGATAATCGGCATTGCGGGAATTTATGGGGGTGCCGTAGAATGCCCGCGCAGTTGCGTTTGCAATCCAGCGGCGAGGAGGCGCGTGCCATAAAAAGCCTCACGCATCGCTTTAATGACAGCATCTTCATAAGGGGGAACTTGCATGAATACGATTTCGGGTTACCGGCGATACCACCCCGGTACCCAGCCTCGCCACTTGTATCCTCCTTATGTCTCTTCGCTGAAACGCGCACCTTTGCAGGCTCTTGTGCCGCTTCCTCAGACCCTCTCGGAAATTACGGGGCCCGTTTTCAGCCCGGAAATTGCCGATGTGAAAGCCAGCGATTTGACGCGTCAACATTCCGGCGAACCTCTCGGCGAACGCATCATCGTTAGCGGCCGCGTGCTCGATGAAAATTCGCGGCCCATTCCGCACACGCTCGTTGAAATCTGGCAAGCAAATGCTGCCGGGCGCTATCTGCATACCCAGGATCAACATAACGCGCCGCTCGATCCGAACTTCGCCGGTTGCGGTCATGCCGTGACGGATGGCGAGGGCCGCTACCGGTTCGTCACGATTCGTCCCGGCGAATATCCTTGGGGCAATCATCACAATGCATGGCGGCCCGCGCACGTTCATTTTTCTCTGTTCGGTCCGGCGTTCGCGACGAGACTCGTGACGCAGATGTATTTTCCGGGCGATCCGCTCATTCCTTTCGATCCGATCTTCAATTGCATCGACGACGAAAAGGCCCGCAATCGGCTTATTTCGCAGTTCGATTGGGAAACTACGATGCCGTCTCAAGCGCTGGGCTACCGCTTCGACATCGTGCTCAGTGGACGCGAAAGCACCCCGATGGAAACTCATGTTCACGGAGAAAAACCATGAGTCTTCATGCCACGACATCGCAAACGGTCGGCCCATTTTTCAGCATTGGCTTCAGTTGGCTCTATCGGGAGAATTTGGCGGGAGCCAACGTCTCTGGTGAACGCGTGGAGATCGCAGGCCGCATCCTCGATGGGGACGGGAACCCCGTGCCCGACGGCATCGTCGAAATCTGGCAAGCCAACTCGAACGGCAAGTACGCGCATCCGGATGATCCGCAGGAAAAACCCACCGACAAGGGATTTAATGGGTATGGACGCGTTCCCACTAACGACGAAGGGCGTTTTCGCTTTACGACGATCAAGCCGGGACGCGTTCCCGGCCCAGACGGAAAATTGCAGGCGCCGCATTTGGCCGTTTCCGTATTCACACGCGGATTGCTGCAACGGCTCATTACGCGCATTTATTTTCCCGATGAACCGAGCAACGCGGACGACTTCGTGCTGAACCTCGTCGAGGCTGACCGGCGTGGCACTCTCATCGCAAAACAATTGGGCGACCGCCCGGGAACACTAGAGTGGAACGTAATTCTACAAGGACCTGGCGAGACAGTTTTTTTTGATATTTGATATCTGATTTGACTGGACTCAGCGGCAAAGACAAGCCTCGCCTCTGCAACGCTTCCCTGCCCTGGAATAGCCTACAAACTGCGCAATCTCGCTGAATGTTTAGACTTTATGCTGGACTAAAAAGGATATTGGCGGCGGCCTGTTTGAATCGTGACCCATTTCACTTCAGTCATTTCATCGGTCGACCAGCGTCCGCCTTCGCGGCCCATCCCCGAATCTTTCACGCCGCCAAACGGAACGGTTCCTTCGTCGTGGATTGTTGGGCCGTTCAGATGAACCATGCCCGCTTCGAGTTCGAGAGCAAAGCGCATCGCGAGCTGTAAATCATTGGTAAGCACCGCGGACGACAGTCCATAAGTCGAACTATTGGCGAGCGCGAGAGCGTGATCCGCATCGTTGGCTTTCGTCACCGCGGCGACGGGTCCGAACAACTCGTCGCGGAATGCAGCCATCTCTGGCGTCACGTCCGCAAGCACTGTCGGGTGATAGAAATTCACTTCGTATTTTCCCCCGGTCAAGAGCCGCGCACCGCTTGCAACCGCGTCCTTAATTTTCTTGTCGATCATCGGGCACTGCGAAGAACGGATGAGCGGGCCAATCACCGTGTGTGGATCGCGCGGATCGCCCACTTTCATCGTTTGCGCTTTCGCCGCGAAACGCTTCAGGAACTCTTCATAAATCGGCGCCTCGACGATGATGCGAGAGCCCGCCATGCAAATCTGACCCTGATGGATGAAAATTCCAAAGCACGCGGTATCCACGGCGTAATCCAAATCCGCATCCTTCAAAACGATCAACGGGCTTTTTCCGCCCATTTCAAGAACGCAACGTTTGCCGCGCTTGGCGCACTCCACCGCAATGATTCGTCCGACGGCCGATGAGCCCGTGAACGAGACCAGCTTCACGCGCGGATCATCGAACAGAACTCTCGCGAGTGTCGGTCCGTCACCGGGAACAACGTTGAAGACTCCAGCCGGCACGCCAGCTCGTTCAAAAATCTCCGCGAGCTTCAGTCCAATGAGCGACGTCTCTTCCGATGGCTTCAACACAAATGTATTTCCGCATGCCAGGGCAAACGCAACTTTCTTCAGCGAAAGCACAACCGGGAAATTGAAAGGAGAAATGCCTGCGACAACACCCAAGGGCCGGCGAATCGCCATGGAAATCATTCCCGGCACATCGGAAGGAAAAACGTCACCGCGAATCCTGCGGGCTTCGCCGGCAATCGAGCGAACTAAGTTTGCAGCGAAAGGAATTTCGAAATGAGCTTTGCCAAATGTCGAGCCCGCTTCGTCGATCAAGAGTTCGATCATTTCCTCCGAAGCTTTTTCGAGTTCATCGGCGGCACGCATCAAAACGCCCTCGCGTTGTGCGGCCATCGTTTCGCCCCAAGCCTTCTTCGCCGTATCCGCCGCATCAATCGCGGCGCGCATGTGCTCTTCCCGGGCCATAAAGATGCGCGCGAAAGGTCTTTGATTGGCGGGATTAATGACATCGGAAAACGCCGCTGGCGGCGCCTCGATATTTTTTCCGCCGATGTAGGGAGTGGAAGACATAGTGCCTCCTGATGCGTGGCTGCGATACGGGCGAGGCTGACAGCGGAACCGAAAAAATGCAAAAAAAACAGCCGCTTATCGCACTGATTTCTTGCTAGGGAACGCCACGATTTTTCCCCGTGCTCTCGCGAAAGTCAAGCAAGGCTCGCACGAGGCGGCCCGTTTCCGCCGACGCGACTTTCTCGGACTTGGAATGTGCTAGCGAAACGCTTTCATCCTGACGTGATTTTCCCTCGGCACATTGCCCCGCGGGGAAACTACTTCCGCGTCATCCGCAGCTCGATCATCATCCGTTCGTTCCCTTTTTCATCGATCATGAAATGGCGATGGAGGAGCACGCGGCCGTCTTCCTCAAGGTGCGCTCGCGCGACGGTCTTGCGCCCGGGATGCTCGGTATCGAGGGGCGTGGTCCACAGCACGATGTTCTTGCCGTCGAATGTGCCATCGCTTTGGCGAATCGACATCGTCGTCTGCCGCGAGTCGTACCACACCGTGGTGAAGCGATTCGTTTTGGAATCGAAGCCCGAGATTCCCGTGCCGGTGCCCTTCGTTCCGTCAGCATTGAAGAAGATAAAATCCGACTGCAGAAACTTGCCGTCCTCGATCATGTACTGTTTACACGTTCCCTTCGTCACGATCGGCTTCCCGTTCGCCGGGAAGAAAGTCTTGACGACGTCCCAGTCGCCCGCAAATTGCGCGAGCAGCTTCTGACCGGCGCCCGGCCCGTTCGGCGGCTCATATTGATTGTGGGTTTGCTGCGCGAATGCAGCAGTGGCAATAAACAGCGTTGCGATAATCCATTTCTTCATGGCCCGCGGATTATAAGCGAAAATTGCGAGCATTGCACGCCGTGTGGCGCTTGCTTATCCAACCACATAAAGAAACTTAGTGCGACTGTGTCGCCTCACTCGTCCACGCCCTCAACAGCATCCCCAACAAACTCGCCGAATCTACGTTAAATTTGTCAGCCCTCAAGCCCAGCTCGTGAGGCATACGCGCGCGGCACTTGTCACCGAATGGTCGCTACGAGTTCCAAGATGTTCGATAACGCGACTGACCCAGACGTGGGTGTTCGGAATGGGTTAAGCTCCGTCCATCCGCCGAAGCGAGGCAGTATTGCTGCCTGAGGAGTCCTCTCATCATGATGACAATTGAGGAATGCCGGAGTTTTTATGCGCAAGAAGTCCGCTTTGCCGCGAACTTGACGACACCCGGATTAGTGCAGGCATTTGCAAAGGTACCACGAGAAAAGTTCTTGGGGCCGGGGCCATGGCATCTTGGATCGGCGGAGGGGCGCGCCATGTCAGCAGCTGGCTTGATGCAACTGTTGTATGTGATGGTAGCAGATCCTCGGGACGTCTATCACAACGTGGTCGTGTCGTTGGATCGTGCGAAGGATATCAACAACGGGCAGCCGAGCGCATTGGGTCGGTGGATCGATGCGTTAGCACTGAAGTCAGGGGATCGCGTGTTTCACCTGGGATGCGGGGCCGGCTATTACACCGCGATCATGGCGGAAGTCGTGGGGCCGAACGGGCGAGTGGTGGCCTTGGAACTTCAGCCGGAACTGGCGGAGCGAGCTCGGCAGAATCTGGTGAATTATGCGCACGTGCGCGTCGAGGCTGGAGATGGGGCGGCGTTTGATCCGGGCGATTGCGACGCTATGCTCATAAATTGCGGAGTCACTCACCCGCAGGCGATTTGGTTGGATCGGCTATGCGAGCGCGGTCGCTTGGTGGTGCCTTTCACCATGGCGGTGAATTCGACGATTGGGCAGGGCGTGCTGACGAAAATCACGCGCTCGAGCGGAGCTTATCAGATGGAGTTAGTGACTGTCGTGGGCAATCTTTTCCGGCGGCAAGTTACGCGATCCGCAGTTGGAGTCGCAAGTATTGAACGGCCTGAAGACGGGAGGCTTGCTGAAGCTGAAGTCGGTGCGGCAAGATGCGCACGAACTGGGAGAGGGCTGCGTAGTGCATACGCCGAACGTTTGCTTAAGTCAGACAGATCCTAAGTAAGTCCCGGTTGACGCTGCGGGTTCATGAAGGCCATCGATTCTCTGGCTTTCAAACTCGGCTTATACTCCTCCTTGGCCCCCGACTATGACCCCGATAAACATAGCGCTTGTTCTGGTGGGCCTCCCGCTTTTTTGCTTTGCTTCCGCCGCCGCAATCGAATTTCGCCGTGAACCTGCAAGCCTCAAGCACCCGGCCCGAATCTTTCCGCTTGCGATTGGCGCGGCTGCCTCCATCCTGTTTCTATCGTTCTTGTTTGACTCTCCTGATCTTCCATCGAACCGATTCTGCGTTGTAATGTCGCTGACAGGGCTTCTAGTCGCTGTTTGTGGTCTTCTCTGTCGATATAAGTCCAGGTTTGCGGCGGCTCTTATCGTCGTTGGTGGTTTGTTGCTCACGTATTTCTGGCTCATCAGTCAGATGAAGCCGTGACTTCAGAACACAGGCTTATTACTTCAATGGCTGGCAAACTCCTCATAAACACTGCGGGCTCAACCGGACGAGTGACCCACTACAGATCGATTGGGGGTCTTCCACTTGCCAAAATATCTCGAACCGGAGCACTACCCAAGATTAGTCAGATGACCAGAACTATTTTAGAACTTCTGCTCACCTGAGCAAAACTATCCGAGTCTAAGCTGGAGCAGTCATGACAGCTGAAAAAACGACGACGGCCTTCGGCTGGCGGGTCTACGGCCTGGGCGTTATGGCCCTGGGGATCGCCACCCTGGCGTTTGGGACCTTTGACCCGGGGCAGCCGGTGCCCGAACACTTTCCCGCTCGCACCGCCCTGGCCTATGCCGTTGGCGCGTTCATGGTGATCGCGGCCGCGGCCATCGAGTGGCGGCGAATCGCGGCCTGGGGTGCCGCTGCGCTCACCCTCTATTACACGCTCTTTGTCGTCATCCTGATGAACGGCCGTCTGCTGCTCAAGTATTACGCCGTATACATCATCTACGAAGAAATCGCCATGCAGCTCGCGATCGCCGTCGCCGGGCTACTTGTCTTCACCGCTACCGCCGAGATCGACGCGCCACTGGCCGCGCGCCTTACCCGCCTGGGCCAATTCGCGTTCGGAGTTTGTGCGCTGGTATTCGGCGGAGCGCATTTTGCCTATATCCACAACACCGCCTCGATGGTCCCCAAATGGCTGCCGCCTACGCAGGAGTTCTGGGCTTATGCGACCGGGGCTGGCTTCGTCGCGGCGGGCGTTGCAATCCTGACCGGCGTTCAGGCCCGCCTCGCCGCGATCCTGATGACAGCCATGCTCGTCTCCTTCGGCCTGTTGGCGAACGGGCGGATCCTCCTGACCGATCACGCGAGCCACTGGAATTGGACTGAGAGCGCCGTGAATCTAGCCGTGATTGGTGCCGCCTGGGTCGTGGCGGACTCGCTGGCGCGCCCGAAGCGCTAGAGCAACCTTGCCGTTGTACTCGGAGAACTTCCCAAAGGAATACAGCCTTGTCGTCCGAACGATGAGTCCGAGTTTCCGCGTCCGGAGACCGCACTCCCAAATATCACTGGTTGAGCATGGAGTCTGGATCAACGCCGTAAAAGGAAAAAGTGGAGTCCTGATACGGGACTTGTCCCGTTTGCTGACAGTCCAGAAGTTAAGGGTCGCCTGGATTCCACAGTGATGGTCGCGCTACCCTTAGAACCGTGACCGGCACAATAAAGGAGACTTACTCATGCACACCAATCGACGTGAATTCCTAACCGGCATCGGGGGCCTGGCGGCTCTTTCCATTCATGGCGCAAATTCGCAGGCCTTGCTGCCTGCGAAATCTGCCTCATCTCCCGCGCTTGCTCTTCCTGCCAAAAGCGATTTCGCAATTCCTGATGGCGTCACCTACCTTAACTGCGCTTATACACATCCGATGCCGGCCGCCGCGGCGCAAGCCCTCCGTCAGTATGCGGAACTTCGATCCGTGCCTGACGTGTTATCGAAGCAGCTCGAAAACGTCGATATCAAGGCCGAGTTCGCTGCCTTGATCAACGCCAAGCCTTCCGAAATCAGTTTCATTCCCAACACCAGCACCGGAGAAAATCTTGTCGTAAACGGATTAGGAATTCCGCACACCGGCGGCAACGTGGTGACCGACGCTCTGCACTTCGAAGGTGCGCTCTTGCACTTGGGCGAGTTGCAGAAGCGCAATGGACTGGATCTCCGTATCGTGCAGCCTCACGATTGGCGAATCGATTTGCACGACATGGAGCGCGTCGTCGACAAAAAAACAAAATTGATAGAAATATCGCTCGTCGCCATGGACAATGGATTTCAATACGATCTCAAGGCAGTTTGCGATCTTGCCCACGCCCGTGGCGCATACGTCTACGCGGACATTGTTCAAGCTGCTGGCAACACACCCATCGATGTACGCGAGAGCGGCGTCGATTTTTGTGCGTGCTCCAGTTTCAAATGGCTTATGGGAGACTTCGGGCTTGGCTTTCTCTTCGTAAAGGAATCACTCCTCGACCAAATGACGGCATGTCCCCAGTATGGCTATTTCCAAGCGCAATCACTCGATTCGCATGTTCTTCCCGGCGATCCTCCAGCCGCTACACCCTACACCTGGAAGCTTCGCCCGGATGCAACGGGGCACTTTGAAGTTGGAACACCTGCGATTGGAGCAACGCATGTTCTTGCGCAATCGCTGCCTTACATTCGGAAACTTGGCGTTGAAAATATTCAAGCGTACCGCCAGCCCATGATCAAGAAGCTTCAACAGGAGATGCCGCGGCTCGGATTCGAACCGCTCACCCCGCCGGAGTCCGCCTCAGCACTGGTCTCGTTCGCGGTCAAGGATTACCAATCTGTTTCACAGCGTCTGCGCCGGGGAAACGTTAATGTTCGGCTTGGCCGAAACTTTATAAGAGTGTCCCCCTCGATATTCAACGACATGAACGACATCGACAAACTGCTAGAAGCCCTGGCTCGGCAGAATTAGGATTCACCTCCGTCCCAGATTAACGTGGATGGAGCAGTACCTGCGCTAAAAGAGAAATGAACACTATAGCGAGCACAATTGCGACCAGGCTCTTTAGCAAAACGTCCTTCGCGCACCCGCGCCTCATGAACTGAGAATAGCAGCAAACCGAGATTGCTCAGAATGCGCTTGGACAAATCCCGCAGCCGTTGTCATACAAATGAAATCGGTCCAAGTCTTAATGTCCTGTTACCTAAGCTTCCAGGGGAATGGCTAGTTGTAAGTCATGCCTTCCGAGCCAGAAGACGGTCCACGGATATTGCGCCTGGACCGGCGATTAGCAGTGTCAGCATCGCTGCCAGATACAGCACCATAAGTTCGCCATGTTCGGGTCCTGGCCCTTTGCCCAGGAAGGCGAAGTGATGCACGAAGCCCCACGCGACAAAGATGTTTCCGAAACAGAAGAGAGCCGCCCATCTAGTGCCTAACCCGATGGTCAGCAAAATCCCGCAAACGAAATCAGAAACAAAGGCGATAAGGAATGAAGGATGCGACCCGACCCCAATAGGATTCGGAAAGTGAGCCATGAACTGCGCCCAGTGCGCAGGGTTCTTTTCCCACCCGTGATGCAAGAACAAGTTCAGCCCTGTGCACACACGCAAGACAGAAAGACCGTACTGTGACTGTTCGGGCACAAAGCGCATCAACAAAACGTCTTTTACGCTCCGCAAGGTAATTTCTCCATTGAACACGCTGCTGACTTGAACGTAACACAAGTTTAATGGGTTCCAGCTAACTCTTGATAAACGCCGCCGTTGCATAGCAAGCGTCGATCAACGTTGCCACTTGTCGGATAACACAGCTTGCGGCGCACTAGATGTGCATCAAGTGCGCTTCGCTGCAAGGAGCTCTCACTAATGGCACTTCCCAGTATCTTTCCAATAGCGTGCATAAATCGAGGAACGTAAAATAAGGACATAGTGATCGAACAACAAATTAATGAATTCTTTGGCGATGCCGAGTCTACCGGCTTTGGAACGGGCTGGTGGAGCGGGATATTATCGGCCTTTTTTGGATTTCTATCATTCGGAGCAGTTTTGTGCCTGCATTTTCCTCAGTTACTGAGCTCTCCAGAACTGCGTCCGCATTATCCAATGCACACTATGCGCGTTTTGATCCAGGGCCTCATAGTGGCGGCAATCTTATTCGGAATCATTTCTTCGATTAAGCGCAAGAAAAAGATTTTGGCATTGACCGGAATGCTGCTTGCCATCGCGACAACCGCTTTGGGTGGATCAAGCGTACAAATCAATGAAACTCCGCATGGCGGGATTGCCATCGGACTGGACTGGTTCTTGCTTGATTTGTTTTTGATGGCGCTCATTTACGTGCCACTCGAAAGACTCTGGCCCCAGTATCCAAAACAGGGAACCTTCAGGAATCAGTGGACTTTGGACGTCGTTTATTTCATGTCCACTCATCTCCCCCTACAAATTTTATCCTTTCTTGTTTTATTGCCCGCCACACAAGCCACCAAATATTTGGGTGTTCCGGTTCTTCAAGAATTTATCGCTCGTATGCCTTGGTTGTTGCAATTTTTCTTGGCCGTGGTGGTTGCGGATATCGCGGAATATTTTATTCATCTGGCTTTGCATAAAGTTCCTTTTCTATGGCGTTTTCATTCCGTTCACCATTCTTCGAAGGCGCTTGATTGGATCGCGGGATCGCGCGCCCACTTTGTGGACGACACACTTGTCCGCGGATTTATCCTTGCTCCTCTCATGCTTGGATTTTCGCAAACGATCATCCTGGCCTATCTGATTTTCGTTACCATTCACGCTACGTGGACTCATTGCAATTTCGGTCCCAATGCCAAATGGCTCGAAAAGTATCTGGTTATGCCCAGATATCACCATTGGCACCATACCTCTCAAAAAGAGGGCATTGACAAGAACTTTGCAATTCATTTTCCGTGGATTGATAAAATCTTTGGGACTTATCACTATCCCGATGAGTGGCCGGAAACTTACGGCCTTGACGGCGAAAACATTGCGGATGGCTTTTTCCGGCAAACCATTCAACCGTTTACAAGAAGAAAAAGAACGCCCTAAAAATCCAGCGCGCCTAATGGAACGTCCCGAGGTAAGTCCGCGCCAGTTCTCGTTGCCTTCACCAATCCCAAATGTTTCATCAGTTTGACGGTTAAAAATCCAAAATCGTACTCGGATTTGTCGTGGCTCAGCCGCAAAAGCCCCTCATAATGATGATGATTATTTTGCAAGCAAGCGCTAAAGGTTGCCGTTACCGGCAGCCACTCGCCGATGTTCATGGCGTTATCCTCTTCATCGTCATACCGCCGGTATCCAAATTCTCGAGTGTGCGTCCAATAGTTTTGAATCATGTTTACCCACAGCGCAAAAATTCGTATTCCAAGCCACATCACCAGCGTGAACTTCAGATCTCCAACTAACTTCCAGAAGAGATAAAAGCTAGAGGCTTGTGCAACTATTGCAAAAACCGGATTTGCAGCGACGCGAAAAGTCCGCGACTTTAAAATCCTGTCGACTGCCAAATTCTCAATGCATTGATACGGCATCAAACATAGGTACATGGTTCGCCAAAAACCGTCGCCCGAAAGTTTATTGGGATCCCCAGAATGGTCAGCATGTTTGTGATGCAATCGGTGGCGATTCACCCAGGCAATCGGATCTACGTAGAGCCCGAAGATATTGTTCACGATAGTGACGGCCTTTATGAACCATTCCTTGTAATCGAGTGAACGATGTGCGATTCCCAAATGAAGCACATCGGCCAAATACAACCCGCCAAGAAACCAGCAAAAGACAAAATAAACTCCGCCTATCAACATTCCAGTCCAAGGTCCCAGATGAGCCGGGGCGGAATACATGCACGCCAGCAGGTAGGACAAAATAATCAGATATCCTATTAAATTGTAAATTTTCATGACGGCTCCGTGCGGCTATTCAAGCAGAAATTAGAGCCCCATTCAAACAACAAGTTAAAAAGATCTATTCAAGGATTGCAAATGCCAGGTTATACGTCATTGCGGGCCATGGTCAGTAAGCCGATGCTCGCCGAGGAGATCAGCCAGGATCCATGCTGTGCCGGCAATCGCGAAGGTCTCGGCGGTTTCGCTCCAATTCGTGTGACTGCGTGGATCCGAAAGCAGCGAAGGAACCCACACGAGTAGCCCAAAGAACACGAGCATCAATGTCAGCAGACGAGCGGCGAGAAGCGCCATTAGATTCGCGAGAAGAGCTAAAGCCGCTAGTGCGAACAAAACAGTCGTCGTTACCGCCCAAAACATCTGGCTTGGCGGAATCCACTTCGGAACAAAACCGGCGGTAGACTGAAGATAGAACGCCTGTTCGAGGGTAAACGAAGCGGTGCAGATCCCCAAAAGAATGCGGCCGATCCGATGAGTCGTTTCTGGTGACCATGCCAACGACAAGCATCCATAAACGATCACCGCTCCGGTCATGAGAGAAAGCTGCTCGAAGAAGTTGCCCCAGCTATTGTAGATTCGCGGTGCGGCGACGATTCCTGGCACGCACTGTAGGGCGAAGACAAGAAAAATCGCCCCAACCACAATTGCGCCCATTTTCGCTGCCCGACGGAACTGCATCGCAGCGCCGCCGAGGATCAGGGCAACGGCGGCGGCGTAGACAACGTAACGCGGCTGATGCCAGCCGTTGTAGTCGTGCCATACTAGCGTGATAACGCCAGCGGCTAAAACCGCCACTCCATACACATGACGGCCGAAGTTCGAGCTAGGTGTTGGTTCGCTCATTTGTTTTCAATCCCGTTCACGCAGGCGTGTCACGATGCGCGGAGAGCCGATCGCCTGTAACGTTCCTTTGAGCAACCGGGACGCCGCAAAGCATGTACCGAGCTTTATACAGTGGGATGGTGCAAGGGTCTAGTACCACAACGCTCGAGTTTGGAATAGCCACTCGATCTTGAAGCGTCACCAAAGCGTCGTTCGACATTATTCGTGTTGCCCAGGTGGGAGCCGCTCCGTTGAGCTCGCAGCCGTCACCAGAAACTAGTCCATGCCCATGGCGCACTAGAGATTTTTTTAGAGACCCGTGCCGACGCTAGCACAGACGAAGCGGCTGCAACGTACTAGAAGGCGGTCTCAGCTCCAGACGCGGCGAGCCGTGTCTGCCACTAACTTGAGTTTGGCCCACTGGCGGTCTTCGGTGATCAGGTTGCCTTCAGCGGTCGAAGCGAAACCGCACTGCGGGCTGAGCGCCAGATTTTCCTTGGGAACATATTTTGCGGCTTCGTCGATCCGTTTGGCTAGTTGGTCAGAGTTTTCCATTTGCGGGACTTTCGAGCTGACAAGGCCGAGCACGACCGTTTTTCCCTTCGGGATGAAGCGCAGCGGCTCGAAGGACCCGGACCGTGCGTCATCATATTCCAGAAGGAAGCGGTCTACCTCGAGCGTCCCAAACATTTTTTCGGCGATGGCATCGTAGCCGCCCTCGGCATACCAGTGACTGCGATTGTTGCCGCGGCAAAGATGGATGCCCAGGGTGACGCCCGGACGGCGAGCGGCGCGAAAGCATGCGTTTTCGGCTTTGATGGCTTCGTCCAGCGCGGCGTCGGGCTCCATTCCGATTTCTTTTTTAATCCACTCGCGCCATTTGGGGTCCATGTAGTAGCTGTAACGAGGCGCGTCGATCTGAATGTATTTCACCCCGTCGCTGGAGAGCTTCGCCAGATCGCTTTTCATGATGTCGACGACGGCCCACAAAAGTTCGGAATGATTCTTGTAAATGCTGTCGGTGACGCCGCGCTTGAAGGAAATCGCGGGGAATTGCGTGGCGCTCGGCAGAGTCATTTTAATGTCGCCCGTACTGTTGGCCTTCGTGAACGGCAATTCGTGCCCGGTCAAAGGCCGCACTTGGCGGAGTTTTTTCGTGACGATGCCGGCGACGCTGCTGACAGGAGCGGCTCCTTTATCTCCAGCACTCCAGTTTCGAGCAACGGCGTCGCCGAAATCGAAGCCTTCGACGGCGTCCGTAAAATCACTCATGAAGTTGCGGCGGCGAAATTCACCATCCGTGAAAATTTCAAAGCCTAGTTCTTTTTGTTTCGCGAGCACGCGCTTGATGTGGTGATCTTCGATGGCGCGCAGTTTTTCCGCATTCCCGCCCTTCTGCCGGGCTTCCAGTAAATCGGGTGGCCTGAGCAAACTGCCTATGTGGTCAGCGTGAATGGGGTTCGCCATGTCCTCTTGGTCCTCTTTCCCAAACTTGGTCCCGCAAGCCACTCCATGACGGTATCGAAGTCGGCCAGGTGCGACTCAGGTGTTTAGAGACCCTGGCCGCTTAATCTATCAGCAAAGGGTTTTTTCCCCGAGATCAAGCCCAACAAACCTGAGCATGGGCCCGGCCCTGTCGAGAGCCGCAATGATTCGGCCGCGTTTGCACAGAATGCGAGCGGCAATCCCGCTCAATCCCTTTTCCAATTCTTCGTGGTCGGTAGCATAGCCTCGGCGGCGGATGAGGTCGAGGGCAATCTTAAGTTTCCTCAGACCTCCGAATCAAGGCTTCGCAGCTGCGTTCGAATTCGCTAACGATTGATTCGCGCGAAGAATGACGTACGCGCGAATGGCTTCGACATCCTGCTTCGAAAGCTCTTTTGAAAACGAGACCATCCCGTAAGGCTGCAGCGTGCCTCCCAGAACCACTTCCGTCCACGCCGAATCTCCAAGCGTGCCTGAATAGCGCAAGTCCGGGAGTACGCCGCCGCTCACGGCCACATCGCCGTGACACGTCGAGCAGTAATTTTGGAAGAGCCCTTCGCCCTTTTGTGCAATTGCGGCGCTGGCCGTCGGGTGTGGCGGGTTCAACACAGGCTGCGTGAACTCTGGCAGTGGAGGCAAACTCGCCTTGCCATTCAATTTAAATGCGAGCATGCGGCTAATGTTCTGTGTCCTGCCCGATTTCAGAGCTACTTCCCCGCTGGCGAGAGGAAACACGCCGCCCCAGCCAACTTCCACGGCGACGTACTGCTCGCCGTCAACGGTGTAGCTGATAGGAGCCGCAACGATGCCGCTTTGCGCGCTGGCAGACCACAGCTTTGCGCCGTTATCGGCGCGATACGCTTCAAGATTGCCTTGCGCTGTACCTTGGAATAAAAGATTTCCCGCGGTCGTGAGGATTCCTCCGTTGACGGGACTGGTGCGGTCGATGCGCCAGATTTCTTTTTGTTGGATGGGATCCCACGCCGACAAATGTCCTTTGATACTATCTAAAATGCTTTTTTTTATCGCCGGGGCTTGCGGCATGCCGCCCGCGACGAAATCGATGGCCGTGTTGAACGCGAGACTTCTTTCCTGGAAGCGTCCTTCCGCCTTGTAGAGGAAGCCAGCCTCCTGCACGGGAATGTAGACCAATCCGGTTTGCGGACTGTAGGAGATGGAATGCCAGCTGTGGCCGCCGAGTGGTCCGGGAACAACTGGAGCGGCCTTCCCATCGTTTTCATAGCGCGCGCTTGCGTTTTCGAGCGGGCGGCCTGTAGTTGCATCGATTTCCCCCGCCCACGTCACCTTTGTATAAGGCTTCGCGGAAATCAATTTGCCGGTGGCGCGATCGAGCACGTAGAAAAATCCATCCTTCGGAGCTTGAAATAGAACTTTTCGCGCAACGCCGGCGATTGTGACGTCGGCGAGGATCATCGGCGAAGCGGAATCATAGTCCCACGCATCGCCGGGGACTTCCTGGTAATGCCAAACGTATTCGCCCGTCTCAGGCTTAAGCGCGACGATCGAACACGTGAAAAGATTATCTTCGCCTTGCGGGCTGCGCGCGCGGCGGTCCCACGGAATTCCGTTGCCCGTGCCGATGTAAACCAGATCGAGCTCGGGATCGTAGACGATTGCATCCCACACCGTGCCGCCGCCGCCGAGTTTCCACCATTTGCCGCTCCAGGTCTTGGCGGCCGTCTCCATCGCCGGATTCTCGAACGGTTTCGACGGGTCACCTGGAACGGTGTAGAAGCGCCACGCCAGGTTGCCGGTGTCGGCATCGTATGCGGAAACGTAGCCGCGCACCCCAAACTCGGCGCCGCCATTGCCGATCAGCACTTTGCCCTTTACGACGCGCGGCGCGCCGGTAATCGTGAAGCGGTAGTTCGGATCAATAGTGAGAGTTTCCCAAACGGGTTTGCCGCTGGCGGCGTCGAGCGCAACCAGGCGGCCATCCAATGTCCCGACAAAAACTTTCCCGTGCCAAACAGCCACGCCGCGATTGACTACGTCGCAACACGCTCTCACTCCCCACTCCGGCGGCACTTTCGGATCGTACGACCAAAGTTTCTCGCCCGTCGCCGCATTCACGGCGAAGACTTTGCTCCAAGCCGTCGAGAAATACATCACGCCATCGACAACGATGGGAGTTGCCTCTTGCCCGCGCTTGGCGTCCAGATCGACGTACCACGCGAGTCCGAGCTGACCGGCGTTCTGATCGTTAATCTGTGTCAGGGGGCTGAACCGCTGCTCGTTGTAAGTCCGGCCCTGGCTCATCCAGTTTCCGGGTTCCTGGTCCGCGTGCAGCATGCGGGTTCCGTCCACGTTCGCCGGCGAAGAGATAGCTCGCGAGGATTCCGTAGTTCTGGATTTCTTTTGGCATCCAGAGCAGCACAGAACCCCAACGGTGATTGCAATATACCGAATAGTTTTCCGTTGCATGGATGCTCCTTGCGGCACGGATCCGTACAGATACCTGGGTTTCGAGCGCCCGCGCTGTCGGCCTAGGCGCACACTGTCGCAGGCCAACTATATATACTTCTCGCCTTCGCTTTCCAGAAATTGCGTTTGGCCGTTATTCGCAATTTTTGAGACGCTTGCTCGTGCGAAGAGTCTGTAATAGTTTAAAGACCCTTCGCCGCAATTGCGGAGCGAACCGCCGAAACAGGAGAAAAGCAAAATGCTGACGAAGACCGTGCGATTCCACGAATTTGGCGGCCCAGAAGTTTTGCGATTCGAATCCCTCGAGGTCGGCGAGCCCGGCTCAGGAGAAGCGCGTGTGCGCGTCGAAGCGATAGGGCTCAACCGCGCGGAAGCTGCTTTTCGGTCCGGTCGATACATCGAGAAAGCGCAACTGCCGGCGCGTTTGGGCTATGAAGCTGCCGGCGTTGTCGAAGCTCTCGGTCACGGGGTCACCGGTTTTTCCGTGGGCGAGCCCGTCTGCGTGATGCCGGCATTTTCGATGAACAAGTATGGAGTTTACGCAGAACGCGCGATTGTCCCCGCATTCGCCCTGCTGAAGCGTCCCGCAGGATTGGGCACGCACGCATCCGCTTCCATCTGGATGCAGTATTTGACCGCTTACGGCGCGCTGATTGACATTGCGAAAATCGGCGCGGGCGACGCGGTGGTCATCACCGCCGCTTCCAGCAGTGTGGGGATTGCTGCGATCCAAATCGCCAATCATGCCGGCGCCGTGTCGATCGCGGTGACGCGCACAGCGGCAAAAGAAGCAGCACTGCGGAAAGCTGGCGCGGCTCACGTCATCGTGACAGAAAAGCAGAATCTAGAAATGGAAGCGCAGCGAATCACCGGCGGCAAAGGAACGAAAGTGGCTTTCGATCCGATTGGTGGTCCCATCGTTGCGTCGCTCGCACTAGCGATGGCGCCAGGCGGATGGCTGATTTTGTACGGCAATCTCAGCGGGCAGGCGCAAAGCACGGTCTTTCCTTTCGGGCCGTCCGCAATGAAGGGGTTTGCGATGCGCGGTTATCTTGTTTTTGAAATTATTCACGACCCGCAACGATTCGAACGCGCGCGGGCTTTTGTGGAAGAGGGTTTACGCGCGAGTTGGCTAACGCCAATGATTGGGAAGGCGTTTCCATTCGACCAGATCGTGGAAGCTCATCGCTACCTGGAGGGCAACGAGCAAATCGGAAAAGTCATCGTTACCGTGCCTTGAGCAAGTAAAGCATTCGCTGCGGAAAGATCCGCTCGCGCTCGCCGTGGAATTTGGTTCTAGGCGGCGGGCGGCTGGCCAAGCCCCAGTAGGCGACACGCATTCTCCTTGAAAATCAACGGGTGCACCTCGGGCCGAAATCCCGCTTGTTTAAAATCCTCCATCCAGCGATCCGGCGTGATTAGCGGAAAGTCCGTGCCGAAAAGCATTTTGTGCTTCAACAAGGTATTTGCGTACTGCACGAGCTGCGGGGAAAAATATTTCGGCGACCACCCGGAAAGGTCGATATACACGTTTGGTTTGTGCAAGCAAACCGAAAGTGCCTCGTCCTGCCAAGGCCACGAGGGATGCGCAATCACGATCTTCATACCCGGAAAATCCGCGGCAACATCATCCAGGTGCAGGGGGTTGGAATATTTCAAACGCAAGCCACCGCCGCCGGGCATGCCCGTGCCCACGCCGGAATGGCCGCTATGGAAAATCGCGGGCAAGCCGTATTCCGCGATGACTTCATACATCGGGTACGCCATGCGGTCGTTGGGAAAAAATCCCTGCGTGGTCGGATGAAACTTAAACCCCTTTACTCCGTGTTCCGTCAGCAGGCGGCGCATTTCTCGCACGCCGAGCTTGCCTTTATGCGGGTCGACGCTCGCAAACGCAATCATGATGTCCGAATTTGCGGTCGCTGCTTCCGCCACTTCTTCATTGGGAATCCTTCGGCGCCCAATCTCGAATTCGCTGTCCACCGAAAACATGACCAATCCAATTTTACGGCTGCGATAGTACGCGATGGTCTCCGCGATGGTGGGAAGTTTGCCGGACTTGAAATACTTCACCTTGGCGTCGTCGAATTCCCTGGCGTATTCATCGAACGGCTTGTGGCAAGAAACTTCCGCGTGAGTATGGACATCGATAGCGATGAGCTCTGCGATATTCATCATTGGCCTTTGTAAAGCGAGAGAAGTTCGTCCACGCCGTGGACGGTAAGATGCGGCCGCTGCTTTTTCGGCAAGTGCGCGAAAGAGCTTGCCGCGCCGATGCCCGTGCTGACGGCCACGGCGAGCGCGCCGCCGCGCAGCGCCATCGGAACTTCCAGCGAAGGATCATCTCCAACGACCGCGAGCTCTTTTGTTCGAACGCCGAGCTGGCGCGCCGCGCAACGCAACGCTTCGAGAGCGGGTTTGCCGATGACATTGATGCGCGCGCCCGTAAGATCCCTGATCATCGCGGAGATCGCGCGCGACGTTCCAAGCGCCTTGCCATGAGCCGTAGCAAAAAAAAGCGACTGCGAACAACTGTAAACCTTTGCACCATTCCACGCGGCGTAGCAAGCCGTTTCCAGCGCGCTCATCGTGAACTCCCGAAACCACCCAACCAGGATCGCATCCACCACGGGCTTGCCTTCCGCTGACACCGGCACCGTCTCCATTCCCACATCGCGCAAAGGTTTCTCGAGCCCTTCCCCGCCCAGCGTCAGAATGCGGCGGTAGCCTTTGCGCCGGAAGAGATCAGCGGCGCTGCTCGCCGGCGTCATCACGCCATTCTCACGCAGCGAAAATCCTGCACTCCGCAACATTTCAACGTACTGTTGCGGCGTCCGCGCCGTGCCGTTGGTGAATAAAACAAACGGCACGGCGCGAGCCGACAGTAGGGCAGTCATTTCAAGAGCTCCCGGCAGCGGACTTAGCCCATGATTCGTCTTATCTCCCAAAACCAGCGTGCCGTCCATATCGAAAATAAAAGCGCGCGAGATGCGCAGTCTCTCGAGTGCAGCGGCCGAATGCGCTGGAGCGGCAGTCATCGCACTCCCCTCACGCCTGGGCCTCCTCGCGCGCGGGCGCACTGTGTAAGGCGAGCCGGAAACCGGGCTTTTCGATAACGATGTCGGAGGCCGCAGGGCGCTTCTGCAATTCGCCTAGCAATTTGAAAACCGGCTGCAAATCTGGATTGTAATGACGCCGCGCAGGCCCGGCCGCCAGCATCTGGTCCACTTCTTCGGCGGGCATGGTCGCCCGCAACAAGAACTCTTCGTCGGAAATTCCTGCCTTGAATCGTTTGCGCAATTCTTCCGGCGGCAATGGGGGCGGTTCGGCAGCCAGCTCCGCAGCGCGCGGGCGCGACAAAATGCGGTCTTTCACGTTCGCATCAACTGGCACGGTAGGCCGGCCAAACTTTCCGAGCACGTAGCGGATCACCTGATCGGAAACGTTTCCGTAACGCTCCGCGCCGATAATGTTGTAGAGGGCTTGCGTACACACAATCTGCGGGAACGGCGTGACCATGATCGGATAGCCCAGCTCGGCGCGTACCTGCACGACTTCGCGCATCACCTCCGGAAATCTATCTTCGAAGCCAAGTTCGGCCAGTTGCCGCCGTGTGGTGGTCATTACGCCGCCCGCAACCTGATGCCGCAGGAACGAAGCGTCGTATTCCTGCGGTGTGCCCGCCGGGAGATCTTCGGCTTCCGCCAATCGAGTGAAATAATCGGCGGCCATCGCCAGAACGCGGTCGTCGATATTCACGTTATGGCCAAGCTCGCGCAGGTTTGCAACGACTCGCTGCGCGTTCGGCAGTGAAGATCCATTGGCAAGCGGCCCGCACGCAACATGCAGCACTTCCACTCCGAGTTCCGCCGCGGCCATATAACTCAAAGAGGAAAGGCCGATCGTGCAGTGCGAATGCAGCTCCAAAGGCTTGTCGCCCAACTGACCGCGGACCGCGGGGATGAGAGTGCGCGCGCGCTCAGGCGTCAGCAAACCTGACGGATCCTTTATATAGGCTCGATCAATATGCGGCGATCTCGCCACTTGCGCGGCGAGCTTTGCGTAGAACGCATCGTCGTGGACGTCGCTGATCGTATAAGTCAGTGCCGCGATAATTTCGCTGGCTCCTGCTTTCCGGATCATGCGCGCCGATTCGAGCAGCGCATCCACATCATGCATCGGGTCCAGCACAACAAATCGCCAGAGGCCGTTTGCCACCAGCCGGTCGTAAACAATCTGCATGAATTCCGGATGCTGGGCTTCCCAGGATATGAAGCGAATGCCCGTACCGATGAATTGCAGCCGGGTGTTCGGCATTGCCGCGTGCGTCATTCGAATCCGTTCCCAGGGATTTTCTTTGTGCGTGCGAACCGCCACACCCATGTGCGTGCTCGAAGTAAAATCCAGCGCGCGGAATCCGGCGCGCTCCATGACGGGCGCAATGGCAAGAATCTGCGCGGTAGTAAAACCCATCGCGCCCCACAAGCTCTGGTTGCCATCGCGAATCGAAACGTCGAGAAGTTGGATGTCCGCCATTTCAGTCTCTGGCCCGAACAGTGAAGTGCGCCGGCATTTTCACGCTGCCTCTGCACTTCTGTTTTCAAGGAATCGCTGCAAGAAAGCAGTATCGACCACCCCACGAGCAAATTCCTCGTTGCGCATCAACTCCGCATGCATCGGCACATTCGTGGCAACACCCGTGATTTCGAGATTCGAAAGAGCGCGGCGCATTTTGCGGAGCGCTTCGTCCCGGTTCGCGGCGTGAACGATCAGCTTCCCTAGGAGCGAATCGTAATTAGGAGGCACCAGCGCCCCCGCCTGGATGTGCGTGTCCACGCGAATTCCCGGCCCCGCCGGAAAAATCGCTCGCGTCACCGTGCCTGGACTTGGACGAAAATCGCGCATCCAATCTTCTGCGTTAATCCGGCATTCGATGGCATGTCCGAAAAACTCCACCGCGCTTTGTTTCAAACGAAGCTTGCGGCCTTCCGCGATCGCGATCTGTTCCTCGACCAAATCCAGACCGCACATCGCTTCCGTGACCGGATGTTCGACCTGAATGCGCGCGTTCATTTCCAAAAAGTAGAACGCGTCTACATCGCCGTCCACGAGGAATTCCACCGTGCCCAGCCCGCGATATTTCAGGTGTCTCGCGAACGCGATCGCAGCGGACTGCATCGCATCCCGAAGAGTTTCCTTGATATTTCGCGCCGGCGCTTCTTCCAAAAGTTTTTGGTAACGCCGTTGAATCGAACAATCTCGCGTGCCGAGATGAATCACTTCCTCGCCGTCGCCAAGAATCTGCACTTCGATGTGGCGTCCATGCGCGATGAAGCGCTCGATGTATAGCCGCGGATCGCCGAAGCTGGCCTGCGCCTCCGCCGTCGCAATTTCCATCGCGCCAGCCAGTTCATCCGCATCCTGCACCCGTTTCATCCCTCGCCCGCCGCCTCCGCCCACAGCCTTAATCAGAATCGGCCAGCCAATTTGCTCGGCGATTCGCTGCGCATCTTCTAAATTCCGAGCTTCCCCGCCGGAGACGCCAGAAAGTCCCGCAGCGGCGGCATGTGCGCGCGCTTTCAATTTGTCGCCGACGGCATCGAGTTGTTCAACCGTGGGACCGATAAAGATGATCCCGGCACGATTACAAGCCTCCGCAAGCTTCTGATTTTCCGAGAGAAAGCCATACCCGGGATGAATCGCATCTGATTTGCTGGCAAGAGCAGCGGCAACGACGGCTTTGATATTCAAATAACTCCTGGACGAATTTGCGGGGCCGATGCAAATCGTGCGGTCCGCCAGGCGCGCGCCCATGGAATCGAGATCTGCTTCGGACGCAGCCAACACAGTTTCGATGCCAAGTCGCCGGCAAGTTCGCATCACCCGCACGGCAATCTCGCCGCGATTGGCGATGAGTATGCGCCGCAGAATCATACGGCTCCCGGTTTGATGCGCATCAGCACCGCGTCCTTCGCCACAAATTGTGCATTCGCGAAACAAATCTCGGCAACCACGCCGCGCGCTTGGGCGTGAACCGCGTTCATCAGTTTCATTGTTTCTATAATTCCGACGACGGTGTCTTCTTCCACGGCGCTGCCAATCTCGGCGAACGCCGGCGCGCCGGGCTTGGGCGCGCGATAAAACGTGCCCGGCAAATGCGCCCGCACCTCTATCCATCCCGCTCCTCGCGATTCCGTGGACTCTCCAGAAGCCGCGGCCGGAGCGGCGCCATTGACCACCGGCGAGCCTTGTATCAAGTTCGGCGCCGAAACTATTTCCGTTTCCTGCAACCAGTCTCCAGTCGTCCGGTTTCGGCGAAGCGTCAGTTTGAATTGTTCGGTTTCGAGATGCAGCTCGTCATATTTCGTCGCATCGAGCAGCTGCACAATTTCCTGCACATCTTCGTTGGTGAACTTCATTTTTTGACCGCTCCTCCGCCGAGGAGCGAGAACACGTGATCGAACGGCTTGCTCTTAGGAGCAGCAACAGGCGCTGCGTCCTTGCCAGCCCAAGCCGTTTCCGGACGGCTCTGCAGCAGATACATATTTTCCTCCGGCGCGCGATCCCGCGCGATGGCCCATTCGATGTCTTGCGGGCATCCATAGTGGCGCTCAACGCGTTTTCCAATGGCCACCAGGGCGTGGAGTTCGTCATCGCTCAGGCAAGCAACATTCTGCTGCTCGGCAGGAACCTCTTCCTCGATCACGCCAGCACCGACGGAGTTCGGCCGATGCTGGCGCATCTTTTTCGAAACAGTGTGGCTGATAATTTCGCCCGTTATTTTGCCGACCACGTATTTGTCCGGAGTCACTTCGCCGCTGACGACTGCCGACCCCAGGCCCCAGCTCGCTTCCACTGCGACGATCGAACGATCGCCTGTATTTGGGCTGCGCGTAAACATCACGCCCGAGCAGCGCGAATCGATCATGCGCTGGATCACCACTCCCATCGCGAGCCCCTGCTCTGGCAGCTTCAACCGCCGGCGATACATCACCGACTCCACACCATACAAACTCGCCCAGCATTTGCGAACGTGTTCGATCACCGAATCCACGCCTCGCACCCACAGATACGTCTCCTGCAATCCTGCGAAACTGGCGTCGGCGCTATCTTCGCTGGTTGCGCTCGAGCGAACGGCAACTGGCACGGTGATTTCCATCTCACCCGCCCCCTCGCAGAGTTTCTGGTAATGAATCGCGATTTGTTCTCGCAGGTCCTCGGGTATCGGTGCACTCTCGAGCCGCGCCCGCGCTTCGACGCTGCCGCGCGCACAAGCATCAAGATCGTCCGCGCTCAGTTGCTCGATCTCGCGCCGGATCGAGCCCGTCGGATCGATGGCGGCCAGAAATCGTTCGAACGCGACCGTGGTCACGACGCATCCCGCCGGGACGCGAATTCCAGCCCGCAGCAGTTCGCCAAGACTTGCTCCCTTGCCACCAACCGTGGGCCGGTCGTCAATGCCGATTTCGGCAAAACGGCTGATGAGGTTTGGATTCGTCAACGCTCTCTCTCTTTAATCCAAAATCAGCACGATACCGCGGTTGCCATCCACGCGAATCAGCTGCCCGGTCTTAATGCGTTGCGTGGCTTGGCCGGTGCCGACGACCGCTGGCAATCCGTACTCGCGCGCCACGATAGCTGCGTGCGACATCGTGCCGCCGATATCGGAAACTGCCGCTTTTATTTTTCCAAACACCGGGCCCCAGCTCGGCGCCGTCACCGGACAAACTAAAATCTCGCCATCGCGAATCTGCCCGATGTCGTTCACGTTCCTCAACACGCGCGCAATTCCCTCCACAACTCCGGGCGAGGCTGCAAAGCCGGTAATTTCTTTTTCGTGGCCCGCTTCCGCCGTCGAAGACCACGATTCCAGAGTTTCGGATGTGATGCCCCAAAGCATTTGCAGCGCGGGATCATTGATTGCCGGCGGAATCGGGCCCAAAGCTGGCGGCGGATTCCATTGCTTCAATTTTTCAAGGATGCGTTTGCGCTCTTCCACAATCGGCCGCCAATGCGCCGCGCCCAGAGGCTTGCCGCCGCCCGCCCACGCGAGGCTCACATCGGCCAGAGCGCTCTCGATTTCCACGTATTGCAAATGAAAAACATCGTCCGCCTCAATTAACACTTCGCTGGCCACGAGAAGCGCGCCGAATTCGCGTACCTTCTTGAAGAAAAGAGTTGTGAACCAGTGCTCGCAATAGAATTTGTGATTTTCTACGAACGGGAAAACGAGATGGCAAAGTCCGAGCATCTGATCGAATGCTTGGCGCTCGTCTTCGCTCCTCAGCAGCTCGCGGTACTCGGCAATAATCCGCCCGCGCTCCTCTTTCAACCGTTCCGTGGGGCGTTCCAGCGACTCGCCTCGCCGAAGCTGTTCCATATAGCGCGGCAAAGCCGCAAAGGGCACGGAGAGATCGTCATTCCAGCTCAAGTGGTGATGATAAAAACCGTCTCCCGTCGACATGTGGAACCACGGCTCGCGTGACTTGTCGAGTTCCGCGAGCCAGCGGCGGCCCGCTTCGCCTCGCACGCGCAAATCGTCAAGCGTTTTCCGCGCATCGCCATCGCTGGTGAAGAGATCATCTACACCATACTCAACCGCCAGTTTCGCCAGCCGCTTGAGTTCATCGTCTGGCCGGAACATCAGCACTTCGATGCCCGCCACCATGCGCGCTACCGTCTGATCCGCTGTCTCCGGAAACGCCTTTTTGCAAAAATCGAAAAACACCATGTAGGCGCCGTAGCCGAGCATCAGCATTTCGAAATGGTGATGCCACATTTTCGAAAACAGCTCCGTCGTTCGGTGAAAGTTTTCCCGAATGTAATGGTTTTGGCCAAGCCCCTTGGCCTTCGTCACTACTTCCGCCTCGTCGAATTCCGGCAGCGCCGGCACTTTGATCGCTTCCAGTTCGTGAATCAAATTCTCGAGGCGCACTTTCCACTCGCGGAATAACCGCTCCCAATTCTCGTAGTAGTAGCCCGCGCGCTCCTGGAAAATCGTAAGCCGCCGCTGAATCTCGGCCGGCTCGGTGACGGGGTTCGCTGTAATGTAAATGCGTCCATTGACGATGCGGTGTTCGATGCCCATCGTCGTGGGAAACACAAAAATTCGCGTGGTGAACGCACCGAGCGCCTCGTAGGGAATCTCGGCCGTCAGCGCATCGAACGCCGGCATCGGCTCCGGAAAGTGCATCGCGTTGTAAAACCAGAAGCGCTGGTCGTCTTCGGGCTGGAAGCGCGTGTAATACGGATACATCGATTGCCAGCCCTCGGCTCCCGGCACATCCGCAATTTGGGAAGGCAGCGTAAAACTCCGCGGCTTGCCGTCAGCGCCCATCGATTTTCTCCACGCTCTGAATTTCCCTTTCACCGCCATCAAAGGCCCGCTTCCCGGCAAGCGAATAGTCTGTCTGCGTCTTTAGGTAATTCATGAAGAAATCGAGCGACTCGGGATTGGCCATGGCGTTGCGATTGGCGGCCTGCTCGAATGGCACACCCATCAGAATTTTTCGCACCGGCACTTCCATTTTCTTGCGCGTAAGCGTCATCGGAATTCCCGGCGCTTGTATGACGCGATCCGGAACATGCCGCGGCGTATATTCTCTCCTCAGCCGCTCGCGGATTTTTCGTTCGAGCTCCGCATCCAAACGCCGCCCTCCAGCCAGCGTCACGAACAGCGGCATGAAAAATTTTCCATCCGGCAAATCAAGATTCACAACCAGCGAATCCTCAACTTCCTCGATCTGCGCCAGCGCCCGGTAGATTTCCGCCGTTCCGATGCGCACCCCTTGCCGGTTCAGCGTAGCATCCGATCTTCCCAGCACGAAGCAGCCGCCACGCCGGTTGACGCGAAAAAAATCGCCGTGGCGCCAAACTCCCGGATACACATCGAAATAAGATTCCCGGTAACGCGAACCATCCTCATCGTTCCAAAAATAGATCGGCATCGACGGCATCGGCTCCGTCAGCACCAGCTCACCGACCTCGTCCACCACGCTCTTGCCTTTCTCATTGAATGCATACGCCGCCACGCCCAGCGAGCACGCCTGAATCTCGCCCGCATAGACAGGCTGCGTCGGCACTCCGCCGACAAAACCCGTGCAACAATCCGTCCCGCCGCTGCCCGTCGCGATCCACACGTCTTCTTTCACGTTGCGATAAAGCCACGCTGTGCATTCCGGCGAAACCGGCGAACCCGCCGGCATAATCGCTCGCAGATGCGACAACTCGAATCGTTCTCGCGGCACAATCCCAGCCTTCGCCATCACGTCCACGTAAGCTGGGCTCGCCCCAAAAAAACTCGCGCGCGAATCCTGCGCGACTCGCCAAAGCACGTCCGGCCCGGGGTACGCCGGGTTCCCGTCGTACAACACCGGGCACACTCCGCTCAAGGGCATGCTCGCCAGAAAATTCCACATCATCCAGCCTGAGGTCGTGTGAAAAAATGCGCGTTCACCCGCGCGGTAATCCATGTGAAAGTGTTGCAGCTTCAATTGCTCCAAAAGAATGCCGCCGTGGCTCTGCACGATCGCTTTCGGCAAACCGGTTGTGCCCGAAGAAAACAAGACCCACAGCGGGTGGCCAAAGGGAACCTGTGCGAACTCGAATTTTCCCCTGGGAACAGCCGCGTGTTCCAGCAGTTTGTTCCACTCCAATGCGCCCTGGCATGGACCAACGTGATCTTCAGCGTTCAAATAGGGCAAGTACACAACATCCTCGAGGCCCCCGAGCGCCCCCATGATCGCGGCGAGTTCGCCTTTCCGCTCAAAAGCCTTTCCTCCATAACGATATCCATCCACACAGAAGAGTACTTTCGGAGAGAGTTGCTGAATCCGGTCAATGACCCCGCGCGAACCAAAATCCGGCGAGCAACACGCCCAGATCGCGCCAATCGCGGTTGTCGCCAGCATCGCGATCATCGTTTCCGGAATATTCGGCATGTACGCCACGACGCGATCGCCGGGGAGCACGCCCAATTCGCGTAGCCGCGTTGCGAGGATTCGCACATGTCCCGCAAACTTCTCCCACGGCACGCCGCTAAGCGGTGCGGTCTCGCTCACAAACAAAACCGCGTCCCCTCCCGCGCGTTCGCCTCTCAGCACGTGCTGCGCATAATTGAGCCGCGCACCCGGAAACCATTCCGCCCCCGGCATCGTGCGCTTTCCAAGCACGCGCGTGTGCTGCGCTGACGATTCCACGCCGAAGTAATCCCAGATCGCCTGCCAAAATTCTTCCAGTTCGGAAACGGACCACTGCCACATTTCCTCGTAGTTCGAGAATTGCAGACCGCGCTCACGCCCGAGCCATTCGGCAAATCGCGTCAGGTTCGCATCTTCTATTCGCGCGGCGTTCGGCGTCCAAAGCAACTCGCCTTCGCGCACACTGCCGCCATCCGGTCCGGCGATTCCCGGCTGTCTGGTGCCCGCGCCTGTTCCTTGCGTATTTATGGTTCCCTCGCCATCTATCCGGCCAAAGGCTAGCCACGTTCCTCGTTTGCGTCAAGCGAACAGGCGCGAAAACACCGTCCCCTGCGTGTTCGAACACCGCACAAATTGCGGCCGCCTCGATGCTCACGCCTCGAGAGCGCCCATTAAGTCCGCGTTGCTCACCCGCGCACGCCTGTTACCAGGAGAAATGCACGGGAACGGGTCAGAACGTGTTCCCATCTTCCGATTCAGCAAACGCGGAGAAAATGTAGTAGGGTAATGCCTCATGGACTCGCTAACACGCCGCACGTTTCTCGAAAAACTATCCGTAATGACGGCCGGTGGTGTCCTCGCGGCAAACGTGCCGGCCGCCAAGGCAGACCAAGAACCCGGGCCGCACATCGTGTTTCCCACATCGCCGCGCGAACGCATCTCCGTCCCGTCTTACCCATTTCGCGCCTACATTGTGAGCCCGAGCAATCGCGACCGCGACGATGATCTGCCCGCCATGAACCTCCTCGATTTTCCGGCGCACGTCGTCGCGCGATTCAATATTCATAACATCGAACCTCTCAGCAGCCACTTCACCTCGCTGCAGCCGGACTATCTAGAAGATTTTCGCAAAGTCATGCAGAAGGCCAGGGTGCGCGCAATAAACATTGCCGTCGACGCCGCCCACAGTTTCTACGATGCCGACGCCTCCGTGCGACAGATGGCTGTGGAGTACGCGAAGAAGTGGGTGGACGTCGCCGAACACATCGGCTCTCCCGGAATACGCACGCACATTGCCGCGGCCAAGAATTCTTCCCCAAATGTCGAACATGCCGCGAATAGTCTGCGCACCGTTGCGGAATACGGCGCCAGTAAGAACATCGTCGTCACTCTGGAAAACGATGATTTAGTCAGCGAGGACGCCTTCTTCATCGTCAAAGTCATCGAGTCCGCAAAACATCCCTATCTTCATGCCTTGCCCGATTTCGCCAATTCCATGATGACCGGTGATGCCGATTTCAATTATCGTGCGCTGACAGCGATGTTTCAGCATGCCTACAATATTTGTCATGTAAAAGACGGCGAGATGAACGATGACGGCAAACAGTTCAATATCGATATGAAGAAATCTTTCGATATTCTGAAAGCCAGCGATTATCGCGGCTATTGTTCGATGGAATTCGACGCCACTGGAGATCCCTACGGCCCCACTTCACAGTTAATCGAGCAGACGATTAAGTATCTTTCGTAATCGCGTCCGCCCGCGCGTTCGCAAAACACATCTAGAGTGGGCTATTCCACGCGCGAGCGCTCAACTCGCCGGAACTCGATCGCTAAATGTTTCGCTGGCCGCATCCCAATATTGCTTCTTGCCAGACCAATAAGCTTCCGTCGCCATCATGTTGGCCACCGAATGCGCGAACCCATTCTGCACCGTGCAGTGCGGCTGTTGTCGCGACCTCATGCATTCAAACCAGTTCGTCATGTGCTCCAAGGTTCTGTCGTCGATGCCCAAGGGCGGCAGCCCAGTCTCTCCCGGCAAAAGCACGAATCTCGACGCGCGTTTTGTATCGATGTCCGCATCGTCCTCGTGAGTTCCCTTTTCCTCCACGAGCTGATAACGCGGGCTGCCTTCGCCGCCGATATTCGTCAGCGTCGCCTTTTTTCCCATATAGCGCGTCGAGCTCGGCGAGTCATTCCCAAAACTTGTCGAGTAGCTCACCAGAAATCCCTTCGGATATTCGATCAGCGTCTCGAACGTGTCCGCGTTTTCGCGTCCATCGTGCCACGCAAAAATCCCGCCGTGCGACACGGCCGACCGGGGAAAGCTGTCGTTCATGAACCAATGCACTAGATCAATCGCATGGCTCATCCACTGATCGGGGATGCCGCTGGAAAATTCCTTGTACAATCGAAACTCGCAATAAAGCTTCGGATCGAACGGCCGGTAGGGCTTCGTCAGCAGCCACTTGCGCCAATCCGTATCCTGTTCGCGAATCAACTTCGTTTCCTCGCGTCCCCGCCAGCGCGGCCCGTGGTAATTCCAAATGATCTCGACCTTGCTCACATCGCCGAGCACGCCCGTCTGCACCAAATCGTGCGCCGCCCGCGGGTACGGCTCGCTGCGATGCTGCGTGCCCACCTGCACAATCCGATCGCTTTTCAACACCGTGTCACGCGCCGCCTTTACCTCGGCCAGCACGTTGCCCATCGGCTTCTCCACGTAAGCATCTTTGCCCGCCTCAACCGCCATCTTCAGAATGGTCGAGTGCGCATGTTCCGGCGTCGAAATAATCACTCCATCGACATCCTTCAAGGCGAGGACATCCTCCAAATACTGAAATGTTCGCGGCGCACGTCCGTAATATTCCGCATTCTTCGACGCCGCTTTCTCGCGGTTCAATTTCCACAAATCGCAAACGACGTTAATCTCAGCTTTCTGGCTGGTCTTCAATTGCGCCGCGATCCACGCCAAATCTTCTCCGCGGCTTCCGGTTCCGATATGCCCCAGCGAAATGCGGTCGTTCGCGCCCAGAATCCTCTCATAGGACAGCGCCGTGCTTGGCAGCGCCGCGCTTCCCGCAATCAACGCGGCCGACTTGCCCAAAAATTTCCTCCGATCGATTGTTCCATCTTGCTCGCTCATCGTTAAACCCCTGTCTGCGCCAGTTGCGGTCGCTCGAAAAGTTTCACCGCAGGCATTGTGTGATTCGCGCTTCGCCTTGTCAATCGCGCCGCTGCCCAAAAAATGCAGGAAATTCCGTCGCTGCGTTGACAAGCCCTCCCGCCTGGTCTTAAATGTCCACCGTGAACGTTCACGGTGGGCCTTTGTAGTGTGCTTTTGTCTGGTTTCTGAGTCTCATTTTCTCCTTTCGCCAAAAGGGTGCCGGAAACAAAATCTCCGGCAGGTTTTGTGTAAGAAGGAGGCCATATCCCCATCCTCGGCATCGACGTCGGAACCAGCGGAACCCGCGCCGTCATCCTCGACGAACTCGGCGCGGTCCTTGCTTCAGGCACGGAAGAGCACGCCAACTTCGCCAGCCCGCAGCCCGGCTGGGCGGAGCAGGATCCGCGCGACTGGTGGCGCGCCGCCGCCATCGCAGTTCGCAAAGCACTCCAGCTCTCCGGACTCAAAGCCGAAGCCATCGCCGCCGTCGGCTTTTCCGGCCAAATGCACGGCGCCGTCCTTCTCGATGAAAACGACGAAGTCATCCGCCCCGCTCTCATCTGGTGCGATCAGCGCACCGAATCGCAATCCAAGGAACTCGAACGCACCATCGGCCTCGATCGCCTCATCCAGTTGACCTGCAACCCCCCGCTAACAAACTTCACGCTCACAAAACTTCTTTGGGTGCGCCTGCACGAGCCGAAAAACTGGCAGCGGGTCCGCAAAATCATGCTGCCGAAAGACTACGTCCGCCTCCGGCTCTCCGGCGAGTCCGCTATCGACGTTGCGGATGCTTCCGGAACACTTCTACTCGACGTTGCCCACCGCACCTGGTCGAATGAAGTCCTCTCCAAGACCGGTATCGACATCAAGCTCCTTCCGAAACTTTACGAATCGCAGGAGATTTGCGGCAAGCTCTCGGAAACTGGAGCCGGCGCAACCGGCCTCCGCGCTGGAACACCCGTAGTCGCCGGCGCCGGGGATCAGGCCGCCGGTGCGGTTGGCATGGGCATTACGCGCGCGGGAGTCGTGAGCGCCACCATCGGAACTTCCGGCGTAGTTTTCGCAGCAACCGACAAACCATCACTCGATCCCAAGGGCCGCCTGCACACCTTCTGTCACGCCATTCCCGGACGCTGGCACGTCATGGGAGTAACGCAAGCCGCCGGCCTCTCGCTCCGCTGGTTCCGCGATCAATTTGGCGCCGGGCTCGACGACGGCCGCGATCCCTACGAACGCCTCTCCGCCGAAGCCGCCACCGTTCCCGCCGGCTCCGAAGGCGCGTTCTGGGCTCCCTACTTAATGGGCGAGCGCACGCCGCATCTTGATCCCTTCGCGCGGGCCGCATTTGTCGGCCTCAGCGCCTCCCACACCCGTGCCCATCTGATTCGCGCCGTTCTCGAAGGCGTCGCTTACAGCCTGAAAGACACCTTCAGCATCTTCGACGAAATTCATGTCCCCGTCGAACGCACCCGCCTCGGCGGCGGAGGCGCTCGCTCGCCGCTCTGGCAGCAAATCCAAGCCGATGTCTACGCGCACGAAGTCGAAATCCTGCAAGCGGAAGAAGGCGCGGCCTATGGCGCTGCGATTCTCGCGGGGGTCGGTTCAGGCTGCTGGAAGAGTGTGGATGAAGCATGCGACGCGGCGGTGCATGTAGCGAAGCGTGTTAGCGCGAACAAGGAAACCAGCGCTAAGATGCAGCGCGGCTATCAAACCTATCGCCGGATCTATCCGGCCTTACATTCTATTTTCTCTGAAAACAAATCTTCTTCTGCAAACTGAACGCTGAATCGCAAAACTCTCACGCGTGTCCGAGATTCTCAACTCTCAAGCTTTTTTCTGCCCCGGCTTGTAACGAATGCAGTAAACCGCTCCGAGCACTGTCATCAACGCGCCCCACCAAACGCTTGCGTGCAGGTTATACAGCACGACTTCATGCGCCGGAGGATGCCAGATCTCGTAAACGCCCGCGCACAAAATCAGCGCCCCATTCACGAGCAGCGACAACCCGATAAAAAACCAAATGGAAATCATCCTTCAGACCTCCGCGTCCCTGTACTACCAGAAAGTGATATTGAGAATGAAGAACACGACAACCACTACGCCGGCCCAGAACAGCGGCTTCTGATACCACGGAACATTCTCGACAGTCGGAATCTTGGTCAATCCGTAAACCAAGCCCGTCAATTCCGCGTCCTCTTTGGGCTTCGTCACCAGACTCACTACGACCGTCACAATCACGCACACCAGAAACGACCATAGCGCCTGAAACATATCTTGCGCCAGCGTTTTTGCGTCCGCCGAGAGCGCCACGTATCGCAGCGCCGCGGGATCGATCTTGACCCACGCCCAGAGGCTTACGGAAGACACGATGCCGCAAAGCAATCCCCAAAAGCCTCCCCAGCCTGTCGCCCGCTTCCACAGCATTCCGAGGAGAACTGTGCCGAATAAAGGAGCGATGAAAAAGCTGAATAAATTCTGCACGTAGTCCATGATGCTTGCAAACTGCATCACGAAGTATGCCGTGCCGATGCTGATCAGCACGCCGACTACGGTTGTCCAGCGCCCCATGCTCACATAGTGTTTATCGCTGGCCTTGCTATTGATCAGGGGTTGATAAATGTCATACGTCCAGACGGTAGTGAACGCGGTCACGTTCCCCGCCATGCCGGACATGAAACCCGCGATCAATGCAGTGATGCCCAGCCCTAGTAAGCCCGGCCCGCAGTAGCGCGCCAGCATCAGCGGAAGAACGTCGTTATAGCTCATCCCTCCGGTTACGGCGGCCACCGATTCCGGCACCAACTTCACCGGCAACACGGCCAGGCCCAGCAACCCAGGCAAAATCACAATCAGCGGAACAAACATCTTGAATCCCGCTCCGATGATCGGCGCCATTTCCGCGCTGCGAATATCCTTGGCGGCCAGGATGCGTTGCACCACCAGAAAATCCGTCGTCCAATAACCCATCGAAATCACTGCGCCCAGCCCGAACACAATCCCCACCCAATTGATCCCCATCGGATTGGTGCTGAAGTGGCCCACGCCGGACCACAAGTGAACGTACTGATCCGAAAACCTGTGCGCGATTTGCACTTTCAGATTGCTCCAGCCGCCAGCTTCGTAGAGCCCAAGAATCGGAATCAGCAGAGCGCCCGCCCAAATCAAGAAGAACTGCAGCACTTCATTGAAAATCGCCGACCTCAGCCCGCCGAGCGCTACATAAATCGCCACTGTCAGCGCCGACACCCAGATACTGAAATTGATGTCCCAGCCCAAAACAATCTGCATCACCTTGGCCATCGCGAACATGTTGACGCCGCTCATCAGCACCGTCATGAACGCAAACGAAACCGCCGATACGGCGCGTGCCGGCTCTCCAAACCGCAATTTCAAATAACCGGGCACCGAATGCGTTTTCGAAATGTAGTAAAACGGCATCATCACGAGCGCGAGGAAGAGCATCGCAGGGATCGCGCCGATCCAGTACCAATGCGTGGCCAAAATTCCGTATTGATACGCCGAACCCGCCCAGCCCATCAGCTCCAGCGCGCCGAGATTCGCCGAAAGAAAGCTTAGTCCTGCCACCCACGCCGTCATCTCGCGGCCAGCCATGAAGAAATCTTCGCCCGTGTTCGCTCGGCCCTTCAGGTAGAAACCGATAGCCAGCACCAAGACGAAATAAAAAACGATAATGATCACATCGACGAGAGAGAGATGAACGAGCTGCGTGGGTACGACAACCGCGAAAGGGGTGGTCATAGTGTTTCTATTCGTTTCTCCTCTGCGAGCGTCTTACGTGTCCCAAAAAACAATTTCGCCAAGCCTTGAATCGCGGCGCAAAAGCAGCGCGTCACTTCGCTGTAAATTTGTAGATCGTCTCCGAATGAAAATGCTCACCCGGTTTCAATTCCGTCGACGGAAAACTCGGATGGTTCGGCGAATCCGGAAAATGCTGCGTCTCCAAACAAATGGCTCCGTACTTCTCGTACCCCACTCCGCCTTTGCCTTTAAGGCTCCCATTCAGCCCAATCGCCGAATAAAACTGCACTCCCGGCTGCGTCGTCAAAACTTCGATCTCTCTCCCTGAATCTGGATCGACAACTTTCGCCGCTACCCTCAACGTACCGGCCTTCCCGTTCAGGACAAAATTGTGATCGTAGCCGCCGATTTCTTTCAGTTCGCCAATGCGCGCTCCGATCGCCGTCGGCTTCAGAAAATCAAGCGGCGTGCCCACCACGCTCTCGATTTTCCCTGTCGGAATCAGCGTCGAATCCACTGGCGTGTATTTATCAGCATTGATATACAGAATGTACTTCAGAATGTTGCCTTCTCCTGTGCCCGACAAGTTGAAATAGCTGTGGTTCGTCAGATTCAAGACCGTATCCTTGTCCGTTTCGGCGGCATATTGCAGCTTCAGCTCATCCGTGTTCGTCAGCGTATACGTCACGCTAACCTTCAGATTGCCGGGGTAATTCTCCTCCCCGTCCTTGCTTAAATACGTGAACCGCACCGCCGCTCCAGCTGGTTCCTTCAACTCCTCTGCCTTCCACACCCGCTTGTCAAAGCCCGTGGGTCCGCCATGCAAACTGTTCGGCGCATTGTTGATCGCCAGTTGGTACTCTTTCCCGTCCAGCGTGAACTTCCCCTTTGCGATGCGATTGCCGTACCGCCCAATCGTCGCTCCAAAGTAGGGATGCGGCCCACTGGCGTAGCCTTCCAGATTGTCGAAGCCCAGCACTACGTCGCCCATTTTGCCGTTCTTGTCCGGAACGTGGAGTTCCGTCAGCGTAGCGCCATAGGTGATGACCTTCGCCGAAGCTCCTCGCGAATTGTAGAGCGTGTAAGACTCAATCTCCGTCCCGTCCGGCAGCTTGCCAAAGGTCGCTTTCACGACGTGTGCGCTCTCCTTAGCCTCCGCTTGAGGCTCTCTACCTGGCGTCGAAGACGCAAACTCCGGACCTAAAGCCATCAACAATGCCAGCATGCAGATTCTCCCCCAGAGCACCATTACTTTCCTCCTCCAAGCCCACGACCCCAAATCCCTCGGTCCTGTCCTTCGCCTTGTATCACAAAAGGGCCTTCCTCCGCGAATCTTCTCCTTATTTTTCTTAGACTTGGCGGTTGCCCCGTGCTTCCCTGACCATCCTCATCCTTTACAAAGACCATTTACAAAGACCATTGACAAGCCGGGAGCTGCAATGCCAATGTGCCCCCGAGCATTCGCTTTAAAATATCGTTATCGTACACGGAGTTAAAGAACTTTCATGCGATTCTTTTCGTATAAGCACATCCCGCTCCTTTTCGCGCTGGCCATCTTCCTTTGTGCTCCCTCCCTGTTTGCACAATGGGTTCCCCTGAATCCCGTTGATTCCGTCGAGTCGCGGCCCGACGGAGTCGTTCTAGTCCTCAAAACGGGCTTCCTCCGCTTTCAAGTCTGCTCGGACTCGATCGTCCATGTTGTCTATTCCCTCGAGCGCGACGTCCCGCAACACTCGGACTTGATGATCGTCAAAAAATCCTGGCCAAAATCCGATTTTTCCATCCACTCCGACGATCCCAAAGTCATCACTCTAGTCACACCTCGCCTGAAAATCGAAATCACGCGAGCCGATAGCTCCATCATTTTCCTCGACTCGGAGGGTCACCATCTCGCCCAGGAAAATACGCGCACGCTCACTCCATCAACAGTCAACGGCGAAAAAACCTATCACTCAGAACGCTTCGTCAACATGTGGGACACGCAAGAAGCTTTGTACGGCCTCGGCCAGCATCAAGGCGGCCTGTGGAACTATCGCGGCGAAGCTGTCGATCTCTCGCAGGACAACACCAACATTTCCATTCCTCTGCTTCTCTCCAGCAACGGCTACGGCATTTTCTGGAACAACGGCTCGCGCAGCCGCTTCAACAACCGTTTCGTCCACGCTTTCTACCTCAGCTCCGAAGTCTCCGACTCCATCGACTACTACTTCCTCTACGGTCCCGACTTCGACCGCATCATCGGCTCCTACCGCGAACTCACAGGCTCCGTTCCTCTCTTCGGCAAATGGGCCTACGGATACTGGCAATGCAAGAATCGCTACGACTCACAGCAGGCGCTTCTCGCCATCGCCCAGAAATATCGCGACCTCCACATTCCTCTCGACAACCTCGTTCAGGATTGGTTCTGGTGGAACATCATGGGCGATCCCGTCTTCAATAAAAATTATCCCGACCCCAAAGGTATGGTCGACGCCCTCCACAATGATCACGTCCATCTCATGATTTCCGTCTGGCCTTACTTCCGACCCGGCTCGCCTGTTTACGACGACATGGACAAACGCGGCTTCTTCATCGCCAAAACCATCGTTCCCAGCTTTCATCCCGTCGGCCAAGCCCTTTACGACGCTTTCAATCCCGAAGCTCGCAAATACTATTGGAACCTCATGGATAACGCCCTCTTCAAAATCGGCGCCGATGCTTGGTGGCTGGACACCACCGAACCAGAAACCGAGGGCCGCGAAACTAATATCCTCGTCACCAACAAAGTCAACGGCGGGGAGAACGGCGCGCGCTACGCCAACGAATTCCCTCTTTACACCACCAGCGCCGTTTATGATGGCCAGCGCCAGGCTTCCGACAAAAAACGCGTCTTCATCCTTTCTCGCTCCGCTTACGCCGGCGAGCAGCGCAATGCCGCCGCCGTGTGGTCCGGCGACGTCGATCCCAACTGGGAAACGTTCCGCCGCCAAATTCCCGCCGGCCTGAACTATTCTCTTTCCGGACTTCCCTACTGGACCACCGACATCGGCGGCTTCGTCTCCGCCAACCCCGATGATCCCGCCTATCGCGAACTCTACGTCCGCTGGTTCGAATTCGGCGCGTTCTGTCCCATATTCCGCGCCCACGGCACGCGCACCACAAACCAAAATGAAGTCTGGTCCTACGGCCCCGACGCCCAGAAGATTCTCGTTGCCTACGACAAGCTTCGTTATCGACTCATGCCCTACATTTATTCCCTCGCGTGGAAAACGAGCAGCGAGGGCTACACCATCATGCGCCCGCTCGTCATGGACTTCCGCGACGACGTCCACGCCCAAAATGTCGGTGACCAATTTCTCTTCGGTCCCGCCATCCTCGTCAATCCGGTCACCGAGCCCGGCGCCACCACCCGCCGTCTTTATCTGCCCAACGCCAAGTGGTACGACTTCTGGACTGGCGCGGCCATTCAGGGCGGCCGCACGCTCGACGCTCCCACAACCATCGATCGCATGCCGCTCTATGTCCGCGCGGGTTCCATTCTTCCTCTTGGCCCCGACGTCGAATACGCCGCCCAAAAATCTGCCGATCCCATCGAGCTTCGCGTCTATCGCGGCGCGAACGGCGCGTTCACTCTCTACGAAGACGAAAACGACACCTACGACTACGAAAAAGGCGTTTACGCCACGATTCCTTTCTCTTGGGACGATAGCGCGAATACGCTCACCATCGGCGGCCGCTCCGGCTCTTTCCCCGGCATGCTCGAAAAGCGCACCTTCCGCATCATCTTTGTCACCGAAAATCATGGCGTCGGCGGCGGCCTCACCGAAAACGCCGACAAGACCGTGCAATACACCGGCAAGAAAGTCTCCGTTACCCCATAGCCGGTTTCTCGGCTCTTTGACCAGCTGCGAGCGGCAAAACGTTTTGCTTGACGCCCTTGCTTCGCGGGACTAGTCTCGCCCCAATCGGTCGGGGGCCTTCATGCACTACTTCCACGGGGCCCAAAAGGTGCTTCCGTTGCCGGCTCGTTTTCGGGCCTGGGATTCCTGTTGCCTGCCTGTTGTGCGAAATCTGCTGCCAACATTACTTTGCCTCGTGTTTGCTCTTCCTGCTTGCAGCCAGGACACTGGCAGCGAAGATAAGGCGTTCTTCGGGCGCGGAACGGAAATCACGATTACGGTGCACGATGGTTCGGGGGATCCCATCTCCACGCCTGCCATGGTGAAGCTCTATCGCGGTGGAACCGTTCTAAGCCGGCAGGGAGAGACGACTCGCGGAAGTGCCGTCTTGGTGGTCAGCAATCTGGGAGACTTTACCGTGACGGTGCAGGCTGCCGGCTACGAAAACGCGCAGAAGGATTTGTCGGTCGAGGAACCCGGAAGAGTTCAGCTGGATATTTATCTGCGAAGATCCGCGGATGCCGGAACTATCGCGGGAGTTCCCGGGAGACCCGTTCTCGCTCCGAAAGCGAAAAACGCGCTCGAAAAGGGCTTGCAAGCGTTGAACGCGAACCAATGGAAAGAGGCTGAGAAGTATGTAGGCGAAGCGATGCGGCTGGCGCCCGGTCATCCGGATGTCCTGTACGTGCAAGGAGTGCTGCGCCTGAAACAACGCAACTGGCCGCAGGCGCAAGATGCGCTCGAAAAAGCCACTCAGGTCGATCCGAATTATGCGAAGGCTTTTGCCGCGCTGGGTATGGCGCTCTGCGATCAGGGAAAATATGCCGATGCCATCGCCCCGCTGGAAAAGTCGCTGCAACTCGATGCGGCCGGCACATGGGAGACGCGTTGGGCGCTGGCCAAGGCCTATTACCAGGGCGCTCGATATGACGACGCGCTGAAATCGTCGCAGCAAGCGCTGGCCACATCGAACGGCAAATCGCCTGAGATCGCCCTGCTCGTCGCGCAATCGCTGGCGGCCGTCGGCCGTTTTGAGGACGCGGCCCAGTTGCTCCGCGAATTCTTGCGGGATCACGCCGACCAGCGGGAAGCCGCTACGGCGCGGAAATGGCTGCAGGGGCTGGCAGCCAACGGAAAAATCCGCGCGAATCAGAATTAAGTAGAGTAGCCGGTGCGAGTTTGTCGAGTGTCTTCTAGAGCGTAAGAATCAGACAGGCGCTCATATGAGTTAGGCGTTCGTGCCGCCGTCAACAGTCAGATTCGCGCCCGTAATATACGACGACTCAGGGCCCGCCACGAACGCCACCAACGCGGCAACCTCATCCACAGATCCATAGCGGTCGAGCGCTGTGGCGGCTTTCTGTGATGCCGCCCACTCGCTCGCGGCAGGATTCAAATCCGTATCGATCGGACCCGGCTGCACGTTGTTGACCGTGATGCCACGACTCCCCACCTCTCTGGACAATCCTTGCGTGAACATCTTGACGGCACCCTTCGTGGCCGAATAGGACACCAAGCCGGGCGTCATCATTCGCTCGCCCACACACGAGCCGATCATAATAATTCGTCCGCCGCTCTTCATATCCTTCAACGCGGCCTGCGTCGCCACCATCGTTCCGCGCACATTGACGTTAAACACTCGATCCAGCTCCTCCAGCGTGGCTTCCTCGAATTTCTTCGGAATGACCGTACCGGCGTTGTTCACGAGCACGTCAATCCCGCCCAACGTGCTGACGGTTTTTTCGACTGCCCGTTTAATTGCATCGGCATCGACGGCGTCCGCTTGAATCGCGATCGCCTTTCCGCCGGTCTGTTCAATCGCTTTGACTACGGACGCGGCCCCGTCCGCATCTCTTGCATACGTGATGGCCACCGCTGCTCCGTCCGCAGCCAAACGCTTCGCGATGCCCGCGCCGATTCCGCGCGAGCCTCCCGTGACAAGCGCAACTTTTCCTTCGAGTCTCTTCGACATTAATTTTCTCCGTTGCTGCCATGTTGCGGCCCTTGTCAGATGCTCTCAACCACGGCGCCGGTACATAAACTCTTCCCCGCTATCGCGCCAACTCTCCTGCGTTTACAGCAAGCGCGGTGGCCCCGATGGTTGGGCAGCAGGCGATGATCGCAAAGGTTTGTCCTGAACTCGATTTGCTCGATGGGCGATCCAGGTCAGCTGAGGCACATAGACTACTCTAATCCTCGGGTGGCCATCTCTGCGCGCCGTGTACCACGTTTGCGATTTCCACCGCTTCGTCCAGTATCCGATAAACCACAACGAAAGGGAGCGGCGGCAGGGGAAGCTCCCGCGTTCCTTCCACCCACGCGACCTGTTCTTCCTTTATATGGGAATGACTTCAACGAGCTAGCGTTCTCGTAAATTGCTCTGGCAGTGCGTTGCGCCGCAGATGGATTTTCCTGACGAGTGTACTCAATGATCCGGAAAAAATCTTCAGCGGCGGCGAGTGATCATCGAATCTGCATTTACGAACGAAACATTCGGTCGATGCGAGCCCCACTTCCTCGTGAGTCAGAAATTCTCCTCGATCGAGTTGGTCCAAGCCCTTCTTCACCTGCTGGCGGAACCACGCGTCGTGCTCCAAGTAGTGTTCCACAAGCTGCCTGACATATTCCTCCGCGCCACTATTGTTCTCAGCGGCGGCTCGATCCACTTTCTCTTGTAGCTCGGGAGTCAGATGCACTTCCATATTTTCTCAAACTAGGTTTGCCCCGGGCCGATGTCAAGGGCTGTAACTCCCAGGCGTAAAACCGACGCGTGAGGCACCCGGCCGTCTGTGTACCTGGCGCAGTCGAAGTGATTCTCGAGTTAGTGATTTGTGGAGGGAAGCATGGGTGCAGCCAAAGGCGGGAGGGGCTTTGCGTCGCGAATGCCGGAGGCTTCTACGATGGTGTAGATTTTGTCAGCGGCAACATTCGCGAGCGTCTCGACTTTCCCGCTGGGCCAGCGAATCTCCATCGACTCGATCTTCGCCGCTTTGCCCAGCCCGAAATGCAACCGCAAATCGTTCTGCGAAAGATAGCTTCCCCCACCGCGAACTTCCGCCATTTGCCGGACACCGCCAGCATGAATCGTCACGCGCGCGCCGATCGCCGCGCGATTGCTCTTCGTTCCAACGAGCTTGAACAAAACGCGGTGATTCCCGTCGCTGTTCTGATTGAGCAGCAGCGACGGAGACTCGCCGACGTTGAGCAGAACAACATCAATGTTGCCCGTGTTGAAGATATCTCCAAAAGCCGCTCCACGCCGCGATTGCAACGGCAACTCCGCGAGTCCGGCTTCTTTCGATACTTCATCGAACGTCCCGTCGCGATTGTTGCGCTCCAGAAAAATCGGCTGCCGGTAACGCGGCCCTTCCGAAAGCGTATCAACCTGTGGATAGACGTGCCCGCAAGCGATCAGCAAATCAAGCCACCCGCTATTAGCCATATCGAAAAAGCTCGTCCCCCAGCACACGTCCGCATAGCTGGGCCGTCCCACACCGGAGGCCCAGCTCACGTCTTCAAATCCGTTCGCGCCCATGTTGCGCCAAAGAACTTTGGGCTGCTCCTGAAACGTGGTGATGAAAAGACCGAACCTTCCCGTGTGCTCGTAATCGCCAAAATCCACGCCCATGTTGCCGAGCTGCGTGCCATCGCCGCTGAGAGCGACGCCAGAAAGCATCCCAACTTCGGAAAAAGCGCCGTTGTGATTGTTGTGATACAGATAATTCGGCACGGAATCGTTGGCGACTAAAAGATCCGGCCAGCCATCATTGTCATAATCGCACCATTGAACGCCGAGCCCGTAATAGCCGATCTGATCGTGAACCCCTGCCTTCTGCGAAACTTCTTCGAACGTTCCATCACCGCGATTGTGGTACAGAAGATCGCTTTCGCCTTCCAGCCCCCACGGACCGCACTGTACTTGCAGTCCTTTATACAAGCAGAATTTGTTGCTGCCAGGCGCGGGCATGTGGGCAAGATCGACGTGGACGTAGCGCGAGACAAACAAGTCCACGTTGCCGTCGCGATCGTAGTCGCCCCAAGCCGCGCCCGTGCTGAAGCCGCCGCCGCGAACGCCGGCTTTTTCCGTGACATCCTCAAACTTGCAGCCGCCCAAATTGTGGTAAAGCACATTCCCGCCGTACCCGGTGACGAAGAGATCGAGCTTGCCATCATTATCGTAATCCGCGACGGCCACGCCCATGCCCCAGCCTCGTCGAGTGAGCCCCGCTTGCTCGGTAATGTCCTTGAAAGTGCCGTCGGCCTCTTGTTGATAGAGCGTGACCATCAAGTCGCCGCCCTTCAGATACCGATCCACCGTCGAACCGTTGACGGTCACGATGTCCAGCCGCCCGTCGCCATCGCAATCGAAGAGCCCGACGCCCCCGCTCATGGATTCGACGATGTACCGTTTTTCTCCCGTCGAAATATGCGGCACGGTGAGCCCGAGCGATTTGGCGACGTCGATGAATTTGGGGATGGGCGGAAAATCTGCGCGGCTTACTTTTGCCTGTGACAATTTGGGAGCCGGCGGAAGCGGCACGGAAGTGCTTTGCGCGCGCAATCGCTGCGGCAAAGTGAAACTCAAAAGCAACAAAATGAAAAAAAGAAGAGGAGCGAAGTGCCAGGCGAAGTAGCCACGCATCGCAGCTATTTTAGCGCAAAGGAATTCTTGCCCAAAGGAATCTACGGTCGAAGCCGAGGCCCTTGCGGGAGTCCGCGAAAGGGCGAATAGGCCGGGTCCCTGCTATACTCCCGACAAGCAGATTCTCGCGCGCCGGAGCAGGGCGCCGGACACTGGGCCCACGTTGCATCCCGAAGAACGCAAGAAATTGTCGAGGCCGTGTAAATGACGCCACCGCAAAAGAAGGAACCCGGCCACCACCGGGAAAACAAGAAAGTAACGCTCAAAACGGTCGCAAAACATCTCGGTCTTGCCGCAGGTACGGTTTCCGCAACCCTGAACAATTCTCCCGCCGCGCGTTCGATCCCCGAGCACACTAAAAAACGGATTCTCGCCGCCGCGCAGGAGCTCAATTACCGCCCGGATTTCTTTGCGCGTACCCTGCGCGTGAAACGGACTTTTACCATCGGAGTGATCGCGGAAGAAATTGGCGATGCGTACGGGTCCCAGGTGATCAGTGGCATCGAAAAATATTTAACCCGGCAAAACTATTTTTTCCTGACCGTGGTGCACAGGCACGATCCCAAGCTGTTGGCAGCCTATTCGCAAATGCTCGCGGAACGCGGCGTCGAAGGCATCATCACGGTGGACACCTCGATTCTGGCCGAACCATCGCTGCCCACGGTGGCTGTCGCGGGACACCGCCAAATTGCGGGAGTAACAAATATTGTGCTGCACCATAAACGCGCGGCCCGGCTCGCGCTCGAACATCTGAAAGCGCTGGGACATGAAGAAATAGCCTTCATCCAGGGCCAGGTTTTCAGCTCGGACTCCGAAGATCGCTGGAACGCAATCACGGAAGCGGCTGCCGATCTGGAGATTCGCGTTCGGCCGGAGTTAACGGTTCGCATCGACAGTACAGTTTCCACTCCTGAAGTCGGCTTCCCCGTCACCAAGGAACTCCTCGCCCGTAAACTCCCCTTCACCGCGCTTTTTGCCTACAACGATATTTCCGCCATCGGCGCCATCTGGGCACTGCGCGAAGCTGGCTTACACGTGCCTCGCGACGTCTCCATCGTCGGCTTCGATGACATCCCGGGAGCCGCCTTCGCCGATCCCGGTCTGACCACCGTGAGGCAGCCGCTCGTTCGAATGGGCGAGATCGCCGCCCAAACCCTGGTCAGCCGGATTGAAGAACGCGAAGGTTATGTTGCGGAAATCGCCATCGAGCCGGAACTGGTCGTCCGCGATTCGACGGCCCGTGCGGCGCAGCCCCGCGCGATGAGTTCCCGTTTCTAATCGCGTCTGGGTCTGAGGCAGAACTTCGAAGCGAGCGTATATGCGCATTCGATTTTTTCGTTGACGTCCAGCTTAATCGGTTGAGTGCTCATGAGGGCGCGAACAGCTCAGGTTCAATTCTAGGCCACTCAGAACTTGCGCGTTTCCTGCCGCGACCAGCGTTCTACTACGATTTTCGATTCCGTAAAGAACTCCACGGCGTCGCGTCCCTGGCCGTGCTGAACGCCGAAGAAGCTTTCTTTCCAGCCGCTGAAGGGAAAATAAGCCATGGGCGCGGCTACGCCAATGTTGATGCCGATGTTTCCAGCCGGAGCTTCGTAACGGAACTTGCGCGCGGCGGATCCGCTTGTAGTGAAAAGCGACGCTTGGTTGCCGTACGGGCTGCGGCGGAGAAAATCCATGGCTTCGTCGAGTGTGTTCGCGTGGATGAGGCTGAGCACGGGTCCAAAAATTTCCGTGTGAGCAAGCTGGCTTGACGAGGGAAGGCCATCAAGCACGGTGGGCGTAAGAAAGCTGCCGGACTCATACTTGGGAATTTTTGCGTTGCGGCCATCGAGAACCGCTTTGGCGCCTTCGCCGACGCCCGCCGCGATCAAAGATTCGATGCGCTGTTTGCTGCCGGGAGAGATGACCGGTCCCATTTGAATGTTTGGCTCGAGACCGTTGCCGACACGGAGAGTAGACGCGGCGTGCGCAATCGAATCGCGGAATGCTTTTTGCGCGTCGCCGATGGTGACGGCCACGGAAACGGCGAGACAGCGTTGCCCAGCGCAACCGAACGCGCTGTCGCTGATGATTTGCGTTGCGAGCTCCATGTCGGCATCGGGAAGAACGACGACATGATTTTTTGCGCCGCCCTGGCACTGCATGCGTTTGCCGGCGGCAGCCGCGCGAGCGTAAACATGCTTGGCGACAGGAGTGGAACCGACGAAACTGATGGCGCGGATCTGCGGGTGATCGCAAAGAGCATCCACGACTTCGCGCCCGCCATTCACAAGATTGACGACGCCTTTCGGAAGGCCGGTTTTCTCCAGAAGCTCGAAGGCACGGCAGAGACTTAACGGGACGCGCTCGGAAGGCTTGATGATGAAAGTGTTCCCACAAGCGATGGCGTAGGGAAGAAACCAGTAGGCGATCATCGCGGGAAAATTAAACGGAACAATGGCGGCGACGACGCCAAGCGGTTGGCGAATTTGCATTTCATCCACGCCCGGCGTGACGTCCTCGAGATTGTAGCCCTGCATCATCATGGGAATGCCGCAGGCAACCTCGACATTTTCGATACCGCGCCGCAGTTCGGCTTTGGCTTCGCCGAAGGTCTTTCCGTTTTCAATCGTGATCAGGCGAGACAGCTCGTCGATGTGTTCTTCGAGAAGATTTCTAAACGTAAAGAGATATCGAATGCGCTCTCCGGGAGGCGTGCGGCGCCATGCGGGGAATGCGGCGGAGGCGGCTTGGACAGCAGCGTCCACGTCCGCGGGAGAAGACATCGGCGTACGCGCAAGAACTTCGGAAGTCGCGGGATTGGTGACATCGAAGAATTCAGTGGAAGCGGAACGGCGCCACGCGCCATTGATGTAATTCTGTGGCTCGGTGACTTGAATTGTGGCCGTACTGCTCATGACTTGCTCCTTGCAACCCGCTTCGAAATTCTATTTGTTCGGCGGCTTCAACAATCGAATTTTACGCTCCGTCGCCACGACAAAACAACCGGCCCAGTCACTCACGCTCTCCAGAAGCCAAGCCAGCTAGAACGGTCCGGAGCGTCACGCACGTGCATTTGAAAACGGGATCGCTTCCGCAGATTTCGCGATCTCGAATGATCCGCCCGTCGTAGATTCTCTTGCCGTCCAGTTGGCCGCTCATGGCGTCTCCCGGTCCTTCAGGGTTGATAATATCACGCTGACCAGAGCGCTGATTCTTCCGTCACGAAGAAGCCGGCCGCGGTGAGGCAAAGCTTTCAGCGAGCGCAGAGAGCACCCACGCCCAACCATCCTTGTGCTTGCGCCCCATGTCGTCGTCTGGCACGCCCGAGTGGCGGAGTGTGACTTCGGTGTCCTCTCCTTTTGCTTCCATCGTTACCGTGACGATGGACTCGGCACCCTTCGTCCCCTCGGACATCCATGTGTACTCGACGACGCGAGGCCGGTCGATCTTCAGAAAGCGCCCATAATGTGGCCAAGTCCGGCCTTCATGCTTCACGGCAAGATAAAAGAGGCCGTCTACAACCGGATTCAGGATCACGCGATCCGCTCCGAACCATGGTCCGCCGGGACTCTTCGGGTTGATCCAGACGTCGAAAACCTCTTCGGCTGACGCGGGGATCGCGCGCGTAACGGTAATTTCAGTAAGCTTCATCGTGATTTCTCCTTGTGGCTGGTGAAGAATTCCTGTAGTCGATCGAGCCGCGCATTCCAAAATTGCTCGTATCTCAGAATCCATCGCGCCACCTCGCGCAAAGGCTCCGGTGACAACGCAAGCGTGTTTTCGCGGCCCCGCCGAGTGCGCCGAATGAGTCCAGCGTGCTCAAGCACTCGCACGTGTTTGCAAAACCCCGTCAGCGACATCGAGAACGGCTCAGCTAGATCGGAAATACGCGCGGAGCCACGCGAGAGCCGCTCGAGGATTGCCCTGCGGGTCGGATCGGAAATGGCGGCGGCTATGCGATCGAGGCTGCGGGACTTCGTATACTGAACCATATGGTTCAGTATAGTTTAACGCCGAAAACTTTGTCAATAAGTCCTTGCGCGTCCTCCGATGAGCCGGCCTATCTTGCGGAAACAGCCGGGCCCGGATCAGTCGGTCGGATGGTGATTTTCGGTGGCGTCATGGTAGACGCGGTACGCAAGCCACGCCATGGCGGCAATCATTCCGATCCTGCCGAGGTCGCGCGTGGTTTGTCCAATTTGGAGGTCACGGCCGAGCACGCCCTATTGCTTGAGAAGAATCGTCCAATCGCTTTCGTCAGAGCCGACGAGCGGCATCCATCCTGCGACTCGTCAACCGACAAGCGACTCTTGACCGATATCAGGCGCAATTCCGTTTAGCGCGGAACCGACGCCAGAGCTTCGTAAGCGGCTCCGAGGAGCGGAGCGGATTCATTGAGGATCACCGACACGGGAATATTGCCAAGCATCGTTTCAAATTTCCATTTGTCGCGGAAAGCCCCGAAAAAGGTACCGTCCTTGATCTTTTCGATGATTTTAACGGCGATGCCGCCGGCAACATACACGCCGCCAAGCGCCAGAACTTTCAGCGCAAGGTTACCCGCCTCCGCGCCGTAAATGTCGGTCCACAAATCCAGAGTTTCGGCGCAGACGGAACACTCCTTGGAAAGACCAAGCTTGGTGATTTCCGGCGCGGGATCCGCGCCGGGATCCTCGAAAGAGTGATGGAGTATATTGGGAGCCAAAAATTCATGAATAGTGCGGAATCCGCGCCCGGAAAGAATCAGCTCCCAGCTGACTTGCGAATAGCGGCGCCGCATGAACCGGAGAAGTTCGATCTGCTGCTCGGTGTGCGGCGCGAAATCGGAATGCCCGCCTTCGGACGGCACGACGCGATAGCGTGCGCCGTCCCATACCAGGATGGACTGGCCGAGACCGGTGCCGGCAGCCAGCAAAGCGCGCGTTCCACCGTACTCGGGCTTTCCAGGATTCAGCACGCAGAATTCATCCTGGGATAGATACTCGATGCTGTGGCCCGTGGCTCCCAAATCGTTCAATAGCACGACGTCCGAGAGATTGAGTTCATTGGCCAAGATGGCTGCATCGACGGTCCAAGGTAGGTTCGTCGCGCGCACGCGATTGTTCATCACCGGCCCGGCAACTCCGAAACCCGCGGCGCGAATCTGTTCCCGCGTGAGGTGCGCCGCAGCCTGCCGCAAGAATTCGCGAACGATCAGATCAAACTGAGCAAAATCCTTGCTCGCAAATCTCTGGGTGAATACGGACGTGAGCTTTCCGTTTCTTTCGGAAAAAAGCGCAATATTGCACTTGGTGCCGCCAACGTCACCCGCAAGGATCACCTATTCCCCCCGTCATTCTGCTGTTCGCTCCCGGCAACCGGACACAAAATCATGGGTTGTGCCATTGCCTGCCATCGCGTTCGAGCAACTGGTCCGACTCGCGCGGACCCCAGCTTCCCGCTGTATATTCCGGAACTTTGGCGCTCTTCGCGGCGCTCCACACATCCAAGATGGGATCGACGAGAGACCACGCGGCTTCGACGTTGTCGCCGCGATCGAAGAGCGTAGCGTCGCCGCGAAGACAATCGTTGACGAGCGTCGCGTACGCGCTGCGCGATATCTCCCCAAACCCTTCCTTGTAACTGAAGTTCATCGTCACATTCCCGATGCGCATCTCTGTGCCGGGACGCTTCGCTCCAAACGAAACGGATATGCCTTCTTCCGGCTGGATATTCAGAATGAGGCGGTTCGGCGAAATATCGCGATCGCGAAAAACGATGTGCGGCGCGCAGCGAAATTGAATCATGATTTCCGTGCTGCGTTTTGCCAGCCGCTTGCCCGTGCGCAAATAAAAAGGAACGCCCGCCCAGCGCCAGTTGTCGATCAGCAATCGCGCCGAGACAAACGTTTCCGTTCGAGACGTCTGGCTCACTCCCGGTTCCTCGCGATATCCGGCCAACGGCTTGCCCTCCACTTGTCCCGGCGCATACTGCCCACGCACCACCGATTGCGCGACCATCTCCAAATCAAACGGGCGAATCGATTGCAGCACTTTGAGCTTTTCATTTTGGACGGAGGTGGCGTCAAAAGCAGAGGGCGGCTCGACGGCCACGAGCGAAGTCAGCTGCAGCACATGGCTTTGGATCATGTCGCGCAGCGCGCCCGTGGTTTCGTAAAAACCGCCGCGGCGTTCGACTCCCAGCGTTTCCGCCGCCGTGATTTGCACGCAGTCCACGTAGTTGCGGTTCCACAACGGCTCGAAGATGCCGTTGCTGAAGCGCAGAACGAGAAGATTCTGAACGGTGTCCTTGCCGAGGTAGTGATCGATGCGGTAAACCTGTTTCTCTTCGAAAACATTCAAAACGATCTTGTTCAATTCCTTGGCCGTGGCGAGATCGCGCCCAAACGGCTTCTCAATGATGATGCGCACCCAAGAGTTCGGCGAAGAAGGACGCGCCAGGCCCGCGCGGCCAAGCTGTTCGACGATATGCGGATAGACTTCGGGCGGTGTCGACAAATAAAACAACCGGTTTCCTCCCAGTTTTTTTTCGCCTTCGAGTTCCGCCAGCCGCTTCGCGAGCTGTTCGTACGCTTGCGGGTCCGAATAATCGCCGGAGTGATAATAGAGACAGGACGCAAACTCATCCCATTGTTTTGGATTGACCGGGCCAAGCTCGGACATGGTCTTGGCAGCTTCGCCCGTCGTGGCGCGAAAGCTTTCGTCAGTCATCGGAGACCGCGCAAAACCCACAATCACATAGCGCGAGCCCAGGGAATGGTGCGTGGCGAGATCAAACATGGCCGGAATTACTTTGCGCTTTGCCAAATCTCCAGACGCGCCAAACAAGACCACGGAACATGGTTCTGCCGTGCCGCCATAAAGACTTCCAGATCGATTGGTTTCCTCAGACATGGTCTCCTCAGCTCGATCGCGAACATAGCGCGCTAAAAAGCGGGCGCACGAAACTATACCTTAACGCCATGATTTCTCAGCTCGGAACGCAATTGCTCCGCATTCTGATAGTGAATCGCGGACATTCCCAATCGCCGTGGCAACTCGAGATTCAGCGCGCGGTCGTCGATGAAGACGCATTCCTGCGGCGGGCGCTGGGTGACTTCGAGCGCGATGCGGAAAATGGTTTCTTCCGGCTTGCGCGCGCGTACATAGCAAGAACTGAAAAAAACCAAAAAATCGCGGCGCAGCTGAAACGTTTCGATGCGGTATTGATTGAGTTCGAGTGGTTCGTTGTTGATCGAACCGATCAAGTATTTTCCGGACCGGGCGGTTTCATCGAGCACCGCGCGCGTCTCCGGAAATTCCTTCGATTGCTCGAACATGAAAGCGATGAACTCTTCGCGGGTAAACGCGCGCGCGCGATAAAAGAGAGTCCTCTCGAGATATTCGTTCAAGCTGATATGGCCGGTATCGAAAGCGGGAAAAGAAAGATCGTGGCGGTCCTGGAATTCTTCGTAGTCGAAGTTGAAAGTAGTGGCGGCCTCGCGCCGCGAATTCCGGCCCCAGCCGTTGGTAAGGATGACGCCGCCAATGTCCCAGAACAGGGTCGTAATCTCAGCCAAAGGCGCGGCCCTCCGGTCACGCTGTAAGGCTAACCATGATAAACGTTTCGGGTCAAAAAAACACGTTAATGCCATGTTTCAAACGGTTCAACCCACAACGCAGCGCGAGCGAGAAATTCCTCTTCCGGCGGCATGCGTGCGCATTAACCGGCGCCGCCAGCACGCAATTTTGCCGGCGAATTCTTCGCGCAAGCGGAAAGATTTTCTAGCGATTCGGGGTCGGGTTCGGACTTGGTTTTGGAGCCGCGCCCGGGGCTGGGATTTCAGTCTTGGGCTGGATCGACATCAGCTCGACTTCAAACACAAGAGTCGCATTCGGACCGATCGGGCCACCGGCAGGTCCGCCGCGCTCACCATAAGCGAGATCCGGCGGAATGAAAAGTTGCCACTTGGAACCTACGGGCATGAGCTGCAGCGCTTCCGTCCAACCCTTGATGATGCCGCTTACGGGAAACGTTGCTGGCTTGCCGCGTTTATAGGAGCTGTCGAATTCCGTATTGTCGAGCAGCGTGCCTTTATAGTTGCAAGTGATCGTGTCCGCGGCTGTGGGCTTTGGACCGGTTCCTTCCACGAGCACTTTATATTGCAGCCCACTCGGCAGAGTTACGACGCCCTCTTTCGTTTTGTTTTCGGCAAGAAACTCATCGCCTACTTTTTTGCTGTTCGCGGCCTCGAGCTCCACCTTGGCTTCATGTTTTGCGCGAAGATCGGCTTGCAGAGTCGTCATCGCGGCTTTGGCTTCGTCGTCGGTCAAGAGAGGCTTGCTGTCGGCCAATCCGTCTTTCAATCCGCGCAACAAAATGCTGGGTTCCACGTCGACGGAATCCTTGCGCATGCTTCTGCCAATGTTCAAGCCAATGGCATAGCTGGCTTTGTCCTGTTGCGTCTTCAATGTAAGGACGGTTGGTTTTTTGGCTGCCGTCGCGCCGGTCTTCGCCGCTGGGGGCTTGGTAGACTTGGCAGCCGGAGTTTGGGAAGTCGTCGCTGGCGGGGGAGTTTGTTGTGCCTCGGCGTAGCCCAGCAGAAGCATTCCAGCCGCAATTCCTGTTAGCGCAATGGTGAATGGTTTTCGCATAGTTGTATTGTCACATTGCTCCGAGCGCTGCGCAAACTATCATTCTCCTCTCCCGATGTGAATGGGTAATGAACTGGCCCGCGAGGGCTCGCCCTGGCCGCACGGACTTGGCCGCAGGGGTTGGGCCGCATGGACTAGGCAATTCTCCGCAGTTGCAGTATGTTGAGAATTGGCAATCCTAACGAGGTGATGCGAATGGCGAATGAATCTTGCGATCCTGTTCCCGCTGCGGCCGCAGCCGAGCCGGCCAAGCCTGGAACGCGCACGGTGATGTGCGTGAAATTCGGCAAGGAGCTGCCAGGGCTCGATCGCGTTCCGTGGAGCGGTGAATTGGGCAAACGCGTTTTCGAAAATGTCTCGAAAGATGCGTGGAAGTTGTGGATCGAACATTCGAAGATGATCATGAACGAGTATCGCCTCAATCCCATTGACCCTAATTCGCAGAAAATCATGGGCGAACAGTTGGAACAGTTTTTCTTTGGAGAAGGCGCAAAGCTTCCCGACGGATACGTGGCTCCCAAAGCGAAGGGTTAGTTCCCTGTTGCCGGGAGGCGGCCTGTGGCCGGGTGTTCGACGGGTAGGCGCGCCGTAAAATTAAAATGCAGTTTCGCATGCGCTGCGCGAATCGCGTCTTCCACTTCCGCGGGAGTCTGTGCGCTGGCAAATAAAAATCCCAAATAACTTGATCCTTCGGGCCAGGCCGCGATGTAGTCGTGCAGGCGTGCGGTGATTTCCAAGCCGGTAATGTTTGGGACGCTGCGCGCGGCTTCTTCTCCTTCGATTTTTTCAAGCACACCGCTCTTGGGCACGGGAATCATCATCACGCCGGATGCGGATTGCTCGCGCGGCCAATCGCCGCCGGGCAGTCCGATCGCGTGGCGCAACAACAATTCTTCCAGGCCGATGCTCTGGCTCGCTGCATCCGGCGCAAATTTTAGCGCACGCGCACACAGGCCACCGATGGGCCGCGGCGCGACTTCCAGCGGCCAGACGCCATCCTCGTTCACACGAAATTCCGCGTGAATGGGACCGTGCGATAGTCCGAGAGCGCGAACCGCGTCCGCGGCGGAGCGTTCGATTTCGCGTTGCTGCGCATCGGCAAGGCGCGAAGGCGTGACGTAAATACTTTCTTCGAAGTAAGGGCCTTCGAGCGGATCGGGTTTGTCGAAGATCGCGAGAATGCGCAACTTGCCATCCGTCAGCAAACCCTCAACGGCGACTTCCCTTCCCGGAATATATCCTTCGACCAAAATCTGATCGAGATTCGGCTCGCGCGTCGCGAGTATCTCCGGCGATTCCAGCAAGCGTCGAATGCGCGCGGCGGCAGCGATAAATTCCTCGCGCGAATTCGTGCGCACCACGCCCTGGCTGGCGGAAAGCGAAAGCGGCTTCGCTACGCACGGATACGAAATGCCGAGCAGAGACGGTTCCGGCGCGGGATGGAGCGAAACCGATTTGAACCACGGCACGTGCAGTCCGGCTTCGCGAAAAACTTCGCGCATGCGAAGTTTGCTGCGGCAAGCTTCCACGCTGGCGGGGTGATTGTACAAAATACCGAGGCCGCGCGCGACGTAGGCGGCGGCCACGGCGGGACGGTCACCGAGCGCAAGAATTCCATCGATGTTTTGACGGCGCACGGATTGCAGCACGGCAGAAGCCGCGGCGTCCGGCGATTCAAAATGAACGGGAATGGCGCGATCGCCCCAGGGATCTTCAAGCTGATGGCAGCGATCGGTTACGAAAACGAGGTCAACGCCGAGCTTGCGAGCGGCTTCGTCGAAGCTGCGCGTTTGGTAGCCTAGTTTGGCGGTGAAGATGAGCAGTCGCGGCATTGGATTCGATTCGGAAAGTCTCGCGGGCTTTGCGGTTAGACGTAGCTGCCGCTGACTACGATCGGTTCTTCCGCCTTTTTCGCAACTTGCCCGATGGAGACAAACTGTTCGCGCGTCGGTTCGGCGCAGCAGTACCAGGGCTCGCTTAGGAACGGTATCGCCGCCGCTGGAGTTTGCGATAGGTGTAGAGCCGGAGCATCCAGTCCGGCGGCGGCATGCGCGGCTTTCCAGATTCGCTCGAAGACCATGACGCGAGATTCTTTTCTGCGATCGCCTTCCGCCGCGATGGCTTGCACCGTTTCGCCAAGCGCATCGACCCGCGCGTCGGCGTGCTTCCAGGGATAAAAGAGCGATTGCGGATCGAAAGACCCGACATTGCGGCACACTTCTTCCAATTCGAGCAGGCGCGAACCCTCTGGAATGAGCAGGCGGATGCCAAGCTGAATGGGAGCGACATTTTCCATCAAAGATTCCGCATGAATCACGCGGAGAAGATCGAGATAACTCTCCATCGTCGTCCACTGCGTGAAGGGCACGAACGTAGGATGAAGAATCATGCCGAGCGCGCGGAAAGCGCGGACGACATGCAGAAAATCCTCGCGCGTGTGGCTCTTGTCCAGCACACGGAGCACGGCGTCATCCAGATATTCGACGGCGCTGATGACGAAGAGGCAGCCAGTCTCCTTGAGCTTGGGCAGATGCGCTTCGTATTTTTTCAAGTGCTCGATCTTGATGGTCACGTCGTAAGTTACAGCGGGAAATTCGCGGTGAAATTCTTCGACAAGTTCCAGCGCGTGGCGAATCCCGTTGAAGAAGTCTGGATCGCCGAAGGAAATGTGCTGCGCGCCCGCGGCCACTTGCTGGCGAACGTCCTGCATCACGACGTCGCGGCTGACGATGCGAAAAACGCCTTTATAAACGGGGACGATGGGGCAATGGCGGCAAAGATGTTTGCAGCCGCGGCTGGCTTCCGTTGAGCCCACGAGGCGGAATCCGCCGCCGGGAAGGACGAGATGAGCGTACTTCTCGATAGGCGGAAAGCCGGAGCGATCTGGAACTTCAAAAGCGAGGCGTTCGAGTGAGACGACAGGCTCGGGCTGAAAAGCTTGTTCGGATGTCGCGCGAACATCGTTTTGCAGGCGCTCCGCGAGATGCGCGAGTTCGCTCTCGAATTCTCCGCCGAGAATAGTTGCCACTCCAAGCGTTCGCAGATAGTCCACATTCATCGGTGCGTACAAACCATAACAGCAAAGATGAGCGTGCGAATTCAGGGTGCGCAGGCTCGGGATAAGCTTCGCAGCAAGGCGAGTGGCTGTGTGCATCGGCAGATAAATGGCGATCAATCCGGCTTTGCAAACAGCGGCTTCATCCAGCGATTGGCGAGAAAGATCGAGGCACACCACTTCATGGCCGCGCTTGCGGAGCCAGGCCGCCGGCGACGCCAGTCCAAAGGGCTGGCGTCCCAATTCGTAGGTCGAAATGAGCGCGATGTTCACGGCGTATCTAGTATAACTGGCTGTCCGCCGCAAAGAATCGTTTTCGGTTACTATAGAAGTTCGTTGACTTGACGGAGAGGACCGAGAGAATGGCCATCGCCGCGGGAAATTCCTTCGGAACACGCGACAAACTGAACGTTGGAGCGCAATCGTTCGACATTCACCGGCTCGAATTTCTTGAGAAGAAGATTTCATGCCATTTGGCGAAGCTGCCATTTTCCTTGCGCATCCTTCTCGAGAATCTTTTGCGTTGCGAGGACGGGCGATTTGTGCGGCCCGACGATATTCGCGCCTTGGCGAATTGGACGCCGGGAGCGGCGGAAAAAGAGATCGCGTTCATGCCCGCGCGCGTGCTGCTGCAGGATTTCACGGGCGTGCCCGCGGTCGTCGATTTGGCCACGATGCGCGAAGCCATCAAACGGATGGGCGGCAATCCGCGGCTGATCAATCCGCTTTTCCCCGCCGAACTGGTGATCGATCATTCGGTGCAAGTCGATAGCTTCGGCAAAGCAAACTCCTTTGATCTGAATGCCGAGCTGGAATTCCAGCGAAATATCGAACGCTACGCTTTTCTGCGCTGGGGACAGACGGCATTTCAAAATTTCAAGGTCGTTCCTCCGGATACCGGCATCTGCCATCAAGTGAATCTCGAATATCTGGCGCGCGTGGTTTGCGCGATGCCTTCCGGAAACAGGGTCGAAGCGTATCCCGATTCCGTGGTGGGAACGGATTCGCATACGACAATGGTGAATGCGCTCGGCGTGTTTGGCTGGGGCGTGGGAGGCATTGAAGCGGAGGCGGCGATGCTTGGCCAGCCGTCATCGATGCTGATTCCCGACGTCGTTGGATTCCGCTTGCACGGGAAACTTCGCGAAGGCGCAACCGCGACGGACCTGGTGCTGACCGTGACGGAAATGCTGCGGAAGAAGGGCGTCGTCGGCAAGTTCGTGGAGTTCTGCGGGACCGGCCTTTCCAGCTTGAGCATTCCGGATCGTGCGACGATCGCGAATATGGCGCCGGAGTATGGCGCGACGATGGGCTTCTTCCCTGTGGACGCGGAAACGCTGGCATATCTGCAATTCACGGCGCGCGGGCCGGAACAAATCGCGCTCGTGGAAGCGTATTGCAAAGAGCAGATGCTGTTCCGCACGGATGAAATGGAGGATCCAATTTTCAGCGACAAACTGGAGCTGGATCTTGGAACGGTCGAGCCGACGGTTGCGGGACCGAAACGGCCGCAAGACCGCGTTTCGTTGCGCAATGCGAAAAGCTCGTTCCAGAAAGTTCTGGAAGGGACATCGGATAAACACATCGCGGTGCGGAATAACGGCGACTCGTTCGATCTTTCGAGTGGCGCAGTGGTGATCGCGGCGATAACGAGTTGCACGAACACGTCGAATCCTTCGCTGATGCTGGGAGCGGGACTGCTCGCGAAAAAAGCGGTCGAGCGCGGGCTGCACGTGAAGCCGTGGGTGAAAACCAGCTTCGCGCCGGGCTCGAAAGTGGTGAGCGATTATCTCGCGGCTTCCGGGCTGATGAGCTATCTCGAAAAATTGAGTTTTCACCTCGTTGGATATGGCTGCACGACGTGCATCGGAAACAGCGGGCCACTTCCCGAAGCGATTGGCGCGGCGATAAAAGACAACAACCTGTTGGCTGTGGCCGTGCTCAGCGGAAATCGCAACTTTGAAGGACGAATTCATCCGCTGGTGCGCGCGAATTATCTGGCTTCGCCGCCGCTGGTCGTGGCGTACGCGTTGGCGGGACGCATGGACATGGATTTGACGACGGAATCCCTGGGCGCGGACACCTCGGGAAACCCCGTTTATCTTCGGGACATCTGGCCCACACCGCAGGAAATAGAAAAAACCGTTCGCGAATCGGTGACGAGCGAGATGTACCGCAAGGAATACGGAAATGTTTTCGAAGGCGATGCGCACTGGAAATCGATGCCTGTTCCCGAAGGAGATTTGTACAAATGGGATCCGAAGTCGACGTACATCAAGCAGCCGCCATTTTTCGAAAACATGCCGAAAACGCCGCCGGCGCTTGCGGATATTCACGGTGCGCGCGTGCTGGCAGTTCTTGGCGATAGCGTGACGACGGATCACATTTCGCCGGCGGGATCGATTGCGGTCGATTCGCCTGCGGGGAAATATTTGATCGCAAATGGCGTGAAGCCGCATGAATTTAATTCCTACGGAGCGCGCCGCGGAAATCATGAAGTGATGATGCGCGGCACGTTTGCGAATATCCGGCTGCGCAATCAGCTCGCTCCCGGAACCGAAGGTTGCTGGACGCACTTTTTGCCGGGCAACGAGAAAATGACGATTTACGACGCGGCGGTCAAGTATCGCGAAGCAGGCGTGCCGCTGGTGGTGATTGCGGGCAAAGAATATGGGTCCGGTTCATCGCGCGATTGGGCGGCCAAAGGGACGCGGTTGCTCGGCGTGCGCGCGGTGATCGCAGAAAGTTACGAACGCATTCACAGGAGCAACCTGGTGGGCATGGGCGTGCTGCCGCTGGAATTCAAAGCCGGAGAAACCCGCGAATCTCTTGGATTGAGCGGGCAAGAGGCGTACGAAATTATCGGCGTTGCGTCGCTCTCGCCGAAAAAGGCAATCACGGTGCGGGCCGAGGCCGATGACGGCTCGGTGAAGACGTTCACGGCGATTGCGCGCGTCGATACGCCGGAAGAAGTTTCCTACTATCATCACGGCGGCATCTTGCAGTACGTTTTGCGGCAGATGCTTTAGGGCTTTCTCCTTACTTCCAAATTAACTGCTGACAGATGCGGAGCGATTTGCTCTCGCCGATGAAGAGTCCTGCGCGTGGGTGAGAGAGCGACAGCAGAGCTGCCGGACTCCACCGCTAACTGCGGCCTTCGCGCTTCTGCGCTACCACCAACCCTCTCGGCGTTGGCAAGAGAACAACAGAGATAAGGCCTTCGGCCTCAAGCTTTAGCGCGGCTTCGCGGACTGTTTTCATCAGCGAACTGGCATCGTGCATGAGGATGAGGCCGTGCGGGTTCATCCGCGGAAGAAAATTGCGAACTTCCTGTTCGCGGATCGGCACATCGCTATCGCAGAAAAGCAAATCGATGCGGCCCTCGACTTTCAAATCCAAGCTGGATTCGTTGCGCGCGTCAATCCATTCGGCGAGGCCGGAAGAAGCGAAGCGTTTCTGCGCGGCGGCGAACACTTTGGCGTCGTACTCGCACGTGATGACGCGGCCGAAGCCGTTGGCTTTCAAGCCTTCCGCGATGCGCAGGGTGCTCAGGCCGGAAAACGTGCCGGTTTCGACGACGAGCTCGGGCTTGATCGTAGTGACGATGGCTTTCAAAAAATCGAGGACTTCGACTTCGGCGCTCATGGAATCGTACATGTGCCAGCGCTCGGGATGCGGGCATTCCAGCGAGGGGCGATGATATTCGGGCTGGAGAACGTCTCCGCGCGAAGCGATGTGCTCTACGATGCGGTGTTCTTTCTTGAGGCCATGAAATTGGCTTTTAAGACGCCAAAGCAACACCGCGCCGAGAAGGATCGAAACGACGCTGGCCGCCTGGGCATTGGACATACCGAAGAATGAACGCGGATTGATGCGAACGAATTCGACGAGAAAGCGGGCGATGCCGGTGAGGATCAGATAATTGCAGAAAATTTCGCCTTTGGCTTTCGGACCCTTGAGAGCTTTCGTGCCCATGTGCCAAAGGAATGCGGCGATGGCGAGCCAGATGAAAAATTCGTAGAGCGGAGTGGGTTGCACGTGGCAGTTCGCCGGCCAGCCCTGCTGGACGCACGTTTCCGTGGTGGGAACAAGGCCGTTTGGAAAACTCATGCCCCAAGGAAGCTTCGTCGGAATACCGTAATCGCCGTCGCCGGAGAGCAGGCAGCCGATGCGTCCGATGGCGTAGCCGACGCAGGCCGCGGGCGAGCAGATGTCCAGAAATTCAAGGAGAGGAATTCTAGAACGGCGCGCGAGAAGGACAAGCGCGATAAATCCGCCAAGAAAACCACCGAACCAGGCGAAGCCGTAGCGGCTGATGAGCTGCGGCCAGGGGTTGGCGAAAAAGTCGTGCGGACTCTCGAGGAGGTGGTAGAGCCTTGCGCCGATCAAGCCGGCAAGACCGGCGATTCCGATGATGAGGAAGCCTTCGTCTTTTTCGTTCCTGGCGGAAATGCTCTGGAGTTGCGAGCGGCGGCGATCGAACTCGGCTTGCAAGACGTAGGCGGAGACGAGCATGGCGATGGCGACCATCAGGCCGAACGTGGGGATGTTGATGGGACCGAGATGGAGGAAAGGGATCATGAATTTAGCGCGCTGCGCGCATCGCAGAGTATACATGACACTATGAGCGCGGGCGGAATGCGGAGCGGGGATGGCGCCGTCGGGACGACACGTTGTGTGTGAGTGGTGAGTGGTGGATGGTCTTTGTGACTGGTCTCTATAAGAGAGAAAGTCTCTTCGCTGCGCTCCTTGAAGCGTTTTGTCTCGGGGAAGATTGGGTCGAGTGGGGTACCCCTTGTTTTTTGTAAGCGTTGCTGATGAAGGACTTGTAGTTGTGTGGGCCTTGGTGTGCCGGGCTGAAGCCCGGCGCTACGTGGCGTCGGAGTTCACCAGGGTTTGCCGTCGATTAGGAGGCGGTAGTTCGGGCCGTAGTGGACGGCGTAGGGGTCGCGGGTTGGCGCGATTGAATGCCGGTTTGGGGCAGGTGGTTGAGCTGGGTGCGGGTTGGATCTGGGACGGGTTTCGTCGGTGATCGGCGCGATGGGAGCTTGCCGGGGTCCTTCGCTGCGCTCAGGATGACAGGCTGTTACGGCGGGGACGGTGGGTTCGGGTTGGGTGGGGATTGCGACGGTTGCGTTGTGATGCGGGGGAAATAAGGAACGCGCGACGTTAAGGGCGGCTTCGGCGTCCGCAGGCGAGGGGCGGATGCGGGCGGCGGAGTTGGCGGATCGGCGGCGCGGGGTTGTTGCGGGTGCGACGAGGGTTGGGTTGTGGTTGTACGGGGCGGCCGGTGGGCGCAGGTTGGGACGGTTTAGGGGCAGCATTGGGATCGGGCGGGAAGAGATAGTCGCTGTTGCTGTTGACGGAGTTGCGAACGGCTTTGCGCCAGCCGTCGGTGCCGAAGGCGTTGATGTATTCGTGTTGGGCTAGGTGAGTGGACTGGAGGAGGGTTTGGAACATGTAGGCGACGGTGCGGGCCAGGCGGGGTTTGATTTCGCCGCGGATGACGGCGGGGATTAAGCGGGAGAGGGCGGTGTTGAGATCGCAGGCGGAGAGGTAGTCGCCGGAGAAGAAGTAGGCTAGGTCTTTGCCGAGAGTTGCAGCTGCTTGGGATTGGGATTCTTTTTGGGCGTGATAGAAACAGAAATGCGGATGGCTGGCGATGCGGGGAGTGCGGCAGCGGCGGCCATCTTCGTACGTGAATAGACAGAGAGATACGCGGTCCTTGGGACTGAGTGAAGGCATGGGAGTCTCCTTGATTAATTTTGAGTTTTTGAGATTTGGATTTACGGAAAAGTTGGAGCACAGCCAGGATTCATCGCATAAGGCGCGATGGAGAAGAGTTTGGCTGTGCTACCAAATTACGGCCCTAAAACGAAAGCGCCTCGCGGGTGGCGAGGCGCAGTACTGAACGGAACTAGTATATCGCAATAATAATACGGATCAAAATAAAAAGTTCGGGTCAAAAAGAATGAAGAGTCAAAACCCACAGCCTCAAAAGCAAAGGCTCTGGGAACCCATTTGGCTGAGCCCCACCCACCCGGACCACTTCTCCGGTAGCCGGGTTTACCAGGACTTGAGGGAAACCGTGTAGTGATAAGCTTCTGACCTATGCCGCATGGCTATTTTGACCGGCTCAGAAAGCATCCAGACGCGCTATGGGTGATTATCATCGTGGTCGGCCTAAATATCTGGTTCGATTACTACCATCCGCGCGGAATTGTGCTTGATGTCATCATCGTGCTAGTTCTGTTGATAAAGTACGACTCTGGGCCGGACAAAGCCTAGTCGGCTTATCGGATATAGTGGAAATCGGTGCCCTGGCAGGGGTCCGGTTTCCGCGTTACTCAGGACTTGAGGATTACTTCCGGGTTGCCGACAATACGTCTGGAATGTGAACTCGGCTTGGGGTGCATGTACTCCAGCCCCTCTGCCCGCTTCTCGGCGCTCCACACATTTCAAGCCTTTGGGAATTCTGAAAAGCCCCCACGCAACAACGGCTTGCGGGGCGCCCTTGCGGTCGAGTGACTTCAACGGTCAGGGCCGCCCGCCCTTGCAAGGGGGAGAAGGATTAAACGTCGTATAATCTCGTGCGCGCAACGGGGAGCAGAACAGATGAACGTACAAGAACAAATCAAGAAGTATATTATCAGCCAACCGGAGCCAAAACGCAGTGACATGCGAGAGTTGCATCGACTCACACTTCAAGTGTCACCAGAATGCAAATTATGGTTCTTCGATGGTAAAGACAGCAAAAATCATACTGTTTCCAACCCTACGATTGGATATGGATTTCACACAATAAAATATGCCAATGGAAAAAGTAGAGAGTTTTTTCAAATTGGTGTGAGCGGAAACAAAACCGGAATCTCTGTCTATATTCTTGGTCTCAAAGATAAGAAGTACTTAGCCAAAACGTATGGAAAAAAACTAGGCAAGGCGAGCGTGACTGGATATTGCATTCGATTTAAAGCTCTAAAGGACATAAACATCGATACGCTTGAAGCGGCAATACGAAATGGGCTTGCAGCTCAGAATGAAAAAGGCAAACTGATGAAATAATTCCACTGTTACAGGCAAGCAGTTATCGATGTAAAGGCGCTCCAGTATACGACCCCTGTGAGCGCTAGCACCGAGCGCCGACGAGCCGCTGGAACAATCCCCCCGTGATGCGCCAACAGACAGTGAATGGAGGTATGCGGGCTGTCAAAGGCGCGCCCAATCGTATGCAACGACTCTCCCGCTTTCCAACGGCGCCACACGTCCGTCCGCTGCGCCACGGAAAGCTCCACGTATTTCCCTTGCGTCATAGACACCACCTCGGAAGGAAGATTTATATCAGGTGGTGTTGCATCGACCTATTGAATGCACCCGACTTATCAGGAGTTGGGAGGATGTCGGTGTAGCATGGGACGCGGAAAGGTAATAACTACGCTGGCTAACCCAAGCGGTCTATCGCTCACCCGGAAAGCGGAACAAGCCAGTCAATAGACACGCGCCAATTCCGAAACACCATCCTACGGCGATCAGTTGTAAGCGATCAGAACCGTGGGCAGATGCGAGGCGAGGGTTGCTTAGGCTGTTTAGGAGTGGCAGAAAACCGAACAGTATGACAAATACGCCCGTAATCCGAGTTGATTTACGTTTGTTCATGGCATCAATACTACCGCAAGAAGAGGAAAGCCGCCCGATGTTCTGAGAGGCTTGGTTGACAGGCGCAGTAGAATTTATTTGGGAACGATGACCACGACGGTCTGGTCGCCATACTTGATGGTGACCGTTACCCGCCCGGTCTGGATGCGAATCGTCACTGTGTGCATCCTGTCTCCTCTCCGGCCACCTGTTAGGGCAGGTGGCCTTCGTATTTGGTTCCCTAATCCTGTTGCGGCAAGTTCCAGTCCTTTGGGTCATCAAAGAGGCCGGGTTCGTCGGGAAAGACGGGCGCAATCCTGTCGAGTCGAGCGTGGAAGGTGTCGTAGTCCGAGTTGATTTTCATAAAGCCAACAACCGTTCCCAAATGCAAAAGCAGTTCGGGCCTGCCCAAGTCTTCGCTTGTCCATGAGTGGAGTTTGTTGCTCTTGCCACCGCGTTCGCTCTTGCGTTCCGACGTCACTTCCGAACGGGCCTAGAGGCACGACGACCTCAAGGCCTGGTTAACGCCGTAACCGTCCATGTAAAGTCGTATTTCACATCTCCGGTAAGACGGGTTACCGGACATGTGGTTTTGGGTCGTCTTCACTTGGACGGTAACCGCGTTAATCGGGACTTAGCGCAACCTCTGCAATAACTTCCAGGTCGCCGACCATCCGGCCGAATTCAATGCAAGGCTACAGGGCGAACACAAACAATTCATTGGAAATGGTTACGTCATCGGCTCACCACTTAGGTGAACCGCATACTTCTTCGCCTTGATAGGTAATCGGACGGTTCACCGCATTTTCCAAGAGTCCCACAGGAAAGACCGATGTATCATTCGACAGCTAGCCCGCACGCGTCACGTTCACCGTGCGAGGAATTATCGGGACCGAGGCGCGGATCTTCCGAGATTGGGCCACCCACAAGTACGCGATATCCCATGGAAGATTGGCAAATGCGAGAAAAGCGGCCGCTCCGAGGACCTCGACCGGAGCCAGCGGGCCCGGCACTCAAGAACTACATCACGCCCGCCGGATTGCAGCGCCTGAAGGACGAGCATTCGTTCCTGCTGAGTCGCGAGCGGCCCGCGGTGGTAGAGGTCGTAGCGTGGGCTGCTAGTAACGGGGACCGAAGTGAAAACGCCGACTACCTCTACGGCAAACGACGGTTGGGCCAGATCGATTCGCGGATTCGCTTTCTCACGAAACGCATTGACGCGGCCGTGGTCGTCGATCCCGCCGCTCCGCGGCCAGTGTCAGCCGCGACGCGCGTCTTCTTCGGCGCAACCGTGACCTACAAGGATGCCGCCGGCCTCGAACATGTCGTCTCGATCGTAGGCATCGACGAGGTGGACCTCGACCGCGGCTACATCAGCTGGCGCTCGCCTCTCGGCAATACGCTGATGAAGGCGTGCCCCGGCGACCGCGTGAGCCTGATTGCGCCAGCGAAAGACGGAGCATCTCGAGATCATCGACGTCGAATATGTGCCGATTCCGATGGATCCTTTCCGCGAACCGCTAGGAGCTCAGTCGACGCCCAAGGTCGAACGCTCCTAGACCAAGCCGCCCGACTCTGAGCGTTCCTTCCGATCTTTGTCGTTTTTGCACATTGTGCTCTCAGGAGCCGAACAGCGAAACGTTTGTAATAACTGCTCGGCGATTCCCAGGGTCAAGTTAGCTTACGTCCGGCGATTCTGAGCGAATCACGGATTAACCGGAAGTAACCGAACATGCCTGGTTAGCCGGAAAACCGGACAAGTCCCGTACTAGAACTTCACTTTTCCGGTACGGCTTTATCAGGACTTGACCAGCCACGCCCCTCTTCGTTGACTTGTCTTCTGGCCCAACCTAAGATGCGCGTACATGTCAGCGACTGACTCGCTCATCGGCCAGACAATCTCCCACTATCACATTCTGGAGAAGCTGGGTGGTGGCGGAATGGGCGTGGTTTATAAGGCCGAGGACACGCGGCTGCACCGCTTCGTGGCCCTCAAGTTTCTCCCTCCTGAAGTTGCGCGCGATCCTCACGCACTGGCACGTTTTCAACGCGAAGCGCAAGCCGCTTCCGCGCTGAATCATCCCAACATCTGCACCATTCACGACATCGGCGAGCAGGACGGACAATCTTTTATAGCCATGGAGTTTCTCGATGGCGTCACGCTGAAGCACCGCATCGACGGCCGCGCAATGCCGCAGGAACTATTGTTGACCCTCGGAATCGAGATTGCAGACGCGCTAGATGCGGCGCACGCAAAGGGCATCATTCATCGCGACATCAAGCCCGCCAACATTTTCATCACCAACCGCGGGATCGCTAAAATCTTGGATTTCGGTCTGGCGAAGGTTTCCGGCAATCCCGAGCGAGGGGGCGACGTGACCGCCGCGACCCAGGATCTGCCGGAGCATCTCACCAGCCCCGGCTCGGCTCTGGGCACCGTGGCTTATATGTCGCCCGAGCAAGTCAGTGGTAAGGAACTCGATTCGCGCACCGATTTGTTTTCCTTCGGCGCTGTGCTGTACGAAATGGCGACGGGCTCACTGCCGTTTCGCGGCGACACCTCGGGCCTGATATTCGATGCAATTCTGAATCGCGAGCCCACGTCAACGGTGCGACTGAATCCGTCGTTGTCGCCCGACCTTGATCGCAACATTAGCAAGGCACTCGAGAAAGATCGGGACGTGCGTTATCAACACGCCTCGGAGGTTCGCGCGGACTTGAAGCGGCTGAAACGTGATACGGATTCGGCGCATATTTCCGCGTCGTCGCGGACCGTCAAGGTTCCGCCGTCGGAAGCATCGGCTAGGCGTCGTGCGAAGCGGATTTACGCGGGCGCAGCGGTTGCCGTGTTAGTTGCGATTGTGCTGGGTTGGACCAGCGTCCGCTGGCGAAGCATTTTCGAGCATGTGCCTAAAAAATCGTTCAGCGAGCGAAAACTGACCCACAACGCATTCGAGAACCGTGTTCTAAACGCTTCGATCTCACCAGACGGCAAGAATCTCGCGTACATCGATGGTAAGGGGCTGCACATCAGCGTGATCGCGACGGGGGAGATACACGACGTTTCTTTGCCAGCGGAACTACAGGACGGCGTAGAAGGTGTCCTGTGGTATCCCGACGGGGCGAGGATGTTACTCAACGTTCACCGCGGAACCGAGGGGAGTTCGATATGGGTAGTGTCAATATTTGGCGGCGTCCCGCGTAAGCTGAGAACAGGGTGTTGGGCATTCGCGATATCGCCCCGCGATTCTTCCATTGTCGTAACCTCCGAAGCCCCATATCGGGAGGTCCCGAATCGGGAAGTTTCGATTATTGAGGCCAACGGCGAGAACTCAAGAAAGGTTCTCGGTGCTAACGCGGAGAGGGTTTCTGCCATTGCGTGGTCGCCTGACGGCCGATTCCTCGCATATATTCTTGACCAAGAGTCTGGGGCCAGTATTCACACCTGGTCTTTGGAGCAAGCTTCCGACGCCGTGGTGCGGTCGGACCCCGACCTTGTCTCGAGGGCGACTGACGGGGCCGGGCTCGTATGGCTTGCGGATGAACGGCTCATCTTCGGCGTAACCAATTCCTCGGAGCGCGGGACCACCGACTTATGGGGACTGCCAATGGATCCTCGAACCGGCAAATCCGCCGGAAGCACAGTGCAAATCACAGACTTGCACGGAGATGACCTCACGATTCCGAGCGCCAGTTCGGATGGCCGACGAGTCGCGCTTATCAAGGCTCACCCAAAGATTGATGTCTTCTTTACTGAAGTTAAGAATAAAGGGCGGCGCGTCGAGGGCGCAAAGAATCTCACGCTCGGAGATAGTAATGACGCCCCGGCTGCATGGTTCGCGGACAGCCGCTCGATAATGATTCTTTCCACGCGGACCGGGAGAACCCAGATTTACCGTCTGTACTTGGACGGGCGGAATCCGGAAGCCGTAGTTCCGGGACCAGACGATCAGGTGGACCCCCAGATCAGTCCTGATGGCGCCTGGATCATTTATTTTTCCTCTCAAGCGAAAGCAAATGAGACATCCTTGCGACTCATGAGGGTCGCCGCCGCAGGCGGGACACCCGAGCAACTCCTTGAAACCCAGCCCGACGAAACCACTTATCTGCACTGCCCGTCGCGGGCTGGCAGTTCGTGCGTCTTGAGCCTCTGGAAACAAAATCAATTGAGCTTTTATGAATTCGACCCGGTGAAAGGACAGGGGAAGGAATTGGCGAGAACAGCTCTGGCGGAACCGAAGAATCTGACGTGGAGCATTTCTCCGGCCGGATCTCAAATCGCAGTGGCCAGTCGCGATTTGCTCAAGGAGCAGATTCGCGTAGTCGATCTACGCCGTGGTAGTGAAAAGAATGTCGCGCTGCCGAAAGGATGGTTGATCTCGGACTTGGGCTGGACGTCGGATAGCGCGGCAGTTCTCGCGACGCTTCTCTCTTTCACGGGGACGATGGCACGCGTCGAATTGGACGGGGAAACCAGTATCCTGATTCAGGGTGGTAAGAGTCAGTTTTTTTACAATCCAGTCGCTTCCCCCGATGGGCGTTATCTGGCTTACGGCGAGGAGGGATGGAACGCAAATGTTTGGATGCTCGAAAATTTCTGATCCACACCACCACTATCCAGTGAACGACGCGAGGCATTTCGCTACTGGAACAATTGTCCTTGTTCGGCCGCGCTGAGCAAACTCGAACCGCCATCGGATTTCTTCACGTTCTGGAAGAATACAGCCCGCAGCTGCTGGCTTAAGTCCTGATAAGTCGTGCCAGCTCAACCGGTCGATGCAACACCATCTAATCAGTTGATCCGACTATACTTCCCATGGAGAACCGATCTGCTTGGCTGTACCCGGTCAAAACCTAGCCAGGGTGCGTTCCGGATGATCTAACCTAGCCAGCGCTTTTAGCTTTTTGTTTTCAACGCGAGGTGGGTTCAAGCTTAGTGTTGCGTCGACCCATTGAGACCACCCGCCTAATCGGAAACTGACCCAGTATTAGAATTTGCGATGACTTGTGCGGACTGGTTCCTGAAAGGTTGGTATTGCGCTAGGCGGGGGCGCCGGGCGTGAGTGGTGGCGCTAGATGGCTGGCGGGACGCGGCCGATAGCGGGGCGGCGATGGAGGATTGCGCCGAGGAGGAGCCAGGCGGACAGGGCGATCCATTCGGCATGGGTGAAGTGGCCGGGAAATTCGGGGATTAGCTTCATGAGGACGAGCAACAAGGAAACGCAGATGCCGAGGCCAGTGACTATGCGCATGCGCAGAGCCCGCTCGACTAGCCAGAAGGATGAGCAGGCGGCTAGCCAGCCCAGGGCGGAGGCCATGGAGCCGACTTCGGTGATGGGGACCAGGATGGAATCGCCGAGGAGTAACGCGATTAGAGTGCCTGCGGTGATGGCGATTACAGCGGCGGAGGGGGTGAGGAAGCGTTCGTGGATTTTGGCGAAGCGGGGAGAGACGGTGCGACGGCGGGCATAGGCGAAGAGAAGGCGGGTGGAGGCGGCGAAATTTCCGTTGAAACATTGGAAGAGCCCGAACAGGGACATGATGAGGATGAGTTGGACGATCCAATGGTGGCCGATGCCGTGTTCGAAGGCGACGGCGGTGGCGAAGCGTTTGCCGAGAAGAGACTGCCAGGGGGCGATATAGCCGACGGCCAAAATGCAGAGAGCGTAGAAAAGAGCGCCGACCCCTAGAGCTAGCCCGATGGCTTGCATGTAGCTGGCTGGGCGGAAGTCGGGGTTGGCTTCTTCGGCGTATTTGGGAGCGGATTCGAAACCGGTGAGGAAATACGGAACGATTTGGAGAGTGAGGAGGATGGAGAGAAACGGAGTGGGGTGGAAGAGGGGATGGAGATTGGCGGGGGCGCCGCGAAAGCCGCTGATAGCGACGAGGGCGACGAAGATAATGAGGACCATGCTGGTCATGGCTTTCTGAAAGTTGGCACTGAGACGGATGCCGCGGTAGTTGATGGTGGCGAGGAGGAGGGTGAGCGCGATGCCGAGGAGGAGACGAGGGAGAAAAACCGGTTGGCCAGCGACGCGGTAGAGCACGAAACGATCGAGCGAAGGAAAAATGTAGGCGGCGATTTTGCCGATGGCGACGGCTTCCCAGGGACAGACGATGAAGTAGGCGAGGAGCATCATCCAGCCAGTGAAATAGCTGACGAGGGGCGGGAAAACTTGGGCGGTGTAGGCGGCTTCACCCGCAGCGTCTGGGAGCCGCTTGACCCACTGGCCATAGACGTAGCCGACGGGAAGCAGAATGACGCCGCCAATGGCAAAAGCGAGAGCAGCGCCGAGCGGGCCGCCGCGGCCGAGCCAGTCGTCCATGAGGACGAGCCAGCCGGTGCCAATCATGGTGCCGAGAGCGAGAGCGAAATAATCGTGGAGGCGAAGTTTGCGTGCGAGAGCGGCGGGCATTTAGAGGACGCAGAGCAGTTCGTAGAGGAGGTTGGCGGCGAGTAGCGAAGTGATTTCGCTGGTGTCGTAGGGCGGGGAGACTTCGACGAGGTCGCAGCCGATGATATTGAGGCCGCGGAGGGCGCGGACTAGCTCGAGGATTTGGATGCTGGTGAAGCCGCCGACTTGCGGAGTGCCTGTGCCGGGGGCGTAGGCGGGATCGACACAGTCGATGTCGAGCGTGACGTAGACGGGTTTGCGGCGGAAGGCGCGCAAGTGGCGCTGGACCGCGGGCAGACCTTTTTTGTGAAATTCTTCGGCGGTGACCATTCTGACTTTGTGGGCGCGGGCGAAATCGAAATCGTCTTCGCCATAGACCTGGCCGCGAAGACCGACTTGCAGGACACCGCCATCGAGCAAGAGACCTTCTTCAAACGCACGGCGGAACGGTGTGCCGTGCGAATACTTGCTGCCGAAATACTCGTCCCATAAATCGTTGTGAGCGTCGAGCTGGATGAGAGAGACGGGGCCGTGTTTTTTTGCGACGGCGCGGAGAATGGGGAGACTGATGGAATGATCGCCGCCGACGCAGACGCAGCGCGCGCCAGCTTGCAGGACGGCAGCAATTCCCTTTTCGATGCGTTGAAACGTGTCTTCGATGGAAATCGGATTTACGGGGAGATCGCCAAAGTCGGCGATGCGAAATTTGGCGAAGGGATTTACATGGAGGACGGGATTCCAGGGGCGAATGATGGCGGACTGGACGCGAACATTGCGAGGGCCGAAACGAGGGCCGGGGCGATAGGTTGTGCCGCCGTCGAAGGGGACGCCGATGAGGGCGAGGTCGAGCTCGGCGGGGTCGGAAATGTGCGGGAGGCGCATGAAGGTGGGGATGCCGGTGAAACGGGCGTAGGTGAGGGCGTCGAGCGGCTGGGGATGAGGTAGGCGAAAGGCGCGGCGGGATTTAGACACGGCGAGGCATATTAGTTTTGGGGGGAGAGGAAGTCAACGCGCGCGAGTGCCTTCGAATGAAAATGAGTAGATTGAAGTTTGAGCGGGAAGGAGGGAGTGCGAAGGAATTTCGTGTACTGCTGGTACCGGACTGCGGGAGTTTACGCTGACTGCATACTGTATTTACACCGGCGTAACTTTTGCCGCCTACTGTCAGAGCGCTTTTGTTGACTGAAGTCGCGCCAACTCATCACGAAATTCATGGAGGACCCACAAAGAATATGCGCAGAATGTTCGCGATTTTGCTCGCGGGAGTACTGCTGAACCCAGCGATGATCGGAGCGGTTCCACAGCATCAGAATTTTGGCGGAACGGCAACCCCCATCAAACATCTGGTCGTCATCTTCCAGGAAAACATTTCGTTCGACCACTATTTCGGAAGCTATCCAAATGCCAAGAACCTTGCGGGTGAAAATCCATTTCATGCCGCGGCGGACACGCCGGGTGTGAATGGCTTCAGCCCGGCGCTCTTGAACAGCAACCCCAACCTGAATCCGGCAAACGGGACGGCGGCGACGAATCCCTTTCGGCTGAGCCCAGCGCAAGCCGCGACGAACGATCAGGATCACAACTACACGCCTGAACAGGAAGCGTACGACGGCGGGTTGATGGATTTGTTTCCGGAGTTTACAGGAACCACTGGACCACCGCCGGGAACTCCGCCGATCGCGGAAACCAAGGGGCTGGTGATGGGTTATTACGATGGGAATACGGTGACAGCGTATTGGAACTACGCGCAGCATTTTGCGATGAGCGACAATTCTTTCGACACGAACTTTGGGCCTTCGACACCTGGGGCGATCAATGTGATTTCCGGGCAAACGAATGGTGTGATCAACAACAGCAATGGCAACGGATCGATCGTGGCGGATGGAAACGGCGGCTTTACGGACAATGGCGATGCCGATCCAGCCGGCGACATGTGCTCGACGACAACGGGAGAGACGTTCAGCATGAGCGGCCAGAATATTGGCGATCTACTGAACGAGAAGGGGATCAGCTGGGGTTTTTTTGAAGGCGGATTCAACCTCGGCCTTGTGAATGCGAACGGGTCGACGGGGTGCAACCGATCGACGACCTCGACAATCACTGTGTCGAAGAAGGCGGATTACATTCCACATCACCAGCCGTTCCAGTATTACGCAAGCACGGCGAACCCGATGCACACGCGTCCGGCTTCGATCGCGGAAATTGGACATACGGGCCAGGCGAATCATCAATATGATACGCAGGACTTTTTTGCGGCCGTGAGCGCGGGGAACTTCCCGGCAGTCAGCTACCTGAAAGCTCCTGGGTTTCAGGATGGGCATGCTGGTTATTCCGACCCGATCGACGAGCAGAACTTCGTCGTGACGGTGATCAACTTCCTGGAGAAGACGCCGGAGTGGCAGAGCACGGCGGTGATCATCGCGTACGACGATTCGGACGGGTGGTACGACCACGTGACGAGCCCGATTGTGAACCAGTCGGGGACGGCGGATGACCAGAATGGGCAGGGACTGGCGATGTGCGGGGCGGTTGCGAGCGCAACGGCAACGGCTCTGCCGGGCACAAACGGAGGCCATGCGCAGGGGCGTTGCGGATATGGACCGCGCCAGCCGTTCCTGGTGATTTCGCCGTACGCCAAGAGGAATTTCGTGGATCACACCATTACGGATCAAAGCTCGGTGGTGCGGTTTATCGAGGACAACTGGCTGGGCGGCGAACGGATTCCTGGATCCTTCGACGCGATCGCCGGCTCGATCACGAATATGTTTGACTTCGAGCGTTGCCGCGAAGATGGCATCCTGCTCCTCAGTCCGACCACGGGCGAGCCACAACCGCCTTCGTTCAGGTTCTAAACGGAAGCGGCTGGGATCAAGAGCATTTATCTCAGCCGAACTGAATTCGGTAAGCGGCGGGCGTGCGAACAGCTTTTCGCATGCCCGCTGCTTTTTGGTGGGTGTGGCCTAGAATGACTTTTCATTTCGAGTGGAGATAGCGTGGCGATGAACCGGCGTGAATTTCTGCGGAAGAGCGGACTGATGACGGGAGCGATGCTAACGCATCACGCCGGGCACCAAGTGCCGGGCGCGCAGGCGCGACCAGCACTAGATCCAAGCTCCCTGACGCCTTTTGTTGATGAGCTTCCGATTCCGGCGCTGGCGAAAAGCACGGAGATGAGGGCGAGCCCGGAGAATCCATCCGTGAAGATCCCCTATTACCGCGTTGCGATGCGGGCGTTTGAAACGAAAGTGCATCGCGACGTGAAGCCGACGGGCATGTGGGGATTTGGAGGTACGTTCCCCGGCCCGACATTTGATTTGCAGAGCGGGCAGGAAGCGCTGGTGGAGTGGGCCAACGAGCTTCCACGCGAACATTTTTTGCCCATCGATCGTTCTCTGCACGGCGCGGAGGCGGATAAGCCGGAAGTGCGCGCGGTGTCGCATCTTCATGGAGCGAAGACACGGCCGGAAAGCGATGGGTATCCCGAGGATTGGATCGTGCCGGGGAAATCAGCCGTGTATCACTACCCGAACAAGCAGGACGCAGCGATGCTGTGGTACCACGACCATGCAATGGGAATCAACCGGCTGAACATTTTTGCGGGGCTCGCGGGAGCTTACCTATTAAGGGATAAGGCCGAAGATGCGTTGCATTTGCCAAACGGAAAATACGAAATTCCGCTGGTGCTTTGCGACCGGATGTTCGACAAGGATGGGCAGCTTTATTATCCGGTGTCGGATAAGGCGGAATCACCGTGGATTCCGGAATTTTTTGGGAACGCGAATTTGGTGAACGGGAAATTGTTTCCGTTCCTGGAAGTTGAGCCGCGCAGGTATCGTTTTCGGGTGTTGAATGCCGCGAATGGGCGGTTTTTCCGGCTGTCTCTTTCGAACCTGCAAACAATTCAGCAGATTGGAACGGATCAGGGGTTGCTCGCGGCGCCGGTGCCGGTGCGGAAGATAATGATCGCGCCCGGGGAGCGAATCGATCTGATTATCGATTTCCGGGAGAGCGCGGGAAGCAAGCTCGAGTTGAAAAGCGATTTCGTTTCGCTGATGCAGTTTCGAGTATCGGCGGCGGGCGCGAAGGACGATAGCGTTGTGCCGGCGAAGCTGCGCACGATTGAGAGGTTGGCGGAGTCAGCGGCGGTGAAGACGCGCGTGCTGTCGCTGGATGAAGTGGATGACAAGGTGCAGAATCCGGTGAAAATGCTTTTGAACGGGCATGGCTGGCATGATCCGGTGACGGAAAATCCGGCGCTGAATTCGACGGAGATCTGGAGTTTTGTGAACCCGACGGACGATTCGCATCCGATTCACGTGCATCTGGTGCGATTTCAGATTTTGGACCGAAGAAAGTTCGAGACGTTCGGATACCTGACACGAGGACAATTGCGATTTACCGGGCCGGCGATTCCTCCCGATCCGGCTGAGGCGGGTTGGAAGGATACGGTGCGCGCGGAGCCGGGGATGGTGACGCGAATTATCGCGCGATTCGAAGGGTACGCGGGGCGGTACGTGTGGCACTGCCACATTTTGGAACACGAAGACAACGAGATGATGAGGCCGTACGACGTGGTTGCGCAGAAGTAAGTCTGGATGAGAATTACCGCGAGGATTTCGAGGGGCGATTGATTTGATTCCTGCACCTGCCGGACGGCTCGCTGTTCCACACACATCGACCACCGTCCGGTTCCATTAGGGCGCTGGGATTGCTGCCCTGAGCGGGCGACTATGGACTAAACTTGCAGTGCCATGAAATACCGAAAGCAAATCAAATTGTGCGCGCGGCTTGCCGCACCCTATTGCATCACCAAAGGGAAAGAATTCCGTTTGAAGGACTACGAGACGGACGAGACAGGCGACGTCAAAACGCCGGAGCAGGGCCAAAAAATCATCGACGATCGCGCCGGTCTGCTCAGCGATTTGCAAGAAAAGCTCTACGCAGAGAATCGCTGGGCGGTGCTGCTGATTTTTCAGGGGATGGACGCGGCGGGGAAAGACGGCGTCGTGAAGCACGTGATGTCCGGGGTGAATCCGGAAGGATGCGACGTTTTTTCTTTCAAGACTCCGAGCGCCGAAGAGTTGAACCACGATTATTTGTGGCGGGCGCACAGCCGGGTAGCGGAACGGGGCAAGATCGGAATATTCAACCGTTCTTATTACGAGGAAGTTCTGGTGGTGCGAGTGCATCACGCACTGCTGCGAGCGGAGAAGCTGCCGGAAGCAGTGCTGACCAAACACATTTGGGAGCATCGCTACGAGGACATCAACGCGTTTGAACACTATTTGACGCGAAACGGCGTAGTGGTCCGGAAGTTTTTTCTGCATATATCCAAGAAAGAGCAAAAGAAGCGTTTTCTGGCAAGGCTGGAGGATTCGAAGAAGAATTGGAAATTCTCGATGGCCGACGTCAAAGAGCGCGGCTACTGGAAGGATTATCAGAAAGCGTATGAAGAGATGATCCAAAATACGGCGACGAAACATGCACCGTGGTATGTGGTGCCCGCGGATAATAAATGGTACACGCAGCTTATCGTGGCTTCCGCGATCATCACAGCGCTGGAAGAGCTGGATCTTGCGTTTCCGGACGTGGACGAAGAAAAAAAGAAAGAATTGAAGAAAGTGCGCGAATCTTTGCTGCACGAGAAGGAGTGAGCCTCGCGGCGAATCTGCCCGTGCGCGTCACGGGGAGGACAGCAGATTTGCCGAAGAACAAAGCCGGTGCAAGAGGCTGCGGTGGTAAAATGAGGCGGACGGCGACGCGGCTTGGGGAGTTTCGCAGGCCGGAGGGGGAACGATGACGAAGCCGATCGAGCTTGAAATCAATGGCAAGCACTACGTAGCGCACTGCGAGCCGGACACGCCTCTGCTAGCTGTACTCCGCGACGAGCTGGGATTGACGGGAACAAAATACGGGTGCGGCGAAGGGCAATGCGGGGCGTGCACGGTTTTGCTTGGCGGAGCACCGCGGCGTTCGTGCCAGATTCCCGTGAGCGCCGCCGCTTCGCGACCAATTACAACAATTGAAGGACTCGAAAAGGATGGGCGTCTGCATCCCGTCCAGCAGGCATTTTTAGATGCGGGGGCGTTCCAGTGCGCGTATTGCACTTCGGGGATGATCCTCGGCAGCGTGGGGCTGCTGTCCACGAATCCGAATCCCAGTTCGGCGGAAATCATTCAATCCTTGCAGGGGAATATTTGCCGCTGCGGAACATATCCGCGGGTGCTTGAGGCGGTGCATCAAGCGGCGAAGGCGATGCAGGGGGGCGCGCGATGAGCGGGCCGGTGATTACGTTCGTGACGGAACCGGAGCGTTACGAGTTCACGGCGGGCCCGATGCACCATTTCGAATTGGCGCGGCGGGATTTCTTCAAGTTTCTGGGCGCGGGGATTGCGGTGTTCGTGGCGGCAAAGAGTTCCGCCGCTTCGCAAGAAACTCTTGGGACGCGTGGATACCACCAAGAGGAGCTGCCGGAAAATATCACCGCTTGGCTGCATATCGGCGAAGACGGAAAGGTAACGGCGTTTACCGGCAAGGTCGAGATTGGGCAAAACATCCGCACCTCGCTGGCGCAGACGGTCGCGGACGAATTGCACGTATCCTTCGAAAGCGTGTCGATGGTGACGGCAGACACGGCGTTGACGCCGTTTGATTTCGGCACGGTGGGCAGCCGGTCGATGCCAACAATGTCGCCGCAACTTCGGCGCGTGGCTTCGGCGGCGAGGGACCTGCTTGTGGGGGCGGCGGCGAAGGAATGGAACGTCGCGCCGGAAGGACTCACTGCGGAAAACGGCAGAGTGACGAATCCAGCCACCGGGCGGACACTGCGATATGCGGAATTAGCACGCGGCAAAACTTTGGCGGAGAACCTGCCTGCGGAAGATCCCGTAACTCCGGCGGATCAATGGACGATTGCTGGAAAACCGATTCCGAAAAAGGATGCGCGCGCGTTCGTGACCGGCGAGCATCAATACACACCCGATCTGCGGCGCACGGGTATGTTGTACGGCAAAGTGCTTCGTCCGCCGTCGTTTGGGGCGACGCTGACTTCTTATGACGCGAAGGCGGCGCAGGCGATGAGCGGCGTCGTGATCGTGCGGGACGGCGACTTCATCGGGGCCGCCGCAGAAAGTGAAAGAGAGTCACAAAAAGCGCTGGACGCGATTCGGACGGAATGGAAAGAAGTTCCGCAAACGTCGAGCACGGAGCTTTTTTCCTACCTCAAGCAAAATGCAAAGCCGGGCCACGACAATCGCGAGCGGCACATCAAGGGATCCATGGAGGCCGGCCTGGCAGCGGCCGCGCATCGATTGGATGCGACGTACACTGTGGCATTTATTGCGCACGCGCCGCTGGAGCCGCGCGCAGCGGTGGCGGAATGGTCTGATGGAAAGCTCACGGTTTGGACGGGGTCGCAGCGGCCTTTCGCGGTGCGCGACGAACTGGCGGATGTTTTTCACGTGGCAGAGAGCAACGTGCGCGTGATTGTGCCGGACACGGGATCCGCTTATGGCGGGAAGCACACGGGAGACGCCGCGCTGGAAGCGGCACGGCTGGCGCGCGCCGCGGGGCGGCCCGTCAAATTGGTGTGGACGCGAGAAGAAGAGTTCACGTGGGCGTACTTTCGTCCAGCGGGCGTAATGGAGATCAAGAGCGGGATCGCCGCGGATGGGTCACTTACGGCTTGGGAGTTTCACAATTACAATTCGGGGATGTCCGCGATCGATACGCCATATAACGCGCCCAACCAGCATATCGAGTTTCATTCGACGATTTGTCCGTTGCGGAGCGGGTCCTACCGCGGGCTGGCCGCGACTGCAAATTTCTTCGCACGAGAATCCCACATGGATGCCTTGGCGCGTGAGGCGCAAATGGATTCGCTGGAATTCCGGCTGAAGAATCTTTCCGATCCGCGTTTGCGGGCAGTGTTGGAAGCGGCGGCGAAATCTTTCGGGTGGCCAGGGAAGAAGACAAAAGAGGGACAAGGATTCGGCATTGCGGGCGGCCATGAAAAAGGCGGCTATGTGGCGACGTGCGCCGAAGTCGCGGTAGACCGCTCGTCCGGGGCCGTGCGCGTGGTGCGCTTGATGACGGCGTTCGAATGCGGGGCGATCGTGAATCCGGACGGTCTGCGCAATCAGGTGATTGGCGCGAATATTCAGGGATTGGGTGGCGCTCTTTTTGAGGCGATTGCATTTGAGAATGGACGAATTACAAATGCGCATTTTTCGAGCTATCGCGTTCCGCGATTTCGCGACGTTCCGGAAATCGAAGCGGTCCTGCTGGATCGCAAAGACATTCCTTCGGCGGGAGCCGGAGAGACACCGATCATGGGAGTGGCACCGGCGATCGGCAATGCTATTTTCGACGCAACGGGAACGCGGCTGAGAGAGCTGCCGATGGCGCCGAACGGAGTGCGAGCGGCGAAGACGTAGGGCAATCCAAGAAGAATAAGGCGGAAAGCAACGGTAGGAGTCTGTTCCACAGTGAACCGGTAGAATGAGTTTGTCCCGACCTGGGAATCCCGCGGTTCGCCCGGGCGAACACAATCCCAACAACATGCCGTTATTTCAATAACTTAGGCAACTTGGGAACGAGTCTGTCTGGCCTCAATCTTGCCGGAGAAGCTTGGGGGTCTTTGTGTTTTTGAACCACAGCCAGGGACGTGCGCGGCACGGGACGATGTGACGGGTGTGATTACTTCGAGTGACTTGCGGACCGAAACTGAATGACTTACAGACCGGGAAATCAAAGATAGAAGTGAAACGATGAAAAAGAATGAAGAAAGTCTTACGGAACCGGTTTGGAATACGGCTGATTTGCTTGAACGAGTCGACAATGATCAGGAATTGCTCCGAGAGCTGCTCACGATTTTCAGCAAGGATTTCCCGCGGACGGCTCAGTCCCTAGAGAAGGCGGTAGCTGCAGGGGACGTGAAAAACGCAGCCCTGTTAAGCCATTCGCTCAAGGGAATGCTTTCCAATCTGGGCGGAATGCGGGCGGCGGCGGCGGCGGGGGAACTGGAAACGATAGCTCTCACCGCGAAAAATCAAAGTTCGTTAAGAGAGGCTTTGGAGGCGTTGCAGCGCGAAGCCGCCAGCCTTGTTCCGGAACTCGATGCGTATATGGCGGAGGTGCGGCGTTGAAGATTTTGATCGCGGACGACGAAGCCCTTTCGCGCCGGTTGCTGGAAAGGACGCTGGAACGGGCAGGATACGAAGTGACAGCAGTGGAAAACGGCAAGCAGGCACTGGAGCAGCTTTATAAGCTGGACGGGCCTCGTCTGGCATTGCTGGACTGGGTGATGCCGGAGGTAGACGGGCCGGGAGTGTGCCGCGCGATTCGGACACGTTCGGAGCAGGCCTACGTTTATATGGTTCTGCTTACTTCCAAGGGATCAAAGGAAGAAACGGTTCTGGGGCTGGAATCGGGAGCGGACGATTACCTGACAAAACCATTCAATGCAGAGGAATTGCGCGCCCGGCTACGCGTGGGAGAGCGGATTCTATTGCTGGAGGACCGGCTCGTGGAAGCGCGTGAGAATATGCGTTTTAGAGCGACTCACGATCCATTGACATCGCTGCTAAACCGCGGTGCCATCATGGAATTGCTGAGCCGAGAGCTGCACCGCTCGCACCGCGAGAAAAAATCCACCGCCATCCTGCTGGGGGACGTGGATCACTTCAAGAAAGTAAACGACACCTTGGGGCATGCGGTGGGCGACGAAGTGCTTACGGAAATAGCGAGCCGCCTTCTCGACAGCGTGCGGTCGTACGACTTCGTTGGCCGATACGGCGGAGAGGAGTTTCTTGTTGTCTTGAATAACTGCGACCCGGGGTACACAGCTGGGCGAGCAGAACAGATTCGCAGATCCGTATCCACGCGCCAGATCAATACGGCGAAGGGTCCCCTTTCGCTGACGATGAGTTTAGGCGTGCTATTGAGCGCGGATTGGGGGCCGAGACCGGTTGAAGAAATACTGCACGAGGTGGACGTGGCGCTCTATGAGGCGAAGGGAGCAGGGCGCGATTGCCTTCGAATAGCGAAACCGGAGGCAAAAACCGAGATGGTCCCCGAGACGGTGGGACAACCCGTTCGGCGAAGGAATTGAGGAAGAACGTTCGGAAGCAAAATGCAAATGCTGACGAACTCAGGCTCCGGGGGATTTTGGCTTGGGCTGACCCATCATCTGACGCATCGCAGCGCTGGAACCGGGGGCTTTCTTTTCGCGCCAAGCTTCAAGCCGCTTGCAAGTGCTCTCGATGTTCATAAAGAGTTGCGGATTCTTGAAGGCCGCGCGCCAGACGGGCACTACAGAGTGCATGCGGTCCCAGACGACCCAAATCTCTCCGTTACTTTCGAAGAATAGTTCGTCGTTGATCAAACCCCGATTGACGATGCTGGCCACCATCTCCCAATAACTGATCACCATGCGAATGAAAGTGTCCTCTTCGCCGCCTTGCGGATATTTTTGCACCATGTCTTCAGGCGATAAAGGATGAAAATGTTCGAGAAACCACGCGCGCGCCTGACGGAGCCTGGGTTCGCGCCGCATGTCATATAGCCGGAGCATGAGGTTTACTTCGTCATAGCTGATTTGGCTCATTTTTGATTCTCCTTGCGCTATTTCTCGAGATTTGGCTTGAGCACCTCGTGCGGGGAAGGAGAGGCGCCGGCCAGTTCGAAGCGTTGCACGGTGGACAAGGGGATGCCCTGGCGTTGAAATTCGATTTGGATGCGACGGCGAAGCTCGCGGGAGACTTCGTCCTGGCGGGTGGGAGTCGTGCGGACTTGAAGGCGCACCGTGGAAGCGGAGCGGTCGAACGATTGAACGCCGAGGATACGAGGTCCATCGACAAGCGCCTGTGACCAGGAGGGATCAGCACGAAGTTCCGCGGCGGCGGACTCGAGAGCTTGCATGGTCTTTTCCAGGGATATATCGGGCGCAATGGAAATGTCGACGAAAGCTTGAGACCAGTCGCGGCTGAGATTGCTGACGGTGCGTACCTCCCCGTTAGCGATGGTGACGAGAGCGCCGCGGGGATCGCGGAGGACAGTGCGCCGCAGCGTCAGATGTTCAACGCGGCCAGTGATGTCTCCCACCTGAATCGTATCGCCGATTGCATATTGGTCTTCGAGGACGATGTAGATGCCGGTGATCACATCGCGGACGAGATTTTGAGCGCCAAAACCGACGGCGACGCTGACGAGGCCGGCGAGAGTCAAGGCAGGGATGGGATCGATGCCAATTTTGTCGACGGCGGTGAGGAGGGCAACAAACCAGACAACCTTGCTGGCAGCGCCGTAGAGGACGGCGGCGAGAGTGCGAGTTTGCTGCTCGCGGAGCTGAGCGGTGCGGCTCTGGCTGGCGGCAGGCTTGACCATCAGATTGGTCATCACGCGGAGAAACCGGTTGACGAGCAGCGCAATGAGGATGATGGCTACGAGATCGAGAATACTGGTCAGGGTGATTTCGGGCCAGTGGATGGAAAGACTGGTCATCGTTTTTTCGGGAGGGAAAGTATAACATTGGGCGAGCGAGGATGCCCGTGCGAAGCGGGAGCAAATTCCAGCGGGCAGTCTTAGGGACGAGGTGGCTGTGATGGATACGAGACGCAGGTTCTTGACTCTTCTAGCAAGCGCCGGGACCGTGGTAATGGCGGGTATTGGCAGTCTTCGCGCACAGGCCCCCCAGCAAGCCCGTCCCCTGCCCCCGGACCCCACGCCGGACGCGGATGAGGGGGCGCCTTTGCCGGGGAAATCCCCCACAAAGACAATGCTTGAAGCCAACGAGAAAGACATCAAGAAGAACATCGAGAAGCTCTACCAGCTTGCGACAGACTTGAAGACGGAAGTGGAAAAGACGGATTCCTCAAAAGTGCTTTCGTTGGCGATGGTGAAAAAAGCGGAAGAGATTGAGAAGCTGGCTCACGACATTAAGACGCGGGCGAAAGGCTGAGGGACAAGAGCGGTGCGAGTGCGCCTGCAAAGTGGATAAAGTGATGGAGGGCGCGCTGGCGCGGCAGAGGCGCAGGCGTTAGAATGAGCAAGTAGGTTGCTGTATTTGCCGCAAGCGTTAGGACGTTTTCGCTGCCCTCTTGTTGGATGTAGTTATGCGCCCGTAGCTCAGATGGATAGAGCGACAGCCTCCGAAGCTGTAGGTCGTGAGTTCGAACCTCACCGGGCGCGCCACTTTTTTTGTTCGTCGCGCGAAATTACCTCCGACCGTCCTCCAAATGACGTTCTCTAGGTGACGCCGTGCAAATAACGTTCACTAAATAATGTCGCCTAAAATTATGGCTGGCGGTGCTGTCGCCATCCTTTGCGCTTTGTAGTTTCAGTCGATGTCATCCCCTGAATCGTCTTCCGCGGGCGCTTTGGATGCCAAATGAATCTCGGGAAGATTGGCGCCATGAAGCTGGCGGTTCAGCGCCGGAACATCCACGGCCATTAGATCCTTCCACTGCTTCGAAATGGCCGCGAAGGTTTTCGCGGTTTCTGCCACTGCGTTCACTTGCGCGACGGTGGGCGTGGCATCGGCTCGTCCCACTCCGCCGTACAACGCGGCTGCCTCACCATTGGCGCGGTTGAGCGTTGGCGTGGGAGATGGAGGTGCAAAGAAGCCGCCTCCCGCGCCCATGAGCGCCGACACTTTTTTATCCAGTGCGGAAATCGCATCGGCCACTTGACCGCTTGCTTGGGGCGCGAGCTTCTGTAACTGTTCATGCGCAGAATGCGCTTGCGTGACCTCTTCGGTGCTCTCGGACAGAATCGAAGCGAGCCGGGTTTCCAACTGGAACATTTCGACCAAGCCTTCGTGAGGAGTCTTCACGCGGGGATCCATCTTTACGGTCAGCGGTTCGTTAAAGGTGTGGCCGTTCACGATCAGGCGGACGGTGTATAGGCCAGGCAGAGCGCTGGGACCCTCCGGCACTCGTGGAGTGTCTTGGGGCACGGCGGAACTGGGATAACCAAATCGCGTGGAATCCGGCGTCGTGTAATGAAGGTCCCACACCCATCTGTGCATGCCCGCGGCGGCGGAAAGAATTTTGGGCATACGGACCCAATAGGGCGGAATCAGCTGAGTGGCGAGCTCTTCCCCTGTCGGTTCCGGCTTATCCGTGCTGGCGTAGCGACGTACAACTTTGGATTGGGCATCGAGGATCTCGAGAGTGACGGGGGCGTCCGCAGGCTGTGCGAGAAAATAATCGACGATCGCTCCATCAGGAGGATTCTTGGCCGTCGGTTCATCGGGCGGAATGGGCGTATCCGTGTTGGTATCGCGCATGACGCGATAGGCCGCGGCAGGCTTGAAAAGAAATGCGGCTTTTTCCATCGATTCCGAGATTTGGCGGAGCGGCGTGATGTCATCCAGCACCCAGAAAGAGCGGCCGTGCGTGGCAACGATCAGATCATCGTCATGAAGCCAGAGGTCGCGCATGGAAGAGTGCGGCAAGTTGAGCTGGAGGCTTTGCCAATGGCCGCCATCATCGAAAGAAACCCAGACAGCCGTTTCCGTGCCGGCAAACAAAAGACCTTTTCGAACGGAGTCTTCCCGGACAGTATCGACGGCCGAGTTGTCCGCGAGACCATCGGTGATCAGAGTCCAGGATTTTCCGCCGTCATGGGTGCGGTAAATGTAGGGGCGCTGGTCATCGATGCGAGAGCGGCTGACCGAGGCGTACGCGGTTTCGTCGTCGAAGTGGGATGCAGCGATTTGAGTTACTTTGCTCCAGGGCGTCAAATCGGGCGGCGTGATGTTCTTCCAATGCGCTCCGCCATCGCGCGTGGACCAGATCAGGCCGTCGTCGGTTCCGGCCCAAAGCGTATTTATGGATTTGAAGGACGGGGCCAGCGAATAAATCGCGCCGCGTTCTTTTTCGGCGTTGGGATCCTTCGCGGCGGTATTTCCAAGACTGGCGGGAATGGCGTTGTGCTCGCGTCCGAGATCGGGGCTGATGGTCTGCCAACTATGTCCACCGTCGGTGGTCTTGAAAAGAAAATTCATGGTGGTGTAGAGAATGTGCGGATTGATGGGCGAAAACATAATGGGCTGCGTGCGATCGGCACGGTATTTGGCGTCGGCGGCGACGATTGGCGTGACGTCCTGGACTTGGCCGGTCTTGATCGAGTATTTCGAAACCGCGCGGCGGCCGGCTCCGTAGACAATGTCCGGATCCAGGGGGTCAGGCGCGGCGTAGCCGTATTCGATGATGCCCACGGGATGCCAGTCGCGAAAGGTAATTTCGCCGTCGTTGCCGCGGCTCGAAACGCAGACCGAGCCGCTTTCCTGCTGGCCGCCGCAAACGAGATACGGAAAGCCGCTGCTCGTCGCCACGTGATAAAGTTGCGCGTCCGGCTGGTTGTACCACGTGCTCCAAGTTTTTCCGCCGTTGACCGTCACGAGCGCGCCTTGATCTCCAACCAACAAAATGATGTTCGGATCATTTGGATTGATCCACATGTTTTGATAATCGTCTCCGCCCGGTGCTCCGCGAAAACTCATCCAAGTTTTGCCGCCGTCCGTCGATTTCATCGTCACCGTGCTCGTGCTGTAGACGATGTCTGGGTTTTTCGGGTCCACTTTGGGCATGGGCAAATCGCCGCCACCGATGCGACCCGCGGGCCGAGGATCGGTGGTGATGTGCTGCCAATTTTCGCCGCCATCGTCAGAGCGATAGATGCCCACTTCGGAGGCCGTTCCTGTTTCCCCGCGCGCGCTGGCGACGCTGGCGAAAAGCCTGGTGGTCTGGCTCGGCGCAATTGTTAGGTTGACTTGAATCACGTCCTTTGGCAGACCGTTCGTGAGGGCGTTCCAAGTTTTGCCGCCATCCGTGGATTTGAAAAGGCCTCCTCCTGCTCCCTGATACTCGTTCCCGTCTTCCCAAGGACCGAGGCGCAATCCCCACATCGCTGCATAAACAACCTGCGGATTCGAAGGATCGATCTCCACATCAGAACCGCCGACGTTGTCGCCTTTCGACAGCACCTTCTCCCAATTTTGTCCGCCGTCAGTCGAGAGATAAATCCCGCGCTCTTCATTCGGTCCGTAGGGATGTCCGAGTACCGCCGCGAAAACGCGATTTGCATCGTGCGGATCGACGGCGAGCGCGGGAATCCCCTGGCTGTCGCGCAGAGCGGCGAGATGTGTCCAGGTTTTGCCGGCATCGATCGATTTGTAGATTCCATCGCCGACGGCGAGGTCGGGACGCGCCAATCCTTCGCCGCTGGAAACGTAAACGGTATTTGGATCGGAAAGCGCCACGGCGATCGCGCCGGTGGATTGTGTCGGCTGGTCGTCGAAAATCGGCGTCCATGTTCTTCCGGCGTCGTCCGTCTTCCAGACGCCGCCATTCACGGCGCCGACGTAGAAAACATTGGGCTGGCTGGGCACGCCACAAGAAGCGCGCGTTCGCCCGCCACGAGTCGGGCCGATCATCCGCCAGCGCATCTCCTGGAACGTGCTCTCCGGATACTGCTGTGCCGTGGTTACCTTCGCATCGAGGAATAAGGAGAGACACAGAAGCGCAACTATCGAGAGTAGTTTCATTCGAATCACGTAGCACCTCAAAAGAGAAATTTGAATATCGCAGGGGAGACCAAATCGCCAGCGGCTCGCGTCTGCTAACTTCCAAGTTCGAAGCGCGATTAGAACGATGATACGAAAACCAAGCGCCGGTGAGCACTATGAACCCAATCGCGCGAAAACTCAATGCAACTTCTGTGTTGTGCGATTGGAATCCGCTGCGCCCGTGTCGAAAAGAATGCGTGCTGGCCTTCTTTCCAGCTCCGAATCCTGGCCCTTCTAATCCTTGTGGGGCTAGCGGGCACGGGGTAAACTTTCGCCAGCATCCGTGGGGAGGTGGCATATGGCCCGAGTTGTCCGTTGCGGCTTGATCCAGGCCAGTTGTGAATGGTCGCCGGAGAAATTTCCTCTCGCGCAAATCAAGGAAAAGATGATGGCGAAGCACGAGAAGTTGATCGCCGAGGCCGCAAAGAAAAAAGTGCAAATCCTGGGGCTTCAGGAACTTTTTTACGGACCTTATTTTTGCGCGGAGCAGCAGACCCGCTGGTATGAATTGACGGAGCGGGTTCCGAATGGGCCGACCGTCGCCCACATGCAAAAGCTGGCGAAGAAACATCAAATGGTTCTGGTCGTGCCGGTTTACGAAGTCGAGATGACCGGCGTTTATTACAACACTGCGGCGGTGATCGACGCGGACGGCCGATATCTGGGGAAATACCGCAAGCACCACATTCCCCATTGTCACCCAGGCTTTTGGGAGAAATTTTATTTCACGCCGGGCAACGCAGGCTATCCGGTTTTCCAGACGCGCTACGCGCGTGTGGGCGTATACATCTGTTACGACCGGCATTTCCCTGAAGGCGCGCGCTGCCTGGGGTTGAACGGGGCTGAGATTGTCTACAACCCGTCGGCAACCGTCGCCGGACTTTCCGAATATTTGTGGGAACTGGAGCAGCCGGCCCACGCCGTAGCCAATCAATACTTCGTTGCGGCGATCAATCGCGTTGGGACGGAGTCTCCCTGGAAAATCGGCGAATTCTACGGCAAGAGTTACTTCTGCAATCCGCGCGGGAAAATCGTGGCGCAAGCCAGCCGAGACAAGGATGAACTGCTCGTCGCGGAGCTGGACCTCGACGAAATTCAAAGAGTGCGGGACACCTGGCAGTTTTACCGTGACCGCCGGCCGGAATCTTACGGCGAAATCACACGCACGCGTGCCTCGGAAAGTTCCGAAGCCGCGGACTGAGGAATTTTCCCCTTTCAAGAAGCAGCATGCGCGAATTGTATCCACGTTGAGGCAAATGGACAGCCAAGATGACTGACGCGCAAGGCGGCCCGCTGGCCGCCGAAACAATCCGGAGCAGCGGGCTTTATAACAAGGACCTGGCGCCCGTGCCGCTGGAGCGCCGCACGTGGGGCACATACAATTACGCCGCGCTGTGGATCTCGATGAGCGTGAATATTCCGACGTACATGCTCGCGAGCGCGATGATCGCCGGCGGAATGAACTGGAAACAGGCACTCTTCACGGTTTTTCTCGGCAACGTACTTGTTCTGATTCCGATGTTGCTGAACGCGCATGCGGGGACTCGTTATGGGATTCCCTTTCCAGTTTTCGCGCGGGCTTCGTTTGGCGTGATGGGGGCGAACGTTCCAGCGATTTTGCGCGCGCTTGTAGCGTGCGGCTGGTTCGGCATACAGACGTGGATTGGCGGCGAAGCGATTAACGCCATGCTGATTGCGCTTGCGCCAGGATGGCAACAGTTTCATTACGGACCAGCGATTTGTTTCGGCTTTTTCTGGCTGTTGAATGTTCTCGTGATTCTGCGCGGGATTGAGACGATTCGCTTTTTGCAGGGCGTCTCCGCACCGTTCTTGCTGCTGATTGGACTTGCACTGTTGCTGTGGGCACGTGGAAAGGCAGGAGGCTTCGGCCCGATGCTCGCGACACCTTCCAAGTTCCACAGTTTTGGAGAGTTTTTTGGCTTCTTTATTCCTTCGCTGACGGGCGTGGTGGGCTTCTGGGCCACGGTTTCCCTGAACATTCCCGATTTCACGCGTTACGCCCGCAGCCAGCGGGATCAGATGCTGGGCCAGGCCTTGGGTCTTCCGGCGACGATGACGTTTTATTCCTTCATCGGCATCGCCGTGACTTCCGCAACGCTGATTATTTTTGGCCAAGCGCTGTGGGATCCTGTCGCGGTTCTTTCGCGGCTCGGCCATCCCTGGGCGGTCGTTCTGGCAATGATCGCGCTGCTCATGGCCACGCTGAACGTGAACGTAGCCGCGAACGTCGTTTCGCCCGCCAACGACTTCTCGAATCTTTCTCCACGACGGATCAGTTTTCGTACGGGCGGCCTGATCACCTGCGTGATGGGCATCGTCATGCAGCCCTGGAAGCTGATGGCCAATTATGGAAGCTACGTTTTCGGCTGGCTGGTTGGCTATTCCGGATTCCTTGGGCCGATCGCGGGAGTGCTTATCTGCGATTATTTTATAATTCGCCAAAAAAATCTTTCGGCGCAGGATCTTTACCAACGCGGCGGACAATATGAATACTCCCGGGGCATCCATTGGCAAGCGATCGTCTCTCTCGCTGCGGGCGTCGGAGTCGCGTTTGTGGGACTTTTCATTCCGGCTCTTCGCGTGCTTTACAATTACGCCTGGTTTGTCGGCTTCGCGGTGAGTTTCTTCGCGTATCTCATGCTGATGAGCAGAGTGCAAGCGGCCGCTGGGGCAGTCAGCCAGGCTAGCGAATCGCGGTAGAGAGCTGAGGAGGCCCAATTGCCATGGATTTCGGCATCACAATAAAACCCGACATCACGATCGACCGCATAGTGAGTTTGGCACAGCAGGCCGAGGCCGCCGGATTCTCGTATGGCTGGATTTTTGACTCGCACGTGATTTGGAAAGAGCCTTTTCCCCTGCTGACGCTTATGGCGGCAAGCACGCAAACCATGCGGCTCGGAACGTGCGTGACAAATCCGGCGGTGCGCGATGTGACCGTTTCGGCCAGCCTCTTCGCGACGCTGAACCTCGCTTCACGCGGACGCATGCAGCTCGGGATTGGCCGCGGGGACAGCTCGCGGCGCGTGCTGGGGAAAAAACCGACCACTCTGGAAAACCTGGAATCCTTTGTCCGTGTGTTCCGCGACCTAAACGCCGGAAAAACGGTGGAGCTCGATGGAGTGGCCACAAATTTCCCGTGGGCCAGCGGCGAAGTGCCTGCTGTTTGGGTTGCAGGATACGGACCGAAAGCATTGCGCACGGCTGGGCGGATCGGCGACGGCGTGATTCTGCAATTTGCCGACCCCGATCTGATTGACTGGTGCCTCGGGTTCGTGCGCGAGGGCGCAAAGGAGGCGGGCCGAGACTTCAGCAAGTTTCAAGTGATGTCCGCGGCGCCGGTCTGGCCGTCCGATGATTTAAAGACAGCACGCGATCATGTCCGCTGGTTTCCCGCGCTGGTATCGAACCACGTAATGGACCTGATTTCGAAATATAAACCGGAAGAATTGCCACCCGCGCTGACATCGTTCGTCAAAAATCGAGGCGGCTACGATTATCACCACCACTGTGAAGTCGGCAGCGATAATGCCGACTTTGTGTCGGACGAAGTGATTGACCGCTTTTGCATTATCGGGCCTGTGGAAGCGCATCGGAAGAAGATCGAGGCGCTTCGTGCAGTTGGCGTGACGCAATTCAATATTTATCTGATGTGCGGCGAAGAAGAACGGACGTTGGATGTGTACTCCCGTGAAGTACTGCCAGCTTACGCGAAGTAAACGTGGCGCGTAGTCTTCTTGGAAGCAGACGGAGGGCCCGACATGCGATTCGACACGATCATCCGAAACGGCACGATCGTAACGGCAATGGACACGTACGCCGCGGAGATCGGTATTAACGGCGATAAGATCTCCGCGATAGCTGCCGCACTCCCCATCGAAAATGCAGGCCGTGTGGTTGATGCAGCGGGACTACTCGTCATCCCGGGCGGGATCGACGTTCACACGCACCTGGACATGCCCTTTGGTGGCACGACCAGCGCGGACGATTTCCTGACCGGCACAACCGCTGCGGCCTTCGGCGGAACGACGACGCTGATCGATTTCGCCATTCAATATAAGGGACAAACGCTTCGCCATGCTTTCGATACCTGGATGCTGAAAGCGCACGACAAAGCCGTAACGGACTATGCCTTCCATTGCATCATTACCGATCTCGGCGCCGCACAGCTTGAAGAAATGGGTGAGTTGGTTCGCGAAGGCGTCACGAGCTTCAAATTGTTCATGGCCTATCCCGGCGTTTTCATGCTGGATGACGCGACGATTTTTCGGGCGATGCGGCAGGCGGCCAAGCACAACGGATTGATTTGCATGCACGCGGAAAATGGAGGAGCGATCGACGTGATCGTGCAGCAGGCGCTGGCGGAAGGCAAGCGTGCGCCGAAATATCATGCGCTTACGCGGCCGACGACGGCGGAAGCGGAAGCGACTTCGCGAGCAATCGCGCTGGCGGAAATGGCCGGGGCGCCCGTGTACATCGTTCATCTGTCTTGCAACGACGCGCTCGAAAAGGTGCGAGAAGCGCGCGACCGCGGATTGCCCGCCTATGCGGAGACTTGCCCGCAGTATTTGTATCTTTCTCTCGAAAACATGGACGCTCCGGGATTCGAGGGCGCGAAATATGTTTTCACACCACCGCTGCGGGAAAAATGGCACCAGGAAAAGCTTTGGGAAGGGCTGGCAAGGGACACTCTGCAAGTGGTTTCGACCGATCACTGCCCTTTTTGCTTCAAGGAACAAAAAGAACTGGGGAAGGACGACTTCACGAAAATTCCAAACGGCGGCCCGGGTATCGAGCACCGGCTTAGCCTCATTTACACGGGTGGAGTCCACGGAAAGCGATTTTCCGCGAACCGCTTTGTCGAGCTTGTTTCCACGGCGCCCGCGAAACTTTTTGGGCTCTATCCGCGCAAGGGAACGATTGCCGTGGGCTCAGATGCCGACCTCGTCATTTTCGATCCCGACGAAGAGCAAGTGATCAGCGTAAAGACGCATCATATGCGTGTGGATTATTCGATGTTCGAGGGAATTCAAATCAAGGGAGCGCCGAGAACGGTCTTCTCACGCGGGCGCGCCGTGATTGAAGCGGGAAAATTCGTCGGCCGCCCCGGCGCCGGACAATTTCTCCGCCGCCAGACACACTCCGCAATCCCATGAGAGATTTGAGCGCTGAAACTGTTTAGTCGGAGATGTTGACCGTAAAAACTGTATGGCTAGGGTTTTTGTTTCGATGAATCGCTCGGCCCGGCGGCGGACGCAGGAGCGTCATCGACTTTCGGCGCCGAGATCTTCTGCTTATCGTCCACAGCGAACAGCATGAAATTGCTAAAACTGTGACGGCGATGAATACGCTGCCCCTTCCAATCGTAATAGACATCGGCGCTCTGCGGCAGCCACATGCTGATATTGCCTTTGTTGAATTTCACGGGGCCATACACGATATCGGCACGATCGGCCAGCAAGCGAATTTGAGGCACAGGTGCGACCAAATCCGTTTCCAGCCTGACGATCTGGTAGCTTTTCTCAGAAATCCAAGCTCGCCCCTTCAGCGCGACCGGATAAGACGGGCCATCGATACCGATCCGGTATCTCTTAATGACGTTGGGTTTGTCAGGCCTTTGCCTGAAATGGACCTGCCATGCGGGACCGGTGCTTAACTGCGCTAAGCCTTCGCAAACCATGGCAAAGTCGCCAGCGTTGTAGGGATGGAAGATCAGGACAAGAGCCGGCAGGCCATTGGTAGCCACGCCGCCCGGAAATTCCGCAGGGCCGCCGTTGCCGAGGCTCCGATATTCTTCCACGTTGAGAAAGCCATGCTGCACTTCCTGGATGGACGCGATGTAATTGAACTTGCGCTTTTCTGGAGCGGAGGCCATGCCATATTTGTTGATGGATTCATGCGTGAGAGATTCGGTGGCTGCAAAGCGATCGACGTCGCTTATGAGTACCGTGAGTTGTTTCCCGGCTTTGCGCACAACGTCGTCCACGTCGCAAGTGGCGCCCGCGACGACGGGAGGCACACTTTCATCGACGTCGGGAGGCAGCCAGTTGGAGGGTACGGGCAATGCAGTGGCCGCCGCCGTTACCGCCGCCATTTCGTTTGCCGCGCTCGTTGCATCTCCGGAAGCGTCGCCGGGTTGAGGATGTTGGAGTTTGTCGAGATAGCTGGCGGATTCTTTGTCCTCGGGGTGTCCATGAACATAGGCTTCGAGAATGTGCGCGCCATGGTCCTTGTCACCTTTTTCAATCATCGCCCTGGCAAGCACAAGTTGGGCTGACGCGGCACGGTCGTGCCCCACCTCAAGCGATTTTTGGGCGTGTTCGATGGCCTCGTCATCTTTCTTTTGCAGCACCAAGGCTTCCGCGAGAAGGGCTTGTGCCCGCCAGGACGAGGGCGCTGCGTCGGCAGCTCTCTTCAGATAGAGCTCCGCTTCGGACGGCTTGTTCTCGTGCAGCAAGTTTTGGCCAACAGAAAGAAGCGCATTTAAGTGTTTGGGATCAAATTGAAGAGTCTTCATCCAATAGGAGTTGGCTAGAACGGGGTCGGCAGTCTGTGAAGCGTAGACGCCGAACAGGTATTCGATTTCAGCGCTAGTTGGAGCGGCTTTCTGCGCGGCCTGGAGATGCTTGAGGGCATCATTGGTTTTTTTCTCGCGCAAATCCTGCAAAGCCTTGCCCACTTCGCGTTGAGTCTTGGAAGCAAGAGCGTAGAAGGCGACGGAGGCCGCGGCATCTTCCGCGGACAAGGGAGTCAGCTCGACGGTGATCTTGGCGAGCGAATGCTGTTGAACCTCGAATTGCTGTGTAGCGTCCTGATACTTGGGAGCGATGACCTGAATTCTATACTCCGTCGCGCGGACGCCGTTAAATCTGACATAGCCGTTTTTGGCGGCTTTCTGATCAACAAATGAGTCGTCCAGCTTTTTCAATGTGACCATCGCCGAACCATCGAGAGGCGCTCCGTTTGGCCCTTTCAAGTAGATATCGATATCACCCTGAAGGCTTGCATCTTCCATGTGGGCTTGACCGGTGGTGCTGGTGGGGCTGCTGGAGTAAGGGACTTGCCCGCCTGGATCGGGCCCCGGCTTGGCTAACAGCGCTTCGACTGGGAGCAAGAGCGCGCAGCTGGCGATTAGAATGACTTGCAAATGCTTCAAGAATTGTAGAGACATAACCCACCCGCCCGTCATTGCCCAAGGACCTGATTTCTGGGCCAATAATACTCCCGAGGGAGGTGCCGCGGGAAGAGTTAACCGTCCGGTTCTCAATTCAAAGGCTATGAGGGCGTTTGCAGTTCCCTAACCGGCGAACTGGACGAAGGCGGCGCGCGGGGCGGAGTGGGAGCAAGGGCCTAGGGAGACTAAGAAGATTAAGGGATGGATAGGAGCGGCTGCTTGGGGAGCCCCGCCCATCCAGGTTTTGTGGGCGGGGACAGCGGTGATACAGTACGCGCCAACCGCGAAGGTCTTGCCGGACGCGCCTTCCGCTTAGACCACACGCCAGGCTCCATGCCGCTCACCGAAAACACGGGGAACCAGATACAGCAAGCTAGCGGACTCTCGCGGCAACTGGGCTTATTTGGCACGACGATGGCCGTGATGGGCGGGATCATCGGCGCAGGCATTTTCATTAATCCCTACCTCGTTGCCGACCGGGTGCACACTTCCGCGCTGATCTTAAGCGCGTGGATCGTGGGCGGCGTGATCGCGCTGCTGGGCGGATTTATTTACGCGGAACTGGCCACCCGATTACCTGTTGTCGGCGGTCAGTACGCTTATTTGCGTGAGGCGCTAAGCCCGGCAGTGGCGTTCCTTTACGGCTGGGTGCTGCTTTTGGTGATCCAGACGGGCGGGATGGCTGCCGTTGCGATGACGTTTGCAAAATATTTTCTCGAGCTAACCGGTTGGCAATTCCGCGCTCCGCTCATTGCGGCGTGCGCGCTCGGTTTGCTGACGATCATCAATTGCCTTGGGGTTCGCGCGGGCAGCCGTGTGCAATCGACCATGACTCTGGCAGCGATTGCCGCCATCGGGATGCTCGAAGTTTTCAGCTTTCTGCGTGGCGGGCCTTCGCTGATTTCCTGGCATCCAGTGCTGGACCAGCCGATGTCTGCGAGCCTCATCTTCACTTTTGGGGCGGCCATGACGCCGGTTCTGTTCGCGTACGGTGGCTGGCAGACTTCCAGTTTTTTGGCAGGCGAAGTGCGCGATCCTGGCAAAACGCTTCCGCGCGGGTTGGTACTGGGCGTTCTTGGCGTCATCGTGGTCTACACTTCCGTGAATTTTGTCTACGTACGCGCACTCGGTCCTGCCGGGTTGGCAGCTACGATGACGCCCGCTTCGTCCGTGATGCGCATGCTGCTCGGGCCGCGCGGCGGGGCGTTGATCGCGGCGGGAATTGCCTTCTCAGCGTTTGGGTACCTTGGGCAATCCATGTTGACGGCACCGCGCGTGTATTTCGCGATGGCCGAGGATCGCGTTTTCTTTCGCAGCGTGGCTTGGATCGACCCGCGGACGCACGTGCCGATGATCGCCATCCTATTGCAGGGCGTCTGGGCCATTGCCATTGCCCTGACGGGAACGTACGCCCAGGTTGTTAATTACGTTGTGGCGATGGACTCGATATTTTTTGGGCTTACCGCCGCGTGTTTGTTTGTCCTGCGGCGCCGCGCGGCGGAGCTAGGCTTGGCGGCGAGCGCGTATCGCGTGCCGGGACACCCGTGGACGACATCACTGTTCATCGCAGCGGAGTGGATCGTGGTCGCTAGCACGTTCGCGCACGATCCCAAGCGGGCGTTCATTGGGCTGGCCATCGCAATCGCGGGTTTGCCTGCATACTATTTGTGGCGCGCGAAAAATAAGGGAGAAGGGAAAACATGACGGCTTCGGCACGAACAAAGCGTTCGGTGTACATGGAGTGGGCGAAAACGCACTCGCATGCGCGGTTTAATCTGGCGACCAGCGGGGTGACGGGAGTTCCTTTGGCGGAATTTCCGTTTGACCTGGCGCAATTTGAAGTCACGGCACCCGGCGGGTACGGCTACGAGCCGCTGCAGCAGCGGTTGGCGCGCCACAACGGAGTGTCCGAGGAATGCGTTGTGGCGGCCACGGGTACGTCGATGGCGAATCATCTGGCGATGGCCGCCGTCCTCGATCCAGGCAATGAAGTGTTGATCGAACAGCCCGTGTACGGGCCGCTTCTGGACGTCGCGGAATATTTAGGAGCACGCGTGAATCGTTTTTCCCGGCGCTTCGAAACGGGATTCACGCTCGAACCGGCAGAGATCGAACGGGCCATCACAGGCGAGACGCGGCTGATTGTGCTGACTAATCTGCACAATCCAAGCGGCACCCTCACCACTGCGGCGACGCTTCGGGCGATTGGCGAAATGGCTCACAGCGCCGGCGCGCACGTTCTGGTGGACGAGGTTTACCTCGAAATGCTCTTTGACAGGAGCGCGCCATTTTGTTTCCCGATTGGCGAATCCATCGCATCCGCGGGCGACAATCCTTTTATCGTTACCAGCAGCCTGACGAAAGTCTACGGATTGAGCGGTCTGCGCTGCGGCTGGGTGCTCGCGTCTCCGGCGCTGGCCAAGCGTATGTGGCTTCTCAATGATTTGTTTGGAGCCGTCGCGGCCCATCCTGCCGAACGGATGTCCGTGATGGCGTTCGATCACTTCGAGCCCTTTCGCGCGCGCGCGCGTTCGCTGCTGTCCGTAAACCGCGCGGTGATCGATTCCTTTCTTGACTCGCGGAGCGATCTCGAGTGTTTCCGTCCGTTCGCTGGAACCGTGGTTTTTCCGCGCCTCACGCACGGTGAGCCGGAAAAATTCTTCGAGCTTCTCCGGGAGAAATACGAAACGACGGTCGTGCCCGGCAGGTTCTTTGAGATGCCGCGGCATTTCAGGATTGGCATGGGCGGCGATACTGCCGGTCTGGGCGCCGGGCTCGAACGGCTGAGCAGTGCGCTCGACGAATTTGCAAAGCGTTAGCAAGCGAGTTATCGCATTCGAGAAGGTCATCAGCTCCAAACTGATGACAGCCTGGGCACCAGCAACGCAGGCTTTGCCTCTCGAAGGGGTTCTTTGTGGTGAAATAGGACGATAATCCTCGAGAGAAGAATGACAAAACTTAGATTCCTTATTTCTCTTACGAACGACGATAACGATTACCAGATCGAACAACGGGAGTCCGCCGAACTGGCCGCGCGCAAGACGGGTGTGGACGCGCAGATCATCCATGCGCAAAACGACGCCATTAGCCAGAGCACACAAATCCTCAAGGCTGTTCAAGCGCCCAAAGAACTGCGGCCGGACGCTATCATCTTTGAACCCGTCGGCGGCACCGCACTGCCTCAAGTAGCGCGCGCGGCTGTCAGCGCGGGCATTGGTTGGGTAATCCTGAATCGCGATGCGGGTTATGTGGAAGAGTTGCGCAAAACTTGCACCGCGCCTCTTTTCGCCATCAGCTCTGACCACGCGGAAATCGGGCGCATCCAGGGACGCCAGATGGCCGCGCTGCTTCGGGGCGGAGGCTCCGTTCTCTATATTCAAGGACCTTCGGAAAATTCGGCAGCCAAGGATCGAACCGCGGGAATGCAGGAAACCAAGCCTGCGGGCGTGCAGGTTACGCTGCTTAAAGCTCAGTGGACCCTGGAAAGCGCTCAGCGCTCCGTACGCTCCTGGCTGAAACTGACCACTTCTCAGCGAGCGGCCGTCGATCTCGTTTCCGCACAGGATGACTCGATGGCCATGGGTGCGCGAGATGCCTTCAAGGAATTGACCAACGAGGACGAACGTGAAAGATGGCTGAAGCTGCCGTTCACAGGTTGCGATGGCCTGCCGAAAACAGGCCAAGCCTGGGTGCGCAGTGGATTGCTGACTGCGACGGTTTTTGTTCCTCCAAACGCTGGACAAGCGATCGAAATGCTGGTCGACGCGATTCAAAATCGGAAGAAACCACCCGAGCGGGTCATGACGGCGCCTGTCTCTATCCCAGCTCTTGATGTGCTGGCGCATCGAAAGCCCTAAATTCCGAAGAAGTCGGATGGTGCAATTCCCCTTTGGCCGGGCTTTTTCTGCTGGCTTTCTCTGAACTGGCTTCCTGCATTTCTTCCATGCTAAAACGATATTGTGAGTCCCGCGGCCGCTCAGGAGGCGTATAATGCCGCGGGTTGGAATTGAGCGGGGGTAAAAGGCTGCTTGGGGAGGCGTGGGCATGGAGAGTTCGCGGGGAGGTAAATCGGTTGATCGCAGGCAATTTCTCGCTGCGACCGGCGGGGGCCTACTGGCTGCGGCCGTTCCGAGAGGAGCCGACATGAGGGAATCGACCCTGGGCTCTGAAGCTGCGCCGAGAAAACGATCAGGAATCCCGGCGACGGGACAGCGGAAAATTCCCATCGGCGTGTTCGACCCCGTCTACGAAAAGCTTTCTCTCGATGAGATGTTGGATAAGGTTAACGCCCTCGGTCTTGAAGCGATGGAGATCGGCACCGGCGGGTATCCGGGATCGCATCATTGTCCCGTTGACGAGCTTTTGGCCGATCCCGCCAAAGCGAAGGCGTGGCAGAAAAAATTTGAGGATCGTGGGATTCAGGTGGCCACGCTCAGTTGCCATGGCAATCCGGTTCACCCGGATGCGCAACATGCCGCTCGCGACGCGGAGAGCTTTCGCAAAACGGTTCTGCTTGCCGAACGCCTGGGAGTGAAAGTCATTGTGGGATTCTCAGGCTGCCCCGGCGGCTCACCTACCGATGTTCAACCGAACTGGATCACGTATCGCTGGCCTCCCGAATATGCGGAAATGCAGGATTGGCAGTGGAAAGAAAAGATCATTCCGTACTGGAAGGATGCGGCAAAATTCGCACGCGAGCACGGCATTCACCGGCTGGGGTTCGAAATGCACCCCAACTTCGCTGTTTATAATCCACGGACTCTTTTGAAACTACGCGAAGCCGTCGGGGAAGAGATTGGCGCAAATTGTGATTTGAGCCATTTGTTCTGGCAGGGCTGCGATCCGGTCGAGGTGATTCATTTTCTGGGCAAGCAGGGAGCGATCTATCACGCGCATATGAAAGACACCGTATTTTTTCCCGAAAATGTGGCGAAATATGGGGTGTTGAATTTCGCGTTTGCGACGAGCGACCTGGGGAACGCTTCAGAGACTTTCCGCGCCGTGGGCTACGGGCACAGCGCGAGTTTGTGGAAGGCTATCATCCAGGCGTATATGGACACGGGTTACGAAGGCATTTTGAGTATTGAGAATGAGGACCCCATTCTTTCCGGCGAGGTGGGCGTGGAGCGAGCAGCGTACGTTTTGAAAAATGTGCGCAAGGAAATTCTGGAGGGATGATGAACCGACGCGAATTCGGGCGGAGCATAGCCAGCGTTGCCGCAGGAACCGCGGCGGGCAGCGTGGCGGCGGCAATGCCGTCTTCGCTCGGTTCTCAAAGCAAGGACGCTTCGAACGGCGCAGTGCCTTTCAAGCTTACGGTGATGCTTTGGACGGTCTTCCGCGGTGAGGCATTCGCGCAACGACTGGATAAAGTTGCCGAGGCCGGGTATCACGCCGTCGAACTTGTGGATGAGTTCAAGGATTGGACGAAACAGGATTTTGCCGCGGCCCGCAAGAAGAAACGCGAACTGGGGTTCGACTTCGACGCCACGGCGGGCGTTTGGCACACACTGGCGGACGCGAACGACCGCGACGCGTTTTTGCAAGCGGTTCGCGATTTTATTCCCACGATGCATGAACTCGAATGTACGCAGCTGATTCTTCAGAGCGGCAATAAAGTTCCAGGGGTGTCGCCAGAGGCGATGCGCGCGAATTGCATCGAAACTCTAAAGCGGGGCGGCGACATGGCGGCGCAAAACGGCATCGAACTTCTTGTGGAAAATATCGACCCTGAAGAAAATCCGAAATACTTTCTGACGTCTTCCGCCGAGGGCTTCGAAATTGTCCGCGCGGTGGGCAACCCTCACGTCAAATTCCTTTACGATTTTTTCCACGAACAGATCGCCGAAGGCAACTTGATCGAAAAACTGGAGAAAAACCTCGAACTGACCGGGTTGGTCCACGTCGCCGATGTTCCTGGCCGCCACGAGCCGGGCACTGGAGAGATCTACTATCCGAACATTTACCGGAAGCTGGCGGAACTGGGCTATGACCGTCATGTGGCGATGGAGTTTCTGCCGAAAGGCGAGCCGATCGCGGAGCTCAGAGCGGCTCGAGAGATGGCTCTAAAATTCGGCGCTGCGCAACCCAAAACATCTTCGAAAGAAACTGCATCGGGGAGGTCTCATGCAACGGCGTGACGCACTTAGGCTTCTGATGGCGGGAGCCGTCCTGCCAACTTTCACTCCCGAAGTGCTCGCATTCTTTCGCGAGGCACATCCCGCGGCTGGGTACGCGGTGCGCACGCTCAGTCCTCACCAGAATGACACCGTGATCGCCATGACCGACGTGATCCTGCCGGCAACGGACACTCCGGGAGCAAAGGGCGCGCTGGTCAATGAATTCATCGACCTCATCTTGACGGAATGGGCTACCGAGGAAGAACGCGCGAATTTCCTGACCGGGCTAGACGGTGTGGACAAGCAGAGTACCGCCCTCTTTGGAAAAGATTTCGTCGACGCCCAACCGGCCCAGCAAATTGCTCTTTTGCGCTCGATGGATGACGCCTCCCTGGACGAGATGAGCCGCGCTGCCCACGCCAGGGATGCGGTGCGCAAGCCATACACCCAACTGGAGGGGAATTTCTGGGTGGTCTTCAAAGGCATTACGCTTCACGGTTACTACACGTCCGAAATTGGATTTTCTCAAGAATTGAAACTCCAGATCATTCCCGGCGCGCAGCATGGCTGCATGCCTATTGGTCCGGGAGTTGGGGACGCTTAAACACAGGGAGCCATCATGGCGATACCAGTCTACGACGCAATCATCGTCGGTTCAGGAATCACCGGCGGATGGGCGGCGAAAGAACTTACGGAAAAGGGTCTGAATGTACTTGTGCTCGAGGCCGGCCGCACGATCGTTCCGGAGAAGGACTACGTCGAGCACGTTCCGGTGTGGGAACTCAAGTACCGCGACTGGGACAACCGCGGCGAGCGATTGAAAACCCAGCCGATCCAGCGCGAGGTCTATTACGCGTGCGATGAATACTCGCACAAATTTTTTGTGAGCGACGCCGAGAATCCTTACACCTGCGAAGAAGGCAAGCACTTTTCGTGGATCCGCGGGCGCCAGGTCGGAGGAAAGTCCATCACCTGGGGACGCCAGAGCTATCGCTGGAGCGATCTCGATTTTGAAGCCAACTTAAAAGACGGAGTCGCAGTGGACTGGCCCATCCGCTATGCGGACATCGCGCCGTGGTATGACTACGTGGAAGAATTCGCCGGCATCAGCGGACAGGCGGAAGGTTTGCCGCAATTGCCCGACGGGAAATTCCTGCCGCCGATGGAAATGACTTGCGTGGAGCAGGATTTTCGCGACGCACTCTCGAAACATTTTGACGATCGCATGATGACTATCGGCCGGACTGCGGTGCTAACACGCACGCATAAAGGGCGCGCTGCTTGCCACTACTGCGGGTTTTGCCACCGCGGCTGCATCACGCAGTCCTATTTCAGCAGTCTGAATTCAACGCTGCCGGCCGCGGAGAAGACCGGACGCATGACATTGCGGCCGTACAGCGTCGTCCGCAACTTGACGTACGATTCGAAGACTGGACGCGTTACCACGGCCAACGTAGTCGATTCTCAAACGAAGCACGAACTCGAGTTCAAGGCGCGGATTTTTTTTATTTGTTGCTCTACGCTCGAGTCCACGCGGCTTCTTCTGAACTCCGCCACTACGGAAATGCCCAATGGTCTCGCAAACGGCAGCGGCGAGCTCGGCCACAACCTCATGGATCATCACATGGGCGGCGGCGCGAGCGGCATCATGCCCGGCCACGAAGACAAAATGCCTTTCGGCAATCGCCCGAACGGAATTTATATTCCCCGATTCCGCAACGTGAAAGCAAAACAAAGAGATTTCCTCCGTGGTTATGGCTATCAGGGCGGCGGGAGCCGGGAAGGGTGGTCGCGAGGGCAGTCCATGCCGGGCCTCGGCGCGGATTTCAAGAACTCGCTAAAAAAGCCTGGCCCGTGGCGCATGGGAATGGGCGGATTCGGTGAGTGCTTGCCGAATCACAACAACTACGCCGAAATCAATAAAGAGAAGCTCGATGCCTGGGGAATTCCCACGCTCACGATCCATTGCGCCTGGGGCGAGAACGAAAAGATCATGCACAAGGATATCGCCGTGGAGGCCGCCGAGATGCTGGCGGCCGCAGGCGCAAGGAATATATCGGTGACTGACGAAATCTCGTCGCCTGGACTCGGCATTCACGAAATGGGCACTGCCCGAATGGGCCGCGATCCCAAGACTTCCGTGCTGAACGAACATAACCAGACGCATGAGGTGAAGAACCTTTTTATGACGGACGGAGCGTGCATGGTTTCCAGCTCATGCGTGAATCCTTCGCTTACCTACATGGCCTTGACGGCGCGCGCGTGCGATTTCGCGGTTTCCCAAATGAAAAAGAACGAGTTGTAATCAGGGGTTGACGAAATGTCTCAAGTGATTCGCTCGCCGAAAATGTATGACGTGTGTGTGATCGGGTCCGGCGCGGGAGGCGGTACGGCCGCGAAAATTCTGACCGAAGGCGGGCTGAGCGTCGCGCTGCTCGAAGCGGGTCCACCGGTCTTTCCGGAAAAAGATTTCAAGATGCTGATGTGGCCCTATGAATTGCCGCACCGCGGAGCAGGAGTAGGCGGGCATGCCGAGGAGAATTTCAGCGAGTTCCTGGCTCCGAATGGAGCATGGCAAATCGAAGGCGAACCGTACACCTCCGCGCCAGGATCGAATTTCCAATGGTTCCGTTCGCGCATCGTGGGTGGAAGAACGAATCACTGGGGCCGCATCGCTTTGCGCTTTGCTCCGATCGATTTTAGATCGGGGACGCGCGATGGCCTGGGCGACGATTGGCCCATAAGCTACGACGACCTCGCTCCGTACTACGACAAAGTGGAGTCGTACATCGGGGTCTTCGGCACGCGCGAAAATGTTTCGAGCGCTCCCGATGGCGTGTTTCTGCCGCCGCCAACACCGCGGTGCACCGATCTCATCGTCAAAAAGGCCTGCGACAAAATCGGCATTATTTGTATCCCATCGCGGCTGGCGATATTGACACGCTCCGTGAATGGCCGGCTTCCCTGCCACTATTGCGGGCAATGCGGCCGCGGCTGCGTGACGGCTTCGAACTTCAGCTCGAGCCAAGTGATGATTCCGCCGGCGATGAAAACGGGCAAGCTGACCATGATCACCGGCGCGATGGCGCGCGAAATCCTGCTTGGCAAGGAGGGCAAAGCGGAAGGCGTCGCTTACATTGATAAAGCCACGCGCACCGAAAAACGCATGAGCGCCCGGGCTGTCGTTGTCGCGGCGAGCGCGTGTGAATCCGCGCGCTTACTCCTGAATTCCAAGTCTTCGCAATTCCCCGATGGGCTCGCCAACTCTTCCGGAGCGGTCGGCAGATATCTTACAGATTCCGTGGGCAGCGACGGCTGGGGCATCATTCCGCGGCTCGAAAAAATGCCGCCGCACAATCACGACGGCGTTGGCGGAATGCATATGTACATTCCGTGGTGGAAGTTCGACCGCAAGAATGATTTTCCGCGCGGCTATCACATTGAGTTTGGCGGCGGGCGCGAGATGCCCGGTATCGGCGAGTTCGATGATCTCTTGCACGAAGAGGAAGGCTACGGCGCCAGTTTGAAAAAGCGCGCCCGGCAGATGTACGGCACCAGCATCGGCCTCTCCGGACGCGGCGAAATGATTCCGAATCCGGACACCTACTGCGAGATCGACCCCGACATCGTCGATAAGTGGGGCATCCCCGTTCTGCGCTTTCATTTCAAGTGGAGCGACTACGAGCTGCGGCAGGCCCAGGACATGCAAGAAACTTTTCGCGCCATCATCGAAGCCGCCGGCGGCGAATACAAGGCCAGGACGTCCATCCATGGCCAGTATCCCTTTGGCATTGCGGAAGGCGGAAAAATCATCCACGAAGTAGGCACGGCGCGCATGGGCGCCGATCCCAAGACTTCCGTGCTCAACGGCTTCTGCCAGACGCATGACGTGAAAAATTTGTTCGTTACGGATGGGGCGCCGCTCGTCACCAATCCGGACAAGAATCCGACTTTGACGATCATGGCACTCTCCTGGCGTGCCTCGGAATATTTGCTCGATGAAGCCAAGAAGGGCAATTTGTAAGCGCGAAAAAAAATGGGAGACCGGTTATGAGCGAGAACTCCGTATCTCGGCGCGACATCCTGAGAACGCTGGCGGTAGGGGCCGCCGGCGGTTCCGTACTGCAAGTGATTCCCGTGAAGGCGGCGGAGTACGCCCATCAACTAGTCCACAACGAGAAGGCCGCTTCCTCTTCGGGAAAATACGTGCCGAAGTATTTTCCTTCGCACCAGTACGAGATGCTTACCGCACTCTGCGACACGATCATCCCGAAGGATGACAAATCAGGAGGAGCCGTGGAAGCCGGCTCGCCGGAATTTATCGACCTGCTTACCAGCGAGAATGAGGAGTATCAGCTCCTACTTGGCGGAGGACTGATGTGGCTGGACGGTTTCTGCTCTGACCGTTATTCGAATCTCTATCTGGAGTGCACTCCGGAGCAGCGCAAAGAAGCGCTGGACCTGATCGCTTTCCGAAAGAACGCAAAAAAGGATCCGAGCTTAAGCCAGGGAGCCCTGTTCTTCGCATTTTTGCGCAGAATGACTTGCGACGGCTTCTATACCAGCAAAATCGGCATCGAGGATTTGCAATACATAGGGAACACCGCTCTGCGCGAATTTCCCGGCTGCCCTCCCGTGCCGGAGGCCTAGCTTCCAGCTCACCGGCACGGAGCAGTCTGCTTCAACTTCCTTATTTCCCTGCTTGCACTCAAGCCTTGTGCGGTTTGTCTTCCGAATGTGGCTTGGCTTCCGGATGCGGTTTGGCTTCTGAATGCGGCTTGGCTTGCGAATGCGGCTGGGCTTCCGCTTTAGGTTTGCTTTCGTGCTGTGGTTTGCTCTGCGTGTGAGGCTGGCTCTTCGGCGCGCTGCGGGCCGTTTCCTTTTCGCGAGGCGTCCTGGACACGCTGCTTGCATTGCGAGCAGTAGGACGGTCGTTTCTGCTAGATTGGGCCGTGGTGCTCCGATGCTCATTCCCGGTGCTAGCCGGGCGGGCGGTTCTGTGAGATTCCGCCACGGTATTCGCATGCTCTTTGCTGGCGGTTGGCGGCCGATTGCGCGACGCTCCCGCGGCGACAGCTCCATGGCCTGAAAACTCGCCTGGCCGGGCTGTGGCGGCGATGGCCGGCCTGCCGTGATTGACGGAATCTCTCAGGGAAGGATTCTCGCTGGCGGCATGCCTGTGCGCGGTTTGCACGGAAGTTGCGCCAACGTGATGCTCGTGTTCCGCTTGCAATTCTCCGTGAGTGGGACGCGCGGTGATTCCGCCTCTCCCTCCATTAAAGCTGACGTGGCTCGAGGTCCCGTTGCGTATGACGCTCCGATCCACATAGGTATTGTGAATCACCTCAGTGTTCACGTGCATCACGGCCGTGTTGTACGCAAAAACTCCATGATCCCAGCGTCCGCCAAAGAAGCCGACGCCTCCGTACCCAAATCCATAATTAATTCCGCCGTAGAATCCGACGTGGGGACCCCAATATCCCGTGTGCCAAAAATAACCGCCGGTGCCCCAGCCCCAGTAGCCGGGCGTCCAGAGCAAACCAACTTCGGGCGGCTCAACCCAGGTCCCAGGCACCCAATAATAACCATCCGGCCCATACGCCCAATAGCCCGGCGTCCACAAATATCCCGGCGCGGGACAAATCGGCTGCGCGTAAACAGGCAATGCCGGCGGGCCAATATGCACGGCAATCCCCACGCCGATTTGCGCGGAAGAACGAACGGGCAGGGCCAAAATCGCGAAAGCGGCTAAGATCAATCCAACCATGTGAACTCTTCGCATCTGTGTCTCCCTGGCTTGGGCAACTAATTGTAGTACCCAGGCAATCCGGAGAAGTTGCGAAGCGGTTGACGCGATACGGCCCGAGGACGCTCCCGCTCTGTTGAAAGATATTTGTTTTCAGTGGATTAGACAGCGCAGGGCCATCCTTAGAACGGCTCGGGATAGCTCTACAAATTACATGTAATAAGGTATGGCCGCTGGGGCGGTCCTTCTTACAGCGATTTGATTGTTCCGGACGCCGGATCCCAAGCGACTGCGCTCAGCCGGAAGTAAGATTGGTTCGCCATGTGGCATGCGAGGGCCGCATTGTTCCCAAATACCACGTCTTCCGTAACGGGCTGGCGGCTCTTCACCGACTGGAAATATCTCCAGAGGTGCGGCTTTTCGTCGTCCCACGAGTCGCCGCGATAGCTATATCCCTCCAGGGTTGGCTCTTTCCCCGGGACCGGGTCATGCTCCTTATGCCACTCCGCGACGTATTCATCCCGCATTTTCTGCGGGTAGCCCGAAGTGTAGTAGCTCGGCGCGGAATCTTCGCCGGTTTGCGGATAGTAGTTGATGGCAAACTCCGTGACTTCCAGAATTCCTTTCGAGCCCTGGAAGCGGTAAGTTTCCGGCGTCTCGCAGCCGAGATTCAGCCGCAGATACACTGGAGCGCTTCCGTAATCGAACAGCGTCGCATGCACATCCGGCATGTTCCTCCATCCGGGAAGCGCAGGATGGCCCCCAGCGCCATCGCTTTCTTCGGCGGAGCATTCCAGCCAAGCATGAAGTTCATTCCGCTAACGAGATGGACAAGCAGGTCGCCCGCAAGCCCTGTCCCATACTCTCTCCAGCATCGCCAGCGCGCAAATATTTTGGCGACATTCCGGACACGGTATTTTCGGCGCATTGCCCTGCCAAGTATCCCAATCGAGATTTTCAGGGGATAGATCCGGTGGAGGTGGATATACCCACGCGCCCGTGGGATCATTCCGTCCAAGCGAGCCCTCGACAAGGGTAAGCGTCCCAATGATGCCTTGCGCAAGCAATTCCTTGGCCTTGGCGCAAATCACGGAGCTGACGCGCTGCGAACCAATTTGCACGATGCGATTCGTTTTCTGCGCAGCCGCCACCATGGCCAGCCCGTCCTCCGCGCTGTGCGACATCGGCTTCTCGCAATAGATATCCTTGCCCGCGTTTACGGCGTCGATCACCACCTGCTTGTGCCAGTGATCGGGAACGGCGGCAATCAGGCAATCAATATCCTTGTTGTCCAGGAGATCCTGGTAGCGCCGCGTCACCGGAATTTTCTTGCCCACAATCTCTCGCGCGAGCAAGTGCCGCCCGTCGTAGAGATCGCATGCCGCCACGCATTCGACACCAGGCAATTGAACGGCCGCCGTCAACAAGCCCGAGCCCTGCATCCCGATGCCGATGATGCCGAAGCGCACCGTGTCGCTCGGCGCCACCGCTTCAAGCGTCGAAGGAATGTAATCCGGCTTCAGGAAAATGCTGGGGGCCACTGCCAGCGCGCCGGTAGCCCCAGCCGTGTTCTGCAAAAACTCGCGGCGCGAGAAACCCTTATTTTTCATCTCATCCTCCTGATCCGGCTTCGTCATAAAGTTTCAAAAGACCGTTGATTCGATTACCGCGCTGGCTTCCTTGTTCCCGCTCAGCAAATGCTGACCTAAAAGCGCAGCGCTGCTAAATAGTCGTAGCTGATCTTGATGTCCTCGAACGGATTTTTCGCGTCGTCATTTTCGACAAAATAGTGCTTGATGCCCGCGGTGTCCGAATGCGCGAAGATCCGTTTCCAGTCGACTATCCCCTTACCGACGTCGGCCAGCCGTCCCTTAAATTTCACCGAGCCCGTCGCTCCCGCGTAACTGCTCGTCGAATTGGGGTCGTTCACGTAGTCCTTTACGTGCACCATCGGGAAGCGTCCCGGATATTTGTTGAAATAGCTCACGGGATCTTTCCCCGCCACGCTGATCCAGCCCAAATCCATTTCCATCTTCACCAGCTTGGGATCCGTTTCCGCCAGCAGATAGTCGTACGCGAGTTTTCCACCCAGACCTTCCACGGGCGCGAATTCGTAGGAGTGGTTGTGAAAGCAGAACTGAATTCCCGCTTTGTGGCTGGCCTCGCCGGCCTTGTTGAAGAGCTCCGCCGCGCGTTTCCAGCCATCCGCGGTTCGCTGCTTTTCATCGATCCACGGACACACAATGTACGTGCAGCCGATAACATGCGCTTCTTCGAGTGTTTCCGGCCATTTGTTCTCCAGGACGTTGTAATCCATGTGTTCCGAGGGGGCCACGAGACCATTCTTATCGAGCACCGCGCGGATATCTTTTGGCGCGTGCTTGTAATGGTCGGCGAATTCCACTTCTTTATACCCCGTCTCCGCGACCTTGGCGATCGTCCCATCAAAATCCTTCGCCATTTCTCCGCGCACGGTGTAAAGCTGCAATCCCACCTTGTCGATCCGGTGTCTGGTTTCAGCGGCCCACGACGGCCGTGCCGCATACAAAGCCGCCGCTGCAACGGATGTTTCAATAAAGGTTCGGCGTTTCATGGTGTTTTTCACTCCTCCTCAATGTGCGGAGCGAGTATACAAAAAAGCGATGGCTGTTATCAGGAAAAAAGGCGGCGCTCGAGAAAAAAGCGCCGCCCTCTTCTCTTTTTTCAGTTTCCGTTAGAAGTAGAACCGCAAGCTAAACTGCATGCGACGGGGATCGTGCGTGCCATTGAGTTGCAGAAAACTCGAATCATTAAGGCTGGAGTCGATGGCATTGAATTGCGTATGGTTAAACGCGTTGAACATCTCCCATTTGAAGTCGAACCCGGTCTTCTCATTGATCGAGAATTTCTTGGAGAGTCCGAAGTCAAAGTTGAGACGACCCGGCAGATAGAGCGTATCGCGGCCGACATTGCCAAAGGTGAGGCCTGTCGGTATCGCGAAAGCATTCGGATTGTAATAGAGGAAGCCCCCCTGCGAAACGCTATCAACCGCGTTTCTTTGGGCGGCCGTGACGGCGAAAGGATTGCCCACGAGGTCCGGCCGCGAGCCGGTGCCCTCGCCATTGCCAACGCCGGCGTTGTCGCCGAAGGTCGTATTATTGGTTACGCTGAATGGGTTGCCGGTCTGGGCTACGGTGATGCCTGAGATTTGCCATCCGCCAAGGGCGGCGCGCTCGAATCCGGACGATCCCTTAAAGAACGGCAAGGCATAGACATAGCTGATCGCCAGGTTATGGCGCTGGTCGAAGGTGGAGCTGGCGCGGTTCAAGGCGTAATCGTAGGAATCCACAAACGCCGTATCGGACCGGTCGGAAGAATCGTCAATCGAGTGGCTGTAGGTGTAGGCCAAGCTCACGGTCAAATCCCCGATTGAGCGGTTCGCTGCGACTTGCAGGGCGTTGTAGATGGAATTGGCGCCGTCCTGTAGGTTCGGAACCGTACTCACGCCCGGGAAATTCGTCCTCACCAAATCAGCACTGCCTCCGCATGCAACGAAAAGGTTGTTCATTGCAGCGGCTGGAACGGGAGCGCCGTTCACGGTGCCGCCCGTAACACCAGTCGCGCCAAAGGTCGGGCAGACAGTGTTAATGGCGGGGCCACCCGCGACAAAGTTGCTGGAAGTAATGATCGGCTCTCCTGCAGCGTATGGATTTGCCGAGCTGTTCACTGGAAACAGCTGATTGTCGTCGCTTAGAATCGTCAGATGGGTCCCCTTGCTTCCCACATAGGCGACGCTCAATACAATGTGCTGCGGCAATTCGCGCTGCACGTCCAAGTTCCACTGCTGGACGTATGGCCACTGCACCTGGGTTGGGATCTGGGTCAGCGAAAGCGGGAAGAGCGAACCCCCTCCGGCTCCGATGTTGTTATAACCCTGCACGTTGAATTGAGAAGAAGTGAGCACGAAGGGCGCCGAACCTTCCAGTGATTCGGTGTTGCCCTCGTTACCGTTCGTGTGCTCGTAGAATATCCCGTAGCCGCCACGGATCGCCATTTTGCCGTCACCCTTGGGGTCAAAGGCGAATCCGATCCGCGGCGCTGGGTTGAAGAGGTGCCCCCCCAAGCAGCCTACGTTAGAAGACGAACCGACTGTGGCCGCAGGGAACGAACCAAGAACGCCGGCGGGTATATCAGTTGTTCCTCCAGCTCCGCCGCATTGAATGAGACCGTTAAACGGGTTGCCGCCTACCAAGGAACCGTTCAGAGGGTTGCTCGAGTTGGCTGGGTCATTGAAAAGTGTCGGCTCCGCGGATGTGCTGAACGTACTTGGATCAAACGCGAAGGCGTGTTGATATCTCTCGTGGTAAGTTCCAAAAAGGCTTACGCGCAAGCCAAGATTGAGCGTGAGGCGCTTCGTCACTCGCCAGTCATCCTGGAAATACGGCTCAACGATTTTGTAGCGGTTGTAATACTTGGCTTGCAAGTTCGTCTGGCTGTACTCCGCGACATTGCCCATCAGCATGTCGGCGAAAGAGTTTCCGGTGCTGATCGGCGAGGAGGTGCTGAAAGAGAGAATACCCTGAACATCAGGAGAGTTATCCTCGTTCTTCTGCGCAGCCGCGAAATAGACGCCCATAATCAAAGTGTGCTTGCCAGCGATCTTCGTCAAATTGTCGCGATAGGTAAACGTCGGGTTGGCGTTGTTCCAGGGGAAGTAGCCAGTATCCTGTGCCAGGGCGCCATTCGCGCCGCCGTCATACGCGGTGTTGCCGCCAAGATTGATCGCGGGGAGCTTTCCGCCGAAACCATTGTCGAAGAGCGAGCCCATAGCCCCGGCCGGCAACCCTGCCGGATTATTCAGCGCAGTGAGGAAGATGTGGTCGGCCGTGTAACTGGCGACGAATTCATTGAGCAAAGTCGGCGAGAAGTTCGCGTTCAAGCGAGCCACGAAGCTCGTGCCCGGCCCGACGAAGTTGGTTTGAATATTCTGGAAGTCCGAGGTGCCTACGCCCCACAGTGGATTGGGCACGACCGTCGACCAGGAATCGTGGATGTAACGGAAGGTCAGGCGGTATTTATCCGAAATGTTGTGATCGATGCGAATGAGCTGTTCACGCCAGGTCGTGGGAGTGGAAACCGTATCAGCGAACGCAGGAAAACCGCCAAGCGTCGTGTTCGGCATCGGGATGAGCGCTTCGAGTGCCTGACCTGCAGGAGTGATAGGAACCGCCGACACATTGGCAACGGGGTTGGGGCCTGTGTTCGGACAATCAGAAGGGCTCGCAACGCAGAGCCCCGAGAAATTCCCACCGCGCTCGGGAACCGAGGGGACGTTCTGGTCAATGGAGGACGGGTTCTTCTCGCGGCGCCATTCCTGCGAGAAAAAGAAAAAGGTCTTGTTCTTGTCGGTGTTGTAGTGGTGAGGAATGTAAACCGGCCCGCCGATCGTGTAACCGAAATCGTTCTTCTTATACGGAGGATTGGGATCGCCGGGAATGTTTCCCGAAGACCAGGGCCGGGCGTTGAAGAAATCGTTGCGAATATATTCAAAGGCGCTGCCATGGAATGCTGAACCGCCAGACTTGGTCTCGACTTCGACCGTGCCGGACCCGTTGCGTCCGTATTGCGCACCGTAATTGGAGGTCAGGACCTTAAACTCAGCAATCGCATCGAGATTGGGATAAACGTTCAGCGTGGAGTTGCTGCCGTTATCCATGTTGTCGCCGCCGTCCAGCTCCCAGTTGTTGTACTCGGTTCGGCCGCCGTTCATGCTGAAGGCCACGTTGCCGTAGACGCCGACCTTGCCCTCATCCGAACCGGTCTGATTGACGACGCCCGGCGTGAGAGTGACAAGCTGAGTAAAATTGCGCCCGTTGAGCTCGAGCTGATTGACCTGTGTGCCGCTGATGGTGCTGCCGAGAGCCGAAGATTGCGTCTCGACCTGCGCCACGCTCTCGCCTGTCACCACCACTTCCTCGGTAACCGCGCCGACGGTGAGCTGAATATCCACACGAATTTTTTCCGCCACGGTCAGCACGACATTAGTCGCCGAATATTTCTGGAAGCCTTTTGCCGTTACGACAATGTTGTAAGACCCGCCCGGCAATCCGGCCACAACGTAAGCACCGTCTCCGTTGGTCGTCGTGGGGTGAGTCGCGCTGCCGTTCACGCTGGCGATCACCACGTCCGCTCCAGCGACGGCCGCACCCGTCTTGTCGGTAACGGTTCCGCCGATGTAACCCGTGTCCTGGGCCTTCGCGACGTACGCGGTGCACAAAATCGCGATGATCGCGCAAACGAGCAGCCGCGCCGCCCCGGACAATTTTTTCAGAAAACAAGCAGGATGAAAATTATGAGCGTGTCCCTTCACTTTGCTACCTCCCCAAAATATTTGAAATGGAATACCGGCCTGATGTGGGCACAATTACGCCTGCTACCGCGGGCACCCCTGTTGTCTGCCGCACGCAGAAGGCTACTCATTGGAGACAGCCCCCACCACTCGACATTGGGAAACGCACCCAAACACACTTATTAAATCGGATTAATAAAGCATCCTCGCGCCCATGTCAAGCTGAAAATCAGCTGCCGGTGCCAGCCAAGCAGACCGTCATCCTCATTATTCGTCCGTTTACGTTCACGCTCCCCGCTTGAATTCCTGCCGGCTCTGCTGGACACTACGAAACGATGCCTTTTCTCCTCCGTGCATGTCTCGTCCGCTTTCTCTCAATCGGTTTAATAGTCGCTTTCTGCGCTTGGCTCGCGTCCCCTTCGGCAAAGGCTTCGACTTTGCCCGCCTCCCGACAGAGCACGTCCAGTTCCGGAGATTCAGGCCACGCTTCGGCTGTCGATCCGCGAGCTTTGTTTGCACGAGGGCAAGCTGCGCTGCAGTCCGGCGATTTAACCGTGGCCGAAGCCGCCTTCCGACGAGTTCTCTCCGTCGATCCGCAATCAGGCGCCGCCTATGCCAATCTCGGCGTAATCGCCATGCGCCGAAAAGAGTGGGACCAGGCCCTGGCGTTCCTGCAAAAAGCCGAAAAACTCGAGCCCAAAATGTCCGGCATCCGTCTTAACGTCGGCCTCGTCAAATATCGCCGCGGAGATTACGCGGGGGCGGTCGCGCCGCTGGCTTCGGTAGTTCGCGACCAGCCCGATTCCCAGCAAGCCCGCTATCTCCTCGGCCTCTGCCAGGTCTTCACCGAGCACTACAGCGATGCCGTCGCCGTTCTCGAGCCGCTCTGGCCCCAAATGTCGGACGATGTAACTTACCTCTATGTCCTTGGCATCGCCGCTCACAATGCCGGCAAAAACGACCTCGACGAAAAAGCTCTGAACCACCTCGTCGAAATCGGCGGGCAAACTCCCGAGTTTCACCTCATTCTCGGCAAGGCTTATCTCAACCGCGAAGAACCGGACAAAGCCATCTCTGAGTTGGAGCTCGCCGCGTCCGGCAATTCCAGCCTGCCTTTCGTGCACTTTAGTCTTGGAGTCGCTTACGCGAAGAAACAAGACAATGAGCGCGCCGAAGCGGAATTTCGCAAAGACATCGCCATCGAGCCCGATCTCCCCGACAACTATGAACAACTTGGCTTGCTCGATCTGCAAATCCAGAAGGACGACGAGGCCGAAGATTCCTTCCGCGAAGCTTTGCACTACAATTCCCGCTTGCCCGTTTCTCTGCTCGAGCTGGGCCGCCTCTATCAGCGGCAGGGAAAAAATCACGAAGCACTCACGTTTCTGAACTCGGCAGAAAAACTGGCTCCCGACAATCAGAATATTCACTACATCCGCGGCCAGGTTCTTCTCCGCCTCGGACGCGCCGCGGAGGGCCAGACAGAGCTTGCCACATCCAAAAAGCTTCTAAACTCCAGTTTGAACAAGCAAAGAGAGAAATTCGGCGACACGCCCGTGCCTAATCCTGAGTTGAAGCAGACTCCGCAATAGGGCAGCCATTATTTACCATTGGAATGTGGGCTCATTCTAAATGTTCGGCGCTTGCAACGGACCACGGCCCCGTTCGATCATTTCCGCAACCGCCAACACGATTTCTTCCTCATAGGGCCGGCCAATCACCTGTACGCCAATCGGCAGTCCCTCACTAGACTTCCCCATCGGCACGGCAACTCCCGGAAAACCCGCCAAATTCAGCCACTGCGAATAACGCATCGTGTCGCGATAATTTTCTTTTTCGCCGCTGCGCCAGTTCCCTTCTCCATGCCGGAAGGCTGGCCTAGCTGAAACTGGGGAAAGTAAAATCGCAGCCTCCTTCATCTGCTGCAAAATCTCGGCACGTATGCTGTCGCGCTGTGCGCAAGCCCTCAGGAAGCCGTCGTACGTCAACGTGGTCGCCGCTGTCGCCAGCGCGATATATTCGCGCAGCATCGGACTGAACAACGTTTCTTGTCCCATGGTACCTATCTTGATCAAGTCTGCGATCACCGGCCCGAAAAAATACCACCATAGCTCAATGGCTCGGCCCAGCCCGTTGATCCGCTTCGTCTCCACAGGAAATCCCTGCTCGTTCAAAATCTTCGCGGCACGCTCAACCGCAGCGGCGGTCTCCGGCGTCGCTCTACCCAGCTCATCGGTCTCCAAAATCCCAATGCGCAATCCGTGAATGTCTTTTTCATGCACCTCTCGCACCGGCACCGGCGCGGAGAGCGCATCACCGGCATCCGGCCCCGCCATCACTTCGAACAGTGCGCGTACGTCCGCGACTATCCGCGCCATCGGCCCGACCACGCCAATCCAGCCGAACGCGCCTCCGGCCTCCGGGAAATGCCCCGTTGCCGCGATTCGTCCGGGCGTCGGCTTCAACCCACAAATCCCGCAAAAATGCGCCGGTACACGGACCGACCCGCCGCCGTCGCTTCCCACTCCGCCCGCGGAGCAACCCGATGCAATTGCCGCCGCCTCGCCGCCGCTCGACCCGCCCGAGGAGCGTTCCAAATTCCAAGGATTGTTCGTCTTTCCGTTCAGCGAATTGTCCGTCTCGTACGCCATGAGATATTCCGGCGTGTTCGTATTCCCCAAAATAATCGCGCCCGCGGCACGCAATCGCGCCACCAGCGGCGCATCTTCTTGTGGGACATAGTCTTTCCGCAAGAGCGATCCTGCCGGGGCTGGCCATCCCGCCGCATCGATACAGCTCTTGATTGTCACCGGCACGCCGTGGAGCGGCCCCACCGGTTCCCCGCGCGTCACCGCCGCTTCCGCCGCCCGCGCCTGGCGTAGAGCGCCCTCGGAATCGAGGTGCACAAACGCGTTCAATTTCGGCTGCAGGACCGCAATTCGGTCGAGGTGAGCCTCGATAACCTCGACCGGCGAAAATTTTTTGCCGCGAATTCCCGCCGCAATCTCCCCGATCGTCCCAAAAAATATTTCGGTCATAGTCAGGCATTCGAGAGTATGTGGCCGTCTTGGCGTGGTCAAGCGGGGCGGGAGGGTCGACAGTCGACAGTAGGGAAATCGGGCTTCACAAATCGCTGAAAAAGCAATGACTTTAAGCTCTGCATTTATCGCTCTCAGCTGCGCCGACGCGCCTAAGTCCTTTGCTTGCCGCTCTTGTAAAAAACACCCGGGCGGGGATATACGCTGCTCACTGCTCCGATTAAAAAATCTGTATAATCCACCCGCTCCACCAATCGAACGGGGGAACTCCTTATGAGAATTCCAAATCGCCGCGCGCTGAAGCTTTGTCTGCTCGCTTCCGCAGCCGCTCTCTGTTTCTCTCGCGCTGCGTTCGCGCAATCCGCCACAACGCTTCCCAGCGAAACCCCCGCGCAATTGCAGCCCGTCACGTCGAGTTTCGACTACACGCGTCGCGACGTCATGATCCCCATGCGCGACGGCGTAAAGTTGCACACCGTCATTCTGATTCCCAAAGGCGCACACTCGGCGCCAATCCTGCTTACGCGCACGCCTTACGACGCCACCGATCTCACTTCTCACGCCAACTCCTCCCACCTTGGCCCGATCCTCGAAGGCTACGACAACGCCACCGATGTGATCGTTGAAGACGGCTATATCCGGGTGGTGCAGGATGTCCGCGGCAAGTACGGCTCTGAGGGCGACTACGTGATGAACCGACCTCTGCGCGGGCCACTCAATCCAACGAATGTGGACCACGCCACCGACACGTACGACACCATCGACTGGCTCGTGAAAAACATTCCCGAATCCAACGGCAAGGTCGGCATTCTCGGGATTTCTTACGACGGCTTTCTCCCCCTTATGGCGCTCGTCCATCCGCATCCCGCGCTCAAAGTTTCCGTGCCGATGAATCCGATGGTTGATGGCTGGATGGGCGACGACTGGTTCCACAATGGCGCCTTCCGCGAACAAAACATGCCGTACATTTACGAGCAGGACGGTACCCGGGACAACAGCGTCAAATGGTGGACGGATCATTTCGACGACTACGACGTTTATATGGACGCGGTCTCCGCCGGCGAGCTCGGCCGCCGTCACGGCCTCGAACAAGTGGGCTTCTGGCGGAAAATTCTGGAGCATCCCAGCTATGACTCCTTCTGGCAGGAACAAGCCGTCGACAAAATCCTTGCGAAAGAGCCGCTCAAAGTTCCCGTGATGCTGGTGCACAGTCTGTGGGATCAAGAAGATATTTACGGCGCCATGGCCGTCTACAAAGCCATCAAGCCCAAGGACGGGGACAACGAAAAAGTTTTTCTGGTGATGGGCCCTTGGCATCACGGCCAGGAAATTGAAGATGCCAGCTCACTCGGCGCAATCAAATTCGGTAGCGATACTGGCCTCTATTTCCGCCAGCACATTCTTCGGCCCTTCCTTGCACAATATCTGAAGGACGGCGCTCCCAAAGCAGACCTTCCGCCCGTCTCCGCCTTTGAAACCGGCACAAATGTCTGGCGGCGTCTTCCCGCCTGGCCCGCCGGCTGTTCGAGCGGCTGCTCTCCAAAACCCACTCCGCTCTATTTATCCTCGGGCCTAAAACTGAGCATGACCGCGCCCGGGGACTCCGACGCGCCTTTCGACGAATACATTTCCGATCCGAACAAGCCGGTGCCCTTCCGCGCGCGTCCCAGTCAAGCCATGGGCTACACCACCGAGCTAACTTGGTCCGAATGGCTCGTCGACGACCAGCGCGAAGCGTCTGGGAGGCCTGACGTGCTGGTGTTCACATCCGACGTGCTCACCGCGCCATTGAAAATCAGCGGCCAACCCATCGCGAATCTCATCGCCTCGACCAGCGGCACGGATTCGGACTGGGTGGTGAAACTGATCGACGTTTACCCAGACGAAGTCGCCAGCCAGGCGAATCTCGGCGGCTTTCAATTGATGATCTCCGCCGACATTTTCCGCGGGCGCTACAGGGAAAGCCTCGAAAACGCGAAGCCCATCGCCTCGAACGAACCGCTGCTCTATCGCTTCAATCTTCCCAACGCCAACCACGTATTTCTGCCGGGACATCGCGTCATGGTCCAAATCCAATCCAGCTGGTTTCCGCTTTACGACCGCAATCCGCAAACCTTCGTGCCGAACATTTTTTGGGCCAAGCCGGCCGACTATCGGAAAACCACACAGCGCATCTACCACTCGGCCGGGGAGTCCAGCTTCATTGAATTGCCCGTGGTCACCGTGCCGAGATCAGAATAGAAAAACGGTTGACGCTTCTCTCTCTTGCACACAGAATCTTTACTTCGCCACGCCGCGGCCAATCGCAATTTGCCGCGCTTGGCGGACTGGACAAAAGCCCTAATGCAAGCTCCCCTTCGGTCTGTCGCCGTAGTTATCCTTTGCCTATCCACCCTATTCGCTGCAGCAGCAGTTCTTCATTCTCGCGCGGCCCAATCTCCATCTTCGGCGGCGCAAAAAGCTCCGCTTCACGCAGATCCCGCAGAAGCATACCGGCTGAACACGCTCGGCGTAGCCTACATGAATCAGCAGCGCCCCGCCGACGCTGAAAAACTCTTTGAAGAATCTCTGGCCGCCGATCCGGGATTCGAAGTGGCTCGCCTGAACCTCGGTATTTCTTTGCTTGCACAGCAAAAACTCGAACCTGCGCGCACCTCTCTCGCGGCTGCGGCCGAAAAGCTTCCGCGGGATCCCTTCGCTTGGTACAACCTGGGCCTCGTCTACAAAGATCTCGGTGACGCGGATAAAGGCGTTGAAGCTTTCATGCACGTCACGCAGATTATAAACGAAGGTGACCCGTGGTATTTCGTCGGCTATCTCGAGTCGCAGCTGCAGCGTTATGACCAAGCCATCGGCGCTTTTCAGAAAGCGCTGGCGCTTTTTCCGTACCACGCATCCGCTGAATTCGGCCTTGCTCGCGCTTATCAGCGCAGCGGAAACGCGGCCGCGGCGCGTGAGCACCTCGCCAAATTCCAGAAAATAACTTCCGAGCATCTCGGGTCGCCATTTGGCGCGGCGTACGGCGATCAAGGAAGGCTTTCTCTCGCGGAGTTGCCCCGCAGCTCGGCGCAAAATGCGCCGGCCGCGATTTCCGTTCGTTTCGTGCCGCGACCGATGTCCGAAATCGTTGAGCAAGTAACTGCCGCTTCCACGCCAATCGGTCCGAGCACCGGCGCTTGCTTCTTTGACTATGACGGTGACGGCAAACCCGATCTCTTCCTTGTCAGCGCGTCAACCGACGGGAGGAGCCGCTTGCTTCACAATCTCGGCAACGGCAAATTCGCCGACGTCACTAAGGAATCCGGGCTGGAGCACACGGGGAGTGGCCTAGGGTGCGCAGCTGGTGATTACGACAACGACGGCCGCGCTGATCTCGCCGTCTGTTTCGCGGATGGCGTCCGTCTGTTTCACAACGATGGCGCGGGAAAATTCACTGACGTTACTGAAAAAGTCGGGATTCGCCGCGAACCCGGTTGCGTAGGACTCACCTTCGTCGATTACGACCACGATGGCGATCTCGATCTCTACGTGACCATGCAACCCACGGCAGCGGGCACGACCGAGACAAAAACGCACAATATTCTCTGGCGGAACAATGGCAACAGCACGTTCACCGACGTCTCCGCCGAAACTGCGCTCGGCTTCGACGCGACTGGCGCCGGGCTGGTCACCACGGATTTCAATAACGACCGGGCCATCGATTTCGTTTTTGCCGGCGGCGCTGAAGGCGCGTCGATCTACCTAAATCCGCGCGAAGGGAAATTCACGCCGTCCACGGCCATCGATTTCAAGAAAGAGAATCTTCCGCCCGCTGTGGGCGTCGTCGCGTTTGATTTCAACAAAGATGGCTGGATGGATCTCGCATTCACGCATGCGGGTGCGCCCGGCATCAGCCTGTGGCGCAACGTCGATGGCAAGCATCTTGAGCGTGTAGCTCTTCCGGATTTTGGTTGGCAACGCGGCTGGGGAATTTCGGCGATCGACTATGACAACGATGGATGGATTGATCTTATTGCGGCGGGCGAGACCAGTAAAGGCGGCGAGCTTCGTTTGCTCCGCAATCTTGGCGCGAAGGGCTGGGCCGATGTCACCAGAGAAGTTCATCTGGATGCGGTGAAACTTTCGCAACCTCGCGCTATCGCGGTGGCCGATTTTGCGGGCAATGGCGATGCTGATCTCGTGGTCACTCAGCTCGGCGGCCCGCCGGTCATTCTGCGAAACGAAGGCGGCAATCAGCACAATTGGATGAGCATCGATCTGAAGGCTCTCGCCGACAACAAAAGCGGCATCGGCACGAAGGTAGAACTTTATGCAGGCGCGCTCTATCAGAAATGGGAAGTGCAAGGCGCGAGTGGATATCTGGGACAAAATGCACCCGCAATTCTTGCCGGGCTCGCGGAAGAAAAAAACGCCGAGGTCGTTCGGCTTCTCTGGCCCACGGGCGTGCCGCAAGATGAAATAAACCTTTCCGCCGATAAAATGCAAAGCATCGCCGAGCTGGACCGGCGCGGGAGCTCTTGTCCCGTTTTATTTTCCTGGAATGGCCAGGAATATGAATTTATCGCGGATATGATCGGCTCCGGCGTCGTCGGCCATTGGGTTGGCCCCGGCGAACACGGCGTTGCCGAGCGCGATGTTCCCGATCCCGACGAGTATTTGAAAGTAGACGCTGCGAGCGTTCGGCCGCTTCACGGAATGCTCAGTTTCCGTTTTATGGAGCCGATGGAAGAGACGGTCTATATAGATCAGCTGCGTTTGCTGGCGATCGATCATCCTGCAAGTTACGGAGTTTTTCCGAACGAGCGATTTGTTTCCAACCCACCGTTCCCGGAGTTCAAGGTTATCGCGAGCCAAGATGCTCATCCGCCGATCGGCGCCTGGGATGACCACGGAAACGACGTACTCTCGCTGGTTTCGAAGCGGGATCGCAAATACATCACCGATTTTGAGAGCTTGCCATTTGCGGGTTTCGCGAAACTTCACTGGCTGGAACTCGATCTCGGCAAGTGGGACGCAGCAAAACCGCTGCGGCTCATTATGGACGGATACACCGACTATTTCATGGCTACTTCGATGTACGCCGCGGATCAGGCTGGGGTAAAAGTGATTGCGCCGTACGTCGAGGCGCTCGACGCGAACAATAAGTGGCTGCGTGTCGTCGATGATATGGGTTTTCCGGCGGGTCTCGAGCGAACTATGATCACGGACTTGACCGGCAAATTGCCGCCTGGCACGCGGCGCATTCGAATTGTCACAAACTTAAAGATTTATTGGGATGCCATTCGAATCGATCAGACGCCCGAGGTGCAGGAGATTCGCGCATCGGAAGTTCCCCTGGCAGATGCTTCGCTGGAATTTCTTGGCTATCCGCGCGAAATTCGGCTGAATCCGGCGAGCGACACCACGTATTCGTTCACGAACCGGAGCATGACCGGGCCGTATGCACGCGCGGAAGGAAATTACACGCGGTACGGCGATGTGCTGGATTTGCTTACCAATGTCGACGACCGCTTTGTGGTGTTTGGTTCGGGCGAGGGCGTGAAACTTGATTTCGATCCGCATCATTTGCCGGCGCTTCCCAGCGGATGGGTGCGCGATTATTTCTTTTATGCGAATGGGTTCGAGAAGGATCTCGATTTCTACGCGGCGTATGCTTTCAGCGTTGAGCCGCTTCCGCGGCATGGGATGATTGCATATCCGTATCCGCCGGGGGAAGAGTATCCGGTTGACGCACAGCATCTTGGCTATGAGCTTGAATACAACACGCGCGAGCGTTCGGATCGTTTACCGCCGAACTTGACCTACCATTACCGGCCGCCACAGAAGTAGCCTGCGGTGTGGACCGAACACAGGCAAGAGTGCCTGTGCTACTTCAGTCCCACTCGACCTGCTCCCACGCCCGGGTTTGCGAGCTCTTCAAGACGGCGTCGCAGAGGAGCATTTCATCGTGGCCGGTTTCAAAGGTCGGGAACGTTCTCGGCGCGTTCCAATCTCCTTTTTCGATGTACTCATAAAAATCGCGGAAGAGCTGCATGAAGGTGTCCGGATAACCTTCCGTGTGGCCGCCGGGATAAACGGCGTAGGGGCGCGCTTCTGCCGACATCAGCGCAGGATCCTTGAGGAGAGAGCCGTTGGCGGTATCGCGGCGGCCGATCCACATGACGTTGGGATCCTCCGCGTTCCACCAGAGAGAACCTTCAGAGCCGTCGATTCCGAAGGATAGCCGCGCTTTGTGGCCGGCGCTGACTTGCGAAACGGTAACGACGCCACGCAGGCCGTCCTGAAAATGCAAGAGCAGGGTGGCGTAATCATCGGTGGTCATAGGCATTTCGTCGAACCCCGAAGCGTCAGCTTTCTTAAAGGTTTCAACGCGGCCGCGCGGCTTGCGGCGAACCGGGATCACGGTAGCCAGGTCGGCGCAAATTTCGAGGATTTTTTTCTGCGTCAGGAACATCAGCAGATCCATGGCGTGCGTGCCGATATCGGAGACGGCACGAAGCTCGCCGCCAAGTTTTTGTTCGAGGCGCCAGTTCCAGTCAGTCGGATGCAGTAGCCAATCCTGCAAGAAACTTCCGTGGGCGGTGTGGGGCTGGCCGATCGCGCCCTTCTGAATCATGGAGCGCGCTTCCTGGCAGAGCGGATAGTAGCGCAGGTTGTAGGCCACGCCACCAACGCGTTTCGATTCCTTGGCAATTTGGATAAGCATGGCGGATTCGCGGGAATCCATAGCGAGCGGCTTTTCGCAGAGTACATGTTTTCCGGCGCGGAGAAGTTTACTGGACTGCTCGAAGTGGACGTAGTTCGGAGTGCAGATGTGAACGGCGGTTACGGAAGGATCTTCGGCCAGTTCGTCCAGTGTAGCGTAAGAGCGTTCGAGGCCGAGGGCTTTGCTGGATTCCGCACCGCGTTCTTTCGAGCTGCCGAGTATTCCACGTATCGGGATACCCAGGCGGCGCAGGGCGTCTACGTGCGCTCTGCCGACAAAACCAACACCGATTACTGCAGCTACCTGGTTCATTGCGCTCGCTCCTGGCGTTGCGCTCACGATTGCGTGTTGCTCGAAAATTTGTTCGAGCATGCGTGAGGCAGTTTGGGTGCATCAAGGTGCAGGAGGCAAGGTACCAGTTTTCTGGGCGGGTAGAAATAGCTGTTGCGGAAGCGATCCACGGCCATGAAGGGCGCAGCGAGCCCGGGAAAACCGGGCCAAGCCCAGCTCCAAAAAAAAGCCTTGACAGCAACCGTTTCACTTCTTAGGCTCCCAGCAAGTAGAATGCAACAAATGTTTCACTCGAATGCCTCGCGTCCCTCCAAGGGATAGAGCCTGGCACGTTGTTGCAGAGCGTCAAAGGGGGGTCTTCGATGGTCAGTGAAACCAGGCATATTATCGCGACCGATTTCAGAATACGCAGGATGGCCCAGCGGGTCTTGCTGCTGACGGCTTCCGCTTTCTTGTTTATGTTACCCGCCTCGCAAGCGCAGATCACTTCCACAATCCAGGGCGCGGTGACAGACAAACAGGGTCTCGCCGTGGGCGGGGCGCAACTGCAGCTCTCGGGCGACGTGCTCGGGACGAGCCGCACGACCGTTTCGGATGCGAATGGCGCTTATCAGTTTCCGAATCTCCCGGCCGGAGTCTACAGTCTTGCCGTGACGCACGCGGGGTTTGCGACAAGCTCGTTTAAAGATCTGAACGTAACCCTGAATCGGGTTCTGAGTCTGAACGTGGTGCTTGAGCTAGGAACTGTGGGCGAGGTAGTAAAGGTCTCCGCGGACCTGCCGCTGCTGGAGACGAGCTCGTCATCCACGGGGTCCACGGTGCTTCCGTCGGAAATCGGGAACATGCCTATCAACGGCCGGAACTATCTGGACCTCCTTCAGCTGGTGCCTGGCGTAGGCATCTTTCGCCAAGCGGATGCCAACAGCGACAATGCGACACCAATTCTAGGCGAACGAGCGAACAATACGGGTTTTCTGATCGACGGTCTTCCCAATGAAAATGAAGTAGCCGGCGGAGCCGCAGCGCAATTCAACCAGGACACCATAGCCGAATTTCAAGTCATCACGACAGGCTACAAAGCTGAGTTTGGCCATTCCTCGGGAGGAGTCGTAAACGTCATCACCAAATCCGGTGGAAACGATCTGCACGGCCTCGCGTCCGGATACAACCGGAACAGCGCATTCGACAGTTCCGACATCCCGGGAGATAGCAAAGTGCCTTACCTTTTGCGCTGGGACTACGACGCCGCGGCTGGCGGCGCTATCGTCAAAGACAAGGTCTTCTGGTTCGCGTCGGCAGAGAATATTCACGAGAATCAGCAGCTCAATTTTGTGCCGCCAGCCAATACTCCTCAGTTCCTTCTGAACAATGAAGAAGCCTATAATGAGCCCACCACCGACAACGAAACGCGAGTCTTTGCCAAGTTTGATGAAACGTTAGGCAATCACCACCTCACGGAACAAGCCAATTATACGAACGTGCATGTCGATAGCACCAACCCACTCTCTCTCTCGACCTCTCTCCCGTCCACGCGCACGAATCTTGGCGACCGCAACCTGCTGCTCGGCTTCACCGACACGGTTACGTTCGGCGACGCTGGCAATCCTTTCATTTTGAGCTTGCGCGGCCAATATCGCGACGAGCCCACGCTGGCGAGCCCCGCTCATCCGCAGGCTGGGCCTAACACGACCTTCAACCTTTTCAGCAGTTATACGACCGGCGGCATTTTCGGCGATCTCGGACAGTTCAGCTACGGGGCCACGTTCACACCCTCTAACCTGGAGCAGAAATATGGCACCTTGGGCGCCAGTCTGGCCAAAAGCATAAATCGCCATACCATTAAGTTCGGTTGGGACTTCGAACATACGCATGTTGACGGTGTCGAAGCCAACCTCCTGAATGATCAGCTCTTTGCCACAGAGCCCGACTACGAGCAGTTCGGCCCGGTCGACGCGGGTTTCTTTCTCCTTCTGACAGTCGGCGGCCTCACGCCGCAGGCCAACGACATCAAGCTACGCAACAACTACGATGGCCTTTGGATTCAAGACGATTGGAAGGTGAGGCACAACCTCACGCTGAATGCCGGCGTTCGATGGGACTACGATTCCGCCTTTCAGAAAGCCGACAACATTTCTCCACGCATCGGTTTTGCCTGGTCCGTCAATCCGAAAACCGTCGTTCGCGGCAGCTTCGGGATTTTCTATGATCACTTCCGCCTGGGTTTGGTCCGTGATATCCCCGGATTCGGGGGAGCGGATATTCGAGAGAGCCAGCCACTTTCATTTCCCCGGCTGTTTTCTGGTGTCCCCACAATCGCGCCCGCCCTGTTCGGCATTTGCTTGTCCACCCACGGAGAACGGACGCTCAGTTGGCGGGTGCGTCGTGCCCGTTTGGGGGGACCTACGATCTTCGGGGTCGATCATCTCAATAAAGTTGTTGCGCCAGGCCATGCGGAAATTCCAATCAATTCGGTCGTCAATATGGGCAACATCCAGCAACTCTCGGGCCTCGACCCTGCCGACTTTCTGACCGGCGCCGACGCAGCGATTGGCGCACCTCCGGGCTTCTGGATCTGGGGTCCGTTCGGCACGCTCTCGTTCAATGCGTCGCAGCCCGGGAGCTTCCCGGTAACAATTGATCCCAGCTTCGCCACGCCTTACACACGGAGTTACACTCTCGGCGTTCAACGCCAACTCGGAAATGATTGGGTGCTCTCGGCGGACTACTACCATAAGGACATCCAAAATATTCTTGGAGTTCGAGAGACAAATCTTCCGTTTGACGCACGCATCGCCAATAGCGGCGGCGGCCTCATACAGACGAACGGCTTTGGTCCCTGGTATGCTGGCACATATGACGCTGGAATCCTGTCCTTCGAGAAACGAATCAATAACCGGTATTCGCTTGGCGGCAGCTATGCCTACGTTTCCGAAAATGACGATGCTCTTAATTCCAACCTAGGAACGAGCGCGATTGGCGGAGGCAACGGATTCCCTACAGATAGCTTCCGGGGAATCGTTCGTCGGTTGTGACCGATCCGGGCAATGCCACTTGTGCGCCGAAAACAAACGCCACCGCGGCCTTTACCGCTTGCAATGGCAACTTCGTTCCGAAAGCCGGCATTTTTTACAATGGCGCGACACTCGATGATGGCCCTTCCGATTTCGCGCTCCGCAACACTTTTGAGGTCCATGGCCTCGTGCGCTTGCCATGGAAGCTTCAATTCAGCAGCGTCTTCCGCGCGCAGAGCGGCTTTCGCTATACGGCGGGGGCAGCAGCGCCTCTCGACCAAGATGGCAATCAGAACTTCAATGAGCGAGACCTCAAGACTGGACGCAACGCGTTTAGCGCGCCGCCGTTCGTTAACATGGACTTGCGCATCGCCCGGACCTGGGTCATTCGGGAGCGCTTCCGGGTGCAGGGACTGTTTGAATTCTTCAACCTGTTCAACAACGCCAACGCCGCAGCCATTCAAAATCAGCAGGCGCAGGCTACCGGGGCCCACATTCGGCACGGTTTCCGAGCGCCTGCCGGGCCGCCAGGGGCAAATCGGCTTGAAGCTCAAATTCTGAGACGTGCAGAGGCTTCCGGATCGCAAAACCGCCAGAAAATGGCTCGCTTCGAGGAGGGACGGCGGAGCCTGTCTCTTGCGTAGCTCGAAACTCCTGAACGAAAGATCAAACTCACAGCTCGGCCCTGAAAATGAGGGCAGATTTCGCGCGCGAAGCGAAATGCAACAAAAGCAGCGAGCGAAAAAGAGTGGCGTGCGGCCCGGCGCTGAGCAAGAAGATGCTCCAGCGCATTCCCTTTGTGTTTAGCGCTGGGCCGCACATGGATGGAGCTCGGGAGAACGATTCAATTGCCGGTGGCGGCAGAAGCGGCGCTGACGCTCATCGGCTGCTGAGACGGCGATAACTTTTCTGCCTTCTGCAGTTTTTTCAGGCTGGGTATGGGGCTCTGCCAGAGCAGGCGGGCGTAGGTGGCATCGTTGGGATAATCCTTAGCCGATTGCACCTCTCTGGGCTGAAGGATGATGTCGGCGCGGCGGTTATAAGCGAGCCAGGTGGTTTTCATGTGGCGAGTCTCCCACTTTTCGGGCTTTTCGGGATCGTGAGAGAGCAACACTTTGACCTGGCTTTCGGCGAGTTGTTGTTGTTTGCCTTCAGGACGGACCTCGATCTTGTCCGCGGGAACACCTTGAGCCACCAGGAAGTCTTTGATAAGAGCCGCCCTGCGTTCGCTAAGGGCTTGGTTATAAGGTTTGGGGCCGCGGATATCGGCGTGAGCGACGATCATGAGAGTGCCCTTGTGGTCGTACGGCTCGTAATTCTTGAAATGAGCGGCGATCTCCATCAACTGCAGCTTTTCACTGGCGACAAGACCCGCTTTGGGATGTCTTTTTGTCGGATAAGCCGTGGGGTAGAAGAGGCTCGCGAGGGCGATGGCAGGCGGCGGGTCGATAGAGCCGACGACATGAAGCGTGGCGGTTTCGGTGGTCGTTCCGCCGCAAGAGTTCGCGGACGTCAGAGTGTAGGTTTGGTCTTCGTCGATGGGACCAGTCGCGTCGGTCTTAGGATTGGCGGTAACGATGCGGCTGCCGCTCATCGCTTCACTGCCGAAGGGCGCAACCGTTGCGGAGTTGGCGTTGGAAGCCGACCAAGTCAAAGTGGAAGAATCCTGTTCGACAACTTTGTCTCCGACCTTGCGATAGCGGACTTCAGGCTGGCTAAGAGAGATCGAAGCCACGGGCTGCCGGGCATTCATGACGTGATGGACTGGGTCGAATAGCCGCTAGGACCTCTTGCCGTGAGGACATAGGTGGTGCTGTCCGTCGGCGAAACCGTGCGATCGCGATCGCGAGGGACTTCGCCGATGCCGGAGATGGAAGTATCGACGGCATTCGCGGACTTCCAGTTCAGCGTGGTGGCTCCGCCGCAAGCGAGGTTGGAGGATTGAGCGGCGAGTTGTGCGGAGACGGGAGCGACAGGAACGGTGGCGCTGGCGATGCCCGCATGAAAGCGCGGCTGGGGCGGCATGTTGAGGCCCTCTTTCCAATCTTTGGTTTTCGTTTTTCCGTTGTGATCGAGATAGACGGTGATCTGCTGGCCGGCTTTGGCGGTGATAGGTCCGGACCAGATGATATTGCCTTTATGCGTGACGGCCACTTGATAAGTGCCGGGATGAACGAGAAGGCGCTGGTGCCAGATCCAATTCCAATCGAACTCGTCCACATGACCGACAAAATAGGCAGGAGTCTGGCCGTTGAGAAGAACGGCAGCCCGGGGATCACCTTTGAACTCGATGTCCGCGAAGGGGCCTTCGACAACATCGCCGGAAGATTGCAGGCGAACGACGAGGTCGGTTCTTTCACCGGCACCTACATGGACAGTTTCCATTTTAGGAAGATAGCCGGAGTTGTAAATACCGACTTTGTGATCTCCGGCGGCGAGATCGATGGTTTGGCTGCCGTCGCGAATGGCTTTGCCATCGACGAAGACGTAGGCCTGTTTAGGATCGACGTGAATCTTCAATTTGCCAGTCTCGGAAGAAGACTGGGCAAAGGACGGAGCCGCACAGAAAAGGAACGCGGCGGAAAGCATGAGAAGGACTGGACAGAACAATTTCTTATGCATCTTGGGAATTCTCCTTGTTGAAGAAAGTTTCCATCATGGGGGCAAAAACAACTTTTCGAAGAACCGCAGGGCGGTACCGGGCGGAGAGTAAATGATCCGGGTACCGCCCCGGCGCACCCCCCGAGCCCTAGGGCCCGCCCAGCCACGGGGCACGCAAACAGGTTCAATATATCGTGATGCGATATGATTCGAAGGCGTTGCCAGAACCGATGTATCGTGTTACGATATATATCGTTCGGGCGTTCGGAGACGACGGGTCACCATCATTAAGGTTTTTTGAGCGGACGGCGAGCCCACGGCGGGATCGGGCAGATGCCGGACGGGCCTACGGGTCTTGCGTGCATAAACAGCCGGAGGCCAGATAATTTCCGCAAAGCGGCCGTTCATCACTGCTTTGAAGTCGCAGGTTCGCGGCGAGAAACGTAAACATTCCGTTTAGAAATATTCCATGCCCGGAGTTCGCGGCTGCCCTTACAATTACATCCGATACATCGTGTAAAGGGTCAGGCAAAGTGCATCCGAGGAGCGCTCCATGAGCTATTCCCTTCTGGATTTGACGGGAAAAACGGCGGTAGTAATCGGCGGGACCAGCGGCATCGGGCTAACGCTTGCGCGCGGCTTGGCGCAGGCTGGGGCAAATGTCGTGCCGACCGGCCGGCGCGAAGAGCAGGTACGATCGGCGGCGGCGGAAGTTGTGGCGGTGGGGCGGCGGTCGCTGACGCAGACTTGCGACGTGACGGACAACGGGAGCATTGAGAGGCTGCTGCACGCTGTGTGCGGTGAATTTGGAAGTGTAGAAATTTTGGTGAACAGCGCGGGACGGACGAAGAAGATGCCGACGCTGGATTTTCCGGAAACGGAATGGAACGGGATCATTGACACGAATCTGAACGGGACTTTGCGGGCTTGCCGGATATTTGGGAGACACATGCTTGAGAAGCGGTACGGGCGGATTATCAACATTGCTTCGCTATCCTCGTTTGTGGCGCTGTTTGAAGTGGCGGCGTACAGCGCGAGCAAGGCGGCCGTCGCTTCGCTGACGAAATCGCTGGCGATTGAATGGGCGACTTCAGGCGTTTGTGTGAACGCGATCGCGCCGGGCGTGTTTCGCACAGACTTGAACGCGGGTTTGCTAAATGGAACGGAGCGTGGAAAAGAGTTTTTGATGCGGACACCGATGCGGAGATTCGGCGAGCTCGATGAATTGATTGGAGCTGCGATATTTTTGGCGTCAGACGCGGCGAGTTTCGTGACGGGTCATGTATTGGCCGTGGATGGCGGATTTCTGGCTAGCGGCGTGAATCAATAGGTTAGCGCAGGTTGCGCTTCGCGACGGCACGCACGAAATAGGCAATTTGCATTAGTGGCTGCTTCTGGCGGGGTTGGTTGGTGAGGCCATTTGAGCGCGGGTTTGCTTTACGATGGCCAGGAATTTTCGGGCGTTTTCAACGATGATTTCTGGTTGATTGGATTTGAGGGCCTGGGCTTGGACTAATTCGCCGCCGATGCCGAGCGCGACGGAACCGGCTTCGAGGAATTCAGCCGCGGTGTTCAGATTTACGCCGCCGGTCGGAATGAACGGAATTTGAGGGAACGGACCTTTCAGAGCTTTTATGTATTTGGCGCCGCCAAGCTGACCGCAGGGAAAAACTTTTATGAAGTCCGCGCCGGCTTCCCACGCGGCCATTACTTCGGTGGGGGTCAGCGCGCCGGCCATGATCAACTTCCCTTCCCGGACGGCTAAATCGACGGTTGGCAGATTGAAACCGGGACTGACCAAGAATTGCGCGCCTGCATCGAGACACTTTTGAGCGGATTGCGCATTTAAAACTGTTCCGGCTCCGATGAGGACTTCCGAGCCGCATTTTGCTGCCAGCTCTTTAATCACTTCGATGGCGCCGGGGACGGTCATCGTAATTTCGACGATGGGGATGCCGCCTTGACAAACGGCGTCAGCGGCGAGGCAGGCTTCGGCAGCCGACGCGGCGCGGACGACGGGGATGATTCCAATTTCGAGGATTCGTTCACGAACTTCTTGTTTGTCCATTTTGCTTATCCATTTTCATTTTTCATCGGAGAGTGGTTACTTCCGGTGTTTTCGAATCATCGTGAGATGCGCGCGCCGATGCCTTTCATTACCCGCGTGACTTCCTGTAGCGTGGCCATGCTGGTGTCGCCGGGCGTGGTCATGGCCAGAGCGCCATGGGCGGCGCCGCATTCGACGGCCCACTGAGGGTCGTGTCCGGCGAGGAAGCCGTAAATCAGGCCGGAGGCGAAGGAATCGCCGCCGCCGACGCGATCGAAAATCTCGAGGTTTTCGCGGTTTCTGGCTTGATAAAATTCTCCGTCGGAATAGCAGATCGCCCCCCAATCATTTAGTGTGGCGGTTTTTGCCTTGCGCAGCGTGGTGGCGACGACCTGGAATGGATATTCCTTTACGGCTTTGGCGATCATCTGTTTGAAGCCTTCCACCTCGAATGCAGAGAGATGCTCGTCCATCCCGGGAACTTCGAAGCCCAGTGCGGCTGAAAAATCTTCTTCATTCCCGAGCATGACATCAACGTGCGGGGCGATGCGGCGATTCACTTCCTGCGCGGATTTCTTTCCGCCGTGCGATTTCCAGAGAGACGCGCGGTAATTCAGATCGTAGGAAACCGTTGTGCCGTGGCGCTTTGCAAACTGCATGGCTTCGAGGGCGACTTCCGGCGTTGTGGCCGAGAGAGCGCAGAAAATGCCGCCGGTATGAAACCAGCGGGCGCCGTGCTTGCCGAAGATTTCGTCCCAATTGATGTCGCCCGGCTTCAATTGGGAGATGGCGGTATGGCCACGGTCGTAACTTCCTAGGGCGGCACGGACGCCGAACCCGCGCTCGGTGAAATTGAGGCCGTTACGGGCGGCGTGGCCCACGCCATCGTGTTCGACCCAGCGGATCAGGGATTGATCGACGCCGCCTTGATAGATGAAATCTTGAAGAAGACGACCGACGGGATCATCGGCGAAAGCGGTGACGACAGCAGCATCCAAGCCGAAACAGCGTTTCAAACCGCGAGCGACGTTGTATTCGCCACCGCCTTCGCAGACCTCGAACGAACGTGCGGTGGAAATACGGCGATCACCCGGATCGAAGCGGAGCATGATTTCGCCGAGGCAGACGATGTCCCAGCGGCAGTCTTTCTTCTCCTTGATCCTCAAAGCCATCTGTTCACCTCAACTTGCCTTTCCGTCCGGAATTCAGGCACTCGCGCAGTTTGTCTATTTTAATTTCGGATTCATGGCTGCGTCGCGCCGTCCATCGCGGCGGGTTCGAGCCTAGGGGACAGTATGTGAATCACGGCAAGCGCGAGTAAATATGCGGAACCTGCAATAACAAAGGGAATCATGTAACTCCCGGTCCATTGGAGCACGTGACCTACCAGTGTCGCGATAAAAAATCCGCCGATGGCGCCCGCCATGCCGCCGATTCCGACCACCGAGGCCACCGCGCGAACGGGAAACATGTCTGAGGTTAACGTAAACAAGTTGGCGGAAAATCCCTGGTGGCACGCGGCGGCGAGCCCGATCAGCCAAACAGCAGACCAGGTGCTCTGGACGCGGTAGGCGAAGACAACCGGGATTACGCCAACAGCGCAGATTAGCATGGCGATCTTGCGGGCTGCGTTGACGCTGTGTCCACGATGGATGAGCGAAGATGAGAGCCAGCCGCCGGCGATGCTTCCCACATCCGAAATTACATAAATCACCATAACCGGAATTCCTAGCCCCGTGAGGGCCAGGCCGTGCTTGCTTTGCAAGAATCCCGGCACCCAGAAAAGATAAAACCACCAGACTGGATCGGTCAGGAATTTCCCGGCGACGAACGCCCATGTTTGGCGTAGGGGAATAAGGCGCCCCCAGGAGATTTTTCCCGTCGGCTCCGTCACGCCGCTGCGGATGTATTCCAATTCCGCTTTCGAGACTTTCGGATGATCGCCCGGCTTGCGATAAATAAGCAGCCAAAACGCGAGCCAGACGAAGCCGAGAGCGCCAATCCCAATGAAGGCGGCCCGCCAGCCCCAGTGGATCACAATCCAGGGCACGAGGAGGGGCGTGACGATGGCGCCAACGTTGGTCCCCGCGTTGAAGATACCGGTGGCCAGCGCTCGTTCTTTCTTCGGGAACCACTCGGCTACGGCTTTGATGCTGGCCGGAAAAACGGCGGCTTCGCCGAATCCCAGGGCATAGCGGGAGAGCACAAAGCTGCTAAGGGAATTTGCTAGCGCGGTGCCCATCGAAGCGAGACTCCAGAAAATCATGGCTAACGCATAGCCTAAACGCGTGCCGAGCTTGTCGATGAGCCTTCCAACTAACAGCATTCCCGCCGCGTAGGCGATTTGAAAAGCTGAGACCAGATTGCCGTAGTCGATCTCGTTCCAGCCAAAGCTGTGCTGCAAGGTGTCTTTGAGAATTCCGAGGACTTGGCGGTCCATGTAGTTCTTGGTGGTGCCAAAGAGAAGGAGCGCACAAATAACCCAGCGGAAGCGACCGATGCGGGAGGCAACGGTTTTAGCAGCGACCGTGCCTTCGGCGTCTACCGCCGATGGCGAGGCGCTGGAGGCCGAGGTAGGGCGAACTGGGTCCATTTTGCAGTGGAAAAGGTACTAGTTTTTGCGGTCAGCTTCCAGTCCGGTAGCTCCCTGGTATAAGGCGCCGTACAAGCGCCAAGAGACGCATATTCGCCTGATTCACTGCGAACTTTAGGAAATGCGAGGCTGAGAGTCAAACCGTAAAAACTGATGTTACTCTTCAACGAAACTGAACTTGCGTCAACATAATGGTTGTAAACGATTCCTTTTGGAAGTCTCAACACCTGGGTCCAGCGTTTTGGCTTATTATTTGGCATTGGGTGATCATGGGAGGCCTGAGCGAATCATGCGAGTTCCGATTGCAGGGGCGTCTTTTATACTCGTGGCCGTGGGTATGATGCTGACATCGCTCTCCGCCGCCGCGCCCGAGCTCGTTTCCGTGGTGGTCAATGAACAGGCGCGCCGCGTAGACATCTCGATCGATGGAAAACCGTTCACGTCCTATATCTGGCCCACGACGCTGAAGAAACCTGTTCTTTATCCGTTGCGAACCGCCAAAGGCACGATCATCACTCGCGGATACCCTCTCGAGCATCGGCCCGGCGAACGCATTGATCATCCGCATCATGCCGGCCTGTGGTTCAACTACGAAAACGTTAACGGAATTGACTTTTGGAATAATTCCGACGCCATCAAACCAGAGCAGTCTCCAAAAATGGGGACCATCGTTCAACGGGCAATCCTTTCCGCGAAGAGCGGCGCGCAACAGGGCGAACTGGATGTCGAAGCCGACTGGGTCAATTTCGAGAAAAAAGTTTTGCTGAAAGAGCATACGCAGTTCGTGTTTCGCGGCGGGCCCAGCTTCCGCAGCATCGACCGCATCACCACTTTGAGCGCTCTCAATGAGAAAGTTTCTTTTCCGGACGCAAAAGACGGCATGCTGGGGCTTCGCGTCATCCGCGCTCTTGAGATTCCTTCCGACAAGCCGGAAGTCTTTACGGACGCCAGTGGCCGGGCCACCACCGTCGCCAAACTGGACAACACCGGCGTCAACGGAACTTACCTGACCAGCGAAGAGAAAAAGGGGGACGCCGCTTGGGGCACGCGCGGACGGTGGTGCAATCTCAGCGGGATGGTTGGCGATGAGCCGGTCACCATCACCATTCTCGACCACCCCGAAAACCCTGGGTTCCCGACGTATTGGCACGCCCGTGGCTACGGGCTCTTCGCGGCCAATCCGCTCGGCGAAAAAGTCTTCAGCAATGGCAAAGAAGAGTTGAACTTTTATTTGGCACCGCACGCCAACGCCACTTTCCGCTATCGCATTTTGATTTCTTCGGCAATTCTCACGCCGGAGGCCACTGAAGCCGCCTACAAAGAATTCGTCGCGGCGTATCATTAATACATGCGGGTAGAATTGGCCACATGACGGTTCACATCGGCCTAATCGGCGGCGGCAACATCTCGGAAACGCATGCCCGGGCGGCTCGAGCGATTGCGGGAGTCGAAATCGCCGCGGTACACGGCATCAACGCGGAAAAGATCGCTCGCCTCTGCCGCGAATACGGTGGAACGCCATATCAAGATTTCGAGGCATTTCTGAAGCACCGCCCGATAGATCTCGTGATCCTCGGCAGCCCTTCGGGGCTGCACGCCGAACAAGGCATCGCTGCGGCCCGACGAGGGTTGCACGTCCTCACGGAAAAGCCGATAGAAATCACCACAGCGCGCGCCGACACGCTTGTCGCAGCCGCAAAACAATCGGGCGTGCAACTCGGGGTGATTTTTCAGGACCGCACGAAGCCGCACATACGCCAACTGAAAAGCTGGCTTGAGCAGGATGTGCTGGGAAGGCCGCTATTCGTCGACGTCCGGGTGAAGTGGTATCGCCCTCCCGAATACTATGCAAGTTCGCGATGGCGTGGAACGTTTGCGCTCGACGGCGGCGGCGCACTGATCAATCAAGGCGTTCACACTATCGATCTCCTACTGTGGTTGCTTGGGGATGTCGTCCGCGTGCAAGCTCGCACAGCCACGCTGCTTCACAAAATCGAAGCCGAAGACACTGCCGTCGTTACTTTGGAGTTTGCAAATGGGGCGCTAGGTATTTTTCACGTGACCACCGCCGCTTATCCCGGTTATCCCCGCCGCGTGGAAATCTCCGGAACCGAAGGGACGGTCATCCTCGAACACGACCGTATTATCGCTGCCAATTTTCGCAACACATCAGCGGGGGCTGAATCTGCGTTCGCCCAACTTGCCGAGTCGGCCAAGGATGAAAACCAAAGCGCGTCTTCCGCCGCCGTTAGCGATTTTCGCGGCCACCAAGCCGTTCTCGAAGATTTTCTTGCAGCCATTCGAGAAAAGCGCGCGCCAGCTTGCGACGGCACCGAAGGACGCCGCAGTCTGGCTCTGATCGAAGCCATCTACGGCGCCGCGAAAATGCCCGAGTGCGTTGTCTCCGTCTGAGCGACAACCACCTGGACAGAAAGGCACCGACTACGACCGCGCGTTATTTCGAATGTGAGCCATCGCGAGCGTAGCCTTGAGACTGATAGTGAGCAACTATCGATGCAAGCTGGAAGAATGGCTTCAAGGCTTTGTGGGTTCATCCGAAGCGCGGTTATCGGCGGCGGCCTCTGCGCGGACAAACCGGCGCATTCCATTGATGGCCGCTTGGGCAAGATGAACTTGCGCTTGAATGTCTTCGACGGATCGGCGTTCTTCTTGTGTAAGCGTGGGATGATCTCGAAGAAGTTCGCCGTAACCTAGAATTGCGGTGAGCGGGTTGCTGATTTCGTGTGTGGCGCCAAAAGCCAGTCGCCCGAGCGCCGCCAATCTTTGTGATTCCACAATCTGATTTTGCACGAGCTTGAGACTTTTTAGGGAAGACTCCGTCAAACCGATGAGACGCAGAAGTTCACGATCCATCGAGGTAAGCTTGAGAAATGTCAAAGTGCCTAGAAAAAGCATGGCACCAAAGACCAGGCGGAGGCGAAAAACAGAAATCACTTGCGGATTGTGATGATCGAAAACCGCGGCGATGGCCAACAGAGGAAGAGAAAGCACCCCGATCATGGCAAGCCTGGCGCTCCATAACCCGCGATTCTGTGGAGCGGCATCCGGTTGGCATGGCTGAGAGGCAAGATTCCGGCCGAGTGCGGCAGCAACAGTAAGCAAAAGCAGCGAAAAGCCCCAGGGTACATCGTAAAAACTTCCTGTGTAGTAGACTCCGCGATCAATGAAAATATTTTGCAGAAGACTCCCAGCAGCAAAAGCACAGAGCGCGTATAAGAACTGCCGATAGAATATTTTCCAAGGGCCTTCGCTCCTGGCGTAAAGCGCGCCTACGGCCACCAGCGCCGCGCAATGTTCCGCCAGAGCGAGCACATAGTAGACAGGGTTGTAGTTGGGATAACTCCTGATGACAAATTGCCAGGGCAAAGCGAAATAGAGGTAGAGGCAAACCCACCAGAAAACCAAGAGCACAAAGTCCAAGCGCCGAAATCGCAAATCGCCGGGAGCAGATTCCGTTTGAGGCCGAAGCGTCAGCGCGGCCAGAGTAGGAACCAGAGCAAGAAGAAAAAGGCCGTCTCCGGCGATGGGATTAGGCGCGGGCTGGCGCCGCACGACATCGTAATAAAACCAGACCGATTGCGATAGAAACAGGATGCCGAAACCCGTTTCGTTCAAGAGCCAAAACAATCGGAGCGTTCCGCTGGATTGCCTCCGGTTGCTTCCAAAAGACAGCATGACGACCAATGCAAGGAGACACGGGAAGGTGTCGCCGAGCGCCGTGAGCAAGGAGCTGCGTGGCAAAAGGACGGCCGCGCCGACCTGGCCAATAATCAAGGCCAGCGCTATGCGCGTCCAGACAGTGTCCATATTTCGAAGCAATTCTGCGTCTCCAAAAGCTGCTAAATGTTCAGGAAATAACCTCGACAGCACCGGCAACGGCCGCAGGAATTACCAGCGTAAAGATTGCTCCGCCTTCGAGGCGATTGTGGCAAGCGATCTCTCCGCCATGCTGACGAATAATGCCGTAACAGGTGCTGAGTCCGAGGCCCACGCCTTTGCCGACCTGCTTGGTAGTAAAGAAAGGTTCAAAAACGCGTCGCGGTTCCTTGAGACCTAATCCAGTGTCCGCAAATCCAATTTCTATCTGTTCTTGTTTTGCCGTGATGGAAATGGTGAGCAACCCCACTTCTTTCCCTTCCATGGCGTCAATCGCATTTTCAATAATCAGAACGAAAACCTGGATCAACTGATTGGCGTCGCCCAGAGCCAGGGGTAAACCGCCCTGTTCTTGTATCTCGACCTGAACGTGATGCCGGCGCTCTGCCCTGGTCAGGTTCACGGCGCTCTCAAGTAGCGGCCGGACATTCACGGAGGAACGGTTCAGAGGAGTCTCCTGAGCGAAGCTCAGCATGCTCTCGACGAGAATGTTTGTCCTTCGCGCGGCTTCGCCTATTTTCGTGGTCATTTTTTTGCGATTTGGATCCGGAGCAGGATGCGAGCTTAGAACATCGACATCCTTGCCGACGACGACCATGGCGCGATTAATTTCATGAGCGACACGAGCTACGAGTTTGCCCAGCGATGCCAGTTTCTCGTTCTGTACGAGTTGATCCTCGAATCGCTTCAGGTTTGAATACGCGAGGGAAGCATCTCGCAGGTAGGCGGACAGTTTGGAGTTGAGAAGATCCTGCTTCAGCAAAAGAAGAACGGTCAGAAGCAACATCGTAAACAAGGTCAAGAGAATCCGAAAATGGCGCACCGGATCCTGGGTTTCTCCGCTCGTCACCAACCACAAGCCAATCGCCGGAGTCGAGAGAGTGGCCAACATAGAGAGCCATGCGGGCCATAGTACGGTTCTTCCGGTTGGGCTCACGTCATTCCTGGAATCCTCCCAGGTTTGGAGGTCTTCTGATTGGAGATCGACGGTGAAACTCATCGAAGTGACGCAAAACCATGCCATTGCCGTGGTGAGCGGCACGTCGTACAAGCTACCGGTGTAGTATCGCCCGACACTGATCGCGTGGTTGATCAAGATGGAAGCCAAACTGTATATCGCCGTGGCGCCAAGAAAGTGGAAGAAGAAGGTGCGCCAGCGGCCACGGCTGCGAAAGGCCACAACGGCCAGGACTAACAGAAATATTTGATTTCCCACGGCGTCCATGATGTCGGACTGCCTGTTGTAGCTTGCCAAATCATTTCCAGCGAGCATGTAGGCCATGGCCCAGAAAAGATAGGCATAGGTCCAGTAAACGAGAAGCGATGTCAGATCGAACAATCCCAGAAGGCGGGGCCGATCGCGCTTGTCGATGTTTGGACCCAGGGCCAGCGCGGCGAGCATCGGAACAAGTTTGAGGAAAAGCAGGAACTCTCCGACAGGAATTGAAGGTACCGGCTGGTTTAGCCAAACTTCGTAGTAGACCCACAAAGACATATTGACCGACCACATCCCGAACCCAAGAGCCAGTAAGAGCCAGAAGGCGCGCGCTGTCCCGCGGGAGGAAACACCATTCCAAGCGAACAAGAGAGTGGCTGTAGCAAGCAGAAAAAACTGGCTCAAATCCCCGAAGGCGGCAAGGGTATAGCTTGCATGGCTGAGAAGAGAAGCGCTCGCAAGCAAAACCGGTAAAAGAAGGGCCAAGGCCACCAAAGCTTTCTTGAATGAGGAGGCCCAGCGACTTGAGGAGATGTGAATTTGGCCGGCCGCTTCCCGCACGCGCTCACCTATCCGATGCAATCCTACGATCCGTATTACGTGGTTCGGGCACCAAACAAAGTCTGGTGCGCTTCTCCCATACTTCGTCGGAGCAGACTAGCTCGTTGGAGGCAAACAAATCCTGGAAGACCTGCCCCTATTTTGCTAGGTCTGGTCATCGGCGAAAGAAGATTTGTTCGAGTGAGTGCCACAATGAATACAGGCAGAAGAGGAAACCATCCCAAAATGCTTCGCACTTCATTCGTGAACTGCTGCGCAGTACCATAGCCGCCTATTTGCGCTCCTCGCGAGGAATTTGCGCGGAGATCAATGAAAGGTGCCTAGCGATGCGGCGTTGATGCGTATTCATGTTCAGTTTTGGCAATGGAACGCACAATTCGGCCTGTGGCGCTCCTGAGTTTCCAGAAGAGATGGTCTGGCTTTGGCGAGATTATGACGCCAGCAAAACGGCGCAGACTTATGAGCTGCAGCCCGCAGAAAAATCCAGGCCGCTGTTCCCCGTCTCGATCACCAATCGGGAGACTCAATAGGGCCGGGGCGCTGGACCAACTGGAAAACTTACGCGAACTGTCCCGACGCATAGCCAGCGCGCGAAGCAGCCTCTAGGCGTTTCGCTCTTTTATTTCCTGTCTTTAAATATTTGAACTATGAACTGCATCGCAAACGGCCGCGGTGACTTCGCGAGTCGTGGCCGTGCCGCCCAAGTCTGGCGTGTGAAGACCGGAAGATGTGACACGTTCGACGGCGCGCATCAATCGCTGAGCTGCATCTTTTTCGCCGAGATGTTCGAGCATGAGCGCGGCGGTCCACAAAGCACCGATCGGATTGGCGACGCCCTTTCCTGTGATGTCGAAAGCAGCGCCGTGAATGGGCTCGAACATGGAAGGAAAGCGCCGTTCTGGGTCGAGGTTGGCAGTCGGAGCGATTCCGAGACTGCCGGCGAGGGCGGCAGCAAGGTCGGAGAGAATATCGGCGTGGAGATTTGTGGCGACGATGGTGTCGAGGCTCGAGGGCTTGGCGACCATTCGGGTGGTCATGGCATCGACCAGCATTTTGTCCCATGTGATGTCAGGAAAATCTTTCGAAACTTCGCCGGCAATTTCGTCCCAGAGGACCATGCCGTGGCGCTGGGCGTTGGACTTGGTTACAACCGTAAGCAGCTTTCGCGGACGGTCCTGCGCGAGTTTGAAGGCGAAACGCATGATGCGCGTGACACCCCGGCGGGTGAATATCGAAGTTTCCGTGGCAACCTCTTCGGGAAAACCGCGGTGGGCGCGTCCGCCTTGTCCTGCGTATTCACCCTCCGTGTTTTCGCGGACGATGGCCCAATCGAGATCACTGGGTTTGCAGTCGCGCAGAGGCGATGACAAACCTTGCAAGATGCGCGTAGGCCGCAAATTCACATACTGGTCAAAGCCCTGGCAGATGGCCAGACGCAATCCCCAAAGCGTAATGTGGTCGGGGATGTCGCGGGCGCCGACGGCGCCGAAATAAATAGCGTTGAACGGACGCAGGAGTTCGAGGCCGTTTGCCGGCATCATCACACCATGCTTTCTGTAATAGTCCGAGCCCCAGGGGAAAGTTTCTATTTTTAACTGAAAACCACCGGTCTTTTGTGTGAGGACCTGCAACACATCGAGGCCCGCGGCAATCACTTCGGGGCCGATGCCATCCGCTGGGATGGCGGCAATCGCATATTCGCGCATTTCAACTCCTGGAATAGAGCAAGCGATGTAATGTCGTTGAGGACCCGCGCGCCAAACTCATTCCGCGGCGGCGTGCGACGATTCTACATTGTCTGAGGCTCCGCTCCTTTTATGTGTATACTACGCGGCGCAAATTTTAGGCCGCGAAAAATCCAAAATAGTGCAGGATAGCTCCGCCGAACTCTGAGTGCTTGCGAACCGAGGGAAGATGGCCGAACCAATGTTGGACTCGACGGTCGCACAACGCGCGCAAAATCGGATCGCCTGGCGGCTGCTTCCCTTTCTCTTCCTGCTTTACATGATTGCTTTCCTGGACCGCATGAACATCAGTGCCGCGGCTCTGGAGATGCCGCACGACCTGGGCTTCAACGACAAGGTGGTCGGCTTGGGCGCGGGAATGTTCTTCATCGGATACGTGGTGCTCGAAATTCCCGGCGCGTTGATTGCCGAACGATGGAGCGCGCGCAAGTGGATTGCCCGGATCATGATTTCCTGGGGAATCATAACCGCGCTGATGGCGTTTATTCACTCGGCGCGAGAGTTTTATTTGGTGAGGTTTTTTGTAGGAGCCGCGGAAGCAGGATTCTTCCCCGCCGTCATCGTCTACATATCGCATTGGTTTCGCTATCGGGATCGGGCGAAAGCCATTGCTGTTTTTTACGCTGCGAGTCCGCTCTCCTACGTCGTGGGTTCACCTCTGGCCGGTTTACTGCTGGGAATTACATGGTTCGGTCTACGAGGATGGCGATGGCTTTTTATTCTGGAAGGCGTTCCGGCGGTCGTGTTCGGCCTAATCACGATTTCTTACTTGACGGATTGGCCGCGAGAAGCGAAGTGGCTCCCACCGGACGAACGCGACTGGATCAGCAGCCAGATAGAAAATGAAAAACAAGCCAAGCAAAAGGTTCGCTCCTACACTATTTTGCAGGCATTCGCGCAACGCGACGTCATCCTGCTGACGTTGTGCTACTTCTGCGCGACGACGGGAGGATATGGGGTAGCGTTTTGGTTGCCAAGCATTCTGAAGCGGCTATCCGGGCAGAGCGACATGCGAGTCACGCTTTTCGCCGCGCTGCCCTATCTTGCCGGCTTTTTCGTTCAGCAATTGAACGGATGGCATTCGGACCGGACTCTGGAGCGGCGTTGGCATGCAGCGGTTTCGATTTTCCTCTGCGGCGTTTCTCTATTGCTAGCGGTGATTTATGGTTCGAGTCTCGCGATGGCGGTCGCTCTGTTCTGCTTGGTGGGAGCAGGCTATTACTCATTCCATCCTTGCTTTTGGGCTGTGCCCACAGCGTTCTTGAGCGAATCCGCCGCGGCTGCGTCTATCGGATTGATTAATTCGGTGGGAAATCTCGGAGGTTTTTTCGGGCCGATGATGATGGGGTATTTGGTCAACCGCACGCATTCGTTCCGCGCTGGGCTGCTGTATCTTGTTGGGAGCTTGTGTCTCTCGGGGGTTTTGATGCTTGCCGTTGGCGCTGGGCGCCAACCTTCACCCCATCGAGGGGAGATTCCCGCAATTTAGGTGATGCTTATGTGTCTCGCGCATCGGCGCCACTTTTGAGTTTTAGCCTTAATGGATTTCTGGCTCGGGGATGGGAGCAGTTCCTTCCAGAAAATCGAAGTCGCAGCCTTCGTGAGCTTGCTTGATGTGCTGCATGAATAGCTTGCCATAGCCGCGGGGATAAATGCCTTCTTTCGGCCGCCAGGCAGCACGGCGAAGGGAGAGTTCATCCTCGTTCACGAGCATGTTGAGTTGGCGAGCGGGAACGTCGAGTTCGATGAGGTCTCCTTCTTTTACCAACGCCAGCGGGCCTCCAACAAACGATTCAGGGGAGACGTGCAGGACGCAGGCTCCGTAACTTGTGCCGCTCATACGCGCGTCGGAGATACGGACCATATCGCGGATGCCAGCTTTGAGTAGTTTTTGCGGAAGCTGGAGATTTCCCCATTCAGGCATGCCGGGAGCGCCTTTCGGGCCGGCGTTGCGCAGAACGAGAACGCTATCCGCGTTTACGTCGAGCGCAGGATCGTCTAGGCGGGCATTCATTTCGTCGAAGCTATCGAAGACGACAGCGCGGCCGGTGTGCTTGAGCAGTCGCGGCTCCGCAGCGCAGGCTTTGATGACGGCACCGTTGGGAGCCAAATTGCCGTAAAGAATTGCCAGACCGCCGGAGGCGAGAACTGGATTATCGAGAGGGCGGATGACATCACTATTATAAATTTCCGCGCCAGCAATATTTTCGCCCAACGATTTTCCAGTGATGGTTTGACAAGTGAGATCCAGATGTGGTGCGAGCGCCCTAAGCAGAGCCGGTAATCCGCCTGCATAATAGAAATCTTCCATCAGGTACTTGCCGCTCGGGCGAATATTCGCGAGCATGGGCGTCTTCTTCGAATAGTGATCGAAACGGTCCAGCGAGATTTTTATTCCAGCGCGCCCGGCCATGGCAATCAGGTGGATAACCGCATTAGTTGAGCCGCCGAGGGCAAACACCGCCGCGATGGTGTTGTTGAACGAAGCTTCGCGCAGAATATCGCGGGGCTTCAAATCCTCCCAGACCATTTCCACAATGCGGCGGCCGGAACGATTGGCCATCTTGGAATGATTGGAATCGACCGCGGGGATTGAGGTTGCGCCAGGAAGCGTGAAGCCAAGGACTTCGGTCAGGCTAGTCATCGTGGAAGCGGTGCCCATGGTCATGCAAGTTCCCGCGGAACGCGCGATGCCGTTTTCGATTTCGGTCCAGGCTTGCAGATCGATGTTGCCGGCGCGGCGTTCCGCCCAATACTTCGAGACATCAGAGCCGCTGCCGAGAATTTCGCCGCGCCAATTGCCGCGAAGCATCGGACCGGCCGGGACGTAAATCGCGGGCAGATTCATGCTGATGGCGCCCATGAGGAGCGCGGGAGTTGTCTTATCGCAACCGCCCATCAGGACGCAGCCATCGGCTGGGTAGGAGCGCAAGAGTTCTTCGGTCTCCATCGCGAGGAAATTGCGATACATCATGGTGGTAGGCTTCTGAAAAGTTTCGCCGAGAGTGAATGCAGGCATCTCCACCGGAAAACCGCCGGCCTGCCAAACACCCTTTTTGACGTCTTCGGCGCGCTCGCGGAGATGGCTGTGGCAGGGGTTGATGTCGCCCCAAGTGTTGATGATGGCGATGACTGGCTTGCCCGCATAATCCGCTTGCGTGCATCCCATGGAAGCGGCACGGGAACGATGCCCGAACGAGCGCAGATCGTCGGGGCCGTACCAGCGATAACTTCTCAAGGACTTTGAGTCTCTTTGCGGCATGGTATTCCTTCCAAAACAACCCAACTTGATGCACCCAACCGTAGAACTTTGAAAACGCTCGGTCAACACTGAACCGTCATTGCAAAACGGTGTAGTTTAGGAAGACGCATTTTGCCTTGTCAAATCCTGAGATGGAATCAGTGGACTTGATTTGTCAAAGCTGCGTTTCTGGATACGGCTTGCACGGAATGTGGTGTAATCTTCTGCGCTGCTCATATGACGCTGATAAGAAACGACACGATCCTAGTTCTCGGAAACCCCACTAAGGCGCAGACTGCGATGCTTAGGGAACGGTGCGCGGGAGTGAACATTATCATTGGAGACTCCGCGGAGATATTTGAAAAAGACGCCGCTCAAGCAAGCGTACTGTTCCGTTGGTCGGGCTCGCAGCCTGTGTTCAAGAGAGTATTTGAAATATGCCCCAATTTGCTTTGGGTACATTCTCTCTCCGCGGGCCTGGACAAAGTTCTGTTTCCGGAATTGGTGGAGAGTTCCGTGCTGCTCACAAACGGGACCGGAGTTTTTAGCGCTGCGCTTGGCGAGTTTGCGCTGGGCGCCATTTTGTATTTCGCCAAAGATTTTCGACGGATGATCCGGAATCAGATGGCAGAAGTGTGGGAAGCTTTTGACGTTTTGCCCGTGGCGGGCCAGACCGTGGGAATCATCGGATATGGAGACATCGGGCGAGCGGTTGCGGAGAGAGTGCGCGCGCTGGGAATGAACGTGCTCGCGCTGAAGCGCCATGCTTCCCCTCCCCAGAGCGCTGACCTGCTGATTACGGAGACTTATACGCCGGAACGGCGGCTTGAAATAATTTCGCGCAGCGATTATGTGGTCGTAGCGGCGCCATTGACTTCAGAAACGCACGGAATGATCGGTGAGGCGGAGTTCGCGGCGATGAAACCGGCGGCGGTGGTGATCAATGTCGGGCGGGGCCCAGTGATCAACGAAGAGGCGATGATCAAAGCGCTTTCGAACGGACGAATTAAGGGCGCCGCACTGGACGTTTTCGACCATGAGCCACTGCCTGTGGATCATCCATTTTACAAACTGGAGAACGTTCTGCTTTCGCCGCATTGCGCGGACCACACGCCCGATTGGCTGGACAACGCGATGAAGTTTTTCATCGAGCAGTATGAGGGGTTCCGAAAGGGCGAACCGTTGCGAAACGTCGTGGACAAGAAACTGGGATATTGAAATGAATGTTGTTGGAAGTGTTGCGGAGAAAAGGCGCGTTGCGTGTTACGACCTCGGAAAGCTGGGGCACAGCGTGCCGTGCCCCAGCTATGAGGGATTCGCCGCGCCAGGGTGCGCAGAATCACTTTCACGTGTAGCTGATGCGCCAGATGGATTTCGAGCCGTCATCGGTAAAGAGCAACGAACCATCGGGAGCGACAGTGACACCAACGGGGCGACCCCAAACGTGGCCATTGTCCACGACGAACCCCGTCATGAACTCTTCGTATTCGCCGGTGGCATGACCGGTCTGATGTAGCGGAACCCGAATCAATTCGTAGCCCACGCGGACCGAGCGATTCCATGAGCCATGTTCGGCGGCGAAAATATCACCTTCATATTCTGCCGGGAACTGTTTGCCATTGTAGAAAGTGAGTTCGAGCGAGGCATTGTGAGGATTCAGAATCACATCGGGCGTGATGACTTTGTCTTTCAGCTCCGGATGTTTGCCTTCGTGTCGCGGATCCTGATGGCCGCCCATGTACCACCAGGGCCAACCGTAAAAACCGCCTTCCTGCAGATGGGTGATGTAGTCCGGAACGAGATTGTCGCCGAGCGCATCGCGCTCGTTCGTGGAACACCACAACTCGCCGGTCTTCGGATTCATTCCCAGGCCCGCACAATTCCGGATGCCGTAAGCGTAGATTCGCATCGCTGAACCATCGGGATTGAATTCGAGAGCGTCGGCGCGATTCTTTTCGGCGGGCGAGGTATCGGGATCATCGATATTCGAGCCCGAGCCAACGGAGACAAACATTTTCTTGCCATCGGGCGAGAACTGGATGTCGCGTGTCGAATGGCCACTGCCCCGGGGCAGGTCCGCAATGTGTTCGGCGGGACCGCGCGCTTTCAAATCGCCGTTCTTATGGGGATAGCGAACTACCGAGTCGGTGTTGCCAATGTAGATCCATTGCGGGTCCGGCCCTGGCGGATAAAAGTTGATGCCGAACGGACGTTTGAGCCCGATAGCGAAGGTCTCGGATTGTATTAGCTTGCCGTCGGGATTGATTCCACGGAAAACCAATATGTTCCCGGCATGGCTTTCGGCGACAAAGAAATCGCCATTGGGCGCAGTGCGAATCAGACGCGGCTCGTCAAGCCCGGAGGCGTACAGCTCGACTTTGAATCCAGGCAGGACCTGTGGCCAAGCGTTTGTTGGACGTGGCACGATTTGAGGTCCATTGCCGGCCGATGACGTGGCAAGCGGAGGAGGCAAATCTCTTAGAGTGATTTTGTGGATGCTGCCAGGCTGCTCAAAACGGTAGTCGGTGAAGGGAGCTTTAGGAGGCGGAGCGTTCTTTCCCATATCGATGGCTTCATCGGCGGAAAGCTGCATACGAGGAGAACCGGGTCGCGGCTGCCAAGGACGCGAATGTGGTTGATGATCTGCCATCGCTGCTCTTCCGGCAGAGTCTGCCAAGCCGGCATGCCGTTGTTCAAATCGCCTTGGGTGATATACCAGAAAAGCTCGCCATCGCTGGCGCCCTGGGATTTGCCGGTGGCCAGAGCAGGAATGTTTCCCGTGCCTTCTCCATTAGGTCCATGACAGGAGGCACAGTTGTGAAGGTAGTTGGCCTTCACTGAGGTGGGGTGCTGGCCCTCATAGGGATTTTTTTGTTCCTTGGCGGAGGCAGGTGCATTGTGGAAAGTAGCGACTTGAGATTGCGATATAGCCAGGAACGGAAACAGGGTCACGGCGAACGTTACGAGCGAGTTCCCTCGTTACTCGCCCCCACGACCAGTATCAGGAAAGAGACACGAATCAGAGCATCTCGCTGGAGGTGACGAACGCCGTCCATGCGCTGGAGGCGGCCAAGCTCGGAATGGAAGCGGCAAAAGTAGCCGTGGACCTAACAAAAGACACTCTTCACGCCGACGAACGCAAGTACGAACTAGGCGCGGAAACCGTCTTCTTTGTCTTGGATTCTCAGACGCAGCTCGCACAAGCCGAGCTAAACCTGATTCAGACCGAGGTGAATTTTCAATTAGCCGTCGCGCAGGTCGATCACTCAACAGGAGATTTGCCGGAGCATCATCACGTGCAGGTCGTTGAACCACACAAGTGAAAAGCTCTTGGGCGCCAGCCCAGGAAACTTAACGAGTAAGCCGGCATAACGAGTGAGGGAAAGCCTTGGGGAGGACTTGGAGGCGCGGGTGGGATTCGAACCCACGAATGGAGGTTTTGCAGACCTCTCCCTTGGGCCACTTGGGTACCGCGCCAAAGGGCTAAGTATAGCAAAATTTTCGACGGAGCCTGGAAGCCGGCGCCGAGACGGCGCGCCACATACTCTATTTTTTAACGGGAGCCGCTGACGGAGTAATTTTGGCTTCGCGCAGGAAACGCGCGGACTCCTCCGGCGGCGTCGGATTAATGTAAAAACCGGTGCCCCATTCGAAACCGGCGACCTTGGTGAGTTTAGGAATAATTTCGATGTGCCAGTGGTAATGGTCGTTGATCTCTTCGCCGACCGGTGACGTGTGAATCATGAAATTATACGGGGGGCGGTCCAGCACGACATCGAGCCGCATCAGAGTGTCCTTCAACATCCGCGCCAGGCTCGCGTACATCGTGCTTTGGTTGTTCTCGTACGATGAACCATGAACTTTTGGCAGCAGCCACATCTCAAAGGGAAAGCGCGGAGCGTACGGAGCCAGCGTAATGAAGTGATCGTTTTCGCCGATCACGCGCTCGCCTGTGTCGCGCTCCTGACGAATAATGTCGCAGAAAATACACCGCTCCTTTTCGTCGTAATAGTGCCACGAGCTGTCCACTTCTTCACGCACGCGCCGCGGTACGATAGGCAATGCGATTAATTGCGAATGCGTGTGCTCGACGGAAGCGCCAGCCGCTTCGCCGTGATTCTTGAAAATCAAAACGTAGCGAAATCTTTTGTCGTTCTTCAGGTCGAGCATGCGATCGCGAAAGGCCCAGAGAACATCTTCGACGGCGCGCTCCGGCAAGGAGGCCAGCGTCGCGGTGTGATCCGGCGTTTCTACGATCACTTCATGTGCGCCGACGCCGTTCATTTTGTCAAAAAGCCCTTCGCCCTCGCGGTCCAGATCGCCTTCGATGCCCAGCGCTGGAAATTTGTTAGGCACGACGCGGACGGTCCAGCCCGCCGTGTTCGAACCACCATTGCTCCGGCCGTAGACGAGAATCTCCGGTGGCGTCTTGGCTTCATGGCCGGGGCAGAACGGGCAATTCTTCCCGTTCGGCAGAGGAGACACACTCTCGCGCAGAAAATCGTTTGGGCGTTTTCCGCGCTCGGTCGAAATAATCACCCAGCGGCCAGTAATCGGGTCTTTTCGCAACTCCGGCAAAGCAAACCTCCTCAACAGGATTAAATTTGTGGCGCCGAGAAAGCGCCTCTTGCGTCCCGATTGTACCGCGTCTGGCGCCGCTCAGGACGCGCTCTGCCGGATTTTCCTGTGGAATTTTACATTTGAGGGCTGAAGGCGTCTTTATGCAAACGAACGACCGGCGGTTTGCCGGGCGCATTGTCGATGGCCACCACGTCGAAGCGGCAAGGGCATTCCGGGACGCGGCGTTCCGCGAGAAAGTGTTGCGCGGTACGAGCAAGCATGTGTTGTTTACCCGGCGTTACGCTTAGCTCCGGTAATGCGGACATTTCCTCGCGCACCGTGCGTGTTCGCACTTCCACGAAGGCCAGTGTTTTGCCGTCGTAGCCGACCATATCAATTTCGCCCTTTGAAGCCCAGGGCGTGAAATTCCGCGCAACAAAAATGTAGCCGTGGCGCCGCAGATACCAGTAGGCGTACGTCTCGCCGCGAATTCCGGTCTGGCGCGCCTCGTGTTTTTTGGTTTCAGCCGCTGGAGTCTCTCGCTCGCGCAGGCCTTTCCGCGCGGCCCAATGGACAGCTTGAAAAATCAATCGCGAAACGATCGGCATCGGCTCTCCGCGAAACCAGCGATGTGGCTCGAAGTATAGACAATAATCCCATGGCTGCCACGAAACTTCTGTGGCCACCACGGGAGTCAATGCGGCGCGATTCGTGAAACGCCTGCCAATGGAACGAGACGGCGCTAGACCTTTTTCTCCGCTTCGCGAATACATTCTTCGAGAGTGCGCACGGCGAAGTCCGCTTGTTCTTCGTCGATAAGAAGCGGCGGCGACAAGCGCAGTGTGTTCTCCCCCGCGCCAAGGATGCACAGCCCCTTGTGGAACGCGAGGTCGACGATGGCATTGCGCAAGTCCGCGGCTTTTTCCTTCGTGCGCTGATCCCGGACAATCTCAATGCCGATCATCAACCCTCGTCCGCGAACATCACCGACAATCTTGAACTTCTTGGTCCAATCGGCGAGACGGCCAAAAAGGTATTCGCCCATATGGCGAGCATTCTCGAGATACTGTTTTTCGATGAGCTCCGCCGTGGCCAGCGCCGCCGCGATGCACACCGGATTACCACCAAATGTCGTTCCATGCGAACCGGGCTTCCAATTCATGACGCTGGCTGGAGCAAGAATCGCTCCGAGCGGCATGCCACTCGCGATGCCTTTCGCGCTACAAATAATGTCCGGCTCGATGCCGGCAAATTGATGCGCCCACCATTTTCCGGTGCGGCCCATGCCGGACTGCACTTCGTCCGCAATGAGCATGATGCCGTGCCTGCGGCAGATGCGCTCCAACTCTTGTAGGAAGAAGTTCGGCGCAACGACATAACCACCTTCGCCCTGAATCGGCTCGATGATAATGCCCGCGACTTCCTCGGGATCAAAGAGGCGCTTGAAAATTTGCTGCTCGAGCTGCTCCAGTATCTCCGAGCCGCAAGTCTCTGCGGTGTGGCCGTGGGCGCAGCGGTAAGCATAAGGATAAGGAATGTGTTCGACTCCGGCCAGCAAAGCGCCGAAGCCTTTGCGTTGCGTGGATTTTGAGGCGGTCAGTGAGAGCGCGCCCATGGTGCGGCCGTGAAAACAGCCATAGAACGCGATCATCTTGTCGCGCTTGGTGGCATAGCGAGCCAGTTTGATGGCGCCTTCGACAGCTTCCGTGCCGGAATTGGTAAAGAAAGCCTTCTTCGGACTAGCGCCGGACAGAGTTCCCAGCAGATGCTCGGCAAGCATCGGCATGCTCTCATAATAGAAATCCGTCCCGGACATGTGAATAAGTTCGGCGGCCTGCTGTTGAATCGCGGCGACCACTTTGGGATGGCAATGCCCCGTCGAACAAACGGCGATGCCTGCCGCGAAATCCAAAAATGCGTTGCCGTCAACATCTTCGACAATCGCGCCGTGGCCCCGTTTGGCGACGAGTGGGTAGTCCCGCGTATAGGATGGCGACATGAACTTGGCGTCGCTCTCGACAACACGTTTGGCGTTGGGACCGGGCAGCGCGGTAATTAGCTTTGGTAGTTTCGTTTCCGTTGTAGCAATCATCTCTTCCTCCTGGGGAAAATTGGTCAGCGGTGAATGTGGATGAGCTACCGCAAAGCAGGTTTGCGTACGCACACCAAGAGAGGCTGCGCCCTGCCAAGAGAGAGGAAGCTTAGTCTACGCCGAAGAGGTTGGGACGCAGCTCGGCCGGGGAGAAATTGCCGGGGAACCGATAGAGAGTAGAGAGCTTCATTTGCGTTTCCAGCGAACCGTTCCGTCCCTTGAATCTTCAATGAGTATACCACGATCAGCGAGTTCTTTGCGGATGCGATCAGAGGCCGCGAAATCGCGCCGTTGCCGGGCTGCCTGGCGCTCCGCGACAAGTTTTTCGATCTCCGCGTCGTTCGGGCCGCCGTCCTCACCGCCAAAGCCAAGCGCGCGCAGCTTCTCGCCATCGTTATCTTCCATCACGGCAAAGACGCGATCGAAATTCGCGAGAAATTCCTGGACGGCGGTTACGTCTCCCTGACGAAATTCGCCCTTATCCATCACAATATTCGTTTCGCGCAACAGATCGAAGGCAGCAGCCAGCGCCCTGGCAGTATTCAAATCATCGGAAAGGCCCGCGTCGAATTCGTCCGCGGCCTGAGCAACGCGCTCGGCCATACCTTGCTGCTTCCCGGCGGGAAACTTCCCCTGCGCCAGACGCGCTGCGAAGTTGCGCAAACGCTCGACAGAACTTGTCGCCTGCTGCAATCCATCAAACGTAAAATTGAGCTGCTTCCGGTAAGGCACGCTGGCCAACGCGAACCGCAGCGCTGACGGCTTGTATCCCTTTTTGAAAAGATCGCGCAGCGTATAGAAATTGCCGAGCGACTTCGACATTTTCTCACCTTCGACCAGCAGATGCTCCGCATGCATCCAGTAGCGCACAAACGGCTTCCCTGTCGCTCCTTCGCTCTGCGCAATTTCGTTTTCATGATGCGGAAACGCCAGATCGATTCCGCCGGTGTGAATGTCCAGCGTCTCGCCGAGATACTTCATCGCCATCGCGGAACATTCAATGTGCCACCCCGGGCGGCCCTTGCCGATGGCTGTCTCCCAGAAATGCTCTCCGGGCTTTGGCGCTTTCCAAAGCGCGAAATCGCGGGCGCTTTCCTTTTCGTAGCGGTCGACGTCCACGCGCGCGCCGGCCTGAATTCCGGCCACGTCAATATTCGACAGCCTGCCGTACTGCGGGAACTTCGCGATGCGGTAATAAATCGACCCATCGCCGGGATACGTGTAGCTCTTTTCTTGCAGCCGTTCGATGAGCTTGACCATATCCTCGATGTGGTCCGTCGCGCGAATCCAATGCTCGGGCGCCTCGATGTTCAGCGTTCTGCAATCGTCAAAGAATGCCTGCACATACTTCTCCGTGTAGCCGCGAATACTCACGCCAGCAGCTGCCGCGTTGGCGATGATGCGGTCATCCACGTCCGTCAGGTTCATGACGTGCTTCATCTTGTAGCCACGGAGCTTCAGAAAGCGTCGAAGAATGTCCTGAAACACGAAGGTCCGGTAATTCCCGATGTGCGCGTAGTCGTAGACCGTCGGCCCGCACGTGTACATGCGGACACCGTCGCTTTTTTGCGGGCTGAACGCTTCGATCTTTCCGCCCAGCGTATTGTGAAAGCGTATTTCGTGCATAGCTGCTACGGCAACATTTCGCTTCAATCGATAAACGTCAAATTGTATCCGAGGGTTCCAGAGAGCCGCAATGAAGAAGGGTCGAGGGGTGTGCTGAAGTGCGAAAGTGCGACCCACAGAGTCCGCATTGAAAAGGCAGAATTGGGACGACTGCTCCGGCACGAACTCGCTCGAGCGTCAGACTGGCCCGCACCGGCGATGCACGCGTGCGAAATCCCACCCCGTTTCGCCCCTTTGTGCGAGCAATCAATCAGAAGAAAAACTTCAACGCCAACTGCACTACGCGGCCCGGCAGGGCTTCTGAGATTTCTCCAAAGGTCGGAGAGCTGATGTCATTGTCCGGCAGCCGGAAGTTGGGGTGATTGAAGACGTTGAAGAATTCCGCCCGGAATTGCAGGCTTTTGGACTCGCGAATCGGGATATTTTTGAAGGCGGAGAAGTCCCAGTCCTGCATTCCCGGTCCTTCCGCGACGTTCCGCCCTTCGTTGCCGAATTGCCCAGCCTGAGTGGCCGGGTTGAGGCGCTGGAACGCGGAAACGTTAAACCATTCTTGCGGAGTGCGCGGCCCGTCATTCGGATTGCCAATGAGATCGGGGCGATTGCTGGAGAAGCCGGAGATCTCCGGGGCACTTCCTTGCAAAGAGACATCCTGGGAATCGTAGACAGTAAAGGGAGTGCCGCTCATTAGTGTCGTAATGCCGTTTAACTGCCAATCGCCTAGAACACGTTGATACCAGTTTTCCGGATCGTTCCAGAAGGGAAGTTTCCACTCATAGCTTGCCACGAAGCGGTGCCGCGAATCGAACATGGACCTCCCATGTTCCGCGGCAAGATCAAATGGGTTTTGCGCCAGGTCATTTTCGCCAGCCACGCTTTGCGAAGCGGAGCCGGTGATATTGAAGGACGAGACGTCATCGAGGGTTTTCGAGAGCGTGTAGGAAACGAGGAAAGACAATCCGTGGCCGAGACGCTTTTTCAAGCTCGTTTGCAAAGCATTGTAGCTGGAGTTCGCGATGCCCGCGATTATACCCGCCGATGCGTAAGTGCAGGGTGGGCTGGTAGGTGACAGATTGCAGCCCGAAAAGAGGCGTCTATTGTTGACGTTGTCTTCGGTGGAGTTCGGCATGCCGTTGGTTTCGCCGGGAACGAATACGGCGGGGTTGCCTTCAATGAGTCGCGGCAATTTGGTGCCTTTTGTGCCGACATAACCCACTTCAAGCAGCCAATCGCGGCCAAAGGAACGATCGAGGTTGAGGTTCCAATCCTGTGCATAGGGCAGGCGCAGATTGGGAGAGAGCGTGAGCAAAGTCATAGGCTCCGCGAAGCCGCTGCCGCTGAAGGGATTCGCTCCGCCGAAGGGGCTTTGCAGGTTGGGGAAGCTGACCTGTGGCGTTTGGAGGAATGGCGGTGCGCTGCTGGGAGCCTGCAGCGGGCCGCCCTGGCCGTTGTAATAAGGATCGTAGAAAATTCCGTACGAGGAAGTGACCAGCCAGCGGGCATTCCCCAACGGGTCCCAAGCCAAGCCGACGCGAGGAGCAAAAGCGGTTTTCTCAGTGGGAATCAAGCCCGCGGGAACGCCAGGATCTCCGGGATAGACGAGGCCTACAGGAGCGTTTGGCATGACAACGGATTGCACGCCGGGTTCGAAGAGGTTGGTGCGGTTTTTGATTTCGGTGTACGGGTAGGGCAGCTCATAGCGCAAGCCAAGATTAACCGTGAGATGGGAAGTGACCTTGTAGGTGTCCTGCGCGTAGAAGTTGAGGTTCTGGCCGCGGAGGCCGCGATTCGGGTCACCTCCGCCTTGCAGGAAGACCGCGGGGGTGCCGCTGAGGAAGCTGGCGAAAGCGTCGGTGAAGGGGACCGGCGCGAACACGAAAAAGCCATTGGTGGCGATGCCGAAGAGCACGTTGACGGAGTCGTGTCCGTAGCCGCCGCCGAATTTCATTTCATGGCGACCGCGAATCCAGGTGACCGAACCGGAAAGATCGATGGCGTCTTCGTAGGTGTCGCGCGGGCCAGTGATGGGATCGCCCGTGGAAGCGTACCCGCTGACTTCCAGGAACGGGGGGCCGATGGCGGCGTCGAGCGAAGGAGTGTAGTCAAAGCCGAGGCTGGCGGGCGTGGTGTGATTGATGGCCTGGTTGAAGAGGAACTTGTTGCGGAGGAAAGAGAAGCGCAAGACGCCGATGAGCGAGGGAGAGAAGGTGTGCGTTTCCTGCGCGACAAAATTCTGTGCGCGCTGGTCTTCGCCTACGGGAAAGCCGGGAACGTTGGCGCCGGCGGTGGAGAGCGGGTCAACGGTGTTTCCTTGAGAAAACATGTATCGGAAATTCAGGACGTCGCGGGAGGTGAGGTAATGGTCAACGCGGACGCCGAATTGGTCGTTGGTCTGGTCGAGAGTTTGCGTGGTGCTGAAGCCATTGGGTCCGAGAGCTGGATCGTTAGGGAGTGGAAAAAGCGGCAGCAAACTTTGCGCGAACGGATCGATGCCGGGAAGCTTGTTGAACGGCACCGGCTGCGGCGTCGGACCGGCAAATTCGTTCAAGAGCTGCCCCGCCGGGGCGCTGCAGATTCCGGCGCCGTTGAACGTGCCGCCAGCCTGAGTGCAGAGGAGGCCAAAGTCGCCGCCGCGTTCGGTTTGTGTGGGGAGGGTGGCGCTGACTGTCTCGCCTTGGCGCAGGCGAAGGCCTTCATAGTAGCCGAAGAAAAATGTCTTGTCGCGCTTGACTGGTCCGCCAAACGTTCCGCCGAACTGATTGCGTTTGAGAGACTCAGTGCTTGTGGCGAAAAAACTCTTCGCGTCCATGGCGTTGTTTCGCAGGAATTCCCAGAGATCGCCATGAAAGGAATTTGTGCCGGAGCGCGTGATAATGTTCGTCGTTGATCCGCTGCTATGGCCAAATTCGGCGCTTGCGGTGTGCGTCAGAATGCGAAACTCGGCAATAGAATCGATGGGAAGCTGAATCACGAGGCCGCCATCGACGGCGTTGTAATTGTTCGCTCCATCAATCAGAAAATTGTTTGATTCCGGACGCTGGCCATTCACGGCGTACGCCTGCCCATTGCGAAGAGATCCGCCAGCTTGGGCGAGCCCGGGAGTGATCGGGAATACGCCGGGCTGAAGCAGACCAAGCTGAGAAAAATTACGGCCGTTCAAGGGCAAGTCCAAAACCTCGCCTTCACCAACGGTTTTACCCAGGCTGGTGACGCTGGTTTCCACCAGCTGGGCGTCGGCCTGAACGCGAACTTCTTCCCTTGTGGTGCCCACTTCGAGACGAACGGGAACCGTGGCGATCTGATTTACCCCGAGTGAGATTCCTTGTTGAATGTACTTCTTGAATCCCTTTGCTTCCGCTTCCAGCCAGTAATGGCCGATGGGAAGCTCGACGATGACGTAAACTCCCTGCGCGTCGGTTGTCGCGTTGCGCTCCAGGCCAGTTTCCGTTTGCACTGCGGTCACCTTAGCGCTGGAGATGATTGCGCCGCTGGAGTCCACCACGGTGCCCCGAATGCTCCCCGCGATTTCCTGCGCCGAGGTGTGCACGCTCGGATAAATTACAGTCGCCAGGACACAAATCAAACTTCTGAGATTCCGCATGCGATTCTCCGGTTTCCGCTCGACTCGATTTCTGATCGTTGGGGCAAACAAATGCGACGAACGCAAGCACCTCTTGCGCTCAAGTCAGCCGTGATGGACATCACCCCAGTTTTAGGTGACGCATTATAAGAAGCGAAGCCGGACCATGGTCAATAATGCAAAAGAACTATCGATCGTCTGGGAACGAAATTGACGGAAGGCTTTCAGGTGGTTAGAGTCCTAGGTTCTCACATGCGAGGTGCAGGGATGAACCGATTCATGTTGGGTTGCGTCCTGGGTGGAATCTTGGCGCTGGCGGGAACCGCCGTTGCACAAGATAAGTCGGCTCCGGATGCGGGCAAACCGCTCACGCCGGAAGCTTCGCTCAATTTGCGCTCGATTTCCGATCCGCAGTTTTCTCCGGACGGCATTCGTGTCGCATTCGTTGTGACGGACCCACCCAAGGGCGTGGGTCGCGCGCGCCATCTCTGGCTCTATGACGAGAAGTCAGGTGTGGTCAGGCAAATCACTTTTTCCGCGAAGGATGAATCCTCTCCGCGCTGGTCGCCCGACGGGAAACAACTCGCGTTTCTTTCGAATCGCGAAGATCAGCAACAAATTTACTTGATGCGTATGGACGGCGGAGAGGCCCTGGCTATCACCAAAGGCAAACGCAGTGTGCATAGCTTTGAGTGGTCTCCCGACGGCAAGCAAATCGCCTTTCTTGCTCCAGATGCCAAGACCGACGCCGAGGGGAAGAAAGAAAAAGATAAAGATGACGCGCACGTTGTGGATAAAGACGACAAGCAGCCGCGCTTGTGGCTGCTCACCGTAGATACAAAGGAAGCCAAAGCGCTCACCAGCCCCAAGTGGGAAGTCAGTGAACTCGCCTGGACGCCGGCTGGCGACCGCATCATCGTCAGCGCCACGGATCATCCGGAATCGGACGAGGACACGCATCGCATTTTTTCCGTCGAGGTCTCGGACGGCTCGCACAAGCTTCTTCTCGCACCGCACGGGCCCTTCGGCGACCTGCGTGTCTCCCCGAACGGCACGACCATCAGCTTCATCGGCTGCCGCGTGGACGGCCCCGCGCCGCACGATCTCATGCTGTTGGACTTCGGCAAACAGGCTGCTCGCAATCTGACCGGAGCAAGCCTCGATCGCCCCATTCATGAGCAACTATGGTCCAAGGACGGCTCGATGCTTGCTCTCTACGCGGATGGCTTCCGCAACAAACTGATCGGATTTTCTCCGGAAGGGATGAGCGAGAATATCACCAATCCCCCAGCCGATAATGTGGGTAACTTTGCCGTTTCCAGCTCTGGCGAAGTCGCCTTCGCTGGACAGTCCGCGACGGCGCCTCCCGAGCTTTGGCTGTGGGATAAAAAGAACGCGCCGCATCAGGTTTCTCACCTCAACGATTCCTGGAAGCAATTCGCGCTCAGCACCCCCGAATTTTATAAGTACAAATCCTTCGATGGCCTCGAAATCGAGGCTGCTCTCTTGAAGCCCGTGGGCGCCGATCCAAAAGCCAAGCTGCCTCTCATCGCTTTGATCCACGGTGGACCAACCGGCAATTGGCAAGACTCCATCGAAACTTGGGGCCAGCTCCTCGCTACACACGGCTACGCGGTTTTCTATCCCAACATTCGTGGGTCTGTAGGGTATGGGGAGGCATTCATCGAGATGAATCGCGGCGATTGGGGCGGCGCCGACTTCAAGGATGTCATGGCTGGCGTCAAGGATCTCATCGACCGCGGAATTGCCGATCCCGCGAAGCTCGGCATTGGCGGATGGTCGTACGGCGGTTATATGTCAGAGTGGGCCATCACACAGACGCACGATTTCAAGGCCGCTGTTTCCGGCGCCGGGCTCTCCAATTTGATTTCCGAATACGGCAGCGAGTCGCATCCTTCCTACGACGAGTGGTTCTACGGCGTACCCTTCGAGTCCGAAAACCTGGTGAAGTTCCTGAATAGTTCCCCGTTCACGCAGCTCAAAAATGCGAAGACGCCGACACTCGTTCTCCAGGGCGAGGCCGACACCACCGATCCGCTCGACCAAAGCCAGGAACTCTATCGCGGTCTAAAGCACTATGGCGTGGAAAGTGAGCTCGTCGAGTATCCCAGAGAGCCGCACGGCTTCCACGAGGAGAAACATCTTCTCGATCGCCTCAATCGCATTCTTGCCTGGTATGACGCGCACTTGAAGTAGCTGTGACTTGCAAGTAAGGCTTACTGGAGTTAGAGAGTTACTGGTGCTCTTGATCGTTTACTGTTGGCTCTGAACGGTCTGGAGTTTCGAGAGCTTCGCAATGGGCGGGTAGGATTCCAGAACTGTCAGCGTTCGCTCCGGCACATTTGCACCCGTGCGAAGTGCGTTGGCCATCAGTTGCACGGCGAGTCCGGTCATCGGCGGAGCGATCACCGTGGCCGCCAGCAAACCGGTGCGCACCCAGGATTGCCCCGTCTTGGGCAGACCATCAGCCCCTGTAAACGGCAGACTCAGCCATTTTGCTTTTTCTTGGGGGATTGCAATTTCCCCGAACGCTTTTCTCGCTCCGATGGCCATCGCATCATTCTGGGCCGCAATAGCAACAATGGTTACTTTGCTCGATCCACCCAATTTCAGCCAAGTTGCCACGCTTCGGTGACCGCTCTCTTCCGTCCATTTGCCCCGCAACAGCGTGACTCGAATATTCTTGGGGCACACCGCTTCGAACCCCGACTTGCGGTCTTTTACCGTGGCGTTCTCCGTAGGACCGACGATGTAGAGAACAGGGCCGCCCTCCGGAAGCAACGCGCTCAACTGTCTCGCCTGAATCCTTCCGATCTCCGAGTGGTCGTGCGTCACGAGAAAAATTGGCGTTTTGGAGCTTCGCCGCAAATCCGGCATATATTCCGCTTCACGATTGACGAGTCCCCAGCCAATTCCCGCCTCGATGGCTGCCTTGGCTACTTGTGGGAGCCCTGTTCCGCCCGCCGGTTCTACAATGATGCCGTCCGGTCGCAACGTGGGATCCCCTTGGATCTTCTTAAGAATTTGCGTGCTCTGCGTGATGGTATCGCCATCGGCGTACACGATCTCCAGATCGACGCCCAGTTCTCGCGCGGTGGACTCGGCGGACGCTGCCTGCTCTATTTGAAAATCGTTGTCTTTGGTGATCAGCGCTAAAAGAAATCGCAGCTTTTTCACATTCAAGCGCCCTCAAGTTGCGCCCGGCCGTTCTCTTTCTGCTTGTTCGCATCATAGGGCGGTTTCCCGCCCTCTTGCCGAAGAAACAAATCTTTGGTTACAACTTGGATAGCCCTGTTGGACGGAGTGGTCGTCTCCAGAAGGTAAACGAGCTCAGAACCCGTCCTTCAGAGGACCTCCAATTGTGGTTCTTGCAAATCCGCTACCATCTGTTGCGTACCCCTTTACACTTGGCAAAACCCGTGATACGCTTTTTTCCCGTACCGCCATCCATGCGCCAGGCGGCTGGGCCTCTGACTGAGAACCTGCCACACGTTTGTCTAAGCGACCGCAAACCGGTCGACTTATCGCTCGAAAGACCCTCCCCAAGAGGAACAATGCGCCGTCTCTCCACGCGCGTTTTGCCGTTAACCCGCGTCTCCACCATCGTTGTGGCTGGCTCGGGCGAATGGAGGCTCAACTTGGCGCCAACAGGGACAAAAAGGGGACATCTTGCTTAAGCTCCGAAAAGTGGAAATCGTTGGATTTAAGTCCTTTTGTGACCGCACCGTGGTCACCTTCAGCGGCTCCGGCACCACCTGCATCGTCGGGCCCAACGGTTGCGGAAAATCCAACGTAGTTGACGCCATTTCCTGGGTTCTCGGCGAGCAGAGTCACAAGTCCCTCCGCGCCGAGCGCATGGCCGACTGCATTTTCAACGGCACAACCAAGCGGCCGCCACTCGGTATGGCGGAAGTGACCATCACGATGGAAGATGCCGAACTCGCGGAAGCGGCGCGATTCGTCCTGGAAAGCGCGTCGATCGAAGGCCTTCCCGAGGCTGTCGCCGTGCCCGTCGTGGAAAGCGAGCCGGCCGCAACCGCTGCCCCGCACGCTCAGATTTTCTCGTTTAACCCCGCGCTGGCCCCCGAAACGCAGCAGGACGCAGCAGAATCGCAAGATCCTGTGCCGCAACCCGACGAACTCTCTGCCTCGGCTCCCGATTTTCTGAAAGGCAAACGTCGCAAAAAAAACGCCGACAAACCTGTGCTTGCCACCAAGCCGGGCGAAGTCGTGGTCACGCGCCGCCTGTACCGCTCCGGCCAAAGCGAATATCTTATTAACGGCCGCGTCGGCCGCCTTCGCGACATTCAGGAAATGTTCATGGGCGTCGGCCTTGGTCCCGATTCCTACGCCATCATCGAGCAGGGCCGCATCGGCCTCATTCTCTCCACCAAGCCGATGGAGCGCCGTGCCATCATCGAAGAAGCCGCCGGTGTCACGAAATTCAAAACCAAGAAGCGCCTCGCGGAAGCCAAGCTAGAATCCTCGAAACTCAATCTCGCCCGCGTGAACGATATCGTCGTCGAAGTGGAAAAGCAGCTCGGCTCGCTGAAACGCCAGGCTTCCAAGGCGCGCCGCTATGCGGAAATTCGCGACCAAATGCGTGGGATCGTCCGTCAAATGCTCGCGGGAAAGGCCCGCGAACTGGATGCCGAAGCCGAGCGTATCGCGAAGCAACTCGCGGAACTCACCACGGCTGAAACGCAGCACGCGCAGTCCATTCAACAGCAAGAGATCGAGCAGGACGTCCTTAACCAGCGCGTCTACGAACTGGACGCCGAGATTCGCCAGAATCAAAATGTTCTTAATCTGACCGCTCTCGAAGTCGACCGCACCGAGAACCGCATCACGTTCAATCAACAGCGCGCCACGGAGCTTGGCTCGCGGCGTACCCAAATCTCCGCCGAAATGGCGGAAGCCGCAGTGCAAGCCGGGGAATGGGAAGCCCGCAACACTGCGCAGCAGCTTGCTGTGAGTACGCTCAACGAAGAATCCTCTGTCCTCTCCGGACGCGTCAATGAGCTTGCGGCCCAGGCGGAATCGCGCTCCCATCAGATTCGTGAATCCGAGGCGCGCATTGAATCCCTGCGCCGCACTGCTTCGGAAACCGGCGAAAGCCTGTTGCGTCTGCACGGCGAGCAGAAGCAGGCCGAAGAGGCGCTCGTTCATCACCTCGATGCGCTTCGCAAGCGTGAGGCCAGCGAACACGAGCTTCTCGAAACCTCTATTCGTTTCCGCGACGATTCCGATCAGGCGGCCTACGACTGGGAAGCGGCAAGCAGCCAGCTCACTGCGCTAACCCAAAACGCCGCCACTCTGCAAATAAATATCGCGGACCTGCGTCAACAACGCGAGGCCACCACGCAGAAGGCGGACACCTTGCGCGATTCTCTCTCCGGCGTTCGCGCACGCCATGAAACGCTCACACAAATTCTGAACGACCGCTCCTACACTGCCGATGCCGTACAAAAGCTCTTTGCCGCCAACGAGCGTAGCGGCGACCAAAATTTCCACGCCGTCGGCGTTCTTGCCGATTACGCCGAAGTCGAAGAACAACACGAAGCCGCCGTCGAGCAGTATCTCCGTGACGAACTCGAATACGTCGTAGTGGAAACCTACGATCACGCTCGCGCCGGCGTTTCCCTGCTCCGCGATGAAGTCGGCGGTCGCGCCACTTTCTTTGTCGATTCCCTGCGCAATCTTCGCCTCGCCGAATACGAACCCATCATCAACTTTCACATTGAAGACGGCGTCATCTCCCGATTGGACAAGCTGGTCGGCTTCCGCGATCCGCTGGGCGCCGCCGCCAAGCAATTTCTTCCGCGCCTGCGTTCAGCATATTTGACAGATAGCGCCGTAGCCGCTGAACGGCTGGCGCGCGACAATCCTCAATTCGCTTTTGTCGCTCCCGACGGCACCTGCTACCAGGGCCGCATGGTCACCGGCGGGCGTGCCGATGAAGCCGGCCCGCTGGGCATGAAGCGCGAACTGCGCGCTCTTGACGCGGGAGTCCTGCAGCTCGAGCTCCAGATGAGCGAGGCGCAAGCCGCATTAGCCCAATTAAGCAAGGACCTGCGCGAAGCCGAGCAATCTCTCGAGCAAATCAATGCACAGCAGCGCGAAGCGGAGCGCCACGTTTTCTCCGCAACGCACCGCCACGAGCACATGCAAAGCGAACTGGCGCGTCTCGGCCTTGAGCTGACCGTTTGCCAAAACGAGCTCTCACGCCTCCGAAAGGACTCAGAAGATGCCAGAACACGCGCCGAGCGTGCGAAGCATCAGCAGGCTGCCGCGGCCATCAGCCGCGCCGAAGCAGAGACCGAAAGCGCGCAACTGGTGGAACAATTGGCGCAGCTTCGCGGTTCCGTTCAGACGGAGCAAAACGAACTCGCCAGCGCGCGCGCCGAATTGGCCGCCCTCCATGAGAGGGCTGGCGCTGCCGAAGCGCTCGCTACACGTTTGCAAGAAGAACGCGCCGAACTCGACCGCCGCGAAACCGCGCTTCTTCAGCAGGAATCCTCGATCTGCGTTGAAACCGCCGCTCTCACCAAGCAAAGCGAAGACCTCGCGCTGCAACTGGAAGGTCTTCGCGGCGAAAAACTCCGCCTCGAAGTCCGTCAGCGTCAACTCGAGCAGGAGTGGGAAACCGGCCGCACCCGTGTCACTCAATTGGAAGATCATTTGCGCATGGGCCGGCAAGCTCTTCAGGAGCTTCGCGAACAGCGTGGCCACGCGGAGGTGGACGGCGCGCGCAACGATTCCGACCGCCAGCATTTGCGCGAGACCTGCATGACGGAAGTCAATGCTCAGCCCGAGGATCTCATCGCCACCGAAGCCGCCTTCATGACCGGCGAAGAGCTCGCCGCCGCTGAAACCAACTACCGCGAAATGAAACAGCGCATCGAGGCCATGGGTCCCGTCAACATGATGGCTCTCGAGGAGTTCAACGAGTGCGAGCAGCGATTCACGTTCCTCACCCGTGAGCGCGACGACCTCCTCCAATCCATCGCCGACACCCAACAAGCCATCGCCGAACTCGACCAAGTCTCCCGCGAACGATTCGAGCAGGCTTTCCACGCCATCAACAAGAATTTCTCCGAAGCCTTCCATACCATCTTCGGCGGCGGCATGGCGGAAATGCGCCTCACCGAACCGGACAGTTCCGGTGACGCCGGGATCGATGTCGTCGCTTCTCCTCCCGGCAAGCGCATGCAAAACGTTCTCCTGCTCTCGGGCGGCGAGAAAGCCATGGCCGCGCTCGCACTGCTCATCGCCATCTTCCGCTACCAGCCGAGCCCCTTCTGCATTCTCGACGAAGTCGACGCGCCGCTCGACGAGGCCAACGTCGGCCGCTTTACCCGCCTCGTCATGGACATGAGCAGCCAAACCCAATTCATCATCGTCACCCACAACCGCAAAACGATGGAGACCGGCTCCGTTCTTTACGGCGTCACCATGCAGGAGCCCGGCGTCTCCAAGCTCGTCAGCGTCCGATGGGAAGGCGACGAAGCCCCCGCACTTAAGCGCCAAGCAGCCTCCGCCGCCTGACCAGCGCTCTGAAAACCGCAAAACGCTGTGCCGAATGTTTTGCGCTGCAATCGCAATCGGGACACGCACATCGGCAACAAATTTGAAAACAATGACGCTCGATTGTTCTTCATGATCCTTTTCATGGAAAACTAGCAGTTCCGCTGCAAACCTTTTCCGATAATTTCCTCCATGTGCTGCTGTTGTAGCAACGTGATTCTGTCACCCTAACGGCAACATAAAAGTGTCACCCCTCTGGCATGGCAGAGTGCTCCAGGCGGATGTCCCCGTAGTAGAGCGAGAGGTGCCCATCGAGAGCCTGGTAGATCTGTACTTTGGCGCCGGCGAAACTGAAGCGGCGGGCTTGCTGGGGGATCTGGAAGCGATGGCCTTCCCATTGCACGACGTTGTCGTTGCTGACGATGCGTTCGTGCACGAAGCAGCAGATGCGGTCGAGGTTCTCGGGAGTTTCACGCCAGGCAGTTTCCATTTCGCGAGGCTTGCGAGCGAAACGATGATTGTAGTCGGTGATGAACTTGCGCAGCACGGCGTTGGCGGAGTCGATGTCGCCTGCTTTGGCTAGCCGCAGTTCGCTGGTGAGGCGATCCTGGAGCACGCCCCAGAGACGCTCGACGCGGCCTTTGGCCTGCGGGCTGTTGGCGGCGATGAAGGTAACGCCGAGTTGTTCCAGGGCGCGGCCGAACTGCGTGGGTTGGCGTTTTCCGGCAAGTTGTTCCTGGACCGTCCAGCAGTCGTCGTTGCGGACGAAGATGCCACTGTGATCGCCGTAAAAAGCCAGCGGCACGCCGAAGCGACGCAGCATCTGGCGAAGCAAGCAGAGATAGCCGAAAGTGGTTTCCGAGGGGAAGAACTGCGCGGCCAGGATTTTTCCAGTGGCGTCGTCCTGCATGCCGAGAGCGGTGAGGCGCGGGCCACGTCCTTGGAGCCAGTCGTGCGGGCTGCCGTCGAGTTGTACGAGTTCACCGAGCCGCGCGGAAGGCACGCGGCGCTGGCGATGAGCGGGAGCACGGCGTTTTCTAGGAGAGCCGATGCCGTTCTGGCGCAGCAACCGGCGTAAGGTTTCGCGACTGATGGAAAAACCCTCGCGTTCGACCAACTTCTCGCAGAGATGGTGGTCGTTAAAGCCGGCGTACGTGCCGCGCGCTAGCTGCACGATCTGCGCGGCAGCGTCATCCGGCAGGCGACGGGGACTTGGCCGGCCGCGGTTGGCGTGTGCCAGAGCCGCCTCCCCCTCTTCGCGCATACGTTTCTTCCAGCGCTTCACTTGGCGCACGCTCAGCGATAGGAGTACGGCGGCTCTGGCACACGCCATGTCTCCCTTGATGCATGCTCCGATCACGCTCACTCTTTGTAGTTCCTTCTGACTCAATGGCAGCGTCTCCTGTCTCATAGGGTGACAGTTTCACGTTGCCGTTAAGGGGTGACAGAATTATGGAGCTAAGACATTTCCTCCATGTGCTGCTTTCCCTCGACGACACGCTGCGTTAGAATGCTCCCCACCTTTGGGGAGAAACTTTTTCGTGGCTGCAACTCCTGTGACTCGCATCATTCAAGAAACGCATTTCGCCGGCCTCACTCCCGCGGCGCGCGGCAAAGTCCGCGACATCTACGATCTTGGCGATAAGCTGCTCATCGTCGCCACCGACCGGCTGTCCGCCTTCGACGTTATCCTCCCCACGCCCATTCCCGACAAGGGCCGTGTCCTCACCCAGCTCTCGCTCTTCTGGTTCGACCTCCTGAAAGACGTCATTCCCAACCACGTTCTTGGCTCCTCCGACTTCCCTGCCGCATTCAGCGCCTATCGCGAGGAACTTGAAGGCCGCTCCATGGTCGTGTGCAAGACGCAGCCCCTTCCCATCGAATGCGTCGTCCGCGGTTACGTTTCCGGCTCCGGCTGGAAAGACTACAAAGCCACGGGAAAAATCTGCGGCATCCCGCTGCCTGCTGGCCTGCGCGAATCCGATCGTTTGCCGGAACCTATCTTCACTCCCGCAACCAAAGCGACCAGCGGCCACGATGAGAATATCTCTTTCGAGCAAGCTGCCCAATTAATTGGCGGCGATCTCGCAGAGCGCGTCCGTGCGGTCAGCATCGAAATCTACCGCCGGGCCGCAGACTATGCCGCGCCCCGGGGAATTCTACTCGCCGACACCAAATTCGAATTCGGACTTCTCAACAGCACCCTCGGCTCCGCCGGCGCGGTCGCCTCCCTTATGTGGATCGACGAAGCCCTCACTCCGGATTCCTCGCGCTTCTGGCCCGCCTCGCAGTACCGCCCCGGCGGCCCTCAACCTTCTTTCGACAAACAGTTTGTTCGCGACTACCTCGAGCGAATCCGGTGGCCCAAGACCCCGCCCGGCCCAGATCTTCCGCCAGATGTCGTCGCTGCCACACGTGCCAAATACCGGGAGGCATTTCAAATCCTGGCCGGGCACGATCTTGATCATTAATTCCATTTTGGCCCAGAACGAATTCTGCGGAGCGTGCGATCGTGAAAGATCAACTCGAGGGGCTTGTCATTCAAATGGTGGATCGGGGAATTCTATTCGACGAGGCTGTCGAAGAGTTCGAAAAGCGCTTCATCAAACGTGTTCTGGACCGCGCCAACGGCAACCAATCCCGCGCCGCACAAGTGTTGGGTATTCACCGCAACACGCTGAGTCGCAAGATCACCGAGTACAAGCTAAACTTGGGCAACCACCGCTCAAGATAACGACGCCAGCCTTCCGCCAACGGGCCGGGACGTCTCGAACGCAAGAAAAACCCTCTGCGCAAAATATAAACGGCTCTTCAGCCGCGCCGAAGAGCCGTTTACCGATTTGTATTTTGTCTGGTTGCTTTAGTGTCCCGAGGAGGGCTTGTGATGCACCGGTTTCTTCGGCGCTGCCTTTTCCTTTGGAATGTCTTCTTCGTTTACCTTGGCTTTGTCCCAGTGCAGCATGAACGCCGGATCAGGATCGTAGGAAACGAGCGTCCCCGTAAAGTGCACCGCGCTATCCTTCTCGACGCGGGACACGTCCGGCTGCCCAACCACTTTTACGTCCATATTCGGCACCGTTGCCGCATCGAACTCCGCGTCGCTGGTCACGAACGCAACCTTTAGCTCGATGGGATCGTTCGGCGTCGCCCCGGGAACACTTTCAATCACCTTTCCAGGCACTCCCGGAAATTCCAGCCCGCATGCCGCCAGCCAAGTGACCTTGCCCTTATCTCCACCGGCTTTCAGGTCCGCAACCACCGATGCAATCGTCATGTCCTTGCGCGCTGCATCCAGGTCCGCGACGCTCGGCAGCGTGTAGCTCGCCGGGCGCTCCGGCGAGCTGCTTGCCAGCTGCAACATTTCATTAAGCTCCGCGTCCGTCAGGTTGTCACACGCCGCCTGCTGATAATTCACGATCAGCTTTCGCAGATAGTCTTTCACTTTCTGCGACTGCGCTTGCGTTGCGCCCTTCGCTGTCACCGCTCGCGCGATCGCCCAGAATGCATCCATGTGCTGCGGCGGCGCCATCGCCTCATACGCCAGCCCTAGCCGGTAGCTCGTGATCCCGTCATCCGGAGTCAACACCAGCACCGCTTTATAGAACTGGATGGCCGACGCATAATCCTTCTGCGACATCGCAGCCTGTGCCGCTGTCCCGTTGAAGTACACCTGGATTTGCTTCTTCTGCGTATTAAACGCATCCTCTGTCATACTGTCCGGCTTTTTCAGCTCATCCAGTGCCTTCAGGCCCGCCGCCGCCGCATCCTCCGCGGCCTTGGCGTTTGCCGGTTGCGCCGCCCAGGCAGCATCCGTTGTGCTCAAGGCGTTGTACGCAAACGCGTGCGCGTACAGCGCTTGATAGTGGATTCCGGCTTCCACCTTGTCTCCCAGCGCCGCTACTTTGTCCGCGTATTCGATCACCTTCTGATAATTTTTCAGCTGGCCGTAAGCCTGGTAGTAGAGCGGATAAACGTAAATTAGCAATGCCGAATTCGAATATTTCGCTACGAAATCATCGAGGCACTTGACCTGCGCTGCTGGATTCTTTTCACTCGCGCAAGCTTGATACGAGTTGTACTCGGCCATCGTGTACGGCTGCTTGCTCTGTCCGGCGTCTTGCCCCCCTCCCGCCGCCGCTTGTGGCCGCGCCAGCGCGGTTAGCCCGTTCCCCAGAATCAGACATAGCGCCGCGAATATCGCGAGGCCTGCCACTTTGCGTGTTCCACTCATTCCCACTCTCCTCGCCCAAACTTCAATTTTGGATTTTCCATTGATAGTTGCCCGCACGCCTCTGCCGGAAATTGCGTTGATTCTAAAGCTTGGGAATTATAAGAAAAGCTTTGGTCCATGCGCAAGCATTCAACACCAGAAAGTTCAGGCCGCATGTGGAATCGTTCCGCAGGACTACAAGCTTCTCACCGTTTTTCCCAACACTTCATCGAGGATCCCAAGCTGGATGGGACTTGCTTACGCTCCTGGATGCTAAGATGAGTTTCGCACAAAATGGGTAGCTCGCAAGAGGAAGAATTCAAATGCCTCAAAAAAACACGAGGAATACATTAGGCCCCGAGAGCGCCCCGCTATCGGCGCTCACCGCTCTCGTCACTGGCGGCAGCCGGGGCATAGGCCGTGCCATTGCTCTGCGGCTCGCCACGCTCGGCGCCAGTGTGGCCATCTGCGGTCGCGACGCAAACGCTCTGGCCGATAGCGAAGCCGCCCTCAAGCAATCAAGTTCGCGCGTCTATGCGCAAATCGCTGATGTTTCCCGGGCTTCCGATGTATCTATGCTCGTGCAGAAGACCGAGGCTGCCCTCGGTCCCATCTCCATCTTGGTCAACAATGCGGGCATAGGCCTCTTCGGCCCGGCTCATGAGAAGACGGAAGACGATTGGGACCGCGTCCTCGACACCAATCTCAAAAGCGTTTTCCTGGTATCTCGCGCCGTTGTTCCTTCCATGATCGAGCGGGGGACCGGCGACATCATCAACATCAGTTCTCTCGCTGGGCGCAACGCCTTCGCCGGCGGCGGCATCTACTGCGCCTCCAAGTGGGGCCTTCAGGGCCTCTCCGCCTGCATGGCCGAGGATCTTCGCGACCACGGTATCCGCGTCAGCGTCATCTGCCCCGGCAGCGTCGCCACAAGCTTCTCCCCTCGCGGCCCGAAGGATCCCTCAAAAGCGCTCTCTCCGGAAGATGTAGCTCACGCGGTAGAAATGATCGTCACGCAAAGCTCGCAGAGTTTCCTCAGCGAAATCCAGCTCCGCCCGCTTCGCAAAGCTTGAAACGCAGGGCCTTCGCGTCCGCCGCGCCGCTCATGATTTTCGATTGACATTAGTCGTCATAACGATTATTGTAGCCACATGCGTCGAAGCTCCGCTTCCCATCTCTCTCTTCCCCTCGAAGACCGTATCTTCATCTCTCTCCAGAAAACTGCCGATGCCCTCGGCCTCCAGGCCGAGCAACTCTTCAAGCCCTATGGCCTCACCGGCACGCAATACAACGTCCTCCGCATTCTTCGGGGCGCCGAACCGGATGGCCTCCCCTGCAGCATCATTGGCGACCGCATGATTTCCCACGACCCGGACATGACCCGCCTCCTCGACCGCATGGAGAAGCGCGGCCTCATCACCCGCGCGCGCCAAACCAATGACCGCCGAGTGGTCAAAACCCGCATTTCCCCCGCGGGTCTCGCTCTCTTGAAAAGTCTCGATCAGCCTGTTCGCGAGCTTCACAAGCGCCAGTTTCGCCACATCTCTGCTGCGCGTTTGAAAACTCTCGCCGAGCTTTTGGAGGAAGCCCGCTCTCGTGGGCAGGAGTAATCGCACCAATTCTCAAGTCCGCAAAGTCTTGGAACTTACTCAAAGGAGGCAACACCCATGGGCCAGCTGTTCACTCGTATCGCAATCACCGCCGGAATTGCCGCGGCGCTTTCTCTGCCCGCGGCCGCGGCAACTTCCACCTGGCAAATCGACCCCGCGCATTCCGCGGCGCAATTTGCCGTCAAGCATCTGGCGATCTCCACCGTTCGCGGCGCATTTACCAGCGTGAAAGGCTCCGTCCAGTTCGATGACAAGGACATCAGCAAATCCTCCGTCGATGTCACCATCGACGTGAACTCCATCGACACCCGCGTCGCTGCCCGCGACAAAGATCTCCTCAGCGACCATTTTTTCGACGCCGAACACTTCCCCACCATCACCTTCAAGTCCACGAAAGTCGAGCAAGTCGCTCCCGGCAAGCTGAAAGTCACTGGCAACTTGACGATTCACGGCACCACAAAAGAAGTCGTTCTCGACGTGGATGGTCCCGCCGGCCCCGTCAAGGATCCCTGGGGAAATCAGCGTATGGCTATCAACGCCACCACGACGATTAACCGCCAGGACTTTGGCGTGAAGTGGAACTCCACCATGGATAACGGCGGTCTCGTCGTTGGTAACGACGTTGCCATCACCATCGACGCCGAAATCTTTCAGAAGCCCGCCAAGTAATCTGAGCAGAAAATCGGTCTCACGCATGCAATTCAGGCAGCCGGGCCAACCACTGTGACTCTCGTCGTTGTGGCGGAAAACTACGTCGTCTGGAGCGCATTCGAAGCTTCCTTCTCGCTCCAGACGACGCGCTCATCGACAAACTAGAAGATGTTCCGATTCTTCGTGCATACCTTTCAGGCTCTTGTGTTCATCTAATTGCTGGTTCCGTCCAAAGGAAAATAGAGATGCATAATCCTGCACCAACCAATTTCCCGGTTCACGATCTCATCCGCAATCGTTGGAGCCCCCGGGCTTTCGCTGATAAGCCCGTCGAGCCGGCCGTGCTCGCAAGCCTCTTCGAGGCGGCGCGCTGGGCGCCTTCCAGCAGCAACGAGCAACCTTGGGCCTATCTCGTGGCCACCAAGGACGACGCAGAGAACTTCGCGAAAACGCTGAGCGTCTTGGTGGATTTCAACGCCGGCTGGGCGAAAGCTGCTCCGGTTCTTCTCCTCGCCGTTTCGGCTCAGAAATTTCACGCCAAAGGTACTCCTAATCGCAACGCCTTCTACGACACAGGTGCCGCCACCGCGCTACTCAGCGTCGAAGCAACGGTGCGTGGCCTAGCCGTTCACCAAATGGCCGGATTCGACCCCGCCAAAGCAAGGCAGGTTTTCGAAATCCCAACCGATTGGGAGCCCATTGCCGCCATCGCCATCGGCTATCCGGGCGATCTGGACTCGCTTCCCCAAGGCCTCCGCGACCGCGAGGTTGCTCCGCGAACTCGCAAGCCTCTGACCGAATTTGTCATGTCGGGGCGCTGGGGGCATACTTCTTCTATCGTCTCTCGATAGCCGATTACATCGCTCATAGAGGATCCAGCCAAGCCAAATGCATGGCACCATCCTATTCCTGCTTCATCATGGCTATGTTGTCTTGCTCGCTTGGGTCTTCCTCGAGCAGGCAGGAGTGCCGGTTCCTTCGCTTCCGCTCCTGCTCGCCGCCGGCGCGCTTGCTGGCTCTCACCAATTAAATCTTTTTGCCTCGCTCTTTCTGGTCACTTTCGCCGCGGTCTGCGCCGATTCTCTCTGGTATCAGCTCGGCCGCCGCAAAGGCATCAAAGTTCTCCAGTTTCTCTGCAAAATTACGATCGCGCCAGACTCCTGCGTTCGCCGCACCGAGGGAATTTTCTCCCGCCAGGGAGCGCACTCTCTCATTCTCGCGAAATTTCTCCCCGGCCTCGGGACCATCGCGCCTCCGCTCGCTGGCATTTTTCACATGCGCCCGCGCCGTTTCTTCCTGTTTGATGCCCTCGGCGCATTGCTCTGGGCTTCCACTTTCCTTGGGTTGGGTTACGTTTTCAGCGGTGAGATTGAAGACATCGCGAAACACGCTGCTTCGCTCGGCGGCTGGGCTGGCGTTATTCTTTTGGCCGCGCTCGCATCCTATCTGGCTTACAAATTCATCGCTCGCAAGCGATTCCTTCGTGAACTTCGCATCGCTCGCATCACTGTCGTAGAATTGAAGCACATGATTGACGCCGGCGAAGAGCTCGTCATCGTCGATCTTCGTCATTCCCTCGATTTCGAAGCCGACCCCGAGACCATTCCCGGCGCATTCCACGTGGATGCCAAAGAGCTCGAAGAGAAAGATGGGCTACTGCCTCACGACCGCGAAATCATTCTCTATTGCACTTGACCAAACGAAGCTACGAGCGCCCGTGTGGCGCTCCTCCTCAGAAGCCGCGGCATCACCCGTATTCGCCCACTGGAAGGCGGCCTGGACGCCTGGCGTGAGCACGGCTACCCCGTCGTTGGCATCAAGCTGACGCAGATCTCCACGTAAGTTCCACCTTATCAGGCGGACGGCTGCCAGCACCCGCCGGGGCAACCCGACATGTTGGTTTGTCTGGGTATTCCCTTCTTCTCGTTTTACAACCGCGGCAAAACAATCCCACCCTGCGACTGGTACTTCCCCTTCTTATCCTTGTAGCTCACTTCACAATCTTCATCCGACTCGAAGAACAGCACCTGGCACAGCCCTTCATTCGCATAAATCTTCGCGGGCAGCGGTGTCGTGTTGCTGATTTCCAGCGTCACAAATCCTTCCCACTCCGGCTCGAACGGCGTCACGTTCACGATGATTCCACACCGCGCGTACGTCGACTTCCCCAGACAAATCGTCAGCACATTCCGCGGTATCCGGAAATATTCAACTGACCTCGCCAGCGCAAACGAATTCGGCGGAATCAAACACACATCGCCCTTGAATTCCACAAGCGATCGCGGATCGAAATTCTTCGGGTCCACGATCGTCGAATTCACATTCGTGAAAATCCGGAAATCGTCCGCCACCCGGATGTCGTAGCCATACGACGAAACGCCATAGCTGATCACACCTTCGCGCACTTGCCGGTCCGTGAACGGCTCGATCATCTTGTGCTCCAGGGCCATCTTACGGATCCACCGGTCTGGCTTTACAGACATTCATTCCTCCTCGATCATCCAATGAATTTTGCGGCATCAAAATATTGCACGTAAGACAAAGTCCGCCAAAAGGAAGGACAGTGTAGTTTACCCATCTCGTCTTGACAACCCGCGCCTCACCCTCTAGCATTTGCCTCTGAAGCTGGAGGCGCGTGTGATCAAGCTGGACATCGTCAATGCGGTTGTTGCCAAGACTCTCATCAGCCGCACCAAGGCCGAGCAAGCCGTCGAAACCGTTTTTGAATCTCTCAAGCAAGCTCTCGGCCGCGGCCAGCGCATCGAGCTCCGCCGCTTCGGCGTCTTCAGCGTCAAGCCGCGCAAAACCGGCATCGGCCGCAATCCCCGCACCGGCGAAGAAGTCAACATTCCCCCAGGCAAAGCCGTCCGTTTCAAACCCGGTAAAGAACTCCAAGGCATCGAAGCCACAAAAAAACCCTAGTCCATTTCCGCGCTCCAGTTTAAATCCCCCACCGCGCATCCCTTCAAAGCTTGCGTTGCGAACTTCCCCCTTCCAAGCTCCGCTTCCGCAAGCTTTGATTTCTTCCGGTGTTTCTCCCACTCCGCCATCGGACTACCGGTGAATGCGTCCTTCGCGCTAGACTCAGCCTTCATCGACTCGCAGCCGCAGTGTGTCGAGCAGACGAAAGCCTGACCAGATACACGCGCCGCGTAAAATGTTCTCTGGAACTTGTGGCTTATTTGCCGTCACACGGAGAGAAGATGCCATGAATAAAATTACGAAGTTTCTTTTGGCCGCCGTTCTTCTGTTTCCGGCTTGCCTGCGCGCAACCCCGGCCAAGCCGACAATCGAAGTCGTAGTGCTTGGCTCAGGCGGCCCTCGAGCATTCGGAAGGGCCAGCTCAAGTTACGTTCTGCTCCTCGATGGCACTCCACGCATTTTGGTGGATGCTGGTCCGGGAGCGTTCCTTCGAATTGGCGAACTTGAACTGGACCTGGAAAAGATAGACACGGTCTTGCTGACCCATCTACATATCGATCACAGTGGAGATCTCGGAGCTTTCTTCAATGACCGCGCCCTTACCAGTGATGGGCCAATCTCGTACCGCATTTTTGGACCGGACGGAGCCGGTTTATTCCCCAAAACTTCTCGATTCGTCGATTTGCTCGTAGGAGATGGCGGAGCCTTCGCCTATCAAAAGACTTTCGGCGCGGACGAATCGTTTACCGTTCGCGATCTGCCGGTTAGCTTGCACTCACCGCTCAACAAGATCGTCACAGACAAGGATGGGCTGGAAGTGGATGAAATAGCCACGCACCACGGCGACTGCCCCTCGGTGGCTTACCGCATTTCCTACAAAGGTGTGACCGTCGTTTTTTCCGGAGACATGGATGCATCCGCCCTGCCAAACCTGGTGCAATTGGCGAAGCATGCCGATCTGCTGATTTTCAATTGCGCCGTCCTGGACCCTCCCAACTCGCCGTCGCAGCTCTACGAACTACACACCCCGCCGAAGAAAATCGGCGAGGCCGCCAGAGACAGCAGCGTAAAACGCCTATTGTTGAGCCACACCGCCCCCGATGTGGAATCTCAGCAGGACGCAGTCCGAAAATCGATTCGCGACTCTTATGCCGGTCCAGTCGCCTTTGCCACCGATAAATTGCGCGTCCCCGTAGGCAAGTGACAGATCCTCTAGTCCTTGTAAGGATCAAATTCGTCCGCGCCAGCCATTGCCACTCCCACAGGCGTCAGCGTATGCAAAATGCGAATACTCTTCCCATGTTCTGCAAGGACCTCGGGCAATCGTTTATAGCAATCCGGCGATTCATCCAGCCCCGCGCCGCGCAACTCCACCTTCGCCTTTTTCAGCCACCCTTCCATCATCTCTTTCGTTACTCTTCCCGCCCGCTTCACTTCGCCCGTTTTCTTGTCCACCTTCCCCTTTGCTTCCATTCGGCCCATCACTCTTCCCGCTCCATGCACCGTGCTGTACATCGAATACTTCGCCTCATCATTCTCGACGCCTTCCAGAATCACCGACGTCTCGCCCATCGTCCCGCCAACAAATCCCTTTTGCCCCGGGAAAGCAGGCGTCGCTCCTTTGCGCACAACCCACAACTCTTCGCCGCCGTGTGTCTCGCGCCAAGCAAAATTATGATGGTTGTGCACCTCTTCCAAAATGGGCGCTCCAAGCAAATGCGCCACTCTTTCGCAAACCCAATCCCGCCCGGCGTAGGCGTATTCCCCGCCGAGTTGCATGCACTGAATGTATTGCTCTCCAAGATCGCCAGCAGCGGCAATCACGCAAGGTTCGACGTCCATTCCGTCCGCAGCGCCAGCCTTCTTCAGAAACCAAGTCGCAATCTTGTGTCCCAATCCGCGCGATCCAAAATGCACTCCAATCCACACGCGATCCTCTTCGTCCGTAAATAAATCCACATAGTGATTTCCCGAGCCCACCGTCCCTAGCTGCTGCCGCGCCATCTCTTTCAAGGGAGCCGCCGCCTCGCACTTCCACGCCGCTGAATCAAACAGTGCGTGATCCACACGCTCCGCGTTCCGCCGCCCAACTCCAAAGCTGATCGTCTTCCACACTTGATCCATGGTCTCCGCGATGTTCGCTCGGAGAGACGACCCTGGCATATCCAGCAACACCGCTTTGTTCCCGCAAGCAATGTCGAAACCCACGCCGCTCGGGCTGATCGAATCGCGATACGCCACCACACCGCCAATCGGTACCGCATATCCCTTGTGGTGGTCCGCCATCAGCGCCACTCGATCCGCATTCTTCGCGCACGTCTTGATCTGGCTTACCGCTCCTTCATCAGGTGGCCCCCAAATCGGAATGTCGTCAATGATTTTCATATCTTCCTCAGTTGGAGTGCGCAGTTCTGCTGCCATTTTTCTCAGCAACTCGCACGACTCTGTATCTGGCGAGGTTCAATTAAATTCGCGCGGGCGCAAACGCCTTACAAGAAATCTATCACCTGTCAGGCGCCGAGGCACCTCAAAGCCTTCCCCCGCTGGCGCAAACTCCTCCAATTATGCTGTACTTATATTTGTGATTCTCTTTTCGCCTCCAAATCCCTCGTGACCACGCCGCCTTCAGACTCCGCATTAGACGCGCTGCCGTCTCCCGCTGATTGGAGCACTTTTCCTCCGCGTGCCCAATTTTACGTTCCGGTTCTCCCGCGTCCTTCCCTCAAGTCTCTTCTCCTCGCCATAGCGCTCTTTCTCGTGACTCTATGCACTTGTCTCGCCGCTGGCACCCAATTCGCCATTGCCTACGCTCACGATCAAGCCGTCTCCCTTGACGATTTCATGCGCGCCTTCACTCTCTTTTACAAAAACCCCGCCGGCCTTCTCGCCGGCATGCCCTTCGCTGCCACCCTCTTAACCATTCTTCTCGCCCATGAACTCGGCCATTTTTTCGCCTGCCGCCATCATCACATTCATTCCAGCTACCCCTTCTTCATTCCCTTCCCTTCGCTCATTGGCACCTTTGGCGCTTTCATCTTAATCCGCTCCCCTATTCGCACCACTCGCGCTCTCTTCGACGTCGGAGCCTCTGGCCCGCTTGTAGGGTTTCTTTTCGCCGTCCCCGCTCTCCTCTTCGGCATTCTTCACGCCAAAATCGCTCCGGGCATCATCGATCCCGCGCATGCCGACGTAGTTTTTGGCACTCCTCTACTTCTGCGCTTTATTGCCTCCGCCATTCATCCCGGCACGCCTCCAAGCATCCTCCTGCTTCACCCTGTAGGTCGCGCCGCCTGGGTCGGTCTTTTCGCCACCTCTCTCAATCTACTCCCCGCAGGCCAACTCGACGGCGGCCACATCCTCCGCTCCGTCAATGCCCGCCTTCACCGCTTTTCTACGCTCTTTCTTCCCCTCGCCCTTCTTCCGCTCGGCTATTTCTTCTGGTATGGCTGGTATGTCTGGGCCGTTCTGCTCTTCGGCCTGCGGTTCCTCCGCATCGCGCCCATTTACGATCCCGCCCCTCTCGACCCGCCTCGCCGTCTCGCCGCCCTTCTAACCCTCATCGTCTTCGTCCTCTGCTTCATGCCCGCACCCCTTTTCGGCCTCTAAAGACTTGAAGATAGTTAACGACTGAGTTATGGTGCTCGTGGCACTCTTTGTCTCGGACAATTAGACCCAAATGGCCTCTACCGCCGTCTTTCTGGGCGGCTGTTTTTTGACTGCTCGCATTTCACCTGCGAATGACGGGTTTGATCTTTCCCGCGACTCCCTAATCAGTTGCAAAAAAGGCCAGCAGTTGTCATCCCGATTGCCCCGAGGCACGAAGGGAACGCAGCAAGACAGCTGTAAATGAAATAATTGTCACCCCCAGTCCTGCAGGACATCTGCAAAAAAATAATTGTCATCCGAGCGAAGCGAGGATCTGCTTTTGCTGGAGTTTCGCCAATCTTCTTGGCCGATCCTTTGCCGTCTATCTTCAACCCAATCCACTTCTAGGAGGTTTTTATGCCAAACGCAAATCTTGGCCCCGAAATCGCCACGCGCTGCCAATTCCATTTTTGAAGGGCTGTCCCATGTTGGCACTCGCCCAGATTGCCCGCAAGTTAAAGAAAACACAACTCAACTTTAAGCGCTTGGCGGCGAGTTGCCGCCCTTACGTGGACCTCACCGCCACCGGTAACAACAGTACTTAGCACTATCACCTAATGAGAAATGGCCCGCAGAGCACTGCCCTCGCATCCGGCAGATGTCGCGAGCCTCCGTTGAGGAGTTCTGGACAAGTGCGACCACTGGAACAAGTCGTCGAAGGCTGCCCTCGACCGATGATACAATCCTCGAGCCGGCTGAGATCCCGAACCAGACACCCGATGCCGAATGCCTTCGAGCCGTGCTGAAAAGCCAGTATCACGCGTCGCTGGCGATGCTCCGCGAACGCCATCGAGCGCTGCCCGAGGCCGCGAGGAGTGGTTCGAGCACCAACCAGAAACAAGGAATGCGTTCATGGCAGGTGTACGTATCACAGCGCTGTTCTTTGCACACATGTATTTACAGCACGACGAAGCGTAGCGTTTAAGCTGTGGGAGACAATCGGGCTCGCGTTGCTCACGTCAGAGTGGCAATTCTCAAGGGTGAAACGAGCATCGCGGCGAGAGTCGGCGACGGCATCGCGGGTGAGGCGTACACGCAAGTGCAGGTGCTCGAGTACTGGGAGTTTTGCGATCGGATGATCGATGACGCCGTGGACGCGTTGGATCTCGACTGCACCGAAAGTGGCTTCAGTTGGTATCGCATGTCTAAGCTGGAGCACCAGTTCGTCAATATCCGCCATATCCAGCATCATGCCGCGCAACTGATCGACCGCGTCCGCTCGGCCGCCGACGTCGGGATTCGCTGGGTGGCCGCGCGCTAGCGCCTTGGTGAGTCAAGTAATCCATTGCCCTTACAAAAAACGAGGGGGGGTGGATGAGCTATTCTGACGGATGAATACGCCGAGCAGGCCAAGTACTCCTGCCCGAGCGTCTATTACTGCTCTAGCGCCCTGCTCAACCGGCAGCCGCTATCCAACCCCCAATCCAATTCGCACGATATTTGCCGGAAAGCGTCGCGCACAGGCGATAATCCAACAAATTTTCGATTGACCGTTCTCCAACTCCGGTTATGATGCAACCCTTGCGCACGCGCCCCAATCTCCGCATCCCCAACTAATGCCGCCACTTCTCCGCACACTCCGTCAGCGCGATCTCTTCTTGCTCTTCATCGGCTCGGTCATCGGCTCCGGCATTTTTCTTACGCCAGGTCTGATCCTTCGCCAGCTGGACGGCTCGGTCGGCTACTCGCTCCTCGTGTGGGTCGCCGGCGGCGTCCTCTCCCTTCTCGGCGCTCTCACTTACGCCGAACTTGCCGCCACGAATCCAGAAGCCGGCGGTCTCTACTGCTTCATCCGCGACGGTTTCGGCCGCATCCCCGCTTTTCTCTACGGCTGGTGTTTGTTTCTGGTCATCGCCAGCGGCTCCGTCGCCGCCCTCGCTCGCGCTTTCACGGAGCATCTCGCCGAAGTCATTCCGTTCTCCGACCTCGGCAAAACCATCGTGTCCGTCGCCATGATCGCCGTCGTCACCGCCGTCAACGTCTGGGGTACCCGTAAGAGCTCTGATTTGCAGAACTGGACCACGCTGATCAAAGTCGGGATCATCATCATTCTCAGTGCCATCCTCTTTTCTCTCGGCAGCCACGCCAGAGATTTGCCCGCCGCTTTCGGCTCAACTCAACATGGTTTCGGCCTTTTTTCCAATTTTGGCCTGGCCATGATCGCCGTCCTCTGGGCCTATGAAGGCTGGCAGTTCGGCACCTACAGCGCCGGCGAAGTCGTCGACCCGCAAAAAGCCTTCCCCCGCGCCTTTCTCCTCGGCTCTCTGGCCCTCGCAGGACTCTACGTCATCGCCGTAGTCGCCTATCTCGTAGCGCTCGGCCCTGCCGGGGCCACCGCCAGCAACACCATTGCTTCCACATCCGTGGGCGTCGTCCTCGGACGCAAAGCCGAAATTATCGTCGTCCTCACCATTCTCATCTCCACCTTCAGTGCCGCCAACAGCGTCATTCTCACAGCGCCACGCGTCTTCTACGCCATGGCCAATGATAATCTCTTCTTCAAAAAGCTCGCCGAAGTCCATCCGCGCTTTCAGACGCCTGCAGCCGCCATCGTGGCCCTCGGCGTCTGGTCCGCGGTCCTCGCCTGCGCCGGCAAATTTGCCGAACTGATCGGCGGCGTTATCTTCATCGGGTGGATTTTCTACGGCCTCGGCGCTGCCGCCATTTTCCCGCTTCGCCGCGCCGCCAAAGGCCGCCCTATTCCCTATCGCGTCCCCGGCTATCCCTGGACGCCTCTTCTCTTCGTGCTCGCTGCCGCCGCCATCGTCGGCAACGCCATCGTCGTCGCTTTTCTCGATCCCTCGCAATTCAAGAATCTTGCAATCGCCGTCATCCTTTTCCTCCTCGGCCTCCCCGCATACTTCTTCTGGCGCAAACGAGCGACTCCCGCGTAGCGACCCGAGCGGCTCATATCCTCAGGGCGCGATCCACCGAGTTTCTGACGCCTGGCTCTCTGGAATTTCTGGAAACTTTTTGGATTCCCACGGTGTCCAACGAAGTATCCCGGGGTTCGTTCGCGGTTTGTCTTCTCGCAGGAAGGCGCCCGATGCTCGAAGCGCGAGGTCTTACGAAGTATTACGGCTCGGTGCTCGCCGTTCACAGCATCGACTTCTCCCTTGAGTCCGGACAGGTGCTCGGCTATCTCGGTCCCAATGGCTCGGGCAAAAGCACCACCGTCAAAATGCTCATCGGCCTGCTGGAACCCACCGACGGCCAGGTGCTCTTCAACGGCAAAAACATCCAGACCGATCTGGTCGCCTACAGAAAGCATCTCGGCTATGTGCCCGAAGAAGCCAATCTTTATCCCTACTTAACGGGCAATGAATATCTCGAACTGGTCGGCGCTCTACGCGGCATGCCGGAGCGGCGCATGAAAGAAAAAATCGATTCCTTCCTCGAACTCTTCTCTCTCTATCCGCATCGCCACGTCGCGTTAAGCTCCTATTCCAAGGGCATGCGCCAGCGCATTCTTCTGATTTCCGCTCTCATGGACAATCCCGACGTGCTCATTCTCGACGAGCCGCTTTCCGGCCTTGATGTAACGTCTGCCCTTATCTTCAAAAATCTCATTCAATCACTCAGCGCGAAGGGCAAGGCAATTTTCTATTGTTCGCACGTGCTCGAGGTCATTGAAAAGGTTTGCACGCGTCTGCTCATTCTCAGAAAGGGCCAAGTCATTGCCAGTGGTTCGACGGAAGAAGTTCGCCAGCGCATCGGCCAAACTTCGCTCGAAAACATCTTCCTTCATCTCGTGGAAGATCGTGACGTCGCACAAATCGCGAGCAACATTGTCGATGTGGTGGTTTCGCCGTGATCGCTCGCGCTAAACAATTCTTCCGCGAAGCCTGGGAGCCTTACTCTCGCCGCCCCTTCCCCACGCTGCTGCGTGTCTTCATCGGCCGCGTCTTCCATGGCGGTGGAGACTCCGGCGCCTCGGAAATGGACGTGGCTCTCGGTGTCGTACTGATCCTGCTCGCCATGCCAGGCGTTATGGTCTCGCTTCTTCTCTTTGAAAAGTACGGCTCGCTCATCCGCTGGATGCGTGGCGATGGCGTCTTTGACCCATTCACCGCCGCCATTCCCGACGAGTATTTCTTCATCGTGTTGTCCATGGTCGTCACTGGCGCCGCAGCAATCTGGCGATGGGACGCGCTCTTCCTTGATCGCCGCGACTACACGAACATTATTCCTCTGCCGATCTCCTTACGCAGAATTTTCGTGGGAAATTTTGCCGCTATTCTGCTTCTTGCCGCAACGCTCACGCTAGATGTCAATGCTGCCAGCTTGGTTCTGTTCCCCGTCGCTGTAGTCGGCTCGCAGGATTCTCTATTCCTTTTACTTCGGTTCGGAGTTGGCCACGCAATCACAGTCGTCCTCGCCAGCGCGTTCAGTTTCTTCGCTGTATTCGCCGTGATCGGCCTGCTCATGGCCGTTCTGCCCCACGCGCTCTTTCGCAGAATCTCCTTGTACGTCCGGTTTGTGATCGCGCTTTTTTTTCTTGCGCTTCTTGCTACGAGCTTTGCGGTACCTTCGTTTCTCGGCCAGCTCGCACGGGTTAGCAAACTCGCCGTGAATCTACTGCCTCCCGTGTGGTTTTTGGGCCTCGGCCAAAGTCTTTGGGGCAACGGCGCTAATCCATTTTTCGCAGCTTTGACGCGCACTGCGCTCTTGGCCGTTGCCGTCTCTTTGAGCGTGGCCTTTGTTTGTTACGCTCTCGCTTTTCGACGTTCTTTCATCCGCATTCCTGAAACCGCGGAAGCCGGCCCTCTTCCACGCTCACAATTCCATCTGCTGCCAGTGAGACTCTTTGACCGCACCGTTCTTCGCGATCCGCCGCAACGCGCCTGTTTCCATTTCATCACGCGCACACTACTGCGCAGCGAAGCGCACCTGCAAATCGCCGCTGCGTTCCTGGCCATGGGGTTAGTCGTCAGCGCGCAATCCATCACTTCCACTTTTCACACCAACGCCGCAGCGTCGTCGCATGCTCCGTCCGAAGATCTTCTTTCCATTCCGTTTCTGCTGAGTTTCTGCATTATCGTGGGAATCCGCATGGCCTTTGCAGTCCCATCCGATCTCCGAGCTAACTGGGTCTTCGCGCTCTGGATTGATCCGGAGACGCTGCAAGCTCGTTCGATCGCCAGAAAGGTCCTTCTCTTTTTTTCGCTGGCGCCGCTGGTTCCGATCTGTTTTGTTTCCTCCCTTCTTCTTTTGGGTGTGACCGTCGCTTTCCTGCACACTGTCATCTTCAGCGCCTGCACAGCCGTCTTCGTCGAACTGCTTCTACTCCGTTTCCGAAAAATTGCTTTCACTTGTTCTTATCCGCCGTTTCAAAGCCATTCCGCGTTGATTTTCGTAGCCTATCTTTTCGGCTTCGTGATTTTCACTTCCTATCTTCCGGAGTTCGAACTTTGGTCTCTCGCCGAGCCCTGGCGTGTCTCACTCTTCCTTCCGCTCCTGGCCGCAATATTGCTTTCTGCCCAGCAATACCGGAAGCAAATGCTCGACATGGACAAACAACTCATCTTCGAAGAAAGTTCTGCCTCAAATTTCTGAGCTACGAGACATTCCCACTGCCGAAACTCAGCTCTGTTTCGGTTCAAGCACGAGCAGCTTTGGATGAAAGCAGTGGCTCGGCTAGCGGGGACACTTTTCGCTTCCGCGAGCATGCTTTGCGCTGGCTAGTCAGTGGATTCGGAGGCGGTGCGAGTCTTGGCGGTGCGGGATTCGAGAGTTACGCGGATGCCGTAGCGTGGGCGAAGCGTGATGGAGGCGAGAGGGACTACGGGATGGCCTTCGACCAGGCGGAAGCGGTAGCGCTGCGCGATGGTGGCGAGAACCAGAGCCGTTTCCATCAGCGCGAACGTGTTGCCGATGCATTGGCGCGGGCCGCCACCGAACGGAAAATAGGCGAAGCGCGGCAAGCGTTTCAACAAGTCGCCTTCCCAGCGCTCGGGGCGAAATTCTTCGGGAGCGTCGTACCATCGCGGATCGCGATGCACGGTCCATTGTGCGAAGGAAACGCCAGAGCCTTTCGGCACCGAATAACCGGCAATTTCGTGTTCTTCGATGGCAGTGCGGGCGGTGCCCCAGGCTGGAGGATAGAGGCGCATCGACTCGGTGATGATGTGATTCGTGTAAATGAGTTTTGGCAGATCATCGAGCGAAGGCGCGCGGCCGTCCAACTCCGCACTCAGTTCGGCATGCAGTTTCAATTCGGCCGCGGGATTTTGTGCCAGGAGCCACCACGTCCAGGACAGTGCATTTGCCGTAGTTTCGTGCCCGGCCAGGAAAAGCGTGATGGCTTCATCGCGAAGCTGTCGATCATTCATATGCGAGCCATCTTCGTCTTGCGCGGCGAGTAACATCGAGAGCAGGTCGCCCGCATCGCGGCCCGAGGAGCGCTTCTCCGCAATAATCCGGTAGAGCACCTTTTCGATTTGCCGGATGGCTCGTTCGAGGCGGAGGTTTGTCGGCGTCGGCAGCCATTGCGGAATAAAAATCGTGCGGCGGAAATTCGCGCCGAGCTTGAGCAGAAGCTCCAGCGATTTGCCGACGTCTTGCGCGTCACCCTCCACATCGGCATCGAACAATGTCTTGCCGACGATTTGCAGCGTGAGCCGCATCATCTCCTTATGGATGTCGCGCTCTTCTCCATCCTGCCATTCGCACACCAGACGTTCGGCATACTCAACCATCGTCGACGCGTAGCCAGCAATTCGCGCGCGGTGAAACGCTGGCTGCACCAGCCGGCGTTGCCGCAACCAGAATTCTCCTTCGCTCGTGAGCAGACCTTTGCCAAAAACGCGCTTATTAGCTTGCAGGACGCGGCCTTTAACGAACTTGCGCGGGTGATTTACGAGAACGTCTTCAATTTGGTCTGGATGATTGATGAGCAGGATTCGGAAATTCAGAATGTGAAGACCGACGAAGTCTCCATATTCGCGGACAATCTCCGTGAAATAACGAAGCGGATCACCGTTGTTCAAAGGGCCCAGCGACCAGCGCTTAAGTCCCGTGGAAGGCCCTGGAGGAAACCTGAGCTTCGCAGCAGCGCTCATTGTTTCATGCTACGGGGCGGGCAAGGCTGCGTCAACGCGACGCGCGCAAACGAAACGCACCGCGCCGAAACTCAGTGTTCACGCTCGAAAACCCTGTTGCAGCGAGCCGCGCTTGGACCGATGAAGCAGCCAGCGGCACAAACGTGCTCCGGATATGCAGAAGGCGATTCAGCCAGCCATCCTGAATCTCGAGCGCGAGAAAAATGCCGCCGGGGCGCAGTACGCGAAAGACTTCCTCGAAGGCGCGCTCTTGAGCTTCACGCGAACGCAAATGATGCAACACTAGAATGGCAATCGCTGCGGAGAATGTCTGTGACGCAAACGGCAGTGCGGATGCGTCACCCCGTAAGACAGCGCCTTTTGCGCTTTGTGTGCGGCGTGCAAGACCTACAGCAAAAGCGTGGCTGTACTCGAGGCTTGTGACTCGCCCAGCATACTTCCGCAACTCTTCCGTGGCTGCGCCGGGTCCTGCCCCAATTTCAAGAAGATGATCGCCCAACTCGGCGCCGTTCATTAACCAGGGAAGGAGCTGCTTTCGCGTCACGCCGCGCCAGAATGAAGAAGCGCAAAACCAGTTCTCAAAACGATTCACAGCAAAATGTCCTGTCTCCCGCGCGAAACGTTCTCGGCAAGTCTTAAAGGCTAAACCAAAACTTCAAGATTTTATTATCGCAGGCATGCGCCGGAACTTGCTATCGCAGGATGGTCCCGACTCGGCGAAGCGAGGCAGCGAATTGATCGGCATTATATGCGGAAGGATTTTCGAGTTCGCGGAAGAGTTCGTTGATGGCGGCGCGAACCTCTTCCGCGTTGGCCGGCTTCGCATTTTTGCTGTAGGCGATGTAAAACGAGTCCATGGCCATGGCGGCCTGCTCCGCGGCGCGTTCACCGGCAAGAGAAATTGTCTCGGCGTCGCCCGGAATTTCCTGGAGCAGGCGCAGAACAAGGGCTTGATCGTACTGCATGGCGGCAAGCCGCTCCGCAAAGCGCTGCGCGATCGGCGCGGCTGCGGAAGCTGACGCGGCGACGGCGCCGCGGTCTGGATTCAGCTTGGACATTTCGTTGGAAACTTCGAGGACTCGGCGATCGAGTTCCTGGGCGCTCGCGGAATCGATCTGCTTCGCAAGCAAACGGAACACGGCATAGCGCGAGCTGTTCCATGCGGGATCGCCAGGACGCCGTCCGGCGAATCCATGTTCTTGCCACCAGCTATCTTTTGCCGGGCCGAGCGCGTGGTGACAAGCGAAACAAGAAAGTTCCGAGTATTCGGGCCAGACATCTTTTTTGTCAAAACGCTCGTTTTTCGCTCTCCAAGTGAGGCGTTCCATCTCCGCGCGAAGCTGGACGGCTTGGCCAGCGCTCCAATCGCGCACGCCAGCCCAAGCAGCATCTTCGACGGGCTTTCCGGGAGCGGACTCGCGAGGCGACTTCCAATGGCGCGGCATGACGGCGGAAAAAGAATCCAACTCAAAAAAAAGATCCGGATGGCCCGCGGCGATCATTTCGTGATCGACAAACTTATCTTTCGTGCCGAGATGGCACTCAAGACATTTATCAGTGCGATGAATGACGTTGCGAGTGTCGGTCATGCCGAGCGCGACGGATTTTTCGTGAGGCCAGTCACGCGTGGTATGCGGCCCGAGCCAGGCAGAAGCGGGGCCGTGGCAATTTTCACAGGAGACGCCTTCCGACAATTCGAAAGGACGGCCGCGTTGCTCCGGCGTTGTGTAAAGCGCGTGACAAGCGAGGCATTTGGGCGCTTCCTCGGCTTTCGAATTGAGTTTCAAAATGCGGGCGATGCGTTCGCCGATATCTCCCGTGAGCGCCTGGTAGGCGGTGCTGTGCTTGTCCTTGACGATCCAGGTCGAATACTCATTTTGTAGAATGCGGCTGCCGGCGACGGGCTTGACGCTACCGTGACAACTTGTGGCGGCGCAGGAGCCAGGGCCAAGATATTTTTGCGGCTCGGGCGAGGCGGCGGCGGAAACTGCGGCGGAAGGAATTGAATGGGTGTTGCGATCTTTTGCAGAGGCCATGCGAACGGCGAGAACGAGCGGTAAAAACAGCGCGAGGCACAGCGCCGCGCTCAGCCAATAGAATTTGCAGGCGATTCGCATTCGAGATGGCACTTGAATCGTTCGCCTCATTATCGTGTGGAAGAAGGGGGCGCTGCGTTGTCTTTTTCGCAGCGTGGCGCGAAAAGGCAACGGGCGTCTATTTACAGGGCGGCAGGGCGCCAGTAGTATGCAGGAGAATCCGTACAGCACCCTGGCCGCGCGAAACGACTCGCCCGGCACCTTTTCATGCGAGATGCCGCGCCGTGATCTTCGACGACCTGCGAGCTATCCAGCTTCGCTACGGCTTCTTGGCCAAGGCAGAGCTCGAAGCGCTTTCCCAACGCTCGCAGACTCCCTTGTATCAGATCCATAGCGTCGCGAGCTTCTATCCACATTTTCATCTAGCGCCGCCGCCGAAAGCGGACGTGCGCGTTTGCGCGGACATGAGCTGCCACTTGAATGGAGCTTGCGAATTGCGCGCGGAGCTCGAGCAGCGTTTTGCGAAGAGCGGATCCGCGGACGTGACGATTCGCGACGTATCGTGCCTCGGAAGGTGCGATCAGGCGCCGGCGGTTTCGATTAACGACGAAATATTTGTAAATGTAACGCCGGATTCGGCGGAAAAGATCGCGCGCGACGTTATTCGAGGCGTGGAGGTTCCCGAACCGCACCCGCAGCAGGCACGGGTACAGTGTGCTTCCGATCCTTACAGCGACGGGGAAAAATACGGAGTGGTCAGAAAACTTGCGGCTTCGAGAGATTGGGTCGGCGTGCTGGCGGAATTAAAGGCCGCGGAATTACGCGGAATGGGCGGAGCGGGATTTCCGACGAGCATGAAGTGGGATTTGGTGCGCAAGCAGCCGGGAACGGAAAAATACATTGTTTGCAACGCAGACGAAAGCGAACCGGGGACGATCAAAGACCGATTCATCATGACGCATCTCCCGCATCTCGTGATTGAAGGGATGATTGTCGCGGGACTCGTTACAGGAGCAAAAAAAGGGATTCTCTATATTCGGCACGAATATCATTTGCAGGAAGAAATTCTCGGCGAAGAGTTGCGGCGGTGTTATCACGATGGGCTGCTTGGAAAAAGCATTCAGGGCAGCGAACTGACTTTCGATTTGGAGATATTCGTCAGTCCCGGTGGATACATTTGCGGCGAAGAAAGTGCGCTCATTGAAGCGATCGAGGGCAAGCGCGCCGAGCCACGGAACAAGCCGCCATTTCCTGGACAAGCGGGTTTGTGGCAAAAGCCGACGGTGATTAATAACGTGGAGACATTCGCGAATGTGCCGCAAATACTGGCGCGCGGCGTGGAATGGTACGAAGCACAAGGAAAAGAAGGTTCGCGAGGGTTGAAATTCGTGGGAGTCAGCGGACATGCGGCGAGGCCTGGGATTTTCGAGGTACCGATGGGCATCCCGATGCGCGAGGTGCTATTTGATTATGCAGGGGGAGTTCGCGGAGGGCGGCAGTTGAAAGCGTTTGCGCCATCGGGGCCGTCCTCTGGTTATTTGCCGGCATCGATGGTGGACGTGCGGCTCGATTTCAAAGCACTGGCGGATGCGGGTTCGATGCTGGGCTCTGGCGCCATTGTGGTTTGCGACGATACGACTTGCATGCTGGATATGGCGCTAAATGCGGTGCGGTTCTATCGCAACGAATCGTGCGGGAAATGTGTGCCTTGCCGCGTGGGGTCGCAAAAAATGACGGATTTGCTGGTGCGGTGGACACACGGAGGGCTGCCGGAAAAGCAGTACAGGATGGAGCTGGCGCTAGTCGACGAATTGTGCCAGGTAATGAGCCTGACTTCGATTTGTGGGTTAGGGCAGATTGTTCCCGCGCCGGTGCATTCGGTGCTGAAACATTTTCGGGAAGAAGTGGATGCGCACGTGCTGAAGGGACAATGTCCTAGCGGGATTTGTTTTACACCGGCAGCGCGAGCGGGAGAAGCACAGCGAGTAGGGATTCGGCCTTGAGGACGAACTGAAAAGATCAGGAAAAGATTTACACAGAGTTCAGAGAGAGCGCAGAGGACACCGAGAGAAGGAAAAGAAAGAGATTGTGAGCACAATCCCCAGATTGCCGGAACAAGTGGAGATTACGATCGACGGACGGCCCGTGCAGGTGGCCGCGGGGACGAGTGTGTTTGACGCGGCGCGGATGAATGGGACGGCGATTCCGACGCTTTGCCATTTGCAAAACGAGACGCCAGTGGGGGTTTGCCGGCTTTGTGTGGTGGACACGGGCGCGCGAGTGCTGACGGCATCATGCGTGAGGCTTGTCGAGCCGGGAATGAAGGTGGTAACGAATTCCGACAAAGTTTTGAATGCGCGAAAGACTTTGCTGGAACTCTTGATGGCGGATCATCCTTCGCCTTGCGCGCGGCAGGAACAATCAGGCGACTGCGAGCTGGAAACTTTGGCGCGGGCCGGGGGGGTGACACAACCGCGATTTGCAAAACGGACCGTTTCGCGCGCGATCGATGATTCCTCGCTGGCCATCACGGTGGATCACGACGCTTGTATTTTGTGCGACCGATGCATTCGCGGCTGCGACGAGATTAAAAACAACTTTGTGCTTGGACGAATGGGAAAGGGCTATTCGGCGGGGATTGCTTTCGATCTTAACGCGCCGATGGGCGATTCGACATGCATTTCTTGCGGGGAATGCATGGTTTCATGTCCGACTGGCGCGCTGACAAATAAGACCGTGGTGGGGACGTCGATTACGGCAGGCCCGGACGCGCAGGGATTCGAAGCGGAAGAGCTTTTGCAATTGCCGGTGTTTCAAGGCGTTTCGGGAACATTTCTGGAACTGAACCGCGGGGCTATCGTCAAACGGAGATTTCGTCCCGGCGAAGTAATTTGCCGTGAAGGAGAGTTCGGCTCGACGGCTTTTTATATTTTGACAGGCAAGGCGCGCGTTTCGCTTTCGTCGCCAATCGCGCACGTAAAAACACAGGGCGGAGCGAAGGGGCTCTTCAAGAAACTGACCAGCACGCTTGCAGCGCGGGACGCGGATATGCGCGTTGAGGAGGCGTGCGACAGAACGATTCCCATCGATGCTTCCGTGGACCTGGCCTACGGGAATCCGGTGGCGGAACTGGGGCCGGGAGATTTGTTCGGCGAAATGACGTGCATGAATTTTTATCCGCGGTCGGCGACGGTGATTGCGGAAACAGACGTGGTCGCATTCGAAATGTTGCGCAACGTTTTGGATATTATGCTGAAGAACAAAACGTTCCGCGCGCAGATCGATCAGAACTACCGGCGGCGGGCGCTGGAGAATCATTTGCGCGGCGTGCCAATGTTCGCGGATCTATCGCCGGATTTTATCGAGCATTTGAAGGAAAGCGTTGAGCTGCAGCGCTACGCTCCCGGACAGATCATCGCGGGACAAGGCGATGCGGCGCGCAGTTTCTATCTGGTACGCATCGGCTTCGTGAAAATCTCGGAAACCTATCCGGGCGGAGAGCTGGTTCTGGCTTATCTTTCGCGCGGGGACTATTTCGGAGAAATCGGCTTGTTGGGCGGCGGAGTGCGCACGGCGACGTGCACGGCGCTGGACCACGTGGAAGTGGTGCGAATTTCGGACAACGATTTTCGGGACATGATGGAGCGCTTTCCGAGCGTGCGTGAAGGGCTTGAAGCGGTTGCCGCGGAGCGCATTGCGCAAAATCAGCAGAGGATGCAAACGGTGCGCGATGTACCTATCGACCAGTTTCTTTCCCAGGGTTTGATGGAGGCGCAGAGCCTGCTGATTCTGGATTTGGAAAATTGCACGCGGTGCGACGCGTGCGTAAACGCTTGCGCGGATGCACACGATGGAATCACGCGGCTGGTGCGAGAAGGATTGCGATTCGAACAATATCTGGTGGCGACTTCCTGCAGGCAGTGCCGCGACCCGTTGTGCATGGTCGGGTGCCCCGTGGGAGCGATCCGGCGGCGGAATTCGCTCGAGGTGATCATCGAGGATTGGTGCATAGGATGCGGTTTGTGCGCGCGGAACTGCCCATACGGAAATATCAATTTGCATCCGTTCGAGGTGATGGTGGAGGACCTGGAGCGGCCGGGACGAAAAAAGGCAGTGGTGAAGCAGAAGGCGACGTCGTGCGATTTGTGCACGCATCTGAAGGAGCCGAGCTGCGTTTACGCATGTCCACACGATGCGGCGCACCGCGTGGACCCGCGGACATTTTTTTCGGAGATGCTGGGCGGTGGAAGCAAGAAGTGCAGCTAGGAAAGACGAGGGTCATGCCCAGGTGGATGACCGTACTAGGCGGAGAGATACTGAGTGCATATCGATAGGACACAACGAGGATGGGCCATTGCATCGTTGGTGATATTGGCAGTGCTCATGGCTGTGTATGTGGCCCACGCGGTAAACGCGCCGGAGAGGCCGAGCGGGGGAAGCGCTCTGGGCTTGATGTTTGGAGTGATTGGATTTGGCTTCATGATTTTCGCGGCGCTGCTAGGCGCACGAAAACGGGTGCCCGTTTGGCGGATCGGGCGGGCGCAAGCGTGGATGCGCGGGCATTTGTGGCTGGGACTGCTGAGTCTGCCGGTGATTTTATTTCATGGAGGATTTCATTTTGGCGGGACGCTGACGAGCGTGCTGATGTGGCTGCTGATCATTACCGTGGTCAGCGGAGTTTTTGGGGCGGTGCTGCAACACTACGTGCCACGCGTGATGACGGCGGACGTCAAGCTGGAAACGATTTACGACGAAATTGGCAACGTGCAGAAACTGCTGCGCGAAGAAGCGGACAGGGGAGTTGAGGGGATTTGCGGGCCGCTCGGAATGGACAGATCGGCAAGGGAGGACGTGCAGCGAGCGGGCGGATTTACGGCAGCGCGTGCAATGGCCACAATGGGCAGCGGAGCGGCGGTGGCCGCCGCCGCCGAGACGGCGGTGCTTAGCGAAGAGGAACGTGCGCCTTTGCGAAAATTTTATTTGAAGGAGATGAGGCCTTTTCTCGAACAGCCGAAGAAGCACGGAGCACGGCTTGGCGACGCGGATAAGGCGCAAGCCGCGTTCGCCGGATTGCGGACACTTATGCCGGAATCGACGCACGCGACGTTGCAGGATCTGGAAGATATTTGCGATGAAGCGCGGCAACTGGTGCGGCAGGAGCAGCTTCATCATTTGTTGCATGGGTGGCTGCTGGTACACATACCGCTTTCGCTGGCTTTGATTTTGCTGGGGGCGGTGCATGCGGTGATGGCTTTGCGATATTGATTTTAGGCTCTTGCTGGAAGCTGCCGTGGGCTTGTAGCTTGCGGATTTGGGCGAAGGGCGGGGCAAGCCGCACCCTTACAGGACACAAGCAGATGGTAAGTCACACCTAACGGCGAGTGACGAGTGGCGAGAACAAGAACAACCAAGAAACTTGCGCAGCGGATCGACCTAAATTATTTCAAGAGGCCGACGGAGCTGAAGCGCGCAAAGTTTTGGCTGAGTATGGGCCTTCCTGCGCTGGCTTTGGTTTGGATTGCATGGCATGGATTTTCGCACGATTCGAGTGTGTATTCGAGCGGGCGGATGAGCGAAGCGCACGCGGTGTTGGAAGCGGATTGCGCGGCTTGCCATGTGCAGACCGCGCGGGCTTTTTCGGCGAAGGCCAGCGATGCGGCTTGTTTGTCGTGCCACGATGGGCCCATCCATCACGCGACGCAAATAAAAACACTCGATTGCGCGACGTGCCATGCCGAGCATCGCGGGCGCGTGAGTATGGTTGGTGCGAGGAACGAAAGCTGCGCCACTTGCCACGGTGATTTGAAAACGAGCGGGGGCCCGAGCCGCTATGTGGCGCACATCGATAGCCTTGAAGAGGGCCATCCGGAATTCGCGGCGCTACGGCCGAATGGCGGAATGCCGGCAAACGATCCGGGAACAATCAAAGTGAATCACGCAATTCACATGAAACCGATTCGGCGCGGGCCTAACGGGCCGAATGTGCAGCTAGACTGTGCGGACTGCCACCGGCCGACGGCGGTACGGGATTTGGCAAACGGCCAGGAGGCAAGTGCGGTGGCGCCAGCGGCGAATTGGGTTTACGCCGATGCGAGTTATGTTTCCGCTGAGCCGACGTATTCCAAGAGTGGGGAAACCGTCCCGACGCCGACAGGGGCTTTGACGGGTTATAGGGCAATGACTGGGCGCGAGCTGATGGCGCCCGTAAGATTCGCGACGGCTTGCGCCGGATGCCATTCGCTGGCTTTTGACAAACGGTTTAGCAAAGGAGTGCCTCACGACAAACCGGAGGCTGTACATGCATTTCTGTTGAAAGAATTCAGCGAGTACATCGCGGCGCATCCGAGCGAATTGCGGGAGACGCGCGAGCCTGGCCGCGATTTGACAGGCAAGCCCTTGCAGGCGGCTGTTCGAATGTATACACCGAAGGAATGGGTGGCCGCGCGGACCAGCGATGCGGAAGAGCTCCTATGGCGCAAGACTTGCAAACAGTGCCATACGCTTGCGATGGGGGCGCAGCTGGATTATTTGCCCACCGTGGAGCCGGCGCGAACAACGGTGCGATGGATGCCGCATGCGAAGTTTGATCATGACGCGCATCGCGGATTTTCATGCGTGAGCTGCCATGAAAAGGCGCTGACGAGCACCGAAACAGGCGACGTGCTTTTGCCGGGGATCGCGACTTGCAAGGCTTGCCATGCGCCTGGGCCGGCGCACGCGGAGTCGCGATGCTTCGAATGCCATACTTATCATGACTGGTCGAAGCGAAAAGAGGTAAGAGGGACATTTACGCTGCCGGCGTTGGAGACCGGCGGGCGGTAGAGCATTGCGAAATTTGTGAGCGGTAGAGGGCTGGGAGTATCTGCTCGGAAGAAGGCGCAGCACTGGATTTGGGCAGTGCGTGCATAAGAGGGCATGGCGTGCCGTGCCCCAACAAGAGGCGGTCACGCTGGCGTAGGCCGGAAGAATTACTTGCATAAGCGGGGGGAACAAGTAACAAAATGGGTGCAAGCGGAGAGAGGTGGAGGCGGCAATGGAGAAAACAAGGCGCAGTTTCTTGATAACGCTGGCAGCCGCGGCAAGTTGTTCCGGGGCGGCGAGCGGATCCGTACTCGCGCAAGTGCGAAAAAGCAATCCCTTTCCGTCACCACCACCGTCAGCGGAGACGCAGAATCCCGCGGAGGAAGCGGCAGCAAAAACCGATCCTCAGAGTGCCAAGAGAGCGGCGCTGCGAGAGGACGAAAAAATATTTCGCGAGGACGTCGATCGCTTATATCAACTGGCGAGCGCGTTGAAGCAAGAAGTCGACAAGACGCCGACCAGCGACGTGTTCTCCGTGCAGATGTATAGAAAGACTGAAGAAATTGAAAAAGTTGCAAAGCAGTTGAAGGCGAAAGCGAAGGGATAGAATCGGGGACTTTTGAGTATGGGAACGCAAGCTGTCGGGTGGGCGTTGTGCGATAAGGATCCGTAGCAGAATCCAGCTAGGGTCGAACACAAAAGTGAAGCTACGAATCAGAAAGGCAGTGGCGGCGGATCTTCCTGTGTTGCGCGGGCTGATCGAAGCATCCGTGCGGGAATTGCAGGCAGACGATTACACTGCGGAACAGATGGAAGGAGCGCTGGAAAAGGTCTTCGGAGTGGACAGCCAATTGATTGCAGACGGAACTTATTTTGTAGCGGAAGTCAGGAAAGTGGGCGCGCTGTCCGAAGAAGAGAATAAGCGCAGTGCCAAAGATTCAGAATCGGAGTGGGTCGTGGCGGGGTGCGGAGGGTGGAGCAAACGCAAGACGCTTTACGGCAGCGATCACTGGACCCAGCGAGAGGATTCGCTGTTGGACCCCGAGCACGACGCAGCCAAAATTAGGGCGTTTTTTATCCATCCGGCTTGGGCGCGGCGTGGGATTGGAAGCAGAATTCTTGAATCATGTGAAATTGCGGCGTGTACCGCGGGTTTTACGAGCTACGAAATGGGCGCGACATTGACGGGGGCGAAGCTCTTTGGCAAAAAAGGTTATGTCGCCATGGAGAAGATCGAGGTTTCTTTGAAAAAGGGATTGTCATTGCCCGTTATTCACATGGCAAAGCATTCGTAAAGGCAATCTTCCAGGTTGAGAGTTCTTCCAGCACAAGCGACGGCCCACCCGGAAGGCGTACTGTAAATACGCCGCGGGAGACCGGGCTATTCGGGAAAAGGCCGAATCAGCTGCCCATGATGAAGAGGGGCTTGTTTTGAAAGCTGGAGAATTGCGGGCGGAGACGCTCAGTGTTGTAGTGCTCCTTGATGTCGACAACTTTTTTGGTGGAGGTAATCGTTTCAATCGGGGTATTGCCGTAGCGGCCATTGTGGAGAACGACGAGGCGTCCATAGTCACCCTTCAAGAGCAGCTCGAGCGCGATATTGCCGTAAGCCATGGGAACGATGGAATCCACGACATCAGGGTCGCCGCAGCGAGCCAGATAGCCTAGCTTCTGATTGACGATATCCACGGTTTTGCCTTTGTTGAACTTCGCCGAGAGATCCTTGATTCTGTCGGAGACCAAATCGCCGATGCCGCCCAGTTTTTTGTGGCCATATGCATCGGCAGCCTCGCTCTCAAAAACCATTTCGCCGCCTTCAAACATGGCACCTTCAGAAACGAGAACAGTCGCGTAGCGGCTCGGATTCCGGTTGCGATCGTGGACGAGAATCTCGGTGAGGTGCTCGATATTGAATTTGTATTCGGGGATGACGCAGCGGTTTGCCGCGCCGGCCATGGTAGGAAGCATGGCGGTATATCCGGCGTAGCGTCCGAAAACTTCGATGACCATGAAGCGTTCGTGGGAGCCGGCGGAAGTGCGTAGGCCGTTGACGAGCTGCAAAGTGCGCGTAACGCAAGTGCTGAAGCCGATGCAGTAATCGGTGCCCGGGACGTCGTTGTCCATGGTCTTGGGGATGGCGATGACTCTGAAGCCTTCTTTGTGCAGGCGCACGCCGTAGCTGAGAGTGTCGTCGCCGCCGATGGGGATGAGCGTGTCGATGCCGAGCCAAGCGAGATTCTTGAGGACTTCGGGGGTGAGATCGTTTTTTTCGGCAGTGAACCTATCCCTCAGATGAGCGGGAACGCCGGACTTACTCACGCGGCCGGGATTCGTTCGCGAGGAATGGAGAAATGTGCCGCCGGTGCGCGCGGCGCGTTCGACGACCTCTTGCGTGAGGATCATAAAATTGTCGGAATTGTCGTAGTCCTTCTCGCGGACCATGTCGACGAGACCAGCCCATCCATGGCGGAAGCCGATGACCTGGTACCCTTCGTGAAGCGCGCGGATAGTGACGCCGCGAATTGCGGGATTCAAACCGGGGACGTCGCCGCCGCCAGTAAGAATGCCGATGACGCCTTTCTTGATGTTGATGTTGGCCATGTTTCCAGAATCGCCCTTTCGCAGGAATAGTGAACCAACAATTATCCATGCACCGCAGATATTTAGGAAGCGCGGAACGAGGCAAAAATTCCAGACGGCGCCTTACGGCGGCATTGGATTTTGCTCAACTCAAGGTTGAATTTGCGTGCCGAGGACGCCGAGGAGCTTGGCGAGCCAGGAATGTAGCGCGGGCCAGGCGGGACCGGTGACGAGATTGCCGTCAACGAGAGCATCGGTCATGGGAAGGCTCACGTAAGTACCGCCAGCGATGGTAACGTCTGGGCCGGTGGCCGGATAGGCGCTGCACTTTTTCCCTTTGAGAACGTCGGCGACAGCCAGAATCTGCGGGGCGTGACAAATGGCCGCGAGGGGTTTGTTGGCTTTTGAAAAATGGTGGACGATCTCGATGACTCGCGGATTTAGGCGAAGATATTCGGGCGAGCGGCCGCCGGGGAGTAGGAGCGCGTCATAGTCTTCGGGCTTGACCTGGTCGAAGGTGGCGTTGAGCTCGAAATTGTGTCCGCGCTTTTCGGTGTAGGTTTGATCACCTTCGAAATCATGGATGCAAGTGGGGACGAATTCGCCAGACTTCTTTCCAGGGCAGACGGCGTGAACGGTGTGCCCGACCATCTGAAGCGCCTGGAACGGAACCATCACTTCGTAGTCTTCCACGTAATCACCAACGAGCATGAGGATGGATTTCTTGGACATGGAACCTCCAGGCAGAGATTGTAACCGAGGAAGGAGAATGGCCAAAATGCGGCAGAAAACTCCGCGAAAAAAGAAGCGAACTGGCTTGCTTGGGATGTGATGATGCGGCTAAAAGAAGCGACAGAAACGAGGGCGGCGGCGTCTCAAATCGAGACGCGAGAATTTAAATCGATTGAATATGAGATGTAGGCGGGTGAGGGAGCGGACGAGTACCGCGTCGCCTCTCATCGAAAATCCTTTGTAAATATCTGAATCCAAGGGACGTAGGAGAATTTGTTTCTTTGCCCATTTTCACGGGTACTCTGGCTTGCTAAATGCATTTAGTAATGCGGGGTTAACTTCGCCGGATTATCCGGCTCCGAGGAAATGATCGTGAGAGATTTTAAGCGAATAATCGTTGTGTGCCTGTTGGCGGGGTTCGCCGCGCTGCGGATCGGATCCGTTTTGGTGGGCGCGCAAATGGGGGAACTCCCAGAAGGCAAGCGAAGGGTCAAAGTCCTAGCCAAGCCGCAATATACCGACCTCGCCAGAAGATTGAACCTTTCGGGTGTCGTGAAAGTCGAGGTGACGATCGAACCTGACGGCAAGGTGAAGAGAACGCGTATTGTGGGCGGACATCCCGTCCTGGCAGCAGAAGCCGAACGAGCGGCGATGGTAAGTGAGTTCGAGCCGGGACCGAAGGAAACCACCGAGGTGATCGAATTTAAGTTCAGTCCTCAATGATCCGCCGAAATTAAATCTACGAAAAAAAAGGCGGCGATCCTTCCCACGGATGGCCGCCCTTTTCATTTTCAGTCGAAGGTTACTGCGCGTTGACAATAGCGGCCACGGCAGGCACGGCCGAATCCTGAATGGTCAGCATGTCCGTGCGTACTTTCTCCCACTCCAGCAGATTCAGGCCGTAGGAAGTGAACAGCTTGCGGATATGCGCCGAATCCCAGTTCAGGACTTTCTCGAGCACTGGTACGAGAACGCTCATGGCGTTATCGCTGAGAACAGTACGTTTCGCGACGCGCGAGATGAACTTGGCTTCGGAGACGGCGATGGTGAGGCCATCATGCTGATTGACGTGCATCATGACGGGGAGATCGGAGCTGCCATCGCCCATGTAGATGATGTGATCGTGGCTGATGCTAAGTTCAGCGCGGCGCTCTTCAAGAATCGTGATTTTGCCCCATCCAGCTGAGGCGCGAATGATGGACTCGACTTCGCCGGAAGATTCGTTGTAGCGAAAGCGCGTGCCGAAAATGTTTTGTGGCGGCAGGATGCCTTCGAGCGCGGATTGGATGATCTCTTGTGGAGCCGCGGAGATCACGTTGAAATGAAACGTGTAGCCTTCCGCGAGACTTTCGAGCGCGCGCGCAAAGAGGGCAACGTTGTGCTTTAGACGAATGCGTTTGCCGGTCTCGACGAGGTGCTCGCGACGAACACGGCGGAATTCCGGATCATGCAAAATCAGATAACTGAGTTCAGCGCCCTGCTGGACGAGGTTCATGGCCGCCAGGCCTTTGACTTTGTCATGGAAACCCTGGAGGCCGATGAGTTCGGAAAGAACCACACCCGAGTCATTGAAGCTGAGTGTCTGGTCAAAGTCACTTGCCAGAAGATACTGCTTAAGCATGTTCTAGTACTCCTTCTTGCTTCCCTATTTGCCCGCCTACTGCGAGCTTGGCCCGCCCTGGGTGCGGCGCCAGAACCCTCTACCCTTCTACGATAGCCTTGTTCCTTAGGTGGGCCCCACGAATTATTTTGATGGGTGCTATGCGTCAAAAGCGTGAACGAACCATTATACCTTAATTAGATGTGCCCTTCTGTTAAAGGATACAAAGGAAAGGAGATGAGTACGATTTTGTGGCCCGCAAAGGGGCAAAAGGCGTGCCTAGAAGGAGATAGCTACAGCGAAGAAAAAGGGAAGAATTGTTACAAAACTATTGGCTTAGCGGAAGCTACAGTCCCAAAGCGTTCATCTTGGGCTCCTCGTAGACACTATCCTCCCCGGGGTAGCGAAGGCGGGCCTTGAAACGGCCGGTTTCGGAGGCCAGAGCCCAGACAAGGCTCTCCCCCGCCGGGAGGGTTTTGGGCAGGCTGCGGAAAACTTCGTCTTGAAAAGCGAGGGAAGCATCAATCCACTGCCAGCCGGCCTTCTCAAACGCGGCCATCATGTCGGGGAGGACGAGAGCATTGAGCGAGTTATAGTGGATGAGGAGTGTGTGGCGAATATCGCGGCCGAGGACGTCGATGGCAAGTTGGCGATAAAAGGAAGCGCGGTCGAGAAGATGGGCAATGAGGTAATCGCGATATGGCTGAATGCTCGCCTGTGGTTGCTTGGCCAAGCGGTCGGTCAGGCGTTCATTCACGTACCAATCGGAAGCGTCAATGGTGACGTGGCCGACGCGGTAGCCACTCTCCTTCAGGAGAGCACGAAAGCGGTCGCGCTTGTCGGCGGTGTCGCCTTCTTTCAGGAACGGGTAACGAAAGAAGGGGGCTCTGTTTTGATAGGAAGCAATAATCTTTTCATTTTTTAGGAAGTCCACGGCGAAATCTGCATAGCTCGTGGGACCGCAATAATTCAAGTGAGAATAGGAATGATTGCCGATCATGTGGCCGGCTTGGTCCCAGGCGGAAAGAAGCTTGGAGCCGGCGGGTTCATCGACGCGCATGCCGCAGACGAAGAGAGCGGCTCTGACGTTGCGACTATCAAGCGCTTTTAGAATGCGTGCATTGGCGTCTTCCCAGCGGAGCGTGGTGTCGAGCTTCAATCGCGGGTCGTCCATGGTGATTGCAAGCTGAGGGCCCTGCGTGTTCGCGGCGCGCGAGGGCGTTGCATTTTGCAGGGGAGCGAGCGGGTAAAACGCGCCTTTGAAAAAAGGAGCGCAAGAAGCTGCGGAGGCAGTTTTAATGGCGGACGAAAGAAATCTGCGGCGATTCATGAGCATACCCTCAGAAAAAAGAATTGAGCCATGAGCGGGCTCGAACGATGAAAGAACCCAAAGAAGCGGACGAACTCGAAGAGGAAGAACGACTCGGCTGGGAGTTAAAGCGCTCTACAAGATCATCGGTGACCGAGTAAAACGCGCCGTTACCGGAATGAAGATAGAGTCGCTGCATTTCCGCGCGATTGAGCGGGCGGGCGCCGCGACGGCCGAAAACGGCAAGTTGGTTGCCGGATTCATCCACGGCGCGGTCACGGTCAATGCCTTTGGAAATGGCGAGCGCTGAGCCGCGAGTGCGCGCTGTAGCGATGAGCTTTGGCGTTGGGCGCGGGCTAAAGCCGGAAAAATGCGCGGGGTCATCCCACGGAGAAACAATTTGCAGGACGCGCAGGCCGTTTCTGCCATCGGCGACGAAAGCATAGGCACTGCCGGCGACCATGCCGACTTTTACGTCGTTGACGTCGTTGAGCTGGCCTCCGGCATTGAAGAGCTGATCGAGTTTTGGAGCGTCTGGTTTCCCCACGTCCATGATGGCGAGGCCTTGCTTGCCTGCGGAAACATAGGCGTAAGTACGGGCAACGTAAACATTCCGCGCGTCTTCGAGAGGCACAAGCGCTTTGGCGATTGCTTTAGGCTGCGCAAGATCGGTGACGTCGAGAACTTTGAGGCCGTCGCGATCGGCAACGAAGGCGTAGCGGAATTGTATGGCGATGGCGCGAGGACGGTTGAGAGCGGGAGCGCCGATTGTAGAAGCGATGCGAGGCGCGAGTGGATTGTCGAGATCGACGACGAGGAGAGACTTGTCGGTGAGAATGTAGGCATACGTGCCGGCGATGGTGATGGCGTGTGCGCCGGTGAGGATGCCGTTGGGATTGAAGGCGAGGGCGCGTTTGAGGAAATTATTGGCGGGATTGCCGTCGAGGAGGGTGCCGACGCCAGGGCTGCTGGATTTCAGATCAGGATTCCCAATGACGACGAGGCCTTCTTCTTTATCGGCGACGTAGAGAAAACCGTAAAGAAGATGGATAGACTGTTCTTCGTTTTGGGGCAGACGCTGACGGAGAGGATCAACGCCGAGGGTGGTGGGCGAGGCAACGGCGAGAGCGTCTTTGGTCGGCACGAAGAGGCGCTGCCCCATGGGAGACACGGGCGCCGTGCTTATGTGCTCGGAGAAGCTTTTGTTGTCGATGTTAGCGATGTCATAGATGCGGAGGCCGCCGTGGCCAGTGGCCGTGTAGGCGTATTCGCCGCGGGCTTCCACGTCAAGAACGTTGCCTTCGTGGCGGAAGGAAGTTGAGATTTCGCGATGGCGCGCTACAAATTTCTTGTAGTCGTCAGGATAAGCGACGCGCTGGAGATCGCTACCATAGATGGCTTCGGGCTCATCGTGTTCGGCAACGGCCACGGCTTCGAGGCCTTTGTTGCCAGTCGCGACATAAATATAACGGCCCATGAAATTCATAAAGTTCGTGCCTTGCAAGAGGAGCTGGGCCATCCAAGCGTTGTTATCGTTAGCGGCGGAAACGTGGCAATCGCTGCACTGTTTCGTTTCCGTGGCACGGACGGTATGCGGCACAAACGTGCTGAAGGCTTGTCCTGAGAAACCTGGAGCGGAGATGGTTTGCTGTGTGTAATAGAGCCAGTCTCTGTTCGCGTTTTGCGAACTGACGAGGATGGCGCAAGAAGAACGCGCTGGGGCGATACGGTGGCCGGTGACCGTGCCATCGACGCCAAGCATGAAAATATCGTCGCGAAGAACTTGAAAATTGTAGCTGGTGTAATTGCGCGTGGTGAGGCCTTCGTTGTGAAGCATGGGATCGCGCGCGTTGGCTGTCATCTGCAAATGACAGCCGAAACAGGTGGGCGTCCAGGAGGTGTGACAGGAGTAGCAAGTCATGGAGGAATTGGCGTGGGCGAGATGTTCGTCGTCTTGCGGCATTTGCGAGGCGACGGAGCCGTCCTTGGACATCAACTTGGCGCGAAACGATTTCATGTTGAAGTGCACGTTGCCAGGAGTGACGGAGTCCAGCGTCTGAACGATTTCCCATTCCTTGTTCTGTTCGGACATGGAGCGCTGAATGAGCGCGCCATCCTCACGCCATTCGAAACGGCGAAGGCCCCAGGGTGTGCGCAAAGCGTCGAGGTGACGGCCACCTTCGGGAGCTGCGGGACCGGAAGTGATAAGCGAGGCTCTGCTCCGAATCGTGCCGTGGCAATCGATGCAGTCGATTTCGACAGCGGCGCGTGGTTCGCCATAAATTTTTCCATTGCCATGATTGTCCTGCTCGAAGTGGCAGTCGTTACACTGCATGCCCTTTTCCAGGTGTATGTCCGCGAGATGGACCGCTTTTGAGAAGCGCTGCGGATCTTCGAACGGAATTTGATTGCCGTCCTTGTCAAGCCAGTTGCCTTTGCGGTCGTGCTTGAAAACGGAGCGAAAGACCCAGCCGTGACCGTGGAAGTCGGCGAATTGGGTGGTTTTCAATTTCGCGTTGAATTCGGGGCTGCCAAGATTATCGAGAAATTTTTCATCGCTCCAAAGGCCGCGGGCAGCGGCGGCTTCGGGGTTGCGCATGAAAGATTGATAGCGTTGTTCCTCGGTCGGATTGCGCTGTTGTGGCGGATACATTTTGTCGCCATCACTTTCGTTGTCCCACCAGGTGAGGCCGAAATAAGTCGTGAGCATGTTCGTGCCGGGATGGATGTGGCAGACCATGCACTGGCTCGAAGGGACGGAACGCGTGAAAACGTGCTTGATGGGATGGCCGGGCTCGTTCTTGGGAATGGTCGGGTCGGAAGAGGCACTGAAACCTGAATTTCCGAATTGCGCGTCGGAGCCCGAATGAGCTGGATCTCGATCGTTTGCATAGATGACGTGGCAAGCGGTGCAGCCGCTGGCGCGATAGTCGCCGGGATGATCGTTGGTGCCAGGCAGCGACATGACGGGGTCGACTAGACGCGTTTTCTGCAGGCCGAGAAAGACAGGGTCGGTGCGAAGCTCCGTGCCAAGACCGCGGTCGCTGAGTTTGTCATCGGGCTTGCCGGGATCTTCTTCGCGATTTGGATTGCCGAGCTCGGACTTTTTTTCTCCGCCGCGCTCAAAAACGCGAAGGACATTTCCAGGCTGAGAGATTTCCCAGCGGTAAAGAGGGTCAAGCTCGGGGAGCACGCCTTTGGTGCGTGTTTCCTCGGGCGTGGGAGGCGGAAAGGTCTTGATAGATTGTGGCTGGCCGTCGCGGCCGTAGCTTTCGCCGAAATGAGTATCTTTATATGGATATCCGCCATTGTTGTAGAGAGCCGCGCCCCAGAGCAGGCCGGTATGGGTCATGATGCTGGTCGAAGCGGCGCGAACTTCCGTAGCATGGCAACCGGCCTCGCCGCAAGTTTCTGGCGCGACGCGAAGATCCCCGGGATTCGCAAACTTGATGAATTCAGGAGATTCTTTGAGCCATTTCGCATAGCTGCGTTCCGGAAGAGCAGAGCGGTCCTTGAAGCTCGGGTCGCGAGGCTGGATGTGAGCGCGTTCCTTTGCGGCGTTGTACGCGGCAGAATTTGGCGCAGTGCCGCGGGAAACAGAGACCGAAGAGTTGCCGCCGTGGCAATCGGTGCAGCCCAGGAAAACGGTTTTCGTCGGGTGCATCGTGGGTTCGTCGGTCGAGGTATGGCAAGAGATGCAGCCTGACGATTTGCGATCGGCCTCTTGCTGGGATTGGCCGCGAACCGGCGGCGCGTCTTGTTTCGCTTGAACCTTCGAGGACGATTCAGCGTAGAGAACCAGGAGCAAAGATAACGCAGAGACGCAGAGGACGCAGAGCGTTCGCAGAGAAGAACGATCGAATTCGCGGCGCGGCATCATCCGTAGCGTATCCTTAAAACGTAAATTTCATGGAGCCGAAAAGCGAAAAAAGTGTGCGGCTCGTGTAGATATCTTTGAAACCGTCGCCGGGCTGCAGAGCTGACGCGCCGGCTGTGAGAACGATATTTTCGGAAAGCGGAGGGCGGTAGGTCACGCCGATTCCAAAATCTTCTCCAATGCTGTGGCGGATCGACGATTGAAACAAAAGATATTCAAGCGACTCGGTACGCTCGAAGCGAAGATAGTTAAAATTCGCGAAGCCTTTTAGCTTGGGAGTAATGTCGAAATCCGCGCCTGCGTTGGCCATGAAGATGCCAGGATTTACGAAATTAGCTTGGCCTTCTTCCTTGCTGGAGCGCAGCGACGGAATCAGGCTGCCATCCGTGGTCAGGTCCACTCCAGACCCAAGAAGACGAATTTCTTCGCGATTCCAAAAGCTGAACAGACCGCCTGCGAAATTCGGGAGGTCGTCGATGGCATCGAAGCCGCGCGCACGTCCATCGCGAGGGTTTGCATCGCCGGACGTATAGAAAGAAGAAAGACGATAGCGAATCCAGTCGCGGTCGTAGGAAAGCTCGACGGCGGCCATCTGCGCGTTGACGGTCACGGGCCGTCCGGCGATAGGATTGAAAGTATCCTCGCCGACAGCCTGGTAAAACGCGTGCGTAAGATTGAGGCGGCGGATGTGGCCGCTGCCAAGCCAGCCGAAATAGCCGACGCGAATTCCATGCGCGAGAGGACCGCCATCCGGGCCTTGATTGACGATGCTGCCAATGGGCTCAGGCCGCACGAGAAAACCGTTGTCGTCGTAATGGATGCTCGGATCGTCCTTGTTCCATGCAACGACAAATTCCGCGGTGTAGCCGGAAAAGAAGAAATCCTGCAGGTAGACATTCCCCATTACAACTTGCTGATGCCGGCGATCGAAGGTATTGAGGCCGCTGTTGGTATTTTTTTCGAGCATCTGAAAGTAGGCCGCGTTGAACTGGATGCGATCGCTGTTCGCATCGCCGAAAATGCGCAGGCCGGGCTGCTCGTCGACAAAAAGAAATCCGCGGAAATCGACGTTGAATTGCTGAATGCCGGCGCGGGCGGAGATGAAATCGTAATTGTCGCTGAGATCATGGAGCTTCACTTCGAAAAACGCTTCTTGAAGGCCAAGATGGTTGTCGAACCGGTTGGTTCCGGCAAGCACGTTGGGACTGACAATGCCAAGCTCACGGACGTCGAGATCGTTGAGACTCAGCTCCGGCGTAATCCGGAAGCGCCAATCCACCGGCTTGAAGGACGCGTCACCGTGAAAAAGATCGATGCTGAAGCGCACGGTTTGATCGAGAAATGCTTGCTCGCCGCGGCCGAAAAAACCGGCGTTGCCCGGCTCAGCGGCGCTGACGCCGCTCGGCGAAGGGACGCGACGGCCATCAAAAAAAGTTTCGGACGAAGCCGTGATATTCAAGAAAATCTGCTGGCCAAAAAGTTCCGGCCAGATCGGCTGATCGCCCTTGAAGCGATTGCGGTTGAACGGGTCATACCAGTGCGGCTTGGTGTAAAGGTACTCGCCCTTCTGAGGGTAGCGGCGATAGTCCGGCTGGCTGAGCGCCCAGCGATTCGGTACCACGTTGAAAACGTCGGCGACGGGCGGCAAGTATTCCGGCGCGAGTTCCGCGATGTATTTGGGATCGGAATCGAGGCGGTGACGAAATTCGCGATAGCTGCCAAGCGTGGACAAAGGGCCAGGTGGAGTGGAGGGACCAAGCTCGGGAAGCCGGGGAAGACGCGAGCGAAATTCCGTACTGCCCGTGCTAACCAGGGAAATTTCCACCGTGGTGACTTCATTGGCGTTGAGACCAAGATCGGGAATGGAAAACGGAGCGTGTCCATCGGCTTCCACGCGGAATTCGTAATGCCCCGGCGGAACAAGAAGGAAACGAAAGACGCCCTCCGCGGACGACCCGGTGCGCACAATCTGTCCGGTCTGCAGACTGCGCAGGGTCAGTTGTGCCGCGGCAACCGGCCGTGATGACTCCGTAGGCGAAATTGTCTCCCGCAGGACGCCATCCACAACAGCAGTCGTCAGCGCCTGCTGGCGAGGTATGCGCTGTGCGGCGCCTGTTTCGGTGGATTTTTGGAGCGTGGCTTGCCCTTCCGGCGCGCGCTGGGTCTGTTGTCCCGGCACAGACTGTTGTCCGCCGGACGCGGCAACCGCCGCAAGCAATGCGAACAGCATGCCAATGCCGGCGCGTGCCGAGCAACAGACGCATCGAAAGCTTCGCGAAGAGAAAAAGAGCATGCCCCCGGCCTGGGAGAATTTGCGCAAGTAAAAGGGATCGCATTCTAGCTAACAATATCGGGCCGCAGCGGGCAACCCATTTCCGCGAGGGATGAACACAGTCGATAACACTTCTCCGGGGCCTAATTGTTCACCGATAGGAATCGCTGACGTCGCGATGGATTGAGGGGCGCGACGCGGCGTGTTACTAAGGAAGATACGCTTCATGCAAAAGGAACATTCGATTCGCAGGCCAGTCGCGGCACACCGCGCTTTGGAGCGCCGCCAAAAGACCCTGGCGGTTGGCATTCTGTTGGCGCTTGGGGTTGCCGGCGTTCTGGCGTTGCTACTGGTGAGCTGTGGAGGTGGCACTAGCATACCCGTTTCTCCCCCTCCGGCTGTGTCCGTGCAGCCGCTGCAAATCACGGACGTACAAAGCATCGTGATGGCCGCGGTGAATTCCGCGAATGTCGATATGGTCGTGGCAGTGGTGGACCGGGCTGGATTTGTGCTGGGTGTGTACCGCACGCAAAACGCACCCGCCACGGCAGTCGGCAACTTTGGACAGATGGTGGATGCGAACGATGTGGCCGTCGCCCTCGCCCGAACAGGCGCGTTTTTCAGCAATGATCAAGCGCCGCTATCCTCGCGCACGGTTCGCTTCATCAGCGGAATTCATTTCCCTCCAGGCGTAACGAATCAACCGCCTGCGGCTCTTTACGGAATCGAGAATACGAACCGCGGGTGCACACTGGTTAGCAGCGCGTCCTTTCAAAGCCAGATTCCTCCCTCGCTCGCGTTGGGCGGAGGTTTTGGGCCCGGTGTTATCACCGGCAAAACCGACACGATGGATTCAGATCCTCTGTCGGTGAATCCCGGTGGCGTGCCGATTTTTTATCAGAATGTTGTTCTCGGCGGGATAGGGGTGGTTACGTCTTCAAGCGATTTCAACGTCGCCGAATACGCCGCATTCGTTGGATCGACGACCCAGCGCACGGGGCCGTCGGACTCTTTTGGACCGACGCCGGCTGCTCCCGGAGTGGTTTCCATCAATGGCGTTTCGCTTCCTTTCGTAACCCAGACTTCGCTGCCCGCGAACGTCTCGGCGGGACCGGTTGCTGGCGGCGGCTCGTTTCTGATTGCGCCCGCGAACAGTGCGGGACAGCCTCCCGACGGCGATCTAATCATGCCCGCGGCTGGACCACTCGGCGGATTGAAAGCGACAGACGTCCAGACCATTCTTAACAATGCGGAAACCACCGCGGATCAAACGCGCGCCGCGATTCGATTGCCGATTGGCGCGCGCGCACGGATGACGATCGCGGTCGCCGACCTCGATGGCACCATCATCGGCCTCCGCCGCATGCAGGATTCAACGGTTTTCAGTATTGACGTGGCGGCGAGTAAAGCGCGAAACATGGTCTACTTCAACAGCTTCGCGCGGACGGCCGCAGATCTCAATCAAGTGCCCATGGGCACGGCCGTCACCAACCGCACGATTAGCTTTGGGGCGCAGCCTTTATTCCCTCCGGGGATTGATGGCACCGGCGCGGGACCTTTTTTCAATATTTTCTTGCAGGACGTCGCGAATCCTTGCACGGAAGGATTCCAGCCGGGACCTCCCAACGTGAACAAGAGCGGCATCGTTTTCTTTCCCGGAAGCGCCGGCTTGTATCTCAACGGCACCCTCGTGGGCGGGCTGGGCGTCAGTGGAGACGGCGTGGATCAGGATGACTACGTCACGAACGGCGGCATTGCAGGATTCGAAGCGCCGGCAAACATCCGCGCGGATCAGGTTTCGATAAACGGAGTGCGGCTACCGTACCTCAAATTTCCCCGGAATCCCACGGACTAATTTTCACAAAAACTGCGGAGCGCGCGTTTGCCGCGCTATTTGCTCGCACCAGATCCGTTAGAAGGATCGGGCGAGGTGGCGGAGTTCACGTCGAGAAACCAAACATGGGCGGTGTCAGCCGGCGCGTAACAGTTGCCGTCGCTGTGATAGCCGGGAGCGCAGTGCACTGTGCGTTCCATCCGACGCGGGGATTGCGCGTATTGCCAAATATTGGCGTTCGAGTTTCCGCTCAATTGCGGTGAAGGCGCCTTCTCGGGAAACACACATCCTGGCGACGGCGGGCATACGTCATTGAAGGCCCAAATGGTGAATGGCCGGGATTTGAGAGCGAGGAAATCAGTGATGTCGTCGGCGGTCGTTATGGTTGTTAGTGCGTCTTCTCTCACTGGAATTCCCGAGCAATAAAATCCGCCCTGGTAATCCAGCTGAGTCAACGTCCACAACCAGCTCTGTAAGTACAAGTGATAGGCGGGCGAGAGACGGCCGCCTTCTTCGATATCAAGGAACACGATTGTGTTTGCCGGAAATCCCTCGCGTTTGGCGGCTTCGGCTGCGACATGCGCGTCGCCTTCGCCCAAACTAGGGGCAATCTTTGCGTTTTTTATCTCGCGTTGTCCGCGGCCATTATAAAGGACGACAAATCCATACCCCAACGACTGGATAAATTCGCGTTTGCCGTGCCACGCGCTCACTTTTTCTCCGGGCGGCGCACTCAGCCAATAGCTGGTGAACGCAAAGTCGTGGCGCAGGGCTTTCATGCCCGAGTCGCCGGGATACATGTTTCGGTCGAAGCCGAGATAGGTGCGTTTGGGCGACAGGTACTGCGAATCCGAAATCGTTGGTAGCCCATTAGAAGAAAACAAAATCGGGGCGAGAGCGACCACGAAAAGGAAAAAGAGTGAAATTCGAGGCTTCATTGCATTGCCTTTTTCTAGCATGACAGAACTCGCTTACCACAACTAACCTTCGCGGAGTTTATGGCCAGCGAGATTGCCGAGCCCATCGTACGCCGCATACTTGTAAGTCTCACTAAGCGTCGGGTAGTTGAAAACCTGCTGAATGAATTCGTCGATTGTTTGATTATTGTCGAGCGCCATCAATCCGATGTGGATAAGCTCGGTAGCGCTTTCTCCGATCAGGCTCACGCCGAGAAGTTTGCGGTCTGCGCGCGCAAAAATGAGCTTGAGCATCCCGGTTGTATCTCCGATGATGTGCCCGCGAGCGTTGTTTTCGTAATGGGCACGCCCCACGCAGTAATCGATTTTCTTTTCCTTACAGGATTCTTCCGTTTCTCCCGCCGCGGAAATTTCCGGAATGGTGTAAATCCCCATCGGAAGCATGGATGTGACGCGCTGTTTGTACTTGAAGCCAAACGCATGGCAAATGGCCACGCGCCCCTGCTCCATCGAAGTGGAGGCCAGCGCCGGAAATCCAATCACATCGCCTGCGGCATAGATGTTCGGAACAGGGGACCGATAATTATCGTCCACGGAAATGTATCCGCGGTCGTTGATCGTCAGGCCGGCCTTTTCAAGGGCAAGGCTGTCGATCGCGGCACGGCGTCCGGCCGCAAAAAGTGCTGCGTCCGTTTCGAGCGTCTTGCCGCTCTTCATCGAAAGACGCACGCCCGCGGAAGAATTTTCTACCTTTACGGGACGCTCGTTGAACAGAAAGCGCGTGCCTAGCGAAGCCAGGCGGTCGCGAAGACGATTGGAAATCTCCGCGTCGAGAAAAGGCAGCAGCCTGTCTCGGCCGTCGACAAGCGTGACGTCCACCCCAAGCGCCACGAATATGGACGCGTACTCACAGCCAATGACACCCCCGCCGATAACAGCGAGGCTTTTAGGAATACGGTCCATTTGAAGAAACGTGTCGGAATCAAAGGTGTGCACGTCGTCAAAAGCGATCTCCGGAGGACGGTACGGCTTAGAGCCGGTAGCGATGAGAATGACTTCGCCGCGAAATTTCCTCGTGTCATTTTCACCAGTGACGGCGACGGTGTGCGCATCTTCGAACGCCGCTTGTCCTCGAACCAGTTCTATCTTATGGAGCTCAAGATTCTTCAAAATGCGCTGGCGTTCCATTTCAACGACGGCGCGTTCGTGGTGCATGAAATCCTGCACCGTAAGATTTTCCTTGAGTGAATAATCGATGCCATAAAGGCCACGTTGCCTCAGCCCCGAGAAATAGAGCGCGGATTCGCGCAGAGTCTTGCTTGGCACTGTACCCGTATTGATGCAGCTTCCGCCCGTGTGTTGAGCGCGCTCGACGACAACAACTCGCTTCCCGAAATAGGCAGCTTGCGCGCCGGCTTTCTCTCCGGCGGGGCCGCAGCCGATCACGACCAAATCATAATTCTCGCTTGCCCCCACACAAACCTCCCCCAGCACGCTGCCAGAGCTTTCATCAAAAAAAGCTAAACGAACCCAGCTTGGGCGCAGTCCGTTCAAAAGAAGCTAGTCGTATCAAAGAAAGTGTAGAGGAAGAGAGCCGTGTGAAAGAAAATTCCTGCCGTGGCTGTGCTGAAACGTATCCGGCGATAAGATGTGTGCGGCTCGAACGTGACCCCGCATTCTTTCCGATGGCGCCCAAAACAGAGAACTATCTATACTGGGGGCACAATATTTCGACGCGTTTCCGCAACGACGCAAGGAGCTTCTCATGTCCGATGATAATCTTCCCATCCAATACCGCATCCGATTTGAGAAGGATCACGTCAGTGTGAAGGCGACTTATGATCTTAGCGTTCCCGTCGGGGGTCCCGCGCTCATCGCGGACTTCCAAATCAGCGTCGACGGAACGGACTTAATCAGCGGTTTCGTTCCTGGCCAAACCGCGTTCAATGGCGCAAAATTCCACACTCTCGCCGATCCAAACAAAGACGCGACCGTTTCTTTCTCGATGTCTTCGAACCAGGACTGGGGCGCCAGCGACGACGATGTGCTTCGCGGCGACAAAGTCTACGACGACGCCGAATTTTCCAACTAGAAACGCCTATTCACCGCAAGCGTTTGAGGCTGGCTACTCGTTAGCCTGTGAATTACTTCGCGAAGATTGCCTCCCAATCCCGCTCTTCTCGCTGGAGAACGCCTCATAGGCGGGACGGTAGCTTCGGAAGGCCGAGAAAGCCAGTAGGAATAGTAAATTGCGCGGGAAGTGCGCACTAACGATGGCGCGAGGAAAGATCGAGGCCCTTCTCAAAGAGGGTTAGACGCAGTTTGAGTCCACATTAAGCGATCGCCAGCTACCAAGGCGAGAGGCAGTATATCTGGATCCCCGGGTTTGAAGCGGACATCGCGGTACGAGCTCATAAATTTTCTTTGAATCCTGAGGGAGGCAAGGGCACTCTCCGGTTCGAGATCCTTCACGCTGGTTCCGCAGTCGACGAATTTGGACTTGCCGTTCAGCTGCACCCGAATCTGCCCAGTTACCGTTACCAGTCCCTTGAACTCGAGGCAAGCGACGCCTTCCATGCCGGAGAAGTTCTTGCAGCCATCTTCAGGCCGTAACCGTAGTTTTGCGTCCATCTCGTCCAATTGGCTCGAAGTGCTTGCTCCAAGGACCGCGGTCGCGAGTTTCTGTTCCTTGGAAACTAAGAGCGTGTAGAAAACCAGGCGGTAATTGCGCTCCACAGGAATGCCGGCCAACTCCATCTCAAGCCCCGTATTTCGAAATTCTCTTCCGAGCGCGCGTGGCGTGAATCGAACATCTCCGGCGCGGCGGAACTGGATTTTCTCATCGCTCTCTGATTCCACATTGAAATATAAGAGGCTTACGCCTCCGGAGCCTGCGGACGCTTGCCCCTCCTCGCCATCCTTAGAATCCCTGAGATAAGCGCGTTGGATCTTCAGACGCATGCCTAGCCTGAGATCCAGACCGCTCCGATTCGGGCGGTACCCGTAATAGCTGAATAGGCTTTCTCTCGGCTCAATGGGAAGACTCTGCAGAATGAAATCGCGAATCACGGAATCATCTTCTCCGAAACACCCTGCCCTTTGGAGCCGATCCAGCTTGGCCAAAACACCATACAGATCGGCTCCAGCGTCACCCTCGGGGCCGATGAGCCCGTGGAAATCGCTGATCCAACGTTCCGGCGAGGGCAATATAATTTGAACGGAAGCCGGCTGTTTGCCCGCCATTTGGACATGGAATGGGCCGTTCACAGCAAGGCAATCGGCGCCGGTCGATGCAACGTGCGAGGGAACTTCCAATTTGACGCCGATCCCGGAACTATTTGGGTTGGTCTCCGGGGTCGAGGGCGCGAATAAAACGGGCTGGCCATACACCGACCCCAAGCGAAAAGGAGGTTCAATGCCTGCCACTAACCGCCTCACCGAGCAACCGGCAGATACCAGCCCGAACACCAAGAGCAGCGCTGACACGCTTTGTGGCGGCTTCAGAGGCATCGAGGTTCCGGCAGAATCTTACGGGTTAAGCGTATAAACCACGTTGATGGTGGTATCCACTTCGATCGGTTCCCCATTGAGCAACGTGGGAGTGTAGTGCCACTGGCTGACAGCTTCGACGGCCGAACGCGCAAGGTCGGGATCAATCTGACTGTTCATTACGCGGAGCGAAAGTGGCTTGCCGTCCATGCTGATAACCGCATGAAGAACGACCGTGCCGCTGACTCCTGCAGATTTGGCGGATTCGGGATAAACGGGCTGGACTTTATTTATGAGTTTGGAAGCTTCGACGCTGCCGCCGATGTGCAACCGCGAGGGTTTGCCGGCAATTGTCGCGGCGACGGTTGGCCTCTCCGAGTTCTCAGGTGTCACTTGCAAGCTCTCCGTAATTGAGCCCACTTCAAGCAGGATTGCCTGAGAAAAATCGCGGCCAGATTCGAGCACCACCTGCGGAATTCGATACGCCTTGAATCCGGGCTTGACCACTTGCATTTCGTAGTCACCCGACGGAAGCGTTTTAAAGCTGAAGTTGCCGTCGTGATCAGAGGTAGTCATGTCGACCGTGTTGGCGGCGTGATTGGACATGATGATGGTGGCGTTGGAAACTCCGGTACCGCTGGGGTCGTGGATCGAACCGCTGACCTTACCCGGCGCATTCTGTGCACTGAGGCGAAGGGCGGCCAGGGGAAGCAGCAACGTGAGAGCGAGAAGCGGAATTAGGAATTTCGCCCTCTTGGATAAGCGGCTCCGATTCATGGAGGGATTCAACATAGCGGCAAATCTCCTTTCAAGATTGGATGGACGCGCGATGGCCAGAGCAGTGGACCATGCGCGGCCTGAGTTTTCGAGTGTCCTTGCGAGCTCGAGCAATTGGCTGGCGTAATCGGAGGCCGTGACGCCAGAAAGCAGGACAGCGTCATCGCAAGCGCGCTCGCCTTCCTGGCGAAGACGCGCAGCCGCCAGCCAAAAGAGCGGGTTATACCAATTTAAACAGCGGGCCAGCTCTCCACAGATCTGAATGAGCCAGTCGTGGCGGGCGACGTGCGCGAGTTCGTGAGAGAGGACGATGCGCCGGCGATCCTCGGGCCAATGCATAGCACCGGATGGCAGAACGATGACTGGCCGCACGATTCCCCAGGTGAGCGGCATGGCCAGTGGACTGTCCGACAGCAGCAAACGGACGGGGCGTCCGATTTTGAGTGATTTGGAAATCCTCAGAACGCAGCGCACCCAATCTTCCTCGAAAATTGGCTTTGCACCTGCCGACGCCCAAGCAACGCGCCCCAGACCAGCCGCAAGCCGGAAAAGGATGCAGAGGAGACCGGCTACCCAGATGAGAAGGGCAGCGATAACAGCTTTGTCAAAGTTCGGCGTATCCGCCACGGCATTCACGATCACGGACGGAATTGTGTGAGGAATGTACGAAGGCCCATTTGTGTTCGCGAGACCCCAAAGGGCCCCGGCATTGCCAAGCGTCGCCCAACGCCAGGCGGGCAGCAGAAACGCGAAGAGAGGAAGCGCGAGCGAGGCGAGAATCGCAGTGGCCCACACGTGGTGCCGAACAGCTGAAGAACGCCGCCGCAAGGCGATGGCGATAACCCATCCGGCGGCGAGAAGCAGCGAGCCCTTGGCACAACACGAAATTAGAAACGCGAGCGCGGGCTGCAAGCTGGTAAGCAAGCTCATGGTCAACCCTCTTTCCGGCCTTTCGCAATGAGGTGCGCGAGGCGATCGAATTCTTCTGGAGTGATGCGCGCGACTTCGCCGCCGAGCAGAGCGGCCACGACTTTCTCCGTGGAACCGTCGAAAAAAGTCTCCATAACGTGGCGAAGGGCGGAGCGTCTGGCCACCTCGCGCGGCACCGCGGGAACGTAGACGTAGCGAAGACCGTGCTCTTCGTGGCGAACGTGTCCCTTTTCTTCGAGGACCCGCAGTTGGGCACGAACCGTGGAATAGCTGGGCTTGCCGGCAATCTCCGCGAGCACTTGGCCGACGGATGCGCGCTCGAGCTTGTAGAGAATATCCATGATCTGGCGCTCGCGGCGGGAAAGTGCGTTTGGCTTGGGCTTTCGGTTCATGTGCTATTTTTCTAGCATCTCTCTGCTAGGAAATTAGCAGGAGCATGCGGAGGTGTCAACAAAATTCTTAAGAACACTCTTTCGGCCTTTTGGAGGACCCGCGCCGCCTCGATTCACAAGAGATGACGCGCACTTAAAAATAGTTCGTCACAAACGATGCATGCGATGCGTTGTACCATCGAAGGGTAATGATGACGATCGGGAATGGTGTGGCCGTTCGCGCCGAGCGCGTTTCGCGGCAATACGAGATGGGTTCCACGGTGATTCGAGCCGTCGATGATGTGACGCTCGAGGTGCGCGCCGGAGAATTCGTGGCTCTGCTGGGCAGCTCCGGCTCGGGAAAATCCACGCTGCTGAATCTGATGGCGGGGCTGGACCGTCCGACAGACGGCGCAATTTTCGCCAACGGAAAGAATCTCTCCGAGATGAGTTCGCTCGAACTGGCACGTTATCGCAGCCGGACCGTCGGAATGGTGTTCCAATCGTTTAACTTGCTCCCTCGTATGACGCTTCAGGAAAATGTCGAGCTGCCTCTGCGCCTGGCGGAAGTGAACCGCGGCGAGCGTGGACAGCGTGTGCAGGAAGCGCTCGAGCGCGTGCATCTCGAAAAGCGCCTGACCCATCGCCCGAGCGAAATGTCCGGAGGAGAACAACAGCGCGCAGCCCTGGCGCGTGCGCTCGTAAACCGCCCCACCCTGTTATTCGCCGATGAACCAACCGGAAATCTGGACAGCGCCACGGGCGAGTCCATCATGCTTCTCCTGAAAGAAGTCCAGCAAAAGCTCGGCATGACCATCGTTATGGTGACGCACGAAAGGCCGCTGGCGGAACGTTTCGCCGATCGCATCGCCGCACTTGCCGACGGCAAATTGGTGTCAGACGGAGTGAAGTCATGAAGGCGGGCGACCTCGGCGAATTGGCGCTTCGTAATTTGCGCGAGGCGGTGTTGCGAAATTCGCTGACGACGCTTGGCGTTGCGGTAGGCGTAGCGTCTCTCGTGGCCATGCTTTCTCTTGGCGTGGGCTTGCAGGAATTGGCGACGAAGCGCCTTGCGAACACCGGATTGTTTGACACGGTGATCGTCACGCAGCGCAGAAATATGGAAGGAATGCGCCGGCGGCCCACTGAGAATTCCACTCCGGAAAAAGAAGCTCGTCAGCTGGATGAGAGTGCCCGGAACGAGCTGGCGCGTTTGCCAAACGTGGTCGAGGTCTATCCGCAGATTCGCTTTCCGACCGAAGTTCGCTACGGCGGCATTTCTTATTCGACGATCGTCGCGGGAGTGCCGGCTTCGGCGCAGCAAACCGGCGCGTTCGATGGAATCCAAGGAAGATTCTTTTCTGGCCCGAATGCGAACGAAGCCATTTTGCAAATCGAATTCGCGAAGGATTTGTCCCCGCAAACGGCGGCTCTGATTGGCAAGGAACTGGTGGTGCGCTACGCAGAGCGCGAGGCGCTCCCGCCGCAGAATGACGCTAGCGGCGCGCGTGGCGGCGATGCGAACGACTCCGGCACGGGCGGATTTTCCATCGTTCCCCGTGAGAAAAATCTGCGCATCGTGGGAATTGTCGAGACAGAACCGGCGGCGGGCTTCGGCGGATTCGGCAGCGGACGCTTGCTGATTCCGCTTGATGTCGCCTCCGCTCTCCGTGCGGCGCAGGTGAACGACCTGCGCGACGCCGTTCGCGCGACAAACGGAAAACAAGAGTACGCGAGCCTAACAGTACGCGCAAAGAGTCCCACCCATGTCGGCGGAATAGAAACGGCCATTAAAGCCATGGGTTTCGGCACGTTTTCCCTGCTCGATGCCACGCGCAATTTGCGCCTGTTTTTCACCATCTTCGATCTTTTGCTGGCGATTTTCGGGAGCCTGGCTCTGGCCGTGGCCACGCTGGGAATCATCAACACGCTCGTGATGGCCATTTTGGAGCGGCGGCGCGAGATTGGCATTTTGAAAGCTCTTGGCGCCGCCGACCGCGACGTTAAGCAGCTTTTCTTTGTGGAAGCCGGCGTGATGGGTTTGTTCGGCGGAATTCTCGGCGTCGGTTTTGGCTGGTTCATCGGAAGAGCGCTGACTTGGGGCACGAATATTTATTTGCATCGGCAAAATTTGCCGTCGGCGCACGTTTTCTCCGTGCCGTGGTGGCTCGTGCTCGGAGCAATTGTGTTTGCCGTGGGCGTGAGTCTTGCCGCCGGACTCTATCCAGCGAGTCGCGCCGCCCGATTGAACCCCGTTGAGGCCCTGCGGTATGAATAAAACTGGGCCTGCCGTACTTACGGCGCTGCTTTTTGGCTGTGTCGCCTCTGCCCTTCTGGCGCCATCAGCCAGCGCTGCCGGCCGAGCTGAATGCGTTTCCTTGCCGAGCAAAATTCTGCAGCGCACTGTCCCCTATTGCGTTCTTCTGCCGCCGAGCTATGACACGGACACGACACGCCGCTACCCCATCCTCTATCTTCTGCACGGCTTGGGCGATAACGAGCAGATGCTTGTGCATTCGGGCGGAATGAATCTCATTGAAGATCTGTGGGAGCAACATCAACTGGGCGACTTTCTGATTGTAACTCCCGCCGCCGGTACGAGCTTTTACATCAACTCGAAAGACGGCCAGCATCGTTATGAAGATTTCTTTTTGCGCGAGTTTATGCCTGCAGTGGAAAAACGGTACCGCGCGCAAACCGGGCGTAAGTCGCGCGGAATTGCAGGCATTTCCATGGGCGGGTACGGCGCTCTGCACATCGCCTTCCGGCATCCGCTGCTCTTTGAGGCGGTGGGCGCGCACAGCGCGGCGCTCCTCGAAAAACTGCCCAATATCAGCGCACAAAATTCTCGTCAACTTGGCCTGCTACACTTTCTCGGTAGCGTGTTTGGTTCTCCATTCGATCCCGCATTCTGGAAGCAGAACGATCCGGTGACTATCGCTCGCACCGCGAATCTGGCCGGCCTAAAAATCTATTTTGACTGTGGCTCGGAAGATGATTATGGCTTCGACACGGGCGCGGTCGTTCTGGACAAATTGCTTACTTCGCGCCATATCCCCCACGAATTTCACCTGTATCCCGGCGGCCACGATTGGGCTTATTTCGCGCAGCACCTGCCTGCCTTGCTGGATTTCGAATTCCGAGCCTTTGATTCCGTTGCGCCACGCCATTCGCGCGTAAAATAAGCCCCCCTGAAATCTCAAAAATAAGAACAATCCGCTATTCCTGTGGCATTGTAGAATCTCGCTGCGGCTGGGAAACGGCGCCGTGAAACGCGCGTCTAACCGTGCATCAGGTAAAAAGAACCATGAACACGCTTTTTCAGGACTTGCGGCTTGCTATACGCATGCTGCGCAAGAATCCAGGATTCGCCGCGGTCGCGATTTTGACGCTCGGGCTGGGCATCGGCGCGAACACGGCGATCTTCAGCGTGGTAGAAAATGTCCTTCTTCGCCCACTACCCTACCGAGACCCAGCAGCTCTCGTTCAAGTTTGGAACTCCTATCTCCCTGGCTTCCCCCAAGTTCCCAATTCCTCGGGAGACTTTCAGGATTTCCAGCGTCAAGCCCGAAGTTTTTCTCTAATGGCCGCGTACGAGGACACACCGCGCGGATTTAATTTAACCGGCGATGGCCAATCCGAGCGCGTGGAAGCGCGGCTGGCCACATCGGGATTGTTCCCCTTGCTTGGAGTTCGTCCGGCTGCGGGACGCACGTTTACTCCAGGGGAAGACATTCCCGGAAGCGCGCCCGTCGTGCTGATCAGCCATCGTTTCTGGCAGAGCCATTTTGGGTCGGATCCCTCGGTCGTGGGACGTACCCTTGTGCTGGACGCAGTGGATTACCCTCTCGTGGGCGTTCTACCCGCCGAGTTTCGTTTGGCTCCCACGACAGATATTTGGATGCCCGTCAGTGTCTACGGCGATGACCTGACGAGCCATCTACATCATGAGTTCAATATTATCGCGCGCTTGAAATCTGGCACCAGCATCTCCCAAGCGCAGGCGGAGTTAATCGCACTAAATCGCCAGGAGGAACAAGCCTTTCCAGACACGCACAAAAACTGGGGCGTGCTGGTGACGCCGTTGGAAGATCCCTCGGCGGTTAAGATGCGCGTGGCGCTGCTCATTCTTTTCGGAGCCGTGTGCCTCGTACTGCTGGTGGCATGCGCCAACATCGTGAATTTATTGCTGGCGCGCAATGCCGTTCGGCAGAAGGAGATCGCGTTGCGCGTCGCGCTTGGCGCAAGCCGCGCGCGTCTCTTGGGACAATTGCTGACGGAGAGCATTTTGCTCTCCCTGCTTGGAGGCGCGCTGGGTGTTTTATTCGCCTCGGCCGGTCTTCGTGTCCTGGGCTCTTTCATTCCACCCGATTTGGCGAACGTAAAAGATGCCGGACTAAATTCGTGGGTGCTGGCGTTCACCGTTGCGGTCAGTTTTCTCGCGGGCATCGTCTGCGGGCTGATTCCCGCGCTACAGACTCTGAAGCAAGACCTGCACAGTGTACTTAAGGAAGGGACAAGAACGACGGGCGCGGCCTCTGGCCAAAAAATCCGCAGTCTTCTGGTCGTTTCGGAAATCGCACTGGCGCTCATTCCCCTGGTCGGCGCCGGCTTGCTGATTCGCAGTTTCCATCGTCTGATGGAAGTCAACCCCGGCTTCCAGCGCGATCACATCCTGGCGATGGAGGTCAACCAGCCGCAATTGCCCCCCGCCGAATCGAACAAACTAACCACCGAGCAGCAAATCGCTCTTGCGCGCAAGCAGTCATTGCAATTCGATGACCTCGCGCAAAAACTTCAGTCCTTGCCAGAAACAAAAGCAGTCGGTGGCATCAATGTTCTGCCACTGGGTTCGGCGATACGCTCCGCGTCACGATTTATGGTGGAAGGGCAGCCGCTTCCCGCCAACGGCGCAAGGCCTATTGCGGAGACGCGCTCCGTTAGCCCCAGCTATTTTGCGGCCATGGGAATTCCTCTGCGCATGGGCCGCCCGCTCGACGCGCACGATTACGCCGGCCAAACCATCCTCGTGAATGAAACCATCGCGCAAAAATTCTGGCCCGGTGGCGATCCTCTCGGCAAACGCGTCAATGTTTGTTCGCTCGATCCGACGCCCTGCTGGCTCACGATCGTTGGCGTGGTTGGCAACGTTCATCAATATGGCCTGGAAGCCGCGCCGACTCTCGATGTCTATTACACTGGCGGCTGGCCGCAATATACTGTGATTCGAACGGCTTCCGATCCTGCTGCGCTCGCGCAAGCTGCCATCGGCGTGATTCGCAAATTCGATCCAAGCCTCCCAGTAACCCACGTAATGACACTCGATAATCTGCTTGCGGATTCCATCTCGCCGCGCCGGTTCTCCACATACCTGCTTGGCGTCTTTGCAGGCCTGGCCCTTCTCCTCGCCGCCATGGGAATTTACGGTGTTATGAGTTACGTAGTGAGCCTGCGCACCAACGAAATCGGCCTCCGCATGGCTCTAGGAGCCCAACCCAGCGACATCTGGCGTCTCGTGATTGGCAGAGGCGCCCGCCTCGCATTCGCAGGCGTCGCATTTGGACTCGCCGGCGCCCTCGCGCTGACAAAGCTCATTTCCAGTCTGCTCTACGGCGTACAACCCACCGACCCGATCACGTTTGCAACCGTCGCTCTCCTTCTTGTCAGCGTCGCGCTGCTCGCATGCTACGTTCCCGCACGACGAGCCATGCGCGTTGACCCCATGGTTGCTTTGCGGTACGAGTGATTAGCAACGAGCCGTCGGGGCAGCTGTCAAAACAGACCTCGCCGCTCCTGCCTCCTGAGAAAGCTCGCTCGGAAATTGGAAAGATGCTTTCGCGCCCCGACCAAACCGAGGGCTACAACACCTGCTGCATGTAGGGTGGCAAGGGATTCTCCTGCCCGGCGACCACTCGCCAACCGCCTCCCACATTTATATACACATGGATGGCGCGCATTTGGCTGCTCACGGATTGCCCCTTTAGGATGCCGCGGGAGGACCATAGACACGTTGCTACCGCCGAATCCCGGTAAATCCGCACCTTGATGTCCGAAGCGTTGAAGGACTCGTATCGAATCGCAGTCGATTCGACCGCATTGATAAGCCCCGCCTTGTTCACGGGTTCGCCCCGCGAAAGCGTTCCTGTGAATTCTTCGCTATAAACCCGCCGGAAAAACGTGCCATCGCTCTGCTGAATAGCGTGCGCAGCTTCTTTCTCCAGATTAACGATCTCCTGCCTCTGTAATTCAGGATCTGTCTGTGGCCTTACCTGACAGCGTTTATAACAATCGTTAATATCTTCATTTTGCGGGCTCCACGCCGGAAAAAGTGCCAACCACATCGTGACCAGCGCTACAACTTTGTACATGCGGACAATCCTCCTCAGCAGCGCAGCGGTCCCACGTCGCAGCCCTCTTTATAAGGTATACCGATGCTGCATCACACGGGAGAGAGATCGCCGAAGATGTGATGTATTCGTGACGGCATGCGCACCGGCGCTGCTCCAAAGAGCCAAGCGAGAAAACGGCTAACATAGCGCCAGTCCTCGCAAGAAAAAAGAAACGCTCCTGGCCTGGTCTTTCTTTGACAGCACCAGGTTTTGCGCTGATCGCTGAAACTTCCCAAGGATGGCCAAATCAATCCGTTTCTTGATTCCGCAAAGACGAGCGTTCCCCGTTCGAACCAAGACTCAGAATTTATAAATTAGGTCCATGCCGAAGAAGAGCTGATTTCGAGCCTTTCCGTTGTTGTATGCCGCGAGGTCCCACGAGTGATCAAAGCGCAGCTCAGGCCGGAGCATGATCGTGTTACCGATGTACTTGGTGGCATATAAAGTATTTTCCGTGTATTTCGTGGCGAAACCGGTCCGCTGTCCCTTCTTGTCGTCGAGGAAGTCCGACCGGAATCCAACCATAAACTTGGAACTGACGTCGCGATTTATATAATTGACGATGGCGTATTCGGGCGCAGTACAGCGAAGGACTCCCAACCTGCAAAATGCGCCGTTTGCGCCAATCTCAGGCTTGATGGGATTTGCAACATTGCCCGCGACGTTCGGCACATCGCGCTCGTACATGTACCAGGCTTCAGTCGCCATATGCCACTTGCTGTTGAACTTGTGATACCAGGTAAAATCATAATCCTGCAGGTTGTTGTACGCATACTTGCCGTCGTTAATCCCGTTTGCACAGCCGTAAAAATTGTCGTTGTTGCTCTTTGTGGAGTAGTTCAGGCAAAAAATGGCAGATGGTTTTGCGTCGGGAGTCCATAGCGCAACATCGTGACTGCCAGATATGCCAAGCTGAACGATCCATTGTTTGTTCAGCTTGAGCGTGCCGTACATCCCTGTATCCGTGAAGGGATCGATCGTGTAAAGCAGCGAGTGCGTCATGTTGTAATTGTTCGGAGCCAACTGCGCTTCGATCCCAGGAACCGAAAGAAATCTGCCTATTCGGATGTCGAGGCCGTCTTGAACGGGAAAGTAGAGGTCAACGTATTCGAGAACGGGATCGAAGCCATACTGGCGATTGAAACCCAATAATTGCTGGCTAAAGTAGCCCTTCGCCGTCGTGAAGCGATAGTCAGTTCCATAGAACGCAGTGAGATGGTATCCCCAGTCGAAGTGATCGTTTTGCACCGTGTCCGGCAAACGCTCCACGTATATAACCGCCTGATTGACTTTGATCTTGTTGGGAAAGACGTCGTAGGAGACGGGGAAGTTGTTCTGCGCTGAAGTACTGAAATTTATGCTGGTCGCAACCCATCCATAGATTTTCGTCCGGCTGTTCTCCAGCCCAAGCGCGGACATTAAGGGATAAGTGTTGCCATCGGGAGCACCGATGTCCGGTGAGCCACCGTAACCCCAATCGGAAAACGGGAACGGAGGCGAATCTATGGGGGACGCAAGACCGCGTTTGGCCGGAGCGGATCCGGCGGGGTTCGTCCCTGCCCAATCCTGCTTGTAGAACTGCGCCAGCCGCTGGAAGAAGTTTCCTCTCAGCACATTCTTGTCATTGTTGTTCGCGTCTTGCCCGTCGGTCGAAGCTACAGAACCTCGGGGATCGGAGTTTTCCAAAATGGACCACGGCGCCTCCGCCGCTGCGTCGTCCTGCGCGAATGCCGCCGAATCCATTGGCGGTTCATCTGCCGCCACCACGCCATTCAGCCAGCTAAAAAAGTTTGCGAACAGGAACGATTCGCCATTCGGCGAGTCGTGGGTGACTGTTGACGTCGCGACCGGCAGCGACACGTTGACCGTCTTCGTCTTCGGCTGTGGACCGCCATTCTCCATGTTGTCCGCGGAAACGCACGTGGGAACCACGCTGAAATAGAACAATCCCGCCAGCAACAGGTGAACAAACCCTTTCTTGCGTATAAACGCGCGCATAGCCTTCTCCGGTACTCATTGCTTGGCAACGGGATTGTCGGTGTCGGAAGTCGAGCGACCTCAATGGGCACATAACGCTGTGTCGTTGCCAAAAAAGGTTAGCTTTGGCGGCGTTAAAAAGTCATAAGCAGGGCGATAGCTTTTTGTAAGTGGAAATTGGCGCTTCGCAGGAGAATTACCGGCGCAGAGGGGCGGCGGGATCGCGTTGAGAAATCTCCAGTGCCACTCCTCGCGCCTCTTCGTGTATCAAACCGTTCGTTGCGAGAATCACCGGACCTCCCAGCTGGTACGGCTGCCCTGCGAAATCACTGACCTTGCCGCCCGCTTCCTCGATGAGCAGAACTCCGGCGGCGGTGTCCCAAGGCTTGAGCCCGAATTCCCAAAAGCCGTCGAACCGGCCGGCCGCAACGCTCGCCAGATCCAGCGCCGCGGAACCGTCCCGGCGTACTCCGTGAGATCGCAAAGTGAAATCCCAATAGTAATGAATGTTCGGTGTGGCCAGCCGCTTGTGCACCGGAAAACCCGTACAGAGAAGACTGGTGGCGAGCGTGTCCACTTTCGAAGCGAAGATTCTTGTCCCGTTCAGAGTAGCGCCGCCGCCGCGGGCAGCCGCAAATAGTTCGTCATAGAAGGGGTTGTAGACCACTCCTGCCAGCAGGGCTCCGCGCTGTGCAAGTGCGATCGAGACCGCAAAACAAGGATACCCATGCGCAAAATTCGTTGTGCCATCCAGGGGATCGACATGCCAGCGAAACTCCGTGCCCCCTTCGTGCCCGCTTCCCTCCTCTGCCGCGATGGAGTGTTCCGGGAAATATTTCGTCAGCCGCGCAACAATCGCCTGCTCGGAGCGCTTGTCCGCTTGCGTCACCAGATCGACGTCGCCCTTGTAAGCAATCTGTACCGGACGGTCGAATTCTTCGCGCAGGATTTTGCCCGCTTCTTGTGCAATTTCGATAGCCGCGCTGAGGTAGTCCTTACTCATGGAAGTGGTGCGCGGCGCTTCACCGGCCGCTCGGCATGCCAATGCGCTTTCCACTGTACCACCTGCGCCGAAGAAAATACTGCATTCGCGGAATCGAATCTCGTGTCTTGATTTTATTTTTCTGATTTTGCTCTTTTTTGCGGCATCTCCTCCCCGTCCGCGTTAAAATGAACTCCCGTCCTGAATGCGAGGTTCATCATGCTCAAAATAGGTAAGCTCGGGTCCGCGACAATCTTGCTACTGCTCTTTTTTCTTTCCACTGGCGTAGCGCGCCTTGGCGCACAGGATAGCAAAGTCATGGGCGAAGTGCGGTTTGACGGCGATACACAGTTGGATAGAGATTCAGGCGTGTGGGTGGACGGCAATTATGTCGGCTATGTGAAGGAGCTCAAGGGCAATAAAAAACTGCTCCTGCTACCCGGCAAACATCAGATCGACATCCGGCAGAAAGGCTACCAGGATTTGACGCAGGACATCATCGTCGAACCCGGCCAGGCGCAAACAATTAAAGTCTCCATGCACTTGGTTCCCGGCGCTACGACTCCTGACGTCACTTCTGAACTGAAAATTACTGTGCAGCCAAAACGCGCGGCTGTCTTTCTTGATGGCAGCTACGTGGGCCACGCAAGCGAACTTGGCGGGAAATTTCACTCCCTGCTGGTGAGCCCCGGAATGCACAAAATCAAGATCGAGTTGCCCGGCTATCGCACCTTTGAAACCGACGTTGACGTCCTTGCCGGACAAAAATCCGAAGTAAAAACCGAGTTGGTGAAAGGCAGCATCGAACAGGCCGGTTCGGACATCAAGAAGCCTTAATAGCGCGCCGTTCCCCGAACACGCCCTGGGCGCGAAGAGAATCAAAGCCTCTCGCGAATTACCACAAGAGGTTTGGCGCCCGACTAATTTTCCATTTGCAATTATGCAATCGATTGCGTATTATACCTCTTAGGTAATACTGCGTTTTCGGGTTTGCCCCCAAGCGCGGACTTCAACTCTTACATTTTGCTCAGCAACACGATTCGCTTCCAGATTGCAGCCACTAAGTCGAATAGAGTCTCCATCCGGCAAGCGCATCGCAAGAATAACAAAATAAACAGTTTATAAAGTCCTTGGAATGATACTCTTAGGAGGTCAGCGCAAAATAACCCTCATGTTTTGATATTCTTACAAAAATGGAGGGGGGGGGGTAGGGTACTGCAGACTTGTTCTCCCCCGTCATCTCCAAGAGGAATTTCTGATTGCCTTCGATTCACTGCGGGCCAGTTAAATACGTCTTCCGCGAGCGAACGTGATAGTCGCCGTTCAGCACTTTCACCTCGACGTTTCTGTACGTGTTCCCGGGTCCCCGAGGATTGGGGTAGTAGCCGAGACGGTACTGCGTGCGCAGCTCCCGGTCGATGATGTCGAAGATCACATCAAGTTCTCGTGGCGTGTCGGGATAGAACATATCGCCGCCGGTAGTTTCGGTGATCGTCTCCAGCGCGTGTTCGCCGGCAGTGTTGCGCCCGCTCTCATTTTTCACCGGACGAATCACAATCGTATATAGCAACGCGTCCGAGCGTACCGCCTCTTTGCGCGCAGCGTCGAAGTCCGTGCGGCTGGTGGTTTCCCCGGCGTCGGTAACCAGAATGATGACTCTGCGCCGCTCTTCGCCGCGGTGCTCCAGAGCGCGCGCCCCGAGAAGCACGGCGTCGTAGATCGATGTTCCCGAGCCAGGCGGAATCTTTCGCACGGCATTTTGCAAACTCGCAACATCGTCCGAGAACGGAGCAAGCTGCGAAACATTTTCGTCGAATGCAAATACCGACAATCTGTCGGTGGGACGCAACACCTGCCGAATAAAATGCGCGGCCGCCTCTTTCTCGAAGCCTATTTCCATGTTCGCGCTCAAGCTCGAATCAATCATCAGCGCCAGGTCCAGCGGTAGTTTGGTTTCGGACTCAAACACTTCGATCTTCTGCAACACGCCTTCTTCAAACACCTGGAAAGCCGCCACAGGTAGATCCGGTGCAGGGCGATTGTGGTCATCCAGAACGCTCGCCAAAATGTTAACCAGGTCCACCTTGACCTTGATCCTGCCGCGCTGCCCGTCAGCGTCCTCGGGCGGCCTGAGCGGCGGCTCCGGCGTTGGCACAATGCTGCCAGGCGGCGGAGGCGAAGGCAGCGTCGGCGGTACAGGTGGCGCGGTGTTAGCGGAAGAGGAATTGGCAGGCAGCCTGGGTCTCGGCTGTGCCCAGGGCGGACGGTCAGGCTTGTCTTGGGAGAGCGCGAGCCCAGCCAAAGAAAGAGCAGCCATAAAAGCGAGGGCCACAGCGAGCGCGCGAGGGGTCGTCGAGATCATTGATTCATTAGGATGCTGGTTTCGCCGCCCGTGTCTCCGCGGGCGCGGGAGGCATCTCACCGTCGGCCCAGACAGCTCCGTCCTCGAAATACTCTTTCTTCCAGATGGGCACGGTGCGCTTTAGTGTGTCGATGGCGAATCGGCAAGCGTCAAACGCCGCTGGCCGGTGCGCTGAGCTTACGGCAATAAAAACGCTCGTCTCGCCGATTTCGAGCCTCCCGAGTCGGTGCGCGATGGCCACAAGATGAACGGGAAATTTCTCGTGGATTTGCATCGCGATTTCTCGAATTTTGCCGAGCGCCATGGTTTCGTAAGCCTCGTAATCCAGATAAAGCGTGCGCCGGCCATGAGAGTGGTTGCGCACGCAGCCATCGAACGTAACCACCGCGCCGTCTTCAGCGGCGCGAACATGTCGTACTAGAACGTCATGGTCGATGACATCGCGCACCAGCAAAAGCAAATCGGGCTGTTGAATCCTGGTCATAATGAGCAGCGCTACCCGCCGCTAACCGGTGGAAGAAAAGCGACCTCATCACCGGAATGGAGCGGCGTGCTCCACGCAGCAAATTCCTGATTCCGCGAGGCGACCAGCGAAGCGCGGTAGCGCGCGAGTTCGGGATGGTTCGCGCCATAGTGAGAAAAGAGCGCCTCGATCGGCGCACCCTCGGGCAGCTCGATAGAGTCTTCGGCGTGGCCGACGATTTCTTTCAGCCGGCCGAAGAAAAGAACCTTGATGCGAGCTGTCTGTGAAGGGGCACTCACGAGAGAATTGTAACCTGCGGAACAGCGGGGGGCCATAGCCTGCGCGTTTTGCGCCAACAGCCAGGCGCGGTTCGCGGGCTTCGATTTTTTCATCAGAAAAAATCGCTTTGAAGTTTTCTATTGCTTGACCGCTGGGCGATGCTTGCGTAGCGTTTTGACATCGCATATTTGAACGATGTTCAGAAAGAATCGAGAAGAATCGCGATGAAGATTCTTGTGACTGGCTCGAGCGGTCTGATAGGACGCGCACTTGTCCCCGCGCTGGTAAGGGCGGGGCACACCGTCTGCCGGCTCGTGAGACCAGGAACTGTCACGAAGGATACGGAGAACGACGGCTTTCAGGTGGCCTGGAACCCTGCGACCGGGGAACTTGGCGGCGCCGCGGTTGGTGCAGACGCGGTCGTAAATTTAGCGGGAGCATCCATAGCCGGTGGCCGCTGGAACACCAGTCGCAAAGCGATATTGCGTGCAAGCCGCATCGATACAACCCGCGCACTGGTAACCGCCCTGGCAAAGATGAACGTACGCCCCAGAGTTCTCGTCTCCGCGTCCGCGACGGGCATCTACGGCAATCGCGGCGATGAACTCCTGACCGAAGAAAGCCAGCCCGGAAATGACTTTCTCGCCGGTCTGGCCAAAGAGTGGGAAGCCGAGGCGCTGAAGGCCGAAGCCATTGGCATCCGCGTCGTACTCGCGCGCTTCGGAATTGTTCTTGCCAGAGAAGGAGGCGCGCTGTCCCCCATCATGCTTCCCTTCCGTTTCTTCGTTGGCGGAAAAATCGGTTCAGGCCGGCAATGGATGTCCTGGGTCGCACTCGAAGATGTAACCGAAATCTTGCGCCTGACCATCGAGAACGGAAATGCCCGAGGGCCGATCAACGTCATCTCGCCGCAACCGGTACAAAACGCCCAATTCACGAAAACTGTAGCGCGAGTGATGCACCGCCCGGCCCTCTTCCCCGCCCCGGCCTTCGCCCTGCGTCTAGCCTTGGGCGAAATGGCCGACGCGCTGCTTCTCTCCAGCCAGCGCGTCCTCCCGCAAAGATTGCAGAAACTTGGCTACGAGTTCCGTTACTCAGACCTGGCCACCACTCTAACGAAGCTCCTGGATCGAAACTGACCACCGGAGAAATTCATTTCACGACACTAAAACTGATCTCCACCTTCACCACTTTGCCGCTGATTGGGTCAGTCGCCATTGTGCTCTCTACGGGCTGCCCTTCGCGCAATTTCAAGGAGAGTTCCGACCTGAAGGCCCGGATGATCGGCTCTGGAAAGTGGCCGCTGGCCGTGTCGGACGAAGCTGCATCTGTCTTCGTTATCGGAACTGAAACGTCGCCTTCTACCCATGATCGTTCGAGATCGAGCTGGAGCAGAAGGTGGCCGTCATCGGCATACGCAGAGCGGGCATCGATGTTGGTGCCTACGTCCAGGTACTGCATTTGGTTGTTTCCCGAGTAAACGGGTATGCGGCTTCCAATGCGCAGTTTGTCCCATCCTGCTTTTAGTTCGGGCGCGTCCGGAGCGTTCATGTACATCACATATGGGAGACTCTTTACCTTCTTCTCGCCATCGAACTCTGCAAAAACGATCTGCAGTTTAATGGAAGTCGACTGAACTTCTGTTTTTGCTTTGTCGTCTGACTTTGGTTTATCTTGGGCCAGGACGATCGGCGAAAGCATACCGAACAATAGAACTGACGCCACTTGAACTGATGTAATTCTCATTCCGTCCTCCATTAGACGTGGTTTTGATCGACCGTTCGCTATTGCTCTTCCTGCGCTCTATCTGGTACGGCGCTCGCGAGCTGTTCGAGTGGTATGACAACAAGTTTGGCAATCTGCAGCGGTTTCACGCTCGGCCGCTTATCTTCATCGTCCGGCGTTGGAGCGACGACGGCGACGACTACGTCACTTCGCACTTGCTGTGCGGTGACAAATCGGGCGTACGCTTCACGTTCATCCGGAGGCACAAGTACCTCCAAATGACTTGACGACGCGGAACTCGATGTTTTGACGTGTCCTATTCGCTGAACAGGGTGCGCGCGCGTTGAGGCCACGACCACCGGTGATTCGGGGGCTTCACGGCGCGTTGACGTGGCCAATTTCTCGTGGGCAATCGTCGCAGGAATCTGATTGGCCTGATTATCGATCACTGAGTGACGTGGACGCGCGCCGATGAAAATTGCCACCACCGTTGCCGCGCCAACAAGCGCAAGGATCAAAGACGGCCTCCAGCGGCGCGGAGAAACCGATGCCTCCTGAATGCGCGCGCCAACTCGATACAGAAAGGAAGCAGGCACTTCGGCGTTGGCGGTGGCGCGCAGGCCGGTATCGATAGTGGCGAAAAGTTGCTGCTCTTCGGCGAGTGCGGCGCGGCAGGACGTGCAGGCGTCCAAGTGCAAACGTAGTTCGCCCGACGGCGAGGTATCTGCGGCCGCAGCCTCGATTAACGCTTCTCTATAGTTTTCGCATGGCATCGCAATTTCTCCGCAAGTCGCTTTCGTGCAAAAAACAATCTCGATTTCACTGTTCCGACCGGCAGGCCAAGCATCTCCGCCACTTCCTCGAGCGAATGGCCCTGCATGGCCGCCAGCAAAAGAACGAACCGGTGTTTATCGGGAAGCTCTTCCATGGCACAGTCAAGATGCGCTTGAAACTCGCTGCCAGCGGCCAAATCTTCCGTCGAGGGCCGCGGCGCCGGCTGCGACCAAAGCGCTTCACGCACTTCGCGCCGCTTCGATGAGCGCGCCCGGTCTATCGCAAGCCGGAAGGCAATGCGCACCAGCCACGCGCGAAACCTCGTGCGATCACGCAAGCGTTCAAAGCGCTGGTACGCGCGCAGCAGCGCTTCCTGCGCGACCTCTTCCGCGTCCGCGCTATTGCGCAGCACGCCCCGCGCGACGCGGTACGCCAGCGGCCCGCATTGCACAAGCCGCTCCTCGAACTCCTGGCGTAGGTCGGCCTGAGCAGCTTCGCGCGTCAGGTTGGTCTCTCCGTCCGGGGCGACCGCGGAGCGGCTAACGATGCTTTGTGGCTGGATCAGAACCAGCTCCTGCATGCGGTCTTTTGTGCGAGCCAAAAGCGCTCGCCCTCCCCGTACACCAGCTAGACGGCGTCGCTACGAAATTGGTTCATTTAACCAAGCAGTGAAATACAAGACGGCCAGCAATGCAACAACGACAAAACGAAAGCAATCGCTCCCGTTTTGGAACAGTCGTACGGTGGCGCAGTTCCAAATGGGGAGATCCAACAGCGCTTCACAGCTCTCGACAGGGCTCACGCTCCGCCGCTAAAACGCAACAGCTTTCCTAGCCGGAATGTAACTGCCTCATTTTCAATAGCTAAGAAGGGCCTTCAGAAATCATGTCACCTGTTCCACGATCGATGCTTGTCTCGAGCTTTCGCTGGCCCTTCGCCTGCATTCCGACCTGCATGCGGCCTCTCAGGCAAGACGCAGCGAAGGGGAAACGAATCGATGCGCCAGCAAAATTTGTCTGCACGCTTCCAGCTGCTTTGCACTGTGTGGTCTTGCTCGCCGTCGCCGCATGCGTCCAGGGCTGCGGCGGAGGGAGCACCGGCAACGTAACGAACCCGCCGCCTCCGCCGCCTTCACCTCCTCCATCCATCGTCGTGACGATAACTCCGCCGAGCGCTTCCGTGTTGCTTGGAAACTCGCAGACGTTTACGGCGACGGTAACCAGCGCAACCAATACCGCCGTGACCTGGAGCGTGAACGGCCTTCCAAACGGAAGCACATCCACGGGAACAATCTCTTCCGCCGGGCTATATACCGCGCCAGCCGATCTCCCTTCGCCAGCGATTGTCCAAGTGACCGCCACAAGCCAGGCAGACATCACGAAATCCGCGACCGCGCAACTCACCATCGCGAGTGACATCGCCATCACGCTCGCTCCTCCGAATGCAGCCGTCGAGCTCGGCGCGACCCAGCCATTTCACGCAGCCATCGCCAGCGCCGCGCATCCGGACACCGCGGTTCGCTGGAGCATCAGCGGAGCCACATGCCCAACTGCATGCGGGACTATAGACCTGAGCGGCAATTACACCGCGCCTGCCATTCTCCCATCACCGGCCACTGCCACAATTACGGCGCAGAGCGTCGCCGATCCCTCGAAACAAGCCTCCGCCGCGATCAACATCACCAGCGATTTCACGTTGCAAGTCACAGCGCCGCAAAGCGTGCCCGCGGGAGGAACAGCATCGATCATCGCCACTATGACGCCCGTGCCCGGCTCCAATCCGAGCGCGATTCTCTCCTGGTCGCTTTCCGGCCCTGGCTGCAGCTCCACAACGTGCGGAACGCTTACCGTGGTGACCACGCAAGGCTCGGGGGGAACAGTCACCGCCGATACAGCCACCTACACAGCTCCAATTACTCCGCCAAGTCCCAACTCCGTCACCGTTACCGTAACGCCGCAAGCCGACCTCACCAAAAAAGCGCAAGCCACGATGGCCGTGCAGGCCGGTGTGAACGTCAGCCTCTCTCCCACCACAGCCACTCTTGCCGCGAATCAACGAGTCACGCTTACCGCCCAGGTTTTCGGAACAACCAACGTTGGAGTGAACTGGAGCGTAAGCGGAGTCTCGGGCGGAAACGCAACGCTCGGCCAAATCTGCGTCGTGGCGTCGAGCCCGTGCCAAAGCGTCGCGAACGCCACCGCGCTGCAGGTGGACTATCTCGCGCCTGGAACGATTCCTCAGCCAAATCCAGTGAGCGTTACGGCGACAAGCGCGGCGGATACAACGAAAAGCGCGGCGTCACAAATCACCGTAATCAACCACCTGCTCGTCTCGGTGCAGCCTGCCAGCATCACGCTCGCGCCTCTAGCGGTTCAGGGGTTTACAGCCACTGTGCTTGGAACGAGTAACCAAAGCGTGGTTTGGCAAGTTCAAGGGACCGCGTGCGCCAGCAGCGGCGTTTGCGGTTCGATCGATGCAAACGGCAACTACACCGCGCCCGGTTCCGCTCCAACTCCCGATGCTTTGCAAGTGGTGGCCATCAGCTCACAAGACACAACGCAGTCCGGAGGGGCTAGCGTCACGATCTCCACAGGTACCAACGTCCTTTCGCTTCATCCCGCTAGCGTCTATGCAGGTGCCGCGGACGGCTTCACGTTGCTCGTCGACGGAAGCGGATTCACGGCGTCAAGCCCCGGGCCAGGATCGATCTTGATGATCGGCGGCTCAGCGCGAACGACGACCTGCATTACGGCGACGGAGTGTACCGCGCCGGTCACCGCTGCCGACGTCTCCATAGTGGGAAATGTTTCGGTGCAAATCCAAAATCCTGGAGGCACGGCTTCCAATGCCGTCTCGCTGGTGGTCGCTCTCCCGAACGCATCGGATGGCGTAATCGCTCTAAGCAGCGCCGCCCCGGCAGCAAACGGCATGAACATCGTGGTCGTTGACCCGACCACAGCGGGCGTCACGGCTCAAGGCAACGACGTGGACCTCAATGTCGCTGCGCTCGGCATGTTTTCCGTCGCCAACAATTCCTGTTCCCTGTCCGGCAATCCGCTGCCGATTCAGCCGCCGGCAAGCGGCAACGCGACGCTCGATATCTGCGTGTTCTCTGAAAGCGGATTGGATACCAGCATGACGTACACCGTCTCCGGGCTCGGCGACGTGACGGTGATCTCGGCGCAACCAGCCGGTCTTGGAATTATCCACCTGACGCTTCAGATTCCCGCGAGCGCTTTACCTGGCGCGCGCACGCTTTTCATTCAAAGCACCAATCTGGACAAAACCGCCGCTAGTGGCGCGTTGGTGATCCAGTGAAAATGGCGAGGTAAAAGAAAATGAGCTACACACAGCGGCGTAGATTCTTGTGGATTTTATTCCTCGCGGGGCTCGCGCTTCTCGCTGTAGTGGCAAGCGCGACCACCATGTCGCGGCTGAAACTGGAAGATCTGGCTCAGGAGTCAACGGCCGTCGCCCGTCTGCGCTGCCTCGGCTCGAAGAGCCAATGGGAGCAGGGAGAGATTTGGACGGAAACAAAATTTGAAGTCGTTCAGCGCGAAAAAGGCGTTCTGCCAGGAATCGTCACGGTGCGTCTGCTCGGCGGAAACGTAGCGCATTTGCATTCGCATGTGGATGAGGTTCCCGTGTTCCAGGCAGGCGAGGAAGTCTATCTCTTCCTCTGGGGAGGCGATGGAGACCCTTATCAAGTTCTGGGCTGGTCACAGGGAACCTTCCGCATCGCGCGCAATCCGCAATCCGGTCTGGAAATCGTCACGCAGGATTCCGCGTCCACACCCGTTTTTGACCCGCAGACGCGGGCCTTCCGTCGCGGTGGAATCCGAAATCTGCCAGTGGCCATTTTCAGAGAAAAACTGCACAAAGCGCTGCGGCAAGAAAACAAGTGAACCGAAGAGGAGATCAGTCATGAACCGGGAAAAATCGTCGATCGTTCAGAAATTCATCGCGGCGCTTTTGGCGGCCTTCTATGGCGTTTGTGGAATTCCGGGCGCGAGCGGCTACACGTTCGACCAAATCGTGCCGGATGTGCGCCAGCCGGCCAGCATTTCCGGAGGCTCGGCCTGCCCGGTTGCATCTCACGAACTCACCGCGCCGGGCGCCATCGCGGAACAATGGAGCACGGTACTGGGAACGAATCCGGTGACTATCCTGACGGAAGACCAAACGGCCGCCGGGCGATTGAACGAGATCGAGCAAGTCATTACGCAATCGATGGCCGTGTGGTCGGGCGTCAGCGGCACAACCCTTGTTCCCGGAACGTTCGCGGCGGTCACCCGCACGTCCACGCAAAACGCTTGCGGATCGGATGGCGTGAATTCGATTTGTTTCGACCAGGCGGACGGCGCGTTCACGCCGGGGATTCTGGCGTTCACGCGCGTGATCACCGCGGACATTATCGGCGTGCAGGTAGGAACGGGAGCGCCCGCGACGCAAGTTGGCCAAATCCTGGATGCTGACATTTATTTTGATCCCAGCAGTTCCACTATCACGTTTGCGACGCCTGCGGCGCTGGCGACGGCGCCCACGGCATATGATTTCGAGTCTCTGCTGATCCATGAACTGGGGCACACGCTGGGATTCAGCCACTCAGCGGTGCTCGCCGCGATGATGTATCCGTTTGCGCCCGCTCCCGGAACGTTTACGGGAATGCGGCCCACCGCACAACAGCCGGATGCTCCGCTTGGGAACGACGATATTACGGGATTGCGCGTTCTGTATCCGGACCCCGCGGACACTGTAAATGTCGGTTCGCTCCGCGGACGCATCCTGCCTGCCAATCCGCTGTCGCTGCCCGCGTCGCCGCCCGGCGTGACGGGAATTTTCGGAGCGCATGTAGTGGCCGTGGATGCGGCGAGCGGAGCAGTCATTGGAGCGACGCTTGGAGGATGGAGCTGCGCGGCGCCGGGCCCCGCGCAGTTCGATGGCACCTACGAAATTGGCCATTTGCCTGTGGGGCACAGCTATCAGGTGTATGCCGAGCCGCTCGACAACACCGTCGATCCCTCTCTGATCAGCCCCGCGATAACATCGCTCTGCCGCAATCCCACAACAGACGCCGGATGGCCTCCCTTGCAGGCCTGCGTCGTACCTACTGTGAACACCAGCTTTACAACGCGAACCCTTCCGGGTTCATAACCCGTCGGCGCACCGAACGATACTCGTGTTCGGGCCGCCGCTATGGAAAGAGAGTCATATCAAAAAACAGCCGGCTCCGGATGATCCGGAGCCGGCTGTGGGTGCTGCAGTCAGGTGCGTTCTACTGAGTCGGCAGTAGAAGCTGCGTAAAGCCCGTTGTGTTCACGTCGCGGAAGAGCGGCGTGCGCGGCGGCAACAAGGAGGGAGTCAGGAACTCCGTATCAAAGTTGTAGCCGCGGCTTGGCGGTTGATAGACCGTGTTGGATAGGCCGTCCTTGTACGTGCCGATGGCCTGGCGGTTATAGTACATGCTGATGATCGAGCCGCGGTAATTCAACGTCTGGCCAGCCCAGTCTTCGAGATAGCGCAGGAAGTTGTGAACACCACCGTCGGTGCCGTAGTCCGCGTAGCAGGCCACAGTTCCGCAAGTCGCGGGCTGTGGGAAGGAGATTCCTTTCCCAGCCATCACGGCAGTGCGGTAATAAGTGGTTACGGCATCGCGCTGGGTGGACGATGTCACGTAGGGGAACGCGAAGCTGTTCACGTCGTTGAAGTTGTTAGAGAGCAGCGTCACGGCATCCGCGTTCACGGAGACGGCTATGTTGGTGAGGTCATTGAAACCATCGTTGGCGGCGTTGGCGTTGAAATCACCCTGGATGTACGCCGGGTTCTCCGTGGCAATCGCAAGGCCGCAGGGTACCGCAGTGGCGCCACTGCCAATGCACGTGCCAACCGCCGTCAAGTTATTGCCGTCCATAATCTTGACGGCCCGTCGGAAGAAGGGATTGGGGTTTTCTCGCGCTTCATTGGCGTGGATAACCTGGGACCAGGGCCAAATCGTCGCAGGCGTGGTGACCGTGCAGTTTGGATTCGGTGCTATGGCATTGGCCGTCGTGCTCGCGCCGTAGAGATTGCCGGGAGCCGCAGTGCTAAAAAGTCCATATTGGCCAAAACCCAGCGTTGTGCTGGCGGTGGTTGAGCTCATATTAATGGGTGTTATCGCGCCGGCGTCCATGATGTAGGTCGGATTCGCTCCATAGGTATAGAAGCCGGTCGTGCCCAGGGCATCCAGGTCCTCTCCGGTGTCTTGGGTGTTGTTTGGGCAGCCGTATGGGCTGGCGGGGTTTACGAAGTCATTCCATCCGAATTCCCCTGTCTCGTGACCGCTGGGAGAGGTCGGGGGCCATACGTTCGTCAATGCGGACGCGGTATAGTTGCCGCGGCGGTCGGAGATATACACCGTGTAATCGTAAGGAGCGTTGTTGCTATCAAAGGACGAGTGTCCGGATCCGGTGCTATAAACCCCGGTTCCTGCTAAATACGCTGCTAAGTTCTTGGCATCGATTTCGATGTATTGCATGACACCGCCCAGCGTAACCATCTGTGAATAGCTGATCTGATTGGGACTGGCGCCCAAACTGCCAGCGGGGATGATATCGCGCGCGTTGCCCTCGCGAGTGTCAAAGAGCGCGTTCGGCCAGTAATCCGCCGGGTTCGACGGAGCAACCGTTACTTTGCCGCCCGACACGGTTATGCCGCATTGACCTGCCGTCCCGTAGTTGGATGGATTGTCGCGAACGCGCTCCAATCGGATGATCGCATTGGGATGTACGTCAGTCGGGCAGGTGAAGCCTGCGCTGTACGGGGAAGCCACCTGGGTCGTCGGAAGTGGAAGCAGCGGTTCAGCCGTTCCCCATTTTGACCCGGCGAGGCTCCCGCCTTGCGGAAAGATATTGCGGCCTGCATAGCCGTAGCTCAGAACTTCAAGCGTCACGTCCCTCCAGGTACCGGCGGAACATGGAGCAGCATAACCGGCTGGGGACTGCACTTCGATTTTGATGTAGCCCTTTATGATAGGCAGGCCAGAATCAGTGGCAAACCCGGGGCCGGTCGGCGTAGCTAACCAATAGCCGTTTCCAGAGAGGGAGGCGGTTCCCCCGGGGCTGTAAGCTGTCGCGCCGCTTGCCGCACCGGATGCCGCCATCGGCACTGGGATCGTGCTGTCCCCCGCTGTGTTATTGGCGATCATTTTCGCGTAGAGCGCCGCTGGATTTCCTCCCAACAACGTCCAACCCGAAGCCGGCACAGCAAGCTGGGCCAGGTTAACCGGCTGAGTGCTTGTATCAATGCACGGAAGATTCATGATGTCTTGCGGGTTGTCCGAAAGCAGAATCTTAAGGCTGGCCTGCGAAAAATAACGGAGGTCAGTGATGGAGGCGCTTTCGCTGGTGTTCACTGGCCGGCGGATCAAGTCCACCGGTTGCGTAGTGCCATTCCCCAGGAGGACGATGCCGAGGTTCAAGGGTGTCGCACCTGTCGCGCCGTTGCGCAAATTGCCGGCGTAGTTCGTCGCGCCAAGAGAGATGTTGGTCCAAGTGGGGTTAACGGCGGATCCAATGTTGTCAACCAGGCTGCCTTCATTCAACGCTAGCGCGCGATAGGATGCAGTACCCGGTGAAGTAGTAATGTTCACGGTCCCGTTATACGAGGCGGCCGTCGCGACGGTGTTCGAGAGGTTCGTACGAATAACGTTTTGAACAGCGCTGACGGGGTCGGAAAGGGTTAAGGGGCCGCCGGATGTGGCAAGAAACAGGTTGCCGTTGGTCGCGGTACGGCCGCCAAAGCTAAAGGACGGGCCGGGGAAGAAGCTGAGGTCGGTACTGGAGAAAATGCCGAATTGAAACATCGGAATACCGACCGTCTGCGTGGTGCGCTGCAGCTTCACTTCGTTGTTGTTTGCCGTGTGTGCCGTTACGAGCAGCGTGTATTGCGTGGCCAGAGCGCTCATACCCTGATAAGCGCCCGATTGGACCTGGGTAACCGTGGCCAGAGGATTTCCGTTTGCGTCCGTGTTGTAGTTAATCTGGTAGCCCGAAGCGCCGTTGTACTGCACATACTGGATCCCGGGGATATTGGGAGGCGTAGTGGCAATGGCGTTAATCTGGGTGGCTGAGGGCGCGTAATTCGTATCAAAGAGCGTACCCAGGTCGGCGGTGATTTTCTCCATGCCGGCTTCCGAAGCGTAGAAGGCGCGGCTGTAGTCGTTATTGACTCCGGTGAGCTTCTGGCCCGAAGTAATCAGCAGGATGAAGCCGACCAGCAAGCTGGACATCAGCATCATCAGCAGCAAGGTTGTAAGCAGGGCGATGCCTGAATCGCGTCGCATCAGTTTTTTTACGGTATTCATGTTTGGACTCCTCATTATTGGTACCGGTTGACGTAGGCCATGCTGCGGAGGCTGACCTGCGTCATGAAGTTGCTGCGCAGAAATGTGTGGTTCTGTCCCCAGGCCATGGTGGAACGCGCCCCGAGGATGACGTCGACGGAGCGAATCTCACTTTCCGATTCGCCGGTGGGGATGGAGGGCTGGCCGGAAGGATTGGTCGCGCCATCCACGAAGTTATATTTGAACTGGAGATTCTCGATCGTTTCGCCGACGGGTTGGCCCGGGTTGAAATTGACCCGGCGAATCAAACGAACCGTCAATGGATCGGTGACGTTGTCGAGATAATAGGTGGTCATCCAAATGCGGGTGGCCGTCGTCGGCGGAAAAGTGCCGTTGGGGGTGCCGCTTGTGTTTGTGTTCTCAAGCTGGATCATCGTGCCCTGCGGGTCGGAGCGGCCATTCAGGTCCAAGCCATCGCCTGAGGCAAACGTCAGCACCTGGCCCGATACGGAGGTCACTTCCTGAATGGCGTTGCCCTTGCTGTTGCTGAACATAATCAAATCGCCTGGATTGATCTGCACACCGGTAGCGGAGAACAAGATGCAGGTCGGATCAAAGGTCGCGGTCCGCCCATTGTTGGTAATGGATCCGGCCGGGCATCCGGGATTTGCGCCAAGCGCGGGCTCGTTGATCATCCTGGCATTTAGCGCCAGCGTGTTGTCCACGTAGAGCATGGTTATGAGGTCGGTGTTCCCGCCGGCAGTAGCATCCGGACTTGTGATTGGCGGGCCGAGTTGCCAGCCAGGTTCGACGGCGTTCAAGCTCACGTTGCATACTGGAAAAGTCAGCCCACCTGTCAGATTAGGGCGGTGGATCGGCGCGCCGCCGCTCCCGAGGCAGTTTGCAGGGCCCGGCGTGTAAGGAATCGGAATACCTCCCGTCGGGATTCCAGTCCCTGCCTGAATCAGATCCTGCTGCAGGAGGTTCACTCCAGCGCGGAGATTGTCCGAGAGATCGGACTTGAGGGTGATGTTCTTGTTCGTATTAGTGGCGTCCTTGAATGCGAGCACGGTCGCGGCGAGGGCCACAATGGTTATGCCCATGGCCACCATGAACTCGATAAGCGTGAATCCTGATTGTTTTTTCATGGTGCGTTTTCTCCCGCCGTCCTCACGCGAATGCCGAAATGTAGCTGATAAGCGTATATGTGCGCTGAATGCTGCCAATCTTGTAGGTCATGGTGATGGTTATTTGGCGGAGATTCGTTTCTCCATTTACGGGCGCAATGGCGATGGTGCGGCTCATGTATGCATTTAGATTGGCCACTTGGTCGTCGGCTGTGCCCAGAATTCCATCTGGACCGGGCCCGAGGATGATGGTATCCGGCAGCAACGCATTGTCATCTGCCGTGCCAACCAGCCCGTCGGGACCAGGGTCGAGCAGCTGCTGGACTCCGTCTTTGAACACGCCGCCTTGGGAGATATTCTGAATCTGCGCCCACGTTAAGACTTTGGTGTCGCGCGCCGTGAAGATCGTTTCCACGGCCTCTTCCGCCTTTTTTTCCGCGATGTATTCAAATTGCGTCATGCTGGAAAACATGATGCCTTGCGCGTAGACGGCGGCCAGCGAGAGCACTCCGAACGAAAGGATAAGGATCGAAATCATCGCTTCGATGAGCGTGAAGCCGGCCAGTTTACGGGAGTTCTTGCCCTGTTTTCTCATGTCAGTTCTCTCCCTACTCATGCCAAAGCGTGCCGATCCAGTAGTAAGAGTGGATCCGGCCCGTGGCTCCAAAGATCGTTACGGCTCTCGCGGTATTTGACTGTCCCGTCACGCCCAGAAAGATTGAGGCATTTACCGGATTGTTGTTGGTCGTCTGGTATAGGGTTGCCGCCGACTGCGCAGTACCGACAAACGCGCCCGATGTTGTGAACATTACGGTCCAGGCGGCCCCGCCGCCTGGCTGCTGCAGGTCGACCGCCGTCGAGTTGCCGAAATTCATGGGCGTATCAGGAAGGGCGGGAAACAAGGTGTAAGTCAATCCACCGCCTACGTTGTCATTCAGATAGGTCGGCGTGATGGGTGTCGGTACTACCTCGCCCGGCAGCGTCAAGATCGTAAGTTGTATTTCGTTGGGCTGGATGAACGCTACTTCTACGTTGCGGCGCTTGGCGATAGCTAACTCGCGCGCTTGGCGAAGTTGCGTGACGACTGCGTCCATCGCGGCGTTTGCCCTGGCGTTCTGCGTGGAACTCTTTGTGTTCATAACGGCAAAGGCCATAACAATGAAAGCCACCATCACGAGAACGATCATCTCTAAGAGCGAGAAACCTCTTTCAACCCTGTTCACGCGCTTGCTCATCCCGGTGCTCCTCGAAATGCCTCGGGCTACATGCCCGGCACTGGGAAAGGTGCACGTACCGGACCAGTGCGCGCGCGCAAGTAACTGTTTTGTTTTGTGTAGTTTATATTGGTTCTAGGTCGCGAGGCGAAGCACCCGGCATGACGGCTGTAACAAAAAGTTACAGGTCGCTACCTTTGAACTTGGCCATTTCTCAGCCTGCCAAGAGCCATCCGCCCCCGAAAAGAAGTCCAGGACCGAGCGAGGCCAAGAATATTGGAGCATATTCGTGGGGCTGAAGGTCGTGGCCAGTTTGCAAAACGGCGTGCAGGGCGACTCCGCATGTGGATGAGCCGAGATTCCCAAACGTTTGGGCCACGGACGGAAACTTGTCCTCGGGCAGTCCCAACTGCTTAGCAAGAAGTTTGACCAGCCGAGGATTGGGTTGATGAGTTGCCAACCCACGAAGCGCGGAGAGGGCAATGCCGCTGCGGAGTTCGGCTTCCCGGACTACCTTCTCCAGCCTCGTGATTGCGGCGCGAGACAGCGCTTCCCCATCAAAATGTGCGTCGAGGCTTCCATCCGCGGCTGGAGCCACGCGGATCGCTCCAGCATATTGCCCGGCGCAACCGAAGAAAAACTCGCCCAAGGCGTAAGTGTGCTGCGGCGCGACGCCGGCCGATGCCCGCAGAAGAAAGGCGCTGGAGCCGTCGCCGAACAAACCGCCAAATTCTCCGGCCACCTGTCCCGGCCTGAAGATGTGGCTGTGGACATCGGCAGTAACAACAAGGATGGTGCGGGCTTGGCCCGAATTGATAAGTCCCTGGGCGACGGCAAATGCGTTCAGCAAACCGAGACATGCACCGCCGACGTCGAGGGCGCCACAGTTTTCACGCGCGAGAAGTTGGGAATGCAGCAGCGCGGCTAGCGAAGGATAGGCGCGGTGTGTTTCGCTTGTGGCGATGATCCAATCGAGTTGCTGAATACCGCAAGACGCGGAACGGAGAGCTTGCTGAGCTGCGCGCACGCCGAGCGTGAGTTCATTTTCATCTTCGGCGGCATAGGCCAGGGATTCAATTCCAGCACGAAGGCGAAGCTTGCCATCCGGCATGCCGAAGGCCCGGTCGACTTCTTGGGAAGGAATCGTGCGCGAGCCGACGACCGCACACGAACTAGCGAGCAGAACGGGGCTGCGTTTTGTGGTTTGCTTGGAGTGAAAGGAGTCCGCTGCAATCGAGTGGCTTTCGGATTGAGATTTCCGCAAGGCCTGGAAAATGTTCGCTAAAGAAGGCGTGCTCTCTGTGAGCTGCGCGCCCAAATCATGCAGGCCGCTCGCGGATTCAAGCGCGCGTAGAAAACTGACCCACCCCATTGAATCCAGCATGCCTGTTTCAATGAGATCTTGCGCGGGATCGGGGATGGTTGCTTCCGGTCCGGCTTCGCGGCGGAAACACTCTTCGACAAGTCGTCTCCAACGATTTTCATCCGCGATAAGCGCCATCAAAACTCCTCGAGCCATTCCTGCTTGGGCAGCGGGAACAGTGTATCCAGCATCAGCCAGCAAAGATCATGATACGGCCGCGTCAGTCCCAGCCGGATGAAGTGGTGTGGGCAAGAGAGGATCTTGTAATGAAATTGGGAGTTCAGGAAGCGCTCCAGGCGGCCGACGCGATTCGCGCCTCTGCTCTCAACCAGAGCAGCATCGATGAAATCGCGCCAGTCTCGATCCACAACGGGAAGATCGCGCAGGACTTCGCCCGAAGAGAGAACCAGAGTGGCGCGAAGTTCGTTGGCGCAGAGCTCAAGGCGAAGATTCTTGGTCTCGGTTCCGCAAATGGAGCGCACTGGTTCGAGAGGGATCGCATGCAGTCCGCTGCCATTCCTGTTTTCATGGAGAGCGCAGCCGAACAGATCGGGCAGAGAGCCTGCGATTTCCGCCTTGCGCAAATAGGTGACGACTGCCGGTTCGGGAACGGCGGATTCCTTCTGAAAGCCGCCCGTCAAGACGCGATCTTCGATGTGCGGCTTGGCGCCCGAAAAAGGAACAAGCTCACATTGCAACACATCGCCGCGATGATAGGGGAAATGCAGCCAACTGTTGGCGGTCGAAGTGACGGGGCGAACAGAACGAATGTGGCCATTCTCGCGATGCAGACCGATGATGCAGAAGGCCGGCCCCATGCGGGTGATTTCCGTAATGAGCAGCTTGGTCATGGCGAGGAGTGCGATTTCTTGCGGCTCGTTTTCGTAGACTTGGGGCGGGCAATGACGAGATGGCGAATCTCAACGCCGTGGTTTTGCGCGCGCCAGTGTCCGGCGAGCAGGTCAGCGACAAGGCGACGGTGGCATTTCTCCGGGCCAGGTTCGGAACAGAGTAGTGCAGCTCTTGTAGGCCATGTGCTTGCGTCAAACATCTGCGGAATTCCGCGGCCCTGCATCAACGCAAGGAAACCTGTTTCGTAAGCAGGCCAATCTTTGGTATCGCGATAAGTCTTGAGCAACTCCGGTGTGGGCGCGAGCCGAAGTTCGTGCGAGTAGCCGATGCGAGCGACTTTTTCGAGAAAATAACCGAGATCCGGATGTTTGGCGAAACCGGAAAGCTGGCCCTCGCGATGCTGCCGGATATCGATCACTTTCTCCACGCGCGCGGCTTCGAGAAGCTGGAAAAATTCTTCGGCCGTCTTTCCCGTGAAACCGATGGTGCAAAGAAAAATATCCATAAAAATCAAAAATACTCGATGGCTTCTGCGGAAGCGCGGAAAGCAAATTCCTTGGCTTGCCGGCGGAGGGCATCCTTAAGAGCTTCGTCTCGTTCGGAAACAAAGAGAGAGCTGCTGTCGAAAGCTGCGAGATCGTTTGCCTTGAGCAAGCGATCCTCCGCTTCGCGCTGCGACTCGAGTTCGCCGCCGCGGCGGATGTGCCGAGGCGTAACGCCGCGTTCGATGAGCGCGGGACAGATCATCAGGAAGCGGTGGCAGTGCAGTGGATCTTCCTCGGCACACATCAGAGCGATGGCGGAAACGTGGGACAACTCCACGGCTCGATCCATTCCCGCGCGGAAATCCGCAGCCTTGCGGCGTTCTTCATAGTTCACGATGCCATCCGCATGGTAAGCGCCCGGGTCGGAAGGACGGCCTCCGAGAGATTCGCCGAGAAATTCGTATTTGACGGAGGCGGAGGCAAGACAGGCTTCGAGCGGCTCGCGATTAAATTGCGGAAACCGGTGACTCGCTGGGCGGCTGCGGACATCGCAAACGATCTTGACTTCGTGGTTCGCCAGGTTCGCGACGAAATCGCCCAAATCCAGATTCGAGTGGCCGATGGTGAATATCCTGCTCGACTTGGTATGTGGAGGGGTCACGTTGCATTCCGTATATCCCAGGCTGCTATTCTGCCGAAAGCGGGCGAAAGCGGCAAGCGATCGCGGCATAAGGGGAGGCTTCGCGGCGGAAGCACTGGATTCAGGTCAGGCCGGGCAATCGAAGGAGGTTTGGCCCGTCTGGCTATCAGAGATGGTCGGTAGCGAAGCTGGAGCGCGCGGAGAGAGGGCTCTGCGTGTGGAAATATTTCTTGTAGGCGGAAATCCAGTCGGTGGCGATATCTCGCTGCGCGGTAGCTAAATCGAGCTGTCCTGCACAGACCATATCGTGAAGCCGGTCCTCGAGAGCATCCTTTACGTGAGCATTCCAAACGGTGGATGAATAAGGCTCCGGCCAAAGGTTTCGAATGTCATCCGCGCCGCCCAATCCGGGAGTGATCAGAAAGTCGACTTCATACTCTGCCGCATGAGATTCCGGAGTTCGATATTCCTGAAACACCTTCTGTCGAATGGATACGGGAATCGAATGAGTCTCTCCGGAATCGTCGGCGCGGCATACTTCGGCTTTGCTTACCGGAAGAGTTGCGCCGGGCGTGAGCTGCTTGTCCGGAATCGGCCCTGGATTGGACTGGACCAGTGCGGTGAGACTCTCCGGCGGGCGAGCTTCGTGTCGGAGAGCCCACATTCCGAGCGCCACGAAGAATAATGCCGTGCTGGCGAGTACAGATCGAAGGTTTCCTGTCATCCAGCCGCTGATGTACGGCCGCAGGCCTGAACGGCGCGCACTTGAGAATTCCGCAAGTCGGGCTCTTAAGAGAGCTCGCGTGCCGTCCGCAGGACGCAGCTGTTGGGCGCTCTCGCTAAGCCGAAGATGAGCAAACGCTGCAAAAGTTTCCTCGATTTCCGTCAAGCGCACCTGGCACATCGAGCAGGAAGCAAGATGCGCGTAAACCCTGTCGCGTTGCGACTGAGCGAGTTCGTCGTCGACCGCAAGAAGGATTTCCTGGTCCGATAGATGAGACGTTTCGTGCAGCATCTGATTATCTTTCACCGGCGCGTTCCAAGCGCGCGAGAGACCGCGTTAAGGAAATGGATACCGCGCCAAGAGACATGCCTAAAATCCCGGCAATCTCCCGATAGCGGAGGCCTTCCGCCCGCAGCTGGAGGCAGGATTGATCCTTTGCCGGAAGCGCTCGAAAAACCGCACGCAAAAGATCGTGCCTCTGGGCCGCGGCCAATCGCTCTTCGGGATTGGGAGCGGGATCGAACTGCCTCTCGACCAAGTTGCCATCCGATTTGGTGCTTTCGCGAATTTCATGAGCCGCGCGTCTGCGCTTCAAGGAAAGATTGTGCACGACTCGAAAAAGCCAGCCGCGGAGATTCTTGCGGGACCGGCCGAGTTGGAGATGACAATGCAGCGAGAGGAACACTTCTTGAATGATTTCCTCCCCATCGTGCACGGAAAGGCCAAACGAAAGGGCGTATCGCAACAAGCGATTACTAAATTCGTCGAACAAGCTTATGACTTCATCTTCCAAGTCGCAGGATAAACCCGACAATTCGGACTCGGCTGTCCTGGGCGAGCTCAACCTCAACAAGGGATTGGACAGTGAAAAGCTCATGGAGGCCATTCTAATATGACATTCCATTTGCCAGTCATTTGTTCATGTTTTTCTGGTGTGCTGGGTGCTACTTTGCAATCAATCCCGTATTTCAGTCCTTCCCTGCCTCTTTCGTTACCTGGCTCCAAAAAACACTGAACAGGATCAGGGGAGCGGAATATTCAAGTGAGCAACTGAGAAGCTAAACGTGAAGATGCGGTTCGATGCGACAAATCCGAACAACCGCCTCAATGTGATTGTTTTCGCGGATTTGTTTCCAGGGAACGCGATTCGGCCTTCGCGCAGCTATCACGCTCGCTTACAGACAAGTTTCCAGCCCAGACCCGCTAAGGTACGCGACGATTCGGGTTGCCGATGAGTCTTCTTCGGCAGCCTGGTCGGGCTATCTGCGGTTTGCTTTGGCAAGCAGCCGAAGCATTTCAAGATAAAGCCAAATCAGCGTGACCATCAGGCCAAACGCGCCGTACCACTCCATGTACTTGGAAGCTCCGCCGCGCACACCAGTTTCAATCATGTCGAAATCAAGGACGAGATTCAGCGCGGCGATGGCGACCACGAACAGGCTGAAAGCGATACCCCAAAAGCCGCCGCCGTTGATCGCCTAGAATTGAAAATGAAAGAAGAAGCTCAAGGCCATTTCGACCAAGTAAAAAACCGCGATTCCGCCCGTCGCGGCAATCACGCCAATCTTAAGTCCTTGCGTAGCGCGGATTAGACCCGTCTTGTAAGCGAGGAGCATTACGAAGAGTACGCCGAGCGTGAGGCCCACGGCTTGAACGGCGATTCCGTGATACGTCTTCTCGAAGACCGCGGAAATGCCTCCGAGGGCCAAGCCCTCGAGCAGAGCGTAAAGCGGCGCCGTGAAAGGCGACCAGGTTTTCTTGAAAATAGTCACCATTGCGACCACGAAGCCACCGATGAGGCCGCCGATCATCCACGGGACGGCAGCTTCCGGCGTTTCGGAGTGTGCGAGTCCCCAAGTCCAAGCTGCGGTGGCGACTACGCAAAGGAGCAGCAGGCCGGTCTTGTTGACAGTACCTTGCAACGTCATGGCATCGCCAATCGCGACTTGCCCTTGAAAAGCTTTTTCGTTTAGAGCTGGATTGGAAGTGCGCATCAGACCTGCCATGAACGGCCTCCGCAATGATTCAAACTTAAGTTTACGCCGCTTGGGACAACATATCCAAACGAGCTAGCGGTACTCGTCTTGATCGATCAAGCCTGTTTTGGCGCGTCGGCGATTTGGCCCTGGACTTGCGCCCGGAACTCCAGCGGGTGGGAGATATTGTGGAATGTTTCGGGTGTTCCGCCCGTTCCGCGAATGATTACGCTGCCGTAGCCGAGCACTCGGCCCATGGCCGGCTCTTCCACGACAACGCTTTCGATTCTCGACAGGAGGATTTCGACGGTGCGTCGGCTCGCCAATCCGGTCTTTACGATCACTCGCTTGTTGGTCAGCGCCATCACTGTAGCGCCGCGCTTGACGAGACCGATTCCGAAAAGGATCGCCGCGGCCGCGAACGCCGCAAGAGCAATCCAATTCAAGATGGCGGAATGAGATTCGGCGCTATGTCTGGTGTTCCAGGAAAAAACGAGAAGCGCGGCGCCTGCCGCCACGAAAAACACCGCAAGCCCGGCGTGGCCAAGCATGACGATCCAATGCAGCTTGGTCTGGTATTGCAGCGTTTCCCCTGGGATGAGGTGTTTTTCAATGTAGCTCAAAGCAGTTCCTCAAAGACGCGCGGCGTTATTCGATCCTAGGAATAGTCGCACGATTATAGCCGGGAACGATGACTCGTACTGCACAGCCTCTATAACCGATGCGGGCAAGATTGTTTGGTAGCGCTAACGGGAATCGAACCCGTATTTCGGCCTTGAAAGGGCCGCGTGCTAACCGTTGCACCATAGCGCCACATTTTGTGGAGTGTGGAACCTATCTAGAATAAGAGAAATCGGGGTAATGAACAAGCGGGGCGAAATGCCGAAGGTTGCTCGAACTTCCGCCCCACGGAACTGCTCGGAGTAGAAGATTAATTTTGAGACGTGTCCGGCTTAGGAGAAATCTCCGGCGGCTTTCGCAGATCGAGAATCTTGTAGCCGGCGGGCACTTCCAAGATGTGCGCGTCTGGCTCGCCCAAAGCGATGTTGGTAACCTCGAAATTCTGCTGCGTGGCAAAGCGCGCGTCCTGACGCTTGGTTATGAGATTCACACCCAATTGCGGCGAATACCAGAATTCCTTCCTCTCCAGAATTGGCGCATCGTTGCCAATGGTTTGTATCTCGACGAGAGTCGTCTCACGCGTGCCGATCGTTTCGAGGCCGGAGACATTTTGCGTGCCGAGACTCTCGGTGGCCGGAGCGCCGGGCTGGCCCGGAGAGGCAGCGGCAGTACGCGAAACAGCAAATTTAGGAGCGAAAAACTGCTCAAGGCGGCAAACGTGTTCGGCAATTCTGCAAACGTAACGCTCGTGGGCTACAGGATCGCTGATCTCAATCTGATAGGCGGTCGACTGGTGCTTGCCGTCGTTAGGAACAAACCACGCTCGTTCCTGGAAGATACGGCCCTGCGAATCGCGGGCAATAGTTCTGTGATTTATGAGAGTGATGTTGCTGCCATCGGGCGTTTGGCGAATCCATTCCGTATTGACCGTGGCGGCAAAGGGCGCGTTGGGCGTGGAGGGAATCGTAATGCTGGCAAACGTTTCGTGAGTACCGCCGTCGGGCGCGTGCTGCGGCGCCGGCGGGACTTGAGCGAAAGCGGGAGAACTCAGCAAGAAAAAGGATGCTGCAAACAGAGGACAAGGGATTCTCTTCATAAATCTCTCCCCGGTATTTGGCGATTATGCCAGATTCGCGGGCGCCGCGCACCTGTTCGAGCTGTGGAATTCGTCACGTTTGACGGTCTTGAAATTCTTCGTGCCAGGCCATCTGGATGGCTTCGAGTTTGCTTTCGTTGGATGCGGCTGGGTCGCCGGAAAAACCGGGGAGTTCGGTGATCCATTTGTGCATGTCGGTGAAACGCACTGTGAGCGGATCCGTGTCGGGGAATTTATCGGTTAGTCCGATGGCGATGTCTTCGATTTGTTCCCAACCGAATGTTGGCGGCATGGCGCTCCTCAGTGATCCGCTTCTTTGGCGTAATTTTTGTTCCACTCGGGAATTTCCACGATGATGTCGGTAGTGCCGTCGGGAACGGTTTGGCAGCCGAGGCGGGATTTTGGCGTGATGCCGGGCGCCATGTCCAGTTCGTCGAGCTCGGCGTCGGTGGCTTCGTTGCAGGATTCGAGGCCTTGCTTGACGATGACGTGGCAAGTCGAGCAGGCGCAGACTCCGCCGCAAGCGTGGTCGAGGCCGGCTTTGATGCCCTCGGAGATGTCGAGAATGCTTCCCGGTAGGCCGTTGTGACCGTAGGGAATTTTCTCCGGATCAACCTCGATGGTTTTGCCGCTGGGAAGAAATGTGACTTTGTATTTCTTCGTTGCGGGCGTGTATTTGACTTCTTCGATGTACGGATTGCTGCCGCCCATTTTTTGTTTACTCCATTTCAGGCGATTGCTTTGATGCGTTTCGCCGTTTGACGATGTCGCTTGTAGTAGAGCAGCATGTTGCGCCATTACACAGAAAATCTTTGCGAACTAGGCCCGCAAACAAAGATAAGACCGGCACGGCGTGCCGTGCCCGTACGAAAATCAGACCTCGGCCAGGTTGCGGCCCTGCAGTGCGCTGGTTACGGCGCTGTTCATCAGTAATTCCGCCAGGTGCTCCGTTGCGCGATTCAGGTCGTCGACGCGTTTGCGGATTAATTTGTAGTCCGTGCTTGCGGCGGCTTCGCTTAGCGCGGAAATGGCTGCATCGATCGCTGCGCGCTCTTCGGACGGCAGAGTCGCCGACTGCGCGTTCGCTAAGGCTTTCTTGGTGGCCGTCAGAATGGATTCAGATTCGGTGCGAGCTTCGATGAGCTGGCGCTCCGCGAAATCCTGTTCGGCGTATTCGATCGATTCCTCGAGCATGCGCTCGATTTCGTCGTCGCTGATGCCATAGCTGGGCTGGACTTCGAGGGTGCGCTGTTCGCCGGTCCGAAGATCTTTAGCGCCGACTTGCAGGATGCCATTGGCGTCGATCAGGAATTTTACTTCGATGCGCGGCAGGCCAGCGGGAGCCGGCGGCGTTTTCAAAGTGAAGCGCGCTAGCGAGCGGCAGTCCTTGGCTAGTTCGCGTTCGCCTTGCAGGACGTGGATGTCGATGCCGGTCTGGTTGTCGACGCCTGTGGTGTAGAGCTCTTGCGCGCTCGCAGGAATCGTGGAGTTGCGCGGAATGATTTTCGCGACAGCGCCGCCGTAGGTCTCGATGCCGAGCGAGAGCGGGGTGACATCGAGCAGGAGCATGTTCGTAACGCCGCGGTCGAGAATATTGGCTTGCACGGCCGCGCCAAGTGCCACAACCTCGTCGGGATTCAGTTCGGTGTGCGGCTTACGGTCGAAAAATTCCTGAACGGTGCGACGAATCAGCGGAGTACGCGTAGCACCGCCGACGAGCACGACTTCCTCAATCTCGGCCGGCTTGAGCTTCGCATCGGCGAGCGCTAATTTCACGGGGCCCATCGTGCGGTCAACGATAGGTTTAATTAGACTTTCAAATTCTTCTAGCTTAATCGCTGGCCCCTGTTGTGGCGTCGCATTGGTGAGCACGTGGGTTACTGTGCTGCCGTCGGGGCGCTCGAACTGAAGGACTGCGTGCGTTCCAGTTGAGAGTGTATGCTTCGCTCTGATTACGGCCCTGCGGAAGGCTTGAAGCATCTCGGGGTGGTCGAACGGGTCCGCTCCATATACATCCTTGAATGCGGTGCGAAGATGACTAACTAGCATAAGTTCATTATCGATGTCATCGCCACCTAGGTGGGTGTCACCGTTTGTTGAGAGGACGCGGTAGATGTCGCCCTCGCTTGTGGAGATAAGCTGGAGGATGGATATGTCGAATGTGCCTCCGCCGAGGTCGTAGACAGCGACGCGGCCGCGTTGCTTTTCGTGTAGGCCATAGGCGAGCGCGGCTGCGGTCGGCTCATTGACCAGGCGAAGAACTTCGAGACCCGCGATTTTGCCGGCGTCTTTGGTGGCTTGGCGTTGCGCGTCGTTGAAATAGGCTGGCACGGTGATGACGGCTCGATCGACGGGTTCGCCAAAAAACGCTTCGGCCCAGCTTTTCAATTCGCGCAGGATGAAGGCCGAAATTTCCGGCGGAGTAAAGACTTTGTCGCCGAGCATGACGCGAATGACGTTTTTGCTCGCGGGATCGATGCGGAACGGGAAAAGCTTCAGTTCATTTTGCACGTCGGCGGGGCCGCGGCCCATCAGGCGCTTCACGGAATAGATCGTGCGCTCGGGTTGCGTGAGCAGACGGTTGCGCGCAGCTTCACCGACAATGATGCTGCCATCAGCATCTAGGCTGACGACCGACGGACACAGGGTGCTACCGTAAGGACCCGGGATGCACTTCGGCTGGCCGGTCTGCGACTCTGTGTACGCGACCAGACTATTTGTAGTACCGAGATCGATGCCGACGATTCTGCCCATGATGAAAAGCGGGAGGGGCGAGCCCCTCCCCTACAAAAGCTCCTTTTGGACGTTTACGACTAGATTTCTGATGTACGAGCGGCGATTCAACAGCTCGTTCATTCGCGCCATCAACTTTTTGCGCGTGGCGTCGTCTGCACTTGCATCGACGGCGGCGTCCCAGTTGCGGGCCGTTTCTTGAAGTTGGGCATCGACTTCCGCTAGCTTTTCGCCGAAATTCTTCTCGGCCGATTCGAGGCGCGACTTTAGCGCCGTCAAATCATCGCCCGCGGATTTTGCTTCGCGCAGCTCGTCGAGCGATTCATTCAGCTCGAAGACTTCTTCCAGGAGTTCGGGTGGCGCTTGTTGTTTGTGCTCGCCTTCCTTGCGCATGTTTTCGAGACCGAGGAGGTATTCGACGCGGGCGACTGGATCGCGCAAGACGCGGTAAGCATCATTCAGCTCAGAGCTGCGCTTCAGCGAAAGTTCACGTTCCGTCTCGGTGGCGTTTACAAAATTGTCGGGATGCAGTTTCCAGCTCAGTTGCAGGTATTTGTGCTCGAGCCCATTCATTTCAATCCAGAGCTTGCGCGGGAGACCGAAAATCGCGAAGTAGTCCTGCGCGGGGGCGTTCGTCTTAGATGTGGCAGGCGTACTCATTCTTGAATCGCTCATCCTAACCCGCTAACCGGGCACAAAAAAAGTGGCTGGCGGGTGCGGCTGCCAACCACTTGTCTGACTCGCCTTTGAATTCCCCCGCTGGAATAAAACGAAAACCTTGCAGAACCGAAAAACAAATCAAGAAAATCAAAGGCGACAGGCTGAAGCCTGTCCTACCTTAAGCCGTAAACGAACTGCCGCAGCCGCAGTTTCTAGCGGCGTTGGGATTCTGGAATACGAAACCCTGGCGCATCAGCGTTTCTTCGTATTCGAGCGTCGTGCCGTTCAAATACAGAAAGCTTTTCGGGTCGACGAACAGCCTGGCGCCGTGCTCTGTAAAAATCTTGTCGCGATCGCGCGCTTGCGTATCGAGGCGCATGGCATAGGATAAGCCGGAGCAGCCGCCGCCTTGCACGCCTACGCGCAGGCCGCCCTGTTCGGGCGAGACGCCTTCCTTTTCGAGCAGCTCGCGGATTTTCTGCGCGGCTCGCTCGCTTATGAAGATTTTTGCGATTGTCGGATTGGCGACTTCTGTAGCCATTTTCAAATGCTCCAAGGGCCTATAGAAATTCAGCGTTGCCTCGGACGGGCACGGCATGGCGTGCCCCTACGGGAACAGGAGGCGCGCAATTCCGCAGCCATCCTTGCGCAGAATTAGTGCGCGGCCTTTTCGCTGACCGGCACTTCGACGCCGTGCTTCTTCTTCCAGTCGCCGATAGCCGCCTTGATGGCATCTTCGGCAAGCACGGAGCAGTGAATCTTCACTGGCGGGAGCGAAAGCTCGCGCACGATGTCCGTGTTCTTAATCGAGAGCGCTTCCTCGACCGTCTTGCCTTTGACCCATTCGGTGGCGAGCGAGGAACTGGCAATCGCCGAGCCGCAGCCGAAGGTCTTGAACTTGGCTTCTTCGATAATCTGCGTATCGGGATTGATCTTCATCTGCAGCTTCATTACGTCGCCGCATTCGGGAGCTCCGACGAGCCCCGTTCCGACGTTGGGGTCCTCCTTCGGCAAGCTTCCGACGTTGCGCGGATTGTTGTAATGCTCAACCACTTTATCGCTATATGCCATTAGCCGTTGCTCCTTGCCAAATTGACGAGATTTCCAAAACCTGCGCTCTTCACAGCCTTTTCGGTAAGTGTGACGTTTGGAACGGACGCCGAACGGCCGGCGGTAAGCTGCCGGAGAGCGTCCTTGATGAATTCGGCGCCGACGCCGAGCATTTTCAAAAAGGCGCGAACCTGCTGCAGTTCATGGAAAGAGCGCTCCCCCGCAGCGGGGGCCTCTTCGCCTTCTTCATAGGGTACAAATGTCACTCGAAAAGCGGCTCCTGTGCCGCCGATCGAGCGGTGAATTCGGATTGTTCCTTCGTTTGCCATCGTCGTTCCTTCTGTTCTTGAGATCTGGCCTTCCTAAACCATTAGATGCAGGGTCTAGGCGGTTTGCCACTTCATCTTGGAAATGTCGATGCCTTCCTTGGCCATTTCGTAAAGTGGCGAAAGCTCACGCAGCTTGGTGACGACCTGAACCATCTTGTCGATGACGTAGTCGACTTCCTCCTGCGTGTTAAAGCGGCCGAGGCCGAAGCGGATCGAGGTGTGCGCCAAGTCTTCGCCAACACCGAGAGCCTTAAGCACATAGCTGGGCTCCAAAGTGGCCGAGGTGCAGGCCGAACCGCTCGATACCGCAATGTCGTTGATGCCCATCAGGAGCGATTCGCCTTCAACGTAGGCGAAGCTCATATTGAGATTATTCGGCAGGCGATGTTCGAGCGAGCCGTTGATGTAAACCTCGTCTAGCTTGGCTTCGAGCCCCTTCTTCAGTCGGTCGCGTAGAGCCGCCAAACGGGCGCCCTCTTGCTGCATCTCCTGCTGACAAAGCTCGCAGGCTTTGCCGAGGCCGACGATGCCTGGAACGTTAAGCGTCCCGGAACGCATGCCGCGCTCGTGGCCGCCGCCATCAATGATGGCAGAGAGCTGCACGCGCGGGTTGCGCCGGCGAACATACAACGCGCCAACGCCCTTGGGACCGTAAATCTTGTGCCCGCTAATGGCCAGCAGGTCGATGTTGTCTTTCTGCACGTCGACTGGAATCTTGCCAACGGCCTGCACGCCGTCGGAAGCAAAGAAAATGCCGTGTTCCTTGGCAATTTTGCCAATTTCCGGGATCGGGTTGATCACGCCGATCTCATTATTGGCATACATGATGGTGATCAGGATGGTAGTCGGCCGGATGGCTGCTTTCAGCTCATCCAGGTTGACACGGCCATCTTTCTGCACAGGCAAATAGGTGACTTCAAAACCCTCTTTTTCGAGGCGTTTGCAGGTATCCAGCACAGCCTTGTGCTCGATCGACTGCGTGATGATGTGATTGCCCTTCTCGCGGAACATCTCGGCAATGCCCTTGATCATCAGGTTGTCGGACTCAGTCGCGCCGCTGGTGAAAATGATCTCCTTCGGCGTAGCGCCAATCAGCGAAGCAATCTGCTGGCGCGCGGTTTCGACCGCTTCTTCGCCGGCCCAGCCGAAACTATGATTGCGGCTGGCGGCATTCCCAAATTTTTCCGTGAAATAGGGCAGCATCGCTTCCACGACGCGCGGATCGACTGGCGTGGTCGCGTGATTGTCCATGTAAATCGGCAGCTTGACGGCCATTTCCTTCATCTCCTAACTCGAACTCATGTGCGAACCCGTACGCATCGAGCCCGACAATCCGACCAGCGCTGGCTCATTCGGGTCCTCGCTCATCTGCGCAATCGTGACCGTGCTCAGAACTCCCAATATGCTTTCATTTACCTTGCGCAGCGGCTCGCGTACCGAGCACCTTTCCGTGGTTTCGCAATTCCCATGGCTCGTCACACACGAGGTGATGAGCACGGGGCCGTCGATGGCCGAGATCACATCGAGGGCGCTGACTTGCGTGGGCTCTTTCGCAAGTTGATATCCCCCGGTGGACCCATGCTTCGCAGCCACGACGCCTTCGCGGGCCAAGCGCTGTAGCACTTTAGCCATCAGCGTGACGGAAATTCCGTACTCTTCCGCAATTTCATTCGCACTGCACGCATGCTCTTGGCGATGCATGGCCAAATGTTTGACGGCAATTAGCCCGTAATCGGCTTTCTTGGATAGCTTAAACATTTCTCACTCTGGTTCCTGCCCCCGCAGGATATGCGACTGATTCAGTCGCAGTGTAGAGGATACTCTGTCTGTACGTCCAAGTCAAACTAGCTACGCTCGTAGCTGCCGCCAAATCCTTTATTTCGTGCAGCTTATAATAAGACTGATTTAGTCTGACTTGCCAGCGATTTGTGGCGAATGGTCATATTCTGCAATGAACGGTCGTTTCCCGGGGGTCAACGGTAATTTGGACCCCGTCTTCGCTCGCCGTGGTAGGCTGACCGTTGAAATTATGACAGAAATAAGACACAGCAAAGACGCTGCCTGCCGTTCGTCAATCGCCCGAATCGCTTGGCTCGTGCTTCCCTTGTTCGTCCAGCTAGGGCTTGCGGCCTGTTCTCCACCGCCGCATCCCTCGATTCTTGAGCGACGCGTAGACCCTTTCCCATCTACTACCTCACCCAACGGAAAGACATTCATACTTGTTGGGGCGGGAGACATTGCGAGCTGTAAGTACCCGGAAGGTGCCCGTGCCACCGCAAAGCTAATTGAGCGGATACCGGGCACTGTGTTTGCCGCCGGGGATCTTGCGTATGAAAGCGGCAGCCCTGGGGAGTTTCAAAATTGCTACGACACCACCTGGGGAGAGTTCAAAGGTCGCACGAAGCCGGCGCTAGGCAACCACGAATATGTCAACCCGACGGCTAACGGCTACTTTGCCTACTGGGGCGCGCAAGCTGGACCTGCGGGGATGGGATATTACAGCTACGACCTCGGCTCCTGGCACATCGTCGTTCTGAACACGAATTGCTATTCGAAGACGATGGGCGGTTGTGCTGTGGGTTCGCCTCAGGAGATTTGGCTGCGCAAAGATCTTGCCGAGCATCCCCAGGCATGTACTCTCGCCTACGGACATCATGCGCTGTTTAGCAGCGGAGTGTTCAAAAGCCATGCCGTTCATCCGGAATTGAAACCCCTGTGGGGGGATCTCTTCGCGGCGCACGCCGCTCTCGTGCTGGCGGGCCACGAACATTCTTACGAGCGCTTCGCGCCTCAGGACCCCGACGGCCACGCCGATCCAGTCAACGGAATTCGCGAAATTGTCGTCGGAACGGGCGGCCGGAGCCACGATCCATTGGGCTTTGCTACTCCCAACAGTGAAGTCCGCAACACCGACACGTTTGGCGTTATCAAACTAACGCTCACCCCAGGGCATTACAATTGGCAGTTTATTCCTGAGGAAGGCAAAACGTTCACGGACTCAGGATCGGGCGAATGTCCTCACTATACTGAGCCATCGAAGTAGACTGCGCGCCTGTTGTCGTTCGAGTTTGATGGTAAGCAAGCTTCGCAGCTCGAACGCTTGGAACTTGGCACCCAATTTAATGCGCATCAATTCGTTGAGGAACAGACCCCGCCTGCGGAGGCCGCTTCGACCAGCTTTTGTACGGCTGGCGCGGGCATCAGCAACAGTTGCCCTTTAGGTTTTTCGACCTGCTGAAGAACCGCGAGTTGCTGCGCTTTCCAATCATCCGGCGCGCGTTGTCCTTTGGCGATGAAATCCAGCGCCGCAAGACCGACAGTCCCGAGGGTCGAAAGGTCCTGCGAATTTGCAGAGACTTCCTTCACGAGGAAAGAACGTTGTGCTAGCGACTGAAGAGCGGCGTCATTATCGCGCCAAGCCGCGAATTGCTGGCGCAGTCGCGCGTCCCCGGCGGAGTCATGGCAGGAGGCGGCGATAATCTTGTCGATCTGTTCGCCGAAATGGCGGGCTGCAGTGCTTTCGAGAGGCACCGCGTCCACCACCCGATTCAGCGGCGTGGCGCTGGTCGGCTCGATAGCTGCCATTTCTTCCCGCGTGTAGTCTTTCACCGGTTCAAGGAGGTTCGCGAGCGTTTCCAGCGCGGCAAATTCTTCCGGACTGCTCGGTCCGGCAATCCGCTGCAGCATCTGGCGGTAATACGTTTTGTGCGTGAGGCCGAGCCATTCGAGATGGTCGCTCATGATTTCCATCCGCGTGTACATGGAAGCGGAGTCTGTGACTTCCTGGGGCGACCACAAGCGTTCAGCGATCGCGGCGTTCCGCGGCCAGATTCGCGAATCGATGTTTTCCGCGTCGACATATTCCGACCACATGCACGATTCACCGCCGAGGATTCGCGCCTTTTCTTCCGCAGCGAGGTTTGCCGCCGCGCCGCTCAGCGGATCGACCGCATAATGGCGCCCAGCGGGCCATCCAAGATCGAGGTAATAGCCGTTGGAAAGGATGCCGCGAAAGCCCAGCTTTGCCGCAGCGGCGAGCGCATCCGGCCCGCGCCACGATTGGATAACAATATCCTTTGGCAGCGCTGGATCTAAAACCTCGTCCCAGCCGACCATACTCTTGCCGTGCTTGGCCACCAGCGGCTCGAGTCGTTTGTTGAAGTAGGATTGCAGACTCTCATTGTTTTTCAGACCGTGCGATTTAATGAACTCTTGAATCTTCGGGTTGGCATTCCACTGCTTGCCATTCACTTCGTCGCCGCCGACGTGGAAAAAATGGTCGGGGAAAAGCTTGGCCATTTCGTCGATCAGCTGATCGAGAAACTTGTAGCTTTTCTCGCTGGTGGGATCGAAGGCGGGATCGAAAATGCCCCATTTCCTTTCGATTTGGTATGGCCCTGGCGCGCTGGCAAGTTCGGGATATCCCACAAACCAAGCTGTGCTATGGCCCGGCACATCGAACTCCGGAACCACGCGAATGCCGCGATCGCGCGCGTAGTCGATTACGCCGTGGATTTCGTCCTGCGTGTAGTAAAGACCATCGGAACCCATTTCCTGTAGCTTCGGAAACTTCTTACTCTCGACGCGGAAGCCCTGATTGTCGGAAAGATGCCAATGGAATACGTTCATCTTCACGGCTTCCAAGCCGTCGAGATCCCTCTTGATCACCTCCAGTGGCATGAAGTGGCGCGCGGAATCGATCATCAGCCCGCGCCAGGGAAAGCGCGGTTTATCGTTGATAGTGACCGCGGGAGCGGCGAGGCCATCGGGGGAAACATCTACCAATTGGAGAAAGGTTTGCAGCCCGTGCAAAACGCCGAGTGGAGTTGGCGCACTAAGCTTAGCACCGGCAGCGCTGACATCGAGGACGTAAGACTCATCTTCGCCCAGCTCCTGAATGTCCTTGCTGGCATGATCCGTGTGAATCACAAGGACGGCTTTTGCGGCCGCGCTCGGCTTCAATTCCAGGGGGATGGCAGTCTGTCGCGAGAGCTGCCGCAGAAAACGTTGCGCGGCTCGATCCAGCCGCGGCTCCGTGTAGCCCGTGAACCCCACCGTGAACGAAGCATCCACAGGGAGATGGCCGGAGCCAATTTGGACGTTCGATGGAACAGGCATGAGATGGAGAGGGCGCTGGTCCTGTGGCCGAACCGATACGGGAATCATCAGCGCATTCAACATGAGCAAACCAAGACCTCGCATCCAGGGGCCAGCAGCCATGTTTTCGTCGCTCCTTCTGGAAGCGGTGCAAAGATTTTCCGCGTTCGCTTCACCGGCAATCCAGCAACGAGGATACTGTCACAATCTGCGCCTGATACAAAAAGGAAATCTGCGCCTGGAAGGGCGGAAGCGCGCGGGGCGCAAAAGTTTGCTCCGCGCCAATTTCCCCGGCCTGGGTTAGGATAAGATATTCCATGCGGCGCCCATGAAAACATCCATCGCCATCTATCCCGGCTCGTTTGACCCGGTCACGAACGGCCATCTCGATTTGATCGAGCGCGGCGAAAAAATGTTTGATCTTTTGATCGTCGCCGTCTTGCGCAATGCGGATAAACAGCCGCTCTTTTCGGTTCAGGAGCGCGTCGAGATGCTTCGCGAAGTCACCAAACAATGGCCGGCCGTGGAAGTGGACGTCTTCGACGGCTTGCTCGTGGATTATGCCCGCAAGCGCGGAGCCGGCGTGATACTGCGCGGCATTCGCGCCGTCTCAGACTACGAGTACGAACTGCAGATGGGGCTGATGAACCGGAAACTCGAGCCGCGGCTTGAAACTGTTTTCATGCTGCCTGGACTTTCCTACAGTTATCTCAGTTCGAAATTGGTCCGGGAAATTGCGCGGTTGGGAGCGTCGTTGAATGGACTGGTGCCACCGATCGTCGAAGAGCGGATTCGAGTTAAGGTTTCGTAGAAGAATTTTCATGCGCTTAGTTTGGCGCGAAAAGACGGGTTGAAGCCTGTCCCACAGGAGAATGCAGTGCAACTTACCGAACGCATCAATCGCATACAAATCTCGCCGACAGCGGCCGTCATCGCGGAAGCAGACCGGCTGAAATCGCAGGGCGTGGACATCGCCGATTTCGGGCCGGGCGAGCCTGATTTTCCGACTCCCGACCACATCAAAAAGGCTGCGATTAAGGCCATCGAAGAGAACAAGACCAAGTACACGCCGACGGGCGGAATCATGCCGTTGCGCGAAGCGATTTGCACATGGCACAAACGCGAGCTTGGCTCGGACTACGCGCCGAAAGAGTGCATCGTTACGGTCGGCGGCAAGCATGGAATTTTTAACGTGATGAGCGTGCTCGTGCAGGCTGGCGATGAAGTGATTATTCCCGCGCCGTACTGGGTGAGTTTTCCGGACATCGTGAAGTACGCGGGCGGCACGCCCGTTTCTGTGCAGACGCGGCCGGAAGATGGCTTCAGCGTGAAGGCGGCTGCGATTGAAAAGGCCATTACTCCGAAAACGAAACTTTTGATATTGAATTCACCGAGCAATCCGACAGGCGGCGTGGTTCCCCCGGATGAGTACGCGCGCATTTTGGCAGTATGCAAAAAACACAATGTTTGGCTGATGGGCGACGAGTGCTACTCGCACTTTACGTACACGCCGCACAAACCGTTTTCGATCGCCAGCGCGCCGGATTCGAAAAACAACGTCATCATCATCGGTTCGGTGTCGAAAACGTTTGCGATGACGGGCTGGCGTATTGGCTACACGCTGGCTCCCGCGGAACTTATTCAGGCGTTGACAAAATTGCAGAGCCAGTCGACGTCGAACCCCACGTCCATCGCGCAATACGCCGCCGTCGCCGCAATGACCGGCCCGATGGACTCCATCCCTGTGATGCTCGCCGAGTACGACCGGCGCCGGAAGCGTATCGTGGCAGGCTTGAACGCCATTCCTGGAGTGAAATGCGAAATGCCCGGCGGCGCGTTCTATGCGTTTCCGAATGTCGCCGCGCATCTCTCGAACGGCGAAAGCGGCCACGCCATCGCGAAAGACACCGGCGAACTTGCGAAGCTGCTGCTCGACAAATCCCGCGTCGCCCTTGTCGCCGGCGAAGGTTTCGGCGCACCCGGCTACTTGCGCCTCTCCTACGCCACCTCCATCGAACGCATCGACGAAGGCCTGCGCCGCCTAGAACGCTTCTTCACGCGTGTGGAAGCCGCAGCCTGATGCATGCGGCCTGAGCCGACACGCATCGATCCCATTTTCAGTCCGCGTATTTGGGGCGCGAGTTCACTTGCGCCCCTGTTCCCCGAGAAAACAAATCTCGCTGAACCGCTCGGCGAAGCTTGGCTCACTGGCGTCGATTGCAAGCTGGCCAACGGTCCGTTCGCCGGCAAAACGCTTGGCAACGCGTGGCGGGAGATGCCCGCCGAATGGCGCGGCACGAAATTCGCTTCCGTCCCAGACTTTCCACTCCTCGTTAAATTTATTTTCCCAAACGACAAATTGTCGATTCAAGTGCATCCCGACGACGCATATGCGTCCGTCCACGAAAAAGCTGCTGGCGGACGCGGCAAAACCGAGATGTGGCACATCATTTCCGCTGAGTCGGGCGCGAACGTTCTAATCGGATTGGTATCCACCGTGGATGCGAAACGACTCGTGGCTGCTATTGAAACTCAAACGCTCGAAGATCTTTTCATTCGCTGGCGCGCTCAACCTGGAGATACTTTTTTTGTGCCCGCAGGTACGCCCCACACCATTGGCCCAGGAATGATTTTGTGCGAGATCCAGGAGTATTCCGACATCACCTATCGCGTGTACGACTACGATCGCCTCGACGCTCACGGCAAGCCGCGCGAACTGCACATCAAAAAAGCCCTCGACGTGGTTGAATTTGGACGCACGGTCCATGCCAAAACGTCGCGAATTAATTTGCCCGCGCATGGTTTCCAAAAATACCTGCTCGCCGCTTGTCCATATTTCGCCACGGAACGATGGAAAGAATCCGCGCCGATGGAATCGCAATCGAATCCCGAACACTTTGATCTGTTTGTTATTTTGACCGGCAAGGGAGATCTTGCCTGGAGCGGCGGCTCGGCGAAGTATCACAATGGGGAATGCTGGCTGGTCCCCGCAGGTCTGGGCAAGTTTGCGCTAAATCCAAAGGAACCAACCAAGGTCCTGCGAACCTACGTTCCGGATTTACCCAAGCTGCGGGCTGGCTTGGAGAAGCGCGGTTTTTCATGGCAAGACATCGAGAAAACGGTTTTCGACTAAGATGGAAAGCGCATCGCTATGACGAAGCTAACAACGCACGCGGTGATTCTCGCGGGCGGTCGGGGCACGCGCTTCTGGCCGCGCAGCCGGACGCGCACGCCCAAACAACTTCTTAATATTCTCGGCAAAGACACCATGCTGGAGCAGACCGTCGCTCGACTACGGCCGCTCATTCCTGCCGATCGCATTTGGACCGTGACGAACGCCGAGCAAACTGTCGCCGTCAAGAAACAGCTTCCTGCCGCTGCGCGCAAACGTGTTTTGACCGAGCCCATTGGCCGGAACACCGCGGCAGCTATCGCCCTCGCCGCAATTCACGTTCGCCACGCTGCGAAAGGCGACGCGCTGCTGGCCATTCTTCCTGCCGACCATTTCATCGCGCAGCCAGATAAATATTGCAAAATCGTTAACGCGGCACTCGAACTGGCGCGCGAACCCAAACGCATGATCGTCCTGGGTATTCCGCCAACTCGGCCAGACACCGGCTTCGGCTACGTCGAGCGCATGCGAGAAGCGCTCGGATCAATCAGCTTTCCGGCGTTTGCTGTCCGTCGCTTTACGGAAAAGCCTGCGCTCGAAATGGCCAAGGAATACGTCGCCTCCGGCGATTTCCAATGGAACGCGGGCATGTTTTTCTGGCGCGTGTCGACGTTTCTTGACAATCTGAAGCGCTATCTTCCCAAAACGCACGAAGCTCTCGAATCGCTCGCCGAAGCCATTGGCAAGAAAACTTACGAGCGTCGCCTGCGCGCCATCTATCCGAAACTGGAAAATATTTCCGTCGATTACGCCATTCTTGAAAACGCTACGCGCCAGGAAGGTGCGCCGCGGGTCTACGTCATCACTGCGGACGTGGGCTGGAGCGACATCGGCTCCTGGGCCGCGGTCTACGAACTCCTCGCCAAATACTCGGGCGACAACGTCCTGGCCGGCCACGGCATGGCTCTCGATGCCACCGGCAATTTTCTCTACAGCTCTACAAAATTCGTCGCCGCCATCGGCGTCCGCGACCTCATCGTCGTTGAGACTCCCGACGCGCTTCTCATCGTCCCCCGCGACCGCGCGCAGGACGTTGCCAAAATCGTAAAATCCCTCGAAGAGCGAAAGCTCATCAAACTCCTGTAACAGGATTCCCCGCCGTCTCGGTCCAATGCGGCTGTTTGCGGATAGTTCGCTTCGCGTATACTTTCCTCTGTCCCTTATGGCTGCGATCAAATTTGGAACGGACGGCTGGCGCGACGTAATCGCCGAAAACTTCACGTTTGCGAATGCGCGCATTGTGGCAAAAGCTATCGCGCGCTACGTCGTGCGCTGCGAGGACGCGCGCAAAGGCGTGCTGGTCGGCTACGATCACCGCTTTGCGTCCGACAGCGTGGCCGCAGCGGTCGCTGAAGTGATTGCCTCAACCGGCACGCCTGTTTGGCTTGCCGACAAACCCTGCCCTACACCTGCTATTTCATTGCTCGTTCGCCAGCGCGCGGCCGCCGGCGGCATCCTCATCACCGCGAGCCACAATCCTTATCAATGGAACGGCATCAAATACAAAGCCAGCTACGGCAGCAGTGCTCTGCCATCCATCGTCGCGCAAATCGAAATCGAAATCGCTGAAGTGCAAAAGAACGCCGCGTCTCCGCTTCCTCCCCGGAAAGAATTGATTCAATCGCTCGAGCCGCGCGCTCCTTACCTCGACGCCATTGAGAAACTGATCGACTGGCAGCGATTGCGCGACGCGAAGCTGCGTTTTGTTTCCGATCCGATGCACGGCTCTGCGACAGGCTTGCTGCCAGCGCTCTTCGCGCGCAACGGAATCGCCTGCGACGAAATTCGCGGCAAGCGCGACCCGCGTTTTGGTGGTGTCCACCCGGAGCCCATTCCGCCGCACATCGCGCCTCTTCAAGAGGCTGTACTTGCGGGGAAATATGACGCCGGCCTCTGCGCCGACGGCGATGGTGACCGCATCGGAGCCGTCGACCGCGACGGTTCTTTCGTCAACCCACATCAAATCTTCGCGCTTCTCGTTTGGCACCTCGCTGGCACGCGCAACTTGCCCGGCGACATCGCAAAGACTTTTAGCGTCACCAAACTGATCGACAAGCTCGCCGCCAAGTTCGGCCGCAAACTCCACGAAGTCCCTATCGGCTTCAAATACATTTGCGAGCTGATGCTCGAGCAAAACATCCTGATCGGCGGCGAAGAAAGCGGCGGCATCGGCACCAGCCTCTATCTCCCCGAACGTGACGCTACCGTTTGCGCGCTTTTCCTCGCCGAACTGATGGCCTGGCACGGCAAATCTCTCGGCGACATGCTGCGCGCGCTCTACCAAGAGTTCGGCGAATTTCACTACGGCCGCGACGATCTCGACGTCACCCCGGCCCAAAAAGAAAAAGCCGTCGCGTATTTTTCCAGCGAGAAAACCACAAAACTGCTCGATTGGCCCATCACGCGCCGCGAAAACATGGATGGCATTAAAATCTATCTTGGCGATATTGGCTGGCTTCTGGTCCGCGCTTCCGGAACGGAAAATCTGCTTCGCGTGTATTGCGAGACGTCGAAGCAGGAAACGACGCAGCGCGCTCTCGATGCCGTAGCTAAACTTGTCCGGGCTTTGTAGGTGCAAACATGGAAACGATCAACCTGAAGGACAAATTCAGCCGCTTCTCGGACTATTGGAATCCTCGCGTCCTCGGCGATCTCAACGACTGCCAGATCAAAGCGGTCAAGCTCAAAGGTGAATTCGTCTGGCATCATCACGACAACGAAGACGAACTCTTTCTTGTCACCCGTGGCACGCTCCGCATGAAATTTCGCGATCGCGAAGCAGTCGTCCGCGAAGGCGAATTCATCATCGTGCCGCGCGGCACCGAGCACTGCCCTGTTGCGGACGAAGAAGTGCACCTCATCTTGATGGAACCGAAAACCACACTCAATACCGGAAACATCGCCAACGAAAGGACGGTCGCCCAGCTCGAGCGCATCTGATCCACATCCCAGCTCCGGCCACGGCTCAAAATCCAATGGAACATCGCTTCTACACTCTCGACGTTTTCACCACCACGCGCTTCGAAGGCAATCCCCTCGCCGTTTTCACCGACGGCGACAGCCTTTCGGACGTTCAAATGCAAGCCATCGCGCGCGAAATGAATCTCGCCGAAAGCGTCTTCGTGCAAAAGCCAACCGACGAGCGCGCTCTGGCTCGTTTGCGAATTTTCACCACGCGCGAAGAGCTGAGACTCGCCGGACATCCCGTCGTCGGCACATGGTTTCTCCTCGCTGAATTGGGCGTCGTTCCTGCCCAGGAAGGCGGAGTGCATGTCATGCAGGAAACAGGCGCGGGCGTATTGCCCGTCGAGATTCGTTTCAAGGACGGCCGGCCGCAACGCGTCACGATGACGCAGACGGAAGCTGCGTTCCGTCCCGTCAAATTCAAAAAGGCTGCGCTGGCAAAATCGCTCGGCTTGAGCCCGAAAGATTTCGATCCTCATCTCGACCCCGAGTGCGTTTCGACTGGCATCTTCAATCTCATGGTGCCGCTCAGAAACCGCGCCGCACTGGGAAAAATCGCGATGAATATGTTCGAGTTGCGCAAACTGCTCGGCAAGAACGCCACCATGGCCTACTGTTTCGCGCTCGGCGGCAACAGCAAAGTTTTCTCCCGCGGCATGCTCCCCTGGGAAATCTACGAAGATCCCGCCACCGGCTCCGCTGCCGGCTCGCTCGGCGCGTATCTCGTGAAGCACGGCAAGCTCACAGCCGGACACACCCTGACCATCCTGCAGGGCGAAGAAATGGGCCGCCCGAGCCACATCGAAGTGGAAGTCACGCAAAGGGGCAAGAAATTGGTTCCGCGCGTTAGCGGCGCGGCCGTTAAAGTCTTTGAAGGCACGATCACCATCTAACGCATACGCGCCGCAGGCAGCGCTCAGCAAAAGCTATCGGCGGACGAGCCGCTTCACGCTATATAGTTCCTCATTGATGTTGATTTATTTTGCGGCGATGCTCTTGTGCACTGCGTCGAGGATTCCATTCACAAAAGATCCGGCCTCTTCCGAAGAGAATTTCTTGGCCAGGTCAACTGCTTCGTTGAGAATCACTTTCGGCGGAGTGTCCGCGGTTCGCAATTCGTAAATGGCCAGCCGCAAGATCGCGCGGTCGATCACCGCGAGCCGCTCCATGCGCCAGTTCTCCGCTTGCTTGACGATGAGTTCATCGATCGCTGCGGTGTCTTTCACGGCTCCTTCAAACAGCCGGTTCGCAAACGCGCGCGTGGAGTCCGAAGCTTTTGCCGACCGCCAGAACTTTCCTTCTAACTTCGCGGGCTCCTGCTGACTCATGTCCCACTGGAAAAGCATTTGCATTGCAAACTCGCGGGATTTTGTGCGTAGCGACATGTTACTTGCGCCGCGTCTTTCCACTGCTCGCCGGTTTCGTCACTGCGCCGCGCAATTTGCTCGATAAATGTGCCATCTCAATCGCCGCCAGCCCCGCTTCGAATCCTTTGTTGCCGCCTTTTAAGCCCGCACGGTCGATGGCTTGCTCCAGCGTGTCGCACGTCAGCACGCAGAAAACGATCGGCACGCCCGTGTCCATCTGAGCGAGTTGCAATCCACGCGCGGTCTCCGAACAAACGTAATCGTAATGCGAAGTCTCGCCGCGAATTACGCATCCAATCGCAATCAGTGCCTCGTAACGTCTCGTCAACGCAAGTTTTTTAGATGTCAGCGGCAATTCGAAGGACCCTGGCACACGCACCACATCCACGTCCTTGCTTACTGCCCCGGCGCGCTCCAGCGCATCCACAGCCGCCGAAAGCAGCCGCTCGGTGATGAAACTATTGAAGCGGCTCACCGCAATCGCAAACCGCAGCCCCGCCGCGCTCAGCCCGCCATCGATTTTTCCCGTCTGCATCTCTCAGCCCTTCTCCCTATTCTCCGCAAACCTCCGTTAACTCTGCGCCTCTGCGTTATCTTCTCCCCCTTCCCCCAATCGCGAATCTCAAATTCTCAGAATTTCATCGCCTTAGGTTTCGCCGCATCGGAATAATCATAAAATCCCCGCCCCGCTTTACGCCCATTCCAACCCGCCAAAACCATCCTCTTCAAAAGCGGCGGCGACGCAAATCTTTTCTCATGGAATTCGTCGAACATGATCTGCGAAATGTAATACGTCGTATCCAAGCCCACGAAATCCAGCAGCGTCAGCGGTCCCATCGGGTGCCCGCAACCGAGCTTCATCGAATTATCAATGTCCTCGATCGACCCCACGCCTTCTTCCAGCGCGCGAATCGCATCCAGCAAATACGGCACCAGCAGCCGGTTCACAATGAATCCGGTCGAGTCGTGCGCCCGCACCGCTGTTTTCCCAAGCTTCGTCCCAAACGCCACCATCTCTTCATACACGTCCGCGTCTGTCGCGATCGTCCTCACCACTTCCACCAGCTTCATCACCGGCACTGGGTTAAAAAAGTGCAAACCCACGAACCGCTGCGGACGCTTCGTCGCGGCGGAAATTTCCGTGATCGTCAGCGAAGAAGTGTTGCTCGCAAAAATCGTCGCGGGCGGACACATCGCATCCAGCGCCGAAAAAAGTTCTCGCTTCGCCGGCAATTGCTCGATGATCGCTTCGATGATCAAGTCGCAATCCTTCAAGTCTTCCACCGCCGTCGTCCCGCGCAACCGGCCGCGAATTTCCCCCTGCGCCGCCGCCGTAATCGTTCCCTTCTCCACCAGCCGCGCTAAATTCTTTTCAATTCCCTTTAATCCCTTCTCAACGACCTCCGGCGACACTTCTCTCACCACGGTCGCAAATCCCGCCGCAGCGCATACCTGCGCGATCCCCGACCCCATCAACCCACACCCAACCACGCCCACCTTCTGAATTGCCATGATTGATTTTCCTCGTAGATACCGCAGTCGAACGCCTCCGCGGGCCCCGAAAGTTTAACAGAATCCCTTTTGAAGTGCGGCTTGTCCCCAGCCCCAGGAAGGGTTGACAAATCGAATTGTCAAATGCTAGCATAGCAATGCTTGGCATAGCTATGTTGTGAAGGGAGCTGCTATGGCTAGAACGGCAGACAATATTCGCGCCTACGGTCGCGAGAGATACGTGGTCCCTGCGCGCAAGCGGCAACTGGAGAAATTTTCAATTCGTGCTGGCGACGTCGTTCGGGATCTCAAGCTGTTGGGACGTGTGCCAGCCGTTTGCAGCGCGCTCAAGAGCCGCGCGTTCCTGGAACAAAATAGTCTACGAATCGTGGAGCGCACCGGTCCAAGATCAGGGCAGAGCACAACCGTAACTTATACCTATGAGTTCGTTGGCGCTCTGGATTCGTCTCATGCTAATTCGGATCCATGGACCGAGCTGCGAGGTGCCCTAAAGAATGTCTTCGCCGGGTTTGGAGGTGGTGAAGCCTATCTCCGCGGCGAACGAGAGAATTTCTACGCTGACAAGGAAAACTCGTGAGCCGGATCTACTGGGACTCCATGCTCTTCGTTTACTGGCTCGAAGACAACCCACAGTTTGCCAAACGCACAGGAGCGATTCACGCAAAGATGAAAGAGCGTGGCGACGAACTTATCACCAGTGCTTTCACTTTTGGCGAAGTGCTCGCCGGTGCGTACCGCGCGGGTGCCATACGAGCAGCCGACGAGTCACGGAGACTTCTACAAAGGGTGATTTCCGAGGTGGTTCCATTCAACCTTGAAACCTCGGAGCATTACGCCAGAATCCGCGGAACGCAGGGAGTCGCGCCTGCAGATGCAATACATCTGGCTTGCGCCGCCCAGGCAAAAGTGGATCTGTTTCTGACCAACGATAAACGCCTTCTTGGTAAGTTTGTCCCAGGAATTCAGTTCATCGCAACTTTGGAAACCCAGTTGTTTTGAATCACAAGCTAAGCAGTGTCTTTGCGAGTACGGTTTTCAGTGTAAGCTCTCGACAATCATCGCAATTCCCTGTCCCCCGCCAATGCAAGCCGTCGCCAAACCATACCGCAAATTGTTCCGCCGCAATTCATTCAAAATCGTAATCAGCAGCCGCGTTCCGCTCGCCGCCAGCGGATGACCCAACGCGATCGCTCCGCCGTTCACATTCGTTTTGTCGCGATTCAAGCCGAGAACCTTCTCCACTGCAAGATACTGCGCCGCGAACGCTTCATTCACTTCGACTCGATCCATTTGCTCCAACGTAAGTCCAGCGAGCCTCAGTGCCTTTTGCGAAGACGGTACCGGCCCAATTCCCATAATGCTTGGATCAACTCCCGCCGTAGCCCAAGCCACAATCCGTCCAATCGGCTTCAGCCCGCGCTCTTTCGCCGTCGCCTCGCGCGTCACCACGACAGCCGCCGCTCCATCCACAATCCCGCTCGCATTCCCCGCCGTCACAATCCCATCCTTCTTGAACGACGGCGGCAATTTCTCGAGCGTCTCCATCGTCGTCTCCGGCCGCCGGTGATCGTCCTCGCTGAATAGCATGGTCTTCTTCCCCTGCTTCACTTCCACTGGCACCAACTCTTCCTTCATCCGGCACGCTTTGTACGCCGCGTCCGCCGCCTGTTGGCTTCGCAGCGCGTACGCATCCGCATCCTTGCGCGTAATCCCGTGTTGCTCCGCCAATTTTTCCGCTGTCATCGCCATCGGCAATCCGCAGTAGCTGTCCGTCAACCCCACAAACAGCGAATCTTCCAGCGCCCCACCGCCGAGCCGCAATCCATTTCGCGCTCCGCGAATCACAAACGGCGCCTGCGTCATATTTTCCATCCCGCCCGCGAGCACCATAGTCGCTTCGCCCAACAGCAACCGCTGCGCCGCCTGCGACACCGCCTCAATGCCCGATCCGCACAATCGATTCACTGTCACCGCCGGTGTCTCCACTTTCAATCCCGCTTTCAATCCCACATGCCGCGCCCCATAAAGCGCGTCGGCACTCGTCTGCATCACGTTCCCAAATATCGCGTGATCAAACTCCACCGGGTCCACTCCCGACCTCCGTATCGCCTCTTTCGAAGCATGCGCCGCCAAATCGATCGCGCTCACTTCCGAAAACGCCCCCGTATACCGCGCCATCGGCGTCCGCGCCCCCGCCACAATCACCACGTCCGTTGGAAACATGCGTCCTCGCTTTCGGAAATTGCTGTCATTCATTCTACAGCCGAGAATATGGCGCCCAAAATTCGGGGCAGTGAATAATCAAGCTAAATGGAAAGGCTCCCACTCGCGGAAGAATTACCAGATCGTCCGGACGATTCCAGTCCGCTGAATTCCCACATCCGCGCTGATCAATTCGATCCCTTCGGAAATTGCCGTTGCGCCAATCAGCCTGTCAGAAGGGTCCTTTGGGTAGCTCGGCGGGAACTGGATCGCCAGCGCCGCGATCCGCGGCGTGATCGGCAGGATAGCTGTCCGCGAACAAATCTCCTCCACGAAAGCCTCGATCGTGCCGGCCAAGTTTAATCGGCCTCTCGCTGCTAATAGTGCCATTTCCCACATCGTGATGTCGGAAATCGCTAGACCGCCCTTCGCTTCGCGAATCGCGGTATGAGCTTTAGCGGAAATTTTTCCCGGTTCCTGAGCCAGCCAGATCAAAACATGCGTATCCAGTAGGATCACTCCTTCAATGCCTCCCAATCTTCGAGCGGGGTCACCGGGGACACAATGTCACCCACGATCTCGAATTTTCCCTTCATGAACCCGAATATATCGTCGTTTCCCTCTTCTATCGGAATCACTTTCACCACCGGCTTCCCCCTCTTCGTCACAATCACCGGCTCTCCCGTCTTTTGGACCCGACTCATCACTTTCAGGCATTGCGCCTTAAAGACGCTGGCTCGCATCTGCTTCATAGTATTCTCCTCGTGCCCATGGTCATTTTAACATGACCACACACGCCTCGCCAAACTCTTCAGCGTTCTTCAAGAGATTCCTGGGGACGGTCAATCTTCCATTTTCGATGACGCATTAGGCTCAGTTGCCGTCGCCTCTTTCGTGTGCTTGGCGTCAAGCCTCCGGCAGATCTCCAAAATCAAAAGTTCGAAATCCGCGTAGCGGCGGTCAAAACGAAGATGTCTCGCATCTCCGGAAACACCATAGGTTCCGTTCCTAAAACGGGTGAGGTCATTCGCTTCCGACCAGGAGATTTTTTGGGTCTTCCAAAGAAATTTCTTTGATAAGCCTTCTCCGTCAATTTCAATGCTGCGGAACAACACCGAAAAGCCCGCCATGGCAAACAGCAGCATTATTATGAACGCCCCTGGCTCTGGCCTATTTGGCTGCTTAAGCGACCACACGAATAGACAGATCATCGGATAGGCAGCGAAAACTCCCGCAACTTGTAGTCCAATAGAAGTGGGGAAGATCAGGCGCTCGCCACGGGGATGCATTCCCCACCATCGCGCGGATCGAAGCCAAAGCCACACCCCGACTGGCAGAAGCAGCAATAGAAAGAAGGCTCCAGGCCCAAGCCAATCCAAGGCGAACTCCTACGGTTCTTCGAGTGGTTTGACCTCGCCCTTACACATCTAGAACCAATACTACGCTTAACCGGGCAGCTGAAATCGGCATGACATTCAAATCTAAGCTCGCATGGAAAGGGCAGTAAACAAGGATTAGACTTTCGGCGTTTCCAGCGTCACCACCGTATCCCCGCCCTTTTTCCGCGCTTCTTCGACGCTGAATTCCGCGCGATTGATCAAATCCGTCACGATGTCTTCGCTATCGAAGTCGTGTTTCGCCACCGCTTCCACGATACCCGCGCTCAGCGTGATTTGCGTCGTGTCCCACGGCGGCCGCAAACCGGAAGCCGCTCGCCGCAATTTATCGGCAAGATTCTGCGCGCCAGCCAGCGTTGTGTCCGGAAGAATAAACGCCAGCGACCACGACGTGTATTTCACCGCCACGTCGTTCTGCCGCACGATCGGCTGCAGCGATCGCGCCAGTTGCTCCAAGAAACGTTCCAGCGGCGATTCGCCCTGCTGCCGCAAAATTTCCGCACCGCGGTCGATTTGTAAAATCGTCAGCGCCAGCGGCGTTCCCTGCGTGCGCGCGCGATCTGCTTCCGTCAGCAGGCAGCTCTGATAAGAGCTGCGGCTCAGCAGACCCGTGCGTTCATCCGAAACGCCCATGCGCCGCACCAGCGAGCGCAGCCGCGTGTGGCTCACGCTCATCAGCATCTGATCGCCGATGGCTTGCAGAAAATAAGCTTCGTTCGGCTTCCACTTATGCAGCTCCGCTTGGCCCACGATCAGCATTCCTGCCGGCGCTTGCGTTTCTTTGTCCGTGATCATCACGCCGAGCGCCGTCGCAAGCCCCATTTCCGTGAGGATCGATCCTTCCGTTGCATCGACGACCAGCCCGCCGAGTTCATCCGGCTCCGCTTTCTCCATTTCCGCGAGCAGCAGTACGATTTGCGCTCCCGGAGCGGGTTTGCTCGTCGGCGCGCAAAATTCAGCCGACATTTCCGGCGGCCTGCCCGGCGCCCCGACGACCGCGATGCACCGCATAGCGCGCAAATGCGATCCCACTTCGCTGACGGCCGTGTTCAGCATGGCGCGCGGAGTCTGTTGCCGAAAAATCTTCTGATTGATTTCGGAAATCTTCGAGAGATCGCGCAGCGTCTCCGCGCTGTACACGCCTGTCCGCGTTGTGGGAGTGACCGGCTGTGCCTCGACCACAGGCGCCGATGGCGCGGCGGGCGCTACGGGCGCGGCAGGCTCTTGTTTGGGCTTCGCCGCACCTGGAGGCCACCAATTCGCCATCTGATACAAATTTTGCAAACGCGCATTGCGCGCCTCTTCGCCGGGGAACATGGCCGCGATCTTTTGCAGCCGTTCGAGCGCCTTGCTCTGCAGCGAGTACTGCAAGAAAATCTCTGTTTGCACGATCAAGTCTTCGAGCGCCTGGGCATGCCGTCCTTCTTCCGTACTCGGCTGCTGTGGTGCTACGCCTGCGCCGGTGCCGGTGTTAGACGGCGGCGGCGGCGCCGTGTTCATGGATTTCGCCAGCCGGCCTCCCACGCGTTTCAAAAACGCTTCGTCGACGTGCCCGCGCAGTTTTTCCATCCTCTCTTGGTTTCGGTAATCGTAAGCATCGATGTCCACCAGCCGTTCGAGGGAATCGCACGCCTTCCGGAAATCGCCGGCATTGAAATAGACGTCAAAAAGTTTTACGAGAATTTCAAAATATTGCGTTTCGCGGTTCAACTCGTTGTAAACCGATGCCCAAAATTCCAGCATGCCTTGCGAGTGCGGGTGCTTTGCGGCAATGGCATCCAGCTGCGTGGCAAAATCATTTTGACGCTTGTCCGCGAACATCCGGCGCTTGACCGCCTGCAGCACATCCACGCCTTTTGTGGTCTGCGCCGAAGCAGTGTAGGCGTCGGCAAGCTCGAAAAGGCGTTCTGCGCCGGCATTTTTCTCGCGCATCAATTTTTCCAAGATCTCGCGCGCCCGGTCGAGATTCCCACCGCGGATCAGGGCGTCCCCGAATGTTTCGAGGAAAACGGTGTCGTTCTCCGTGGCCGCAAAAGGTTCAAGAAGCGTGGACGCTTCCGCCGATTCGTTTCCGCGCAGTTTTGCCTGCGCGTAGAGCAACGCAACGCTCCGCTCGTGCGGCGCGAGCTTGTGAGCCCGGCCGAGCAGCTTGAGTGCGTCAGCGTCCGAGCCCCCGGCGGTCGCTAATTGCCCCGCTCGCAGATAAGTGCGCGCCGCCAGCGCATTTTTCCCGATCTGCTCCGCCGCTTCGGCCAGCCTCAATTGACGGTGTAGATTTTCTGGATCGAGCTGTGCGATTCGCTCCCAGCAAAACAGCGCGTCTTCGTGGCGTCCCGCGCTCGTGAAAAGTTCCGCGGCTTTGGTGTACTGATCGATGGCTTCTTCGGGATGATTTTGCTTTTGCTGCAGAAACGCGTAGCGGGTGATGCGTTCCGGCGGCTGAGCAGTGGACCCGCTGCGCAGAAAGCGATTGTAGATGGCCAGTGCTTTGGTTTCGTCTTTCGGGTCGATCAGCAGATCGAAAAGAAGTCCGTAATAGACGGCGGCGCGGTCTTGCTGATCCATCCGCGCGTAAAGATCTCCCAGCGCCTGCGTGGCTTCCTGGTGCTGCGGCGCCTCATCAAGCACCGCCAAATACGCTTCGATAGCGTCCTCGACGCGGTTCTTTTCGAGGAATCGCTTTGCGCGGTCCAAATGCTTGCTGACGTCTGCGGCCATCCGTCTCGATTGCCTTTATTTTGGTTGGCGGACCAATCGGGCCATTCATCCCGCCCTGTTTCAGTCCCATTCCACTATATACCGCTAGTGAGAGCCCTCCAACCCGCACTGTAGCCGTTGATGTAGCATTCAATACGTCGTCGTTTCGGCGCAATTGGCGATGTGGACGCCAAGATTCCTGAACCCACCCCCTCCAGACGAAGACTCGTCTCTGTTTGTAACAGTCAACTGGTTTGGGAAATTATTTGGCGCTTCTACTTTACGCCCTTACTCGGGTCCCAGGAGCCTTGCTCCTTGCGCACAAACACGATTTGCCCGATGTGGTAAGCGTTATGCGTGTTGACGTGCGCGATCCCAGGGGCGATCGCTTCCAGTTTCGCCTCGTCCGCGTTCTCGACCAAGGTCTCCAGTTGCGTCAAGACTTCGTCGAGCCGTTTCACAATCTCGTTCCAGCTCTTGCTGTCGAAACTGTTGAAGGTTTCGTCGTTGTTGCCGTTGTATTTCGCCTGCTTTTGGCCCGTCAGCTTCTCGAGTTGCCGCTCGTTCCAAAACACCAAGTGATTGGTAAGCTGTCCCACCGAGTGATTCCCTTTGCCATCCGTCCAGCTCGCTTGCTCCGGTGTCAGCCCTGCAACCGCGACATTGGCGCACACGAACCATTCGCTCTTGTCATGCGTGCTGTGCAACTGTGCCAGCAAAATACTCTTGAGCGTCGGCGCCGGCTTCTGGTCCTGCGCAAACACCGGAATGGCCATCACCAACATCGCGAGAACCCCCACTCGTTTCATCATTTCGAAGATACCTCCCGTTTCTTAGACGCGCCGTTTTCGCTGCTGTTTCCGACGCAATTCCGAATATTCTGCCATCCCGGCCGCTCTCCTGCCCACTACTCACTACCCACTAATCACTCCTTGTGGCAAACTGAACTGTCGTACGGCACGGTTTTGCGCAGCCTGGTGTCTTGGCTCCTCGAAGCATGCGGCTCCTGCCGGGAACCGAAAAAAATAATAGCAGTCGCGAAACGGAAACGATAACCGGATTACATGGACCCGAAGTTCATACGCAATTTTTGTATCATCGCGCACATCGATCACGGCAAGTCCACGCTCGCGGACCGTCTGCTGGAAATGACTGGAGCGCTTACGCAGCGCGAGATGCACGAGCAGGTGCTCGACTCCATGGACCTGGAGCGCGAGCGTGGCATCACCATCAAAGCGAAAAGCATCCGGCTGCATTACACCGCGAAAGATGGAAACACTTATCAGCTCAATTTGATCGACACGCCGGGTCACGTCGATTTCTCCTACGAGGTTTCGCGGGCGCTTTCCGCGTGCGAAGGGGCTCTGCTGGTGGTTGACGCCAGCCAAGGCGTCGAAGCGCAAACCGTTGCAAACACCTTTCTTGCGGCCGGCAATAATTTGACGATCGTTCCCGTCATCAACAAAATTGATTTGCCGGCCGCGCAAACGGATTTTGTCAAAGAACAAATCGAAAACGTGCTGGCGATTCCCGCGTCGGACGCTTTGCTCATCAGCGCCAAGAGCGGTCTCGGGGTCGAGGATGTGCTGGAGGCCGTTGTTCATCGCATTCCCGCCCCGAAAGGCAGTTCCGAAAATCCGCTGCAGGCGCTGATTTTCGATTCCTGGTTCGACATTTATCGCGGAGCTGTCGTTCTCGTGCGGGTGATGGAAGGCCGCGTCAACAAGCACACAAAAATACGGCTGTGCTACAGCAACGAAGTCCACGAAGTGGAAACGCTCGGCACGCTCACTCCCAAGCCGATCGCGCTCGAAGAACTTGGCGCCGGCGACGTAGGCTTCATCGTCGCGAATATCAAGCGTGTGGCGGATGCGCGCATGGGGGACACCGTCACCGAGGCTGCGCGGCCTGCGCCGCCGCTGCCTGGATTTGAAGCCATCAAACCAATGGTCTTCGCCGGGCTGTTCCCCGTGCTTGCCGATGACTACGAACCGCTGCGCGACGCTCTAGGAAAATTGCAGCTGAACGACGCCGCATTTTTTTACGAGCCGGAAAATTCCGTGGCGCTCGGTTTTGGTTTCCGCTGTGGCTTCCTCGGCTTGCTGCACATGGAAATTGTGCAAGAACGGCTCGAGCGCGAGTTCAACATCAATCTCATTACCACGGCGCCCAGCGTCCGCTATCGGATTACGCGCGTCAGCGGCGAAGTGATCGAAGTGGACAGCCCGGCGAAATTTCCGAACCCCAGCGACATCGAAAAGATTGAAGAGCCGATCATCACCGCGATGATCATCACGAACAACGAGTCCGTCGGCGGGATTCTTCAACTGTGCCAGGAAAAGCGCGGCACGCAGAAAAATCTCGAATACCTTTCGCCGACGCGCGTGATGCTCACCTATGAACTGCCCCTCAACGAAATCGTGCTCGATTTCTACGACCGGCTGAAAAGCGTTTCACGCGGCTACGCTTCGCTGGACTACCATCTTGCGGGCTACAGCGAATCCGACCTGATCAAACTCGACGTGCTCGTGGCCGGCGAGCCGGTGGACGCGCTGGCGCTGATCATCCATCGTGAATTCGCGCAAGAACGCGGCCGCGAATTGGTGACGCGCCTGCGCAAGCTGATTCCGCGCCAAATGTTTGAAGTGCCGATCCAGGCGGCCATCGGCAGCCGCGTCATCGCGCGCGAAACCGTGGCCGCCATTCGCAAAAATGTACTCGCCAAGTGCTACGGCGGAGACATTTCGCGCAAACGCAAACTCCTCGAAAAACAAAAAGAAGGCAAACGCCGCATGAAGCGCGTCGGCCAGGTCGATATTCCGCAGGAAGCCTTTCTTGCGGTCCTCAAAGTCGCCTCCTCTTCCGACGACGATTGATCGAAGGCTTGGTCCGTGAGGCTGCTTGCAAATTGGTTTACCGCGATATCTCCTTTCTTGCTGCGCGTTTGTGGCTGCGCTAAACTTTGGTGAGGTGATGATATGAAGCAACCGACCCAATTCCTCACGAACGAAAAGGGCGAAAGAATCGCCGTCGTCATCAGCGTCGAGGAATACGAAAAGCTTCTCGAAGAGCTGGAAGATCTAGAAGACATCCGCGCAATTGAAGAGGCAAAGGCTTCCGGCGAGACTCCCATTCCCCTGGAACAGGCTCTCGCTGAAAACCGCCTCAATCGCAAGTGAACTACACCGTTGTAGTTCTCCGCAGGGCTCAGAAAGAACATCTTGCAATCCCTTCTCCAACCTACGAGCTGATTGAGCAACGGTTGTTGGCACTTGGCGGAAATCCACGGCCGCCGGGCTGCAAGAAATTGAGGGGCGGAGAGGCTGCGTGGCGTATTCGAGCCGGCGACTACAGAATCCTGTACGAGATTGACGATGCCCGCGCAGTTGTGACTGTTGCCACAATTTGTCATCGAAAAGACGTATACCGATGATCTCATCACCCCTCCTTCCTCTTAACTTCAGATATTAGCCGGCCGCGGTGGAGCTGGATGGTGACCGCGTCGCCGACGTTTATTTGGGCGGCGTCGCGGAGAAGGGTGCCGGAGGCGTCGGTGGCGATGGCGTAGCCGCGCTCTAAAACGCGCAGAGGGCTGCGTTCATTCAACTGAAGAACCAGGCGCTCGAGGCGTTCGCGTTTGCTGCGCAGGAGTCGTTCGGCGCGGACGCCTAGATCGGCGCTGCGCTTCTCGAGGCGCAAGCGAAACGCGGAAATTTTCACTCGAAAATCGAAGGTGGCGATGCGCAGGTGCAGCGCGGTGAAGCGTTTGCGCGATTGTTCGAGGCGCGCGCGGAGGCCTAGCGCAAGGCGCGAAGTCATCTCATCGGCGCGCTGGCGCTGCTGGCGGAGGAGATCGAGCGGGCGGCGAAAGCCGCGGCGGGCGGAGAGTTCGTGGACGCGTTTGCTCAGATCGAGCAGGCGGTAACGGACGAGGCTGGCTAGCGTTTCGCGAAGGTCGGCGATGTGTTTATCGAATTCGCGGCGCGTTTGGACGACGAGTTCGGCGGCGGCGGACGGAGTGGAAGCGCGAACGTCGGCGACAAAATCGGCGATGGTGAAATCAGTTTCATGGCCTACGCCGGAAATGACGGCAATTTCCGAGGCGAAAATGGCGCGGGCGACAATTTCTTCGTTGAAGGCCCAGAGATCTTCCATGGAGCCGCCGCCGCGCGCGAGGATCAGAACGTCCACGAGTTGTTTCTGATTGAAAAATTTCAGCGCTTTGACAATTTCCGCAGCGGCGCCTTCACCCTGAACGCGCACGGGAAAAACCGTCAAGTGAACATTGGGAAAGCGGCGGCGCAAGATGCGTACGACGTCGCGGACAGCGGCTCCGCGCGGCGAGGTGATCAAGCCGATGCGGCTGGGAAGCATGGGCAGAGGCTTCTTGCGATCAGCGGCGAACAGGCCCTCGGCTTCGAGACGTTTCTTTAGTTGCTCGAAGGCAAGTTGCAACGCGCCGAGACCGATGGGATCGATGTTCTCAACGTAAATCTGGTATTCGCCCCGGGCTTCGTAGACGCTGATGGAGCCGCGCACGGTAACGTGCAGGCCGTCTTCGGGACGGAACTTGATACCGCGCTGCTGCTGTTTGAAAAAGACGCAGCGGACCTGGGAGCGGTCGTCCTTAAGGGTGAAATAGATGTGGCCGGACTGCGCTTCGCGGCAATTGGAGATTTCGCCTTCGACCCAGAGATCGTTGAAATTTTTGGCGAGGAGATCGCGGATGCGGGCGGTCAGCTCGCTGACGGTCAGGGCGCGGCGCGTGGGCTGCAAATTGAAGGTGAGCTGGCTCATGGGCGGGGACTCGTGACTCGTGACTGGTGGCTGGCGGTTGAATAGGGGCCTGAAGACGGATGGACGGTGTGTGATGAGGAGTTCTGGTTAACAATAAGACTCCCTCCCCTCCGGTTTTTTTGTAAACGCAGATTCTGAAGGACTTGAAGTCCTTTAGATTGAGACGGATCTGTAGGTGTTGATTCTGCGGGAGTTAGGGTGACGTTTTGCAGAAATGCAGATTGGAAAGAACTCGGGGAAAAAGAGAGCCGCTGGCCGACAACTAACGGCCCATGACTCAAGAGGAAAAGAGAGGAGGGCCGAACGCAGCGGCACAGAGGACGCAGAGGGAGAGTGGGCATGGCAGTAGCCTCCGTTTCTCCTCCGCGACACAACAACCCAACTATATCATATAGGTACAATTTGTCAAGTGATTATTGTAAGTGGTTTGTTTGCTGCGGGATGAAAGGAGATTCGAATCGGGGGCGGTACGGTCGCGATGGAAGGGGACGCCGGCCGCCCGAGGACGGCCCTGCAAAGAATCCGGACGGACTACGGCTTGGCGGGAGCGGGAGCAGGCGCCGACGCGGGTGCGGGAGTTGTGCTGAAATTTACCTTTGGGGCTTGGCGGGCGCCGGGTTCGGTTTTGAAATAGGCGTCGTTGCGGGTGAAGCCGCTCATACCGGCGATGACGCTGTTGGGAAAGAGGGAGATGAAGGTGTTGTAATCCTGAACCACCTGGTTGTAGCGGCGGCGCTCGACGGCGATGCGGTTTTCCGTTCCGGCAAGTTCATCCTGGAGGCGCAGGAAATTTTCGTTGGACTTCAATTGAGGGTAATTTTCGGTCAGGACGAGGACCTTTGCCAAGGAGGCTTCGAGCTGACTATTGGCGGCGATTTTGTCGGCGGGAGTGGTGGCGTTCATGTAGCCTTCGCGAGCTTTGGCGATGTCTTCGAAGACTTCGGTTTCGTGCGTAGCGAAACCTTTGACCGTTTCGACGAGATTGGGAATCAAGTCCGCGCGGCGCTGGAGGACAACGTCGACCTGGGCCCAAGCAGCGTTGACGGCTTCGCGCTTGATAGCCATTTGATTGCGACCCGAGATAAAGGCGCCGCCGATGAGCAACGCGATGACCAGCAGAACCGCCAAAATAATGAGAGCCACTTTCATAAGGCTTGCCTCCGCATGAAATCAGGAACCGGCTTTGCCGGCCCGCTGCCACTCGTGTTTCGGAACCTGTTTATCCAAGGCGGAAATTACCACACTTAGGGCGTTCAAGTATTCCCCGTAGAGGCGCACGATGTCGTGGGCGTGGTTGTCCCGAAGATGGAACGCGGAGGCAAAAGCTGCCGCGTCAGCGCCGGTGAGCACGGCGATGCGTGCGAAGACTTCATTGGGAGCGACGGGCGGGTGTTCGTCGAAGGCGATCAACGTGTGGCGCAAGAGGGCGAAAGCGCTGGAGGAAGATTTCGCGGCGGCGACGCGCAGTTCGTTCTCGTTTTGTCCGTTGAGGAGGAAATGCTGGCGGAGTTTGAGGAGCAAAGTGCGCAGATCGCGCTCGACCTGCAGACGATGGAGATTCATCGGCACGGAAATGCCTTCCACGACGTCGGTGCCATAGAGAACGCGGCGATTCTCCTGCATGTCGAGCAGCTCGATGGAAAAGACATCGGCGGAGCTGCGCAACTCTTCGGCGGTGAAAAATAGCGGGGCGGGTTCGTGCTGGTCCTTGGTCCACCAATGAACGACGGGCGCGACGCGGGTCAGTTCACGCGCGGCGAGGGAACGCAGAACGCAGAGGACGTTCAGATCGGAGTGACCTTGCTTGAAATCGCCGCGCGCGGCGGAGCCATAGAGAATCAAGGACTCAAGATTCTCCGCGGCAAATTCTTTCATCCGGCTCACTAAATCGGACAGCTTCGATTCCGTCGACAACATTTTGTTACCGCTCCTTCTGCAAATTCCCAAAATGCAATCAGCGAGTGCGTGCACGAACTAATTTCACGCAGCGCGAATAACAGTTGCACTCACCAGCTGCCGCTTGCGCCACCACCGCCGCTGCTCCCGCCGCCAAAACCGCCGAACCCTCCTCCGCCACCCCCGCCCCAGCCTCCGGAACTCCCTCCGAAACCTCCGCCACCGCCGAGCATGCCACCGATCATCGGGCCAATCCACCAACCCCCGCCACCGCGCGGGCCGCCCCCACGGCCCGTCGCGCTTCTAAAAATGGCTCTGAGGATGTGAAAGACAAAGAAAATCAGGATGAAAATCGGCCAGAAAGGGAAAGAAGACGAACCATTATTGCGCGGCTCGACCGGCCGAGCGGGAGGAGTTGCGGTGAGCGTTACGCCGCGATCATCGGCGATGAATTTGGCGAGTTGCCAGGCAGCGGCTTCGATACCAGCGCTGTAATTTCCCTGGAGAAAATAAGAGCGCATCAGACGGCCAGCGTCTCCGGCGCGGGCGTCGTTGATGACGGGCTCGAGACCATAGCTCACTTCGACGCGATAGGTGCGTTCGGTGGGAGCGATGAGGAGGAGGACGCCGCGATTGTCTTTTTTGTTGCCGACGCCGAGCTGCTTGAAGAGGTCGTTGCCGTATTGATCGACGTCCTGGCCATCGAGAGAGCGGACGGTGACGATGGCCATTTGCGCGCCGGTTTTTTGCTCGAGTTCGAGGCAGAGATTTTCGAGGCGGATTTTGGAGTCGGGAGAGATGATGTGTGCGAGATCGGTGACATAGCTGGCGGGATGGATGTCTTTGATGTTTTCGGCGCTGGCGGCAAGCGCGCATGCGAAAACGAAGAAAATCAAAAGAAAGCGGGACGCGAGAATTCGCGCTGGCCGGGAAATGCGTTTGGAGGGAGCAAACGGCATGTACTAAGGACTATAGGAGGTGCGCGCGATGCTGTAAAGAGAGGTCGGAGCGAGAATCGTGCGATTTGGATGAACGACAGAAGATTATAAGCGGAGAGAAGACCGGACCGCCTCGGAAGACGGTCCCTGCAAATGCATTCGAGATTACGGCTTGGTTGCGAAATCTTTGGGGAGAGGATTGTCGGGGCGCTCTTCGTCCCACAGGATGCCGACGATCCACCAGCGCTTGCCGTCGTTGAGGAGTTGAAGGCTGTTGATGCCGCGTGCGAAGGGGGCTTCGCCAGCGTTGTGGCGGGATTCGTAGCTGCTGAAGACTTGAGCGATATTGCCAAAAGTCTCGATGCGGCTGCGGATGGGAGATTCGAAGAAACCGTTTTTGAGGAAATAGGCGCCGCCGCGGTTGACGTAATCATCCACGGTGTTGGGATGGACGCGGATGGAGCCGTCGGCAGATTTGCCAGTAGAGGTGAGGTGCGCACCGGGGAGGAAGAGAGAGCGGAAGCGGGTCCAGTCTCGCTCGCCAGGAGGGCCTGAGATTACCGCGTAGAGAGCGACGAGGACATGGTCGATGGAGTCGACGTCTTCGGATTTTGCGGGGGGAGCGCCGGCAAAGGGATCGGGGCCGGGCTGCTGCGAAGGGCGGACCGCGGTTTGCTGTTGCGAGGCGGATGTGCTCGAGGAAGATTGCGCGGCGGATGCCTGGGAAATGGCAAGAGTAACGGCAAGTGCGGCGGTCAGAGTGATGAGTGTGCGCTGCATGAGCGATCTCCCGAGTAAGTTTGCCGGGCTTAACGGCGATTCTGCGTGTTGGACGCGGGAACTATACATCAGGAGAGCGAGGGCGAGCGAAAATTCGGCAAGCGATTAACGGCGGAAGTGGGAGAAGAGCCAAAGGACGAAATGCCGTGGTGGAGATACGTCCGGCTAATCAGCGGACAATGCCGCGGGAAGTTCGCGGTCTGGAAGTGAATTCCATATTCAGAATTCATCGATGACGCGGGGTGTTACCCGACCGGACCATTCTTGCGCGGCGGGTGCCCGCGGAAAACTTCTTGTCCAATGTTTACCTATAGTGTAATCTAGATATGTATTATTTTATAGTGAATCTAGAAGAATTGTCGCGCTGCCAAATTGGCGCGGTAAGACTTTTTGTGGAGGTATCGCATGGCAGGCACCCAGCGCCTTCTGGCGATCGCAATGGCATTTTCTTTGGCGGGCATTCCCGGGCGCGGCAAACTGGATGCGCTTGGAATCATCGTGCAGGCGGATCGCGCGAGCTTAGGTGCGCAAGCTGCTTCCGAGGGAACAACGATCTACGATGGCGACCGGTTGTCGACCGACGCTGGGGGTTCGTTGCGGCTGATGGTTGGCCAGGCGATGCTGTACTTGGGAGACAAAAGCAGCGTGCTTGTGCGCAGCGATGCGGGCAAGACGGGGAAACCTTTCGAGGCGGAGCTTGTTTTGGGTGCAGTGGTACTCTCCGCGACGGCCGAGACGCTTGGGAAAATCGTTGCGAGCGCAGCAAGCGTTCGCCCGGTTGGGGAAACGCGAGGAGTAGTGCAGGTCCGGCTGGTTGCGTCCAATGAGCTGTTCGTGTTTGCGCAGCGCGGACCGGCGGAGATCTGCTATCGGGGCGAATGCGAAACGATACCGGAAGGAAAGTCGTACCGCGTGATGCTCAATAGCGCGGACGACAGCCCGTCCGGGGCGCGCGGCGCGAAAAGTTCGGGGAAGAGCGGCACCGCGCTGGTGTTGATTGCGGTCGGCGTGGCAACTGCGGCAGGCATTATCGCGACGTGGCGGGGCGGGCAGAGTGAGCAGAAAGGTTTGGAGAGCCCCGACCGGCCCTGAGCGAAACTGCGCCACCCAAAGTAATTGGCAAACTGAGTGTATTGATATTCCGTGCGCGCGGCTTCAGAACTGCCCCAGGCAAGCTCTCTAAATGAGTTCTATGCCGGCGAAGAAATAGCTGATTTCAAAGGCGGCGGTGTCGGGGGCGTCGGAGCCGTGAGTGCAATTGTTGCCGATGCTGGTGCCGAGGTCGCGGCGGATGGTACCAGGTGCGGCTTTTTTGGGGTCGGTGGCGCCCATAGTGTCGCGCCATTTTAGGATAGCGCCTTCGGCTTCGAGGACCATGGCGAAAATTTTGCCGGAGCTCATGAAATCGGTGAGTTCACCGAAGAAGGGACGCGCTTTATGGACAGCGTAGAAGCCGCCGGCTTCTTCCTTGGTGAGGCGCATGGATTTGACGGCGACGATCGTGAAGCCGGCTTTGTGAATGCGCGCAAGGATTTCACCTTGCTGGCCGCAGCTGACGGCATCTGGCTTGATGATTGCGAAAGTGCGTTCGATTGCCAAGTGAATCCTCCAGGGTTGATAAAGGTCTCTATTCAACGAACCAAAGAACTGTCCAGGCGATGTGGTGCGAGCACTCAGAAGCCCTGATCGGATTTCCGCCACCATCGCCGGCATACGATCAACGACAAGAGAGCAAAAACCAGTAGTGCAAGCCAGTCGCCTAGGACGAATAGCCAATAGTTGTTGTCGTCCACAAGGAAAACAGTTGCAGCAACTGGAAGAGCCAAGCACGTGTACAACGCGAATAAAGTGGTGCTCGATGAAATCGGATGATGCACCTTCCGGAGCCAGGTAAAAATAACGACGAACGTAAAAGTGCCAACTGCAAAGAGTCCACCGAGTCCTACCGCACCATCGTCTCCCTTGCTGCTCGCGTGGTCATATAGATATGTCGCACCAACGGCAGCGAGAATCCCGCAAATTGCCGCGAGTACGAATGACGCAGTAGCAGCTATGACAAAGGCCAAGCCGCTGGGCATCCCGCGATAACGGTCAGCGAATTTGATCGAAGAGTTCACCGGCCTCAATAGCACGCTTGGCAAACCGAAGCACCATCCAGGATCAGCGATCATTTCAAAACGGCGGCGATGGTTGAACCCATGTCCGCGGGAGTTTGGACTGTGTGGATTCCTGCGGCGGCCATCGCGGCATACTTGTCCTTGGCGGTGCCCAGGCCGCCGCTGATGATGGCGCCGGCGTGGCCCATGCGGCGGCCTGGCGGCGCGGTCTGGCCGGCGATGAAGCCGACTACTGGTTTCTTTACGTTTGTTTTAATCCATTGGGCGGCGGTTTCTTCGGCATCGCCGCCGATTTCGCCGATCAGGATGACGGCGTGGGTGTCGGGGTCGTCGTTGAAGAGGTGCATCGCGTCGAGGAACGATGTGCCGATGATGGGATCGCCGCCGATGCCGATGCAGGTGGATTGGCCGATGCCGAGGCGCGTGAGTTGATCGACGGCTTCGTAGGTGAGGGTGCCGCTGCGACTGACGACGCCGACATGGCCCTGCTTGTGGATGCGGCCGGGCATGATGCCAATTTTGCATTTGCCGGGAGAGATGACGCCGGGGCAGTTTGGGCCGATGAGGCGCGTTTTGTTGAAGTCGACCGTGGCGGCGGCGCGAACCATGTCGATGACAGGAATGCCTTCCGTTATGCAGATGACGAGGGGAATCTCAGCGTCGGCCGCTTCCAGGATGGCGTCGGCTGCGTACGGCGGCGGAACGAAAATTACGGACGCGTTCGCGCCGGTGGCCTTCACCGCCTCTTGAACAGTGTCGAAGACCGGGCGCTCGAGATGCTTCGTGCCGCCCTTGCCGGGAGTGACTCCGCCGACTACGTTGGTGCCGTACTCGATCATCTGTTGGGCGTGAAAAGTTCCTTCGCGACCGGTAAAGCCCTGCACGATCAAGCGAGTTTTTTCGTTGACGAGAACGCTCATCGTGCACCTCCTGCCAGCGCGACGACCTTTTGGGCGCCGTCCTTCATGCCATCAGCGATCGTGAAGTTTAGGCCGCTTTCACGGAGGATTTTCTGGCCAAGTTCGACGTTGGTGCCTTCCATACGAACGACGACGGGAACTTTTACCTGCAGATCCTTGGCCGCGGCCACGACTCCCGTGGCGAGAACATCGCAGCGCAGAATGCCGCCGAAAATGTTGATGAAGACGGCTTTCACCGCTGGATCGCCAATCAAAATGCGGAAAGCATTTTTGACTTGATCGGCAGAGGCGCCACCGCCGACGTCGAGGAAGTTGGCGGGCGAGCCGCCGGCGTACTTGATGATGTCCATGGTGGCCATGGCGAGACCGGCGCCGTTGACCATGCAGGCTACGGTGCCGTCGAGCTTGATGTAATTGAGGCCGTACTTTGAGGCTTCGACTTCGAGAGGATCTTCTTCGTCAAGATCGCGCAATTCGCGAAGTTCCTTGTGGCGGAAAAGGCCGTTGTCGTCAAATGTCATCTTGGCATCGAGGGCGACGAGGCGGCCATCGGCAGTGACGACGGCGGGATTGATTTCGAGCATGGAAGAATCCGTCTCGACGAACGCGCGATGCAGAGCTTGCAGGAATGGACCGGCTTTCATCGCGACATCGCCGGAAAGGCCGAGGCCGAAAACAAGTTTGCGCGCCTGGTAAGCTTGGAGACCCGTGGCGGGATGAACGGTTTCGCGCATAATGGCCTGCGGATTTGTCTTGGCGACCTCTTCGATATCCATGCCACCGGAAGCACTGGCCATGAAGACGACTTTCCCGACGCTGCGATCGACGAGAATGCTGAGGTAGAGCTCGCGTTTGATGTCCAGACCCTCTTCGATGAGCACTCGCTTGACGGTGCGGCCGCTGGGGCCGGTCTGCGCGGTGACAAGATTTATGCCCAGCATGTGCGAAGCGATGTCCGCAGCTTCATCGGGAGAGTGCGCGAGCTTTACGCCGCCCGCTTTGCCGCGGCCGCCGGCGTGAATCTGCGCTTTCACAACCACCACACTGGATCTGAGCCGCGCCGCGCCTTCGCGGGCTTCTTCCTTCGAGAAAGCCACTTCGCCGCGAGGAGTGGTGACACCGTAACGCGCGAGAATGGCTTTGGCCTGATACTCATGAATCTTCATCGGGGTTCCATAGTGTTAGAATTTTCGTGTCGTCGCAAACATTAGAGTGTACTCGGAAAGCCTAAAACGGGGCAAGGTTGCGGCCAGATTTTGGCCGAATTGAAATGACAAAATCGCTGATCGATCGCGCGGAATCCGGACACGTTTTTTCGCGAGAAGAAGCGGAATCCTTGATGGAAGAGCTTCTTGGGGGACGCGTCGAGACAGCCGATATCGTGCGACTGCTTACGGCGATGAATGCGCGGCCGGTGCGCGTCGCGGAGCTCGCAGGATTTGCGAACGTGATGCGGCGCCACGCGGCGCCGGTGTTCAAGGACGGCTTGCCGCGACCCGCGCACCTTGTGGATACCTGCGGGACCGGCGGCAAGGGATTTGCAACGTTCAATATTTCCACTGCGGCAGGCATCGTCGCGGCGGCCGCTGGAGCGCGGGTGGCGAAGCATGGCAACCGTGCTTCTCATTCGGGCAGCGGCTCCGCGGACGTTATGGAAGCGCTCGGCGTGCGGATTGATTTGCCGATCGAACATTTCGGCAGGGCGATTCGGGAAATCGGAATCGGATTTCTCTTTGCAAGGGCTGCACATGCGGCGGCGCGCCATGCCGCGCCAGCGCGAAAGCAAATCGGAGTGCGCACGGTTTTCAATCTTCTAGGCCCGCTGACCAATCCTGCGGGGGCGCGGGCGCAAGTGCTTGGCGTACCCTCGACGGAGTTGATTGAGCTGGTGGCGGAGACGCTCGCGGAACTTGGCGTGGAGCACGCGTTTGTGGTTCACGGAGCGGGTGGGCTGGATGAAATTTCGCTTGCGGGAGAGACGCTGGTTGCGGAAGTAAAGCACGGAGAGGTGCGGCGCTTTACGGCGACACCAGAAGATTTCGGAGTTTCGCGGGCACCGATCGAATCCGTGCGCGGAGGAAGCGCGCAAGAAAATGCAACGACCATCCGCAACATTTTTCTGGGCGTGCGCGGCGCGCAACGAGACATTGTGATCGCGAACGCCGCCGCGGCGCTGGTTGCTTCGGAAATCGCGGCTAATTTTCTGGAGGGCGCGCAGTTGTCGGCTGTAGCGATTGATTCCGGCGCAGCCGGAGAAAAATTGGCGGGGCTGGTGGAGTTCACCCAACTTTACGGATCAGAGTCCTAACAGCGATGGTGTGCTATCGCACCGCGGCTAAGGATGATCGGGACTCTCGGGGCCTTTGTTGAGGACCCAGATCAGCACTCCCACGCCGATGGCCGCGGGAATCAAAAAGAAACGGCTCTGGGCGGGAATAAGGGGTGCATGATATTGCACGGCGGCGCAAGCGCCGATGCGCGACACGCGGTAAGATTTTCCCTCATCGAGAATTTTGGTTTCTTTGCCGGCGGTGACATCGAGAGACTGGGTGCGGGCGGTGACCAGCACGTCGCACTTCTCCAGGGTTACTTCGCCAACGGTGAGCACAGGCGAATGCGGCCGGACGCGGACGTCGTCGGCTCGAATCTCGATGCCTTCTCCGGTTTCCGCGCGAAACGTTACGGTGCCACGCTGAAGCGTTGGCGCAAGAACGGAATTATCGTGGTTCATCCAGAGCAGGCTGTCTTCCAGCAAGGCAAGTTGCACCTGACCGGAGCGCACGCTGAGCGCGCCTTTATCCTGGGTCTCGAGGCGGTCGCCGTCATAGAGCGTCGTCCCGACGCTCGCATCGGTGGTATTCAAACGCGCGCTTGAAGATTGCAGGATGACGCCGGCCGGAACAGATTGCGCGTGCAACACGGCAGCGGACAGCAAACACGACAAAAGAACAGACGAGACACGACGGTTCATAAAAATGCACAACCTCCGAGGGAAAGCGAATCCTCAGTGTTTGGGAAAGAACCGACGGGCGCACTGGTACTTTGCCGAATGCGCTGTTACCAGATTCCGCACAAAACGAAATGCGGCCTGCCTGAAAGGACAGCTGCCCCTTAGGACAGGTAAAGTAGGAAAATGTAACGCCGCGCGAGCGACGCAGCGATGGAGGAGTTTCTATGGCGGAGAAGCTGCGAGACAGTGGGAGGAGAAAATTCTTGAGATTCCTGGCGGTTACCGTATTTGCATGCGTTTTGGGCTATCCGGCTATGGGTCAGAAACCGGCTGGCATTTCGACGGCGCAGGTTGTTCAAGAAGTGCGCGACTACCGGGCGGGTAACGAAGACCGCATCGTTCGGGAGTTAGCGGAATTTCTCTCGATCCCCAACGTTGCGAGCGACACGCCGAACATCCAGAAAAATGCGGCGCATCTGATGGAAATGCTGGAAGCGCGCGGAATCGAAACACATTTGCTGCCGATCGAGGGGCGCGGTCCAGTGGTATTCGGCAAATTGATCGTGCCGGAGGCCACGCACACGGTGATTTTCTACGCGCACTACGACGGCCAGCCCGTGGATCCCACGGCATGGACCGACGGTACGCCGTTTACACCCGTCTTGCGAACCGAGTCGATCGAGGCCGGCGGAAAACGAATTCCCTTCCCGGATATTGGCGCCAAACAGGAGGCGATCTACAAAGACGACTGGCGGATTTATGCGCGATCCGCCTCGGATGACAAATCGCCGATCGTGGCGCTGCTGGCGGCGCTCGACGCGCTGCGCGCGAATGAAATTCCGCTGAAGATGAATTTGAAAGTTATTTTTGAAGGCGAAGAAGAAGCTGGCTCGACGCACCTGGCGCACATTTTGGAGCTGCACAAGAATTTGCTCGGAGCCGACCTGTTGATTACCGCCGATGGGCCGGTGCATCAATCGGGGCGGCCGCTTGTTTTCTTTGGAAACCGCGGCGATATCGGGCTGGACATCACGGTATACGGAGCAGTGCGGGCACTGCACAGCGGCCACTACGGGAATTGGGCGCCGAATCCGGCGATGGAACTCTCGCGATTGCTGGCGTCGATGAAGGATGCAAATGGGCATGTGCTGATCGATGGCTATTACGATGATGTTGTGCCGCTGAGCGATCTCGAAAAAAAAGCGCTGGCGGAGATGCCCGTGAATGACGCCGACCTCGAACGGGAGCTGGGCATCGCGAAACCAGATGGCTCGGGGGAAAAACTAGTGGAACTGTTGCAGGAGCCTTCGCTCAATATCCGCGGATTGCAGAGCGCGTACGTTGGAGAGCATGCGCAAAACGTGGTTCCAGAGAAGGCGGAGGCTTCGATCGATGCGCGGCTGGTAAAAGGAGAAGATCCGAAGAAAAAATTCGAGCAGATCGCCGCATTCGTCAAGAAGCAGGGATATTACGTGATTAACCGCGAGCCGACGATGGAGGAACGGCGCACGCATCCGTTGATCGCGAAAATTATCGACGAAGGCGGCTACCGGGCTTCGCGCACGCCGATGGATTTGCCGGTGTCGAAAGCGCTGGTCAAAGTGGTGCAGGATGCGACGGGCGGCGATACGGTGATTGCGCCGACTCTGGGCGGCAGCGTGCCCATGTATATCTTTGAGGATCTAGGATTGCCGTGGATCGGCGTGCCGATCGTGAACTACGACAATCACCAGCACAGCTCGGATGAAAACCTGCGGCTGGGGCATTTGTGGCGCGGGATGGAGATTTACGCGGCGATTCTGGCGGATTTGAATTGGTGACAGAAGGAAAACATTTTTACACAGAGGTCGCAGAGAACGCAGAGATCACAGAGAAAGAAAGTTCTGGAGGAGCTGCTTGCCGGAAGTAGTCAGGACAGATTCGGGGTGGAACTGGACGCCTTCGATTTTGTAGCGGCGGTGGCGCAGGCCCATGATGATGCCGTCGCCGGTCTCGGCGGTGATGGCGAGTTGGCGCGGGAGCGATTTTCGCTCGACGATGAGCGAATGATAGCGGGTGGCTGTGAACGGGTCGGGAAGTTTTCGGAAAATATTTTTGCCGTCGTGATGGATTTCGCTGGTCTTGCCGTGAAAGAGCTTTGGAGCACGGATAATTTTGCCGCCGAAAGCAGCGCCAATGGCCTGATGTCCAAGGCAGACGCCCAGGATCGGGAATTTGCCTGCAAGTTTTTCAATTAACTCGACCGAAATACCCGCCTCTTGCGGCGTACAAGGCCCCGGCGAAATGACGATTTTCTCCGGCTTGCGCCTGGCGATTTCCTCGACGGAGATTCTGTCGTTGCGATGCACTTCGACCTTACAGCCAAGCTCACCGAGACACTGGGCGAGGTTGTAGGTGAACGAGTCGTAGTTGTCGAGCAGCAGGATCACTTTTTTGCACTCTTTCGCCGAGGAGTTCCTGGCGTTCGTTGCGTCCCTTTCCTATGTGCAGCTTCCAGAGCGGCGAGCGAAGCTTTCGACTTGTTCACCGACTCTTGATATTCGGCCGCGGGGTTGGAGTCCGCAACGATTCCGCTGCCGGCTTGCACATAGGCCACACCATTTTTGATGACCATGGTGCGCAGTGCGATGCATGAATCGAGATTGCCCGCGAAATCCAAGTATAGAACGCCACCGGAATAAATGCCGCGCCGGGTGCGTTCGAGCTCTTCGATGATTTCCATGGCGCGCACCTTGGGAGCACCAGAGACAGTTCCCGCGGGGAAACAGGCCATTAAGGCATCGAAGCAATCGACATCCTCGCGGAGGCGACCACGCAAGCTGGAAACGAGATGCATGACGTGGGAGTAACGCTCGACGGTCATCAGTTTTTCGGGCTTCACGGTGCCGTACTCGCAGACGCGACCCAAATCGTTGCGCCCCAGATCGACGAGCATGATGTGCTCGGCGCGCTCTTTTTCACTAGCGAGCATTTCCTTTTCGAGGCGCTGATCTTCGGCTTCATCCTTGCCGCGCCAGCGCGTCCCCGCGATGGGACGATAGAAAACATCGCGGCCCTGGACTTTGACGAGCATCTCCGGCGAGCTGCCGACGACGGCGACATCGTTCATCTGTAAGAAGAAAAGATAGGGAGAAGGATTGAGCGCGCGCAACTCTCGATAAATTTGGAAGGGCTCGGCTTGTGTTTTCGCCGAGAATCGCTGGCTTATCACCACCTGAAAAATATCGCCGGCGCGAATGTAGTTTTTCGCTCTGCGCACCGCCTCGAGAAATTCTTCGCGGCGAAAATTGGAAGTGACATGGAGTGGAGCCGCTGCGCTTGCTGGTTTCCTTCGTGGGCTGCTCGGAGGGAGAAGTCTGTTCCAGAAGCAGGCGCGTTTTGCGAATCTCGCGCACTGCCGCGTTGTATTTTGAGCGGAGAGTGCCTTCGCCGTCGGTATGAACGTTGCGGACGATCCACAGCTGGTGTTGGAGGTGATCGAACGCGATGATGCCGTGGTAGAACATCAATTGGGCGTCGTATAGGCCGATGTCGTCGCGCAGGCGCTTGGGGAGGCGCTCGATTAAGCGAACCATATCGTAGGAAAAATAGCCGATCGCGCCGGCGACGAGCGGCGGCAGGCCCGGCAAACGCACGGGGCGGAAGCGGTCCATGCGGGCACGGAGAAACGTAACGGGATCGCGCTCTTCCCAAAGAATGCGATTGGCGCTCTCAAGGACGCAGGCGCCACCCGCATAGCGAAAGACTTCCTCGGGATTCGCGCCGGCGAAAGTGTAGCGGGCGATTTTTTCGCCGCCTTCGACGCTTTCCAGCAAAAAGGAATAGCGCGCGCCTTGCGCAATGCGCAGATAGGCGCTGACGGGCGTGAGGAGGTCGGCGGGAAACACGTCGTACACCGGGATGAGGTTTCCCTGTTTGGCAAGGCGCTGAAATTCGCGGAAGTCTGGCTGGATCATGGGATCAATTCACGGACACAGTTCATTTTCCGAGGTCGGCATTATCGCACTTCTGGATTAACTGTGCTGGCGGGAGTTTTCTTCCAAGCGTAAAGCGCGCAAAACGGCGCTCCTCATAGCGGATTCCGGCGCTCGTCGGCCGATCCAAAGTTCCCATTGCGCCACGCCTTGGGGAACGAACATTTCGACACCCGGGACGGTGGCGATTCCTTTGCGTGCGGCAAGTTTCAAGAGTTGCGTCTTTTGCGGCCGATTGATGAGGTCCATGACGAGCCGGCAGTTTAACTCGCGGGACGAGAGGGGCGAGACTCGGCCGTGCGGGTACATGCCAATCGGCGTGGCATTCAGGATGGCGTCGAAGAATTCGCTTTGCAGAGCGCGGCGCGGAATAGCTTCCCCGCCGACTGCTCTGGCCAATTCTCGCGACGGCTTTTCGCGGCGCGCGCAGATCGCGACATTGGCGCCCGCCTTTGCGAGGGCGAAGGCAGCGGCTCTTGCGGCGCCTCCCGCGCCGAAGATCAAGATGCGGCTGCCGGCCAGCCCAAGTTTCTTTTCGAGAGCGCGGAGAATTCCAACGTAATCCGTATTGCAGCCGAAGAGCGAGCCGTCGCGCCCAACGACGACGGTGTTAACCGCGCCAATTTCGGCGGCGAGCGGATCGCAGTCCTTCAAATGCCGCAGGATGGACTGTTTGTGCGGAATGGTTACACTGAAACCGCGAATCCCGAATTCCGGCACGGCCTTCAGAAAATCGCGCAGATCTTTAACGAGGAATGGCAAATAAACGGCATCGATTTTGCGCGCGAGGAAGCCGGTGTTGTGGAGAAGGGGGGATAGGGAGTGCCCGACGGGGTCACCAATCACGCCGTAAACGCGCGTGCGCCGGGTCAGCTCGTGGGCGCGGTAGAGATGCTTTAACTCATGCAAAGAGACCTGACCGGGAGCAGTTGCTTCCCCAATGGGCGCGTACGCCAGGGCACTGCCATCTCGCAACGCAAGAAGGCGCGCGGGAAGACCGGCTTCGCCCATCGGCACAACGACAAGATTCGGGGAGCGACGAGCGAGGCGCAACAGCCGGAGGCTGTCATCGATATTGTGGGCGTGCGCCGCAATTTTTAACGCATCGGCTTGTGCACGCGCGGCGAGATGCTTCGACGGAAGCCGCGATGGAACGCGCTGGAAGTCGTGCAAGGAGAGCAGGATGCGCGGCGGCAAACCAAGATTACGTAGTGACTTGGCCGGCAACACGCGAAATGTTTCGATTTCAAGATCGCACCAGGAGCAACCTGCCTTACGAGCCTGAACGAGCCAATGCAGCTCGACCCGAATACCTCCGGAAAGCTTGCCTCCCCCCGCGCGACGGCGACAAGTGGCGAGGAAAATTGCGCCGTGCGGCTTATGATTTTTCAGCCAGAGAAGCAGGCGGGAGCGCTCGGAATCGCTGCGCAGCCAGTCCAGGCGCAGCTCAATCATAGGAGTTTCGCGGAGTCCCGCATGAACCAGTCTGACCATTTCCGCAGCCGTAGACGACGCGGCGACGGCGCAGATGCGGCCGATCCCTTTGCCAAACAAACCTTTTCTTTGTGTGGCTTTAGCCATAAGAGTGTCAAATGTTTGAAAACAGGCCTTGTAGCATGCCGTATCAAAAGTGTAAAGCGCCCCAAGCCTATTTGTTGACGCTGGGGGGCTCCCCTGTTAATTTCGCAAGGAAACGTCCCCGCACGGCCCATAGGGCGTGTTTTGAAGGAGTCTTGGAATGCGCGCTAAATTTGCTTGTGTCAGTTTATTTTTGTTTGTCGGTGCCGGAGTATGCTCGGCGCAGACTTCTCCGATACAGCCGGGTTTTTCGACCGTCTACTGTTCGGGTTTTGTAACCGACCAAAAAGTTCCCGATGCCACTCGGCTGGTATCGGGCGAACAGTCGAACGCCAAGATCACGTTTGCGCGCGGCGACTATGTATATATCAATCGTGGCCAAGATAAGGGTGTCCGGGTCGGCGACAGGTACTCCGTCGTTAGGCCGGAGAGCGACGAACTGAAAGTCGACTGGTTCAAGTGGCAAACCAAGCTCTTAAAGGCTATGGGCACGCACTATACGGACGCCGGGCAGCTGCAGGTCGTCAATGTTGAGCCCAAAATATCGATCGCCCAAGTGACCATGTCTTGCGACTACATGCAGCGCGGCGATATCGTGCTGCCGTTCCAGGAAAGGCCGCAGCCCCCTTTTAAGGACTCGGCCACATTCGATCATTTCGCGCCCGTGAGTGGAAAACCCGTCGCAATGGTCGTTCAAGCAAGAGAGTATAGCGAGTCCGCCGGAGAGGGCACCACCGTCTACGTCAACCTCGGGACCGAAAAAGGGGTCAAAGTAGGCGATTATTTCCGCATATTCCGCTACCAGGGATCGCTGGCGGAATTTGCTCCTCAAACGAAGGACTATCAGGACCGTCTCTATGGCTTCGGAAGTTCGCCAGGGCGGTATAGGTGGAACGACTTGCCGCGCGAGGTGCTCGGTGAGGGCATCGTTATCAACGTGAGCCGGAATTCATCGACCGTATTTATCACGTACAGCTCCATAGATATTTACGCCGGCGATTACATCGAAATCGAATAGTTAAAAACCATCGAAACAGCAACTTCCGGCCCGCAGCGAGAAACTCCTCGCGCGGGCCTTTTCCTTTCCATCCGTCGCACCCTACGCCAAAGAAGTCTCAGCGTGTTCAGGTACTCGCCGGAGGCTGTTCCTCAAGTTCTTAGCCTTCCGAGAAGACCTCGCACAAGAATCCGCGAATTTCTGTTCCCGGCTCTCGCCATGCGTTCGCAGCCAGACCTGCTTTGCGGCAGGTCTCCTCGAGAAACTGTTCGCGGCCAAGTTTGTGTTCAACCGCGACTTGAGGCAGAAGCAGGCCGCGCTTCGCGCCCTGGGAAATCAGCAGACCGTGCTTGCCGATCTCGATGTTCTCGGGAAGGAGCGGTTCGGGCGGCGAGAGCAACGAGATTTCGATCTGTAAATCAGGAAACTCATCCGCACGGACGGGCGAAAATCTCGGATCGTGCAGCGCGGCACCGGAGGCGCACCGCGCGATAGCTTCTCCAAGTGGCTCGAAGGCCTCGACAACGCCAATGCAGCCCCGCAAACGGCCGCGGACATGAAGTGTTACAAAGACCCCACGTTTCTCCGCAAACCAGCCAGTTCGTGAAGTAACGGTGGGCCGTTTCTGGAAAGAAACGGCCTCGGCAATAGACCGGCGCGCCAAGTCGAGCAAGGACCGGCGATCGGTATCAGAGAGGAACAGCATCCTCGGATTTTTTGTGGCTTTCCATCATGCGCAGTTTACGGCGCTGCTTGATGCGCCCGTCAAGCTGTCCCCAAAAGCGGAGAAAATATTGTGCGGCCGAAACCAAAGCGCTGATGACCACTAGCCAGAGAAGAAACAGCCCCAGGCGGTTCAGCAAGGGATGTCGGATTTGTTGCGCCCCGGCGATCAGGACGGCTACGGCACACACTTGCAACACCATTTTCGTTTTGCCTAACAAAGAAGCTGCAATGGTAAATCCTTCGGCGGATGCGATATTCCGGAGACCGAGCACGGTAAATTCGCGTCCGATGATGATGACGACCATCCAGGCGGGAACCAAGTGCATGTCCACGAGGGAGACAAAAGCCGCGGAGATCAGCAACTTGTCCGCGATGGGATCGAGAAGAATCCCGAGTGTCGTTATCTGAAGCCGGCGCCGCGCAAAATAGCCGTCGGCCCAATCCGTCGCGGCGGCCATAAGCAGAATCAGCACTCCCCAAAATTCAAAATGCATGGGGAAACCGCGGAAGTCGACGTTCGGACTCTTTGTGAGCAAAACCGCAATCAGCAGGGGAACGAAAAAGATACGAAGAAGCGTCAGTGAGTTGGGGAGATTCATTGGAACATGGCGGCGTCGAGGCCGCCCCTTAGGCTTCGGCCACCGCTTGCCTGACTATAGACCCCTGGTCGGCAGGCGTCAACGTCTACGGATAATTCGATTGACGCGATGGCGAGTACTCTAACGTCAACAAGCAAAATGAGTTGCAGCGGCTGGAAGGCTGTACTCATCCGTAAGACCCTTGCTGCAAGTCTGTGCAAATGTCTAAAACTCGCAGGAAAAAAGACGACGGGCACGGGAAACTCCCCAGAACGCTCGCCTTGCTAGTAACACTAGTATAATCAATATGTTAGGGGAAGGCCCTGCAAGACTTGGTGGCACTTTGGAGAGTTGAAAAGCGATACAGATTTTTCAGCCCAAGACGGTTTCCACAAGCTTTCCACAGTGGAACAGCGCTATCGAAACCCCGCAAACCTCTGTAGAAAGACCCACATATCCGCCAAAACCAACGAATTTTTGGTGTTTCGTCTAGAGTTACTAGAGTGCAAACTGGGGTAGAAGCCTCAGATCGCCCGCGATCCTCGCAAAACTCGCGCGGGGAGAAAGAAGAGAGCTCTCAGAAACGACAAAACGCCGCCCACGGCCATGCCCGCGATCCGAAACGGCAGCAAGATGAGCCAAACAATGGGATAGACCACCAACGCCAGAAGCGCGAGAGGCCAGCAGAAGAAAAATAAAATGCACCACAAGAGGAACGCAATCATGGCAACCCCCTCACTGTTTATTACGCACGCGCGCGGCTGGAAGTTCCATCTTTGGCAAAAGCACTTAGCTTGAGCTTGCGCGCGATCGAGACAGGAACCTCTGCGTCCAGCAACATGTGAGAATCCTCGACTTCCGAATGTAGCACGCGGCCAAGAGCATGCACGAGTGCAAGTGTGCGGCCTTCGGCGAGCGGCAGCCGCAGCGAAAGCATCACCACTGGATCGACCGGGAGAGCTGCATCCATGCGACGCAACAATTCTTCGACGCCTTCTCCGGTAAGGCCCGAGGCGAGCACCGGCCCGCCGTTTGCCCCTGCGCTCGCGGCGTACGGATGAATGAGAGGAGCGCGCTGCTCTCGTGCGAGCCGGTCCACTTTGTTGAAGACACGCAATCGCGGACGATCCGCCACCCCAAGGCCATCCAGGATTTTGTCCACTTCTTCGTCCAACTCGGCGTGATGAGGATTCGAGATGTCGCTCACTTGCACGATCAGCGCAGCTTCCTGCACTTCCTCGAGCGTGGCGCGGAAGGCCGTCAGTAATCCCTTGGGCAGATCGCGAATGAACCCCACGGTGTCCGATACCAGGACGCGCCGATTGGAGGGCAAGCGAATCGCGCGAATGGTGGGATCCAATGTAGCAAACATGCGCGAGGAGACGAGCACCTCGGCGCGGCTCAGCGCGTTGAAGAGAGTCGACTTACCGGCGTTCGTGTACCCAACCAGCGCGATTGTCCCGAGCGGCACGGCGTTGCGAGCTTCGCGCCTCAGAGCGCGCTGCTTGCGAATATCTTCGATGCTGTTTTGAATTTTCCCGACGCGGTCGCGAATGCGCCGGCGATCCGTTTCCAGCTTCTTTTCGCCAGGTCCGCGTACACCGATGCGTCCCGCCCCGCCGCCCGCACCACCTGAGCCACCGCCGCCGCTTTTGCCGCCTAGACGCGACATCGAAGTGCCCTTGCCGGTCAGCCGAGGCAGCATGTAGTTCAGTTGCGCGAGCTCCACTTGCAACTGGCCTTCGCGGCTGCGTGCGTGCTTCGCAAAAATATCCAGGATGAGTTGCGTGCGGTCGATCACGCGCCGTTCCGTGGCCGCTTCAATGTTGCGCTGCTGCATGGGCGAGAGGTTGCTATCGAAAATAATCAGCGGGGCTTTGTGAGCCGTGGCCTCTGCGCGAATCTCGTCCAGCTTGCCGCGCCCCACGAGCGTTGCCGGGTCAGCGGATTCGCGCACCTGAAACACCGTGCCCGCGATTTCCGCACCTGCGCTGCGCGCCAGCTCAACAAGCTCCAAAAGCGATTCGCGCCCTTGCTCGCCAGCAGGCATTCCAGGAAAACGCGGCTTGCGCTTCCAGCCCAAGCCAACGAGCAAAGCGCGGTCCGCGGTAGAAGTAGAAATGGGTTGCGAATTTTTCGTCACGAGGTCAGTCCTGAGTCCGTTGCGCGGAGGGAGCCATAAGGCAGAGGGTCTTTCTTCACCTGAAGTTATTATACTCGCTCAGCTTGCCTGCTGCGACTCTGATAGGCCCTCGTGGCGAAGCCATGCGAGCGCATTGCCCTGCACATCTGCGTTGTGGCCAAAACCGGCGAGCCAGTGAATGCTGGGATCTTTTCGGAACCACGTGATTTGGCGTTTTGCGTAGCGCCTCGTGGCTTGCTGAATCATGGTGCGCGCTTCTTCGAATTTTTTTTCTCCACGCAGAACCTCGCGTAGCTCGCGATAGCCAATAAAATCGAAGGGCTTGGCGTTGTCAGGCAAGCCACTCGCTATCAATCCGCGGACTTCTTCCATCCACCCTTGCAGCAGCATCGCATCCATGCGTGCATGAATGCGTTCATAGAGCGCCTCGCGCGGCGGCATCAATCCAATTTTCAGAGCGCGCCAGCCTTCCAGCGGCGAGCGCCCAGAACGATGCACCTCGGAAATCGGGCGCCGCGCCAACACGCAGACTTCGACGGCGCGAATCAATTTTTGTTCATCCGCGGGCGCGATTTTCGCCGCCGTTTCTGGGTCCAGGCGTCTGAGCAGCCGGTGCAAGTAACCCGGCGCACGTTCCTCCGCGCTCGCGCGCAATCGCTCGCGCAATTCCTCGGAACGCTGCGGCACATCCGCCAATCCTTCGAGCAGCGCACGCAAATACAATCCGGTACCAACGCTTAGAATCGGCAGCCGGCCCCGGCCCCGCAAATCTTCCAGAACAGCCAGCGCCATTTGGCGATATCCGCCAGCCGTCGCTTCTTCCGCGGGCGCCAAAACGTCGATGAGATGGTGCGGAATGCCGTGGCGCTCCGCTAGGCCCGGCTTGGCCGTGCCGATATCGAAGCCGCGGTAGAGTTGCGTCGAGTCGCAGGCCAGCACCTCTCCACCGAAACGCTCCGCGAGCCACACGCCGAGCGCGGACTTCCCCGAAGCCGTCGGGCCAATCACGGCAACCAGAGGCGGTTCGGATATGCCAGGATTCATCGAAAGAGAATATGCCAAGCGCGGAATAGCAGCACAAGAAGCACAACAAAGGCGAGCACAAGACTGCCTAAAACCTGTTGGCGCGGAATCTTCACCTTTGCTGATTATAGCTATCAATCGAGATGTTATAGAGGTACGTAAAACGCAATTCGATGTAAGGCCCGGTGAATTGCGAAGGCAACGGCTCGAAGGGATTGGACGCGCGCACGGAAGAGTAGGCGGCGCGGTCGAGGGCTTCTTTACCAGAATTGCGATTTATCGTCGGTTCCGTGCCTGGCACGCTGCCATCCCTCATAATCCGGAAGGTTAGGACGACAACTCCTCTCTCGCCAAGCTCGACAGACTCGGGCATCACGGCAAACCAATTGCCTTTTACCGTGACGTACACGCGCTGGAGATAGCTGCTCCAGTCCAAACCCTGCGTCGGCGTGAGCATTTCGAGCCCGCCATAGGCCGTTCCGCCACCGCTGCCCCCACGCGGGCTGCCGCGGCCCGAAATGCGGCCGCCTCCCGCGATGCTAGGCGAGCCTGCGCTCGGCGCCCTCATGCTGTCGTGCGCGGATTCTTCGATGGACGGAGCTTTCGGCAACACCAGCCCGTGCTGCGGCTTCGGCATGTCCGGTGTATCAAGCTTCAACGGCGGTTTCGGCGCGTCCGGCTTCGGCGCGGGCGGCTGAACTTCGGTAGGCGTCACTGGTGTTTTTGGTGTCGGCGCATCCGGCAGCTCAACCTTCGGACGCTCCGGCTGAGGCTTTGGCGCAGGCTCCGGCACCGGAGGCGCGACGTTGCGCAGTACGCGCGGATCTACGCGCACCACCGGCGTCTTTACCGCAGGCGGCGCGGGCTTCGGCTTGGGACTGTAAGAACTCTCCGGCGGAATCCACGTCAATTGCCGGTTGGCCAAATCAAGTTGTTGTTGCGTCGGCGGGTGAGGTGGAAAGAGTTTGGCTTGCAACAAAATGGCGGCAATGAGCACGATGTGGAAAGCGACCGACGAGACGCGCGTGATCACATCCCATTTCGTTTTTTCTTCCGTCTGCGGCTTGGTGAGAAGATTTACCTCGCCGGTCATGAAAACGTCGAGATCGACCAGATCCCCCGGAAGCGTCACCGGCGCTTCGGATCTTTCCGGAGGTGCGGCGCCCTGCGGCACGGCAATGCGTTCGTCCATGTCCGTCGGCTGGACAGGAACCGTGGTGCTTTCGACGACGCCGTAGGCTTCTTGGTTGATGTCGCGTGGAACAACGACGCGCGCAGCGATTGATTCGAGAGGCAGCGATCTGGGGATGTTTGAGTGCCCATCCAGCACAACGATTGGCAGCATCGCGGGGACGAGCGTGCGTTCGTCGAGCGTGGTCGGACGGCGCCGCTGTGTGGCAGTGGCATCCGCGGCAGGCAGACGGGAACCAAGCGGGACCAAAGTCCGGGGGATCATTTTCCTGCTTTCTCTCTTGAGGCGAATGCTGCTACTTGGACGCGTTCCCCGTGCTCCTGGATGCTTGCCATCACCCGGCTTGCCAGTTCCAAAGCGGCGCGTCCGGCAACACCATTGGTGCGCGGCTCGCGGCGTGTGCGCACGGCTTCGAGAAAGGCCTCGAGTTCCGCGTGCAATGGTTCGACGTCGGGCGCGGGCAATTTTTCGAACGAAAACTCAGGCTGCGGCCCCGGCCGCTTCACACCGACGCGAAGCGCATCGCGCCGGGCGTAATCGAGCGAGATGTATTCGTGCTGTTGAAAAAATCTCATTTTGCGCACGCGTTCCGTGGAAACGCGGCTGGCCGTCACGTTTGCAACGGCGCCGCCCGCAAACTCCAGCCGCACGTGCGCGATGTCCACTTTGTCCGTCAGCACTGGAATACCAACCGCTTTCAATTCCGTGACCGGCTCCTTTACGAGGGCCAGCAAAATATCGAGATCGTGGATCATCACGTCGTAAATCACTTCCACGTCGAGGCTGCGCGGCGTAAACACTCCCAAGCGGTGCACTTCAAAAAAAAGCGGCCGATTGAGGATGGGCTCAACCGCGACAACGGCGGGGTTAAAGCGTTCGACGTGGCCCACCTGTAAAATCCGTGCGTGCCGCCTCGCCGCTTCGAGAAGCGCATCGGCCTCCCCCAGGTTCACCGCCATGGGCTTTTCGATCAGCACGTCCAGCCCGCTTTCGAGCAGCTGGCAGCCCACTTCGGCGTGCGCTACGGTTGGAACCGCAATGCTGGCCGCTTCGGCAAGCTCGCGGACTTCTTCCAGACTTCGCAGCGCCTTGGTTTGAAACTGGACGGCGATGGATTGCGCCCGCGCCTGATCTCTATCGTAAACGCCAACGAGCTCGGCACCCTCAAGCTCGCAATACACGCGCGCATGGTTGCGTCCAAACTCCCCCGTTCCCACGACGGCGGTGCGGACTTTTCTCGATTCTCTTGCCGCCCCGCTCATTCTTTATTAGTTCCCCCGGCGGCGCCTTTCGGTTCCACACCCATGGGCGGCGCAAAGGCCTGGATAGCGATTTCTGCCGCGTTGGCCAATTCAATCAATTTAGGACGGTCAAACAGCAGGGTGCGTCCCGCATCCACAGCCAAAGCCGTCGCGCGGGAGCTCTTCATCTGTTCGATGGTTGGCAAACCAACCACGGGTACATCGAAGCGCATGTCTTGTCCTGGTTTGCTAACTTTCACCACCACCAAAGGCTTTCCTCCGGCAATGCGCGCCGCACGCGCGATGGTCTCGTCCGTTCCTTCCATGGCTTCCACCGCGATGCACGCCTGGTCTGAAATTACGACAGTTTGCCCAATGTCCATTGCGGCGATTTGCCGCGCGAGGTTGTGCCCATACGCGATATCGGCGCTTTCCTGCTCGTTGGGCCCGCGGCTCGTCAGCACTCCTGCCTCGGGCAAGAGCGGTTTCAAGAATAATGTCGAATCCACCAGTTGAATTCCTTCGTCTTGAAGCACTCGCGCGATTCCGCCGATCAGCGCGTCGGTACTTTTGCGCGGCAACGAAAAGAGCAGCTTCGCGAGCTTCCAATCCGGCCGAATCGCGCTGAAAATTTTGTTGTGCTTCACCTGCCCGGCCATCACCGCTTGCGTGACGCCTTCCTCGTGCATCAAATCGATAGCCTTGCTCAATTCGCCGAGGCTTACCCAGTGCAGCCGTTTGGCGCTTTTTTCGAGTTCGGGCGAAGCCTCTTCTTTCAGGGCGATCACGGCCATCTCAATTCCCTGGCTGCGCGCTCCTTCCAACACGAGAAATGGAAACCGGCCGTTTCCCGCGATGAGTCCCCATCCTTGCGTATTGGTGGTGGCATCCGGCATGAAATGAGTGGTCAGCGGCGTTGCTTATTTCACGATTCCGCGCTCGGCGCTTTCGATAAACCGGATAAGTTCCCGCACGTCGTCAGAGCCGGCAAGTTTCGCGCGCATCTCCGTGAGGGCTTGCGTGGTATTCATCTTTGACCTGCTCAACAAGCGAAAAGCGCGGTCCAGCGTTTGCAAGCGTTCCTTGGAAAAGCCCTTGCGTTCCAGCCCGATCGTATTGACGCCGTAACTCTTCGTCTCGCGTTCCGTGACCACTCGCGAAAACGGCGGCACATCCTGCACAATCACGGTACAGGCGCCCACATAAGCGTACCGCCCAACCCTGCAGAACTGGTGCACGACCGAAAAAGAGCCGACGGTAGCGAAATCCTCCACCGCAACATGCCCCGCCAGCGTTGCGCCATTCACGAAAAGCGTCTGATTGCCGATTTGGTCGTCGTGCCCTACGTGCGAGTAAGCCAAAAAGAAATTCTCGTTGCCAACTCGAGTGATGCCGCCGCCTTTCACCGTGCCGCGGCTGACGGTGACGTACTCGCGGAAAATATTGGCGTCGCCCACAACCAGCTCGGTCCGTTCGCCGCGGTAGCTGTAATCCTGCGGATCGCCGCCTATCGCACAGAACGAATAGAACACATTGTTGCGCCCATACTTCGCCGGCCCGCTTACGCTCGCATGAGGATGAAGTATGCAGCCCTCGTCTAGCTCCACATCGTCGCCGACAACCGCGTACGCCCCAACTTTGACTCCCCGGGCAAGCTTCGCGCTCGTGGCCACGACGGCTTGCGGATGAATCTCAATCATGCTCATTTCGCGGGTTCTTCCGCCTTCGCGCCCTTTTCGCCCATGTCGCGATCCACCATCTTGCACATCAGCGTCGCTTCCGCGGCCAATTGCCCGTTCACGGTGGCCTTGCCTTCGAGCTTGCAGAAGTCGCCCCGCCACGAAATGACTTTCACTTCCAGCCTCAACTGATCGCCAGGCACCACCGGCCGCCGGAATCGCGCCCCGTCCACCGCCACAAAATACAGCAGTTTGTTGTCGCGGTCGGGAATCTCGAGCAGCAGCAGCAGTCCGCCCGTCTGCGCCATCGCTTCGATGATCAACACACCCGGCATGATCGGTTTGCCGGGAAAATGCCCCTGAAAATGCGATTCGTTGATGGACACGTTCTTGATTCCGACGATGTACTTCAGCCGCTCCATTTCCAGAATTGCATCCACCATCAGAAACGGATAGCGGTGCGGCAATATTTTCTGGATTTCCACTACGTCGAGTATCATCCCTGCTCCCCATCGCGCCGCAGTTCCTCCCTGCGACGCCCGCACTTCTCCAACAAACTTTCTATTATATGCGAACCTAAGCCCGCTGCGATATGCACTGTTGCCATACGCAGCCGTTGGGCTCAGTCCGCCTGCAATTGGAGCCGCCCATGCCTCGCACGACGGGGCGCTCTTGCTTTCCGGACGATGGGGCATCATTCTCGACGTTGCTTGGCCTCATGATTTTCCTTGAAACAGACCGGCTGCTCTTCCGTTCTCATGAACTTCAGGACGAAGATGAGTTCGTCAAGATGCACACGGATCCAGAGGTCCGGCGCTACGTCGGAGGGCGCCCTTGGCCGGTCGAGGAAGCAATCCATCGCTTTCGAAATGGATATCTCGGAAGGCCAGATAACACCTACGGCCTTTGGGCCACGATCCTCAAGGAAGAAGAAAAATATATCGGCGCGTGCGGACTCTCTTCCCCGCCAGATAAACCGGTCCCGAGTCTCGGCTACTACATCGCCCGGCCTTACTGGGGACGAAGGCTGGCGTCCGAGGCCTCCGCAAAATTTCTTGAAGTAGGATTTACAAGTTTGCGCCTGCCGCGCGTCTTGGCGGACGTCCAAAAAGGCCACGCGGTTTCTGAACGCATTCTGCAAAAGTTCGGATTCAAGCTGGTGAGCGAAGAAGAAATTCCCGGTCGCGGCCGGATCATCTCTCTCTACGAACTTACGAAGGAGGAATGGGAGAGGAACTTGCATGATCCCGCCCCGAATCCAATCTGACTAAATCCCCGAATGCGGCGGGTATTCCAGCCGCGCATTTGCTCCTGGCGCCTGGCATTGTTAGCATGTCCCGGCCATGCCGGACCTCATCTATCCCAAAGAATTCCTGCGCCAGCTCAAATCGCGTCTGCCGGAGATGCTTTCCACGCTCCAGAAACTCGTTCTCGCGGAATCTCCCAGCCTCGAAAAAACTCCGGCTGACCGCTGCTGCAATTTGCTCGCGGCGGCCTGGCGCATGCGCGGCGCTCATGTTGAACGAATCGCGCAAAAACGCCACGGTGACCAACTCCGCGTAAGTTGGTGGCCGCGGAAATCCCGCCCTGTGGGGCAATTTCTCGTCCTCGGCCATTACGACACCGTCTATTCGACCGGCACTTTAGCCAAAATGCCCTTCCGCGTCTCCGCCGGAAAAGCCTACGGGCCCGGCATCTTCGATATGAAGGCCGGCATCGTTCAAGCCCTCTTCGCTCTTGAGACTCTTCACGAAACGAAGGCTCCGCTAACGCACCGTTTGGTCTTTCTCTGGACTTCTGACGAAGAGATTGGCAGCGACGCCTCCCGGAAGCTCATCGAAGCAGAAGCCCGCCGCAGCGATGCCGTCTTCGTGCTTGAACCGTCTCTCGGGCCGCGCGGACTCATCAAGACCGCTCGCAAAGGCGTAGGCGAGGCGGAGATCATCGTCCACGGCCGCGCTTCCCACGCGGGCCTCGCGCCGGAGGAAGGCGTCAACGCCATTCACGAGCTCTCGCGCCAGCTAACGCGCATCCAGGAGTGGAATGACCCGCGCCGTGGCATAACCGTGAACGCGGACATGATTCAGGGCGGCACTCGTGTGAACGTCATCGCCGAAAGCGCCAAAGCCGTTCTTGATCTTCGCGCGCTGCGCATCGCGGACATGCGCCGCATCGAGCGCCGCCTGCACGCCCTCCGTCCGATTCTTCCCGGCGCGCGCCTGGAAATCCGTGGCGGCTTCAATCGCGCTCCTCTTGAACACAAGTCCAGCTCCGGGCTCTTCGCCAAAGCCAAATCGCTTGCGGCGCAAATGGGGCTCTCCTTGGGTGAATGCACTGCGGGCGGCGGCTCAGACGGCAACCTCACCGCCGCTGTCGGAACTCCAACCCTCGACGGCCTCGGTGCCGTCGGCCACGGCGCCCACTCCAAAGACGAACACATCCTCATTAACGCCATGCCCGCACGAGCCGCATTGCTGGCAGCCCTGCTGCTCCACGCATAAAAGTTTTCTGTCTCGATCTAATTATTGGCTGTAGTTCTTCCGCAGATAGTCCGCTGTGGATTGCGTCAAATCGTTGTAATCGCTATGCAGCACTTCGTGTAAGGCCGCTTCCGTCGAGCTGCCGCTGGCGATGAGGTCCAGTATCCGCTCAACGTCGCCCATTCCATCCGTCTGGACAATATATTCAATATTTGCGAGCGCCCACGCGTAGGCATAGGCAGCCGCGTCGCTCTGCAATCCCATCCATGAACCCTCGAGGTTGCCCAGCGAAGCTGCATGCCCATCTTGAAAGACTTGCGCGAGAACGCCGGCATTGTCGCCGCTGCGCTTTCCTTCCATCCACTGCGCCAGTCCTTCCTGAATCCACGTAGGCGCGCGGCCGCGCGTCTTCTGCCCCACAAAACTATGCGTGAGCTCGTGTTTCAGCACGCGCGAAAGTTCGGACGTCATTCCCGTCAGTCCCTGCACGGGGACGCGAATTCGCCCGTCATTCAGCGCGCCCACCCAGCCTGGCGCGCGCGTGATGTCGGCGAAAGCCTGCTGCGTGTAGAGCACCACGCCAATCGAGTCCGGCGGCGTGAAATCCAGCTCCGATTCAATCTCCGAGAAATGCGCTTCCAGCGTGCGCAACACTTCTCGCGCCAGTTCCGGCTCCGCCGCGCCGCTATAGCGCAGCGTGAAATGCGCGCTTTCGTTTTCCTTGTAGCTCTCTTCTTCCTGCTTGTCGCGCTGCGCCTTGTCCAGCGCTGCCTTCACTTCCGGGTCCGGCCGCAGCGCCAGCGCGCGTTTCCATTCGGCCACCGCTTGATCCATTTTGTTCAGGCCGTAGTACGCCCAGCCTGCCAGCTTCGGCACGTCGGGATTATCCGGAGCAACCCGGCGCGCTCTTTCCAAATAGTCCAGCGATTCTTTGTACTCGCTCCGCCGCAGATGCATGTACGCCACTTGCATCAGCAGCGCCGGCTCTTCGGGCGCGTACGTGAGCGCGGTGCGCTCGTCGGCCAGCGCATGCTCCATATCACCGTGCGAAAGTTCGAATTGTGCCGCCGCATGATGCGCAAGCGCGGCCATCACATTGGCGCGTTGCCCGCCGGCTCGCGCCGCGCCTTCGAGTTTTGCGATGTAGTCTCGATCGATCGAGCCGTCATGAACCACGCCGTTCTCAATTTCAGAGCCCCCGCTGGTGGCTTCCATGGCCGGCGGCGTGATAGCCAGATTCGCCGCGGCAGCCGCGGGAGAATCTCCCATCGGGATGGCACCGCCCTTTTCGATATGGTCGACAATGGACTTGGGAAGGCTTAACTCTCCAGCGGATGTCTCGTAGGTCACTTTGTCGCCCTCGACCTTCACGGTGAGGGCCGCAATTCGCCGGCCATTTTTGAGCACAATCGTATCCGCGCGTGACGCAGCTCCAATGATCAGTAAGACCGCGGTCAGCAACAGCACACGTCCCGCTCGGATGGTTTGCCGCATCCCTCTATTTTAATCGTCTTCCCCGCCAGGACCGCTGCGGCCTTGTTCCGGCATGCCGAATGTGACTACACTTCTTGCATGCGGCCCGGCGTGGCGCTTTTCGTACTGTCGTTTCTCATTGCGCCAACCGTTTGTCCCGCCGCTGTTCAATCGCCTCACGAGCTCTACGACGCGCTCAACGCCATCCGTATCGATCCTGCGGCCACCTACCAGATGGCTACATCCAATCGCATCGAACTCCGCCGGGGCGGCGTGGAACTTTACTTCGAAGAAGGCAAACTTGCCTTTTTTGCTCCCAATGACGGGCACATTACCGGTTTCATCTTTTCCGGACGCGGCCACATTCTCGCTTTCCCACGCGAGCTCGTCGAAAAACAGCAGATGGCTCGTTTCTTGGGAACACCCGTCCTGGACCAGGAATTCCTGAGCGCTTATGTGCGTTTCACGGATGACGCCGCGGACGATCTCCTCAGGCAATTCAAAACTGCCAATCTTGCTCCGCAGTTGGATAGCGCCTTCGCTTCTCTTTCCGATCCCTTTCTCGCGCAATTCAATCCCTCTCAGTCCTTTCGCATTCTGGAAGACCGCCTCTCGCAAAATCCAAGACCCTATTTTTACGCGGCGCTCGAAGGCGTCGAGACCGGTGGCTTCGATCTGCTTTACGACCCGCAGCGCATAGAGCAGGTTCTTCTCGGCCAGCGGCGGAAATCCGGCGACTTTTCCTACTACGACGCCTGGGCCTCTTACAGCGTGCCCGGCATCGTTCCTCCGCCAGTCGACTTCCATGCTCTCGACTATGCAATCAACACAACCGTCATGCCCGACAACTCCCTCGACGCGACGGCCATCATCCACATTCGCGCGGAAACTTCCGGCGAGCGCGTTCTAACTTTTCAACTTTCCCGGGCACTTCGCGCCGACACTGTGACCGGCGCGCAGGACAAACCGCTGCCTTATTTCCAAAATGAGGGGATGAATCTCCAGCAGCTCAACGCCCGTGGCAACGACTATCTGCATGTCGTGCTCCCGCAGTCTTCCCAGAAAGGCCAGGAGTTTACGCTTCGCCTTCATTATCGGGGAAACGTTATCCAGGACGCCGGCAACGGTGTTCTCTTCGTAGGCGCCCGTGAAAGCTGGTATCCGCATCTTGGCGATCAAGCGGACTTTGCGGCTTATGACCTCACTATGCGCTGGCCGCGCCATCTGAAACTGGTCGCTACGGGCGCCAAAATCGATGAACAGGACTCCGGAGAATTCCGGGTAGGCCATTGGCGAAGCGTCAAGCCGCTCGCCATCGCCGGGTTCAACCTTGGCGAGTACGCATCCAGTTCTCTCACCGATGAATCGCGTACCATCGATGTCTACGCCAACCGCCAGCTCGAACAAGCCCTCAGCAATCGGCTGGACGCCATGAACCCTGACTCACTTCCCGCAGTCGATGTTCCCTACGGAATGCCAAGAGGCACCAACCGCGCGGCCGTGCAACCTCCCATGGCCAGCCCTGCCGACGCGCTCAAACACCTTGCCAAGGATATCGATTCTTCCATCAGTTTTTATGAATCGTTCAGCGGGCCCTTTCCTTTCCGCACGCTGAGCGTCTCGCAAATTCCTGGCGGTTTCGGCCAAGGCTGGCCCGGCTTGCTGTATCTTTCGACATTTTCATTCTTGTCCACCGAAGCGCAGAATCGTGCCGGACTTTCTTCCGCTGGGCAGGAAGCGTTCACCGATATCGTTCCTTATCACGAGGTCGCGCATCAGTGGTGGGGCAACGTGGTCGGCTGGTCCAGTTATCGGGATCAGTGGATCGATGAAGCCATCGCTAATTACCTTGCTCTGCTTTTCGCGGACAGCAGAAAACCCTCCCAGCACGCCCTCCGCGTCTGGCTCGACCGTTATCGAAAACAACTGGAGGACAAGGTTCCCGGCTCGGACACCCCCGGCGGCGACATTGGCGCGCTTACGCTCGGCAATCGCCTCAATTCCTCAAAATCGCCGAACGGTTTCGAGGACGTGATTTACAGCAAAGGCTCTTGGGTGATTCACATGCTCCGGGAAATGCTGCGCCAGCCTGGCGCGAAGGATCCTGACGCACGCTTCGTGGCCCTGCTTCGCACGATTTCCGCGAAGTACGCGTATCGCGCTCTTTCCACCGACGATCTTCAAAAGGAAGTCGAGGCCGTCATGACTCCATCCATGGATCTCGAAGGCGGACATTCCATGGAGTGGTTTTTCGAACAGTGGGTGCGCGGCACGGGAATTCCCCGATATCGCGTCGAGTTTTCCACGCATCCCACGGAAAAGGGTCTCGTTGTGCGCGGGAAACTCTTTCAGCAGAATGTGCCGCATTATTTCATTACCAGCGTGCCGCTCTACGCCAACAACGGGCCTGGACATCTTGTCTTTCTAGGTGATGTCGTCGCGGCCGGCCCGGAGACTTCCTTCCACTTCGCCGTGAAACTCCCGCCGCACAAGCTCGTCATCGACCCGCAAATGACGCTCCTCGGCACCACCGAACAATCGGAAAAATCACAGGAATAAGAGGACCAGCGCGAACGGCTCACTTCGAACTTTTGTGTAGAAGCTGTTGCGCGCGCAAAGGGCTGTCAGCGTTCAACGCGGCTTTGCCGTCCGGCCCGAAAACATAGGCATAGCCCATCGGATCCAGAGGCAGACGCGAGAGTAGTCCATCCTGCACCAGTTCCCCAGCTCGCACGGGGCGCCGCCCCGTTCGCTTTTGAAACTCAACCGCAAGCGCGTCGAGTTGCCCGCAATCCTGCTCGACCTTCAAGAGTTGCAAATGCGTCAGCGCATTTCTCTTCACATCAGGGTCAGTCGTCGATTGGTAAACGTCGTTCCACAAGAACACGGACGTCGAGAGCGATTCCCCATCGGCCGCGATTTTGGCAGCCATCACTTTCATCCAAATCAGCGCTTTCGGATTCTTACTTCCCTCCGCAAATGCTTCCGAAGCCTTCGCATAATCCTGGAGGTCGAAATAATAGACGAATCCCAAATCCTCATAGAGCCGCCAGTAGTCCGGATTCGCTTTGATCCCGCGCTCCAGGAACTCGATGCCGCGCTCTGGCTCGCCGGCTCCGCGTGGAGACGGCTCGCTCAGGAACGTCGAACCGAACCGATAAGCCACCACCAGATTGGGATCAAGCGTCGTCGCCACGTCCAGGAGAGGCCAAAGCAGCTCAAAATTGGCATCATGCCGCGCGTGTTTGTCGCCGTAATATTGCACGGCGCGCGTCCAGTAAATGTCCGCGACCAAAGGCGCGTATTCGAGGCTCATCGCTTTGACAAGCTTGCCCGAACGCAGCGCTAGATCGTCGCGCTCCTGGTGCAGCGCGGTTCGCTGGCCATCAATGCGTTGCTGAAGCCGCCAAATTCCCGTGAATCCTAGCAGCAGCAGGACCAGCAATAGCCAACTCTTCGAGTGCAGTCCGCTCATTTCAAATTCCGGCGCGAAAAAACGGCTGCGGCAGCCAGCAGAACGATTCCGCTGTATAGCGCAGTGTAAGCCGTATTCTGCAGAATAAGCGCCACTGGAATTTTCGTACCGTGCGAAGCCGCGGCCATCACATCGAAGTTTTCAAAGTTGGGAAGCAGGTAGGAAAGTCCCCGGAGGAGAGCCACCATCGCCGGGCTTTGGCCCGCAAAGTGAAAGGTCCGCATGTCCTCGACGAACAATCCCGCCACATAAAATGCCGACGTATACAGAATGGCCAGCAGTGGCGTCGAGAAGCAGGAGAACAGAAGCGCCAGCGCCACCACCAACGTCAGCTTCAGCAAAATGAAATAGACGGCGACGAGCAGCACCGCATCCGCGCTTTCCAGATGATGCTTCACGTACAGCAGCGCCGCGAACAATCCCGCCGCCATCGCCAGCGTATTAACCGCCAGCGTCAGCACCAGCCCGCCGAATTTCCCTAGAAGAAATTCCCATCGCCGCACGGGTTTGGCCAGCAGCGCATATAGCGTCCGCTTGTCCATCTCTTTGTAGACGAGCCCTACGCCGATGAACACCGCGATCATCAAGCCGATGATGGAAATCGCGCTCAACCCGAGCGTCTTGATCACCTCTTCTTCGATCCCGATCGAAATCTGTCCGACGAGAATCGCCGCCGCCATCATCAGCAGCGCAAAAAAAACTAGGTTGTATAGCACGCGGTCGCGCACCGCTTCGCGAAATGTGTTGAGCGCTACCGCCGCTGCTCGCTTCATTTCCCGCTCACCTCGATCGCCGCTCCTTGCGCGCGATCCGCTTCGACCAGGTGCATGAAATACTCTTCGAGCGAAGGTTTCACCTGTGCCACGGCAAGAATTTTCGCTCCCCCTCCGCGAAGCTGTTCCAGTGCCGAATACAGGCCCTCCTCGGACACTTCCATCCGGTAACGATCACCGGTCTTCGTCGCCTTCGCGACAATCGCCGCCGCATTCGAAACGCCTCCAGGCAGCTCAAACAAAATTTCCATGCCTTCCGCTTTCATCCCCACGATTTCGCCCGGCGCTCCCACGCCGCGCAATTTCCCCCCGACGATGACGCCCACGCGGTCGCAAAGCATTTCCGCGTCGGAAAGAATGTGCGTCGAGAACATCACCGTTCTTCCGTCGCGCTTCAACTCGAGAATAATGTCCCGCACTTCCCGCCGCCCGATGGGGTCGAGCCCCGACATCGGCTCATCCAGAATCACCACTTGCGGCTCGTGCAGAATCGCTTGCGCCAATCCCACACGTTGCAGCATCCCTTTTGAGTACTTGCGCAGTTGAATCTTCCCCGCCGTTTCCAGCCCAACTTTCTTAAGCATTCGCGCGACTCGTTCTTTCCTGTCCACCGCCGTCAAATCGTGAAAACGCGCGAAATAATCAAGCACTTCCGCAGCCGTCAGATAATCATAGAAATACGGCTGCTCCGGCAGATAGCCGATGTTGCAGTGCATCGCAATGTCCGTGATTGGTTTTCCCAGGATGCGTGCTGTGCCAGCCTGGGGAAAGATCAGCCCCACCAGGAGCTTGATGGTCGTGGATTTCCCCGCTCCGTTCGGCCCGAGAAATCCAAACACTTCGCCGCTCTCGACTTGCATGGTCAAGCCTTCCAACGACCTCTTTTTTTTCAGGTGCAAAAACCCGAACGGGTAGTCCTTGGTCAGGTTTTCAATTTCAATCGCTGCGCCCGGCATGCTCCCATTCTTCGGAAGCTCGGCCTCATCGTCAATCAGTCGCCATGACCCATGTGCGCGGAGAGAAACTAGAGAGTGCGCGCCAGGAAGGAACTTAGTTCGCGATTAAGCTTCGTTTCGTGTACTGCCGATTTGCACCAACTCAGCCTGGGCAGCCACCGTGGCTGGCGCCATCGGCTTGGGCTTCAAGGTTTGCGGACCGCGCCAATTATCGAGAATTCCTACCTGCTGCACGCAGGACACCGTGCACCTCGCCGCGCAGTGCTTCAACGTATAGTATTCGCGATGCCGCATCTCATCCGTGTACTGTGCCAGCGGAATTCCCGGATATCCGCGCTGCTGCGAACACCAGTGCACCAACCCATCCTCGCAAATATACAAATACCGCGAACCGGACCGGCAGCGCCATTCGTGCTCTTTCCCGCGCGCCACATTGTGCTGAAATTCATTGAATCTCGAAAATGACCGCTTCCCCATCGCCATAATCTCTTCGAAAATTTCCTGCTCGCGCGGTCCCAGCGGCTTTAGCTGGCCGTTGTGGTCGTGAATGATTCCCACCGTGCTCGTAAACCCCAGCTCCACGGCGCGGTGCGCAATCTTCAGCGCATCCTCCGGATCTTTCACTCCGCTCCCCAGCACCGAATTGATGTTCACCTGAAAAACAGCGAATTCCGAAAGCCATTCCAGCCGGATATCCAGCGTCTTCAAACTTTTCTTGGACACCTCGTCCGGCACCAAATTATCGATGCTGATCTGTAAGTGCTCCAATCCCGCGGAGTTCAGCGTGCCGATCCGCTCCTTGCTCAACAAGAATCCGTTGGTGATCATTCCCGCGATCATTCCGCGTTGCCGGATGTGGCGGATCACCTCTTCCAACTCCGGATGCATCAGCGGCTCGCCACCGCTGATCGTGATAATCGACGTCCCCATGTCCGCCAAAATATCCAGCCGCTTCTTCATCTCTTCCAGGGGCACCGGTTTGGACACATTGTCGTACTCGTTGCAGTACCCGCAGTCGAGATTGCATCGCCGCATCGGAATGATGTGCACCAAAATGGGATGTTTCGTCGACGCCAGCGCCTTGGCGATCATCTTCAGCTCGCGCGCACGCGTCCGCCGGAACCGTCGCCGCCGTTCCAGCAACACTTCCGCGCTAGCCCTTAACGTTTTTGTCTCAGCTGGCATGAATTACGCAATTCTCCCAAGACTTCAATTATACACAACGCCTCGTTCAGGGCGCTCCCATGCGACTGGGTCGTAATGAGGCGTGTTGCCAATCTCCCAACTCCGAGACCGCGCCACTCGTTTTGTCACATTTGAGACAAACGGAACGTTATTTACGGCTGATTTAACCGGCTACGGCCGCGAAGCATGTTACAGTACTAATCATGATGCTTAACTACAAGCAGCTTGCCACCTCGCCCATTGCTTGGTCGCTCGTTTGGGCTGTCGCGATTATCGCCGCAGCTTTTCTGTTCAAAGGCAATCCAGCCAACTACTGGGTTGAAGCTTGCCTCGTTGTTGGAGCACTCACCACTGTCGTGCTCCAGTCCCAGCGGCCGGTCTGCCGCGCTCGATAGGTTCTTCGAGGGACTCCGAAATTCTCCGCGTATCTTTGCGCTCCTTTGCGTCTCTGCGATACCTTTCTCCTTTTCCCGGATAATCTCTAGCTACCGGTTCGCTTCGTAGATAGTATGTCGCCTTCATACCTGCGGCGCACAGTTTCCTAACCGCTGAACCGCTCGGAGGCCATTGCCATGTCGAGAAAGAGTGTTTTTGCGCTGTCGCTTCTGCTCTTCGCACTCCTATTCGCCTGCGCGAAGCCCACTCCCGTCGCTCCGCTTCCTCAGGATTCCGCCGCCTTCGATCCCGACGGCACCGCGCACGTCACCCGCATCGTTCCCATGCCCTCCACCATCAGCCCCGAAGCCCAAAAATGGCTGGCCTCGCTCGCGCATTCCACTCCCGGCCCTGAAGACCTTGCCACGCGCCGCAAACGCACCGACGAGTGGCGCGTCCGCCAATCCGCCGAAGCGAAGCGCCTCTTCCCCGTCAACATCCAATCCACCACCACCGCCGGAGTTCCCACCGATATCATCACTCCCCTGGAAACTCCCGCCTCCAACCGTGATCTCGTCCTCATCAATCTTCACGGCGGCGGCTTCAATTCCGATTCCGGCTCGCTCATCGAAGGCGACCCCATCGCCAATCTCGCGAAAATCAAAGTCGTCTCCGTCTACTACCGCCTCGCTCCCGAAAATCCGTTTCCTGCCGCAGTCGACGATGTCGTCGCCGTTTACCAAGAGCTCCTCAAATCTCACAAGCCGCACGAAATCGGCATCTTCGGCACTTCCGCTGGCGCTATCCTCACCGGTGAAGTCGCCGTTCGCCTCAAGCAGCTCAATCTCCCTCTGCCCGCCGCCCTGGGCCTCTTCTCCACACTCGCCGATTACTCTCGCCCCGCCGACACGATGCAACTCTTCGCCTTGAACGGCTTTCCCGGCGCTCTCCAGCCCCAAGATCCAAATCAACCTATCGGCCAGGAATACGCCGGCAACACCGACCGCAAAGATCCCGTCCTCTCTCCCCTCTTCGCCGATCTCAAAGGCCTGCCCCCAACTCTGCTCGTTTCCAGCACGCGCGATCTGCTCCTCAGCGACACCGCTCTTTTCCATCGCGCCCTCCTCCGCGCCAACGTTGACGCCCAACTCGTTGTCTTTGAGGCGCTTCCCCACGCCTTCTGGTACCACTTCGAGCTCCCCGAAACCACCGAGGCCCTCAACCACATGGCCAAATTCTTCACAGAGAAACTCGGCCATTGAGAATTCACCCGGAGGGGCGTGGAATGGGTCTCGGGTGGGTATGCGGATGACTGGTAATGGTGCAGGGCCGCGAGCCAGGTTTGCGGAGCACCAGCTAAGGAAATAGGCTACGCTAAATCTTGTGAATCCAAATGTTTACATTATCGCTGGGCCGAATGGCTCGGGGAAGACGACGTTTGCGCGAGAGTTCCTGCCAAATTTTGCGAACTGCAGGATCTTTATCAATGCGGACCTGATTGCGGCAGGAATGTCACCCTTTGATCCGGGAAGGGCAGCATTCCGGGCGGGGCGGTTGATGCTGGAAGAAATTGAGATTCAAGCGGATCTGGGAGTGGATTTTGGATTTGAGACGACGCTTTCAGGCAAAGGCCACTTGCAGGTCGTGCGCGGGCTGAAGAGGCGCGGGTACGAGGTGCACATCTTTTATCTTTGGGTGCCTAGCGCGGAATTGACACTCGCGAGAATCAAGGAGCGCGTTTTGCGAGGCGGGCATGACGTACCGGAGGCGATAGTGCGCAGGAGATTTGGGCGGTCGATCAGACACTTCCTGGGATCGTACGGACGGCTGGCGGATAGATGGATTCTGTTCGATAACTCTGGTGTAGCGCCCAGGGAGGTGGCAACTTCGTGGCCCGGTAAACTTCGTGTCTTAGACGAGAGGCTGTATAATGAACTTCTTGCGAGTTACGGTGAAGCATGATTAGTCAGCCTGTAAATATTCTTGATTTGCCGCTCGAAGAGCGTGCACTGATGGCGCTGAAGGAAGCCGTTGAGGGAGTCATTGAGGAGCACATTCGCGAAGGGCTTCCGCTGTATATCTGGCGCGATGGAAAAGTCGTTGCGGTCCCGCCGGAAGAGTTGCGGACCCTTCCTCGCCAGTAATCCCGGCACGGACTAACCCTGGCCCGTCTCCTTTTCCTTATCTCGTTACATCCTTAATTCGCCTCTTTCCATCTTTCCCTGCCAGCCATGTTGCGAATGACCCCGGCTATCTTTCTCCATCCAAACGACTTAGAGTTTATTCTTGACAAATAGTAATAATGTGTCATAATGTTTGAGTAGATTCGGGCACCGTTTCTGTCTGTGCCCCGCAAGTCATGCGCCTCCGCCGCGCGGTCCTTCAAATTCCCGCAAAATCCTCAGTCCCACCGAGGTTACCATTTCATAAAAACCGTTCTTTCCCAAACCCTTCACAATCAACATTTACGCAACTATTGATTCCACTGCACTTCAACTCCTTTAGTAGCAATGCTTACAAGAAAACAAGGGGGAGGGTCTCCGCTGCCATCCCCAAAGTTTGTCAGCTAGTTACCTACCACATGCTGCCCCTGCGTACGCAAAGCAACTCCCGCAACCCAATTGCTTTCATCGAGGTACCTCATGGTTCTCTGGATACCCGGGTGGGTGGGGTCTCTTTGTTCTCTGCGTACTCTGTGTCCTCGGCGTTAAAATCCCCATCCCAACCCGCCTCGACCTCTGCCGGTACGCGCAAGCCGAGCTCCGGCACCGCTTCTCTGCGCGTCTCAGCGAACTCTGCGTCTCTGCGTTATCTTTTCTGTTTGGAAGTCGAGAGTCACCGGCCACTCCATTTCAAGGTAAGATTTACGCGTTCACTCCCAGGAGCCACAAATGTCTGAAGCCACCGAGCTAGCCGACAACATCCCGACACGCACCGAGTCCGACTCCATGGGCAAGATCGACGTCCCCGCCGACCGCTATTACGGCGCGCAGACCGCCCGCTCGCTGATCCACTTCGCCATCGGCAAGGACACCATGCCCCCCGAGCTGATCCGCGCCTTCGGCATCCTCAAAAAAGCCGCCGCGCTCGTCAACGAGGACCTCGGCAAGCTACCGGCCGACAAGACGGCGCTTATCACGCAAGCCGCCGACGAAGTCATCGCCGGAAAGCTCAACGAGCATTTTCCCCTTCGCATCTGGCAAACCGGCAGCGGCACGCAAACCAACATGAACGTCAACGAAGTCATCTCCAACCGCGCCATCGAGATTTCCGGCGGCGCAATGGGAAGCAAAAAACCCATCCACCCGAATGACGACGTAAATATGTCGCAATCCTCGAACGACACTTTCCCCGCCGCGATGCACATCGCCGCCGCTACAGAAACGCGCCAGAAGCTTCTCCCCGCCGTAAAAAAACTTCGCGACGCGCTCGACGCCAAAGCCAAAGAATTCGCCGGCATCGTGAAAATCGGCCGCACCCATTTGCAGGACGCCACGCCGCTCACCGTCGGCCAGGAATTTTCCGGCTACGTCAATCTGCTCGATCGTGACGGCGGCCGCATCGCCATGGCACTCGATGGCCTCTACGATCTCGCCATCGGCGGCACCGCGGTTGGCACGGGCCTCAACGCCCACCCCGAATTTGCCGAACGCGCCGCGAAAAAAATCGCCGAGCTTACGGGGCTTCCCTTTCGCTCGCATCCCAATAAATTCGCCGCGCTCAGCGCCCACGATGAACTCGTCTTTGCTTCTGGGGCATTGAAGACGCTCGCCGCCTCGCTCATGAAAATCGCCAACGACATTCGCTGGCTAGCTTCCGGCCCGCGCTGCGGCCTCGGCGAACTCTCTCTTCCCGAAAACGAGCCCGGCTCGAGCATCATGCCCGGCAAGGTAAATCCCACGCAGGCCGAGGCGATCACCATGGTCGCCGTGCAAGTGATGGGCAACGACGCCGCCATCGGTTTCGCCGGCTCGCAAGGTAATTTCGAGCTCAACGTTTTCAAGCCCGTCATCATTTTCAACTATCTCCATTCCGTCGAACTCCTCGCCGACGCTTCCAACAGTTTCGTGGCCCACTGCGTCCAGGGCATCGAAGTCAACACCACGCAAATCGAACACTACGTCCACAATTCCCTGATGCTCGTCACCGCCCTGGCTCCCAAAATCGGGTACGACGCCGCAGCCCAAGTCGCCAAAGCCGCCCATCACTCCCACATCAGCCTCCGCGAAGCCGCCATCAAACTGGGCTTCGTAACTGCCGAAGAATTCGACGCCCTCGTCAAACCCGAGGACATGACTCATCCATGAAAGTATTAGAAACAAAATTCGGCCTGTCGGATGCTTTGTTTCACCTGCGTCTCGCGGAGACGGCAGCGTGGTGCTCCTCTCAAAACTTAGTCAGTTTTCCTGAGGAAGACGCGAACGCGATCCAACGAAGGGATATGAGTCGCAGAGCGGCCGAATTGTTAAGTCTTGCGTACAGAACGGATCCCTACCTTTTCGAGCGAAGAAATTGGGTCTCGCGATTGATGAATTGGTCGAAGATTCGGCGCGCGAGCAAGATGAAAGGCGAAGCGGAGAGCCTCTTTGCCATGGCCGATCCAGGTTCGATAGACCCGCCGCTTCGACAACAATTACGGAGCACGGCACTTCGCTCTTACGCCGCTTCACTGTCTCAATCTGGAGAGAATCGCGCTGAGCTCATCGAGAAACTTGCTGAGAAACGCGCAGCTCTTCTTCGCGAGATGAATGCATCTCCCGCCGCTGTGTCATCCGATCTGACCGGAGGAGGGCTGCTTATCTACGAGCCGGACTACACCGTAGAAGATGGTGCGTCGCAATATATGAGCAAGGGCTATTTTGACGAGCAGGATGCACCGCCCTGGGATACTTGGGTCTGCTACTCTGACCACCAACTTATTTCCTGGGTGCCTCCATCCTTGCTCGGTCTTGTTCAAGCGGGGATTGCAGCCAACCCCGTCGATTGTATTCGCTTTGTCGATGATGATTTTCTCAACGACGCTCTGACAAGAGGACATAACGGTCCTTGTGCAACCAACGATCCGGTCGTCCAAGGAGGAGCAGATGAGTGTCGCGCTGGAAGGTGAAGGTGACTGACCGTGGATCTACTTATATATTTCGGCCGGCCGATTCTGCTGATCTTGGTTTGCATGATTTTAGTGCGGTTCGCAAGTGCAAAGACGAGGCGGCTTGATTGGATGACCAGAAGCACTGGCCGTTGGATCGGTTGCTGGAGCCTTGTCGGCTTTGCAATTGCAGCCGTGCTTGGGACTCTGGCGTGGATGATGAAAGCCCACTCCGTCCTTGATTTCGCCGATTGGGTCTGGCCATTTTCCCTCGGGTTGATGGCGTTGGATGGATGGCCAACGACGTGGGACGCCATAATGGTTCTTTCGATCACGACGATCCAAAACGCGGTGCTCTACTGCCTGCTTGCTGCAATCGTCAGACTCGTGTTCGAGCGACTCACCAAAATTCGGAATACTCGCAAGTCGCTCGACCTTGGGCCGTTAACCTAGCAATACGAGAGGTATCATGATTCGTTTCTTTATGCTCTGTGCTTTCGGCTCCTCGTTCTTGGCGGTTGGTTTATGGGCTCAGCAAGGTAGCCCCGAAGCGACATATACACTGAAGGCGACGCCGAAGACGGTGGCGTGGGGCTACTACGACGCGAAAGCGGAGCGGGTGTTGCGTGTGATGTCGGGCGACACGGTGGACATTCAGACGCCCGTTGCCTCAATGGCAGCTCAGGAGGAGAAGCAACCGATCGTTTACGTGAAACACTTAGAGTCGCCAGTTCTCTATCCTCCACTCGCGCGCCAAACGCGAGGTACCGGAACCATTGTGATAAAACTGACGATTGCAGCAGACGGAACCGTCCTGAAAACGGAATCTTCTGTGGGGGATAAGAACACTGTCGAGTTCGGTTTGCTAAAGGACGATGCGGAAAGAATCGTCAAAACGTGGACATTCGGCTGCGCAGGCTGTCCGCCGGACGCACCGTTCGAGCACACCATCAAGTTCGTTTACAAACAGGAAGACAGTTTTACTGCCCCGAGTCTTCGTGTAGTGATGAACTTGCCGGGCGAAGTAACGATAACGACTAACTCGGTCCAATGCGATCATTGCCCGCCGGCAAAACCTTCAAAAAAAGGGAGTCACTGATTTGTCCTCAAAACTGTTTGGACTCGGAATCCTAGTTTTCGCAAGCTCGCTGTGTGCTCAGAACGTGCCGTCAACGGCGACGTACACGCTGAAGGCGACGCCGAAGACGGTGGCGTGGGGTTACTACGACGCGAAGGCGGAGCCGGTGTTGCGCGTCAAATCGGGCGACGCCGTCTGTTAGGAAGTGGAATCAGAATGCAGCTTGACTTAGCCTAATGCGAATGTGAGGATTCAACTGTGACGACGAAACAAAAACTCGTTTACCAGAAGAAAGCTGCCGGATATGTGGCAGACCTAATCCTAGATTCTTTGGAACAAGTGCCAGAAGAGAAGCGCCAAGCCCAGCTAAAGCAGGTCCACGCTGCGCTTAGCGTCGGCTCTGGTAAGCATAGTAAGCGGTCCAAGCGTTCTTCCAAGCGGGGGAACCCTCGGTTATCCCGCCGTTCCGCAGCGCATCGCTGAACCCGTGTTTGTCCGCCCGCCGCATCGCGTTATCGAGCGCGGATACCAGCTTCTGCCGTTCGCGCTTGCGCTTCGCCTCCTCAGGCGAGCCGCGCCGTCCGCGGCTGCGCTCCTGAATCAACACATCGAGAACGTCTGGATCGATCTCATCTGTGCTCATAGACGATGCATTCTAGCAAACCTGCCTGGCTATTTACTAAACTCTATTGTCCGCACGCAACTCGCGTTTCAGGAGGCCCATTGAGTAGCCGAATCGCTCTTTTTGTTTCTCTATTTTTCGCTAGCTCGCTCTGCGCTCAGAATATGCCTGCGACAGCGACGCATACGTTGAAGGCGACGCCGAAGACTGTGGCTTGGGGGTATTACGACGCGAAGTCGGAGCCGGTGTTGCGCGTCAAGTCGGGTGACACGGTACAGATCGATACGCTGCTCACGAACAGTCCGAAGGGGCTCGAAAAAGCGGGCTTGCCGCCAGACCAAGTCGAGCAATCGCTACGCGATATCTATGACCAAGTGAAAGAAAAAGGTCCTGGCGGGCACATTCTCACTGGACCGATCTATGTCGAAGGCGCGGAAATCGGCGACGTACTGGAAGTAAAAATTCTCGCCATAAACCTTGCCATTCCTTACGCCTACAACGCGTTCGGGCCGGGACGCGGCTACATTCCCGACGATTATCCTTACGCGAAAATGAAAATCATTCCGCTGGATGCGCAGCGCATGGTTGCCAATTTCGCGCCGGGCATCGAGATTCCGCTGCATCCCTTTTTCGGCAGCATGGGCGACGCTCCGCCGGAAAGCGTCGGCAAATGGAATAGCGCGCCTCCTTGGATCATGGGCGGCAACATGGATAACAAGGACCTCGTCGCTGGCACGACGCTCTATCTTCCCGTGCACGCGCCTGGCGCCCTCTTTGAAGTCGGCGACGGCCACGCCGGACAGGGCGACGGCGAGGTGGACATCACCGCTATCGAAACTTCGCTCGTCGGCACGTTTCAATTCATCGTGCGCAAGGACCTGCACCTGAAATGGCCGCGCGCCGAGACGCCCACGCACTACATGACCATGGGCTTCGACGACAATCTGAATTCCTGCGCCACGATCGCGGTGCGCGAAATGGTCGATTTCCTCGTCACCGAAAAGCATCTCTCCCGCGACGACGCCTACATGCTCGCCAGCGTCGCCGCCGACCTGCACATCACCGAGCTAGTCGACGGCAACAAAGGCGTCCACATGATGATTCCCAAATCTATCTTCGTCTCAGGGGCCCCGAAATGACCAACCCCATATTTGTCATTCCGAGCGAAGCGAGGAATCTGCCTTTCGCATTTCACTCTGTAGTGGCGCAGCATGCTGCGCCACCAGAAGGGCTCGGTTTTGAGGCACGGTGAATCGCGATGGGCTATTCACTTTCATGGGCGGCGCTTAAGGGCAGCAATCTTCAAACTGCGTGCGAGCTTTGGGATTGCGCGCGACGGGAGAACGCGAAGAGAGTCATGCGATCGGAAGATCGACGGTGCCGCGCTGCCGGCGGGAAGGTACATGGTTCAGTTTGACGAAGGAAATGGAAGACCGAGAACTCGCGTGTTTGATCGCGTTCGAGAGAGTGGAGTGCTGTCTTGTCGAAGACCATGTCATGGTCAGCTGGGATTCCGGATAGGCGTGAGGGAAAGAAAGTGTGGTCCGTGGTCCACGATTGCGAGAAAGGCCAATTTCATCTCGACGTCAAAGGTGAAGCTCCGGCAGAGTTAAAAGGCATTGCGGATCGGCAGATCGCCGAACAGCTGGCCGCTGGCGCGAGAAGGCGACATGGAAAACGTTTACGAGGGCCTAGACCGAGCTTGCAAATGGAGCTTACGGGCTAACAGACACGATCAGGACACGCTGGATCGACAGGCGAAGTGTTTGAGGTTCTTGAGCGCGAGAGCGATCTTTGGAAGCTTTTTGGACGACTTCGGAACGGAGGAACACAAGTATCGCACGAAGCGTCTTAAATCTTTACTCGCAATTTCCGTTATAAATAAACTTGCTCTTCTCGTCGATATTCGTGGGAGCGGCCAACGTTCAGCGGCCCAGAATCCATCTCCAGAGAAACTCCACCTTCATCGTCGATGGAACTCTGTGGTACGTCGTCCCCAATTCTTTTACAGAGATGATGAGGTGTCGCAGACGATCAGCTCCAGACTGGTGCAAAGATCTTCCGCGCCCGGAATACAAATCTCTGGAACGCGTCCTCCCCAACGAGCCGTGGTTTGAAGTCTACAAAGTCGCCTCCGGCGTCTTCGCCATTTATGAGCCACACCAAGCCGAAGAAACCATCTCGTATCTCATCGTCGGCACCAAGCAAGCCCTGCTCTTCGACACCGGCATGGGCATCGCCAACATCCACAGAGTCGTTACGCAATTGACCAGCCGGCCAATCGTCGTGCTGAACTCCCACACGCACAATGACCACGTCGGCGGCAACTCCCTCTTCCCATTCATCTACGGCATAGATACGGACTTCACGCGCACCAACGCCAAAGGTTCCCGCGACGCCGCGCAAGAAGAAATCGCTCCCGGCATGATCTGCGGCAATTTACCGAAGGGCTTTGACCCCACAGACGTACGCGACCAAGCCGTGGCACATTTCTCTCTTCGTCCACGACGGCTTCAAAATCAGCCTCGGCCACGATCACGACGTCGAAATCATCGCCACGCCCGGCCATACGCCGGACTCCATAGCTCGCTGATCGACCGCGCCAACGGCCTGCTCTTCACCGGCGACACCTACTATCCCGGCCCCATCTGGCTTTTCCGCCCGGAAACGAATCTCGACGCCTACGTTGCATCCGTCAAGAAACTCGCCGCTCTCGCTCCGCAACTCAAACTCGTCCTTGGCGCACACAATGTTCCCACTGCCGATCCCTCCATCCTCCCGAAACTCGTCGACGCCATCGAAGACGTCCGCGCCGGAAAAGTCGAGGCCAAGCCGCTGGACGGCGGCAAAGCCTCGTACACGACGAACGGCATCACCTTTCTTCTCCGCGCCGGGCCGCAGGGAGTAAAATGACCGCGTCGGAACACTCCCATGGGCGCCCACTTCTCTCGAATCGTTTGCCTCGCCCTCGCTGGATTTTTTCTATTTCCCCGCATCGCTCCCGCCCAAAAGAAACATAAGCAGCCCAAAAAAGAGGAAGCCAAGATTTCAAATTATTACGGCGGCGTTTTCCTCATCGGCGACGGCGGCATTCCCAACGGCCCATGCTTTCGCATCAACGGCCGCGTCACCTCTGGAAATTTCTTTGATCAGCTGAAGTCCTACGATACCGACGATGGAACGACCTTCCGCCTCGGCGCCGCCCTAGTCACCCAATTCCCCGACAAGGTCGTCCTCAGTCTGCTCATCCACGACGAGCCGTGCTCCTACGGTCTTCAACCGGTCGGCACCGGCGTCCATCTCACCAAGGAGGCGATGAGTTCCTTAAGGCTTTCTTTGTATTGGAAACACGGCGTGGACATGCATCCCGCGGGGAGCGTAACCATGCTGCACTTCTCTGTGAAACCCATGGATACATACACGGACGCGGCCGCTGCGGATTTGCCGAAGCGCTATCTCTGGTCCTACGAATTCGGAATTCCCAGTGCGGGGGTCCCTCTGACAGACAGTCTCGTGCTGATTTTCCGCACACCCACCGGCCACATGGCTGCACGAGTCGCCGCGCGCATGTAGCGTCTTTCTTCTAGAGCCCCGGGTGAAAGCAAGCGAATAAAATTAATTTTTCTTCATCCCATCGAGCTGACTTTTTCGGGCTCGATCTTGTAGAGCACACGAACCTCGCCAGGCTGGCGGAAGGGATAAATCGGCTTGCCCAAATATTTTTGCGAAAGTTTGTTGATGTGGTCTTCCGCGCCGTTCTGCGTGATTTCGACCACACGTCCCCGGATCTCGAGATAGCGATAGGGATTCGCGGGATCCTGCAGCGAAATGGAAACGCGCGGATCGCGCCGGATGTTTTTGTCTTTCACGCGTCCCAGCGCGGAGTTGAATCGGACGTACTTGCCGTCATAATCCACCCAGACCGGCGTCACCTGCGGGCTGCCGTCTTTCATGATCGTGCCAAGATTGCCGAACGCCGGCTTCTCCAAAAGATCCGCGTATTTTTCAGGAATATCTTCCGCCATGGCTGCCTCCAAATCACTTTGAGCTTTCCCGCTGACGTCTAAACTCTACCACGCGTGACCCGCGTCTGGCAGCCTCCCCGCTCCGCGATCCTCTATGACTGCGATGCGCGCTATCGCTTAAACAAATTGCATTTCAGGAACGCGGCCCAGCGACCTCAGCTGCGCCCCCGTAAGCCGTTGCACTTCTTCGATGCTCCATCCCGGGGCAATCTCGCGCAACCACAATCCTTCCGGCTTGACATCCACCACCGCCAAATCGGTGACGATTGTATCCACGCACGCCAACCCCGTCAGCGGATACGTGCACTCCCTCACGATCTTTGGCGCGCCTTCTTTGGTTGTGTGCTCCATGCACACGATCAATCTCTTCGCGCCCGCAGCGATATCCATCGCGCCGCCGATGCCTCCAGGGCCTTTCGCGCCGGGAATCTTCCAGTTCGCAAGGTCGCCTTTTTCCGAAACCTGGAATCCGCCGAGTACGGCAATGTCCAAATGCCCGCCGCGCGTCATGAGATGCGCATCGGCTTGGTGGAAAAAAGACGCGCCGGGCATCAGTGTCACGGGCGCCTTCATCGCGTCCACCAGGTCGAAATCTTCCTCGCCTGGCCTCGCTCGCCGGCCCATGCCAAGAATTCCGTTCTCGCTATGAAAATAGACTTCGACGTTCTTCGGCAAATGATCCGCGATGAGATTCGGAATTCCCCAGCCGAGATTCACGTACGCGCCATCCGGCAATTCCAGCGCGGCACGCTGCGCGATCTGTTCCCGCGTCAGCCGCGGCTTATCCGGCATAGCGGACTCCTTTCGCCTGCACGATGCGGTGTACAAAAATCGCTGGAGTCACCACATGTTCCGGCCTGATCGAGTCCACTGGAACAATCTCGTCAACCTCGACAATCGTCGTCGCCGCAGCCATGGCCATGATCGGATTGAAATTTCGCGCCGCAAGGCGGTAGGTCAAGTTCCCCAGCTCATCCGCTTTTTCCGCTTTGATGAAAGCGTAATCCGCGTGAATGGGCAGCTCCAGAATGCAGTGTTTTCCTTCGAGGACGCGCTCTTCTTTTCCCGCCGCGACTTCCGTTCCCACGCCCACCGTCGTATAAAACCCTTGCAGGCCCGCCGCCGCCGCGCGCATTCTTTCGCAGAGAATCCCTTGCGGCACCAATTCGAGCGTCACCTGCTTTGCAGCAAACTGCTCTAGAAAATAATTCGAATGCGGCCCAGGAAACGCCGCGATCACGTGCCGGATCTGGCTGTTCTTAAACAGCAATCCCAGCTCACCATCGCGCGTTCCGCAATTATTGCTGATGGCGGTGATCTCGCTCGTGCCTTTCCGGGCCAGCGCCTGAATCAAATTATTGGGAAATCCCGCGCCGCCAAAGCCGCCGAACATGATTCGCGCACCGTCTCGAATATCGCCCACCGCCAAATCCATGCTCGAATAGACTTTGTTTCTCATATCTCGCCGTATCCTACCAGAGGCCGTGCAAGTCTGCAGGTGCGACTCTGCGGAAAAAATATGGCGCAAGAAATCCGCGCTGGCACGGCGAGCCTCGCGTCGTCTAACATGGAGTCACAGCCATGAAACGCGGAACTCTCATGCTGCTCGTTCTTGGGCTAGTTGCCGTCGTTATCATCGTTGTCATTACTTCGATTTTCCACAATGGTCTGAGCGCACGAGCTACTCCCACGGTTCTCGAGAAAATGATGGCTCGCGAAGCGCGGCAACTCGCGATTCCTTCCGCTGCCCGAGCCCTCAGTAATCCCGTTCCGGCCTCGGCGGAAAATCTTCACGATGCCCGCCTCCACTTTGCGGACCACTGCTCCATCTGTCACGGCAACGACGCCAGCGGAGATACGATGATTGGCCGCGGCCTCTATCCGAAACCACCTGACCTGCGTCTCCCGGAAACGCAGAAACTCTCCGATGGCGAACTCTTCTGGGTCATCGAAAACGGCGTGCGATTCACGGGCATGCCCGCATTTTCGACCCCCGGCATGCAAGAGGATAGCTGGAAGCTCGTCGCCTTCATTCGCCACTTGCCGCGGTTGACTCCCGACGAAAAGATGGAAATGGAGAAATACAATCCCAAAGGGCCCAATGACCGGCTCGAAGAGCAACAGGAAGACGACTTCCTGAACGGTACAACGCCTGCGCCCAAGCCAGAATCCCATCATCAGCATTAGGACCGGAAAATGCGGCAGCCCGCAGAACCTTCGAGAGAAATTGACTCTGCTCGCCGGCTAGCGTGTTGTGGAATAATAATGGAAGCCGGGTTTAGTTTCGGTCGGCCCGCTTGGAGATGAACATGAAATTGCGATCTCTGACAGTTCTGTTTTTACTTGCGCTGCTTGCGGGCGCCGCGCTGGCCCATGGCGACTTTAAACACGTCGCGGGCACTGTGGAAAAAACCAGCGCCGATTCCGTCACTGTAAAAACCGCCAACGGAAACTCCGTTGAAGTCAAGCTCGTCGCCGCGACCACCTTTGTTATGAGAGCCGGCGGCGTGGACAAGCCCGCGAAACTCTCCGATCTGGCCGTGGGCAATCTCGTCGTGATCCACGCAAAACCCGTGGGAGACACGCTCGAGGCCGCCGAAGTAAGGTTTTCCGCGCCTGCGGCGGCTGGAGCACCCAAACCCTGAGAAATTTCGAGCTGTTCTTTACCACGTTTTCATTCTTCGACTAAATGACAGGAGTGCGTCTTCAGCACCAGCCACACGCGCCGTCCCTGCGCAAGTTCCAAACTCCTCGCCGCTCCCGGCGTGAGATGCACGATAAATTCCACGCCGCAATCGACAAGAACTCGCACCAGCGTGCCGCGTGTTTCCATCGCCGTGATGCGGCCCTCGATCACGTTGCGGGCGCTCAGATTTTCCGGCCTCGTGGTTGCGAGTAAAATGTCGCCAGCGCGGATGGCCACGCGCACGCGATCTCCTACAGCGGCGTAGGCCAGCGGCACTTCGATTTCGCAGGGGCTTTCACCCAGCCGCACGCGCATCACGCCGTCTGCTTCGCGCAAATCCACGACGCTTCCGCCGAGCAGATTTTCAAAGCCGGCCGCTTGCGCCATCCGCGATCGCCGCGGCGCTTCCATCACTTCCATGGGTGTTCCCTGGCTCACGACACGGCCATGATCCAGGGCGATCACGCGCTCGCCTAGCGCGTCCACTTCTTCGCGGCTATGCGTCACGTACAAAATCGGTATGCGCCGCACGGCGTTCCAAATCCGAATGTCGTTAACGATGGCGGCTTTCAAGGGCGCGTCCAGTCCGGTCAAGGGTTCATCGAGCAGCAGGACGCGGGGCTGCGTCACCAAGGACCGCGCCAGCGCGATCCTCTGGCGTTCTCCGCCGGAGATTTCCGGTGGTTTGCGTGCGCGCAATTTTTCGACCTGGAAGACTTTCATGATTTCCTGCACACGCGCGGCCCGCAGTTCGCCAGGCAAACCGTCGAGTCCATAAGCTACATTTTCTTCCGCCGTCATGTGCGGAAAGAGCGCGAGCGTCTGAAAAACGTACGCGACGTGGCGCGCGCGCGGCGAACAATTCACTCCTGCTTCCGAATCGAACAGCAGCTCTTCGCCAATAGCAATCCGCCCCGCGTCGGGGCGTGCCAAGCCCGCAACGCAATCCAGCACGGTGGATTTTCCCGCGCCGGAAGGCCCAAAAAGAATGGTAATGCCCGGTGGAATTTCGAACGAGACATCCAGCACGAAAGGGGCGGAGCACCCGCGCGGACGCGCCAGCTTCACGCGCGCCGTCAGCATCGGCGCATTTACTTCGCCGCCCACGGAGTCCACAGACGGCGCCCAATTTGTCGGCCCACTTGGCGATTGACGGCATATACGATCGACAAAACGCTGAAGGAGAGCGCGAGCAGCACCAGCGCCATGCGATTCGCCTCCGCGTAGTTCAGCGCTTCCACGTGATCGTAGATGGCGATGGAGACTGTGCGCGTTACGCCGGCCAGATTGCCTCCGACCATCAACACCACCCCGAATTCACCCATCGTATGCGCAAAGCTCAACACCAGCGCCGTCACGATTCCGGGGATCGAGAGGGGGAGAATTACGCGCCAGAATGTTTTTAGGCGGCCCGCGCCCAGCACAGCGGAAGCGTCGAGCAGTTTACGATCTACGGATTCGAAGGACGCAATCAGCGGCTGCACCGCGAACGGCAAACTATACAGCACGGACGCGAGGACTAGTCCCCCGAATGTGAACGCCAAACCGTGGCCGAAAAATGCGACCCACAATTCGCCTAGCGGCCCGCGCGGACCCATCGCCAGCAAAACGTAAAATCCCAATACCGTCGGAGGCAACACAAGCGGCAGAGCTACTACGGCTTCCAACAAAAACTTGCCGCGCCAGTTCGAATAAGCCAGCCAGTACGCAAGCGGCAGCCCACCCACCAGAAGAATGGCGGAAACGCAGAGTGCGAGGCGGCACGATAGAAGAAGCGCATCCATGATTATTTATTTTCGCGGGCTGCCCGGCGCCGCGGCCGCCGGAAATGTGAACCCATATTTCGCAAGGGTCATCCGGCCGGTTTCGCTCTTTACAAATTCCAGAAATGCACGCGCGCCATCCTTGTTTTCCGCGCTTTTCAATACGATGGCGGCTTGCTCGATTGGAGGGTGCATGTCCGCGGGAATCTCCCAACGCTTGCCGCTCTTCATGCCCGGCGAGACGGCCAGCGAAAGCGCCACAATTCCCGCCTGGGCATTTCCGGATTGCACGAATTGCGCGGCCTGCGAAATATTTTCTCCGTAGACCAGCTTGGATTTCACTTGCTCGTAGATGCCGGCCTTTTGCAATGCCGAGACTGCCGCTCGTCCGTAGGGGGCGTGTTCCGGGTTAGCGATCGAAATTTTCTGCACGCGCGGGTCCAGTAATGCTTTCCAGCCGTGTCGAGCGACGTCCACGGTTCCATCCGTCGGCGCCCAGATCGCTATGCGCCCGACGGCATACTCATAAAGCGTTCGCGGCTCGGCGAGGCCCGCCGATTCCAATTTTCTCGGATACTCGATGTCCGCCGAAAAAAAGAGATCGAACGGGGCGCCATTCTGCAGTTGCGAGAAAAAATTTCCGCTCGATCCATAAGTGACGTCCACCTTCACTCCCGTCTGTTTCTCGAATTGACCCGCGAGATCCTGCATCGCAAATTGCAAGTCCGCGGCCGCTGCGATGCGGATTTCCTGCCCGCACGCAAGTGGCACCATGGGCAGCGCCATTACAAGAACCGCCAAAATAATCCGGCGCGTTAACAATTCTGTTCTCCTCCAGTCACGAATCACAGCCCTGGATCGCCGTTCTTCTCACACCCGCAAAATCATCACTTCTGTGGACTTTATCAGCGCCGCCGCTCTCTCTCCAGGCTTTAGCCGCATCTCTTTCGCCGCATCCGCCGTGATGAGCGCCGTGATGTGCTGTTCTCCGATAGCCATCGTCACCTGCGCCAGCAGTCCGCTGTACTTCACCGCCATCACGCGCCCCATCAACTGGTTCCGGCCGCTGATCTTCCGGAAATTCCCGCGGCGCATCACGACATCTCCACGCTCCAGCGACTTCGGAATCATCCGGTCGATCTCGCTCTCCGGAATGCGATGATGCCCGCCGGGCGTTTTTACGGTTTTTATTTTCCCGCGGTAGATCCACTGTTTCAGTGTGGGGTAACTGATCCCCAGAATTCTGGATGCTTCTCGCGGCGGCAGAAGTGCGGCTCGGTGCATCAATCTCTCCTCGAACAAAGTGTTCCATTTCCGTTAAGTTCAAACCGCTATTGTAGTGCGATTCTATGCGTTTCTATATGCTATTTTTCGTCCATCCCGGCTGGCCTTCTCCTTATCGCTTCGGCACCTACCTCCAGAATGGCTCTTCCAGCCGATAGCCGCTTGCGTAGACTAAGAGGAGAAAGATTCTATCCGTCCGCTTGGGGAGTTACTCATGTCTCCGGTCACTGCAAATTTGAGCGCCGAGGACGTTCGCAAAGCCATCCAGCAATTTTGGGCGGCGTTCCTGGCCAAATCGGAAGAAGAGCTGAACGATTTTTATGGCCCCGGCAGCACGGTTTTTCAAATCGCCATGGCCCGCAGCGAGCCAGGCCGTCTGGGAGCGATGCGCCGCTCGCGCGAATATTTCAGTCCAGACACGCGCATGGAGCTAAAGCTGAGCCCCATCGACGTCGTCCTCTGCGGAAGCGACGCCGGCGTAGCCAGCTACACATTTCAATTTCAGGCTACCGGCCGCGACGTTGGCGGCAAACGCATGGCGGAGAAACTGGAAACCGTGCGGGCCACTCACGTGATGCACCGCGACGCCTCGGGCAAACTTCGCATCGCGCACGAACATTTTTCCGTTCCCGTTGTGTAGTAGAATTTGTCGCCGAGCGTGGCTAGAAACGCTCGCCGCCCTTTGACTGTTTATGCCTTACCCATCTCTCGCTAGAGTCGATTCAAAAGCTCAAGGTATCGCTCGCGGGTGATTTGAGCGGTCCTAAGTACATTCTTAATGATGAACACCGGTAGGGCATCATAGCGTGGAACAACGATTGGCCGGAGAATTCCGGTCTTGCTGTAGATCATATGGTCTCCGCGCTCGCGCACGAACGCGAATCCTTCCATTTCCAGAACGCGGACCAGCTTCCGATAAGGGATGGGAACGATTCGCGACATCAAAGCGGCCGTTAGGCAACGGGCAGCGAAAGCCGCATTTTTTCACGAGCGAGAACCGGCCGCGGTCGGTACGTCTTGCCTCGTCTCTCAAATCCTGACTCTTCCAGGATATCGCCGAGTGTTCCCATGCGGGCGGCCTCTTCGATGAATAGTGAAACAGCCTCGCGCAAGCGAGACTTGGCTTGAACGGCGGTTTTGCCACAACTAGAGATATCTAGCTCTGATGAATACGCGACGTAGGTACTATCGTCTTTCCATACCTCTATGCTGAGCGCGATTTCACCCGCGCCGTTGTGAGTGGAAACAATTGTGCTGGCCATATGCAACCTCAATGATAGGTCCGGATCGTGGCCGGGGCAAGCCGGCTGAATGCGACTTGCGTTTAATTCCTCAGCGGCTTGCCCGTTTTCAGCGTGTGCGCGATGCGTTCCTGAGTTTTCTTTTCCCCGCAAAGGGAAACGAAAGCTTCGCGCTCGAGATCCAGAACATACTGCTCGCTCACGAGTTGCGGCGTGGACAGCGGCCCACCCGCCAGAATGTTAGCTAGCTTGCGCCCCACATGGGCGTCGTAATCCGTGATGTAACCGCCGCGCTGCATCATGTGAATCACCAGCTTAGCGCCGGCCAGGAATTGCTCGCCGAGCACTTTGATCAGCGTCGTCTGCGCGCCTTCCTGCCAGCTTGCTGCCGGCGGCTTGTATCCGCCGCGCACGAGGGCGAGCGCCGCTTCTTTCGCATCGCCCACCAGACGCTCGCGATTCATCGAAACACCGTCCTCGCGCCGCAAGAATCCCAAGCCGCGGCATTCTTCCGCGCTCGTTCCCACTTTCGCCGTGGCAATCGTTTCGAACACCGGCTTCATCGCATGAAACAAATCCAAATCTTCTCCACTACCCGCGTGTTCATTCGCCCGGATCAGCATCTCCTTCGTGCCTCCGCCCCCTGGGATCAAACCCACGCCGACTTCCACCAGCCCGATATACGCTTCCGCGGCAGCCTGAATTTTCGCCGCGTGCAAGCCGATTTCGCATCCTCCGCCGAGCGCCATTCCTTGCGGCGCCGCAACCACGGGCTTCGGCGCGTATTTCAAAGCCAGATTCACGCTCTGAAATTGCTTCACCGCAAGATGCAGTTCGTCCCACTCCTGCTCCTGCGCTGCGACCAGCATGAGCATCAAGTTGGCTCCCACGGAGAAATTCACGGCCTGGTTGGCGATGATCATCGCGTCGAAATCGGAGTCCAGCCTCTTCAATCCTTTGTGCAGCATGGCGATCAAATCCGCGCCAATGGCGTTCATTTTCGCGTGAAATTCGCAGCACACCACGCCGTCGCCGAGGTCGATCAAACTCGCGCCAGAGTTGCGCTCGATTTCCTGCCCCGCCTCTTTCTGCGCTTTCAAAATGATTATGCCCGGCGGCGTATCGAGCGGCTTTGCCGCGCCCGTTGCCACGTCAAAAACCGTCGTCTTGCCTTTCTCCGATTCGTAAAATCCCTTTCTGCCGCTCGACAATACTTTCTCCAGCAATGGCGGAAGCGCGCGCCCCTCTTTTTGTATCTGCGCGGCAAACGCCTTCACTCCGATCGCGTCCATCATTTCGAACGGTCCCATCTCCCACGCGAATCCCCACTGCATCGCGTGGTCCACATCCACTACGCTTTCGGAAATCTCCGGCACGCGCCGCGCCGCGTACAAACACATTTCCGACAGCCCTCCCCAGATAAACTGCCGCGCCTTGTCTCCCTCCTGTCCTTCCAGAATCGGACCTACCAACGCGCGCAGCCGCTCCCGCGTATCCTCAATTCCCTTGCCCGATTCCAGTGACGCAAACTTTGCCTTCTGCCGCGGCCGGTACTCCATCGTGTTCAAATCCAGCGCCAGAATTTCTTTTTCTCCTTCGCCTTTCACTTTCTTGTAAAAGCCCTGCCCAGTTTTGTCTCCGAGCCACCCGCGCCGCACCATTTCCTCGATCGGCGCCGGCACTTTGTACATTTCGCGCGACTCATCATTCGGAGCCGTCTCGTAAATGTTTTTCACCACGTGCACCAGCACGTCCAGTCCAACAAGATCGGCCGTTCGAAACGTTGCGGATTTCGGCCAGCCCACCGCGGGCCCCGTACACGCGTCCACTTCCTCGACGGTCATTCCCAGCGCCGCCATCAACCGGATCGCGTTCAGCATCGAAAATGTCCCAATGCGATTGGCGATGAAGTTCGGGGTGTCCTTCGCAATCACCACGCCTTTCCCCAACCTGCGATCGCAAAATTCGCTTAGCGTCTCGATTACCTCGGGCGACGTTTTCGGGCCCGGAATCAACTCCACCAATTTCATGTAGCGCGGCGGATTAAAAAAGTGCGTCCCCGCCCAGTGCTGTTGAAACTCCTCGCTCATCGCTTCCGCGATCAAATGCACCGGCAAACCCGACGTGTTGGTCGTCACGATCGCGCCCGGCTTCCGGAATTGCGCCACGCGCGACAACAAATTCCGCTTGATCTCCAGGTTCTCCGCCACAACTTCGATAATCCAGTCCGCTTCCGCGCAGCGCGCCAAATCATCTTCGAAATTTCCAATAGAAACTTTTTCCGCCAGCGCCGGCGTAAAAAACGCCGCCGGCTTCGATTTTTTCGCCGCCTCGAGCCCCGCGCGCACAACCTTGTTGCGGTCTCCCCCGGACGCACCCGCTTTCAAATCCGGCGGAACAATGTCCAGCAACACGCACGGCAGTCCCGCGTTCGCCAGATGGGCCGCGATGCGCGAACCCATGGTCCCCGCGCCCAACACCGCTGCTTTCTCGATTCGATGTTTCATGACTTACCTTTTCCGCAGCATTTTCGGATTTTAAGGCGAGAGGACAGGTTACAAAACCGCCATCCCCCGGTCAAACGAACTATGGTCCCGCCGCAAATCCCGCGTTAAAGTAAAGCGAGGATGAACCCTCCCAAAGTGAAAGACGCCGTTGGCTGGCTCCAATCCGCCAAAGAAAAGCTCCGCTCTCTCGCCGAGCCGGAAGAAATCAAATCCAAGGAACGCCCTCGCGTCGGCCTAGCTCTCTCAGGTGGATTTGCGCGCGGCATCGCTCACATCGGCGTTTTGCGCATTTTGCGCGAAGCCGGAATTCCCGTCGACATGATCGCCGGCACAAGCGTGGGCGCGCTCATCGGTGCCGCTTATTGCGCGGGCACGCCTCTCGATGAAATGGAGCGCATCGGCGCGACCACCAGCTTCGCCGATTTCGGCCGCTGGACGCCCTCCTGGCTGGGCCTCGCCACCAATCAGCGCCTCGAGAAATTTCTCGCCCAGTTTACGCCGCTGAAAACTTTCGAGGAGATGTCCACTCCTCTCGCGATCGCCGCCACCGATATCAGTGCCGGCGTTTCCGTCTACTACACACGCGGCCCCGTCGGCCTTCCTCTACGCGCGTCCTGCGCTTATCCAGGCCTTTTCGTTCCTATTCAATATGAGGGACGCACCCTGGTGGACGGTTTCCTTACCGCTCCGGTTCCTTTGGAAGGCGCCCTGCTCCTTGGCGCGGACATTGTCATCGCCGTTTATCTCGAAGCTGGCAATCTCGAGCAGCCTCGCACCTTCACCGACGTTCTCAGCCGCTCTTTCACTATCATCCAGCGCCACACCGATCTCACCTGGCGTCAGCAGGCCGACGTCATCATCGAGCCGGACGTTACCCCGTTCGTCTGGGACGACTTTACAAAAACGCCGCAGATGGTGGCTGCCGGCGCAGCCGCCGCTCTTGCTGCCTTGCCGCAGATTCGCGCGGCCATCAGTGGCGAGAAGCGCGATTCCGCCGCATAGCTCCGCTCACCTGCAAACCAGTTCCCCTCTTCAGTGAACGCTTCCGCCGCAGACTATTCCCGCGCTACCTTCACAACAACCGGCTCGCCTTCGCCCTTACCGCGCTGCGTCAGCCACGCTCCAAGCCCCTCGGCAAATCTTTCCGCCGTCAACCGGAAACTGGCTTCGACGGCGCCCTCCGCAATTGGCAGCGTGTCATCAAAATCCGCTGAATTCGTGAAATTGCGCATGCAGAATTGATCCAGCCAATCGAGCGGGCATGCGCGGCTCTCCCCGCGAATCACGACATCCACCTTGAATTTTTGTGCGTACACACCCCCATCATAACATCGCGGCGGGTGTGTTTTTGGCGGGACTAGAGATCTAGGAAATGCGCGGCCGCTTGACGCTATGAGCTAGCCCCATGCGTTCGAGCGTCCAAATAAAGTACCAACCGATGTCCGTTTGCCACCAGCGCAGACCCAGGCGCGCCGACCCTGCATGCGAGTGATGATTCGCGTGCCAGTTCTCGCCCCACGCAGTGATTTGAAACGGTCCAAGCCACCACACGTTCATACTGGAGTCGTCGCCGCCCTCTTTCGAGTGTCCGAGGTGAGTCAGGCTATTCACCAAGCACTGCATGTGCAGCGTATAAACCAGGCGAATGGCCCCCAGCCAGAAGAAACCCATCCAGCCCAGGCCAAGCAGAAGTCCAGAGAAAATGGAGAGCACGATAACGGGCGTTTCAAGCTTGCCCCACGCCGTATACATGCCCCGCGTCAATTCCGGCGCCCAGCGCTTCTTATCCGCTGGCTGCGTTTGGTACAGCCAACGCAGGTGAGCCCACCAAAATCCGCCCTGTTTCGGACTCGAGATATCGTCCGGCGTGTCCGTTACGGAATGATGCAGCCGGTGGTAGGCCACCCAACTTGCGGGATGGCCCGAACCATTAAACACCGCCCAAAAGATCAGCGCTTGCTCGATGAACTTGTTGGTCTTCAAGGTCTTGTGAGCAAGCATGCGGTGATAGCAGACCGTTGTGCCCAGCCCTCCAAAAGCGATAAACAGGACCGCCAAACCAAGAACTTTCAGGCTCGGCAGCGGGAAAAGTATCAACCCAATCAGCGCCAGCGCGTGAATCAGGACGAGATACGCGAACACGCCTTCTTTACCACGCACGGGCTTCCAGAATGGGCGTTCCCACGGCCGTGCTTCTTGTGTGGCGGCTAATTCCATGATTTCTCCGTCGATCTGCTTCGGTGAATGAGAGAGCGCCTGGTGTGCCGATCGCGATAGGCAGGCATAACCATACCATTTTTTCGCTGCGCGCGTAGTATGTCTGTTCAAACCCGGACACCAAAGAAGAAATGGTTTCTTCGCCCCTCTATCACGCGTTTCACGGAAACAACGCGCACCGGGTGTTTTTCACACCGAAGGCCCCTACGCCTTAAGTCATTAAGTCTTAGGCTAAATTTGGAAAAGGTGGATGAAAAAGGGTGGATGAAAGAAGATTCCGGAATTCGCCTGCTTACCTCTGCAGGTCTAACAACACATCGTTCAATGCCTTCAGGTCCGAATCCAGCCGGTAAAACCCTGGTCGCCAACTCCCAGTTATCTCTTCCGCGCCAAATCCTAGAACCGCGAAATCGCGCGCTCCAGTGTCCCCGTCGCCCAGACTGGGGAAACTCTCTCCAAAAAAAGTCGCGGCATGCTGGCTGACCACCCGGTCGCATTCATTGACGGATAGCACCGCTCGCAGCATCCCCTGATTTTTCGCGTGTGGTTGGCAAAAGTAGAGGTTTGGCATACGTGCGTATCATCGGTGGGAACGCGAGAAACTGTAATAGTACGAAGGTTTTTTATTCGTGTAAAAGTTGCCAGCACGCCCAGTCTTACAGCCTTTTAATGGCGTTTTCTCTCCTATTTTCGCCTCATTTTGCACGTTCTTTTTCGCCCCCCGGGCATGGCCAACTAGAGATAGAATCCCCCAACTGCTATGCGGGGTGCATCCGTGGAAGACGAGCGACGCCGAACTCCCAGGTATCCGTTCACTGCGACGGTCGAATTGATTCAAAAAGACGCGCACGCCGGTATTTCCGCCAAAATTACCGAGCTGAGCCTCTACGGCTGCTATGTGCAAATGCCCGATCCCTTCGAAAAGGACACTCCCGTCTTTCTCAAAATCTATTCAAATGGAAAGTACTTCGAAACCCATGGGATCGTCGTTTATGTTCATCCCGCAAAAGGCCTCGGTGTCCGCTTTCAGAATGTAAGCCCGCACTATGTGCCCGTTCTGAAACAGTGGCTCATCGAGGCGGCTCACTCAAGATTTGGCAAGAAGGACTGACTTCATCCTCGCAATTCGCCATTTATTAAAGTTTTTTTGGTTCGCAACTCGCTTGCTTTGGAAGAGACCATGAAATTCGCAAAAATTGTCTTTTGGATTGCCAGCGTCTGGGGCTTGCTGGTCATCACGCCGCTCTATTTTATGTTTGACCTCATCAGTCAAAAAGATCCGCCAGCCATCACGCACCCAGGCTTCTATTACGGCTTCGTAGGCTGCGCCCTGGCTTGGCAAGTCGCCTTCTGTTTCATCGCCACAAATCCGTCCCGCTATCGCCCCCTGATGATCCCCTCCATCCTCGAAAAAGCCACCTACGCGATAGCCGTCATCGCTCTAGTCTCGCAAGGCCGCATGCACCATTCCGACCTCGTCTTCGCCGCCACCGATTCCCTCCTCGGCCTTCTCTTCGTCATCGCCTACTTCAAAACAGCCGTCGAGTGACCTCCCCTATTCGGTGCGAGGCGAACGTTGCATAACCTACACTTACGACCAGTTGAGTCGGCTCACCCAGAAGACGTATCCTGATACCACCACGGTGAATTACACCTACGATAACGACTCGCGGCTGACGCAGGTGACCGATCCCACGGGCACGTATCAATTCACGTTTGACAACATGGGGCGGCTCACGCAGGCCAACACGCAATACTCGTTCCTGACCGGGCGGAACTTCACGACCGCTTATACCTACGACAAGGCCTCGAATCGAACGGGCTTCACAGACCCCGAAAACGGCTCAACCAGCTATGCGTACGACACTTTGAATCGCTTGCAGACGCTGACTCCGCCGACGGCGTTCAGCGGGAGCGGCAGCTTCGGCTTTAGCTATGACGCGCTGAGCCGCCGCACGCAGATGACGCGCCCGAACAGCATCACCACCAACTACAGCTACGACAATCTTTCTCGGCTTCTGAGCGTGCTGCATCAGAGCGGTTCGACTACTCTGGACGGTGCGAGCTACACCGTGGACAACGCCGGAAACCGCACGGCGAAGACGGACCAGTATGCGAACGTCACCTCGAACTACACGTACGACCCGATTTACGAGCTGACCCAGGTAACGCAAGCCACGAACACGACTGAGAGCTACACGTTCGACGCAGTCGGCAACCGGCTGAGTTCGCTGGGAGTCTCGTCATACACGAACAATTCCTCAAATGAACTGACCTCGACATCCAGCACGACCTACACGTACGACAGCAACGGCAACACCGCTGACCAAGGTGAATTCCTCGGGCACGACCAAGTATGCGTGGGACTTCGAAAACCGCCTGACTAGCGTGACGCTGCCCGGCAGCGGCGGCACCGTTAGCTTCAAGTACGATCCCTTCGGCAGAAGAATCTACAAATCGTCGTCCAGCGGCACCAGCATCTACGCCTACGACTGGCGATAACCTGATCGAAGAGACAAATTCTTCAGGCACCGCCGTTGCCCGGTACTCGCAAGGATTGAACATCGACGAGCCGCTGGCCATGCTGCGCAGCTCCACGACTAGCTACTATCGATGCGGACGGCCTGGGTTCCATCACTTCGCTGATCGAGCTCGGCGGGTTCTCTCGCCCAGACCTATGGTTACGACTCGTTCGGCAAACAGACGAGTTCGTCTGGCTCGTTGACGAATCCGTTCCAGTACACCGCACGCGAATCTGACTCGGAAACCGGCCTGTATTACTATCGCGCCAGATACCTGGACTCCTCGACCGGCCGGTTCCTTAGCGAAGATCCTGTAAAATTTTACGCTGGGGTTAACTTCTACACCTACGCCCTGAACTCTCCGACATATTGGATCGATCCTTCAGGTTTCAACGTTACCGTAAAGCTCTTCCCTGGCAATCAGCCCGCCGGACACATCGGCCTGGGTGTCAACACAGACGATACGGTAGGGTTCTATCCGAACCATGATACAGGGGCCTCACCGGGACACATCCAGCGGGACGACCCGCATACCGAAGGTTCTCCTGAGGGCTGCATCATTCTCATCACTACTCCGCAGCAAGACCAAAATATTCAGGACTACATTAATAAGCGCAAGGCTAACCCAGGCTGGTGGCGACCGGGCCGAGACTGCTCAAATTTTGTTCACGACGCTTTGGGGGCGGGTGGAATTAAGGTCGGCGATTCTACGTTTCCTCGCAGTGTCTTCGGTAATTTGAAAAATCTTCCCCACACGTCATGTTACAACGTGACGCCAATTCTCTGAGCTTGAGGAGTTTGTGGATGAAAAAAACTGAGCGAAAGATATTGTGGCGATTCTTGGCAGCAGGATTTCTTGTTCCGTGCTTGTTGTTCTCTGTGATTCTCATCGGCCACGTGAGAGTGGGAGGAAGCTTCACCTGGATGCTTCTGATCCCATGGCCGACATTTCCACTGCTGATGTCAGCGGAAGCGGGTGGTGGCGTGAGTGGTGAGGTTCTTGCTTTCCTCATTTCTGCAGCAGCAAATGTCTTGCTTTATGGAGTGGTCGGCTTCGTAGTGTCTGCTGCCTATCGCCGATTCTCTCTACGGCCAGAATGAATTCGTCAAGACACCAGTTCCAATCGCTATTGATTAGTATCGCTACAGTTGGCTTCAAATACGATCCCTTTGGCCGACGCATCTACAAGTCGTCGTCCAGCGCTACAAGCGTATACGCCTACGACGGCGATAATCTCGTGGAGGAAACCAATTCGTCCGGCACTGCCGTTGCCCGATATTCTCAGGGGTTAAATATCGACGAGCCGCTAGCGATGCTGCGAAGCTCCACGACGAGCTATTACCAAGCGGATGGGCTCGGGTCGATCACATCCTTGAGCAGTGGTGCTGGTTCGCTCGCGCAAACCTACACGTTTGATTCGTTCGGAAAGCAAACCGCCTCATCTGGGTCGCTAACGAATCCCTTCCAGTACACGGCGCGGGAATCAGACCCCGAAACGGGCCTATATTACTATCGCGCCAGATACTATGACGCCTCGATCGGGCGGTTTAGCTCCGAAGATCCAATCAAGTTTTGGGGTGGAAACAATTTTTATGGCTATGTTCACAACAGCGCGCTCAACTTCACCGATCCATTTGGACTAACGGATTATAATCAACAGCAAACCTTGCAAATATTTCTTCAACAGGCGTACAGCGATGCGACAGCCGGTTACTTTGAAGGGCTCTGGAACATACGCAACCACAGTACGGGCATGGGGGATTTTGATTTTGCCCATAACCGGCACTCTGGTGATACCTTCAACGTTTGCGGACAACAAATGAGCGCTGGCGACTTTGGGAATTTTATAGCTGGCTTCCAAGGGGCTGCCTGGGATCATAAATATTATTGGCCTTGGTTCCTGTCTCCGATTCTAGCGCCTCCGGGGTCTGCAACACTCACAGTAATCGTTGCTGGCCAATATTACCATGTGACAAAAGACACCGACGTTCCGAATGACCCTTTGGATGCGACGGGAATTCCATGGATACTTCGGGGCGCGGTTGCTGGTTGGAAGTTTTCAAAAGGCAATGATAAATGTGGTTGTAACTGAGAAATTACAATGAGACGGCAGACTTTCTTATTGCCGTTCACGGTTCACCTTTTCACACTACAAAGGATGAATAGTTGATTCAGAAATTTATGCAGAAATCAGCGTATTACGAACAGCTACGAGACAAGCCATGGGTCTTCCGAACCGATGACGGGCATTAAAATTCCGAACGCGATGAAATGGGCAAGCATTTTTCTCTTTCTTGGCGCGGTGTGTGTCGGTCTGTGGGCGTACCTTTTCCCTTCCCAGAAACCTCCCGAGGAAGAGAGTCTCTTGAAAGCCTTTTATTCGAACCGTACTGCTTATGAGCATCTGCGGGATATGCTTTTGGCAGACGAACAGGTGAATGAGGTATACACTCGTCTCGGTGTCGAGACAACATCGTCGGGCTTGCCTCACCCCCCCACGGAAGTAAATTTCCCCCCTAGCCGTTATAACGAATACAGAATTCTGCTCGAACAAGTTCACAGCGAACAAGTGTTTCGCCGCGGAGATAAGAATCCCGAGATTTGCATTTCCCTTTGGGGAGCAGGTTTTGGCGGGGATACTAGGCACGTTGATTTATGTTGGCTCGATCATGCGCCAACCAATCAGACCGCGCGTCTCGACGACTTCTACAAGACTCAAAAACCTCGCCACCCCATTTTCAGGCATATCGACGAAAACTGGTATTTATGGGCCGATTGGTAGGCGGGTGGCACAGACGATAAATTCCGAGACGATTGTGGGTGCCGCATACGCCGGTTTTGCGTGTGCGGGTTTAGAGTCAACTTCATCGTGAATTTCAATGGAACCGGCTGACGCAAAAGACGTATCCTGATACCACCACGGTGAATTACACGTACGATAACGACTCGCGTTTGACCCAGGTGACCGATCCCACCGGCACGTACCAGTTCACGTTTGACAATATGGGGCGGCTCACGCAGGCAAACACGCAATACTCGTTCCTAACCGGCCGGAATTTCACAACCGCTTATACCTACGACAAGTCTTCGAATCGAACAGGGTCATCCAACTCTTTCAGATATTCTTCTCGGGTCTTGTCCATTTGTTTTTCTTGTCTATCCTCTCGTCTCTCCTTATTACAAATCTTCTTATGGTTATTTCGAAGATGTTCAGAAACAAGTCACATTCGTACTGCCGTTCTTATGGGCTGAATCACGCTATTTGCCTCGCCCTAACCGCTCAAAGCTGCCGGATCCGCCAGGAGAAACACCCACCGTTTCATGCTGCTTTAATCCTTCGTTTCTTAGTGTGGCCTATTATTTCGACCACCTTTCCAGCCGGTAGCTTGAATCCGAGTCCGACGCTCTCTGCCCACTGCTTCCTGAGAGCTACGCGGTCTTTCATCTTTGAATAGCGACTTGTGATGTCCCCGTCTTTGTGGCCGATCCAGAACCGTGTGAATTCTTCCGGCATGGCTTCGGTTCTCAAGTGCGTCACGCGGAAACGACGGAAAGCATGGAAGCTGATTTCGGCGGGTGGGGCACCCTAAATTCGCCGAAACGATTTTGGATTTGTCTTTGCTTGCCGGGGTGCCGCATCCCTTGTGATTTTCAAGGGTGCGGGTTTTGACCGTTCCCCTCCGTCTCAACCCCAACTGACTTCCCGCAACCCACTGCCCCATAACGACTTATGATTATTACTTGACAATAGACTGGCAAGTGTTATAATCAGTACTGTTCCATCGCGGAGGAGAAAGGAGTCACCGCCTTGCCTCCGCTACCCGTCCGCCTCTTTCACCTCTCCAACCATCGAAACTCCCTCCCGCTTCTCGCCTGTTCCCCTGCTTCTGGCCCCGAGTACCGGTCGCCCCTAGCCACTAGTCACACACCACTAACCACCGCCTTTCTAAGTCCTTTGTTCGTCGCTCTTACAAACTACCGGCAACTCACTGATAATCCAACTATTTTAAGTCCTTTCCCTGCCACTCTTACGCGCCGCGTCAAGGTTAACCCCTTTGTCTGCAACTCTTACAAAGGCAATAATATACTTGACTCAGTAAGGCGTTTGGGATATCCTTTTGACAGTGAGGAACGCAATGAGCGCCAAGCCAAAGACACTCCAACAAGCCATCGTCTACTTCGCGGACGCCGATAACTGCCTTAATTTCATGGTCAAATTGCGCTGGCCAGACCGCAAGGTTATCTGCCCTACTTGTGGCAGGAATGACGTTCGCTTCATCGCGACTCGTCGAATGTGGGAATGCAAGAGCCAGCACCCCAAGAAACAGTTCTCCGCCAAGATTGGGACTATCTTTGAAGACTCCGCGCTGCCCCTCGACAAATGGCTTATCGCTATGTGGATGGTTGCTAACTGCAAGAACGGCATCAGTTCCTACGAGATTGGCCGCGCACTCGGCGTTACACAAAAGTCCGCATGGTTCATGCTCCATCGGATTCGCCTTGCGATGCAGACCCGTTCTTCCGTCCAACTTGGCGGAGAGGGTAAAGAAGTCGAAGTAGATGAAACTTTCGTTGGTGGCGCTGCGAGATTCATGCACGCCGACAAACGCAAGCGTCGGATTACTGAGACTGGCACTAAGGACAAGGTCGCTGTTCAGGGAATCCTTGAGCGCGGCGGAGAGATTCGCGCGGCTGTCGTGGGCAATCGCAAAAAACACTTGCTTCAATCCAACATTCGCGCTCACGTCAAAGCGGGAAGCGCGATCTACACGGACGCACTCTTGTCCTATCAGGGACTCAAGCATCAAGGATTCGAGCACCAAGTTATAGACCATGCGGAGTCCTACGTTGACGGACAGATTCACACCAACGGACTCGAAAACTTCTGGAGCCTGTTCAAGCGCCAACTGAAAGGCACTTATATCAGCGTGGAACCATTCCATCTGTTCCGGTATCTGGACGAACAAGTTTTCCGCTACAACTTTCGGAAACTTGCTCACGATGGTCTTCGATTCGAGCACGTTGCCTCACACATCCTAGGAAAGCGTCTCACCTATGCCGAGGTCACTGGCAAGGTGGGTTCCGCCGCGAATAATTAATCCGGGTCATTTACCACGCGGGAAGCGGGCTAAACCTTAGCCCGCTTTTTCTTTTTTTCTTCTTTCTCTTTTTTCCATTTATCTTCGCGCCGTTCTAGTTCTTCATGGGATACGGTAAGAATTTGTTTCATCGCGTCCTTGAAGTTTTTTAATTCTGATTTTTTTTTCACGAAAATACTCCAGACGCAGCTACTTTATCTAAGTTTTCCGCATCCCATAGTTTGGGAACATGAAGGCCTAAGCGCGTGAACAATCCAAGCAAGTCCGAAGGTTCAGCATCCTTGTTATTTATTCGTTGAATCATCCAAGAACTCGACTCGTATGCAACTACGTCAGCCATTTGCAATCCTGGATACTCAGCATCTCTTGCAAAGGTTATTGCGCTAACTCGTTCTCTGACTCTTGGGAAACCAATTTTTAGAGCTTCTAGAAGGTCGTAAATTTGTTTTCCATATTCCGGGTCTTCATCGATTATAAGACTAACGGATTGACATTTATCTACCCGATCTATCTTGTCGAGACTCTCCATGAAGAGCGTGTACAGGCCTAGATAAAAAGGATTTTTCTTCATTTTATTTTTGAAAGGAGAGTCTGGCATGTTTCTAAAATATTCAGCATCTACTGCGGCTCCTACGCAAACCGTCGAAGAGTTCCGAACTATAAGGCCAAAATCACGTAGCATGGCATCGCGTTTATTTTCCCAATCCTTTCCCCATTTATTTTTGACCTCCAGCCACGATTCGCAGCGAGGTCTTTCCGGGTCTTTGATACATCGCATATGAATTGGAGGAACTCCCCAAGATAATCGCAGATTGTTCCATTCCATACTCACGCGTTCCCACTCGGAAACATGCCCTACGTAGCCGCAGAAAGAAACGTAAGGGGATTTAGCTAGTTTTCCACTCTCATCTCCGTAAATCATGAAGTACGCCATCAATTCTCCCAGTCCAACAGGAGTTGGTAACGCAAAATCCCATGTGCGAATTTCATATCGTCTCACTCATTTAATACCTCGTCTCTTCCCGCAACAATACCTTGCTCCCGTTACTTCACTGAGTCAAGTATATTATTGCCCT
>CAVPWC010000018.1:0-36664 GCA_963709315.1 uncultured Acidobacteriota bacterium
CCGGCGCGGAAGAGCAACAAGACGGGGCTGGAGGGGAGTTGTTTTGGTTCTGGCATAAATTAGGAAAATCGATATTATAAGGGCATTTGTTTGGGTCTGTGGGGCGTGGTTCACACTTGTCGAGAATGGACAAAAATGAAAATCAATGAGACGTGGTGCGTGCGGCGCGGGCGGCTTGGGACGATTGCTCTTCTATTCGCCGGGGTAATGTGTGGAATGTTGGGATTTGGCCGTGCGGTTTTCGCACAGCACCGGATGCATGGGCAGCAGGTGAAGGAAGACCGGAACCATCCGTGGATGAATGCGAGCCTTTCGCCGGATGAGCGGGCAGAGATGGTGCTGAAGGAGATGACTCTCGACGAGAAGATTGATCTTTTGCACGGGATGGGCATGCCGGGATGGCCGAGGGAGGTGCAGAATCCGGAGCCGGAACTGGGAAACGGCGGCGCGGGGTTTATTTTGGGGATACCGCGACTGGGGATCCCGTTTGTGCAGATGAGCGACGCGGCGTATGGCGTGCGGAGCAGCGCGGAGAATGGGCGATATTCGACGGCGTTGCCCTCCAATGTTGGGGCAGCAGCGAGTTGGGATACGGAATCGGCGTGCGCGTTTGGAACGGTGATCGGAAAAGAATTGCGCGCGCAGGGATACAACATGACGCTGGGTGGCGGCGTGAATGTGACTCGAGAGCCGAGGAACGGGCGGACGTTTGAATACATGGGCGAGGACCCGATTCTAGCGGGAACGCTGGTCGGAAATTTGATGAAGTGCGAGCAGGCGCAGCACGTGATTGGGGACATCAAGCATTATGCGGTGAATGATCAGGAGAGCGGACGGAACGAAGTGAACTCGATCATCGGCAAGCGGGCGTTGCGGGAAAGCGATTTGCTGGCGTTTGAGATTGGCGTGGGGATTGCGGATCCCGGAGCGGTGATGTGCTCTTACAACGCGGTGAACGGGGATTTTGCTTGCGAGAACAAATATTTGCTGACGGATGTGCTGAAGAAGGATTGGGCTTTTAAGGGATTTGTGGTTTCGGATTGGGGCGGGACGCACAGCACGGTGAAGGCATCCGCGGCGGGATTGGACAATGAAGAACCGCTCGATGAGTTTTTCGGGGCGAAGCTGAAGGAGGCGGTGGAAGCGGGAAAAGTCTCGATGGCGGAACTGGACGAGCACGTGCGGCGAGTGCTGCGGTCGGAGTTTGCGTGTGGGCTGATTGATTTCCCGACGCAGAAGGGCGTGGTGGATGTCGAAGGAGATTTGATAACCGCGAGGAAGATTGAAGAGCAGAGCGCGGTGTTGCTGAAGAATGCAGACGGATTACTGCCGCTGAACGGGGCGGCGGTGAAGTCGATTGCGGTGATCGGACCACATGCGGATGAAGGGATGATGTCGGGCGGAGGGTCTGCGCAAGTGGACGCGCCGGGGAGGCCATCGGCGGGATGGCAGGCGCAGGTGTGGTTCCCGCCGTCGCCCGTGAGCGTCCTACAGAAGAAGTTCCCTGGTGCGAAAGTGCAGTTTGATTCGGGGAAGGATCCGGCGAGCGCGGCTGCGCTGGCGAAGAGTTCGGATGTAGCGATTGTGTTTGCATACCAGTGGGAAAGCGAGGGGATGGACCTGGAAAACTTGTCGCTGCCAGTGAATCAGGATGCGATTATCGAAGCGGTGGCGGCGGCGAATCCGAAGACGATTGTGGTGCTGGAGACGGGGACGGCAGTGACGATGCCGTGGCTGGACAAAGTGGGCGCGGTTTTGGAAGCGTGGTATGGCGGGAGCGACGGCGCGCACGCGGTGATGAACATTTTGAACGGCGACGTGAATCCGAGCGGGAAGCTGCCGATGACGTTTCCGAAGAGCGTGGAGGATTTGCCGCATCCACAGCTCGTGAAGCCGGGTCCGGGCGAGACGGGGGAAGCGGCGGTGACGAAATCCGGGCAAGCAGAGCCGACGTTCAGCGTGCACTATGATGAGGGATTGAAGGTTGGCTACAAGTGGTATGACGCGGAGAAGAAGGCGGTGTTGTTTCCGTTTGGGTATGGGCTGTCATACACAACGTTTGCGTATTCGGGATTGAAGGTGACGCCAGGGAAAGAGACCACTGTGAGTTTTACGGTGAAGAATACGGGAAGCCGCGACGGTGCGGAAGTTGCGGAAGTCTATGCGGCGCTGCCGACTGGCGCGGAGGAACCGCCGAAGCGGCTGGTGGGATGGAGCAAGGTGTGGTTGAAGGCGGGCGAGAGCAAGGACGTGAGCGTGAACATCGTGCCGAAATATTTGTCGATTTATGATGAGGCGAGCGACGGGTGGAAATTGGTGCCGGGTGGTTATACGTTTATGGTGGGGGGATCGTCACAGGAATTGCCGCTGCACGAGAAGGTCGAACTGAAATAGTGAAAAGCAGATAGGAGTGCGGACGGTGAATTCGCGGGGAGGGGTGTGTGCTGACGGCGGAGGGCGGAGCAATTACAAAGAGCGGAGGAGCTTGTAGAGTTCGTTGGCGGCGTCGAAGTCGGCTTCTAGGTCGCGAGAGGCGAGGCGTTCGCGGAGATCGTCGAGGCGGCGGGCGAAGAGATCGAGAGAGGCAGAGAGGACTTGTTTGTTGGTGAGGATGATGTCGCGCCAGGTGGAGTAGGGGCTGCCGGCCAGGCGGAGAGAATCGCGAAGGCCGGGACCGGCTAACGTGATGGGCAGGCCGTTTTCGTCGAGATGATCATAGAGGAAAGAGGCGAGAGCGACGGCGGCGAGTTGAGGAAGATGCGAGGCTAGGCCGACGGCGTAATCGTGTTGTTGGGCACCTAGCCAGAGAGGGCGGGCGCCGATTTTTTCGAGGATTTTTGCAAAGGCGTAGATGCGGGGGGCGGTTTGATCGGAAGAGGCGCCGATTAGAGCATAGGTGTTGTTGCGGAAAAGGTCAGCGTCGGCGTGCGCGATGCCTGATTGTTCGCGGCCGGCCATGGGATGGCCTGCGAGGAAAAGCTTTGTAGAGTCGTCGGGAAAAAGATCGGCGGCTTCTTCGGTGATGCGGACTTTGGTGCTACAGGCGTCGGTGATGAGAGCGTTGGGCGCTGCTAGACGGGCGATTTCGGGAAGGAGATCGAGAGTGACGCCGATGGGGAGGGCGATGTAGACGAGGTCGGCGTTTTCTAGGGCGGGGGCTAGTTCGGCGGAGAAGGCGACGTCGATCGCGCCGCGGGATTGCGCTTCGCGGACGACCTCGGGGCGGTCCCAGCCGGTGATGTGGAGGTCGGTGGCGTACTTGCGGAGGGCCAGGGCGAAAGAGCCGCCGATTAGGCCGGTGCCGAGGATGGTGGCGCGGTGGATTAGGTGGGAAGTCATTGTAAGTCGGCAGTCGACAGTTGAAAGTTGAAAGTCAAGACAAAGAGAGAAGAAAGAGGAAAGATAACGCAGAGACGCAGAGTGCGCAGAGTCAGCGCAGAGATTGAAAAGCGGATTCCTCGCTTCGCTCGGAATGACAATCGTTGCGCCGCTGTTTGTGTAGTGAGGACGAGCATGGGGATCAAGCCATGCGGCGGCCGATTGCTGGGGCGATGATGCGGAGCTCGGCCATGAGCTGGGTGAAATCGTCGGGATGCAGGGATTGAGCGCCGTCGGAGAGGGCGTGATCGGGGTCGTTGTGGACTTCGATGAGGAGGCCATCGGCTCCTGCGGCGACTGCGGCGCGAGCCATGGGGGGAACTTTGTCGCGGCGGCCAGTGCCATGGGAGGGGTCGGCGAGCATGGGGAGATGGCTGAGTTTTTTGATTACGGGAATGGCGGCGATGTCGAGCGTGTTACGCGTATAGGTTTCGAAGGTACGGATGCCGCGTTCGCAGAGGATGACGTTGTAATTGCCGCCCGCGAGGATATATTCGGCGCTGAGAAGAAGCTCTTCCATGGTGGCGGACATGCCGCGCTTGAGAAGAACGGGTTTGCGAATTTCGCCAAGGGCTCGGAGAAGATAGTAATTCTGCATATTTCGCGCGCCGACCTGAAAGATATCGACGTACTGCGACATCATGGCGATTTGCGAAAGGTCCATGACTTCGCTGACCGTGAAGAGATCGAATTTGTCTGCGGCTTCGCGCATGAGTTTGAGGCCAGGTTCGCCCATGCCCTGAAAGGCGTAAGGTGAAGTACGCGGTTTGAAGGCGCCAGCGCGGAGAATTTTTGCTCCGGCTTTGGAGACGCTTTCGGCGACGGAAAGAATTTGTTCGCGCGATTCGACGGAACATGGACCGGCAGCGACGACAACTTCATTGCCGCCAATTTTGACGCCGCGCCCGAGATCGACGATGGTTCCCTCGGGCTTGAACTGGCGGCTAGCAAGCTTGAAAGGCTGGGTGATGCGCATGACTTCGCGCACGCCATCAAGGAGCTCGAAATCGCGATGATCGAAATCGCGGTGGACGCCGACAGCGCCGAGGACGGTGTGCGATTCGCCGGTGGAACGATGAACGTTAAAACCTGACGCGACTAGGCGATCGATGACATGCTGGATTTGCGCGTCGGTTGCGCCTTCTTGCATTACGATGACCATGGTTAGTCTTGATTCCCTTTCGATTGCGGCGAATTCTGCATGGCGAAGATGCCGGGCTGAAGCCCGGCGCTACGAACTGCATTCCCTATAAGACCCGGCAAATTGATCATTCATTCCCGCCTTTATTCGGCTTGGAGCCGGGGTGCATGGCGTCGCGTTCGGCGGCGCGGGCTTCGTCAATGATGCGTTCGAAGAGGCGGCGGATAGCGGCGTCGGTCAAAGGGCCAGGATTGGAGCGCTCGGCGTTGGCGAGGACTTCGTTTTCGCGGTCCGGCTGGTAGAGCGGGAGATTGGCCGCTTGTTTGAGCTTGCCGATTTCGAGCGCGCAGCGGGAACGTTCGTTGAGGAGTTCGACGAGTTTTTTGTCGATTTCGTCGATGCGGCGGCGCCAGTCGGTTAAGTTCATGGGGCCACCTTCGGGGAAAGAAGTGGCGAGTGGCGAGTGACGAGTGGCGAGCAAAAAAGGGAAAAGCAGATTCCTCGCTTCGCTCGGAATGACAAATTTGAAGGCGGTCGCCAGTAGGATGATCGCCAGCGAAGATAAGAAATCATGGGGCGACCTCGCGGCGGGAGAGGCCCCGGCGGGCGGCTTGTTTCAGGGAACGGATGCGAGTTGCGAGGGCTTCGGCGGCGGCCTCGATGTTGGCGAGAGTCGGATTGGCAGCCGTGGCTTTTTCGATTTCGGAGACTAGGGCGGAGCCGACTACGGCGGCGTCGGCCAGGCCGCCGAGAACCGAGACGTGGCCGGGGAGCGAGATACCGAAGCCGACGGCGATGGGAAGGTGCGTGACTTTGCGGGCGCGACGCAGAAGTGCCGGCAGATCGTCCGGAAGAGCGTCCTTGGCGCCGGTGACGCCGGTGCGGGAGATGAGATAGAGAAAACCGGTGGATACCGCAGCGATTTTGGCCAGGCGCTCGTCGGTGGACGTGGGAGCGCCGAGGAAAATCGTGTCTAGATGCTGCGCGGCGAGGATGCGGCGATAGTCGTCGGATTCTTCAGGGGTGAGATCGGTGATCAGGACGCCGTCAGCGCCAGCTTCGGCAGCTTTGGAGGCGAAATTTTTGAGACCCATTTGGAGGACGGGATTGTAGTAGCCGAAGAGGACGATGGGAACTTCGCTGGAGCCGCGAATTTGGCGGACTAGATCGATGACTTGGGCGAGCGTTGTGTGCGATTTCAAGGCGCGTTCGGAGGCACGCTGGATGGTGGGGCCGTCGGCTAGAGGATCGCTGAAGGGGATGCCTAGCTCGATGACGTCGGCACCAGCTTCGGCGAGAGCTAAGACGAATTTCAGCGTGGCCTCGAGCGACGGATCGCCAGCGGTGATGTATGCGACGATGCCGAGTTCGCCGGATTCACTAAGTGCGGCGAAGCAGCGTGAGATGCGGGTCGAGTTGGGGGGCGCGGCGGTCATGGGAATCGCAGAAAGATTAGCAGAAATACGGGGAAAGCCGGGAACACAGACGACGGAAAACGCCTGGGCAAGATCGGGCACAGCATGCCGCGCCCCTACAAGGAGAAGAAGTCGCAATCATCTCAGACCGAGGAGACGGGAATAGGTGTCCATGTCCTTGTCGCCGCGGCCTGAGAGATTGAGGATGACGAGGTCGTCGGCGGTGAGTCGAGGCCGGCCGCTCGTGACCGGAGACGCGCGTTCAATTAGGCCAGCGACGGCGTGGGCGGATTCGAGGGCGGGGATGATGCCTTCCGTGCGCGAGAGTAGTCGCGCGGCTTCGAGCGCAGCGGAGTCGGAAACGGCGGAGTACTCGGCGCGGCCTTCGTCGGCGAGCCAGGCGTGCTCGGGGCCGATGGCGGGATAATCGAGGCCAGCGGAGATGGAATGCGTGGCGGCGATCTGGCCGTCCTCGGTTTGCAAAATGTAGGTGTAGGTGCCTTGTAGGACGCCGGGGCGCGCGCCCGAGAAACCCTGATGAGCGGCGAGGCGCGCGGCGTGCTCACCAAGCTGGCCGCCGCGGCCGCCGGCTTCGATGCCAACCATTTTCACGGAAGGATCGCTCAGAAATTGATGGAAGAGGCCGATGGCGTTCGAACCGCCTCCGACACACGCAAACAAATAAGTGGGCAGACGCTTTTCAGCGGCAAGAATTTGTTCGCGGGCTTCGCGGCCGATGACGGACTGAAAATCACGGACCATCGTTGGATAGGGATGCGCGCCGAGAACGGAGCCGAGCAAATAGTGGGTGTTGCGGACATTGGTGACCCAATCGCGCATGGCTTCGTTGATGGCGTCTTTCAGAGTGCGGCTGCCGGAATCGACGCCGACCACTTGTGCGCCGAGCATGCGCATGCGGGCGACGTTGAGCGCCTGACGTTCCATGTCTTCCGTGCCCATATAGACGACGCATTCGAGGCCGAGATGCGCGGCGATGGTGGCGGAAGCGACGCCGTGCTGGCCCGCACCGGTTTCCGCGACGATGCGAGGCTTGCCCATTTTTACGGCGAGCAAGCCTTGGCCGATGGCGTTATTGATTTTGTGCGCGCCGGTATGGAGCAAATCTTCGCGCTTGAGGTAGATTCGCGGGCCGCCGAGATGCGAAGTTAGGCGTGACGCAAATTGCAGAGGCGTAGGACGACCGGCAAAATTCTTCAGAAGATCGGCGAACTCAGCTTGAAACTTCGAATCGGTTTTCGCAGCCTCATAGGCGCGCTCCAACTCGAAGAGCGGCACCATCAGCGTTTCGGGAACGTAGCGTCCGCCGTAGGGGCCGAAGCGTCCGGGAGCAAGTGTTGCCGAATGCGGGGTAGAGCTCATGGCGCGGAGTGTCATGGTTGTGGTGCGTCCAACTGCTGCTCGGTACGACGGACTTCGTCGATAAACTCCTTCATCCGCACGTGGTCCTTCTTGCCAGGCTTCGACTCAACGCCGCTGGCGACATCCACCGCATAGGGGCGCACAGATCGAATGGCTGCTCCGACGTTTTCCGGGGTGAGACCGCCCGCTAAAATAATACGGTGCGCGGCGACGGCGCGCCGGGCGACATTCCAGTCCGCACTGGCTCCAGTGCCGCCAAATTGGCCCGATCGAGCGCCATCGAGCAAGAAAGCAAACGCATCGTGATATTTGTCTAGGGAAGAGAGAGGAAAATCCGCAGCGACGCGAAACGCCTTGATGACGGGGACGGTGCGCGAGACCTCGGAAACGATCGAGGGGGATTCGTCGCCGTGAAGCTGCGCCGCCGCGAAACGCACAAACGCATTCAGCGAATTGATTTCCGAGGGCTGAGCGTTTACGAAGAGGCCGACGGCCTGGACACCCGCGGGCAGTTTCGCGCGGATGGTGGCGGCTTCGACAGTGGAAACACGGCGCAGACTTTTCTCGTAGAAATTGAAGCCGAGCATGTTGGCGCCCGCTTCGCAGGCGGCCTTGGCGTCCGGCCAGTTGGTTATGCCGCAGATCTTGACGAGGATCATGGCGTGGCTAAACCGGGAGGACGGGGTGGCCGAGAAAATTTCCCAGTGCGCCCGCTGGATCGGGCGAGAGCATGAGACTTTCGCCGATGAGAAAAGCGTCGAAGCCGGCATCGCGAAGCTTGGCGAGATCGTCGTGAGTGCGGAGTCCTGATTCACTGACGGCGATGCAGGTGTCAGGGATGCGCTCGATCAAGTCGAAAGAAGTTTCGACGTGGACATCGAGAGTTTTCAGATCGCGATTGTTGACGCCTATGATGCGGGCGCCCGCGGCGAGAGCGCGATCAAGCTCGATGGCGGTGTGAACTTCGACGAGCGGCTCCATTTTCAGCTCGCGAGCGAGTGCGATCAGGTCGCGGAGCAGTTCATCGTGCAGAGCCGCGACGATCAGCAGAAAGCTGTCGGCATCATTGGCGCGCGTCTCCCAGACTTGCCAGGGATCGAAAATGAAATCCTTGCGAAGGACCGGGATTTTTACCGCGTTCCTGGCATCACGGAGATTTTTCAACGAGCCACGAAAGAATTCGCCTTCGGTGAGCACCGAGAGCACGGCAGCGCCGGCGGCCTCCAAAGAGCGCGCCAATTCGACGGGATGAAAGGGCTCGCGGAGAACTCCTTTTGACGGGGAAGCAGGTTTCAGCTCTGCGATAATGTTAAGAGAATTGACTGCGAGCGCGGAGGGAAAATCGCGCAGCGGCGTTGCGGCGTTGACGCCATAACGCAGAGCCGCTTCCGGAAGCACGCGTTTGCGGTGATCCACCTCAAGACGCCGTGCGTCGAGGATGCGTTCGAGGACGGTGCCGCTACCGGCATGGGCGTTCATGGCCATTCCTTTGTATGCTAGAGATGGAAGCTAGTGGTGTCAATCGCAGGCGCGGCAGAAGGCGCGGCGGAGGGCACGAAGCACACCATTTAAAGTTGAATCACGAAGGCGCAGGCCACAGCTACTGGTTGGAGAGCGGGCGCCAATTTCCGGGAGAGGGAATGGGATATCAAGGCGAGTATGGGAAATTGTTGGAGGAGATTGCAGGCGAGGCGGACGCGATTGCGATGCGGTTTTTCCGAACCGAGGAAATTCGCGTCGACAAGAAGGACGATGGATCAGCGGTGACACAGGCAGATCGCGGCGTGGAAGAAATGGCGCGAGCGAAAGTGGCTGCGAGCGGGCTGACGATGGACGTTCTAGGAGAAGAAATGGGCGGCGGGAATCCAAAGGCGCCTGCCGCAACAGGCCGGGCTCGATTGATTATTGATCCGATCGACGGAACTGAAGAATTTTCGCGTGGAATCTCGACGTTTGGGACGCTTCTGGGAATCGAGCGCGAGGGGGAAATCGTGGCGGCGCTGGTGAGCGCTCCGGCGCTTGGCATGCGATGGAGGGCCTACCGGGGCGAAGGTGCATGGCGAAACGGAAAGAAGATGCGCGTTTCGAATGTGCAGCAATTGAACGGCGGCATGGCGTTTACGGGAGGCACCGGCCCGAACAGCAAGCGGCAAAACACGGAGAGAATGCGTCATTTGTTGGATGCGGCGCGATACGGGCGGTCCTTTGGCGGATTTTGGAAGCACATGATGGTGGCCGAGGGCTCGATCGAGGCGGCTGCTGATCTGCACTCGAAGCCATGGGACCTGGCGCCAGCGGGGCTGATCGTGGAAGAGGCCGGTGGCAGGGCGACAGACGCGAATGGCATACGTTCGATATACAACGGAAGCCTTGTGAGCACGAACGGGAAGATCCATGAAGAGGTGCTCGCGCTTTTGAAGTGAAGCGGGAGTGGAACGCACGCAGTTCTGCGTTCGTTACGAGAAACATGGCGCTGCGCCGAAGATTGGGAGGGTGGCGATGATCAAGATCAAACGCGTGTATGAGAAACCGGCGAAAGAGGACGGATGGCGCGTGCTGGTGGATCGATTGTGGCCTCGGGGGATGAAAAAAGAGGGGGCGCACCTCGATTCTTGGGTGAAGGACGTGGCTCCGAGCGACGCGCTAAGGAAATGGTTTGGGCACGAGCCGGAAAAATGGAGTGCATTTCAGAAGAGATATCGAGGCGAGCTCAAGAAAAACAAAGGATTGATTGCAGAGTTGAAGAAAATGGAAAAGGAGCATAAAACACTCACTCTGCTATTTGGGGCAAAGGATCAGGAACACAACCAGGCAATCGTGTTGGCCGATACGTTAAAAGGTGGTTAGAACAAAAGTTTGGATGCGCACGGGCAAGCCGCAAGGCTCTCTGCCTGCAGGAAACGGCTCTCCAAATTGGATGTATCGTCCGTGGCAACCAGTCCCTACCCTTTAGCTGCGGAACAAACGATGGTTGTTATGTCTTGAAGGATTCCCCGGAGAAATTAGGATGAACATTAAAGCGCAAGCCGAAAAAGCCGAGAAACTCCGAACATTGCATCATGGGCCGCGGATTTTGGCGCTGGCGAATGCGTGGGACGCAGTTAGCGCGCGGATTCTGGAGGAAGTGGGGCATCCAGCCATCGCGACGAGCAGCGCGGCGGTGGCCTTCTCATTCGGATATCCGGATGGGCAGCGGATTTCTCGCAGTGAAATGTTGGATGCCGTGGCGAGAATTACTCGGGCCGTGCACGTTCCGGTCACAGCCGATTTGGAATCTGGTTACGGCAAGACACCGGAAGAAATCGCCGATTTCACGAGAGCGATGGTGGCCGCAGGCGCGGTGGGACTGAATTTCGAGGATGTGACCGGAGACGATGAGAGTTCACATGTGGAGCTGGGGTTGCAGGTGAAAAATATTCGAGCGATTCGAGAGACTTCGGCGGCGCTGGGCGTGCCGGTGGTAATCAATGCGCGGACAGACATCTATTTGATGCCGATTGGGTCGGCTGAAACTCGATTTGAGCGCACGGTCGAGCGGTTGCGCGCGTATCATCAGGCGGGAGCAGATTGCTTGTTCGTGCCGGGACTTTGCGATCGAGAGACCATCGCGAAATTGGTGAAAGCGCTTGGCGCTCCTCTAAACATTTTGGCGTCGCCGGGTTGTCCTTCGCTCGACGAGCTTGAAAAGATGGGAGTGGCTCGCGTGAGCGCGGGATCATCGGCCATGCGTGCCGCGATGGGGGCCTTTCAGAGAGTCGCGAAAGATTGGCTGGGGCGCGGGTCTTACGATTCGTTGACGCAGGTGACTATTCCATACGCCGAATTGAACAGCATGATGGCGCGCAAACTTTCCCAATAGCTCTCGCTCGATTATTCTTTTTCCGCCATGACCGAGAAAAGCGCGCTGCTAAACATCTTGGATGAAGAAATCGTGGCATGCCGGAGGTGCCCGCGTCTGGTCGAATATCGTGAAAAGGTAGCGCGCGAAAAGCGGCGGGCATTTCGCGAATGCAATTACTGGGGAAGACCAATACCTGGTTTTGGTGATTCGCAGGCTGAGTTGCTGATTCTGGGGCTGGCGCCCGCTGCGCACGGGGCGAATCGAACTGGGCGCGTTTTTACCGGCGATCGCTCGGGAGATTTTCTCTATGCGGCGTTGCACAAAGCCGGGTTTGCGAATCAGGCGAGTTCGGTGCGGCGTGACGATGGGCTTCGCCTGACGAATGCATATATCGCGGCGACGATTCGTTGCGCACCTCCCGCGAACAAACCGCTGCCATCGGAAATCGCAAACTGCCGTACTTATTTGGTGCGAGAGTTGGAAACCTTGCAACCTCGCGCCGTACTGGCGCTCGGCAGAATTGCCTGGGATGCCTATCTGGAGATCTTGAAACAGCGCGGGTTGATTGTATCGAGGGCTGCGTATGCTTTTACTCACGGAGCGGAAGCGGAGCTGCCAGGCGTGGGCGCGCGACTTTTCGGCGTCTATCATCCCAGCCAGCAAAACACGCAAACAGGGAAGGTGACGCCGGCGATGTATGCGCAAGTTCTGCGGCGAATCAAGCGCTTTCTCGCTACTTAGGCACCAGATGGGTCCTTTTCAGATGCTGCCAGTAAGCGCTGTACTGTCGGCGTTGGCAGGCAGTGCCCTGCCGCAAATCCCTGACACATTTCAAAGCGCCTAGATCGCCCTGCGTACAACTAGCTTATTTTCAATCACTTATTGGAAGCCCCGAGAGCGGCACTGGCGAGCGACATGCATACTGGATGGCTTGAGAAGTCGCTCTGGGAGGGGATCATGTACGCAAGGAATCGGGTAGGATTTTCATTAGGGATAGGAGTGCTAGCAGCCTTTCTAGGTCTCGCGACGGCCTGCGCGGCTCAGGAAGCGTCTCAGAACCAGCCGCCACAACAATCGCGGTCGCAGCAATCGCCTGAAAAACCGATCCTTTCAGAAGACCGCATCGGCAAAACCGACGACCAGGAAGTCAAGGTTGCGGACGGCAAGCGGCACGGATTGCCGCTCGAGTCTTACGGTGTTGCGCCGGGAACAAAATTTCTAGTGGCGCTGGAGGATGACCTCGGCACCAGGAACACGCCGGAAAAAACGAAGTTTAAAGTGAAAACGTTGGAGCCGCTGGATGCGGGCGAAGGGATTTACTTGCCTTCAGGCGCGATCATCGAGGGCCACGTGAGTCACGTGGAGCCGGCTGGTGTGACGGGCCGGGCAAGGCTTTGGCTGACATTCGATGAGATTCATACCAGCTTTGGTCGTTTGCCGATCGTGGCGGAAGTCGTGAGCGTACCCGGAGACCACAGCGTGAAAAACAAGCCTGGCCAAGAAGGATTGATCGAGGGCAGAAGCAGCACGCAAGAGGACGCCGCACAATCAGCAGCGGCCGGAGCTGCCCTCGGCGCTGTGAAGGGCGTCAAGGATAAGGATAAAAAGGAGGCGGCCGAGGGCGCGGCACTTGGAGCAATCACAGCTTACCTGATGGAAACGGGGCGGGGGCACGAATTGGACCTGCCGAAGGGCGTAAAGCTAGAGTTGGAACTGGAGCGGGCGTTGTACCTGGTGAAGGAATAGGATGGACTTTGAGCGGCTCTCGCAATGGCAGAAATGGAATGCTTGTTCTTTGTCTGCTAAGCGCCGCGTGTTTGATTTGCTTCGCCTGGCCCGCGATTGAAGCACCCCACTTTTTCCCGTCTCATCTCGTTCCCCTCGACAAAAGCGGATGACTGCTTGGCAAGCGTGGCGGGAGCTTGTTACAGTCGAAGTGACCAGCCTGCACCAGAATCTGCGAAAATACGAACAGCCGCGTGGGAGAGGCAGAATCGCATGGGCGATGAATCGAGAAGCACGGCGCGCGCCATGGAGCCGCTGGAGCGCAAGGACCGCGTGCTGATTGTCGAGGACGAGGACAACGCGCGCAAGGGCTACGAGCAGCTACTGCAAAGATGGGGATTTGATGTGCTCGGCGTGGCGACTGCGGAAGAGGCGCTGGCGAAATTCGGCAGCTATCAGCCGGATACGCTGATCGCGGACGTGGAATTGCCGGGAATGAATGGACTGGATTTGCTCAAACAGCTTGGACCGGAGCTGCTGGACGTTCCCGCGGTCATCATCACTGGCAAAGGAAGCGAAGAGCGCGCGGTGGCGGCCATCGAGTCCGGCGCATTCTGGTACATCGAAAAGCCGCTGAAGGGGCCGGTACTGAGAGCGCTGCTGGACCGTGCGTTGAGCAAAGCGCGAGATGCGCGCCAACTCGTCGTGCTGCAGCGGCAACTGCGCGAGGCGGGGCGGCTTGGCGATTTGGTGGGCGCGTCGAAGCCGATGCAGGAAGTGATGCGCATCGTGGAGATGGCGGCGCCGAGCTCGGCGTCTGTGCTGATCACGGGAGAGACGGGGTCCGGCAAAGAAATAGTCGCGCGCACGATTCACAAACTTTCGCCGCGGGCAAACGGGCCGTTCGTGCCGATCAACTGCTCCGCGATTCCCGAAACACTGATGGAAAGCGAAATTTTCGGCCACGAACGAGGCGCGTTCACGGGCGCGGCTGAAAGGCGCATCGGCTGCTTCGAACTTGCCGACGCTGGCACGTTGCTGCTGGACGAAATCGGAGAGATGCCGGCGCCGACGCAAGCGAAGCTGCTGCGCGTGCTCGAAGACCGCAAGGTGCGCCGCCTTGGGAGCAAAAGCGAGACGCCCGTGGACGTGCGCGTGCTGGCGGCAACGAACAAAGATCCGGAAAAAGCGGTGTCGGGCGGAGAGTTGCGCCAGGATTTGTATTTCCGGCTAAACGTTTTCCATATCAACTTGCCGCCGCTGCGCGAGCACAAAGACGATATTCCGCTGCTGGTGGAACACATTTTGCGCGACGTCAACGCCAAGCATGGGAAGCACGTGCGGGGCATTGGCGCCGAAGTGCTGGACATTTTCATGAGCCACACGTGGCCGGGAAACATCCGCGAGTTGCGAAACATTCTCGAACGAGCGTCGATTATGTGCGACAAAGAGCTTATTACCCGTGCGTGCCTGCCGGGGGAATTCGGCAAAACGTCGCCGAAAAATCCCGGCGATCTGTCCTCGATCAAATTTCCGATCGGCACGACGGTGGACGCGATGGAACGCGAGCTAATTTTGCAAACGCTCAATGCCACGGGAAATAACAAGACGCGGGCTGCCGAATTGCTAGCCATCAGCCTGAAGACGCTCCACAATAAGCTGAAAGAATACGGCGGCGAACGCGCCGAGGCGGAGTAGGTACCTGCGATGCAGCTGCGGCTGCGCACAAAACTTACGCTGGTGATGACGGGGCTCGTACTGCTGGTGGTGGCGGCGGTCTCCGGCGTGTACTTCGCCCTCTTCCTGCAGCAGGTCCTGGATCAAAGCGAAAATAGAGCGCAAGGCATTGCCAACAATACCTTCGTGCAGATACAGGTTGCGCTGCTCAACGCCGAAGCGCAGGGCTGGCGGCCGGAGACCAATTCGAAACAGGACGTTCGCGATTATGTGACCTATGCGCTGGGATCCAGCCAGGGTTTGCAAGCGGAATTGAAAGCAGCTTTCGCTTCGTCTTCTATTTATGAAGTTTCGATCACAGACAGCGATGGAACCGTGCTGGCGTCGACCGATGAGGCATTGCGGGGCAAATTCCGTGAGCGGCGGCCTCCGCTGTCTCAGCTCACGCGACGCGGTTTTCTTCACCAATTAGAGGTTCTCGCTGGGCCGCCGGGCGTCTACGAATACGAATACCCTTTTAGCAACCGTAACGAGCCTTTCGGCGAAGTGCGCGTGGCCGTCTCTTCCGCGCTCCTGCTCAACAAGGAGATTCTGCCGATTGTCCGGAAGCTTGGCACGATTGTGCTGCTGGCATTGTTGATTTCTACCGTGCTCGCCGCAGTGGTCAGCGGAGCCGCGCTGGCGCCTCTGGCGCGCATTTCCGCGCAATTGGATCGCATCTCCGCCGGACAATACGACGCACCGGTTGCCGAGGTCAGAGGTTTTGCGGGAAGCGGCGACGAACTGGGCCAAGTTAGCCGCAAGATTACGCAGGTCGGGCAACAGCTTCGCGGAGTACACGAAATCTTCAGCACGATGCGTGAGAACATGAATTCGGTGATGGCGGGGCTGGAAGACGGTTTATTGCTATTCACGAGGGACGCGCGCGCGGTGATGGTGAGCCCGGCCGCGGAAAAATTCCTTGGTGCGCCCGCTGGACAATTTCTTGGAAGACGGGTGACGGAAATATTTCCGGTGGGGCACCCGCTGCGCGAAGCGCTGCACATCGAGGGAGATGAGCTGACGGAACTCGCCGCCGAAACGGAATTGAAGACGGCGGAGGGAGAAAAGCGCGTTAGCGTGAGCGTGCAAGCTATCCAAGAGGATGGCGAAAGGATGGGCGCGCTGGTTACATTGCGCGATCTCGATTCGCTGGATAGCATCAATACACAGCTTCAGGTGAGCGAACGATTGGCCGCGTTGGGACGGATCACCGCGGGAGTGGCGCACGAGGTCAAGAATCCGCTCAACTCGATGCGGCTGTGGCTGGAGAATTTGAAGGAGTGCTTGCCGCCGGATTCCGATGGCGGTGCGAAGCAGGCGGTGAATGTGCTCGACAAGGAGATCGACCGCCTGGATGCCGTCGTGAAGCGCTTTCTGGATTTCACGCGCCCGATGGATGTGCGGCTCGAGCCCACCCAGCTTGCGGAATTGCTGAAAGAAGTGCTCGAGGTCGCGCAGCCGCAAATGCAAAAGGCCAACATTCAAGTGGCCCAGCTTTTGCCGATCGACGTGCCGGAAGTTTATGTCGATCGCGCATTGCTGAAGCAGGCCGTGCTGAATCTGGTGTTGAACGCAGGCGAATCCATGTCCAGCGGCGGGCAATTGCGGCTGGTGCTGAGCCGGCGGGGCGAAATGGCGGAGATCACTGTGGGAGACACGGGGAAAGGAATTCCGCTCGAGCATCGGCAAAAAATCTTTCAGCTTTTTTTCACGACGAGGCCGGGAGGGAGCGGTATCGGCCTGGCCAGCACGTTTCGCATCGTGCAGCTTCTCAACGGTTCTATTGATTTCACATCCGAGGTCGGCAAAGGAACGACGTTTCGTATCGAACTGCCCCTTGCAGCTTGAAGCGCGACGCCGTGCCGTCTGAATGGAATATGGCGAAAACCCCGGCCCAACTCCGGACGTTCGTGATGTGCGAAAGTTTGTCGGTTTTGTTCGGCGTGCTGACTTCGTTGACAATTTTGTTGAGCGGTTGCGCAGCGCGAAAAAGCCCAGCTATCCCCTGGAGTACGGCTGTGCTTGTCCGCCCGATGGCGCTGCAACGTCCTGCCCCAACCGACGACCTTCAAGATCCCGTGCCGGACCTTCGTCTTGAGATTCCACCTCCTCCCGGGCCCCTTGGCGCAACGCGAACTGGTCCGGCAAGGCCCCGCAGCATAGCACCTTCCCAGAGCGAGAATGCCCGGCCTGAAAAGCTTGAGGCTCCGCAGATCGTTCCCGATCTCTCGGCCGGCGAATCCGCTTCCTTGCAGCGGGCAACGGAAGAAAGTTTGCGCATAGCCGAACATAGCCTTTCCTCTGCCTCGGGAAAGTCATTGAACGCTGCGCAGTCTGACCTTGCGTCAAAAGTGCGCAGCTTTATTTCTAATGCGCGGGAAGCGGGCCGGGCGGGCGATTGGGGACGAGCGCGCGAACTGGCGCAGAAAGCCCAGGTTTTGTCGGAAGAGTTGGCCGGTTCGCTTTGATTGCCCGCTGCCACATGAACTCGTCTCGCGCAGTATGTCCGCTGCACCGCCAACAAATGAACGCATCGAATCGCGACGCTGCTTGAAACCCAGTTTGTATTTCTGCGCGGGCATGAACCCAGCCGCAGGATGCGCTAAGATGTGCGCATGAAGAAGTTTGACGTGGCCATTGCGGGCGGCGGATTGATTGGCGGATCCATCGCGCTCGAACTTGCACGCGCCGGAGTGAAAGTCGGTTTATTCGACCGCCAGCAACCTGGGCAGGAAGCGTCGTGGGCGGGGGCAGGGATTCTCTCTCCCGCGCCCGAAAGTTCGGCCACTATTCCCCTCGTGAGCTTGGGCAAGGCGAGCATGGCCACCTATCCGGAATTTGTAAGCATGGTGGAAGAACTCTCTGGCCAAAGCGCGGCTTACCGCCCAAAGGGAACGCTGCAAGCATTATTTACGAGGGACGCGCGAGAAGAACTCAGCACCGTGATTGCGCTACATCATGGGCTGGGGCTGAAGGCGGAGCCACTTCGCACGGAAGACGCTCGAGCCCTTGAGCCGTCCCTAAGCGAAGACCTCGAAGCCGCTGTCCTGCGCCCAGATGAAGCATCCATCGATAATCGGGCATTGACGAGCGCTGTGCTCGAAGCCGCGCGCCGGAGCGGCGTGCAGTTTTTCAGTGCGAGCGGGGTGGAAGCAATCAGGCGCGAGGGCGGGCGGTGTGTCGGCCTGAATCTGAAAAGCGAAAAGGTCGAAGCGAAATGGACCATTGTGGCGGCTGGATGTTTTTCCGCAAGTATCGAAGGAGTGGCCAGCTTCGCGCCGGTGAAACCGGCGAAAGGCCAAATGGTGGCGCTGCGCGCGGACGATTTGAAAATCGAACGAGTTCTTTGGTCGGAGAACATTTACCTCGTTCCGCGAAATGACGGAAGGATTCTTGCCGGTGCGACTGTGGAGTACACGGGTTTCGATAAAGCTTTGACGGCGGGCGGCATCGAAAAGATTCTCGCAGCGTCGATCGAGCTGTGCCCGGGGCTTTCCAGCGCACGCGTCGAGGAAAGCTGGGCGGGACTTCGCCCCGACTCGCCGGATCATTTGCCCATTATCGGACCAACCGACCTCGATGGGTTGCTCATCGCTACGGGACATTTTCGAAGCGGAATCCTCCTGGCGCCAATTACCGCGCGGCTCGTTCGCGAGTGGGTGACGCAACAACGCGTCAGCGTGGATTGGGACCGCTTCAGCCCGATGCGCTTTCAGTCTGCCGCCGCGAATCGCGGGCCTGCTTAGAGATTCTCAAGACGAAGTCGAGTGAACTTGCGTACCCTTCTTGCGTTAGTCCTGCGGAGCGGATGGCGGAGTGATGGGCAGGGCTCGTCCCGTGGTATTGAACTGAATTTCGTTCTTGTCCAGAGCCAGATCGTGCTCCAGCACGACATCCAGGGTAGAGCCGCGCGGCAGTTGAGCCTCCGGACCCCGCGTCAAGAGGATGGCACCGAGTCCCGCAGCCGCGCCTATGCCGGCGCCAATGCCGAGGCCTTTGACGTGATCGGCAATAGCGCCGATACCCGCGCCCGTTGCGGTCGTTTCCGCCACGGTTTGCGCGTCCTTCCCTTTGCCGCCGGCGCCAATCACCTTTCCTTCGGAATCCATGGTCTCTTTTCCGCCCGAATCCGCGCTGCGGGGAGCGGCATTTAGATCGACAGTGTAGCCATTCGGAAAAATCAGCGTGTCCAGACGCATGCGAAACTCGCCGCGGCCTTTGACGCGGCCCGGCCGCTTCGATTCGATGAGCTCTCCGCGAAGATAAGAACCTACGGGAATGATGATGTGATTGTCCTGCGTGATGGGAAAGGACGTATGAAAGTAAACGGAATCGCCGGGCTTCGCGCTACGTGTGGAAATGCCATTTTCAAGGACGACGGCGACACGCGTGCCCGCGGGAATCCTGATCATCTCCCGGGGTGCTGGATTGGCCGCAACGGCAGCCGGAGGAGGAGTTACTGGAGGCGGAGCCGACGTCTGCGGTCCTGCGGCCTCTTGCGCGCGGCTTAATTGTGGAACGACGAACAGGCTGGCAGCCATCAGGCAATATAAGAAAACGTATCGGCGGGGCGGCTTTCTCATGACATCCCTCCGTTATGCTTGGTCCGATGCTCCTGGGCAGGTGCTAGATGCCTCAGTATATCGCTTGCGCGCCTGCAGAGAGAGCCGAATCTGGCCAGCCCAATTTTTGCGTTAATTCGATTGCTTCGCTCCAAAATCGAAGGTGGGCATCGGCTAGCAGCCGGCTGATCGCCTCCCGGTCCACATTGTCAGGAAGCGGCGAAGTTGGCTCAGCAGCTAGTGCTTCTGACTCGAGTTGCGCGCCGAGCTGTCGGATTTCCGAAAGAGAATATTTGCCCTTGCGGATTTCGACCAACTCATCCCGGTTCGGTCGCGGCAGTGTGATGCGTCCGTGTTCCATCAACTCTTTCGCTTCTCCGTAGAGACGGATTACATGCATGGCGTACTTGGTGTCATATCCATGTTTAGTTTCGAGCTCGGCCCTGTGAATGTTCTTTTGCCCCTTCTGCCCGAGAAGTCTTTTCATCTGGTCGTCCGCGAATCCGAGGAACGGCTTTACATGCCCTTTGGCCAGGAAAATCTCAGGACGAGCTAAAAAGTGATTCCAAGTGCTGGTTGTAAACTCAAGCGGCGCGAACAAAAAATGCAGAGCCGATGGATTGCCTTTGGCCGCGAGCCCCGCCCATTTCGTCAGGGTATAAAGGCAAACATCCACATCGGAAGGCCCGTTGCCCCCGGGTTTGCCACCGGTCGTGAATACGAAATGCTCCTCGCGTTCAAGCCCGAGAACTTGGCTAGGTGGAGGAATGTAGAGACCGTACCAATCGGTGTCGTCGGTCGCGCCCAATTTTGCGCCGTGTGCTTGCGAGCCGCCGATACACGCCATGATTAAATTTTTTTGATGAGCGAATCCGTATTGTGCGAAGTCGGGTTTCACGGCCTGGCCCTTGGTACGGTCTATAATACCGCTCTGCTGATGTCCACGCATAAATCGGCATTCCCGCTCCCAGCAAACCTCCTGTCGTTCTCGGTTCGTTCTGGTTGACGGCGCGGAACGAAACTCGATAGCCTCGGAGCGTCTCGAAGAGCGGCCAAGAAAGAGGGCAACAGATATGGCGAAGCTGGCGCTGATTTATGGAATGCGGTTGCTGCCAGAAGAGGAGCTGGGCGAGGTGAAGGACGCTACGGTGGTGCTAAAGAATGGGCGCACGGCGCGTATCACGATGCATTTGATTGAAGGCACCAAGGAAGAAATCGAAGCGACGTTCCACGAGTCAGTCTCGGCCTTCTTCGAAATGTACCCGGAGATCTGAACGATTTTCTTCGAAAGCACGTGCGCGACTAGGTTTGGATTGCGCCGGAAGGACGCGATGAATCGTGCCCCTACTGGTTTAGGATCTGGGCGCAGGTTATTCCTGGCTTCGCGCCTGCGATGCCGCGTGGCCTAGCGGTTTCCGAAATTTTCAGGGTCGGCGTTGGGATCGCCGAGATTGTCGTTGATCAGCACCGTGGATTGGCCGGTGAGTTCAAAGCGTTTGCGGCATTTGTAGCACGCCACCAAATCGTCGAGCCGCACCATGAAGGAAGTCGCCTTCGCGAACTTTCTGCGGTCTTCTTCGCCGGCGCCGCGGGGCAATTCCCTTTTCTTCCGGGAAACCTTCCAGCGCACGGGAAATTCAAATTCGCCGCGGCAGCTCGGGCAGACAAGCTTGATCTTCCTGGTTTCTTCTTTTTCCGTATAGAACGCGCGTTCGTCCATGGCTAAGTTGCGGGCGTACCCACCGCATGTTCAATTGTAACAAATTCCAGACCGAGGTCACGCCATCGAGGGAGCCAATATTCGAGCGCCGCGAGGGTCGGCAGACGGTCGGCGTTCAGCTGGCGAGGTGAACCATCATGAAGGCAAAGGATGTCGCCGGTGATGGCCGATTTTGCAGTGCTGGCAGCCAAATTGTGTTTCGCGCGCGCTGCGATCGGCTCCAGGCGCGGGATGAGCCATTCCGAGGACGTCGCGCGCCAATCGCCCGGAATCAAGGTCCACATGACCACACGCTGATTGAGTTCGCGGGCAACGGGACCAACCCAGGGATTTCGCAATCCGTATGGAGGGCGAAACCATAGCGCGGCAGCTCCCGTCGCCGCTTTAATAGAAAAATTGCAGCAGCGAAGTTCGACCGTGATCTGATCCGGCTTGAGCCAGAAAAGATTAGGATGGGCATCCGTGTGATTGCCGATCAGGTGGCCGCGCTCGGCGGTTTCCTTGAGAAGCTCCGGGCATTCGCGCGCGTGTTTTCCGATCACGAAGAAAGTCGCACGCGCTTGGAATCGATCGAGAAGATCGAGCAGCTTTGGCGTGATCGCAGGATTTGGACCGTCGTCAAATGTCAGCGCCAGCTTGCGCGGCGAATTCGTGCGGCAAATCGTCGAGCCGAAAAGCTGCGAGCGCGGATAAACTGCTCCATAAGCAGCAAGTCCCGCGGCTGCGGCAGCAAGGGCGGGGGGCGTGGCAATCAGCCAGGGATTCATTGCAAGCATTCTCGCACGGCCTAGCACACGTGGAGTGTACTAACGCCAGGCTCCGCTATCTTAGACGCAGAAATAAAGTTAAGGTCTGCGAACCCTCCGCTGAGGAGAATCCGGAAGGAAGCCCGGAATTCGGTTCTGTTGCGCTTGGCGCGGGAGGCGAAACAACTTTTCTGGTGTTATAGCCGCGTCCGTTGGCGTATAACCCGTTCCAAAACGGAGCTGAAACCCGCTAACTGACTTTTTTTCAATGACTTGTACTGGAATGGAACTCGTAATGCGTGAGCTTCTAATCCAGTTTCGCAGGAATGCTTGGATAAATGTATTTAACCAAATGGTTGAATAATGGAGTCCCCAGAGATCAGCCGGGAAGGCCGCGGCGCGACTTGAGGTCGTTTAGCAGGCGCTCGACCTCGTTGTCGCGGTCCAGGCGGGTAAGTTTCTCGCCGACATCGTCCGTGATCAGCTCGACTTCCGCGGTGGCCACGGCTTCTGTGTGGTGTACACGATCTTTCAGGCGATCAAAGGCCGCGCTCTTAGAGTTGTCGCCGAGGGCAGTTCCTGCGCGTGCAGCTTTGCCGAGGGCCACGCTGCGGCGATGGCGGGCGAGGAGCAAATCGCGCTTGGACTTGGCTTCGTCGAGTTTCTGTTCGAGCTTCTGCAACGCACTCTTCAGCGCGTCAACCTGCGCTCTCTGGTCGTCGACTTGCTCCTTATAGCTCAGCGCCAGCCGCTGCGCTGTGTGGAAACGGTCCAGCGCGGCGCGAGCCAGATCGTCTTGTCCTTTGTCGACGGCTAATTCGGCTTTGCGCATCCAGTCCTTCCCAGAATCTTCGTTTTCGCGAAGCTTCTTTTCGAGCATGTGCTGATCGGCGATGGAAACCGCGACTTGCGTTTTGACCTGGAGATACTGATTCTCCATGTCCATCATCACTTGCTTGATCATTTTCTCCGGGTCTTCCGCACGATCGATCATGTCGTTCAGGTTGGCCCGAATTAAAGTGCTCACTCTTTCCAAAAGTCCCATGATATTTCTCCTTTCCAACTTCCAGAAAAACTCTTGCGCCGCAGCCAAAACGAAAACCGGCTAACGCAAATGGCCGATCAGCAGATGCAGGAGGCCCGGCATATAGGCGAGGCTGAATGCCGCCAGTTGGTTCAACAAACAAGCCGCTTCTCCAAAAAAATGGCGGGCGGCGAACACAATCACTACGGTGCAAAAGATCCACAACATCAGGAGTTCATCTTTCCACGTCATGGCGGTCCCCCAACCTCCATATAGCGTCCCGGCGAACCCGATGGCTTGCCGGGACGGAAGCGAGCGTTACGCCTTGGACGCGGGCGCTGCCGGTTTCTCCGGCTTCGGCGCTTTATCGCCGATCATCCGTACCTTGCCGAGCAAGTCCGACATCTGCATGCCGGAGAGCGCTTCGAAGAGCGCCGGCACCTGCGCGGCAATCTTGGTAATGTCGCCAGTGAGTTTGTACGCGCCGGCTGCGTCGCCGTTGCCAGTCGAGACGATTGTGACTTTGTCGACTTTGCTGAGCGGTTCGGACAAAGCCCGAACGATCTCCGGCAAACTGCTGATGAGCTTGTCCACCACAGCGGCCTGGTTGTACTCCTGGAATGCCTCGGCCTTGATGTTCATGGCCTTGGCTTCCGCTTCGCCTTTCTTGAAGATGATTTCGGCTTCGGCTTCGCCCTGCGCACGAATGGCAGAGGCGCGGCCTTCAGCTTCGCTCATCAACCGCTGACGTTCGGCGTTTGCGAGCGTTTCGATGCGCTGGCGTTCGATTTCCGCAGGCTTGAGGACCGTGGCAATGAGCTCGCGTTCGCGGCGTGCGATTTCCGCGTCCTGTACCTTCACTTGGGACTCGCGCTCGACTTGCTGCACGCGCACGCCTTCGGTGACTACCTGCTGTTGCATTACGTTGGTCTCGATTTCGTAGGCTTTATCGGCGGTAGCCTGCGCTTTCTTGGTCATTTCCAAGTAGCTGGCTTTCTTGATGTCGAGGTCGCGTTCCGCTTCGGCTTGCTTCGCAAGAGAAGCGGTTTCGGCGGCGACGCGTTCTTGATCGGCTTGCGCTTTCGCAACGGCCGCGGCGCGAGTCGCTTCCGCGCGTTTAATGGCGATGTCGCGGTCGGCTTCGGCGGCGGCGACTTCCGCATCGCGCTTGATGCGCGCGATGTCCGGCCGCCCCATGTTGGTGATGTACTCGTTTTTGTCGCGGACTTCCTTAATGGTGAAGCTCACGACATCGAGTCCCATCTTGCTCATGTCAGCGGCGCACGTAGAACGCATGCGATCACCGACCATTTCCGGTTCCTTCACGATTTGTTCGACCGTGAGCTGGCCGATGATGCCGCGCAGATGGCCTTCCATCACAAGCCGGATCAAGCCTTCGCGCTGTTCGGGACGCTTCGTCAGGAATTGTTCCGCTGCCGTGCGGATGGATACAGGGTCTGATTTCACTTTCAGTTGAGCGACGGCCTCAACCGTGACGGCAACACCCTGATTGGTGTAAAGGCTCTGCTGGGGAGCGACGTCAAAGGACATTAGCTCCAGCGAGAGTTCCTTGCACTGTTCGAGCATTGGCAGGATGATCGTGCCGCCATTGCTAACCGTTCGTGGTCCACGAATGCCGTAAATCACCAGCGCTTCGTGCGGCCCAACCTTTCGCAACATCCTTGCGAACGTTATGAGAACAACGAGGATCACCAGCACCAACAACCCGGCCATGACCCATACACTCGAAAAATCCAACATGAGGACCTCCTTTTCACCCAACTGGACTGTTTGTATCGTGCGTCAGTCCCAGAAACTCTTCTCTTCGCCGCGGCAGCATCGAAACCGCGCCTACTTTGTGAACTCTTCCCAACGCTTCACGTAGGCGATCCCGTCGTCGTAACGCGCGATCACGACCTCGGTGCCCGCCGGCAGACTCGTCCCGTCTTCGCTGCGCGCACCAGCGCTCTTGCGCGCACCGTTCTGCTCGAAGATCACTTCGCCGATTCCGTTTTCGCGGATGGCCATGCTGACCATCCCAACGCTGCCTTCCACGCGATAGTTCCAGTCCAACATTTGTCCGCTTGTCGCTTTCACCATGCGGGCCATGAATTGAAAAACAATCGTTCCCGCTAAAAGCCCCGCCAGAAGTGCAAATCCGAGAATCGCGAAAGCAACGAAATGAGAATGCTTGGTCAAGATGTAGCCAACGCCGCCGAACCAGGCCAGAAACGCGAGGATCGTCGAAGCGTCGAGCCAGGACAGGTGGCCGCCGGATTTTGCTGCGCCGCCTCTTAGCCCCGCGCCATGCGCGTGAGCACCTCCCGTGAAGCCACCGACGTGATGGACGCCGTGAAATGGCAAGTGCAGATGAAACGGCAAATGGATGTGGACTGCGCCCGCCAAGAACGAAAGAAGGCTCAGCGAAAAGCCTACCAGGAAGCAGAACAGATAGAAGTCAGACCAGGTCATAAGACACCCCGAGACGCAGCACCCCGCTGCGCGGACTGGAATTCGAGACGCGGCCCTACAGTCAGTTATTCAGCGAACTGGGCGGTGGATGGCCACTGCCCTGCTGCTTGCCCGAATGCAAAACTTCCCCGAGACGATCCGCCAAACCCGGCGTACGAAGAATTTCCGCGAGAAGCAAGAGCGCGCGGCGCGAATCTTCATGCTCTGCGATGGCCAAGAGACCACGGCGAAGCTCGGGGTCGGCGGCAAACTGTTCGGCGCCGGCGAAGAGCCAGGAATCGATCTTGGCATCGACGGCGCGGAGCGAAGACTGCAACTCCGGCGTGTAGCCCTCCGGGTCGTCCACCAGAAAACCGGGGTAGACACGGAAGAAACGCGCGAGAAGAGTGCGCGTGCCATGCGTGAGGTGCGGCCGCGTGCCGCTCTCGATTTGGGAAAGGTAGGCCTGGCTAAGGCCGCGGCCTACTTCGCGCTTCATGGCTTTGGCGAGTTCTTGTTGGGTCATTGGGCGGCCAAGGCCACGCAAGGAGCCTTCCACGGAGCGAAGAGAACGGAGTTTATTGCCGAGAGTCATCGAAGAACCTACTTATTGCAATCTGCAAATACATTATTACTTTTTGCTATTTCATGTCAAGGACTATATTTGCCCTGTTTTCATTGGCTTATGGACATAATGGGATAGGAGCCGTAACGTATGGAGGGCGGGGCAAGCCCCGCATGGGGAATGCTGCACTGGTTTTAGGGCCGGCGAGAAATGCAATTTGATTCAAAGACCGCGAGTGCAAAGGGTGCTGGAGATCGGAACTGGACGGTTCATCTGATTTGCGGAGGGATTGAAACTGGACGGTTAATCTGGTTTGCGGAGCGATTGCAGATCGATTCCGAGTTGCTGGCACTTTTTGTAGAGGTGGCTGCGTTCCAAGCCCAACGCGCGCGCGACGTTGGTCATGTGAAAGTTGTGGCGCTTAATTTCCGCGAGGAGCACTTCCTTCTCGAATGCTTCGGTGCGTTCCGCGAGTGTTCCTATGGCGACGACTCCTGCCGCGACAGAAGCTGCGGAGCCCGATCCAGAGTCTTCTCCAGGAATTACAAGCCGAACATCGGCAGCCGAAATGGAATCTTCCGCGGAAAGCAACACCAGCCGCTCGACCACATTTCGCAGTTCGCGGACATTCCCCGGCCAAGCATATCGGCGCAATTCTGCAATTGCATCTGAGGCGAACACTTTTTCTTTCCATCCATTTTGCGCCGCCACTTGCCTCGCAAAATGCGTGGCAAGCTCTGGAAAATCTTCGGGGCGCTCGCGGAGCGGCGGCAGCGTCAACGGAAAAACATAAATCCGGTGGAAGAGATCGCGGCGGAAGGCGTTCTGCTTGATCAAGTCTTCGAGGTTACGATGCGTGGCGACCAAAACGCGGACGTTCACGCGAATTGGCTTGTCGCCGCCGACGCGTTCGACTTCGCCCTCTTCGAGGACGCGCAGCAATTTCGCCTGCATGGAGACGGGCATGTCGCCAATTTCATCGAGAAAGAGAGTGCCGCCCTCCGCTTGTTCGAATTTGCCCACATGCTTTGCTGCTGCCCCGGTAAACGCGCCTTTTTCGTGGCCAAAAAGTTCCGATTCGATCAGCTCCGCGGGAACGGCGGCGCAATTGAGCGTGATGAACGCGTTGTCGTGTCGGGGCGATTTTTCATGGATGGCGCGCGCGACGAGTTCTTTGCCGGTGCCTGTCTCGCCGAGAATGCAAACGCGCGTTTCGCTGGCGGCCACGCGTTCGATTTGAGCGAGAAGTTTCTCCATAGCCGGACCCGAACCCACCAATTCGTGTTTGCCCAACCGGTGGCGCAGTTCGCGGTTTTCGTCTTCAAGGCGGGAGAGCCGAAGCGCGTTTTCCACCGTGACTAGCAACTTGTCCGTGGAAAGCGGCTTTTCCAGAAAGTCCAGTGCGCCGAGTTTCGTCGCTTTGACGGCCATCTCGACATTGGCCTGACCGGAAATCAGAACGATTGGCGTCTTCACGCCGGCTTGTTTCAAATCTTCGAGCAGCTCGATACCGCTCTTTCCGGGCATAACCACATCGGAAAGAATCAAATCAAAGGTTTCGGTGCGCAGGAGTTCCAAAGCGCGAGGCGCGTTGTCGCAAACGGTGGCATCGTGACCCGCGAGCCGAAACGCCCGCGAGAGCGAAGCCAGCGTGTTGGGGTCGTCATCGACGAGCAGCAGGTGAGCTTTGCGTGGCAAATGGATGTCCTTTGCGACGATGCATCAGTCAGAGGCGGCTACGGTGAAACTCTGTGAAGGCTTCTTGTCTTGTGCCGGTTCTTCCGAAGGAGTTACCGGCCGGGCGGGCTGGCGCTGGGGCAACTCGATGCGGAACGTCGTGCCGTGCCCTTCGTCGCTCGAAACGGAAATGGTTCCGTGATGGTCGCTGACGACGGACTGAATTATGGCAAGGCCGAGACCCGTTCCCTGCACCTTCGTCGTGTAATACGGGGTAAACAATCGCGAGCACTCTTCCGGAGTAAGGCCCTTCCCGGTGTCCGATAGTTCGATTCGAACGTTGTCTTCCTGCTCGGTCGTGCGCATCGTGAGGGTACCACCAGCGGGCATAGCATCAAGAGCGTTCAATACAAGATTTTGAAACGCGCGATGGAGCAAGTCGGCATCCGCGTCGATTTCTGGAAGCGGCTCTGTAAGAAAATATTCGGGAATGACCGGAGGCTTGCCGACGGCGTTGAATTGCGGTTCGAAAAGGCGAACGGCGTTGCGCAAAGCTTCATTCACATTAACGCGCGCGAAATGAGGCGCGGGCATCTTCGAGAAATCGCTGAAACGTCCGACAATGGTGTTGAGATTCGCAAGTTCCGCTTTCAGCGTGGCGGTGGACTCGTTGAAGACTTCCAAGAACTGCTTCGCGTCCAGTTGCCTTGCCTTCTGCAAATTTTCGACGGTGATTTGCAGAGGAAAGAGAGGATTGCGCAGCTCGTGCGCGAGCCGCCGCGCCAGCTCGCGCCAGGCTGCCACTCGTTCCGTTTGCACGAGCTGCTCCCGCTGCGCCGTCAGCGTTTGTGTCATCTCATTGAACGCGGCCGCAAGCTGTCCAATCTCATCGCGTCCGCGTAAATTAATGACAGTGTCCCACCGGCCGGACGCCACTTCTCGCGCGCCTTCGGCCAATTCTTCGAGTGGACGAGTAATTCTGGAGGAAACCCAGAGACTGAGCAGCAAACCGATCAATACCGCCGCGCCCGCGACTGCGCCCGCAATCTGCAAAATGTGACGCGTCAAGAGCACGACGTCCCGGCGCGAACTCCCCAACAGCAACACAGCCAGCAGTTCGTTGTTTCGTCCCGGAAGCGGAATCGCGTGAAACGTTTCGGCGTCCGCGGCGTTCTGCGACCAATCGATCGTTCGGACCGCGGGCCTCGGCTGCTTCTCGACGCTTTCGATGAGCGGATCTAATCGGTCTGCCTGCGGGAACGGCCCGTTGGCGTCCGTCAACGCCGAGGGCACAAAACCTGGCTCCAGGTTTCGGTATAACAAGGCACGCATCCCCGCCGGAGGCACGAGCGACGCCAGAAAATTCTGATCCAGCCGCCTGCCGCCAATAATGTACATAGACTTCCCGTTTCCCCCGGAAAGCATACGCACGACCGTCAACGACAGATCGACTCCGTCCGGCAATTCTTCCTTCCTCAAAAACGGTGGCGAATCGTTCCAGTCCTTTTTCGCCGTAACCCAGTCGTCCTTATAGCCCACGCGCGCCGGATATTGTGCCGAGGAGATGAGCGTGCCATCCCAATTCACGAACTCGACAAAGTCCAAACCGTGATCCTGGGCCGCGCCCGAAGCGTCATGCACATAGAGCGAAAGGTCGGGATTGGAGCCGGCCAAATCGATGGCCACCTTCAGCGTGATCTCGGCGTCTGTGATATTTTTCACTTGCCGGGCGATCTCATCGCCTCGCTGCGCGTATTCTTTATTGAATTGAGCGACCAGAGCCTCGCTACGTTGCGCGTCTTCCTCTTCAAACGCGGCTTGCGTGTAATGGGTGACGCCGTAGGCCACCAACGAAACCGAGGCAAGGACGGTAATCAGGAAAACGGAGAATAATTTTGCGCGGAAACTCATGGCTTTGCTCCGGGAGCAGCCCCCTGCGGCGAGGTGGAGGGCTGTGCCGCAGGTATTGTGCTATTCGAACTACCGGCGGTCGCAGGCTCGGGAACCTCCAGCCAAACGTCGGCGAGGTGCCACTCGCCCCAGCGGGCAGGCATCCAATCGCGCACAGTTGGCGCGAGGCCTACGGACTCCGCTTCCGTAACAAGCGGAAGAATACGCAACTCTTCCAGAGCCCGGCGCTCGCGAGCGTAGAGTTGTTCGTGATCCGTGATCGTGGCGTTTACCTCGGAAGACTCAGTCAGATTATAAGCTGCAAACATGGAATCGAGCTCTGCTCGAGGAGAAAGAGAGGAATAGTGCCAGGCAAAAAGGTGAACGCCAGAAGAAGGGTGGGGCGGCACAACGGCGGAGCTAGCATGTGCGATAGGCTTGTTGATGACTTGCACGAGAATCGCAGCCTGGCGCGCGTTCACGGCGACGCGCTCCGCGAGAAGCTTCGCCAGGTCGCCGGCGGGATCGACATGCAAGCGCAACGGCTCCGCGCCCGCGGCTTCGTTCGAAGGAAGCTCGCGGCGTAACTGCTTTGCGTGTTCGAGATCGGTGTCCACGTTGAGGAGGAAAGCATATCCTGAGAGCCATTGCGGCAAAAGGGCTGAAGCAGCTTCGGCTTGCCTCTGTAGCAACACGTTAGCCATGGTGCCGCGGTCAAGAGAAAGAGCCAAAGCCTCGCGCAGATGAATATCGGATGGAAGGGACTGCACATCGTCAAATCGCAAGCCATAAAGCGTCAAAGACTCCGAGGTCCAGACCCGCAGATTGGCTTGTTTGGCGCGGGGAACAAGATCGGGCGCGAGCTCGATGATATCCGCCTTGCCGAGCTGTAAGTCGAACATGGCGCGCAGGGGAGGGACTCCGAGTGTGACGTCAATGCCGTCGGCGAACGGGCGGCCGGACCAGGCTTCCTCGTTGGCACTGAAAAAGATATGAGCGTATCCGGTGCGTGAGACTGCGCCATCCGTAGCCTCGGGACGCGGCGGGGTGGAGTTTTTCTCTTCATTTACAGCCGAGCCGGCAGGCTGGTTTGCAAGAAGGAATGGCCCAGTCCCAACGAGCGCGCCGTTTGCCAGCACTCGATAGACAAAATAGCGTCCGGAAGCAAGCTGGAAGAGCAAATCGCGCGCGGGCACACTCGATTCAATCACGATAGCGTTCGCGGAGACGGAAATTTTCTGCGTCTCTGGCAACAGCTGTTGAAGCGCGGCAGCGACATCCGCGGCAGTGAGTGGCGAAGCGTCTGAAAACTTGACACCTGGGCGAATTGTGAACTGCCAGCGCCTGTTCGAATTGTCGTGAGACCATTCCGTTGCCAGAACTGGCTGAAACCGGCCGTAATTATCCAGGGCAACCAGACGTTCGAACACCAGCGAGGCAAGCTTTTCATTCGCGGCGGATTCGAGCGACCCCGGTTGCCATTCGCGCGGATCGAGCGACGCGCTGGCGGCATGCATCTCAAGGCGCAGAGTACCCCCATGACGCGGGTGGACGGCGGAGCGGACGCTGCTCGCCGGGACGAGAAGAGCGCTACCTAGAGCAAGCAATCGAAAGTAAGTAAGCTTCATACCATCCAGTTTGCAAATTTCGAACGATCGCGACAGCTTGCGCGTTCGCTGCGGTATTTTCGGCGCTACGTGTCCAGAGATTATGCAAAGCGACAATCGGTCCGGAAAACTCCAGAGGATCGGAAACGGGCTGCGCTCGGCGCTCCTCAATATCGATGGCTTGAATCTCGTCGGGCTGGGTCCAGTCGGCTCTGCCGGTCACGAGCAATTGCCAGCCGCTTCCGCAGCCGCTATAGACGCTGGCAATTTCGCTGCCCCAATTGGGAAAAACGGCCACAGGCTCGGAAGTATCTTCATAGAGGCGCGCCAGCCCATCTTCCCCCGTCACGACGATTTTTGTTTTTCCATCGGTCTCGAATTGCGCGGCCGAAATCCAAGGTCCTGTTATTTTTCCAGCGACCGATTCGGTGGACACCGCCCTGACCCACCAAGATTCCGGACGGCTTGTGCAGTTCCAACCCGCGCTCACCGAGATTGAAGTCGTGCAAATATCGCCTGGCAGCTCCGCACGCTCAACATCAATACCAAATTCGAGGAATCCCCGAAGCTCGCGCTGATTTCCGTGCACTGGAAGAGGATCTGTGCTTGTGAGCATCCATTGACCGCCCCGCAACTCGTAGTAATAAACTTCCTGTGTCCCGAGCGCCACTATCCTGCGATCTTTCTGATTCACCACTGCGTCCACAATCGGGCTGGTCTGCGAAAAGAGGAATTCTCTGTGGAGCGTCAGACTGAAGGCAGGTTCCGGCGCCGCTGCCCCATCCACCGGCCTGAGCGTTTCCATAACTGTTTCCGTATTTTCTTTCCGCTGGATTTGCACCACGCCGATGTAGTCCGCGGGGTCCTGCGTGACGCTGACGATTAGATTTACGGCAGCATCCCCGGGCAAGATTTTAATGCCTCGCCGCTTTAACTCTTCCTCGAACGCGGCTGAAAGATTCGCAAAGTCCACCCTTCGGAGCGAAGAAAGGTTTCGAAAATGGCAGGTCACCGAAGTTGCGTGGATGGAAGACCATACCTTGCGAGCCAGTGCGCGAGCAGACTCCTCCAAAGAATCGGCACGCGCGTTCCTCGGAAGCAGAAAACAAACAAGGAAAAATCCGAGGAGGTGGCAAACTACCACGAAGCCGCGTGGGCGCGGCGGAAACAGATTTTGCTTGGCAGACACAGGCTTGCGGGATGATGATATCACGCCCGAGATTCGGGGAATGTAACACCGGCGGCCGCGATGTGCCGTATCCATTCGTGTGAATCTCGATTTTTGAGCGGCAAGCCGGCCGCGGCTGCCAGAAAAGGCTGGCTCTTCGCGAAACCTTTTGCGTGTAGATGCGTCTTTCTAAGTAGTCAGTTACCGGGGTAAATTTCTGTCTTCAAGGGTGATCGGAATGAACAGAATCGCACTTCGTCTAAATGCCGTGCTGTGGCTGGCGGTTGCTGCGATGCTCTGCCTGTCGACTCTGCCCGCTCGCGCGCGATCCGCCGCTGCCGATCAAGTGCCGCCTGGACCTACCCGCCTTCTGCGATTCGCGGACATGTCGAAAGACAAGGTCGTCTTCGCCTACGCGGGTGATCTGTGGATTGCTTCTCGCGAAGGCGGCGCCGCACGGCGGCTGACCTCGCACGTCGGCGACGAGCTCTACCCGAAATTTTCTCCCGATGGCAAGTGGATCGCCTTCACCGGCGAATACGACGGCAACCCGGACGTATACCTTATTTCCGCAGATGGCGGCGAGCCCAAGCGGCTCACTTTTCATCCGTCGAACGACATCGTCCTCGGCTGGACGCCGGACGGCAAAGACATCCTCTTCCGTTCGGACCGCTTCAGCTCACCTCTGGGACGTTCGACGAAACTCTTCCTCATCTCTCCACAGGGTGGCAATCCCCGCCCCCTGCCGGTTCCACGGGGCGACCTAACTTCTTTTTCTCCCGACGGCACGAAAATCGCTTACCTCGAAACCTCGCAGGAGTTTCGTACCTGGAAGCGCTATCGCGGCGGCTGGAGCTTGCCCATCGCCATCTACGATCTGAAGAAGAATACCTACGAAGAGTTGCCGAAAACCACGGGCATGGACATGTTTCCGATGTGGCACGGGAACACCATTTATTTCATCAGCGACCGCGACGGCATCATGAATCTTTACAGCTATGACCTCGGTTCGAAGGAAACCAAGAAGCTTACCGACTACAAGGAATTCGACATCAAGTGGCCCAGCCTCGGACCTGACGCCATCGTTTACGAAAACGGCGGCTTGCTGTACGAATACAGTCTGGACAGCGGAAAGACGCGCCAGCTTGCGATCACTGTTCGCGCGGAAGACCTCGAAGCCAGGCCGGAATTTAAAAGCGTTGGAGATAACATCGGCAGCGGCGCGATCTCTCCCTCCGGCGTTCGTGCCGTGGTGGAAGCCCGCGGCAATATCTTCACCATTCCCGCGGAGCACGGCAGTGTGCGCACGCTGACGACTGAGCATTCCAGCGTGCACGAACTCAATCCTGCTTGGTCGCCTGACGGCCAGTTGATCGCTTATCTCTCGGACAAAACGGGCGAGTACGAGCTTTACACGCGGCCGCAAATGGGCGGCGACGAAACACGCGTCACCACGGATGGCAGCGTCTACCGCTTCGGGCCAACGTGGTCTCCCGACAGCAAAAAACTCGTGTACTGGGATAAGTCCAACCGCCTTTGGTACGTGAGTCTGGAAGACAAAAAGCCTGTTCTGGTCGACACCTCCGATTACGGCTTGATTCAGGACGCCTCGTGGTCACCCGACAACCTCTGGCTGACATATTCCAAGCCGCATCGCCGCGGCGCGAATGACGTTTTTCTATATTCGCTCGCCTCCAGGAAAATCACCGAAGTCTCGACGGGCTTTTACAACGACAACAATCCTGTTTTTGATCCCAGTGGCAAGCTGCTCTATTTCATTTCCACGCGCTACTTCTATCCCAGCCTCGGGCAACTCGATTTGCGCTACAACTACTATTCCACCGACGGTATTTTCGCGGTGACGCTGAAGGCGGACGAACCCTCTCCGTTCAAACCTGAAAGCGACGAAGAAAAAACCGCTGAGGAGAACAAGGAAAAAAAGTCCGAGGACAAAAAAGCTGACGCCGCTAAGACCGGCGAGCAAAAATCCGAGGAACAAAAAGAAGAGAAAAAGTCGGAGGCGGTCAAGCCCATTCAAATCGATCTGGATGGCATCGCCAATCGTGTTGCACCTGCCCCCATCGAAGCGGGCATTCTGAGCAGCCTCACAGTCCGCAAAGACAAATTCTTCTATATCGTCACGCCGATGGAAGCCCGGCAGTTTGCGATGCCGTCAGAGCAAGGTCCGCAGAACGTGCTGCACGTCTACGATGTAGCCAAACGCGAAGACAAAGTCTTGCTCGATGGCATCGAGGGCTACGACATCGACAAAGACGGGGGCAAGGTTTTTTACAAGGCTGGGCCGGTCCTCGGCATCACCGATGCTGTTCCGGGCAAAGCTAAGGTTGGCGCTGGAAAGCTCGATCTCAGCGGCATGCAAGTGAAAATCGATCCCCGCGAAGAGTGGCGCCATATCTATCACGAAGCCTGGCGCATCGAGCGGGATTTTTATTGGGATCCAAACATGACGGGCCACGATTGGAATAAAATCGGCGCGCGCTACGAGGCGCTGCTTCCCTGGGTGGCCCACCGCAGCGATCTGAACTATTTGATTGGCGAGCTGATCGCCGAACTCAGCACTTCGCACACCTACGTTGGCGGGGGCGAGCAGCCGAAGAAGCCGCATGTCAGTGTCGGCATGCTCGGCGCGGATTACGAAGCGGACGGCGGCTTCTATCGCATCACAAAAATCTATCCCGGTGAAAATTGGAACGACGACACGCGCTCTCCGCTAACCGATCCCGGCCTCAAAGTGAAAGCTGGCGATTACTTAATCGCGGTCAATGGCCAGGAGGTGCGTACCTCGCAGGCCGTCTACGCGTATTTCCAGGGCCTTGCGGGAAAACTTGTCACACTGAAACTCAACAGCAAGCCCAGCTTGGACGGCGCATGGGAAATTACTGTAAAACCCATCGCCAGCGAAGTTGGCGTGCGTTACGTCGACTGGGTTGACGGCAACCGGCGCAAAGTCGCAGAAGCCACGGGCGGCCGCATCGGTTACATGCACGTTCCGGATACCAGCATTGCTGGCATCATCGACTTCGACAAGGAGTTCACCGGACAACTGGACAAAGACGGCATCATCGTGGATGAGCGCTACAACGCTGGCGGACAGATTCCAGATTTCTACACGGAAAAGCTTAAGCGCTCACTTCTGGCGGTCATTTCGGTGCGCGACGGCAAGGATGCTCCCTACCCGCCGGTCGCCATCTACGGACCAAAAGTGATGCTGGTCAACGAGCTCTCCGGATCGGGCGGCGATTTGTTCCCGTGGCTTTTCCGCTTCGAGAAAATCGGGCCGATCGTTGGCACGCGGACGTGGGGCGGCTTGGTCGGCATCAATCGCGGAGCTCCCTTGCGTGATGGAGGTTTCGTCACCGCGCCTTCTGCGGGGTTTTATTCGTGGGACAAGGACTCTTCGTCATGGGTCGTCGAAAACCACGGCGTCGATCCGGATTACGTCGTGCCCGAGCGGCCCGATCTCGTCGTCCAAGGCCACGACCCACAGCTTGAGAAGGCCATCGAACTGGCCAAGGAAGCTCTGAAAGATTTCAAAGGTCTTCCTCCGCGACCGAAGTTCCCCGGCTCCAAATAGTCCTACAAATTGGCTGGCTTTAATTGCCCCTGGTCTATAAATGAAGAAGGCCGTCGATGAACCGGCCTTCTCTTCTTCAAGCAAAGGAATAATTCAACCGCTAGCCGAGTGGCTCGGTCCGCGCCGCCAGCGGAGGAATAATCTCTGGCAAATTCGGCGAAGCGCGGCGGTGCTTGCCTGCATGCTCATGATCTTTCCTCCTTTCCAGTGGCGAGTCCCGAGCCACCCACAGGGGTTTTGGCTAGCGGAACCAGTAGCACAGACTTGAGTCTGTGCAATTTCTGCGAAATTCCGGTTCGGCCGATTCGCGATAATCCTCGGCTCCCATCTTGAGAATGAATCCGATGGCAAGTGCTGGCACGAAGAACAGCGCTTTTGGGCTCCTAGACAACTAGGCCGCCCGCTCGGGCGCCGCCTTGAAAGGGCTATGCGCCATTGTGGGAGCCTTTGTCCCCGGTTGATTCGTCTTACTTCTAATGACCAAGCGCCGAAGTTGCTCTGAGACGTAAATGTCGTAGGCGGTCAGAGCCCCGGTACTACCGAATAGTCCGAGCCCAGCGATCATCAGCACGTATTTCAAGGCCAACATGACGTTGCTCTCTTCCCACTCACTCCCATGCGTTGCAGCGGAGAGGTGACTGTCAACTCCGCCGCCCACGTTGGCCGGAAATCCTGTCCGCTGCGGTTCAGTCCGCATGTTTGCAAGGCACTCGGCTCAGCGGTGTTGTGCATAGGCGCGCGCCACTTGGGCCGCTCCTCGTCCCAGGCTGGCTGGCGCAGGTGCGCGCTGGGCCGTAGCCGGCTGCATCAGGACGAACATCGCTCGCAACAGCATCCAGTCAAACGCCAAAGCCGCGGCGACGGCAAAAATTGTGACAACGGCGAGTGTGGCAAAGTGCAGCATGGCAATCATCCGGTGCCTCCCAGTCCTACAGCGTCCTACTCCAATGGGAATGGCACGCAGAGCGCCATGCGAAATGTGCTGAAAACAAGCGACTTATGATTCTGGCAAAGCTTGGCTTTTGTGTGGATCTGAACACGTCGTTGCCAGGCAGACGCG
>CAVPWC010000019.1:0-31379 GCA_963709315.1 uncultured Acidobacteriota bacterium
TCAGACTTATCGAACCGTCCGATGAGAAGCGGAATCAAATGATCCACTTCTGACAGTTCCGGCGGGTACTGCTGGTAAGCATTCTGAAACATTTTGCCCTGGTATTTGAGTCGAATCCCGTGGTAATCACCAAAATTGTATTCATCTCGGTCGCCGTCACTGGCGTAGATGGCGCTGAAGTTACCGTCTTTCACCGATCCATCGAGGCCATAAGCACGAAAAGTCACATCTTGCTTGTGGTTGGGCATGTTACTCGGCGGCAGGCTAGCTGCATTGGCGCGTTCCAGTAGGCGCACCGCCTCCACTCGAGTGGGCATGTCTTGAGCGTATAGATTCATACAGAACAGGAGCAAGGAACTGGCAAGAAAAGCAAACGGGCGGAAGAACTTGGGCATGACTCCTCCCGGATAAGAAGTGAGGCTAGTGTACTCTAAATAAAAGTATCGTGGAATCTCTTTGTGGAGGCGGGGTCAAATCATTCCAGCGCCTGAAACTGGCTGTCGTTTGATGAGCAGGAATCCCTCAGCTAGGGAATGGTTAGAATTGGCGCGCGGCTAGGCGAGTCAGGACTGGGTAGTACTCTTCCGGCAGGAATCCGCGAAACTGCGCGCGGAGCGCGCAACAGCAGGAAGAGTTCTCCGGCCCAGAGAAGAATGTCCAGAAGTCGGCAGGTCGGGTTGCAGGTTGTCGATTTCTTGGCAATGCAGCGCCACCTCCAAAGCTCTTCGCGAACACTCCTCGACGAAAGCGCGCAATGCGGGCAGCTCAAGCGGCACACGTCCAATGCTTCAGGGTTCTCGGATCGATGCGTTGCAGATTTTTCGTAGCAGAGATCGATGAAGTGGTTCAGGCAAAAATCCTGCTGGGCCAGTGAGAGAACCACAGCGGCCCCTTCACAAAAATCCACTGCGCAGATCTTGTCCTCAAACATCTTTGATATGGCCCCCAATTCAAGTTTTGAGCTCGCACTTCCCCGCGGCATCCTCTCTTCCATCTAACCCATAGAAAAGTTGGATGTTGCGAAGGTGCTCAACTGTTGTAGGAAAACTAGAGGTTCCGGCAGAAAAACCATCTCGAAGGATTCGAAGCGTTTTGGCGCTCTCAATCAGGCAAAAAAGGTTCGAGAATTTTCGGTTTTTTTCTCAAGCCGCGCACATCGATTCCTGTTGCGTTCAGCCCAACCTCCAGCTCCGTTTCCGAGCAGGACTGTTCGAATTCCGTTGAAACTCGCGGCGCGCCGGGCACATAAGCAGAGAGCGTTTGGACGCGCAGGCAATGGTCCAGATACGGCGCCACTAAAGCCCAGGAGCCCAGCGCAGGTTCTCGCTGCAACGCTGCAAGCGATCTTCTCCACGCCACAGAGTAACAACCGTAACTAGCCGCGTTTCGTGGTTCGCAATCATCACGAAACTGCCGGCGAACCCCGGCTCCCTCTCCAAGCGCGCCATTTATGGCCGCCGGCAAAGTTGCATGCACCTTGTGGGATTCGTGGGGCTTGGCAACAAACTCGATACTCAGAGCAGTGATGGAGGAGGCCTCCTGGCGCACGGTGGGCGACTTGAGAGCTCGCACTCAATCCGTTCGAACTAAACAATCGCGCGCGGCAAAGCGTTGGATAAATTGGGTGTGCAGGAACAAGTAACACGAGGCCTCCAGATTGGCTACGGTCCCCCCGTCTCAGGGGAGGCGCATCCCGTGCCGGTCCAGGTCCGGCTCGGATGCGCCCTGGTGGGACACGCGTGGGACAGGGGATCAGTCCCTTCGCAGAAGGACTCCCTAGCTTTCGCAGGGTTCCTACAATCGATTAGTGCAGCAGGAGACCCATTTCGTTTCAAACTGGAGGTTCAAAATGGGAAATGGGAAGGATTGCTCCCGAGGGATGGCACAGCTATACTCCTCACCACAATTCGAGGGCGACGTCGGATGCAGCGCATTCACCAGGGAATACGTTGAGCGCCTCCGCGGGGGAGATCCCTCGACGGAGCAGCGTTTTTGTCGCTTATTTTGAGCAGCTTCTGCGCATCAAGCTGCGGGCGAGAATGCTTCCCTGGGAGACCGTCGAAGACCTTCACCAGGAACCTTCTATTCGTGTCTTGGCGAACCTGCGCAAGGGTGAGGATGCTGTTCGTGAGCCAGGAGCGCTTTGGAGCCTACGTTAACTCCATCTGTAACTATGTCTTAATGGAGTTCTATCGATCCTCCAATAAAATCAGCCCTTGGGACGACTCCTACTTGGAGCTGCCTGACCACGCGGTGGACACCGAAGGGCTCCTCATCTCCAAGCAGGCAAAGCAGCGCGTTCGACAGGTTCTGGCGGCCCTCCCTAAGAAGGACCGTGATCTCCTCTGGGCCTTTTTTATGGAAGAAAAAGATAAGGATGAGGTTTGCGTCCAATTTGGGGTGGACCGGAATTTACTGTTTTCGAGTTTTGCTCCACCGGGCCAAGGATAAGTTCCGGGATTTGTATGGCGAAGACAGGGAAGGGCTCTCCGACAAGCTGCCCGCAAAGGAGCAGGCGAGAGCGAAGAGTGAAATGAACCGGGCCCGTCCTGCACTACTCATCGGATGACACAAATGGACCATAACGAAGCTGTGCGGCTGCACGCCGCCGAAAAGTACCTCCTCGGAGAACTCCCGAAGGAGCAACACGCAGCGTATGAAGAGCACTATTTCGACTGCGCCGCGTGCGCTGAAGAGATCAAGACCACCATTGCCTTCATGGAAGGCGCGCGGCAAGTCGTCTGCGAGCAAGCTCCGCAAGTTGTTGACAATAAAAGGCTTGCCGCAGCTTCTCCGACCGGGGGCGGTTGGTTCGCTTGGCTGCGTCCCGCCTTTGTGATTCCCGTCTTTGCAGTGCTTCTGCTTATCATCGCTGTTCAGAATGGCGTCACGATCCCCAACCTGAAGCAGGCCTCGGCCCGCGCAGCCACGGCGGAAGTTGTTAAGTCCTTTTCTCTCTTGTCTGTAGGTTCGCGTGGCGAAGGCACATCTTCGCTGACGCTCGCAGTAAGCCCTAATGAGGATTTTGGCCTGGACGTGGACATGCCCGGTAATTCTTCCAGTGGCTATATTTGCGAAATTCAAGATGCATCAGGCAAGGTGCGTTTCACACTGCCGGTTTCCCCGGAAGAAGCAAAGCGCTCGGTACACGTCAACATTCCGGGTGGTTCTCTCCAACCTGGCAAGTACATCCTAGCAATATTCACGGTTCAGCCGTCAGGTGGTCACGGAAGCGCCATCGATCAAAAGCCTTTTGTCATTGAATTCCAACGGTAAATGAATAAGTATTAAGCCCCATTTAAGTTCAATCTCGTGAGGTGTCCCCGATGAGCACAGAGCAACGGATCCCTTTCCATTTTCACGCCGAGGGCCACGCTTTTAGCGCGCATTTCGTCCGGCCGGTCGATGTTCCGATCGCCGCGCAAGCAGCGACCTCATTGCCAACGATCGGTGGCCATGCGCACTCGCGCGTCGAAAACTTCCACGTTCCGAGGCTTGCCTCGTTCCATCTGGGGGAGACTCACGTTGCTGGAAGCTGGCAGGAAGATACCATCGTTACGACCAGCGCTACAGCGGTCCTCAAAGGGTTGAGTGTTCTCGATTTTTTGACCGTAGACAAGATCGTTTCCCGCCTCACGGCTCAATACACCAGCCACCTGACCAACAAGGAAGGGCATATCATCGCTCTCGGCAGTCATTTTGAAAATCTGCGACTCGGGGGCCACGAGGTAAAGGTCACCCTGCGCCACGATCTGCTGCTTAAGTCCAGGAGCTTTGCCGAGCTGCAGAATAACCTTGCAAGCGACAAAAAACCCGACAAAATGACAATGGTCAAAGATGGAGTAGCTCTTTGTTCGCTCGTAGAGAAGATCGAGACCGACCTAACGGGGCTCCCGGGATTCGAGATCCGGGGCCACATCCTGCGCGTTCCTCATTTTGGCGAAATTGCGCTTGCCGAGGTCTTTGCCGAACCTGGGACAATAACTCTGACCATGTTGCGGTTCAAGCTGGGATCCCCCGACGGCGGCAGCGGCACTGGCGGAGAAACCCGCACGAATGGCCAGCCGCTTCCTCCCATGAACTGATTGCGCTGATCATTGCTCTGTGCATTGCTGGATGTCACGCTCACCCCAATCCGGCCAAGCTGGAGACGCGAATCCAGGAAGAAATTCGCAAAGGCGAATTGGTCGTCGCATTGCGGGACGCAGACAGCGCTTATAAGGAGTATTCCACCAAGAACGTCGAATGGGCTTGGCGTTTCCGGGTGTTGAAAGCGCAGGTTCTTGTCTCGCAGTCCGATTATAAAGGAACGCTTGCTCTGCTGGATCAAGGTCTGCCCGCCGCCTTAGCCTCTACCGATATTGCGGTCCAAAAAGAAATGTACACCGGAATGGCGCATACTTCCGCCCAGCAATTCCCGGAGGCAGAAAAAGATTTCGAAAAAGCCGCTCGGATCGCGCCCTCCCTGGGTCTTCAGTTTGTGTGTAAAGTGCTTCTTGCGAGGGCCGGTCTTCGGGTCAACGAAAAGAAATTCGAAAGCGCCAGCGCGGATTACAAGGAAGCGCTCGCCATTGCACGGCAGGAAAAAAATCCTGTTCAGGAAGTCACGGCCCTGGGTGACTTGGGGTGGCTGGCGACAAACCAAGAACATTATGACGAAGCCATCGATTGGAACGAAGCAGCGCTGCAACTGTCGCGTTCCCTCGGGGCGAAGAGCTCCAGCGCGACCGTCCTGGGAAACATCGCCTGGAACTATTCGGAATTGGGTGACTTTGAAGCTGCGCTCGATTTCTTTAAGCAGAGTGCAGATGAATCGGAACGCAGCGGCCTGACCGGCGACATGGCGTACTGGTTCACAGGGGTTGCGAATGCCCAGTTGGCCCTCAACGACTACGAGGGCGCGGAGATCCTCGCCCAGCAGACTCTGAAACGCGCCCGCCTCATCGACAACCCGCAAAGCATCACTGAATGCCTCAACACGCTCACGGAAGTGACATTACGAACAGGCCGGTTCGATGAGGCCGAAGGTTATAATCAGGAAGCGCTAAAGCAAGAAGCGGCTGGAGCTGATCATTTTGGCGTTCTGGATTCGCTGGTTCTTTCCGGCAGGATCGAGGCGAGAAAGAGGCAATTCGCTGCGGTCAGAAGCAGTTCCGGCGCGTGCTTGATGATGGTCATGCCGAGACTGCGGTACGCTGGGGCGTGCAAGCGAGGCTCGCTGAGTTGGACGATGCCAAAGGTCTGCCTATTCAAGCCGAACAGGAATATCGCAAATCGATTCAAACATTTGAAGCCCACGGTCTTCGATCGCCGCCGATGATCTTCGTTTGAGTTTTCTTTCCGGCGCGATCGAGTTTTATGATGATTACGTGGATTTTCTTATTCGCCGCGGGCGCCCGGAAGACGCGCTGATGGTAGCGGAGTTAAGCCGGGCGCAAACACTCGAAGAAGGATTGACCTCCGGAAAAAAAACCGCTTCTGCGGAAAATCGGCGCCTTCGCCCCCAACAGCTCCGCTCAGCGAATGCACGCCACACTACTTTTTTATTGGCTTGGGCAGGATCACAGTTATCTCTGGGTGATTACCCCGCAAAAACGGTCTGCCTCACCCTGCCGCCCGCGGCGGGAATCGCTCTCCTCGTCAAGTCCTATCGCGAAGCGCTGCTTGGCTCACGAGATCCGCTGGAGACGGCAAACGCTGATGGACAAAACTCTACGAACTGCTCGTTGAACCCGCTGCGAAGCTTATTCCTCAAGGCTCGCGAGTCATTCTACTGCCGGACGGCAGCCTATACGGCCTGAACTTCGAAACGTTGATCGTGTCCGAGCCCAAGCCGCACTACTGGATCGAAGACGTGACCGTCAACACGGCGAACTCCCTGACTCTTCTCGCTTCGGCCGTGGCGCGGTCCGCTCCGAAAGCGGCGAGTCTCTTCCTCGTGGGCAATACGGTTTCACCAAACGCTGATTTCCCTGTGTTGCCGCAATCCGCGGCGGAAATGCAGCACATCGAAAAGCATTTTTCGGAGCAACGCCGCGAAGTTCTTTCCGGCAGCGAAGCCACTCCGGCAGCGTATCTGAGCGACAAGCCGGAACGGTTCGACTATCTTCACTTCGTGACACACGGTACAGCCAGCCGTGCCCGCCCGCTCGAATCCGCTGTCATCCTCAGCAAGGATCCAGACGATGATTCCTACAAGCTCTACGCACGAGACATCGTCAAGCGCCATCTCACTGCTATCTCGTGACGATTTCCGCCTGCAATGGTGCTGGAACACGGGAATTCTCAGGTGAGGGACTTGTCGGCCTTTCCTGGGCCTTCCTTCGCGCCGGCGCCCACAACGTCATCGGCGCCCTGTGGGAAGTCAGCGACGCTTCTACGCCCCAGCTTATGGACAAGCTCTACGATGGTCTAAGCCACGGGGACGATCCCGCCGCCGCCCTCCGCGCCGCAAAGCTTTCGCTTCTGCACTCAGACAGCGTCTTCCGCAAGCCCTACTATTGGGCGCCCTTCCAGCTTTACGCCGGATCCTGACGATCTCCGCAGCCTGCCTTGCGCTCTGGCCCCGGCATCCTAGCTGGCTCGGCGGCACTCCATTGCCCCCTTCCCGGGGCGGCCAGCGCGTGAAACGATTGCACTCTCCCGGACACTACTTAAAGTCCACACTTATTTTCCAAGGGGTGTATCGGTGAGTCTAAATCTTTCCAACTTTCGCATAGAAGAACAAAACTCCGTTGTAGTCACGCAAAGCCCGGCCGCCACCGGCGCGAGTCCGAGAATCGAACGCGGCGAGTTTGAGAGTTTGCTCGAACGCGCGATGGAAATCCTTAGCGCCCGCGCTAAAGCTGTTTCTGCTTCCCACGCCTGACCCAAAAGGATCCGAGCGGCGCAACAGGTCAGCGCCGCTCGACATCCTTTTTTCTATTTGGCCGCTATTCCGCGCAGTGAATCTCGTGTTCACGACGATAAAGCCTGGAACAAATTCTGTCCGTTGGGGGTGCCCAGTCCCGTGCAGGCGTCCCAACCCCTGCCCGCTTTGTAGTCGCCATTGTTTCCCTGGGTGATATCTCGAAAAGTGGCGTCTGCAGGCGCAGCGTAGATCAAGGGATTGATAAAACCGGCAGATTTATTCAGGCCCTGATTTATTCGCGCGATGAGGCCGGCCCACAGAGGCGCCACAGCGCTGGTGCCGCCCACCGGAGGAATTCCCTGAGCCGGATCAGGGAAACTCGTTCCATCGCATACGATCCGGTACCCCGAAGCGGGTGCGGCATCGCCGGCGACATCCGGCACTCCGCGCATCACGGGGCCCGTAGGATCAGCGGCCGGAGGCACTCCAGCATTCTGCTGATAACTCGGCAACGCAAAAAACCGGCTCACTCCGCCGCCGGTCCCATCATTTTTCCCATCGTCCCACACCACCTCTTTGGAAATGGCGCTGCCCGATGCGGTTAAATTGGTTCCGCCACAGGCGAGAACGAAGGGATCCGAAGCCGGGAAGTCCACGTGCGCCTTGCCGTCCCAATTGGGGTCGTCGGATGCGAAATCCGCCGAGCCGCTGTCGCCGGCCGCGACGCAAACCGTCAAGCCAAGATGCGCCGCGGACTGCAGCAGCTGGTCGAACTCATTCCTGAACTGCGCCGTGGTTTCCTCCTCGGGACCACCCCAACTTATGGAAACGATGTTCGGCTTGTTTACGGTGTCGGTGATGATCGCGTTCATCACGCCAAGAAAACTCTGGTCCGAGGCATCCGGAGCGAAGTACACGACGATCTTTGCGCCGGGCGCAATCGATCCGGACACTTCGATATCCAGCATCACTTCCACGTCAGGATTATTGGGATCGAGCGCATTCGTGCCAGGGCTGTTCGTTCCGCCATTTGGATACGTCGCTGCGGTGACGCTGGGCGCAGTCCCAATACCCAGGCTTTGGAAGTAGGTCGTTAATTCTTGCGAATGGAATCCTCCCCCCAGTTCGAGAATCGCGATGGTTTGACCGGTGCCGTCGAGATTCTTCGGAAAGTTATAGAGCGCAGCGAGCTGTGGCGGCGTGAATCCCGCTGGGACCGATGCCGCCGCCGCGGCGCTATGTGCCATTGCGCCTCCGACTGTAGCCGCGTGTGCTGCTCCAAGAAGAATGCGGTAATGCGGTTTAGCGAAAGGACGGTTGTCCAGGCCCGTCACGCTGGTCACGATGCCCTGCAGGTTTTCGGGAATTAGAATGTCTCCCTCTCTCCCGCGATAGGCTACGTCGCCGGACTTGTACATCTTTAGCTCGACGCCGAACGCTTTGCTGTAAGCGGCCGCAGTGCCGGAGAGTACGACAGTCCGTTCGCTGGCATTCGAGCTTGTGACGCGCAATCCATTTTCTCTGGCGAACGCTTCCACTTTCGCGATGTCAGCAGGGTCAGCTCCGTGGTTTTTGGCGTGATCCTCGTGCGTCATGTATGTGCGCTCGTTTGGCTTTCTTTTGCTCTGCTCTTCGAGCGACGGAAGTTCATTCCGGCGCCGTACCGTGACCGTGACGCGGAATTCCACTTCCGGTACTTCTCCCACGATTTCTGCATGCGGCATCCGCTGCTTGGTGCTGCCCTCGAGACGGACTTGTTTTTGACCTGCATTCATGTTGGATATCTCCTTTCTATTTCTCGATTCTGGGTGCTTTTCAGTGGTATGTGACCTTCGTACTTGCCGTTATTTGCTGGAAGTCTCCAATCCGCTCACTGGCGGCGGGTTCCCGGAGGAACGTAAATTGATGAAATTGTTGAGCAAGTCAAACCAGAAGGGCGCGCCCAGAACAATGGCGAAGGAAGTGAGCAGAATGCCGAGCATTTTCAAAGCTCCCGCGCCGAAGCTGTTGGGCAACGCCCGGATGTCATGCTCGTCCCGCGACCATCCGATGGGGGGCGTATTTACATCGCGAATTTCTCCGGCGACTTGTTGTAGTGAACCCTCTGGGTTGAGGTAATCGGCTGGATTCGTAGATTGAACCTTTTTCGCGGCTTGTGCAACCACCGCGCTGCTAAGCGCTTGGTCGCTCCACAATTCCTTGACGATCATGAGCGTGTCGCCGTTAATCGCCGCGCAGAGAAGCAGTCCGAGCACAAAGATGATTTTTTGGGCCATGCGTTTGTACCAGCCGCTGACGCGGGCCATGGTATCGTCGAACCAGTGTTCGACCTTGAGGCGCGCTGTTTCCACGTCGGCGCCAGAGGTATCGATCATGTTGAGCAGCGTGGAGCGAAGCTTGCCGTCGGGAATTTGCGCGACGCCGGCTCGCAGGGATTGAATGGTGCGCGGTTGGGCGTTATCCGCGGGAGCTACGATGTCGAATAAGGCGGCGGAGAACATGCGCGCGGAGATGTAGGAGGGCTTTTCACCCTCCGGCGCGGTGCCGGTGATGAGAGGATGAGCGAAAAGCTTGGCGGTGTAATCGCTCGGGCCGTTCTTGAGCATGTTGCGGACGCCTCTTTCGAGCGTGTTGGCGCGGAGAGAGAAAATCGCGGCGATCACTTCTTTGACGCCGGAACAGCCGATGCTGAGGACCAGATAGATCAAGATGACGCCGATCACGACTTCAAGGACTTGCGACCCGAACATTCACACCCCCCTGTCTGCCAGAAATCCCGCCTTGACTTAAACGCTATGGGGACTATGCTGCTTGGCAATTAGTGCGTCCAGGCGATGAAACGTTTCGCGAATTGGGTGCACTACCTGCAGAGAACCAGCCAAAACTCAGAAATGCGTGGGGGTGTGTATGTCCGCCGGGTTGGACAACCTGAAACACATTGTTGTGTTGATGATGGAGAATCGCTCGTTCGACCACATGTTGGGCGCGCTCATGCAAAAATATCCGAGGATCAATGGGCTCACCGGAAATGAGTCGAATCCCGATACGAATGGGGCGATCGTTAAAGTTCAGCCGAACGCGCAATTCCAGAGCCAGCTCGATCCGGATCCCGATCACCATTTTCCGGGAGTGGATCTCCAAATTTTTGGCGGGGCGCCGCAGGGAGCAGGGCGTGTGGCCAACATGCAGGGGTTCGTAAAGGATTATTTTTCGCAAACGAAGGACGTCAATCGCTCGCACAACATTATGTATTACTTCACGCCGGACAAATTGCCTGTGCTGACGACGCTTGCTACGGAGTTTGCGGTGTTCAACGGATGGTTTTCATCGATTCCCGGGCCGACGATTTGCAACCGCGCGTTTGCGCATTACGGAACTTCGTTTGGCCAGGTGGGAATGGATATTTTCTATATTCTGGACAATACGATCGCGAGCATTTATGAGCGCATGATTCAGGCTGGGCACACGGCGAAGATTTATTACTACGATCAGCCGAGCTCGACCATGGAGATCGTCAATCTGCTGAAGAATCAGCCACAGATTTTCGCGACTTTCGATCAGTTCATCGGTGACTGCTCGGGAAACACTCTCCCTGAGTACAGCTTTATCGAGCCTTGCTACAACGATCATCCGGGCGCGGACGGCGGGCAGGTCCTTGCTTCCGACCAGCACCCGGATCACAACGTGCGCGAAGGAGAGCGATTCATCGGCAGCGTGTACAACGCAATTCGCACCAATCCCACTCTTTGGCAGAACACGGCGCTTCTGGTTGTGTACGACGAGCATGGCGGCATTTACGACCACGTCGTTCCACCAGCGTGTACGCCGGATGGATACACGGCTTCGGCTGACGCCACGGGAACCGGCGCTCCGTTCGCGTTTGACCGTCTCGGGATCCGCGTTCCGGCTGCGCTTGTTTCTCCGTGGATTCCGCGCGGTACGGTCGTGACTGGCCCCGAGGACCCCGCCAATGGGCAGATTTTCGAGCACGCCTCCATCCCTGGAACAGTTACGAATTTTTTTCTCAAGGGCGACGCCAAGCGCACCGTTCGGGAACGGCAGGCCAAGTCCTTTCTGGGCCTGCTGACCGATCAGATGCGGCCGGATGACGACTGCGTGGTCTTCAACAATCTTCAATAATCGAGAGGGGAAACATGGCGCCCAAAGTAATCAACGTTCCAAGGACTGATCCCGGTGCGTACAATCCCAACCGCCCGGCGGGGCTCTTGTTGCGATCCCAGGCTTTGCACATGCGCGAGGCGATGATTAAACATGTGCACGAACTCACTACGCTGGTGAATATCGAGATGAGTTCACTAAGAACGGAAGCCGATGTGAGTGCATATGTGCACAAAGCTACAGCTCTGCTGCACAAGCACGGTCGAAAGCCAGCCAAAAAGTGAGGAGGTGACCTATGCGGCGCGTCACCATGATTCTTCTGCTGACGGTACTTGCCCCGCGCATGATGAGTGCGCAACAGCCCGTTGCGCCCGTGGACACTGGACCAGACAATCCTTCGGAGCTTTACAAACTGCAGCACAGTTGTTTCGATCTCAAGGGACTTGTCGATTGCGGGCAGGAATTATTCACTGGCCAGCCCGTGCACATCGCTGTCGGCAGCATTGCGCCGCAGAATGGCTTCGGAGTCGGGCTCGCCTACGTCGGCCACAAAACGACTGAAAATTGGCGTATTACCTGGGATTCGGATGCGGTTGCATCCGATAATGGTTCGTGGCGCGCGGGCGTTTATCTGAAACTTGTGAACACCTACGAAAAGGCGCCAACGGTCGAGTTCGGAACGACGGGGCGTAACTTAAAGCCCAATTTGACGGCGCTGCCCGAGAGGCCGGTCATCAATGTTTATGCGCAGACGATCACGCTCAACAAACTGACTTACTTTGGATTAGGGCCCGGTTCCACCGAGGCTGGACGATCTTTTTATGGCATGAGGCAGACGATCGTCGGTGTAAGCGCGGTCAAGCCGTTTGCCGCGAGGCTAAGCGCCGCCTTCTTCGGCGAGGCGAACGGACGCTTCGTGGATATTCGCCCGAGCCTTGGACAGCCGAGCCCCAGTATAGGCGCGCTTTACACGGAAGCTACCGCTCCAGGACTCACGAATCAGGCCGGCACGATGCAACTTGGCGAAGGTCTCCGTATGCGCCCAGTGCTGTTCGATGATTTTCTTCACTTGGACTACAACCTGACCTACCAGCAGTATTTTGCTCCCGGAAACTCGACTTTCTCGTTTCAGCGCCTGACCACGGATTTGTCGCACCAGTTTTCCATCTACCGGAAGACTACTCGTTTCATCGTACCGCGAGACACGAACGGGCCCGACGAGTGCTCGGTCGATCAGGATTCGGAAAACGCGGAATGTTCCGTGGATAAATTCGCGCAACATCACGAGTGCCTGACCGCGCAGGGCGCGAACAGCCCGGAGTGCAAGGAACTTAGCCGGGATCTTCAAGGCAGTTTTGGTGTGCGCTTTTATTCGGCGCTTTCCATGACTCCGGGCGCCGACAGCGTGCCATTTTATTTCCAGCCCACACTCGGCGGCTCTGATATCAACGGCAACCAATCGTTGAGCAGCTATCAAGATTTTCGCTTTCGTGCGCCGAATGTCCTTCTAATTCGGGAAAATTTCGAGCATTCCATTGGCAGTCTGCCGCTGGGGTTCACCTTTATGGTCGACGAAGGGAAAGTTGCGCTCACCCGCGGCGGACTCGGCTCCAGCCCTTGGATTCATAGCTTTTCCGCGGGTTTAACGCTTCGCGCCGGGGGCTTCCCGCAGGTGTACCTGCTCTTTTCTTGGGGCGGCAACGAAGGCACGCATACCATCGCCAACGTGAATAACAGTTTGTTGGGTGGCTCCGCGCGTCCTTCTTTGTTTTGATTTCGCTCGCCGTGATCACCCTTGTAACGTGAGCCATCCACCGAACTGCGAGCGATACCGTCCGTTCCCCGCGCTCGATGAAACCATCTCGATTCTCGTGTCCTCAACCGCTGAATCACTGTCACCGTTTCAGCCCTTCCACTCTCGACGCGCCCAAGCATCAAAATTTTGAATTCATTAGAATTCTCAAAATTTCTCCGCATTTCTTTTCCCCGCCTCAATTCGCTAACTCTACTTTTGTCTTGACACTTCTCTCAGCCGGACGCTAGCCTACGGCCATGGGTGCAACTGGGGGAAAACCTTCGCAAGTATTAACAACCGTTCACATTCGCTGCCTGGCGGAAAGATTGGTTCCACGGTATGTGCCACGACCTCGTACTTCACTTCTTCAGCGTACAAGCGCTTCGGTCCTGCACATCAACCGCGATCAATAGCTCGCCAAGCTTTCTTTGTCATCTCTTCCACGTCGTGTACAAATTTTGAGCCGGGCGTTTCTGTCACTAGCATCGTAGCGAGGGGTCGTTGAAAGGGGTGTGGCGTATGAAGTTCCGAATTCTTTTTGTATTTGTGATTTGTGCTTTTGCGGCTTCTCTATCTCCTGCTCTTTATGGGCAAGCGAACGGCAGCTTTTCCGGCACCGTCTTGGATAAATCTGGCTCTGCCATCTCCGGCGCCACGGTCACTGCGACTTCTCAAAGCACCGGCGCCTCTCGCCAGGCTACAACCGACGAAGCCGGCCATTACCTCATCCCCTTGCTGCCGGTTACCATTTACACCCTGCGCGTCGAATTCCAAGGTTTTCAAACTGTCGAAACCAAGGACCTGCGCCTTCAAGTTGAGGAATCCCGCGAACTCGATTTCACCCTCGCGCCATCCACGGTCTCTTCGACGGTCGAAGTCACTGGCTCTGCCGTCGCCGTCGAAACCACCAATCCCTCCCTCGGCCAAGTCATCACCGCTCAAGAAGTCTCGCAACTTCCTCTGAATGGCCGCGATTTCGTCCAACTCGCTACGCTCACGCCCGGAGCTACGGCAGAGACGAATCCCAATAGCTTTTTCAACTCCACCTCCTCTGCGAGTGAAGTCGCCGCGCGCGGTTCCTTCTCGCTATCCGTCGGCGGCTCGCGTCCCAACAGCACCGATTGGATTCTGGATGGCGTAGATAACAATGAATTGACGGCCGGAGGCATTGGGACTTTTTCATCGATTGACGATATTCAGGAATTCAAAGTTTTGACCTATAACTACTCCGCCCAATACGGCACTCGCGCAGGACCCACCGTGCTGGTCACAACAAAATCCGGTTCCAACGACTTCCATGGATCGCTCTTCGAGTTTTTGCGCAATACCTCACTCGATGCGAAAAGCTTCTTCGCCACTACGCCCGAAAAATTCAATCTGAACCAGTTTGGCGGTTCCATCGGCGGCCGGATTCGCAAGAACAAAACGTTCTTCTTTGTTGATGGCGAGCAAAAGGATCAACTTCATGGCATTACCTTTACCGGTCTAGTCCCCAGCGCCGCGATGCATACGAGCGCCGCGCAGCCCTACGCGGATTTCAGCGCCGACCCCTTCGGGGCGCCGGTTTCCCCCACTTCCATCACCAACCCCTATACGAGCGGTACCCCTTTTCAATGCAATGCCGTCACTGGCCTGCCAACCGTCGTCAATCCTGACGGCAGTCAAGCTGCCGGCGTTGCCTGCGCCAAAATACCCGCCGCTTTAGTTAACCCTCTCGGTGCGGCTTTGGTGAATTTGTACCCCTTGCCAAACGCCAATAATGCCGCTCAGGGATTCAATTTCGTAAGCGAGCCGGTCCGCAGCCTGTATGAAACGAAGTTTGATGTCCGTGTGGACCACAACTTGACGGCCAACGACACCATTTTCGGCCGTTTCAGCTATGACGATGCTGTTTCCTTCGTTCCAGGCGGATTAACCGGGGGGTTTGCCGAGGCCAGCGCCTTCGGCAGCAACCAGGGCATCATCAACCACGCCAGAAACGTGGCCATCAGCGAGACCCACGTCTTTTCACCCACAACCGTGAACCAGGCCAGCCTTGGTTACAACCGCATCTTTGACTACATTACTTCTCAGGGCACGGGCTCTTGCAGTTCCGCCAACCTCGCCGGCATCGGCATCCCCGGTGCCAACCTCGGCTGCACCGGCACACCCGGGAGCGAGACGTGTACCCCGGGAGCTTATAGCTGCGGCTTGGTTTCGGTGTTGTTCAACGGCGGCTTGTGGTCCCTCGGCGACCGCGGCTACACCCCTTTCCAGGGTGGAACCAATATTTTTACCTTTGCTGATTCCCTCGACTTGATTCGCGGCAAACACGACATCAAAGTCGGTATCGATGTCCGCGCCAATCAGATGAACGTCGGCGCCGAAGCCTTTCAGGATGGTTTCTGGATTCCCCTCGGCTCATTCTCCGGTAATCCCGAAGCCGATTTAACCTTGGGCTATACGAGCATCTCCGAACACGATCAGACTTTCAATGGCCCGGTCACCGGTCGCCGCTGGAAAATCATCCGTCCCTATGTTCAAGACGATTGGAGAATCACCAAGGATCTCACCCTCAATCTGGGCTTGGCGTGGGATTTGAGCACGCCTATCACCGAGGCCGACGGCCGCATGGCGGATTTCATTCCTCCCAGTATTGCCACGGGCGCCAACGCCGCCACGGGCCAACTTCTCGTCGCCAATCAGGGCGGCATAGGTGGGTCGGCTGGCATATACATGAATTGGCAGGCTCTTGAGCCGCGTATTGGCGCGGCTTGGAAGGTTCTCGGAAGCGACAAGACGGTGGTCCGAGGCGGATTTTCGATCTATCACGATTCGGCTTGGAGCCAGGGCGCGCAGGGCCTTTGGCAGAACCCTCCTTTTTTCGCCGAGGGCGACATCTTCCAGTTCGGGGGCTGCCCAATTTCTACTCCATCCGGTAATACCCCGGCCTGTGGCCCGGGCGGCACCGTCTCCAGCATCTCTAGCGGTTTTCCAATTTTTAACACTCCGCCGACTGTGTCCACATTTACCGGGACATATTTCTACCAACCGCGGGACTTCCGGCAGGGAGAAGTGGTGCAGTACAATGCCAACGTCGAGCGGCAGTTGCCCGGAAACATCGTGCTCACCGCTGGCTACGCTGGTTCGCGTGGCAACCACATCTTGGTCGCCGGCAACGCCATGGACACGAACGGCCCTTCGGGTTGCGGCACGATTAGTGGTTACACCCTCGGCTGCGCCGCCGGTGGGGCTCCTTTCATATCGCCCTACACTCCACCAAACTTCAACGCCATCCTGGAATTCGGGGACCTCGGCAAAACCACTTATAACTCCTTGCAAGTGAAGGCCGAGACCAAGAGTTCCCGTTACGGCGTTTATGCGCTGATCGCCTACACGTATTCGCATACTTACGACAATGGGCTTAGCGACGGCCTCGGATCATTGCTGAGCGCGCCGTACTTCCCGCTGCCGAATTGGCAGAATCTGGATTGGGCCCCGTCTCAACTCGATCTTCACAATAACTTTACTGCCAGCGTCATCTATGATTTGCCGTTTGGCAGAGGCAAGAAATTCGGCTCCGACTGGAGCAACGTGACGAATTCGCTGCTGGGCGGCTGGCAGGTAACGCTGATCGAAAAAATCACTTCCGGCTTCGCCTTCCCCCTGATTGACAGCGCTAACGGAAATTTTAGCGGGCCTGGCGTCTCTGGCGTCGCCTTTAACACCGGTGGCAATGGTAATAACTTCAACCGCCCCGACCAAGTTGCTGGTTGCAACCCCTACGCAAACCAGACCAAGACCCAGTACATTAACCCAGCATGCTTTGTGCACGCCGCACAGGGTGAACTCGGCAACGCGAGTCGTGTTCCCGTCTACGGTCCGGATTTCGTGAATACCGATTTCTCTCTGATCAAACAGTTCAAACTGCCCTGGGAGAATATGGGTCTGAATTTCCGGGCGGAATTCTTCAACCTCTTCAACCACGCGCAATTCGGTCAGCCAGTCAGCGACATCAACGCTTCAAACGGTTTTGGCGCGGTCAACTCAACGGTAAACAACCCGCGCCTGGTCCAACTCGGCCTTAAGCTCACTTTCTAACAGCGTCCTAAGGGTCACCCTGAGAAGGGTGACCCTTCTTCAGGTGACCGTTTTCTTCCGGCCCGCGGCCCCGCCCTGGGCCGCTTTTTTCTTTAAGCGTTAATCCAATGTCTGCGTTCAAGACTCTACAAATTTCGTGTTAACTTCCATCAGGGAACAACACCCGGTTCCACCCATGAAACTCTTCCTCGGCACCGTTACTTCCGGCTATGGCATGGCAACTCCCAATCTCAACCCGGTCATGTCCTTGATCGCATCTCGCATCGGCCTTCCCGATCTCGTTCACGGCACGCTCAACGTCACCCTCCCGGAAGACTACATCGTTCCCGCTGACGCCCTCATCCTCCCCCACGAATATCCCTACAATCAGCAATCCCTTCTCTGCGAAACCATCAAGCTGCAGCGCTGTCTCGTCTCCGGCAACCGGGCCATTATCGTGCGTCCCGATTCTCACGAACTCGGTGCAGGTCAATTTCACGGCAAAGCGTACCTCGAGTTGATGGGACAAATTCACTTTCGATCGGTTCTCGGCTTGCAAGACGGCAGCATCATTGAAATCCAAGTTGAGGGCGGCGATTCTTGGTGGCTTTCCGGCAAATAACTAGCGTTGAAATCTTGTCCGCTCGTTCGCCCGCTCCAAAAAGTTTCCCACAGTTCATTCGAATGACATTACCTTTAATATATACATTCGACACGGATCGTGCTACCATTCCCTGTGATCGTCGCCGCCCAACTCGAACTTCCGGCACAGCAGCCGCTCCGTGCCTCATTTCCTCTCGTGTTAAACGTTCAGTCTTTGCTCGTATCAGTTAACGAAGTCTTCTCTTTTCGCGTCTCAGTTGTTCGCCACTCATCTGGCGCTAACTCCTTTAGAATCTGCACGTGCGAAAAGCCCACGCATAACTCATTTAAAATTTGCACTTCCAAAAACAAAGGACTTAAAACCCTTTATAATCCGCACTTACGAAAAAAGTACGGGGAGGGGCGCGTGTTAACTAGATTCCGGTCCATTCAGTTCTTAGGCGAGCAAGAGCACAGCAATGCCGAGCGAGGTGAGGGAACTGCTTTTTCCAACTCGATGGCCAGCGGTTTTGTTTCTCTTATTCTGTATCTTCCTCGCTCTGCCCGCTCACGCGCAGACCAAACACAAAGTCATCATCGATCAAGACGCCTCGGGTCCCGGCGGCACAGACATGCAAGCCATTCTCGCCATCGTCAATTCCCCCGACACCGATGTTCTCGGTATCACCGTCGTCACTGGCGATGCCTGGCGCGACGAAGAAGTCCAGCACACGTTGCGCCTCATGGAAATCATCGGCCGTACCGATATCCCCGTCGTTCCGGGCGCGGCTTTTCCTCTCGTCAGTTCCAAGGAATACATCGCTAAATGGGAAATCCTCTATGGCAAAGTCATTTACCAAGGCGCTTGGAATTTTGAGCACGGCCACGGGGTCCACGGACCCTATGAAATTCCGCCCATGACCGAAGGCGCTCCCACAATCAAGCCTTCGGCCGAAGACGCCGCGCATTTCATGGTCCGCATGGTCCATAAATATCCGCACGAAGTCACTATTTACGCCGCGGGGCCGATGACCGACCTTGCTTTGGCCATCGCTCTCGATCCTCATTTCTCCGGACTCGTCAAGGAACTCATTGTCATGGGCGGCAGCATCAATCCCACCACCGACGATCCCGAGTTCCAGTTCTCTCCGCGCCGCGAATTTAATTTCTGGATGGATCCGGAAGCCTCTCACGCCGTCCTCCACGCTCATTGGCCGCGTTTCGTCCTTACCACCGTGGACATTTCTGTCAAAACGCGCATGGAAAAAAGTCTCATCGAGCAGATAGCCAAGAGTCCCACTCCTGTCGCCCAGTACGTTGCGAAATATGCCCAGCCTAATATTCTCTGGGATGAACTCGCCGCCGTCGCTTGGCTCGATCCCAGCATCATCACCAAATGGCAAAAGCTGTATATGGATGTGGAAATCGACCACGGCGCTTCCTACGGCGATACGCTCGCGTGGGCTCCCGGCCAGCACCCCGAAATGGGTGAATCCCTCGTCGAAGTCCAGGTTGACCTCGACAAAGCCAAATTTTACAAGGAGTACGCCGACCTGCTTACTCGTCCAACTCCCCAAGCTCACGCACAGCTTGCAAAGGACGACTCAACGAAAGGGAATTGACGAACGAAAGCGCGAAGAAGCTGTGACAGGGATTCCTGCCACTTGGAACTGCCGCACACAAGCCTGCTTGCTCGTCTTAGCGATGCTCATCGTATGGAGCCTCAGCTGCGCGCAATGCACTTGGCAACATTCAGTCGCTACCCGCTTGATTGAGCGCGGCGTTTCCTCGACAATTAAAGGTCAATCATTGCCCATTTTCGCTGCCTGACTGCCGGATGAGCGGCCGGGGGAGAAACGAGAGAGATGTTCGCGCACGCCAATTCGGTTAAACGCTTTATCGCCTACTTCTCCATGGAGATTGCTCTCGAGAACGCCATGCCGAGCTACAGCGGCGGCTTGGGCGTACTCGCCGGCGACACCATCCGCGCTGCCGCGGATCTCCGTCTGGCCATGGTGGCCGTGTCGTTGCTCTATCGTCGCGGATATTTTTCGCAGCATCTCTCGGAAGACGGCTCCCAAACCGAAGAGCCGGTAGTTTGGAACGTCGAGGATTTTCTTAAGGAAGAAAGCGCGCGCGTAACCGTGCCTTTGGAGAATCGCCGCGTTGAACTTCGCGCCTGGCGCTATGACGTAAAAGGCGTTCGCGGATTTAACGTTCCCGTCTATTTTCTGGATGCCGATTTACCCTCCAACTCCGAATGGGACCGCAACCTCACCGGCGGACTCTATGGCGGCGATTCCTACTACCGCTTGTGCCAGGAAGTTCTGTTGGGAGTTGGTGGGGTGCGGATGCTTCGCGCCCTCGGATACGAAGACCTCACCCGCTATCACATGAACGAAGGCCATGCCGCGCTGCTCTCTCTGGAATTGCTTGGCGAAGAAGCCGTGAGCGCCGGTCGTACCGCGATCAATGGCGAAGACATCGAAAAAGTGCGCGCTAAGTGTGTTTTCACGACGCACACGCCAGTGCCTGCCGGGCATGATCGGTTTCCCATCGAATACCTCACTCGCGTGTTTCCGCAGCAAAGCAAATTTTTTGATCTCAAGGATGCTTCAGTTGCCGAGCTGGTGAAGCGCTCTCTGCAAACCGAACAAAACTATCCGGATTTGCAGGAAGCCGCGGCGCGTGGCGCCCATTTGAATATGACCTATCTGGCGCTGAGTCTGAGCACCTACGTGAATGGCGTTGCCAAACAGCACGGAGTCACTTCGCGCCAGATGTTTCCGGAAGTTCCCATCGAGGCCATCACCAACGGCGTTCACGCCGGAACCTGGACCTCGCCTGCATTCCAGCAGCTCTTCGACCGCCAAATAGCGCAATGGCGGGAAGACAACTACAGTCTTAGAAGTGCCCTCGGCCTTCTTCCTGAAGAAGTGTGGTCGGCCCATCTCATCGCCAAACACGCGCTTCTCGAAGCCGTGCGCGAGAAAACCGGTCTGAATCTGGAGGAAGATGTTTTCACGATTGGATTTGCGCGGCGCGCGACGGGGTACAAGCGCGCGGACCTAATCCTTTCTGATTTGGACCGCTTGCGGCAGATTGCGAAAAATGCCGGCCATTTTCAAATCGTCTACGCGGGCAAAGCGCATCCTAATGACGGCGGCGGCAAGGACATCATCCGTCACATTTTCCAGGCGAAGAAGGCGTTGCGGAAGGCTGTGCCGGTTGTTTTTCTCGACGAATACAATCTCGATCTCGGCGGCATGATGACTTCCGGCGTGGACCTCTGGCTGAATACGCCGCAATTTCCTCTCGAAGCCTCCGGCACGAGCGGAATGAAAGCGGCCCTCAACGGAGTTCCCAGCCTGAGCATTCTCGATGGCTGGTGGGCGGAAGGGCACATCGAGGGCGTCACTGGATGGTCGATTGGAGAGCCTCGGCGCTCGATGGACTCGGCGGACGCCGCCACGGACAACACCAAAGAGGCCGAATCGCTTTACTGGAAACTGGAAAACGTCATTCTTCCCATGTTTTATAAAGAGCCGAGACTATATGTCCAAATCATGCAGCACGCCATCGCGATCAACGGCTCGTTCTTCAATACTCAACGCATGGTGCAGCAGTACATTACGGACGCTTATCTGAGATAGGAACTAAGAAAAGAGATTTTCGCAACGGGCAAACTCGCGGATTAAGTTTCCGTCGCGCAATTCTTGAAATTATTCGGCTGCAGGCTGGGGGATTTTTTTGTCGCCGCGCAACTCCTTCTCCGTGTCTGCAATATTGCGCTTAGCAAAGTGATCGAAGAAGGCCCAACTGCCATATTTCTGCTGAAGCTGCGGCAGCACGGAATTCACGAGCGCGTCGCTTGAGAGTCCATTCTTGATGGATTGCGCGACCATCGCGCGCAGATCCGTAAGATAGCTGCGAAACTCTAGCACGTCGTCCGCCGCGCCAACATCGCCGTGGCCAGAAACGAATGCTGCCTTCGGCCATTCGGCGGCGAGCTTGGCATCGCTCTCCGCCCACTTGTCGGTAGTCCCGTCGATCAGATTGGGAAGCGTTTTCTTCCAGAAAAGATCTCCCGTGAAAACGACTTGCGCATCGGGAATGATAACGACGGAATCGCCGCCGGTATGGCCCGGGAAACTGCGCACCAGGATTTTCCGCGAGCCCAAGTACAAATCGATCGAAGAATCGTAGGCGACGTTGGGTGCGACAAGTCCATCGATCCACGCTTTTTGCTCGGGCTTGATGCTGGCACCGAAGAATTTCAAATTTTCGGTGTGAATCCAGGGACGCACGTTTCTCTGGGCGATGATCACCGCGCCCGCTTTCGCGAACACACCGTTGCCGGTGACGTGATCGAGATGATAGTGCGTGTTGACGACGAATTTCACGGGAAGCTTGGTGAGTTTTTGAATTTCCACGAGGAGTTGTTGCGCGGCTTTGGCATCCTGGAAAGTGTCAATGACCGCGACGCCGTCTTCGCCGATCACGAAGCCCGCGTTCGAACCGGCGGCGCTTTTGGGTATATCGATAGCCGCGAAAACATTGTTGCCGAGGGGCTTCAGCGTGAAGAGCAGGGAATCGGCGGACTGCGCGCCACTTTGTGCGTGGCCCGCGCCTGAAAAGAGAACCAGGAACATTGACAACCACATTATTTTTCGCATGGGTTTGTATCCTACCTTAACTTCTGCGTGACGCAAGCTGGCGAGCAGACGACTCCACGCCACCCCGCGACGCACGCGAATCCAAAGACTCACTCTCAGTCCAGGGGCAACATGTATCCCGGCGTTCCGCCCAACCGTCCGCCAAACGCCTGAGCATCCAGCGCTGCCATGTCCCACGCGGTCCACGAAAGCGGCGAAAGCCGTATCGTGACGTCATCAAACGATGCGAACACCGGTTCGATGTGCGGATCGGACATTGCCGCGGCGCTCATGTAGCGGCTGTGAATGCGCCGGTTCCAGTCGCGCGAACGGTCACCCGAAATTAATTCCGCCGTTCCGATAGCGGCCACGCCGCGCTCGGTAGCCGGCTTTCGTACGTCCACCATCAACGAAGCCTTCGGCCGGGCCATTATGTTGCGGGCCTTTCGCGTTTTGGAAGAGGTCGCGACGAGCAGGTGGCCATCCTCGAACATATACCACACTGCGGTCAGGTGGATGCTGCCATCCGCGTTCTCGGTCCCGAGAGTGGCGATATAGCGTCCGCGCAACAATTCCTGAAGACCCGGGTCCAGAGTTCGAGTCGACATCCTTCCTCCACGGCCTGCGTGCAAGGCAGTCGGCGGCCATTCTCTCACTTGTGTTTGAAATAGCAAACTGTCGCCGGCAGCCGATCGGGGACGGACAGATAGGCGAAGTTAATCGAGAAATCGCAGGACGAATCGCTGTTCAGTGGAGGCGGTTTTTGTAGATCGCCATGCCGACGGCGGCGTCCATGCCAATTTTTTCCAGTGTATTGATTTCGCGGCGAGTTTTAATTCCGCCAGCGGCAATAATGGGATGCGTTGTTGCTCCGCGGAGTTTGCGAAACCATTCGAGATTTGCTCCGGTCATGGTGCCTTCGCGGTCCACGTCGGTGCAAAGGAACGCGCTGCAGAAAGGTTCAAGCTGCGACATGACATCTTCCGGGCGCAATGTGAGTTTGCGGCGCCAGCCGTTGACGGTGATGCGGCCTTCTGCGGTGTCGAGGGCGATGACGATTTTGGTGGCAGGGAGCTTTTGTGCGAGCTTTCGGAAAAAACGCATGTTGATCTTTCCTTCGCGAAACGCGGCGCTGCCAATGATGATTTGGTCCGCACCCCACTTGGCGATTTCCTGGGCGCGAGCCGTCGTCCGGATGCCGCCGCCGACACGAACTTTCAATTTGTAACGCTCGCGCGCTTGTGTGCAGAGTTCGCGGGCGATTGCGTCATTGTCACCACTGCCGATGGCCGCGTCCAGGTCGATGAGATGTAGCCAGGAATAGGATTTGAATTTCTCGAGCAGGCCGAACACGTCGGCGACAGCGAGTTCGCGTTTGCGGCCGTGCACTAGCTGGACGGCTTGGCCGCCCTGAAGATCGATACAGGGAATCAGCACGGAAGGCGGACCTCGATTTTGCGCGCCGCGAGAAATTGCTTTAGTTCGCGAATGGATTGCACGTTGTCGTGAAAGATCGAAGCAGCCAGTGCGGCGTCGGCTGCGCCTTCGGAAAAAATCTCTGCGAAGTGTTCGGGGAGCTTCGCCCCACCCGAAGCGATGACGGGAACAGTGACAGCGCGCGAAATCGCGGCAGTGAGAGGCGTGTCGAAGCCGAGTTGCGTTCCGTCGCGATCAACGGACGTGAGAAGGATTTCGCCGGCGCCAAGTTCGACGCCTTCCCGCGCCCACGCGAGCGCATCGCGATTTGCGGAATCGCGGCCGCCGCGAACCATGACATCCCAGTGATCGCCCACTCGTTTCGCGTCGATCGCCAGAACCACAGCTTGCGCGCCAAATTCGCGCGATAGTTCAGAGATAAGCTCGGGCCGAGCGACCGCGGCCGTGTTGACAGTCACTTTGTCAGCACCGGCGCGCACGACCGCGCGTGCATCGTCCAACGATCGAATGCCGCCGCCCGCGGTGAGTGGAATGGCGAGTTCGGCAGCCACGCGGCGAATCGTTTCGAGGAAAGTAGGGCGTCGGTCGCGGGACGCCGCAATATCCAAGACGACGAGTTCGTCGGCGCCCACCGCGTTATAGCGAGCAGCCAGAGCAACCGGATCGCCCGCATCGCGCAGTCCAATAAAATTGACTCCTTTGACTACGCGCACGCCATCTGTATCGAGACACGGAATGATGCGGTGCGCCAGGCTCACGCCGCGAGCCTCAGAAAATTTTGCAGAAGCTGCGCGCCTGCCTCCGCGCTTTTCTCGGGGTGAAACTGCACTGCGAAAATATTTTGTTTTTCGACGACAGCGGCGAAATCCGCGCCGTGCTTGCAAAGAGCGACAGTTTCGCCATTCGTGTTCGTCGCCGCGAAAGAGTGCGCGAAATAAAAATACGCATCGGCAGGAATGGCCTGAAGCAGGCGAGAGGGGCGAGCGAGCTTGAGTTGATTCCAGCCCATGTGCGGAAGCTTCACCGTGGGGGGAAGGGAACGAACGGAACCTGGGAAAAGTTTCAGGCCCGCAAGTTCTGGAGCTTCCTCGCTGGTTTCGTAGAGCGCTTGCAGGCCGAGACACACGCCAAGGAACGGAACACCGCGCTGAATGGCATCAAGCAAAGGCGCGCGCAAAGCACGCTCGTCCAGTGCGTGAATAAGTGCGGCGTAGTGGCCGACGCCGGGAAGAAGCAGAGCTTCGGCTTTTGCGATGCACCCCGGCGAAGTGGAGCGCTGGCTCGCCGCGCCGAGACGTCCCAGGGCGCGCTCAACGCTGGTGACATTGCCCGCACCGTAATCGATGAGCGTGACTTTCATAGAAGCCCTTTCGTGCTGGGAAGAACGCCGCGAAGACGCTTGTCTCGTGAGACGGCAAAACGAAGCGCGCGCGCGAACGCTTTGAACATGGCTTCGACTTGATGATGGGAAGAACGCCCATACAGCGCGCGAAGATGGACGTTGGCGCGGGCGGCTTGGGCGAATCCTTGAAAAAAATCTTCGATGAGTTCGGTTTGAAAGTCGCCGATGCGCTTTGCGGATATTTTTGCGCTGACCACGCAATATGGCCGGCCGCCGAGATCGACTGCGGCAGCGGCGAGCGTTTCGTCCATAGGCATCAAGAAATATCCGGCGCGCAAAATGCCCCGTATTGAGCCGAGTGCCTTCAACACGGCTTCACCAAGAGCGATGCCCACATCCTCGACGGTGTGATGTTGATCGACGTCCAGATCGCCTTTCGCCGTAATTTCCAAGTCGACGGCGCCATGCCGCGCGATGAGATCGAGCATGTGATCGAAGAAACGGATCCCGGTGGAAATGCTCGATTTCCCCCGGCCGTCGAGATTGAGTTTAAGACGGACATCGGTTTCTTTGGTTGTGCGATGGATTGTGGCGGTGCGCGGCATAACCGTGGTCCTCAGAGGTAACGCTTGACGAGTTGCAGCAAGCGCTCCATTTCCTTTTGAGTGCCGATACTGACGCGCACGAGGCCTGGGCCGATATCTTTGGCACGATCGCGAAGGAGAACGCCCTGTTTCTGCAATTGTGCGCACATCGCTGATCCGCCGGGACCAAAATCAACCAGAACAAAATTGCCGGCGCTCGGATAAGTTTTGACGGAGAGTTTGTGCAGCTCCTTTTCGAACCAGGCGCGAGTACGCAGAATGTTTTTTACGTAGAGCTTCATCGTTTTCGGATCGCCGACAGCGGCTTCGGCAGCAGCCAATGCCGCCACGTTGACGGGGAAAGGAGCCGTGGCGCGGCGAAGAATCGCGAGCGACTCGGCGCTGGCAATCACGGCTCCCAGGCGAAGTCCCGCGAGCCCCGCAGCCTTGGAAAAGGTTCGCGCCACGAAGAGTTGCGGGTACTTGTTGATCCATGGCACGACGGTGACACCAGAAAATTCGGCATATGCCTCGTCGAGGACGACGGCAGTGTGAGTGGCTGCTTTCAGAATTGTTTCGATCATTCTTTCTTGCAGCAGCGTGCCAGTGGGGTTGTTGGGGTTGCAGACGAATAAAACGCGGGGTTTTGCGGCGAGTGATTGCAGAATGCCATCGAGCGGAAATTCCATGGCGGTTCCGTAGCGCTGGACTTCGATTTTCGCGCCCGCAACTTCGCCCCAGTAGCGGTACATCGGAAAGGTCGGCTCGCAGATGACGACGGAAGTGCCGGCGTCGACGAAGGCATCGAAGAAAAGCCGCAGAGCGTCATCGCCGCCGTTGGTAAGTAGCAGTTCTTCTGGCGCCACCTGAAAATGACGCGCCAGGCGACGAGTGCCCCGCTCGTACTCTGGATACATCGAAAGGAGCTTCGGTGTCAGCTTTCGCAATGCACGTTGGACGGCGGGCGAGCAGCCCGCCGTGTTTTCGTTGAAGTCGAGGCGAAGTTTGTCGGCGCGTCCTTCGCCGGGAGGCTCGTAGGTACGGCGATCGAGGATAGCTTGGCGCGTTGGGAGTTGGGCTTTCATCGACGAACCTTCATCTTCGTACCTCGATGGCGTTGGCGTGAGCCAGCAGGCCTTCGGCTCTGGCTAATTTTATCGCGTCACTGGCGAGACGCCGAAAGCCTCTGCGTTCGATACGTTGAACGCTGATGCATTTTACGTAATCGGCCGCGGAGAGTCCGCCGCGCATCCGCGCCCAGCCGCCCGTCGGCAGGACGTGATTGCTGCCGCTAATGTAATCGCCAAGTGGCTGCGCGCCCCAAGGGCCGAAGAAGACTGTGCCCGCGGCAGTGATTCTTTTTAGCAGCGCGGCGGGATTGTCTGGAAGGCTAAGATGTTCCGCGGCGAAGCGGTTGGAAAAAACGCACGCGGCTTCGAGAGTCGCGGCGAGCAAGATTGCGCCGGTGTTGCGCATAGATTGCTGAGCAGGATTGTTGGGCGGAAGAATTGCAAGTTGCGCTTGGACTTGTTTTTGGACGGCGCGCGCGAGTTTGAGATTCGTAGTGACGAGAAAACTTCCTGCATCGGGAGCGTGCTCGGCTTGAGCGAGAAGATCGCCAGCGATCCATTTCGGATCGCCTTTTGCCGCCAGAACGATGGCTTCCGTTGGGCCCGCTGGAAGATCGATGGCGCAATCGCTGCTGACGAGCTGTTTGGCGGCCGTGACGAAGCGGTTGCCGGGACCGAAGATCTTGTCGACGCGTGGGATGCTTTTCGTTCCGTAGGCGAGTGCAGCGACGGCTTGCGTACCGCCGATGCGGGCTATTTTTCGCACGCCGAGGAAATCGGCGGCGGCGAGCAGAGCGTCATTGGGGTGCGGACAGACGACAGTGATGTTTTCTACGCCGGCAACTTGGGCGGGGAGAACGGTCATCAGCATCGTCGAGACGAGAGCGAAGCGGCCGCCGGGGATGTAACAGCCGATGGAGTCGATGGGGGAAACGCGCTGGCTGATTTTTACGCCGGATTCGACGTCGAGAGTCCACGGACGCGGCAGTTGTTTTTTAGCGACGCGGCGGATGTTGTGGGCTGCGTGTTGGAGAGCACGCAGAAAAGCTGCGCTGACGCGCTTGCGCGCAGCGGCGATTTCGCGTTGAGAGATCCAAACGTTGGCAGGGCGAAGATCGACGCGGTCGAATTTCTTGGTGTACTCGAAGAGGGCGCTGTCGCCGCGCTTGCGCACGTCCGCGATGATGTTCGCGGCGATGGTTTCGGCTTTGCGATCGCGCTCGTGACGGGCACGGAGGAGGTTTTTTTCGACCGCGGCGGTGAGTTTGAGTATGCGCATTAGAGCACGATCTTGTTTAGAGGATACTCGACGATGCCTTGAGCTTTGGCGGCTTTCAGCTTCGGCAAGATCTGCCGAACCACGGCTTCATCGACAATGGTGTTCACAGCCACCCAATCGGGTTCACTTAGCGCCGAAATGGTAGGTTTCTTAAGAGCTGGCAAAACACCAAGCACGGCGTCTAGATCGTCACGGTGAACGTTGAGCAGCAAGCCGACCTTGCTGGCGGCGGCGATCGCGCCTTGCAACATCAGAATTAAATTTTCCGCCTTCTCGCGTTTCCACGGTTCCGTTGCGGCAAAACGATTCATGATGAAAACGGTGGCGGATTCGAGAACGGTGTCAACAATGCGCAGGCGATTGGCGCGCAAAGACGAACCGGTTTCGGTGACTTCGACGATGGCGTCGGCAAGCTGGGGAACTTTGACTTCGGTGGCTCCCCAGGAAAACTCGACGCGAGCTTTCACGCCGTGGCGCGCGAGATATTTTTCCGTGATGTGGACAACTTCGGTGGCGATGGTTTTGCCTTCGAGGTCGCGAACATCACGCATGGCAGAATCTTCAGGAACGGCGAGAACCCAGCGCACGCGAGCGAGCCGCTGCTTGGCGTAGACGAGTTCGGAAAGCTCTTCGACGGCCGCGCCCGTTTCGACGACCCAGTCATGGCCGGTGATCCCGGCGTCCAGCGCGCCGGTTTCCACGTAGCGGGCCATTTCCTGCGCGCGTACCATGAGGCACTCGATCTCTGGATCATCAATAGTCGGTACATAGCTGCGCGAACTGAGCGTAATTTTCCAGCCGGCGCGGGCAAAGAGTTCGAGCGTGGCGTCCTGCAAACTGCCTTTAGGAATGCCGAGCTTCAGCTTCGGAGCGCTCACGCCTTTTTCTCTTGTCCCGGTTCCCCGTAGATTTCTTCCGGCACGAATGTGCGGTCTTCGGTGATTTCAGCACTGCCGTCAGATTCGAGCTTGCGGAAGAAGCAGCTGCGATAGCCTTCGTGGCAGACGCCGGGACCCACGGCTTCGACACGAACAAGTAGGGCATCGCCATCACAGTCGACACGCATCTCGCGTAGCTTCAACACATGTCCGCTGGATTCGCCCTTCTTCCAGAGTTTATTCCGCGAGCGGCTAAAGAAAACCACTTCGCCGGAGCGCTGCGTCTCGGCCAGCGAGACGGAGTTCATGAAGCCAAGCATGAGGACGGCCCCAGTGCGATGATCCTGGATGATGGCCGGAACCAATCCGCCCGCTTTTGCAAAGTCGATATTCACCGATTCCACGTGCCTGCCTCCCAAAACCAAATCTCCAAAATCCATCACCCGAAAAACAAAAAACCCGCTGGGGCTTTTTGCGCCAGCGGGCCGATGGGTGCTTTGTGTTGCGAAACTCTATGCACACCTCATCGAGCGCGGCGTGTGGCCGTGATGATGATGGTTGCGATGCGCCCGAGAGTTCACAATAACAAAGTAAAGAAATTCGCCGCCGCTGTCAATCGCGGTTTTTGTTGATCTATTTTGTTGCTGTTTGGTGGCTTTCGAAAAAGGAGCGGAGACTCTAGCGTTTGTTTCCCGAGCCTGTCAGCCCCGGCGCGTTGAAGTTCAGGCTCATCTTCAGGTTGACGGCCACCCCGGTCTTGCCGTTATCCAGCTTCTCGACACGAACGACCTGCGCGACATACTCGCAATTCATGGGATCGTGCGCGGAAGTGAATGGAAAAGTGACGAAAACACGCATGCCGGGATAATAGGAATGCAGCCGCGTGGTGAAATAAATGCCTGTCTTTGAGGCATTTACACTGATAGGCAAGTCCTCGAAATGGTCGTCGCGGGGCTCCGAGGGGCGCACGCGGACGGGCCGGGCAATTTTAGCCCTGCGGCTGACGCGGTTGTCGGTCACTCGTTTTTCGAGCTTTTCTGGCATAGCGACTTTCGGGTTAGAATTCAATTGTATCGGGGCCATTAGTGAGCTGCCGCGAATCCTAAAGCCCTTGAAGCGAATCTGATACCAGTAAGAGAGCACGGCGAGAGCCAAATTAAAGAGGAATTGGGGCAAAACCATGAACGAGAAAATTCGCAAGGACGAAGCTGCTTGGAAGAAGCAACTCACGTCGAATCAATACTATGTGACCCGTCAAAAAGGGACAGAGCCTCCTTTTACAGGGGAAGATGAAGACACGGACACCCCCGGGGTCTACAAGTGCGTCTGCTGTGGCCAGCCGCTGTTTCGTTCTGATACCAAATACCACTCGGGCTCCGGGTGGCCCAGCTTTTATGCTCCGGAGAGCGAAGAGGCTGTGGAGACGGAAACCGATGCCAGCCACGGCATGGCGCGGACCGAGGTTAAGTGCAGGCGCTGCGACGCACACCTGGGCCATGTTTTTGAGGATGGTCCTCAGCCGACGGGATTGCGCTACTGCGTCAACTCCGCGTCGCTGGAACTGGACGAAGAGAAATAAAAGTGCTTCAGACACCAAAAAGCGCTCCGGCTGGGCCGGAGCGCTTCTGAAATTCTTACGCTGTCATGGAAAACTGGATAATTACGCGGCTGGACAACTGCAAGCCACAAGCTCCGCGACAGGATCGCTTTCGCGATTCCACACACCGAGCAGCATTACCTTCGTTCCCGTAGGATATTTGAAAACGTAATAAACGTCCGAACGCCCTTCGATTTCAAAGAAACCGGGCCGTCGCGGATCTGGCCGCGAAAGAGCACCGGAATGAAGCAGCATGCGCAATTCAGCAATCTGCTCCTGCGAATGATTTCGCAGGTCTTCCACGAGGGGCGGGTGCTTCGTTATTGTCATTATCATGTTCATTCTCCGCCACATTCAGTCTATCGTTGGCCTCATAGGTTAAGACGAAAAAACTGGGGGAAAGTTTCATTGGGGGCAACTTCTTTTGAACAAAGTTTGGGCGGACCAGGGGCGGGAGTGGGAGAAACGGCGAATTTGCTTGTATTTTGCACGGAAAAGGAACATTTGGCGGACGGTCCAAATTGGCTCTGAGTGTGGTCCGTGCGTGAATCGGATATTCGCTGACCGCTGGCAGCGGCAAGCTCAATATGGATTGCCAGCGAGCCCAGAGTTTCCGGATACTGCATAATTTGGTTGTATTGAGCATCGCATTACTGTCGATAGGGGTACTTGCGCGAGTGGCGCTTCCCTGCGATAGTGGATGAAGTGTCCTACCAACCTAAAAAGGGGATGGCCTCTGTGACGAAAACTCCAACGAAAAAGTCCCCGGCGAAAGAGAAGACTAACTTCAACAAGGATAAGCGGCGCAAACATGAGCATTTTCTGGTGACCGTTTACTATGCGGATGGCGAGAAGTTTGGGCGCGTGTATACAGACAAAGACAAAGCGGATCGTTTCGCGGACCGGCAGAAGCGTTCCCCGGTGGTCAAGTCCGCGCGCGTCACGATGGTATCCTGAAGCTGGCGTTCAACATCGGGGCTTTGACGAAAAGCGAGCCAAGGAAGGCTTGTCGCTGTAGTGCGGGCATGTTATAAAAAGAACTGTCGTTGAGCGGCCTTAGTATAGTGGTAGTACGGAACCTTGCCAAGGTTCAGGTGTCGGTTCGATTCCGATAGGCCGCTCCATAATTCTC
>CAVPWC010000020.1:0-68455 GCA_963709315.1 uncultured Acidobacteriota bacterium
GCGCAAAAGAGCGGAAGAGGCCCTCCGGCGATCCGAAACAGGGTTCAAGTCCGTGGTCGAGGATGCTCCGTACGGCATTTATCGCGCCAGCACGGCAGGCCGCTTTCTGCAGGTGAATCCGGCGCTCCAAAAAATGCTTGGCTACGAATTAGCGGAAGAACTTCTCGAGAAGGCTGTCGCTACCGAAGTCTTCCGGCACGCAGGCGAATACGAGCGCCTGATTGAACTCCTCATCCGCACCGAAGAGATCAAGGACATTGAAGTGGAGTGGAATCGCAAGGACGCCACGCCAATCACCGTGCGTTGTTCCGGCCGCCGGGTCAACGATGAAAGCGGGGCTCCCGCCTATTTTGAAGTGTTTGCGGAAGACGTGACCGAAAAACGAGTCCTCGAAAAGCAATTACGAATGGCGCAAAAAATGGAAGCCATCGGGCGGCTCTCGGGAGGAATCGCTCACGATTTCAACAATCTTCTGGGCGTAATCATCGGCTACAGCCGAGTTCTGAAGCGAGAACTGGTGGCAAACAGCGCGCTCTTCGAGCATGCGCTGGAAATCGAAAAGGCAGGTCAACGTGCCGCTTCCTTGACCAAACAATTGCTGGCCTTCAGCCGGCAGCAAGTCCTGACGCCCGCGGTCCTCAATCTGAATAGTCTGGCCACGGATATGGAGAAGATGCTGCCACAGCTTCTCGGCGAAGACGTTGAAGTGACCCTGCTTCTCGATCCGGAGATTGGGAACGTGAAAGCAGACCAAAGCCAGATCGAGCAAGTGATTATGAATCTGGCGGTCAACGCCCGGGACGCGATGCCGATGGGCGGCAAGCTAAAGATCGAAACTGCAAATGTGAAGTTAGACGAACCCTACACTCGCCGGCACCCTGGGTCTAAAGTTGGCAGCTACGTGCTCCTCAGCGTGACTGATACGGGCACAGGCATGGACTCTGCAACCCTCACACATATTTTTGAGCCCTTCTTCACCACGAAAGAGCGTGGCAAAGGCACAGGCCTCGGCTTGGCCACTGTTTACGGCATAGTTAAACAAAGCAACGGCTACACCGGCGTGGACACCGCTCCCGGCAAAGGCACATCCTTCCGAATTTTCCTCCCGCGATATACAGGTCCCGCCGTTGTCGAAGAACCAGAACCCTATTCGGCCGATAAGCTGCGTGGCTCCGAAACCGTTCTTCTGGTCGAGGACTCGGAACCGCTACGAAAACTTGTAAAGACTTTTCTTGACTCCGCCGGATATCAGGTCTTTTCAGCGGAAAGTGGCGAAGCCGCGCTGGAAGTCTCCACGCGCATCGGGCGCCCGCTCGATCTGCTGCTCACCGATGTCGTTATGCCCGGGATGAACGGCCGGCTACTTGCCGAGCATCTGATTCCCCGCCATCGCGGAATGAAGGTGCTCTACATGTCCGGATATACCGATAGTTTTATCGCTGGGCATGGTGTTCTCGAACCGGGAACGCATCTCTTACACAAACCGTTCACGGAAGAGGTCTTTCTGCAAAAGGTCCGCGAAGTCCTCGATGGAGGCAAGAAGCCTTCACCCGGTTCAGATTCCGTGGCAGAACTCGCGGGGAGCTCGATCCGGTCAGGCGGTTAGGAGGAAGTCTGCGATGGAAAAGCTTTTGATTGTGGACGACGACGAAGCCATCCGGCGTTTGATACGTCTTGAGTTCCGCGATGCGTATGAAATCATCGATTCTGGTGAGCCTGAACAGGGCCTCGCGCTGGCACTCGAACATAAGCCCGACGCCATCCTGCTAGATCTTCGCATGCCCAATTACTCCGGCTACGAGCTGCTTCAAACGTTTACGGCGTTTAGCCACACGCAAAAGATTCCCGTGATTGTGGTCAGTGGAGAGGCCGGCGCACACATCAAAGAACAGTGCAAACAGCTTGGCGCATTCGCCTATTTCGAAAAACCCATTGATTTCGATGGACTCCGGACTTGTCTCTCACAGCTCAACAAGACGCGCCGCTTTACACCGCGCTCGGAAGTCCGCGTTCGTTTGCGGGTGCCACTGAAGCTAGTGCACACAGACAGCGCCGGGAAAAAAGTGGAGCAGGAAACCATCACCGAAAACGTAAGTCTCAGCGGTTTTTTGTGCGCCTCGACGGCCGAGCTCGACGACGGCTCCATTGTGGAAGTGCATCTCACCATTCCGGTGCCCCGTTACGTTGGCAAAGCGAAGGTCATTCACTCGGACACAAAGTCCGCCGCGCTTCGCCGGTATGGATTCCGGTTCCTCGAGAAAACCGGACCGTGGGTGCTGGATTAGGAATCCGCATGGATTACAACCATGGCTATCGCTGACGGCTCCGTGCATCGAGATAATGTGCGCATTGCCGGAGCTCTTGCATCGCATCCTCTGCCTGTTGTCCGCGTCCTCGCTGTCGATGATGAACAAGCCGCGTGTAAACTCCTCGCTATTATGCTGCGCGCGCCTGCGTTTTTGTGCTGCACCGCCAGCAGCGGCGAAGAAGCTCTCCTGGCATTAGAACGCGAGTCCTTTGATGCCGTGATTTCGGATCTCCAAATGCCGGGCATCGGTGGCCTCGAGCTTCTTGCCCAGGTTCGCCGCAACTACCCTCACGCTGCATTCCTCGTCACTACGGGAGTGGATGACGTGGAGGTGGGAGTGGAAGCCATGCGGTGTGGCGCGGACGACTATCTCGTCAAACCTCTTCTGGAGAATGCCGTCATTGCCAGCCTGAAGAGCGCCCTCCACAAGCGACATCTGGAACAGCAAGTAAAAGATTATCAAGAGCGACTCGAAGAAATGGTCGCGGACCGCACTGGCCAGCTACGCGAAGCGCTTCAGCAGCTGGAGCGCAGCTATGAAGACACTTTGCAAGCGCTTGGCGCGGCCATCGATCTCCGCGACAATGAGACGGCAGGACATTCCCGGCGAGTCTGCCGTTACGCTCTGGAAATTGCCCGCGCGATGGGCTGGACCGAGGATAGGTTGGGAAGTCTGGCCAAAGGCGCTTATCTCCACGACATCGGCAAGCTGGGAATCCCAGACGGCATCCTGCTCAAGCCCGGTCCACTGACCGCGGCGGAGCGGACACTCATGCAGCGACACGTGCAAATCGGCTTTGAGTTAATAAAAGACATTGCCTTCCTGTCCGACGCTGCCGAAATTATTTTGACTCATCACGAGCGCTATAACGGCGAGGGCTATCCGCGAAAGCTCAGGGGCGACGAGATTCTTGCGAGCTCTCGAATCTTCGCGGTGGCGGATTCTTTCGATGCCATCACATCCGACCGGCCGTATCGCCGAGCTTCCTCCTTCGAGGCCGGCCTGCGGATCATCCGCGGATGTTCCGGCGCCGAGTTCGACCCCCAAGTAGTAACGGCCTTCCTGCGTATTCCCGAAGAAACATGGCCTGCCATCTCAAACGAGCAACGCCAACTCGCGGCCCGATCCGGCGGACCAGGGGAGGGCGCCGCTGACGTTCACAAAGGCATCGAGACGCCGCGCTGAGAATCATCGCCCCAACAACCCGCATCGTGTACCGCCGCGCTTGAAGCTTCCGACAAGAACTTGAACAGATCCGTCCTCGACCAATGGCGCCGATCAAAACCAGCGAAAGAGACTTCACGTTTTTTGCTGGTTTTCGAAAGCCAGAAATCCAACAATAGAAGAAAATCCGCAGCAGCGGGCAAGTTGATCCGATTCCCCAAATCAAAATGTACGGCTCTTCTCTCCGCAAGCGACGCCGCGCTCGGCCACGCTAGCGGCTAGGCTTGGCGTTCTATTTTCCATCGTGAGGATTTGCAAAATCTCTTTTCCGATTGGATGGACTTGTGGTATCCCGGGAGCGGGTACAAACATCAGCTTGGTTCGAGGAAAATAGTTGTGACTTTCGCGGCGGCAAACGCATCCAACACGCTTTGGGCAGTAAAGGTGGTTATTTCGAAGAGCCACTTCAATGAAGAAACATCCCGCCGAAACGGCCGTTTTGCATGATTTAAAGCAAGGAGGTTTTCTTGAGGCTCAGTTACGTACCCGGTCGCGCGTTTCTCCTGACCGGAATTTTGTTTTGCGGAGCAGCAACTTGTCTTGCGCAAACCGAATCATCGTCCGGCACGAGCACGCCTGGCCAAGGCATCCCAGGAACGCAAGGACTGAGTCCGTTCTCCGGCAGCGTTCCATCGAAGCTCGTTCCGGGAGTGCTCCCGCTTTCTTTGCAGGACGCCATCGACCGAGGTTTGAAGCAAAACCTGGGACTGCTGATCTCGAACACGGAGATTCTCTCATCACGCGGCGAGCGCTGGCAGCAGTTAAGCGCGTTGCTGCCCCATGCGGAGGCGGCGCCTGCCGTTGTGGCTTCAGAAATCAATCTCGGCCAGCTCGGCCTTACACATTTTGGCGGACTGACTCTCCCGCGGTCTGTTGGCCCATTTTCTTATTTCGATGCACGAGTGAGCGTGAACCAATCGCTGTTTGATTGGAAATCGATCAATAACGCGCGCGCTGCAAGCCAAAGCGTGAAATCCACGGAGTATAGTTTCAAGGACGCACGCGATCTCGTGGTGCTCGCCGTTGGCTATACCTATTTGCAAGCCATCGCCGACGAAGCACGCATCGAAACCGCGCAAGCGCAGGTCAAAACCGCCCAGGCACTCTACGATCAAGCCAAGGACCAGGTGGACGCCGGAACTTCGCCGGAGATAGACGGCTTGCGCGCCAAGGTCGAGCTGCAAACCCGCGAGCAGCAGCTCATTCAAGCGAAAAATAACTTCGCCATCCAGAAACTCACCGTAGCCCGCGTGATTGGTCTCGCTCCCGGACAGGAATTCGATCTCACGGACAAATCCCCCTACCATCCCTTTGAAGGCATAACCATTGACGAGGCTTTGAAACGCGCCTTCGCTGCGCGGTCCGATTACCTTGCGGCCATGACGGACGTCCGCGCCGCGGAATTTTCCCGGAAGGCCGCGGTTGCTGGTTATCTCCCGTCGCTCTCGTTTAATGCGGACATCGGCGAAGGAGGAACACACCCGTCGACGGCCACCCAAGTGTTCGACGTGCGCGGAACTCTCTCCATTCCCATTTTTCAAGGAGGCAGCGTGCACGGCGATGTTTTGCAAGCCGATGCGCGGCTTGAACAAAGCCGCGAGCGGCTGGACAATCTGCGCGCGCAGATCGACGCCGATGTGCGCACCGCGCTGCTCAATCTTGAATCCTCGGCACAGCAAGTTGCCGTGGCGCGCAGCAACATTGATCTGGCCGAGGAGACCCTGCGGCAGTCGCGCGATCGCTTCACCGCGGGCGTCACCGACACGGTTGAAGTGGTGCAATCGCAAGAGGCTGTGGCCAGCGCCCACGAGCAATATATTTCGAGTCTCTACAGCTTCAACTTTGCAAAAATTTCGCTGGCTCGCTCGCTTGGCGTCGCGGAAGAGGGCGTCAAGGAATATTTCAAAGGACAATGAAAATGGCCGATGAGAACCCAGCCCGTTCGGTACCTGAGGCGGAGAAAGAGACGCCGATTGATTCGTCGCCCCTGAAGGACACGGTCTATTCGCCGCCGTCTTACCGCAATCCCAAGAAGCGCAAAACGTTTCTGATCGTGGCAATCGTCGTTGTGGTACTCGTCGCCGGCGTGTTGTTGTGGCGCTACCTCAGCAGTTATGAATCGACCGACGACGCGCAGGCGGATGTGCATCTTTATCCCGTAAGCGCGCGAATATCCGGGTATGTGGTGAAGGTGAACGTCGGCGACAACCAGTGGGTGAAGCAAGGTGACGTCCTCGTCGAGATCGATCCCAAGGATTACGAGGTTGCCGTCGCGCAGGCGCAGGCCAATCTGGACAGCGCCATGGCCACGGCGCAATCCCTGAATATCACCGTACCGATAACCAGCGTGAACACCGCGAGCCAACTAAAGTCGACATCGTCTGACATAGTGAACGCCAGCGCTGGAATTACGGCTGCTCAGCGCCAGCTGACTTCGGCCCATGCGCAGCTCGAGGAGGCGGAAGCCAACGATGTGCGAGCGCAAGACGACCTGCACCGTTACAAGCTGCTGGTCGACAAGCGCGAAGTCGCGCAGCAGGTCTACGATCAAGCGCTGGCAGCCGCCAAATCCAGCACGGCTTCCGTAGCAGCGGCGCGCGCCAATGAATCCGCCGCGGAACAATTCGTTAAGCAGGCCGAAAGCCGCCTGGTGCAGGCGGATGCCACGCACCAGTCCGCGGAGACGGGGCCACAGCAAGTGTCATCCAGCCGGGCGCGCGCGCGTGCCGCGGTTGGCGACGTCGAGGAAAAGCGCGCGGCGCTGGAACAAGCGCAATTAAATCTGCAATACACCAAGATTGTCGCGCCCGTCTCGGGCGAAGTGAACAAGACGGTGGTTGTCGGACTGAACGTGCAAGCGGGACAGCAACTTCTTACCGTCGTGCCCCTCGATGAAGTGTGGATCACCGCGAATTTCAAAGAGACGCAGCTCAAATACATGCGCGTTGGACAAAAAGCGGAAATCCATGTGGATTCGACAGGCCAGACTTTCAAAGGCCACGTCGACAGCATCGCGGGCGCAACGGGACCGCTTTTCAGTCTGCTTCCGCCTGAAAATGCCACCGGCAACTACGTGAAAATCGTGCAACGAGTCCCGGTAAAAATCATTCTCGAACCGGGTGAAAATCGCGAACATCAACTTCGTCCTGGCATGAACGTCGTGCCTGACGTGTACCTCAAATGAGTTCCGCAGCGCTCACGATGGACCAGGACGTTTGGCGGCCGAGATACAACCCGTGGCTCATTGCCGTGGTTGTGGCGATGGCTGCGTTCATGGAGGTGCTGGACACCAGCATCGCCAACGTCGCGTTGCCGTACATGGCCGGAAATCTCGGTGCGAGCAACGACCAGAGCACGTGGGTGCTGACCTCTTATCTCGTCTCGAACGCCATCATTTTGCCGATCAGCGGCTGGCTCGCTGGCGCGTTGGGAAGAAAACGCTTTTTCATGGGCTGCCTGGGTGTGTTTACGGTCAGTTCCCTGCTTTGCGGCTTTGCCCCGAGTCTCGGCATGCTACTTTTTTTCCGCGTTCTGCAAGGCGCGGGCGGCGGCGGCCTGCAACCGATGGCGCAGGCGATTCTTGCGGATACTTTTCCACCTCAGCAGCGCGGCTTGGCGTTCGCGCTTTATGGCATTACGGCAATCATGGCGCCCACGATTGGTCCGACGCTTGGCGGATGGATCACGTTCAACTACTCCTGGCGCTGGATTTTTTTCATCAACATTCCGGTGGGGATTGCTACATGGCTTCTTGTCCGGCGATTTGTGGATGATCCGCCGTATCTAAGCCGCCAGAAAAGAGCTGGGGTCAAGCTGGACTACATTGGCATCGCGCTGTTGGCGCTCGGTATCGGGGCGTTGCAGATTCTTCTCGATAAAGGCCAGGAAGATGATTGGTTTGGCTCGCACTTCATCACCACTCTGGTCGTTGTCGCAACGGTTTGCCTGATCTCGCTGGTGATCTGGGAGTGGTTCCAAGAGTCTCCCATCATCGACGTGCACATGTTCAAGAGCTTTAATTTCGCCAGCGCGAACTTGATGATGTTCACCTTGGGGATCCTGTTATTCAGCAGCCTGGTGCTGATGCCGCAATTTCTTCAGACGCTTCTCGGTTACACTTCTGAACTTGCAGGGCTGGCACTTTCAGCTGGCGGCCTCGTCTTACTCTTTGAGATGCCCGTCATGGGCAAGCTAACGACAGTAGTCCAGGCGCGCTATCTAATCGCCATCGGCTGGCTCGCGCTAGCTATCGCCATGTACTACTCCACAAAACGGATCGACTTGCAGATTAGCTTTGGCGCCGCTACTTGGCTGCGCATCGCCCAAGTCATTGGTTTGGGGTTCCTCTTCGTGCCGATCACGCTAGTCGCTTACATAGGTATTGCGCCAGAAAAAAATAATGCGGTCGCGGGAATCGTCAATTTCATGCGCAATATGGGAAGCAGTGTGGGAACCTCGATAGTTACGACACTGATTGCGCGCCGCGCGCAACTCCATCAGGCCAGGCTTGTCGAGTACGCCAGGCCCGACAATCCTAATTTCCAAAATTCGGTTAGAGGGCTGACACAGCACATTGCAAATTCCGGCCTGGGCGCACATGATGCACAAATGCGGGCTTACGCGCGGATTTACGAAGGAGTGCAAGCGCAGTCCATTACGCTCGCTTACATAGACACCTTCATGGTGCTTGCCGTGGGGTCGGCGATTATGTTCGTACTGGCCTTTGCTTTGAAGAAAAATGATCCCGGGGGTGGCGGCGCAGTGGTAGCCGAGTGAGCGAAGTGGAATAATACGGCTTTGGGAAACGTGTTCGGGACGGCCGGAGTTGGGAAACTTTATGATTAAAATCATCACCATCGAGCGCGAATACGGCAGCGGCGGCGGCGAAATCGCTCAGCTGCTTTCGAAACAACTTGGCTGGAAGCTTTGGGATGAACAGCTTACCGAGGAAATCGCGAGGCTTGCGAATTGTCCGAAGGCCGTCGTCGAGGTTCGCGAGGAAAAAAACGATCCGCTTTACTACCGGTTGTTCAAATCCTTTTTGCGGGGAAGTTATGAAGGAAGCCTGAACGCTCACAAGCTCAACGTCGTCGACAGCGAGAGTATTTTGAAGTTTACGGAGCGAGTCGTTTTGCACGCCGCGAAAACCGGCCATTCCATCATCGTTGGCAGAGGCTCGCAACATTTCCTGCGGAATCGTCCGGATGCGCTGCGCATTTTTCTTTATGCGCCCAGAGAAAATAAAATCCGAAGGCTCATTGCGGGAGGTAAGAGCGAGAAAGAAGCCCAGCAGCGCGTGGATTCCCTCGATCAGGAGCGCGCCGCTTTCATCCTAAAGTATTTCAATGTCGAATGGCCGGACCGCGACGTTTACCACGCGATGATCAATACCGCTGCCGGAGATGAATCCGTCGCGCTTATGATTCTGGATTTGATGAAAACGCTGGATGCGCCCATACCCGCTCAGGCGCTCGCGCAATAGGCTTTCCACGCCAGAGATCTCTATTGCAATCGAAGAACTCCTTGCACCCATTTCCAAACTTCTTGCGCCGCTCTGCATCAAAATAGAGTGAGCCTTTGGGGGACGGCTTCCCACCCTGCCCTAACCGCGCCCTTCGGGCCCGGCTTTTCAACCCTTAATCGCACTTGAAAGGATTCATTCCTATGAAACGCCTATTCCTTCTTGGTTTGGCGCTGTCCATTTTTGCGTTACCGTCGCATGCCCAGTCATCCGCCGACGCTTCCATCGGCTATTCCTACTTCCACCTGGGCGGCGGCGCAGACCTCAGCCAGAATGGCATCAGCGGCTCAGTTGCCTACAAACCCATCCCGTACCTGGGGATCGTCGGCGACTTTGGGGGATACCATGCGTCCCCCGGCGGCGTTTCCCTCAACACCTATACATATATGTTTGGCCCGCGCGTCATCCTGCACAATCCCACCAAGTTCACCCCCTTCGTTCAGTTCCTCGCCGGAGCCGGCCATTTGACCGTTGGTGACGGGGGCGGCTCGACGACCAACTTCGCCTACAGCGTTGGCGGGGGCGTGGATGTCGGCGTACTGCCTCACTTGGCGTTGCGCCCGGAACTTGACTACATCGGCCTGCACAATGCCGGCGGCACGGCCAATTGCACACGCTTATCGCTCAGCGCTGTCGTCCGCTTCTAACGCCTGAGCAGCGTAGAAGGCGGCTGGAACTGTTGCGTCCAGGAGGCGGTTCGATCCCCCTCCTGGAATCGCCCCTCTCGGGCGAATCCTCGTGCCAGATCATCTATGATAGCGGCAGCAAGCCTAATCACTCACCTCAAGGTCCTTGTGAGCGCAATCCGTCAGTTCGATAGTGTGGCTCACTCGCTTCGCAGCCCATTTCTTGGTCTGTCACCCGCCGCTCCATTCCGTCTTCTGACCGGTCCGGCCATTCGGCCAGTGCCACTTTGGAACGAACTGACCTATCGTCCATCTGACGGACCCTTCCCCAGACTCGGTACCCTTGCTTAGGGCTCGGGGTGCAGTCGGGCCAAGGAGGGGCGATGTTGCGCAATCGATTCCTTATTTTACTGGCTGTTTGTTTCCTTGCGGCTTCCGCCGCATGGGCGGACGACGTGGGGTACGTCGACTGCTCCAGCCATTCCGAAGGCACTCAGGTCTTTGGAAAGCCGCGGAAGTCTCCCGAGGTGGTGGCCACTCTGGCCTGCGGAGAGCACTTTACAATTCTGGTCTACGGCTTTTACTTCTCTCGGATTCAAACTAAAGACGGCCAGGTAGGTTACGTCTATTCAAACCTCATCGCGGTCGCCCGGGGCGCCACGGCGTTGCCTCAGGTTGCGCCTCAGCCGCAGCAGCAGCCTGCCCAGCTTCCGGTTCAGCAGACTCCTTCTTTGCAGATGGCCACTGAGAAAACCAAGATTCCGCGCACAGCTCCTGTCGACGCGGAGCCGACTCCAGCGGTTCCGGCGCAGAATCAGCCTGCGGCTACGCCAGAGCAGCCCGCTCCCGCTCAACCGCCCGTAACGCCAGCTTCTGTCGAAGCGGCACCGGCAACGGCTTCGCCCGCTTCCGGAACAAACGCGGCGGAAATCGCTCCGGCTGCAGTGACTCCCGCGCCAGCGCCCGCAACGCAACCTGATCCCGCGTTAGTGGCGCAGCCGCAGCCCACATCCTCTCAGCCTTCGGCGGTTCAGCCGGCAACTCCGCCCGAGGTGGGAGCGCCTGCTTCTACTTCAGCGGAAGTCACTTCGCCAGCCCCCGCATCGCCTGCACCGGATTCGCCGTCTTCGTCGGTGAAAACACCGGAAGCAAGCGCGCCAGCCGCGGAGGCTACTCCTGCCTCAGCACCGCAGCCCGAACCCGTTTCTGCGCAGCCCGAGCCTGCTCCTCAGCCGGCGGCGGCACCAGCGATCAAGCCCGCGGACGCGCGAGAATCCTGGGAAAAGCCTCGGCCAGGAGCGCGCACTGCTCCTTTGCTCGAACTCTACGGCGGCTATTCCTTCACACGATTGGGCGGCAGCGGGACTGGCAGCAACTTGAACGGTGCTATGGGTTCCTTCGGCTGGAACCCCAAGTCCTGGCTCCAGGTTGTTGCCGACACCAGCTACAGCGAGCAGACTGTTGGCGGCGCCAAGAACGTCCTGTTTGGAAATCATTTCGGCCCCCGTCTGTTCCGTCGCGGCCGAAGCCTCTGGGGTCTCACGCCGTTCGTCGAAGGGCTGGTTGGTGGCACGAGTGAACGGACCACCATGAGCGGCGCCACAACGTCCACCGGCAGCGCTCTTTCCTTCAAAGTGGGCGGCGGTATCGATATTCATCCGTCTCGCCACTGGGATATTCGCCTCTTTGACGCCGATTACTACCGCACTACTTTCGGCTCGGGCACCCAGCAAAACAACTACTGGATCTCCAGCGGTGTGGTCCTCCGTCTCTTCGGAGGCCGCGCCGAGTAGCACCGAGCAACGCGCTAAGGCCCGCACTCGCAAAAAGGGGCTCACCGGGAGCGCCAATCTCGAGATTGGCGCTCGGCCATCAGCGCGCCCAAGCCGATCCATACTCGCAGACTGTCATTTCGTCTACAACGACGAGCGGGCATTCCCGTCGCTCCGAACGCTGCGTGTCTGCGTTGTCTCTTCTCTTTCTTAGTCGCCGACCAGCAGCCATGTAATTCCCACGTGCTATACTCGCGCGCGTTTGCGCACGAGAACTTCCCAGTCCCGCGCGCAGACCGTCAGGAAGCAGGCAATCTCTTGATCACGTTGCCGGAAATTTTCAATGTTGCCACTTACTTCGTGGACCGCAACGTCCAGGAAGGCCGCGGCGCCAAAATCGCTATCGAGTGCGGCGATCAGCGAGTCACGTATCAAGAACTGCTGGAGAATACCAACCGCGCCGGCAACGCCCTGCTTGCTCTCGGCGTTCGGCCCGAGGAGCGCGTACTCCTTCTGCTTCTCGACACGCCAGAATTTCTCTACTCCTTTTTCGGCGCGATCAAGATTGGCGCCGTGGCCGTTCCCGTCAACACGCAAGCGAAACCCCAGGACTATGAGCACATCTTCAACGACTGCCGCGCGCGCGTCGCCATCCTCAGCGAACCTCTGCTTCCGCATTTGCAGTCCATCCCGAACGAAAAGCTTCGCTACTTGCAAGAGATCGTGGTCAGCGAGCTAAGACAAGATATTTCACCGCCATCCGGGCGCTCGCATATGCATCACTCTCTGCAAAATCTGATGGCGAATACATCGGCGGAATTGCCGGCCGCGCGCACGAACAAAGACGAGCCCGCTTTCTGGCTCTATTCCTCTGGGAGCACCGGGGCCTCCAAAGGCTGCGTTCACCTTCATCACGACATGGTCGTTTGCTGCGAATTCTACGCCAAGGGCATTCTTCGAATGAACGAAAGCGACCGCTGTTTCAGCGTCGCGCGTTTGTTTTTCGCCTACGGGCTCGGAAACGCCGGCTATTTTCCTCTTGGTTGCGGTGCCACAACGATTCTCGATCCCCAGCGTCCGACCCCAGCAACAATCTACGCGGACATCGAGCGTTATTGCCCGACACTCTTTTTTTCCGTGCCCACAAATTTTGCGGCGTTGCTGGCGCATCACCGCGAAGACGGAAAAGAGTTCGATCTTTCGAGCGTGCGCCATGCCATCTCCGCCGGCGAATCGCTCCCGGCTCCGTTGTTCCACCGTTTCAAAGAGCGCTTTGGCGTGGAGATTCTCGATTCCCTTGGCTCGACCGAAACTTTGCAAATGGTCATCGCCAATCGTCCTGGCGAAGCCAAGCCTGGTTCCAGTGGACAAATTATCCCTGGCTACGAAGCCAAAATCGTCGACGAGCGCGGCAACGCCGTGGCCCCCAACGAGATCGGCGATCTCCTCATAAAAGGAGACTCCACTTGTTCCGGTTACTGGAACCAACACGAAAAAACCAAAGAGACTTTCGTTGGCGACTGGTTCCGTACGGGCGACAAATACTATCAGGACGACGAGGGCTACTTTTGGTACGCCGGCCGCTCGAATGACGTCTTCAAGGTTCACGGCTTGTGGCTGAGCCCGGCGGAAGTCGAGAGCGCGTTGATCACGCATCCCGCGGTCCGCGAAGCCGCCGTAGTAGCACGAGAAGACACGGATGGCCTCACCAAAGCTGCCGCATACGTGGTCTTGAACGGCGAATTCGCAGCGCAGGAAGAGTTGTCGCGCGAATTGCAAGAATTGGTCGGACAAACAATCGGCGGTTACAAGCGGCCTCATTGGATCGAATTTTTGCCGGAAATTCCAAAGACAGCTACGGGGAAACTCCAGCGCTTCAAACTGAGGGAGCTGCAGAATCGGCCGCCCAAGGACTCTTAAAAGCGTTTGTCGGCATAATACTGCACCCTCCCTTTCTTTCCTTTCCTTTCCAGAGATCTCTTGGAGCCAAATTTTTCCTAGATAAGTATATTTATTTCAATATGTTACAGAATATTTGGCGGAGTCATGCCGAGGACGGAAAAGCGGCGCGCGAAACCAAACAGAAGTTCTCGATCTCCAACGAAGGACCTGCGATATACTGCATAGACGGAATCAGAGATGCAGATAGACCTCCACACAAAGGACATTTCGCCGCAGCGCCTTCCGCGCGATTCGGAGAACAGCTTTCTGCTCTTTTTAGGAAAGCGAGTTCGTGAATTGCGCAATCGACGCGGCATGACGCGCAAAATGATGGCGCGGGAAGCGGAAGTCTCGGAGCGGCATCTTGCCCAACTCGAGGCGGGCGAAGGAAATGTTTCCATCGTGCTCTTGCGCAGGATTGCAAGCGCACTTCGTGTTTCTCTTGCGGAATTATTCGAGCGGGAGGCGGAAACGCCGCGTGAAAAGCTTCTGATCCAGCGATTCCTTGAGCGTCTTCCGGCTCATCGTGTCGAAGACGCGATGTTCCGGCTGATGCGCGAGTTCGGCGATGAAGAAAAAGCCCGGCGCAAGCGTGTTGCGCTTATCGGATTGCGCGGAGCAGGCAAGTCAACGCTCGGGTCGCGGCTGGGCCAGGAACTGAATATTCCGTTCATCGAACTCGATCAAGAAATCGAAAAAGATACCGGCATGCCACTCGGAGAAATTTTTTCGCTCTACGGGCAAACGGGATATCGCTCCATCGAAAAGCGTTTGCTTGAACGCGTGCTTCACGAACACGAACGAGCAGTTCTTTCCGTGGGCGGCGGCGTGGTCTCTGAAAAAGAGACTTACGACCATCTGCTTTCAAGTTGTTATACCGTGTGGGTCAAGGCGCGGCCGGAAGAATATCTGGCGCGGGTTATTGCGCAGGGCGATTCGCGTTTGATGGCCGGCAGCAATCAAGCGATGGAAGATTTGCGCCGAATTCTCGAGGCACGCGAGCCGCTCTACCGGAAAGCGGACTTGTATCTCGAGACTTCCGGCCATTCCGTGGACGAAAGTTTCGCGGACTTGAAAGCCGCATTGCAGACGAATCAGGACTAGGAGGCGCAAGTGGACGTTGCCGCAACAGAACAGCTCTCAGCAAAACTGGAACCACCGGACTATCGCGCCGAGCCGAGCCACTACAAACACTGGCGCCTCACTTTCGATCCTCCCGTCGCAACGCTGACGATGGACGTTGCGGAAGACGGCGGAATCCGTCCTGGCTACAAGCTGAAACTGAATTCTTACGATCTCGGCGTGGATATCGAGCTGCACGATGCGTTGCAGAGGATCCGGTTTGAACATCCGGAGATCCGATCCGTGATTATCACGAGCGCGAAGAACCGCATTTTTTGTTCGGGAGCGAACATTTATATGCTGGGGCTCTCCTCGCACGCATGGAAAGTCAACTTCTGCAAATTCACGAACGAAACGCGCAATGGTATCGAAGATTCAAGCGCGCACTCCGGGCTGAAATTCATCGCAGCCTGCAATGGCACGACAGCAGGCGGCGGCTACGAGATGGCGCTGGCGTGCGACGAGATTATTTTGGTGGATGACCGTTCATCGGCGGTGAGCTTGCCGGAGCTGCCGCTCCTGGGCGTCCTGCCCGGAACGGGTGGGCTGACGCGCGTGACGGACAAGCGAAAAGTCCGGCGAGATTATGCGGACATGTTTTGCACGAATCCGGATGGCGTGCGCGGACAAAGAGCCAAGGACTGGCGGCTTGTGGATGAGGTCGTCAAACCGCAGCAGTTTGCGGAGCACGTGAAGCAGCGCGCGCGGAAATTGGCGGAGCAGAGTGACCGTCCCGCGAATGCGAAAGGTGTAGCACTGACGCCGTTAAAACGGACGGTGGGCGACACCGGCTTGCACTATGAATATGTGGACGCACAGTTTAATCGCGAAGCACGCTCGGTCACGCTTACCGTTCGCGCACCGGAATCAATTCCTGCCCACACAATCGAAAGTGCGCTTGCCGAGGGAGCAAACTGGTGGCCGCTGCAAATGGCGCGAGAGCTAGATGATGCCATTTTAACGCTGCGCACCAATGAGCTTGATTTGGGGCTGTGGGTCATCAAGACGGCTGGAAATCCCGGCGCTGTCCTCGCGGCCGATGAATTCCTTTTGAACCATCTGGATCACTGGTTCGTGCGTGAAGTTCTGGGGATGATGCGGCGAACCTTTGCGCGCATCGATGTTTCGTCGCGCTCGTTGTACGCGATTATCGAGGCGGGCTCGTGCTTTGCGGGCACACTGTTCGAACTAGCGCTCGCCGCCGACAGAATTTACATGCGCGACACGCAGGAGACCGGGAACGTAGCCACGGCCGAACTTTCGCCGATGAACTTTGGTGCTTTGCCGATGGTGAATCATCTTTCGCGATTGGCTGCGCGTTTCTGCGGCGACGAAGCACAAGTAGAAGGCCTGCGAAAACTCATCGGGAAAAAACTGGCTGCTGGCGAAGCGCAGGAGGCTGGTCTCGTTACGGCCGCGCCCGATGATCTCGATTGGGAAGATGAGATCCGTCAGGCGCTGGAGTCGCGAGCCGCGCTTTCGCCGGATGCGCTCACGGGGCTCGAAGCGAATCTTCGTTTTGGCGGGACTGAGACGCTGGAGACGCGCGTTTTTGGCAGGCTTTCGGCTTGGCAGAACTGGATTTTCAACCGGCCAAACGCCGTGGGAGCGAACGGAGCGTTGAAAGTTTATGGAACGGGCGCGCCGGTGAAATTCAATTGGGAGAGAGTTTAGAAGTTGAAAGGCGAGCTGGTCCGAAATTACTGAGGAGAAGGCCATGATCGATTACACCGAGAAAATTCCAAACAACGTGGATTTAGGGCGAGACCGCGGCTTGCAGCGCGCGCTGGAACACTGGCAGCCAGCGTATATGGGTTGGTGGTACGACATGGGTCCTAACGAGAGCCACAACTATGACGTTTATCTGCGTACGGCGACCAGCGTGGAACCGGATGGCTGGGCGCAGTTCGACTACGTGAAAATGCCTGAATACCGCTGGGGAATTTTTCTGCAGCCGCGCGATGCGCAGCGTCAGGTAAATTTCGGAACCCACAAGGGCCAGCCCGCCTGGCAGGAAGTGCCGGGAGAATACCGTTCGACTTTGCGGCGCGTGATCGTAACGCAAGGCGACACGGAGCCGGCGTCCGTCGAACAGCAGCGCTTACTCGGGTCTTCCTGTCCTTCGATGTACGACCTTCGAAATATTTTTCAAGTGAACGTGGAAGAAGGACGGCATCTATGGGCGATGGTGTACTTGCTGCATCGCTATTTTGGACGCGACGGGCGGGAAGAAGCGGAATCGCTTCTCGCGCGGCGCTCCGGCGACGCGGATAATCCCCGTATTCTTGGCGCATTCAACGAGCCGACGCCGGACTGGCTGGCATTTTACATGTTCACCTTTTTTACCGATCGCGATGGCAAATTCCAGTTGTGCGCTTTGGCGGAATCCGGCTTCGATCCGCTGGCGCGGACTTGCCGGTTCATGCTGACCGAGGAAGCGCACCACATGTTCGTGGGCGAGACGGGCGTTACGCGCATCATCAAGCGGACTTGCGAAGTGATGAAGGAAAATAAATTGGAGGATCCGGAGCAAGTGCGAGCGCTTGGAGTGATCGATCTGCAGACGATTCAGCGATACTTGAATTTTCATTACAGTGTGACGCTGGATCTCTATGGCTCGGATGTTTCGTCAAACGCGGCGAGTTATTTCACGAACGGGCTGAAGGGACGATTTCGCGAGACGAAGCTGGACGACGATCACGTGCTGCGCGAGGCGGAGTATCCCGTGTACGAAGTGATTGGCGGCAAGATCGTGAAGAAGAATGTTCCGGCGCTGACGGCTTTGAACGAAAGGCTGCGCGATGACTATATTGAAGAAATTGCAGATGGAGTGGCGCGATGGCAGCGAGTGATTGACGATGCGGGGATTTCGTTCAAGCTGACTTTGCCCCACAAGGGATTTCATCGCGCGATTGGAAACTTTGCCGGACACCCCATCAGCGTGAACGGGGATGTGCTGACCGCCGAGGCTTGGGAAAAGCGCAAGTATGAATGGCTGCCGAGTCCGGCGGACGAGAAGTTCGTGCAATCGTTGATGACCGGGCGTGTCGTCGAGCCGGGGAAGTTTGCGAATTGGATTGCGCCACCCGTGCGGGGAATCAACAGCAAACCTTTGGATTTCGAATACGTACGGTTCAATTGAGGGAGCTGTCAGTTCACAGCTAACAGCCGACAACCGGGGCAAAGGATAACGCAGAGGCGCAGAGTGAACAGAGGCTCGCAGAGAGAGTTGGGGCGTATTTCAACGTAGATGAAGAGCGGTCATCCTCAGAAGGATGACTCTCCAGATTCGTTATGGTTCGCGGCGGGTGCGGGATTTTTCCAGGCGGGCGGCGAGGAGACAGATGCAGCCGATCATCGACATTCACATTCACATCATGCCTTATTACATGATGAAGCCGGCCGCGATGGAGTTGATGAAGCGCGGACGGAAGGATTATGCGGACGTGATGCGCTATTGCGACGACCCAAAAGCGTTTCTCGGGTTGCTGGATAGTCTGGGGATCGAGCGAGCGGGGCTGATCAATTATGTCGCGCCGAAAATCATTGGATTCACACCGGAAGCGAATGACTGGAGCGCGAAATATTGCAGCGCGGCGCCGGATCGTTTGATCGCGTTTGGCGGAGTGCTGCCCGGCACGGTTCCCGATTGCGGCGCCGAAGTGGACCGCATGGCTAAGCTCGGGATTCGCGCGATTAAACTGCATCCATCGCATCAGGCGATGTCGCCGAATGGGTACATGGATGGAAACGGGGAGTTGGCAAAGATATATGAGCGGGCGCAGGCGCATACGAATGCCGGTGATGATTCATACGGGGACTTCTATTTTTCCGGGCGCGAGAAATCTTCATGCGCAGCCGATGCTCTGCGACGACGTGAGCATCGATTATCCGGAACTTGTCGTGATACTTGCGCATGGCGGCAGGCCGCTGTGGATGAACGAAGCGTTTTTCCTGGTGCGGCGGCACAAGAATATGTACATGGATATTTCAGGGATTCCGCCGCAGAAATTGATGGAATATTTTCCGCGCATTGAAGACATCGCGGACAAAGTTTTGTGGGGGACGGATTGGCCGGGGCCGGGCGTGCCGGAGATCAAGGGCAACATAGAAAAGTTTCACGCGCTTCCGATCAAGGCAGAAGCCAAGCGCAAGATTTTGTATGACAACGCGGCGCGGCTGTTTCCGCGGTGAGAGTTGCGCAGATGATTCTGCTGGAAGAGGTGCATTGACGTGATTTCGATTACTTTGCCCACCGAATCGCAGAAAACGGCGCACATTCGCATGACGCTGAATGGCGAGGAAACAGATGTTTCCTTCGCTCCATACAAGACATTACTCGAGGTGCTTCGCGAGGATTTGGGACACACGGGCACGAAACACGGCTGTGAACTTGGCGAATGCGGAGCTTGCGCGGTTTTGCTGGAAGGCCAGCCGGTGCTTTCTTGCCTGCTGCTGGCGCTCGAGTGCGACAAGAAAAGCATCTTGACCGTGGAAGGGCTTGGCGTGGACGGAAAGCTTCATCCCCTCCAAGATGCGTTTGCGGATTTGGGAGCGGCGCAATGTGGCTATTGCACGCCGGGGATTTTGGTGACGGCGAAAGCGCTGCTCGATCGCAATCCGCATCCCTCGCGCGATCAGATTCGCGAAGCGCTCTCCGGCAATTTGTGCCGATGCACCGGTTATCAGCAGATTTTCGAAGCCGTGGAAGCGGCCATGGTTACTATCGCGGGTTCCGGAAGCACAGGACATTAATGCGCAAGGCCAGGAGCACGAATGCCTGACGAAAAACAGCTGTGCGTCATCGGCGTTCCACGGCGCAGGGTGGACGCGCGCGCAAAAGTGACGGGCCAAACGCGTTACGCGGACGATATTTTTCTGCCTCGAATGGCGTACTGCAAGCTGCTGCGATCGCCGCATCCACATGCACTCATCCGAAAAATCGACACGTCGCGCGCTGCGGCGCATTCCGGAGTGTATTTGGTTCTGACCGGAAAGGATCTCCCCATCCAATATGGGATTTTGCCCGTCAGCCAGGATGAGCAGGCATTATGCGTGGATCACGTGAGGCATGTCGGCGATCCGGTGGCGGCGGTGATTGCACGCGAAGAATTGACGGCGTTCGAGGCGCTGGACTTGATTGATGTCGAATATGACATTCTGGCGACGATCGCCGACCCGGAAGAGGCGCTGAAGACTCCAGAGCCGCGAATTCATGATTACGGCGAAGAAGGAAACATCCACAAGCGCGTGTCGCTGGAATTCGGAAATGTCGAGCAGGGCTTCTCGGAAGCGGACGAGATTTTCGAAGATACTTTTTTTTATCAGGGCAATACGCACCTCCCGATCGAACAGCACGCTTCCGTCGCGATAAAAGATCCGGATGGAAAGTTGACCATCTGGAGCAGCACGCAGACGCCGCATTACGTGCATCGCGCGCTTGCGAAAGTCTTACAAATGCAGCCAGCGCACATTCGCGTGATCGCGACGCCGAATGGCGGCGGTTTTGGAGGCAAGAGCGATCCGTTCAACCATGAAATCGTGGTGGCTAAAGCGGCGCTGATGCTGGACCGGCCCGTAAAGATTTGTTTGACGCGCGAGGAAGTTTTTTATTGTCACCGGGGCAGGCATCCGGTGCTGATGAAATTCAAAACCGGCGTGAAGAGGGACGGTACGATCACCGGGATGCATTTGCAGACGTTGATCGACGGCGGTGCGTATGGTTCATACGGCGTTGCCAGCACGTTTTACACGGGCGCTCTGCAAACGACGACGTATCACATTCCGCGCTATAAGTTTCAGGGATGCCGCACGTTCACGAACAAACCGCCGTGCGGGCCGAAACGTGGGCACGGAACAGTCCAGCCGCGCTTCGGGCAGGAAGTGCAGCTCGACAAGATCGCCGAGAAGCTGAGCATCGATCCCGCGGATTTGCGGCTGCGCATCGCGGAAACTTCGAATGCCGTGACGGCGAATTTTTTCCGATTGAGTGTCGTCAATCTGGCGGAATGCATTCGCCGCATCGTCAAGATTTCGGATTGGAAGGAAAAGTTTCGCAAGCTGCCGGAAGGGCGCGGCGTGGGGCTGGCGTGCTCGGCCTATCTGACCGGAGCGGGGCTGCCGATTTACTGGAACAAAATGCCGCACTCGGGAGTGCACATCAAGTTTGATCGCGGCGGTGGCGTGGCGATTTTTTGCGGCGCGACGGAGATTGGCCAGGGTTCGGACGATGTTCTCGCGGGAATTGTGGCCGAAGTTTTGGGGCTCGACCCGTTTGACATTCGTTTGTACACGGGCGACACCGATTTGGGGCCGGTGGATTTGGGTTCCTATTCGAGCCGAGTGACGATCATGGCTGGCAACGCCGCCCTGCAAGCGGCGGAACGCGGGAAAGCGCTCATCGCCGAGGCCGTCGCGGAAAAAATTGGAGTTCCGAAAGAGCGTCTGTGCTTTGCGCAGAAGCGTGTTTTTGATTCCGCAGGCCGCCGAGACAGGTGTCACATTCGCGGAAGCGGTGTGCCTTGCGGAGGCGCGCTTCGGAACGATCGGCACGATGGGCTCCTATACTCCGCCGAAATCGCCGGCGCTTTACAAAGGCGGAGGCGTCGGACCATCGCCGACGTATTCGTACACGGCCGCTGTCGTCGAAGTCATCGTAAATCCTGCGACCGGATGGATCACCGTGCCGAAGATTTGGATCGCGCACGACATCGGCCGCGCGCTGAACCCCACGCTTGTCCGTGGTCAAGTCGAAGGCAGCGTGTACATGGGCCTTGGCGAAGCCCTGATGGAAGAGCAGGAATTTCGGCGGCTTCCGAAAAAGCTTTCGCATGCGCTCGTACATAAGTTCCCGTCGATGCTCGAATACAAGAGCCCCACTTCGCTCGACATGCCGGAAGTAGTCACGGAACTGATCGAAGAGCCCGATCCGCGCGGTCCGTTTGGCGCAAAGGAAGTCGGGCAAGGTCCGCTTTTACCCATTATGCCCGCGATCGCGAACGCGGTTTACGACGCTGTCGGAGTGCGCATCGATGAAGTGCCGATTACGCCCGAGAAAATCATGAAAGCGCTCGCGGAGAAAAAGGCGGGCCGCACCCCACGTTTCGGACCCAGCCGCTTTCCCCATGTGGATTGGCCGGAAGCGCTGCGCGTGCCTCCGCCGTGGGAAGGTGGCGATGGGCATGCGGTGAACGATGTTCCGCGGCCATCGAAGCACAGCCCAGAAACAGAAAAGGTGCTTAGCTCATGATGCGGCTGCCGCTTTTCGAATTTCGCGCGCCCCGCTCGCTCGAGGAAGCGGCGCGCATTCTGGATGGCGAGGGAGCAAAAACAATGCCGCTCGCCGGCGGCACGGACCTGCTTCCGAACATGAAGCGCCGGCAGCAAGTTCCACGAACCTTGATGAGCCTTCGTTACATCGAAGATTTGCAGCAAGCCCAATTGGGCCAATCCGGATCGCGGCTTGGCGCCTGCCTCACCCTTGCGGACATTGCTGCGGACGCGCGTTTTCGCAACGGCTTGACGGCGCTCGCGCAGGCCGCTTCTCTGGTAGCCACTCCGCCGATTCGAAACATGGCCACGCTCGGCGGCAATCTTTGCCTGGATACGCGCTGCAACTATTACGACCAAAATTACGAGTGGCGGAAGGCGATCAACTTTTGCTTAAAAAAGGACGGCGACATCTGCTGGGTCGCTCCGGGAAGTCCAAAGTGCATGGCGGTTTCTTCGACCGACACGGCTCCGGCATTGATCGCTCTGGGTGCGCGCGTCCGCCTGGTATCCCGGTCGGAGGAACGCGAAGTTTTGCTCGAAGATCTTTATACCAATGACGGCTTGGAGTACATCAAGCGGAGGCCCAACGAAATTCTTGCCGAAGTTTTGCTTGATAAACTGCACGGCTGGAGGAGCACTTACTGGAAATTGCGGCGGCGCGGATCATTTGATTTTCCGGTGTTGTCGGTTGCAGCTGCCGCGCGTATCTCGAACGCCGGCGTGGTGGAGGAAATGCGTATCGTGATTGGTTCTGCTGCCTCTCGTCCGCTCATCGCTGGGGAAGCGGCAAAATCACTTGTGGGCCGGCCTTTGCATGCAGATTCGATTGCAGAAGCTGCCATTCTAGCCGCGCGCATCGCCAAGCCGTTGGATAACACGGATTTCGATATGAGCTGGCGAAAAAAAGTTACTGGAGAATTCGTGACCTGCGCGTTGCGGGAGCTGCGCGGAGACGACATGCGTAGCGAGCGGGAAAGCTACATGCGCAATGCCGCACTTTGAGCGTCCACAGAATCTTCTCGCAAGTGCCAGCTCTTCCGCCTCAAACTTAAAATTCCACATGCAATCGCAACGTTGGCACAAGCACCGGCCCGCGGTCGCGGTTGTAGCCAGGATTGTTGATGTGCTGCAGCCCAAAAGCCGGATAAATCCCGCGCCACGCATGGAGCGTGTAATACATCTCAAAAATATTTTCCCTGCCATAGTTCAAGCGGCCATCTCCCAACAAAAAGCCCTCCCCGCCCAGCGCCAGATATTCCTGGTGGACCCGCGAAATTCCATTGGAGACAAACACAACTCCCGCGCGATCCCATTTGCGCTTCCAGAGCGAGCCTTTGAACCCCGCGCCAATCTGGTCGGTTTGGTCCACTTCCGTATACGCATAGGACTCGTGTTCTCCTTCGTTCCACCCCCAACGCCCGAATACACCCATCCAGTCGTTCAGCGGCTGCTCGAAATTTAAACCAAATCCATATTTGATCGTTGTTTGAAGCAGGTGGTTGGTAATTTCCGGGACGGTCGTGAAGCAATCCTGCGCCACCGCGCAGGCGGCCAGATAATTATCGATGGCCTGCTGGTAATCCCCCATGTTCGCGTGATTCACAAACGTCAGCAGGCGCAGCACACCCGTTTGACCGCGTATGGTCTTCTTGTGAAATTCAAATTCGATATTCTCGGATCGGGCACGGGCCATGTCCGCGTCCAGTTGAATGCCGTTGGCCACTTTCGGCATCAACGCTTCCGCAAACCGTACCGTCCACCAATGGTCGTGATACTCGAGCATTGCGGCAAACGTGTATCCGCGAGTGTCCGCCGCGTAATCGTAGGTGCCGGCGTTGTCCACCGTCCAATTCATAAACTGAAAATTGGAGTCGCTCCCGTATGAATTGACGTCGAAAAAATCGGCCATGCTGAACTTGCCAAAGCGCACCTCCAGACGCCGCTCGGGAAGCTCCTGAAAAATAGAAAAGGGCGTCTGGTCCGATTTTTCCTTCGCGCGCCCCAGAGGAATAACCTGATGAATCATCAACCGCGCAATATAGGGCGCCTTGCTCAACGAAGGATTGCGGACAACATCGAGGTTTGTGAACCCCGCAAGTCCCAGCGCTTCACCAATCCCGTGACCGCCAGTTTCTTGAACGTCGCAGAGCAGCGCTGTGGTCCCCGTAAGACGCAGCCCCGTGAAAAGTGTGAGCACGCGAGAGTTGGCATCTTGCGCTTCAGGGCTCAGGCTATGCGGCCCTTGATAAGGAGAGTAGAACGCTGGATGCCATTGCGAAATGATGTTCGCCTGCCCGGAAAGCCAGAGCCGGTCCCATTCTTGATGCGGAAACATCACAGGAAGTGCATCCGGAGCATCTGATGGTTGCGCTGTCTCTGAAGAATCCTGTTGCACCAACTGGGGATCCTGCGCCCGCGCCGCCGGTACGGCAAATGTAAGACTTGCCAGCCAGCTCAACGTCAGAAAGGTCACAAGTTTTGCCAATCGCGGCATCTTTACGCTGATCCTCGGCTTCGTGTTCTGGTCGTCGCTCCTATCCTCGACCAGTAAATGAGCCAGAATAAGTATCCGTTCATTACGGCCTGATGAACCTCAGGCTCGCGGCTAACCGTCGCGCGCGGCCGTTGAAGTGCCGCCGGCATTGCTCTGCCGTGCCAAGTGCCGTTGCAGCCGAGCGAAATCCTTGATACCATACCCCCATAGGGTATACAAGCCCAATGTCACACACTTCTCGCGAAAAACTCGACCTCGTCTCTCGTACGAAAAAAGTCATCGGCCAGCTGGAGAGCGTTCTCCGCGGCCTCAACGAAGACGAGCAATGCGCCGAGGTGCTCCAGCGCCTCGCCGCCGCCCGCGGCGCCATCAACAGCCTCATGGGTGAGCTGATGGAAGACCACATCCGAAATCATATGCCGCGGAATTCCAAGTCTTCGGAAGAAGCCGCCGACGACGTCATTCACATCGTCAGAACTTATTTGAAGTAAAGCAAATGGTAGTCGCGTTTGCACGCGTTTTTCGGTATCTTCCCTGCACCCATTTTCCTGGAGATGAATCCAAGGCGGTAAGGAGACAGCACCGTGGCGCGACTGCTCGCAGCATGGATTTTTGTGGTGTTTTTCTGCGCTCCAGCTTCTTGGGCTCAGGCCGATCCAGAGCAAGGCAGCAACGACTTGCAAGTATGGACTGGCGGCGGCCACGGGTTGAATGGCAGCACTGCCAGCAGTGAAGTGTGGAACGTGGGCGCGCGTTACGGCTGGGTTCTCACCGCCCCGCATGGTCCCAGCTTCTTGCGCGGTGAATTCGAGTACGCGGTTGATGTCGTACCCGTTTTCATGGTGGTTCAGCGCACCGGCAACGCGTATGGCTTCGGACTAAATCCTTTCGCGCTCAAATGGAACTTTACGAAGCCCCGCAAAGTAGTTCCCTACTTCGAACTTGGAGGCGGCACTCTCTTCACCAATACCAATGTGCCGCCCGGCACTTCGCGCGTAAATTTCACGACCAGCGGCGCGCTTGGCCTGCACTTTCTTCAGAGCAAGTACAATTGGAGCGTTGAGCTTCGCTTCATGCATATTTCGAACGCCGGCCTCGGCGATCTCAACCCCGGGATCAATACGCTTCAGCTTCGAGTCGGCTTCGGCCGCTTTACGCGACCCCACTAGCATCCATTTCCTCCGCGCGGTACCGTAGCCTTCCTCGAGCGAACATGCGAGACGGACCTTGGCTGTGATATTGTTCCTCTTGGAACGATTAACAACCAGTTCAAAGATAGATACCGGGGGTAAGACATGAAAATCGCGGGAATTGTGATTGGAGTTCTGCTGTTAGCTGGGTTGGGCCTGGGTGTACGCGGAATGCGCGCGGATAGCAAGGCCCCTGCCGTGGGCAGTCAGGCCCCGGACTTTACGCTCAATTCGCAAGAGTCCAAGCCTGTTAGCCTGCACGATTTCAAGGGCAAGTGGGTGGTGCTCTATTTTTATCCAAAGGATTTCACGTCTGGATGCACCCTCGAAGCTCACAATTTCCAGCGCGACTTGGCCCAGTATCAGCAAAAAAACGCCGCGATCGTCGGCGTCAGCGTGCAAGACGAAGACTCTCATCAGAAGTTCTGCACCAAGGAAGGCCTGAACTTCAAGCTGCTTGCGGACACCAAGACGGAAGTCTCCACGATGTACGACTCGGTGATGAATTTTGGTGTCGCAAAGCTTTCCGCACGGCATACCTTTCTGATCGATCCAAACGGAGTTGTGCGCAAAGTTTTTCTCGACGTAAAGCCTCAACAGCACAGCGAGGAAGTTCTCGCGGCTCTGACGGAGTTGCAAGCCAGCGAATCGAAGTAAGGCCCCGGCGGGCACAAATAAAGATTTGTTCCCATGGCAACCAAAGTGGCACCGAACCGCTTGCCGCGCGCGGGGCTGGCAAGACGGTTCCCTGCCCTATACAATCCTGTCGGCATTCCCAGGGAGGATATTTATGAACCGTAAAGTCGTGGCTGCGCTAGCGACACTGCTTTGTGTTTCGTTCGCTATCCTTCTGCACGCCGATTCTACAAAAACAGAAACGGTCAGTTACAAGAGTGGCAATGAAACCGTCAGCGGATTCCTGGCGCTTCCTGCAGGCCCTGGCAAGCATCCCGGAATCGTCGTCATCCACGAATGGTGGGGACTGAACGAAGAGGTCAAGGCGGACGCGCGAAAGCTTGCGGACCAGGGGTATGTGGCCCTCGCACTCGACTTATATCGTGGAAAAGTGGCAACGACTCCCGAGGAAGCCCACGAGCTCATGCGCGGTGTCCCTGATGACCGCGGCATGCGCGATCTCGAGGCGGCTTACTCGTATCTCGCTTCACGCCACGACGTGGAGGCGAACAAAATTGCTTCCGTTGGATGGTGTATGGGCGGAGGCTGGTCCATCAAATTGGCAATGAGCGAGCCTCATCTCGCGGCATGCATCGTAAATTACGGTTCCTTGCCTACGGAAGCTTCCAGCATCGAAAAAATCAAGGCACCGGTGCTCGGAAATTTTGGCGCCAACGATCGCGGTATCACGCCGGATTCCGTCCGCACTTTCGAGACCGCCATGAAAGCCGCGGGTAAGTCCGTGGACGTGAAAATCTATGAAGGCGCGGGGCACGCCTTCGAGAATCCCACCAATAAACAAGGTTACCAGCCGGCGGCGGCGGCCGATGCCTGGGCGCGCATGACTGCGTTCCTAAAGCAAAATTTGCATTAATTTTCGGTGAGCTCTGAAGCTTCTCTTGAGAGGGTCTCCTTCGATCTAACGATTTGGGAGGACGCTTAGCCCCGGCACATGGATCAGCCGTTCGTCCGCCGTTACCAGCGTCAAGTCAAAAGCCTTGGCTGTCGCGACAAGAAAGCGGTCTCCAGGATCGCGATAGCCGAGCATCGTGAATCGCAATTCTTGCGCCACCTCCCAAGTGAACGGCGCTTCGAGAAGATTCAATTCCTGCTTGGATTGCAAGAACCATTCTCCGAAATCCTGATCGAGCTCGATCCGCTTCTTCTCCAATAGCATCCCCGCTTCCCAGATGCTTACCGGAGACAAGAAGCGCTCGTTACCTGGATTAACCATCTCCCGCGCTACCTCAGATGTCAGTTTTTCCGGCGCGGTGTAATTCCAAATCCAGATGTGCGTGTCGAGTAACAGCCTCATTTAGCTTCTTTCTCATAGTCGTCCCCAGGATCTTGCGCCGCTTCCCAATCCGATTCGTCACTGATAGGCCCTACGATATCGCCCAAAATCTTCATCGTCCCAATTCCGCCCCCGAGGCGGATCGCGAGCTTGTCGCTGACCGGCGGGTTGATTACTGCCATGGGATGTCCGAAGCGCGTCACGAGTATCGGCTTACCCGTCTTGCGAACGTCTTCGAGCACCGCCAAACAAGTGGCTTTGAATTTTGAAATGGATATTTCTTGCATTGTTCTAGACTCCCGGACAAATCGCACACTCAGCATAGACCATGGTCAAACTATAGTCCAACTATAGTCCAACTATAGTCCAATCATGGCCCCCGAACAACTCGCAATCTCCAGCTTGCGTCCCGTTATTAACTTCCGCGCTCTGGGCCAGCTCGGATGATTCCTCCGATGCGCAGCGAATAACGGCACTTCTGCACGAGCCTATAGCCTCCGGTCTTTGATATATTCCGAACGGCCGGACCCTTCGCGCGCTTGTTGGCAAGTTCTTCGTGCAAAATGGCGTTAGGGGCGCTTTTACGGAATGGCAGTTAAACGGGGATCCCTATGAAAAGAAAATTAAAGTTCCTCGCGGGAATGCTGACAGTCGCAATGCTTGCAGGCGCCAGCAGCGCTGCGGCACAGAAAGCCACAGCTTCTCACAAGCTCACCATCGAACAACTGATCGAAATTAAACATCCCTCGGATCCCATCTGGTCGCCCGACGGCAAGCTTGTCGCGTTTGTTTGGGACCGCGCCGGGATCGCGAATCTCTACATTGCTAACGCTGATGGCAACGGAGAACCGAAGCCGCTCACTTCCTTTACCGAAGGCCAAGTGGCTGGCGCCTTCTGGAACGAGGACAGCAATCTAATCTACTTTCCGCACGGCGGCGATCTATGGGAAGTCTCTATTTCTGGCGCGCCTCCCAAGCCCGTTTGGAGCAAACCCGATCCAGGAAGCGGTTTTGTTCCCTCACCGGACGGCAGGCGAGTCGCTTTTGTCCGAAGCAATCGCGCTGCGGCGGGAGACCCGTCTCACGGCGCCGATCTAATCATTCGTTGGCTCTCCGATGGAGCGGAATCGACCACCGCGCATGACGATGCGAGTATTCAGGACATTCTCTGGTCGCCCGACGGCGCATCCATTGCATACATGGGCGGCGCCAAGATCATTCCTCATGACGAATCGCCAGCTTATTCCGGCGCAAAACTTATCTATCGCATTTCCGAATACGTTCCCGGCCAAATCTACGCACTCAAGCTTGCAGGCGGAAACCCTGTCCCCATCGCCAAACCCGCTGAATATGGCGGACTCGCCTGGGTGGACGCCACGCATCTCGTATTTGACGGTGAATCCAGCGACTTCAAGAATTATTTCATCTACGTCGCCGACGCGGTCACCGGTACCGTAAAAACCATCCACGAAATTCACGAGGAAAAATTCTGGAGCATCCCCGATTGGGGCGAAGCCGGAGCGCAACCCTGGCCCTCTCCGGATGGCAAGTGGATCGCCTTCCTCAGCGACGAAGACGGCTGGGACCATCTTTACGTCATGCCCGCATCTGGTGGCGACGCCGTTCAAATCACCAAAGGCAAATTCGAAGCGTGGCGTCCCGAATGGTCGCATGACAGCACCCGCATCGCCTTCGACGCCAATCTCGAGGATCACCCCGGTGACCGTGTCCTCGGCATCGCGAAAATCGGCGATGACCCCGCGCATGCCGAAGTCACCTATATCCCCTCCGACCCAGGCACAAATATCGAGCCACACTGGTCCGAAGGCGACGGCCGCATCGTGTTCCAACACACCGATCCTCGCAACAGCGCGGATCTATTTACCATCGGCACTAACCCTGGCGCTCCTCCGGTCCGGCTCACAAATTCCATGCCTCCGGAAATGGACCACTCGCAATTTGTCGCGCCTCAGTACGTGCATTTTCCTGGGCCGGATGGACAGCCCGTTCCCGGCTGGCTCTTCGTTCCCAAGAATCTGGACAAGACAAAAAAACATCCCGCCATCCTCTGGATCCACGGCGACGGCGTGAATCAAAACTATGATGGCTGGCACGTGCAGCGAAACTATGCCGTCTACTACAGCATTCACCAATATTTTCTTCAGAAAGGTTACGTTGTCTTCGCTCCCGATTATCGCGGAAGCATCGGATACGGCCGCGATTGGCGCACCGGCGTTTACATGGATGTCGGCGGCAAGGATGCCCAAGACGCCTGGATGGGCGCGAACTATCTAAAGACCCTCCCCTACGTCGACGCGGACCGCATCGGCGTTTGGGGCTTGAGCTACGGCGGCTTTTTTACTTTGATCGCCATGACCGATCAGCCCACGCTTTTCCGCGCGGGCGTGGATGTCGCGGGCGTCGTCGACTACGCAATGTATTATTCCGACCCCTACCACGGCGGTTGGACCGCAAGCCGCATCGGCACGCCCGAACAAAATCCGCAAGTCTACGCCAACGCTTCGCCGATTTCGCACATCGATCGCCTCGCGCGGCCGCTCCTCATCCTTCATGGCACCGCCGACGTGAACGTTCCCTTTCTTGAATCCGTCTGGCTGATCGACGAGGCTCTCAAGAAACACAAAGGCGATCTAATCTCCTTCATGATGTATCCAGGCGAGTTTCATTACTTCACGCGGGAGCACGTGCTGCTCGATGCATGGCATCGCGTCGACGACTTTTTCGATTTGCATCTGCGCCAGACAGGCAAGCCGCTGGCTCATTGACGCGCTTGATCCATTCGCGCAATCACGTATCAGTGGATCGGCTCGAGAATTAGCTTCTGCACGCGCCAATTCAAAAGCTCGGCCACGTACAATACATTTTCCGAAGGGCATGCGATTTCGTGTATCCAGCCGAATTGCCCGAGCTGCTTGCCCGACTTTCCGAACATCCCCAGCACTTTTCCATCGAGACTGAGTTTGTAAATTCGCCCTGGAAATGCGTCGGAAGCGTAAAGCACTTGATTTGGCCCAGGCGTGATGCACACCGTCCACGGCGCGCCCGGCGCCATCGTCCCGGTCGTCGCCGTTGGTTTGGCGCCGATGGCGGGACGCGCATCGAGCGGCGCGGGCACATCAATCTTTATTTGCCGAAGAAATCTCCCCTCGCCGTCAAACACCTGTACCCGGCTGTTCCCACGATCCGCCACGTAAACGTTTCCGGACTCGTCCACCGCAATGCTGTGAGGAGTGTGAAATTGTCCCGGCTGATCGCCCGGCTCGCCCCACGATTTCACCCAGTTGCCATCCTTATCGAATTTAGCGACGCGCGAATTGATGTACCCATCGCTGATAAACGTGTTCCCCGCCGCGTCCCAAGCCATGTCCGTCACTTGCCGGAACATGCCGTCCACGGGCGACAGCGGCGGGTTCGGATGCTTCAGCGGCCCAGTGCCTTCGTCGGAAGCTTCCTGCTTGCGCCCGAACACCATAATGACTCGGCCCTCGGGATTAAATTTGACGACCATGTCTGAGCCTTTGTCGGCCACCCAGATATTGTCCTGCTTGTCCACCCGCACGGCGTGCGCGAACGACCACGCATAAAGATTGTGCCCAATCTCGCGCACAAATTTTCCGTTCGCGTCGAACTCCAGCAATTGCGCGGCGCTCGCCGCATACGCAGGCCCGGTCGTATTGCCGCGCGAAAAAACAAAAACATGCCCTTTCGAATTGACCGCCACTCCCGCCACTTCCCCCAAGTAGATGTCCGGCGGCAATTTCAGGAAATCAGGAACAGAGTGATACCGAATTTCCGGCGGCTGCTGTGCAAGAAGAGCTTCGGACGCAAAGAACAAAACAAGAGCTAGAAAAGAAATAGATCGCTTCATAGGCGCTACCTCACCGTTTCGTGCCCCGCATCATACGCCACTCTTGCACGATTGGTGTGATCAGTTCCCGGTTAACGCATTGTATTGGGCTTTGGTAAGTGGCACTACAGAAAGCCTTCCGATGCGCACCAACGGCGAATCAGCGAATAGCTTATTCGCTTTAATCTGCTCAAGCGCAATCGGCTTCGCAATTGCCTTTCCCGCCTTGATCTTCACCGCCGGCTTTTTGGGATCAGAAGCATCGACAGAAACAACGGTCGCGGTTCCCACCGCGCTCTTACGCTCCCCGGTTTCGTAAATCACCAGCCTCGCGCCGGGCTCCATCTCGCGAAGATTCTTGACCGCCGTCGGATTGGACACACCGTCCCAAACAGTAACGCCGTCCTTCTGCAAATCAGCAAACGAATATTCCGAAGGTTCAGTTTTTAGCAAATAATCTGATGGCATAATGGCTCCTGACATCCGCGATTCATTGCTCAGCCATTCTACCCGCTAAGAAGACGGCTCGCGGCCGCTTCGTAAGGAACCGCCTCCCTCCCCACTTTTTGTCCTCTAGCTCAACCGCGGGCCCGCTCGTGACGATGCAACTCCGCCTCACCAAATTTCTCACGTCGCTCTTGCCCCCGTCCCTCGCTTCTGGCACGATGCAAACAACATCAAACCATACTTAAACTAGAAGATTTCCCGGGAGGCAAATATGGCTGGTTTTTGTGGCAAATGCGGTTCTCCGTTGGCGGAGGGTCAGGCCTTTTGCGCTGGATGCGGAAATCCGGCTTCCAGTTCGCCAACACGTCCCCCAGCGGTGCTTTCCACGCCTCCGCCGGCTGCGCGTCCGCCAGCCGCTCCAGTGGCCGCTCCTTCCAAGTCCGGCAACACTCTGCTCAAAGTTCTATTGGGCTTTGTTATCGTAATTTTTATTCTCGGCGCCGTGGGAGTCGCGGGCATCTGGTACGTCGGCCATCGCATAAAGCAGAAAGTCCACGAGATAGGGCTGGATAACATCTCGACGGAAACAAGCGAGCATCGCGGGCCTGCGCTTGGCGGCGTCAATCCTTGCAGCCTCCTTTCGAAGGCAGACGTGGCCCAGGCCGTTAAGATGGATGTCGTCCGTGCCGAATCACCCGAAGGCAGTGACACCGGTTGCGAGTACAGCGTCATGGGAAATAATGTGGACCTCGTCGCTAAACACATTTCCCTCCTTCACAAGGAGGAAACGAATGACTCTCAGCGCCAGATGATGGAGACCTTCGCGAAAACAATTGGCCACGGCAACGATTCCGATCAAAGCGTACCGAGGCATCCCGGGGAGTCGCCCGTATTTATCTTCACCGTGGACAACAACAGCGCCGCCGCGCAGATGAGCTTGAGTCGCGCCACGTTAGGCCGCCTCGGCCCCGGCCTCGTTACGATCCCATCGCTGGGCGATGATGCCTTCGACGTCGGTAGCGCGATGATAATGGCGCGCAAGGGCGACAGAGTTGTTCGCATCTTGTATATGATGTGCCCCTGCACCACCGACGATGTCGTGCCGCTCGCGAAGAAAATTGTCGCCAATATGTAGCTGCGCATTTCGCGAGTGATGCCGCGGATTTCCTGGTTCAAAGCTACGGGGCTTTTACAGCGACAACGCCGAGATCGGCGATGTTGTCTCCTTTTTTCAACGAAGGCACGGCGTTTACGTGAAGCACCACGCCGGAAACAGGCGCCTGCGGCTCGAGAATTGTCTTCCCAAAATAATCCGTGATATACCCAAGCTTCATGCCCTCCTGAATGTAAGTCCCACGCTTCACCAGCGGATACCAAATCCCCGGCCCGTCCGAAATCACGTCCACAACTTTCGCAAGCCACACGGGATTCTCGATATAGTGCGGCTCGCCTGGAAGCATCTTCAAAGCGCGCATCGTGCTCAGCGTCCCGTTCACAAGCAACGCCACGTCATCCGTCTCGACCGTCCCCGCGTGTCCGGCCTCAACCACAATCGACGGCTTTCCCAGCAACGAAGAGGTGTTATCCAAATAACGCGATGCCGCCGGATCCGTCGGACGATCATTCCAAATAATGATGTGATCGAGCCCGAACGCCAGCACCATCTGTTTCGAAACACGGTCCTGCTCTTCTTTGCCGACCGCTCCCCAATACGCGTACGGCCGCAAATTCTCATCCAGATCGCCGCCGTGGTAGTCGATCAAATAGTCGCAATGTTCCACCACGTCCTTCGTGATCATGTATAAAACGCGATCGGTTTGCGTGCCATCCATTTTGCCGGGATAGTAGCGGTTCATGCTTTTGTTATCGATCGGATTCACATGCGGCACTTTTTGCTCAAACGAAGCTATGTTCACGAGCGGAAGTAAAATCACCGTTCCCGATATTTGCGCGGGATCCAGCTCGCCAATTAGTTTCTCGACCGCGATGATCGAAACATATTCCGTCCCATGAGCCCCGGTAACAAGCGCCAGAACCGGCCCCGGCTTCCCGCCATTCACCACCACCACCGGAATGTTTGTCCCGGCATCGACGCCCGCTGGCACCTCGATATATCCATCCGCCTTTTGCCCGGGGGCTGCAGTAGCCGTTCCAACACTAAATGGCGCGCGTTGCGCACAGGTAAAAATGGGCACCAACAAAAGCATTGCTCCGAACGCGGGCAGGAAACGCAATAGGCGAATCATAAATCCTCCTTGAGGCGAGTGAGCATAGCGCGCGCAGGGCTGCCCGGCAACAGCAGCGGCAAATCGGCGGTCACCAGGTGAAGTGACCGCTACGCGGCGCGGCCGAACTAGCGCAGTGGTAAGATTCCTGCGGCCAAGGAATTCTGTCTGAAGGAGCGCACATGAATTTCGATCGCAGAACTTTCTTGAAAACGGCGGCGGTGACGGGAGCCGCGGCAGCGTTCAGCGGCATTCCCGCGCTCGATTGGGCCGCCGAAAACAAAACGCCCGGCTCGTTCGATTTTGTTTTCTTCACGGACACGCACATCGAGCCGGAGCTCGACGCGCCGCACGGCTGCGACATGTGCTTCAAGAAAATTGCCGCGCTCAAACCTGAATTTGCCGTCATGGGCGGCGACCACGTGTACGACGCAACGGCAGTGGGCGCGGCGCGTGCCAACGCAGTTTTTGACCTTTACAAGAGGACCGAAGATTCGCTGCAGTTGCCCATACACCACGCCATCGGAAACCACGACCCGTTCGGAACAAACGAAAAGAGCGGAGTACCGACGAGCGATCCCGCGTACGGCAAGAAAATGTACGAAGACCGCATCGGAAAAACGTACTACTCCTTCGATCACAAGGGCTATCACTTCATCGTCCTCGATTCCATTCAGCCGACGGACGACCGCATGTGGGAAGCGCGCATCGACAAAAAGCAAATGGGCTGGCTCGCGGACGATCTCAGGAACACGCCGACAAGCACGCCGGTGATGGGCGTCGTTCACGTTCCGCTCGTAACCGCCTTCAGCACATTCGCCGCCGACAGGATTCGCCCCGGCGGCAAATACAACACGCTCACGATCTCGAATGCGCCGGAGGTGCTCACGGCGTTCGAAGGGCACAACGTCATCGCCGTGCTCCAGGGACACACGCACGTCAACGAACTTGTGGAATACAAGAACACGAAATTCATCACCGGCGGCGCCGTCTGCGGAAACTGGTGGCACGGCCCTCGCATGGGATTCCCGGAAGGATTCACGGTCGTCAGCTTGCGCGAAGGCAAAATCAGCACGCGCTATGAAACTTTTGGATTTCAAAGCGTCGACCCGAACGAGAAATTCTGAAACCGACTCGACTTTTTCACGCAGAGCGCGCGAAAGCAAATCTCCCCGCCAACGACTGGCGGCTCAGTACCGAATTGTCCCCAACAGCTAATGCCGTCTCGCCTGCACCGATGAGCGTCGTTTCAGCGCGTTGCATGTAGAGCAAATCCCATCAAGGAAAGTTTTCTCCAATCGGCAGACAGCGATAAACTATCCTGAGATGTCGCACTTATCGTGCTGGTTTGGCTCCCTGTTTTTCCCTCCGTCAAACCCCCTCTCGGCACTAACGCTTGGAAAGTAGCCCAACTATGTTCGATGAACGCCGACGCGCCGGAAACGGCCATGGCGCACTGACGTCTGAAGATCGCAGAATCTGTCCGCGCTATTCCTTTACCGCTGCGGCCGAGGCTCTCGATTCCCAGCACCGCACCCGCATGAACGCCCGCACCAGCGATCTCAGCAAAGGCGGCTGCTACGTCGACACCTTCAGCCCTTTTCCAAGGAAAACGGGCGTGAAACTTCGTCTCAGCCGCGAAAAAGCCTCGTTCACCGCTGAAGCAAATGTCGTCTATTCTAAAATTGGAATGGGCATGGGCCTCGCCTTCACTTACGTCGGTCCGCGAGAGATGTCCGTCCTCGAAAAATGGATTGGCGAACTGAGCGGCACAGCTCCGCTCGAAATGGACATCTCAGGCGAACAACACGCCGCTCTCAAAAATGGTGCCTCGGCGAAGGAGCCCGGCTTCGTCTTGAATGAACTGATCGTCGCTTTAATGCGCAAAGGCACTCTAACCGAGGAAGAAGGCAAAACCATGCTTCTTCGCCTCGTCCACCGCGATTTCTTGCCCTGAACATTCCCAAGAAAAACGCTTTTCGTTCGTCGCTCAGCTCACACAGCGAGAACTATCGCAAAAATTTTCCCTGGTTTTCTCACTCCTTGAATGTTTCACTCTCCCATTCCGGCCGCCGTTTTTTCGACGGCAGCCGGATGAGCAACTGGCGTCGCCGGCGTCGAATCGCCCTTGACGTAGTGCGCATACCAAGCCATGTACCGCTCCAGCCGATCCTTGATATGCGACGGCACCGTAAATCCGTGATACTCGCCAGGGTACACGACCAGTTCAGTCGTGCGTCCAAGCGTCTTCATAGCCTCATACATCTGCTCGCCCCCGAGGACCGGTACATTCGAATCCTGATCGCCGCCCATGAACAGCGTCGGCGTCGTTATGTTTTTCACCCGGTAGAAAGGTGAGATTTTGTCCCATACGTCTTTGTGCTCCCACGGGTAGCCGAGCTCGATTTCATACTCCCGCTGGTAGTGGTCATGTCCAAAGAAACTCGTCAGTAGCGCGACGCCTGCTCCGGAAATCGCCGCCTTGAACCGCGTAGTCTGCCCGATGATGAAGTCGGTGGATATTCCGCCATACGACCATCCGCCGACACCGAGCTTGTCGGGATCGGCGATGCCTTGCTCGACAGCATAATCCACCATGGCCACATCATCCTGGTAGTCCTTGTTGCCCCAGTCCGCATAAATCGCGTCGCAGAATTTTTGTCCATAACCGGAAGATCCACGCGGATTCGGCAGCAGCACTACGTAGCCGTTTGCGGCGAAAAGCTGTTCGAGATGATCGAAGGAAGCCGTGTATTCGCTCACGGGACCGCCGTGAGGACGAAGCAGCGTGGGATATTTTTTTGCCGCGTCAAAATTCGCGGGCTTGTAAAGGTAGCCGGCCACCGAAGTCCCGTCCTTACTCTTGAAGTGAACGTATTCCACTTTCGCCAGCCGCAATTGCGAAATCAGCGCATCGTTGGTCTGCGTCAATCTTGTGAGGTCGGCGCCATGCTGAACAAAAATCTCCGCCGGACGGTCGCTTGTGCTGATCTCCGCCGCGATCGCGCCGTCCTTGCCCAGAGAAAACGCCCCCACAGCAAGCCGGCCGCCAATCACGCGCGTGATGTCCCCGCCGCTGACCGCAATGCGGCAAAGATTTTCCGTGCCATCATCATCCGCAAGGAAATCGATGAAATTGCCGTCAGCGGAAAAATGTGGCTGGCGCACGCTGCGATCGAACGAAAGGGTGAGGACTTTCGCCTCTCCGCCCGAAGCTGGAATGATGGCCAGATGCTGCGTCGAATAATAGAAGAGGTGCGGATCCAGTTCGGTCACATAGGTAATCCATTTGCCGTCGGGCGACCAGGAAGGCTGACCGTCAGGAGCGGGATTCGTGGTGATCTGCGTGAGATGCGCCCCTTTATCGGTATTGTCCGCCGCAACAATCCAGATATTGCTGTCACGGGTCGCGTCGGGATCGGGCTGGCTCCGATTGCTGGTAAACGCGATGGACTTCCCGTCGGGAGACCACGCAGGTTGCGCGTCGTCGAAATCGCCGGACGTAATTTGCGTTACCGTTTTCTTTTCCACGTCGAACACGTAGAGGTGATTGCGCCGCCGGTCTAGGTAACCGATAGTGTCCCGCTTGAATTGCAACCGGTCAATTACCCACGGCGGCTGGGTTTTCGGTTTGCCTTCGGACTTTTCTTTGTCCTTATCCTTGTCCGCCTCCGCGTCTCCCGGCTTGGGATCCTGAATCACCAAAATAAGCCGAGAGCTATCCGGCGACCATTCGAAATCTCCAACCCCCTGCGGAATTTCCGTCAGGCGAACCGCCTCGCCACCCAGCCGGTTCAAAAGCCAAACCTGACTTTTTCCCCCGCTGCGCGAGGACGTAAACGCAAGATACTTCCCGTCCGGACTCCAGCGCGGATGCCCGGAAGAGACTCCTTCCGCGCTCATCGGCAGCGCATCGCCCCCATGCGTCGACACCATCCATATCCGCGTCTCATTCTTGTCTTCCTTTAACATTTTGGTCCGCACTGTGTACGCCACCCACTGCCCGTCCGGGCTCATCTCGGGTTGCCCCACATCGCGAATGTGAAAATAGTCGTCGATGGTGATGTCGCGGAGAGTGGCCGTAGAGCGAGATTGTGGCGGGGTGGCTTCCGCAAGACGAGCGGCGATCAAGAAAGTTAAGAACAAGGCTGCAAAAGCAAAGCGGCGGACGATTTTCATGCCGAAAACTCCTCCGAACGGGGATGAGGTATTTACCGGGCGAAGTGTACCAGAGGACTCGCTCGAGGAAGTGCAAAAAAAGAGAAACACTGTCGATGCTTCCGCAAATGCGGAATCCAAACGGCTTTGGAGGCGATTTTGTAAATGCGGAATCTGAAGGAGTTACGGCGGAAGGAGAAAGCACTGGTTGTGGGCGATAGGGGGAACAAAAGGTGGTATTATGGTGGTATGAAGACCAAGACCTCTGTAACACTGTCAGAGGACGTTTTGAGGCAGATCGACCGGCTCGCTGGATCAAAGCAGTCACGCTCGGCGTTTATTGAACGCGTGCTGCGGAGATATCTGCGCGAGCGCAGTAAAGCTGCTTTGCACGCGCGCGATTTGGCCCGAATCAATCGCGCCGCGGACCAACTGAATCGGGAGGCCTCGGACATCCTGGAATACCAAGCATCGGAGTTCCCCGCGCAGGAAGACTGAAGGCCGGGGCTGGAGCGAATGTGACTCGAGGCGAACTCTATCGTGTTCACAAACCCGGAGGCGATCCGAAGGAGTACCGAACGTTTGTGATAACGAGCCGTCAAGCGCTGATTGATTCCCGGTTTTCGACGGTCGTCTGCGCGCCTGTTTTTAGCATTGGGCAGGGATTATCAACGCAGGTAGCAGTTGGCCTGGACGAAGGGATGAAACAGACGAACTGGATCATGTGCGACAACTTGGTGAGTTTGCGAAAGGCGGATCTACGGCAGTATGTGGGATCACTGTCCGCACTGAAGCTGGCGGAGTTGAATCAAGCTTTGAGAATGGCGCTGAACCTCTAAAATAGGGAGCGAATCAGGGCCGAATCGGAAAAAACCACTCTGCTGAACGCCACTGAGTGACTAAACGTCAGGATTGCAGTTCGGCCTCGAGAACGCAGGCCGGCGACTTTGTCGGAAGGACGCGTGTAAGCCGGAAGCCGGCTTGGTGAAAGAGATGGGCGAATTCCTCTTTGGTGCGCTCCCGGCCGCCGGGGAGAAGAAGCATTTCGAGATCTAGCCATTTGGCCATGTGGGGTTCATTGCCTGGGGTGAGCACCGCTTCAATCAGAATCACGCGCGCTTTGTCCTTGGCGGCGCGTCGGCAATTTTTTAGGATGGCAAGTGCGCGTTCGTCGTTCCAATCGTGGATGATGTGCTTCATGATGTAAGCGTCGCCGGCCGGAACAGAGGCAAAGAAATCACCGCTGCATGTTTCGCAGCGTCCCGCGAGGCCGGACTCGTGTATGCGCGCGTTTGCGCCCGCCACCACATGATCGAGATCGAAGATTATCCCGTTCATTCCCGGATAGCTTTTCAAAATTGTGCTGAGTAGAAGGCCGTGCCCGCCGCCGATATCCACCAAAGTCTTGCCGTTCAGCCACGAAAAGTCGTAGGCCTCGAGCACGCGCGGGACGAGGGCCCTGCTGAACGCGGTCATGGCAGCGTTAAATACTTGGGATAGCTCTTCGTCCTTCGCAAAACAATCGAAGCAGGAGAGACCGAAAACTTTTTCCGGGACAGTTTCGCCGGTTTTGATGGAGTGCAGCATTTCGGGGTAGGTCTTGAAGTGAAACGCATCGCCTAGCCACAACACCATGTCGCGAAAAGAATCCTCGCGGTCGGAACGAATGAGTTCTCCGACCGGAGTGAGCGCGAACGTGCGTGGCGATGTTTCCGAGAAGACACCAACACTCGCGAGCGCGCGCATGACGCGATAGAGCGCATCCTCGTTCGTGGCCGAGGCGCTGGCCAACTCGCGAGTTGATTTCGGGCCGTTTTTCAGCAAATCGGCGATGCCGAGTCTTGCGATCGCGTGGAGAGCGGACGACACCATATACCCGGTAGCGAGTTGCATGACCTGATCTGCCGGCTGAGGGCCCTGCGTTTGCGCTGGGGATGACATTTGTAGCCTCCGTCTGGTTGGTACTCTACCCTATAGAATAGGACTCGCGCCAATGACAGCCGTGAAGAGCGGATTCAGGCTCAAGGCGTATCGCGCGAATCAAAAAAGGTGATGGGAGCCATGTACGTACACATGTTTGCGTTTCGATTTAAGGCAGAGGTGACGGAGCAGCAGAAGGAGAGGGTGGTTGCGGAGATACGGAAATTGCAGAGCGAGATTCCTCTCGTGCTCGAATCCTGGGTAGGAATGAATGACTCGCCGCGTGGCGCGGGTTACGAGTTCGGCGGCGTCATGAAATTTGCGGATAAGGCGGCTTGCGAAAAATACGGAGCACATCCTGTCCACCAAAAATTGCTGAGCTGGTTGATGCCCTTGATCGAACCGATCGAAGTGGATTTTCCCGCATCGGCTTAGTCACTCATAGCGAAGCGCGATTAAGGGATCGAGTTTTGAGGCGCGGTACGCGGGCCAGAAACTGGCGAACCCGGCTACCACTGACAATACGACTACCGCGATAACCAGAGTAAGTGGATCGCGCGGCTTCAATCCGTACAGCAAGGACTTCGCCGTTTGCGCCGAAGCCAGTGCCAGCCCCGCGCCCACGATTAATCCAATGAGCGTTAGCGAGCCTGCTTCCTGCAAGACTAGCTTCAACACATCGCCGCGTTCCGCACCAATCGCCATCCGGATGCCAATTTCCTTCGTCCGCTGCACCACCATGTACGAAATGACCCCGTAGAGCCCGATGGCTGCCAGAAGCGCCGCCAGGAAACCGAAGAATCCAGAAAGGGTAGCCATCAGTTCATCCGGCAATAGCGAATCGTGGATGCGCGTCCTGAAGTTCTTGAAATCAAGATCGACTCCCGGATTCACGTCGGCTATCGTTTCCTTCAGCGACCCGATGAGGCTTGTAAGCGGAAGCGAGGACCGAATCAGGATATGATCGTCGGGGCTGGGCTTCTCCTGCTGCGTGGCCGGGAAATACATGAACGGCAAATATTCTTCGTGCATATCTTGGAACTTGTTATTCGCTGCGACTCCTACGATCTGGTAAAAGGGCCGCGGCTTTCCGGGTGCTTCGTGAATGCAAAATCTCTTGCCAAGCGGATCCCCACCTTTCAGAATTTTCTTCACGAACGCTTCATTAATGATAGCGACCTTCACCGATGTCGCGGTGTCCTGCTCGTTGAAATCGCGGCCGGCAAGCAGCGGCGTCCCGATGGTCTGAAAATAGCCCGGGCCCAGATAATTGAGCCATGCCACCCCCGAGTCCTTTTCGGAACCTTCGTTAATGACATCGTCGTTCCAGTTGTTGCCTCCGAAGGGGACAAGCATGGCGTGAGCGGCCGATTGCACGCCGGGGATTGCATGGACATGCTCCACAAGCTCGCGCTTGAATTCCGTATAGCGTTCCTCCGGGAGCTGCAAATGCTCGAAATCAATTGTGGCAATGAGGATTCCGCTCTGCTGAAAACCGACGTCGAGCGTCGTCAGGTTGCGCAAACTTCTGACAAAGAGTAGCGCGCCCATCAGAAGGACGACGGAAAGAGCGACTTGCGAGACGACCAGAATGCGCCGGAGGCTAAAGCGTTCGCGTCCGCCGGAGGAACCGCGGGTGCCTGACTGAAGCAAAGTTGCTGGCTCAGCCCGTGTCGCTCGAACCGCTGGCGCCAATCCGAACGAGACGGTTGTGAGGAGAGCCAGCGCCGTGGTGAAAGCGAGCACCCGCCAGTCCGTCCCCAGGTCGAGAAGAATCTGATTTTGCGGCGTGCTGATAAACGCGACTAGCCCGCGGCTCACCGCAAACGCCAGAAACAATCCGCCAATTGAACCAGCGACAGCAAGCAGCAAACTCTCCGATAGCAGTTCGCGAATCATGCGCCAGCGAGTCGCTCCCAGTGCACGGCGAATGGTGATCTGTCGTTCGCGGGCCCCGGCGCGCGCCAGCATCAAATTCGCCAGGTTTGCGCAAGCGATAAGCAAGACCAGTCCGGAGATTCCGAGCAAAAGCCAGAGAGACGTTTCGGAATCGTGGCGCAATTCGGAAAATCCCGTGCTCGCCGAAAATGCGCCGAACTTGTACTCCATATAGTGCTTCACGCCGTCCGCGTCATAAACCGTCGGAACAGTTTCTTGTAGAATCTGCGGCGTAACTGCGGCAATCTGTGCGTTGGCGCGCTCGATGGTCCAGCCCGGCTTGAGGCGGCCAATCGACGCGAGCCACCAACCGTGGCGCATGGTCAGCCGGTTGTTGCGCGGGTTAAGTATTGGTTCAACGCAAATTGGCACGGCCACGTCATACGTATCGCCAACAGAAATGCCATTAAAGTTGGGAGGCGTTACACCAACAATCTCGAACGAGTTTCCGTTGAGCGGAAACCGTTTCCCGACAATAGCCGGGTCGCCCCCAAAATTCCGCTGCCAAAAGGCATAACTGATGTCTGCACCGCCGAGGGCGCAGCCCGGTTGGTCGTCTTCGGGCCCGAGAAGCCGTCCAAGAATCGGCCGAATCCCCAAAACGCTGAAGAAATCGCCGCTGACGCGAATTCCTTTCGCAAAACGGACTTCGCCACCTGTCGCGAGATTGAAGCGATCGTCCGACCATACCGCGATCTGCGCGAAACCTTCCTGGCGCTTTTGAATCTGCTGCCAGATCGGAAACGTCAGCTGCGAATATTGGCTCGAGAAATTTCCCGATCCCCAATGAAAATTGGAAATGCGAATCGTGCCAAGCTCCTGAGGATTCTGGACGGGGATGGTGCGCAGGCGGATGGAATCAATGAGTTGGAAGATGGCGGTGTTTGCGCCGATGCCGAGGGCGAGCGTCAGGACCGCGACAATAGTGAAGCCCGGGCTGAGGCGAAGCTGGCGAAACGCGTGGCGAAGATCGCGCAAGAGATTGGTCATCCAGATCCCCTTTGCAGGGATAAGACGAGTGAAACGTGCAAAGGTTCCGTGAGAGGCAGAACTTTGCTGCTAGTTGGAGCTGGTTGCAAAAAAGTGGGGCAGACTAAAGTCTGCCCCTTCTTGAGGTTAGGAAAAAACTCACGCAAATTGGCGCGTGGACTCCTCTTTAGAAGTTGCGCACCGGCACGGGCTTTGGCAGCGGTTTGCGCGGCATCATTTCGTCGCGATTCGCGGTTAGATAGACGAAGCCCGCGACGATGACCGCCATTTGCTTCATGTCGGGTTCCTGAATGCGCTCATAGACGTCCATGTTGGAATGATGCGTGCGGGTTTCGTAGTCCAGAGGATCCTGGATGAATTGGAAGCCGGGGAGGCCGACCGCGTCAAAGGAAAGATGATCGGTGCCGCCGGTGTTGCGGATGGTGAGGGTGTTCATACCGAGGTCGTGGAAAGGCTCCATCCAAGCGTTGAAAATGGGAGCGACCATTTCATTGCCTTGAAGATAGACGCCGCGAATTTTGCCGGTGCCGTTGTCGATGTTGTAGTAGGCGTCTAGTTTGGCGTGTTCGGGAGTAATTTTGATGAGATGGGTGGCGGGATCTTCGGCGTTGGGATCGCCGAAATGCTGCTTGATGTAGGCACGCGAACCGAGCAGGCCTTCCTCTTCGCCGGTCCAGAGAGCGATGCGGACGGTGCGGCGCATTTTTAGACCACTGGCTTTGAGGATGCGAATGGCTTCGAGCATGACGGCGGAGCCTGCTCCGTTGTCGGTGGCGCCAGTGCCGGATTGCCAGGAATCGAAGTGGCCGCCGAGCATGACGATTTGATCGGCTTTGGATTTATCGGAGCCGGGGATTTCGCCGATGATGTTGAAGGAATTCAAATCGTCGTCGTAGAACTTGTTCTGGATGTCCGCAAACATCGTGACCGTGGCTTTCTTTTGGATCATGCGTACGATGCGGCCATAATTTTCGTTGGCAACAGCTACGCGGCACGGTGCGGGGGGTTTGTCTTTATCCCGATCACCGCCCTGCTGGACGAAGACTGTGCCGTCATCGCCGCGAGAAGGTTCGACCCAGACAGCGACGCCTTCATCGACGAGGAACTTTTGAACTTTAGCCTGGAAATCGCGGCGGGCGCGGAATTGGGCGATGCGCTCTTCCAGATCGTTGCGCGCGCCAGGAACGGGTTGCGTAGCCATCTCAGCAAGTTCGGCGTCGGTGTAGCGATGCGTTTGGGGATCAAAACGCTCGGGGCTTTCGGGTATCGGCTCGGTCAAAACAAATTTTCCTTTGAGCTGACCACGATACTTGTCGAAGTCTTCGTCTTTTGTGATTGGTGCAAAGACAGCGTCGGCGGTGACTGGGCCGCTCGTACCCGGAGTCCAAGCTTTTGCGTAGGCGATAAGCGGAAATGGACGCGGGGAAATGACTTGGACAGAAGTGCGTTCATTGGACCAGCCGCGACCGAAGGGACCCCATTTTTCGAGATGGACATTCGAGAGCTGCCACTGCTTCATTTGCTCGGTGGTCCAGTCGGCAGCTTCTTTGATGTCGGGCGAGTTGGTGAGGCGCGGACCATAGACGTCGGAAAGATAGCTGAGAGTTTCCATGATCTTCGAGGTCTTCGCGTCAAAGCCCTCTTCTCTAATTTGATGGATTGCCGCCAGATCGGATTCGCTAATGGCCGGGGCCTGGGCTCGAAGCGGAATCACCGCCAGAAGCAAAGTAAAAACTATCGCCACACTCGCATGCTTACGCACTCTCGTCCTCCGTTTTGCAATTCTCGATGCTTGGTTCTGTTTGGAGCCGCCACAGGATACTGCTTGCATGGGGTGTGACGGCGGAGGATGAGAATGCGTTTCATGGGGCTGGACTGCAGAGAGGTCCGAAATGGGACGCGAGGAAGTAAAGAAGTAACGACTTGAGGAGCGCAAGACGGAGAGAAGCCTCTGCCAGAGGACGGAAGAAGATGGCGCGGAGATGCAGAGAGCGCTGAGATGCTGCGGAGGCAGCCTACCCCATACCCCGGGTATTTTTTGTAAGAGTGGCAAGCAAAGGAGTTATGGTTGACGTGGCTCGTAAGAGTGGCGGCAAAAGAACTTAAAGTGGCTGGATTTTCAATGAGCTGCGGAGAGGCTGCAAAGGTGGCAGGGAAAGGAGTTGGAAGAGCGGCAGGGAGCGGCCCTCTGGGACTCAGGGTACGCCAGCGGCGAATGGAGAGGGGTTCGGGCCCTGCCCCCGGGGTGTGACGAGAAGTATGAAGTAAACGCATGAGGGCAATGGAGTTGCGAGCGTTGCTGTGCGTTGGATGTTTACTGGGTGTGGAAAAAATGGGAAGGATTTGGGCGAGAAAGGAACTGGAGGTAGAGGAAGTAAAGGATCTGAAGGAAACAGTGGGCGTGAGGAGGTTGGAAGAGGAGATGGACAGGTTTTGCGAGGAGAACATGGGGGATGGTAGCAGTGAGTTAGCGAGGGAGTAAAGGTATTTACAGGGAATGGTCGAAAATAAGGGTTGAACGGCTATTAGTGGGATTGAACGGCGGGGTAAGGTAGCGGCGAGAAGAGTCAAAACCATGGCGCACGACCGCTGGAAAGAATTCACGCCGCGAAAGACGCACCGGCAGAAGGAGGAATGAACATGGCTCTCACGCGAGATTTCAAGAAAACCATCCGCGCCCGCGTCAAACGCAATCCTGGCTTCCGCAAGGCGCTTCTCCGCGAAGGCATTGAAAACTTTCTTTCCGGTGACGTGGAAACCGGCAAGATCATTCTTCGCGATTTTATCAACGCCACCGCCGGCTTCACCAAATTGAGCGACGTGACCCATCGTTCGGCGAAGAGTCTGATGCGGATGCTCAGTCCCCGCGGCAATCCGCAGGCGCGCAATTTGTTTGAGATCGTTGCCTATTTGCAGCATGCCGAAGGCGTGCGATTCGAGGTGCGCCCTACGCGTGCGGCGTTGCCCAAAAAGAAACACGTGCTACGGCGTGGAACAAGACGAGCCGGCTCCGTCCCAATGAGATAGTGATTGAGTGGATAGATGCTGCGAGGGAGGGCCAAATAGAGAGCGAAGAGAAGAGTGACCCACCGTTTGCCGGAAACAAAACCACAAAAGGTAAGCTATCCCGGATTTTTCAACACATTGAGGGACTACGACCCGCCTGAAGTCATCATTCGACAGCTGGCGCTCATGTATGCGCTCGACAACCCAGAGCGCATCTACCCATGGCATCTCAAAGCCAACCTTTATTGCGAGCAATCCGGGCCGCTTCAATCCGGTTGGAAGCGTGCAACTTGGAGATGGCCTCGGAGAGATAGTTGCGTACGGTCCCCTCCGACAGTCGCAGCGAACGCGCCAGTTCAGCAGTAGTCTCACCGTCCCCCGCACGGCGCAGGATCAAGCGTTCTCTATCGGTGAGCGGGTCTTTTTCCGTGCTCCATATCTGCGAGGCCAGCTGGGGATCCACGATGCGGGCCCCGCGACTAACCCTGCGGACCGCATCGGCGAGTTCTTCGGAGGGCCGGTCCTTGAGCAGATAGGCAGATGCTCCTGCTTCGAGTGCTCGCCGCAAATATCCCGGGCGCGCGAAGGTCGTTAGTATCAGGACGCGTGTACCTGGGTAAAGCTCTTTTATACGGGCGGTGAGTTCGAGTCCGCTCATCTTCGGCATCTCAATGTCTGCGACCAAAACCTCCGGCCGGTGCTTTCCGACAGCCTGAAGGGCCTGCACCCCATCGGGAAAAGATCCAAGCACCTCAATATCGGGCTCGATCGAGAGCAGCGCGGCGAGTGCGCCCCGCAACATGCTTTGGTCCTCCGCCAGCACGACGCGTATCTTTTGCGTCAAAGGGTATCCGCCTTTCCCGCAAATCGTGAAGGCGAGGGTGCCGGAGGCTCGCTCTCCAGCGGCAACGTTAGCTCAAGGCTTGTTCCTCCATTTGCCGAGCCTGTCAGCTTCACGGCACCGGCCATGGGTTGAAGCCGCTCTCGCATGCCCCGCAGGCCATTGCCTTCACGAATCGGACCACCCAGTCCATTATCGTCAATCGTGAAATGAATGGTTCTGTCCTTTTCGATTAGCGCCAAGTGGCAGACAGTTGCGTGAGCATGGCGGACGATGTTCGTTACGGCCTCGCGCAGGGCAAGGCAAAACACGTCGACTTGGCTCGAGGAGAGATTCACCGGAGCGAGAGTCGTGGTTAGGTTGACATTGGCAGAACGCAGGCTTCGCCGGGCGCGGCTAATCTCTGCGTCGAGTCCTTCGGCGCGGTAGCCGGACACGGCTTCCCTAACCTCGGCGAGGGCATTGCGAGCGGTCTGCTCGGCTTCCACGATCTCGTTCCGGGCGCGCTCGGAGTCGTGGGACAAGAGCCGCCGGGCGAGATCCAGCTTCATGGTAATAAGGGTTAGGGTATGGCCAAGGAGGTCGTGCAGATCGCGTGCGATGCGCTCGCGCTCCGCTTCCTGAGAGAGACGTTCGATCTCAGAATTTGCACGCTCCAGAAGAGAATTGGTTCGTGCTTGCTGGGCGAAGGCAAAGTTACCGAGCCCAAAGATCACGCAGTAGAGGAGGACGCTTTCCCCTGTGGCAAGAGGGCGGCCGAGATACAGAGTTTCCACCACCACGCCGGCCATCATCGCAGTGAGCACCAGGAACAGGGTGCGCAAACGAGTGAGGAAAAGGCAAAGCACAGCGAACGGATAGGCAAACACTATGTAGGCGTCCTGGTTGAGCGGGTAATACAGAAAGACGATGAGAAAGAACAACACGAACGCCACGGTCTGCTGACGTCCCTCAAGCTCCGCGACGAGAAAATAAAGACCGAGGAAGGCCGCGTAAAAAGCCGCGAATTCCATCCAGACCCCAAAGGAGTGCCGATAGGCCGGGGTGAAAAAGAAATAAGCGGAATAAAGCACCGCCGCCCAGCGCACGATCGAGCGGCCGAGGACAAACTCCCGCTTCGAGTCTGTGTTGTCCGTACCCGAGACTGCCGCGATTCGCTCTGATGCGTGCGACTGGCCTTCGCTCATACCGTCATCATCATCCCACCACGCAAACGGTCCTGCCACCCATAGCTGTCATATGGAACGCATGATAGGTGTCATGGTGATTCCTGTCATCTCTCATCGATGACACCTGCTACTGTCTTTCCCGGGCCGCCCTGCGCATTCTTCTCTTACGGTTGCAGGAGGCCGATCATGGATCTCGAATTCTTTTTTCAAGTGCTCACAAGTGTATGGGGGGTGGGAGAAGTCCTCCTCATCGCGCTCACTCAAACGCCCCAGGGCGAGGGCAAGATACAAGATCGCGGAACGCAGATCACCCTCTTGATCGTTTTTGTTGGATCGTTCAAGATTAGCGACTGGATGCACAGCTTTTTCCCGGTCGACATGCCAGGGAGTTATACCTGGCTGTGGCCGGCGGCCTTGGGGATCTTGATTCTCGGTTTGGTAGTTCGTGCCGTAGCGATCGTCACGTTGGGCAGAGCCTTCAGCACGAACGTGGCGACGCACGCCGGGCAGAGACTGCGGCGAAGCGGACTCTATAGCCTGGTTCGTCATCCTTCCTATCTCGGTCTGGAACTGATTCTCCTGGCTCTTGCTCTTCACGCACGCACATGGGCCTGTTTTGCCGTCGTCCTCGTTCCACCGACGCTGGCCGTGTTGCACCGCATTTATATTGAAGAGACGGCGCTGCGCCTGGCTTTCGGAGCCGATTACGAAAATTATAGCCGTAGCACAAAGCGGCTGATTCCAGGAGTCTATTGAGTGTTTTTGCGGTGGATATGCTTTTGAGACTCCCCGCGTGGTTCATGTAGCGCGCAGAGCGCTGGGCTCATTTGCATGGCGCCTACTTCGGCGGCCCAGGCCTTCACTGACGACACCAGGGCATCGGCTGCGCCTGTGCCGCGGTGGTCGGGGTGGTGCCACATGGCGATGAGGTGAACTATCGAGGTGTCGTGAGCATCGCGGGTACCGGCCACTAGGCCGCGCGGTTCGCCGCCGGCTTTGAGGGTGAAGGAGGACAGAGAGAAAGGTGTTGGGCGAAGGGATTGGTAGGGGCAAACGGCCTGCGGCTGGATATGCTGTATACTCCGGCACGGCGAGAGCCCTGAAGATTGGCTGCGGGGCGGAAAACGTTTAGGAGATTCGTGGGATGAGAGATTTGGACCGACGAGCGTTTGTTGGGGCGGCGTTGGCGGCGTTTCCGTTGGCGGTGCTGGGGCGGACGGGCAAAGTTTCAGCGGACACAGCGGGACTGATTAGTCCGGGGCGCAGCGATGCTGGGGCAGACGCGGGTGCGCTAGATGCGGCGAAACGAGTTGAGGCGGCGAGCCCAGATCCGTCGAGGCCGGGGCGGAACGCTTCCAGCTTGGGCCAGGGGATTCGATACTCGGTCCTCGAGAGGTGCCGCATGTGTGGGCGTTTGTCGGCGACACGCCCGGCAAACTGCTGATTGCTTTTGCGCCTGCCAACAAGATGGAGGCATTCTTTCGGGACAACGCGAAGCAAATGAGCGGCGGCAAATATGCAAATGAGGCGGAGATGTATCAGGCCTATGGAATGGAGCTGCTCGGGCCGCCACTTTCGCTGGGATGAGGTTTTTGGGATACGCGTATAGCAAGAATGCAATTGCTAGCAACAGATGCGGTCGTCCTCCCCGACCGGGCGGATGGACCACTCCAAACGCGGAAGTGATTTTGATTTTCTCTTTTTTCTGGGTGGCCCCGCTTTCGGGTTGGCTTCTCGAAAGGGTGGGGCTTTCGAGTGCTGAAGACTTCTTACGCGGCCCAGCGGTACGCCATCCACTTTCATAGCCAATTTCTTGGGACTCTTCGCGCAGCCGAGAAGATAACGGCCGGACAACTTCTCGTAGGAGGTGCCGTCCCGGACACCTCAATGGGAGCTCAGGCTGGCTATTTTTTTGTATTGGGCTTGCCGCGCCTTTTGCGCCGAGCCGTCCGCGGACGTCGGGAACGTCGGCACGAAGTGGTGATTTCCCAGGCTATTTGGGGTGCGGCACTGAATGCCTGTCGAATATCCGCTCAGGGCAGACGTCAAATCACTGACCATGTAGGCGCTGGTATCACACGTGATGATTCCGCCGGAATTGCCCGCAAACGTGACGCCCGTAAAATCGGCACTGGAATTGACCAGAGCCAGAATGGCCGGCCCCGCATTCTGTGAGATTTGTCCACCACGAAGGAACGCTTCGGAATTTCCATCGATACGAATAGCAGCACTGCGAGAATCACTAGCCGATCCATTCTGAGAGATTTGATTCTTTCCGAAGGCGTTCAGCTGGCTGGCTGCAAATAGATCCACGCCCGGACCGGTATGGCCTGTAATCAGAACGTTATCGTAGAGGGTTACCTGGCTAGCCAAACCTGCGCTTATGCCAACAGGGCCATTCCCCTCGACCACATTCTGGTTGCTTCCGCAGTTCCACAAGGAGATTTCGGAACTTTCCTGAACGGAAACGCCTCCCGCTTGGTTGCCTTCGATCAGGTTTGAGCCAAGACACGTTCCGAACTGAGCTCTCGATCCGCCGAATTCCGTGACGCCGAAACCAGGATTCGGGAATTCAGGATTCGCGGGGAGCGAGGTCAGATTGTTCAGTAGCGTAGTGGCTCCAATGGTTTCAAAATTAGCCTGACTCAAGTACAGTCCAGGGCCCTTGTTGTTGCTTATATCCATTGGGCCGTTCGAGTTGAATGCGGTTACGCTCGAGCTCTCGGTCAGATAGACTCCCGCGGGTCCGTTATTGTCAAACGACGCGGGTCCGAGCACCGTAATCTGAGACATGCTGCTGGCGGTCAAGCCGTGGGCTTGATTTCCATTACTCGTGCAGGTATCGAGCGTCACGCCGCGCGCGCTGGTGAGAGTGAATCCGTCGCCGGCGGAGTTCGATACATTTAACCCGTAAATGTAGACTTCCTCCGACGTGTTGATCGCGATATTGCCATGCACCGTGGCCGTCTGCCCCCACCAAGCGCCGAGGCTCAGGTTAAACATATTGGTGATGACGACATTTTCGGTACAGATCCCGCTGACGAGAATCACTGCTCCTGGCCCCGTCACGTTTGCGAGCGCCGCGTTGATCGTCGTATAAGCACCCGGCGTGTTTCCGGAACAGTCCACAATCAGCTGCGCGTGCGCCAGCGCGGGGAAAAACACAGCGAGCACCAGTAGTATCAATCCGCCGCGGCCCAGTTTTTGATAGATAGCCTGTAATACCGGAGTTACTAATTTCTCCGAGTGAAGCTCTTGCTTCGCCGCTTCGTTGAAATTGCCCTTCATATTGCCTCCACAGTGAGCAGCTGTTCATACCGACCAGTGTGCACGGTAGCAGGGCCCTAGTTCCGTTCAAGCGACAAGGGACGACAATGGAGGACATTATTTTGGTGTCGCGCTTTGTCGTGTGATTCTTGTGGGGGCGGTATTGGCGGCAGCCACACATGCGGAGTACCGACAGTAGAGTCTAGAGTCGATTACATCTTCCTGAGCTGCGGGAATCTGTCTTTAGCTTGAGGAGAGCAGAGGCGGACGAGGATGGGGAACGCGGGAGGAAGAGGTTCATGGCGGCGGCTGCGGCGAGGACTGCGGCAGAGATCGTGAGAAAGGAAGTGTGGGGGCCGGCGGGTGGACCACTCAAGACGTGGAAATGATTTTGATTTTCTCCCTCTTCTGCCTAGCCCACCCGTTCGGGATTGCTTCTCGATAGGCGGAGCGTTTCGCGTGGTGCTCAGGGCTTTGCGTCATTGCTGATGCTTGTGTCGTTGAATTTTGCTGGATCGAATAGAGCTGGATCGAACTTCGGGTTCGCCTTGATAGCAAAATAATCTTCGTTGAAGGTATTTTTGCCGTTGATATAGAACTCGACGCGGGCGGAGATCCAGCCTTCGGAGAGCTTGCGATAATCGCGAAAGCGGGTGTCGTGAATTTTTGTGGTGTCATGTTCATCGGGCGCGATCAATCTGACGAAGAGCAGGCGCTTCTTTTCGATCCAGAACTGCTTCGATTGCAGATCGCCTTTTGCGGCGCCCACTACGTAGACATCCTGGCCGTCCCATTTCTCTTCGTGAATTTGCGTTAAGTCGATGCCCTGACCTTTCGCTTGGTCGATGGTCGTTTGCGGGTCCTGGCGATACACATCAAAGCCGAGCACTAGCAGCATGTGAACATAGGGGCGAGGACCGGTGGGTTTGCCGTGTTGAAATGTCGTCAACGTCCCATCAACAAAGACGAAGCCGTTGCCATCGCTGGAAGCGCCGCGGTTGATGCGCAATTTTCCTGGCAGCTCGAGGGCTTCATCCCAGACTTCCGTTTTCGTGGTGCCATCGGGATTGAGCGTGATGGCGTTTTCTTTGAAGACGACGGACTCGTACCAAGAATCCCTGTAACGATCGTGCATGGCAGTCAACAGGGCTTGTCCATCCCGGATTTCCTGGGAGTTTGCGGGGGCTGCACTGGACAAACAAACCGCCAAACAAAAAAGACCGGCGATCCATCTCATCATTACGCTCATAATCACCTCGAAACTGCTTCTCGAAGAACCTTGATGGCGAACGCTGCATCTTACGTTATCCCGGCCAGTTCATTGACGATTTCTTGCGTTTCCTCGCGCGGCCGAGAATGCAGAGGTGGATCAGCTTCTGGTCGCAGAGGCGTGTGTGCCGCGGAGATCCGGGAAATAGTTCAGAACGTCCGGAGTCAAGCACAAGCGGTCATCCTCGGAAGGCGCGGTCATCCTCGGAAGGACGACCCTGCAGGGTTATTTGGGAGGAGTGGATGCGAATGAGGATGGATAGTTGGGGAGGAAGAGGTTCATGGCGGCGGCTGCAGCTAGGGCTGCGGCCAGGATCGTGAGCAAGGAAGTGTAGGAGCCGGTAAGGTCGAAGGCGTGGCCGAGGATGACGGGGCCGGTGGCTCCGGCGGCGGCGTAGAAAGTCCAGGTAATGCCATAGAGCGTGGAAAAGGAGCGCAGGCCGAAATAGCGAGTGAGCAAATAGGGTGTGATAGCGGCTTCTCCGCCGGCGCCAACGCCGATGAGGGCAGCGGCGAAGGAGCCAAGCGCAAAGGAATCCGCGCGAGCGAGCAGGAAAATGCCGGAGGCCGTTGTGAGAGTGACGATGAACGCGACGCGAGCTGCGAAGAATCGGTCGAGAAGCCAGCCCACACCGATTCTGGCCAGGACGCTGGAACCGCCAAGGATGGAGGCGCAAAGGGCGGCGTCGCCGGGCGAGATTCCGCGGTCGGTGAGCAGCGCGGAGAGTTGAGTGATGGCTCCGTTCATGCTGATCGAACTGACGAAAAGAACGGCAACGATAATCCAGAAAACGTAAGAGCGCAGGCCTAGCTGCCAGGTCACTCCAGAATGCGCAATCGGGGCAGATTGTTCGTGGACTGGCCCACGGTCCCTGATGAAACGCCAACTGAGAGGCAGGCCGAGAAGGAGGGCGATTGCGCCGAGGGATGCGTAAGACGCCCGCCAACCGGAGCGGCTGAGGACCGCTTGCGCGACCACCGGGAGAATCATAGCGCCCAAGCCCGCTCCCAACATGACCCAAGCCAGCGCCGTGCCTAAGCGCTGCTGAAACCACGTGGAAATGGAACGTGAATAGGCCAGATGGGCGGCGCCGTTTCCGACCAGTCCCAGGACAATGCAAACGGCGTAGAACTGCCATAAGTGGGCGCGCAAAAAGGCAAGCGAGGCGATCGCACAACCGAAGACAGCCATGCAAGGAAGAATGATGCGGCGAGGGCCAAACCGGTCGAGCAGGTGGCCGAGAAGCGGGGAGACTAGACCCAACGTGATGGCGGCGAGACCGAAGCCGAGCGAGACGGCGCCGCGGCTCCAGCCGAATTGCGTGCCGAGAGGCTTCACAAAAACCGTGAAGGTGTAAACAAAGAGCGAACCGAAGCCTGCCATCACGCCGAAGCAGGCGGCAAGGACGACACGCCAGCCGTAATAGCGGGGATTAAATTCGGTGAATGTGGAGGCTGATTCGGAGTTTTGCACCGAGTTTATTCCTGGCCTTTAGATGATGCGCGTTGTGGCCGTGCTTTGTGGCACAGAAGGGATGCCGCGGGCGCGGCGCTCGCCGGGCGAACAAGATCCGTCCCTACGGCTGGCAAGGAGCGCGGTCATCCTCAGAAGGAAGACCCTACAGGAGTCGCCGGAGCGGGATCGAGTTTTACGTAGTGGGCGTACCAGGCTAGGTCGCGCTGGAGGCGGTCCTCGATGTGGGAGGGGAGTGTGAATTCGTGGTATTCGTCGGGGTAAACGATGAGCTCGGTGGGGACGCCGAGGCGTTTTAGGGCTTGGTACATTTGTTCGCCGCCGAGGATGGGGACGTTCGCGTCGATGTTGCCGCCCATGAAGAGAATTGGAGTGGTGACTTTGGTGATGTTGCGGAAGGGCGAGACGCGTTCCCAGACGGCAGGTTTATCCCATGGAAGGCCAAGCTCGGTCTCGTAGTCTCTTTGGTATTGGTCGTGGCCGTAGAGGCTGGAGAAGTCGGCGGCGCCGGCGCCGGAGATGGCGGCTTTGAAGCGGGTGGTTTGCGTGATGATGAAATCGGTGGAGATGCCGCCGTAGGACCAGCCGCCCACGCCGAGTTTGTCGGGGTCGGCGATGCCTTGCTCGATGGCGTAGTCAACCATGGCCATGTCGTCCTGGAAGTCCTTGTTGCCCCAATCGGCGAAGATGGCTTTGCAGAAGTCCTGCCCGTAACCGGTGGAACCGCGAGGATTGGGAAAGAGGACCGCGTAGCCGTTGGCGGCGTAGAGCTGGGCGAGATGGGAGAATTCGGCGTAGTAGGCCCATTGCGGGCCGCCGTGGGGGATGAGGAGCGTGGGATATTTTTGGCCAGCGGCGTAGTCGACGGGTTTGTAGAGGTAGCCGGCGATTTGCGTGCCGTCTTTGGATTTGAAGTGGACGTACTCACCTTGGGAGAGCTTAAGTTGGGAGAAGAGGGCGTCGTTGACGTGGGTGAGCTGACTGTATTTGCCGTCGATGATGGAGAAGAGTTCGTCGGGGCGGTCGAGAGTGGTGAGCTGGGCGACGGCGATGCGGCCAGAGCCATTGCCGACCGAGTAGTCGTTGACGGATTGGCGGCCAGCTTCGGGAAGGGACGATAGGTAGGGAGATTCGTCCAGGCGCGTGACTCCCTTGCCTGCTGGGTCAGCCATGTAGAGGATTTGCTCGCCGTCGTTATCGGCAAGGAAGGAGATGAATTCACCGTGGCCATAGAAATGTGGGCTGGTGACGTTGCGATCGAGGGAGAGAGTGAGGACTCTTGCGAGACCACCGTTGGCGGGAGAGATGGCGAGATGCTTGGTGGCATAGTCGAAGAGTTTCGGATCGAGATTGGTGACGTAGGCGATGGATTTGCCGTCGGGGGACCAAGTGGGCTGGGTGTCGGCGCCGGGATTGGTGGTGACTTGGGTCAGGTGGGCGCCTTTGTCGGTGTTGCTGGCATCGACCGTCCAGATGTCGGAGTTGTAGGTTGCGTCGGGATCGGGCGTGGAGCGATTGCTGGTGAAAGCGAGGAGTTTGCTGTCTGGGGACCAAGCGGGCTCGGTGTCGTCGTAATCGCCGGTGGTGATTTGGGTTAGGGAATTTTTGTCGAGGTCGAAGACGTAGAGGTGGGTGCGGCGGCGGTCGAGGTAGCCGACAGTGTCGAGACTGAATTGGAGACGGTCGATGACCCAGGGCTTCGTGGATTTTTTCTCCTTGTCGTGGTCTTCCGAGTCGCCGCCAGCGCCGGAAGAGTTAGCGGCAGACGCCGATTTTTCTTTATGAGCGTGGAGTTCTTCCGATGTGGGATCTTTGAGGACGAGGACAAGATGGCGAGAATCGGGGGACCATGCGAAATCACCGACGTCCTGGATGGTGTGGGTGAGTTGCTCGGCGTCGCCGCCGAGGCGGTTGAGAAGCCAGACTTGGGTTTTGCCTTCGTTGCGAGCGGAAAGGAAGGCGAGGTATTTGCCGTCGGGGGACCAGCGCGGGTGGGTGGATGTGACGCCATCGGCGGTTAGAGGGATGGAATCGCCGCCGGAAGCGGGGACCATCCAGATGCGGGTTTCGTTTTTGTCGGTCTTGAGAGTGGCTGTGTCGACGGCATAGGCCACCCATTTGGCGTCGGGGCTTAATTGAGGGTCGTGGACGGCTTGGATGCGGAAGTAATCGTCAACTGTAATTGGGCGCAGCGTAGGTGATTGGGCAGTGGCGGAAAAACAGCAGCTAAACGCAGAGACGCAGAGTACGCAGAGGCGGAAATAGGCGATGGGCGAAAGAAGTTTCATGCAGCTGACTCCTGGGACGGAAATGAGTGCGAAAGCAAAACGCGGAGTTTAGCACAGGGGACGAGCGGTCATTCTCGAAAGGATAACCCTACGCGGGCGCGTCACGGCTGGGCACGATGTATCGTGCCCCTACAGCGGACGCCTAGTGGCGATGAAAAAATATTCGGCGAGGTGCATTTTTTTGTTGCATGGGGGGACGAAACTTGTATTCTGCGAATGCCAACTCACTTCACCCAGCGCGAGAGTGAGCATCGCTTAGGAGGACGAGAGTAAAAATTGAGTTCTTTATCCCTGCCTGCCCCAATTCCCTCCCCCGCAATTTCAACAGCGAAAAAAAGAGTCGCAAAGCTGACGCTCTGGCCGCTTGTGGCGGCGACGTTTTTTATGGTGTCTGGCGGAACGTATGGGACGGAAGAGATTGTGCACGGAGCGGGGTACGGGCACGGGATTTTAATTTTGCTGTTTTTGCCGGTGCTGTGGTGCTTGCCGACGGCGTTCATGATCGGAGAGCTTTCAAGCGCGCTGCCGACCGAGGGCGGGTACTACGCCTGGGTGCGGCGCGGTATGGGAAATTTCTGGGGATTTCAAGAAGCGTGGCTATCGCTGGCGGCGAGCATTTTTGATATGGCGATTTATCCGACCCTGTTTGTGATTTATTTGAAGCAGATGTCGCCGTGGTTCGGTTCTTGGGGCCATGGGGTGCTGGCGGGACTTTTTGTTGTGGTGACTTGCGCGATTCTGAATATCGCCGGAATTCGCGTGGTGGGAATCACTTCGCTTTGGCTGTTCTTCCTGCTCTCGGCGCCGTTTGCGGTGATCGTGGTGATGGCACCGTTCAAAGTGGGCGCCTTCGCGAGTGGGCATGGAGGGGCGGAAGCGACGGGCCTGGGCCTGGTGGGCGGCGTGCTTGTGGCGATGTGGAACTACATGGGGTGGGACAACGCGTCGACGGTCGCGCAAGAGGTGGAGAGGCCGCAACGGACGTATCCGAGAGCGATGATCGCGGCCGTCGTGCTGGTTACACTCACCTATGTGCTGCCGTTTCTGGCGGTGTACTTGATGGGAATTCCGTCATCGGCGTTTGAAGCAGAGGGTGCTTGGGCCACGGTTGCGGGATTGCTTGGCGGGAAGATTCTAGGCTTCGAGTGGTTGCGCTTCCTGATTGTGGTTGGCGGAATGATGAGCGCGTTCGGGATGTTCAACGCGCTGGTGATGAGCTACTCGAGGCTTCCGCTGGCGATGGCGCGGGACGGAATGCTGCCGAAGGTGTTCGCGAAAACGAGCGCAAAGACGCATACGCCGTGGGTGGCGATTGTGGCGTGCGCGGCATGCTGGGCGCTGTGTTTGGGCTTCAAATTCGAGAAGCTTGTCACGCTGGACATCATGTTGTATGGCGCCAGCTTGATGCTGGAGTTTGTGACGCTGGTGGTTCTGCGGATTCGCGAGCCGGAATTGAAGCGCGCGTTCAAAGTGCCCGGAGGATTGGCCGGGGCGATTACCTGCGGGATATTTCCGCTGCTGCTGATGAGCCTGGCGATGGTGAAGAGCGGAAGCGAAACCATCCTGGGGATGAACGGGCTGGTGTTTGGCGGGATCATCATCGTGGGCGGAGTCATATTATATTGGAGCACCAAGCCATTGCGGCGAGCGGTGATCGCTCCAGCCGCGACGCCCAACGCGGCCTACGGCGACTAAGCTACGGCGCAGAGGGCGCGCTGCTGTTATACTCCCCAGTTCAAACCAATACTTTTTTCCATCAGGAGATAAAACTGTGAAAAGTCTGCGTCTCTCCCTACTACTCGTGCTAGTTGCCGGGGTGACTCTATTTGTGCACGCGACGGCAGCTGCGAAGCCGGACGCGGGGCCGCAATTCGATCAAAAGTTCTTTGGCGGAATGCATTGGCGAATGATCGGGCCTTTCCGAGCGGGACGTTCGCTCGCGGTGACGGGAGTACGTGGACAGGCGGACGTCTATTATTTCGGGTCGGTGAACGGAGGAGTTTGGAAGACGAACGATGCAGGGCGGACGTGGAATCCGATCTTTGATGCGGAGCCGGTCGGATCGATTGGCGCGATTGCCGTGGCGCCGTCGAATGCGAATGTGATTTACGTGGGATCGGGCGAGGCGGATATGCGTTCGAGCATTTCGTCGGGAAACGGAATGTATAAGTCGACGGACGCGGGGAAAACTTGGGAGCACATCGGGCTGGAAGATTCGCGACAGATTGCGCGGATTGTGATCGATCCGGAGAACCCGGAGAAGGTTTTCATAGCAGCGCTCGGGCATACCTACGGGCCAAACAAGGAGCGTGGCATTTTTCGTTCGAACGACGGCGGGAAGACGTGGGAGCAGGTGTTGTTTAAGGACGAAAATACGGGCGCGATTGATTTGGCAATGGAACCCGGAAACCCGAAAGTAATGTTCGCGGCTTTGCTGCAAACGCGGCGGCCGCCGTGGAGCATTTATCCGCCGTCAAAGGGGCCCGGGACGGGGCTTTACCGCTCGACGGATGGAGGGGATCACTGGGAGCTGCTGACGGGACACGGATTGCCCTCGCAAGAGCTGGGGCGAATGGGGATTGCCTTTGCGCCAAGCAATCCGAAGCGGATTTATTTGATCGCCGATGCGAAGGACGGCGGGATGTATCGTTCGGACGACGGCGGGGAAAATTGGGAATTGGTATCGAAAGACGCGCGGATTTGGGGACGCGGATGGTATTTCTGCGAGGTCAGCGTGGATTCGAAGGATCCCGATACATTGTACGTGCCGAATACTTCGATGTACCGGTCGCGCGATGGTGGAAAAACCTGGACGGCGATTAAAGGCGCGCCGGGCGGAGACGATTATCACCAACTGTGGATCGACCCGGAAAACCCGGAGCGAATGATCCTGGGATGCGATCAAGGCGTAATCGTGACGCGGAACGGCGGGGAGACGTGGAGTTCCTGGTACAACCAGCCAACCGGGCAGTTCTATCACGTGGCGACGGACAACCGGTTTCCGTATTGGGTGTACGGGGCACAGCAGGATAGTGGAGCAGCGGCGACGGCGAGCAGGAGTAGTTCGCGCGCGCTGAATTTCATGGACTGGCGGCCAATGGAAGCAGGAGGTGAAAGTGATTACACAGCGCCCGATCCTTTGAATCCTGAAGTTGTCTACGGCGGAACGGTGACGCGAGAGGATTTTCACAACGAACAGGCGCAGCAGATGCCGCCAACGCTGCTGTATCCGGCCGAATACCGGAAGACCTGGACGGTGCCGTTGGTATTTTCGGAGATCGAGCCTCACGTTTTGTATTTCAGTGCGCAGGTTTTGTTTCGCACGGCGGACGGCGGAAGTACGTGGCAGAAGATCAGTCCCGATTTGACGCGGGAAGATCCAGGCGTGCCGTCGAATCTCGATCCCCCGACGGCGGCCGACGCGCCGGCATCGAAGCGGCGCGGAGTGATTTATACGATTGCGCCATCTCCGAAGCGTGCGGGCGAAATTTGGGTGGGCACGGACGACGGGCTGGTGCAATTGACGCGCGACGAAGGAAAAACGTGGAAGGACGTGACGCCGCCGGAAGTGACGCCTTGGAGCAAAGTGACACATATTGTGGCGTCGCACTTCGTGGATGGCGAGGCATACGCGGCCGTAGACCGGCACCGGCTGGAGGATTCGAAGGCTTATCTATATCGGACGAAAGATTTCGGAAAAACATGGCAGATGGTCTCGAACGGGATTCCGGATGGAAGTTTCTTGAATTGCGTGCGCGATGACCCCAAGGTTGCAGGATTGCTTTATGCCTGCACGGAAAAGGGCGTTTACATTTCATACGATGATGGCGACAACTGGTCGCCACTACAGTTCAATTTGCCGACGACATCGGTGCGCGATTTGGTGGTGCACGGCGATGATCTGGTGATCGCGACGTTTGGGCGATCGTTCTGGGTGCTGGACGATATCACGCCCCTTCGGCAGTGGAGCGCGAAGCTGACAAACGCGGATGCGTGGCTTTTCGAGCCGCAGACGACGTATCGAGTGCGGCCAGGCGCGGACCAGGGAACGCCATTCCCGCTAGATGAACCGCAAGCGGAGAATTCGCCGACGGGTGCGGTGGTGGACTTCTATTTGAAAGAGAAATCGACGGATGCGGTGAAGTTGGAGATTTTCGATGCGGCCGGGAAATTGGTGCGGCGCTATTCGAGTACGGATGAGGTGCAGAAAATCAACCCCGACCAGATCGATATTCCCATGTACTGGTTTCCTGAGGAGAAGCCTCTTTCCGCAGACGCCGGGATGCACCGATTCGTGTGGGACTTGCGATATGCATTCGCCGGAACTCGGCGGAGATCGCGACGAGGAGGCGGCGGACCTCTGGCGGTTCCGGGGCGGTATACGGTGAAGCTGACAGCGGCCGGGAAGACGATGTCTGCGCCGCTGGTGTTGAAAATGGATCCGCGCGTAAAGACAAGTACGGCGGATTTGGAACGGCAATTCTTGCTGGCTTCGAAACTGGCTGCTGGCGTCGGGGATTTTTCCGCGGCGGCGCAACAGGCCGACGATTTGCAAAAGCAGATCGCGGCACGAAGCAAAGAGGCGTCGGGAAACGCAGAACTTGCAGCGGCATTAGACGATTTGGGAAAGAAAGTAGGCGGCGTGGCGGGGTCGGGAGCGGGTGGCGGTTACGGATATTTTGGATTTTCCGTGCCGGGGAAAGAACCAACGACGTTGAGACAAGTGTCGACGGCTTACGGAGCGTTGATGGGGATCGTCGAAAGCGCGGATGTGGCGCCAACGGCGGATGACGCAGCGGCGAGCGCGAAATGGGAAGCGGCGGGAAAAGCTACTCTGGCAAGGTGGGAAGAAATTCAAACGAAAGGCCTGGCACGCGTGAATTCCCTGCTGGGAAAGGCGCAATTGCAACCGCTGAAAATCGGCGAAGAGGAAAAAGCTCATCCATAGTAGTGTGAGCGATCATTCGCTTTTAACGTAAGAAGGCGATCGGAGTGTTTCGGAAGGAACCAAGGGGCGCTTTTCCGCTGCCTATCGAAGGACAGGTGCGCGACATTTGGGCGGAACGCGGGTTATATAAAGGTAAGAACGAAGAACGCCAGCCCAGAAGAGGACCCTCTATGAATAGGAATAGCATTACGAAGCAAATAGTGGTTGCCGCCGGATTTCTGGCGCTGACTTTTGCGCCGGGAATCAGCCGCGCACAAGACACCGCGCAGCCGCCGGTGCAGGATCAGAGCCAGGCGACGCCTGCCGCACCAGCTCAGCAAACAGCGAAACGGCATGGTGCGATGCAAGGGTTGAACCTGACCGATGATCAGAAAACGGCGATGAAGAAAATCCACGAGTCGACAAAATCGCAAATGGAAGCGGTGAAGCAAGATCAATCGTTGACGGCGGATCAGCAGGCAGTGAAAATTCATGAACTGCGGCACGGCGCTCGTCTGCAGATGGCGAAGCTGTTGACTCCGGAACAGCGTCAGCAGATGCGCGCGAATGTACGTGCTTTGCGAGCCGCGCGTCGAGAACAGCAGCAGCAACAGCCTCAAGCCCAGCCGCAAGGTTGAGCGGGGCGGCAATCTCTGGAGCGGTCCGATGTGTAGGAACGAGCTGAAGGTCGGCTGAATCAGGGTCTCGAAAACGATGTACAACGGGACGGTCCCAGGGGCCGTCCCTTTTTCGTAGAAGGAAAGATTCGAGCGGCGCGGAAATGCGAACAGATTTGGTATGCTGCTCGACGTGGGAAATCTCCTTCGAATAAATCCTTGTGCCTGGTGCCGGAACGGCTTTCGAATCAGCGCACTCCTTTTTGCGGTTGGGCTCGGAGGAGCGGCGCTGAGTTTTTCCTCGCAAACGCCCTCGCCGACAGCGCCCGCTCCTCCCGCCGCGCAGCAAGCTGCGCCACAAACACCGCCTTCCGCAGCGCCATCCTCAACAACGGTAACGTCTCCGGCGCAAGCGATTCCGCCTCCGCCGCCGCGCGCGGGACTGAACGTCGTAGTGCTTGATCCGGCGCATGGAGGGACGGACCCCGGAGCGCGAGGGACAGGCGGCATGCGCGAAAGCGAAATCGTGCTGGACTTTGCGGCGCAGGTGAAGAGAGCGCTGGAGTCGCAAGGATTTCAAGTGATACAGACCCGCCTGGGAGACGAAGATCCTTCCTTTGACGACCGCTCGACGATCGCCAACGCGCAAACCGGAGCTGTGTTCGTGACGCTGCATATTGCTTCGACGGGACTGCCGGGCACGGTGCGGGTTTATGTTTATTCGGACTTGCCGACGGCGACGGATGCGGGCGGATTGCTTCCGTGGGGCCGAGCGCAAACGCCGTTTCAGGGATTGAGCAGAAAATTAGGCGACCTGGTGCAGGGATTGCTGGCGCAAAGATTCAAGGGATCGCCCATCGCGGCACAAACCGCGGCGGTGCGGCAACTGCGAACAACGGCGGCGCCGGCGATTGCGGTGGAAGTGTCGAGCGTAGTGGTGGATGATCGGTCTTCCCTGGATCAGATGGCGCCGGGCGTTGCGGATGCCATCGCGACGGGAATTGCAGAGTTCAGGCCTTCGTACGTGGTGCCGACGACCACGGGGGGAACTCCGTGACGGCGCGCTGGATCCGATGGCTAGTGGGCGGGCTTTGCGTCGCGGTGGTGGTAGGCGCTATTTATTTTCCTATTCTGCGGCGGCGTCTGGAACGAACCGCAAAACTGCAGCAACAGAGCGCCGAACAAGCCCGAAGAGAATTGACACAACCGATCGCGGTAAATCCCGGCGTGCCGCGTGCGAAAGTGAAATTATTTTGGGCTTCGGGGAATGGGGACGGGACGTTGCAGGACGCGACAGTGGAGTTGCCGCTTTCGAGCGAGCCCGTGCTTCGAGCAAAGCAAGTGTTGAACACGCTGCTCGCGGGGCCGGTGGATACGGATTTGCGGACGCTGCCGCCGGATGCGGTGCTCCTGGCGTTTTATTTGCTGCCGGATGGGACGGGCGTTGCGGATTTTTCCGAGGCGTTGGCAACGGAGACGCCATCTGGAATTCAGAGTGAGCAAATGGCCGTGGATTCGATTACGCGAACGCTGGAAGCGGATGTGCCGAAAGTCGAGCGGCTGAAAATTTTGATTCACGGGCAGGAAGTGGAAACGCTGGCTGGGCATTTGGATTTGACGGGAACTTTTCTGGTGGATACGAAGGCGGCGTTGGGAACGCCAGCGGCGGCAACGCCGGTGGCTGCACCAGCGGTACAGCCTAGCGCGGACAAACCGGCTACTCCTGGAGTGGAAAAGCCGGCGCCAACTCCGCCGCCGGTGCAAAAACCGGTTGCCGGAGCGTTGACACCGGATAAAGGCACCGGCAAACTGACGCAGCCCGAACGGAAACCGCAATAGATTTTTTCGAATGCAGATGCAGCAGGAGGAAGAGTGCGAGTTGATGGACGCGGCCCGGACCAGATGCGCCCGTTGAAAATGACGCCAGATTTTATTTCGACCGCGGAAGGAAGCGTGTTGATCGAAGTCGGGAGCACGCGCGTAATCTGCACCGCGACGGTGGACGACGGCGTCCCGGGGTTTTTGAAAGGAAGCGGCAAGGGCTGGGTGACGAGTGAATATGGGATGTTGCCGAGGGCCACGGAGGAACGGACACCGCGCGAAGCAACTCGCGGCAAGCAATCGGGTCGCACGCTCGAGATTCAGCGATTGATCGGGCGATCGCTGCGAGCTGTGACGGATCAAGAGGCGCTGGGCGAGCGAACCGTATGGATCGATTGCGACGTGATTCAGGCGGACGGCGGAACGAGGACAGCTTCGATTACGGGAGCGTTCGTGGCGCTGGCGCTGGCGTTCGAACGGCTGGTGGCAGCCGGGATGTTGAAGCGTTCGCCGCTGATTGATACGGTGGCGGCGACGAGCGTGGGTATTGTGGATGACCGCGCGCTGCTGGATTTGGCATACGAAGAAGATTCACGAGCGGAAGTGGATATGAACGTGGTGATGACCGGCGGCGGACATTTCGTGGAAATTCAGGCAACCGCGGAAGGAAGGCCATTTAGCGGCAGTGAAATGCAGGATCTGCTGGCCTTGGCTGCGGCGGGCATTCGGCGGCTGACGGAAGAACAACGCGCGGTGTTGCCGGTCAAATTCAGTGCGCGCGCCCGTTAGGCTGTTTCTGGCGTCTTCGAATCCGGGAAAACTTGGAGAGTATTGCGTGCTGGCGAATGTGCCGGCCGTGGCTGCGCCGCGCCCGGAGATCGCGCTACTGCCGGGATTCGAGGCGATGCCGTCGTTTGAAGAGGATGCGCCGACGTTTGCGGAAAACGCAACGGGAAAAGCGCTGCATTATTCGGGGCTAGCGGAAGGATTGGTGTTCGCGGACGATTCCGGATTGTTCGTGCCAGCGCTCGGCGGAGCGCCCGGGGTGCGCTCGGCGCGGTACGCGGGAGCTAAAGCGACGGATGGCGAGCGGATCGCGAAATTGCTTGGCGAACTTCGCGGGAAAAAGGGAGCGGAACGCGCGGCTTATTTTGTGTGTGCCATTGCTTTGGCGGAGCGAGGGAGAGCGATTGCCGTGGTGACCGCGCGGGTGGATGGGCAAATTTTGGAACAGGCACGAGGTGAAGGGGGATTTGGGTATGATCCGGTGTTTTACTTCCCCGCTTTGAAGAAAACTTTTGCGGAGAGTTCGTCGGCGGAAAAGAATCTGGTGAGCCATCGGGGAAAGGCGTTTCGGGAGCTGATTGCTTCGATTGAGATTTAGGTCGGGCACGGCATGCCGTGCCCCTGCGATGGCACTGGACATCTCGATGGCGGAAAACGACAGCCGGGGATGCCTGTCTCACCTGTGTGATATCCTTCGCTTCATGGCTGCGAAAAAAACGAAGAAGAAAACAAGAACGCGTCCCAAGAAATCCGGAACAAAGAAACCGGCGCAAGCTGCAAAAGCGGCCACCGCCAAGAAACAAACAGCGGCGGCGGGGACCGACCCGAAACGGGTGGCGGCGATTTTGGCCAAGCTGGACGAAGCTTATCCGGATGCGACCTGCGAACTGAAGCATGAGAACGCATTTCAACTTCTAATTTCGACGATCCTTTCGGCGCAATGCACGGACGTGCGCGTCAATCAGGTGGCCGAAACCCTTTACAAGAAATACCCAACGCCGGAGGCCTTTGCCCACGCGAATTCGATGGAACTGGAACAAGACGTGCGGCCGACAGGTTTTTTTCGCAATAAGACGAAATCGATCATGGGAGCGAGCAAAGCGATTATCGAGACATTTGGCGGACAATTGCCGCGGACGATGGAAGAAATGCTGACGCTGCCGGGGGCGGCGCGAAAGACAGCGAATGTGGTGCTGGGGACCGCGTTTGGCATCGCGAGCGGAATCGTCGTGGATACGCACGTGATTCGTATTTCGAACCGGCTGGATCTAACGCGGAACGAGGACCCAAAGAAAATCGAGCGGGACTTGATGCAGGTGATTCCAAAAGAAAAATGGATCAAGTTTTCGCACCAAATCATCTGGCACGGCCGACGCGTGTGCCAGGCGCGGAAGCCGAAATGCATGGAATGCAATCTTGAGAAGATCTGCTATTCGAAAGACAAAACAATTTGATCCCAGATCTGGCCAGCGGAGCGTGCCGGCTCCGGCAGTTTTGTGCGAAGCGAGCTCGCGAAATCAGTAATAGGTTCCACCGGAATCAGTGAAACTCTTCCCTGCTTCGGGTATGCGTTTCGTCTCCGTATTGGAAGCGTCTGACCAAGTCCTCGCGCTCCGGCATTCAACCTACTTTACGGCCAGCTGGAGCAATGGCCCGGCGCCGCTTATGTTCTTCACGAGATCGGCAGGGACTCCGTGCCTATGCTGAGCATATTCCGGACTGTTGTACGAGACCCAGACATTGCCCCCGGCATCCTGCCAAATCAGCGCTTTCAACGGAAGATCAATAGCAATTGTGGGAGAAGCGACCATTACGGGCGTGCCTCCCTTCGGACTGCCGAACAAGATGAGTTGAGTCGGATTCATCTTCAAGCCCACCTTCTCGGCTTCGCCGCTGTGGTCGACGTGACAGAAAATCGTCAGGCCTCGCTCCTGCAATACAGTCTCAACGCGTTTAAGCGTCTCTAAGAACGAGTAAGGACTGCTTAGGTGCACCATTCCGTTGTCCGGTGAGGATGCTGCTATCGAGGACATGGCTAGACTCCTGCTAAACAAGGATTCTTATGCTAGATGAAATCAAATTGCCATCAAGAAACGGGACTTCCAGATTTTATACGCCGCTGCGGCCCGGCTCGCTACGCGAAGCATTCCCCCGGACAGTTGGTTTCGCTGTGATTGTCTCCCAATCGCTGGCGTTTGGAGCAAGAGTGAATTGAAAAACCAAGAGTTAGTGGTCGGGGCGCCGAGATTTGAACTCGGGACCTCCTGCGCCCAAGGCAGTTGCAAAAAATCTATCTTGTTGGTCCGTCTGGCTTTGTTCTGCGTCATGGTACACGGTTTTGGACCTAATTCGGCAGTTGTTGGACCCAAGTTGGACCCAAGTTTGGGGAGAGAAAAGGAATGGGACAGCCTCGCAGGGTGTAGTAGTAATCAGCGTACGATTTGGAGCTACGAGTGATTTCTCGCAACTATTGCTAAGAGTTCGCTTCATTTGTCCGGTATTTGATAGAGCTTTCTTCTCTCCACTTCTCGCATCCCGTTCTCGGTTATGAAGTATTGCTTTCCATCAAAATGTGCGAATGCACGCTCATCAACTAGCCTCTTGAGAGTTGTCTTAAGATTCTGTTTCATTTTTGGCTTAGACCAGGAGGTCAATTCATCGAGCGTTGCCCCGACTTTACCGCGCTGGTACAGAAGCACAAGAGCATGGTCGCCAGCAATCAGGCCGGGATTCAATATTTTTAGAAATCCTGCGAAGTCCTGTACAACAGGCGCTCTGCGGGTTACCAAAGACTCAACTATACTCTGCGCTTCGTTGGCCGGAACGGTGTGATACAGGCGCACAAATTCGGCCAGCACCCAATCCAAGGAATAAACCACAAGGCTAGAGTCTTGAAGATTTGGATCTATATTGTCGGCCAGATGGGCAGTATCTCTCTTATTCCGGATGTCGTACACAACCCTGAGGGCGCGCGGAATGTGGAGACGGATTGAGTCATTATTGGAGGCTCCCGGGAGTTTTGACAGTGCGTCCCGTAACTTCTCAACATCAAGCTGCTTGCCTAGCGGAGTGAACGTACCAGTGGTCGCTTCTTCGAGCATACGAAATGCCGCCTCGCAAAATCGGCCACCTTCAACCGCACTGAGCCTTAAACCGCCCAGATAGAAATTCCTTTTCGCCTCTGTATATGCTTCGAGCAATTCGTCGACGAGCTTCTTATTGTGGCTCTTTGAGAGGCCTTGACGTACAACTTCGAGCATCGCCGCGCTCCCCGATTACTTAGACCCGCGCACTCTTCTTCTTGGTCGCCTTGCGACGGCGTTTCGCTCGTAAGCCGTTAATCTTTTCTCGGTCAGGGAGCGCGTCTATTAACTTTTCCCCGAGAACGGTGATTTGTTTGTCGCCCCCACCGGCTGGGGAGAGATACTTACTCCCAGCCGCATTCATTACGGCCACCGCAGGGTTGGAAAACTTTGGCTGGGCGGCCTCGACATTTAAAGCTTGGAGTTCCTTGGTTTTGAATCGCGGCGTGGCCTTATAGTGAGTCAAGTAGTAGGCCAAGCAAGTGATACGCTCTGCATCGGTCTTAGGCTCTTTTTGCGCCAAGAAACTTTTCGCGGTAGGAGATGCACCTGACACGGCGGGAATTCCCGCATTGACTATCACAGCGCCAGGGGTTACGGGCGACGCGCTCGATTGAGTGGCCGCAGGTGCCGGTCCTGCAACCTCCAACTTTTCCCAAAGCCAAAGCAAGACACGCTTTTTCTCCTCTGGCTTCAGGCTGGACAGCGCTTCGAACGCTGCCTCCATTGCTTTTACTTCGCCGTCCGGCTTTGCTGCCATTTAGAGCCTCCAGGACTGGTTGGGGCAGGATTGATGGCCCCGCAAATAGTAATTGAGATACCACGCCAGCGAAAGAAATGTGTTCGGGCTTGCATATCAACTGGCGCATCAAAAAGGGGCGGATAAGACCAACCAATGATCCGGTTTCTGCGTTTTCTTTT
>CAVPWC010000021.1:0-64001 GCA_963709315.1 uncultured Acidobacteriota bacterium
TACACGGAAGTGAAGAAGGAGCCGTCGGGGGCGACGTAGGCGCAGGCCATGCGCGGAGTGTTGAAGGCGAAGCCGGGGTTGCCTTCGCGGTCGAGGAGGATGAGGCCGCCGGTGGCGTGGGTGCGTTTGGCCAAAAGGTGGATGGCTTCGCGGGCGACAAGCATGGAGACGTCCCCGGCGCTAGAGGAGGCAGCGGCGCTAGAAGGATCGCGGGAAGAATCGGCCAGACAGAACGCCTCGTTTTCGGCCAGGAGCAGGTCCGTGGCAGTCTTGGCCATGACGATTTTCATGATGGCTTCGCCGTAGCCGGTGCAGGAGACGCCGCCGGCGGTGGAATCGGCGTAGCAACCGCAGCCGATAAGCGGCGAATCGCCAACGCGGCCGGGAAGTTTGCAGCAGGTGCCTCCGGTGGAGGTGGCCGCGAAAAGCTTGCCATGAGAATCGAGCGCGACGGCGCCGACTGTGCCCTGTTCATGGCCGCGATGGTGGGCTGCGGCGTGTTTGTCTCTACTGCAATGCCGCCAGGCTTCACGTTCGGCGTCGCTGACGAGATCGGCGGGATCGCAAAGAGCAATGCCCCGATCTTTTGCGAAGCGCTCGGCGCCCTCGCCGACGAGCATCATGTGTGGGCAGTGTTCGAGAACGGCGCGCGCGAGACGGATGGGATTGGGAACGCGCTGCAGAGCGGCGACAGCTCCCGCACGCAAGGTCGCGCCGTCCATCACGATGGCGTCACACTCAACGCGACCATCGAGATTGAGATGCGAGCCGAAGCCGGCGTCGAAGACGGGGTTGTTTTCGAGGACGACGATGGCGGCTTCGACAGCGTCCAGCGCGGAACCGCCCGCGGAAAGAATCGACCAGCCGGCCTGGAGAGCATCCTGGCAGCCGGAATGGCAAGCTTCGACGGCTTCATCCGGAATATCCCAAGCGCCGCCATGAACAATCAGAGAAGGTTTCATCGAGAGGAGAATGGCAAAGGATGGAGAGATTGTCCAGAACGGGGGAGAGCAGGTGTGTTCATCCGCTAGATGAAAAAATCGAGGAAGAAAAGAAAGACGCCGAGAAAGAGCAAGAAGATGAAGGCCGGATTAATGTGACGGCGGGGGAAGCGGCCGAGCGAGCTGATAAATTGCGATGGAACAGCTCTGAGGCGAGACTCTTCGCGCCTGCCGTAGAATGGGCCAACAATCGTGTAGCGGGAAAGGCTGCGGCGAAAGGCGCCGAACTCGTCGTGGGCCCAAATGGAAAAGTCGTCGCGTCTGCGCCAAACGAGAGCGGCGCCGACCGCGAAAATGACGTAACCGATCACAGTTAAAAGCCCGAGCGCCGGGCCGGCTCCCCAGTACATGATGCCTCGCAGACGACTCCCACGCAGATACGACGCCAGAAAAAGCCGAAAAGTTACTCGTCCTCGTGGATGGTAACGAGCTTCACGATCTCAAATTCCTTTTGGCCCGCGGGCGTGGCGACCTGGACTTCATCGCCTACTTTGCGGTTGAGCAAAGCCTTGCCGATGGGTGACGTGGTGGAGATCAGACCCTTTTCCGCGTCCGCCTCTTCGGTGGTGACGAGCTTGTATTCGATTTTCACTTCGCGCTGGGTATCGAGCACGAGGATGCGGGAACCGTAGCCGGAGCGATCCTTCGGAATGTTGCTGAGATTGAGCATCCCGAGGTCGCCCATGCGTTTTTTGAGCTGGCCGATGCGGGCGTTGACATAACCCTGGCGCTCTTTGGCGTACTTGTACTCGGCGTTTTCGGAGAGGTCGCCGTGGGCGCGAGCTTTGGCGATTTCTTTGGGGAGATCGATGTTGAGCTCGTGTTCGAGCTGGTCGATTTCTCCTTGCAAGCGCTGCTTGATCTTCGCGAGCGGGTCGTGCATGGTCGTCCATCACCAGAAATTCGGATGCCAAAAAATGTTCGCGGAGTCCGGTTTTACAGGATGGTCGCCGGACCCCGCGCGAGTAAGCATTATAGATGCGGTGCAATTGCCGCCACAAGGGGCAGTCGAAGTTAGTTTTGGGGCAGTGGCCGCAGTTTGCCGACGCCGAAGCAAGAAGAAGAACAAACCAGATGAGATGATTTGCCGACCAAAGGGACTGGCAGACAGTTAACGCACATTTACGTCCACAGTCTGAGACTTTGCTTGGCCGGTGGCGTTTCCGATCGTCAGAGTGTAAGTGGTCGTTTTTGTTGGAGATACGTCCACACAATGCGCCAGCGATGGCCAAACCGCTTGCGTTTGTGGCTCGAGTTTAACGCTCTTGGCGTTGGACACTCCGTAGCATAGTTGAGCCGACTCCCCGCGCCGGATGACCTTCGGGCTGGCGTAGAAGTCCAGAATCGTGAACTCCTTGCCTCCCATTTGCTCGACCGCCAGCCGGTCTTCTTCGTGCTGCTTCTCCGCTCGCTGCTGAGCCGCCTTCCGTTCGATGTTGCGGGCGTCGAGCCACCTTGAAAACATGGTCAAGACAACGGCAAACAGTACGACAACCAGGACTGCCGAGGAATACAGCAGCGGATTTTTCAACATGGACTTCCGTTCAGGTACCGGGACAGGCAGCATGAGCACGCTCCGCGAGCTACTGGGATCCAGCAATTAAAATAACTTGGATGGGGACGCGCGGGAAAGCCCTGATTGCACCTTGGCAACAAGAATAGAAATAATATCCCCGCTGAAAATGTCTCACTTTGCGGCGTGAGCCAATTCGCGCCAGGTGACCAGTTTGATGTTTTCCTCCTGGAGCAAGGCGCGGAACTTCTCGTTGGTGAAGTAGTCGAAATCGCGCTGCCGCCAAGCCGCGCCCCAGGTGTCGCGCTCGCGTGTGGCCGCGCGCATCTCTTCGTCATCGAAAGCCAAATGAATAATAAAGACAGTCACGCCGGGCTGTAGGTTTTTCAATGCCTGGATATAGAATTCTGCCCATTTTTCCGGTGGCACTCCCGGCTCCATGGTCACGGTGTGATCGACCACCAGATCGCCGGGGCTCAGGGCTGCTTCAAGGTAGGGGCGTTCCGCGAACCAATCTCGAACCATGAATACTGGCAGTTTGTAATCGTGGGCCACGCGCAGGACACTCTGAAATATCTCTTTCCCATTTTCGAAGAGCCGATATTGATGAGAGTCGAGGTGCGTCGGGCGGACACCCATGGCCATCGCTTTTTCGATTTGTCCGCGAAGCTCGAGTTCCACTTCCTTGGCGTCGATGCGAGTTGCTTCTGTCCAGTCGAGATGGAAATATCCGTTCGAGTCCACCAGGCTTGGAACCTTGTCCCGTGGTCCGACAGGTCCCCAGCGATAAAAGACCCGTTCGCTCGTCAGGGTCAGGTGAATTCCGAAATCAGTTTCCGGATGCGCCTTCGCATACTCCGCTATCTCCGGAAACCAGGGACACGGCACCATGATACTGGCCGAAGTGACGAGTCCTGTTTCGAGGCCTTTGATGGAAGCGGCGTTTACGGAATGCGTCATTCCCAGATCATCGGCGTGCACAATCACGAGTTTCGCGTCGCGCGCGTAGCCCAGTCTTTCTGCTAGAGATTTTGGAACGGTCTGCGCGCGCGCCACAAGACCGGCGGTTGCGAGCACGAGAAAAGCCAGACGTAAGAGCCTGTGCATCGTTGAGCGAACCCCTTGGGAAGAATTAATGCTGTGCTGCTCCCGTGGCGGGCGGCGGATTCTTCACGTATGTATTGAGCCAGTTGTTCATCTCCCAGAACATGTGGAGCACCGATTCCCGCCCCGCATAGCCGTGGGATTCCAGCGGAAGCAGCACGAAACGAACGGTGGCTCCGTGTCCTTTCAACGCGCTGAAAAACCGCTCGCTCTGTATCGGAAACGTCCCGTTATTGTTGTCCGCCTCGCCGTGAATCAAAAGGATGGGCGTCTTGATTTTATCCGCATAAGAAAATGGCGACATTTTGTAGTAGACCTCCGGAGCTTGCCAGTACGTGCGCTCCTCATTTTGGAAGCCAAACGGCGTCAGCGTGCGGTTGTAGGCGCCGCTACGTGCGATGCCGGCTTTGAATAGATCGCTGTGGGCCAGCAAATTGGCGGTCATGAACGCGCCGTAGGAATGCCCCATCACGGCCACGCGGTTGCGATCAACAACTCCGAGCCTCACACCCTCATCGATGGCCGCTTTGGCACCAGCGACGAGTTGTTCCACGTAGGTATCATTCGGCTCGGCTTTTCCTTCGCCGATGATGGGAATGCTGGCACTTTCGAGCACGGCGTAACCTTGGGTCACAAAAGGCACCGGCGAACCCCAATACAAGAAAGCGAACTGATAGGGCGATCCCGTAACTTGCCCCGCCGCCGCCCTCGTTTTGTATTCCGTTGGATATGCTTCCATAAGGGTGGGCAGCGGACCATCCTGAGGTTTGTAGCCCGGCGGCACATAGAGATTCGCGCTCAGCTCGACGCCATCGGCGCGTTTGTAATGCAAGACCTGCTTCTTCGGAAGCGAAGCCGTTCCGTAGGGATTGGGGAAAAAGGTGATCTTTTCCGCCGACGAAGCGCCGATTTTCTGAATGTAGAAATTTGGATTCTCGTCTTGCGATTCTCTGCGGATCAAGATCATGCCGGCGACAGGATCCAGGACATCGTCCGCAGTCTCATAATAAGGAGCAACGGATTGCCAAAGACGCTTGGCTTCTCCGTTCGCCACAGCCATCACCGAAAGGAAAGGTATGTCGCCTTCCGGCGAAGCGCCTCGCCCCGTAAAATAAATCCCTTTTCCGTCCGCGGTGGTGTAGAGGACCCGCTGGCCGGCAGAATTAAACTCCTCGAGCGGCTCGCCAGGATCGTGATAGCGGTCTTCAAAGGAACCCTCGAATAATTTGACGGGCGCCGCCGGAGCGAAAGGCGCGAGCGCCAAAATTACTCGCTTGCGATCTTTCCAGCGGCGTTCTTCGACCACGGCGATGTGGTCATTGCCCCAGGCCACGCGGCGGTAGCGAATCGGAAGATCCGCGAGTTTGCGGGGCGCGTCGTCAAAAGGCGCGTCCAGAAGGAACAGTGAATCACGCACTGCGGCATCCTTCCGCGGATCGCCGCCATCGCCGGCCTCCACCCAGAAAACACTCGCGGGCGCGTCGCTCCGCCATTCGTAGTCACGCGGGCCGGGGGCTACCGCATCATGGATATTGGGAATGTTGTCCTCGAGAGGCTTGTCCACCAACTGTCTGGACTCTCCAGTCTTTATGTTGAGGACGGAAACGCGCTGCGGAAAAGCCTCGAAGGGAAGCAAATAGGAATAAGGATGGTGGCGTTCAAACAGAAGTACATACGCTCCATCAGGGGACGGAGCGGCTTTCTCGATGACGCCAGATTTGCCGAGTGATTTCACCGTGCCATCCAAACGGATCAGCTCGATTTGCGAAGTCGCGTAGTAATCGAAAAACTCTTCGTCCTCGGGACTCTTTAGAAGATCTTCATAGGTCGACCCAGGAGTGACACGGCCAAGGTTTTCTTGAACCACTGGTCCTGTCGGCACTTCGCTGCGCGTGGGAGCGGGTCCCCGATCCGCGGGAACCGTCCTGCAGACTAAACTCTGACTATCGCTCAACCATCCGCAGGGCGGACCGAAAATCCCGTTGAGCGCAATTCCCTGCAAACGGCGGGCCTGGGCCGCCGCCACATCAATGATCCAAAGACTGAGGCCGGTGTCTTCCTTTGCATCGCTAATGTTGACAAAGGCGATTTTGCGCCCGTCGGGAGACCACTCCGCAAACCTGATCTTGGCGTGCTCCGGCAAACCGGAAACCGTAGCGGCCTTGCCGTTCGGCAGCGCTTGTAATTCCAACGAAGTGTCATAGCGTCCCCGGCTTGGGCCATCGGTCTTGGGATTGAAGCGCAGCCCCGCCAACCGAAGCTCCGGCTCAGCCAGCTCAGCGATTGTGGGCAGGCCGGAGAAATGCTCGATTAACAGCCAGCGCTTCCCCGCCCCGCTGCCGGCAGGAGAGAGCTCGACGCCTGGAGTGGGCAAGGCGTCCACGATGTCGACGATAGCTTTCGGCGGCAATTGGTATTTGAGATTGGTCTGAGCTTGCGCAGAAGGAACCGCAAGAATTAACAGGCTCGCCAGCAAGCCAAACCTGGGAGACAAGGTATTTCGGTAAGCGCTGAATAGAACGGACATATACGCCACACCTTTCCGAACAACTCCATCGAAGTTCAGTCGCGCGCATTCTGGCTGCAAATCGAATAGCAGGCAATCAGAATTTGCGGCACTTCTGGCGCAATGCGCGCCTGGCAGAATCATTGCGCATCGGGCGGTTTCGCGCTGGCCTTGCCATTCAAATAGCGCTCAAACCAATAGAGCTGCCAGTTGAGGCTCTCCACCAAATGCTTGGGTTCGCCGGTCCGGGTGAGATTATGGTTCTCGCGAGGAAAGAAAACGATCTCCGAGGGTACGCCGTAATGCTGTAGCGCGCGAAACCACTGCTCGCCTTGCTCGATGGGGACGCGGAAGTCATTGTCCGAATGGAGAATGAGCGTCGGGGTGCGGACATTTCGCGCATACTTCAGCGGAGACGCATCCCAGTATTGGTCGAAGTCGTCGAAAAGGATGCCCTTGAAATAATCCTCGTGGCCGTACGCGCCGTCGCGCGTGCCGTCATCGCTGATGAAATTGGAGATCGAGCGCAGCGTCACGGCGGCCTTGAAGCGGTTGGTGTGGGAAACGATCCAGTTGGTCATGTAACCGCCGTAGCTTCCGCCGGTCACGCCCAGGTCATTGGAATCAATCCAGGGATATTGCTTCAGTGCGGCGTCGACGCCAGCCATGATGTCCTGATAATCCATCCCGCCCCAGTTGTTAATTTCGCCGCGCTCGAATTTTTCTCCATAGCCAGTCGAGCCGCGTGGATTGCAGAAGAAAACGGCCCAGCCCTTCGCGGCATAGACCTGGAATTCGTGATACCAGTCCACGCCAAACATGCCTTCCGGACCGCCATGAATCACCAGGACCATGGGATATTTTTTGCCGGGTTGCCAGCCAAGCGGCTTTACGAGGAAACCGTCGATGTCCCAGCCGTCGGTACTCTTGTACCGCAGGCGCTCGACGGGTTGAAGATCGAGTTGCGCCCATAGCTCGCTGTTCACATGGGTCAGCTGATGTTCGTCGGAGCCATCGAGGTTGGCCACGTACAGATCGTCCATGTGCTGGAAATCGCCCACAAGATAAGCCATTTTTCCGACGCTCTCGTTCAGGTCAAAAGCGTGAATACCACGCGGGCCGGAAGTCACCGCGACGAAAGTGCGCGAAGCCCGATCAGCGTGAAAAATCTGAGTTTCGCCTTTGACGCCGGCCGCGAAAAAAATCGAGCCCGCCGCCGGCCAGTGTAATTCGCCAGCGATCATGTCGAAGTCTTTTACGGCCAGCTCGGAAGCGGCGCCGCCGGAAGAGTCCGCTACGTAGAGCTTGGGAAATTGGTGGACGGCGGTCTGCCCGGCGAAGAGAATCTGCTTCCCGTCCGGTGACCAGCGCGGATTTTCGTCTTCAAATGCGTGATCCGAAATTTTGGTGAGCGCTCCACCGGCTGCCGGTATCGTCCAGACGTCGGCATTGTGGCTGTCGTCGTAGGATTTCCCCGTGCGATCGGAAACAAATGCGATGCGCGTGCCATCCGGCGACCATTGTGGATCGGTGTCCTCCCAATCCTGGCCCTCCGTAATTTGCTTCGCTTCCCCTCCCGGCACGCTCACGATCCAAAGATGTCGGCGGTCGTCGTCAAACCAGCCGGTATCGTTGAACTTGTAACGAATATGTTTGTAGTGGCGCACATCGCTTTTGCGATCGGCGATGGCGACGCCATCCAGCGGGCCGGAAGAGCCGACTACAACCATGCGGGATCCCTCGGGAGACCATTGATAGCTCTGCACGCCGTTCTTCAGCTTGGTAAGAGCCATGGCTTCGCCGCCGCCTGCGACGGAGAGCAAATAAATCTGCGGCTTGGGTTTGTCGGTGGATAAGGAATCGGAAGAGCGCGCGGATAAAAACGCCAGCGTTCTCCCATCGGGGCTCCAGCGGGGCGAGTTCGAGCTGAAGCCTTCCGCGCTCAGCCGGCGCGTCGCCGCTGAACCGTCGCTAGGGACGGCCCAGACCGAGGATTCGCGGCGGTTTTTCTTCTGGTCGATGCTGGTCAAAACATAAGCGACCACTTTGCCATCCGGCGAAAGATGGGGGTCGCCAATGAATTTGAAGGAAAAATAATCCTCGGGGGTAATTCCACGTTTTGCTTGCGCGTGCAAGGTGAGCGAACCAAAGAGGCCGAACGAAAGAAGACTTGCGACTCCAAAAAATGTGCGAATGGGTTTCATAATGCGGGGAACTCTAACATAGCGGGAACTACGTACAAGCGATTCCGTCGATGAGCTTCTATTGTGGCAAGGGTGGCGGCGCGGCGGACATTTTGCGAGCGACATCTTCCTCGGCTTTGTTATGCAGTTCGCGGACTTTGGCGAATTCTTTTTGGGCGGCGGCGTCATCGCCGGTGGCTTGATACACGCGCCCAAGACGGAAGTGTGCATCGGGCTGTTCCGGATCCAATTCCACGGCACGCTGCAGCGCCGCAAGAGCCTCTTGAGCATGCCCTTGCTCGGCAAGAATGGCCCCCAGGTCGAGATATGCGATGCGGATGTCTTTGCGCGATTGCAGGGCCTTCTCGAGCAATTGCAGAGCGGTATCCGAATCATTTTTCTTCATGGCTACATCGCCCAGATACGCAAGCGCTTGCGCATTATCTGGGTCGAGAGCCAGCTCGGCCTTGAAGTCGGTTTCGGCATCATCATATTGCTTCAGCTTCCAGTGGAGGTAGCCGAGGCCGAAATGCACGCTGGGTTCTTGCGGAGCGGCTTTTGCCGCTTGCTGGAATTCGGCTATGGCTTCCGCCGTGCGTCCCAGGCCGTCGAGAGCCTCTCCGGCAAGTACGTGAGCCGCGGCTGAATTTGGATCGCGCTGCTCGATCTGGCGAAACTCATCCAGGGCGCAATCGAATTTTTTGGCCCACAAGCAGCTTTGCGCCAGAACTTGCCTTAGCTGGACATTGTCTGGATCGGCCTTCGCCGCGATCTCCAGATGCTTCGAGGCTTCCGCGAATCGTTTCGCTCCGTAATAGCTGAGACCGAGAAGGGCGCGCGCCTGCATGCTTTCTGGCTGAGCGGCCAAAGCGGCGTTGAGCGGCGGTACGGCGGCCTCGAAATGCCCTTGCTTGAATTCGGCCAAGCCAAGATTCAGCTGGATTCCTGGGAGATTGGTGTCCAGAGCGAGCGCTTTCCGGTAGGCGGCGGCGGCTTCGGGGTATTTTTGTTCTCTGGAGAGATCGACACCCAAGCTGGCTAAAGCAGCGGCATCGCTGGGGTTACGGGCGATCACCCCCTGCCAGACCTGGACGGCCTCCTCCAGCTTGCCTTGTTGTTCCAGGGCGATAGCTTCGGCCGGGCTGGGGGCAGATGATTGGGCCGCGACGTACGTTGGCCAGAACACGGGCAGGCAAATTAGAACGAAAGAAGCGGCCGTATTTAACCACGCGGCTAAATGCGAAGGAGTGTTCTTGAGGCGTCCTGTTGATCGGGAACAGGGCCGCGGAAGTGGGGCAGCGCAGAACACTATGCGGAGCAAGGAGCTCAAGGTTTCATGATAACGCAGTGCCTCCCAGCTGGCGCAAGCAACTGCAAGCTTTGAAGAACGGAAAGGACCCAAGGCAAATAAAAAGCCCCGCTCGCGTTTCCGCGAGCGGGGCAGGGGTGCTGCTTCCGGGGTGATTAGAAGTAAATCTTTCCGCCGAGCTGGAAGATTCTCGGGTCAAAGGCCGAGGTGACTTGGCCGAAGTTAGAGTTTGAGAAGGTGGTACCGATACCGTTGAACTGGGTATGGTTCCAGGTGTTAAAGGTCTCAACGCGCAACTCGAACCGGCTGCCGCGGGATTCGCTCAATACGAAATTCTTGAAGAGCGAAATGTTCCAGTTGTCCCGGCCAGGTCCGCGAACCGAGTTGTACCCGAGGTTGCCAAATGCCCCGACTGCCGGGTTCGAGAACACCGAGGGATCGAACCATTGTCCGAGTGTGTGGGGATAGCTCACGGCGCCGGAGATTTGCGGCCGATTCGTGGCATCCGGAAGTCCGTTGCTGCCCTGGCTTCCGCCCAGAGTAACATTTTCAGGCAAACCGGATTCCAGGGTGACGATTCCAGATACCTGCCAACCACCAACCGTCGATTTCAAAAACCGGTTGTCGCTATGGCGGAGGAACGGGATGTCATACACGAACTCGGTCAGCAACATATTGCTGCGGTCAAATTGCGACGGTCCGTAATCAAACTTCCAACCGGCGTAGGGATTCGTAACGGTAGCCAGATCGCCGTTGTCGCCGCCCGTGGACGGGTCCATAGCCTTGGACCAAGTGTAAGCAACCTGAAGTTGCAGGTCTTTTGTTACGTTGCCATTGAGGCTGACTTGAAGCCCGTTGTAGTTAGAGTCGGCTTCATTGTTCGCCTGGAGGAGCGCGCCAAAACCCGGATAGGTAAGGGTGGACGCCGCGGCATAGTTGAGAGTCCCACCAATCAGGGCAGGCAACTGGCTTGGATTAACTAGGTTGTAGTTGGTCTGCTCGCTCTGATGGCGCTCTTGATTTCCGACGTATTGAACGGTCAGCACGGTCTTGGAGCTCAGCGAATGCTGAACACCCAAGCTGTACTGGTAGCTCACGGGCAGCTTATAGTTTTGCTGATCCAAGCCATTGATCGTGGCCGGACTGATCGGGAATCCAGTGCCTACTCCGTTGAGCAGGCTGAGGTTCGGGTTGTCGATCGAAACGTTGTTCAGGCCGGCGGTCAAACTGAATGGAATGTTCGGACCGGCGTCGTACATGTCGTTGCCCTGAACACGCTCGTACATGATGCCGAAGCCACCGCGGACGACGGTCTTGCCGTTGCCAGTTAGGTCATAGGCGAAGCCGAGTCGTGGGGCGAAGTTAAGCCAGTGATCGTTCACCAAGCCATTGCCGATACCGTCTTGGCCAGGGATGCCGATGCCGTTCAAATAGATCGGAACGCCGGCGAGAATCGGATTGGGGCTGGTGCCAAGGCCGGCGCTCAGCGGGCTGATGGTGCCGTTCGGCAGAACGGTTGCCGCGTCGGCGGTGTTATAGAGTTGCGGGTAGAAATTCCCCATGCGGCCATTGGCTTCATAGGTATGCGGCATGCCCTCCCAGCGGAGGCCAAGGTTGAGGGTCAGGCGGCGGTTAAAGCGCCAGTTGTCCTGGATGTATGCAGATGTGGAAACGTTGTTCCAGTGGCCGCTGTCCTGAACGGCCAGCTCTTGATAGCTGTCGGCATACCCGAGGAGGAAATCTGCAGTGCTATTTCCCGTGAAGTTGCCGTTAAAGTTGAATCCGCCCTGGGTCTCGCCGAATAGGGCCTGGATCTTCTTGTAGAGTTCCCAGCTGAATCCGATCTTGATCTGGTGCGCTCCCTTGGTCCAGGAGAGGTCATCTCGGAGCTGGTAACTGTCCGCCTTATTGAGCCAAGGCCAGCTGGAAATCTCAAAGTTGGCGCCGGTCGTACCGCTCAGATCAATATTCGGAATGCGGTCGTCATTGTTTGGTCCGGAGAAGAGCCTGGTAGGCGTATAACCGGCCGGGAGGGCCAAACTGGACAAACCCGCGCCCGCTGCCGGAATGATGTTGATGCGATTGCCGTTGTAGTTGAACGCCAGTTCATTGACCAGCGTTGGGCTGATGATATAGGTCGAATGGATCACGGCGCTGTAGGAGGGGTTGCCGAACGTGTCGCTAACCGTCGGCAGGTTATCCCCGCTCCACTGCGACGTACCGAAGCCTTGTGAAATCTGTTCGGATATCCAGTGGCCAAAGATCGAGAATTTGCTGTTGAAGTTGTGATCGATGCGCACAATCTCTTCCTTCACATTCGTGGGAGAGTTGTTGCTGCCGACAAAGTTGCCGTCAGGGTTGGTGGCTGCCGGGAAAATGCCAGCCTTCAGAAGAGCCTGCGCATTCGGGCTCAAGAGAGAAGTTGGAATCGTGTTGCCTGTGAAGGGCATAAGAGCCGCGTTGTTTCCGGTTGCGTCATTACATGCCCCGACGCTACCGGTGGTTGATGGAGTGCTCAAAGTCTGCCCCGCAGTCGCAAACTCAGCGGCTATCGCAGGAGAGACCTGGTTGGTGCAGGGCGTATGGAGGCCCGCCGCGGCCAGCGTCGTAGGAAATACGCCGCCATATTCCGCAGAGGAAGGAACGGGCTGGTTGAGGATGTTTCCGCCCGTGATTAATCTGCGCCATTCCATGTTGTAGAAGAAGAAAGTCTTTTTCTTATCAGGGTTGTAGAGATGGCCGAAGGTGACCGGGCCGCCCACGTTGAAACCGAAGACGTTCAGCCTTAGTTCCGCAACCGTTGCAGGGGCCGCATTGAAAAAGTTGCGGGCGTCGAAAGCGTCGTTGCGATTGAACTCCCAAGCCGAAGCATGGAACTGATTCGTACCGGACTTCAGCACCATGGTCAGGGTTCCACCAGACGAGAGGCCATAGTCGGCGCTGTAGTTGGAAGTGAGCGCGCGGAATTCACCGATGGCGTCAATGGAAGGCATAACGGAGAAGCCACCCGAACCGCCGCGGTCATCGTCTTCGCCGCCGTCCAGCAAATAAATGTTGTGGGCGTAACGCAGACCGTTAAAGCTCACGGCGCCGCTGCCGCCGACTGGCGTGGCCACTTGGAAATCCGGCATCATACTCGATGCGCCGGGCATCAACATGGTCAGCGAATAGATCGTCCGACCGTTGGTGGAGAGCTGTGCAACTTCTTGTCCGCTGATCAAGTTGTCGATTTGTCCCGTGTCCGTTTCCACGTGGACAACGTTGGCGTTGGCTTCGACCGTAACGGTTTCCTGAGCCGCGCCCATCTGCATTTGGAAATCCACGCGGATGCGGTCGCCCTGCGAAAGGATGACGCCTTTTTGCTCGGCAACCTTAAATCCCTTGGCTTCCGCCTTGACGTCGTAATGACCGATGGCCACATCGACAGCCACGTACTGGCCGTCGCTGTTCGTCGGTATCACGCGAGATAGATTCGTATCTGTGTTGGTCAGAGTGACCGACACATTCGGCACAACGGCCCCGGAAGGGTCGGTAACAGTGCCGACGATGGTGGCCGTCTGAGCAAAGGTTGAGAACGAAAAACCGACGAGAGAAAGCAAAAGAACAAACAGAAATCGGAAACGGTACGGCTTAGACACAAAAACGATATTCTTAGCTGAATGCAACGACAAATTCATAGTCATGCCTCCACACCCCACGGCGATTGGAAACGCCGTTAACGTAAACGGAGCTTTTCATTGGAGCAATCATGTTGTCAAGCACTTTTTTTGATTTGTAGTAGCGGTACACACGATGCTTGTTTCTGTAACTTGGCATACCCCGGCCTCTGGAGCAGTGAATGGGGGCCTGCGTTTTGGTACTGTTGGAGCGGAAGAAAGCCGAGGATACGATTTTAGGGAAAGCTTGCTTCAAGTAACGCCGCGCACGGGACTCCAGGTCTGCGCAGCTAAAGGGATTTACTAATGGGTTTTCTAAATTTGGATCAGGGAAGGCCAGGCCGGCGGAGGGCGATTCTGGCCATAAGCACAAGCGTGATTTCACTGTGCATGTTGTTGTTCGCGATAGGCTCAACCGGGCAGCAGCAGACAAAACCAGCCACCTCGGGGATGGGGGTTGCAACGGGAGGCGCCCATCCAGCCGTGAAAGATTCTTTGTCGCGGCCTATCACCGCGGGAGGATTTGTGGACGGCGCAACAGTGGTGTTCAGTGACATCACCAAGCAGGCCGGCTTGGATAAGTTTGTGAATCGCTCGGGAACTCCCGATAAGAAGACCATTCTCGAGACCATGGGATCAGGTGTGGCGCTGCTCGACTACGACAATGACGGCTGGCTGGACATCTATCTTCTGAATGGTTCGACCATCGCGGCCTGGAAGGGCAAGGAAGCTGCGCCTCGAGCGATGCTCTTTCACAATAATCATGACGGCACTTTTACGGATGTTACCGAAAAAGCGGGCGTGGCGAACGAACGATGGGGATTTGGAGTAGCTGTCGGCGACTACGATAACGACGGGTGGCCGGACATTTACGTCGCGAATTATGGAAAGAACCGTCTTTATCACAACAACCATGACGGGACATTTACGGATGTCGCCGAAAAGGCCGGAGTGACGCTGGGAGGCTGGTCGGCAGGACCAACTTGGGGAGATTACGATCACGACGGATTGCTTGATTTATTCGTGCCGGGCTACGTGAAGTACGACATGGACAATCCGCCGATTGCGGGCCAAGGACGAATTCCCGCAAATTTCTGCCAGTTCCGGGGAATTGCCGTGATGTGCGGGCCGCGAGGATTGCCGGGTGAAAGCGACCACTTGTTTCACAACAATGGAGACGGCACTTTTACGGACGTCAGCGTGAAAGCCGGGGTTTCCGATCCGAGCGGTTACTACGGTTTGGCTTCTGCTTTCGTGGACGTGGATGACGACGGATGGGTGGATTTGGTGGTGGCCAACGATTCCACTCCGAATTATCTCTACCGCAACAAACATGACGGGACATTCGAGGATATCAGCTACGCGTCGGGTTTTGCGTTGAGCGATGACGGACGCGAGCAGGCAAACATGGGAATCGCTATCGGCGATTACCAGCACACAGGGAGAATCGATCTTTTCACGACAACCTTTTCCGATGATTACAAAACGCTGTTCCGGAACGACGGCCACGGAAGCTTTTCGGACGTGACGTACCTGGCGGGTCTAGCGAGTCCGACAATACCTTTTCTATCTTGGGGAACGGGATTCCTCGATTACGACAATGACGGCTGGCTCGACCTGTTCATCGCCAATGGACATGTGTATCCGGAGGTGGACAAACAAGACTGGGGTACGACCTGGGCGGAGCGGCCGCAACTTTTTCGCAACCTTGACGGAAAGAAATTCCAGGAAGTGCCGCCCGCGACCGGGAGCGGACTTGCTGACGTCATTAGCGCGCGCGGCGCGGCGTTTGGCGATATTTTCAACGACGGCGTGATCGACGTGGTAATCAACAACATCGACTCCCATCCCACCCTGCTCCGCAATATATTGAAGATGGGCAATCATTGGCTGGAGCTGAAACTGATTGGAGGAGCGAAGAGTCCGCGCGACGCCAATGGCGCGAAGGTTTTTCTGACAGCCGGCGGAATCCGGCAGCGCGCCGACGTCTACAGCGGAGGCTCGTATGGCTCGAATTCCGATCAGCGCCTGCACTTCGGTTTGGGAAAAGCCACTGCTGTGGATTCGATTGAAATCCATTGGCCCAGCGGAGCGGTCGAGAAAATCGCCCCACCGGGAATAGATCGCATTCTTACAATCCATGAAGGAAAGAACGAGCCAGCGGAAAGTAAACATTGAGCGCCGAATCCGGCACTCTCTCCGCCGAATTCTCCAGAGACAGAACAATCAGGGGCGTTGGGTAGCAGGCAAGTCTCGCTTCGAGATGACTTCCGGTGCGCCGCCACTCGGCAGATAGGAGTCCGCCTCCACGGAACCTTCAGGGCCGTCATAAGCGAAGCTCGAGGATGCCAGGAATTCGACAGGAATGTTTAAGTCCTTACCAGCGCCGACGGTCTTACAAACCGTGCTGTTCGCAGGAATAGTCAGAGTGAGTGATGTCGGCTTGGGAGCTTTCCCGGAAACAGGAGTAGCGTTGAGAACTCCGGTGATCAGCTGGCTCGAAGTATTGGTAAAGCAGTAGGACTCTTTGGGAGCGTGAACTTGTTCAATGCTGTCCGTTGAAAAGATTTTGAAGTTGCTGAACGTGTGGCGGCGGTAGAAACGATGGCCATTCATTTCGACATAAAGATCGGCGGTCTGGGGCAGCCATAGCTGCTGATGGCTGGAGTGGAACTGAACGGCGGCATATTCGATGGAAATATGCTCGCGCGTGAGACGGATTTTTTCGATCGGTTTAAGCAGGTCGGACTCGAGGCGAAGGACTTGATACGTACGCGCATCGATCCATGCGCGGCCAGTCAGCAAGACCGGATAACTAATTCCGTTGATGACGTAGGATCGAAATGGGTCGCGCTTATCCTGCTTCTCATCAAAGTGAATCAGCCACGCTGGATGACCATTCCAGTCTCCGAGCCCTTCACAAGTGAAATGGAATCCTGAGGCGAGCCTGGGATGAAAGATTAATGCGTGAACGGAGAGATTCGACGTGACAATGCCGGATGGGAACTGACCGGGAGTGACGATGGCCCCATTGCGATATTCTTGCAGCGCGAATCCTCCCTGTGAATCGTGTGAAACCGTGACAACGTAATCGAAAGAGCGAACTTCCGCGGTGCCGGGGATTCCCGAGGCGTTCAGCCTGTAGTGTTCGATCCGCTCCGAGGCATCAAATTTCTGCAGACTGCTTAAAAGCTGTTCGGCGCGGCGACCCGCACCTTGCAGCACGGAGGGCAACGCGCAGGGCACATTCACGGCAACTTCCGGCACAAACTCATCGACGCGCGGCGGGACCACGGATTTATCTATCGGAGATATTGCGGCGTCCGACAGGGGAGCGGGGCCGTTCGAAGGTGAGGGAATCATGATCAAGAAAACAGGATCGGGGACTCGGCTGGGTTTGATTTCGATCGTCTGTTTCACGGGAACGAAACTAGGGGCGCTGGCCTCGATGGAATAGCTGCCCGGCAGAAGATTGTGGAAGACGGCTTCGCCGCTGGATTCGTCCGAGATGTCTTCCGCAGCCGGGGCGCCAGCAGCCGCAAAGAGCTTGACGTTTGCCGAGCCGTTGAATGGCGCGCCGCTTGAAAGCTGCAAGACGATTTTGAGCGCAATGCCTTCCTGGGCGGCGGACGCCGCAACAGGTGCCGCAGAGGTCCCCGCATCTGGCGAATGTCCCGATTCGCTCGCGGGAGTTTGCAGCGCTTTCTGAACTTGTTCCTGCATTCTGCGGACGCGGTCGGCAGTAGCGCCATCTGGCGCCAACTTGAGATAACTTTCGGTATCGTGTAAAGCGGCGGGGAAATCGTCCGTTTGGATGTGGAGATTGTAGAGCAACAGGTAGATTTGAGGATTCTCCGGTTTCAAGTCACGCGCGGCGGCCGCGCTGGCCAGCGCTTCTTTGAAGCGGTTCTGACCGGCGAGAGAGGCTGCTAATTCGAACTGGCCGCGCCAGGACGAAGCATCGAGGTCAATTACTTTGCGGAGAAGAGGTTCGGCTTCGGCGTAGCGTTTCCGCACATTGAACATGGAGGCGAGATCGATCATGGCCTGCGCGTATTTTTCCGCACTCAGCGCGATGGATTTTCGAAACGCACTTTCAGCAGCTTCTGCGTCGCCCATTTTGGATTCGGCCAGGCCCATGGCAGCGTACGCTTCGTAGTAGGCGGGATATTTGGAAATGGCCTTCGAAAATTGGTTTACGGCGCCACGATAATCGGACTTCTCCACGACCAGTTGAACGCCTTTCTCGAACGATTCTCGCGCCTTGGGGGGAATACTCAATTGGCGTTCAGAAACCGGATTTACCGAATTCGGCGTGGAAGCGGGATTTACAACACGCAGGAACACATCTTTGTAGACGTGACCCGAACCCTCGAACCGCACCAACTCGTGCGCAGAGGTATAGCCGTCGTGCTGAACCGATAAGTAGCAATCACCGGCGATATTGTCGAATTCATAGGCGCCGTTCCCATCCGTATAGGTGTAGGCGATAGGGGTTCCCATCGTATTTTGCAGTTCGATACGAGCCTCGCCGATGATATGACCCGAGCTTTCCTCCCGGACGTAGCCCGAGAGGGTTTTGTTCATTTGTTGTTGCCCAAAGCATGTGAATGGGAACAAAAGAAGTACAGAGAACAACACCCGTGTGTATCGTGGCTGCATAGAACATTTCCCTGCGGGGATGATAACAGGAGGCAACGAGCGATGCCATCGGATCGCGAAAGGAACCGTTTTTTTTAGCGCGTGTAGCCGCCTAGCGTTGCCATTGCACAACCGTATAGGAGCGCGGGGGCAACTCGAAGGTCGTGCGGCCCCCTGCAATAGAAACTTGTTCCCCTCTCTGCGGGACCACCCGCGACGGGGAATCGAATGTGTTGGTCGCTTTCAGGTCGGCGCCCGTGAGGACGAGACTTTCGCCGGGACGAGGCGAAGAGCCTTCCCAGACGATTTGAATTTCGTGCGGCTTGGCAAGATCGCGATTTAGCAGGAAAAGAGCTATTTTCCCGGTGTCGGATTGCATGGTTCCGGCCACGTCCACGTAATTGACAGCGCCCATGCCGGAGACGTCGTAGGTGGGGGAGTCCACCAGGAGATCGAGCGCCGCGCCGCGAGCGAACTCGAGCGCCCAACTGTAGGGATAATAGATCGTCTGTCGCAACAGGCCGTTCTCGTTGGTCATGATCGGAGCGATGACGTTGACGAGCTGCGCGAGGCAGGCAAGTTTGACGCGGTCCGATTTGCGGATCAGGGCGTTCAGAAGGCCGCCGACGAGAAGAGCATCCTCGAGATTGTAGACTTCCTCGAGAAGATGCGGCGCGAATTGCCTGTGGCCGTTAACCGCATCGCCGGTCCTCTCGCGGTACCAAACGTTCCATTCATCGAAACTCAGCCACAATTTTTTCGGGGAGCGTTTGTGTCCGCGGACCACGTCGCAGACCGCGGCTACCTCTTCAATTTGCTGCTCCATGCTGAGGTTCATGGCCAAAAATTTCGAACTCTCTCCACCGGTCTCCTCTTGTGTATCGCCGAAGTAACGATGCAAGGAGATGGCGTCGACGTAGTCATAGCATTGCTCGAGAACTTCGCGGTCCCATTCCAGATAAGTAGGCATACCGGGACCGCTCGATCCGCAAGCGATGAGTTTGAGAGAAGGATCGACGTAGCGCATCTGCCGCGCCGCGTCTTCGGCTTTCAAACCATATTCCGTGGCCGTCATGTGGCCGATTTGCCAGGGGCCGTCCATCTCATTGCCGAGACACCAGCGCTGGACTTTGTAGGGTTCCGCGATTCCATTTTTGCGCCGGAGATCGCTCCAGCGAGTGCCTTTATCGACGTTGCAATATTCCACGAGGGCAGCAGCTTGTTCCGGCGTACCCGTGCCCAGATTCAAACCCAGTAGTGGTTCTGTTCCCGCGAGGCGGCTCCAGGCGAGAAACTCGTCCGTTCCGAACTGATTCGAATTGACCGAATTCCAGGCTTTGTCCAGAACCACCGGACGGTCTGCTTTTGGGCCGATGCCATCGAGCCAGTTGTAGCCGGACACAAAATTTCCGCCGGGATAGCGAATGATGGGAACACCGAGTTTGCGGATCTCATCGAGGACATCTTTGCGAAAACCGTTGGCGTCGGAAAGTTTGGACTGTGGGTCGTAGATGCCCTCGTAAATGGCGCGGCCGAGATGCTCGAGGAAGGAACCGAAAAGGTCTCTGCTGATGGGAGAAAGCGTCCGGCGGGAGTCCGCGTAGATGCGAACGGGCTGAGCGGGATTTGAAGGAGACGATTGGCCGAGCAAGTGGCGGCCCAGCGCGAAGTTCGCACCCAGCGCGATTCCAGCTTTAGATGCATCCTGAAGGAAATTCCGCCGCGAGACAGAACACATTTGTAGAGCTCCCTGGTAAGACGAAACGGCGCGAGCTTCGCCGTTTTTTTTTGGAATGCCAATCTCAAGAACCCGTTTGGCGGCGTGTGACCCTCGGCTGACAGTACGGGCGGACGAGATTGTACTCCCCAATCCACCGGGGGCTGCAAGCTCGCGGTTCCGCGCCCCCGATTGCGCAAGGTGATTGTTCCTCACTATCGCTTCGTTAAATCGTGTTAATGTACGCGGGCCGTATATCCAACTTCTGACTCTTCTTGAGGGGTCGAGGTTGAGGGTGGGTCTCCGGCACAGCTGAAACCAAGCAGCCATTTGAGGAGTAAGAAGAGCTTGATCTCGCGTGGCGGCGCCAGACTAAAGGGGAAGTGCGCGCCGCAAGTGCGGATAGGGGAGTGCAGTAGATGAGCAAGGAGAAACACGGAATCCATTTGATCGCCGAAATGGCGAAAGTGTCGATTGGGACCGTGGATCGCGCGCTGCATGGGCGCGGCGGAATCAAAGAGGCGACGCGCAAACGCATTCTGCAAATCGCGCAGCAGATCGGCTATTCGCCAAACCTTGCGGCTCGCGCTCTTTCGGTGGCCAAGGCGCGCGTGCGTATTGGCGTATGCATTCCCAAAGAAATCCATTTTTTCTACGACCAGCTCTGGGGCGGCGTTCTGGATGAGGCCCATCATCTGGAACAAATGGGAGTGGAGTTTGTAAATCGTCCTGTGCAGACGCTGGGTGAAGGCGACATCGAAGTTTTCAAGCAATTGATGGCCAGCGGCGTGGACGGAATCGTCCTGACCGCCGGAAGTCCGAAAGAGTTAACTCCTCTCATTGATGAAGCCGAAGAAAAAGGCGTGCGCGTCGTTTGCGTTTCCACGGATGCTCCGGAGAGCCGGCGTTCCAGCATCGTTTGCGTGGAGCCTCACTTGAACGGCTTCCTGGCAGGTGAGCTGATGGGCAAGTTTGTTACGCCAGGTTCGAAGGTGGGCGTCGTTGCAGGGATGCTTTCAACCGAAGATCACCGGAAAAAAACAGACGGCTTTTCAGAAGGATTTCTGCGGCATTGTGCCGGGGGGAAGATCGTCAGCGTCATCGAAGGACACGAGGACGAAGCCGAGAGCTTTCAAAAGACGTCCGAACTGCTGCGGCGTTTCCCCGATCTCGACGGACTTTATGTAAATACGGTCAACTGTCTCCCGGTATGCCGCGCGCTTGGAGAGCATGGTTTCGAGGGGAAAGTAAAGCTGATCACTACGGATCTTTTTTCTGAAATGGCGCCCTACTTTCAAAAAGGAATCATCACCGCGTCGATTTATCAGCACCCTCACCGCCAAGGGCAAGTCGCGGTACGCCTCCTCGCCGATAACCTCACCAACCAGATTCATTTGCCGCCAGCGGCTCATCTTAGCCCGGGAGTCGTGATGTCCACGAACTTGCATCTCTTCCGCGAGATGCGCCAAACGGAAGCCAAGCCGAGCGAGCCTGCCCTCAAGAGCCGCAGCGTCTTGCAAGCCTGAGAATTCGTCTGGCATCGAATTCGCTTCCGATTTTGCGGTTAGGCAAGAGTTGTGTTTTCATCACACAGAAACGATTCTCTAATTGGTGCTTTGTTCTTCACGTGTGCTGAGAAATTCCGCGAACCGCTCCGCAACTCGGATGATTGCATCGCCGCCGATAATTCTAGAGAAATGCTCCACGTAATCGGGAGGAACACCGGCAACCGTTCCTGCTATTTGGCCGGTGATTGAAGCGACGGTGTCGGTATCGCCGCCCGCCTCAATCGCTTCAGCTATCACCGTCGATAAAGGCTTCTCCGCAATGAACTGGGCGCAGTACAAAGCTAAAGGTACGGTATCAACCACGTACCCGCTCGAGCCGAATCGAGAGGCTACATCTGAGGGATGAAGGTTTAGAGGGGCAAACTCTTTGATTCGGTCACGAACCTTTGAGTCGGGAATGGATTCCGCGACTGCGGCCAAAAGGCTTTCCTCGTGTGTCCAAGTCCCGGTGAGGTTTAGCCGAATCGCTAGGACGACCGCAAGTGCACCGATATAGGCCTCATCATTGTGATGGGTGATTCGACAAACGTCCCGAATCATTGTCCGACCAGAGGGTTTGGCCGGGTCCACCAAGAAGGCGAGGGGCGCTATCCTCATTGCCGCGCCGTTACCGGCAGAATACTCTCCTCGGCTCCCTGCCAAAGCCCAATGCACACCGGCGACCAAGTCGCGCATGGCTTTCAGGGTGCTTGAACCAATGCCGCTAATACGTCCAGCTGCGAACCATGTCGCGAAATGAGATGCGAGACGTTCGGCACGAACGCCGCGGTTTTCGATTATTGATTCGCATGTAGCTAAAGTAAGTTGAGTGTCGTCAGATATTGATGACCGAGATGGGATTTGAAAAGTGATGCGACCCGATTTCCCCTCCCAAGGTCCTCCCCACGCGTCTCCCAAGGCACCCCCGAGTATGCAACCCAGTATCCGGTTTTTGTTCTTGAGCGGGGTTTGCATCGTGGGTCCGCACTACATTTCAACACAGATTCGATCGCAAGTGCCTAGAAGCTATTGCACAACCCTCCGCAAGACGATCATGAAGCAGGCAATATGAAAGAAGGCGCCATAGATCGTGAGCGAGCGGTCGTAGCGCACGACCAAGCGCCGGAAGTTACCGAGCCAGGCGTTGGTGCGTTCGACAATCCATCGCCTCCTGTAGCGCCGCAGCGCTCGGCCGTCTTGTGTCGCTGATTTCTTTCGATTGCAGCGATGCGGCACGATCAATTCGATACCCCGCTGCCGCAAGCGTTTGCGCAGCGGATCGCTGTCATAGGCTTTGTCGGCGATTACCCGCACCGGCTTCTGCCTAGGTCGGCCCGCGTGATGACGTCGCCCTACCCGGATCGTCGCGAGCGTCGTTTCCGCGAGTGTGACTTCCCCCGGGGATGCAGAGTGAAGGGAGTTTCCCAGAGGAACACCGCGGCCGTCGACCACCACCATCCACTTCGTCCCCTTGCCCCGCTTGGTTTTTCCGACTCCGCAGCCCCTTTTTTCGCGGGAGCAAAACTGCCGTCCAAAAACGATTCGCTCCACTTCAATTGCTGGCGCTCGTTTAACTCGCTCAGAAACGTCCGCCAGATGTTCAACCAAACGCCCCGCTCCTCCCAGTCTCGCAGCCGCCGCCAGCACGTCGAAGGATGCGGGAATTTCTCCGGCAAGTCTTGCCAGCGAGCCCCGCTCCGCAGAATCCACAGAATCCCTTCCAGCACACGACGGTTTTGAATCCAGGGACGACCGCCCTTGCGTTGTTGGGGCGGCTTGGGGAGCAAGGGCGCGATCTTCTGCCACTGCGCTTCGGTCAGCAACGCACCCGATCGGGCCATCGGCCCTCCTTGGGCGCTGCTGATTCTCCTTATCTCTCATCTCAGAAAATTCAACTACCTTCTTTTCAAGACCCTGTATTAGGTTATGCAACAGCTTCTAGGCAAACGCACTTACCGGCGAAGTGAAATTCTCGCCGAAGCTGACGGGAAAATCCTTCGTTGATCCGCTAATCAGCTATTGACGACTGCAGTCATGTGCTTCAAGAGCGGTTGTTGTCCGGAAAGCTTTCCGAAGGAACCTTACCGTGTATCTACTTCGAGGAACCCAAAGCCCTTCAACATGCCTGAGATCGTGGTTCGCGCATTTCCGTCAGCGATCTTGAGGATGCCGTCTTGCAGGGCGGCCTGCCGCAGTTGGCGCTCCGCTTCTTCGCGCACTTCGCTTTCGAGGTTGGGGTCAGTGGAAGAAAATAGTCCGGTGTCACGTGAATAGACTCTCGTTCTCGCATTATCGATTCGTGTGCTCAGGATTTCCGCTGAGGGCAGGTGAATAGACACGTTGTGCCCTTGTATCAGGACGTCTGCGGGCTGCAAATTCGCGAGATTGATGCCTGCGACCACTTCTCCGTGCACCACTAGCAGCAGGCGGTCGCCAGCCAGAAATTTCGGCAAGTAAGCATTGTCGTGCTCACCCGAAATAATCTTATCCATGGTATAGCTGACGGTTTCCAGCCGCTGAAGCTGCTGAATCTGATGAACCACGGTCGGTTGATCCACATTGATCCGCGTGCGCCCTCCACGCAAATCGCCTAGCAGGTGGAATAGCCCGAGCCCTGTCGAGAGCCACACCAAAGCTCCAATCAAGACCACCGTGAGCACTGCGCCGAGCAAAGCTCCCAGAACCCAGGAATACGCCCTCCGGGAATTTCCCCGGTTTTCTCGTGTCGCCGGTTCGTTCGCGGGAGCTGGATTTTCCATTCTCATCTGTCTGCCCAACAACTTGAGTGTAAAACAACCTGAAACTCGCTGCCCGCCTTCCTTCCCATCGCGCACCCAGTTGCCACTCCCGAAGAAGTACACAGAGCCAAACGCTTGCGGTCATGGCTTGCGGTTCGCGGACGCACGTGACAGGATAATTTGAAGAGGCCTGCAGGCCAGCAACTGAGTTCATGACAACGCCGCCCGATCATCCAGCCGCTTTGACACACGTAGAAGTGTTGACTCCTGTGCAGCGCCCGTCACGCAAACGGCAGGCCCTTGCTTTCCTGGTGGCCGCCGTCTCGGATGTTCTATCCTTCTTGACGGTCCTTGCCCCACCCATGCAATGGCTGATTGACTTGGTTACGGCGGTACTCCTGTTTCTAGTCCTCGGCCGTCGATGGGCGATATTGCCCGGCTTGATTGCGGAAGCAATTCCTGGAATGGGGGTCTTCCCCGTCTGGATTCTTGTGGTCCTCTCCATCATCGCCTACGACGACATCAAAGTCCGCAAACGTTAGATCCGGATTGGGAAGTCTCAAGCGGGTTAGCTTCGACCGCGTTTGTTCATTCAGGCGACGCGTGGATTTCAATATAGTCCAGAGCGGCGCGTTCTTCGCCATCGGGAACGCCTTCGATGCGGATGGTGTCGCCTGGACGAAGCGCTAGACCGGTAATGCTGCGGCGTGTGGAAGAATCGGCGTTCGGCTTTGTCGCGGGCAAATTATCGTCCGCGACCCATTCGGCGACGGGCTGATCGCCGACCAAAACTCGGAACGTGGACTTGCGGTTATTTTGGTCGAAGTACTCGACATCTAGTTCGTACCAGCCGGCCGCGTCATCGAAACGAAACGCAGCGGAGCATTTTTGCGCTGGAGCGACGCACTCGATCGCCTTTCCGCCTGAAGCGTCTTCTGGCGGAACTACGTCGAATGGCGAGTAGCCTTGCAGCTGCATCGCTTCGGCTTCGACCCTGCCGGGATAATGACCCACTCTGCCCCGCTTATCGGCGATGCCGGAAATTGTAAAAAACCAAGTGCAGACGGCGTCGCGCCAGACGATCGCGTGGCCGGCTTGATATTCGAGGCGCTGTAGCACGTCGGCGTACCGCGCATCATCGACGCGGCCTCGCAAGGATTTCCATTGCTCGACGAAGTTTGCCGCGGCTTCCGCGCCCTCATAGTGCGAATCGTAGATGTGCTGGATAACGGTCTTCCCCGAATGCAAAACGTAGTTGTAGGGGACGTGATGAAAGAAAAGCAGCAGATTATCCGGCGTCGTGCTCAACGATTCGTACATCTTCGCGATCGCCGGCCGGTATTGATCGACATAGCCGGTGCCGGTCGCCGCGGTCCGATCCATGCCGACTCCTTCGTGATCCGCGCGATGCCATTGTCCCCAGCCATTTCGTTCGGAGGATTCGACTCCCGGACCGTAATGGCTGCCGAGAATATCCGTGAGCGTTCCCGCACCTAATGGCCCTGTATAGCTTTCATAGATAGGCCAGGAAGTAAGCAGCATTTTTGAAATCGTCTGCACCACGACGGGATCGTTTCCGAAACTCAGCCGCGTCCATTCTTCCGCAATCTGCTCGGCAGAAAGATGCGGATTCCACGCCAGCCGGCCATATCCATAGAGATTCGCCATCGCCAGCGGGTGGGCCAGCCAGTTGGTGTCCATGCCGACATTCACGACTGCTACGTATCCGCCTAGAGGCCGATGGAAAGTCTTGCCGGCGACGATGTCCTTCACCGGCGTAGAATTTTCACCGGCGCGCATATCGAAATCGAGAACCGTTTTCCAGAGCGGCGGAAGAAAACACAAATGCCGCTGCTGGCCCGTGTATTCCTGCGTGACCTGCAGCTCGATAGCTTCATTTGTTTTTTCGAGGCCGCTGAAGAGCGGAGAAGCAGGCTCGCGCACCTGGAAATCGATCGGTCCATATTTGATCTGGACGATCACGTTGTCGTCGAACTTTCCGTCGAGCGGATGAAAGATGTCGTACGCGGCGCGCGCGCGATCATTTTTCAGATTGCGCCAATCGAGATGGTGGTTATAGACAAACGCGCGATAAAAAACGATTCCGCGATGCGGCGCAAGCGCGCGCGCAATCACATTGGCGGCATCGGCCGGTGTGCGGCCATAACTGGCAGGACCGAGGCGGCCCTCGGAATCCGCCTTGACCACAAAACCGGCAAAATCGGGAATCTGCCGGTAAATCTCGTCCACCTTTTTTGCCCACCACTCGACAACGCGAGGATCCGCGGGATCAAACGTGTCCAGCCCACCGATTGTTTTTGGACTGCTGAAGTCAACGGAGATGGATAGCTGCACTCCCCAGGGGCGAAAAACATCGGCAACACGGGCGAGTTGCGGGAGAAAACTGTCTTCCAAAACGCGCGGATTGGCATTGACGTTGTTGATGGCGCATCCGTTGATGCCGATGGAGGCGAGCAGCCGGGCGTAATCGCCCGCGCGCGTCAAGTCGGCGCGAACGTTGCCGTTTTCAAAAAAGATGGATGGGCCGGCGTAGCCGCGCTCAATGCCGCCATCGAGGTTGTCCCATTCGTCGGCCCAGCGGATGGGCGCCGATGGTCGCTGCGTTTCGTGCAAATCGGCAACGCGCTCGCCCCGTGCGATTTTGCTCAGCCATGCGAAGACTCCATAGAGGACGCCGCGATCGTTCGGGGCGGTAACGATGAGGCAATCGAAACCGTGAACCTTTTCCGTGGAAAGCAAGAAACCATCTTCGCGCAAGGCTTCCCCGCCTGGGATCCGCAGCTCCGCGGACTGCAGCGCGGAGACCGTGCCGAGAATGATGGCGTTTTCCTGCGGCAAACTCTTATCGTCCCGCAGGGTGCGCCCCAGCATTCCGCGAACGCCGCGGATCAGTTCGTTTTTTGCGGAGGCGAGGACCGGGGAATCACCGACGGTTACAACACTTGCGGGCAAATTTGCATTGTTTTGGGCAGCTCCTGCATCCAGAGGCGCATAGCGCAGCCAGGCATCAGCCCCGGTGTCGGCATAGGCGTTCCCCGCCGTAAATGCCAGAAAGAAAAGAGCTCCGAAAATCGCGACGTGTAGGAAACGAGACATCAGACCAAAGTTTCGGGAATCCACGGAAAGAATAGCCGTGTACGTTAACGGCCGTGCTATAGTACCAGCCGTTTTTCGGATTACAAGCATTGGTATTTTTTCTTGGAGGTTTTGATGAGGTTTTTTTCTGGCGTCCGGCTGGCAGTCGTTGCTGTCGCAGCTCTGGCTGTTTGCAGCCCTATGTTTCTCGGCGGGCAAGCGCAAGAGGTTCTGCCATATCGCAATCCGAAACTGCCCATCGAGCAAAGGATCGCCGATCTCCTTTCGAGGATGACGCTGGAAGAAAAAATCGCCCAACTTGAAGGAGTTTGGGAAAACCCGCAGTTCATGAAGACCCCTGAATCCCGGTTTGTGGACGACAAAGGCGCGTTTCTTCCGGAGCGCGCCGCGATCTTATTGAAGGATGGCATTGGAGAAATGTCACGGCCTGGCGAGGTCGCGGCCGGCCCCCAAGAAATGGCGGAGTTCACTAACACCATGCAGAAGTGGGTGAAGGAAAACACGCGTCTGGGGATTCCTGTTTTGTTTCATGAGGAATGCCTTCATGGACATGTCGCGCCCGGGAGCACCTCGTTTCCGTCAGCGATCGGCCTGGCTTCGACCTGGGACCCTGGCTTGATTCACGATGTGTTTACCGCGGTCGCGGCAGAGGTGCGAGCGCAGGGGGCGCAGGAGTGTTTGGCGCCCGTGTTGGATATCGCGCGCGATCCGCGTTGGGGCCGGACGGAAGAAACTTATGGCGAGGATCCTTATCTTGTTTCGCGCATAGGCGTGGCGGCTATTGAAGGCTTTCAGGGGGCCGGACCATTCATTGACAAATCGCATGTGCTGGCGACAGCGAAACACTTCGCGGTTCATGGCCAGCCCGAAGGCGGCACCAACGTGGGGCCGGGCAATTACTCCGAGCGGGTCATCCGGGAATATTTTCTAAAGCCTTTCAAAGCCGCCGTCCAAGAAGCCCATGTGCAGAGCGTGATGGCTTCCTATAACGAGATCGATGGTATTCCATCGCACAGCAACAAACACCTTTTGACTGACATTCTTCGTCATGAGTGGGGCTTTGACGGAGTTTTGGTATCGGACTATTTCGGCATCACGGAGCTCATAAGGATTCACCACGTTGTCGGAACGAAGGAGGCTGCGGCCAAGCTTGCTTTGGAGTCCGGAGTCGATGTTGAGCTTCCTTTTCCGGATGCCTATCCCAGCCTGATCGAGCAAGTGAAGGACGGCAAAGTCTCGGAAGCCGAAGTCGATCGCGCAGTAGAGAACATTTTGCGCGAAAAGTTTCGCGCGGGACTTTTCGATGATCCCTACGTGGATCCTGGCTATGCGGCAAAAATCACTAACGACGCAGAACACCAAAAGCTGGCTTTGCAAACCGCGCGTGAGACCATCACGCTGCTGAAGAACCAGGATCATCTTCTGCCGCTGGATGCATCGAAGTACAAGCATATTGCCGTGATCGGGCCGAACGCCGCCGATCTTCACCTCGGCGGATATAGCAACAAACCAGGCCGGGGCGTGAGTATTTTGCAAGGCATCAAGAATCGTGTCGGCACCGGAACGGAAGTTCTTTATTCGGAAGGCGTGAAGATTACGGAAACGCTGCCCGATTGGGATGCGGACAAAGTTGTGCTTGGGGATCCTGCGTTGAATGCCAAGCGCATCGCGGAAGCGGTGAAGGTGGCGCAAAGGGCGGATGTGATTGTTCTCGTGCTGGGCGGGAACGAGCAAACGTCACGCGAGGCTTGGGCGCCGGAGCATAAGGGAGACCGGGTTTCGCTCGATTTGCTCGGCAACCAGGATGACCTCGTGAAGGCCATGCTGGCGACTCACAAGCCGGTCGTCGTCTTGTTGATTCATGGCCGGCCCAATTCCATCAACTACATCGCGGAAAATGTTCCGGCGATTCTCGATGGCTGGTACCTGGGCCAGGAAGGCGGGACCGCGGCAGCGGAGGTTTTCTTCGGTGACTACAATCCTGCCGGAAGGTTGCCGATCACCGTGCCTCGTTCGGTGGGCCAGCTTCCGGATTACTACTACCAGAAGCCCTCGGCGAAGCGCGAGTATCTCGACGACAGCACCAAACCGCTTTTTCCCTTCGGCTGGGGCTTGAGCTATTCGACATTTAAATATGGCAACCTGCGCCTCGCACCCGACACGATCGGGCCACAGGGAACCACGCACGTTAGCGTGGACGTGACCAATACGGGCAGCGTTCGCGGAGATGAAGTTGTGCAACTCTACATCCGCGATGAAATTAGTTCGGTGACGCGTCCCGTGAAAGAGATGCGAGGTTTTCGCAGGATTTCGCTCGATCCGGGACAGACCAAGACCGTCGAGTTTGCTCTCGGCTTCGAGGAGCTCTCGTTCCTTAACCGGGACATGCACCGCGTGGTTGAGCCGGGCGCGTTCAAAATCATGGTGGGCGGAAATTCCGTCGATTTGATCGAAACAACTTTGACAGTGGCCGATAGGTGATCGTGGATTTGGCACGTCCCCACGTTTGGATTTTTTGCAAAAAGCGCGCTGAAGAGTGGTTGTGAAAGGATTTGAAAATTAATCTCCAAGGTGAACGATGGCTCAATCTCCCAATGCACAGATGACGCTCGGCATTATTGTTGGCAATCGGGGGTTTTTCCCCGACCATTTGGCCCGGTCCGGGCGTCAGGACATGATCGCCGCCCTGACGGCGAAAGGTATCAAGCCCGTCGTGCTGGAAGAGAGCGATTCCAAATGGGGCGCCGTCGAGAGCCGGCAGGATGCGACGCGCTGCGCGGAATTGTTCAAGAAGAATCGTGAGTCCATCGATGGGATCGTCGTCACGCTGCCGAATTTTGGCGATGAACGCGCCATCGCGGACACGCTGCGAATGGCAAATCTTGGAGTGCCGGTGCTGATGCAGGCGACGCCGGATACGCCTTCCAAAATGACGATTCGGGACCGGCGCGACAGCTTTTGCGGGAAAATGTCGGCTTGCAATAACCTCGCGCAGTACGGAATTCCCTATTCGCTGACGACTTTGCACACGGAAGCGCCAGATTCCGAGACTTTCAAAAAAGATTTGGACTGGTTTCTGGCGATTTGCCGGGTTGTGAAAGGGCTGAAAAGACTTCGCATCGGCGCGATTGGCGCGCGTCCGGCGGCGTTTAATACCGTTCGTTACAGTGAAAAAATTCTTGAGGCTTCAGGAATCTCGGTTGAAACGCTGGACCTTTCGGAAGTCATGGGAAGGACCGCGCGGCTGAAGGATGACGATCCAAAGGTCACGCAGAGGCTCGGCGCGATCCGTCAGTATGTTTCCACGCAAAGCATTCCGGAGGCATCGCTGATCAAAATGGCGAAGCTCGGAGCGGTGATTGACTCCTGGATGCGCGACACGGAAGTTACCATCAGCGCGATCCAGTGCTGGACTTCGCTCGAAGAATTTTTCGGTGTGGTGCCCTGCACGGTGATGAGCATGATGAGCGACCAGGGACTTTCGAGCGCGTGCGAAGTGGACGTTGCCGGCGTGATCGGCATGCACGCCTTACAACTGGCTTCGCAAACTCCCAGTGCTTTGCTCGACTGGAACAACAATTATTCGGACGATCCGGACAAAGCGGTGTGCTTCCACTGCAGCAACTTGCCGAAACATTTCTTCAAGGATGTGCGGATGGACTTTCAGGAGATTATCGCGGGGACGGTCGGCAAGGACAACACGTTTGGGACGTGCGTGGGGCGGGTCAAAAGCGGGCCGATGAGTTTCGCGCGGTTTTCCACCAACGACCGCGAAGGGAAAATTTCCGGCTACGTTGGCGAGGGCGCTTTCACCGACGATCCGCTGGAAACTTTCGGCGGGGCCGGCGTGGTGCAGATTCCTCACTTGCAAAAACTGCTGCGCTACATTTGCGAGCGCGGCTTCGAGCATCACGTCGCTGCAAACTTCTCTACCGTGGCCTCGGCGGTCCACGAAGCCACCACGCGCTACCTAGGCTGGGACATGCACTGGCACAAGCCTTAGGAAGGCTTTGTCGCGTCCTTGTCCGCGGCAGGCGGCGGAGTGGCCGTCTTTTTGTAGACGATCTTTTTCGTTCCGCCTTCGCAGGTGCCGACCACTTTTCCGTCGGTGACTTCCGCATCCTTCGCCACGATATCCAGCGAATACGATTTCACGCCTTTCGCATCCAGCTTGGCGGCGATTTCAGACTTCAGATCTTCGCAAGACTTTGGAGCTTGTGCGTAACTGCACGCAGGGATGCACAACACAGCAGCGATTGCCAGCAAGGCTTTCATACGGGGATCTCCTTTTTGGGGTTATAGAAGCCCTGCGGCGAGCGTATCAAATCCAGTATCGACCGCGGGCTTTTCATGCGCTTGTCGTATTGATTCAGGCAAGGGCAAGCTTCGCGTTCCAAGAAAGAGTTGGAAAGCCGTTCGTCCGCAAAACGCAAAACCAGTGGGGACTAGGTGCTTCTTGGCGCTTGCGCACGGCCCTTCCACTGGCCGCCCCGGCCTCGCCAATAGCGTGCCGCGGATAGCCACGTCGCATACGAATAAAACAGAGCGGTCAACGGCAGGAAAGGAGCCCAGAGCCGCGAGAGCCGATAGAAACGCAGGCTGGGCACGAACGAGAGGGTCATCAAGAGCCATGCTGTGGCACCAAGAATTTTGGCGATGTCATCATGAGCAAAAAGAAGCGCGACGGGAGCAACGTAGGTAAGGCAGAGAGCGAGTAAGGTGGCGAGCAGCAAAAGGGTTGAATAGCGAAGTTGCGTGAAGGCGGTGCGCGCGATCAAATCGCGGAGTTCGCTCCACGTGCCATAGACGCGCAGGCTCTGGCTCTTCCGAGTGAGTCCCATCCAGACGCGGCCGCCGCTGCGCTTGATGGCTTTGGCGAGCGCGCAATCGTCGATGACTTCGCCCCGAATGGAGGCAAAACCGCCGATGCGTTCGAGGGCGTCGCGCCGCAGCAGGATGCATCCGCCCGCCGCGCCTGCAGTGCCAAGATCTTCATCGGCAATCCAGCGCGGGGGATAAAGCATCAGGAAGAAATAGAGGAACGCGGGAATCAGAGCGCGCTCGGGAAGTGTCTTTGATTGCAGCAGGACCATGAGCGAGACCAGGTCAAGTTTGTCGTGAACGGCGCGACTTACCAGACGGCGCAGTGCATCCGGAGCATGGGTAACATCCGCATCTGTGAACCAATAGAATGCGGGAGTTTCAGCGAGTCTACTGACAACTCCTTCGTTGAGCGCCCACAGCTTGCCTGTCCAACCGTCCGGGAGTGTTGAGGCGGGGAGGATGCGGACTTTTTCTGTCGCGCCATTTTCTTCGGCGACGCGGCTTGCGATGGCGGCGGTGGCATCGTCGCTGTGATCGTCCACAACGACGATGGAAAACGGGCCGGGATAATCCTGTGTCATCAGGCTTCTAACTACATCGCCGATGGTCTCGGCTTCGTTTCTGGCGGGTACAACCGCAACGATTGTTGGCCACACGTCCGGCGGGCCGATACGAAGTTCATCGGTGTCAAGCTTCTTGACGAACCAGAACCAGCCGCGCCCAAAATATAAGTGCAGCCAGATGGCAAGCGTGAGGATGCCGATGGTCCCGGCGACAGGGGCATGAGAGAGTGCCGTCATGGAAAGCGAAATGTAACAGATGAATGCAGGGCGTGCGAGTCTACGCTAAATCTTCGGCACGAATAGGAAGACGGCGAATGCGGACGGTTTTCTTCCAGGTTCGCGTGGCGTTGAAAATGGCATTGCAAAGCGCGGGGGCGATCACGGGAACAGTCGGCTCGCCGATGCCGGTGGGCTTTTCGTCGCTGTCCACCAAGTGGACTTCAATGGGCGGGGCTTCATTCATGCGAAGCATGTGATAGTCGTTGAAATTGGATTGGACGACGCGGCCGTGTTCGATGGTAATGGCGTCCTTGAGCGTGGCAGTGAGCGCATAGATTGCGGCGCTTTCGACTTGGGCGCGCACGCCGTTGGGATTCACGACGCGGCCACAATCGACGGTGCAGACGAGGCGCTTGATTTTCAAGTCGCGTGGCTTCAGGGAAACTTCCGCAACAGCGGCGGTGTACGTGTCGAAGGAGAAAAATGCGGCGATGCCGCGACCTTCACCATCAGGCAGCGGCTTGTCCCAACGGGCTTTCTCCGCGGCGAGCTGCATAACGGCCTTCAGGCGCGCCGTATTCAGCGGGGGATCGTCCGGACCGCCGGTGAATTGCGGAAGCTTTCGCGGGTCACCGATGAGTTTGAGGCGAAACTCGTAGGGATCTTGCCCCGCCGCGGCGGCAAGCTCATCGACAAAAGTTTCGACCACGAAGCCACTGCTGGAGTGCTCGACGGAACGCCACCACGCGCGAGGCGCGCTGGAATGCGCCAGCGTGTACTCGATGCGGATGTTCGGAGTGCTGTAGGGGATCGTGGCGCCGGTTCCGAACTCGCCTTTTCCAGAGTCTTTTTCGCCTTCGGCGCTCCACTTGGAAGCGATGGAGGTGGAAGTCTGGAAATGTTTCCAGGCACTTAGGTTGCCGCTCTCGTCCAACGCGCCTTGGAATTTATGATAGGAGGCGGGACGATAGAAGTCGTGGTGCATGTCGTCTTCGCGGGTCCAGAGGACCATCACAGGTTTGCCCGCCGCTTTCGCGACTTGCGCGGCTTCCATCACGAAGTCGGCTTGATAGCGCCGGCCGAAGCCGCCTCCCATCAGCGTCGTGTGCACGGTAACCTTTTCGGGCGGAAGTTTCGCGGCTTCGGCGATGACGGCTTGCGCCCATTGCGGAGCTTGCGTGGGGACCCAGGCCTCGGCGCGGTCGGGTTGAATGTGCACGGTGCAGTTCATCGGTTCCATGCAGGCGTGCGCCGCGAAGGGGAGTTCGTAAATAGCTTCGATTTTTTTCGATGCGGCAGCGAGTGCGGAATCGGCATTGCCATCGTTGCGGACGATCCCGCCCGGCTTGGCGGCGTTGGCGATGAATTCGTTGTGCAATTCTACAGAGGATTCGTTCGCAGCCGGGCCTTCGTCCCATTTCACTTCGAGAGCTTTGCGGCCCTGGATGGCGGCCCAGGAATTTTCCGCTAGAACGGCCACGCCGCCGTTTGTTGATGCGCCTCTTCCGCTGGTCGCGATCTGGAAAACGTCGCGCACGCCCGGAACGGCTTTCGCTTTGGCGACGTCGAAGGAGGCAACCTTTCCATAGAAGACCGGGCAACGCGCGATGACGGCATAGAGCAGGCCGGCGGGGCGAGCATCGATGCCGTAAATCGCCTTTCCAGTCGCCTTTTCGGCGGCGTCGACGCGATGCGTATCGTGGCCCACGATGCTAAAGTCACGGGAATTTTTTAGAGGAACGGTATTGAAATTTGGAATGGGAAGACGCGCGGCGTCGGCGGCAAGTTCGCCGTAGGTGTAAGAGCGCTCGGGATGTCCGTGAACGACGTAGCCGTTTTCCGCTTTGCAAGTGTCGGCGCCGACTTCCCATTTCTTGGCGGCCGCGGCAATGAGCATTTCGCGCGCGGCGGCGCCGGCCTGGCGCAGTGGCAGCCAAGAACCGGCGATGCTGCCGCTTCCGCCGGTGCCGAGGTCATAGATTTTTGGATCGGTGGGGGCTTGCTCGATGTGCACATTCTGCCAGTTGAGACAGATCTCTTCCGCGAGGATCATGGGCAGGGCGGTCATGATGCCTTGGCCCATCTCGGACTTGGCGAGAATGAGCGTGACGCGGTTATCGTGAGTGATGCGCACCCAGGCATTCAAGGGATTGACGGGCGGCTTCTCTTGCTGCTGCGCGGGATCAGAAGAAGCGTGCGCGGGCAGATGAAATCCGATGAGCAGGGCGGCACCGCCCGCGGCGCTTGTTTTCAGAAAAGCGCGGCGGTTCAAGATTTGAGGCTCGGCGGAAAGATAAGTTGCCATGGCCTGACTCCTGCGGAAGATTTTCGCGAAGCTACAGAACAAACTCTTAGACGGAGATCATGACTTTTGGGCTGGCGCGCCCGCGGCGCGATGGATGGCCTTACGGATTCGTTGATACGTACCGCAGCGGCAGATGTTGCCGCTCATGGCATCGTCGATATCGGCGTCGGTGGGATGGGGTTTTTTCTCGAGCAGGGCGACAGCGGACATGATTTGTCCGGACTGGCAATAGCCGCACTGCGGAACGTCTTCTTCGATCCAGGCTCTTTGGACGGGGTGGGTGCCGTCGTCGGAAAGTCCTTCGATGGTGGTGACTTTTTTGCCGGAGACGTTGGCGATCGGCAACATGCAGGAGCGCGAAGCCTGCCCATCGATGTGGACGGTGCAGGCACCGCATTGCATGATGCCGCAACCAAACTTTGTGCCGGTCATATCCAGGGTGTCGCGCAACACCCAGAGAAGGGGCATGTCGGGGCTAACGTCAACGGTTTGGGATTTTCCGTTCAGGATGAAAGTGATGGCCATGGGGTTCCTCCTAAAGCAGAGCGCTATCGTACAACAATCGGGTATTGATTGAAAATCTACGAAATATCGGACAATGAGGTGGCCTGAGACGACCCAATGGTCAGCTTGGAACGCGGGCTGTGTGGCTCCCCCCTCTATTTTTTTGTAAATGCGGATTCTAAAGGACTTTAAATCCTGCGTTTCGGAACTGCGGATTCCAAAGGGTTTAGGAGCATATTTTTCGTAAATGCGGATTCTAAAGAGTTTAGGGTGAAGACTTGAAGCCAAAACAAAAACGCCAGCTAGAGTGCTGGCGCTACCGGAACTGCGGGCAGTATTACTTAGTGAGAAGGATACGCGAGGGGCAACCTAATGTCAAGGAGAAACGAAGCCCAAAATGTGCATCTGGGAGTGGTGTGATAATCTGTGCGGGTCACTCAAATTACGGACCGCGAGTCGATTCCATCATGCAAAAAACGTTGCTGCCGATTCAGGCCATAGCCAGGAAACTGGGAATACCCGAGAAATACGTCGAGCAAGTTGGGGCCTACGGAGCCAAGGTTCGACTCGAACTGCTCGCCGATCCCGCTTTTGAACCGCGCGGGAAATTGATCCTGGTGACGGCCACCAGTCCAACCGTTTCTGGAGAAGGCAAGACGGTAACCGCCATTGGGCTGACGCAGGGGCTTGCGCTAATCGGCAAGAAAGTGGTCATCACGTCGCGAGAACCTTCGCTCGGCCCGGTATTCGGCATGAAAGGCGGTGCGGCGGGCGGCGGACTTTCTCAGATTGAGCCGAGTGCAAAGATCAACCTACATTTTCACGGGGATTTTCATGCCATTTCTTCCGCGAACAATCTTCTCGCTGCACTCATCGATGCGCATCTTTTCCATGGCAACGATTTAAATCTCGATCCTGAGCGGATTATGTGGCCTCGGGCGATGGACATGAACGATCGCGCATTGCGCCGGATCGCGGTTTCGCTCGACAGCAAAAAGGAGGGCGGTGGACGCAGGACCGGATTTGTAATCACCGCGGCCTCCGAGATCATGGCCATTGTCGCGCTGGCGAAGGATTTGAAGGATCTGCGGCGGCGGCTGGACGCCATGGTGATTGGCGCGACGCGCAATGGGAAACCGGTGCGCGCTCGGGACCTCGAAGCGACCGGCGGAATGATGGCGCTGCTTGCGGATGCCATGCTTCCTAATCTCGTGCAGACCACTGACGGAACGCCGGCATTCGTCCACGCCGGACCGTTTGGCAATATCGCGCACGGAACAAGCAGCGTGGTCTCTCAAATGATGGGACTAAGGCTTGCCGACTACGTCGTAAATGAAGCGGGGTTTGCGGCGGATCTTGGCGGCGAAAAATATTTCGATATTGTGATGCAGCAATCGGGCATCACGCCTTCGGCGGCGGTTGTTGTGACCACAGTGCAAAGCATCCGGAATCAGGGCGAAGGTGATCTGGAACGCGGTTTACCCAACCTGGGGAAACACATCGACAACGTCAAGGGGTTTGGAGTGCCGACCATCGCGGCGATCAACCGTTTTCCGAATGACACGGACGCGGACTTGAAACGTCTGAAAGATTACTGCGCTGAGCATGCGACGCCGACCGCGCTTTCGGAAGCTTTTACGAAGGGCGGGCCAGGAGCAAAAGAGCTGGCGGAAAAGGTGGTCGAGCTGATCGCCAAGAATCCGGCTCCTGTAGTGCGAGCGGCGTACGAGCTCGAGGAGCCGATCGTCGAGAAGATTGAAAAGGTTGCGCGAAGAATATATGGAGCGGGCGACGTCAACTTCAGCGATCAGGCCAGGGCCAAACTGCGGCAGTTCTCGGAATGGGGATTCGAAAGGCTGCCGGTTTGCATGGCGAAAACGCAGTATTCCTTCACGGACAATCCCAAAATTTTCGGCGCGCCAACGGGGTGGACTTTGCATGTGACAGATGCGTCGCTCTCGGCAGGGGCAGGATTTGTGGTGGTCATTGCGGGCAATATCATGTTGATGCCGGGGCTGCCGAAAGTGTCGCGCGCGGTATCGATCGACGTGGATGACTCTGGGGAGATCCACGGAGTTTGAAAAGCGGCAGACGGAAATTTGTCCGCTGCGAAATATGCACAAAAGGGCGGTTGCGGCCGAGTTTTTCCTGTGTGACTCGCTAACCGGATTTCCAAATGGTGTAGAGATGATCCGCGGAGCTCAAACCCAGCCGCCATCGATTATGTAGCTTTGATTTGTGATCGCGGCGCTGTCGTCGGAAGCGAGGAAGAGGACGAGGCGTGCGACTTCTTCCGGCAAGATCATCCTCTTGAGAGCTTGATTGCTAAGAATTTCTGCGCGGTACTCTTCCGTGAACCACAATTGCTTCTGGCGTTCCGTCAGGATTGCACCAGGAAGCACCGAATTTACGCGAATATTGTGCGCGCCGAGTTCATGGGCGAAGGTGCGCGTGAGGCCAACGATGGCGGCTTTTGCCGTAACGTAAACTGGCAGACCTTTGGAAGGAATGATCCAACTGATCGAGCTCAAGTTGATGATGGAGCCCTGGCCCGCTTTCTTCATGGCCGGAATGACGGCTTGAGAGGCGAAGAATTGGTGGCGGAGATTCACGGCTATGGAGCGATCCCATTCGTCCGGGGTCACGTCCTCGAGGGAATGGCGAGCATCGTTTCCTGCATTGTTTACGAGCACGCGGACCGTGCCGTGGCGCTCTTCGGTCTCAGCGATCGCCGCGCGCAACGCGGGAATATCCGTCAGATCACACGGTAGAAAAACAGGAGCATGAGTGCATCTCGTGGAAAGCTCGGCGACTAATGGTTCGGCGGATTTCCGATCTATGTCAAGGAAAACGACTTGAGAACCCTGGGAAGCGAAATGCTCGACGAGAGAGGCGCCGATGCCCGATGCTCCACCCGTGATGAGGACCAACTGGTCTCGCAAACTCGGATAAACGGCAAAACGCTGTTCAACACTCATGGTTTCGTGGTCCACCCACTCGTTCGTTGTGCCAATCCGGCCGGGCTCTTGTCCAGGTTCACGAAGAGAAAGTCTACAACACGTCTACAGCTGCAAATTGGGATTTGGCGGCGAAAGGTTGCGGACCGCAGGGGCGGGCGGTGCGAACTGACGACTGTCTCAGATCCGGACGGATTGCGTGGCTTGGATGGTTTACGGCCTGTCCGTTTGCGGAACCGGGAATCCCGCGGGCGGACATCTGGCATGAACAGAACGTTTGAGAATCTCAGTAAGCCATGTGAGATCAGTGAAATAGAGAAAGAGAAAGCTGGAACGGCGCATGCTCCAGAAAGCGCACGGCTTATCTTGCGTTCTTCGCAAAGAGATTCGAGGCGCTATGGGAACGCTCCTTCAAGACATTAGGATCGCAATCCGGATGATGATGAAGAGTCCGGGGTTCAGCCTGGTCGTTGTGCTGACGCTGGCACTGGGCATCGGGGCAAACACGGCCATTTTTTCGGTTGTCGATGCGGTGCTTCTTCGGCCGCTGGCTTACAAAGATTCCGCTGCGCTCGTCAACGTTTGGGGAAAGTTCGAAAATGAAGGGATTCCGCGCCTGGGGGCATCGGAGCCTGAATATTGGGATTTGCGGAATCGCCAGCAATCCTTTTCCGAAATTGGTGCATATGCGTTGGGTAACGGCGCCAATTTAACCAGCAGCGACGCACCTCCCATGCAGGTTTCCGCTCCCGCAACTACCGCAACTCTCTTTCAGATTCTTGCCGTCCAAACGGAACTCGGCAGGACCTTCACCGAGGATGAAGACCAGCCCGGCCACGATCACGAAGCGCTGCTGAGTTTCGCGCTTTGGAAGAGCTTATTTGGCGGTGACTCAAAGATCGTGGGCAAGTCCATGCAGCTTGACGGCCAGCCGTATGCCATTGTCGGAGTTCTGCGCAAGGATTTCTCCCTGGGCGGCAGGCAAGATTTGTGGCTTCCGCTCGGCCTCGACCGGATGAAGCCGCAGGATCGCGGCTCGCATTACTTGCGGGTCACAGCGCGATTGAAGCCGGGTGTTACCCTGGCGCAAGCGTCGGCGGAAATGGACCGCTTCGCCGCGCAGCTCGCGCGCGAAAATCCCAATAACTACAGCGCGGCCGGCGGCTGGGGGATGTTCGTCGTTCCCCTAAAAGAGCAAATTGTCGGCGGTATCCGGCCTGCACTTCTGATTCTCCTGGGGGCGGTGGCTTTCGTTCTGCTGATTGCTTGCGTCAACGTTGCGAACCTGCTGCTGACGCGGGCTTCGGCGCGCGAAAAGGAACTCTCCATCCGAGCTGCGATGGGGGCTGGGCGCGCGCGAATCGTACGCCAACTTCTGACCGAGAGCATGGTGTACGCGATAGTGGGAGGCGTGCTCGGTCTCGGTATTGCCTACTGGGGTGTGTACGCTCTGCATGCATTGGTTCCCGACAATATTCCGAGAATGGACGAGGTGAGCGTCGATCCGCTGGTTCTCGGATTCACACTCGGCATTTCCTTGCTGACGGGCATCATTTTCGGACTTGCTCCCGCCTGGCAAGTGGGCCACACGAATTTGCATGGGACGCTGAAGGAAACTGGGCAAAGTACTTCGGCGGCGAGAGGCACCCGCCGGCTCCGCGGAATCCTGGTGGTATCGGAGACGGCGCTGGCTGTGCTTCTTTTGGTCGGCGCAGGTTTGCTGATTCGCAGCTTCCAACATCTCCTGGAGGTCAATCCTGGTTTTGAGCCGCAGCACCTCCTTTCGATGAGGCTTTCTCCGCCGGCACAGGCATACCCCGACGGCACTCCCCTCCAGATTTTCTACCAGCGAGTTCTGGATCGAGTGAAAGCCATTCCGGGGGTGCAAGCCGCTGGCGCGGTTTCTGAATTGCCGCTGAGCGACTCTTATTCTTCCGGCTCGACTTTTTTTGAGCAGACGCCGGTCACGGACCTCCAGCGATACGCTCCCATGAGCAATTTGCCTTTCACCGAAATCGACTACCGCACGATTGTGCCCGGATATTTCCAAGCCATGCAGATTCCGCTGGTGCGCGGGCGATTCCTGAGCGACGCCGACACGAGCGACGCTCCTCGAGTTGCAGTTGTGGACCGGGACTTCGCGAACCGCTTCTGGCCGAACGAGGATCCTATCGGGAAACGCATCGCCGTTCAGCCCATACCCAAGTCCAATCCGCTCCTTCCTCAATGGTGCACCGTTGTCGGCGTGGTCGGCCACGTGAAGCACTATGGGCCAGAGGTCGAAGGACGCGAGCAAGCTTATTTCCCGCTCACCCAGCTCTCTTTTGCGCGAACCATGTATCTTGCGGTGCGCACTCCTCTCGAACTGGGCAGCGTGACCAGTGCTATCCGCCAGCAAGTACTTGCCGTGGACAAGAACATGCCGATCTACGAGGTCAGCACCATGGATCAGTTGCTCTCGAATTCCGTGGATCAGCCGCGCCTCAACTTGATGCTGCTCGTTGCGTTCGCCGCGATTGCGCTCGTGCTCGCCGCGGTGGGGATTTACGGCGTGATGGCATATACGGTCACGCAGCGCACGCATGAAATCGGCATCCGCATGGCGATGGGTGCTCAAACCGGAGACGTACTGAAACAAGTGCTGACGGAAGGCGCGCGGCTCGCAGCGATCGGCCTGGCGCTCGGTCTTGCGGGGTCGCTCGCTGCTACGCGGTTGATTGCGACGATGCTTTTTGGCGTGAAACCTACCGATCCGCTGACATTTGCCGCGGTCGCCGTGATCCTTGCAAGCGTTTCACTGGCGGCGTGCTACATTCCAGCGCGGCGCGCCACGCGCGTCGATCCACTGGTTGCTCTGCGATACGAATAAATCATCGAACAAGCATGTAAATCGGAAAGTGCCAGGCTCGAAGCGCGGACTCCGCCTGCGTCAAATCGGCGGCGTTGAGGGCGAGGCCGCTGAAGTTCTCAGAAAGGCGCAGCGTGCAGGTGCGGAAGGGAAAGAGAAAAAGAAAAAACGCTCGGAAAATCACACCAGCACAAGCACAGGTGGCAAGGGCCTGCAGATTTACCCGTGCAGAGCAGGCGCAATCTCGCGCGGGGCTTCGGGCTCGACGCCGCGCCAGCCAACGGGGCGTCCGCTGACGGCTTCCTTGACGGAACGGAACAGGACTACATACATCAACTGGCGGTAGTAAAAACGCTGAAGCAGGACCGGGACGAGCAGCGTCCAATCCTCATCTTTCTCCAAAGCAAACGCGAGGACGCAGGTGAGGAGGTCAATCAGCAAGAAACCGAGAAAGAAGATGACGGATTTTTCGACGTCGGCGGCGGTCCAGAGTTGCGGGAGCTTGGTGATGCGGAATTGTGCGAGACCCCAGAGCACCAGGGAGCCGAAAAACATCAGGTCAATAACGGGGGAAATCAGCGGAAGAACGAGCTGAAAGACGAATATATTGGGGAGCGCGATCCAGCCAAGGGTGCCGTACTTCGGACGGACGAGAGTATCACCGTGTTTCCAGAAGGATTGCAGCGTGCCGAAGGTCCAGCGGAATCGCTGGCGAATCAGAGCGGCGGCGGTGTCTGGTGCCTCGGTCCATGCGACGGCTTCTTCCTCGTAGCTGATGCGCCAGCCGAGGCGGCGAATTCCTATCGTCAAATCCGCGTCTTCCGCGACGGTGTCCGCGGTAATCCCTCCGGCGGCTTCGATGGCGGCTTTTCGCCATGCACCCAAAGCACCGGGCACAACGGTGATGCAATTCAGAAGATCGAAGGCGCGCTTTTCCATATTCTGGCTGGTGATATATTCGAGCGCTTGCCAGCGCGTTAGCCATCGCGAACGATTGCCGACCTTGACGTTTCCCGCGACGGCGCCGACGGTAGGGTCGGAAAAATGGCGGACTAATTTCCGAATAGCGTCCGGTTCGATTTCCGTGTCCGCGTCAATGGTGACGACGATTTCCGTGGTGGCTTCGCCCAAAGCGCGATGCAAGGCTGCGGCCTTGCCTCGATTCATTTGATGAAGGATGCGAACGCGGGGGTCATTTCCAAAAGATTCATCGAGCAAGCGGCCCGTGTCGTCGGTCGAGCCGTCATTGACGACTACCACGTGAAGAGACTTCATATCGGAAGCCAGTACCGAGGTGATCGTTTGCACCACGACGTTTTGTTCGTTGTGAGCGGGAATCAGCACAGTGACGGCGGGCTCCGGCACGGCCATGACCGCGCGATCAGGGCGAAGCTTCTCAAGCAGCGCCAAGACGCCGATGACGATTGCGCGGGCGCTGACCAGCACGATGCCGACAATAAAGATCGTGGCCATGGCGAATCGCAACCACTGAAAAATGCCGAAGATGAAGCCGTCGGCCCTGGCCTCGAAACGTTCCTGCACGGACAGCGGAATCATCACTTCTGCCCGCGTTTTTCCGATCAGGTCCGCGATGGACACAAACTGATAGCCACGAGCGCGCAGCGCGTCGATGACAATCGGAAGCGCCGCTACGGTATGAGCGCGCTCGCCGCCGCCATCATGAAAGAGAATGATGTTGCCCTTGTCCGCCTGACGCAAAACATTCTGGACGATTTCCTCAGTAGGAATCTGGTTCTTGCCGTCAGCGGTGCTCCAATCGTCGGGATCGATTCTCTGGCCGACGATCAAGTAGCCCATATCCTGCGCGATAGGGAGCTGAGCGACTTCCTCGGCATACTCCGGCTGGTGATCGATACCATAAGGCGGCCGGAAGAGAATGGACTTTACGCCGACGGTGCTCTCGATAAGGCGCTGGGTGAGATTCAACTGCCACTTGAGTTCGGTTTTTGAAATTTGATCGAACTCCGGATGCGTAAAAGTGTGATTGCCGATCTCATTGCCTTCTGCGTACTCGCGCTTAAGGATGTCTGGATGCTGGTTGGCTTCCTCGCCCACGACGAAGAAGACGGCGTGCGCGTGTTTTTCCTTGAGAACGTCAAGAATCTTGGGTGTCCAGCGCGGATCAGGGCCATCATCGAAAGAGATAACCAGCTTTTTCGGCGATCCGCCGCCTATCTGGTCGATGTCATAGGAGAGTGGGTATTCTTCGTAGGTTTCGTCGGTGAATAGATCAGTGGCCGCTTCATAGGTGAACGTCCGACGCCCGGATTTGGGAGTATCGGCAAAATGCCAGATGTCTCCATTGCCTTCGAGGGTCAAATCAGGCCCGGGCGGAATATCCTTGATTTTTTGACGCGCCGCATCATCGGGGCGAGTGGCGTCCCAGATGGGCCAGATGGAAGAGTCCGAAGAACCCATGCGCCAAAGAGCGGTGCCCTGCACGCCCATGCGTTCGCTGGCGCGAAGCTGGTTGTAGGCCGTCACGGCATCGAGCAGCCAGACTCTGTGAACGTGATTCTCTTCGTCCGAGTAGGAATAGTGTGGATTTAGGGAGGAGTCGTCGAATTCGACATCCGTTTCCGATTCGTACGCGTGCAGGAGCGCTTCCTGGATGCTGTACGCGGCGCCAGACCAGATGCCTTTTTTGTTCGTTTCGCCCCAGTCGTAAGCATAGTTGGCGATGCCCACCACGATTTTCTGAGCGGGCACGACCTCCCGGACCTGGCGGAGGTTTTCGACGAACCAGTCTTGGGCGGCAATAGGGCCAGGCGGCGAAGTCAGCCAGTGCTGATCGTAATTCATGAGGATGATGGCGTCACATTGTTTGCCAAAAAACTGGTAGTCGTAATCGCTGTCGCGGGCGGGAAGAGCGAGCATGAGTTTCAAGCTGGCAGCGTGAAGCGAGGCCGCGAGTTCCGCGGCGAATTGACGGAAGTGCGCCTGGCTGTCCTCGGGAATTTCCTCGAAGTCCACGACGATGCCGGCCTGGTGAGCCAGCACCGCAAATTCGGTGACATTTTGAACGAGAGTGTGGCGAGCCGCGGGATTGGCGAGAAGAGCCGCCATCTCATCGATGCGCCAGACGGAGCCGTCATAGTTATCGAGCATGCCCATCATCGGCAATTCAACAGGCGGATTGAGGGAGCGCATCCATTCGTGGAGTTCATCATCTTTTAGAATGGAGATGGCTTGCTCGGGAGTCGCTTTCACCGCATGAGTTTGATTGTGCCGGTAGTCGACGATGGTGATCGCGCCATCCGGCGTTACCCCGTGCAACTGTTCGGGGATCAACAAGTCGAGATCTTTGTAGTGCTTTTCGAGCGACGCCAAGCTGTTGGCATCCCAACTGACGTAAAAAGCAGCGCGCAGCGGGTCGTAGCTCGCCGGGACTTTGCCGATGTTGGCCACGCGGCGTTTGCGGCCCTCGCGCGTTGCGAGCGTTTTTTTCTTTGCCGATTTCAGAGCGTGGAAGGCCGGCTTGATATCCGGAAGCAGACCGCCGGGCAACTCGACGCTTGCCACGACGCTGACAAAGAAATAGGCAAGCAGGAGCGTGAGCAGAGCGCCCGTGATTTCCATGACGCGACGCGTGCGTCGCCATCGCGCGCGCTGCGCGTCGTAAAATATAGGTCCGCGTTCTTTCATGAAAGCTTACAAAAAAGTATCAACCCGGCGGCGTGGCAGGGAACTGGGCCGTGGACGATCCTAGCCAGCTGCGCGATTCCGTCTTCTCTATTGTAAGATGCGATTCGCTTATGAAGCGAATTTTCTCGCACCCCGTCACCGCATTAGCCGCTGGCCTGTGCCTGCGGCTTTTCTTCGTGCTCAAGTATCCCGTGAATTCGACCAGCGACACGGTGCTTTATGAGCAGATGGCTACCAACTGGCTGCAGCACCACGTTTACGCGATGAATGTTGACGGCGCGATTTTGCCTGTCGACCTGCGCATGCCGGGTTACCCGGCGTTTTTGGCCTTTATTTACGCCATTACGGGGCGAACGGGCCCGGACGCGAGATTCTACGTCAGGTTGGGGCAGGTGGTGGTGGATTTGTGCGCTTGCTTGGCGACTGCATGGCTCGCGGCGCTGTTATTTTTGATGAAGCAAAATTCGGGTAAATGGAAGCGCGTATTTATCGTCACGCTGTGGCTTGCCGCGCTGTGCCCCTTCACGGCGAACTACACGGCCGTTCCGCTGACGGAAGTCTTCGCGGGATTTTTTACCGCCGCTGCCATGGTGGCGCTAATCGCTCTGATTTGGGCGTCGTGCGGCGGCAAGGCAGGGTGGTTTATAGACTTGTGGACCGCCAGGCACGCGGACGCGATTTTGGCGCTCGCGGGAGGCCTCCTGGTGGGAATCGGCACGCTATTTCGTCCGGAAACCCCAATTCTGCTTGTTGTGGCGTGGATTGTGATTGCTTTCATGTGGTTGAGAAAGTGGCGATTTCGTTCTTGCCTAAAACTACTGGTGCTCTCCGCAATTGGATGCGTGTTGCCGCTTGCGCCCTGGGCTGTACGGAATGCGGTTACGCTGCATGAGGTGCAATTCCTAGCGCCGAAAAATTCGAACTTGCCCGGCGAACTCGTGCCTTACGGCTTTATGGCATGGGAGAAGACGTGGCTCTTTCGCCTGAAGGATTGTTATCTGGTTCCGTGGAAGCTGAATGGAGAAGAAATCAACCTGGATGATATTCCGGGGCGGGCATTCGACACTCCGGAGGAAAAAGAACGGACGAGGGGGATCCTCGAGCAATACAACCAAGACGTTACGCTCAGCCCCGAGGAGGACGCCGAGTTCGGGCAATTGGCGCGCGAGCGGACGTCCCGGCATCAGCTCCGCACTTACCTGTGGCTGCCGATTGCGCGAGGGTTCGTCATGTGGTTTACACCGCGGATCGAGCTGTTGCCGTATTCTGGCGACGTTTTTCCGCTGAAGGAAGCTTGGGAAAACGATCCTGTCGACCAGCGGGTTACTATAGGATTTTTCTTGCTGAATGTTTTGTATGTCGTGCTTGCTGTATGGGGAGCCTGGCTATTGTGGCGAGAGAATACCGCGCTCCGGCTGGCCGTCGCTTTGCTCGTGATGTACATGGTTCTGAGGACGGCATTTCTCACGACGCTCGAAACGCCGGAGCCGCGCTATGTTCTCGAGTGCTTTCCCGCGGTCCTTGCACTGGCGGGACAGATTTTTACGCGGCGCGTTAAGATTCTCCAGCCTGGGAAAACCTGACAACGCCTCATCAACTACTTTTCTTCCACGGGCTCGGGATGAATCGTGACGCGGTAGATCTGCGGGAATTTTTCCTTGACGCGGTCTTCCAGAGCCGCGGTCACGTCGTGCACCTGAGTGATCGGCAGCGCGCCTCGCATCGTGCAGTGGCAGGAAGCGAGGATGTGGTGCTCCACTTGGCGCACATGCACGTCGTGGCAATTCACCAGCTCATCGAATTCGGAAGGCAGATTGTTGAGAAACTGTTCGATGGCTGAGGAGAGTTGTTTCATTTCCCCTGCGCCAGAGTCGGGCGTAGCGATGTGCCGGCCGAGCGGCTCGATGTGAATGTTGACGTCCGTTGAGCCGTCACGCAGCTTGCGAACTTCGTCTTCGAGTTCCGTGGCTTGGCGGTGCGCTTCGCGCAGGCTGAGGTTTTCATCCACTTCGAGGTGCAATTCGATGAAGAGTTGGCCATCGTGCAGCAGCGCGGTTACGTCGTGAACGGCCAGTCCCATGCGCTGCGCCACGGCGCGAATGGCTTCAAAAAGATGTTCACCCTGGGGTGCGCGCGGTTCCGCGTGAACCATGACGTCCGAAGGGACGATTTCGCCAATGCGCTTTTCAATGGCATCGCTGAGGGCGTGCACCTGTTCGAGGCTTGCGGTGCGCGCCACGCTGACCGTAGCGTCGACAAAGTGCCGGTTGCCTGCGCGGCGAACGCGAACACGGTCGACATCCAGGACGCCGTCCATGCGCGCCACCGCCCGTGCGATTTCCTGCTGCAAGCCCTTGGGCGCGACATCCAACAGCGCATCCATGGTTCGCCTGCCGAGTTGCGAGCCGACCCAAATGATAACGGAAGCGACGGCGAGGCCCGCGAGCGCGTCGGCGTAGGCCAGCCAAGGCACGTTCCATATTTCGCCGGCCCAGACGAGACCGATGCCGGCGATGACCACGATAGTGCTCCACACGTCGGTGGAAAAATGGAGCGCGTCGGCCTCTAGCGCATCGCTCGAGTATTTCCGGGCAACGTGTTTGAGCGCCCGCGCGCGAGTTACATCGATAGCCAAGGCCACGAGTAAAACCACGATGGCCGTGATGCTCGGCCGGATATGCACGGTATGGAAGAAGAGCCGGTCGAACGCTTCGTAAATGATGAATAGCGCCGTGAGGAGCAGAAGCGCCGTCTCGACAAACGCAGAGAAATTTTCGAACTTGCCGTGGCCGTAAGGATGGCGCTCGTCGGCTGGCTCATCGGAGACGCGAACGGAGAGAAACGTGATGACCGCCGCGATGAGGTCCAGACCGGAATGCAGGGCTTCAGAAAGGACGCCCAAGCTGCCCGTGCTTAGGACGAGAAAAGTCTTAAGAGAAAGAAGCAGTACGGCGGAACCGACGCTGAGCAACGCCGCCGTCCGCTTTTCGTGTGCTTCCTCGTTTTGGCTAATTTTGGCCACGGCCCGCCTAGACTACCTCAAGTCTGAGATTTTCCTGAATCCGGAACGCTCACGCGGGGGACCTAAGCGCCCTGGTAACAAGATTCTAAAAACTCGGATTGATGACAACTTTCAACATCAGGTTGCTATATTTCGTGGACTGTCTAGTTCACGGCTTTTACAATATACTCGCCGAAGTTCTTCAAACATTAAAATATCGAGGAATATCATGCGAACCGGATTCCGGCGGATCTTTGTCTTTGGTCTTGCGCACGGGTCAAATAGCCTTGGGTCTGTCCTCCTGGCGTCATTGATTTTCCTGTCTGTTGTCTCTATGGCACGGGCGCAGTCCGTCGCGAACTCAGATCCCACCTATGTGGCTCTGCGTAATCAGGGTTTGGGGACTGAAGCCGTCCATGTGACGAACTTCGATCTGAAGCGCGACGCGGGAACGTTTCGATTGATTTCGGGCACGATTTGCTTTGTTGCACCCGTGAATGGAAAGGTGACGGGCGGCGTATTCGTCGGCGAGGGCATTTTTCTACTCAGGCCTCCCTCTGAAGCCGAACGAAAGAGTCTTACGTATTTGACGAAAGAGGAGGAGTTCAACGAAAAGTTCGAAAAGCTGGTCATGCGTTTCACCGATTCGACGTACGATGAAATCAAGAAAGCGGGCTCGTCCACCACAGAGAGCTGTGACGCCGGAATGCTCAAAGACAGCCAGAGCACGATGCGCCACAGAATAAAACATAATCTTGAGATAGAAATTCTCGGGGAAGTGCTGAGTCCTGATCCTCGAGGGATATTCGTGGCGTTCATCCACGGCAAGCGCTACGACGATAAAGAGATATATTCGCTCGACCCCAACCAGGATTCAGATCAAGTGGACTTCTGGACCTATGACGAGAACAAATGGGGCGACTGGGCTTCCTTCAATTTTACGGAACCCCGCGGCAGGGATTCCGTCGGCAAAAACATCCGAATTGAGCATCACGTGCTCGACACGACCTTCGAAAAGAGCGGCGAGCTTTCTGCCAAATCGACAACCACTTTTACATCACTGCGCAACGGGCTCCGGGTGGTTCCGTTCTCACTCTTCCATACCCTCCGAGTTCAGTCGGTTACTGCCGAGGGCCAGCCCCTTTCCTTCATACAGGAAGAAAAGAACGAAGACTCGGATTTCGCGGTGATACTCCCTAAGCCGCTGGCTGCAGGTGAGAAGTTTTCCGTCACGACGACCTATAAGGGGAAAGATGCGGTCACCGACGAGGGCGGCGGTAACTATTTCCCCGTGGCCCGGCAAAACTGGTATCCCAATAGCACGAATTCGGCGTTCGGAGAGTATGCCAGCTACGACATGACTTTCCGGATTCCCAAGGGAATGAAAATTGCGGCAACGGGCGTGCAAACTAGCGATTCGGTTGAAGGCGGGCAAGACGTCAGCGTGTGGAAGAGCGAGGCTCCGCAGACGGTTGCCGGATTCAATTTTGGGAGATTCAAGGTTGAGGAAGCCAAGCTAACCAAGCCAGAAATGGATATTCAGTCCTTCGCTAATGAGGCGCCGCCAAGCTGGGTCGAGTCACTGCAGCATGCGGCAAACGGCGACCTACCAGGACAAAGCAGAAATAGCGAAATGGCCTTGGGTTCGATGAGCACGACGTCACTCAACAAAAAGGCGCTTGCTGAGGGCGAGCTTGCCGTTCAGATTTACACGGATTATTTCGGTCCGTCCTTGTTCACGCACCTGCAGATTACTCAGCAAACGGCGTGCAACTTCGGCCAATCATGGCCGGGGCTGGTGTGGATTCCCATCTGCTATTACTTCGATACGACCGTGCGGCATCAGCTGGGGATGGATTGGGGGGATCGCGGCTATTGGAAGGTGGTTACGCCGCACGAAGTCGCGCATCAGTGGTGGGGACACACGGTCGGCTTCCGTTCCAGCCGCGATCAGTGGATGAGCGAGGGTTTCGCCGAGATGTCCGCATCGCTCTATCTCAGCCTGATTGAAAAAGACCAAAAGCAATTCCTGAAATTCTGGAGTGATGAACGAGAGTTGCTTCTTGAACGCGACGCGCAGGGCTACAGGGCCATCGACGCGGGCCCGCTTACGATGGGATACCGTGCCACCAACTTTCGTACGGGCGGGGGCATCACCCGGAGGCTTATTTATCCCAAGGGCGCCTATGTATTGCAGATGATCCGCATGATGATGTTCGACAATCGCACGGGGGATAAGCAGTTTAAGGAGACCATGCAGGATTTTGCCACGACGTACCGCGGAAGAGCTGCAACGACGGAAGACTTCAAAGCAATCGTGGAAAAGCACATGACTCGAGCAATGGATTTGGACGGGAACCACAAGATGGATTGGTTCTTTAATCAGTATGTTTATGGCACGGGAATTTCGCAGTATAGCTTTCACGCTTCGACTGAAGCAACTCCTGACGGCAAGACCCATGTGACGGGAGAGCTGACTCGCGCCGGGGTCCCCGAGTCATGGAAGGACGTTGTGGCTATTTACGCTCACGTGGGGGAGAAGACCATTCATATAGGTACGCTCAGCGCGAAGCATTCGACTGAGCCGTTGGATTTCACGCTGCCCGGAAAATTCGATCGCGTCACAATCAATGATTTCGCCGATCTGCTAACTGAGACAAAACAATGAAGGGAATCTGGCAGGTCGAACTTTCTTAGCTTTAAGGCTCTTGCAGGGATGATGAGCTTCAGGATTTTTCTTGAACGAGTGGTTCCCTGGAGATGAAGCGAAGAGCGAGAGAGTTCATGCAATAGCGCAGGCCGGTCGGTTGCGGCCCGTCATTGAAGACGTGGCCGAGATGGGCATCGCAGAGGACGCAAAGCACTTCGTCGCGGCGCATTCCAAAACTCAAATCTATTCTTATAGAGACATTTTCTTTCGCGATGGGCGCCCAGAAACTGGGCCAACCCGTGTCGGAATCGAATTTTGTATCGGAACGGAAGAGGGCGTTGCCGCAACAGCGGCAGCGGTAAAGACCAGGCTTGTGGTTGTCGTAGTAAGCGCCGCTGAAAGGGCGCTCGGTGTCGGCGCGACGCGTGACATCAAACTCGTCGGAATTGAGGGAGTGGCGCCATTCCGCGTCGCTCTTAAACACCTTGGCCGCAGTTTCGATGCCCAAGCGCGTGCCATCGTCCGCGAATTTCACGACTTGCACTGGTCCGGCATCGCTTTTCGCAGATTTGTTATCGGCTAGCGCAAACTGGCAGGCGCGCTGAACGCCGACGAGCACACCGAAGGCGGCGACAGTAGCAGTCGTAAAGATGAATCCGCGACGGGTCAGTTCGTTCATGTTTTGAAACGTCACCGGCATGTATGCCCGTAAAAAATCGCGATTAGTCCGCCGTCATCGGCGGCGGAGGAAGCAATGGAAGACGCTTGGGCTCGCCACGTGCGCCGCGCACTTCCAAGTCATCGAAGAGAAGCGAAGGGGCCACCACGGCAGCGGGCAAGCCGCTTTGGGCGGAGCCGAAGGCGCCGAGGGCTGTTCCGGCAAAGCCAGAAATCTGGCTCTGCATATAGTTATAAACGAAGTCATCGTTGCCGATCCCGCCGAGATTCCTCAGCATCCTGGTGTTGAGGCCGATGATGCGGCTTCCACGGACCATCTCTTCGCGGCCGTCTTCCGGGTAGATCTTGTAGACGATGAGCGGCAGGCGATCGCCCGTCCCGGCGCCACCGCCGAAGCTGGCGAGCAATTCCGAGAAGTCATCCTGGTGAAGAAGGCTGATGGAAGGATTGTCCATCTCGCGTACCACGATGCAGTAAGGTAGTTTTTCAGAACGGCATTCGTCGAGGAATTTTTTCTTTAGATCAGTGGGCGATTCCGTGTCCGTAGAGGTGAAGAAGAGATTGCTCATGGTGGGCTTGGCGTCGTTCAAAAACGCCGAGCGGCCGTGACCGTTGGATTCGTCCGAATCCGGTCCGGGTCGGCGCGACATCAGCAATTCTTTGACGAGGCCGTCATTCACAATCGTCACTTTTTGCGCGCGGACGCCTTCGTCATCGATAGCGTAAGCGCCGAGCAGCGGTGTCCCGTGAAAATCTTTCGCGGAAGGATCATCCACCAGGGAAACACTCGTGGGCAAGACGCGGGCGCCCATTCGGCCGACCCAGTCGCTTCGTCCACCCAAGCCCGTGAGCAATTGGTCCATCACCGGTGTGAAAGAGACAGGGGGCCGAGCGCCGTTGATCGCGGGCGTCAGCACCTGAGCGATAAGCGGGGCCGCGGCTCGCGCCTCGAAGAGCACAGGGCCGGTATAGTCCTGCGCTGGAGATGCGGCTCGCATCGCCATCAGCTCGCTTCCCGTTACGTTTAGCGACTTGCGAACGGCATCCACGCTCGGAAGACCGGCAGGCGTAGGCGCGTAGGCGGCGTACATGTGGTTCACCTGCATGCCGTCATCTGCCAGCGTGTTCATACCCGCTTCGATGGCCGCGTAGCAATGGTTCGTGCGAATTTCCGTACCCTCGCTGGTGAGCAAATATTCGGTCGCGTAGACGAGATAGTAGGTGACGCGAGATTCGTAAATTTGCGGAAACGACCGCAGAGCCGCGGAGGTTTCACGCGCTTCCTGTTCCCAATTGCGGCTGCTCCAGTCCGGCGCGACCAGCGGCTCAATGAGTTGCAGAGGCGCGGCCTTTGAAAAATCGTCGATATCGGACTGGCGGGCGAGGCTGCTCAAGTACGCCTGCTTTCGAGAGTAAGTGTCGACGGCTTCCTTGAAGGCCTGGTCGGTGGCTATCCAGAGATCCTGGCGCAGAGAATTGTAGTCGCGGTCTATACCAACCGAGCCCGTGGGACCGATGAAGCCGCGGAAACCGTCGTCACCACTGACGAAATTGGAGCTGTCCAGCTTGTAGTCTCCAATGCGAGCTTCCACGTCCATGAAGCGATTGCGCGTTTGCGTGGAAGACACCAGAGCGCCAAATTCGGCGACGACTTCGCGCACATCGAGATCCAGCAACCGGTATTCGATGTAGTACGGACGCTGAGGCTGTGGCGTGCCCGGAATTTGCAGCTCGAGGCGGGTTTTCGAACGGGCCATTTCATCCTGCATGGCTTGCAATGTGTGGTCATTGTCCGCGGGAGCTTGCGCGTGGGCAGAAAGGCTGCCGCCGAGCAGCACGGCGAGAATCGCGAGCCCTGCCAATCCTGGTGTGCGCATCATTGCTGGCCTCCCGTTTTTGCTAGCGGATCATGCGCGGGTGGCGGCAGGATTGGCGGCCGGTCCGTGGAAGTCTCTTTCTTTTGTACTTCCAATTCGGAGGTCAGAATAGCGGGCGACGCTGCTGCTACGGGGACGGAGCCAGATTCGGCGCCGCAGTAGCCGTTGAAGACTTCCGGCGTGTCGCCGGTAGCCACGATTTTCGTGAGCGCGGCCAGCGGCGTTCCGACGATATCCACGCCGCGAACTAATTCATCCGGGCGGCCATCGGGGAACACTTTGTAGACGACAAGAGGAAGGACTTGAAAGGCTTGAGGCTGCCCGCGGCCGGTGAAGGTAAAGCCGCCGGCGATATCATCGATGAGCAATCCGAAAGGCTTTCCCTGCGCTTTGATCAGTTCGATCAGCTTCGCGCGAAGTTCAGCGTTCGTTACGGTCTTGCTGCTTTCGACGATCAGGTTGCCCTGGCGAGAGACCGGCGTTGCACCCAATTGGCGGCGTCCGTGGCCGTTGGAATGGGCGAAGCCCACGAGCGGCGAGCGGGACATCTCAAAATTTTTCAAAATCCCGTGGTCGACAAGGGTCACGCGCTGGGCCGGAACGCCTTCGTCATCGAACTGGTAATAGCCCAGCAGTTCCTGGTGGCCCAGAGTTTTCATCGTGGTATCGTCCACAATGCTCAGGAAACTGGGCAAGATCGGTTCATCGACCTTTTTGGCAAAAGTCTGGCCTTCGTTCGCGTCCTTTTGACGATGCCCTTCCGCGCGATGGCCGAAGACTTCATGGAAAAAAACGGCGGCCGCGCGGCCGGTTAGAAGAGCAGGTCCGACCGATGGTTCGATAATCGGCGCGGCTACGAGGCCTTCCAGCTCCTTGCGCATGGTCGCTTCCGCGGCGAGAACGGCTTTGTCGTCCGGCGCTTCAGATGGATTCACCCAATCGAAATTGTAATAACGGTCGATGTCCATGCCGTCCGGGGCTTTGCCCTGGATAAACAGCTCGAGACGGTAGCGGATTTGGCCGAATTGCAGCTCCGTTCCTTCGCTGGTGACTTGAAACACGTTTTGGGCCTGGGCCGTAAAGGTCACGATGGAATTGAGGATTGCGGCGGATTGGCGGAAGTTGCGAGTGTAGGCGCGAACTTTTTCTTCCCAGGGTTTGCGGTCCAAAGTGAAAGAAACCTGTTCACTGATATAGGTATGCGGCTGCTCGTGCGAAAAATCGGGAGCGCGGTTTTCGACCGAGTCGACTTTCACTTCCTTGGTGGATTTGATCTTGATAAGGGCTTCGGCAGCGGCCCGGTATTGGCTGTCGGTTTCCAGCCAAACGGCGCGGCGCAAAACATCGGGAGCATCGTCGAGGGGAACGGACGTGCCTGGACCGCCGCTGGTCTGCTGGCGATCGCCAACTTTGTGGGTGTCATCGAGATCGTAGCTTCCGGTGCGAACGGAAACTTCCAGCCAGCGATTGCGGTTTTCGCCGCTATTGAGAAGAGCGCCATTCGAGCCGGAAACCTCCGCCCGCTGCGTGTCCGTCACCGTGTAGCCCATGTAGTAGGCCGGCGGATCCTGTGCCTTAAACACTGTCATCGAGCGATCAAGTTCGGCTCGGAGGGTCGCGAGTATTGGAGATTTCTTAGCCGAGACGGCGGGCGGAGCTGCTTGCGCCAGAGTTGCCGTAGGCAGCGTCAGGGCCGCGGCAAGGCCAAGGGCACACAAGATAGAACCTAGGTGACTACGGACGGAAATTTTCAAGGATTGCCTCACTTACAGTTAAACGGCAGTGCGAAACATCCAGTGTACGCTACCGCGGGTAACGGCACAAAATGCCGTACTCCATTTGTCTCTAATATTGGTAACTCTAGTTTGACGGTTGCCGGACCCAGCGAGTTGCATACCCTCAAAAGGAAAGGGCCCCGGCTGCGCGACTCGTAGGCAGGGCCGGAAGGATGTCGCGCGGCGGTCCGATGGTCTAACCGTCTAACCGCAGTTGGCGGAAGTCGGATTCGTCAAGCAAGGATTTTTCGGTGCGGGTGGAGGGACGGACGTGTGGTGACTCGCAATAACCCCAAAAACCACGACCGGAACGATAGCGATCACGCCCATCGTTATTCCCATTCCCCAGCCAATATGCGACGCGGTTTCGAGACCGGCGCCGGGCCGCGGGCCGACTTCCGTATCTTTGCCCGCCAGGACCAGCATATCGAGCGGTGCCTGCGTCGGAGGAGCGGGAGCCGAGTTGTCGCCATGGCGCACGCTGCTGAACTGGCCGGCTTTCACCAGCACGCAAACTCCCTGTAGATTGCAGACGCGAACAACGCCCTCGTAGACGATTACGTTCATCACGTCGTTCTCATATGCCGCGTAAAAATCCGTGCCCACCACGCCAGCCACGCCGGCGGCAGTGTGGACTTCAAACTTTCCATCTGGTTTCGTAATTTTCTGCGCTTGTGTTCGGAGTTTGCCGTAGGCCAGCTCCAGTTCCGTTTGTTGTGCGCCGGCATCGTGTTTTACGACTTTGATCGAGGAATCGGAGCCCACGTTGAGGACCGAGCCGTCATCCAGAGCTACTCGTGCGCGCGCATCCGCTTTCGTATTCAAAAGATCTTGCCAGTCCACCACCGTCTTTGCGGAGGCGTTAATTATTTTAGCGCCCCTGGAGATGCTCACCGCGGGAATCAAACGAGAGACCTCTCCGGCACGCTGTCCGGTAGTCTGAGGAGCGGCGGAAATGCCGCCGGGGATAGCGATCATCAGCGAAAGAAAAAGGGCCAAGCTGAATGCAAGGGGGGACGTCGTCTTCATGGGGGACTCTCCTAATAAGATTGCGGGAATTCGCGTATCTACTGTTGTTACTGGAGAGCATTCAGACTGTCAATCGGAAACCCGGAAGGGCTTGCGCAGTCACTACATCCCTGCCTGCGCCAGCGCCGTTACTGGTTAAATCAGAGGATCTGACCCCACGGTTCTCCTCACATATCGACTCCCATTACCAGCATCGAGCGGCCACTCATTCCGAGCAGTAAAACAGGGCCGCCGCCATGTCGTCGTGGGGTTCGCGTCCCAGTCTGAAGCTTTCCACTGCCGAAAAAATGGCTTGGAGTAAGTGCGTCGGTGAGTCCGCAAGGTGTTCGTCGCAAATAGCCGCGAGGCGGTCCGTTCCGAAGCTCTCCTCCTCCATGTTCATGGAATCCGTAATCCCATCGGTGCAGAAAAGGACGGAATCTCCGGGCTCGATCCGGAGGACCGCGATGTCGTAATTCGCGCACGGCCAAAGTCCCGGTGGAATGCCAGCCATATTGAGTACGCGGCAGCCCTTTCCAGTAAGGTGCAGCGGTCCTGGCATCCCGGCGCTCGAAATCTGTAATTCGCGAGTGAAAGGATTGAACAAGGCATATTGTAGAGCGGCGTGGCGCGCCGGCAGGCCGCGGATCATTAGCCTGCGGTTCATAGTGGCGAGAACCTGATCCGCTGAAGTGCCCGTCTTGTGCACCCCGCGGAGCGTTCCGACTGCCAGTGCTCCAAAAAGCGCGGCGGGTAAACCCTTTCCGGAGACATCGCCTAGATACAAGCCGATGGAACCGTCCGTGAGTTCGAAATAATCCAGAAAATCGCCACCCACAGCCGACACAGGCCGAAATTGATGCGAAATCGTCACGCCGCGCGAACACAGCGATTCAGAAGGCAGCATCACGCTTTGGAGCGCGCGGGCCTCTTCCAATTCACCATGGCGCAATTTTTCGAGTGCCTGCAGATCGGTTGCGGGTGCAAATTTGTTCATTCATTCAACCAAGGGAAGGGTGTTACACCGAGAAGAGGGTTCGGCGGCGAGTGAAGTTTAACAGGGGCGCCATCTCGCTGGGGGAAAACTTGATCTGTTGTTTCCCCGCGCACGCGCGTTTCGATCCGTGCTTGCAACAGGTTCGGCACCGCGCCAGACTTTTGTTATGCGAGCTCTCGTGGCACTTCTCGTCGCTACCGCGCTGGTGTTTGGCATCTATCACTTCTATTTCAAGAAGATGCCGGTGACCGACGAAGGGACCGCACCGACCCAGGCGATCACACTCACTGGAGTCCGCACGGATCTCTTGCAAATTGCACAAGCTGAGCGCGGTTACATCGCCCTCAACGGCCACTGTGCGTCGCTGGACGAACTGTCTTCCTCCAACTCGCTGACCCTGTCGCGGCCCGAGCGCGACGGCTATTCCTATTCGGTCGAATGCTCCGGCGGCGACTTCGGCGTAACGGCTCGCCACGCTCCAGCCGCTGCGGGCTCGCCGATTCGCTACCCCACGCTCGCGATCGATCAGAACATGCAAGTTCACGAAGTCAACTGACTCTTCGACCTGGGATGATCTCCGAGCATCGGTGAGATACCCCCGCAATTCTCGCGCCCCTCGGCCTTAACACTTGATGTCAAGCGCAACAGGGATGAGTCCAGCCCTCTCGTCATGGCGTGCGCTTTTGATCCGCAACCAGGACTCCTGCTTCGGCGTAGTCCGTTGCCGGGACTTCATGAAACGACACGTGAATGTTTTCGCGTTTCGCCCGGCCATCTTCGATCAAGACGGTGGTGATGCGCTCGGCGATTTTGCGCTTCATCTCCGGCGTCCGCCCTTCCACCCAGGTAACTTGCACGTGCGGCATCTCTCTTCCTCCTTGGAATGGGCAATCTACATAATCTTGCATGGAAAAACGAGGGCTTCCTGCCGAAGGGCGAGCCCCTTGAGCGCCCTTCTGGCCCCCGTGATGTAACGGGCAAAGCATAGCGCCCGCTGTGTTAGTATTGCAGGTCCATGCATTCCGCCATTCCTCACCTTATCGAACTGCAGCGTGTCGACCATTTGATGGCCGCCCTGCATACGGAAATTGACGCTTTGCCAAAACGGGTGCGCGAAGCGGACGCCAAGCTGACCGGAGCGCGGGCGGCCGTGGCCGCGGCAAAAGAGGGCCTCGTCAGCAGTCAAAAAGAACGCAAGAAGTTCGAGCTGGACGTACAACAGTGGAAGGACCGCGCGAAGAAGTATCGCGACCAGAGCGGCGCGGTTAAGACCAACGAAGCGTACAAAGCCCTGCAGCACGAAATCGCCAATGCCGAAGCGGAAGTCACCAAGGCCGAAGACGCACAACTGGAAGTGATGATGGCCGGAGAAGAGGCCGAACGGCGCGTCAGGCACGCGGCAGCTAATTTGAAGGAAGACGAAGCGGCGGTCAACAAAGAGAGAAAAGAGATCGAAGCCTTACAAGCCGAGAAAAAGAAGCAATTGGCGTCGTTGCTCGCCGAGCGCGAACGGGCGCTGGCTCCGATTCCCGAAGAACAGCGCGAACTCTATGTGCGCATCGCAAAGCGCCATCACGGGACAGGCGTCGCCGAAGCTCGCGACGGACAATGCCGCGGCTGCGGCATGCGTGTGCTGCCGCACATCCTGCAAGAACTGCGCCGCGATCCCAATGAAGAGATTTACCGTTGCGAATCCTGCGGCCTGATCCTATACACACTAGAGCCGATACCGCTGCCGGACCCTGGCTCCGGTTCGGACCGCGCCGCATCTACCGCTTCCCACCATTCCTGATGCCGCCCCGTCCAAAGTCTCCTCGCGCTGCCGGTGCCGCATTGTTCGCAGACTCTCCTGCGGAGCAAAAGGCTGCCACGCCCGCTCATCAAGCCAATATTGATGGCGCCGCACGCGGAAATCCCGGGCCGGCTTCTTATGGCGTGGTGATTCGCGACGGCAATGGTGAACTCGTCGCCAAACTGAAAAAATACATCGGGCGAATGACGAACAATGTTGCGGAATACTATGGGCTGATCGCGGCGCTGGACTATGCGGAATCGCACGGCATCCGGGCGTTGCGCGTCGAAAGCGATTCCGAGCTGATGGTCAAGCAGATGCAAGGGCAATACAAAGTGAAGAGCGAAGACCTGAGGCCGCTTTTCGAGCGCGCGAAGAAAATGTCGATGGGGTTCGAATCCTTCCGAATCGACCACGTCTATCGTGAGCAGAACCGCGAGGCGGATGCACTTGCGAATGAAGCGCTCGACGAGACTTCCGGAGCCCCCGCCGCCGGAGGGCCTGCCAAAGCTGCGGCGGTTGATGCCAAACCTGGCCCGCGATGGATTCAGGCGCGATTCCGGAGCGGGATTCTCTACCCGCTCGAGGATATCGATCTGCCCGACGGCACCGAAGTGCAAATCGTGCTTCGCCCGCTGAAGCGGCCTGCCCCACAAAAATAGCGATTGGATTTTTTCGAGTTACTTCAGCGCGTAAGAGCGATAGAGAGTATCGCGCTGCGCGGGAATGAATCCCGCATCAGAGATAATGCGGCGAAGCTCGTTTTCATTGGTGCGATTTCTCACGCCGGCGGCGAACACGACGTTTTCTTCAATAAGGATGCTGCCCACGTCGTCCGCGCCAAATTGCAGCCCGACCTGGCAGACTTTGATGCCGGGTGTCAGCCAGCTGGATTGGATGTGGTCGATGTTGTCGAGGTACAGGCGGCTGACGGCGAGCGTTTTCAAGTAGTCGACCGCGGTCGTTTCCTGCACTTTTTTTCCAAGCGCCGTGTTTTCCGCCGCGAAGATCCACGGAATGAACGCCGTGAACCCGCCGGTGTCCTCCTGAATGCGTCGCAAGCGTTCGAGATGATTCACGCGATGGCGGAGTTCCTCGCCGCAGCCGAACATCATGGTCGCGGTCGTGCGCAGGCCAAGGGAGTGCGCGACGCGATGTACTTCCTCCCAATCGTCACTGGTGCACTTCAGACGGGCGATTTTCCCGCGAATTTCGTCATCGAGGATTTCAGCGCCGCCGCCGGGTATGGATTGCAGTCCGGCGTCCATCAACCGCTGGATGGTCTCGCGGACGCTCAGCTCGCTGACTTCCGCGATGCACAGAATTTCGGGCGCCGAAAAGCAGTGCAGATGCACTTGCGGAAATCGAGCTTTCAGCGAGCGCAGCAAGTTTTCGTAATAGCCGATCTGCAAATCGGGGTGCAAGCCGCCTTGCAACAAAACACCCGTGCCGCCGAGCTCGAGCATCTCCTCGATCTTCTCGTAGATGGTTTCGAAAGAAAGAATGTAGCCATCTTTTGCGCCGAGCGGCCGGTAAAACGCGCAAAAGGAGCAATATTCCGTGCAGAAATTCGTGTAGTTGATGTTGCGGTCGATCTGGTATGTCACGACGCGCGGATCATTCTTCTTGAGGCGCATTTGATGCGCGGCCATCCCGACGCCAACGAGGTCGTTGGATTGCAGCATTTCTAGCGCTTCTTGTTTGGTCAGTCCCACATCGTTCCTGTCGTTCCTTCGCGTTTCGAACTTTAGATTCTACTGGACTGCCGGCCTAAACTCTAATGGCAGCTTTCGGACGGGCACGGCCTGCCGTGCCCCTATTTTGCTACACACGGGCCGTTTCTTTCGCCGCGTTTGCCCATGCAATCTTCTCATTTCTTGGGATCAAGCCCAATTTCGCAGCCTCCTGGAAATAGCGTTCGAGGCCGTGGCGATTCTCTTCTCCCAATGAGAAGTCAATGTTGTCGCGCAGATAGGATTCGAGCGTCTGGGGCGGCAGATCCAGTTCGCGCGCGGCTTCCTGGCTGATCGCCGCAATCTGAGATAGTCCGAACTCTCGTGAGGCTGCGAAATCCGCCAGCACTTCCGGAGTAACGGCATCCTGTTTCGCGGCCCAGAATGCCAGTACTGCCGGGAGGCTCGTAAACTTGCGCCATTCTCCGACAACGTCGTACACATGAAAAATCTCCGGGCTGTTCATACCCAGCGTAGCTGACTGGCAAACCGCGCGTCCTTCGGGGCTGACCGTGCTCTTTTTCTCGATCTCGATCGAAATGCGGAGCGCCGGATCGCCAATGAGAAGCGCAGCGTCCGCCTTCTCCAGCATCGCGCGCAAATCGGGCTCAGCCTCAAAAAACTCAGGATCAGTCTTCCAATGTTCAGCGGCCAGAATGCGCGTCAATGCCTGTGTGCTTCGCGAACTACGGTCCAGCGCAACGCTGCGCACCTGCTCAATGGGCTTCTTCGAGACAATCAAGAGGCTACGCACGCGATTTTGCGAGGCAATCGCCAAGTCCGGCAGGACCATCAGGCCAGGGATACGCTGATATTCGATCGCTGGAATGATGGCAATGTCGGCCGCGCCGGTGCGCAGCGCTTCCGCGCATTGCGACGGCACCGTGAACGACAACTCGTACTTCCCCGCCAGCGGCCCGTTCGTGAAGCCCCAAACCAGCGGTGCGGTATTTAAATACTGCACAATCGAGATGCGAAGTTTTTGCACGTGTGAAATATCCGCGATTTCAACCAAGTATAGCAGAGTGGATTTTTCCCCGCGCCACCCGTCTTTTGTTGTAAAACGTTCCTTCCATTCGGAGGCTCCGAACATGCTGAAAGCTTTTCGATACCCGCTTGGGCTCTGTTTTCTATGTCTGCCCTCGATCTGTCTCGCGGCGGGCCTCGACGCGTCCAAGACGCCGTCGATCACCGAGAAAACCGCTGGCGCGGAAAAACTGCCCGGCTATTTCAATCTTTATTGGGACGCCAAGCAAGGCAAGCTTTGGCTGGAAATCAACAAATCGCAATGGGACAAGGAATTCCTTTATCAAAGCAGTCTCCCCGCAGGAATGGGTTCGAACGACATCGGACTCGATCGCGGCCAGCTTGGCAAGACCGCCGTCGTGCGATTCGAGCGCAGCGGCCCCAAAGTCCTGCTCGTCGAGGAGAATCTTGCCTATCGCGCCGTGAGCAGCGATCCAGATGAACGCCGCACGGTCCGCGACTCTTTCGCCGAATCGGCGCTGTGGGGCTTCACGGTGGCAGCCGAAGAAAACGGCGATGCCCTCGTTGACGCCACCGATTTTTTTCTGCGCGACGCCCACGGCATTCCCGAAACTCTTCGCCGCGAGAAGCAAGGTTCCTACAAACTGGATCCCTCACGCTGCGCCATTTATCTTCCGCGAACCAAGAACTTTCCTCTCAATACGGAAGTCGAAGCCACACTTACTTTCTCTGGCGATGATCCCGGGCCGTGGGTACGCGACGTCACGCCATCGCCCGAATCCATCACCGTGCGCGAGCATAATTCCTTCGTGCAGCTTCCGCCTCCGGGGTTCAAAGAGCGTGCCTACGACCCGCGCGGCAGCTTTTTCGGGATCGAATACATGGACTATGCGACGCCTGTAAGCGAGCCCATCATGAAGCGCTATATCGCGCGCCATCGCCTCGAGAAAAAAGATCCCAAGGCCGCCTTGAGCGAACCGGTCAAGCCCATCATTTATTATCTCGACCGAGGCGCGCCGGAGCCCATTCGCTCCGCGCTACTCGAGGGCGCGCGCTGGTGGAACCAGGCATTTGAAGCTGCCGGCTACAAGGACGCGTTCCACGTGGAACTGCTGCCTGAAGGCGCGGACCCTATGGATGTGCGTTACAACGTAATCCAATGGGTGCATCGTGCCACGCGCGGGTGGTCGTATGGCGGAGGCGTTATCGATCCGCGCACCGGGGAAATTATCAAAGGGCATGTCACGCTGGGGTCGCTCCGCGTCCGGCAGGATTTTCTAATTGCCGAAGGCCTGCTGGCTCCCTACGGAAAGAGCGATTCTGTCTCGCCGGAAACAATGGAGTTGTCGCTTGCTCGGCTTCGCCAGCTTGCCGCACATGAAGTCGGCCACACGCTGGGGTTGATGCACAACTTTTCGGCGAGCACGGTTAACCGATCGTCGGTGATGGACTATCCGCCGCCTCTCGTGAAATTGTCCGCCGATGGCACACCCGATGTCTCCGACGCGTATACAAAGAGTATCGGCGATTGGGATAAGGTTTCCATCACTTGGGGCTACAGCGACTTCGCGCCCGGCTCTGACGAACACGCCGCGCTCAACAAAATCCTCGACGACGCGTATGGCCGCGGCCTCCGCTACCTCACGGACCAGGATGCCCGCCCCCCCGGCTCTTCCAGCAGCGTCGCCCATCTATGGGACAGCGGCTCGAATCCTGTGGACGAGCTAAATCGGCTCATGCAGGTTCGCGCGGCAGCATTGCGCCGCTTCGGCGAAAATAATATTCGCCAAGGCGCTCCGCTCGCCACCCTCGAAGACGTTCTCGCGCCCGTTTACATGTTGCACCGCTATCAAGTGGAAGCGGCCAGCAAGCTCGTCGGCGGAATGGACTACACATTCGCCCTGCGGGGAGACGGACAAATTCCCACGGAGATCGTCGTGCCCGCCGAGCAGCGGCGCGCCCTCGCCGCCGTTCTCGCCACGCTCAAGCCGGATGTGCTCGCGCTGCCCGAATCGCTTCTAAAGATCATTCCGCCTCGCCCGCCGGAATATTCCCGCGATCGCGATCTGTTCAAAATTCACACCAGCCCTGCCTTCGACGCACTGGCTCCCGCGGAATCGGCGGCCCAGCACACGCTGCAATTTCTGTTTAATCCGGAGCGCGCCGCCCGCCTCGTCGAGTATCATGCGCGCAACGCGGACAATCCCGGCCTCGAGGAAGTGCTCGACGCCGTGCTCAAGGCCACCTGGAAAGCTCCGCATCCCAAGGGTTACGATGGAGAGATCGCCAACACCGTGGACAACGTAGTTCTCTACGATTTAATGGCCCTTTCCGCCAACGACCATGCCAGCGACGATGTTCGCGCCATCGCATCGCTTAAACTGCACGAACTGAAGGATTGGCTTGGCACATCTGCGGAAACGTCGTCGGTCTTTCCCGACAAAGCGCACGTCTTCTTCGCCACAAGCCAAATCGCTCTGTTCGAAAAGGACCCGAAACAGATCGATCTTACGCCGCCCGTCGAGCCGCCCGACGGCCCTCCCATCGGCAGCATGGGTATGATGGATTGCGACTGGGAATTTTGA